>NZ_CP067102.1:1082500-5882500 GCF_016616885.1 Bradyrhizobium diazoefficiens | reverse complement strand
ACATCGATGCGCTCTACCAGGGCAATCCGCCGCCGCGGCTTGCCGACTATGTCGGCTCCGTGAGGACCTTCGGCCTGAAGCGGGAGGATTTCCTCGCCATCGTCGACGGCATGGAGATGGATGTACCGCAGGACATCCGCGCGCCCGACATGGCGACGCTCGATCTCTATTGCGATCGTGTCGCGAGCGCGGTCGGACGGTTGTCCGTGCGGGTGTTCGGCCTGCCCGAGCAAGACGGCATCGAGCTCGCTTACCATCTCGGCCGCGCGCTGCAGCTCACCAACATCCTGCGCGACATCGACGAGGACGCAACGCTCGGCCGGCTCTATCTGCCGCGCGAGGCGCTGCTGCATGCCGGCATCACGTCCAACGATCCGAATCGCGTGATCGCCGAGCGCGCGCTGCCAAAGGTCTGTCTGCCGCTGACGCAGCGCGCGAAAATGCATTTCGAGAAGTCGGACGAGATCATGAACCGCAACAAGCGCCGCACGGTGCGCGCGCCCCGGATCATGTCGAAGTACTATCACGCCATTCTGGACCTCTTGATCGCGCGCGGCTTCAATGCGCCGCGCGAGCCGGTGCGTGTGTCGAAGGTCACACGCTTCGCGATCCTGTTCCGCTACGCTTTCATCTGATGCAAAACACAGCTCACATCATCGGTGCCGGAATTTCCGGCCTCTCCGCAGCCGTGCGGCTCGCCAATGCCGGCTTCAAGGTCGCCGTGCACGAAGCGACACACCAGGCCGGCGGCCGCTGCCGCTCCTATTTCGACGGCGCCACCAATCTCATGATCGACAACGGCAATCATCTGCTGCTGTCGGGCAATAGCCACGCGCGCGCCTATGCGCGCTCGATCGGCACCGAGGCGGGCCTGGTCGGGCCCGAAACCGCGCAGTTTCCCTTCGTCGACATCAAGACCGGGCAGCGTTGGCAGATCGATCTCGGCGCCGGCCGGTTGCCGACCTGGGTGCTCGATGAGAGCCGCCGCGTGCCTGACACCGGGCTCACCGATTATCTCAAGCTGGCGCCGCTGATCTGGGCATCGGAACAGACGCTGGTCGGCAAGTCCATTCCCTGCGAAGGCATCCTCTATCAGCGCCTGGTGCAGCCGCTGCTGCTCGCGGCGCTCAATGTCGATCCGCCCGAGGGTTCGGCCGGGCTTGCCGGCGCGATCGTGCGCGAGACGCTGCTGGCGGGCGGGCAGGCTTGCCGTCCGTTGATCGCGCGCGACGGCCTCAGCGCTGTGTTGATCGAGCCTGCCGTGAAATTTTTGGCTGAGCGCGGCCATACCGTTCAGCTCGGCCATGAGCTGCGTTCTTTCGTCACCAATGACGGCAAAGTCGGTGCGCTGAATTTCGGCGGCGAGGATGTGGTCCAGCTCGCTGCGGGCGATGTGATCGTGATGGCGGTGCCGCCGCGCGCGGCGACGAGCCTGCTGCCGGGCCTGACGGCGCCGACCGAATTCCGCGCCATCGTAAATGCGCATTTCCGCGTTGAGCCGCCGCCGGGCTCGGCGCCGATCCTCGGCGTGATCGGCGGCATCGTGGAATGGCTGTTTGCGTTTCCGAACCGACTCTCCGTCACCATCAGCAATGGCGACCGTCTCGTCGACATGCCGCGCGAGGAACTCGCGCAGGCGATCTGGAACGACGTCTGCGAGGCGAGCGGCGTGTCCGGCGAGCTGCCAGCTCAACTTCCTCCGTGGCAGATCGTGCGCGAGCGCCGTGCCACATTTGCGGCCACGCCGGCGCAGAATGCCCTGCGTCCTGGGCCGGTCACCGCGCTGAAAAACCTGTTCCTTGCCGGCGACTGGACTGCTACGGGATTGCCGGCAACGATCGAGGGATCGGTCCGGTCCGGTGATCGCGCCGCCGATCTGGTTTTGGCCGCCAAAGGATTTTGAAAAGCGGCCCTGACGGGCAATGTCCCCGTCATTTTCAATCGACTATCGGAGCAATCGAGCGACATGGATTCCGTGAACGCGACCAGCCGCGAAGCTTTGGAATCGAGCACTCTGGAATCGAGCATCGCGTCAGCCACGCAAGGCGTGCTCGGCTTACAGCAACCCGACGGCCATTGGGTGTTCGAGCTCGAGGCCGACTGCACGATCCCGGCCGAATACGTCCTGCTGCGCCATTATCTCGCAGAGCCGGTCGACACCGCGCTCGAGGCCAAGATTGGCAACTATCTGCGCCGCGTCCAGGGTGCCCATGGCGGCTGGCCGCTGGTGCATGACGGCGCGTTCGACATGAGCGCCAGCGTGAAGGCCTATTTCGCGCTGAAGATGATCGGCGATTCCGTGGACGCGCCGCACATGCTGCGCGCGCGCGAGGCGATCCACGCGCACGGCGGTGCGATCCACAGCAACGTCTTCACCCGCTTCCTGCTGGCGACGTTCGGCGTCGTGACATGGCGCGCGGTGCCGGTGCTGCCGATCGAGATCATGCTGCTGCCGTTCTGGTCGCCGTTCCACCTCAACAAGATTTCCTACTGGGCGCGCACCACCATGGTGCCGCTGATGGTCATCGCCGCGCTGAAGCCGCTGGCGAAGAATCCGAAGGGCGTCGGCATCGACGAATTGTTCCTCCAGGATCCGCGCTCGATCGGCATGACCGCCAAGGCGCCGCACCAGAGCATGGCCTGGTTCCTGCTGTTTCGTTCGCTCGATGCCGTCTTGCGTGTCGTCGAGCCGATGTTTCCGAAGCGCCTGCGCCAGCGCGCGATCGATGCCGCGCTCGCCTTCACCGAAGAGCGGCTCAACGGCGAGGACGGCATGGGCGCGATCTATCCGCCCATGGCCAACATCGTCATGATGTACGATGCGCTCGGCAAGGACGAGAACTTCCCGCCACGCGCGATCACGCGCCGGGGCATCGACAAGCTGCTCGTGATCAAGGACGACGAGGCCTACTGCCAGCCCTGCGTCTCTCCGATCTGGGACACGACGCTGACCGCGCACGCGCTGCTGGAAGCCGGCGGCGACAAGGCGGTGCCTGCGGCCAAGCAGGGCCTCGATTGGCTGATCCCGAAGCAGGAGCTCGAGGTGAAGGGCGACTGGGCGGTGAAGCGCCCCGACGTGCGTCCGGGCGGCTGGGCGTTTCAGTACAACAATGCCCATTACCCCGATCTCGACGACACCGCCGTGGTGGTGATGTCGATGGACCGCATGCGCCGGGAACACGGCGTGACCGGCTATGACGCGGCGATCGACCGCGGCCGGGAGTGGATCGAGGGCATGCAGAGCGACGACGGCGGCTGGGCGGCGTTCGACGTCAACAACCTCGAATATTATCTGAACAACATCCCGTTCTCGGACCACGGCGCGCTGCTCGATCCGCCGACAGAGGACGTCACGGCGCGCTGCATCTCGATGCTGGCGCAGCTCGGCGAGACCGAGAAGACCAGCAAGCATGTGGCCGACGGCGTGGCCTATCTGCGCAAGACCCAGCATCCGGAAGGCTCCTGGTACGGCCGCTGGGGCATGAACTTCATCTATGGAACCTGGTCGGTGCTCTGTGCCCTCAACATGGCCGGCGTCGATCGCAACGATCCCATGATGCGCAAGGCGGCCGGCTGGCTGGCCTCGATTCAGAACAAGGACGGCGGCTGGGGCGAGGACGCGGTCAGCTACCGGCTGGACTACAAGGGCTGGGAACCCGCTCCCTCGACCGCCTCGCAAACTGCATGGGCCTTGCTTGCTCTGATGGCTGCTGGCGAGGTTGATCACCCGGCCGTCGCTCGCGGAGTGGAGTACCTGATTGCAACACAGAACGAAAAAGGACTGTGGGACGAGAGCCGCTACACCGCCACAGGCTTCCCCCGCGTGTTCTATCTGCGGTACCATGGTTATCCAAAGTTCTTCCCGCTATGGGCGCTGGCGCGGTACCGGAACTTGCGGAGCACCAACAGCAGGGTGGTAGGGGTCGGAATGTGACTTTGGGGACGGGGGACTATGTTACCGCGGGCAATGCCATTGATCCGCGGCCGATATTGATCGTGACCGGTTTGGTTCAGGAGGCCCGCATTGCTGCCGGGCCAGGAATGGCTGTCATCTGCTCGTCCAGCAGCCCGACTCAGTTGCGGGCGCTTCTGACGGTGGTGGATCCCGAGACGATTCGCGGTGTGATCTCGTTCGGCGTGGCCGGCGGGCTCGACCCGACGCTGCGTTCCGGCGACGTCGTGGTGGCGACCGAGGTGCTCTCGGGCGATGCCCGCTGGGGCGCCGGCCTGTCGCTCAGCGACGACCTCATCGACAAGCTGACCTCCGGCCGTCGCCGGGTCGTGCGCGGCAGCCTTGCCGGTGCCGAGGAAGTGGTCACGGGCAGCACCTGCAAGGCGGCGCTGCATTCCGAGACCGGCGCCTCGGCCGTCGACATGGAAAGCCACATCGCGGCCGCCTACGCTGCGGAAGCCGGGCTGCCCTTTGCCGCGGTCCGCGTCATCAGCGATCCCGCCCACCGCGCACTGCCGGCGCTGGCCCGCGCTGCCATCAAGCCGAACGGCCAGATCGACCTCGCCGCCGTCCTGCGCGGCATCGTGCGCAATCCCGCGACGCTCCATGCGCTGGTCTCGACCGGCCTCGACTTCAACCGCGCGCTCCGCAGCTTGCGCGGCTGCCGCGACTTCCTGATCGGCACCGAACTGACAGGCAGCGAGGTCCTGGTCTCGAGAGCGGCCTGAGCGGCTTCGTCGAGCTGAGAATGCTGACAATAAGGGCCCGGTCGCCATTGGCGCCGGGCCTCATTCTTTGAGTGCCTAGCGGGCGGGGCGAACCCATTGAACGTGAGCCCGTCTGCGCCTATCTTACCTTTGTCTTACATCGGAAGGTCAGGCCAATGGCTGGCGCGGAAAAGCTCACCACCACCGTTTCCACGAAGGGACAGGTCATCCTGCCCAGCGCCATTCGTCAGCGGCGGGAATGGAAGGCGGGAACGCGGCTCACGGTTGAGGAAACACCGGAGGGCGTGCTGCTGAAGCCAGCGCCGGCCTTTGCCGAGACGCGGCCGGAGGACGTATTCGGCGTACTCGCCTACAGGGGCAAGCCGAAGACGCTGGAAGAGATGGACGCAGGCGTGCTTGCGGAAGCCAGGCGCCGGCATGCTCGCGATTGATACCAACCTGATCGTCCGCTACCTGACCGGGGACCATGCCCAACAGTCGGCACGTGCCCGCGCCTTGATCGACGGCGAGTCGGTCTTCGTCGCCATCACGATCATTCTCGAAGTCGAATGGGTGCTGCGAAGCGCCTACGGGTATCAGGCTGCGAACGTCGCGCGTGCGCTTCGCGTCTTCGCGGGGCTTCCAACCGTGAGGGTCGAGGATGGCGCGACGGTCGCGGAGGCACTAGACCTCGCCGAGAAGGAAATGGATTTCGCAGATGCGCTGCATCTGACACGAACCGGACATTGCGAGGGGTTCGTCACGTTCGATCGCAAGCTTGTTAAAGCGGCGAAAGCCGCTGGCCATCAGGGGGTGCGCGACGCATGATCATTGCGGTGACACCGAACTAACAAAAGGCCCGATCGCCATGGGCGATCGGGCCTAGACAAATGTTGGGCATTGCTTCTACTTGATAGAAGTGGCTCGCGCTCAGCCATGTCACCCAGCGTGGCAATGGCCGGGCCCGCACGTTCTTCGAGGATGGCGACTATGCGCTCTATCGCGATCTGCTCGCCGCCAATTGCAGGGCGGCCGGGGTCGAGATGTGGGCGTGGTGCCTGATGCCGAACCATGTGCATCTCATCCTGGTGCCGTCCGACGCCGACGGGCTGCGCCGCGCACTTGCGCGCGTGCATCGGTCCTATGCCGGCACACTTCAGGCGCGGCGCAAACGCACGGGGGCATTTTTGGCAGGGCCGGTTCGGCGCGGTCGCGATGGATGAGGACCATCTCGCGGCGGCGCTGCGCTACGTGTCGCTCAACCCAGTGCAGGACTGCGATGGTCGAGCACGCGCGCACATTTGCGCGGCAAGGACGACGGGGTAACTGCGCTGGCACCGATCAGGGACCGCTTTCCGCGTTTCGCCGATCTGCTCGACAGCGTGCCGGAGGACGATCTGTTCGCATCGCTGCGCGCCGCTGAGAGCATCGGCCGGCCGCTCGGCAACGATCGCTTCATGGCACGCCTCGAGCGACTGGCGGGGCGACCTCTGAGACCAGCCAAACGCGGACCGAAGCCTAGGAGCGACCGTGATGGCGAATAAAGTGCACCGCAATCGCACCGCAATCGATCCCGACCCTGCGAGGGTTTCGTCACTTTCGATCGCAAGCTTGTTAAAGCGGCTGGCTATCAAGGGGTGCGCGACGCATGATCTTTGCGGTGACACCAAACTAACAAAAGAATAGGCCCCGGTCACCGTAATGGTGGTTCCTATCCGCCGCGCCGAATCGTCAGCCACTCCTGTTACGTCACCACACGCACATCATTCAAATTGCGCATGCTGATCGCAACGAACCGAAGCGCCGTCCACAATATCGGGAATACTGTTGCAAAACGTCGCCAGAAGCCGAGTTCGGAAAGCCTCCATGACAAAACCTTGGATGGTATGTGACCACTTTGCGCCGCTGCCCGAAAGTAGCGAAGGGCTTCGCTCTTGTTTATCTCGCCTCCGTTCCTGGCCAAATCCGCCGCCATCAGATAAAGCGCAGGGCCATACCCGGCGTCGCAATCGGCCTTGATGTCGTCTCTTAAGGATGCATCCCCCTCAAGATATTTCATTTTCGCGATGTTAAAGCGTGCCCACTCAGGCGACTTCTCTTCCAACTGACGAAGCAATGCCATGGCCATTGGGACGTCTTTCGAAACCAACCGCCCTTTGAAATAATCCCAAGCCAGATGGAACAAGGCTTCCGTGTCGCCCAAAGCGGCGCGCCGACGATATTCTCCTTGCGAGCGATATTCTTGTTCAAGCGATAGTTTCACCATGTTCCTCGCCTTGCCCAGGATGAGGACGAAGATTGGCGCCAAGGGATGCGCCCGCAGCGCACTCAATGTTACCATCACAGCTGCCCCGTAGAGAACGAAGTTACGGCACCGGTGGCGATGTAATTATGGTGGTAATTACGGTGACGCGCGGTGGACTGCGCGGTGATACTGAGGAGGCTGCGAACCCTCTCGCAATTTCTTAGTCGGCAGCTGCTATTGATTCCGCTTGATAGAAGTGGCGCTGGCGCTCAGCGAGGGTTCAACCGGCTGCGCCCAATCCGGCTGATAAGCTCATATGCGGGTTATGACCAATGAAGAGTGACTGATCTTGAACCTGAGGTCAGGCGAATTTTTCGCGTCGCTATCAGAGCTGCCCTCAGTCGACATCACGTCGACGCAATCCTTGAGCTTCAGTGGACTACGGCCTGCTCTGATAGGCCGAGATCGAAACGGATATCCCGAACTCTGCGAGCATTGCAATAAGCTCTCTGTCGAAGGCGGCGGTTCTTGATAGAACCTCATCCATAAAGATCCCAACATCAAGATTCATCAGCTGTACTTGTTCCCGGCACTCAAGTGCGCCGATGAGCCCGTCTTTGTTTTGGGCTATAAACTGTTTTATTTGTTCCGCGAGCTCAGTGCTGCTTGTCGCGCTGGCGACATCATAGAACAATAGTTCATCTCCATCGTCTGACACGTCCGCTCGGTAAAAAGAGTTCGCAAAGCGCGTGGAGATCCCCGCCTTGAGGGAAGTGCCCTTAATTTGCAGAACACAAAGCATTGATCCCCCTAAAAGACAGGCATCGGGATGGGCATCAAGGGACCACCACCCCCTGGAGGCGTACCCGGCCGCGGTCCGGGCATCGGAATTATAGGAGGCGGGGCAAATCTGAACCCCCGTCCACCCTTATTGTCGGGCCCCGGGCGACCTTGTCTGCACCACTCCTCATAGGGCTCTTTCGTATCTTCCGGGGTCTCCATGTCAGGATCCCCCGGTCTCTTCCACTTGCGATGATACCATTTCCAAAAATCAGGAGGCAAACCAAAAGTTTTGTCCTTTGGCGCTAGACCATCTAGGTCTACATCATTCACCGGATTCCCACCGGCATAGCTATAGAGATTCGCAACCGCATCGCTCGACTCGCCGATGGGATCGCGCGATAACCATCGCCCGGCAACCGGATCGTAGGCGCGATACTGCGTGAGATAGAGACCACTATCCGCATTGTAGAACATGCCAGCGAAATTGAAGTCAGTGAGCGGCGTTGTACCCTGTAGGGTGCGGCCATAAGGGTCATATCCAAAGGCTGGCGCGCTCGCTGTAGTGGCAAAGACGCGTCGAGTTGATCCGATCTGGTCAGGTCCATAGTAGTAGGATTGAGCCGAGGAACCCGGAAGGAACTCGCCCTCCGCGTAGTAAGCGCGTGTGGGGACATTGCTTGGTGCCTGACAGATGCTGCTCCCACACCACAAATATGAGGTCGTCGTCGCGACGCCGCTCAAGGGCGTGCTCGATATGGCTGTGCGCCGACTCAATCCATCATAGGCGAGCTCGGTTTGCTTGCCCGACTGTCCCGGATAGGTGATCCTGATCAGGCGATTCTCGGCATCCCAAATATAATTGCGCTGTCCGTCTGCTAGGAGGTTGCCGTTAGCGTCGAACGTCAGCGCTTGCCCAGAGAGATTGGTGAGCTGATTGAGATTGTTGTAGCTCGCCGTCTGTGTCAACGTACTTGGATAGACGGTCCCGCTCTCGCTGGTCTCGCTGATTGCACTGATCAAGTTCTCAGGGGTCGTGGAGTAGCCATACGTCGAGAACTGTCCGGACGAAAGTCCGACATTGCTGATACTTGCGAGACGCCGGTCTCCGCTATTTGGCAGATAGCTCCAGACCGTCGACATAGTCGAATTAGTCAATTGGCGCTGCGTAATCTGGCCGGTCTGCCCGAGATAGCTCAGCGTGAATGTGCCGAGATCGCTCGTATGGATGGCCAGACGGCCTATCGGATCATAGCCAAACGTCTCTGCGTATTACGGTGACAGTGCACTAAATTGACACCACGCGCTTTCGCGGTCATGCTGCGGCATGGCTCGTCTTGCCCGTGTCGTCATCCCCGGTCATCCCCACCATGTCACCCAGCGTGGCAATGGCCGGGCCCGCACGTTCTTCGAGGATGGCGACTATGCGCTCTATCGCGATCTGCTGGCAGCCAATTGCAGGGCGGCCGGGGTCGAGGTGTGGGCGTGGTGCCTTATGCCGAACCATGTGCATCTCATCCTGGTGCCGTCCGACGCGGACGGGCTGCGCCGCGCACTCGCGCGGGTGCATCGGTCCTATGCCGGCACGCTCCAGGCGCGGCGCAAACGCACCGGGCATTTCTGGCAGGGCCGGTTCGGCGCGGTCGCCATGGACGAAGACCATCTCGCGGCGGCGTTGCGCTACGTGTCGCTCAATCCGGTGCGTGCCCGGCTCGTCGCGCGGGCGCAGGACTGGCGATGGTCGAGCACGCGCGCGCATTTGCGCGGCAAGGACGACGGGGTAACTGCGCTGGCGCCGATCAGGGACCGCTTCCCGCGTTTCGCCGATTTGCTCGACAGCGCGCCGGAGGACGATCTGTTCGCATCCCTGCGCGCCGCGGAGAGCATCGGCCGGCCGCTCGGCAACAATCGCTTCATGGCACGTCTCGAGCGACTGGCGGGACGACCTCTGAGACTGGCCAAACGCGGACCGAAGCCTCGGAGCGACGGTGATGGCGAATAATAAAGTGCACTGTCACCGTAATCCCGAGAACAACAATTGATCGACTTCCATGGCGGCGCGCAGAGCATGGGTGGGACATCAAGAAACATGATCAACGGCATATCGAATATAAACCCGCTCAGATCGTACTACATCCAACAATCAATCAACCTATTTGGAGCTTTGCCAGACAACTCGCCTGGGGCTCGTGGGCAGTGACGGATGATTGGGATGCAAGACGAACCTGAATTGGAATATGCTAAGATGAAAGAGTTTCTTTCATTTTATGCTGAGCGATTTCTCAAGGCTGAGGGTTTGCCGCCGAACAAACAGCCCATAGCCAGCCTTGAAGCGTTAGAGAAAAAGAGCATGAAGTTGGCCTTCAATGGGCTCCGCCAAGCGATCAATGATTGCGTGGAAATGTCGTTACATTTTGACCATGCGGAGGTTGAGAAATTAGACTCCCAGCTTCGAAGTCGCGGCATTATCACACTCTCTGAATTGCGGAGGCGATATTCGAAAAGCTACGCAAAGATCATGAAGCGAGGCCAGATAAAAAACGAAACCGAGTATTATCTCGTCCTCAACGTTCTGCACGATCCAACTGAAAAGACTCCTGAAGAGCGCAAGTTGCTAGAAGAACTGATTTCCGACTATGAAGCCGCATAGTATGGCCAGGCCTAAGTGGCTCAGCGGCTTTGCCGTGCCGATTGCTTTCTGTGCCGTTATTCTATGCTCTGACCCAGCCTCAGCCGGTGGCTGGGCCGCTGATACGCTTGCCAACGATGATGCATCTGATCTCTTGGGCCAGATTGTTCCTAACGGCAGTGTGGAATTGATCCGTAGTGCTCTCGACGCCGCTTTAACCCCTGTATCGCCTGTCAACGATGAGAGAGCTTCGCGCGCTTTGGCAGCCGCCGAAATGGTTGCGGCGATGATGGGAAGTCCGTCACGTTATCTACCTGCTCCATGCAAAGAATGGGCGGCGCTCCATTCAAAGGATGCAAATCGAGACCTCATACAGTTGGCGGTCAGAACCGTCGATCGGGTCGTTAAGGACTCGGGGACGCAAGAGCTGATGCAAGAAGGCGGCGCAAAGAATTTACAGGATTGGCAGATGAGTGTGACGAATCTCAAGGCGCGGCTTATCAGCCGGTGACGGAGAAACCGGCGCTTCGCGCAACAAACTGCAACAGTTCGCAACAAAACGCTTCGCAATGCTCTGTCGCGAAGTGGCCTCCAGCATGCAAATCCCTGCAGTGTTCTGCGTAATTTTGTCGAGATTTGCAGAAGAAAGCAGAGGTTTGCAGAACTCGCACCTGTGCATCCACGGGCCGGATGCTTCCGGAAGCGAGCGCGCGGATGTCTTATGCGCTGGGCGTGGAGTGGGCCAGCCCGTCGTCGAATTACGGAATTACGGTGACAGTGCTGCGCTGGACTGCACCCTCAAGTGAGACACGATAATTGCTGTGACAGGCTCTCGATTCGTCGATCGTACTGCTCGCCTGCAAGTTGGTTTTCGAGAAAGCAGGGATTGCGCGCGTCGCCTACGGGCTGGCCGGTGCCACTTTCGATGATGGCATAGTGCCACTGTTTTGCCCGACGCGTCAAATGGAATTCGTGAAATACGAAATTGAGGCCGACCTTCGATTGCGCTCGAATTGACGGCGCGCCTCGAATCGCGGTGCAGCGCTGCGGAATCGCCGTCCCGTTGTCCGTTTGTCGCTGATCTGCGCGATGCCGCAATGGCTTAGCCGTACGGCGTGGTGCCGTTCGGTCGGCGCGTTTCTACTGTGCATGGGGTTGTTTTTCACTTTTTTGCTGGAGGGGCGAGCCGGCCTCGTCCTGCAAAGAAAAGAGAGGAGTGGATGCGGGCCGCGTGCCTTGTCCCTGGATTCTCGTTAAGCTTGAGTTAGGCAAATGAAAAGGCCCGGTCGCCAACGGCGGCCGGGCCTTCTTGTTCAGGGTGTCGTCCGCGCTTACGCCGCAGTCGAGGCCTTCCGTGCCGCCTTCTCCTGGGCGGCGAGGGCCTCGTCCTTGCGAATCTCCGACAGGCGCTTCTGCACTTCCGCGGAGAAGATGTACTGCGCCGGGCGCTGCTTCGACATGTCGATCTCCGGCGCCATCGGGCCCGAGGTCCTGATGCCGCGCAGCGACACCCACATCGCCTTGATCGGGTTGTTGAGAGCGGCGGTCGCGGCCGTCGGCTCGTAGCCGCAATGGGCCATACAGTCGGCGCACTTCTCGTACTTGCCGGTGCCGTAGGTCTCCCAGTCGGTGGTGTCCATCAGCTCCTTGAAGGTCTTTGCGTAGCCTTCACCGAGCAGGTAGCAGGGCTTCTGCCAGCCGAAGATGTTGCGCGCGGGCATGCCCCACGGCGTGCACTCGTATTCCTGGTTGCCGGCGAGGAAGTCGAGGAACAGGCCGGAATGCATGAAATTCCACTTCTTGCCCTTGCCCATCGCAAAGACGTCGCGGAACAGCTTCTTGGTCTTGGTGCGGTTGAGGAAGTGCTCCTGGTCCGGCGCGCGCTCATAGGCGTAGCCGGGCGACATCGACACGCCGACACCGAGCTCGACGGTGAGGTCGAGGAATTTTGCGATCTCCTCGGCCGGATGGCCGTCGAAGATGGTGGCGTTGACGTTGACGGTGAAGCCGCGCGCCTTCGCCGCCTTGATCGCGGACACGGCGCGGTCGAACACGCCCTTCTGCGACACGGCCTTGTCGTGATGGTCCTTCAGGCCGTCGAGATGCACCGAGAAGAACAGGTAGGGCGAGGGCTCGAACAGGTCGAGCTTCTTCTCGAGCAGCAGCGCGTTGGTGCAGAGCGAGACGAACTTCTTGCGCGCGACGAGGCCGCGCACGATCTCGCCGATCTCCTTGTGGATCAGCGGCTCGCCGCCGGGAATCGCCACCATCGGCGCGCCGCACTCGTCGGCCGCGTCCCAGCACTCCTGTGCGGTCATGCGGCGGTTGAGGATCGCATCCGGATAATCGATCTTGCCGCAGCCGACGCAGGCGAGATTGCAGCGGAACAGCGGCTCCAGCATCAGCACGAGCGGATAGCGTTTGCGGCCAAGCAGTTTCTGCTTGAGCAAATAGCCGCCGATACGCATTTCCTTGAAGAAGGGGATAGCCATTACACGTTTCTTTCTGGGCTTGAAATTCGGGTAGGGTCAGCTTGCAGCCAGTTGGGCCGGAAGCCTGAATTCGATGTTTTCCTCGCGGCCCGGGAGCACCGAGACCGTCACCGGTCCGATCCGCCGCAGCGCTTCGATCACGTCATCCACCAGCACCTCGGGCGCCGAGGCGCCGGCCGTTAGGCCGACGGTCCTGGCACCTTTCAACCACTCCGGATTGAGCTCGCGGCCATCGGCGATCAGATAACTCGCGACCCCGGCCTCAGTGCCGATTTCGCGGAGCCGATTCGAGTTCGAGCTATTGGTAGCGCCCACCACCAAGATCACGTCGACCAGCTTGCTCAGTTCCCTTACCGCAGATTGGCGGTTCTGTGTCGCATAGCAGATATCCCGGATGTCTGGGCCTTGAATATCTGTAAATTTGGCTTGAAGAGCCCCGATAATGTCCCTGGTGTCGTCGACCGACAGCGTGGTCTGGGTGATGTAGGCCACTGGCGTATCCGCCGGCAGCGCCAAGGCCTTGGCTTCTTCAGCGCTCTGGACCAGCAGAACGGGCCCGGGAACCTGGCCCATCGTGCCCTCGACCTCAGGGTGGCCGGCATGGCCGATCAGGATCAGGGTGCGGCCCTTGGTGATGTAGCGCTTCCCCTGATTGTGAACTTTCGTGACCAGGGGGCAGGTGGCATTCAGCACTGGAAGATCCCGCGCGGCGGCTTCTTCCTCAACGCTGCGGGCGACGCCATGGGCACTGAAAACGGTGACAGCTTTCGGTGGGACTTCGGACAGTTCCTCGACGAAGATCGCGCCTTTGTCCCTCAGGCTCTCGACGACGTATTTGTTGTGCACGATCTCATGGCGCACGTAGACGGGCGGGCCGTATTTCTCCAGGGCCCGCTCCACGATCTCGATCGCGCGCACCACGCCCGCACAAAAGCCGCGCGGCTGCGCTAGATAAACTTCCATTGGACGCCCATCACGCAAATTGCACCAATCCGCTCAATTGTCCCAGGCGGCACCTTGATACGGGCCAATGCTGCAATATCCGCACCACTGGTCTCTCGATCGCGGTAACCGCCCACCCCATCTGGAACCCCGGCGCATGCAGGCACAGCACTTTGTGTCAAAAAATCGGCGAAAAGAAAAGGCGGAACAAGTCGCGGGTTCCCGGTCGGGTCAATTTCAGGTATTATAATACTTCATTTCGTCTAAGCAAGACGACGACTTTGCGCTCACCCCTTCGTCACTTTACCGCCTCAACTCGACGGCTATACCGCCCTCTTCGCATGATTTCGCCATGGTCTCCCGGCGTTTACTTCGAACCTGGTTCCCGCGAGAGCCACTCAAAACAGCAATAGGTTTCGCTCGGGAACTCCGATAAACAGCGGGCGTTTCCGGCAGGCTGTTAACACTAGAAAGAAAAGAAGTGCTGCAGAGCGTAGTCGTTGCCATCGTCAGGGCCTGTACCCGGTTTGCCTCCCTCGTCGTCGTTCTCGGGCTCCTGCTGGCGGTGGGGGCGGGCTATTACACGTCCCACCACTTCGCCATCAACACCGACATCAATTCGCTGATTGCCCAGAACCTCGACTGGCGCCAGCGCGACCAGCAATTCGACAAGGCCTTCGACCGCGACGCGACGATTCTCGCGGTGGTCGAGGCCAGGACGCCTGAGATGGCGACCGCGGCCGCGGACGCGCTGTTTGCCAAGCTGAAGGACAACAAGACCGAATTCCAGTCGATGCAGCAGCTCGGCACCGGTGAGTTCTTCGAGAAGAACGGTCTGTTGTTCCTGCCGACCGAGGAAGTCGGCAAGATCACGAGCCAGTTCGAATCCGCAGCGCCCCTGATCGAGATCATGGCCGGCGATCCGTCGATCCGCGGCCTGACCGGCGCACTGGAGACGGGGCTCGCCGGTGTCAAGCGCGGCCAGGTCAAGCTCGACAGCACAGAGCGGCCGTTCAACCAGATCGCAGAGACGGTCGAGACCGTGCTCAACAAGGGCAATGCGATCTTCTCCTGGCGCGAGCTCGTCAGCGACAAGCCGCTGGAGGATTCGGACAAGCGTGCCTTCATCGAGTTCAAGCCGATCCTTGACTACAACGCGCTGGAGCCCGGCAAGGGCGCAACCGACGCGATCCGCAAGGCAGCGGTCGATCTCGATTTTGCGACAAAATATCAGGCGCGAGTACGGCTGACAGGTCCGGTCCCGATCGCCAACGAGGAATACGCCACCGTCCAGGAAGGCGCTATCGTCAACGGCGTCGGCACGGTGCTCGTCGTGCTCCTGATCCTGTGGCTCGCGCTGCACTCTTCGAAGATCATCTTCGCGGTGTTCGTCAATCTCTTCGTCGGCCTCGCGCTGACGACCGCGGCGGGCCTGATGATGGTCGGCTCTTTCAATTTGCTGTCGATCGCCTTCGCAGTGCTGTTCGTCGGTCTTGGCGTCGATTTCGGCATCCAGTACAGCGTTCGCTATCGCTCGGAGCGCTACAAGCACAATGATCTGACCGGCGCGCTGGTGCTCGCGGCGAAGCGCTCGGCGGTGCCGCTGTCGCTGGCGGCAATGGCGACCGCCGCCGGCTTCCTCTGTTTCCTGCCGACCGACTACAAGGGCATCTCCGAGCTCGGCCAGATCGCCGGCGTCGGCATGCTGGTGGCGTTCGTCTCCAGTATCACCGTGCTGCCCGCGATGCTGAAGCTGCTGAATCCGCCCGGTGAGATGGAGCCGGTCGGCTATGCCTTCCTGGCGCCGCTCGATTACTTCCTGGAGAAGCACCGTGTATTGGTCGTGGGCGGCACGTTGGTGCTGGCGCTCGCCGGCCTGCCGCTTCTCTACTTCCTGAAGTTCGACTTCAACCCGATGAACCTGCGCAACCCGAAGGCGGAATCGATCGCGACCTTCCTCGACCTGCGAAAGGATCCCAACACTGGCGCCAACGCCGTCAACGTGATGACCACGTCGGAAGAGCAGGCCAAGCAGGTCGAAGCGAAGCTGGAGAAAGTACCTCAAGTGTTGCGCGTGATGTCGCTCGACAGCTTCGTGCCGGAAGACCAGCAGCCGAAGCTGAAGCTGATCGCGCAGGGTGCCAAGATACTGAACCCCGCGCTCAACCCTGACCAGGTCGACGCGGCGCCGTCGGATCAGGAAAACGTCGAGGCGCTGAAATCCTCAGCCGACAATCTGCGCCGGACCGCTGGTGACGCCAAAGGCCCAGGCGCGGTCGCCTCGCGGCGGCTCGCGGACGCGCTCGAGAAGCTCGCCAATTCGGATGAGCCGACCCGCAACAAGGCGCAGGACGTATTCGTCACACCGATGAAGATCGTGTTCGACCAGCTCAGGAACGCAATGCAGGCCGAGCCGGTCACCCTGAAGTCACTGCCGCCCGATCTCGTCAACGCCTGGAAGAGCAAGGACGGAATCATCCGCGTCGAGGCGCAGCCGAAGGGCGATCCCAACGACAACGATACGCTGCGCAAATTCGCTGCAGCCGTGCTCGAGGCCGAGCCGACCGCGATCGGCGGGCCGGTCTCGATCCTCAAGTCGGGCGACACCGTGGTGAGGGCGTTCATCCATGCCGGCATCTACGCGCTGCTGGTGATCGGCCTGTTGCTGTGGATCACGCTGCGCCGCATCGTCGACGTGCTGATGACGCTGGTGCCGCTTCTGGTTGCGGGCGCGGTGACGCTCGAGATCTGCGTGTTGATCGGCCTGCCGCTCAACTTCGCCAACATCGTCGCGTTCCCGTTGCTGCTCGGCGTGGGCGTTGCGTTCAAGATCTATTATGTCGTGGCGTGGCGGTCCGGCAGGACAAACCTGCTTCAGACCAGCCTGACGCGCGCGATCTTTTTCAGCGCACTGACGACGGCGACTGCGTTCGGCAGCCTGTGGCTGTCGAGCCATCCAGGCACGTCCAGCATGGGCAAGCTGCTCGCACTGTCTCTGGTGACGACGCTTGCCGCAGTGCTGTTGTTTCAGCCGGCCCTAATGGGCAAACCCCGCAATCTCAGGGAGTAGGCAGATGTCGCCGACGGGATCGGCGGTTGCGCTCTTCTGGCCAGGCTTGCCGGCGGCGGCAGCGTTCTTCGGTGCCGGGGTAGCGGGCGCTGGCGCTGCAGCAGGTGGCGTGGTTGCGGCTTTTGGCGCCGCGCCTGTGGTTTTCGGTGCGCCCTTGGCCATCGCACTGTTGGCCATCGCATTAGAAGAGCTCAAAGGAATCGGCGGGCCAACCCGGGTCCAGGTCTCGCCGCCGCACAGGAAGCCCAGCACGCAGCCCTTGATCTCGAGCTGGTCGGTGCCGACAGGCGTGATGGTCGCACTATACATCTGACCATCCTTCGCGTTGTAGACTTGGCCTTCCCACTGCTCGGCGCCGGCCGTCTTCTTCATGTTGATCAGGGTCGCCATGCCCAGCGTCGGCCTGTTCTTTTTTGAGACATCCGGGTTATTCTCGTCGCGGCCTCCGGGCTGCTTTTCCCAGGAAACCGCGCCCCACATGCCGCCGTTGCATTGGGCGACGCGGATATTGGCAACGCCATCGGCGACCCGCCAGTCGCCGGTGGGATCGGCGGCGAGCGCCGGTGTCAGGCCGGCGTAACCGCCCGCCAGTATTATTCCGGTGTAAATGGCCAAACGCATGAGTGTTCCTTGGCAGTGCAACATGGTTTAAAGCTGTGCTTGCGAAGATGGTCCGAAAAAGGGCAAAAGGCCGCACAGACCCTTTTCCGTTTGCTGACCGTTTTCAGTTGACGAAGCGGCCCTCAACCGAAGTATGTAGCGGATGAACAGTCCAAATCCAGACATGTCCCAGTTGTTCGCGGACCGTCAGGCCCAGCGCAGCGCCCTGCATAATCGGTATCTGAACGAGCAGTTCGTTCGGGTTCTGAAGACGATCGGCTACGATGTCGGCTTCCAGAAGGGGCAGGGGCAGTATCTCTACGACCGCGAGGGGGCGCGCTATCTCGATCTCCTGTCCGGCTTTGGCGTGTTCGCAATCGGGCGCAACCATCCGGTAATGCGCGATGCGCTGAAAAGCGTGCTCGACGCCGATCTGCCCAATCTCGTTCAGTTCGACGTCTCGGTGCTGGCCGGCGTGCTCGCCGAGCGTCTCCTGAAATATGTTCCCTATCTCGACAAGGTGTTCTTCGCCAATTCCGGCGCCGAATGCGTCGAGGCGGCGATCAAGTTCGCGCGCGGCGCCACCGGCCGCCCCGGCATCGTCTATTGCGCCCACGGCTATCACGGCCTGACTTATGGCGCGCTGTCGCTGACCGGTGATTCGAACTTCCGCACTGGCTTCGAGCCGCTGCTGCCGGGATGCACCCCGGTTCCATTCAACGATCTCGCCGCGCTCGAAAAGGCGCTGGCCTCGCGTGAGGTTGCGGCCTTCGTGGTCGAGCCGATCCAGGGCAAGGGCGTCAACATGCCCTCCGACGAGTTCCTGCCGGGCGCGGCGGCGCTCTGCAAGAAGTACGGCACGCTGTTCGTCGCCGACGAGATCCAGACCGGCATGGGCCGCACCGGCCGCTTCCTCGCGGTCGAGCACTGGAACGTCGAGCCCGACATGGTGCTGCTGTCGAAATCACTCTCGGGCGGCCATGTGCCGGTCGGCGCCGTGCTGACGCGCAAGAGCATCTTCGACAAGATCTTCAACCAGATGGACCGCGCCGTGGTGCACGGTTCGACCTTCTCCAAGAACGATCTCGCGATGGCCGCGGGCATTGCCACGCTCGACGTGATGGAATCGGAGAAGCTGATCGAGTCCGCCGCCAAGCGCGGCGCCGAGCTTCGCCTCGCGCTCACCCGCATGGTGCCCGGCTACGAGCTGCTGAAGGAAGTGCGAGGCAAGGGGCTGATGATCGGCATCGAGTTCGGCCCGCCGAAATCGCTGCGGCTGCGGGCGTCCTGGAACGTGCTGGAAGCTGCCAACAAGGGCCTGTTCTGCCAGCTCATCACCGTGCCGCTGTTCAAGGATCACAAGATCCTGACGCAGGTCGCCGGTCACGGCAGCCATACCATCAAGCTGCTTCCGCCGCTCACCATCACCGAAGAAGACTGCGGCTGGATCGAGCGCGCCTTCGACGACGTCATCGCCGGCAGCCACAAGGTCCCCGGTGCGATCTGGTCGCTCGGCAAGACGCTGGTGGACAACGCGGTGCGGCGGTCGGCGTAAGTTCGCCGATCTATCTCAGCAATCGTCATTGCGAGCGAAGCGAAGCAATCCAGTATCCCTCCGCGGATACAGTCTGGATTGCTTCGCTTCGCTCGCAATGACGGTGGATGCCGCTACCCCTCGACATTCGCCTTCATCGCCGCCTCGAACTTGTCGACGAATTCGGTGAGCTCGTCGCCGCCGATATCGCTGACGGCCCAGAAATTCAGGCCGCGTTCGCCCCAGCGGCGGCAGTTGAAGCCCTGCATGGTCTGCGTCTTCGGCGGCCGATGCTCGGTGCTCGCGGTCTGCGACACGAACAGGTTGATGATGTGCTGCCGCCGCCGGTAGACGACGGCACCGATGGCGCGGGCATCGACATAGTCGAGCCGGCCGCCGACCAGCGTAAAACCTTGCGCGGTGAGGTCGATCACGGGCGGGGCGACGTCGAGCTTGCCGTTGAACCAGGGCTTGACCGTGTGCTGGTCGGTCGAGACGACGTCGATGAGGTGGCCGGCCTGGAGCGAGCGCAGATGCGCGGAGACGACCTCCGAGAGGATGCGCTGCTGGTCGTCCTGGCGCAGCACGACGGCGACGACGCCGGAGGCGGCGAGAGCCGAGACCGCCGAACCCATCGCGAAACCGCGCAGCACGGAACGCCGGCTCGGCTGCGGCCGCGCCTGCGGCATCGACGCCTCGATACGGGCGCGCAAGGTCGCCGGCGCGCTGTAGCGCAGCTTGGTATCGGCCAGCACGCGCTTCATCTCGCGCTGTGCCGCGAACTCGGCCGTGCAGGCCGGGCAGCCGGCGATATGCGCTTCGACCTGGCGCGCATGGCCGGCATCGAGCTCGTTGTCGAGCAGCGCGTGAAGCAGGATTTTTGCTTCGTCGCAGGTCATTTCGAATGCTCCTCTTCCGCCGTCCAGGCCGCGCGCAGCATGGCGCGGGCGCGGGCGAGGCGGGACATCACGGTGCCGACGGGGGCACCGACGGTCTCTGCAATTTCACGATAGGACAGGTTGTTGATCTCCCGCAGCACGAAGGTTTCCTTGAACGGCTCCGCGAGCGCGTCGACCATCTTGCGAATGGCGCCGGCGTCGCGGCTGCGCAGCACTTCCGTCTCCGGGCTCGCCTCGTTCTCCTGCCACATCGGCGTCTGGTCGGCGGCGCCGGGCGTGTCCTCGATCGCGGCGTGCGAGTGTGCGCGTCTGGCATATTCGGCGTTGCAGACGTTGCGCAGGATCGCGAACAGCCACGGTTTCATCGCCGGGCCGCGATAGCTGTCGAAGTGCTTCAGCGCGCGCAAATAGCATTCCTGCACCGCGTCCTCCGCGTCGGCGGCGTCGCGCAGCAGATAGCGTGCGAGCGTGTAGACGTCGTCGAGATAGGGGAGCGCCGCCTCGCGGAACCGCTGCGCCTTCTGGAAATCGTCGCTGACGGGCATCGCCTCTCGCTTTGCCTCTTGCTGCATTTCGTATGTCGTTGCGCGCTTCGTGTCGTTTTTGGGCCGGACCGAAGGCACGCGAGCCCGGCCGGCGTCGAACCACCGGCCGGGCAAGACAGAGATGCCTTGGTTGGAGACGTTACTCAACCTTGATCATCCCGGTCATGTGCGGGTGCAACGAACAAAAATACTTGTAGTCGCCCGCGTTGGTGAAGGTGAACGTGAACTTGTCGTCGGTGTCCAGGGTCTTGGACCTGAACTTGCCGGCCGACACCACGGTGTGGGGGATGTCGTCCCGGTTGGTCCAGGTCACGGTCGTGCCGACTTTGATGCTGAGCTCGGCCGGCTGGAAGGTGAAATTGTCGATGTGGATCTCCAGGTTGGTGTCGTCGGCACGGGCGGTTGTGACGGGCAGCAGGATGGCCGCGGCCACAGCGACCCCGAAGTCGCGGCGATTGAGTCTCTTCATTGTCAGCTTCCGTTTCAGCCCTGGATCAACCCTGTAGTGGCGTGTCGATGATCGCGAGCCGCTGCTCGTTCTGCTTGAAGTTGATGCTGGCGACCCCGAGCATCGAACGGAGCTTGGCGTCCTCGACCTTCATCGGTCCGGGCGAGGCCGCGGCGCCCGGCGCCGGTTGCGGGAAGGCGGTCGAGCGCGCGGTGTGGAAGGTGACGTTGCCCTCGACCTTCTGCATCACCTGGTGGATGTGGCCGTTCAGCACGGTGACGGAGCCGAAACCCTTGACGTATTCGAGCGCGCGGCCGCCGTCCTCGGTGCCCCAACCCCATTGCGGGTAGACGGTCCAGAGCGGGATGTGGGCGAACAGCACGACCGGGGTGGATTTCGACTTGCCGCGGAGGTCGTCCTCGAGCCAGGCGAGCTGCTCCGCGCCGAGATTGCCGAGGCCGCCGCCCTTGAGGTCGACGACGTTGACGAGGCCGACGAAGTGCACGCCGCCGGCGTCGAAGGAGTACCAGCCCGCGCCCTTGGTGCCGCGGCCGTAGCGTTCGCGATAGAACTTCACCTCTTCGTCGAGGAAGTCATGCTCGCCGGGCACGTAGTGCACGTCCAGCTTGGACTGCGAGATGATGCGATCTGCGTTGTCGAACTCGGACGCCTTGGACAGATGGGTGATGTCGCCGGTGTGGATCATGAAGGACGGCTTGACCGGCATCGCATTGATCTTGTTGACGGCTTCCTCCAGCGTGCCCAGCGCATTGGGGTTGGCTGGCTTGTCGAAGCCGACATGGCTGTCGCTGATCTGGAGGAAGGTCATGCCGGGCGTCGCGGCGGTCGCTGCCTTCGCGGAATCGATGATGCCGAGCGAGCGCGGCACGCCGCCCGTGATGGTCCAGAGCACCCCGGTGCCGGCCCATGTCATGCATTCCAGCACCTTGCGGCGGTTGACGCCGTCGTCCCCGTGATCGTGTCCGCTCATCTCACGTCTCCTTTGGCCCGGAATTGGGCTTCGGGGAGGTGATCGGGGGAGGGACGGGTTTATTCGCGGGGGTCGATGACGTTTTCGTGAGGTGGGGTCACACACGCCGGATGCGGTTCGGCAGCGCGCAATCTGTTGCGGTGCGTCCGGGACAAGGGAGATGAACGGAGATCTACGCCGAAAATTCCCGGACTGCCCGCAGCACAAGGGCTGGGGCTTCCTGCGCCACACAGTGGCCGGCGCCTTCGAAGGCGAGGGCCCTGGCGTGCGGGATGAGCGCCATGGCCCGTGAGGCCATCTCCTTGTAGACCGGCCCCGAGGTCTCGGCGGTGGTCACCGTCACGGGGCACGCGATTTCGCCAAACCAGGCGAAGGGATTGCCACGCGCGTCGCCGACGTAAACCTGCTCCATTGCTTCGTAGATCGGACGCAGCATCGCCGACTCGATCTCAGGCGTGCAGCAAAGCCGCACCCGGCCATTGTCGAGTGGCGCAAAACCGTGCCGCACATAAGCCCAGAGCGAAGCCTCGGTCCAATCCGCAAAAGCGGGCGCGGCACGGTAGCGCTTGAAGGCGGCATCGTGACTGTCGAACTCCGCCTGCCGGCGCAGCGCGCCCTGCACACGGGACAGCGATTGTTCGCTCAGTCCCACGGACGGATCGCGCGCCGCGTGCGGGTTCATCACGGTCGGCTCCATCACGAACAGCCGCGTGAAGCATCCCGGGAGCAGCTTCGCTGCCAGCAACAGATCGGTCGCGCCCGCGCTGTGACCGATGCCGTAGACGTCGCGCAAGCACAGCGCGTCGATAACCCGGCAGATGTCGTCGGCATAGTCCGCAAAGTGATAGGTGCGGGGCTTGTGGCTTGCGCCATGGCCGCGGCGATCGAGCGCATAGACGGTGTAGGTCGAGGCGAGATCGCGCGCGACCTCGTCCCAGACGTCGGCGACGAAGCCGGTGCCGTGCACGAGCAGGGCGGGCGGCTTGCCGCTCTCGCCCCATTGCAACATGGCGATCTCTGCGCCGGCGGGGCCGATGGAAAAGCGGTGACTGATCATGGTGATTGGATGCTACTTCGCATCCTCCAGGATCATCGTCGCGCCCTTCTCGGCGATCATCGCGGTCGGCGTGTTGGTATTGCCCGAGGTGATCGTCGGCATGATCGAGGCATCGACGATGCGAAGACCACTAAGGCCATAGAAGCGCAGGCGCTCGTCGACCACGGCCATGGGATCATTCGCCGCGCCCATCTTCGCCGTGCCGACGGGATGGAAGATGGTGGTGCCGATATCGCCGGCGGCTTTTGCGAGCGAGGCATCGTCGTCGCCGACGGTGGGGCCGGGCAGATATTCGCTCGGGCGATATTTGGCGAGCGCCTTCTGCTGCATCAGGCGACGGGTGGTGCGGATGGCGTCGGCGCCGACCTGGCGGTCGTCATCGGTCGACAGATAGTTCGGCGCGATGATCGGCTTTTCATCGGGCGTCGCCGAGCGCAGCCGCACTGTGCCGCGCGAGGTCGGCTGGAGATTGCAGGCGCTCACGGTGATCGCAGGGAAGCGATGCAGGGGATCGCCGAATTTGTCGAGCGACAGCGGCTGCACGTGGAACTGGATGTTGGCGCGTGCGCGTGTCGCATCGGAACGCGTGAAGATACCGAGCTGCGACGGCGCCATGGTCAGCGGACCACGGCGGCGGAAGGCATAGTCGAGGCCCATCAGGCCGCGGCGGAACAGATTGTAGTAGGTTTCATTCAGCGTCCGCACGCCCTCGACCCTGTAGATCGCGCGCTGCTGGAGATGGTCCTGCAGGTTGCGCCCGACACCGGGCTTGTCCATCACGATGTCGATGCCGAGCGGCGACAGCCAGTCTGCGGGCCCGATACCGGAGCGATGCAGCACCTGCACCGAGCCGATCGAGCCTGCCGAGAGGATCACCTCGCGCCTGGCACGCGCCTCGATGATCTCGCCGTTCTGGATGAAGCGCACACCGACGGCGCGGCCCCGCTCGATGATCAGACGATCGACCAGAACGTTCTTCTCGAGCCGCAGGTTCGGCCGGTTCAGTGCCGGCTTGAGGAAGCCGCGCGCCGACGACCAGCGCCGGCCGCGCTTCTGGTTGACGTGAAAGTAGCTCGTGCCTTCGTTGTCGCCGGTGTTGAAATCCGGGATGCGCTTGATGCCCATTTCCTCGGCGGCGTCGCCGACGGCATCGAGAACGTCCCAGGACAGCCGCGGCGCCTCGATGCGCCAGCCGCCGCCGGCGCCGTGATGCTCACTCGCGCCCAGGAAATGATCCTCCAGCCGCCTGAACAGCGGCAGCACGTCATCATAGCCCCAGCCGGTCATGCCGAGCTGGCGCCAATGATCGTAATCGGCGGCCTGGCCGCGCATCGAGATCATGGCGTTGATCGCCGAACAGCCGCCGATCACCTTGCCGCGGGGATAGGCGAGCGCGCGGCCGTTCAGGCCCGGCTCCGGCTCGGTCTTGAACATCCAGTCCGAGCGCGGATTGCCGATCGCGAAGAGATAGCCGACCGGGATGTGGAACCAGATCCAGTTGTCGTCGCCGCCGGCCTCGAGAATGAGGACGCGGTTTTTGGGCTCGGCCGACAGCCGGTTGGCAACGACACAGCCGGCCGTGCCGGCGCCCACGACAATGTAGTCAAACTCACCTTCGAGCCGCCTCGGCATTCTGCTTCCACCCGGATGGTCTCTAAACGTTCCATCTTAATAGGCAGACGGAGACGACCGGGACAAGTCCGGCCATGCCGCACGGACAGGGCCAGACCCGATCCCTGCCAGTTGGGTGGACTGGTGCTTGCATGGTAGACAGGTCTGCATTTTCAACAAAGCTCGAGACCTTCCATGCCCATCGTGAACCGCGTCGCCGACCTTCAACCCGATATCCAGGCCTGGCGGCGGGACATCCACCAGCATCCCGAGCTGCTGTATGACGTTCACCGCACCGCAGCATTCGTCGCGGATCGCCTGCGCGAGTTCGGCTGCGACGAGGTCGTGACCGGCATCGGCCAGACCGGCGTGGTGGGCGTGATCAAGGGCAACAAGCCGGCCGGCGAGGGGCTCAAGGTGATCGGCATGCGCGCCGACATGGACGCGCTGCCTGTCGATGAGCAGACCAACCTGCCTTACGCCTCCAAGACTCCGGGCAAGATGCACGCCTGCGGCCATGACGGCCACACCGCGATGCTGCTCGGCGCCGCACGCTATCTCGCCGAGACCCGCAACTTCGCCGGCGACGCCGTTGTGATCTTCCAGCCGGCCGAAGAAGGCGGCGCCGGCGGCGCGGCCATGGTCAAGGACGGCATGATGGAGCGCTTCGGCATCGAGCAGGTCTACGGCATGCACAACGGCCCCGGCATTCCGATCGGCTCGTTCGCGATCCGGCCCGGCCCGATCATGGCGGCGACCGACGAGGTCGACCTCATGATCGAGGGCCTCGGCGGCCACGCCGCGCGTCCGCACAAATGCGTCGATTCCGTTCTGGTCGGTGCACAGCTGATCACCGCGTTGCAGTCGATCGTCGCGCGCAGCGTCGATCCCTTGGAATCCGCCGTGATCTCGATCTGCGAATTCCACGCCGGCAACGCCCGCAACGTCATCCCGCAAACCGCGGTTCTGCGGGGCACCATCCGCACGCTGACGCCGGAGGTGCGCAAGCTGGTCGAGAAGCGTGTGCGTGAAGTGGTGGCGGGCGTCGCGCAGATCACCGGCGCGAAGATCGATTTGCACTACAAGCGCAACTATCCCGTGGTGAACAACCACGCCGCGGAGACCGAGGTGGCGTCGCGCATTGCCAAGCAGGTCGCGGGCGATGCCAATGTGCTGGAGATGTCGCCGCTGATGGGCGGCGAGGATTTTGCCTACATGCTGGAAGCGCGCCCCGGTGCGTTCATCTTCTGCGGCAACGGTGACAGCGCGGGCCTGCATCACCCCGCCTACAATTTCAACGATGAGGCGATCGTGTTCGGCACGTCGTACTGGGTCAAGCTGGTCGAGGAACAGCTCGCGGCGTCGTAAGCTAAGACGCTGGCAGAAATGAAAGGGGCCCGTGCATCGCACGGGCCCCTTTGACGTTAGTCAGCGGCGGTCTCTCAGAAGAGGTGAGAGAACAGATAGTACAACGTACCCGAGATGATCATCGCGGCCGGCAGGGTCAGCACCCAGGCCATGGCGATGTTGCGGATCGTCGACCATTGCAGGCCGGAGCCGTTGGCGGCCATGGTGCCGGCGATGCCGGACGACAGCACGTGGGTGGTCGAGACCGGCAGGCCGTAGATGTCGGCGGCGGCGATGGTGGCGGCCGCAGTGATCTCGGCGCAGGCGCCCTGCGCGTAGGTCAGGTGCGTCTTGCCGATCTTCTCGCCGACCGTGACGACGATGCGCTTCCAGCCGACCATGGTGCCGAGGCCAAGCGCGATGGCGACCGCGATCTTCACCCAGCCGGGGATGAACTTCGTGGCGCTGTCGAGCGAACCCTTGTAGGCGTTGAGCACGGCGACGTCGGCGGCGCTGAGCTCGGCTTCCTTGTCCTTCATCAGGAAGCGGAGCGCTTCCGAGACGAGGTACATGTCGTTGCGGGTGTTGCCGACGAGGTCGGCCGGCACCTTGGCGAGCGAGCCGTAGGTGGTCACCTGCTTGGCGATGTCGCGCACCAGCACGGCAAGCGACGGGAACGTGCCGCCGTTGACCTCGTGTTGCGCGACATAGTTGGTCACGGCGGGACGCGGATTGCCGATCACGCTGTAGCCGGCGGCCTTGCCTTCGATGATCTTGCTCGCGGCCTCCGAGTTCTGGCTGAACGCGACGATCTGGCTCTCCGGCAGCGCGCGGTTGAGCGCGTAGGCGGTCGGCACGGTGCCGATCAGGATCAACATGATCAGGCCCATGCCCTTCTGACCGTCATTGGAGCCGTGGAAGAAGCTCACCAGCGTGCAGGTGAGGACCAGGATGCCGCGGATCCACAGGGGCGGCGGCTGGTCGCCCTTCGGCTCGCCGAACAGAGCCGGCGTGGCGCGCAGCAGCGCGCTGCGCAGGATCAGCAGCAGGCCGGCGGCAAGCGCGAAACCGAACAGCGGCGACAGCAGCAGCGCCTTGCCGATGTTGGTGGCCTGGGACCAGTCGACACCCGAGGTGCCGCTGCGGCCGTGCAGGATCGCGTTCATGATGCCGACGCCCATGATCGAGCCGATCAGCGTGTGCGAGCTCGAGGCCGGCAGGCCGAAATACCAGGTGCCGACGTTCCAGATGATGGCGGAGATCAACAGCGCGAACACCATCGCGAAGCCTGCGCTGGAGCCGACCTGAAGGATCAGCTCGACCGGCAGCAGCGAGACAATGCCGAACGCGACTGCGCCGGAGGACAGCAGCACGCCGAACAGGTTGAACATGCCGGACCACACCACGGCGACGTGGGCGGGCAGCGAGCGGGTGTAGATCACGGTCGCGACCGCGTTGGCGGTGTCGTGGAAGCCGTTCACGAACTCGAAGCCGAGTGCGATCAGAAGCGCGACGAAGAGCAGGAGGAAGGGAGCGAAGCTCTTGACCTGCGCGCCGGCCGCGTCGACGTCGACCCAGATGCTGTAGGCGACGAAGAGCAGTGCGGCGGCGATCACCCCCATATAGATCACGCCGGTGAGCGGATGGAATCCGCGATTGAGGTCTGGCCCCTTACTCAAGGCCGGCTCGATGGAGCCTGGCAAAGCAACGTCACTCATTGGAAATTCTCCTGTCCCAAGGCCCCGATTTTGCGCGCGGCATGTGACAGGCAGTTGAAGCAGCGGGCAGACAGTTGAAATGATGCGAGTTCTCTACGGCTTGCTGCCGTGCAACCGGGTGACGTCAGGCGGCGCGCGGGGATTTCCTCTGCAACGACGCCGCGATCTTCAGGTCTTCGACAAAGCGCTGATATTCCAGCACCTTCGCCTCCGGATCGGGCAGCCGTAGCAGATAGGACGGATGCACCGTCACCAGGGCCTTGCGTCCGTCGGGGAGGTCTATGAGCCGGCCGCGGGTCTTGCCAATCGGCGTGATCTTTCCGAACACGCTTTGCGCGGCGGTGGCGCCCATCGCAACGACGAGATCGGGCTGGATTGCCGAAACTTCCCGCTCATACCACTGCCGACAGGCTTTGATCTCCGGCGTTGTCGGCTTCTGGTGCAGACGAATTTTTCCGCGCGGCACAAATTTGAAGTGCTTCACCGCGTTGGTGACATAGATCTTCTTGCGATCGACGCCGGCTTCCACGAGGGCGCGGTCGAGCATCTGGCCGGCCGGGCCGACGAAGGGATGACCGGCGAGGTCTTCCTTGTCGCCGGGCTGCTCGCCGACCAGCATGATGGTGGCGTCCTTCGGGCCTTCGCCGAACACGGTCTGCGTCGCGTCCTTGTAGAGCGGGCAGGCGCGGCAATGCGCGGCCTCCTCGCGAAGCGATTCTAGATCATTGGCGGTAGTCTTGCGTGCCATCGGGGCCTCCGGCCGCTTCTGAGGCTTGTGCGGATCGGTTGCGGCATTGGCGATCATGGCGCCGGTCATGCGTTCGGCGTCCTCGATCAGGGGCTTAATGATCGAAGCCTCGGGCAGGTTCCTCCAATATTTCTTCGGCATCTCCGTCTGCATCGCCTTCACCTTCAACCGCGCCGGATTGAAGATACTGGCGTAATAGCGCCGCCAGGTTTCCTCGAGCCGGTCCTCGCCCGGTGCTTCGTTCTTGCTCACGCCCGGCGTGAATGAAAGCGCGTGGCCGTCCCAATGCGCGCAGAGATCGGGCGTCAGGATCGACCACGGCATGTCGGCAAAGCGCCTGGCGAAGAATGGGGCGGCGAGCTCGACGATATGATGCTCCGGCTCGAACCAGGCGACGTAATGCGCGGCGCGCTCGCGGCCGATCTCGCGGAAGCGCACGAAGGCGTGCATCTTGTGCTCGTCGCGATGAACCGCTCTTGCCATCGCCGTGACCTGCCCGACGTCGGGATCGGTCGCGACATCGATGAGATCGTGATTGTCCTTCAGCCGCCAGAGCAGGCGATAGAGGATCGCAAAACGCTGGGGATCACGATGCAGGATGGCGGCCTGGGCGAGATCGACGAATTTTGCCGAGACGTTGAAGGTGCCGTCGTTCACCTCGAGGATTGGAGACAGCGCGGGCGGCGCGAACAACTCGGCTTCGCCGCCTTGCACGGCCCAGGTGACATCGGTGGGCTTCGCGTGATGAAGCACGAGCGTGCGCGCGGCTTTGCGCCAGCCGTCGAAATCGGTTTCGGTTTCGAGGATGATGTGCTGCATCAGAAGCCAAACCCCAGTTGCGTTGTTTTCGACTTGAACCGATCGATCAGCCGCGCCTCGTCGAGGTGATGTGGCCTAGGCCGGTGATCGCTGAGCACGATGAACGGCAGCGCCTTGTTGCGGGGCACGTGCAGCCGCGCCAGATCGGAAAGGCGGATCGTGGTGGTGCGCCGCGTCGCGATGATGCGCTCGACTGCCTTGGTGCCGAAGCCCGGCACGCGCAAGAGCTCCTCGCGGCTGGCACGGTTGACGTCGAGCGGGAAGCGATCGCGGTGGCGCAGCGCCCAGGCGAGCTTTGGATCGATGTCGAGCGGCAGCATGGCGCTGTCGTCGACGATCTCGCCGACGTCAAAACCGTAGAACCGCATCAGCCAGTCGGCCTGGTAGAGCCGGTGCTCGCGCAGCAGTGGCGGCTGTACCAGAGGCAACGCGCGGCTGGCATCGGGGATCGGGCTGAAGGCGGAGTAATAGACGCGCCGCAGCCGGTATGAACCGTAGAGATTGGCGCTGGTGTGGAGGATGGTGTGATCGTTCGCGCCATCTGCGCCGACGATCATCTGCGTGCTTTGTCCTGCCGGCGCAAAGCGCTGCGGTTTCGCCTTCGTCTTGGTGCTGCAATTGTCCTCGGCTTCGTCCAGCTTCAGCCGCAGCCGGCCCATGGTGCGGCGGATCGCGCGCACGTCTTTTTCCGGCGCGAATTGCTGCAGGCTCGTCTCCTCGGGCATCTCGATATTGATGGAGAGACGGTCGGCATATTTGCCGGCCTCCGCGATCAGCGCGTCGTCGGCCTCCGGAATGGTCTTGAGATGGATGTAGCCGCGGAAGTGATGCTCCTCGCGCAGCTTTCGCGCGACGCTGACCACTTGCTCCATGGTGTAGTCGGGGCTGCGAATGATGCCGGAGGAAAGAAACAATCCCTCGATGTAATTGCGCCGGTAGAAATCGAGCGTCAGCTTGACCACCTCGTCGATGGTGAAGCGGGCGCGCGGCACGTTCGAGGAGGCGCGGTTGACGCAATAGAGGCAGTCGTAATTGCAGGCGTTGGTGAGCAGCACCTTGAGCAGCGAGATGCAGCGTCCGTCCGGCGCGTAGGAATGACAGATGCCCATGCCGGGCGCGGTCGAGCCCATGCCCTTGCCGTCGCTGGAATCCCGCTTTTCGGTGCCGCTGGAGGCACAGGAGGCATCGTACTTGGCGGCGTCTGCCAGGATCACCAGCTTGCGTTGTACGTCCATCCCGGAATCCCTTTGATTCGGCTCATGAATTCGATTGAGCGCAATTCGGTTGACTCTTCGTGCGCCGTTAGCTTTATATTAGAACATATCATGAACAAATGAGCCAGCCGTTGGTTCTTCTTTTGAAAGCCACGGCATCAATCTTTTGAGGAGCGGCGAGCATGCAGAGCGCGATCAGCAAAAGTGGTCGCCGGTTTTGCGTCCGATCGCGCTCTTCTTTTTAAGAGGGCGCATGATCTTGTCGCCAAACCGCTCACACTTTGGCGGATCATGCGCCACCGCACGCATGAGCGCGCTTGCGACCTTGCGCAGCCAGATCGAACGGATCGAGACGGCGGAGGTCGTGCATCATCACGACCGCGTCGCGCTCGGCCACGGTGAGGTGGACCGCGCGTTGAAAGGCGGGCTCGCGCGCGCGGCGATCCACGAGGTGTTTTGCGAGGGGCGTCAGGGTGCGGCCGCGACGGGTTTTGTCACCGGTCTTGCGGGCCGCGTCACGGTGCGCAAGCCGTTGCTGTGGGTGCGGCAGGATTTCTCGGAACTTGAAACTGGCGCGCTGTCGATGAGCGGGCTCGCCGAGCTCGGCCTCGATCCGCGCCGGGTGGTGATGGTGCGTGCGGCTGATGTCGAGAGCGCGCTGCGCACCTCGGCCGATGCGCTCGCCTGCGATGCGCTCGGCGCCGTTGTGCTCGAGCTCTGGGGCGAGACCAGGCAGTTCGATCTGGTGGCAAGCCGCAAGCTGACGCTGGCCGCGCAATCGTCCGGCGTCACCGGCCTCTTGTTGCGGATGGCGGCGCAGCCATTGCCCTCGACGGCGGAGACGCGATGGATGCTGCGCGCCGCGCATTCGCCGCCGGGGTCAGCATGGAGTGCTTGGGGCGCGCCGCGCTTCGATGTCGAGCTGTTGCGTAATCGTCATGGCCCGTGTGGCCGGTGGATCATGGAATGGAAATGTGATGAGTGCCAGTTCAATGAACCGTCGGCGTATCCTCAGCCTGTGGCTGCCGCGCCTGCCGATCGACCGGATCCAGCGGTTCTTCAGCAGCGCCGGGCTGGGTAGAACCAATGATCCGAGCATCGTTGTCATCAAGGACAACAACGCGCTGGTGATCCATGCGCTGGATGAAGCCGCCGAGCGCCTTGGTCTGCATATTGGTCAGGCGCTCGCGAATGCACGGGCGATGTGCCCGGACCTGAAAGTGTTCGACGCCGATGTCGTGGCCGACGCGAAGACGCTGAGCGACATCGCCGACTGGTGCGACCGCTTCACCCCGCTGGTGGCGCTCGATCCGCCGCACGGGCTGTTCCTCGACATCACCGGCTGCGCGCATCTGTTCGGCGGCGAGGCAGCATTGTTGCAGACGCTGGTCCGGTCGCTCGCGCGCCAGGGCTTTGCCGTCAGTGCGGCGATTGCCGGCACCTCGGTCTGCGCGCGCACGCTGACACGGCAGGCCACGGGCTCCATCGTTGCCGATGGCGGGGAGGCAGCGGCGATCGACCGGTTTCCGGTGTCCGCACTCGGTGCGGACGAAGCCATTACCACCGGCCTGCGCCGCGCCGGGCTGAAAACCATCGGCGATGTCGCTTCGCGCGCGCCGAGCGAAATCACGGCGCGGTTCGGCGCGCGGTTCTCGACCTTGCTTGCGCATGCGCTGGGGCAGGGCGATGCGCCGATCAGCCCGCGCAAGCCGCTGCCCGACTACATCGTGGAAAAACGTTTCGCCGAACCGATCGCGACCGACACCATGATCGCGATGACGCTGTCGCGGCTGGCGGACACGTTGATCACCTCCATGGAAAAGCAGGGCAAGGGCGCACGGCGCCTTGAGGCCGCGTTCTTCCGGACCGACGGCGTGGTGCGCGCGATCATGGTCGAGACCGGACGTCCCGTGACGCGAAGTGCGGTGATCGACCGGCTGTTCCGCGAGCGGCTCGATGCGCTTGCCGACCCTCTCGATCCCGGCTTCGGCTTCGACATGGTGCGGCTGTCGGCGAGCCGCACCGAGATCGTGGTGCAGGAGCAGCGCGATCTCGATGCTCATGTCCACGACAATGACGAGCTTGCCGCGCTGATCGACCGCATCGCCGCGCGGATCGGCGGAAAACGCGTCGTCGTGCATCTGCCTGAGGATACCCATATCCCCGAGCAGGCGGTGCTGGCCGCGCCCGCGCAGCATCATCTCGCCGCTGCCATGCAGGCCGAATGGCCGGCGCGTGCGGAGAGCGAGCCGCCGCTGCGTCCCCTGCGGCTGTTCGACAAGCCGGAGCCGGTCACAGTGCCGTTCGCGACCGTGCCTGACGGTCCGCCGCATCAATTCACCTGGCGGCGCGCAAAACATGCGGTGGTGCGGGTGGAAGGACCCGAGCGCATCGCGATGGAATGGTGGCGGCAGGACGGCAAGCAGCTGACGCGGGATTATTTCCGCATCGAGGATGCCGAGGGCCTACGCTTCTGGATTTTCCGCGACGGTCTTTACGAAGGGGAGGTGTTCGACGCCGACGGCAAGCTCGCTTCTCCCGGCTGGTACGTGCACGGTCTTTTTGCATGAAAACGCCCGATTATGCCGAGATCGGCATCACCACCAATTTCTCCTTCCTGCGCGGCGGCTCGGATCCGCGCGCCTATGTGCATCAGGCGAGCAAGTTGGAAATCCCCGTGATTGGCATCGCCGATCACAACACGCTGGCCGGCGTGGTGCGGGCCTACAAGGAGCTCGACAATGACAAGGTTCTGCACAAGCCAAAGCTGCTGATCGGTGCGCGCATCGTCTTCATCGACGGCACGCCCGATATTTTTGTGTACCCGCGCGACCGCGCCGCCTATGGCCGGCTGTGCCAGCTCCTGACCCGGGGCAAACGCGGCGACGACATCACGCGGATCGAGAAGGGCGAGTGCCGTCTCACCTTCGCTGATCTGCTGGAGTTTTCGGAAGGCCAGCTCCTGATCCTGACATTGCCGCATCGGTTTGATGATGCGAAAGCGCTGGATGTACTTTCAAAACTCAAAGCGAGCCGCGCCGAAGGCGCGTGGCTGGCGGCAAGTCTGATCTATCGCGGTGACGACCGCCGCCGCCTGGCGCGGCTCGACGATCTCGCCGCCCAAGTAAAAGTGCCACTGCTCGCCACCAACGAGGTGCTCTATCACGATCCCGGCCGCCGTCCCCTGCAGGACGTGCTGACCTGCATCCGGGAAAAGACCACGATCGAGGCGGTTGGACGCAAGCTGGAAGCCAATGCAGAGCGCTTTATGAAGACGCCCCGCGAAATGGCGCGGCTGTTCCGCGATTTCCCCGAGGCGATCGCGGAGACCATGCGCTTTGCCGACAGGATCGACTTCTCGCTCGACCAACTCAAATACCAATATCCGGACGAGCCGGTGCCGCCGGGCAAGACCGCACAAGGGCATCTGGAAGATCTGACATGGGCGGGTGTCGACACATATTTCGGCGGCAAGATCGACGACAAGCTGCGCGCCACCCTGAAGAAGGAGCTTGCGCTGATCGCGGAGCTGAAATACGCGCACTATTTCCTCACCGTGCATGACATCGTCCACTACGCGCGCAGCCAGAACATTCTGTGCCAGGGGCGAGGCTCGGCGGCGAACTCGGCCGTGTGCTACGTGCTCGGCATCACCTCGGTCGATCCGACCAAGGTCGATCTGCTGTTCGAGCGCTTCATCTCCAAGGAGCGGCTGGAGCCGCCCGACATCGACGTCGATTTCGAGCATTCGCGCCGCGAAGAGGTGATGCAGTATGTCTATCGCCGCTACGGCCGCCACCGCGCCGCGATCATCGCCACCGTCATCCATTATCGCCCGCGCAGCGCCATCCGCGATGTCGGCAAGGCGCTGGGGCTGACCGAGGACGTCACCGCCGCGCTCGCCGACACCGTCTGGGGCAGCTGGGGCAAGGGTCTCAACGACATGCAGGTCAGGCAGGCCGGGCTCGATCCCCAAAATCCCATGATCAACCTCGCGGTCGAGCTGGCGACCGAGCTGATCGAATTCCCACGCCACCTTTCGCAACATGTCGGCGGCTATGTGCTGACGCAGGACCGGCTCGACACCTATGTGCCGATCGGCAATGCCGCGATGGACGACCGCACCTTCATCGAATGGGACAAGGACGACGTCGACGCACTCAACATGATGAAGGTTGACGTGCTTGCGCTGGGCATGCTGACCTGCATCCGCAAGTGTTTTGACTTGATCGCGGATCACAAGGGGCAGCGTTACGAGCTTTCGGATATCAAGTCGGAGGATGACGACGAAGTTTATCAAATGCTGCAGCGGGGCGAGTCGCTCGGCGTATTCCAGGTCGAGAGCCGCGCCCAGATGAACATGCTTCCGCGCTTGAAACCGCGGACCTTCTACGATCTCGTCATCGAGGTCGCGATCGTGCGCCCGGGTCCGATCCAGGGCGACATGGTGCATCCGTATCTGCGGCGGCGGAACGGCCTGGAGAAGGTGAGCTATCCGTCTCCGTCGCCGGATCACGGCGACAAGAATGAGCTTTACAATGTGCTGCACAAAACGCTGGGCGTTCCGCTGTTCCAGGAGCAGGCGATGCGCATCGCGATCGAGGCGGCGAAATTCACCTCCGAGGAAGCCAACGGCCTGCGCCGCTCGATGGCGACCTTTCGCAATGTCGGCACCATCGGCCAATACGAGGAGAAGTTGATCGGCAACATGGTCGCGCGCGGCTACGATGCCAATTTCGCCAGAAGCTGCTTTGACCAGATCAAGGGTTTTGGCTCCTACGGCTTCCCGGAGAGCCATGCCGCGAGCTTCGCCCAGCTCGTCTATATCTCCTCATGGCTGAAATATCATCATCCCGACGCCTTCTGCTGCGGCCTCTTGAACTCGCAGCCGATGGGCTTTTACGCGCCGGCGCAGATCGTCGGCGACGCCCGCAAGAACGGCGTCGAGGTGCGCGAGATCGACGTGTCCTACAGCTTTGCGCAGAACACGCTGGAGAATACAGATGACAGATATTGTGCCGTTCGCCTGGGCTTCCGCCAGATCGACGGCTTTCACTGGCTCGATCCCGATGAGGAATTTCTCAAAAGGGAGCAGGCGAAGCAGCAGGGCAAGGTGTATGTCACTCAGGAAGACTGGGCCGACCGTATCATCAAGGCTCGCGACCGCCAACGGTTCACCTCGCTCGAAGATTTTGCCCGCGACACTGGCCTGCCCAAGCGCGCGCTGATCCTGCTCGCCGATGCCGATGCGTTCCGCTCGCTCGGGCTCGACCGCCGCGAGGCGCTGTGGCAGGTGCGGCGGCTGCCCGACGATGTGGCGCTGCCGCTGTTCGAGGCGGCCACCGCGCGTGAGCAACCGGACGAGCAGGCCAAGCCGTTGCCGGTGATGCCGCGTCCCGAACAGGTCGTCGCCGACTACCAGACCATCAGGCTGTCACTCAAAGGCCATCCCATGGAATTCCTGCGCGAGATGTTTTCGCGCGAGCGGATCGTCGCCTGCAAGGAGATCAGCCATGAGAACGAGCGGCGCCGCGTTCGCTGCGCCGGCGTGGTGCTGGTGCGGCAGCGGCCGGGCAGCGCCAGTGGCGTCGTGTTCATGACGCTGGAGGACGAAACCGGTATCGCCAATGTCGTGGTGTGGCCCAAGATCATGGAGCAGTACCGGAAAGAGGTGATGGGCGCGCGCCTCATCGAGGTCCAGGGCTATATCCAGAGCAGTCCCGAGAAGGTGACGCATCTGATCGCCCAGCGCATGATCGACCGCTCGCACGATCTGGTCGGCCTGGCCAACGATGCCCTGAGCCGCAAGCCTTCAGTCCCGGCAGGCGCCACTGTGGTCGAGCCGCTCAACGATGACCGCCGCGACCACGCGGACATGCCGGCCCAAAAAATCCGCCACCCCCGCAACGTCCGCATCCTGCCGCCGTCGCGGGATTTCCATTGAGGTTTGTTCAACGCGCAAATCTCTCACCGTCATCCTGAGGCGGCCGCTTCTTCAGCGGCCCTCGAAGGGCGACGGCCCGGCTGCACCTCGGCCGTTCATCCTTCGAGGCTCGGCCTGCGATGCGCTGCATCGCAAACCTCGCACCTCAGATGACGGAGCAGATGCGGAACGCGTCGCGCTTCTCTAAAAATTCACCCGGTTCGAGATCGCTCCGTCCACGACGAGATTCGAGCCCGTGGTGAACCCCGACACCGGGCTCGCCAGAAACACCGCGGCGTTCGCGATCTCCTGTGGCGTGGCCATGCGTCCCGTCGGATTGCGCTTCATCGCGTCGTTGTAGCGCTCAGGCATGTTCTGCTCGATCATGTTCCAGACGCCGCCCTTGAAATAGACGGTGCCGGGCGAGACCACGTTGACGCGGATCTTCTTCTTTGCGTATTGCCGCGCCAGTCCCTTGGCCATGTGGATCAGCGCCGCCTTGATCGGGCCGTAGGAGCTGGCGAGATCGGCCTGCGCCGCCGAGATCGAGGAGATGATGACGAAGGCGGCATCGCCGCTCTTCTCGCCGCTGGCCTCGAGGAACGGCCGCGCGGCGTCGAACGCATGTACGGCGCCGAGCACGTCGAGCCGGAAATTCTGCTCCCATGATGCCGGATCGTGGCCTTGCGCCATGGCGCCGGCATTGGCAAACAGCAGGTCGATGCCGCCGATCTCCTTGGCCGCGCCCTCGACCCACGCCTTCAGCGCCGCGCCGTCGCTGACGTCGACGGTGCCCCCCGTGGCGCGGATGCCGCCGGCCTTCAGCTCGGCCACGGTGGCCGCGACCTGCTCCGCATTGCGGGCGCACACCGCGACATTGGCGCCTTCACCGGCCAGCGTCGCCGCAATCGCCCGCCCGATGCCGCGGGTGCCGCCGAGCACGATGGCGTTTTTTCCTTTGAGACTGAGATCCATTGTTTGGTTTTCCTTCTTGTTGATCGCAGGGAGTGTAGCTGTTTCAAGAGGCGCCCAGAAGCCTCCACGTCGTCATTGCGAGGAGCTCTTGCGACGAAGCAATCCAGACTGCCGCTGCGGAGAACGATTCTGGACTGCTTCGCTGCGCTCGCAATGACGGTGTGGCAACAGCGACGCCCTCACTCCGGCGCAGCTCCCACTGGCGGGCCGCCGGGTGGACGGTGCAGGAAGGTCAGCGACGCGTAGGCGCCGACCCAGGAGCCGAGCGCCGCGAACGCGACATAGAAGGCGTTTTCAGTGTAGCTGATCACGGCATATGACGACAGCAGATACCAGACTGCGCTCCAGTTCGCGGCCGGCACGCGCTTGCGCGCAATCACGGCCGAGGTGAACATCACGTAGACTGCGTCGGTGGCCGCCGTTGCGACGAACACGGCGCCCGCGGTGAGGGGATCGATGGCGGCCATTGCATTCCCTTGTGTGGTAATGGAGGGGCGCAGAAAAACTAAGGGAGAGAAGAGGCCATGCAAAGCCCCATCGACATTCTCAGGGATATCTGGACCTCCGCCGGCGGTGATGTGGCCGCGCTCGCGCGCGTGCGGCTGACCGGCGACGAGCCGCAGATCCCGTCCTCGTTTCGCGTCGCCGTCGCTGGCCAAACCACGATCGCCGCTGCCGGCCTTGCCGCCGCCGAGATCTGGCGGCTGCGCAGCGGCGACACGCAGGACGTGGCCGTCGACATGCGCCATGCCGTCGTCGAATGCCGTTCCGAGCGTTATCTGCGCCGCGACGACAAGCCGCCGCCGCCAGCCTGGGACGCCATCGCCGGCGTCTACAAGACCGGCGACAACCGCTTCGTCCGTTGCCACACCAACTTCCCGCATCACCGCGACGCCGTCTGCAAGGTGCTTGGCTGCATGCCCGAGCGCGAGAAGGTGCAGGCCGCGCTGATGCAATGGAAGGGCGAGGATTTTGAGACCGCGGCCTATGCCGCCGGCGGAGTCGTTGCTTTGATGCGCTCCTACGACGAATGGTCGTTGCTGCCGCAGGCGCGCGCTCTCGCCGAGCTGCCGCTGATCTCGATCGAAAAGATCGGCGACGCTCCGCCCAAACCGTGGCCTAAAGGCGATCGCCCGCTCGCAGGTCTTCGCGTGCTCGATCTCTCCCGCGTCATCGCCGGTCCCGTCGCCGGCCGCACGCTCGCTGCGCACGGCGCGGATGTGCTGCTGGTCTCGGGGCCGGAGCTGCCCGCCATTCCCTGGCTCACCATCGACACCGGCCGCGGCAAGCTTACCACCTTCATCGAGCTGAAGAGCGATGCGGGTCGGGCGCAAATGCGCGAACTGTTGAAGGACGCCGACATCTTCTCGCAGGGCTATCGCCCGCGCGCGCTGTCAGCCCTCGGCTTCTCGCCGGAAGAGGCCGCGGAGATCAATCCCGGCATCGTCTATGTCACGCTGTCGGCCTATGGCCAGGCCGGTCCGTGGGCCGAGCGGCGCGGCTTCGATTCGCTGGTGCAGACCACGACCGGATTCAACGATGCAGAAGGCAAGGCCGCCGGCATCGATGGTCCGAAGGAATTGCCGGCGCAGATGCTCGACCACGCCACCGGCTATCTGATGGCGTTCGGCGCGATGATGGCGAAGGCGCGTCAGGCCCGCGAAGGCGGCAGCTGGCACGTGCGCGTGTCGTTGGCGCAGACCGGACGCTGGCTGTGGAATCTCGGCCGGCTCAACGACGGTCTCAACACCCCGGATCTTACGGGCGAGGTTGTACATACTGCGTTCATGGAAGCCGTGTCATCTGGCTTCGGCACGTTGTCGGCGGTGCGCCATTCGGCGGTGCTGTCGAAGACGCCGGCGCAATGGAGCCGTCCGGCGATGCCGCTCGGCAGCCATCCGCCGCAATGGCCAGCGCGAAGCTGACGTGAAGCTGACGCGTCGTAAAATTTTAACGCAAACCGAAAGACAGCCAGCGTTTTTTAGGTTGTTTGAAATCCTAATTCGGCACTATTAGCGCTATCGATGAGGCAGTCGTCTGCCGAGATCGTCGCGGACATGACCGGGCCCCATGGTAGTTGAAAATACCAAGCGATTGCAGGTGCTTACAAAACAGCGGGTGATCACATCCGTAGTTTTACTGGCGCTTGCCGGTGCTGGCGCCTACGGCTTCCTGTTTGCGGGCGCCAAAGAGAAGAACCACTCCGAAGTCTCCAGCCAGTCGCGCAGGAATGCGCAGAATTTTACGCCGACGCCGTCGGAATGGGCGACGCTGACGATCGAGCCGGTCAATGCCAAGAGCTTCCGCGCTGAGTACGTCACCGAAGGCAAGGTCGCGATCGATGAGGACCGCTCGACGCCGGTGTTCTCGCCTTATGCAGGCCGCGTGACCAAGCTGCTTGCCAAGCCGGGCGAGAGCGTGACCCAAGGTCAACCGCTGTTCACGATCGAGGCCGCCGACACTGTGCAGGCCCAGAACGATTACATTGCGGCGATGACGTCGCAGAACAAGGCAAAGTCGGCGCTCGAGCTTGCCGACATCCAGTATCGGCGCGCCAAGGATCTCTACGAAGGTCGCGCCATTCCGCTCAAGGACTATCAGCAGGCGGAAGCAACCCAGGTCCAGGCGCAGAACGACATGCGCTCCTCGGTGACGGCGCTGGAGGCTGCAAACAACAAGCTGCGTATCCTCGGTTTCACCGACGAGACGGTCAAGGCGTTCCAGAGCAAGAGCACCATCAATCCGGAGATCACGATCTATGCGCCGCTCTCGGGCACGGTCGTGCAGCGCAAGATCGGCCCCGGTCAGTACGTCAATTCCGGCGCCAGCGATCCGGTCTTCGTGATCGGCGATCTCTCAACGGTCTGGCTCACCGCCTTCGTGCGCGAAAGCGACGCCGCTCAAGTCTGCGTCGGGCAGGACATCAGCGTCAACGTGATGGCGCTGCCGGGCCGTCCGTTGACCGCCAAGATCAACTACGTCGCCGCCGCGATCGATCCCAATACCCGCCGCCTGCTGGTCCGCGCCACCATCGACAACAAGGACGGCCTGCTCAAGCCGGAAATGTTTGCCAACGTCACGATCTATTCGGCCGGCGACCGCGCGGCACCTGCGGTGCCGAAGCAGGCGCTGATCTACGAAGGCAACCAGGTCCGCATCTGGGTCGCGCGCGAGGACAAGTCGGTCGAGCTGCGCCAGATCAAGATCGGCCTCATCAATGGCAACCTCGCCGAGGTCACCAGCAACCTGAAACCCGGCGAGAAGATCGTCGTCAAGGGCAGCCTGTTCATCGACCGCGCGGCGTCCGGTAGCTGATCGACGACCCCGAGAAACGCGAAGACTGAATGGATCGCCTCGTCGCCCTAGCTGTCAACCGGCGCTTCCTGATGGTCGGCTTGTTCGTCGCCGTGCTCATCGGCGGCCTGATCGCGTTCAACCAGCTCAACATCGAGGCCTATCCCGATCCGACCCCGCCGATGGTCGACATCGTCACGCAGAGCCCGGGCCTGTCGGCGGAAGAGATCGAGCGCTACATCACGATTCCGATCGAGACCCAGGTCGCGGGCCTGAAGAACCTCACGACCATCCGCACCATCTCGCTCTACGGCCTCTCCGATGTCAAACTGCAGTTCTCCTTCGCCTACACCTATGACGAGGCGTTGCAGCAGGTCCTGAACCGCCTGGCGCAGCTCGCACCGCTGCCGGGCAACGTGCAGCCGCAGATCTCGCCGCTGAGCCCGATCGGCGAAATCTTCCGCTATCGGCTGGTCGGCCCGCCGAACTACAGCGTGCTCGACCTCAAGACCATCCAGGACTGGATCCTCCAGCGCCGCTTCCGCGCCGTGCCCGGCGTGATCGACGTCACTGGGTGGGGCGGCAAGAGCAAGACCTACGAGCTCCAGGTCGACAACAACAAGCTGGTCGCCAACGGCTTGACGCTGCCGCAGCTGCTCCAGGCGGTCAGCAATTCCAACGTCAATGTCGGCGGCAACACCGTCAATATCGGCCAGCAATCGGCCGTGGTCCGCGGCGTCGGCCTGATCCGCTCCATCGACGATCTCGCCAACACCATGATCGCCCAGACCAACGGCAATCCGGTGCTGGTGAAGGACGTCGCCACCGTCACGGTTGGCCAGAAGCCGCGTCTCGGCATCGCCGGCATCGACGATTCCGACGATATCGTGCAGGGCATCGTCCTGATGCGCCGCGGCGAGCAGAGCTCGCCAACCATCAAGCGCGTCCACCAGCTCGTTCAAACCATCAACGAGTCCAGCATCCTGCCGCCCGGCGTCCGCATCGAGCGCATCTACGATCGCGGCGACCTGATCGAGCTCACCACTCACACCGTGCTGCACAACATGGTGGTCGGTATCCTCCTGATCGTGCTGTTGCAGTGGATCTTCCTCGGCGATCTCCGCAGCGCGCTGATCGTCGGCGCCACGATTCCGTTCGCGCTGTTCTTCGCCGTGATCATCCTCGTGCTGCGCGGGGAATCGGCCAACCTGCTGTCGGTCGGCGCCATCGATTTCGGCCTGATCGTGGACGCCACCGTCATCATGGTGGAGGCGATCTTCCGCCGCCTGACTCAGACCACGCCGCCGACGGAATCCGAACAGATGTCTCAAGAGACGCTGTTCGGCATGAAGAGCCACGCCATTCTCAGCGCCGCGGCCGACGTCTCGCGCTCGATCTTCTTTGCCGCCGCGATCATCATCGCGGCCTTCCTGCCGTTGTTCACGCTGTCCGGCGTCGAGGGCAACATTTTCGGACCGATGGCGCGCACCTATGCCTACGCGCTCGCCGGCGGCCTGCTGGCGACCTTCACCGTGACGCCTGCGCTGTCCGCGATCATCCTGCCGGCGCATGTCGAGGAAACCGAGACCAGGGTGATGCAGATCCTGCACCGGATCTACATGCCGGTTCTGAATTGGGCCGTCGCCAACCGCAACATCATGCTCGGCGCCTCGGTCGGCCTCGTGCTGATGACGGTGGGGCTCGGCCGGCTTCTCGGCCTCGAATTTCTGCCCAAGCTCGAAGAGGGCAATCTCTGGATCCGTGCCACGTTGCCGCCGACCATCTCGCTTCAGGAGGGCAACTCCTACGTCAACGAGATGCGCAAGCTGATCCGCGCCCGGCCCGAGGTCGAGTCCGTGGTGTCGCAGCACGGCCGTCCCGACGACGGTACCGACGCCGCCGGTTTCTTCAATGCCGAGTTCTTCGCGCCGCTGAAGCCTGCAAGCCAGTGGCCCGGCACGCATGACAAGGAGGAGTTGACCGCGGAGCTGCTCAAGCAGCTCGACGACCGCTTCCCCGGCGTCGAGTTCAACTTCTCGCAATACCTCCAGGACAACGTCTCCGAAGCCGTCTCCGGCGTGAAGGGCGAGAACTCGATCAAGCTGTTCGGCAGCGATCTCCAGGCGCTCACCGACACCGCCAACAAGATCAAGTCGGTGCTCGCGACCGTGCAGGGCGTCACCGACCTCGCGGTCTTCACCTCGCTCGGGCAGCCGACCGTGCAGATCGACATCGACCGCGCCAAGGCCGCGCGCTACGGGCTCGCCCCCGGCGACATCAACGCTACCATCAAGGTCGCGATCGGCGGCGACACCGCGGGCGATATCTATGAGCCGGGCTCCGACCGCCACTTCCCGATCATTGTTCGCCTTGCACCGGAGTACCGCCGGAGCGCCGAGGTGATCCAGAACATAAGGATCGGCGCGCCCGGACCGAACGGCTCCGTGACACAAATCCCTTTGAGCGAGGTCGCCAATATCAGCCTCGTCTCTGGCGCCGCCTATATCTATCGCGAGCAGCAGGAACGGTATTTGCCGATCAAGTTCTCGGTGCGTGAGCGCGATCTCGGCAGCGCGATCCGCGAGGCGCAGCAGAAGATCGCCGACCAGGTTCAGCTGCCACCCGGCTCGCACATGGAATGGGTCGGCGAGTTCGGCAATCTCCAGGATGCGATCCGGCGACTGTCGATCGTGGTGCCGATCTCGCTGGCGTTGATCGGCATCCTGCTCTGGTTCAATTTCGGCTCGATGACTGACACGCTGCTCGCCATGAGCGTGATCCCGATGGCGATCTTCGGCGGCGTGCTCGGCCTGCTGATCACCGGCACCGCCTTCAGCGTCTCAGCAGCGATCGGCTTCATCGCCCTGTTTGGCATCGCCGTGATGGACGGCATCATCATCCTCTCGCAGTTCAACCAGCTGATTGATGAAGGCATGGACCGCGTGAGCGCGGTGATACGTACCGGTGAGTTGCAGCTCCGGCCCGTGTTGATGACCTGCGTGGTCGCCGGTGTCGGCCTGCTGCCGGCGGCGCTGTCGGCGGGTATCGGCTCGCAGGTGCAGAAGCCGCTCGCGGTCGTCGTCGTCACCGGCATGATGCTGGCGCCGATCGTGATCCTGGTGACGCTGCCGGTGCTGATCTCCTTCTTCTCCCGCCGCGCGCGCTGATATCAGCCCGACAAATCAGAATCCGTAGAGTCGCGCCGGGTTGTCGACCAGGATTGTCTTGCGCACCTCCGCATCCGGCGCCCACAGCGGAAGCTGGTTGAGCAGCCGGCCATCGTCGATCGCGTGGAACGGTGCGATGTCGATCGCCTTGCGACCCGGGACCTGCGCCGAATCCGGGTGCGGCCAGTCGGTGCCCCAGATGATCCGATCCGGGTTTGCGGCGATCAATGCGCGCGCGTAAGGCACCATGTCCTGATAATCGGGCGCGAGGTTCGACGAGCGATAGGCGCCCGAAATCTTCACGTAAGCCTTGCCCGATTTGACGAGTGCGACGAGGTCCGCAAATCCGGGCTGCTCCAGTCCGAGCGGGGCCTCGAGCCCACCAAAATGGTCGAACACCGCGGACACCGGTGAGGCCAGCACGAGATCCCTAATGGCCGAGACCATCGCCAGCGTGGTGTAGAGCTGTACGTGCCAGCCGCGCGCCGTCATGCGCTCGATGGCGGCGGTGAAGCGGGCGCGGCCGACATTGGCATCATTGACGCCGTCGGTCGCCAGATTGATGCGGATGCCGCGGAAGCCGTCCGCATGCATCGCGTCGAGCTGAGTTTCCGTGGTCTTGTCGTCGATCACGGCCACTCCGCGCGCGGTGGCGCCGCGGGCCTTCATGCCGAACAGGCTGGAGGAATTGTCGGTGCCGTAGACGCTCGGCGTGACGATCACGACGCGCTCGATATGCAGCGCCTTGTGCAGTGCCGCCATTTCCTCCGGGCTCGCCGATCCCGGCGTATAGACGCGACCCGCGAAGAACGGGAAGTTCTCGACATCGCCGTGGATATGGGTGTGGCAGTCGCAGGCATGCGCCGGCACGTCGAAATTGATCGGCGTCGCGGGTTGCGCTGCGCGCGCGCAAATTTCGTCGGTCATGGCTGCTCCGGCTGCAAGGAAGGCGCCGGACGATATCACATCAGCCGGGCAGTCGAGCCACGTCGGTGCATAGCTGCTCGACCAGCTCCGCAACCGGACGTGCGCCGTCGACGCGGACGATCGGGCAGGGCAGGCCAGCAACCCAGGCTTCATGCTTGGCGAGGTTGCGGCCCTCGCGGTCGCCGGCTTCGTAGTGCGAAGCCCATTCGACGAACAACGCCGTCTCGTCATGATGCCAGCCGCCGGGCACGACAGCATCGGCACCGAAATGCGTGGCCTCGCGGGCCCGCAGCCGCTGCAAGCGAAGCTCGCGCGGCGTGGTCACGAAGATGACGAGATCGAACAACGGGACAAGTTCGTCGCCCCAACCTTCGACGGATCCGCTCAGCACCCAGTCGTGGCGGGGCAGGAACATCTCGCGCATGAGACGCAGCCGATCTGCCGCGGGGCGCGCTGTCTGGTATGGTGGCGCCGTCGGCAGCCAGAAATAATCGTCACTGTCGTGATGCGGCAGCGCCAGCCGGCCCGCAAGCGCGCGCCCGAGCGCCGTCACGCCGGAGCCCGAAGCTCCCATCAGATGGATGCGGCGGCTCTTCATCGGTGTCGACCGGAAGGTTTGAAATTACTGCCCCGACGGCGTGCGCAGGCCGTGCCAGGCGTCGCGCACCTGGTGGTAGTGCACCTCGGGCAGATAGTCGGGCGTGTTCAGGCTCAGCGTCTTGACGTCGAGATGGCCGACGGCGCTGAGCAGGGTGTAGGAGGCGATCACGCGGTCGCGCAGCGCGCCGATCAGGCGGGCCCTGGCCTGGATCAGATCGGCCTGCGAGTTCAGCACATCGACGGTGGTGCGCTGTCCGCCGGCGGCCTCGCGCTGTACGCCCTGGAGCGCGACGGTCGCGGCCTTCACCTCGGACTCCGAGGCCGAGACCGCGATCTTGGCGCCTTCATTGGCGACCCAGGCGCTGACTGCCGCGGTGCGCGCCTGGTTGCGTACCTGGTCGAGCACGAGGCGGCTCTGCGCCGTGACTTCCTTGGCCTGCCGGGTCTGCGATGCGGCCTGGCCGCCGTCATAGATCGGCGCGGTGACGTTGGCGACGATCGAGGCCTGGTCGGTAGCAAAGGTGCCGAGCGTCGGGTCGCTGTCGCGGCTGCGGCTGACGCTGCCCTGGAGGCTGGCGCTCGGCAGCAGCGCGCCCTCGGCGACGCGGATATTGGTCGAGGCGACGTCGACGTCGAAGCCCGCGGCCATCACCGCCGGATGCTCGCGGATCGCCATCGCGATCGAATCCTCGCGGCTCTTCGGCAGATAGCGATCGACCACCTCGGCGGGGCGAAGCGCGGAGGGCGCATTGCCGATCACCTGGGAATAGGTCGCCTGGCTCACCGCGAGGGCGACTTCGGCAGCATTCAGATCGGCAAGGCCGCGGTTGAGGCGCGCCTCGGCCTGGGCACTGTCGGTCGGGGTCACGTCGCCGGCATTGAGGCGGCGCTGGGTGATGGAGAGCGTCTCGCGCAGGAAGGCGACGTTGGAGCGCTGCGCCTCGACCAGCGACTGGTTCGCCAGCACGTTGGTGTAGGCGGTGACGGCGTCGAGCAGCACGCCCTGGCCGACATTGCGCAGCGCCTCGCGGCCGGACTGCACCTGGAGCTCCGCAACCCGCACGCTGTTGGCGGTGCGGAAGCCATTGAACAGGGTCTGCGACACCGTGACCCCGATGGTCCACGGTCTTAGCGTCGCGGTCTGGATGGTGTTGTCCGGAAGCAGGTTACGCACCGCTTGCAGGCCGGCGCTGAGGCTTGCCACGATCTGCGGCCGGTAGCCGGCGAGCGCCTGCGGCACGTTCTCGTCGGTGGCGCGCTGCCTTGCGCGCTCGGCGTTGATCTGCGGATTGGTCTGGTAGGCCTTGACCAGCGCCTCGGGCAGGGCCTCTGCGTAGGCCGCGGCGGGCAGGGCGCAACAGAGCGCCAGCGTGGTCCATGCCGCCAGGACAGGACCCGCGCCTGATCGACGCCGCGTCATCACGCGACCAGCTCTGGCGGCACGCCCAATCATGTAATCCCGCAAAACCCCGGCTGTCCGCCCCCGCCGACGGTGGCCTCTTAACTGTTTAACCAGCGCCGGTCCCGCAGGCAAACTGCCGCGGGGAAAACCCCCATGTATTCCGTGCTTGTTGCAGGTGCGTCACACACCAACCCCGTCCCAAATGCGCTATAGGGTCCCGCAGTCCTATTCTGTCAGGTGCTTGTCATGCGGTCCGGACCCCACGGATGATGCCGAGATTCTTCTCCGACCCCGATGCGCTCGCGGAGGAGATCATTCGCGACGTTGGAACCGATCTGGTGGTCGGTCTGCCGCTCGGCCTCGGCAAGGCCAATCATGTCGTCAACGCGCTGTATGCGCGGGCCTGCGCCGATCCTGACATCAAGCTGACATTGCTGTCGGCGCTGACACTGGAAAAGCCGAAGCCGAAGGCCCTGATCGAACGCCGGTTCATCACGCCCGTGATCGACCGCCTGTTCGGAGGGTACCCCGATCTGGCCTATGCCAATGCGCTGCGCGAAAGTCGGCTGCCGCCCAACGTCAACGTGGTCGAATTCTTCTTTCTTGCCGGACGCTGGCTGCACGTGCCGGCGGCGCAGCAGAATTACATCTCGGCCAACTATACCCACGCCGCAAGCTATCTGCTGGCCCGCGGGATGAACGTGGTGACGCAACTGGTCGCCAAGCGCGTCGTCGACGGCGTGCCGCGCTACAGCCTGTCCTGCAACACGGACACGACGTTGGACGTGCTGCGCGAGCGCCGCGCCGGACGCGCGTCGTTCAAGCTGGTCGCGCAGGTGAATTCCGAGCTGCCGTTCATGCCGGGTCCCGGCGATCTTGCGGCCGACGAATTCAGCGCCGTGCTGGACAGCACGGCGACCGATTTTCCCCTGTTTGCGCCGCCGTCGGAGCCGATCTCCGATACCAAATACGCCATCGGGCTGAACGCGGCATCTCTCGTGCGCGACGGCGGTACGCTTCAGATCGGCATCGGGCAGATCGGCGATGCGCTCGCGCAGGGCCTGGTCCTGCGCCATCGCAACTGCGCAGCCTTTCACGACGTCGTCGCGCGGCTGTCTCCGGCGCGACCGGCCGTTGCGCAGGAAGCCCTTGCCTTCGAGGCCGGCCTCTATGGCGTCAGCGAGATGGTGACCGAGGCGTTCATCGGTTTGATGGACGCCGGCATTCTCAAGCGCGCTGTCGATGGCGTGGTTTTGCACGGCGCGTTCTTTCTCGGTCCAAAATCCTTCTATCGCGCGCTGCGCGAGATGCCGCCGGACCAGATCGCGCGCATCCGGATGATGCCGGTGTCGTTCACCAACGAGCTCTATGGCGAGGAGGATCAGAAGCGCCGCGACCGCGTCGACGCACGCTTCATCAACAACACGATGATGGCGACCCTGCTGGGCGCGGCGGTGTCCGACGGTCTGGACGACGGCCAGGTCGTGAGCGGCGTCGGCGGGCAGTACAATTTCGTGGCGCAGGCCTTCGCGCTTCGCGGCGCGCGATCTGTCCTGACGCTCGAGGCGACGCGGCAGGCCGGCGCTGCGCTGAAATCCAACATTTTCTGGCGCTATGGACACGAGACCATTCCGCGGCATCTGCGCGATGTCTTCGTTTCCGAATATGGCGTTGCCGATCTCCGGGGAAAGTCGGATGCCGACGTGATCGCGGCCATGCTCGAGATCGCTGACTCACGCTTTCAGGATGAGCTGGCACGCGTTGCCAAGGAGGCCGGCAAGCTGCCGCGAGGCTACGAGATCCCCGCGGTCCACCGCGAAAATCATCCCGAGCGGATCGCGGCAGCGCTCAAGCCCGCGCGCGACGCCGGGCTGTTGCCGTCGTTTCCGTTCGGCTGTGATTTCACCGAGGTGGAGCAGCGCCTCATCCCGGCGCTGGAGATCCTGCAAGGTGCGCAACATTCTTCGCGCGCGTTGGCGGGCCTGCTGTGGCAGGGATTGATGCGCAAGCCGGATCCGGCTGACGAGGCGTGTCTCGCGCGCCTCGGCCTTGATCGCCCAAAAACGTGGGCCGAGCGCTTCTATCGCGCGCTGGTCAGCGCGGCCCTCGTGCAGAGCCGCGCCGCATAGAACCTTACCGGTTCTTGTTCACCGGCTTGCGCTTCTCGATGAACGCGGCCATGCCTTCGGAGCGGTCTTCGAGCGCGAAGGTCGAGTGGAATAAATTGCGCTCGACGCTCATGCCTTCCGCGAGCGTGGTCTCGAAGGCGCGGTTCACCGCCTCCTTGGCCATCGCCACCGCGGGGCGAGACATCGCGGCGATCTTCTCCGCGGCCGCCATCGTCTCGTCCATCAGCTTGTCGGCGGGCACGATGCGGCTGACGAGGCCTGAGCGCTCGGCTTCCGCCGCATCCATCATGCGGCCGGTGAGGCAGAGATCCATCGCCTTGGACTTGCCGATCGCACGGGTCAGGCGCTGGGTGCCGCCGATGCCGGGGATGGTGCCGAGCGTGATCTCGGGCTGGCCGAATTTGGCGGTGTCTGCGGCAATGATGAAATCGCACATCATGGCGAGCTCGCAGCCGCCGCCGAGCGCGTAGCCGGCGACAGCGGCAATGGTCGGCTTGCGGCAGCGCGCGACGCGGTCGCCGCCGATCGCGGCGAAATCCTCGGAGAACATGTCGATGAAGGCCTTCGGCTGCATCTCCTTGATGTCGGCGCCGGCGGCAAAGGCCTTCTCGCTGCCGGTCACGACGATGCAGCCGATGGCGTCATCGGCTTCGAGATCGTCGACGGCCGCCGCGATCTCGCGAAAGACGCCGAAGGAGAGCGCGTTGAGCATCTTCGGCCGGTTCAGCTTGATGATGCCGACCGCGCCTTTGCTTTCGACGATGATGTTTTCGAACGTGCTCATGCTCCACCCACGCTTTTGATTGGGCGGGCAATGTGCCTGCTGGAGCGGATGCCTTCAAGGGGCCAAAAGCCGCCGGGACGCGCGCAATGCGGCGCGCGCCCCGAAATGAGCCATTAGGCTGAGCCAATAGGCCAAGACTCAGGCCATGAACATGCGCGCGGCGGAGGCCAGTGTCAGCAGCGTGCCGACGCCGATGAAGATCTTGCCGATCAGGGAGCTCTGGTCCCAGGCCGAGCTCGGCTGGCTGCTCGCCATCACCGGCGCCGGACGCGGCTGTGCGTCGGTTGCGGCAACCACCGCTTTCTGCGCGGGCGGGTTGTCCTGTTGCAGAGCGCGGTCGAGGTCGTTGAGCTGGTCGGGCGGCACGACCTGGTTCTCGGCGCCGGGGGGAGCGCTATTGTCAGCGGCGGCCTGCACATTGTCGTTGGCGCGGCCCGTCATCGCGGAGGCTGCGGCTGCAGGCGGCGTGTCGGCGGCGGCGACCTGCGCGTTGGCATTGGCGACTTCCGGCGGCATCTGGCTCGAGGCCGGGACGCCGGTGTTGGCTTTGGCCTCGTCGGCCCGCGGCGTGGCATCCGTCTTGTCGGTCTTGTCGTCGGATTTCTGCGCCGTCTTGCTGTCGGTGCGGTGGCGCGACGAATGGCGTCGCTGCTTGCCCGGCTTGACCGCTTCGGCCTGTTGGCTTGCGCCGTCCGGCTTCGTGCTCGCAGAGCTCGGTGCGGCCTGCGCTGAAGCTCCAAACAGCAGCAATAGTCCGGTCAGGACGATCAATGCCGCGCGCCCGCTGGCTTTCATCATGTTGACGATCTCCCCAATTTGCCCGTCCCGGGGCGAACAGAGACCCCGGCGCATGACGACAGCGGGGCAAAAAATGGGAATCTTCGGGCCACACCGGGCAAAACCGGGGCAAACCGGACGGGCGCGTCGGGCTGCCGGGTGCAGCGCGGACCGATCGGTGTTATGAGCCTCCCGGGGCTTTTACGGCCGGATCGGATCCTTTGGGCGCCTGCGGTGGTCTTTTGATCACGACTTCGTGATCTCGCGGGTGCCGGCGTAACAAATTGAAAGAGCGGCCGAATTGCCGTGTAGGAGCGCGCGTGCGCGGACGTGAGGACGAGTGGACCGGCCTGATGCGGTCGGCCATGGCAGGCGATGATGCAGCTTATCATCGCTTGTTGAGAGGGGTCACACCGGTGCTGCGCGCCGCCGCGAGGCGCGGCTTGGCGCGTGCCGGGCAGCCTCCCGATCAGGCCGAGGATATCGTGCAGGAGATTTTGTTGGCGGTGCATTTGAAGCGGCACACCTGGGACAGCGAAGCGCCCTTCGCCCCCTGGCTGTTCGCGATTGCGCGCAACAAGCTGATCGATGCGCTGCGGCGGCGCGGCCGGCGCGTCTTCGTCAACATCGACGATTTCGCCGAAACGCTGCCCGGCGAGACGCCCCAGGAGACGGCTTCGGCAGGCGAGGTGGCCAGCCACCTCAGTGCCCTGCCGCAGCGCCAGCGCGACGTGTTGCAGTCGATCGCGGTCGACAGCGCCTCGATCAAGGATACGGCAGCGAAATTCTCGATGAGCGAAGGTGCCGTGCGGGTCGCGCTGCATCGGGGGCTTTCGGCCCTGACTGCTAAACTACGGGACCACTAGTCATGGACACCGATCAACTCATTCGCACGCTCGCGGCCGACAACGCCCACCGCGCCCCCCGCGTCGGCGCCTTGATGACCACGGGGCTGCTGGTGGCGGCGCCGTTCTCGATCCTGATCTTCGCCACCTTCCTGGGCGTGCGGCCCGACGTGATGACGGCGATGCACAACCCGTTCTTCGACACGAAGTTCGCAGTCACGCTGTCGCTCGCGATTCCCGCGATCATCATCAGCCTGCATCTGTCGCGCCCCGAAGCGCTGATGCGCGGCTGGGGCTGGCTCCTGCTGCTGCCTGTCGGTCTGCTTGCGGTCGCGATCGGCAGCGAAGCAATGATGGCGCCGGCCATGCCGATGACGATGCGACTCGTCGGCAAGAACTCGCGATGGTGCATGTCGGCGATCCCCGCGATGTCGCTGCCGCTGCTCGCCGGTGCGCTGTTCGGCCTGCGCCACGGCGCGCCGTCGCGGCCGGCGCTTGCCGGTGCGCTCGCCGGCCTGTTGTCAGCCGGGCTTGCCGCCACGCTCTATGCGTCGCATTGCACGGATGACTCGCCGCTGTTCGTCGCGACCTGGTACACGATCGCGACCGCGATCGTGACTGCGATCGGTGCGGCCGTTGGATCGAGAGTCCTGCGCTACTAGGCCGCCGACGTCGCGCTCTGCATGCGGTGGAAGCGCAGCACCTGCTGCGCGGTGGAGCTGCGCAGGGCCTCGTAGGTATGGCGCAGCGTCAGCATGTCGGTCTGCGAGCCGCCGGAGAGCTTTTCGCGCATGGCGATGATCGCGCGCACGCTCGACCATTGCATGCCGGCAACCTTGGCGAGGATCATCACGCCCTCGCTACGGCTCTCGATCATCATGTTCTCGGCGGTCGCCACCGAAACGCCTGCGAGTGCCGCGAGCCCCGCATTGGTCTCGTCGAACTTGCCCTGCTCGGCGAAGGTCGTGACCTGGAATTCGTTGAGACGGCCGTCGTCGTGGAGTGATTTCACCAACGCGTGGGCCATTTCGGTCTGGCGGGTCATGGTGGCGGCGCGGACCCGCTGCGCCGCTTCCTGGACCGCGCTCGACACCTCGTCGGCGAGCTCGGGATGAGCGGCCTCCAGCTTCCTGCGCACGCTCAGGGAAGCTTTGGCGATCAGTTTCAGATAATGATGGCGCGGCAGGTCGGGCCGCAGGCCGATGCAGGCGGCAAGATCGTCGTCGCGTTCGGCGCGGGTGACGAGATCGGTGAGGCTGCCCTCGGAGAGCTGTGCGCCGTGGTTGTTGACGGTCGACTGCACCACGTCCTCGTTGCCACGCGTCACCAGCACGTCGGTCAGCGCCTCCGACAGCACCCGCCGCAGCGAAATCGCCTTGAGATGGGCCTGGCTCTTGCTGCGGGCGATCTCGAGCAGGGTCGTCTCGTCCAGCCGCTCCGACTTCGTCAGTACGGGGCCGGCGACCTCGATGACGTCATCGAGCGCGAGCGTACGGATGATTTTTGGCGGCGCGGCTTGGACCGGTGCGAGGCGGCCGGCGAGTAGCGCCTTTGCCGAGGTTTCGATCTGCTCGATCAGGCACTGGAACACGTCGTCGAAGACGCGGACATGCTCGTCGGAATAATCCACCGCGTTGTTGATGAAGAGGTCGGTGACGCGGCGCAGGGTCTCGACCCGGCGCGCAACGGTGCCGTGCGCGAGCGCCGACTGCAATTCCTCGAGCAGGTTCTCGGATGATTTAGCGGATTTGGTTCTCATAGCCCTGTCCTGGAGCGTTCGGTCCGGCGGCGTATTCTCACGCGCCGGCAGCAAATGGATCGGTCAGCTCGTAGCAATGCGGTTGCGGCCTTGTGCCTTGGCGGAATAGAGTGCGCTGTCGGCGCGCGCGAGAAACGTGTCGGCAGTATCATTGTCCCGCAGCGTCACGACGCCGGCGGAAATCGTCACGCTCATACCGGGCGAGAATGCGCTCCAGTCGAGCTCGGCGACGATGCTGCGCAGCCGATCGAGCATGCGCGATGCGGCCTCGCTTGCGGTGCCGGGCAGCAGCAGCAGAAATTCCTCGCCGCCATAGCGGCCGAAACGATCGTCTGGCCGGATGTTGGCGAAGATGGCGATGGCAAAGGTCCGCAACACCTCGTCGCCGACGGGATGGCCGTGGCCGTCGTTGATGCGCTTGAACCAATCGAGGTCGATCAGCGCGATGGCGCAAGGAGCGGCCGCCTGCCGCGATTTTTCCATCTCTGCGTCGAGAAGCCGCATGATGCAGCGGCGGTTGTAGGAGCCGGTCAGCTCGTCGAGCTCGGCAAGCTCCTCGATGCGCCGATAGGCGGCCTTTAGCTCGATGCTGCGTCGGTACAGGATCTTGCGCAGCGTGGCGCCGAACAGGCCGAGGAAGGCGCACTGGCCGATCACCAGCACGAAGCACAGCATCGAGGCTGTCCGCTGCAGCCGCGTCGCGACCGGCATGCCGATCGGCAGGTCGGAGCCGAGGAACACGGCCGCGAGCGCGATGGTCGCGATCGCCCAGGTCAGCATCGCCTGGGCCGAGGTCATGCGTAGCGTGCCGAATGCGAAGATCAGGAACAGCACGCTGATGAAGGCGATCCCGATCGTCGGCACGGACACCAGGAACACGAATTGCAGCGCCATGTGCGCCGAGATCTGGAAGACCGTGAGATAGTGGTCGTTGTGCCTGTCGCCGACGCCAGCCTCCGACATCACGACGAAGATGCCGATGATCAGGAGGCCGCCGACCCAGAACAGCGACGGAACGTTCATGTGAACGGCGCCGTCATAGGCGTAGAGCAGCACGACCGAGGCGCCGAGGGAGTAGCTGGCGACCTGGCCGATATACATCTGCCGGCGCTGCCGGATCCGCCGCGCCAGCACCTCGGGCGCGGCCGCCTCGGGCATGAGGACGAGATCCACGACCTCTGCGGCATTCCTCTCCGGAAAGGACGTCGCGGCCGTGCTCATGGTTCCGCCAATGGTGGATGTCAGCCGAAAAAACCTACGTGGCAAGCCTTTAGGTTTGGTATCCTTTTGCACCGAATCCGGGGACAGGGGTGTGGATGCGGGACGTTGTGCAGCGCGGAAATTTTGCGGCCAGTTAGGCATCGCAGGCGATATCGCGGACCAAAGCCGGCCTCGCGCGACATAAGTGCACAGCGCCGTGTTATGCCGCAGGCTTGACCGGGCCGCATGGCTCACGGCAAATCCGAAAGTGTTTCCGTATTATGTTACTGTTTTGGAGAGGCACGGCTGACTGCAACGGGTGGGACAAGGAAATTGCGCGTATATGGGGTAGATCACACAGATCCCCGTGTGAGTGCGGTAAATTGAAGAATTTTACCCCTCCCGTCGAACCGTCCCCCGCATCGACCCGACAAACTTTGCGAGACGGCCTTTGAGCGTGACACAGGCGGCTACGGACGAGGTCCTTATCGCCAGGATCGCCCAAGGCGACCGGCTCGCCATGCAGGTGCTGTACGGGCGGCACCATGTCAGGGTGTATCGGTTCGGGCTTAGGCTCGTGCGGGACGAGCAGACGGCGGAAGACCTCATCAGCGAGGTGTTTCTCGACGTCTGGCGTCAAGCCGGCAAGTTCGAGGGCCGATCCGCCGTTTCCACCTGGCTGCTGGCAATCACCCGATTCAAAGCCCTGTCTGCGCTTCGGCGCCGAAAGGATTTTGAATTGGACGACGAGGCCGCCAATGCGATCGAGGATTCGTCCGACAATCCAGAAACGGCGGTTCAGAAGAAAGATACCAGTGAAGCGTTGCGGGAGTGTCTGACGGGCCTCTCGCCCGACCATCGGGAAATCGTCGATCTCGTCTACTACCACGAGAAGTCCGTGGAAGAAGTGGCCGAAATCGTTGGCATTCCCGAGAACACTGTGAAGACGCGCTTGTTCTATGCGCGCAAGAAATTGGCCGAACTGCTGAAGGCAGCCGGCATTGAGCGAGGCTGGCCATGATGGCATTGAGCAAGAAGATGCTGGAGCGAGAGCCCAGTGAGATCGAACTGCTGCTGCCGTGGCATGCTGCCGGCACGCTGAACGCGCGCGATGCCCGCCGCGTCGAGGAAGCGCTCGCCAGCGATCCGGCGCTCGCGAAGCAATATGCGGCGATCCGCGGCGAATACGAAGAGACCATTCACCTGAACGAAAGCCTGGGCGCTCCGTCGGCGCGCGCGATGCAGAAGCTGTTCGCCGCGATTGACGCTGAGCCGGCGCGGGCGAGCAGTTCGCTGCCGTTGTCGGCGCGCGTTGCCACCTTCTTCGCGAGTCTGTCGCCGCGCACGCTCGCCTGGTCGGCGAGCCTTGGCGCTATCGCGTTGCTGCTCCAGGCCGGCATCATCGGCGCGGTGCTGATGAAGACCCAGACTTCGACCTTCCAGACCGCATCGCTCTCGACCGGTGCGCCGATCACGCGCGAGCTCGGGGCGGCTGCTCCTTCGCGGGCGCTGGTGCGCTTCACCCCCGAGGCGCGCGTCGCCGACATCACGGCGCTGCTCGACAGCTACCAGGCCTCGATCATCGGCGATGCCAAGGGCGGCATGTTCCGCCTGCAGTTCGACAAGGCGATGAGCCAGGACGAACTCACCTCGCTGCTCGGCAGGATGCAGCGCGAGAAGTTCGTCAACCTCGCCGTGGCGGCGCCTTAAGCGCGCCCCTGCACCAATGACGCGCAAGTCCGAGAGGCAGTTGCGAGCCGGGGCCCATGCTTCGTCGGTCGGAGCCGCGCTCCTGCTCGCCGCCTGTCTCGGTATCGAGGTGGCGCACGCCCAGGCGATCATGCGCACGCCGACCATCAGCGTTCCCTCGCGGACGCCGACGATCTCTCCGAGTATCGCGGCCAGGGTGATGAGCGTCGACCACGGCCCTCGGGTCACCCCCGCCATCCCGCATATCTCCACGACGCGGATCGGTTCGACGCCGGTGCTGCCTTATGCGCGCTACTCGCCGAACCTCTATCCGGCCTGCACGGCTGCCTATCGCGACGCCGACGGCGAGTGCCTGGCACAGCCGAACGGAGGCGGCGACGGTTCCGGCAAATCGGCCAAGAAGAGCGCCGGCAAGGGGCGGGGCAACAACACGCCGGTCGCTGTCAATCTGCGAAGCTTCGCCAACGAGTTCGTGGCCGAGATCGACAGTGCGCTGTCGCTGACCGAGGCTGACGAACTCGCGCGGCGCCACGGTTTGGCGCGCGTCTCGTCGGAAAACTTTCCGCTGATCGGGGCCACGGTCGGTTTGTTCCGCATCGCCGACGGTCGGCCGTACGAGACGGTGCGGCGTGAATTTGCCGCCGACGGCAGCGTGCGTTCGCTCCAGCCGAACTTCCGCTACGTGCTTCAGGACCAGAAGCCGACGGCGCCGGCCGAGGGTGATCCGGCGCAATACGCGCTGTCGAAGCTGCGCCTGCCGCAGGCGCACACGCTGGCCCACGGCGCCAATGTCACGGTTGCCGTGATCGATTCCGGCGTCGACGCCAGGCACCCCGAGCTCGCCAACTCGATCGCCGACAATTTCGACGCGCTCGGTAGCAGCGAGGGCCCCCATATCCACGGCACCGGCATTGCGGGGGTCATCGTGGCGCATGCGAAGCTGATGGGCAGCGCGCCGGAAGCGCGCATCATCGCTATCAGGGCCTTCGGCGGCACCACCGGCAGCGCCGAGAGCTCGTCCTACATCATTCTGCGCTCACTCAATTACGCCGCCGAGCACGGCGCCCAGATCGTCAATATGAGCTTTGCCGGTCCAAAGGACGCGGTGATCGAGCGTGCGATCGCGGCAACTGCCGCGCGCGGCCTGGTGCTGATCGCGGCCGCCGGCAATGCCGGTGACAAATCGCCGCCGCTTTATCCCGCCGCCAATCCCAACGTGATCGCGGTCAGTGCGACCGACCAGCAGGACAAGCTGTTCACCGCGTCCAACCGCGGCAACTACATCGCGCTGGCGGCGCCCGGCGTCGACATCTTCCTGCCGGCGCCGGATGGCAAATACCAGATGACGTCGGGCACCTCGTTCTCGGCAGCCTATGTCTCCGGCGTCGCGGCATTGCTGCTCGAGCGCAACTATTCCCTGAAGCCGGAAGCGCTGCGCATGACGCTGTCGAAGACCGCGCGCGATCTCGGTTCACCCGGGCGTGATGATCTGTTCGGCGACGGTGAGCCCGATGCGTTTGCCGCGGTCATGGCCGTTCCGGTCGACAGCACGACGCCGGTCGCAGCTGCGTCCGGTACAACTAAACGTGAAGATGCCGAGAGGCATCGCGACGACCCCAATCTCCGCGCGATCGAACAACCCTCGCTGTCGAGCGCGGGCGATAAATCCACGGTTTCTCAGGCGGATAGGCCGGCGGCGCGCTAGCCCCCGCGACAACTTTACGCGTCGGCCAAAGGTTAAAAAATCGAACCCCGCTTTGAACATTCAGCCAGCTGCCACGACCAAATTATGTGGGAGCGGTTATCCCTCCCCATCAGTCATATCAGGCGCGAGCGCCCATCCACCCCAAGCGCCCATATGGCTCGACCCGTCCGGTTGTCCCCCCGGACGGGTCTTTTCTTTTGGGGCGTCCGATTTCTTGAGGCGTGATGCGAGATCAGCTTGCGGTTGAGCCCATGGGCGCGATCGTCGTGATGACTCGGCAACGGCACGTGGCAAGCCCGCTATGCTTGTGCGGAGCTTGACTCGAAAAGCCCTGAAAGCTCCGCACGAGTACGGTCTTTTGTGACGACAGCGGTGTCGTTGCTGGACAAGTCAAAACTTTTCCACAAAATATTCATGTCGCGCCTAAATTGATTCGTGTGCGTTGCGTCGCGTCCGTATTCTCTCCTGACGGGCTGATTTATGACTCATCGCCATAGCGCGGCTGGAAGCCGCGAGCTTGCAGCACGCTGGTGCGCTCTCGCCGAACAGCGGCTGGAACATCTCTCCGAAATGTTCGAGACCGGACGCTGGCGCCGCTATCACTCCGAGCTCGCATTCCTCGAAAACATTCAGGAAGCCAAGCGCGCGGTCCAGACCTGGCGCGCCCTTGCCAATGGCGGGGACGTCGCCGCGGCTGCCGCGAGCGTAACCTCCGCATTCGGCTGGTCGCCGGCGACGATGCCGCGCGTGTTTCCGCGCGAGCAGGCCCAGACCGTGCAGCCCCAGACGTTGCAGCCCCAGACCTTGCAGTCTCAGACCTTGCAGCCCAAGGCCGTGCAGCCCAAGGCCGTGCACATCGCGCCCGAGACCGCCATTCCGGTCAGGCTCGAGCCCAAGCTGGATGTGCTTGCCGAAATCGTCGAGGCACCGATTGCGCCGGCCGCTCCGACTGCGCCAGTGGCGTCGATCGCCTCGTTTCTGCAGACCTTCTCGCCGCCCGCCGCCGAAATCGTCGCGGCCCCCGAGCGCGTGGTCGAATTCACCTTCAGCCTCGACGGCATCGAGGCGAAGTACCCGCTGCTGCGGAATACGTTCTAGGGCCAACGCTTTAGAGGTTCGCCGGACCTCTCCAACCCGTCATCCTGAGGTGCGAAGCATGGGACGCAACGCGTCCCATGGAGAGCCTCGAAGGATGAACGGCCCATTAGCCCGCCGCACGACACTTCTTGGCCCTCGGCACTCCCGCCCGCCGTTGCGCAAGCTGGCTCACCGATTTCCAATCCGATCGAATGAGCGCTTCCTTCTTTGCGCGGCTCCAGCCCTTCAGCTGTCGCTCGGCCGCGATGCCATCCGTGATCCGGTCGAAATATTCGGACCAAACCAGGACGACTGGACGCCTCGAATAAGTATATCCCGGATAGGCGCCGGCATTGTGCTTATCGACCCGCTTGGACGTGTCCTCGCCGGTGGCACTTCCGATGTAAAAGGAGCCATCTGCGCATCGCAGCATGTAGACATAGACGCCCACAACATCATCCTTCGAGGCTCCCCGGACGGTGCTGCGCACCGCCCGGCTCGCACCTAAGGATGGCGGCGGAGTTCTGGTTGTCAATCTTTGATGCGACAACCTCAGGATCTTCCGTCATCCTGAGGTGCGAGGCATGGGACGCAACGCGTCCCATGGGGAGCCTCGAAGGATGAACGGCCCGTCTGCCAACCGCGCACCTACTGCCGCACCGCATTGCCGCCGACCACGACCTGCGCAAAGCGTTGGGCGCCGTCCGCTGACAGGTCCGCTGTCACGGCCCGCGCGTGATCGAGGCCGACCACGGCGCCGCGAGGAGTTTCCGAGATCATGTTGTTGTTGATGAGTGCGGTGCCCGCGCCCGGCACCACGGAGACGCCGACGCCGGCCAGCGCCTTGCGGATCACATTGCCCGCGATCACGACGTCGCGCAGATATTTGCCCCAGCCGGCGACGATGCCGTAGGATGGCGCGTTCTCGATCACATTGCCGGTTACCGAGGTATCGGCCTCGACATAGATGCCGACGCCGGCATCGTCATCGGGCGCGGTGCCGATCGGCCGCTTCGGGATCAAATTGCGGATGATGTTGCCCTGGACCACCGCGATGCGGCCGCCTTCGTTGAAATTGCAGACGGAGACGCCGACGGCGGCGCCATCCACGGTGTTGTTGACGATCACCGCGGCCTCGAACGCGAACTCGGAATAGAGCGCGACCTCGCGCACGTCGCTGACGCTGTTGCCTGATATGTGGATGTTCGAGGCCGAGTTGCCGCGCACGGCGGAGTAGTCGCAGTTTTTGATGCGATTGCCGCGCACGATCACGTTGCCGGCCCGGAAGGCGTTGATGGCGTTGCCGTACTGGCCGGAGCCGCCGGGGCCGGCCTTGATGTCCTCGATGCGGTTGTCAGCGACCAGCGTGCCGTCGTCGCCGATGGCGGTGCGCAGGATCTCGATGCCGTTGTCGTTGGTGCCGAGAATGGTGTTGCGGGACACGCCGAGGCCCCTGGCGTCGAACGAGACCACCGCTGTCACGGCGATGTTGGTGAAGATATTGCCGGAGATGTCGCCGGACACCTGCTCGAGCCAGATGCCGCTGCCGCCGGAGCCGGTGACCTCGCAATCGGCGATACGGACGTCGCGGCCGCCGAGGACGTGGATCAGTCCGCGCCGCGTCGGCAGCGGAATGCCGCCGCCGTCGAAGGTGAGGCCGGTCAGCCCAATCGAGTCCGATCCGTCGCTCTGGATCGCCGAAGCCCCGCCGGTGAAGACAAGCTTGGTCGCGCCGCGCACGCCGATCAATTGCGCGCCGTTCGGCAGCCGCAGCAGGCCGGTTCGGTAGATTCCGGGCGGAAGCGCAAGCGGCATCTGCGCGCGCGAGGCCTCGTCGATCGCGCGCTGGAGCGCGCGCGTCTGATCCTCGGCTACGCCTGGCCGCACGCCATATTGGGTCGCATCGCGGCCGAGCAGCGACGTCAGCGGCGCCCCGCGAGCGGCGTCGACAGGCATCGCGAGCGCGCCGGCAATGCCGGCGGTCGAAGCTCCGATGAGATGACGGCGATTGAGGTCCATGGCGCGCCCTTCGGCGGACGCGGGAGCTGTCCGCGGAGATTAGGTAGCGCAGAAATGGGGCAGGGCGGGCGGTGGGATGGGGATTGTTGGCGGTAGGGTTAAATGTTTACGCAGCCGGTGTGCGCCCCTTCCTTGCCAAACCCACCATCTCCATCAGCATCGCTTCCCCCGCATCCACCAGCTCCTCCAGCGTGATGCGCGGGGCGCCCTTGCGCCGCACCGCGCCGCTGCGCGCAAGCAGGGGAATGTGGATGAACGCCGCAAGCCGTGGCCCGCCCCCCCTGACGTTCTCGATCGCGCGCCAGCTCAGATAGTTGCAGAGATAGGCGCCGGCATCGCGCGAGGGCCGCGCATCGATGCCGGTGAGCCGCGCGGCGCGCAGCAGTCTTGCCGTGTGCGGGCCGAACGTCATGGCGTCGGCATGACCGGCGATGCCGCGCTTGCTCGAGCGGGTGTTGGCGGCGTCGGGCCAGAGCATGGTGACGGCGTTACGCGCGCGGCTCTCGATGCGCAGGTACGGCGTGCGCGCGGCGAGGCCGAACATCAAAAGCGCATCCGGCTTCACTTTCGCGAGCACCTCCGGCAATTGCCGGTCGACCGCGGCGTAGGTCACCGGAAAGATGTGGCGCGATAGCTCGACATCATCGAGCGCCGGCCGGCGCAGTTGCGTCAATCGCGCGACCAGCGGCTGGGTCGGATTATGCGGAGCCCCGGGAAACGGGCCGAATCCGGTGAGGAGAATGCGGAGCTTATCGGACAATGGATGTGATCCTCTCGATCCTGTCGGGCACGCTGGCATTCAGTAAACACTGGGATCAGCCGCCTTCCAAGCTCGCGGGTCGTCAGACCTCCGATGCGGGATCGTGCCTGTGGCGCTCGCGGTAGGTCCGCGTCTTTTCCCGGTTGCCGCACAAGGTGGATTGGCACCAGCGCCGCGTGCCGGGCTTCGAGCGATCGAAAAACACCCGCTGGCACTCGTCGGCGGCGCACATCTTCAGCCGCCCGAGCGTGCCGGCCGAGGCCGCGTCGTACAATTCGGCGACGATCGCCGACAGGCCCGCTTGCGCATCGCTCGTCACCGGCCTGAGTGCAAAACCATCCTTGCCGATGGTGGCGACACGCAGTGCAAACGCCTCCATCGCGGCGTTGAGGGGGCCGATGACGGCCGGTTTGCGATGGCGCTCCGCCGGCTCGCATTTGAGGTAGTCGCGGACCGCGGCGCGCAGCCGCAAGGCCGCCTCGAAGGTCTTCTGCGATGGCGCAGCGGCACGTTCGATCAGCCCATGCTGGCGCATCCACTCGCCGAGCGCGGCGAGATTGTGCAGCTCGTCCGCCTGCTGATGCTGGATACCGTGATGGGTGAAGTGCCGCAGATCCAGCGTGTTGGCGAAATCGTAGAGATTCGCCAGCGCGTCCGGCACATGGAACTTGCGCGATTCCTTCGACATGGAACACCATTTAATCGCTTTTGCTGGTTGACTCAAGACACCAGCATTCGTATTTTACTGGTGTCCAACGAGAGAGCGGAGTTTCACCATGTTGCACGTCAACCATCCCCCGATCTCGACCGAGGAAGTCTCCTACCGGAAGTACATCGAGGTGCTGGATACCCAGATGGCCTACGTCGATGTCGGCGCGGGAGACCCCATCGTGTTCCTGCACGGCGTTCCGACGCCGTCCTATCTCTGGCGGAACATCATTCCCCATCTCCTGCCCTATGGCCGGTGCCTTGCGCCCGACCTCGTCGGCATGGGCAATTCGGGCGCGGCGCCGAACGGCTCCTATCGCTTCGTCGATCACCGGCGCTATCTCGATGCCTGGTTCGATGCGCTGGGTCTGACTGAGAATGTCATCCTTGTCGTACACGACTGGGGCGCGGCGCTCGGTTTTCACTGGGCCCATCGCCACCCGGAGCGGGTCAAGGCGATCGTCTACATGGAAGGCATCGTCCGGCCGTTCCGCTCCTGGGACGAATGGCCCGACGCGACGCGCGCTTTCTTCCAGGGCCAACGGAGTCCGCAAGGCGAAGACCTGATCTTGCAGAAGAACCTGTTCATCGAATATCTCCTGCCGCTGCGCCACATCGCGCCGGAGGCGCTGGAGGTCTATCGCCGCTATTTCCGCAATCCCGGTCCGAGCCGCCAGCCGATGCTGACCTGGACGCGCGAATTGCCGATTGAGGGCGAGCCTGCCGATGTGGTCGCGATCGTCGAGGCCTATGCGGATTGGATGGCGAAGAACCGGATCCCGAAACTGTTCATCGATGCCGAGCCGGCGGGCTTCCTGATCGGCGCACAGCGCGAGTTCTGCAGGGCCTGGCCCAATCAAGAGACCGTCCTGGTGAAGGGGTCGCACTTCCTGCAGGAGGAGGCGCCTCAGGAGGTCGGCGAGGCGACCGCGCGCTTCGTCTCGAAGGTACTGGCCGGGCAGATCAGTTAGGTCATCGCGAAATTGAGCTGGATCGCGAACTCGGACTTCGCTTCACCTCTCCCCTGCCGGCGGCCTCAATGCAGGAGCTTCATGATCTCCTCAGCGGCAAGCGCCGGCGCGAGGCGGCCGTCGGCAACCTCCGCCTCGATCTTCTTCACCTTGCTTCGCACAGGTGCCTCGCTGCGCAGCCGCGCCAGCATGCGCTGCTCCAGCATCGACCACATCCATTTCACCTGCTGGTCGCGCCGGCGCGCCGCGAACTCGCCGGACGCGTTCATCGCCGTGCGGTGTTCGAGGACCTTCTGCCAGAGCTCGGCGATGCCGGTGCCGGCCAGCGCCGAATAGGTGACGACAGGCGGGTGCCAGTGCTCGGACCTCGGCGCCAGAATATGTAGCGCGCCACGATAGTCGGCGGCGGTGATGTTGGCGCGCTTGAGATTGTCGCCGTCGGCCTTGTTGATCGCGATCATGTCGGCGAGCTCGACCAGGCCTTTCTTGATGCCTTGCAATTCATCGCCGCCGCCCGGCAGCATCAGAGCAAGAAAGAAGTCGGTCATGTCGCAGACCGCGGTCTCGGACTGACCGATGCCGACGGTCTCGACCAGCACGACGTCGAAGCCGGCGGCCTCGCACAGCAACATCGCCTCGCGGGTCTTGGCAGCGACGCCGCCGAGCGTGCCTGACGACGGCGAAGGGCGGATGAAGGCGTCGTCGGACGCCGCGAGCTGTGCCATCCGCGTCTTGTCGCCGAGGATCGAGCCGCCGCTGCGCGCCGAGGACGGATCGACCGCGAGCACCGAGACCTTGTTGCCCTGCTCGATCAGATAGGTCCCGAGCGCATCAATCGTGGTGGATTTGCCGACGCCAGGCGAGCCGGTAATGCCGACGCGAACCGCCTTGCCGGTGTCGGGCAGCAGCATCTGCACCAGCTCACGCGCCAGCGCTTGATGGTCGCTACGCCGGCTCTCGACCAGCGTGATGGCCCGCGCCAGCGCCGCGCGATGGCCTGCGCGCAAGTCGCGGGCGAGGGAGGTGATGTCGATGGACTTGCTATTGGTCATTACGATCTTCGCGTCCAGCCGCTAGCGACCCGACATGCGAATGTGTCTCTCAGCACAAGATTTCAATGGTGGAAGGTGGATTTGAACGATGTCCCAAACGATCTCGGCCTTCGTCATGTGATAGGCATGACGCAGCAGGTTTCCGAAGTCGATCATCTTGCGCCAGTCGATCTCTGGCTCGGCCCGCTTTAGATCATCGGGGATGAATCTCGACGCTTCGCAGATGATCTCGAGAAGACGTTCGATTGCCAGCCGGGTCGTCTTCTCGGCGACAAATTGATCCAACGTGAAATCCCGCACGGCATTTTCGATGTCAGTGATGGCATCCAGAATATCCCGCAGCCGGTCTTCCACGGTCGGCGGCATTCAGAAGACCTCGATCAGGTCATCCGCGATCCGCTCTGCCATGCGCGGTTTCAGCAAATCTCGCATCGATATTTGCACCTGAAGGCCGAGATGGTCTTCAATCAGGTGGAGAGCTTTGAAATAGTCAAACCGCGGTGATTCCTCGCGTGAAGTCGTCTCGACCAAGATGTCCAGATCGCTATCGGGCCGTGCGTCGCCGCGCGCACGGGATCCAAACAGGTACAGGCGCTTGATGCCCGAAGCCCTCAGGGCGGGTGCAAGCTCCCTAAGCTTCCCGACGAGCGTCTGGAGTGAAATGTCTACGACATCAGTCATAGGCAAACATTAGCATAGGGGCGTCAACCAGCCCAGCGCCGTTAGAGCCTGTTGCCGCGGGTTCTGGGTTCAGCACGAAACCTCATCACGCCTTGGCAAAACCGGCCGCCTTCATGGCCTGACCCATCTGGCGATCCGCCTGGTCCATGAAGGTTTCGAACTGCCCGGCATCGCGCCAGACGGTGCCAAAACCGCGTCCGGTCATGAAGTCCTTGAACGCGGAAGAGTCGTACACCTTCTTCAAGGCCACGGTCAGCGTGGCGGCGATCTCCGGAGGCAAGCCTCGCGGCCCGCCGATGCCGCGCCATGAGCTGGTGGAATAATCGACGCCGAGCGCCTCTTTCAGCGTCGGGACGTCGGGGAAGATCGGATTGCGCGCATGCGCCATGATCGCAAGGCTCCGGGCCTGGCCGGCCTCGATGGTGGCGCGCGCCTCCGGCACCGAGCAGGTGGTGAGATCGAGGCTGCCCGCGACCAGGTCGTGCATCGCCGGTGCTGCGCCATTTGACGCTGACCAAGCGACTTGGTTGGCCGGCAATCCCATCGCCTGCATCCAGCCGACGAGGGCGAGATGCCAGATGCCGCCTTGTCCGGTGCCTGAGGCCTGGAATCGTCCCGGCGCCGCCAGCTTGATGGCATCCATGAGCTCCTTCGCCGTCTTGTATGGCGAGGACGTGGACACCTGAATGCCCGGCGGGTCTTCGTTCACTAGCGCCAGTGGCGTGAAATCCGCGGGCGTCAGATGCGTCAGGGCTTGCCAATGCAGCATCGCGATTTCCACGGTCAGCGTGCCGATCGTGTAGCCGTCCGGCGCTGCGGCTGCGATCTCGGCATGGCCGACGGCGCCGGAGCCGCCGGTGCGGTTGACGACATTGAACGGCTGGCCGAGCTCCTTCTCCAGCAGCGTCGCGACGATGCGTGCGGTCGCATCCGTGCCGCCGCCCGCCCCCCAAGGCACGATCAAGGTCACCGGCCGCGCCGGATAGGCTTGCGCGCGTGCAGGTGAAAGGAGGGCGGACGTGGCGGCAGCCACAGAGGAGGCCGCGAAAATGCGGCGCGTGATCCTTGGCATCAATGATTCCGGCGGGGCCCTCGGGAATCGGGCTTGTCAATGCAACATGCTACGCGGCTTTGCATAGATGTCGCAAGCGGCCGCCCAACGGCGCCGTGAGCAACGTTCCGTTGGAACCTATTGCTGCTCGTCAGCGTCGCCCTTTGGCCGCGCGCCGCCGAAGATGCGCGCCCCCTCCGGCGTGAGATAGGGCTTCAACGTCTCCCACGGCACGAATGCGACATATTGGCCCTCGGCGTAGGGGCCGACCGCATAGGGCGGGTAGTGGAAGGTGAGGCCGGAGCTCTTGCCTGTTTCGGTCGACGGCGCGAGCGTCGCGGCGCCGATCTTGAGCAGGCTCGGCTCCACGCCCTTGAACCATTCCTCGGTCGCGGTCTCGCTGCTGTCGCGCTTCTTCTTCTCGATTCTGAGCGAGGCGATCACGGCCTTCACCAGCGCCTTCATGGTCGCGCCATTGTCGGCGGTCTCGGCGAAGAACGGGCGGATCGAGATGCGCTTGCTCTCGGACTTGTCCCACAGGACCGTGTTCACGTCCGAATTGGGATGGGCGCCATGGGTGTCCATGTAGTCGTCGCGCAGGACGCTGACATAGCGGTCGGCAACCACCGAGCGGATCGAATATTTGCGCTCGAAATTCCAGCCGCCGTCCCTGAAGAACTGCGGGTCCTCCTTGCGCGAGGCGGCGGCGTCGGCGGCGTTCTTGTCGAGCCACTTCTTGCCCTCGGCAAGGCAATCGGCCGCGAGTGACGCATCAGCCTTGATTTTGTCGTCGAGGAAGACACGCTCCTCGATGTTCTTGTTCTTGATAGCGGCGTCTGGCTTGGGGTCAGCGGCGAGAGCGGGGGAGGCCAGGACGATCGCCGCGATGGCAGAAAGGCTCGCGAGCAATCCCGCCCGCACATTTGCACGATGATATGTCACTTCAATATCCATCAATTTTGCATCCGACCGCTGTCGTCGTTCGGACATCGGCGTGAGCGTAATGATCGCAAGATGAACCGGCGCAGAACGCGCTCCGCGAACGACCGGTTCGTGAAGATTGGTCGCAGCAGCCCGACCGCCGGTTTGATGCGGAGAGCCCAGGGGCGGCGGACTTACTCCGCCGCCTCGCTATGTCCGAGCCGGGCATTGAGCTTGCGGATCAGCTCTTCTGCTGCGTCCGCGATCACGGTGCCCGGCGGGAAGATCGCTTCCGCGCCGGCCGCATAGAGTGCGTCGTAATCCTGCGGCGGCACGACGCCGCCGACGATGATCATGATGTCCTCGCGGCCCTGCTTTTTCAGCGCAGCCTTCAATTCCGGCACCGCGGTGAGATGGGCGGCGGCGAGCGAGGAGACGCCGAGGATGTGGACGTCGTTCTCGACGGCCTGGCGCGCGGCTTCGTCGGCGGTCGCGAACAGCGGCCCGATGTCGACATCGAAGCCGATATCGGCGAAAGCGGAGGCAATCACCTTCTGGCCGCGATCATGGCCGTCCTGGCCGATCTTGGCGACCAGGATGCGCGGGCGGCGGCCTTCCGCCTCCTCGAAGGCATCGATCAGCGCCTGAACCTTCTCGACCTGGTTGCCCATGCTGGACGCCTCCCGCTTGTAGACGCCGGTGATGGATTTGATCTCGGCGCGGTGCCGGCCGAACACCTTTTCCATCGCGTCCGAAATCTCGCCGACGGTTGCCTTCGCCCGTGCCGCGTCGATCGCGAGCGCGAGCAGATTGCCGTTGCCTTCGCCGGCCGAGCGCGTCAACGCGGCAAGCGCGGCATCGACATCTTTCTGGCTGCGCTCGGATTTCAGCCGCGCCAGCTTGTCGATCTGCAAGCGCCGGACATTGGTGTTGTCGACCTTCAGGATGTCGATCGGAGCCTCATCAGTCGGCTTGTACTTGTTGACGCCGATCACCGCCTGCTTGCCGGCGTCGATGCGTGCCTGGGTCTTGGCCGAGGCCTCTTCGATGCGCAGTTTTGGCACGCCAGCCTCGATCGCCTTGGCCATGCCGCCGAGCTCTTCGACCTCCTGGATGTGGCCCCACGCCTTGGCGGCGAGGTCACGCGTGAGCCGCTCGACATAATACGAGCCGCCCCAGGGATCGATGATGCGGGTGGTGCCGCTCTCCTGCTGCAGGAACAGCTGAGTGTTGCGCGCGATGCGGGCCGAGAAGTCGGTCGGCAAGGCGAGCGCCTCGTCGAGCGCGTTGGTGTGCAGCGACTGGGTGTGGCCTTGTGTCGCCGCCATCGCCTCCACCGTCGTGCGCATGACGTTGTTGAAGACGTCCTGCGCGGTCAGCGACCACCCGGAGGTCTGCGAATGCGTGCGCAGCGACAGCGAGCGCGGGTCCTTCGGATTGAACGGCTTCAAGAGCTTCGCCCAGAGCAGGCGCGCGGCGCGCAGCTTGGCGACTTCCATGAAGAAGTTCATGCCGATCGCCCAGAAGAACGACAGGCGCGGCGCGAAGCGGTCGACGTCGAGACCTGCGGCAAGACCGGCGCGCAGATATTCGACGCCGTCAGCGAGCGTATAAGCGAGCTCGAGATCCTGCGTCGCGCCGGCCTCCTGCATGTGATAGCCGGAGATTGAGATCGAATTGTATTTCGGCATCTTCTGCGACGTATAGGCGAAGATGTCCGAGATGATCCGCATCGAGGGCGCGGGCGGATAGATATACGTGTTGCGCACCATGAACTCTTTCAGAATGTCGTTCTGAATGGTGCCCGATAGCTTCTCCGGTGCGACGCCCTGCTCGCCGGCGGCAGCGACATAGAGCGCGAGGATCGGCAGCACCGCGCCGTTCATGGTCATGGACACGCTCATCTGGTCGAGCGGAATGCCGGCAAACAGCGTGCGCATGTCGTAGATGGAGTCGATCGCCACACCGGCCATGCCGACGTCGCCGCCGACGCGCGGATGATCGCTGTCATAGCCGCGATGGGTGGCGAGATCGAACGCGACCGAGAGGCCCTTCTGACCCGCCGCGAGATTGCGGCGATAGAACGCGTTGGAATCCTCCGCCGTGGAGAAGCCGGCATATTGCCTGACCGTCCAGGGTTGGTTGACATACATGGTCGGGTAGGGGCCGCGCAGGAACGGTGCGATGCCCGGATAGGTATCGAGGAAATCGAGCCCGGCAAGATCGGCCTCGCCATAAGCGGGCTGCACCAGAATGCCCTCGGGCGTCAGCCACGGTTCGGCGCTGACTGATGGTGCGTTGGTTGCGGCCCGCTCGAAGGCAATGTCTGCAAAGTTTGGAATGCGGCTCATGGCTTCAACCATATCATAGGCGCTCAATCATGATCCGGATGCTGATGGCTGACGATGGTCGCCATCTTCTCCGGTCCGTAATTCTGCTGCGTGGTCTGGCTCGGCAGATTGGCGATGCCGACCACCCAGCCGAGGCGGGACTCGGTGCCATATTGCCGTGTCGGCACCACGTGGTCCGGCCGGTCGAAAGCGCCGGTCATGATCTCGATCCGGTCGCCGTCGATGCGGCCGAAGCTGAGCGGCGTGCCGCAGGCGGCGCAATAGCCGCGATCGGCGATCGAGGAGGAGCGGAAGAACGACGGCTCGCCCTTGGTCCAGGCGAAATCGGCGCGGTTGATGTCGGCGAAGGATGCGAATGGCGCGCCGCTCGCCTTCTGGCACATCCGGCAATGGCAGATCGAAATCTTGTTCGGCGCTGCCGAAATCGCAAAGCGCACTGCGCCGCATTGGCAGCCGCCGGTGAGAACGGATTTGCTCGATTCGGTCATGCCTGCTCCATCCGTCGATAGGCTTCTTGCAACGTCGCAAGTGCGTCGCCGCCGGCGAAGACGAAGCCCGTGACGCCGGCCGCACCGAGGGCCGCCTCGGCCTCAGCCGGCCGGCCTGCCAGATAGATATGTCGCGCGCCCGCGGTTTGCAGGGCGTTCGCCGCGGCTTCGCCGTGTTCCGCATAGACCTTGTCGCTGGAACAAAGGCAGGCGAGCGCCGCGCCTGAGGCCTGGAAGGCGACAGCGAGTTGGGTGGGATCGGCAAAACCCTCGCTGTCGATGGCCTGGATGCCGCCGGCCTCGAAGAAGCTTTTTGCGAATGTCGCACGTGCCGTGAAATCGGCGGGCGTGCCGAGATTGGCCAGGAATATGCTGGGCCGCGCGCCGCGCGCCTTCAACGCCTGATCGGATTTATCGCGCAGCGCTTCAAAGGGTTGCGCAAGCCGGATCGGGGTAAGCGCGTCGAACTTGTACTTTGCCTCGCCATAAGGCGCGACCGCTATCGGGGTCGCGTCGAGCACCGCCGTTTCCCTCTCATGCAGGTTCGGAAACTCGCTGGCGCCCGTCAGCACGTCGCGGCGTTTTGCGATGTTGGCGTCGCGCCTCTTTCGCGCCGCAGCGACCTTGCCCTGGAACAGGCCCTGCTGAAGCGCCGCGAAGGCGCCGCCGGCTTTTTCGCTCTCCTGGAACAGTGCCCAGGCGGCCTCGCAGAGCTGCGCCGTCAGCGTCTCGATGCCACCGGAACCGGCCGCGGGATCGCTGACCTTGGCGAGGTTGCTTTCCTCGAGCAGCAGGAGCTGCGTGTTGCGCGCCACGCGCCGCGCGAACGGATCGGGCAGCCCAAGCGCGAGCGTATGCGGCAGCACGGTGATGGCATCGGCGCCGGCAAGTCCGGCCGCGAATGTCGCGATGGTCGCGCGCAGCATGTTCACGTAAGGGTCACGCTGCGTCAGCATGCGCCAGGCCGTATCGGCGGCGATGAACAGCGGTTTTGGTGTCAAGCCGCACGCCGTCTCGACGCGTGCCCAGAGCAGCCGCAGCGCACGGAATTTTGCCATGGTCAGGAATTGGTCGGCATCCGCGGAAAGCCGCGCATAGACCATGTCCTGCGCCTGCTCCAGCGGAACGCCGGCACTTTCGATCGCGCGTAGATAGGCGATGCCGCAGGCGAGCACGAAAGCAAGCTCCTGCGCCTCGGAGCCACCGGCATCGTGGATCACGCGTCCATCGGCGGAAGCAAACGGCCCCTTGAAACCCAGGCCGGCGAGACCCTTGATGCCACCGGTGACGGTGGGAACGATCTCTTCCCAGCTGTAGGGGCTGTTTCCCCATACGGCGCAGGCGGCCAGCGGATCGAGCCCGAAGCGGATGTTGCACGCTGCGGGATCGATGCCGTTGCTCTTCACATATTCGGCGATGTGGATCGCGGCCATCCGCGATTGTGGGCCGACCTGAAGCTCGATTCCGATGCCGGCATCGAGGTGAATATCCTTCAACACTTTCGCGATCGCATCGGCCGTCGGTTCCAGGCCGAAGCCATGGCTGCCATTGCCGCCGGCGAACACCAGCGCGAGGCCCGTCGCTCCGTTCTCAAGGTCCTGCAAGGCCTGCGCGTTCGCAGCACCCGCATCGGGATGATCGATCCGCTGCATGATCTGCCATGGCGCGGCCGCCGGCCGTCCCACCACAGGCGCAACGCCCTTGGCGCGTGGATAGAGCGGCTCGATCTTGAGGCCGTCATAGGTCTTGCCGACCAGCTTCTCGAACGGCGCGCCCTTGAGCACACCGTCGACCAGCTTGCGCCAGTCCGCGTCCGTCGCCTTGGGAAAATCGGCCGCCAGCGGCAGATCGTCAGTCACGGAGGTCATACGGCTCAGGGCTCCCAAACGTCTCGCTATTCGCAGGCGAAATTGCCACGGCCGGCCGTCCCTGCAAACGGTTGTTTTTGGTTAGCCGGTATCCGAAAGCCGCTCAATGCCTTGCGTCGAGACGCTGGTGAGGCCGTCACGCACACGGATGCCCGAGATCACGCGGTCGGGCGCGATTTCGGCCAGCGGCACCAGCACGAAGGCGCGCTCGAACAGCCGCGGATGCGGCAGGGTCAGATCGGGCTTCTGAAACGACACATCGTCATAGGCGATCATGTCGAGATCGAGCGTGCGGGGACCCCAGCGCCGATCCTTGTCGCGCGTGCGGCCGAATTTCTGCTCGACTTTCTGCATGACGAACAAGAGCGCGTGCGGATCGAGATCGGTCTCGATCTCGACGCAGGCATTGATGAAGGGATCCTGGTCCTCGTCGCCCCAGGGCGGCGTGATGTAGTCCGACGAACGCGCGATCAAGGCGGCTTGCGCCATGCCGCAGATATGGGCGATCGCCTTGCGGAATGTCGCGCGGACATCGCCGACATTGCCGCCGAGTGCGATCAGCACGCTCGCCATGTCAGGGATGCCGCGAGCGGGTCAGCATGATGCCGACGTCGTCGAAGATCGCGGCGATCGGCGCATGCGGCTTGTGCACGGTGATCTTCACGGCACGGATGCGCGGAAAGTGCGACAGGATCGCGTCGGCGACTGCACCCGCCGCGCGTTCCAGCAGCTTGTAATTGGTGTTCTTGAACGCGGCCGTCGTGGTCGCCACCACGTCGGCATAGGAGACGGTATCGGCGAGGCGATCGCTGCGCGACGGCTCCGACAAATCGGTGTAGAGCTCGAGGTCGATGACGAAGCGCTGCCCGACTTCGGTTTCGTGATCCATCACGCCATGGCGTGCATGGATCGACAGGCCGGTCACGAAGATCGTATCGGTCATTGCTTGCTCTCGATTGCGTTGGCGACCCGCAGGGCCTGCAAGGTCTCGGCGACGTCATGGGTCCGGATCATTTTCGCGCCCTTCTGCACGGCGATCAGATGCGCGGCGATCGAGCCGGCGAGCCGCTCCTTCGGGTCCGACGGCGAGACCGAGGCGATGAAACGCTTGCGCGAGGCGCCGACCAGCACCGGCAGGCCGAACATGTCGAGCTCGCGCAGCCGCGCCAGCGCGATCATGCTCTGCTCGGCGGTCTTGCCGAAGCCGATGCCGGGATCCAGCACGATCTTGTCGCGTGCGATGCCGGCCTTGGCGGCGATGTCGAGCGAGCGCAGGAAGAATGCTTTCATGTCCGCGACGATGTCGATGGCGGAATCGACGCTGTCGCGGTTGTGCATGACGATGACGGGGACGCCTCTTGCGGCGACCAGCGGCGCCATATCGGCGTCGCGCTGCAATCCCCAGACGTCGTTGGCGATGGCCACCCCCTGGTCGAGCGCGAAGGCCACAACCTCCGCCTTCATGCTGTCGATCGAGACGGGGAGCCCGAGCGCGACGATGCCTGATAGCACCGGCCTCAGCCGGGCCAGCTCGTCCGCCACTGTCACCGGCTGGGCGCCCTTGTAGGGCCGGGTGGATTCGGCGCCGATATCGATGATGTCGACGCCGGCCTCGATCATCGCCCGCGCCCGTGCCAGCGCCTGGTCCGGCGCGATGAAGTCGCCGCCATCGGAAAAGGAGTCGGGCGTCACGTTGAGCACGCCCATCACCGCCGGCAGAGGCCGGCCCACGAGCGTCCGCAGCACATCTAGCCCGGCCGAGCCGGCCGGCGGGACGGATGGGGAGGGCGAGGCATTCATGCGCGTGGCTTTGCGCGGTCGGGGAGGGGGAGTCAAGATGGGATGGAGGCCGTTATTCCGGCGCGTCCGGGCTACGGGTACTCGTGCCCCGGACGCAGCGCAGCGCTTCTTCAGCGGTGCGCTGCTGAGCCGGGGCCCATCTTGCCGAACTGTTTGCATGGAATGGGTCCCGGCTCTGCGCAGCAACGCTAAGGGCGTTGCAGCGCGTCCGGGACACGAGACCTGGCGTTGGGCTCGCAAGACCGCAACAGGCTGCCGAGAGAGCCGCCCTAATACGTAATCTTCGGCGACAGCTTCTTGGCCTTGGCGATGATGTCGCCGACCGACTTCTCGGAAGGAAGGATGCGGACGAGCTTTTTCCGATCGTTCGCCTCGCGCATGCTCTGCGCCAATCTTGCCGGATTCCGATAAGAGAGCTCGCGCACCGTGGTGACGCCGGCGGCGCGGACCAGTCCGACCTTGGCCCGGCCCATGCCGGGAATGCGCATGTAGTCGGAGACGTTGGCCCACTCCAGCAACAGTTGCTCGCTGATGCCGGTCCGGGCCGAGAGCGCCTTGCGGCCCTTGGCGGTGCTCGCGGCTTCCAGCAGCGCGTCGGTGGTGCGGATTCCCTGCGCCTTCAACTTGTTGGCGGCAAAGGCCGGCAGGCCCTCAATCTCGGAGATCGAATATGTCATGATGCTCAATATGAAATGCGTCGCTCAGGCGAACTGGCTGAGGCCCGGCGTGCCTGCGATGATCTTGCCCATCTGATCCGCTCCGATTTTGTCTCGACCGAAGCGAAAAAGTTCACGGGCAATGGTCTGGATATCGGACATGCCAAGCCCCAGGCCCATCAGGCGGGTGCCGACGGCCATCAGGCCGCCGCCCATCAGCCGCGACAGTCCACCGCCGCTCTTGGACGCTTCGATCGCCCCTTCTGCACCAGGGATCTGGTCGATCAGGGCCTGCACGATGTCGGAAGGACCTTCGCTGCGGAGGAAATTCAGGATGATGCCGACGGTCTTTTCAGCCACAGCACTATCTATGCTGGCGTTTGCTGCCAGCCGTCCGATCAGCTCGTCCATATGGGCCTGCCCCTCAGCCGGTTCACATGCCGGAGATTATTTTCGAGGAATGATCTTGATCCGGTGCGATGTGAAATACAAGCGATGAACGCACGCAACGTCCAATTCAGTCTCGATGGTGCGCAAAGTGTTGCAGCGATGCAAGATCAAAGAAGAAATCCGTGAAAAATTGCCGCGGTGCGAATGGTATCGCTCCGACTTTTGGCGCATGCCGCGCGCGTCATTTCCGACAATGTCGCATGTCAATGCCGCCTTGAACGGTTTCAATCGGCTCGCGACATGCGCTAAACTGCGGAACAGGCGGGCTCGAGTTTCAATACGCGAAACTAACGATAGAGAGAGTGATGACGGCGCAGGACAATAAGCTCGGCGATACCGACGACAAGATCTTCGTCGGCAAGGGAGACGAGCAGGCCTGGCTGACGCTGGCGCTCGCCAATCGCCATGGCCTCGTCACCGGCGCGACCGGAACGGGCAAGACGGTCACGCTGCAGGTGATGGCGGAAGGATTTGCGCGCGCCGGTGTTCCGGTGTTCGCCGCCGACATCAAGGGCGACCTCTCCGGTATCTCCGAGGTCGGGGAGGCAAAGGACTTCATCGTCAAGCGCGCCACCGAGATGGGAATGACGTTCCAGCCCGACCAGTTCTCGACGGTGTTCTGGGATGTGTTCGGCGAGCAGGGCCATCCGGTGCGGGCCACCATCACCGAGATGGGGCCGCTGCTGCTGGCGCGCATGCTCGATCTCAACGACGTGCAGGAGGGCGTGCTCAACGTCGCCTTCCGCGTCGCCGACGACAACGGCCTCGTCTTGATCGACATGAAGGATCTGCGGGCGTTGCTGGATGCCATTGTGCCCGACAGCGGCAAGAAGGGGCCGGATGCGGACGAGGATCCGCTCGCGCCGATCCGGAAGGCGGCGCAGGGCTTCGGCAACGTCACCAAAGCCACCATCGGCACCATCCAGCGCCAGCTGCTGGTGCTGGAGAACCAGGGCGCCACAAAATTCTTCGGTGAGCCGGCGCTGACCTTGAAGGACTTCATGAAGACCGATCGCGACGGCCGCGGCATGGTCAACATCCTCGTCGCCGACAAGCTGATGCAGAGCCCGCGGCTTTACGCGACATTCCTGCTGTGGATGCTGTCGGAGCTGTTCGAGGAATTGCCCGAGGCCGGCGACCTTCCCAAGCCCAAGCTGGTGTTCTTCTTCGACGAGGCGCATCTGTTGTTCAACGACGCCCCGAAGGCGCTGATGGACAAGATCGAGCAGGTGGTCCGCCTGATCCGCTCCAAGGGCGTCGGCATCTATTTCGTCACGCAAAACCCCATCGACGTGCCCGACCGCGTGCTCGGGCAAATGGGCAACCGGGTGCAGCATGCATTGCGCGCCTTCACCCCGCGCGACCAGAAGGCGGTCGCCGCCGCGGCCCAGACCTTCCGGCCCAACCCGAAGCTCGACACCGCCAAGGTGATCATGGAGCTCGGCAAGGGCGAGGCGCTGGTGTCGTTCCTCGAAGGCAATGGCACGCCGGCGATGGTCGAGCGGGTGCTGATCCGCCCGCCATCGGCCCGCATCGGGCCGATCAGCCCGGAGGAGCGCAAGGCGATCATGGATGCGAGCCCGGTCAAGGGCAAATACGACACTGCGATCGATTCCGAATCCGCCTATGAAATTCTGCAGAAGCGCATCGCCGGCACCGCGGCGCCGGCCGATGGCCAGGCGGGTGGAGGCGGTGGCGGCATCCTCGGCCAGATCGGCTCGATCGTCGGCACCATCTTCGGCACCAACACCGGACGTAACCGGCTGACGACGGGACAACGCATCGCGCGCGACGTCACGCGCACGGTCACCGGCAAGGTGGTCGGCGGCGTCGTGGCCGATCTCGGCAAATCGATCGGCGGCCAACTCGGCGGCTCGGTCGGCCGCGCGCTCGTCCGCGGCGCGCTCGGCGGATTGCTGCGAAGGTAGGCAGAACGCCCGGTTGCGGGCCGGTGTCCGCAGCGCCGCTCCCTTGGCCGGGAAGCGGCATTTTCAGGTACAAATTCGGGTGAGGGGGGCTCTCCAAGTGCCGGTCCGTCTGCTACCTGCTATGTGTTTCCGGTTGGACATAATGTGACCTCATCGAACTCATCAGACAAACCAGGCGCGCTCAGGACCTTGTCGCTGCGCGCGCCGCTCGATCTGCTCTTCCTGTTCTGCTGCCTTATCCTCACGGCCGATGTCCTCGGGCCGGAGATTTTCGGCCGTGGCAAGACCAAGGATTACGCGCTGTGGTACTGGGCCGGGCAGCAGGTGCTGCATGGCGGCCCGCTCTATCCCAGCGAAATGGATCACCCGTTCGAGTTCATCTATCCGCCGCTGCCGGCAATCCTGCTGGCGATCCCGAGCTGGTTCGGCAAGATCCCGCTCTACATCGTGCTGTCGATCCTGAATGGGGTGGCGTGGTGGTACACGAGCATTCTCTCCAATGCCATGACCGGCTCGGACCGCCAGCCCGGCCCGTGGCTCGAAGCGCTGCCGGCGGTCGCCACCGTGACCTTCGTGTTCGACATGTTCGATCTCGGTCAGCCGAACCTCGTTCTGTTGGCGATGATGCTCTACGGCTTCTGGAGCCTGCAGCATCGGCGGTCCTGGTTCGCAGGCTTCATGTTCGCGCTTGCCACCGCCATCAAGGTGTTTCCGATCGCGGTGCTGCCTTATCTGGTTTGGCGGAGGCAATGGGCGGCAGTCGCCAGCATGATCGCCTTCATCGGCGTCCTGCTCTACATCGTGCCGGCGCCGATCCGTGGCTTCGAGCGTAACGCCGCCGAGCTCAACACCTGGTACCAGGGCATGATCGGCTCAAGCTCGGAAAAGGGTTTTGGCCAGCGCGACGAGCAGAACTGGTCGTGGGTCAACCAGTCCATCATCGCGGTGACGCACCGGCTGGTCCGGCCGATCAACTACAATCTGGAGGATCCCAGCAAGCCGGTGCAGACGATGAATGTCATCGACGTCGACTACAAGACGGCGAACTGGATCGTGATCGCGGTATCGGCGTTGCTCGGGCTCGGCTTCGTCGCGGTCATGCCGTCACAGCGGCGGCGAACGGCGCGCTCGGATGCCGAGGAGCTCGCCATCCTGTTCTGCCTGATGACGGTCGCGTCGCCACTGGCGCGACAATATTACTTCATGTGGCTGTTCCTGCCGATGACGGTGCTGATGCATCGGGCGGCCTTCGATGTGCGGCCGAATGTGCGGCTGGGAACCTGGCTCGCGCTTGGCGCGGCCGGCATCCTCATGCTGCTGTCGCTGCCACTGTTCCCCAAGACCATCCAGGCCTGGGGCAACAACCTCGTCGCCACGGCGCTCCTCGCCGTTACGCTCGCCTGGCACATCCGGCATCCGCCGGTTGTGGCTAGCTCCGACGCCGCGGCGGGGCTAAAACCACAACCATCTTGAGACTTGAAAAGTGGGACATCCGGCCATGGCCAATGCGCAGCTTCAATCCGTGCTCGACCACATCGACAAGGACTTCGATAACAGCCTCGAGCGCCTGTTCTCGCTGTTGCGGATCAAGTCGATTTCCGCAGATCCCGCCTATGCCGCGGATTGTAAGGCGGCGGCCGAGCATCTGGCCAAGGACATCGCGAGCCTCGGCGTCGCCACTGAGGTGCGTCCGACCGCCGGCCATCCCGCCGTCGTCGGCAAGGTGAAAGCGGGCGGACGGCCGCATGTAATCTTCTACGGCCATTACGACGTGCAGCCGGTCGATCCGCTCGAGCTCTGGCACCGTCCGCCGTTCGAGCCCGCCGTCGCCGATCATGCCGACGGCCGCAAGATCATCGTGGCGCGCGGCGCCGAGGACGACAAGGGCCAGGTGATGACCTTCGTCGAGGCCTGCCGCGCCTGGAAGAAAGTCACGGGCTCGCTGCCGATCGACGTCACCTTCCTGATCGAAGGCGAGGAGGAGGTCGGCTCGAAGAATTTCGTGCCGTTCGTCGAGGCCAACAAGGACGAGTTCAAAGCCGACTACGTGCTGGTCTGCGACACCGGCATGTGGGACCCGGAAACGCCGGCGATCACCACCGCGCTGCGCGGCCTGCTCTATGAAGAGGTGAAGATCACCGCCGCCAGCCGCGACTTGCATTCCGGCGTGTTCGGCGGCACGGCGATGAATCCGATCCGGTTGCTGACCAGGATTCTCGGCGGACTGTTCGACGACGACAACCGCATCACCATTCCCGGCTTCTATGACGGCGTGAAGGACACGCCGCCGGAGATCCTGGAGCAGTGGAAGAAGCTCAACTTCACGCCGGAATCGTTTCTCAAGCCGGTCGGTCTGTCGATCCCGGCTGGCGAGAAGGGGCGGTTGATGGTCGAGCAGGCCTCCACGCGTCCGACCTGCGACGTCAACGGCATCTGGGGCGGCTATATCGGCGAGGGCTCCAAGACGGTGATCCCGTCGCATGCCTCGGCCAAAGTCTCGTTCCGGCTGGTCCAGGGGCAGGATCCCCAGAAGATCCGCAAGGCCTTCCGCGACTACGTGACTGCCCGGATTCCCGGCGACTGCAAGGTCGAGTTCGGCGACCATTCCGCCGCACCCGCCGTTGCGCTCGACTGGAACATGAAGCCGCTTGCGGCGGCGAGGCAAGCGCTGACCGAGGAATGGGGCAAGGAGACCGTGCTGATGGGCTCCGGCGCCTCGATCCCGATCGTCGCCGATTTCAAGCGCGCGCTTGGGCTGGATTCGCTGCTCGTCGGCTTTGGCCTGGACGACGACAACATCCACTCGCCGAACGAGAAGTACGATCTGCGCAGCTTCCAGAAGGGCATCCGCTCCTGGGCGCGGATCCTCGCGGCGCTGGCGGAAGTGAAGTAGGGGCACGAAAACTCTATCCTCGTCATTGCGAGCGAAGCGAAGCAATCCAGAATCCCTCAGCGGGCGCAGTCTGGATTGCTCACATGGGGATTTGGTGTGTCAAGGTGGTAGTTCAGCTTTTTGTTCGATTGCAGCCAGCTCTTCGTCCCGACCATGGGGCCCTTCGGATGGCGCGCGCAGATCGAGTCAAGGTCGGCCCGTAGGGCCGCCGCGAAGCGGCTTGACCTTGACTTGAGCGAGCACGCCATCAGGCTTTGGTGGTCGGGCGGATAACTCCTTGTCGTCAGGCGATCTCAGGTTCGAGCCAGTTTTGACAATCTGGTTTTGCTTGCCAGATCAAACTCACATTCGGTCGTCGCGTGATAGCGACAGCACCAACATTCCGCTTGCGGCGGGCAGGCTCGAGAGGACGAGGCCATTCTTCGTTGCGGCGTTTGAAGCCATGCAATCCATCGGTTCGTCCACCCGGATCGGCCGAGGTTCGATCGGACCTCGGCAGATTGGTTTTGAGGTGGTGAAGAGGGCTCAGGCGGCAGGCTTCATCACGGCCCCCTCGATCACGACGCCCTGGGTGACATACTTCCACAAGGCAACCAGCAGCTTGCGCGCCAACGCCACGATCGCGCGCTTGCGGCCGCGCTGGCTGTTGGCCTTGAACCATTGGGTCAGAGCCGATTGGGGCTGGTGGCGTATCCACAACCAGGCGAGCTGGATCATCGTGGTTCTCAGCCGCGGATTGCCGGCCTTCGACACGCCCTGCTCGCGCTCGATACCGCCGCTGCGCCATGGCGTGGCCGCAAGCCCCGCATAGGAGGCGACCTGGCGGCGGTTGGCAAACTGGCGCCAGAAGGCTTCCGTCCAGAGAACGGCAGCGAAGTTCGGGCCCAGGCTCTTCAGGCCGAGCAGCATGGTGACCGGGTCCGATGCAGCCTTCTCGCCGGTTGGCTTGCTCGCCGTCAGTAGCGCCTCTTGCTCGCGCTCCACCGCCGCGATCTGCTCGAGCAGCAGTTCGAGCCGGGCGAGCTCGCGGCCGACCTGCGCCTTCAAATGCTGCGGCAACGGGCGCCCGTCCCCGGTGCGCAAGGCCTCGAGCCGTGCCTTGCGGTCGCGCCGCAGCGGCACATAGCCGGATATCCCTTGTGCAAACAGCAGCCCCTTGATCCGGTTGACGTGCTCGATCCGCTCCGCGATCAATGTCCGCCGCTCGCGGCAAAGTCGGCGGCGATCCTCGTCCTCCGGTGAAGGAGCAACCACCATCGCGCAGACCCGCGGCTCGCCGCGCTTGTAGGCCAGAAGCGACCGCAGCAGCGTCTCGCCATCGAGCCTGTCCGTCTTGGCCCGCCGGCGCCGGCGCGGCGTCGCGATCGAGGCCGGATCGACCACGTGGCTTTCAATGCCCTCCTGCTGCAAAGCGCGGTGAAGCCAGAACCCATCCAGTCCAGCCTCCTGGATGGTGATGATCGGATAGTTCTCCCCCGTTCGGGCCAGGGCCTTCTGCTTCAGCTCTGCAAACAGCTTCAAGAGCGCCGCAATATCACCGGCCTCCACGCTGTGTCTGGACATCTTCTCGCCCTTGCCGGGCGACAGCGAGGTCACCAGCCATGTCGAGCGGCTCAGTTCCAATGACACAAAAATTGCGCCAAACTGCGTGCGGATAGCGGCCGGTCCGTCGGAAGGATGATCGAGCAACATCGTCGTCTCCAGGTTGAATGGATTTAGCAACCTCAGTCTGGCCTCAGATCTGGTCGCTATCCACTCCCCATGGAATCTTCGTCGCGCCAGCGCAAAATTGCTACGCAATTTTGTCGCGGGCTCCTCGCAATGACGGCGGGGCCGAAAATAAAAACGCCGCCCGGAATTGGGCGGCGTTTCATTCCAAAACGTGCAGAGGTCGTTGAGGTCTACCCTACACGAAATCCCGCAAATTTCAAGAGCGGTAGCCCGGGAGCTCGCGGTCGAGCTTGCGCAGCAGCGGCGGCCACACCAGGTTCGTCGCACGCAGCTCGGCGCGGTCGCGGTTGGCGAGCAGCTCGGTGTTCTTCTCGATCGCGATCTCCTCGACCGGATAGACCGGCGTGCCCAGCGCGCGGGTGCGCACCTGCATTGAGCAGGCGCGCTCGAGATGGTACATGCGCTCGAAGGCGGAAGCGACCGAGCGGCCGACGGTCAGCGTGCCGTGGTTGCGCAGCAGCATGTGGTTGTGGTCGCCGAGGTCCTTCTGCAGCCGCGGCCGCTCGTCGTGATCGAGCGCGATGCCTTCATAGTCGTGATAGGCGAGGTCGTGGGTGACGAGCTGGGCGGTCTGGTTCAGCGGCAGCAGGCCTTCGGCGCTGCTCGACACCGCGGTGCCGTCCAGCGTGTGGAGATGCAGCACGCAGATCGCGTCCTCGCGCACCTCGTGGATCGCCGAATGGATAGTGAAGCCGGCCGGGTTGATGCTGTATTCGCTCTCGCTGAGCTGGTTGCCGTGCAAATCCACCTTGACCAGGCTCGAGGCCGTGATCTCGTCGAACATCAGCCCGTAGGGGTTGATCAGGAAGTGATGGTCGGGGCCGGGCACGCGCGCGGAGATGTGGGTGTCGACCAGATCGTCCCAGCCGTACAGCGAGACGAGACGATAGCAGGCGGCGAGATTGACCCGTTGCTGCCACTCCACCTCCGTCATGTTCGACGGCACTTCCTTCAGGCGCGCTTCCGCTGGTGACATGGCAAATCTCTCCGAACCTCGTTGTTGCGGAGAGGGAGCCTAGCCTCGCAAACGGCGGGCAGCAAGGCGCGTCAAGCGCGGCAGTTCAGCGTCGTCCGCATGCTGGTCCGCCGTAGCTCGAAGAGCGAAGGCGGAAGCCGACGGCTCAGGAGAAGAATTTTACGGCGCCGGGATCGACAGCAGGCTGGAAATGCTGCGGCCGCGGATGTCATAGACGCGCGCGAACACCACGTCGTCGCGCTTGATCTCGACCATCACCGGCGCGGTCAGGCCCTTGCAGTAGAATTCGCCGAGCGTCATGGCGAAATCGGCCGCATTGGAATCCCAGCCGATGGTGAAGTCGGGGCCGAGCGCGACCTGGGCCGGGCGCTGCGGACCGCACACCGCGACCTTCCATTTGCGATTGCGCGGCGGCACTTCCTGGCGCTCGACGAGCTGCTCGCGCAGTTCGTCGGAGGCTTGCTTCAGCGCGAGGCCCCAATAGTCCAGCATGAAGCGGTCGTCGGCGGCGCGCACCGTGCCGGCGATGTGGTTGAAGTGGGTGTATTGATAGGGATGCAGCCGGACCATCTCGGCAAGCGGCAGCGCCAGGCCGAAGCAGAACACGGCGAGCACGGGCGGCTGCCAGGCGCGGTGGCTGGCGCGCAGGCGCTCCATGGTCCAGGCGAAGGCAACGCCGCCGAGCACCGCCATCGGTGGGATCACGAAGACGAAGTGGCGGATACCGTTATAGAGCGCAGGACGCTTCACCATCGCGATCGCGAGCGGCAGGGTGGCCGCCAGCGTCAGCATCAGCAGGATGGTCTTGCGGCGCGCCGGAACCTCGCGACGCGGCAGCATCGCGAAGGTGCTGAACACGGCGCCCGCCATCAGCACCAGCATCACTTCGGGCAGCTGCAGCGCGAACAGCGTCGGCAGATACGACCAGGGCATGTCGGGAACGGACACGATCGCGCCGTCGAACATCTCCTTCCAGGGCTTCTCGAAGAAGTGCGAGAAATAGGTCAGAGCCTCGAAAGGATTGCCGGGCTCCATGATCGACCACGGCCAGATCAGGCCCATCACGAGATAGCCGAACGCGAGGCCGGGCAGCAGCACGTAGACGACATGGGCGAAACGGCGGATCGCCTCGCGCGCGCCTTCGGTGCGCAACTCCTCCAGGAACAGCGGAAGGAAGCCGATCATGGCGTAGACCAGCGAAAGGCCGCCGAGAATGCGGGTGCCGAGCGAGAGGCCGGCGCCAAGGCCGACGATCAGGATCGTGCGCGGCGAGAGTTTGGGATATTCCTCGGCAAGCCGCACCAAGCCGAGCATCAGGATGATCATCGCCACCGCGAAAGGCGCATCCTTCGGGTTCATGAACATGTGGCCGTAGAAGATCGGGCAGAGCGCCAGCAGCAGCAGCGCGCCAAGGCCAGCAAGCGGTCCGCCGACGCGCCGGCCGAGCCGCCACGTCACCGCAAGCCCGATCACGCCGACGACCGCGCCGACCAGGCGTCGCGTCTCGAACAGCTCGAGCGGGAGAATCTTGTGCAGGAGGGCTGCGACCATGTCGAAGCCGCCGCCATACATATAGAGGTTGGCGAAGGACAGCGCCGCGGTGTCCCTGAAGCCGGAACCGAACATGCGCAGCAGCAGGTCGGCATATTCGGCGTGGGTGTAGTCGTCCCAGCCGAGCCCGTAGTCGCGGAAGGTCAGGCCTGCGATGACAGCGACGGCAGCCAGCACCAGCATGGCGAGATCGTCGCAAGTCCGTTCAACCGAGCGCCCGAGAGGCGTGTCGATTGCCGAAGTCGTGATGGATGTCATGGCTATTGGTGACCCGGAATCCCCTCTTGGCCCTGCTGGCGCGCGCGGGCCTGTTCCCCGGAATCCCTATAGCGCAGTTCCATTACCAAGTAATTGGGCATTATGGCTAAATTCCTGATGCGACGCAGCAATTTCCAGAAATTCGGAGTACATGAGAGCTAGCGGACCGATGCTGAAGGGAATGTGAATAAGTCCCTGATATCCTTCCCCTTAGGAACAGCGCGGGCAATTGGTCGTTGGCGAGGAACGCAGTATGACGGTATCGTGGCGTAGCAGCGGGTGTCGCGCGCGGATGCGCGACCGGGGGTGTGTTCGATGAGCGTGGCATTGTTGATTGCAGGGATTTTCGCCGTGGTGGCGGGCCTCCTTGCGGTCGCTTTTGGCTATTCGATCAGGGATTTCAGCCTCGGCAGCACGCTCATAACGAGCGGAACGATTGGCGTCTGCTCCGGAATGTTACTGGTCGGCCTCTACGTCGTGCTGCTCGAGTTGCAAGGCATCGCCCGCCGGCTGGCCGGGACGGCCGCAGCGTCGGAGGTTCGCGTGAGGCCGGTGCTGCCCCCGGGCCTCGCTGCGCCTGGCGCGGCTGCGCTGGAGCCGGCTCCGGCGATGCGGGCCGATCCGCAGCCATCGCCGGCCGCGCCGCCATGGCAGGCCGAAGCGCCCGCACGCGAGCGCCCGCGGGCCGAGGCACCGGCCGAGCCGGAACCGCCTCAGCCCCCGGCCGCCGCGCCGGAGGCGCCGCGCCGGCGCAACCTGATGTTCGCCTCGAGCTCGCGCAAGGAGCGCGAGCGCGCCGAGGCGAAGGCTGTGGAGGGCGCGCCGCCGCAAGCACATGCCGAGCCCGAGCATGCCGCGTTTGAAGCTCCGCCGGCGAACTTCGACGATGCCTGGCCGAAGCCGGACCGCGCGCGCCCGCCGGAGCCGCCCGCGGCGCGTCGCCCGCCGCCGCCACGGCCGGCGTCGACCTTCGAGCCTGTTACACCTCAGCCTGCCGCACCTCCACCGGTACCCGAGCCGCCGCCGGCAGAACAATCGCCGGTGACGGTGCTCAAATCCGGCATCGTCGACGGCATGGCCTATTCGCTCTATTCCGACGGCTCGATCGAGGCGCAGATGCCGGAGGGCATGATGCGCTTCGCTTCGATCGACGAACTGCGCGCCCATCTCGACCAGCGCGGCTGAAGCTTCGCTAGGGTCAAGTAAAGCCTCGCAATTGTTGCCGCGAGATCAGTAATCGGTTGATATTTTCCAGTCGTCGTATTTCAGCCAAACGTATTGTTGACAGTGAATACTTCACCGCCGCCAATGCACCGCGACGCAATCGGATAGGAGAGAGGTCGAGCCCATGTCGGATGCCGGGGCGAAGAATTTCATCGAGCTGACGGCGAGCATCGTGTCGGCCTATCTCAGCAACAACCCGACGCCGGCCGCCGAGATTCCGAACCTGATCAGCCAGGTGCACGGCGCGTTGACGCGGGTGTCGTCGGGCCGCGTCGAGGCGCCGCTCGAACCGGCAAAGCCCGCGGTCTCGCTGAAGAAGTCGATCGCGCCGGACTATCTGGTGTGCCTGGAAGACGGCAAGCGCTTCAAGTCGCTGAAGCGCCATCTGCGCACCCAGTACAGCATGACGCCCGAGCAATATCGCGAGAAATGGGGCCTGCCGGCCGACTATCCCATGGTCGCGCCGAACTACGCGGTGGCGCGTTCGCAACTGGCGAAGAAGATGGGCTTGGGACAGCAGCAGCGGAAGCGGAAGTAGAGGCGCGCCCAGTTTCGTAGGATTTCGTAGGTGGGCAAAGGCGCCCTTGCGCCGTGCCCGCCCTACGAGAACATCTCACGACGCTTCCGCGAGCGCCTCTTTCGCGTCGGTCTTGATGCGCTCGACCATCGAGCGCAGGCCGTTGGAGCGCTGCGGCGTCAGATGGTCGCGGAAGCCGAACTCGTTGAACACGGAGATCGCGTCGGTCTCGATGATCTCCTGCGGCGTGCGGCCGGAATAGAGCGCGAGCACGATCGCGACCAGCCCGCGCACGATATGCGCGTCGCTGTCGCCGCGATATTTCAGGATCGGCGCGCCATGGCCGCGATCGACCAGCTTCCGGAGCCAGACCTGGCTGACGCAGCCCTGCACCTTGTTCTCGGCCGAATGTTCTTCCTCGGGCATCGGTTCCAGGGTGCGGCCGAGCTCGATGACGTACCGGTAGCGGTCGTCCCAGTCTTCGAGCAGCTCGAAATTGTCCCTGATGTCGTCGATCGTCGTCATGATGGCCCGTGTTCCCGTTCAGGCTAATATAGGGACGGCGGCTGCCGAAATCGATAGGATTTGGGCCTTAATTCGCCATCTCCAGTCCGCGCCATTCCAGCGCGAGGTCGTCCTGGGTCAGCGTGTCGCGCGGCGCTTCGGTCGCGGCGGCGTCGCCTTCACCGGCGATCGCGATCGAGCCGGTGTGGTCGGGCGCTTTCTTGTCGGTCTTGTCGGTCTTGTCGTTCTTCTCGAGCTGCTCTTTCTTGTCGTTGATGATCTGGTAGATCTTCTTCGCGCCGTCCTGTGCCCGCTGGCCAATGATGGTTGCGGCCTGTCCGCCGACCTCGCAGGCCGCCGGCTGACGCTTGCAGAACTGGCTCATGTCGGAGACGGCCGCGGTCGCAGCCTGTACCGCGTCGGCAGCGCCGATCTGCGGCAGCTTGTCCGATTCGGGCGTCTTGTCCCGCGGCAGGAGCACCAGCACCAGCCCGAGCCAGAATGTGATGCGGAGCAGAAAGCGCATCTTGCGACCTGTATGTTAGATCCCGCCGCGGGCGATCTCCGCGCGACGCCGGACCTAGCAACTCTCGATAAATCGCAAGTGATTGCCTTCCGCTTAATTCGTAGAGAATTTGCGCAAGAATCTTCGCAGATCATGGTGTCGTAAATTTTCGATTGATGCGGGTGCCCGTGGTGCTCCTGGCCCCGCGCGTCCACCAATTCGAAACCATGAACGGCGCGGCGAAACCCTGTGTTCACCATCCCCGATGATGACATCGCCAAATCGCCTAAAAATCTCCGCGATGACGCGGTGGCGCGCCGCGGGCCGGACCGCCTTAGCACTCGTTTAAGGTCGCTCTGACACGTTGGCTCAACGACAAGGAGGCGTTCCGGCACGTCTTCAACGACGATTGAGCCGAAGCGCGAGACCCGTGACAGTTTTGAGTATCATCCGCGATTGTCTCGATGCGCTGCTGCATCCCTCCGCGCGTTACGATGCGCTGATGCGTGCGCGCCATCGGGCTTTCATGGCGCCGCGGCTTCTCGGAAGCCTGGCCGCCTTTGCCGCATTTCCCGTTTATCTCGTCCTGCGTGGCGCGCCGAGCGCGATCGAGGTCGCGGCCTTCGCCTGGCTGATCGCGCCGATCCTGTTGTCCTGGTTCCTGTCGCGCACCGGCCGCTACGAAGGCGCCCATGTGCTGTCGTCGCTGGCACTCGCCGGCCTGATCATGGCGATCGCCGCCACGACCGGCGGTATCGAATCATTCGCCGCGATCTGGCTGGTCGTGATTCCCTTGGAAGCCGCGCTGTCGGCCTCGCGCCGCGTCGCGGCTTTTGCCTCGCTGCTCGCGCTGTCCTGCGCGGGCCTGTTGATCCTGGCCAGCCAGCTTGGCTGGCTGCCGGCCGGTGACCTCAGCGCACCCGAGCGCGGCGCGATGACGGCGTTTGGCGTCGCCTCCGCAACGCTCTATGCCGCGGGCCTCGCCTTCGGCGCCGAGTCGCTCGCGCGCACCAGCGTCGCGTTGCTCTCGCGCGAGGAGGAGCGCTATCGCCTCCTGGCGCGCAACATGAGCGACGTGATCTCGCGGCATCAGCGCAATGGCGCGGTGCAGTTCATCTCGCAGGCCGCGGAAGCCATGCTCGGCATGCCGGTCGCGCAATTGCTTGGCCATGGCCTGTTCGATCGCGTCCATGTCGCCGATCGCCCCGCCTATCTCACCGCGCTCTCCGATGCCGCGCGCGGCGACGTTCGCAGCGTCGAATTCCGATTGCGGCGCGAGCCCACCGGTTCCGAACGGGGCCAGATCGACTTCATCTGGGTCGAGATGCGCTGCCGGCCGTGCGACCAGGATCAGCGCCGCGACGTCACTGCCGAGCTCGAGGTCGTCGCCGTGATGCGCGACGTCACCGATCGCAAGCTGTCCGAGCAGGCGCTCGATCAGGCCCGCAGCGCGGCGGAAGCCGCCGACGCCGCCAAGACGCGTTTCCTCGCCACCATGAGCCATGAGCTGCGCACGCCGCTCAACGCTATCATCGGCTTCTCCGAGATGATCGCGCAGGAGCAGACCCTGATGCTGGCAGCCAGCCAGCGCAAGGAATATGCCGAGCTGATCCACGCGTCCGGCCAGCATCTGCTGTCGGTCGTCAACGGCATCCTCGACATGTCGAAGATGGAATCGGGCAATTTCGAGATTGCGTCGGAGCCGTTCGCGCCGCGCGCCTCGCTGATGCATTGCTGCAATCTGCTCGCGCTCAAGGCGCGCGAGAACGGCATCGATCTCATCACCGATGCGCCGCAGGATCTGCCTGTCATGACCGGCGATCCGCGCGCCTTCAAGCAGATCGTGCTCAATCTCGTCGCCAACGCCGTCAAGTTCACCGAGCGCGGCGGCCAGGTCACGGTGTCCGCGGCGGCATCGGCCTCGCAGCTCACGCTGCGCATCAGTGACACCGGCGTCGGCATTGCGCCTGACGATCTCAAGCGTATCGGTGCGCCGTTCTTCCAATGCGGCAAGACCTATGAGCGCCGTCACGAGGGCACCGGCCTCGGCCTTTCGATCGTGAAGAACCTCGTGGCGTTGCATCTCGGCGAATTGACGGTACAAAGCAAGCTCGGCGAGGGCACCGCCGTCACGGTCAAGCTGCCGCTGGTCTACACGCCGCCGCAAGCGAAGCCGACGGAAAGCAAGATCGCGACGCTGACGCCGGTGCTGCGTCAAGAACTTCAAGACCGACCTCAGGACCAACCTGCTCTGGTGAAGAAAAGTGCCTAGAAAGTCTGCAAAGGACGAAGCTCCTCCGCGCCGCCGTGGCGCCAAGGGTGGTGCTAAGGCCGCGGTCGTCGATGTCGAGACCGAGCGCAATCTGGTGATGCGTGTGCTCTTGCACAGCCCCAAGGACACGCTGGCCGGCCTGGTCGCCGCCGCGGCCATCAGCGCCATCGTTGCAAACGCGCTGTTCCTGCAGACCGGCCGGCACCCGGCGCCGATGTTCGGCACCGTGATCAATCTTCCCGCGCCGTCGTCGGTGTCGCTGTCCAATCCGATGCCGCGTCCGCGTCCCGTCGGCGCCGATACGTCGCCGCTCGAGCCGAAAGCAACCGAGTTTCGCGTCGAGCCGAAGCCGGCCGAGAAGGCGCCGGAGAAGCCCGCCGAGACGACGGCCTCGACGCCGCGCGCCGGCGATCCCATGACCAATCTGGTGATCAAGGCCACGACACCCACGCCGGCACCGTCTGCGGTGGCTGTCGCGCGGCCGCCGGCGCCGATCCCGATGCAGCAGAGCCCGGCGGCGCGCCGCCTTGCCGGCGTGCAGCGCGCGCTGTCCGAATATGGCTATGGGAATTTGAAGATCACGGGCACGATGAGCGGCGAGACCCAGTCCGCAATCCAGACGTTCGAGCGCCAGCACAAGATGCCCGTCACCGGCCAGGTGTCGGACCGCCTGTTGCGCGAACTTGCCGCCGCGATCGGCCATCCCGTCGAATAAGCGTCGTCGTTGCGCCAAGCCTGCAAGCTGAACGCCTGAAGGCTGGTGCTGATTGCAGCACTGGCCTATCGTGCGCTCATGCGTTTGAAATCGAATATCTGGGTCTCTGCCTACTTGCGCCGGTGCCAGACCGAGGGCGTGTTCGGCGCGGTGCGCCGTCGCGGCGCCGAGGAGGCGGGTGCGGTGTTCGTCAAAGTGTCGCTGCTCGACGGCAACGCAATGCTCTACGTGCCGGCGCCGCAGACCTCTTATGACAACGGCCGCCCGGTCGATCGTTTCTTTGTGCCGGCCGCGCCGCAGCCGCTGCCGGAGCCTGCGGTGGAAGATCGCCTGACCAAGGAAGTCCGCTTCGATCCGGATGCCTGGATCGTCGAGACCGAGGACCGCGCGGGGCGGCATTTCCTCGAACTGGCGAAGACTTAACGCTCCGGCGACCCGCCTGAGCCCGTACGCACCGCCGGGCTCGAGCCGGGCTGCACGCTTGGCCGCGTCTGGCTCGCGCCTGCGCGCGCACGCTGGCGGTCGCTGTCGTGCAGCGACGGCTGGTACTTCGCGCGCGTGACGGCAAGCGTCGAGCCGCGCCAGGCGGCGAGCATCACCAGCGCGGAGCGGTCGCTGAGGCGATCATAGAGCCGCGACAGCCGGTAGACCGCATCCACCGAGTTGCCGATCTCCGGCTTGAAGAACAGCAAGATGCGCTGGAAGTTCGGGCTCGGCATGTCGAGCGTGCGGGCGGCAATTGCGAGCGCCTCGCCGCCGGCATCGTCGACGATCTGGGCTGCGACGCGCGAGGGCAGGATCAGGCTGTCGCCGAGCTCGAAGGTGAAGTTCTCGACATCACCCGCGATCGCCGCCATCTCCAGGATCTGGATCGCGCGCTTGGCGCGGACGGTCGGAATCCGCGGCGCGGCCTTCAGCGGCGTCTGCGCCAGATTGTGCAGGATCAGCGCGCGCTGGCTCGCATCGGCGCCGAAGAACATATCGTGGATCTCGGCGGCTTCCTTCGGCTGCATCGCCATGTTGGCGGCCATGCGCTGCTCGGCATCGGTCGGCGTGCGGGAAGGCGAGGGGGCGATTGCTGCACGCGGGATTTCGCGCGCCAGCGGCACCCGGCGGCCTTCTTGCGCCGCGACCAGCCCGAGTTTCTGCAGCACCGGGACCGGCGTTTGCGGATAGATCGCGAGCCGCGCCTTGACGGCAGCGCGCGTTGCATCGTCGACCTGGTCGATCAGCCGCGTGGCGAGCTCGATGAATTGCCGCTGCTCGTCGTCGCTGTGGGTGGGCGCCTGGACATACAGGTCGGTCAGCACCCGCAGCAGCGTCGGACGAACATCGACGCCCTCGCGGCGGGAGAGTGTCATCAGCCCGTCGAATCCGGGAAACAGCGACTTGGTCATGGAGGCGTACGCAACTTGGGAGAAACTGTTGCCTCAGCCTATCAGGGGGCCGTTTAAAGCCTCGTTAAGGAAAACGAGGTGTGAAGCAAACCCGCTCAATTCAGCCCTTCCCGTGCCGCAACGGAACGATTGGGCCGGCCCGTGCGGCTACGGTTCAAAGGCCATGTTTACACCCCGTTAACCATAAACTGATCCTAATGACCCCCAATGTTGCAGGGGCGCATTTTGTCGCGCGGCAATTGAGAGAGCTGACATGGGGACCATCATTGAATTTCCGGCCGGTCGCCGGGTGGGCTCGTCGGGGGACGTCACACCGCGCGCGGACACGGGGACGATTCTGATCCTTCCCGTCATCCGGATCGAGCGCGATGCGGACGAAACCAGCGGCGATCATGGGCCGGAAGCGGGCACAGCGCCGGGGCGCCGTCGTCGCCGCCGCTAAGTTCCGGCTTTTGCAATGCCGGACTCCATCCGCCAGATCCGCACAATCGTATCGGCCATCCTCCTCGTAGCTGTAGGCGCGTCGCTCGCTGCCTGCAGCGGCGGTGATTTCGGCCGCACCCGCGCCGACATGCGCAGCGACGACATGCATCGCTGGCTCGGCGCCGAGGTGACCTCCAGCCTCGGCCTGAAGCCGTCGCAATTCCAGCTCACCGACGAAGAGCGTCAGCTTCGCGATCTCGCCTATCCCATGATCGAGCCGCCGCTGTCGCGGCCGGCCTGGAAGAGTGTGTTCGGCGACTACAAGGCGTTGCCGTCGCCGTGGCGGCAGAAGATCGTGTTCGACCGCACCAGGTATGGCCGCACGCTGATCGACGAGCCGCATCGCTCGCATTCCTCGCGCTATGCGCAGCTGATCGAGGACGTGCGCAACGACATCACCCGCTTCGAGCCGTTCTTCGCCAGCGCCATCCGCGTCATCGATCTCGACAAGAAGCGCGAGGCCAGCATGGCGCGCGTCTCGGCGCTGTCGCCGCAGGAAAAGGCCGACGCCGTCGAACGCATGCAGGAGAACTCGCTGATCGTCCAGTGGGTGCAGCTATCGCTCGAGCAGCGTGTCTCGTCCTATCGCTGGGCGCTGGAGCGGCTGGTGATCCAGGCGCCCGACGGCATGGCTGCGGATGCCGATCGCCTGATCGGCGAGCTCGCCGCCCAGACCACCAATCCGCCGGTTGCCTCGCAGCCCGTCTATGGGCGCGCGGTCGTCTCGAAGGGCTGACGGCGGATCGTGTCCCGAAGACGTGGGGCGCGCGGTCAGTATTCGCGGCCGAGCCTGGGTGCCGCGGCAGTCCTGGCTTGACCCGGTCAGGAGCCGAATAGCCTGCGCGAGCCCATCCGGAATGCGCGCCGCGGGAGCCGCTGTTCGCCGCCGTTAACCCTCTTGGGTATTTCGACACCCACCGATTGGTGATTGTGCTCCCGAGCGAGAGGGATAGAATTGTCCCGTTTTTCAAGTCATTTCACCCCAAGGCCCTTCGAGATGATGAGCTTGAACGCTGCGAGTCCGTTTAAGAGCCGTCTGGACGCCAACCTGCCGCGAAAATTGCTGGCCCTCGCCGTTTTCCTGGGATCGACTGGCTCGGCTGCCGCGCTGACCCAGGAGGCCGCGCTCGAGAACTGCCGGATGACGGTCGGCAAGCCGATCGTACATGCCTGCATGCAGGCCCAGGGCGGCCGCAAGGCCGGTGCCGATATCGAGGGTTGCCGCGCCAAGGCTAAACCGCAGGTCCACGCTTGCGTGCTCGCCGCTCTCAACGCCGCGAACGGCCGCGCCAACGTCGCCGTCGAGCTTCCCAAGGAAGCTGCGCCCAAGCTGGCTCCGGGCACAGCCATGCCGAAGGATTTCGTCGCCCCGCCACGAACCATCTCCGACATCACCGCGATCCTCGATAGCGAAAAGCCGAACGAGAAGCTGATCGCGGAGCTCAAAGCGGACGCGGAGGCGACGCCCACGGGGAAGGAATCGCGCGAGGATCTGGCCCAGTTCTATTTCGACCGCGCCAATGCGCGTTCCCAGCTCGGGCGTCTCACCGAATCCGTCGCCGACGCCAACAAGGCCGTGGAAGTGGGCCGTGGGGCCGTCACCCCCAACATGATGGGGCGATTGTTGCAGCTGCAGTCGGTGCAATACTCCCTCGCAGGCGATCCCAAGCGCGCACTGGAAATCAAGCAACAGCTGTTGCGCCAGTCGGTCAACGTGCCCGGCGCGAAAGGATATCAGTTCAACGCAAACCGCACGGTCGCATCGATTCTCATCCAGATGGGTGACGTCGCGCAGGCGGAAGCCTATTTGCGTCGCAGCCTGACCGCGATTCAGGAGTCGCGCACCAGTGGGCTTCCTGGCTGGCGAGCGTCCTATGCAAAGTTCGGCCAGACCTGGGAGGGGGAAATCGAGATGACCCGCGGCCTCATATTCGAGGCACGGGGACAGTTTGCCGAAGCCGAAGCCGCCTATCGCACGGCGGAGCTGCGTAAAAGCGCTGGTAACAAGGCCGTATTGGAATCGGAGAACCCGCCTGCGGAGACCCTCCTGCTCCAGGTCGTCGACAGCATGGTGTTGAATCAGGCGCGCATGAAGGCGCGGCAGGGCAGGCTCGCCGAAGCCGAGGTCGATGCGCGCCGGGCGCTGTTGTCGCGCCTGAAGGACACCGGCAAGTACAATCCGGTGACGCCGCGTTTCGTGATGGGATTGGCCGGAATCCTGGTCGACCAGGGACGTTACAACGAAGCCGAGCAGCTCGGCCGCGTCTCGCTCGAGATCAACAAGACGGTCGGCGTGCCTGATGACGCGCAGTCGACCGTGCAGCTGCTGTCGCAGCTCGCCGGCATCCTGAATCTGCAGCGCAAGAATGCCGAGGCCAACGACATGTTTGCGCGGATCGACAAGGCGGTCGCCAATTGGGATCCGCAGCGCCGCCAGGTCATCGAGCTCAATCCGGCGCGCATTTTCGCGCTCTACAATTCCGGCCAGCTCGACGCCGGCATCGCCGCCGCCGAACAACTGGTCAAGAAGCAGATCGGGCGGGTCGGCGAGAACCATTTCGATGCGGCGTCGGCGCGCGGCACCCTGGCGATCGGATTGATGCGCGCGCAGCGCGATGCCGACGCGATCCGCGAGTTCAAGGCCGCCATTCCGATCATGATGGCCAACGCAAACGAGAACGCCGACGACGAGAACACGACCGTCGTAGCCGCGCGCAGCCAGCGGCTCCAGACCATCGTCGAGAGCTACCTCCTGCTGCTCGCGCGGGCCGAAGGTACCGGCAGCGGCGTCGGCGAGGAGACGTTCAGTCTGGCCGATGCGGTCCGCGGCCGCTCCGTGCAACAGGCGCTGGCTGCCTCCAGCGCGCGTGCGGCGGCGAAGGATCCCGCGCTGGCCGAGCTCGTGCGCAAGGAGCAGGACCTCACCAAGCAGGTCAACGCCCAGCTCGGCACGCTCACCAACGTCCTCGCCATTCCCTCGGCGGAGCGCGACGAGAAGGGCGTGCAGCAGATCCAGGCGTTGATCGCGTCCATGCGCAACGAACGCGACAAGGCGCGCCAGGAGATCAAACAGAAGTTCCCGACGTATGCCGATCTCGTCTCGCCGAAGCCGCCGAGCGTTGCCGAGATCCGTGCGACGCTTGCCGACAACGAAGCCATGCTGTCGTTCTATTTCGGTCAGTACGGCAGCTTCGTCTGGGCCGTGCCGAAGTCTGGGCCGGTCGCGTTCGCCGCCGTCAAGGCCAATATCGGTAATATCGAGACCAAGATCCGCAAACTGCGGGAAGCGCTCGAGCCGCAGGCGGCGATGATCTCGGACATTCCGCCGTTCGATCTCAAGCTTGGCTACGAGCTCTACGAGCTGTTGCTGAAGCCGGTCGAAGGTGGATGGAAGCCGGCGAAGAATTTGATCGTGGTCACCAACGGCGCGCTCGGCCTGCTGCCGCTGTCGCTGTTGCCGACGGCGCCGGCCGAGGTGGCCGCGGACGAGGATCCGCTCTTCGTCGGCTATCGCAACGTGCCCTGGCTTGCGCGAACCCATGCCGTCTCGACGGTGCCGTCGGCCGCGGCCTTGCGCACGCTGCGACAATTGCCGCCTGGCAAGCCCGGCCGCGGGGATCTCGTGGCATTTGGCGATCCCTATTTCAACAAGGACCAGGAGATCGAGGCGGAAGGCGCCGGCGAAAAGGTGCAGGTCGCCGATGTCGGTGGCAACGTCACGCGCGGCATGCCGCTAAAGCGTCGCAACAGCCCGAAGCTCGACGGCGTCGACAGCGCCGAACTCGGCCTCTTGCCCCGTCTTCCCGACACTGCCGACGAACTCAAGTCGATCGCGCTGGCGCTGCAGGCTGATCCCTCGAAAGTGCTGTTCCTCGGCAAGAGCGCGACCGAGAGCGCGGTCAAGACGATGAACCTCTCCGGCTTCAAGATTCTCGCGTTTGCCACTCACGGCCTTGTCCCGGGCGAGCTCAACGGTCTGACACAGCCGGCACTCGCACTGTCATCACCAACGGTGACGGGCGACGGTGGAGACGGCCTCCTGACCATGGAGGAAATTCTCGGCCTCAAGCTCGACGCCGACTGGGTGATCCTGTCCGCCTGCAACACCGGCGCCGGTGCAGGCGCCGGAGCCGAGGCGGCCTCCGGCCTCGGCCGCGCGTTCTTCTACGCCGGAACGCGTGCCTTGCTCGTGACGAACTGGTCAGTGCATTCGCAATCGGCCCGGCAGCTGGTGACCGATCTGTTCAAGCGGCAGGCGGACGATCCAAAATTGTCGCGGAGCGAAGCGCTGCGGCAGGCGATGATCGCTCTGGTCGACGGTCCCGGTTACCTGAACAGCGAGGGCAAGACCGAGTTTGCCTATGCTCATCCGCTGTTCTGGGCGCCGTATACGATCATCGGCGATGGCGGCGTGCGCTGATTGACGTGGGGGTTGAACGGATGATGACGCGGATTTTGTTGCTGGGGCTCGTTGCGGCAGGTCTCCTGTTTTCGGGAGCGTCGCGGGCAACACAGTTGATCACCGAAGAAGAGGCCAAGCTGCCGCCACCGAAGGGCGCGGTCGCGGCCGACAGGCGCGGTATCCTACGCGGTCCGAAGGTGGAGTTCGTCTCGACCGGTGATTCCGTGTCCTCGCCCATGCGGCTCCAATTGAGGTTCGAGTCGTTCGGGGGCGCCAAGATCGATCCGGATTCGGTCAAGGTGACCTTCCTCCGCACGCCGAACGTCGATCTGACGCCCCGGGTCAAGCCGTTCGTGCGGGCTGACGGGATCAACATGCAGGATGCGGAATTGCCGCCGGGAGATTACACCGTGCGGGTCGACATCAAGGACAGCGATGGGCGGCCGGGCACGGCCATTTTTACCCTCAAGGTCGCACCCAAGTGATGTGTCCTTACTGCCAGGCCGAGAACGCGGATAGCGCGCTGGTTTGCGCATCCTGTGCCCGAGACGTCGCGGTGCCTGCGACGCTGATTGCGGAGCGTGACAATCTCCTGCGCAAACGGGACCAGCTGCGCGATGAGCTGGCGCGGGCCAGAGACGAGGTCGAAGCCATCATGCGGCGCAGGAAGTCGCGCTGACGATGGAGTGCCCGTTCTGTGCCGAGACGATCAAGGACGAAGCCATTGCGTGCAAGCACTGCTCGCGCGATTTGCGCGTCGTGCGGCCGACGCTTCTCGAGATCGAGGATATCGTTGCCGAGTTGGACCGGCTCAGGCGCGATCTCGACCGGGTCAATGTCCGGCTCGAACGGTACAGGAATCCGCTGCGCTATTTCGGGACGCATGCCTTGCTCTACGTCGTCCTTCCGGCCGTCCTGCTGACGATCACGCATAGTCTGATCACCATCACCTTCAACCTCTCTCCAATCCCGCTCCGGATCGCGTCGATCGTCGTCCCCCTGCTGTTCGGGTTCGCAGCCTATCCTCTGCATCGGGTCTCGGCATTGGGGGCGTTCGTGCTGGCGTTGCTGCTCGCCAGCGCCAGCATCCAGGCGATGCTGACGGTGACCGGGCTCCACGATGGTGTTCCGATCTTACCGACGGTGTGGGTCGAATGGCGCGAGGTGTTCGAATACGGCGCGAGCATCCTGCTCGCCTTCGTGTCCGGGAACATCTTGGGAGTCGTCATCTTCCAGGTGCTGCCGCGCGTTCTGGGCCAGGGCGGGAAACCCAATGCGTTCGCCTTCAGGATGGCGCGCCTGCTCGGGCAGCATGTTGGTGAGGAGCAGCTTCGCCGCCGCGCCCGTTTGATCCAGGACTTGATGCAGACCGTCGGCCCGCTGGCCGGCGTCGCCGCGACGGCTATGGGCTCCATCTATGCCGGCCTGAAGGGCTTGCTCGGATAGTGACGGCGCGCTAGCGCCGGCGCTCGGATTTGTTGCGCTTGAGGAGGGGATTTCGCGCGCGCTGCGACTTTGCGCGCCGTCCCTGGAGCTTTCCAACAAAATCCTTCAATGCGTCGACCAGCGGCGCTGACGCGCGATAGGCCAGCCCGACCTCGCGCCTGATCTTCACCTCGATCTCCCGGATCGCGACGTCCGGATGGCCCTTCGCCACGCCCTCCGGCACGATAGCGATGCCGATTCCGGCTGCGACCAGCGCCATTGCCCAATCCTCCGATTGCGCGATCGCGGCGGACGGACGCCGTTGCGCCGCGCGGCCGAAGAATTCGCTCTGCTCGCAATGGCAGCGGTCGATCATCGGGGCGTCGGCGAGGTCGGCGGCGCGCAGCCGCTCCTTCAGCGTCAGCGGATGCGACGGCGGCAGCGCCGCGACATAGCGCTCGCTCCAGAGCGGGACGAAATGCTCGTCATCCCCAAGCATGCTCTTCGAGATGATCCTTGCATCTGCGCGCTCGTCGTGGCCCACGAGCCGCAGCGCGATGTCACTGCGCGCGGTCAGCGGCTTCAGCAGCGCGATGGTTCTGGGCACGTCGAGCGTGCGCATCAGACCGAGCGTCAGATTGGTCCGGGTGCTGGGCTTGCGGAACAGGCTGCGCGCGGCGTCGGCCTCGTCGATGATGCGGCGGGCCAGCGCGTGAAACTGCTCGGCCGAGGCGGTGGGTGCGACGCCCTTCTTGTGCCGGATGAAAAGCGTGGTGCCGAGCTCGGCCTCCAGACTGGTGATCGCAGTCGAGATCGACGGCTGCGACACGAAGCAGGTGCGCGCGGCCGCCGTGAGGTTGCGTTCACGGTAGACGGCAGCGAAGTAGCGGAGCTCGCGGATATCCATAGTCCAGGCCTAGAGATACTATCAGAATTCAATATTTTACCTATGGATCGGAGAATGACAAGAACGCCGTGTTCACAACAGGCGGGCCTCATCCATGAAGATCCATCATCTCAACACCGGCACGATGTGTCCCGTGGGCCGGCGGCTGGTGAACGGCACCGGCGGCCTGTTCCAGCACGCCCGCATGGTCTGCCATTGCCTGCTGATCGAGACCAATGACGGCCTCGCCCTGGTCGACACCGGCATCGGCCTTGGCGATATCGCCACGCCCGACCGGCTCGGGAAACGGTGGCTGCGGCAGACCGCGCCAAAGCTCGATCCGGCGGAGACCGCCGTGCAGCAGGTGAAGGCGCTCGGCTATTCGCCGGCCGACGTGCGCCACGTGCTGCTGACGCATCTTGATCGTGATCACGCCGGCGGCATTCCCGATTTTCCCCATGCCGCGATCCACGTTCATCGCACCGAATACGACATGGCGGTGCTGCGCAAGCCCGCGCCGCCCGAGGGGCGCTATGTCACCGGACAATGGAGCCATGGGCCGAGCTGGAAATTCTACGGCGATGCCGGCGAGGATTGGTTCGGTTTCAAGGGCGTCCGTGCGCTCGGCGACCGGGAAGGGGACATCCTGATGATCCCGCTCGCCGGCCACACGCTCGGCCATTGCGGCATCGCGATCCGCTCCGGCGACAAATGGCTGCTGCACGCCGGCGACAGCTATTTCCATCACGCCCAGCTCGACGCCTCACCGCGCGCGCCGCTGGTGCTCCGCTATTTCCAGCGCCGCGTCGACATGGACCGCGCGGCCCGTGTCGCCAATCAGGCCCGGTTGCGCGAGCTGAAGCTCGGCCACGGCGAGCGCGTGACGATTTTCAACAGCCATGATCCCGTGGATTACGAGAACTGCCGGTGTGGCGGGCGTTAGACCGCCTCGCGAACGCGAGGCCTGATGCCGCGAAGTCAATCGTTACGGTGCAGCCGGGAGAAGCGGAAATTGCAGTGGCTCGCGCCGCCGGCCAGCGTTTGCGTCCGTTCCAGATGAATGCCGCGCGCGGCATAGGCGTCGAAATCGAGCCCGCAAATATTCGGCAAAATGTCCTTGTCGCCATGGCGGCCCGCGAATTTGCAGAAGCCGCATGCGTGGTAGTTGATGCCGAATTCAAAACTGTCACCCGGACCAGGCGCGACGAAATCGTAGACGAAATCCTCCGGAAATTCTGCCTGATGGCTTTCCGTGACGCTCTTTGCAGCCTGCTCACGCAGCAATGTCTGGTTCTCCGGCGACATGAATTGATCTCCCGCGGTGAGACGTTCTGCCTCAGGCGCGGTGAGCAATTGCGCCTTATAGGTCTCCCGCTCGATGTCGCGGATGTCAGGCAGCGGCACGCCGTGCCGCTGGAGCACACGGCTGGTTGCCATGAAACCGGTGAGACGCATGAAGACATCGCTCATGCGGCTCGCGGCACCGCCGACATAGGGCATCTGGGTGAGCACGATGGCGAATTCGTCCATCACCTCCCGCCTGATCCCGTCGATGTCGGTGAGATGCGCGCGCTCGCGTAACATCGCCTCGGCAAGGTCGAGTCGATGACGCATCGCCGCCTCCATGGCACCGCGATGCTGCTCGTAGAAGGGATGGATGGTCTCAGCCATGGGACACCTGAAAGTTGGCTTGTTGCAAAGTCGGCGAAGCCAGTTTCATTCTGCGGCGATCGCCTCGATCTCCAGCAGCCATTTGCTGTCGACCGTCTCGGCGATCATGACCGTCAGTGCCGGCTGATGCTCTCCGAGCATCTTGCGACGAATGGTGCGATTGGTCGCGACTTGAGTCCGGTCAGTCAGGAACGTAGTGACCTTGACCAGATGCGCGACGCCAAGGCCGGCGGCGGTGAGCACTTCCATGACGTTACGCCATGCCTGCTCGCACTGTGCCTCGAAACCTTGGGGCACGCTGCCGTCGGAGGCCTCAGGCACCTGGCCGCTGATGAATAGCAGCCGGCGATGTTGCGTCACTTCGAGTCCCAGGCAGTAGCCGCCGGCGGGAGCGTGAACCGTTGTGGGATTGTGGCTGACGATGTGAGCTGCGGGCATGGCGTGTCTCCGGATTGCGGGCTGACCGTATCCGGCGACATCGCCGCGGCGCAAAGCATCTTTGCTGCGGTTCAGCGCAAGAAAATCTATTGCAAGGCCGCGGTCCATCGGTGTCAAACTGCTGCGCGATGACCTACACCCTTCCGCCGCTCAACGCGCTCCGCGCTTTCGAGGCCGCCGCGCGCCATCTCAGCTTCAAGCTGGCTGCGCACGAGTTGCACGTGACGCCCGCAGCCGTCGGGCAGCAGGTGAAAGCGCTGGAGGCGCGCCTCGGCGTCCAGCTGTTCGAGCGGCTGCACAAGCAGCTGATCCTGACCGCGGCAGGCCAGGCCTATCTGCCCGGGGTCTCCGATGGCTTTCGCCGCCTCGCGGAGGCGACCTCGCAATTGAAGCCGGCCGGTGCAGTGCTGCTGCAACTGGGCGTGCATGCCAGCTTCGATTTGCGTCGCCTCGATCTGGCGGCGTTTCGCAGCGCGCATGCGGAGATCGGCTTGCGCGTGCTGCAGCCCGCCGGCCTGCACGAGCTGGTCGAGGGCAAGGTCGACCTGCTGATCGCCCGCGGTCTCGGCCACCATCCGGGCTATCGCTGCGATCGGGTCAATGAGGGATCCGGCCCGGGCGATTGGCTGATCGCGCCCGAGGGCACGGCGGATTGCCCCGAGATCGTCAGTTTTCGCGCATGGCTGCGCGCCGTGGCGGCCGAGAACCCGCGCGCAAACCGTCCGCGACTGGTCGGCGGCATCGGAAGTTGAAGCGACCTGCGACTGAGGCTCGAAGGAGATCGAGTTTTTCCGTGTAGACATCGACAGACGCCAAGCTCGTCGTGTCGGTCACGCCTTTTCAATTTTGAGGCATCGCCGTTTTCCGCGCGCAGTATCCTCTCCGCATTGCCTTTGCTTCGCGAGCGCGGCCTAGTATTGTTGCGATGCCCGGAATGCCGGAATCTCTATATCCGCAGCGCCCTGGAAGCAGGATCCGCAAATCCTCGGAGTTACACGATGCGCGCGCTTCCTTTTCTGCTGATCGTCTGGATCGCCATGTCTGCGCCCGCTCCTGCCGTAGCTCAGCGGTTCGCCGGCAATTTTCCGGTTTGCCTTCAGAAGTGGGAGTGGGGCGGTTCCAACTCCATTTCGTGCCAATATAGTTCGTGGGAAGAGTGCAAGGCGGCCGCTGCGGGCCTCTCCGCCATGTGCTTGGTGAACCCTTATGCGCAACGGCCGGCTTATCCGGACCGCGGTCCGCGTCCCCGATAGGTGCGATTGCGGCGGCAGCAGGTCAACAGCGCAAGCTTATCGGTCGGGGCTGGACGTAGACGGGATGTCCACTTTGCCCAGAAGCTGAAGTCGCGGTGCTGCGGACGCGGAGAGGTCCTACATGGCGGCTAACGTGCGTGGGCGGCAGCCTGCTCAACATCGGGTCCTCGCTATCGCGCTCCTGCCCATTTTCAGTCAATGACGATGCAACGCTTCAAATCAGAAGATCATGAGGCGCAGGTACAGTGGCGTGATGCGGACCACCATTGCCGTGGTTGGCCGCGTGTTCGTCCAAGGCATCAGGGCCCATTTTGAGGATCATCCCGAGGTCCTCTCCCTGGCCGAGCGCAACGTGCGGAGCGAGCGCATCATTAAGTTCCTTAAGCTCGACAACCGCAACGAGAGGAGAAGGAGTTGTGCCGTTATCGAAGCGGAATACCGGTTCTTGATCTGCGCCGCCGGTCTCGAACGCAGCTTTGGCCGGCTGTGCGTCTTCCGATGCGATTGCTGCAGATTGCGCAGCGTGCTGCGAGTTACCGCGTTCGGCGTTACCGCCGGTTGCGACGCTCGGCTCTATGATCTCGGCTGCTTGCGGTGCGTTTGCTGAGGCTGAGTGTAAATCGTGCCCCGAGTTGCCGTGTTCCACGGCGACCGGTTCTGCCATCTTCACTGCCCCTGCCACCTCCGCAGCATCCGAAGCTGGAGCGTGATGCTCCGCGGTATTGCCGACACTGTTGTCCGGTTTGACGCCAACTTCAGTCGACTCCGTGGCTGCCGCCTTTGCAGACCCTGGCTCCGAAGCGTGCTGCGAGTTGCCGTGGCTCGCGCCGGCGGCCGTTGCGACGCCCGGATCGATCTCGGCTGGGTCCGGTGCGTTTGCGGCGGTTGAATGCCCGGATTTGCCGTGTTCGGCTCCGCCTGGCTCTCCCGTCTTCGATGCCGCCTCCGCAGTGTCCGAAGCCGCAGCGTGATGCTCCGCGGTATTGCCGACACCGTTGCCCGGCTTGACGCCGGCTTCAGTCGACTCCGTGGCTGCAGCCTTTGCAGACCCTGGCTCCGAAATGTGCTGCGAGTTGCCGTGGTCCGCGCTGGCGGCCGTTGCGATCTCGGCCGCGCCCGGTGCGTTTGCGGCGGTTGAATGCCCGGATTTGCCGTGTTCGGCTCCGCCTGGCTCTCCCGTCTTCGCTGCTCCTCGTGCAGTCTCGGAAGCCGCAGCGTGATGCTCGGCGCCATGGCCGATGCCATTGCCCGGTTTGGAGCCAGCTTCAGTCGATTCGGTCGCTGCCGCCTTTGCAGACTTTGGCTCCGAAGCGTGCTGCGAGTTGCCGTGGTTCACGCTGGCGGCCGTTGCGACGCTCGGATCGTTCTCGGCTGCGTCCGGCGCGTTTGCAGAGTTTGAGTGCCCGGATTTGCCGTGTTCCACTCCACTTGATTCTGCCTTCTTCGCTGACCCTCGCGGAGCTTCTGAAGCCGCAGCGTGATGCTCGGCGCCATGGCCGACGCCGTTGCCCGGTTTGGAGTCAGCTTCAGTCGATTCCGTGGCGGCCGCCTTTTCAGACCTTGGTTCCGAAGCGTGCTGCGAGTTGCCGTGGCCCTTGCTGTCGGCCGTTGCGACGCTCGATTCGACGTTCTCGGCTGCGTCCGGCGCGTTTGCAGGGTTTGCGTGCCCCGAGTTGCCGCGTTCGACTCCACTTGAGTCTGCCTTCTTCGCTGACCCGCGCGGGGTTTCCGAAGCCGCAGCGTGATGCTCGGCGCCATTGCCGACGCCATTGCCCGGTTTGGAGTCTGCTTCGGTCGATTCCGTGGCTGCCGCCTTTTCAGATCCTGGCTCCGAAGCGTGCTGCGAGTTGCCGTGGTCCGTGCTGGCGGCCGTTGCGACGCTCGGTTGGACGATTTCCTTCGGCCCAGGCGACGAAACGCCGGTGTCCGCATTGATCGGACCATTCTTCAATGTGCCATTTTCGACTGCCGTCGCCGTTTCGCTACGCGCAGGCTCGATTGATGAGACGTGAGCCGATACGGCAGACGCTCCATCGCTGTCTCCCGTTGCATCCGCCGACTCGCCAGTGGAGGTTGTGAACTTCGTCGACGCTCCCAAGCCGCTCCGAGTCTGCCCGAACTGGAACCTCGAGCCGCCGTCGGCCAGAATGGTCCAAGCTCCAGCCGTCCCGAGCGTGCTCTCGCGCGCCTCGATGCTGGCATGGACATTGTCCTTACTCAGAACAGCCTCATCGATTGCGCTCGCTGAGGTCAGCGCTTGTTCGAGCTTCTCCAAGGTGATGGCGACAGCTGCGCCTTCGCGGTGGTCGACGAACTCCGCCTCCGCGACCGATACATCTCCCTGCAGATGGATTTCCAGCAGACCGTGATCTCCGATATCAAGAACATGATCGGTCGGATTCACATAGACGATCGTTTCATTGCTCGCGGAGTTGTAGATCCAGGCGAGGGTATGTGGCGGTATCGACTTGCTTGCTGCTGTCATATGCAGCCAGGCAAGCGCGCCGAAAGCCGCAAGATTGATCCTGCTCGACCCGGATGCGAAATCGAAGGCAGAGTGGGAAGAGGTATTGGAATCGGTCGGGGAGCGATGAACTACGTTTTTATCATCTTTGCCGCCCAACAACTGATCGCGGCTAGATCCGCCAACACCGGCATCGTGACCGGCGTCCACGAAGCGAACAGGTATTTGGAGTGCGTCACCCTCGGCGCCATGACTCATTTGGCTGCTTTGGCTGCGAGCATCAGCGACGCTTTCGTTTCCGGTGGTCACATCCCCGGAAGGCGGGCGAAAATCGTGCGAAGGGAAACCCGGGGCTGGGTTGTCTACATGGTTGGCGTCGGCATGAGTGATCGCGGCCAGTTTTATGGTCGCATTCTCTCCGGCGACGACGAAGCTGTCGATCGAGGCTTTGTCCGGGTCATGCGACTGCACGGCGAGATGGGGATCGTGCAGCGCGTAGATCAACGCACCGGCGAGAGAGGCGAAGGTGCCATACCCTCCATGAATCGACGGATTGGAAGTAAGCCGCGGGAGTTGATGGTCGACGGTCGGTTCGCCTCCAATCTGTGTGTCACCGGTTGCTCGCAGGAGAGCCGCAGGAAGATTGGGCGTGCTCGATCCAACAGGACCGTGGTTCTTCCAAGATTTTGAGCCTGCAGATTGCTCAGCTGCGCGCAGCGCTTCCAGTGCCGCCGCCGCGGTCGGGATTTGGCTCGCCTTGGCCAGAAAGTCTCTCTGGTCGAGCGGAAGCGTTTCGTCGGATTCCCAGACGATGAGGTGCCGGAGAATGGCTTTTTTCCAGGGCTCATACTCGGCGTGCTCTTCCGCGTGACCGATGCTGATGTCATCCGGAAATATGTCGTTCGCTTCCGACGCCTTGAGTTCGTCCGCAATGGCGATGACCAGAAAGGCGAGCGCGAGTGTGCCGAAGCCGGAGGGATGTCTTAGCAACGCGAGGGTCGCGAGCACAGTCCTGTTGGTGATCTCAAGCTTATGAAATATATTGTACAGGTGTACTTTGACTGTCCCTGGTGAAACGTTCAGCTGGCGCGCGATCTGCTTGTTCGACAATCCTTCTGACACCAGTCGCACGATTTGACGTTCCCGCTCCGTCAATAGCTCCAGCTTCGTTTCAATTGTGCCGGCGCCGTCAGCTTCCTTGCCGGTTGGCGAGAGAGCGAAATGCTCGGGCGACGCATTGCCGTTCGTCAACAGCCGCAGTCGTTGCAGCATGGTGTCGGCGGAGGCGTACTTCGAAATTGCGCTGCAGGCGCCAGCAGCAATCGCTGCGGTTAGATCGGGGTTGGATTCCGACTCGGTAAAGAACACCAGGCGCGTGCGAAGAGTCTCAGCTTTCGCAATCGCCAGGATCTCGGTTACCGTCAGGTCTGGCAGGGTGTCGGCAATAAGCGCGACGTCGGGTGTCAAATTCCGGATGGCTTCGAGGCAGCTTGTTCCATCGCGGCATGATGCGACGATGTCGAAGTCCTGCTGTGCTCCGAGTATCGATTTCAGCCCCTGTAGAACGATCGGTTGTCGATCTACGATCACAAGCTGGTTGCGCTCGAATATCCCATGCTTCGCAGACACGTCTAACATGGACCCTGCCTCGGCCCGGCCACCTATGGACTTTGGCATATGGCCGAGGCCGGGCGAGTTATTAAAATACAATTAATCAAATGAAGAAAGAGGCTTAGCGGAGTTCCCCGATCTGGAACCGCGAGCTTTGAGGGCATTTAGGTGAGAAAATATGTCATTTGACCCGATGGCGGTCGCGATTGACTGGCTCGACGCCTACCGCGCGGGCGATATCGAGGCGATCTTGGAGATGTATGCCGAAGATGCCGTGGTCCACTGTGGCTGCGGCTGCGGCGGCATCAAAACGATTACCAGCCGCGAGGCGCTTCGCGCCTATTGGATCGATCGCCTCCGAGAGCATCCGGCAAGCAAGTTGGACGATCTCAATCCCTCGCACAACGACGGAACCATTATCTCGTACATCACCACGACTGGTGTCATGAGCGCGCGTTTTGCGTTTGACGCCGCCGGGAGGATCAAAGAGCTAAACTGCAATCCCTCACACTAGATCCGCGGCGTGATCCAAGCCCACAGTAGGCGACGTGCTGGACTCGCGGCGCAACGGTGCCAACATGCGCGGAGGTCCTGCGACGGGCTTTCGGGCATTTTCCAGTTTCAGGGCAAGAACCGGAGTTCGATGCGCGGGGACGACGCCTAGACATTGCAGCGATCGCCAGTCGATCCACGATTCCTGCAAATGAAAGGTGTTTTTCGATGAGCAAGCAAGATGAGAACAAGGCCGTCGTTGGTCGTTGGTTCACCGAATTCTGGGGCAAGACCTTCAATCTTGGCGTCATCGACGAGATCGCCGCTCCCGACATGCTGCTCAAATATTCGCTGCATGAACCGCGTCGCGGCCGCGAAGATATCAAGGCATTCATGACCGACTTCCGCGCCGCGTTTCCCGATCTCAACTTCTGGGGCACCGCGGACCTGATCGCCGAGGGCGACTATGTGGTCGGTCAATGGGAAGGCGGCGGCACTCACACCGGCCCGGCGTTCAGCGATTTTCTGATCGGCGGCTTGCCGGCGGCGACCGGCCGCAAGATGCGCTTCACGGGCACCACGGTGCTCAAGGTCATCGACGGCAAGATTGTCGAGGAGATCGGTCTCGATGACGGCGTCACCGCGCTGACCCAGCTCGGGTTGCTCAAGGCGGCGGCCTGATCGCATTCGTGCCATCGGCACATCCGATGCCGTTGAACGAGGCTCGCACTTTGTGCGGGCCTCGTCTGCTTTTGAGGACCAGACTGTGCGGTCGGAAATCGGGTGGCGGCGTCTGCGGGTTCGTGGAGACTTGCGCCTATGACCACAGCGACCCTTCAATTCCCCAAGCAAATGCCCCTGCCAGTCGCGGATGATCCGCGATGGGCCCGCGTCCTCGTGCGCGACAAGGCTGCCGATGGCCTGTTCTGGTATTCGGTATCGACCACGGGCGTCTATTGCCGGCCGTCCTGTCCCTCGCGCGCGGCGAACCCGAAGAACGTCCAGCTTCACGACAGCCTGGCGAGTGCGAGGGCGACCGGATTTCGACCCTGCAGGCGTTGCAATCCGGATGGGCCCTCGGTCGAGGCCGGGAATAACACGCTGGTCGCCAAGGCTTGCCGCATCATCGAGACGAGCGAGGAGGAGCCGTCGCTGGAGGAGCTGGCCGGGGCCGCCGGCTTGAGCCCCGGCTATTTCCATCGAATCTTCAAGGCCGCCACCGGGCTGACGCCGAAGAACTATGCCGCCGAATTCCGTGCCAGAAAAGTTCGCGAAGGTCTGGCGTCCTGCCATTCCGTCACCGAGGCGATGTACGACGCCGGCTTCAATTCGAGCGGGCGCTTCTACGAAAAGTCGACCGGGATGCTCGGCATGACGCCATCGCAATATCGCGCCGGCGGGGCGAACGAGGAGATCAGATTCGCGGTCGGTCAAAGCTATCTCGGCCCGATCCTGGTCGCATCGAGCAGGAAGGGCGTTGTCGCAATTCTTCTCGGGGATGATGCGGAGGAGCTCGTCCACGATCTTCAGGATCGTTTCCCCAAGGCGCGTCTGATCGGCGCCGACCGGGACTACGAGGCGATGGTCGCGCGCGTGGTCGGCTGCGTGGAAGCGCCGGAGATCGGTCTCGACCTGCCGCTCGACATTCGCGGCACTGCGTTTCAGCAGCGGGTCTGGCAGGCGCTTCAGGACATCCCTCTCGGCACGACCGTCGGCTATGCCGAACTCGCGCAGCGGATCGGGGCTCCGAATGCGGTGCGCGCCGTCGCCGGCGCTTGTGCGGCGAACAAGATCGCGGTCGCCATTCCGTGCCACCGCGTGATCCGCAACGACGGATCGACCTCCGGATATGCCTGGGGCGTGGACCGCAAGCGCGTCCTGTTGGATCGGGAAGCCTCGCGAGCGACCTGAACCGGGTGCGGGGCGGCGCCATAGTTGTCATCGATGAGTTCGTGGAGCCGAACGGCATCACCGTCTCGCCCGACGAGAAGAAACTGTATGTCATTGACACCGGCTTCACCGACGGACCGAACGACCCATCGCATATTCAACCCCGAAGGCGCGAGACCTTCCTGGTTTGCACATGGAGGAACGTTGACTAGCGCGTCAGCATTGACAGACGTCGGCATTCAGCCGGCTCTCAAGAAGGAGATCCATTCATGAGAAAGATTTATCTCACAATGGCAATCAGCGGCGCATTGCTGGGCGTCGGTGCATTCGCAAACGCACAAGGAACTTCGACGGGTGGAGCGAGTGGTCATGACATGAAGCAATGTTGGGACGTGAGCAACAAGGTGGTTCGGGACGTCAGTGGCGCCACCGCAACTGGACCATCTGGAAATACGACTGTCGGGTCAACAACATCGCCCGGGCCAAGCTCTGGCACTTCTCCCGCTCCCTCTTCGGGTACCAGTGCCAACGCCAATGCCTCCTCCCGTCCACCAGGCATGCCGGACTGCTAATGCATATGCGGCCGCGCCAGTGAGAAGGTCGCGACAGTGATACTCCCCCGCTTCACGGGGGTTTTCTTGACGGCGACAGTTCAGTTGCAGGCAAATCGTCGATCTTGGTAAGCAGGATTGACGTTCCGAAGTCATATTGCGCGCGCATTCCATCATTGCACTACATGCGATCCCGCGTACTCTACGAGGACGGCCGGAGTGCAGCAGCAGCTAATCCGGTGAACGTAGCTCCTGGGCGATCCGTGCAGCGAGGAAATTTTGACAGGTCATGCGATGGCGAAGAACCGCCGCGTGCTGAACTCTACCAAAGTCCTGGCCGACAGCGTTCGTCTGTATTCAACGAAAATAACGTGCGGCGGCCTCCGCCATCCGACTGAGGCCAATGCAAATCGGGAGGAACTCCATGAAGACGCAGTGGCGCTATTCTTGTTTACCTGTTGCTGTTATGGCTGCGGCGCTCGCAGCGTCGCCGGCGTTTGCGCAAGCCGTGGACACGGCGCGGATCGAAGCCGCTGGTCAGAACGACTGGCTGACCTATCACGGCTCGTACAAATCCTATCACTACAGCCCGCTCGCGCAGATCAACGCGAACAACGTTGCCAATCTGAGCATTGCCTGGATCCACATTCCAGGACGGTCGACCCGTGGCCTGCAATCAATGCCTCTCGTGGCAGACGGTGTGCTCTACTACACCGGTTCTTACAGTCGGGTTTTTGCGCTCAACGGCGCAACAGGCGAGGTGATCTGGTCCTATTTTCCAGAACTCGATGAGGCGCTGATCGCCCGCCAGACTCACTCCCCCTACAATCGCGGCGCAGCGATTGGTGAGGGCAAGGTCTTTGTCGGCACGATGGACGGCCGGCTCATCGGGCTCGATATGAAGACCGGAAAAGTCGCTTGGGACACCAAGCTGATCGACTCGCAGAAACTCACGGTCGGCTTCACCGGAGCTCCGCTGTATGCGAAGGGCACGGTGATCATCGGCGCTCAGGGTGGCGAGTGGCCGGGTCGCGGTCCCATATTTGCTGTCGATGCCGCCACGGGCCAAAAGAAATGGGAATTTTTGACGGTTGCCGGCACTGACGAAGCCATGAAGACCTGGGGAAGTGATTCCTGGCGCACGGGCGGAGGCGGCGGCTGGATGCCCGGCACTTACGACCCTGAGACCAACACGGTTCTTTGGGGGACGGCGAACCCGGCGCCGCTCTACGATTGGTCGGGTAGCGATTACAAAACTCAAGGCGCTCGTCCGGGCGACAACCTCTACACGAGTTCCGTCCTCGGTCTCGATATCGACACGGGCAAGCTGAAATTCTTTCATCAGGAGTTGCCCCACGACGCCTGGGACTTCGACAGTGCGGTCGGGGAATTCGTCATGCTCGATCGCGACGGTCAGAAATTCGTGGTGCATCCGAACAAGAGCGGCTACATCTTCGTCTATGATCGCAGCCTCGGTTTGAAGAATGTCTGGCGAATTACCGAGAACAGCAATTTCGTCAAGAACATCGATCCCAAAACCGGCGAACTGATCGGACGGCGTGACTTCAAGGCCGGAAAGGTAGACGAGGCGCTCTGCCCGCACATCTCGGGCGGCGTCAGCTTCAATTCCGGCTCCTACAATCCGAGGACCGGCCTCTACTACAAGCTCGGCCAGGAATGGTGCATGACCCTCGACGTCATGAAGACCACACCGGTGACCGCCCCGCAAGTACAGCTCAATATTGGAGCCGACTTCAAGATTGCGCCTCCGCCGGGCGGGGAGATTTATGGTCATCTCGACGCGCGCGACCCGGTGACCGGGGCAAAGAAGTGGGAGGTCCGCTTCCCCGAGCCGCCGCTCGCGAGCGTCCTGTCGACCGCTGGCAATCTGGTGTTTGTGCCTGACTCCCGTGGCACCATTCATGCCTACGATGCCGAAACCGGAACCGAGCTGTGGAATCACTCTGACGGAACCGGCCATCAGGGCGGAATCATCAGCTACTCCGCCGGCGGCAAGCAGTATATCGCGGTGACCGCGGGCTTTGGCGGCATGGCGTCGGATGATTATGCGCCGACCTTCGGTGGCGTTTACAAGAGCATGCCGCGTGATGATGGCGCGCTCATTGTCTACAGCCTGAAATAGGGCCGTCGCAAATGATCTGTCGGGGAGCACGCGCAAGCTTGCTCCCCGTGCATTGCAGTGGCCGACCGGATTTCAGCAATGGAGCTGGGCAATTGAAATTGCACGCGAGGAAAATCGCCGCACTGCTTTCGGCGGTGCTGGCCGCTTCGTTTGTCGGTACCGCGCTGGTTCAGGCGCAGCCGGCCACCCCTGCGCCGGACAACGGATTCGATGTCGAGCAGTTGTTCGCAGGGACCTGCGGTTTTTGTCACTCCGATGGCGGTCGCGCAGCCGGTAGGGGGCCGCAGCTGATGAATTCGCCGCGCGACGACGATTTTATTCGCGACCGCATCAAGAATGGCAAGTCTGGCGCAATGCCTGCATTCGGCGCAGCCTTCAGTGATGCGCAGATCGACCAGATTATCAAATACATCAGGGCCCTGAAGCCGCGCGAGGGCTGATCCGCCAGACCCGATCCATCCACACGAGGACGGAATGAAGACAATTCTCCCGCTCATGGTCGGTGCCGTCATTGGATTGTCGGGCCCTGCGCAGGCGCGATCCCTGGACGCCATCCGCTCCGCCGGCGTGCTCGGGCTATGTGCCCATCCCAACTCGCTTCCTTTCGCGAGCAAAGCCGGTGATCCCCCCGGCTTTCAGGTCGAATTGGGTCAGGCGCTGGCAGGTCAGCTTGGCGTCTCCCTGAGACTCGACTGGATCATCACGCAGTATCAGATGCGTAGTGCCGACTGTGACATCGTTTTGGACGTCATTGCCGATCGCGAGGCGCAAGGCGAAACCAGGTTGAGAATTTCAAAACCTTACTATCGGACGGGAGTCGCTCTGGCCGTGCCGTCCTCGAGCACGCTCACGTCCTTCAAAAGTCTCAACGACCACACCAAGGTGGGAGTCCAGGTCGGATCCGTCGCGGCCATGATCATCAGTCAACGGAACGTCCCCACTTCGACTTTTGGCTTCGAGAGCGACAGCCTCGACGCCCTGTCCAACCATGAGATTGATGCTGCTGCCGTCACGCCAACCGCAGCGAGCTATTTCAACCTAACCAATCCGAGCAGGGCAGTCCGCATCCTGGATCGCGACGAGAGCGAGGCGGACCTCAACTGGAATGTTGCCGTCGGCATGGTGCGCCCCGATGACAATCTGCGCGAAGCCATCGATGCAGCTCTGGAGCGGTTGCGAGCCGACGGCACGATAGATCGGACATACAAGCGCTATGGTGTTGTGCTGCAAACACCGAAGTAGTCCCTCGCTCGGCGAGCAACCGAGTGCTGCCTCCCTATTCGGCCCCGAACACCGCGATCATTCGTGATCTACCACACCCGATCGTGAATGTGTGGCCTCGACGGGGAGATTACAATTAGTTTCGCCGGCGATCCCCTTGCCGGTCTATCGAGAGACTAGGCCCCAGTTTCCGCGGTCCGGAACTGGGGCTTTTCCAAATCGGGTTGATCAAGCTGTTCCATGCGCAATCGAACGCGAGGCGGTAGACACAACAAGATGCCTGACCCAACCGTCAGAACCGGCGAATTGGCCGCAGACCAGGGCGGACAATCGCGATCTCGTTGATACAGACAACCAAGTCTCCCACAACACCGGTCTATCTTCTCAAGCTAGCGGGCGAGCAAATACTCCAAAGGCGTCAACTGTGGACCCCACGAAATGCTGAAATTGGATGGAATGACGAGATCTGCATTGGATGGAGTGACGAGCTCTGCAATGGGTCAAACTAGTCCTCGCATTGCCACTTCCGGTGTCCGTCTGACAGCCGACGCCTGAAGCATCAAGACGTGGGACGGCTCGGGGCCAAAGGAAGTGATCGGCGCATTCGGTCACGGCGTAGAGTCGCTGCCTACGACGGCGCGAGGAACACCGCGTGCGATCCTCTAGTGCAACCGCCACCTCTACGCCCCAAGCGCGGCAGATGAGCGAGATCTTCTCAGAGTCATTTGGAGGCAGCGGTCTCCTTGAACAGCTCAACCCTTCCGCACGTGTTGTCGGTCACCGCAAAGACCTCATAGAAATCGATCTGTGGCTTCATGCCGTAGCGCTGGATGATGCCCTCGAGCCACGGCCCGGTGTAGAACGCCTTGGCGTCCTCGATGCGATTCCACTGGTACACGCCGCCCGCCCAGCCGCTTTCGGTCCAGATGAAGTGTTTGCTGATCAGCCCCGTCACCTTGCGAAAGTCGGGTGCGATCTTGTGAAAGTGCTCGCGGCACGCGGCATAGTCGATCTGCGGCGGCAGTTTGTATCGTACAACGGCGGTGATCATGCGACCTCCTTGTAAGGATGGCCCCGGCGCAACATTGAGGGCATTCCCGTGATCAAGCAAGCGAAGCGGGAAGCCGATATGGGCAAAAGCGCAAAGCCAGTAGCTTCCGTTCTACTGCGATAAGCCGATTATCCTGGAGCCATGCTGGACTTAGCGTTAGGGCCACTGCTGAAGTTCAGCCTTGTCCTGCTGATCTGTGGTTTTCGTGCGGTTCGCGGCACGTCGCTCATTTTGGGCAACGCAGGCTCCATGCTGGTGCACGCGCACGACGGAGATATCGATCATCTACCCGCGCCGATCGCGACCAATGCGACAGATGCGGCCGCGATTAGGTCGGCAACGCGATTGACAAGTGCCTTTAATCGGCGCGTACCTACACCCTTCCAGTTTTTTTCGCCAATGTGAACTATTTCACACTTGTGAGGCAGATCGGCTCGGATGATGCCGAAAGAGGGGCGAGCCAAGCCTCCGCGAAAGTGCACCCGGTTCCAATGGATTTGTTCCACCCACGCGAGGGAGCGACATCATGGAAAAGCACAAAATTGGCAACAACTTAACGAAAGGTCTACCCGAAGCGAAGCGGGGCGCCTTCTCCCGCCGCTCGGTGCTCACCTTAGTGGGCACCCTCGGCGCCGCGGCGCCGTTTGGGATGTTCGGAGCGGCTCGTGCATTGACGACATCCGGGCCTGGATCGCTGTCTTATATTTCTGCCGAGCTGCCTATTTGCCGCACCGCGGCGAACACCGAAGAGCTGCTGGGCCCACCCCGGCAGCTTAAACTCGCCTGGAACGCGAACGCGGCCTGCACGGTTGCTGCGCCGGTCGCGAAGGAACGGGGTATCTTCGCCAAGCACAACCTCGATGTCGATTTCGTCAATTTCGGCGGTTCGACCGACCAGTTGTTAGAGGCGATCGCGACTGGCAAGGCGGATGCCGGTTTGGGGTTGGCCCTGCGCTGGCTCAAACCGCTGGAGCAAGGTTTCGACGTTCGGATCACCGCGGGTGTGCACGGCGGCTGCATCCGGCTCCTCGGCTCCAAGGCTGCGAATATTGACAGCCTGGAGTCCCTGCGCGGCAAGGCTATCGGGATCAGCGATCAGGCGAGCCCAGCGAAGAACTTCTTTTTGATCTTCCTCGCCAAAAAGGGCATCGATCCGACCCAAGAGATAGAGTGGCGCCAATACCCAGCCAATCTGCTCGCGCTTGCCGTCGATAAGGGCGAAGTGCAGGCTCTAGCCGAGATCGATCCACTGCCCTATCTCTGGCTCAAGGAAGGCAAGCTCAACGAGATCGCGACGAACTTAACTGATGATTTCGCCGACCGCACCTGCTGCGTTCTCGCGATACGTGGCAGTCTCACCCGAAATGAATTACCGGTGGCGGCCGCTCTGACACAATCGATATTGGAGGCGGCAGACCGAGCTGCCAGCGATCCCGCCGACGCCGCAGCGATCTATTCGGGCTACGGCGGGAGAGGATCCGTAGACGACCTCGCCACCATGTATCGCAGCCATACTCACCACAATCATCCCGTTGGAGCGTCGCTCAAAAAGCAACTTTTACTCTATACCGAGGAACTTAAGGCGGTAAACGTCATCAAGCGAAGCACCGACCCGGCCAAGTTCGCCGAGCGCATTTATCTTGACGTTCTAAGCTAAGCTGAGTTGATCGGAGAGATCTGCAGTGAGCGCGGTCGTCGATGAAGTATCGAGACCACAGAAACCGGGTTTCGGTTTTTTTTCAAGGCCAGCTACTCGATCGTTAGTCGGCGGGCTGGCTGCGGCCACCGCGTGGTTTGTGGCGGCAGCGCTCACCGCGTTCTGGCCGGATAAGATCGAAGGCGATTGGGCCTACACCGGCAGCCTCGCGGGTGCCTGCGGAGCATTGGCCGTTGCTCTTGCCTTGGCGGCCTTTGCCAGCGTTCGTTTTACTGTTTTCCAGCGTCTCCAGCGGCTTTCTCCGTGGCTGTTCGTGCTCGCGCTGTTTTTGGCTACTTGGGAGGTCGTCACCGCAAAGCTCGGATTGCTGCCGTTGCCGTTTTTTCCGCCGCCGCAGGCCATTGTCGAGGTCGTAATCGACGATTGGGGGCGGCTGGCTGCGGGCATCTTCGCCTCTGCTCGCCTACTCGCGACCGGTTATTTTCTCGGTGCGGCGGTCGGGTTCGTGGCTGGCGTGGCGATCGGCTGGTCGCGGCTCGCCGGCTATTGGATCCACCCGGTTTTGCGTTTCATCGGGCCACTGCCGGCGACGGCCTGGCTACCGCTCGCATTTTTCGTATTCCCGTCGAGCTTCAGCGCCAGCATTTTCCTGATTGCGCTCGCCACCGGGTTTCCGGTCACGGTGCTTACCTGGTCGGGTGTCGCCGGCGTGAACAGCGCCTATTACGATATTGCGCGGACCTTAGGGGCAACACAGCGCTTCCTCGTGCTCAAGGTCGCCATTCCGGCGGCAATGCCGCATGTCTTTGTTGGCCTGTTCATGGGTCTTGGCAACTCGTTTGCGGTTCTCGTCGTAGCCGAAATGCTAGGCGTGAAGGCGGGGCTCGGCTGGTATCTGCAATGGGCGCAGGGTTGGGCGGCCTACGCCAATATGTACGCCGCGCTGCTGCTCATGGCGTTCTTGTGCTCCGGACTGATCACGCTGCTGTTCCGCTTGCGCGACCGCCTGCTATCCTGGCAGAAGGGTCTGGTGCGGTGGTAGCGGCGACCGCAAGCGACGACCCGGTTCGCGGATCGACGCTGACGCTGCGGGAAGTGAGCCATCGCTTCGACCTGGAAGGGCAGCCGCTGCCGGTATTGGACCGCATCAGCCTGCAGGTCGGCCGCGGCGAGTTCGTCGCTCTCCTGGGGCCGAGTGGGTGCGGAAAATCGACCTTGCTGCGGCTGGTGGCGGGGCTCGACAGTCCGACCGCCGGCTCCCTGCAAACGGAGGGAACGGAGATCGAATCACCCGATCCGTCGCGCGTCGTCGTTTTTCAAGACCCCACCCTTTATCCATGGCGGACGGTGTGGAGCAACGTTGCGCTCGGTCTGGAAGCACGCGGGTTGCTGCGCGCGCATCGCGGACGTATCGAAGACGCGTTGACGCTGGTCGGGCTCACAGGCTTCGCCAATGCCTACCCGCACCAGCTCTCCGGCGGCATGGCGCAACGCGCGGCTCTGGCGCGCGCGCTGGTCAACGACCCAAAGCTGCTCATTCTCGACGAGCCTTTGGGCCAGCTCGACTCGCTGACGCGGATCACGATGCAGGGCGAACTCGTGTCACTGTGGCAGCGCGCTGGCTTCACCGCGCTGCTCGTGACCCACGATGTGGAAGAGGCGTTGTTCCTTGCCGGCCGGGTTATTGTGTTCAGCCAGCGCCCAGCACACATCAAGGCGGAAATCGTGAACGCCAGGCCGTATCCACGCCACCGGGGAGACCCGCATCTGGCCGACCTTCGCCGTCAAGTGCTCGCGCATCTCGGTCTCGACGCCACCTGGTAAGGATCGGGAAGGTTGGGCCATTGACGGCATTTCATTCGTTCTGCACCTGACACTGACCTAGCCGCCAAACTCGTAGAGACGCTATGGCCGCGGAGTCAAAGGTCAAGTCCGCTTTGGGTCAAAGGACTAAACCGCTCGCGCGGTAGGGCACGACGGCTGGCAGCGGAGCCGAGAGGATAGCGCAACGGGGCGTCCTGTCTTGAGATGAGGGGTTCGCAACCTTCACCCAAGACAGGAGCATCCCCCATGACCGACGAGGCAATGAGCCCGTTGCGCCGGCGCATGATCGAAGACATGACGATCCGCAAGTTCGCGCCGAAGACCCAACATGACTACGTGCAAAGGGTCAAGAACTTCGCGGCGTTTCTCGGGCGATCGCCGGATACGGCTGATTTCGAGGACGTGCGCCGCTACCAGCTTCATCTGGCGGCGAGCGGCGTTGGTGTGCCGACCATCAACCAGACCGTCTCGACGTTGCGGTTCTTTTTAGGTCACGCTCAGGCGCAACGAGATCGTCGAGCACACCCATGTCATCCACGAGCCGCGCAAGCTGCCGGTGGTGCTCAGCCCCGAGGAAGTGGCACGGCTGCTCGATGCCGCGCCGGGGCTCAAGTACAAGGCGGCGCTGAGCGTGGCCTACGGCGCCGGTCTGCGCGCCAACGAGGTGATCTCGCTCAAGGTCGCCGATATCGACAGCAGCCGTATGATCATCCGCGTCGAGCAGGGCAAGGGCGGCAAGGACCGTAACGTGGTGCTTTCACCTGTTCTACTCGACCTGCTGCGGGCCTGGTGCGCTCAGATATCCGCCAGACGTCGCAAATCGTCGGACAACTCATGGAGTTCGACCGCCAACCGCCGCTCATTCGTCAGCCGCTTCGCCGTCGTGCGACTCGTTGCATCGGCTCGATCCAAATCAGACAGCTCGCCCGCGGCACTCAAATCACCATAGCGCCTGCCGCACGGCCTTACGTTCCCTCAAGCGCGGTTTCCTCCCTTGGAGGCTTTCGGACGCCGGCCCCGCCGTGCGCGGCACCACCTTCATGGGCCGGCATCCGAAACCCTTCTCAACTGCGGACATCGCCGATTGCCAAATGGTGCAAAGAACCGTACCGCCGTGCTCGGAACGGTTCGCGTGCTTGATTGACGCTGTTAGAACCTGCGCGGAATGGGTTCATTCGGCTCATGCTGGACAAGCACGGTGCCCTCCGGTCTCGGTACATCCGGCGTTGTCCGGTTGCGGCGCATCAGGCTCAACTTGCGCCCCCAATCGAGGATTGGTGCCTCAATGACGATGTGCAAGGCGGCGGCGAGGCCGATGGAAAGCAGGATGCTGGCGATGATTGTTCCGACCGTCGATAGTTGCCATAGCCCGTCAAAGTTCGCGATCCATTTCACCAGCAGGCAATGGACGATGTATAGCGAGTACGAAATCTTGCCGAGCCATTGCAGGGCCGGCGGGAAGGAGCGCCCTTCAACCTCGGCAGATACCACGGCATAGATGAGCAATCCCGCGCCAAGGCCATAGGTCGGCACGCGCGCGAATTGTGCATCGGTCGTTCCGTGCACGAATATCCAGTACCAACCGGCTACGAACAGGCCCGCGGAAATGGCAAGCATGCCGCTTGAAAATCGCAATCTGCCATTCGTAAGGAGATACGCGATGCTAACGCCAGCGCCGAATTCCAGCACCAGCGCATGGGAGTAGATACCAAGCTGTAGGCGGAAGGCGAGAGCAACGATTACCAATCCGAGGCCCACAAATAGCAGTTCGAACAGCCGGTTCGGTGCAATCGCGAGGATGACGGCGACTGCGGCGTAGAAGTGCAGCTCGAAAGCGAGCGACCATGCGGGCCGGATGTACCAGTTCGGATATATCCAAGCAAAGACAAGGCCGAAGTCGAGCGCGGGAGGCTCCCCCGGCTCCAACGCGATCCAAGATGAGCTGACAAACGCTGCCAGCAAGACGAGCCAATAGACTGGATAGATGCGAATGGCTCGCCTGACAACGAAGTTCAACGGGTCGCCTTGCGCGGACACTGTGGTTGCAATGATGAAGCCAGAGATAACGAAGAAGATGTCGACGCCGCTTGCAAGGATAGTGAGCGCGCCTTCAGATAGGTTCGGTCCGACCATATCGGGGCGCGCGTTGATTGCGTGTCCGCAGACCACCATTAGCGCGGCAACGCCGCGCATTGCCTGTACACCCCCGAAGAATCGCAAAACGCTCACAGCCGTTCATTCCAAATTGCGCGCAATCTTAGCGACAAATATGTTAACAGCTGGTTGTGGGAGCTTGATGATTTCTACGTCAGCGTGCGTCGGAGTGTCTCGGGGATGTGAGGCACTAGTAACAGATCGTCCAGCGATGTGATCTAGATCAGGAAAGTGCTGTTTTGAACTTAGGCCGACGCTCTCGGAAACAGGCCAGTCCCAGAACTGATGATAACTCCCTTGGCCGCGCGGACCTCAACGCCCGCTTTGGGTCAAAGGACTAAACCGCTCGCGCGGTAGGGCACGACGGCTGGCAGCGGAGCCGAGAGGATAGCGCAACGGGGCGTCCTGTCTTGAGATGAGGGGTTCGCAACCTTCACCCAAGACAGGAGCATCCCCCATGACCGACGAGGCAATGAGCCCGTTGCGCCGGCGCATGATCGAAGACATGACGATCCGCAAGTTCGCGCCGAAGACCCAACATGACTACGTGCAAAGGGTCAAGAACTTCGCGGCGTTTCTCGGGCGATCGCCGGATACCGCGAGCTTTGAGGACGTGCGCCGCTACCAGCTGCATCTGGCGGCGAGCGGCGTTGGCGTGCCGACCATCAACCAGACCGTTTCGACATTGCGGTTCTTTTTTAGGGGCACGCTCAGGCGCCACGAGATCGTCGCGCATACCCATGTCATCCACGAGCCGCGCAAGCTGGCCGGCATCCGAAACCCTTCACAGGAGCGGACTTCAACCAATCAACGACCACCGCCGAATCCGTCGAAAATGACGCGAAGCCAGCGCCGCGATCGCACCAGTTACGTTCGATTGAGCTCAAAGATTCCTTCAAAGGACCGTAGGACATCACGGCTCTGATGGGACAACCCCCCGCCGAGATCGCCTCTTCCTGCTTGCTGCGTCAGCGCCGTCAGCAATGTTTGGAAACAAAGTATTCACCAATAGGAGCGATAGTACTAACCGTGAGGTGCAACCTCATGGTGTGGGTGCTAACTTCTAGGAGAAAAGCCAGAGATTGCACGTACGACGGAATGGGAATTGGAATGTTCAGTGCGTCGACTTTTGCGAGAGCTATGGCATCGCTCGACCGCATTGGACTATCGAAAGATCTGCAGATTGCGGTTTCAATCAAGCCCGGGCTGCGCCCGCGCTACCAATGGACCGAAAAGTGCTGCTGGTTGATCGGCATTGCGGCGTGCGGTTTTGCAGCATTCCTGATCTCGACGATGGGCGTCGCTATCGAGGCCCGCAGCCTAGCTCCATCCGCGGGGCTGATGGCGTTTCTTCTCGCCGTTCATGTTTTTTACGGGAGGCGGCGTCCGGCGCCGGTTCTTTCGAATATGTGCGGCGCGGTCGCCGCTCTCTTCCTTTCAATTGGGGCTGCTGGAATCATCAGTCTTGTTGGCTTGAGATACCACTTCCCATTAATCGACAATAAGCTCGCAGAGAGCGACCGCTTTCTGGCGATCGATCTCCCGTCGATCATCGCATGGTTTGCAGAGCACCCTATGCTGTCCTGCCTACTCGGAATTGCTTACGATAGCTCTTTCGCGCAGCTGCTCGGACTCGTTGTACTCCTCTCGATTCTACGCCGCGAGGGCAAGCTCTGGGAACTGGTCTTCGTCTGCAGCCTGACAATCGTTGCTTCGACCACGATTTCAATTTTGTGGCCTGCGATAGGCGCTTTCGCCTATTTCGATTATTCGCCCGCTATCATCGAAGAGCTACCTCTCAACGCGGGCACATATCACCTCGCGAAATTCGAGTACTTCAGGAACGCTCTCTCTCCAGTGATATCGTTCACAAGTCTGCAAGGGGTCGTGACCTTTCCATCGTTTCATTGCTGCCTCGCACTGATGACAATATTCGCAACAATCGGAACCGGCTGGTTGTTCTGGATCGTCGTAAGCTGGAACTCACTCGTGTTGATATCGACGCTTCCGATCGGCGGACATTATGTGGTCGATCTAGCGGGCGGTGGGCTGCTGTGGCTAATCGCCGTCACTTTGGCAATTGCACTCGGCAAATGCGGACGGCCAAGGACGCCGCTTTCTGGTCGACGGACAATCGCGAGCGCATCATTTGCGTCGACTGAGGAGCTCGAAATCTGCACGCAAGGCACGTAGTTCTGTCGCTAATCGCCCGTGAGAGATACAACAAATAGTAATGTCTAAAAAAGGTCGCGACAATGCTTGCCGTCGCTTTGGAGAAGATCAAGGACTTTGCACCGCTGAAGCGGGCAGCCTACGTGCGCGTCATTCTCGCCGGATTTGCCGCAATTGTTCTTTCCAAAGCGTTCCGCTTCTTTGCACACGGATTCTGGGAGGCAGGTCAGACAACAGATTTTGCCGCCTTCTACATTGCCGCACACAGGGTGTGGTTGGGCGATGTCGATCTGACGTATCAGTTTCAATGGTTCATGAAAATGCAGGCCCAGGCATCGGCCGGGCGCGAGGTGATGCCAATGCGGGCGCCGAGGTGCTTCGGATCGGCGGCGATCGTCAGCATGGTCTTGTTGCCGGTGCCGTACTATCACGTGGTGTTCAAGCGCCGCCGTGCGGCAACGCGCTCGATCGCCGATTACCTTCAGTTGGTCGAGGCTGACATGGCCGGCATGGGCGTAACGCCATGCCGGGCCATGGCTGCGGAAGATATCCAAGGCGCGTGCAATTGTTGCCAACAGGTGTGAGTTCTCAGGAACGCGACCGGATGCGGGTTAGTTTGCGCACGCTTGCGGGGTCGACGCGCACTGGCCCGCTCTCTATGCGCGGATGTTCCGGCGCTTTGGTCTCGGGCTGAATTGCAAGCGCGTCGCGCATCCACCTCGGCCAGCGCTCTAAATCCAATCCTGAAGTCGCAGGCAGAGCGGACTTGATCACCGCGACGGGCGGCAGTGATTCCCTGGTCATGGCATTCCTCCTCAGACATGAAAAAACCCGCGCCGGATACTCCGCGCGGGTGTGACGAACTCTCGATGATGCCATAATGCCGGTGTTTTGCCCGACGTGTCAAACTTTCCAGGCGCGTGGTGCTATCGCTTCGCCATGATCAAGCTCACCGCAACGCGGAGCATCACGCGCTACAAATGGGTGCATCCGACCGAGGCGCGATAGCCCAACGAATTCAATGCCCGCGCTACTGTGCATGGGGTTGTTTCGCGCTTTTGCTTTGGGGGCGTCGAAACGCCCGCGCGTCAGCGCCGGCCGCGCGGCGGCTCGGCCTTGGCGGGCGCTTCGGTCTGCGGTGCGCAGGTCGCGGCGGCGAGCGTTGCTTGCGCCTGCGGCATCAGGCCGGGCTCGGCGGCCAGCGCCTTCATCACGATCAGGCCGGTGGTGCTGGGGGAATCGATGATCAGGCGGTCGGCCGCGGTGATCTCTTCGTCCTCGGGCAGGGCGTCGTGCTGTGCCTGCGTCATCAGGTCGAGCTCGATCACCTTCTTGCCGGCCGAGCGGTCGTTGATGGCGTAATAGGCGATCTCGTTGCGGGTGTAGAACGACACCGACGTGTAGGCCTGGCTCACCGGCACGGCGAGCTTGAGCGGCCCGCCGGAGAGATCATAGCGGCAGATCGCCAGCGCAAAGGCCGGATCCATGAACGGCATCGGCGAGGTCTGCGGATCGGCGAGCGGAAGCTGGGTGACGCCGTTGAGCTTGGTCATCGGCGTCAGCCGCGAATAGGCGTCTTGCGTTGCGATCCGCGGCAGCGCCAGCACGCTGACGAGATGGACCACGAGGCCCAGCACCACGCCCGCAACAATGGTGAACGCGAGCCGGATCATGAGCAGCCCACCGTCGAGATCGTCGGCATCGGCGCGTCGCGCTGGGTGCGGGTCGCCACGCCAACCGGCGTGTCGTAGAGGCGGAACATCAGCGCATAGCGCTCGATGCCGCCGGTCGGCAGCCAGTTGCCGGCGCGCGAGCGCGCGGCAATGTGGATCTCGAACGAGCCGTCAGACTGGCGCACGATCTCCTGGCTGGTGAAGCCGTAACGCTGCAGCGAGTTGGCGACGAGATGGCCCTTGCGATCATACAGCGTCAGCGTCCAGAACCGCGCCGCCGGCGTCACGCCGGAGACGACGACGTCGCAGCGGCCGTCGAGCGCCTTCTTCTTGCCGTCGGCGGTCGCGGTGAAGGCGACGCCGTCGCCGGTGCCGATCGGCAGCTCGCCGTTGCGCACGATGGTGGCGCGCGAATAGGGATCGACGTCGGCGGTGCCGGTGCGGGGGCGCGCGGTCCAGGAGCCAATGGTCAGCGCGCCGATCTCAGTGCCGCGCGTCGTCGTCATCCAGGTCGCACCCAGGCCGACCACGGTCGCGAGCAGGAGGGCCGTCAATGTGACCAGGATCAGCCGCACGGGATCAGATCAGTTCTTGCGCGGGGTGGACGCGTTGGCATTTTCTTCCGCCGCATAGTTCTGCGGGAAGGCGAGCGCGCTCGACGACGACGCCGGCTTGGCCTGCTTCGCGCTGTCGTCGGCCGCCGATTTGGTTGCGGTCTTGGCGGCGTCGTCGAGCAGCTTCTCGACGCGCACCAGGATGTCGGCGCCGCGCTTGGTCAGCACCGGCGGCGGACCGGGCTTGGTCTCCAGCACCTTTGGCGCCGCATTGGCCTGTGCGTTGGCGACACGTTCCGGCGGCAGCTTCTGGCCCATGCCGATGCCGGGAATTTCGCGAACCTCGACGCCCTGATGTGCCGCGACCATGATGTCGTGCCAGGTCTGCGCCGGCAGCGAGCCGCCGGTCATGCGGTTGGTCGGCGAGTAGTCGTCATTGCCGTACCAGACCGCGCAGGTGAAATTGCCGGTATAGCCGACGAACCAGGCGTCACGATACGCATTGGTCGTGCCGGTCTTGCCGGCGGTCGGAATGCCGTCGAGCGCGGCGCGGCGCGCGGTGCCTTCGCTGACGACGTGGCTCATCATGCCGGCCATGTCGGCGGCGATGTTCGGCGGAATGGCCTGCTTCGGCTTCGGACCATCGCGGTCCCAGCGCCAGACCAGATCGCCGGCACCGGTGCGCACTTCGAGCACCGCATGCGGTGTCACGGCCTTGCCGCGGTTCGGGAACGTCGCATACGCCACGGCGTGCTCGAGCACCGTGACTTCGTCCGAGCCGATCGGCAGCGACGGCGTGTCGGGCAGGGGCGCCTTCAGGCCGAAGCGGCGCGCGACCTCGACGATCTTGGCGCGGCCGATCTTGGCCGGGTTCGGCGCCTTCGGCTGTTCCTTCTGGCCGATTGCGATCGACAGCTTGACGGGCACGACGTTGATCGAGCGCGTGATCGCCTGCGTCAGCGTCACCGCGCCGGAATAGGAATGGCCATAGTTCTGCGGACACCAATTGCCGATGCAGACCGGGCCGTCGACCACGATCGAGTTCGGCGTGAAGCCGTTCAGGAGCGCCGTGGTGTAGACGTACGGCTTGAACGACGAGCCGGGCTGGCGATAGGCGTCGGTGGCGCGGTTGAACTGGCTCGCGCCGTAATCGCGGCCGCCGACCATGGCGCGGATGCCGCCGTCGAGATCGGAGACGACGGTCGCAGCCTGCGTCGCGTGATAGTCGCGGCCGAACTGGCGCAGCTGGTTCTCGATCGCGTCTTCCGCGGCCTTCTGCACGTTGGCGTCGATCGCGAGGCGCACGACGAAGACGCGCTCGGTGTAGGACTTCGGGAAGGTGTCGACCAGCTTGCGCATCTCGTCGAAGGCGTAGTCGAGATAATAGTTCGGCGACGCCTCGTCGCGGCGGTCGACCGCGAAGGCCGGGTTGCGGCGGGCGCCGAACACCTGGCCCTCGGTCATGAAACCGGCGTCGACGAGGTTGTCGAGCACGACGTTGGCGCGGGCACGCGCGGCGGGCAGGTTGATGTGGGGCGCGTATTTCGTCGGCGCCTTGAACAGGCCGGCGAGCATCGCGGCTTCCGCAAGTGTCACGTCGCGCGCGGACTTGTTGAAGTAGAAATGCGCAGCGCCATCGACGCCGAAGGTGCCGCCGCCCATATAGGCGCGGTCGAGATAAAGCTTGAGGATCTCGTTCTTGGTCAGGCGCCATTCCAGCCAGACCGCGAGGAAGGCCTCGTTGATCTTGCGCTCGATCGTGCGCTCGTTGCTCAGGAACAAATTCTTGGCGAGCTGCTGCGTGATCGAGGAGCCGCCCTGGCGGACGCCGCCGGCCTGGGCGTTGGTGACGAGCGCGCGCGCGGTGCCGGCGATGTCGATGCCGAAGTGCTCGTAGAAGCGGCGGTCTTCGGTCGCGAGCGTCGCCTTGATCAGGACATCCGGAAAATCTTCCAGCGGGATCGAGTCGTTGTGCTTGATGCCGCGGCTGCCGATCGGATTGCCGTAGCGGTCGAGGAACGTCACGGCGAGATCGGACTTCTTCAACCAGTCCTCGTCCGCGGTCTCGCGGAAGGCGGGGATGGCGAGGATCAGCATCAGCACCATGCCGCCGAGGCCAAGCGTTGCGGCCTCCGACAACGGCTCGATGAAGACCCAGCGCCTCCACCGCCCGACATAGAAGCGGTCCATGAAGGTCGAGTAGCGCTCGTAGAGCTCGCGGATACCCTTGGCCGAGGAGAACAGCGAGGAGTCGATGCGCGCATCGAGGTCCAGGAAGAAGTTCCTGATACGACTCTTCCAGTTGGATGGTGTGTTCTGGACCACCTAGAACCCTTGAGGCTCGCTTCGAAAGCGTTCAAGCACCCGGCCGGGGCGGCATCGAGACGTCTTGCGGGATTGTTGCGGCAAACCCAAGGCGCCCGTTTCGCGTCCGTGGGGACTTGCTGTTCTTCTAGCCGAGCGGGGCCTATAAACCAATGGTCAGGCTCGCAATTTTGAACAACAGGCCAAATTGAACCCCGGTTCATTACGGGCCTGAAAGGGGCGTCGCTTGCAGCTTGCGGGCGGCGCGCCCTAGATGGCGCTGGCCTCAGCTCTTTGGAATCGTATCAGGCGCATGACCGCAGCTCGCAAACGACCTTCCGACCAGGATGGATTCTTCTGGAAAACCAAGAAGATGGAGGACATGTCGACGGCCGAATGGGAGAGCCTGTGCGACGGCTGCGGCCGCTGCTGCCTGAGCAAGCTCGAGGACGACGATACCGGCGAGATCTATTTCACCGATGTCAGCTGCAAGATGCTCGATTCTTGCACCGGCGGCTGCAAGGACTACGCGAATCGCTTCGACTTCGTCCCGGACTGTGTCGTCATGACTCCCGAAAAGGTCCGCACCCTGCCTTGGCTGCCGCCGAGCTGTGGCTACAAGCTGGTCGCGGAAGGGCGCGATCTCTATTGGTGGCACCCGCTGATCTCGGGCGATCCCAATACGGTGCACGAGGCCGGCGTCTCCGTGCGCGGCCGGGTTTCGGGCACCGAGGACGAGGTCCCGGACGACGAGCTCGAGAACTACCTCGTGCAGTGGCCGGGGCAGCTGCCGAAACGGGCACGCCTGAAGCGACGCCCCAAGGCCTGATCCGTCCCGAACCTTAGTCACGTGTTCGGGATGACCGCGGTACGGGATGCACCCATGCGCCGCGGTGCCTGCCTGAGAAGAACTTTGCTGTCTACATTGGCTTCGTAGAACGAATCCTTCGCGGCTTTGCGCCGCAACACGACGTCTGACACGCCCGAAATGAACCAGTTCGCACGGCAGAGCAGCCAGTCTGCCGACATCCAGACATTGCCCGACGACATCGCCGAGGAACTGACCCGCCTTCCGGGCGAGGTCATGAGCGTCAGCGACGCACCGACTCTCGCGCCGCTGTCGTCGGATGAGGTGCGAACCATCGTCATCAGCCTGATGCTGACGATGTTTTTGGCCGCCCTCGACCAGACCATCGTCGCCACCGCGCTGCCGACCATCGGACGCCAGTTCCAGGACGTCTCGAACCTGTCCTGGGTCATCACCGCCTATCTGCTTGCCTCGACCGCGGTTGCACCGGTGTTCGGGACGCTGAGCGACATCTACGGCCGCAAGGCCATGCTGATCGTGTCTTTGAGCCTGTTCATTGCCGGCTCGGTGCTATGTGCGATCGCGCCGAGCATGCCGATGCTGATTCTTGCACGCGGTCTCCAGGGACTGGGTGGCGGCGGCATCATGCCTGTGGTGCAGACCGTGATCTCCGACGTCGTCTCCCCGCGTGAGCGCGGCCAGTACCAGGCTTATTTCTCCAGCGTCTGGATGGTCGGCGGCATTCTCGGCCCCGTCATCGGCGGCGTGTTTGCCGAGCATCTGCACTGGTCGATGATCTTCTGGATCAATCTGCCGCTCGCAGCCGCGGCCCTCGCACTGCTGCTGCCGAAGATGAAGAAGATCCCGGTGTTCCACCGCATGCGCAAGGTCGACTGGCTCGGCGGCGTGCTGCTGATGGCTTCCGCCGTCGTCTTCATGCTGGTGCTGACCTGGGGTGGCACGCGCTATCCCTGGCTCTCGCCGACCGTGCTGTCGATGGTGGGCGGCGCCGTCGCGCTCGCGGCGACTTTCGTGTGGCACGCGCGCCGCTCGGACGAGCCGTTCCTGCCGTTGAAGCTGCTGACGGGATCGGTCGCGCCGTTCGCGTTGACCGCGGGCGGCTGCGGGCTTGGCGCCATCACCGGGCTCACCGTGCAGCTGCCGCTCTATTACGAGTCGGTCTACCACCTCAGCGCCAGCGAAGCGGGGCTTGCACTGATTCCGCTCGCGGCGGTCTCGACCGTGGGTGCGGCCGTCGCCGGCCGCACCATGGCGCGCGCTAGGCATTACAAGCGCGTCGCGATTATCGGCACGTCCTGGGCCGCGCTGTGCGCGCTCGGCCTCACGCTGACGACCTTGCCGCTATGGGCTTTGCTGACGCTGATGGCCGCCTTTGCGCTCGGTCTCGGCACGACCTTCCCGGTCTGCGTGGTCTCGCTGCAGAATTCCGTGGCCCGCCCGCAGGTCGGCACCATCACCGGCGCGATGAACTTCTTCCGCTCCCTGATGTCCTCGTTCACGGTGGCAGCGTTTGCGGCCATCCTGCTGATCGCGCTCGGCGCCGACATTCCGCTGGCCGGCGAGCATCACGCCGCAGGCAGCATCCCCGCGATCCCCGCTGAAGACATGCGGCACGCGTTCCGCTACGTCTTTGCGGCTGCGACCGCGCTGATGACCACGGCCGCGCTCTGCCTCATCATGATGGAGGAGCGGCCGCTGGCCGGTCCGACGACGACGCAACCCGTCGAGATGGCGGAGTCGGGGTTAGCCGCCGCGATCGGGATCGTCGTCGGCATGGCCTGTCGTCGTCGTCCGCGCCTTCGCCGCAAGCTGCTGCTTGAGCTGCGCCAGCGCCTCCGCGGACCAGTCCCCGACATCGGTGACCGCGACCCAGGCATCGACGTAATGCTCGGGTGCGTAGACATGGCCAAAGCCCATCGGCGTGTTGGTCGCGACCGCCATGTCGAGGGCGAGCTGCAGCATCGTCACGATCGGATACCATCGCAGCTCCGGCGCCACGTCGGGCCCGCGCGGCGCGCTCATCCAGGCCGGGGGCCGATAGGCGTCGCGGTAGGCGAAGAAGGTGATCGCGTCACTGGCATATTGCAGGTAGACGACGCGCATCGGACCCCAGGGCGCATCGGCCGGCACCGTCGGCCCGTTCTGGTTCATGAAGCGCACGAAGCGGCCGTCGCGGAATTCCGGCAGCCATGCCGGTGATGCCGGATTGCGGTTGTCTTTAATCGAGCGCCAGTTGCGGCTCTCGAACGGTGGTCCGCTCCACAGCGCGCCCGCGATGGGATCGCCGATCATCTCGAACAGCTCGGCGGATTTTTCCGAGTTCAGGGCGCCGAGACTGAGTCCGTGCAGATATAGCTTTGGCCGCTTGTCCTTCGGCAGCGTCGTCCAGTAGCCGTAGATTTCCACAAACAGGGCGCGCGCGGCTTCCGCGCCGTATTCGGGCTGAAACAGCAGCGACAGCGGGCTGTTGAGATAGGAATACTGCATCGCGACGCTGGCGACGTCGCCATGGTGGAGATATTCGACCGTATCCATCGCGGCCGGATCGATCCAGCCGGTGCCGGTTGGCGTAATGACGATCAGGAGTTTGCGTTCAAAACCGTGCTGGCGCTTGAGCTCGTCGAGCGCAAGCCTGGCACGCGCCTGCGCCGTGTCGCGGACAGCGAGCCCCACATAAACGCGCACCGGCTCCTGCGCAGGCCGTCCCGTGATGGCGCTGATCTCGGCGGCTGTCGGGCCTGAGGCGATGAACCGGCGCCCCATGCGCCCGAGCTCTTTCCATTTCACCAGCGACGCCGAGCTGCCTGTCCTGTCGGCGGCGGTCGGCTGCGGGCGTTCGGGCTCGAGCAGGACATCGAGCTCACGGAACGAGGAATCGAGTGCGTTGAAGGCGGTGCGGATCAGGACATTGCTGGCGATCGACCAGAACAGCAGGCCTGCGACGAGCACGCCGATCACATTGGCGACCTTGCGCGGAATGACGCGTCGTATGCGCGCGGCGAGGAAGCGGGCGATCAGCACGAACAACCGCCCCAGCACCAGCAGCACCAGGAACGTGATCAGGGCGATGGCGCAGACCTTGAGCGGATGCGCGGTCTCGACCGGCGCCATCTTCATCACAGTGCGGATCGCGTTCTGCCATTCGGCAGTGCGCCAGAGCGAGAAAATGACGACCAGCAGGCAACCGGTTGCGACCAGCGCATTCGCAACAGATCTCGCGTGCGCCGAAGGTTCGGGCAATTCGAGATAGTGCCACAGCCGGCGCCACAGCACGCCCGCGAAATAGCCGATCGCAAAGCAGCCACCGGCCAGCGCGCCTTGCGTGAGATAGCTGCGCGGGATCAGCGTCGGCGTCAGCGCGGCTGCGAAGAACAGCGCGCCGAGCATGAGGCCGACGCCGGACAGCGAAAGCAATTGCCGCCGAATGAACCGCGCGAGACTGGTCAAGCTACCCCCCGAGTGACGCTATCCCTTGTTGTCCGCAAAACCGCTCTTCCGCGGCAGCAGAATCGTAAACTCCGTGAACTCACCGGGCTCCGTCGCGACGTCGATCGTGCCGCCATGCTGCTTCACGATGATGTCGTGGCTCATCGACAGGCCGAGGCCGGTGCCTTCGCCGGCCGGCTTGGTGGTGAAGAACGGATTGAACATTTTTGCCTTCACGTCGTCGGGAATGCCGGTGCCGTTGTCGCGGATGCGGATCTCGATGGTGTCGCCGCGGTCGCGGGTCGTGGCGGTCACGACCGGCTCGAAAGTGCCGGCGCCGCTCTCCGTCTTCCGCTTGGTCACCGCATAAAACCCGTTGGAGATCAGGTTGAGCAGTACCCGCGAGATCTCCTGCGGAAACAGTTCGGCGGAGCCTGCCGCCGGATCGAGCTCGCGCTTCAGCGTCACGTCGAACTGCGGCTTCTCGGCACGCGCGCCGTGATAGGCGAGGTTGAGGCTCTCCTCGACCAGCGCATTGATGTCGCTCAAGCCGTACTCGCCGCCGCCTTCGCGCGAATGCAGCAGCATGTTCTTGACGATGGAATCGGCGCGCTTGCCGTGCTGCACGACCTTTTGCAGGTTGTGCTTCAGCATCCCGGTCAGCTCGTCGACCTCGCTGCGGACATCGTCGCCGAGTGAAACAGGCGCCAGCACCTCGTTCAGCTCGTCCGTCAGCTCAGTGGAGAGCGCGGCGAAATTGTTGACGAAGTTGAGCGGGTTCTTGATCTCATGGGCGATGCCGGCGGTGAGCTGGCCGAGCGAAGCCAGCTTCTCGGTCTGGATCAGCCGATCCTGCGCAGCGCGCAAATCGTCGAGCGATTTCGCAAGCTCTTGCGTGCGATCCTGCACCTCGTTGAACAGCCGCGTGTTCTCGATCGCGATCACGGCCTGGTCGGCAAAGGTCTTGAGCAGGCTGATCGCCTTGTCGGGGAAAGCACCGGCCTCGGGGCGCGTCACGCCAATGGTGCCGATCGCGACCCCATCGCGCAGCATCGGGATCACGAGGATGCTGCGATAGCCGCGCGTCCGGGCCAGCTCCCGCATCGCCTCTGTCAGGTCTGCCTCGTTCTGCATGTCGCTGCGGAACGCGTACTCGCCACTGGCCGCGACCCGGCTGTGAATGCCCGACGACGCCAGCGGCGCCGGAAACGAGCTGAGCAGTTCCTCATTGCCGGCCTCGTTGTCGGTGGTGAAGGCGGCCAGATGCAGCATGCCGTCGATGACGCGGGTGACGGTGGAGGAATGTCCACCGACCAGCGCCTTGGCGCTGTCGGAGATCGCCTGGAACACCGGCGTGACATCGGCGGGCGAGGCCGCGATCACCTTGAGGATGTCGGCGGTCGCGGTCTGCCGTTCCAGCGCGTCCTTGGTGGCGTTGAACAGGCTGACATTCTTGACCGCGATCACCGCCTGGTCGGCGAAGGTCTGCAGCAGCCGCACGTGATGCTCGGCGAACGCGCCGGTCGTGCGCCGCGTCGCGATGATGACGCCTTTGGCTTCACCCTCGCTCATCAAAGGCGTGAACAGCATGCTGCGAAAGCCACGCGCGCGCGCAATTTCACGCGCCGCGGGCTCGAGCTCGGTATCGGGCAGCTGCGCCGATTGACCATTGGCCGTGAGCTGGTAGGGCGGGAACTGCGCGAACGGCGCCGGAAACGATGCCTGCAGCACGCGATCGCCGGCCGGATCGCCCGGCGTGAAGGCCGCAAGATGCGCCGCGCCGTCGATATAGCGCAGCACCGCGGTGGAGAAGCCGCCGATCAGCCGGTTGGCATTGGCGGCGATGGCGTCGAACACCGGCTGCACGTCGGAGGGCGAAGCCGCCATCACTCTCAAAATGTCGGCCGTGGCGGTCTGCCGCTCCAGCGTCTCGCGCGTCTCGTTGAACAGCCGCGCGTTCTCGATCGCGATCACCCCCTGGTCGGCAAAGGTCTGGAGCAACTGCACGAGGTCGGGTGCAAACGCGCCGGTTTCCTCGCGCGTGACGCTGATCATGCCGACCGCCGTGCCGCGATTCATCAGCGGCATGAACAGCACGCTGCGAAAGCCGCGCAGCCGCGCGAGATCGCGGTTCAGCTCCGGCACGTCACTGGCTTCGCTGTCGGGAAACTGGATCGTCTCGCCGCCGCGAACCAGCGCAAAGGTCGGAAAATCCTCGATCCGCCGCGGGAACGACGCCTTCAGCCCTTCGTCGCCCTTCGGGCTGATCGGCGTGAACGCCACGAGGTGCAGCTCATCGCCGATGAACTGCAGCACGGTCGCCGAGAAGCCGCCGAGCAGGCGTTTTGAGCTGGACGCGATCGCCGCAAAGACCGGCCGGGCATCGGAGGGAGAGGCGGCGATGGTGCGCAATATCTCGGCGCTGGCGTTTTGCCGATCGCGCAGCCGTGCGTTCTCGGCCGCGGTGGACTGCAATTGCCGCTTGAGCTCGTCGATCCCGGCGACATCGTTGGAAGAGGTGGTCATTCGTATTCCGGCTGAATGCCGCGACATGCGCGGCCCCGGGCCGGATTATCACATCTCCTGCGGCCGGAGCCAGCGCCTGCGGCCTTGCGGCTCGACTCACGTCCCCGGCCGGGACACCTCGGTCTCCTTGCTGGTGATGAACTCCAGCAGCACAGGGGTGCCTTCCTGCGTCTTCTGGATGCCGCGCTTGATCGCGGGGATGATGTCCTCGGGCTTGGTGACCCGCTCGCCATAACCGCCGAAGGCGCGCGCCATCGCGGCATAGTCGCCGGAAATGTCGGTCGAGCGATATTTCTCGGTCGAGATCGGCATCACCTTCAACTCGATCGCCATCGAGAAATTGTTGAGCAGAATCGACATGATCGGGATCCGCTCGCGCACTGCGGTCTCGAAATCCATGCCCGTGAAACCGATCGCCGCATCGCCCCAGACATTGATGCAGAGCTTGTCGGGTTTTGCCAGTTTTGCCCCCATCGCGAGACCGAGGCCGTAGCCGAGCTGCGTCGTCTTGCCCCAGCCGAGATAGGAGAGGGGGGTGACCGCTTTCCAGAACGGCGAGAGCTGGTCGCGCGGGCTGCCGGCGTCATGGGTGATGATGGTGTTGTCGATGTCGACGGTGTGCTGGAGATCCCACAGCACGCGGTAGGGGTTGAGCGGCGCGTCACTGCTGGTGAGTTTCGGCATCCATTTTGCCAGCCACTCCTTGTGTGAGGCCGCGATCTCGGCCGCGACCGCCGAGGCGTCGCGATTGGCCGGGACGGTCTTGCCGATCTCCTCCAGCAATGCATCGAGTACGAGCCCGGCATCGCCGACGAGGCCGATCTTCGCCTCCACATCCTTGTTGAGATGGTTCGGATCGAGCGTCGAGTGAATGATGGTTTTTCCCTTCGGCATCGCGATGCCAAAACTGGTCTCGGTGAAGGAGCAGCCGATGCCGAAGATGACATCGGCTTCAGCAAGGAACTTTGGCACCGCGCGCGGCACGGCGAGACCACCGGAGCCGAGCGAGAGCGGATGCGTCTCCGGAAACGAGGATTTGCCGCCGAGGCTGGTGGTGACGGGAATGGCCAGCCGTTCCGCGAGTCGCTTCAGTTGCGGCCACGCCTGCGCGTAATGCACGCCCTGGCCGGCATAGATCACCGGCCGCCTGGCGTTGACGAGCAGGGCGGCGGCCTCCTTCACATGCGCGGGGTCGGCGCCGTAGCGGGTCCGCAGCACGGGCGTGTAGTTCAGCGGCTCCGGCACCTCCTCGTTCCACATGTCGGCGGGAATTTCCACGATGACCGGGCCGCCACGGCCGTTCTTCAATTTGGTGAAGGCGCGTCGAAAGATGTTCGCGACCTCTGCGGCGAGGATGATCGGCTCGCATGATTTCGAGAACGGCTTCATTGCCTCGCTGGAATTGAAGTTGGGCTCGATATGCGCAAGCCTGCGCTGATAGCCCATCGGCAACACCAGCACGGGAACGGATTCGCCAAAGCACTGCGCGACGCCGCCCATCGCGTTCTCCGCGCCGGGCCCGTGCTGCATGCAGAACGCGCCGATCGTGCGCCCCGACGTCACCCGCGAGATCGCATCCGCCATGTGGAGCCCGACGCGTTCCTGCCGCACCATCACGGGGCGGATCTCGGCCTTGGCCGCGTGCTCGATCAGATGATTGACGGGATAGCCGCAGAGGATCTCGATCCCCTCGCGCCGCATGATTTCCGCAATGGCGGTGCCGAGCTTCATGGCGTCTCTCTCCCTGGCGAGGCCGGTTGGTCCGGCCGATTAAGGAGAGAGGATCAGGAAATTGAGGAACGGTAAAGCGCCGCTTCACACGCAGAGAGCAGCCATGCATCGCGAGTGTGCGGCCGGACGGGACCTATCCCACGAAGACCAATGCAAGCAGACCTGACCCCAGTAGCACAACGCCGGCCACGGTGACGGCCAGAAAGGCAGTCGATGTGAATTCTTCGCGCATAATCGTTCAACCCGATTTCACCACGCCCCGACCATCACCAGCGTGGCGATGCTCAAGAGCGAGCAACAGAGAATAATTGTTGGAACGACAAAAGCCTGATGCAACCGCATTGTTGCCTCTCCGAACCAAAGCATCGCTGACCATAGCCCGGCGATGTATTGCCATGACTTCGTGGTCGCCAGAAAGCGGCTTCAATCCGGCGGTCGATTGTTTCGTCCCGCGCGGTTGACGAAGTCTCTTCACGGCTTCGCGAGCGTTGGCCCTGCGGTGACAAATGTTCTATTTGCACTTCTGGCAGATCATCAGCTTTCGCTTCAACGCCTCGTCTTCCTGATCAATCGACGACTGCGCGTCGAGGCCATTTGTATCCCGACTGGAGCCCTTCGCGGCGCGCGACCTCGCGGACGGTGTCACCTGACTCGGTGCGTCATTGTCGTCGTCAGCACCGGCGCTGAAGCCGTCGTAATCGGTGGCAGGATTTGGCGTCGCCGCAGGCCCCCCGATCACTGGTGGTGAGGGCTCTCTGCCGGCCGCCGCCGGCGGGGTTCTATTGTTCGTCACAAGGGCCGGCTCGCCCTTGGGCTTGGCGGTCTTGGCGTTATGCGGCGGAGATGCATGGGGCGGGGCAAGCGAAACCGGCGGCGTGGCCGACGTCTGTCCTCTCGCGCTGTCCAGCGACCAGGCGCAGACAAAGAAGAGGCTGAGAGCCATGAGCGTTGTGCGTCTCATCTGCGTCCTTCAAATGGTTCTGTGTTCAATGATTGACAGCATGGCTCTTCGAGCCACGCAGTGAAGAATATCAGTACTCATTTGGCCGTCAAAGTTGACGGAAATGGGGTGCTAACCTCATTCGGCCACGATCCCTAGCGTTGCCCGCCGGGCAAAACACACCAGCCGCAGGTCAATCGCCGGTCGTCAAAACATTCGTATTTACAGAAATTCTGTTTTGGCGTAGAAACAGAAACATCCCGGCCCGCCACAAGGGGCGTTTCGCGATCGTCACGATACGCAGGCCGGGATGCGGTGGCCGCGACGGCGTCGGCGCGCGAGTTTGGCTGCAGGGCGGGAAACCGTGAGCAGCCGCCCGCGTGGCACGACACGGCGCTGACAGCGTCCTCGCATCGCCTCCATGGTGAGCGCACGCCAGCCGTGGAGGATGCATGGGAGGATGTGCGCGGACGGAGAAGTCGTGTGGTCCTGACGCCCGGGGTCTGTGCGTCAAGTCCTGCGGTGATGTGGCGGCCCGACCGGGCGCGCGCATCAGTCATCCGCATGGCGACGGGGGCAATAGTGCATCGCTCCCCGGGGAGAGCACGAAGGACACCGTGAAAACCATCCGCGCAGGGAGGGCCGGGATGTCCCGGCGTCACCTGTGATCCACCCGTGCGCGTTGAACCCGCACACGGGATTGCGGGTGCCAGCCGGCACCCGGCCTTCCCTGCGCCCTTTGTTCAAAGAGGGCGAGAACGGAAAGCAAAGCTCGGGCGCAGCAGGCCGCGAGAACGCGAAGGTATGTCCTCAAATGGAAATGCAAGTTGTTGGAGCTGCGCCGTCTCCCAACGCTCCGTCATTGCGAGCGGAGCGAAGCAATCCAGAATCTTTCCGCGGAAGGAATCTGGATTGCTTCTTCGCATCAGCGCAAAATTGCTGCGCAATTTTGTCGCGAGCTCGTCGCAATGACGGTGGAGAGAGTCACGCAGATGGCGCGGACTGGGGGTTTGGACGGCATTCACGCCGTCCACCTCGCACTGCGCTCGCAATGACGAGATGGCGTTACTTCGTGGCTGCGCTGATCGAGTTGAACTTGTTGCTGAGGAGGACGCTGCCGGTGTTGGTCACGACGGTGACGATGGCAAGCGCAATGCCGGCGGCGATCAGGGCATACTCGATCGCGGTGGCGCCATTTTCGTCGGCAAGAAAAGACCTGAGCAGAATCATCGCCAACTCCTCATCATCCGGTCCAATGTAGGCGCGCGGCGTTATCAAACTGGTAAGTTGATCGACGGGCATTTGCGCGTGTCAAATATGCAAGGCTCGGCCGAACCTTGCCTGCTGTGTCTTAACGTAACAGCCGTTAAACGAAGGTTTCATTATCCAATTTAAATGAACGGAAGCAAGTGCGCCTCAACTCGTGGTGGTGTGTCCCGGCGCATCCTTGCGAGCGCGTCCCAGCGCGGCGGCGAGACGGCCGACCAGATAGCCTACCACATGGGGCTGCACGTGCGCTGCGCTGTCGGCGACGCGCTCTTCCTCGGTCGTGTCACTCACGATGCCGATGTAGTTCTTTCTGGCGTTCTGCTGCGGCACGAAGGTGCGAACCCTGGCTCGATCGAGGGCCGGATCATGATGCGCATAAGGGGAATCGGAGGTTAATTTTGGCTCCCGTAGGAATACCCGGTGCGACACGATGACAACGTGGCGGCGAAATTGCCTCGGCCGCTTAAGGGATTGTTGAGGCTGTTCGTCAACCGATCGGCAAGCATGTTGATCGCGGCTCATCCCTGCCTGCGGTCGGCGTTCAACGCCCTCAGCATTCCAACGCGGGCGAACATCAGCCAGCCGCCGCCGGTCTCCGCCGCGTTGATGAGCATCTCGATCGCGCTCTGCCAGCGCGGCTCCTGCTGCTCGGCTTCGGGCAGCTTCATGATGAAGTCGGCGGCCTCTTGCAGAGTGCGGAGCTTGGCGCCGCCGCGCAAGCCGATCGGATCGTCGAACGGTGTCGACCAGGGCATGTCAAGCTGCCCGATCGGTGAGGGGAGACGTCACGGCGCGATCGGGGATGCGAGGTCGTCAGCCGGCCTTCTTCGTCCGTGTGGTCGCGCGCGCCGGCTTGTCGGCCTTCTTCGGTGCAGCTTCCTTGGCCGCGGCGTCCTTGCCGCCCTTGCCCGAGATCGGCAGCAGCATCTCGCGCTGGCCCTCGACGCGCTTCTTCGGCTTCTTGGCCTTGGCGGTTTCTTTGGCGGTTTCCTTGACCGTCTCCCTGGCGACCTTCGCTGCGGGCGCGGTGTCCTTCTCGCTGGCAAGGCTCTTCTTCAGCGCGTCCATCAGGTTGATGACGTTGCCGCCGCTCTTCGGCGTCGCCTTGGCTGCGATCGGCGCACCCGAACGCTTCTTGTTGATGAGATCGATCAGCGCAGTCTCGTAATGGTCTTCGAACAGCTCGGGCTCGAACGCCCCGGACTTCTTCTCGACGATATGCTTGGCGAGGTCGAGCATGTCCTTCGTCAGCTTGACGTCCTGGATGTCGTCGAAATATTCGCTCTCGCTGCGCACCTCGTAGGGGTAGCGCAGCAGCGTGCCCATCAGCCCGCTCTCGAGCGGCTCGAGTGCGATGATGTGCTCGCGATTGGTCAGCACCACGCGGCCGATCGCGACCTTGTCCATGCTGCGAATGGTCTCGCGGATCACCGCATAGGCGTCGTGGCCGACCTTGCCGTCCGGCACGAGATAATAGGGGCGGATCAGATAGCGGTTGTCGATGTCGGACTTCGGCACGAACTCGTCGATATCGATCGTGTGGGTCGAGTCCAGCGCGATGTCGTCGAGCTCGTCCTTGGTGACCTCGATGTAGGTGTCGGTGTCGACCTTGTAGCCCTTGACGATGTCCTCGGAGGTCACCTCGTCACCGGTCTCGGCGTCGACCTTGAGATACTTGATCCGGTGGCCGGTCTTGCGGTTGATCTGGTTGAACGAGACCTTCTCGGTATCCGATGTGGCCGGGTACAGCGCGACCGGGCAGGTCACGAGCGAGAGACGCAGAAAACCCTTCCAATTGGCGCGGGGGGCCATGGGCTACTCCAAACGCAACGGGGACAGACTTATGAGGATACCATCGGGGAACTGCGAATCATACACGGCTCAGTGCGGATTCTTGCAACTGCGTTAACCAGTCGCTGACCGTGCGGTTCGGCCCGATCCGGTGGCAAAGCGCCGGAACATCAAATCGGATCGGGCGTTGGCTCCAGACACAGGGCCGTGATGGCGTCGCGGTCATCGGAGGCGACATCCAGAGATTGAGGTCACCATGGCAACGCGCGAGGACCATCAGATCGTCGAAACTGCGACCGAGGCACGCCAGGGCGAACCTGGCCCGTCGGTGGCGGCGCTGCTCGCCATCTCGACCGGGCTTGCGATCCTGATTCTTGCCGTCGTCTGGTTCGTGTTCTTCCGGACCTGACGGCAGGCTGACAGGAAGGGCGGACCTTCCGACTCACCGCATAACGGGGCACATTGCGCCCGCCATGCCACAGGCCTCGTCCAGTGGCCTGGGCGGGCGCAGTCGCGTCAGGCGCGAACACATTATGACCAAAAAGTAACGCGGCCGGTTCCCGGCGTTCATACTCAGTTCACGCCGGAATTGTTCATCTGTTGCGGTGTTCATGCGGCCTATTTCTGGAGAGAAGCGTGCGCCTGCTCGTTGTTGAGGACGACCCCGATCTCAATCGTCAGCTCACCAAGGCGCTGACGGACGCCGGCTATGTCGTCGATCGCGCCTTCGACGGAGAGGAGGGGCACTATCTCGGCGACAACGAGCCGTATGACGCCGTGGTGCTCGATATCGGCCTGCCGAAGAAGGACGGCATCTCGGTGCTGGAGGCCTGGCGCCGCAACGGCCGCACCATGCCGGTCTTGATCCTCACCGCGCGCGACCGCTGGAGCGACAAGGTCCAGGGCTTCGATGCCGGCGCCGACGACTACGTCGCAAAGCCGTTTCATCTGGAGGAGGTGCTGGCGCGGATCCGTGCGCTGCTGCGCCGCTCCACCGGCCATGCCCAGAGCGAACTCAGCTGCGGTCCGGTCACGCTCGACACCCGCACCGGCCGGGTCAGCGTCTCCGGCAATCCGGTCAAGATGACCTCGCACGAATATCGGCTTCTGGCCTACCTGATGCACCATTCGGGGCGCGTCGTGTCGCGTACCGAGCTGGTCGAGCATCTCTACGACCAGGACTTCGACCGCGACTCCAACACGATCGAGGTCTTCGTCGGCCGCATCCGCAAGAAGCTCGACGTCGACATCATCCAGACCGTCCGTGGTCTCGGCTACCTCCTGACCCCGCCGCCGGCACCGGGCGCCTAAGGGGGCGGGGCTTGACGGGCGCGCCGGCACGGGCCTTGGTCCGGTCATGACCGCCGACGCCATGCCGCCATCTCGCGCCTCCGGGATCATTCCGATGCCCGCCAGCTCGCTTGCCAACCGCCTGTTCCTGTCGGCGACCGCCTGGCTCGTGGTGATCCTGGCCATCACCGGCGTCGTGCTGTCGTCGGTCTACAAGAACGCCACCGAGCGTGCCTTCGACCGCCGGCTCAACCTCTATCTCCGTACCCTGATCGCCGAGGTCGCCACCCCGGACGAGCCGCCGGACCGCCAGTTCCAGTCGCTCGGCGAGCCCTTGTTCGAGCTGCCGCTGTCCGGCTGGTACTGGCAGATCACCCGCACCGACACCGAGAAGCCGGAGGTACGGTCCTCGCGCTCGCTCTGGGACAAGAAGCTGCCGAAGCTGGAAGAGCAGGGCACCGAGCTCACCGCGGCCGGCATTCGCCTCGCTTATGTCGACGGGCCGGAAGGGCAGAATTTGCGCATGGTCGAGCGTCCCGTCGATCTCGGCGCCGACGGCAAATATCTGGTCAGCGTCGCCGGCGACGACACCGAGATCTTCGACGAGACGCGGAGCTTCGACTACTATCTCGGCGGCACCTTCACCGCGCTCGGCGTCGTGCTGCTGCTGACGACCGTGTTCCAGGTCCGCTTCGGCCTCGCGCCGCTCAAGCGCATCTCGGAATCCATCGCCGACATCCGCTCCGGGCGGGCGGAGCGGCTTGAGGGCGAATTCCCGGTCGAAATCGCACCGCTCGCGCGCGAGACCAACGCGCTGATCGACGCCAATCGCGAGATCGTCGAGCGCGCGCGAACCCATGTCGGCAATCTCGCCCATGCGATCAAGACGCCGCTATCGGTGATCGTCAACGAGGCCGGTTCGCACGCCGCCGATCCGTTCTCGGCCAAGGTGATGGAGCAGGCGGACGTGATGCGCAACCAGCTCGCCCATCATCTGGAGCGCGCCCGCATCGCGGCCCGCGTCTCGATCGTCGGCACCGTGACGGAGGTTGCCCCCGCCATCGAAGGGTTGCGGCGGACGATGGAGAAGATCCACCGCGGCCGCGGCATTGCCATCGAGGCCAAGGCCGATCCGTCGGCGATATTCCGCGGCGAGCGGCAGGATCTGGAGGAGATGGTCGGCAATCTCGTCGACAATGCCTGCAAATGGGCGGCCTCGCGCGTCTTCATCGAGGTGTTGGTGGAGGCACCGACCCAGGCCGGCTCAGGCCCCAGGTTGCGGCTCATCGTCGATGACGACGGGCGCGGCCTCTCGGAAGCTGAGCGCGCCCAGGTCTCCCGGCGCGGCCAGCGGCTCGACGAGTCCAAGCCGGGCTCCGGGCTCGGGCTGTCGATCGTGACCGATCTCGCCGCGCTCTATGGCGGCAGCCTGTCGCTCGGCAGCGCGCCGATCGGGGGCCTGCGGGCTGAGCTGGTGCTGCCGGGAATATAATCCTCTGATCCCAAACGATTATTTGGGATTTCGGGCCAAACCGGCGGTATTCGGAGCGACTTCCTCAACGGCTTCTTAAGGCGCACCCACCTATGATCGTGCAGGACGCATCCTTTGTCCGCCATTTTACCCTGTATTACCCGGGCGCATGAGCCAGACATCGATCGAGCGGCTGAGGGAATATCTCGCGCAGCTCCCGCCGCAGGCGCAGGCGCTGCTGATGCGGGAGTTCGAGCGTGCGCTCGAGCGCGGCCAGGACACCGCGGTGGCGACTCTCGTGCTCGAGCAGCTGCGCAGGATCGTGCGCAAGACCGAGGCCGAGGAAGTCCCGCCGCCGCGCACCGACGATCTGTCGCGGTTGCTGTTCCAGGTGCTGGAACCGTTTCTTGTGGAGGCCGGCACCCCGACCCGGGTCGGCCAGATCCGCCGTTCCTCGCTACATCCGATCTGGCAATGGCTCGGCCGCGACGGCGCCCCGGACAAGCTGGCGGAATTCGAGGCGGCGCTGGCACGCATGCCGGCGTCAGACAGTGCGGGGCAGGTCGAGGCGCTGGCGCTCAAGCTTCAGGCCGCGGCTGCGGACGCGATCTTCGAGCTGACGGGGCCGGGCGGTGGCGACAAGTCGCGCGCGCTCGCCCGCGTCGGTCCGCCCAGCGTGATCGAGGACCTCTATTCGATCGGCGCGGTGCTCGCCGTTCGCGATGCCATCGGCGCGCTCAATGAGAAGCTGCCGCGCTTCCTGCGCACATTCGGCGATCCCCAGATCGCCTCGGTGACCGCTGCGCTCAACATTCCCGTGCTCCAGACCCCACAAATGCTGCCATTTGCGCTGTCGGTGGTGGCCCAGCGCATGACCGCACCGTGGCAGATCATTCGCCTCGCCATCAAGATCGCCGCGTCCGACGACGAGATCCGCGTCGCGGCAACGCCTTATGGCGTGGCCGTCACGATGGCCCTGCACGATCTGTCCCGCGTTGCCGCCAATTTGCGCATGGACATCAAGCGCGGCCATTTCGAGACCGTCGCCGACAATCTGAAAGCGCTGCATGACGGCGTCCGCGGCCTGCGCACCGAGCTCGACCTGCGCAACGATTCCGCTTGGGGCAAGCAGCTAACCTCGATCCGGGCCGACATCTCCAATGCGCTGCAGTCCGAGATCGACAGCGTTCCCGGCCGCGTCCGCCGCATTCTGCGCCAGCGCCCCGAGAAGGACATTCCGCCGGGCGCGCGGATCGACAGCACCGAGGTCGAGGAAACCGCGGCGCTGATCGATTTCGTCGCAACCTGCCGCAACTACGCTAGCGAGCTTGCGATCAACGAGGTGACGCTGCGCACCTATTCCGACCTGCAGCAATATGTGGAACGGTCGACCGAGCAACTGGTGCAGTCGCTGCGCGCCGCCGATCACAAGGTCCGTACCTACCGGCAGCAGCAGGTGCAGGCCGCGATCCGCTTCTGTCAGGTGCTGTTCGGCGAGGACTACGCCTCGCTGATGAGCCGCGCCGCGGAGAACGCGGCAACGGGCGAGCGCAAATCGACCCGCGCAAGCTGATTCAAGCGCATGTTTTCGTGATCACAATTTGTGGTTGACGGTGCCGGTTGTGGGCCCTACGGTCCCCGTGCAAGCTTCTGGAATTTCTATCTGTGGGCGCATGAAACCCGTTATCAGCTCCATCGAAATTGAAAACCGCGTCATTGTTGCCAAATATCAAAGGCTGATGGTCGGCGCGAAGATGGTGCTGGTCGAGAAGGCAAGCGGTCGGCAACTGCCTGAGACCGTCACCAGGGTTGCATCGCCCGTTCCCGTCGGGGCGTTGCGGATCAGATTGCCTGAGGCAATCAAGCCGGGAACATACTTCCTGAAGGCGTTCAACGGGCACGGCGAGGACGCCGCTCAAAGCACGGACTTCGAGATCAGCTAAGCCGTTGGATTTTCACCATTTCGGGACTATGTGCGCTCGCGCCAAATTGACAATTGTCAATTGCCGCATCGTCCGGCCGTGGTGTAAAGCCACCTACAGGCGCGGCTCGCGCGCTGCCGGAAGCTTGCCAGATGACGCTATGGTTCGTGTTCGCGCTGATGACGGTCGCGGCGATATTCGCCGTGCTCTGGCCGCTCGGCCGTGGCGCGCGTCCTGACAATCAAGGCAGCGAGGTCGCGGTCTACAAGGATCAGCTGGCCGAGATCGAGCGTGATCTCGCGGCAGGACTGATCGCGCTACCTGAAGCCGAGGCGGCGCGTGTCGAGATCAGCCGCAGGCTGCTCGCCGCCGCCGGCAGCGAGTCTGCGCTCGTGCCGACATCCAGTGTGGGATGGCGCCGCGCGGCCGCCGTGCTGGCGCTGGTCGGCCTGCCTCTGATGGCGGCCGCGATCTACGTTCCGCTCGGCTCGCCCGCGCTTCGCGACTTCCCGCTGGCGCAGCGGGAGCGAGGAACCGGGTCCGGCATGGCGCAGTCGCTCGAGAACCTCGTCGTGCAGGTCCAGCAACATCTGGAGAAAAATCCGGCCGACGGCCGCGGCTGGAACGTGCTTGCACCGGTGCTGGAGCGGCTTGGCCGCTTCGACGAGGCCGTGCGCGCTTATCGCAATTCGATCACCTATAACGGCGAGAGCGCGGAGCGCCGCTCCGATCTCGGCGAAGCGATTGCGGCCGCTGCCAGCGGCGTGGTGACGGCGGAAGCCAAGACCGAGTTCGAGCGCGCGCATGCGCTCAACGCCGACGATCCCAAGGCGAACTACTTCCTCGGGCTCGCTGCCGAGCAGGACGGTCGCAAGGATGACGCGGCCAATATCTGGCGCGCGTTGCTGGCGAAAGCACCGGCGGATGCGCCGTGGCGGCCTCTGGTGCAGACCTCGCTCGCGCGGGTCGGCGGTGGCGGCGTGACGATGCCGGCGCTGTCCGACGAGACGATTGCAGCATCCAAGGAGATGAACGACGGCGATCGCAACGCGATGATCCGCAGCATGGTCGAACGTCTCGCCACGCGCCTCAAGCAGAACGGCGACGATGTCGAGGGGTGGCTGCGCCTGGTGCGCGCCTATCTGGTGATGGGCGATCGCGGCAAGGCGCTGGGCGCCTCGGCCGACGCCCGCCAGGCGGTCGCCAAGGATTCCGAGCGGTTGCGCCAGCTCAACGAAGGCCTCAAGACTCTCGGACTCGACGGATGACTGTCGCAGCACGAGACGAGCGGAGAATGGATACGCCATGACGCGCAAGCAGCGACGTATGACCATCATCGGCGGCTCGCTTGCCGTGCTCGCGCTCGCAGCCGCGCTGGTGCTCAACGCCTTGCGCGACTCCATCGTGTTCTTCTCGACGCCGACCATGGTGGCCGAGAAGCATGTCCAGCCCGGCAAGCGTTTTCGCCTTGGCGGCCTGGTGCAGCCGGGCTCGCTCCAGCGCGGCGACAATCTCGCGGTGACGTTTGAAGTGGCCGACGGCGGTGCCAAGCTGCCAGTCGCCTACAAGGGCATCCTGCCCGATCTCTTCCGTGAAGGGCAGGGCGTCGTTGCCGAAGGCGCGCTTGATGCCAACGGCGTGTTCAAAGCCGACACCGTGCTGGCCAAGCATGACGAGACCTACATGCCCAAGGACGTTGCCGATGCCCTGAAGAAGCAGGGGCATTGGAAGGACGATTACAATGCCAAGCCGGCGGCAGCGACCGCGCAGGGCAACTCGCAGGGAGCGGTGCGGTGATCGCGGAAGCCGGACATTACGCACTGGTGCTGGCGCTCGCGCTGGCGCTGATCCAGTCCTTCGTGCCGTTGATCGGCGCACGCTTGCGCGATCCGGCGCTGATGAACGTGGCGCGCTCCACCGCGCTGGCGCAGCTCCTGTTCGTCGGCGCGTCGTTCATCGCGCTCGTGACGTTGCACGTGAACTCGGATTTCTCCGTCGCCAATGTCTACGAGAATTCCCACTCCATGAAGCCGTTGATCTACAAGATCACGGGGGTGTGGGGAAACCATGAAGGCTCGATGCTGCTGTGGGTGTCGATCCTGGCCCTGTTCGGCGGGCTGGTCGCGGCCTTCGGCAACAATCTGCCGCTGTCGCTGCGCGCGCATGTGCTTGCGGTCCAGGCCTGGATCGCCAGCGCCTTCTATCTCTTCATCCTGATCACCTCGAATCCGTTCCTGCGCATCGTCAATCCGCCGATCGAGGGGCGCGATCTCAACCCGGTGCTCCAGGACATCGGTCTCGCCGTGCATCCGCCGATGCTCTATCTCGGCTATGTCGGCTTCTCGATCTCGTTCTCCTTCGCCATCGCGGCGCTGCTGGAGGGGCGGATCGATGCGGCCTGGGCGCGCTGGGTGCGGCCGTGGACGCTGGTCGCCTGGATCTTCCTGACGCTCGGCATCGCGATGGGCTCCTACTGGGCCTATTACGAGCTCGGCTGGGGCGGCTGGTGGTTCTGGGATCCGGTCGAGAACGCCTCGCTGATGCCGTGGCTCGCCGGTACGGCGCTGCTGCACTCGGCGCTGGTGATGGAGAAGCGCAACGCGCTGAAGGTCTGGACCATCCTTCTTTCGATCCTGACCTTCTCGCTGTCGCTGCTCGGTACCTTCCTGGTGCGCTCGGGCGTCATCACCTCCGTGCACGCTTTCGCCAATGATCCGACCCGCGGCGTCTTCATCCTCTTGATCCTCTGCCTGTTCATCGGCGGCAGCCTGTCGCTGTTCGCGGGACGCGCGACCTCGTTGAAGCAGGGTGGCCTGTTCGCGCCGATCTCGCGCGAAGGCGCGCTGGTGCTGAACAATTTGCTGCTGACGGTGGCCTGCGCGGTCGTGCTGTTCGGAACGCTTTATCCGCTGGCGATGGAAGTGCTCGCCGACTTCAAGATGTCGGTGGGCCCGCCGTTCTACAATCTCACCTTCGTGCCGCTGTTCGCGCTGCTGCTGCTCGCGGTGCCGTTCGGGCCGATGCTGGCGTGGAAACGCGGCGATCTGCTCGGCGTCACTCAGCGGCTGCTTGCGGCCGGCGTGGCCGGTCTTGTGGTGATTGCCATTGTCTGGGCCTGGACGCGTGGCGGCAGCGCGCTGGCGCCGTTGGCCATCGGGCTTGGCGTCTTCGTCATCGCCGGTGCCCTGACCGATATGGCCGAACGAACCGGCCTGTTTCGCCTGCCGTTCACGACGACGTTGCACCGCGCCCGGGGCTTGCCGCGCTCGGCCTGGGGTACCGCGTTTGCACATGCCGGTCTCGGCGTCGCGCTGATCGGGATCGTCTGCGAAACCACCTGGAACAGCGAGTATATCGCGACCATGAAGCCGAACGACGTTGCGCAGGTCGCCGGATATGACCTGAAGCTCGACGGTCTGCTCGAGCGGCAGGGGCCGAACTACCGCGAGATGATGGCCCAGTTCAACGTCAGTCGAAACGGCGAAGCGCTCAGCGTCATGACGCCGTCGAAACGCAGTTTTACCACGCGCGGCTCCTCGACCACCGAGGCTGCGCTGCTGACCCGCGGCGCGAGCCAGCTCTACATCTCGCTCGGTGATGTCACCGCCGGGGGCGCGATCGCCGTGCGCATCTATCACAAGCCGTTGGTGCTCATGATCTGGTGGGGGCCCGTGCTGATGGCGTTCGGCGGTGTGCTGTCGCTGTCTGACCGGCGCCTGCGGGTCGGAGCGCCGAAGCCGGCGCGGGCCAAGCAGCGCCTGCAACCGGCGGAGTGATCCGATGCGCCGGATGATGTCCGCGATCGTCGCGCTCATGCTGCTGGCTACGCCCGCGGTGCATGCCGTGCAGCCCGACGAGATCATGTCGGATCCCGCGAAGGAGGCGCGCGCGCGCGACTTGTCGCGCGAGCTGCGCTGCATGGTCTGCCAGAACCAGTCGATCGACGATTCCGATGCGCCGCTGGCGCGCGACCTGAGACTCCTGGTGCGCGAGCGGATCGCGGCCGGCGACAGCAACTCTCAGGTGCTCGACTTCCTGGTCGCCCGTTACGGCGAGTTCGTGCTGCTGAAGCCGCGCTTCGAACGGCAGACCATGCTGTTGTGGCTGCTCGCCCCACTGCTGCTGGCCGGCGGTGGCTTTGCGCTGTGGCGGCAAACGAGGCGTCGCGCGCAGAATGGTACAGACGTCACAGCGCCGCCGCTGACGCCCGAGGAAGAGGCGCGGCTTGCCGCCTTGATGTCAGACGATGCGACATCTCGCTAGCGCCGCGCCTGTCGCCGGAACCCTGTTAAGTTCCTGTAACACCGCGACTTTCGGCCTGCGATAAACTGCCGCATCGCGGACCGTCCTTCATTACAAAAGTTTAACCCCGCATCCAGCGCGCGGTAAGGCGCAAGTCCCCATGTTCAGGTCCGCAAGGTGCCGCCATCTGGCACCAAATGGATTTCAAGGCCCTGGAGACCTGCATGACCGATCGTCCCGACCTCACGAACCTTCCGTCCTACCGGCAGCCCCGCCGTTCCGTATTTTCTGCCCGCAGAGTCGCGCTGATGGCCTCGGTCGTCGCCGGTCTCGGTATCGCTGTCCATGGATTCAGCCCGTCGACGTCGCCCGTCGACCTGTTCTCCAGCCCGGCGCATGCGCAGGTCAACAACGAGGTCAAGAAGGTCGAACGTCCGATCGGCTTCGCCGACATCGTCGAGCGCGTGAAGCCCTCGGTGATCTCGGTGAAGGTCAACATCAAGGAGAAGACCGCGAGCAACGACGATGGCGATGATTCCGCCTCGCCGTTCCAGCCGGGCTCGCCGATGGAGCGCTTCTTCCGCCGTTTCGGCGGTCCGGATGGTATTCCGGGCCTGAAGGGTGGTGGTCGTGGCCGCGTCGTCCAAGGCCAGGGCTCCGGCTTCTTCATCTCGGCTGACGGCTTTGCCGTGACCAACAACCACGTGGTCGACGGCGCCGACAAGGTCGAGGTCACCACCGACGACGGCAAGACCTACACCGCCAAGGTGATCGGCACCGACCAGCGCACCGACCTTGCTCTGATCAAGGTCGAGGGCGGCTCGAACTTCTCGTTCGCCAAGCTTGCCGACGGCAAGCCGCGGATCGGCGACTGGGTGCTGGCGGTCGGCAACCCCTTCGGCCTCGGCGGCACCGTGACCGCGGGCATCGTCTCGGCCAGCGGCCGCGACATCGGCAACGGTCCGTATGACGATTTCATCCAGATCGACGCGCCCGTGAACAAGGGCAATTCCGGCGGTCCGGCCTTCAACACCGACGGCGAGGTGATGGGCGTCAACACCGCGATCTACTCGCCCTCGGGCGGCAGCGTCGGCATCGCGTTCTCGATTCCCGCCAACACCGTGAAGAGTGTGGTCGCCCAGCTCAAGGACAAGGGCTCGGTCAGCCGTGGCTGGATCGGCGTACAGATCCAGCCGGTGACGTCAGACATCGCCGACAGCCTCGGCATGAAGAAGGCTGAAGGCGCGCTGGTGGCGGAGCCGCAGAAGGATGGTCCGGCGGCCAAGGCCGGCATCGAGTCCGGCGACGTCATCACCTCGGTCAACGGCGAATCCGTCAAGGACGCCCGCGAGCTCGCCCGCACCATCGGCGGCATGGCGCCCGGCGCGTCCGTGAAGCTCAACGTGCTGCACAAGGGCCAGGACAAGGTCGTGAACCTGACCCTCGGCCAGCTGCCGAGCACGGTCGAGGCCAAGGCCGACATCGATAACGACAGCGGCAAGAGCGCGAGCAAAGGCACCGACGTGCCGAAGCTCGGCATGACGGTTGCGCCCGCCAACTCCGTGGCCGGTGCCGGCAAGGACGGCGTCGTGGTCACCGAAGTCGATCCGAAGAGCGCAGCCGCCGAGCGCGGCTTCAAGGAAGGCGACGTGATTCTCGAAGTCGGCGGCAAGAGCGTGAGCACCGCCGGCGATGTCCGCGACGCCATCAACACGGCGCGGACCGACAACAAGAACAGCGTCCTGATGCGCGTGAAGAGCGGCGGCCAGTCGCGCTTCGTCGCGGTGCCCATCGCCAAAGGCTAACAAGGGCTAAGCCTCAGGAGGCTTACGAGATGAAGGGTGTCGCCGGCATCAGTCGCCCCCGCCGCCGGCACTCTTCCGGGGAGCAGCCCAAAGCTCGCTCCCCACACCTACCTTCCGGTGGAATTACGCCCCCCTCCGTCGGAAGGCCTAGGGCGGTGAGGTCCCCCCAGCTTCACCGCCCGCCTTTTTGTCTACCCAAGTCTCGTCCGCTTGGCTTGCATGCGATTGCCGCTCGCGCCATGTTTAGAGAAGGTTGACCTCCTTGACCGCCGCCGAACGCACGATGCGCCTCCTCATCATCGAAGACGACCGCGAATCCGCCGACTATCTCGTGAAGGCGTTTCGCGAGGTCGGACACATTGCCGACCTGGCCGGTGACGGCGAGGAGGGCCTCGCCATGGCCGAGAACGGCGATTACGACGTGCTGGTGGTCGACCGCATGCTGCCCAAGCGCGACGGGCTGGCGCTGATCGGCTCGCTGCGCGACAAGGGCGACTCGACGCCGGTGCTGATTCTTTCCGCGCTCGGGCAGGTCGACGATCGCATCAAGGGCCTGCGCGCCGGCGGCGACGACTATCTGCCAAAGCCCTATTCCTTCGCCGAGCTGCTCGCCCGCGTCGAGGTGCTGTCGCGCCGCCGCGGCGGCCCGGCCGAGGATACGCTCTACCGTGTCGGTGATCTCGAGCTCGACCGGCTCTCGCACCGGGTCGCCCGCGGCAAGGACGAGCTGACGCTGCAGCCGCGCGAATTCCGCCTGCTCGAATATCTGATGAAGCATGCCGGCCAGGTCGTGACGCGCACCATGCTGCTGGAGAACGTCTGGGACTACCATTTTGATCCGCAGACCAACGTGATCGACGTGCACATTTCGCGGCTGCGCTCCAAGATCGACAAGGGTTTTGAGCGGCCGCTGCTGCACACGATCCGCGGCGCCGGGTACATGATCCGTGACGGGATCAGATAAACCGTTGAAGTTGGCCTATTCGCGGCCGTCTCACCGCTCCCGCAAGCTCTCCTGCCCATACCGGATCAGCGGCGACACTAGATAGCTGATGATCTTCCTTGTGCCGGTCTTGATCTCGACGGTTACGGCCATGCCGGGCGCGAGGTTGACGGTGCGGCCGTCGATGTCCATCTGGGCGCGGTCCAGCGAGACGCGGGCGGAGTAGACCAGCTCCTCGCCCTTGGGTTCACTGGATGATGTCTCGGTGCCGGCGGGTGTGTCGCCGGGCTTTTCCGGCGGCTTCTGGCGGACGATGGCGTCCTGGGAGACGCTGAGCACCTTGCCCTGGCGCAAGCCGTAGCGGGTGAAGCTGAAGGTGTCGACCTTGATCGCGGCGTCCTCGCCCGGGGTGACGAAGCCGATGTCGCGGTTCGAGATTATCGCCTCGATCTCGAGGCCGCCGCTGGTGGGCACGACGACCATCAGCGTCTGAGCCGGTGTCACCACGCCGCCGACCGAGTGCACGGCGAGCTGCTGGACTATGCCGTCCTCCTGCGCGGCGAGGCGGAGCAGGCTGGTGCGCTGCTCGGCCTTGACGATGTCCTGGCGCAGGCCCGCGGCCTTCTGCTCGGCTTTCGCAAGCTCGTCGAACAGGCCGCGCTGATATTCCGCCTCGGTGCGCCGCAGCGTCTCCTCGATGCCTCCAACGGCGGCATCGGCCTCGACATAGTGGCTCTTCTGGACCAGCAATTCCTGCTGTTGCGCGACCAGGTCCTGCGTTTCCGTGAGGTATTGCAGTTTGGAGCCGAACTCGCGGTCGACGAGATATTTTCGCACATCGACCCGCTGCTGCATGATGGGAATCAGAGCGCTGATCTTGCCGATCGTGGCCTCGGTGGTCGAACGCTCCGCTTTCTTCTGCGTGCCCTGCCATTCGAGCGAGGTGATCTTGGACGCCTGCTCGGCGGCCTGCGAGGCCAGGAAACGCTTTGCGGTGCGGATCTGATCGGGGGTCGCGCGCGCGGGCGCGATGAATTTGGCGGGATCGCCGCCGGCCAGCGCCGCTTGCAGGCGCGCGATGTCGAGCTCGCTGGCGAGCAAATCGCTCTGGAGATGGCCGAGCTCGGCCTGGCTCATGGTGGGATCGAGCTCGATCAGGAGGTCGCCGGCCTTGACGCGCTGACCGTCCTGCACGTGGATGGCGCGCACGACCGCGGTCTCGAACGGCTGGATCACCTTGGTGCGGCCGTCGGGGACGATCTTGCCGGTCGCGGTCGCGATGATGTCGACCGTGCCGATGCTGGCCCACACCAGCGCGATCAGAAACATCGCCGAGATCGACGCCGAGATGGCGCGGCCGATCGGCGAAGGCGGGGTCTCGACGATCTCGATCGCCGCGGGGAGGAACGCCAGTTCGTCACGCGTCCGCGTCGGGCTGCGCAACGAGGCCATGAGCGCACTAGCCGACTTCATGGATGCCTGCCTGGACTCGATGCAGCGTCGCGTAGCGGCCGCCGCTGCGGATCAGCTGGTCGTGCGAACCGTCCTCGACGATACGGCCGCGCTCCACGGTGATGATGCGGTCCGCGGTGCGTACGGTCGACAGGCGGTGGGCGATGATCAGCACGGTACGGCCCGCCGTGATCTCGCTCATGTTGTGCTGGATGATGCGCTCGCTTTCATAGTCGAGCGCGCTCGTTGCTTCGTCGAAGATGAGAACGCGCGGATTGGTCGTCAGCGCGCGTGCGATCGCGATGCGCTGGCGCTGGCCGCCGGACAGCGTGCTGCCGCGCTCGCCGATGACGGTGTCGTAACCGTCCTGGAGTTCGAGGATGAAGTCGTGTGCGCCGGCGAGCTTTGCGGCGGCCACGACGCGCTCCATCGGCAGCGCGGGGTCGGCCAGCGCAATGTTGTCGCGCACCGAGCGGTTGAACAGCATGTTCTCCTGGAGCACGACGCCGACCTGCCGGCGCAGCCAGGTCGGATCGACCGCCGCAAGGTCATTGCCGTCGACCAGCACGCGGCCGCTCTCGGGGAGATAAAGCCGCTGGATCAGCTTTCCGAGCGTGCTCTTGCCGGAGCCGGAGGTGCCGACGATGCCGACGATCTGGCCGGCCGGAATCTTCAGAGTGATGTCGTTCAGGATCTGCGGTCCGTCGACGCGGTAGCGGAAGCCGACATGCTCGAAGGTGATGTCGCCACGGATAGCAGGCAACGCCGCGCGCCCCGGGCGATGGCTCGGCTCGGGCACGGTGTTGAGGATGTCGCCGAGCCGCTCGACCGACAGCCGCGCTTGGTGGAAATCCTGCCAGAGCTGGGCGAGCCGCAGCACCGGCGCAGTGACCCGTCCCGACAGCATGTTGAAGGCGACGAGCTCGCCGACCGTAAGGTTACCGTCGATGACCAGCTTGGCGCCGAAATAGAGCAAGATCGCCATGTTGACCTTGCTGACGAACTGAACGGCCTGGCTTGCAACATTGCCGAGATTGACCACGCGAAAGCTCGAGGCGACGTAGCCGGCAAGCTGCTCTTCCCAACGCTTCTGCATCTGTGGCTCGACCGCCATCGCCTTCAAGGTCTCGACGCCGGTGACGCTCTCGACAAGGAACGACTGGTTCTCCGCACCGCGCTTGAACTTCTCGTCGAGACGGTAGCGGAATAGCGGCGTGGCGCCGGCCGAGATGACGATGTAGAGCGGGAACGACGCCAGCACGATCGCGGTCAGCAGCGGCGAGTAGAACGCCATCAGGCCGAGGAAGACGAAGGTGAAGAACAGATCGATCACCAGCGTCAGCGCCGAGCCGGTGATGAAGTTGCGCAGGTTCTCCAGCTCGCGCACCCGCGCGACCGTGTCGCCGACCCGCCGCGCCTGGAAATAGGACAGCGGCAGCGCCAGCAGATGGTGGAACAGCCGCGCGCCGAGCTCGACATCGATGCGATTGGTCGTGTGCGAGAAGAGGTAGGTGCGGAGCGCGCCGAGCACGACCTCGAAAATCGAGATCGCGACGATGCCGGCGACCAGCACATCCAGCGTGCCGAGGCTGCGATGCACCAGCACCTTGTCGATCACCACCTGGAAGAACAGCGGCGACACCAGCGCGAAGATCTGGAGGAAGAACGAGGCGAGCAGCACTTCGCCGAGCAGGCCGCGATAGCGGTTGACCGCGCCCATGAACCAGGTGATGTCGAAGCGCCGCGACAGATCGGCGAGGCCGGCGCGCTTGGTCATCAGCACGATGCGGCCGTCCCAGAGCACCTCGAACTGCGCCTTGGTCAGCATCTGCGGCCGCGGCGAGCCCGGATATTGCACGATGGCCTTGCCGTCGCCAGCCTTGCCCAGGATCAGGAAGCCGCCGTCGCGCAAGGGCACGATGGCCGGCAGCGGCGTCTTGTCGAGCCGGTCCCAGCTCGTCTTTACCACGCGCGCCTTGATGTTGAACTGCCTGGTACAGCGCAGCATCTCCGTGGTGCCGATCACGGTGACGCCGAGCTGATGGCGGAGCTGCTCCGGCTCGGCGGGCACCCCAAGGAATTGGAGCATCATGACGAGCGCGGTCAGGCCGGGGTCGGCCGGTGGCTTCGGCATGGCCTGCACCGGCGGCTCCTTTGCGGCCGGGGCGCGTGAAATGGTCTCGTTCGGGCTCATTGGATGCAAATATCCGCGGTCATCGGGTCCGGACGATTTCACGGACAGGTGTCCCGCCGGTCGGCAGGGCGGCTGATAGCTAACGCGGCTATGTTACGGTTTGATAACTATGTCAGACGCTCACATAACAGTGGAATTTGGCGTTCTGCAGCTGGATGCGGGGCGGCGGGAGGCAAGTTCACCTCCCGCCGCGATCGCATGACGCACCGGGGCGGGGCCCGGTGCGCAGATCGTATTGGCCGGATCAGCCGTGGCTGGCCAGCGTGGGCTGCTGCTGCGTCGTGTCCGAAGACACGAGGCTGCTCTCCCCGGCGTCCGGAACGATGCTCGCCGACTGCTGCACCAGCAGCGACAGCGAGATCGCGGTGCCGCCGTGGCCGTCGTCGATCACGTTGAGCTGAGTGTCGGACTGCAGGCCTGCGAACTGATAGGTACCAGTGCCCAAGTTCGTGACGAGCGTCAGGGTCGAACCGTCGAAATCGAGTGAGGAGACCGACATATTGAGCAGGTCGATCGTGTCACCGACTTCGAAGTTCGTGACGATGCCGGTGAGGCCGGAAGCGCTTTCGAGCGTCAACGTTGCAGCCGAGCCGGCGAAGTCGACGCCGTTCTGGACGCCTCCGGCGAAGACATGCTCGACCCCGCCCGCAAGGTGGGTATTGTCGGCGGTGCCTGCGACATCGAATTCGCCGCTGTTGAGCGTCGTGTTGGACGCCGTTCCGATCACGAACCCGACTCCGCCGTTGATCGTCGTGGACGCGGCCGAGCCGCCGGCGTCGACATAGAGCAGACCGCCGCCGTTGACCGTCGTCGCCGTCACCGATCCGCCCGCGCCAATGTAAGAATTGCCGCCGTTCTCGATCACGGTGTTCTCGGCGATGCCGCCATCCAGCACCTGCTGATTGCCGCTGAGGTTCGTGCCGGAGACGGTGGCATGGTAGACATCCTGGAAGCCGCCAGCCGCAACGATCGTGCCGGTCGCGCTGCCGCCGTGATAGACGTGCTGCGCGCCGCCGTTCTTGACGGTCACACCGGTCGCGACGCCGCCGCCCAGCGAGTTGCCGCCACCGACCGAGCCGCCGGCCGCCGTGCCGTCGACATACTGGAAGCCGCCGTCGATCACGGTGTCGCTGGCCGACCCACCGGCATCGATGTATTGGAAACCGCCGGTCTTGACCAGCGTGCCGGCGCTGGTGCCGCCATCGCCGACATATTGGTAGCCGCCGCTATGGACCGTGGTGTCGATGGCCGTTCCGCCCGCCAGCACCTGCTGGTTGCCGCTGAGGCTGACGTTTCTGATGGTCGAGTTCGAGTAGACGTCCTGGTAGCCGCCGGCCTCGACCGTCGAACCGTTGGCGCTGCCGCCGAAGTAGACGTGCTGCTGGCCGCCCGCGTGAACGGTGGTGTCGTTCGCGGTGCCGTAGTCGTACTGCACGCCGCCGCTGAGGATGTCGGTATGCTCAGTGGTCGCGCCGTTGAGGACGTCGACGACGCCGCCATTGCCGATCGTGATCTGGCCGGAGACGTTGCCGCCGGTGACGACATCGAGAGTGCCGTCGCCGAGCACGACATAGCCCTGTGAGGTCGTCGATGCGGCTGTGACCGAAACCGCGCCGGTCGAGACCAGCGTCGGCGCCGCGAAGCCAGTCGAGGTGCCGGCGTTGCCGGCTGCATCGGTGGTCTTGGCGGTCAGGTTGTTGGCGCCTTCCACCAGCGTCACGCCGGCGAGACTCCAGGAGCCGTTGGCGCCGGCCGTGGTGGTGCCGACCAGGGTCGCACCGTCATAGACCGAAACCAGCAGGCCGGCTTCGGTGGTGCCGCTCACCGTGAAGGTGGGCAGGTTGGCAGTGTCGAGCGTCACGCCGGTGACGCCGACGGCCGGGGCAACCGTGTCGACGGTCACGTTGATTGCGGAGGCGGCATCGCTCACGGCGCCGGTCGTATCGGTGACCTTCGCTGTGACGGCGTGGGCCGCATTGCCGAGCACGCCGGTCTGGATGTCGATGTAGCCGCGCGCGACGTCGGCGAGCGAGAGCGTGACTGCCGAGCCGATCGCGGTCTGGCCGTCGAACAACTGCACAACGTCGCCGGCGAAGTTACTGCCGGTGGCGATCCGGACCGTCAGGTCGGTATCGTTGGTGCTGGCGCCGTTGGCGAGCGCGCCGCTGTTGGGCGAGACGTCATCGGTGACCGACACGATGGTCGGCGCGGTCGGGGCGTTCAACAGGTTGAAGACCTGCGCGGTGATGCCGTAGGAGGACTTGTCACCAAGCATCTGGCTGAAGTCCTGCCAGCTGATGACGAAGCCGCCATTGGCGAGCGCCGAGACGGTCGGATAGTACTGATAGCTGTTGGTCTGCGAGTTGACGATGTACTCGCCGCCGATCTTGTTGCCGGCGGCATCATAGACCTGCGCCTTGATGCCGGAGCCGCTGCCGTCGGCCGTTCCTTCGTCCGACCAGGTCACGACGAAGCCGCCGCCGGTCAGTGCGGTGATGCTCGAAAAGCCCTGGTTGCCGCCGGTCTGGGTGTTGACTTGGAATTCCGAGCCGACCTTGTTGCCGCCAGCCGTGAAGACCTGCGCGCGAACTTCGCCGCTGGTGTCCTCGAAGCTGATGACGAAATTGCCGTTGGCAAGACCGGTCACGCCGGCAACCATGCGGCTGTTGTAATAGGCGGTGTCGACGGTGAATTCGGAGCCGACCTTGGTCGCGCCGCTCGCACCCGGGTGGAACACCTGGCCGCGGACTTCCCAATTGCCGGTGCGGAAATCGTTCCAGGTGACGACGAAGTCGCCGTTGCTGAGCGTTGCGATCGAGGCGCGCTCCTGATCGAAGTTGGCGCTGGCAGAGTTGACGAGGAATTCGGAGCCGACCTTGGCGCCGTTCGCGTCATAGACCTGGGCCTTGATGTCGGGCGCGACGCTGCCCTGGTTGGTCCAGGCGACGACGAAGCCGCCATTGGGCAGGCCGGTGATGGCCGGGGTATTCTGGTTGTTGGCGGTGACGGAGTTGATCAGGAATTCGCCGCCGACCTTGGCGCCGTTCGCGCCGTAGATCTGGGCCTTGATGTCGCCGCTCGTGGAGTTCTGGTCCTGCCAGGAGACGACGAAGCCGCCGTTGCTGAGGCCGGTCACGACCGGGGAGGCCTGCGAACCGTTGGTCTGGGTGTTGACCAGGAATTCGCCGCCGACCTTGCTGCCGTCCGCCGCATAGAGCTGGGCCTTGACGGCCGAGCCGCTGGCATCGCCGAGCGTGCTGCTGCCGCTGGTGGAGCCGGCGAGGCCGTCCTGCCAGGTGACGACAAAGCCGCCATTGGTCAGGCCGGTAATGGAGGGATACCACTGGCTGCCAGCCGTCTGGCTATTGACCTGAAATTCGGTACCTATTTTTACAACGGTGGTCATAACATACCTCAAGTGATGCTAAAGGAGCGCTGAAGGGCTGGCGCTGCGACCGCCTGTTGCGAGGGCCTGCGCTGAACCTGCACGGGCTCTAAACGATCTATTTATGATATTTTATGATACATTTTTGCGCGGTATGCGGCATTTTGTCCGTAATAACGTTACATCAATGATATGAAGGGGGCGCGTGCAGCCGAGGCGATTGCTCCAAATGGTATGCAATCCTGCGCTGGGCATGCCTCCCGCATAGGCAGGCGTGACTGGAGCCGCAGTCGCAGGGCCCGCATTGCCGATGATGAATGTGTTGGCGCGCTGCACTCGATGGCACGCGACCTGCTGCGTCTGAGACTTGATGAGCGAAGAGTGGCGAGGCTTCCGCCGATGGCCTTGGCCGGAGCAGGGCTCGATAGCCGAGGAAGCTGTACCGGGACTTGTCCCGGTACAGCAATGTCGTCTCAGGTCAGCTCTGGGCGTGAACGAGCGAGGCGCCCTCGGGATCGGAGCCCTGCTGCGTGATCGCGCCTTCGCCTGCATCCGGGACCAGGCTCGCCGAGAACTGCGAGAGCAGCGACAACGACACGGACGTGCCGCCATGGCCGTCCGAGGCGACGTTCAACGCGGTGCCGGCCTCGACGCCTGCGAATTGATAGGCGAGGGAGCCGTTACCGGTGATCAGCGTGAGCGTCGCGCCATCGAATTCGTACGAGCTCACAGCGAGGCTGCGGAAGTCGATGACGTCGCCGACCTCGAAATTCGAGATTGTGCCGGTCAGGCCGGAGGGGTCGTCGAGATAGAGCGTTGAAGCCGAGCCTGCGAAGTCGGCGCCGTTCTGGACGCCGCCGGCGTAAACATGTTCGGCGCCGCCGGCCAGATGCGTGTTGCTGGCGCTGCCAGCCACATCGAACTCGCCGCTGTTGACGGTCGTGCCCGAGGCCGTTCCCGCCACGAAGGCGAAGCCGCCGTTGACCGTCGTGGAGGCCGCCGAACCGCCAGCGTCCACATATTGCAGGCCGCTGGCGTTGACCGTCGTTCCCGTCGCCGATGCGCCGGAGCCGATATATTCGTTGCCGCCGGCCAGGATCACGGTGTCGTTCGACGTTCCCGTGCCCAGAACCTGAAGGCTGCCGCTGACCTGGCTGCCCTGCACGCTGCCGCTGTTGACCTGCTGGAAGCCGCCGGCCAGGACCGTCGTCGTGATCGCGGTGCCGTCTAGCACGATGTGCTGAATGCCGCCGCTGTTGACGGTGGTGTTGTTGGTCGTTCCGGCGACTTCCTGGACGCCGCCGCCGAACACGACGGTGTCGTTGCCGGTGCCGAGCACGTATTGATAGCCGCCGTTGTTGATCGCGGTGCCGTTGGCGGTGCCGTCCTCGCCGACATATTGCAGGCCGCCCGACGAAACGATCGTCCCGTTGGTGGTGCCGCCAGCCGCCACGAACTCGTTACCGCCGTTGACGATGACCGTCGCATAGGTCACGCCGCCGACATGCACCTGCTGGAAGCCGGCGAGCGTCGTTCCGGTGACGGTGGCGTTCATGACGTCCTGGTAGCTGCCGGCGGTAACCGTGACGTTGCTCGCGGTGCCGCCATAGACGTGCTGCGTGCCGCCATTGGAGATCACGACGCCGTTGGCCGTGCCGTAATTGTATTGCGTGCCGCCCACGATGGTCGTGTTGTTGGCGACACCGCCGGTTTCGATCACCATGAAGCTGCCGGAGCCGATGACGACTGCACCGGACACGACACCGCCGCTGGCGATGGTGAGCGTGCCCGGAGTGACGACGACATAAGTCGTGGTGGTGGGAGTGGAGACAGTGCCGGTGTTTACAAAATCAGTCATTGATGCCTCAAATGAGCGCTATTGGGATTGGTCGCGATGTAGATACAATTAAAATAGGAATCATTCCATCGCGAATGATATAATATATATCATAACGCGCGTGCAATATTATAGGATTGTTCGCGACGAGAAGGTGCAGCCAGACGCCGGACGGGCGATGCCGTGCCGACGTTCACGCACGGCCGGCGGGCACGCGGGCAACGGTGTGCCGTGCGCGCAGGGGCATCTATAGGCTGTTCTGCGGGTGAACTAGCGCTCGACGGTTAGGGCCGGCGGCTTCGGTTGCTCGGAGCCGAAGGCCACCCAGACGTTCGGGTCGGTGGCGCTTTGCCGCGACAGGTAGCGGTATTTGGTCTCATACCAGAACAGGATTTCCGGGGTCTGGTTGTCGAGTATCATCTCGCCGCGGTCGGAGCGAACGGTGAGTACGGCGTGACGCCCCTTCGCCGGACCGGGCTCCTCGACCGTGGTGATCAGGAGCGATCCCTGCGGCCAGCCCAGCTTGGCGAGCATCTTGCGCTTGAGCAGGACGATGTCCTCGCAATCGCCGCGATCAAGCGGCAGCGTCCAGCGTTCGGCCTTGCCGTAAAGCGCGTCATCGCTGGTCCAGGCGACGCGATCATTGACGTATTTGTTGATCTCGTAGAGCTGCTGAAGCAGTTCGGGCGTGAGCACGACGTCCCGCGCCTGATCGGCGCCGGGCCGGCACTCCTCGGCATTCTCGGCGCAGAACTGTTGCCAGCCGGACGGTGCCTTGGTCGCGGCGCCGATCGCAGCAAAGAGGGTGGGGCGGGCCAGGAAAGCATGGGCCGGCAGCGCCATCGACAGACAGGCCGCGGCCAAGCCGGCGGCCGCCAGCGTCGTCAGTCTCTGCTTTGCGTTGCGACTTCCCGCCATGTCGTCCCCCGACGCTCCCTGTGCTGGGGAGGTTGGCAGAGACAGCTCGCGATCCGGCTAAGCTATTGCTTCAAATTGTACCGATCCGCGCGATCTCGGCTGGGACGGCGGCGGTGATGGTGTGATTTTCGTTAAGACCGGCGTTACACCGTCACATCTTGATATGACGGCATTCCCCGCAGCTTGCGGCCCTCACGGTCGATCAGAACGGCGACTCCTCGGGCCAGCGCAGCGCGTGCCATTGGCCGGCCGCGATCTGGCCGCGGCTCATCTTCGAGGCGACCGCATTGCGCAACTTTGCAAAATTCTCGCGCGTTTTCCTCGGTGCGTGCGCAGCCGCGAGGTTCAGCCATTTGTAGGCGGCGACGTCGTCCTGCGGCACGCCCTGGCCCTTGTCGTAGGCGAGGCCGAGCAGATATTGCGACGTGGTGTCGCCTTGCTCGGCGGCCAGCCTGTACCAGTAGCCGGCGGCGTCATAGGCCTGCGGCAGGCCTTGTCCGGTCGCGTACATGAAGCCGACCATCCCTTGCGCGCGGGCATTGCCGCGCTCGGCCTGCGGCAACAGCAGACGGGCGGCGGTATTGTAGTCGCCGCGGTTGAACGCGCCGGTTCCGGCGCCGAGGGAATCTGCGTGGGCGATGCTTGTCGAGGCAAGTCCCAGCACGATGGCGGAAATCAAGAGTCTGCTGGACCTGATCATGTTAACCGCTCCTCGGGTAATTTGTACCGGCTCAGCGGTAGGTCGTCGGCGCGGGTTTCGGCCCGATTGCGTTGATCGTGCCGCGCAGCTTGGTGCGCAGCTCCTCGGCGACGAAATGAGCATCGGCGCCGTCGCGGATGATCTGCGGCCGGATGAAGATGATCAGCTCGGTGCGCTTGACCTGCTTGTCCGTCTGCCCGAACACGGCTTCGCCGAGGCCGGGAATCTGGTCGAGGCCCGGAATGCCCGCGCGGGTCTTGGTCTGGGTGTCGCTGATCAGGCCCGCCAGCAGGACCGTTTGTCCGCTCGCGACCGCGACCGAGCTGCGCACCTTGCGGGTCGATACCGTCGGCGTCAGCGAGTTGGTCGACGTCGAGGACGAACCTGACGACGAATTGCTGACAGGATTGGAGATCTCCTGCTCGACATCGAGCCTGACATTGCCGTTGGCATTGATCCGCGGCACCACGCGCAGGATGATGCCGGTGCTGCGATAGTCGGTCGTGTTGGCGATGGTGTTGTTGCCGGTCAGCACGGTTGCGCTTCCGGTCTGGATCGGGATCTCGTCGCCGACCTGGAGCGTCGCGACCTGGTTGTCGATCACGACCAGGGAGGGATTCGACAGCACCTTGACGTCGGTGACCGCATGCAGTGCGTTGAGCACGGCGCGCGGCGTCTGCGCCGAGCCGACCAGGAAGTTGAAGCCGGGGATGGCGCGCTGGAGCACGACATCGGTTGCCGCCGCGACGACCGACGTTGCGCCGTTAAAGCCCGTCGAGCCGGTGTTGGGCTTCAGGCCGACATCGCGGCTCATGATGTAGGACTGGATGCCATATTGGAGATCGTCGGTTAGCGTCACCTCGGCGATGGTGGCGTCAATGGCGACCTGGAGCTGCGGCTGGTCGATCTCCTTGATGGTCTGCTCGATGATCCGGTACTGTTCCTGGCTCGCATAGATCAATAGCGTGTTATTGACGCTGTCGGGAGTGATGCGGACACCGTCGAGAACGTTGCCGGGACCTGTGCCGCCGCGGCCTGAATTCTGTGCTGTGGCGGAGTTGTCGAACAGGCTGCCGCCGCCTTGCGAAGCGGATGATGAACCGTAGGCGGCCTGATTGCCGGTGGACGCGTCGGCCGCACCCGAGCTTGCGACGCGTCCGCCTGAATTCGAGCCAAAACCGCCGCTCGACTGATTGGGCGAGGCCGACAGGCGGCTGAGCGCAGAGCCGCCGCTCGAGCTCGAGGCGAGGCCGGATCCCGGTGCGACCTGTCCGCCCGGGCTGTCGAGCGGAGAGGCGGACGAGCCGGAAGAGCTGCTCGAACCGAAGACGTCGTTGAGCACCCGCGCGATCTGCCGGGCGTCGCCGAACTTCACGCGGTAGACGTGGACCGCGGAGCGGCCTGTATTGGTGGTGTCGAGGCGGCGGATCCAGGTCTCGACACGATTCAACAGCTCCGGCTTCCGCGTCACCGCGAGCACCGCGTTCATCCGGGCGATCGACTGGAATTTGATCACGTTCTGCGTCATGCCGCCTTCGCCGGAATCGACGATCTTTTCGAGCTCGGCGATGATCGGTCCCGGATTGCTGTTCTGCACCGGGAAGATGCCGACCGACTGTCCCTTCAAAAAGTCCGCATCGAAGCTCAGCACGAGATCGACCGCGTTGCGGCGCTCGCTGCCGGAGCCCTGGATCAGGATCAGGTTGCGGCTGGTGTCGGCGCGGATCATGCCCTGCTTGGTGGCAAAACTGTCGACCAGCTTGATGACGGTCTGCGCCGAGACATATTGCAACGGCACGATCGTTATGCCGTAGCCCGGTGTCATGCGATCGGAGGCGTCCGCACCGCCGACGCCGACCGCGTCGCCCTGCGGCATCAGCCGGTAGCCGGTATCGTCGCGCACCAGCGCGACGCCGCCGATCCGCAGCGCGTTTTCGAGCGCGAAGACGACGTCGGATTTGGGGATCGGACGGCCCGAGGAAAGGCTGATATTGCCCTGGACGCGAGGATCGATGACGTAACCGACGCCGAGGATGTCGCCGAGCACGATCTTGGCGACGGATGCGACCGGCGAGTTGTCGAAATTGAGCTCGAACCGGTCGGTGCTGACCGCCGCTTGCTGCGAGGAGGTGGCGGTTGGCGCGTCGTCGCTTGCAACCGCAGCATAGATCGCGGTCTTGGCGCGGGGGCCGGTCGAGAGCTCGCGCTGCGGCAACTGGTTCGGATAGCGCGGCAACAGGTCAACCGAGCGGACCTTGTCGAAGACATCCGGATCCTTGGTGTCGGCATCGGCGATGCCGCTCACCGTGTTGCACGATCCGAGCAATACGCAGATGGCAGCGCATTGGACAACCAAGCCGATCCGGAATGCTGCTCGGCTCACTGGACTGCCTCACTCACGCGCCGCCCACTGTTATTCCCGTCGAGGCGGGGCGGGCCGAATGAGGCTTGCTTAACCCTCTCGTATGACAGTCGTGTGTTATGAATTCTGTTAGCCCTGTGCCCGTCGCGCGCGAGTTTATTATGAGAATGTGATGCGACGGGAAATTGCTCAGAGACATCAAGGGCGTTCTGTTTGATCATGTTGTGACGGGCTGGGGACGATATTGCGATCGACCATGCCGTCACATTTCCAATCGGAGAAGTAAGGTAAACGGCCCGCTCGCCGCTCTGCGGCCGTCAGAGTGACTACGGTACACGTCCATGGCCTCCCCGAATGCGCACGAGTTCGTAGCTCGTTTCAGCCAGAAAGTTGGCCTGAATCCGGACGCGGACAAGCTCGGCAGGCCGAATGGGTCCCGCCCTGCCGAAGGTGGTCTGCGTAAGCTGTGGGAAATGAGTGAATTGTCGGCGAGCGAATTCGCCGACGAGGTGTCGCTGTTCTTCGAGCTTCCGCGAGTGACGCTTCAGGAGATGATGGCGACGGAATCCCGCGCGCAGCAGTTTTCGCGCCGGTTCCTGCGCGAAATGGCGGTATTCCCGTGTCAGCCCGCTGGCGGATCGCCGGTGCTTGTGCTGGCCGACCCCACGGACCGGGCATCCATACAGGCGGCCGCAATCGTGCTTGGCACAGTGCCGACCATCAAGGTTGCCTCGTTCGAGGATATCGCCACCGTGCTCGACCAGCGTCTCGGCGAGGAGGAGAGCGCCAGCGCCGAGACCGCCGTCAGTGCCACAGCGCAGGACGACGACATTGACAATCTGCGCGACCTTGCCAGCGGCGCGCCGGTCGTTCGCGCCGTCAACGACATGTTCGAGACCGCCGTCGAGCTGCGCGCCAGCGATATCCATATCGAGCCCGGCCGCACCTCGCTGGTGATACGGATGCGCGTCGATGGGCTGTTGCGCAATGTCGCGACACCGAACGGCGTACCCCCGGCGGCGGTGATCTCGCGTATCAAGATCCTGGCGGGACTGAACATCGCCGAGCGCCGGTTGCCGCAGGACGGCGGCGCGCGGGTACGGGCGGCGCGCTCGGAGATCGACGTGCGGGTCGCGATCATGCCGACGCAGCATGGCGAGTCCGCCGTCATCCGCCTGCTGCCGCGGGACCGCGCTTTGCTGTCGATCGACAAGCTCGGCTTCCTGCCCGGCGACCAGGGCAAATTGCGACGCATGCTGGCACTGCCGCACGGCATGATCATCGTCACCGGCCCGACCGGCAGCGGCAAGACCACGACGCTCGCGACGGTGCTGTCGCTGCTCAACGAGCCGACCCGAAAGATCCTCACCATTGAGGATCCCGTCGAATACGAGATCCCCGGCATCTCCCAGTCGCAGGCCAAGCCCTCGATCGGTCTGACCTTCGCCACCGCGCTGCGGTCATTCGTGCGCCAGGACCCCGACGTCATCATGGTCGGCGAAGTCCGCGATTCCGAGACCGCTCATGTTGCGATCCACGCAGCGCTCACCGGCCATCTCGTGCTGACCACGCTGCACACCGAGACGGCGGCGGCCGCCGTGCCGCGCCTGCTTGATCTCGGCGTCGAGGCGTTCCTGCTGCGCTCGACCCTGCGCGCGGTGATCGCGCAGCGCCTGGTCCGCCAGCTCTGTGACCGCTGCAAGAGCAGCCGGCCGCTGACCCATGCCGACGTCGAGGCCGATCCGCGCTACACGGCGGTCGGTTTGTCCGTCGGCAATGTCATCTTCGAACCCGTCGGCTGCGAGCGCTGCGGCAATGTCGGCTATCGCGGTCGTATCGGCGTGTTCGAGGTGCTCGAGATGAATGAGGAAGTCCGCGCGCTGGTCGAGGAGCAGTCCGACTGGGAATCCATCGATAAGGTCGCCATCCGCAACGGCATGACGACCATGATCGAGGATGGCCTCGCCAAATGCCTGTCGGGCATGACCTCGGCGGCGGAGATCCTGCGCGTGACCACCGTGCGGTGACGAGATGCCGAACTTTCGCTATCGCGCGCTGACGCAGAAGGGAGAGGTCGTCTCCGGCTCGATCACGGCGGCCAACCTCGCCGAAGTGTCCCAGCGCATCGAATATCTCGGCCTGGTCGCGATCGACGCCGGGCCCGAGGAGGAAGCCAAGGGCTGGTCGCTCTCGCTGGCGTCGTTGACGTTGTCGAAGCCGGGGCCTGCGGATGTCACGATCTTCACGCGCGACCTTGCCCTGCTCTTGAAGGCCGGTGCTCGGCTGAATGATGCGCTCGAACTGCTCGCAGGCGATATGGACGTCAGCCGGCTTCGCCCGGTTGTCAATATTATCAAGACCGCGATCCTGTCCGGCGAGAGCTTTGCCGAAGCGCTCGCGCGCGAGCCGACGCTGTTTCCGCCGATGTATGTCGCCCTGGTCAGAGTCGGCGAGATGTCGGGCACGCTGGACCACATTCTGGAGACGATCGGGACAGAGCGCACGCGCGCGGAAGCTCTGCGCCGCAAGGTGACCGGCGCCCTGCAATATCCTGCCTTCGTGCTGCTCGCGGCCGGCGGCGTGCTGATCTTCTTCGTCACGTTCGTGCTTCCGCAGTTTTCGGCGGTGTTGCGCGACTTCAACGCCAAGACCGATCCCGTCATCGAGGTGTTCCTGACGCTGTCGGACATCCTGCGCGGTCACGGCTTCGAGGTTGGTGCTGTGGTCGCCATTGCCGTCATCGGCGGCTGGCTGGCTTGGCGCAGGCCATCCGTCCGCGCCAGCATCGTGACGCAGATCGCGCGGCTGCCTGTCATCTCGACCGTGGTCGAATTCCATCGCGCCGCGCTGTTCTCGCGCAATCTCGGCATCTTGCTCGGCAGCGGCGTGACGCTCACGGCGACGCTTCGCATCCTGATCGACATCATGACTGCGACCGGCAACGTGCAGGCCTGGGCGGCGATGGCCGACCGCGTGCGCCATGGCGGCAGGCTCGCCGAGGCGCTGGCCGCTTCGGCCGTGCTGCCGCCCGTCGCGGTGCGGATGCTGCGGCTTGGCGAGGAGACCGGACAGTTGCCGACGCTGTCGGGCCGGGTCGCGGAGTTCTACGAGGAAAAGCTGCAGCGGCAGCTCGATCGCGTCGTCGCCATCATCGGGCCTGCCGCGATCATCCTCATCAGCGTCGTGGTCGGGGGCCTGATCGTGTCGGTCATGACGGCGCTATTGTCAGTGACGCAAGTCGTCGGTTGAGAAGGGGAGGGGTTCGCATGATCCGCGTGTCTAGGAAGGCGCTGTTCCCTGCGCCGAGGCGGCGGCGCCGGCGTCGCGGCGAGGAAGGCTTTACGCTGGTGGAGATGCTGGTCGTCATCACCATCATCGGCATGATCATGGCGCTGGTCGGCCCGCGGGTGCTGAACTATCTCAGCGAATCCCGCGTCAAGGCGGCCAAGATACAGATCCAGAGTTTCAGCAGCGCGCTCGACCTGTTCTACCTCGACGCTGGCCGCTTCCCGACCAGCTCGGAAGGACTTGGCGCCCTCGCGCATGCCGTGAGCGGCGTGGCGTCCTGGAATGGTCCTTATTTGAAGGGCGGCAACGTTCCCAACGACCCATGGGGCAATCCTTATGTCTACAAACAGCCGGCGGAACGCGCGCCCTACGAAATTCGCTCGCTCGGCTCCGACGGCCAGGAAGGCGGAACGGGAACCTCGACCGATCTCGTCTCCGGAGCGAACTGATACGGGCGAGGCCGGCTTCACGCTGCTCGAAATGGTCTGCGTGCTGGCCATCGTCGCGATGCTCGCGGCCGTTCTGCTGCCGCGCTTTCCGTCGCAGACCTCGCGGCCGCGGCTCGAGGCTTATGCGATCGAGGTTGCGGCCCTGCTCAAGGCCGACCGCAACGCCGCGCTGTCGCGTTACGGCGCGGTCAGCGCCGTTGTAGACGCGCGGGCACGTACCGTGAGGTCGGGTTCGGGCCCCTGGATCATCCAGGTGCCGCCGGACGTGGTGTTCGACGCGCTGCTGCCACAACGCTGCAACGGCCGGCCGGCGCTCTCGACCATCAGCTTCTTTGCCAGCGGCATGTCGTGCGGCGGCACGATCCGTCTGACACGCCTTGGCAACGCCGTCGAGGTGCGCGTGAACTGGTTGACGGGAGGCGTGGACGTTGTCGCGCAGGAAGTCCTCTAGCCGTCGGCGCGAAGCCGGCTTCACCATGATCGAGGCCGTCGTGGCGCTCGCGCTGGTGACGATCGTGCTCGCTGCGATCGGAACGTTGGTCGCGACCAATTCGCGCGGCGCCTGGAAGCTCGAGCAGCATGCCGCCCTCGTCAATGCGGCGCGCGTGGTGGTGTCCACCTTGCCGCGCGCCGGAGCGCCGATGCTTGATGATCTGCGCGGACGGGTCACCGGCCACCGCTGGCAGATGCGCATGACGCCATTCCTCGACGATGTGCCTGTCGTGCCGGAGTCGCGGTTCGTTCCGCAGCGCGTCGAATTGCGCGTGCAGGCGCCGGGCGGGGCGATCGTGTCGTTCGAAACGATCCGCTTGCAGAGCAGAGGCGGGGGCTGATGACGGACGCCCGGCAATGGCGCGGCGAAGACGGCTTCACGTTGTTCGAAGCCCTGGTTGCGCTGGCACTGATGGGCCTGATCATGGGCGCACTGGCTTCGGTCACCGGGCAATGGCTGCCGAGCTGGAATCGCGGCATCATTCGTGCCCAGCGTAACGAGCAGGTCGCGGTCGCTCTCGACCGGCTCACGGCCGATCTGGCGGCGGCCGACTACGTGACGCGGTCGGACAATCTGCCGTTGTTTCGCGGCGGGGAGCAGGCCGTGATGTTCGTTCGCTCCGTGCTCGGCCCGAATGGTCGGCCGGGGCTGGAGATCGTGCGGATCTCCGAGATCAACGACAGAAACGGTCCGGCACTGGTGCGCATGCGCGCGCCGTTCGTGCTGTTGAAGGCGGGGGATCCCAGGGCAGATCAGATTCCGTTCGTCGATCCCGTCGTGCTGCTGCGACTGCCATATCGCATAAGCTTCGCCTATGCCGGCCTTGACGGCAAATGGGGCAGCCGCTGGCTCAACTCCGGCGAACTGCCGATGTCGGTCCGCGTCGACATCAGGGATGTCGAGCGCGGAACCGTGATTTCGAGCGCCGCGCGGATCCATGTCGAGACAGGCGCGCCGCGGCCGGATCCGTCGACCGAGCAGGAGGCGACGCAGACGCAACCCGGTAACGGGCCGACGCAATGACCAGTCCGGCCGCTCGACTGAGACGCAAGCTTGCAGCGCAGGACGGGTTCATCGTCGTCGCCACCCTGTGGCTGCTTGCCGGACTGGCCGCGCTTGCGACCGTCGCTTCGGTCTACATTGCGCAGTCGGCCAATGCGTTGTCGGCGCTGGACGCGGCGACGCAATGGGAAATGCTGGGTTCGGCCGGTGTCGAGCTCGCAGCCTACCAATTGTCGGCGCCTGCGACGATGCGGCGTCCGACCCATGGCGGCTTTGGCTTTCGCCTGGCGGATGCGTCCGTGCGCGTCGAGTACATGTCGGAATCGGCACGGATCAATCTCAATATGGCGCCGCGCACGATGATAGCGGGCCTGTTCAGGGCGCTCGGCACGCCAGCGGAAGCAGCCGACGAATATGCCGCGCGTGTCATTGCCTGGCGGCGTACGCCGAGACCGGATGGGAAGGACACGGAGCCGGCAGCTTATGCCGCGGCGGACCTCGCTTACGTGCCGCGACAAGCGCCATTCAGCAGCGCCGATGAGCTGTGGCTGGTGCTCGGCCTGCCGGCCGCGCTGGTCGAGCATGCGATGCCTTTCGTCACAGTCTATAGCGGCATGGCTGAAATCAACGTGCTAGATGCCGCGCCGGAAGTGATCGCCGCATTGCCGGACATGACGACGGCCAGGCTCGACGCCTTCCTCAATCAGCGCGCGGACCTGCCGCCCGACAATCCAGAGTTCGTTGTCGGCGCGCTCGGCGGGCGGCAGCCGGGCGCCACGATATCGGCGAGCGACGCCTATCGGGTGCGCATACGGATCACGCTACGGGACGGCCGGCAACGAACGCCCGAGGCGGTCATCCAGATTCCGGGACCGGGCGAGAAAGAAGCCTTCCGCGTACTGGCATGGACCGACGAGGTTGATCCGGATCGAGGAGGGCGGCCGAGGCCGCGGGAGAACAGATGAGTATTCCCGGTCAAATCGCCGCCGCGCTGTCGCTATGGATCGACAGCGTTGCGCGCACGGTGAGCGCGCGGCTCGAACGAACGCGAGGTGCGCGGCAGATCGCGATCAGCGAGGACGAGGAGGGCGCTCTGACGCTACGCCTTGCCTCGAACACGAGCAAGGATGCCGATCTGCCGCCCAGTCGCATCGACATTGTCGACGGCGTGATCAGCGAACCGCTGTCGGACGAATGGTCCGCGGCGATGAAGGGTGCTATGGTCGACCTCGCACTTCAGCCATCGCGCTTCGTATTTCGTCCGCTGGAGTTGCCGGGACGTGCGGTCGAGTTTCTCGACGGCATCATTCGTGCCCAGATCGATCGGCTGACACCCTGGAGCCCGGCGGAAGCGGTGTTTCACTGGACGCCGCCGCAGGCGATCGCCGATGACCATGTCGAGTTGACCGTGGTGGCGACGGCGCGCGCGGCGGTGACGTCGTTGTCGCAAGCTCTCCTCGATGCAGGCGCGGCCGCTGTCGAGGTCTCGACGGCAGCGCCGGGCATGGAGCGGGTCGCTGTCTATCATCAGCGCGTCGGCGGGCAAAACGGCTCGAGCCGGCTCCGCCTTGCGCTGATCGTAGTCCTCGCGACGACCGGCGTGCTGGCGATGCTGTCGGTCGGGCTCGGTGGGATCGCCACCGATTCCTACGATGCCCAGCTGCAGCAGACCCAGCGCCGGATCGCCGAGCGCCGCGCGCTCGCGCGCGGTGGGCAGGGCGGTCAGGGCAGTTCGGCCCTCGAAATTCTGGCGCGCCGCAAGCAGACGATGCCGTCGGCCGTGATGGTGCTGGAAGAGCTGTCCGGCCTCTTGCCCGACCACACCTACGCGACCGAGCTGAGGATCGAGGGCGGCAAGCTCCAGATCACAGGTCTGACCAGCGACGCCCCGTCGCTGATCCAGATCCTGGAGCAGTCGCCACATTTCGCCAGCGCAGGCTTCTTCGCACCGACGACGCGCGCCGCCAACGAGCCGGGGGAGCGCTTCCACATCGAGACCAGGATCAAGCCGCAATTCGGGCCGGGCACATGATCAGTATGCAGAAGTTCGAGGGATATCTCACGCGCTTACCGGTCGCCGCGGTCGCGGCCTATGTGGCGCTGGTGGTGTTGTTCGCGTTCACGACAGTGCAGACCGTGATCGAGGTCTTGGGTAGCCGCGATGCTGCGGCGTCAGCCGCAGAGATCCTTCAGACGCTCGAGGCCCGGCGTGCTACGCCGCCACCCGCCGTCCGTGCGGATATCAGCGTTCCCACGGGCTCGGCGTTCCTCGAAGGACAGACGGCCTCGATCGCAAGCGCCGTGCTGCTCCAGCGGGTGCTCGCGGCGACCAAGCGGGTGAACGGCAACACACTGTCGTCGCAGGTCGATGTCCAGGGACCGCTCGCCAAATCCGGCTTCGTCTCGGCGACGTTCAACATCGAGCTCGCTTCCGCATCTCTTCAGCCGCTCCTCTATGACCTGGAGGCCGGCATGCCCTTTCTGTTCATCGATGGTCTGGTCGTCCAGACCGCCTCGGGCAGCGCCGACAACAGCAAGTTGCGCCTGGTCCTCGGCATCTCGGCGCAGCGACAGAACGCGAAGTGAACGAAGCGACCTCGAGTGGAGGCGAAATCAGCTCTTGATCGTTGCGCGGTGGGCGCTCACGCGATTGCGGCGCGACCGGATGCCGGCTTCATTTCGGGTCTGAACAGCAGCAACAGGAGCGAGACACCGAACGCGTCGCCGAGACTGAACAATTGCGGTTGGAAGAAGGCCCCAAACGCCAGCGCGACCAATCCGCCCAAGCGGGCACAGGCAAAGCGGCGTTGCTGCCGATCCTTCCCCGTTGATCGCACCGCCTCGGCGCCTGCAGCGGCAATGACGCAACCGACAAAGAGGATTATCAATCCGCCCCCGACGATTCCGAATTCCACCAGCGTCTTCAGGTAGCCATTGTGCCCGGACTCGAAAGCTGACGCGCGCTTGAACCCGATGCCGAGCGGATGATCCATGATCGTCGCCAGGGCCGCGTACCAGTATTCGTCCCGTCCTGTGAATCCTGAAGACAGATCTCGACTGGAATCGTCAAGCGCGAGAAGGGTGGCAATCTGCGGCCAAAGGAATATGCACAACAGCAACGCAACGATTGCAGCGGCAACCTTCCACGGGCGTAGGGAATTGAAGGTCAAGTCATGCACGATAAACGCGGAAATGCAGCCGATCAGGGCGTACCGCGAGCTGACGAGAGCGGCCATCGAGATACACAGGATCCTGACGAAGATGCCCGTTTTCCCTGCATGAAACTGCGACAGAATGAAGCCTGCGAGCAACGGTGCGGCAAAAAGATTTGGCTGAATACCCCCGACGTTGCGGCCTTGCGGTAATCCCAGGACGGCCAGCGCGGAGATGCCGAACAGACAAAATATGATGGATGCCACGTTCATGCAGGTTTCCACATCGTCCGGAGGCAGCGTCCATACGACAGACAGCATCAAAGCGGTCAGCATGAGCAGAATGGTGTAGACAACGCCAACGAACGTCGCCGCCTCTTCATCGTGCAGTTGCAGGGCAACGGACAGGTAGATGATGCCAATGATCGCCAGCTGGGCGAGGCTCAATCGCCCCAGGCTGGCGAGCGCGCGCGAAGTGTGCACCAAGCACACCGTCGTGATGAACAGCGCGATTCCGGTAATCTGGCCAATCAGAACCGTGCCGCCTAAGGCGAACGAAGTCGGAGCGTCCGCGAAGTCCGGGTTCAGATCAATCATGGGGAAGCAAAGCAGGCCGCACCACACCCAGAAAGAGCCGATGACTGCAATCGTCGGAGCGCTGCGAGCGCGGAAAATTGCGGCAGCACCAGCGGTCAATCGATGCTGGCCCGGGTTGGTCGTCGATCGATCGACGAAAGATCCTGGTCGGTTCAAGGAAATCGTCCCTCTTGCGGGGTGCTCTTGTCAGACGGCGGTTCCCGGCACCCGGACGTGGTCCGGTGGCAATCCTGCCATGTGCCGCTCCATCATGGCCGCGTATGCCGTCTCCAGATCACGCGTGTACTGCTTCGTGTCGTACAGAGGTGTCGTCAGTCGATCGCGGGCCAGCTTCGCTCTCAGCGTCGCGAGCCTGGCGGGATCGTTCGCCAGCTCGATCGCCAATCGCTCGTACGCCGCTGGCGTCGTCGTGATCAGTTCGGGCTGGCGGATCGCGTTGAGCAGGCTCGCGCCGACACGCGCCGCGAATGAGTCGCCGAGGCAGGTCACGACCGGAAGTCCGGTCCAGAGCGCATCGCTGGCGGTCGTATGAGCGCCGTACGGAAGTGTATCGAGGAAAAGATCCGCGCAACGGTGCCGCGCCAGGTGCGCGGAAGTGGGGAGCCGTCGGGCGAAAACCAGACGACGCGGCGCGACGCCTCTTGCTTGCGCCTCTCGGCGCAAATTGTCCGCGGCCGTCGGATTGTCCTCGAACAGCCACAACACGCTGTTCTCCACCGCGGCGAGGATCCGCATCCAGGATGAGAACACGTCGGGCGTGATCTTGTAGTTGTCGTTGAAGCAGCAAAACACGAAAGCGTCATCCGGAAGGCCGTGCTCGACGCGGACAGGCATCGTATCCGCAATTGCACGGTCGCGATCGTTTGCCTGATAGCTTTCGGGAAGCCAGACGATTTTCTCCGCGTAGCAATCGAAATCGTGCTCGGGAATGACGTTTCGGTCTGCGACGATGTAGTCGATGAAGCCGGCACCGATGGTGCCGGGAAAGCCGAGATAGTTGACCTGGATCGGGGCGGGACGCATGGCGAAGATGCCGGTGCGCGCATCCTGGGTATATCCTTTCAAATCGACGAGGATGTCGACTTCCAGAGCCCTGACAAGCTCGGCGATTTGAGCGTCACTTTGCGGTTTGGCGTCGACAAAGCGCTCGAACGCGGCTTCGATTCGCCGGCGCATGTCCGAGCCGTCGTTTGGGCCGACCGAGATCGCCGTGACTTCAAAGCGCGTCCTGTCGTGATGTTCGAAGACGCCCGCCATCAGTTGCGAGGTCGCGTGCTGATGAAAATCGGCCGAGAGATAGCCGATGCGGATGCGGTCGTGATTGTAGCGCTCGCCGCGCCAGACCGGCGAACTCCGGAGGCGGAAGTTGTTCTCGGCCCATGAGCGCGCGCATTGAAGCTGCTCGGCCGATGTGGACGGAATCGCGACGAACATGAACGGTGAGACGAGCTTCCCGCTTCGGACCGATGACCTTACCGAGGCACAACCACTCTCGAAATCCGTCCAATCGCATTGATGCAACTTGACGCGCAAACAGGCGGCGGCCACGGCGGCCTGACCCGGATTGAGGTCGAGAGCCCTGTTCCAGGCGACCAACGCGTCGTCATAACGTTTCTCAAGGTAGGCGACCTGACCCTTCGCCAGCCAGGCGTTCACCAGGCCGGGATTCAGGACGATGGCGTGGTCGAGAGCCGCCGCCGCATCGCGATGACGGCCAAGGGACAGCAACACGGTCCCGCGGCCGAGCCAGGCCTCGGCGAAAGCGGCATCCGCAGCGATGGCGCGATCGAACGCGACCTCCGCATCCCGCTGACGGCCCGATCGAAGGAGAATATTGCCGTGCCCGGACCAGGCCGACGCGAGGTGCGGCCCGATGGCGAGCGCACGGTCGTAGGCTGCCGCAGCGTCCTCGAGGCGACCGAGATCGAGGAGCGCGTTGCCCCGGCCAACCCATGCTTCGGGGAGGTCGGGTTGCAGCTTCAATGTGTGGTCCGCGGCGGCCAGAGCCTCGTCGTGCCGGCCCAGCTGGATCAGCGTGTAACAGCGGCCGAGCGCCGCTGCCGCAAGATCGGGCCGCAGCGTGAGGGCGTTGTCATAAGCCGAGAGCGCGTCGTCGTAACGGGAGGTCGCGAAATGGATCGTTCCCTTGTCGAGATGAGCCACCGCGAGCCGTGGGTTCAACTGCAATGCCTGGTCATACGAGGCGAGTGCCGGTTCATATTGGCGTGACTTCGCCAGCGCCGAACCCAGCATGAAGTGGGCCGGAAAGTGCCGGGGGTGATGTGCCAACAGGCGTGTCAGTTGCTCGATGGCTTCGGGATGGCGGCTCATTGCCAAAAGCCCGGCCGCGCGTCCATGCAGAAGTCCCAGGCTGGTCGGCGCGAATTGTAGCCCGTGCTGGCACAGCCGGACCAACTCGTCATGCTCGCCGGCCCGGTGGAGCACGGCCGCGTAGTTCTCAATGAACTCCACGTTGACCGGCTTCGACTGCAACGATCGTGTCATCAGCAGTTTTGCGCGGTCAATATTTCCCGCCGCTGCCTCGGCCACGCCAAGGAAGTGCACGGCGTGAAGATTATTGGGGTTGGCATCGATGATGCGTCGATACAGTTTGGCGGCGGCGGCGATCTCCCCTTTGTCATGCAAGGACAGCGCCCGATCCAATATCCGTCGCTCGTCACGCATCGCTCGAACCGCACACTGCCTCAAAGGCCCGATGGCCGGGACGAACTCCCGCTCTGCTTGACCCGACCCCACTCCTTACGTTCCGAATTGCACAAGACTGTGACATCGGCGGCTTCAGCGGCGAGCTATGCGATGATCCGCGAGCTGTCGTCGGACCGGTTATGCGAGGTATCATTTCGTGTAACATTGGTCTACATCGACGCTGCCAGCCGAAGGTTCAGATAACGACGCCCGCCCCGGAAAACATCATGCTTGAAACAAGTGTCGCGAGCTCCAACGCCTCGAATGGAACGCGGAGCCCTGCGGCGTCTCGATACCGGCTTGCACAAATGCGCGCCGCCGGTTGGGTGAGAGCCGTCCATGGCCAATGGAAGCAGATTGCCAACGTCGGGCTGCTGGTCGCCGGGTTCGGCCTCGGTCAAGGGGCGATATTCATTGTCCAGACCGTGCTCGTGGCCGCAGGGGAGTACGAGCTTCTCGCAGCATTCGGCACGCATTACTCTTTTGCCATTCTGTGCATCGTCCTCGTTGACGCCGGTGCGAGTACGACCCTTGCCCGGGCAGTCGCCCGCTTGCCGAGCGGTCGAGAGGCAAGCGGCGAGGTATGGCGGGTATTCTGCGAGACCAGCGCAATAAGGATCGCGGTGGCCTTGATCGTCGGTGCGGCTGCAGCCGTGTATGTCTGGCGGCTCTCGTCTGACGAGTTTTCGCGATGGTACTTCGCCCTTGCGCTGCCCGGATTGCTGCTGTGGGCCGTCAACGGGGTTGGCCTGCTCGACGGCCTGAGACTTAGTGGCATCAGCGGAATCACGGGATCGGCGGCTTACCTGGTCACCGGGGTCGGCCTCGCCCTGGCGGCCCACAGGTCGGCTGCGGCAGCGGGCGCGATCCTGGGCGGCGCCTTTTCCATAGGCTATCTCGCGACGTTGATCGCGCAATGGACAACGCTGGCGCGCAAGGGCTGGTACCCTCGGTTTCACAGGGTGACGCGTGCGGGTTTGACGAGGGCACTGACAGATGGCTGTGCCCTGTCGTTCCAGATCTTGCCGGGGCAGGTCAACATGCGCGTTCAGTTGGTATTGAGCACGGTCTATCTCGGCGCCGAGACGACCGCCCTTTTCGTGTACGCCAAGCAGATCGTGACGGCATCGACCCAGATCGTAGGGTTCGTGTTGAGGGTAGAATTCCCGAGCCTCGTCGAGAAACTGTCGGCAGCCGGAAAGCAGAGCCTCGGCAGTATGCTCGGGGCACAGAGAATGGCGCTCTATTGCGCGGCGATGTTTGCAGTCGGCGTTACCGTCGTCGCCGGCATCGCTGCGCAGGTGCCGGATTCTGGCTTGCACCGGGCTGCGATTGTCATCGCCGGCTTCGCGCCGACGATATTCACGATGTCGCTGTTGCTGATGATGATGCAGGCCCTGGCTGCGACGGGCGAGTATGGCCTCGCCGCCGGAGCTCTGGCGATCGGCTCGGCGGCGGGAATGCTGGTCAGTTACATGCTGGTTTCCATGCTTGGCGTCTATGCTTTCGTGGCGGGAGAGGTCGTGTTGAATCTCGTTGGGCTCTATGTCGGATATCGCTATCTGCACCGCTAAGGGCCGAACCGAAACGAGAGCATCCACCTTGTTGTCCCGAAATGACGCTTTCGGAACGTAAGGAACGTCCGCCAATGCCGATCAAGAAGCGCGGTGTCGTCCAGCGCTGCGTCCCGGTACCGGGGAATTCGAGCGCCGGCGCCGGAGCGTTTGTCAGCTCAAGTCGGCCGGTTTCGGCACCATCGCGATGGGTGGAGCGGGGACCGGCTTGGCTGCGGGCCCCCATGGTAACCGGAATGATATGGGTCTCAGGAAGTTTTCGGCAGCCTCCACGATGATCCTCTTCTTCGCTAGGACCTTTGATTCGACGAGATGCCAGGACAACGCCGCGAGCACCAAGCTGAGGACATAGGCCATGACAAAGCTGAGCAGCCAGTTCTTGTTCTCCGGAAAGAGGTAGACGAGGAGCTGCTGTACCGGCAGTCCATACAGGTACACTCCGTAGGAGTAGTCGCCCGTCCGATTGACGAACGTCTCTCGGAAGTTGGAGAGTCCGACGAAGACGGTGGCGTAGGCGATCGGGATCATCGCCAGATATTGCAGCGCTCCGCCCCAGAGCAGGGCGTAGGAAAGCACGACCGACAGAGCGAACAGGTCAGCTCGCAACGGAACCTTGTCCTTGAGCTCGAACAAGGACACGCCGGTCATGAACGCGAGGACGAGAGTCTCGATCTGCACTCTCCCGTCACCCGCAGACCAATCCGCGGGCGCATGAATGCCCAAGGCCTGCATTCCCAGCAGGCCGATGAACGTCGCCACGGTGATGAGCGGAACGGTCAGGCGCAAGTGCGCCAGCTGCAGGGCGAGCACGGTCGCGAGGATTACGTAGCAGTACATCTCCGCTGGGATGGTCCAGAGCTGCAGATTCACGACCCGCGGCACAGGGTTGCCGAGAAAGACACCGGGCAAATAATATTGGATATCGCCGATGATATTGAGAGGGTATGCGTGAAACAGGGGATCACTGAAATACGCGGCCAAGGTGAAGCTGGTCACGAGCGGACCGAGCACCAGCATTGCGAGAAGCGACTCGACACAAAGTGCCGGGAAAATACGCAGCGCTCTTAGCAACAGAAAGCCGATTGTCGTCTTTGAACGATGCAGACTTCCTGAAACAAGGAATCCACTAAGGGCGAAGAAAGCCGGCACCACGGCCCAGATAATTGGTTGGTAGATGGGGGGCTGCGCCACGGAAAACGTACCGAGGCGAACCGTCGAGTTAACCAGCGACTTGAAGGTCTGGACATCGGCGCCCAGCGTAAACGTCTTGCTATGGATGAAGAGGACGGCCGTAGAGAGAAGTATCCTGAGGTAGTCGAAACCTGTTGAATGGCCCTCAACGGACTCCATCCGAGCGGAGATGCATTCTCCCTTGGGCAGCGCGGAAGTCATCAGTACTGATCCCCGTCCAGTCTTGCTAGTGTTCAGAGCCGACACCCCTGGCTCGCGGACGCAAGGGCTCTCTTGAAGGCGGCCACCCCGACGTCTCTGGCCGGCGGCGGCTGCCCGTCGTGACATGTTCGATCGAGCGAACCGGCGTCGCCAACGGCGCGGTGCGCGGAGCAGGTGTGGCGGCCCGCTGCGGAAGGGACATGAATTCGTGTTCGAGCGAACGGATGATCGAGATGCGATCCCATTTCTGCTCGGCGCGTGCGCGCGCGACGGCGCCGAGGCGATCCCGCAGTGCTCCGTCTTCGGCCAGCATCGTGACGGCCGCAGCAAGCGCGCCGGCGTCGCCCGGAGCGATGATGAGGCCAGCACCTTCGACCTCCGACGCAATGCCCGTACCAGGCTCGGTCATCGCGATGAGCGGTCGGCCGGATGCAAGCATGCCGGCCAGCTTGGACGGCAGCACCAGGTCCGATATCTCGGCCTTTTGCGGCAAGAGCTGAATGTCGGCGGTGCTGAGCAGCTCCGAGACCCGATCGAGTGGCTGGAGATCAAGGAAGCGGACGTTGTGCAGACCGGTAGCCATTTGAACCAATGCCGGTTTGACTGGGCCATTTCCGCAGAGAACGAATTTTACCGAGGGCTGGCTGTCCTTCAATGCTGCGGCGGCTTCGATGATCAGCTCAAGCCCCTGCTTGTTCGACATGGCTCCGGAGTAGAGCGCCACGATATCGGTCGGCGCCAGCTGCAGCTCCGAGCGGAGCTGCGTTTGATTGCTTCCCGGCACGACGATGCTGGTATCGATCCAGTTCCGGAACTCGCGTAATCTGGCAGGCACGATGCCCTTGTGCTCAAGGCGGCGCACCATCTGTATCGAGATGGTCGAAACACGGTCGAACGAACGCAGTATCCACCGTTCGACCGTACGCATCAGCCTGCGCGTGACGCCGCTGCGGAGCAGCCCGACCTCGAAGGCTGCGTCGACTTCGAGGTCCTGAACATGAACCCAGGAGGATGCGCCGGTCATCCTGGCGGCCAATGCCGCCATGGGCGCAGAAAGCAGGGATGGCGCCACCACGAATACGATATCGGGGCGCCACCAGAGCGCGCTAGACAGAACGGGGACGGCTGCCGAAAGCATGAAAGAGGCGTGGTGAAGCAGCCGCTTGAGACCCGAAGGCCGGCTTGGCACGTAGATCGGCGCCCGAATGACGTCCACATGGTTCAGGCGTTGATGGCGATACCATCTCGAACGATACCCCGGTGGGATGCTCCAGTCAGGGTAATAGGGCGGGGCGGCGACGACGCGAACCTCGTGACCCCAACTGGCGAGACTCTCGCAGAATTCGGTGTTGTATTTCGCCACGCCGATCAGATCGGGAGCATAATTTATCCCTATCACCAACACCCGCATGACCGTCCTCATTTTCGGTCGAAGCGAAAGGCTTCGACCGGCCGCGACAAATCCCAGCCCGCCGAGCCGGTTACGGGTTCGGTCGTGCGCCTGCAGGCCGGAGCGTGTCTTGGGGGTGAAGCCGAGTCCGAGATGATCCTGGATAGGATCGACCTCAGCGAGCATCCTCCTGCGTATTGTTATGTCTGATATCATTTCTTGTGTGACGTTATCGTAATAACGATACGACAAGTAACAAGTGGCGGGCGTGGCACGGCGATCCCGGGAATTAGATCGATCGGTGCAACACACGGCGATCGGAAGCCTGACCCCGCGCGGGCGGCATATCGAGATCGGGCTGGGCACGGATCGCGGCGGCGAAGCCGGGCGTTGCAGGCGTTGCGAGGCAGCACCATCACTGCCCGTTACGGCGTCTCGGCGATCTGGATCACGCGTTCCAGATGACGAAAGATCGCGACATCCCAGCGCGGGTCATCGGCAACTTCAGAGGTCGATCCGGTCGCCTGAACCGTAACAAATACCGGTTCCTCAGGTCACGAGCGCTGAGAGGCTTGCACCGCACGCACGACATCGATCAATGCCGTCGCCATCCGGTCAACACTGAACCGATCCGCGAACAGGTCGTGGGTTCGTCGGCCCATGGCTGCCCGGTCTTCCGGAGACATGGCCAGCCATGCGCGCAGGTTCTTGAGTGTGCCTGCCAGCGAATCTTCGGCGACAAGACCAGCGCCGGCCGCTTGAACCTCGCGCCATATATTGACCTTGTCAGAGATCAGCACGGACAGGCCGCAACCCAGGGCCTCGGCGACCGAGATGCCGAAGTTCTCTTGATGGGAGGGCAGCACGAAGGCTTCGCTGCTGTGGAACGCGCCCCATTTGGCGTCGCCCTGCAACATGCCGGGCCATGAGATACGATCGGCCACGCCCAAAGCGCGGGTCCGGGCCTTGAGCTGACTGACCCAGCCGGTCTGGTCCGGCCCGGCCATCAGCAGATGAAGGCAAGGCTCCTCCGCCGCCACGCGGGCGAATGCCTCGACAAGCAGATCGCAGCCCTTCTTGGCGTGCAGCCGCCCGAGAAAGAGCAACACCCGCTTGCCGCGCAACTCGGGATGGGCGCCAAGGAAAGCCTCTCGTAGCGGGGGCGCGTCCTGCGGCGGCAATCGCGTGCCGTAGGACACCACGACCTCCTGCGCCCGGTAGGGCCAAAACGAGCGGCGCGCAAGCAACCGCTCATCCTCGCTCGTGAACAGCACAGCCGCAGCGTCGCGCAGAACCCGGTATTCGGCCCAGGGCCAGTAGAGGCACTTCTTCAGATGCTTGAGCGGATAGTTCCGCTTGAACCACGGATCAAGCATGCCGTGCGTGAACACGACGTAGGGCTGCCTCAGCTCGCGCATGACCTGCCAAACGGCAAAGCTGTGGTACTGCCAGATACCGTTCACAATGACCGCGTCGTAACCGCCGGCGTGGGCGCGCAGCCATGGCCGGAGCGACGTCGAGAAATGATAGCCGCCGCGCGGTGGCCCGAGCGCATGCACGGGTAACGGAAAGGATTCCAGATGAGGCGCCCTGGGATCATCCAGACACGCTACTTCGACCTGGTGGCCCATCTCCAGGAGTCGCAAGCCACGCTGGCGCACGCCCTCGATGGGCCCGCCATTGCTGGGATTGGCGGAGGAAATGACGTGAAGCAGCCTCACTGGTGTCTCCTCAGGCTGCGGCAAAATGTCGATACAGCGTCATCGCCCAGTCGCGATGCCGCGTGACGCCGGTGCTCGCGCCGGGATTGAGCCACTGATGGATTGGCACCGCAAAGCCGGTCTTGGGCCGGTTCAGCACGCCTTCCGGCAATTCGGGCGCGACGCGCCTGACGATGGTGCGCTTTTCGCTGTTCGCGTCGAAATCCGGAAGCTCCACGAAGTGTTGCAGCAGTTGCAGATCGACCAGGGGCACGCGGATCTCGAGCGAATGCGCCATGCCCGCCCAGTCGGCGTCGCGCAGCAGCTGGTTGCGCATGTACCACTGCATCTCGAGAGCGGAGACCGCCAGCCGGTCGCTCTCCAGACCCTCGGTGCTGGCATCGAGGCGGTTCATGGTCGCGAGCTCCCCCAGGCCATCTCTGGCCATGGCCGGGTCCATCAGCTGCGCAAGCTCCCACGGCATGTGGAGGGCCCGCCGCAACAGATATGCCCCCGACAGGCTATGGCCGTATTCTGCGAGTCCCGCATATTTGGGCGACGGCAGTGCCGAGGCGAAAGGTTGAGCCAGATGCCGCAGCAGCAGCCCGGTTCGTTCGCCGACCGGTGCGCGCCGCATCAGGCTCACCAGGCGCGGTACCTGCCGGAAGCTCGGGTAAGATCCGAACAGCTCGTCGCCGCCGAGCCCCGAGATCGCAACTTTCAGGCCTTGCGCGGCCGCGGCCTTGGACACGAACCAGACGTTGATGCCGTCGATCGAGGGCTGATCCATCGCGTCGATCAAGTGCTGCCGGTCGCACTCGAAGTCGCGGGCTGAAATCCGATGCAGCGCATGCTTTGCGTTGAGCAGGCCGGCGACTTCGTCGGCCAGTCCGGCCTCGTCGTTGGGGCCGTCGGCATACTCGTTGAAGCCCAAGGTCAGCGTGCGCAACTCGCCGACGCTTGCCGCACAGGCCGCGAGCATGGTTGAATCCAATCCCGCCGAAAGGAAGACGCCAACAGGCACGTCCGCCACCATGTGCGCGGCGACGCTGTCCCTGACCGCTGCGGCGATCTGATCGAGCGCGTCGTCGGTGCTGGCGCCGGAGGCCGTGGGCAGGCGACCCAGTGCATCCACGATGCTTGCAAACCGGACCGGCCGTCCGGCGCCCGCCGCGCTGAAGCGCTGCCAGTGCCCAGGCGGCAGCGCACGGATGCCGCGGTACAGGGTGTATGGCTCGGGTACTGACCCCCACAGCAGGAAGCCGGCGTGGCCCGCCGGTTCGGGCCTCCGGTCCACCGGGGCTTGCAGCAACGGCTTGACCTGGGACGCGAAGCGAACGGTGGCGCCGTCGTCTGCCACGTACAGAGGCTTGATGCCGAACGGGTCCCGGGCCAGCAGCAACTCGCGCCGACTCGCGTCCCAGAGTGCAAAGGCATACATGCCGCGAAGGTCGGAGAACATCTCTTCGCCGCGCTGCGCGTAGAGCTTGAGCAACACTTCGGTGTCCGATTGAGTCCGCGTCGCGACGCCGTCGTGGTTCAACCGGGCGCGCAACTGCTGGTGATTGTAGATCTCGCCGTTGAAGCAGATCCAGTTGCCGGTTTCGGGGTCAAGCATGGGCTGCGCGCCGCCTTCGCTCAGGTCGATGATGGCCAGGCGGCGATGTCCGAAGCCGACGCGCCCGTCGGCGGCCATCCACAGGCCGGCGCCATCCGGACCGCGCGCGACCATCGCGTCACGCACGCGCAGAAGCTCGGCTTTGTCGATGGGGGGCGCCTCTGCACGGTATGCGAAGGCGCCAGCAATTCCACACATGGTTCAGCTTTCGGTCAGCGAGGGACGTTGTCATGCACGATGATAATAATTGTGCGACGGTGCGTTACGGCGCCTTGAATCGTCCTCCCTGCGCAGGTCCTCGCGCAATGTGACAGGGAAGCCCGGACCAGCGGCCGGTTTATCTACTCAATGTTACCGTCTTCGGCAATGCGCTGCACGTATCGAGTGCTGCGACCTCGATATCGTCAAACTGTAATGTTCGTTTGATAGGACCTCGGCTGAAACATAACAGAATGATAACAGGGCTGCATGTTCTCCGCTCCCGAACGCATCACGCCGGCGCACGCTCGCTTGCAGTTCGGGCACGGCGAACGGCCAGTTACCACCGCCGGCACCCGATCGTCCCAATGCTCTGTCCCGTGAGTTCCGTCGGATATGTACAAGCCTCGCCGGCGTCAACTCTCTGACCGGATTTCACTGGGCTCAGAGATATCGGAACGAGCTACAGCCACGGTCCGCTCGCCTCTGCCATCTCCGGAGGCCGCATCGGCCGTGAATGCAGAAGAGCCGGCCGCGATCGCCGCTCCGTGGCTCAAATCTGTCGTCGTCTTCGGGCTGTTGTTCGGCGCGGTCTGGCTCTCGCTGTACACCGCCTACGGCATGCTGCCCTTTATCAGGCCGGGCTCGGTCGTCATTGCGTACGCAAAATTGGATATTCTCGTGAAGGGCCGGATGTTCGGTCCGCAAGACCGCAATCGGGTGATGGCCTTCGGCAACAGCAAGCTTCTCTCGGCGTTGCGTCCATCCGACCTGGATGCGGCCGTCGGATCCGGCTTCCGATCGTATAACCTCGGGCTGCCCGGCGAAGTTCACTTTCTACCGATTCTGGAAGCCGCGTTGGAAGCCGGCAACGTTCCCACGCACGTGCTGTTGACGATCCCTTGGGACGGCAAGGGCGTATCCGATACGTTTGCTGATACCCTGCGCAACGACAATTTGTTGGCAAACACGCTGTTTCCTTTTCGTAACTTGCCACGTGAAGCAGCGCTGTTCGCTTTTCAGAATCTGGATCGACTGTCCGACGCGCGCCGCGATGTGGAGACCCAGCGCGCTGCAATGCTCCGCGACCGGGGCTGGTACTTCATCAAGTCGCAGAGCCATTACCCGGGCGATCGCCTTCCCGATAACTACGCCCTGCCGACCGATCATCCCACACGTATTGAGCTACGGATGATCCCTGAAAAGTCTCACTCTCGCAGTCACCTCGAACGGCTGGCGAGCCAGTATGGCTTCCAGATCATGATTGTTCCGGGCTTCTTCCGCGCTGGCGAGGCTGCTCCGCTGCCAGCCGCTGACTATGCCAGGTCGATGATGATCTCGGATCGGCCCCTCATTCGGGTGTTGGGGCCGGACTATTTCATGTATCCGCCAGCGCTCTTTGCCGATCCGCAGCACATGAATTCGGCCGGAGCACGCGCCTACACGGCTGATCTGGCCAAATTGCTGAAGGCCACCGGAGCATTCGACTGATGCTCTTCAACTCTTTCGAGTTTCTGACGTTCTTCGTAACGTTCCTGGTGGTGTTCTTCTCGTTGCCGGGGCGAACCCAGCCGCTGGTGCTGCTGATCGCCAGCTATATATTCTACATGAGCTGGCGCCCTTCCTTCGGACTCCTGCTTGGATTGACGACGATCGTGGATTACACGACCGCACTCATGATGACGCGGGCTCGGACCGATGGCGGACGCAAGGCGGCGCTGATCGTCGCGCTGTCGATCAACCTGGGCGTGCTCGGAACGGTCAAGTATCTGGATTTCCTGATTTCGAACGTGCTCGGCGTGATCGGGCTGTTCGGGTATGTGGTGCCGGACTATGCCCTTGGTCTGGTGCTCCCATTGGGCATTTCGTTCTACACGTTTCAGTCGGTCGGCTATACGCTCGACGTATACAATCGAAGGGTTGCTGCTGAGCGCGACTTTATCACCTACGCTCAATATGTGAGCTTCTTTCCGCAACTCATCGCCGGTCCGATCGAGCGTGCGGCACATATGCTGCCGCAGTTCCGGATCACGCATCGGCTTTCCTACAAAAATGTCACCGCCGGCCTGTTGCTCGTCGGCTATGGCCTGTTCAAGAAGATGTGCATCGCCGACGTGGTCGCGTCGGTGGTGAACGGGATCTACGCCAATCCGGCGCAGTATTCCGGCAGTTATCAACTGCTCGCGGCGGTGCTCTTCGCCCTCCAGATCTATTGCGATTTTTCGGGTTACTCGGACATTGCGCGTGGCGTGGCACGCATCATGGGTTTCGATCTCATGATCAATTTCGGCCAACCCTATTTCGCCACCAGCCTGAACGAGTTCTGGCGCCGTTGGCATATCTCCCTGTCAACCTGGTTCCGCGATTACCTGTTCATTCCGCTCGGAGGAAGCCGCGGCAGCGAAGGCTCCACCGCGCGCAATCTCATCATGGTATTCGCGGTCAGCGGTATCTGGCACGGTGCAGCGTGGAACTTCGTCGCCTGGGGCACGCTGCATGGGGTCTGCCTGGTTGTGGAACGAGCCTTTATCAGGCTTGCGAAACCGGAAGCATGGCTCGGCGAGCCCGCTCGTCGGCTGCTCGGTTGGGCCTGGATGCTAGCCGTCGTGCTCGTGGGATGGGTCTTCTTCCGGTCGACGAGCGTCGCCAATGCGATCGTCGCCCTGCGGAGCCTGGGCGACCTCGGTCCCATCTCCTATTTCACCCTGAAGATGCTGGATCTCGCGAGCGGCGAACTGGTGATGCTCGCCGTCTCGCTCGTACTGCTGTTCGTGATCGACTTCCACCTGTCGTTTCGGCCGCAGCGCCTTCGTGAACTGTGGGAGGTGCGCTGGCTGCCAACGGCTGCCGGTGTCGCGCTGGCTTATTACATCGTGCTGTTCGGCATTTTTGGACATGCCGAATTCATCTACTTCCAGTTTTGACCGCGGCCGACGCCCGGCCGCGAAGGTTGGGCGTGAGTATCCTGACCCGAACAACGAAAAGGGGGGCGTCGCAACCGTCCCAATTCACGGCGTCAGCGGCCTACGCGTCCGACAACAGCTTGGCATGCTCGCCTTTCACCACCAGGTACCGGCCAAGGCAGATGGCGTCGAGGCCGGTGCGAAGGAAGCAGCTCATGGCCTGTTCGGGTGTGTCGACGATCGGTTCGTTCTCATTGAAGCTGGTATTGAGCACGATCGGTATCCCGGAAAGTTCGCCGAAGCTGTGGATCAAGTCGTAGTAGAGTGGATTGGTGTCCCGAGCGATGCTTTGCAGCCGTCCGGTGCCGTCGACATGGGTGATGGCGGGAAGTCTTTCCCGCCATTCCGGGCGAAGCTTGACGACATGCATCATGAACGGACTGAACACATCCTGTTCAAAATAGGTCGATACAGCCGGCTGCAAGATGGTCGGAGCAAAGGGGCGGAAGCCCTCCCTTCGCTTGATCTTGGCGTTGATCACATCCTTCATGTTGGCGCGGGTCGGGTCGGCAAGAATGGAGCGATTGCCGAGGGCGCGCGGGCCCCACTCGGATCGCCCCTGGTACCAGCCAACCACCAGCCCGGCGTGCAACAGGGATGCGACCGCCTTCGGAACGTTGCCGGGCGATAGTTCACGCATGGGATTTTTGGCCGATTCTGCTGCGCGCCGCATCGCCTCATCAGAGTGAGCCGGCCCCCAGTAGGAATGCGTCATTTGGAATCGCTCTCGTCCGCCCGCGACATTGTGCCATGTCCACAGGCCCGCACCGAGACACAGACCGTCATCCGATGAGGCCGGCTGCATATATGCCTGCTGGAAAGGCGTGTCACGCAACAGGCGCGCGTTCATGACCCCGTTGAGCGCGCAACCTCCGGCATAAACGACCTGCTTGCTCGGGACCAGATTGTGCAGCTTGTTGAAGCAATGCATCGCTACTTCCTCGAAGCGGACCTGACAGGAGCGGGCGATGTCCTTGTCCCGTTGCGTCAGTTCCTGGCCGCGCTGGCGCGGCGAACCGAATTTCTCGATCCATTTGTCGGTGAACAAGCGCAGCATTTCCACGTGATTTCGCTCGTCCATCTTTCCGCTTTCGCCGCCGCGGTGCATGCCAAAGAAACCCTCGGCGAGCTTGAACCAGCCATCGGGCCGCGTTTGGACGAGTTCTCGCATCGTGTCCGCAAAGCTGTCGACGCCGTACGGCGCGAGCCCCATGACCTTGTACTCTTCGCCATATTCGGCGAAGCCGATGAATTGACAGCAGGCCGTGTAGAAGAAGCCCAGGCTGTTCGGCAGGTTGACGCGGTCGAGCACATCGATCCGTGTCCCCTCGCAGCGCGCCGCCATCGCGCTGGTGAAATCGCCGCTGCCGTCATAGGAGAAGCCGGCCGTCAGCCCGTCGAACGGCGAGCAGTAGTACGAGCTCGCTATGTGAGACAGATGATGTTCCACGTTGACGACTTTGGCTTTGACCATGTCCGGGGCCTGCCCGGACGCCTCGGCGACCTGTTCGCTGATGCTCAGCTCGTGCTTGGCCCGCCGGATATGCTCAAGCGCCGCTTTGCCGCCCGTAAGGGGATGGCCCAAGACATATGAGATCTGGGCCGCGCGATTCTGCGACGGATCGCGCGCGACCGCGATGAAATCCAGGTCCTTTGAGGATATGCCGCCCATGGCAAGAACCGATTGGATCGCCTGCTGCGGGAAGGACGGGTCATGCTTGATGCGTCTGCCGAAGCGCTCCTCAGCCGAAGCTGCGACCACCTTGCCATCGATGATGAGCGCCGCGGAGGCATCGGGATGGTTGAGGTTGAGGCCGAGAATTGCGGTCATCGGTACAGTCTTTCAGGTTGTGAAGCGGCTGCCGGAGAGGAATTCCGTTCGGCCACAGCGGGAGATGGCAGCCAGAGCAGAGGTTTAACTAACAACGGAACTTATCATTACCGTGACTGATCGAGAGGGAGCGCGAGGCAGGGGCGGATGGTTCGTCGCGCTATTTCTGGATACGCCGTTCTTCGACGTTCCTTCGACTGAGCCACCACGCGACGCCGCGATCAATCATCAGACCGACCCGTGATGGCCCCATGGTGTTTCCTTCGACGACCACGTCGCGGACGCCGGGCGAGGTCGCGGCAAAGCCTTTGATTTCGATGTGGGCGTCCTGATCGAGGCGATTACCTCGAACGATCACCGCCTGCACCATTGGCGGTCGACCTTGAGCCTTTGCGGTCTGGTTCGCCTGGACGAGAATTGAAGCCTCATTGGAGAAAATGCTCCGTTCGGGTCCGGCCCGGTAGACGTTTCCCTCGAGTATGTGATTGTCGAGGATCTGAATCCGCCAGCCGGGCTGGAAACTGTCGTAGGACAGTCCGAAGACGGCAAAGCCGCTGGTCCTGTTGGATCGATTGCCGGAGATGACATGCCCAAGCGCCGTCCCGTACGTCTGCGCGGCGACGCCCGTGTCTTCGAAGTCATTATCGATGATCAGATAGTTTTGCTGCGCCTGGGTAATCGTGATCTCCGAATTCGAGTCCAGCGCCACCTCGAGCGGTCGATCGAGCGCCACCGACAAGTCGGACGGCTTTTTCTCGAATGCTTTGACCCTGGCGTATTGGCCGGCACCGCGTCCGTTGACCACCATGACGGCGGCGCCGGTCCAGTCCTTGCCGGCCGGGTACGGATTGGCTGCATCCAGCAGCGACAGCCGATCCGAACCAGCGCTGTTTGCGTGACCGAAATAGAATCCGCCTGGCCCGTCCGACGTCATGGCTTCCCGATCCCAGCCATAAATGGCCTTGAACGTGTTGCCGCCGACGAAAATGTTCTCGGATGCGCTGACCCATTTTGACAGCGTCGATATTCCTCCGCCAGTTCCCTGGAGGTCGGCGGCAGTCACCGTATTGCCTTCAAAGACGACCTGACGCGATCCCACGATCGAGTAGGAGCCATAGCGGCCGTTGGTCAGGATATTGCGGGCCACAATCGCATTGGTTGCCTTGAAGAGGCGAAGCGAATGTCCGGATCCGAGAATGTCGCAATCGGATACTTCGATCCTGTTTCCGCTCAATCGAATGGTGTCGGGAGATCCATCGGGATAGATCCGACGGAAGTCGTTCATTTGCTGCAGGGTGGCTTCAGCCTCCATGAGACCTCGGAAGGCCGAACCGCGAATGCGGACATGTCGGATGGCGATATCGGCCGCGTCAGGAATTGGGGCGTCGCCGAACTGAAAGCCCCCTGTGATGATGTGCGGGTGGTTCGATGCGTAGATTGTGAGGTCTTCGACCGAGAACTGCGTCCTTCCCTGTATCAGTGCGGCCGGAAGTGTTGCCAGACTAGGCCAGACCAAGTTGACCAGATCGATGCGTTCCCCCTGCAATTTGACGCGAGGTGGAATGACGATCATGTCCGAGATCAGATAGCGCCCGCGCGGGAAGTACACGGTCCCGCCTCCGGCCTGGCTCGCAGCGTCGATGGCGGCCTTGACGGCGCGAGTGCAATCAAACTTGCCGTCGCCGTTAGCGCCATACGCCCGGACATCGAAGGATTGCACGGCGTTCGCCTCGGGAGAGCGCACGACGACGCTGCCCACATCGACCCATTCGGCGTCGCCGCCGTCTCCGTTGGAGAGGCGCAGCCTGTAGCGGCCGGGCGAAACCTGTTCAGGGATGCGAAACACACCGCGCCACAGGTCGCCTTTGGTCAGAACGGCTTTCGTCGGCGCATTCCCGGCGTCGGGCAGCATCAACAATTGTGCACGGCTTGCCTGGCGAACGATGTTGCGACCGAACACCTGGAGCCAGCCCGAAGGCGAGACCTCGTCGCCGAGGTTACCCTGCGTCCAATAGATTGTTGGCAGGTTGATGCGGCCGCTGAGAGTGCCCTGGGGGTGGGTCAGGCTGAAGCGGTAGATCCCGGGCGTGAACTGCTCCGGGATCGTGAATTTAAGGGAGAGAGGATTGGCCTGCAGGATCGGAACGGAGGTTTCCTGGCGGGAGGGGCCGTCGCCAATTCGGGCAATCGTCACAGATGTAATCTTGTCGAGCTCGGCGCCGCTGACGAGCACTGTTTCGTCCGGACCGACGGGATCGTTGAACCAGAACATCGCGGGCTGCGCGGTTGCCTCCGCCATCCAAAGCAACTGAAACAGGGCAACGATGGCCGCGACACTACGCGTCATGTACCGTGCCCATTGAAATCATTGTGGCGTTCGAGCGCATGTTGATCAGAGCTCGATGACGAGGCCGGTCAGGCGTCGCAGCTCCGCGCGCATTTCCGCCGGACCTTTCAGATGAGAGATGGCGGCCTCCAGCTCTTCCACCTTTGCGCCGACAAGGAAGCGATACCAGAGACCCTGCAATCCGTGATAGACAAGACCTTCCTTACCGTCGAGAAAACCGAGCTGGAAGATCAGGCGAAACAGGAAATAGGCCGGCGCGCTGACTTGATAAGGGATACGGTTGTACAGCCGTTCCTTGATCCAGCGCTTGATGGCTGCCTGACGCGAGCCTTCCTCCGATATCAAATCAACATCGCGCTCGAACAGATGATGACGCTCGTTGATCACGTCGATTGCCTCGCGCGTGGCGTATTTGTTGTGCTTGTCGGTGAAGAACGTCAGATCGTTGAGATTGTGATCGGCGAACCCGCCATCGAATGTAACGGTCTGGCCGCCCCATAGAATCATGTGCTCATCCATCCAGCGGTCTTCGATGCGACCGTGGCCGCGGCGCCAGATCCGCAAGAGGAGGAGGGGGTAGCGGCCGCCATGGCGAATCCAGCGGCCAAGGAAGATGTGCTTGCGCTTGAGGTTGATCCCGACGACCTCGTTGCTCAGGCGCGGCAGTTCATCGCGAATTCTGGCGCCAAGATCGGCTTCGATAATTTCGTCGGCATCGAGCCGCATGATCCACGAGGCGGTGATCGGGGCGTTCTCGAGCGCCCACTGAAACTGCTTTGCGTAGTTGATGAACCGGTTCTGCAATACGGTCGCGCCTTGAGCGCGGGCCAACTCGACCGTTCGATCGCTTGAGAAGCTGTCGACAACAAAAACCTCGGTTGCAATCTTGGCAACCGAGGCGAGAGCCCGCAAGATGTGGCGCTCTTCGTTGTGCGTCAGGATGATGACGGCAAGGCCCATCGCTTACTCACTGCCGGGATGTCGCGGGATTGGCAGGCAGGGCAGGGGGCGCTACCTGACTTTGGCGCCTTCCTTGTCTGCCTTATGAATCTGGTCCAGGCGCTCGATCTTCGCCTCGGCGCGCACCTTATCCACGAGCTCGATCTGCGCTGCAGAGGCGACCATCGCGGCCAGGCGATCACGGATCTTGTCGTAGTCGGCCGGTTTACGTGGACGCGTATCCTCAAGCTTGAGGATATGCCAGCCAACTGCAGTCTTGAACGGCTGCGACACCTCGCCCTTTTTCAGCTTGATCGCCACGTCGGCGTATTCCTTGCCCATTTCGCCGCGCTGCCGCCAATCGTAGTCGCCGCCCCTTGCTTTGGTGACGGGGTCCTCGGACGCGTCGGCGACGACGGCTGTGAAGTCCTCGCCCTTGTTGATCCGATCCATCGCCGCCTTGGCTTTTTGTTCGGCCGCCTTGATCGCGGCATCGTCCGCGGGCGGAGCGATCATGAAGACAAGGTGGCGCAGATGCATTTCGGGCTCGGTTGTCACCCCATTGAGCACGACCTCCTGATACGCCTTGCGCATGGCCTCCTCGTTCACCGCCTGCTGACCTACGACATTCAGAAGATGGTTGGTGAGGCCCTGATTGCGCGCGAAAGTGGCGCGGCGCTGAAGATCGGCTTGGTCCTCTATGTGTCGATCGGTCGCCACCTTCGCGAGCAGCACGGCGTCGGTCACCATCTTCAGGAGGGTTTCGCGCCTCTCGATGGGGTCCTGAACCAGCAGATTTCGGCCGATGACTTCGTCCGCCAGCTCCAGATCGCTCTCATGGATCGGGCTCCCGTTGACGACGGCGACGACGGGATCGGCCGACGGCGATTGGCCAAATACCGGTGCTCCGGCGCCGAGCATGACGGCCAGCCAGACGGTAGCTAAGCCGGCGCGTGCCGTCATTGCGCGGTAAGGCATGCGGAAACCGGGCAGAGCGTTCATTTCGTAAGTCCTTCTTGCTTGCTGGTCTTATCCGCGCAGCACTCACACGATGGCGAACGATATTGTTTTGATACGAGGCATCATGTGCGGCGCGATCGGATTGCCGGGGTGCTTTTTAACGATGCGACATTGACGGTGATGTGATGTCGACAAGACAGGTCTGTGAAAGCGCGCCGGCTGCGTCACCGCCGGCATTTGTTCACACGCGTCGTAAAGAGAGACGATGCGATCGGACGGCGTCCACATATTTTACGATGCGATTTGATGTGTGGATAACATTTGGCGCGGGCGAGAGTTTCCATGCTTCTGCTCGTGAAATCCTGAGCTTGCTGCCGGATCGGCGCGAAGATCGATCTCATTGTAGATGAGATGAATATCATAATTCACAAAACAACAATCAAAGTCTCACATACCGCCGATAGCGTCCGCCTCGCTCCGGGGCCCGGCTGCTGATCGTAGCAGGCTTGGGGTATCCAAACAGGGAGACTGAGGTTATGCGAAACTTGAAAACTTTACTCTTGGGATCGGTTGCGTTCGCTGCGATGGGCGTTGCTTCCGAGTCTGCTCAGGCGCAGTCGGTTGCGTTTGGTGCGGGCGCGACGTTCCCGCAGATCGTCTATCGGCAGTTGATGGACTGCATCTACACCCAGGCCCAGGGCAGCACCGGCAAGCCGGGTCCGATGGCCAAGGCTATGAGCTGCGGTGGCTTCAACACCAGCGGCATCGGCGGCGCGATTCTTTATGCCGCGACGGGTTCGGGCAACGGCAAGACCGTGCTGCGCACCAACGACAAGACCCAGATCGGAACGCCTTCGTCTTCCGCTCCCGCCTACACCAGCAGCAACTTCGGCATCAACAACATCTCCGACTATGATGGCGTGCAGTTTGTCGGCAGCGACGACGTCGTCAACGCGGCCGACATGACCGCCTGGAACACGGGCGGCGCCTCCAGCCCGCAGTCGAAGTTCGGCAATCTCATCCAGATTCCCGCGGTCGTCGGCGCCGTTGCGTTTGGTCTGAACGGCAAGGATGGTACCGGCGCCGCTCTGAACATTCTGCCGGCGACCCCGGCTGGCGGCAGCAGCGGCCTCAACCTGTCGCGTAACGCGTTCTGCGGCATCGCGTCCGGCCACATCACCAAGTGGAACAACGCGATCCTGACCACGCTCAACGGTGGCACGCTCGGCAACGGCAACATCACCTTCGTGCATCGTCAGGACGGCAGCGGCACCACCTTCCTGCTCTCCAACGCGCTGGTTGAGCAGTGCCGTTACGAGTTCGGGCCGAACAGCGAAAGCGACGCGACCGTCGTGTCGTACGCTTTCCCCTGGACCGATCGTTCGCAGGCCTGCACCACCCCGCTTCTCGCGCGCGGTGCGAACCAGCTGAACTGGCCGGATCAGTTCCCGACCGACCAGTGCGGCAACGCGGTGACCAGCCCCGGCACCTTCGCCAACGCCTCGGGCAGCGGCGCCCTCGTCACCCTCGTCACCTCGACGAACGGTGCGATCGGCTACGCGTCCCAGGACTTCTGGCTGCCCGTCAAGGCCGGTGGCCTGAAGACTGCCAACCTCCAGTCGCAGTGGGACATCACCGGCGCGACCGGCAAGTTCCAGCCGCCGACCTTCCAGGGTGCGCAGAAGGCGATGGCAACCTCCATTCCGCAGTTCGACAGCACCAGCCGTCCGAACCCGCTGACCTGGAGCTTGCAGGGTGTCAATCCGAATCCGGTGGTTGCCGGTTCGTACCCGATCTCCGGCTTCTCCTGGTTCGAAATGTACCAGTGCTACCAGACGCACTCGAATAGCAACAACGCGTTCATCTGGTTCAAGACCTTCCTCGACTACGTCTACGGCAGCGGGTCAGCTTTGATCATGAACGACAACGGCTTCGCTCAGGTTCCGGCGGTCTGGCAGGGTGAAATCTACACCCTCCTCAACGACCCGACCAACGGCATCGGCGGCAGCGGCTGCACCGGCAAGGTCGGCGCTTACTGATCGCTGTCAGGTCTTAACCTGATCGATGATCGACAACACTTTGCACCCGGCTCGCGCCGGGTGCATTTTTCTTGCAGAGCCAGCTTTGTTTGATTTTCTCTCGATGCGACAAACGAGGTCGCCTGCCGGAGAGCTGCGCGCTGCAATGTTTTTATGTCGGGCCTGTTATATACGGACGACATTGACGGCTCGGATCAGACCTCAATGCATGACATTCGCTTCACACGCGCGTCGCGAGCAATTACGGTATCATTCTCCCTGTAATATATATAACATAACATCAGCGTATCATCGCCGACATCTGCTCGCTTCGGCTGCTGCGGTCTATCCGTAAGAACAGGGGAAACTTTGATATGCCAAAAATGAAGGCTCTACTGATGGGCTCGGCTGCGTTTGCGTCGGTGAGCGTCGCTTCTGGAGGCGTGCAGGCGCAGTCGGTTGCGTTTGGTGCCGGCTCGACGTCTGTGCAGATCGTCTATCGGCAGTTGATGGACTGCATCTATACTCAGGCCCAGGGCAGCCCCGGCAAGCCGGGTCCGATGGCCAAGGCCGCGAGCTGCGGTGGCTTCAACACCAGCGGCATCGGCGGCGCGATTCTTTATGCAGCGACGGGTTCGGGCAACGGCAAGACCGTGCTGCGCACCAACGACAAGACTAAGATCGGAACGCCGTCAGCCGGGTTGACTGTCCCGGCCCAGTCCGCTCCCGCCTACACCAGCAGCAACTTCGGCATCAACAACATCTCCGACTATGATGGCGTGCAGTTCATCGGCAGCGACGACGTCGTCAACGCGGCCGACATGACCGCCTGGAACACGGGCGGCGCCTCCAGCCCGCAGTCGAAGTTCGGCAATCTCATTCAGATTCCCGCGGTCATCGGCGCCGTTGCGTTTGGATTGAACGGCAAGGACGGCGCTGGCGCCACTCTGAACGTCCTGCCGGCGACTCCGCCCAGTGGCAGCAGCGGCCTCAACCTGTCGCGTAACGCGATGTGCGGCATCGCCTCGGGCCACATCACCAAGTGGAACAACGCGATCCTGACCACGCTCAACGGTGGCACGCTTGGCACCGGCAACATCACCTTCGTGCATCGTCGGGACGGCAGCGGAACCACCTTCCTGCTCTCCAATGCGCTGGTTGAACAGTGCCGCTACGAGTTCGGGCCGAACAACGAAAGCGATGCGACCGTCGTGTCGTACGCGTTCCCCTGGACCGATCGTTCGCAGGCCTGCACCACCCCGCTTGTCGCGCGCGGTGCGAACGTAGTCAACTGGCCGGATCAGTTCCCGACCGACCAATGCGGCAACACCGTTGCTAACCCGGGAGGGGGCCACTTCGCCGGTAATTCCTTCGCCGTCGATGGCTATGAAGTCGGTACGAGTGGCAGCAGCGCTCTAGTCTCATTCGTCGCCTACACAAACGGTGCGATCGGCTACGCCTCCTTGGACTTCTGGGAGCCGTCACGGCGGTAGTACTGCCAATCTCCAGTCCCAGTGGGATATCATCGCTGCAACCGGCAAGTTCCAGCCGCCGACCTTCCAGGGTGCCCAGAAGGCGATGTCGACGGTCATTCCGCAGTTCGACAGCACCAGCCGTCCGAACCCGCTGACCTGGAGCTTGCACGGTGTCAATCCGAACCCGGTGGTTGCCGGTTCGTACCCGATCTCCGGCTTCTCGTGGATCGAAATGTACCAGTGCTACAAGACGCATGCGAACGGCAACAACGCGTTCATCTGGTTCAAAGGTTTCCTCGACTACGTCTACGGCAGCGGGTCGCAAGCGATCATGAACGACAACGGCTTCGCTCAGGTTCCGGCGGTCTGGCAGGGCGAAATCTACACGCTCCTCAACGACCCGGCCAACGGCCTGAACGGCAGCAGCTGCTCCGGCAAGGTCGGCGCTTACTGATCGCTGTCAGGTCTCAACCTGATCGATGATCGACAACACTTTGCACCCGGCTCGCGCCGGGTGTTTTTTTTGAAGCGCGCCCGGCTTTGATCCAACATCGTGCCGCCAGTAGATGTGATGGCGACGGATGATAGGGCGCGCGCGCATTAATCTCCCATGCCCTGCGATCTGGCGGACCGGCCTGGCGCATCGGTTCCCTGTTCGCAAATTGTCACATGATTGATATTCATGACGGTTATCGCTCGGGTCCGATCAGGGACGGTCAGTGCCATGTCGATGCGCCTATTCATTGCTTTGCTCGCTGGCGTCCTTGCCGGGGGGAGCGTCCGGGCGTTCGCCGTCAGCGCGCCAGGTTCGATGGATTCTCCCGCTGCCGAGTCACGCGATGATCTGTTTGCCACGAAGCCCGCCAGCCCGGCTCCGGATCCCGCCGTCGCACCGGCGCCCGCGACTGTCGAACGGCCGCCAGAACCTCCGACCGCACAACGCGCGCTCAGCGACAACCCGCTGTGGGCTATCCCGCTCGGGCGTTTGACGGCCAGCCGCGAGCGGCCGCTGTTTGCGCCCACGCGACGGCCGCCGGCGCCCGCACCCGTCGTCGTGTCGGCGCCCGTGCAGGCAGCTCCGCCGCCGCCGGCCGAACCCGAGAAGCCGCAGCTCTCTCTGCTCGGCACCATCGTCGGCAGCGAAAAGATCGGCTTGTTCATTGATTCCGCCAGCAAGTCCGTGGTCCGGCTGAAAGCAGGCGAAAACCACAAAGGATGGACCCTTCGGGCGGTCGAGCGGCGCCAGGTGGAGTTCGCAAGAGGGCTCGATATTACCGTGCTGGACATCCCGTCGCCCGACATGAAGGCCGGCGCGACGCCGGGCGGACCGGTGCTTGCAGGGCCGCCGCCCGTTCCGGTCGCCATGCCGGTCCCGCCTCCGCGAGGTGGGCTGACCCCGGCTTCCGACGTCCACCCTGGCGCCAGCAAGAGCCTGACGATCAACAAGAGCGCGCAGCCGGCGAATTTCAAGCTGCCGCCGGGTCTGCTTAGCCCGTTTGCCAACCAGGGCCAGCGCTAGGGCAGCCCAATCTCATCAAGCTTTAGGGCCATTCTGGCCGGCCGCCATAGCTTGCATCGACGCGATATCGCGTTGATAACAAACAATAACATAATTAATCGCGCGCTTTCCTGCTGAAATTGCAGCGATTTTGCCGCGTCTTGGCCGGCGCAACGCGGTGTCGCAGATGCACATAGTGCGTCAATGCTACAAATCTGACATATGAATGTTAGTAAACGAAAAGTAAATGCGAGGCGCGAATGCGCCTGCGTCAGCGGCGCGCGCTCGACTGGAACTTGCAATCAGAAAGTGCCGCAGCGTGCCCCATCGCGATAGCCCTGTTTCTCCCCTCGGGATGCGGCGCGCCTTTGATCGGACGCTGCTTTGCGGCGTCAGCCTGCTGGCGCTGTCGGTCGCGGGTGGCTTCGGCCATGCGCGCAACCTCACGCCCGGCGGCAACGCAGTGGCACCGACGATGGCCGCGCAGCAGGCGGCGATCCTGGCCGCGCAGCAGGCTGCCGGCGCAGCGACCCAGGCTGAGACATCGCTTGCCCGCGCGGCCGCGGCGCTTGCCGCCGCGCGCAAGCTCCAGTCGGATGCTGCCGCCGCCGCCCAGGCCGCGGCGTCGTCCGTCCCGAATGGATTGACCCCGGGCGGGTTGATGCCGTTCGGCGGCACCGCGGGCGATCCCTTGGCGGGCATCAAGGCCGATGCCTCCAAATGGCTTGGCGCGAACTTGCCGAAGCAGACGACGAGCGGCTCGAAGGTCTCGGTCGATATCCAGCAGACCCAGAAGAAGAGCATTCTTTACTGGGACACGTTCAACGTCGGCGCCAACACCACCGTCAATTTCAGGCAGTCCGCATCGGACTGGATCGCGCTGAACCGGGTGCAGGATCCCAGCGCCTCGCCGAGCCGCATTCTTGGCCAGATCAATGCCATGGGCGGCGTCTACCTGATCAACCGCAACGGCATCATCTTCGGCGTCGGCTCGCAGGTCAACGTACACACGCTGATCGCGTCCAGCCTCGACGTCGGCAAGCTCGGCAGCGATCTGGCGGCGCGCGACCAGTTTTTCCTCAATAACGGCATTGCCGATCTCAATTCGTTCTCGATCTACGACAAGGACGGCGGCGCGGCGACCAACCTGATTGCCGGCGACATCAAGGTGGAGCGCGGCGCGTCCATCACCGGCAATATCCTCTCCGACCAGGTTTCGCTTGGCTCGCCCGGCTCGGTCTATCTGTTCGGCGCCAACGTCTACAATTCCGGATCCATCACGGCCCAGGGTGGCGAGGTCGCGATGGTCGCGGCACGAACGATCGATGTCGTTCCGAACGGCTATTCGGCGCTGCCGGACAGCGTGCTGGGCAAGGATGACAAGGGAAATACCATCAAATTCCGCGGCCGCGAATTCAGGCTGTCGCAGTTTGCGTCGGCGTACAACCCGGACGATCCGCAAGCGCCTTTCGGCTATCCAAGCGCGACCGGTGGCACTTATCTGGCCGGCACAGGTGCGGTCAAACATGACGGCCTGATCGACGCCTCTCGCGGCATCGTGGTGATGAACGGCGATACCGTTGCGATCGACAATCCCACGGATGCAAGCGGTCACGCTCTGACCGACAGCGCCGGAAAACTGATCCAGGGCGTGATCTCGTCCGACACCAGCATCGACCGCAACAGCTTCGTGCTGCTCCGCGCGGCGACCAGCGTCACCATGAACGGCGTGATCTCGAGCCTGCCCGTCGACGACGGCGCGGCGGGATTGCCGAGCACGCAGAGCTTCACGCCGGCTTATATCGAGGCGTCGGCGCAAACCAACATCACGGTCGGATCGAGCGGGCTGATCTCGGCGCCATCGGCGCAGGTCTCGCTCAACGCGAAGCTCTTTCCGACAACGGGCGATGTGCCAGGCCTCTTTCAGCAGGGCAGGGTCGGCACGAGCGGAGGCAACGGACCCGGCGTCCTCCCCAACTCGAACGCCGCGCAGTCCGTCCTGCTCGCCCCGGGGGCAACGATCGACGTCGCCGGGCTCCAGAACGTCGAGCTACCGGCGAGCTACAACATCATCTCGTTCCAGCCGCGCGCCGAGTTCGCCGACATGCCCTTGCAGCGCAACGGCGCGCTGTACGGCCAGACGATGTACATCGACATCCGCAACACCGGCACCCGCAGCGACGGCACCACGTGGGTGGGAACGCCGCTCGCGGACGCCAGCGGCTATGTCGCCAAGGTTCCGCGCAGCATCTACCAGCTGATGACCGTCGGCGGCAGCGTGTCGCTGGCCACGGACCTCTCCACCAGCAATGGTGCTGCCAGCGTCAAGACCGACGGCTCGATCATGAATGTCGCCGGCGGCAGCGTGAAGTTCCTGCCCGGCATGGTGAACACGACGCGCCTGCTCGGCAGCGACGGCCGCATCTACAGCATGACCAACGCCGACCCGAACATGACCTATCTCGGGATCGCCGGCCAGTTCACGGTCAAGCATGCGCACTGGCACGTCACGGAAACCTGGTCCACGCCGACCCAGATCTATTCTGCAGGCTTCTCCGAGGGGCACGACGCCGGACGCGTCAGCGTCGTGACCGTCAATCCGGCGCTGCTCGGGACGATGTATTTCGGCTCGACAGCCGGCGAGCGCCAGATCGTCGGCGGGCAGTTGCCGTTGCAGGGCTCGCTCGAGCTGACGACGCCGTCGAGCGTGCAGCTCGGCGCGACGGCATCGGCGAATTACACGACGCAAAGCACCTATACGACGAATTTGTCGGCCGATATCCTGTCGGGTTACGGCCTCAGCTCGCTGAAGGTGACGGCGAACGATTTTGTGTTGTCGGATGGCAGCATGCTCAATCTCGCGGCCGGCGGCAGCCTTTCCGTCACGGCGGGTGGTGCGATTGACATTGCCGGATCGGTATCGGCGGCTGGAGGCAATGTTAGCCTCGTTACCGACCGAGTTTCCATCAACGGCAGTTTTGCCAAGCTTTTCAAGGCGCCCAAGGACCCCAAGGATCCTTCGGGCAACCCGATTGCCGCGAATGTCTTCGTCGAGGGCACGATCGACGTCAGCGGCCGGTTTGTCAATGACACCGGGCGCACGGCTGGTGTTGATGCGGCCGGTCCCGCCTTCATTAACGGCGGCACCATTTCGATCACCACTACCAAGGATAGCGCCAGTGCCACTGGTGGCTATTATCTGGATACGACCGGAAGCATATTGCTGGCGAAAAGCAGCGTGCTCAATGTATCCAGTGGCGGCTACATTTCGCCGCAGGGCAAGGCTAAGACAGTGGCCACTGGTGTCATGGCCGGCAAGGCAGGGAGCATTTCACTCGCTCTGTACAGGGGCAAAGAGTGGGCCGATCAAGAAGGTCCGCATCATCCAACGCCAGGTCTAGCGACGCCCGCTGTCATCGCGCTCGACGGCACCCTGCGCGGCTACGGCTTCGAGACCAACGGGAGCTTGAGGCTCGCCGCAGCCGACACCATCCGCATCGGTGGCGCGCTTCAGGATGGTGAGACGTCGTCGATCCGCATCGGCGGTGAAGCGAGGACGCTGCCTGTCTCGTTGCTGACGGGCGGCGGCTTCGGCTCCTACATCATCGAGACGGTGAGCGACGACTGGTCCGGCGCGGGCGCCCAAATCATCGTCTCGGCCGGGACCAGCCTGACCCTTCAGCAGAAGAACCTGGCGAGCCTCGCCGACTACACCGCGACACCGACCGGGACCAAGCTCGGCCAGCAGGCCGCGCCGCAACTGGCGCTGCTTGCGGACGACCGGCGCAAGCCGGTCGATCTCACGCTCAGGGCCGACAACATCAAGCTCGATACGGGTTCGAAGATCATCACCGATCCCAAGGCGAGCATCACGATGGCTGCGGTCACAAAAGATCGCAGCGGGTCGACATCTACCAGTCCAAAGCCAAGCACTCCGGATTGGATCGTCCCAGCGAAGTCGGTCGAGCTGCGTGGTACGATCATCGACCATGGCGGCTCCGTCTTCATCAACTCACTGGCGACGCATCTTTCGTCAGACGCGAAGATCGACTTGTCCGGGACATTCGTCGCCAAGTCCCTGTTCGGCACGGTCAACGGTCCAAGGACGAGCGGCAGCTACATCGCCGGCGGCACGTTTGCGGTGGAAGGTGGAACGATTACCACGATCTACACCTACAAAGACCCGACAGGTGATTCCAGCAAGGACCAGTTCTATTTCACTTATGGACCCGCCGGCACTCCGCAGCCAAGCTACCTTGTCGCTGATGCCGGTGCGGTGGTCGACGTGTCGGGCGCGGCCGGCAATATCCAGGTGGCAGGCGCGCGCGGCGCGACGACGTCGCAATGGTCCTGGAGCGACGCCGGCACGGTGAGCGCAGACGTCAGCGGATTTTCCTGGGGCGGGAGCTTCGCCGCGGCCGGCGGCCGATATGTCGCCGCCGATGGCTCGTTGCAGGCCGAATCGCGCGCGAATGGCGGGACCATCCTGCTCGGCGGCGGCAACATATTCCTGCAGCAGGGCGCCGCCGGCGTCATCAGCGCGCCGACGACGATCAACGTTTCGGCCGATCAGCTCGCGCCGTTCGACAACGTCTATCTCTACGCGGCTGCGGCCGTGGGCGGCGCCGCGCGCATCTTCACCGACCTGCCCGGCAACACCTACGCTGATAGCGATCCGCAGTGGGGAAATCTCACGATTTCCAGTTCGCTGAACTGGACCGTGACCAACCGTCTGCACATTGCGGCAGGTGTCATCGGCGCGCCGGGATCCGGATCGGTCGATGCACGCATTGCGGCGCCCTATGTCGTGCTCACCGGCTCCGGCAAGGAGCGGGTGGCCGGCACCAGCACGTTGACGGTGAATGCACAGACGATCGATCTGGAGAGTGGAAGACCGTCCAATTTCAAGCCGGGCGACGCCCTGCCGGGTCTCGACTTCTCGGGCTTCAGCCAGGTCAACCTGATCGCGAGCGGCGACCTCCGCCTCGGCACGCTCAAGGTTGTGAACGGTCTCGAGACTGATCCCTCGCAGACCATCCCGACGGAGCAATCGAGTTTCACGGGCAGGCTGATCTCGACCGGAAATCTCCTGCTCTCAGCCCAGCGGATCTATCCGGTATCCGCCGTCAACTTCACGATCGAGACGCCGGGGAACGTAAAGTTCGCCGCGCCCGCGAACAGCTACACCGGGATTCCCCTGTCAGCCGGCGGCGGCATCACCGTGATCGCAAACACCATCGATCAGGCGGGCAATCTGTTCGCGCCGCTCGGCAAGATCGCGCTCGGCAATACCGACAGCGCGGTGTCCTCGATCATCACGCAGTCGGTGGTGCTGGAGGCCGGGAGCCTCACCTCGGTGTCGCTGGCCGACACGACTGTTCCCTACGGTGCGACGTCCGACGGCACCAACTGGTACTACAACGCCAACCTCAATCCGCTGGCGCAACCGCCGTCGAAGGGTTTGATCCTGGCCGGATCGAACGTAACGCGCGCCGACGGCTCGACGATCGACCTGCGTGGCGGCGGCGATATCCAGGCCATGGAGTGGATTGCGGGCAAGGGCGGCTCGCGCGATAGCCTGACCACGACGCCTTCCGGCCAGACCGTCTACGCGCTGCTGCCGTCGCAGATCGATCCGATCGCAGCGTATGACATCCATTTTGCCACCGCGCGCAGTGCCGATGCGGGCAAGACAGTCACCGCCGGCGACACGATCCCGCTGGCCGGCACCCAGATCACGATCGACGGCGGCAACGGCATCCCGGCGGGAACGTATATGCTTTATCCCGCGCACTACGCGACGCTGCCGGGCGCAATGCGTGTCGTGGTCTATTCCAGCGACAACACCGGCAAGAACATTGCCACGGGAACCAAACTGCCGGACGGCACCGTTCTGATGACCGGCCATTACACGCAGTCGACCGCGCCTGGAAAGCAGTCGTGCGGCCAGACGGTGTTCGCGGTGCAGACAAGCTCGGTCTGGCAGCAATACAGCGAGTACAGCTTCAACGGCGCCAACACCTATTATGCCCAACTGGCGGCCAAGAATAATGTCACGGCGCCGCGGCTGCCGATGGATGCGGGACGGCTTTCGGTCTCCGCGCTGCAGTCGATCGTGCTCAACGGCATGGCGCTGACGCAGCCGGGCCGGGACGGCAGCGGCAACACCGGCCGCGGCAGCGAGCTCGATATCAGCGCGCCCAAGCTCGCTGTGCTCGGCCATGCCGAATACGTCAACAACGACATTCCGTCCGGCTATGTCGGCCTCGACGTTGCCCAGCTCAACGGCTTCGAGAGCATTCTCATCGGCGGCAGCCGCAGCGATATCACCTCGGGCACGCTGATCGCGCCGACGGCCAGCAATGTCGTCGTGGACACGCGCGGCGAGACGTTCAGCGCGCCGGAGATCCTGCTCGTCGCCCAGCAGGTCGGCCAGTGGCAGGAAGTCAAGCAAACGGTGACGGTCGGTTCGCAGTCCGTCCTGCTGGATCTTCCGGTCTATGTCCCGGAGGCGGGCAGCGGTACGGTGACCATCAATTCCGGCAGTATCATCAAGACCACGGGCGTCGTTCACGCCAAGCTCGGGCGCCATTACGTGGTCGCGTCGGACGGGCAGGCGCCCGTTACGGCGCAAAGCCTTGCCGCGGCCCTCGGCGGGACGCTCTCCGGAACGGAGATCGTGGATGCCGTCCTCGCAAAACTCCTCGACCCCAACAGCCCCGCCCGGCTGGCTCTCAGTTATTACGCCAATGGCGGTGCGCAGCAGCCGGGGCGTGGCGCCTTGTTCGTGGCGAGTAACGACCCGACGCTGCAAGTGACAGGGCCGACCGCGACCGGCGTTTCGGCGCCGACGCTCACGATCAAATTCAAGGATGTCGCGACCGCATCGGCCACGCTGCCGGCCGGGCCGGTGACCGGAAGCCTGACATTGGCGGGCGGTGACACCAGCAACAGCGGCAAAGTGGCGATCGCTGACGGCGTCAAGATCTCGACGAATACGCTGACGCTCCAAGCGACCGCATCCAACAACGCGATCGCTCTCAATACGACGGACTTGCACGCCAATCTGGTCAACCTGATCGCGCCGAGCATCGGCGTCGGAGCCGCCACGGCGGTTGCCGGCAAGAGCCTGGTGCTGCCGGCCAACAGCACCCAGTTCGCCGACGTGCAGACACTGGCCCTGCGCGTGCTGTCCGGTCCGGTTACGGTGTATGGCGATTTCAATTCCGGCGCACGCAGCCTGTCGCTGGATGCCACCGGCATCGCGCTCGGCAGCGAGGTGCTCAATCCCGGCACGAGCCTGAATCTGCGCGCGGGAACGGTGCTGGCGTTTTCATCCTCCGCGACGGTCCAGTTCAGCGTCGGCGTCACCGTCACGTCCGCTGCCGGCGTCGCCACGAGCTACGCCGCCAACACCCAGATCACACTCGATCCCAACAGCAAGGTCAGCGTTGCGTCCGCCGGGACGATGACCGTGGCGGGTTCGGGTGGCGCCACCCTGACACGGGATGGCCTGATCTCGGCGAGCAACAACATCACGCTCAAGAACACCGGGGCCAGCCCGTCCTTCAGCGCTCCAGCGGCAAACGGCAACAGCCTCGAACTGGCCGCAAAGGAAATCGATCTGGGCAGCGGCCGGGTCAATGGGAATGTCGTCAACGGCAACTTCACCATTGCCGGTTTCTCCAGGGTCAAATGGTCGGCCGACGACAGCGTGGTCGTCAAAGGCCCCGGGACGATGACGCTTGGCGCGAACGGCGACAAGACCGACCTCACTGTCAGCACGCCGCGCATTCTTGTCGCCGGCGCAACCGCGGGGACTCCTCAGGGTTTTGCCCTGACGGCGTCGGGCGATATCTCCATCGTCGATCCGGTGACGCGCGGCTCGGCCGCAGCCGGCCCGATCGATAGCGACGAGACCGGCGGCATTCTCACGGTCACGGCGTCGAACATTGCCGTCGGCAGCACCATTCAGGCGCAGGCCGGCACCATTACGCTCGGTGCGATCGCGGGGAACGTCACCCTCAATTCCGGTGCGTATCTCTCGGCGCGCGGCTACAAGAAGACGCTGGTGGACGTCGACACCTATCTGTCAGGCGGCAAGGTCGTGCTTTATGCCGACATCGGGGTGAATGCCACGGGCGGTGGCCAGGTCATCACCGATGCCAGCAGCACCGTCGACGTCGCGACGACGAGCGGTGGTCAAGGCTACGGCGGGACGATCGAGGTGGACGCGCTCCGCGGCGGCGCGACGCTCGCCGGCCGGCTGCTCGGCACCGGCGGTCCCGGCCTCGGCGGCCGGTTCAAGCTCGATACCAACGGTGCGGCCGACCTGACGGCGCTTGCAGATATTCTGCTCGCCGGCGGTCTCACCGGCGCGATCGACATCCACACCCGCACCGGCAATCTCGAACTGGCGGCAGGGCACACGCTGAAGGCCAATGCCATTTCGCTCACGGCGGACGATCCGACTTGGGTCCACATCTTCGCCGAGAAGCAACTGGGCCAGGTCAAGATTCGCGGTCGCATCGATGCTACTGGCTATAGCGGCAGCACGCTCGACGGTACCGGGCAGGCCGGCGGAAAGGTCGCGCTCTACGGCGCCAATTCGGTGTTCCTCGCAAGCAGCGGCATGATCGACGCCTCGACCACGCACACCGACGAGCGCGGCGGCGACGTCACCATCGGCATCGGCTGGGACGCCAAATCAAAAATCTGGCTGCAACAGGGTACGCAGATCAACGTCTCCGGCGGCACCAAGGGCGGCCTGAGCGGCGGCACCGTGACGTTCCGCGCCCCACTGGATGGCAACAACGACGTCAAGATTGCCATGGTCAGCAATGTCGCCAATCCGTCCGGCACGCACGGCAGCAAGTTCTACGCCGATGGTGACAAGACCTTCGACGAACTTCCCGTGATCGACGCCACGAACAACGTCAACGGTCGCTCGAAGCTCAGCATCGTCGGCGCGCGTTCGGTCGCCGTGAACGGCTTCATCGCGTTCGACACTACCGCCGGCAATCACGGCATCGACGGGTCGAGCCTCGGCTGGTTCGGGACGATCGACCCGGCCGGCTGGTACAAGGGAGTGGACACGAACGGGAATCTGATACCTGCCACGGACGGGACCTGGACCAACGTTACGGGATTTCAGCTTGATAAGACGATCAGCGGTGGAACGGCGCTTCCGAGCGTGCCGACGTCCGTCGCGGTCAAAAACAGCGCAGGAATTCAAATTGCGACTATCAATGTGTCCGGCGGGATAGATACTTTTCTGCCGAACACGACGACGCTGTCCCAATACTTCGGTCAGAGCGATATTCCCATCACATTCCCGCCGCCAGCTACGCCTGGAGGCAGGACTGCCCAGGGCCGCGTGTCGTTCAGTGCAAGCGGAGACGCTACGGTCACCATCACGGATGCTGGTACCGGTTACCTTACGCGAGTCACGAGCGTTCAAATCGGCAATGTCGCGGACGTGCCGGCTGCGACCGGATTGTTCGGTCGTGTGCTGTCAACCGTCAAGATCGTTTCAGCATCCTTGTCGCTCGTGCCTGGTTCCACCGGCTATGATGGCACCTCGCTATCCGTTTCCCTCGGCGTCAGCGGTAACAACGGCCAAGCGACGGCGACATTTACAAAAGTATCGAACCTGTCGGGCTCGACCACCCTGGTCAACGGCAGCCTGCAGTTCGTGCCGACCACCAACGACTACATTCCGCTGACGTCGAGCGGCGTTTACGCGACGTTTGATCCGGCTAACCAGGGCAAGCCGGGCGTTGCCTCCTTTACCGGCGGCGCCGGCACGGGCAATGCCTTCTTCGGCGACACGGTCTCCCAGATCACCAAGGGGACGTGGAGCCATAACGGGCAAAGCTACGGCTTCACCAACCTGTTCACGCGCCTTGCTCCATTGGTCAACAGCCTCGGCGCGGACGTCGTGCACGTGCAGCCGGGCGTCGACCTGGTGAACTCCAGGGGCGACATCACCGTCAGCAGCAACTGGAATCTGGCGGCGGGCGTGGTCGATCGCGGCAAACCATCGCCGACCATCTTCAATCCCGCTTCGGACTATATAGATTTTACCTACCGTCTCGCAACGCCCTGGGGCGGTCTCGACGCCGGCGTGCTTTCGCTGCGCGCTGCCGGAAACATCAACGTCAACGCCTCTATTTCCGACGGCTTCTTCCAGTTCGCGAACTATCTCGACCCGATCTACGCGGGCAAGGTCAACGACTATTTCGCGTCCAATAGCAGTTTACGCGCGATCGATTTCAATTCGATCTATTTGAACGACCCTACCAGCGATACGCTTCTGATCGCGCCCTACAAGGCCGGAGACAGCGGCAACGGGATCAGTCCGACTTCGCAGGATCTTGCGAGTGCTGACCTGTTCCCGCACAAACTGCTGGTTTGCACGATCGACTGCAGCCAGGCGAACATCAAGGCGGTGACGGCGCCATCGTCATGGTCCTACAGCCTGACCGCGGGCGCCGACGTGTCGAGCGCCAATCCGACTGCCAGAGTTCCGCTTGCGAACGACAAGGGCGACGTCATTGTCGACAAGCACGCAACCTACGACCAAAAGGTGGTGGGAAGCACCACCCCTGTCCCTGTCAATATTCCGACCATGATCCGGACAGGCACCGGCAGCATCACCGTCGCGGCCGCTCGAGATGTGGTCTTGAAGGACACCGCCGCGCCCGGCGTGATCTATGCCGCCGGCGTCAATACGGAAACCTACGCCAATCCGTACAGCCCGAGCCTCGCCGTCAACGATGCAATCGGCTTCTTCGAGCCCCGCCTCATGGCATACGGCAACGCGGCTGCCACCGCCGCCGCGTCTGAGCTCTATTACGGACCGCCAACCGCGGCGGCCTTCCCCGAAAAGGGTGGGGACGTCGTCATCGACGCGCAGCGCGATGTCGTGGGCAGCACCAAGGTGATCGCAATAAAGGATGAGAACGGCAACACGGTCCTCAAGAAAGTGCCTCAGTACTATCAGCCCTGGCTGCTATCCAATTCCGGTGTGACGCCCAGCGCTGGCGCGTCGATCCTCGGAGCCGGTGTTTTCGCGCCGGTTGGAACGCAGATCGCCTCGCAAACCGCGTGGTGGATGCAATACGGCAGCTTCCAGCAGGGCTTCCTGAGCGCAGGCGGAAATGTGAGCGTTCTTGCCGGGCACAATATGATCGATGTGTCGGTTTCGGCTCCGACGACTGGGCGCGTCACCGGCGGCCTGTCGGCGAACAGCACGCCCGTGACGCATCTCTACGGCAGCGGCAACATGGTCGTGCGCGCCGGCGGCGACATCCGGGGCGGCTCGTTCTACGAGGGATCCGGCCACGCCAGCATCGTCGCGGGCGGCGACATCGGCCAGAACGAGTATGTCTACAGGTACGCGAAAAGCACGCTCAAGCTTCCGAACCTTCCGCTGCTTGCTGTCGATACCGGCCAGATCACGATGACGGCAAACGGCTCGATCGCGATGGCGGGTGTCGTCAACCCGGCTGCGCTGCACGCACAGCAACCGAGCAAAGCGAATCCTCTGGAGCCGAAGCCCGAGCCGAAGACACCGCTGTATTTTGATGCCTACGGCCCAGATAGCAAGGTTCGGTTGGTGGCGCAGTCGGGCGACGTGACGATCAATATCGCGCCCACCGCGATCGCCATCATTCCCACCAACGCCCTGGCTGTTCAGGCGGCGCCGGCAACTTATCCTGCGAGCTTCGAGGCGGTCGCGTTGCAGGGCAATCTGATAACGACCGGGATCAGCAACATCCTGAATCAGAATCTGAATCAACATGCTTCGGGTACGGTTCCAGCGCCGGGCATCGTGCTCAGCCCGTCCGAGCACGGCACTTTCAATTTGTTGGCGCAGGGCAGTATCGACCTCACGTTCGGTTACCCGCAGACATCGACGCCGCAATTGATCTCACGCCCGCTTATCTCCGCCGGGCCGTCTCTGATCGACGCTGCGTTCGATCCATTCCGACCCAATAGCGGCAATGACGAGGCGTCGAGCCGTGCGATCCTTGCGCATGAGAACGATGTGGCCGACGGTCTCGACACGACCGCTCGTATTTACGCCGCGACCGGCGACATCAAGGCAACGGGAAGCTACGGCAAGAGGACCCCCAGTTCGTCTGAAAATGTCTATCAGCGCATCGAGATCAATCGCCCGACCAGCATCTATGCGGGGCGCGACATCGTCGATCTCAACGTCATCGTGCAGAACATCCATACCAGCGACGTCAGCACCATCGTGGCCGGCCGGAACATCACTTACACCGGCTTTAGCAATGGCGGCGGCTTGCAGGTGGCCGGACCCGGCTTCCTCGTGGTCCAGGCCGGCGGCGATATCGGCCCGTTCCTCCCGGCGGCGTTTGACAATGCGACCCAGGCTCCGGTTCAGGAGGGCATCGTGTCGGTCGGCAATTCCAGCCCGACCCCGGTTGGGAACATCTACATTTCGGAAAGCACGGGAGGCGGTTCGGTCGGCATCTACAACCAGTCGCTGCTCGGGCCGGCGAACAATCCCCGGCGCAATGCGGCGCTGACGGACGCTGCCGGCACCAAGCAGGGGGCCGACATCATCACGATGTTCGGCGTCAAGTTCGGTGTCGATTACGCCGCCGTGGCGGCTTCCTATATCGATCCGGCGAATGCCAGCAGCGTCAAACATAACTATGTGTCCGACCTGCGCTCCTTCTTGAGCCGGATTGGCAAGCCGGCAAGCGACAGTGACTCCGACGCCAGCGTGTTCGCGGCCCTCCAGGCCTTGCCCACTGACCTTCAGCACGTCTTTATCGACCAAGTATTCTTCGCCGAGCTTAAAGCGGTCGGCATCGACCAGAAGGGCGGCACGTCGTCAGACACCCAGCGCGGCTACCGCATGATCGAGACGATGTTCCCGGCGAGCCTGGGCTACACGGCAAACGTGCTCGGCAGCGGGAGCAACGGCGCTAGCCAGCTGGTCAAGACTGGCGACATGAACCTGCTGCATGCCACGGTTCAGACCCAGCTAGGCGGCGATATCTCGATGTTCGGCCCGGGCGGCAACATCATCGTCGGCTCGCTTGCGGCCGAACCCAACTCGGCCCTGAAGTTGCGGGATATCGGCATCCTCACCCTGGGTGGCGGCGCCATCAACACCTTCACGGATGAAAGTGTGCTGGTGAATTCGAGCCGCGTGCTCACGACCCAGGGCGGCGACATCCTGATGTGGAGCTCCAACGGCAATCTCGACGCCGGCCGCGGCTCCAAGACGACCTTGTCGGCACCGGCGCTGCAAGTGCTGTATGATCAGGACGATTACCAGTCGATCGATCTTGGCGGCTTTGTCACCGGTGCGGGTATCGGCACGCTGCAGGCGTCGTCCAAAGCTGCCGCATCCCAGCTTTATCTTCTCGCGCCACGCGGCACGATCGATTTCGGTACCGCCGGCGTGCGCGCCTCGGGCAGCGCAGTCTTCGTCGCACCCGTCATCGCCAATGCCAGCAATTTCCAGGTGCAGGGGAGCACGACCGGAATTCCGACCGTATCCGTTCCCAATATCGGCGCGCTCACGGCAGGCTCGAATACGGCCGGCGCGGCCGCCAAGACGGCGGAAACGCCAACCGCAACCGGCGCCCGCAGACAGGGTTCGATCTGGATCGTCGAGGTGATCGGTTATGGCGGCGGCGACGGCCAGGATGACCAGGCCGACGACAAGAAGGAGTCCGATACAACGTCATCGGGGAACGGCAAGCAATGATGGTCTGCGAGATTGATCGGCTTGCGGTCGCGGTCGGCAGCAGCGTGCCGCCGTGTCAACCCTCATGATTGAGCGAGATACGCGACAAGCTGAGCGCACCCGCCACGGAATGAACGCTTTCCATCCAGAAATCTGACTTTTTGTTTAGGATCGGTCACAGCAACGATAAGAAACAGACCTACAAGGTCGGCAACAGGCTTTTGTGGGACGGGCAGTGGGCTGCTGTCCGTCCCATTTTTGAGACGGCCTGTCTGTAAATTTGTTTTGGGGGGTTGAAATGCGCGCGACGAATCCGACCGAACCGGTCTGCTCCGAGTCCGCGCTGCCTAGATTGAAGGCCAACGTCTACGATCTTGGTCTGAAACAGGACGAGGACGGCCGGCTTCGCCGCATCAGAGATCTCGAGCACGAGAATGCATTGTTGATGCGTATGGTCTCCGAAACTCAGATCGAGCTCGCGCGCCTGCGCGAGCTGTTGTCCTCGAACTGATGTGATCCGGGGCCTTTTCGGCCGCCGGGCGCCGCGTCTTCGCTGATTTGAGCAATCGATGCACCCGAGCGACAGCTGCGGGGGCGTTGACACGTTCGGTTGACCGATTTCGTCGAGTTCATTGGCCACGCGCGAAGCGCGCGGCGGCGTCCGCGGGATTTGTGGCCCGGAAGTCTCGTCGGCTGCCGAGCGCGTTTTCGCAGATGCGTTGCGCCGAGCGTCTACTCAGCAGGAACCGCACATCACCTGCGCCGGCGGCGCGGGAAGCATGCATCGCCGCGAGGCGTCTCGCAAGCCGGTCCGGGTGTGCGTCAGCTTGAGTGTGAAACGAACGGTCATGCGATTTTGGAAGTTTTTGTTGATCGCATGCTGCCTGATCTCGTCGGCCGTGCTCGGCGGTTGTGGGTTCATTCCGATGTCAGGCCCGGCAAGTCTCGACATCAGGAACGAGAATACGACGGCGCTGCCGTTTGCCGTCGTCAAGCTCAATCCCGAGGTGCTGCAGGTGCTCGAGAAATTCGAGCCCAACGGACTGTCCGGAAATCTCGCGGATACGCGTCCGCCCTCGAGTATCAAGTTCGGCATCGGCGACGTCATCAGCGTCACGATCTTCGAGGCCGCAGCGGGCGGACTCTACGTGCCGCTGGAAGCCGGCGTACGCCCGGGTAATTTCGTGAACCTGCCCGATCAGGCCGTCGACAACGACGGGAACATCACGGTGCCCTATGCCGGCCGCATTCGCGCCGCCGGCCGCACCAATGTGCAGGTTCAGGAAGACATCCTCGCGCAGATCAAGAAACGTGCGATCGATCCGCAGGTCGTGGTGACATCCAGCCAGCAGCGCTCGTCGCTCGTCAGCGTGTTCGGCGAGGTCAGGACACCGGTGCGATTCCCCATGCCGTCGGCCGGCGCGCAGGACCGCATCACCGACGCGATCACGCGCGCGGGCGGCATCAGCGGCGCCGGCTGGGAGACATGGGTCGTCCTGGAGCGCAGCGGAAAGCGCGCCACGGTACCGTTCGGCAATCTCGTCTATTTCCCGGCGAGCAACGTCTTCGTGCAACCTGGAGACCGCCTTTATCTCTACCGTGAGCCGATGAAGTTCATCGCATTCGGCGCCACCGGCCAGCAGGGCGAGTTCAATTTCGATGCCTGGCGTATCAACCTGACGCAAGCGGTCGCGAAGGCGCGCGGCCTGCTCGATCTCCAGGCCGATCCGGCATCCGTCTTCCTCTATCGCCGAGAGCCGCGCGAGGTGGCGCAGCGCCTCGGCGTCGACTGCTCCAGGTTCGACGGCGATTCCGTGCCGATCGTCTTCAATGTCAACTTCCAGGATCCGGCCGGATATTTCATCGCCACCAAGCTATCGATGCGTCCGTTCGACGTGCTCTACGCCGCCAACGCGGCGCAGGTGGATGTCACGAAGGTTCTGACCTTCATCAACACGGCGCTCGTGACTGCAGAGAACGGAGTGAGCCTCGTCAACAACATCCGCTTCCCGGGGCCGACCTCCTCGACGACCACCGTCGTGCAGTGAAGCCGGTCGGACATTCTGATGATGGAGGCGGAGGAGGCGTCTTGACGACGGGTTCGAAAATGTTACTCATCGTGCAGGATACGGTCCGACGATATCGAATTATGTTAATGCTCGCCCGCGGCCCGGCCAACGAACCTGCCGGCTGGTGGAGGAACAGGGCTATGAGCCGGGTCTTGTGTTGGTCCGGGTGGATGGGGGGACGCGCTGTCGCGGCCGGTCTCGTCGCGCTCGCGGCGGCGGGAGGTGCGGGGGCCCAGTCAGCCAATCCGGGCAATCCGCCGGTAGAGCGGCAGGGCACAATCATCGGCGGGCAGGCGACGAAGCCCACGTACGAACGCTGCGTCGATGTGCAGATCGGAAACGAGAGCGCGTTCGGTTGCATCAATCAGCAGCTCAAACGCGAGGTCACCAAGGTCAATCCTTCGCTCAACCTGCCACCGGTCGACGCGCGCTCGTCCGACGTGCGTGTCGGCAACCCGAACGAGGCGGCTGTTCGCCAGCAATATGGCTCAAATTACGGTCGTTCGGCCGTTCCCTTTCGGCCATCCGCTCCCACCATCGTGCCGCCGCACCGCTGATGCCGAGATCTCCCTCACATCTGCAAGCCAGTCGAAGCATGCGCCGGTCGTGGAGGGTCGCAGCGCTGTGCCTGCTGATCGCCGCGAGCGGCGAGGGGCGCGCCCAGGAGCACAACGACGGTAGTCAGTCCGAAATCGGCCGCGTCGCGGCTTCTGTCGACGACGCGGATGATGGCGCGCTGGAACCTTTGGCGCTGGAGCCGTTTGCACCGCGCCCGCTTACCGCCGCCGACTTTCCCCCCGCAAATCCGCTGCTTGCCAATTCCCCGTACCGCACGAGCGCCATGTTCGGCCGCGACTGGCGCGCCGGCCGTGCCGAGTACCGGCAACTGGTCGAGCGCGAAGCGCTGGCTTTCGGCCTGCCGCCTGCGCTGGTCGATGCGGTGATGGCGGTCGAGAGCCGATACAATCCCGCCGTGGTCGGCATGGACGGCGAAGTCGGGTTGATGCAGGTGATGCTGCCGACTGCACGGATGATGGGTTTTGCCGGGACGCCGGCGGAACTGGCTTCGCCCGAGGTCAACGTGCATTACGGCGTCCGTTATCTCGCCGGTGCCTGGCGACGGGCCAACAGCGATCTCTGCACCGCGACGATGAAATATCGCGCCGGCCATGGCGAGACGCGATTCTCGTATCTGTCGGTCGAGTATTGCACACGCGTCCGCGCGCATCTGGCGGCCAACGGCGTCGTCGTCACCGGCTCCGTTCCACAACCGACGTTCGGGCGGACGTCGGCGGGCGGCGCGCCCGCACGTGGTCGCGTCCTGACGGGAGGGAGCACGATCAATTTCGCTGCTCTGAACACGCGCCTGCGCAGCGTAGCCGACCGCAAGACGCCGTCTGATTTGCATTGACGGGCTGCAGGAACAGGGCCCTGCGGCTCGCAGGTCGGTCCTGATGCATTAGAGCGTTTTCAAGCGAAGTGGATGCCGGTTCGCGTCAAGAAAACGCGTCAATACAAGAATCTAGAGCCCCGTTCCGATTCCATCGGAACGGAAATGGCTCTAGGTGCGCGCTTTGCCCTTCGATGCGCGCCGCCGCCGGCTCGCCGGCGCGGGACGGCCGGTTGCAAGCGCCTGGCCGATGGCACGCCAGCACTTTACCGCATCGCGGAAGGCATTTTCATGCGCGGCACTGCGCCCGCGCCAGTCCATGAGCTGTTCGGCATCTGCAAGCGTCGCCTCGCCCGACTTGAGGCGTGTGATCCATGAAAGGGCTTCACGGATTAACGGATCCAAATGATCGACCTGATGGCTTCGCTTCGTCACGATCCAGCGCTTTCCCGCACACGCCGGCCGTGAGCGGATGCTCGCGATCGGCATATCTATGTACGTAAGACGAAGCGGGACGCTGAAAACCGAATTTGGTCCGCACGGGACGTTTGAGACGATCAGCGCAATGCTCGACTGCCTGCTTGAGGTCGGTCTCGACAGTGCGGACGGTAACGCCGAGAAGTGCCGCGATCTCTCGGTTCGGCATGCCGTCGATGCGCGAGAGCATCAACACGCGTCGGCGGCGCTCGGGAAGCTCGGCGATTGCGTTCCTGAGCAGATTGACCTCGGAGCGATCCTCGGTCACGCGCGCGGCGTTGGGCCGGTCGTCGGGAATTTCGAGCAGGGCATCGACCTCGTCGACGGTGAGGCGGCGCTTTTCGGCGCGGCGACGGTCGGCTGCGATATTGAGCGCGATGCGGAATAAATAGGCCTTCGGGCTGCGCACCGGCCCAAGCTCGCGCATGCCTTCGAGACGGAGGTAGGTTTCGTTGAGCGCTTCGGAAGCAAGGTCCGAGGAGCCCAGTCGGCGTGTCAACCTGCGATCGAAGTCGACATATTCTGCGAGCAGAAGCGTCCGCAAGCTGCTGATGCTGTCAATGGTCATGCTACGCCCCACTTCACTCAGTCCCCAATTTGTGGCGGGACGGTAGTAAGGCCGCACAACGGTAATGTGACGAACTGTTATCGAGTAACAGGCAACGAGTGATAGTGACGTTATGTTGCGCGAAATCATCACACGAACGATCGAGCGGCGTCGCGAACTTAGTAAAAAAGTTTTCGCTGCGCCCACGCGCACAACGTCTATCGGATAAGGCCCTCGCAGACCGGCGCGTCTCGGTCGGTTTCGGGCTGTCCGAAGGACGCTGCGGTCGCCGAAAGCGTCAGCAATGCGAGCATGATATCGAGGCTGAGGTGAAATCGCGTCGTCTGTATCATAATGGCGCGCGCCGTCATGCGCTGTCACCGCTGCGCGCTGTGCGGAGTGACCGGTCTGATGCGGCATGTGCCTCGCGTCTCGCCATCTGCGGCCTGATCATCTGCGCGATCTGCACGAAGCCGGCCGCGGCGAAATCCGAGGCCGACGCGAGCAGGCCGGCGGCGGCGAAGCCTGCTGCCGCCGCGCCCGCAAGCGCCAATCCGGCCAAGAGTGGGGCGGAGGCCGTCAAGCCGCCAGCACCTGAAACCCGTTTCGACATCGACGAGTATCGTGTCGAGGGTGCGGACAATCTGCCGCAGATCGAGATCGAGGCTGCGGTCTATCCCTTCCTCGGCCCGGACAAGAGCTCGCAGGATGTCGAGAAGGCCCGCGCCGCGGTGGAGAAGGCCTATCACGACAAGGGCCTTCAGACCGTCAGCGTGGCCGTGCCGCAGCAGGATGCGCAGCGCGGCTTCGTCGTGCTCAAGGTTACCGAGAACCGGGTCGGACGCCTCCGCGTCAAGGGCTCGCGTTATTTCGACCTCGACAACGTCAAGAGCGCCGCGCCGTCGCTCAAGGAAGGAACGCTACCGAATTTTCGGGACGTGACGAAAGACATCGTCGCGCTGAACCGCTGGCCCGACCGGCGTGTCACGCCGGCGCTGCGAGCAGGCGTCGCGCCCGGCACCGTCGACGTCGATCTCAACATCGAGGACACGCTTCCGCTCCACGGCAGCATCGAGCTGAACAACAAGCAGAGCCCGAGCACCACGCCGCTGCGCACCAGCATATCGATGCGCTACGATAATCTCTGGCAGCTCGGTCACTCCATGACCTGGACATATCAGGTCTCGCCGATGAACCCGAAGGACGCCATGGTCGTGTCGGGTTCGTACCTGGCGCGAACCGAAATCGACTGGCTCAGTGTCCTCGTCTACGGCCTGACCTCGGACAGCTCGGTCGCGACCGTCGGCGGCTCGAACGTTGTCGGTCCCGGTCAGGTGGTCGGTGGGCGTGCGGTGCTGACGCTGCCGTCCAGGGGCGAACTGTTCCATACGCTATCGCTCGGGATCGACTACAAGGATTTCAAGCAGTCGCTCAAGCTCGGCTCCGATGCCTTCGACTCGCCCGTGACCTATGTGCCGCTCGTCGGCACCTATGGTGCAACTTGGCAGGGCGAGGGGCGGCTCACGCAGCTCAACGCAACGATCACGGCAGGCTTGCGCGGCATCGGCTCCAGCCGCGACGAGTTCGACGCCAAGCGTTTCGACGCGACCGCGAGCTTTATCACGCTGCATGCCGACATCTCGCACACTCAGGATTTCGCCGGCGGGTTCCAGCTTTACGCGAAACTGCAGGGACAGGCGGCGGATCAGCCGCTGGTGTCCAGCGAGCAATTCAGCCTCGGCGGACAGGACACGGTGCGCGGCTATCTCGAATCCGAGGTGATCGGCGACTACGGCGTCGCCGGCACGCTGGAGCTGCGCACGCCTAATCTCGCACAATATGTCGAGCAGAAGCTGCCCAATCCGCTCGGCGAGTCCATCAAGTACAACGCCTTCGACGACATGCGCTTCTTCGCCTTCGTCGACGGCGGAAATACCAGAATCCACAAACCGCTCATCGATCAGGAATCGCATTTCGACCTCGCAAGCTACGGAGTCGGCATGCGCATGAAGACCCTTCGCTACCTCAACAGCATTGTTTTCGTCGGTGTGCCGCTGACCAGCCAGCAGGTCACCGTCGCCAATCATCCACGGTTCAGCTTTCGGGTCTGGGGAGAATTCTAGATGTCGCTCCTTCGCTTTGGATCACGTCCCGGACTTCGCCTGAGCGCGCCGGTGATGCTTGCGTTCGTCTTCCTCGCTGCGCTGTGGCCGTCGCCCGCGGCGGCGTGGTGGAACGATCAGTGGACGCTGCGCAAGAAGATCACGATCGACACCGGTCCGTCCGGCGCGGGGATCAGCGATGCCATCGGCACCACGCCAATTCTCGTGCGTCTGCATGTCGGCAATTTTCGCTTCGGTGGGGCGAAGGAGGACGGCGGCGACCTTCGCTTCGTTGCCGGCGACGACAAGACGCCGCTCAAGCACCATGTCGAGAAATACGACTCGCTGCTCGGCGAAGCGCTGGTGTGGGTCGGCGTTCCCGACCTGAAGCCGGGTACCAAGAACGACATCTGGCTCTACTACGGAAACCAGAAGGCGCCGACCGCGGTCGACGCGAAGGGCACCTACGATCCCGACACCCTGCTGGTCTATCATTTCAACGATCGCTCGACGCCGGCGCAGGACATCACTGCCTGGGCGAACACCGCCCAGAACGCGGTCCCGGCTGCCGACGGCGCCATCATCGGGCAGGGCGCGCGCCTCGACGGGCAGACTGCGCTTACGCTTCCCGGCTCGCCCTCGCTCGTGACCGCGGAAGGCGGCGAACTGAGCTGGTCGCTTTGGATCAAGATGACTGCGCCACAGCCGGGGGCAGTGCTGTTTTCTCGTAACGAGGGAGCAAACGGGCTGACGGTTGGGTTGGACAACGGTGTGGCGTTCGTGGAGGTCACGAGCGGCGGCAACACGCAGCGTGCCGCCGGCGGGACGGCGATCGCGGCCGGGACCTGGCACCAGGTCGCGTTCACGGCGAAGGGCGCCCAGATCATCCTTTACGTTGACGGCGATCAGGTCGCGACGCTTGCTGCGGCCCTGCCCACCATGACCGGCGTGGCGCAACTCGGTCGTGCCGCTACCGCGGCAGCTCCCGCCGCGGATGCAGCCGCGCCCGCAGCCGACGCGGCTCAGGCGACGCCGCCAGCGGCCGCGCCTTCTGGCTCTGCCGCCGGCTTTGCCGGTGACGTCGACGAGCTTGCGATCGCGAAGGTCGCGCGTTCGGCCGGTTTCATCAAGCTGTCGGCGGTCGGGCAGGGGCCCGCCCAGGCCAAGCTGATCTCGTTCAGCGTCGACGAGGAGAACGCGGGCTGGTTCAGCGGCGGCTATTTCGGCGTGATCCTGCGCTCGGTGACGCTGGACGGCTGGGTGGTCATCGGCCTGCTCGGGATCATGGCGTTGATCAGCTGGTACGTCATGGTCGATCGTGTCTCGTATCTGAACCGGGTCTCGGCCGGCAACACGATCTTCCTCAAGCATTTTCGCGAGACCTCGACCGACATCGGAGGGCTGCTCCAGCTCGACAGCCAGGAGAATGATCCCAGTTTCGGGGGCGAGCTTGGCAAGAAGCAGCGCAAGGTGGTCCATGCCGCCCCGCTCTACCACCTGTTCGCAGCCGGTGCGCAGGAGATCCGGCGCCGCTTTGCGGGTGGCGGTTACCGCCGGCTGTCGCCGCAGGCAATCCAGTCGATCCGCGCCGTGCTCGACAGCGGCTACGTGCGGGAGAGCCAGCGCCTCAATCGCCTGATGGTGATGCTGACGATCGCGATCTCGGGCGGTCCGTTCCTCGGCCTGCTCGGCACAGTGGTCGGCGTCATGATCACCTTCGCGGCGATCGCGGCCAGCGGCGACGTCAACGTCAATGCGATTGCGCCGGGTATCGCGGCCGCGCTGGTCGCCACCGTCGCAGGCCTCGGCGTCGCGATCCCCTCACTGTTTGCCTACAACTACCTGACGATCCGCATCAAGGATGTCAGCAGCGAGATGCAGGTCTTCGTCGATGAGTTCATCACGCGGATCGCTGAGTCCTACGAATTGCCGGAAGAGCCGGTGAAGCAGGCGGCGGAGTGAACCCATGCAAGTCCAGTCCGAAAGCAAGCCGTACGACGACATCAACATCACGCCGATGCTCGATCTCGCCTACGTGCTCCTGGTGATCTTCATCATCATGACCACGGCGACCGTGCAGGGCATGAAGGTGAACCTGCCGAAGGCGAGCGCGGCGCCGAGCCTAGCGCAACAGACCACCAAGGCCATCACGGTCGCCAATGACGGTAAGCTGTTTCTGGACACCATTCCCGTGACGCTGCCCGAGCTCGAGCAGCGACTGGTGCAGCAGCGTGCGCTGACGCCTGAATTTCCGATCGTCGTGCGCGGCGACAGCCAGACCCAGTACCAGAACGTCGTCGACGTGCTGGATCTGCTGGGCCGCCTCAACTTCACCCAGGTCGGCATGGCGACCAAGCCGTCGGCGAGATGAGACGGGACGATGGCGTGGGACGACGACAGCAACGACGACGACGGCCCGCCGGCATGGCGGCGCTATCTGCTGCTCGGCGGTTCGGCGCTGGTCGTCATCGCGTCGGTGATCGGCGTCGTCATCATGGTGATGAGTGGCGACAAGGATCCGCCGCGCAAGGTGAACGAGCTTCAGGTGACGATGGTGCTTCCACCGCCGCCGCCTCCGCCACCACCGCCCCCGCCCGAGCAGCAGCCGGAACAGCAGCCCGAGCAAAAGGTGATGGAGCAGACGCCGGTCAAGGATGTGGTCGAGGAGAAGCCGGTCGACATTCCAAAGGATGCGCCGCCCGATGCCGGACCGGATCCGACGCCGGGGCCGCCGGATCTCGGTCTCGGCACCGGGCCGGGCAGCGGCGGTTTTGCGCAGGGCAAGGGGCGCGGGGGCGGCGGAGGCGGCGGCAACGGCCGCTTCGGCTGGTACGCGAGCATCCTTCAGACGCAGATTGCGGCAGCGCTGGAGACAAATGAAAAAACTCGCGACGCGACGGCGCAAACCGTCATCAGAGTGTGGCTCGACAAGTCAGGGCAGGTCACCCGTGTGACGTTGTCGCCGTCGACGGGAGATAGCGCGCTCGATGCCGCCATTCGCGAGAAGGTCGTGAGCGGCATGCGCGTGCGCGAACCGCCGCCGAAGGACATGCCGATGCCGATCGAAACGCGGCTCACCGGTCGAAATCCGACCTGAGTGCGGTGAGACGAGTGACTGTGAGTGAGTTGAGAGCAGAAGAGGTGATGTCATGTGGCGTGAAATGAAGACGCGAGAACTGGCAGCGACGGCAGCGGTGCTGCTTGCGCTCGCGGTCCCCGCCGCGGCGCAGGACGACGGGATGCCGCAGGGCAAGCGTCCGACCGTCTCGCGCGACGCGGCGCCTTCATCGAACGCGACGGTCAACCTGATCAATCTGCTCGTGAAGCAGGGAACGCTGAGCGAGGAGCAGGCCGCAGTCCTGGTCAAGCAGGCCGACGACGAAGCCTATGTCGCCCGGCAGGCGACGCGCGATGCCGCGGCCAAGGCGGAAGGCGCGGAGAAAAAGGCGACGAGCGCTGCCGACGCAACGTCGCCGCCCGGCACCAAGCGCGTCACCTACGTGCCCGAGATCGTCAAGAAGCAGCTGCGCGAGGAGATCAGGGCCGAGGTGATGGACCGCGCCCACAAGGAGGGCTGGGCCTCGCCGGGCATGTATCCGGAATGGGCGCAGCGGATCAAGTTCTACGGCGACATCCGCGCGCGGTATGAAGGTGATCACTTCCCGGCCGGGAATAATGGCTTTCTCGAGAACTTCAACGCGATCAATACAGGTTCGCCTTCCAATGAGGATGACGCGACGAATCCCTACTTCCCACCGACCTACAACGCGACACAGGATCGCAACCGCTTTCGTTTTCGTGCGCGGCTGGGGGCCGACGTCGATCTTTTCGAGGGGTTCACCGCGGGCCTGAGACTCGCGACGGGCGAGAATAGTTCGCCAGTGTCGACCAATCAAACGTTCGGCGCGAACGGCGGCAATTTTTCGAAGTACGCACTGTGGCTTGACCGCGCCTTCGTCAAATATGAACCAGTGCGGGACTTCGTCGGCTCTGTCGGCCGCTTCGACAATCCATTCTGGTCGCCGACGGATCTGGTCTGGTACAAGGATCTCGGTTTCGATGGTTTCGCAATTCAGGCCAAGCAGGAAGTCGCAGAGGGATTCACGCCCTTCTTCGTCGGCGGCGCTTTCCCGGTCTTCAACACCGATCTGAACGCGGGGCTCAATACTGCCGACCTATCGGGACCAACGAAGATGCCGAGCCGTGACAAGTGGCTGTTCGGTGCCCAGGGTGGTTTTGGCGCAAGACTAGATTCTGAAACCAATCTCACCTTGGCGTTCGCCTACTATGATTTTACCAATGTGAAGGGCAGACTTTCCAGCGAGTGCTTGGTCATCACCGCGAGCGATATCTGCGACACGGATGTGTTGAGACCTTCCTTCGCGCAAAAGGGCAACACCTATATGCGCTTGCGTAACCTTGCGTTCACGCCCGTGACCACGGCGCAATATCAATACTACGGCCTTGCCAGCGACTTCCGGCCGGTGGTCGCGAGCGCGCAACTCGATCTGGCACAGTTCAATCCGATTCACGTCATTCTCGACGCCGAATACGTCTGGAACACGGCATTCGACCGAAGCGCCGTTGCCGCTGTCGCCGTGTTTCCGAACAACTTCGCCGGTACCACGGACGGCAGCCCGGGTCCGTACAATGGCGGCAACCAGGGCTGGCTTGCGCGCATGACCGTCGGCAACAAGGAGATCAAGCATCTCTGGGACTGGAACGCGCATGTCGGTTACAAATACCTGGAGTCCGACGCGATGGTGGACGCGTTCGTCGATTCCGACTTCGGGCTCGGCGGCACCAATCTGAAGGGCTATTTCATCGGCGGCAATGTCGGCCTCGGCGAGAACATCTGGGCTTCTGTGCGCTGGATGAGCGCGAACAATATTGCCGGCCTGCCTTATGCCGTCGACATCGTCCAGCTCGATCTCAACGCGAGGTTCTGACCATGAGGCTGTTACGTCTCACATCCGTCGCCGCATTGGCGCTGATCGTCTCGCCGGTGGCGCATGCCGACCAGGAAAGCGATCGCCTGCGTGAGGCGCTGCGCAGCGCCACCACGCAGGCGCGGGCCGCCGAGGATCAACGGGCCGCGGTCCAGGCCAAGCTGACCGCGGCCGAACAGGAGCGCGACCGCTTGCGTAAGCAGATCGAGGGCTATCGCGCCCAGGTCAAGGAGGCCGAGCAGGCCCATCGCCAGGCGGTGAAGGACTTTAACGAGCGGATCGCCGAGCGCGACGATTCACTGGAAAAGTGGAAGGCCGCCTATGGTGAGGCGGCGAGCGTGGCGCGGACCAAGGACGCGGAGCGCTCCAAGTTCGAGGGCGAGGCGACGACGTGGAAGGCGAGCGCCAAGGCCTGCGAGGCCAAGAATGTCCGTCTCGTCAGGATCGCCGACGATACCGTCAAGCAATACGAGAAGATGGATCCGCTGGAGAAGGTGATCCACCACGATCCTGTGATCGGGTTCAAGCGGGTCGAGCATCAGAACGCCGCCCAGGATCTTCGCGACCAGATCATCGAACAGAAGGCCAAGCCATGACCCGCAACGTTTTCAAGCTCGTGCTGCTAGCCGGTGCGCTCCACGCTGCGGCGTCATCGCCGGTATTGGCCCAAACGCGTAATCCGCCCCAGCCCGCGGCTCCGCGCGCAACTCCTGCGCCGGCCACTCCGGCGGCGGTCCAGCCAGCTCCTGCGGCGCAGGACAATGCGGCCGTGAAGGGCAGCGAGATCATTGCCCGCGTCGGCGACAGCGACGTCACCGCGGAAGAAGTGCGCGCGACCATCCAGCTTCTCGATGCCCGCCAGCAGGCTGCGATGGCGCGTGATCCGGCGCTGCTGAGCCAGACGGTGCGCGCGATCCTCGCCAACCGCCTGGTGCTCAAGGAGGCCGCGGCCAAGAAGTGGGACCAGCAGCCGGCCGTCCTGACGCAGCTTGCACGTGCACGCGACAGTTTGATCATCGAGAGCTACCTGCAATCGGTCACGGCGCTCGGCGACAGCTATCCGGGCGAGGCCGACATCAAGAGCGTCTACGAGGCGAACGCCAGTGCGTTCCTCGTTCCCCGCCGCTTCCGTCTCGCCCAGATCGTGGTCAACCTCGCCAAGGACGCCGACAGGGCGGCCGAGGACACCGCGCGCAAGAAGCTCGATGACATCGTGCGGAAGATCAAGCAGCCCGGCGCGGAGTTCGGTCCGATCGCGAAGGCGTCGTCCGACAATGCGGCAACCGCGGGACGGGAAGGGGAGATCGGCTGGGTCGCCGAGCCCGATATGCGCAACGAGATCCGTGGGCAGGTCACCGGCCTGCCGAAGTCGGGCATCACCGATCCGATCCGGCTCGAGGACGGCTGGCACGTCCTGAAGCTGCTCGATACCGAGGCGTCGCATACGCGGCCGCTGGCGGACGTGCGAGAGGCCGTCGTGCAGCGGATGCGGGCCGAGCGCATCGAGGCCAACCGCCGCGCCTATGTGGCGGAACTGCTGAAGCAGACCCCGCCCGTGGTCAACGAGATCGCGCTGTCCAGGCTGATCGAGCCCAAACCCGACGCTGCGCCGTCGCGGTAGTCGAACAATAACCTGAAGCGCGATGACGATTCGGCCTGATTGCGTCGCGCTTGAGCGCTCGGCGGATAGCAGATTCATGTCAATCGGATGATGGGGCGAAGGCGCCGTCATCCACGGATGATGCATTGGTTAATCAATAGTAAAAGTATCATAATTATGGTACAATGCTCGTGGTATCCGGATCGCGGACCGATCCCGGGGGCGATTTGTGACCGATCTGACCAATGCGGGTGAGCCGATATCGGCGGTCGAAGGCCGATCGCGGGTCCGTCTGGCGATCCCGTTCGGCTTCATCGAGCCCTTGTTCGCGGCCGTCGACTTCTCGATCATCGTCGCAGCGGGCGCCATCGGCGGCATTGCCTATCAGCGTGCGCTTGGAGGCGCCGCCGACGGCTCCTTCTATGCCGGGCTCGGTTTGGTGGCGAGTTTCGCCTATGTCCTGGTCGCGCATTTCCTCGGTCTCTACCGGTTGAACCAGCTGCTGGACGACGAACTCAACGGCGGGCGGGTCTTGGCCGGCTGGTGCCTCGCTGCTCTCGTCCTCGCGGTCATGCTGTTTCTGTTCAAATCCGGCGGTGACGCATCGCGTGGCTCGGTCGTCTGCCTCTTCGCGATCGGAGGCGCCGGCCTTCTCGTCGCGCGCTGGTTGGGGAAACGACGTCTTCGCTCGGCGCTTGTCGCCGGCACGATCCGCGGGCGGCGTGTGGTGGTGATCGGAACGCAAGGCGAGCTGGCGCAGTTCGGAAGGAGCGATCTGCTTGCCAGATTTGGCCTGCACGAGGTCGAGCGCATCATTTTGCCGAGGGAAGAGGCGCCAAAACTCTCTGCTTCGGGGAGGCACGAAGACGAGCTGATGAAGCGCATACGGGAGGCGTCTGCCGAGGAGATCGTGCTGGCGCTGTCCTGGTCCGGCCCCCGGGACATCGAGGCCTTGCTCGACCGGTTGCGCGTCATTCCGCTTCCGGTGCGCCTATTGCCCGATCGTGCGGTGTCGACCGTGCTGCGCCACCAAACCTCGATGCCTCAACGGCTCTACATGGTGGAGGTGCAGTCCGCGCCGCTGTCGGTACTCGATCGCCTGACCAAGCGGCTGCTCGACATCATCGTGGCGGCGACGTCGCTGGTCGTGCTGTCCCCCCCACTGATCTTGGTCGCAGTCGCGATCAAGCTGGAGTCGAAGGGACCGGTGATCTTCCGGCAGCGCCGCCATGGCTTCAACGGCAAGCCGTTCGTGATCTACAAGCTGCGCAGCATGAGCGTCCAGGAGGACGGCGGCACGGTTGTGCAGGCGACGAAGCAGGATCCGCGCGTGACCCGGGTGGGACGCCTGATCCGCCAGACCAGCATCGACGAACTGCCGCAACTGTTCAACGTGATACAGGGGCATATGTCGATCGTCGGGCCGCGCCCGCACGCGCTGGTGCACGACTACGAGTACGGCAGCATGATCGCGAACTACGCGTTCCGCCATCACGTCAAGCCGGGAATTACCGGCTGGGCGCAGGTTCAAGGCTATCGCGGGGGCACGCCGCGGCTCGAGCTCATGGAACGGAGAGTTGCACTCGACTTATGGTATATTGATAATTGGAGCCTGATATTGGATATCCATATCATGCTGAGGACGGCATTCGAATTGATCCGGCCGCGCAACGCATATTGACCAGAGCTTCCCGGCCGCAATCGGTCTCAAGGCAGCGTCGTCGCAAAAGTTAACATTGGTACATTTGGGAATGATCTGTTCGGCGGCGCGACCGGTTGGAGCATGGGACCGCCCTTTATGATGTCCTGTCGCATCGGCGGACGCGTGCGCTGACGGGTCGGCCGGTCGATAGCCGGTCCAGGATTTCTCGCCGGCCTATTGAAAACGTTCACGATTCGCGCTTACTACGTCCGGACTGGCAAGATTCTGGCCGGAGAGGACCACTATGGTTGGCAAGAGGCATGCCTCGGAGGAGATTTCGGCCAAGCTGGCGCAAGCCAACGAACTTGCGGCCAAGGGCAAGACCCAGCGGGAAATATCGAAGGCGCTTGGCGTCAGCATCATGACCTACCACCGCTGGAAGAAGATGCCCGATTCGTCCGAGCCGGTTGGTGGTCGGCGCGGCGAAGCCGATGGCCGGCCGCTCGATTCGTCGGACGCCAGCAGTGTGGACACAATCAAGCGGCTAGAGCTCGAGAACGCGCAATTGCGACGGCTTGTGACCGACATGCTGCTGGAAAAGCTGAAATACGAAGAGGAACTTCGGGCGCGCCAGGGAACGCGCTTGCGGCGCCCCGACAGCGGCTAGTGCCAGAACCAGCCTTCGGGCCGCCCTATAATCCCTACTCGCCTAGCGCAAGACCTCCGACAGCTGGCGTACCGCGGCTGGATGGCTCGATAGGAACGCCTCGTAAGTGCGTTTCAAGCCGTCATCGAGCGATGTCGTCGCGCGCCAGCCGAGCTGTTCGAGGCGGCCGATATCGAGCAGTTTGCGCGGGGTGCCGTCGGGGCGCGAGGTGTCGAAACTGATCTCGCCGCGATAGCCGACGATCTCGGCGACGACACGGGCGAACTCGGCGATGGCAATGTCCTCGCCGGTGCCAATGTTGATCAGCTCCGCGCTCGAATAAGTCTTCATCAGGTGCACGCAGGCATCCGCCATGTCGTCGACATAGAGGAACTCGCGCCGCGGCGTGCCGGTGCCCCAGACCACGACGCTCTTCGCGCCCGAGACCTTTGCCTCGTGAAAGCGCCGGATCAGCGCGGCAACGACGTGGCTCAATTCCGGATGATAATTGTCGCCGGGGCCGTAGAGGTTGGTCGGCATCACGCTGATGAAGTCAGAGCCATACTGGCTGCGATAGGCCTCCGCCATCTTGATGCCCGCGATCTTGGCAATGGCGTAAGGCTCGTTGGTCGGCTCCAGCGGGCCGGTCAGAACGGTGTCCTCGCGCAAGGGCTGCGGTGCGAGCTTCGGATAGATGCAGGACGAGCCGAGGAACATCAGCTTCTCGGCGCGGTTCACATGCGCGGCGTGGATCACGTTCGCCGCGATCGCGATGTTGTCGTAGATGAACTCGGCGCGTAGCGTGTTGTTGGCGACGATGCCGCCGACTTTTGCCGCAGCGAGGAAGATCACCTGTGGCCGCACCTTCGCGAACCAGTCGAACACGGCGGCCTGGTTGCAGAGATCGACCTCGCGCCGGTCCACCGTGACAAGCTTCACGTCCTCGCGCGCCAGCCGGCGCAGCAGTGCCGTACCGACCATGCCGCGATGGCCGGCGACGTAGACGCTCTTGCCCTTCAGCTCAAACGGTGCGCTTGCCATTTGCGATGTCCCGTTTGGCCTCGGCCAGATCGCTCGCCATCATCTCCTCGACGAGCTGCGCAAAGGTCCGCTTCGGCTTCCAGCCGAGCACCTCGCGCGCCTTGCTGGCGTCGCCGATGAGGAGATCGACCTCGGTCGGGCGGAAATAGGTCGGATCGATCTTCACCACCGTCTTGCCGCTCTTGGCATCGACGCCGGTCTCCTCGACGCCCTTGCCGCGCCATGCGAGGCGACGGCCGACCTGCGCAAAGGACAGCTCGACCATCTCGCGCACCGAATGCGTCTCGCCGGTGGCGAGCACGAAATCGTCGGGCTTGTCGGCCTGCAGGATCATGTGCATGCCCTCGATGTAATCCCTGGCGTGGCCCCAGTCGCGCTTGGCCTCGAGATTGCCGAGATAGAGCGTCTCCTCGAGCCCGACTTCGATGCGCGCCACGCCGCGCGTGATCTTGCGGGTGACGAAGGTCTCGCCGCGGATCGGGCTCTCATGATTGAACAGGATGCCGTTCGAGGCAAACATGCCGTAGGCTTCGCGGTAGTTCACCGTAATCCAGTAACCGTAGAGCTTTGCGACGCCGTAAGGCGAGCGCGGATAGAATGGTGTGGTCTCCTTCTGCGGGATCTCCTGCACGAGGCCGTAGAGCTCGGAGGTCGAGGCCTGGTAGAACCGCGTCTCCTTCTCCATGCCGAGGATGCGGATCGCTTCCAGCAGCCGCAGCACGCCGATACCATCGGCATTGGCGGTGTATTCCGGACTCTCGAAACTGACGGCGACGTGGCTCTGCGCGGCGAGATTGTAGATCTCGGTCGGCCGGATCTGCTGCACCAGGCGGATCAGATTGGTCGAATCCGTCATGTCGCCGTAATGCATCAGGAACGGCACGTCGCCGACATGCGGGTCCTGGTAGAGATGGTCGACGCGCGCGGTATTGAACGAGGACGAGCGCCGCTTGATGCCGTGCACGACATAGCCGAGCGACAGCAGATGTTCGGCGAGATAGGCGCCGTCCTGGCCGGTCACACCGGTGATGAGAGCGATCCGCTGGCTCATCCGAGGGCTCGCCTCCGCCGAAGCGTGGATCCGGCGCGGCGCCCTCTCAGCATCAATTCGACGGCACTTCTAGCTGCCACTTCTGTAGTATCCATTTTGATAAACACCCGGCTGCTCAAATTTTTCGAGAGCCCTCAGATCGGCCTTGTTTAGCACCACGCCAAGCAGGCGATCGTGAAGGTCCGGCTCGGCCAGCAGATGGCGCCGCACCGCCTTGATCCTGGTGCTTCCCCATTCTACCACGAACACGAAGGAGTCGATCACCGGGACGATCGCACGCACGTCGACGACAGGTGCGATCGGCGGAAGGTCGATGATAACATAATCATAGCTTTCGCGCAGTCGATCAAGGAGGGTTCGAAATCCCTGCGAGGCCAGCACCTCGTCGGAATGGACCGGAGCTTCGGTCAGCAGCAGAGGGAGCAGCGCCAGTCCCGTGGCGGCGTCTCGGCCCGTGGCCCGTGCGAGATCGATCTTGCCGCTCAGCACCTCCAGCCATCCAACTGACGGCCGTGGCGTGAGCGAGCGGGCAAGCGTAGGATTGCGCAGGTCCGCGTCGATCAGGATCACCCGTCGACCGGCATCGGCCAACAGCGACGCAAGGTTCGAGGCAACAGTGGACTTGCCTTCGCCCGCGACGGTCGAGGTGATGCCGATCAGCCTGTTCTCGCGGATGGTGGATTCCAGCCACGCTCTCATCTTGATTGCGCGAAACGCTTCGGTGAAGACCGAGATCGGATCGTCGACTGCGCGTCGCTTCAACGGATCGATGAATGCGTAATGGGGTGTATCCGCCGCCACGTTCTCCACGGTTTGCAGCGGCGGACCCAGTCGACCGGCCTCTGCATCGAATCCGGTCGCGATCGATCGCGGAGGCGATGGTGCACGAGGTGCCTGTCCGGCCGCGAGCGGAATCACCGAAAGACAACGGACGCCCAATTCCTGTTCGGCCTGAGATCCCGTGCGGAAGACACCGTCGATCGCCTCGCGCCAAGCTGCAATTCCAAAACTCGCCATCAGCCCCATCGTGAGCGCGATGGCAAGGACGAATGACGCCACCGGCTTGCTCTTCTTCTTCGGCGCGGCGGCCGGACTGATCACGCGTGCATCGGTGATTGGAAACGACTGCTGCTGTATCGCCTCCATATAACGCTGCAGGAAGGTGTCGTAGAGCGTGTGATATACCTTGGCGGAGCTTTCGAGCTCGGCCAATCCAAGCCGATCGCGGTTGGTGAGTTGGCCCTCGGATACCAGGCTGGCCAGCGACCGCTCCAAACTCTCTTCGCGCGTCTTGGCGATCTCGTAATCGCTCTTGTAGCTGCCAGCGATCCGTCCGAGCTCCCCGCGGATGTTTCGGCGCGTTTCCTCCATCTGGTCGCGCAGGTTGATCGCGGCCGTATGGTCCGCACCATATCTCGTCGAGATGTTGGCCTCGCGCGCAGACAGGTCGACATACTGATTGCGAAGCCGCGTAATGACCTCGTTTTTCAGGATATCTGCGACGGCGCCCTCGCTGACGTCCATTTTCCGGACTTGCTCGATCCGGTCGAGCCGGGCCTTGGCCTCGCTGGTGGCGCCGCGCGCGGCGGCGAGCTGGCTGTTCAGTTCGAACAGCTGTTGTTCGCCGATGAGCCGGCTCGCGCTGCCGGCCGATACGTTCGGTCCGCCGAGGTCGACAATGTTGTTCTTTTCCTTGAACTCCAGGACGGCGCGATCGGCTGTCGCCGCCTTCGACTTCAGCTCGTTGATCCGGTCCTGCAGCCAGGCGCCTGCGCGGGTGACTGTCTGGTATTTTGCGCCGAGCTGGTCGTCGATATAGGCTTCCGCGATCGCGTTGGCGACCTTGGCCGCGGTCTCGGGGCTACGCGACGTGTATGAGATGTTCAGCGCATAAGTCTTATCGCCGCGTGTGATGAAGCGGTGGGCCAGAAACTCATCGAGCGCCCTCTGCTCACGTTCTTCCACCGTGTCGGAGGAGGTGACGTTCGGACGCGAGAACAGGCTCCAGCCGCCGGCGAATTCCGGATCGTCGGCGAGCTTGAGGCTCCTTACAACGTCGAGTCCCAGCTTGCGCGACGCGAGAATTTCGACCTGGGAGCCCACCTGAAGCGTGTCGAGCGGAATATCCCCCTGCGGCTGCAATTGGTTCTGCAGGACCCGCAGCGTGCTGCTGTCGATCAAAAGCGTAGCGGTCGCGGTGTATTGCGAGGGAGTGACCAGTAGATAGAGCAGGCCGATGGCTATTGCCACGGCAGGCACGACGAGAATGACCCGATATTGCCGCCGGGCCAGTCCAGACAGTTGGTCGATCAAGGCCGACATCGAGGACGAAGCTTCTTCCCGCCCACCGCTATAGTTGACGCGGGTTCTGTGCAACGGCATGTCCATCGTCGATCACATCCTCGGCGGGCGGGCGGTTGCTCGGAGCAAAAAGGTGCGACCACGACCGCAGGGAAATTCCACCTGACCGGGGCATCTCACCCTGTCTGGTCCCAAGGGCAGCGGGAGAGGCATTGATCGTCGCATAACTCTACCAGCTAGGAGTATCTCGGCTCATGGTCTTGCCATGACCGAGCCCCGGCCCGCCGAGTCGTGACGCCAGCCCTCGGTAACGTTGATGGCTTTCTCTAGCGAACAAATAATACACATTTGCAACAGTTTGATATGAACTGATGTAGGTGCGTCGTTCGATGTGTTATGTGTTATCGCAGCGGGCAACGCCGGATGTCACGCGCCTTCGCGTCGGCGTGTCGAGGAAATGACGCGTCGGCGGCGTCGGGTGCCATTCCGTGATCTCGCAAGATTCAGTGGCTTGCAATCCAAGCCTCACGTCTTGCCGGGCCACTTCTCGACGCACGGAACGACACCATCGCACTTCAGGGTGACCTTGTAGTCGCGGGCCTGGTTGGGTGCGCTCGCGGCTGTGCTGTCGCGTTCGCCGGCCCCGGCGAGCGCCATTTGCGCCCGGACGCCGTCAAGGTCAGTGAAGCGGAAGGCCGCACCCGATCGCCGCTCCCGGCCATGATCGGATACCCCTGCCGTCCGCATGAACGCCAGCTTGCAGGGATTTAACTTGGTTCGAATTGAGTGCCACTTTAACGTTCCCGTTCCGCTGACCAGATGTTTGGGAAGAGAATAGCCCCAACTTGCTGCTTTTTCGCCAGGGCGGCCGGGAATCAGACGGCAGAAGAGGCGATAAGTATTTGAAATATAAGGAAAATATGAGAAGTGGCGATGGCCAACGATAGCACGCGTAACGCTCTGATTGGATACATGATCAGTGACGGCATTCGGTAAACTCGTCCGCACCACGGCATTCCGGCTCACGCTGGTCTACCTGTTCCTGTTTGCGATCTTCGCGGCCTCGCTGCTCGGCTATTTCGCCTGGAACACGCGGCGCTTGATCACCGAAGAGATCACGCAGACGGTGAATGCCGAGACCTCGGAGATCAACGAGATCTACGGTCGCCGCGGCCTGTTCGGCCTCGTGCGTTCGATCGAGTATCGGGCGCTGCGGCCGGGCGCCAATCTCTACCTCGTGACCACGCCGACCGGGCAGGCGGTCGCCGGCAATGTCGGCTCGCTGGCGCCGGGCGTGATGGCGACGCGCGGCTGGTCGGAGACCGCCTACCGGCGCATCGAGGACGCGGATGACCGCGACCATCGCGCGCTGGTGCGCGTCACCGAACTTGAGAACGGTTTCCGCCTCCTGATCGGCCGCGACCTCGCCGAGCGGCGGCGCTTGTTCAGCATCGTCGCCAAGGCCGCGCAATGGTCGATCCTGATCGTGGTGGTGCTCGGCCTCGGTGGCGGCGTCTTCGTCGCGCGCAGGGTGCTGACGCGCATCGATGCCATGACCGGCACGGCCCAGCGCATCATGACCGGCGACCTCAGCGGGCGCCTGCCGGTGGGCCGCAGCGGCGACGAGCTCGACCGCCTCGCCGAAAACCTCAACGCCATGCTGGAGCGGATCGAGGCGCTGATGGTGGGGCTCAAGGAAGTCTCGGACAATATCGCCCACGATCTCAAGACGCCGCTGACGCGTTTGCGCAACCGCGCCGAGGAGGCGCTGGCGAAGTCGGGTTGCGAGGCCGATTATCGTGCCGCGCTGGAACGGACCATCGAGGAATCCGACGGGCTGATCCGCACCTTCAACGCGCTGCTGATGATCGCGCGCGCGGAGTCCGGCCAGGCGCGCGGCAATATGGACGATTTCGACGCGGCCGATGTCGCCAACGGCATTCACGAGCTCTATGAGCCGCTGGCGGAGGACGACGGCATGTCCTTGAAGGTGAAGACGCAAGCCGCGCCCATTCACGGCAATCGCGAATTGATCAGCCAGGCGCTCGCCAATCTCGTCGAGAACGCGATCAAATACGGCAAGCCGGCCGCGCAGTCGGCCGGAACCGTGGTCAGCATGGACGCCCGTCAGATCACGATCGAGGCGAAGCGCGAGGGCAACCAGGTGCAGCTCAGCGTCACCGACCGCGGCCCCGGAATCCCCGAAGCCGATCGCAAGCACGCCGTGGAACGATTCGTCAGGCTGGAGGCGAGCCGCACCATGCCGGGCTCCGGTCTCGGCCTCAGCCTCGCGTCCGCCGTCGCCACGTTGCATGGCGGCGAATTGCGGCTGGGCGATGCCCAGCCCGGTCTCGTCGCCACGCTGCTGCTGCCGGCGCGCGCGGGAGCCGGCGACAGGGTTGCTCCTCCAATACCGGATGTGCCACAGAAGGTGGCATGAACCACTCCGCGCCGGGAAACGCGGACAAGCATGGTGAGAGCCTGGCCGCGCGCTTTGCGGAGGCTCCCCATATTGCCGCTTCCACAACCGACGAACGACGTTTTGAAAGCTGGCTAGCCGAGCTTGACCCTGCACAGTCGGCTCGTCTGCAAGCCTTGCTCGTCCATCCTTTTGCCCGGATTATTCTCGCCGGGATTGCGGAATTCTCGCCTTATTTGTTCGATCTGGTGCGCGCCGATCCGCTGCGCCTGATCCGGCTGCTCGAATGCGAGCCGGATGCTCATCTCGCCGCGCTGATCGCAGAAGCGAGGGACGCGGTGCTCGCGGCAGGCGACGAGGCCGAGGTGATGCGGCTGCTTCGCCGCATGAAGGCGGAGGCGGCGCTCTTGATCGCGCTCTGCGACATCGGCGGAGTCTGGCCGGTGATGCGGGTGACCGCCGCGCTGACCGATCTCGCAGTATCCTCGGTGCAGGCGGCGCTGCAGTACCTGCTGCGACAGGAAGCCGCACGCGGCAAGCTCGTGCCGCCCGATCCCGAGGCGCCGGAGGTCGGCTGCGGCCTGATCGTGCTTGCGATGGGCAAGATGGGCGCGGGCGAGCTGAACTATTCCAGCGACATCGATCTCATCGTGTTCTTCGACCCCGATGCCACGACACTTGCGACTGATATCGAGCCGCAACCGTTCTTCGTCCGGGTGACGCAGGGCATGGCGCGCGTCCTCCAGCAGCGCACCCATGACGGCTATGTCTTCCGTGTCGATCTGCGGCTGCGTCCTGACCCGTCCTCGACGCAGGTCGCGATTTCGCGAGATGCCGCGCTGAACTATTACGAGCGGGAGGGACGCACATGGGAGCGCGCCGCGATGATCAAGGCGCGTGCCTGCGCCGGCGACGCCAGAGCAGGCGAGGCGCTGCTTGTCGAAATCGCGCCCTTCGTCTGGCGGAAGCATCTCGACTTCGCGGCACTTGCCGACGTGCACGACATGAAGCGGCAAATGCAGACCTATCGCGGCCAGAGCGAGATCTCGGTCGAGGGCCACAACGTCAAGGTGGGCCGTGGCGGTATCCGCGAGATCGAATTCTTCGCCCAGACGCAGCAACTGATCGCGGGCGGCCGGCATCCGGAATTGCGGGCGCGGCCGACGCTCGCCGCGCTCAACATCCTTGCTTCCAGCAACTGGATCACCTCCGCTGCGCGCGACGAGCTGACCACGGCGTATGAATTCCTGCGCCGGGTCGAGCACCGTCTCCAGATGATCGCCGACGAGCAGACCCATGCGCTGCCGGAGGACAAGGAGGCGGTCGAACGCTTCGCCTGGTTCTTTGGCTATGACAGCCGCGAGACCTTCGCGCACGACCTGCTGCGCCAGCTCGAGATCGTCCAGGGACACTACGAAAAACTGTTCGAAGGCGACGACCGGACCGGCACGGCAAGCCTGCCTGCGATTGACTATCGCGCCGGTCCCGACGATCGGCGCCTGCTTCAGCACCTGACGACGCTCGGATTCAAGAAGCCCGCTGCCGTGGCGCAGATCATCTGCGACTGGCTCACCGGAGACTACCGCGTCTTCCGCAACGAGCAGACGCGAAACGCCTTCGTCGAATTCGTGCCGGCCCTCATCGACGGCCTGGCGCATGCCGAGGGGCCGGACCGTGCCGTCGTCGCGTTCGACCAATTCCTCCAGGCGCTCCAGCGTGGCGGCCGGCTGATCACGCTGCTCGGCCAGAACCGCGATCTCGTTGCGCTCGTTGCGCTCGTGCTTGGCGCGGCGCCCAGGCTGGGCGAGATGCTGGCTCGGCAGCCGCAGCTGATGGACGGCCTGATCGATCCGCGCTTCTTCGGCGCAATGCCGGACAAGCAGGAATTGTCGGCGCGGCTTGCGACCACGGTGCAGGATGCGGACTCCTACGAGGAGTTTCTGGACCGCCTGCGCCTGTTCGGTCAGGAGAGCCTGTTCCTGATCGGCACCCGCATCCTCTCCGGCACCGTCTCGGCGCAGCAGGCGAGCACGGCCTTTGCCGATGTCGCCGAAGGCATCGTCCACACCGTTCACGGCCTCGTCGCCGATCGCTTCGCCGACCAGCACGGACGGATCAAGGGGCAGGAGACCGCCATCATCGCGATGGGCCGGCTCGGCAGCCGCGAGATGACGGCGTCCTCGGATCTCGATCTGATCCTGCTCTATGATTTCGACAGTGACAATCCGGACTCCGACGGCCAGAAATCACTTCAGGGCGCGCATTACTTTGCCCGCTTCACCCAGCGCCTGATCAGCGCCTTCACGACTCGCACCAATTACGGCGTGCTCTACGAGATCGACATGCGGCTGCGTCCTTCGGGACGGGCCGGTCCGGTGGCATCGAGCTTGGTCTCCTTCGCGGACTATCAGGCCAACGAGGCCTGGACCTGGGAGCACATGGCGTTGACGCGCGCGCGCGTGGTGTCGGCATCGCCCGAATTCACTGCGCGGATCGAGCAGATCATCCGCGGGGTCCTGACCCGCCGCCGCGACCCCTCGATCACCGCCAACGACGTCGCCGACATGCGCCGCGCGATCGCGCAGGAGAAGGGCGAGACCGACTATTGGGACCTGAAATACGCCTCCGGCGGCATGGTCGATATCGACTTCATCGCGCAATATCTCCAGCTCGTGCATGCCCATGACAAGCCGGATATTCTCGATGTCAGCACGGTACAGGTGCTGGAGAATGCCGCAAGACTCGGCGTGCTGCCGCACTCGGAGGCGGAGATCCTGCGCGCCGCGGCGCGGCTCTATCACGATCTGACGCAGATCCTGCGGCTCTGCGTCAGCGACCGCTTCAAGCCGGAGACGGCGGGCACTGATCTTCAACGCGTAATGGCGCGCGCCGGCGACGCGCCGGATTTCTCGTCGCTGGAGGCGCGCGTGAAGGAGACGCAGGGCGAGGTGCGGCGCGTGTTCAGTGCGCTTCTGGAAGGGAAGTCGTCTGCTTGAGCGAGGCGAGGGCTTCGTGAACGTTCGGCGCAAGGCCGGCGCCGCCGGCATCGAGATGGGCGAAGATCGCGCGCTTCATGCGCGGGTCCCAGAACTTCTTGATGTGGTCGGCAATTCCCGGCACGGCCTTTTCGTGGCCCTGGCTCTCGAAAAACTTGCCGATCTGGTTGGCCATGTAAACGAGGCGATCAGGCGACGACATTGACAATCTCCGAAGCACGATGGGCCGTGACGCGGCCATGGTGCGTGAACGTTTCAAACCCGTCGCTGCGGGCAATTGCAATCAGCGTGATGCCAGCGGCCTCCGCTGTACGCACCGCGAGCGCGGTGGGCGCGGAGACCGCAACCAGCACAGGCACGCCGATTGCGGCGGTCTTCTGCACCATCTCGACCGAGACCCGGCTTGTCAGCAGCACCATGCCGGCGCTTGCGTCCGTGCGGCTGCGCGCCAACGAACCGGCGAGCTTGTCGAGCGCGTTGTGCCGGCCCACGTCCTCGCGCAGGGCCACGATGCCATTCGATCGCGACCAGAAGGCCGCGGCATGCACCGCGCGGGTCTGCATGTTGATCGATTGCAGGGGGGCGATCGCCTGCATCGCCGTCATGATCTGCTGCGGCGTGAAGGTCTGCCCTTGCGGCACCACAGCCGCGGGCCGCACGGCTTCGGCGATTGAATCGATGCCGCAGATGCCGCAGCCAGTGGGACCCGCGATGTGGCGGCGGCGCTCGCTGATGCGTGCGGCGTCTTCCGACTCCAGCCACATCCGCAGCTCGATGCCGTCGTCGAGGCGGACCACCTCGAGCGACTTGATGTCGTCGACCGATTTGATGATGCCTTCGTCCAGGCTGAAGCCGACGGCAAAATCCTCGAGGTTCTGCGGCGTCCCCATCATGACGGCATAGGTGCCGCCATTGTAGGTCAGCGCCAGCGGCGTCTCCTCGGGGATCAGCCGGGTGCCTTCGGACGCGATGCCATCGCGCCAGATTTCGCGGTCGATGGCCTGGACTGGCACGTGCATGCGGCTACTCCGCAGCCTCGGCCGGCGCGATGCGGCGGGAGTGTCGCGCCTGCTCGTCGTAGCTCTTCTGCCAGTCGGACGGGCCGTTCGACGGCGAGATCTGCACCGCCGTGACCTTGTATTCGGGGCAGTTGGTCGCCCAGTCCGAATAGTCGGTCGTGATGACGTTGGCCTGCGTGTCCGGGTGGTGGAACGTGGTATAGACGACGCCGGGCGCGACACGGTCGGTGAGCTCCGCGCGCAGCGTAGTCTCGCCGGCGCGGCTCTGCAGCCGCACCCAGTCGCCGTCGCGCACGCCGCGCTGCTCGGCGTCGTGCGGATGGATCTCCAGCCGGTCTTCGGCGTGCCAGACCACGTTCTCGGTGCGCCTTGTCTGCGCGCCGACATTGTACTGGCTCAGGATGCGGCCCGTCGTGAGCAGCAGCGGGAAGCGGGGACCGGTGCGCTCGTCGGTCGCGACATACTCGGTGACGACGAACTTGCCCTTGCCACGGACGAAGCCGCCGATATGCATCACCGGCGTGCCCTCTGGCGCCTTCTCGTTGCAGGGCCACTGCACCGAGCCGAGCTCTTCCAGCTTGGCGTACGAGACGCCGGCAAAGGTCGGTGTCAGCGCGGCGATCTCGTCCATGATCTCCGAGGGATGGCTGTAGTTCATCTCGAATCCCATCGCCTTGGCGAGCGCGATGGTGACTTCCCAGTCGGCCATGCCGTTCTTTGGCGACATCACCTTGCGAACGCGCTGGATGCGGCGTTCGGCATTGGTGAAAGTGCCGTCCTTCTCGAGGAAGCTCGAGCCGGGGAGGAAAACGTGGGCGTAGTTCGCGGTCTCGTTGAGGAAGAGGTCGTGGACGATGACGCATTCCATCGCCGACAGCGCCGCCACCACATGCTTGGTGTTGGGATCGGATTGCAGGATGTCTTCGCCCTGCACATAGAGCCCCATGAACGTGCCTTCGATGGCGGCATCGAACATGTTGGGAATGCGCAGACCCGGCTCCGGGTTGAGCTTGACGTCCCACATCGCCTCGAACTGCTCGCGCACGGCATCGCCCGCGATGTGGCGGTAGCCGGGAAGCTCGTGCGGGAAGGAGCCCATGTCGCAGGAGCCCTGCACGTTGTTCTGGCCGCGCAGCGGGTTCACGCCGACGCCGGGACGGCCGATATTGCCGGTCGCCATCGCCAAATTGGCGATCGCGATCACCGTGGTCGAACCCTGGCTGTGCTCGGTGACGCCGAGGCCGTAATAGATCGCGCCATTGCCGCCGGTGGCGTAAATGCGGGCCGCTTCACGCAACGTCTGCGGATCGACGCCGGTGAGGATGGCGGTCGCTTCCGGGCTGTGCTTGGGCTGGGCGACGAAGGCGGCCCATTCCTCGAACTCGGTCCAGTCGCAGCGCTCGCGCACGAAGGCTTCGTTGACGAGACCTTCGGTGACGATGACATGCGCCAGCGCCGTCACGACAGCGACGTTGGTGCCGGGCATCAGCGGCAGATGCAGCGCCTTCACATGCGGCGATTCCACCATCTCGGTGCGGCGCGGATCGATCACGATCAGCTTGGCGCCCTGGCGCAGCCGCTTCTTCAGGCGGGAGGCGAAGACGGGGTGAGCCGAGGCCGGGTTGGCGCCGATGATCATGGCGACGTCGGTATTCTCGACCGAGTCGAAATCCTGCGTGCCGGCGGAGGTGCCGAAGGTGACCGAAAGGCCATAGCCCGTCGGGGAGTGGCAGACGCGCGCGCAGGTGTCGACATTGTTGTTGCCGAAGCCGGCGCGGATCAGCTTCTGCACCAGATAGGTCTCTTCGTTGGTGCAGCGGGACGAGGTGATGCCGCCGATGGCGTCACGGCCGTATTTCTTCTGGATGCCGCGCATCCTGGCCGCGGCAAACGAGAACGCTTCATCCCAGGAGACTTCGCGCCAGGGATCCTCGATCCGCTCGCGGATCATCGGATTGAGGATACGTTCCTTGTGATTGGTATAGCCCCAGGCGAAGCGGCCCTTGACGCAGGAATGGCCGCGATTGGCCTTGCCGTCCTTGTACGGCACCATGCGGACGACTTCCTCGCCGCGCATCTCGGCCTTGAAGGTGCAGCCGACGCCGCAATAGGCGCAGGTGGTGACGACGGAGTGCTCGGGCTGGCCGATCTCGGTCACGGACTTTTCCGTGAGCGTCGCGGTCGGGCAGGCCTGCACGCAGGCGCCGCAGGAGACGCATTCGGAGCCGAGAAAACTCTCGCTCATGCCGGGCGAGACGCGGCTGTCGAAGCCACGGCCGGAGATGGTCAGCGCGAAGGTGCCTTGCACCTCCTCGCAGGCGCGGACGCAGCGCGAGCAGACGATGCACTTGGAGGGATCGTAGGTGAAGTAGGGGTTGGACTCGTCTTTCGGCATCCAGGCGGCGTTGATCTCGCCGTTGGACTTGCCAGGTGTCTTGGCGAAGACGTGGTTCTCGCCTTCATAACCGTAGCGCACGTCACGAAGGCCCACCGCACCGGCCATATCCTGCAATTCGCAATCGCCATTGGCACCGCAGGTGAGGCAGTCGAGCGGATGGTCGGAGATGTAGAGCTCCATCACGCCCTTGCGCAGCTTCTTCAGCCGCTCGCTCTGGGTGTGGACAACAAGGCCGTTCATGACGGGCGTGGTGCAGGAGGCCGGCGTTCCGGCGCGGCCCTCGATCTCGACGACGCAGAGACGGCAGGAACCGAATGCATCGACCATGTCTGTCGCGCAGAGCTTTGGGATCTGGTGGCCGGCGTCCATCGCGGCGCGCATGATCGAGGTGCCCTCGGGCACCGTGACCTCATTGCCGTCGATGGTGAGCGTCACCATCGTTTCCGATTTGGAGCGCGGCGTGCCGTAGTCGATTTCTTCGATCAGAGACATCGTTGTTCTCCTATTCCGCGGCCTGAAGCGTGGTCGGGGCCGGGACGAAATCCTCCCGGAAATGCTTCAATGCGCTGAGCACGGGGTAGGGCGTGAAGCCGCCGAGTGCGCAGAGCGAGCCGAATTTCATGGTGTTGCAGAGGTCTTCGACGAGCGCGAGGTTCTCGGCTACCCGCTCGCCGCGGATGATTTTCTCGATGGTCTCGACGCCGCGGGTCGAGCCGATGCGGCAGGGCGTGCACTTGCCGCAGGATTCGACGGCGCAGAACTCCATGGCGAAACGCGCCTGCTTGCGCATGTCGACGCTGTCGTCGAACACGACGATGCCGCCATGGCCGATCAGGCCGTCGCGCGCGGCAAAGGCTTCGTAATCGAACGGCGTGTCGAACAGGGCGCGCGGGAAATAGGCCCCGAGTGGACCGCCGACCTGCACGGCGCGCACCGGACGGCCGGTGAACGTGCCGCCGCCGATGTCGTCGACGAGCTCGCCGAGCGTGACGCCGAACGCCGTTTCGAACAAGCCGCCCTGGCGGATGTTGCCGGCGAGCTGGATCGGCATGGTGCCGCGCGAGCGCCCCATGCCGAAATCGGCATAGGCCTTGGCGCCTTCGGCGAGGATGAAGGGGATGGCCGCGAACGACAGCACGTTGTTGATGACGGTCGGCTTGCCGAACAGGCCGTGATGGGCCGGCAGCGGCGGCTTTGCGCGCACCAGGCCGCGGCGGCCTTCGAGGCTCTCGAGCAGCGAAGTCTCCTCGCCGCAAACGTAAGCGCCGGCGCCGACGCGCACGTCCATGTCGAAGCTGGTGGTCGAGCCGCCGATCTTGTCGCCGAGATAGCCGCCGCGCCGCGCGGCTGATATCGCGGCATTCATCGCCTCGACCGCATGCGGATATTCACTGCGGATGTAGATATAGCCCTTGGTCGCACCGACGGTGATGCCGGCGGTCGTCATGCCCTCGATAACCAGGAAGGGATCGCCTTCCATGATCATGCGGTCGGCGAAGGTGCCGCTGTCGCCTTCGTCGGCATTGCAGACGATGAATTTGCGGTCGGCCTTGGCTTGCGCGACCGTCTTCCACTTGATGCCGGTCGGGAAGCCGGCGCCGCCGCGGCCGCGCAGGCCGGAGGCGGTGACTTCGGCCAGGATCGCGTCCGAGCCGAGCGACAGTGCGCGCTCCAGGCCCTTGTAGCCGCCATGAGCGCGATAATCCTCGAGCGAGCGCGGATCGATCACGCCGCAGCGGGCGAAGGTGAGGCGGGTCTGGCGCTTGAGCCAGGGGATCTCGTCTGCGACGCCGAGCCGCAGGGCGTGCGGTCCGTTGCTCGCCATTGACTCGAGCACGGAGGCGACATCTTCGGAGCTCACCGGGCCGTAAGCGACGCGCCCCTTTGGGGTCGCCACCTCGACCATCGGCTCCAGCCAATGCAATCCGCGCGAGCCGGTCCTGACGATCTCGATCGGCAGGCCGCGCTTCCCTGTGATCTGCTCGAATGCTGCGACAACCTCATCGGCGCCGACGGCGATAGCGGTCGCATCGCGAGGGATAAAAATTTTCAGCTTCATCGTTGCGCCTCCGCAACCAGCGCATCGAGGCGCTTCTCGTCGAGCCGGCCGACGAGGCGGCCGTCGAGCATCGCCGACGGCGCGGTCGAGCACAGCCCGAGGCAGTAGATCGGCTCCAGCGTGACGCGATCATCCGCAGTGGTATTTCCAAGCGAAACGCCGAGCTTCGATTCAGCGCGCGCAGCCAGTGCATCACCGCCTGCGGCCTGGCAGGCCTCGGCGCGGCATAGCTTCAGCACGTGGCGGCCGGCCGGCTTGTGACGGAAATCATGGTAGAAGGTGAAGACGCCATGGACCTCGGCGCGCGACAGATTCAGCGCCTGGGCCACCATGGGGATCGCCGCCTCCGGCACATAGCCGAACGCCTCCTGGAGCGCGTGCAGAATGACGAGAGTCGCGCCTTCCTGCTTGGCATGTTCGGCGATGATCTCGGCGCCGTGCGTCTCGTCCCAAGGCTGGTAAGAAGGCTCGTAAGAAGGTTCGTAAACCGCTGTCATTCTTCGTTCTCAAATTGAGCGTCCCTTCCGCGCAAACTATTTGGAATCGTTCGAAGATCAATAAAGCTGTCTCATGCTGCGATTGCGGATTCAGATCGATTTGGATGCGCAATCGGTCGATACGAAATGGTAATGAAACTTGTATCGGTTGCCGGTTTTTGCGTGTTGGTGCAGGCCGGGCGTGATAGCTTGTATGCCACGACGGACACGCAGGGGACGGACGGTTGATCGACAAGCTTGAACTGCTGCTGGCGCTGGCCAAGGAGCGGCATTTTGGACGGGCGGCAGAGGCCTGCGGCGTCACCCAGCCGACCATGTCGACCGGGCTGAAGCAGCTCGAGGAGATCCTTGGCGTGATGCTGGTCCAGCGCGGGTCCCGGTTTCAGGGATTTACTCCCGAGGGCGAGCGAGCGCTGGACTGGGCGCGGCGGATCGTGGGCGATGCCCGCGCGATGCGCCAGGAGATCAACTCGCTGAAGGACAAGCTTTCCGGCGAGATTCGTATTGCGGCAATCCCGACCGTGCTCGGCATGGTGGCCTCATTGACCACGCCGTTCCGCGCCAAGCATCCCGAGGTCCGCTTCAGCATCCGGTCCACGACCTCGTCGGAGGTGCTGGGGTTGCTCGAAAATCTCGAGGTGGATGCCGGGCTGACCTATATCGAGAACGAGCCGATCGGGAAGGTGCGCACCATTCCGCTCTTCAACGAGAGCTACCGCCTCCTGACCGCGCCGGATGCGATGTTCGGCGATCGGGAGGCCGTGACCTGGGCCGAAGTCGGCCAGGTGCCGCTGTGCCTGCTGACACCCGACATGCAGAACCGCCGCATCATCGACCGCGCGCTGCGCTCGGTCGGCGCGGAGGCGACGCCGACACTGACCTCAAACTCGCTGCTGGTGCTGTACACGCATGTGAAGACGGGGCGGTGGGCGAGCGTGATGCCGGCCAAGCTCGCCGAGACGCTCGGCCTCTCCGACAAGGTTCGCTCGATCCCGATCACCGACCCCGAAGTCAATTACAGCATCGGTCTGGTGATCCCGCAGCGTGATCCGATGACGCCGCTGATCGCGGCGCTGGTCAATGTCGCGCGCGAAGTGGCGCCGAGCCTGCAATCATAAGCGTTAGGCCGCGTCCCGGCCGCCGCCTTGATGGCGTCGCGCGGCAGCGTCACGCGGACGACGGTGCCGACTTCGAGCCTGGAGCGCAGCCGCATCGAGCCGCCGTGGAGCTGCGCCAGCGAGCGCGCGATCGCAAGCCCGAGGCCGGAGCCGTGATAGGTCTTGGTGAGCTGGCTCTCGACCTGCTCGAACGGGCGTCCGAGCCGCGCCAGCGAGTGCGGCGCGATGCCGATGCCGGTGTCGGCGATCATCAGCACGATCCTGTCGTCGAGCTGCCGGCTGCGCACCACGATGCGTCCGCCGTCGGGCGTGAACTTCACGGCGTTGGACAGCAGGTTGACAATGATCTGCTTGGTGGCGCGGCGGTCGGCGACGACGGAGATCGATTTCTCGATCTCGGCATCGAGCGTCAGGTGCTTGTCCTGGGCCCGGCCGGAGACGACGCGCAGGGACTCCGCGAGCGTCTGTCCGAGGTCGAGCTCTTCCATGTCGAGCTTCATTCGGCCGGCCTCGATCTTGGACATGTCGAGAATGTCGTTGATGACCTCGAGCAGATAATGGCCGCTGGTCAGGATGTCGTGGCAGTATTCCTGGTACTTTTCGCTGCCGAGCTCACCGAACATGCCCGAGCCCATGATCTCGGAGAAGCCGATGATGGCGTTGAGCGGCGTGCGCAGCTCGTGGCTCATATTGGCGAGGAATTTCGACTTGGTCTGGTTGGCTTCCTCGGCCCGGGTCTTCTCGCGCTGGTATTTCTCGGCGAGGTCGGCGAGCTCGATGGTCTGGCGTTCCAGCGCCGCCTGCGAGCGCTTGAGGTCGATGACGGTGGCACGCAGGCGCAGATCGTTGTCGACGAGCTTCTGCTCGTGCTCCTTGATGCGGGTGATGTCGGTGCCGACCGAAACGTAGCCGCCGTCCTTGGTGCGGCGCTCGCTGATGTGCAGCCAGCTGCCGTCGTCGAGCTGGGCCTCGAAGGTGCGCGCGCCCGGGCCCTGGCTGACGGTCTCGTTGTGGCGGGTCCGGACCTCCGGCATGCGGCCGACTTCCAGCACGGTCTCGTAGGAGGTGCCGGGGATCACGGCGGTGTCGGGCAGCTTGTGCAGGCGCTGGAAGTGCGAGTTGCAGAGCACCAGGCGGTCGCTCGCGTCCCACAGCACGAAGGCTTCCGGAATGGTCTCGATCGCATCGCGCAGGCGAAGGTCGGCTTCCACGGTGCGCTCGGCGAGGCTCTTCTGCTCGGTGATGTCGACCGCGATCCCGATCAGGTGCATGCCGGAATCGCTGGCACCGTGGGTCCGCTCGCAGCGGACGCGCAGCCAGATCCAGTGGCCGTCGACATGCTGCATGCGGAAGGTCTGGTCGATGTGGTCGATCTTCTCGGAGATGAGCTGGTCGGCGATTGCGAACAGGTCGATGTCGTCCGACTTCACCAGCGCGTTGACCTCGCCGAAGGTGAGGAGTTCGTTGCGGCCGTCGAGGCCAAGCATCGAGAACATCGATTGCGACCAGAAGATCCGGCCGCGCGACAGGTCCCAGTCCCACAGCCCGCAGCGGCCGCGGTTGAGCGCGGTGTCGATCCGGCCGCGCACGGCGTCGTTGATGAGGTCGCCTTCGCGGGCGCGGGTCGACTGCCAGTGGAAGGCGAAGCCGAGGATCAGGACGACGAAGCCGGTGGTCGCCGACAGCGTCACCGACAGCGCGGCGTCCGAGCCCCAGATCGGCTCGTTGCGCTCCTGGATCACGGTGACGAGGCCCGGCAGCGACTTGATCGGCCGCGAGGTCGCCATTGCGGCGTTGCCGTTCGGCAGCGGCATGCTGGAGACGTCGTTGTCGCGCGGTGGTGCTGCGAGCAACTGCGCTGTGGTGATCGCATCAAGCAGGCGGTCGTTGCCCGAGGGATCGCTGTCGATCGGAATGCGGGCGAGGATGCGGCGGTCGATTCCGGCCGAGGTGACGACGACGTGGCGGCCGGAGACTCTGGCCCGGGACGGGATCATGTCGGGCACCAGCGTCGGCAGGTTCTCGATGTTCTTGAGCCGCTCCGCGCGCACGGAGGTGACGCGGTCGATGCGCTCGGCGAGCAGTTCGGCGAGGAATGAGATGTCGTTCTGGATCACCAGGCGCTTCTGGCGCGTCTGGTCGACGACCTGGACGAACGCGCCGAGGCAGATCGTGATGAGGAAGGCAATGATAAGCGTCGGCACGGCGCGACGCAGCGCCGGCTCCGCGATCAGGAGCCGATGATAGGCAGGTTTCGCGATCGATTGCGCCAATCCTTTGATCGAATCGGATTGGACGCACGCGTTCGCGGCGTCTGCGCGCGCCATGCCTTCTGCCCCCTGAAAACCTGCTTGCAACACTGGTCGAAAGCAGCCCCACGTCGCTTTCGAATCACAGCGATTTGAATCCAGTTTGCGCAGGCTGTCGAGAGTCAACGAAACGTTAACGCGAAATAATTCTTATCCAATGCAGAGTTTGCGCGCTTCGAGTCCGGTGCGTCATGAGTCCGAAACGAGAACGTGAGACTCCATCACGCGCGTGGCGGTTCGGCGTGACTGATGACGCGCTTCACGCTCGGGAACGCGCGGCGCAGCCTGCGCTCGATCGCATCGACTTGTTCGTGCACCTTGATCACGCTCATCGACGGCGTGGCGCGGCAATGGAAGTTGACGATCTCGCCGCCCTCGGTGTCGCGGACGCGCACACTATGGATGTCGTGGATCTCGCCGCCGGCGGCATATTCGGTGAGCGCGGCGGCGATGGTCTGGACCCGTTCCGGCGCGGCATCGACGCCAAACGGCAGTTCCGGTTCCAGTGGCTCGATATGGACGTCGACCTCGACATCCGCGCCGAACTCCTCCTGGATGTTCTGCTCCAGCATGTTGGCGACCTCATGGGCGGCCTCGAGCTGCATGTCGGCATCGACCTCGAGGTCGATGCCGACGATCAGCTTGGCAACGAGGTCGTGCACCGTGACGTGGTGGATGGCGAGGCCAGAATTACGTGCGATCACCGTGATGCGGTCGCGCACGGTCTCGTTGTCGCGGGCGACCGGCACTGCGGTGAAGGTGAGATCGGCATCGCCGAAGGCCTTGGTGACTGCGGCTTGCGCGTTACGCTTGATCTCCTCGACGCGGTCAATCGGATAGGTCCTGGGCACGTTGACGATGCTGTCGATGAAGGTGGTCGCCCCGACCATGCGCACGCGCAGGCGCTCGACGTCGATCACGCCGGGGACGCCTCGGATCGCGGCGGTGGCTTTCTCCAGTGCGCCCTCAGGCGCGCGGTCGACCAGCGTCTGCACCGTGGAGCTTGCCATCCGCAGGCCAAGAGCCGCGATCATGACCGCCACGACTGCGGCTGCGGCCGCGTCTCCCCACCAGAAGCCGAAGGCTGCGAGAATCAGGCCCACGATCACGGCACATGAGCCCATCACGTCTGATGCAAAGTGCAGTGCGTCGGCGGCGAGCGCCTCGCTTCGGGTCTCCCTGGCGGCACGGTGCAGGGCGCGAGCGCGCCAGAGATTGACGACGATATCGATCACCAGCACCACGAACGGCACGGCCGAAATGGTCGGTGGCGGGGTTCCCTCGCGAAGATGGCTATAGGACTGGACCAGGATGCCGCCGGCGAGCACGTAGAGCAGGGCGGTCACGCCGAGCGCAGAGATGCTCTCGAGCTTGCCGTGGCCATAATGGTGCTCGTCGTCGGCCGGCTTGTCGGAGATCCGCACCACCGCCCAGGTGATGATGGTTGCGACCAAATCGATCGAGGAGTGCAGGGCTTCGGAGATCAGCGCCAGCGACCCGATCGCGATGCCGACCACGAATTTGGCCGCCGCCATGCCGCCGCTGGCCAGGATCGAGATTGCCGCGACCGATGTCTTGTCGTGTTGTCCGCTCATGGCCGGGATGTAGCAGGGCGCTCGCGAACATCAAGCGACGATCGACAGGGCTAGTCGCTAGTGAGTTGCAGGAGCGGGCGGGATGTCATTCCGGGGCGCCCGAAGGGCGAACTATGGTGCGCACTTGCGCACCTGAGAATCTCGAGATTCCGGGTTCGATGCTGCCCATCGCCCCGGAATGACAGCGGCACCTAGAGCGTCACCACGATCTTCCCGAGGTGCTTGTTCGCCTCCATGTGCTCGAACGCCTTGTCGATGTCGTCGAACCCGTAGACCTTGTCGATCGGCAACTGGAGCTTTCGCGACTCGACCGCGGCCCAAATGTCCTTCCTGACTTCGTCGAAGATCGCGCGGACCTCCTCGATGGTGCGGGTGCGGAAGGTGACGCCGATATAGGAGATGCGGCGGGCGGCATGCAGGTCGAAGTTGAAGTCGGCATGGGTGCCGCCGAGCCGGCCGACATTGACGATGCGGCCCAGGATCCTGGTCGCGGCGAGGTTCTGGTTGGCGACCTTGCCCGAGACCTGATCGACGATGAGGTCGACCCCTTCGCCGCCGGTGGCGTCAAGCACCTCATCGACCCATTTGGGATCGGAGGAATCGACGGCGAGGTCGGCGCCATATTCCTTCAGCCGGCCGCGGCGATAGGCATCGGTCGAGGAGCCGATCACCATCTTGGCGCCCTTGAGCTTGGCGATCTGCATCGCCATCAGGCCGACGCCGGAGCTCGCGCCCTGGATCAGCACGGCTTGCCCGGGCTGCACGCCGCCGACGGTGACGACGGCGTTGTGCATGGTCGCGAGTGCGACGGGGAGGGTGGCGGCCTCCTCGAAATTCATGTTCGAGGGGGCGCGGAACAGCCGGCCGTGGTCGGCAAGCGTGTACTCCGCGAACGCTGCGCCACCCGAGCCCATGATGCGGTCGCCGACCTTGACGCCCTTCGCATCCGGTCCGAGCTCGGCGACTTCGCCGGCCCATTCCATGCCGAGCACGGTCCCGGCGCCGCCGGCGGCGCCATGGGCGTGACCCCTGCGCATGCCGGTGTCGGCGCGGTTGAGACCACAGGCGCGCACGCGAACCAGCACTTGCGTGCCCTCAGGCTTTGGTTGAGCGACGTCGGAAATCCGAGCGCCGTCAGGATCATAGACATAAGCCTTCATGAATGACTCTCGCTTCTTGCAGTGATTATTCCGCCGCTTGCGCGTTTGGTTGAGCGATCATGCCTTCGAGCCGGCTGCGAATGATCGCCTCAGCTTCGCGCACGATGCGGGAGATCAGCTCGCCGCAGCTCGGGATGTCCTGGATCAGGCCCTGCACCTGGCCCGCCGACCAGATGCCTTCGTCCGAATTGCCTGTCGCATAGACCATCTTGCCGCGGGCGCCGGCGACGAGCTCGCGGATGTCCTCGAACCTGGCGCCTTCCTTCTCCATCGCGACGACCTTGGTCGAGATCTCGTTCCGGGCGACGCGCGAGGTGTTGCGCATGGTGCGGAAGATCAGCTCGGTCTCGTGCTCGTCATTGGCGACGATCTTCTCCTTGATGAGCTGATGGATCGGGCTCTCCCTGGTCGCCATGAAGCGGGTGCCCATGTTGATGCCCTCGGCACCGAGTGCAAGGGCGGCGACGAGGCCACGAGCGTCGGCAAAGCCGCCGGAGGCGATCATCGGGATCTTGACCTTGTTGGCGGCGGCCGGGATCAGGATCAGGCCGGGGGTGTCGTCCTCGCCGGGGTGGCCGGCGCATTCGAACCCGTCGATCGAGATGGCGTCGACGCCCATCCGCTCGGCCGACAGCGCGTGGCGGACGCTGGTGCATTTGTGCACGACCTTGACGCCGTGCTTTTTGAACTCGTCGACATGCTCTTGCGGCTTGTTGCCGGCGGTCTCGACCACGGTGATGCCGGCTTCGATGATGGCAGCGCGGTATTCGGCGTAAGGCGGCGGCTTGATCGCGGGCAAGATGGTGAGGTTGACGCCAAACGGCTTGTCGGTGAGGTCGCGGCAGCGCGCGATCTCCTTGGTCAGGTCCTCCGGCGTCGGCTGGGTCAGCGCCGTGATGAAGCCGAGCGCGCCGGCATTGGCAACGGCCGCGACCAGCTCGGCGCGTCCGACCCATTGCATGCCGCCCTGGACGATCGGGTGCTCGACGCCGACGAGCCTGGTGAACCGTGTCTGCAACATCTCTGTTTCCCCCGCCTGCGTGACAGGCCCTGTTACCGGTTGATGGCGGGAGGATGCCGCCGGGGTCTGGAAAAGTCTATTAGCGGGGCGTGCAGTGAGGGCGGGGTGCCATGCGGGCGGTGAGGGTGATTCCGCGGGGCGGATAATTGGGCGCGGGTCCCCACGAGAGCGACCGCCGGGCTGCTGAAACAACGTTCGAGCCCGGCTGCATCAACACCGTCATTGCGAGCGCGGCGAAGCAATCCAGATCTTCTCCGCGGAAACAGGCTGGATTGCTTCGCTCCGCTAGGAAGAAACGGCTGATGGTTTAGCGTCAGGCGGCCTCCGCGATGGGCTGGAGTTGGACGGTGAAGCCCAGCTTTTTGAGGCGCGCGACGAGGCGGCTTGCTTGGACCTCCGTGGGCCGGCGGTCGAAGTAAGCAGCGCCGAGGTCGCGGTGCTCCGTGCCGTCTTTGAGGATGTGGTAGATTGCGGTGAGGATCGAGGCAGCGACGGCGCAGATAGCCTTTTGCGGCCCGCGCTTGGCCTGCAAGCGGAAGAACTGCGCCCGGTAGTAGCTGTTCTTTGTGCGCTTGGCAGCCCAGGCACATTGAATGAGCATCGTCTTGAGCCACGGCGCGCCCTTGCGCAGGCGCGAGGACTTGCGCTTGCCGGCGCTCTCGTTCTGTCCGGGACACAGTCCGGTCCAGGCGACGAGATGGCCAGCGGTCTGGAAGCGGCTCATGTCGGCGCCGATCTCGGACAGAATGGCCGGCGCCGCCACCGCGCTGACCCCGGGAATGGTGGTCAACAATCCGATCAAGTGGCGAAAGGGGATCTTGCCACCGTTGACCTCCGCTTCCATGCACTCGATCCGCTGAGCGATTTCGACATCAAGCTTGCGAATCGTCTCATCCAGGCCATCCCGCTGCTGCAGATGAAGCGCGAGCAGAAAGCGGTGGTGATCCGTCAGCCGCCCGTGCAACGCGTCGTAGAGCTCCTTCGGCGAGGCCTTGATCTGCTTGCCGGCTAGCTCGGCCAGCTTGTTGGGCTGCCGCACGCCCTCAATCATCGCCTGGATGATCCGCCGGCCGCTCGCGCCCATGATGTCGGAGATCACTGAGCCAAGCTTGATGTTGGCTTCTGCCAGCGTCTTCTCGATCCGCTGCACGTGCCGCGTCTGCTCGCGAACCAGCTGCTTGCGCGTCCGCGTCAGCGCGCGCAACTCCTGAACCTCCTCCTCCGGAATGAAGCTGCCCTTGATCAGCCCGCAGGCCAACAGATCGGCGATCCACATCGCATCGTTCATGTCGGTCTTGCGTCCCGGCACATTCTTGATGTGCGCGGCATTGGCGACGATCAGTTCAAAGGCGCCTTCGCCCAGGATTCGGAACACTGGCATCCAGTAGACGCCCGTCGCCTCCATCGCCACATGCGTGCACCGGCTTTCTTCCAGCCACCTTCGCAGCTCCCCAAGCTGTTCAGTCGCGGCTGCAAAGGTCCGGCACTCCCGCTGCGCCTTGCCGTCGACCATGATCCGCACACAGGCCACGACCGTGTCCTTGTGCACATCCAGGCCAGCCACCCGCTCGTACAGAATATCCATGCTGCTCTCCTCAACAGTTCGCGCCGGCGGCATAGGCGCCTGTCAGAAAAGAATGCTAGGAAGCGTGCTCCAGGGCCATGTTGCCCCTCCGCGCCAGTGTGGGTCATCCAGGCAACCCGGGTCCAACTCGCAACCGGGCTCTCACGCACCAGAGAGTAATCGACCTCTTTGCCGACGGCGCCCCAATCTACCGCCTCTCTCCACCCCCGAAAAGTTTCATCCAGCGCGCGTCAGCCCCTCAATGCTGGTCCCAACTCGCAATGACGGCGTGGTTGGGGCGAGCAGCTACTCCGCCGACAGCCGCACCATCTGGCGGCCGCCGTTCAAATCTTTCAGGCTGTTGACGAAGTTTTCCGGGCGCTGCCAGCGATAGGGGACCTTCAGTCCCATGTACTCGGCGATGTCGCCGATGAAGCCGGTGCAGTTGGTGGTCTCGGCATTCCAGACCGGCGAGCTTTCCTGCAGCTTCCTGATGTAGGCGAACACGCGCTTGGCGTCGGCCTCGTTCAGATAGACGCGATAGCTCGCGGTCAAATAGTCCGGATCGAGATCGCCATAGCTCGCGCCGGTCTCTGATGGCACCCAGGTGAGGTGACCGAGCACGTAACTCCAGGTGTCGCCCTTGGGCGTGAGGCCCGCGACGTCGACGGCGCGTTCGCTGGTCTTGCCGTACCAGACGAACGCGTGGCCCCAGCTCGCCGCCGTCCGCGCGCGGAAGTCCACGTAGTACGGACCTTTCTCCGCCTCCGCTCGCGCGACGGGGCGCCGCGTTGATTGCGGCGCCTGTCGCGATGAGGAGTCGGTCGTAGCAAGCGCATTTGCATCGGCCATGCGCTTGTTCGCTTCGTGGGCCGAGGCCGAGGACATCATGCATGCGATCATGGTCGCAAGCGCGAGCCCTGCAAGGATGCAGGATCCCGATCGATCAGGTCTATTCGTCACGCTTTGCCCCTCGACTGTCGGCGCTTACGCAAATTCCGTGTGTCGTCCGCTAACGCCTCAGTAGCGCGCCGCGACCGGGCCGGGCGCCTTGCCGATCGGGGCCTTGCCAATCGGGCTCTTGCCAATCGGCATCTTGCCGATCGGGGCCTGCTCGGCCGGATAGACCGGCACGGGCTGGCGGCGCGGCAAATCCGCAGCGTTCGCAGCCGTTACCAGAGCAAGCGTCGCACCCAGAACAATTACAATCTTCTTCACAGTCACACCCCTAGCAGGTTTGGTCCAAACACGGCGTCGCCGTGCCCCCAGACACGCCTCACAGAAGGGCGGCGGAATGCGACCACAGTGCGGCATCCCTGCGACATGTTGGCGGCATTGATCGGGCGCGCGGAGATGTGAGATGTGTCGAAATGTTTCGGTGTGATGCGTGCCCTCAACGGTCGGCGCTGAGGCGGAAATGCATCTCGATTTTCGCTGGCGAGGGTTCGCTCGCAACGCGCCAGGGCGAAAAGCCGGGCGTGGGATCCGGATCGGACGGAAGATCGATCGACCAGCGCTGCGTGGGCACGTCCGGGAGTGTCAGTCTGACGGCGCGGTGGCGCGTCTTGTACATCAGCAAGGTCCAAGCAATGATCGCGCGGCGATCGCCATCATGGGCGCGCCAGTTGGCGGGTAACATCGGATCCGCATACCCTCTCGCTTCCTCGATTTCGATGTGAACGTCCTCCGGGTTGTCCGGCAGGCTCATGCCGGGGGGAAGCCGAAACTCGATTGCGAGCGTCATGAAGCCGTGACTGAGATTGGGCGAGCGGATCAATTCGTACCATCCCCAATAGCCAAGGATTGCCACGATGAGCACAACGGTGGCGGCAAAGGGGAAGGAGAGTGGCGTCGCGCGGTGAGGTGCGGCATCGGAGGTTTCCGCAGGCGCTTGTGGCGCTGCGCTCCGGACGAGGCCGAAGCGCACGAACAGCAAGATGCCCGCGATCAGGCCGACCACGCCGCCGATCGGGCCGATGTCGAAGAAGGCCCCCATGGCGATGCCGCCATCGCGATCCGGTCCCGCCAACACGACGACCAGCGCGGCAAGGCCGGACCAGCCGGCGAGTGCGCCGAGGAGACCGGACAGAAAGCCGAGGACGAAGCGCATGAGCAATTGGTCGCGCGGAGATCAATCGCGGTTCGAACCGATCCGCCGTTCGGCCTTCACCCGATCCGGTTCAGGCTGTTGCGGATGGTCGAGAAGATGCCGCCGATGTCTTTGCGCAAGCCATCGAGCGCGTTGAAATTCTCGAAGATCCGGGCGAGGCGGTCTTCGACCTCGCGCTTGCTCTTCGTCAGCCCGTCGACGCGCGAGGTGAGCGTGACATCGCCATTGGCCTCGATCTCGCCAACGGTTTTGGCCAGGAGATCGCGGGTGGAGCTGACGTCGGTGATCATGGCCTCGATGCCGAACGCCGGCGCCTTCAACGGCACGAGATCGGCCTGGGATTTCGACAGCTCCGCCTTGAAGGCGTTGAGCGTGGCCAGCGTCTCCTGCAAGGCGCCGAGGCGCTGGCGCGACTGGAGGACAAAATCGTTCAGCGCGTTCTGGCGGTCGACGAGCGTCTTGCCGTCGGGATCGGTCTCGACGTCGGCGAGCGAGCGGTCGAGCTGGGCCTGGCGCTGGCCGAGCTCCTCGAAATCGAGCCGGATCGCTTTGAGGATGTTGGCGCTGTCGTCGATACGCGCCAGGCGCTGCTCGATCTCGATCTTGTTCTTCGACAGTGTCTCGACGCGTGCGCTGAGCGGCGCCTCGCCGCCGATCTCGATCTCGTCGAGGGTCTTGGCAAGACGGTCATGGCTGAGGCTGAGCTCGCTGATCAGGGCGTTGATGCCGGCGTCGGATGAGCGCAGCGGCGCCAGCTCGGCGTGGGATTTCGCCAGATCTTCCTTGTACTGGTTGAGCGTCGAAAAGGTGTTCTGCACCGCGTTGACCCGGCCCAGCAGCGTCGATACGTCGCCGGCGATGTCCTTCAGCCGGTCGGCGAGATTGTTCTTGCGATCGTCGGTCTCGAGGTCGAGCAGCGAGCGTTCAAGCTGGTTCTGGCGGTCGCGGATCTCGGTGAAAACGGGTTCGACCGCGCGGCGCTGATCAGCGACCTTGCCGACCATCTCGCGCAGCAGCTGCTGGCCGCGGCGGATCTCGGCGAGCTGGTCGTGCATGTCGGTGGACTGGTTGCGGCCCTGCTGGAGCAGCGCGCGCTGCTCGGTCTCGCCCAGCTTGTCATGCAGTGCGGAGACGGCCTCCCTGGGATCGCTCTCGATCAGGTGCTGGACGGTGGTATCGAGATGATTTTGCAGGGCGTGGGCGACGACGACGTCTTCCCGGGTCTTCTTGAGGCGGTCGCGCAGCTTGTCGAGGCGCCGATCCTGGCGCGAGAGCCGCCAGGCCGAGGCGCCGATCAGCACCAGCCCGACGAGCAGAATCGCGCCGATAGCGATGCGCTGCGGCATCGGCTGGCCCGCAAACAGGGCGGGCAAATGGGTGATATCGTAACCAAACGCCTGCGGGGCGAGAAACGCGATGGCGGCGAGCAGGACAACCCAGGCAACCAGGAAAAACAGCCACATCGTGACGTCCCCACGCCGACACACATTTTCGCCATGATTGCTATTGGAGAGCGGAACCGAGATCAAGGGCAGGGCGGGTTGCCGGACGCGTTTGGGGGCGCAATCCACGGCTGGTTGCGTCAGCCGCTCGGTGAAGGGCGGCGCGAGGAATGTCGGGTTCTCCCGACATTGGGGGGCTACGGTCCTGCGGTTGCGGCTACAGCCGAAACTCGTTCGTCAACTCCCCGATGCCGTCGATCGCCACCGTCACCGTGTTCACCGGCTCTTTCATGACGCCCACGCCGACCGAGGTGCCGACGGCAATGAGATCGCCGGGGAACAGGGTCATGTCGTGGGAGATCTTGCTGACGAGCTGCTGCGCGCTGAAGATCATGTCCACGATCGGATAGTTCTGCCGCTCCGCGCCATTGAGGATGGTGCGAACGGTGAGTTTTGCGGGATCGAGGCCGGTCGCGATGACCGGGCCGAACGGGCCGTAATCATCGATGCATTTGGCAGGCCACAATTCTTGTAAACATATCAAGAACATATGCAAGGGCGCGCGATACTTGCGTTATTGAGGGCAAAAAGCTGTGGAAGGCCCTATTGCGACCGTCATATGGCGTCCTCATATGATATTCGTATGAATTAATTAGGAGCTCTTGTCCCGATGCCCGATCTGCCAGCTCTTACGACTGAGCTTTATAGACTTTTGGAGCCGCACGAGCCTGATGTGCGCGACCGCGCGATCAGGGCGGTGATGGTGATGTTGGGGGCAGTACCCCAGGTCGCCGTTTCGCCTTCGCCCGAATTGCCAGACGACGATCATGATGGACCTCCGCTTGCGCCGAAGGTGAAATCGTGGATGCGCGCCAACGGCATTACTCGCGAACAGATTAGTCGTGTCTTTCACATTGAAGGCGGTGCTCCAGAAGTATTGCCGCCTGAAGCGCCCGGCAAGAACGGCAAGGAAAAGACGATCAATGCCTATGTGCTTGCCGGCATCGCCGCATTTCTACAGACGGCCGAGACGAGATTCGATGACAGGACCGCGCGTGACGTTTGCCGCGCTATGGGCTGCTTCAACGAGGGCAACCATGCCTACTATCTGAAGGGAAAGGGCAACGTGCTCGGCGGTACCAAGGATTCCGGCTGGATGCTGACCGGTCCAGGGCTGAAGCTCGGCGCGGAGCTCATCAAGAAGTTGGCGGGTGAAGAATGAGCGGGGGGATCAAGCTATGACAGCGAGCACCGACGAGAAACTCGATGCGATATTGGAGGCGATCAAGGGACTCGACGCGCGAGTGACACGGATTGAAGCGGGCAGCAGCGCTGCTAGCGTCAGCCGCAATGCTGCGGCGGGTGGATCGAAGAAGCGGTCGGTCAAGGAATTCCTGCTTGAGAATCCGCCGGCGACGGACATTCAGCGCACTTTGGGAATTGGCTATTTCCTGGAAATGCACCTCGGGATGTCGTCCTTCACTAGGGCCGAGCTTGAAAAAGGCTACAGCGACGCCAAAGAACCAATGCCCTCGAACATCGGCGTGAACATCAGGCACTGCATCAAACAGGGCCACCTGATGGAGCCTGACGAAAAGAAAAACAACAAGACGGCCTACGTTGTCACTCGCAGCGGCGAGCAATTCGTCGCGGGTGGATACAAGAAGCCCACCGGCGGCAAGTAATCGATGACCCTGTCAATTGGCCGAATTCCTCCTGACCTCAGCGCCAAGCTGATTGAGGAATACCTTGAAATCAAGAAGCGGTTCGCCATGAATGACTGGGGGCCGGGACAGTTGAAAGGCGGCCGGTTTGCGGAGGTGGTGCTGCGGATACATCAGCATCTCTTGAGTGACTCAGTGACCCCGTTTGGAGTTGACATTCCCGCTGCTGAGAAGACACGGATCCTGAATAGGGTGACAAGCGAAGGAACGATAGACGATCACATACGTCAAAAGACGGTTCCGTTGGTTCGCTTGTTGCTCGACTTCCGGAACAATCGAGATGCTGCGCACCTTGGTGGATTCGATGCGAATAGCATGGATACGCATTTCGTTTTGACAACCACCACTTGGATACTGTGTGAGTTTGTCAGGGTCTATGGTGGTTACGCGATGTCCCAGGCCCAGGAGATCGTCGATGGGCTCTCGGCGAAGGAGTACCCGGTAATCATCGAGCGTCAAGGTGAGCTGTTTATTGCTCGCCACGATCTCACTGCAAAGCAAGAGGTGCTGGTTTTGCTATCGAGGAGTGCAAACGCTAGCGCCGCATTCTTGGAATCAAAAGTTGGCGACAGCAATAAGTCTCGATTTCGACGTAACCTCCGAGAAATGGTGGATGAGAAGCTGATCGGCCAAGCGGCCAACGGCGACTACTTCGTATTGCCGAGAGGGCAAGCGTTGGTGACCAAGAATTCGCTACTTACGTACAGACCGTGATATCGTGCTTCGAGCTGTCGTTCCGACAATGCGATGAGTTCGCTGCTACAGCCGAAACTCGTTCGTCAACTCCCCGATGCCGTCGATCGCCACCGTCACCGTGTTCACCGGCTCCTTCATGACGCCGACGCCGACCGAGGTGCCGACCGCAATGAGATCGCCGGGGAGCAGGGTCATGTCGTGGGAGATCTTGCTGACGAGCGCTTGCGCGCTGAAGATCATGTCCGCGATCGGATAGTTCTGCCGCTCCGCGCCATTGAGGATGGTGCGAACGGTGAGTTTTGCGGGATCGAGGCCGGTCGCGATGACCGGGCCGAACGGGCCGTAATCGTCGATGCCCTTGGCGCGGGCCCACTGGGGAAAGGTGGGATCGCTGGTCAGGATGTCGTTGGCGGTGATGTCGTTGACGCAGGTGTAGCCGAAGATGAAGCTATCCGCTTCGGCTGGCGAGACGCGCGCGCAGGTCTTGCCGATGACGATGCCGAGCTCACCCTCATAGGTCGTCTTGCCGTCGTAGTAGGACGGACGGCGGATCACGGCGCCTGGCGTCGTGATGGTGGTGGTGGCCTTCAGCAGATAGAGCGGCTCCGGCGGCTCGGGCTGATTGAGTTTCGCCGCGAGCGCGTGAAAATTGTTCCAGAGCGCGACGATCTTGCTGGGCGCGCAAGGCGCGAGCAGTTCGACCTCCGCCAGCGCCAGCGTCTTGCCGGTGGCTGCATGGCGGCCGAACATCTCGCCTTCATGGACGCTGATGTCCGATGCGGTCAGCGTGCCGAAGCCGGTGGTGCCGGCGTGGCGGAAGCGGAGCCACTGTTTGATCTCGCCCGTCATCACGCCACCGCCAGTGCACGAGGATCTGATGGCGCGGAGACGCCGTCATAGAGACCGGCGACGCGGGCGCGCTGGGTCACCATTGCCAGCACAGAGTCGAGTGCCGGCGTGGGGATCTTGGTCAGGCGGCCCATCTCCTGCACCACGGTGACGAGCGGGTCGATCTCCATCGGGCGGCCGCGCTCGAGATCCTGCAGCATCGAGGTCTTGTGCGCGCCGACCTTGCGGGCGCCCTCGATGCGGCGCTCGACGTCGACGCGGAATTTGACGCCGAAGGTTTCGGCGATCGCTTGCGTCTCCATCATGATCGCGCGCGACAGCGCCCGCGTGGACGGATCGGTGCAGATCACGTCGAGCGTGGCATGCGTCAGTGCGCTGATCGGGTTGAAGCAGACATTGCCCCAGAGCTTGAGCCAGATCTCGTCGCGGATGCGGTCGAGCACCGGCGCCTTCAGGCCGGCCGCGACGAAGAGATCGGCGAGGCGCTGCACGTCGCTGGTGATCTCGCCGGAGGGCTCGCCGAGCGGAAAATTGTTGCCGTAGACGTGGCGAATCACGCCGGGCGCCTCGATCTCGGTGGCGGGATAGACGATGCAGCCGATCGCGCGTTCGGCGCCCAGCTCGCGCCATTGCCGCCCGCCGGGATCGATGCTCTCCAGCGTCGAGTTCTCGTAATTGCCGCCGTGCTTGTGGAAGTACCAATAGGGGATGCCATTGACCGCGGTGACGATGCGGGTGTGCGGCCCGAGCAGCGGCTGCATCTTCTCGATCACGCCGGTGATCGAATGCGCCTTCAGCGTGACGATGACGTAGTCCTGCACGCCGAGCTCGGCCGCGTTGTCGGTGCAGCGGGGACGGACGGTGTGCTTTTCCTCGCCGGCGAGCAGCGTCAGGCCGTGCTCGCGCATCGCGGCCAGGTGTGCGCCACGTGCGACCAGGCTGACATCGGCGCCTGCGCGCGCCAGCTGCACGCCGAGATATCCGCCGATCGCGCCGGCGCCGTAGATGCAGATCTTCATGAAATCCTCGCGGGAGTACCGGAATTTTGGGACGAAAGATCCGGTCCGGCTCGGATGTCTCCGAGCCGGGGCCGGTAGTCGCAGGGGAAGAGTGCCGCTTCAGGCGGCTGCTTGCGGCGTGCCGTTGAGCGCTTCGTCAATCGCAGTCGCGATGTCGCGCATGCTGATGACGGAGACGAGGCTGTAATCGTCGATCACGGGCAGGTGCCGGATGTGATTCCGGTTCATCAGATGCCTGACGTGCTCGATCGTGTCCGAGGAGGTGCAGGAGACCAGCTGCTGCACCGAGACCAGCTGCGAGACCTTGACGTTGACGGCGTTGGCGCCGTGCTCGGCGACCGCGCGCACCACGTCGCGCTCGGTGAACATGCCGACCGCGGTATTTCCTTCCGAGCGGACCACGTCCTTCACCACCAGCGCGCTGATGTTGTTGGCCCGCATCAGCTTGGCGGCGATACCCACCGTTTCGTTCATTCGCACCGTGACAACGCGCGGCGTCTTCTTGCGCAGAATGTCTCCGACCAGCATTGCAACCTCCCTGGGTGAATGACGGACCGAGTTTGGTATACATAATGCCAATCGTCAAGCGCTCGATTTGGCTGATCCGAAAATTCTTGCGGCAGGAATGCTGACGTTTGTCGTCGCGGCACAAAGGAGACAAAGAAAAAGGGGCGCATCGCTGCGCCCCTTTTGACCGATCTAAAAGCGTGTGGTCGCTACGCTGCTTCGGTCTTGGTGGTGGTGGCCGCGGTGTCGATGCTCTCGGCTTCCTTGCCCAGGATGAAGGAGCGGCGCAGCGGCTTGATCACGAACAGCGCCATCAGCGCGGCCGTCGCGTTCAGCGCCACTGCCACCACGAACACGGCCTTCCAGCCATAGGCGGTCGAGATCACGCTTGCGAGCGGGACGAGCAGGGAGGCGGTGCCCTTCGCTGTGTAGAGCATGCCGTTGTTGGTGGTCGCGAACTTCGAGCCGAAGGTGTCGCCGCAGGTCGCGGGGAACAGCGAGTAGATCTCGCCGAACACACCGAAATAAACCGCGGTGGCCAGCACGAACACGAGCGGAACATGGCCATAGGCCGACAGCGTGAGCAGCATCAGCGCGGCGGTGCCGAACGCGATGAACATGGTGTTCTCGCGGCCGATCGTGTCGGAGACGAAGCCGAAGAACGGGCGGCCAAAACCATCGAAGATGCGGTCGAGCGAAATGGCGAACGTCAGTGCCGCCATCTGGAAGCCGGCGAGCGTGACCGGCGTGTCGGCGATCTTGAAGTCGTGCGCGATCGGCGCGATCTGCGCCGCGGTCATCAGGCCGCCGGAGGCGACCATCACGAAGACGAGGTACATCACCCAGAAAATAGGGGCGCGCAGCACCTGCGGCGGCGTGAAGTCGATCTTGGTCTGCGGCAAATTGAGCTGCTTCTTCTTCGGCGGGATCGAGATCCGCGGCGGCTGGATGAAGAAAGCGAGCACGAACACGATCACGCCCTGGCCGATGCCGAAGGTGAGGAACGCGTGCTGATAGCCGCTCGCGACGATCATGGCCGCGATCGGCACTACGGTGAGCGCGGCGCCCGCGCCGAAGCCGGCGGCCGTTGCACCCGCGGCGAGGCCGCGGCGATCGGGAAACCATTTCAGCGCGTTGCCGACGCAGGTGCCGTACACCGCGCCCGCGCCCATGCCGCCGATGACGGCTGCGGTATAGAGCAGGGGAAGCGAATCTGCGTAGGAGTTGAGCACCCAGGACAGCGCGATCATCACGCCGCCGAACATGATGACGATGCGCGGGCCGTATTTGTCGACGAACCACGCCTCGACCGGAACCAGCCAAGTCTCGGTGACGACGAAGATGGTGAAGGCGAGCTGGATCGCGGCGCGACCCCAATGGTGTTCGTGATCGATCGGATCGACGAACAGCGTCCAGCCATATTGCAGGTTCGCGATCATCGCCATGCAGACGATGCCCATGGCGAGCTGGAGCCAACGGAAACCGGTTCGTAGGGGCGCAGCGGTCACCGCGCCGTCCATGCTGGACATCATCAACAACCTCCCAAGCGCCTGTCTGGTCGCGACACTGCTGCCCATATGACGGAGTGTCGCAAATATTGTGGCTTATCGTCGCAAGCGCGGCCGGCAGCTTGGTATACCATATCCCAGAAAGCAAGTCCTATCTTGGCGGGCCGCTGACAAAAAGTGCAGGATTCCTTCGGGTTTCCGGTATTGTGGTATATTCGGCCAAAACGAAAACGCCCGGCCGTGAGGCCGGGCGTCGTTCGCGAGAGGGCGTTGTGCGAGCGGGCTCAGACGCTCGATTGCGCGACCACGACCTTGCGCCAGGGCTTCAGCACCACGATCGCAAGCAGGGAGGCCAGGATGTTGGCGCCGGCCGCGAGGATGAACACGTTGTCCCAGTGGCCGGAGGTCTGCTGCACGTAGTTCGCGAGCGGCACCAGCAATGCGGCGGTGCCCTTGGCGGTGTAGAGCAGGCCGGCATTGGTGGTCGCGAACTTCGCGCCGAACGTGTCGGTGCAGGTCGAGGGGAACAGCGAGTAGATCTCGCCCCAGGCAAAGAACACGAAACCCGACAGGATCACGAACCAGATCGGATCCTGGCCCCAGAGATAGAGCATCCAGATGCCGATGCCTTCCATGCCGAAGGCGATGAACATCGTGTTCTCGCGGCCGATCATGTCGGAGATCCAGCCGAAGAACGGACGCGTCAGGCCGTTGAGCACGCGGTCGATGGTTGCCGCGAACGTCACCGCGGTCATGGTCATGCCGATCAGCGTGACCGGCACGGCGTCGACCTTCCAGTCGACCGCGATCGGCTTCAAATTCGCCGTCACCATCAAGCCGCCGGCGCCGACGATCACGAACATGAAGTACATCAACCAGAAGATCGGCTGACGCAAAACTTCGGTCGGCTGGTAGTTGCGCCGCGTCTGCGCGAGCGTCGCATTCTGAACCGCAGCAGGCACTTGTCCCGCCTTCGGCGCAATCAGGAAGAAGGCAAGAATGGCGACAATGATGCCTTGTCCGAGGCCGAAATAGAGGAAGGTGGTCTGGAAGCCACTGTCCTTGATCATGGCCTGGATCGGCGCGACGGTGAGCGCGGAGCCTGCACCAAAGCCGGCGGCCGTGATGCCCGCGGCAAGACCGCGCTTGTCGGGAAACCATTTCAGCGCATTGCCGACGCAGGTGCCGTAGACGCCGCCCGCGCCGATGCCCGCGATGATCATGCCGAGATAGTAGCCGTTGAGCGTGGTGGCCTCCGCGTTGATTGCCCAGCCGATCGCGCAGAGCACGCCGCCGACGAGCACGACGATGCGCGGACCGTATTTATCGACAAACCATCCTTCGACCGGCACGAGCCAGGTCTCGAACAAAACAAACAGAGTAAAGGCCCACTGGATCGAAGCGCGATCCCAGCCGAATTTCTTCTGGATGTCGGGGACGAAGAACGTCCAGCCATATTGGTAATTGGCGATCATCACCATGGCCGCTACGCCGATCGCCAGTTGCGCCCAGCGATATGTGTCGCTGACGCGCGCGGCTGCAGGAGCCGTTGTTGTTTGCACCATGTCCGTCATGAATCCTCCAATGAGCGCTTCTGTTTTTTGGAGCGAGCGTTGGCGGCATTCTTGTATTCATTATGCCAAGCATCAAGCGCGCGTCGGCCCATTGTGCGCTTATGACGCAACCTCGTTTGCGAGGCTGCGCAAATGTGCCGATTCCCAAATAGAAATGGCCCCGCAGAGCAGGGCCATTCTTCAAAAGTAGGAGTTCGCTGGTATTACAACCGCCGCGACAATTCGACGCGCCGGCTCTCGCCCTGGCCCTTACAGGCCGAAACGGGGCAGATCGCCGTTGTGGTTGGAGATCTCGGCGCTCGCCATCAGGAAGCGGTCGACGGCGGCCATGAAGCGGGCGAACAGCGAGGCGGAGGGCGCGAGCGCGACGGAAGCGGTCTTGGACATCGGAATTTCCTTTCTCGAGACGGTCAATAATGCTGTCTCATTTCGGAAGGCAATCTATGTATACCAGATGCCACTGTCCACGCACGCCATTGCATGGCAGCATTCGATCTGCCGCATTGCAGCATAATGCTTCGTCAAAGCGGGGCCGCTGAGGTCAAAAACCTGCCGTTTTGGGGCTCAAAGGCGCGGGAAACAGGCTCCGGGCCGCTACAGATCGGCTCTTGACCCGGCTCTTGGCACCGCAGTGCAAAACAGCTAGTGGTTCGCCCCCTTTTCCAAGCATCTTGCAGAGTGGTTCATGTCGAGCGCCTCGCCCGCCGTCTCGATCGGCATCGATTTTGGGACCAGCAACACCGTCGTCGCACTTGCGGTGGACGATCGCCGGGTCGAGGCGATCCGCTTCGACCATGGCGGACAACGCCACAGCACCTTCGTCTCGGCCCTGTGCTTCTGGGAAGACCGGCCGGGCGCCGGCGCCCAGGCCGAAGGCGGCCCGTGGGCGATCGAGCAGTTTCTCGAGGGACGCCATGTCTACCGCTTCCTGCAGTCGTTCAAGACCTTCGCGGCAAGCTCGAACTTCAACACCACCCAAGTGTTCCGGCAGCGCTTCAAGTTCGAGGATATTCTGGCGGCGTTCCTGCGGACGCTGGCGCGCCATGGCGGCGACAAGTTCGGCTTCGAGGCGGCCAACATCACGGTCGGCCGGCCCGTGCGCTTTGCCGGCGGCAATCCCGACGACGATCTGGCCATGCAGCGCTATCGCGCGGCGTTCGAGCGCCTCGGCGCCGGCCACGCGCGCTATGTCTATGAGCCCGTGGGCGCGGCGTTCTCCTTCGCCCGCCGGCTGGAGCGTGATGCCACAGTGCTGGTTGCGGATTTCGGCGGCGGCACCAGCGACTTCTCGGTGATGCGCTTCTCACGCGCGGGCGGCGTGTTGCGCGCCGAGCCGCTCGGACATGCCGGCATCGGCATTGCGGGGGATACGTTCGATTATCGCATCGTCGATCACGTCATCTCGCCGCGGCTCGGCAAAGGATCGAGCTTCCGCTCGTTCGACAAGCTGCTGCCGATCCCGAACAGTCACTATACCAACCTCGCGCGCTGGCATCAGCTCGCGCTGATGAAGAGCAACGGCGATCTCCGCGAGCTGCGGGAGCTTGCGCGCACTGCATTGGAGCCGGCGCTGCTCGAGGATTTCATCACCATCGTCGATTTTGATCTCGGCTTCTCGCTGTACCGCGCGGTGTCGGACGCCAAGGTCGCGCTGTCGGCCAAGGACGAGGTCGACTTCCGCTTCAGGGGAGGCGGTGTCGAGATCGGCTCGACCATCACACGGAAAAACTTCGACGCCTGGATTGCCGACGACATCGCCCGGCTAGGCGCCACGGTCGACAAGGTGCTGGGGGAAGCCGGCATCACCGCGCGCGAGGTGGAGAAGGTGTTCTTGACTGGCGGCACCTCATTCGTGCCGGCGGTGCGAAAACTGTTCGCAGACCGGTTCGGCAACGAGCGGCTGATGTCGGGCGACCAGTTCGAGTCGATCGCCTATGGCCTCGCGCTGATCGGACACAGTCCCGAGCCGGGCCGCTGGACCGCGGACGGTGGGCTCAAGTCGGGGGCAGGCGTATAGGGGCCGCAATGTTTCCACGTTGCGAAGCTTTGGCTTAAATCAATGGCGGTTGGCGTCCCTCGACCGTAAACCCTCTGAATCAATCGTCAGGGGAGATCAGTCATGTGGCGGTTCTCCAGCAAGATCCAATAGCGTGGCGGGCAAATCCATGCTGTCGTGCTCGCCGGTCTGAAATCCAAAGAGAGTTTACGAGATGCGCATGCCTTGTTGGATCATCCTGGCGGGCGCGACGATTCTCGGAGTCGTCCCGGCCTCGGCTCAACGCTACGATCCACGTTATCCGGTCTGTCTTCAATCGTGGCACCAGCGGGGCCTCATCGTCGTCGACTGCAGCTACACTTCGATGGATCAGTGCCGGGCGACGGCTTCGGGACTCTCGGCCATGTGCCTGGAGAACCCATATTGGCGGGGATCGCCTGGCCACAATACCCGACGACAGCAAGGCGGCGTCTATTAAAGCGCGATGACAACGAGCAGCTGATGTCGGGCGACCAGTTCGAGTCGATCGCCTGCGGCCTGGCGCTGATCGGACACAGTCCCGAGCTGAACCGCGGATGGCGGGCTCAAGCGGAAGGCGGGCGCGTGACCGCCCGCCTTCGCTTGCTCGACCTATGAGCTATTGCTTGATCTCCGGCTCCACGAGCCGCGCGAGGTTGCGCAGTGATTCCTGCCAGCCGAGATAGCAGGCTTCCGGCGGGATTGCGTCGGGAATGCCGGCCTGGGTGATATCGACCTCGGTGCCGACAAGGACTTTCTTCAGCGTCACCGTCACCTGGATTTCGCCCGGCAGATTGGGATCGTCGAACCTGTCGGTGTATCGGAGACGTTCGCCGGGGACGAGCTCGAGATATTCGCCGCCGAACGAATGGCCGTTGCCCGTCGTGAAGTTGCGGAACGACATCTTGAACGTGCCGTCGACCTTGGGCTCGAAGTGGTGCACGGTGCAGGTGAAGCCGTTCGGCGGCAGCCACTTTGCCAGCGCATCCGCCTCCAGGAAGGCGCGATAGACTTTCTCCGGGCTGGTGGCCAAAACGCGGTGCAGGCGTACGGTGCTAGGCATGGTCGTTATTCCCTTCGAACTGATGGGCTCGACGTTATCGTCTGTTGCCCATTCATGCACCGAGGACGAACGAGATGCCGCCGATCCGACACGGCATCGCAGATTTTAGAGCCGCCGGAACCGGCGGCTTCGCTTATTGCCTGGCCGATCCGCGGCTCATCGCGTCCAGTCTTCACCTGCACACAACGTTCCCATGCAACCCTGGACGTTGAGATTGCCTGACGGCAGCAAGGTCACCGTGCTCGCGTAGGTCTTGCCGTCGTCGGCATTGTAGATCCGGCCCGACCATTTATTGGCGCCGGCCGTCTGCATGTTGATGAAGAGGGAGATGCCGACGATCTTTCGGCCGCGCAGCGCCGGATCGGAATTGTGATCGTCGAGCTGCGGCTTTCCCGTCTTCTTATCCAGCGGATCTTTCAGCCAGACGACCCGGCCGCACAGTGCATTGCCGCAACGGCTCACCTTGATCTTCGCATCGCCAGACTGTGTCAGCCAGACGCCGGCGGGCTCGCTGGCCGTTGCGGCTTTGGCATCTCCAAGCGGCGAGATGGACAACAGGGCTGCGAGCACGTGCCGGACGAGGGTGGAACGCATGGGGGCTCCATATTGGATCAATTATCATGAATTATTTCATGATAAACGATCAATATATCGCGCTTAAGGTTGAGTCAAGCTGAGGGAACAGGCATACTGGCCCCCGTAGATGACCCTTGCATTGCGGAGTAGCTGGAGATGGTTGTGGTGGGGACGTCGGTGCGCGAGGCCCGGCAGCGCTGGTTTCGACGCCTCGATCTTGCGTTCTGGATGATCTGGGCGGCATTCCCGGTGGTGATATGGCTTGCCTATCGCCACAACACGACCGCCTCCGCGTCGATTGCGGCCAGCCTCAGTCCCGAGCAGGCGAAATGCGCGGGCATCGTCACCAACCCGCTCGACATGTCGCCCCAGGGGCAGATGCTGTTCTGGACGTTATTCTTGTTTCAGCTGTCGTTCTTTGCCGTGTTCACCGGCATCCTCCACCGCATGGTGCATCGTTTCGCGCGCGGCCGGATCTTCGTGGCGGAGACGCTTCAGGGCATGTGGTGGATGGGGATCATTCTGGTGATCTGGCCGTTCATTGACCTGATCACCAGCAACGCGGTGGCCTATGCCTTGCACGAGATCGGCGACATCAAGTTCTTCCTGCCGTCCTATAACGTGGACATCGGCACGATCGCAGGCGGCGTGTTTCTGATGGCGCTCAAATTCGTCATCGAGCACGCCATCCTGCTGCAGTCGGAAAACGAACTGACGATCTGAGGTGAATGCTGGTGCCGATCGTCGTGAACCTCGATGTCATGCTTGCGAAGCGGAAGCGCCGCCTCGGTGACCTCGCCGACGCAATTGGCATTTCCATCCAGAACCTGTCGATCCTGAAGACCGGCAAGGCGAGAGCGATGCGCTTCTCGACCCTGGCCGCGATCTGCCGCGAACTTGACTGCCAGCCCGGAGACATCCTCGAGTATGTCGCGGGCGAGGAGAGCGATCGGGATGCAGCCGAGGGGAGCTGAGCTCTCTCCGGCCAGGCGGCAGCAGCAAACTCGAGGCCTCCCCGGCCGGACGCGCCCGGATCGTGCACGGTTCTAGCACGATCGAAGCCACAATTCCGCTATCGTTCCTCGCTCAACTTCCGCGCGAAATCAGGGGCTCCATTGCGCAAGATACTTTGGGCATTCGCCATCGCGATTCTTTGTCTTGGCTCAGCCGCCAGGGCCGCGGGCATTCAGCTTCTCCAATCGGACCCGGCGCTGTCAGGCGCGATCTGGTACCCTTGCGCCGCGGAGCCGACGCATGTGGCGCTTGGCAATCTTTCGGTCGGCGCCGATTTCGACCTGAAGGGCGTGAAGGATTGTCCGGTCACGGGCGCAAAACTTCCCCTCATCATCTTCTCGCACGGCCGCGGCGGATTTTTCGGCCAGCAGCACGATACGGCGGAGGCGCTGGCCGACGCCGGCTTCGTCGTCGCGGCGATCAATCATCCGGGCGATACGTTTAGCGACTCCTCGCGGCGCGACACGCTGTCCGTCTGGGGATCGCGCCCGGCGGACATCGTGCGCCTGCTCGATTTTATGCTGAAGGGACTGGAAGGACAGGGCGGTGATCGATCCCGTCAAGGTCGGCTTCTTTGGTTTCTCGCTCGGAAGTGCAACCGGCTTTGTGCTGATGGGCGTCAAGCCGGACTTCGCGCGGATCGCCAGCTTCTGCAAGGAGACGACCGGGGCGTGCGCAGAGCTGCACAATGGCGATACGCCGCCTGCGCCCATTCAGGATGCGCGCATCCGCACCGCTGTGATCGTCGATCCTGCACCGGGCGTCCTGACGCGGGAGAACCTCGCTGTCGTCAAGGTGCCGTTCCAGTTCTGGCGGTCGCAATTCGGGGGCCCCGGCGTCGGCGACGGCTCAGGGACCGCGCGGGTCGCGGAGGGGCTACCCGGCAAGCCCGAGATTCATGTCGTGCCGGCCGGTCATTTCGCCTTCCTCGCACCTTGCTCGGCCGAGCTCGCGGCCGCCATCCCGCGCATCTGCACCGATACGCCGGCGGGATTCGACAGGGTAGGCTTTCACCGCGAGTTCAACGCGGCGGTGGTGAAGTACTTTCATGAGCAGCTCGCGGGTGGAGAACGCTGAGCGCTCAGCTGAGATTGATGCGGCGCGAGGCGCGGTCAATGGAGATCTTGCCCGCGCCTTCGACAAGTGGCGCCTTCAGCAGCGCAATCTTCCGGTCAAGGTGCCACACCTCGACATTGCCGCGCAACGCGAACCGCTCCGCATGGACGAGTGCGGCGGCATCGGAGGTCGCCTCGAAGGCCTCGGCCGATTGGAACACGCCGTTCGCTCCGACGAGATAAGCGCGATACTGCAGCGTCATGTCGGCGCCCTCAGACCCGGAGAGCTGAGCCATGCGTCGATCTGGATGGCCGTCTCGTCCTGCTGTGCCCTGCGCAGCAAATTCTCGCGGCGCTGACTGGGAGGAAGTGTGCGGGCCTCCTCCCGCAGGTGTCCGATGTCGTCGGTCAGCCGCTGCCTGAGAGTTTGGGTTGGCTTGCCAATGTGACGCCGTTCCATGAGGCCGCTCCCTTCCTGGAATGGGCGGGAGCGCAATCGGCGTTCTCATCACCGGTAGATGCCACGAGCCGGCCGGTGATGACGGACCCTAGCATGAATCTGCGCGATGTATGTCCAGAAGGATACGCTGATTGCCGGGAACTCCTGATGACGCTGGCGCTGCTGCAGCAGTTCCTTGCGCAGAGCGCTTCGCATCGTCGCGCGGGTGCGTTTGTCGATGTGACGCGACAACAGAGGCTCGCGAAGGCTCGTCCGCCTTGCGCTGGCCGACCTCAAGGGTTGAGTCCTCAAACCCGCGAAGGTTCCGAGGATGCCCCGGGCGCCATTAAATCCGGCTGAAGCCTTGCTAATGTCGATGGTGAGGTATACCTTGGAGCTGTTCGTTCAGCCGCTGTGCCTTGTTGAATGTGCCCGCGGGCTCCTTTTCCATAGACATCGACGAATTGAATCGGTCCTGCGTGAGCGTCACGCGGAATGCGCGTTTGTGCGCTTTGGAGAAGAGAAATGGCAACAGGTACAGTAAAGTGGTTTAATGGCCAGAAAGGCTTTGGATTCATTCAGCCCGACGACGGCGGCAACGATGTGTTCGTTCACATCAGCGCGGTCGAGCGGGCAGGTCTTGCAGGTCTCGCCGAGGGCCAGAAGGTGAACTTCGAGGCCAAGACCGACAAGATGCGGGGCAAGGTCAGCGCTGAGAATCTCTCGCTGGCTTGACCTCTATAGTGCCGTTTCACGGATGTACTGAAACGGCCATGCGACCCGCTCGATCCCTGGATTGAGCGGGTTTTGTCCGTTCCAGAACAGGGTGAGGGATGAGCGCCAAGAAATCGGCAGAACCGACACCCGAAGGCATCGCGCGTTTGGGCCGTCAGCGCCTCGCCGCTGAAGAAGGCGCGCGGGCGATGGCGGATGCCGAAAAGCAGTCCATCGACATTCGCAAGAACATGGTGAGACTTCGCGAGCTGCGCGAGGCCAAGGAAGCGGCTGACGCCACGCTTCGCGCGGCGCTGCCGGCCCCCGCGCCGAAGAAGCGCGCGAGGAAGCTGCCGCAATAGGCGACTTCGACGCTGCCGACGAAAATCTGGAGAGGGGCCGGTCACATGCCTGAGAGTGCGGATCGTGCCGAGAGTTAAGCCGGACGGCGGCGGCACAATCACCTTTTTTCTCGCGCTCGGCGCCGGCCGACAGATGTGCCGGCTTGCGACCAATTTTCAGACCCAGAAACAGGCTTTCAGCTATCTCCAGAAGTACCGGACCGAGTTCGAGCGCATTGCGCGGGAGCGTCTGGCATCAGGGGAGCTTGAGGACGGGATCGTCGTACTGTCGATGCTTTAGAGGCTCTCTGGTTCGCCAGGGTCCGGCCCTCTTCATCGACGGGGAGTGCTTGTCCGTCCCTGATGTCGAAATAATAATGCGGCATCAGCATTGCCTCATTCGCGGTGAGTTCGCTCTCTGGCCTCTCGGGCCAGTCGCTCTGCCTTCAGGCGCTCGCGATTTTCGTGAAGGGATTGTTGCGTCTTCGCGTAGTCGCTTATCTCCTTCTTGATTTCGACCGGCTTGAATGCCCTGTTGGCGTCGCGCAGGGCCCTGGACGCGGGGGGATCTTTCATCATTTTTGACCTCGATGTGGCTGGCTGGACGGGTGCGATCTCGAAAGGCGCCGGATCAGGCGTTTCCCGCTCACGGTCGGTGGTGATCGACCCTGTCGTCGGCGGTGCGCGATTGCGCAGACCCACCGGTGCGGGAACAACTTGGCGCTATTCTGTCTGTTCCTGCCGGGTCTAGTTAATTCGGCACCATCGCGTGAGGGCGAGGGGGCAACACCATCTCGGATGATCAGACTTTGCCCCTGTTTTGCCCGACGTGTCAAATATTTTTCTAAAAATACGAAATTGCTTGTTGGCCAAGGGGTTGGCTACTGTGCATGGGGTTGTTTTTCAGTTTTGGTTTTGGTCTGCGACCGCACGGCCTCTCTAACGCAAAAAGGGCCGCCTCGATGGGCGGCCCTTTCGTCTCACGCGTTGTGCTTTCGCTTATTCAGCGGCCTGCTTCTGCGGCGGGTCGAGCGCGCCGGACTTGTGGATCTCGGCGACCTGGTGATCGCTGAAGCCGAGCACCGAGCGCAGGATCTCGTCGGTGTGCTCGCCGAGCAGCGGGGAGCGCTCCACGTCGCTCGGGGAGTCCGACAGCTTGATCGGGTTGCCGACTGAAATGTACTTGCCGCGGGTGGGGTGATCGACCTCGACCACCGTGCCGGTGGCGCGCAGCGACTGGTCTTCCGCGATCTCCTTCATCGACAGGATCGGGCCGCAGGGGATGTCGTCCTTGTTGAGGATTTCCATCGCCTCGAACTTGGTCTTCGTCATCGTCCACCGCTCGATGCGGGCGAAGATCTCGTTCAGCCGCGGCAGGCGGGCCGCCGGTTTGGCGTAGTTCGGATCGGTCTTCCAGGTGGGCTCGCCGATCACGTCGCAGATCTTCTCCCAGACCGGGGCCTGGGTGATGAAGTAGATGTAGGCGTTGGGATCGGTCTCAAAACCCTTGCACTTCAGGATGCGGCCGGGCTGGCCACCGCCGGAATCGTTGCCGGCACGCGGCACCGCATCGCCGAACGGAATGCCTTCGCCGAACTGGCTGTATTCCTTCAAGGGGCCGTGGGCGAGGCGCTGCTGGTCGCGCAGCTTGACGCGCGCAAGGTTGAGCACGCCGTCCTGCATCGCAGCGGTGACGCGCTGGCCCTTGCCCGAATGGGTGCGGTGATAGAGCGCGGTGACGATGCCGAGCGCGAGATGCAGGCCGGTGCCGCTGTCGCCGATCTGCGCGCCGGTGACGAGCGGAAGTCCATCACGGAAGCCGGTGGTGGAAGCGGCGCCGCCGGTGCACTGCGCGACGTTCTCATAAACCTTGCAGTCTTCATACGGTCCGGGACCAAAACCCTTGATCGAGGCGACGATCATCTTCGGGTTGATCGCCTGGATCTTCTCCCAGGGAAAGCCCATGCGGTCGAGCACGCCGGGGCCGAAGTTCTCGACCAGCACGTCGCACTTCTTGATCAACTCGGTGAGGACTTCCTTGCCCTTGGGGTTCTTGGTGTCGAGCGTGATCGAGCGCTTGTTGTGGTTCAGCATGGTGAAATACAGGCTGTCCACGTTCGGGATGTCCTGCAGCTGGCCGCGGGTGATGTCACCCACGCCCGGGCGTTCCACCTTGATCACGTCGGCGCCGAACCATGCGAGCAGCTGCGTGCAGGTCGGTCCGGACTGGACGTGGGTGAAATCGAGAATGCGAACGCCCTCGAGCGCCTTGGTCATTGTGTTGCTCCGTACTCTGTGTCTGCCCCTGCTACCACAGGGAATAAAGGGTTGAAGGGGAGGACTTACTTTTTCTTCTGCAGAACGCTCTGCGGATTGAGGTTGCCGATGCGGCCGCTCTCCGAGCCCGCGGCCGGATCGATCACCGCGTTGATGAGCGTCGGCTTGCGTGAAGCCATCGCCTCGTTGACGGCGCGCTTGAGCTCGTCGGGCGAGGTGGCGTTCACGCCGACGCCGCCGAAGGCTTCCATCATCTTGTCGTAGCGCGCGCCCTTGACGAACACCGTCGTCGCCGGGTCGGCGTTGACGCTGTTGACGTCGGTGCCGCGATAGATGCCGTCATTGTTGAAGATGACGACGCAGATCGGAAGGTTGTAGCGGCAGATGGTCTCGACCTCCATGCCGGAGAAGCCGAACGCGCTGTCGCCTTCCACCGCGAGCACGGGGTGACCGGTCTCGAGCGCAGCCGCAATCGCCTGGCCCATGCCGATGCCCATCACGCCCCAGGTGCCGACGTCGAGACGCTTGCGTGGGCGGTACATGTCGATGACGCCGCGGGCGAGGTCGAGGGTGTTGGCGCCTTCATTGACGAGGATCGCCTCGGGGTGATCCTTGATGACGTTCTTCAGCACGCCAAGCGCGCCGTGATAATCCATCGGCGACTTGTTGTTCATGAGCTTCGGCGCCATCTTGGCGACGTTCTCATCGCGCTTGGACACGATGGCCTTGGTCCATTCCGCCGGCGGAGCAGTCCAGCCCGCTCCCATCGCCTGATTGAAGGCGGAGACGACCGAGCCGATGTCGCCGACGACGGGCGCGACGATCTCGACGTTGGAGTCCATTTCCCTTGGCTCGATGTCGACCTGGATGAACTTCTTCGGGGATTCGCCCCAGCTCTTGCCCTTGCCGTGCGAGAGCAGCCAGTTCAGCCGCGCGCCGATCAGCATGACGACGTCGGAATCCTTCAGCACCGTCGAACGCGCCGCACCGGCGCACTGCGGATGCGTGTCGGGGAGCAGGCCCTTGGCCATGCTCATCGGCAGGAACGGCACGCCGCTCTTTTCGACGAAGTTTTTGATCTCTTCATCGGCCTGTGCATAGGCCGCGCCCTTGCCGAGGATGATGAGCGGACGCTTTGCGGCCTTGAGCACGTCGAGCGCGCGCTTGACCGAAGCGGGCGAGGGGATCTGCGCCGGAGCTGCGTCGATCACCTTGACCAGCGACTTCTGGCCGGCCTCGGCGTTCATCACCTGGCCGAACAGCTTTGCCGGCAGGTCGAGATAGACGCCGCCCGGACGGCCCGAGACTGCGGCGCGGATGGCGCGGGCGAAGCCGATGCCGATGTCCTGGGCGTGCAGCACGCGATAGGCCGCCTTGCACAGCGGCTTGGCGATCGCAAGCTGGTCCATCTCTTCGTAGTCGCCCTGCTGGAGATCGACGATCTCGCGCTCGGAGGAGCCCGAGACCAGGATCATCGGGTAGCAGTTGGTGGTGGCGTGCGCGAGCGCAGTGAGGCCGTTGAGGAAGCCGGGCGCGGACACCGTGAGGCAGACGCCGGGCTTCTTGGTCAGATAGCCGGCGATGCCTGCGGCGTAACCGGCGTTCTGCTCGTGGCGGAAGGAGATCACGCGAATGCCTTCGGCCTGCGCCATGCGGCCCAAATCCGTGATCGGGATGCCCGGCACATTATAGATGGTGTTGATGCCGTTCAGCTTGAGCGCGTCGATGACGAGATGGAAGCCATCCGTCAGTTCCTGCTCGGTGCCCGGTGCTTCGGACTTGGTCGCGGTGTTCAGCATGGGCCTTGTCTCCCTGGTCTCAAGATGCCGTTTAGGCTTTGGGGGGCGAGTGCTTCGCCCTTCTGGTGAAGGTTGCTAGGTGAAGAGTTCCTGGCCGTGCGCTTCGACGTAAGCGGCAAGGCCAAGGGTGTGGTCGCGGGCGCGCTTCTCGGCGAGCTCGGTGTCGCGTGCCTCGAGCGCTTCGATCATGCCGAGATGCTCGGGCAGCGACGTCGCGGTGCGGTCCTTGCGTCCGATCGTCAGCTGGCGATAGCCGCGCACGTGCAACAGAAGATCGTTGGTGAGATCGACCAGCACCGGCGATTCCGACAACGAGATCAGCGCCTGGTGGAAGGCGATGTTGGCGCGCGAGTATTCTTCGACGTGATCCTCGGGCAGGCGGTCCTTGCCGAAATCCTTGAAGAAGTCGCGCAGCGCCGAGATGTCTTTCTTGCGCGCGGTGGTGGTGATGAGGCGCGCCGCCATGCTCTCCAGCGCCGCCCAGGCGCGGATCATGTCGACGATCTCGCTCTTGGTCCGGCGCACCACCATGATGCCACGGCGCGGCACGGTCTTCACGAAACCGTCCTGCTCGAGCATCGCGATCGCTTCGCGGATCGGCGTGCGGCTGACACCCAGGCGTTCCGACAACGCGCGCTCGTCGAGCATCACCGGCTCGGGCGTCGAGTAGATGTCCATCTTGAGGATGGCTTCCTTCAAGGCGTCATACGCCTTGTTCTTGAAGCTGCTCTCCGGGGCAATACGAACGATTGCGATGTCTGCCTCGGCCATGTTCGGCAACGCCTTGGTTGGTTTCCGCAGTGACACGACGATTCTCCTCCAGTGGGAGTCGTCTTTTACAGGAATATTGCTGGAAAGTTTTTGGCATACCACATGCCAGAATGTCAAGCTGGCTATTTTTTGCGGCGTTCTAAGTGGCGCTCTGACTTGACAAGTTGGCTTCTGGCATACCAAATGCCATCGCTAGCCATTTTTGATCCAAGCTGACGGAGTAATCAAGGGCATTTCGCCGCTCCGTTCCGCAGCGCGGAACAAAGCGCAGCGATGGCAAGTATCACGGGCAGGCGCATCACGCGCGCTTTGCAAAGCAAGAACTGAAGGTCAAGGGAGAAGCCTATGTCCAATTCCAAAGACGTCGTCCGCAAGGTCCTTGACCAGGTCAAGGCCGACAACCGCACCAGCCTGACCGCCCCGGAAGGCAAGGTGGTCTGCGACGCCTACGGCATTCCGGTGCCGAAAGAGGGCGTGGCGAAGTCGGCCGGCGAGGCCGGCAAGATGGCGTCCGCGATGGGCTTTCCGGTGGTGATGAAAATCGTCTCGCCGGACATTCTCCACAAGACCGAGGCCGGCGGCGTCATCGTCGGCGTCAAGACGGCACAGGATGCCGAGAAGGCCTACGAGACCATTCTCGGCAACGCCAAGAAGTACAAGGCCGATGCCAAGATCGAGGGCATCCAGGTGCAGCAGATGCTGGCCGGCGGCACCGAAGTCATCGTCGGCTCGATCACCGACGGCTCGTTTGGCAAGCTGGTCGCTTTCGGCCTCGGCGGCGTGCTTGTCGAAGTGCTGAAGGACATCACCTTCCGCCTCGCGCCCGCGACCAGGGAAGACGCGCTCTCGATGCTCGACGGCATCCAGGCGCACGAGATTCTGAAGGGCGTTCGCGGCGGCGAGCCGGTGAACCGCACGGCGCTCGCCGACGTCATCGTCAAGGTCTCGCAGCTCGTCACTGATTTCCCTGAGATGGTCGAGCTCGACCTCAATCCTGTCTTCGCCACCGCAAAGGACGCCATTGCAGCCGACGTGCGCGTCGTCGTCGACTTCGCCTACAAGCCCAAGCCGAAGCCGCGCCCGACCGACGAGATCGTCGCGGCAATGAGCCGCATCATGCAGCCGAAGGCGGTCGCCGTGGTCGGCGCCTCCGCGGAGGATGGCAAGATCGGCAACTCCGTGATGAAGAACCTCATCAATGGCGGCTACAAAGGCGAGATCTACCCGATCCATCCCAAGGCCCCCGAGATCCTCGGCTACAAGGCGTACAAGAGCGTCAAGGACGTGCCGGGCGTCATCGACACCGCGGTGTTTGCGATCCCCGCGAAGTTTGTGGCCGCGGCACTCACCGAATGCGGCGAGAAGAAGATCCCGGGCGCGGTGCTGATCCCGTCTGGCTTCGCCGAAGCCGGCGCGCCGGAGCTGCAGGCCGAGATCGTCGAAGTCGGCAAGAAGTATGACATCCGCCTGATGGGGCCGAACATCTACGGCTTCTATTATACGCCCGCCAATCTCTGCGCGACCTTCTGCACCGCCTATGACGTCAAGGGCCACGCGGCTCTGTCGTCGCAGTCGGGCGGTATCGGCATGGCCATCATCGGTTTTTCGCGCTCGGCGAAAATGGGTGTGTCGGCGATCGTCGGCCTCGGCAACAAGTCCGACATCGACGAAGACGATCTGCTTGCCTTCTTCGAGCAGGATCCGAACACGAACCTGATCGCGCAGCACTGCGAAGACCTCAAGGACGGTCGCGCTTTTGCCGAAGCCGCCAAGCGCGTCTCCAAGAAGAAGCCGGTGATCGTGCTCAAGGCCGGCCGCACCTCGGCCGGCGCGAAGGCGGCTTCGTCGCACACCGGCGCGCTCGCTGGTAACGACAAGATCTACGAGGACGTGCTGGCGCAGTCCGGCGTGATCCGCGCCCGCAGCTTGCGTCAGCTGCTGGAATTCGCCCGCGGCGTGCCGGTGCTGCCGACGCCGAAGGGTGAGAACGTGCTGATCATCACCGGTGCGGGTGGCTCGGGCGTGCTGCTGTCGGACTCCTGCGTCGACAACGGCCTGTCGCTGATGTCGATGCCGCCGGATCTGGATGCGGCCTTCCGCAAGTTCATCCCGCCGTTCGGCGCGGCCGGAAATCCTGTGGATATCACTGGCGGCGAGCCGCCGATCACCTACGTCAACACGGTGAAGCTCGGTTTGACGGACGAGCGCATCCACTCGCTGATCCTCGGCTACTGGCACACCATCGTCACGCCGCCGATGGTGTTCGCCCGCAACATGGTCGAGGTGAAGAAGGAGATGGAGGCCAAGGGCTTCGTGAAGCCGATCGTGGCCTCGCTCGCCGGCGACGTCGAGGTCGAGGAAGCCGCCGAATATCTCTACCAGAACGGCATCCCGGCCTATGCCTATTCGACCGAGCTGCCGGTCGAGGTGCTCGGCGCCAAGTACAAGTGGGCGCGCGGCGCGGGCCTGCTCTGAGCGTAAACTCTCCTGTCATCCCGGGGCGGCGCGAAGCGTCGAACCCGGGATCTCGAGATTCTCCGGTGCGCAATTGCGCACCAAAGTTCGCGCTCACGCGCGCCCCGGGATGACGCCAGCCAAAGCGGCAGGTCGCGATGGGCAAGAACGTGATCAGGCGTAAATCGCTCGAAGCACGATCGGCATCGGAGGCCGATCGTGACGGCGGCGTGCAGTCGGTCGACCGCGCGCTGTCGATCATCGAGACGCTGGCCGAGGACGACAAGGGCTATCGCCTCAGCGATCTCGCCGTCCGCACCGGCCTGTCGGCCTCGACCGTGCACCGCCTGCTGGCGACGCTGGAAAGCCGCCGCTTCGTGCAGTTCGACCGCGCCGAATCCAAATGGCATGTTGGCGTGCGCAGTTTTACGGTGGGCGCCAGCTTTGCGCGGCGGCGCAATTTCACGGCGCAGGCGATTCCTTATTTGCGCAAGCTGCGCGATCTCACGCGCGAGACCGCCAATCTTGCGGTCGTCGACGACGAATTCATCATCGTGCTGACCCGCATGGAGAGCCGCGAGATCATGCGCTCGCTGACCAAGGTCGGCGGCCGCGTCGCCATGGTAACCTCAGGCGTCGGCAAGGCCGTGCTTGCGACCTATTCCGACGAGGATGTCGGCGCCGTCATCCGCCATCACGGCATGCCTAGGCTGACGGAAAAATCCATCGTGCGGCCGAGCGACCTGTTCAAGGAACTCGCGACGATCCGAAAGCAGGGTTTTGCGGTGGACGACGAAGAGGCCGAGGCGGGCCTGCGCTGCGTCGCTGCCGTCGTCTATAACGCGCTTGCCGAGCCGCTGGCCGCGATCTCCGTCTCGGGCCTGACCAGCCGCGTCACCGATGCCCGCTTGCCGGAGATCGGCCGCGTGGTACGCGAGGTCGCTGCGGAGTTGACAGCTGCGCTTGGGGGCGTGAACCCGGGCTGAGCCAGGTTTGCGCTCCATCGCGCCCAAAAAGGAAATCAGCTCTGGCGGCAAGAGCCTCGACATCGGTATATCCATTCACCGTTGTCGCGTCCTTTTTGGGGAATGTCATGCCGTCTGAGCTCCGTTCGCCCCGTCTCGCCGTTCTGATCGATGCCGACAATGCCTCCGCGAAGATCGCCGATGGTCTGTTCGAGGAGATTGCCAAGATCGGCGAAGCCAGTGTTCGCCGCATCTACGGGGATTTCTCCAATGCGCGATCCAGGGCCTGGGCCGATATCCTGTCGAAACACGCCATCATCCCGCAGCAGCAATTCGCCTATACGACGGGAAAGAATGCGTCGGACATAACGCTCGTCATCGACGCAATGGATCTGCTTCACAGCGGCCGGTTCGATGGCTTCTGCCTGGTGTCGTCCGATAGCGACTTCACCAGGCTCGCCGCCCGCATCCGGGAACAGGGCGTCGATGTTTTTGGCTTCGGCGAACACAAGACACCGGAAAGCTTCCGTCAGGCCTGCCGACGGTTCGTTTACACGGAGAACCTGCTTGCAGCCCCGGCGAACACCCAGGACGCCGCGTTACGATCAACATCGCTTCAGCCGCACGATGCCGCGACCCCCATCATCAAGAAGGTCATCACCCAGATGGAGAGCGAGGACGGCTGGGTCACGCTCGGAGAAGTCGGCCGGCAGCTCGCCAATCTGGCTTCCGATTTCGATCCGAGGACCTTTGGCTTCCGCAAGCTGAGTGACCTCGTGCGAAAGACGAATTCGTTCGAGATCGATGAGCCGAAGGGCCGCTCGATGCGGATTCGGGTCAAGCCCGCTGCCGCACCGCCGCCGAAAACGCGGAACCGGCGCAGGCCTGCCAGGTCGGGGGCCGCAGGCGGTTCGACGCCTAAGGCGTAAGCAGGGCGTGCCTTTATATTTGAGCTTGCCCGGTTCGGCGCGGGGCGTAACCATCGCTGGACCGTAAGGCTATGCGAGGGTCCTGATGTCCAAACTCACCCGTTTTGCCGTCGCGCCGCTGGATGCGATGACGCGCCGGCTCGCCGATGTCGCCTCCGCGCGCGTCGCGCCCGACCTCGTCATATCGGGTGCGCGGGTGCTCTCGACCTATTCGGAGCGAATCCACCCGGGGCGGGAGGTCTGGATCACTGGCGGCCGCATTGCAGCGGTGAAGCCGGCCGGCACGGCGAAGAAGGCATGGAACGATGTGCCGGTATATGACGCCGCCGGCGGCATCATCGCGCCGGGGCTGGTTGATCCGCACATCCACATCGAATCCTCGATGGTGACGGCATGCGCCTACGCCGAGGCTGCGCTGCTGAACGGCACCACCACGATCTTCTGCGACAGCCACGAGATCGGCAACGTCATGGATGTCGCCGGCGTCGAGGCGATGCTGGAGGACGCGCGCGAGGCGCCGCTGTCGATCTTTCTGACGGTTCCGAGCACTGTGCCGGCGACTTCGGCCGAGCTTGAGACTGCCGGCGGCGATCTCACGCCCGACAAGATCGCCGGCCTGTTCGACCGCTGGCCCGAAGCCGTCGGGCTCGGCGAGAAGATGGACTTTGTGCCTGTCACGATGGGCGACGAGCGCAGCCATGCCATTCTCGCTGCGGCCTTGAAACGCGGGCGCCCGGTGTCCGGGCATGTCTATGGCCGCGAATTCGTCGCAGCCTATGCGGCGAGCGGCGTCACCGACACCCATGAGGCGATCGACCGCGACATCGCCGACGATCTGCTGGACGCCGGCGTCTGGGTGTTCTTGCGGGGCGGCCCACCGACCACGCCGTGGCATTCGCTGCCGCAGGCGATCCGGACGATCACCGAGCTTGGCGCTTCGCACAAACGCACGGCGGTGTGCACGGACGATCGCGATGCCGATGATTTGCTGCTGTTCGGCCTCGACTGGGTGGTGCGCGAAGCGGTCAAGGCGGGGATGTCGCCGGAGCAGGCCTGGTCGATGGGTTCGTTGCACGGTGCCACGCGGTTCGGCATGGAAGGCGATATCGGTGGCCTCGGCGGCGGCCGCCGCGCTGATCTCGTGCTGATGGACGATCAGCTCAAGCCGCAATCGACCTGGTATGGCGGCGAGTTGGTCGTCGAGAACCGCAAGATCACGCCGAGGCTCGATCAGGCGCTGTCGCTGCGCTATCAATATCCTGACGCGGCCTATGTCACGGTAAAACTGCCGGAGAAGCTCAAGCTGACGCCGGAGCTTCCGGCAAAGGCCTGTACCGTCAACGCGATCAAGACAGCGCTGCCCGGCATCACGCTGATCCACGAGAAGGTCGCGATCGAGCCGGCCAAGGACTGGCCATCGCTGTTTGCGCGTTACGGTCTGTGCTTCGTCACCGTCGTTGAGCGCCACGGCAAATCGGCCGGCAACGTCGCTTATGGCCTTTTGAAGGATTTTGGCCTGAAGCGCGGCGCGGTCGCCTCCAGCGTCGGCCACGACAGCCACAACATCATCGTCGCGGGCACTAACGAGGACGACATGCAGGTGGCGATTGCGGCCATCAAGACGCAGCAAGGCGGCGTCTGCGTCGTCGCCGACGGCAAGGTGAGGGCGTTCGTCCCGCTGCCGATCGCAGGGCTCTTGTCGGACAAGCGCGTCACCGAAGTGGCCGAAGAGGTCAAGGTGCTGAAGCAGGAGTGGGCCGAGGCCGGCTGCACCATCCCCTACATGGGCTTCAATCTGATTCCGCTATCGGTCATTCCGGAAATTCGCATCACCGACAAGGGGCTGGTGTTGGTGCCACAAATGGAGCTCGCGCCGTTGTTCGAGTGAGCGGCTTTCACGCATTTATCAATCTAACTGCTTGAGATCACCTCGATTTTTCCGCGGCTGCCGCATCGTGGAAAATAAAATCGATCTCGTTGAGATCGCATCCTGCGCACCTGATGATCTCGCTCGCTGACTTAAACCAAGCGAGGTCCGATATGGCGAAGATGCGAGCTATCGATGCAGCCGTGCGCATCCTGGAGAAGGAAGGCATCTCGACTGCCTTCGGCGTTCCCGGAGCCGCGATCAATCCGCTTTATTCGGCGCTGAAGAAGCGCGGCTCGATCCGCCACATCCTCGCGCGCCATGTCGAGGGCGCCTCCCACATGGCGGAGGGCTATACCCGGGCCAAGGCCGGCAATATCGGCGTCTGCATCGGCACCTCGGGGCCGGCCGGCACCGACATGATCACCGGGCTCTATTCGGCAATCGCCGATTCCATTCCGATCCTCTGCATCACCGGCCAGGCGCCGCGCGCACGGCTCTACAAGGAGGATTTCCAGGCCGTCGACATCGAGTCGATCGCAAAGCCCGTGACCAAATGGGCGGTGACCGTGCGCGAGCCGGCGCTGGTGCCGCGCGTGTTCAGCCAGGCGTTTCATGTGATGCGCTCGGGCCGGCCGGGGCCGGTGCTGATCGACATGCCGCTCGACGTGCAGCTCGCCGAGATCGAGTTCGACGACGAGACCTACGAGCCGCTGCCGGTCTACAAGCCGACCGCGACGCGCAAGCAGGTCGAGAAGGCGCTGGAGATGCTCAACGCCGCCGAGCGGCCGCTGATCGTGGCGGGCGGCGGCATCATCAATGCCGATGCCTCGGATCTGCTGGTCGAATTCGCCGAGATCGCGAATGTGCCTGTGGTTCCGACGCTGATGGGGTGGGGCGCGATCCCCGACGATCACGTGTTGATGGCCGGCATGGTTGGCCTTCAGACCAGTCACCGCTACGGCAACGCCACGCTGCTGGAATCCGATTTCGTGCTCGGCATCGGCAATCGCTGGGCCAACCGTCACACCGGCTCGGTCGAGACCTACACCAAGGGCCGCACCTTCGTGCATGTCGACATCGAGCCGACCCAGATCGGGCGCGTGTTCAATCCCGATCTCGGCATCGTCTCGGACGCGAAAGCTGCGCTCGAGCTCTTCGTCTCCGTCGCCAGGGAGTGGCGACGTTCCGGCAGGCTCCGCGAGCGCCAGGCGTGGCCCGCGGCCTGTCGTGACCGCAAGAGGACCATGCTGCGCAAGAGCCATTTCGACAACGTCCCGATCAAGCCGCAGCGCGTCTACGAGGAAATGAACAAGGCGTTCGGCCGTGACACCACCTATGTCACGGTGATCGGCCTGTCGCAGATCGCAGGCGCACAGTTCCTCGGCGTTTACAAGCCGCGCAACTGGATCAATGCAGGGCAGGCGGGGCCGCTCGGATGGACTCTGCCGGCGGCGCTGGGCGTGCGTGCGGCGTGCCCGGATCGCGACATCGTCGCGCTATCAGGCGATTACGATTTCCAGTTCTTGATCGAGGAGCTCGCGGTCGGGGCGCAGTTCAATCTGCCCTACATCCACGTCGTCGTGAACAATTCCTATCTCGGTCTGATCCGCCAGGCGCAGCGCGGCTTCGACATGGACTATCACGTCCAGCTCTCGTTCGAGAACGTCAACGCGCCGGAGCTCAATGGCTACGGCGTGGATCATGTCGCGGTCGCCGAGGGGCTTGGCTGCAAGGCGATCCGCGTCACCGATCCCAAGGACACGCAGGCGGCGTTCGCGACCGCGCGGGAATTGATGAAAAAGCACCGCGTGCCCGTGGTGGTTGAATTCATCCTCGAGCGCGTCACCAACATCGCGATGGGCACCGAGATCGACAACATCGTCGAATTCGAAGAGGTGCTGGACCTGCCGCTCGACGAGGTCGGCGCTAAGCGACCCGGCGTGTTGCAGCCAGCAGAATAGGGGACAGTCTTGCCTAAATTCGCCGCCAACCTCACCATGCTCTTCAACGAGATGCCGTTCATCGACCGCTTCGCTGCTGCGAAGGCGGCGGGCTTTGCCGGGGTGGAATATCTCTTCCCCTATGATTTCGACAAGGCGCTTTTGCGCGAGCAGCTCGAGGCCCACGGGTTGACCCAGGTGCTGCACAATCTGCCTGCCGGAAACTGGGCCGGCGGCGAGCGCGGCATCGCGATCATGCCGGATCGCACCGCCGAATTCCGCGACGGCGTGTTCCGCGCGATCGATTATGCCAAGGCGCTTGATTGCGACCAGCTCAACTGCCTCGTCGGTATCGCGCCTGTAGATGCCGATCCGCGCGAGCTGCAGGAGACGCTGGTCGGAAACCTGCGCTTTGCGGCTTCGACGCTGGCACGTGAAAACATCAAGCTGCTGGTCGAGCCGATCAACACGCTCGACATCCCCGGCTTCTCCCTCAACGGCACCGAGCAGGCGGTGCAGCTGATCTCCGAGGTGCGGTCGAACAATCTGTTCATCCAGTACGACATCTATCACATGCAGATCATGGAGGGCGATCTCGCCCGCACCATGCAGGAATATCTGCCGCAGATCGCCCATGTCCAGCTCGCCGACAATCCCGGCCGCAACGAGCCCGGCACCGGCGAGATCAACTATCCCTTCCTGTTCCGCCATCTCGACGCGATCGGCTATCGCGGCTGGATCGGCTGCGAATACAAGCCGCGCACCACGACGCTGGAAGGCCTGTCCTGGCACGCCGCGCAGACTTTCGAGACGTGACAGTTCCGGGCCAGTTTTGGCCGCGGTGACAGTGCGCTCCCTCTCCCGCTTGCGGGAGAGGGCTGGGGTGAGGGTGTCTCCGCGGTGGGGTTTCGCGAGATGCGGTGAAAATCCCCGGGCGGATAGAGCCCTCACCCGGCGCTTCGCGCCGACCTCTCCCGCAGGCGGGAGAGGTGCACCGAGCTCGTGGATGAATTTGACGGTACAACTGAGAGAAGAATCAAACCATGATCGACATCGGCTTCATCGGACTTGGCACCATGGGACGGCCGATGGCCGGCCATCTTCTGGCCGCGGGCCATCGCGTTCTCCTGCATGACGTCGCGCCGGTCGCGCCGGAGCTGGTCGTGGCGGGCGGCGTCGCCTGCAAGTCGGCGAAGGAAGTGGCGGAGGAGGCGGATGCCATCATCATCATGGTGCCGGATACGCCGCATGTGGAGGCCGTGCTGTTCGACAAAGACGGCGTCGCCGGCGGCATCTCCAAGGGCAAGATCGTGGTCGACATGAGCTCGATCTCGCCGCTGGCGACCAAGGAATTCGCGAAGAAGATCGAGGCGCTTGGCGCGGATTATCTCGATGCGCCGGTGTCGGGCGGCGAGGTCGGCGCCAAGGCGGCGAGCCTCACCATCATGGTCGGTGGCCCCGAGCGGGCCTTCAACACCATGAAGCCGATCTTCGACAAGATGGGCAAGAACGTCACGCATGTCGGCGCCAATGGCGATGGTCAGACGACGAAAGTCGCGAACCAGATCATCGTGGCGCTGACGATCGAGGCGGTGAGCGAGGCGCTGCTGTTCGCGTCCAAGGCCGGCGCCGACCCCGCGCTGGTGCGCAAGGCGCTGATGGGCGGCTTTGCCTCGTCGCGGATTCTCGAGGTGCATGGCGAGCGCATGGTGAAGCGCAATTTCGTTCCGGGCTTCCGCATCGAGCTGCACCAGAAGGATCTCAATCTCGCGCTCGAAGGTGCCCGCGCGCTCGGCCTGTCCCTGCCGAGCACGGCGGTGGCGCAGCAATTGTTCTCGTCCTGCACCGCGCATGGCGGCAAGGGCTGGGATCATTCGGCGATGGTGCGGGCGCTGGAACTGATGGCGGGCCATGAGATCGCCGCGGCCTGAACGGTTACGCGGTAACACTCTCCGGATGTGATGCGACTTTCGTCGCGGCGGAACTGGAACAATGTTCTAGCCCCGCGGTTGAAGTCGCATCAACGAACACTGGAGAGTGTGGACATGAAGACCCGTCTTGCGATTTCGTTGGCTGCCGCGGCGCTGCTGGCGTCGAGTGCAGCCTTTGCCCAGTCGACGACCGAAGAGGGCGCCAGGAACGGCGCACGCGCGGGCGGCGACATCGGCGGTCCGGTCGGGGCGATGGTCGGCGGCACCGTGGGTGCGGCGGTCGGCGCGGGCCTGGAAATTCCGAATGCGATCCTCGGCGGCATCCCGCGCGATAATTCCGTCGTGATCCACGAGCGCGTCGTCGTCGGCGAGCCGCTGCCCCCGACCGTGGTGCTGCGCCCCGTGCCGAACTACACCGAGTATCGCTATGCGGTCGTCAACGATCGCCGCGTGATCGTCGAGCCGCGCACGCGCCGGGTTGTCAAGATCATCGACTGATCGGCGCATAGGAAAGCGGTTGGAATATCGGGACCCGCGGAGCGACGCTCCGCGGGTCCTTGTCGTCAATGATTGGACGTTAGAGCGGCTCGCGGACGCCGAGGCCGTGCATGAAGCGCTCGCGGATCTGCACGGGATCTCTGCGGGTGGTGCCGACGCCGGGCTTGTCGTCGATGCGCAGGGCGATCAGGCTGGGCTCGTCGACCGACATCGCCGCGTCGACCAGCCGCTCGAAATCCTCCTCGTCCACCGCCCAGGCACTGTTGGCGAGACCCGAGCCCAAGGCGATCGCGACGAGATCGGCGACACCTGCGGCCGGCGTCGGCTGCGCGCCGGTGATCTGGTAGATGCCGTTGTCCATCACGATCATGATCAGGTTCTTCGGCTTAAGCGCTGCGATGGTCGAGAGCGCGCCGAGCTGCATCAGCAACGAGCCGTCGCCTTCAAGCGCGAAGACGCGCCGGTCGGGCTGCGCCAGCGCCACGCCAAGCGCGATCGGGAAAGCGAGGCCCATGCTGCCGAGCATGTAAAAATTCTGCGGGCGATGGCCGGCGGCCCAGAGGTCGAAGTTGGTGTTGCCGATGCCGCCGACCACCGCTTCCTCGTGCTTCAGTTTTGCGATCAGGCGCGACGTCACATCGAACCGGTTCATCACCTTGGTGTTGCGGGCATTCATTGCTGATCTCACTTGTCGAAGGTCTTGCCGCCGGTGAGCAGCGGGTTGAGGATCAGCGCCACCGGCGCTTGCGTGGTGACGGCTTGCTTGATCGAGCGGTCCGCGATGAATTCGAGCTCGTCGAGCCGGGTGATGGTGTGGTGCTCCAGCGCGAGCGAATCCAGCACCGGGCGCATGGTGCGGCAGACCAGCGACTGGCCGTAATTGAACTCGCCGAGCGTGCCGCGCTCGGACACGAACATGATCAGCGGAATCTGGTAGGGCACCGCGAGCGAGGCGAGCGTGTTGGCCAGCGTCGCAAAGCCCGAGGTCTGCATCAGCACCGCGCCGCGCCGCCCGCCCATCCAGGCGCCCGAGACGATGCCGACGGCCTCTTCCTCGCGGGCGGTCGCAAAGGTCGTGAAGAAGGGATCGGCATGAAGATTCTTGATCAGCGGCGTCAGCACGCGGTCGGGCACATAGGGGATGAGGCTGATCTCGTTCCGCTTCAGGGTCTGCAGGACGATGCTGTGCCAGCTTCTGTCGCCGGACCCCGCTCCCGCCTGGGACGAGGTCTGCTGTTCCGCAGTCGCCATCGCGTTCTCCCTTCAGCCGCGCAGGTTTCTTGGTCTTGACCATCGTCTTGGTCGTCGCGGCAGTCTGCCGAAACTTGACGGAGCGGGCGGGATTGTCAACATGTCCGGGCCGGCACCGTGATCTGCGCCAGACGGTCTGCCGTGGCCGGCGCCGCCATGTCATAAGCGGGATAATGAGAAACGGGAGGGACGCATGGACGGGGCGCGCATCGCGCTGACCTTGCGGGTCTCCGCGAGAGAGCCGGAAGGGTCCTGATGTCGGTCAACAGCAAGCGCGTCTTCTATGTTAAATACCTGGCCAACCCGATCTACATCGACATCCTGAAGGCGCGACCCGACGTCCGGCTCGACCGCATCGAGAACGAGAGCCCCGAGGATTTCTATGCGCCAATCCTGAGCGCGGCCCATGTCTACCAGATCGGCGCCGCCCGCGACGAGCTGGCGCCGCATTTCCATGTCGACGCCGCCTTCCTGAAGCGCACGCCGAACCTGCTGCTGGTCTCCAGCAACGGCGCAGGCTTCGACCCCGTTGATGTCGAGGCCTGCACGGATGCAGGCGTGCTGGTCGTGAACCAGTCCGGCGGCAACGCGCATTCGGTGGCCGAGCACGCGCTGGCGATGATGCTGACCTTGTCCAAGCGCATCATCCAGTCCGACCGTCGCTTGCGCCGTGAGCCCAACGTCAACCGCAACGAGCTTGTCGGCAACGAGGTCGAGCACAAGACCGTCGGCATCATTGGCCTCGGCAATGTCGGCCGCCGCATCGCAGCACTCTGCAAGGGCCTGCTCGGCATGAAGGTGCTGGCCTACGATCCTTACCTCACGGCCGAGGTGATGGCCGAGCGGGGCGGCGAGAAGGTCGAGCTCGACGAGCTGCTGCGCCGCGCCGACTTCGTCTCGATCTCCTGTCCGCTCAACAAGGGTAGCCGCAACATGATCGGCGTGCGTGAATTTGGCCTGATGCAGCCGCATGCCTATTTCATCACCACCGCGCGCGGCTTCATTCATGACGAGGACGCGCTGCTCCAGGCATTGCGCGACAAGCGTATTGCGGGTGCTGGCCTCGACGTCTGGTCCAAGGAGCCACCGCCGACGGAGCATCCGCTGCTGCAGTTCGACAACGTGCTGGCGAGCCCGCACACGGCAGGCGTCACGACCGAGGCGCGCCAGAACATGGGTCGCATCGCCGCCGAGCAGGTGCTGGAGACGCTCGACGGCAAGCGTCCGCCGCGCATCATCAATCCCGAGGTCTGGCCTGTTTATGCCGAGCGCTTCAAGCAGGCCTTTGGCGTCACGCCTGGGTAGGGCGCGAAAGGCTGTTGCGCGCCAATCATTGGTTACCGCGATCAAAATGCAAAGCGGGGCATCTTATCGATGGCGTGAATGAACGCGTATGACTTGTCCTGTAGATGAGAGCCCATGAGCATATTTTCGATTGCGACATCCGGACTTTCTGCTGCAAGCTTGCGCGTGAACGTGGCCGCGAGCAACATCGCCAATGTCAGGACGACCGGGCCGCTCCCTGCGTCAGGCGCATCGGCCGGTGCCGGCAGTTCGAGCACCAGTTCGGCTTATCCCGCGGCTTATGTGCCGTTGCGGGTCGATCAGGTCGACCAATCGAGCGGCTCGACGCCGGGCGGTACGATCGCGACCGTGTCGACCGTTTCGCCGAGCTATACCGCACAATCCGACCCAAGCGCTCTCTACGCAAACCAGGATGGCCTGGTCGCAGCGCCGAACGTCGATCTCGCCAGTGAATTCGTTCAACTGGCGACCGCAAAGTACAGCTTCATTGCCAATGCGAAGGTTATTCAAGCTTACTCGGAAACGACAGAGTCGCTTCTCGACATCAAGACGTGATGCCGAACCGCCGCCTGAATGGGCGGCGGGAACCTCGCCGGACTTTGATCCGCGTCAAAATCTCCTTTCCTCAGCAGGGCTAAATGGGACTAGAGTGCCGCCGGGGCAGGCAGGAGGTCCCATGTCAACTTATGTCGTCAGGTTCATGAAGGACGTGCTCGGCCAGTACGGCCGGCAGATCGAGGTTTGCCAGGGGGCGCTCGAGATCGATGCCGCCGACGAGGACGAAGCCAGGGAGCGGGCGAAGGCGAGGTTTTGTAAGGACCAGGCGTTGCATCACTGGTCGCTGCATGCCGACCGCATCCAGGTCAGACCGGCTGACTTTCCCTCGTAGGGTTTAACGTCCGGGTGTCGTCAGTGATGGCGGCGCGGTTACGCCGGCGCCGAGCGAACGCTGCACCATGGCGGTATCAGACCAGCGGCCGTGCCGATAGGCAACGCCGCAGAGCAGGCCGACGCGTGCAAATCCGAACTTCTCGTGCAACGCCAGCGATGGGGCGTTGTCGGCATCGATATAGCCGATCATCTGGCGGAAGCCGGCCGCAGCACACGCATCGATCAGGTCCTGGAGCAGCAGCCGCCCGACCCCGCGACCGAGATGCTCGTGATGGACGTAAATCGAGTGCTTGGCCGTGTAGCGATAGGCGGGTCGCTTGCGGAACAGCACCGCATAGGCGTAGCCGACGACCTCGCCGCGATAGGTCGCGACCAGATGCGGCAGGCGGGTCTGCTTCAAATTCTTGCGGCGGTCACGCAGATCGTCCGGCTCCGGCGCGCCGGTTCCCTCGACGTCGCGCGGCACGCCATTGCGGACGTGATGGCGGTAGATCGCCAGCATCGCCTCGATATCGCCCTCGCGTGACGGCCGGACCAGGACCGGCTCGTCATCGGTGCGTGCAATCGCTGTTTCGTTCATCGGCGCCTACTCGGCAACCACGTAAGTATAGAGCCCGATGCGGCCCTGTGCATCGACCTCCCTGTAGACGCCCTGGATTTCGACATCGAAGCCCGGAAACGTATTGAAGCAGGTCTCGAACATCTTGAGATAATCCACCATGGGCTTGGCCCGTTCCGTCAGCCGCTCGCCGGGAACGATGGTGGCGATGCCGGGCGGATAGACCACGAAGGGCGTGGTGGCGATGCGACCGGCGATCGCCTCGATCGGCAAATAGTCGACGTCGTTCTTGAACAGGAAGCGCGCGGCATCGCGCGGCGACATCGCGATCTCAGGCATATGCTCGGGCATGAATTGCCGTGCCTGGAGCGCACTGACATCGGCGGCACGGAAGAAGCGGTGCATCTCGCCGCAGAGGTCGCGCAGCCGCACGCCGGCATAGCGCGCCTGCCGCCGCTGATAGAATTCCGGGATCGCGTCGGCCAAAAGCGCATTGTCGTCGTGCAGCTTCTTGAAGGCGACGAGCCCGGAGATCAGCGTGCCGGCCTTGCTCGCCTCGACGCCCGGCGTAAGCAGGAAGAGCAGGGAGTTGAGGTCGTTCTTCTCCGGCACGATGCGGTTTTCGCGCAGATACTGTGCGACGACCGGGGCGGGGATGCCGTGCTCGGCATAGGCGCCGGTCGCGCGGTCGAAGCCGGGGGTGAGCAGCGTCAGCTTGTTCGGATCGGTCATGGCAAAGCCCTCGGCCATGCCGGGGAAGCCGTGCCAGGTGCTGTCGGGCCCGAGCTGCCACAGCGCGGGATTGGTCGCGAGTTCGTCGGTTGACAGCGTCTCCCAGGCGACGTTGTGCGCAGCGCCGGGGCGGCTGACGTCTGGGATTGCGACGCGATCGGGGACGAAGGGCTCGAAGAACCAGCGGCGATCCGGGTTCTGCTCCTTCTCCTCGAACTCCCGGCGCATCGCGCGGATCTTCTTGCGCAGCTCGATGCCCAGCCGGATCGTATCGTCCCACAGCACTTCGCCCGATCGCCCCTTCATCATCTGCGCGCCGACGTCGAGCGAGGCGAACAGCGGATAAAATGGCGAGGTCGAGGCGTGCTGCATAAAGCTTTCGTTGAAGCGGCGATGCTCGACACGGCGCTTCTGGCCGCGGATGTGGCGGTCCTTGATGTGGATCTGGGAGGCCTGGGAGAAGCTCGCGAGCTGCTTGTGGGTCGACTGCGTCGCGATGATGCCCGGCGCCTCCGGTGGGAGGTTGGCGAGGCCCATCGCGAAGCGGCCGGCATAGAGCGGGTGGAATTTCATGAAGCCGGCCCAGGCCTCGTCGAACAGGATATATTCGCAGAGATGGCCGACGCGCTTCAGGATCATCTCGGCATTGTGGATGGTGCCGTCATAGGTGCATTGCTCGACCACTGCGACGCGGAATGGCCGCTCCTTGCGCCAGGCGTCCTTGTCCGTGACCAGCGGATGATTGCGGATCGTCTCGCGCAAGGCTTTCTCGTCGAGCATGTCCCAGCGCATCGGGCCGATCAGGCCCCAGGCGTTGCGGATGGTCGGGACATAGACCGGAATACCGCCGCCGATCATCAGCGCGCCGTGATGGGCGGCCTTATGATTGTTGCGATCGAACAGCACGAGGTCGCCGTCGGTGACAAGCGCGCCGAGCGCGACTTTGTTCGAGGTCGAGGTGCCGTTGAGCACGAAATAGGTCTTCTCTGCGCCGAAGATTTGCGCCGCTTCCTTCTGTGCCCTCAGCGCCGGCCCCTCGTGGGTGAGCAGGTCGCCGAGATCGAGCACCGAATTGTCGAGGTCGTCGCGGAACACGGATTCGCCGAGATGCTCGACGAAGACCCGGCCGATCGGGCTGCGGTTGTAGAACACGCCGCCATTGTGGCCCGGGCAGGTCCAGAGCTGGTTGCCTTCCTCGGCATAGTCGACCAGCGCGCCGAAGAACGGCGTCTTCAGCGTCTCGGCATATTGCTTGAGCCGGCTGATCAGATTCTTGGCAATGAAGGTCGGCGTCTCCTCCGACAGGAAGACATAGCCATCGATGAAGTCGAGCACCTCGACCGGCAGGTCCTCGAACCGCTTGCGGCGGATCAGGAGGATGATCGGGAAGTCGAGGCCGCGGCGCCGCATCAGGTTGATCAATGCCGAGGTCTTGCCCTCAAGTCCCTTCTTGCTCCAGTCCACCACCATGCAGCCGATCGCGGCGTCGGTCTGCACCGCGATCTCGGCGTCTTCCAGCTTGCGGGCCCGGACCACCTCGAAGCCGGAGCGCTGGATTTCCTCGATGATCTGGTTGAAGCGGACGCCCTCGAGGTCGTCGGCGTCGAAAACAGGTGCGGCGAACAGGAAGTTGAAGCGCTTGAAATAGTCCATGGCAGGTCCCGAATGTGCAGAGACCGACAGGTCTCGGCACATTCGATGACAGTTAGATGACAGTGGCTGAGGCCGACAGCGTTACGAGGGGGAACCGCCGTAGCCGGCACGGACGCGTGCCGCCGTTCGCAGCGGCACGCATCTGGAACGGTTCAGATCTCAGCTGCCCGGCGGGCTATAGGAGGCGCGCAGCTTGACCGCGTTCTGCCGCACCTGCTTGATCTCGTCCTGTGTGAACAGCCGAGTGAGTTTTACGTTCTCGAGGGTGTCGGCGGCGACGGTCAGACCGGAGATGGCCGGAGCCGCACCCGGATCAGGCACGTCGAAGATCACCAGTACGCCCGGGCCATCGGCCGCAACGCTGTACATCGAGATCAGCTTTCCGCCCGCCGCCTCGATGACTTTCCTTGCCGCCTCCTGGCGATTGGTCGCAGGGTTCTCCAAAATGGCGTTGAGAGCGCGTGGCGTATATTGTCCCGTGAGGCAGAAATGCATGAGATGTCTCCTTCCGAGATGATGGCAGCAAATGTTCATGCCGTGCCGAGCCAGTCGTCACAGCCGCAGTATCTGGAATGAAGAAAGTCGCGATGCCCGCCGTAGGCATAGTGGCCGCCAATGACTTCCGGGATTTCGGCACATCCCGGTAGCGGCTCTCCAGCACGATACATCGGCCACCAAGGGCTCGAAAGAGAATTCGAATTGCCGCATCCGAACGAAGTACCTCGTTCGTCGTTGCAACATTCCGTTCGACGGAAAGGGAAGAGCCGGGGAAGCTGAGACTGGTGCTAATTACCGCTTCGTCTCGCCGAACACCACGGTTGGCACCGCGCGATTGACGACCTCGCGCAGCGCGAAGCTCGATTGTACCCGCGCCACGCGCGGCAGGCGCGACAGCTCGGTACGGTGAATGCGCTCGAAATCCTGGATGTCGCGGGCGAGCACGATCAGGATGTAGTCGTCGGTGCCCGACATCAGGAAGCAGCGCACGACGGAGGGGCACTTCACCACCTCCGCCTCGAACGCCTTCAGCGCCTCGTCGCTCTGGCTCTCCAGCGCAATGCGCACCAGCACCGTGGTGGTGAGGCCGAACTGCGCCAGATCGAGCGCGGCCTGGTAGGCCTGGATGTAGCCGTCATCCTCAAGCGCCTTCTGCCGCCGCGCCAGCGCGGTGCTGGAGAGGCCGACCTTGTTGGCGAGCTCGGTATGGCTGGCACGCGCATTGGTCGTGAGTTCCGCGAGAATGGCGAGATCTTTCCGGTCGAGGCCCAAGATTTGGTTTCCAGCGTGAAAGGACACTTCCGCGACCGAAACCGGCGCGGGAAGGCCAAAGCTAGCGGATATTTGCACGAAACCAAACTGCCTGCGTCGCTACGATCATCGGGTGAATCAAAAGGAGCCCAGGATGCGTGTCGGTGTGCCCAAGGAGATCAAGGTCCAGGAATATCGCGTCGGGCTCACGCCGGGCGCTGTCCGCGAATACGTCGCGGCCGGGCATCAGGTCACGGTCGAGACCGGCGCCGGCAGCGGCATCGGCGCGTCTGACGAGGTGTACCAGCGGGCGGGGGCCTCCATTGCCGCGAGTGCGCGCGACATCTTCGCCAAGTCCGACGTGATCGTGAAGGTAAAGGAGCCGCAGAAGAGCGAATGGGTCCAGCTCCGAGAAAGCCAGATCCTGTTTACTTATCTCCATCTCGCGCCCGATCCCGAACAGGCCAAGGGCCTGCTCGCCTCCGGCTGCACTGCGATCGCCTATGAAACCGTCACCGACGCGGCCGGTCACCTCCCCCTGCTTGCGCCGATGAGCGAAGTCGCGGGCCGCCTCGCCATCGAGGCCGCCGGCGCCGCGCTCAAGCGATCGGCCGGCGGACGCGGCCTGCTGCTCGGCGGCGTCCCGGGCGTGCAGCCGGCGCGCGTCGTCGTGCTCGGCGGCGGCGTGGTGGGAACACAGGCCGCGCGCATGGCCGCAGGCCTTGGTGCCGAAGTCACCGTGATCGACCGCTCGATTCCGCGCTTGCGCGAGCTCGATGATCTCTTCGCTGGACGTGTACGTACCCGCTTCTCCACGATCGAGTCCGTCGAAGAGGAGGTGTTCGCCGCCGACGTTGTGATCGGCGCGGTGCTGGTGCCTGGCGCCAGCGCGCCAAAGCTCGTCACGCGCACGATGCTGAAGTCGATGCGCCCGGGCGCCGTGCTGGTCGACGTCGCGATCGACCAGGGCGGCTGCTTCGAGACCTCGCATGCGACGACGCACGCGGAGCCAACTTACGAGATCGACGGCGTCGTGCATTATTGCGTGGCCAACATGCCGGGCGCGGTGCCGGTGACGTCAAGCCAGGCGCTGAATAACGCGACACTGCCGTTCGGCCTGATGCTCGCGAACAAAGGTTTTGCCGCCGTGCTGGAGAATCCGCATCTGCGCAATGGGCTCAACGTGCATCGCGGCCGCATCACCAACGAGGCGGTGGCCGAGAGCCTCGGGCTGGACTTTGCGCCTGTGGGAAGCGGGCTCGCGGCGTAGTTTTCTTCCCTTCTCCGCTTGCGGGAGAAGGTGGCGCGCAGCGCCGGATGAGGGGTTCTAACCATTCGCAATACCGTTCGTGAGGATAGATCCCCTCACCGGGCTTCGCTGTCGCGAAGCGGCCGCATCCGGCCTCGTTCCGGTGCCCAAATAAGGCGAAAGAAGAAAACTATTGCCCTTAGGCCACCCCACGGAAGGAGTTTCCCCTCCGGAGGACAAAAACGCCAATCGCTTCCATTGCCGTTTGGGGCCGAAACGACGACATTCCCGTCACAGATTGATGGATTGGCACTGCCATGGAACGCACAGGATTTGAGCCCTTCGGCGAGCAGCTGGTGTCCGCGACGGACGCCCAGCCGAAGTCGCGCGCCTCAAAGCTCCTGCTGCGGGCCGGCACGGGCCTGTTCTGGTCGCTGGTCGCGGCTATCGTGCTCGCGCGCGCGGCGTTCTTCGAGCCCGGCGTCTACGACAGCTTCAGCCACGTGGCATCGATCGCCAAGAACCTGCTGTTCTGAGCCGGTTATTCCGGGTTGAGGATATAACTTCTCTCGGCCCTGATATGTCGAAAACTTATTCCCCAGCCCAGTGACCCTGCGTATAAATCATTCTCCCTAGGGAGAGATTTGTGTCGCAGAATCAAGCATCCAGCCCGGCCGATACCAAGCCGGCGACCGTCGCGAGCCGTGTTGCGGCGCTGATTCCCGGCATTCTCCTCTGCATCGCCGTCGCCGGTGTCTCGGCCCTGCTTGAACGTTTCGAGCTCGGCATCTTCGAGCATCCCTATGTCGAGGCGCTGGTGATGGCGATCCTGCTCGGCATGGCGCTCCGTAGCTTCTGGAAGCCCGCAGCGCGCTGGCAGGCCGGCATCGCCTTCAGCGCCAAGCAGCTGCTCGAAGTCGCCGTCATGCTGCTGGGCGCCTCCATCAGCTTCGCCGCCATCGCGGCCTCGGGCATCGCTCTGTTGGCCTCGATCGCCGCCGTCGTCGTGATCGCGCTCTGCATCTCCTTCGGTCTCAGTCGGATGCTCGGGCTGTCGACGCGGCTGTCGATCCTGATCGCCTGCGGCAACTCGATCTGCGGCAACTCTGCGATTGCGGCGGTGGCGCCGATTATCGGCGCCACCAGCGATGAGATCGCATCCTCGATCTCCTTCACCGCCATCCTCGGCGTGATGATGGTGCTGGGCCTGCCGCTGCTGATCCCGCTGTTGCAGCTCACCGCCACGCAATACGGCATTCTCGCGGGCCTGACCGTCTACGCCGTGCCGCAGGTGCTCGCGGCAACGGTGCCGGCGGGCCTGATCTCCACGCAGATCGGCACGCTGGTCAAGCTGATGCGCGTGCTGATGCTCGGCCCCGTCGTCGTCGGCCTCTCGCTGGTCGCCTCGCGCTGGCAGACCGGTGCCAAGAAGACCAATGTCGGCTTCTTCCGACTGGTTCCGTGGTTCATCCTCGGCTTCCTCGCGCTGGCGACACTGCGTTCCCTGGAGATCGTGCCGGGCACGGTGGTTGGTCCCGTGACGAAGATCACGAGCTTCCTCACTGTGGTGTCGATGGCCGCGCTGGGCCTCGGCGTCGACGTGAAGGTGCTCGCCAATGTCGGAGGCAGGGTGACGGCCGCCGTGACGCTGTCGCTGATGCTGCTGCTGGGGATCAGCATCGCGCTGGTGCACTGGTTCAAGTAAAAGCACGCCGCAATGGCGAGCATGAATTGCGGCGTGCTGCCGCTCTGGACTTCCATTGCCAGACCGCTACCGCTATTGGTTTTCATCAATCTGGTTGGCCGTTGAGCAAGCGCCGCCTATCCGAGAAAAGAGCGAGGACGCCGCCATGACGACACTCACCGTGAAAGACCTTCTTCCCGAGGATGGAACGAAGGGGACGCTGGTCGGCCGCGTCTGGCTGCCGCAGGCGAACGGTCCGGCCGTCGTTGCCGTGCGCACCGACGGCGTCTTCGACGTCACCGCGAAATTCCCGACCGTCAGCGCCCTCTGCGAGGAGGACAATCCGGCCAAAGCGCTTGCCGCGAGCAAGGGCGAGCGTATCGGCGATCTCCAGGCCATCGTCGCCAACACGGCGCCGGATGGGCGCGACCCGAAAAAGCCCTGGCTGCTCGCGCCGGTCGATCTCCAGACCTTGAAGGCTGCCGGCGTCACCTTCGCCATCTCGATGCTGGAACGGGTGATCGAGGAGCGCGCCAAGGGCAATCCGGCCTCGGCCGAAGCGATCCGGAAAGAGGTGACACGGCTGATCGGCGACGATCTGTCAAAACTCAAGCCGGGCTCGGATCAGGCGATGCATCTGAAGCAGGTGCTGATCGACCAGAACGCCTGGAGCCAATATCTCGAAGTCGGCATCGGCCCCGATGCCGAAGTCTTCACCAAGGCGCCGACCCTGTCCTCGGTCGGCACCGGCATGGACGCCGGGCTGCATCCGAAGTCGACCTGGAACAACCCCGAGCCGGAGCTTGTGCTGTTCGTCTCCAGCCGCGGCCACATCGTCGGTGGCGCGCTCGGCAACGACGTGAATCTGCGCGACTTCGAGGGCCGCTCGGCGCTGCTCTTGTCGAAGGCCAAGGACAACAATGCGTCGTGCGCGATCGGACCGCTGCTGCGCCTGTTCGACGACACTTTTACGCTCGATGATGTGCGCAAGCTCGACATCAGTCTCAACGTGAAGGGCGCAGATGGTTTCCTGCTCGACGGCCATTCCTCGATCAGCATGATCAGCCGCGATCCGACCGATCTCGTCGCGCAGACCATCGGCAAGGTGCATCAATATCCTGATGGCTTTGTGCTGTTCCTCGGCACGATGTTCGCGCCGGTCAAGGACCGCGATGCGCCGGGGCAGGGGTTCACCCACAAGCGCGACGACATCGTCACGATATCAGCACCTCAGCTCGGCAAGCTCGTCAACCGCATGCGGACCAGCGACGAGTGCGAGCCGTGGACGTTTGGCATTGGCGCACTGATGAAGAACCTGGCGCAGCGGAAGCTGATCTAGTTTCTCCGCTTATCTGCCGCACGTGACAGCGGATCGCACACGCGAATTTCTAGGAGACCGTCATGCCGGGCCTGACCCGGGCATCCGCGTTCCTTGACCGCGAGAGTAGGCCCGGATGGCCGGGACGAGCCCGGCCACGACGATGTCGCACCTGCGAATCTTCTTTCATCTCCGCGTTGCATCATTCGAATATAGTCGCGCTTGGCGTGTCATCTGCGTCGCCAGTCGGCCATCCCGGCATCATTCGCCCAAATAGTCAGATAATATGACTATACGAGCGGAAGCTTCCGTGAAATAGTGCCTCCCGCCGCGTCAAAGGCCGGCCTGAGGGTGTCATGATACCGATCGACGCCCTAGACAACATTTTGAGAGACACGCCTGATGAACTTCAAAGCCCTTTTTGCGGCCAGCGCCACGGCCGCGTTGTTGCTCGCGCTGCCCGCCAATGCGGCCGAGCTTACCGTCGGCTTCTCGCAGATCGGATCGGAATCCGGCTGGCGTGCCGCCGAGACGTCGGTCTCCAAGCAGGAGGCCACCAAGCGCAAGGTCAATCTCAAGATCGCCGATGCGCAGCAGAAGCAGGAGAACCAGATCAAGGCGATCCGCTCCTTCATCGCGCAGAATGTCGATGCGATCTTCCTCGCGCCCGTGGTCTCGACCGGCTGGGATTCGGTGCTGAAGGAAGCCAAGGAAGCCAAGATCCCGGTCGTGCTGCTCGACCGCGACATCGATCCGTCCGGCAAGGACCTTTATCTCACCGCCGTCACGTCGGACAGCGTGCACGAAGGCGCGGTCGCCGGCGACTGGCTGGCCAAGACCGTCGGCGGCAAGGCCTGCAACATCGTCGAATTGCAGGGTACCGTCGGGGCCAGCGTCGCTGCCAACCGCAAGAAGGGCTTTGACACCGCCATCGCCAAGAACGCCAATTTGAAGGTGGTGCGCAGCCAGACCGGCGACTTCACCCGAGCCAAGGGCAAGGAAGTCATGGAGAGCTTCATCAAGGCCGAAGGCGGCGGCAAGACGATCTGCGCGGTCTATGCCCACAACGACGACATGATGGTCGGTGCGATCCAGGCGATGAAGGAAGCCGGCCTCAAGCCGGGCAAAGACATCCTCACCGTCTCGATCGACGCAGTCCCTGATATCTTCAAGGCGATGGTTGCCGGCGAAGCCAATGCTACGGTCGAGCTGACGCCGAACATGGCGGGGCCGGCCTTCGACGCCGTCGCGGCGTTCAAGGAGAAGGGCACCGTTCCGCCGAAGTGGATCCAGACCGAATCCAGGCTTCTCACCGCCGCCGACGATCCGCAGAAGGAATACGACAGCAAGAAGGGCCTCGGTTACTGAGGCGGGCGCCTCGCCGGACCGCTCTTTGCGGTCCGGCAACCCCCTTCGCATCTGCCGTACGAAAGAATAGGTTGGGTGTCCGCAGCATAAGCGGGCGCCGGTGGGAGTGACGTCGTTATGGAGAACAGCCTTGATCCTGCTCCTTCCTTGTTGGAGGCGCGCGGGATCAGCAAGAGCTTCGGTGCGGTGCGCGCGTTGCAGGAGGTCGACTTCACGCTTCGCGCCGGCGAGATCCATGCGCTGCTCGGCGAGAACGGCGCCGGCAAATCCACGCTGATCAAGGTCGTCACCGGCGTGTTCCCGCGCGATGGCGGCGTCGTCCGTCTCGGCGGCGAAGAAGTCGCGCCGCGTTCGGCCAAGGCCGCGCTGCAGGCCGGCATTGCCACCGTCTACCAGGAGGTCAATCTGCTGCCGAACCTGTCGGTGGCGCAGAATTTGTTTCTCGACCGCCAGCCGATGCGCTTCGGTATCGTGCGCGAAGGCGAAATGCGCCGCCGTGCCAAAGCGCTGCTTACGGAGTTCGGTCTCGATATCGATGTCGCAGCCCCGCTCGGCAATTATTCGGTTGCCATCCAGCATGTCACCGCGATCGCGCGCGCCGTCGACCTTTCAGCACGCGTGCTGATCCTGGACGAGCCGACCGCGAGCCTCGACCGTCACGAGGTCGAGATCCTATTCGGCATCATGCGCCAGTTGGCCAAGCGCGGCATCGGCATCGTCTTCGTCAGTCATTTCCTCGATCAGGTCTACGAGATTTCCGATCGCATTACGGTGCTGCGCAATGGCCGCCTGGTCGGTGAGCGCGAGACCGCCTCGCTGCCGCGGCTCGAGCTGATCCGGATGATGCTCGGGCGTGAGCTGGCCGAGACCACCAGCGCGCGGGCAGCGGCGAGCGAACGTCCGCCGCGCGAGATATGCGCGAGTTTCGAGAATTACGGCAAGGCCGGCTATGTCGCTCCGTTCAATCTCGAGCTGCGCCATGGCGAGGTTGTCGGCCTCGCCGGCTTGCTCGGCTCGGGCCGCACCGAGACAGCGCGGCTGGTGTTCGGCGCCGAGCGCGCGGATGGCGGGCAGGCGAGGGTGGAGGGCGCTTCCGTGCGGCTGCATTCGCCGCGCGATGGCGTGCGCCACGGCTTTGGATATTGCCCGGAGGAGCGCAAGACCGACGGCATCGTCGCCGAACTCAGCGTGCGCGAGAACATCGTGCTGGCGCTTCAGGCCAAGCGCGGGCTGCATCGGCCACTGTCGCGTCGCGAGCAGGACGAGATCGCGAGCCGTTACGTCAAAATGCTCGACATCCGCCCGCCCGATGCCGAACGGCCCGTCGGCCTGCTCTCCGGCGGCAATCAGCAAAAGGTTCTGCTGGCGCGCTGGCTCGCGACTTCTCCACGGCTCCTCGTGCTGGATGAACCCACGCGCGGCATCGATGTCGGCGCGCATGCCGAGATCATCCGCCTGATCCGCGATCTCTGCGACGACGGGCTTTCGCTGCTCGTGATCTCTTCGGAGCTCGACGAGATCGTGACCTATTCCGACCGTGTGGTCGTGCTGCGCGATCGTGCCCATGTCGAGGAGCTTTCGGGCGAGGCCGTCGACGTCACCAACATTCTCGCGGCCATCGCCGCCGATGGCGCTGCGATGCAAGAGGCGCGGGCATGACAGCGCTATTGCCGCGCCGCGGCCTTGCCCAGATCCTCGCGCTGATCGTCATCCTCGCGGTCGACCGCGTGGTGTCGCCGCAATTCTTCGACTTGCGTCTCCAGGACGGCCGTCTGTTCGGCAGCCTCATCGACGTGCTCAACCGTGGCACGCCGGTGGCGCTGCTCTCGCTGGGCATGGTGCTGGTGATCGCGACGCGCGGCATCGATCTCTCCGTCGGCGCGGTGATGGCGATCTGCGGCGCGATCGCCGCGACCCTCGCCGACAGCCACGGCCTGCCGGTGGTGTTGGCGGCGGCGCTCGGCGCGGGACTCGTCTGCGGATTGTGGAACGGCTTCCTCGTCGCCGTGCTTGGCATGCAGCCGATCGTGGCGACGCTGATCCTGATGGTCGCCGGTCGCGGCATCGCCCAGCTCATCACCGAAGGTCGCATCGTGACCTTCACCTCGCCGGATCTGGTCTGGCTCGGCAACGGCGCCATTCTCGGCGTGCCGGTGCCGATCGCGATTGCGCTCGGCATGCTGATCCTGACCGGCGCGGTGGTACGGGGCTCGGCGCTCGGACTCCTGATCGAGGCCACCGGCGGCAATGCGCGGGCGAGCGAGCTTGCCGGCGTCGGGACGCGCGCGATGATACTGGCGGTCTATGTCTGGTGCAGTGTCTGCGCCGCGCTCGCCGGCGTGATCGCCGCGGCCGACATCATGGGCGCGGATGCCAACAATGCCGGCCTTTGGCTCGAGCTCGACGCCATCCTCGCTGTGGTGATCGGCGGCACCTCGCTGTTCGGCGGCCGCTTCAGCCTTGTCCTGGCGGTGCTCGGCGCGCTGATCATCCAGACCATGAATACCGGCATTTTGCTGTCAGGCTATCCGCCGGAGTTCAACCTGTTGGTCAAGGCCATGGTGGTGCTCGCGGTGCTGCTGCTGCAATCGCCAAAACTGTCCGGTTTTGCCGGCATCATGGCGCGGCTGCGGAGGACGAAACCATGAAAGGCCTGCCGCCCGTCCTGATCACGGCCATCGTCCTCGTCGCAGGCTTCGCGCTCTGCGCGCTGCAGTTTCCCAACATCGCCTCGACCCGCGTGGTCGGCAATCTTCTCACCGACAATGCCTTCCTCGGCATCGTCGCGACCGGCATGACCTTCGTCATCATCTCCGGCGGCATCGATCTCTCGGTCGGCTCGGTGATCGGCTTCACCACCGTGTTCGTGGCGCTCGCGATCGAGCGCTGGGGCATGCCACCGCTGGTCGCTTTCGTCGCGATCCTCGTGCTCTCGGCGGCCTTTGGCGCCGCGATGGGCGCGATCATCCACGTCTTCGACCTGCCACCCTTCATCGTGACGCTCGCCGGGATGTTCCTGGCGCGCGGCGCGAGCTTCCTGCTCTCGACGGAATCGGTGCCGATCACCGCGCCGGTCTATTCGACCGTGTCGGACTTCGCGTTGCGCATGCCCGGCGGCGGACGATTGACCGCGATCGCGATCATCATGCTCGCTATCGTGATCGGCGGCGCCTTGCTGCTGCACCTCACCCGGTTCGGTGCGAACGTCTATGCGCTCGGCGGCAGCCGGCCGACCGCGAGCCTGATGGGCGTCGCGGTCGGCAAGATGACGGTGAAGATCTACATGCTGTCGAGCCTGCTCGCGGGCATCGCCGGCATCGTGTTCTCTTTCTACACCAGCGCCGGCTATTCTCTCTCCGCCGTCGGCGTCGAACTCGATAGCATCGCGGCCGTGGTGATCGGTGGAACGCTGCTCACGGGCGGGCAGGGCTCGGTAATCGGCACCTTCCTCGGCGTGCTGATCCAGGGCATGATCCAGACCTACATCAATTTCGACGGGACGCTGTCGAGCTGGTGGACCAAGATCGCGACCGGCGTCTTGCTGTTCGCCTTCATCGCTCTGCAGCAGGGGCTGGTCGCACTGGCGCGACGGCCGGCGACGAAACGCGCGGGAGCCGTCTCATGACGTCGCGCATCGTCGTCATCCCGACACGGCGGGCCCATTCCAACCACGCGGAGGTCGCCCGCTCAATTGGCGTCGACATCATCGCCCGCCGCTATCCCGAAGGGGCGCGGCTTCCGGGCGATGCCGAGCTGACTGCGATGTTCGGCGTGTCCCGGCCGGTGCTGCGCGAGAGCGTGAAGACGCTGGTCGCCAAGGGACTCTTGACCACCAAGGCGCGGGTCGGCACCGTCGTGCGCGAGCGCGGCGCCTGGAACATGTTCGACGCCGACGTGCTGGCCTGGCATCTCGATGCCGGCATCGACAAGCGTTTTCTCAACGACCTCGCCGAGATCCGCCTCGCGGTCGAGCCGCGGGCCGCGGCGCTGGCGGCGGCGCAGCGGTCCGAGGAGGATGTCGCGGAGCTTCGCCGCAGCATGGAACGGATGCGGCTGGAGGCTTCCGATTCCGTCGGGTTTGCCGATGCCGATCTCGCACTACACGTTGCGGTGGCGCGGGCATCGGGTAATCTGTTCATGCGCTCGATCGGGCATGTGATCGAGGCCGCCTTGCGCGCCTCGTTCCTGCTCAGTGCCCCGGTCGAGCCGGAGGACCGCGACACCGTGCTGCTGTGGCATCAGAAGATCGTCGATGCGATCACGTCCCGCGATGCCGGGGCGGCGTCGGAGGCGATGGTCTATGTCATTCACAACGGCATGAGCCGCCATGAGGGCACTGAGATCGAGACGGCCCCTGCCGGGCCGCTGCCGTCCGCGAAAAGTGGAGAATAAGCGTGACAGAACTTCGCATCGCCATCGTCGGCTTCGGCAAGATTGCGCGCGACCAGCATGTCGGCGCGATTGCCGCAGTGCCGGGCGCGATGCTCGCCGCAATTGCCAGCCGCAACGCGTCGCTGCCGGGCCTGCCGCATTTCGCGACGGTCGAGGAATTGCTGGAGAAAGGACCGCAGATCGACGCGGTGTCGCTCTGCACGCCGCCGCAGGTGCGTCGTGCCCAGGCCGCCGCGGCGCTCGCCGCCGGCAAGCATGTCATGCTGGAGAAGCCGCCGGGCATCGGGGTTGCCGAGCTCGATCCGTTGATCGCGATGGCGACGGACGCAAGGCGCACCCTGTTTGCGACCTGGCATTCCCGCCATGCACCCGCAGTCGAGCCGGCCCGCGAATGGCTGGCTGCGCGCCGGATCAAATCGGTGCACATTAATTGGAAGGAAGACGTCCGCGTCTGGCATCCCGGCCAGGCCTGGATCTGGGAACCGGGCGGGCTCGGCGTGTTCGATCCCGGCATCAACGCGCTGTCGATCCTGACCCGCATCCTGCCGAAGCCGGTGTTTGTCACCGCGGCTGAGCTCGCCTTTCCGGCCAATTGCCAGTCGCCGATTGCCGCCAATTTGACGCTGACCGATATCGGCGGCTTGCCGATCACGGCCGAATTCGACTTCCGCCAGACCGGGCCGCAGAGCTGGGATATCCTGGTCGAAACCGACGAGGGCCGGATGACTTTGTCCCGCGGCGGCAGGATCATGGCGGTCGACGGCAAGGTTGTTGCCGACGCGCCCGATGAGGAATACCGCGAGCTGTACCGGCATTTCGTCAAGCTTGCCGCGACCGGCGCGAGCGACGTCGATCTGGCACCGCTTCGTCTCGTTGCCGACGCCTTCCTGCTTGGCAAGCGCAACATCGTCGAACCGTTTGTGGACTAGACATGGCTGGCTCGAAAACAACAAAAGACGTTTTTGGAACGCTGCCTGACGGACGCAAGGTCGAGCGCATCGTACTGCGCGGGCAGGGCGGGTTCGAGGCTCGCATCATCACTCATGGCGCGGTGATCCAGGCCCTGATCGCGCCGGACGCGAACGACAGTTACGACGACGTCGTGCTCGGTCATGATGCCTTTGCCGGCTATCTTGCCGAACGCAAGTTTTTTGGCGCGACCGTCGGCCGCTATGCCAATCGCATCGCCAACGGGCAGTTCTCGCTCGATGGCGAGACCTTCCAGCTTCCAGTCAACAACGGCCCGAATGCGCTGCATGGCGGCCTCGACGGCTTCGACCGCAAGCTCTGGGACATTGCCGAGCTCGACGATGGCGCTAACCCCGCGGTCACGCTGACCTACACCAGCCCGCATGGCGAGGAGAATTACCCCGGCAAGCTTGATGTGCGCCTGACCTATCGCGTCACCGGGCCCGCCGAGCTGTCGTTGACGATGGAAGCACGGACCGACCGTCCGACCATCGTCAACCTGACCAACCACAGCTTCTTCAATCTGGAAGGCGCGAGCTCAGGCACGCCCACCCTCGACCATAAGCTGACGGTCGCGGCTGAGCATTTCCTGGCCATCGATCCCACAGCGATTCCGCTGCCGGAACCGCCGCGCGCCGTGGCCGGCACGCCGTTCGATTTCCGTGAGGTCCGCGCCGTCGGCGCGCGCATTCGCGAGAGCGATCAGCAATTGCGCAACGGCAAGGGCTACGACCACACCTATTGTCTCGCGCGCGATGGCAAGCTCGCGCTCGCGGCCCGGCTTGAGGCGCCGCGCTCGGGTCGCATCATGGAGCTGTTTACCGACCAGCCCGGCCTCCAGGTCTATTCCGGCAACTATCTCGACGGCACGATCTCGGGCAAGGGCGGCAAGCTGATCCGGCAGTCGGACGCGTTGTGCCTGGAGCCCCACATGTGGCCCAATTCACCGAACCGGCCTGATTTCCCGAGCCCGCGCCTCGATCCCGGTGGCGTCTATCGGCATCACACCGTCTATCGCTTTGCCGTGAGGACGCCATGATGGAAGAGGTGCCGACTTCCGTTCTCTCCGCCGAACACTGTCACCTCGGCGAAGGCCCGACCTATGATGTCACCACCGATACGGCGTGGTGGTTTGATATTCGCGAGGGGCGCCTGTTCGAAGCGCATCTTGGCGCCGGCACGATCCGCATCCATTCGCTTGGCCGGATGGCGAGCGCGCTCGGGCGGATCGATGCCGAGCGCCAGCTGGTCGTCGCGGAAGATGGTTGTTACATCCGTAGCGTGGCCGACGGCGCGATGACGCTGTTCTGTCCGCTCGAGGCGGATAATCCCGCGACGCGCTCCAATGATTGCCGCGTGCATCAATCAGGCACGTTCTGGATCGGCACCATGGGGCGCAAGGCCGAGCGGGGGCTAGGGGCGATCTACGCGCTCCACCACGGCAAGATCTCGACGCTGTTTCCCGGCATCAGCATTCCCAACTCGATCTGCTTCTCGCCGGACGGCACCACTGCCTATTTCACCGATACCGCGCGCGCCGTGCTCTATGCGGTGCCGCTCAATCCCGCCACCGGCCTGCCGCGCGGCGAGCCGGAGGTGCTGCTGCGCCACACCGGCATCGGCGGCCTCGACGGCTCGGTGTGCGACGCCGACGGGCAAATCTGGAACGCCTGCTGGGGCGCGAGCCGCGTCGATGTCTACTCGCCGCAAGGCGAGCGCCTGCGCTCGCTGCGCGTGCCGGCCAGGCAGGCGAGCTGTCCCGCTTTCGTTGGCGCCGATCTGTCGCGCCTGCTCGTCACCTCGGCCTGGCAGGATATGGATGCCGAGGCGCGTGCCGCCGATCCGCAGGCCGGCTGCACTTTTTTGCTACAAGCCTCCGCGCGCGGTCGCGCGGAGCCTGATGTCAAGCTCGCATAGGAGATCCGAAGCCGACCTTTACCTCTGTTCTCGACGACACTAAGAAACAGTCTGACACCCAAAGGGAGTGAAGTATGTTGAAATTGAAGACGACATTTCTCGCATTGGCGCTGGCCGGCGCCGCAACGATAGCCGCAGGCGTCACCGCCTCCGCGCAGGAGAAGGCGACCGTGGGCATCGCGATGCCGACGAAATCGTCGGCGCGCTGGATCGACGACGGCAACAACATGGTCAAGGTGCTGAAGGAGCGCGGTTACAACACCGACCTGCAATATGCCGAGGACGACATCCCGAACCAGCTCTCGCAGGTCGAGAACATGGTGACCAAGGGCGCGAAGGCGCTGGTGATCGCCGCGATCGACGGCACCACGCTGTCAGACGTGCTCAAGCAGGCGAAAGCAAAAGGCATCACCGTGATCGCCTATGACCGCCTGATCCGCGGCACGCCGAATGTCGACTATTACGCGACCTTCGACAATTTCCAGGTCGGCGTGCTCCAGGCGCAATCGATCGAGAAGGGGCTCGGCCTCAAGGAAGGCAAGGGCCCGTTCAACATCGAGCTGTTCGGCGGCTCGCCCGACGACAATAACGCCTACTTCTTCTACAACGGCGCAATGAGCGTGCTGAAGCCGTATATCGACAGCGGCAAGCTCGTCGTCGTGTCCGGTCAGATGGGCATGGACAAGGTTGCGACCTTGCGCTGGGACGGCGCCACCGCCCAGGCCCGCATGGACAATCTGCTGAGCGCCTACTACGGCAACAAGAAGGTCAACGCGGTGCTGTCGCCCTATGACGGCCTTTCGATCGGCATCATCTCCTCGCTGAAGGGCGTCGGCTACGGCAGCGCCGATCAGCCGATGCCGATCATCTCGGGCCAGGACGCCGAAGTTCCCTCGATCAAGGCCATGCTGCGCGGCGATCAGTACTCGACCATCTTCAAGGACACCCGCGATCTCGCCAAGGTGACCGCCGATATGGTCGACTCTGCACTGGCCGGCAAGCAGGTCACCGTCAACGACACCAAGACCTACGAGAACGGCGCCAAGACCGTGCCGTCCTATCTCCTGAAGCCGGTCGTGGTGTACAAGGACAATTGGGAGAAGACTCTGGTTGACAGCGGCTATTACAAGAAGTCGCAATTCCAGTAGACTTCTTTCTCCGTCATTCCGGGGCGATGCGAAGCATCGAGCCCGGAATCTCGAGGTTCCGGGCTCGCCCTTCGGGCGGCCCGGAACGACGGTAATTAAGGGACAGGACGCCATGACCGCCATGCTGGAGATGCGCAACGTCAGCAAGAGCTTTGCCGGTGTGCAGGCGCTGCGCGATGTCAATTTCTCGGTTGAGGCTGGCCAGATCCACGCTCTGGTCGGCGAGAACGGCGCCGGCAAATCGACGCTGATGAAGGTGCTGAGCGGCGTCTACCCGGCGGGCAGCTACGAAGGCACCATCGTCTTCGAAGGTGAGGAGCGCCGCTTCCGTGACATCAACGATTCCGAGGCGCTCGGCATCATCATCATCCACCAGGAACTGGCGCTGATCCCGCTGATGTCGATCGCGGAAAACATCTTCCTGTCGCATCCGCCGTCGAAGCTCGGCGTGATCGATCGCGACCAGGTGTACCGGCGGACGCGCGAGCTGCTTGCGCAGGTCGGCCTCAAGGAATCGCCGGATACGCTGATCACCGATCTCGGCGTCGGCAAGCAGCAGCTCGTCGAGATTGCGAAGGCGCTCTCGAAGCGCGTCCGGATGCTGATCCTGGACGAGCCGACCGCGAGCCTGAACGAGGCCGACAGCGCCGCCTTGCTGGAGCGGCTGATGAAATTCCGCGAGCAGGGCATCGGCTCGATCCTGATCTCGCACAAGCTCAACGAGGTCGCCCGGGTCGCCGACCACATCACCGTGCTGCGCGATGGCCGCACCGTCGACGGCATCGATTGCCGCGCCGAGCCGATCCAGGAAGACCGCATCATCCGCAGCATGGTCAACCGCGATCTCGCCCATCGCTTCCCCGAGCGCAGCGCGAAAATCGGCGAGCCGGTCCTCCAGGTTTCGAACTGGTCGGTCTATCACCCCATCCATCCCGATCGGCAGGTAATCAAGAACGTCAATTTCAGCGTCAGGCGCGGTGAGGTCGTCGGCATCGCCGGGCTGATGGGCGCCGGCCGCACCGAGTTCGCCATGAGCCTCTTCGGCCGGTCCTGGGGTACCAATATCAGCGGCCGCATCGCCCTCGAAGGCCGCGAGATCGCGCTGTCGAGCGTCGCGGCTGCGATCGATGCCGGCCTTGCCTATGTCACTGAGGACCGCAAGCAACTCGGGCTGATCCTGGCCGACGACGTCCGCAAGAACATTACGCTGGCAAGCCTCAAGCAGGTCGCGCCGGGGCGGGTGATCGACGACATCGCCGAGCTGAAGGTCGCCAGCGACTACCGCAACCGCATGCGGATCCGCTGTTCCGACGTCTACCAGGAGACCGGCCAGCTCTCCGGCGGGAACCAGCAGAAGGTCGTGCTGTCGAAATGGCTGATGACCGACCCCAAGGTCCTGATCCTGGATGAGCCGACAAGGGGCATCGACGTCGGTGCCAAATACGAGATTTACTGTATCATCAACGAGCTTGCGGAAGCTGGCCGCGGCGTGGTGGTGATCTCCTCGGAGATGCCCGAACTGCTCGGCATCTGCGACCGCATCTGCGTCATGAACGACGGCGCCTTTGTCGGCGAGTTCCCAGGCGCTGAAGCGACACAGGAAAAGATCATGCGCGCCATCATGCGCAACGAACGAAGCAATGGAAACGGCGCGGTCGAGGCCGCGGAGATGGGAGGATCGCAGCCATGACCGACAAGACGGTTTCGCTGCCCGAGGAGCGCCGGCACGGCACCTTCATCAAGAACAATCTGCGCAACTACGGCATGCTGATGTCGCTGGTCGCGATCATGCTGTTCTTCCAGGTCATGACCGGCGGCACGCTGCTGCAGCCGCTCAACCTGACCAACCTGGTGCTGCAGAACAGCTACATCGTCATCATGGCGCTGGGTATGCTGCTGGTGATCGTCACCGGCCACATCGACCTCTCGGTCGGTTCGGTCGCGGGTTTCGTCGGTGCGGTCGCCGCTCTCCTCATGGTGACCTACAAGATCGACTATACGCTCGCCTTTATCATCTGCCTCGCCGTCGGCGCGGCCATCGGCGCCGCGCAGGGCTATTGGGTCGCCTATTTCAAGATCCCGTCCTTCATCGTGACCCTGGCCGGCATGTTGGTGTTCAAGGGCCTCGCGCTCGCGGTGTTGCAGGGCCAGTCGCTCGGGCCGTTCCCGTCGACCTTTCAGAAATTGTCGTCGGGCTTCATTCCGGAGCTGCTGCCCGAGGCCGGCACGCTGCATCCGACCTCCATGCTGATCGGCGCGGTGCTGGCGCTTGGGCTGGTCTATGCCAGCGCCAAGGGCCGCGCGCGTGAAGTGTCGCACGGTATCGAGGTCGAGCCCTACGCGTTCTTCCTCGGCAAGAGCGTCGTGCTCGCCTGTGCGGTGCTGTACTTCACCTATCTGATCGCGACCTATCGCGGCCTGCCCAACGTGCTGGTCATCATGAGCGCCCTGATCGCGCTCTATGGTTTCGTCACCCGTCGCACCGTGATCGGCCGGCAGATCTACGCTGTCGGCGGCAATGCCAAGGCGGCTGGCCTGTCGGGCATCAAGACCGAGCGGCTGACCTTCTTCACCTTCGTCAACATGGGCGCGCTGGCCGCGCTCGCCGGCCTGGTTTTTGCCGCGCGCCTGAACACCGCAACCCCGAAGGCGGGCCTCGGCTTCGAGCTCGATGTCATCGCCGCCTGCTTCATCGGCGGTGCCTCGGCCTATGGCGGCGTCGGGCGCGTCGGCGGCGCCGTGGTCGGCGCCATGATCATGGGTGTGATGAACAACGGCATGTCCATCCTCGGCATCGGCATCGACTACCAGCAGGTCATCAAGGGCCTGGTGCTGCTCGGTGCGGTGTGCATCGACGTGTATAATCAGCGGCGGTAGTTGCATCGGCCGCGGCGGCTATGCCATCGTCGGCAACATCAAGCGATTGCCCGCGGCGCTGCCGGTGATCTACCGGCAGGTGGCCCATTGAACCAGCAGGACACAGCCGGTGGCGTCGTGTTCCCCGTGAACTATTGCTCATCAATTGGGTATATGATCGAATGGCGGGATGGACCATGACCGGCCAAAACCCGATCTGATCATCTTCGATTGCGACGGCGTGCTCGTCGACAGCGAGCTGTTGAGCTGTCGCTGCCTCTCCGAGGTTCTGGCGGAGTTCGGTCTTCGGCTCAGTGTGGAGCAGGCGCTCGAACTGTTCCTCGGACGCAGCACCAAGGCGATCGAGCAGCATTATCGCGATCTCGGGCATGCTCTGCCTGACGACTTCTTTCCACTCCTGAAGGCGCGCGTGCTCGAGATCTTTGCGGGGGCGCTCCAGCCGATCCCCGGCGTCGGCGCGGTGCTGTCCGAATTGGAGACGCCGTGCTGCGTGGCATCGTCGAGTGATCTCGACCGCGTCTCGTTGTCGCTCGATGTCACCGGCCTCGCGCCGCATTTTGGTGACCGACTCTACACTGCACAGATGGTCAGGCATGGCAAGCCGGCGCCGGATCTCTTTCTTCACGCTGCCGGGAGAATGCAGACCGATCCCGTGCGCACGCTGGTGATTGAGGACAGTGTCAGCGGCGTGCAGGCTGCCAAGGCGGCAGGCATGATGGTCTGGGGATTTGTCGGCGGTGGCCATTATCGTAGCCGCGATGGCCGCGCTATATTGTCCGCCGCCGGAGCCGATCGGGTCTTCTCGCGCATGAGCGAATTCTGGGAGGCGTGAGGCCGCATGGCCGTCGAGAATGAAAAATCTAGGCTCGACGACGCCGCCCGTGCCGGCTGGCTCTATTTCATTGCCGGCCACACCCAGGACGAGATCGCAAGGATGCTTCAGGTGTCGCGCGCCTCGGCGCAGCGGCTGGTATCGCTGTGCCTCGCCGAGCGGCTGATCACGTTCCGGCTCGAACATCCGATCGCCGCCTGCATGGAATTGGCCGCGCGCCTGAAGCAGCGGTTTGACCTCAGCCATTGCGAGGTGGTGCCGGCCGATCCTGCGGCGCCGCAGGCGACCGCCGGCATTGCCGAACGCTGCGCCAATCTGCTGGATGCGACGCTGCGCTCGGAGACGCCTGTCATCGTGGCGCTCGGCACGGGGCGGGCGGTGCGCGCCGCGGTCGAGCGCGTCACGCCGATCGACCGGCCCAACCACCAGATCGTCTCGCTGGTCGGCAACATCTCCGCCGACGGCTCGGCCAGCTTCTACGACACCGTCGGCCGGCTCGCCGACCGCACCGGCGCGCGGCATTATCCGATGCCGCTGCCGTTCCTGATGTCGTCCGAGGACGAGCGCAACAAGATGGTCCGCATCGAGCCGATCGCGAAGGTGAAGGCGGTCGCCGCCAAAGCGGATCTGCGTCTCGTCGGCATCGGCCAGATGGACCAGAGGGCGCAGGTCCATATCGATGGCTTCGTCACGCGCGACGAGCTGTTCGAGATGATGCGGCAGGGCGCCATCGGCGAGATCACCGGCTGGGCCTATGATTCCAAGGGCCGCCTGCTCAAGGCCGGCACCAACAAGCGCCTCACCAGCATTCCGCCGGAGGTCCCGGCGAAGACCACGACCATCGGTGCCGCGGTCGGTGCGGCCAAGGTGCCGGCGATCGCGGCTGCGCTGAACGGGGGTCTGATCAACGGCCTGATCACCGACGAGGCCACCGCGCGGGCGATCCTGGATCGGTAGGCGGGCTCGCTCTTCGCATGCCTGCGAGGCAGGCGGTCCTTCCCCAAATAACACTGTCATCGTCCGCGAAGGCGGACGATCCAGTACGCCACGGCTTCGCTTGGGGCAAACCAATGAACGGCACGGAGTACTGGGTGCCCCGCTTTCGCGGAGCACGACAGCGTGGGCGGAGCAACACCTTCCATCCTTCCCGCAGCGCAGCACTTATAAGTTGCGGGGATACGTGCCCGCCTGCTTGACAAGCGCCGCGCCTCGTCCGAACATACGCCCAACGCGTGGGCATATGCTCAAAGCGCGAGTTGAGGGAGGTCACCGTGAAACACGTTCTGGGCGCCGTCTGCGGCGCGGCCGTACTGCTTGCCGTCCCCGCGATGGCCGAAACGACCCTGACGATCGCCACCGTCAACAACGGCGACATGATCCGCATGCAGGGCCTGACCAGCGAATTCACCAAGGCGAACCCGGACATTTCTGTGAAATGGGTGACGCTCGAGGAAAACGTGCTGCGCCAGCGCGTCACCACCGATATCGCCACCAAGGGTGGCCAATTCGACGTGCTGACCATCGGCACCTACGAGGTTCCGATCTGGGCCAAGAAGGGCTGGCTGGTACCGCTCGCCAATCTCGGCGCCGATTACGACGTCGCCGACCTGCTGCCGAAGATCAAGGATGCGGTTTCTGTCGACGGCAAGCTCTATGCCGCGCCGTTCTACGGCGAGAGCTCGATGATCATGTATCGCACCGATCTGTTCGAGAAGGCCGGCCTGAAGATGCCGGAGAAGCCGACCTGGGAGTTCGTGATCGATGCCGCAAAGAAGCTGACCGACAAGAACAGCGGCGTCTATGGCATCTGCCTCCGCGGCAAGGCTGGCTGGGGCGAGAACATGGCCTTCCTCTCGGCGATGGCCAATTCCTACGGCGCGCGCTGGTTCGACGAGAAGTGGGAGCCGCAGTTCAACACGCCGGAATGGAAGACGACGCTCACGACCTACGTCAATCTGATGAAGGATGCCGGACCTCCCGGCGCGAGTTCGAATGGCTTCAATGAGAATCTGGCGCTGTTCAACGCCGGCAAGTGCGGCATGTGGATCGATGCGACGGTGGCCGCATCCTTCGTGACGAACCCGAGTCAGTCCACGGTTGCCGACAAGGTCGGCTTCGCGCTCGCGCCCAACACCGGGCTTGGCAAGAACGCCAACTGGCTGTGGGCCTGGAATCTCGCGATCCCCGCCGGCTCGAAGAAAACCGAAGCGGCCGAGAAGTTCATCGCCTGGGCGACCAGCAAGGACTACACCAAGCTGGTGGCATCGAAGGAGGGCTGGGCCAACGTGCCGCCGGGCACGCGCACCTCGCTCTACAAGAACGAAGAGTATCTGAAGGTCGCGCCGTTCGCGAAGCTGACGCTGGCCTCGATCGATGCGGCCGACCCGAACAAGCCGACCGTGAAGCCAGTGCCTTACGTCGGCGTGCAATATGCCGCGATCCCCGAATTCCAGGGCATCGGCACGCAGGTGGGGCAGCAATTTTCCGCAGCGCTTGCGGGATCGATGACGGTCGATGCGGCGCTCACCGCCGCGCAATCCGCCACCGAGCGCGAGATGAAGCGCGCCGGCTACATCAAATGAACCTGAGCTCTCCCTGAGCTCAAACTTGCGGCCATCCACTCCTTGCTCGATGGATGGCCGCCTTCTTCCTCCAAGCGGAGAGCCTGAGGATGGCAACCCGGCAGACGCAGCTTCTTGCGCGGTCGCTCCTGACCCCGGCCGTCGGGCTCCTGTTCATCTGGATGATCGTCCCGCTCGCGCTGACGCTCTATTTCTCGACGCTGCACTACAGCCTGCTCGATCCCGGCTCGGAATCGTTCGTCGGACTTGAGAACTTCCGCTACTTCCTCACGGATCCCGCTTTCCTTGCCTCACTCCAGAACACGCTGGTGCTGGTCGGCTCGGTGCTGGCGCTCACGATCCTGCTCGGCATTCCCCTGGCGCTGCTGATGGATCAGCCCGTGATCGGGCGCAATATCGTGCGGCTGATGGTGATCGCGCCGTTCTTCGTGATGCCGACGGTGAGCGCACTGGTCTGGAAGAATTTGCTGATGCACCCGGTCTCCGGCCTGTTCGCGTGGCTCGCAAAACTGGTTGGGCTGACCCCGATCGACTGGTTCACGGATGCGCCGTTGCTCGCCGTGATCCTGATCGTCGCCTGGCAATGGCTGCCGTTCGCGACGCTGATCCTGCTCACCGCGCTGCAATCGCTCGACGAAGAGCAGAAAGAGGCGGCCGAGATGGATGGCGCGAGCGCCGTCTCGACCTTCATCTACATCACGCTGCCGCATCTGGCGCGCCCGATCACCGTGGTGATCCTGATCGAGACCATCTTCCTCCTAACCGTGTTCGCCGAGATCTTCGTCACCACCGGCGGCGGGCCAGGCCTGCAGACCACCAACATCGCCTTTCTGATCTACTCGCAGGCGCTGATCCAGTTCGACGTCGGCAGCGCCTCGGCGGGCGGCCTCGTGGCCGTCGTGATCGCCAATGTCGTCGCCTTCTTCCTCGTCCGCATCGTCGGCCGCAACCTGGAAGCCTAAAATCATGGCGCGCAAGTCAACGACGCAACGGGTGGTGGTTTCGACGATCGGGGCGTGGTTCTTCGGCTTCCTGATCTTCTTCCCGATCCTGTGGATGGTGCTGGCGAGCTTCAAGACCGAGCTTGAGGCCTTCGCCATTCCGCCGTCTTTCCTGTTCTTCCACTGGACCACAGAAAACTATGCGACCGTGCAGGAGCGCAGCGACTATCTGCTCCATGCGATGAATTCGATCATCATCGCCGGCGGCTCGACGTTGATCGCGCTGCTGATCGCGATCCCCGCGGCCTGGTCGATGGCGTTCTCGCCGACCAGGCGCACCAAGGACATCCTGCTCTGGATGCTCTCGACCAAGATGATGCCGCCGGTCGGCGTGCTCGTCCCGATCTACCTGATCTACAAGACCTTTGGTTTGCTCGATTCCCGCATCGGTCTCGTCTTCATCCTCTGCCTCGGAAACCTGCCGATCGTGATCTGGATGCTCTTCACCTATTTCAAGGAGATCCCGCGCGACATCCTGGAGGCCGCGCGCATGGACGGCGCCACGATCGGCCGCGAGCTCGTCTACGTCCTGACGCCGATGGCGATTCCGGGCCTGGCGTCGACCATGCTGCTCAATCTGATCCTGGCCTGGAACGAGGCGTTCTGGACGCTCAATTTGTCGACCTCGAACGCCGCGCCGCTCACCACGTTCATTGCGTCCTATTCCAGTCCGGAAGGACTGTTCTGGGCAAAGCTGTCGGCGGCGTCGACGCTGGCGATCGCGCCCATTCTCGTCCTCGGTTGGTTCAGCCAGAAGCAGCTCGTGCGCGGGCTCACCTTCGGCGCGGTGAAGTAAAGGGGCTGCCGGATCATGGGTCAGATCACACTTCAGGGCGTGCAGAAATCCTTCGGCCCCGTGCACATCATCAAGGGCGCCGATCTCGAGATCGCAGACGGCTCCTTCGTGGTGTTCGTCGGCCCCTCCGGCTGCGGCAAGACCACGCTGCTGCGATTGATTGCGGGCCTCGAGGACGTCTCCGGCGGCAAGATCCTGATCGACGGCAAGAACGTGGTCGACACGCCGCCCGCCAAGCGCGGCCTGTCGATGGTGTTCCAGTCCTACGCGCTCTATCCGCATATGAGCGTGCGCGGCAATATCGGCTTCGGCCTGAAGATGGCAGGCCTCTCCAAAGACGAAACCAACCGCAAGGTAGAAGCCGCCGCCGCGACGCTCAACCTCACGCCCTATCTCGATCGCAAGCCGCGCGAGCTCTCCGGCGGCCAGCGCCAGCGCGTTGCAATCGGGCGCGCCATCGTCCGCGAGCCCAAGGCGTTCCTGTTCGACGAGCCGTTGTCGAACCTCGATGCTGCGCTGCGCGTGCAGATGCGCATCGAGGTGACGCGGCTGCAGAAGCAGCTCGGCACCACCGCGATCTACGTCACCCACGACCAGGTCGAGGCCATGACCATGGCCGACAAGATCGTCGTGCTCAACGGCGGCAAGATCGAGCAATACGGCTCGCCACTGGAGCTTTATGAGCGGCCGGCCAATCTCTTCGTCGCCGGCTTCATCGGTTCGCCCAAGATGAATTTTGTCACCGGCGACAACGCCGCGCAAAAGGGCGCCGCCACGATCGGTGTGCGGCCGGAGCACATCAAGATCGAACGCGACGGGGCCGGCGGCTGGCCCGGCACGATCGCGGTCGCCGAGCATCTCGGCAGCGATACCTTTCTCTATGTCGATGCCGGGCCGCTCGGCATGCTGACGGCGCGCTACATCGGCGAATTGAGCCTGCATGCCGGCGACCGCGTGTCGCTGGTGCCGGACCCCGCGCGCATTCACCGCTTCGACGCCAGCGGCAACGCGCTTCGGAACTAACAAGAAACGGCAAGACAACGGAAAGACGACCATGTACCTCGAGAAATTCAAGCTGAGCGGCAAGACCGCGTTCATCACCGGCGGCGGGCAGGGCATTGGGCTTGCCTGCGCCGAAGCGCTAGCCGAGGCCGGCGCCAAGGTCGTCATCGGTGACCGCGACAGCAAGGTCGCCGGCGATGCCAAGGCCAATCTGAAGGCGAAGGGTTTTGACATCGAGACCGCGATCATGGACGTCACCGACACCAAGCGCGTGGCGGAGGTCGCCAATGATCTTGTCGCCCGTCACGGCAAGGTCGATATCCTCGTCAACAATGCCGGCATTGCGCGCAGCGAAACGCCGGCCGAGACCGTCACCGACGAGCATTGGCTCAACGTCATCGACGTCAATCTCAACGGCACCTTCTGGTGCTGCCGCGAGTTCGGCAAGCACATGCTCAAGGCCAAGAGCGGTGCCATCGTCAATGTTGGCTCGATGTCCGGGTTCATCGTCAACAAGCCGCAGGAGCAGTGCTTCTACAACGCCTCCAAGGCCGGCGTGCACCATCTGACCAAGTCCCTTGCCGCCGAATGGGGCGCGCGCGGCATCCGCGTCAACGCGGTGGCCCCGACCTATATCGAGACGCCGCTGAACGCCTTCGTAAAGAGCAACGCCAAGATGTACGACGCCTGGATCGGTGGAACCCCGATGGCGCGGATGGGGCAGGTCGAGGAGATCGCCTCGGTCGTCCTGTTCCTGGCCTCCGAGGCCGCGAGCCTGATGACCGGCAGCATCGTGCTGGTGGATGGCGGCTACACTTGCTGGTAGGCTTGCGTCAAAACTGACGGAAGCGACCGGGAGCGACAATGCCGCGAGCGTATATCGGCGTCGACGTGGGGACCACGAGCACGCGGGCAGGGGTGTTTGACGAGGCCGGCACGCTGCTTGCGACCGCCAAGCATCCGATCCGGATCTGGCACGAGGCCGGCGACATCGTCGAGCAGTCGTCCCAGGACATCTGGGAGGCCTGCGTCAAATCGGTGCGGGCGGCGATGGCGGAAGCGGCCATCGCGGCCGACAGCGTCGGCGGCATCGGTTTCGACGCGACCTGTTCCCTGGTGGTCCTCGACCGCCAAGGCGAGCCGGTCACGGTGAGCGCCTCCGGCGACAGGCAGCGCAACGTCATCGTCTGGATGGATCATCGCGCCATTGCCGAGGCGCGGCTGATCAACGAGACCGGGGATGCGGTGCTGCGCTATGTCGGCGGCTCGATCTCGCCCGAGATGGAGATGCCAAAGCTGTTGTGGCTGAAGCGGCATCTGCGCGCGAGTTTTGACGCTGCCGGGCATTTCTTCGATCTCGCGGACTATCTGACCTGGCGCGCGACCGGCTCGCTGCAGCGCTCGACCTGCACCGTCACCTGTAAATGGAACTACCTCGCGCATGATGGCGGCGGCTGGAGCGCGCCGTTCTTCCAGCGCATTGGCCTGTCCGACTTTGTCAGTGAGAACTACGCCCGAATCGGCACCGAGATCGTCGCCCCCGGCACGCGGCTCGGCGCCGGTCTGACGCGCGCGGCCGCCGCCGATCTCGGCCTGTCCATTGGCACACCGGTCGGCGCCTCCCTGATTGACGCCCATGCCGGCGGCATCGGCGGGATCGGCGGGCGTGACGAATCGGGCGGAACGATGGATGTCAGCGATCGTCTGGCCTACATCATGGGAACGTCGGCCTGCATCATGGCGACGACGAAAGAGCCGTGTTTCGTGCCCGGCGTCTGGGGGCCCTATTATTCCGGCATGGTGCCGAACTTCTGGCTCAATGAGGGCGGGCAGTCGGCCGCGGGTGCGGCGATCGACCATCTCCTCAAGTCGCATCCCGGCCATGCCGAGGCGAGCGCGGCGGCGCGTAGCGAGGGCATCGACCTCATCGAATTCCTCGAACGCCGCATCATCGCGCACGCAGGTGACGTCAGTCGCGGCGCGCTACTCGCCCGCGACATCCATGTGCTCCCTGAGTTCATCGGCAACCGGTCGCCTTACGCCGACCCCGACACGCGCGCCGTGATCGCTGGCCTCGATCTCGACACCGACGTCGGTGCGATGGAGCGCCTGTTCATCGCCGGCCTGTGCGGGCTGGCCTACGGGCTCGCCGAGGTGATCGAGGCCTTTGCCGCGCATGGCGTGCATGCCGGCATCATGATCATGGGCGGCGGCGCCAGCCGTAGTCCACTGGTGCGGCAGATCATGGCCGATACCACCGGCCTCACGGTCGCGCTGCCGCAAACCAAGGAGCCGGTGCTGCTGGGTGCCGCGATGCTGGGTGCGGTCGCCGGCGGCGCCTATGCCTCGATCGGCGAGACCATGGCCAAAATGTCGGCGCTCGGACGCAAGAGCGAGCCGACCGCGCCGGACATGGCCGCGTTTCACACGAAGAAGCGCGAGGTGTACAAGCTGCTGCGCGAGGTCGATCGCGGCAGCCGGGCGGCGATGCGGGACATGGCCAAGGGTTAGAAGACATGCTGATTTCCTGCGGGGATGCGCTGATCGACTTCGTTCCAACGAAAAACGCCGACGGCCGCGAAGCGGTGATGCCGGCGGTTGGCGGCTCCTGCCTCAACGTCGCGATCGGCATCGCGCGGCTTGGCGCACCGACCGGTTTCGTCGGCGGCGTCTCGACCGATTTGTTCGGGCGCATGATCGCGGACCACGCCACCGCCTCGAACGTCGAGCTTGGTCTCGCCACCCGTAGCGATCACCAGACCACGCTCGCTTTCGTCCGCATCGTCGGCGGCGAGTCCCATTACGCCTTCTATGACGCCGAGACGGCGACTCGGAATTGGACGTTTCGGCGCGGCACCATCCCGTTAGATGTGGTCGAAGCCGTCCATGTCGGCTCGACCACGCTGGTCAACGACCAGGGCGCTGCCGAGACCAAGGCCCTGATCGCAGATGCGTGGGCCTCATCAACGATCTCCTTCGATCCGAACTGCCGGCCCAATCTGGTCAAGGACAAGCCGGCCTATCTTGCGCGCATGGTCGAGTTCGCCGCGAGCGCCGATCTTATCAAGATGTCGGACGTCGACTTCGCCTATCTGTTCGGCGAGGAGCCTTATCAGCAACGCGCGAGTGCGATTCTGGGGCAGGGCACAAGTCTCGTCGTCATCACCCGCGGCAACAATGGTGCCATCGCCTGGCATGCGAAGGCAGGGCAGATCGAGGTCGAGGCGCCCAAGGTCGAGGTCGTGGACACCATCGGCGCCGGCGACAGCTTTCAGGCCGCATTGCTGTTCGCCCTGCACAAGCAGGGGCGCCTTGCCCGGCAGAAATTGAAGGACATCCGCGCAGACGAGCTCCGCCGCGCGCTGTCCTTTGCCGCCAACTGCGCCGGCTTGACCTGCACCCGCCCGGGGGCCGATCCGCCCTGGAGCCACGAGATCAGCAGGAGCTGGTAGCCCTGCGTCAGGGGCCTCGCGATGTCCCGGCGGATTGTCGCCATGCGTCGGCCGAAATGGACAGGTCAACTCCGCGCTGGCAAGGTCCGCGCGTCCTGACGCGAGCCTGTCCTGATGAGCAACGATCTCTGTTTTCTCTCCGCCACCGAGCTGCGCGAACGTATCACCAGCAAGAAGGTGTCGCCGGTCGAAATCGTCAGCGCCGCGCTCGCGCGCGCCGAGGCGCTCCAGCCGGCGTTGAACTGCTTCATCACCCTCTGTGGCGACGAGGCGATGGCAGCGGCGCGCGAAGCCGAGCGCAAGGTGATGGTTGGTGAGCCGCTCGGCCTGCTGCATGGGCTTCCCGTCACCGTCAAGGACATCGTCAACACGAAGGGCGTGAAGACCACCTTCGGCGCCGTTCCCTACAAGGACAACGTCCCCACCGAGGATGCCGTCGCGGTGGCAAAGCTGCGCGCGGAAGGCGCGATCCTGATCGGCAAGACCACGACACCGGAATTCGGCAGCAAATGCCTGACCGACTCGCCGCTGTTCGGCCGCACCCGCAATGCGTGGAGTGTAGAGCGTTCGTCCGGCGGCTCAAGCGGAGGCGCCGCCGTCGCGGTGGCGAGCGGCATCGCGCCGCTGGCGATTGCCACCGATGGCGGCGGCTCGACGCGGATTCCGGCCGCCTGCAACGGCGTCGTTGGCTTGAAGCAGAGCAATGGCGTGATCGCGCACAGCCAGGCGCTGGATGCGTTCGGCAACCAGACCTATGTCACGCCGACCACGCGCACGGTCGCGGACACCGCGCTGATGATGCAGGCGATGGCCGGTGAGGATGCTTGCGATCCCTGGTCAATCGGCGTGCCCGTGCCCGATTTCATCGGCACCGCCGCTCCGCGCGGCGATCTGCGCGGGCAGAAGATTCTGTTCTGCGCCTCGCCGCCGGGACGCCCGGTGTCATCGGATGTCGCCACGGCCTTCAAGGCGAGCCTCGACCGGCTCGCGCGCCTGGGTGCCGAGCTCGAGGAATTCTCTGGCGAGGGCTACGACGTTGAGCCGATCTGGCGCGCCATCAACCATACCGTCTGGCGCTCGCGCTTTTCGAAGCTGGTGGCGGAGCATCGTGATGTCCTCAGCGAGGCTTTCGTCAAGCAGATCGCGCTGGCAACCAATGTCAGCGGCGTTGACTATCAAGACGCGATGTTCGCGCGCACGGCGTTGTTCCGTCGCGTGCAATCCCTGCTTGCGAACGGGCACCTTCTGGCGATGCCGACCATCACCCGCACCGCGCTGCCAATCGACCAGGACCTGTTCGGCACCATCGAGATCGACGGGGCGCATTTCGACAGCGTCCGGCCGCACTGGTTCCCCTGGACCATGCCGTTCAACATGACCGGCCACCCCGCGATCAGTCTGCCCTGCGGTTTTGGTCGCGACGGGCTGCCGATCGGGCTCCAGCTCGTCGGCCGCTTCCGGGCCGACGCGGAATTGCTGCGCGTCAGCGCGCTGTTCGAGGCCTCGCACGATCTTCTCGCCCGCCGGCCAGGCTGAGATGGGGCACATGCGGCAAGGGGCTTGCGTCGGGCGTCCGGACATGTTGATCGTGCCGCTGATGGGCCCTGAATCCGACCGCGCATGAGCGTATTTGTCCTCCGACGTGTCCTGACTTTGCTGGCGACGCTGGTCGGCGCATCCGTGATCATTTTCCTGGTGCTGGACGCGCTGCCGGGCAATGCCGCGCAGATGCTGATGGGCGCCGACGCCTCTGCCGATGCGGTGCGCGCGCTCACCGTCAAGCTTGGGCTCGATCAGCCGCTGGCGGTGCGGTACCTGCAATGGATCAAGGGCTTTGTCGTCGGTGATCTCGGCAACTCCTATGTCTATGGCACCCCGGTCGGCGGTCTGATCGCGGAGCGAATGGTGCTGACCATTCCGCTTGCGATCATGTCGATGCTGATCACGGTGGTGCTGGCGCTCTCGGCCGGCATCTACACCGCCGCCAACCACAACAAGCTCGGCGATGTCGGCGTGATGTCGCTGACCCAGATTGGCATCGCGCTGCCGAATTTCTGGTTCGCCATTCTCCTGGTGCTGCTGTTTGCCGTGCGGCTGCAATGGCTCTCCGCGGGCGGCTTCGCCGGCTGGGAGGACGGCATCTGGCCCGGCGTCAAATCGCTGCTGCTGCCGTCGATCTCGCTTGCGGTGGTGCAGGCCGCGATCCTCGCCCGCGTCACGCGCTCGGCCGTGCTCGAGGTGTTGCGCGAAGATTTCGTCCGCACCGCGCGGGCAAAGGGCCTCGGCAAGCGCGAGGTGCTGTGGAGCCATGTGCTGCGCAACGCTATGATTCCCGTGATGACGGTGATGGGTCTGCAATTCGCCAATCTGCTCGCAGGCACCATCGTGATCGAGAACGTGTTCTACCTGCCCGGCCTCGGCCGCCTGATCTTCCAGTCGATTGCCAACCGCGACCTGATCGTGGTGCGCAATTGCGTGATGCTGCTCGCGGCCATGGTCGTCATCGTCAATTTCGTGGTCGACGTGCTCTATGCCTTCATCGATCCCCGCATCAAGGTTCACGACCTGTGAGCGCGCCCATGACCAGTTCGGTTGACGCGCCGGTCGCAACGCGTCCACTGTCGGCCAGGACGTTCTGGCGCCGCGCGCTGCGCCATCGCAGCTTCGTGCTGGGCGGCGTGCTCAGCCTAATGGTGGTCGTCTCGGCGGTGCTCTCGCTGGTGTGGACGCCGTGGTCCCCTTACGAGATCGACATCGCCTCGAAACTCCGACCGCCGTCGGCGGCGCACTGGCTCGGCACCGATACCTTTGGCCGCGACATTGTCTCGCTGCTGCTCGCCGGCGCCCGCTCGACCATCCTGGTCGGCATCATCGCGGTCAGCATCGGTCTCGCCTTCGGCGTCTGCCTCGGCCTGATCGCATCGGCCAAGCGAGGCTGGACCGAAGAGATCATCATGCGCTTCTCCGACTTCACCTTCGCCTTTCCGGCCGTGCTCTCGGCAATCATGCTCGCCGCGGTCGCAGGCCCGGGCATGCTGACCTCGATCATAGCGATCGGCATCTTCCAGATCCCGACCCTGATCCGGTTGACGCGCGGCTCGGCCAACGCGATCTGGGCGCGCGAATTCGTGCTGGCGGCGCGCGCCTCAGGCAAGGGCGCCTTTCGTATCACCATCGAGCACGTGCTGCCGAACATCCTGTCGATCCTGATCGTGCAGGCGACCATCCAGTTTGCGCTCGCCATTCTTGCCGAGGCCGCGCTGTCCTATCTCGGCCTCGGCACGCAGCCGCCGCAGCCGTCCTGGGGCCGCATGCTGAACGATGCGCAGACCATGCTGTTCCAGTCGCCGATGCTCGCGGTCTATCCGGGTGCTGCGATCGCGATCGCCGTGCTCGGCCTCAATCTGCTCGGCGACGGCCTGCGCGACCTGCTCGATCCCAGACTGGCGCGGGAGCGATGACCATGGCTGATCCCGCAACGTTGATCGCCGTCGAGAATCTCGGCGTACGCCTCAACACCAGCCGTGGCCCGGCGCAGGCCGTGCGCGGCGTCAGTTTTGCGCTGAAGCGTGGCGAGACGCTCGGGCTCGTCGGCGAGTCCGGCTGCGGCAAGTCGGTCACGGCGCTGTCGCTGATGGGATTGCTGCCGGACAGCGCGGTCGTCAGCGGCAGCATCAAGCTTGATGGCAACGAGCTCACGCGGCTTCCGGATGCGGATTATTGCGGCTTGCGCGGCAACCGCATCAGCATGATCTTCCAGGAGCCGATGACGGCGCTCAACCCGATGCACACGATCGGCCATCAGGTCGCCGAACCGCTGCGGCGTCACCAGAAATATTCGGCGTCGCAGGCACGCAGAGAGGCAATCGCCTTGCTCGACCGGGTCGGGCTGCCCGATCCTGCAAAGCGCATCGATGCCTATCCGCATCAATTCTCCGGCGGCCAGCGCCAGCGCGTCACCATCGCGATGGCGCTCGCCTGCGAGCCTGATCTCCTGATCGCGGACGAGCCCACCACCGCACTCGACGTCACCATCCAGGGCCAGATCCTCGACCTCATCGCCGACCTCGTCGAGGAGCGCGGCATGTCGATGATCCTGATCTCGCACGATCTCGGCGTCATCGCCGAGAACGTGCAGCGGATGATGGTGATGTATGGCGGCACCGTCGTCGAGAGCGGACCGACCGACGAAGTGTTCCGCCGGATGGGTCACCCCTACACGCAGGGCCTGTTCCGCGCCCGCCCCAAACTCGGCGCGCGCAAGGGGACGCGGCTGACGACGATCGCGGGCACGGTGCCAGAGCTCGTCGATCTGCCTTCCGGCTGTACCTTCTCAAATCGATGTCCGCTCGTGATCGACCAGTGCCGCGCCGCGTTGCCACCGATGGTGGATGTCGGGCCTGGCCATGGCGTGCGCTGCATCAGGACGGACGTCTCGATGGCCGAACGCGTCGGAGCGCTGTCCGCATGACGGCCGTACCAACGCCGCTTCTCGACGTAAGAGACATCGAGCAGCGCTACGCGCTGCCGCGCGAAAGCCTGTTCCGTCCGCCTGGAGAGGTGCGCGCGCTCAATGGTGTGAGCGTGCAAGTCTCCGCCGGCAAGAGCCTCGGCATCGTGGGCGAATCCGGCTCGGGCAAGTCGACCTTTGCACGGGTGGTGATGGCGCTGGAGCGGCCGACCGCGGGGCAGGTCACGCTGCTCGGCCGCGATCTCAACCGCATCTCACCCGATGAATTGCGCCGCGCACGCCGCAATTTCCAGATGGTGTTCCAGGACCCGTATGGATCGCTCGATCCGCGCCAGACCATTGCGCGCATTGTCGCCGAGCCGCTCACCGTGCTCGATGACGCCGACCGCAGCACGTTCCGCGCCCGCGTCGCCGCGGTGCTGAAGCAGGTCGGCTTGCGCGACGCGGACATGGACAAATATCCGCATGAGTTCTCCGGCGGCCAGCGCCAGCGCATCGCCATCGCACGCGCGCTGATCACGCAACCCAAACTGATCGTCGCGGACGAGCCGGTCTCCGCGCTCGATGTCTCCGTGCAGGCGCAGGTGCTGAACCTGATGCAGGACCTCCAGGAGCAGTTCGGCCTGAGCTATATCCTGATCAGCCACGACCTCGCCGTGGTCGACTATCTCTGCGACGAGGTCGCGGTGATGTATCTCGGCCGGGTCGTCGAGCAGGGGCGGCCGGAGGATTTGTTCGAACGCTGCGCCCACCCCTATACGCGGGCGCTGCTGGAGGCGGTGCCACGCGCACGTGCTGGCGGGGGCCGGCGCCGGCGCGGGGCCCAGGCGATCGCCTCGCAATCGGCGACGGCTGCCGGATGCCCCTATGTGGCGCGTTGTCCGCTCGCCGACCAGCATTGCCGCGAGGTTCCGCCCTTGCTACGCAGGGTGGGCGAGGGACATCTCGCCGCCTGTCACAAGGCGGAGGCCGTGATGGCATTGCCGCAGGCGACCATGGAAGGCTAATGTCGGCTACGGGATTGGCGTAGCCTCAAGACGACAGAAGAAGGCCGGGGAGTTAGGGCATGTTGAAGAAGCTAACGATCGTCGCTTTTGCCGCAGCATTGGCCGCGGCGCCGCTGCCGGTGCTGGCACAGAGCAAGAAGGACAGCGTCGTCATGGGCATGACGCTGGAGCCGCCGGGGCTCGATCCCACCAACGCCGCCGCTGCGGCGATCGCCGAGGTCACGCTCTACAACATCTATGAGACCCTGACCAAGATCAACGAGGACGGCTCGGTTGCGCCGCTGCTCGCCGAGAGCTGGACCGCGTCGCCCGACCTGAAAACCTATACGTTCAAGCTGCGCAAGGGCGTCAAATTCCAGAACGGCGAAGCCTTCGATTCCGCCGCCGTCAAATTCTCGTTCGAGCGCAACGCGGCTGCGAACAGCACCAACAAGGACAAGAGCCTGTTCCAGGCTTTCGAGAAGGTCGATGCGACCGACGCCGCCACGATCGTGCTCACGCTGAAATATCCCGAGCCGAACCTGCCGTTCCTGCTCGGGCAGGCGAGCGGCTCGATCGTCGAGCCGAAGAGTGCTGCGACCAACGTGACGCAGCCGGTCGGCACCGGGCCGTACCAGCTCGGGGCCTGGGTCAAGGGCTCTTCGCTCACGCTGAACAAATGGGCCGACTATCGCAACGCCTCCGCGATCAAGCTGTCCAAGGTGACGATCCGCTTCATCGGCGATCCCGCCGCGCAGATCGCGGCTCTGCTGTCCGGTGACGTCGACGCGTTCCCGCGCGTCACCACTCGCGGTGTCGCCCAATTCAAGAGCGATCCGCGCTTCACCGTGCTGGTCGGTGGCTCCAAGGCCAAGACCATCGTCGCCATCAACGAGAAGAAGAAGCCGCTCGACGACGTGCGGGTGCGCCGCGCGATCCTCGCCGCCATCGATCGCAAGGCGATGATCGACGGCGCGGTCGAAGGTTTCGGCACGCCGATCGGCAGCTTCTACACGCCGGGTTCGCTCGGCTATGTCGACACCACCGCCGTCAATCCTTACGACCCCGAGAAGGCGAAGAAGCTGCTCAGCGAGGCCGGCGTCACCACGCCGCTCGAGCTCAGCCTGAAGCTGCCACCGCCGCCCTACGCGCGGCAGGGCGGCGAGATCCTCGCAGCCCAGCTCGCCAAGGTCGGCATCAACGCCAAGATCGAGAACGTCGAGTGGGCGCAGTGGCTGTCGCAGGCCTTCGCCCCCAACGGGCCGCACAATTACGACCTCACCATCGTCTCGCATGTCGAGCCGTTCGATCTCGTCAAGCTGACCGAGCCCGACTTCTACCTCGGCTACAACAACGAGTCGTTCAACGCGCTCTACAAACAGATCGTGTCGACGCCGGACGAGGCCGGTCGCGCCAAGCTGCTCGGCGATGCCCAGCGCATGCTTGCGACTGACGCGGTGGCCGGCTTCCTGTTCCAGCCGCAATGGCTCACGGTCATCAACAAGAAGCTGAAGGGCGTCTGGAAGGAAGTCCCGCAGTTCGAGAACGATTTCTCGGCCTGGTCCTGGGAATAGACCCAGTCGCCTAAGTCAAATCTGACATCTCGAATTGGGCCTCTCCCCATCGGGGGCTAGCGTGAGCACACATCTTTCCGCGATTTATCAAGCATTTGGGACTTGAGCGGAGGGAATCCGATGTGATTCTTTATCTGCTGTCGCGATTCTCACGAGAAGGCGGTGGCGGAGATGAATCTTGGGCATTTTGGCGACGCGCGTCTTAAAAAAACGGCGCGCGGCTGTTGCAGCGCGTGTCGGATCGGCAGACGATCTGCCTGCGTCAACTTGGCGACACGCGTGCCGAGCAAGTCGCATTCCGCCGGTTTGTGCTGAACGATCGGGTCACAGTCTCGAAGATGGTGCTGCATCAGAGAGCACGGGTAGCCGAGGCCAGCGCCGATCGTCATGTGCTGGTGATCCAAGATACCAGCGAAATCAATTATGAGAGCCAGCGCGAACGCAAACGCGGCCTTGGCACCGTCGGCAATGGCCGCGATGTCGGGTTGTTCGTGCATCCGATGCTGGCGGTAGACGCCGAGCATGGACATTGTCTCGGTCTGCTTGACGTCCAGGTCTGGCGGCGCTTGAAGGCCAAGAGCAAGGATTATCGCAAGCAGCCGATCGAGGAAAAGGAGTCCTACCGCTGGCTCAAGGGTCCTCAACGCGCCAAGGCGGCGCTGGGCAAGGCCGTCCGGGTCACGGTGATCGATGACCGCGAAGGCGACATCTACGAGAAATGGGCTCGTCTGCCGGACCGGCGCACCGAGCTTCTGACGCGCGCCTGCCGCGACCGCGCGATGGTCGATGGCGGGACGTTGTTTGCAGCCATGGCGGAACTGCCCGAAAGGCACAGCTACTCGCTTGATCTGCCGGCGCGGCCTGGCAAAAAGCGTCAGGCGCGGCAGGCCCGCCTGACCGTGCGCTTCGGGCGCGTCCGAATCCGCCGCCCGCAATCCTGCTCCGACCGGGATGCCCCGGAGGAGATCGAATTGTCCGCCATCGAGGTCATCGAGCGCGATCCGCCCGCCAAGGAAACGCCGGTCCACTGGCGCTTGCTGACCACCCATGCCGTCGATACCGCCGCACAGGCGCTGACTGTCATAGGCTGGTATCGGCAGCGCTGGCACATCGAGCAGCTGTTCCGGACCGTGAAGAGCCAGGGACTGAAGATCGAAGAGAGCGTCGCCGAAGACGGTGAGGCTCTGGAAAAACTCGCCGTCATCGCATTGATTGGCGCAACGACCAGCATGCAACTCGTGCTCGCACGTGCCGCTCCCCACCATGACCAGCCCGCCAGTCACGTCTTCGACGACAGACAGATCGAAGTCCTCGAAGCGCTCCAGGACAAACTCCAAGGTCGCACGATCAAGCAGCAGAACCCATATCCGCCCCAAAGCCTTGCCTGGGCCGCCTGGACGATCGCTCGCCTCGGCGGATGGACAGGTTATGAAAGCGAGCGATCCACAGGGCCAATTACAATGTCCCACGGCCTCACACGCTTCAATGCCATTGCCGAAGGATACTTCCTCGACCAAGATGTGTGCTCACGCTAGCCATCGGGGGAGAGGTCATTTGTTTGGGTGCGCCAGGCATGGCGCGGAGCGCCGTGAGTGGCGCGATTTGACCGGAGTGGTGTCCGGTCGATGACTTGGAGGTGTGAGTCCTCTACGGACCTTGGTGATAGGAACCGTTAGCCGAACAGCAAGGGCGTCGTCGCGAGGCGGGGTCTGAAGGAAGCTGTAAGCAAAGTGCCGGCCTGACGAACAGCAAGCGCATAAGAGGCGTCCGCATCCGGGCGAGGGAGCCCAAATACCCGAAGCCCGATATCACTCGGAGGGTGCGGCCGTAGATGCGACAGGTAGATGGCACGAAGGTCACGCGACTGACCCTGGGAGGTCTGCCGTCCTGCCCCCGGCAACGGGTGTGCTACCGGCGCCGCAAGGCGTCGGGATGGGGCGGCAGAAGTCAGCAGAGGCCGTAGTAACCGGCAGCACCAAGCCGGCGAAGGGCCGAACGTCGAGTACCGGAGGAGGCCGGCCTGTCGATGGTGCCAACAGATGCAGACGATGACGCTGAGATGCGTCGTGCTCACCCCGAGGGTAGCGGCCGGAAGCCGCCAGAGCAGGGGCTGGGTGCATCAATCGCCACGGCGAGACCGCAACCTTCCCCTCCGGAGGTGGAAGCGCGGCTGATGGAGGAGATCGTCAGCCGAGCGAACATGATGACGGCCTACCGTCGGGTAATGGCGAACAAGGGCGCTGCAGGCATCGATCGGATGACCGTGGAGCAATTGCAGCCGTATCTGAAGGAGCATTGGCCGCGCATCAAAGAGGAACTGCTGGAAGGCCGCTACCGGCCGCAGCCGGTGCGCGGGGTGGAAATCCCCAAGCCTGGCGGAGGGGTGCGCCAACTTGGCATCCCGACGGTAGTAGACCGGCTGATCCAGCAGGCGATGCATCAGGTGCTGATGCCGCTGTTCGATCCAGGCTTCTCCAAGGCCTCGTACGGCTTCCGTCCGGGACGCAGCGCGCACGACGCGGTGCTTGCCGCGCGAGCGCATGTGGCTGAGGGTCGACGCTTTGTCGTCGACCTCGATTTGGAAAAGTTCTTCGACCGGGTGAACCACGACGTGCTGATGGCACGGGTGGCGCGCCGGGTTGCGGACAAGCGGGTGCTGCGGTTGATCCGCCGCTACCTGCGGGCTGGACTGATGACGGGCGGGATTACGACGGCACGGAGCGAAGGCACGCCGCAAGGCGGCCCTCTGTCACCTTTGCTGTCGAACATCCTGCTCGACGATCTGGACAAGGAACTCGAGCGACGAGGCCATGCCTTCTGCCGCTACGCCGACGACTGCAACATCTATGTTCGGACGCGACGGGCCGGCGAGCGGGTGATGGCGTCGATCACGCGATTCCTGACCGAGCGGTTGAGGCTCAAGGTCAACGCAGCGAAGAGCGCGGTTGACCGTCCCTGGGTGCGGACCTTCCTCGGCTACACCATGACCGCTCACAAGCAGCCGCGCCTCCGGGTAGCGGTCAAAAGCGTGAAGCGGTTGCGGAGCAAGCTGAGGACGACGCTGCGCCAAGGGCGTGGACGAACACTGGCATCGACCGTCAAGACCCTGACCCCCATCCTGCGCGGCTGGCTGCAATACTTCCGGCTGGCGGAGGCCAAAGGGGTGTTCGAGGAGCTCGACGGCTGGATGCGGCGCAAATTGCGCTGTGTTCTCTGGCGACAGTGGAAACGGCCACGGACACGCCTCAAGCGTTTGATGCAACGCGGGCTCGATCCGGAGCGGGCATGGCGGTCGGCCTACAACGGCCGCGGCCCTTGGTGGAATGCCGGGGCCAGCCACATGAACGACGCCTATCGCGCCGCCTTCTTCACGCAACTCGGCCTGCCGTCCTTCGTCGGACTGCACCGCCACCTCAATCGTGCTTGACGAACCGCCGTATACGGGACCGTACGTACGGTGGTGTGGGAGGGGGAAGCCGCAAGGCTTCCTCCTACCCGATCGGCATCAAAGCGAAACCTGCAAAACAACCCCATGCACAGTAGCCGGGGCTAGTTCTTTCAATGGCTTGCGCGGCCCGTTCGGGTTGATTTCGTAAATCCGAAATTGCAGTTGACCCGTCGGGCAAAACACTGGCATGATGGCATTGTCGACACAGGCTGCGATGTTAGGCGAGGCACGCCATCAAGAATGCGCCACCAGTCGAGCGCCGTTGCACACGCAGGAATGGCAATGTTGAAAACCGCGAGAAGCGCGGCCCTCATGTCCTTGATTGTGAGCGCAAATTTACTCCTGATTTCGTCGGGAGCTTTGGCCCAGTCCCGGCCAGACGACGAGATGTTCGATCCAGTCAAAGTCATTAACGGAACGCAGATTTCGCCTGAGGCTTGCAAAGAGATGGAGGCGCGTCAAACGGCGGTCGGGGTGAGCGTAGAGGGCAACGGATATTGCCTCAGATACTACGCTGCAGGATTGAATGCAGACGGACAGAATCCGCTGGCGGAAGTCTGGATGCCGGGTGATGTAATGGGCGGCCCTAAAGGCGTGCGCCACCAAGCAGGGCTGGGCGTTGCAGCGATGATCGAACAATCGCAAGGGCAATTCGGACGATACGGCGTGCCGTTCATTTTCCTGGCCAGGCCGGGCACGTATGGAAGTGCGGGAAAGCACTATGACATCAGGCACACGCTGCTGGAAGCGAAGCTGATGGCCTCAGCAATCGATACCTTGAAGTCGCGCTATCACATCGGCCGCTGGGTGCTTGGAGGGCATAGTGGAGGCGGGACGCTTGCGGCAGAGTTCCTTGCTCAGCGCAATGATCTTCAATGCGTCGTCCTTTCTTCGCCGGCTGCGGCGTATCGCGCGCGATTGAGGGCGAGGGGATGGGTCAGCCGTTTGAAGACGGAAGTCTTTTTTGATCCTTATGATTCCTTGAAGCAAATACCGGATCAACCTGCGCGCAGGATATTCCTAATCTCCGACCCGCGTGACTCCAACATCCCGTTTTCAACGCAGGAACTGTATTTCAATGGACTGAAATCGCATGGACATGCTGCTTGGCTTGTCCCACTCACGAAGGCCCGAGGCCCGACGTATCATAGCCTCGTTGACTTTGGACTAGCGGCCGAAGGCATGTGCGCGAGCGGGGTGGCGACTGACGTCATGCTGCAAACCTTGCGTGCGATGCCAATGCAGTCAGATCGCATATCAAACTAATCGCGGCTTAAAAAAATGCGTTGGCCGTACTCAAAGTTGCTTCCTGGACCATTCCAGCATCCGAGCCGCAAGCTCATCCAACGTTTTGCTGTTCTCGAACACTTCAATTCCCTGGTCGGCGGCGTGCTGCCGCTGATCTGGTTCAAGCGGCGCGGTTGGTTCGAGTGAAGCTGCGGCGCACCGTTCGAAAACGATGCGCCGCCATCTGTTAAGCCGCTTTCGCGTCGACGTTGCCGATCCAGTTGCGGGCCAGCGTCAAATCGGCCTGCGACAGTTGGTGTCCTGCCGGCAGGACCTTGTGGTCGACACGCGCTCCTGCTTCCGACAACAGCGCCGCAAGCTTTGCCGAATTGCTCGCCGGCACGATCGGGTCAGCCTGTCCGGACAACAGCAGAACGGGCTTGCCTGCCAGGTTAGCCTTGGGTGGATCCGACAGCGGCACCATGGCACGCAGCAGGATCGCGCCTGCGAGCACGTCCGGCTTCAGCAGCAACAGCGAGGCTGCGATGTTGGCGCCGTTGGAGAAGCCGACCGCAATCGGTGCGGCGATGCCGTGTTGCTTCCTTGCTTCCGCGACAAAATCGCCGAGCTCGAGCGCGCGGCGGCGCACGTCATCCTCGTCGAACACGCCGTCCGCGAGACGGCGGAAGAAGCGCGGCATGCCGTGCTCGAGCACGCGACCGCGCGGCGAGAGCAGGGCGGAGCCGGGCGAGATCATCCTGCCGAGCCCGAGCAGATCGTTCTCGTCGCCACCGGTACCGTGCAGCAACAGGAGAGGCGGAGAGCCCTCGTCGCGCGCGGGCTCGAAACGATGGATGAAGTCGGTCATGACGCGGTCTCTTCCAAATTCGGCAGCACATCCTCGATCTGCTTGCGATGCTGTTCGAGGAAGCTCGGCAGCTTCAGGTCGCGTCCGAGCGTCGCGACGGGTTCGTCCACGGCGAAGCCGGGGATGTCGGTCGCGATCTCGAACAGCACGCCGCCGGGCTCGCGGAAATAGATCGAGCGGAAGTAGTTGCGGTCCTTCTGCTCGGTCGGGTGCAGGCCGTGGTTGCTCACGAGCTTTTGCGCCATCGTGCCCTGCTCGGCATCATCTGCCGCGCGAAAGGCGATGTGATGCACCGAGCCGCCGCCCTGATGTCCCCGCAGAAAGCCCTTGGCCTCGTAGATGTCGACGACGCTGCCTTCGGCATTGCCCGGCGCCTTGAAGCGGATCACCGAGCCTTCGCGCCCCGCTTCCTTGAAGCCGAACACGTCGGTGAGGACGGCGGCGGTCTTCGCCGCGCTGTCGAGCAGCAAGGTCACGCCGTGGAAGCCGCGGATCGCATGCTCGGCCGGCACGTCGCCATTGCTCCAGCCGGGCTCGTTCTCGGCGTCGGGAATGCCGACGAGCGCGAGCGCCATGCCATCCGGATCGGTGAACGGCAGCACGGGTTCGCCGAAGCGCTTCTCAAGCGCCTCATAGGCGATGCCCTTCTCGATGAAGCGCTGCGTCCAGTAGCCGAGTGAGCGCTGCGGCACACGGAAGGCGGTCTGATGGGTCTCGCCGACGCCGCGCCGCCCGGCCGGGACGCCGGCCCAGGGGAAGAAGGTCAGGATGGTGCCGGGGCGGCCGGTCTCGTCGCCGTAATAGAAGTGATAGGTGCCGGGATCGTCGAAATTGACCGTCTTCTTGACGAAGCGCAGGCCGAGATCCCTGGTGTAGAAGCCGAAATTGCGGATGGGGTCGCCGGCAATCGCGGTGACGTGGTGCAGTCCAGACATTGTCGTCCTCCTGAGTACGGGGAGCGGTCTTGCTCTGAACGGAAATATCGTTCCGCTTTGGATTGGAGACAATCCATGCAAATATGACATCTATGTCTACGATTTGGAAACAGTCGCGAGGCCTGGCCCTTGGATAAGGTCGCCAGCCTCCGGGCCTTCGTCAAAGTGGTCGAAAGCGGCAGCTTTGCCGAAGCCGGCCGGCAATTGCGGCTGTCGCGCTCGGCGATCAGCAAATACATCGCCGACCTCGAGGAGAGCCTTGGCGTCCAGCTTTTGAACCGGACCACCCGCCATGCGAGCCCGACCGAGAACGGCCAGCGCTATTTCGAGCGCGCCGTCGTCATCCTCTCGGAGATCGAGGCCGCCGATCAGGCGGTGTCGCAAGCCCAGTCGGCGCCGCGGGGACTGTTGCGCGTCAACGCGCCGATGTCGTTCGGCACCATGCGGCTCGGGCCCGTGCTGGCCGACTTCATGGCGCGCTATCCCGAGCTTCAGCTCCAGATCGTGCTCAGCGACGATCTGCTCGATCCCGTCCAGGACGGTTTTGACGTGACCTTGCGCATCGCGGAGCTGGAATCGTCTAGCCTCATTGCGCGCAAGATCGTGCCTGTGTCGCGCATGGTCTGCGCCTCTCCGGATTATCTGGCGCGCCACGGCACGCCTAAGCATCCGCAGGATCTGCGCGAGCATGCCTCGCTCACTTACGGCTTCCTGCTCACCGGCAATCAGTGGAAGCTCACAGGCCACGACGGCGACCACTGGATCCAGCCAGCCTGGTCGCTCTGCGTCAACAATGCCGAGGTGCTGCGCGACGTCGCGATCAAGGGCAGGGGGCTCGCGCTGCTGCCCGAGTTCATTGCCGCGGATGCGTTGCGGAAGGGCGAGTTGCGGACGGTGCTGGACAATTATTCTGCGCCGCCGCTTGCGCTCTATGCAGTCTATCCGCCGACGCGGCACCTGTCGGTGAAGGTGCGGCTGTTTATCGATTTTCTGGTGGAGCGGTTTGGGCGTGAAGAAGAGATGCGCGTGGGGACGCGCTGAGGCCGGGGGGCGCTGTCTCGTCAAGTGTCAAGCCGGCCGATGTCTGCTTAGCCCGACCAGCTCGTAGGATGGGTTGAGCCCTTGCGAAACCCATCTCTTCGCGATCATCGCTCGCCGTAATCGCGGCCATCATCTGACTGATCGCCTGCCCAATCGGGAGGATAGTTGCCAAGCTCTACGTGGCGATGAAACGAGGACGGCGCCCAATCGCCGACACGGTCGACGAGCCTGTGCTTGACCGGATTGATATGAACATAGTCGACATGCCGGGCAAAATCGATTTCGTCGCGAATAGTATGTTCCCAATATCTGCGTTGCCAGATGCCCCGTTCACCTTTTGCCGCGCGGCTTCGGGACATTCGTTCGTTTCGCGCCAGGCGGCGCGAAAAGGCGGACTTGATCAATTGCCAGCGCGTCGCAAAATCGGCGTCACCTTCAGGTAGTGTCCATACGGTGTGAAGGTGATCGGGCGACACCACGATGGCGTCGATCGTGAATGAGTGGCGTTGGCGTGTCTCACGAAACGCCACGCGCAACAGCTCGACATGATCCGTCAGCAAGGATAGCTTCCTCTCCGCCAGATTGACGGTGAAGAAGAAGCATCCACCCGGAACGAAGTTGCGACGGTAGGCGGTCATGGTACGACGTTATCACGAAACACGTGCGATGGGTTTCGCAAGAGCTCAACCCATCCTACGAGTCCCCGCGGTTAGTCCGCAACGGGTCCAAAAGCAGTCTACGCCGCACGCGTTGCAAAGGTCTGCTCGTCTAATTAGCGCCGCAGTGTAAACTCGTCCGCACCCCGCCGGTGTTCCCACTTCGCCCGCTCGAGCTCGGGCTGATCGCACTCGGCCTCGGGATAGCCGATGCAGAGATAGGCGATGAATTTCCAGGAAGCGGGTACGTCGAGCACCCCGTGGATGCGCTCCGGATTGAGGATGGAGACCCAGCCAAGCCCGATGCCTTCGGCGCGCGCGGCGAGCCACATCGCGGTGATTGCCGCGACCACGGAATATTCCGTCGTCTCCGGCATGGTCGCGCGGCCGAGGCCGTGGCCGATGTCGCTGGCCTTGTCGGCGAATACTGCGAGGTGGCGAGGTGCCTGTTCGAGGCCCGAGAGTTTTAGCGCGGCATAGCGGCCGGCGCGTTCGCCGGAGTAGCAATTCAGCGCCTCGGCGTTGCAGCTCCTGAAATCGTCGACCACGGCGCGGCGCCGTGCCGCATCATCGACGGTGACGAAGCGCCACGGCTGGCTCAGGCCGACCGACGGCGACAGGCAGGCCGTCTCGATCAGCCGCTCCACGGCGCCGTCGGGCAGCGCATCGCTGCGAAAGCGGCGCACGTCGCGGCGCCACACGAACAACTCGCGCAATTGCCGGCGGAAGGCGTCGTCGAACTCGACCATCGATCATCCTCCCGCGCGAAGGAAGGCTGCGGCCACCAGCAGGATCAGGATCTCGCCGATCTGCTCGAAAGCGCCGAGGATGTCGCCGGTCTGTCCGCCGATCTGACGGATGGCGAGCCGCGCCAGGATCAGCCCGGCGAGCGACAGCAGGACCAGGCCGACCAGCGCCTTGGCCGGTCCGAGCGCAAGGGCGAGGGCGAGCGTTCCAACAGCGAAGGCGATGGCCACGCTGCGGCCCGGCGGCGATCCGGCGCGCGCGGAGAGCCCGTCGGGACGCGCCGGGGTAACCAAGGACATGAAGGCCGGCACGCCTGCGCGGGCCGCAGCGTGGGCTGAGCACAAAGCGAGCATCACCGCCCATGGATCGGCGATTGCGATCAACGCGCTCCAGCGCAGGCCGAACGACAGGATCAGCGCGCAGACGCCATAGCTGCCGATCCGGCTGTCGCGCATGATCTCGAGCTTGCGCTCGCGGGTCTGCCCGCCGCCGAGTCCGTCGACGGTGTCGGCAAGCCCGTCTTCGTGCAGCGCGCCGGTGATGAGGGTCGTTGTGGCGAGCGCGAGCAGGGCGGCCATGCCTGGTGCCAGTCCGAGCTTGCTCGCAAGCGCGTAGACCACGGCGCCTGCAAGGCCCACCAGCAATCCCGCGATCGGCAGCGCCCAGGTCGCGCGCGCGATGTCACCGTCGCCGGCCGGCTTCGAGGATGCCACCGGCACGATCGTGACGAAGGACGCCGCGATCCTGAGATCGGCGACGACGTCTTTCAGAATGTCGGCGCGCGGCGTCATTTCAGCTTCATCGGCAGGCCGGCGACCACGAACTCGACCTCGTTGGCGACGGCCGCCATGATCTGGTTCATGATGCCGGCGGCGTCGCGATAGCTGCGCGCCAGCGCATTGTCGGGCACGATGCCGAGACCGACCTCGTTGGTGACGAAAACCACCGGACTTTTCTGGCCGCCGAGGAAGACGGCGAGTTTCGTGACCTCGTGTTCCCAGTCGCGCCCCGCGTGCATCATATTGGAGAGCCACAAGGTCAGGCAGTCCACGAGCCTTGGGCCACCGCCATCGGTTTCGATCAGCGTCTGCAGGAGATCCAGCGGTACCTCCCGCTCAATCCAGTCGACCGCCGCGCGCTTGGCTCGATGCTTCGCGATGCGCGACTCCATTTCGGCATCGAGCGCCTCGGCCGTCGCGATGTAGATGGGCCGGCCCGGAAAGCTGCGCGCGCGCTTCTCCGCGTGGGCGCTCTTGCCCGATCGCGCTCCGCCCGTGATCAAGATGACGGCCATAAAGATCTCCTGTGGGCCTGACTAATCACCAATCGCGGCCAAAGACAAAGCCGAAATCAGGCGCCCGGGGGCTTGCGCTCGCCGCTTGCTTTGCGCAACAGGGGCAGGACAGGAGACGGGTGTGGGTTTTGCGGGCGCGATGGTGGTGGCGATGGCGGTGGATGCCCTGCTGGGCTGGCCTTCACCGCTGTTCGCGTGGATCGGCCACCCCGTGACCTGGCTGGGCCGGCTGATCGCCGGCATCGATACCGGCTGGAATCGCGCGTCTGCCCCGCCGGTGCTTCGCCGCGCTGCCGGCATCGCCGGCACGCTTCTGGTGATTGCGCTTGCGGTCGCGCTTGGTTGGCTGCTTCAATCCTTGCTTCAGTTCTTATTTCCCTGGGTCTGGATCCAGATCGCGCTGGTCGGCGTCCTCGCTTGGCCGCTGGTGGCGCTACGTTCGCTGCATGATCATGTCGCCGCCGTCGCGAATCCTCTGCAGGGCGGCGACATCGCCAGCGCGCGCGAGGCGGTCGCGCGCATCGTCGGCCGCGATCCCGCCGCGCTCGATGAAGCCGGCATCGCGCGCGCCGCCATCGAGAGCCTCGCAGAAAACGCGTCCGACGGCATCGTCGCACCCGTGTTGTGGGGCGCGCTGTTCGGCCTGCCCGGCATTTTGGGCTACAAGGCGATCAATACGCTGGATTCCATGATCGGCCATCGCAGCGAACGGCACGAAGCCTTTGGCTGGGCGGCTGCGCGCATCGACGATGTCGCGAATTTCATTCCGTCCCGTTTGACCGGCTTCCTCTTCGTGGTGCTCGCGCCAAAACGATCCGAGGCGCTGTCGTGCATGACGCGCGATGCGCGCCGCCATCGCTCGCCCAATGCCGGCTGGCCGGAGGCGGCCATGGCCGGCGCGCTTCGCGTGCGGCTCAGCGGCCCCCGCATCTATCACGGCAGCGCGACCGACGAGCCCTGGCTCAATGAAGGCGCGCGCGATCCGCTTGCGGCCGACATCGTCGAGGGATTGACGATCTACCGCCGCGCCATGCTGCTGCTTGCAGGCGTCCTTGCGATCCTGGCCTTCGCGTGAAAGAACAGGGGATGCGCGAGCACGGTGGAAATCTCGATCTGGCCCAGCAGCGTTTCGGCGGACGCGCGGAGGACTGGATTGATCTGTCGACCGGGATCAACCGGCTGCCTTATCCGGTGGGCGAGATTGACGCGCATCATTGGCAGGCGTTGCCGTCGCGATCCGAGATCGAGGCTCTGCATCAGGCGGCCGGGGACGCCTATGGGACAGGCGCACCAATCGTTGCGACAGGCGGCGCGCAAGCCGTCATTCAAATGTTGCCGCAGCTCGCGCCGCGCGGCCGGGCGCGTATCCTGGCGCCAACCTACAACGAATATGCTGCCGTTCTGTCGGCTGCGGGATGGGAGGTCGGGGAGGTGAGGGCGCTCGATGCGCTGGCGGGGGCGAACCTCGCCATCGTCGTCAATCCCAACAATCCCGACGGTCGCCGTTATTCGCCGAAGGATTTGCTCGCGCTCTTGCCGCGCGTCGGGCACCTCGTCATCGACGAGAGTTTTGTTGACGCCGTTCCCGAGCTCTCGCTCGCTTCAGAAGCGGCGCAGCCTGGGCTGCTGATCCTGCGCTCGTTCGGAAAGTTTTATGGCCTTGCCGGCCTGCGGCTCGGCTTCGCAATCGGCAATGCGGACGACATCAGCAATCTCGCGGCGGCGTCAGGTCCCTGGCCGGTCTCTGGAGCTGCGATTGCGATCGGCTGCCGCGCCCTGCGTGACGATGCCTGGGCCAAGGCGACGTCAGCGCGACTTGCCCGCGACTGCGTTCGCCTCGACGACATGGCGCAGGCGCTAGGCTGGCGGCTCGTCGGCGGCGCACCGCTGTTTCGTCTCTACGAGACGCCCGACGCGCGTGCCGCGCAGGAGAAACTCGCGCGCGGCCAGATCTGGTCCCGCGCCTTCGCGCAAAACCCGACATGGCTGCGCCTCGGGCTTCCGGGCGTTGATGCCGAATGGTCGCGCCTCGCCGAGGTCCTAGCGCGCTAGCGCGAGCAGGCCTTCGACGTCGAGATGCTTTTCGATGTGGTCGGCCAGCGCATCGAGTGCGCTCTCGACCCTGGCGTGATAGGGCTCGTCGCCTGCGGGAATATCGAGCTTCGCAAGATACGCCTTGCGGAAATCATCCGACGTGAAGAGGCCGTGCAGATAGCTACCCTGCACGCGCCCATCACGCGAGATCGCGCCTTCCGGCTCGCCATTCAGTTTCGCGAACGGTCGCGCGCGATCCGATCCATCGGTACGGCCGATATGAATCTCGTAGGCCTGGATCGGCTGATCCGTCGCCGCATGCACCGCCGTAACACGCGTTAGCGTCTTCTGCGGACTCATCACCGTTTCCACCTCCAGAAGGCCAAGGCCCGGCGTGTCGCCCGCAGGGCCTTCAATGCCGTCGGGATCGGCGACGCTGCGTCCGAGCATCTGGTAGCCGCCGCAGAGGCCGAGCACATGGCCGCCGCGGCGGTGATGTGCGAGCAAATCGATGTCCCAACCCTGCGCGCGCAGGAAGGCGAGATCGCCGCGGGTGGACTTCGAGCCGGGGATGATGACGAGACGCACATCGCCGGGAATCGCTTCGCCCGGACGCACCATCACGAGATCGACGCCCGGCTCGAGTTTCAGGGGATCGAGGTCGTCGAAATTGGCGATCCGCGACAGCGCGAGGCACGCGATCTTGCACTGGCCCGGCTTGCGCGCGTCGCTCAGGCCCAGCGCGTCCTCGGCCGGCAGCTCGCCGGCGAGCGCGAACCAGGGCAGCACGCCAAAGCCGCGCCAACCGGTCTTCGCTTCGATCAGCCTGTAGCCGTCGTCGAACAGCGTGGGATCGCCGCGAAACTTGTTGATGACAAAACCCTGGACCATCGCGGCATCGTCAGGGTCGATCACCGTCTTGATTCCGACGAGCTGTGCGATGACGCCGCCGCGATCGATGTCGCCGACCAGCACGACCGGCACATCGGCCTTGCGCGCAAAGCCCATATTGGCGATGTCGGCCTTGCGCAGGTTGACCTCGGCGGGACTGCCGGCGCCTTCGACCAGCACCAGATCAGAACGCGCCTTCAGCCGCTCAAAGCTCTCCAGCACCGCGCCCATTAGCGAGGGCTTCATCGCCGCATATTCGCGCGCCCGCGCGGTCGCGATGCGCTTGCCCTGCACGATCACCTGCGCGCCGACATCGGTCTCGGGCTTGAGCAGCACCGGGTTCATATCGGTGTGCGGCTCGACGCCGGCGGCGAGCGCCTGCAATGCCTGCGCACGGCCGATCTCGCCGCCGTCGACGGTGACGGCCGCATTGTTCGACATGTTCTGCGGCTTGAACGGCAGCACGCGCAATCCACGCCGCGTGAAGGCGCGCGCGAGGCCGGCGACGATAAGCGATTTGCCCACGTCCGAGCCGGCCCCCTGGATCATCAATGCGCGCGTCATGGTGTTTTCAGAACTGGTATCTTCAGAACTCGACGCCGGCTTGCGCCTTGATACCGGAGCGGAACGGATGTTTCACCAGCGTCATCTCGGTGACGAGATCGGCAATCTCGATCAGCTCGTCCTTGGCGTTGCGCCCGGTGAGCACGACATGCGTCATCGGCGGCTTCGAGGTCTTCAGGAAATCGACCACCTCCGCGATGTCGAGATAGTCGTAGCGCAGCGCGATGTTGATCTCATCGAGCACGACCATGCGCAGGTTCGCATCGAGGATCAGCTCTTTCGCCTTGTCCCAGCCGGCGCGCGCGGCCGCGATGTCGCGGGCGCGATTCTGTGTCTCCCAGGTAAAGCCTTCGCCCATGGCGTGGAACTGGCAGAGCTCGCCAAAATGGCCGGTGAGCAGGCGCCGCTCGCCGGTATCCCAGGCGCCCTTGATGAACTGCACGACCGCGCAGGGAAAGCCGTGGGCGACGCAGCGCACGATCATGCCGAAGGCCGAGGACGACTTGCCCTTGCCGGCGCCGGTGTGGACGATGATGAGGCCCTTTTCGCCGCTCTTGGTCGCCATGATCTTGTCGCGGGCGACCTTGATCTTCGCCATTTTCGCGGCGTGCTTGGCGTCGGTTTCCTCGGCCGTTTTTGTATCCGGTTCAGGCGTCATCGTACCCGGTCCTTCGGCTTGACAAGAGGCGGCCGGGGGCAAATGGTGGCCCGGCGTTGGTTCCTGTCCTATGACAGGCGAAGAGGGAATGCGATAGGGTCCGAATCGGCAAGATTTGGGTCCAAAATGCAGCCGCCCCCGCGACCGTGACCGGAGAGATGCCCAAAGCCACTGATCCCCTGGGGATCGGGAAGGCGGGGATCGAAGGGGAAACCCTGCTCCGCAAGCCGGGAGACCTGCCAGCGCGGACGATTTTTGGACCGGCGGACGGGGTGTTCCGCGACGGGGAAACGGGCCTTCGCAAGAACGGTTCGTGGGCCTCTTCGCCTCCCGCTGATACTCTGGAAGAGGCGATGACCGTCACACTGCATGTCTGCATTACCTGCCGCGCCGGCCAGACGCTCGGCGAGGGCGAGGTCACGCCCGGTCAGCGCTTGCATGGCGCAATCCTCGAGGCCGGCGTGCCCGACGGCGTCAATCTGGTTCCCGTCGAATGCCTGTCTGCATGCAGCCAGGGCTGCTCGGTCGCGCTCAGTGCGCCCGGCCGCTGGTCGTATGTCTATGGCCGGCTGTCGGATTCCCACGCGCAGGACGTGGTCGCGGGCGCCGCCGCCTATGCCGCTGCGCCGGACGGCCTCGTGCCGTGGCGCAGCCGTCCGGAGATCTTCCGCAAGCAGTCGCTTGCCCGCATTCCTCCCATTGCCGTCGTGCCAGAGGCCGCAGAATGAACTCGCTCGCAAAAGTCCCGGTTACCGTGGTCACCGGTTTTCTCGGCTCCGGCAAGACGACGCTGATCCAGCATCTTCTCGCCAATCCCAACGGCAAGAAGCTCGCCGTGCTCGTCAACGAGTTCGGCAGCGAGGGCGTCGATGGCGAGATCCTGAAATCCTGCGCCGATGCGAACTGCCCGGAGGAGAACATCGTCGAGCTCGCCAATGGCTGCATCTGCTGCACCGTCGCCGACGATTTCATTCCGACGATGGAGAAGTTGCTGGCGCGGCCCGTGCGGCCCGACCACATCCTGATCGAGACCTCGGGCCTGGCGCTGCCAAAGCCGCTGCTTAGAGCATTCGACTGGCCGGAGATCCGCTCGCGCATCACGGTCGATGGCGTGATCGCGCTGGCCGATGCCGAGGCCGTCGCCGCAGGCCGCTTCGCGCCGGACCCGATTGCGGTCGAAGCGCAGCGCGCGGCGGACGAGAATCTCGATCACGAAACGCCGCTGTCCGAAGTGTTCGAGGACCAGATCGCCTGCGCCGACATCGTGCTGCTGACCAAGGCCGATCTCGCCGGCACCGCAGGCATCGAGGCCGCCAAGGCCGCGATCACCGCCGAGATGCCGCGCCGCGTGCCGATGCTGCCTATCACCGATGGCGTGATCGATGCGCGCGTCATCCTCGGCCTCGGCGCTGCCGCCGAGAATGATCTTGCCGCGCGGCCCTCGCATCACGACGGCGAGGAGGAGCACGAGCATGATGATTTCGCTTCCGTCGTGATCGATCTTCCTGAGGTGACCGATATCGACGCGCTGGTTGCGTCGGTCCAGAAGCTGGCGCGCGAGCAGAAAGTGCTGCGCGCCAAGGGCTATATTGCGGTCGCGGGCAAGCCGATGCGGCTGCTGCTGCAAGCGGTCGGCGAGCGCGTGCGTCATCAGTTCGACAAGCCCTGGAGCACCGGCGGGCGGCAATCAAAGCTCGTCGTGATCGGCGAGCACGGCGATATCAACGAGGCCGCGATCAAGGCGGGATTGGGAGTCTGATGCACGTCGTCTTCCGCGAGAGCCGCGGTCTGGAGGAGACCGCGACGCCAAGGGACATCGGCCAGGACCCGGCCGATCTCGTGGTGCTCTCGTACTCGGACTCGGATCTCGCGGCGTTTGCGGCCGGCTGGCGCCGCGGCCGCAACAACCTGCCATCGCTGCGGCTGGCGAACCTCGCGGAGCTCCGTCATCCGCTGTCGGTCGACACCTATATCGAGCGCACGCTGTCGCGGGCGCGCGGCATTTTGGTGCGGCTGATCGGCGGTGAGTCCTACTGGTCGTATGGCCTCGCGGCGCTCCAGCAGCTGGCGAAGGACCGCGGTATCGTGCTTGCCGTGCTGCCGGCCGACGGCCGTGACGACACGCGGCTCGATGCTCACTCCACCTTGCCGGTCTCGACGCTGCGCCGGCTGAAAGTGCTGTGCGACACCGGTGGTCCCGTTGCGGCGCAAGCCGCGATCGCGCAGCTCGCGCTGGCCTCGGGACTTTACGCCGGGCCGGTCGCCGGCGAGACGACCGTCCCCGAGATGGGGTTTTACGATCCCGCGCGCGGTGTCATTGCTGCGCCGGTCGGCGGCGAGCGCAAGCCGCGCGCGCTGGTGGCGTTCTATCGCTCCTATCTCACCGCTGCGGACACCGGCCCGGTCGATGCGTTGATCGCGGCGCTACGCAACGATGGCTTTGACGCGCATGGCGTGTTCGCGACGTCGCTGAAGGCCGCAGGCGTTGCGGATTGGCTGCGGGCGCATCTCGCGCAAAGTCCTCCGGCGGCAATCGTCAATGCGACGGCGTTCTCGGCGACCGGTGAGGACGGCACGACGCCATTCGATGCTGCGTCATGTCCCGTCTTCCAGGTCGCGCTCTCATCGGCGCGGCGCGAGGATTGGGCGGAGTCATTGCGCGGCCTGTCGCCCGGCGATCTCGCGATGCATGTGGTGCTGCCGGAAGTCGACGGCCGGCTGTTCGCGGGCGTGGTGAGCTTCAAATCGGCTGCGGAGCGCGATCCGGATCTGCAGTTCTCGCATCTGGCCCACAGGCCGGATGAAGAGCGTGTGAAGGCCGTCGCCGCCCGCGTTGCGGCCTGGCGGAATCTTGCCGAGAAGCCCGCCGCTGAGAAGCGGCTGGCCATTGTGCTCTCAAACTATCCCGGCCGTCCGCACCAGATCGCGCATGCGGTCGGTCTCGACGCGCTCGCCTCGGTCGAAGCGCTGGTGTCCGATCTCACTGAAGCCGGCTTCGATGTTGCGCCCGTCGCGGCGCTCGGCGAGACGCTGCTCAGGCAACATTTGACCTGGAGCGTCGCCGATTATCGCGCCGCGCTCTCCCGCTTACCGAAATCCTTGCAGGATGATCTCGCGCAAGCCTGGGGCACACCGGAGAACGATCCGAGCTGCCGCGATGGTGCGTTCCACTTCGCTGCGGTCCCATGCGGCCACTCGATCATCGCGGTTCAGCCCGAGCGCGGCGATGCGACCACGCGCGATACCGACTATCACGATCTCGCCCGCACGCCGCGCCATGCCTATGTCGCGTTCTATCTCTGGCTCCGCGAGCAGGGGATTGATGCCGTCGTGCATATGGGCGCGCACGGTACGCTGGAATGGCTGCCCGGCAAATCCGTGGCGCTGTCCTCCAACTGCTGGCCGGAAGCGCTGATCGGTGATCTCCCCATTATCTATCCCTTCATCGTCAACGATCCCGGCGAGGCCGCGCAGGCCAAGCGGCGCTTAGGCGCCGTCGCCATCGGCCATCTGCCACCGCGGTTGGAAGCATCCGCGGTGCCGGAGAGCCTGCGTCGGCTCGAACGTCTGCTCGACGAATATTCGACCGCCGATGGTCTCGATCCCGCCCGCCGCCAGCGTCTGATCGCCGCGATCCGCGACGAGGCGCGCACAGCCGGCCTCGAAGACGATCTCGGTCTCGATGCTTCGGCAGCACCGGCCGAAGCGATCCCGCGGATCGATCGTTTCGTCTGCGATCTCAAGGAAAGCCAGTTCGGCGATGGCCTGCACGTGTTCGGCCGCGGCGCCTGCGGCGATGCGGAGCGCGATGCTCTGCGTGCCGCACTCACAGGCCAGCGCGTCGCGCCGGGCCCGTCGGGCTCGCCCTATCGTGGGCGCCAAGACGTGCTGCCCACGGGCCGCAATCTCTTCGCCGTCGATCCGCGCGCGGTGCCGACGCCGTCGGCGCATGCGCAGGGCATCAAGCTCGCCGAAGAGCTGCTGCGTCGTCATCTTCAGGATCACGGCGACTGGCCGAAAGGCCTCGTGGTCGATCTCTGGGGCTCCGCGACCATGCGCACCGCGGGCGAGGAATTTGCGATGGCGCTGCATCTCGCCGGCCTCGCGCCGCGCTGGGACCATGCGTCGGGCCGCGTCACCGGCTACGACATCATTGCGCCGGCCGAGCTCGGCCGCCCCCGCATCGAGGTCACGCTGCGCGTATCAGGCCTGTTCCGCGATGTCTTCGCAGGCCTCGCGCAATTGTTCGAGGCCGCCGCCGAGGCGCTCGCATCGCGCGAAGACGAGGGGGCCGAAAATCCCTATCTCCACCGCGCCTCTCGCGTGTTTGCACCGCGGCCCGGACAATACGGCGTCGGCCTCTCGGCAGTCCCGGATGCGTTTACGCCCGAGACCCGCGACGCTGCCGGCGAAGCCTGGCTGTCGGCATCGTCCTGGGCATTCTCCGCCGACGGCGAGATCAAGCCCGATCGCGCCGGCATCGAGCAGCGGCTCGCGTCCGCGGATGCCTTCGTCCACGTCCAGGATCTACCGGAAACCGATCTGCTGCTCGCCGCCGACTATGCCGCGCATGAAGCCGGCGTGGCGGCGGCCGCAGCGCATCTCGGCGCAGCAGCGCCATCGCTCTATCATCTCGACACGACGCGCCCTGAGCAACCGCACGCGCGCACGCTGACGGAAGAAATCTCCCGCGTCGTCCGTGCCCGTGCCGCCAATCCGGGCTGGATCGCCGGCATGATGCGTCACGGCTTTCGTGGCGCCGCCGAGATCACCGCGACGCTGGAGCACATGGCGGCCTTCGCCCATCTCGCTGCTGCCGTGCCGCCGCATCTGTTCGATCTCTATTATGATGCGACGCTCGGCGACGCCGATGTCCGTGCCTTCATGGCGCGCGACAATCCGGCGGCGCTTGCTGCGATGGAAGCCTGCTTCACGCGCCTGCACGAGGCCTCGCTCTGGCGAACGCGCCGCAATTCGATTGCGGCTGCGCTCAAGGAGGCGTCATGAGCGCTTCGGTGAAGGGCTGGTGCCCTGGCGCGCTGCGGCCGATGCAATCGGGTGACGGGCTCGTGGTTCGCGTGCGCCCATTCGGCGGCCGGCTCGATGCGGCGCAGGCCGCCGGGCTTGCGCATCTCGCCGAGCGCCACGGCAATGGTCTGATCGACGTGACCAGCCGCGCCAATCTCCAGATCAGGGGCGTCAGCGAGGCCGGCCACCGGCTGCTGCTTGATGGTCTTGCGCAACTGACATTGCTCGACCCTGACGCCGATACCGAATCCCGTCGCAACATCCTGGTCACGCCGTTCTGGCGCGACGGCGACGAGACCCAGGCGCTCGCCGCCGAACTCGAAGAGGCGTTGGCGGACTCCAGGCTCGAGTTGCCGACCAAATTCGGTTTCGCCATCGATGACGGCAAGTCACGTGTGCTCGCCGGCAATTCCGCTGACGTGCGGATCGAGCGTGACGCTGCCGGCGGTCTCCTCGTGCGTGCGGATGGTGCCAGGCTTGGCCGCCTCGTCGGGCGCGGCGAAGCCGTGAACACCGCGCTCGCTGTCGCAAGCTGGTTCATTGCCTCCGGCGGCGTCAGGGATGGGCGAGGGCGGATGGCAGCGCATCTTGCGACTGGCGCAGAATTGCCCGAAACCCTGCGCGGCGATGCGGAGTCCGCGCCCATCATGGCCGCCGCACGTCCCGGGCTCTATCCGCAAGGCGCCATGATCGGCGTCGCCTTCGGGCAGATGCCGCACGCGACGCTCAATCAACTGTCCGGTTGCGGTCATGCGCTGCGGATGACGCCGTGGCGGATGGTCTTGAGCGAAGGCAAGCGGACGATGCCGTCCGCGTCCGGCCTGATCACCGAGGCCTACGACCCAGCGCTGCGCGTCATCGCCTGCAGTGGCGCGCCGCGCTGCCGTGAGGCCCACGCCGACACCCGCGCGCTTGCGGCGGCGCTCGCTCCGAATATCGGCGCGGCCTCGCGGCTGCACGTCTCCGGTTGCGCCAAGGGCTGCGCCCATTCCGGCGCGGCCGCGATCACGCTGATCGCGACCGGTGCGGGATTCGATCTCGTCCGCGGCGGTTCGACCCGCGATGAGCCGATCCTGCGCGGGCTCGACTGCGACGACATCATTCGCGATCCCTCCATCCTGATGGGAGGGCACTGATGCCGTACGCTTACGAGACCGACGGCGCCGCGATCTACCGGCAATCCTTCGCGACGATCAGGGCCGAGGCCGATCTGGCGCGCTTCATGCCGGACGAGGAGCAGGTCGTGGTGCGGATGATCCATGCCGCCGGCATGGTCGGACTTGAGGCACATATCCGCTTCACGCCTGGCATGGCGACCGCCGCACGTGCGGCGTTGCAGAAGGGCGCGCCGATTCTGTGCGACGCGCGCATGGTCTCGGAAGGAATTACGCGCGCGAGACTGCCCGCAGCCAATGCCGTGATCTGCACGCTCGGCGACGAGACCGTTCCCGCGCTGGCGCAATCCATGCGCAACACGCGCTCGGCCGCGGCGCTGGAGCTATGGCGTCCGCATCTCGACGGGGCGATCGTCGCGATCGGCAATGCGCCGACCGCGCTGTTTCATCTTCTCAACATGCTTGAGGACCGCGACTGCCCGCGGCCCGCGGCGATCATCGGCTGCCCCGTCGGCTTCGTCGGTGCGGCCGAATCCAAGGCGGCGCTGATGGCCGATCCGCCTGCGCCGGCGCTGACGGTCGAAGGCCGCCTCGGCGGCTCCGCGATCACGGTCGCCGCCGTGAACGCGCTGGCGAGCCGGAGCGAATAGCGATGGGACGCATCATCTGCTGCGGTCTCGGCCCCGGCGATCCTGATCTGATGAGCGTGCGCGCCGATCGCACCGTGCGCGGCGCGAAGCACGTCGCCTATTTCCGGAAGAAGGGCCGGCCCGGCCAGGCGCGGCGCATCATCGAAGGCATGTTGGCGAGCGATGTGGCCGAATATCCCATGGAATATCCGGTCACCACGGAGATCGCGTTCGATAGCGCTGAATACGTGCAGCTGCTGGCCGGCTTCTACGATGAATGGGCCGAACGGCTGGCGCGGCTTTCGCGCGCGGTCGATGTCGTCGTACTGTGCGAGGGCGATCCCTATTTCTACGGCTCCTTCATGCATCTGCACACGCGCTTGCAGGGCCGCGTCGAGATCGAGGTGATCGCCGGCATTCCCGGCATGGTCGGCTGTTGGAATGGCGTTGGTCAGCCGATCGCACTCGGCGACGACGTGACGACGGTGCTGATGGGTACGCTCACTGAGGCCGAGCTCGAACGCCGCATGCGCGATTCCGATGCGCTGGTGATCATGAAGACCGGCCGCAATCTCGCGAAGGTACGCCGCGCGCTCGCGTCAGCCGGCCGGCTCGACGACGCCTGGCTGGTCGAGCGCGGCACCATGCCGGGCGAGCGTGTGGCGCGGCTCGCCGAGATCGATGCCGCCGACTGTCCCTACTTTGCGATCGTGCTCGTGCACGGTAAGGGCCGGCATCCGGACGCCGCCGAATGACGGGCACGCTGACCATCGCGGGCCTCGGGCCGGGCAGTGATGCGCTGGTGACGCCTGAGGTTTCCGCCGCGCTCGCCGCCGCGACCGATATTCTGGGCTATGCGGCCTATGTCGCGCGCGTCCCGCCGCGTGCCGGTCTCGCCCTGCATCCCTCCGACAACCGCGAAGAGCTGCAGCGCGCGCGCGAAGCGTTGCGTCTGGCGGCCGAAGGCGGACAGGTCGTCGTCGTCTCCTCCGGCGACCCCGGCGTGTTTGCGATGGCATCGGCCGTGTTCGAGGCGCTCGAACAGGCACCGCAATATCAGGAGCTGCCGATCCGCGTGCTGCCGGGTATCACCGCGATGCTGGCCGCGGCCGCGCGCGCGGGTGCGCCGCTGGGCCACGATTTCTGCGCGATCAATCTCTCCGACAATCTCAAGCCCTGGGCGGTGATCGAGAAACGCCTCCGGCTCGCCGCGGAAGCGGATTTTTCGATTGCGCTGTACAATCCCCGCTCGGCGAGCCGGCGGGAAGGATTTGGCCGCGCGCTCGCGGTGTTGAAAGAGGCGGGCTGCGGTGAGCGCCTCGTGATCTTCGCGCGCGCGATCAGCGCGCCTGACGAGAAGATCGTGACCGTGACGCTGAACGACGCGACGCCCGAGATGGCCGACATGCGCACGCTCGTCATCGTCGGCAATTCGCAGACGCGCCGCGTCGGCTGCTGGGTCTATGCGCCGAGGCAGGTCCGATGACCGAGCCACTGCATCACTTCAGTGACGCTCTCCACCCGCAGCCGTTCGGGCAGTCGTGGTCGCGAGATCATGATCACGGGCAGGCCGAGCATGCGGGCGGCATCGATTTTCGCACGCGCGCCGTCGCCGCCGGAATTGCGCGCCACGATCCACGTGATGCCTTGCGTGCGCATCATCTCCAGCTCGCCCTCAAGGGTGAACGGTCCGCGCGACACGATCACGTCGGCAGCGAAGGGCAGGGGCACTTCCGGCGGATCAACAAATCGCAGCGTGTAGGCGTGTTGCCGCCGCGCCGCGAACGGTGCGATATGCTGGCGGCCGATGGCGAGGAACACGCGTGCGGGCGCTTCGGGAAGGGCGGCAACCGCGGCGTTGACATCACCGACTTCAATCCAGTTGTCGCCGGACGCTTCGGTCCACGGTGCGCGCTCGAGCGCGATCAGGGGCGTACCGGTTTCCGAGCACGCTTCAACGGCGTTGCGGCTCATCTCGGCCGCGAAGGGATGCGTCGCGTCGATCACATGCGTGATGCCTTCGCGCCTGACGTAATCGGCAAGCCCGCTCACGCCGCCAAAGCCGCCGATGCGCGTCGGCAGCGGCTGATCGGCAGGCGCACGGGTGCGGCCGCCGTAGGAATACACGGCATCAATCCCTGCGCGTGCGATCTCCGCGGCGAGCAGGCTCGCATCGGCAATTCCGCCCAGTATAAGGGCGCGCATCATGTCTGATCCCTGGCTGACCATCATCGGTATCGGCGAAGATGGCCTTGCCGGCCTGTCCGAGGCAAGTCGAAAGGCGCTAGCCAACGCGGAAACCGTGTTCGGCGGCGAGCGTCATCTTGCGCTTGCGGATGTCGGAAGCCGCGGCCGCGCATGGCCGGTGCCGTTCGACGCGGACGTCGTGCTGAGCTGCCGCGGCCGGCCGACAGCGGTGCTGGCCTCCGGCGACCCCTTTTGGTACGGCGCGGGTGCAAGCCTTGCCGAGAAGCTTTATGGGGACGAGTGGATCGCGCATCCGGCGCCATCGACCTTCTCGCTCGCCGCCGCGAGGCTGGGCTGGCGCCTCGAAGCAACCACCTGTCTCGGTCTCCACGCCGCACCGTTCGAGCGCCTTGTGCCGCATCTGGCGAAAGATGCACGCATCATTTGCCTCGTGCGTGGCGCAGCGGCGGTCGACGAGCTCGCGAAGTGGCTGACGAAGCGCGGATGGGGCGCCTCACTCCTGTGGACTCTCGCAGCCCTCGGCGGCCCAAGCGAACACATCGATCAGCATCGCGCCGATCTCTTTTCTGAGGATATTTCCGGGAATCTGGTTGCAGTGGCGGTGCAGGCGATGGGAGGCCAAGCCATTCCCCGCAGCTCGGGACTATCGGACGATCTGTTCGTCCACGACGGCCAGATCACCAAGCGGCCGGTGCGCGCGCTGGCGCTCTCCGCGTTGGCGCCGCGCCCCGGCGAGCTTCTGTGGGACATTGGCGCCGGCTCGGGCTCGATCTCGATCGAATGGGCGCTATGCGGGGGAACTGCCGCAGCCATCGAGGCGCGCGAGGATCGCGCCGCGAACATCCACAGTAACGCAGCCGCGTTCGGACTGGCGCATCGCATCACCATTATTACTGGACAGGCGCCGGAAGCGCTCGCCACGTTGGATGCACCCGACGCCGTCTTCGTCGGCGGCGGTCTCGACCGCGCGATGTTCGGCGCCGTCTGGTCCAGGCTTGGGTCGGGCGCGCGGCTGGTCGCACATTCAGTCACGCTGGAAACGGAAGCGCTGCTCGGCGAGCTGCATCAGCAGCATGGCGGCGAGCTGATGCGGGTCGAGATTGCGCAGGCCACTCCGCTCGGCCGCTACCGGTCATGGGAGGCGGCGCGGCCGGTCGTGCAATGGAGTGTGGTCCGATGAAGGTCGCCGGACTCGGCTTCAGGCAGGATGTCACTCTGGCCTCGTTGCGCGAGGCGCTTGCGGCGGCCGGCGGTGCCGACGGACTTGCGGCCATGGCGACTGTCAGCGACAAGGCCGACGCTGAGCCGCTGAAGCAGCTCGCGCGCGAATGCGGTCTGCCGATCAAGGCTATCCCTGCCGATGTGCTCGCGAGTATCGAAACGCCGATGCAATCAAAGCTCGTCACCGAAAAGTTCGGCACGGGATCCGTCGCCGAGGCGGCAGCGCTCGCGGCGGCCGGCCCTCGCGCGCGGCTCATCGCAACACGCGCGGTCTCGCAGGATCGCACTGCGACCGCGGCGATCGCGGAAGGAGACGGCCCATGACAGTGCACTTCATCGGCGCCGGACCGGGCGCCGCCGATCTTCTCACTTTGCGCGGACGCGATTTGATCGCGGCCTGTGCGGTTTGCCTCTATGCCGGCTCGCTGGTGCCCGAGGGCGTGCTGGCGCATTGCCCGCCCGGCGCGCGCATCGTCAACACCGCGCCGCTGACGCTCGACCAGATCATCGCGGAGATTGTCGCAGCGCATGCCGAGGGCAAGGATATTGCGCGACTGCATTCCGGCGACCTCTCGATCTGGTCGGCGATGGGGGAGCAGCTTCGCCGCCTGCGCGCACTTGGCATTCCCTTCACTGTCACGCCAGGCGTGCCATCTTTCTCCGCTGCGGCGGCCGCGCTCGAAGCCGAGCTGACATTGCCCGGTCTTGCCCAGACCGTGGTGCTGACGCGCACCCCGGGCCGCGCCAGCGCGATGCCCGAGGGCGAAAAACTCGCGGCCTTTGCCGCAACCGGCGCGGTGCTCGCCATTCACCTCTCGATCCATCTGCTCGACAAGGTCATCGCCGAGCTGACGCCGCATTACGGCGCGGATTGCCCGGTCGCTATCGTCTGGCGCGCGAGCTGGCCGGACCAGCGCATCGTCCGCGCCACGCTTGCAACGCTCGATGCGGGCGTAGGCGGCGAGATGGAACGCACCGCGCTGATCCTGGTGGGCAAGACGCTGGGCGCGGCGGATTTTGATGAGAGTCGCCTCTATGCGGCCGATTATGACCGCCGCTATCGGCCGGTCGGCGCCGAGCCGCATTTTCCGGAGGCGTCGTGATGCCGGCGGGCCTCGTCATCTCCGCGCCGGCCTCCGGCGTCGGCAAGACCACGCTGACGCTGGCACTCGCGCGCGCCTGGCGCAATCGCGGATTGCGCGTGCAGTGCTTCAAGAGCGGGCCCGATTACATCGATCCCGCCTTCCATGCCGCCGCCACGGGCCGCGCCTCCGTCAACGTCGATAGCTGGGCGATGGACCGCGCGACGATCGCGCATCTGGTCAGCCGGGGCCTTGACGCCGACATCGTGCTCGCCGAGGGCTCGATGGGCCTGTTCGACGGCGTCGCCGCCCGCGGCGTCTCCGGCGCCGGCGCCACCGCCGACATCGCGGAGATGCTGGGCTGGCCTGTTGTGCTGGTGATCGACCCCTCCGGGCAGGCGCAGACGGCCGCGGCGATCGCCGCGGGGCTTCGTGATTATCGCACCGGCGTGCGTCTTGCCGGCGTCGTGCTCAACCGCGTCGCGAGCCCGCGCCATGAAGACCTCGTGCGTCGTGCGCTCAACGACGCCGGCATCGCAATGTTCGGCGCGCTGCCGCGCCATGCCGAGATCAGCCTGCCGAAGCGGCATCTGGGCCTGGTGCAGGCCGAGGAGCAGGCCGAGATCGGAAAGCTGATCGACGAGGCCGCGCGCTTTGTCGCCGAGCATGTCGATATTGACGCTGTGCTGAAAGCGGCTGCTGCCTGGTCGCCGCAACCTGCCGCAAACGGCCTCAACGTGACGCCGCCCGGTCAGCGCATCGCGCTTGCCCGCGATGCCGCGTTCTCCTTCGTCTATCCGCATATGCTGGAAGCCTGGCGCACGGCCGGCGCGGAGATCTCGACATTCTCGCCGCTGGCCGATGAAGCGCCTGATGTCAGCGCAGATGTGTGCTGGTTGCCCGGCGGCTACCCCGAGCTTCATGCCGGCAAGATCGCCGCCAATGCGCGATTTCGTGCTGGCCTGCGCGCGTTCGCCGAGACACGGCCGGTGCACGGCGAATGTGGGGGGTATATGGTGCTGGGAACGACTTTGACCGATGCCGACGGTATCCGTCATGAGATGACAGGCCTGCTTGGACTGGAGACGAGCTTTGCCAAGCGCCGCATGCATCTGGGTTATCGTCTCGCCGCTCTCGCTGCACCAATGCCGGGCCATCAGGTCGGTGCGCGGCTGCGCGGTCATGAATTCCACTATTCGACGATCGTCGCCCAGCCCGATACGCCGCTGGCGGTCGTGCACGACGCAACCGGCGCGGTCATCGCCGAGACCGGCTCGCGGCGCGGCCACGCCACTGGCACGTTCTTCCATCTGATCGCGGAGGACCGGTGAGCGGTTTTGTCTCCTTCGTCTCCGCCGGCCCCGGCGATCCCGAGCTTCTCACGCTCAAGGGCGCCGCGCGGCTGCGCGAAGCCGACGTCGTGCTCTATGACGATCTCGCCTCCGGCGCGATCCTCGATCTGGCGCGGCCCGGCGCCAATCTCGTCGCGGTCGGGAAACGGGCAGGGCGGCCCTCGACCAAGCAACACCACGTCAACCGCTTGCTGGTCGACTATGCTGCCACGGGCGTGCGCGTCGTGCGGCTGAAGTCGGGCGATGCCGGCATTTTTGGCCGGCTCGAGGAGGAGCTCGAGACGCTACGCGAGGCCGGCATCGGCTACGAGATCATTCCCGGCGTCACCTCGGCCTGCGTTGCCGCCGCGCAAGCCGGCGTTCCGCTGACGCGCCGCCACACCTCGCGTCGAGTGCAGTTCGTCACCGGGGCCGATGTGACCGGCGAGCTGCCGCAGAATTTGAACTGGGCAGCGCTGGCCGATCCTGATGCGACGACGGTGGTCTATATGGGGCGGCGCACCTTTCCGGCGCTGGTCGCGAAATTGATCGAGCACGGCCTGTCACCGAGCACCCCGGCGCTGTTCGCGGAGTCCCTCGGCCGTGCCGACGAGCGGCTGGTGCGCATCACCATTGCCGAGCTTGCCGAGCAGCTCGCGCGCGGCGGTGCTGCTTCCACGGCGGCCGTGATCATGTTCGGCGCGCTGGCGGAGGGCGGATCGTCATGATGACGCTCTCCCTGATCGGCATCGGTTGCGGCGATCCCGGGCAGCTCACGCGCGCTGCGGTTCAAGCCATCAACGCCGCCGATCTCGTCCTGATCCCGCGCAAGGGGACCGCAAAATCCGATCTCGCCGATCTCAGGCGGACCATTTGTGCCGATGTGCTCACCAACGACAAGACCCCCATTGCCGAGTTCGATCTGCCCGTGCGCGACGCCGGTGAGGCCGATTATCGCAAGGGCGTGGATGATTGGCACGATGCGGTCGCCGGGACCTGGTCGCAAACGATCGCTGATCATCTCGGTGGTGACGGCAAGGTCGCGCTGCTGATCTGGGGCGATCCGTCGCTGTACGATTCCTCGCTGCGCATCGCGCGACGGCTCCATCCGTTGCCTGAGATAGAGGTCGTGCCCGGCATCACCTCGATCCAGGCGCTGTGCGCTGCGCATGCGCTGCCGCTCAACGACGTCGGCGAACCGTTTCTGGTCACGACGGGACGCCGCTTGCGCGAGGGCGGCTGGCCGGCGGGCATCGATACAGTCGTTGTGATGCTCGACGGCGGCACGGCGTTCCAGTCGCTCGATCCGGCGGGACTTCACATCTGGTGGGGCGCCTATCTCGGCATGGCCGACCAGATCATCATGTCCGGCGCGCTGGCCGAGGTGGGAACGCGCATCGTCGCCATGCGACAGGACGCGCGCGAGCGTCACGGCTGGATCATGGACAGTTACATTCTCAAGCGCAGACCGTAAGCGAGGCAGCATGCTCCCCGAATGGGTCTACCAGCAGTGCCCCGAGATCTCCGTGGTCCACCGCGAGGCGGCGATCGCGCGGCAGGCGCAACTGACAAAGCCGACCGGCGCGCTCGGCCGGCTGGAGCAGCTCGCGATCGAGCTGGCCGGCCTGCAGGCGACTGAACGCCCTCGCGCCGCACGGGTGCCGATCATCGTCTTCGCCGGCGATCACGGCATCGTCGCGCAGGGCGTGTCGGCCTATCCGCAAGGAGTGACCATCGCGATGATGGCGAATTTTGCCTCCGGCGGCGCCGCAATCTCGGTGCTGGCGCGCGAGCTCGGCTCGACCCTCGAGGTCGTCGACGCCGGAACGCTGGCGCTGGAGCAGATGCCGGGCATCATCACGGACAAGCCGCGCCACGGCACCCGCGATTTCAGCGTCGACGCTGCGCTCACGCCCGCCGAACTGGCATTCGCCTTTGAGGCTGGCCAGCGCGCAGTGGCGCGAGCGGAGGCCAATCAGCCCGATCTCCTGATCTTCGGCGAGATGGGCATCGGCAACACCACGGCCTCGGCGGCGATCGCAGCAGGCCTGCTCGGCATCAGCGCCGAGGAAATTGCCGGCAACGGCACCGGTGTCGATGCGGCGGGTCGTGCGCACAAGGCGCGCGTGATCGATGCCGCGATCGTGCGCCATGGTGTTGCGGCTGCGGCGCCCGAGAAGATCCTGTGCGCCGTCGGCGGGCTCGAAATCGCGGCGATCTGCGGCGCGATCATCGCAGCCGCGCAGGCGCGCATTCCCGTGCTGATCGACGGGTTTATCGTGTCGGTCGCGGCGCTCGCGGCGGTGCGGCTGAACCCGTCGTGCCAACCGTTCCAGCTCGCCTCGCATCAATCGGCGGAGCAGGGGCATCGGCTGGTGCTGCGGGCGCTGAACGTGCAGCCGTTGATCAGCCTCGATCTCAGGCTCGGCGAGGGATCGGGCGCCGCGATCGCGCTGCCGCTGGTGCGATCGGCCTGCGCGCTTCACAACGACATGGCGACGTTCGCGCAGGCCAATGTCCCGGATCGACCGGCCTGATCAGGCCATGCGCTGATTGACCGAGACGACGCGCCAGCCGGTCGCGAGCCGATCGATCCGGGTCAGCGACAGCGGATCGATCACGAAGCGCAAGGCTGCCTGCGGCGTCAGATCCAGTGCGATGCAGAGCGCTGCGCGGATGGTGCCGGAATGCACGACGAGCGTCGCATGACCTGCGCCGATCCGCGCAAGACCTAGCCGGACCTGCACGACCTGATCTTCAAAGCTCTCTCCATCAGGCGGCCGTCCGCGCGACGGATCGCTCCAGAATTGCGCATAGGCCTCGCCACCGCTCGCGGCGAGCTCGTCATGCCGCCGGCCCGTCCAGTTGCCAAAATCCTGCTCTCCCAACTCGGCCACCAGCTCGGGCGCGAGTCCCAGCGCGCACGCCGTCTCGACCGTGCGCCGCGCCGGGCTGGCATAGCCCGCTGCATCCCGCGGCAGAAGCCCGCGCAGTGCCTCGAGCTGCGTGCGATCGCGAAGGTCCGCCGGCGCATCGGTCGCATGGATGGTCCCCGCGACGCCGTCGACGGGGGCATGCCGTACCAGCCAGAGGAAGGTCTCGCTTCCCATGCAGATCTCCCAAGGAAGTTGGCCGCTGTGGCGATATCGCCGCAACAGGCACATTGACTCTGTCTTCGCCGTAATCCTACATGGCGATGACGGTTTCCCCGAGAGGGGATGAAAAGGGAATGCGGTGCGGGGACATTGTCCCCAATGCCGTAGCTGCCCCCGCAACTGTAAGCGGTGAATCCTTCGTCAGAAGCCACTGGGTCCTCGGTCCCGGGAAGGCGACGAAGCGGTCACGACCCGCGAGCCAGGAGACCTGCCGTCAGCCGTGGTCACACGCGAAGATGTCGGTCGGGGAGTACAGACATTCGGCTTCATCGGAAGGCTTATAAGCCGGAAGATGGGACTTGGTTCGCGGTGACGTGCCACTGACGTCACACCGAGGTCCAAGACCGTGTCTTCTCTCCGTATTGTACGACCGCGCCATTTCCTGCTGGCGTCGGCCGCTCTCACATCTTTTGTCGCCATCGACATGCCAGCCGCCTTGGCGCAGCAGACCCGCGAACCCCTGCCGCCGGTGGAGGTGTCGCCCCCGCAATCCCGCAAGCAAGCCAAACCGGCCGGCCGGGATACCGCAAGCATGCGCCGCGCGGCAGCGCGCAGACCTGGCGCAGCACCGGCCGGGCCAAAGCCGGTCGTGCCGAACGCGGCGGCGCCGACGCCGCTCAACAGCAACGCCGTCGCCGAGAGCGCCTCGCGCCTCGGCCTGACCGTGCGCGAGACGCCCGCGACCGTCGAAGTGATCTCCGCCGAGACCATGCGCGAGCAGGGCTACCGCACCGTCTCCGACGTCGCGCAAGGCGCGGTCGGCGTCACCGCCGGCGACAATCCCGCCGAGCCTTCAGCTTTCTCGATGCGCGGCTTCACCAACAGCCAAATCAATACGCTCTACAACGGCATCAAGATCGGCCCGCAGAACATGACCTCGCGGATCATGGACACGGCCAATCTCGAAGCCGTGGAGATCCTGAAGGGGCCGGCTTCGCTGATCTCTGGCGAGGGCGCCGCCGGCGGCGCGATCAACTTGGTCACCAGGCAGCCGCACACCGGGCCGATCCGGAACGAAGCAGACTTTTCCTGGGACTCGCTCAATTCGTTCCGCGCGCATTACGGCTCAGGTGGCAGCACCAATGTCGAGGGCCTCGACTACCGCTTCGACGTCAGCCGCTCGACGCTCAACGGCTTTGCCGACGACACCAACACCAAGACGCTCGACGTCTCCGGCCAGCTCGACTATCGCGTCTCCGACAGCCTCAAGGTCTGGGGCGCGATCGAATATCGTGAGGACCGCTCCAAGGCCTATTGGGGCGCGCCATTGGTGCCGGTGGCCTTCAGCGGCTCGCATGCGACGGCTGGCATCGTCTCGGGCACTTACATCTCGAGCTTCAACCCGTCAGCGCTCGGGCCGATCACGATCGACGATCGCACGTTCAACACCAACTACAACGTCCTCGATAATCGCAACGTCGCACAGGAAGTCTGGCTACGCGGCGGCTTCGAGCTGAGGCTGGCGCCCGACCTGACGCTGAAGAGCCAGGCCTACGCCTATGGCGCGGAACGCTCGTGGTTCAACAACGAGGTCGAGGCATTCAACACCGCGACCAACACGGTGGACCGCAGCCGTTTCTATGTCGCGCACAGCCAGCGCCTCGTCGGCAACATCACAGACCTGACCTGGGATGCGAACATCGCAGGCTTCGACAATCGCCTGGTTACGACGCTGTCGTCGAGCTATCTCGATTTCGTTCGGCCGGGTGCTGCGAATTTTCCCGGTGATTCCGTTGATCTCGTCGATCCTAACCGTGGGTTCTATGGCCTGCTGACCACCAAGCAGCAGACCGCGCGTATCGACAACGAGGCGCTGTCGCTCGAGGACCGGCTGAAGCTGACGCGGACCTTCGCGCTGATCGGCGGCTTGCGCGTCGAGCGTATCGGGCTGGATCGCAATTCGACCGACGTTAACGGCCTGGAGAACGCGAATTTCCCGTTCTCGAAATCCTGGGCACCGGTGACCGGCCGCATCGGCTACACCTGGGAGGCCGTTCCCAGCCTGACCTTCTTCAGCCAATACGCCACCGGCGCGGACATCTCGGCCAACAACATCTTCCTGCTCGCTCCGACCCAGCCGCTCGACCTGACGACCGCGCGCACCTACGAGACCGGCGTCAAGCATGTGTTGTGGGACAACAGGGCGGAGTGGTCGTTTTCGGCCTACGACATCCTGCGCAAGAACGTCTATGCGGCGGCCGGCGGCATGCAGCTCAACATCGCCGGGCGACAAGAGTCCAGGGGTGTCGAGCTTGCAGGATCGATCCGCCCGATCGAGCCTTTGCGTCTGTGGGGCAACATCGCCTATGTCGATGCGCGCTATGCCGACTACGACTTTGCCGGCGGTTCGTTCTCCGGCAATACGCCGCCGAACGTGCCGCGCATCGTCGCCAATGCCGGGGCGTCCTGGCGCTTCTTCACGCCCTGGCCGGTGGAGGTCGGCATCACCGGCCGCCATGTCGGCGACCGCTACAACGCCGACGCCAATACCGTGACCATGAACGCCTATACGGTCGGCGATGTCTACGCCTTCGTCGATATCCCCAAGACGGTCTTCAATGCGGTCGACCAGGCCCGCCTGACCTTCCGGGTGCGCAACTTCACCGACAAGCGCTACGCGATCTGGGGCGACCCGTTCTATCCCGACCAGGTCCTGCTGCGCGCGCCGCGGACCTACGAAATCTCCGCGGCGTTCAAATGGTAGGGCGCTGATCCCATGATGGGCGCGATCGTCCTCTCACACCGCTGGCTCGGGATCGCGTTCTGTCTCCTGTTCGCGATGTGGTTCGCGAGCGGAATCGTGATGCACTTCGTTCCGTTTCCGTCGCTGACGGAAGCGGAACGCCTTGCCGGGCTCGCGCCGGTGGAGCGTGCCCAGGTGGTCATTGGTGTGACCGATGCGGTGGCGTCCAGCGGTATTGCCGGGGCCACGCGCGTTCGCCTCATCCAGCGGAGCGACGGGCCCGTCTATATCGTGTCGGGAGCCGTGCTGATGCGCGCGGTGCATGCGTCCGACGGACAGGACGCCACGGTTACGTCTGCTGGTGTTGCACTGGCCATTGCGCAGGCTCATGCCCGCAACCGCGGAATTGATGCCGCACAAGCCGGCATCGTTGCGCGCCGGAACTACGATCAATGGACGGTGCCGAATGGCTTCGATCGTCACCGGCCGTTATTCCGCGTGGCTCTTGGCGATGAAGCCGGCAGGGAAGTCTATGTCTCGTCGCCGACCGGTGAAGTCGTTCTTGATACGACGCGCAGCGAGCGCGGATGGAATTGGGCCGGCAGCGTCCTGCACTGGATCTATCCCACGGTGCTGAGACGCGACTGGCAGCTCTGGGATCGCGTGGTCTGGACATTGTCGCTGTTCGCTTCGGTCTCAGCCTTGCTCGGTGCGGTGCTCGGTATCGTACGGATCAAGCGACGAGGAGGGGTGCTGGGCTCGCCTTACCGCGGCTGGCACGCCCTGCATCACCTGATAGGCCTCGCGGCGACGATCTTCGTGCTGACGTGGATTGTCAGCGGCTGGCTGTCGATGGATCACGGCCTGCTGTTCTCGCGGGGACAGCTGACCACCGGAGAAGTCGGCGAGGTGGACGCCGCGCCGGATTGGAGGACGGTCTCATCGCTCGGATCGATGCCGTCGCCGGCTCGCGAGATCGAATGGTTCGCCTTCAAGGGAGATCTCTATCGTCGCGATCGGACCAGCCTTGCAGGCCAGATTTTGACCAGAGCGGGTGAGCCACCCCGTAGCGGTCAAACCGGATTCTTGAACGCGCAGGAGATCGCCAGCTTGATCGCGCGTCTCGCGTCCGGATGCGGCGCGCCGGTCGTGCTTGCGGATAACGACGACTATCTGGCTCAATCCGTCGTCCCCGGCGCACCGGTCTACCGCGCCCGCTGCGGCGACCTCTGGTTTGATATCGACGGCGCCGATGGCCGCGTGCTGCAAAGGCTCGATGCATCGCGCCGCGCCTATCGCTGGGCCTACAGGGCCCTCCACACGCTGGATTTCCCGGTCCTCATGGCGCATCCGCGCCTGCGCGATGTCCTGATCGTCGGGCTCAGCGCACTTGGGCTGATGTTCTCCATCACGGGTATCGTGATCGGCTGGCGGCGTTTGCAGTCGAAATTTTCAACCTGAACTGCATGACGCGCATGGCAAGGTGCGTCACCGCAGGCTGTGGCGCGCCTTTCTATTTTGCGGTGACGGCGCGCGCGGACAGCGTGACGAGGCACATCAGCGCCGCGAGCATCCAGAATGCCGCCGGCAGCCCGGCGGCGTGGGCGATAAAGCCGATGCCGGCGGGGCCAACCAGAACGCCGGCATAGCCGGCGGTGGTGATTGACGCTACCGCGAGCCCCGTGGGCATCGCGGTCTGCATCGCCGCACCACGGAACAGCACCGGCACGAGGTTCGATGCGCCGAGGCCGATGAGCAGGAAACCGGCGATGGCAACGGCCGCGCTTGGCGCGAGCAACAGCACGGCAAGGCCTGCGACGGCAAGCAGGCTTCCACCGACCAGCGTTGTGCGGTCGCCGATACGCGCCACGACGGCATCGCCGCCGAGCCGGCCGGCAGTCATCGCGATCGAGAACACGATATAACCGATCCCGCCCTGGGCCTCGCTGACGAGGCCCTTGCCGATGACGAGCAGTGCGCCCCAGTCGAGCATCGCGCCTTCGATCAGGAAGGTGACGGCCGCCAGCAGCGCCAGCAGCAGCACGATGCCATGCGGCAGCACGAACAGCGGCCCCTCTTGCGCCTGCGCCCGGCGCAGCAGGCGCGGCCAGGCGAGCGCCATCGCAATCAGCATCAGCACGGAGCAGATCAATGCGCATGCGAGCGATCCAAGATGAAACGACAACAGCGCTGTCATCACCGCCGATCCGGCAAAGCCGCCAATGCTGAAGAGCGCGTGAAAGCCCGACATCAGCGGTTGTCCTGCCGCGCGTTCGACCTCGACGGCATGAATGTTCATGGCAACATCGATCGAGCCGAGCGCCGCGCCGAATGCGAGCAAGGCCATTGCCAGTGTCACCGGCGTGCCTGCGATGACCAGCAGGGGCAAGGCCAGGGCGAGACCGATCCCGCCTGCGATGATGATCGGCTTGGTGCCGTAGCGTGCGCTCAAAATGCCGGTCGCGAGCATCGCGACGACCGAGCCGATACCGAGGCTGAGCAGCAGCAAGCCAAGGACCGCGTCATCGACCGCGAGCCGCTCCTTCGCGAACGGCACCAGCGGCGCCCAGGACGCCATGCCGAAGCCGGCGACCAGGAACGAGAGGCGCGTGGCGAGCCGCGTCGCCGGCCGGTCGGCTGATGTCATTCGTGAAGCTCCGGAGCGGATTGGGGGAGAAGAGAGTGGCGCAGTTATAAACCGAGGCGAGGAGAGAGGTTCCGCATGCTTGTAGCCCGGATGGAGCGGCTTGTCCGCAGAACGAGGTCGCGGCATGAAAGCTGCTTGGCTGGAAAAACGGCGCGAGGCTGCGTTATGCTGCGTGCGCCGGCACACCCTGAAGCTGCGATCCCCCCAGCCTCGCCAAGAAATATGCCAAAAATCAGGAACTCGCTGATGCGTATCGTCAATGTTGCCGCCGCCCAGTTGGGCCCGATCCAGAAGGCCGACAGCCGCGAGGCCGTGGTCAAGCGCATGATCGCGCTGATGGACGAAGCCAAGGCCAAAGGCGCCGACCTGATCGTCTATCCGGAGCTGGCGCTGACGACGTTCTTCCCGCGCTGGTACGTGGAGGACCGGGCCGAGTTCGACAGTTGGTTCGAACGCGAAATGCCAAGTTCTGCAACCAAGCCGCTGTTCGAGCGTGCGGCGAAGCATCAGATGGCAATGAATTTCGGCTATGCCGAGCTGACGCCCGACGGCCGCCACTTCAACACGGCGATCCTGACCGACAAGTCCGGCAAGATCGTCGGCAGATATCGCAAGGTCCATTTGCCCGGCCATGCGGACTACGACACCAATCGGTCGCACCAGCATCTGGAGAAGCGGTATTTCGAGCCGGGCGATCTCGGCTTCAACGTCTGGCGGGAGCTCGGCGGCATCATCGGCATGGCCATCTGCAACGACCGCCGCTGGCCGGAGACCTATCGCGTCATGGGCTTGCAGGGCGTCGAGATGGTGCTGATCGGCTACAACACGCCCTCAGTGAATGCGGAGCGAAGCGAGGAGGGCGTCGAGAAGCGCCTGTTTCACAACCGCCTCTCCGTGCAGGCCGGCGCGTATCAGAACGCGACCTGGGTGGTCGCGGTGGCCAAGGCTGGCGTCGAGGACGGCCACGCGTTGTTTGGCGGCAGCCTGATCGTCGATCCCGACGGCGAGATCGTTGCCGAAGCCAGGACCGAAGAGGACGAACTCCTGGTCTATCCCTGCGACCTCGATGCCACCACCTTCGGCAAAACCACGATCTTCAACTTTGCGCAGCACCGCCGCATCGAGCATTACGGCCTGATCACCAGCCGCACCGGCGCAGTGCCGCCGCCGGAGAAATGATGCCGATGGTCTTTCTGCAAATCGGCGATCATTTTGCTCAGGCCTATCATGGAGTGTCGCATGACTGAACCCACTTACGATCTGATCATCCGCGGTGGCCGCGTCGCGACCACGACCGATGTGTTCGAGGCCGATGTCGCCATCTCCGGCGAGACCATCGCAGCCATCGGCCGCGGGCTTCCGCCCGCCAAGCGCGAGATCGACGCGCGGGGCAAGCTGGTGCTGCCCGGCGGCGTCGACAGTCACGCGCATATCGAGCAGCTGTCTGCCGCCGGCATCATGAATGCCGACACTTTTGAAAGCGCGACCGTGTCGGCGGCCTTTGGCGGTACGACCACGGTGATTCCGTTCGCGGCCCAGCACGTCGGTATGAAGCTGCCGCAGGTGGTGGAGGACTATCATGCGCTGGCAAAGAAGAGCGCCGTGATCGACTACGCCTTTCACATGATCATCGCGGACGCGACCAAGGAGACGGTCGAGGAGCACATTCCGGCGCTGGTCAAGCAGGGACACGCCTCGATCAAGATCTTCATGACCTACGACCGGCTCAAGGTCGACGACGAGCCGCTGCTCGACATTCTCCTCGCCGCACGCCGGTCCGGCGCGATGTTGTGCGCCCATGCCGAAAATCATGGCATCATCGCCTGGATGGTCAAGCGGCTGCTCGCGCGCGGCTACACGATGCCGAAATACCACGCCATCAGTCATGCGCGCGTCTCGGAGGCGGAAGCCTTCACCCGGCTGATCGGCATGGCGGCGCTGATCGATCAGCCGATCATGATCTTCCATGTCTCGACCGCCGAGGGCGCCAAGGTCATCCGCGACTCGCGCGGGCAGGGGCTCAAGGTGTTTGCCGAGACCTGTCCGCAATACCTGTTCCTCACGGCTGATGATCTCGACAAGCCCGGTGCGGAAGGCGCCAAGTGGATGTGCAGCCCGCCGCCGCGCACGTATCAGGACCAGGAGGCGCTGTGGCAGGCGCTGTCGCTCGGCGATCTCCAAACCATCTCGTCGGACCACGCGCCGTATCGTTACGACGAGACCGGCAAGCTGCGCGCCGGCCCCAATCCGAACTTCAAGCAGGTCGCGAATGGCCTGCCGGGACTGGAGCTGCGGCTGCCGCTGCTGTTCGACGCGATGGTGTCGAAAGGACGGCTCGGCCTTGAAAAGTTCGTCGAGCTGACCGCGACCGCGCCGGCAAAGATCTACAATCTGCATCCGCGCAAGGGCTCGATCGCGGTCGGCGCGGATGCCGATATCGCGATCTGGGACCCCAATCGCGAGACCACGATCGCGGATGAGATGATGCACGATCTCGCCGGTTACACGCCGTTTGCGGGCCGCAAGCTGAAGGGGTGGCCGGTGTCCGTGCTCTCGCGCGGCCGCGTGATCATTGACGGCGACAAGTGCCTCGCCAGCGCCGGCAGCGGCAAATTCCTGGCGCGGAGTGGCGGCGAGGCGGCAAAGCCGACCGGCCGGCTCGTGGCGGACATGGATCCTGAGCGGAATTTCGGGGCAAAACTGCTGTGACCGGGCCAGCCCTGGCAGCCGCTTCTTGACGCCCGCTCCTGCGGTCCTGGCCGGCAAAAGGCGATGAGATCCCGCTGGCGAAGGTTCGTTTACTGGCATACCATTTGCACGCTAATGGGCTCGCTTTCACCTGCCCTTGGCCAATGAACGGCCGGTATCACGGCACTACTGGGAGGACTTCATGGATCGCAGGACCGTATTGAAGGGACTGGCTGGCGCGGGCGGTCTGGCATTGTCCGGTGGCCTTTCGGCGCCGGCGATCGCGCAAGGCGCCTCCGCCCGCACCTTGCGTTTCGTGCCGCAGGCCAATCTCGCCAATTTCGACCCCATCTGGGGCACGCAGTATGTCGTGCGGAACGCCGCAGCGCTGGTCTGGGACACGCTTTACGGCATCGACTCCTCGCTTCAGCCGCAACGTCAGATGGTCGAATCCGAGGAAGTGACCGACGACGGCACGACCTGGACGTTCAAATTGCGGCCGGGCCTCAAATTCCATGACGGCGAGCCCGTCTTGAGCAAGGACGTCGTCGCGAGCCTTTCGCGCTGGGCGGCGCGCGATCCGATGGGCCTGATGATCAAGGCGCTTCAGCAGGAGCTCACGGCGGTCGACGATCGCACCTTCAAATGGGTGCTGAAGCAGCCCTTCCCGAAGATGCTCTACGCGCTTGCGAAGAACAATTCGCCCTGTGCATTCATCATGCCCGAGCGCATCGCGCAAACCGATCCGTTCAAGCAGATCGGCGACTATGTCGGCTCCGGACCGATGAAGTTCGCCAAGGGCGAATGGGTCCCCGGCGCAAAGGCCGTGTTCGAGAAGTTCGCCGACTACGTGCCGCGGCAGGAGAAGGCGTCGTGGCTCGCCGGCGGCAAGCAGATCCTGATCGACCGCGTCGAATGGATCGTGATGCCGGATGCAGCGACCGCAGCCGCCGCGCTGCAGAACGGCGAGGTCGATTGGTGGGAGAGCCCGATCGCCGACCTCGTTCCGGTCCTGAAGAAGAACAAGAACATCAGCGTCGACATTGGCGATCCCCTCGGCAATATCGGCTCGTTCCGCATGAATTTCCTGTATCCGCCGTTCAACGACGTACGCGCCCGACGCGCGGTGCTGATGGCGATGAGCCAGGAAGACTATATGCGCGCGATCATCGGCGACGACAATTCGCTGTGGAAGCCGCTGCCCGGCTTCTTCACGCCGGATACGCCGCTCTACAGCGAGATGGGCGGCGAGATCCTGAAAGGCAAGCGCGATCTCGACGCGGCCAAGAAGCTGCTCGCCGAGAGCGGCTATTCCGGCCAGCCGGTAGCATGCCTCGTCGCGCAGGACCAGCCGATTACGAAGGCGCAAGGCGACGTCACCGCGGATCTTCTCAAGCAGCTCGGCATGAATGTCGACTTCGTCGCCACCGATTGGGGCACGGTCGGCTCCCGCCGCGCCGCCAAGACTCCGCCGGGGCAGGGCGGCTGGAACATGTTCCACACCTGGCACGCCGGCGCGGACTGCATCAATCCCGCGCCCTACACCGCCATTCGCGCCAACGGCGACAAGGCCTGGTTCGGCTGGCCGACCAGCGCCGGCACGGAGAAGGAAGTCACGTCCTGGTTCGAGGCCAAGAACCTCGACGAGGAGAAGGCCGCGATCGGTCGTCTCAACAAGGCGGCGCTCGATGACGTCGTCTACGCGCCGACCGGGTTCTTCCTGAGCTACACGGCCTGGCGCAAGAACGTCTCCGGTATCACCAAGGGACCGTTGCCGTTCTTCTGGGGCGTATCGAAGACCGCATGACCCTGCGCTGAGGCCAGATGCTCTCCTATATCCTCCGGCGCATCGTCGCCACCTTGCCGGTGATGGCGATTGTTGCACTGTTCGTGTTCAGCCTGCTCTATATCGCGCCGGGTGATCCCGCCGTGGTGATCGCGGGCGACCAGGCGAGCCCGGAGGATGTGGAGCGCATCCGCCAGGGCCTCGGCCTCGACCGTCCCTTCCTGATCCAGTTCGGCAGCTGGGTCTGGCGCATCCTGCATGGCGATCTCGGCACGTCGATCTTCACCAATCTGCCGGTGTCCGCGATGATCGGGCAGCGTCTCGGACCGACGCTGTCGCTGATGACCGTCACGCTTCTGCTCACGATCGTCGTCGCGGTGCCGCTGGGCGTGGTCGCGGCATGGAAGGCGGGAAGCTTCATCGATCGCGCCATCATGGCGTTCGCCGTGTTCGGCTTCTCGCTGCCCGTCTTCGTCGTCGGCTATGTCCTTGCCTACATCTTCGCGCTGGAGCTCGAATGGCTTCCCGTGCAGGGCTATACGCCGCTCACGGAGGGCTTCTGGCCGTGGCTGCAAAACCTGATCCTGCCGGCGATCGCGCTCGGCTGCGTCTACATCGCGCTGGTTGCGCGCATCACCCGCGCCACCATGCTCGAAGTCCTGCAACAGGACTATATCCGCACCGCGCGCGCCAAGGGGATGGGGCAAGGCGGCATCCTGTTCATTCACGCATTGAAGAATGCGGCGGTGCCGATCGTGACCGTGATCGGGATCGGCATCGCGCTCCTGATCGGCGGCGCGGTCGTGACGGAAAGCGTGTTCGCGATCCCCGGTCTCGGCCGCCTCACGATCGATGCGATCCTGCGCCGCGACTATCCGGTCATCCAGGGCATCGTGCTGCTGTTCAGCTTCGTCTACGTCCTCGTCAATCTGATGATCGACGTCACATACACGCTCGTTGACCCGAGGATCCGCTATTGACCGATACGACCGTCAACCCGCAGTCGCTCCCCGCCGGCTTCGTTCTCGCGCCGCAACTGCCGGAGATCCTGCGGCCGGTCATCATCCGGCGCGGCTTCATCGGCTTCCTGCGCGGCCATCCTACCGTCGCGATCGGCGGCGCGCTGCTGCTCGCGCTGGTTCTGATCGCAATCTTTGCGCCCTATCTCGGGACAGTCGACCCGACCGCGCTCGCGCCCGCCAAGCGGACCCGCGCACCGTCGGCCGCTTTCTGGTTCGGCAGCGACGTGCTCGGCCGCGACATCTATTCGCGCGTGCTCTTTGGCGCGCGGGTCTCGCTCACGGTCGGCCTGTCGGTTGCGATATTGGCATCTGCGGCCGGGCTCGCCATCGGGATTGTCTCCGGCTTCATTCGCTGGGCGGACGGCATCCTGATGCGATTCATGGACGGCCTGATGTCGATCCCGCCGATCCTGCTGGCGATCGCGCTGATGGCGCTGACGCGCGGCAGCGTCGGCAACGTCATTCTGGCCATCACCATCGCCGAGATCCCGCGCGTCTCGCGGCTCGTCCGAAGCGTCGTGCTGTCGCTGCGCGAGCAGCCCTATGTCGACGCCGCGGTCGCTTGCGGCACGCGTACGCCGATGATCATTCTTCGCCATATCCTGCCCAACACGCTCGCGCCGATGCTGGTGCAGGCGACTTACATTTGCGCCAGCGCCATGATCACGGAGGCGATCCTGTCCTTCATCGGTGCCGGTACGCCGCCCACCATTCCGTCCTGGGGTAACATCATGGCCGAGGGCCGCGCGCTGTGGCAGGTCAAGCCCTATATCGTGTTCTTCCCGGCGGCCTTCCTCTCCGTCACCGTGCTCGCCGTGAACCTGCTCGGCGACGGCCTTCGCGATGCGCTCGATCCGCGCATGGCCAAGAGCCTGTGATGTCGAGGGGCTGATCGCGATGGCGTTGCTCGAAGTCGAAAATCTGCAAACCCACTTCCGTACCCCCAGCGGTATCAACCGCGCGGTGGACGGTGTATCCTTTCATGTCAACGAAGGCGAGACGCTCGCCATCGTCGGCGAGTCCGGCTGCGGTAAGTCGGTGACCTCGATGTCTCTGATGCGACTGATCCCGGAGCCGCCGGGCAGGATCGCAGGCATCATTCGCTTCGCGGGCAGGGACCTCCTGCAGCTCTCAGACCGCGAGATGCGCGAGATCCGCGGCAACGACATCTCGATGATCTTTCAGGAGCCGATGACCAGCCTCAATCCGGTCCTGACCGTCGGCCGTCAGATCCGCGAAACGCTGATGATCCATCAGGGTCTCGACAATGAGGCCGCCGAGGCGCACGCGGTCAAGATGCTGACCCTCGTCGGCATTCCCGAGCCGAAGCGGCGCGTGCGCGAATATCCGCACCAGCTCTCCGGCGGCATGCGCCAGCGCGTGATGATCGCGATCGCGCTGGCCTGCAATCCAAAGCTTCTGATCGCGGACGAGCCGACCACAGCGCTCGATGTGACCATCCAGGCGCAGATCCTGAAGCTGATGCTGGACCTGAAACATCGGGTAGGGGCGGCGATCATCCTGATCACCCATGATCTCGGCGTGGTCGCCGAAATCGCCGAACGCGTCATGGTCATGTACGCCGGCCGCAAGGTCGAGGAGGCGCCGGTGACTGAACTGTTCCGCTCGCCGCGTCATCCCTATACCCAAGGCTTGCTCGGCGCGGTGCCACGGCTTGGCTCGTCGCTGACAGGTACGGCGAGGCGGCTCGCCGAGATCCCCGGACAGGTGCCTGATCTGCGCGAGCCCATCACCGGCTGCGTCTTCGCCGGCCGCTGTGCGCTCGCGACCGATCTCTGCCGACAGTATGCACCGGGGCTCGAGGAGAAGGGGCCGCGCCACATCGCGGCCTGCCACTACGCGGCCAAGGGAGCGGTTGCGGCATGAGCCCTCCGCTGCTCCAGGTCAACGACCTCAAGAAGCATTTTCCGGTCAAGACCGGCTTGTTCGGGCGCAAGTCCGAATGGGTCTACGCGGTCGATGGCGTGTCCTTCGAGATCGCGAAGGGCGAGACGTTATCGCTTGTCGGCGAGTCCGGCTGCGGCAAGTCGACGGTCGGTCGCGCGATCCTGCGGCTGTTCGATGTGACCTCCGGCCAGGTCATCCTCGACGGCCAGCGTATCGACGACGCACATCCGAGCACGATGCGTCAGCTGCGGCAACGCATGCAGGTGGTGTTCCAGGATCCGTTCTCGAGCCTCAATCCGCGTATGCGCGTGCGCGATATTCTCGCGGAGCCGATCCGCAATTTCGGCCTCGCCAAATCCGCGACCGATCTCGAGACACGCGTGACGGCGCTGATGGATACGGTGCGCCTGCCGCGCGAAGCGCTCAACCGCAGGCCGCACGAATTCTCCGGCGGCCAGCGTCAGCGCATCGGCATTGCACGGGCGCTCGCGGCCGAGCCGGAGCTGATCGTCTGCGACGAGGCGGTCTCGGCGCTCGACGTCTCGGTCAAGGCGCAGATCGTCAACCTGTTGCAGGATCTGCAGCGCGAATTTGGCCTCGCGCTGCTGTTCATCAGCCATGACCTCGCGATCGTCGAGCACATGACCCACCGCGTCGCGGTGATGTATCTCGGCAAGATCGTCGAGGTGGCGCCGCGCCGGGAGATCTTTGCCGCGCCAAGGCATCCCTATACCAAGGCGCTGTTGTCGGCGGTTCCGCTGCCGGAGCCCGGAGCTCAGCGCAATCCCATCATCCTCAAGGGAGACGTGCCGAGCCCGATCAATCCGCCGAGCGGATGCCGCTTCCACACCCGCTGCCCGTACGCGTTCGATCGGTGCCGGACTGAAGAGCCGCAACTTCGTTCGGTGGAAGGCGAGCAATGGGTGGCCTGCCATCTCGATGCGCTGCCGGCAGGATGAGCCGGCGCAAGCGACAGGGCACTTGCGCCAAAACCATTCTCATGCGGCGGTACCCGCGAAGCGATCGCCATCCCAGGATGGACGCCGTCGCGGCAGCGTTTCAACATCAGGCCGCTGGTTCCTGGAGGCCGCGCGCCAGCGCGCCGGCGTCTGGCCGCTGATACGCTTGAACACAGTGGAGAAATGCGCCTGGGTGCTGAAGCCGACGGCAAGTGCGATCGCGGCCAACGGTCTCTCGCTCGCCGTCAACATCGACTTCGCCTGCTCGATGCGATGATTGAGCAAATATTCGCGCGGGCGATAGCCGGTCGCTGCGCGGAATTGCGCGGCGAAATGCATTCGGGACAGCCCGGCAACGCCGGCGAGCTCGGACAGGCTGATGCTCCGCTCGAAATGGGCGGCGATATGCTGCTCGACGCGTCGAAGGCGCCATTTGGGCAGGGCGTTGACCTTGGCGCGCCGCATTTCAGAGCGCGTCAGGCGCATCGCAAGGATTTCACCGATACAGCGCGCAAATTGGTGGCCCGCGGTATCGCCTTGTTCGGCAAGTGCCTTGGTCAGCCCCGCGGCGAGCGGGTCGCGCAGCAGAACGAGGTCGTCGAGCTCCTCGGCCGCGTCCGGCGACCATCGTGCGGGGAAATGGTCGGCGGAGATATGGAAGTGCAGGAATTCGCAGGGCCCCTGGAATTGCGCGCTCAGCTGTCGCGACGGCGCGCTGACATACAGCGTGCCTGATGGCATGGTGCCGTCGAAAATGATCTGGCGTTCCCTGGTCAGTTTCGCTCGCGTCGTTTTCAGCGCGATCCCGACGAAATACCGGCCATCAGGCGTCGTCGCTTCGTGCCATTTGGTGTCCCGCGAATCTTCCCATCGCGAGATCGTGATCTCTTCGATCTTCGAACCCGAAGCAATCTGGCGCCACCCGTCTTCTCGGGCGATCGCCTGGCTCGCGTGATGGATTTTCTGATCCCGCGGGCCGGCCGGACGATCAATCCAAGTGTAGGCCGTCTGCGATTCGGTCAACATTGCTCATCCTCTCTCAGCTTCTCGTCGTACTTGTGGTCAACTGCGAATTCGCAATCTTCCCATGATGAGAGGATAGGCGTGGGTAGGCCTGGAAGCTCGTTAGGGGTGATTAGGATCTGTTAGATTATGTGCGAGCCGCGAGGATGCGGCGGCCGGCCGCAGGAGATGGAATTTTAGCCAATATTTCATGCAGCTACTCGAAGACGGCATCGAAGATCTCGACGTCGATCAGCACGGGCTTTGCAATCACGGTGCCGTCGGGCTGCAACGTCAGCGTACGCCGAAGAGTTGGAACCACGATGCCGCCGAAGGTTTCGTGGGCCCACGAATAGTGCGCGACGGGTGCGCCGAGGAGATCGTGATCGGTCCGCCTCTGCAAAGCGTTCTCGTCGAAATAGAACACCTGCTCGGATGCAAGGCCGATCGGGCTTGGCGGGAATTGTGCGCGAAGACGCCGCCACGTTCCGGTGTTTTCCTGCCACGGGGCTAGCTCCTCCACCACGACGTCGGGACGAGCGAGGAGGAACGGCGTGGTGAGATAATTCCAAATCTGGACGCCGCAGAAGCAGACCAGATGAAGTTCGTCTGCCAGCGCATGTGTGCCATTGGTCGGGAAAGCGAGGCTTGGGTTGTGCCAGGTCCGCAGCACCTGACCATCCAGGCTTTCGATCGTGATCGCGTCCGGCGCAAATGCGCCGGACAGCTCGCCGCCGGTGATGCCGGTGAAGCGGACCGATTGTGTCCGCGTCGATCCCTCCGCGGTGACGTCCTTGAATTCGCGGGCATGTCCGGCGTCGGAGAACAGGGCTCCTCCAACGGAAAGATGCAGCGTGAACCGGCTCAAGCTGTTCCAACGGGCCAAGCCCCCGCAGGCGTCGATCGCATCGTCAAGAAGTGCCATGTCTCGCTGCATCCACCGTGATTCCCAGCACCATGGCGGGGCGGATGCGGCTTGGCGTGTTAGAAGTTGTTAGGAGTTGCAAGAGCCCAATCGGGCGGTATCCCGTTGAACATGCTCTTAATTCAGCGCGCTCAGGAGTCCCTTGGCGGCGACCAGGTCGCGGCTCGACAGGCCTTCCTGATATTGCGCGACCAGCGGTGCGAGCAGAGCCTGCGCTTCGCCCTTTCGCCCAGCCCGCTGCCAGACCCGAGCCAGGCTCATCGCCCCCCGCAGCTCCCAGCCGCGCGCGCATTGCCGGCGCGACAAGGCAAGCGATTGCTGGAGCCAGGCTTCGGCCTCCGTCGCCCTGGCGGATTGGACCAGGATGTCCGCCTTGACCCGCAGCATTTCCGGCATATCGAAGGATTCGCCGTGATCGCCGATCTGGGCGATGGCTTCGTCGATCGTGCGCAAGGCCTCATCGGCCTCGTTGTGGGCGGCCAGCCCCTCCGCGAGTGCTGTCGCAAACACTGTCGTCATGATCCGGTGCCGGGTGGCGTACAACGTCGCCTGGCTGCGGCGAAGATGCTCGATGCCGCCGGCGATGTCGCCGCGGCGGAGCAGGAGCTCGCCCTTCTGACCGATGCCGACCGCGTGATAGGGGCCGAGGAAGTGCCGTGCGGCATGTTCGATCAGCCGATCGATCAGGCTTGCGGCGCTGGCCCAGTCGCCGACCCACAAAAACACGTAGATGGTCCAGATCAGGGAAATGCCGAGCGTCAGGGGCTGCTCGAGTTGTTCGGCCTGCTGCACCGTGTATCTGGCCGCCTCGATGGCCCGGTCGGGCCTGCCGCTGAGCCAGAGCCCGCGCGCCAAGGCGACCAGCGCGACGATGCGGTCGTCATAGCCGAGATGGCCGATATTCAGCCGCTGCGAGCTCGGATTGTGCACCATCGCGCTCTCGCAGAACTGGACGGCCTTGTCCTGGTTCCCGATCAGATGATGTGCCACACCCAGCATCCACTCGACGTTCAGCGTGCTGGTCGGGTCGTTCAGCTTCCTGGCGACGCCTTCGCCCTGTACGCCGGTGCCGAGCGCGCCGTGAAAATCTCCGACGCGAGTCAGATAGATGTGCAGCCCGCGCAACAGCCAGAGCTGCCAGTGCAGGTCGTCGAGCTCCTCAGCCAGTTGCAGGCTTCGCGTGAACGCCGACCGGACCCCCTCTGTGTTGCCTTGCGTGAACATCACGGAGACGCCGAGAGCCGCCTGCAAGGTCATTTCCTTGCGGCTGTCGACCAACTCGGCAGAGGCGAGCGCCTGCTGGGTCCAGCTATGGCATTCCGTCAGCAATGTCAGCTCGAGGAAGAACTGCGCGGCCGCGGCCGCCAGGTCGACGCCGAGCGCGCGGTCGCCGGCCTCTGAGAAGCTCCAGGTCAGGGCGGTCCGCACATTTGGCAGATGATCGGCATAGGGCAGGAAGCCGCCCGCGCTCTGCATGCCGTTGGACTTGATGGAGATGTCGTGCAGGAAGTCGCGGAAATATTCGGCGTGGGCGCGCGCCACGCGGGCTGCTTCCCCACTCTCGATGAGCTTGTCGCCCGCGAAGGCGCGGGTCGTGTCGAGCAGGCGGTATCTCAGCCGTCGTTCGGCAGGCGACGTTGCAATCAGGGATTTTGACAGCAAATTCGAGATCGCTTCGGCCGCTTCCGCCTCGTCGATGCCCTGGCATGCGGCGACCGCGAGCGCAGCTTCGAGTGTGAACGGACCGACGAAGACCGACAGGCCGCGCAACGTCGCGCTTTCGGCCTGGGGCAGCAGGTCGTAGCTCCAGCTCAGCGCCGCGCTCAGTGTCTGGTGCCGGGGAATCGCGGTGCGGCGTCCCCGCCACAGCAGCGAGAAACGGCTGTCGAGCAGCGAGGCCGTGCCGGCGATCCCGTAGGCGTTGACCCGTCCGGCGGCGAGTTCGATCGCAAGCGCAATGCCGTCCAGACGCCGGCAGATATCGGCGACCAGAGGCGCATCCTCTTCACTGAGCTCGAATTCGCTCAGGCTTTCGGCAATTCGCTCGACGAAAAGCTGGCTCGCCGGATAGGCAAGGATGTCGGCCATGCTCAGCCCGTCGCGTTGTGGCGGACAATCCAGCGGAAACAGCCGATAGACCCGTTCGCCCTCGGTGCGAAAGGATTCGCGGCTGGTGGCGAGAACATGCAGCTCCGGAGCTTCCCGCACCATGCGCTCTGCCAGGGGAGCGAGCGCGTCGATGATGTGCTCGCAGCTGTCGAGCACCAGCAGCGTCCGGCGGTTGCGCAATGACAGCAGCAGCCCGGGTATCGGGTCGTCGGAATTGACGGTCAGGCCAAGCGCCGCGGCAATCGTGCCGGGAACGAGCCGCGGCTCCGTCAGCGCGCCAAAATCGACGAAGCACACCTGGCCCTCGAATTCCGCATGCTGACCATGCGCAACGGCAAGTGCGACCGAGGTCTTGCCGATGCCGCCGGGGCCGACGATGGTGACAAACCGATGCAGGGACAGTTCAGTCGCGATCTTCTCGACGGCGTCGTCTCGGCCAATCATCTTCGCGAGTGGGGCAGGTATGGACCGGCGCGAGGACACAGTCGCGGCTGGCCGGTTCTCCGCGGGCGCGGCGCGGTGCAGGGGAGCCGTGAAGCAATAGCCGCGGCCGGGCACGTTGACGACATAGCGGGAGCCTTCGCCGCCATCGCCCAGGGCCTTGCGCAGGGACGTGATGTGGAAGCGCAGGCTGCCCTCGTCGACATTCACGTCAGCCCAGATCCGCTTGACCAATTCCCGCTTGTCGACGACCTCGCCGGCTCGCTCGGCGAGAAAGATGAGGATGTCGAGCGCACGACCGCCGAGATGAAGCGGGGCGCCGTTTCTCTCGAGCAACCGCGACTTCGGAAGCAGTCGGAAGGCCCCGAAGGAAATGGCTGAGTCCTGGTCGTTAGTGTCTGGCACGCGCCGTGATTCCAGCGAAAGGAAAGTGCTGCTGTCTATCTTGGTCTATCAGAACGAGGCCCTCAGTAAACCGGTTGAAAGCGGCGAAATAGCGCAGCGCACGCCGGATTGCTTTTGGACGATATGCTGCAAATTTCGCTTAAACGCGAACGGCTTATGCCGTGATCGGGACGATCTCGGCAGCGCGTTCGAACCGTCACGCGGCAGTCATGTTCTGCTAGCGTCTTGCGCATGCGACCATAACACAATCTTGCAACGTCTAACGAGCGTGAGCCGCGGGTCTGCATCAGTATAGCCTTCGAATTAGGCCCATTTCCAACGGGGAGGCTATGATGGTCGCTATCAGCTCTCGGACGAACGACAGAGCCGTTCGCCCTCACTTTGTCGCCAATCTTGACGATGTCTCGCGTGACTGGGAACTCGTGCTGCGCGAGTCGCACCATCGCATGAAGAACACCCTGACGCTCTTGGGTGCGTCAGTCCGTCGCGACTTCACGCGGGCCGGGACCAAGGACATGTCGGTTGCGGTGGACCGGCTGGAGCGGCGCATCGTCGCCTTCGGCAGGCTCTATCAACTTTTGTCCGACAATGACGATCTGGCGATGATCTCTGTCGAGGCTTTCTTTGGAGGCCTCTGCGGCGCGCTGTCCGAGGCGGTGCTCGAACCGGCCGGTATTCGCTGCGAGGCATCGATCGAAAGCGGCACGCTGCCGGCATGGCAGTGCCACCGGCTTGCGCTGATGCTGACGGAGCTGGTCACGAATGCGGCAAAACATGCCTTTCCGAACAAGAAGAGCGCGCTGATCCGCATCGAGGTGGCGAACCGCGAGGGCAGCTGGCTCTGCACGGTGACTGACAATGGTGTCGGCGCGGTCGGGCCGCTGCAGGGCGCCGGCAGCCGGATCCTGGAAGGCCTGGCGCGCAGCATCAGTGCGCGGATGCAGGGCGAGGCCGGGCAGGGCGGTACACGCGTGACAATAGCAATGCCGCTCGCGGTCACCTGAGGAGGCCGCGCTCACAATCGCTAACGAGCCATAACAACCGATAGCGAGCATTATTCCCCAGTCTGCGCGAAAGTCGTGGTGCCAGAAGCGAGCCTCGGTCGCGAGCCCGCACCTCAAACCAGGGAGTTTGACATGACCACCGCCGAGTTGAATCATCCGGCCGACGCCAAGCCAGAGAACAAGCCAGAGAAATCGCGTGCAGTCGATCTCAAGCTCGAGGTCATCGTGATTCCTGTGTCGGACGTAGACCGGGCCAAGGCATTTTATGCGAGCCTCGGCTGGAGACTGGACGCCGATTTCGCCTCGGAAGACGGTTGGCGCGTGATCCAGTTTACGCCGCCCGGTTCGGCCTGTTCCGTGATCTTCGGCAAGAACGTCACAGCCGCCGCGCCCGGTTCGGCGCAAGGCTTGTACCTGATCGTGTCCGATCTCGACGCGGCCCGGCAGGACCTGCTCGCGCGCGGCGTCAAGATCAGCGAACCCTTCCACGGCGGCGGCGACGTTCACGCCGGGGCGGACGAGCCGTACCTCTTCGGCAGCGTCCGGCTCAACGGCGCGGATCCAAAACGCGGCAGCTATAGCTCGTTTGCCTCCTTCAGGGATCCCGATGGCAACGGCTGGTTTTTCCAGGAAGTCACAACACGGCTGCCCGGCCGGATCGAGGCGACCGACACCAATTTCACCTCGTCGAGCGAACTTGCACGTGCGTTGCGCCGCGCGGCGGCGGCGCATGGTGAGCACGAGAAGCGTACCGGGGTTCACGACGAGAACTGGCAGGACTGGTACGCCGACTACATCGTGCGTGAGCAGGCCGGCCAGCCGCTGCCGACCTGAAGCGCGAGCGTCGATGGTTGGATCAATGTTCACGGCGCGCGATGGTTCATCGCGCGCCGTGATGCGTTTGCATGACGCATCTTGCGAAGATCATCCCTCGTCACGACTCGCAACGGCTAACGCAGCCTAACAATCCATAACGAGCTAATTGCGATTGCTTGATCCATTCTCCCAGCAGGACGAACCGATATGTCGATGCAATTCGGTCAACGTCACCAATCGAACCGAGGGAGATCCAAAATGACGACGCAAGCACGAGCCGACATCCTGAACCCCGACCGCCGCCAGTTGCTGACCCAGGCCGCGATGGGCGCCGTTGCCGCCAGCATGGCAAGCCTGTTGCCGCTGCATTCGGCGAAAGCCGCCGTGAGCGGGGCAATCCGACCGTTCCACGTCAACGTGCCCGAGGAAGATCTGCTCGATTTGCGCCGCCGTCTCGCTGCGACGCGCTGGCCGGATCGCGAGATCGTCGCCGATCAATCGCAGGGCGTGCAGCTCACGACGGTTCAGCAGCTCGTGCGTTACTGGCAGACCGAGTATGACTGGCGCAAGATGGAAGCGCGGCTGAACGCGTTGCCGCAATTCGTCACCGAGATCGACGGTGTCGACATTCACTTCATTCACGTGCGCTCCAGGCACGAGAATGCCCTGCCGATGATCGTGACCCATGGTTGGCCGGGCTCGATCATCGAGCAGATGAAGATCGTCGGTCCGCTGACCGATCCGACCGCGCACGGCGCAACAGCCGCAGATGCATTCGATCTCGTGATTCCTTCGCTTCCCGGTCACGGCTTCTCCGGCAAGCCGACCGAGCTTGGCTGGGATCCGCAGCGTGTGGCACGCGCCTGGGTCGTGCTGATGAAGCGACTTGGTTACAACCGCTACGTCGCCCAGGGCGGCGACTGGGGCAATGCGGTCACCGAGCAGATGGCGCTGCTGGCGCCGCCGGAGCTGCTCGGCATCCACACCAACATGCCCGCGACCGTTCCCAACGACATCGCCAAGTCGCTTCAGCCCGGTGGCTCGAAGCCATCTGGCCTCTCGGCGGACGAGAATCATGCCTACGATCAGCTCGACGATTTCTACAAGCATGGGCTCGGCTATGCGATCGAGATGTCGAACCGGCCGCAGACCCTCTATGGCCTGGTGGATTCGCCGGCGGGCCTGGCCTCCTGGATGCTCGATCACGACGCGCGCAGCGCCGCGATGATCGCGCGCGTGTTCGACGGCAAGACCGAAGGGCTGTCGCGGGATGATGTGATCGACAACATCGCGCTCTACTGGCTCACCAACACGGCGGTGTCATCGGCGCGTCTGTACTGGGAGAACAAGCTGGTGTTCTTCGCGCCCAAGCATGTGAACATCCCGGTCGCCGTCAGCGTCTTCCCGGACGAGATCTACGCCGCGCCGCGCAGCTGGGCCGAGAAGGCCTATCCGAAGTTGATTCACTACAACCGCCTCGACAAAGGCGGCCACTTCGCGGCCTGGGAGCAGCCCGCACTATTTTGCTCGGAAATGCGCACCGCGTTCCGGCCGCTGCGCCAGTCGATCTGAGTTGAGCGGGACGCGGATCCCCTTCCTTCAAACACATATCAGGAGTGAAAACATGAATCGTCCCGAACGCAATTTCACAGCAAATGAGATCCGGTTGGAGCGACGCCTGCCGACATACTGGCGTGTCACCTTCGACATGCCGCCGGTGAACATCTTTGGCCCGAGACACCTGCCGTTGCTCAACGATATCATCACGACGATCGAAACCGATCCGCAGGTGAAGGTCGTTGTGTTTGACAGTGCCGTCGAGGGGTTCTTCATCACGCACTACGATTTCCTCGCGCCGCTGGAGGACTCTCTGAATGTCCCGCCGGGGCCAACCGGGCTACAGGCGCTGCCCGACATGCTGGTGCGCCTGAGCCGGGCACCGGTGGTGTCGATTGCTTCAATCAGGGGCCGGGCGACCGGTGTGGGCAGTGAGCTTGCGCTCGCAAGTGACATGCGCTTTGCCAGCCGCGAGAGGGCGATCCTGTCGCAATGGGAGGTCGGCGCGGGCCTGGTGCCCGGCGGCGGACCGATGGCGCGGCTGCCCCGCCTCATGGGTCGCGGTCGTGCGCTCGAAGTGCTGCTAAGCGCCGATGACATTCGCGGCGATCTTGCCGAACGCTACGGTTATGTGAACCGATCGCTGCCGGATGCTGAGCTCGATGGTTTCGTCGAGGCACTCGCCATGCGTATCGCGTCCTTCGACAAGGATGCGATTGCCGAGACCAAGCGTCTGGTCGATGTCGCGAGCCTGCCGCCGGATGAGGAGATCAAACCGGAATGGGGTGCTTTCATAGCCGCTCTCGGTCGTTCTGCAAGCCAGACCAGGATCAAGGCGCTGATGGCGCGTGGTTTTCACCGCGCGGGCGACGTCGAGAACCGGCTGGGCTTCCACGTCGGACAGATCGGCATCTGATGGAACCGCTGCGGCGCTCGACTGGTTGGAAGGCGACACGGCGGCGGCGCCGGGAGAGCCTTCCACCGATGCGGAGCGCCGCCAAACAACCACAAGCAAACACGGAGAAACGAGATGATCCGAAAGGCAAAAGCAGTATGGCAGGGCACCGGCCGCGATGGCACCGGCCATCTATCGAGCGAATCCGGCGTGCTCGCCGAGACGCCCTATTCGTTCAAGACGCGCTTCGAGAACGAGAAGGGCACTAATCCCGAGGAATTGATCGCAGCGGCACACGCCGGCTGCTTCACCATGGCGCTGGCCTTCGGTCTTCAGCTCGCCGGCTTCACGCCGACCGAGCTTTCAACGGAAGCTGCAGTCACGCTCGATCCTGAAGGCAAGGGCTTCAAGATCAGCAAGTCGGCGCTGACCTTGCGCGCCAAGGTGCCGAATCTCGACGACGCCGGCTTTGCTCGTATCGCCGGTGAGGCCGAGAAGAACTGTCCGGTGTCGAAAGTGCTCAACGCAGAGATCACGCTCGACGCCAAATTGACCTAGCCGAACTGGGAACTGCCCCCGGGACTTGCCAGCATCGGCCCGATGAAGGCAAAGTCCCGGGCGTGTCGGGGATAGGGCGTATCCGCTTGAATCGCGGCCGTCCCGACGCAGCAGATGGAGCATCAAATGACGACAGAGCGCGCAGTTTTGGCCGGGGGCTGCTTCTGGGGCATGCAGGATCTCATCCGCAGGCAGCCCGGCGTGATCTCGACGCGGGTCGGCTACACCGGCGGTCGGGTGAAGAACGCCACCTATCGCAATCACGAAGGTCATGCCGAGGCGATCGAGATCATGTTCGATCCCGCCAAGACCGACTTCCGGACCATGCTGGAGTTCTTCTTCCAGATCCACGATCCCACGACGCTCAATCGCCAGGGCAACGATCTGGGAGCGAGCTACCGTTCGGCGATTTTCTACACGTCGGACGAGCAGAAGCGCATCGCCGAAGACACCATCGCCGACGTCGAGGCATCGGGTCTGTGGCCCGGCAAGGTGGTGACCGAGATCGCGCCGGCCGGCGAGTTCTGGGAAGCTGAGCCAGAGCATCAGGATTATCTCGAACGCTATCCCGATGGCTACACCTGCCATTTCATCAGGCCGGACTGGAAGCTGCCGCGGCGCGCGGTCGCTGCGGGAGGCTAGCGAGGGCGACCGCACGCGCGTGAGGCCGGAACAGGAATGCGCTGGTCTTCGGCTGGAAACGGTCGCTAATTTCTGACGAGAAGGCGGGGCGCGAATGTGCGGGCTATCCTCATCGCGTTGCCGCCCGGCGCGCCGCCGCTCGTCATCCGCAGATCACATCGACCGCCTTCCGGGCAATCTCCCTCAATTCGGCACGAGAAGCGCCAGCACGGGCACGAATCGCAATGGTATGCATCGTGGCCGCAGCGAGGATCGCGAGGGTCGCGGGATCGGCATCGCGCTTCAGCTCGCCCTTCTCTTGTGCAAGGCGGAATCGCGCTTCGAAATCAGCGTCGATCGCGCGAAGTCCCGCCGCAACGCTTTTCCGGATCGCCGCATCTTCCGCGGCTTCCGTGACTGCGGTTCCGACCACGAAGCAGCCACGCGCGTGCCCTTTGCCCGAAAAATAGATGGACAGCGCTGCGTCGAAGGCAAGCATCAGCGCTTCGTCCAACGGATGGTCCCCCGCGAGGGCCTCGCGGGTCGCGGCAAGGCTGATGTCCCAATAGCGTGCGAGTGCCTCCAGGTAGAGGGCATGCTTGTTGCCGAAGACGGCATAGAGGCTCGGCGGACTCATCCCGGTGGCGGCCGCCACCTTGTCCAGGGAAGTTCCGGAGTAGCCGGTCTTCCAGAAGGAGTCGGTGGCCCTTTTGAGGGCTGCCTGTGCGTCATAGGCAGGTGGCCGCCCCCGCCGTGCGGGTCCCGTTTTGCTGGTTTTCCGCGCCATATTGTCAAAACCTCGGCTGCTCGATCGTCTGATATATTTGTATAGGCCGTTATAAAAATCAATGAGCGGGGCCTTGATTGCGGATCCACGCGACAGTATTTGTAACGAGCGTTATTAAATAAATCGGACGTGAGGTCTTCGATGCGTTTGAATTTTGCGCCAATCGCCGGCTGGTTGGGCGATCACAAGAGCTTCCGCGGGAGCGAAGCTGTTGGGCGGCTGCCTGGTGTGGAGCTCGGCAGGCGGCTGCGCGGTCCTTTGATGCTGGCGGTTCCGATCGTCGCGGCTGCGATCGGCGTCTCGATGTATCTCGCCCAGGAGCAATTCGTCTCAACCGACGACGCGTTTGTCCGGGCTGCCAAGGTGACCATCAACGCTCGGGTTTCCGGTCAAGCGGTTGAAGTCGCCGTGCGGAACAACGAGCGCGTTCGACAAGGCCAAGTGCTGTTTCGAATCGATCCGGAGCCCTATCAGATCGCCGTCGATCAGGCGGAAGCCAGGCTTGGCGGCGCGCGCCTTCAGATCGACGCTCTCAAGGCGACCTACCGTCAACAGCAGGCAGAACTGCAATCGGCCAGGGAATCGGCTTCCTTCGACGAACGCGAGTTCGACCGCAAGAGGATGTTGGTCGCCTCCGATTTCACGCCGCGCGCGGTCTATGAGCGGGCCGAGACGGACATGAAGGTCTCCCGCCATCGCATGGCGTCGATCGAGCAGCAGATCGCCAACACGGTAGTCGCGCTCAATGGCGACCCTGATATCGACATCGACCGCCATCCAACCGTTCGCGCCGCCAGGGCTCAGCTCGACCGCGCGCGACTCGATCTGTCCTATGCCACCGTGACGGCCCCCGACGACGGTATCGTGACGAAGGTCGACGATCTGCAGATCGGCGGCTTCGTCAGCGCCGGCGCAGCCACGTTCTCACTGATGTCGAGCCGGCACGTCTGGATCGAGGCGAACTTTCGCGAGACAGGCCTAACTCATATGCATCCGGGCCAGGAGGCGACGGTCGACGTCGACGCCTATCCGGACCGCAAGTTCAAGGCGCATATCGTCAGCATGAGTCCCGGGACCGGGTCTGACTTCTCGGTCCTGCCGCCCGAGAACGCGACCGGAAACTGGGTCAAGGTCGTCCAACGTCTGCCGGTGCGTCTCGAACTCGATGATCTCGATCCGAACCGGCCGTTGTTCTCGGGCATCAGCGTGACGGCCCGGGTCGATACCGGCTTTCGCCGCACCTGGCCGCATCTGCTCCAACCCGCGCTCGCGACGGAGGGCAAATGAGTACGCTTCGCCCATCGACCGCTGCGCCCGGCGGTTATCGTGCAATCTCCGCGGCGGCCCTCATGGCGACCTACATGCAGGCCGTCAACATATCGATACCGAACGCGGCGCTACCGCATATTCAGGCGACGCTCGCGATGGCCAATGACGAGGTCGGCTGGGTGTTTTCGTCGTACATCGCGGCGAGCGCCGTGACCATGTCGATCACGCAATGGCTCGCGGGTCGTTATGGCCGGAAGGCGGTCTATCAGAGCTCGATCGCGATCTTCGTGCTAGGTCTCGTCCTCAGCACGCTGGCGACGACGTCGATCCAGTTCGTGCTGGCACGGATTCTCCAGGGATTGGCAAGCGGGCCGCTCGCGCCGCTTTCGCTGGCGATCCTGCTCGAGGTGACGCCGCCGCCGCGGCACGCGCGCATGAGCCTGGCATGGACTGTGTGCTCCCTGCTCGGCATCAGCACCGGCCCCGCCATCGGCGGCTGGCTCAGTGAATACTGCGGCTGGCCTTCGATCTTCTATTTCAGCCTGCCGATGACGGGCTTCATCTTCCTGACGATGGCCCAGTTGCTGGGCGAGAAGCGCGCGGAGCAGAGCAAGTCTTTCGACTTCTTCGGGTTGACGACGTTTTCCGTCGGCATGATCGGACTGCAAATGCTGCTCGATCGTGGCGAGCGTCTCGAATGGTTCGCCTCGACGGAGATCTGGATCGAAGCGATCGCTTCGGTCCTCGGTTTCTATCTCTTCATCGTCCACGTCATGACAACAAGGGAGCATTTTCTCCGCACCGCGCTGTTCAGGGATCGCAATCTCGTGCTCTCGACGGTCATCTCGTTCGCGCTCGGCTTCGTCCTGTTGCCGACCCTCGCGTTGACGTCCTCGATGCTGGAGGAATTGCTCAACTACCCCGTCGACACCACTGGCTACATGACGATTCCGCGCGGCGTGGCGCTGGTGGGCGCGCTGGTGCTGACGAGCCTGGTTCCGGCGCAAGTCGACTATCGCCCGTTCCTGATGGGCGGGATGGCGCTGGTGGTCTATGCCAACTGGCTGATGCTCGGCTATTCACCCGCAATGGACTGGCGGCCGGTGGTCGAGGCCGGCCTGCTCCAGGGGGCCGGCATCGGCATGTTGTTGCCGGCGCTTGCGAGAGCTGCGTTCGGCACGCTCGATCCGAAGCTCCGCCCGGAAGGCAGCGCGCTGATCAACCTGTCGCGCCTCTATGGCAGTACCATCGGCATCGCGGTGGTCCAGCTTTTCTTCTACGCCAACACTCAAGCCGTGCACATCGCACTCGCAAAGAACCTGACGCCATACCGGGTCGCCGCTTTCGTTGGAGGCTGTGTTGGCAAGCCAGGCCTCGCCGCGCTCAACGGCATGGTCACGCGTCAGGCGGCCACAGTCGCGGTCATCGACCAGTTCGAGATCTTGATGTTCGCGATGCTCGTGGTGATCCCGCTCGTGTTCCTGCTCCGCAAGCCGCGGCCGGCCGGCTTGTCGTGAAATGACATCGTGTCCGTAACCTCGATCGACCTGTCCGCATCGCGCGGCGGGCGGTCAACAAGGAGTATCACCATGGCGACCTCCGATTCACTTCGCTACACGAGGATTCCCACCCATGAGTCCGGGACGATTCCCGCGGTGGGGTTTGGCACGCTCATTCCGGACCCGGTCGTGACCAAGGAGGCCACCAAGGCTGCATTGGAGGCGGGATTCCGACATCTCGATTGCGCGGAGCGCTACCGCAACGAAGCGGCGGTCGGCGATGCGCTGCAGGAGGCGTTCAAGGCGAGGAAGCTTCAGCGACAGGACCTGTTCGTTACGACGAAGCTATGGAACACCAATCATCGGCCCGAGCGGGTCAAGCCTGCCTTCGACGCTAGCCGCCGGCGGCTGCAACTGGACGAGATCGACTGCTACATCATGCACACGCCCTTTGCCTTTCAACCCGGCGACGAGCAGGACCCGAGGGACGAGCACGGTCGGGTCATCTATGACTCAGGAGTTACGCTGGTGGAGACGTGGCACGCGCTGGAGCGCCTCGTCGACGAGGGACACTGCAAGTCGATCGGCCTGTCGGACATTACCTTGGAAAAGCTGCGCGAGATCGTTGCGGTCGCGCGGATCAGGCCTGCCATGGTGCAGGTCGAATCGCATCCGTATCTTCCCGAATGGGAACTGCTCGATTTCTGTCGAGAGCACGGGATCGTGCTCCAGGCGTTTGCAGCGCTGGGACACGCCATGAAGCCAAACGTCCTGGCCGACCCGGTGATCACCGCGATCGCGGAGCGCCTGCACAAGACGCCGGCTCAGATTGCTCTGGCCTGGGCGGTCCAGCGCGGCACTGCTTTCCTGACGACGTCGACCAATCCTGGCCGTATCCAGGAAAATTTCGATATCTCAGCCATGCCTGAAGACGCCATGCGGGAGATGCGAGAGCAGATCACGACGAGCATCAGGTTCAACACGGTGGTCGAGACCGGCGTGCCCGGATTTATTCCCCGGGCGGGATGAAGCGAGCAGCGCGGTGCCGCGTTCCGCGACCGGGACGCGGCGTTGATGTTCGGGTCGAATACCCTTGGGGCAGGACGGGCGGATCAGGTTCGCAATTGCGCGATCAGGCTGCGCGCGATCCGCATATCCGCGATATCGGATCCTTCGGTCAGCGCGGCGCAGGCCTTATCGAGAATGGCCAGTGCCTCTGTGTGCTGGCCCTGTCCGATCCTGAACTGAGCGATGCTGATCGCGCATCGCAGTTGCCAGAACTCCGCCCCCTGCTGTGTTGCGAGCTCCATCGCCTCGTGAAAGCAGGCGTCGGCGGCTTCCGATTGGGGTGTCTCTCTCAGCATCAGGTCACCCTTGATGCGGAGTAGCTCCGGCAGATACCAGAATTCCTGTCTGTCGTTGCAACGCGCCAGCGCGTTCTCGATCGTGTCGAAGCCGTTGTGGACCTGATTGGCCTGTCCGAAACAGGCCGCGAGCTCGCCGAGCAGGGGAAGAAACCGCGGCAGGAAGCGCGCATCGCCGGCACGATTGAGCTCGTCGCGCAGCAGCGACAAGCCTGTCTCGACGTTGGTGCGCCTGGCGATGACGAGGGCGTTGAAGGCGCGCGCCCACAGGCCCCAGAGCCGGATGGCGTGGCGATCGGTATGCTCGAGGAGCTCGGTCCCGTAGCGCTCGGCGGCGTCGTAGTCGCCAGCCAGAAAGGCGATCGGGCAGGCGGCCTGTCCCAGCACGCTGCAGAAGGTCAGCGCGTGGCCCATGGCTCGGCCTTCGTGGATGTTCTGCTCGGCGAGCGCCTTGGCCTGATCCGCATGACCCTGCAGCCACAGGATGCGGGCGCGAAAATACTGTGTCGATAGTCTGACATCGAGCGGAAAGATCTTTGGCTTCGCGGCCAGCACATGCAGGGACGCATTGACCCGGTCGATGCGGACCCTGGCCTCGCGCTGGTCTCCGAGATAATGCAGGGCGACGGCCGTCAGCCGGTCGCCCAGCATGAGATCGGTCTTGTCGGGTGAACTCGCCGCAGCTTCCGCAAAACGATCGGCGAGCACGCGCGCCTTGCCGAACGCGCCGTTGTTGAACTGGTCGATGCACAAGCCCCAGAGCGCCCGTAACCGGAAATCCTTGTCGTCGAGCCTGTCGGCCAATTCGAGCGTGGCCTCGAGGATTGGGCGGGCCTCGCGGGCGCGTCCCTCGCCATACATCAGCGACCAGCCGAGCGCCGCCAGCAGCTGCATGCGCACCCGCTCGTCGCCGTGGTCACCGAGGGCGGCCAACGCCGTTCTGGCGCGCTCGCGACACTCGGCAAACAGCGAAAGGCGGATCCAGAGCGTGACCGCCACCGCCGTCAGGGCGATGCCGAGCTGTGCATCGCCATCCGGCGAAAAGGCCCAATCCAGCGCAGCACGCAGATTGTCCAGCTCCGCGCCATAGACGCCGAGCCAGTCCGGCAGCGGCGCCGAGGTCTCGGCTTCAGCGCGCTCGAACAGGTCGCGAAAATATTCGGCGTGCCGCTGCGCGATCCGCTTCGCTTCGCCGGCCTCGTTGAGCTTGCCGAGCGCGTAGGTGCGCGTGGTATCCAGCAGGCGATAACGCAATGTTCGTGCGCCTGATGGTGCGATCAGCGATTTGGTGACGAGATTGTCGATCGCCTCCATGGTCGCCGCGGCGCTGAGCCCATCGCCCGACGCGACGGCGGCAGCCGCCTCGGGCGTGAACGGGCCGACGAACACCGACAATCTCCGCAGGATCGCGCTCTCGGATGCGGGAAGCAGGTCGTAGCTCCAGTCGAGCGCGGCACTGAGCGTCTGGTGTCGCGGGATGGCCGTGCGGCGCCCGCGCCATTGCAGCGAAAAGCGGCTGTCGAGGAGGGATGCCGTGCCGGCGATGCCATAGGCATTGACGCGCCCCGCCGCGAGTTCGATCGCGAGCGCGATGCCATCAAGGCGGCGGCAGATATCCGCCACCAGCGGTGCTTCTTCCGCGCTGAGCTGAAAGGACCCGGAGCTCTGCGCGATACGTTCGACGAAGAGCTGGGCTGCGGGATAGGCGAGGATCTCGGCCACGGCGAGGTCGTCGCGCCGGGGCGGGCAGTCCAGCGGAAACAGTCGAAAGATCCGCTCGCCTTCGCTGCGAAAGGATTCGCGGCTGGTGGCGAGCACATGCAGCCGCGGCGCTTCGCGAACGACGCGCTCGACCAGCGGCGCGAGGGTCTCCAGCACGTGCTCGCAACTGTCGAAGATCAGCAGCGTCGGTTTCGCCTGCAGATGGGTCAGCAGGGCCGGGACCGGATCCTCCGCATTGATGGACAGCCCGAGCGTCGATGCGATGGTGATCGCGACGAGTTCGGGCTTCCTCACCGGCCCGAAGTCGACGAAGAAAACGTTGCCGTCGAAATGGGCAAGCCGGCGATGGCCGACGGTCACGGCTACTGCGGTCTTGCCGATACCGCCGGGACCGACCACGGTGACGAAACGATGTTGCGCGAGCCCGGTCGAAATCTTCTCGATGACGTCGTCTCGCCCGATCACCCAGGCGAGCGGCGCGGGAAGCGAGCGGGGAAGCGGCACATCAATCGGGGAAGCGGGGGGCGCGGTTGCAACCTGGGCGAGAGATGCGACGAAGCAATAGCCGCGTCCGGGGACGTTGACGACATAGCGGGCGGATTTTCCGGTGTCGCCGAGCGCCTTGCGCAGCGCTGCGATGTGGAAGCGGAGGCTGCCGTCGTCCACATTCACGTCGGCCCAGACGCGTTTGACCAGCTCGCGCTTGTCGACGACTTCGCCGGGCCGCTCGGCCAGGAAGATCAGGATGTCGAGCGCGCGGCCTCCGACGTGAAGGTGCGTGCCGTCCTTCTCCAGCAGGCGCGACTTCGGAAACAGTCGAAATGGCCCAAAAGAAATGGCCGAGTCATGGTTGTTATCGTCTGGCACGCGTTATTGCCCCCTCGGCAGGGAGTCAAAAATGTTTGAATTTGGTCTAGCAGATCGAAGCAGTGAGTAAACTGGACGAAAGCAGAGGGCAAGGCTGCCAACGCGCTCCGCGTCGCTCTGTTGGTCTCGTGCAAGAGAAAATATTGGCGTCATAATAATGGCTTAGACCGATTGAAGAACGTGCCTCATCGGCGCAGCTGTCAGTCTTGCGCAGAGGAGCATGCCGAAAATCGGGTGGAGATGTCCGCTTTGCTCACAAGCCGTGATCGTCTCGCCGATCGCACATGCCATTGACGATGGCTGCATCCTGCTGCGAATGGTGTCCTGGGAGCCGGTCCCGCCACTGATCAAAAGCTACTTTCGGAACAGGACATGCCCTCCCTTTCGCGGCGACGATTCGTCAATGCAGCTGCACTTGCAGCATCTGTCGCCGGATTACCACGCAGCGTATGCGCTGCAGGATATCCATCGCGCCCCATTCGGCTGGTGATTCCCTATGGGGCCGGCGGCTCGGGTGATGAGATCGGACGTCCCTGGGTTGAGAGGATGTCGTCGCAGCTTGGTCCGACTTTCGTCGAGAACATCGGCGGTGCAGGCGGCGCGATCGGGACGACCGCCGTCGCGCGCGATGCGCCTGATGGCTATTCACTGCTTTTGGGAAACGGCAGCACGCAGGTCATCATCCCGCTGACGACGGCAAATCCCAGCTATTCTGCCGGCGACTTCCGGGCGATCTATCGCCTGATCAGCAGCGCCTTGGTTTTTGCCTCCCATCCGTCGGTGCCGGCTGCAAACCTGAAGGAGCTGATCGCTTACGCCAGGGTCAGACCCGGTACGATGTCTTACGGGACGCCCGGCATCGGTACCGGAAATCACCTGGTCGGCGAGCTGTTCAAGCAGCAGGCCGGCGGGCTGGATATCGTCCACGTTCCCTATCGGGGGATCGCGCAGGCGACCAACGACCTCGTCAGCGGCCAGATATCTCTCGTCGTTGCCGTCATGTCCGTTCAATTGCAGCAACTCAGTCAGGCCGGCAAGATACGGCTGCTCGCGGTCACTCCCGAGAAGCGGTTGAGCGGCGCGCCTGATATCCCGACCGCCATTGAATCCGGCATGCCGGATCTCAGTTATGAGGGATGGTTCGGCCTGTTCGCGCACAAGATGACAGACGATGCGATCATTGACCGCATCGCGCTGGCGACACGGGCGGCGATGGCCGATCCTGCATTGCAGGCGGTGTATCGCGCGCAAGGCATGGAGCCGGATAGCGATTCCAGTCCGGACAAGTTTCAACGAATTGTCGAGGCCACCACGGCAAGCCTTGCTCCCGTGATCAAGTCGATCGGGCTTAAGTCGTTGTAGGCCGACGCTGAGCCGTCGGGCAAAACACCCGAGGGGCCGTCAAGTCGCTCGCGCAAAAATATTTCGCTTTACCGAAATTCGGAAATGGCGTATGTGTCGGGGCATCCCGGCTCATCCTTGAGGGGCGATCGTACGTCGTCACGAATTGCGAGCCGGGCTTGCGGTGGACGCGGCAGCGTCGGCGCGAAAAGGTGCGGGCAGGGCGGGTAGTCCCTGTGAGCCCGCAACCGCGTGCGGATGAGCGGCGCTGTTGAGTTCGTCTCGCCAACATTTCGATGGCTACGTGCACGATGCCATCGAACCCTGTGGCAACAGGCGAACGCGCGTACGGCAAAACCGTGTGGTCCTGGCCGTCGTTGCTACGGTCAAGCCTGTCGCGGAGGTGTGGAGCGCCCAACCGGGTCAACCACATCGTCGATTCGCGGGGCGAGGGAGGCCAGAAGGAACTCGGCTCCCGGGAGAGCACGGCATAAGCCGTCAACCCATCGCGCAGGGAAGGCCGAGTGATTGGCACCGCCTGTATGCTGCTGTGCGGTTCTTCCTGCGTGTGCTTTTCGCGCAGCGGACCGCGGGTGCGAGGTCAGCACCCGGTCTTCCCTGCGCCCTCTTGGTTTCAGAGGGTGGAGAGATCAAGCAAAGCTCGGGCGAATCGCGCCGCGAGGCCGCGAAGGTGTGTCTGGAGCTGAAATGCGATTCGGAGAATGGCGATGCCGCCTCATACTCCGTCATTGCGAGCGCAGCGAAGCAATCCAGAGTCTTTCCACGGAGGGAGTCTGGATTGCTTCGCTGCGCTCGCAATGACGATGGGGGAAGCAGCGAGCGCTTATCTCTCCCAAGTCCCCTGAGGTGGCGTGCGCAACTCAGAACCGCCTCGCCATCTCCGTAAGGTGGCGGTGGGCGGTGTCACGGGCGGCGCGGATCGGCTCGGCCGGTCCAGTCGTCGGTCCGATCGGCACGAAGCGCACGTCGCTGACGCCGATGAAGCGGAGCGCTTCACGCAAGTAGGGCGTCGCCATGTCGATGCGGCCGCGGTTCATGCCGGTGGCAAAGTCGCTGCCGGAGGCCAGGATCACGATGGTCGGCCGGTCCTTCAGCAGCGGAAGATAGCCCTGCGCTGGATCGAAGCGGAAGGTGAGCCCGGGCTGGATGATGATATCGAACCATTGCTTCAGCTTGTAGGGGATGCCGAAATTCCACATCGGCGTCGAGATCAGCACGCGGTCGGCCAGCGAAAAGCGCAGGGCCATCCGCTCGGCCTCCGCAAAGCTGTCCCGCTGCGCGTCGTTGAAGGTTTGCGCCTGCATCCGCGCATATTTGGCTTCGACAATAGGACCGGCAAATTCCGGCATGCGTTCGCGCCAGAGATCGACGACGTCGATGTCCCAGTCAGGGCGAACCTGGCGGAAGCCGTCAAGGAAGAGTCGTGCACCGGCGCTCGACTCGGAGTCAGCGCGGGGCGAGCAGGAGAGGTGCAAAAGCTTTGCCACCGCTCATCCCAGCGCCTTGATGACGGCATCCGACCGCGTGACGACGGCAACGTTTTGCATGGCAAATTTGATCGAGGCCGAGTGCCAATCGGCATTCATGGTCGAGCAGCAGTCTTCCGGCACGATCATGAAATAGCCCTTGTCGGCGCCAGTGCGCGCAGTGTGCTCGACCGACATATTGGTCCACGCGCCGGTGTTGATGATCATGTCGCGGCCGGTGGCCTTGAGGATCGTCTCCAGCCGGGTGCCCTCCCAGGCGCTCATCCGCATCTTCTCCACGACGAAATCGCCGGGCCTCGGCTCGAGACCCGAGACCGGTGCAGCGCCCCAGCTGCCGCGCACCATTGCCTTGCTGTCGACGAGACCCTCGAACAGCGGCGCGTTCAGCGTCACGCCGGGCGCGCCGGGCTCGACCACGAACCAGACATGGATGATGACGACGCCGCGGGCCCGCGCCGTCTCCGCAAGGCGCCGCACGTTCTCGACGACGTGCTGCTGTTTCGCATGACCGGGCGCGCCCGACTCGGCGAACGCTCCGCCATCCATGATGACGTCGTTCTGAAGGTCCTGGATGATCATGGCGCAGCGGTTTGGATCGAGGCGCAACTCGCCGTCGGCCAGGATCGGCGCCGCGGCCGCGGGGCCGGCGCTCGTGGCGCCGCCGCTGCTGCGTCTTCCGCTCATATAGGGCTCGTGGCGCGGTCCGGCCTTGGTCGGAATGGCGTAAACCGAATGCGTCGAGGTCAGGTACAGCGTGCGGAAATCCGGTCCGCCCCAGGCGAGGTTGGCGACGAGCTCGGGCACACGAACTTTTCCAAGCAGCTCGCCGCGCGGCGAGTAGACCCAGACGCCACCGGGCGCCGTGACCCAGACATTGCCATGCTGGTCGCACTTCATGCCGTCGGGCAGGCCAGGCTCCAACTCGGACCGGATGCCGCTCGCAAACACGCGCGCATTCGACAGCGTGCCATCGGCATTGACGTCGAACACACGAACCAGCGCCTGCACGGTGTCGTTGACATAGAGCAGTGTTTCGTCCGGCGAGAAGCACAGTCCATTCGGCTGATCGAACAGGGTTCGATCGACCACCAGCTTCGGCTCGCTGCCGGGCACGACGCGATAGACGCCCTGGAAGCCGAGCTGGCGCGGCCGCTCGACCCCATAGACCGGCATGCGGCCATACCAGGGATCCGAAAAATAGATCGCGCCGGAGGAGTGCACACAGACGTCGTTGGGGCTGTTGAGCTCCCGTCCGCCAAAATGCGAGGCCAGCACCTCGCGCCGTCCGTCGGGCCGCTCGCGGATCAGCGACGAGGTCGCGTGCTCGCAGACGATCAGATTGAGCTCCGCATCGTAGGTCATGCCGTTGCACTTGTTCGACGGACGCTTGACCTCGGCAACGCCGCGCCGCGCATCCCAGCGCCGGCGCACATCGCCCGGCATGTCCGAGAACAACAGATAATGATCGACCGGATGCCAGATCGGCCCTTCCGTGAAGTCAAAGCCTGTGCCGACCTGCGCAACCGGTGCGTAAGGGTCGATCAGGGTCTCGAATTCGGAGCGCAAGGTGACGTGTGTCATCGGTCGGCCCTCAGGTTCATCTCAGGCCGGGAACCAATTGCGCGCGGGCAGGGACTGCACGATCGGGCCCGGGACCTGATCGTGGAGCCGGCCCACGACGTTGCCGCCTTCGATCTTGGCGGGACGATCGTGCACCGGCAGCAGATAACGCGAGTTGCTGAGCAGTTTTTTGATCGCGGCCTTCTCCGCCCGCTTGGTGGTACCGTGGTTGCCCGTGGTGCGCGGCTCCCAGTCGTGGATCTCGTTGAAGGGGGTGACGATCTGGTCGTTGAAATCGTAGATGACATCGCCGCAGATGGTGGCGATGCCGTCGGCGGTTTCGACGATGATGTTCATCGACCCCTCGGTGTGGGCGTTGGCCGCATCGCAATAGACGCCGGGCATTAGTTCGATCGGGCCGGTAATTTCGAGATCGAGGAAGCGCAGCGCGCTCTTGGTGTGAAGCCGGTCGATCAGATGTTTGATGTCAGGCGCCGGATATTGCGGATGCATCAGGCCGGAGACGGAATATTCGAGCTCCTTGCGATTGAGCACGACGGTCGTGTTCATCGGGAACAGATCGTCCTTGCCGGCGTGGTCGATGTGCAGATGCGTATGACAAACGAAGCGGACGTCGCCCATGCGCACGCCGTGGCGGGCAAGTTGGTTCTCGATCATGTTCTCGTGGTACTGCAAGCCGCGCATGCCCAGCGTCTCCATGATCTGGTTGGAGCGGTAGCCGGTGTCGACCACGACCGGATATTTGCCGCCAAGGATCAAAAAACCCAGCGTGAGAACGCGGCGAGTGCGGCCGCAGTCGCGGCCGAGCACCAGGAAGCTCGATTCCAGCTCAATATCGCCGTAGTCCAGGATCTTGATCTCCAGCGCCATTCGTTTCGCTCCCTGTCCTGTTCTTGTCTGTTAAAGCCGATAGACGCGCGTCGCGGCGGTCCGGAAGATCGCGTCCTGCTGCGCGGCACTCAGCGGTGCGGCCGCCGCGCGAAAGGCGTCAACGAGCTCGCGATAGCTGGTCCACAATTTCTCGATCGGGAAATTGGAGCCGAACAGGCAGCGCTCGGCGCCGAAGATCGCGACGGTATCAGTGAGCACGGCGGCGACATGCGCGGGATCGTTGCGGTGGATGAAGGTGCCGAGCCCGGACAGCTTGGAGACCACGTTCGGACACGTCGCGAGCCGGGCCATCCCGGCACGCCAGGCCGCGCGTCCCGCCGGCGAAGGATCTTCGAGCATGCCGGCATGCTGAAGGATGAAGGTCACCTTGGGGCAGGATTCGGCGAGCAGCACTGCATCCGGCATCTGCGGCGTGAAGACCTGGAGATCGAACGTCCAGCCGTAGTCGGCGAGATGCGCAATGTTGCGGCGGACCATGGGATCGACGCAGAGATCTGGCTTTGTGGCGAAGCGATAGAGCGGGTTCTCGTGCCAGTGCAGCTGCATGCGCACGCCGCGCACCAGCGGATAGCGTTTCAGGCGGTCGAGCTGTGGGCGGACGTCGTCCACCGCGAAATTGGCGTAGGCGACGATGGCGTGCGGCCAGCCATGCTCGTTGGCGGTCTGCTGCACCCAGGCGGCTTCGTCCTCGAAACGGTCGTTGGCCCAGTTGGTCTGAACATACACCGAGCGGGTGACGCCGCTGCCCTTGAGGTCGGCGAGATATTCGGAAAGCGGATAGTCGCGCCGGATCGCCTCGTAGGGTCCGAAGATGCGGGGCTGCATCGGGCCGACCAGCCAGGGCAGGTCGGCCTGCCGCCAGATATGATGATGCCCGTCGACAATCTCGGTCACGCAACTCTCCTTCGTCCCAATGCCAGCACATGCGCGACGATCGACGCGCTCGATCCGCCGTCGACGAGATCGTCGACGAACCGCTCGATGGCGATGAGCGCTTCGGTCTGCGGGCGGAAGCCCGGGCCCGCCGCGAGCGGCGTCAGCCAGCTGACGCGCCAGGCACGCCGCGAGAGCTTGGCCACCGCGTCGCGCAGCGCGTCGGGCTCGCCGCGCTCAAGTCCGTCGGACACGACAACCACGGCCGCTCCGCGCGCGTACCCGCCGAACCGCGGCACTGCGAGGAAGGCCTGCAGTGCATCGCCGATGCGGGTGCCGCCGTCCCAGTCGCTGACGAGATGCGCGGCTGCGTTCAGCGCCTGCTCGCGCCGCTTCAGCCGCAACGCGCGGGTGACGCGGGTCAGCCGCGTGCCGAAGGTGAAGACCTCGACATTGGGCGCGGCCTGCACCAGCGCATGCGCCAGCTTCATGTTGTCCTCGGTACGGCTCTTCATCGAGCCGGAGACGTCGATCAGCAGCAGGAACTTCCGTGGGCGCTGGCGCCGCTTCATGTGCCCGAGCCGCAAGATCTCGCCATCGCTTCGAACAGAGTCGCGCAAGGTGCGGCGCAGGTCGGAAAACGGTCCGCGGCGGGCGCGCATGCGGCGATGGCCGCGCCGTCGCGGCAGGCGCCGGGGAGCCTCACGCGACAGGCGGCGCAGCGCGTCGGTTGTAGAGAGCTGGGCGAAGCGGCGCTCGACCAACGCCTCGGTGCGGGTGGCAGTGAGGCCGGATTCATTGGCGTCGTCGGAGAGCAGCGGCTCCTCGTCGCCGCGGCCTTCCTCCTGGAGCCGGACGGTTTCGTCGTCCTCGCCGTCGTCGGCATGTTCGATCGCCTCGCTGCCGCGGAAGTGGAGGTCGAACAGGCGGTCAAAAGTCGCGCGGCGCTCGGGCCGCGGGGCGAGGGTGGCCAGTGCCGCCTGCCTGATATCCCCCAAGTCGCGCGGGCCGAGCAGCTCGATCGCGGTGAGGAACGCGGTGGTCTGCTCCGGGGCGACAGCAAAGCTGTTGGCGCGCAAGAGCGTAACGAAGGAAACGAAGATGCGCGCGGCGCGCGGAAGCCCGGGCTCGGTGCTCATGCGGTTGCCTCCGCGAGCAGGGCGTCGAGCCGGGGCGAGATGAAGTGCAGGTCCTCCTCATCCTTGAGTGCCACGCCGATCGAGCGCTTGAAGGCGTCGGGCCAGCGCGCGCCGCCCTTGTTCAGGAGTGTCGCGGCTTCGGCCCAGTCGACGGCTTCGGCGATGCCCGGCGCCTTGGTGAGCGGCTCGCGCCGGAGCTTGCCGACGGCTGCGACGACGGCGCGTGCGGTCGCTTCGGCCACACTGGAGGCTCGCAGCATGACGATGCGCGCCTCGCGCTCTTCTGTGGGATAGTCGATCCAGTGGTAGACACAACGGCGGCGCAAGGCTTCGTGCAGGTCGCGCGTCCGGTTCGACGTCAGCACGACGACGGGTCGCTCGGCGGCGCGCACGGTGCCGCGCTCGGGGATCGAGATCTGGAAGTCGGACAGAAATTCGAGCAGGAAGGCCTCGAATTCCTGGTCGGCACGGTCGATTTCGTCGATCAGCAGCACGGTCGAGTCTGGTGCACGCAGCGAGGCGAGCATCGGCCGTTCGATCAAAAACGCCTCGCCATAGATATCGATGCTCTCGTCGCCGGCTTGACGGATCGCGAGCATCTGGCGCGGATAGTTCCATTCGTAGAGCGCCGCGGAGGCGTCGATGCCTTCATAGCATTGCAGGCGGATCAACCGGCGGCCGAGCACGGCGGCGATGGCCTTTGCCGCTTCCGTCTTGCCGACACCCGGTGCGCCCTCGAGCAGCAGCGGCTTGCCGAGCGCAAGTCCGAGATAGGCGGCCGTCGCGAGGCCCCCGTCGGCGAGGTAATAGGCCGCGCGCAGCGCTCTCTCCAGCGCCTCCGGGCTGTCGATGCCGACGATGTTGGTGCGGACCGCCATGAACCAAAACCTCTAGCGCCGCGCCTGCGGCCGGGCGCCGCCCTGGGCCTTGATCGCACGCAGCACCTTTTCAGGCGTAATCGGCAGATCGTCGATGCGCACGCCGACTGCGTTGAAGATCGCGTTCGCAACGGCGGGCAGCACCGGGTTGGCGCACATCTCGCCGGGACCCTTGGCGCCGAAGGGGCCGTCAGGGGCAGGGCGCTCCAGCACGGCAATGTCGTGCGGGCAGATGTCGCCGGGACCGGGCATCAGATATTCGACGAAATCGCGCGGGCCGTGAACGGCCTCGGGATAGTGAGGCTCCGTCGTCTCATACAGCGCGTGGCTGATGCCCATCCACGCGCCGCCGACGAGCTGCTGCTCGACGAGACGTGGATTGAGCGCGCGGCCGAGCTCATAGGCCGAGTCCATCCGCACCATCTCGACCTCGCCGGTTTCGTCGTCGACATCGACCTCGGCGACGAGGCAGGCATGGGCGTAGCAGGTGGCCGGCGACATCTCGCCGGTCTCCGGATTGACCTCGGAGAGCGGCACCAGAAAGATGCCGCGGCCCGAGATGGTCTTGCCCTGCTTGAACTGGGCGGCGATCGCAACGTCCTTGGTCGAGATCGAGCGGTGCGGCGCGCCCTTGACGTGGATGTTGCCGCGTCCGTCCGTTTCGAGATCGGCGGCGTTGACCTCGAGTTCCTCGGCTGCGGCTTCCATCATGACGCCGCGAGCCTCGCGGGCCGCCGCCATCACGGCATTGCCGACGCGATGCGTTCCCCGCGAAGCGAACGAGCCCATGCAATGCGGGCCGGTGTCGGAATCCGCGGTGTCGACATAGACGTCCTCGACGGGCACGCCCAGCGTCTCCGCGCAGATCTGCCGCGTCACCGACTTCATGCCCTGGCCGAGATCGATGGACGACAGCGCGACCGTAAACTTGCCGCTCGGGTTGGAATGCACCAGCGCCTGGCTGGGGTCGCCGCCGAGATTCATGCCGATGGGATAGTTGATCGACGCGATGCCGCGTCCGCGATGCCGGGTCATCTAGCGCCTCCTGGTGCCAAAGACGGAGGAGAAACGGGTCGCGCCATGCGAGGGTGCGGTCGGCCGCGGCGAGGGCGGTGGCGGTGGAGCAGGTGGTGGCGGCTCGCGCGGCGGTTCGCGGGTGACGGTGGGCGGAAGCCGGTCATAGCTGGTGCGCTGCTGTGCCGGAGCGGTGGGCCGCGCGCGCGAAGAATCCGTCGGGGTCGGCGGGATGACGGCGCGGCTGCCGCCGCCGTCCTTGCGCGAGGATGCTCGCTTGAACTCCTCGCGGAGCGGCCACTTGGCTTTCTCCGCCGCGACTTGGACGCATTCGATCAGCGCGGTGTTCTTGGCCTCGCGCCGGTGCGCCTTCATGTCGCCATCGCGATAGGCGTTGAGGATCCGGAACTCCATCGGGTCCATGTTCACGAGGTGCGCGAGCTTGTCCATCTGGCACTCGATCGCAAAGTCCATCGCGGTTACGCCGAAACCGCGCATGGCGGTCGCCGGCGTGCGGTTGGTGAAGACGCAGTAGACGTCGCCATAGACGTTCGGGATGGTGTAGGGACCCGGCAGATGCGCTGCACATTTCACCGCCGCGTAGCTGGACAGTCGTGTGTAGGCGCCGCTGTCGAAATAGGCGCGGATCTTGCGCGCGACGATGCGGCCGTCGCGCATCACGCCGTCCTTGATGTAGATGCGCTCGGCGCCGCGCGGCGGGCCGTATTGCATCTCCTCTTCGCGCCCGAACACGTAGCGAACGGGCCGCCCGGTCAGCATCGCGCCGAGAATGGCGAGCGGCTCGGTCAACGTGTCGACCTTGCCGCCAAAGCCGCCGCCGACGGTGCCGCCGATGAAGTGGAAGGTGTTGGACGGAACGTCCAGGATCTTGGCGCAGGTGTCGACCGAGAAGAACAGCGCCTGGGTCGAGGTGTAGACCAGATAACGGCCGTTGGTGTCGGGCGCCGCGATCGCACCATTGGTCTCGGTCGGGGCGTGCTCGATCGGCGACATCTGGTAGCGCTGCTCCAGCACGTGATCGGCGGTCGCCAGCGCCGCGTCGGCATCGCCGAAGCGCAGTTTTTGGTGATCGTAGGTCTCGTGATAGGTGAACGTGTTCTTGGGATAGGTCTCGTTGACCACGGGCGCGCCGGGCTTCAGCGCGTCCTCGACGTCGAACACCGCCGGCAATGGCTCGTAATCGATCTTGACCTTTGCGACCGCCTCAAAGGCCTCGCGCTCGCTGTCGGCAACGATCGCGACGATCGGCTCGCCCTTGTAGCGGACCTTGTCGACCGCGAGCGACGGCTCGTCGTCCTTGCCGAAATTGATCAGGCTCAGGAGCGTGTTGAGATTGACCGGCACGTCGGCGCCGCGAATGATCCGGCGCACGCCGGCCGAGCGCTCGGCCTCCGTGGTGTCGATGCGACGAATCCGTGCATGGGACTGGGTCGAACGCACGACCTTCAAGTGCAGCATGCCTTGGAGCTTGTGGTCGTTGAAATAGCTCGACGTGCCCGTGACATGGCCGAGCATGTCCTGACGCTGCGTGCCTTTGCCAATTTCGTTCAGATTATCGTCACGCTCGTCGGCGAAAATGTCCTTGCGAAGTTCCAGCATGGTCGCGTTCCCTTACGCGCTGACCCGGCCGCCGGTGGCGGCGAGGATGGCATTGATGATCGGCTCGTAGCCGGTGCAGCGGCAGATGTTGCCGGAGATGGCCTCGATGACCTCGTCGCGGCTTGGCGACGCATTGCGGTCGAGCAGGGCTTTTGCGGCCATCAGCATACCCGGGGTGCAGTAGCCGCATTGGGCCGCGAAATGGTCGGCGAAGGCGCGCTGGAGCGGATGCAGGTTCGGGCCCTGCTTCATGCCGTCGAGTGTTTCGATGGAGCGGCCAGCAACCGTCTCCGCCAGCGTCAGGCAGGAGAGATGAAGCTCGCCGTCGATCAGCACGCTGCAGGTGCCGCAGCCGCCCTGGCCGCAGCCGAATTTCGGTGTCATGTCGCCGATCAGCTCGCGCAGCGCGACCAGGAGATTGGTGCCGCCATCGACGAAGATCGCGACATCGCGACCATTGTGACGAAATTGCAGGGGGATTTTGGACATGATGCTCTATTCCTGTCCCGACAGCAGCCGACGGAGATGCACGCCGACGACCTCGCGGCGATACCAGGCGCTGCCGAGCGCATTGTCGGAGGGCGATGTTCCTTCGATGGCGGCGGATGCGGCCGCCGCAATGGTCGCAGCATCCAGCGAGCGGCCCTCCAGCGCCCGCTCGGCAGCGCGGGCACGGATCTGGGTCGGTGCCATCGAGCCCAACGCGATCCGGGCGCCTGCGATCCGGCCGCCGCTGATCGGCAGATGCGCGGCCAGCGTCATGACGGAACCGCCCTTCGGTTTGATGCGCGCGATCTTGCGATAGCGAAATGCTTCACTGCTTGCCGGCCGGGTGCAGGAGACCGACAAAACCAATGTCCCGGCCTGTCGCTCGCGCGCCTGCAAAAACTCCTCGATCGGGATGTCGCGCGAGCCGAAGCCGCCTTGCACGGCCACGGTGGCGTCAAGCGCCAGCAGCGCGACGGTGAAATCGCCATACGGGTTCGGGGCGAAGAGATTGCCGCCGACAGTCCCCATGTTGCGCACGGCGGGGCCGCCGATCGAGCGGGCCGGGGCATGCAGGAAGGCAAGGTCCCGCTCTGCGAGGACCCGCGCGAACGTGACGCCGGCGCCGAGCGTGATGCGCGGGGCGGAGGCATCGATCCGGGTCAACGCCTGGTCCTGGGCGCGGACGACGGTCGAGATCGACACATCGCCCTCGTTCAGCGCCCGCATCACCAGCGTGCCGCCGCCGAGATAACGCGCCGTGCGGTCCGAGGACAGCGCGCCGGCCGCCTCGCTGGCACTGGCGAAAGTCTTCACTGTCACGGCCATCTAGGCGGCCTCCTTCAGATGCCGGCGGATTGCTTCGAACCCGGCCTGATAAATGTCTTCGGCGACCATGTGCGTGATGCGGTCGCGGTCTTCGGGTTTGGTCGTGAAGCGCGACTCCCAGTGCCAGAATGTGCGATCCCCGTCGGTGACCGGCAGCAGGCGGACGTGGGCGACGTAGTTGAACATCGGGATCGGCGTATCGAGCAGGCAGTAGCTGAAGCTCTGCTCAAGGTCGGACAACGCCAGCAATTGCTCGCGCAGCTCGGCGCCGTCCTTGAGCTTGAAACGCCTGATGCAGCCGATCTTGTCGGAGGCGTGCGCACGCTCGATCGACGAGGTCGCGACCGCTGGATGCCAGCGGTCGTGCCCGTTGAAGTCGCGCAGCATGGCCCACGCTGCATCGGTCGGCGCGTCCAGGATCGTGCTCTTGACGATATGCGGCACGGATCAACCTCCGAACACGCGCTTCAGGGCATCGAACCCACCCTGGAATACACCGCCGCCGATATTGCCGACGAGTTCGGTCTCCCGCTCCGGCGCGCAGTCGAACTCGGCGGTCCATTCCACAAAGGTCTGGTCGCCATCGGTGACGGGCGTCAGCCGCAAGGTCGCGACGTAGTTCTCGACGCCCATCGGGGATTCCAGGATCGAGTAGGTGCAGAACATGTCGTAGTCGGAGAGCCCGAGCAGCTTCTCGCGGATGCGGTCGCCGTTGCGCAGGCGAAAGTCCCTGACACAGCCGATCTTGTCGGCGGGCTCGCCGCCCTCGATGCGGCTTTCGGCGATCGCCGGGTGCCAGTTCGGCAGTCCGTTGAAATCGCGCACGCGCGCCCAGACGCGGTCGTTGCGCGCGTTGACGACTGTAGAGACGTAGACGCGGGGCATGGGGCGACCTCAGCTCTTCTTCCGCGGACCGCGCTCGGCCGGCGGCTCGCCGCCGCCCTCGGCCGCGGGCGGAGACGCCGCCGGCTTGTCGCCGCCACCGCCCCCTTTGCGCGCGGACTCCTTGATGCCCTGCATGTCGCGGGCCTCGCGGATCAGGCCCGGCATTTTTGCCAGGCTGCCGCCCTCGACGCCGATGTCGGCGAGCAGGGAGTCGATCAGCGGTGCCTGCACACGGTAGCGCAGCGCCGAGTCGATTACCTCGTCGGTGGCGCTGCGGCCGCCATTGCCGCTATGGCCATTGCCGTTGAGGCCGTCGACCTGGAGGATGCGGATGCCCTCGATCTTCTCCATCGGCTTGACGCTCTCGCGCACGATGCCCTCGATACGGTCGAGCAGTTTTCTGCGGAACAGCGAGTAGCGCGCCTGGTCGGTGAGCACGTTCTCGGCCTCGTTGAGCATCCGCTGCGCTTCGGCCTCGACGGCGGCGCGCACACGCTCGGCTTCCGCGGCAATCCGCGTCTCCTCGGCTTGCTTCTCGGCGATCATCACCTCGACGGTCCTGCGCCGCTTGGCGATCTCGCTCTCGCGCGCGGTGATGACGCGCTCGGTCGCTTCGGTGGCCCGCATCCGCGCTTCCTCCGCCATCGCCTTGGCAGCCGACTCCTCCAGCGACTTCTGATGGATCGCGATCGCCTTCTCCATCAGGACGGTCTCGACTTCCTTCTCGCGGTTGACTTCGAGCTTGCGCAGCTCGCGCTCGCGGCCGATGCGGGCCTCGTCCAGGCCGCGGTCGGAGGAAATGCGCGCGCGCTCGACCTCTTCGCGGGCGGCAATCTCGGCCTCCTGCAGCGACTGGACGCGGGCGACCTCCAACTGCTCGATCGCGCGGCGGCGCTCGAGGCGGGCGGCTTCGAGCGCCTGCTCGCGGGAGACGTCGGTGGTCTCGACCTCTTTCCGGGCGACAATCTCGGCCTGCCGGACCTGGCGGTCGGCATCAATCCGCTCGGACTTCTTGGCAGAGAGAGCGATGACGCGGTCTTCGTCGGCGATCTCGATCGCTTTCTTCTGTTCGATATTGAGCACCTCGCGCTTCTTGGACGAGTTGATCCGTTCGGCTTCGAGCGCAAGATCGACGGTAATGCGCTGGCGCTCGATGGCGTCGCGCCGCTTCAGCTCGGCCGCCTCCAAGATGCCGGTCCGCTCGATTTCGAGCGAGCGTGTGTCGCGCTCGGCCTGGATGCGCTCGGCTGCGACGGCCTTCTCCTGGGCGATGCGGGCGGCCTCGATCGCCTCGCGAGAGGCGATGTCGGCCTCCTCGACGGCGCGGTTGCGGGCGATCTCCAGCGAGCGGACGCGCTCTTCCTGTGCGATGCGCGAAGCCTCGGTGGTCTCCCGTGCGGCAATGCCGGCGACTTCGAGGGTCTGGTTGCGCTCGATCTCGAGCTGGCGCGTGCTCTGCTCGGCGGCGATGCGCTCGGCGGCGAGCGTCCGCTCGCGCGCAATGCGGGCCGCCTCGACGGCGCGCTGCGCCTCGATCTCGGCCTCCTGGATGGTGCGAAGCTGCTGGATCTCCAATGCGCGGGTGCGCTCGTCCGAGGAGATGCGCTCGACATTGACGACCAGCGTCTGGGCGATGCGCGCCTTCTCGGTGGCTTCACGGGCGGCGATCTCGGCCTCGTCGACGGCGCGGGTGCGCTCGATCTCGCGGCGCCGCGTCTCCTCCTCGTTGGCGATGCGGGCGTCGGTGACGACGCGGTCCTGCTGGATCCGGGCTTTCTCGATCGCTTCGCGCGCGGCGATCTCGGCTTCCTCGACGGTGCGCATCCGCTCGATCTCGCGCTGGCGCACCTCGCGTTCGGAGGCAATCCGCGTCGTGTCGATCGAGCGCTGGTTGGCGATCCGGGTCTTTTCGATCTCCTCGCGCGCCAGCAGCTCCTTCTCCTCGATGGTGCGGGTGCGCTCGATCTCCTTCTGGCGGGTCTCGCGTTCGGAGGCGATGCGCGCCTCGGCAATTGCCTGCTCGTTGGCGATCCGGGAGCGTTCGATGGCTTCGCGCGCCGAGATCTGGGCCTGCTCGGCCTCAGTCTCGCGCAACGCGCGTTCGCGGGCCACTTCAGTGCGCTGGAGCGCGCGGCGCATCTCGATGTCGCGTTCCTGCTCCAGCCGAGCGGTCTCGCTCTCGCGCTCGATGTCGAGCGCCTGTCGCTCTGCCTCCAGATTGCGGGTGCGGATCTTGATCATCGAGTCCTGCTCGATGTCGTTGCGCGCCTTACGTTTGGCCTCGATGTCCTCCATCAGTCGCGTCAGGCCTTCGGCATCGAACCGGTTCGACGGGTTGAAGAACTCGAGGTCGGTCTGGTCGAGATCGGTGATTGCGACGGATTCCAGCTCAAGGCCGTTCTGGGCGAGCGCTTCGGCCGCATTTGTCTTGACGCGTGCGACATAGTCGCCGCGCCGTTCATGCATCTCCTCGAGGGTCATTTCGGATGCGACCGAGCGGATCGCGGAAATGAACTTGCCGGCGAGGAGCGCATGGAGCTGCTCCGGCTCCATGGTGCGGCGGCCGAGAGTCGCAGCCGCGATCGACACGGCTTCGCGCGTGGCCTGAACCCTGACATAGAAGTCGGCCTCGATATCGACGCGCATGCGGTCGCGGGTGATTACCGCGTCTTGCCGAGAGCGTACGATGCCCATCGGCAGCACGTTCATGTTGACCGGTGTGTAGTCATGGATGAAGGGCAGCACGAAGGCGCCGCCATTGATCACCACGCGTTCGCCGAGGAAGCCGGTCCGGACGAACGACACCTCCTTGGAGGAGCGGTGATAGAGCCAGTTGACGATGTAGACGCCAACCACGATCACGACGATCGCGACGATCAGCCAGAGGATGAGCTCGCCGACTAGGATCCCTGACATGTTTCTCTCCCTCAATCCTGCAGGCGTTATCGCGTTCCGATCGCCTTGAATTTTCGTACCTGGTCCGTCAATGCCCGCTCCACCGGCAGCCGCTCCATCGAGGAGGCGCCATAGAAGCCGTGGCAGTAGCGGGTGTTCTTCATGATGAAGTCGGCATCCGCGGGATCCGCGATCGGACCGCCATGGGCGAGCACCAGAATGTCGGGATTGACGCTGAGCGCGGCCGAGGCCCAGGTGTCGATACGCGCCGGGCAGTCTTTCAGCTTGGGCGCGGTCTGGGCGCCGATCGTGCCGCCGGTGGTGAGCCCGAGGTGGCAGACGATGATATCGGCGCCGGCGATCGCCATCGCGGCGGCTTCCTTTTCGCTGAAGACGTAGGGCGTCGTCAGCAGGTCCTTCTCGCGCGCCTTGGCGATCATGTCGATCTCCAGTGCGTAGGACATGCCGGTCTCTTCGAGATTGGCGCGGAACACGCCGTCGATCAGGCCGACGGTCGGAAAGTTCTGCACGCCGGCAAAGCCGAGTGCCTTGAGCTGGTCGAGGAACACATCCATGTCGCGGAATGGATCGGTGCCGTTGACGCCCGCGAGCACCGGCGTCTTGCTGACCACGGGCAGCACTTCGCCGGCCATCTCCAGCACAATGGCGTTGGCATCGCCATAGGGCATCAGGCCCGCAAGCGAGCCGCGACCGGCCATGCGGTAGCGGCCGGAATTATAGATCACGATGAGATCGACGCCGCCTGCTTCCTCGCATTTGGCCGACAGGCCGGTGCCGGCGCCGCCGCCGACGATCGGCTCGCCGCGTTTCGCCATCTCGCGAAACCGTCTTAACAGGGGTGCGCGTTCAAACCGGGCCATCGGTCACCTCGCTAGTCTCCGGCGCGCCCCGCCGCGGCCGAACAGCGTTCGGAACGCAGCCGTGATGATCGAGGCGAACTCGGGATCGTTGATGTTCTGCTTGACGCGGATCAGTTGGCGGTTGCCTGTCGAACGCACCGTGCGCTCCAGCGTGCGGAACAGGGCGCCGTCGGCCTCGCCATCCCAGAACGGCTGGCCGCGGGCATCGAGCGCGGAAACGCCGCCCTCGGGCAGGAAGAAGCGCACCGGTCCGTCCATCTGGTTGAGTCGCTCTCCGATCCAGCGGCCCATGCGCTCGTTCTCCTCCACGGTGGTCCGCATCAAGGTCACCTGCGGATTGTGGACGTGGAATTTGCGGCCGCGATAGCGCTCGGGGATAGTGTCGGGTGCGCCGAAATTGACCATGTCGAGTGCGCCGACCGAGCCGATATAGGGCACGCGGGTGCGGATGATCGCGCCGAAGCGATCCTCCGTCGCCGGAAATACGCCGCCCATCAGGAGGTCGCAGATCTCGGTGGTGGTGAGATCGATGAGGCCGGCGATTTGGCCGGAGTCGACCAGCTTCTCCATCGAGCGGCCGCCGACACCGGTGGCGTGGAAGACGAGGCATTCGAAATCGTCGCGCAGATCGGCCGCGATCTTCTGCACCGCCGGCGTGGTGACGCCGAACATGGTGATGCCGACTGACGGCAGCCCGGCGCTCGCCGCTCGCTCTTTGGGCTCGCGCTGGTCGAGGCGGGCCTTGACCATGCCGACGATCGCGTTGGCACCGTTCGACAGCACCGCGCGCGAGATCGAATTGACGCCCTGCACGTCGGTGACAGAGTACATCATCGTGATGTCGGCGGGGCCGACATAGGGCGCGACGTCACCGGACGCGACCGAGGATATGATCAGCTTTGGCACGCCGACGGGGAGGGTACGCATGCCAGGCGCGACCAGCGATGCCGCACCCGAGCCGCCAGCGGAAATCACGCCGGCAATATTGCCCTGCCGCTTGATCCAATTGGCGAACGCGTCGGCCATCGCGGTGACTGCAGCACCGCGGTCCGGGCCGAACACGGCCGAGCCGCCGCGACCGTGGTTCAGCGCGATTTCCTGCGCCGAGACATCGCAGGTTCCGTGCTTGCCACTGGTGGAGACGTCGACCAGCCGCGTGCGCAGTCCGCTCTCGGCAATGATGTCGCGAATGAAGCGGAGTTCCGTCCCCTTGGTGTCGAGCGTGCCGACAACCAGCACGACCGGCGGTCCCGACGTTTGCGCCGTCGCCGGCTCGCGCTTGCGGCGTGCGGTTTCGTCGAGGCGCGCGACCTGGGTCGACAGCGTCCGCGCCGCCGCCTCGATACGTCCGATCGGAACCGGTTGCGACCAGCGCGTCGGCGGGACGGGGTTCGAGATGTAGATGCGGACCGGCCCGCTTGGCCGCACGGGCTGGGGGGAAGCTTTCGCTTCGGCGCCCGCCGCCGGCACGTCGATATCTGGCGTAAGCTCGGCGTGCAGCCCGACGCCGAGCAGGCGCTGCTGCAGCTCGCGGTCGGCGGACAGGCGACCAGAGTCGATGATGCGGTTGATGCGGCCGTTGACCATGATCGCGACATTGCGCGAGATCGCGGTGGCGACGCCGATGTTCTGCTCGATCACGAGCACGGACATGTCGCCGTCCTCGCCGAGCTGCAACAGCATTTCCTCGACCTGGGCGACGATGACAGGCGCAAGCCCTTCGGTCGGCTCGTCCATGATCAGCAGCTGTGGATTCGTCAGCAGCGCGCGCGAGATTGCGAGCATCTGCTGCTCGCCTCCCGAGAGCTGGCCGCCGCCATGGTCTTTGCGTTCGGCGAGCCGCGGGAAGGTGTCGTAGATGCGCTCGACCGTCCAGGCGCCAGAGCGCATGCCGCCGGCAAGCCGCAGATGCTCGTCGACGCTGAGCGAGCGCCAGAGCCGGCGGCCCTGCGGCACATAGCCGACGCCGAGCCGCGCGATATGCGCGGGCGGGCGCCGTGTGATATCCTCGCCGCGGACGCGGATCGAGCCGCCACTGACCGGTACCAGGCCCATGATCGCCTTGCACAGCGTGGTCTTGCCCATGCCGTTGCGGCCGACGACGGAGAACACGCCGGCATCGAGCGAGAGGTCGACACCCTGCAGTGCGTGCGAATGGCCATAATAGACGTCGAGGCCCCGGACCTCGAGCGCGGCGGCGGAGCGGCGGACCTCACTCATGACCGGCTCCGAGATAAAGCTCCTGCACTTCGGGGTCGGACTGGATCTCCTCCGGCACGCCTTCCTTGAAGATGCGGCCGTTGTGCATCATCGTCACGCTCTCGACGACGCGCAGCGCCACGTCCATGTCGTGCTCGATGATGATGTAGCCGATATGCGCCGGCAGCGAGGTCAGGATCTCGACCAGCTCGGCCCGCTCGGTCGGTGAGAGGCCGGCAGCCGGCTCGTCGAACAGCACGAACCGGGGGGCGCCAGCGAGCGCCAGCGCGATTTCGAGCTGGCGCTGCTGGCCATGCGCGAGCTCGGCGACGCGCTGATCCTTCACCGCGGTGAGGTGCACGGCTTGCACCAGACCGTCGGCCGCATGCATCAGCGCATCGTTCTGCCCGGGACGCAGGAACGAGAAACGCCCGCGCGAGACGCCACGGCAGGCGAGGTAGACATTATCCTGGACGGTGAGGCCGGGGAACAGCGCTGAGATCTGATAGGTCCGCCTCAGCCCGCGGCGGATGCGCTCATAGGGCGGGAAGTGCGTAACGTCCTCGCCGAAGAAGCGGATCGTGCCCGATGTCGGCGGGAAGTCGCCAGTGATGCAGTTGAACAGCGTGGTCTTGCCGGCGCCGTTGGAGCCGAGCACGGCGCGCCGCTCGCCGGGGCGCACGGTGATAGTGATGTCGGTCAGCGCCGCCAGCGCGCCGAACAGCCGGGTGACGCCGCGCAGCTCGAGTGCTGCACCGGCGCCGACGGCGGAGAGGCGATGGGCGACACTATCCATGGCCGCGTCCTCCGCCTGGGCGATCCGACGGGGGACGATGGCTCTGGCGCCAGCGCTGCCACAGGCCGATCACACCGTCCGACGACCAGAACACGATGGCGAGGAAGCCGAGGCCGATCAGCAGCCGGAAGCGGTTGCCGTCGAGCCCGATCTTGACCAGGAAGTCGAGCGCAAACGTGCGCAGAAGGACGAAGACGAGTGCGCCGATGTAGGGACCGACCGGGCGGGAAATGCCGCCGACGACGGCGATGATGAGAATGTCGATGCAGGCGCCGACGCTGACCGAGCCCGGCGAGATCTGGCGGTAGTTCCAGACCTGGAGCACGCCGGCGAGGCCTGCGATGAAGGACGCCACCGCATAGGCCGCGACGCGGTGCGCATTGACGTTGAAGCCGAGCGCGGCCATGCGGCGTGGATTGTCGCGCACGCCCTGCAGCGCCAGGCCGAACGGCGCGCGCGAGATGTAGTCGACGGCGCAGTAGCAGGCTGCGGCGACTGCGAGCGCGACATAGTAGAAGGGAATATCCCAGCGCCAGTCGACGCCCCAGAAATGCGGCGTCGAGACATTGTTGATGCCGGTGTGGCCGTTGAAGATGGCCCAGTTCTGATTGGTGAAGTAGTAGAAGGCCGCGCCGATCGCGAGCGTGATCATGATGGTGTAGATGCCCTCGGTGCGTACCGCGAGCGCGCCACCGAGCGTGCCGAAGATGGTCGCGAGCGTCAGCGCCATCGGCACCGCCAACCACCACGGCCAACCGAGACTGATATTCGCGTTGCCACTGACCCCGAACACCGCGACCATGTAGGCTGCAAAGCCCGCGATGGTGAGCTGCATCAGGCTGACCATGCCGCCATAGCCGGCGAGGAACATCAGGCTGAGCGCGATGGTGCCGAGGATCAGCGTGGTCGCAAAGATCTCGATCAGGAAGAAGCCATTGGCGATCAGCGGCATGATCAGGAGGATGACCGCCGCGATCCAGGCCGCGGGATTGTTGACATCGGGCCAGCCGCGCACGGCCGGCCGCTGTGCCGTGGCGGCGGCCTTATGAACCCGAATGCGAGCGTCGTGGGTGACGGACATGTCAGCGCCTCGCGAGCAGGCCCTGCGGCCGAAGCGCCAGCACCAGCACCATGATCAGGAACGTCACGACGATGGCGTAGGTCGGGATGTAGACCGAGCCGAGCTGCTCGGCGAGGCCGATGATCAGCGCGCCGAGTGCGGCGCCGGGTATCGAGCCCATGCCGCCGACGATCACGACCACGAGGGATGCGAGCAGGAAACGGATGTCCTCACCGGGGGAGAGTGACTGGAAGGTGCCGCCGACGACGCCTGCGATGCCGGCAAGCCCGGCGCCGAGCGCGAAGACGAGAACGAAGACGATCTGGATGCGCACGCCGGTTGCGGCAAGGATGTCTCGATCGTCGACGCCGGCGCGGATGATCATGCCGATCCGGGTGCGGTTGAGCGCGAGCCACATCGCGATGCCGATAATCATGGAGGCCAGAAAAATTACGAGCCGGACCAGCGGATAGCGCAGGTACACCGGCTCGCCCGAGGATTTCACCGCGGTGATCAGCGGCAGCTCGATCGGACCAATCAGCCAGTTCGGTGTCTGGATCTGATAGAAGTCGCCGCCGCAGGCCCACAGCATGAGATCGGCGAACACGATCGAGAGGCCGATCGTCACCATGGTCTGGCGCAGGTCCTGGCCCTCCATACGGCGGAAGACGAGGACCTGAAGCACGACGCCGACCAGCGCCGTCAGGACGAAGGCGGCGATGAAGGAGAGAATCCAGGAGCCGGTCGAGGCGCTGATGGCGTAGCCGACATAGCCGCCGAACAGATAGAGCGAGCCGTGCGCGAGGTTGACGTTGCGCATCAGGCCGAAGATCAGCGTGAAGCCGCTGGCGACGAGGAAATAGAGACCGCCGAGCGTGATGCCATTGAAGACCGCGTTGAGGAACACCCGCTTGCGGCCGATCGCCTCTTCAAGCCCCGGCGGCCATACCGCGAAGATCAGCCACAGCGCCACTGCGACAGCGATGATGACGATCAGTGCCCACGCGGGATGGCGCTCGACAAAGCGGGTCATAGCTTCACCTCGTCCCTTTGGCGGGGCGAGGTCGCACGCAGACCGTTGCCGGCCGCAAGCCCTGCCATGAACGTACGCTCCCTATCGATCGCGATCCTCTTGTCGGGATCGCGTTCCGCACATCCTAATGGGATGCACGGGAGCGCATTTGATCGTGAGTATCTTTTCGCGCGCTCGTCAGCCGCGCAAAACCTTGGCCGCGCGGCGATAATCGGTCGGCGCCATCCCGACATTGGCGGCGAAGAAGCGGGTGAAACCGCTCTGCGAGGAGAAGCCGAGATCGAAGCCGATATCGGCGATCGGCGCTTCGCTCGCTACCAGCGCCTCGAGCGCCTGCTCCATCATCAGCGTGTTGAGATAGAGGTGAGGGGTAACGCCGGTCTGGGTGCGGAACAGCCGGTAGAAATGCGGCCGCGACAGGCCGGATTCGCGCGCGATGGTATCGAGCTCGATTTCGGCGCCGGGGCTCTCCGACATCATCTTGATGCACTTGCGCACGCGAAAATCGGTGACGGAGCCGTTCGCGCGTGGATCGCGCGTGAGTTCGGCCTGCTGCCAGCTCTCGTCATAACAGATGTCGATCAGACTTCTCAGCTCGCCATCGAGGCTATTCAGCGAGGGTGCGCCGCACACAAGGGCGGCTGCGTGCCTGATATGCTTGTCCAGCGCTACCGACCGCGTGAACTGGGTGCGGCCGAAGCGCAGGCGGTCGGCGCCGGGCGCATCGGGCGCGAACCACTCCGCATTGACATAAAGCACAAAGAAGACGGCGCCGCCGTCGAGATCGGACGGCAGGAAATTATGCGGCTCCCATGGATTGACGGCGACGACGGAACTTTCGGTGAGCTCGTAACGTCCATCGTTGACATCGATGCATGCAGGACGCCCCCCGACATGGAAGATCAAATGACCTTCGCGATGCGCGTGGATGTTGAAGGGGCGGTTCAACTGATAGACCGTCGCCCGGCCAAAGCGGCCGTGGAAGACGGCGAGCGCCCGGCTCATGCCTTCCCTCCCAGAAGCTCTTGTCTTTTTTAATAGCGTTCAACAACCAGGGAGAGAATGCAAGGGCGCACCTGTCGCGCTCTTTGCAAATCTCTCCCCGGTCAATCATGGCGTCGCGAACGCGACTACGTCAGTACTTCTTACATTCCGGTACTGTACGGCTTGGCAAACCGATCTTGGCGAACACTGCGGGGTCGTAGCCCAGCGTCTGGTTCACGTTCGGGATCACCTTCACGACCTTCGAGAACAGCGCGCCCTTGCCGTCGTCGACGACTTCGGTGACGAAGTTGGTGCCGATCGCCTGCCGGTTGGCGTCGAGCTTGATCTTGCCGTTGGGCGCATCGAGCTCGATCTTAGCGAGCGCAGCCTTGTACTTGGACTGGTTGTCGCTGAGATCGCCATTGACCTGACGCAGCGCCAGGATCAGCGCCATGGTCGAGCCATAATAGTTGGTCGCGAGCAGCGACGGGCTCGGGAAGCGCTTGTTCGGCGGGAAGGCGTCCTGATAGTCCTTCACGAACTTCTGCCAACCCGGGTCCTCCCAGGTGTCGGCCTGGCCGCTCGCGGCCAGCGTGCCGACCAGCGCGTTCTTGGCGTTGCCCTTGGACGACAGGATGGTCTGGTCGATCATGATCGACCCGCCCATCAGATGCGCCTTGCCACCCGCCTGCTGATACTGGTTGAGGAAGTTGACCGCGTCCGCGCCGCCGAGACCGAGATAGATCGCATCGACGTCGTCGGGCAGGGCGGCGATGACCGAGGCAAAATCCTTGGTGCCAAGCGGCACCCATTGCCGGTTGGTGACCTGTCCGCCGGCGCCGCAGAATTCGAGCACGAGGCCGAACACCTGGGTGTAGATGAAGGAGTAGTCCTCGCCGACGGTCGCGATCTTGCGATACTTCTTTTCATCATAGGCGTATTTGCCGAGGCCAACCTGCCACTGCGCGCCGTCCATATTGTAGCGGAAGAAGTTCGGGGCCGGATCGACGTAAGTCGTTTCCTGGGCGCCGGAGGCCGCGTTGATGAAGGTCAGCTCCGGATGGGTCTTGGCAAAGTTCTTGACCGCAATGCCCTCGTCACCTGACAGCGGCGACAGCAGGATCTGCACCTTGTCCTGCTCGATCAGCTTTCGCACCGCACGAACCGCAGAATCCGGCGTCGCGTCAGTCGAGGCGATGACGAATTCGAGCTCCTTGTCGCCGACCTTCTTGCCGAGCACGTTGAGTGCCGTCTGGAAGCCGCGGATGCCGTCCTCGCCGAGGACGGTGTAGGTGCCTTCGAGCGTCGCGGTGACGCCGACCTTGATCTTCTCCTGCGCGAAGGCGGTGCCCGACAACAACAGGCTGCTCAACGCGATCAGTCCGAGACTGCCTTTCAACATTGCTCTCCTCCCTGGGGCGTTCTTGTCGCTGTTTTTCACCGCATCTCGCGCGTCCGCCGCGCGGTGCGGCGTTTTTGCAAGACCAACGGTTCTTGAGGTGGAGGCTAACCGAACTCGGATGCGGCGCACGCGTCGGAGCCATGTGCGGTTTAACGGGCAGTCTCATTTTGAATGGTGCGTCGCAATCGTGCCGCGGTGGCTGCAGCGGGTCATCCGAACCGGCTTCAAGACGTGATCAGCCATTGACAGGTCGCCCGAGGTGATAGAATTATAACACGATAAGTTGCAAAAATAACAATATGTCACCATCGTACCAGCGTCTCGCAGGGCGACGGGAGGAAGGTTTGGAATTGTCCGGTTCGGGTACAGCAGAGCCTCGGCCGTCGACCTCGCTTGTGATGGTGAGTGGCATCAACAAGCGCTTTGGCGGCGTGCGAGCGCTACGCGACGTTAATCTCGAGGTCCGTGCGGGCGAGGTGCACGCGCTGCTGGGCGAGAATGGCGCGGGAAAATCCACGCTGATCAAGATTCTCAGCGGTGTTCATGTCCTCGACAGCGGCACGATCGAGATCGCCGGCAGGCCGGTGGAATTCGACAGCCCGGCGAAGTCGCGCGAGGCGGGGATCGCCGTCGTCTATCAGGACCTCAGCCTCGTCGAATCCTTGAGCGTCGCGGACAATCTGTTGCTCGGCCGTGAGCCGCGTGCGCGTTTCGGCTTCGTGCGGCAGCGCGCGCTGATGGCCAGTGCCAAGGCGTTCCTGACGGAGCTCGGCATTCCCCTGGATACGAGTGCGACTGTCGGCTCGCTGCCTTTCGCCTATCGCCAGATGACGGAGATCGCCAAGGCCCTGATGGGCGAGGTTCGGCTTCTGATCCTCGATGAGCCGACCTCCTCGCTGACATCGGATGAGGTTCGGATCCTGTTCGATGCGATCGGGAAGGCGACGCGCCGCGGCGTCGGCGTGATCTATGTGACCCATCGGCTCAACGAGGTCTTTGAGATCTCGCAGCGCGTGACGGTGCTGCGTGATGGCGCTAACGCCGGCACGTTCGTCACCGCCGAGACCGACATGACGCGGCTGGTGAGCGCGATCGTCGGAACCGATCGATCGGCATCGACAGGTCCACGCGCCGAACCTGCCGCAAAGCGTGAATTGGATCCGTCGCCGGTCCTGGCGCTGTCGGACGTGTCCAACGACCGGCTTCGCAACGTCGAACTTTCCGTGCTGAAGGGCGAGATCCACGGCCTCGCCGGGTTGATCGGCAGCGGACGCACGGAGATTCTGGAGACGGTGTTTGGCCTCCGGCCGCTCGAGAGCGGCGCAATCGAGATCGAGGGCCGGCGATGGGTGCCGAGAGGGCCTGCCGATGCGATCGAGCAGGGCATCGCGCTGGTGCCGGAAGACCGACATGTGCAGGGTTTGGTCCTTGACCATTCGATCGAACGAAACGTCACCTTGCCGCGGATTCCCCATTTCTCGCGCTGGGGCTGGATGCAGCAACGCGCCGCCGCCAGGCGTGCGGAAACCGCGGTCGCCAGGCTCGCGGTGAAAGCGCCGGGCGCGTTCAGCCTGGTCAGGACACTCTCCGGCGGCAACCAGCAAAAGGTCGTGTTCGGAAAATGGAATGATCCGCGGCCGCGCGTGCTGCTCCTGGACGAGCCGACGGTCGGCGTCGACGTGGGCGCACGCGAGGAAATCTATGCCGTGATCTGGAATGCCGTCCGCGAGGGCAGCGGGGTCCTGGTCGTCTCGTCCGATCTCGTCGAATTGATCGAGCTCTGCGACCGCATCTCCGTGATCGTCAACGGGCGTGTGGCTCGTACGCTTTCGCGTGGCGAGATCGATGATGCCGAAGAGCTGCATCATCTCCTCCAGATGTACCAAGCCTCAGGGCCGGGCCCCTTGCAAGAGCTTCCCGCATGACCGAACTGACTGCTCCCAACGTGGTCGCCTCGTCGACCCGATCCGATCGCCGCCGCAAGATTCTCCAGATTCTGCTGCGGGGCGAGCGGCCGTACATGCTGTACATCGCCTTCGTGATCCTGCTGGTCGTGTTCAGCCTGTCCTCGCCCTGGTTCCTCTCGGTCGACAATTTCCTGAATATCGGGCGCCAGACCACACTGGTATCGATCATCGCGGTCGGCATGACCTTCACTATCATCGCGCGTCAGATCGATCTGTCGGTTGCCTCGACGTTGGCGCTATCAGGCATGACGGCCGCTCTCGCGATGAGCCAGATCAACAACAGCTGGATCGTGGGCGCCGTGGCCGGGCTCGGCACTGGCGCTCTGGTCGGGCTGCTCAATGGCATCCTGACCACGCAGTTATCGATCCCGTCGTTCCTGGTGACGCTGGGCTCGCTGAGCATGGCGCGGGGACTGGCGATGATGATGACCAACACCAAGCCGGTGATCATCACCAACGAGACCTATTTCGCGATCTTCGGAGAAGGGACGTTCCTCGGCATTCCGGTGCCGATCGCCTGGACATTGGCGGCGATGATCGTCGGTATCCTGCTGCTGCACTACAACGTGTTCGGCCGTCGCATCTACGCGGTCGGCGGCAATCGCTCTATTCCGGCATCAACACCAAACGGATCACGACTGCCGCCTTTGTGCTGACCGGCACGCTGGCCGGCCTCGCGGCGCTGGTGCTGTCGGCGCGTTCACATGCGGCGCGGCCCGATGTCGTGCAGGGCATGGAGCTCGACGTCATCGCCGCGGTGATCCTCGGTGGCTGCAGCCTGTTCGGCGGGCGCGGCTACATCCTGGGGACGCTGTTCGGCAGCTTGATCATTGGCACGCTCAACAACGGGCTTGTTCTGCTCGGCGTGAGCTCGCCGATGCAGCTCGTGATCAAGGGCGCGATCATCGTTGCCGCCGTTGCTTTCACGAAACGCTAGTCGAAGTCAGGCGTGGCGCATGAGGCACTAGTTTCATCGCGCTGCGTGGGTAGGGGCAAGGTCGCTGGCCCTCCGGTGAATCGGCGACCAAAATGGAGGAAACAATGAAACCAATCTTGCGACAAACCTTGCCTTTGACTGTGTTGATGGCTGCTGCCGCGGCCGTCTCGATCGCCCCCGCGGCTCGCGCCGAAGTGCCCGCGACCTGCGTCAAGGGCGTCGATCTCGCAACGCTTGGGCCGAAATCGATCGTTGGCCAGGGCCCCCACGGCGAGAAGGCGGCTTCCCCTGAGGTGCTCGCGCTGTCGGAGGCCGACGCCGCGAAGGTCAAGGAGAAGCACTTCAAGGTCGGCATCTCCATGCAGACGGTCAACCTCGACTGGTCGCAGCTCCAGATTCAGGGCATCACCGATACGCTGAAGAAGTACGGCGTGACGGTAACGGGCGTCGCATCCGCCGAATATCAGGTGGACAAGCAGATCGCCGATATCGAGAACACCATCCAGCAGCATCCGGACGGCATCATTTCGATTCCGGTCGATTTCACCGCGACCGCGCCGACCTACAAGAAGATCGCCAAAGCCGGCATCAAGCTCGTGCTGATGGACAGCATCCCGACGGGTCTGAAGCATCCGGAGGAATATGCGACGATGGTCTCGGCCGATAGCCAGGGCAATGGCCAGATTGCGGCACAGATCCTGGCGTCCTGCATGGCACAGGGCGCCACCATCGGTCTCGTCAATTTCGGCGTCGACTATTTCAGCACCAACGAGCGCACCAAGGGCGTGCGGGAGTGGATGAAGGCAAACCGGCCCGACATCAAGATGAAGCAGGTCGATTTTACCGATCCGCCTAAGGTCTCGCAGATCGCGGGCGACTTCCTGACCGGAAATCCCGACGTCAAGGGACTGTACGCGGTGTGGGATCAGTCGGCACTCGACACGTTGAGCTCGATGCGGGCCCAGGGCATCGATATTCCCATGACGACGGTCGACCTCGGCCTGCAATCGGCGATCGAAATTGCCAAGGGCGGTCCGCTGAAGGCGACCGGCTCGCAGCGTCCCTATGATCAGGGCGTCGCCGAGGCGATGGCGATGATGAATGCGCTGCTGGGCAAGGAAACGCCCGGCTGGATCGGTGTGCAGTCGCTGCCGGTGACGCAGTCGAATGTGCTGGAGTCCTACAAGACCGTGTTCAAGAAAGACCCGCCGGCCGAGCTGGCGGATGCCTGCAACAAGGCGAAGCCCGCCTGCAATTGAACATATGATACCGATGCGGGGTCCTAAGGGATCGCGCATCGTTCAGCAGACCTGATCCGGGCGAACCGGCCCGGTCCGGATCAGGTTGAGCTGGTCACGTATTCGACCGGAACGCCGCGGAAGTGCTTGCGCGTGTCTGCCGACACCGAGCCACCGACGATGATCCGTGAGAACGAGCTGACGTCGGAGAAGGATGCCGGCTTGAGGCTGCCGAGCTTGCTGGCGTCGACCACGAGGATGCTCTCCATCGCGGTCGCGATGACGGCCTGCTTGACGGCGACCTCGTGAAAATTCGAGCAGCTCGCGCCGCGGGTCCAGTGCAAGCCGCCGGCCGAGATGAAAGCCTTGTTGACCCCGAGCCGCCGCAGATAGGTCAGGCCGTCATCTGACGAGAACGACTGCGACGACGGATGGTAGAGCCCGCCCATTAGCATCACCTGCGTCGCCGGACGGTGGGTGACGATCGAGGCGACGTTCAGCGAATAGCAGATCACCGAGAGAGGCATGTCCTCGGGCAGGCAATCCGCCAGCGATTGCATCGTGGTGCCGCAGTCGATGAAGATGGTGTCACCTTCCTTGATCGAGGCGGCTGCGGATCGGCAGGCGAGGCGCTTGTCCTGCGTATGCTGGTCGATTTCCTGCTCGAATGTGTACTTGAACCCGGTCGGCGACGCCGCGTTGACGACGTAGCCGCCAAGCAGGGCGAGCGCCACCTCGGGCCCGGCAAGGTCGCGCCTAACGGTCATCTCCGACACCTTCAGCAACTCTGCGGCGTCCTTCAGATGCAGTGCGCCGCTCGTCTCGACGGCGCGGCGCAGCCGTTGCAGCCGCTGGACGCGGGTCTCGCTGGCGCGTGCGGTCGGTGTTTCAGTCATTTTCGTCACCGAGCTTGCTTATCCGGTTGACAATGATCTTACAATGATGTGAGTTTAGCAACGTCAATCTGTTACAATAATAACATCTGGCCCGAAGGGCGTTTCGCTGGTCCGCAAGGCAGCCAGCAGAAGCTCCAGCGGGCAAGGGATGGGAGGATCGCATGTTGCAATCGGCACATTCAGTCTATCTGCCGTTTCAGCCGATTCGCTAGTGTCGCGCGCGGCGTACTGATGGCGCAGGGCGTCTTGATATCAAATCCATCCGCGGCGTCGGCGCAGCCACATGCGCGGGATCACAATCATCCGCATCCGATCGCGCGCAATAGCGGCCGCGCGCTCGAGATGGACTGGGTCGATGAGATCAGGATTAATCTGTCCGCCGCCGAGCGCCGCGTTGCGAGTCTGCCGGGCCGACGTACCGTCAAGAAGGACGCGCAGGCGGCGTGGTTGCTCAAGGCGATCAGCTGCATCGACCTGACGACGCTCAATGGCGACGATACAGCCGAGCGGGTGAAGCGCCTCTGCGCCAAGGCGAGGGCGCCGTTGCGACGCGACCTCCTCGAGGCACTCGGCTTTGCCGGACGCGGGCTACACACGGGCGCGATCTGCGTCTATCACCGCTTCGTCGCAACCGCGGTCGAAGCGCTCGATGGCCATGACATTCCGGTCGCTGCCGTCTCGACCGGATTTCCTGCGGGTCTCGTGCCGCACGATCTGAAACTCAAGGAGATCGAGGCGTCCGTCAGGGACGGTGCGCGGGAGATCGACATCGTCATCACACGTGAGCATGTGTTGACCGGAGACTGGCGCGCTCTTTACGCCGAGGTCCGGGATTTCCGCACGGCCTGCGGTGATGCGCATCTGAAGACGATCCTGGCAACCGGTGACCTCAAGACACTGCGCAACGTCGCCAAGGCCTCGATGGTCTGCATGATGGCCGGTGCTGACTTCATCAAGACCTCCACCGGCAAGGAAGGCGTCAATGCCACGCTGCCGGTGACGCTGGCGATGCTGCGCATGATCAGGATCTATGAGGAGCGCACCGGCTTCAAGATCGGCTTCAAGCCGGCCGGCGGAATTTCGACGGCGAAGGATGTGCTCAACTACCAGTTCCTGATGAAGGAGGAACTGGGGCGCGATTGGCTCGAGCCGGATCTGTTCCGGGTCGGCGCCTCGAGCCTGCTCGCCGATATCGAGCGTCAGCTTGAACATCACGTCACCGGCCGCTACTCGGCCTTCAACCGTCATCCCGTGGGCTGAGCATGAGTATCGCACACTACTACGAGACCATGGATTATGGTCCCGCCCCCGAGGCGGACGGCGAGGCGCGCGCCTGGCTGAAGCGGCACGACGCGACGTTTGGGCATCTCATTGCCGGCAAATTCGTCGCGCCGGCTTCGGGCAAGCATCTGACGACGATCGAGCCGGCCACCGGCAAGACGCTGGCCAAGATTGCGCAAGGCATCGCCGCGGATGTCGGGGCCGCCGTCGGCGCCGCGCGATCGGCGCAGTCGTCCTGGGCAAAGCTCGGTGGTCATGGTCGTGCCCGTCATCTCTATGCGCTGGCACGTATGCTGCAGCGTCATGCTCGTCTGTTCGCGGTGCTGGAAGCGATCGACAATGGCAAGCCGATCAGGGAAACCCGCGATCTCGACGTGCCACTCGCGGCACGCCACTTCCTGTATCACGCGGGCTGGGCGCAATTGCAGGAGCGCGAATTCGCCGACCACGATCCGGTCGGTGTGATCGGCCAGATCATCCCCTGGAACTTTCCGCTGCTGATGCTGGCCTGGAAGATCGCGCCCGCGCTGGCGACCGGCAACACCGTGGTGCTGAAACCGGCGGAGTTCACGTCACTCACCGCGCTGCTGTTCGCTGAACTCGCGGCGGAAGCCGGCCTGCCGCCCGGCGTCTTGAATGTGGTGACCGGTGATGGTGCGACCGGCGCGTTGCTGGTCGAAAATCCCGGTGTCGACAAGATCGCCTTCACGGGGTCGACCGAGGTCGGGCGGTTGATCCGTCAGTCGACCGCTGGGAGCGGCAAGTCGCTGACGCTCGAGCTCGGTGGCAAATCCCCGTTCATCGTGTTCGACGACGCCGACATCGACGGCGCCGTGGAAGGCGTGGTCGATGCGATCTGGTTCAACCAGGGCCAGGTCTGCTGCGCCGGATCGCGGCTGCTGTTGCAGGAAGGGATCGCAGAGACCTTCCGCAAGCGCCTGATCCGCCGCATGGAGACGCTGCGCGTGGGTCCGCCGCTCGACAAGGCGATCGACATGGGCGCGGTGGTCGCACCGGTGCAGCTCGAGCGAATCAAGGCGCTGGTCGAAACGGGAGTGAAGGAGGGCGCCGAGAAGTATCAGGCATCGGGGGCGATCCCTGCGGAGGGTTGCTTCTATCCCCCGACCTTGCTCTGGAACGTGCATCCGTCATCGACCGTGGCGATCGAGGAGATCTTCGGCCCGGTGCTGGTCGCGATGACGTTCCGTACGCCGGACGAGGCGGTGATGCTCGCCAACAACACGCGCTATGGTCTTGCTGCCAGCGTGTGGAGCGAGACCATCGGCCTGGCGCTCGATATCGCGCCGAAGCTTCAGGCCGGCGTGGTCTGGGTCAATGCGACCAATTTGTTTGATGCCAGCGTCGGCTTCGGCGGCTATCGCGAGTCCGGCTTCGGTCGCGAGGGCGGCCGGGAAGGCGTCACCGAATATCTCAAGCCGAAGGCATGGAGCGGGCGGAAAGCGCGAGCCAAGCTGCCGCCACTCCCAGCAGTCTATGCCGAGAGTGCCGGGTTTGGCACGCCGCCGATCGACCGGACCGCAAAACTGTTCATCGGCGGCAAGCAGGTCCGGCCCGACGGAAATTATTCGCGCGCGGTGCTGTCGCCGAAGGGACGCCACCTCGGCGAAGCCGGTGAAGGCAATCGCAAGGATATCCGTAACGCGGTGGCCGCCGCGCGCTCGGCCGAGGGGTGGGCGCGGGCGACGACGCATAATCGCGCCCAAATCCTCTATTATCTTGCCGAGAATCTGTCCGCGCGCGGCGACGAGTTCGCCCGGCGCATCGGTGACATGACCGGCGTTTCGTCCGCAAAGGCGCGCGTAGAGGTCGAGGCGAGTATCGAGCGGCTGTTCAGCTATGGGGCCTGGGCCGACAAATACGAGGGGACGATCCATGCGCCTCCGTTGCGCGGCGTGGCGCTTGCCATGCACGAGCCGATCGGCGTGGTCGGGGTGGCCTGTCCGGACGAAGCCCCGTTGCTGGGCCTCATCAGCCTGGTGGCGCCGTTGATTGCGATGGGCAACCGTGTCGTCGCCGTCCCGAGCGAGCGGCATCCGCTTGCGGCGGCCGATTTCTACCAGGTACTGGAGACATCGGACGTGCCGGCAGGCGTCGTCAATATCGTCACCGGCGAGCGCGATGCGCTGGCAAAGGTCCTTGCCGAGCATGACGACGTCGACGCGCTCTGGGTGTTCGGCTCGCAGGAGGCCTCGATGGCCGCGGAGCGGCTGTCGGTCGGCAACCTCAAGCGCACGCTGGTCGACCACGGGCTGGCGCTCGATTGGTACGATCGGGCGGCGAGCGAAGGTCCGATCCTGCTCCGCCATGCGGTGCAGGTGAAGAACATCTGGATTCCCTACGGGGACTAAAGACGTCACCTTGCGGTGATACTGGTTGGCATCCGAACCATCAGAGTTCGGGCGATTTTGAAGACGAGGGAGGAACGCAACATGCTCAAGGGCATCAATCCACTGCTCAACGCCGACGTGCTCTATGCCTTGCGCGCAATGGGGCACGGAGATCGCCTCGTGGTGTGCGACACCAATTTTCCTGCCGACTCCATCGCGCGCCAGACCGTGTTCGGCGAGCTGCTTCGCATCGACAACGTCAGCACGGCAAAGGCGATCGAAGCCATCCTCTCGGTGCTGCCGCTCGATACTTTCGTCGACGATGCCGCGATCCGCATGGAGATCGTCGGCCAGCCCCAGGAGGTGCCGCCAGTGCAGCGCGAGGTGCAGGCCGCGATCGACCGCGCCGAGGGACGCTCCTGGCCGCTGGTCGGGGTCGAGCGCCATGCCTTCTATGAAAAGGCCAAGACGGCCTACTGCGTGATCGCCACCGGTGAGCGGCGCTTCTACGGCTGCTTCCTGTTCTCCAAGGGCGTCATCGCGCCGGACGGAGAGTGACGACCATGAGCAAGACTGGCGTCGCAGTGCTCGGCATCTTCGTCGTCGATCTGGCCTTCCGGGCCGGCAACATGCCTGCGATCGGTGAAACGATCGCAGGCTCGGGATTTGCCATGGGGCCAGGCGGCAAGGGATCGAACCAGGCCGTGGCGGCTGCGCGCGCGGGCGCGGACGTGACGTTCATCTCTCGGATTGGCCGTGACGCTTTCGGTGATCTTGCCATCAAGACGTGGGAAGTCGAGGGAATCCGGCCGCGCGTCGCCAGGACTGCGGAGGCGCCGACTGGCGCCGCCTTCATCTACGTCCACGAGACACGCGGCGACAACGCCATCATCGTGGTGAGCGGAGCAGCCGACGGCCTGAGCCCGGCCGACGTCGACGCGGCGGCGGATGCGATCCGTACCAGCCGCGTCTTCGTGACCCAGCTCGAACAACCGGTCGCGGCCGCGCAGCGCGGGCTCGAGATCGCGCGCGCTGCGGGCAGCATCACCGTGTTCAACCCGGCACCCGCGGGCGCATTCGACGACAGCCTGTTTGCCTTGTGCGACTATGTCGTTCCCAACGAGACCGAGGCGGAAGCGCTGACGGGGATCGCGGTGAGCGATCTTGCCGGTGCCCGCCGCGCCGGAGACGCGTTGCTGGCCAAGGGAGCGGGTACCGCGCTGATCACGCTCGGCGAACGCGGGGCGCTGTTTCACGGGCGGGATCGCTCGCTCCACGTGCCGCCGTTCGCCGCCGGTAAGGTGGTCGAAACCGCGGGCGCGGGCGATGCCTTCGTCGGCGGCTTCGCGGCCGCGCTTGCGGACGGCGCTGATCCACTGGAAGCGGCGCGCTTCGGTTCGGCCACCGCGGGGATTTCCGTGACGCGCGCGGGGACTGCGCCCGCCATGCCGCGGCGCGCCGAGATTGAAGCTCTGTTGAAGGAAATGACCTGCTCATGATGCGGAATGATCCGATCAAGCATGTCTTCATCTGGCCGGCGGTGCTCGTCGTGCTGGCGATCTCGATCTTTCCGCTGATCTATTCGTTCACCACGAGTTTCCTCAGCTATCGCCTGATTCCGCCGATCCCGCCGCGCGTCGTGTGGTTCGGAAATTATGCTTCGCTCTTGCAAGAGCCGCGCTTCTGGAATGCGATCTTCACGACGACGCTGATCGCGTTCATCGCCGTTGGGTTGCAATACGTGATCGGGTTTGGCGTTGCGCTCGCGCTGAACGCGCGCGTTCCGGGCGAACGGCTGTTTCGCGTGGCCTTGCTGTTGCCCATGCTGCTGGCTCCGGTCGCCGTCGCGCTTGTTGCTCGCATGATCTTCAATCCGACCATGGGTCCGCTCAATCAGTTCCTGTCCATGTTCGGACTGGCGAACCTGCCGTTCCTCACCAACGGGCGTTGGGCGCTCGCCTGCATCGTCGCGGTTGAGATCTGGCAGTGGACCCCGTTCGTCATCCTGATGATGCTGGCCGGCCTGCAAACGCTTCCCGAAGATGTCTACGAGGCGGCCGAGCTCGAGAACGCCAGCGCCTGGCAGCAGTTCTGGGGCATCACCTTTCCGATGATGCTGCCGATCTCCGCCGCGGTCGTCTTCATCCGCCTGATCGAGAGCTACAAGATCATGGACACCGTGTTCGTGATGACGGGCGGTGGACCGGGGGTCGACACCGAGACCCTGACCTTGTTTGCCTATCAGGAAGGTTTCAAGAAGTTCAATCTGGGCTACACGTCGGCGCTCAGCTTCCTGTTCCTGATCGCGATCACGATCATCGGCGTGACCTATCTGGCGTTGCTGCGGCCGCATCTGGAGAAGCGCCGATGAGCGGGCAGGGCCTTACCGGACTGTCGAGCCGGAGTCGCCGCCTGGTCGCGGCCGGCGTGCTCGTCTGGTGCCTGATCTCGGTGTTTCCGCTCTATTGGGTAGTGGTGACGGCGTTCAAGACCCCGCCGGGCGTCGTCGGCGGCCCGACCTATATTCCGTTCGTCGATTTCACGCCGACCCTGCAGCCGTTCATCGATCTCTACCAGGGGATCCGGGGTGAGTTCTTCCGGACCTTCCTGAACTCGACGATCGTCGGACTGTCGGCGGCAGCGATCGCGACCGCGGTCGGCGCGATGGCGGCCTATGCGCTGGTGCGGTTCGAGTTCAGGGTGCGCTTTGGCGCCGGCCTGATCTTCTTCCTGCTCGCGCTCGGCGGCTATCTGCTGTTCAGCAATTCGCTCGGATTCACCCGCGCGCAGGCGCTGCTGCTCGCGTTCCCGATCGCGCTTGCCGCTGCAATCCTGGCCAACCGTCTGCCGCTGCCGGGGCCGATCCTCGGCAATGAGGACATCCTGTTCTGGTTCGTCAGCCAGCGCATGTTTCCACCGATCGTCGCGGCGTTCGCGCTGTACCTCCTCTATAGCGAAATCGGCCGGCTCGGCTTCCAGCTCATCGACAGCTATGTCGGCCTGACGCTGTGCTACGTCGCGTTCTCGCTGCCAATCGTGGTCTGGCTGATGCGCGACTTTTTCGAGGCCATCCCGATCGAGGTCGAAGAAGCCGCGATGGTCGACAACGTGCCGAGCTGGCGCATCTTCCTCGGCATCGTGGTGCCAATGTCGATGAACGGACTGCTGGCGACGTTCATGATCACGCTCGCCTTCGTCTGGAACGAGTTCCTGTTCGCGCTGTTCCTGACCAATTCCAGATGGCAGACGCTGCCTATCCTGGTGGCAGGACAGAACAGCCAGCGCGGCGACGAATGGTGGGCGATTTCGGCCGCGGCGCTCGTTGCCATCATTCCGATGATGATCATGGCAGGTCTGCTCAGCCGGATGATGCGGTCGGGCCTGCTGCTCGGGGCCATTAAATAGCAAAAGCACTTGTAGGGAGGACTGGACGATGTTGCGACGGACATTTCTGATGCTGACTACCTCGCTCGCGATGGCCTGCACCGTGGGCCAGGCGCACGCTGCCTGCAGCCCGGATTACTCCGGTGTCACCCTGACGGTGGCATCGCAGACCGGACCGTATATCGCTTCCGCGCTCAAGCTCGGCGCGGACGAATGGACCAAGAAGACCTGCGGCAAAGTCAATGTGGTCGAGTTTCCGTGGTCGGAGCTCTACCCGAAGATTGTTACATCGCTCACGGGATCGGACGCGACGTTCGATCTGGTCAGCTTTGCGCCGGCCTGGCTGCCCGACTTCGTCTCCTATCTCAGCGAGATGCCGAAAGAGATGCAGTCCGGCAAGGATTGGGACGATGTCGAGCCGGCCTATCGCGAGCGCCTGATGGTGTGGGAAGGCAAGATCTATTCGCAGTCGATGGACGGCGACGTTCACACCTACACCTATCGCACCGACCTGTTCAGCGATCCCAAGGAGAAGGACGCCTTCAAAGCCAAATACGGCTATGACCTGGCGCCGCCAAAGACCTGGAAGAAGTATCTCGACATCGCGGAGTTCTTCCAGCGCCCCGACAAGGGCCTCTGGGGCACGGCGGAAGCTTTCCGTCGCGGCGGCCAGCAGTTCTGGTTCTTCTTCAGCCACGCGGCTGCCTATACCAACAACCCGAACTATCCGGGCGCGATGTTCTTCGACCCCGAAACGATGGATGCCCAGATCAACAATCCGGGTTGGGTGAAGGGATTGGAAGAATACATTCGCGCTTCCAAGCTTGGGCCGCCCAATGCGCTGAACTTCTCCTTCGGCGAAGTCAACGCGGCGGTGGCCGGCGGCCAGGTGGCGGAATCGATCGGTTGGGGCGACACCGGTGTGATCGCGGCCGACCCCAAGCAGTCGAAGATCTCGGGCAAGGTCGGCTCTGCGATACTGCCGGGATCGGACGAGATCTGGAACGCCAAGTCCAAGAAGTGGGACAAATTCGAAAGCGTGTTGCCGACACCGTTCATGGCATTTGGCGGATGGCAGATCGCAGTGCCGAAGGTCGGCAAGAACCAGCAGGCGGCATGGGACTTCGTCAAGACGCTGACCAGCCCCGAAGTGTCGGGGCAGGCAGCGATCACCGGCGGCAGCGGGGTCAATCCTTATCGCAAATCGCACACCGCTAATCTGCAACTGTGGAGCAAGAACTTCTCGCCGGAAGAAGCCAAGGAATATCTCGGTGCTCAGGCGGACTCGATCAACGCCAAGAATGTCGCGCTCGACATGCGTCTGCCCGGCTATTTCTCCTACACCGAGGTTGTGGAGATCGAGCTTGGCAAGGCACTGGCCGGCCAGACCACGCCGCAGGCCGCGCTGGACGCGGTGGCAAAGGAATGGAATCGCCTGACCGACGAGTTCGGCCGCGCGAAGCAACTGGCGGCCTATCGCGCGGCGATGGGTCTCCCGCCCAAGAACTAGCTTCCTGCGGAGACTGCCCCGGATGATGCGTAAGCATCATCCGGGGCTTTGTTGGCCGTCGATATGAGGGACGGAAAAAGGAATCCATGGCGCACGTCGAGATCGAAAACGTCAGCAAGGCATATGGGCCCTACAAGATCATCGAGGGGCTCGATCTGAACGTCGCCGACGAGGAATTCGTCGTGCTTGTCGGGCCGTCCGGCTGTGGCAAGACCACGACGTTACGCATGATTGCAGGGCTGGAGGCAGTCACCAGCGGAAACATCCGCATCGGCAGCCGCGACGTGACGCAGCTGCGTCCGGGTCTGCGCAATTGTGCGATGGTGTTCCAGAACTATGCGCTCTATCCTCATATGACGGTGGGGGAGAACATCGGCTACGGCATGAAGGTGCGGGGCGAGTCACGCGCCGGCGTCGCGAAAGCTGTCCAGGACGTGGCGCGGGTTCTCGACCTCGAGCAATATCTGGACCGCCGGCCCAAGCAGCTCTCCGGAGGACAGCGTCAGCGCGTCGCGATCGGCCGTGCCATCGTGCGTAGCCCGGACGTGTTTCTGTTCGACGAGCCCTTGTCAAACCTCGACGCCAAGCTCCGCATCGAGATGCGGACCGAGATCAAGGCATTGCACCGCCGTCTCGCCAAGACGATCGTCTATGTCACGCACGATCAGGTCGAGGCGATGACCATGGCGGATCGTGTCGTGGTGATGAATCGCGGCCGGATCGAGCAGGCGGCCGATCCGATCACGATCTACGAGAAGCCCAGCAATCTCTTCGTCGCGGGCTTCATGGGCGCGCCCAGCATGAATTTTATCCATGGCGAGATTGTCGCTCGCGACGGCGCGCTGGTCTTCGCCGAGCCGTCGGGTGCGGTGTTGAAATTGCCGAAGTCTAGCGAGGCGGCCTATGCAGGGAGCGTCGGCAAGCCGGTTGTGCTCGGCGTGCGGCCCGATCATGTGCTCCGGCAGGATGCGCCGATGGGCTCATCGGTCCGCTTGATGGTGAAAGACGTTGAGCCGCTCGGGCCGCATACCCTCGTGATTGGAACCGTGGGCACATTCCCGTTCACGGCTCAGATGCAGGTCGGTGTTGCTGCGGCGCCGGATCGCTTTATCGACGTCGCTCTCGATCTGGAGCGAACGCACCTTTTCGATAAGGTTTCAGGGAAGGCCATTTCGTAGCCTGTGGTTTTCGCGGGCATTGCAGCTCATCCCAACTTTCGATGCCCTTGGTCCGCAAGTACGGCGCCGCGTCCGCTTCACGTGTCGATCGTGGCCAGGTAGTCCATGTGAAGAGTGATTGGCCCCTTCGATCCGTCCAGAATGACGCGGAGGCTCTTCGGATAGTATCCTGCCCCGATCACGGTCCCTGTCCTTCCAGCTAAGCGAGGGCCAGCTGTCGGCTTTATCTGAACGCGTGAACCCGGCGGAAACTTGAGCTCGTGTTGGGACGATCCTGCCATGACGTCCTCGGCAGCGAATGAGCTAGTTCTATTCGAAGAGTTCGCTAACGCGTGGGTTGACGGTGCGTTTGGCCAAACCAAGCGACAACGGAGTTGTCCGACATAAGGCAGCCTTCTTCATATAGCTCTCGAGTCATCTAGCGCCAGGCCAACCGCCGCTAGGCTCTGCATCGCCAACTGTTCATCCCTTAGACGTCTTTCGACGAATTGCCGCTCTTGCTCCGTCAGCTTGCCCCTGAGCAGTCGGCGATAGCGATGGATGTTGTTGCTGCATACTTTTAGGCGCACCAACTGCTCGTCGATCATCTATATCCACCATGCAGGACCGGGAATAAGCGAATCTGGCTCAGCCGCCGACCATTTCTAGCAAATGCTGCAGGGAGGCGGGGATCGTCAGTCAGCCCTTCGTCCTGCGCCACTTAACAGTAACCCTCCTGTGCGGAAGGCCGGCCTGGCAATTTCGGGGTATTTCGGCCAAACGATAGTTACCGCGCAAGGTCCATGCCTGCGCCGCCGAAGCCTGGGGCTTTCACCAAGAAGATGACGAGACGGCACTGATAGCGATTCCTGCGCGTAGCCTCCCTGGGCGAAGAAGATGCGCTTCAACTTGCTCACGGCGCGGACAAATGCGGTCACGACGCATCAACGTATCGAGGACGCCGGAGATATTGTTCAAGGCCCCCGGCAATACCCGGGAAAGGATGCACAAGGCCGAAAATAAGGACATCCCGATTGCTCGCTAGGCGGGGGCGGTGAAGTGAGGGGGCCTGCGCGTGTTGGTACTGCAGGAGAACGGCTGGTACGTGTTAGGCCGTGATCCACGACCTAACCCGAAAGGGACGGGTGGGTCCTCCATGCGGATTATAGGCTTCGCGGGGAGGTGAGACGCATAATGCCGCACCTCAACAGATCGTATCGCTATGCGACGGGTATTTGCGGTGAATCGGACGGTTCTCCTCAAGGAGGATATAGGTGTAGGCTCGTCGCCTGGCCATCTGCTCAAGATGGGACGACCCGCGCTCTTGTGGACGAGCGTCGCCATGCTCGCAATGGCGTGCGCGCCGGAAACACGGGCGTCGCCTGATCCGGCGCGCCCCTCTGCAGATGCGCAACACATAGCGGCTGCCCGCAATCCCGATTCTGCTAAAGCGGCGCAGGACAGCAATCCCGAAGCCGTGCCGCCGGGCCGAGGTGGCAACGACAAATCGGTGCCGGTTGGACAGGGAACGACCACCGAGATTGGAAGGTCTTCGGAACAGGATCCCCATTGGGGGGAGAGACTGTCCTGCGAACTCTCCAGTGCAAGGCTTGATATTGGCCTGCTGCAGAGTATCGAGCAGGAGCGCGGGCGGGCGGAGTGGTTGGAGCAGGATCTTGCGGCGGCGAGACGCGACGTCGAAGTCCAGGCCGCACTGGCGGCGAAAGCTGTCGAAGACGCTGCCAGGGTGAAACAGGCCGCGCAGGGCGGCGCGGAGTCGCAGGACGCCCTGCAACAGGCGCGTGAGCGGGCAGGAAGACTGGAACAGGATCTCGCGGCAGCGCGCCGTGATGTCGAGACCCAGACTGCGCTCGCGACACAGGCTGGCGAGGAGGTTTCCCGGCTGAAGCGAGCGGGGGAGAGCGGCGCGGTGTCGCTTCGCGGCCCGGACGAGCGCGAGAGGTTCGCACGTCTGGAGCAGGATCTTGCGGTCGCGCGACGAGAGGTCGAGACACAGGTCGCAGGCGCGGCGAAAGCAAACGAGGAAGCGTCCCGCCTGAGACAGTCGGGGGAGATGGGCGTGGCTGAGCTGCGACAGGAGCGCGAGAAGTCCGCGCGGCTGGAGGGAGATCTTGCCGCGACGCGGCGGGATCTCGAGACCCAGACCGCGCTCGCAACGAAAGCGGATGAGGACATCTCCCGACTGAAGTCGGCGGGAGAAAGCGACGCTGCGAAGCTGCAGGCATCCCTGCGACAGGAACGCGAGCGGTCCGCGCGGCTTGATCAGGATCTTGCGGCTGCGAGGCGTGATCTGGAGACCGCGGCCGCGCTTGCGACGAAAGCAGGCGAGGAATCCTCTCGGCGGAAAACAGCAGGGGAGAGCGGCACGCCGGACCTGCAAAAGGAACGTGAGCGGTCCGCGCGGTTGGAGGAGGAGCTCGCGGCGGCACGGCGCGATGTCGAGGCCCAGACTGTGTTGGTTGCAAAGGCAGGCGAGGAAGTCTTGCGGCAGAAGCGAGCGGTGGAAGCCGGTGCTTCTGGCGCGGTGGCATTGCAGGACTCGCTGCAGTCAGTGCGGCAGCGGGCTGATAGGCTGGAGCAGGATCTGGCGGCGGCGCGGCACGACGCTGAGACCAAGGCCGCGCTGGTGGCGAAAGCAGGTGAGGAAACGTCCCGGCTGCAAGCGACGGGGAAGAGCGCTGCCACGGACCTGCAAAAGGAGCGCGAGCGGTCCGCAGGGCTCGAACAGGATCTGGCCGCGGCGCGGCGCGACGTCGCGTCCAAGGTGGCGCTGGTGACCAAAACAGCCGAGGAAATGTCCCGGCTGATAACGGCGGGGAAGAGCGGCGCGGTGGACCTGCAAAAGGAGCGTGAGCGGTCCGCGCGGTTGGAGCAGGATCTCGCGGCAGCGCATCGAGATAGCGAGACCCAGACGGCGCTGGCGGCAAAGGCAAACGAGGAAGTCGTGCTGCAGAAGCAAGCGGCGGAAGCCGGTGCTGCCGAGTTGAGGCAATTGCGCGCAAGGGCAGACGCGCAGGCGCAGAGCCCCTCCCTGGCGCGGAGCGCAATTTATGCGTATGAGGTCCAGGTTCGCAATGCGCAGGGCGCTACGTTAAGTGTCGTGACGACCGGTTCGACCGCGCCGGACAAGTCTATCGAAGTGGCCGGTAATCCAATCGCCGAGCAGACGCTAGCGGCGCCTGATCGCGCTGATGCTCAACCTGCTTCCAAGCCGGCTGCGGCGGCCGCTGGGTTGGTTGCGCGGGCGAGCGCGCTGCTCCGGCAGGGTGATATAGGCGCGGCGCGACTTGTACTCGAGCGCGCCGTCGAGATGGGCAGCGCCCAGGCGAGCTTCGCGCTGGCAGAAACCTACGATCCATTGGTTCTTGCGAAATGGGGAACTTACGGCACGCTCGGCAATGCGAGCAGAGCGAAAGCCCTTTATGCCCAGGCCGACTCCGCAGGAATCAAGGCGGCGAAAGCGCGGCTGGAGGCGCTACGCCGCTAGTTTTTTCCGTGCACATGCCAGTCAGTCATTCGATTTCAGCGCAATGGTCTCCATCGCGAGGCGCCGTTGTCCCATGGCCGTCTTGCAGGTCTGACCTGACGGCTCGATGGGGCCGGACTATCGTGGTGGCCCGCGATAACGGCTGTACACGACGGCTTGACACGACGGCTTGGCGACGCGTCGATCAATCGTGCAAATTGGTACGATGCGCAATTTTGGCGGCCTTGTCGATAGCTCGGGATGCGTGATGCGGGACAGGCTTGCTGCGAATTTCAGGACATGGGCCAGGTGTCGGGTCGCGCAACAGCCAGAAACGAACTCGGTCGAAACGTAAGACAGCGTTGCCGGCGAGAACGCCTGCGGCACCTCCAGCAACTTTTTGGAGTGCATCCAGGATTCGCGCGTGTCGATCCGGAGTAAGCAACTGCAGAAGCTCAAGCAACGCGGCGCTGCCGAATACGATGGTTAAGACGGAAAGAGTGCGGTGGGGATATGCTAAGCAGAAGACCATGCCGAGAAGGGCAAATGCTGCAAGGTGCTCCAGATTTGACGAGGTCAGCAAGATCGGTCTGTCCCTAAGCGGCGACAGGGTTGAATAAGCAATGGCGCACAGACAGGCCCAAGCAGCGAACTTAAGCAGTTTCTGAGACATGAGGTTTTCCTGTCGGCTTTGCCCTCTCGATCAGCGACATCTTGTGTAGGTCGTAGCCGTCGAGGTGCAGCAGGCCGACCCTCGGTTGGCAGCCTCAGTGGGGGCCTTTCGTTTCTGAGACTCGATTCCAAGAGCGTACTCCCTCCACTCGGCGCTGGCTGCTCCGGGGCAGTTCCTTTCCTGCAGCGGAAACCCGTTCGACCAAATTCATGCTCATGCGCGGTGGAACACCGGGTCAAAATAGTTATCACCCACTCCTGACGCATGAATGCAGAATTTCTGATGTGGGTGGACGAATGGAGAGTACTCCAAAGGGATTGGATGCTGGTCCAGATTCCGGATGGCCGTGCTGCAACGGCTCGACGCTGCAGCCTTACGCGCTCCGCGCACGGCCGATTAGGTGCGAAACATCATTGCACGCTCAAGCAGCGCAATGGCGATCCAGAAGGGCGCTACTCGGAAGCCTGTTCGTCGATTAGTCGCCGACATTGAGGGGGACGGCAAAGCCCTGAGCGCTCGGGTAACGACCTGGGAAGTCGACGCGCACCGGGATGAGAGTTTCGAGAAGCTGCTGCCGCTCTTCAAGCAGCAAACGCGAGAATTCTGGCGGCAGGTGATTGTGGTTGCACGGAAGAATTGTCGGCCCGCTTGTTTCGGCCAAACGGAGTACCAACCTGTAGTACTTGCCCCACGCACCTTTTCAGGTGCAATTAAAAGCGCGCGCTTGCGATTCTTGTTTGTGGTGCGTCCTGAGCGCAGGCGCGCGAATGGAGGGCCAGGCTCCAGCCCGCTGTGGCTGCCTCATTGGCCAAGACGGCGGGCCCGCCTGAGAGTCGCCGCGCTGGAGCAGGATCTCTCGATGGCGCGCAGCAAGATCTACGCGTACGAAGCTCAAGCGGCCAAAGGCAGCGAGGAAGCGGCGCAGCTTAAACAGGCGGAAGCGAACGATACCGCCAACTTACGGCAATCGCAGCAACGGGAGCGCGAGCCGGCTGAGCAGCTGGTCCGGGATCTCGCAAAAGCAAGCCGCGATCTCGCCGCAGAGACCGAGCGCGCTTCCAAGGCGAGCGAGGAAGTCATACGGATCAAGCAGGCCGGAGAGCGAGACGTGGCCCAGCTGCGCAGCTTGTTGCAGCGCGAACGCGGGCGCGCTACGGGGTTGGAAAGGGATTTCGCATCGGCGCGTCATGACGGCGGCGCGCCTGTGGCGAAAACTCCCCCCGCTGCGTCTCAGCCGGCAACCCCCAGCCAGGCCGCGCGCGAGGAGCCACCCAGAGCGCCGGTACGACCAAGCCAGATCCAGCCTGTCCAAAACAAGACAGTCCAAGACAAACCGGTCCAGGATAAGTCGGTCCAGAGCCAAACCACAGCGGCGCGCAGCCAGAGCGATGCTCCGGTCAATCCTAACGAAGGGGTCCAAGCGGCGAAATTGATCGCGCGGGCGAGCATTCTGCTTGAACAGGGAAACATCGGCGCGGTGCGGATCGTGCTTGAGCGCGCCGTTGGGATGGGCGGCGCGCAAGCAAGCTTCGCGCTCGCGGAAACCTACGATCCGCTAATCCTTCCAAATCTCGGAACGTATGGAACGCAAGGTGATCTCGCTAAAGCGCGAACTCTTTACGCGCGTGCTGAAGCTGGAGGAAGCAAGGAGGCGAAGGCGTGACTCGCAGCGCTACGTCGATAGCACAGTCTTGTGCGGCGATGTTCCAAGTCAGTAATCGAGGACCGAAGGCGCCGACGCGGATGCTGAATGTGTAAAGGAGTGGGTGGATGAAAAGATTTACAGGATGGCGTCGGCTGCTCTTGCTCGCCGCGTTCGCAGCATTGCTCCTGGCCATTCAGCCTTGGGCGGATGCGCAGCCCCCGAATTTGCGGCCCCACAAGGCTCACCCGGTTCAGCCCGCACCGGTACAGCCAAGGCCGGAAGTGATGGCCATGAATGCCTGGACGGTCGGCCTGGCCGGAGGCCTCCTCGAGGGCGCGCCGATACGTCTAGCGGCGGAGATCGCCCGCGTGGTCGACGATGGAAACAACCTGCATGTTCTGCCGATCGTCACACGCGGAGCCACGGAGAACCTGAATTCCCTGCTTTATCTGCGCGGCATCGACGCGGCGATCATCAATTCCGACGCGCTCGAGGAATACAAGAGCCAGGTGCCGGACATCCAGCGACGAATTGCGTATGTCATGAATCTGTTCCCGTCCGAACTCCAGATATTCGTTCGCCCGGAGATTCAGAGTCTGAACGACCTTGCCGGCAAGAAGGTCAACTTCAACAACCAGGGCACCGCTGCTGCCTATTCAGGGCCGCTTATCTTCAGCCGCCTCAATATTGAGGTGGAAAAAACGTTCATTCCGCACCAGATCGCGCTTGAGCAGATGCGCAAAGGCGAGATTGCAGCTGTCGTCTTCATTACGTCGAAGCCGGTGGATGCTTTTGTGAAGGGCCGGTGGGAGTCAGGCTTCAAGTTCCTGCCTGTCCCGTACGAGAGTAAGTTCGAGGATTACTATCTTCCCGCTACTCTCGACGCGACCGACTATCCCGATCTAATTAAGCAGGGTGAACGGGTTTCGACCATCGCCGTGCCGACCGCTCTGGTCGCCTTCAATTGGCCAGACAACTCGAACCGTTCTGAGCGCGTCGCGCGCTTCGTCGACCACCTATTCTCGCGCATCGACAGATTGCAGGCGCCCGGTTTCGATCCGAAGTGGAAATCCGTCAACCTCGCTGCGACGGTTCCAGGCCTCACGCGCGTTCCTGCGGCGCAAGCTTGGCTGGGTCGTCAGCCCCGCACAACACATGCATCGCAATGAAACACGCCGCGATCCTGCTGACTATTGCACTTGGCGGCACTGGCGGCATTGCGTTCGCCCAGGAACCGATGACACAGCTCCGTTCCTGCCTTCAGAAGGAACACGAGGAGCGCCTCGGGTGTCTGGATAAAATGACGCGTACTATCGCATCTCAGCGTCGTCCGACCTCCGAAAACGACTGGATCGTCAGCCAGACGACGTCGCCCGTAGACTATTCAGCGATCGCGACCGCGACGACATCATCACGCAGCGGGACCGACGAGACCGCGATGCAGCTATCTATACGCTGTCGCGCCGGCCGGACGGAGCTGGCGCTCGCGGGCCCCGGCATCTCCCGCGGAGGCGGTGATGATACAATTTCATATCGTGTGAATGATCGTCCGGCGGTTCAGGTCGCAGCCGCACCGCCGGCATTCGGTCCTGGCGTTGCGTTCGCCGGGGATGTTGTTCGCTTGCTGCAGTCCCTTCCGGACAATGGTGAACTCATCGTCCTTCTCTCATCTAGAGGCGGGACTACCCGAGACGGGTCGTTCTCCCTCGCCGGGCTGGATGCGGCGCGCGCGAAGATGGCCGCGGCGTGCAGATGGCCGCGCGCCATTGCAACGCCAAGCCATTGATGGTGTGAGAATGATTGTCTTTAACGGAGGCGCATAATGGTCAGGTTTCGTCGTATTGCCAGGACGATAGTGGTGGGAGTGATCGCCGTTCTGGGTTCCACGTCATTCGCGGCCGCGGATCAGGGCGGAAAATACTGGACGCCTGCAGATGGGCAACCCCTCGTGCACAGGGAAAACCGTGCAAGGCACCACATAGCGAAGCGAATGACAGCGGCGCAGACGCGATCCGTGCTCGCCCGTATGGAGGATCCCACTGCAACGAAGAAGAAAGAACATCGCTTGATCCTGCAGGTGAACACCAACGACCCCGCCGCGATGAATCTGGCGCTCAACAACGCGACGAACGTTGCCCAATACTACAAAGACGCTGGCGAAAAGGTGAAAATCGAAGTCGTCACGTTTGGGCCCGGCCTGAACATGCTGCGTGACGACACGTCGCCCGTAAAGTCGCGCCTCGAGGAGATGGCCCTGAGCACGCCCGAAGTGTCGTTCAAGGCCTGCGGCAACACTCAGGAGAAAATGCAAAAGGCCGAGAGCAAGGACATCCCGATTGTGCGGCAGGCGGAGGTCGTGAAATCGGGCGTCGTGCGCGTCATGGAGTTGCAGGAGAAGGGCTGGACCTACGTCAAGCCGTAAGTCAGACGGGCGCCGTTCTTCATGGTCGAGCGCGCTTCACCTCATCAACCGCCGACGCGGCCTAGCTCTGGGTAGCGATCAGTTCGTAGCACTCGTGGGGCCGGGCAAACCGTTCGCTTGTGTGCTTGATTTCGCACTGCGGAAGCGCGTTCGGAGTGTAGCGGAGGGGATCCTCGTCTGCAAACATTATGGCTCTAGCGCGTTGACCATGGCCATGCCGGCGGTTGCGGTCTGTTGGCTTGCTGGCGTGCCGGGGTTGGCGTTGATTTGTGTGTCTTGGCAACATTGGTTGGCTGCCGCGGACGCGGCATTGGTATTTCGGGGCTTACCGTTGGCTGTTCGGGGCTCGCCCTAGGCTCTTCAGCTTCCACCCTCGGCTCTGAAGCGCTGGCGATGATACGAGACAGTTGTTCCTGGCTCGCGTTGAGCCGCGCGGTGATCGCATCGCCTTCGCGCGCCATCTGAATCTGGGTATCCTTGATCTGGTCGATGGCATCGTTGTTGCGTGCCATTTCTGCCTGGCTCGCCTTGAGTTGGCTTGCTAAGTTTTCATTGTCGCGGACCAACTGTTCTTGCCTCACCTTGAGCGGTTCGACGGCTTGCCTCAAGGCAGCGAGATCGCGCGCCATCGATTGGAGCTGCAACGCCAAGTCTGAAGGAAGTGCGCCGGCAGTCGGCGTAGCGTCTTTCCGCGGGGTTTGTGTCAGAGGTGAGGGGGATGGGGAGGGAGCCATCGCCGTATCAGCGGAAGACGACCACCACCAAGCAGCGCCATAAATGGATGCTGCCAACACAGAGCCGACAAAAGCCAAGTGGCGCCAATCCGTCAATCGATTAATCGTTGCCAGCGGCGGGCGAAACGCACTTATGCTGGTCGGTGGCCCCGAAGGACTAACTTCCAGTTCGCGCGCAAAGTCCGAAAGCTGCTCCTCCAAGCTTGTGAGTGGCTCTTCTGCGGCCTTGTCATCTAGCGTGGTATCCATTTGGTGCTCCGTATCAAAATGCAATGTCACTCGCCCTCGGGGCCGAGATCCGCCCTTCAACGAGCTAACATTCAACGGGACGAAGATGAGGATTTGCAGCCTAAGCTTCCCAAGAATGAGCATGCAGCCTGCACGTTACATCGTCTTTCTTTCATAGGCGACCCCCTCCTATTCCCGCGATTCTAGGCGCGCCTGGAGGCGGAACTGTGAAAACTATGGAAGCAACCCGTGAGCGTTCTACCGAGTCTTCCCGGTGCAGGTTTTACCATCTTCTGTCGTTAGGCTCGAGGCGATTTTGGCATCGCAGACCGTGACGGAGCGGCGTGTGCATCATTGCCGCTGTCACCCTGCATTTTGCGCGCCAAGGGCCAAGCCTGCGGACGTAGCGATCCCGGCGCGGCATTGGTCACCCAATTGTCGATCAGGAGCACTAAGATGTTGGTTCATTGGAGCAGCGCGGGCGACACTCCAACGCTGCGCAAACTGTGCGCCCTTGCGCCGATTACTTCCGTCCTGCGCGGCAGACGAGTATGTTCTCGAGGAAAAGAAACTCGATGCCTGTCCCGAGGAACGTGTCGATGGCTTCGCGCGGGGTGTTGACGATCGGCTGCCCCTTCACGTTGAAGCTCGTGTTCAGCACCATTTCCCGACCAGTCACTTTGCCGACGGCCTGCACCAATGCGAGGAATTCCGGATTGTCCTTCTTGTTGATCGTCTGCACGCGGGCCGAGCCGTTGACGTGCGTAATCGCAGGGAGCGCGGCACGATGCTCGGGACGAACGTCGGCGGTCATAATCATGTACGGAAGTTCGAGGCCCTTCGGTAGGTCGAACCAATCCTGTGCCTGTTCGAGACTCACCGCCGGAGCAAACGGGCGGAAGGCTTCGCGCATCTTGACCATCGCGTTGATGCGATCACGCATCTCTGGACGGCCGGGATCTGCCAGGATGCTGCGGTGACCCAGGGCTCGCGGACCGAACTCCATGCGCCCGCGATACCAGCCAAGCACGCGTCCGGCCTTGATGAGCTTGGCTGCTTCTGCGCAGGTTTGCTCAAGACTCGGGAAGCGTACGACCTCTATGCGGTTGCCAGCGTCGGCGAGAGCCTTGTTGATTTCGGCTTCCGAGTGTTCAGGGCCGAGGAAGGGAACCGGCATCCTGACGTTTTTTACGCCGCCGTTGCGTGACGCCGACCACAGCGCGGCGCCAAGGGCGGAGCCGTCGTCGCCCGCGGCCGGCTGAACGTAGATGTCGTCGAATAGACCGGACTGAAGAAGACGGCCATTTGCGGTGCAGTTGAGCGCGACACCACCCGCCATAGCGAGCTTGCGCAGGCCAGTCTTGCGGCCGAAGTGACCGCAGATATGGAGCATGACTTTATCGAGGCATTCTTGCAATGCCGCAGCGACGTCGCGATGATCGTCGTTCGTGTCGCTGTCAGGAACGCGAGCCGGGATGAGGTGTTGGTCGAGGTAGCGGCGCGTCGCGCCGTAGGTTTCGCGATCAAGACGCTCGTTGTTCAGGCGAAGAAGCGGAATTTTGATCAGGCCATTGTCGAGCAGCTCCACGGCTTGCTCGAAGAAATGATGATAGCGAGCGGGATTCCCGTAAGGGGCGAGGCCCATGATTTTGTACTCATCGGAGTTGAAATCGAAGCCGAGGTGCAGCGTGAGAGTGGAATAGAGGATGCCGATGGAATCCTGGGCGTTGATTTCGGCTAGCTTGTCGATCTTGTTGTCGTGGGCGTGATAAACGGTAACGGCGTGAACTTCGCCCATGCCGTCGAGGATCACGACCAAGCATTCATCCCATCCGGAGGTGTAGTAGGCGCTGGCGGCATGGGATAAATGATGGTTGACGTGGTGAACCTTGTCGGAGGGGAACCCCGGCAGGTGCTGGTTCATTTGCGAAAGCAGTTTTTCGCGCGAGAAAACTTCCTTGTATTGCTCGGCGGAAGTCGGGTCCAGGCTGAAGGCGGCTTTATAGGGAGAATGGTCAAAGCCGTGGGAAAGTTCGTCGACGTCGGCGGGGTTCAGGCCGGCGGTCTCGAGGCAGTAGCGGATGGCGCCAATCGGGAAGTCACCGGTGTGCTTCTTGCGGCTGAAGCGCTCTTCGGCGGCTGCAGCGACTATCTCGCCATCGACCACCAGCACCGCAGCGGAATCGTGACCTTGAGAAATTCGGTATTCGCGTTCTTCCAGGCCCGGCCAATGCTTCTTCTTGAAGGGAATCGAGTTTTCGAATCCACTGATGCCGATTGATTTCGCCATCTTCAACAATCTCCCTTAGACAGCTGAGGCGCGTGGCGGCAGCAATGGAGTCACCAACTCGCTTGTCCGATCCCGGCCGATCAGTTCAGTCGCAACAGAAACGAAGCGAGGCCATGTGACTCCGTTGGTACAGCTACCGCAATCGCACATTTCCGGAAAACGACTGTCTACGGAAAGTAGCGTGGGGTGGCCTGCCCGGAATCGGTAGCTCGAAAGAGCATGTCGCAGAGGGCGCCGCCTGGCGGCGGACTGGCTCGCGCGGTCGACGATGGCGATAACCTTGCTGCGATGAATTTTGCGCTCAATAGCGTAACAAGCTTCATGCCAATTGCGTGATCGTTTTCCCGGTTTTGAAGTGCCAGCCGTCGTTCCGGTTTCGATCATGTGGCATGCCTAGGCAAATTGTCCAAAACGACGCGGGGCCGGTCGGAGACAGCGAGAAGTTCGTGATCTGGGGCAGCGACTATGACACGCCGGATGGCACCTGTATCTGCGACTTCATTCATGTCGTCGATCTTGCATCGGAACATTCTGAGTGCTTCGAGCCATCCGAAACATCCGGGCGTGCTGACCGTCCATCTCGGGATAGGAGCCGGCAGCAGTGTTTTGGAGGCATTTCGGACTTTCGAGGCCGTGAGCTGTAGGTCAATTCCCTATGAAATCGGCGAACACAGGGTCGGCGATGTTGCAATCTGTTATGCCGACCCGGCACTTGCGGAAGAGGTCTTGGGTTGGAATCAACGCGATCATTGACCCAGATGTGTGCCGACCATTGGCGCTGGCAGATGAGAAACCCAAATGGTGCCGTCGAAAGGAGCGAATTGTCTGTTTAACTGGATCTGCTGGTCCCGACGTCACGCTGCTTCTGGTTCTCATCACCTGCTGTCGACCCGCAGCGAATCAGCTGCGGTCACGTCAGTCCGGCCCGTCGCCGATGGGGCGCCTGAAATGCCCACCTTTTGGGGAGGTGCGTCAGGGACATCCTGGTATCGCAGGCTGACCTCCACCGAGTCACCCGGCTGCAACTCGGTGTCTTCGGTCGCGACAATCCGTTCGGGCCCTTTCTCGCTCTTCCTAATGACGGCAATGTCCGGATTGCTGCCGGCTCCTCGTACGAGTTGCGAACGAACCATCGCGGTGTACTGAAGCTTCTCACCGACGCTCTGCAGCTTCTCTCGAATTTGGTTAAGCCTTAAGCTTGTGTCTTGCAGCTCACGGAGCAAGTCAAGTCGTCGCTGGTCGTCGAGTTTTGTCAGCCTCCTCTCGAGTTCGGCCTGCTGCTTCTTGACCTGCAGCAGTTGCGCGGAGGTCTGTAGCTTCCTGGTTGATGACAGCAACACCGCTCGACGTGCGTCCGTAACGCGCGGGCTGGTCAGGGTCCCCCTGGCGAACATATCCTGTGCTTTTTGCAACTCTTCCAGGTCCGACTGGAATCCCTCCTCCTCCCTCTTCTGCTGCTCTGATAGCACGCGCACCTCGTCGTCTCCCTGTCGAAGGCCGCGCTGAAGGAACGCCTTCTCCAGCTTGTAGTCATTCTGCTTCGTCTTCAAATATTCCGTTTCTGCATTGAAGATTTCCGAAATCGCCGATCGAGCTATCGGTGGGTGCTCCGCAGTGCTCGGACTGATCTGGGTCGCCTCTCCGAGTTCCGTCTTGATACGCCACAAGCGCGCCTGCTCTTTGGCTAACTCCGTCCAAAGCGATCCATACTCGGCTCTCAGGTCTGCTGACTCGAGATACGGGTTGTTCATTCTCACATGCATGACGTCGTAACCGCCCGCCACAGCTATGAGTTGGCGCGCGGTGGTGGCCGGACGATAAGCATACTCACCCGGCTTCGACACATCACCATTTACGTAGATCGGCCTGTATTCCGCGACGGTCGTAGTGACCTCATCCGCGTTGATTACGACGACGACCTCGCGGCCATCCGAAGTCCTCTGTCGAAACACCTTGTTTGCCAGTGCGGCCCCGATTTGGGCTCTGATCTGCGGCAAGGGTAGGCCGGCTACCGGCAACATTCCGACCAGTGGCAATGAAATATTCCCGTCGATTTGGACGGCAGTACGCTGTCGGAGATCCGGCACGCCCGCCACCGCGACTTCCAGTACATCTCCAACGTTAACGCGATATTCGGCCTTCGCTTGACTGACCGACATTGTCAGGCCAACAGCAACCAAGCCCCACTTGATGCAACGACGCAGGTTGTTGCCTAAGACTTCCTTATTGAAACAATTGCGCTGTCTGGAGTTCGGCATGGCGGAAACTCCCTGTGCGGACGTGGTCACCGGGTGAAATCCTTCAAGTCTGTTGGCGAATGCGGTACATTTCACCGTCCGAGCAACCGTCCAGACAGGCAGTCCGCAAAAACTACTGTTCAGTTCCATCATTGGCGTCGGCTCAATGCCTTCTTCGCTATTTTCGGTTGCATCAATCTTCACCGATATCCGCATTCCGAACAGCCCCATAGGGACGGGCACTTAGAGCGAATTGCTTCTGCAATTCTAATTCCGCACTACCGCGGCTCAATGGACTATCGTAGTTACCCATTTATTGCCAATTCCTATCCGCCGACCCGGCTGCAATCACCGGTCGCCGCCTTGACCTCGCTGTGCGGATTAGCAGAGTCACAGCCTCGACCCGGCTCACTTTTTGCGACCGGCTTGGCGGATAGTAGTAAGGAATTGGGTTGGCGGCGGAGATGATAATGTTTTTTCGGGAGATTACCGAGGCGCGGCGAGACGAGTTCGTTAACAAGGGAGTTAAGGCGCGATATTTTTTCCCGCATCGCCTGTACTATCTCCCCAAATGTGGACCCGATGGATTCGCATCAGCCGAACGACTGTTTCCGGACGCTGTCCCTAATCAGCTTTGGCAAGTCGTTCTCTACGCCGCACCAAGTGCCATCGCGGACTTGCCGCCCGAGTTGTTTTTTGACGACGATATTATCTGGCATCAGCAGCACTTGGGCAGAGCTGGGCTTGTTGCAACTGCAAACCTTGTGCTCCGCGGAGATACGCTCTACACCAACAATCATCTTTCGGATCTGGTGCAGCGCATCTCACGGCGGCGCGAACTCAAATCCCGGATCGAGAATCGGTTCAAGGGATGGAATCACATGCTGCTCAATGGCATTCTGAATTTTGCCGTCGAGCGAAATTTGAAGCGCATCTTGATGCCGACGGCGGAACTGGTCGTCTCGATGACGGATCCCAAGCGGCGACAAACGCTGAATCGCGAGCTCTTCGACCGCATCTATGACCATCATGTATGCGCGTATTTTAGAGCGGAGCGCGCGGGTCTATGGTGGGCTATTGACGTACCTCAACATCGAGATCGGCTGATTGAGCCTGTAAAGAACCAAGTGGGCAGCCCAACCAAGTCAAAAACGATCTGCATCTATCATGACGTGGAAAGAGGCATCGGTCATGCGGGCATTGACCCGCAACTCGAAGCGTATGCAAACACAAACGCGTCGCAGGCGCTCGAGGAGATGCTTTCTGTCGAACGCCGAGTCGGTATTCGTGCCACATATAGTGCCGTTGGTTTATTTCTGCCGGATGTCCGGGCAAGCATAGCCAAGGACGGTCATTGCATTGCTTTTCACACATTTGACCATCGCATCGGAGCAGGCGCTGCACATCGGCTTGGACAGTTCCTCGAGAGTCGCGCGCTTGGTGGTAGGCGCCGGTATGCCCGCGTGATGCGGAAGGCAATGCGTTGGCTTCTGCCTGCAGCCCCGCGAGGGGCAGTATCACAACTCGAAGCATGCCGACGGATAGATTACCGCGTCAAAGGATATCACCCTTGCCAATCCGCGCTCACGCCTAAATCGATAGACGCCAATTTGTGTTATTACAATTTTGAATGGCTGGCGCTTCCGGCGGAGCGGGTCGGCAACCAAATGCCTCATGTAGAAAATCGCGTTGTAAAAATCCCGGTACAGTTTGATGATTTTGGCTTGTACTATCATGGAGTTGAATACCAAAATTGGGAACAGCTTGTGCTAAAGGCGATTGAGGCAAATGAACTGGTTGTCCTTGGCTTGCATGACTGTTATTCCCAATACTGGCTGCCTGGGTATTGCAAGATGCTTGAACGCATCGGCCAATGGGGAACCCTCAAGACATTGGATCAACTTGCGGCAGAGACATTCTTGGCGAGCGCGGAATAGATAGCCATATCGCATCTGGTATCCTGTCGCGCTTAAAGCGCGATGAGATCAGGTTGAATCGTCATCGCGCTTTAGCTTCTTGTTTGCGCATGATCCTTTCGGAAAACCGCTTCACTTTTTCGGATCATGCTCTAGCAGCACACCTTAGCGTTGCTTGTTTCGTACGTAAGAGCGCCTTTGAATACCTGACCGATGAATGAAGAGATCAATCCGAGCGAGCGAAGAAGCGCAGGTAACCGCCTTCGGCTCAACCCCATCATGTACGACCAACCTCTGTGTGAGAACCAGGAACCGCTGCTGCAGTTTGTGCGTGCGGATTTCTCTCGAGCGGATGTGGCAAATCGATGCTCCATGCTCGAACGGAGCCGTACGCCTTGCGGAGCCAGGCTCAGAATCATGCCGAGTCCGCCGAGAGTGCCTCCCATGGCCACGGCGTTAGTCTGCGCTGCAATGCTCTTCGAGGCTCCGTTGGCCGGTGAAGGTCCAGCCGTCGGATTGTCGTCATCCGCTCCGCACCAAACGCTTGCCCGCCGCCCTTGCCCTGAAGTTGGAGAGAACGTCGGCATATACCTTGACGATCTTTTCCACCGTGAGCGCCTGGTCGTACCTCGCCATTGCCGCCCGCCCCCGGAACTCGCTGCTCCGCGACCAGTCAAGAACCTCTCGAAGGTTGCGGGTAATCGTGCCGACGTCCGGCGGACAGATCCGCGTTCCCGCGATGCCGCTTAGCAGTTCGCCGACGTCGCCGACATCCGTCGCGACCACCGGAAGATTGCACGCGAGAGCTTCCTTGATGGAGGTCGGCGACCCTTCACGATCCGAGCAGAGAAGCATGGCGTCGGCCGCGCTGTAGCACCACGGCATTTCGCCGTTCGCTAATTTGAAAACCGTCTTCAACTCCGCGTCGACGCCCTCCTGCACGAGTCGCTCGACTGACGCTCGCGCCAGATCATACCTCTTCTCACGGCGTGCCGGATCAAACGGAAACAGAACGATATACTTGTCTTTAGGCCACTGCAGCCGCGCTCGTGCTTTGTCGCGATCGTACGGCTTGAATACGCCGAGGTCGACCCCGCAGGGAATCACGACTCCCGGAATCCGTCTCCGCATCCCCTCCGAAACGACGATGACGGCATCGGCGAAATGCGACACGGCTCGCGTACACAGGCTTTCAAACATGTTTCCAAGTACGTCAGACCCGTGCAGCGTGATGACGAGTGGCGCCTGCGAACGAAACATTGCAGGATATGCCGAATAACCGTAATGGGCATGGACGACGTCGTATGCCACCGTGCGGGTCATTCGCATGACGTCAAGAGCGCACCGCAGGTAATTCATCTTGGACTGGGATCCGAGAATATCGATGACGTCGACCGTGTGGCCGAACCGTCGCAGCTGCTCTACCTGATGGCACACGAAGGCTCCGGAGCCCGGTCTGTGTGGACTCGGATACATGTTGGTGACACAGAGGATCCGCACGAATGGTGTTCCCTCGACGTTAGGCACGAACTGCTAGCGAGTCACAGGTCTGCACCGCTAAACCTCTTTGAGCCGTCGTCGGAACTCCGCCGGGACGCCCATCACGAGCGAACTGTCGGGCACGTCCTTCGTCACCACCGCGCCGGCGCCGACGATGGCGCCAACGCCAATTCTGACGCCTGGCAACAGGTTGGCTCCCAGGCCGATCGCGGCGCCGCGCGCGATGTGCGGCCCGAGCATGGGCGAACCGTCGTAACCGTTGCGGCCGATCGCATTGTCGTTCGAAGTGCCAACGCAGCCTGAAATGAACACGTCGTCTTCGATCGTCATATTGCCGGCCAGCCAGGTGTGATCCTGCACCCGGACCCGATCGCCGATTCGGGTGTTGTAATTGGCCGTGACGTAACGCCCGACGACGGTCTTCGAGCCGATCCGTGATTGTTCACGGATCGAGGCGCCGTCACCAATCAGAGTCCCCACGCCGACCGCGACGTCGTAGAAAATTACCGCGTGCGGTCCGATCGAACAATCGGCGCCGATATCGACCCACGCCTCGAAACGCGGCGGGCGCGACAACGCGCCGGCCCCCTTGGGCGCCTTGCCGATATAGGCCCCCGGAAAGATTTCGACATTGTCCCCGATTCTTACGCCGCTCTCAATCACGACATGCGGGTGAATGATCACCCCGTTGCCAATCGTAACGTTCGGTCGCAACACGGCGAACTCGGCGATCGTCACGGCCTCACCAATCGCCTCGGTCTCGACGACCGCCCATGAACTAATTCGAGTCATCGCAACTCCTTCGCGGCCTCTGCGCGCAGCGCGGCAGGCGAATATGTTGACTCCCGCCGCGATTTCTCGTGGCCGTCCTGCCCGGCCGCAGCGCGCACAATCGCGGCGATACGGCGCACCTGGTCGCGTGTGAGCTCGGGGAACATGGGCAGGGACAGTGATTGAGCGGCCATCGCTTCGCAGTACGGCAGGTCGCCCTGCCTGTAGCCGAGATGAACGAGAGCAGGCTGCAGATGAAGCGGCACCGGATAATGGATCCCCGTCGCCACGCCGGCCTCGTTCAGCTTGTTGCGTATTGCGTCCCGCTCGTTCGTGGCGATCACATACAAATGGTAGACGTGCGTCGATCCCGTTCGAACGAACGGCGTCCTGATCCCCGACTGCGCCAACTCCGCGGCGTACCACTCTGCAGCGCGTCGCCGATTGGCGTTCCATTCATCCAGGCGCCGGAGCTTGACCTGCAAGATTGCCGCCTGGAGAGCGTCGAGCCGGCTGTTGAACCCGATCTCGGCGTGGCTGTAGTGGTTGGTTCGACCGTGGTCACGCAGTCGTTCGATCCGCTCGGCGATGGCGGCATTGTTGGTGGTGATCGCTCCGCCGTCGCCGTAGGCCCCGAGGTTCTTCCCGGGGTAAAACGAGAAACATGCGACATCTCCGAGCGCCCCGGTTCGGACCCCCTGGTATTCCGCTCCGTGCGCCTGGGCCGCGTCCTCTATCACATAAAGGCCGCGTCGCCGCGCGATGTCCTTGATTGGATCCATATCGGCCGGCTGACCGAAGAGGTGAACTGGGACAATCGCTTTTGTACGATCCGTCAGGGCGCGCTCGATCATCCTGGGATCGATGGTGCAGCTATCAGGATCGATATCGACGAACACGGGCCGCGCTCCCGTCGCCACGATGGCGGCCGCGGTCGCGATGAAGGTATGAGCGGTTGTGATGACCTCGTCGCCATGACCAATACCCAAGGCCCGCAGCGCCAGATGAAGCGCGTCCGTGCCGTTGGCCACACCGCGCGCATGGCGCGCCTGGCAGTACGCGGCAAAATCTCTTTCGAACGAGGCAAGCGCCTCACCGCCAATGAATTGCGCGGAGTCGAGAATGCCCCGAATTGCTTCGGCCACCTCGTCCTTTAGCGTCTCATATTGCGCTTTAAGATTGACGAACGGAATTTGCATTTGTCGAACCTCACGAGAATCCGGCTCTGTCACTCGAGCAACTCATCGGGCACCGCGCCCCCGCAGAACCGCGGGAAAGGTCAGCGCAATCAACTTCAGGTCGGTCCACAAGGTCCAATTCATCGCATACTCGACATCCATCTCGAGCATGACTTCGGGGCAGACACGGCCGCGGCCGCGGACCTGGGAAATTCCAGTGATGCCGGGCTTCACAATGTGACGCTTATGATGCCAGTCCCGGAAGTGTTCGAGTTCGTAAGGAATCGCTGGCCGCGGACCAACGATGCTCATTTCGCCCCTCAGCACGTTGAGGAGTTGAGGCAGCTCGTCGAGGCTGGTTCTCCGCAGCAGTCTCCCCACACGCGTCACGCGAGGATCGTCTGTCAGCTTGTAGGGGGCATCAGGATCGTTCGAGAGGGCTTCGTTCGCCCAGGCGCGCCGGATCGCCTCGCGATGGACGTTTTGGTCGGAGTTGTGGCGGAGCGTCCGCAATTTGAAGCAGTTGAACGGTTTTTCGTCTCGCCCGATTCGACGTTGGCAAAAAACCGCGGGTCCGGGACTGTCGAGATGGATGATGATCCACACCAATATGAAGACGGGGGCCAGCACCACAATCGCAGGAACGCTGATTGCGACATCGAGCGCCCGTTTGGCAGATTCCCGCAAAGCCGCATTCCGCCGCGTGGCTTCATGTGACGGCAATTTCGGGACCTCCCACCGACACGTTCTGCCGCCGGAACCCCGGTTGATCCTTACTGATGGTACGGCGCTGTTGCTTGCGACGTAGACACGCCGATGCCGCCTCGAGCCCTTCGACAACACGCAGCCCGTGCAATCCGTCCGCGCGTGGCCGTTCCCCGGTCACGATCGCATTGACGAAGTCGAGTATCTCGAGTTTCAGCGGTTCGGTGCTGGATATCGCGGGGATATGAACGTCTCCATGATGATAGGCCGACTGGAAGTCGGCGTAGGAGTCGCCGTCGATCTGCGGCCTGAATCGCTTCTGGTAAACGCGCACCTTCTCGGACGGCTGCACGTCGTCAAACACCAGCATCGCATCGCTTCCGACGATCGTGATCTGGCGCACCTTGACCGGGTCCAACCAGGAAACATGCACATGGGCGGTCGGGCCGCTCTTGAAGCCCAGCTTTGCGTAAACAACGTCCTCGACGCTCGGCAGAACGTGCGAGCAACCCCAAGCGCCGATTTTTTGCGCCTTCTCCTCCAGAAGGTAGTAGATGATCGAGAGGTCGTGCGGCGCCAAGTCCCAAAGGACGTTGGCGTCATGTCGGTAGAGACCGAGATTCAGGCGCCGCGAGTCGATGTAGTAAAGCTCGCCAAGAGAGCCGCTCTGAATCATCTGGCGCATGACCGTCACGGCCGGATGGTACTCGAACGTGTGCCCGACCATCAGAACGCGCTTGCGCTGTTCGGCGATCACATTCAGTTCGCGGCATTCCGTGCTCTTCATGGCCAACGGCTTCTCGACGAGCACGTGCTTTCCAGCCTGGAGGACCGCCCGCGCCAATTCAAAGTGCGTCTCCACAGGGGTGGCAAGAATGACTGCGTCTATCGAGGGACTATTCAGTACCGCGCTGATGTCGCGCGAAACAGCGACGGAAGGATACTGTGAGCTGATGTATTCCAATCTGTCAGGCCGCGGATCAACGGCCATTGCCATCCTCGCGCCACGTACATCGCAAGCGACACGGATGTGTTTCGTACCCCAGTAGCCGCAGCCGATGACCGCGATCGACGGGCCGTCGTTCGCGATCTGAATTTCCGCGTCGTCGCGATCATGATTTTTCGGCATGTTGGCTCCTTGCAGGACGTTTAACGTGCGCTCATCAAGATAACCGATTGGGCGCGCGCGCTGCCGAAGAACACGGGTAATGATCTACGCTCTTTTGGGGTACACCGTGATACCCCCCGCGCTCCGCTTTTGTAGCTTCGGTCGTAGACGAAGGTTAAATGGCTGGTCACGCGGACAAAAAGCCTTGTCACCCCAGGGTCCTTCAAACGCAACTGCCGCGCCAGTTGCGACAAAGAGCTGCGGCCCTTGTTTTGATCAATGAATTTCTGGATCCCGTTGTTGGCCGGCGTGCCTAGGCGCTGGCAGAGATCAGCAGTCGTTCTCTACGAGCCTGCTCCATGTTCAACATAGTCCGGTGCACGAAGCCGAGGGGTTGCGCCCAACAGAGAGAACAGAAGTCCGGGTCCAAGAGGGCGGTCTCCTGGAGATGACAACCAGTCATCGGAAGTGCAATCAGCTGTATCGGAATATTGTCTGTAGAAACATTCCAGCAGCGACGACCACGACGACCGCGAAATCAACCGCAAGGGACGGCCGAGGACTAGATCAATGGCGTCTCCCAGAAGAAAACGGCGGCGAAGATCGACGCGGAACAGAGGGCAGCACGACGGATATTGTCTGAGAGAAATGCCTGCGCGCTTCAGCACCACGGCTAACGACAGGTCATCGTGACTGCGCCCGCGACGTACTGCGCCGTCCGCTCGCGTAAGAAGCAGAAACCGATCGGGGTAACCCATAAGGGTCCGCATATGGGGCAAATACTGGATATCCTATGTTCTGACATCCGGCGGCAGGTGTTCGCCAACGCATGGGAATTGTTATCGTTCGCGAGGACTTGAGCGCGTGAGCAAATCATCCCGAGCTGTGAGCGACCAGAAATGCGGCAATGCCGTACCTTGCCGTCAACATCGTCTCGGTCATGCCGGGTCCGGAATGCGGTCCGGCTTGCACCGTTGGCAGCTGCGCATGTTGATCCCAAGGTTGGTTCGGTCCGCCGGGCCGCAGACCTCAAACCAAGATCCAAGATGTGGTAGCCAGTTTGTGATGCATCAGTACCAGGCCTCATGCTTGAGCCGCTCATGGAGGATAGATGAAAATTGCCATTCTCGTCGGCACTCGCCCAGAAATCATAAAAATGGCGCCGGTCATTCGCGAATGCCAGCACCGGAAGCTCGACTACTTCATCGTTCATTCGAAACAACATCACTCCGAGAAGCTCGACGGGATCTTCTTCGCGGAACTCGATCTTCCCGCGCCGAAATACAATTTGAACGTCGGCTCCGGCGGTCATGCGAACCAAACAGGCCGCATACTGATCGCGCTCGAGCCGATTCTCATATCGGAGAAGCCGGACGTATTGTTGGTCCAGGGAGATACAAATACGGTAGTTGCGGGCGCCCTCGCGGCACATAAGCTCCATATCAGGGTCGGGCACATCGAGGCTGGATTGCGCTCGTTCGACCAAACCATGCCCGAAGAAAGCAACCGGATCATCGCCGATCATGTCTCGGACTATTTATTCGCGGTCACCGATGTTCAGGTCAGTCACCTGAAGAAAGAAGGTTTGCCGGAGTCGAAGATCTTCAAAGTCGGTAATACGATTGTCGACGCACTATTCTCCAATCGTGCTCGAGCGGAGAAACACAGCCGAATTCTTTCCGAACTGAAATTGCAAAAAGAGCGTTATTACCTTCTCACCTGCCATCGGGCCGCGAACGTCGATGATCCCGATGCGCTGAACGAAATCATTGGGCTGATCGGGAAAATCCCCGGAGATGTCTGCTGGCCGATTCACCACCGCACCCAGAAAGTGCTCAAGGAAGGTGGAATCCGGCTGCCGGCAAATCTGACCTGGACCGAGCCTGTCGGCTATTCGGATTTCTTGACGTTGCTTTCGAATTGCAAAGCAGTCATTACTGATTCTGGTGGTGTGCAGGAAGAAGCTTGCATCCTGCACATACCTTGCGTGACGATTCGCGATCGCACGGAGCGGCCCGAAACCGTCGACGTCGGCGCGAATGTTTTGGTGCACCGAGACGCGGAGGCGATGGTCGCGGCTCTCAATCGCCCGATGCCCCCTTGGACGAATCCATTTGGAGACGGCCACACCGCCGAGAGAATTCTCGACATCGTCATGGGCCTACATGTACAGCCGGCTCCGCGAACGCATGACACCGTTTGCGTTGCGGGCCTTGGCTATATGGGACTTCCGACCTCGCTCTTGCTTGCGAACGCGGGCGTAAGGGTTACCGGCTTTGACCTCAACGGAAAGAAGGTGAATGAGATTAACAGCGGCCTCTGCCCGTTTGAAGAAAAAGGCATTCCGGAATTGCTAACGGCGGCCTTGAAGGCTGGGCGCTTCAAGGCTCAGACGGAGCCTGCGGCGGCGGACGTTTTCGTTGTGGCCGTACCGACTCCGCACGAAAACAAGAAATGCAATTTGTCGTTTGTTATTTCGGCCGTGAATAGCTTTCTTCCTGTGATGAAAGACGGAAATCTTCTCATCATCGAATCTACGATCAAGCCAAAGACCTGTGAAGACATCGTACTTCCAATCCTCCAATCGAAACATCTGAAAATCGAAGTCGCGCATTGCCCGGAACGGGCGATTCCCGGCAACACGCTACATGAGATTGTGCACAATGACCGCGTCATCGGCGCCACATCGCCGGAAGCAGCACAGAGAGCGGAGCGCCTCTATTCGACATTCACGAAGGGGGCGATTCACAAGACAACCCTCGTGACCGCGGAGTGTGTAAAGCTCATGGAAAACACTTGCCGCGACGTCAATATCGCTCTCGCGAACGAATTTTCCCTGATTGCCGATAAGTTCAGGTTCGACATCTCGACCGCGATTCAGCTTGCGAACAAACATCCGCGCGTCAACATTTTGCAACCGGGAATCGGCGTTGGAGGCCACTGCATCGCCATCGATCCGTGGTTTTTGACCGAGGACATCGATGGTCTCAATGTAATTAGGGCGGCGCGCGAATTGAACGACGAGATGCCAAAGCACACCGTCGAGCGAATTCAAAGGAAGATTAGTCCGTCCGTAAGGAAGCTCGGATTGTTGGGAGTGAGTTACAAGCCGGACGTAGACGATGCGCGAGAAACACCGGCCTTGCAAGTAGCAACCCTTCTCTCCGAACGATACGAAATCCGCTGCCATGACCCTTTCGTGAAAGCTTGGGAGCTCGAGCTGTTCCCCCTCGAAGCGGTTGATGGATGGGCCGATGCCTTGGTGGTTCTTTCGAAGCACAAGATCTACGCATCCAAGAAGTTTCGCTCTCCACTGCTTTCGTACGACGATTTGATCAATGCGGAACGGGGCGAGCTGGAGTTCAGGCACCTTCGCAGTGATTCTGATCTGAAGCTCGCCAGCACAATGCCGCGATCATCAGGTATTCCAGACGGGAGGCGGGCTCCCACGCCTCCGCTGCACGATAATGGTCTTCCAGCGAAAATTGTGCGGCAGAACTAATTAGCTCGGATGTTCCGTGCTGGTTCGAGAGGTAAATGCAAGCCATCCAGGGCGCGAGGCGAGCAGTTACTGCTTCGGCTGGCATGCAGGCTGTCAGCTTGAACGTGCGGAGGACATCTCGAGGTTCGTCAACGACCAGATTATTCTTTGCAAGTCTGTCGTCCGGCAGGGTGCTCCGCTTACAGGGTGCGAAGCTGTGGCCGGCTGATGATTCCCGCCAAGCTGGATCTTCGCGCACCAGCATCCCTGAACAAATCGCGATAAGGACCTCTGAACCATTCTCCGATGGAGAACGGGGGATCCAACCTTCTTCCGTCGGACAATTTCCCGTGGAAGGACTTTGCCCACTGCGGCGCGCGGCACGGCCCTACCGCCGTTGCCACCAATCAGAAACTCGTCCGAAAAGCGCGCGACGACCGAGGGCAGGGTCGTATCAATGAACGGCATGCGCCCTCGATCGAGAGCGCCATCGATCATTCGATCGCCTCGCTCCAACAGGTCATCCGGAAGCCAGGAGCTGCGAGCTGTTGAATCATTTTCGGCAATCGGCGCGAACGATGCCTTCCACTTCGCGAACGATATCGCTCAAAGCGCTGCGGGCCCCGCCGTTGGCCGCCGCGTTGCGGTCGCGGCGTTGGAGCAGGATTTTGTTTTGGACGTCGGCGCTGGTTTCGATGAGCACCATCTTGCCTTCTTTTTGCAAGTGGCGATCCACCGCGCCGCTTTTGCCGCGGAAAATGCTGTAAACTGGGATACCAAGCGCCGCGGCTTCGCGGTTCATCGTGCCGCCGCCGCTGACCACGAGGTCCGAATGCCAGAGCAGATTCAAGCCATCGACGGCCTGTTTGGGAACGATGACCTTGTCGCCTTCAAACCACTTCGGCCAGTTGGCGCGGATGTGCGATTCCTGCGCTTTATTGCGCGGCAGCAAAACCGCCTTCACCGCAGGGCTCGCTATCACTCGTTCCATGAACTCGATGAAAAACTTTTCGCTTTCGGGGTTGTGATAATGCGCTTCCGTCGCGGGCGGACGAACCGTGACGACGATCTCCTTGTCGCCCAGATTGAGTTGCTTGCTGAGGGAGGTGTCTGGCTTGAATTCCGGTGCGTAGACATCTTCCTTAATGCCGCGATATTTGCGGATGCGTTCTTTCGACTTGGCGTGAAGAGTTTCGCTCAACAAAACCTCGGGAATGATTTCCCAACGCGGAGCCACGATCGCCGGTGTCTTGGAATGTTCATAATCCATGATCATCACCGTCGGAATACGGAAGAGATTGCAGATGACGATCTGTGCGCGCGCGCCGTGGTTCAATCCCATGATCGGACGCTCCTTCAGCACGAAGCCGAGCAATTGAAGGCTGCGCCAGGCGAGACCCCATGCCTTGAGGAGGCGGTTCTTGCCGTAGTGACGGCCGATTTTCTTGTAAGGCAATCCAAACTTGTCCGCCAATTCGCACACTTGAAACGCGTCGCGGGCGGTCAGCACTACCGTGTAGCCGCGTTGTTCCAGTTCGCGGATGATTGGCTTGAAAAACGGAACATGCGGCGTGTTCTCCAGGTCGATCCAGATTTTTCTGCCGGCAAGTACGGCTGGCAGCGGCGGTCGCGTCGGGGCGGACACTAGTGGAGCGGACATAGTTTTAAGGGAGTGAGCCTTCACCGGAATCGAGGAAGGCGGGTTGTGTGAGTTTGTGAATTAGAGATTCCATGATCTTGTGCATAGTTGATTTGTCGTTCATCGAGCTGGGACGATCCGGATTTCCGCGGGCGTCTGCCGTGGAGAGTATTGTAATTAGTGCAGCATCATCGACACGGCCAGTGAACATAACCAATTTCGTCCAGTTCAAGGGCCTTTGCAAGCTTCTGACCTGCTCCAGTTCCCGCCCACTCCCGACAATGGCGAACTGGACATCATCGCGGTTCGTGTCCTGTGCATGTGTATTGCTTCAAGTAACGGTTAGATCCTCTCTGCCATCCAATAACGCCCACATATCCGACAAGGAATTTCCACCCCTTCTTCCAGGTCGGATCTGGTTCAAGTGAGCGAACACGCGAAAGGTTTGGAGTGGAACGCGCAATCTGGGTTCATTCGCCCTAAGGGTCTGTACGCAATAGGGATTCCATCTGGAATTGGATTGTGATTCAAGCCGCTCAGCGGAAAGGGAGGCTTGAATGGCAAAACAGGTCTACTGGCTGAGCGACGCGGAATGGCGGCGGATCGAGCTGCTGTTACCACGAGGATGCAAGGGAGCGCATCGGGTCGATGATAGATGCGTGATCAGCGGCATTGTGCACATGCTGAAATCTGGTTCGAGCTGGCGCGATTGCCCGGAAGGCTACGGCCGCTATACGACGGTCTACAACCGCTTCAACCGCTGGAGCCGACAGGGGATTTGGACGGATATTGTTTACGCCCTGACCGGATCGACCGGCATGTACGGATCGATGTCGGTGGATTCGGGCTACGTCAAAGCCCATCGTTCCGCTGCCGGCGCAAAGGGGGCCTTCAACAATCCGATCGGCCGCTCGCGCGGCGGGCAGACCACTAAATCCACGCGCTAACCGACGATATCGGCCGTCCGCTTGCCATCTCGATCACCCCGGGCAACATGGTCGGTGCACGAGGTTTGATCGGCATGGTCCGCAACCCGCGCCGTCTACTGGCTGATCGAGCCTACGACGCCAGGAGCCTGCGCGACGAACTGGCCGCGCGCCGCATCAAGGCGGTGATCCCGCCAAATCCGACCCGCAAGCATCCGCATCGCGACGATAAGACTGCTTATAAAGGCCGCAACGTCATCGAGTGGATGTTCTGCCGTCTCAAGGACTTCCGCCGGATCGCAACCCGATACGACAAGCGCGCGGACATCTTCCTGTCTGCGATCCTTCTGGCAGCCGCAATAACTTGGTGGATCAATTGAGTCCGGACCCTAGCCTAGTTCGATCGTCCGGCGCTCACCCTCTGCCGGATGAACCGTACTAGAGCCCTTGGGTTCTGATTGAATCAGAACCCAAGGGCTCTAGAGTCTTGTTTTGACGCGTTTCTTCGCGCGAACCGGTCGCCACTTCGCTCGAAAACGCTATGGCGCGCCGTGATTGCCCTCCGGCTTCCCGCAATTCGCATCGAAGGCGCCTCCGCTTGGTCTACCGCTCGCGTAGCGCTTCCTGTTTGTATCTCGCCAGGGGCGAGAGGAGGTAGCTGATGATCCTGCGCGTGCCAGTCTTGATCTCGACCGTAACAGCCATACCCGGGCCGAGCTTCACGAGCTTGTCCTCGATTTGCATGTGCGTCCGGTCAAGCGAAACGCGCGCGGCATATTCCAGCTCCTGCCCTCTCGGCTCGCTGCCGCTCTGCGCTGCACCCGGCGCCCGGTCGTTCGACTCGCCCTGGTGCCTGTCGCGCGTAATGGCGTCCGACGACACGTTAAGCACATCGCCATGAAGCAGCCCGTATCGGGTAAAGTTGAAGGTGTCGACTTTGATCTCCGCTTTTTGTCCGGGATGGACAAACCCGATATCGCGGTTGGAGAGCATCGCCTCGATCTCGAGCTGACTCTCGCTCGGAACCACCACGGCGAGCGCCTGTGCAGGCGTCACCACGCCTCCCACGGTATGGACGGCGAGCTGCTGCACGACGCCATCTACCGGCGCGGTCAGCTGCTGGAGCTTGGTGCGCTTCTCGGCCTTAATGACCTCTTGCTGGGCGCTCGCAGCCTTCTGCTCGGCTTTGGCGAGTGCGTCATAGGTCGAGCGCCGATACTCCGCGGCGGTCCTCTCTTTCGTTTCCTTCAGCAGGGCGATGGCCGCATCGGCTTCGCCAAGCCGTCGCTGCTGCAGGACAAGATCCTGCTGAAGGCCGACCAATTCTTGATACTCCGCGAGATAGACAACCTTCGAAGCCAATGCCTTGTCGACGAGATTCTTGCGAATGTCGACGCGCTCCTGCAACACCGGTATCGTTGCCTCCAACTTGGCGACGCTCGCCGACGTGGTCGCCCGCTCCGCCTCCTTCTGCCCTTGCTGGCGCTCGATCTCGGCAAGCTTGGCGTTCTGCTCCGCACGCTGGCTGATCAGAAACTGGCGATGCATCTCGACCTCGGCGCGGCCCGCGTTCTGCGGCGGCCGGAAGGCTGCAAGAGGATCGTCCGAGAGCGCCGCTCGCAGCCGCGCAACGTCGAGTGCGGCAGCGAGCAAGTCGCTCTTCTGGCGCTCTTGGTCAGCCTCCGTCATCGTCGGATCGAGCTCGATCAGGACGTCTCCGGCCTTGACGGTCTGCCCATCGCGGACATGGATCGCGCGAACGAGCCCCGTCTCGAATGGCTGAATCAGCTTCGTGCGCCCGCCTGGCACGATCTTGCCGGTCGCGGTTGCGACGATATCGACGGCTCCGACCGCGGCCCACACGAGCGCTATGCAGAAGGCCGCGATGATGCTCGCCGCGATCGCGCGCCCGATCGGGGAGGGCGGTGCTTCGGTGATCTCGAGCGCTGCCGGCAGGAACGCGATTTCGTGCGGACGGCGGCGAACCTCGGTTCGAGGAAAGGCGATGATGTTTCGGCTAGCGGACGTCATGGATTCCGGCCTGCAGGTAGTGGAGGTTTGCGTAACGTCCGTTCGAGCGGATCAACTCATCATGACTGCCGTCTTCGACGATACGGCCATGCTCGAGTGTGATGATCCGGTTCGCGTTACGTACGGTCGAGAGACGGTGCGCGATGACGAACACAGTCCGCCCGGCGGAAATCCGTTTCATGTTCTGCTGGATGGCGCGTTCACTCTCATAGTCCAGGGCGCTGGTCGCCTCGTCGAGGATGAGAATGCGCGGATCGGTGATGAGCGCGCGAGCAATGGCGATGCGCTGGCGCTGGCCGCCCGAGAGGCTACTGCCTCGTTCGCCCACGATCGTGTCGTAGCCCTCAGGTAGCTCCAGGATAAAGTCGTGAGCGCCGGCGAGCGTCGCCGCCTCGATCACGCGCTCCATCGGCAGCGACGGGTCCGCGAGCGCAATGTTCTCGCGAACGGAGCGGTTGAACAGCACGTTCTCCTGCAGGACGACGCCGATCTGGCGTCGAAGCCAGGCCAGGTCGACCATCGCGAGGTCGACGCCGTCGACCAGCACGCGGCCGCTTTCCGGCACATAGAGACGCTGGATCAGCTTGGTGATGGTGCTCTTGCCCGAGCCGGAGGAGCCCACGATGCCGACGACTTGACCGGGTTCGACGCTGAACGAGACGTTGTGCAGCACCTCGGGGCCATCGATGCGGTAGCGGAAGCTCGCATGCTCGAACATGACCTGCCCGCGGATCGGCGGCAGAGCGGCGCGGCCGGGATTGAAGCTCGGCTCGGGAATGGTGTTGAGGATGTCGCCGAGGCGATCGATCGACAGGCGGGCCTGATGGAAATCCTGCCACATCTGCGCTAGCCGCAGCACCGGCGTGCTCACGCGGCCGGCCAGCATGTTGAATGCGACGAGCTCGCCGACGGACAGGTCGCCGCCGATCACCAACTTGGCGCCGAAGTAAAGCGTTGCGGCGACGACCAGCTTGTTGATCATCTGGACCGCCTGGCTCGCCGTGTTGTTCAGGCTGAGCACGCGGAAGCTCGCGCTCACATAGGCGGCGAGCTGCTCCTCCCAGCGCAGCTGCATTTGCGGCTCGACCGCCATTGCCTTCAGCGTCTCCACGCCCGTCACGCTCTCGACCAGGAAGGCTTGATTCTCGGAGCCACGATTGAATTTTTCGTCGAGGCGCCGGCGGAACAGCGGCGCGGCCCCCGCAGAAATGCCGATGTAGAACGGGAACGACGCCATGACGATCAGCGTCAACGTCGTCGAATAGTAGAACATCACCGCAAGGAAGACGAAGGTGAACAGGAGATCGATCGCGAGCGTGAGCGCCGAGCTCGTCAGGAACTGGCGAATGTTTTCGAGCTCGCGGACGCGCGCAACCGAGTCGCCGACGCGGCGTGTCTGGAAATAGGCGATCGGCAACGCCATCAGATGACGGAACAGTCGGGCGCCGAGCTCGACGTCGATGCGGTTCGTCGTGTGCGCGAACAGATACACACGCAGCGTTCCGAGAACGGTCTCGAACACGGTCAGCGCGACAAGGCCGATGACCAGAACATCGAGCGTGCTCATGCTTCGATGCACGAGTACCTTGTCGATCACGACCTGGAAGAACAGCGGTGAGATGAGGGCAAAGATCTGGAGGAAGAACGAGGCGACCAGCACTTCGCCGAGGAGGCGGCGATACTTGTGAACTGCGCCGACAAACCAGCCGATATCGAAGCGCCGGGACAGATCCGTCAGGGTCGCGCGCCGGGTCATCAGGATGACGTCGCCGTCCCAGATGGCATCGAGTTCGGCTTGCGTTATTGTTTCCGGGCGGGGAGACATCGGGCGCTGAACCAGGAGACCGTCATCGATCACCTTGCCAAGAATCAGATATCCCCCGTCACGCAGCACCGCGATACCGGGCAGCGGAGTCACTGCAAGCCGGCTCCAGCTCGTCTTCTGTATCCGTGCCTTGAGCCCGAACTCCTTTGCGCAGCGCAGGATCTCGGCGACGCCGACCCTCGCCGTACCCATCCGATGCCGAATCTGATCCGGGTCGGCCGCGATGCCATGGCAACGCAGCAGGATCGTCACAGCGATGAGGCCCGATTCATCGCCGCTCTCGGACTCCGCGCTCGCCGCCGGGAATTGATCGCTCGTCGAGGCGGCCACATTGTCGCTTCGATCGGCCGCAGGCGCGTGCATCAGCGTATCGCGGGCGCGTATCAAGACATCCCGGGCGCGCATCAAGACATCCCGGGCAGGCATCAAGGGATTGCCCGCGTGCGTCGCGGCATCGACGGAGCGGCGCGCCAGGTCACGCACGCTGACACTCATGCCGACAAGGGAGTGGAGCACCCGTTCCGCGAGATTCCGTGATCCGGGCAGAATCAAACGGCCGTCCCAGACTTCTTCGAATTCCGCGCGCGTCATGATCTTCGGACGCGCCGCGGCTGGATGCAGCACAAGGGCCGCCTGACCGTCGATCTTGCCGAGAAGCAGGAATCCACCATCACGGAGCGAAGCGATTCCGGGCAGTTGGATATCCGCAAGTCGCTTCCAGCGCATCGTGCACGCACGGACCTCGACCCCGAGCTCGCGTGCACAGCGAAGCATCGCACGGACGCCGATCTCGCGACTCCCGCAGCGATCGCGGAGCTGGTCGGGCTCAGCGTTCACGCCATGAAGGCGCAGGAACAGAGCTAGCGCGCGAAGCCCTAGATCTGCGGCGTGGGCATTTCCGTTCTGGATCGCCATTTTTTTACTCAACCCTTCGCGGCTACCCGGCCGCCTTTATGTTCCTTATGCATTTCCAAAACTGGTGCTACCGCACCCGAACGCCGGGCGCATGGCCGCGGAAGCGGATCAGTGCTGAGGCCTGGTCAGGAACGGGTCCTGACACCAGACGGCGCCATTCGACACCGCACCACTCTACGACCTTCTTGGCAGGCCAACTTGAAGACGGGAATTCCACTGCCGCGCATAGCGAAGGCGCGCGACATACCGCATGCTCGCCACCACCACGAGCACACTTCAAAGCATTCCAACCTCGAACCGCGAGGGGATTTCAAAGCAGCGGGATTTTGGAAGCTGCCCCCCAACTGCTGGCCCGGTTGGTTAATAAGCAAAAATGGCAAAAAGACTTTCAAAATGTGATTTATACACACGTATGTAAGAGCCACGTATTTACCGCCGACACGTGATTTCTCGGTCAGATTGCGTCGGTGCGGGGTCGCGGAAAGATCGCGACCGACGGAGCCAGCCGGGACGAACGCGCGTAAGCGACAATCGAAGCGTTTGCGGCTATGGCCGCCCTCGATGTTGCCTCTTATGCATTTTCAAGTCTGATGGTGCCGCACCCAAGCGCCAGCGCACCTGGGTGCGGCGCCGGGTCAGTGCTGCGGTCTGGTCAGGAGCGAGTCCTGCGCCCAGCCAGAGGCTTGCGACACGGCCGCAACCATCTGCCCGGGATCGACCCGGCCGGTGTGGCCGGCCAGGTACTGGTTCAGCAGCGCAAAGCTCTGGTTTGCCTGCGTCGCTGTGCTCGTGCCGGCCGCAGATGACGAATCCGTCACTCCGATCGACTGCTGCCCTGAGGTCGCAACGCCACCGCCGGTGATCTGATCCCTGATCTGGCTGAGCAGCGCAGAGCCATGGCCCGCACAGTCATGGTGTCCCCCATGATGCTGAGTCGGATCGGTCGCAGGTCGAGGATCCGTGACGGTGATGGTCTGCGGTGAGGCCGTCGAGTCCGCACCGGTGGTCGGATCCTTCGCGCTTGCCATCAGCGTGAGCGTCGCAACCGGATGGGCCCCGCCCATGTAGTTCGACGTCAGTGTCAGTCCGCTATCGACCTGAGCGGCCGTCAGGGTAATATTTTTTCCGCTGAACGTCTTACCGTCGAGGTTGTCGGTGATCGTCTCGTACTTCGGCAAACCCGTGATGTTCACGGTCACGACGTCGTTGGCGTCGGTCGTTGTCACCGTGGTCCCCAGGTCGACGTGACCACCTCTCCCGGCCACCGATAGCGAGTTATCCTTGATGGTGAGGTCCGGCTTGGCCACGGACGACGTCGGGCTGGTCGGGCTGGTCGGGGCCGTCGATGACGTCGGATTGATCTGGAGACCCGTGAACGTCTTCACCACGCCCGAGAGATTCGCCGCAAGACCGCCGGCATCCTTGATGCTCGCGCCGCTCGAAAGGTTGACCCCGGTGATGGCGAGCGCCGAGGTGTTCGTATCGGTCGATGCGACGGTCGTTTTGAAGGTGAGCGAGTTCGTGCCAGATCCACTGACATAGGTAGCCTTTCCGCCGTCGTTGAGCGACAACGTCGGCGTGCCGCTGACGGTCACGGCCTCGCTGAAGCCGAGCGTCATTGTAATGGCATCGCCGACATGCTCGACTCCCGTGCCTGGTGAAGCGGACGCCTGGGTCACTGTCGGCGCGACGTTTGGCGGGGTGGTTGGCGCTGTCGATGGCGGCGGATCGATCTGGAGGCCAGAGAACGTCGTCACCGCCGCCGCGAGGTCCGCCGCAACACCGGAGGAATCCTTGATGCTCGCACCGCTCGGAAGATTGACCCCGGTGATGGCGAGCGCCGAGGTCGTGGTGTCGGTCGACGCGACAGTCGTTTTGAAGGTGAGCGCACCGGTCCCGGAGCCGCCGACATAGGTGGCGACATTGCCATCGTTGAGCGCCAGCGTTGGCTTACCCGTCACCGTCACGGCCTCGTTGAAGGCGAGGGTGAGCGTGACTGTGTCTCCTACGAGTGCGGTGCCCGTTCCAGGAGAGGCTGTGGCCTGCGTCACCGCCGGCAGGATCGGATCGATCTCCAGACCGGAGAACGTCTTTACCGCGCCCGAGAGATTCGCCGCAAGACCGCCAGCATCCTTGATGCTCGCGCCGCTCGGGAGATTGACTTGGGCGATGGCGAGCGCCGAGGTGTTGGTGTCGGTCGACGCGACCGTCGTCTTGAAGGTGAGCAAGTTCGTGCCTGAGCCACCAACATAGGTGGCCGTTCCGCCGTCATTGAGTGACAACGTCGGCTTGCCGCTGACGGTCACGGCTTCGCTGAAGCCGAGCGTGAATGTGATGGTATCGCCGGCATGCTCGATTCCCGTCCCCGGCGAAGCGGAGGCCTGCGTCACTGTCGGCGCGACGGTTGGCGCGGTTGGTGTGGTTGCCGGTGGTGTGGTTGCCGGTGGTGTGGTTGCCGGTGGTGTGGTTGCCGGTGGTGTGCCACCTAGCGTCTCTTTCGGGGGTGCGGATGGCACGGGTGCCGGCCCGGTTGTTATTTGCAGGTTGCTATAGTCCGCCGCCATTGTGTTCGTGCCGCCTGACGCGCGATAGACGCCCTCCTTCCAATAGTAACCATCGCCGCTCCCACCTCCGAGCGGTCCAGAGTAATTGACGATCTGCACCCCATCCCGCCAGACTTTGAGAGTGCCGTTTCCGTCACTGCCAAACATGACCTGGGTGTCCATCTGATACTCGTGGCCCCGCGCAATGGGGTTCGGGTCCCTATAGATGTCCTTCTCCGCACCGTCGGGACCGCGTGCGATGATGGTCATATTCTCGCCGTACATGGCCACAGAAAATGGGGGTGGACCGGAAGAGAGATTGTGCATCTGGCCGACCACCGTCCATGGTGCATTATTTGCCGCTCCCGGCTCTAGCGTAAAACCGTAGGATACATTTATTTGTGTATCTGGTTGATAGAGTTTCCTCCACATCTCTATCTCAGAACGTTCGGCCAGGCCGCCGTCACTTGTCTCATCGTGATAATGATCCCCCGGGCGAACCTCGAACCGGAGCGTATGGCTATCAGGCTCCGTCAGGCTCCAAGGCTTGTTCGCGTTCAAGTTGTCACCGGCCACTCCATTGACGGTTGTCGTCGCATCAGCCGCACCCGAGAAGCTGGTAATGTTCGGCACGACGTTCACGGCCATTGCTGCCGATGACGCACTTGTGCCAGTTGCGTCCGTAGCGGTTGCGGTGAAGCTCCGGGCGACGTTCGACAAGGCGCTGGGCGCAAAGGCCCATGCGCCGGAGCTGTCCGCTGTGGTCGTGCCGAGGAAAGTCGTGCCGTCGAACACGTTCAGCGTGCTGTTGGCCTCACCCGTCCCATGCAACATCAGCTCGTTGACTTCGGTGGATCCGCTAACAACAGTCCCTGCTTTGGTGGTGATTGACTTGATTACTGGTACGGAAAGAGTCATTCCGAGATCCTTTTGAACGTTGAAGATAGGAAATTCCACTGCTGCGCATCACGAAGACGCACGACAGACTCCAGTCTGCAGCCGGGTACCGGCAGCCGAGCGCATCGGCAGCCAGGCACCGCGAGCAGGTTTCAAAGCAGCGGGAATTTGGAAGTCGTTGCCCCCCAACTGCTTGGCTGGTGGGTTATTTAGAAAGTATGGCAAAAAAAATTTCAAAATGTGATTTTATGCACTTGCATATGGCGGCAACACGTCCCCCACGTATGGCGCCAATTGATCGTGAGCGCGCGATCGTTTTCTTCGTGTGACCTGCCACTGCGTATTTTCTCCAGATAGAGTTAGAGTCCGGCCTGAAGAAGGACGGACAGATGAAGCGAGCAAGGTTCACTGAAGAGCAGATTATCGCGGTGCCGAAGGAGCATCAGCCTGGGGCAAAGACGGCTGCCCTGGTTCGCAAGCATGAAATCTCGGAGGCGGCGATTTACAATTGGAAGGCCAAATTCGGCGGCATGGATGTTTCCGAGGCCAAGCGGTTAGAGGCGCTGGAAAAGGAGAACGGAAGCTGAAGAAGCTCCCGGCCGAGAGGATGCTCGATGCGGCCGCCCTTCGCGAGCTTCTTTCAAAAAATGGTAGGGCCCGCCGCCAAGCGCGCTGCGGTCGCGCATCTGCAGGCCGTCATGAGCCCGTCAGAACGGCGGGCCCGTTCGATCGTCGGCCCGGATCGGAAGATCATCCGCTACGGCTCCAGCCGCCCTCCAGGCACTGCTCTGCACGGCCGGTTGCGCGATCTCGCCAACGAGCGGCGGCGACCAGTTTGCCAACGGCCGGCGCTTCCGTATTTTCAACGTCGTCGACGACGTGAGGAGTGTCTGGGGGCCATTCCGGATACGTCGATCTCAGGACGGCGCGTCGGCCGAGAACTGACGGCGATCGTCGAACGCGCGGCAAGCCAGGAATGATCGTGTCCGACTATGGCACCGAGTTCACCTGCAACGCCATGCCGGCCTGGAGAAAGGACGCGGTGATCGACTGGCATTTCATCGCGCCGGGAAAGCCGATGCAGAATGGCTTCATCCAGAGCTTCAATGGCCGGATGCGCGATGAGCTGCTCAACGAGACCCTGTGCTTCGATCTCGACGACGCGGCGCCAAGGGTGATCGCCGTCAGCCTGTCAGCATGAGGCTCAATCATGTGCAGCGCGGCCACCCGTTGGGCATGCCCTTCAGCCAGCGTCAGGCAGGCGTCGACCAGCATGCCGTGGCGGTTCTCCATCAGCCCGTGCCCGATGAAGCAGCTTTGCCTTTACCACCGCGGTACAGCCTCGCGTCGGGATCGGTGGTCGAGGCAAGGGTGCCATTCGAGCGTCTCTGGCCATGGAAGTCCGCTTCGGCATTGCGCCCGCGGCCTTGCGCCAGCCGCTCCATCAGAAGCCGCTCCGAGCGAATCGAATAAAACGCCTGCAACAGCATCGCCCGCAGCAGGCTCCGGCGAGATCGACGGCCGTCCAATCGGCGAATAGAGCGCGGCAAACTCGCGCTCCAGCGTCGACAGCGCCTCGTTCACACTCGTCCGGATCGCTCGCAGCGGATGATCACGCCGCACCCGCGCTCCCAGGTCAACGTAGCTGAACAGTTCGCCCGTTCGATTGTCGCCACCGCGCACGCCCGTCTCCGAATCGTCGGAGACAATGAATCACGGTCGCCGGCGGGGGCACCTTTTTCGACGGCCTGCTAGGGATCCAAGAACCTATGTGTTCCCTAGTTGATGCCAGGCCGCTCAACGTCTTCTTCCTTCGCCATGTTGGATCGATCGGTCATCAATTGACGAAACTTACCATCCGGCCCATGGGATAGCTGCGGCTCAAGCCACTTCCGGAGTTACTCCTCCAACTCTACCCATTTATTGCCATTTCCCACCCCGCTACCGAAATGTTACCGATTTGCCTGCGAGGGTCGAGCTGTCGACAGCGTGTGGCTGATGCGATGAATAGTGCGTCATTTATCAGTTTGCCGGCCGTTATCAGCTTTTCGGCACTTTCGGTGTTTCCGGCGCATCTGGTCAATCTCGACAGGGCAGTTCCGGCAAGTGGCAGCAAGAGAATGGCTGCCTTGTTGTCTATGGCAGCGGCTAACGAATTTCTGATCGTCGTCGTTGGGACCGATTTCGCGGCCGTCTTCTATCAACTGCATCTGCCTCTAGCCGACCTCTTGCTTGATAAATCCCGGAGCGGATTGGACTCGGGCATTCGTCCTGATCAATCACACGCTTCGTTCATCTGATGTGCGGAGTCTTGGTGGTGCAACTGTAAGCGGCTGGAAAGAGACAATGCTGCAGATTACTAGAGAGAATAACCCGGCAAATCCGGACGGTCCGGACAGCTTGCCGCCTGAATTTCGTTTGCCAACCGAATCCCTGGCTGAAGCGGTGGCATTTGTACGACGACGGCTCTCGATCATATTGCTGACGTGTTCGCTATCACTTGGCGTTGGCCTGCTCTACCTGATTGCCGCATCACCGACGTTTACTGCGGACGCGCAACTCGTAGTGGACTCGAAGGCGGCTCCCACAGATGCTACGTCCGTATCAACGATCGTGGAGAGCCACATCGCGATCATAAAATCTGAGAATATCGCTCGTGCGGTGATACAGCAATTGGATCTGGCAGAAGATCCGGAGTTTGCCGGCAACGATAGCGTAGTGCGCACGGTAGGCCGATCGATATCTCGGCTGCTCGGCTGGAGTGGACCAGAAACCAAATCTGACGCAATGAGCCATGCCGTCGAATCCTTCGAACGCAAACTTTCGGCTGAGCGCGTCGGCCTTACGTATATTATCAAGGTCACCTTCGCTTCTGGTGAGCGAGAGCGAGCGGCGCAGATCTTAAACGCCGTCGCTGAAACATATGTCGCGGCTCAATTAGACGCAAAATACAACTCGTCTTTGCGGAGTGAGAAATGGGTCAAGGATCGGCTGAACCTACTAAGTAGTCGAGCATCAGCCGCCAAGAAAGCATTGGCGGATTATCAGAGGGACAGGAAAGATATCGCGGACTCCGCAGATGCTATCAGTGCAAACACTTCGCAATCGACGCCGGGGACGCAAAGGGAGCTCCGTGAGCTGGGAGCCGCCGCGGAAACCGCCGCAACGACTTATGACAATTTCCTCCGTGCGCTGCGTTACATGGATGCGCAACAACAAGCAACGCCGGTGTTAGATGCGCACGTGCTGTCCGGGGCGAGGCCTCCTTTGAGGGCCAGTTCGCCGAAGGCGGGAATTGTGCTTGCAATAGCGACCATTGGCGGGGCGCTTCTTGGCATTGCCATCGCAATGCTGCGCGATCAGTCAGATCGAGGCGTCCGCACCTGCGAGGAGGTCAGCAAGGAGCTTCGAATGCCGTGCATCGCAGTTATCCCGAGGGTGAGGTCCCACAGCGCTCTGATGAGGTCTGCTTGCATCGAAGAGCAGGGTCCGAAAGCAAGGCTGGCTGGCTTGCGCGCGGAACTGGTCTCGAGGACGTACGCGCTGTTCGGGAGTGGTACGCATCGTCACGAGCCTGTTTTGGCATTCGACCGCGGTTCAAGAAACATCGCGCGCACCGACAGTCCTATCTGGACTGTTACGGATGCAATGCGATCCCGATTTACCGAAGCGTTTCTCGAGATAAAACTAACTCTCGATTCCATGAATCGTAACGGTCAGCGAAGCCAGGTTATTGGGATCACCTCGACATACCCCGACGAGGGAAAGTCCACCGTTGCAGCCGCCTTGGCGTTATTGATGGCGCGTGGTGGAGCGAGAGTAATTTTGGTGGACTGCGACTCGGGAAAGCGCTCACTGTCGGCCGAATTGGCTCCAGGCGCCGAATTTGACTTTTTGGACGTCATGGCGGGACGGGCTTCGCTGCGTGAGACAACGTGGATCGAGCCAACAACGCAGTTGGCTTTGCTGCCATTGGGCAACAATCGAGAAATCTATCCGAGTGAAGTTCTGTCGACGGGCTCTTTCGATAGGTTACTTCAGACTCTACGCGAATCGTACGAGTACGTGATTGTCGATCTATCTGCGGTGGCGCCGTCTGCCGACGTGCAGGCGACAGTATGCGCGTTGGACTCGCTCATCTTTGTGATTGAAGCGAGCCGGACGAAAATTGACGTTGCAAAGCGTGGGCTCGATGTCATTCGACACGAAAATGTGGTTGGCGTGGTACTCAACAAGGCAAGAAGCGATGGCGTGTCGGCGCGCTTTACAGCGTAATGCGCATGTCAGTAGGTGCGACGCGTTCTGCTGGTTCGGATATTGGGTGCAACGCGTAAAAGTAAATGCTGTTCGATGGGCCTAATGAAGCAATGCAACGAGCATCATCTGACGACAGCCCTTTTGGTAGGCACGGGACGGTGTTCAAATCCGCGTCGAACGGAGCCAGTAACCCCGGCCCGTCGTGCCCTACTGAGGTATCTAGTAAAAGGCCAGTTCCCGATCCCCCAACCTCCGGCGCCAGCCCACGACTGTTCTGTGTTGCTAGAGACCGCTATCCCGCATTTCGAGTGGACGTGACCGAGCTATTTTCACGGTGGCTCGTAGCGGCGGGGTATCGCATCGACTGGTTGATGGCGAGAGGTGGTCCGGGTCCGTCGGAGATTGTGATTGCTTCGCCCAGCGAGCGTACTTTCGTGCTCGGGGTCGGATCGATCCGCGCCCGGCTCGCTGGTCTGCGCCTCATCGGGAGGGTCGCCTTGGCGATTCTGCGTGGTGAGTACGACATTGTGCAGGCTCGCGACCGCTCGTTAACATCCGTTCTGTTTCTCGTGCTGGCCAAATTGGCCGGTCGGCCGTTCGTATACTGGATGTCTTGGCCAATGCTCGAGGGAACGCTCAAACGGGCTCGGGATCCGAGGGAAGCCATCCCGACCTGGCGTCGCTTGTTGATGCGCATCTATGTGACGGTGGGAAGGCCACTCCTTTACCGCGTCGTTCTGCAGGCCGCGGACCACGTTTTTGCCCAGAGCGCGCGAATGAAGGCCGCACTTATTGACCGGGGAGTCGCGGCGCAAAAGATAACGCCGGTTCCGATGGCAGTCTCGGTTGATCGATACAACCCGTCGAGTATAGCACCGACCGATGACCGTCGCTTCGCCGGGAGGAATGTCCTCCTCTATATGGGGGCAACCGACTCGGGCCGCCGGATCGACGTCATCGTTCGGGCGCTGGGCGCGGTGGTGCGGAAGGGCCATGACGCCGTTCTCGTGCTGCTCGGCGAGACGCTGCCGGCACAGCGTGACTCACTCCTTGACGTTGCCAGGGAGGAAGGGGTGTTCGATCGCCTGATCTTCACGGGCCATCTCCCCCTGGCACAGGCGCTCAGCTATGTCCGGCGCGCGGATGTCTGTCTGTCACCGTGCCCTTCCACCCCGCTGTTAGTCGTCGGGACCCCGACCAAGTTGGTGGAGTATCTCGCAATGGGCCGGCCCGTGGTCGCGAACGATCACCCCGACCAGCGCGAAGTCTTGGAAGCGAGTAGAGCAGGATTGATTGCCGATCTTTCTTCTGAAGGTTTCGCCGAGGCGATCGCCATCTTGCTTGCTGACAAGGCCGCCGCGGAGTCTATGGCTGCGCGCGGGCCGCCTTGGGTTGCTGCGCACCGATCGTACGCCAGTCATGCCGAGTTGGTCGACTCCATATATTCCAAGCTCATTCAGGGGGGGCCGCGATGACGCGCGTAGGTTCATCTATCACCGTTGACGTCCGCGAGGCCGGGCGCCCGGCGCGCGCGGCTGACCTGTCCCGCGGTTTCGCGAGCGCGCCCGCCAACAAATTCCTCATCGTCTTTCTCGTCGCCGGTCTGCTGTTCGAAATGGACGCATTCCGAATGCAACTGTCTGGAAACGATCCCGGCGCTCCGATCGATAGAAATGCTGCATCCATGGTCGTCCAGATCTTGACCGGATCGATCATTGTTGTGGCTTGCGGACTGCTCCTTTGCTCACGTCGGACGAGCGAGATGGCGCTCGGCACCTGGCCGATTTTCGTGATGCCGGCCATGGCATTTGTGTCGATGCTTTGGTCTCCGGATCCGGATTACACGCTTCGAAAGAGCGTCGCTTTCACCGCGGCGGTGCTGATCGGGTTTTTGGTCGCTACAGTGTTGAGTGCAAAAGATGGCATTCGCCTGTTGGGCCGTGTCCTCTCGGCCGCAATCGTGCTCAGCGTAGTTTGGGTATATCTTTTCCCGCGCTACGGAGTGCATAATGCAGCAGACAATGGGGAGACACCGCTAGTCGGAGACTGGCGCGGCGTCTTTTCCCATCGGACTGGATTGGGGCACGTTGCCGGACTCACCACAGTCTTGTTAGTCTTCTATGCCAGCCACATATGGTCGTCCCGCATCTTTCGCTACGGCATCGTGGTTCTTGCGGTTACATGCCTCATTAAAGCCGATTCCGGTGGCGGATTGCTAACGCTAACCTTTGGCGCCTTGGCGTTGCTGTTCTCGCAAGCATTGATCAAAATGAGGCCGACTCTTCGAGGCTCAGCCTTTTTCTTCATGCTCCTCACCGTCGTTCCTCTGATCCTGTTTGCTCCCCAACTGCTTAAGACGCTGCTTGCTGTTCTCGGTAAAGATTCGGATCTGACGGGTCGTATCCCGTTGTGGGATGCGTTGCTGGTCTTGGCACAGACGCACCCTCTCCTTGGATTCGGATATGCCGCCGGTTTTGCTTACGAGGTTCAACCCCGCCTGCTGGCCGCTACGGGGTACGCATATGCGCACTGCCACAACGGGTATCTCGAGGTACTGATCGCCTTCGGCTATGTCGGCCTCGGGATCTGCTTAGCTGTCATAATCTGGCTATTGGCGGCAGCTGGGCGGCTTGTTGTCGCTCCTCCCAAGCATCTTGGTCATTTGAGTGGGCTTCCTTTCGTTATTGTCATGTATGCCCTTGGCGCCAACTGTATCGAATCGTTTCTGATAACCGAGAGCTGTTACGCAGTTGTGCTGATTGCGCTGGCGGCCGGCCTCGCAACAAGAGCGAGGCTTGAAGACCGAGAGCTCGGCGAATGGACCGCCAGTTTCCGCCAGGGCGTTGATCATGAATAGCCACACTCAAGTAAGCGCCGACGGGAGCCTGGCCTCTGGACGACAAGATGGGATTTACGTCTGGCCTCGACTGAGGCGTGCGCTTTGCGTTCACGTCACCGCCAGAACCGGCAGTCTGATCCTCGGATTCGGTTTTCAGATCCTCGTCGTTAAGAAGCTTCCGGTCGGCGACTACGCGGCCTATGCCGTCCTTCTTGCCGCACTGATGTTCGCGCAGAATATTCTGTCGTTCGGCATCGACAGGACGGTGTACCGGTTTGTCCCCGATCTGACGTTGCGCCGAGAGCGGGGCCAACTTCTCGCGCTGTACCTTGGGATCGGGGTGGCGCGTGTTGCCGGGATTGCGCTGTTCCTCATCGCTATCGAATACGGCGTCCTCGACTGGTTCACGTCTGAAAGACTCACCAGTACCACTCGCGTCGCATTCACCGTTTGGTACATCGCGAATAGTATATTCGGTGATGCCGATGCGCTGGCGCAGACTTGGGTTGCTCATACCCGGTTGGCAATCGCTACGACCGTGGAAGTCGTTAGCCGCTTTGCCGCTCTGGTGCTGCTTATAGCGACGGGCCACGCGGCGACCGCCGAGTTGGTTATTGTGATCAGCGCCGCGACGGCCGTGCTGGCGTTGGCGAGCCTTGTCGTCCTTCTCGTGCCGACAGTTACCGCATTGTGGCGAAGCCAGGTCGCCGCCGATACTAATATGCCTGTCGACGTCAAGCAGGCGCCACGCTTTGCGGCGACGATTTATCTGTGCCTCTTTGCCTGGGCTTTGTCGAACCCTTCCGTAGTGCGGCTGGTAGCGGCCACCGGCCTCGACGTCCTATCTCTTGCCGGGTTTTCCTTTGCACAAAGTCTGCTGGGATCGCTGCAGCGGGGCCTTCCAGGGACCCTGGTGCTGCCGGGATTGGAACCGGTGGTTATGGCCAACATGGCGCGGGGAGTATCGCGCGACAAGCTGTTCGCCCCGCTGTCGCTTGTCTACAAGCTCGATCTCGTCTGCAGCCTTGCACTCGTGACAGCCACTTCGGTCGCCGGCGGAGCGATCGTTCGAATTCTCGCAACGCCGGCATATGCCGAATATTTCTACGTGTTGCCGGTGCTTGCGGGGATGATGGCCATCAACACGGCCTACAGGATCTTTGAAATTGTAGGAAATATGAACTTCAATCAGAAGGTGTTCCTGCTCTTGTCGCCATTGGGATTGGCGTCGGCCAGTGCGATCTATGTGACCTTAGGGAAGTATGGCATGTGGAGCGTACTTGCATTCCCTCTGATAGAGAGTGCCGCGCGATTTTGCATCTTTCTAGTTGTTTATCGAAAAGACGTCGTGGGCCGCGCTATCGACCTCGTGCGAATGGCTGAATTCGTCCTGATAAGCCTTCTTATTACCCTTGTGGGTCTAGGTGCAAAGGAACTGATCGGAGCTGCCTCAGATCGCGCAGCGTTGGCCGTCGCCGCTGGATGCGTCGCCGCGTTGATCGGCACCATTCTCCTCCTGCGTCCGATACGGCCCGCCGAGCGAGAGGTGGCATTGAGCGTGATACCTAAATCGTGGTCTAGACCTCGCACTGTGGTGGTGTGGTTAACGCGTTGATCAGGGGAGGATGAGGTGGCTGTCTCAAAACATGCTGATTTGGTCTACGACGTCGGAATGAATCTCGGTGAAGATACCGAGTTTTATTTGAAGAAGGGCTACCGCGTTGTTGGTTTCGAGGCCGATCCGTTGCTTGTGGATCATTGCCAAAAACGCTTTGCGGCTGAACTCGCGGCCGGTCAGTTGAAGATTGTTGCAGGTGTGATCTGCGCCGATCCGCCAGCCTCCGGAACTATTGCCTTTTATCGCAGCACGAACGACCAATGGGGCACCATTTGTTCAAAGTGGGACGAACGAAACCGGCAGCTCGGAAGCAGCTCTTCGGTGATACATCTTAAGGCGATCGATTTTGCCGGATGCCTCGCAAGGTACGGGATCCCTCATTGCATGAAGATCGACATAGAGGGTGCTGATCTCGTCTGCGCCAAGATGCTGCTGCAGTTTACGCAGCGCCCAGATTATCTCTCGATCGAGTCCTCACAAACGGATTTCTCGGCTCTACTCGGAGAATTTGAACTCTTGTCCGAGCTGGGTTACTCGCGCTTTGCGCTGGTGCAACAGCAGACGATCGAGGGGAGGGTATATGAGGGACATTCCCTTGAGGGCAATCCCATACGACACGTCTTTTCACGGGGCGCATCGGGGCCATTCGGTGCCGAGCTCGCGGAGCCGTATTTGTCGCAGGCAGAAGCGATCAAAGAGTATGAACGTGTTTTTCGGATGTATCGGTTGTTCGGTGACGACTCACCGTTATGGCGAAACGTCGTCGGTCGGCAGCTCGGCAAAGTTTCGTGGCGGCTGCAGAAGCGTTTCGGTGTGGCGATACCTGGCTGGTATGATACGCACGCAGCGCTTGGCTCAGGGTGAGCTGCACGCCGCAAATTCGCCGGCGCGCCCTTTGCACTCTGCGGCCGGGCTCTTGATCCGTCGTTTTCGACTACTTCGGATCCGCGTCATGAACACACTGATGCATGGTTTGCGAAGGGAAATGAACGAAATGGCGCTGGGACGCTTGACTGGCGACAGATTGCTTGCGCGCAACATCAGAGACGTCGCGCAGAAACCGATATCCTGAGCGCCGTCAATGCGAGGGAGCTTAATCTCGGCGCCGCTGCCATGGCCGCCGACATGGTTGCTCTCGGAACAGGGGTTGCCTTGAGGGCACCAGATCCCATCACCAGCTGCGGTTTAGATCGAACCCATCACTCATTTAGATCGTTTCAATTTCCCCATCGTACATTTCTGAACTGCTTTAGTGGAAATGATTCAATGACGGAAAGTATGATTCGAAGTTTGAACACAATATTGGCCTTGTTCTTTTTAGGACTAAGCTCATCATGGACTTTAGCCGCGACGTGGACCAACACTCCGCTGCTTGCGGCACGATCCGGAAGTATCGTCGCGGTAGTGGACTCAATTCCAACTCAACCGGGGTCAGGCGAAGATGTCCCGATTGGACTTTCAAGCAGAACGGCATCGCAATGGAACGATCCTGCTGCGATCGCCCGTTTCAATGGTGCGGGCACAATTGACGTTCGCAACGATAACAACTATTCGAGTTTAGCAAGCGTCGTGTATTCGGCCGGTTTAAGATATCAGTTTCGATTTAAGATCGATATCCCGGCGCAGACTCACACTAGTTATGTCGAACAGGGAGCCACACGCACTTTATTGGCCAAAGACGTTTCATTTCGATCCGAGCAAGCCGACCAGTCCCAGCTAAGTAATTTTGCAAAAGGTGTTGCTTACGGCATGGCCACAATTTCAGGAGTTAGATTGATTCCTTCCACTCCAACGATGGCTGCGAGCGCTATCAGGTCGAATCAAATCAATCTCTCGTGGAACAGAGCCGTCGCGCCATCAGGTTATATGATTCAATCCCATTCGGTTCAACGCGACGGGATTGAGATCCCTAAGGTCGCTGGCACGTCATATGACAACACTGGTTTGGTTGCATCGAAGACTTGCGCTTACCGAGTTGCGGCCATCCTATCCAACGGCGACGGAAGTGCGCTCAGCAATGGCGTGTCGAAAACGACTTTAGCGGCACCAACACCGACTCCAGCTTCGATGCATGTGCAATCGTCAAACGGAGCACCTGTTCCGGACGTAACGAAGTTTTCGGGTATTGATGGCTCTTCGATAAATCTAGACAATCACCCTTTCGAGGTTCAGACGGTGCAGCCCTATAGTTTGCAGAGTCCGGACTCTCAAACGCTCCGTTTCGAGCTTCGCTCCGGCGATATCTATGGAAACTATGGTGGCACTGAGCGCGTCGAGCTCGAGCAACAGATTTACGTTAACGGCACTTTTGGCTACCCGGCTGATACCGATCTCCACGTCGCCTATGATTTCATGCTCGAACCAGGTAATCGCAATACCTCACAGTGGGTCGTGATTGGTCAGTGGCATCACGGTGACGGAGGCTCACCGCCATTCGCCGTGGCCTTAAGAGGCGAGCACATGCAGATCATAACTCGCACGGCGGATACAAATGCAGAAGTGAACATGTATACAGACCCGAAGCCGATTCAACGCGGGCACTATTACTCGATGGATATTTGGGTCAACTTCGCACGAGGCACCCTGAGCGTGGTGCGCGACGGTGTTCCGATTGTCAGCTTCAGTGGACAGGGAAAGCTCGGGACTGGAACCTCGCGCTACTATTGGAAACACGGAATTTATCGGGCTCCGACGACGAACGACACTCAAGTGGCCCGCTACCGAAATTTTATGGTTTCCCCATAACTTCACGATATCCATCCGAGCTAGGCCGCGGACAGGGGCGCACCGATTCCACCGCTTGAGGAGTTCGGGGTCCTCCTTGTGCATCCTGATGAGCTCCGTCAGGTTTTCGATGCCGAAGTCGGTGAGCGCCATGACCTGGTCGTCACCTATGCCGTAAACCCAGATGACGCCATCCACTGTGTCCATTCCGTTGGCCACGTCCCAGAGCCAGTCCTCGCCTTCGCCGAGGTCTTTTGCGACGTGAGCGATGGTGAAGACGGCGTGAACCTTGTTGACGTGCATGGCTACGCCAGTTCCAGGGCAACAACTCGTGCAGGCGGTTCTGCAGCATGTCGGCGATGCGCGCGAAGACGTCGGCAAGCCAGGCTTTCGGGTCGATGTCGTTGAGACGTGCCGTCATGATAAGCGTGGCCATCACGGCAGCCCGCTCGGCGCCGCGATCAGAACCGGCGAACAACCATGCCTTTCTTCCCAGAGCAAAACCGCGCAACGCTCGCTCTGCGGCAGCGGGTCGGAAGCTACGGAGAGATTATCCCGGTATCCGTCGTCGAAAGTCAGAACCTCATAACGGCGCGATCGATCGTAAGCGTAGCCCTGCGGCCCTTTCGATTGGCGCTTGACGTCTATTTAACCCGCGTGGCGCGTCGCCGCGGCTTCCATGTGTCGGACAACGCGTTGACGGCGGCCTCGAGCGCCTTCCGGTCGATGACGTTGGGATCGAACCGCTCGGGGCCCCAGAGACGCATATGTTCGTGCTCCGGATGGCCGGGGTCACCGATGGCATCAAGGTACTCGGCATAGCCTGGGGCACCGCCGACGTCTTCCGGAGGACAACGACCGGCGGCCTCGAGCAAGAGGGGAAGTCCCTCCGTCGTGGTGTTGTCGAACCAGTTTTCGAGTTTGATCACATGGTCCCAGCTGTCGCCAAAGTCATAGAGATAATGGATCGTCTTCGCGCCGGTCTCTTGAACGATATCACAGAGCCGCGCTTTGCTGGCATCCATGGGCTGGTGGCCGTAATCGTTGTGGGGATCGGGAATCCCCCAACGGGTCTCACCAGCGAAGAACTCGAAGAGGTGGCTGTTCGTCCAGCCGAACGCCTCCTGAAGCGTCAGATGCAGTCGATCCAGGCGCAGGGTGACAGGTACGACAAGACGACGCATCACCTCCGGTTTCACATCCTTGAGGGTCACCTTGATCCGGACCGCGGTCGTATTGAGGCTCATGCTGCCAGCCGCGGATCGTGTGCATGCATCGTATAGGTCGACGCCCAGGGGAGCAGTTCGTCCAGTCGCGCCGCAGGCCAACCATTGATAAGCTTCGCGAGAACGTCGGCGAGCCAGTGCTCGGCACTGACGCTATTGAGCTTACAGGTCTCGATTAACGAAGCCAGGACTGCCCAACTCTCGGCGCCCTCATCGCAACCGGCAAAAAGGGAGTTCTTGGCGTTGAGCTTGATCGGCCGCATCGCACGCTCGACCGCATTCGTGTCCATCTCGATGCGCCCGTCATCAAGGTACAGCGTCAGGCCGTCCCAATGACGCAGCGCATAACGCAAAGCCTTCGCCGTGTCGCTCTTCTGCGCAAGGTGATCAAGCGTTGCCTCAAACCACTGCTTCAAGGCTGCAGCCAGAGGCTGGGCATGCGCTTGTCGGCCCGCACGGCGCTCGGCATCAGATCGGCCGCGGAGTGCTTTCTCGACCGCGTAGAGCTGGGCGATGCGCTCGAGGGCCTCGCGGGCAACCGGAGCTGGCGCCGGCGAAGCCTCGCGCTCGATCTTCACAAACTGGCGCCGCAGATGCGACCAGCAAAAGGCGAGCGTCCCGGACAGGGCGTCCGCACGCGTCTCTCGGGTCATGGTCTTGTAGGCCTGATAGCCATCGCAATGGATGATACCGCGATAGCCCTCGAGCAGGCTCAAGCCATGAACGGCCCCACGGCCCGGTGCATAGGCGTAAACCACGCCAGGTGGGTCAGGTCCGGCCCAAGGCCTGTCATCGCGCGAGAGCGCCCAGAAGTAGCCGGTTTTCGTCCTGCCGCGCCCCGGATCCAACACCGGCGCCGGGGTCTCATCGACACAGAGCTTCGGAGAGGCGAGCAGAAGCTCGCGCAGACGATGCCATAAGGGCTTCAATTCCCGGGCGGCATAGCCGACCCAGAAGGCGAGCGTGGAACGGTCGATGGCGATGCCGTGCGTCGCCAGCATCTGCGCCTGGCGGTAAAGCGGCAAATGCCAATGATACTTGGCGTCGATCACATGCGCGACGAGCCGCTCGGTGGGCAATCCTCCCCTGATCAGTCGCTCGGGCGCAGCGTGCTGGAGGACGACGCCGTGACAGGCGCGGCAGGCCAGCTTGGGCCGGCGGGTGACGATGACGCGATACTGCGCCGGAACGACGTCGAGCCTCTGACTCTCATCGCGACCAATCTCGAAGAGGTCGCCCTTACAAGACGGACAACAAGTCTCGGCCGGCATCAGGATTTCGACGATGCGCGGCAAATGCTCCGGAAGTTGACCACGGTTGGCTCTACGCTCGGCAGTTCTCTTCTCGCAGGTTCTGGGATTGGCGCGATCCCCGGCTGCTTCGAGGGCCGCGACGGCCTCTTCGATGTCCTCCAGAACAAGCTGTAGCTGATCAGCGTCCAGCTTTTCCGAGGACCGACCGAACTGCGCATCTTTTGCAAGCTTGAGCAACCGCTCGAGCCTGGCGCAGCGATCCAGCAGAGCCGCGGCAAAGACACGCAACTCGGCTGGATCGCTCGGCAGCTCATCAGGCAAATCACTCATTGGCCCGAGCTTGCCATGCTTCGCGCCCCGATGCAGCGAAGATTTTGTATCCTTACGCAAGCGCTTTCGGCTGCAGGATTCGAGGCGCGTGCATGCGCGTCCAATCCATGCCGGCCAGAAGCGCCGACAACTGCGCGGCGTTCATCCGCATCACGCCGGCCACGATGGGAGGCCACTTGAAGCCGCTGCTGTCGAGCCGCTTCCAGTACATCACCAGGCCGGTGCCATCCCAGACGACAATCTTCACCCGATCGGCGCGCTTCGCACGGAAGACCACCGCCACACCCTTCATCGGGTCATGGCCCAGCGTCTCCTTCGCCAAGAGCGCCAAGCCATCCGCACCCTTTCTGAAGTCCACAGGTTGGGTCGCAACGTAAATCGTGAGGCCAGCGGGTGGCGTCAGCATGAACGTGTCCGTCGGAGCGCAATGAACACATCACTCAACACAGCAAGGCCAGGCGTCCCGCGCACCTCCACGCGTGCCCCCTGGAACTCAACCGTTACAACGGCTGCATCCGGCGATCTGGAGGACTCCGCGGCCGCCGGTAGCGACGATTCCGACACCACCGGCACAAACGACAGTGTATCCACCGCAGCCGGCAGCACCAATTGACCTAAACGTGCCCGGCGCCGCCAGTCATGCACCTGCTGGGGCCGGCAGCCATGGCGGCGGGCAATATCTGTGACAACCGCGCCCGGCTCGAGGCTTTCCGCGACAATCTGTGCCTTCAAATCATCTGGCCACTGCTTGCGACCGGAGCCAGCATACACTTCGATACGCGGCGACAACGGTCGTCTTATGTCGTCCGAATGGTCGTCCATTGTGAGCACCCTTGCCGAAGATGACTCTTCTAGCGGCGCTCCCAAATCTACGCACAAACAATCTGAAGGGCATCGGCGCCACGCTTACGATCGATCATGCGTTGCCAAGATTATAAAGACATTCATCTAAGCTGAGGATTCTCCGCATCAATGCAGTCTCGCCGGAAATGGGCGATTTATAAGTACCCATACATGGGTAGCGCGAGCAGTGCACGATTCGGCGTCCTTCTGTCGCTATTCATTTCTGAGTACGCCGCAAGATGGAGTGACTGCGCATCCGAAAGCACCGATCTTCGACGAACCTAGTTGCGCAACTGGGCGGCGATAGGGGCCGAACGGCGAGGCACCGCTCGTGACCGATTGCCAAAGGTTTGCGCGAAGCTTTATGGCGAGGCTTAGGCACAGCTGATGCTCCACCAACAAACGTTAACCCGTTCTTTGGTTGTCGATGAGGCTGTCCGCCGGTCCGAAGAGGTGGTTCAGACCAGAGCAAAGCACTTCCGCTCGGACATCCAGCTGCTCAGAGCATGGGCGGTTCTAATAGTCGTCCTCAATCACGCACGGCTTCCATTTCCGGGGGGGTTTCTCGGAGTAGACATCTTCTTCGTTATATCCGGCTACTTGATGACCGGGCTGATCGACGAAGCTCTCGACAATGGCTGCTTCACCTTCGGTGGCTTCTATATGCGTAGGGCTCGTCGCCTATTGCCGGGAGCTTACGCGACTTTCACCCTCACAGCCATAGCGGCACCGATGCTTCTCGACGCGACCGAACTCCGAAGCTTCGCCGCGCAGTTGGCTGGCTCGTTTACCTTCACCGCAAACATCGTTCTTTTGCACCAGACGGACTATTTCGGAACCAACGCGGCGATGAAGCCGCTGCTCCACGTATGGTCGCTATCTCTCGAGGAACAGTATTACCTCGTCCTCCCCATCGCGTTGTATCTATGCCCCCGTCGCTTTCGGCTATTTCTCAGCATTGTGGGAGTAATCATAAGCGTGGCGATCTGCGAGGCGTTCATGGCGCGGAAGATCTCTGCAGCCTTCTATTATCTGCCAAGCAGGGCGTGGGAGCTGGGGATCGGATCCGTGCTTGCGCTGATGCTGCGGCGAAACATCATCGCACCAATCCCGATCCCAGTACTACGCTGGGCGTGCGTAGCGGTCCTCCTAGTCGTCCCCGTAATCGCGGACGAGCGAGGGCATCCGGGCGTAGTCGCTGCGGTTGTATGCCTCGCGACTGCAGTGCTCCTCGTCCCTGGCGCAAACCTCGGTAGAGCCGAGTCTGCACTATGGCCGCTTACCGCCATTGGCGATCGGTCCTATTCATTGTACTTGGTGCATTGGCCGCTGTTCGCTTTCGCGAGCAATGTTTTCCTGACCCCGGTACCCGCCCAGGTGAACATCGCGCTACTCGGCATCACTGCTATCTGGACCGAGCTGCAGTACCGCTTCGTAGAGCAACGCTTCCGTAGGTTCTTGATTACGAGCCGTAGCGTCGCGATCCTCCTGCTTCTGCCGATCATTCTGATCGCGACGAGCTTCATCGGTGCCAGTTCGATGAGCACCGTGGACACGCAGGTGCGAGTTGCCGGATTCGGTCTATCGCCCGCCTGCGAATACAAGGATCAATTCGCATCGATTCCTAGTTGTATGAGCAGATCTAATTCGCGAACGCTGCTTTGGGGCGACTCCTATGCCATGGCGCTAGCGCCAGGCCTAGCGGCTTCTTCTCCGCAAGGAATTATTCAGGCCACGAGGAGCGTATGTGGACCCGTCCTCGGTTTGTCACCGCTGAATTACGCGCACCCTCGATATTGGAGTGAGAGTTGTGCCAAGTTCAACGAGTCGGTGTTCGACTATCTGGCTAAGCATCCGGAGATCGACACCGTAGTACTCTCCAGTGCTCTTACGCAGTATGTGCCGGGTGCGGAAGCTCACTGGAAGTATCTAGTGAAAACGCCGGACGGTTTCAGCGAGGGGCCGCAGAGCACTGCTTTGCTGCTCAAAGCCTTAGCCACCACCGTCTCGGAGATCCGCCGCCTCGGGAGGCGGGTCATCCTAATGGCTCCGCCTCCTGAGGGCCCCTTCGATATTGGGCGTTGTCTTGAGCGGACCGCGGCGGGCAAGCCGACGATCACCGATCATGCGGACTGCACATTCACTTTAGAGGAATACCGCGAGCACCGTCGCGAAGTTTTAAGCTTCTTAGATCAAGTGCGAGCGCAAGACGTGGCGCCGATTCTCGATCTCGACGATCGATTGTGCGGGATCGGACGGTGTCAGACACGGCTGAACGGAACGATGCTCTATCGCGATGAGGATCACCTCAGTTCGGCCGGATCGGTCGAGCTTGGGAGAGAGATGGAATGGGGCAATCTGGTGGACCGGTTGGCTCGTTAAGGGGGCCGCTGTCCATCACGTGAGGCGATTGGAACAATATTGACCCAGATTCTCGATTCTGTGATAGGGCGCCGCTTGAACCCTTTTGGCGAACAGTGGCTTTGGTCCAGGCGAACGGTTTGGCATGAACGGCTCGTGCGAAAGCTTCCCAAGCGGCAACTGGGTCGTCGTGGGCGGCATTTGAGATTGCGAGCTTTTGGGGGGAGGCGCCCCGAAAGCTTGCAGTTTCGTTTCGGCGTTTCCCTCGAATCACGAGTCGTGATTCCATAGTCGCATCGGAGGGGACGATGCGACCGAAGGAGTGACGGGACAACGGACAGGCCGATCTTCTGCGCTCGCGGCTGGACGCGATCATCGACATGAACCATGCGCTGGTGAAGCTGGCGCGGACATCGATTGGTCGTTCCTCGAGGAACGGTTCGGCGCGGTTTACGAGGACAAGCGGGGCCGGCCGCCAACGGTTGGGCAACAAGAGCCCGGATGATGCGCGAGTATCACGTCCGGGATCTGTGAGGGGCTGAGGGTGAAACTCCCTCGGCCCACTCGACAGTTCTTTTGCGGCCGAGATCTGCGAGTGACCGCCGAGCGATCGGCATTGCCCCAGTGGTCGCTACGTCAGGCATCTCAAGTCGTGCGCGCTGCTTCGGGGCAACGTAGCGCCTGCGCTGCCTCGACGATGCCGCTCATTCGAGCCCTGAAGGCCGAAGGACTGTCAACGCCAATTCTGGGAAGAGCAAAGTGATTCACGATGGGATCGTGCAATTGCTGTTGTCGTGTCGTTACTGCAGTTTGAAAGCCCACTTCGTTCGCGAGCTGCTCTTCACGAGAGCCGCACGCTCTGAGGGTACCATACGGATATGCAAGGTGCCGAATAGGCAACTGAAGCAGATTCTCAAGATACTTACGGTTATCGGCCAACTCGGCTCGCGCCGAAGAGTAGTCCAGGGTCGCAAGCGCCGGATGCGACGTTGTGTGGCCGCCGATTGACGCGAGCGGATGACGCGCAAGGATGCGAAGCTCGCGCTCGTCCAGAAAATATTCATCATTCAAGGCCGCCAGAGATATCCCATTCCTTTTGAACGTCGGCGTGAGTGTCGCGCCACGCCGGTAATCCTGATGAACCCAGCGGATCACCTCGGCAAATGCCGATATCTTGCTTCGAATATCAGGGCAGTGGAACTGGCGACTCAATGCATCGATTGTGACCTTTTCTCTCGAGATAAATAGTTTGCGCAAAGCCAACCACCATGACTGCATGGATCGTGTAGGCGCGCCAGTCGGAACGTACATCATGAATGGCGCGTTGTTCTGCTCTAGGATCGGAAGCGCTACGGAAAGATTATCCCGGTACCCGTCGTCGAAAGTCAGAACCGCATAGCGGCGCGATCGATCATGCGTTGCCAGCTTCTGCAGACATTCATCCAGGCTGACGATGGACCATCCTTCTCGCTGCAGCCAATTGAGTGAATATTCAAAGAGCGAGACTGAAGTTCCGGTCATCAACTCGGACTGACAATCCCGCTGAATCTCATGATACACGATGATGACTGCTCTCCCGGCGAAGAGTGTGCGAATCCCTGGCAGTTGTCCAACTCGACCCGCCCCGTAGAACAGGCAACTTTTCAGAACAGGATTCACTTGGGCGCGCTCCTCGCTGAAATGACATCAAGTATCTGGTGAACGTATCGACAGGAATCGGCGCATTTTCGCAGAAGCCCTGCCACTGCGCAGAATTGCTGCAAGGTGTGGCGCCCGGCCGGATCGGGAAGGTCCGAGGCGTCCCATTCTGACGTCAGAAACATGCCCACCGACATGTGCGCCCGCCAGCGATGCATCGGAGTGACAAAAGATCCGAAACGGCAGGCCACTGGACCGCAAATGCGCTGCGACGGAGAGGCCGAAGGGCCTGCCCCAACGATCGCTACCGACAGATCTGACGTACCAACCATACTCATCCCAAATCGTGATCCTCGGCGCAGCACGAGGGGGCACATGCTCTCAGATGGGCAAGAGCACAATCTCTGAATACAGCCTGTCGAGGTCGCCGGCCGCGAGCAGCGGGGAGCGGTAACAGGTGCGCAGCGGGACCAGCACGCCCCGTGGCCGGACCGGAAAGAGGCTCGCCTCCGCGACGAGCACCGCCGTCCGCTGCCGGCGCAGGATCGCCAGCTTGACGCGCTCGAGATGCCGCGACAGCAGCTCCGGTGCACTGCAATGCAGGATGTCCGAATAGGGAATCCGCACGGGTAGAACTCCCGCCAGTCCTCCCAGTCGGCTCGTATTGAGCCGGTGCGTACGGCGCTTGACCACCAAATAAGCATGATCGGAGCCGTCGCTGACGGTGAGTTGCAGGCAATCATACGGCGCGTGATCGTCGAAGATTTGTCGTTGCTGACCAGTTAGTCTCTCGCGGACCGAGATCGGATCGAAGTTGATGACCGGTCGGTTCGGCCGGAACAGCGTCTCCGCCTGCAGCATTGGCGGCATGACGATCCTGTGCGAGTCCAGCGGCTTGAAGCGCTGCGCCAGAAGGGCGGCCCAAGCGGTCGGGTTGGGGGTGAATGCCGTGTAGGTGAGGCTCTCGTCCCGCAGCGCCTCGGCGATCAAAGCCATGCCCCAGCCGCGGTACTTCGCGTGCACGGCCCAGGAGGAGACGTTGCAGACGAGCGCTGCCTTCCCATTTACCTGCCGCGGCACGGCGATAGCGCCAACGAAGCCGACGACTGCGTTGTCGTCGAGAAGCACGAAGCCGCGTCCGTAATCGGTCCAGCGATGGTCGAATAGCCGGCGCCAGGTGGCGGCCTTGATGCCGGACTCGCGGAAGGTTTCTTCGAGGAAGCGGCAGACCGGCTCCCAATCGTCCGGATCCACGGTACGGAGATGCGGCCCCGACCGCCCAGTTTGCTGTGCCGTCGTTATCGCCTCCGCGCCGAGGGACAGGGCCGTGGCAACGCCATCGATCGACGGTGCCGACAGCAAGGCTGAGAGGGGCAGGGGATGCCCAGCATAACCCTCGATCTCGAGCAGCAGGTTCACCACTGCCAGCGAGTCCGCGCCGAAGTCGAGAAGATTATCAGACCAGCCGATGGGCGAGACGCCCAGCACGCGCTCGCAGATCGCCTGCAACTCCCCCCTTAGCCCGTCGTCCGAAATCTCCCCGCGGCCCCGCGCCGATGCTCGTGATGTCCTGCTGGCCGCAGGCGCCCGGAGAACTGGATGCTTGGCAATCGCTTCGAGGCATTCCGGGTTTTGCATGGCATCACGGTTCCGTACAGAGCGGCCATTCACCGCGTCCCGCGCCGCCGCCTCAGATCGCTTGCCGCTGAAGGTGACAGGAAGCGCCGCGACTTGTGCGATGCGCGCCGGCACGAAGGCCGGCGAGCCGCAGCGCGCAAGCTCCGAGCGGATGTGCTTGGCCAGCATGTTGTCGAGCACCAAGCCCTCGCGCAGCACGACCAGAAGAACCATGCGCGAGCCGCCGGGCTCCTGCTCGGCCTGCTGCTCGACCGCCATCGCCTCGCGGATCTCCTCGATGTCCGCGAGAATGCGGTAGATCTCCGCGGTGCCGATGCGGATGCCGCGCACATTGAGGACCCCGTCGGAACGGCCATGCAGCCGCCAACCACCGTGGGGCGTGGCCTCGATCAGATCGCCATGCGTCCAGAAGCCTGGGTTCTGGGCGAAATAGGCGGCATGGAAGCGCGTGCCATCGGTATCACCGTGAAAACCAAGGGGGCGCGAGGGGAACGGGTTGGCGCAGACCAACTCGCCGATCCGCGCCTCCGGATCATCACGCGGCAGCGAGCGAACATCGAGGCCGAGGCTTCGGCACTGTGCCTCGCCGCGATGGACTGGCAGGTTCGGATTGCCCAGGACAAAGCAGCCGATGATGTCAGTGCCACCGGAGATCGACTGCAGCGGCATCATCGCTTTTACCTGACCGCCGACCCAGTCGTACTGGCGGGGATACAGGATGGAGCCGGTGGAGAGCACGGCCCGCAAGGCAGAAAGATCGAACACCCGGCCCGGGGACAAGCCTGCCTTCTCGCAAAAGTCCAGATAGGCAGGATTGGTGCCGAACACGGTCACTCGTTCCTCGGCAACGATCCGCCAGAACGTATCCGGCCCCTCGAGCGGCCCATCGTAGAGAACGAGCTCCACGCCGGAGGCGAGCGCGGAGAGCTCCCAGTTCCACATCATCCAACCGCAGGAGGTCTGGAAGAACAGCCTGTCGCCGGGGGCGAGATCGCAGTGCAACCGGTGCTCCTTTACATGCTCCAGCAAGGTGCCGCCGGCACCGTGCTGGATGCATTTCGGCGGGCCGGTGGTGCCGGAGGAGAACATCGTGAACAGGGGCTGGTTGAACGAATGGCGCAGCCAGCCCGGCCGGTCCTCGCCACCAACGGCATCACGGAGCAGATCGGCAAGCCTGTGCAGGGGCACCGTCCTCTCGCCGGCGGGAAGTGAGCCGTTGTCCAGCGCGATGATCGCAGCAAGGCCCGGCAGGCCGGCTGCGGCTTCGGCGACGCGCTCGGCGACGGGGACGCCCAGATCCCATGGCTCTGCCCGAAGACAACCGAGCAGCACCGTCGGCTCGAGAGGCACGAAGCGCGCGAGGATGGCGGGAACGCCCATGTCCGGCGCGCAGCTGGCGAAGGTCGCGCCGAGGGCAGCGGTAGCCAGGGCGGCGAGGACCGCCTCGGCATTGTTGCGTGCGATCGCAGCGACATTATCGCCACGGCGCACACCCAGTTGCTGCAGCGACGTCGCCAACCGGGCGACCGCGACGCGCAGTGCGCCTCGCGTAAACCGGTCGCGGCTGCCGCCGGCGTGACAGGCCGTCAGGACCGGCTGGTCGGGACTGCCGGCGAGGAGGCACTCGGCGTAGTTGAGATGGAGATTCGGGAAAAAGCGGGCGGTCTCGCAGACATCGCCGACACAGACCGGCTCGACTGCACCCTCCCGAGGCAGGTCGCACCACTCTACGAAGAGGCGCCAGAAGCTGCGGAACTCCTCCACCGAAAAGCGGTCCATCGCGGCATGATCAGGCAGGTCCTGCCCTGTCCGGGCCTCACACCATTGTCTGAAAGCGCTCAGTTGTGAATGCGCGACAGCCTGGTCATCGGGACGGAACATCACTTCCGCTCCAATTCCTCCAGAGGAACGACCATTCTCCCTCTCGTTCTGTTCACAGGCTCTGATCCGAGAAGCCATCACAACTGCTTTCTATTAGACCAAGCTCGATCCGACGGATTGCCTCCGATAGTTTGGGAACGGGCTTCGACAGCCTCAGGGGCCAGCACGACAATGGTCACGGTCACATCGCATGGTGTAGACATGCCACACTCTCCTTGGTCCCCAAATCGATCGTCTAGGAACTAGCCCCCAAATACGGAATACCGAGCGGCAGCTTCCTTTTTCTAAGATTCGTAGCAATCGTTCGCAGCATCCGCTTGGTACCGCGGAGCTTGGCCTCGATGCGGCGCTCTGGACTGTCTCTGCCGATTACGATCCACTTCAGGGCATGCTCGCTATTAGCCAGATGGGACTTGTGCCCGCCGGGACCAGCCAGGAAATCGTAGCCGCATTCCCCGCGTGCGATGCTGTCCTCAATAGACAGCACATGGCTAACAAGCCCGGGCTTGAGCCGACTATCGCTCTCATAGAGAAAGCCGCATTGGTAGTTAAGGACACGGCCGTCGTGCACGAAATTGTACAAGACCCCAATTGTCTGGTCCCCAGCCAACGTCCGCGAGATGCGAACGGCCCCGATGGGGACACCGCGCGCAATTAACTCCTCGTGAAACGGACGGAAGCCCGGATTGGCGAAGGCGCCTCTGCGTCCCCATCGCGACCGATGAAACTCGCTCAGCAAATCGAACGCGGCGAGCGCCTCCGTTGTCGTTTCCATGATCCGGTGTTCAACGGGGCCGCGTTCGGCATACAACCGCATGGCACGGCTCACAGCTTGGCGAGTACTGCGGCCCAATGTGGCGCGATAATTCGCCCCTTGATGGCGGACTTTGGCGAAATCAACCCACGGTGCCGGACCGGCCTGCTTCACCTCGGTGACGAGTCCAACCCGGCTTGCGGCGCGAGAAGCGGCCAACTCAAGGTCCGAATCAATTCCGGAGAGCACTAATTGATCCGAGCGCCGCAAGCAGGACGTTAACGCGTCGAGACCTGCCGGTATAACGGCATCGGATTGCTCTGCAAGAATAGTATTGTACTCGATGAACAATCGGTCGAAACGAGCGTCTCCTGTTTCATTGAGAAGCCAACGGGTCCGCGCGTGCGGCGCGAGACTCCACGCTCTCCGCTGGCAAATAATCGCCAAGCCAACGATCTTGCTTGACGACCGAGCGACGAGGACGCGTGGTTGCGCGCCATCCGGGATATGCCGTAGCCAAGTGCCGATCCAGAGCCAAGACAAAAAGAACGAGTGACTCACCCGCGCTTCGAGCTCCTTCCACAAGGTTTCAAGCCACGCAATGCTCTTCAAGTTCTCCAGGCTGACATCGATGACCGTCTCACGCATGGCGTCTTTCTCGTTCAACGCCATAGGACCGTTCAATATCAGAGGACCGTTCAACGCCAGAGGACCGCAAACGCGCTGCGACGGAAAGCCCGAAGGACCCAGCTGCAATGATCGCGGAAGATCCGACGAAAAGTCCGGATGACTGGTCACACACAAGTGTCCTTCTGGCGGACACGCCTTTTTTCGGCGCCTCTGATCGTCGCTTCGGCCCATGTACGGAACTATATCGGGAAAACGACCCATGTGTGGACCCTTTCTGATTACCCACGGCAGCTTCCTGCGACTCATGCGAGCGGAGGGCGCATCATGCGATCTCGCAACGGACCACATCATTGCCGCGACAGGTTGTCGATTTGTCGCCCGTGCACGGCCGTTTCTCAACCATTGCTGCGCGATCTCCGATGCGTCGAGCAGGGGCCCTTGCGTCGCCCAGTTTCGAGTCCTCAATTCCAGGCTTCTATTTTAGCTTGCTTGCATTTCCGGCCCCCCACGGGGGTAGCCCAGAATAGCATTTTTATACTTATAACCCCAGGCGGCGTGGCTCTGGATCATTCACCCTTTGTCGGATCATTGTTCGCTAGGTGCTCCATGGCTGGCGTTGGCACATCTGACTGCTCTGGTGGATTGCTGGATGGGCTGAAGGCAGGGACTGGGCGCCCGGATTTGATTCCTCCTGACAAAGAATTCTCATTGGAGTCGCGCATGGCCGTACCGCAACGGGGATTGTGGATGGGATTCATGCGGTCAGCAGAGCGGTTTCCCGAACGCCCTGCGGTTATCGTGCACGGCACGTCGCTTTCCTACCGGCAGCTTCAGGAAACCGCCATCCGAATAGCCGCTAGCATTCAGGCTCATCAGGAGGATTCATGTGCGCCTCTGACCGCTGTATTTGCGCAGCGTAGCGCAACAGCGTTCACGGGGGTGCTTGGGGCCCTCCTGGCTGGAAATGGCTATGTGCCGCTGAACCGCACGTTTCCGTTCACGAGAACGCGGCTAATGTTTCAACACTCGCAGTGTCGCTCGATCATCGTAGATGCGGAGTCGTTGCCCCAGCTAGATGCTCTCTTGGACGAGAATATTGGGAGGCTGCTCCTCGTAGCCCCTGATCTCGAGGACCCACGGCGTTATCGTGAAAGATGGCCCCAGCATATTTTTTTGGGCTCCGGGGATCTCGAGGAGTGCACTGGCTGGAGCGAGCCGACGCCGGACGGGGACGCAATTGCTTATCTGCTTTTCACGTCGGGTAGCACGGGTGCGCCGAAGGGAGTCATGGTTTCGCACCGGAATGTCACTTCGTTCGTCGACTACATTGCAGATCGGCTCGAGGTTACGGAACGAGATATCGTATCGCAGATGTTCGATTTGACCTTTGATCTCTCTGTCTTCGACATGTTTGTGTCCTGGGAGCGGGGAGCGTGTGTGTGCTGTCCTTCGCAAAAGACATTGATCAATCCGGGACAATTCATTCGCAGCAATGGGCTGACAATCTGGTTCTCGGTCCCCTCGATGGTTTCACTCATGAAGGAATTGGGTCTGCTGAAGCCGGGCGCGTTCCCATCCCTCAGACTGAGCCTGTTCTGTGGTGAGCCGTTGCCTGTCAGCTGCGCCGACGCGTGGTTAAGGGCCGCGCCAAACAGCATTCTCGAAAACCTCTATGGACCGACGGAGCTGACAATTGCATGCACATCCTACAGATGGAACCCTGAACGATCGCCGGCCGAGTCAGAACTGGGCATCGTGCCGATCGGATTTCCATATCGAGGGATGAACGTTCTCGTTGCCGACAAAGATTTGAATGAAGTGAATCCGGGCGCGGAGGGTGAACTCCTTATGAACGGCCCGCAAATGTCGCTCGGATATTGGAGGGATTCCGACAAAACCAGTGCGGCCTTCGTCGTTCCTCCCGGAAGGAACGATATTTTTTACCGCACTGGAGATCGTGTTCGTCGGCCCGCAGGCAATGGTCCCCTCACGCATCTTGGGCGCATGGACTCTCAGGTGAAAATACAGGGGCACAGGGTTGAACTTGGGGAGGTCGAAGCGGTCGTACGGCAGACCTCCGGCAGGGATGGCGTCGTAGCAATCGGCTGGCCTGCTACTTTAAGCGGCTATGGCGGCATCGATGTGTTTATTGAAGGGCAGTCGGTAGATGTCGATCGGCTCCGAAGTGCAGTTGCCTCTAGGCTTCCGGACTATATGGTTCCCAAAAGGTGGCATGTCCTGAGCAAGCTGCCTCGCAACGTCAACGGCAAATTCGACCGCAAGGCTTTGCTGGCGATCCTGGGAGATCCCTCATGAACCGTCCGACACCAGACAATGTCCGCGTGTTTCTCGCAGACTTTCTTAACCGCAAGCTGAGGGATCGCGGGCAGGGCCCTTTGAACAATCTTCCCGATGACTACGACGTGCTGCTGTCGGGAGTGCTGGACTCCTTAGCTTTCGTTGAAATGATGATGGCCGCGGGTGAGCATTTCGTTGGGGAAATCGATTTTGAGAATCTCGACCCTGAGAAGATGACGATCATCGGACCTTTGTGCCTGTTCGTATCGGAACAATTGATGCAGCGTCAGTAATCTTGTGCTCGCTCTAGCCAGGGCGTCGCCGTGACCAGGAGCATCGAACGCGGTGAAATAGATGCCCTGATAGAACTCGCTTGCGGCGACCTCCATTTTCCGCGAACAACTCGTAGTTTGTTCTATGCGTCCGATCGATGGGTATGCATTTCAGGCGACATAATCGGGATGTGCAACCGCTACGAAAAAGTCGTGAAGGCGGTCATTGCCAAGCGTTCGAAGTAAGCCGGTCAGGCCGGCTGATCTCCTCAAGAAATCCTCCGTTGTGTGCCAGCATTGTGTAACCTCCTGGAGCATACAAATCCTCAAGCACGAGCAGTTGCTGGCGCTTAGGCAGTTTGGCGTATACCTCTTCGAGCGCCGGCGAATTGAGTTTGCTTCGCGGATCGGTGCGTGCGACCGGCATTGTAAAGTTGGCATTGAGTCTCGATTCCACCAACAGCCCATTTCGCTCCAGTGTAAAGCCATAAGGTACGCATGCTGTAAAACTGTTTGAAACCATTTTCCCGATGGTTTCGAGCGTGTACAAGACTTCGTACTGGTTGACATACGCGTCGACAATCATGGGATCGACATCCGTTGGATCTTGAATCGACCATCCATACGGGAACTCTGTGAATCCGAGGCGTTTTGCAGACTCGATTTTTTGCCCCAATTCGTCTTGGCTGTGAAGGTGACTCAATAACCTCTTCCTGCGCATCCTCTCTCCAGAACCGTATTCTCCATATACGTAAAAGAATAGCACACCGCGGCTGGTGAGAAGTTGGGACAGTCGATCAATCGCTTCGGCAGGTCGTTGTAGATGATGTAGTACACCCATGCACAAAATCACATCGAACGGTTCTCCTTGCAAATCTGCGGCCATGATATCTCCGACCCGAAATGAAACTCGCGTCCCAGGGAATGCTTTCTTTGCACGTTCCGCGCAAGCAATCGAGTTTTCCGAATAGTCAATCCCAACATAATCGTTCTCCGGAAACGCTGCGGCGAGTTCCAACAATCGCAAGCCAGTGCCGGTACCCGCATCAAGAATTCGCTTTCGTTGGAGGTGGTACCCGCAATCTAAACGAAGCAACTTCGCGAGATTGACAAGTTCTCGGTACCCGCCATTGCTTAACGTATTAGTAGGATAAGGAAATGACTCATATTGGCTTTTGAGCAAATCGACGTACTTCATGGTACACCTACCTTCGCATAAGCGTATAACCGTCGCGATGCAGTATCCGCTGAAGCTAATGATACGAATGGTTTCTTGACCTGCCGAAGTCGAAACTGGAGCTTCCCCTCACGACGGTTAGCATAACGACAGGCGCAGAAGAGGCGCATCACGCGATCTCGCCACCGACCACGTCATTCTGCGACAGGTTATAGACTTGCCGTCCATTCGCGGCCGTTTCTCAACCATCGCTGCGCGATCCTTCGCGACGTCGAGAGCAGGGACCCTTACTATCTATCTCCCAGCTTCGAGTCCTCAATTCTAGGGTCCCATTCTAGCTTGCTTGCATTGGTCCGGCACGGGTGTAACCCGGAATAGCAATAAGCGTACCCGGAACAGCGTACCTCATGGATGTAACAGCCGGAATAGTTCGAGGATGTACTGCCCGAAATCATTTCTTATGCTTATAAGCTCCAGGCGGGATGCTAGTTCTGGATCATCCACTCTTTGTCGGATCATTGTACGGTCGGATCATTGTCAGCTAGATGCTCCATGGCTGGTGTCGGCAAGTCTGGCTGCGCTGGCGGACTACTGGATGGGCTCAAGGGAAGCGCCCGGATTTGAGTATTGCCCCTGACAAAGAATCTTTGGTGGACTTGCGCATGGCCATATCGCGACGGGTTAGCCCCTGATCTCGAGGACCCACGGCGTTATCGTGAAAGATGGCCCCAGCATATTTTTTTGGGCTCCGGGGATCTTGAGGAGTGCACTGGCTGGAGCGAGCCGACGCCGGACGGGGACGCAATTGCTTATCTGCTTTTCACGTCGGGTAGCACGGGTGCGCCGAAGGGAGTCATGGTTTCGCACCGGAATGTCACTTCGTTCGTCGACTACATTGCAGATCGGCTCGAGGTTACGGAACGAGATATCGTGTCGCAGATGTTCGATTTGACCTTTGATCTCTCTGTCTTCGACATGTTTGTGTCCTGGGAGCGGGGAGCGTGTGTGTGCTGTCCTTCGCAAAAGACATTGATCAATCCGGGACAATTCATTCGCAGCAATGGGCTGACAATCTGGTTCTCGGTCCCCTCGATGGTTTCACTCATGAAGGAATTGGGTCTGCTGAAGCCGGGCGCGTTCCCATCCCTCAGACTGAGCCTGTTCTGTGGTGAGCCGCTGCCTGTCAGCTGCGCCGACGCGTGGTTAAGGGCCGCGCCAAACAGCATTCTCGAAAACCTCTATGGACCGACGGAGCTGACAATTGCATGCACATCCTACAGATGGAACCCTGAACGATCGCCGGCGTCGAACTTTTTTCCGTTTCGATCACCCGTGGACATTCGACACTCGGGATTGTCAAGGCGCGGTTGACAGGAATGCGGGTCGGTGCGCCGCCAGGCACGGTTGACGCGGAGAGACGTGGAGGCGTCGAGGTTGCGTGCGCGGGCGGATGGATCCTGGTGCCGCAGATGTTTCGGGAAGAATTTGCATTCCGCCTCAAGAAGCGCTCAAGGTTGGGGATCGGTTGGCAGATGCGTGAACACACCAGGTTTCAAACCATGACGCGCGCCAAGTATCACGCTGCTGACATCTTGCTTTGGCTCCTGAAAAGCCGGCAGCGCCCGGCAGCGAGGCAAGCCGGCTCGGCTGACTTCCACAAAGATGTGCCAATCCCCGCGAAGCAGCGGGAGGTCCGGTTTTCGGACTTCGAAAGTGTCGCAAGACTGAAGGAGCGCGGGGGACTCGCGAAAGACAGCCGGGAGAACTGGTGCCGGCTCTGGAAGCAAAATCCTGCGCTGGCCGTCGGCAAATCGCAACTCAGCATGGGTTGGGTGCTGGAAACAGCGCAAGGAATTGTTGGATACCAGGGAAACGTCCCGCTGCTCTACCAATTTGGAGGCCGAACGCTGGTGGCTGCGACCGCTGCAGGGCTGGTGATCGAACCAGCATACCGCGCGCGCTGTATCGTCCTGCTGGCTTCGTTCTACCGGCAACGAGATGTTGACCTCTTTGTGACGACACACACGTCCGCATCAGCGGCAAGCCAATTGAAGGCCCTTCGCGCAAAGGCCCTGGCTCAGCACGACTACGACAAGGTGCTTTTCTGGGTCCTGGATGCTCACCAGTTTTCGAAAGCGCTCGCAGCGAAGTTCGGCCTGGGGAGCGGAATGGCAGCGGTTGGGACCCTCGGCTCGCCGGTCTTGCGAGCGGATGCTCTTCGGCGTGGACCCCGGAGCCGCCGTACGAATAGATTCGGAGTAAGGGAAATCGAGGTGAAAGACATCGGGGACGAGTTTGAAGCCCTGTGGCAGCGCAAATTGACCGAGACGCCTCGTCTGTTCGCAGATCGAAGTCCCGCTTCCCTCAGATGGCACTTCACGCTACCGGGTAGCTCTTCAACAGTTGCTGTGCTCTGCTGCCATCGGTTTGAACGCCTGGTGGGTTACGCCATTGTGCTCCACACAATTGACCGCGAAACCGGTATGCGACGGTCGATGCTTGCGGACATCCTGGTGGAGCAAGACGATCCCAGCGTGACGGAGACATTGTTGGAGGCAGTCTATTCGAATGCCGTTGCCTCAGGCGATTATCTCTTTGAGGTGATTGGCCTGCCCAGACATATCAGGCAGATTCTGATGCGTTGGAATCCATATGTCAGGAAGTACCCAACTGATCCGCTCATCTACAAGACGGCGGATGAGGCCCTGGTTCGGATCCTTGCAGACGAGAACGCCTGGTACGCCAGTCCGTTCGACGGTGACGCAACACTGATGCCGTAAGGGCCTCGCCTAGGCTGCCCGGCGACGTCGGTCAGTTCGAGGACTGCTGGTGCGACCGAATTGGGTAGTCCTGATTAGCAGACTTATGGCGACGTGCATCGGTTACCATGGCGCGTCCCACGTTTGGCATCGTCTTTCCCGAACGGGTGAATTCCTGGGGGAGGGTGTGATGATTGACACCGTATCTGAAGTTCAGGTTGAAGTGTTTTGCACGTGTCCGCAATCCATTCAGGTTTCGCGGGAGCGGTACGTCGATGAGGTAAAAGCAGTCGCGCGCTGGAGCGAAGAATGCGGATGTAAGGGAATTCTCGTCTATACCGACAACTCCCTGGTCGATCCCTGGCTTGTTTCTCAGGTCATTTTGCAAAATACCAAGGAGCTTTGTCCACTCGTGGCAGTGCAGCCTGCCTACATGCATCCGTATGCCGTCGCCAAAATCGTGAGTTCTCTCGCGCATTTGTACGAACGTCGTATCTTCCTGAACATGGTCGCGGGCGGGTTCACCACGGATCTGCTAGCCCTCAACGATACGACCCCGCATGACAAGCGGTATGCCAGGCTGATCGAGTACACCAGCATCATTCAACAGCTGTTGGGAAACTCTGGCCCGGTCACTTATGAAGGAGAGTTCTACACTATCCGGAATCTCAAGATGACGCCGTCGCTCCCTGCGCCGTTGCTTCCCGGCGTGTTCGTATCAGGTTCATCCGAGGCAGGTCTTTTGGCTGCCAAGGCGTTGGGCGCCACGGCTGTGAAATACCCTAAACCGGCCCGAGATTACGAGCAGGCAAATTCGCAAGAATGTGTGGGCTCAGGCGTGCGTGTGGGGATCATCACCCGCGCCAGCGCCGACGAGGCTTGGCGGATTGCGCACGAACGCTTCCCAACGGACAAGAAGGGTCAGCTGACCCACAAGCTGGCCATGAAGGTGTCAGATTCCTCATGGCACAAACAACTTTCCGAGGTTGCGGCCGAATCGAATATCGATGAAACGCCGTACTGGCTCGTGCCGTTTGAAAACTACAAGACGTTTTGCCCGTATCTGGTCGGTGACTATGAGACAGTTTCCAATGAACTTGCTCTCTATGTCGTGGCTGGTTATGAGACGTTCATTCTGGATATTCCTGCTAGTCAAGAAGAACTGTCCCATACAAGCGAGGTCTTCAAACTAGCGACAAAGAAAGCGTCGACCCGGAAGTCGCCCTCAGCACATCCAACGGCGCAGGTTGTTTGATGCCGCAAGACCTAGTTTGTAAGCGGCGGCCCGCCTTACTGAATTGCTGATCTGCGAGTTTGCGGTTTGGTTTCTGACTCAGCGCGCCGCTTCTCCGCAAACCTGCATAATCCCAACCATACTCATGGGCCTGTGACCGCCGGCTTTGGCACGGAATGTGGACGCAGCGGTGCAACCGCGCGCGCTCTGCGTCCGTCACGGGCCGGCAGATCACGATGCAGATGAGGCACGATTGATAGGTGCACGTCGCCCTGCTGCGGGCGCTCGCCGCTGCCGCCAATTGACGACACGGAATTGGCGACTATGTCTGGAAGCTTGTTTCGGCCGGTCAGGCCGATGACTATGATGAGGACGACGACGAGGACGATGACGACGAGGAGTGAACGCGGGATGGAAGGCGGTGGGCTGCGAGTTGCTTTTTCTGGCCGTCGCCGGTCCGCGCCATGAAGCCGTCGATCACGCGGTGGAACGGCACGTGGGTGTCGGCCAGCGGGTCCGGCATCGTGGCCCGGTCGAGGTTGCCGCCAAGGCGCCGCAACGCGCCTTCGCCGAGCCAAAACAGGACGCGTGCCCAGCGTCGAGCCCGCCAGTATAGGCCCGCGTCGATCGAGACCGAGCGTAAGCTGAGCGCCATGGACATCGACCATGCATCGCAGGCCTGCTTGACGGGATCGTCGTAGAAGGTCGCGATCTTCGTCTCGCCCATACCCTCGCTGGCGAGCCAGGAGGGTATATGGACGTTGCAGAGCTGTGAGACGTCAGTGAACACCTTGTCGATGCCCGTGCCGGTGACCGGGCAGGTGCTAGCAAAGGCGTCGCCGACCAGCACGATGCCCGGCTGGTGATAATTGGTGCTGACATAGAGATCAGCCGGGCGGACACGGATATCGTCAGAGACCGTGAATGTGCCGATAATCCGCGCCAACCGTGGCAGCGCCGCGTTCAGCGTCTCGACCGGGGCGTGCCGCATCTGGCGCAGCCATGGATCGTCGGCGGCGCGGTAAGTAAAGAGATTGGCCCGCATCCGGGAGCCGACCGGAAACAGGGTTATGTAGGGGATGCGGTCGCTCGGCCGCTCCGAGAAATAGGTCATTGCCGGAAAATCGAACTTCCGCCTGCCGACCGGCGCTATGTCGAAGCCGATCGAAATCGAATGGCAGGCGCTGATGGTTTCGCGCTCGATGCCGAGCATGCGGCGCAGACCGATATTGAGGCCGTTGGCGAGCACGACCAGCCGTGCCGAGATCATGGTGCCGTCGGACAACGTCAGCCTTTGCCGCTCGCCGCTGGTTGTGACCTCGACGACCTTGGCGCAGAGCTGTTCGGCGGGCGCCGTGATTTCAGCCCGGATCGCCATGATCAGCGCGTTATACATGATCCCGTATTGGCGGCTCGGCGACTTGTGAAGCAGATAGCCGAATCGCGCGATCCAGTTCTCGCCATCATGGGTCGCCGCGCCCAATACCGGATCCGCCAGCCCAGTCCGCTCAAACCGCGCCAGCTGGCTGTCCCCGCTGAGCTTTTCGACGCGGAAGTCGAACGGATAAGTCTCGTGCGGATCGATCATGAGGGTCGGAATCCCGGCCCGCCCGAGCATTGCGGCCGCAGTCGAGCCGGCAAGGCCGCCGCCGATAATTGCGATGTCGGTGTAGCGCATGGGGAATCCGGCCTCGAAACCCATCTTAACCCCCGGAAAGGCAAATAAGGATCGTTACTGCACTTCGCCGCTGAATTTTTGTTGCCCAAACTCCATCAGTTTTGAAGCGCCGTTTCGCGCGAGAGATCGAGGCTGAGGCTGGCGACCTCGATCTGGCGATGGTCGGTTTGCTCTCCAACCCGAAAAATGACATGGCGCGTACCACTAGGCAAGGCCGAAACATGGCCACGCGTACAGACGGCCACCGAATTCTTGTTGCCCAAACTCCATGGTTTCGATCACGAACACGCGGACATTGGCCTCCAAATCATTTCATCGCGCCGCTCCTCGGCGCACCCATCCATATCTTCGACATGAAGTTGGATGATGTCACCGAACGTACGAGCGCGTACGGCAGCGCTTGGCGTTGGTTACCCGCCTGCGATCGATATTGCACTCAGTATCTAGCGCCCATTCCTCGCTGTCCTTGCGGCGGCGATCCCTTCAAAGAGGTACCCCCTTAGTCCTCTTGTTGTCGCCACCGGCTTCGTGAAAAACTTCACGGCTGTTCCAGCGACGAGAACCGGCGAGGTCTTCGTGAGTAAATGGCTCAGCGACCGCATCGTCGAAGAAGCTGGACGTCGCATTTACGAGTCGCAGCAATCAAGGCTTCCGGATCCAACGACCTTCGCCGCAAAACGGGCATGGCGAAGCGACGACGTGCCGAAAAAGTTCTGGGACAGCTATGTCGAGGACGCACGGGCAGCGCTTTCGCTGATCAAGCGTCGCGACAAGGAAGATCTTTTGACGAATGGTCGCCAGCAGTAGCACATCAGACAGTGACAGGCAGAGGTCTAGATTTTGCTCATCATCCCCTCAGGGACGGACTGGCCCACCATCGAGCACGCTGGGTCCCAGGGTCCCAATCTGTTTTGTGTTCTGCAGCGTTCGCCGAGTCGCCTTTCGAGCCGGGGGCTGATCGATGCTGTCCCTGTCCACCGCGCGCTATGCGCCTCTCCAGGCCCTGCAACTGGGTGGCTAGGCGGCGGTTATCGCGAAGGTAGATCTCGTCGCTGTTTGAGCCGCCGGGGAAGGTCGCGGTAGATCTCCGACGTCGACAGGCAGGCCTTCGGTATTCGATACTCCGCCATTTTGCAGGACCTGCGCGGTCCCAAGCCGCACCCCAGGGCCTTGCAGAGAGCCTCCAGCCGGCTCCAGCGCTGGAGGAAGCCTTCCAGCCGGTGTTCCGGACCAAGGGCGGTGTAGGACTCGTACTCGGAGGCGGAAAAGCAGAGCGCTGCGATCTCGTCCGCTTCGGGCGAAGGAAGAACTGCCTCGATGTCCACTCCGACCTCTTGCCCGGTCGCGAGCTATGACCGCCACATCTGCGGATCGTGAAAAGCTGAAGCGCAAATCGCTCGCAGGCATGCGGTGCGAGAGCTGGGGGTTGCCCAGCCGCCCATACTCGAGTTCGACGTCGGACGGCGAAATTCCCAGTTTGGAAGCGAGGACCCGGCGCAGCTGCCCGCGGGCAGCAACGAAGCGGCGGCGGTCCCAAACCCTGGGCGCGTCGACGTTCCTCGTCGTTGAGACAAACGCCTATCTGCCAGATGATGTCCTGCTCCACATCGAGCATAAATGCCAGGACCTCCAATCCATCATTCTTGAAGACCGGCATTGTGATCCTGGGTCTCAGCTCGACTGCTTTCCCATTCGGCAAGCGCAGCCAAAGGAGGTAATCCCTCGGCGTCGTTGCACTCAGCGGTGGTGAGAAGTCAGCTGGAAACGTGAGGAGCCAGGCAAGGCTGAGGAACTGATACCCCTCGCATTGAGCTCCAGGCGGCCTGCGACGAAGCCTCTTGCCGCAGTCGCCTCGCGGCATCTGCTATCGCGGTCGAGTTCTGAGAACAAAGATGGTGGATGCGCAGGAAGACCAAGGCCGGTTGTGCAAACACAGGAAATGCCAAGATGATTCTTTTGACTGGAGGCGCGGGCTATATCGGGTCCCATGTGTGCATTGCCTTACTGGACGCCGGCTTCGATGTCGTCGTGGTCGACAATCTCTCAAACAGCAACAAGGCTTCTCTTGAGCGGGTCCAACTCATCTGCGGGCGATCCCTCGTCTTTCGGCACGTCGACATTCTGGATGAAGAGGCCATCTACGAAACACTTTGTGCGTATGAAGCAACTGCGGTTATCCATCTTGCAGGCCTGAAGGCGGTGGCCGACTCCAGCATTAGGCCAATGACCTACTATGAAAACAACCTGCTCGGAACCATGCGCCTCGTTTCGGCGATGAACAGGGCAAATGTAAAGACGCTCGTCTTTAGCTCGTCCGCCACCGTCTATGGTGTACCTACCTACCTGCCGCTCGACGAGCATCACCCTCTCAGTCCGACAAACCCGTACGGCCGTACCAAGCTCTTCATCGAGGAAATGCTCAAGGACCTCTATCGGTCCGACAATGATTGGCGGATTGGGATTCTCCGATATTTCAATCCGGTTGGCGCACATGAAAGCGGGCTGATCGGTGAAGACCCGAAGGGCGTTCCGAACAATCTGCTGCCATTTGTCGCGCAAGTGGCGGTCGGAAAACGAAAGAAGCTGAGGGTTTGGGGAAACGACTACGATACGCCGGATGGCACTGGGATCCGCGACTTCATTCACGTCGTGGATCTTGCTTCTGGCCATCTGAGTGTCTTGAATAACCTGAAGCGGTCTGGACTCCTTACGGCGAACTTCGGAACGGGCAATGGCAGCAGCGTTCTGGACGTTGTTCGGACATTTGAAGCCGTGAGCGGCAGGTCAGTTCCATTTGAAATTGACAGGCGCCGGGCCGGTGATGTCGCCGTCTGTTTTGCCGATGCCACGTTTGCGGAAAGGGAGTTGGGCTGGAAATCGGTGCGATCACTAGAAGAAATGTGCGCGGACCATTGGCGCTGGCAATGTAAGAATCCCGACGGCTATCGTGGTACAAACTCTGGAGGCCGATAGATCGTCCCGTGACTGGACGCGCAAGTCGTCGACCGTGTCTGGCAATGGCGTCGCTGTAAGCCGAACGCCGCCCATCCTGGTGTGAGCCGTCTCAACACATCGAGCCACGAATGTCGGCTGCCGGCACATCAGGCCAGCGAGCGGAGCGCGCAACAATATCGGCTGCTACCGCGACAACGACATGCCGTGGCGCGGAAATGCCGCGCCACGATCGTCAGTATCCGAAACCGCGAGCGCAGCACGGTCCGGTTGCTGAGTTGAACTTCTGGAAGTTTCCACGTCTTCTCCGGTCTGGGTTTCAACGCTCAGTACCGGCAACCAACGGTTCGTCGCGGAGCAGCTCTTTCTTCAGCTGCTGCTCCGCTTCCAAATAGAACTCTTGGTCTCGCCCCTTAGGCATCGCGGCTTGCTCCCACAGCCGATATGCGCGGCACTCGATGTCCTTCTGGGTCGGAAGACCTCCCATCTGCCTTACTCCCAATGAGCCAGCGGCGGGGCTTTGACCGTGACGCCTCTGTTCGTATCGATGAGCCCGCTATCTCCTGGTCGGCGCGTTCGAGCGCGATAAAGCCAGGCACGATCAGTCCGCTGCGGATCAGGGCGGCCGAGATATGCACGAAAAAAAACGCCACGCAGCGTGGCCGCTGTGGCGTTTCGAGAAGATTGCGAACTGCGCGACGGTTGCCGTACCGCGGGATTGGTCCTTTACCTCTTGTCGAAGGTGGTAGGCGCGGTCCAACGTCCAACGTCCACTAATCGAGCTTGGTGATGCCGGGACCTCGATTGTCATGATCTCGGCGATCGAATCGCAGGGTGCCGAGGCCCGAGGGTTGAGGAACAATCGAGGGGACGGTGTGTCCATTTGCGGGGTGCACCAGTGACCCATTGTTCATTCCCCAGATCGCAGCCTGCGTCCGGTTCTGGACCCGGATCTTGCGCAGGATCGCCTTGACGTGAACTTTGACAGTCGCCTCAGCTATGTCGATCTTTCGGGCGATGGACTTGTTCGAACTGCCCTCGATCAAGCAAGACAGGATCGCCTTCTCGCGCGGAGAAAGATGTGGCGCAACCGGCTCTTCCGTGGTGAGCATGATGCCATGCTCGACGTCCTTGATGTCATGCTTGACCTGGTCGGTTGGCGCTGCTTCGCGCTCAAGAACGCCGTCAAGCGCGAACGACAGAAATGCGGGAGGAAAGACAGCCTCGCCCATCGTCACGAGTTCGATGGATTTGATGAAGGCATCGCAGGAATTGACGTTCACGAAATAGCCGCTCGCACCAGCTCGATATGCCGAGACAAGTTCATCCGGGCGATAATGATCCGATACGACTGCGATCCGAGCAACAGGATAGCGACCTCTGACGAAGCGTATCTGCTCCAGTGCGACATCGAAACTGTCGCCGTTGTGTATGATGAGAAACAGCAGTTGATGTGCTTGAAGTTCGCTTGGGAGTTCATCGGCGGTCGAAGCGGACAGCACGATCCGGAAATTTGCAGCATGTAGGATCCGTGAAATTCCCTCTCTGACCAAAATGTTTTTTCCAATAAGAATGGTTTCGTAAGATTGACGCCTCGGCATTTTACCCTCCAGCGACATACGCTACGCAATGACACGACTGTACGAAACATTAGGGAGTCAAAACGATCTGCATGAGGTCACAACGATCTGCACCGATCAGTCAGTTTGCCTGCCTCCCAACAGGCCGTTCAGTTGATCGCTCTTGTTCGGCGCACAACCCTTTCGTGCTACCTCGGCTGTGTCCTTCCAACTTCTGCCTTTCTTTGGCAAGTTTCCGGCCTTAATCGTTTGTTAAGGTTGTAGGGACGTTAAACTGAATTTCCGATTTCTATATATATCGTTAGTTATAGGTGCACTTGCGGAATCGATCGGCGTCCTGAAACGCAATTGGCGCAATCTGCAGATGAGTTAACGTGCAAATGTTTCCACACATTGCGTGAATCTTTGGAGTCGTGCGTCGGCCTGAGACGTCGCGGGGGCGCACGATTTCCCGGAGATCTGTCGACGGAACATCCAGAAGTAGAAAATTCATGTTTTCGAGTTGTCGTTGCGGAAGCGCGACTCGCGATAATGCAATGTGGCGCCGCTCGCTCCGGAATGTTACGGGCGAGGCGCCCCGGGACACTGATCGTGGGTCTGCGGTAAGCTATCGGCTGCGTCCGTGGGCCAGGAGAGAAGTGAAACAAGGACAGGTGGGTGAACGTTGACATCGGGGGCGACTGGCTGGGAAGCCCAATGATTTGCACGAGGATAGTGATCGCAAGCCGGCATCCGGTGGTCTTGCTGGGTCTGAGCAGCGTGCTCGGCGCGGAACGCGATTTTGAAATTGTTGCATCTTGTGGCGACGCTGCAAGTTGCGCGCAAGCGATCGAGAGCCTGGCGCCCGACATCGCGATTCTCGATTCAACAATGCCCGAGCTGATCGCACCGAGCTCCTCGGCCCCTAACCCAGGCGATCGCTCGACTCGCTTGGTGTTTTTTATCCCTTTGGAAGGCTACGAGCTCGTCTTGCCGGACGCGCTCGATGGCTGCAGCGTGATCCTGAAGGAGACCTTACCCGAAGCGCTGGTGCAATCCCTGCGGCAAATCGCGAGCGGTGAAAGAATCGTGCCGCAGCCCTCAATGGATCAGGTCGTCCCGGCGGGTCACGGGGTGAGCTCGGACAATGCGTTGGCCGTGCTGACGGACCGAGAGCGTCAGATTATGCGCCTGGTTTCGGAAGGACTATCAAACAAGCAAATTGGACGCCGCTTGAACACTGCCGACGGCACGGTCAAAGTCCATCTTCACCATATCTTCCAGAAGCTGGAGATCAGCAATCGGACGGAGCTCGCGGCCTTTGCCATTTCGCAGAATGATCGTGGCGCTCCCGGCAAGTCGACGGAATCTGAATGAGTGGAGAGCGCTGATGGCCGATCGTGCGTTCGGTCGCTCCGTGCGCGGGCAGCTGAGCTGCCGAGGCCCACTGACATTCGATCGTGAATAACCCGACGCTAGCGGGGTTCGACAACATCAGCTGCAGGCTATCGCGTGACCGAAAAGTGAAGGACAAACAGTGGCAGACTGCTCATTTCAGGACTGTCGCTCACCTCGATCCGCCAGGACGGATAGTCCTGAAATGGCCCAACGAGCTCGCTTCGGAGGATCTCGTGACTCAACTCAATGGCCGCTGTCTGCGCGGCGTCGATGTCGGGGAGATTCAAGCCGAGGTCGTCGGGTACTGAACCGCCGTCGTGAACGTGGAAAAAATAGCGAGGCATTGGCGTTTCCGGAAAACGAGTGCATCCCCGGGACAAAACCAAGCGGACGTCGCGGTAGCGTCCCGGAATGGAACTAAGACGAGCTGCCATTCGAGGTCCATGATCATTGTTGAGTACCTCAACGTCGAACCGGATTCCCATGGTTGACATGGACAATTGCGTCTTGCGGTCTAGAGTCACGTTGCGTCGCAAGTGCCGCCCACTTCGACGTGTTCGGCGGCCCCGGCTTTCCTGCAAATAAGCCCCCCGCCGGGGCCGCGATCTCTTTGCACCGGCGTTATAGCAACGGCGGAGGGCTTGCTCTGCTGGTTCACTCGCACGCGTTCGCACCTGCTCCCGGGCAACAACCATTGAAGCCGCGCTTGCGGCATTCGCTCGTTCAAGCGGAGTACCCCGCGTTTGTTGCTGCAATTCTCCCGATTCGACCGCCCCAATTTGCGCCAATCGACGATGATGGATCATTGCGCGCGTGCATTTGGTGATTGTCGGCGAAAGCGAGAGATCTGACAGATGTGCGGGATTATCGGCATTCTGGGACAAACTGCGGTATCGGGCCGATTGATCGATGCGCTTCGGCGCCTCGAGTATCGGGGGTACGACTCGACGGGGGTGGCCACCCTCGATGAGGGGCATCTCGAGCGCCGACGCGCCGAAGGTAAGCTCAAGAACCTGGAAGTGCTGCTGCGTGCCGAACCACTGGGTGGGGACGCCGGAATCGGTCACACGCGCTGGGCTACGCATGGCAAGCCGACAGAGTACAATGCGCATCCACACGCGACCGAACGCGTTGCGGTGGTTCATAACGGCATCATCGAGAACTTTCGGAAATTGCGCCAAGCGCTCGAAGCGAAGGGCGCGAAATTCGCGAGCGACACAGATAGCGAAGTCGTCGTACACCTCGTTCATTCCTACTTGCTGATGGGCTATTCGCCTCAGGAAGCCGTTAAGGCGTCGTTGCCGCAGCTGCGCGGCGCCTTTGCGCTGGTGTTTCTTTTCAAGGGATATCGCGATCTTCTGATCGGAGCGCGCAGGGGGTCGCCGCTAGCGGTTGGTTATGGCAACGGCGAGAACTATCTCGGTTCTGATGCGATTGCCCTCGCTCCGTTTGCCCAGGGCATCAGCTATCTGGAAGACGGTGACTGGGTGGTGCTGTCGCGCGAGAGAGGGGTGATCCGGGACGCGGATGGCGCGGTCGTTACGCGCGAGGTGCTCGAATCGGGTGGGGCGTCGTTCGTCGCCGACAAGGCCAACTATCGCCATTTCATGGCCAAGGAGATTTGCGAACAGCCGGACGTCGTCGGGCGCACACTCGCCCACTATGTGGATATGAGAGCCGAGCGGGCGGCGCTGCCGATCAAGCTGCCGTTCGATTTCAGCGACGTCAGGCGTGTTACGATCACGGCCTGCGGCACCGCAAGTTATGCCGGGGCGATCGCAAAGTATTGGTTCGAACGGCTTGCACATATCCCTGTTGATGTCGATATCGCCTCCGAATTCCGCTATCGCGAAGCGCCACTCTGCAAGGGCGACCTCGCGGTCTTCATCTCGCAATCGGGCGAAACCGCCGACACGCTGGCTGCACTTCGCTACGCCAAGGAGAAGGGGGCTCACACCGTCTCTGTCGTGAACGTGCCGACCTCGACCATTGCGCGCGAAAGTGAAACGGTGCTGCCGACCCTGGCCGGCCCGGAAATCGGCGTTGCCTCCACTAAAGCCTTCACCTGCCAGTTGATGACGCTCGCCGCCTTCGCGATCGCCGCGGGAGCAGCGCGTGGCGAGATCTGCGTGAGCGAGGAGAAAAAGCTCGTCAGGGGGCTGATTGAAGTTCCGCGGTTGATGGCTGCCGCTCTTGCCAGCGAGCCGCAGATCGAGAAGCTGGCTCGCTATATCGCAAAATCGCGTGACGTCCTTTATCTGGGGCGCGGCACCAGCTATCCGCTCGCGCTGGAAGGCGCGCTGAAGCTGAAGGAAATCTCCTATATCCATGCCGAGGGCTATGCCGCAGGCGAACTCAAGCATGGCCCGATCGCTCTGATCGATGAGGACATGCCCGTCGTGGTTATCGCGCCGTTCGACGGCGTGTTCGAAAAGACCGTGTCGAACATGCAAGAGGTCGTAGCGCGCGGCGGCAAGATCATTCTGATCACGGATGCCAAAGGTGCGGCGGAAGCAGCCGTCGACCCCTTGGTCACAGTATTGCTGCCTGACATGGCACCGACCTTCGCGCCGATAGTCTATGCCGTTCCGATCCAGTTGCTCGCTTATCATACGGCTGTGATCATGGGCACCGATGTGGACCAGCCGCGAAATCTGGCCAAATCGGTGACGGTCGAATAGGGGCGAACGCCGTGGCAAGACCATGGTCGCCTGCTGTCGGCGGGCGCAGTGATCAAGGATCCGCTCGGAACCGTGATCGATCACGCGGTCGTTCTCCTCCAGGGCGACGACAAGAGAATGACCCATTCGGTGCAAACGAACTTGGTGGGGGGCAGCCTTTCGTTTTTCAGAAGCAAAAACGCCGCCCGCTTAAATGGCTCGCGGGCGGCGGCTTACCAGCCCCAGGGGGGATGATGCAAAACCCCGGTAAAGATCAGTCTACATGGACTGATGGAAGGTTCAATGTTCCTGATCCGGAATAGCGCGCGCTTGAGCGAGTACCCAAGCACCGAGGTGCAACCCTAGATTCGTAGTGGTCGGCCGAACGGCATGCGATACTGATCCATATTTCGCGTTTCGGAGGGGAAAGCCGATGCGCCTTGTATTGCCTTATCTCGGAATTGGTCTTTGCACGTCGCTGGCTGCGTGGATGTCGGTGATGTTGCTTTACTAACGCCTGGTGCTAACAACCGCACGTAGGTGCCGTTCTCATGCAGCTCGAGCGCTTGTCTGTTAGCGCCGTCCCACGCGGGGTTTGCGTGCCCCGCTGTGACTGACATGGTGCGAACCGCAAGCAGCAAGTTTTGGCGATCAGGATGGTCAGGTGATCCACCCGCTCGGCGTCAGGCTCACCGAGCGATCATGTCGACTGCTGCCGTCCAGGCCTTGCGATAAGAGTCAAGGCCGGGAATCGAAATCGGATCGACGGGGGCCGGCTCCGCGATATGGTAAGAGGGGGGCCAATGCACGAGCATTGCGGCACCGCGGGCCGTGCCTGCGGTGTCTTCCGCCGCAAAGACGCGCTGCGTCGTCCGTAACGCGCCGAGCGTCTGACAGAAGGAAAGGTTGCCGGCGAAGCTCCCTTCGATGATGAGATCGCCGCGGGTGGCTCCCATGCGCGTCAGCATCAAATCGCTCACCAGGGCGCAATAGAGAGTCGCAAGCGCGGTCCGATCACGCGCTGAAACTTTGCCGCGGATCACGCCTTCGGTCGTCGCATAAGGCCCGCCTTGGCCCGAGAAGCAGGGTAGAGCAATGGCGCCAGCGCCGATGACGCGCTCGATCGCGTCGAGAGCCGGGTTGCCACCACCGCCCGCGATGACGGCGTATTCGCGTCCGCCCATGAACCGTCCGCAGGCGATGGGGCGGCCCAGCGCGTCGACGTTGGCAAGCGTGTCGTCGTGAGGATCGAGCTGATCGAGCGAAAGGCCCACGCACATCAGGATCACCCAGGTGCCGGTCGACAGCACTGTGAACGGCGCCTGGCGCGAGACGAGATAGGGCAGAAGTGAAGCGTTGGAATCGTGGATACCGCAAAAGACTGGCGTTTCAGGCGCGAGCCCACAGGCGGCGGCGATCTCGGGTTTGATCGGACCGAGCGGATCGAAGGCGCGGCGCAGTGGCGGCAGCAAGTGGTCGATGCCGAGAGCTTTGGCGAGGCTTGAGACCTGCCCCTGCCGCGGCGCCCAGAGATCGGTATGGGCTGCGAGCGTGGTGACTTCCGAGACAGCGACGCCGCTCAGGCGCCAGGTCCAATATTGCGGATAGCCAACGAAATACCTCGCCTTGGCGAAGAGGTCCGGACAGCGCCACTTCTGATAGGCGAGCTGCCGACCAAGATTGAGGCCGGCCGGCAGGTTCGGCGACAGGCTCTCCGAAAAGGGCGGCCGCCGCCTGGCATAATCGGCCTCGATCACGTCTACGCCCGTGAATTCGTAGTCCATGACCGGAGCGGCGAGCTCGTTCTCACCGATCAAAGCGCCGGCTGCGCCATGCGCGGTCGGAACGATCGCACTGATCTGATGCGTGCGTGCGGCCTCGCGAAGCGCATCGAGGAAGAAGGTCCACGCGCTCTCGACATCTTCGTGCGGATAGGGCGGGCCCGGCCGAATGCAGTTGGGCGCCGACCTTTCCCAGAGAAGTCGGCCTTCGTCGAACAGGGCAAGTTTTACATTTGTCTTGCCGATGTCGAGCACCGCTACTGTCTGGCTCATCGTCAAGCTACATCTCAACAGGCAACGTCACGAGCGCCATGGCCGGCTTGTCGTGGCCATGACCACGAAGGCAAGAATGCGTCGCCCGGCCGCGCTCCGCAGCCGGGCGACAGGTTCAAATCAGAAATCGAAATCCTTGATGTTCTGCTTCGTGAAGATGAAGGGCGACCCGAGCAGTACTTCGCTGCCATTGACCACGTTCAGCTGGCCGAGCTTGCCGGCCTCCACCGACGTCGCGCCAGGCTTCAGCTTGCCGTCGACCACGGCACGCATCACGTAGATCGCGGCATAGCCGAGATCGACCGGATTCCACAGCACGACCGACTTGACGCAGTCCGCATTGACATACGGCTTCATCGCGTTGGGTGTGGCGAGGCCGACGACCGCCACCTTGCCGCAGAGCTTGGCCTTGGTCACGGCTTCCGCCGAAGCGGGCGTCGCGACCGAGGTCATGCCGAACAGGCCAGCCAGCTTGTCGCCATGCTTGTTGATGAGCGTCGTCGCCTGGTTGAAAGACAGATTGTTGTCCTCCTGCGCCTCGACCGTTTCCAGCCATTTCAGCTTGGGATGGCACTTCTGCGCATACGCCCACATTTCGGCGATCCAGCGTGCCTGGTTCGGCGTCGTGAAGGTCGACGTGACGATCGCAAAGCTCTTGTCCTCGCCGGCCTCCTTGGCCATCGAGTCCATCATCGCCTTGGCGATGCCGTTGAACTCGGCCTGATTGACGAACCATTCGCGCGCATCCGGCGTCGAATTGGCGTCATAGCCAACGACATGGATGCCCTTCGACAGCGCCTTCTTCAGCACCGGCGCGATCGCCACCGGATCGTTGGCGGCGAAGAGAATGCCGTCGACGCCGCTGGTAATGTAATTGTCGATGAACTTGATCTGCTCGTCGATCTTGGCCTCGGTCGGGCCGTCGGTCTTCACCGTGACATTGCCGAGCGCTTTGGCGGCGTCCTGCATGCCTTTCGTGGTCGCGTTGAAATAACCGATGCCGATCAGCTTCGGCACGTCGACCAGCGTGATCGGTTTGCCGGTCTTGTCGGCCGCGTTTGTCGGCCGGCCGCCGTCATAGGGCCTGGCCGCGGGTGCGGCGTTGGCCTCGCCAGCCGAACAGGCAAGCGGATTGACCGGCAGGTCGTCCGCGCCGTCCCATCTCTTGTCCGCAGCCGAGGCCGTTCCGGCCAGCAGCGTCGCGCTGAGGAATGCAGCAGCTAATCCGAGTTTCATTGTGTTTTCCTCCCATGTTGAAAGCCGCTTATTCGCAGTCAGACACTCCATCAAACGCCGTCGCGGCGCCGCTGGAGAGAACTCGCCACAAGAGTTGAAAGGATGAGCACCGCGCCGATGACCACGATCGTCGCGTCGCCCTTGACGCCGGTCAGGGCCAGCCCGTTCTTCAGGAGCTGGATCATCGCCAGGCCGATCACTGTGCCCCAGATCGTGCCGACGCCACCGAATATGCTGGTGCCGCCGAGCACCACCGCCGCGATCACGTCGAGCTCGTAGCCGATTCCCATGTCCGAGCGGGTCGTGGTCACGCGCGAGACGAGAACACAAGCAGAAAGGCCGGCCATCAAGCCCGATAGCGTGTAGATGATCAGTTTCACGCGATCGACCGGCAAGCTGGAAAAGCGCGCGGCGGTCTCGTTGTTGCCGATCGCATAGAGCGTCCGACCGAAAATGGTGCGGTCGAGAACGATTGCCGAGACCACGATCGCGATCAGGAAGAGCCAGAGCTGCGCCGGCCCGCCGAAGAGGTTTTCCTGTCCGATGAAGTAGAACCATTCCGGATAGCCGCGCACCGAACGCGCCTGGCTGATCCCCTCGGCGAGCCCGCGGTAGAGCGCGAGCGTCGCGATCGTCATGATCAGCGGTGGCACTTTCACCCTGGTGATGACGATCCCGTTGAAAAAGCCCGCCGCGGCACCGACGAGCAACGAGAAGCCAATCGCCAGCGGCAGGGGAAAGCCGAGATTCTTCCAGGAATAGCCGAGCAGGATCGCGCAGAGCCCGACGATCGAGCCGACCGAGAGATCGATGCCGCCGGTAATGATGATGAAGGTCATCGGCAGCGCGATGAGCCCGACCTCGGTCGTCAGCCTGCCTTGATTGAGCAGATTGTCGAGCGTGAGGAACCGATTATTCAAGGCGCCAAGTACGATCAACGCAACGAGAAGGATCGCTGCGAGCATGGTCTCGTGACGCAGCAGCCACCAGGGCACGACGCGCTTGGCGGCCTGGGGAAGAGGGATTTCGCTCATGGCGCTCATGCTCCGGCCATGCGCCGGCGCCGCAGAATGTCGGCGATCACGGTCACGAGGATGAGCACGCCCTGGACCGCGCGGATCCAGTAGGGCGAGATGTCGATGAAGACCAGCGCACTGGCGATCTCGGCGATCAGTACGGCGGCAAGAGTCGAGCCGACCACTGTGCCGACACCCCCAAGAATGCTGACTCCTCCAACGACCGACGCGGTGATGATCGTCAGCTCGAGATTGGGCGGCACGGTCGACTGGATGACGCGGAGCTGCGTCGCGTAGAGCAGGGCGGCTGCCCCGGCGAACAGGCCGTGCAGCGCGAAGACCATTACGATCGTGCGCGGCTGCGACATGCCGCAGAGCCGCGCCGCTTCGGCGTTGCCGCCGACGGCGTAGATAGCGCGACCCGAGGCCGAATAGCGCATCCACAACGCTGCGAGGATCGTCACCAGGATCATGAGAAAAACCGGAAACGGCAGCACACCGAAGAGTTCGATGTCGGCGAGATGGAAACTGTCGGGCAGGTCGGTGATCCATTTGCCTCCCGTGACGCTGATCAGGCCGCCCTTGAGGATCGACAACATGCCGAGCGTAACCACGATCGCCGGAATGCGGAGATAGGCGATGATGACGCCCTGCAAGGCCATCACGACGACGCCGGCAACGAGCGCCGCCAGCCAGGCGACCACAATCGGCGCGCCGTTCACCGCCAGGGTGCCGCTGATCGTCGCCAGGACGCCGATCAGCGCGCCAACGGAAATATCGATGTTGCCGGACACGATCACCATCGACATGCCGACAGCCGCGACTGCGATATAGGCGTTGCCGAGCAGAACGTCGGAAAGATTGCGTGCCGCCAGAAAGCGCGGATTGTAAAGGCCGACGGCAATGGCGAGGCCGATCACCGCGATCGCGAGCAGGGCCTCCTGCGAGGCAAGCGCCTTCAGCCACCGCCGCGGATCGGCCTCGGCGCCGGTTAAGGTCACTGCCGTCATGCCGCTTTCTCCGCGTTTTCATGGCTACCCATCATTGCTGCGCCGATCGACTCCTGGGTAGCTTCTTGGCGCGAGAATTCAGCAACGATACGGCCTTCGCGCATCACGAGCACGCGGTCGCTCATGCCGAGCACCTCTGGCAGCTCGCTCGAAATCATCAGGATGGCGAGCCCTTGGGCCGCAAGTTCGCCCATCAGCCGATGGATCTCCGCCTTGGCGCCCACGTCGATGCCGCGCGTCGGTTCGTCGAGGATCAATAGCTTCGGCCCGTTGGCGAGCCATTTGCCGAGCACGATCTTCTGCTGATTGCCGCCGGAAAGCTTGCCCGCGATCTGCTCGAGCGAGCTCGTCTTGACCGCAAAGCGCTTGATGCCGTCGCCGGCAAGCTTGCGCTCGGCACCGCGATCGATGAAGCCGCCGAATGCGACCTTGCCAAGCGCGGCGAGGCTGAAGTTCTCGCGCACCGTCATCGGCCGCACCAGGCCCTGCGTGCCGCGGTCCTCGGGAACATAGGCGACGCCCAAAGACCGTGCCTGTGCCGGCGAGCGGATGTCGACCTTCTGTCCGGCGATCCGGATTTCGCCGTTATCGGCCGGAGTGACGCCGAAAATAGTTTGCGCCAGCTCGCTGCGACCCGAGCCGACGAGACCGGCAAGGCCGACGATCTCGCCGGCGCGCACCGTGAGCGAGATGCTCCTCGTCAGCGGCCGTCGCTCGAGGTCCTTCACCTCCAGCACCGGCTTGCCGATCGGAACCGTGATCTTCGGGAACAGACTCTCGATCCTGCGGCCGACCATCAATTGCACGAGCTCGGCCGCGTCCGTCTCGGCGACGCGCTTGGTCGCGACGTGCGTGCCATCGCGCAGCACGGTGACGCGATCGGCAATCGCGAAAATCTCGTCGAGCCGATGGCTGATATAGATTACGGCGACGCCGCGGGTTTTCAGCTTGCGCACGATGTCGAACAGGCGCGTCACGTCGTACTCGGTCAGGGCCGCGGTCGGCTCGTCCATGATCAGGATGCGCGCGTCCTGTGATAACGCACGCAGGATTTCGACGCGCTGGCGGTTGCCGACGCTGAGGGAACCGACGATTCGGTCGGCCTGCAGGTCGTGAATCTCGAGCGAAGCGAGCAGCGCATTCGTCTTCTCGTGCATCGCCCGCCAGTCGATCCGACCGAGGCCGGCGCGCGGCGCATGGCCCATGAAAATATTCTCTGCGACAGCGAGCTCCGGAAACAACAGCAGCTCTTGATAGATCGTAGCGATGCCGGCGCGCCTTGCATCGTCCGGCCGCGCGAGGTCGACCTGCCTGCCGTCCACGAGCACGTCGCCGCGGTCTGGCTGGAACACGCCGGACACGATCTTGATCAGCGTCGACTTGCCGGCGCCGTTCTCGCCGAGCAAGGCGTGGACTTCGCCCCTGGCTGCGTCGAACGAGACGCCGGACAGCGCCCGCACGCCTGGGAAGGACTTCTCGATCGCGCGCACCGATAGAAGCGGCGCCGCAGGGGTTTCACTGTGCGGGTCGGTTGTCATGGTCACGCCGCCGCATTGGTTTGAGCGCCTGCATCCACGACAACGACGCGGACACCGTGCCCGCGTAGCATGTCGAGTGCGTCGCTCGGCGCATCGGAATCGGTGATCAGCGTATCGATGCGCGAGAGCGGGCAGACGACAAGGCTGCCGCGCGAGACGAATTTCGAAGAATCGGCCAGCACGATCAGCTTGTCGGCACGCTTCAGCAGTTTGGATTCGGCGCGGGCAAGCAGGGGATCGCCCTCGATCACGCCGAGCGGTCCGATCGAGATCGCACTCATGAACATCCGCGTCGCCGAATAGTGCTGGATCGCATCCTCTTCAAACGGGGAGACGATCATGCTCTGCTCGCGATAGACCTCGCCACCCGGCAAGGCGACGCGGCATTTCGACGTGTGGATCAGCGCGTCGGCGAGCAGATAGGAATTGGTCAATACCTTCAGACGGCGCTCGCGCAGGTATTCGCCCATCTGATAGGTGGTCGTGCCGCCGTTGATGATGATCGTCTCGCCATCGGTGCAGAGGGCGACCGCCGCTTTCGCAATGGCGCGCTTGGCATTTCTATTGAGCGTCTGGCTGACGTCGAAGGAGCGGGTGGCAAGCGAGACGACGTCGCCCGGTGCGTTGACGGTGTCGGGCAGGGCTTCGAGTCCGCCATGCACCCTGATCGCGAGTCCTTGCGCGGCGAGCCTGGCGAAATCGCGTCGTATCGAGGCTTCGGAGACGCCGGTCGCGCGACAAGCATCGGCGATGCGCACCAGCGACCGCTCCCGCAAGAGTGCCTTGATGACCTGCCAGCGTTCCCGCTCGTGCACGTCGCCCTCCCTTTTGTCTGTAAATAGCTCACGCTCTCGACGAGCGGTCAACTGCAAACCGCCAAATTCGCTCAATATCGCGCTGCATCAATCATATCGCGTCGCGGTGTTGAGTGTCGGTGATTGACCTTGATTGAATCGGTGGCCTAAGCTGCCAAGAGATCAAGAACAGGGAGAATGCCCAATGAGCGAGGTCGCGGCCACGCCCCTGCCAAACCTATGGGACGACGCGCTTGCCGCCGGGCTCGATGAAGCAGGTCAATTGCTGTACCGCTCGAACCTGCTCGGGGCCGATCTGCGCATTACCAATTTCGGCGGCGGCAACACCTCAGCCAAGATCGAGATGAAGGATCCGCTGACGCGCGAGTACGTACGCGTGCTCTGGGTCAAGGGGTCAGGCGGCGACCTCGGCTCGATGAAGCGCGACGGCTTTTCGACGCTGTATCTCGACAAGCTCGAGAGCCTGAAAGGCCTCTATCGCGGCCTCGCCAATGAGGACGAGATGGTCGCCTTGTTCAATCACTGCACCTTCGATCTCAATCCGCGCGCAACTTCGATCGACACGCCCTTGCACGCCTTCGTGCCGCACCGGCATGTGGATCATGTCCATGCCGACGCGGTCATCGCCATTGCCGCCTCAGTCGACGCCGAGCGTCTGACCCGCGAGGTTTTCGGCGGCAGGCTCGGGTTCTTGCCGTGGCAACGGCCGGGTTTCGATCTCGGCCTGAAACTCGGGGAGATGGCCGCGCGTCATCCCGACTATGTCGGCGTGGTCCTCGGCGGCCACGGGCTTTTCACCTGGGCCGACACGTCGAAAGCTTGCTACGAGATGACTTTGCGCGTGATCCAGCAGGCTGCCGATTGGCTTGCGGCGCATGAGCAGAAGCCGGCCTTCGGCGGCGCCAAGGTCGAAACAGCCTCGCCGGAAAAGAGACGGGCGATCGCGGCCAGGCTGATGCCGCTGATCCGCGGCAAGATCTCCACCGACGAGCGCAAGATCGGCCATTTCACTGACGCCCCGGAAGTGCTGGAGTTCGTCAATTCCAGTGCGCTGACGAAGCTCGCGCCGCTCGGCACCTCCTGTCCGGATCACTTTCTTCGCACCAAGATCCGGCCATTGCTGTTGCCCTACGACCCCGTGCGGGACAATCTCGACGAGGTGATCGCCGACCTCGACGGCGGTCTCGCCGCTTACCGACGCGATTACGCCGCCTACTATGAGCGCTGCAAACACCCGGACTCGCCGGCCATGCGCGATCGCAATGCGGTCGTGTATCTCGTTCCGGGAATCGGCATGTTCACGTTTGCCAAGGACAAGGCAACGGCGCGCGTTGCGGCCGAATTCTATGTCAACGCGATCAACGTCATGCGTGGCGCCTCGGGCGTCAGCGGCTATGTCGGCCTTGCCGAGCAAGAGGCCTTCAATATCGAATACTGGCTGCTGGAAGAAGCCAAGCTCCAGCGCATGCCCAAGCCGAAATCGCTCGCCGGGCGGATCGCCTATGTGACCGGCGGTGCCGGCGGCATTGGCGGGGCGACCGCGCAGCGGCTGCTCGGTGAAGGCGCTTGCCTCGTCATTGCCGATATCGACGAGACGTCGCTGAACGAGCGCGTTGCGGCGATCACGAAACGCCATGGCCGCGACGCGGCGATCGGCGTGAAGCTTGATGTGACCGATGAGGGGGCGGTGGTCGCTTCGTTCGAGGAGGCTGCGCGCGCCTTTGGCGGCGTCGACATCGTCGTCTCGAATGCCGGGATCGCCTCGGCTTCGCCTGTCGAAGACACGAGTATTGGGCTCTGGCAGAAGAACATGGATATTCTCGCTACAGGCTATTTCCTTGTCTCGCGCGAGGCATTCCGGCTGATGCAGCGTCAAAACGTCGGCGGCGCCATCATCTTCGTTGCCTCGAAGAACGGTCTTGCCGCTTCGGCCGGCGCTTCGGCCTATTGCGCCGCCAAGGCGTCGGAGATCCATCTGGCCCGCTGCCTGGCGTTGGAAGGCGCGGCGCATGGCATCCGCGTCAACACGGTCAATCCCGACGCGGTGCTGCGCGGTTCGAAGATCTGGGAAGGCGAGTGGCGGCAGCAGCGGGCGGCGTCCAACAAGGTTGCGGAAGACCAGCTCGAGGAAGTCTACCGCCAGCGCTCGCTGCTCAAATTATCGGTGTTCCCCGAAGATATCGCCGAGGGTGTCTACTTCTTCGCGTCCGATCTTTCGGCCAAATCGACCGGCAACATCCTCAATATCGACGCCGGTAACGCCCAGGCCTTCACGCGATGAGCACGCCGTTCTCGATCAGCCCGGATTTCATCGCCGACCACAACGCGCAGCTCGAAGAAGCGACCACTGAAGATTACGATGCCCTGACGCGCGCGCTGGCGCGGCACGGCATCGGCGCGGAAGCCCTGGTGCAGAAGGTCATGGCCTTCGGCGTCGCCATTCCGACTTGGGGCGTCGGCACAGGAGGCACGCGATTTGCCCGCTTCCCGGGGCCGGGTGAGCCGCGCAATGTCTTCGAGAAGATCGACGATTGCGCCGTGATCCAGCGCTTGGCGCGGGCAACCCCGACGATCTCGCCGCACATTCCCTGGGACAAGGTCGATGACTATGCCGCCTTGCGCGAGCAGGCCGCGACGCGCGGCCTGGCCTTCGACGCGGTCAATTCCAACACGTTCCAGGATCAGCCGGCGCAGGAGCTTTCATACAAGTTCGGTTCGCTGTCGCATACCGATGCGCGCGTGCGCGCTCAGGCGGTCGCGCACAATATCGAGTGCATCGAGATCGGCCGCAAGCTCGGCTCGAAAGCGTTGACCGTCTGGATCGCGGACGGCTCGAACTTTGCCGGCCAATCGAATCTGAGCAAGGCGCTCGATCGCTATGTCGACGCGATGCGCGAGATCGTCGCGGCACTGCCTGCCGACTGGCGGGTGTTCCTCGAGCACAAGCTCTACGAGCCGGCGTTCTACTCGACCGTGATCTCGGATTGGGGCACGAGTTTCGCCGTCGCGCAGGAGCTCGGGCCCAAGGCGCATTGCCTCGTCGACCTCGGCCACCATGCGCCGAACGTGAATATCGAGCAGATCGTCGCCCGGCTCGTTCGCTTCGGAAAGCTCGCGGGCTTCCATTTCAATGATTCGAAATATGGTGATGATGACCTCGACGCCGGCTCGGTCGAGCCGTTCCGGCTGTTTCTCGTCTTCAACGAGCTGATCGACGCCGAGCGACGCAAGGCGGAAGGTTTTGCGCCCGCTTATATGATTGACCAGTCGCATAATGTGACCGATCCAATCGAGAGTTTGATGCAGTCGGCGATCGAGTTGCAGCGCGCCTATGCGCAGGCCCTGATCGTCGATCGCGTGGCCCTCGAGACCGCGCAAGAAGCGAATGATGCGCTCGGCGCCCATCTCGAATTGAAACGTGCCTTCACGACCGACGTCTCATCGCTGCTGGCCATGGCCCGCCTCCGCGCCGGCGGAGCGATCGCGCCGATCGCGGCCTATCGTGCATCCGGCTATCGGGCGCAAAAGACCAAGGAGCGTCCCGCCATCGCCGGGACGTCGGCGGGAATTGTGTAGGTGAGGGCCTTCGCCCGGCGCATCGATAGTCAGGCAAGTGCCAAACTTGGCCATCGCCCGCAGAGTCGCACATCAGGATCCTTCGGCGGCGGGGCGGCCCTCGATCCAGGTTTCGAGCACGCGCAGATCGTCGTCGAGATGTATGAGGCTCGCCAGATATCCGGGTGCGATGAGGCCGAGCTCCGTCTCGCGTCGCAAAAACGTCGCCGGAACGCGCGAGGCCATCGCGAGTGCGTCGCCGAGTTCGAGCCGCGTCACCTTGACGGCGTATCGTACGGCTTCGTCCATGGTCAGAACCGAGCCCGCGAGCGTTCCATCCTCGAGCCGCAGGCAGCCTTCTGCACTAATCACGTGGCGGCCCTGCAGATCGAACTGGTCGGGTCCGCCGGCCGCCGGCGGCATCGCGTCTGTAATCAGCATGAAGCGGTCATGCGGCTTGGCGGCGAAGGCGATACGCAAGTTCGCCTCGTGGACATGATGACCGTCCGCGATGATTCCAACGAAAGCCTCGTCGAGATCGAGCGCTGCGCCAACCATGCCTGGCTCGCGTCCGGCGGGCGCACTCATCGCATTGAAGAGATGGGTGAACGCGCGTGCGCCTGCTTTGACGGCCGCGCAGGCCTCCGCGTAGCTCGCATCGGAGTGGCCGAGCGAGACGAGTACGCCATGCTGCGCAAGTTCGGCGATGCTCTCCGCGTGAACCCGATTGGGCGCGAGCGTCAGCATGACGGCGCCGCACTTTGCCTCGACGATCGTCGTGATGTCGCCGGGTTCGAGGTTGCGGATATATCTGAGCTCATGCGCGCCCTTGCGAGCAGGATCCAGGAAGGGTCCTTCCAGATGGATGCCGAGTGCCGCAGGCGTCAGGTGGCGCGCCTCGTGCGTCGCAGCTATTGCCGCCGCCGTCAGCTGCGGCGTGTCAGTCACCAGCGTCGGCAGCAGCCCGACGGTGCCGTGCTTGCGATGCGCTGCGGCGATGCGGGCGATGCCTTCGGGCGTCGGGTCGTCGTTGAACAGGACGCCGCCGCCGCCATTGACCTGCACATCGATGTAGCCGGGCGCGAGCAGCCCGCCGCCGAGATCGCGTGCCGCGCCATGCGGTCTCTCGGAGTAAGGGAGGATTGCGGCGATGCGGTCGGCTTCGACGACGACCGCGTGGTCATTGAAAAAACGCTCGCCATCGAAAATCCGTGCGCCGGTCAAAACGATCATCAAATGGTCTCCGTCACCTTGCGCAGGTTGCGCGGGCGGTCGGGATCGCGCCCGAGCCGGAGCGCAAGCGCTTCGGCAAGCCTGTAGAAGCGGTGGATCATGACGATGGGCTCCAGCAGCGTCGCCTCGGTTTTTGCCGTCGCGAGACGATCCGTCTCGTCGGAGCCTCCAGCCTCGATTGTAATCACCGTCGCGCCGGCACTGGCCAGCGCCGCAAGCGTTGGCAGCATGCCTTCGCGCGCTGCGTCGGACGGCACGAAGGCGATGACGGGAAAGCCGGAGGCCACAAGTTCGGCCGGGCCATGCAGCACCTCGGCCGCGGAATAGGCCTCGGCGTGAATCGCGCAGGTTTCCTTGAGCTTGAGTGCCGCTTCCGCGGCGATCGCAAGCGTCGCGCCGCGGCCGAGCACGAAAGCGCTGCGCGCATTTGCAAGTCGCTCTAGTATCGTCGCCGGCGGCGGTGCTGCCTGGGCGCGCAGGACGTCCGGCAGGCCGGCGAGGGCGTCTGCGAGCTGCCGATCTTCGCGCCAGGCCGCGACGAGGCTCGCCCCCGCGACGAGACCGGCCACCATCGATTTGGTCGCGGCGACGGAACGTTCCGTGCCGGCGCACAGCGGCAGCAGGATTTCGGCCTCTTGCGCGAGTGGCGAGGCCACGTCGTTGACCATTGCGACGGCCAGCGCACCGCCGCGTCGTGCGGCACGTTGCATTTCCACGATATCCGGGCTGCGTCCCGATTGCGAGATCGCGACGGAAACGCTGCCTTCGAGCCGCATCGGTGTCCGATAGAGCGTCGCAATCGAGGGACCTATGGAGGCACAAGGCACCCCCGAAACAATCTCGACGAGATATTTCAGATAGAGCGCGCAGCAATCCGACGAACCACGGCCGATGGTTGCGACGAGCGGCGGATCGAGGGCCCGCAGACGCGCTCCGAGTTCAGCGAGCCGTTCGGCATTCTGACCGAGCTGGCGCGCAGCCGCTTCGCCTGCCTCGCCGATCTCCTGAAGCATGTGTGTCGTCATCGGTGCATCTTTCGGACCGGGGGCGACAGCGTGAGCTCGGAGACGAAATCATAGGCGTCGGCACGGTACCAGGATTTCGTGAACTCCACGCAGGCTCCGTCGGCGAGGTAGGCGATGCGCTGGATGTAGAGCGCCGGGCTGTCTGGCGCCACGCCGAGCAGTTCAGCATCCGCATGATCGAGGAGGGTCGCACGCAAGCGCTGCAGGCCGCGGGTCGGCTTGAAGCCGCGTGCGGAGAGGGCTTCGTAAAGCGAGCTACCGACCGAATCCTGTTCCGGCAGATAGCGTATCGGCACGGCGGCGCGCTCGATTGCCATGGGCGAACCGTCGGCCAGGCGCAGTCGGCCGAGCCGGAATACGCGATCGTTCGGCCGTACGCCGAGCATCATCGCCTCTTCCGGCGTCGGCAGAAACACGCCGCGCTCGAGCTCGCGCGAGCTCGCGTCCAATCCGCGAAGCCGCATGTCTTCCGTGAAGCTTGTCAGGCGCGAGGAGGGCTGTTCGACGCGCGGCGTTGCGCGATGGATGAAGGTACCGGCGCCATGGCGGTGAAACAGCACGCCTTCGGCGATCAGATCAGCGATCGCCTTGCGCAGCGTGGTGCGCGATATGTCGAGCAGCTCGCACAGTACCCGCTCGGCCGGAAGCAGTTGCGTCTCCGCGAAACGTCCGGTCTCGATCTCGCGCCGAAGCGCGTCGACCACGGCAAGATAGAGCTTTTGGCCCGGCGCCGTTTCGACCGTCAGGGACATGCCGCGTCCTCCGCGAGCGTTCCGCCGGCGAGCAGGATTGCGCCGTCGACTGCGTCGCACCGTGGCGGGGCGAGGCGCTTGGCCACATCAGGCAGCAAAAATGGGCGTAAGGGCTCACCGAAGCCGCCGGCAAGCGCAATGCGTTCGGCGCCAAGCGCATTCAGCGCGTTCGCAAGCGCAGCTATCGAGCTGGCTGCTTCGCCGACAATTTCGCGCGCGCGCAAATCTCCTGATCTGGCGATGTCCAGGATCTCTGGTGCGAAGGCGCCGTAGTCGCCGGGCTTCGCGTCCGCTGCCCAGCGGCTCATCCGCAATGGATCGCCATCGAAATGGCGCCCGAGCGCTTGCGCCAGGCCGCTCATCGGCTCGAGGCCATCAATCGCACGCAGCGTCGCGCGCAACGCCGACTCGCCAAGACGTGCAGCTGATCCGTCGTCACCAAGCCAGAAGCCGCGTCCGCCGATGATCGTCGTTCGAGCTCCCACGCGAGCGATGCCCGCCGAGCCCGTGCCCGCGATGATCAGGCCGCCGTCGCCGAGGCCATTGGCACCGACGCAGGCGGCAACAGCATCATTGACGGCGACGATGCGCGCAAAGCCGGGCAGGGCGGCGGAGACGCGCTCTGCTTCCTTGTCGTCCGAAAGTCCGGCGAGGCTAAGGCCGACTGCGATCTCCTGCCTGGGGGCGCGGGCCGCGATCGCGGACTCGATCGTTTCACGGACGACCAGCATGGCTTCGTCGAAATCGAGATAGATGTTCGAAGCCGGCCCGAGGCCGCGCCCGAGCTCGCGGCCCGAGGAATCCCGCAGTCTCGCGCGGCAACGGGTCGCCCCGCCGTCCAATCCGAGGAAGAACTGGGCCATCGCCAAGGAGCCTCCTAAAAAATTTCTTAACGCCTCTAGACAAATGGTATGTCACGCGGATAAAAGAAATACAAGAGGTATCTACCATTGGTATTCACGATGCCGGTACTGCCGAACTTGGGAGCGGATAGAGTGAGGTGGCATGGCACCGGCGATGTCGGGTTGGGTGATGAGGCGATGTTCGCTGCGGCTATGCTCGAGTCCTACCACCGCGCGATTGCTTCGGTTGCGGCTGCCTCCGGAGAGATCCGCGCCGCCGCGCTTCGCCTCGCTGTGATCTGGCGAGCAGGCGGACGGCTGATCTATGCGGGCGCAGGCTCTTCCGGTCTTGCCGCCGCCGAAGATGCAGCCGAGCTTCCCGGAACGTTCGGCCTCGATGAGAGGCGCATCGCGATTGTCCTGCCTGGCGGGACCACCGAGCCGTTCCGCATCGATGGAGCCGCGGAGGACGATGCCGCAGCCGGCGAGCGTGCGATGACCGGGCTCGGCGATCTCTCTCGTGATGCCGTGATCGTCGTATCGGCGAGCGGCTCGACGCCGTTCACAGTCGCGGCCGCCGCAGAGGCGCGCCGCCGCGGCGCCTTCGTGATCGGCATCGCGCATCGTCCGGGCTCGCCCCTGCTCGTCGGTGCCGACGCGTCGATCTTGCTCGAGAGCGGAGAGGAGGTGCTGCGCGGCTCGACACGGCTCGCCGCCGGAGTTGCGCAAAAGGCCGCGCTCGGCATGCTCTCGTCATTGATGGGGTTCGAGCTTGGTCACATCCATCAGGGCCTGATGGTCAATCTGAAGGCCGACAATGCGAAATTGCGCGAGCGGGCGCGCGGGATCGTCGCAACAATCGCCGGCGTCAGCGATGCCGAAGCGGAAGCGGCGCTGCGCGAGACCAGCGGCGAGGTCAAGCCGGCAATCCTGATTGCCTGCGGTATCGCCAGCATGAGCGAAGCCGTCACCTGGCTCGCTGCTGCGGAAGGCCGGATAGACGAGGCGTTGAGCCGCGCACGCGCCAGCGCCAACGGGATCAAGGGCAAAGGCCCGAACAAGGGAGCGTAGCATGAGACGGACATTCAAGGCTGCAATGGGGGCTGAGCTTGCCGCGTTGGCGCTGCTCGCGGGGCTTGGCGCGGCTCAGGCAGGCTCGCTGAAGATCGAGAGCTGGCGCAACGACGACGCCGACATCTGGAACTCGAAAATCATTCCCGCCTTCAACAAGCGTTATCCCGACATCAAGATCGAGTTCGCACCTTCGGCGCCCAAGGAATACAACGCCGCCCTCAACGCGCGGCTCGATGGCGGCACCGCCGGCGATCTCATCACGTGCCGTCCGTTCGACGCCTCGCTCGCGCTCTATCAGAAGCATCAGCTTGACGCGGTTGACGGCCTCAACGGCATGGACAATTTCTCTGATGTCGCAAAGGCCGCGTGGCAGACCGACGACGGCAAAACCACCTTCTGTGTTCCGATCGCCTCTGTCATCACAGGATTTATCTACAACAAGGAAGCGTTCGCCAAGGTCGGTGTGTCCGAGCCAAAGACGCTCGACGAATTCCACGCCGTGCTTGAGAAATTCAAGAAGGACGGGACCTATGTCCCGCTGGTGATGGGCACGGCTGACCAGTGGGAGGCCGCGACCATGGGCTTCCAGAACGTCGGCCCCGACTATTGGAAGGGCGAGGCCGGCCGCGCCAATCTGATTGCGGGCAAGGAAAAGCTCACCGATCCGCAATACGTCGCGGCATTCAAGGAGATCGCAGGCTGGGCGCCTTATCTCGGATCGGGCTTCCAGGCACAGACCTATGCCGACAGTCAGAACCTCTTCTCGCTCGGCAAGGGCGCGATCTATGCGGCTGGCTCGTGGGATATCTCGACGTTCCGCGGCCAGGCGAAATTCGCCATGGGTGCGTTTCCGCCGCCACAGCCTGCCGGCACGACCGATTGCTACATCTCAGATCACACCGACATCGCGATGGGCGTCAACGCGGCGTCGAAGAACAAGGAAGACGCGAAGAAGTTCCTGGAATGGCTGACGACGCCGGAATTCGCAACGATCTACGCCAACGCGCTTCCCGGCTTCTTTCCCCTCGCCAAGACACCCGTGAAGGTCGAGGACGACGTCGCGGCGACGATGGTTGGATGGCGCCAAAGCTGCAAGTCGACGATCCGCAACTCGTATCAGATCCTGTCGCGCGGTACGCCGAATCTGGAGAACGAGCTTTGGAACGTGTCGGCGCAGGTCGTCAACGGCAAGCTGACGCCTGATGCCGCCGGCAAACAACTGCAGGATGGCCTCGACAAGTGGTACAAGCCCGCCAAGTGAAGCCAGTCCCTCTCTCCGCTCTCGCGGGGAGAGAGAGACTTTCCTTGTTCGATAGTCGCTGCATACTCCGCTGCCTCGCGGCACGAGCCGCAGGCACGGAGGGACGATAACGCACGGTAGGTTTCACCTCTTCCCGTCATGCCCGAATCGGTCTCGAACATCACCGCCCAGATGCCTCGCGCAAAACTCGCGGGCCTTCTGCTGTTCTTTCTCGGGCCGGCGGTCGCTATCTATACCCTGTTCTCTGTCTATCCGCTCGTCGCGACGATGGCGCTCTCTACCTATACAAGCGATCCGTCTGGAGCGCGGCATTTTGTCGGGCTTGCCAACTTCGAAACGCTGCTCGGTGATGCGCTGTGGTCGAAGCCGTTCTGGAATGCCCTCGGCAACAATCTGATATTCTTCGCCGTGCACATGTGTGTGCAGAATCCGATCGGTATCGCGCTCGCGGGATTGCTGAGCCTGCCGGGCCTGAGGCTCAAGAGCTTTTATCGCACTGTCATGTTTCTGCCGACGATGCTTTCGGTGGTCATCGTCGGATTCTCCTGGAACCTGATCCTTTCCCCGCTCTGGGGCGTAGCTGCCGGCGCCCTGAAAGCCGTGGGCCTTGGCTCCTTGTTCGCCCCCTGGCTGGGGCTCGAATCGAGCGCGCTCGTGACCCTGTCGCTCATTTCTGTCTGGCAGTTCGTCGGCATCCCGATGATGTTGATTTACGCCGCGCTGCTCAACATCCCCCAAGAGTTGATCGACGCGGCACGCGTCGACGGGCTCGGACAGTTCCGCATCTTCCTCCACATCAAGCTTCCGCTCGTCTTGCCGACGATCAGCCTGGTCTCGGTCTTGACCTTCGTCGCCAACTTCAACGCTTTCGACCTGATCTATTCGATCAAGGGCGCGCTTGCGGGGCCGAATTTCGCCACAGACATCCTGGGTACGTTTTTCTACCGCACTTTCTTCGGCAATCAGCTCCAACTCGGCAATCCGACGATGGGCGCCGCGGTCGCGACCGTGATGTTTTTCATCATCCTTCTCGGCCTCTGCCTCTATCTCTTCCTCGTGCAGCGGCGCATCCGCCGTTACGCTTTCTGAGGGGGAGGCATGACGACGGACCAGCGCGCCAGGAGCATCAGTGTCCATCTCGTCCTGATTGCCTACAGCCTTCTGGCGGTAGGTCCAATCCTGCTCGTCGTGATGAATTCGTTCAAGGTGCGCAGCGCCATCTTCGGCAGCCCGCTCGCGCCGCCGGACGCGTCAACCTTCAGCCTGGTCGGCTATGAGAAGGTGTTTCGCTCGTCACATATCCTCATGTACTATTCGAATTCGCTGATCGTGACCCTCGTCAGCATGGCGCTCGTCCTGCTGTTCGGGGCGATGGCGGCTTGGGCGCTTACCGAGTACCGCTTCCGCGGTTCGACGGCGCTGGCGCTGTTCCTGTCGATCGGCATCATGGTGCCGATCCGGCTTGGCTCCGTCGAAATCCTCAACATGATGCGGTCTACGGGCCTCAACGACACGCTGACGGCCTTGATCCTCGTCTATGTCGCGCAAGGCCTGCCGATGTCGATCTTCATATTGAGCGAGTTCACCCAGCAGATCCCCAAGGACTTGCGCGACGCCGCGCGCTGCGACGGCGTGCCGGAAACCCGCATCTTTTTCGAGGTGGTCGCGCCGCTGCTGCGGCCGGCGATCGCGACCGTCGCCGTCTTCACTATCGTGCCGATCTGGAACGACCTCTGGTTTCCGCTGATCCTGACGTCGAGCGACTCGACGCATACGGTCACACTCGGTGTGCAGCAGTTTCTTGGCCAGTACATCACTGACTGGAATTCCGTGCTTGCCGCGCTGTCGATGGCGATCCTGCCGGTCGTCGTGATCTACGTGATCCTCTCGCGCCAACTCATCGCAGGCCTCACCTCCGGCGCAGTAAAATAGGTTGTCAGAATGGCCAATCTGCGCATCGAGCACCTCAACAAGCGTTATGGCGCGACGACGGTGCTCAACGACATCAACCTCAACATCGAGGACGGTGAGTTCGTCGTGCTCGTCGGCCCTTCAGGCTGCGGCAAGTCGACGCTTCTGCGCATGATTGCCGGCCTCGATGGCGCATCGGGCGGCGACATCCATATCGCCGGCAAGCTCGTCAACATGCTGGCGCCCGCCGAGCGCGGCATCGCGATGGTGTTCCAGTCCTACGCGCTCTATCCACACATGAATGTGCGCAAGAACATGACGTTCGGGTTGAAGTTCACCGGAGTGCCGCCGACCGAGCGCGAGCGGCGCGTCACGGAGGCGGCCCGCATGCTGCGGCTCGAGGAGCTGCTCGAGCGCTATCCGCGCGATCTCTCCGGCGGCCAGCGTCAGCGCGTTGCGATCGGCCGTGCGATCGTGCGCGAGCCTGCTGTTTTCCTGTTCGACGAGCCGCTCTCCAACCTCGATGCGGCGTTGCGCGTCTCGACACGCGTCGAGATCGCGAATCTGCACAGAATGCTAAAATCGACGATCGTCTATGTCACGCACGACCAGGTCGAGGCGATGACGCTCGCTGACCGCATCGTCGTGATGAACAAGGGCTGCATCGAGCAGGTCGGCAGGCCGCTCGACCTCTACTATGAGCCGGCCAATCTGTTCGTCGCCGGCTTCATCGGCTCGCCTGCGATGAATTTCTTCGAAGCGAAGGTCAGGAGTGTCGAGGGCGGACGCGCGTGCCTGGCTGGACCCGGCTTTCGCAGCCTCGACCTGCCGGCGGAGGCTCTGAAGGTCGGAGACACATTGACGGTCGGCATCCGTCCGGAGCATCTCGTCCAGGGAGAGGACGGTTCCCTCGCGGTGGAAGGTGTTGTCGAGCTCGTCGAACGGCTTGGCGAATCCTCTTTTGCCTATTTGCGCCGCGCCGATGGTAGGCTGTTCGTCGCCGAAGTCCGCGGGCGACAGACGCCGACCCCCGGCGAGCGAGCCACGCTCACCGCTGCGGCTCGGGACGTGCACTTCTTCGACCCATCGGGGCTGCGGATGGCGACGCCGAACGATGTTTGAGCGCTAGGGAAACCTCGGCCGCCTCGTGCGCTGACTTGCAACAACCGGGCTTGATCGCGTGAGCACTCAATCATGATGGGCCTCGTACGCTATCTTACTCACCCTCAAGTGAAGATTGATCCGGCAATTCCGGTCCCTTCCTGGAGCCTGAGTGAGACGGGGAGAACGCGTGCGGAGGCAGTCGCGAGCACACGGCAGCTCTCACGCACAACGCAGATTGTCTCCAGCGGCGAGCGGAAGGCGATCGAGACCGCCGAGATCATTGCCGCCAAGCTGAACGTTGACGTAGAGGTTCGGGAGGCGATGCACGAGAATGACCGGTCGGCAACCGGCTTCTTGATGCCGGTCGAGTTTCAGGCTGTCGCCGATCAGTTCTTTGCCAGACCTCAAATGAGCGTTCGGGGCTGGGAGCGGGCGATTGACGCCCAGTCGCGCATAGTCCGCGAGGTCGAAAACGTCCTGGCGCGAGATGAACCGGGCGACGTCCTCTTCGTCGGCCATGGTGGCGTCGGCACTTTGCTGTATTGTCACTATTTGGGTGTTGCGATCGAGCGAACCTATGACCAGCCTGGTGAGGGCGGCTGCTTCTTCGCATTCACCAGGGAGCGCCGGCGCCTGCAGCATTCATGGTGTCCCCTCGAAGACCTCTGATGGGCCGGGCTAACGCTTTTCTGCGGCCCCGATGATGGATTGGAACGAGAGTTCAAGTTGTCCAGTGAGTGAGTAGGCGGCGTGTGCACGACCTGTTCGCCGAGAGATCAAGAAAAACCTTGTCACAGCTAACGTGAGCAAGCCTGTGGGAAGGGCGGATGCGCTTCGCTGATCCGCCCTTGGGTTTCGCGCGCCGGCGGATGGCCTGACAGGCGTGCTTCCCCAACGCAGATCCAGCCGCTCCTATTCTCCTTGTCTCGCATTGCGAATGGGCAAATCCTTCTCGCAACGGCAATTGCCATCGCCAATTTCAGCACTGCGAACTTCGGCGACCCGGTCCTTTATCGGCGCCGACTGACCAATTTGTTTGAACAGAAGCGGAGGGGCCGATGCGCACGCTCGCCTTGAAAACCGTCTCTCTTCTCGCCCTCGCCACCCTGGGCTCGATCGTCGCCACGCCTGCCGCACGCGCGGACGATGGGACCGACGAGCAGTTTGGCAAGGTTCACTTCCAGACCTCCTGCAACGAGGTGGCGCAGCGCCGCTTCGACCGCGGGATGCGCTACCAACATTCGTTCTGGTACAGGCCCGCGAAAGAGATTTTCGAGGAGACGTTGCAGGCCGATCCGGAATGCGCAATCGCCTATTGGGGCATTGCTCTGAGCCTGCTGTACAACCCGCATTTTCCCGCGCCTAAGGAAAACCTCGTCGAGGGCCTCGCCGCGCTGCAGAAGGCCAAGGCAGTTGGCGCCAAGAGTGACCGCGAGCGGGACTATATCGATGCGCTGCTGGCGTTCTATGCGGGCGACGAAAAGACGACGTTTGGCCAGCGCGCGCAGGCCTATCTCAAGGCAACCGAAGCCGTCGCCGCGCGCTATCCCGATGATGACGAAGCGCAGATCGCCTACGCCATCACGCTGAATGTCACGGCGTCACCGAGCGACAAGACCTATGCCAACCAGCTCAAGGGTGCCGCCATCCTGGAGCCGATCTTCAAGCGGCAGCCGCGGCACCCCGGCGTCGCGCATTACCTGATCCACCTCTACGACTATCCGGCGATCGCAGAGCAAGGTCTCGACGCCGCCAAGCGTTATTCCGAGATCGCGCCGGCGGCGCCGCACGCTTTGCATATGCCCTCGCACATTTTCACGCGCGTCGGCTACTGGAACGAATCCATCGATGCCAACAGCCGTTCCGCCAAGGCTGCCAAGGAGGGCAAGGACCCCAGCGAGCAGCTGCACGCCGACGACTATATGGTCTACGCCCTGCTCCAACTCGCGCAGGACAGCCGCGCCCGCGACGTCATCGCGGATATGGTTGCGACCACGGGCTATGCGCCGGCCGTCCGCGCCGGTCCGTACGCGATAGCGGCCAGCCAGGCGCGGTATATGGTCGAGCGCGGCGATTGGCAGGGCGCTGCCGCCCTGAAGGTCGAGCCGAGCAAGTTCGCCTATGTCGACGCGATCACCTACTTCGCCCGCGCCCTTGGCGCCGCGCGCTCCGGAAATCCTGATGCTGCAACGGCGGACATCGCCAAGCTGGCAGAGTTGCGCGACAAGCTGCAGCAGGACAAGGACGCCTATTGGGCCGAGATCGTCGACATTCAGCGGCAGGTCGCCGGCGCCTGGCAGCTCGATGCCCAGGGAAAGCAGGCGGATGCGTTGGAAGCGATGCGCCTTGCTGCGGATGCCGAAGACAAGACCGAAAAATCCATCGTGACGCCGGGACCGCTTGCCCCGGCACGCGAGCTCTACGGGACCATGCTGCTCGAACGCGGCATGGCGACGGAGGCATTGACCGCGTTCGAAAGCACCATGCGCAAGGAGCCGAACCGCTTTGGCGCGACGATCGGCGCCGCTCACGCCGCCGAGAAAGCGGGTGACGCCCTGAAGGCCCGCCAGTACTACGCGAAAGTCGTCGACATGGCGCGCAATGGCGACTCCTCGCGGGAAGACCTCGCGGCCGCACGAAAGTTCATGGCTCAGAATTAGCAAAAGTGCCGCGGCAGCTTCCATGCGCCTGACCAGCAAATTCGTCGCGATCAGCGCAGCCACCACACTGCTCTGCACAGCCGCTGCGGTCTGGACATTGCGATCCGGCGAACCGGTACGCGCAACGGCAGCATCGGGCGAGATCCGTCCGGTGGGGACGGAAACCGACTGGCCTTTCGGCGCAGATCCCTGGGGAAAAGGAAAGGCGTTCCGTTGCAAGGCCGACGATTGCGGCGGCGAGGTCCAGCTCTACGTCCGCGCCAAGCTCGGCTTCTGCAATTGCGCCACCGGCGTCGCCGACGATGCCGACCTCGAGCAGATGGGCGACCTGGCGCTGATTGGCAAGACAACGCCGATCGGTGCCGGCCGAGAGATCATCGTCGGCCCGATGCGCGGCCGCAGCCGGGCCTATCGTGTCGAGGGAAAGCGCCACGCCGCGCTCTCGCTCGCCTTCAATCAGCGCTGTGACATGGTGGCCGCGACGGCTCTGGTTGCGCCGGGCGCGCCCGCGTCCTTGGAGCCCGCGGTGCTGGCGTTCCTTAATAGCGACCGCATGTTGAAATGGGCCGAGATCGCGCTTGGGTTATGACACGGCGCAATCTCCCGCGCGCCTCCATCAGTGCTTGCCATGTTTGCGTCAGATCAGATGCAGTAATCGGCAACATCATCGAACGAAGGGCACGGATGTAATAGCGAACGGCGCGGGGCCGGTGACCTGTATTCGCCATCACATCATTCATTGCCTTCAGCCTGCACGGGCGGCGTCTGCACGCCATCAATACTCTGGGTCAGCGACGCCAGCGCAGTCTTCAGTTTGTCGGAGACGGGAGCGATGCGCTTGATGTCTTCGAAGGCTTCAGAGATGCGCTCATTCGCTGATTTCTCGAACGGTTCGAAGCCCTCAGAGATGCGCGTTCCTGTTCCCTGGGTGGTAGAAGCGGCCATCGGTCCGAGCAGGAGGATTGCGGTTCCGATGATGCCGATCTTGCGGATGCTGGGGATCGGCGATACGAGGGGGCCATTGATCATTGTCCTAACCTCTCGGCGTATAGTCCCTGCATCATGCCCATGGTTGCGAGCAAGTGGTAGATCGTGCGTCTACCATTAGGGGGTACTCAAGCGGTGGCTTTACTCGGCCATCGCGGCGAACGCACCAATAGCCGACGGCGTACTGATCTAGCGGGCCAAGTGCGATGGGAGGCTCTCATGTCCGCCAAAGATCGCACCAATGATCTCAGCATGATTGTGCCGAATTCTGCATCCGACGAATGGTATTTCAGTTGCCGATTTCCGATAATCATCAGTAGTCGCCCGGGGATGCGCGCAGGTTCGTCCGAACCTATGTTCACGTGCCTCCGAGGCTCTGATGAATGGCGGGCGCTGCGATACTCCACCAATACTCATCTGCCAATTTTGCAGACGCCCCATGGACTACCTTGCGACACTTCCAGAGATTGTAAACCTGCCCGCAGTCCACGCCTACAAGTGCGCGCCCTGTCGCCGAGTTGATACTATCCCCTTGAAGTAAGGCCCACCACCTCATTGGCCTTCCAATGGGACGCCGTGACATCGCCGACTACCTTGTCTGACTCCACACCGTTTCACGCGCGCTCCCACAACTTCGCTTCGAGGCCACGGCACAACGTCGCATCGAGCCGCTCTGACCGCTCCGCACGGGTCGAGATCGAAGCAACGGCGATCGTCAATGATTGAGATCGCACAGCCCAGCTCGATTGCGGGGCCGGAGGCCGTCGTGCTGTGGCGCGCCAGTGGAAAGCGGACTTCAGATGATACCGTGCTTCTTTAGAAGCGCCTGCTCGTCGCCCGACACCCAGCCGAAAACCTTCGGCTCCCCGTCCAACTTCTGGACGAAGTAGTGAACGTCGAAATCGATAGCTATGTCCGGCTGATCCTTGCGGGCATAGGTTGCCGTCCATGCAACATGGGCCAAGCAATGATAGTCGTCCATGGGGAGAGGCGAACATTGCGTATCCGCATTTCCTTGGTGCCCATCGCCCGATAGCGCGCATAGCCCTGCGCCATGACCTGCTTGAGTTGATCGTCGTTCTTTCCGGTCATAACTCCGGCAGGCGAGGCAGCAATGAACTCGGAAGCATACAACGATGCGACTTCATCCATGTCCATGTCGCCGCCGAGGGACTGATTGAAGAAGCTCTCGTATCGCCCGAAGAACTCCCTGACGCTCGTCTCCATCATGTTCCCTCCAAGTGCAGCCACGGCCAGTATGGATTGGATTGCGCCCTTCGCGGCGTCGCTGACGATCGGCGAGCAGTTCCTGCTTGCCGTCAGAGCTTTGGCTGTCCGACGAGCAGTATGTCGATGCGAACGCCGAAATTCGCCGACCGCCAGCCCATCTTGCGACCAGGATTCCTGCCGTCCGGCCCGGCGGGTCGAACAATATCGTAGAGTCGGCGGAAGTGGGCGCGCCGCGGCCGACGAAGATGGGCACTATTGTTTCGCCGTGGCACTATGATGCCTTGCGCGAGTCCACGCTATCCTATCCGACAACTTTCCCATCTTTGCGCGCACACTCCGACGCAAGTGTGCACGTGCCTATTCGCTTTCGATATCTTCGAGCCTGGTCCCACGTCCCGCGCGCAGGCTGTTTCGAGCCTGCTCGATACGGCGCAGGAAGCGCGGGTCATGTTCAAGGCGGTACTCGAACCAGTCCTCTTCCGACTCGAAGCCGATCAACACGCCTGCGGGCTTACCATGGCGCGTGATGACGATCTCCTGCGTCTCGGCTTCTCGAAGAAAGCGAGATAGGTCATCCTTGATCTCGGATAAAGGAACTTCCTTCACTCCGGATTTCCGAATTGTGCGAGCCATGACTCGGCCTCCGATTTAGACACTATTGCGAGAACCCCGACGGTCGTGACGGACACGTCGTAGAAAACCCGAACTTCGTCTATCCGCAGCCGATACTGCGGACGAAGCAATCCTCGCAATCGCTTGATGCGACCGCGACTCGTTTTCTTGGGCTCGTGTCTCAGATGCGTTTCGAGCGCTGTTGTCCGGACAGTCGCCCGAACATTTGCCGGCAGCCGCCGGAGGTCTTCGACGGCTTCAGGGGCAAGAACGATCTCGAACGCCATTCTGGCCAGATTATAGCCAGATTTGCGTGGACGTCAAACGGGGCGAAAGCCGTGCCTCCGAGCGAATGTTGTCGCAGGTCCGGTCAGGCAGAGGCTGCTACCGCGTGCTCTGGCGTAGATTGTGAAATGGCGCGCCACGGCCGATGAATACGGGCACTATTGTTTCGCCCTGGCGCTATGATGAGCCATCCGAATTTGCGAAAAGTCCATCCCAACTTCGCTGTGCCTTCTCGGAAACACTACGCTTGAGGCGCATGGCAGCGAGATCATGCTCATATAATCGCCTTAGAGGACTCGATGTTTGCGAACCGCATCCGCTTCAGCGCCAGCGCTCTTGTGATCTCCGGGATCCTGTTCGTGATCTACCCGGCGCTTCGCCCGTTCTCCGACGAGGGATCGCTGCTGGGCGCCGCAGCGTTTGGGTCTGGGGCATGGCTGGCATCGCACATGCTTGCCATTGTGGCGTTCACCCTGTCGCCGCTGGGTCTGCTCGGGCTGCAACACTCTCTACTTGGGACGTCGGCCGAACGCCTGCTCTTTGTCGCCGTGGTCCTGAGCATGATTGGCACAGGCTTTACGCTGCCGTTCTACGGCGGCGAAGCCTATGGCCTTCACGCGCTGGGGCAGGAAGCGCTGCGGCAGAACTCTGCCTCTCCGCTCGGTCTGGCCGAGGTCATCCGTTCCGGCCCCGGCCTCGCCCTGTTCCTTGCCGGCCTGCTGCTCCTTGCCGCCTCCGCAATTGCGACCGCAACGGCGCTTTGGCGCTCCTGCCGCTATCCGAAGGCAAGCGGCGTCCCCTTCGCCGTCGGGATGTCCCTGTACATTCCGCAATTCTTCGGCCCGCAGCCCCTCCGCATTGCGCATGGACTACTGGTCGCAGTCGGCTGCGTGTGGATGGCCGCTTGTCTTTGGCGGCGAGAGCAGTTGGACAAGGCGAGTTGGTTATGATTTCCCATGGCGCGCCGGGGAATAAGCACGGAGCTACACGCTCCGCGGAAGTACGCCGATGCAAGTGTGCCCTCTCTGGGCGGCCGCGTGACGCGTCAAAGCCGGCTCACCTCATGGCAAGGCACGCCGGCGCGGGAAAGTGTGCCTACGGGCCCCCGTACCGTGGTCCAGCGTAGATTGGCGCGCCCGACACAATTCGAACGTGTGACCTTTGCCTTCGGAAGGCAAGACTGGCTCTAAACTGTCGCCCGATTTGAGCCGGTTGCAGGCCCCGAGGCGCCAATGATTTTGGATCCACAAGGCAACATTCCTGTGCTACAATTTTGGCTGGGCATAGGGGATTGAGCGATGCCGATCAGGCGCTTGCTGCAAGGCAGCAAGCTGGACGCAGACGAAATGGAGATTTTGACCCGCGCGTTCAATCACGCGCTGCATTCGCTGAGCTTGATTGACCGCCGGGATGATCCCCTTGCCGACCTGGTCGCAAGAAAGGTTATTGAGATCGGCGCCACTGTTGTTCGCGATCCGGCAGAGATATCCAAGATGGCCATCAAACAACTTGGACTATCTCCTGAATAGGCTCGCCTGAAGTAGCTTAGGCCAGAACGTCGTCAATGATGGGCCATTGGGATGGGTTTCGCGTGGCACGCAAAGGCCAAGCCGCTTGCGGCCGAAGCGGCGGCAACTCCACGATTTGAACATGCGTTGGGGCGGGGTGCGAACCTTTCTAGAAGGCGGCGTGTGCACGACGTGTGTAGCACCGGGAAATCAAGAAAATCTCGTTGTCGCCAATGTGAGCGAACGTTCCGAAGTGGGTCAGGAATGACTGCGGTTGGAGTGGGCGCGCTGGACTGTCGCCATGCGACAAGCAGGCAGACGCAGCGCCTCTCGCGGCAGCAGGCTATAGACGCACACCGGTGGTAGCAAACGCTTGGGCAACGGGCTCCTGCACCTGATCCAGGATCGCCATCGATGCAATTGCGATCACAATGGCCGCAACGCAACCGAGCAAAAAAGCCTTCATGCGCAAACTCCATCATTGACGAGCTGCACGTATCTCATGATGCAGCCTGCTGTGAGCAACCGTGACGAACGATCCAAGGTTCGTCTGCCGGCTCTAAAGGCTCTTAAAAGCCGGGTCGATCGAAAATGCATCGTCCATCAACCCCAAAGATTGAAGGTCGGCGCTGTACATGTCCACTTCCAGTATGGCGATGAGCAGTGCGAGCACGACGACCGTAAGGATGAGGAGAGGCGAGGCTTCTCCCGCCGACAGATTTGGGGCGATCATGAACACGCGCGCGGCGCGTAGCCACGAGATCATCTGCCGCAATGGCCTCGATCGCCCCTGCATGCCGTCGTCCTTTGACGTGACGAGCAAAGACGTAACAAACCAAAGCTAGGACTCGCGCTGTCGGCATTCAAGGGAATAGTGCCGACGATGGGTGAATTGACGCAGTGCAAGGCCAGAGCCCGCCCGGGATGCAGGCGGTGCCCGAGGGTTCGTCCAAGAAAGTCGTGGCACCGGAGAAGAAGTAAACGGGGTGCTTCGGGAATTTATTTCGTGCAATCTTGAAGGCAGCGACGTGATCATGGCCGGCAAAGATTGATGGGATGGGCTTCGTGTGCCAGGGCTGCCGCGGCCTTCCTGGCGGTCGCTGCTGCATCCGCTGCGGATGCACAACTCGCGGGTCACGGCGGCGCCGTCCGAGCGCTCGCACTTTCGCCTGACGGCGACAGCTTGTTGTCGGGTAGCTTCGATACGTCCGCCATCCGTTGGTCGCTGGCGACGGACGCGGCGGTTGAGGTGCTGCGGTACCATGTGGATGCCGTCAACGCCGTTGCTTTCCTGAAGGACGGTCGCATGATCACCGCCGGTGCCGACGCCCGGATTGCGGTGTGGACGATCGGCCGGCAGCAGCCCGACAAGGTCCTGGAGGGCCATACGGGTCCCGTCGTGGCACTCGCCGTGGCGCCGGACGGATCGACACTCGCCTCGGCCTCTTGGGACCACAGCGTGCGGCTCTGGTCCTTGGCCGACGGCGCCTCCCGCGTGTTCGAAGGTCATGCGCAGAACGTGAATGGTGTCGCCTTCGCGCCGGACGGCGGATCGCTCGTGAGCGTCGGCTATGATCGTGCGTTGCGTATCTGGCGCTTGCCGGAGGGCCAGCCTGAAACGGCGGCATTACCTGTGCCGTTGAACGCCGTTGCTGTCGCGCCCGATGGCGAGATCGTCGCGGCAGGGGCGGACGGCAAGGTGCGCCTGCTGACGACAGACGGAAAGCCCGCGGGCGAGGTGGCCGCAGGCTCGGCACCGATCATCGCCCTGGCGCTGTCCGATGACGGGGACCTGATCGCCGCCGCAAGCATCGGCGGCACGGTCGCCATTGTCGAGCGCAAGTCCCGAAATCTCTTGCGGACGCTGGTAGGGTCCGGTTTCCCGGTCTGGTCGGTCGTCTTTCTGCATGATGCGGCGACGCTGGTGACCGGAGGTGCGGACGGAAAGATCCGTCGCTGGAATGTGCAGAGCGGTCAGCCGGTCGGCTCGAACCTGTTCGGGACATCAGCGGGCCCGCTGGCCGCCTATGCGGGCGATCATGGCGCCGATGTCTTTCGCGCCTGCGTTGCCTGTCACACACTGTCGGCGAAGGAAGCGCAACGTGCAGGGCCAACGCTGGCCGGATTGTACGGTCGGAAAATCGCCTCGCTTCCCGACTACCGGTTTTCAGAGGCCCTCAAGACGATGGATATCGTCTGGACCCCCGAGACCGTCGCGAAGCTGTTTGAAGTAGGGCCCAACGCCTACACGCCGGGAACGAAGATGCCGGAGCAGCGGATCGGCTCGGCCGAAGACCGCCATGCCCTGACCGACTTCCTGGCCAGGGCGACCTCGCAATAGGTGGCATGAGGGCTGCTCGCCTAGGTCTTACGGTCCAGCGGGCGCAAATAATCCTCGGTGGTGCGGGGCGGCGCACGTTCCGGGACGCCCGCGAATGGGTCGAACTGCTGTTCACTCATCACGATCACGCGGCAATCCGCGCACATCCTGATGGCGTCGAGGCGCTTGTCGCCGGCCGGATACATCCAATGCCGGCCCTCGAGCTTGGCCGCGATGCGGTCAATCGTGCTCTTCACGCCGAACGCCGTGCCGCAGCGGATGCAAAGCGCAGGCTCTTCCTCCTTGAGCACAGTCGCGGGCGCGCGGCCTGCGCGGAAATCGATCTGCGGCTTCAGCGTGATGACCTTCTCGGGACAGGTGCTCTGGCAGAGGCCGCATTGCACGCAGGCATCTTCGACGAACTTGAGCACCGGGTGCTCGGGATCGTCGCGGAGCGCACCGGTCGGGCAGACGGAAACGCAGGACAGGCACAGCGTGCATCCACCGGTATCAACGCTCACTGCGCCAATCGGAGAGCCCTGCGGCAGGGCAATGACGTCGACCGGCTTTGGCGCGAGGCGGTGCAGTTCGCTCAACGCGAAACGAAGCAGGTCGCGCCGCTTGCCGACGGTCCTGAACGTCGCGGGCGTCTTCACCGCAGCAAGCCGCTCGATTCCCCGCAGTTGCTCCAGCATTGACTCCGGGTCGTCGGTTTCGATCGCAGCCACCCGGCGCCCTTCAAATCCGAGGCCCGCAAGGATCGTCTCGGCCATGTCAATCGTCCGGGTGAGCCCGGTCAGGTCATGCCGCGGCTTGCCGCGGAGCAAAAACCGGAACGCGGCCGCTCCGTAGGCAAAGGCGCCGATGACAGCCTCAAGCCCGACCTGCGTCACCTCGTTGACGGCCAGCGGGATGACCTCGGCTGGCAGGCCGTCCCCGTGCCGCGCAAGCGCGTCGATCAAAGGCGTGCCGTGCGGGCCATCGTGCAGCAACAGGACGGGGCTCGATCCGCCCGCCTGATGATAGGCGAGCAGCATGGCGCGGATGGTGTGAAGCTGGATGTCCGCAGGCGGCAACGCGTAGGACGCCGCGCCCGTGGGACAGGCGGCGGCACATTGGCCACAGCCGGCGCAAATCTCGGCATCGATGGCAACGTGATTGCCGGCCGGTGTGATCGCATTGGTGGGACATAGGTCGAGGCAGCGATGGCAGCCAGTCAGATTCGAGCGCGAATGGGCGCAAAGATCGGGCGTGAACTCGATATATTTGGGCTTGTCGAAACGTCCGACGAGATCGCGCGCGCTCAGGATGGCGCGGAGCATGGCGCCGAGGTCCTTGGGATCGGCCCGCAGGTAACCGTCGCGCAGATCATGCGCTGGAAACAGCGGTCTCTCTCCCGATAGGTCAAGGACAATGTCGCAACGCGAGGTCACGCCGTTGCGTGGAGGTTCAAAGACGTAGTGATCGCGCGAGGAGGGATGCGGGCGAGCGTAGTCGTCGATCGTGAGCTCGAAAGCGCCAAAATGTCCTCTGGCGTTTCGGATCGTTCCCTTCACGACCGGGAAGGGCGGGGCCAACGGCGAGATGATCTCGCCCGGCTCCCTCAGCATCACCGTCACGTCGAGGTGGTCGGCCAGCAGCCGCCCGGCCTCGATCGCCGCCGCATCCCGACCATAGATCAGGATGACCCCGTCGCTCGCAAGCGCGACCAGCGGATAGTCGGGCGCCTGCACGGCGCTCGCTGCGAGCAGCGCGGCCATTTTGGGGCCTGCTTGCGCGCCTTCGGTCGACCAGCCGGCCGTCTCGCGAATGTTTACGAAAGCGACGGTCGCGGAGTCGCCGGCTTCCTCCGCAAACAAGGATTGCTGATACGTGCAGGCAACGGTGAGAGGGCCCTCTGCCTTTGTGTCTGCGCGAAAGTGATCGAGCTCGGCGCCGCACAGGTGACGAAAGCTCTTAATGTCGCAATTGCCGCATCCGCGCTTGATCGCGGCCACATCAAGCCGCATCGTGTCTTCACACGAGCAAATCAGGATGGTCTTCGCTGGCTGCTCCAGGTTCATCCCTCCCGAGAGGCGACGAATGACGGACTCGCACCGATCCTTTGCCTCGTATAAATATTGTCAATCGGGAAAAAGGGGAAAATGGAGGCCGTCCTGCGGTCCATCCCAACCAGCCACGTTTCCACGGCGGAACCGATCCAATTGCCGCCGCCCTTTAGCTTGGTCCGATTGCGCGAGAGCGGAGACGCGTTTGCCCATGCATGCCGCATTGCACCCGAAAGGGGTGCCGGCACGCCGCTGGGCTGGCCCGCGTCCGCCGACGAGGATGAGCCGCCGACCGGCGCGGGACAGTTGACGGAGAGCTTTGCGCGGCACCTGATGCGGGCGATCGACAGCTGGCAGGTCGATGGATTTGACAGCGTCGCGCGCGACTATCTCGGCCGGATGCCCCGCGAACGGCAGGCGGTTCAAAGCATCGATGATCGCGGCGATCTGCTCACGCGCCGCATCGCCAGTGACACGAGCGAGCGGGCAGACCTTGCCAAGGCGCTCGCCGCGCCATCCTGGCTCGATCCTGATCTCGGAGGGCCTGGGTGGTGAAAAGGGCTGCGAAACTTCTGCGCACCATCGCGCTCGATGCCTCCGATACCTTCGTGTTCGACGTGCCGGCAATCTCGGGCGAATGGGCGGTCTCCGGCGCGTTCCGCTTCTGCGATCAGGATCCGGCGAAGCTGGGCGGAAAGGCGCGCGCCGCCTTCCGCAGCGGCTTTCTCGGCGTGCAATCCTGGGGATGGTCGACGCTGGCACAGATTGTTCCGGCGACCGAGGACGATTGCGAGGCGCTGATCGAACTCCTTGCCAGGCAACTCGTTGATCGGTTCGGCGCACCGGACATGGCAATTGCGAGGACGGCTGCGGAAGAGGAAGTCACCTTTGCGCGGTCGCTCTGCACGCATCCGATCAGCTCGCTCATCGCGGTCCAGCGTTCGGCAGGTCATGGCGAAGTCCACGAGGCCTTCCGCAGGCTACAGCTGCGGGAGGGGCAACGGCATGGCAAGGCATTCTCGTTCATGGAAGTCGAGGATGATGTTGAACCCAACAGCGAGCTGAACTGTGCGGATATGGGCCAGGAGCCGCGCCTCCGATGAGCGATTTCTGGATCGCATGCGGCCATCATTTGCTCGACCGCGACGAGAGCGGCGGGCTTCGTGTCACCGACGAATTCCTGAAGGCATATTTTGCCCGACCCGAGCTGATGCCGCCGAAGGACGCGTGCCCGGCCGAACGAAGGCTGCATCGTGAGATGCTTGCCGATCCGCGCCGGGCAGCCGGAGCCGACGAGGTCGCCGCGATCGCCGATGAGGACGCGCGGGAGAACTGGCGCCTGGTGCTGGGGTTCCGCGATCTCATGTTGCGGCACCCGACGCTCGAAGCGGCGTATCTAGGGGCCCTGCGCTCGCGGTCAAACGACCTGCCGCCGCTGTTCATCAACCAGCTCATGCACGTGATCCTGCGCAATGCACTTGATGGCACCGACGATGCATTCGTGGTGCGGGCCGCCGAGCTGTTCTTCCGGCCGCAGCGGATCCTTCCGCATGAACAAGCCTTGCTGCTCGGCGATGATGAGGTCGTCGGCGGTCGCAGCCCGACGCCTATCTTGTCGCTGATCTCGATGCTGGGGGCCAAGACGGACGCCCAGCTCGACGTGTTGAGCGAGGAAAACGCCGGGAGTTATTGGGAACGCAGCGACCAGTTCGATATGGCCTTCGATCTTACCGCGGGTGGGCGAGGGTCCCGCGCGCTGGCGCAGGTAATGACGCGCTGGGTCTCCCATCTGCTCGGGATCGACGTAGCCATTGAACCGCTGACGGAACGAGGCGAGGTGACGCTGACCTGGTATATCGGGTTGGACGCTGATGCCACCGGGATGGGCGATCGGCTTTGGCACGGCGAGGAGCTTGACGGGCCCAGCGTAGCGCGCGTGCTGTCGCTGTTTCGCCTGACCTTTGCGGATCCTGGCCTCGTCCTGGAGACCCTGCGGGGCGAGCCGGTCTATCTGATCCTGGCGATGACCGCCGACCGGAAGCTCCGCATGAAACCGCAGAACCTGTTGACGGGACTCCCGATCAGGCGCCTGGAGACCATCTCATGAGCGCGGCCCTGCCACTCCTGCGCATCCCCGTCGGCATCGTCGTCGAACGGCGCAAGGCGGATTCGCCCTGGGTGGATTTCATCTGGCGGAGCGCCGCCGTGTTGCCGGACGAACCGGAGACGGAGCCCTGGACGATCTTGCGCGAACAGGGCAGCGCGACCTGGTTCTATGCCGGCAGCGCAACGGTTGATCTGTACGCCTCGGAAACCGCGCGTTACCGCGACAACGTTGCGGGCACGCCGAGCATCTGGGTGGTCTTGAGCCCGTCCGAGGGACCGTGGCCTTATGCGATCGCCGCCGTGACCGCTGATCCCGCGGAAGGTGAGGGGTTTACCGAGGCCGCCGACAATCTGGTTGAAGCCGTACCCATGCCCGAGACGGTGCGCGAGGTGATTGAAAGCTTCATCGCCGAACACCACGTCGAGAGGGAGTTCGTCAAACGCGAGCGACGGCGCGCCGATCCCGAGGCGCTGGCACGTCGGCAGCATGAAGGCGGGCAAGAATGACTGAGCAAGAATTCCTCGCACGTTGGTCGCGCCGCAAGCGCGCGTCAAAATCGGATGCGCCGCCGGCGGAGACAGCCGAGCCTGCCGGCGAGGCTTCGGTGCCATGCCCGGGGGCCGAGGCCGAACCGGACGTGGATCTCGGCAGCTTGCCGCCGATTGATGCGATCACGGCCGCGACCGATGTCACCGCGTTCCTGCGCAAAGGTGTTCCGCAGGAATTGATGCATATGGCTCTTCGCCGCGCCTGGTCGGCCGATCCGGCGATCCGCGATTTCATAGGGCTTGCCGAGAACGCCTGGGATTTCAACGATCCGAATGCCATGCCGGGGTTCGGACCGCTCGATTGCTCGCAGGCGGAGCTGGCCGCCTGGGTCGACCGGATCGTCGGCGGCCTGCGTAACGCCGCAGAGGCTCTGCCTGACACGCCGACAGCGTTGCAAGAGTCCTCGGACCTTCCGAGTGCGGACCTGGTGCACACCGCTCTGCTTACCGAGGAGCCCGCTCAAGCGGTCATCACCGAGACCGCGGCTTCCGTCGCACCGCAACCGACCACGGAAGCACATGAAGTTCGGCGCCGCACACATGGCGGTGCGCTGCCTCGCTGATGTTGCGACCAAAGGCTATAGCCTGAACCTATGTGTCGACGATTGACCGCCTGAGGAACCGGGTCTACGCTTGTTAGCGCTTTGTTACGCAAGCAAAATCAGTCACTCGGGTCTCATGCGGGAGGTCCCTATGCGTGACGCCGGGCTTGATCGCGCCATCGACGCCGCAGGCGGCGTGGCCCAGCTTGCGCGCAAAATCCGCATCAGCCAGCCCTCGGTTTCGAACTGGAGCAAGATACCCGCTCAGCGGGTGATTGCGGTGGAAGCTGCAACGGGTGTTCCCCGCGCCGAGCTCCGGCCTGATCTCTATCCTGATCATTATGACGAGCGCACCGTCTCGCAGGACAGGGTTGATCCAATCGATGTCGCGCGTGCGCAGGAATATGCCCTTCTCGCCGCCTTGCTCGCGGCTGCGCCGTCGAAGAGCTTGCTCTCTCGGCTCGCGGGCCTGGACGGAGACGCCACGCCGCTCGGTCAGGCTCACGCGGCCTTGGCGGAAGCCGCCTCGTGCGCGACCGCAGCTCAGATCGAACGCGAATATTTTGATCTTTTCGTTGGTCTCGGCCGCGGTGAGTTGCTGCCCTATGCCTCCTACTATCTGACCGGATTCCTCAACGAACGGCCGCTGTCCCGCTTGCGATCCGATCTCGCGGCGCTCGGCATCGCGTGCGTAGAGAGAAATTCGGAACCCGAAGATCATGCCGCCATTCTATGCGAGATCATGGCCGGAATGGCTGACGGCCGCTTGCAATCGCCGTCCGATGCGCAGCGCGCGCTGTTCGAAAAACACGTTTCGCCCTGGATGGAACGTCTGTTCGCTGACATGGAGCAGGCGGCAAGCGCAAAGTTCTATCGCGCGGTCGGCACGCTCGGCCGTCGGTTTATCGAGATCGAGAGGCAAGCCTTCTCGTTCGCCAAGTGACCAGCTCAGGCTGGTCCGGGAGAGATGCGATGAGCGATGAAAAGAAAGCGATCGTCGGACGGCGCGACTTCCTCCGCAAGGTTGGCATCGGCACGGTGGGCGCTGGCGCCTCACTGGCGACGCCACTCGTCGGCTCCGCGCAAGCCGACAGCGAGACCAACGATGAGAAGCGTAAGGCGCGCTACAAGGAATCCGATCACGTGAAGGCCTATTACCGCGTCAACCGCTATCCCGCCTGAGGGAGGCTGCCCGTGCTTATCAAGCGAACACAAGAGCGTTCCGGATCCGAACGCCGCGGCTCGGTCGCGAACACCCTGGCAAGCCAGACCACCGGTCTCGATCGCCGCACCTTCCTGCAGCGGTCCGGTCTTGCGGGTGGCGCGCTCGCGGCACTCGGGATCATGCCGGTTTCCGGCGTGCGCAAGGCGGAAGCGGCTATGGCGGGTCCTTTGACCGCCGGCGCCACCGTCAAGAAAAACATCTGTACGCATTGTTCGGTCGGATGCACCGTGACTGCGGAGGTGTTGAACGGGGTCTGGATCGGCCAGGAGCCGAGCTGGGAGTCCCCCATCAATCGTGGATCTCATTGCGCAAAAGGTGCTTCCGTGCGCGAGCTGGTGCACAGCGAGCGGCGTTTGCGCTATCCGATGAAGCTTGTGAACGGGCAATGGACGCGCGTCTCCTGGGACACTGCGATCAACGAGATCGGCGACAAGATCCTCGAGGTTCGCGAAAAATCGGGTCCCGATTCCGTCTATTGGCTCGGCTCGGCCAAGATGACCAACGAAGGCGCCTACCTGTTCCGCAAGCTCGGGGCGTTCTGGGGCACCAACAACACCGACCATCAGGCACGCATCTGCCATTCAACCACCGTCACCGGCGTCGCCAATACCTGGGGCTACGGCGCGATGACCAACAGCTACAACGATATTCGCAATGCCAAGACCCAGATGATCATGGGCGGCAATCCGGCCGAGGCGCATCCGGTTTCGTTGCAGCATCTGCTCGAGGGCAAAGAGCTGCAAAAGGCCAACTTCATCGTCATCGACCCGCGCATGACGCGCACCGCGGCGCACGCGACGGAATATGTGCGGATGCGACCGGGCACCGACATTCCGGTGCTCCATGGCATCATGTGGCACATCCTCCAGAACGGTTGGGAGGACAAGGAGTTCATCCAGCAGCGCGTCTACGGCTTCGATGATCTCCGCAAGGAAGTGGAGAAATGGAATCCGCAAGAGGTCGAGCGCGTCACTGGCATTCCCGGCGAACAGCTCAAGCGGGTCGCCAAGATGTTCGCGACCGAGAAGCCGTCGACGCTGATCTGGGCCATGGGCCAGACCCAGAAGACCGTCGGCACCGCCAATGTGAGGGCGAGCTGCATCCTGTTGCTCTTGACCGGCAACGTCGGCGGACCGGGCATGGGCGCCAACATCTTCCGAGGCCACGACAATGTGCAGGGCGCGACCGACGTCGGGCTCGATATTGTGACGTTGCCGTTCTACTACGGCCTCGCCGAGGGCGCGTGGAAGCACTGGTCGCGGGTCTGGGAGGTCGACTACGACTTCTTGAAGTCGCGCTTCGATTCCAAGCAGATCATGGAGACTCCCGGCATTCCGCTGACCCGCTGGTTCGAGGCGGTGACGCTGCCGAAAGATCAGGTCGCACAGAAGGACAATGTGCGTGCCGTGTTTGTTCAGGGACACGCCAGTAACAGTATCACCCGCATTCCTGAATCGCTCAAAGGCATGAAGGCACTGGACCTGCTTGTCATCGCCGACCCGCATCCGACGACCTGGGCATCGCTCGCCGTCGAGGCCGGTCGCAAGGATGGCGTCTATATTCTTCCTGTCGCCACGCAATTCGAGTGCAAGGGATCACGCGTGGCCTCGAACCGCTCGCTGCAATGGGGCGAGCAGATCGTGAAGCCGATCTTCGAATCGAAGGACGATCTCGAGGTCATCTATCTGATGGCCAGGAAGCTCGGCTTCGCCGATCAGATGTTCAAGAAGATCAAGGTCGAGAACAATCTGCCTGAAGCGGAGGATGTGCTGCGCGAGATGAACCGCGGCAGCTGGTCGACCGGCTATTGCGGGCAATCGCCCGAGCGGCTCAAGGCGCACATGAAGAACCAGGCCAAGTTCGACATGCTGACGATGCGGGCGCCCAAGGACGATCCCGAGGTCGGCGGCGATTATTACGGCCTGCCGTGGCCGTGCTGGGGCTCGCCGGAGGTCCGGCATCCCGGCACGCCGCTGCTCTACAACACCAATCTCGCGGTGATGGACGGCGGCGGCACGTTCCGGCCGCGCTTCGGCATCGAGCGCGAGGAGAAGCTGCCAGACGGGACCACGCGCAAGGTCAGCATGCTGGCCGACAAATCTTACTCCAAGGATTCCGAGATCCAGGACGGCTATCCCGAATTCACGCTGGCGAGCCTTAAGAAGCTCGGCTGGGACACCGATCTCACCGAAGCGGAGATGGCCACGATCATGAAGGTCAATCCGACCAATCCGGATTCGGTGTCGTGGTCGCTCGATCTGTCCGGAGGCATCCAGCGGGTCGCGCTCAAGCATGGCTGCGTGCCCTATGGCAACGGTAAGGCACGCATGAACGCTTTCGGCCTGCCTGATCCGATTCCGGTTCATCGCGAGCCGATCTACACGCCTCGCGTCGACCTGGTGGAAAAGTATCCGACGCTGCCCGATGCCAAGCAGTTCCGCATGCCCAACATCGGCTTCTCGGTGCAGAAGGCTGCTGTGGAGAAGGGGATTGCCAAGCAGTTCCCGCTCATCCTCTCCTCGGGCCGTCTGGTCGAGTACGAGGGCGGCGGCGAGGAGACGCGGACCAATCCGTGGCTTGCCGAACTGCAGCAGGACATGTTCATCGAGATCAATCCGGCCGATGCCGCTGATCGCGGCGTCAAGGACGGCGGCTGGGTCTGGGTCACGGGGGCCGAGAACAATTCCAGGGCGAGGATGAAGGCGCTCGTCACCGAGCGTGTCGGCAAGGGCGTCGCCTGGATGCCCTTCCATTTCGGCGGCTGGCTGGGAGGCAAGGATCTTCGCAGTGCCTACCCGAAGGGGACCGATCCGATCGTTCTCGGCGAAAGTGCAAACACCATTACCACTTACGGATATGATCCCGCGACGGGCATGCAGGAGCCTAAGGTCACGCTTTGCCAGATCGCGGCGGCATAAGGAGCAGCGACGATGGCACGTATGAAATTCCTCTGCGACGCCGACCGTTGCATCGAATGCAATGCCTGCGTCACCGCCTGCAAGAATGAGCACGAGGTGCCTTGGGGTATCAACCGTCGCCGCGTGGTCACCATCAATGACGGCAAGCCGGGCGAGCGGTCGATCTCGATGGCTTGCATGCACTGCACCGACGCGCCCTGCGCGGCCGTGTGCCCCGTGAATTGCTTCTACACCACCGCCGATGGCGTGGTGCTGCACTCCAAGGATCTCTGCATCGGCTGCGGGTATTGTTTCTACGCCTGTCCGTTCGGCGCGCCGCAATATCCGAAGGTCGGAAACTTCGGCTCGCGCGGCAAGATGGACAAATGCACCTACTGCGCCGGCGGCCCGGAGGCCGACGGCAGCAAGGAGGAATACGAGAAGTACGGCGCGAACCGCTTGGCGGAGGGCAAGCTGCCGCTGTGTGCCGAAATGTGCTCGACCAAGTCGCTGCTCGCGGGCGACGGGGAGATCATTGCCCAGATCTACCGGGAGCGCGTGACGAAGCGTGGCTACGGCTCCGGTGCGTGGGGCTGGAAGACCGCGTATCGCGAAACGATCGAGTCCTGACGCGCACCGCAGTCAAGGACGCGATACCAGGAGGCGTAAATGCCGTCATTTGGAAGATTCCTTCGCCTGGCGTTCGGCGCATCCGCGCTGCTTCTGGTGATCGTGGCGGCTCCAGCGGGGGCCCAACAGATCAACCCGACGGCGAGCTCCGTCAAGGAGCAGCAACTGTTGCAGGAGCTCAACCGGATCCAGGGTCGTGTCAGCATTCCGGATCAGAGGTCGGGCGTGCTCGAGCAGCCGCAGGGCCGCGAATGGCGGGAGTTTCGCAATGTCACGCTGCGCTGGATCGGTGGCGTCGCGATTGTCGGCATGCTGGCGCTGCTCGTGGTCTTCTATCTCACTCGCGGCATGGTGCGCCTCGAAAGCGGGCGATCGGGACGCACCATCGTGCGCTTCACCTTGTTTGAGCGCTTCGTGCATTGGATGACAGCCAGCTGCTTCATCATCCTCGCCATCTCCGGTCTGAACATCACGTTCGGGCGGCCGTTGTTATTGCCGCTGATCGGTTTTGAAGCCTTCTCTGAATGGTCGCAATGGGCGAAGTATGCCCACAATTATCTGAGTTTCCCATTCACCATCGGCGTCATCCTGATCTTCCTGATGTGGATCGCGGGAAATATCCCGAACAAGGTGGATGTTGCCTGGATCAAGCGGGGAGGGGGCATTGTCGGCCATGATCATCCGCCGGCCTATCGCTTCAATGCCGGCCAGAAGATGATCTATTGGATCGTGGTGATCGGAGGTGGCCTCGTTGCCGCGACGGGATATGCGCTGATGTTCCCGTTCTACATGAGCGGCATCGAAGGCATGCAGATGGCCCAGATCATCCACTCCGTGGTATCCGTCCTATTCGTGGCTGCAATGATCGCGCATGTTTACATCGGCACGATCGGGATGGAGGGAGCTTTCGAGGCGATGGGAACGGGTGAGGTCGACCTCAACTGGGCGCGCGAACATCATAGCCTGTGGCTCGATGAACAGAGTGGGCGGACCGGACCGAACGATCAACGGACCCAACCCGCGACCGCAGCGGCGGAATAAGCCCGAAAGGGCCCGTCCGGCATATCGCTCTATCGTGCCCGCTCTCTGGCAAACAGGACAGACCGGTCCTCGATCTCCTGCTCCGGCAGCGTGCTCGCTCGGGCTTTCTGCAGCTCTTGAATGTTTGGCATGCCACTTTGCGCGAAGCGAGAAAGTGCATGCGGTTTGAGCGCGCTGGCGGCAGCACTGATGACGAGCAGGGCCGTGGCGAGCGAAAGCATGAGGCGCTTCATCCGACATCTCCGGTTGGAGTGGCATCCACCACGACGGCATACGCTCTCATTCGTCCCGGCGATGTGAACCGTCTCACATTTTCCCTGTGGTGAAGCGGTTGTGATGGACAAACGGGACGCAGGAATTGCACCGGGCCGAACAGAATTGCGCGCGCCGCGGCCCACCGCAGGCAAGCGGATTTTTGGCTTGTGTTGTCTCGACCGGGCTCTCGGATGGATTGGAGGATGCGCTCAAGCTAGGCGGACGCGCCCCACGCTCCTGTTGCAATGTTTAGTAAACCGTGCTTCACTAAACAAATCGAGCCTGCCGGGCCTATAGAATCCGGGTGGCGCGAGGAAACGCCAGTTTAGTTGTTCAGCTCGTCAAGGACTGTGTCGCTCTGCTCGAGGCATTCGGGCGGACAGGAAAGCCGCGCGCCATGTCGATGGCCGGCCCACTCGGAGGGAACGTGCAATGAAACGAACGATGAAGACGCTTGTTGTGGCATGCGGGGCTGTTGCCGCCGCGCTCAGTGTCGGAGCGGGGACCGCACAGGCGCAAGGCAAAACCATCACGCTGTGCTGGGCCGCATGGGATCCCGCCAACGCGCTGGTCGAACTGTCGAAGGACTTCACCGCCAAGTCAGGCATCGGCATGAAGTTCGAATTCGTGCCGTGGACCAATTACGCCGATCGATTCCTCAACGAACTCAATTCCCACGGCTCGCTATGCGATCTCATCATCGGCGATTCCCAATGGATCGGCGGCGCCGCGGAGAACGGCCAGTACGTCAAGCTCAACGATTTCTTCAAGAAGGAAGGAATCAGCATGGACGACTACATGCCGGCAACGGTGGTCGGTTATTCCGAGTGGCCGAAGAACACGCCGAACTATTGGGCGCTGCCGGCGATGGGCGATGCGGTGGGCTGGACCTATCGCAAGGATTGGTTTGCGCGGCCGGACGTGCAGAAGGACTTCAAGGCCAAGTACGGCCGCGACATCGGCGTGCCGAAGACGCTCGATGAGCTGCGCGACATCGCGCAATTCTTCCAGGGCCGCGAGATCGACGGCAAGAAGGTCTATGGCGCCTCGATCTATACCGAGCGTGGCTCGGAAGGCATCACCATGGGCGTCTCGAACTACCTCTACGACTACGGCTTCAAATACGACGATCCGAAGAAGCCCTATGCGATGGACGGGTTCGTGAACTCGCCCGGCGCGGTGAAGGGGCTCGAGGCCTACAAGGAGCTCTACAAGTGCTGCACGCCGCCCGGCGCCTCCAATTCCTACATGTCGGAGGGGCTTGACGCCTTCAAGTCCGGCCAGGTTGCGTTGCAGATGAATTTCTTCGCCTTCTTTCCTGGCCTGTACAAGGACCCGAATGTCGGCGGCGACAAGATCGGCTTCTTCGTCAATCCGGCCGGATCTGCCGGGCAGGCGACGCAGCTCGGCGGCCAGGGTATCTCGGTGGTTTCCTACTCCAAGAACCAGGCCGAAGCGCTGCAATACATCAAGTGGTTCTCCGGCGGCGACGTCCAGAAGAAGTGGTGGGCGCTCGGCGGCTATTCCTGCGCCAAGTCCGTGCTGAACGATCCGAGCTTCCCGACCAGCGCGCCCTTCGCCAAGGAGTTCCTGCAGTCGATGGGCATGGTCGTCGACTTCTGGGCCGAGCCTTCCTACGCCCAGCTGCTGCAGGCCGAGCAGAAGCGCGTGCATGACTATGTGGTGGCCGACAAGGGCACCGCGCAGGAAGCACTCGACGGTCTGGTGAAGGACTGGAAGGCGATCTTCAAGGAAGAAGGCAAGAAGTTCTGAGGCAAGCCGCCCGGAGCGCGTGCGCTCGCGCTCCGGGTTTCCTTCGATGACCGGAACCGTCGCATCGTCGACGCCCCGGTACCAGGATCGGTCGATGCAATGAATGAATTGAGTGCCTCTTCGCGGATCACCTATCGGGCCGTCATGGTCCGGCCAGGCGTGGCGCGTCGTATCCGGGGCCTGTCGGACAGGACGCTCGCCTGGCTCTTCATCACGCCGACGATCGTGCTGCTGCTGGCGATCAACATCTTCCCGTTGCTCTGGACGATCTATCTGTCGTTCACGAACTACCGTGCCAATCGCGCCAACGTGCCGACGATCTGGCTGGGGGCCGACTGGTATCAGTCGATCCTGACCGATCCCGACATCTGGGCGGCGATGCAGGTGACGGCGCATTTCGTGATCTGGACGGTGGTGATCGAGACCGTCCTCGGATTTGGTCTTGCCTACCTCATCGACAAGAAGTTCCGCGGCCACGGCCTGTGGACCACGATCATCCTGCTGCCGATGATGCTGTCGCCCGCCGTTGTCGGCAATTTCTGGACGTTCCTCTACCAGCCGCAAATCGGATTGTTCAATTACGTGGTCGCCTTCTTCACCGGCCGCGCGGCCTCGTCATTCCAGATGCTGGGCGACGTCACGTTGAGCCCCTGGGCCATCGTCATCGTCGATGCCTGGATGTGGACGCCCTATGTGATGCTGATCTGTCTGGCAGGCCTGCGTTCGATCCCGGACTACATCTACGAGGCGGCCGAGGTCGATCGCGCGTCGAAATGGCGGCAGTTCTGGTCGATCACGCTGCCGATGGCGCTGCCATTCATCATGCTGGCGGTGCTGTTCCGCGGCATCGAGAATTTCAAGATGTTCGACATGGTCAATCTGCTCACCGGCGGTGGACCAGGATCGACCACGGAGGTTGCCTCGATCACGCTCAAGCGTGCGGCGTTCGAGAGCTGGCGCACCGGCTATTCCTCGGCCTTCGCGATCATCCTGTTCGTGACGGTGTTCGGCCTCGCCAACATCTACGTGAAGGCGCTGAACAAGGTGAAAAGCCGATGACCTCAGCCACCACAGCCCATTCGGTCGTCGAGCCGTCGGCCACGACGCGGCGCTTTGCCGGCTCGCTCGTCGTGCTCTACGCCATCATCACCATGATCCCGCTGGTGTGGATCATGCTCACTGCGTTCAAGTCGCCGGATGACGCGATCTCCTACCCGCCCAAGGTGATGTTCAAGCCGTCGCTCGAAGGCTTCTGCAATCTGTTCACGACGCGCTCGCGCCAGACGCCGGAGTTCATCCGCTCGCTCGGACCGCCGCAGGGGCTTTGCGATAGCATCGCGCGCAGCCGCAACATGGTGGTCGCGGGGCCCTCGAACTATGTGCCGCGCTTCATCAATTCGCTGATCATTGCGTTCGGCTCGACCGTGCTCGCCGTCGCGCTCGGCACCTTGTCGGCCTACGGTTTCTCGCGCTTCCGCGTGCCCCTGAAGGACGACCTGCTGTTCTTCATCCTATCGACCCGGATGATGCCGCCGATCGCGGTCGCGATCCCGATCTACCTGATGTACCGCACCATTGGATTGTCGGACACCCGGCTTGGAATGATCCTGCTCTACACGTCGGTCAACGTCTCGCTCGCGGTCTGGCTGCTCAAGGGTTTCATCGACGAAATCCCGCGCGAGTACGAGGAGGCGGCGATGATCGATGGGTACACCCGCTTTCAGGCGTTCGTGAAGGTGGTGCTGCCGCAGGCCACCACGGGAATCGCGGCGACGGCGATCTTCTGCCTGATCTTCGCCTGGAACGAATACGCCTTCGCGGTGCTTCTCACCTCAGGCAACGCGCAGACGGCGCCGCCTTTCATTCCGATCATCATCGGCGAGGGCGGACAGGACTGGCCCGCAGTGGCCGCCGGCACCGCGCTGTTTCTGGTGCCGATCGTGGTGTTCACGGTGCTGTTGCGCAAGCATCTGCTGCGCGGCATCACCTTTGGCGCTGTCCGCAAATGAGTGTCGATCTTAACCCAGCCATCGCGCATCGCGGCCTGGCAGATCGCGTTCTGCGTCGCGGCCCGCTCGAAGCTGCAGCGACCACGATCATCGCCGCCGGTGTCGTGATGCTGATGCAGCCATTCTCCCTGACACTGTATTCCTGGTCCTTTGCGACGACCCTGTTCGGCACGGTGATGTTCACCATCGTGTCCAAGGTCCGGGAGTAGGGCGCGATGGCACAGATCAAGGTCGAGGCGCTCGACAAATCCTTCGGGGCGTTCCATGCGGTCAAGGCTGCCAGCTTCACGGTGGAGGACGGCCAGTTCCTCTGCCTGCTCGGACCTTCCGGCTGCGGCAAGACCACGACGCTCCGCATGATCGCCGGCCTGGAGCTGCCGACATCAGGGACCATCCGGCTCGACGGAGAGGATGTGACGATGAATCGCGCATCGGCGCGCGACATCGCCTTCGTGTTCCAGCTCTTCGCGCTCTATCCGCACATGAATGTCCGGCGCAACATCGGCTTTCCCCTGAAATGCGAGGGCATCAGCGCGGCCGAGCGCGACCGGCGGGTCGTCGAGGCCGCGCGCATCCTGCGGATTTCCCATCTCCTCGACCGCTCCGTGTCGGGCCTTGCCGGCGGCGACCGGCAGCGCGTCGCGCTGGGGCGGGCGATCGTGCGCAAACCGAAGTGTTTTCTGATGGACGAGCCGCTTGGCGCGCTCGATACCGAGATGCGCGAGGCCATGATTCATGAACTGCGGGCTCTGCATGACCGCCTGGGAGCGACGACCGTCTATGTCACCCATGACCAGCTCGAGGCCATGGCGATGGCCGACCGGATCGCGGTGATGAACAATGGCGTCGTCGAGCAGGTCGCAAGCCCGCGCGACATCTATGACCGGCCCGCTTCGCTGTTCGTCGCAGACTTCATTGGCTCGCCGCCCATGAACTTTCTGCCGTTCCGTAGCGGCCTGCAGACCGGCGCAGAGGCGATCCGGCTCGGCGAGCGTGACGTCGCGATTCCTGCCGCGCGCGAGACGATGGCAGAGAGCGAGCTCGTGCTCGGCGTGCGGCCCGAGCATGTGCGGTTCGCCGATCGCGGCATGGTGCGCGGCGAGGTCTATGGCACGGAATATCTGGGCACGACGCAGATCGTGACCGTGACGACCCACTACGGCGCACTCAAGGCCCGCTCACCCAGCAGCAGGTCGTTTCGGACTGGCGAGACTGTCGGACTCGACTTCCGGCCCGATACGCTGTCGATTTTCGACAAGGCGTCGGGCCGGGCTATACGCACCGCGCTATATGAGGGAGGTGCGCATGGCTGAGGTCGAGATCAACACCGTCTCCAAGGCATTCGGCAAGACGCAAGCCGTGAGCGATCTGTCTCTGACAATTGGCGACGGCGAGTTCGTTGCATTGCTCGGGCCGACCGGCGCCGGCAAGACCACGGCGCTACGTTTGATCGCCGGATTGGAGCGGCCGGACAGCGGTTCGATCCGGATCGACGGGCGCGACGTGACCGGCGACGCACCGGCGGACCGCGATGTCGCCTTTGTCTTCCAGCAATACTCGCTGTATCCGCACCTGACCGTGTTCGAGAACATGGCCTTCGCGTTGCGTGCACCGACCCGTCGCGTGCCCGAAGCCGATATCCGCGCGAAGGTGCAGGAAGTTGCGCGTCTTCTTCATATCGAGACCAAGTTGGGCAACAAGGCGACGCAGCTGTCGGGCGGGCAGATGCAGCGCGTCGCGATCGGGCGCGCTCTCGTTCGTTCGCCCTCGATCTATCTGATGGACGAGCCGCTCTCCTCGCTGGATGCCAAGCTGCGCGGCGAGCTCCGTCTCGAGCTCAAGCGGATCCAGGTCGAGCTCGGCGCGACGATCCTCTATGTCACGCACGATCAGACCGAGGCGATGACCATGGCGTCGCGTATCGGCGTGATCGAGGCCGGGCGGCTGATGCAGATCGGATCGCCGCGCGAAATCTACGAGAACCCGATCAACGCGCATGTCGCGGCGCGGCTGGGTCAGCCGACAATCAACCTGCTGCCGGCGGCCATGTTCGCCGGCGCGCCAGCCGGTGCCGAGACGATCGGTGCGCGGACCGAGCACCTCACGATTGGGCGTGGCGGCGGAGACGTATCGGCGACCGTCAAGCGGGTCGAACACCTCGGCGACCAGAGCCATCTCCATCTCGACCTCGCGGGCCGGCCGGTTGTGACCTTGGCGGATCCCGAGGCGGGCTTCGGCGCCGGGGAGGTGGTGTCGCTCCGTCTGAACAAACCGCTGTTTTTCGATGCGAAGGGCTGGAGGGTAGCGGCATGAGCCTTGATCGGGTAGCCAGAGAAAGACTTGTGCGAGCGCTGGCAGGGTCGGTGATCGAGCACGCCGACGAGTTGACAAGCCTCGACCAGGCGATTGGCGATGGGGATCATGGGCTGAACATGAAGCGCGGTTTCGAGGCCGTGCTCGCGGCATTGCCGGGCCTGGCCGACAAGTCGCTCCCGGAAATGCTGAAGGCGATCGGAATGACCTTGGTGATGAAGGTCGGCGGTGCTTCAGGGCCGCTGGTCGGAACTTTCTTCATGGAACTGGGCAAGGCGCTTCCGGAGCAGCCGAGCCGGGCCGATCTCGTCGCAGCGACAGAGAAGGCGATCGAGGCCGTCAAGGCGCGCGGCCGTTCGGAGGCAGGGCAAAAGACGCTGCTGGATGTCCTGGTGCCGGTGCACGCTTTACTTGCGGGCGGCGGCGATGCCAAGGCGATCGCGGCCGAGGCTGTGCAAGCAGCCGATCGCACCACGCCGATGCTGGCGATCCGCGGCCGTGCGTCGTTTCTTGGCGAACGTTCCATCGGTCATATGGACCCCGGCTCGCGCTCGGCGTCCCTTCTGATCGGCGCAGCGGTTGAGACACTGGAGTTCGAGGTCAATACATGAGCAGTTTACGTCCCGGCAATGTCGGAATTGTCATCGTATCGCATTCGCCGAAGATAGCGGAAGGCGCGGCCGATATGGTGCGCCAGATGGTCGGAGACGCTGTGCCGCTGGCCTGGACCGGTGGCGATGTCGATGGCGGACTCGGTACGAACGTTGCGGGAATCCTCGAGGCGATCGAAACGGCCTGGTCACCGGCAGGCGTCGCGATCCTCGTCGATCTCGGTGGTGCCGAGACCAATTCGGAGATGGCGGTGGAGATGCTTCCTGAGGATCGGCGCGCGCGCGTCCTGGTCTGCAATGCCCCGGTGGTCGAGGGGGCTGTGATCGCGGCGACCGAGTCTTCGGGCGGCTCGCCACTCGCCGCCGTCAAGCGCAGCGCGGAGGAATTCTATGCATGATGCCAACGCCAACCGGGCGGCTCAGACGTTTGCGCTGCTGACCGCCTCCGCGGTGCTCGTCAATCCAGTCGGCCTGCACGCGCGGCCTTCGGTGAAGCTCACGCAATTGGCAAAGGGCTTCACCGCGAAGATCGAAATCGCGCTTGCCGCCGACGGCCCCTGGACGGACGCCAAGAGCCCAGTGAAGGTGATGCGTGTGAAGGCGCCGCAGGGCGCAACGCTGCATTTCCGCATCGCTGGTCCTGATGGCGAGGCGGCGCTCGCAGCCATGCTGGCGCTGGTGCATGACGGTTTCGGCGAGGCGTGAGATCGTGGGCGAGATCCATCTCACCGGCCATCCCGCCTCGCCAGGCCTCGCCATCGGCCCGGTCGCCGTGCTGACGAGTGCAGTGGCGAGCAGAACGGCGAAGGGCGATCCGGTTCAGGAGGCCGCAGCGCTGAAGGCGGCGATCGAGGGGGCAGCCGTGGAGCTCGCCGAACTGATCGCGACGGTTCGCGGCGAGGCTGCGGAGATCCTGGAATTCCAGATCGCGATGCTGGGCGACGATGCGCTGGCGGAGGGGGCCTATGACGCCGTTGCGGCCGGTGCGGCGGCCGATGATGCCTGGCGCGCGGCACTCGACGCGGAGATCGCCGGCTATCGCGCGGCGGAAGACGAATATTTCCGGGCTCGCGCTGCCGATCTGGTCGACATCCGCGACCGTGTGCTCGCCGGTCTGAACGGCGTAGATACGATCGCAAAGATCTCCGGCGATTCCGTCGTCATGGGTGATGACATTTCGCCCTCGACGTTCCTCGCCGTCGACTGGACCCGTGGCGGTGCCATCGCGCTGGCGGCTGGATCGCCGTCGTCGCATGTCGCGATGCTCGCGCGGGCGCGCGGCGCCCCCATGGTGGTCGGACTAGGCCCGTTGCCAAGGAACGGGCAGCCGCCGTCATTGGCGCTGGTCGACGGCGACGCCGGCACCGTGATCTTTGATCCCAAGCCGGAAACGCGCCGCCAATTCGAGCAGCGCATGGCGGCTGCGACTGCCGCACAGATCGCCGCCGACGCCGGCCGCCTCAAACCGGCGCTGACGGCCGATGGCCGGCGCATCACCGTCCTGATCAACGTCGCCGCGCCCGAAGATCTTGCGGGCCTCGATCCCGCCATTTGCGATGGCATCGGCCTCGTGCGGACGGAGTTTCTGTTCGAGGGATCGAGGGGGCTGCCGGGTGAGGATCCGCAATATGCGGTCTATCGACGCATTCTCGACTGGGCCGCAGGACGCCCGGTAACGATCCGCACCCTCGATGCCGGCGGTGACAAGCCAATTGCCGGCTTGACGGTCGATGGCGAGCGCAATCCGTTCCTGGGCCTGCGCGGAATCCGGCTCTCGCTTGCGCGGCCGGAGGTGTTTCGCGTGCAGTTGCGGGCGCTGTGCCGTGCCGCCGTCCACGGGACGCTGAAGGTGATGCTGCCGATGATCGCGATCCCTTCGGAGCTTGACCGTGCCAATGCCATGCTGGACGCGGAATTCGCGGCACTCAGCGCAGAGGGAATTGCCTGCGCCCGGCCGCCGCTCGGCATCATGGTCGAAGTCCCCGCGGCGGCGCTATGCGCGGAGGAGTTTGGCGCGGCGTTCTATTCCATCGGATCGAACGACCTCACCCAATATACGATGGCTGCGGCACGTGACATCGGCGCTGTCGCCGACCTCAACGATGCCGGCCATCCGGCGGTGCTGGCGCTGATCGCGCGGACAGTCGAGGCCGGGCGCAAGCGCGGCGTCGAGGTCTCGCTCTGTGGCGATGCCGCGGCCGATACGCGCTTGACGAATGCGCTGCTGGCGAAGGGGCTGACGACCCTCTCGGTCTCGCCGATTGCGGTGGCGCGGCTCAAGGCGGCTATCGCCGAGGTGACCGCATGACCGAGGATGCAGGCGAGGACACAAGCCGGCCCGGCGACACCAATGTCGCGGATTACAAGCTCATCCTGCGGCGGGCTCTCGACAACCGGCCATCCGGGACGCGATTGAAGCTCGCCGCAGCGCTCGGCAAGAACCGCTCCTTCGTCAGTCAGATCACAAATCCGGCCTATCTGGTGCCGATCCCGGCGAAGCATGTCCCGATCATCTTCGAGGTCTGCCATCTCGCAGGTGCCGAGCGGGCGGCGTTCCTCAAGGCCTATGGGCGCGCACATCCGGGACGGCTGCGCGGAGCTCACCGCGAGGCGCGCACGCGCGTTGTCACAGTGACCGTGCCCGATCTCGGTGACGACAAGAAGAATCGCGCGCTCGAGCAGCTCATCGTCGATTTTGCTGCTCAGCTCGCGCGCTACGCCGAAAGCATCGGCTGACGAATTCTGACTGCAAAAACAGATAACCGGGAGAACGCCATGAAGAAGCTGATCAACAGCGCCGATACGTTGCTCGAAGAGAGTCTCGACGGGTTGGCGGCAGCCCATGCCGATATCCTGCTGCTCGGCGCCGAGCGGAAGTTCGTACGCCGCCGCACCCTGAAGCCGGGCAAGGTCGCGCTCATCTCGGGCGGCGGCTCGGGACATGAACCGCTCCACGCCGGCTTTGTCGGCGTCGGCATGCTCGATGCCGCGTGTCCAGGTCAGGTCTTCACGTCGCCGACGCCGGATCAGATGATCGAGGCCGCGGAAGCCGTCGACGCCGGGGCAGGCGTGCTCTTCATCGTGAAGAACTACGAAGGCGATGTGATGAACTTCACCATGGCCGCCGAGATGGCCGGGCGCGAAGTCGTCAGCGTGGTGACCAACGACGACGTCGCGGTCGAAAAATCGACCTATACGACCGGCCGTCGCGGCGTCGCAGGCACGCTGATCGTCGAGAAGATGGTCGGCGCCGCTGCCGAAAAGGGAATGCCGCTCGCCGCGCTCAAGACGCTCGGGGATGATGTCAATCGGCGCACCCGCTCGATGGGGGTGGCGCTCCTGCCGTGCACCGTTCCGGCTGCGGGCCGACCGAACTTCACCCTGGCTGACGACGAAATGGAGATGGGTGTCGGCATTCATGGTGAGCCGGGTCGCCGCAGGGTGCCGTTGGCATCTGCCGATGCGATTGCCGCCGAGATGCTCAACGCGATCCTGGGCGATCTCGCACCGAGCAAGGGCAGCGAAGTCCTGCTCCTGGTCAACGGATTCGGCGCAACACCGCTGATCGAGCTCTATTTGATGGCCAACAGCGCCAAGCGGATTCTGGACGGCGCTGGGGTCACCGCCACGCGATTCCTGACGGGTTCTTATGTGACGTCCCTCGACATGGCCGGTGCCTCGATCACCGTCTCCGTGCTCGACAGCCAGGCGACGAAATTGTGGGACGCCCCTGTGCACACCGCAGCTCTGCGTTGGGGTGTTTGAGGGATAGGGAGAGGTGCCGCGTGAGCTCGAGACGCCGCCGCATGCCCTGCTGTGTTCCTGACCGGGGGTGCCGAAAGGGAATGCAGAAAACCGAGTCATTAGTCGCGCTTATGTCGCAAATTTTTACTTCCAATTTTACTTCGCAAAATCCTGCCCCTAGCCTCACGTGCATCTGATCACATAAGCAGCCGATCAATGGCGATCGGTGCGAGCGTTCATCGTAACCAACGAGGGTTGCCATGTCTGATGGGACTAAGGGGACGTTCACTTCCGATCCGGCGGGAACGAAGGCCAAAACGGACGTCAAGTCGACGAAAAAGCTGAGCCGGCGCACGCTGTTGAAGGGTGCAGCCGCCGTTGCGGGCGCAGCCGCAGGGTCGGATGCGATCCGCGGATTCCCGACCATCTGGGCGCAGGAGATCAAGGACATCGAACTGCGCCATGTCGGCGTCTCCTACTCGGTGGTGAAGGCAATCGGCGACCAGGCTGCCAAGGATCTCGGCTTCAAGGTGACGATGCAGAACCTCGACACTTCCGCCGCCATCAACCGCTTCATAAGCCAGCCTAATACGGTCGATATCGCCGATCTCGAGGGCTGGCAGGCCAAGCTTGCCGCCAAGCGCAGCGTGATCCAGGGCATCGAGGTCAAGAAGATCAAGGAGTTCGACAACATCCTGCCCATCTTCACCAAGGGTGAGATCGACGGCCACAAGATCCCGCGCCAGGGCATCTCGCCCTATGAGGCGATGTATATCGCGAAGCCAGACGCGACCGATCTGCACGACGGCGTCACCGAATGGGCGACCTTCCTGCCGCAGGTCTACAACGCCGACTCCATCGGTTATCGCCCCGATCTCGTCGGCCACGAAGTGACCGAATGGAAGGACCTGATCGATCCAAAATTCAAGGGCAAAGCCGCGATCCTCGACGTGCCCGCGATCGGCATCATGGATGCCGCGCTCTGCTTCGAAAGCGCCGGTCTGATCAAGTACGGCAACAAGGGCAACATGACCAAGGAGGAGATCGACTTCACCTGCAACAAGCTGATCGAGCTGAAGAAGCAGGGCCAGTTCCGCGCGACCTGGACCACTTTCGACCAGTCGGTGCAGCTGATGGCGGCGGGCGAAGTGGTGATCCAGTCGATGTGGTCGCCGGCAGTCGCTGCGGTGCGCGTGAAGGAGATCCCTTGCGTCTACGCGCCGGTCAACGTCAAGGACGGCAAGGAAGGCTATCGCGGCTGGTGCAACGGCATGGGCCTGATGAAGCATCTCTCCGGCAAGAAGCTCGACGCCGCCTATGAGTATCTCAACTGGTACCTGTCGGGTTGGCAGGGCGGTTTCGTCGCGCGCTACGGCTATTACAGCCCGGTGCCGTCGACCGCGAAGAAGTTCCTGACGCCGGCCGAATGGGCGTTCTGGTACGAGGGCCAGCCCGCGCCCGAGGTGGTCAACGATCCCTATGGTGTGGCGATGGAGAAGGCCGGCACCAAGCGTGACGGCGGCTCGTTCCTCGATCGCGTCAAGAACATCTCGTGCTGGAACACGCTGATGGACGAAGCGGCCTACATGAACAAGCGCTGGAATGACTTCAAGGTGGCCTGAAACCTGCTTTCCCTGACTTAAGCAAAGCACCGGCGCCGTCACGCGCCGGTGCGAGAAGATCGGCTTCGAGGCATTTTCTGATATGCAGCCAAGTTCGAGTTCAGCTCAAACTCCTTCACGCGCCAATCTCGCCGGTTGGCTTTATGTGTCGCCGCTGGTGCTGGTGCTCGTGCCGTTCTTCGTGGCGCCGATCCTGGTCGTGCTGGCCGCCAGCTTCTTCGCTACCGACGGCTTTGGCGGGCTGACGCCGGGCTTCACGCTGGCAAGCTATGTCGAGGTGCTGCATTCGGCGCCGACGCTGAAGCTGTATCTGGCGACCATCAAGTTCACGGTGCTGACTTGGGTCTTTACGCTGATTATTGGCTTCTTCGTCGCCTATTTCCTCGTCTTCCACGTTCGCAACCAGCTTTTGGCAATCGGCCTGTTCCTGCTGTGCACCGTGCCGTTCTGGACCTCGAACATCATCCGGATGATCTCCTGGATTCCGTTGCTCGGCAAGGAGGGCCTGATCAACCAGGCGCTGCTGGCGATGGGCGCGATCCATCAGCCGCTCGAGGTGTTGCTGTTCTCCGACCTTGCGGTGGTCATCGCCTATGTCCATCAGCTCACGATCTTCATGATCGTGCCGATCTTCAATTCCATGGCGCGGATCGACAAGAAGCTGATCGAGGCAGCGATCGACGCCGGCGCCAGCCGTTTCGACATCATGCGGCTGATCGTGGTGCCGATGTCCAAGAGCGGCATTGCGCTCGGGACCATCTTCGTGGTCTCGATCGTGATGGGCGATTTCTTCGTGGTGAAGGTGATGTCCGGCGGCGGCTCGGCTTCCGTTGTCAGTGCCTTCTACGAGGACGTCGGCGTGCTGCAATATCCGACTGCGGCCGCAAGCGCCGTGCTGCTGACGCTGGTGCTGGTCGCGATCGTCTCGCTGATCCTGCGCACCGTCGATATCCGGCAGGAGATCACGCGATGAGCGCGGTTCTCGCCGACATGCCCAAGAGCGACATGCCCAAGAGCGACATGTCCAAGCCGGTCGCGCCCGCAACGACCAAGGCAATCGCGCCCAGCAAGGGCGATCGACCCTGGACCTTCTACGTGCTGGCAACGCTGTTCTCGCTTTATGTGGTTGCGCTCTATGGCCCGATGTTCTGCATCTACGTCCTGTCGTTCCAGGACATCCGCGGCGGCCTCGTGTTCCCGATGAAGGGCCACTCGCTGCACTGGTTTGTCGATCTCTTCACCCAGGTGCGCACCGGCGACGTCAAGGGTTCGTTCGACCGCTCGATCAAGCTCGCTGTCATCGTCACCATCATCACGGTAGCGGTGTCGTTCCTCGCCGGGCTTGGCTTCCGCAAGCGCTTTCGCGGCGACACTCTTGTTTTCTACATGATGATCGGCAGCCTGGTCGCGCCGGGTCTGGTGCTCGGTCTCGGCACGGGCCTCCTGTTTCAGGCGCTTGGGTTGAATGCGAGCTGGTACACCTCGGCGCTCGGGGCGCAGCTCTCCTGGACGCTGCCGTTCGGCGTGCTCGTGATGTTCGCGGTGATGTCGCGCTTCAACCATGTCTGGGAAGAGGCGGCGTATGACTTGGGCGCCAGCCGCTGGCAGTCGATCTGGCTGGTGATGATCCCGGTGCTGGCGCCCGGCCTCGTCGCGGTGGCGCTGTTCGGCTTCACGCTGTCCTATGACGAGTTCGCGCGCAGCCTCCAGACCGCGGGTTCGCTGAACACGCTGCCGCTGGAAATCTGGAGCATGACGCTGAACGTCACCTCGCCCTCGCTTTATGCGCTCGGAACGGTCACCACCATCGTGTCCTTCATCGTTATCGGCGCAAGCCTCGGCACCATCGTGCTGATCCAGAAGAAGCGCGGCAGCCAGGCCAAAGGTTGATTTGGGAATGAAGAGCGATCGTGGCGATATCGAACTGGCAGGCGTCTGCAAGAGCTTTGACGGCGCGACCTACGTGGTCGACGGCGTCAATCTCAGGATCGCTGACGGCGCCTATTGCTGCTTCATCGGTCCCTCCGGCTGCGGCAAGACCACGATCTTGCGCATGATCGCCGGCCATGAGGATCCGACCGCGGGCGAGATCGTGATCGGCGGCCAGAACGTCGTCGGGCTGGCGCCGGTGCAGCGCCGCACCGCAATGATGTTCCAGTCCTACGCGCTGTTCCCGCATCTGACCGTGCGCGAGAACATCGCCTTTGCGTTGCGCGTCCGCGGTCAGTCGAAGGCCGATCGTCTGCGCGCGGCTGACGCCATGATCGAGAAGGTCCGGCTGACGCAGTTCGCCGACCGCCTGCCGGCGCATCTCTCCGGCGGGCAGCAGCAGCGCGTCGCGCTGGCGCGTGCGGCGATCACCGAGCCGCGCGTGCTGCTGCTCGATGAGCCGCTGTCCGCGCTCGACGAGCAGCTCCGTGTCCAGATGCGGCAGGAGCTCAGGCGGATGCAGCAGGAGCTCGGCATCACCTTCATCCACGTCACCCACACCCAGCTCGAGGCGATCGCGCTCGCGGACCTCGTCGTGGTGATGGAGCAGGGCAGGATCAAGCAGGCGGGCGCGGCGCGGGACGTGTACGCCCGTCCGCACGACCGTTACGTGGCGGAGTTCATGGGCGGTCAGAACGTGCTGTCAGGGCGGGTCGAAAAGGTCAACGGCACCAGCTTCACGCTGGCGCAGGCCGCGCCTAATGGCATCGAGGTGCCGCTTCAGGCCCGTGCGACCATCAGCGTCGGTGACAAGGTCGACATTGCCGTGCGCCGCGACGATGTCGCGTTGGTTCGGCCGGGCAGGGACCTGCCACCGGGCTGCACGACGTCGCTACCAAGCCGTGTGCTCGCGATCGAATACCAGGGCTATTTCGTCAAGGTCATGCTCGACACCGTGCCGGACGACGAGTTTGTCGCCTATGTGCCGGAAAAGACCTTCTTCGCAGATCCCTTCACCGTCGGCGATGTCGTCATGGCCACATGGGCCACCGGCAGCGCCTTGCCACTCGCTTAAAGACCCGTCGCGCACAGGAGTATGACCGTGCAGATATCCTTCACACTCAACGGCCGGCCGACCACTGTCGAGGTCGAACCGGCGACCCTTGTCGCCGAGCTGCTGCGCGAGCAGCTCAACCTCACGGGCACCCATATTGGCTGCGACACCAGCCAGTGCGGCGCCTGTGTCGTTCACCTCAACGGGCTGCCCGTGAAGAGCTGCACGCTGCTGGCGCCCGCGCTCGACGGCGCGACGCTGCTCACCATCGAAGGTCTGCAGGGGGCGCCCGGCTCGAACCAGATGCATCCGATGCAGGAGGCGTTTCGCGAGCATCACGGCCTGCAATGCGGCTTCTGCACGCCGGGGATGCTGATGACCGCGGTCGCGCTCGCCACCGAGAAGCCGGATCTGACCGAGGCCGATGTCCGTCATGGCCTCGAAGGCAATATCTGTCGCTGCACCGGCTATCAGAACATCGTCGTTTCGGTCCTGGCCGGCGCTGCCGCCATGAATGCCGCCAAGGGAGAGTGACCATGGGCAATGTGATCGGGATCGGCGCGTCACCGAAACGGAAGGAAGACCAGCGCTTCCTCACTGGGCGCGGCAATTACGTCTCCGACATCAAGCGTCCCGGCACGGCCGCCGGCGTGTTCGTGCGCTCGCCGCATGGGCATGCTGTGCTGCGTGGTATCGACAAGAGCGCGGCGCTGGCATCGCCTGGCGTCATTGCTGTCCTGACCGGCGACGACGCCAAGGCCGATGGCCTCGGCTCGCTGCCCTGCGGCTGGGGCATCTCGGACGCCAAGGGCGTGCCGATGAAAGAGCCGCCGTTCCCGATGCTGGCGCAGGGCAAGGTGCGCTTCGTCGGCGACATGGTGGCCTTCATCATTGCGGAGACGCCGGAGCAGGCGAACGCGGCGGCCGAATTGCTGGCGGTCGATTACGAAGTTCTGCATTCCGTGGTCGGGGTGCTGGAAGCTATCAGGCCGAACGCACCCCAACTGTTCGACGATGTGCCGAACAACATCTGTTGCGACTGGGAGCTCGGCGACAAGGCTGCGGTCGAGTCCGCGTTCCGCAAGGCCGCGCATGTCGCAAAGCTGAGCCTCGTCAACAATCGCCTGATCGGCAATCCGATGGAGCCGCGCGCGGCGATCGCGGAGTACGAGCCGGGCACCGACCGCTTCACGCTGTGGACCACCAGCCAGTTCCCGCACGTCGTGCGCTTCCTGATGGGCGCGCTGGTGCTGAACATCCCGCAGCACAAGCTGCGGGTGGTCGCGCCGGACGTCGGCGGCGGCTTTGGCGTCAAGCAGTTTCACTATGGCGAAGAGGCCGTGATCACCTGGGCTGCCAAGCGCGTAATGCGGCCGATCAAATGGGTCGCGAGCCGATCGGAAGGTTATGTCTCCGACCGCCACGGCCGCGATCACGTGACCGAGGCCGAGCTTGCGCTCGACGAGACCGGAAAGTTTCTCGCCTTCCGCGTCAACACGCTCGCCAATATGGGCGGCTATCTCTCGACCTTCGGACCGAATATCCCGACCAATCTCTATGGCCCGCTGCTCGGCGGCGTCTACACCACGCCGGCGATCTACTGCAACGTAAAGGTGGTCTTCACCAACACGGTGCCGGTCGACGCCTATCGTGGTGCGGGTCGACCCGAGGCGACCTTCGTGCTGGAGCGCATCGTCGACGTCGCGGCCGCCGAGATGGGCATCGACCGCGTCGAGATCCGCCGCCGCAACATGATCCCGAAGGAGGCCTATCCGTATCAGACGCCGGTGCTGGTGCAGTACGATTCCGGCGATCCGATGGGCTGCCTCGACGGTGCGTTGGCCGCAGCCGACGTCAAGAGCTTCGGCATCCGCAAGGCGGCGTCCGCGAGCAAGGGCAAATTCCGCGGGCTCGGTTACTCCACCTATGTCGAGGCGTGCGGCCTCGCGCCATCGCGCTTTGCGGGGCGGCTTGGTGCGCGTGGCGGTCTCTACGAAAGTGCCACGGTGCGCGTGCATCCGACCGGCCAGGTGACGGTCATGATCGGCACGCACAATCACGGCCAGGGTCACGAGACAACGTTCGCGCAGATCGTTTCTGACAAGCTCGGTGTCGCCTTCGACAATGTCGACATCGTGTTCGGCGATACCGATCGCGTGCAGTTCGGCATGGGTACCTATGGCTCGCGCTCTCTCGTGGTCGGCGGCGCCGCGCTGTCCAAGGCGACCGACAAGGTGATCGCCAAGGGCAAGAAGATCGCATCCCACCTGCTTGAAGCGGCTGAAGTGGACATTCAGTTCGAGGCCGGCAAATTCTCCGTCGCCGGCACGGATCGCATGAAGACGTTCGAGGAGATCGCGGGCGCGGCCTATGTGCCGCACAATTATCCCCTCGAAGTGCTGGAGCCGGGACTGGAAGAGCAGGCCTATTACGATCCCGTGAACTTTACTTATCCAGGCGGCTGCCACATCGCCGAAGTCGAGGTCGATCCGGAGACCGGCACGGTGACGTTGGTCAACTACACCGCCGTTGACGACGTCGGCACGGTCATCAATCCGATGATCGTCGAGGGGCAGTTGCACGGCGGCATCGTCCAGGGTGTCGGCCAGGCGCTGTTCGAGAACGCGGTCTATGACGAGAGTTCGGGCCAACTGCTGTCGGGCTCACTGATGGACTATTGCATGCCGCGCGCCGACCACATGCCAATGATGAAGGTCGCGACCCATTCGACGCTCTGCACGCACACGCCGATGGGCGTGAAGGGCTGCGGCGAGGTCGGCACCATCGGCTCGCCGGCTGCCGTCATCAATGCCGTGGTCGACGCGCTGTCGCATCTCGGCGTCACCCATGTCGACATGCCGGCAACGCCGAACCGGATCTGGCGCCTGCTGCAAAACGCGTCGCTGCCGGTCGCCGCGGAATAAGGAGGACAACAATGAAACCATTTGCCTACCACCAGCCCAACCAGATTCCCGATGCGGCCAAGCTTCTGATCTCGATCGAGGACAGCAAGCTCGTCGCCGGTGGCATGACGTTGATCCCGACGTTGAAGCAGCGGCTGGCCAATCCGCCCGCGCTGATCGATCTTTCGAAGCTCGGAAATCTCAAGGGCATCACCGACGACGGCGCCACCATCACCATTGGCGCAATGACACCGCATGCTGTGGTCGCAGCTTCGAAGCTGGTGCAGACCAAGCTCCCGGGGCTGGCAGCGCTGGCCTCGATGATCGGCGATCCCGCCGTGCGCAGCCGCGGCACTATCGGCGGCTCGGTCGCGAACAACGATCCGGCCGCGGATTATCCCGCCGGCGTGCTCGGTCTCGGCGCCTCCATCGTGACCAGCACCCGCGAGATCGTGGCCGACAAGTTCTTCCTTGGGCTGTTCGAAACCGCGCTCGAACCGGGCGAGATCATCACCGCGATCCGTTTCCCGGTGCCGCTCAAGGCAGGTTACGCAAAGTTCAAGGCGCCGGCGTCGCGTTATGCGCTGGTCGGCGTGTTCGTCGCGAAATTCGCCGATGGTGTCCGCGTCGCCGTGACAGGCGCAGGAGCGGGTGTGTTTCGGGTGCCACCGATGGAAGCGGCGCTGTCGCAAAGCTTCGATCCGTCTGCGATCGCGGCCATCAAGATCGACACCGACGGCCTCACCTCCGACATCCATGCCGACGCCGATTATCGTGCGCATCTCGTCACGGTGATGGCCAAGCGCGCCGTCGACGCGGCGCTCAGCTAGCTCGTTAGGGTTGATGATGACTGATGGTTCCGGCCGAGCGGCCTTCCCGCCGGCGCCGACTGGCCTTGGCGCGCTTTCTGCAACCGAGATCATGGCCGGCTACCGGCGCAAGACGTTCACCCCACGCGATGTCGTCGACGACACGATTGCTGCGCTCGAGGCGACCAACGAGGCCTGCAATGCGGTGGTGACGCCGATGTACGAGCAGGCGCGAGTGGAGGCGGATCGCCTCACGAAGGAGATGCGCGCGGGCGAGGCGAAGGGGCCGCTCGCCGGCGTGCCTGTCACGATCAAGGACCTCGTCTTCGTCGCGGGCGTGCCGGCCTATGCCGGCTCGCCGATGAACACGAGCTTTGTGCCCGAGGCCGATGCGGCCGTGGTCTCGTCGCTGAAGGCCGCCGGCGCGATCATCACCTGCAAGACCACGACCTGCGAGTCCGGCTACAAGCTGACGGCCGACAGCCCGGTCACCGGCATCACGCGTAATCCCTGGAATCCCGGTCGCACCAGTGGCGGATCGAGCGGCGGCGCCGCGGCCGGCGTGGCCGCCGGTTGCGGCCCGATCGCGATCGGCACCGACGGCGTCGGCTCGATCCGTGTGCCTTCCTCCTTTTGCGGCGTGTTCGGGTTGAAGCCGACTTTCGGCCTCGTACCGCGCTCGCCCGGCTTTTCGCCGCCGTCCTGGGCCTCGCTTGCGCATACCGGGCCGATCACGCGGACTGTTGCCGATGCCGCGCTGACGCTGGAGATCATCGCCGGCTACGATTTGCGCGATGCTGCAAGCCTTCCCGTGCCCGGGCGTCGCTTCGATGCCAACGCAGGGCGTCTGGATGGTATTCGTATCGGCGCCAGCGCCGATCTCGGCTTCGCCGCCATCAGCCCGGACGTTTGTGCGGCATTTGGTAAGGCACTCGCCATTCTCGATTCCTGCGGTGCGCAGGTCACCATGGACGGCCCGGGTCTCGATCCCGGCATCCTCGAGCATACGCTGAAGCCAATCGCGTTCACCGAACAGGCGGCCGCGGTCGCGACCAGGACCACCACCGATCTCGCCAACTCCGAAGCGGACTATCGCGATGTCGTCAGCGCCGGCCGCCGCTACACCGGAACGGACTATATCGAAGCGAGTTACCGCCGCGGCCAGGTGCGCAGTGCCTTCGTCAAGCTGTTCGAACGCGTCGATGTGCTGGTGACGCCGACCGTCGCGGTCACCGCATTCGAGGCCGGCCGGATCGGCGTCAGCACGATCGATGGCCGCAAGGTCGATCTGCATCTCGGCTGGTCGCCCTTTACCTGGCCGATCAATCTCGCTGGCCTTCCGGCAGCGACGTTGCCCTGCGGTTTCGATCGCAACGGCATGCCGATCGGCCTTCAGATCGTCGCGCCCTGGCTCGACGAGCCCACGATCTTCCGCATCGCCTCGGCGTTCGAGCAGGCGCAGCCCTGGGCGAAGTTCTGGCCGGAGCTCGTGTTACGTGAAGTGGGTGGAGGGTGCGCCAAGGGGTGAAGCGGCCATGATGCAATAGTGCCGGTGTTTTGCCCGACGTGTCAAATCTCTAAAAGCATGACCCCGACCCGAAGGGCCGCGTGAGCGCAAGCTGCGCAGCAGTCCTCCGGAAGGGCGAGCGAAAAATCTCTTTGCAAACAAGGGCCATTCTACTGTGCATGGGGTTGTTTTCGATGTTTGTGTGGGCCTAGCCCAGCTCGATCGGCGCGCCGCGCCCGCTGAGTTCTTCGTCGAGGCGCAGATAGTGCGCGAGATAGTCGTGCAACGCGGTCGCGGCCTTCGAGGTGGCACCGCTGGACTTGTAAAGCAAAAGCTCGACCTGCGGCAACGGCGGTAGCCCTTCATTGGGATTGATCTCCCGCATGGCCGGTACCAGCGCGCTGCGGCCAAGCACGGTCACGGCCATGCCGGCGAAGGCGGCCGCCTGCAAGCCGCCGACGCTTTCGCTGACGCAAGCAACGCGCCAGCGCAGGTTTGCGCGCTCAAGCGTATCGATCGCGTAGTCGCGGTAGATGTTGCCGGGCGGCAGCAGCGCGAGCGGGATCGGACGTTCCTGATGCGCCGAGGATTGTTCGCCGGTCATCCAGACCAGCTGCTCGCGTCGCACCACCTGGCCGCCGGTGAAATCGTTCATGCGGGTGACCAGCGCGATATCGACGTCGCCGCGCTTGACGAGGCCGACGAGCGGCGTGGACAGTGCACAGTTGAGCTCGACCTGGATGCGCGGAAACGATTTGCGGAACACACTGAGAATCTGCGGCAGCATGAACGCCGCATAGAGGTCGGGCGTGCCGAGTACGACCTGGCCTTCGATCTCCTGCGACGCCAGTTGCGAAATCAACTCGTCATGCAGCCGGAGGATGGACTTGGCATAGGTGAGGACCGTCGTGCCGTCCTCGGTCAAAGTTAGCCGGCGTCCGGCATGCAAGAAAAGTTGCTTGCCGGTCAGTTCCTCCAGCCGCTGCAATTGCAGGGTTATCGCCGGCTGGGTCCGGCCCAGGCGGCGCGCCGTCTCGGTGATGCTGCCGGTCTCGACCACCGAGATCAGCGACCTGAGCATGCGGATGTCTAGGCTGATGAGGTTCATGAGGTGCTCGTTTCGCCCAACATTTATGCAATTTCCATGCTAGCGCTTTGCTCGGAGCGACGTCATCGGGTCGTCGATGATCGAGACATTCTTAGTCGCTGCGCACGCATTTGCGTTGCGGTCATCATAGCGTCGCTCTTAAAGAGGCGGTGCAGATCGATAGCAATCGGATGTTGCGGCAAACAATCCGGAGTGCGGGTCCGCGCTAGAGCGGATCAGCATCTGGGCGGCAAAGACGAGTATCGACGAGAGGCAGGCAAACAGGCTCGTCACGAGAAACACCTCGGGGTCGAAGACAAGGTATTTCAGGATGCCGGCCAGCACGCAGGCGATCGGCATCGCCATCAGCGCGACCATACACAACCGCGTATCTCTGATCTCACGCGTGGTGTGTGTGCACGACGTGCGAGATCAAGAAAAATCTCATTCCAGCCAGTGTGAGCACGGCACGGGCCACGGGTGTCCTCGGCTAAAGCACCTCGACCAGCGAATGGCCGTGCAGCTCGATGTTCAATCCCTGCATGCCGAGATCGTTGATCTCGCCGCCCATCGCCTTCAGGCTTTCCTCGCGGATCAGGGACATCAGGCCGCGGCGCAGCGCCAAGAATTCCGACGACATCATCATCGATTGCTGGCGTGGGCGCTCCAGCGGAATTGGTATCTCCGCCTTGATCGAGCCGGGGCGCGCGGTCATGCAGTAGACGCGGTCGGAGAGGAAGATTGCCTCGTCGATGTCGTGAGTGACGAACAGCACCGAGATCTTCAGCCGTTGCCACATGTTGGTGAGGATCTGCTGCATGATGACCCGGGTCTGGGCGTCGAGCGCGCCAAAGGGTTCATCCAGTAGCAGTACCTTCGGTCCCGTCGCGAGCGCGCGGACGATGCCGACGCGCTGCTTCATGCCGCCGGAGAGTTTTTCCGGATAGTGCTTCTCGAAGGCTTCGAGTCCCGCCAGGCCGAGCAGGGTGCGCGCGGCGCGTTCGCGCTGCGAGCGCGGCATGCCGCGCATTTTCAGGCCGAACTCGACGTTCTCCCGCACCGTCTTCCAGGGAAATAGCGAATATTGCTGGAACACCATGCCCCGCTCGGCACTCGGGCCGTTCACGCGCTCGCCATCTACGGTGACGATGCCGGTGGTCGGCTTGAGAAAGCCCGCAACCGCATTGAGAAGCGTCGACTTTCCGCAGCCGGAGGGACCGACGATCGAGACGAACTCCCCGGGCCTCACATGGATCTGCGTGTCCGTGACGGCCTGAACCGGCTCCTCGATGCTGTCATAGCTGAGGGAGAAGTTTCTGACCTGGATATGGCCTTTCGGTTCGCTCGCCGGAATCTCACTCATCTCGTCGGCCTCCACGGCATCACCAGCTGTCCGGCGCCCCTGATCAGCAGGCTCGATCCCAGGCCGAGCACGCCGATCGCGATCATGCCGAGCGCGATATCGGCATATTGGACCAGCGAATAGGCCTCCCAGGTGAAATAGCCGATACCGTACTGGCCCGAGATCATCTCGGCCGCGATCAGCGATACCCAGGCCACGCCCATGCCGACGGTGAGGCCGGTGAAGATGTGCGGCAGCGACGCCGGAAAATACACATCGCGGAAGATCGATCGTTCGCGAGCTCCGAGACATTGCGCGGCGCGCACCAGCACGGGATCGACCAAGGACATCCCGTGCAGCGTGTTGACCAGGATCGGGAAGAACGAGCCGAGGAAGGTGATGAAGACGATGCTCTGCTCGTTGGTCGGCCATAGCATGATCGCCATCGGCACCCAGGCGATCGCCGGGATCGGCCGCAATACCTCCGCGACCGGAAAGATGATCTCATGCACCAGCTTGAAGCGGCCCATGATGAGACCAAGTGGCACGCCGACGATGGCGGCGAGTGAGAAGCCGATGAAGATGCGCCGGCAGCTCAGCGCGATGTGCAGCAGGAATTTGGGATCGTGGATGGCCTTGGTGAAGCTCGCATAGACCGCGACCGGCGAGGGTACGTTGGTGAAGCGCACGAAGAACACGACGCGGTAAGTCGTGAGCAGGTGCCAGATCAGCAGGAAGGCGAGCAGCGAGATGATGCCGATCGCGGTCGCGCGCAGCCGGCCCTGGTTCAGGCGGTACCAGCGCAGCGCGAGCGTGCCGAAAGAGGGCGGTGTGGCCGGGGGCGTGACGGCGGGCAGGAGGCCCGCTTCGGCAAGGGCTGCTGGCATGCTTCTGTCCTCGGGATGTCTGACAAGGGCGGGACTGCTCACGTCTTGCCTCCGCTGACTGCCGCTTTCACCGCGTCGTCGAAGCCGAGCACCTTGCCGCTGATCTTGGCGGCATAGGCTTCCGCGTCCTTCTTAAGCAGGAACGGCGCGACGTCGCCATTGCCGACCGCGAAGAAAGCCTGGTCGGCGAACAGCTTGATGCCGCGGGTGGTGTCGAAGACGTAGGCGACGTTGATCTTCTTGCCCTTGATCTTGAAGTCGGCATAGGCCCCGAGCGTGCAGCTGGCGGACGAGAACGGCATGATGCCGGCATCGTCGACCCAGACCTCGCCGGCCTTGCGCGGATCGGTGATCGGCTTCTTGCAGAAGGCGTCTTCGCCAGAGATTTCGTAGTTCTTGGTGCTCCCAAGCTGGGTGTCATAGTCGAGCTTCATCTCGGCATAGGCCTTGCGAATGTAGCTGTCGTCGACCCATTTCTTCGGATCGAACTCCTTCATGCGGCCGAGATTCTGCAGCACCTTGACGTCGGTGGCGGCCGCTTCGATCAGCGCCGGCTTGACCGTGGGGTCGGTGGTCATGTTGCCGCTGGGACCGAGGAAGATGTAGACGACTTCCTTGTTGATGCCGGTCCATTCCTGGATCTTTTCGGAAGCAAGCTTGGGATCGTCGCGCAGCCACTGATTGGCCGCGATCAGCGCCTTGAAGTAGGCGACGACGACCTCGGGGTATTTCTCGGCGAAGTCGGTGCGGACGACGATGCCGTGGAAGGTCGGCAGATTGGTCTCGACGCCGTCGAAGATCTTTCGCGCGAAGCCGCGGAAAGGAAGCAATTCGGCGAAGGGGACGAAGTCGGCATGCGCGTCGATCTTCTTCTCCTGGAGATTGGTCGAGCCGACCTCCGGGCTCTGGCTGACAAGCTGGAAGAAATCGGCCGCGTAGCCACGATCCTGCATCGCCTTCAGCACCATGCCGTGTGCGGCGGAGCCGAAGGGCACGCTGACGAGCTTGCCCTTGAGATCCGCCAGATCGTAATAGGGCGAGTCCTTGTGGACCACGATGCCGTTGCCGGAGCCGGAGAGGCTGTAGGCGGCGATGCCGATCAGTCGGCTCTTGCTCTCTGGATTGCTGTCGAAGGTGAAGCCGTTCACGATCAGCGGATAGTCGCCCATCATGCCGATCTGCAGCTTGTTCGCCATCATCGCGTTGGTGACGGGCGGGCCGGACGTAAAATTCTGCCACTCCAGCTCGAACTTGATGTTGGCGTATTTGCCGTCCTTAGGCAGGTATTTTTCGAGGAGATGGAGCTGGCGGATGACGACGCCCGCGGTCACCGTATTGGTTGTGGTGTCCTGCGTTCCGATGCCGAGGGTGACGGTTTCCGCCGAAGCCGGCTGCGCGAGGATCAGCGCCAGCGACGTCATCGACATCGCGATCGAGAGCGTGGGAAGATGGCGGACCATTCTCGTTCTCATTCGGTTGGATGTGCTGTGGTTGCCATGATTGGGTGAGGGCACCGACAGGGCAAATCCGGAATGATAACCGCAGTCGATTAGTTGCCGGGAAAAGCTGATTGCATACTCCTTGGGCAGTCCTGCACTATAAAGCCGCTTGCCTGTGCACCAGCCTTGCTCGCAAATTCTCTTAGTCGGATGCGTGGCCGCGCATCTCCTCCAGCACGTCGGAGCGGGAGACCACGATCTGCGAGCGCTTGGTCAGGACGATTCCCTTCTCCTGCATGCGCTTCAAACTGATCGTGACCCATTGCCTGGTGGCGCCGACCATGTGGGCAATGTCGGCATGGGTGAAGGCAGCCGCAATCACGCGCCCATCGGCGTCCTCGACGCCATAGAGATCGACGAGATGCAGTAGCAGGTGCGCAAGGCGCTGCGTGATCGAGCGCGTACCCAGCATCTGGGCCAGCGCCGAATAGCATTTGCCCTTGAAGGTCAGGCCCTCAATGAGGCCAATCGCGAGATTCGGGATCTCCGCGGCAAGGGATCGCAATTCCTTTCCTGGCAGGTGCACCACGCTGCAATTGCTGGATGCGACGCCGGACCATTGATGCACGGTGCCTTCGAACACTTCGGGCCCGCCAACGAAATTGCCGACGTGCCAGTAGGCGAGCGTGATCTCGCGCCCGAGCGGGGAGGTGTAGAATACCCGGATGCGGCCGCTTTCGACTAGCCAGATGCCGTCATGCTTGCCGCCCTGGCTGAACAGCGTCTGGCCGCGGTTAAGCACTTTGCGGCGGCCCTGCTTCAACACCAGCTCCCGCTCGCGCGGGGTGAGCTTGTCCATCAGCGGCGGCGGCCCGCCGATCCATTGCTGGTTCTCGGTCAGCAGCAGCGAGGAACTGCCCGCAGGCCGGATTGACGGGGGAGCAGTGCCGCGAACCGCATTTGCCGCCTGCAACATCGTCTGCCTCCGGAACGTTGAAACCGTTCTAAAGAGGAGCAATGTCCGTGCCAGATGGGGGCAGGCGGGCGCCTACCGCCCCGCCAGGCTCAGCAGATACGGCTTGGGGTAAATCCCCCGATTATGTCCGTCCGAGAACGAGATGTTCAGTCCATAGCCGAGATCGCCGATCTCGGTGATGGCAATGCCCGGAAATGCGCTGGGGAAGCGGCCATCGAAGCGGGCGCGGGTGCAGTGGGCGCATTTGCAGGACAGGCGGAGTTTTTCGGCGGGAACGATGAGTACGTCGCCCTCGGTGGTGCGGACGAGGAGCGTCGCGAGATCGGCGCTTGCTTCGTAGTCGGCCACGGTCGGTGCCACCAAGGTCATGGTCATGACGAACCTCCGATTTCCTCTCTACGTCGGCGCCGGATCGCGCGGATAGCAACTAATTGCCGGCGTAGGCGCAATCACACGTTCGTCGCTGCCTGCTCTTCAATCGCCGCTCACGAAATTTGAAACTAATCGACCGGGAATTTCACTTCCGTGTTGCCGGAGTCCCGTCTCTCCGAAACCTTGCGCGTCATCGAGGGCCAAGGAGAGATCATGAGCGCATTTCAGAAGGAAACGGTTTTGTCGGTCAGGCACTGGACCGACTCCTTGTTCAGTTTCACCGCGACGCGTGATCCCGGATTCCGCTTCCAGAATGGTCAGTTCGCGATGATCGGCCTCGAGGTCAATGGCAAGCCGTTGATGCGGGCCTACAGCATGGCCAGCGCCAATCACGAGGAAGCACTCGAATTCTTCTCAATCAAGGTGCAAGACGGCCCGCTGACCTCGCGTCTGCAGAAGATCAGGGAAGGCGACATTATCCTGGTCGGCCGCAAGGCCACGGGCACGCTGATCAGCGGCAACCTCATTCCGGGCAAGCGTCTGCTGCTGCTCTCGACCGGCACGGGCCTCGCGCCGTTCGCGAGCCTGATCAAGGATCCCGACGTCTACGAGAATTACGAGACCATCGTGCTCGCCCATGGCTGCCGCCAGGTCTCCGAGCTTGCCTATGGCGAGCACCTCGTCGACGGCCTGCGCGATCACGAATTCTTCGGGCCCTTGATCCGCGACAAGCTCGTCTACTACCCGACCGTCACCCGCGAGCCGTTCCGCAACCGTGGCCGCATCACCGACCTGATCGCCTCCAACCAGCTGTTCGACGACATCGGCCAGTCCGGCCTCGATATCGAGACCGATCGCATCATGCTGTGCGGCAGCCCGGCGATGCTCGAGGAGCTCCCCGCGATGTTCTCCGCACGCGGCTTTGTCGAGGGCAATCACAGCCAGCCCGGCCATTTCGTCATCGAGAAGGCCTTCGTCGAGCGTTGAGGCGCAAATCGCTTCCCGGCGACAACTAATTGCTATCGCCGGAAAGCGCCCTGAACAAAGCTGATGCAGAGGCGCCGGTGCGCCGGCGAACCAGGAGCAAGCGATGGCACTAGATCAGATCATCGACGGACTTTCGGAGGTTTCCTGCGATGTGCTGGTGATCGGCGGCGGCACCGCCGGCCCGATGGCGGCGCTGAAGGCGAAGCTGAAGAATCCGAAGGCCAACGTCGTCCTGCTCGAAAAGGCCAACGTCAAGCGCTCCGGCGCGATCTCGATGGGCATGGACGGGCTGAACAATGCTGTCATTCCGGGCTATGCGACACCGGAGCAATACACCAAGGAAATTACCATTGCGAACGACGGCATCGTCGACCAGAAGGCGGTCTATAAATACGCGCAGAACTGCTACAAAATCGTCGAGGAGCTCGACAGTTTCGGCATCCGCTTTCTGAAGAACGAGAACGGCGATTACGCCGTCAAGAAGGTGCACCATATCGGCAGTTACGTTCTGCCGATGCCGAACGGTGAGACCGTGAAGAAGGCGCTCTACCGCCAGCTCCGCCGCGCGCGTATCCTGATCTCCAACCGCTACATGGCGACGCGGCTGCTCAAATCCAGCGATGGCCGCATCGCTGGTGCGATCAGCGTCAACACCCGCACGGCCGAGATCCTCGTGATCAAGGCCAAGGCCGTGATCCTCTGCATGGGCGCCGCCGGCCGCCTCGGTCTGCCGACCTCAGGCTACATGTTCGGCACCTACGAGAACGCCGCCAATTCCGGTGACGGCTACGCGATGGCCTATCACGCCGGCGCCGCGCTCGCGAACCTCGAATGCTACCAGATCAATCCGCTGATCAAGGACTATAACGGCCCGGCTTGCGCCTATGTCGCCGGTCCGTTCGGCGCGTTTACGGCCAACAACGAGGGCTCGCGCTTCATCGAATGCGACTACTGGTCCGGCCAGATGATGCTGGAGTTCTACAACGAGCTGCTGTCCGGCAAGGGCCCGGTGTTCCTCCAGCTCAAGCATCTCCACCCCGACACCATCTCGGAGATCGAATCCACGCTGCACAAGGTGGAGCGGCCGACGCGCGGCCTGTTCCAGCAGGGACGCGGGGTCGATTATCGCAACGACTCGATTGAGATGCACATCTCCGAGATCGGCTTTTGCTCCGGCCACAGCGCCTCGGGCGTGTTCGTCGATGACAATGCGCGCACCACCGTGTCGGGCCTCTACGCCGCGGGCGACATGGCGAGCGTGCCGCATAATTACATGCTCGGTGCCTTCACCAACGGCTCGGTTGCCGGCATCGACGCGATGGAGTTTGCCGACAGCCATGACTTCGCCGAGTTCGATGCGGCCGATGTCGCGAAGGAGCGCGACCGCGTGCTGGCGCCGACCAAGCGCGAGGACGGCATTCCGCCGAACCAGGTCGAATACAAGACCCGCCGTCTCGTCAACGACTATCTCCAGCCACCAAAGGTTACGCGCAAATACGAGCTCGGTATGCGCCGCCTGGCCGAGGTGAGGGAGGACATGCAGGAGCGCATGATGGCGCGCAACGCGCACGAGCTGCTCCGCGCGCTGGAAGTGCAGTCGATTATGGATTGTGCCGACATGGCTGTGCATGCCTCGCTCTATCGCGAGGAGAGCCGCTGGGGTCTCTATCACTGGCGTACCGATTTCCCGGAGAAGGACAACGAGAACTGGTTCTGCCACACGCTGCTGTCGAAGCAGAACGGCAAGATGACCAGCGAGAAGCGCGCCGTCGAGCCGTACGTCGTCCCGATCGCCGACGACGAAAAGGACCTCTACGACAAGCAGCGCATCCGCGCCAGCGCCTGATCCACCGCACCATAGCAACAGGAGACATAAAATGCCTCTCGCTTCCTATCAGACATCGGTTCCGGTGGTCGTCGACGACGCCAAATGCATAGCCGACAAGGGCTGCACCGTCTGTGTCGACGTCTGCCCGCTCGACGTGCTGCGCATCAGCGACATGACCGGCAAGGCCTACATGGCCTATGACGAGTGCTGGTACTGCATGCCCTGCGAGGCCGATTGCCCGACCGGCGCCGTCACCGTCAATATTCCCTATCTCCTGAGGTGATCATGTCGAGCCCGTTCGAATCCTACGATGATCTCGAAGACGCCGACGAGCGGCTTCAGGCCGCCGATCCTGCCGAGCGCCGTGTCGCCATCATCGCGCTCGGTCATTCCGGCGATCCTGCAGCGGTCGCCCATCTCGCCAAGATGGTCGCCGATCCCGATGCCGGCGTGCGCCAGCAGGTTGCGATGGCGCTCGGCGAGTTTGACGGGCCGGAAGCCGCAAGCGCGCTGGTGAGGCTGCTAGTCGATCCCGAAAGGATCGTTGCGGCCGCTGCGGCCGACAGCATGGCCGAGTTCAAGGATCCTGCCTGCGCCGATGTCATCCTGCCATTGGTCAAGCATGCCCACGCCTTCGTTCGCATGGGCGCCCTGCGCGCGCTCAAGGAGTTGCGGCGCAAGGACACACTGAAGCCGACGCTCGAAGCGCTGCAGGATTCCGATGCTGCCGTGCGCGTGCAGGCGATCGGCGTGATCGGCTTTCTGAAGCTGGAGGAATCCATCCCCGCGCTGACCGCGCTGATCACCGATCCCGACGCCCATGTGCGCCGTGCCGCCGTGAGTGCGCTGGCCTTTTCGCAGCTGAAGCCCGCGGCCGAGACGATTACGCGAGCTTTGAAGGACGTCGACTGGATGGTCCGCGAGATGGCGGCGGAGACCCTCGGTCTCAACGTCAACGGTTCGCTCGCCGCCGACCAGCTCGTCGGCGCGCTCACCGACGAATTCTGGCAGGTGCGGCTGAAGGCGATCCGTAGCTTGGGCAAGATGAAGGTCGAGGGCGCTTTGCGCGCGATCGGCAACTGCATCAGCCACGAGCAAGCGAATTTGCGAAAGGAGGCGGCTGCCGCGCTCGGCGAGATCGCCGTCCCCGAGGGTGAGGCCTACCTCGCGGTGATTGCCAACGATCCCGACCCCGATGTCCGCAAGAACGCGCGCTGGGCGCTCCAACAGATCGCCGCGCGAAAGGGGAAGGCAAGTCCGTAGGGTGGAGAGGACCAGTTCGGTGCAGCAACGTAATTGCCGTCTGTAAGGCGTTCTTCCTGCCAGCACGCGAACATCGACCGCTAGGAGCAAAGTGCCGCGAAATTAATTGCTTATGCGTTGCGGCGTCGGTCCCTAGGATCGGTCTGTGCTTGACGAATTCCAGCGTCAGCACGAGCACGGTCAAGTGCGTGATCCCGGAGAGAGGCGTCTACGATCATGAGCAATGCCATCACTGCCACCGGAGAGAAGCCGTTGACTCCGGCCATGCTGCGCGAGTTGTCGGCGCGGTCCGATTGGCAAGGTCTGGTCCGTGCGGCCAGCCACTACGGCGTCATCGTCGTTGTCGGCGTGCTGATCTGGCTGGTCTCGTCGCGATACGGAATCGTCTGGGCGTTGCCGCTGGTCGTCGTCCAAGGCTACTTTGTAGCATTCCTATTCATGGTGGTCCACGAGACCGCCCACAAGACGGCGTTTCGCAGCCGCGCGCTTAATCTCGCCTTCGGTCATCTCTCCTCGTTCGCGGTCGGCTTGCCTTACGAATATTACTGCCTGTTCCACTGGGATCATCATCGCTATACGCAGGATCCAAAGAGGGATCCGGAACTGCTGTCGGTGCCGATCCCGACCTCGGACGCGCAACTGGTGGTCGTGTACAGCGGCTTGCGGCAAGTTGCCTTCCGGGTGCGGCTGATGCTTCGCCATGCGTTGACTGGAAACGCCACGTCGTCCTGGATTCCGGAAAGCAAACGCCACATCGTCGTGACGGAAGCGCGCCTCCATCTGGCAGGCTACGTCGCGCTGCTGCTGGCGTCGGTCGCACAGCACACCGTGATCCTGTTGTGGGTCTGGGTCGTCCCCGTGATCGTCGGTCAATTGTTTCTGCGGCCGTATCTCCTTGCCGAACACACTGGTTGCGATCGCACGCGCAGCGCCTTCCAGAATACCCGCACCACCTATACCGCCATGTTCGCGCGCTGGTTTGCATGGAACATGCCCTATCATGTCGAGCACCATGCCTATCCTTCGATTCCGTTCCATGCGCTGCCGAAACTGAACCGGATCGTCGCCGATCAGATCGTCTACCGGTGCCCGGGCTACATCGCAGTGACGCGGCAGACGTGGGCCTGGTTTCGCCGCGCACGCAACGGCATCGAAAGCCCGATCGGTTCTGATTGAATCGGGATCAGGCTTGGGCGCCCAAGGTGTGAGCAGCTTGATGAATTTATTGCCCCGGTCGCAGTCGGAAGCTGGTCTGCTTGCGCAAAAATTGGACAGCGTCGGGCCTTGTCGATTAATTGCTTCACGGTCTCCCGTCTTCAGACGACCCTGTCGTCACGGTCGATCACTCCGGTCGCCGGCATCAGAGGGTTGTGGCATGCGATTAACAACTGGTCTTCGCTCTGCCGTGTTCGTGCTATCTGCGTCCTTCCTGTTTGCGACGTCTGAGCGCGCGACAGCCGAAGAATTGCTGAAGGCGCAGCTCGCCCAGAATCTTGGGCCGATCTCGGGACTGACGATTATCGCCAATGCGAAGGGCATTTTCGTCAAGCAGGGGCTCGAGATTTCGGTGTCCAATTTCACCAGCGGGAAGCAGTGCCTCGATACGGTGCTCGGGGGAGGGGCGGATATCGCAACAACCGCCGAGGCGCCGGTCACGGCGGCCGCGATGGCGCAACAACCGATCGCCTTCGTGGCGGGAATGGAATATTCGGATCTCAAGACCATGACCGCAGCTCCTGCCGGTATCAAGACGAAGGCCGATCTGCGTGGAAAGCGAATCGCCTTTACGGCCGGAACCGGCAGCGAAGTGTACACGTCGGTCCTGTTGAAAGCGGCGGGCCTGACTTCGAAGGACGTGACGCTCGTCAACCTGCGGCCTCAGGAGATGCTTCCCGCCATGGCGGCCGGCAGCATCGACGCGTTCGATACCTGGGAGCCGCACGTCGCGAATGCGAAGAAGGCTCTTGGCGAGGGCGCGATCCCGCTTGAGACCAAAGGTCTCTACTCGGAGACCTTCAATATTGTCGTTACGCAGTCTTACCTCGCGGCCAATCCGGCGATCGTCAGCAAGTTCCTGGCGTCCCTCATCGAAGCCGAGGGCTGGCTCAAGGCGAATCCGGGTGAAGCGATCGACGTCATCGCCGCAGCGACCGGGATGAAACGCGATGAATTGGCTTCGATCTGGCCAGACTATGTCTACCACGTGCGCCTCGACGACAAGCTTCTCGCGACTCTGAAAACCCATGCCGCGTGGCGGCTCGAGACCGGCAATCATCCCCCTGGAGCGAGCATGCCCGATTTCTCGAAAGTCTTGGTGACGGCGCCGCTGAAGGCCCTCGATCCAGCTCGCGTCACACTGGAGGCGCGCCCGTGAGCGTCGGGCGAGGCAACAGTGCGAGCGCGACCGCACGGCTGAGCGTACTGGTCGCCGTCCTCTCCGTGCCCGCCTTCACAGGCGTGTGGGAACTGGTTGCACGCTCCGGCATCGTGAACGCCGTGCTGTTTCCGCCGCCATCGACCGTCGCTGTCGCCATTCTCGAATGGATCCGCAGCGGACAATTTTTCGGCGACCTAATGGCGAGTCTCTCGCGTGTGGCCGGAGGATTTGCGATCGGGGCCGCGGGCGGGATCGTGCTCGGCGTCCTGACTGGCCGGTTCCGGCTGGTCTCTAGCCTGCTTTCACCTTTGTTTCACATCCTTCGTCCAATTCCTCCCGTCGCCTTCGTGCCGATCGTCATCCTTTGGTTTGGCCTCTCGGAGACAGGCAAGCTCTTCCTGGTCGTTTGGGGCGTGTTCTTCACGGTATGGCTTGCGACCCACATAGGGGTGCAGAAGGTCGATCCCGGACTTATCCGTGCCGCCCAGATGCTCGGCACGCCGCAGCCGCAGATGCTGTGGGAGATCGTCCTTCTTGGCGCGCTGCCCTATATCACTGTCGGTCTTCGGACCGCGGTAAGTATCTCCTTCTACACGCTGGTCGCCGCCGAGTTGGCGGGAGCGTTCGCTGGGATCGTTTATCGTATCGAAATTGCGCAACAGAACATGCAAACGGGTCAGGTCATGGGCGGGTTGGCGGCTCTCGGGCTGCTTTCCTTCGTCGCCGACCGTTCCTTCGCGACTCTTGCCGAACGTGCCGTGTGGTGGCGATGACCTCGAGCTTGCTTCGTCCAGACCAGCCGCTCAGGCTCGTGGATACGCACTCGCCTTCCGCCCCGGCGCGTCAGGCGATCATCCGGGTCGAAGAGTTGAGCATCGTCTTCGATGTGCCGAGCGGACAGGTCATCGCGGTCGATCGCGTATCCCTGGCGGTAGCCCAAGGGCAATTCGTCTCGATCGTCGGTCCATCCGGCTGCGGCAAGTCCACGCTCCTGAATGCGATGGCCGGCCTCGAGCGGCCGTTTGAAGGGCAAGTGCTCATAGCCGGCGAAGTAATGCTCGCGCCACGGCCCGAGATCGGGATGGTCTTCCAGCAGCCACATCTGTTTCCGTGGAAATCGGTGCGCCGGAACATCGCACACGGGCCGCGCGCCCTCGGCAAGCCGAAAGCGGAGGCGCTGCGGATTGCCGACGACCTTATCGAGATGATCGGACTGACCAAGTTTGCGTCGGCATATCCGCACACGCTCTCTGGAGGCATGCAGCAGCGGGTCGCGATTGCCCGTGCCCTCGCCAATCAGCCGCGCGTGCTGTTGATGGACGAGCCTTTCGGAGCGCTGGATGCGCAGACCCGGGCGGTCATGCAGGACAATCTGCTCGAGCTCCGCGAGCGGATCAACGCAACAATCGTCTTCGTCACACACGACATCGATGAAGCGATCCTTCTCTCTGACCGTGTGCTGATCATGAGCGCGGGGCCAGGCCGCATTCTCAAAGATCTCCAGGTGAACCTGCCGCGACCGCGCTCCAGCGCCATCGTCGCGGAGGCTGCCTATCTCGCCCTCAAGCGGGATTGCCTCGACCTGATCCGGTCGGAAGGCCGCAGGGCCTTCGAGCAACTGGAAATCAGTACATAAGCGCCTGACGACATGCTCTGGCATGGCTCTTGAATGGTTTTTCCTTGCGGCGGCAAGGGAGCGAGCAGATGTCAGCGGCAAGTCTCAGGAACACGACCGGCATCATGCTGGCGGGATCGGATGCTCTGGTCGGGTCGCTGCCTGGCTTGTTGGATCCGTTGTGTGAGGCCGACCGGCGTCGTATCCTCGCCATCGGCCGCGAGGAGGTCCTGCAGGCAGGCAAGCATGTCTGGCGGCAGGGTGATCTGCAGAACGGCATTTATCTGATCAAAGAGGGGCGTATCCGCAGCTACTACGCGGCTCCGTCCGGACGTGAGGTGACGCTGGCCTACTGGTTCGCTGGCAATTTCGTCGGTGGCCCGGATCTGTTCGGTACTGGTGCCCACGTATGGTCTTCGGTTGCGGTGGAGCGGAGCCAAGTGACGTTTTTGTCCGGCCCAGCCCTACGCGCGCTAGCGCTTCAATCGGCCAGTATCGCGGTCGCGCTGCTGGATGCACTCGCCTTCAAGGCACGGTGCTACTCGGCCATGGCGCAAATGCTGGGGACCCGCTCGGTTACCGAGCGGTTGCATCGTCTGTTAGTCTTCCTCTCGAATATCTACGGCTCGCAGCAAGGCCGTGAGATCGTAATCGGGATCCCGTTCACGCATGGTGATCTCGCTAATCTGATCGGCTCAACTCGCCAATGGGTTACGGTGCAGCTTTCCCGCATGCAGGCAAGGGGCGTCATCCGTTATCACCGAGGCCTGATTGTGATTCTCAATCTACGCGCTCTCGATCTCGAAGTCGTCTAAGACGGGGCCCTCGGATGTTCTTTTAGATCGAACAGTGCGGTCTTCGCATCGGGCAACCATCGCTCGGCAAGGTCGAGAAGAGCATAGTCACGCCACGCAGGCGCTAGCAAAGTGATGCCCATCGGCATGCCGTTGCCGAGCGTTGCGTTGGGAACTGCCACCGCGCACAAGTCCACGAGATTGGCAAAATAAGAGTAATAACCGAGGCGATTATTCAGCGTGATAGGATCTTCCATCATCTCTGAAATCGTGAAGGGTCGTGGCGCGGTAGGTACCACCAAGACATCGATCTCTTCGAAAAGCGATTGGACCTGGCGTCGCAACTTCAAAAGCCGATGTTGCGCGGCGAACGCATCTATTGCGGAAAACCGGGCAGCTGCGTTCAGTACGTTGCGGGTGACTTCAAGCAGTTCTCCATGATCGATGTCGAGGAGCTCACTGATCGCCGCATAACGTTCAGCAATCCAAGGCCCTGAGAAGAGCATTTCGCCGGCTTCGGCGAAAGGCGTGAAGTCAATTTGTCTGGCTTGGCCTCCCAGTCCCGAAAGCCTCGCGCAGGCCTGCCTGTAGAAGTCGTTACATTCCGGCATACCGAATGAATTCAGATGACCGACAGAGACCTGGCCGAACCGGAATTTGCGAGGAGATGGGGAGGACGAGCCAATCTGTTGGCGGCTAAAAGGATCGGTGTCGTCGAATCCTTCGATCAACCCGAGCAGAATTCGACCTTCGGCAATGGAATTGCAGAAAAGCGAGGGACAATCGAGCGTCGGACAGTTCGGCACAAGCCCCCGAGATGAGATGAGGCCGACAGTTGGCTTGATCCCGATGATCCCATTGAAGCCTGCGGGAATCCGGCCGGAGCCGCCGGTATCTGTGCCGAGAGCGAAGGCAATATGGCCGGATGCTACAGCAGCGGCCGAACCGGAACTCGAACCGCCGGAAATATACAGATCGTTAGCAGCGCTGGAACAGGTGCCATAGGGGGAGCGGGTGCCGGACAGTCCGGTTGCGAATTGATCTAGATTGGTTTTGCCAAGACAGATCGCACCCGCGGCCGTCAATCTCTCGACGCATCTAGCCGATTGCGCAGCCACATATTCGAATGACGGACAGGCTGCTGTCGTTGGCATGCCCTCAACGTCAATATTGTCCTTGACGCCGAATGGCACGCCAAGAAGTGGCAGGACTTCACCCTTTTCCGCTCGCTGCGCAAGGGCATCAGCCTCGGCCAGCGCTTCTTCTATGGGCCGCACATAGATCCAGCAGTTGCGGCGCCGGTCCCGTTCGATGCGCTCGTAGGCGATTGTGATGATGGAGGCTAACTCGGCAGGAGAACGTGGAGGTCGGCTCTGCGCGGATAAGATAGCTTGCGGCACGGAATAAGCTCCTGAGGGGCATGACCCCATAAATATGAAGCTGCTGCCCAGCAATGAAAGCAACTAAGCGCCTCTGCCGCACGGGCGGGACTCGAACCTGCAACTGGACCGTTATGAGCGGGAGGATATCGACCAATTTCATTGATTTTACTGCGCTTTTCGTGGAGTTCGACCACGTTCGCTGCGCTTCGTGTTTCTGGTACGAAACTGGTGCGGCGCAATCGAAACCTGGACTTAGGGCATGTGCCTTCTGTTCGTGATAACGTGAGAACGCAAGTCAGTGCCGGCGAACGACGGCAAGCGAATTCCCTACGCCATCGTACCGGATGATCGCGGCGGCCTGTCAAAGTCAGCGTCCACCCGGTTCGCAATGCGCTATCGGTAGCGAGCCAAAGACGTTCATGGAAAAGCAAGCCGGGCGAAAAAGATCGTGAGCTTCTTCGAGCGTCTAGAGACAGGGAAACTTGAGACTGAATTGCTGCTTCGGTCGTTGTCGGGATTCCGTCCGCATCAATATCAGGCGACTCCGTCAAAATGGCTGAATATCTCGAACTCACGCCCGCGAGCGACGCCGACCAGCGTGATGCCGCTGGTCTCGGCCGTCCGGATTGCAAGTGCGGTCGGCGCTGAGATCGCGATGATGTGGCCGGCGCCGATCGCGGCAGTCTTCTGCACCAACTCGACCGATATCCGGCTGGTTAGGATAACGGCGCCGGAATGTCCTGCTATCCCTGCCGCTGCGAGGGCGCCGGCGAGCTTGTCGAGCGCGTTGTGGCGGCCGACGTCTTCACGGACGACCAGGTTGGCGGCGCCGGGCGCGAAGAATCCGGCGGCATGGGTCGCGCGCGTCGACTGGCCGAGAATCTGCGACGCGGCGAGCCGCTCGATTGAGGAGCCAATCTGTTCGGGAGTGAGCTTGATCCGCCGCTCCACGGGACGAATGGCCGCGCTGGCCTCGCGCAGGCTTTCGATCCCGCACAGGCCGCAGCCGGTTGGCCCGACCAGTCGCCGCCGCCGCTCTTTCAATCGCCGTCCAGCCCTCGGCCGCAGCCATACGCGCAGCTCGATGCCGTCGCGACCAGGAGCGACCGTGAGCTCGGCGATTTCGCCCACATCCTCGATAATCCCTTCAGTCAGACTGAAGCCGATTGCGAAGTCGGAGAGATCGGCGGGCGTCGCCATGAGGACCGCCAGCGTCGTGCCGTCGTAGACAAGTGCGACCGGACACTCCTCGGCCAACATGCGCTGGTCAAGCGTTCGGCCTGACGTAAGCCTTGGCATGCTGGTGGAAGCGGGGCGCGCAAGCACGCGGTCGCGCTGGCTGAGCTGTGAGTCGTGCATGAGGTTCGTCCTAACGCCGGTCTATCGACGCGCGATGCGCGCCAAGGTTCCGAAGTCTTAGGAACCAGCGAGCGCTTCTCAGGTTTTTCGGTGCGGGGCTTGCAGTTGAAGGACCCACCATGCGGCAGAAAGCCAAAGTCGAAAATTACAACGCTCCCGCCGGCGGCTGGGGATCGCTCAACGCCGTCGTTCATATCCTGACGCAGGAAGAGGTTGCCCTCCTCGGCAGCGAGATCCTGCTGAAGCAGAACAAGCCCGGCGGTTTCATGTGCGTGAGCTGCTCCTGGGCCAAGCCGGCAAGCCCGCATCCCTTCGAATTCTGCGAGAACGGCGCCAAGGCGACCGCATGGGAGGTGACAGGCAAGACCGTCGCGCCGGAGTTCTTCGCCCGGCATACGCTTACCGAGCTGCGCTCCTGGTCCGATCATCAATTGGAAGAGCAGGGGCGGCTGACCAATCCGATGCGCTATGATCCGGTCAGCGACAAATACGTCGCGGTGGACTGGAGCGAGGCATTTCGCGAGATCGGCGCGGAGCTGAACAAGCTGGATCCCCATTCGGTGGTCATGTACACGTCCGGCCGTGCCTCGTTGGAGGCCAGCTACATGTACCAGCTGTTCGGCCGGATGTACGGCACCAACAATTTCCCTGACAGCTCCAACATGTGCCATGAGACGACTTCAGTGGCCCTGCCTCAGGTCATCGGGGTTCCGGTCGGCACCGTGCAGCTCAAGGATTTCAGCGACACCGATTGCATTTTCTTCTTTGGTCACAACACCACGACAAATGCACCACGGATGCTGCATCCGCTCCAGGAGGCAGCCCAGCGCGGTGTGCCCATCGTGACCTTCAATCCGCTCCGGGAGCGGGGCCTCGAGCGCTTCGTCAATCCGCAAAACCCGCTGCAGATGATCGCCGGCGGCACGCGCATCAGCACGCAATATCATCAGGTTCGCGTCGGCGGCGACGCCGCGGCGATCGCCGGGATTTGCAAATCGGTGATCGAGTCGGACGATCTGGCACAGGCGAACGGGAGGCCGCGTGTGGTCGATGTCGAGTTCATCGCCCAGCATACGGCTGGTTACGAGGAGTTCGCCGCGTTCTGCCGCGCGCAGGACTGGAACGAAATCGAGCGCGCATCGGGCCTCTCGCGCATGGCGATGCTCGAGGCGGCCAATATCTATATGGCTGCCAACGCGGTGATCGTCAATTACGGCATGGGCGTTACCCAGCACAAGCACGGCGTCGAGACGGCCAAGATGATCGTCAATCTACTGCTACTCCGTGGCAACATCGGCAAACCAGGCGCGGGCATCTCGCCGATCCGCGGTCATTCCAACGTCCAGGGCCAACGTACGGTCGGCATCTCCGAGAAGACAAAGCTCGTGCCGCTCGACAGGCTCGCCGAACTCTACGGCATTGAGCCGCCACGCTGGGATGGTCTTTCGACGGTGGATGCCTGCGAGGGCATCTTGAAGGGCGACGTCCGTGGCTTCGTCAGTCTCGGCGGCAATTTCGTGCGCGCGATCCCAGAGCGCTCGCTGATGGAGCCGGGCTGGTCTGGCTTGCGTCTGTCGGTGCAGATCGCGACCAAGCTCAACCGCAGCCACATCGTGCCGGGCGAGGTGACCTATCTCCTGCCATGTCTCGGCCGCATCGAGATCGACGAGCAGGCCAGCGGTGCGCAGGCCGTGTCGATGGAAGACTCAACCGCATGCATTCACGGCTCGCGCGGGCAGCGCAAGCCGGTGACCCGGCATGCCCTGTCGGAACCTGCGATCATCGCCGGACTTGCCAAAGCAACGCTGAAGGCAAACCCTAAAGTCGATTGGGACGGCTGGATCGCCGATTATTCGCGCGTCAGGGACGCCATCGAGCGCACCTATCCCGACCAGTTCAAGGATTTCAACAAGCGCATGTTCGAGCCCGGCGGCTTTCCGCGGCCGCTGGCGGCGCGCGAGCGCAAGTGGAAGACGCCGAATGGCAAGGCCAACTTCACCGTGCCCAAGTCGGCGTTCGCGCCGCCAAAGGAGAGTGATGGCGTCTATGAGCTGATGACCATGCGCGCCGACGGGCAGTTCAACACGACGATCTACACCGAAGACGACCGCTTCCGCGGCATCGAAGGCAGCCGTTACGTCGTGCTGATGAATCCGGCCGATATGGAAGCGGACGGGCTGAAATCCGGAGACACCGTTACGTTGGTGACGGAGGCCAATGACGGCGTCGAGCGCAGCCTGAGCGAGCTCCAGGTCGTGCCCTATGACATCCCGCGCCGGAGCATTGCCGGCTACTATCCCGAATGCAACGGGCTCATTCCCCTGTGGCATTACGCGGAAGGCAGCAAGGTGCCGGCGGCAAAGTCCGTTCCGGTGCGGCTCTTCAAGGATGTACTGCCCGAGATCATCGAGGGCGGCGAGATGCCGATCTCGGCCAGCTAATAGGCGTCACAACAGCGGGACTCTGGCATGAAATCGAAGATGATCAACGACGGCGCGGAGCGGGTCTTTGTTCTGATTCTGGATCAGGGCGAGGAGGCCTTCAAGGCTATCACCGAATTCGCCGATCGCGAGAAGGTCACGGGTGCTTCGGTCTCGGCGATCGGCGCCTTCTCGCAGGCGAAGGTCGGCTGGTTCGATTTCGCGGCCAAAAAGTACAAGCCGATCGAGGTCGGCGAGCAGTGCGAGGTGCTGAGCCTGCTGGGCGATGTCGCGCAAGGCGATGACGGCAAGGCCAGCCTGCATCTTCACGCCGTGCTGGGTATGCAGGACGGCACGCTGCGCGGCGGCCACCTTCTGTCCGGCTCGGTCAAACCCACGCTCGAGGTCACGATCACGGAGACCGTGGTTCACCTGCGCCGCAAGAAGCGGCCGGACCTTGGCATTGCGCTGATTAGCATCTAGCCGGCGGAGGCAACATGTACGCGCTTTTTGAAGGTGAAAGACAGATCGGCAGCCCGTTTGCCACGGAGAAGGAGGTCTGGGAGGCCGCGTTGATCGAAGGGCTTGTCACAGACGTTCCGGTTGCAGACGAGGAGGGCGGTCGTCTGCTGCCGGCCGGCTATCACGTCCAGGAGGTCGATGAGGGGACCCGGCCTCCGGGCGGATGAGCTCACGACCCGTCGCTAATGCCGCGTTGCGCAATGCGTTGCCGGAGCGCGATACCCGGAACGCCGGCCGTTGCTGGTCGTTGAAGAACCAAACCAACGTCAAACCAACATGGAGGCTTCAATGAAGACCTTGGGATTGATCGCCGGAACCGCGATGGTGATGGCCACCGCCCTGTCGCCCGCGCTCGCACGCGACTATTGCGACACGCATCGCTGCTATCACCGCGGACCCGTGGGCGCCGCGGCCGATACCGCCGCCGGAATCGCCGGCGCGGCGATCGGGACCGCCGGTGCGATCGCCACCGCCCCGTTCCGGGACTCGTACGCCTATGATCGGCCGGACTGCCGCCCGGGAATGTGGTTCCGCGGTCCGGATGGACGACGGTACCGCTGCCGGTAGTGGAACCTTGCTCGCGCGATTGTAACGACACGCGATCCGACCAAAGGCGAGCCATCGCATAGGAACATCCAAATCCGGCTCACGTTGGCGACACGGGCTTGATGAATGTTCCATGCAGCGCAGAACGTTTCTCACACTCGCGGCCTGGCTTGTCGGAACGACCTCCCTGACGCGCGCGACCGTGATCCACAATCGTGTGCCGTGGGCGCCGCATCCGAACTCTGCGCCAGAGATGGTGCGGCCGGGTCCGTGGCAGTTCTTTACTCTTGATGAAGCTCGCGCGATGGAAGCGATCGTCGATCGCATCATCCCGCCCGACCCGGAGACGCCTGGCGGCAAGATCGCCGGCTGCGCCGTCTTCATCGATCGCCAACTCAAGGGACCGTACGGCTCTAACCAGGGTCATTACACGCTTGGACCGCACACCAAAGGCACCCAGGAGCAAGGCCCGCAATCGGCGCTGACCCATGCCGAGCTCTATCGCAACGCGCTGGCCGCGCTCGACAAGCATTGCAAGTCAACCCAGGCCGGAAAATCCTTCGCGGAGCTCGAGGCGGCCGCACAGGACGACGTGTTGCGGAAACTCGAGTCAGGCGAGGTCAAGTTCGAGACGGTCGATGCGAAGGGGTTCTTCTCCGCCCTGTTGAAGGACGTGCCGGAAGGCTTCTTCGCTGATCCCATTCACGGCGGCAACATCGACATGGTCGGATGGAAGATGATCGGCTTTCCCGGCATCCGCTACGACTATCGCGACTGGGTCAATCGCCACAACGAACGCTATCCGCATCCGCCCGTGAGCATCGCCGGGCGCGCGGATTGGACCCCTGCCAAATCGTGAGCGCCGCACATGGCCCGTAAGCTCCCGCGGAAGGACGTCGTCATCGTCGGGCTGGGCTGGACCGGCTCGATCATGGCCTACGAGCTCGCCGACGCCGGGCTCGACCTGATTGCGATCGAGCGCGGCCCGTGGCGCAATACGGCGACGGACTACCCGCCGGGCTACGCGGCTGACGAGTTGCGCTACCGCATCCGTCACGAGCTGTTCCTGAGCCCGAGCCAGACCACCTTCACCTTCCGCCACAAGATGAGCGAGGCCGCGCTGCCGATCAGAAGCTGGGGTGCGTTCATGCCGCCGAACGGCGTCGGCGGCGGCGGGGTGCACTGGAACGCGGAGACGTGGCGCTTCCTGCCGTCGGATTTCGTGCTGAAGACGCATCTGACCGAGCGTTACGGGGTAAACTTCCTGCCCGAGGACATGACCATCCAGGACTGGGGCGTGACCTATGACGAGCTCGAGCCGCATTACGATAAGTTCGAATATCTCTGTGGCACGTCCGGTCAGGCCGGCAATATCAAGGGCACGATCATGGACGGCGGCAACCCGTTCGAGGGACCGCGCGCGCGGGCCTATCCGAATCCGCCGCAGGATCAGCCGTTCGGCCATGCGCTGTTCGGCAAGGCGGCGCGCGATCTCGGCTACAAGCCGTTTCCGCAGCCCTCCGGCAACATGTCGCGGCCGTACCAGAATCCTCTCGGCGTTCGGCTCGGGCCATGTACCTATTGCGGCTTCTGCGAGTGGTTCGGTTGCGGCAACTATTCAAAGGCCTCGCCGCAGACCACGGTGCTGCCAGCGCTAGTGCGCAAACCCAACTTCACGGCCCGTGACAACAGCGAGGTCACGCGGATCAATGTCGACAGCTCCGGCAAGCGCGCCACCGGCGTGACCTTTGTCGATGCCGCGGGTGACGAGTGGGAGCAGCCCGCCGACCTCGTCGTGCTCTCGGCCTACACGATCTTCAATGTTCAACTCCTGCTGCTGTCAGGCATCGGCAAGGCCTATGATCCCGCGGCCAACACCGGCGTGATCGGCCGCAATTTCACCCACCAGACCACCTCCGACGTCGTCAGCTTCTTCGATCCGGCAAAATTCGTCTTCAATCCCTTCATCGCCTCCGGCGCGATCGGAATGTGCATCGACGAGTTCAACGGCGACAATTTTGACCATGGTCCGCATGGCTTCGTCGGCGGCGGCTACATGGGACATGTGCAGACTAACGGCCGGCCGATCGAAACCACGCCGGTGCCGCCGGGCACGCCGCTCTGGGGCGCGGCATGGAAGAAGGCCGTCAAGGAGAACTATCAGAGCGCGATCAAGCCCGGGACCGGCGTCCATGGTAGCATGTACAGCTACCGCGACGTCTATGTCGATCTCGACCCCGCCTACAAGGATCGCTTCAACCGGCCGCTGGTGCGGATCACCATGGATTTCCACGACAACGAGATCAAGCAGAACAAATTCCTGACCGACAAGTTCGCTGAGATCTTTCAGGCCATGGGCGCAAAACAGGTCCACAAGGAATACCGCAAGGCGCCCTACGACATCACAAAATACCAGACGACGCATCTCTGCGGCGGCGCGATCATGGGATCCGATCCCACCACGAGCGCGCTCAACCGCTTTCTCCAAAGCTGGGACGTACCCAACCTGTTCGTGCTGGGCGCCAGCGCGTTTCCGCAAAATGCCGGCTACAACCCGACCGGAACGGTTGCAGCGCTCGCCTATTGGACGGCCGATGCGATCCGCTCCAAATATCTCAAGAACCCGGGGCAGCTGATCAATGCGTAGGGCTGCACAACTTGCGCTAGTGACGCTCACACTTGCCGCAGGCGTGGGCGAGGCCACGAGTGCGGGCTTGCAAGATTTTTCGTCCGTCGAGCGTGGGCGCTATCTGGCCACAGCTGCCGATTGCGGCAGCTGCCATACGATCCCGGGCAGCGATCATCCCCTCAGCGGCGGCCGTCCCATCGAGACACCGTTCGGCGTGCTGGTCGCGCCCAACATCACGCCCGATCGCGAGACCGGGATCGGCGCCTGGAGCGACGATGAATTTGACGCGGCCGTGCGCAAGGGCGTGCGCCGCGACGGCAAGCGGCTCTACCCGGCCATGCCGTTTCCCTACTTCGCGCGGATGACGCAAGAGGACGTCAAGGACATCCGCGCTTATCTGTCGACCATCGAGCCCGTCCACAACCCCGTGGCCGTCAACCAGCTGCCGTTCCCGTTGAACCAGCGGATGGCGATGACGGTCTGGGACACGCTCTATTTCACGCCGGGCGAGTTCAGGGAGCAGCCGGACAAGTCAAAGCAGTGGAACCGCGGCGCCTATCTCGTCGAGGGCCCCGGCCATTGCGGCGCCTGTCACACCCCGAAGACGGCTTTGGGCGGCGACATGCCCGACAAGCGACTCCAGGGCTACACGCTCCAGGGTTGGGCTGCACCCGACATCACCAGCGGGCAGGGGCCGCTCGCGGACTGGTCAGCCGATGATCTCGCGCAATATCTCAAGACCGGCCACAACCGGTTTGCTGCGGCGGCTGGTCTGATGGGGGAGGTCGTTGAGCTCTCGACATCGAAGGTCAGCGACGACGACGCCAAGGCGATGGCGACCTATCTCAAGGGTCAATCAGGACCAAAGCCGGCAGCGGACAGCGCGGCGGAGTCCCATGTCATGGCGGCGGGTGGTGCGATCTATCAAGACCTCTGCTCTGCCTGTCACAAGTCGGACGGATCAGGTGTTCCCAATCTCATTCCGGACCTTGCTCATGCCGCAACCGTCAGCACGGGAGACCCTACGACGGTTCTGCGCGTGATCCTTCAGGGCGCGCAGAGCGTGGCGACCGATCAGGAGCCGACCGGCCCGGCGATGCCGGCGTTCGGCTGGCAATTGAACGACGCACAGGTCGCGGCGGTCGCGACCTATGTCCGCAACCATTGGGGCAAGGCGCCGCCGGTCAGCGAAGATGAGGCGAAGAAGGAGCGCGCGCAACTCGACGCGAGAACCAACTGAGCCTCACGTCCGCGTCAGGAAATCCATGGACCCCAGCCATAGCAGGATGCCGAGCCAGAACAGGCCTGCGCCCGCAAAAATGAGCGTGAGGCCGCTGCGATGTCGCAGTTCCATGAAGATGGCCGCGACGAGCATGGCCTTGATTGTGCCGATGCCGAGCGCCACGACGGCGTTGGCGGCCCCAAGCGGGGCGTAAGCCAGCGTCACGGTCAGCGCCAGCAAGGCCAGCAGGCCAAGCCAGGCTCCGACGAGGGCAAATGGTGGCCGCCATTCCGTCATGACGAGGACCGTCCCGGCAGGTAGATCAGCGCGAACAGGAAGATCCAGACCACGTCGACGAAATGCCAGTACAGCGCCGCGCTGTGCAGCGCCGTATGATGGCGCGTCGTCGGTGCCTTCCGGCAGATGACCGCAAGCGTGATCAGCAGGCAGATCCCGATCAGCATGTGCAGGGCGTGGATCGCGGTGGCGACGAAGTAGAAGACGAAGAACAGCTGGACACCGTTGGCCTTTGGTCCGGCCAACTGGAAGTCGATGCCTGGGACAAGATGTTCGTCATATTCCCTGCTGTATTCGATGCCTTTGAGCATGATAAAGACAAGACCGAGACACGCCGCAGCGATGAGCAGCCATGTCACGATTTTGGCGGTGACGGGCGAGAAGATCTCGACAGCCCACGCCACCAGAAAGCTCGATGTCAGCAATACCGCCGTGTTGGCCGTCCCGATCACGATTTCGGTGTGCCGGCTGCCCGCGGCGAAGCCTTGCGGAAAAGCGTGCCGGTAGACGAAATAGGCGAGCACCAGGCCGCCGAACAGAAGCACTTCGGTCGCGATGAACACCCACATGCCGAGTTCGGCCGTGTGATCTCGATGGGGTATCGAAGCGTATTGCGGCGCGAAGGCGGAGCGCTCAGGCATTTTGTGGCTCCGCCTGGAAATGCTCGTTGTATTGATACGGCGCGCGCGTCACCACGGGCTGGCTTGCAAAGTTGAACTCCGGTGGCGGCGAGGAAGTCTGCCATTCGAGGCCAGGCGCGTTCCAGGGGTTTGCCGGCGCGCGACGGCCATGGAAGGCGGAGTAGCCGAGATAGAACAGCGGCATCAGATAGGCGACGGCAAGGATCGCAGCGCCTCCGGACGACAATACGTTCCAGACCTGAAACTCCGGGGGATAGACGTGGTAACGACGCGGCATGCCTTCGGCGCCGAGGATGAATTGTGGAAAGAAAGTGAGGTTGAAGCCAAAGAAGATCAGCACGGCGGCGGTGCGTGCCCAATATTCGGAATAGAGCCGGCCGGTGATTTTCGGCCACCAATAATGCAGGCCGCCGAAATAGGCCGTCACCATGCCACCGACCATGATGTAGTGGAAATGCGCGACAACGAAATAAGTGTCGGTCGCATGCACATCGAAGGCGAGGCACGCCAGGAACAGGCCGGTGAGGCCGCCGATCGTGAACAGGCCGATGAAAGCCAGCGCATAGAGCATGGGTGCATCGAAATGGATCGAGCCCTTGTGCAGGGTCGCGGTCCAGTTGAAGACCTTGATCGCGGAGGGCACCGCGACGATGAAGCTCATGAAGGAGAATACGAGGCTTGCGACCAGCGACTGGCCGCTGACGAACATGTGGTGGCCCCAGACCAGGAAGCCGACCGCGGCGATGGCGACGCTGCACCAGGCGACGAACTTGTAGCCGAACACTTCCTTCCGCGAGAAGCAGGAGACCAGCTCATTGATCACCCCCATGCCCGGCAGGATCATGATGTAGACCGCGGGATGCGAGTAGAACCAGAACAGATGTTGAAACAGCAGCGGGTCGCCGCCGATCCTGGGATCGAAGATGCCGACGCCGAAGAAACGTTCCGTCGCCATCAGCAGCAGCGTGATCGCGAGCACCGGTGTCGCCAGCACCAGGATGACTGATGTTGCGTACAGCGACCACAGGAACAACGGCAGGCGGTACCAGGTCAGTCCGGGCGCGCGCAGGCGATGGATGGTGACGATGAAATTGAGGCCGGTCAGGATCGACGAGAAGCCGGCAATGAAAACGCCGGCGGCGGCGACGATCACATAGCTGTTGGAGTACAGCGTCGAGAACGGTGTGTAGAAGGTCCAGCCGGTGTCGACGCCACCGGCGAGGATCGCAAACAGCGTGATGCAGCCGCCGAGCATGAAGATGTACCAGCTCATCAGATTGAGCCGGGGAAAGGCCAGGTCTCGCGCGCCGATCATCAGCGGGACCACGAAATTGCCGAGCGTGTTGGGGATCGACGGGATCAGGAAGAACCACACCATGATGATGCCGTGCATGGTGAAGAGGCGGTTGTAGACATCGGAGCTGACGAGATCGGCCTGCGGCGTGGCGAGCTCGATCCGGATTGCGGTCGCGGCCGCGCCTCCGATGAAGAAAAAGAAGATCAGGCTCGCGAAATAGAGGATCGCGATCCTCTTGTGATCCGTCGTCAGGAACCAGGATCTCAGCGTGTAGTCGGTGGTGAGATAGTTCTTGTCGCTCATGATGGGTGCCCTGCGAGCGATTTGATGTAGATCACGAGCCGCAACAGCTGGTCCTCGCTGACCTTGCCCGCGAACGAGGGCATCAGCGGCTGATAGCTTGCGACCACCTGGCTGCGCGGCATCAGGATGGAATCCCGGATGTACTTGTCATCCGCGATCACGGTGGTGCCGTCCGAGAGCGGCACCGGCTTGCCGTAGAGGCCTTCGAGCGGAGGCGCGCGGATCGTGCCGCCACCACCGTGACAACCGCTACAGCCGAGTTCGCGGAACAGCTGGCCGCCTTCGCTCGCTAGCGGACTCGACGGTGCCTGTTGCGTCAGCCAGTTGGAGAAATCGGCCGGCTCCATCGCGACGATCTCGCCGATCATGCCGGAGTGATCGGTGCCGCAATATTCGGCGCAAAACAAATGATAGTGGCCGGGCTTGTCGACCTCGATCTCGAGGTCCTGGTAGCGGCCTGGGACCACATCATGCTTCAGCCGAAGGGCGGGAATGAAGAAGCTGTGAATGACGTCCTGCGAAGCCATCACCAGGCGGACGGGGCGTCTGACCGGGATATGCAGCGCGTCGATTTCGGACTGGCCGCCCGGATGCTGCGTCTTCCACATCCACTGCTTCGCCACGACGAACACATCGTGCTCGTCCGCGGGCGTGCGGTAGATCTGGAAATAGACGCTCGCGCCCCAGACGAAGAGGCCGAGGAAGCAAACGGACGACGCGGCGGTCCAGCCTACTTCCCAGTGCCAGCTCTTCTTGACGCGATGGTCTCGATCGGTCCGGTTTCCCGCGCGATAGCGGGTGCAAAACAGCACGAGCAGAAAGAACAGCAGCGCGAGCACCAGCGCGCTTGCGATCAAAAGGCCGGCGAACAGCAGATCGACGTCGCCGCCATGCGGCGATAGCCCGGGACGCCAGAACGGGATCCACTGGCGCCACATCTAGGGCAACCCCGATCGGAGCGCGCTCATTGAGACGGCCATCCCGGCAGGCCTTTGCGCAGGAGAATATCGACCGCCCGATCGATCGGGATGCGGACTTGTCCTCGACTGCGATCGGCCCAGCCGTAGCCGCGCTCGATTTGCGCTTCCTGCTGTCGTGTCGCCAGAAGCGTGGCCCGAGGCGTGACCTCGAGCGGTGGCGCACTGGACCTCGTTGCGGGACGGCTCGCGGGCGTGATGCGGCTGGTGGACGGCGGGAACAGCCAGGGCAGCACGAGCGGAGTGATGACGACGAAAGTCGCAAGGCCTCCTGCGAGCCAGCCGGCAAGGCGAAGTCCGACGTCCGACCGCTCATAGTCGACGTGGTTGGTGTCCGCCATGGTGCTGTCCTCGATCGCGGCGGGACAATGCACGCTCTTGGATTGTGTTCCTACGTTAGGAACCAACGCTCGGGGATCAGATTGTCGACCGGACAGCTCGCTCTCAGGTCACAGCGAGAATGGCTCAAATATTCTCACCTGTGGCGGACACGTGGATTCGCCTGTTCGTGATCGGCGCCCTGTCGCTTGCCGGCGGCAGCATCGTGGCCGCTGTCGGCTTCGCGCATTCGGCATACATGACAGAGACCGACATTCGTCCGCATCAGCCGGTGCCGTTCAGCCACCGCCACCATGCCGGGGAACTCGGTATCGACTGCCGCTATTGCCACAACAATGTCGAGGCCGGCCCGCAAGCCGGCCTCCCGCCGACCGAGACCTGCATGACATGTCACTCCCAGATATGGACCAACGCGTCGATGCTGGAACCGGTGCGAAAGAGTCTTGCCAGCAACACGCCGATCCCATGGACGCGCGTCGCAAAGCTGCCCGACTACGTGTTCTTCCGGCACGACATCCATATTGCCAAGGGCGTCGGCTGCGAAAACTGCCACGGCCGTATCGACCAGATGGCGCTGACCTATCGCGCCAAGCCGTTCACAATGGAGTTTTGCATCGATTGCCACCGCGATCCTGCCCCTCATCTACGTCCGCTGGATCACATCACGGATATGGCGTGGACGCCGCCCGCGGATGCGCGCAGGGAGGGCGACGCGATCGCCGCCCATGAAGGCATTCGCTTCGGCGAGCTCACGCATTGCTATGTGTGTCACCGATGAAGCGCCGCATCGACCATCAACCGGCGAATGGGCCGCGCGCGTGGGCAGGGATCGAAGAGCTGTCGGACGATCCCAGGTTTCGCGCCTTCATCGACGCGGAATATCCAGCGGTCCATGAATTCTCCAAGACCGCGCGTCGCGAATTCTTGAAGCTGATGGGCGCATCCTTTGCGCTGGCAGGGCTGACTGGGTGCGAGAAAAGCTCGTTCGTCACAGCGTTGCCTTATGTCGACCAGCCGGCGAGCGAGACCATCGGCCTGCCGCGCTATTATGCGACCGCAGTGCTGTTCGATGGTTACGCGCAGCCGGTGATCGCCACGGCTCATGCGGGGCGGCCGACCAAGCTCGACGGCAATCCCGGGCACCCCGCAACGCAGGGCCGCAGTGACATCTTCATGCAGAGCGCGGTGCTGCAACTCTATGATCCCGACCGTGCGGCCGCGCCGGCGCGACACGGCGAAGCGGTGAGCTGGAGCGACGTGGAGTCGGCGATCGGCATGATGCGCGAGAACTGGCGCACCGACCAGGGCGAGGGCGTCAGGCTGCTGCTGGGGCCGGCGACGTCGCCGACGTTGCTGCGCCAGATCGATGCGTTCCGGAAGCAATTTCCGAAAGCGCGCGTTCACGTCCACGCCGCCACGGGACGTGAGGCGAGAAGGCAGATCACGGCCGCGGTCTACGGGCAGCCCATCGATCTCCACTACGGACTTGCGGACTGCGATGTCGTTGTCGGGCTCGATGATGATTTTCTGGGACCGGGGCCTGATCAGGTGCGCAATGCGCTGGGTTGGGCGCAAGCGCGGCGGCGGTCCAGCGATCGGCCGGGCAACCGGCTGTTCATGGCGGAGAGCGTGCCGACGGCAACCGGTGCCTTGGCAGCGCATCGACTGATCGCCGACGCAAGGCGGATGCCTGTGATCGCGGAGGCGCTGGCAAACGCGCTCGGTGTGGCCGGCGCATCGAAGCCGGACGTGACCGAGACGGAAGCGAGCTGGATTGCGCGCGTGGTCGCGGCCTGCGAGGACCGGGCGCGGCGCTCGCTGTTCGTCTCGGGCCTGAGCGGCGGCGTGGCCGCGGCGGTCTGGGTTGCGCGGATCAACCAGCAGTTCGGCAATGCCGGCCAAACGCTGAAGCTGACCGCGCCGATCACAGGACCGGCTGATGCAGCAACGCTGGCCGACCTGGTGTCCGATATCAATGCGGAGCGCGTCAGCTCTCTCCTCGTGCTCGATTGCAACCCCGTCTACAGCGCACCCGGTGAACTCAATGTTGGGGATGCCATCAAGCACGTTCGATCCTCGCTTCATCTCGGCCTGCACCGCGACGAGACCGGCGCACTCTGCGAATGGCAGCTTCCCCTTGCGCATCCGCTGGAGAGTTGGAGTGACGCGCGCGCCGTCGATGGCACCGCGACCATCCTTCAGCCCGTCATCTCACCATTCTATGATGTCAGATCGGTGCATTACATCCTGGCGAAGCTGCTTGGTGAGGTTGATCAGGCGCCGGACGCTGCAGTTCGCGAAACCTGGCGGGCAAGCTTTGGCGACGCGTTCGAGGCGCGATGGAAGCAAGCGCTGCACGACGGCTTCATCGCCGGGGCGGCACCGTTCGTCACCGCGTCTCCCACAAGCGACGCGATTGCGACCCCAAACAAGACGGGGGGCTTCGACATCGTGTTTCAGCCGGACCCGACGGTCTGGGACGGCCAATTCGCCAATGTCGGCTGGCTTCAGGAGCTTCCGAAGACGCTGACGACGATGACCTGGAGCAACGTGATCGCGGTGAGCCCGGCGCTGGCAAAACGCTTCTCGGCGGCCAATGGCGATCATGTCGAGGTGACGGTCGGTGCGCGCCACGTCGAGGGCCCGCTCTGGATCATGCCGGGCCAGGCCGACAATACGGTTGCGCTCTATCTTGGCTATGGCCGGACCCGCGCGGGACGGGTCGGCGACAATCTCGGCTACGACGCCTACCGGGTGCGGCCCCGGGCCGAACCGTGGCTGGCGCAGGGAAGCCTGCGCAAGCTCGAGACCCGCGAAGATCTCGCAGTGACCCAGCTGCATCATCGCCTCGACGGCTTTGATCTCGCCCGGGAAATCAGTCCAGGTCAGGTCGAGCGCGCCAAGCCCGAGCAGGCCAGTCTTTACGCTCCCTGGCCGTCGTCGAAGAACGCCTGGGGCATGGTGATCGATCTCGACAGTTGTATCGGTTGCAATGCCTGCGTGACGGCGTGCACGGCCGAGAACAACGTGCCCGTGGTCGGCGCGGATCAGGTCAGGGCCGGCCGAGAGATGCACTGGTTGCGGATCGCGCGCTACTACACCGGCGACGTCGCGGAGCCGCGCAGCTTCTTCGAGCCGGTGCCGTGCATGCATTGCGAGGACGCACCTTGCGAGATGGGCTGTCCGGTCCATGCGACGACGCATAGTCCTGAAGGCGTCAACCAGATGGTCTATAACCGCTGCATCGGCACGCGGACATGCTCCAGTTACTGCCCCTACAAGGTGCGGCGCTTCAATTTCTACGACTATCGCCGGCCTGCCGATTCATCGGAACATGCCGCTCATAATCCCGATGTCACCGTGCGCTCGCGCGGCGTCATGGAGAAGTGCACCTATTGCACCCAGCGCATCGAGGCGGCGCACGTTGCTGCGGACAAGGAGAACCGTCCGATACGTGACGGCGAGGTGGTCACCGCCTGCCAGCAGGCCTGTCCCACCAAGGCGATCGTGTTCGGCGACATCAACGACCCGAATTCGGAGGTCTCGCGGCTCAAGCGCGACGGCCGGCATTACGTGCTGCTCGAGGAGCTAGGGACGCGGCCGCGTACGACTTATCTGGCGCGCTGGCGCGACGATGACACGGAATCGAGGTCGGGATGAGCGAGCCATCCGACATCCTGCCGACGCGCCAGAGCATGGGCGGCATCGCCGAGCAGCTCACCAGCATTCCCCTGCATTTTCCGGCCGACCGGCGCTGGGTGATCGCGATGACGGTCGCGAGCGCGCTGCTCCTTTTGCTGATGGTTTCGGTGGTCGAGCTGTTCACGCGTGGCGTCGGCATCTGGGGCATCAACATTCCGGTCAACTGGGCCTTCGCCATCCACAATTACGTCTGGTGGCTCGGCATCGGCCATGCCGGCACGTTGATCTCTGCGCTGCTGCTGCTCACCGGCAGTGAGTGGCGCAATTCGCTCAATCGTTTCGCCGAGACCATGACGCTGTTCGCGGTGGTCTGCGCCGGTATCTATCCAATTCTGCATCTCGGCCGGCCCTGGTACGTCTACTGGATGTTTCCCTATCCGGCGACGATGGGCGTGTGGCCGCAATTCCGCAGCCCTTTGGAATGGGACATCTGGGCGGTGCTGACCTATTTGACGGTCTCGCTGGGCTTCTGGTACACTGGTCTGATCCCTGATCTGGCCGCGGCACGTGATCGCGCAACGCGGTGCGGCTGGCAGATTTTTTTCGGCATCACGGCGCTCGGATGGCGCGGGTCGGCCAGGCACTGGCAGCGCTGGCAGCAGGCGTACCGTTTGACCGCCGGGCTCGCCGTGCCGCTGGTCGTCTCCGTCCACAGCGAGGTGTCGTTGTTGTTCGCGGTCGGGCAGATCCCGGGCTGGCACTCGACGATCTTTCCGCCGTACTTCGTGCTGGGCGCGGCCTTCTCCGGCTTCGCGGTCGTCTCCATCATCGCAGTGTCGCTACGTTCCTGGTTCGGGCTGAAGAACCTTGTGACCGACGATCATCTCGATGTGCTGGGGATGGTGCTGCTCGCGACCGGCCTGATGACCGGTTACGGCTATGTATTCGAGGTGTTCGACGCGATCTATTCGGGTGAGCCTCACGAAATACAGACGCTGGTCGATCGTTTCGCCGGCGCCTACGCCTGGACCTATTGGGGTGCCGTCATCTTCAACTTCATCCCGCTGCAGGCGCTATGGCTGCGCAGGGTACGGCGGAGCGGATGGATGCTGCTCTTGATCTCGGCGTCCGTCGTGGTCGGAATGTGGCTCGAGCGCTACATGATCCTGGTCACCAGCCTCTATCGCGATTTCCTGGTCTCGTCGTGGAGCCACTTCACGCCGAGCTTCTGGGACTGGTCGACTTATTTCGGCACGATCGGGCTGTTCCTCGTGCCGTTCCTCATCGCCATCAGGCTCGTTCCCATGATCTCGATCTTCGAGAGCAAGGAGCTTCTCCACGAAGAGAAGGAGGAGCATCAGCATGGCTGAGCAGCTCTATGGCGCACTGGCGGAATTCAGCACACCGGAGGACCTGCTGGCGGCAACGCGCAAGGCGAGGGAGGCCGGTTACCGCCATCTCGATGCCTTCACGCCGTTCCCGGTCGAGGGGCTGGATCGCATCTTGCGGTTTCCGCGGCCGACTATCTCCTTCATCGGGCTCGGCGGCGCCATCACGGGCGCAAGCACCGCGCTCGCCATGCAGTTCTTCACGAACTACGACTACCCGCTCAATGTCGGGGGACGTCCGATCTATCCGGTCTCGGCCTTCGCGGTCGTGACTTTCGAGCTCACCATCCTGTTCTCCGCCCTCGCCATGCTGTTCGGGATGCTGTGGCAGAACGGGCTGCCGCGGCTCAGCTATCCCGTGTTCAACGGCGAGCGGTTTCACCGCGCCAGCAAGGATCGCTTCTTCCTGTGCGTGAGCGCGGACGACGCCAGGTTCGATGCAAGCGAGACGCTGGCCTTTCTCAGCGGGACCGGCGCGCTGTCGGTGGAGCTCGTGCCGGAATGAACAGGTGGCTGACCATCGTTGCGCTTGGCGGTCTGCTCGCCGGCTGTGACCAGAATATGGACGAGCAGCCGCGCTACAGCGAATACTCGCGCGCGCCGCTGTTCCGCGGCAGCGTGCTGCGGCGACCGCCGGAAAACACAGTCGCACGAGATGATCTGGAGCGGGAGAAGGCAAGCAACACGAAGCCCGTGCTGTCGGCCGAACTGCTGGCGCGGGGGCGGGAACGCTTCGGCATCTTCTGCTCGCCATGCCATGGTGCCGGCGGCGACGGAACCGGTATGGTCGTCCAGCGCGGCATGCCGCGCCCGACGAGCTATCACGACGATCGGTTGCGCACCGCGGAAGATCAATACTTCTTCGACGTCATCACCAACGGCCATGGCGCGATGTATTCCTATGCGGCCCGCGTGCCGCCAGCAGATCGCTGGGCGATCGTGGCCTATATCCGCGCGCTTCAGCTCAGCCGTCAGGCTTCGCTCGACGACGTACCGGCGGACGAACGTGCCAGGCTGGAGAGCCAGCCATGACAATTCGCAGCGCGAGGAGGGTGGTGGCGGCGGTGTCGGGTCTGGTCCTGATCGCCGGCTTCGTTTTCGACGTCAGGTCGACCACGGCGGCCTATCTCGTCGCCTGGAGCGCCTGGGGCGCTATTCCGATCGGAGCGCTGATCGTCTTCATGACCAGCTATCTGGTGCGCCGGCGCTGGACCGAAACGCTGCACACAGTGTTCGTCGCAACCACTGGCATCCTGCCCGTCGTCGCGCTGACCTTCATTCCTATCCTGCTGTTCACAAGGGAGATCTATCCGGCAATCGCGGACGGCTCCTCATTGCCGCCGTTCAAGGCGCGCTGGTTCATGCCGTGGTTCTTCCTGCTGCGGACCGTGCTCTATTTCCTGATCTGGATCGCGCTCGCCCAATGGCTCAGGCGCGCCTGGCGCAACGACGAGGCCATGGTGCGCGCGGCGTCGGTCGGATCGATCGTGTGGACTCTCACCGTCTCGTTTGCCGGGATCGACTGGCTGGAATCGCTGGAGCCGGAATTTCACTCCTCGATCTATGGTCTGATCTTTCTCAGCTTCCTGCTGGTCGATGGCACCGCGTTTGTCATCGCGGCCGGCCTGTTGTCGATGCGACAGATCGGCCCGAGCCGCGGCTATAGCGGCCTGTTGCTCTCGGCGCTGCTGCTGTGGTGCTATCTCCACGCCATGCAGTACATCGTGATCTGGTCGGGCAATATCCCCAAGGAGGTCACCTGGTATCTGGCGCGATCGGAGAACGGTTGGCAGTTCGTCCTCGCCGCGCTCTCATTCGGGCAGTTCGTCTTTCCCTTCTGCGCGCTGCTCAGCAGCCGGGTGCGATCGGACCCGTACTGGCTGCTGGCGCTGTGCGGACTGACGCTGGCGATGCGCTGGCTCGAAGCCGCGATCCTCATCCTGCCGGCAATTCACGGGCTGTCCGTGACGGTTACGGGCGCAATGCTGATTGCGGCCGGGCTCTGCCTCGGCACGATCTTCTGGCTGGCATTCGACGCGGTTCTCACGCGGTCTGAGGAAAAGGAACCTTTGGGCGCTATCTGGTGGCGTGCTCGCGCCGGAACAGAAGCCCGATCAGCAGGACAAGGACGATGACGCTGACGGAGGACGTCGCGATCAGCAGCCGCCGCGCGGCGAGCGTATAGGTCCCGCGCGCGGGATCGAAGCCGTAGCAGAGTAGATGAATCTGGTCGCTCCAGCCGCCGACGTGACCTTGGCCCGCCTCGACCAGCGCAAGACGCAGGCTGGCGGCATCGACCGCAAGAGCCGAGAGCGCGTGGGAAATCCGCCCGTCAGGCGTCACGACGAAGGCGGCGGCGGGATGGGCAAATTGGTCATGCTCGCGATCGTAGACCGGCCGCACGCCGAATGCGTCGGTTAAGGCGTTAACATCCGGTGCAGCCGTCCTCAGGAACACGCTGTGTTCAGAGAGCCCGTTCCTTGGGCTCAGCTGCGCATTCTTCATGGCCAGCGCCTGGGTGGCGGTGTCCTTGGGATCGAAGCCGACAACGATGAGCCGAAAATCCTTGCCGGCGCTGAGGCCAGTATCGGCCAGCGCGTTCGACACGATCGAGATCGCCGGCCCGCACAGGGTTTCGCAAGTGTAGTCGGCCAGGATCCAGATGGTCGGGACGGCCCCGAGCCAGCTCGCAAGCGGTGCGGCGCGATCGTTCGCATCGCTGAGAGGCAGCTGCATGGGAAGCTGTGCGTTGACGTGTGGCGCGAGGGCGGTCTGTTCGAGCTGCGAAGCGGTGAGAGCTGCCTGTGCCGGCGAGAGTGTGGCCCAGGCCATGAGCGCGATGATCCATCCCGCGGCTGTCGCCCAGGGCCGCCTTGTGGAGCTGGCGAGCGAACGCTGGACCGGCAAATCGCGCCTTTCGGGTTTCCGCTGATGCCCGGAACGAACTTCCGCGCCCGATGATGGTTCCAAGCGTTAGCGGCAAGGTCGACCCGGCGACAGCTGAAGAGCTGATGGACGTCCGGCGCGAGTGACTACACAACCGGCTGCTTGTCCTTGCGCAGTTTCTCGACCACGGCTCGGTCGATGTTCAGATGCGCCGCAACGAGTTCCGGCGGGGTCAGCGCCATCCATTGCGCGAGCGAGACATCCATGAAGCGCGGCGATTTGAACAGTTCGAGAAAGCGCAGCGGCTCGTCGCCGGTGTTCTCGATGAAATGGCTCATCGACATCGGGACGTAACCGACGTCGCCGGCGCGGTAGTCAAATGTCCGCGCCCGCGCCTCGGCCGCAAATACGGTCATCCGCGCCTGGCCTGCCATGTAATATTGCCATTCGTCGGCGTTCGGATGCCAGTGCAGCTCGCGCATGTGGCCGGGATTGACCTCCACCAGCGCCGCCGCAACGTCCGTCGAGATCTTGAAGTTGCGGGTATCCGCGATGCGGACGTTGCCACCTGGCGATGACGTCGGCGGCTGCTGCGTCAGGTGGAACACCATGTCGAGCGGCACGGCGCCGAGCGCGTCGTGCACCGCGTCTGCCTCGAGAGCCGGTGGCGGCGGCTCGGCCTGAAAGATGAAGCGCTCCTGCTTGGGAAGCTGACCGAGGGCCGTTGTATCGATGGCAAGGTTCTTCGCCAGCGCGCCGGGATCGTTGTGGGCGAACAAATCGGTGATCGCAAACGTGCTGTCCTCGGAGAACTCGCCGTCCGGAAACGCCAGCAGGAATTCGCAACCGTCGTCTGGCAGTCCCTGGATCGAGTGGGGGATGCCGGAAGGGAAGTACCAGAGATCGCCAGGGCCGACGTCGGCGATGAAATTATGGCCGTCATTGTCGACCGCGGTGATGCGGGCCTTGCCGGCCAGCATGAAGGCCCATTCGGCCTGCTTGTGCCAGTGCAGCTCGCGGACGCCGCCCGAGGTCAGGCGCATGTTCACGCCGGCCATCGTGGTCGAGATCGCGAGCTCGCGCTGCGTGACCTCGCGCGACCAGCCGCCTGTGCGGATCTTCATATGCGCGTCTGCAAACGAGAACCGCAGGTTCGGCACCGAGCCATGGTCGGTCGACGGTGGCCGCAAGATGTCCGGGTTCTGCAGCTCCCGCTCCGGGTTGCGAGGCCCGACGATGGTCGCGCCCTTGTCGCCAATCACCGGCTCGTTGCGCGGCTGCGCAGAGGCGGCTGCGGTGGCGCCAAGAGCGGCCGCGGCGGCCAGCAGGGATCGGCGGTTCGGTGTATTCACGAGATACTCCTACTCAGCCGTACGTCAGCACGACCTTGCCGGCCGTGTGGCCGCGCTCCACCATCGCCAGGGCCTCGGCTGCCTGCTCAAGGGGAAACGTGGCCTGAATGTGCGGCGTGAGCTTGCTGCTGTCGGCGAGCTTCCCGATCTCGGCCAGTTCCTCGCCGTCGGGCTCGACGGTGTAGCGCATCGCCGTCACGCCCAGCGATTTTGCGCGATCCTGCGAGGGTGCCGTCAACGTGGAGATCAGGCGACCGCCCTTGTTGAGAAGCGCCCAGGAACGCTCGCGCGTCTCGCCGTCGATCAGGTCGAACACCATGTCGACACTCTTGGCGACTTCTTCGAAGCGCAGGGTCTTGTAGTCGATCACCACGTCAGCCCCGAGCGATCGCGCAAACTCGACATGTTCCGTCGAGACCGTCGTCAGCACGCGAGCGCCCTTTGCCTTGGCGAACTGAATCGCGAAATGACCGACGCCGCCAGATCCGCCGTGGATCAGGACGGTCTCTCCGGCCTTGAGCTGGCCGTGTCGGAACAATCCCTGATGCGCCGTCTGTCCTGCCAGCGGAATGGCGGCAGCATGAACGTGATCGAGCCGGGCAGGCTTGTGCGCGGCCGCGCGCTCGTCGAGGACCACCTGCTGGGCGTAGCCGCCGAACACAGGAACCATGCCGAAGACCTCGTCGCCGACACGAAAGCGCGTCGCCTGCGCGCCGCATGTCGTGACGATTCCGCAGACGTCCCGGCCGGGCGTATAGGGCAACCGGTCTTCCCGCACAGAAGGATATTTGCCCGACCTGATCTTGAAATCGACGGGATTGACGCTTGCGGCCCGGACAGAGACCAGGATCTGGCCCGCGTCGGGACCTGATTGTTCGAGCCGGTCGACGCGTAGCATGTCATTGCCGCCGAACTGGTGAAATCGGATCTTGATGAGCTTTGCCATATCAGCTGACGCATCAGCACGAAACGAGTTCCTATCAAAGGGACAGCCCGCGGTCCGGCCTCGCGATCAATTGAATGGTCTCCAAGCATGTTTCGCGTGGCCGAGACGACCGCGGCGAAACCGCGAGGGAAGATCTTGAGGATCTGTGGAAGGTGATGATCCAGAAGTCCGGTCTTAACCTTTGGGACACGATGACCGACGGCGGCATACGTTCATCGAGCACGTAGACCCCCGCCTCCTACCGGTTTTTCGCAAAGGGCCGATTAGGCTCACATCTAGAGCCTTTTCCGTTCCGATGGAATCGGAACGGGGCTCTAGATTCTTGTTTTGACGCGTTTTCTTTACGCGAACCGGTATCCACTTCGCTCGAAAACGCTCTAGTGCGCGAGCGGATTTTGACGAAGCTGGAATTGCACCACCAGCGGGCTCGACCGCGCATCATCGGTTGCTCCCGGCGCTCCCGGATGGGGCGCGTCGATGCCTTCGATGTGAACGGGCGCGCGATTGCCTGAGGTTACCCAGAGCGCGCGGCCCTTCCATCCCGCGGTTGGATCGTCGATCCGCCCATCGATCTGCTTGGCGAAGAAGCCCATGGGATAGGGCACTCGCAGCTCGACGATACGGCCATCCACCAGCGCGTGCAGGGAATCGGACTGATTGCCGGTAGCGATCGGTATGTTCGCCCCCAGCCCGAGGATATTGTGCTGATCGACCCAGGCGTAATACGGGTTCTCGGCCGCGCCGGTGTCGCCCTGCAGCGGCGGGCCCGGCAGCGGGTAGAAGCTCCAGCCTTCGGGACATTTGTCGCCCGTTTCGGCTCCGGGGCCGTTGAGGGGACCCTTGCATCTGCGTCGGTCGAAGCTGCCGATATGCCCGCTGTCGAGCGGCACCCAGACGACGCCATTGCGATCAACGTCCATGCCGCGAATACCGTAGCCGGGCAACGGCACCTTGTAGACCTCGGCGAGCGCCGTATCGGGTGGATTCGTCCCGGGATCGATGCGAACGATGTAGCCGGGATGCGGCAGGCTCGAGCCCCAGATCGAGCCGTCGAGCGGGCTTGCGGAAATGCCATAAAGGCCGAACGAAATGCGGGTATCCTTGCCGGGATCGGCCCGCTGGCCAGGCTCGTTGTAATCTTCATCGCGCCTGCCATTGCCGTTGGTGTCGACCACGAGCGCGCTCCAGCCCTGCGCCGCCGCCGCATCGCGCGTTTCCCAGAACTTCCTGGTATTCAACCAACCGACAACGGCGTTCTTGCCTTGCGTGTTGTTGCTGAACCAGAGCGTGTTCGCATCGTCCTCGGCAAAGTTCAGATGCTGGGTGCCGAAGCAGGTATCGATGAACGTAAACTTCTCGCTGCGCGGATCGTAGACCGTCACTTGACGCGAGTTCTGATTGAAACCCTCTGGCTTCGTCGTCAGCGGATAAAGCTGCGCCGAACGGAGCGGCGAGTCTTTGCCGCAATAGGCGGGGACCTCCGTCGGCGGGCGAAGCTGGGCAGTGAAATAGATGCGGCCCTCCTGGTCCATCGCCGGCGAATGAGCATTGACTTGGCTGTCCCACACCTGCTCGCGACCGAAATAAGGTGAGGACGCGAACACCGGATTCGCCAGCGCCGAGCTCGGCGTGTCCTCCGGCTCGCGGACCGGCACGGAGACGACTTTCTTTGCGTTGTGGATCGGATCGAGCACCGGCATCGTGTTGCTGGAGAGCTCGGTCGCGCCATAGAGCGGGCCGTTCGCATTCACCGTCGGCTGACGCTTGTCAGTCGCCGCGAGGTCGTGCAGGTAGTGCTTCGGATCAAGCCAGTCACGCACCGTGAGGACAAGATTGCGCTCGATGCCTGTCGGCCGCGGCGGCGCGGACTTCGGGAGCTCGCCCGCCTTGACGCGGTCGGTCCAATCCGCGAGCGCGGCGAGATGGCCGCCGTCGGCAGCCAACAGGCGTCCCATGGTGCGAACCATGGTGGTGCCGCCAGGGCCCGATTGCAGGCGGCGCGCCCACGCGGCGATGCTGGACTGGAAATGCTCGAACGCCGGCGGCATTGTGCGCGTGGCATAATTGCCGATCTGATGACAATTGCCGCAGCCATTGGTCTTGATGACGTCGAGCCATTGATCGCGGGTCTTGAATTCGCGCGGCATGCCATTGCCATTGGGGCCGGTGCCGGGAAACTTGTCCGGTCCGGGAGTCCTGAGCAGCGAGAACCAGTAGATGGCAGGATAGTATTGCGCCGCCGCAGCACGGTCCGGCGCGACCGCCGCCTCCAGGTTCAACCGCTGCCCTCTCTCACCGTCGACTTTCGGTGAATCGACAAGACCATAGCCGCGGACCCAGACCTGATAGCGCGCCGCAGGAAGATCGGGGATTATGAAACGGCCAAGATCGTCCGTCACGACGATCTTGACGAAGCGCGTCCCGAGATCCCGGGTCTCGGCGATCACCCACACGCCGGCTTCCGGTCCGTTCGCACTTGTGACCGCACCGCCGATGTCATGCGCGTCGATCTCGACGGGAGCCGGTTGGGCGGTCTCCTGGGCCGACACGGATGCCGGCCGCACGGACAATTGAACGAAAGCGACGGCTGCGAGCAACCCTATCGGCAGTCTCATGGGCGCCTCTATTTCTGGGCCGCCAAATAGGCGATGAGATCGTCAAGCTCGGAATCCGGAACGCCCTGGAACATGGACATCTTGTTGCCCGGAATCGTGAGAGCAGGGGCAATCACGAAAGACGCGATGGCGTCGGGGCTCCAGGTCCAGATCGCCATGGTGATGAATTCCGGCGAGTACTCGTATCCCGGCACGGTGGCGGCCTTGCGCTCGGCAATGCCGAACAGATTGGGTCCGAAGCGATTTGGCTCGCCTTTGGCGATGGTGTGGCACAACGCGCATTCCCGCTCGAAAACCGCTGCCCCCGCCGCGGGATCGCCGGCGGCGAAGGCAAGTCCTGCGCCAAACGTCATTGCTGCCGCCAGCGAGGCCAGAACTCGCGTGAACGCGAGCAGCGACTGGCGCATGGGCGTCACTCCTTCTTTGATAGCGGCGACAACACTTCCCGGCAGGGTCGGTTCCTGACTCCCCGCGTCAGGAACCGCGCTGCACCCGGCCTGTTGGACTGCAACCGCCCGGCACGCGCCGTAGACGACGCGCTGGTGCCTTCAGCAAGGAGTTTGGCGATGAACCCCATTTTCGACCGTCGACATCTCGTTCATGCGACTTCGGGATTATTGATCGCGAGCGCCGCCGGTCCGAGCCGCGCGCACGCGGCGGAGACCGATCCGGCCACGGAGGTGACGCCATCCGAAGACCTGATGCGCGAGCACGGAGTGCTCAACCGCGTCCTGCTGGTCTACGAAGCGGGCTTGCAAAAGTTTGCACGCGGCGAGGATTTCGATGTGGCTATCCTGGCGCGCGCCGCTGGCATCGTTCACGAATTCATCGAAGACTATCACGAGCGTACCGAGGAACAGCAGCTATTTCCCCGTTTTCGCAAAGCCGGGCAGATGGTCGAACTCGTCAATGTACTCTACCAGCAGCATCAGGCTGGCCGCCGTCTCACTGATACAATTCTAGGCCTGGTGCCGCCAAGCCAGGTGCCGGGTGAAAGCCGGAGTCGCCTGATCGCGTGCATTCAAAGCTTCGTGTCTATGTACAGGCCGCACGAGGCGCGCGAGGACACGGAGCTCTTTCCAAAGCTGCGCGGCATCGTCTCCGCGCACGAGTTCGACGCCATGGCAGAGGACTTCGAGCGCGACGAACGGCGCAAATTCGGAGAGGACGGATTCGAGAGGTATGTGGCGAGAGTGACGGCGATCGAGCAGACATTCGGGATCCACGATCTTGCCCGGTTCACGCCGGCCTGAGCAGGTCGGGAGCGGGCTCACAGGGTTGCTCTGCTGAAAGCCCACTTCGAATGCGTGATCCAAGGCCGCGCTGTCTCGGTTCAGGGGCAGCGAGGCCTGAGACGTTCAAGGATGTTCGGGTTGGCCCGCATTACCAACGGCCAATATCGACTCCGAAGCCGAAACGCGGGCCGCCGTAGTATCTCGGACCCGCATAGACGCCAAAACCTGGGCCGCGCGGGCCATAGTAATCGTCATAGTAATCACGCTCGATGTAGCGTGGGCCTCGGGTCCGATAGCAATTGCCGTAGTCGTCGCAAACCAGTCTCGCCTGCTGCACCCGGGTTGTTCCCTCCGTTATCTCGGACGAATGAACCAGAGGGGCAGCAAAGCTGCTTGTTCCCGTTGCGCACGCAACTGCCAGCACTGCTGGGCCATAGAACTCGGTTCATGTTGCCTCCTTTCGCTACGTGCGCGCGGACAACCCTCCAGCTCCTCATGGGTTTCCGACTTTCTCGCCCGCAACAGAAGACCCCGCCACCACGTGATGTGAATGACGGGGCTCGGGCTTTCGCTCTTCAAGGATTGCGCCTTTGAAAAGCTACTTGCTCTGTGTCGATAACATTGGTCCTGGGCAGTCGTTCCCCGAAAATTTTCAAGATGTCAGCCCGCGGAACCCGCTGCTGATCCTAAGCTCGACCCATCGCCTTAGCCGATGACCGAGCCCGCATGTTGTCCGCCTGGCTGCGAGATTCCACACAGGGCGGTTGTTGCGCCGTCGCCTGCCTTGGAAACCGCAATATCGCCAAGCGCAATGATGCCGACCAACCGCTTGTCTCGATTGAGCACGGGCAACCGCCGCACCTGAATATCGGCCATGTTGCGGGTAATCTCATCGAGGTCCTGGTCTTCGAAGCAGTATTTGACATCGGTGGTCATGACATCGCGCACCAGCGCATCCGGACCTCGGCCCATCGCGACACCGCGCGTAGCAATATCGCGGTCGGATATCATTCCCACCAAACGGTCGTTGTCTGCCACGGGCAGGAGTCCAACATTGAGCGCCGTCATCGCCTCGGCCGCATCCCTGATGCTGTCTTGCGGAGTGCAGAGCTGAACGCTGGGAGTCATTGCATCGCAAACTCTCATTGAAGCCATCCTTTCACTGATTGGCCGCCAACCAAAATCGAAAGCAGAGGTTCCTTTTATGGCTCGAAATCACGATGTCGGGACTTCGGGCAATCGGCTGCAAGACCCAACACACGCTATTGCCCGCCCGGAAGGTCGAGGTGGTTCATGGCGGTACCAGCCGAGCCTGGTGCTGCAATCGCCGCGTGGTCCCCGATGTTCCCATTCGATCTGGAATCGAACGTCTCGGCGACAGGAACGTCGCTGCCAATGCAGCATTTCGTCCGGGGCAGTATTCAAAGGAGAAGGCACATGACCCCATTCAGCAGTCTTCGAGCAGCGGCTGTTTGCTGCGGACTATTGATAGGTTCCACAATGAGCGCATCGGCGGCGGTGGTGTGCACCGGCGACGTTTGTTGGCACACTCACGAGCGATACGCTTATCCACCTGGTGCTGGCGTGATTATTCACGAGGACTCCTGGAGGGCTGGTCCGGATATCACGTTCCGCGAGCACGAGGGGCGAGGCTACTGGCGCGGTGATGATTGGGTGGAGTGGTAGTCCGCTCGGGACCGTCCGGGCTCAAGCCGGGCCGGTCCTGACTTGCTGCGCGGGATATGCATACCCGGTGCGATACCGCGCCCGGCGGTGTCGGAGTCTACCTCCTTGGCAGTTTTGGTTCAATTTTGGGCTACAAGACCTTGCGTTGCCTGACGGGCAAAACACGCTAGCCGTGGGACAATGTGCGCGGCAAAAATATTCCACTTTACCGAAATTCGGAAATGGCGTATGTTTTGCGCACTCCGGCCCAAGGAAGAGGGGCGTATCGCGGTCGTCACGAACGCGGGCCGGATGGCGGTGGACGTGGATTACATCGGCGCGAAGGGATTTGCAGGGCGGGCAACCGGGAGCAAAGACGTCGCGCGCACGACCGGTGTGATCGGCGTACGGCGAAATCGTGTGGTCCTGACGCCCGGGGTCTGTGCGTCAAGGCTCGTGGTGATGCGTGTGGCTCAACCGGGCCCTCGTATCAGTCATCTGCGAGACGACGGGGGCAATAGTGCATCGCTCCCCGGGGAGAGCACGACATAAGCCGTCAAACCACTGCGCAGGGAAGGCCGGATGTTTTGGCTTCACCTGTATGCCGCTGTGCAGATTCTTGTAGCGCAACCGTCGCACAGTGGACCGCGGGTGCCAGCCGGCGCCCGGTCTTCCCTGCGCCCTTTCGGATGAGGGTGAGGCATTGAGGTAAAGCTCGGGCGTGCTGCGCCGCGAGAACGCGAATTCGTGTCCTGATCGCGGGATGGATCGGCCGAGATCGCGCCGAGGAACCGCGTCTGGCCTCTCGGGTTGGCCCGATCATACCAATCTCACGAGGAGCAGCATGACGGAACCGGACGTTCGCAAAGGGATGACGCCCGGCAAGCTGTGGCGCGAGGCATTCGAGCGGCGCTACAGAAGCGAGCTCATCGATCCCGCCTTTGAGATCGCCGAACCGCTCGACGTCCGACCGGTGCGGATGGGCTCGGCGATGTGAACAGAGATTTCGGCGAAATGGCCGCAGAAGGATCGTCGAAGACAGTCGTCTATGCTGCGCTCGTCGGCAACAGCTTGGTTGCAGCCACCAAGATCGCAGCCGCCGCCTGGACCGGAAGCTCCGCGATGATGAGCGAGGCCGTGCACTCGGTGGTCGATATCACCAATGAGGTGCTGCTGCTCTATGGCTACCATCGCGCGAGCCGTCCGCCCGACGAATCCCATCCGCTCGGCTACGGGCGCGAGCTCTATTTCTGGAGCTTCATCGTCGCGCTTCTGATCTTCGCGCTCGGCGCCGGCGTCTCGCTCTATCAGGGCGTCCTGCATGTGACTGCACCCGAGCCGATTCAGGATCCCGTCATCAGCGTCGTGCTCGGCCTGGCGTTCGTGTTCGAGGGCGTCTCGTGGCTGTTTGCGCTGCGCCACTTCCGGTCGGAGCACGCCCGGCTTGGCTGGTATGAGGCCTTCGTGCGCAGCAAGGACCCTCCGGCCTTCATGGTGCTGCTGGAAGACAGCGCCGCGCTGGTCGGTATCGTGATCGCAGCTGCAACGACCACGGCGGCGGTGTTGCTGACGCAGCCGGTCTGGGATGGCGTCGGCTCGATCCTGATCGGCGTTCTGCTCGGGGTCGCGTCCATCGGACTCGCAAGAGAGAGCATGAGTCTCTTGATCGGTGAGCCCGCTCATGCGGAACTGTCGCGCTCCATCCGCGACATCGCGCGTCACTCGCCCGGCGTGCTTCGGGCCAACGGGCTCCTGACCGCGCAACTATCGCCGGCCGAGGTCGTCGCAGCGCTGAGCGTCGAGTTCGCGGACGACAAGCGCGCTGACGACATCGAACAGTGCGTCATCTCGATCGAAAATGAGATCCGCAAGCAACATCCGAGTGTCGCAGCCTTGTTCATTAAGCCCCAGACCAACGCGCGCTACCACGCCGTTCGTGCGCGGCGCTGGGGTGCTAGATCCTAGAATGCTTTCAGAGGGAGGAGATGAAGAGAACGCAACCAGATCTTGGCTCGGCTTGGCGCGTCACAATTCCATTCTGCGGCCGAGCTCGACCAGCGCATTGGTCGGCATCCGGAAGCGATCGACTGGGTGCGCGGAATTGCGAACCATGAAACCGAAGAGGGCCGTTCGCCAGCGCGACAGCAGGGAATTGCCGGGTCGATTGATCGGATCGTAGCGCTCGACGTAGTAGGTGGGCCGCTCCCAGGCGGGCAGCCCGCCGTGTTTCGCCTGTGCGATGACCGAGGGGAGATCGGGAATCTCGACGAAGCCGAAATGGACCGTCATGTGCCACACGCCTTCGCCGAGCTTGTCGCATCTGATCCGATCCTGCGCCTTGATGCGCGGCACGGGCTCGAAGCTGACGGTCAGGGCGATCACGGTCTGATGCAGCGATTGGGTCTGCCTCACGTAGTTGACGATCATCGGCGGCATGCCGGTTCCAAGGCGGGTCAAGAACACGCCAGTGCCGGAGACGCGCGCGACGTTCTCCTTCGCGAGCCTCGTGAGGAAGTCGTCGATCAGCTCAGACTGCGCAGCGTTTCGCCGATGCAGCTCGGCGATGCCATTGTGCCAGATGATCATGATCGTGAACACCAGCGCGCCGAAGCCAAGGGGGATCCATCCGCCGTCCAGGATCTTCAGCAGGTTGGCTCCGAAGAATGCCAGATCGACGATCGTAAGGCTCCCCGCAGCAGCGATCGATCGCCAAAGGCTCCAATGCCACCGCGTTCTCATGACCTCGAACAAGAGCACAGTGGTGAGCACCATGGTTGTCGACACGGCGGTTCCGTAAGCGCCGGCGAGCCGGTCCGAGTTGCGGAAGCCGATCGTGAGAGCGACGGTCAGGATCATCATGGTCCAGTTGACGAAGGGCGCATATATCTGTCCGTATTGATCGGCCGAGGTCTGGAAGATCTGAACGCCCGGAAACCAGCCGAGCTGCATGGCTTGCCTGGTCATCGAGAAGGAACCGGTGATGATGGCCTGGCTCGCAATGACGGTTGCCAGGGTTGCCAGGGCAACAAGAGGGTAGACTGCCCAGGCCGGCGAGAGCAGGAAAAACGGATTGCCGTCGTCCTTCGGTGCATCGACGAGATGGCCGACCTGGCCGGCGTAGTTCAGGACCAGGGCCGGAAGCACGATGCCGTACCAGGTCATCCTGATGGGGGCGCGGCCGATGTGGCCCATATCGGCGTAGAGCGCTTCACCGCCGGTCAGCGCGAGAAACACGCCGCCAAGTAGCGTGAAGCCGACAAGACCGTGCCCGAACAGCAGCTTGATGCCATAGCGCGGATCAAGCGAGGTCAAAACGCTGACATGATGGGCAACCCCAACAAGCCCGAGCAAACCCATCGTGATGAACCAGAGAAGCATGACCGGCCCGAAGGCGCGACCGACGGTTGCCGTGCCGCGGCTCTGGAGGGCGAACAGTCCGACGAGGATCGCGACGGCGATCGGCATCGTGTACGGCTTGAAGACCGACGTCGCAACGTTCAGGCCCTCGACGGCGCTCAGGACCGAAATCGCCGGCGTGATGATGCCGTCGCCGTAGATGAGCGCAGCGCCAAAGAGCCCGGCAACGACTAGCCAGCGCCCTCGGCGCGAGCCGCGCGTCCCCGTGATCGCCATCAGCGCAAGGATCCCGCCTTCGCCGTGATTGTCGGCGCGCATGACGAAGATGCCATACTTGACCGAGATAGTGATGATCAAGGCCCAGACGATCAGCGACAACGAGCCGAGCGCGGCTTCAGTAGAGAAGCCCTGGCCCATGATCTGCTTGATCGTTTGCAGCGTATAGAGAGGGCTCGTCCCCAGGTCGCCATAGACAATTCCGAGTGCGAGCAGGATCGTGGAGGGGCCGGGAGATTGCCCGACACGCGTCTGCGGCGAGCCGGTGAAGCTGGCCTCGTCGGGCCGTGCCGAGGTCGAGGGATCAGACATCGGAGCCACTGGCATCAAGCCGAACGAGATCGAGAACCATGCTCGATTAACGCGCCGCATCGCGTTCTTTCCGATCGGGCAACTGTTTCAGCTTTTAATTCGGGCCATATGGCTCTAGAACGGACGGCCGGCGCCGAGCGCGATCACGCGTTTTTCCAGTGCGGAGCGGGATCGGTTTCGGCACGAATATATGGGTTGAATGAAGGACTTGAGCCTAAAATTTTCTTGCGCCCCCATGATGGATTGGAGCGAGAACTCAAGATTTTCAATTGGTTAGAGGGCGGCGTGTGCATGACGTGTGCACTGGGAGATCAGCTGGGCGCACGTCCTCGAAGCTCGCCGTATCCGGCGATCGCCCGAGGAACGCCGCGAAGTTCTTGACCCTTTGCACTTAGTCATGTTGGGTCTTGGGCGCGAACTTGCGGATCGCCATGTCTTCGATCGTGCGCCGGCTATCCTCTTGGCGGTGCCGCCAGCCGCAGCGTCCGACCGCGCGAGCGGTTTAGTCCTCTGGCTCATAGCGGACCGCAGTTGATCCGCGCGGATCTCCCGCCGTTCAAAATGAAGCGGATTAGCCTGCCGGACCGACGCTACGGAATAGGAGACGGACTAGCGCTTTCGTTTTGCCGGAAGCCCGATCGTAGGGCGATGCGCTGATCACGCGTGGGGCGCCATCAGCATACGAGGGCTGAGTTTGACCTCGGATCAGCATCTCCAGTGTCAAAAGGAATTTTTCGGCCGAAATGATGCTCCGAAATATGCGAGATGAGGTCAATCCTGCCTGTATTCTGTTGCAGTTGTTTTTCGGTGGCTGGGCGTAGCTTCGCGCCTAGTTCAAAGCCGTCCTCCATAACTCGCGATATCTTGCGCATCCCAAAGCCGACTGAAGGTAGCTTTGCCCCACACTCAGGTGGCAATGTCCGTGTCGGACTCGAGGACTCTCTTGGCCGGCCGGGGCCGGCCGTGGCCACGACGAAGGGGCGTTAGCGCTACCGCAATGTGAACCGGAGGGCTGCAAGGAAGAGATCGTTCCTACGACCGGCTTGCTATGCGCTCTGTTCCTGGCTGCCTTCATAGTCGACTGCAGGCTCTGGCGCAGAGTGGCTATCCTCCCAGCCCAGACGTGTGCGCGAAACAGGGAACCTATCCTTCGGTCTGGACCAAGATTTCTATTGTTTTCGTTTTTGACGCCTCTAGCATTCGTCGCACAAACGTCGAGCCAACGGCACCCCGGAGGATGATGATGCGCTGCTTTCGTGCATTTCTGCTGGTTGCGTGGGCTTTCGCGGCGCTGCCGTTCCTGTTAGCGAATTCAGGCTCTGCGCAGGGCACTTCAAAAAACATTCCCCGGAAGGAACTACTGATCCTCGAAAACCCGGAAGGGACCGTCAAGAACGCCGGATGGTTCAACATCTGGGCCATCAACGCCGGATCGCAGTCGAACGGGCTGCAGCAGGTCGCCCTCGATACGCTCTGGTACATAGATCCCGAACGCGGTCTCGACGGTGTCTGGGACAACTCGCTGGCTGCCGACAAGCCGCAATACAATGCCGATTTCACCGAGATGACGGTGAAGCTGCGCAAGGGCATCTTCTGGAGCGACGGCGTCGAGTTCACCGCCGATGATGTCGTCTCGACGGTGACGACGCAGATCAAGCATCCGGGGATGCGCTTCAGCGCGGTGTTGGCGAGCAACGTGGCGTCGGTCGAGGCGCCGGATGCCTATACGGTGGTTTTCAAGCTCAAGAAGCCAAATTCACGCTTCCACGCAAATTTCACGGTGCGCTGGGGGGCGGTGTGGATCCTGCCCAAGCATGTTTTCGACAAGGTGGAAGATCCGGCCAAGTTCGATTTCAACAAGCCGGTTTCGCTCGGCGCCTACGTGCTGAACAGCTACGATCCCGACGGCAAATGGTACATCTGGCAACTGCGCGACGACTGGCAGCGCACCACGCTCGGGCGGTACGGCAAGCCTGGGCCGAAATATCTCGCCTACATCGATCCGGGCCCGCCGGACAAGCGGGTCATTGCGCAGCTCAACCACGAGCTCGATGTGATCCATGACATCGCGCCCGAGGGCATGTTCGCTCTCGCCAAGCAAAGCAAGGTGACGCGGGCATGGTTCAAGGGTTTTCCCTATGGCCATCCCGATCCGACGCTCCCGGCGGTGATCTTCAACACCCAGAACGAGCTGTTCAAGAACCCCGACGTGCGATGGGCATTGGCGCTCCTGATCGACATCAAGGCGGTGTCGATGGCGGCCTATCGCGGCGCCGCCACCATATCGGCCATCGGCGTGCCGCCGACGGGCGCCCATCCGGCCACGTATCATCAGCCGATGGAAGAATGGCTCAAGGGTTTTGAGATCGACACCGGCAAGCGCAAGATCAAACCGTATGATCCCACGATCGGCAGGCAGATCGCTGAGATGCTGCGGCCTTCGATGGGCGAGCAGATCCCGTCCGATCCCGCAGAGATCGCCCGTGCCTTCGGCATGGGCTGGTGGAAGGTCGATCCGCAGGCCGCGCAGGAGCTGTTGGAGAAAGCCGGCTTCACCAAGCGCGGCGGCGCCTGGACCACGCCGGATGGCAAGCCCTTTACCGTCCGCGTCATGGTCGAAGGCGACCTGCGCCCGGTGATGACCCGCGCCGGCACCATGATCGTGCAGCTATGGAAACAAGCCGGCATCGATGCACGGATCGACGTGGCGCAGGGGATGCTGCCGACGCGGCGGGCGGCCGGCGACTTCGACACGTTCATCGGCTGGAGTGTCGAGACCTGGGGCGGCCACCCGGACCTGTCCTACTTCCTCGACAGCTGGCATTCACAATTCGTCGCGGAGCCGGGCAAATCCCAGCCGCTGCGCAACTGGCAGCGTTGGTCGAATCCCGCGCTGGACAAGATCATCGAGAGCATCCGGATGGTGGGCTTTGACGATCCGAAATCGATCGAGCTTGGCAAGGACTACATCAAGCTCGCGGTGAAGGAGATGCCGACCATCCCGCTGATGGCGTACAACGTCTTCACCGCGATGGACCAGACCTACTGGACGGGATTTCCGACGTCGGAAAATCCCTACACCAATCCGGTGCCGAACTGGGGCAATTCGCGCTATATGCTGGTCAAGCTCAAGCCGGCCGGCTAGGCATGATCCGGAAAAGTGTGAAGCGGTTTTCCGAAAAGATCATGCTCAAACAAGGAGCAAAAGCGCGATGACGATTCAACCCAATCTCATCGCGCTTTAGGACGTGATGAGGACGCGGCGATGGCATCTCTCGGACGGCCGGTGGCGTCTGTCCGAACCCCTCGGTCCGGCGTCCCGGGAGCGCCGATGAGCGGATATGTCGCGTATGTTGGCCGGCGGCTGGCGCAGTTCGTGCTCGTGGTCTTCATCGGCATCAACCTCGCCTATGTTATTACACATGCCACGCCGATCGATCCCGTCGAGCAGTCGATCTCGGCGGTCACCTACTATGGCAACACGGCTCCGGACGCGATCGAGCAGATGCGCACGTCGCTTCGCGAGCTCTACGGCCTCGGCGGCTCGCCGGTCGAGCAATATCTGGCGTTCTGGAAACGGATCCTGCGCGCCGATTTCGGTCCCTCGTTATCGGCGTTTCCAACGCCCGTCTCGACGCTGATTGGCCGTGCGCTGACCTGGACCGCCGGACTGCTCGCGGTCTCGACCATCGTTGCCTGGGGGCTCGGCAGCCTGCTCGGCGGACTTGCCGGCTACTACCAGAACAGCCGCGGGCTGAAGCTGATGGGCGTGATCGCTATGGGGCTGCACCCGATCCCCTACTATATTCTGGCGCTCGTGCTGCTGATCGTGTTCGGCTTCCTCTGGCCGGTGCTTCCGATCAGCGGCGGTTCGGCGATGAATCTGCCGCAGACATTGACGTTCGATTTCGTCACCAGCGTGCTGCAGCACGCCATTCTGCCGGCGCTCTCGCTGATCCTGATCGGCGTGGGCAGCTGGTTCCTCGGGATGCGCGCGCTGGTGTCCAATGTCGTGACCGAGGATTATGTCGTCTATGCCGAACTGGCGGGCGTCAGGCCCTGGCGCGTCCTGTCAATGTACGTGATGCGCAACGCGCTGCCGCCGCAGCTGACCGGACTCGCCATCTCGCTCGGCGGAATCTTCAATGGTGCGGTGATCACTGAAAAGGTATTCGGCTATCCCGGCGTCGGCTCGCTGCTGGTCGATGCCGTCTATGCTGGGGATTACGGGCTCGTGCTCGGCGTCACCACCGTCTCGATCCTCGGCGTCTCGGTTGGTGTGCTCGTGATCGATCTTCTGTATCCACTGCTCGATCCCAGGGTAAAGGTCCACTAATGACCGCAATCCTGCGTGACCTCTTGCGTTACCACGCCGAATTCCGGATCGGCGCCGCGCTGATCGCCGTCGTGCTGCTGTTGTCGGTGCTGGCGAGTTTCTCGCCCTATCCGCCGCAGGATGTCTATGTGGTGCCTCCGGATGTGCCGCCGTCGCTGACCTACTGGTTCGGCACCACCTCGCGCGGCCAGGACGTGTTCTGGCAGCTGAGCTTTGCCATTCGCAATACCCTGCTGTTCGGATGCACAGTGGCATTGATCAGCCGTCTGCTGGCGCTCGTGGTCGGGCTGCTCAGCGGCTACAAGGGCGGCTGGATCGATCGTGCGTTGATGTCGGTGAACGACACCTTCATCGTCATCCCGCTGCTTCCGATCCTGGTGCTGTTCTATTTCGTGATGCGCGATCGGATGTCCTGGCTATCGCTGGCGCTGATCATGGCCTGCCTCGGCTGGGCCTATGACGCGCGGCTGATCCGCGCGGTGGCCATGAGCCTGAAGGCCCGCGAATTCACCCAAAGCAGCCTGTTCTCCGGCATGAGCACGCGCGAGATCCTGGTTCAGGAGCACTTGCCCTATGTCACGCCGATCGTCTTCTCGACGACCATGAACAACATGGTCTGGTCGATCGGGCTGGAGGTGACGCTGGCGGTGCTGGGCTTCACCGACATCAACACGCCGACCATCGGCGGCATGATCTATTGGGCCAACCAGCACACCGCGATGGTGGCAGGAGTTTGGTGGTGGATCGCCTTTCCGACCATCGCTGTGATCATGATCTTCATCGGGCTGTTCCTGCTGGCGGTGTCGATGAACGACTACATTGATCCGCGCAGCCGTCTCCGCAGCTTCGGAGGCGCATCGTGACGCCTGCCGAAACGACGCCTGCCGAGACGACGCAGGCCGACCGGCCCGACGACGCCCAGCCGATCCTGACGGTGCGCGATCTGCGGGCCCACTTCCGGACCGATCGTTTCGGCGTCAAGCGCGACGTCAAGGCCGTCGACGGCATCAGCTTCGCGGTCCGCCGCGGCGAGATCTACGGGCTAGCCGGCGAATCCAGCTCCGGCAAGACCACGTTGATCAAGACGATCGCGGGTGCGGTCAGGCCGCCATTGGAAGTGGTCGGCGGCCGCGTGGATTTCGCATTCCTGCCCGGCTATGGCGGACTGCACCGCGCGCCGGCCGGGGAAGTGGCGCGGATCCGCTGGCGGCATTTGTCCTACATTATGCAGGGCTCGATGAACGTGCTGAACCCGGTGCGCCGGCTCCGGGCGGCGTTCATCGACTTCGCACATCCGCATATCGGCGGCAGCCGCCAGCAATTCGAGCGGGAGGTGGTCGCCCATCTGGCGCGCCTCAAGCTTGACCCGTCGGTGCTGGCGGCCTACCCGCATGAGCTGTCCGGCGGCATGCGTCAACGCGCCACCATTGCGCTCGCCACCATCTGCCGTCCTGATGTCATTCTCGCCGACGAGCCCACGACCGCGCTCGACGTCGTGGTGCAGAAGGAGGTGCTCGGCATGATCAGCGGTATCAGGCGCGAGATCGGCTCGTCGGTCCTGTTGGTCACCCATGATTTGGGCGTCCACGCGCATGTGACCGACCGCCTCGGCATCATGTATGCCGGCCGCCTGATAGAGGAGGCCGCGACAGCGGAGATCTTCCGCAATCCGCGGCACCCTTACACAAGGCATCTCATCTCCAGCCTGCCTCGGATCGGCGATGACGTCCCCCGCCAGGGGCTCGAAGGCGCGCCGCCAAATCTTGCAGATCCTCCTCCGGGGTGCCGCTTCCATCCGCGCTGCCCGCTGGCGATGGAGATTTGCAGGCGCGAGGTCCCCGCTATGCTGGAGACCGCGCCCGCGCATCGCGTCGCCTGCTTTGCCGTCAACCGGAGCGATGAGGCATGAGCGACCTGCTGCTCGATGTCTGCCAGGTCAGCAAGACCTTCACCCGGGGAGGACGGTTGTCGGGCCAGCGGATTGCTGCGGTCAAGGACGTAAGCTTCCAGCTCGACGCAGGGCGGCCCGAGATCTTTGCGATCATCGGCGAATCCGGCAGTGGCAAGACCACGCTCTCGCGGATGATCCTGAATATCGAGACGCCGACCAGCGGCAAATTGCTGTTCGATGGCGTCGACCTTGCGACGATCCGCTCCGGCGCCCACCGCTTGGCCTTCATGCACAAGGTGCAGCCGATCTTCCAGAATCCGTTCGAATCCTTCAACCCGCTGAAGCGGCTCGAGCGCTATCTGTTCATGACACAGCGCCGCTTCATCGCGGCCGACCGGCGCATCACGCCCGAGATGGCCGTCGACGAGGCGCTGCACAAGGTCGGGCTGTCGCTGAAGGAAGTGAGCCGTCGATACCCGCACGAGCTCTCCGGCGGACAGCTTCAGCGGGTCGCGATCGCCCGTGCGCTGCTGGCCAAGCCGAAGCTGATCGTGGCCGACGAGCCGGTGTCCATGATCGATGCGTCCTTGCGCATATCCGTCGTCAACCTGTTCAAGACGCTGCGTGACGATCTCGGCATCTCCATCATCTATGTCACCCATGATCTGGCAACGGCCTATTATGCCAGCGACCGCATCATGATTATGCAGAAGGGCAGCGTCGTCGAAGGCGGTGATGCGAGGACGGTGCTCAATGCGCCGCAGCATCCCTATTCCCGTCAGTTGCGCGAAGCCGCGCTATTGGCTGAAGTGGTGGCGGACCCTTCTATCCCTATGATCCATCTCACCAGCGACACGGCATCCGAGAGGCGAACATGAGAAGAGCAAGCGTGTTGATGGATCGCGATTTTGCCATCGGCCACACCGACCCGCGTTTGTTCGGCGCCTTTGTCGAGCACCTGGGACGCTGTGTGTATGGTGGCATCTATGAGCCAGGTCATCCGACGGCGGACAAAAATGGGTTTCGCGGCGATGTGCTGGCGCTGGTTAGGGAACTCGGTCCCACCATCATCCGATATCCCGGCGGCAATTTTGTTTCCGGATACAATTGGGAAGACGGCGTCGGCCCGGTGGACAAACGCCCGGCGCGGCTCGACCTTGCGTGGTTCAGCACCGAACCAAACAGCTTCGGCACCAATGAATTCATGGACTGGTGCAAGGCCGCCGGGGTCGAGCCGATGATGGCGGTCAACCTCGGCACCAGGGGCGGGGAGGCCGCGCGCAACTTAGTCGAGTACTGCAATCATCCGGGCGGGTCAGCGTGGTCGGATCTGCGCCGCGCCCATGGCTGGGAAAAGCCGCACAATGTGAGGTTCTGGTGCCTTGGCAACGAAATGGACGGCCCGTGGCAGATGGAATACAAGATCGCCGAGGCCTATGGTGCGGTGGCGCGCGAAGCTGCCAAGATGATGCGATGGGTGGATCCAACCATCGAACTTGCGGCATGCGGTTCGTCCGGGCGAAACATGCCGTCATTCGGCCAGTGGGAAGACACCGTGATCGAGCACACGTTCGATCATGCCGAGTATATTTCGCTCCATACCTACCTCAACAACTACAGGCTGGATACGGCATCTTTCCTCGCCAGCCCCGACCTGATGGACCGCTTCATCGACGAGGTCGTCGCGCTCGCCGACGCGGTGGCGGCGAAGCGGCGCTCCACCAAGCGCATGATGCTGAGCTTCGATGAATGGAATGTCTGGTATCGGACCCGCCGCAACCGGGCCGACAGGATCAAGGAGGGGTGGCCGGTGGCGCCGCCGATCCTGGAGGAAGTCTACACGATGGAAGATGCACTCGCCTTCGGCGGCGCCTGCATTTCGCTGCTCAATCACGCCGATCGGGTGAGAACGGCCTGTCTTGCGCAACTCGTCAATGCGATCGCGCCGATCATGACCGAGACTGGCGGCCGCGCTTGGCGCCAGACCATCTTCTTTCCATTCGCGCAAATGAGCCGCCTTGGCCGCGGCAAGGTTCTGCGCACCCAGGTCGAGTCGGAGGCCTACGATTCGTCCTATTACGATCCGCGTGGTACCAACGATTTCACGTTTCCGGTGCCGAAGGTGCCGTATCTCAAGATCGCGGCCGTTGCGGGAGAAGGCGGGAATCTTTCCCTCTTCATGCTCAACCGCGACCTGACGCAGGAGATGGAAGTGAACCTCGAGGCGCGCAGTTTTGGCCGGCTCGCCGTCAGCGAGGCGCATGAATTGCGCCACGACGATCTCCAGGCGACTAACACCAAGGACGCAACCGAGCGCGTGAAGCCAGGGCCGTTCCAGGGCGCCACCATCGACGGCGCGCGGATGCGCGCGACGCTGAAGCCGGCATCATGGAATGTGATTCACTTGTCTCCGGTTTGACAGACAAGCCTCGAACGGCCGTCGACGAAGCCGTTCCGTTATGGCAGCGTGCTTAGGCTTCCCAGGCCTGGTCAGATTCCACCCTGCGGACCTGCCGGTAACGTGAACTGAAAGACGCCGCCGCAGGGTTCGTTGGCGCTGGCCCACAAGCGTCCATTGTGCGCATCGATGATTGAACGGCAGATGGCCAGGCCCATGCCCATGCCGTGAGGCTTGGTGGTGAAATATGGATCGAAAACATGTTCGAGCAATTGTGGATCGAGGCCGGGCCCGGAATCGGCGACCTGGACGAGCACGGAGTCCGATCCGGCCGCAGCCGTGGTAATGAGTAGGTCTCGCGCCCTATCATCGATCGTGGCCATGGCCTGGATCGCGTTGACAACAAGGTTGAGCAAGACCTGTTGTAACTGCACACGATCGCCCTCGATGAGCGGCAAACCGTCCGCAAGTTGCGTCTTCACCGAAATCTCGCTCTTGAGCGCCTCGCTACCCGTAAGGACGATCACCTCTTCGATCGTCTCGTTGAGATCCAGGTGATCTTTGCGTGGCGGTGCCTTCTTGAAGAGTGCACGAAGTCGGCCAATCACTTCGCTGCTGCGATGCGCGTCGTTGACGATGGTCTGCATTGAAGTTCGCGCTCGTTCGAGATCGGGCGGGCTCCGGCGGAGCCAGTTCAAGGCCGCTCCGGCGTTGAGAGCAACAGCGCTGATAGGCTGGCTGACCTCATGGGCGATCGAGGAGGTGAGCTGACCCATGGTTGCGACCCGGTTCGCGTGCGCCAGCTCAAGCTGCATTTCCTGAAAGCGCCGCTCGCTCTCGCGCGCTTCAGCTTCCGCCCGCTTGCGTTCTGTGAGATCGAGCACGAAGGAGATGCTTTGATCAGGGGACCCTGCCACCGCAGCCGAGCCGACCAGCACGGGAATCCGGCTGCCGTCCTTTCTGAAGAACTCCTTCTCGCCGGGCGCGACTTCTCCCGACCGGCGAAGTTGGTCACACCTCTGTTTGTCGCCAATTTCGTATTCGGCCGGAGTCATCTCCTTCCAGCTGACCGCTCCAGACACCAAATCCTCCCTGGAATAGCCTGTCATGTTCAGGAAGGCCTCGTTGGCGTAGCTGATGTTACCGTCGGCACCCCAGAACAGTATCCCGATGATGTTGGAATCGACGAGTCGCCGGATGCGGGCCTCACGTTCCTGCAGATCGCGGTAGAGCAGGGTGTTCTCGAGCGAAATCGCGGCTTGCGCTGCCAACATTTCCAGCACCGCGACACGGTCGGGAGTGAAAGCGTGCGTGGCCAGGCTATTCTCGAAATAGAGCAACCCGATCAGCTTGGCCTGCTTGATCAATGGCAGGCACAGGCTCGACCTGGGGTGCCGGCGATTCACATAGTCGGCGTCGCAGAGCGGATCTGGCCCCGATGCGTCATCGATGATGACGGGTTTTTGCGTGCGAATGACATAGCGCAGCAGCGCCTCCGGACAATCGCGATCGGAGACGGGTGCCTCACGCATCGCGACCGTGAACTCATCGACGCTCGATTGTCCCTCCGCCTCGATCCGGAAGTCGCCCTGGCGTGACAGGATCAGCAGGCCGCGATCCGCGCCTGCGTTTTGCAGCGCGATTTTCATCAATGAATGGATGAGCCTCGGCAGCTCGATCTCGCTCGATACGGCCTGCGACGCCTTGACGACGGCGGTGACGTCCAGCTGCTGGAGCGAGCCGCTCGCCTTCGCGACGGCGCCATCGTCTTCCACCACATGCAGCCGCGGGTAAAGCCGCTCGAGCTGCGTCACCTTGGCATCGGCACCCCAACGGAGATATCCATAATGCGCGTCGCGCAGATAGGCATTGGCGATCTTCTCGAACCCTCGCGCTGCATAGAACCGCCCGGCGAGTTCGTTGGCGATTGCCTCGTTATGGACAAAGCCGTTCGCGCGCGCGGCGGCGATGGCCCGATCGTAGCAACGCATCGCATCAAGCTCGCGGCCCTCGATGCGGGCGATCTCCGCCTCCACGAGCGCCGCGCGGTCCGCGAAGTCATCTGGGCAGATGCGGGCCCATTGCTGAAGCTGACGATGATGGGGTGCCATGGCTTCGAGACGCAGGGCACGTTCGGCGGATGCTAAATCGCTGCGAGCGGCCTGCGCCAGCGCGGCATAGAAGTGCAGCTCCACCCGTTCGAACAGCGCCTTCGACGTCCACAGCATTCCTTCCGCCTTCGCCGCTGCCGCGACGGCGGTCGGATCGTCGGCAAGGACGCGCGCCTGCAGCTTGCGGATCCAGTACCAGTAGCCGGCATGAACCAGCTGCGGGTCCGCTTCCAGATGACGCTCGAACTGAGCCTCGCTGAAATCGGCGTCATCGAAGCTGCCGAATTTGACAGTCAGGCCGCGCAGCATCCGGACCAGCTGGAGCTGCCCGATGAGCCTGTCGACGGCAAGGTCAACGTGCGCCGTGCGCGCGAAGCCGATGCCGGCCTCGGCCTCCCGCTGCACCTCGGCGAGCGGATCGCCGCAGGCAAGAAGATGCGTCATGAGGTGGTGGCGGCTGAAGCTCGCATAGTTGAAGTCGCCGTCCTGCTGCGCCGCGTCGAACGCCCGCCGCAGCAGCGGCCGCCCTGTCCGGACATGCCGTGTCCAGCTGCCGAAGCCGAGATAGACGCGCGATTTGAAGCGGTCCAATCCGTATCTTTCGACCAGGTCAAGGCCGAGCTGGGTGAAGCGGTAGCCCGCCTCGTAATCGTGAAAGTCAGGCCCAAGTACGGTGCCGAGCAGGATATAGGCGAGGCACGACGCATGGGAGTTGCCGAACTCCAGGCTCAAATTCGTCATGCGCGCGATGATGAGGCGGCGCAGTTTTTCGTCGATGAACCAGGCGGGCGACACCAGTACGGTGAGGACGTCCATGGTGCCGCGCGCGATCGGATCGGTCATCCGGGGCAGATCCACCAGCGCCTCGACCGTGCGCGCGCCGATGTGCCGCCACATCCGCTCATACTCCTGCGCGACCTCCTGCGATGTCGGCCGCGCCGGCCAGACGATGCCGACACGGCGCAGATAGGCGAGGCCGATTTCGATGTCGCGGTCGTTTGGTTCCATCTGCAGTCGAGTGACGGCGGCCAGATCGGGAAGGGTCGCGGCGCGGCCCGCCAGTTCGGCAAGGCGGGCTTTCGCGGCGGCGTGCTCGCCGGTCACGAATTCGCACTCCGCACGTTGCGAGGCCAGCGCGAAGCTGAGCGTGTATTGCCGCTCCCAGCGGTCCTCCGGCAGCATCGCCTCACCGGCGCTGAAGTGGGCGAGCGCCATGGCGAAGGCCGTTGCCGCCTTGGCGCGCCGGCCGGCCAGCAGGTTCAGCTCGGCCAACTTCTTCCGCTCTTCCGCCTCGGTGATCAAGGCCGCGCCGCGATTGAGCTGGTTGGCGATTTCGAAGACGTTTTCCTCAATGGCTTCCGGTGCCGTCCGCGCCGCGAGCAGTCGGCCGATCCGAAGATGGGCTGCCGGCCGTTCGTGCTCGGGAATCAGCGCGTAGGCCGCCTCTTGGAATCGGTCGTGGACGAACCGATAAGCACCTGGCTGAGGCTCGACCAATTCCTGTCGCACGGACGGCCACAGCGCGGCGTGGACCTGCTCTTCCGGAATTTCAAGCACGATCGAAAGCATCGCCGTCTCGGCGATGTTGCCGAGGCAGGCCATTTGCTGCACGGCGGTCTGCGTCGCAGCCGGAAGGCGGGTAATCCTTCCGAGCATGAGGTCCACGACGTTATCGGTGTATCGCTTGGCGTGAATGCGATCGAGATCCCACGACCAGCCGGTCTTTTCGTGGTCGAAAGCGAGCAGGCCCTCTTCGGCGAGTGAGAACATGAACTGAATGGCGAAGAATGGATTGCCACGGGTCTTCTCGAGCACCATCTGGGCGAACGGTGCCGCCTGTTCCGGCTCGCAGCGAAGCGCGTCCGCGAGCAACTGCCCGAGGTGCTTGCGGCCGAGCGGCGCAAGCGTGATCTGCGTGATCGTTCCACCCGCGGCTTTGATGACGTCGATCATGCGCGTCAGGGGATGAGCGGTATCGACCTCGTTGTCCCGATAGGCACCGATCAACATCAGGTGCTTCAGATCCGACCGTGTCAACAGATCCTCGAGCAGGTCGAGCGTCGCCGCATCGAGCCATTGCAGATCGTCCAGGAATAGAACCAGCGGATGCGCGGGGCGGGCAAAGACGCCGATGAACCGCTTCAACACCACCTGAAAACGGCCTTGCGCCTGCTGCGGTGAAAGATCCGACACCGGCGGTTGTTGGCCGATAATGAGCTCGAGCTCCGGGATCAGGTCGACCATCAGCTGTGCATTGGGGCCGAGCGCGTTCAGAAAGTCGCGGTGCCACCCGCTCAGCTCCGCATCGCTCTTGCCAAGTAACGGTCGAACGAGGCTCTGGAACGCTTGCGCGAGCGTTGCATACGGGACATCGCGTTTGTGCTGGTCGAATTTGCCCGATGCGAAGAGACCACCAGAGGGGACCTGCACCTTATGCAGTTCATTGACGACCGAGGATTTACCGATGCCGGAATATCCCGAAACCAGCACCAGTTCCGGCACGCCGCTCTCGACGATGCGGCCGAAACAGGCGAGCAAGGTCTCGACCTGGTGCGACCTCCCATACAGCTTCTCGGGGATCAGCAGCCGGTCGGGGGCGTCGTGCTGGGCGAGCAGGAAATCGTCGATGCGGTGCTGACGCTCCCATTCTGCAAGACAGCGCCGCAGGTCCCGCTCGGCGCCGGCCGCAGTTTGGTAGCGCTCCTCGGCCATCTTGGCGAGCAGCTTCATGATGATTCGCGAAACTGCGGGTGGGACGTCTGCAAAGCTGTCGCTTGGCGGTGCCGGCTTTCTGGCGATGTGGCAGTGCACCCACTCCATCGGATCGGTCGCGGCGAAGAGAAGCGAACCGGTGAGCATCTGGTAGAGCGTGGCCCCGAGCGAGTACAGGTCGCTGCGGGAGTCGATCGAGCGGTTCATGCGTCCGGTCTGCTCGGGCGCCATATAGGCGAGCGTGCCGGCTATGGATTCGGGAGGCGCCGGAGACTGTCGTTCACGCGGCCGGCGCGACGCAACGCCGAAGCCAGTGAGCCGCACGCTCGTTTTGGTGCGATCCACCAGGATGTTGGCCGGTTTGATGTCCTTGTGCACGAGGCCGCGCTGATGGACCTTGCCCAACGCTGCTGCGATCTGGACGGCGATGCACAGAAAGTCCCCCATTTCGATGGGCCCGTCCATCAGCCTGGTGAGCGGCTCGCCGCCGAAATCTTCAAGCACAAGAATGGTCCGGCTGTGATCCTGCAGCAGCTCCATCGGCTTCGCCGCCCAGGCGCCGTCCAACTCGTTCATCAACCCGAACTCATGTGTGAGGCGATCAAGGCTCTGTGGATTTGGATGCTCCGCTGCCGGGAGCGCGGCCAGCACGATCTTGCGCTCACCGTCGATGCTTTCACGGCAGGCACGGCACAGCAGAATGCCGTCCTCTTCACGCAGGACCTGCGGACCATGGGCCCAGCCCGCGCCCAAAAATGAGCAAAGGATCATCTCGGTAAACCATGCGCGCCAACCCGAGCCGAAGGAGACTCGTCGGGCGCAGATGTCTGTATTCGGGCGTGCTGGCTAGGAGATACCGGACGAGTGCGAAAACTCGTTAGACGGGCCTATCCATCACGCCTTTATTCCGGCGCCCGGTTCAATTGGCTGCATCGCCAGCGCAAAACGTATCACTTGGCTCGATTTCGTCAACTTGCCACGTCCCAAGCCAAGGCAAATCAAACTCGAATGCAGCGGCGGACTGTCGTGTCCTACAGGTAGCAGTGGTCCGCTTGCAGCTTTGTAACAACTTTGAGGGTAGCTCCATACGAGTGAAGACGGGCACCAAGCGGAGGATCCATCTGATGCACGTCGTAAAATGGGATATTAGAGCGAGCAAAACGGACGGAGTGGAGCTGGTTGCTGCCGACTTCGGACATGGAAATAGGTTGCCTATCGCTACAGGGCCCTTCTCGTCTCATGCTTCACAGCTTCAGCTCAACGCGTGACCGGCTAGCCCGTAGACCCACGGCTCGCTTTCCTTTCGGTTCAGGAATCGCCGGCCGGACATGGTTATGACGGTGTCGTTCATCCCTAGGCGGCTTTGCTGAAGAAAGTCGGCAAACAGACCCGCCTGCTCCCGCGTATCGACGCGGGCGAAGCGTCCGGCCAAGACTTTAAGATGCACGGCCATGAGATGGGGCGCGTCACAATCATTGCTTGCTACGATGAGACCGATCACATGTCCGCGTCCGACTCGCGATTCATGGAGTAACCGACGGTCTCGTGGCCGCGGCTTAGAGTGCAGATTGACGCGCCTTCTGAAAGCAATGAAAGCAGCTTCTGGCGGCGTGTTCCGAACGCGCGCTCATCCAGTGCTGCGATCTCTTCAACATTCTCGGCTGACAGCGACCTCAACTCGCCGTCCAGAACCGGCACCGGTGAGAGCGGTGACACGACCTCTCCCTGCCACTGATAGACGACCGCTTCCTGAAGCCCAGCGAAAGATAAAGATGATAGGCGGCATCGACCGAGTTCAGGCTCAGATTCCGATCGCCACACCGCTCGAACACCTGTTCCATGAGCCAGTGACCAGTACCCTGTGCCTGGGTACGGGGCGATGTGATCACCAAGCCGAGAGTGGCAAATTCGCGCCCGTGTGGGAACCACATCGCGCTTCCGAAAGCGCGCCCGATGCCATCGACAGCAACGATGCCCTGACCGGCGCGGCTCCTTGGGCCGATGCGGCCAGCCAACCGCGATCGAAAGAGCGTGGCGTCTGAACTGGCGGTGGGCGATCCGCTTGCGGAAAGCACGACCCATGGTCCGATCGCCAACCGGCCGCAGTTCGAGCGCGTCCAGATCATGATCGGTGTCGGCCTGGACGGCGCTCGTGATCGGCGGGCCGGGTCGGCCGGACAAGCTTCAGATCGGCCTCTATGCGCGGCCGACGATCTTCTCGAACGTCAGTCGCGACATGAGGATAGCGCAGGAAGAGATATTCGGCCCCGTGCTGTCGATCATTGCCTACGACACCGTGGAGGAGGCGATCGAGATCGCCAACGACACTGTCTACGGCCTCGGCGCCCATATTCAGGGTACGAACATGGCAACTGCCACTTTGGATGGTATCTGCGAGGTCGTGCTGCTCGAACCCGGTACAACCGCAAATGTCGGCAGTGCAGTTGACGAGCAAACCGTGCCCTCCTGGCGTCCCGCCCTTGCGCTTCGACCAAGGCCATCCAAGCTCGCGGCGGATGACGCTGGTGGTACCTGCACTACCATAGACGTCCGCCGCTGGCTGCGCGAGCTCGTTCGCGAGCCTATACTCATTTCGCGAAGTGAGTATAACGCGCCGCCCTTCTGGACACTCGGTCGATGCGCGCCGTCGAATACTTGCGCTCGAGCGAGGCGGTCGATTCGTTCTCTCAATCGAAACGAGCTTCTGCGCTGAGCGAATCGCAGTTGGTTGGATAGTTGAGCCAGCTTCATAATGCCGCTCACGGTCTATTGAGCTACTTCCTCAAAGACGCCGAGATTGGCGCATTAACGATCTCGCATTGACGGGTTTGATCGACACGGATCTCGTTGCCGCGACCGATTTTTATTCAGGTTGAATGCGCGAAGGATTCCCGCTTTTCATCTCGCCGCGCTCGTTCGCGAGAGTTGAATGGGGCAGAAAATGTTTCCGGCGAAAATCTATGTCGGTCAGATCGCCGTCGTGCTCGGCATCGTTGTCGCATGGACCTGGGGCACGACGCAATGGACCGCCGCGGCTCTTGGATATCAGCAGCGCTTGGGTGAGCCTTGGTTCTTGATCGACGGCTATCCCCTCTGTCTGCCTTGGCGGTTGTTCGAATGGTGGTTCGCCTTTGAAGCCTATGCGCCCGAGATATTCGAGGAGGGCGGAGCAATCGCCGCAGGTGGGGGCATCGCCGGCGCGCTGTTTGCGATCGTCAATTCGGTGTGGCGCGCGCACCAAAGCCAGTTGGTGACGACTTACGGTTCGGCACGGTGGGCCGCTCTGAAGGAGATCACGGCGGCCGGCCTGTACGCGTCCAAGGGCGTGTTGCTAGGGCGCCTCGAGAATAACTATCTGCGCCACGATGGACCGGAACATGTCATCTGCTTTGCGCCGACCCGGTCGGGCGAGGGCGTGGGACTGGTGTTGTCCACATTGCTGTCGTGTGCGCTACGTGTGCATTGAGAGGTCAAAGCGGCTACAAGCGTCGGCCACGGCAGGGTGCGCTCAGATATCCGCCAGCCGTCGCAAATCGTCGGACAACTCATGGCGTTCGACGCCAACCGCCGCTCATTCGTCAGCCGCTTCACCGTCGTACGACTCGTTGCATCGGCTCGGTCCCAATCAACCAGCTCATCCGCGGCACTCAAATCCCCATAGCGCCTGCGGCACGGCCTTACGTTGCCTCAAGCGCGGTTTCCTCCCTTGGAGGCTTTCGGACGCCGGCCGCCGAGTACGCCGCGCTGTCCCTCAAGCGGCCGGCATCCGAAACCCTTCACAAAAGCGCTGGTCAAGGATCACGGCAGACAAGTCCGGTTCACCCGCAACAACGACCTCAGCAGGCCACCGAGCTCCTTCGCCTTGGGAATAGAACTCCTATTGTACCGCTCGTCGGTGGGCAGAGCGGTAGGCGAGCGCTGAGAGCTGAAGGCCACCGGCAACCTTGCCGCGCCAGTCTGGATTTCCGCAATATTTGCGGTAAGGTTACGCTGCCTGCGCAGAAAAATTGCAAACGACATCCGGGAGGAAGTGATGCTCGACACCACGGTTAGCGCGCGCATCCAGGTTTTCCTCGACAAGTTTGAAGCCGCGCTTGCGGCGGGCGATCTCGACGCCGCCGTGGGAATGTTCGCTCCGGAGTGCTACTGGCGCGACCTTGTTGCCTTCACCTGGAACATCAAGACCATAGAAGGCCGCGATCAGATCCGCGACATGCTCGCGCATTGCCTCGCGCATGCGAAGCCGCGCAACTGGAAAATCGCCGAGGGTGAAACGCCAACCGAGGCCGGCGGCGTGACCGAGTCTTGGATCTCATTCGAGACCGAGGTAGCGCGCGGATATGGACTCATCCGACTGCAGAACGGTCAGATCTGGACGCTCTTGACGACGATGGCCGAACTCAAGGGCCATGAGGAAAAGGCTGGTTTCAGTCGACCGCTCGGTGCTAGGCACGGCGTCAATCCCGGCTCCAAGACCTGGAAGGAGCTGCGTGACGAGGAAGTCGAGCAACTCGGCTTCAAGACCCAGCCCTACGTGCTTATCGTCGGCGGCGGACAGGGCGGCATTGCGCTCGGCGCGCGGCTGCGCCAGCTCGGAGTGCCTACGATCATCGCCGAAAAAAACATACGCGCCGGCGATTCTTGGCGCAACCGCTACAAGTCCCTCTGCCTGCACGACCCCGTCTGGTACGATCACTTGCCCTACATCGATTTCCCCAAGAACTGGCCTGTGTTCTCGCCCAAGGACAAGATCGGCGATTGGCTTGAAATGTACACCAAAGTCATGGAGCTGAACTACTGGACGAACACCATGGCCAAACGCGCCAGTTGGGACGACATCAAGAAGGAATGGACCCTCGTCTTCGAACGCGATGGCAAGGAGATTACTCTGCGGCCCAAGCAGCTTGTGTTCGCGACCGGCATGTCGGCCAACCCGAACTTGCCGAAAATCAAAGGCATGGAAACGTTCAAAGGCGAGCAACACCATTCCTCACGCCATCCCGGCTCCGACGGCTACAAAGGCAAGAAGGTGGTAGTGATCGGCTCGAACAATTCGGCCCATGACATCTGCGCTGCGCTGTACGAGGCCGGCATCGACGTAACGATGGTGCAGCGCTCGACGACGCACATTGTGCGCTCGGATTCGCTGATGGCGACCCTCGGTGATCTTTATTCCGAACGTGCCGTCCGCAGCGGAATGACCACGGCAAAGGCCGATCTGATCTTCGCTTCACTGCCCTACCGGATCTTGAATCAGTTTCAAAAGCCGGTCTACGACAAGATTCGCCAGGACGACGCCGCTTTCTATGCCGGGCTGGAGAAGGCCGGCTTCAGGCTCGACTTCGGCGACGACGATTCCGGGCTATTTATGAAGTATCTGCGCCGCGGCTCGGGCTATTACATCGACGTCGGCGCTTCGCAGCTTATCATTGACGGCAAAATCAAACTGTTCGCTGGACAGGTCGATGAAATCACGCCCTACGGCGTCAGGCTCGACAACGGCAAGGAATTGTCAGCGGACGTGATCGTCTATGCCACCGGCTACAGCTCGATGAATGGTTTTGTCGCTGATCTCGTGAGTCGGGAAATGGCCGACCAAGTCGGCAAGGTCTGGGGCCTCGGCTCGAATACGACAAAGGACCCCGGCCCATGGGAAGGTGAACAGCGCAACATGTGGAAGCCGACGCAGCAGGAAGGACTATGGTTCCACGGCGGCAATCTGCATCAGTCGCGGCATTACTCGCAATTCCTTTCCCTGCAGTTGAAGGCGCGCTACGAGAGCATCCCGACGCCGGTCTATGGCCTGCAAACTGTCCACCACAAGGCTTGAAATTGCCGAGGGCACAGCGGGGGCCTGCCGAGCGCGAGCCCAATTCCATTTCCGTCCGCACTCGACAACACAAGGTCCGCCTTGTTTCGAGCCGACATCGCTGATTTGATCCGCCATGTCTGGTTGGGGCACAGATCCGGACATTTCCGAGCCGCAGTCGTCGCCTTCGGACAGGACGTCCAATCGGTGGGTGGCGCACTTACCACCGACCGCGAGGCAGGTCAGTCGCGCTGACTTGGTATCGATGCGGTTCTCGGGCGCTGGGTCATGTATAGTGAAGTTGCCCTAACGGGACAGCCGAAATCACCGTCCGGGGCGAACGAGCAGCACTGATGCCACCGGCAGGGATGCTCACTTTAGGGACCGACTCTTTTTCGTCGGTTCGCAGCACGGCTCACCTTCCACGAAATGCGCAGGTCGTTTGCGGCGGCTTGCTGCGTGGCCTCACGGGAGAAAAGCGATGAACAGAATCGATCGAAGGTCAGCATTGGGAATCGGATTGGCGGCGGCCTCCGTGGCCATGATGAGGCCAGCCGCCGCTCAAACCACGTCCTACAAGGACGAGACGCCCTGGCCAGGCGTCGTAGTGCGTGCTTACGAGGGCGAGACACCGTCCATCATCCCCGGTTTCAAGACCGTCTCAATGCGCGATATCATCATGCAGCCGGGATCGAAGACCATGGTCCTCCGATGATGAATGCCATGATCTGCCATATCCCTGAGGGGGAGCTTCGGATCGAGCAGGAGGGAAAAAGCTTTACGGCCAAGAAGAACTTTGTCTGGACCTGCAGGAAGGACACAAAGGAGCAGGCGTTCAACGATGGGAACGTCGTGGCGATCATGCGCATCACGGATCTGAAGGCTTAAGGGTGAAGCTATCAACGCAGGTGCGGATGGCGCACTCGACTAGGCGCTATCCGCGGAATGTCGTACGCCGATCATTGCCATCGAATACACAGGTCGCTCTGAAGGATACGAAAGGCGCTGGCTGCAAGAGTCTTCCCTGGCCAACAGCTGCAAGAATTAGCCTCTCTATTCGATAATCTCGTCGGCGGCTGCGAGCAGCGTTGGCGGCACTGTGAGGCCAAGCTCCTAGCGGTTTTGAGGTTGATAACGAGTGAAAACTTAGTCGGTTGCTGTAACCTGAAGATCGGCGGGCTTTTCGCCTCTGAGATTGCGATCAATGTAGCTCGCTCTAGGCGCCGAGCCAATAGCTGCTCCAGGTTGGGCTTTGCGCATGTGCAGGAGCACGATGCGCAAATCGTCTCCGTCTCCGCCGATCGCCAGAATGTCAATGCGTAAAGCTGGACCTCGTGATCGTGCCTGCGCGAGTGCAGTGCGCTGAAGTCCGAGATCCCGTCGACGTCGTGGATCACAGCTTCGCCGTCGATGACGAAATGCTTCTGCCGGTTCTTCAGTGCCGCATCGGTAATCCACAGATAGCGTCTGTCCAATCGCTTTCCATTGCGCGGGAGGAGGTGCACGCGCTTGTCCTCTCGGATGACAAGCATCCGATAGCCGTCGTGCTTTACTTCATGAATCCAGTCCGGCCCCGACGGGACCTGTTCGTCGGCCGTCGCCAGGCAGACCTCGTACGCATGCAATTGAGATAGGCATGGGTCCGCGAATATGCGAGTCTGACAGTGTTTTCAGAGCGTCTCGGAGCCGAGGAGGGACCGATGCGCATTGTATTGCCATATCTGGGAATTGGCGTCTGCTTGTCTCTTGCGACCTGGTTGGCGTTGGGACTTGTGCTCTAGGGCGGTTTGGCTCACGGTGCTCACAAGTTGCCTTCTGAAGAGTGCCCGCCGGTTCACGCTGGCGGGACTCATGCTACATCAACCTCAAGCGACCGGTGCCCGCCGGTCTATATCTCTGCTAACTCCCGCCGCCGGCTCACGAGGTCGGCGGCAATTTCTTTGGTCCACGGATCAACAAATGCGCAGGCCGCAGCGACTGAGCTCGCTGCGGCCCGCGTAATTTAATGCACGTCAGCGTGCTTAGGGAGGGGGCTACCGGGGCTGGCTGGCAGGCGCTTTAACCCTAAGCACCAAAGTGTGCATACCAGATTTTCCCGGACGACTACGATGCTGACCCATTTTAGAATTGGATATTGGGAGCTACCCAATGCCAGCAGGCATTGAATCGATCGTTTCCGCTTATGTGCGTTCGAAGAACCGGCAAGCTCTGGAGAATATGCGCGAGCTCCGGCGTCAGTTGCTCAAGCCGTTACAGTCCACATCGGGTATCAACGCGGCTCGGTCTCGAGATTCTATCCTTGAGGACCTCCGAGTGATCGAGGGTGGACTGGAGCAGCTTTGATCGCCACAGCCCGGCTGAGACATGAAGGTCGGAACGTTCATTCGGCCCGGCGCGTTACGCGTTGTTAAGGGACACACCGGGAGGCGCCGGTGTCAGATGTCGAGTATCATCTCAGGCAGGCAGAGGCCGCCGCCCGGCTGGCTCTTGTAGAGCCCGATCCGGCGATGGCGATAACTCTCCATGTCCTAGCGCTGGAGCAGTACGAGAAGGCCGAAAAGGCAGAGAGCAATGCGGCTCTTGCCTGTCGTCCCTTTTTCGCCAACGTCAATAATCGCACCGCAAATGAATAAGGCCGCCTCAGTCGGCGGCGTCTTTCACTAGTCATCCGCATGGTGTGGAGGTCCGATCCTAAAGCAGAACCTGCGGCCAACCTTACCCGCTTCGCAACGCCGAGCGAGTTTCTGCTTTGCTAGCCGTCTCGGCAACGAATGCCAAAGTTATCGCAGGTAAGCGCAAAAGCCTCCTTCGCCGCGACATCTTCAAAACAGAAGCGTGTGCCGACTTCGGCGCGATCCGTCCACCAGTTGATCTGCTTTCCTTTTGCGATCCGCGAAGCTTCTCCTCGGAGCAGGTCCAGTTGTCTTCCTGCTGCATGGACGATCAGGCAATGTTCGTTGGACACTAGATGCGATCCCTAAAACGGAATTCGAAAAATACGAAGGCCGCAGCTGGGCAGCTGCGGCCCGCGCATTGGTCAAAAATAACCGGGTCAAATGAACAAGTGAAATATGCAGCCAGCCCCGGGATGACGAGCAAAGCATTGCATTGTTTCAACCATGTTTCGTCCCGCTAGGAAAATGCTGTTCCTTTCGAGGAACTTAGACTCTGTGGCAAGTTAACAACTCGCCTCCGCCGATCGCATCGATCAGCGCACCAACGCGGCCGAGCGTCCGTTTCACATGAGTTAGCGGCGGGCCCACGGGTTCACGCTGGCGGGCCCCGTGTCACACTACTTTGACGGATAGGTGCCAATCTAGCGGCGCTGGGATTTCAGTGCTCAGACCGGAATGCATTGCGAGCTCCAGCGAGCGATCATAATCCGCTCGCGGGAGTTCGTTGTCCTCGTTGTCTATTGGGGTGATGCATGTTTAGTGCGGAAACGACTGCGCTGCTTAGAGCGGTGCTTGAGGAAGTCTGCGAGAACATTCCCATCAATGAGACCGGCGCCAGAACGCACGTTGCGTCGAAGATTCTTGAGGCGGCAGCACAGGGGCAGCTTTCAACAGACGCCTTGAAGGCGGCAGGGCGCAAAGCTTTAAATCCACCCACCATGTGGAACTAATTATCTTCGCGGCCGGAAGCCGGTTAGTTTGCGCCGGGCCAGCCGTACAGCGATTCGATTCACTCCAGAACGTCATACTCGAAGGCGAGCCCTTCAGGGTCGTTTTCCTCAAACCACTTTTCCGCGGCGTCGAGCGTGGAGAAGACCTTGATGTGGTCGGCGTCGCCGACCTGCTTGACGGTGTTCACGTACACGAAAACGGTCATTGATCCCTCTTGAGCTTGCGCCGGCCCCAATGCGGCTCCTTTCCCTTTGGGTTGAACTCCGGTACGTAGTGGTGGTTCAATGCCCGCAAGGTACGGACAAACATCGTCGGACCGCCGCCTTCCGCCACCAGGAGCAGCGCTTCCATGGCGGCTTGCCACTCTGGCGCGTTGTGCTCTTTCTTCGGCATCGCGGCGATGTACTCGCCGGCATCAAGCAGCGTGACCAGCTTCCGGCCGGCAACGTCAATCGGCTCGTCGAAAGGCCGCCCCCAGCCTTTGATCATCCAATCAGCGACTCATGCAGGCCCTTACATATGGTTTTAGTCCGCCGGCGCTTGCGCTCCTTTGATTCTTGCGCTCCTTTGATTGGAGAGTCCCATCTTTCGACCCTCATCTTGGCAACGCTCGAGCTTTTGCGGCAAAGGCGGGATTTTCATGGCACATTCGAACCGCGCCGGTCCCGCGGGCATTTGTCGGCAGTTTTGCGCCAAGGCCTCCGAACTGATCGGGCTCAACATCAGAACTGCTAATGCAATCATTCGAAACATAATTGGACCTCTTGAAATGCAAAAAGCACCGAGGATATCCAATCGCAACCACGAGGCGAGGGCAAGAGGCCGCCAGCCCTTGGTCATTTTGTGTTTCGATACCCCATGGCTGCAATCTGTGGCTTACCCCGATCGAAGTCGGGCCGGACATCGGCGCCGCGACCACCGCAACCTTGACAGACGAAGCGCGGCTCTATGTCGGATAGTCGGATATCGTCCGGCCAGCGATCCGCGTCCAGGGCGATATGATGGCGCTGCGTATCATCCTGACAGAAGCTGGAAGTTGCTCGCCGAGGCAGAGTACTGGGAGTACATGGCAAGTGCCGCTCTGCTAGAGCACTCAAAAAAATGCACGGCCAGCTCGAATGACCTGATGCAGCTACAACAAACCGCCAACTCGAATGACATGCACCGGATTGCGGTCGCGTGATGCTCCTCGGCAGTTGGTGGCAGCGGAGCTGGCACTGGGTCTTGCGGCTTTGGCAGTAGGTTTGTCCCGGATACTCCGTTTCGCGTCGTGAAAGGAGCCACCCAGGCATCCCGAGTAAGGGGCCCCCCTTGGCACCACTCTACCAAGGGCGCGGAATTAAATGTCCGCGCCTTTGTCTGGGTCACCACGCCCTTCTGCGTCCCGCAATTCCCTCTGCGCTTGGTCCCAGAACTCGTCTTCGCGTCTTTCGGGTTTGCCGGCCTGCTCCCACAGTTCGAACGCGCGTTTCCGTATCTGCTCTTCTGTTGGGTGGGCCATGATTGAATTCTCCAGAGCGCAGGTCCCGCCTTGCGCAGGAGACGCAAAAGGGCGGGCCCGGGCACTTTTACTTGCGGCTAGCGAGCCAATTCGGGGCTTGGGACAGTCGTTCCTTGCATTCGGCGATGCCGGACGAAGCCAGCCACATTTGCGTCCCGGCAGACGGCTTCCGAAATTCTTGGAAGCTGGGAACGCCGGCTCTCGGTACCAAGTTTGCTTATTATGGAGCGGGCTTCAGGCTTCAGGCGCGCATTCCGATGGCTACTCAGATCGTGATGAACGACACCGGTGCCACGCCAGCCTGTTCGTCGTCCGCGTTACCAGCATACCACGATCCTAAGATGGCCCGCTCGCTAGCGGCCGGAACGACCACTCGAAGTATCCAATCCGGCCGCAAAATGGAGTTCACGTCCAGAACCTTTGCGCCACATCTCGGTTTCTAATGAAGGAGCAGGTTCGCCGTTGGTTATCCATCATGAAGCGCCTCCGGTTCCGACAGAAAGCATATGGGAGCTGGCCTTCTCGCGCCAATGAAGCAACCTCGTGCGAGGATCGGCAGCTTTTCACGCAAACCGGACATTCGGACGAGCACGCAAGTTGCAGAAGAGCCCAAAAGCGAACCAATTCGGCCATGATCGTTTTCGCGTTGGCCTTTCGCATCTCGGCGGGTCGGGAGCCCTATCTGACCGGCTCGTCCAGGCAACCTGCCGCGCAACCGCGCGCGCTTAATGAGCGTTTAACGCTTTTGCGCAACAGATAGATCACCAGCGCGGAATTAGTCCTAGTTACGAGTGCGAGCCGAGCTCCCGAGGAGGGGAATCGGATGGGACTGCTTTTCATTGGAGTGCTGGCAGGAGTCCTGATCGGCTTTGGCTGGTTCGCGCCTTCCCGGGGGTATTTCCTTGGGTGTGCGTCGCGACCCTGTTTCGACAGGGTTGCAGTCGCCCAGCCCGCGCAGCCGATGCCGACGGCATTGGCGCAAGAGCCTGCGGTCGTCAAATCGAATTCCGCAACGCCGGCAAGGCCCGGCAAGAAATCATCTCCGAAGAAACGCGGATCGGCCGACCTCGCCAAGGCGGCGTCCCCGCGGACGAGGATCAGCGTCCCGGCATCCGAACGGCCCGCGGAAGTATCAGATCCTGTCCTGGACAAGGCGAAGGTCACGATCTCGGCGAAGATGGAGGATCCAGGATCGGCCGAATTCACCGATGTGAAGCGCACAATGCGAAAGAACACGCTTGGACGCCCCGTGGATACGATTTGCGGGCGTGTGAAAGGAAGAAGCGTGTCAGGCGGCGAGACCGGAGAGAGACCGTTTCTTTATCTCGTGAAGGAGGATGAAGCATATGTCGTCGACGGCAAGTCAGGCTCGGCGGCGTCAACGGCCTACCGAAATATCTGCAATTAGGGAATGCGTCGGCTGCGCTCCACGGAGCAGCACGCGCCCAAACGAATTGAGCGGAAAGAATTTTCCACCAGGCGCCAAGTGATCCCGCAGTGGATCGGCACTAACGGCGGCACTGCGCCGCTCTCGTAATGATGCATTCAGGATGAATGCAGCAGCAGGGGAGGCGCAATACAGAATGGGAATATCGCGGAAGCTCTTTTCATCTCGAGGAAATCATGGACGACATAACCAACTCCTCAAAGCGGCTCGATGGATCGCTTCACTTGCCGGTTCTTGTGATCGTCGAACCGCTCCTGTTGCCTCGCACGTGTATTCTGACTGTCCTCAGGCGGGAATTGGCGGAATTCGAGATCCTCGATATGGCAACGGTCGAAAGCCTGGACTGCACGTCAACCCGCGATGTTCGTCTGGTGGTGCTGAGCATCGCAGACAAGCCCATCGGCGATCCCTCGGTTGAGGGCAATCTCGCCTTCGTTGCGGAGTGCTGTCCCGGCGCTGCCGTTGCAATCCTGTCAAATCATGACGACGAGCCGACCGCGCAGGCCGCGATGCAGCGGGGCGTGCGCGGCTTTCTTCCCAGCTCACTACCAATCGAGGTCGTCATAGCCGGCCTGCGCCTTGTTCTTGTCGGCGGCGTCTACAGGCCATTGCCGGTCGGCGGGATGAACAGGATACCGGATTTCGAGTCGCCGGATGCGCGCGGGCTTGCGCCCGCATATCTTATGAACGAGGGAGCCAGAGTGGCTGTCGACAGGAGCGTGACCGATCTCACGCCTCGTGAGCAACAGGTTCTGGCGGAATTGGAGCTCGGCCTGCCCAACAAGCTGATCGCCGCCAAATTGAACCTCTCGGAAAGCACAGTCAAAATGCACATCCAGCATATCATGAGGAAATGTGCCGCGCACAATCGCACGGAAGCCGTCCTCCGCTGGCGCGGCCGGTTGCCCGCGCAGAGTCGCGATCACGACTCCGGCGCAGCTCCAATGCTGGAGCCCTAGTCCTCTCTGAATGCACCACGAAAGCTGTCGAGCAGGGGGCCGAGCGCGTAGAGAGCCACGGTGCCGCGCCCTGTCGTGATGAACACTTGAACCGGCATACCGGGGACGATCTGGATGTCATTTGCCACGATCTGCGCGTCGTCGATCCGGATCTTGGTCGCGTAGTATGGCTGGTCGGTACGCTTGTCGAGGAGCCGATCTGCGGATACATGCACGACGGTTCCCTTCAGGCGAGGCACGCGACGCTGATTGTATGGTACGAGGTGAACCTCGGCATGGAGGCCGGGATGAACCACATCGATGTCCTCGGGCCTTAGGCGAGCGGTCACGATGAGGCGGTCTTGGCGGGGCACCAGGTCCATGAGCGGAGCACCCGCTCCGATAACGCCGCCAGCTGTATGAATCCGCAAATCGGTTATCACGCCGTCCTCGGGCGCCTTGACCTCCGTTCGCGATAACTGATCCCTGGCCGCAAGCACCCGCTCGCGGAGCTGGAATATCTGATTCTGTGCTTCACGAAGCGACTGTGCGATCTCGTTCTGCCTCTCGCTCTCGAGCTTGAACAATGTGGCTTGCTGTTCGCTGATGACCTGCCCGGCGCGGGAAATCTGCGCGGCGATCTCGCCGCGGCGGCCCTCAACGTCGGCCAGCTCCCGCTGCAGGTTCAGGAGCCGCGGCCGCCGTTCCAGCCCCTTGTTGACGAGGGTCGCGACCATATCCAGTTCCTCCCGGACGATGTCGACCCGCTGCCCGGTGGCGCTCTCCTGAGCCTTGAGACCTTCGATCTCCTTCTCGACTTGACGCCTTCGTTCGCGAATGACCGCAAGCTGGGACTCGTGAACCTGCAGGCGTGCCTGAAAAATGAACTGCTGTGCCGACACCGCAGCGGCGGCCACTCCGTTCTGCTTGCTTTCCTGTTCCAGCGCGTCCGGAATTGCAATCCTCTCAAATCTCTGCTGCTCGGCCTGAAGCCGTGCGGCACGAGCAACCGCATCCCACAATTGGCCTTGAAGGCTTTGCATCTCCGAGCCGGCCCGGGTGTCGTCCAGAGCGATCAGTGTTTGGCCGCTTCGCACGATATCGCCATCCGAAACCAGGATCTTCCTGACGATACCGCCTTCCAGATGCTGAATCGTCTTGCGGCTCGATTCCGATTCCACGACCCCGGACGCGATTGCGGCGCTCTCGAGAGGCGCGATGCTCGCCCATGTACCAAGCCCCAGCATGAAGCAGAGCACCAGCAGATTGCCCGCGACGGTGATACCGCGAAGCCTTCCGCGTGGAGAGGTCGGCGTGGGCGTCGAGCACCATGGAAATTCCAGAGGCTCGAAATCGTCGATTGCGGTCACCACGACGCCAAATCGTCGGGCAGGCAGGGGGCTCGCTGGCGCTCGCCTGAGCTGGTCCCAGATCATAGGAAGTCTTGAGACGGCGGGAAGCATCCGGATGGTGAGAGAATTCCAAATCATGGCGCAATCTGCGAAGTAACCTGGGGTCGGCTCAGGTGCCGTTCAAAGATGTCCTCGCTGTCGCCGAATGCGGCGACCGCACCGTCTTCCATGATGGCAATCTTGTCCGTGGCTGCGAGGAGACCCATCCTGTGAGTGACGACAACAAGGATGACGCCTGCGAGCTTCATGCGCTCGATGGCATCCAGGAGCATTCGCTCGCCCCCGTAGTCGAGGCTGGCGTTGGGTTCGTCGAGAACGATGAGGCGTGGACTGCCGAAAAAAGCGCGGGCAAGACCGAGGCGCTGCCGATACCCGCGTGAGAAGGTTGTTTCACTGTGAGCCACCGTGTCGTAACCCTGCGGCAGGCGCATGATCGCCTCATGGATTCCGACGAGCTCGGCCGCTTCGACGACCTTCCGGCGGTCGACATCTTCAAGGCGTGCGATGATGTCGTTGATGGTGTCGCCGAGCAGGTTGATGTCCTGGGGGAGATATCCGAGGCGGTCGCCGCTTCGGCCCTCGCGAAGCAGCGAGACGTCGGTATTGTCGAGGAGGACACGGCCATGCGTTGGCATCGACAGCCCGGCGATCACCTGGCCGAGCAGGGACTTGCCTGACCCGGACGGGCCGATAATGCCAAGGCATTCTCCGGGCATGAGGCGGAACGAGACGCCGTTCAGTAGAAGATGGTTGGTCCCCGCAAGCCTCACGCCGACATTGTCGACGACGAGGCCGCTTGGCGCCTGCAGCGGAGAAACCCCCGCGCTCTGCTGCCGGGCGGCGGGGAATGCGGCGAGAAGTGCGCCGAGCCGTTGACAGGCGCTCACGGCCGTCACGAGCGATTTCCAGCCTGCGACAGCACTTTCGACCGGCGCGAGCGCCCGGCTGAACATCAGCGTAGAAGCAAAGATGATTGCCGGACTCTTCCCGTGATCGAGGACGAGCCACGCGGCAGCCCCCATGATCAGGACCTGCGACAGCGCGCGAACCGGCTTGGCGGCCAGTGAAACGATCTCGCCTCGCCGGAGTGCCACATCGTGCTCTCTGCGCGCGTGCTGCGCGTCACGGTGGATCATGCGCGCAGCGCTATCGAACATTCCCATGACGCGGATCATGTGGATGTTGCCCGCGGCAGTCTGGAGGCGACCGCAGCTTCTGGACAGCGCGGCGCTGGATCTGAGCAGAACGTCTTCCGTGACCAGCTCTCCGGCAACCGTGAGCGCGAACAGGAGAGCGACGCAGCAGCCGCCCACCACGCCAAGCAAAGGATGGATCAGAAAGAGGACAAGCAGGAACAAGGGCGCCCAGAGCGCGTCGAACAGCATCGGACATGCGCCGGACTCGACGAACTGGCGCAGCGTGGTGAGATCCCGATATGCGCCCGACGCTTGCGTCCAATCGCTGCGAAACGCCGCTTCGAGGCCGGCCGATAGCACGCAAGGACGAAGGCGGTCGTCGAGCCAGGCGCCAAGGCGTCCTAGGACGGCGCGCCGCAATGCATCGAACACGCCGCCGACGACCACCGTGACCGCGACAATGAGCGTGAGCAGGAGCAACGTGTCGCCGCTCCGGCTCGACAACACCCGGTCGTAGATCTGAAGAAGATAGATGGAGGGCGCAAACAGAAGCAGGTTGTAGCTGCAGCTATACGCGAAGACGAGGCCGAGCGGTCCCGCGCAGGACCAGAGGGCCGCGTGCAGTGGCGTTGGCACCTGCGGCAGGATGGGAAACCGAATGGGCGGCATCAGCATGATCGTCACCGCCTGAAATCGAGGTCCGGCGCACTTGCCCGATGGCCAACGTCACTGCCAACGGCATCGGCGGGGTATCGGCTTGATCTGCAGGACCGGTGAGGGCGATCACCGGTCCTGCCGGTCGGACGAGCCGACGGTCAGAACGTATCGAGATGGAAGTCCACTTCACCGCCGAGCGCGGCGTTGCCGTCTCCCCCGTTGCCGCCGATGCCGGCCACGACGTCCTGGTGCTGGTCCACCGCGACCTTGTTGATCTGGCTCGCATCGGTATTGGCGTAGACCTTGGAGGTATCGTAGCCGCTATAGGACTTCTGGCTTCCGTTCGACTCGGCGTCTCCGCCATGGGCCTTCGAAAACACCGATGCCTTGGCGTTGGCGCCGCCGGCATCCCAATCTGCCGTCTGTTTGACGCTGTCACCGGTGTTCACGTGCACGCTGGCGCCGTCCGCCTTGTTGGTCGGATCGAAGTTGACCGTCGGCTTGCTGATGATGGCTCCCTTGAAGGTGCCGTCCCCGCCGTTTCCGACGCTTTGACCGCCGGTGTTGATCGATTTGAATCCGATCGAGTCCGAGATGTTGATCGCTTTGGGCAACATTTGAGCCTCCGTGTTTCTGTTGGCTGTCGCGCAACATCCATCCCGATCAGGCGGACGCGCGCGGCAAGTCTGATCCGCTCGTGCGCGACGGCGATAGATGTCAAATCGGACACCATCCGGTCTGGTCGACCTACGTACGAAAGTATGACATTCGCCGCACGACACCGGAGCTTCAAACGTCAGGGGAGGGCGCCTCAGGGCGTGCTTGCATGCGCGAGCGTGTCGACCGAACTCACGATCGGGCTTGTCCGGGCGATGTGACGTTTCGCTATCCCATCAGGTGAAGATCCGACAGAAGATGGGCCGAAAGATCGCCGCCCAGTGCGAGATTGCCGTAACCGCCGTCGCCGCCGACACCGGCGATCTGGACCGCCCTCTGGTCGATGTGCACGTTGTTGACCTGATCGGCCACGGCCGTTGAATGGGGACCTGCAATCGCGATGTTGATGGGTGCATAGATCGCGACGCTGACATCGATCAGGCTGCCGGCAAAATAGCCGTTGCCGCCATTGCCTGCGGCGTTCGAACCGGTCGCGATCGTGTCGGAACCGCCCCACACCTGGGGGAGATGGCTGGCATGGCCGCCCGCCTCGGCGTTGCCGTTGCCGCCGTGCCCGCCAATGCCGGCGAGCTGAACGATGGATTGATCGACGTAGGCGTCATTGGTCTGGAGCGAATGAATGCTGGAGCCATAGCCCGCGACTGCGACGTTGATCGGGTCGTACACCACGACGGAGGAATGGACGAGACTCCCGTGGAGCGCGCCGTCGCCGCCATTGCCGGCCTGGCTTCCGCCGGATTGAACGTCCGCAACGCCCGTTCCGTTGCTTGATCCCCAGCTGGGGTCGAGCGTCATGACGCTGCCACCGGCGGCCACATTGCCGCTTCCGCCGCTGCCGCCGACGCCCGCGATCTGAATGGCCGATTGATCGATGTCGACCGTGTTCGATTGACTTGCCTGCGCGGTGCCGCCCGACCCCGCCATTGCAATATTGACCGGGTGATAGATCACCACAGGAGCGTCCACGATCGCACCCGAGAAATAACCGCTGCCGCCGTTTCCGGCGCTGTTGTCGCCGCTTGCGATCACGCCGGCGCCGAGGGACGTCCCGATGCTGCCTCCCGATGCAATGTTGTCACTGCCGCCATGGCCGCCGATGCCGGCCATCTGCAAGGCGGATTGATAGACATTCAGATTGTTGGACTGGCTGGCCAGGGCGACCGAGCCGTATCCCAGGCTCACCGAGATGTTGATCGGTTCATAGATCAGCAGGGACGCGTGAATGATCCCTCCATAAAAGTAGCCATCTCCGCCGTTCCCGGCCGTGTTCGCTCCGCTCTCGACCGTGCTCATCCCGGGATGGGATGCGTCGGAAGCGAGCCTGGCGGCGGGATGTTCGGATTGAACCGGGTCGGAGTCGTGATGCTGGATCTTCGCGCTCGCGGGGGGCGGTCCGGGATCTGCAAATTGGCCTGCGAACGGGCCGGGAGCATGGATCGGGGCGCCATCGCCGGGCGCGTCAGTCGGGAGCGGGGCGCTCGGCGTAAGGCCCGGTTCATCGTCGCCATCGTACCCATCGTGGTGATGAGAGGCGTGATGCAGCCGGATCCCATCCGACATCTGCGGAAAATTCATCGTAGCCTCCCTCATCGCAATCGCTCCGCGCAATCGGACGGCTTCTTGACTCCGGACAGAATGTCATCCTGGGAAAGTCGAAAGCCCAGTCGTCAGTTCGGATATAGCGCTTCGTCTGGCAGCCGTAACATCGGCTACATCCGTTCGGGTACAGTTCCAGCCTTTGCAGCTTTGCGCGGGCCGATGCTTGAAAGTGCGACCTTGAGGGGGTGGCGAAGATGGGCAATCGAACTGATGGGCCGGGTCGTCGCCCGGCTGCAGAACGGGTGCGGGATTCGCACCTGCATCTCGGGTCTGCGGCCATAATGAATCCACCGCGTCGCCGGATTTAAGTCGCATTGCGACCTAGGTCACGGCCAAAGCTCTTGCCTGGGCAGGGGCGCAACACCGGGGTTTCGATGTCCGGTCATTTGCGATTTTGTTTCGTAGCTATTGTGCTTCTTGCAGGTCTCTCGACGTCATCTGCGTCTTCGAACTCCCTTTCCGAATTCTTCAACGCCGGTCCCGCAACGGCCGCTGCGCCGGCTTCCGCGGAAGTGGAGTGCTCGACGCGGCCCGGCAAGTCGACCGCCGACGGCCAGCACTGGGTCTATCGGGTGGAAGGCCAGCGCCGATGTTGGTTTCAGGTCGCCGAAGGGACGGAGACGGCGAAGAAGCTGGTTCAGCATCGCAACGCCAAAGATCGTGTCGCCACGGCCGAAGAGAACAAGACCGCAGCGCGCAAGCGGAAGGCGGTAGCGGATGCGCGCGCGGAGCAGCCGCGCTCCGCACCGGAGGATACGTCTCGGCCGACCCCGTCCGCGCCTGTCCAGATGGTTGATGCCCGTCCCGTCCTTGCTACCAGGATCGCGCCCCGCGTGTCGCCGGCCCTTCTTCCCAAACGCGCGAACGACCGGCTCACGCCTGACGAGATCGCGCCACGCCAGGTTGACGTGGAGGCGCTGCTGGCGGCCGCACCGGCCGCCGATGACGTGGTTACCGCTTCGGCGACGCCGGTCGTCTTTTCCACTGCCGAGGCGGGCGATGACGGGTGGGGCTGGACCTGGCTTGGCATGCTGCTGATGGCTTTGGGGCTTGTCTCCGTCTTAAGCGCAAGCCGAACCATTCGGTGGGCCGTGCTGCTGTACGAGCTGAGGTGATCTTTCGTTTGCGAGGCTGCTGGTCAAAACGCGACCTCACGAGGAGGTGGGGCAAAGCGGCCATTCGGCCTGAACCGCACGTCTGGGATCGGCTCGGCGGCGACCTGAAAAGCTGAGACGACCTTTGGTTTAGGTCATTTCCGAACAAGAGTCAGGGCTCGATATAAGGTTGGCGACGGCGAGCCGTTGTTGTGCTCACGCACCGAACGGGTGTTCAGATGATCACTGTTGGAGCACACTTTATCGTCGTCCTGACGTCTGTTACCTTTAACGCGTTGTTGACATCTCTCGGCACGCCTCTGACGTCCGCTTTCGGAGATTGATCGGACTACGCCGCTTGTTGAATGGATGGTCTCGTTGGGGAGACTGTCACATCGCGAAGTGAGTATAATTGAGGCCGCTACGCTCCCGTGTTCAAAGAAGCTCTGAGTACTCTGCATGTGCACGCCTTGCTCTCGTGTGCGTGACGTGTGCACTGAGAATCCGAAGACGCGATTTCCGCTTCCAATCCGCACATATATGATCCTAGAAGAAGCAATCTTCGGAAGCGTGGTCGTACTGAATTCCTCTGTCGGTCCAATCACACATCGGATCGACTGGAGATCAAATAGATCAATTAAATGAATAACTTGCGGCGGAAGTTTTCTACAGCCCCCATGATGGATTGGACCGACCGGCATTGCCGGGTGTTCCACCGTCAACTGACGCGGCGGGGGTTGCTCTACACGGAGATGCTGACCACCGGCGCCATCATTCATGGCGATCGGGAGCGGCTGCTTGGGTTCGACGCGACTGAGCATCCGGTGGCGCTCCAGCTCGGTGGCTCGGATCCGCGTGACCTCGCTGAAGCCGCGCGGATTGGCGAGGGTCTTGGCTATGACGAGATCAATCTCAATGTCGGCTGCCCGTCCGATCGCGTGAAGGACGGACGCTTCGGCGCCTGTCTGATGGCGGAGCCGGAGCTCGTCGCGAGATGTGTCGCGGCGATGAAGCGCGCTGTCTCAATTCCCGTCACGGTGAAATGCCGCATTGGCATCGACGACCAGGATCCCGAAGTCGCGCTTGATACGCTGGCGCAGGCGGTGGTCGCCGCAGGCTGCGACGCGCTGATCGTGCACGCCCGGAAGGCCTGGCTGAACGGCCTGTCGCCGAAGGAGAACCGCGACATCCCGCCGCTCGATTATGATCGCGTCTATCGGCTCAAGCGCGCGATGCCGGATGTGCCTGTCATCATCAATGGCGGCGTTCCGAGTATCGAGGAGGCGGAAGCCCATCTTGCGCATGTCGACGGCGTGATGCTCGGCCGTGCCGCCTATCAGGAGCCGTGGCGGCTGCTCTCGGTCGATCCCGACCTGTTCGGCGAGGCGGCGCCGCATGCGACCATGCAGGACGCGATCGAGGCGATGATGCCCTATATCGAGGCGCAACTCGCGCGCGGCACGCGGCTGCATGCCATCACGCGTCACTTCGTTGGTGCGTTCCACGCCGTGCCCGGCGCGCGCGCCTTCCGCCGCCATCTCGCCGAGCACGGTGTGAAGCCGGGCGCCGGCGTCGACGTCTTGCGTGACGCGATCGCACGGGTTGGTGCGCTCACGCCGGCGGAGGCTGCCTAGTCACGACAAAAAGCCGGATCGCAGTATCCGACTCTCTCTCGATCACGCTCAGACCATTGGTTTGTAAATAGCGGGAACACCACAGCCGTGGTCGCTTGCGAATTCAATGGTTGGCTATGTGGTTGAAGTGGCCGTGCGCGGACGGAGAGCGCCGCCGCGGTTCGCCGTCAATCGACCGCCGTGCGCGAGCGGCGATGGCTGCTCTGGAGCTCCGGGTAGCCGGTGAGCATCAGCGTGTCGGACCGCACGCCCCAGCTCTCCAGGCGATCGAGGAAGCTCATGCCGAGCAGGTTGGTCTTCATCAAGCCGCGCGGCACGACGAGCGCCGGCACCGATTTCTCGACGAGATGGCCGACGGCGAGCCGGTCGATCGTGAGCCGCGCCGCCTTGGTGTGGCCGCCGGCGGTTTCGAGCTCGACGTCATATTCGAGCATCTCGAGCGGCAGCCCGATCGCCTTCGCGGTTTCCCAGGTCAGCACCACGGAGGTCGCGCCGGTATCGATCACCATCGGCGCGGCGACGCCATTGATCTTCGCACGCAGCGCGAACTCGCCGCCCTGGCCGCGCTGGATCTGCACGGCGGGGGCAGGCGTCGCCGTTTGCACGCGAAAAATGTGCGAGACCTTGTGGCTGGCGCGCGCGATCTGGTCGGGATCGCCATAGGCGACCACGGCGCCGGCCGTGCCGGCGAGCGTGATGAGAACGAGCAGGAAGCGGATCATCGCGCACCTCCGATGGCACGCAGGCCAGTCAGGCGCGTTTCGGCAATCCCCCGATCTGCTGCAGGCCGGCGTCCGCCATGCGTGCCGGTAACAACGCCATCACCGCGAGCCGTTCCGCGCTCTCCATCGCGTGCCAGCGCGCGATCTCCGGCAAGGTCCGGCCGCAGCCGAAGCACAGCTTGGTCTTGGGATCGATCATGCAGACGGCGACGCAAGGCGTTTCTTTGCTCATCGCAACATAGTGAAGGATTGGCGGGCGTGTCTGCAAGCATGTGTTTACGAGCCCGTGCCCGCGCTCATGATCGGCTTGTGGCGCGGCCGGCGTTTCTCGTCGGGCACCATGGAACTCTCCGGCTGGAGCGGCGGCGCTTCCTCCGACAGCGGCGCCAGCGCGCTCATCACGCGCTCCGGCGGGAAGGTGACGATCACCTCGGTGCCGATGCGCAGCTTCGACTTCAGCGTGAACGTGCCGCCATGCAGATCGATCAGGTTCTTGGCGATGGGCAGGCCGAGGCCCGCGCCCTGTTCGGCCGATTTGATCGAGTTGGAGCCTTGGCCGAACGAGGCGAGCACGACCGGGATCTCGTCCTCGGGGATGCCGGGACCGGAGTCCTTCACCGACAGATACTGACCGCCCGAAGCGGTCCAGCCGGCCTTGAGCCAGATCTCGCCGCCTTGCGGGGTGAACTTGATCGAATTGGAGAGCAGGTTGAGCACGACCTGGCGGATCGCGCGCTCGTCGGCCCAGAGCCGCGGCATGGCCTGCTCGAACACCTCGTGGATGGTGATGCCGCGGCTGGAGGCGCGCAGCTTCATCAGGTGATGGCAGTCGGCGACGATGCCGACCAGCGACACCGCTTCCTCGTTCAATTCGTAGCGGCCGGCCTCGATCCGCGACAGATCGAGGATCTCGTTGATGAGGTTGAGCAGGTGCACGCCGGAGTTATGGATATCCGCCGAATACTCCTTGTAGACCGGCACCGCATGCGCGCCAAAGATCTCGCTCTTCATCACCTCGGAGAAGCCGAGGATGGCGTTGAGCGGCGTGCGCAGCTCATGGCTCATCTGCGCGAGGAAGCGCGATTTGGCGACGTTGGCGGATTCGGCACGATGGCGCGCCTCGTCCGAGATTGCCTTGGCCTGTTCGAGCTCGCCGATCAGCGCGTCCTTCTCGGCGCGCGCCTCGAGCGTGGCGAAGGTCGAGGAATGCAAGCGGTGCGCCAGCAGCACGAAATAGCCTTCGGCCGCGAGTGCGAGCGCGGCCAGGATGTAATTGTCGAGCGAACCGCTCATCGCAAAGCTCAACGCCATTGCGACCGCAACCGGCGCGGTAGCGGCAAGCGCTGCGATCGGCAGATTGGCCGCAAGCATGCTCGACACTGCGATTACCAGCAGCATCAGGAACATCATCAGCGTTTCCGTGACCATGTCGAGCACGGGATGAATCAGGATCGCCATCCAGCAGAGGCCGTAGAGCAGATCGAGCACGACAAAGCGTGTCCGCCAGGCGCGCGTCGCCGCAGGTGAGGCAGGCTCGGCCAGGAAGCGGCGGCAGCTGCGGATCATCGCCGCGTGAAGGCAAATCGTGCCGGCGGTCCAGGCCGCGGCCGGGATCGGCTGCATCCACAGCCCGAACAGCACGCCGGTGGCGACCACCAGCAGCATCACGACATAGGAGGCGGACAGCCGCGTCTGAGCATATTGGCGCAGCATCTCGGCGTCGAAGGCCGGTCGGGTTCCGCTGGTCGACGTTAACTTGTCGCGCGCCTCGCGCACCCGCTGCGACGCAGCCCTTCGGCTGCTCGCCGATGGAGGGCTGACCGGCTCGGCCGGAAGCTGCACTACCTCAGGCTTTTCAGCGGGGTTACTCATCAAGCAACAACGATTCCTGCCCACGTCGGACGTGGGCCTTCTGCATTGTCTATCTCTGGCAAGAAATCCTTAAGAGGTGACTTAAGGAGCTAAAGAATTACGTTAACCGGGCGTTAATTTGTATCCCGGTAACCCGCCGCGCTCAGTGCAACCAGGCATGTTGTGCGACATAAACCACGGCGCCGGCCAGATAGCCCGCAAGTGCGGGGACGGCGATGCGGCGGGCGTACCACAGGAACTCGATCCGCTCGAGCCCCATGGCGGCGACGCCCGCGGCCGAGCCGATGATCAGGATGGAGCCGCCGGTGCCGGCGCAATAGGCGATGAACTCCCAGAGGAAGCTGTCCGGTGGGTAGTGGCCGAGGTCGTACATACCCATGGTCGCTGCGACCAGCGGCACGTTGTCGATGATCGCGCTGAGCAGGCCGAGCACGACGACGATAACGTCCTGGCGGCCGATGGTCGTCTCCAGCCATCGGGCCAGCATCGTCAGGAGACCGGCATGTTCGAGGCAGGCGACCGCCAGCAGAATGCCGACGAAGAACACGATCGAGCCCATGTCGATCCGGGTCAGCGCATGCGCGAGTGAGAGGGGACGGCGCACGTGCTCGTCCTTGTCACGATGAACGATTTCGCCGGCCAGCCACACGATGCCGAGACCGAACAGCACGCCCATGAAGGGCGGCAGGTGCGTGACCGTCTTGAAGGCCGGCACCGCAATCAGCACGCCGAGCCCGAGACAGAACATCAGATTGCGCTCGAACCGGTCGACCGCAAGCAATCCGGTGTCCCTCGGTGGTGCGGCGATGGTCTTGCCCCTGAGCGACAGGCTGATGAAAGCCAGCGGCACCAGCAGATTGACGAGCGAGGGCAGGAACACCGCGCGCATGATGTTCAATGGCGTGATCTGTCCGCCGATCCAGAGCATGGTCGTGGTGACGTCGCCGATCACGGTCCATGCGCCGCCGGCATTGGCGGCGATGACGATGAGGGAGGCGAACAGCAGGCGGTCGTCGTGCCTGGCGATGAGACGCTGGATCAGCGAGACCATGACGATGGTCGTGGTCAGATTGTCCAGGATCGCGCTCAGGAAGAACGCCACGAAACCGACCAGCCACAAGAGTGTGCCCTGGCTCGTGGTGTTGATGCGCGAGGTGATGACCTCGAAGCCGTCATGGGCGTCGATCACCTCCACGATGGTCATGGCCCCGATCAGGAAGAACACGATCTGCGCGGTGGAGGCGACGGATTCGTCAAGCTGATGACTGACCAGCGTGTGATCGTCGATCGTGATCGCGTAGATCGTCCAGAGCACGCCCGCGCCGAGCAGCGCGGAGGCGCTCTTGTTGACCCCGATGGGGTGTTCGAGCGCGATCGCCGCATAGGCCAGAACGAAGATGACGGCGATCGCGATCAGCAAGGTGGGGTCAGTCCGTCAAGTGTCAGCGATTGAGGCGCGCGAGCAGGCTCGACGTATCCCAGCGCTTGCCGCCCATCTTCTCGACCTCGGCGTAGAACTGGTCGACCAGCGCGGTGACAGGCAGATTGGCGCCGTTGCGGCGGGCCTCAGCCAGCGAGATCGAAAGATCCTTGCGCATCCATTCGACCGCGAAGCCGAAATCATACTTGTCGTCGTTCATGGTCTTGTAGCGGTTCTCCATCTGCCAGGACTGCGCCGCGCCCTTGGAGATGGTCTCGATCACGGCGGCGACGTCGAGGCCGCTCCTCTTGGCGAAGTGGATACCCTCGGAGAGGCCCTGCACGAGGCCGGCGATGCAGATCTGGTTGACCATCTTGGTCAGCTGGCCGGAGCCGGCGGGCCCGAGCAGTTTGCACATCCGCGCATAGGCGCCCGTGATGATCGGCTCGGCGCCGGCATAGGCGTCCTGCGTGCCGCCGCACATCACCGTCAGCACGCCGTTCTCGGCGCCGGCCTGGCCGCCGGAGACGGGCGCGTCGATGAACTTGAAGTCGGCCTTGGTCGCGGCCGCGTCGAGCTCGCGCGCGACTTCGGCGGAAGCGGTGGTGTGATCGACGAAGGTTGCGCCCTTCTTCATGCCGGCAAAGGCGCCGTCGGCGCCGATCGTGACCGCGCGCAGGTCATTGTCGTTGCCGACGCAGCACATCACGAAATCCTGGCCTTCGGCCGCGGCCTTCGGGGTCGCCGCGGTCTTGCCGCCGAACTTGTCCGCCCACTCCTTCGCCTTGGCGGCGGTGCGGTTGTAGACGGTGACCTCATGGCCCCCTTTTTTCACGAGGTGTCCGGCCATGGGGAAGCCCATCACGCCGAGACCGAGGAAAGCGACTTTAGCCATGTGTGTGTCCGTAGCTTGAGTTTTACGGTTGCAGCCGGGCGAGGGGCGCCAGCCGGGGTCCTGAGGTTCCGCCTGAGGGGCGGAGCGGGTGCACCATAAACCCTTGCAGCCGGAGGGCAACGGCTTCGTTTGGCGGGCTCCTGTGCTAGGATGGCGGACCTCAAGAACTTCAAAACAAGGGAGCGAAGGCATGGGCGGCGTGAGCGTTGGCGTCCTCGATCATTTCAACATCCGGACCCGGAATCTGGCCGAGACGGTCCGCTTCTACGAGGACGTGCTGGGCCTGGAAAAAGGCGCCCGGCCGAATTTCGCCTTCCCGGGGGCCTGGATGTACAGCGACGGCAAGCCGGTGGTGCACCTCGTCGATATTTCTCCGACCTCGGAGCCACAAAAGCCGGATTCCGGCGTTGTCCACCACGTCGCCTTCGTCAGCCGCGGCTTCGACGGCATGAAGCAGCGCCTGGCTTCAAAAGGCATGAAATTCGACTCCCGCCAGGTGCCCGGCGGGGACCTCTGGCAGATCTTCGTCCACGACCCCAACGGGGTCATGATCGAGCTCAATTACGAGGCGGCCCAGGAGCAGGGGGGCAGCGCCTGCCGAGATGGCTGACGATATCGGCAAGCAGTAGCCTTTTGGCCGTTTCCGCTCTAATGGGGCATCTTGAACTTTAGGAGATGCGCTTTGAGCGTGACGCAGCAACAGGTTCTCGACAGCCTCGCCAAAATCAAGTCGCCCCGCGGGGTCGCGCTCACCAATGCCAATGTGCTGAGCGCGATCAGCGCGTCCGACGGCAAGGTGTTCTTCTCGATCAATGTCGATGCCGCCGAGGCGCGGGCTTGGGAATCCGTCCGTGCCGAAGCCGAGGCCGCCGTGCGCGGCATTCCCGGCGTCACCACCGTGTTGGTGGCGCTGACCGCCGAGCGCAAGGCGGGCGCCGCACCGCCGCCGCCCCCACAGCCGAGCCGTGGCACGCCCGGCGTGCAGCCGGTCCATGCCCACAAACCGCCGCAGGGTGGCCAATCGCCGATGGCGCGGCAGGCCGAGATTCCGGGCGTCGCCGCCGTGATCGCGGTCGCTTCCGGCAAGGGCGGCGTCGGCAAATCGACCACCGCACTCAATCTGGCACTCGGCTTGCGCGACCTCGGCCTCAAGGTCGGGCTGCTCGATGCCGACATCTACGGCCCCTCGGTGCCGCGGCTGACCGGTCTGCGCCAGAAGCCGGAGCTGGACGGCGAGCGAAAAATGATTCCGCTCCGGCGTTTCGGCCTCGCCATCATGTCGATCGGCTTCCTGGTCGAGGAAGAGACCGCGATGATCTGGCGCGGCCCGATGGTGATGTCGGCGGTGACGCAGATGCTGCGCGACGTGGTGTGGGGCACGCTCGACGTGCTCGTCGTCGACATGCCGCCGGGCACCGGCGACGCCCAGCTCACGCTGGCGCAGAACGTGCCGCTGAAGGGCGCCGTGATCGTCTCGACCCCGCAGGACCTGTCGCTGATCGACGCACGACGCGGGCTTGCGATGTTCAAGAAGGTCAACGTCCCCGTGCTCGGCATCGTCGAGAACATGAGCTACTTCCAGTGCCCGCATTGCGGCACGAAATCCGACATCTTCGGTCATGGCGGGGCGCGCCACGAGGCCGAGAAGCTCGGGGTACCGTTCCTGGGCGAAATCCCGCTGCACATGGCGATTCGCGCCACTTCGGATGCCGGCAATCCCGTCGTGGACAGCGAGCCGGACGGACCCCATGCGGCGATCTATCGCGCCATTGCGGGACAGGTCCGGGACCAGCTCAAGGGCGTTATTGCCGCGGCCTGAGCGCGTCTCCGGGGACATGCGACTTTCGTAGAGCCCCGTCATGCCATTGTCGCGTTCCGCGCGCGGAGCTTCCGTGTTAAAGGCCCACGGCAGTCAAGCCCCACCGGTTCGACACCGCCCAAAGCGCGTCGCCGGAATGAGCGGCAGCAAAGAGGAAGTTCGGGGAAACACCCCAGCAAGGAGAGACCTGAAGATGAAGCGTCGTGATTTCCTGAAAGTGTCGGCAGCAGGTGCGGCGGCAACCGCCGCGGTGGCCTCGCCGGCGATTGCGCAGTCCTCGCCCGAGATCAAGTGGCGCATGACTTCGAGCTTCCCGAAGTCGCTCGATACCATCTATGGCGGCGGCGAGCAGGTGGCGAAGTACGTCGCCGAGATGACCGACAACAAGTTCCAGATCCAGGTGTTCGCCGCCGGCGAAATCGTTCCCGGCCTGCAGGCGCTCGATGCGACCTCGAACGGCACGGTCGAGATGTGCCACACCGTGTCGTACTACTACGTCGGCAAGGACCCGACCTGGGCGATCTACGCCTCGGTGCCGTTCGGTCTCAACGCGCGCCAGCAGAACTCCTGGTGGTACCAGGGCGGCGGCGAGCAGCTCGGCAATGATTTCTTCAAGAAGTCGAACGTGATCGGCTTCCCCTGCGGCAACACCGGCACCCAGATGGGCGGCTGGTTCCGCAAGGAGATCAAGACCGTTGCGGATCTCTCGGGCCTCAAGATGCGTATCGGCGGCATCGCCGGCCAGGTGCTCCAGAAGGTCGGCGTGGTGCCGCAGCAGCTCGCCGGCGGCGACATCTATCCGGCGCTGGAAAAGGGCACCATCGACGCGGCCGAGTGGGTCGGCCCGTACGATGACGAGAAGCTCGGCTTCGCCAAGGTCGCGAAGTACTACTACTATCCTGGCTTCTGGGAAGGTGGCCCGACGGTCCATGCCTTCACCAATCTGGACAAGTGGAATTCGCTGCCGAAGAACTACCAGGCGATCCTCACCAACGCGATGGCCAATGCCAACACCTGGATGGCCGCGCGCTACGACATGCAGAACCCGTCGGCGCTGAAGCGTCTGGTCGCGGGCGGCACCCAGCTCCGTCCCTTCACCAACGAAGTGCTCGAGGCCTGCCTCAAGGCGACCAACGAGCTGTGGGCGGAGATCTCGGCCAAGAACGCCGATTTCAAGAAGTCGATCGACGCCATGCAGGCCTACCGCTCCGACGAATATCTGTGGTGGCAGGTCGCCGAATACACCTACGACAGCTTCATGATCCGCTCGCGCACCCGCGGCTGATCGCACGCTTCAGTCGTAAGACCACATGGCCCGGTCTCGTTCGCGAGGCCGGGCTTTTTCTTTGGCGGCGTATCGGGCGCCAACCAGAATCCGCAAAACAACCCCATGCACAGTAGAAATGGGGTGAGGGCGCGTTGCTCGGTGGATGCTGCCAACAGCTTGACGGGCTGGGGCAAATCAGCGGGAAGCGGCAATCACCGCTCAGCTGGAGTTGTCACGTCGATTCACCGGCGAGCATCCGCAGATGACATCGTCATTTGGCGCGCCTCTGCTCCCACATCGTCCTTGCGAGGAGCCCTTGCGACGAAGCAATCCAGACTGCCTTCGCGGAAAGATTCTGGATTGCTTCGCTACGCTCGCAATGACGAGCGGATGGAGTTGGGCAGCCTCGTCGCTTCGCAATCGCTGTTCAAAGTCCGTTTGACACGTCGGGCAAAACAGTGGCACAAAGCGATCATCGCTTAATCCGAATTCTCCATCATGCGGCGATCCCTGGAGGAACGATGAGCTTCGATCCCGATGAGGTTCAGCGCGCGCTTCGCAAGGCGTGGTCGTTGTCGACGGCCGGCCAATGGACGGCGAACAATCCTGCGGCGGGGCAATGCAACGTCACATCGCTGCTCATTCACGACCTCTTCGGCGGCGAGTTACTGAAGACGCCTCTGCCGGCCGGCGACCATTTCTACAATCGGATCGGAGGCCGCAGGTATGACTTCACGGCGAGCCAGTTCGATCAGCCAATCGTCTACATGGATCTGCCGGCAAATCGCGTCGACGCGGAGCAGGGAGCGACGCACGACGAACTGGCTGAGCTCAGGGCCGCGTTTCAGGAACACCGTACCAAGTTGGGTTAGTCAGCCGAATGCGAGGTGTGAAGCGGTTCACAGTCGCGTCGGGGAAATCGCGCTAGAACACTCCGGGCCGCCGGCAACTTTCGCCGATTGGACCGATCGCCGCGCCGCCGTGACGACCATGCGATTGGAATTCAACCCCGGCGTGCCATCCAAGGTGATGGCGGACTGAACAGACAGAGTAGGCGTGCTTTTTGTGCCGGCATGTGCGCGGCTGAGGGTTGCGTCGTGGCTAAGGTGGTTTTCAATCTGACCATTGAAGATTGTGGCGAAAGTCATTGCCGCATCGTCGCGGAATACAATTCGTCGAGCTGCGAGATCGAAGTCGAGAAGCTCAAGCCGAGTTTTCGTCAGAACCTGAGGCCGTTGCAGGAAGCGATCCTGCAGTGCTCTGCCGCGCGCAGCGTCGAGGTGCCGCCACGCCCGCGACACGAGAATGCGCCTGCGGCCAATGGCGATGATGAAGCAAGACCCGCGACCCGTGACGCCGCCGGGAGTCTGGCTTCGGGCTCGGACGAACGGATCGTACAGGAGATCGGTTCGCAACTCTTCGATTTCATTTTTCAGCGAAAGATCCTCGAACTCTATCAAGAATGTTTCCAGGCGGCGCGGAGAGACGATGAGCCGTTCCTGATCCGCTTGCGGGTCAGCGACCCCGCGCTCGCCTACGTGCCCTGGGAAACGATGTATGACAAGAAGAACCGCTTCTATGTGACGACCTCCCAGAGCACGCCGTTTACCCGCGCCGTCGACGATTACGGTGAGGAACGCCGGATGTGCGCGGCAAGGCCGATACGAGTGTTGGGTATGGCCGCGCGAGTCAAGGTCTTGAACGGATTTGCGCTCGACGAGATCGAGGTCGACGCCGAGCAGGTCGCGATCAAGAAAGCGCTGGCCGAGTTGAATGACAGCAAGAGACTGAAACTGTCCTGGATCCCCTCGGCAAAGGCACGCGATCTCAATCGCCGTTTCTTGAGAGGAGACGAGGGCAAGCGATGGGACCTGTTTCATTTCATCGGTCACGGCGGACACGATCCTGACCGGCAAATGGGCTTCATCGTGGTTCAGGAGGAGGGCGGATCGAGGGGCGCCAGACTTTATGCCGACGCGCTGAGAATGTTCCTCACCCAGCCCGGCCAAACGCCAAGTCTCGTCGTCCTGAACTCCTGCAGCGGAGCGCAAGCCGAGGGCTCTCTGTTCTCCAGCACCGCTGCCGAGCTCATTCAGGGCGGCGTTCCGGCAGTGATCGCCATGCAGTTCGAAATCAGCGACAATATGGGCCTCGCGTTTGCCGATACGTTCTACACCTATCTCGCCGACAACGTATCGATACAGGCCGCGCTGGCGCATACCCGGGCCGAATTGAAGGCGCGGCAGTTCGCCGAATGGATTTCGCCGGTTCTGTACATGCGCGGCCTCGACGGAGAAATTTTCGTGGACCGAGCTGGATCATAGCGAGTTTTCATCAATGTACGGCCTTGACCCGTCCGTCGTTGCTCTCTGTCTCGGTGCGGTTGCGATCTGCATCGTCAGCGCGATCGACTTTCACGCGCCCTTCGACATCACGGACATTCGCTATGCCGTGATGCGCGATCGTTATTATTTCGCGGTGATCGCCTATGTCACGATCGCCGTGGTCTTCTATGTATTTCTCGTGAGCCAAATCCACTGGCTGATGAATCATCTCTATCCGACGCGCGGAGCCGGATTTCTCGTTGCCATACCCGCGACGATCGCATTCATGGTGCTGGCGCCTCACCTGCCTCTTCTTTGCCGGCTGATCAAGTTTCTGCGGACCATGATGCAGACACTGGCGCGTTATCCCCAGGTCGTGGAAACCTTGACTGCGGCTATCGCGCGGTCGCCGATCAGGGTGACGGAGCGGGCAAGGCCGGAGTTACAGCGAGAGCTCGAAGGATATGGCGTTCCCACCAGGGTGATCGAGAAGGCGCTCGGCGACGGCGACGAGGTGCTCGCCGCAGGCGCGGCGACCATGATCAAACAGGTCGCATCTCTCCACACCAGTTTCGCCGAGTTGCGCGGCAACAGGCGTTTCGAGAGGTTTTTCCGCGCGCGGAAAGCCGCCTTCGACGAGCTGGAGAGGCAATATCGGCGAATGCTGCGGCGCTCGGCCCGGGCACTCCTGCTGACGGAAGACATCATGGTGTCGGACGTCGATGCGCAGGAGCTGGTGTTCGGGAGTTCCGACTTTATCGCGGAAGAATGCGAGGACTTGCGGGTGGCGTACCAGCGCCGATTGGCCGAGGCGGCACTGTCGGTCGTCGACAGGCGCGACTCCCGTATCGAGCTGATTGCGAGTTTCGGGTATCAGATCGTTCTTCCCCAGCCGCTGCCGTTTGCGCCTCTCCTGATCATCTTTATCCTCGACTTCGTGGTCTCTGTCGCACCGTTGTTCTTTCTGCACCTGCCGAAGAATTTCGAAGTTGGTTCGTTGGCAGGAGGCCTCTCCTCACTTGCGCACGCGGTAGCCCTGACGATCTCGATCTTCTTTGCGATCTATCCGAAGGTTTCGACAAATTTTGCGCGCCCCTCGCTGTACGCCTTGCCCTGGCGCTCTTACGTGGTCTTTGGGGGGCTTTCCTATCTGGCGGGCAACTTTGTACTTTTCATAACATACAGCACCATTCCGATAGCGGAGGGCTGGCTGGCAAAAAGTCATCCGTTCGCGGCGAGCTCGCTGTTTTCGCTGATTTTCCTCGTCAATACGCTGGTCCTGAGCATTCTTCTCGACGTGCGGCTGAGGGCCGACAGACTAGACTATCACGAGGCGAGGCTTTGGGACGGCGCGACCCATGCGGTGGTCATGGCGTCCGTCATGCTCAGCCTTCTTGTTGGCTTCATATTGGTGACCAGCGGCTACGGTCTGGAAATTCCGGCCATTCCCCTGCGGGTCTACGCTCTCGTCGTCGCTAGTTTCGGCGTGCTTGGCTTCGTCATGGGATACCTCGTGCCGTCGACAGCGGAAGCCTACATCGAATCCAACAAGGTCATCCGGAAGTCGTCGGCACTTGATGGCAATTTGCTCGGTTGGGCGGCGCCGGCGTCCCAGCCCGTCGTCAAACCTTGAACTCGCGCTGACGGAGGGGGACGCGGAAGCGCACCCCCGGTGGCAGCAGAGGAACTGAAGAAAAGGGTCGTCTGAACAGGGGCGAAGACATGGCTGCACTCGAAGTGGCGAACGGGATCGTGGTTCGAGGTCCTGACGATGTCGAGGTCCGGGTTGTTCGCGACGGTCCTGTGCGCCGGGGATTTCGCCGTGGAGCCGCCAGCCAGATGAGCGGCACCGATCATCTCAGGAGGGCGTTGTCCGCGTCCGACTTCACCATAGCGGCCGAAGTCGAAATGGTGCCGACGCGCCCCGGTACGCGTGCCCTGCGACGGGACCCGCAGTCGCCCACGCAGATCGAGGTTGAAGTCGGCCCGTCTGAAAGGGCGATGGTCCTGATCGAGGGCGCAGGCGGTGTCTATGCCTGGACCTATCCAGAGCAGGCCGCCCGTCCATCAAGGCAGCGCGGCGGCGCGCAAGTGCTGGTGTTCCCGCTGACGGCCGCGACGAGTGGCCCGGCGCGCGGAGTGTCCACCGCGAGCGGCAAGCGCAGTCCCGTTCTCGACTGGGTTTCCGACAAACTGATCGATCCAGTCCGCGCCTATGTTCTGAAGTTTGTCGCCAGAACGGCCATCGATGTGGCGACCGATTGTATCGAGGGAGACAGGGAAGAGGGCATCGTGACGATGGCCGGCCTTGATCCGTCAGCATGGGCACCGGCTCGGCCGGTGCGGCCTCCATTGCCGCAAGGCCGCCCGCTGAAGATCTTGCTCATGGTGCACGGCACGTTCTCGTCGACCGCGAGCGGCTTCGCACAGCTTGCCGGCTCTGCGAGCGGGCTGGCGTTTCTTTCAAAGGCATACGAGCAGTACGACGCCGTGCTCGGCTTCGATCACAAGACGCTGACCGCAACTCCCGGCGAAAATGCGATCGCCTTCGTTGCCGCGCTGCAGGCGCTCGGCATTCCCGAGGACTCCTCGATCGACGCTGTCATGCACAGCCGTGGCGGACTGGTCTATCGCGTGGTCGAAAATCTGTTGGCAGACAAGCGGCCGGACATCCGGTTTCGCAAGGCCATCTTTGTCGGCTGCACCAATGCCGGAACGCACCTGGCCGAGCCCGAGAACTGGGCGGCGATGATCGATCTCTATACCAACGGGATCATGGCCGGCGTCCGGGCGGTTTCGTACCTGGCGGGCGGCGCAGCGCTGAGCCCCATCGTGTCGCAAGGGATCAAGACTGTCGGCCGCTTCGTCCAGGCATTTTCCGAGGTCGCGATCGACGAGCACCGGGTGCCTGGACTTGCCGCCATGCGGCCCACAAGCGATCTCGTCAGGGCGTTGAACGGAGCGACCGGTCCTCTCGAGCGGCTCGCGGCATACTATGCGATCACGTCGAATTTCGTCGCGCAGGTCGCACCCGGCAAGGGCGTGACGAAGGAGCTTGCCGAGTTCATAGCCGATCGCGTGACAAATCGCCTGTTCCAGCTCGAAAACGATCTGGTGGTCGACACGGCGTCGATGACCTCATTCGGAAGCCGCAGCTCGCGCCTCGCGGACAACGCGACATTTGCCTTCGGCAATACGGACGACGTCTTTCATACCACGTATTTCGCGACAGATATCGTTCCGTCGAAATTGAGTGAGTGGCTGGGTTTTGGCACGCCTCGTCTTGACGGAGCCCAGGAGCAAATCAACCTGGGGCAGGCGCCGCGGCGATCGAGGCGGGGAGCGGCGCCCATTGTCGAAAGCTCGCCTGAATCCAATTCGGCCGCTCACGATGTGGCGAACTCCGGATCCGGCTCCATTTCGGACACGCTGACGGCACGACGGACGCGGACGCGTTCCGTTCCTTCGGCCGAGCCGACCGGGCTAAAGGAGGCGCCTGCCGCCGCTGAGGCGCCACCCTCGGCATCGACGTCCCCCGGTTCAAGAACGGCTGCTTGCTACTTTGCGGCGGAGATCGAGTCTCATCCGCCGCCGAAGAAGCCGGTCCCGCTGTTCGTCACGGTCTCCCGTCAGAAGATTCAAGCCGCGGACGGCCCGGGCTCGGTCGCTTCGGATGCGCCGGTCAACGTCGATACGGCACGCGCCATCGTTGTCGAAGTCATCGCGCGCAAGAATTGCCGGGTTATCGGTGAAACCAGCGCCGAGATCGATATGCCGCGGGATCAAAGGGCGGAGGCGCTGCGTTTCGTCGTGGAAGGAGCCGCGGAAGGCGCGGCGGACATCCTGGTCGAAGCAAGGCAGGGCCCTCGCATTCTCGCGTCATTTGCCTTGGCCCCCGTGTTCGTCGATGCAGACAGCAAGACCTTGCGCCGGAGCCAGGTCGGATTGGCGATGGCAGCGTCTCCGGGCGAGCCGGCGGTGCTGCGGATCTATGAGATCGTGGAGAGCGGCAAGGTGACGCTGCGCTTCGATCTTGCCTGCGTCGATCCGAATATCGCGGTTTCGGAGTCGCGCACCCTACCCGGAGGGTTCTCCCGCGATGTCTATGTTGCGGAAATCTTCAAGGGGATCGAGAGCTCGTGGCTCGCAACGAACCGGTTGTATGACCAGTTTTTATCGCGCTTGCAGGCAAACGGGATTGTCATGGCAAACGAGTTGTTGCCGGACAAGGTCCGCGAAGCGTTGTGGACCCACCACGACGCGATCCGCGCGATCCAGGTCATCTCGGAGGAGCCGTTCATTCCGTGGGAGCTGCTCTACATCAATGATCGAAAGTCCGGACTGGACGGGAAGGGCTTCCTCTCGGAATGGGGGCTGGTCCGCTGGCTGCACAGCACGCCATGGCCTGGTCAGCACCTAGCCATGCGCAATGATCGCATTAACTACGTGATCCCTGCGTATCTCGATCCCGGCCTGCGACTCGAAGGCGCCGATGCCGAACGTCAGATGCTGGCCAAGCTCTTCGGCAGTCCGCGCGAGGTCACACCCGACAGCATTTCAGTGACCCGCTTTCTCCAGAAGGACGCCAGGGAATGCGACGTCCTGCACTTCGCCTGCCACGGGGAGGCGGCGCAGCGGGCGGTGATGACGGCCGACCTGCTGATGACGGGCACAAACGTGGACGGCAATTTTGCGCAGGACTCGCTATCGGCGGATCAGGTCAAGGCCTTTGCCCGCTTCGCGGACAATGGACCGAATTCAATCGTCTTCATCAATGCCTGTCAGACCGGGCGCGTGGGACGCGGCATCGGGGGAGGCGTCGCCGGCTTTGTCGATGCATTCCTGCGGCCGTACTCCGAACTCGGCGCGGGCGCACTGGTCGGAGCGCTTTGGTCGGTCGACGACAAACTCGCCTACAGTTTTGCCGAGGCGTTTTACCGGTCGCTTCAGGAAGGTAATACGTTAGTGGATGCGGTCCGAACCGCGCGTGAGGCAGCCAGGAGCCGGAAAGAACTGACTTGGCTGGCCTATTCCGTGTACGGTAACCCTTTCGCGCGCGCCTCTGATATCACCTAGATTGAACCGGGATTCATGCCGTTCTCCTGCCCCAAGGGGAGCGGGGGCTTTTTCTTTGCCGCAGTGCGATCACGATGGCATTCGCCAGGTCGTTGCGCCATGCTGCCCTCAAGCCTCGACAAGAAGGCCCACAATCATCATCCATCAGGGTAGGAAACCATGAAGAGACGAGACTTCATCAAGGTCACAGGGCTTGGTGCGGCCGGTGCCGCCACGCTTGCGGCTCCCGCGATTGCGCAGTCGATGCCGGAAATCAAATGGCGCATGCCCACGAGCTGGCCGAAATCGCTCGACACGCTCTATGGCGGCGCCGAGATGATGGCCAAGGCCGTCGCCGAGGCGACCGACAACAAATTCCAGATCCAGACATTTGCCGGCGGCGAAATCGTCCCCGGACTGCAAGTGCTCGACGCCGTGCAGAACGGCACCTGCGAGATCGGCCACACCGCTTCGTACTATTACTTCGGCAAGGATCCGACCTTCACCTTCGGCTCGTCGGTGCCGTTCGGGCCCAACATGCGCATCAACCAGGCCTGGTACATGCTGGGCGGGGGCCGGGAGGTCCTCAACGAGTTCTACAAGAGCTACAACGTCACCTCGCTGCTCGCCGGCAATACCGGCTGTCAGATGGGCGGCTGGTTTCGCAAGGAGATCAAAACGGTCAATGACCTCAAGGGACTGAAGTTCCGCATCGGCGGCTTCGCCGGGCGTGTGCTGCAGAAGCTCGGTGCGGTCCCGCAGCAGATCGCCGGCGGCGACATCTATCCCGCGCTGGAGAAAGGCACGATCGACGGCGCGGAGTGGGTCGGACCGTATGACGACGAGAAGCTCGGCTTCTACAAAGTTGCGCCGCACTATTACTATCCGGGATGGTGGGAAGGCGGCCCAATATTGATTGCGTTCGTCAATCTCGATAAGTGGAACGCCCTGCCGAAATACTATCAGAGCGTGCTCGAGCAGGCCGGCCACCTGGCCAACAACTGGATGATGGCGAAATATGATCAGGCCAATCCGCAGGCGCTGCGCCGGCTGCTCGCAGGCGGCACAAAGCTGCACGCCTTCCCGCAAGAGGTCATGGAGGCCTCCTTCAAGGCCGCCAAGGAGCTGCACAACGAGATTGCCACCACCAATCCGAGCTTCAAGAAAGTCTATGAATCGCTGACCAACTTCTCGAACAACGATTATTCGTGGTTCCAGGTTGCCGAGCTCAGCTACGACAGCTTCATGGCGCGTCACGCGCAGAGCTGAGCTGCATCAGCGTTGCGAAAGCCTCGGAGCCAAGGCTCCGGGGCTAATCGTTCGCGCCGCTGTCCTTATGCAGGAATGCGGCAATGCCCTTGGCGCGCCCCCAACAACATTCGCGGCGTTGTGAAGACACGCCCTGATTGCCTTGCGCGAGCCTGACGGAACGGAGCGACCGGTCCACCTGCCGGGGTGCTTTTTTCGCTGGCCGAGGCGCCCGGAATGGTGGAAGAGAGCGATGATGCGGCGCAAGCCGCGATTGTACCGGACCCATCCGGCGGACATGCGATGCGCCTTCTGATCGTCGAGGACAATGTCGAACTCTCGCGGCTGGTTGCCAGCGGGCTGGCGGCGGCCGGCTATGAGAGCGATATTGTCGGCAGCACCGAGGAGGCGCGCCAAGCGGTGCACAATGTCAGCTATGCCGCGATGATCCTCGACCTCGGCCTGCCCGACGGCGACGGCCTGTCGGTGCTGCGCGATCTGCGGCGGCAGATGGAACCGCTGCCGGTGCTGGTGCTGACCGCGCGCGGCGGCGTGCAGGACCGCGTCAACGGCCTACGCAGTGGCGCCGACGACTATCTGGCCAAGCCGTTCGCGATGGAGGAGCTGGTGGCGCGGCTGGAGGCGATCCTGCGCCGTCCGGGCCAGTTGCTCGGGCGCTCGCTGCGGCTTGCCAATCTCGTCTACGACACCGAAAGCCGCCAGATCTTCATCGACGACCAGCCGCGGATCATCTCGTCGCGCGAGACCTCGGTGCTGGAGATCCTGCTGCGCCGGCAGGGGCGGGTGGTGCCGAAGAAGAACGTCGAAGACCACATCTTCGGGCTCGAGGGCGAGGTCGCCTCCAACGCGGTCGAGGTGTATGTCTCCCGGCTGCGCAAACAACTTGCCGAGCATGGCGCCAAGGTCGTGATCCACACCATCCGCGGCGTCGGCTACATGATGGCCGAGGAGAAATAGCGTGGCCGCCGCCGGGTTGTTCGCCAGGCCGACGTTCAAATCGCTGATCTCGCGCATCGTGTTCCTGCATATCGTCGCGGTCGCGGTGGTCGCGATCTTCCTGCCGCTGGTGCTGTTCTGGCTCTTGAACTCCGAGATCGACCAACTGCATCGCGCTGCGATGCGCGCCCAGGCCGAAACGCTGGCCGAGCGCATCGCCGTCCAGCCCGACGGCAAGGTGACGTTCAATCTGCCCGACAGTCTTCGCGGTCTCTATTCGGAAGCCTATGGCCGCTACCAGTACGACATCCGCGATGCCAACGGCCGCCTGCTGTTCTCGTCGCACAAGAAGACCGGTGACGTCGAATCAGAGTCGATTTCCGGCGCCGACGTGACCCAGACGATAGGCGACACCGCCGTGCGCATTCAGGTGGCGGAGGATCTGTCGCATCGCGACGTCATCACCGACGACATCGTGTCCAACTTCTTCCGCCGGGTCGGGTGGATCACCATCCCTATTCTTCTGATCCTGCTCGCGATCGATATCATCATCTTCCGCCGCGCGATCGCTCCGCTCTGGATGGCTTCGGAGGAGGCCAGCAATATCGGTCCGGCGCGTACCGACATCCGTCTGCCGACCGCGCAGATTCCGCGCGAGATCATGCCGCTCGTGACCGCCGTCAACCATGCGCTTGATCGCCTCGAGGACGGCTTTCGCGTGCAACGCCAGTTCACGGCCGACGCTGCGCATCAACTGCGCACGCCGCTCGCGATCCTGCGCACGCGGATCGAGACGCTCGGCGACCGCGGGGCAAGGCAGGCGCTGCATGACGACATCGAGGGCATGAGCCGGATCGTCGCCCAGCTGCTGGAGATCGCCGAGCTCGACACGCTGGTGCTCGATCCCGGTGAGACCGCCGACTTGCGCGCCGTCTGCGCCGAGGTCGTGGGCGCAATCGCGCCGTTCGCGATCGCGCAGCACAAGGACATCGCGCTCCGGGGCGCCGATGCGCCGGTGATGATCCACGGCAATTCCGAGATGCTCCAACGCGCGGTCTTCAACCTCGCCGAAAACGCCATCAAGTTCACCGCGAAGGAAACCTCTGTCGACGTCGAGGTCGGCGACGATGGTTCGGTGCGCGTGCGCGATTGCGGTCCGGGCGTCACGGAAGCCGAACGCGAGCTGATCTTCCAGCGCTTCTGGCGCAGGGATCGCCAGCGCAGCGACGGCGCCGGCCTGGGCCTTTCGATCGTGCGCGGCGTCGCCGACGATCACGCTGCAACGGTCGCGGTGGACAATCTCCCCGGCGGCGGCGCCGAGTTCACGCTGCGGTTCAGGCTGGCGGATAAGAGCGCCGCTGCACCCGCCTAGAGCGGATCGCATCATCCGACGCACTCGCGTGCGAACGGGCCAGCTCTTCCAGCAAGCGGAAGTCGGGAAGGCGACGGACTCGCCGCTCCGCAGCACCATGCCAAGTATTTTGAGAGAAGTGCGATGAGACCGTGCGCTCGCCTCTTCCAGACGTCATGATGTCGTGCCATTCTAAATTGTGCGCCTGCTTGGTGCAACTGGAATGAAAACATTTTGGGGAAGACAGATCATGCATCGTCTATGTCTCATCGGTGCGGCCGCAGGTGTTCTTGTCGCGGCTGCTTGCACGCCCGCCATGGCGACGCAGTGCACAAGCTTGCAAACGCTCGCTCTTGAACAGACGACCATCACGTCGGCGACCGATGTCATTTCCGGCGTTTTCGCCATTCCAGGCACCAATCCGGCGCAGTACCTCACGGGATTGCCGACGTTTTGTCGCGTCACGGCGACGATTGCGCCCACGACCGACTCGTCGATCAAGATCGAGGTCTGGCTGCCGGAAAGCACATGGGGCGGACGATTTCTCGGCCTCGGAAGTGGCGGGTTCGGCGGCTTCATCGACTACGGCGGTCTCGCCTTGCGCCTCAAAGCCGGATATGCGGTCGCCAACACCGGTCTCGGCACCGGGGTCTCGGGGTGCACCGACTACTTCTGCGGTTCCAACGGCAATCAGGGCAACACGCTCGCAATTGCGTTGCGGGAGCCGGCCAATCCGACCGCTGGTCTCTATGGGCACCCGGAACGGATCACGGATTTCGGCCATCGGGCGATTCACCTGATGACGGTGCAGGGCAAGGCGATCACCGCGGCGTTTTATCAACGGAACGCCGACAAGAGCTATTTCTTCGGTTGCTCGACCGGCGGTCAGAACGCGTTGATGGAGGCGCAGCGCTATCCTGACGACTACGACGGCATCATGGCCGGCGCAGCGCCCTTCAATCGCTCACGCTCGTATGCAGGAACGCCTCACGGGTGGCAGGTCGCGCATGCAACTCCCGGAAGGCTCATGCAGGCCGGCCAGATGTCATTGATCAACAAGGCAGTGCTGGCGCATTGCGCCGGCCGGGATGGCGGCGTCAAGACCGACCAATTCCTGTCGGATCCGCGCGACTGCCATTTCGATCCAAAGGTTCTGCAATGTACGGGCGGTAACCTCCCGCCGGCGTGCCTGACCGCTGAGCAGGTCACGAGGATGCAGAGTTACTACGCAGGCGTCATCGACCCCGTGAACGGCGATGTGGTCTCTCCCGCGTATTCGCGCGGCACCGAGATTGAAGACGTCAACGCTCTCGGCATCATGGGAAAGCAGCTGCTTCCGGAGCCGCTCTCTGACGGCCCCTTGTATTGGGTGTTCGGTCCAAGCTTCGGCCAGCCGGGGAGCGCCATCAACTATACGAACTTCGACATTCACCGCGATCTCAAAGCCGTGGACGACCAGCTCGCAGAGCCTATGAATGCCAACAGCACCGATCTCAGTGCGTTCCGCGCACATGGCGGCAAGCTGATCATGTACCACGGTTGGGCCGACCAGGGTGTTCCGTCGCAAGTCAGCATCAACTATTTCAATGCGCTCGTGGAGCACGACAGGCACGATTTCGAGCATCCGCGGCATGGTGTCGAGGAGGTGCGGTTCGATGAGAGGGGCGGCAGGCGATCCGCGCTGGAGAGGACCCAGAGCTATGCCCGGCTTTACATGGTCCCCGGCATGCATCACTGCGGCGGCGGACCCGGTCCCAACTCCTTCGCTCTCCTTCCATCGCTCGTGAACTGGGTCGAGCACGGCACAGTGCCGGATGCGGTCATCGCGACCAAATATGTCAACGACACTCCGCCCAACGTGCAGATGACGCGGCCGCTTTGCGTATTCCCCAAGATCGCGAAGTACAATGGAAGCGGCAGCGCCAACGATGCGGCGAGCTTTACTTGCGTCCCCGACGAGCACGACTTCAACCAGAAGCCGGCCCCGCAGTACGGGCCGTGACGACTTGGCCCGTGTTCGGCGAGGGGACGATCCGAACGTCGGCGAGTTCGATTGACTTCTTCCACAAGGTGAGAAGGAAGAAAGTGTCGACTATTTCAGCTTTCCGGTCGACAAATCCATGATCATGCGCGTGGTCAGGTAGAGACGCGGCACGATGGTGTCGAGCTTCACATATTCGGCATCGTTGGAATGCGCGCCGAAGCCCGACAGGCCCATGCCTTCGACCACGGCGCCTCTGGTCTTGAGCGCGGCAAAGGCGGCGTCGGTGCCGCCGCCGGTCGCCTTCTCGTCGACCTTGAGCGGCATCCCGAGCTCCTGATAGATCGTCTTGCCGTAGGCCGCCACTTGGCGCGAGGCGTCGTTGGCCTCCAGCGGCGGGCGGCGCACCTCGAATTTCAGCGCCACCTTGGAATCCGGCAGCAGGCGGTTCTTGATCTTGTCCTGCAGCGCCTTCTCCAGCTCGTCGAAATCCGACACCTTGAGCGCGCGCGCATCGGCCTGGGCCGATGCCTCGGCCGGGATCACGTTGCGGTTGGTACCGGCCTTGGACACTGTCCAGTTCAGCTTCAGGCCCTGTTCGGGCTTTGACAGGTCCTTCATCTGCAGCACCTGGTGCGACAGCTCGTAGAGCGCATTGATGCCGCCCTCGGGCCGCGCGCCGGCATGCGAGGACTTGCCGGTCACCGTCAGATAGGCCGAGCCGATGCCGCTGGTAGCGAGCCGCAGCGTGCCGTCGGTGCCGCCGCCCTCGAACGAAAACACCACGTCCTGGTCGGCGGCGAATTTGGTGATGGTGCTGCGCCAGCCGGGCGAGGAGATCTCCTCGTCGCCATTGGTGAGCACCGTGAGCGTACCATAGTCCTTGAAGTTCAGCTTCTGCAGCATCGCCACAGTGTGGAGAATGAGCGCGACGCCCTGCTTGTCGTCGGCAATGCCGAGGCCGTAGGCCTTGTCGCCGTCGATGCGGAACGGCTGATCCTTCAGCATGCCCTTCAGGTACACCGTATCCATATGGGCGATCAGCATGATCTTCTTGCTGCCGGTGCCCTTGAACACGGCGTGCACGGCCGGGCCGATCGTCTCGGGCGTATCGTCGAGGCGATAGATGTCGGTGGGTTGCAGGATCTCCACCGTGCCGCCGAGCTGCCTGAGCTGGTCGGCGACGCGGCCTGCGATCACGTTCAGGCCCTCGACGTCCTTGCTGCCGGATTCGATGCTGACCAGATCGCGCAGCGTGTCGAGCAGCGGCTGCTGCTCCTTTTGCGCCAGCGCTTGAATGTCAGCCGCCGGCTCGGCACGCGCTACGGTCGCGGCACAAACCAGCCAGAGCGAGGCGAGCAACGGACGAGCGAGCGATGGAGCGGTGCGCGATCGGGGCATAAGCGGCGGTCCATGGGTTGAAGGATGGCCCGGTATGCCCGCGTTTCCGGCGCGTGTCACGCGCGTCATGCTCCGCCTGGGCGGAGCATGACGGCGAGAGCCATGGCCGCTACTTCTGCGGCGGACCGAAATCGAGCGGCGGCAGGTCGATCTGCGGCACCTCGATCTTGATGGTGTTGGGATCGATGTTCGACTGCACCCCCTTGTAGTGCATCACCATCGACGGGAATGTGATGACCAGCAGGACCATGATGATCTGAATGACCACGAACGGGACCGCGCCCCAATAGATCTGCCCCGTCGTGACCGGCTCCATGCGCTTGCCGGTGACGCGGTCGAGATAGGACTCCTTCGGAGCAACCGAGCGCAGATAGAACAATGCGAAGCCGAACGGCGGATGCATGAACGAGGTCTGCATGTTGACGCCGAGGATGACGCCGAACCAGATCAGGTCGATGCCGAGATGCTCTGCCGCAGGTCCGAGCAGCGGGATCACGATGAAGGCGAGCTCGAAGAAGTCGAGGAAGAACGCCAGCACGAACACGAAGGCGTTGACGAAGATCAGGAAGCCGACCTGACCGCCGGGCAGCGAGGTCAGGAGATGCTCCACCCAGACATGGCCATTGACGCCGTAGAAGGTCAGCGAGAACACGCGCGCGCCGACCAGGATGAAGACGACGAAAGCGGACAGCTTCGCGGTGGATTCCACGGCTTGGCGAATCAAGTCCCACGACAGCCGCCGCTTCATGGCGCCGAGAATGAGAGCGCCGGTCGCGCCCATAGCGCCGCCTTCGGTCGGCGTCGCGATGCCGATGAAGATCGTTCCAAGCACGAGGAAGATCAGAAACAGCGGTGGCACCATCACAAAGGTGGTCTGCTGCGCCATCTTCGAGAGGAAGTGGAGGCCGAGGAATCGGGCGGTGAGCCAGTTCACCACGGCGACGAAGAAGGCGAACAGGATACCGAAGAACATGCTGAGCACGACGAAATCGGCTCCATGCGTCTCCGACCCCCGCATCATGAGCCAGCCGAAGACGCAGCTCGCCAGAAACAACACGCCCAGTGACCGCAGGCCCCGGTCGCCACTCTCCTCGCGGAACCCGATCGCTTCCTTGGGCAGGCCCGGAGCGGCTTTCGGGAAGATCAGGGTGACGAGGAACGCGTAGCCTGCATAGAGCCCGGCGAGGACCAGGCCCGGAATGAACGCGCCTTCGTACATGTCGCCGACTGACTTGCCGAGCTGGTCGGCCATCACGATCAGAACGAGCGAAGGCGGAATGATCTGCGCAAGCGTACCGGACGCGGCGATGATGCCGGTGGCCATACGCCGGTCGTAGCCGTAGCGCAGCATGATCGGCAGCGAGATCAGGCCCATCGAGATCACGGACGCGGCGACCACGCCGGTCGTCGCCGCTAGCAGCGCACCCACGAACACCACCGCGTAGGCGAGGCCGCCGCGGATGGTGCCGAACAACTGGCCGATGGTGTCAAGCAGGTCCTCGGCCATGCCGGATCGCTCCAGCACCAGGCCCATGAAGGTGAAGAACGGAATCGCGAGCAGCGTGTCGTTGTTCATCACGCCGTAGACGCGCTCTGGCAGCGCTTGCAGGAAGTCCGGGCGGAATTCGCCGAGCTGGATTCCGATCACTGCGAAGATGAGGCCGACGGCGCCGAGTGAAAACGCTGCGGGATAGCCCAGCAGCAGCACGACGACCAGCGACGCAAACATGATCGGCGCCATATTGGCGATAAGAAACGCGGTCATAGATTCCCCCGAAAAACGCCGCTGGCGGTCACTTCTTTTCGATCGCTTGGACGAGGTGCTCGACCTCGGCCTCGATCGCCTTCACCTGCGACTCGTGAGCATCGGGGATCAGCCCGCGCATCACCGCGATCCGCTTGATCAATTCGGAAACGGCTTGAACCAGCAAGAAGGCGAAGCCGATCATGATCAGCGATTTTGCCGGCCATTGCGGCAGCCCGCCGGCATTGCCGGATTGTTCGTTGAGCTGGAACGAGCGCTGGAAGAACGGTATACCAGTAATGATCATTACGACCGTCAGCGGCAGCAGGAAAAACGCGTGGCCGATGACATCGACGATGTTGCGCACCTTTTTCGGCATCATGCTGTTGAAGATGTCGATCCGGATGTGCTCGTTGTCGAGCAGAGTCCATGCCGAGCCGAGCAGGAAGACGATGCTGAAAAGCACCCACTGCAGCTCAAGCCAGGAATTGGATGAGGTATCGAACGTCTTGCGGACGATCGCGTTGAGGGCCGAGATGATCACGGCGACCAGGATCAGCCAAGCCACACGCTTGCCCGTCCAACGTGTGAACGCGTCGATCCCACGGCTCAATTTCAGGAGCGCTTGCAACGATAGGTCCTCCCCAGATTCTTGCCAGGCCGTCTTGAATCTGCGCCGACTGGGCGCGTCGGCTTGTCCCGCCGCGAAGGCCTAAGGCAGCCGCACAAAACCAGCGGCGGTGCCGCCAGTCAATCGGAAGTTTGTTGATAGTTAAAGGGAATAATGCCGCGGGCGGCGGATCCTCAGCCGCCGGTCACGCTCATATGCCTGCTGACGCTGGGGCGGTCGTGGCGGCGGTCGATGATGAAATCGTGGCCCTTGGGCTTCAGCCCGATGGCGCGGTCGATCGCAGCTGCAAGCAGCATGTCATCAGCAGATGCACGCAGAGGTTTGCGCAAATCGGAGGCATCCTCGTGGCCGAGGCAGGTGTGCAGCGTGCCCGTGCAGGTGATGCGCACGCGGTTGCAGGATTCGCAGAAATTATGGGTCATCGGCGTGATGAAGCCGAGCTTGCCGCCGGTCTCGACGACGCTGACATAGCGCGCCGGCCCGCCGGTGGTTTCAGCCAGATCCGTCAGCGTGAATTGCTGCGCGAGCCGCGCGCGCACCAGTGACAGCGGCAGATATTGGTCGATGCGGCCCGAACCGATCTCGCCCATCGGCATCACCTCGATCAGGGTCAGCCCCATGCCCTTGCCATGGGCCCAGCGCATCAGATCGGGCAGCTCGTCCTCGTTGAGGTTCTTCAGCGCCACCGCGTTGATCTTCACCGCGAGCCCTGCAGCGCGCGCCGCCTCGATGCCTTCCAGCACCTTGTCGATCTCGCCCCAGCGCGTGGTCTCGCGAAACTTCCTGGGATCGAGCGTGTCGAGTGAGACGTTGATGCGGCGGACGCCGCAATCGGCAAGCTCCTTTGCATGTTTTGCGAGTTGCGTGCCGTTTGTGGTCAGCGTCAGCTCGCCCAGCGCGCCGCTTGTCAGATGACGCGAGAGCGAGCGCACCAGCGACATCACATTGCGCCGGACCAGCGGCTCGCCGCCGGTGAGCCGCAGCTTCTTGACGCCCTTGGCGATGAAGGCGGAACAGAGCCGGTCGAGTTCCTCGAGCGTGAGCAGGTCAGCCTTGGGCAGGAACGTCATGTCTTCCGACATGCAATAGAAGCAGCGCAGGTCGCAGCGATCGGTGACGGAGACGCGCAAGTACGAGATGGTCCGCCCGAACGGATCGGTCATCGCGCTCGACAGCGCGGCGCTCGGGCTCGCAGAAGGTCCGTTCATACCAAATGCCTTGTCACTTACGGCGGCGGGCGCACCTTTGCTTCAGCGGTGCCGTCGGCACAATCTAAGCATCGGACGCGGCTAGGACAATCGGGTGGTATACGCAGATTGACGCCGGGATCAGCGCTTGCCTGCGTTCGGATCGGGGAACGGCGTACTGGCTGCGGGCGCTGCAGCATCGGCGGGCGCGACTGCGGCGGGTTTTGGCTTCTTCGGCCGGTGCGGCTTATTCTTCACCGGCTTGGGCGGCACCGCCGGCTGAAGCTCCGCGAACGCCGGGTTCGGATCGGTGGTCACCGAGGCGGGCGTAGTGAAATCGCCGGGATTCTTGATCACGTTTACCGGTACGCTGGTCGGCTGGTACTTATTGAGGACGTAGTCGACCGTGAACGGCGCCTCCGGCGCGGGAACCGAGACAGAGCAGGGGGTCTTGCAGCCCGGACCGAGCGAGGTCTTGGCGTCGGCCCCCGGGGGGTTGGATTCGAGCCGGACCTGGACGGTCGGCGGCGCCGATTTGAACATGTCCCAAGACATCGAGGAGCAGCCACCAAGGCTCGCTCCCGCTAACGCAATCGCGATGACACGACGCATGACCATCCATTTCTACTGCGACGAACCGCCACATAACCCCGCGCGGACCTTAGGGGCGTCGTTTTCCGCAGGCAACCGGCGGGCTGCGCATAGTTAATAGATGGTTAACGCGGAGTTCCCGGATATTGAGTAGGGATTTCAGCGCCTTAAGGCCTAAACCGTCATCAGGCTGTGGGCGGCGGCCGGCAGGTCGCGCATGTGATGGATCAGCCGGTCCGGCTTCAGATCGGCGATCGGCACGTCCGTGTAGCCGAAACTGACCCCGATCACAGGCACCCCGGCGCGGCGGGCCACGCCGACGTCGGTTCCGGCGTCGCCGACCATGATGCTGGCTTTGACCGCGCCGCCGGCCCGCGCCACGGTCTCGCGGAAAATAGTCGGATCAGGCTTCTGGACCCCAAACGTGTCCGCGCCGCAGATCGCTGCGAATCGCCGGCTCAGGCCGAGCTGGTCCAAGAGCCGCTTCGACAGCCATTCCAGCTTGTTGGTGCAGACCGCGAGACGATGGCCCTGCGCCGCAAACAGGTCGAGCGCGTCCAGCAGCCCTTCGAAGGGCTGCGATTCGACCGCGATATGGTCGGCGTAATAGCCGATGAAATCCGCCGTCATCCGGTCCATGTCGGCGGGCGTGACCGTACGGCCCTCGGCCTCCAGGCCCCGCTCGATCAGCTTGCGGGCGCCGGCCCCGATCATGTTGCGGGCCGAGGCCATCGGCACCGGCGGCAGGCCTTCGCGGTCGAGCACGTAATTCAGCGCGGTGATCAGGTCGGGCGCCGTATCCACAAGCGTGCCGTCGAGATCGAAGACGAGTGTGTAGGGGCAGGTCTTGTCGGGGGAGGTCATGGTCCAAGCGCTACCGGCCCGGCCGGGCCAGTGCAAGGGGCGGCGCTATAAGATCGGCTTATAGGCCTGCTCCCAGACCCTGTTCTCCGGGGAAAAACGAGGCTACATAGGCCCGCCGCAACCGACGATACCGGCGGCACCCCAGACTTTGAGAGGCGGACGCAAACGTGAATATGGACCAGTTGAAGCGGCAGGCTGCGGCGCGCGCGCTGGAAGAGGTGCGTGACGGCATGCAGCTCGGCCTCGGTACCGGCTCGACCGCAAAACACTTCGTCGAGCTGCTGGGCGAACGCGTCGCCGCCGGCCTCAAGGTGATCGGCGTGCCGACCTCCGAGGCGACGCGGGCCGACGCGGAGCGCTGCGGCGTGCCGCTGACGACGCTCGATGAGATCGACCATCTCGACATGACCGTCGACGGCGCCGACGAGATCGACCCCGAGTTCAATTTGATCAAGGGCGGCGGCGGTGCGCTGCTGCGCGAGAAGATCGTCGCCGCCGCCTCCGATCGCATGATCGTGATTGCCGACGACACCAAATGGGTGCCGACGCTCGGCCGTTTTCCGCTGCCGATCGAGGTCATCCCGTTCGGGCTTGGCGCGACGCGCCGCGCGATCGAGAAGGCATTTGCGGCGTGCGGCGTTTCCGGGCAAATGGCGGTCCGCAAGGCCAAGGATGGCCACGCTTTCGTCACCGACGGCGGCCACTGGATCGTCGATGCCCAGCTCGGACGTATTGTGGATCCGCCCCACCTCGCCAACGCGTTGAGCGCGATCCCCGGCGTGGTCGAGCATGGGTTGTTTATCGGCTTGGCCAGCTCGGCTGTTTTGGCCGGTGGCGAGGGAATTCGCGTGATTGAACGGCGTCAGCCGAAAGGAGACCAGAAATGAAGAGTGTTTTGAAGATCGTGCCCGCTGCGTGCCTCGCCTTTACGCTGGCACTGGGGGCAGTGCCTGCGACCGCGCAGCAACAGGGAGCGGCCCCCTCTCCGGCGGCGATTGCAGCGGCGAAGGAGATTTTGACGCTGAAGAACGCCAGCGCGATGTATGCCAACGCCGTGCCCGGCATGGTGGAGAAGGTCAAAGGCACGCTGATTGGCCAGAACCTCAACTACCAGAAGGATCTCAACGAGCTCGCCCCGATCGTCGCCAAGCAGCTTGCCGGTCGCGAGCAGGAGATCGGCGATGGCATGGTGGGGGTCTATGCCGGCGAGTTCACCGAGCAGGAGCTGAAGGATCTCGTCGCGTTCTACAAGTCGCCGCTCGGCCAGAAGCTGATCACCAACGAGCCCAAGGCCATCAGCCTCAGCATGCAGGTCATGAACGCATGGGCCCAGAACTTCTCCGAGGTCGTCATGGCTGCCTTCCGTGCCGAGATGCGCAAGCGTGGCAAGGAAATGTGACGGTACCTATCTGACAGGATAGCTGATCAGGAAGCCCCAAGGCGCGTTGCGGCTTGGTTTGAAGAGGTCGGAGTGGACAATGGCTGAATTCGACGTCGACCTCTTTGTCATCGGTGGCGGTTCGGGCGGCGTGCGTGCCGCCCGCATCGCAGCCGGCCACGGCGCCCGCGTGATGATCGCGGAAGAGTACCGCATGGGCGGCACCTGCGTGATCCGCGGCTGCGTGCCGAAGAAGCTGTTCGTGATCGGCTCGCATGTCCGTCATGAGCTCGAGGACGCCGCCGGCTTCGGCTGGACCGTTCCGCCCGCGACCTTCGACTGGCCGACGCTGATCGCCAACAAGGACAAGGAGATCGCGCGGCTGGAGGCGGCCTACACGACCAATGTCGAGAAATCGGGCGCGCGGATCGTCAAGAGCCGCGCGGTGATCGAGGACAAGCACACCGTCCGCCTGCTCGTGGACGACAAGAAGATCACCGCGAAATACATCCTCATCGCTACCGGCGGCGCACCCAATCACGGCGCCTCGATTCCCGGCATCGAGCACGTGATCTCGTCCAACGAGGCGTTTCATCTGAAGAAGTTGCCGAAGCGGATCGTGATCCAGGGCGGCGGCTACATTGCGCTGGAATTCGCCGGGATCTTCGCCGGCTTCGGCTCCGACGTCACCGTGATCTATCGCGGCGACAACATTCTTCGCGGTTTTGACGAGGATGTTCGCGCACATGTGCGCAGCGAGATGGAGAAGCAGGGCATCACCATTCTCACCGGCTGCACCGTGAACAAGGTCGATCGCCATGGCGAGGAATTCACCACCCATCTGTCGAACGGATCGAGCCTCGCCTCCGACCAGGTGATGTTCGCGATCGGCCGTCATCCGGCGGTGGCCAATCTCGGCCTGGAGAAGGCCAGCGTCGCCATCAACCCGAAGAACGGCGGCATCGCGGTCGACCATTTCTCGAAGAGCTCGGTGGACAGCATCTACGCGATCGGCGACGTCACCCATCGTCACAATCTGACGCCGGTCGCCATCCGCGAGGGGCATGCCTTCGCCGACACCGTGTTCGGCAAGCGCGAGGTGCAGGTCGATCACTCGTACATCCCGACCGCGGTATTCTCGCAGCCGGAAATCGGCACCGTCGGTCTGACCGAAACCGAAGCGCGCGCACAGTTCAGCCACGTCGATATCTACAAGACGACGTTCCGGCCGATCAAGGCGACGATGTCAGGCCGTGACACCCGCGTGCTGATGAAGCTCGTCGTCGACGGTTCGACCGACCGCGTGCTCGGCTGCCACATCGTCGGCGATTGCGCTGCCGAGACCACTCAGGTGGTCGCGATTGCCGTGAAGATGAAGGCGACCAAGGCCGATTTCGACGCGACCATCGCGCTGCATCCGACCGCGGCCGAAGAGCTGGTGACGATGCGCACGCCGACCGCTCGCCACGTGCGCCAGGCGGCGGAGTAGGGCGGGCTCTTACGCGTAGAGATATCCGACCGGCTTGCCTTCGGTGCGCAGCGGACGGATATCCTTCTGCGTGATGATCTGTCCGGCCAATCCGTCGATCTCGTCGCGCTGTGTCGGCGTCCAGCTGCGAAGGTCGTTCATGCCTTTCAGCAGGCCAAGCCGAAGCACCTGGGTGTTTTCGCCAACGCCCACGAGGCTGATCGAGTCCTTGCCCGCCGTCACGACATCGCCGGCGGCGAGTTCAAAGGTCTCGCCCGCCTTCTTCTTGAATTCGGCGGTGCCGCGAATGACGCGATAGATCACGACCTCGCCTTTGGCAAAGCAGCTGGCGTCCGCGGCGATCGACGTGCTCTTCGGCAGCAGCGACTGGCCGCGCGGATCGGTTGCGATGATGTGGCCGGTGACGAGCTGGCCGCTCGGCACCTCGATGCCGATATCGCGCACGTAAACCGGCAGCGCCGATTTGATCGTGCTGTTGCTGAGCGGCTTGAACAGCGCATCCAGCGCCAGCGGATCCTGAAGCCAGAAGCCGGCATTGGCCGGACGATCGTGCAAGGAATGGCTCCAGGCCACGCGCGGCGTCTCGGCTTCGTTGATCTGGTCCGGGCCGACGATGGTCGGATTCGGAAAGGTGGTGGGATCGGTGATGAAGGCTTCGAGGAATTTGCCGGAATAGCCCATCGAGATCGGATCCGGCAGCACCGTCTGCGGCGTCTTCAAATTCGCTTCGGTCGACAGACCCGACCAGGTGTAGAACAGCTGGCGATGCACGATCGCGCTTTGCAGCATCACTGCGCCCGGGCCGACATTGTAGAAGCGGCCGTCATAGTCGAAGGTGAAGGCCCCCGAGGTGACCAGCACGAGCTGAAAGCCGCCCGGCGGCAGATGCAGATGGAAGTCGGTGGGGCCAGTGTCGGGGCGATAGATCGGCAGATTGGTCGCGACTTCGTGGAGCAGGAAGGTTTCGTTGTTGGCGTGAAAGCCCTCGTTGGCGCGGTTGTAGAGCGCCTGCGGACGATAGGTCGCTTCGAACTTCGCATTCCGGTCGCGATCGATCGCCACAAAGTCCCGGGTGTTGAGGCGAAGCGGCGCGCCGTTCGGATGGGTGAGGCCGGTCGTCTTGAGATCGCCCACAGCATGCACGTTCATGACGTTCTCCGCTCTGCGCCATTGCCAGCTTGCAACGTCGTTGCGAATTTTGGGCCAGTTGGTTTGCGGATCGGCAAACCGGCCCGGCGCCATGACGCGGCGAGCCCGGTCAGGAAAGAATCCGGTGGTTGCACGGGAGGTTAGATCGCCCGCCTGGTTCGACCGTCCGGCGCGGTGCTAGCGACTCGCGCTTCCGGGCGTGCGGCTCGACTTGTCTAATTTGTCAGCAAGCCTCGCCAGCGCGCGTGCAGTTGCGCCTTCTTGCGGATCGGCGGCGACGTCGCAATTCGCAAGGCGGCGATTGACAATATGTTCATGTTTTGTTCTTATGCTGCGACCGAGATGGAGGCAGCCATGGACAACCGCATCAACGACATCCGCAGAACGATCAGGGCGCTCCGCGTCAGCATGCGCGAGGCCGAAGCGATCATGCATGAGCAGATCAATCGCGATGAGGACTGCAGCTTCGTGGCGCAGGAAGTCATCAAGATGCGCTCGGTTATGAGCAAGCTGGTGAAGGAGCGAACCGCGCTCGGCGACAACGAGCCGATCATCGTCAACAGCTTCTTCATTCCGCGGCGCCGGCCGACGCGAAAGCCGGTCGCTGCGCCGGCCCGACTGTCGAGTCCGTATTCCGCCCACGCCTGGTGGCAAGGGTCTGACGCGGAGGGTGGCTCAATCAAAGGAGCGAGGCGCGGCCCGATCCGGCTTACCGGCCGGGCTGTCCGCCCACTTCGCCATCTCCATGGTCCGCGCGTCGACGCCCTCGCACCAGAAGCAGCTTGGCGTTGTCTTGCCCTTCCCGGACAGGATCGGGACCAGGCTGTGGCCGCAACCGGCGCACCAGGTGATGTCAGTCATTCGTTCCCCCACGGCGTAGCAAGTTCGGAATAGACGTTTTCGTTGGCGAAGCTTGCGCGGGCGCTATGACGGCACTTGCGTGCGCCGTCCGGCATCCATGCGCGTCTCGGCTATGGTCGCGGCCGCGATCCATCGCGATGCGGCCACAATGTCGTCTCCGCTCTCGCGATAGGCGCGCAGCTGGAATTCGGCCGAGCTTCCGCGCGCCACGATGGTACGGCAGTGCTCGATCTCGGCGCTGCATTCCAGTGTGGCGGCATCCTCGGTGATATCGTCGATGATTCGCGACAGCAGCTCCGAGATCGTCACCGGTCCGTCTTTTGAGGCAAAGATGCAGTCGGTGCCGTAGCGCTGGGCGCGCCATTTGTTCTCGACCGCAATCGCGCGTTCGACTGCGGTGACCTCCTTCGACAGATGCGGCCTCAGATAGAGGTGTCGCGTCAGGCAGCGGTACAGCGAGGCGATGGCAATGGCGTCGTCGACGAAGGTGCAGGTGTCAGGCGCGCGAAGCTCCAGCGTTGGGTGCTTGATCGATGGCCGCATCGCCCACCAGATGTGGCTCTCATCGGGGATCACGCCGGAGCGCTGCAACGCGCCGACGTAATCGTCGTAATCGCGCTTGCTCTCGAACAGCTCGGGCAGGCCGGTACGCGGCAGCTCGGAATAGGCCGCGAGCCGGTAGCCCTTCAGTCCCGTCTTGTGCGAATTCCAGAACGGCGAGGATGCCGACAGCGCGATGAACAGCGGCAGATGCGGCAGCATCGCCCGCATCACCGCCATCCGCTTCTCAGGATCAGGGAGTTGAACATGCACATGCATGCCGCACATCATGTTGCGGTGGCCGATGCTGCGCAGGTCCTCGATCATCTCCTCGTAGCGCGGTTTCGGGCTCGGCTGCGACATCCGCCAGACGGCGGTCGGGTGCGTGCCGCAGGCCATGATGACGAAGCCATACTGTGCGGCGACATTGGCGACCTCGCGACGAAGGAACCTCAGCTCCTCCCGCGCGTCATTGACATCGACGTGAACGTTGGTCGCGACCTCGAGCTGGGATTGCAGCATCTCGCGCATAGCCTGGCCGCCGGTCGACCAGTTCGCCGATTCGAACAACTCGTTGGGCGTCTGGATCGCAACCTCGAGGGTCCGGCGATCGGCGAGGAAATATTCCTCCTCGATGCCGAGGGAATATTCGGCCGCCTTGCCGGGTCCGCCGGCAGAGCGAATCACGAGATGCTGCTTGTCGCCGGAAGCATCCAGTCGCAGCAGTTTCAAAACGTCCGTCGCAAATGCCATGAGCCACCCCGGCAGTGGTACTACCTGCGGGCGATAATCCTTCTGACCGGGACGGGTTCCGCGTCGGACGCAGTGGAAATCGCGAGCTCGAACGGAACAATGTTGACGCGGTCTGAGGCGCGCGCGATCAGGGCGTGGTTCAGGGGTTGCCTTAATCCCAGCGCACTGTAGAACAGCGCCGGGTGCTCGCTGCATTGGGCAGCGACAGGTCAAGCGATGGTCGGGCCGCCACGCAGGATGCGTGCGCCCATGAATGAGCAGCTGCCCGGCAGACACCAGCCCCAATCCCCGCTTTCAGTCGAACGCGCACTCACAGCGCTCCAGCATTTCCTGCATGTCGAGGCCGTCAGCGGCGTCGTGCTGTGTGTGGCTGCGGTTGCCGCATTGCTCTGGGTCAACTCGCCCTTTGCCCATTCATATCACGACGTCTGGAACCTGCCGATTACGCTTCGCCTTGGCGATTTCATCTTCGTCAGATCCCTGCATTTCTGGATCAACGACGCGTTGATGACGGTCTTCTTCCTGGTCGTCGGCATGGAGATCCGCCGCGAAATCCATGAGGGCGCACTCAGCAGGTTCGACCAGGCCATTCTGCCGGTGCTGGCGGCTGTCGGTGGTGTCGTCGTCCCAGCGCTGATCTATCTCAGCTTCAACAATGTCACGGGCCGCAGCCAGGGCTGGGCGATACCAACCGCGACAGATATCGCTTTTGCGGTCGGCGTGCTCGCACTGCTCGGGCGGTCAATCCCTGCCAATATCAGGGTCTTCCTGCTCGCCTTGGCCATTATCGACGACATCATCGCAGTTCTCATCATCGCGCTGCTCTACAGCGGCGGGATCGATCTCAACGGCTTTATCGTCGCATCGCTTGGTGTTCTCATGGCGCTGGGATTTCAATGGCTCGGCGTCGGCTCCGCGTTCGCCTATGTGCTGCCGGCCTTTATCGTCTGGGCGGGTTTCCTGATGGCCGGCGTGCATCCGACGCTAGCGGGTGTCGTGCTCGGCTTGATCACGCCGGTCCGCTCGGCAAAGCCCGAACTGTTGCCGCCTGTCATCCGCGTGGAGGCGGCACTGCATCCCTGGGTCGCCTACGCGATCATGCCGCTGTTCGCGCTGGCCAATGCCGGCGTCGACCTCAGGACTACCGAATTCACCGGCGGCGTCCAATTCGTGACGCTCGGTATCGGGCTTGCGCTCTGCGCGGGAAAACCGATCGGCGTCATCGGTGCGACCTGGCTTGCGGTGCGCGCCGGTGGATGCCGGCTCGCGCCGGGCGTGTCATGGGGCGGCGTCTGCCTCATCGGGCTTTTGGCCGGCATCGGCTTCACCATGTCGATCTTCATCGCCATGCTCGCCTTTCCCGACGACAGATTGCTCGACGCCGCCAAATTCGGCGTACTGCTCGGCTCGTTGATCTCGGTGACGCTCGGTCTCGGATGGGGCGCGGAATACGCCCACCGGCTGCGCAAGGAGATCGGAGACTAGACTGGAAGCGGGATCAAGGGTGCGACCTCGCGATCGCCATGATCCTCGCTCGCGGCGAGACCTCGCGCGACGCCGATGCGATCGGCGTCGGGCCGGTTCTGGCTCATCTTGCGCTTGCCTTCGAACCGCACCACGGGGATACGCACGCCGACGATCCCGCGCAACTGCGCGGCGATGAAATCGGCAGGAGAATCACTGACCGCCCACGGCTTTGCACGCGCGCCTTCGTGCTTTTTGGTCAGCCGCATCACCGCTTCGAGCAGGCGCTCCGGCTCCTGGAAGAATTCCACCGGCCCATAGACATGCACGGCGACGTAATTCCAGGTCGGCACGACCTTTCCGGTCTCCTGCTTGGTCGCGTACCAGGACGGCGTCACATAGACGTCGGGACCACTGAAGATCGCGAGCGCATCGCCGATCGGCGGCAGCTTCCATTGCGAGTTGGCCTTCGCCATATGTCCATACAGCACACCATGCTCGCCTTCGCTCTCGTCGAGGAAGAGCGGCAAGGGCGTGGCGACCGGACCCTCAGTGGTGGCCGTGACGAGGCTTGCGAGGCGGGCGGCGCGGATGGTCGCGCGGATGCTCTCGATGTCGTCGTCTCTAAAGGCGGGCGGAATGTACATGAGGTGTCTCCGTTCTGATGATGGAGATAGCCCCAATCTGGACTGTAAGTAACGGCCAGTTTTATACGGTTTTATCAGTCCAGTTCGGCAACCGCCTGCGCCAGCAGCTTGCAGCCCCGCTCGATTTGCGCCACCTCCAGCGCCGAATAACCCATGACGAGGCCGATCGTCTTCCGCGCACCGCGCGGGTCGACAAACAGGGCGGAGACGGGATAGATGCCGACGCCCTTGGCGCGGGCGGCCTTGATCAACGCGGCCTCATGCTTCTGCGGCAGACCGTCGAACCAGGCCACCACATGCAGGCCCGCGGCGGCGCCCTCGATCCTGATACGATCGCCGAAGCGGCGGCGAAGGGCGTCGAGCAGCGCCTGCTGGCGCTCGGCGTTGCGCCGGCGCACGCGCCTGACATGGCTGTCATAGGCGCCGCTCTCCAGCATCGCGGCCAGCGCCTCCTGTTCGATCAGCGGCGTGTGCCGGTCCATGATCTGCTTGGCGGCGGCGAACAGGGATCGCAACGCCTGCGGCACCACGAGACAGCCGATCCGCAAGGTTGGCGAGAGCGTCTTGGAGACGGTGCCGAGATAGATCACGTTGTCGCCGCCCTCCAGCGCATGCAGTGGCGGAATCGGCTTTGTATCGTAGCGATACTCGCTGTCGTAATCGTCCTCGATCACGTAAGCGTCGTTCTGTCTGGCCCAGGCCAGCAATTGGTGCCGGCGTCCAATCGGCATGACGCCGCCCAGCGGATATTGATGCGACGGCGTCACATAGGCGAGGCGGGCTGCGATGCCGTCGAGCCGCCCGGTCTGAAGGCCTTCCGCATCGACCGTAACAGGCACCGCGACGGCGCCCGTCGCCGCGAGGGTGTGCCGCGCCATCTGGTAGCCGGGATCCTCCATCACGAAGCGGTCGCCGGCATCGAGCAGCAGGCGCGCGCAGATGTCGAGGCCCTGCTGCGAGCCGTTGACGACGATGATCTGGTCGACCTCGCAGCGCACGCTGCGCGATCGCCACAGATAGCCCTGAAGCGCGGTCCGCAGCCGCAGCGCACCGCAAGGGTCATCATAAGCGAGCCGCTCGGGCTTGCGCGCCATCGCGGCGGTCACGGCCTTCTTCCAGGCGAGCACCGGGAAGTCCGACGGCGAAAGCTCGCCATAGCGAAAATTCGCGACGAGCCCGCGCGGCGGCGCGGTCCAGTGCGGCGGGTCCTGGCGCAGCCGCTCGCCGAATGCCGACAACCGCGCCTTGCGAGTCGATGGCCGGGAGGTCGCGCGCGTGCGTCCGCGCTCCACCACAGAGCGCGCGACGCGCGGCCGGGCGCCATGGCGCGTCTCGATGAAGCCTTCGGCGGCGAGTTGCTCATAGGCGACGGTGACCGTCGAGCGCGCCACGCCCATCTCGTCGGCCAGTGCGCGCGATGACGGCAACAGGCCGTCAGTGCCGTAGACCAGCGACATGATCTGATCGCGCAGCGCCTCGTAGATCTGGCGTCCGCCCATGCGGCCGGCGCGGTGGCCGGGATCGGTTCTCTTCTGCATCATCCACATTCCAGGCCGGCGTTGGTCGAGACCGACGAGTCGGAATGTGTTTCTAATCCTGTTCGCCGAGCGTTTCGACGTAAGCTTTGCCGTAGGGATAAAAATGCTCCTTGCGGCCCTGGTCCCATTGCGCCCTGAAGCCGGGCGCCGTGATGTCCCAATCCGGACGGCACGTCATGCTGACGGCTCTGAGATCCTGGCGAAGCTCTTCGACGGTCGGGCGTCCGAAAAACCAGTAACCATTGTAGATCTTGTGAATGCGCAAGCCGGGCTCAAGCACGATGACATGCGGAATCATCGGGTTGTGGATCGGATCGGTGTATTCGGCGATGTCGAGATCCTTTTGAACGATCCGCCTGGGATCGGACAGGAAAGGCCAATGCGCGCCCGCACCGCTGCGATATTCGTTGGTCTCGGTGATGGTGTCGGTGGTGATCGTGACCAGCCGGCAATAGCCCACCTCCATCTCGCGATGGAGCTGCACCAGCCCCTCGGCCTGGCGGCGATCTTTTGGACAGAATCCGCCGCGGCCGAGGACGACGATCATCGGATCGATGCCCTGCAGCGCGGAGAGCTTGCGGTGCTTGCCGGTGTGGTCGCTGAGCTCGTAATCCGGGAAGGTGGCTCCCGGCACCATGTCAGTTCGCATAGGACTCTCCCATGTTCTAGAGATCGATCACGACATCGCCCTGCGGCCGTGAGCAGCAGATCAGGACATTTCCATCCGCCGGTGCATCGAGTGGATCGGGCTGATAGCTGACATCGCCCGCAACGAGCCCGCTCTCGCAGTTGTGGCATACCCCCGTCCGGCACGACCAGCGCACGGGGACGTCGCAGGCCTCGGCCAGTTCGAGCAGGCTAGCGTATGATGGTCCCCAGCAGACATTGAGGCCACTGCGGGCGAAGGACACCATCGGCCCCGGGCCGGGTGCGCCGGCAGGCGCATGCGCGGGCACTTTCGGTGAAGCCGCGATGCCGGGCGTCAGGGATGGCCCGGCGCCGAACAATTCGGTGTGGATGCGATCAGGCGCGACGCCCCATGCGCGGAGGCCGGTCGTGAGGTCGCTCATGAAGGCGGCCGGTCCGCAGAGATAGAAGTCGCCATCTTGCGGCACGTTGAGTTGGCGGAGCAGGGGCAGATCCAGATGTCCGGCGCTGTCGAAATCGACCTCCAGGCGATCGCCAGGATCGGGCGTGCTGTAGCAGACATGGCTGTGATGGCGAGCGAGCCGCGGCAGAAGCTCGCGCACCTCGGCGGCAAAGGCATGTTCGCGGCCGTTGCGCGTGCCGTGCAGCCACCAGACATCGCGTGGCGATCCTTCCGCAGCGAGCGCGTGGAGCATCGCGAGAACCGGCGTCACGCCGATGCCGGCACTCAGCAGGACGATGGGCCGTGTGCCCTGCTGCAGCGTGAAACTGCCGCGGGGCGCACCGAGCTGCACGACATCGCCGGGTTTGAGCGCGTCGGCGATGTAAGTGCTGGCGATGCCGTGCGCCTCACGTTTGATGCTGAGGCGATAGGACGCCGCATCGGAGTGGCGCGACAGCGAATAGCTGCGGGTCATCGCAGGCGCAGTAGTAGCTCCGAGCCGCACGATGACGAACTGGCCGGGCAGGGCGACCGCTCCGGGATGTCCGTCTGCGGGGTCGAGGATCAACGATGTCACGCTATTGGTTTCGGCGATCTTGCGCGAGACGCGAAACGGCCGGAATCCGCGCCAGGCCGGAGGCGGGCTTGCGGCCGGGCCGAGCCCGGCATTTCCTGCTGTCGCACTTTCCGTGCTGCGCTGGTCGAGTAGCGCGGCGAAGGAATGATGCCAGCCACGGCTCAGCGCCGGAATCCGCAGCGCGCGTTCGAGGCGCTCGCGCGGATGAGGGGGCAGGTACAGCAGCGCGTTGACCTCGAACACGCTCATGCTTTCAGGCCCGCGCGCGACCTGAATGATCTCATCGCCGGCCTCGACGTCGCCTTCCTCAATGACCCGAAAATAGAAACCGGGCCGGCCGTGCTTGACCAGCAGCGCGGCCATGTCCGGCTCCTCCATGCGAATGCCGAGCCGGTAGCAGGTGACGCGCGGTTGCGTCACTTCGAACAGGGCAGAGCCGATCCTGTAACGATCGCCGATGCAGACCTCGGTGTCGGCGAGGGCCTCGACGGTGAAGTTCTCGCCGAATTGGCCGTGGACCAGATGCGACCGGCTCAGCTGCTCCTGCCAGTAGCGGTAGGAATCGTCCTGATACACGAACACGGCACGGTGCTCGCCGCCGTGACCCGCGGTATCGCCCTGGCCGTCGCCGTCGATGTTGAGCCGCCGCACCTTGCGCGGGCCCTCGACGGGTGCCTTCCAGATGCCGGTATGAACGGTCCTGCCTTGCCAGGCGATGTCGCGCGGCAGGCCGACATTAACGGACAGCAAGCGTGCCATCGTGTTTTCCCAACTATGATGGCGACCCAGTATAGCGATCACCTCGATGCTAATCTGCATCCAAATCGGAGTGTTAGCCCGTTAGCCGTTGTTAGACGTTGCGAGTGGAGCCTTGCTGCCCGAGGCTTGCGGTATCAGATGAAGGCGGCGGGAACGTTCTCATTTGAAATCGGAGCTCGAGATGGACGATCAGGTGAAGCTGGCAGCGCTCCAGCGCCATTGGGCTGCTTCGGACGCGAACGATTTCGAAGCCGAGCATGACATCTATCGCGAGGATGCCATGCTCGACTATCCGCAGTCCGGCGAGCGTATTCGCGGCCGCCGGAACATTCAGGAGAGCCGCTTCGTGCAGCCGAACGAGAAGCGCTTCACGGTTCGGCGGATCGTCGGCGGCGGAGATCTCTGGGTGAGCGAGTTCGTCCTGACCTATGACGGGGCGCCGTCCTATGTCGTCAGCATCATGGAATTTCGTGACGGGTTGGTGGCGCACGAAACGCAATATTTCGGCGATCGGTTCGAGCCGTCACCATCGCGCGCGCATCTCGTGGAGCGGGTGGGGTAGAGGCGCGCGTTTCACCCGCTGTCATCGTTGATGCAGTCGGGGCCAGTCAACTATCCCGTTGGAACTCCGCTGCGGCGGCTCGTCGCACTCTTGCCGGCTTGATTCCGGCCCATCCGGCTTTATCTCGGGGGAGAACAAGAATCCGGGCCCCTCTGGCGAGGACGCCGACTGTGTCGGCCAAACCTCGCGATGTCGGATGACCTGTCCCGCGCGAATGCGATGGATCGGCCGATCGTCGGGCCTTCTCTGTTCCCTCCGACCAAATCGTCCCCATCGGTAGCTCCGCGCGGTCATTTCGCAAGATTGAGGAGCGACGATGTCTGACGCCAACACTTCCAATTCGATCGAACTCGAGATCACCGAACCGCGCAGCTTCAACGAGCAGGCTGCGGTGGCGCTGGTGATTGCCGGCGCGCTGGTCGCCGTGGCGGACCGCCGCGTGTCACCGATCGAGCGCGACGAGGTGATCCGCTTCATCCGGGAACGCGGATTGGCGCCGCACATCAGTGAAGAGCGCCTGTTTGCGATGTTCGACGAGCTCGCCGAACGGCTCGAAGAGCCTGATTTCGCCAATGTGGTGATCGACACGCTGCGGCCGGTCTCGGACCTGCCGCTGTCGTCCCATCTCATCGAGCTGTCGGAGCGCGTCGCGGCCGTGGACGAGGACGTGCATCCGCACGAGGTGCAGGCGATCAAGCTGTTGCGTTTGCTGACGCTGGTGCTGCCGCGCGCGAAGCCGGTCGGGCCAGCTGCGGTCAGCGCCGCCTTGAAGGAGTGAGCATGAGCGCAGCTTCGGACGAACAAACGACGAGGGGCGAGGGCGCCACCGGCAGAGCTGCCGACGGCGATCCGCGGCTTGACGCGCTCGTTCGTCGGTTGCCGCTGCGGCTTGCCAGCACCGTCGACTATCTCCTGCAACCGTCCAGCCGCTGGGTCCGGATTCCCTCGGGCGCGCTGCTCGTCGTCGGCGGCGTGCTGTCCTTCCTGCCGGTGCTCGGCATCTGGATGCTGCCGCTCGGCCTCGCGCTGCTCGCCGAGGACGTGCCGGCGCTGCGTGCGTCACGCTCCAAGGTTTTCGACTGGATCGAGCGCCGCAAGCCGCACTGGCTGGATCAGTCAATTCCTAAAAATGATCGAACATGATTGAATTCATCACTGCCGACGCGTTGACCGCGCTGCTCCAGGTCGTGCTGATCGACCTCGTGCTCGCCGGCGACAATGCCGTCGTCATCGGCCTCGCTGCCGCAGGCCTTCCGGCCGATCAGCGTCGCCGTGCCATCGTCGTCGGCATCGTCGCTGCGACCGCGCTGCGCATCGTCTTTGCCGGCGTGGCGACCCAGCTCCTGCAAGTGATCGGCTTGCTGCTCGCCGGCGGCGTGCTGCTGCTGTGGGTGTGCTGGAAGATGTGGCGCGAGCTGCGCGAGCAGGCCGCGCATGCGAACGAGCTCGCGGTCAGCCATGCCGGTGGCGCGACCGCCGCGCCGGCACCGCGCAAGACGTTCAAGCAGGCCGCATTGCAGATCGTTGCCGCCGACGTGTCGATGTCGCTCGACAACGTGCTCGCGGTCGCGGGCGCGGCGCGCGAGCACCCCTACATCCTCGTCTTCGGCCTGGTTCTGTCGGTCGCGCTGATGGGCGTTGCCGCCGACCTGCTCGGCCGCGTGCTCCAGAAGCAGCGCTGGATCGCCTATGTCGGCCTCGCCATCATCGTCTACGTCGCCTTCAAGATGATCTATCGCGGCTCGCTCGAGCTCGCGCCCGTTATCGCAAGTCTCTAAGTCCTGCCTTTGCTTTCCTGGAGTGATCGATGTCGTCTGAACCACAAGCAGCTTTGGCGCCCGCCGCGCCGCGACCGCAAATCGGCCCGTTCGCCCAGCTCATCTTCGGCTCGCGCTGGCTGCAAGTGCCGCTCTATGTCGGCCCTATCGTTGCGCAGGCCGTTTATGTGCTGCTGTTCCTGAAAGAGCTCTGGCACCTGGTTGCGCACTCGTTCGACGCCAGCGAGCAGCAGATCATGCTGGTCGTGCTCGGCCTGATCGACGTCGTCATGATCTCGAACCTGCTGGTGATGGTGATCGTCGGTGGCTACGAGACCTTTGTCTCGCGCCTGAACTTGAACGGCCATCCCGACGAGCCGGAATGGCTGAGCCATGTCAATGCCAGCGTGCTCAAGATCAAGCTCGCGATGGCGATCATCGGCATCTCCTCGATCTCGCTGCTCAGAACCTTTATCGAGGCCGGCAATCTCGGTACCACACGCAGCAATTTCACCGAGACCGGCGTGATGTGGCAGGTGCTGATGCACCTGACCTTCATCATCTCCGCGATCGGCATCGCCTGGGTCGATCGCCTCTCCGAGAACGGGCACCGCAAGGAGGCCAGCCACGGCTGAGCGGGCGCGCCGGCTTGCCGGAGCTCAGCTGGCGGCCGCATTCTCCCGCCGCTCGCGCTCGCCCAGTTCGCGAACGATCTCCTGGAGGAACGACTCAGTGAAGGCGGGCAAGGTGCGTTCGGCGCGGACATAGACGCCGAGATCCGACCATACCGGGCTGCCGGCATTGTCGAGCGGCAGGAACACGAGCTGTGCGTCGCGTGACAGCCGGCCGATGCCGAGCTGGGTTTGGAAGGCGACGCCGACGCCGCGCGCGGCAAGCTCGCGCATCAGGTCGATCGAGTTGGCCTGGATCGCCGGCTCCGGCGTCTCGGACAGCTGCGCGATCAACGGCTGCAGCAAATGGTAAATCGACAGCTCCGGCAGCGCTTGAATGACGGGGAAGGCGAGGCATTGCGCCAGCGTCACCGTCTTGCGGCGGGCCAGCGGGTGCTCGCGCGCAACGAGCGCGCCGAGGCGAAACCGCTTCAGCGCGACCTGCCGCAGGTCCGGCGGATGCCTGAGCGCGATGGCGACGCCGATATCGGCCTCGCCCCGGCGCAGGGCTTCGAGCACATCGGACGATCCCATCACTTCGGTGGTGAAGCTGACGCGCCGGGCACGGGTCCGGTGCGAGGCGATCAGATCCGGCAACACCGACTCTGTGAGGGACTCGATGCAGGCAATGCTGACTTTGCCGTGCCACGCGCCGGACAGGGACGCCACGTCCGAACGGAAGCGGTCGAGGTCCTGGAGCACGTTCATGACGTGACGGGCCAGCATCTCGCCAACCGTCGTCAGGGTCAGGCCGCGCGCGTTCCGCTCGAACAAGGGTGATCCAACTTCTTGTTCCAGTTTGAGAATTTGGCGGCTGACCGCGGACGAGGCGACGTTCAGGAGACGCGCTGCGGCGCGGATCGAGCCGGTGCGGCGGACGGCATGGAAGTACTGGATGGAAGGTGAGTGAAAGCGCATGGGAGCCCCGGCGGCACTATAGCTGTTGCCGAAACGGCAGCAACATGCGCGAACTTCTCTGGCTTTTGAGAGCGCCGGTTTCACCCTAGTGTCATGTGTCGACGGGCCCTTCGGGCCCGCGCGCCGACGCGCCCGCAACGATGCGGCAGGGGATTTTGGGGTGAACGAGATGATCGCTTGCGAGCTGGAGCAGGGGCGCGATGCCCGGCTCGTCGACCGCCGCCGCGCGGCCGCTTATGTCGGCGTGACCGCCGGCCGCTTCGAGCAGCTGGTGCGCGACAATGTCGTGCCGCCACCGGTCATGGTCGACAACAAGCGGCGCTGGCCGATCGCGTTGCTCGACGATGCCAGGGAAGCGGTCGGCAGCAGCATGTCATCGTCGCCTACAGTGAGGACCGACGCCGAAGCGCGTCCCTGCGATCGCGACAGTGCGCTGTCTACGCGTGAGCTCCCCGATCAAGCCTGGTTCGAGCAGCGCGCGAGCTTCGTGCAGCGCGTCCGCCGCTCGCTGCTCTCGGGCAACGAGATTCGCCTGCTGCGCGAGTTCAAGCTGCTCGGGCAGAACCAGATCAGCATGTACGGCTACTATGGCAGCTTCGAAGCGCTGATGGTGCGCGGCTACATCGTCGAGATCGACCGCAAGCCGCCAACGAGCCGTCCGCTGGTGAGCTATCGCCTGACGGCGCCGGGCGAGCAGCTGATCGCGGCGCTGAAGGACGAGCCGGTCTACTGACCGGAGGGGCAACGCGCCGCGTGAATGGCGAGCGATTGACCCCGATCAGCAGCATCGCGCGATCTCATCCGTTCGGCCGGGATTTGCGGAAACGCGCGATGTCGCTCCTGAGCGCTTCCAATTCCTTGCGGACAGCGCGCGCGGCGTCGCGCTCGATCTTGCGATATCGTGCGACCAGGCCTGCGCCAAAAGGCGTCAGCATCGCGCCACCGCCGTTCTTGCCGCCGGCCTGCGGCTCGACCGCGGCCTTTCCGCAGATGCGGTTGATCTCGTCGACCAGGTCCCAGGCGCGCTTGTAGGACATGTCCATGGCGCGGCCGGCCGCCGAGATCGAGCCGTTCTCACGGATCTGCTCCAGAAGCTCGATCTTGCCGGGGCCGATACGATCCTCGCCGTCAAGGTCGATGCGAAGGCTCAGCTGGGGAAGGGATTTGGCGCTCGCGCGCGGCATGACGGGCTCACTTGAAAGGCTCGAAACGCAGATTGCCACTCTTGCCCATCGCCGACAAGGTGAACGCGGCCTGCCGCATCATCGCACGGCATGCATCTCCAGAAACGCCTTCACGCCGGTCACGGTGCCGGTGTCTGACGGTACGTAGCCGGGAAGGGTGGCGACGGCGGCGCGGAAATCGGCGCTGCGGATGATTTCGAGGATGCGCTGCATCGGCCCGGTGTCGAGGAAGGCGCGCTTGCAGACGAAGAAATAATCCTCGGTAAGGATCCGGATGAAATCGAGGCCGAAATGCCGCGCGGCTGCCTCGACGCCAAAGCTCGCATCCGCCATGCCGCTCGCGACATAAGCCGCGACCGCAGCGTGAGTAAATTCGATCTGCTGCGCGCCATTGATCCTGCTCTCGTCGATACCGTGCGCAGTGAGCAACTGGTCGAATAGCAGGCGGGTGCCGGAATCATGGTCGCGATTGACGAAGCGGACGTTTGGCTTGGTGAGATCGTCAAGCGAGGCGATGCGCCGTGGATTGCCGCGCGCCACCATCAGCCCCATCTCGCGCGTGACAAAGCTGATGATGCGGTCCTCGCGCGGGTCGAGCCATTCGCGTGCAGCCTTGATGCCCTGGGCGCGCAGCGAACCGTGCGGCAGATGCAGGCCGGAGAGGTCGCAGGCGCCTTGCGCCAGCGAGACCAGGGAGTGCTGGTTGCTGACATAGCGGAGATCGACACCGATGCCCGGCTCGCGGTCGAGGAATTCGCGCAGCTTTGCCACCGCAAAGCCGTGGCTTGCGTGTACCCGAATGACGGAAGGTCGCTGTTCGAGAAATGGCTTGATTTCGCTCGCGAGCTCTTGCGCGAGGTTTTCGAGTTGCGGCCCGAGCCGCGCCTGCATGCGCTCGCCCGCCCACACCAGCCGCTCGCCGAACGGCGTGAGCTTCGAACCCTTGCCGCGCTGGGTTTCGACCAGGGGCGTTCCGAAGAACTCCGACCATTGCTCGATCAGATTCCAGACATGCCGGTAGGACAACTGCGCGTCGCTGGCCGCGCTCGTGATCTTCCCGGTCTTCCGGATTTCGTTGAGCACGCCGAGCATGACGACGACGGTACGCGGGCTGCCCTCCCGTCGGAACCGCCAGACGGCCTCGATCTCGATCTGAAGCATCGACCTTCCTTATGAACTACGCTTCATATATAGAGCGTCCATTTGCAAACCATATCATATTTACTCCGGCCAATAGGCGCCTAACCTGGTATGCCAGAAACGGAGGAAATATGATGTCTGTTGCATATGACTTTGCTCACTCGCCGGCCAGCGAGTTCATGTCGCGGCCGCAGCATCTGCTCATCGACGGCCGCCGCGTCCCAGCGAGCTCCGGCCGCACCTTCAAGTCCCTCAATCCCGCCACCGGCCAGGTCATCGCCACCGTCGCCGAAGGCAACGAGGCCGATGTCGAGCATGCCGTGGCCGCCGCCCGCCGCGCCTTCGATGGCCCCTGGCGCACGATGCGCGCCTCCGAGCGCGGCCAGATCCTGCTGCGCTGGGCGGACCTTCTCAAGCAAAACGCCGATGAGATCATCGAACTGGAGTCGATCGACGCCGGCAAGCCGATCTCCGCGACGATGCGGCAGGACTTTCCGGCCGCCGTCGACACGCTGATCTACTACGCCGGTTGGGCCGACAAGATCAGCGGCGATGTCGTGCCGGTGCGCGACGATGCCCTGACCTACACTATGCGCGAGCCGGTCGGCGTGGTCGCCGCGATCGTGCCGTGGAATTTCCCGCTGATGATCGGCATGTGGAAGCTGGCCCCGGCGCTCGCCTGCGGCTGCACCATCGTGATGAAGCCGGCCGAGCTGACCTCGCTATCGGCGTTGCGCATTGCCGAACTCGCGCTTGAAGCCGGGTTGCCGGCGGGCGTCTTCAACGTCGTCACCGGTCCCGGCCGTGTCGTCGGTGACGCGCTGGTCAATCACCCCGATGTCGACAAGGTCACTTTCACCGGCTCGCCCGGCGTCGGCCGTGGAATCATGAAGGGCGCGGCCAGCAACTTCAAGCGCGTCTCGCTCGAGCTCGGCGGCAAGTCGGCCAACGTCATTTTCGACGATGCCGATCTGGAAGCGGCGTCCAAGGCTGCGGCCTCCGGCATCTTCTTCAACGCGGGCCAGGTCTGCTCGGCCGGCTCGCGCGTGCTGGTGCAGGAGAAGGCGTATGACGAGGTCGTCGAGCGCATCGCGGCGCGCGCGAAGTCGATCAGAATCGGCGATCCGCTCGATCGCAAGACGGCGCTCGGACCCGTGATCTCCGAGAAGCAGATGAAGTCGATCCTCGACTATGTCGAGATCGGCCGGAAGGAAGGCGCGACCCTTGTCACCGGTGGCGAGCGGGTCGGCGAGCGTGGCTATTTCATCAGCCCCGCGGTGTTCGCGAACGTCGCGCACGAGATGCGGGTCTCCCAGGAGGAAATCTTCGGCCCGGTCGTCAGCGTCATCAAGTTTAGGGATGAGGCCGATGCTCTACGGATCGCTAACGGCACGGCCTACAGCCTCGCCGCCGGCGTCTGGAGCCGCGACATCGGCAAGCTGCAACGCTTCGCCAAACGGGCGCGCGCCGGCACGGTCTGGATGAACACCTATGGCTACACCGACGTGCGGCTGCCCTGGGGCGGCGAGCGTGACTCCGGCCTCGGCCGCGAGCACGGCACCGCCGCGCTCGACAATTTCACCGAGCCCAAGGCTGTCTGGATGAATTTGGCCGTCTGACACCTCCCGAGCGGCCAACCCTGGAGTCCGCCTGATCCGCCCGGTCAGGCGGGCTCTCTTTCCAGATCGATAAAATTGTCTGCAGTCCGCTCAGAGGCGGCATACCTTGCGGACAAGAAGCATGCTGCCTTAAACCTCGGCTTTGGAACCGACGTGCATCCTGCCTGCAAAAGGTTGGGGCATCAGCATGTCAGTTCTCAAGGAGGTCGTCGCGGCGGTCGCGGGAGTCTACGCGCTCCTGTTCGTCTGCGACGCATTGTTCGGCGTCGGCGAGGCGCGCTTCGACGATTCCTATTACAGTGCCAGCTTCTACGCGCCGAAGCCGAAGGAATTCCGCTTTGCCAGCGATACGCCGCCGGCGACCCGCGTCAGCGAGGCCTTCGCGCAATTCTCGGCGGCTGAGTCCAGGCCGAACAAGCGTTACTCGTCTCTGACGACGATCATTCGCTAGGCGAGGGTCAGCCGCCTGCTGCTCAGGTTTGCTCGGCCGTCTCACGATGTCCGGGATGCTGCCCGGCGCGTTGCGGGATCAGCAGCAGGCAGACCACCATGAACGCCGCGATCACGGCCGAGGCCAGTGGTCGGCTGAGGGCAAGTCCGCCGTGATCGAGCGGCTTGTCGAGGAAATCGCCGACGGTCGCACCCAGCGGACGCGTCAGGATGAAGGCGACCCAGAACAGCGTGACGCGCGAGACGCGGGTCCGGAAATAGAGCGCTGCGACGACGGCCAGTCCCGCCGCGAAAATCAGCGCGCCGCCGCGATAGCCCATGTCGCCGGTATCGGCGATCCAGTCACCGAGCGCGGTGCCGAGCGTCTGCGAGAAGGTAATCGCGCCCCAATAGAAGGCTTCGACGCGCGGCGAGCTGACGCTGTTGACCGAGATGGTTCCCTCAGTGCGATACCAGAGCCCGAGCACCAGCACGAGGCAGGTGAGGAGTAGCGTCGATCCTCCGGTGTAGCCGATGCCAAGCGAGCGGTCGGCCAAGTCGGCCATCGTGGTGCCGAAGGTGGTCGAGGCCACGATGGTCGCCCAATACAGCGCCGGGTGGAATTTGCTTGCGCGGATTTGGGCGGCGACCAGGACGACCATCGCCGCCAGGAATAGGCATGTGCCCGCCAGGTAACCCCAGTTCAACGTCATCGTGACGGTGTCGCCGCCGGTTTCGCCCAACGTCGTGGCCGCGATCTTGATGATCCAGAAGCCGAGCGTGACCTCAGGGACCTTGCTTTCGCTGAGGAGGTTGCTCTTTGTGTAATCTTGCATGATGTCCTCGTCGGCGTCAGGCCTTGGCGTCGCTATCCATGATCGCGAGCAGATCGGTGATCGCCTGCTTGCACTTCGCGGCATCCGGCGTGCCTGCACGCAGCGCCTCCAACGCGCGATCGATCGCCTTGTCGACGGTGTGCCAGTCGGAGGCTGCGCGCGGCTTCAATCCGGCTTCGGCCTCGTCCCATTTGGCCTCGAGGTCCTTGATCCTTGTCTTGGCACCGGGCAGGTCGCCCTTGTCAATCAGCGCCGCGACGTCGACGACGATGCTGCGGAACGGCGTGAGATCGCCAAGCTTAGCCGTCGCGGCCTCCGCGAGTGGCACGAAGGTGATGTGCTGGCTTGCGTGCATGTTTGGTTCGCCGGAAAAGCTTGTCACGAGGCAAACGGCGATGGCGGGGATGAGTTTCATCGTACGGTCTCTCCTGGTGCGGCTCCTGCGTCCATGCAGGATGCGTTGAAGCTGTGATCGGGTTACTGCGCGGGACCGGCGCGGCGCGCGCCGTCGCCTTCGAACGTCACCCAGGCAACAAGACCGACGATCACGGTGAGGAAGGCGATGCTGGTCTGGATCGTGCCGAGGCCCATGCCGCCATATTCGCGCGACTGCGACAGCAGATCGCCGAGCGAGGCGCCGAGCGGGCGGGTGAGGATGTAGGCGAGCCAGAAGGTGAGAACGGGATTGGCGCCGATGGTATAGGAGACGGCCACCGCAGAGATCGGCGCGCCAAATGCGACGACGCCGACCTGGAAGCCGAGACCGAGTGCTTCGGTCGCAAGATCACCGGCGGCAGTACCGAGTGCGAAGGTGAACAGGATCGCGGTCCAATAGAATAGCTCGCGCCGCGCCGTGACGATGCTGTGGATCGACAGCGTGCGTTCGGCGCCATACCAGATCGCAAAAGTCGCCGCGAGCGCAGCGGCGAACGAGGCGGTGCTGGTGTAGAGGCTGATCTCGAGCTTGTCGGTCAGGAGGTCCGTGAGCTGCGTGCCGACGATGCTGACCAGGACGACGGTGAGCCAGTAGATCCACGGCACATAGGTGCTGCGGCTCAGTTGCAGCAGCAGTGCGGCAATCAGCAGCCCGGTCATGCAGATCGCGGTCAGGCTGGCGCCGAGGCCGACATGCACTGCGAGATAGTCTGCGCCGGTCTCGCCGACCGTGGTGGAGAGGATCTTGATGGCCCAGAAGATCGCGGTGACCTCCGGAACCTTGTTCAGCATCCGTCTTGCGCCAAAGCCTGTATATTGCGACACGCCCAATCTCCAAAAGTCGAAGCGATGTCGGACCGTCGCGCAGGGGACTTAGCCCCGACTTAGGGATGAGAAATTTCCGGGCAGGGCGGCCTTCGCCGCAATTTTGGCCTGCTGGCGCTTGCTAACTCTGCGCTAAGTCGGAATGGCCATGATTTTGAGGCCGGATGGTCCGGCGGAGCTTGAGGATCGATTTTGCGGGTTCTGCTGATCGAGGACGACAGGATGGTTGGCGCCGCCGTCGAGCAGGCGCTGAAGGATGCCGCCTACGCCGTCGACTGGGTCAGGGATGGAGACACCGCGCTGCTTGCCGCGGAGAGCGAATCCTACGAGGTGCTGCTGCTCGATCTCGGTCTGCCGAATACCGATGGCCGTGATATTTTGCGGCGGCTGCGTGCTGTCGGCCGCAAGCTTCCCGTCATCATCGTGACGGCGCGCGATGCTCTCGACGACAGGATCGAGGGGCTCGATCTCGGCGCGGACGATTACCTGGTCAAGCCGTTCGAGATCCGCGAGCTGCTGGCGCGGATGCGCGCGGTCACGCGCCGCGAGACCAGCGGCGCGTCGGCACTGCTTGGCAATGGAGCGCTGCGGCTGGACCCTGCAAGCCGCGAGGCGTCTTATCTTGCGAAATCCGCGGTGCTGACTGCGCGCGAATTCGCGCTGCTTCAGGCGCTGCTGTCGCGCCCTGGCACAATCTTGTCGCGCGGCGAGCTGGAGCGGCAGCTCTATGGCTGGAACGAGGAGGTCGCGAGCAACGCGATTGAGTTCCTGATCCATGCGGTGCGCAAGAAACTTGGCACAGATGCGATCCGCAATGTGCGCGGTGTCGGCTGGATGGTGGATCGCCCATGATCAGGTCCTTGCGGGGCCGTCTATTTGCTGGTCTCACCGCGATCATTCTTCTGACGGGACTAGTCGGCGGTCTGTTCGCCCATCACTGGGCTTTCAACGAGGCGATCGAAATGCAGGACTCCGTCCTGATCCAGATCGCAGGCCTCGTGCAGAGCGGCAGTCTCACCGGCGGCCGCGAGCTGCATGGCGTGGACGAGGATGCCGAGGTGTGGCTGATCGACCAGGCGGCCACGCCGCAGGTGTCTGAGGACGATGCGAAGCTTTGGGGCCTCAAGGACGGCCTCGCCCTGGCAACACGAAAGGGACAGCCGGTCCGCGTGCTGCTGCGGACGCGACCGGACGGCACAAGATTTGCGGCGGCGCAGCGCACCAGCGTGCGCGACGAGATCGCGAGCGACATGGCGTTCCGCACTGTGCTGCCGATCGCGGCGCTCATTCCCTGCCTGCTGCTGGTCACAGCGATCGTCATTGCACGCTCGCTGCGGCCGATGGTTCGTCTTGCCGGCGATCTCGATGGCCGGCGTGCCGACGACATGACGTCGCTGCCGGCGGCGCAGATGCCGAGCGAGCTGCATCCTTTCATCGTCTCGATCAACGGGCTGTTACAACGGGTGCGCGGCCTGATGGAGCAGCAGCGGCGGTTCGTGGCGGATGCCGCGCACGAATTGCGTACGCCGATCACCGCGCTGAGCCTGCAAGCGGAGAATCTCGATTCTGTCGATCTGCAGTCCGGCATAGGCGACCGCGTGGCGGCCCTCCGGCAGGGCATCGGCCGAACGAAGCATTTGCTCGAGCAACTGCTTGCGCTCGCGAGACAGGATGCGGGGCAGGCTGGGATCGCGACGATGCCTCTTGTGATGCTGGATGACGTTGCGAAGGGGGTTGTCGCGGAACTGTTACCCGAGGGAGCCATTCGCGGCGTCGATCTCGGCTTCGCGCGCGTCGAGCCGGCGGCGTTGCGCGGTGAAGTCGTGATGCTTGCCGCCTTGGCCCGCAATCTCCTCGATAACGCGCTCCGCTTCACCCCGCGGGGCGGGCGGATCGATGCGTGGGTCTATCGCGACGGCAACGCGGCGATCTTGGAGATCGAGGATAGCGGGCCCGGCGTTGCGCCAGAAGAAATCGACCGGATCTTTGAGCCGTTCTTCCGAGGCAAGCGTCCCGAGGGCGATGGCGTTGGTCTCGGTCTGTCGATCGTCAAGCGGATCGTCGATCGGCTCGAAGGGTTGATTGAAGCGGCGAATATCGCCGAATGCGGGCGAACCGGGTTGCGCGTTGTCGTCAAATTGCCCGCGGCCGCTGCCTGACCGTCACTCCCCCTGGATCCACTCCGCGACGCCGCGCCACAGCGTGTCGCGATGCTCGGGGCGGAAGAAGCCGAAATGGCCGATCGCCTTGGCGCCGACGTCCGACGGTTTCACCGTCAGCACCTCCGGCTTGATTGCCGTGAAGCCGGATGTGAGCAGTTCGACCGCTGGCCGCGTGGCCAGGGATCGTCGGAGAAGCACAGCGCGCGCAACTCGCCCTTGAACTTGGCAAAATTCTCCAGCGCCGGCAGTTTGGAATCGAAGAGATAGCGCGGGCTCGAGACCCAGTCGGCCCATTGCAGGAAGACGCCCTTGGGCAGATCCTCGCCGATGCCGGCCCAGCCCGGCGCGTAGCCGAGCACGTGGGCGAGCGGCACGCCGACGAAATTCATGAACGCGAAGACACGGTATTTCTCCGGCGAGGTCATCAGGCGCCAGGTTGCGGCCTGCGAGGCCACGAACGCGGCGCGCGAAATCTCGCTGTTGTTTTCGATCAGCCCGAGCGCCTGGCCGCCGAAGGAATGGCCGACATAGGCAAGGGGCAGGCCCTGATAGCGCTCGCTCATCCAGCGCACCGCGGCGGTGACGTCTTGCGCGGCCCAGTCCGACATCGAGGCCTTGAAGCCGATCAGCGATTTCGGCCGGTTGTAGCCGACCATCGCCGGCAGCCGGGAGTCGCCGATGCCGCGGTAGTCATAGGTCATCACGGCGCACCCGCGATGGGCGAGGTAGGAGGCAAAGCCGCGATAGATTTTTCGAGAGACCGCGGTCGCCGAGTTGATCAGGACGGCATGGCGCTTGGCGCCGCGCGGCAGGAACAGGGTGCCGGCCAGCGCATACCCGTCGGCCGCCGGGAAGCTGATCTCGTCGATGAAAACGTCGTCCAGTGCCGCGTCCATGGTGGAAGTCGTTTTGCCGGTTTCCTCTGCCACCCCTAGCAAATGCGAATTCGGCTGTGCCCGCAAGGGTTTGCATTGCAAAATGGATTTACAACTGGCGGTGTCGTGCCAGCCTGTGTATAAGGCGGCCCTCGCAACCCATAGATCAGGTTGCACTTTTTGCTTCACGGAGAGATTGCGATGTCCGAGCGGTGGACGCCCGAGTCCTGGCGCAGCAAGCCGGTGCTACAGGTGCCCGATTATCCCGACGCCAAGGCTTTGGCCGACGTCGAGGCGCAGCTTGCAACCTTTCCGCCGCTGGTGTTTGCCGGCGAGGCGCGCAATCTGAAGAAGGCGCTGGCCCGCGTTGCGGCCGGCGACGCCTTCCTGCTGCAGGGCGGCGATTGTGCCGAGAGCTTCGCCGAGCACGGCGCCAACAACATCCGCGACTTCTTCCGCGTGCTGCTCCAGATGGCGGTGGTGCTGACCTATGCCGGCGCGGTGCCGGTGGTGAAGGTCGGCCGCATCGCCGGCCAGTTTGCAAAGCCGCGGTCGTCGCCGACCGAGAAGGTCGACGGCGTCGAGCTGCCGAGCTATCGCGGCGACATCGTCAACGACATCGCCTTCACCAAGGAAGCGCGCGTGCCGGATCCGCAGCGTCAGCTAATGGCCTATCGCCAGTCGGCGGCGACGCTGAACCTGCTGCGCGCCTTCGCCACCGGTGGCTTTGCCAATCTCGGCAGCGTGCATCAGTGGATGCTCGGCTTCCTCAAGGATAGTCCGCAGTCCCGCCGCTACAAGGAATTGGCCGACCGCATCTCGGACGCGCTCAACTTCATGCGCGCCTGCGGCCTCGATCTCGAGAGCCATCCGGAGCTGCGCGCCACCGATTTCTACACCAGCCATGAGGCGCTGCTGCTCGGCTACGAGCAGGCCATGACCCGCGTCGATTCCACGACCGGCGACTGGTACGCGACCTCGGGCCACATGATCTGGATCGGCGACCGCACTCGCCAGCTCGATCACGGACACATCGAATATTTCCGCGGCATCAAGAACCCGATCGGCCTGAAGTGCGGCCCATCGCTCAAGCCCGAAGAGCTGTTGAAGCTGATCGACGTGCTTAACCCCGACAACGAGCCGGGCCGGCTGACGCTGATCAACCGTTTCGGCTCCGACAAGGTCGCCGACCATCTGCCGGGCCTGATCCGCGCCGTGAAGCGCGAGGGCAGGGTGGTGGTCTGGTCGTGCGATCCCATGCACGGCAACACCATCACTTCCACGTCTGGCTACAAGACGCGGCCGTTCGATCGCGTGCTGTCGGAGGTGAAGTCGTTCTTCACGATCCACGCGGCGGAAGGCACCCATGCCGGCGGCGTGCATCTGGAGATGACCGGCCAGGACGTCACCGAGTGCATCGGCGGCGCCCGCGCCATCACGGACGAGGATCTCAACGACCGCTACCACACGGTCTGCGACCCCCGCCTCAATGCCGAGCAATCCATCGACATGGCTTTCCTGGTCGCCGAACTGCTGAAGCAGGAACGCGCCGGCAAGGTCCGGCCGATGCCGGCGGCAGCGGGGCTCTAAGACCTTGCTGCGGATCTGGAAGGCCACGATCAACTCCCGCAACGGTCTGGCATTTGCGTTCCGCTCGGAACAGGCCATCCGCGAGGAGATCCTTGCGCTCATCCTGTCGGTGCCGGTGGCGTGGTTCGTCGCCGCCAGCGCGACGCGCGCGGTCGAGCTGGTCTGCTCGGTCGCCTTCGTGCTGGTGGTCGAGCTGCTCAACACCGCGATCGAGAAGCTCGCCGACCGCCTGACCATGGATCACGACAAGCAGATCGGGCGGGTCAAGGATATGGGCTCGGCCGCGGTCGGCGTTGCGCTGCTGATGGCCGGCGCGTACTGGATCATCGCGATCATCGAGCGTCTGGGATTCCTCTAGCTGGACTAGGCGGCCATGACCGAACGTCTCAACGCATTCGCGGTCACGCTCGCCCAGCTCAATCCGACCGTGGGCGACATCGAGGGCAATGCCGCCAAGGTTCGCTCGGCACGTGCGCGCGCCATCGCCGACGGCGCCGATCTCGTGCTGTTCCCGGAATTGTTCATCGCCGGCTATCCGCCGGAAGATCTGGTGCAGAAGCCGGCCTTCCAGGCTGCCTGCCGTTCTGCTATCGAAGCGCTTGCGCGTGAGACAGCCGACGGCGGCCCGGCGCTGCTGGTCGGCACGCCCTGGGTCGAGGACGGCAGGCTCTACAATGCCTGCGCGCTGCTCGACGGCGGGCGCATCGCCGCGTTGCGCTTCAAATGCAATCTGCCGAATTACGGCGTGTTCGACGAGAAGCGGCTGTTTGCGCGCGGACCCGCGGCAGGCCCCGTCACCGTCCGCGGCGTCCGGATCGGCGTGCCGATCTGCGAGGACATCTGGCTGGAAGAGTCCGAGGATTACGAGAACGTGGTCGAGACGCTGGCCGAGACCGGCGCCGAGATCATCCTGGTGCCGAACGGCTCGCCCTATGCCCGCGACAAGAACGACGTGCGTCTGTCGGTGGCGGTCGCGCGGGTCACCGAGAGCGGCCTGCCGCTGGTCTATCTCAACCAGGTCTGCGGCCAGGACGAGCTCGTGTTCGACGGCGCCTCGTTCGCGCTCAACTGCGATCTCTCGCTCGCCGCGCAACTGCCGGCATTCGAGGAGAACGTCACGACCTTGCGCTTCATCAGGAACGGCGGCGATTGGCGTTGCACGGGTCCGATCGTGGAGCAGCCGGAGGGCGACAAGGCCGACTATGCGGCCTGCGTCCTCGGCTTGCGCGACTACGTTACCAAGAACGGCTTTCCCGGCGTGCTGCTCGGCATCTCCGGCGGCATCGATTCCGCACTCTGTGCGGCGATCGCGGTCGACGCACTCGGCGCCGATCAGGTGCACGGCGTGATGCTGCCTTATCGCTACACGGCAGCACACTCGATTGCCGATGCGGGCGAGCTCGCCGGCCATCTCGGCATCCGCTACGAGGTGTTGCCGATCGCGGAAGCGGTGGGCGGGTTCGAGACCATTCTGTCCGGCATCTTCAAGAACCTGCCGCCCGACATCACCGAGGAAAACCTTCAGGCCCGCACCCGCGGCACGCTGCTGATGGCGATCTCCAACAAGACCGGGCTGATGGTGGTGACGACAGGCAACAAGTCGGAGATGTCGGTCGGCTATGCCACGCTCTATGGCGACATGAACGGCGGCTTCAATCCGATCAAGGACATCTACAAGACGCAGGTGTTCCGGCTGGCAAGCTTGCGCAATGCATGGAAGCCCGATGGCGCGCTCGGACCCGCGGGCGAGGTGATCCCGCCCGATATCATCGCGCGTCCGCCGACCGCGGAGCTGCGTGAGAACCAGACCGATCAGGACTCGCTGCCGCCTTACGAGGTGCTCGATGCGATCCTGGAGCGTCTGGTCGAACGCGAGGAGCCGCTCGATCAGATCATCGCCGCGGGCTTCGACCGCGACACGGTGACCCGCATCGACCATCTCCTCAACGTCGCCGAATACAAGCGCCGCCAGGCGGCACCCGGTGTGAAGGTGACGCCGAAAAATTTCGGCCGCGACCGCCGCTATCCCATCACCAACCGCTTTCGCGACAGGGGCGAGCCGTTGCCTGCGCCCGACGAGACGCTGGTGTCGAACGGCAGCCGCGCCTCGCTCGACGCGTTTGAAGGTTGAAGTCGGCCCTTGGGCGCGAGGTCGCGGGTCCTACGAGGGGGTCGTGAAGAACAGCACGCGAAGCAAGTGCGTGTATTCGGATTCGAGCACCATGATCGTCACAAATACCAGCACCGCAATCGGCGGCGCGAGGATGGCATAGGTCAGGGCCAGCCGCTCCCAGGCCATGTGCATGAAGACGGCGACGATCAGGCCGGCCTTCACCACCATGAACAGAAGGATCAGCGACCACCTGAGATAGCCATGCAGGCCAAAATAGTCGACCAGAAAGGAACAGGTGCTGAGGACGAACAACCACCCCCAGACCACAAGATAGAGCTTGATCGGATGCTGCTGGCCCTTGGCGTGCGCGACTCCAGTTGCGACTGCGTCATGTGCATGAGCGTGAAGCTGCCCCTCGATCTGTACTGTCGCGTTTGTCATGCGCCGGCCTCACCAAAGATAGAACAAGGCAAATATGAAGACCCACACGAGATCGACGAAGTGCCAGTACAGGCCCATGATCTCGACGATCTCGTAGTACCCCTTGCGGCTCGTGAAGAAGCCGCGCCTCTCGACGTCGAAGTCGCCGCGCAAGACCTTGCGCGCAATGGCGATCAGGAAGATAACGCCGATCGTCACGTGGGTGCCGTGGAAGCCGGTGATCATGAAGAAGCTCGCACCGAACTGCTCCGCACCCCATGGGTTGCCCCAGGGCCGGACGCCTTCCGTGATCAGCTTGGTCCATTCGAAGGCCTGCATTCCGACGAAGGTTGCGCCGAACGCCGCCGTGACCAGCATCAGGGCCGCGGTTCTGATTCGATCGCGGCGGTAGCCGAAATTGACGGCCATCGCCATCGTCCCGCTGCTGCTGATCAGGATGAAGGTCATGATGGCGATCAGGATCATCGGTATGTGTGTATCGCCGATATTGAGGGCAAAGACCTCGCTGGTATTGGGCCACGGCACGGTCGTCGACATGCGCGCGGTCATGTAGGAGAGCAGGAAGCAACTGAAGATGAAGGTGTCGCTGAGGAGGAAGATCCACATCATGGCCTTGCCCCAGGACACGTTCTTGAAGGCGCGTTGATCCGAAGCCCAGTCGGCAGCGATGCCTCGCCAGCCCGGAAGTCGCCCGGCGCCTTGCCCTGTACTCGTCAGCATGGTCTCGGCCATCTCGTCCTCTCCTCCCTAGCTCAGCAACTGGCGACAGATGTCGACGAAACCGTCCGTCCAGCCCGTCAGGAGACCAAGCAGGACAAGCCAGACCAGCAGCAGGAAATGCCAGTAGATGGTGCACAGCTCCACGCTCAGACGCATCTCGGCCGTGGCAGCGTCATGCCGCCATACCTTGGCCGTGGTTCTCCCCAGCGCCACCAGGCCGCCGGTCAGATGCAACCCGTGCACCGCTGTGATCATGTAGAAGAAGGAATTGGCCGGATTGGACGCCACGAAATAGCCGGCGGCGCTGAGCTGTTGCCACGCGAGCAGCTGCCCCGCGAGGAAGGTGATCGCCGACGTTCCGCCGGCGAGCAGGCCGACGATCGCGCCGTCCATGTCGTTCCGGCGCGCCGCAACGTACGCCCATTGCAGCGCGACGCTGCTCAGGACCAGCACGCCCGTGTTGAACCACAGCACCTGCGGCACGGGCATCGTCCGCCAGTCCACCGTGTTCATGCGCATGGAGTAGGCGCTGATGAAAAGTGCGAACAGCGAGCTGGCGACAGCGAGAAACACGCCAAGCCCGACCTTCGCGGCCGGCCAAGCGATGGTGTCCGTGCCCGGGAAGTCACCGATCGGACCTTCCTCCAGCCACGGTTTCGCCGTCAGCCGCTGCTGCGAGAGCCACCAACCGGCGATGACCGCGATCACAGCCAGGAACAAGACGATGACGCTCACGGAGCAGCTCCCTGAACGGCCCCCGTGCTCGTGGGCGGCTGATTCTGTGGGATGAAGTCCTGCGCAGCCCCTGGCACGCTGTAATCATAGGCCCAGCGATACACGATCGGGAGATCCTTGCCCCAGTTGCCGTGCCCTGGCGGCGTCTCCGGGGTCTGCCATTCCAGCGTCGTCGCATGCCATGGATTGCCACCCGAGGGCTCACCCTTGAACAGGCTCCAGGCTAGATTGAACAGGAATACCATCTGGGCGAAGCCCACCGTGAGGGCCACCACGGTGATGAAGGCGTTCAGGGAGTGGGCTGATGGCGGAATAAACGCGGCGTCGCCGAGTTCGAAGTACCGGCGCGGAACGCCGAGCAGGCCGAGATAGTGCATGGGGAAGAAGATCAGGTAGGCGCCGAGGAATGTGACCCAGAAGTGAAACTTGCCAAGAACGTCGTTCAGCATTCGGCCGGTGACCTTCGGGTACCAGTGATAGATCCCTCCCAGCACGACCATGATCGGCGCGACTCCCATCACCATGTGGAAGTGCGCGACGACGAACATGGTATCCGAAAGCGGGACATCGACGACGACGTTGCCGAGGAATAGGCCGGTCAACCCGCCATTCACAAAGGTGATGATGAAGCCGAGAGCGAACAGCATTGGCACCCTGAGATGGATGTCGCCCCGCCACAGCGTGAGCACCCAATTGTAGACCTTGATCGCGGTCGGGATGGCGATGATCAACGTCGTCGTGGCGAAGAAGTACCCGAAGTATGGGTACATGCCGCTTACATACATGTGGTGCGCCCACACCACGAAGCTGAGAGCGCCGATCGCCACGATCGCCCAGACCATCATGCGATAACCAAAGATGTTCTTTCGCGCATGCGTGCTGATCAGGTCAGAGACGATGCCGAAGGCAGGCAAGGCGACGATGTATACTTCGGGGTGACCGAAGAACCAGAACAGGTGCTGGAACAGGAGCGGACTGCCACCGCCATATTTGCTGAGTTGGCCCATCTCAACCAGAGTCGGCATGAAGAAGCTGGTTCCCAGCAGACGGTCGAGCAGCAACATCACCGAGCCGACGAACAGTGCGGGGAATGCCAGCAGCGCCATGACGGTGGCCGTGAGGATGCCCCACACGGTCAAGGGCAGACGCATCAACGTCATCCCGCGGGCACGCGCCTGCAGCACAGTCACCACGTAGTTCAGCCCGCCCATGGTGAAGCCGATGATGAACAGGATCAGGGAGGACAGCATGAGGACGATGCCCCAATCCTGTCCGGGCGTGCCGGAGAGAATCGCCTGCGGCGGGTACAGCGTCCAGCCGGCGCCGGTGGGGCCGCCTGGGACGAAGAAGGCCGAAGCCAGCACCAGCACGGCGAGCAGATAGATCCAGTAGCTCAGCATGTTGACGTAGGGGAAGACCATGTCCCGCGCGCCGACCATCAGCGGGATCAGGTAATTGCCGAAGCCTCCGAGGAACAGCGCGGTGAGCAGGTAGATCACCATGATCATGCCGTGCATGGTGATGAACTGGAGGTATTGGTTGGAATCGATAAAGGAGAATGTACCGGGAAATCCCAGTTGCAGTCGCATCAGCCACGATAGCACCAGGGCCACGAGCCCAATGGCCGAGGCTGTCAGCGAGTACTGAATGGCGATGACCTTGGCGTCTTGCGAGAAGACATACCGTGTCCACCAGCTCTTCGGATGGTAGAGCTCGACATCGGGGACTTCGGCAGGTGGAATGCCTGCGATCCTGTCATATGGAATATCGACCATAGAGTACCTCCTCGGTCGTTTCCTTCGGGCGATGAGCTGGCTCACGCGCCCGATTCTGCTCGCAGCGGCATTTGCTATTTGCCGCCGGATTGGTACGTCGCCCTCACAACGGCGTTTTGGCCTGACAATTCGGCAAACGTCTTCTGCTGCTCCAGCCAGGCGTGATAGTCCTTCTCGTCCTCGATGATCACCTTGGCCCGCATCTGATAGTGAGCGGCGCCGCAAAGTTCCGCGCAGAGAACGTCAAAGGTCCCGGTTCGAATCGGCTTGATCCAGAAATAGGTGACCATGCCCGGGACCATATCCATCTTGGCGCGGAACTCCGGCACATAGAAATCGTGCAGGACATCGACGGAGCGGAGCAGAACCTTCACAGGCTTGCCGATCGGAAGATGCAGGTCGCCATTGTCGATCACGACGTCGTCCTGGCCATGCGGATCGTCGCCACTGAGGCCCATCGGGTTTTCGGGGCTGATGTTGCGAACATCTGATGTGCCCAACCGGCCATCCTTGCCCGGCAAGCGGAAGCTCCATTGCCATTGCTGGCCCATGACTTCCACTTCAGTGGCGTCTGCCGGGACCGTCACGAACTGATGCCAGACAACCAGGCCGGGTGCGAGCATGGCGGCGACGCCGACGCCGGTCCCGACGCTGAGCCACCATTCAAGCTTCTTGTTTTCAGGATTGTAGTCTGCCTGTCGTCCCTCCCTGTGGTGGAAGCGAAAGACGCAATAGGCCATGAACGCGATGACCGCGGTAAAAACGAACCCGGTGATCCAGAAGGTGATGTTGATCGTGTGGTCGATGTAGCCCCAGTCGGTGGCGATCGGCGTCCACCACCACGGGCTGAACAGGTGAAACAGCACCGAGCCGATTGCGACCAAGAGCAGTATCAGTGCGACAGCCATCCTGATCCATCCTTGCCATCAAAGGCTGCGGATACGAATCCAGGGCGGAGCTCACGTCAGTCGCGATGGTTGGCTTGTCTACGCAGGCATGTTCGCCATCGCCGCGCCTCTTGCCTCGCCCATTCACCCGGTCGCGATATCAAGAGAGAGGTCGCGACCGCAAATCTCATCAGAGCTGGGGCGTCTACACGCTTAAAATGATCCCCCTCGACCCCGGCGTCAATAGATGTCAACGCGCTTGGGTGGCGCGGGCGATCCCTGTTGCCGTGCAAGCTGGCGAGAGTCAGTCGCGTTCTCGATGTGATGCATCGCACAAATATGGAGGCGCAATTCACCAGCCGGGAGCGCTGGTCATTCCGAGTCGCGCGCGCTAAGCTTGGAGGTGCAGGTCGCGACGGGTTTCGTCCGGCTAAGCTCCTTCCTCGTTGAGCCTGGAACTGCCGTACTCGGCTCGATCGCGTCTCCCGCAAGTAAAGGCGGATACGCGCGGCCGGAAAGCGCGCCGTTCTCCGCCGCGACTTTCAACGGAGGAGGGTGTGTCCATGGCCACTCTGTATTCCCAAAACACCTTGAAGCGGCACGTATTCGGGGAGGCGGTCAGTTATCCTGTTCGCAGGATCGGCTTGGCCGATCTGAGGGAGGTGCTGCGCCTGGGGTGGGACGATTTCCAGGCGATGCCGAGTCACGCGATCGTCGTCTGCGTGATCTATCCCGTTCTTGGTCTCGTCCTGTTCAGGATGGTCCTTGGCCATTCGGTCCTGCCACTCCTGTTTCCGCTGGCTGCCGGGTTTGCCTTGATCGGTCCCTTTGCCGCGATCGGCCTCTACGAACTCAGTCGTCGCCGCGAGCGCGGCGAGGAGGTTGATGCGTGGGACGCGATCAAAGTCCTGCGCGCGCCGTCGTTCGGCGCGATGCTCGAACTCGGCGTGCTCCTGCTTGTGCTGTTCGGGGCCTGGATCGGCGTCGCGAACGCGATCTACGTCACAATCTTCGGTCACGCGCCCGCGGCGAGCATTCCTGACTTCGCGACGCGCGTGCTGACAACACCGGAGGGATGGTCGCTGATCATCGTCGGTTGTGGTGTCGGCTTCCTGTTTGCGGTCGTGGCCCTGTGCGTCAGTGTCGTGTCGTTTCCGTTGATGCTCGACCGGCATGCGACTGCGATCGATGCGATCCGCACGTCGCTCCGGGCGGTGGCCGCCAATCCGGTTGCGATGGCCGGATGGGGGCTGGTCGTCGCGGCGCTGCTCGTGATCGGTTCGCTACCGCTTTTCGTCGGTCTCGCGGTCGTCCTGCCGGTGCTGGGTCATGCGACCTGGCATCTCTATCGGAGGCTCGTCGAGCCGAATCCGAATCCACCGGATGCGCCGCCGCCGCCCCCGAAGGGAAAGCGCTATGCAGCGGACTTTCCGGCCAATCTCTTCCCGTGGAGTCGCGAAGGCGAATAGTCACTGCGAAACGGCCGCGCCTCGCGGCCGCCGTCGTTCGGTCTCTTTCCGGCGATGATCCCGGGGGTGGCTTCGAGCCGAAGCGCGGGCCTACTTCTGCTGCTGCGGCAGGAAGGTCGGGCCGACCGAGCGGATCGGCTTGTTCTCGGAAGAAGTCGTCGCTGTGCCTGCATCTGCGGGCGGCGTTGCAGCCGGAGCGTTGGCGGTCGCCGGCGGCGTTGCCGCGCCCCTCTTGGCGTTCGCAGGCGTGCCCTTGTTGAGCCGCTGCTGCTGCATCTTCTTGGCGCTCTCCTCGGTGACGATGATGTCACCTTGCTGCTCGACGGCCGCCTTGTCGTCGGCCGATTTCAGCGCGTCGGCCCAGCTCTGGCCCGCCGCCTTGCAGGAGCAGGACGGGTTGAACTCGCTGCGGAATTTGAAGGCGGTCGGCAGCGCCGTGTAGGGCTGGCCGCTGATGGAGACCGCCGAGTTCATGTCCTCGCCGGGATTGCGGTGGGCATAGAGCACGGCTTCGGCCGCCGGGCACAGCGCCTTGCAGGTCCTCTCGTCGTCGGGGAAGCGTGCCGGCACGGTCGCAAACGAGATCGGGAAATAGGCGCCGTCGCAGGTGCGCACGCAGACGGTGCGATAGGTGCCGGACTGCGGGCCGCCGAGATCGGCGGGCGGGGCACCCGGCGGATTGTTGGGGTTGTTGCCGCCGCCGAACAGATTGCTCAGGAAATTGCCGCCCTGTGACTGCGCGGCATTGGCGTATTGCGGGCCGCAATTGTTCTGCGCGAGCGCAATCAGCACCGAGCGGCGTTGGCTGTCGCGTTCGGGGCTGCCGCCGGGACCGCCACCGCGCAGGCGTTCGAGATTGCCGGTGATCTGGTCCAGATTGGCGCGCATCTGCTGGATCTGGGTGTTGACCGGACCGCATTGCGCCGACTGGCCGTTGAACAGCGAGAAGAAGCCGGAGGAATCGCAACCCATGCGCTTGGCCTGCATGGTGACGCGGTCGAGCTCTGCCTGCTGGCGGGTCTGGGAATCCTGGTAGCGGCGGATCTGGTCGTCGCGCGCGGGATCGCCGCTCGCGCCACCGTTGAGCGCGGCGAGCTGTCCTTCCAACCGCACGCACATCGGGTTCGGTCCGAGCCCGCCTTGTGCGGGCGGTCCGGGCGGGCCGGCCTGTGCAAAGGCGTCTGTGGCGAGCACGATCGCACTCAGAAGCACGGTGCAGGCAAGGAGGGAGCGGGGACGGGACAGAGACAAAAATTCAGGCATATCCGCCATTCTAGCGAGGTCACGGCCCCGAGTGACTTCCAATGTGATTTGGGGGCCGAAGCGCGCCCTCCAATAGCCGCTTCCTGCGGCAGCGTCACGTCGTTTCAGGGGCCGAAAATGGGTCCTAAGGCCCGCCAGCTCCGAGGGAATTCAGCGCTGGCAGGTGATTGCGACATATTCGTCGCAATGGCCATGGGAGCAGTTTGCGCCGGATTTGGGGACAGAGCCGGTAATTTCGTCGGGATCGACCCGACGATAGGCCGATGCCTGCGCAAAGTCGCGTGACTGGCAGTAGGTGCGGGCAACCTGCGCGCCGCATTTCTCGCCCTTGGCCAGGCACTGGTCGACCCCGTAGCCGTCCGCCTGGTTGGCGATGATGAAGATGCGGGTCTCGGCGAAAGCGCTGGATGCCGCGATGATGGAGGCACAGGAGACGAGCGCGAGCAGGGATCGCATGGATGCACCGGGGCTGGGGGACCGCCGGGTTCCAAATTAGACTCAAAAGGTTAAGGATGACGAACCATCAAGGCGGGGCGGCCGCGCATTGGGGAGATAAAACGGCATTTTCGCGGCTCTCTTGACGAAAGGCGCCTTCGTGGCCCATATGTCGCCGCATGAACGGTCTCCTCGCCATCTGCATTATCTGCCGCGAGATTACGAGCTAGCGATTCGCTGGCTGGAGCCGTCTTTTCTCAACCACATTGAGAGTACTGGACGCCCGGCCAACAGCCGACGGGTGTCCATATGGAATTGCGCCTCTACGATACGCTGAGCCGGGAAAAGCGCGCCTTCGTGCCGCTCGATGCGAAGAACGTCCGCATGTATGTCTGCGGACCGACCGTCTATGACTTCGCCCATATCGGCAATGCGCGGCCGGTGATCGTCTTCGACGTGCTGTTTCGGCTGCTGCGCCACATCTACGGCGAGGCGCATGTCAAATACGTCCGCAACGTCACCGACGTTGACGACAAGATCAACGACCGCGCCGCGCGGGATTTTCCCGGCCTGCCGCTGAACGAAGCGATCCGCAAGGTCACCGAGCAGACCGGCAAGCAGTTTCACGCCGACGTCGATGCGCTTGGCGCGCTCCGGCCAAGCGTCGAGCCGCGTGCGACCGAGCATATCGGCGAAATGCGCGAGATCATCGAACGGCTGGTCAAGGGCGGCTTTGCCTATGCCGCCGAGGACCATGTGCTGTTCTCGCCGCAGGCGATGAACGCGGCCAATTCGACGCTGCCGCGCTACGGCGCGCTGTCGAAGCGGTCGCTCGACGAAATGATCGCCGGCGCGCGCGTCGACGTCGCGCCCTACAAAAAGGATTCGACCGACTTCGTGCTGTGGAAGCCGTCCAAGCCCGGCGAGCCGTCCTGGCCGTCGCCGGCCGGCATCAAGGCAGAGGGGCGCCCGGGCTGGCATGTCGAGTGCTCGGCCATGGCCTGGAAGCATCTCGGCGAGCAGTTCGACATCCATGGCGGCGGCATCGACCTGGTGTTTCCGCATCACGAGAACGAGGTCGCGCAGACCTGCTGCGCCTTCCACCAGCAGCGCATGGCGAATTACTGGATGCATAACGGCTTCCTGCAAGTCGAAAGCGAGAAGATGTCGAAGTCGCTCGGCAACTTCATCACCATTCACGAGCTGCTCGCGGACTGGCCGGGTGAGGTGCTGCGCCTCAACATGCTGAAGACGCACTATACCTCGCCGATCGACTGGACCATGAAGTCGCTGGAGGAGAGCGCCAAGACGCTCAACGACTGGTATCGCTTTGCGGCCGATGTCGCGCCGTCCAGCCCGGCGGCGTCCGTGGTCGACGCCCTGCTCGACGACCTCAACACGCCGCAGACGATCGCGGCGCTGCATGGTCTGCGCAATGCGGCCGATGCGGCCGGCCTTTCGGCGTCGCTGCGTCTGCTCGGCTTCCTGTCCGAGAGCATGGCGCAATGGGAAGGCCGCAAGCGGCAGGCGAGCGGCGTCGACGCTGGCGAGATCGACCGCCTGATCGCGGAGCGCACGGCGGCGCGGGCGCGAAAAGACTTTAGGGAGTCCGATCGCATCCGTGACGAGCTCGCCGCCAAAGGCATCGTGATCAAGGACGGCAAGGATGCCGACGGCAAGCCGGTGACGACCTGGGAGCTGGCGTGATGGCACAAGCGCATCCCAAACCCGGCTTGCGGCCGTTTTTGCCTGATGACGTTCCGATGCTGGCCGCGATCTTCGCCGCCAGCATCCAGGAGCTGACCGGCGACGACTACAGGGAGGCGCAGCAGGAAGCCTGGATGGCAGCCGCCGAAACCGAGGAGTTCGGCAAGCGGTTGGCAGCCGACCTGACGCTGATCGCCACGCTGGATGGCTCGCCCGTCGGCTTCGCCTCGCTACACGGCACCGATCATATCCGCATGCTCTATGTGCATCCGGCCGTGGGCCGGCGGGGCATCGCGACCATGCTCGTCGATGCGCTCGAGAAGCTCGCGGGCGGCCGTGGCGCTGCGGCGCTCACGGTCGATGCCAGCGACACCGCGCAAAATTTCTTCGCCAAGCGCGGCTACACTGCCCAGCAGCGCAACAGCGTCACTATCAACGATGAGTGGCTCGCCAACACCACCATGAAGAAGACGCTCGGAGCGCAGCCATGAGCAAGGAGCGCCTTTATCTGTTCGACACCACGCTGCGCGACGGCGCGCAGACCAACGGCGTCGACTTCACGCTGACCGACAAGCAAGTCATCGCCGGGATGCTCGACGAGCTCGGCATCGACTATGTCGAGGGCGGCTATCCCGGCGCCAATCCGCTCGACACCGAATTTTTCGGCAGCAAGCCGAAGCTCAACCATGCGCGCTTCACCGCCTTCGGCATGACGCGGCGGGCAGGGCGCTCGGTCTCCAACGATCCCGGTGTCGCCGGGCTTCTGGAAGCGAAGGCGGACGCGATCTGCTTCGTGGCAAAGTCCTCCGCCTATCAGGTGCGCGTCGCGCTGGAGACGACGAAAGAAGAAAACCTCGCCTCGATCCGCGACAGCGTCGCAGCCGCAAAGGCCGTCGGCCGCGAGGTCATGCTCGACTGCGAGCATTTTTTCGACGGCTACAAGGAAGATGCGAGCTTTGCGCTCGCCTGCGCCAAGGCCGCCTATGAGGCCGGTGCACGCTGGGTGGTGCTGTGCGACACCAATGGCGGCACCATGCCGAACGAGGTCGAGGCCATCGTCACCGAGGTGACAAAGCACATTCCCGGCGATCATGTCGGCATCCACGCCCATAACGATACCGAGCAGGCGGTGGCGAATTCGCTGGCCGCGGTTCGCGCCGGCGCGCGGCAGATCCAGGGCACGCTGAACGGGTTGGGCGAGCGCTGCGGCAACGCCAACCTCTGCTCGCTGATCCCGACGCTGAAATTGAAGAAGGAGTTTTCGGACGCCTTCGATATCAGCGTCACGCCAGAGAGGCTCGCGACCCTCGTCAGAGTCTCGCGCACGCTCGACGACATGCTCAACCGCGTTCCGAACCGCCATGCCGCTTATGTCGGCGAGAGCGCCTTCGTCACCAAGACCGGCATTCACGCCTCCGCCGTGATGAAGGACCCGCAGACTTACGAGCATGTGTTGCCGGAGACCGTCGGCAATCACCGCAAGGTGCTGGTGTCCGACCAGGCCGGCCGCTCCAACGTCATGGCCGAGCTCGACCGCGCCGGTATCGCCTATGAGAAGAGCGATCCGAAGTTGACGCGGCTAGTCGAGGAGTTGAAGGAGCGTGAGGCAGCCGGCTACGCCTACGAATCCGCCAACGCCTCGTTCGATCTGCTGGCGCGGCGCACGCTCGGCAAGGTGCCGCATTATTTCGAGGTCGCGCAGTTCGACGTCAATGTCGAGCAGCGCTACAACGCCCTTGGTGAGCGCGTTACCGTTGCTTTGGCCGTGGTGAAGGTCGACGTCGCCGGCGAGCATCTGATCTCGGCAGCCGAAGGCAACGGCCCCGTCAACGCGCTCGACGTGGCGCTGCGCAAGGACCTCGGCAAGTACCAGAAGTACATCGAGGGCCTGACGCTGATCGATTACCGCGTGCGTATCCTCAATGGCGGCACCGGCGCGGTGACGCGCGTGCTGATCGAGAGCGAGGATGAGAATGGCGATCGCTGGACCACGGTCGGCGTGTCTCCGAACATCATCGACGCCTCGTTCCAGGCGCTGATGGATTCGGTAATCTACAAGCTCGTGAAGTCGGGCGCGCCGGCGTAGGCGACGGTGTAGTCACAAGCACCGTCATTGCGAGCGAAGCGAAGCAATCCAGAATCTTTCCGGGGTAACAGTCTGGAGTGCTTCGTCGCTTCGCTCCTCGCAATGACGAGGAGGATAGAGGGGAGCGCTAAATGATCGACCACATCTCCGTCGGCGTCAGCGAGCTCGAACGCGCCGCAAAGTTCTATGAAACCACGCTCGCCGCCCTCGGCCTCACCCGCCTCGTGACGCGACCGCGCACGGTCGGCTTCGGCAAGGCCTATCCCGAATTCTGGATCAATCTGCGCGAGGCCATGCCGCCTGTGCCACCGGAGAGCGGCGTACACATCTGCCTGCGGGCGAAGACAACGGCCGAGGTCGATGCATTCCACGCTGCCGCGCTTGCGACCGGCGGCGCATCCGATGGCGCGCCGGGCATCCGCCCGCATGACCGCGTGCGTTACTACGCGGCCTTCGTCGTCGATCCCGACGGCAACCGAATCGAGGCGGTGACGTTTCCGCAGGAGTGATTACAGCTTGCGCGCGACGTCCGGGGCGAGCTGCTTTTCCGCCTCGGCGATCTGGGCCACGGCCGATTTCAGCTTCGGCAAGATGTCCTCGACGCGATCGGCCTTGAGAATATCGATCGAAAGGCCGGCGCGGATGAACTCGGTCTGGCGCATATGCGACAGCAGCGAGAACAGCGGCTCCCAGAAATTGTCGATGTTGGCGAGCAGCACGGGCTTGGCGTGACGGCCGAGCTGCTTCCAGGTCAATTGCTCAACCAGCTCCTCCAGCGTACCAACGCCGCCCGGCAGCGCCACGAAGGCGTCGGAGCGCTCGAACATCAGCCGCTTGCGTTCGTGCATGTCAGGGGTGACGATCATTTCCTGCACGCGGGTCAGCGCATTCTCGCGCTTCCGGAGGAATTCAGGAATGATGCCGGTGACGGTGCCGCCGTGATCGAGCACGGAGGTCGCGACCGAGCCCATCAGGCCAAGCGAGCCGCCGCCATAGACCAGGCGGATGTTGTTGTCGGCGAGCGCCTTGCCGAATGCCTTGGCGCCTTCGGTGAAGTGGGGATTGGTTCCGGGACCGGAGCCGCAATAGACACAGACGGTTTTGATCGTGCTCATTGGCACCATGATGCATTGCAGCGAAGGGGCGTCAAGCCCCATCGGTGATTCGGATGACCCGGAAATCTACCGGTAAATGGCGACAAACAATCGAAGATTCGCCATCTGGCGGGGTGCGCTTGCCCCCGGAAGCTTCTATATGACGAGCGAAAATCGCAAATCGCACCGCGCTCGCATCCGGCGGGCCTCCAGGTTTCTTGATGAGCCCACCTCATTTGCCAGACGTCCCTGACGTGCCAGAGCCTGCAGGCGGACCGCTGGAGCGGGCCACCCTGATGGGCACGCTGGCACATCTGTGGCCCTATATCTGGCCGGGCGACCGCGTCGACCTGAAGATGCGCGTGGTCTGGTCGATGGTGCTGCTGCTCGCCGCCAAGCTGATCACGCTGACGGTGCCGTTCAGCTTCAAATGGGCGACCGACGCGCTCACCGGCGCCAACACCGCGCCGGTGCAGGCCGACAATTGGCACCTCTGGGTGGTCGCTTCGCCCCTGCTCCTGACCGCGAGTTACGGCGTGATGCGCATCGTGATGGCGGTGCTGACGCAATGGCGCGACGGCATCTTTGCGCGCGTCGCCATGCATGCGGTGCGCAAGCTCGCGACCATTACCTTCGTCCACATGCACGAGCTGTCGCTGCGCTTTCACTTGGAGCGCAAGACCGGCGGCCTGACGCGGGTGCTCGAGCGCGGCCGCGAGGGTATCGAGGTCATCGTGCGCATGGTGATCCTGCAGCTGATCCCGACCATCGTCGAGGTCTCACTGCTGATGGCGGTGCTGCTGTGGCAGTTCGACTGGCGGTACGTGGCGGCAACGCTGATCACGGTCGCGGTCTACATGTACTATACCTACATCGCGACCGAATGGCGGATCGGCATCCGCCGCAAGATGAATGATTCCGACACCGAGGCGAACACCAAGGCGATCGACTCGCTGCTCAACTACGAGACCGTCAAATATTTCAGCGCCGAGGCCCGTGAGGCGCAGCGCTACGACAAGTCGGTCGCGCGCTACGAGGAGGCGAGCGTTCACACCTACACCTCGCTCGCGGTGCTCAACACCGGCCAGGCCGTGATCTTTACGCTGGGCCTGACCGCGACCATGCTGATGTGCGCCATCGGCGTGCGCAACGGCACCAACACGGTCGGCGATTTCGTGCTGGTCAACGCCATGATGATCCAGCTCTATCAGCCGCTGAACTTCATGGGCATGGTCTATCGCGAGATCAAGCAGGCGATCATCGACATCGAGAAGATGTTCGGCGTGATCGGTCGCGAGGCCGAGATCAAGGATGAGCCCGGTGCGCAGCCGTTGGTCGTCTCCGCCGGTAACGTGCGCTTCGAGGATGTGCGCTTTGCCTATGAGCCGGCGCGGCCGATCCTCAAAGGCATCAGCTTCGAGGTGCCCGCCGGCAAGACGGTCGCGATCGTCGGCCCGTCCGGCGCGGGCAAGTCGACCATTTCGCGGCTGCTGTTCCGCCTCTATGACGTCTCCGGCGGCAAGATCCTGATCGACGGCCAGGACATCCGCGAGGTCACGCAGGCGAGCTTGCGGGCCTCGATCGGCATGGTGCCGCAGGACACGGTGCTGTTCAACGACACCATTCGCTACAACATCCGCTATGGCCGCTGGGACGCTGGCGATGCCGAGGTCGAGGAGGCGGCGCGGCTGGCGCAGATCGACCATTTCATCCGCATGGCACCGATGGGCTACGAGACCCAGGTCGGCGAACGCGGCCTGAAGCTATCGGGTGGCGAGAAGCAGCGCGTCGCGATCGCGCGCACCGTGTTGAAGGCGCCGCCGATCCTGGTGCTGGACGAGGCGACCTCGGCGCTCGACACGCACACCGAGCACGAGATCCAGGGCGCGCTCGACCGCGTAGCGAAGAACCGCACCTCGCTGGTGATCGCGCATCGCCTCTCGACCATCGTTGGCGCCGACGAGATCATCGTGCTGGACCAGGGCCGCATCGCCGAGCGCGGCACCCATGCCAGCCTGCTCGCGCAGGGCGGTCTCTACGCCAGCATGTGGAACAGGCAGCGTGAAGCCGAGGCCGCACGCGAGAAACTGGCCCGGATGGCCGACAGGAGCGAGGCGCCCAATCGGGAGCCGCCCCCGGTCGAGGACGCCCTCACGGCGCAAGCGGCCGCGGAGTGAGCTTGTCTCCGGTCCCAACTCTGGCCTAAACAACCCCGGAGCGCGAGACGACCCGCGCCATCACCCCTGAGCGGCAGATAGCGATGTCCATTCTCGATTCGATCCAGCGTCAGATCCCGCCGATCCACAAGGAGGGTTATCCCTTCATCGGCGGCTTTGCGCTGGCCAGCCTCATCCTGTTCTGGCTGTGGTCGCCGCTCGGGTGGATCGGCACCATTATCACCGTGTGGTGTGCGCTGTTCTTCCGCGATCCCGTGCGGGTCACGCCGGTGCGCGACGGGCTCGTGGTGTCGCCTGCCGACGGCCGCGTCTCGATGATCACCATGGCGCTGCCTCCGGCCGAGCTCGGGCTCGGCGACCGGCCGCTGCCGCGCATCTCGGTGTTCATGAGCGTGTTCAACTGCCATGTGAACCGGAGCCCGATCGCGGGCAGGGTGGACCGCATTGCCTATCGGCCCGGCCTGTTCATCAATGCCGAACTCGACAAGGCGAGCGAGGACAACGAGCGCAATTCGCTTGTCATCTCGACGCCGCAGGGCCGCATCGGCGTGATCCAGATCGCAGGCCTCGTCGCAAAACGCGTCGTCTGCTTTGTCAAGGAAGGGCAGGTGGTCGGCGCCGGTGAGCGGTTCGGCCTGATCCGGTTCGGCTCGCGTCTCGACGTCTACCTGCCTGTTGGGACCAAGGCGCTGGTCTCGGAAGGGCAGACCGCGATCGCCGGCGAGACCATCCTGGCCGACCTCACGGGAGACGATCCCAGCCGCACCTATCGTGCCAATTGACCAAGAAGCCGGTGTCGGGGGCCTTCCGCCGCAATGGCGGAGGGGAACACGGCTTGCTATATCTCGCCTGCAGGTGAGGACGCGCCAATGACGCCCTACGATTATAGAGATCCCGATATTCGCCGCCGGCGGTTCCGCCCGATCCCGGTGCGGATGCTGGTGCCCAACGTCATCACGCTGCTGGCGATCTGCGCCGGCCTGACCTCGATCCGGCTGTCGATCGAGGGGCGGATGTCGCTCGCCGTCTACGCCATCGTGTTCGCGGCCGCGCTCGACGGCATCGACGGCCGCGTCGCGCGCCTGATCAAGGGCCAGTCGAAGTTCGGCGCCGAGCTCGACAGCCTCGCCGACTTCGTCAATTTCGGCGTCGCCCCCGGCCTGATGCTGTACTTCTGGCAGCTGCACGAGCTCGGCAATGCCGGCTGGATCGCCGCCATGGTGTTTGCGATCTCCGGCGGCTTGCGGCTCGCGCGCTTCAACGCCACCATGGACGATCCGAACAAGCCGGCTTTCGCCGCCAATTTCTTCACCGGCGTGCCGGCGCCGGCCGGCGCCATTACCGTGTTGCTGCCGATCTACGTCGCCTTCCTCGAGCTTGGCCGCGCGCCCGCGGCGGTGACGGCGGCCTATACGCTGCTGATCGCCTTCCTGATGGTCTCGCGGCTACCGGTGTTCTCCGGCAAGACCAAGCGGATGCGCGTGCCGCCCGAGCTCGTGCTGCCGGCCTTCGTCGCGGTGATCGTCTTCATCGCGATCCTGATCGCCTATCCCTGGCACGTGCTCTCGATCGGCACGGTGCTCTATCTGCTCGCCTTGCCGCTCGGCTACAAATCCTACCGCGATCAGGCCCGCGCGACGGAAGCGACAGTGCCTGCAGGCGGCGAGGTGCCGTCGCCGCCGTCTGCACCGACGTTGGCAAACCTGGCCGAGCCGCCGCACGATGACGACGACCGGCCCGGACGGCTGCACTGAGCGAGCGCACGCGGATATCTGCCATGAGAGCGCCTGAGTTGGGTTGAGGCCCGATCTCGGCTATATCGCCCTGTGCCGGCGGCACCGCGCCAACAGCGGCCGCCAATCTGGGAGAGAACGCCGTGACGAATTCTGCGACCAGGCCGCTGCCCGCTTCCGTCCTCGAAGCACTGGGCCGCTATGACACGCCGACGATCTGCAACGCCATGGAGATCGTCGCGCCCGAGCGCCGCCTGATCGGCTACACCACCAAGCAGCTGGTCTGCCCGTTCCCGGATCTGCCGCCGATCGTGGGCTACGCCCGCACCGTCGCGATCCGCTCGGTGTTGAAATCGTCGCTGCCGGCCGAAGAACAGTCGAAGCGCCGCATCGAATATTACGAATATGTCGGCACCGGCCACGGTCCGCGCATCTCGGTGATCCAGGACATCGACGGTCCCGACGTCGGCTACGGCGCGTTCTGGGGCGAGGTGCAGAGCAACGTGCACAAGGCGCTCGGTTGCCTCGGCGTCATCACCGACGGCTCGATCCGCGACATCCCGCAATGGGCCCCAGGCTTCCAGGCGCTGGCTGGCTCGATCGGCCCGTCGCATGCCTGGGTGCATGCCGAGAGCTTTGGTGGCGAGGTGCGCGTGGCGGGCATGACCGTGAAGTCCGACGATCTGATCCACGCCGACCAGCATGGCGCCATCGTGATCCCGCTCGACATCGCCGCGAAGCTCCCCGAGGCCGCCGAGCTCTGCGGCCGCCGCGAGACGCCAATCCTCGAGATCGCACGCAGCCCGGACTTCTCGCTGGAGAAGCTCAAGGCCGCGCTGAAGCGCTCGGCGGAGATCCACTGAGGTTTCCTACACCTCTCCCCCGAAGGGACCCCGGAGGGGAGAGGTGGAACGACAACGTAGATGCAGTTCGCTTCCAAATCGACGGAGTGACGCCATGGACATGGCCGGCAAGACTGTGCTGATCACCGGTTCGACCGATGGCGTCGGACGCTATGTTGCAACCCGCCTTGCCGGCGAAGGCGCGAAGGTTCTGATCCACGGTCGCGACGCGGCGCGGGCAAAAGCGCTGATCGACGAGATCGTGAAGGCCGGCCACATGGCGCCGACCTTCTATCAGGCTGATCTGTCGTCGATGGCTGGCACGCGCGAGCTCGCCGCGGCCGTGACGCGGGATCATCAACGCCTCGATGTTTTCGTCAGCAATGCCGGCATCGGCTCGCAGAGCGACGGGCCGCAGCGCCAGGAGAGCCGCGACGGTCACGAATTGCGCTTTGCCGTGAACTATCTCTCGGGCTTCCTGCTCGCTCGTCTGCTGCTGCCGTTGCTGAAGGCCGCCGCGCCCTCGCGCATCGTCAATGTCGCGTCGCTCGGCCAGCATCCGATCGATTTTGACGACGTCATGATCACGAAGGGCTACAGCGGCTCGCGCGCCTATGCGCAGAGCAAACTGTCGCAGATCATGTTTACGATCGATCTCGCGGCCGAGCTCAAGGACGCCGGCATCACCGCGAATTCGTTGCATCCGGCGACCTACATGAACACCACTATGGTGCGCGCCGGCGGCATCACGCCGATGTCGACGGTGGAGCAGGGTGGTGCTGCAATCCTGCATCTCGTCGAAGGCGACGACGTCGCGGGCGAGAGCGGCCTGTTCTTCAACGGCATGAACGAGGCGCGCGCCAATCCGCAGGCCTATGATGCCGATGCGCGCAGTCGCCTGCGCGCGCTCAGCCTGGAGCTGACGGGACTGTCGTCCTGACCGCCTCATTTATGGTTAGCAAAGCGTTGAGATTGACGTCGCAGAATGGCAAAGCCGCCATCCTTTCGGCGCTCCGCGCCGCACCGTCGCACCGGCTGAACTTAACCTTTACGCGGCTTTAAGGGCGCCGCTCTAGGGTTTCCGATGCGGTTCGGGGTTGGACCGCGCCACCGGCCAGGACGGCCGTTGTTGCGTTCGCTTTGGAGACTCCCATGGATATTATGACGGGCGCCGGCCTCGTGGCGGGCATGATCGTCATCGCGACGATGGTGTTTCTGGGCGGCGATCTGCACATGTTCATCAGCGATCATGCGGCGATCATCATCTTCGGCGGATCGGCCGCAGCGACCATGATCCGCTTTCCGCTCTCGGTGCTGGCGCACGGTCTGCCACTTGGCATGAAGTTCGCCTTCACGATGAGCCGGCTGTCGGCACACGACCTGGTCGACGAGCTCGCCCGCATCGCCGAGATCGCCCGCAAGCAGGGCCCGGTCGGCCTGGAAAAGGTCGAGACCGACGAGCCCTTCCTCGCCAAGGGCATCCGCTACGTCGCCGACGGCTACGACCTCGATTTTATCAGGGACAATATGGAACGCGACCGCGACAATTTCCTGTTGCATCTCAACGAAGGCAGCAAGATCTACCGCGCCGTCGGCGACTGCGCGCCTGCATTCGGCATGATCGGGACGCTGATCGGCATGGTGCAGATGTTTTCGAACATGTCGGATCCTTCGAAGCTCGGCCCGTTCATGGCGACCGCACTGCTGGCAACGCTCTATGGTGCGTTGGTCGCGAACCTGCTCTGCCTGCCGATCGCCGACAAGCTGCATGGCAAGCTGATCGACGAGGAAACCAATCGCACGCTGATCATCGACGGCATCCTCATGATCCGCGACTCCAAGAGCCCGACTTTGGTGCGCGAAATGCTGCTGGCCTATCTGCCCGAGAAGCACCGCCACGCCGAAGGCGAGCCGGTTCCGGCGTAACGCCGGACGCCGGGATCTGACCGATGGCAAAGAAAAAACGCGAAGACGCACACGGCGGCCACGGCTGGTTCGTGACGTTCGCCGATCTGATGGCCTTGCTGCTCGCGTTTTTCGTGATGCTGGTCGCATTCTCCACCCAGGACGCCAACAAGCTGAAGATCGTCGCAGGCTCCATGCGCGAGGCCTTCGGCGTGCAGAGTGAAGCGCGCTACGCCGGCATCATCGAATCCGACGGCCTGCCGACTCGCGCGCGGCTGAAGAACGTCGACCACATCCAGCCTGAGGAGTCCTCCAATACGCCGACACCGGATCAGGAGGATCGCGACAAGACGTCCGGCGCCAAGATCAAGATCGATCGCAATTTTGCGCTCGCAGCCGCCTCGCTGCGCCAGGCGTTGCAGGACATGCCTGAACTGACCGAGATGTCCAAGCACATCATGTTCGAGGAGACCAAGCAGGGTCTCAACCTCGAGATCGTCGATCAGGACGGCCGCTCGATGTTCGCTGACGGCTCCAAGGTCCCCTACGACCGCACCCGCCGCCTGATCGAGAAGCTCGCGGTCCCGCTTAAGGCGACCCCCTTGCGCGTCTCTATCGCCGGCCACACCGCGGCCGGCTTCGTGCCGACCCGCAGTGACTACGGCGCCTTCGACCTGTCGGCCGACCGCGCCAATGCGGTGCGCCAGATCCTCGAGCGCGAGGGCCTGCCGCCGGCGCACATCTTCGCTGTCTCCGGCAAGGCGGACACGCAGCCGCTGTTCCCGGACGATCCGTCGCTGGCCGCGAACCGCCGCGTGACCATCACCTTGATGCGTGAAGATCCGCCGCTGCCGCCGAATTTGAAGCCCTGAGCCTCTTGCGCTACCATTTTACCTGAGGCTGTTCGTCGTGAAGGCAACGAACGTGGCCGCGCCATTACAGCATCTCGCTCGGCGTCTGCTATGGTAGCGGGCCGATTGACAGGCGCAGCGAAAGCGTCAAAAGGCGCCGGATCAATTCCAGGGACGAAGCGTTTTCCACCCTCATGACGGCGAGCATCACATCGACCGAGACCCAGGAAGGGCCGGTCACCTCGGGCTTTTGGTCCCTCACGCTCGGGAGCATCGGTGTCGTTTTCGGCGACATCGGCACCTCACCGCTCTACGCGTTCCACGAGGCGGTCAGGGGCGCCGCCCATGGCGAGCCGGTGACGCGGATCATGGTGCTCGGCGTACTCTCGCTGATCCTGTGGGCCCTGCTGATCGTCGTCACCGCCAAATACGTCCTGCTGCTGCTGCGCGCCGACAATAACGGGGAGGGTGGCACGCTCTCGCTGATGGCGCTGGGCCAGCGCGCGCTCGGACGGCGGAGCTGGTTCCTGCTCGCGCTCGGTGTGGTCGGCGCCTCCATGTTCATCGGCGATTCCATGATCACGCCGGCGATCTCGGTGCTATCGGCGGTCGACGGCCTCAAGCTCGCGACGCCGGCGTTCGAGCACTATGTCGTGCCGCTTACGGTGCTGATCCTGGTGCTGCTGTTCGCGGTCCAGAGCAAGGGGACCGCGCTGGTGGCCTCGGCCTTCGGGCCGGTGATGGTCATCTGGTTCACTGTCCTGGCGGTGCTGGGCGTTATTCACATCGCCGACGATCCGTCGGTGCTGGCTGCGATCAATCCTTACTATGCGTTCCAATTCCTGCTATCGCACGGCACGATCGGCCTGGTGACGCTCGGCGCGGTCTTCCTCGCCGTAACCGGTGGCGAGGCGCTCTATGCCGACCTCGGCCATTTCGGCCGCAAGCCGATCCAGTCGGCCTGGATGTTTTTCGTGCTGCCGTCGCTGCTGATCAATTATTTCGGGCAGGGCGCACTGGTGTTGTCCGATCCAAGCGCGATCGAGCATTCCTTCTATCGCATGGTGCCCGAGCATCTGGTGCTGCCGCTGGTCGGGCTTGCAACCGCAGCCACCGTCATCGCCAGCCAGGCGGTGATCACCGGCGCCTATTCGCTGGTCTATCAGGCGGTGCAGCTCGGCCTTCTGCCGCGCTTCGAGGTGCGCTACACCTCCGAAACCCATGCCGGCCAGATCTATTTGCCGCGTGTCAACCGGCTGCTCCTGATCGGCGTGATGCTGCTGGTGCTGTTGTTCCACACGCCCAGCAATCTGGCTTCGGCCTACGGCATCGCGGTCTCCACCACCATGGTCGCGGACGGCATCATGGGCTTCGTGGTGATCTGGAAATTGTGGAACTGGAAAGCTGCGACCGCGGCGGTCGTGATCCTGCCCTTCGTGATGGTCGACATGACCTTCTTCAGCGCCAACCTGCTGAAGCTGCTCGAAGGCGCCTGGGTGCCGCTGCTGTTCGGCGCTACAATGGCGGGGACGATCTGGACCTGGCGGCGCGGCTCGGGGATCCTGATCCAGAAAACGCGCCGGATCGAGGTGCCGCTGGACGATCTGATCCGCAGCCTGGAGAAGCGTCCGCCGCACATCGTCAAGGGCACGGCGGTGTTCCTGACCAGCGATCCCGCCTTCGTGCCAACTGCGCTGTTGCATAATCTCAAGCACAACAAGGTGCTGCACGAGCACAACGTGATCCTGACCATCGAGACCGCGCACACGCCGCGGGTCGATCTCTCCGAGCGCTTCAAGATGGAGAAGATCAGCGAGAAGTTCTCCAAGGTCCGGCTGCGCTTCGGCTTCATGGAGCAGCCGAACGTGCCCAAGGCGCTCGCGATCGCGCGCAAGCAGGGCTGGCAGTTCGACATCATGTCGACGTCGTTCTTCGTGTCGCGGCGCTCGCTGAAGGCGTCGGCGCAGTCGGGCATGCCGCTCTGGCAGGACCACCTGTTCATCGCGCTCAGCCGCTCGGCCAACGACGCCACCGACTATTTCCAGATTCCGACCGGGCGGGTGGTTGAAGTCGGAACCCAGGTCACCATTTGAACCTTCCATCGGGACGCAATTGCGGACCCATGCGGATTTGCATGCCAAGGGCCCAAAATCGGGCTAGGCTATGCCATCAGCGCAGGACTATAAGCCGCGCGCGCTCCTCCGCCGTTGTGCAGTGAAGCATTTTTAGAGGCCACCAGGCTCTCCCATGACAAGTGACGTAGCAGTTCCCGCCCCGGAAACGGTGGCGGCCAATGGGCGTGGCGATGCCCACACAACCGCCGGTTTCGGTGCGCTGACGCTCGGCAGCATCGGCGTGGTCTATGGCGACATCGGTACCAGCCCGCTCTACGCGTTCCGCGAGGCGGTAATGGCGGCCTCTGGCGCGGAAGGCGCGCCGACCTCGGCGGCTGTCCTCGGCGTGGTGTCCCTGATCCTGTGGGCGCTGATCGTCGTGGTGACGCTCAAATACGTCGTGATCCTGCTCCGCGCCGACAACAACGGCGAGGGCGGCACACTGGCCTTGATGGCGCTGGCCCAGCGTGCGGTCGGCACCGGCGGGGCGACCATCGTCCTGCTCGGCATCATCTCCGGCGCGTTGTTCTACGGCGATGCCGTGATCACGCCGGCGGTCTCGGTGCTGTCGGCCCTGGAAGGCATGAAGGACGTCACGCTGCGGTTCGAGCCCTACATCGTTCCGCTGACGGTGGTGATCCTGGTGTTCCTGTTTGCCGTGCAATCGCGCGGCACCGCCCGCGTTGCGGCGTTCTTCGGGCCCGTGATGTGCGTCTGGTTCGCGGTGATCGCGGTCGCGGCGATCCATCCGATCATCGCGCAGCCGCAGGTGCTGTTCGCGCTGAATCCGTTCTACGCCGTGTCCTTCATGTTCCACCACGGCATCATCGGCTTCGTGACGCTTGGTGCGGTGTTCCTGGCCGTCACCGGCGCCGAGGCGCTTTATGCCGATCTCGGCCATTTCGGCAAGCGGCCGATCCAGGCCGCCTGGCTGTTCATCGTGCTGCCGTCGCTGGCGCTGAACTATCTGGGGCAGGGCGCTCTCGTGCTCGGCGATCCAGGCGCGATCGAGAGCCCGTTCTTCCAGCTCTTCCCGCAAGGCATCATCCGCGGCAGCATGGTCGTGCTGGCCACCGCCGCCACCGTCATCGCGAGCCAGGCCGTCATCACCGGCGCCTATTCGCTGACACGGCAGGCGATCCAGCTTGGGCTGCTGCCCCGATTCGAAATTCGCCATACCTCTGAAGCCCATTCCGGCCAGATCTTCATCCCGCGCATCAACCAGCTGCTGCTGGTTGCGGTGATCATGATGGTGCTGCTGTTCCGCTCCTCCAGTGCGCTGGCGTCCGCCTACGGTATCTCCGTGACCGGGACGATGGTCGTCACGGGGATGATGGGCTTTGTCGTGATCTGGAAGGCCTGGAAGTGGTCGCCGCTGTGGGCGGCCGCCCTGATCGCGCCGTTCCTGTTCCTTGACCTGACCTTCCTCGCCGCCAATCTGCTCAAGGTGTTCGAGGGCGGCTGGGTGCCGCTCGCGCTCGGCGCCCTCATGATCCTCCTGATGTACACATGGCGGCGCGGCAGCCGGCTCTTGTTCGAGAAGTCGCGCAAGCTCGAATTCCCGCTCGCCGACCTCGTGGCGATGCTGGAGAAGCGGCCGCCGCAGCGGGTGCCCGGCACCGCCGTGTTTCTGACCAGCGATCCCCTGAGCGCGCCGACTGCGCTGATGCATAGTCTGAAACACTACAAAGTGCTTCACGAGAAGAATGTCATTCTCACCATCGAGACCGCGCAGACCCCGCGCATCGATCCGGCCGAGCGCGTGAAGCTGGAGCAGATCAGCCCGACCTTCTCCAAGGTGACGCTGAAGTTCGGCTTCATGGAATCGCCCAACGTGCCGAAGGCGCTCGCCATCGCCCGCAAGCTCGGCTGGCAGTTCGACATCATGTCGACCTCGTTCTTCCTGTCGCGGAGGGCGCTCAAGCCCGCCGCCCATTCCGGCATGCCGCGCTGGCAGGACAGGCTGTTCATCTCGCTCAGCCGCTCCGCCAACGATGCCACCGACTATTTCCAGATCCCGAGCGGCCGCGTCGTCGAGGTCGGCACGCAGGTGACGATTTAAGGCCACGATCTAGCGCCGGATTCAAAGCGCGCTTCAAGTCGCTGCGATTTAGCTTTAACTTGCGCAAGGCAGCTCAAGCCTTTGTAGCGCTTGATTTTCGCATGCCGAGAGGCGAGGTTGCCCGCCGGCCGGGATCGCCCCGGCAAGCGCCCCGCGACGTTGGAGGATGATGTGGCAAATCAAGTACAGGATCTGACCCCCGAGGAGGTTTCCAAGGGTGTTGCGGAGGGCCGCTATCTGCTCGTCGACGTCCGTGAGCCGAACGAGGTCGAGGCCGAGGCTTACCCTTACGGTGTCGTCGTGCCGCTCTCGACCTTCGAACCCAAGGCGATCCCCGATCCGCAAGGCAAGGAGGTCGTGTTCGCCTGCCGCTCGGGCAAGCGCTCGGTGACCGCCTCGCTCGCCGCCCAGGCCGCGGGCCTGCCTTACGACAAGCATCTGGCCGGCGGCATGCTGGGCTGGAAGGCGGCGGGTCTCCCCAGCAAGGTTGGCGGCTAACGTCGCGATGACCAAGAGCTCTTCGCTGAACAAGGTCTTCGCCGACCTTCCCGTCACCATCTTCGAGGCGATGTCGCAGGCCGCGCGCGACAACAACGCCATCAATCTCGGCCAGGGCTTCCCTGATGATCCAGGCCCTGAGGACATCCGCCGCGCAGCCGCCGACGCCTCGCTCAACGGCTACAACCAGTATCCGTCGATGATGGGCATCCCGGAGCTGCGCCAGGCGATCGCGACCCATTACGGCCATTGGCACGGCCTCAAGCTCGATCCGATGAGCGAGGTGATGGTGACCTCCGGCGGCACCGAGGCGCTGACCTCGGCGATCCTGTCGGTGGTGCAGCCCGGCGACGAGGTGGTCTGCTTCCAGCCGGTCTATGATTCCTATCTGCCGATCATCCGCCAGGCCGGCGGCATTCCGCGCCTGGTGCGGCTCGAGCCGCCGCACTGGCGGCTGAATGAGGACATGCTGAAAAGCGTCTTCAATTCAAAGACCAAGGCGGTGCTGTTCAACAACCCCCTGAATCCCTCCGCGGTGGTCTATCCGCGCGAGGACCTTGAGCTGCTGGCGCGCTACTGCCAGGAGTTCGACGTCATCGCGATCTGCGACGAGGTCTGGGAGCACGTCACCTTCTGCGAGCACAAGCACATCCCGCTGATTACCATTCCCGGCATGCGCGACCGCACCATCAAGGTCGGCTCGGCGGGCAAGATCTTCTCGCTGACGGGCTGGAAGATCGGCTTCGTCTGCGCCGCACCGCCGCTCTTGCGCGTCGCCGCCAAGGTGCACCAGTTCCTGACCTTCACGACCGCGCCGAACCTCCAGGCCGCCGTCGCCTACGGCCTCGGCAAGCCCGACGAGTACTTCCTGTCGATGCGCCAGGATCTGACGCGAAGCAGGGACCGCCTGACCAAGGGGCTCGAGAGCCTCGGCTTTCCTGTGCTGAAGTCGCAGGGCACCTACTTCCTCACCGTCGACCTGTCGCCGCTCGGGCTCAACGAGAGCGATGCCGATTTCTGCTGGCGGATCGTGAAAGACTACAAGGTCGCCGCGATCCCGGTCTCGGCGTTCTACGAACAGGATCCGGTGACCTCGGTGGTCCGCTTCTGCTTCGCCAAGAAGGACCAGACGCTCGACACCGCGCTGGAGCGGCTGTCGGACGCGGTGCGCGGACGCAAGAGGTAGGGACGATGACGAACGTCAGCCGTTTCAGGGCTTGCCTTGGTTTTGCAATCGCCGCAGCGCTGACGTTCCTCTCGCAAGGAGCGGGGGCCGAGGAGCGGGTCGTCAACTTCTACAATTGGTCGAACTACATGGCGCCCGACGTCCTTGAGGCCTTCACCAAGGAGACCGGCATCAAGGTCGTCTACGACACGTTCGATGCCAACGAGACGCTGGAGACGCGCCTGATGGCCGGCAAGTCCGGCTACGACGTCGTGGTGCCCACCGCCTATTTCCTGCAGCGCCAGATCAAGGCGAACATCTTCCAGAAGCTCGACAAGTCGAAGCTGCCGAATTTGGCCAACGCCTGGTCGATGGTGACCAAGAATCTTTCGACCTACGATCCCGGCAACGATTTTGCCGCGAACTACATGTGGGGCACGACCGGCATCGGCTACAACGTCGCCAAGGTGAAGCAGATCCTTGGGCCCGACGCCAAGATCGACAGCTGGGACATCGTCTTCAAGCCGGAGAACCTGGCCAAGTTCAAAGACTGTGGCGTCCACATGCTCGACTCCGCCGACGACATCTTTCCGGCGGCGCTGAACTATCTCGGGCTCGATCCGAATTCGACCAAGCAGGCCGACCTGGAGAAGGCCGCCGACGCCGTCGCAAAAGTCCGCCCGTCCGTGCGGAAATTTCATTCGTCCGAATATCTGAGCGCGCTCGCCACCGGCGAGATCTGCTTCGTGGTCGGCTGGTCCGGCGACATCATGCAGGCCCGCGCTCGTGCCGCGGAAGCCAAGAAAGACAATGGCAGCGGCATCGAGATCGGCTACGCGATCCCGAAAGAGGGCGCGCAGATGTTCTTCGACAATCTCGCGATCCCCGCGGATGCCAAGAACGTCAAAGAGGCCTACGAGCTGATCAACTATCTCTATCGCCCGGACGTCGCCGCCAAGAACTCGGACTTTTTGTCCTACGCCAACGGCAACCTCGCCAGCCAGAAGCTGGTCGATCCGAAAATCCTGAACGACAAGAACATCTATCCGGACGACGCCACGCTGGCAAAACTGTTCGTCATCACCGCGCGAGATCCGGCGACGCAGCGGGTCATCAACCGGCTGTGGACGAAGGTGAAGACAGGAAGGTGAGGGGCTGCGGCCACCCCGGCAACGCGATTTCCGCAAAACAACCCCATGCACAGTAGAACCGCCGCCGGCGCGTTGCCGGCGGTGACGGTGCTTAAGTCGAACTGCGGCTTGGTTGAATCGCCCCGCTGGCGAAAAAAAACTCGTGGCACCTCGCGCGCGGCATGAATTGCACCGTCGGGCACGCACCTACCACTCATAACGCACCGTGCCTTTCCCCGTGTAAGTCTGCGTGCTGCGGGAGAACTCGCCCTCAACCGTGCCCGCGAGCGACAGACCGTTTCGCCATTTCATTTCCGCGCGGCCGCTGACGAGCGCGGAATCTGCGGCAGGTCGCGCGCCGTTGACCGTGAAGGCCGCGCCCGGCAGCGTCTGGAAGGCGGCACTGACGAGGCGGTTGGTGTTGGTGTCGTGGGCCCAGGCGAGCCGGCCGCGCAAGGTGAGCACGCCGTCGTCGACCAGGAAGCGCTGGTCGGTGCGCCCGCCGAGCTCGGTGCGGATATTGGTGGTGTCCTGCGCGGTGTAGGACAGCGCGAACTGGTTGCTGCCGACGATCGCGGTCTCGCCGTAACCGGGCAGGTGGAAGGTTGTGGCCTGCACGGCCGCGTAGGGCGTCACGCCAAAGGTAGACGCAGGCAACGGGACGAACCGCCAGCCCGTTTCCAGACGGCCTGAGGAGGTGCTGGCCTTGAAGTTCGCGGTCAGTCTGTCGGTGCCCGAGACCGTCACGGTGCGATCGGTGGTGACGTCCTGCCAGCCATAGGCGAGAGCCGCCGACACATAGGCGGGCCCAAAATTGTGGTGGGCATAGAGGCCGGCCTGGAAGACATCGGCACGGCCGCCGCCGAGCGCATCCGCCACCGAGAAGTTGAAGCCTGCGCCGCCGAGCGCGAAGCCGAGCAGCGTGTCCGGCGAGAGACGATAGTCTGCACCGACCACGGTGCCGTAGATGCGGCTGGTGGTGGAGCTCGAACCAGTCGCTGCGTTGCCGCTCAATGTGCTGGCGCCGCCGTAGCCGGAGGCCCACACGCCCCAGCGCCGGTCGATGACCTCGCCGCTGGCCCCGCGCGGCGTCACTGCGGCGTAGGCCTCGCGCACCCTCGCGCCATCCTGAGCGGTGGCGGCGTAGCCCAACGCGCCGCCGTCCGCAGCACCGCCACTCGTGCCGCGCTCGCCGTCCGTGCTGCCGCCACCGAGCGGATCGAGCATGCCCAAAAACTGTTGCATGGCGTTGAACGAAGCCTGCGCGCTGCCGGCGCCGGGTTGCCCCGACACCTGGTTGAGCGCGTTCGCCTGCTGCGAACCGCTCATGTTCAGCAGCACGTCGAAGCCGGCCGGCGGCGTGCCGCCGTTCTCGACGAAATTGTTGATGGCGCCGGCGACACTGGTCTGGTTGCCGCTGGCGCCGGGCGAAAGCTGCAGCGTGCCGGGATCGAGCACCAGATAGACGTCGTTCGCGTCGTAGGTCAGGTGCGGATTGCGGGCGCCGGGGGCGAAGCTGCTGCCGGTGATGCCGGCGAACTGGGTGCCGCCGAATCCGCCGGTCGCGTTCAGGATGGTATAGGTCTGCGCGCGGAAGCTGCCTGGCAAGGCCACCGCTTGCACCGTGGCGCCGGTCAAGGTCGCGGTGCCGGTGACATTGGTACGGTCGGCGGCACTCGGCGAGACTTCGACGGTGTAGAAGCTGCCGGCATTGAAGGTCAGGTTGCCGCTGACGGTGATGGTGCCGATCGAATTGCCCGGCGCCAGCGTGCCGCCGCTGTTGATGACGGTTGTCGGCAATTGGCCGGTGCCGCCGAGCGTGCCGCCGCCGTTCACGGTAACGCCGCTCGAAGCCGTGATATCGCTATTCACCGCCAGGGTGCCGCCATTCACCGTGGTCGCGCCGGTATAGGTGTTGATGCCCGACAGCGTCAGCGTGCCGGTGCTGGTCTTGACCAGCGAGCCGCCGACGCCCGAGATGATGCCGCTCACCTCTGTCGAAAGATCGTTCGAGCCGACCGTCAGTTCGTTGGCGCCGAGGATATAGTTGCCGGCGCCCGCGATCGAGCCGGCGCTGAGCTTGTTGTCGCCGTTCGGGCCGATGCTGCCAGAGAAATCGACCGTGCCACCGGCGTTGTTGATAATGGTGGCGTTGCCGGCGGTGCTGGTGTCGTTGAAATACAGGTAATTGTTGTTAGTGATGGTGGCGCTGCCGGCCATGCTGGTGCTGTAGAAACCCAGGTTGTTGTTGTTGGTGATGGTGGCGCTGCCGGCCGTGCTGGTGTTGAAGAAACCCAGGCTGCCGTTGTTGGTGATCGCTGCGCTGCCGGCCGTGCTGGAGTTGTAGAAGTACAGAAGGGCATAGTTGGTGATGGTCGCGCTGCCGGCCGAAGAACCGTCATAAAAAAGCGTAGCGGTGTTATTGGTGATCGCGGCGCTGCCGGCGGTGCTGGTGCCGGTGAAATACAGGTAATTGTTGTTAGTAATGGTGGCGCTGCCGGCCGTGCTGGTGCTGTAGAAACCCAGGTAGCCGTTGTTGGTGACGGTGGCGCTGCCGGCCGTGCTGGAGTTGTAGAAGTACAGAGAGGCATAGTTGGCGATGGTCGCGCTGCCGGCCGAAGAACCGTCATAAAAAAACGTAGCGGTGTTGTTGGTGATCGCGGCGCTGCCGGCGGTGCTGGTGTCGTTGAACTGCACCAAGTTGTTGTTGGTGATGGTGGCGCTGCCGGCGCTCGTGCCGTTGCGGAAATACGTGTGCCCGCTGTTCGAGATGCTGGTGATGCCGCTGGTATCGGCGTTGACGACATCGAACGTGCCGCTCGCACCCACGGTTACGGCGCCCAGGATCGATCCAGCCGTGCCGCCATTGCCGAGCTGCAGCGTGCCGGCGTTGATCGTGGTGCCGCCGCTGTAAGTATTGTCCGCCGTCAGAATCAGCGTGCCCGCGCCGGCCTTGGTCAGCGAGGTGCCGTTCCATCCGGTCGCTGCGTTCGCCGCCTGGTCGGCGAGCGCGGTCCCGACCGTGAAGCTGTCGGCGGTGTTGGTGAGCGTGAAGGTTCCATGGGCGAGATCGTTGCCGGCGGTCCAGCTCAAGCCGTAGCTGGCGAGATATTGCAGGCTGTCCGCCGATTTGTGGGTGGACACGGTGAGATAGTCCACCGTGCCGCTGAAGCCGCCGACGGTGACAGCGGCGAAGTCGCCGCTGATCCCCGACGTGGTGTCGATCAGCACCTTGTCGAGCTGGCTCGCATCGCTGATGCCGCTGATGTTGAAGGCGACGCCGTTGCCGATCGCGACGCGGTCGGCGGACAGCGCCGGGCTGCTCGCGCCGGCGATGATCGACAAAGCGGTGTTGTCGGCAAAGGTCACCGTCTGCGCGACGTTCAGCGTCGCCGGAGTCTGGATCGCCAGCGTGCCGCTGGTCACGGTGAGGTTGCCGCCAAGAGAATTGCCGCCGCCCGAACTGCCGTCGCCGAACTGCAGCGTGCCGCCGGAAACGGTGGTATCCCCTGTGTAGCTGTTCGTGCCGGTCAGGATCGTCGTGCCCGTACCGATCTGCTGCACCGCGCCGCTGCCCGAGATATCGCCGGCAAGCGTCAGCGTCCCGGTGCGGTTGAAGGCGAGCACGCCGTCGTTGACGACGTTGCCGACGATCGAGCCGGTCGCGCCGCCATTCCCGAGTTGCAGCGTGCCGGCGGAAATCGTGGTGCCGCCGCTGTAGGTGTTGTTTCCGGTGAGGATGGTGGTGCCCGCACCGATCTGCTGGACAGCGCCGCTGCCCGAGATGTCGCCGGCGAGCGTCAGTGTCCCGGTGCGGTTGAAGGCGAACACGCCGTTGTTGACGACATTGCCGGCAATCGAGCCGGTCCCGCCGCCATTGCCAAGTTGCAGCGTGCCGGTGGAAATCGTGGTGCCGCCGGTATAAGTATTGATGCCCGACAGCGTCAGCGTGCCGGTGCCGGTCTTGACCAGCGAGCCGCCGGCGCCGAAGATGACGCCGCTCACCTCGGTCGAAAGATCGTTCGAACCGACCGTCAGTTCGTTCGCCCCGAGGATATAGTTGCCGGCGCCCGCGATCGAGCCGGCGCTGAGCTTGTTGTCGCCGTTCGGGCCGGTGCCGCCGGAGAAATCGACCGTGCCACCGGCGTTGTTGATAATGGTGGCGCTGCCGGCGGTGCTGGTGCCGCTGAAATGCAGGCCGCTGTTGTTGGTGATGGTGGCGCTGCCGGCCGTGCTGGCGTCATTGAAAGACAGGTAATTGTTGTTGGTGATGGTGGCGTTGCCGGCCGTGCCGGAGTTGTAGAAATACAGGAAGCTGTTGTTGGTGATGGTGGCGTTGCCGGCCGTGCTGGTGTCGTTGAAATACAGGTGGCTGGTGTTGGTGATGGTGGCGCTGCCGGCCGTGCTGGTGCTGTAGAAATGCAGGAAGCTGTTGTTGGTGATGGTGGCGTTGCCGGCCGTGCTGGTGTCGTAGAAATTCAGGCCGCCGTTGTTGGTGATGGTGGCATTGCCGGCCGTGCTGGTGTTGTAGAACTCCAAGAAGTTGATGTTGTTGGTGATGGTGGCGTTGCCGGCCGTGCTGGAGTCGAAGAAATACAGGACGCTGTTGTTGGCGATGGTGGCGTTGCCGGCGGTGCTGGTGTTGTAGAAATACAGGATGCTGTTGTTGGTGATGGTGGCGCTGCCGGCCGAACTGGTGCCGTCGAAGGACAGGTAATTGTTGTTGGTGATGGTGGCGCTGCCGGCCGTGCTGGTGATGGAGAAATTGAGGGCCCCGTTGTTGGCGATGGCGGCGCTGCCGGCCGTGCTGGAGTTGTAAAAAAGCAGGTTGCTGTTGTTAGTGATGGTGGCGCTGCCGCCCTGGATGTCGATGCCGGCGCCGAAAAAATTGAGAGCCTGATTGATGGTGAACGTATAGGCTGGCCCGCCGGCATTGAGGGTCCAGCCGTCGACCGTGGTGCCGGCCGAAATCGTCAGGCCGGTCGTGGAAGAGGCACCGAAAAAGGCGGTGCTGGTCGGCACCGTGCCCGTGTCCCAGTTGGCGCCGGTATTGAAGTCGCCCGAGCCCGGCGTAGCCAGCCAGGTCGCGTCCTGGGCCCGGGCCGGCCCGGCGGCCGGGAGTGCCCAGGCCAAGGCCAGCGCCGACGACGTCAGCAGGGCGGCCCGCAAGCGGTTCGCCTTGAAACAATCTTTCCCCGTTCTCACAACTTCCCCCAGCGCATGCTCGCGAGTCCTCGACCGGATTCATCGCATCGGGCGGCAGGGGTGTCCTGATAAGGGGTTCGCAAATTTCTGAAAGTTTCTGATATTTCCATTTCAGACCCGATTTTCGGGCATTTTCGACAGACTTCCGCTATATGAGCCGGCTGGAGTAACGCTTTGGGGGATAACGTGCTTCGTTTCGCCGGCTTCGAGCTGGATCAGCAGCGCGCTGAGCTGCGCGGGGCCGATGGCGTTGCGATCAAGCTCCGGCCCAAGACCTTCGAGATGTTGCGGCTTTTCGCCACCAGTGGCGGCCGGGTGCTGAGCAAGCAGGAGCTGATGGAGGCGGTCTGGCCGAACGTCCATGTCGGCGAGGACAACCTGTTCCAATGCATCCGCGAGCTTCGCACCGCGCTCGGCGATGAGCGACGGCAGATGATCAAACTCGCCTCGGGCGGCGGCTATCTGCTGACGGCGGAGGTTGTGGACGCGCCTGCCGCCAACCCGGCGCAAGGTACGGCTGGGCCGCTCGGCTGGGCGGCAGCTCGGGGTGCCGCATCGCCTGTGAGGCCGCAGCGAACCCTGTTTGGCTTGAGCCGGCGTGCGCTCCTCTCGGCCGTCGCCGGGCTCGCGTGATCGTCATGGGTCTTGCAGTGGCCGCGCCGGCATTGAAGCCGGACCTCCTGTTCAAGCGACCGCCGCCGCGCATCGCGGTGGTGCCAATCGTCGACGCCAGCAACGATCCGCGCGGCGCCGCAATGGCGACGGAGGTCACCAGCCGGCTCGCGGATGGCTTTGCGAAGATCCAGAACATCAGCGTGGTTGCGCCGCGGTTGATGGTCCGAAGCGGCGAGAGCGCCGCCGCGACCGCGGCCGCGTCCGATTACGAGCTGCGAGGTGAGCTGCAGCTCAGCGACCAGTCCTGGACGCTGCGGGCGCGCATCATCAAAGCGGACACCGGCGAGGTTCTGTCCGTCACTGCGGCATCGGCCAGCGTTGACGAGGCAGACGTGCAGCTCGCGCAGTCCCGGCTCGCCGCCGGCGCTGGCCATGTGCTCGCGCGGCGCTTGAACGAAATTCTGGAGCCGAGCGCGTCGGCAGCCTCAACCCGCAAGCCGTCGGCCGGCGGCGATAAGGTGGCGGTCGAGCAGGCGCTCGCCTCGATCAACCCGACCACGCGCGAGCGCTTTGGCGCGGCGCAGGCCATGTTGCAGAAGGCGCTCACCGACGATCCTGACAACGTCGATCTTGCCGTCGCGCTCTCTTCGCTGCAGCTGCGCGGCATTCAGATGGTCTGGTTCAGCCCGGAGGAGGCTGTGACGGTCGAGGCGAGCGCCAATGCGATGCTCGAGCAGGCGTTGCGGCTAAAGCCCAATTCGATTCCGGTGCTCGAGGCCCATTGCCGCTTCCTCAGCGCCACCAACCATTTCGTGGAAAGTCTCGTCACCTGCGCTAGAGCCTTGAGCTTCGACCCGTGGGACGGGTCTGCACTTTATCTGATCGGTCTTGGGCAGATCTTTCTCGGCCGCTTCGACGATGCGCTCGCGACATTTCGGCAAGCCGATCGTTACGACACACCGGCGGCTTCGCGCTGGACCTGGCTGCTCGGCGCGGGCCTGGCGAATGTTATGATGGGGCGTGACGAAGAGGCGTTGCCGTGGTTGCAGCGTTCGATCGCGATCACGCCGGCGACCGGCCGCTCGCACCTGCTGCTCGCCGCCGCCTATCAGCGATCGGGCCGATTTGAGGAGGCGAGGGCGGCGGTTGCGGAGGGATTGCGGCTGCGGCCCGGCACGACAAGGCTCAACGTCTCGCCGCCGATGAAGAATGTAAGTCCGGTCTGTCTCGCAGCCTGGGATCGCGTCGTTCAGGCCGAGGTCGAGGCGGGACTGCCGGAGAAGTGAGCCTCACCGCCACCGCCGGTGCAGCCACAGCCACTGCTCGGGATGCTCGCGCACCCAGCCTTCCACCACGCTGGTGATCGCCTGCGTGGTGCCCTGGATGTCGATCTTGCCGTCAGCGTCGCGCACCGGCGGAATTTCTTCCGTCAGCTCCGCGGCGAAGCGGCCGCCGGGCTTGCGGATGACGCGGACGCCGTGGATCGGGCATTCGATCTGGCGCAAGAGGCGCGCCAGCATCGGATTGGCGCGGGTCTTGCGGCCGAAGAAGGTGACCTCGACGCCGCCGGTCAGATACTGGTCGATCAGCATGGCGACGTGCTTGCCGTCCGCAGCGCCTGCGCGCCCTTCGCGCGCGTCTCGCCCGCGATCCCGCGCATCATCAACCGGCTCTGGACCAGGGTTAAGACGGGGAAGTGACGGTGGCTGCGCACCCGCGTAGACGCCGGCGGCCACGTCGGTGATCGAGGGCTGGATCCGCGAATATCGCGGTCAGTGGGTCTAGCTATACCGGCGCTCGCGCCTGCTTAACTCCCGCGACCCTCACCGCAGGCATGTCGTCCAGCTCGGCGATGCGCCGGTCGATCTCACCGATCACGCGCTTGGCGAACGGGCCGAGATGCATGTACAGCGCCATCAGCATCACGATGTAACGCAGCGCGCCTGGATTGGTCTTGGCGATCTCGACGAAGGTCTTCCAGAACGGCTCGCGGACCTCCGGCAGGGCCTGCATGATCTTGTGCACGCTTTCGATGCCGCCGAGTCTCTTGCGCACGTCGCCATCCGGCAGCTCGCGGCGCCGGTCGGAGCGGTCGAGCATGGCGGCGAGACGCGACAGCCGTCCTGCGTAGGCGGTGGGACTGTACACGTGTCCGAGCACGGCCTTGTAATCGGCAAGCACGTCACGAAGCGGGCGCTTGGTGTCGAAATTGCAGCCGAGCGTGCATTGATCGCCCGCCTGCTCGGCAAGCATCAGGTCATGGCCCTGGTGCAGGCGGCCTTCCGCGGCCAGCCGCCGCGTCAGCTGCGTGCCGGGCAGCGCATAGAGCAGTCCGACCATGCAGACCGGGATGCTCGCCTCCTCGATGAAGTCGATCATGGCCTGGCCCATCGAGGCTTTCTCGGTATCGAACCCGACGATGAAACCGGCAGTGACGAACATGCCGTAGCTGTAGATCTTGTGGACGCACTCCGCGATATTGCGCCTGGTGTTCTGCTTTTTCTTCATCTGCACGAGCGTTTCCGGATCCGGGCTCTCGATGCCGACGAAAATCGCGAAGAAATTCGCGTCCTTCATGGCCTGCAACAGCTCGCTGTCGTCAGCGATGTTGATCGAGGCTTCGGTCGAGAACTCGAACGGATAGTCGTGCTCTTCCAGCCAGTCCTTGAGCCGTGGCAGCAGGGTGCGGAGGTTTTTCTTGTTGCCGATGAAATTGTCGTCGACGAAATCGACATGCCCGCGATAGCCGCGATCGTAGAGCACCTGCAGCTCAGCGAGAATCTGATCGTTGGTCTTGGTGCGCGGCACGCGGCCATACAGCTCGATGATATCGCAGAACTCGCAGGTGAACGGGCAGCCGCGCGAATATTGCACGCCAATGAAGAGGTAGTGATCGAAGTTCAGCAGATCGTAGCGGGGCATGGGGCTGAGCGTGACGTCGGCCTTGAATTTCTCCGCGACAAACACGCCGTTGCGTTCGCCCTTGTCCCAGGCGGCGATGAAGTGCTCGATGATCTGCTCGGCCTCGCCGATCACCTGGAAGTCCGCATCCGCATAGAGATGCGGGCTGGAGGAGACGTCAGGCCCACCGACACAGACCGGCTTGCCGTGCCGATGGGCGAGATCGATCAGGTGGATCGCATCAGGCTGCTGGTTGAGCATGCCGCCGATCATGACGAGATCGGCCCAGTCGAGGTCCGCGTCCGTCAATGACTCGGTGTTACGGTTGATGAGACGGATGTCCCAATGCTTCGGCAACATGGCGGCGACGGTGATCAGGCCGAGTGGCGCAGCCGGATACTTCGCGCCGACGAGTTCGCAGGCTTCCGTATAGTTCCAAAACGAGTTCGGAACGAACCTCGGATAGATCATGAGGACGCGGCAGGGATGGGTCATGCTGCTCCAGACCGGCTGTTGGGGGCGATGTCAGGTCGTTGTCGGAACGCCTAAAAAGTTCGATTCGCTAGCTGATACAGATATCGCGTGTTAAAATAATGGACTGTATGCAACTTCGGTTCAAGTTGCCGCTAGCGCCACCGCCGGTGCAGCCATAGCCACTGCTCGGGATGCTCGCGGATCCAGCCCTCCACTACGCTCGTGATCGCCTGCGTCGTGCCCTGGACGTCGATTGTGCCGTCGGCGTTGCGCACCGGCGGGATCTCCTGCGTCAGTTCGCCGCGAAAACGGCCGCCGGGCAGGCGGATGATGCGGACCCCGTGGATCGGGCATTCGACCTGGCGCAGGAGCCGGGCCAGCATCGGATTTGCGCGGGTCTTGCGGCCGAAGAAGGTGACCTCGACGCCGCCGGTCAGATACTGGTCGATCAGCATCGCGACGTGCTTGCCGTCCTTCAGCGCCTGCGCGAGCCGGAACGGCGCGTCGCGCCCCGCCGGGATCAGCGTGCCCATGTTGACCTGGCGCATCTCCTGGATGATGCGGTCGGCAGAGGCGATGTTCGGGCGGCGATAGAGGATTGCGGCATCAAGCCCGTGTGCGACGGCGGCGATCGCCGGCAGTTCCCAATTGGCGAGATGGGACGTGAAGATCAGCGCCGGCTTGCCGTCGTCCCGGATCTGATCGAACAGCTCGACGGTGCGTGGCGGTAGTTCGATTCGGCTGCGTTCCGGATGCTCGCGGTCGTAGTCCCAGACATGGTCCATATGGGCGAATTCGGCGCCGACGCGGCCGAGATTGTCCCACACGCCCATCAGGATCTGTTCGATCTCTTCCGGTGACTTCTCGGGAAAGGCCGCGGCGAGGTTGGCGCGGCCGATGCGATGCTCGCGCAGGCGCGGGCCGATCAGCTTGGTGACGCGCGCGAAAAAGTCCGAGGTCTTGACCGGATCGAAATAGCGCGTGGTGCGGAGCAGGCCGACGGTGGCGGCACCGATCAGGCCGCCGCTGATGGATTTTGCAGCCTCCCGCGCGCGGGCCTTCGTGCTCGCAGGAAGCAGCGCCATGCGTCCGGTCAGGCCGGTTCGCGAGTCAGGATCAGCGAGGCGTTCTGGCCGCCGAAGCCGAACGAGTTCGACATCACCGCGGTGACACGCGCATCGCGCGCCTTGTTGCCGACGACGTCGAACAGGATCGTGGGATCCGGATTGTCGTAGTTGATGGTCGGCGGGATGCGCTGATGCTCGAGCGTCAGCAGCGAGAAGATCGCCTCGACAGCGCCCGCGGCCGAGATGGTGTGGCCGACCATCGACTTGTTGGAGGTGACCGGGATCTTCTGCAGGAGATCGCCGAACACGGCCGATGTCGTGTTGTACTCCATCTTGTCGTTCTCCGGCGTCGCAGTGCCGTGCGCATTGATGTGGTCGATCTGGTCCGGCGTCATGCCGGCATCGGCCAGCGTCTTGTTCATGCAGCCGATGATCGGCTTGCCGTCAGGAGACGAGCGGGTGCGATGGAAGGAATCGGTGAGCTCGCCGCAGCCGGCGATCACGCCGAGGATTTTTGCGCCACGCGCGGTCGCCGCTTCATAGCTCTCCAGCACCAGCGCGCCTGCGCCTTCGGCCATGACAAAGCCGTCGCGGTTCTTAGAGAAGGGGCGAGAGGCCGCCTGCGGCGGATCGTTCTGGGTCGACAGCGCCGAGAGCAGCGAGAAACGCACCAGCGCTTCCGGATTCACGGTGCCGTCGGTGGCGACGCACAGCGCGGCATCGGTCTCGCCACGGCGGATCGCCTCGACGCCGAGCTGGATCGAGGTGGCTCCGGATGCGCACGCCGTCGACAGCGAGATCGGCGAGCCCTTGGTGCCAAAGGTTTCGGCGAGGTGGGCAGCGACCGAGCCGAACATGAAGCGGTGGTGATAGGCGCTGTACTTGCCGCCGCCGGAGATGCGCAAGAGATCGTCATAGGTGAAGTCAGGCGCGCCGACGGCGCGGCCAAGCTCGCGACGCTGCGGCCACTCGACCTCGACCGGCGCAACGGCGAGAAAGAGGGGACCCGGAAAATCGCCCTTGCCGCCGATGCCGGCCTGCTCCAGCGCTTCCTGGGTGACGAGCTCGGCCATCCGCTCGGACAGACCGGTGGAGGAGAACGGATCGACGCTGACGAAATCCACCGTGCCGGCCATCGTAGTCTTCAGGCCGTCGATCGGAAAGCGCGTGATGGTGCGAATGCCGGATTCGCCCGCGACCAGTTTTGACCAATTGTCGGCCTTGCCGGCACCGAGCGAGGTCGTGATGCCCATGCCGGTGACGACGACAACGGGACGCCCGAGTTTGTCGCGTGGTGCTGTCATGTCGATCCCCCGATAGAGCTAGTCAATCGCCTCGACCAGCGCCATGCCTTCGCCGCGCCAGTGTCCGGCTCCCACCACGACAATCTGGGTGGGCGCCCCCTGCATTTCAATCTCGGTCCCGGTCGAATCGTTCGGCGGGAACAGCGCGCCGCGCGAGATCGAGAGTGCGGCAAGTGCAATGCCGAGCGGGAATTGCGTTTCCATGGTGTGGCCAAACATCGTGCCGGTTGCGCGCACCGGGAAGTCGGCGTGCTTCTTCAGGAAGCCGCGTTCCTCCGACGTCGCCGGCTCCGCGCCGGTTGCGCCCGAGATGATGGCGCCCTTGCCATCGCGCTTCGGCAGCTTGTCCCAAAGCTTTTCCAGCGTCGCTTCCATGTCGCCGTCCTGCTTGCGGCGTGCCAGATCGGTCACCACGCTCGACAGCTTCGCGTACGGCTTTGCGCCGCGCGCTTCCGCGTGCGCCTTCGATTCCAGCACCAGGAAAGCCCCGGCCGAGCCGAGCGCGAAGCCGGCGTGGTCCTTGCGCTGCCACACGGGGGCGAACTTGTCCTTCAGATTGAAGTCGCCGAATTCGTAGAGGACCATGAGGTCCTTGCGCTCGCCATTGTGCGAGCCGCCGACCAGCGCGATGTCGCTCTCGCCCGAGGCGATGCGCGACAGCGCAATGCGGGCGGCATCGGCGCCCGCAACCTCTTCGCCCATGAAGGTGCGCGAGGTGCCGCCGAGACCGTTGACGATGGCGATGTTGCCGGCGAGCAGATTGGAGAGCTGGGCCAAAAACAGCGTCGGCCTGAGATCGCTCATCAGGCGCTCATTGAGGAAGCCCGGCGCATTGGCGCCCTTGGCCTCGGCGGTCAGCACGCCGGTGTCGACATTGAGATCGCGCTCGCCGCCGCCAGCGGCCACCACCATGTCGATCTTCGACAGGATATCCTTGTTGCCCTTGATGCCGGCGGAATCGAGCGCGAGGCCCGCGGCGTAGACGCCGATGCGCTGCCAGGCTTCCATCTGGCGCTGGTCGCCCTTCTTCGGGATCTGGCTGTCGAACGAGACAGGCAGCAGCGGGTGCACGATGAAGGGCGCAAAGCCCTTCTCGTCGACATTGATGCGCCTCTCCTGAAGCGCGGCCCAGTTGGCGTCGAGACCTTCGCCGAGCGAGGTGGCAAGACCAATACCGGTGATCCAGACTTCCGTCTGGCCCGGCTTCGAAGTGGTGTCAGTCATGGCGAGACGGCCTGTTGCGGAAAGCCGATGCGCTTGGCGAACGAATCCATGTAGCCGCGCATATCCGCATTGGGGAAGGGAATCTGCGTGAAGGTGAGCGTCGAATTCGCGCGCAGCTTGCCGCCGACCCGGATCTTGGCTTCGGTCATGGCGTAGCCAGAGCCCTCATGGGCCAGCGTCGCCTCGATGCTCATGAGATCGCCGGGGAACACCGAGCCGCGGACCTTGGCCTCCTTGACGGCGGCCAGGATCGGCATGCGCTCGAACTTGAGCACGCCGAGCTGCAGCCAGCCCGAGGCCTGCGCCATCGATTCGATCAGCAGCACGCCGGGCATCAGGGGATACCCCGGGAAGTGCCCCTCGAAGATGGTGCTCTCCTTGGGGACCTGGGCCTCGACGACGATCTTCTTCTCGTCGACGTTGAGGTCGACGATGCGATCGATCATGTGGAAGTATTCGAGTTGCATGATCGCCCGATTAGGCGCCTGCGCCCTTGGCGGCAACCAGCTCGTCGATGCGCGCGCACAGGTTCTTCAGCACGAAATACTGCTCGGTGGTCGCCTTGCCGTCGTTGACCTCCTGGGTCCACTTTTCCAGCGGCAGCTTGATGCCGAACTGCTTGTCGATCGCGAACGCGATGTCTAGGAAATCCAGGCTGTCGATGCCGAGGTCGTCGATGGCATGGCTATCCGGCGTGATCGTGTCGCGCGGGATGTCGCAGGTTTCAGCGATGATCGTAGCGACCTGATCGAATGTGGAGGACATCACTAAGCCTTTGATATATTGCTGGTATTTGTCAGATATCCCAGAGTGGCACGGTGGGTGGGCATCGCGCCCCGAATGACGCCCTCTAACCCCCCTCTGGACGGATCGAAAGCCCGTATATCGGAGCGCCGCCCTGAGTTCAATGGAGCCGGACGGGAGTGGGGGACAGGGCTGGGGATGCCGTCCGGAGCGGTTTCGGCCGAGCTGACCAGCCAGCAGGGAGCTACCGGCGCCGGAGCCTGTCGACAGGGCCTGCCTAGATGTGCGGCGTCGTGACCCTGACGCAGTCCCGCCGGCCCATCAGCACGCAATCCTGGGTCCGGCGCAGATCGGCGATGCTGACGGCGAGCCAGATCCCGATCGCGGTCAGCGCGATGGTGAAGGCGAGCGCGGCGATGTTGGCGAGCATGCGATGGCGGAAGTCGTCCGGCTCATTGCGGGGCTGCTCATAACGCGACAGGTCGAGCGGTTTGGGGGCTGCTGCGTGCAGCGGCTGTACGACGCCGCTGCCCCGGTGGACCACAGGGGACGGCGTCGTGCGCGGCCTGAACTGGAGCACCCGGTGCTCGTCGTCCGAGGTTATGGGCCGCTGGGATTTCATGGGGCGGGGATCACTCCGAAGCAGCGATTTTTAGATAGCATAGGCGACACAGGGGTTGCAGAAAATCTTCTCACCGCGCACGTGCATTGCGCATTCGCATTATCTTTCCTGATCATTTTTCGAGCGCCGTTTTGCGCGCGGCGAGCGCTCGTCGGAGCGGGTTGTCATCCCGGCGTCAGGGACGCACGGGTTGCATTGCAACAACAATCGCCGCTTGCTCCGAACGCATGTTGCCGCCGCAACGCCCATGGCATAATCGGGAACCTGGACCGCACATTGCAACCGGAGAAGAGGCCCTCGACCATGACCAGCAACGCGCGCGAGCCGAGAGTACACCCGGTGCCGATCCTGTCGCTTCGGCCGACGCAGATGACGGTCGGCATGCGTGAGGTCAAGGAGAAGCGCAGGCGCTGGCGTGAGCACGGCAGGAAGAAGCAGTCCGACCTGCTTGGTACCCATATGATCCCCGTCGTCGCCGGCCCAGATGGGCGTTATTACGTCATCGATCACCATCATCTCGGCCGCGCGCTGCACGACGAGGGCATCAAGCAGGTGCTGGTCACGGTGGTCGGCGATCTCCGCATGGTCGAGCGCGAAGCGTTCTGGGGCGTGATGGACAACAAGCGCTGGGTCTATCCCTACGACTCCAAGGGAGAGCGTCGTCCGTTCCGCGATCTGCCGAAATCTGTCGCCGACCTCAAGGACGATCCCTATCGCAGTCTCGCCGGTGAGCTCCGCCGCATGGGCGGCTTCGCCAAGGACACCACGCCGTTCTCCGAGTTTCTGTGGGCCGACTTCCTGCGCCGCAAGCTGACGCGCAAGGCGGTCGATGCCAATTTCGACAAGGCGCTGGAGAAGGCTCTGGCCGCAGCCAAGAGCAAGGATGGGATCTATCTGCCCGGCTGGTGCGGCCCGGCGGACGACGATTGAGGCGCTGAGGCTCGCATCAGTCGCGCTGGAAGATCTTGGCGCCGGGGTAGACACGCCGGGCGTAAGTGACGACCAGCGCGCGATCCTGGGTTTCCAGGAAGGGCGTGCGGATCCGAGACGATCCGACGATGAGGTGCCACAGACCATTGAGCCTTTGGATGACGATTTTCATCTGACTGGTCCTCGAAACACTCCGCAGTTGAGCAAATCCTGCTTGTCGCGGCTGTCTTGCGACTCATGATCGTGATCGCGGGTGTGAAATTCCCCGATACCGCTCGCACCCGCTGCAAGACGACGGCGACTACTATGAGTTGTTTACGGCCTGCAACTTTGCGAGCCGGATCTCATCACAGCCGCTTGAGCGACATCATTTTCCGCGCCCACGAAGTGGTCCTGAAACAAAGCCGCCCCAACTATGGGGAGTAGTCGAGCTCACACAGGAGGCAGCAATGCGCCGTCTCGTTCTCGTAATTGCCTTGCTCGCGGTCGCCTCAGTCGGAATTTCGGCGTCGTTTGCCGCTGTTCACCAGGCCAGAACACTGACATTTGCCGAGCGTTTTGCGCCGGCGCTTCCGTTGATGGACAAGCGCTAGGCTCTCGCGCCATCATTTCGGATGTTGCGGACCCCGCAAGGAGAGCCGCCGCTCCATCTCCGCGGCGGCCTCGCCGTCGCGGACTTTCGCAACTGCGCGTCAGACCAATATGCGAGCGGAAGATTTGAGCAAAGACCGCTACGTTTGCCGGTGGTCCTCGTGGGGCTCGTCCCTGCCGCCGAGCATGCGGTGCACATGGCGCTCGATGCGGCGGCCGATCGTGAGCAGCACAAAGGCTAACGCCAGTGCGACCGCGACGGTCTTCCATTGCCCGACGCCGCACACGATTCCGAGGCAGGCTGCGAGGAAGGTGCAGGCGGCGCTGGTCAGGCCACGGACGCGAATTCGATCGCTCTCATGAACGATGACGCCGGCACCGAGGAAGCCGATGCCGGTAAGAATGCCCTGGATCACCCGGCTCGTCGCATCGGCGACCTTGCCGGGCTCGGAGAGTTGCAGCGCGAGCAGCACCATGGTCGCAGTAGAGAGGCCGACAATGCCGAGCGTCTTCAGCCCGATCGGCTTGCCATTCAGGTCGCGGTTGAGCCCGATCGCGCTGCCGGCAAGCGTCGCAACGCCGAGGCGCAGCAGGATTTCGGGCCAGTCGAGCTCGGTCATGTTTTGGGCAGTCGTCCCATCAGGTAGAATTCGTCATTCGGCCGCATGCCGGTGAAATTCGCCAGCCGGTTCGACAGCGCGAAGAACGCCGAGATCGCCGCGATGTCCCAGATGTCGTCGTCGCTGAAGCCGTGCGGGGCGAGGCTTGCGAAATCCTCCTCGGCGATCCGCTGCGCGTCCGCCGAAATCTTCATCGCGAAATCGAGCATCGCCTTTTGCCGCGGCGTGATGTCGGCCTTGCGGTAGTTGATAGCGACCTGGTCGGCGATCACAGGGTTCTTGGCGCGGATGCGCAGGATCGCACCATGGGCGATCACGCAATATTGGCACTGGTTGGCCGCCGACGTCGCCACCACGATCATCTCGCGCTCGGCCTTGGTGAGTCCGCCATCCTTCTCCATCAGCGCGTCGTGATAGGCGAAGAAGGCGCGGAACTCGTCAGGCCGGTAGGCCAGCGTCAAGAACACGTTCGGCACGAAGCCGCTCTTTTCCTGCACGGCGAGCAGGCGCGTGCGGATGTCGTCAGGCAGGCTGTCGATTGCGGGTGCGGGGAAGCGTTGCGCGGGCTTTGTCATGGGCATGGATTCCGGGCATGGATTCCGGCTAGGGGCCGGTAACCATAGTCGATGCGGGAGGCGGGCTCAACGTGCCCCACGCGCGCTGTCATCGCCCGATTCAATTCGGGCGATCCAGCGCGAGCCTGGCTCTACCGCAGCGGCTTCTTCAGCAGCGAGAAGCGGTCCGGATCGAGGCCCATCGAAGGCTGCAGCATCGGCGTCTCGGCCGGCGCCAGCGTCTTGGCCGGCGGCGCCTGGAACACCGGATCGTTCGGGACGTCGCGCTGCGAGGTGGCACCGCGCCAGCGCTCGAGCACGGCGCCGACGAAATGCATGTCATGGCCGGAGGTGACCGAAGGAACACTCGAGATGGTAGCTTCGCCGCGCGGCAATTGGTGCGGCGGCACCTCCTTGAAGCGCAGCCGTGTCGGCAGTGCGACGCCTTCGCCGAATGCCAATACCTCACGGGTGCCGAGCGAGGGCACGAAGGACAGCAGGTTCGCAGCCGCATCCGACACCGCGGCGCGCAGCAGCGCCTGGTCGCGGTCGTTGGCAAGGCGCATCGTGAACAGCGTGTTGCACTGGGAGATGATGGTGGCGTCCAGCTCGGCGGGGCGCTGCGTGATCAGGCCGAGATAGACGCCGTATTTGCGGCCTTCCTTGGCGATGCGCGACACCGCCTTGCGGGTCGGCCCGAAGCCGATATTGCGGTCGGCGGAGGCGTAACGGTGCGCTTCCTCGCAGACGAACAGCATCGGCGAGACGCCGTCGCTCCACAGGCCGAAATCGAAGGCCATGCGGCAAAGAACCGAAACAACGGAATCGATGACTTCCGCCGGGAAGCCGGCGAGTTGCATCACCGTCATCGGCTTGCCGTTGGCCGGCAGGCGGAACAAATGGCTGATCACCTCGGCCATGGTGTCGCCGCCGACATTGGCGTTGTCGAACATGAAGGCGTAGCGCGGATCGTTGCGGACCGCCTCGATGCGCGAGATCAGCTTGTGATAGATGATGCGCGAGGAGCGGTTTTCGAGCTTGCCCATGCGCTCGTCGATCAGCGAGATCAGATCGACCAGGCGGTACGGCACCGGGGTGTCGACGGTGAAGCCGATCTGCTTGGGGTCGATGCGCTTCAGGCCGAGGCGATCGGTGTTCTGGTATTGCGTGTAGATGCCCTTGGCGATCGGGATGACTTCGGCGAGGACGTCGAGCTCCTCGGGCACGCCGGCGCGGCCGCCGAACAGCACGTCGACGATTTCCTCGAAATTGAACAGCCAGAACGGCAGTTTCAGGTTTCGCGGGTTCAGCACCAGCGCGCGGTCGCCGAAGCAGCGGCCATATTCGTTGTGCACGTCGAGCAGGAAGATGCGCAGGTTCGGCCGCGCTTTCAGGATCTCGTTGAGCAGCAGCGAGACGCCGGTCGATTTACCGACACCGGTCGACCCCAGCACCGCAAAGTGCTTGGAAAGCATTTCCTCAATGTCGACATAGGCGACGACCGAACGGTCCTGCTGGAGGAAGCCGACATTGATCTGGTCCGACCCGGTCGGCGCGTAGATCGTGCGCAACTCCTGGCTGGTGATCAGGTCGACGGAATCGCCGATGGTCGGGTAATTAGTGACGCCGCGCTGAAACTTGGCCTTGTCAGCGGCGTTGAGAATTTCGCCGAGCAGATCGACCGAGGCGATCGCGATCAAATTGTCGCTGCTCGAGAGGTTCTCGCAGGATACCTCGGTGATCATGGCGACGATGACCGAGCTGGCGCAGCGGATGCTGACGAAGCGGCCGACGGTCGCCCGAACCTCCGAGATCGGCATCTGGCTTTCCGCCAGAAGCCCGACCCGAGCGAGCGATCCGCGTACCGAAATCACGCGTCCAAAGGATGTCACGATGGATGAACCTGAGAAGTCCGAGGAGTTTGACCCTGACTATGCGAGTCGGGGCTGCACAAACGGTTAAACGGGAGGCGTGGGCGCTTTGTTAAATCCGCGACAATTCGGTCGATAGGTTTGTTCCGGACGCACACTTGTGGGCGGAATCGGTCGGAAAATGATGCCTTGTTGGGCTTTTGAGCCCAAATCCTCTTAAGCAAGATTTTACCATTCAGGCAGTCCGTCGGCCGGACCGCCGTATGGAGCGGGGATCGGCGCCGATCGCGGACGGGGGGCCGCTTTGGTTTGTTGACGGGACCTAATCATTTGTACATTAGTACAAATCATTCCGCGGCCGCGTGCCGCCCGACGCACCCATAAGCATTGCGCCCCGCGCCCGATTGCGCGATTCCGTGAACCGGATCGCCACGCCTTTGGAGGATACCCGTGCAGCCCGAACCGATCCTCGATCTCGCCCATCTCGGCCATATGGAGCTGCTGACGCCGAAGCCTGACGAGAGCCTGAAATTCTTCGTCGACGTCATGGGCATGACGGTGAGCGGGCAGAAGGGCGCGTCAGTCTATCTGCGTGGCTGGGACGATTACGAGCGGTACTCGCTCAAGCTGACGGCGTCGAAGTCATCAGGCATGGAGCACATGGCGCTCCGCGCGCGCAGCCAACAGGCGCTGGAGCGCCGCGTCGCCGCGCTGAAGGGCTCGGGCTTCGACATCGGCTGGATCGACGGCGACATGGGGCAGGGGCCGACGTTCCGCTGCCGCGACCCTGATGGTCATATCGTCGAGCTCTATTACGAGACCGAATGGTATCAAGCGCCGCCGGAGCTCAAACCCGCACTGAAGAACCAGGCGCAGCGCTTTCCCGCGCGCGGCGTCAATGTCCGCCGGCTCGACCATCTCAATTGTCTGGCCGTCGACATCAAGGCCAATCGCGAGTTCTTCGAAAACTATCTTGGCTGCCGCCTCACCGAGCAGATCGTGCTCAATGACGGCCGGGAAGCCGCGATGTGGCTGACCATGTCGAACAAGAGCTACGATTTCGCCTATTCGCTCGACCATTCTGGCACGCCCGGCCGCTTCCATCACGTCACCTACGCCCTCGACAGCCGCGAGGAGATTCTTCGCGCCGCAGATATCTTCCTGGAGAATGGGGTGCACATCGAGACCGGCCCGCACAAGCACGCGATCCAGCAGACCTTCTTCCTCTACGTCTACGAGCCCGGCGGCAACCGCGTCGAGGTCGCCAATGCCGGCGCGCGCCTCATCCTCGCGCCGGACTGGAAGCCGATCGTGTGGACGGAAGAGGAGCGCAAGAAGGGCCAGGCCTGGGGCCTGAAGACGATCGAGTCCTTCCACACCCACGGCACGCCGCCGGTGGAAGCGAAGAAGCACGGATAACCTAATGCGTTGAAGCGCGCACGCGCGCGATTGTCTCGCGCACGCCCGTCCATGCCGGCTTGTCGGGTGCAAACTGCTGGCGCAGGAAGCTGACAAGTTCCTCGACCTGCGCGTCGCTCATGCTGGCTTTGAATGCGGGCATATAGCCGAGATCGCTGGAGGCGGGGTCGGTGATGCCGTGCAGGATTACCTGCACGAGATTGTCCGACCTCGTGCTGTGCAGATTGCTGTTGAGGGCGAGCGAGGGACGGCTGCCGAACAGCGGCAGGCCGCCGACCTGGTGACAGACCGCGCAGGCGCCCTGATAGAGCCGCGCGCCGGTCGAGGACGCGACGGTGACCTGCGTCGCGCTCTCCAGCCTCGCCGCCAGTGCGGGCGCGTCGGCCGCGGTGTCGTTGAACGAGCCGAGATAGACCGCCATCGCGCGGATGTCGGGATCGGGCAGGGCTTTGAGATCCCTGACGATCGGCGCCATCGGGCCCGCCGCGACGCCGTGATAGCGCGAATGGCCTGTGCGCAAATAAGCGAACAACTCATCATCGCTCCACGGGATCGGCGCATGCGAGAGCGAGGTCAGCGGCGGCGCCTCCCAGCCCTCGGCAAAGCCGCCGGCGAGATAGGCCCGCCGCTGCTCGGCGCCGAGCGCATTGCGCGGCGAATGGCAGGCGCTGCAATGGCCGAGGCTCTCGACGAGATAGGCGCCGCGATTCCATTGCTCGAACTTCGCGGGATCGGGTTCGAACTCCTTGGTCTTGTGGAACAGCGCGTTCCAGCCCGCAAGCAGCGGGCGCAGAGTAAAGGGGAAGGCCAGATTGTTCGCAGGTGCCGTCGCGCGCACCGAGGGCTGCGCCATGAGATAGGCGTAGAGCGCCTGCATGTCGGCATCATCAGTCTTCGAAAAGTGCGTGTACGGGAAGGCGGGGTAGAGCTGCCGTCCGTCGCGATGCAGGCCCTCGCGCATCGCACGCTCGAAGGCGGGATAGGACCAGGCGCCGATGCCGGTCTCGATGTCGGGCGTGATGTTGGTCGAATAGATCGTGCCGAATGGCGTCTCCAGCGCGCGGCCGCCGGCGTTGAGCACGCCGCCTATCGTGGTGTGGCACTCCGCGCAATTGCCGAGTGCCGCCAACTGCTCGCCGCGTGCGATCGTCGCCGCGGAATAAACTGATGCGTCGGGCCGCGCGATCGGCGCAATGGCGCGGCCCGGCAGCAGCGCGGCGCCGATGCCGATCGCGGCGGTGCAGACGGCCGCGATCGTCGCGACAATGCCGGCGCGCTTCGCGAACGGATTTTCCCAGATGCGAGGCGGTGGCGGCGCAGCGGGCGCGGACAGGGCTTGCGGCGTCGCCGGCACATCACCGTGCAATCCTCTGAGGATACGTTCCGGCGTGAACGGAGGCTCGCGAAAGCGCACGCCGGTCGCATCGAAGATCGCGTTCGCAATCGCCGCCGCGCTCGGGACCGACGCGGACTCGCCGACGCCGAGCGGCGGCTGGTCCGGCCGCGGCAGCATCAGCACGTCGATCTTGGGCACATCGGGGAAGGGGATGATCGGATAGGCGCCCCATTCCCGCGCCGCCACCGCGCCGCGCTCGAACGAGACCTCTTCCATCAGCGCGCGGCTGGTGGACTGGATGACGTTGCCATGGATCTGGTGGCGCACGCCGTCCGGATTGATCATCAGGCCGGAGTCCTGTCCGGCGACGACGCGCGTGACGCTGACGTCGCCGGTGGTCTTGTTCACTGCGACGTCGGCGACCCACGCGGACCAGGCGGCGCCGTAGCCGGGAAATTTGCTGTGGACGTAGAGCGCATAGGCAAAGCCGCGCCCGTGCACGATCTCGCCGTCCTTCTCCTCGCGAACCGGCCGTGGCGTCCAGCCCGCACGCTCGGCGACCGCATTGACGAGATCGACGGCGCGCTGGTCTTTGAGATAGCGCAGGCGATATTCGATGGGATCGATTCCAGCCTCGGTCGCAGCCTCGTCAATATAGGATTCATGCGCAAACGTGTTCGGCAGCGCCGAGACGCCGCGAAACCAGGAGGCGCGCACGATTGGCGCCATGTCATGCGCGACGACGCGCAGGTTGTCGTAATCATAAGGCGGGATCGCGGTGCGGTCGCCCATCTGGAGCACAGCGGGGTCGGCCGAGATGCGACCGGTCAGCAGCAGCGCCAGCGTCGGTGCCGCATTCGAGGGATAGCGCGTGGCGAGATCGTAACCGGCGATGCCGCCGACGGCATCGAGGCCGCCGTTGACGTCGATGAGCTGTGCGGTGCCCTTTGGCTCCCAAGCGTGCTCCTGCTCGCGCGTCAGCTGCACCCGCACGGGCCGGCCGACTGCGCGCGACAGCAGCAGTGCATCGGCCGTGACGTCATCGGCGCAGTTGCGGCCGTAGCAGCCGGCGGCCTCGAGCCGGATGACTTCGACCTCGCTGTCCGGACGCTCGATCAGCAGCGCGAGGTCGCTGCGCAGCACGTGCGGGTTCTGCGTGCCGGACCAGACGCGGACATTGCCGTCCTGGAAGTCCGCGACCGCGCAGGACGGGCCGATCGAGGCGTGCATCTGGTACGGCCAGACGTAGGTGCGCTGCATCGGCTTGGCTGCGCCCGAAATGGCAGCATCGACGTCGCCCTTGTCGATCAGCGTGCGTGGCGTCGACGGACGGGCGCGCAGCGCGGTCTCGACATCGGCGAGCTCGGTGAGCTTAGGCGTCGGCTTCCAGCTCACCGTGAGCTGCTCCGCTGCGCGAATCGCATTCTCCTCGCGCTCAGCGACCACGCCGACGAAATCGCCTATGTGCACGACGGCCACGAGACCGGGGACATCGCGCACCGAGGCCTCGTCGACCGCGATCAGGCTGGTGCCGACGAAGGGACCTGCATCGACGCCGGAGTAGGGCGGGCGCACCACGCGGCCGTGCAGCATGCCTGGCACGCGGACGTCGTGCACGAAGGTCGGCTCACCCGTGGCCTTGGCCGGAAGATCGACGCGCGGCATCGACTGGCCGACGATGGCGTAGTCGCTGGCGGCCTTGACGGCGACGTCATCGGCAAGCTCGAGGCGAATGGTCTCGCCACCGATCAACTCGCCATAGCTGACGCTGCGGTTATGGCCTCGGACGAGGCCGTCTTCGATGGTGAGATCGGCCTCCGGCAGCTCCAGCCGCTCGGCCGCGCGTGCGATCAAGAAGTGCCGCGCTTGCGCCGCGGCCTTGCGCAAAGGCACGGCAGTGATCTGGATGGTCTCGCTCGCAATCGTCGCGCCCTGGTTCGGCACAACAGCGGTGTCGCCGAGCACCACAACGACGCGCGCAAAGGAGACATCCAGCTCCTCGGCGACGATCTGGCCGAGCGCGGTGCGGATGCCGGTGCCGAGATCGACATGGCCGTTATAGGCGCTGACCGAGCCGTCCGAGGTTATCCGCACGAAGGTTTCGGATGTGACTTCGTCCACGGTGCGGACGACGACGAGCGAGCCTCGCTCAACTCCGTTCGAGAGAGGAGAGGCCATCAATCACGGACCTCGGCGAGCTGGCCCGATGCGCGCATCACGGCGCGCAGGATTTCCACATGCGTGCCGCAGCGGCAGAGATTGTAGCGCAGCGCCGCGAGCGCTTCCTGCTCCGTTGGTTGCGGGTTGATCGCGAGCAACGCCTTGGTGGTCATGATCATGCCGTTGAGGCAGTAGCCGCACTGCGCCGCCTGCTCATCGATAAAGGCCTGCTGCACCACATCAGGCTTGTCGCGGGTGCCGAGGCCTTCGAGCGTCACGATGTCGCGTGCGGCGCAACCACTGATCGGAATCACGCAAGAGCGTGCAGCCGTGCCGTCGATCAGGACAGTGCAGGTGCCGCATTCACCTAAGCCGCAACCGTATTTCGGGCCGTTGAGTCCGAGATCATTGCGCAGCACATAGAGCAGCGGCGTCTGGCGCTCTGCCGTGACGTCCTGGATCCTGCCGTTCACGGTGAGGCGGATCGGTGCCTGCGTCATCCTCGTTCCCAAACCCTGCGATCGCAAAAATTCTACGTCGCGACGATACCGTTTGTACACAAACGTGCAAGCGGCCATGCCGCAGTGCAGCGCAACTGCCCGCTTTGTGGACAAGGCGGGGAGGCAAATGAGGTTTTATTCGGCAGGCGCGCCTTTTCGCGCGTGGCGCCGCTTGACAGTGTTCGGGACCGCGCGCAACATCGTTCGTATACGAATGATAACCGCACTGTCTTCCGGCTTTGACATGGTGATGGAAACAACAAGCGCTGCCACCGACAAGATCCGCTGCGATGCCTGTCCGGTGATGTGCTACATCAAGCCGGGCGCGGCAGGCGCCTGCGACCGCTACGCCAATCACGACGGCAAGCTTGTCCGGGTCGATCCGCACATCATTCTCGAACGCACGGTGTCGCAGGGTGGCAAGCTCGTGCCGTTCAGCCGCACCGAAGACTGGGACGGCAAGATCGTCCACGGGCCCTCGACCTTCGTCACCGCGATCGGCGCGGGCACGACCTATCCGGACTACAAGCCGGCACCGTTCATCGTCTCGTCCGAAGTCGACGGCGTCGACATGGTGACGGTCGTCACCGAGGGCATCTTTTCCTATTGCGGCATCAAGGTGAAGATCGATACCGACCGCTATCTCGGCCCGGAAACCGCGACCGTACGCGCGCAGGGCGAGGCGGTTGGTCATGTCACCACCAGCGAATATGGCTCGCAGATGCTGTCGCTCGGCGGTGTGCATCATCTTACCGGCGGCTCCAAGAAGGAAGGCCGCGTCACCTGCGACACGCTGATGGATCTCGCCAATTGCAAGGCGGTGGAGCTCACCATCGACGGCGGCGCCAACGTGGTGGTGCAGGCCGGGCAGCCGCCGATCGTCAACGGCGTGAAAGAGGAGCGCATGCGCGTCGGCTGCGGCTCGGCGACGATCGGGATGTTCGCCAAGCAATGGCACGGCAAGGTCGACGAGGTCGTCGTGGTCGACGACCACATCACCGGCGTGCTCAGCGAGCACCAGGCCGGCAAGCTGCTCGACATCGCCGACACCGGCATCAAGATGAAGGGCCGGCGTTCGACGCCCGGCCGCTATTTCCAGGTCGCCGATCCCGGCACGGGGTGGGGCGGAACCAATATCTCCGATCCGCTGGCCATCCTCGGTCCGTTCGACGCCAAGGAGGCCAGGCCCGGCCTCTCCATGCTGATGGTCTCCACCACCGGCGAGCATTCCTCTTACTACGTGCTCGACGAGGCCTTGAAGCCGGTTGAAACGGAAATGCCTGATGACCTGAAATTCTCAGTTGAGCGCATCCAGGAGAACTGCGAACCCGCGCTGTGCACGGTGCTGTTCATGGCAGGCGCCGGCGGCTCGTTGCGCGCCGGCGTCACCGACAATCCGGTGCGGCTGACGCGTTCGGTGAAGGACGCGCTGACGCGCGTCACCAGCGGCGGTGCGGCGGTCTATGTCTGGCCGGGCGGCGGCATCACCTACATGGTCGATGTGACGCAGATGCCATCAGGCGCATTCGGCTATGTGCCGACGCCGGCCCTGGTCGCGCCGATCGAATTCACGATGAAATTGACCGATTATGCCGCGCTCGGCGGACACATGGACTATGTGAAGCCACTGTCCGAGGTCAGGGGCGGCGACGATGTCCGTCAGCTACCCTGGCAGCACCCGATCCCGGGACGGCCAGCATGATACGGCTCCCGCAAATCGCATTGCTGTCTGATGGCCGGCGGCTGCATTTGCAGGATGGACCGATTGATCTGATCATTGAGGCGAGGGGGCGCGAGCGCGAGGTGCGCGCGGCCTACGCGGCTGCGGCGCGCCGCTTCACCGGGCTGCTCGACGAGCTCTGCGCGGAACTGCCGGAACTGAGGGCTGCTGCTGAGAAGATGACGTCGCTGAAGGGCGTGGTGGCGCGTCGGATGCACGCAGCTGTCGCGCCCTATGCCGCCGATTGTTTCATCACTCCGATGGCTGCTGTTGCCGGCAGCGTGGCGGAAGAGATTCTCGGCGCGATGCTCGGCGCTGCGCCGCTCGACCAGGTCTACGTCAACAATGGCGGCGACATCGCACTGCACCTCGGACGGGGCGAGCATTTTTCCGTCGGTCTGCTGGATCGGCCGGACCGCGATGGCGTGATGCGGACCATGAGGGTCGATGCTGATGATCCGGTGCGCGGCATCGCGACCAGCGGCCGCCATGGCCGCAGCTTTTCGCTCGGCATTGCCGACGCGGTGACGGTGCTCGCGGCGACGGCCTCGCAGGCCGATGCGGCGGCGACGATCATCGCCAATGCCGTCGATCTGCCCGGGCATCCCGCCATCATCCGGCAGCCCGCAAACGAGCTTCAGCCCGACAGCGATCTCGGCACGCGCCTCGTCACCCGTGCGGTCGGTGAATTGTCGCAGGCTGAGATCGCCGCCGCGCTCGAATCTGGCGCGGAATGTGCACGGCAACTATTCGATCGCGGATTGATCGAGAGTGCCGTGCTGCGGCTTTGTGGTGATATGCTTGTCATCGGAACCAGGGATATAGAAGAGCAGCGACCGCGCCCGCTTGTGCTGGAGAACGCGGTCCGTGCCTGAACAGGGAAGCGAAGCATGAGCGCGATCATCCGCAAGATCGTCACGATCGTCGAAGAGACGCAGATGGAGATGGGCCGCCAGGTCTCGCCGCCGACCCGGCGTGCGGCTGCGATCGCCGTGATCGAAAATCCCTTTGCCGGAAAATATGTCGAGGATCTGTCGCCGCTGATCGCGATCGGCGAGGAGCTCGGCGAGCTGCTGTCGAAACGCGCGGTGGCAGCGCTCGGCATCGATGGCGCGAAGGCGCAGAGCTACGGCAAGGCCGCCGCTGTCGGCGAGAACGGCGAGCTGGAGCACGCCGCCGCGATCCTTCACCCCAAGATGGGTGCGCCGGTGCGCAAAGTACTGACCAAGGGCGCGGCGCTGATTCCGTCATCGAAGAAACGCAGCGGCCCCGGCACGACGCTGGACATTCCGCTCGGCCACAAGGACGCGGCCTTCGTGCGCAGTCATTTCGACGGCATGGAAGTGCAGATCAACGACGCGCCGCGCGCCAACGAGATCATGGTCGCGGTCGCCGTGACCGATAGCGGCCGTCCGCTGCCGCGCGTCGGCGGGCTGACGGTTGCGGAGATCAAGGGCGAAGACGGTTTGAAATGAGGGACGGTTCGGAGGGGCGGGCACAGCTTCTCCGGCATGATCGTGGTCGAGAGATAAAGTTCAAAACTGGAGGTTGGGATGCGAGCAAGAAACTATTTCGTCGGCGCGGCCTTTGCGCTTCTGGCGGCCGGCATGAGTCATTCGGCCCTGGCGCAGGACATCAAGATCGGCGAGATCAACAGCTACTCGCTGCTGCCGTCCTTCACCGAACCCTATCGCAAGGGCTGGCAGATCGCGGTCGAGGAGATCAACGCGGCCGGCGGCATCAACGGCAAGAAGCTCGTCGTCATCTCCAAGGACGACGGCGGCAAGCCGGCGGATGCGCAGACCGCGGCCAATGAACTGGTGTCGAGCGAGGGCGTCGCGATGCTGACGGGCACGTTCCTGTCCAACATCGGCCTCGCGGTCAGCGACTTCGCCAACCAGAAGAAGGTGTTTTTCCTCGCGGCCGAGCCGCTGACGGACGCAGTGACCTGGGCAAAGGGCAACAAGTACACCTTCCGGCTGCGTCCCTCCAATTACATGCAGGCCGCGATGCTGGTGGAAGCCGCCAGCAAGCTGCCGGCCAAGCGCTGGGCAACGATCGCGCCGAACTATGAATACGGCCAGTCGGCGGTGGCGGTGTTCAAGAAGCTGATGTCGGAGAAGCGCCCTGACATCCAGTGGGTCGACGAGCAGTGGCCGCCGCAGGGCAAGATCGATGCGGGCCCGGTGGTGCAGGCGGTGGCGCAGGCCAATCCGGAAGCCATTCTCAACGTCACCTTCGGCCCCGACCTCGTCAAGCTCGTGCGCGAAGGCAACACCCGCGGCCTGTTCAAGGGGCGCGAGGTCGTCTCCTTCCTGACCGGCGAGCCCGAATATCTCGATCCGCTCAAGGACGAGACGCCCGAGGGCTGGATCGTCACCGGCTATCCCTGGTACTCGATCAAGACGCCCGAGCATGATGCGTTCCTGAAGGCCTACCAGGCCAAGTACAACGACTATCCGCGCCTCGGCTCGATCGTCGGCTACCAGACCATCAAGGCGGCTGCCGCCATCCTGGCCAAGGCCGGCTCGACCAACACCGACAAGCTGATCGCGGCGGCTGAAGGCATCTCCATGCCGTCGCCGTTCGGCGAGATCACCTTCCGCAAGATCGACCACCAGTCGACGCTGGGCGCCTTCGTCGGCAAGACCGCGCAGAAGGACGGCAAGGGCGTGATGGTCGACGCCACCTACAAGAAGGGCGCGGACTATCTGCCTGGCGATGCCGAAGTCGAGAAGCTGCGTCCGAAGGATTGATCTCCGCTGCCGTAGGGTGGGTTAGCCGAAGGCGTAACCCACCACTGTCGGCATCCGCAGAAACCAGAAGAGGTGGGTTACGCTGCGCTAACCCACCCTACGAAGCTCTCTCTCCCCGCGCACGCGGGGAGTGGTGAGATCCAACACCAACCCGGACCGCCGATGGCCTTTTACGTCGTACAGTTTCTGACCGGTCTCGCCAGCGCAGCGTCGCTGTTCCTGGTGGCCTCGGGCCTGTCGATCATCTTTGGCGTGACGCGGATCGTGAATTTCGCGCATGGCGCCTTCTACATGATCGGCGCCTACGTCGCCTTCACGCTGACCGAGCGCTTCTCCGGCGCGCTCGGCTTCTGGGGCGGGGTGGTCGTGGCCGCGCTGGCCGTGGCGTTGATCGGCGTCCTCGTCGAGATGGTGCTGCTCCGCCGCATCTACCACGCCCCCGAACTGTTCCAGCTGCTCGGCACCTTCGGTCTCACGCTGATGGTCGAGGATCTCGTGGTGCTGATCTGGGGACCCGACGATCTCGTCGGCCGCCGTGCGCCGGGCTTCAAGGGCGCGGTTGATTTCTTCGGCCAGAACGTCCCGAGCTATGATCTGTTCCTGATCGCGCTGGGCCCGATCGTGCTTGGCATTCTCTGGCTGCTGTTCCAGCGCACGCGCTGGGGCGTGCTGGTGCGCGCGGCGACCCAGGACCGCGACATGGTCGCAGCGCTCGGCGTCAATCAGAAATGGCTGTTCACGTCGGTGTTCGCGGTCGGTGTCTTCCTCGCAGCCCTCGGCGGAGCGCTTCAGATCCCGCGCGATGCCGTGCATCACGCCATGGATCTGCGCATCATCGTCGAGGTCTTCGTCGTGGTCGTGATCGGCGGCCTGGGCAGCATCGTCGGCGCCTTCGTCGCGGCGGTGCTGGTTTCCGAGCTGAACGCCTTCGGCATCCTCATCTTTCCGAAGATTTCCATCATTCTCGTCTTCCTCGTGATGGCGGTCGTGCTGATCGTCCGCCCGTGGGGCCTGTTCGGCAAGCCGGAGGCGGCCGCGCGCAAGACGCCGGGTCTCACTGTCAATCCCTGGCGTCCCCTGACGTCGAACGAGCGGCTGGCCGCGCTCGCAGCCCTCGTGATCGCGGCGATGCTGCCGCTGTTCGCCGGCAATTACGCGCTGACCGTAGGCTCCGAGATCGCGATCTTCGTGATCTTCGCCGTCAGCCTGCACTTCCTGATGTCGGTCGGCGGGCTTGCGTCGTTCGGGCATGCCGCCTATTTCGGCCTCGGCGCTTATGGCGTCGCCTTCCTCGCCAAGATGGCGGGGCTGCCGATGATTGTCTGTCTCTTGCTCGGGCCGCTGCTTGGTTGCATGGGCGCCGCGGTGTTCGGTTTCTTCGCCGTCCAGCTTTCCGGCGTCTACTTTGCGATGCTGACACTTGCCTTCGCGCAGATCGTCTGGTCGATCGCATTCCAGTGGGTGAGTGTCACCGGCGGCGACAACGGCATTCTCGGCGTCTGGCCTGCGAGCTGGGCAGCGAGCCCGTCGCATTTCTACTGGCTGGCGCTCGGCGTGGCGACGCTCGTGACCATTGCGCTGCGGATCATGGTGTTCTCGCCGTTCGGCTATGCGCTCCGCGCCACGCGCGACTCGCTGCTGCGCAGCGAGGCCGTCGGCATCAACGCCAAGCGCATCCAGTGGACGGCGTTCGTGATCGCGGGCACCACCGCCGGCATCGGCGGCGCGCTGTTCGCCTATCTCAAGGGCAGCGTCTTCCCTGATAATCTCGGCATCTCGCTCTCGGTCGATGCGCTGGTCATGGTGCTGCTCGGCGGCGTCGAGACGGTGTCCGGCGGGGTGATCGGTGCGATCGTCTACAAGGCGCTGAACATCTGGCTGGTGAGCCAGACCGATCTGTCAAAGCTCGTGCTCGGCGGCTTCATCGTTCTGATCGTCGTCGTCTTCCCCAAGGGCATTGTCGGCATGCTGGAGATGCTGGCGCAGCGCCGCAGGAAATCTTCGCCGCCAGGTTCCTCCCTGCTGGCCAAGCCGATCGAGTCCGCCGAATGAGCGTCGCACCCCCACTTCTCGCGGTCGAAGGCCTGACCAAATCCTACGGCGGCATCCATGCGGTGCGTGGCGTCTCGTTCTCGCTGCGCGCCGGCGAGATCCTGGCGCTGATCGGCCCGAACGGTGCGGGCAAGAGCACGTGCTTCGACATGCTCAACGGCCAGAACAAGCCTGATACCGGCCATGTTCGTCTGCTCGGCGAGGAGACCACGGGCAAGAAGCCGCGCGACATCTGGCGCATGGGAGTGGGACGCACCTTCCAGATCACCGCGACCTTCGCAACCATGACGGTGCGCGAGAATGTGCAGGTCGCGCTGATCTCCCACGGCAAGCAGTTGTTCAATCTCTGGGGCTCGGCGCCGAATGTCGACCGCGGCGAGGCCGGACGTCTGCTCGAACTGGTCGGCATGGGCGGCTATGCGGATCGGCCCTGCGGCGAACTTGCCTACGGCGACCTCAAGCGGCTTGAGCTTGCTGTCGCGCTCGCCAACCAGCCAAAGCTCTTGCTGATGGACGAGCCGACCGCCGGCATGGCGCCGCGCGAGCGCGTCGAGTTGATGCGGCTGACCGCGCAGATCGCGCGGGAAAAATCGATCGGCGTGCTCTTCACCGAGCACGACATGGACGTGGTGTTCGAGCATGCCGACCGCATCATCGTGCTCAACCGCGGTACCCTGATCGCCGAGGGTTCGCCGGCCGAGGTGCGCGGCAATCCGCAGGTCCAGGCGATCTATCTCGGTGAGGGCCTCCTCTACGATTCCGGGCATCGCGAGGGCGCCTCGGCATGAAGCTCACGGTGCAGGACCTCAACAGCCATTACGGCCAGGCGCACATCCTGTTCGACATCGGTTTCGAGGTCGGCGAGGGCGAGGTGGTGGCATTGCTAGGACGCAACGGCGCCGGCAAGTCGACCACGTTCCGCTCGATCGTAGGCCTCGTCGCGCAACGAACCGGCCGCATCACGTTCGAGGGCAAGGATGTCTCGGCGCGTCCGACGCATGAGATCGTGCGCGAGGGGCTCGGCTATGTGCCGGAAGAGCGGCGCATCTTCACGGACCTGACGGTGGAAGAGAATCTCGAAGTCGGCCGCCAGCCGAAGCGTCCGAATGCGCCGTACTGGACCCGCGAAAAGCTTTTCACGCTGTTTCCGAATCTCGGCGAGATGAAGGGCCGTCCCGGCGGTCGCATGAGCGGCGGCGAGCAGCAGATGCTGACCATCGCGCGCACGCTGATGGGCAATCCGTCACTGGTGCTGCTGGACGAGCCCTCGGAAGGCCTGTCGCCAAAAATCGTGGAGCAGATGGTCGATGCCATCCTGACCATGAAGAAGGAGGGCGTCAGCATCGTCGTCTCCGAGCAGAATTTGCATTTCGCGCGGCTGATCTCCGATCGCGCCTATATCATCGAGCGCGGCCGCATCTGTTTCGGCGGGACCATGGCTGAGCTCGATGCGCGTCCGGATGTCCGCGACGCGCATCTGTCGTTGTGAGAGGCGGGGACGAATGGCGAGAAGCGTCGCGGCAAAGAAGAACGTGAGGCAGGGCAAACCGCCTTACGTGCTTGACGAGCAGGTCGGCTTCATACTGCGCCAGGTCTGGCAGCGCCACAGCTCGATCTTCTCCCGCGACATCGGCACCAATCTGACGCCGACGCAGTGGGCGGCATTGTCAAAGCTCGCCGAGACCGGGCCGTGTTCGCAGAATCAGCTCGGACGGCTGACCGCGATGGACGTCGCGACCATCAAGGGCGTGATCGACCGCCTCACGGCACGTGGCCTGACCGAGACGAGCCAGGATCCCGAGGACGGGCGGCGCCTGCTGGTGAGCCTGACCCGTGCCGGTCAGCAGCTTGCGGAAAAGCTCGCGCCGAATGCGATTGCGATTACCCGCGAAACGCTGGCCCCGCTCGATGCGAAAGAGCGCGAGCTGCTGATGGCGCTTCTCAATAAACTGAGGTGATCTCGTAGGGTGGGCAAAGGCGCAAAGCGCCGTGCCCACCGTGTCTTCGCTTTGAGAAAGAATGGAGGGCACGCTTCGCTTTGCCCACCCTACGGCACTATTTTCTCGGCTACTTCGCCACCACTTCCGGCACCCTGCCGGCGGGCGGGGTATTGCGGCTGCGTTGCGTGCGCACGATGCCGTCGATGATGGTCATGCCGATGCCGGGGAGGTCGCCGAGCTGGACGCTCTCCAGAATGTTCTTGCCGGGCGAGTGCTGCGCCTTGTCCATGATGACGAAGTCGGCGGAGCGGCCGACCTCGATCAGGCCGCAATCGAGCTGCCGCATCCGCGCGGTGTTGCCAGTGGCCAGGCAAAACGCGATCTCGGCCGGCAAATCGCCTAGCGAGGACAGCATCGAGACCATGCGCAGAATGCCAAGCGGCTGCACGCCGGAGCCGGCGGGCGCGTCGGTGCCGAGGATGACGCGATGCAGATCGCCCATCTCGCGCGCGATGCGCAGCGTGAACAGCGCCGAGCGCTCATTGCCGTTGTGCACGAGCTCGAGGCCGCGCTTACAGCCCTCGCAGATGCAGCGAATCTGATCGTCGGGCAGGGCGGTGTGGCCGCCATTGATGTGACCGACCACGTCGGTGTCGGCTTCCAGCACCACGTCCTTGTCGATCAGGCCGGATCCGGGGATCGAGGGGCCGCCGGTGTGGATGGTGCTCTGGATCCCGTATTTGCGAGCCCAGCCGACCATCTTCCGCGCGGTGGGGCCGTCTTTCACGCCGCCGAGGCCGACTTCGCCGAGCAGCTTGACGCCGGCAGCTGCCAATTCCTTGAAGTCTTCTTCGACCATCTCGCATTCGATCACGGGCGCTCCGGCGTGAACCTTCACGCCGCCGGGCCGCAAATTCCAGAAGGCGCGCTGGGCGAAGATGGCCATGGCCTTCAGCCCGACGACGTCGCGCGGGCGACCGGGCATGTGCACCTCGCCGGCGGAAATCATCGTGGTGACGCCGCCGTGAAGGTTGCTGTCGATCCAGCCGATCTGGTTCTGCCGCGGCGTCCAGTCGCCGGCCACAGGGTGGACGTGGCTGTCGATCAGGCCCGGCGCCACCGTGGTGCCGTTGGCCTCAACGATGGTGGTCGCGTCGTCCGTGTTGAGGTCCTTGAAACGGCCGATCGCGGTGATCTTGCCGTTCTCGGCGACGATGGTGTCGCCGTCCAGGATCGGCTTTTCCATCGCGCCGGACAGGATCAGGCCGATATTTCGGATCACGAGCTTCGAAGGTCCGGTGGCCTGGGGGGCGTCATGCGCCATGGAAGGGGCTCCTCATTCCTAACTGCAACGCTTGCGATCTTGGGCAGCCTTGACCGCGGGATCAAGCAGGATTATTCATTAGTATACGAATGATCGTGTACAAACGACGCATAGCTGCCCCGCCTCGAAAACCGCACAGACGCGACACGGATAGGTGAGATGAGCAATTTCAATCAGGAAAGCGTTTTGAGCGTCCACCACTGGACCGACACGCTGTTTTCCTTCAAGATCACCCGCAGCCCGACCTTCCGTTTCCGCAACGGCGAGTTCACCATGATCGGGCTCAAGGTCGGCGAGAAGCCGCTGCTGCGGGCCTACAGCGTCGCCAGCGCCAATTACGAGGACACCCTCGAATTCTTCTCGATCAAGGTGCCGGACGGCCCGCTGACCTCGCGGCTTCAGCATCTGAAGCAAGGCGACGAGATCATCGTCAGCCGCAAGGCCACCGGCACGCTGGTGATCGACAATCTGGAAGAGGGTCGCAACCTCTACCTGATCGGCACCGGCACGGGGCTCGCGCCGTTCCTGAGTGTGATCAAGGACCCCGAGACCTACGAGCGGTTCGAGAAGGTCGTGCTGCTGCATGGCTGCCGGCACGTCAAGGAACTCGCCTACGGCGAGATGATCACCGAGCACCTGCCGAAGGACGAGATGCTCGGCGAGTACATCAGCAACCAGCTGATCTACTACCCGACCGTGACGCGCGATCCCTTCCGCAACCGCGGCCGCATCACCGACCTCATCACCTCGGGCAAGCTGTTCGCCGATATCGGCCTGCCGGCGCTGGAAGCGGCCCATGACCGCGTCATGATCTGCGGCAGCCCCGCGCTGGTGGCCGACACCCGCGTGCTCCTCGGCGAGCGCGGTTTCGTCGAAGGCAACCATGGTGAGCCCGCCCAGTTCGTGGTCGAAAAGGCGTTTGCCGAGCGCTAAGCCCGGAATAGACCGCATTTTCGCCACCGCGGGGGCGTTGCGGCGCCGATTCGGCGCGCGATACACTGTGGGAGCGAATCAGCGGAGTTCCCCCCATGGTTGCGGACAGCGACAGCAACATCGCCTGGCACCGGGTTCAGTTGAAGAAGAACCGCGCCGAGTTGAAGGCGATGGAGACCGCGCGCTTCACGATGGGCGAGATCGCGTCCTCGAAGCGCGACGGCCAGACCCAGAAATCGATCGGGGATCTCAAGCGCAAGATCGCGCAGTCCGAGCGCGTCATCGCCGATCACGACAAGCGCACGCGCCGTCCGCTCGGCACCGATCTGCAAAGCCTCAGCAATGGCAGCTGGAGCCACTGGGACGCCTATACCCAGCAGCAGCGCAAGGCCGGCCCGCGCTCGCCGGGGCGCGGCTAGTCCCGCTGCGCGAGAAGGACCAGCTCCAACCCTTGCGCCTGCGGCGTCGCTCACCATCTCGTTGAGGCGCCACCAACCAGTTCGGTGATCCCATGGCACCGCGCCTCGATTTCACCAGCGAGGCCTTCTTTCGCGATCCGCCCAAGGCCATAGCGGCGTTGCGCGAGCGAGGCCCTGTGGTCGCGACGCGCTTCCCCCTCGTCGGCGACGTCTGGATCACCACGACCCATGATGCGACGGCGCAGGTGCTGAAGGACAGCACGATCTTCACGCTGCGCAAGGAAGATGGCGACGTAGCCGGCCTGCGCTGGTGGATGCCGAGGCTGATCAGGACCATCGCCAACAACATGCTGACGATGGACGAGCCGGATCACACCAGGCTGCGCAGCATCGTGGACGAAGCCTTTCGCCGCCGTGCCATCGTTGCGATGGAGCCGCGCATCCGCGCCATCGCGGACGGTCTGGCCGATGAGCTGTTCGCGAAGGGCAGCCCGGCCGATCTCGTCCAGAGCTACGCGCGCATCCTGCCGCTCTCGGTGATCTCGGAGCTGCTCGGCCTGCCCATGACGGATCGCCCGCGCTTCATCGCCTGGGCCAATGCGATGTCCTCGCTGACGAACGTCGTCAGCTTCTTTCGTCTGCTGCTCGCGTTCCGCAAGATGCGCTCCTATCTCGAACAGCAGTTGCAGGTGGCGCGCGCGCATGGCGGCGAAGGCCTGATTGCCGAGCTGGTTCAGGTCGAGCGGGAAGGCGGTAAGATCACGCCGGACGAGATGGTCTCGATGGTTTTTCTGCTGCTCGCGGCAGGCTCGGAGACCACCACGCATCTGATCAGCGGCTCGGTTTACGAACTGCTCGCCAATCCGGGCTTGCGGGACTGGCTGGAAGAAGACTGGAGCCGCGCCGGGCTCGCGGTCGAGGAGTTCTTGCGTTTCGTCTCGCCGGTGCAATTTTCCAAGCCGCGCTATGTGCGGCGGGATGTCGAGCTTGAAGGCGTGCGCCTGAAGAAAGGCGATCGCGTCATGGTGATGCTCGCGGCGGCAAACATGGATCCCGCGGTGCATGAGCAGCCGGAGCGGCTCGATCTCGAACGCAAGCCCAACCGCCACATCTCCTTCGGCACGGGAATTCACTTCTGCCTCGGCCATCAGCTTGCGCGAATCGAGGCGGCTTGCGCGTTGGAGGCGCTGTTCCGGCGCTGGCCGAAGCTTCGCCTGTCCGTTGAGCCTTCGCAAATTCGGTGGCGTCGCAGGCCGGGCATTCGTGCACTCGAAAGGCTTCCGGTTGTAGACGATGGGCACGTCGGCACTCTCGACGCCGCAGCGTGAAGAACGCGGCGGTGCGGCACCGCGATCATTTCCGAGGACAAATTTGATCTGAAGTTGGCCCCGTTACCAGGAACGGTGCTTGATCGCACCTGTTGTGACTCAAACCTCGAGATTCGAAGTGGAGCTTCACAATGAGTTCCAGTGCCATTCCGGTATTCGACAAGACAGCACAGACGACTCACCTCTGGCTCAACGAAATCGGCGAAGAAATCGGTCTCGACGATCAGCAATCGTGGCGCGTGACGGCCGCTGTGCTGCGCGCAATACGTGATCGCCTGCCCGTCGAGCTTGCCGCGCATCTGGGATCACAACTGCCGCTGCTGGTCCGTGGCGCGTACTATGATCAGTTCCGGCCGTCGGCGATGCCGAGGCGGGTGCGTTCGCTGGACGAATTTCTTCTGCTTATCGCGGAGGAACTGAAGTTTGGGCGTCCAATCGATACGAAGGATGCCGCGCGCGCGGTGTTCAATGTTCTCTCCCGGCATTTGACTGCAGGCCAGATCGGCAAGGTCCGGGAAGCTTTGCCGGAGGAGGTGAGGGCGATCTGGAGCATGGAACTCGGCAACCCGGACAAGAGCGATACGTCGCACTAGGTCGACAGAAACCTTCTTCGCGATGCCCGCGTTAGCCAATCGACATCCCGAAAGGATCATCGGAGAGTCAGCCATGCAAGTTCACGAGATCATGACACCATCGGTCCACATTGCCGATCCCAACATGACGATCCGGGAAGCCTCACGCTGGATGCGTGCCGATAATGTCGGAGCGCTGCCGGTGGGCGAGAATGATCGCCTTATCGGAATGGTGACCGACAGGGACATCGTCACGCGTGCAGTCGCCGAGGAGCGATCGCCTGGCAACACGTCGGTGCGCGAGGTGATGTCCGAGGGCGTCTGCTACTGCTTCGAGGACGACGACGTGGAAGGCGCCTCGCAGGTGATGGCGACGCACCAGGTCCGGCGTCTTCCAGTGCTCAACCGGCAGAAGCGCCTGGTCGGCGTCGTTGCTCTGGCAGACATCAGCAGGGCGGACGATGAATGCGCGCAGGAGGCATTGAAGGACATCTCCGCGCCCGCTGACTGGGAGCAGCACTGACGGCGTCATGACGTCGCTTTCCACAAGGAGGTTTCCATGGCCAGTAAGATGCCACCCGTCCCGAACGCCAACCAGAGCCCAAAGGGAACTGGCGATACCAAGCAGGTACCACCGGATCAGACCCCGCGTGGTCAGCAGCGCGCACAGAATCCAGACCAGCAGGGGCAGCAGGGCAACATCAAGCAGAACACGACCAATCAGGGGTACCAGCAAGACCGCTGAGGAGAGTGCTTCATGTCGACATCCACCAAGACACCGAACAGCATCCGCCAGGGCGGGCCAGGCGCGTCCCACGAAAATGCCAAGGCACCACTTGAGGTGAAGAAGCCGCCAGCGGACGATGCGCAGCGAAGCCATAGTCGCATCTCCGGTGGCGGGGGCGAGCACGATTCGCATCATGCACACGACGCCGCCGGTAAGGGCGGAGGCAGGTAAATCATGAGCAGCAAGCAACCCAAACCGTATAGGCCGAGCGAGAAGGACATGCGCGACAATCCCCTGATCGGCGGATCGAAGGGGGCTACCATGACGGGCATGTCCCCCGACGATCTCGAGGATGCTCTCGGCGAGAACACGATCGAAGGTGATCGCGAGAACGATGTCGGCATTGGCGGCGGCATCGACAAGGACGTCGCACATGGTGGCGCACACCGAAGAGGTCGATAGCTCCGGAGAACAAGCATGCAAGGCAAAAAGACCCACGAGCAGCAGGTTCGCATCCTCGAGCGCAAGCCCGATGTTCCGGACGCGCGGGAGCTGGATCGGGCGTTGGGCCGCAACGTCGAGGACACCGCCGTTCACCGTGCGCAGCCTGAAGCTCGGCACAGCGAATACGCGGTAAGTCGTGGCGGCCTCAATCAGGAGAGCGACCACAATAAGCACAACGATCCCGGCCAGAGCGGCCACAAGCCGCCAAAGCCGATGCCGGCGCAACAGAAGCACTAAATTTTTGGAAGGTCACTGCAAGAGGAGAAACTGATGCCAGCTGGGCACGGCAGCAAGACGCACTTCAGATCCGGCGTGCATGGCAAGGGCGACGGCACCGGCGCATTGACCGAGGTGTCGAAGGACATGATCGGCGACAACATGGTCCTGTCCAACCGCGACAAGAAGCAGCATTCGGACATTCGCGGCATGGACGGCAAGTCCATCCAGACCGAACAATATCAGGATCACGCAGCCAACCGGCTTGTCGAGAGCCCTGAGGACGACGAGACCTGAGGGCGCGTTCCTCCCCGCTGACTTGCGGACCGGTGTTCAGCCAGTCCGCTTTTTTGTCGGCGCGAGGTCGCGCTCCCAGCCGAACACGGAGCGGCCGTCGAGATCGGCTGAGGCTGCTCGTTCACCGGCGATGTAGGCTTCGACCGATGGGCCGTCCGCAGTGCGCTCGAGCCGCCGTGCCTGGTCGTCGAGGCGCTTGATCGCCTGCATCTCTTCTTCGCGTCCGAGCTTTGCGTTCTGCATCGCGCCCTTCAGCACGCGGATGGTCTCGTCATAGACCTTGATCGGAACGGGGTAGGGATGCCGGTCCTTGCCGCCATGGGCGAGCGAGAAGCGCGCCGGGTCCTTGAAGCGATAGGGCGCGCCGTGCACGACTTCGGCGACCATCGCCAGCGAGCGCACGGTGCGTGCGCCGACGCCCGGCGTCAGCAGCAGCTCGGGGAAGTCGACCGGGCCGCGCTCGGCCGCGGCTGCCAGCGTGCCATGCAGGCGGCGCGCGAACACGTCCTTTGGCCGGACATCGTGATGCGCGGGCATGATCAGGTGCGGCAGCATGGCCTGCGCCGGCTCGGGCGCGGTTCCGGAGAGCCGTTCGAACTCGGTGAGGATGCGATCTGGACCGAGATCGCTCAGGAGTTCGAGCTGCGCGGTGCGCGAGACATCGGCGCGATGGTCGGTGAGATTGACGATCTCGCCCTGCTGCGGGCCGTCGATCGCGCTGTGCGGGGCCTCAACGAAACTCTTCAGCGCTTCCGAGTGCCAGTGATAGCGGCGGGCCTGTCGCTTGTCACCGTTCATGCCCTGCTGCACGACCGTCCACTTGCCGTCGGCGGTGACGAAGAAGCCGTGCAGATAGAGATCGAAGCCGTCCTGCACGGCGGCGCTATCCACCTTGGCGACCAGCCGGCTGGCGCGCGTGAGCCTTGCGCCGTCGAAGCCGACGCGGTCGGCGAGCTGCAGCAGCTCGTCCGGCGTCTTGCGCGAATGCTGGCCGCGGCCGCCGCAGACATAGATGCCGAGCTCGTCCTGAAGCGGGCCCAGCCCGCGCTTCAGCGCGCCGATCACGGACGTCGTGATGCCCGAGGAGTGCCAGTCCATCCCCATCACGGCGCCGAATGACTGGAACCAGAAGGGATGCGACAGACGCTGCATGAATGCATCGCGCCCGTAATGATGCACGACCGCCTGCGTGACGATCGCGCCCAATGAGGCCATGCGGCTCGCCAGCCATGGCGGAACCCGCCCGGTGTGGAGAGGAAGATCGGCGCTGCCGGTTCGTCGAGTCATGATTGCCCAGAAATAGCGCAGTTCGGCGACGGTTGCACCAGAGGGATGCTGCATTGCGCGGGATCGGGGAGCGAAGCTGACAGGAGTGCGTTGAAGCGGAGACGCGAATGGAAATGCAGGGACTTTCATGAATCGGCAGGCCCTCATGGCCGACATCGACAGGATGTTCGGGTGGATACCGTCATGGTTTATCGGTCTCGCCCTCGTCGCCGGGGCAATTCTGCTTGCGCTGTCGTTCTATCGGCTCGCGGTCTGGCTGCTCAATCGTACGTTCGGAACCCGGCTTCCGCTGATGAGCGTCTTTATCGAGCGCACCTCCGGACCGGCCCAGTTGGCGCTGTGTCTTGCCGCCGTCGCGCTGGTGCTGCCGCTCGCGCCGCTGGATGACGCGTTTCGGACGCCGCTGAGGAGCCTGTTCGTGGTCGCCTTCATCGCGCTGATCGGCTGGATCTCGATCCGGATCGTCGACATGAGCGCGGCGCGCTATTTGCAGAATTTTCGCGACGTCACCGAGAATTTCGTCGCGCGCAAGCACGTCACCCAGGTCCGCGTGTTCAAGCGCGTCACCGACATCATCATCGTCATCATCACGGTCTCGACCGCGCTGATGACGTTCGATTCGGTCAGGCAATACGGCGTCAGCCTGTTCGCCTCCGCCGGTGCCGCCGGTATCATCGTTGGTCTTGCCGCGCGGCCGCTGCTGAGCAATCTCATCGCCGGTTTGCAGATCGCGATTACCCAGCCGATCCGCATCGAGGATGCCGTCATCATCGAGAACGAATGGGGCTGGGTCGAGGACATCGCCGCGACCTATGTCGTGATCCGGCTCTGGGACTGGCGGCGCATGGTGGTGCCGCTGTCCTACTTCATCGAAAGACCGTTCCAGAACTGGACCCGCGACACGGCGTCCCTGATCGGCGTCATCGCGCTGCATGTCGACTACCGCACCGACGTGCCCCGCATCCGGCGCTGGCTGGAGGGGGCGGTGAAGGAGTCCAAACTCTGGGACGGCGCGGTCGTCAATCTCCAGGTGATCGACGCGGATTCGCGAACCATCGAGCTGCGCGCGCTGGTCAGCGCACGCAACGCACCGCAATCCTGGGACCTGCGCTGCGAGATGCGGGAGAAGCTGATTGCCTTCATCCGCGACGAGATGCCGGAAGCCCTGCCGCGCGAACGCGCGATCCTGATCCCGCAGGGCGGCGACGACGAATTTGTGCGACGTGCTGCATCGCTGGAGAAGATGAGAGCAACAGCGCACAATTGACGAAGATGATCGTGAAGGCGAGCAGGATCGTGCGTGAGAGAAACCCGGAAAAGGTCCTCACGTGAAAAACCTCACTGCGCGCGGATGTCGGCAGCCTTCAACACCGGTTCCCATTTGCTCGCCTCGGCGTGCATGTAGGCATCAAAGTCCTTGGCCGAGGAGCCGACCGGGGCTGCGCCGATCTTGCCGAGCGTCGACAGCACGTTCGGATCCTGCAGCGCCGCCTTCAGGTCGGTCTCGAGTTTCGCGACGATCTCCGGCGGCATTTTTGCCGGCGCGAGCACGCCCCACCAGACCGAGACGTCGTAGCCGGGGACGCCGGACTCGGCGATGGTCGGGACATCAGGTAGCGCCTTGGAGCGCTCGGCCGAGGTCACCGCGAGCGCGCGCACCGGGCCGCCTTCGAGCTGGCCGATCGCCTCCGCGAGCGGATTGATGCTGAGCGGGATCTCGCCGGCGATGACTGCGGTCAATGCCGGCGCGCCGCCCTTGTAAGGGATCGCGACGATCTTGGTGCCGGACATGTATTTTAGGAGCTCGCCGGCGAGATGCGCCGAGGTGCCGTTGCCAGACATGCCGTAGGAAAGCTTGTCCGGCTCCTTCTTCGCTGCCGCCAGCAGGTCGCCGAGCGTCTTGTAGGGGCTGTCCTTCGCCACCACGACCGCGAGCGGCGAGGAGGCGACTTCGGTGATTGCGGTGAAATCCTTGAAGGTGTCGTAGGGCACGCTCGGATAGATGAACTGGTTGAGGGGATGCCCGCTCGCGACCAGGATCAGCGTGTAGCCGTCGGGTGCTGCCTGCGTCAGTGCCTGCGAGGCGACGATGCCGCCGGCGCCGGGGCGATTGTCGATCACGGGTTGCTGGCCCCAGGTCTTGGCCAGCGCCTGGCCAAGTGTGCGCGCCAGCACGTCGACCGCGCCGCCGGCGGCGTAGGGCACGAGGATGTGGACCGGCTTGCTCGGATAATTGTCGGCGGCCTGCGCAACGCCGCCCGCGAGCAGCAGGCCGGCGCCGAGCATCAAAGCGCCGATCTTCGTATTCAAACCCAGCATTATCCAGCACTCCCTGGGGCATTCGCGTCCGTGCGGGGATCTTCCGAGCCGCTTCCGGTCGTTGCCCGTGGTTTTTGTTGACGAGACCTGATCTTTTGTACGATAGTACAAATCACATGGTACGCAAGCCCACCAGCAAGGAAACGGCCCGCAAGCCGAACATGCGCGAGGCGATCCTCGCCGCGGCAGAGGAGCTGTTCGCCACCAACGGCTTCAACGCCGTCTCGGTGCGCGATATCGCGCAGGCAGCAGGGGCCAATCCCGGCAGCGTGACCTATCATTTCAAGACCAAGGACGGCCTGCTGCTGGAGATCTACCGGCGCCATTGCGGGCCGATGAATTTGCGCCGCTCGGAGTTGCTCGCCGCCGCCAAGCGCGTGCGCGATCTCCAGGACCGGCTGGAAGCGGTGGTGCGGGCCTATGTGGTGCCGGCCTTCACCTCGGGCAGCGATCTCGCCGGGGGCGGGGCGCGCTTCACGCGGCTGCGCGCCGTGATGTCGGCCGAGGGCAACGAGGTCGCGCGAAAAATCATCGCGCAGACATTTGATGACACCAGCCACGCCTTCATCGACGCGATCCATGACAGCCTGCCGCATATTCCGCGCACCGATATCGTCTGGCGCAGCCACTTCCTGCTCGGTGCACTCTATTACTCGCTGGTGACGCCGGACCGCGTCTCGCGCCTGTCGCGCGGCGAGGCCGATGGCGGCGATCCCGCCAACGCCATCGAGCAGTTGGTGCAGGCCGCGGTCGCCGCGTTCCAGGCGCCGGCTTTGGATCAGGCCGCGCCGGCGCGGCGACGGACTGTTGCAAACAGCAAGACTTGAAAGAAATCGCCCGAGGGGGAGCGCGTAACGGCGCTTCCGCTCGTAAGCGGACATGTGATGGGGTGCTTAAGGAAATGAACAGGCGGGAGTGCTTGCACCTCTTGACCGGGCTCGCCGGCGCCGCGCTTGCGAGCAAAGCGCGTGCGCAAGGGGCTGAGCCGAAGGCCATGCCGACGATCGCGCCGCCGGATCCGAATCCCAAGACACCGTCGTTCAAGCTGCCGCCGAAATCCTGCGACAGCCATACCCACATTTTCGGGCCAGCGTCCCGTTATCCCTTCTCGGAGAAGCGCCCCTACAACACGGCGGACGCGCCGCTGGAGACGTTCCGCAGCGTGCATGAGAAGATCGGCGTCGAGCGCTGCGTGATCGTCAATGCTACCGTGCACGGCACAGACAACCGCGTCGTCACCGATGCGATCGCGCAGAGTGAGGGCGCCTACAAGGGCGTTGCCAATGTCAGCGACGAGATGGCCGAAAAGGAACTGGCGGCGCTCGACAAGGGCGGCATCTGCGGCTGCCGCTTCGCCTTTCTCAAGCGCCTTGGTGGCGTCGGCGATATGACAAAATTCCAGCGCATCGTGCACCGCGTCGCCGAGCTTGGCTGGCATGTCGATGTCTATTTCGAGCCCGGCACGATCGCCGAGTTTGCGCCGATCCTCACGGCGCTGCCGACGCCTTACGTGATCGACCACATGGGCACGGTTCAGGCCGCGAAAGGTCTCGACGATCCCGGCTTCACCGCGCTGCTCGATCTTCAGAAGAAGGACGAGAAGTGCTGGGTCAAGATCACCGGCCTGGAGCGGGCCTCCGCCGCCGGCAAACCGTTCCACGACGCCGTGCCGTTCGCGAAGGCGCTGATCGACAGCGCGCCCGACCGCGTCATCTGGGGCACCGACTGGCCACATCCCAACGTCAAGATCATGCCGAATGACGGCGATCTCGTCGATTTGATCCCGCTCTACGCGCCCGAGAAGGCGATCCAGCAGAAGCTGCTGGTCGACAATCCCGCGCGCCTGTTCAAATTCAGCTGAAGAATATTATGTACACGCCGACCATCCCGCCGCCCGACCCAAATACACGCACGCCAAAGTTCGAGCTGCCAAAGCTGTCCTGCGACGCGCATTGCCACATCTTCGGCCCCGGCGCGAAATACCCTTACTCGGCTGACCGATCCTACACGCCGCCGGATGCCCCGCTTGAGGATTTCAAGGCATTGCACGCCAAGCTCGGCGTGGCGCGCGCGGTCATCGTCAATGCCAGCGTACACGGCATCGACAACACGGTGGCGCTCGACGCGATCGCGCAGAGCAAGGGTGCCTATCGCGCGGTCGCCAATATCGACGACACCACCACCGAGCGCGGGCTTCGCGCGCTGCACGAGGGCGGCTTCCGCGGCTGCCGCTTCAATTTCGTCCGCCATCTCGGCGGTGTTCCCGACAAGAGCGTGTTCAACCGTGTCATCGCCATGGTCGCGCCGCTCGGCTGGCATATCGATTTGCATTTCGACGCGATCGATTTGCCTGAATATGCCGACATGCTGGCGCGGCTGCCGCTGAGCTACACGATCGACCACATGGGCCGGGTCAAGGCGTCCGAGGGCCTCGACCAGCTTCCATTCAAGATTTTGATCGAGCTGATGCAGCGTGACGAAAAATGCTGGGTCAAGATCTGCGGCTCGGAGCGGGTGTCCTCGGCCGGTCCGCCCTTTACCGACGCCGTGCCGTTCGCGCGAAAAATCGTCGAGACGGCGCCCGATCGCGTCATCTGGGGCACAGACTGGCCGCATCCCAACGTCAAGGCGATGCCGAATGACGGCGACCTCGTCGATTTGATCCCGCTATTCGCTCCGGAGCCGGAGTTTCAGCAAAAACTCCTGGTCGACAATCCCGCGCGCCTGTTTGGATTCGACGAATGACCGCGATGACGATCGACAAGCCGCGCGGGCGCGCCTGGTGGAAGGAGCTCTGGATCCAGGTGCTCATCGCGATGGCGGCCGGCATTGCGCTTGGGATCGTCAATCCCGAGGCGGGCGTGAAGATGCAGCCCCTCGGCGACGCCTTCATCAAGGCGATCCGGATGCTGATTGCGCCGATCATCTTCTGCACCGTCGTCCATGGCATCGCCCACATGGCCGACATGGCGCGCGTCGGGCGCGTCGCGGTCAAGGCCATCATCTATTTCGAGGTCATGACCACGGTCGCGCTGATCATCGGTCTGGTCGCGGTGAACGTGCTCAAGCCCGGCGCCGGCATGAACATCGATCCCGCCACCATCAATGCCAGCGCGGTCGAGCCTTATGTGAAGCAGACCGCCGTGATCGGCTTCGTGCCGTTCCTGATGAACATCGTGCCCGCGACGTTCATCGGCGCCTTTGCCGAGGGCAATATTCTCCAAGTCCTGTTCATTTCGGTGCTGTGCGGCTTCGCGCTGGTGCAGCTCGGTGAGCGCGCCGCGCCGTTGGTCAATTTGATCGACATCGCCGCCAAGATGGTGTTCGCCGTCGTTGGCTTTGTGATGTGGGCCGCGCCGATCGGTGCATTCGGCGCCATTGCATTCACGGTCGGAAAGTTCGGTGTGGGATCGCTGGCCTCGCTCGGCAAGCTGCTGGGCGGGTTTTATCTGACCTGCGTCATCTTCATCATCGTGGCGTTCGGCCCCGTCGCGCGTCTCTGCGGCTTCTCGCTGCTCAAGCTGATCCGCTACATCTGGGAAGAGCTGCTGATCTGCATCGCCACCACATCGTCCGAGACGGTGCTGCCGCGGATGCTGACCAAGCTGGAGAAAGCCGGCTGCGAGAAGAGCGTGGTCGGGCTCGTGATCCCGACCGGCTATTCCTTCAATCTTGACGGCACCTGCCTGTATCTCGCCGCCGCCTCGGTATTCCTGGCGCAGGCGACCAATACGCCGCTCGGGCTCGCCGAGCAGATCGAGCTGCTGCTGATCCTGCTCGTGACCTCGAAGGGCGCTGCGGGAATCGCGGGCGCCGCCTTTGTCGTTCTGGCGGCGACGCTGTCGGCCACTGGCACGATTCCGGTGACGAGCGTCGCGCTGGTGCTCGGCATCCATCGCCTGATGTCGCAGGGACTGACGCCGACCAATCTGATCGGGAACGCGGTCGCGACCATCGCGATTGCCAAATGGGAAGGCGCGCTCGATGACGAGCGCTTGAAGCGCGTGCTCGATGGCGAGGAACCGGTGGCTGTCGCTGCCTGATGAGATTGCTGCCGGAATGACGCAGGCGGCCTATGATGTTGACGAACGAAAGAGGGGAGTTCTCTCATGAAAACAGGTCTCGTGATCACCGCCCATCCCGGCGATTTCGTCTGGCGCGCCGGCGGCGCCATCGCACTGCATGCGAGGAAGGGCTATCGCATGAAGATCGTCTGCATGTCCTTTGGCGAGCGCGGCGAGAGCCAGTTCGCCTGGAAGGAAAAGGGCGCGACGCTGGAATCGGTCAAGGCCGGCCGCAAGGATGAGGCGGAGCGGGCAGCAAAGCTGCTCGGCGCCGAGATCGAGTTCTTCGATTGCGGCGACTATCCGCTCAAGCTGACGGAAGCGCATTTCGACCGCATGGTCGACATCTATCGCGAGCTCAATCCGAGCTTCGTGCTGACGCACGCGCTGGAAGACCCCTATAATTTCGACCACCCGTACGCGGCGCATTTCGCGCAGGAGACCCGCGTGGTCGCGCAGGCCATGGGTCACAAGCCCGGCGCACAATACCAATATTCGGCGCCGCCGGTGTTCCTGTTCGAACCGCACCAGCCCGAGCAGTGCAACTACAAGCCGGACGTGATTCTCAAGATCGACGAGGTCTGGAAGGAGAAGTACGAAGCGTTCCAGATCCTGGCCGCGCAAAAGCATCTCTGGGGCTACTACGAGCGCGTGGCGCTCAACCGCGGCATCCAGGGCAGCCGCAACACCGGCGTTCCCATGACCTATGGCGAGGCCTATCAGCGCCTGTTCCCGACCGTTGCGGAGGTGCTGGCATGAAACCGATCGTCGTTCGCAACATCAAGCGAGCCGATCCGACTGGCATGGCGGAATGCGGCGTCTCGACCGTGCACGAGGCTTATGGTCGCCTCGGCCTGATGAAACCTTACTTGCGGCCGGTCTGGGCGGGCGCGTCGATCGCCGGTCCCGCCGTCACTGTGCTGGCGCAACCTGGCGACAACTGGATGATCCATGTCGCGGTCGAACAGTGCAAGAAGGGCGATATCCTCGTCGTGGGCTGCACCACCGACAACACCGACGGCATGTTCGGGGAGCTGCTCGCGACCTCGCTGCAGGCGCGTGGCGTGCAGGGGCTGATCATCGATGCCGGCTGTCGCGACGTCAAAGCGCTGCACGAGATGAATTTTCCGGTGTGGTCGCGCGCGGTCTCGGCCAAGGGCACGGTCAAAGCCACGCTCGGCTCGGTCAATGTTCCCGTGGTCTGCGCCGGCGTCAATGTCGATCCAGGCGACATCATCGTCGCCGATGACGACGGTGTCGTCGTGGTGCCGAAGCGCTATGCCGCCGAGGTTGCCGAAAAGGCGAAGAAGCGCAACGCCGACGAGGGTGGCAAGCGCAAGCGCCTTGCTTCGGGCGAATTGGGTCTCGACATGTACAGCATGCGCGAGGCGCTGGCGAAGGCTGGGCTTGTGTACGTCGACAATCCCGATGACGTCTAATATTGTTTTGAGCATGATCTCTTTCGGAAAACCGCTGCACACTTTTCCGGATCATGCTCTTGGGAAGCGGAGCGCAGCGATGGATCGACTCAAGCTGAAGGCCGTGCTCGGCAGTCATCCCCATGTCCAGGCGGTCAAGAGCGGCGAACTCCGCTTCGACCTGTTCGAACTCGACTTCATCGAGTACACGCCGACCAACGCGGCGTTCAAGCCGATGGTGCGCGAGCAGGCCTTTGACGTCTGCGAGATGGCGATCGTCACCTATCTGATGGCGAAGGCGCACGGCAAGCCGCTGGTGCTGCTGCCGGCGACCATGATGGGCCGCTTCCAGCATTCTTATGCACTGTACAATCCGGCGCACGGGACGCTCGGGCCGTCCGATCTCGAAGGCAAGCGTGTCGGCATCCGCTCGTTCACGACGACGACCGGCGCCTGGATCAGGGGCATTCTCGCCAACGACTATGGCGTCAATCTCGACAAGATCCGTTGGGTGACGTTCGAGGATCCGCATGTGGCCGAATATGTCGACACCACCGAGCGCGCGCCAAAGGACAAGAAGGTCTTGCAGATGCTGCTCGACGGCGACCTCGACGTCGTTCTCGGCGAGACTTCGAACGATCCCAAGCTGAAGCCACTCTTCCCCGATCCGGCTGCGGAGGCCGCGAAATGGTATGCCCGCCGCGGCATCGTGCCGGTCAATCATCTCGTGGTCGTGACCGAGAGCCTCGCAAAATCGCGCCCCGATGTGGTCGTCGGCATCTATGATCTGCTCAAGCGGAACAAGGAGCAGGTCGGACCTGCGGCGACACCCGATTTCGTCCCGTTCGGGATCGAGGCGAATAGAAGGCCGTTGGAGCTGATCGTCGACTACGCATTCCAGCAGGGGCTGGTCCCGCGCCGCTATGCGGTCGAGGATCTCTTCGACGCGACGACACGAGGGTTGAACTGATGGCTGATCCGAAGCGGTGGCAGATCGGGCTGGTTGGCTACGGCGAGGTCGGCAGGATTCTTGCTGAGGATTTGCGCCAGCAGGACATCAAGGTTGCCGCCTATGACATCAAGCTCGGCAGCGAGCAGGGCGCGCCGCTGACGGAACATGCGGCGAAGTTCGGCGTGACGCTCGCGGTGTCTCACGCTGAGCTGGCCGCGAAATCCGATTTCATCATCTCAGCCGTCACCGCGAGCCAGGCCGTCCCGGTCGCAAAGGCCTGCGCGCCGGCGATCAACCAGGGCACCTGGTTTCTCGACTTCAATTCGGCTTCGCCGGGCGCCAAGCAGCGCGCGGCGGCGTTGATCGACGCGGCCGCGGGACGCTATGTCGAGGGCGCCGTGATGACCTCGGTGCCGCCTTATCGCATCAAGGTTCCGTTGCTGCTCGGCGGTCCCGGCGCGAAGGAGCTCGAGCCGCTTTTGAATGCGATCGGCTTCGCTGCGAAGGTCGCGAGCGACAAGCTCGGTGTGTCCTCGGCCGTGAAGATGTGCCGTAGCATTATGATCAAGGGCCTCGAGGCCATGGTGATCGAAAGCTTCACCACTGCGCGAGCCTATGGTGTCGAGGATGCCGTGTTGGCATCGCTCACGGAAACCTTTCCCGCGATCAATTGGGAGAAGCAGGGCGCCTATTTCTTCCAGCGCGTGATCGAGCACGGCCGCCGCCGTGCCGAGGAGGTGCGCGAGGTCGCCGAAACCGTGCGCGAGGCGGGGCTGACGCCGTGGTCGGCGCAGGGGACGGCCGAGCGTCAGGCCTGGGTGGCTGATCTCGCCGATGAAGGCCTGTTCGGCGCCAAGGGAACGAAAGAGTTCGCCCGTAGCGCCGATTGGCGTACCGAGGCGGATCGCATCCTGGCGAAGATCAAGCGTTGACGCCGAACGCGCGCGCTCAGCTCAAAACTCTGCCGTTGTCGCGATAGCTGGAGACTTCGTCGCGGGCGGCCTCGATCAAATCGATCAGGCCCTTGGCCTCGCGGACGACGTCCTTGGTGCGTTCGGTACGAAACTCGGTCAGGATCATGCGAACGCACTTGTCCGCGGTGTCGAGTGTCCAGAGCGCGCGAGTCATGTCGTCCTGCGTGTGGATCGCCGAGATATCGAGGCCTGAGAGAACTTCACCGATGCCGTTCAGCCGCTTGACAGCGGTTTCGGCGGGGGTCTTCGCCCGGATCGACTGGTAATCGATGCTGCTGAATGCGCTGAACATACCCATAACTTCCCCAAGAGAACGCAGACGGTCAGTGCGCGTCTTTTAGTATGATCGGCGTGGCCGGCCTCGCAACGCGTGGATCTACGGTCCGGAATTCTACCGGAATGGGATTTGGGGACGAATTGGCGGTGAATCGGGACGGAAAAGTCCGGTGATCAACGATCATTCCCGATCATCTTACCGTTGAGCGCAACGAGCATACCTGCCTTGTAGACAGCGCGGCCCTGTGGCACCGCGACCACGGCTTCGGGAACATGCTCTGCGTCCAGCGTCACGAAATCCGCCTTGGCGCCGACGCGCAGGCCGTAGCCTTCGAGCCGCAGTGCCTTGGCGCCGGCCTCGGTGACAACATCGAATGCGACGCGCAATTCTTCATCGACGTTGAAGCCCGAGCGATAGCCGAGCGTCGTCGCCCGGCGCAGCATGTCGCCGTCGCCATAGGGCCACCAAGAATCGCGGATGTTGTCGTTGCCGCTGAACACGGTGACGCCGGCATTGCGCAATGCCAGGATCGGAGGGAAGGGCCGCGCGCCCGGTGCATTCGTCATGATCGCGACGCCGGAGCGGGCCAGGATGTCGGCGACTGTCTTGAGCTGATCTGAGGAAATGTCGCCAAGCCCGTAAGCGTGGCTGATGGCGACATGGCCCTCCATGCCGAGTGCACGCGTGCGCGCCGCGATCTGCTCGATCTCGAAGGCGCCCAGCGTGCCGATGTCGTGCAGGTGAATGTCGACGTCGATGCCGTGCTTGTTGGCGACGCCGAACACCACATCGAGATGCTTCTCGACATCGCGATCAAAGCTCGCGGGATCGAGGCCGCCGACGAGGTTCGCGCCGAGCCCGACGGCCTCGTCGAGCAGTTGCGGTGTGCCTGGGCTCGACAAAATGCCGCTCTGGGGGAAGGCGACGAGCTGGATGTCGATCCGGTCGCGATATTCCTCGCGCACGCGCAAAATCGTCTCCAGCGACTTCAGGCCGACCGAGTCGTCGACCATGACGTGGCTACGCATTTGCGTGCTGCCGTGGGCGATGCAGAGATCGAGCTGGTTGCGCGCCCGCACGTCCATCGGCGCTGACACGGCCATGTTCTGGGCCTGGAAGGCCACGCGTTCCTGCACGTTGAATCCATCAGTGCATGGCTTGTGCGGACGCCAGGCGTCGCCATAGAAGCTGGTGTCGAGATGGATGTGGCCTTCGACGAAGCCGGGAACGACAAGAGCGTTGCCGAGGTCGACCGTCTCGGCACAGCTCGCGGGCTCGCCAGCGGGCATGATCGCGGCGATACGGCCGTTCTTGACCGCGATGTGATGTCGCGCCCCGCCGTCGAAGCGCGCGTTGAGGAATATCTTGTCGAAGGCCATCCGGTTGCTCCGTTGGTCGATTTGTCGTTGCGCGAGCGGTTCAGTTTCACGGCTTGAGCAGCGTCGCCCGCTTCCGCTCGAAGGTCTGCCGTCCGTTCTTGAAGCCCATCAAGACATCCGGCAGCTCGGCGATGGCGAAGCGGCTGTCCTGCGTGTCGAGCACGACCAGATCGGCGCGCTTGCCGACCGCGATCCCGTAATCCCCGAGGTTCATCAGCCGCGCCGGCAGCTCGGTGACGAGGTCGAGGCAAGTGTCGAAATCGCTGACGGCGGCGTGGGCGACATTGGCGTAAAAGTTCGCCATCCGCAGCAGCGAGGCATCGCCGAACGGCGTGAAGGGATTGAGCACGTTGTTGGTCGCGACCGAGCAGACGATGCCGTCGCCGGCAAGCTTGTGCGCGAGCGTCAGCCCGCGCGGCGCGTTGTGGGTGGCGTCGCGTCCCATCAGGTAGAGATCGGTCGCGGGCAGCACGGTGACGGCGACGCCGGCCTTCGCCAATTGCGCGACGGCCGCCTTCAGCCGCTCCGGCGGCAAGGCCGAGAGTTTTGTGGCATGCCCGATCGCGACGCGTCCACCATAGTTGCGCTGTTCGGTCTGCCGGCAGACCTCGTCGAGATGCGACCAGGAGGGATCGAGATCGAAGTCGAGATGGAGATCGACGTCGAGGTCGAATTGCTGGGCGAGGTCGAAGATGCGCGCGAGATGCGTGTTTGGGTCGGTATCCGTATAGGGACAGCCGCCGATCGCCTCGGCACCGTCGCGCAAAGCCTGGACCAGCAGCTCCTCGGCTCCGGCATCGTTGGTCAGTCCCTCCTGCGGGAAGACGCAAAGCGACAGATCTATCGCCCAGGCGTAGTCGCGCTTGAGCGCCTTGACCGCCTCGAAGCTGCGCAAGCCGATGCGCGGGTCAATCTCGACATGGGTGCGCATCCGCGTCGTGCCGTGGACGATGGCGCGCTCGAGCACTTTTGCGCCGCGCGCATAGACATCGTTAGCGCTGAATTCGCGCTTCATGGCCGCTACGGCGCGGATGGCATCGCCCAGCGTGCCGTGGATGTGCCCGCAACGCTCGAGCAGGCACGCCTTGTCGAGATGGATGTGGGTGTCGACGAAGCCGGGCAGGGCCAGCCGTCCCCCGACATCGACCTCGATGGCCTCGCAGGCCAGCCTGGGTTCGATCGCGGCTATACGTCCGCTCTTCACGCCGATATCGACAGGCGTGGCGGATGATCGCAACAGGGCGTTGCGGAAGATCAGGTCGAAGGCGGTCTGGGCGGTCATGGCAGGGAATCTGGATAGAGAACTTATAGCAGTCGGCGAGGTTGCTTGTGTGCAGCAATGTAGCGGGCGATTTGATCAAAATATATGCGTTTCGCCGGACCTCCCGGCGCATATCGAAAGCGGTGATAGCTGATAGACGCAGGCTGGTCTGGCGGCTGGTGCGCGCCTGCGCTATCAACCGCTCGATTGCGCCCAGCATGGAGGCGCAACCCGCTTTCAGGAGCTCCCGATGCGTCTACCCGCCGTTCTCTTGGCCGTCACTTGTCTCGCCGGCGCAGCGTCCGCCGAAGATCTGTCGGGCACGCTTCAGAAGGTCAAGGAGACCAAGAAGATCACGCTGGGCTATCAGGAAGCCTCCGTGCCCTTCAGCTATCTCGATGGCAACCAGAAGCCGGTCGGCTTCGCCATGGATATCTGCCTCAGGATCGTCGACGCCGTGAAGAAGCAGCTCGCCATGCCCGACATTGCCGTCGACTATGTCGCCGTGACCTCGTCGAACCGTATCCCGCTGATGGTCAACGGCACGCTCGACCTGCACTGCTCGGCGACCACCAACAATGCCGACCGCCAGAAGCAGGTCGCTTTCACCAACACGCATTTCCTCAGCGCGACGCGATTTGCGGCCAAGAAGGCCGCAAAGATCAACTCCATCGACGACCTCAAGGGCAAAGCCGTGACCGCGGTGGCAGGCTCGGTCAACCTGAACCAGCTCGCCAAGGTCAATACCGAGCGCAATCTCGGCATTAAAATCATGCCGGCCGTGGATCAGGCCGAGGCGTTCCTGCTGCTCGAGACCGACCGCGCGCAGGCCTACGCACTCGACGACGTTCAGCTCGCGGTCGCCATTGCGCGCAAGGAGCCGGCCCTGTTCATGATCAGCGAAGAGACGTTTGCGAAGGCCGAGCCCTTCGGGATCATGCTGCGGCGGGAGGACGCGCCGTTCAAGGCGCTGGCCGACCGTGCCACGGCCGAGCTTTATGCGAGCCCGGAGATCGAGGTGCTCTACAGGAAGTGGCTGGAATCCCCGACGCCGCCGAACGGCATCAACTACAACGTTCCGATGTCGGCAGCCCTGCGCAATGCCTTCAAGACGCCGAGCTCGAGTGCCGATCCGGACGTGTATCTGGTGAAGTGAGGCAAGGGCGGCTTCCACCTCTACCTTCTCCCAGGGGAGAAGGAAGGGTGCGGCACGTGTTTGGCACTTCGCCTACGCTTTCGAATATTTCTTCAGTCGAACCGCGCGATCTGGGGTCTGGCTAGTCGATCTCGAGATATTCCGGGTCGGGCAGTTTGGGGAACGGCGCGGCCGGCAGCGTCTGGTACCAGAACGCCACGGAAGCGATGTCGTCCTGCAGCGGGAGATATTTTGCCTCCTTGAGGCCCGTTCGCCAGCCCAGCGCCTGGATCGTGACGCGAAGGTCGCTCTGGAAGCGGATGGGATCCGGAATGTGCCAGCGGTACATGCCGAAGCGCTGCTGCGATTTGTAGACGCCGTCGGGACGGATCACCTGCGGCAGGCCGGCATAGGGCGTGGTGAATTCCTGATAGCGCGATTGCTGTACGGCGCCGCGGCCGGAATGCGCCACATAGGGATCGAAATTGTAGGCGCCGCAGAAATAATCCTCGGTGCCGGTGCCACAGATGGTCGGGAATTCACCGTCACCGTCGATGAAGAACTTGATCTCGCCTTCGCCCCACCAGCCGTTGTTGTTTACGCCCCAGGCCATGTAGGTGCCGATATATTGGCCACGGCCGCTGACGCCGTCGAGGATAGTGTAGACGTTCTTGTAGGGCAGTGGGTTGGTGCGGCGGAATTGCGCATGGAAATAGGCGCAGTCCTCGGGCACTTCGGTCAGCGCATAGTTGATCTGGTAGTAGACAGTCAGCGCCTCTTCACTCCTGTTCTCCATCGTGAAACGCGCGCGCTTGCGGAACGGCATTTCCCAGTAGCAGTTGAAGGCGCGGCCCGGATTGACGCAGACCGCGAGCGACGACACCTGCGCAAACTCTTCCCATCCGCAAGCGAAGAAGTCGCCGGCCGGGCATTCGACGCTGGGATGCTCCTGGCCATCCCAGTAGATCCGCAAAATCGAATGGCGCAGACGTCCGCGCGCCAGCGTCATCCAGATCTGCTGGACGGCGCCTTGGCCTTCGATGTCGGCGAGCGTGAATGTCGCGCCGGGTTCGATCACGACATAGGGCGAAACCTTCCAGCCTTGCCCGAGATCGCGAGCCTGGGGCGCCGCCGGCCCGTCGACGGACATGCCGCCCTTGCCTTTTTCGCCGGTGAAATTCTCGGGGCTGATTGAACGCGTCTGCGCGTTCGACAGGCGCGACAGATTGCCGAGATGCAGGCCCAGTCCGGAAAACGCCATGATGTCCTCGATCGGGGGGAGCGATGCCTCGGATATATCGCCTCCGAATCTACCAAAAGATGAAGATGATCGCGCAATGAGTGGGGCCAAACCTACCCGACGCGATACGCCTTGAACTTCTCGCGCAGCGCGGATTTGAGCACCTTGCCGGTGCCGGTCATCGGGAATTCATCGAGGAACTCGACCGCATCCGGCATCCACCAGCTCGCCATCTTGGGACGCATGTGCTCGAGCAGGGTCTTGCCGTCGATGGTCGCGCCCTTCTTGCGGACGACCAGGAGGAGGGGGCGCTCCTGCCATTTCTCGTGCGCAATGGCGACCACGGCGGCTTGCAGCACGTCGGGATGGGATAGCGCGATGTCCTCGAGCTGGATCGAGGAGATCCATTCGCCGCCCGACTTGATCACGTCCTTGGAGCGGTCGGTGAGCGTCACATGGCCGTGTTGGTCGATCACCGCCATGTCGCCGGTGATCAGCCAGCCGTCGCGATCGAGGCCTTCGTCTAATTTCATGTAGCCGGAGGCGACCCAGGGGCCGCGGGCGCGCAGATGGCCGACGGTCTTGCCGTCGCGCGGCAGCTCGCTGCCGCCGTCGTCGACGATGCGCAAGGTCGTGCCGAAACAGGCGCGGCCCGAAACCTGGCGCCGGTCGAAAATCTCCGCTTCGCTGAGATGCTCCGAGCCGGGCCGCAAGCCCGGCATCGAGCAGCCCAGCGCCTCGGTCATGCCCCAGGCCTGGATGTAGTCGACGTCGTAGTCGCGCTTGAGTTTCTCGACCATGGCGCGGGGCGGCGCAGAGCCCGACGACAGCGTCGCGCGCAGTGTCGTGAATTTGTTGCCGGTGCGGCCGAGCCAGTCGAGCAGGATCAGCCAGAAGCTCGGCACGCCCGCCGACAGCGTCACCTTCTCGCCCTCCAAGAGCTCGTAGAGCTTGTCGGGCTCGTAATTGCGGCCGGGCAGCACCAGCTTCGAGCCGGTATAGGGCGCGGTGAACGGCATGTTCCAGCCGTTGCCGTGAAATAGCGGCGCCATCGGCATCATCACCTCGCGCACGCCCTCGATATGCCCTGGAATGAAGTCGAAGTTGCAGCATGTCATGGTCTGGAGGATCGCGGCGCGGTGCGAATAGATCACGCCTTTGGGATTCCCCGTCGTGCCCGACGTGTAGCAGATGGTGGAGGCGGATTTCTCGTCGAACTCCGGCCAGGCGAAGCCAGCGTCGCTCTCCTTGTCCAGGAGCTCCTCGTAGCAATGCACGTTCGCAAGCTTCGTCTCCGGCATGCGTTCGCGCGACGACATGATTACGTAGGCTTCGACCGTCGTCAGCTGCGGCGCGATGGCCTCGACGATCGGCAGCGTGGCGCGGTCGACGAAGAGGATGCGGTCTTCGGCGTGATTGATGATGTAGACCAGCTGTTCGGGAAACAGTCGCGGATTGACGGTGTGAAGCACATAGCCCATGCCCGGTGCTGCGTAAAACATCTCGAAATGGCGATGCGTGTTCCAGGCCAGCGTGCCGATGCGGTCACCGGGCTTCATGCCGAGCCGCTTGAGCGCCAGCGCCATGCGCTTGATGCGCGGATGGGCCTCGGCATAAGTGTAGCGATGAATGTCGCCTTCGATCTCGCGCGCGACGATCTGCGCCTCGCCGTGATAGTCGGCGGCGTATTGGATCAGGCCACTGATCAGCAGCGGCATGTCCATCATCAATCCCAGCATCGTCTCCTCCGGAAAGCCAAGTCGTTAAGATCATGTCATTGCATGACGCGCTCACGCTTGCGCACAAAGTAGCGGAAGGCTTCGCGACGTACACGCAAAAAACCGCGGACGCGATTGCATGCGTCACTTTTTCAGGGCTAACTGGTGCGAACTGCAGGCCGAAGCAGCGCCCGCCGTGGAGGAGATTGATGTCAGCGGAAAGACACAAGACCGGCGCAGCCGGCGCGCCTAGCATCGACATACAGGCCTTGCGTGCGCGATATCGCGACGAGCGCGACCTGCGTCTACGCTCCGAAGGCAAGGCGCAGTATGTCGAGATGGCAGCAGGCTTTGCCCGCTATCTCGACGATCCCTGGGCCGATTCCGGATTTGCGCGCGAGCCCGTCAACGAGGAGACCGAGGTCGTCATCGTCGGTGGCGGGTTTGGCGGCTTGCTGTGTGGTGCGCGTCTGCGCGCGGCCGGCCTCACTGATTTCCGCATCGTGGAAAAGGCTGCCGATTTCGGCGGCACCTGGTACTGGAATCGCTATCCCGGCGCGGCCTGCGACACCGAGAGTTATATCTACCTGCCGCTGCTGGAAGAGACCGGCTACATGCCGGTGCGTAAATATGCGCGCGCGTCGGAGATTTATGAGCACTCGCGCCGCATCGGCCGTCACTTCGGTCTCTATGAACGTGCATTGTTTCAGACCGTCATCTCGCGCATGGCGTGGCAGGAGCGGGATGGACGCTGGCTGGTCGAGACTGATCGCGGCGACCGCATCCGCGCGCGCTTTGTGATCCTGGCCGGTGGTCCGTTGAGCCGGCCGAAGCTGCCGGGCATTCCCGGTATCGACAGCTTCAAAGGCCACAGCTTCCACACCAGCCGCTGGGACTATGCCTACACCGGCGGCAGTGCGGAAGGAGGTCTCGACGGTCTTGCCGACAAGCGCGTCGGCATCATCGGCACCGGTGCCACCGCCGTGCAATGCGTGCCGCATCTCGGCCGTTCGGCGAAGGAGCTCTACGTGTTCCAGCGCACGCCGTCGGCGATCGGTGTGCGCGACGACCGGCCGACCGATCAATCCTGGGCTGAAGGCCTGAAGCCCGGCTGGCAGCGCGAGCGGATGGACAACTTCACCGCTGTGATTTCGGGGGAGCCGTTCGAGCAGGATCTGGTGCAGGATGGCTGGACCGGCCTGCTCGGCGAGATCTTGCTGGCGCCGCGCCGTCAGCCACAGCCGGTGACCTCGATGGAAGAGGCGCTGAAAGTGATCGAGCAGGCTGACTATCGCAAGATGGAGGAGATACGGGCCCGCGTCGACGCCGTCGTCAAGGACGACGCGACCGCAGCGGCGCTCAAACCCTGGTACAAGGCGTTCTGCAAGCGGCCGTGCTTCCACGACGAATATCTCGACACGTTCAATCGTGCCAACGTGCATCTCGTCGACACCGGCGGCAGGGGCGTCGACCGCATCATGGAGAATGCAGTCGTCGCCGACGGCAAGGCCTACGAGCTCGACTGCCTGATCTATGCCAGCGGTTTCGAGGTCGGCACCGACTATGCACGCCGCATGGGTTTTGAGGTCTATGGCCGCGACGGCGTCAGCCTGTCAGAGCGCTGGCGCGATGGCGTCAAGACGATGCACGGCTTCTACAGCCGCGGGTTTCCGAACTGCTTCCTGATCGTGACGGTGCAGGCCGGCCAGAGCGCCAACTTTCCGCACATCATCGACGAGCAATCGCAGCACATCGCCTATGTCCTCGCCGAGGCGCGCAAGCGCGGTGCAAGGACATTGGAGCCGACGCTCGCCGCCGAGAACGCGTGGGTCGACGAGGTCGTCAAGGCCGCAGTCGGCCGCCAGACCTACCTCGCCGAATGCACGCCCGGCTATTACAACAATGAAGGCGTGTTCGATCCGATCGCGGCGCGCAATAGCCAGTATTGGCGCGGGCCGATGGCTTTTCTCCGGCTGCTCGCCAAATGGCGGAAGGAAGGCAGCCTGGACGGATTGGAATTGACCTATGGAGCGGACGCGAAAACCGACGGCGCCTCGGTCCCGGCATGAGCGGCATGATCCCGGCGCCATCAGGTACGACGCGGCTCTACGTCATCGTCGGCGATCCCATCGCCCAGGTGCGGTCGCCCGCGGGAGTCTCGGCCGAGTTCGCGGCGCGCGGCCATGACGGCATTCTCGTTCCGGTTCAGGTTGCGACCGCCGATCTGGCGGAGTTTCTCGCGGTGGCGAGCCGATTGAAGAACCTTGACGGCATCGTCGTGACCATTCCGCACAAATTCGCCTGCTATCAGGCCTGTGCCAGCGCGACGAAACGTGCGCACTTCCTGCGCACCGTCAACCTGATGCGCCGGCGGTCCGACGGTTCGTGGCACGGCGACATGGTGGACGGTCTTGGTTTCCTCGGCGCCGCGCGGGCGAAGGGGATCGATCCCAGGGGAATCCGGGCGCTTCTCGTCGGTGCCGGCGGGGCAGGCTCGGCCATTGCGCTTGCTCTGGTCGAGGCCGGCGTCAGTGAGCTCGCGGTTCACGACAGCTCAGCCGAGCGGCGGGATGCGCTCGTCCAGCAGCTCAACGGGCTCGGCAAAGTATCTGTGCGGGCAGGCACCGTCGACCCCGCAGGTTTCGACTTCGTCGCCAATGCCACGCCCGCCGGCATGAAGGACGGCGACCCGTTCCCGGTCGATGTCACGCGGCTGGCATCGTCGGCCTATTGCGGCTGCGTCATCACCAAGCCCGAAATTTCGCCCTTCATCGCAGCAGCCCGCAAGCTCGGCTGTGTTACCGCCACCGGCACCGACATGTACCAGCAGCACCAAGGCATCATGGTGGATTTCCTGCTCGGGACCGACGGCGGACGATGAACGTTTGATTCATGTCAAGCGCAATGCTTGCATTGATTGCATCGGTCGGGGGCTTGAGCATGCGCGGCTGACGTAGGATCATGTCCGCGCGCGAGCCGGTCGCGGAAAATCGTGGAGAGGGAACGCAGGAATGACAAAGGGCAGGACCGTTGCGACGGCCGTGATCGGCGCGACTGCGCTGCTGCTTTCCCTGGCCCCCGCCGCCTATGCCGCGCAATGCGGCAACGGACCCGGCGGGTTCGAGGCCTGGAAGCGTGAGTTCGGCGCGGAGGCGCAGGGCAAGGGCATCGGCCAGACCGCCATCTCGGCCCTGATGCAGACCAACTACGCCAGCGCCACCATTGGGGCCGATCGCAGCCAGCACAGTTTTTCGCTGTCGCTCGACCAGTTCCTTGCCAAGCGCGGCGCGACCACGATCGTGGCGCGCGGCCGGTCGCTGAGGCAGTCGCAGGCTGCGATGTTTGCCTCGATCGAGCAGCGTTACGGCGTTCCGCCGGGGCCGTTGATCGCGATCTGGGGCATGGAGACCGGTTTCGGCAGCCAGCGCGGTAACCAGAACATGCTCTCGTCGATCGCGACGCTTGCCTATGACTGCCGCCGTCCCGAATTCTTCACCGAGCAGCTCTATGCAGCGCTGAAGCTGGTCGATCGCGGCGTGCTGTCGGGAGCGACCCGCGGCTCCATGCATGGCGAGGTCGGCCAGACCCAGTTCATGCCCAAGAACATCCTGGCCTACGGCACCGGCAATCTCGACGTCGCCGCCAACGCGCTGAGCTCGACCGCGAACTTCCTGAAGGCCAATGGCTGGCGCGCGGGAGCCGGTTACCAGCCGGGCGAGCCGAATTTCGCCGCCATCCAGGCGTGGAATGCAGCGGGCGTCTACCAGAAAGCCATCGCGCTGATGGGCCGGCAGATCGACGGGGGCGGCGGGGCGGCAGCAGCGCGCTGAGGGTACTCCGCAAGGCGTGACCGCACACCCCGAGAAAGTTGTTGCTTTCAGGAACCGACGGCATGAGGTTTGCTTTGATCAAGTTCAGGGCTGGGCATGAGGAGACTCAACATGGCTACCCAGATCGTGATGGACCAGACCGGCGATACACGCCACGAGTTTGATCCTGAAAATGCCGAAGCGTTGGCGCGGGCCGAACAACGCTTTCGGGAATTGACCGGCGCGGGCTTTACCGCCGCGTACCGGACCGGACCCGGCGAAGTCACGCGTATCAAATCATTCGACCCGACCGCGCGGGAAACGCTGTTCTATCCCCGCCTGGTCGGCGGTTGATCTGAACGGCTCATGATCGCGGCCTTCAGGCTTCGCGCGCCCGCGCGAGCGCGCCTGCACGCGCTCCGCGAGCTCTACCGGCGCTTCTTCGGCGAGAACACGCCCGAGGCGCGCGGTCGTCGGCTGCTGTCCGAATGGCTGTCTGAAGAGCAGCGCGCACAATTCGAGCAGCACCGGCATTTCGACGTCGTCGGTTGCGACAGCGGCAAGCGCTATCGCATTCACTACGGCACCGCCGCCAACGTCCACGAGGTCGACGACGCGGGAAATGCAACGATGGGGTGGTGCTTCATCCCGTCAGGCTACCTCGTGCCTGGAGACGTGATGCTGGCGCAGAAGATCGCGCTGGAGACGGACGAGAGGGGCGCGCTTGCGCTCGCCAACCGGTTTCCGCCGGCTACGCATTCCGAGCATTTCTACCGGCGGCCGTTCTAGCGAACAGGCCGGCTGAAGGGTCAGTCAGAGGTGCGTTGTCCGATAGGCGTCGAGCGCATGTGCCGCAAAAACGCCGATGCTGCATAGAACGAGGAGGGCGGAGATCAGCTCGATCATAACTCGTCCTCCCCAAGCGGTCGGGCGACGAGGTGCTGGCAGCAGGCATATTCGCTGATCAGGTCGAGGATGAATTGCATGACGCACGTCCCTGTATGATTTTGACAAGCAGTTAACCGGCCATCTGTTTCAGGCGTGTTTCGTCGATTTGGGAAAGAGGTTTCGCGGGGAACCTCGGGCTGGCCTGCGAGCGGCCAAACCGCTACATGCCACTACCGATCCATCCCTTGGGCGTGCGTATCGCGTGCGTCGCATCACATTTCGAGGCAAAATCATGGCGCAGGTCGCCTGGTTCGACGATCTCACTGTCGGCATGCGTTTCAAATCCCCCGAAGTGGAGGTCACCGAGGCCGACATCAAGCGGTTTGCAGCCGAGTTCGACCCGCAACCGATGCATCTCGACCATGAGGCCGCCAAGGCGACCCTGTTCAATGGCCTGGCTGCGTCGGGATGGCACACTGCGGCGATCGCCATGAATCTCGCGATCCAGACCCGTCCCTTCGGCCCGCATCCGCTGATCGGCGCCGGCGTCGACGGACTACGCTGGACCATCCCTGTGCGGCCGAATGACCGCCTACATCTGGTCGGCGAGGTCATGAGCCTGACGCCGTCGAAGTCGAAGCCGCAGGGCATCGCGCTGGTGAAATGGACGATGTTCAACCAGAACGGCGAGGAAGTTTACACCTTCACCCCGATCGCAATCGTGCCGCGGCGCGGGTAGCGCCGTTCACCATCGCCGGGTCGAGCCGGCTAAAGCCCTCGCGTGAGGCCCTTGCGGCCTGCCGGGAGAGATGGTCAGTTTGGTCCGGGGAAACGCTGGAGGCTGGCATGAAACGATTTCGTCTTGGCGCTGCGCTGCTCGCCGGCGCCTTGAGTGCCGGGCCTGCGGCCGCGCAACAGTCCAAGGTCGGCGACTGGACGATCGAGAAGCGTACCCAGGACACCCACTGCAACGCGAGCCGCGGCTACAAGGACAAGGACGACGAGAACCGCGACTACGTCATCGTCATCACCCATTCCGACAAGGCCATCGTGATCGTGATGATCTATGATGGCTGGGAGTGGGACAAGGTCGGCGAAATCCTGAAAGCCGACGTCGGCACCGATGATTCCGACATCATGTCGAAGGCGAAGTGGGAGGTCATGGACAAGACCACCGTGCGCGGCATCTTCGAGTATGATCAGTCCATCATGGACCGCCTGTCGAAAGCCAAGCGCCTCACGCTCGATTTCGAGGACGATGATGACGACAGCATCGAGATGCAGATTCCTCGCGCCGGCGAGGCGCTCGCCGCGCTGAAATTCTGCGAGGAGAACCGGAAATAAAATACCGCGCGCCTCGGGCGCGGTTGATTGAGCAAGTCGGCGTGATCACGTTTCACCGGGGCAACGAGACGGTCTTTCGCAAGACCGTGCTCGTTCTGTTGTTGATCTCAGGGATTTTCCTGCCTTAGTGCTTAAGGCCTTGCACGGGTGCGGCACTGATGTCGCTGCCGTGATGCACCAGCGGTTTCATGCCGGTGACGGTCCGCAGCAGCACATAGAACACCGGCGTCAGGAACAGGCCGAACACGGTGACACCGATCATGCCCGAGAACACGGCAACGCCCATGGCGCGCCGCATCTCCGAGCCGGCGCCGGTCGAGAGCACCAGCGGCAGCACGCCCATGATGAATGCCATCGACGTCATCAGGATCGGACGTAGCCGCAGCCGGCTCGCCTCGATCGCGGCGCGGATCGGCGTGCGACCTGCAAATTCGAGCTCGCGCGCGAATTCGACGATCAGGATCGCGTTCTTGGCGGAGAGGCCGACCAGCACGATCAACCCGATCTGGGTGAAGACGTTGTTGTCGCCCTTGGAGAGCCAGACGCCGAACATCGCGGCCAGCAGCCCCATCGGCACGATCATGATGATCGAGAGCGGCAAGGTCAGGCTCTCATAGAGTGCGGCCAGCACCAGGAACACCAGCAGGATCGCCAGCGGGAACACCCAGAGCCCGGAATTGCCGGCGATGAACTCCTGATAGGTCAGGTCGGTCCATTCGAAGGCAAAGCCGGGCGGCAGCGTCTCCGCCGCAATCCGCGTCGCGACCTCCTGGGCCTGGCCCGAGGAAAAGCCGGGCGCGGCGGCTGCGTTGATGTCGGACGACAGGAAGCCGTTGTAGCGGATGGCCCGCTCGGGTCCCGCGCTCTGGCGGATCGTGAGCAGCGCCGACAACGGCACCATGTCGCCCGAGGACGAACGCACCTTCAACTGCCTGATGTCGTCAGCGCGTGCGCGGAACGGCGCATCGGCCTGGACGTAGACGGAGTAGGTGCGGCCAAACTTGTTGAAGTCGTTGACGTAGTAGGAGCCCAGATAGATCTGGAGCGTGTTGAACACCTCCGTCACGGGCACGCCGAGCTGGAGCGCCTTGGTGCGGTCGATGTCGGCGAACAGCTGGGGCACGTTGACCTGGAAGCTCGAGAACACGCCGGCGATCTCCGGCGCCTTCTGCATCGCCGCCATGAACGCTTTGGTCGCGTCGTTCAGCGCCTCATAACCGAGACCGGCGCGGTCCTCGATCTGGAGTTTGAAGCCGCCGATGGTGCCGAGGCCGTTGACCGGCGGCGGCGGGAACATGGCGATGAAGGCTTCCTGGATCCCCGAATATTTCTTGTTGAGATCGGCCGCGATGGCGTTTCCGCTCAGTGCCGGACCCTTGCGCTCGTCGAACGGTTTCAGCGTCGAGAACACAATGCCGGCATTGGAGGAGTTGGTGAATCCGGAGATCGATAGGCCCGGGAAGGCCACAGAGCTTTCGACACCGGGCTGGGTCAGCGCGATGTCGCTCATCTTGCGGATCACCTCTTCGGTGCGGTCGAGCGTGGCGCCGTCGGGCAGGCGCGAGAAGCCAACCAGATATTGCTTGTCCTGACCCGGTACGAAGCCGCTCGGCACCTGCTGGAACAGGAAGGCGGTGATGCCGACCAGCACCACGTAGAGCCCCATCACGGCGGCCTTGCCCGAGATTACCTTGGTGACGGTGCCGCTGTAATTCTCCGAGGAGCGCGTAAAGGCCTTGTTGAAGCCGCGGAAGAACCAGCCAAGACCTTTTTCGAGGATGATCGTCAGCCGGTCTTTCGGCTCGTCGTGGCCCTTGAGCAGCAGGGCCGACAGGGCCGGCGACAGCGTCAGCGAGTTGACGGCCGAGATCACCGTCGAGATCGCGATCGTCAGCGCGAACTGTTTGTAGAACTGCCCGGTGAGGCCGGAGATGAAGGCCAGCGGCACGAACACGGCGATCAGCACCATCGCGATCGCGATAATCGGGCCGGAGACCTCGCGCATGGCCTGATAAGTGGCATCGCGTGGCGACAGTCCGCCCTCGATGTTGCGCTCGACGTTCTCGACCACGACGATGGCGTCGTCGACGACGATGCCGATCGCGAGCACCAGGCCGAACAGGCTGAGCGCGTTGATGGAGAAGCCGAACACGTGCATCACCGCGAAGGTGCCGACGATCGAGACCGGCACCGCGAGTAGCGGGATGATCGAGGCGCGCCAGGTCTGCAGGAACAGGATCACGACCAGCACCACCAGCGCGATCGCCTCCAGCAGCGTGTGGATCACGGCCTCGATCGAAGACCGTACGAATTGGGTCGGGTCGTAGACGATCTGGTAGGACACGCCCTCCGGCATGTTCTTCTTGATCTCGGCCATGGTGGCGCGGACGTGGTCGGATATCTCCAGCGCGTTGGAGCCGGGCGCCTGGAAGATCGGGATTGCGACCGCCTGCTTGTTGTCGAGCAGCGAGCGCAGGCCGTATTCGGACGCGCCAAGCTCGATGCGCGCGACGTCGCGCAATCGCACGACTTCGCCGCGCGTGCCGGTCTTGACCACGATGTCGCCGAACTGTTCCTCGTTCGCCAGACGTCCCTCGGCATTGACGGAGAGCTGCAGGTCGATGCCCTTGACGTTCGGGGAGGAGCCGACCACGCCGGCGGCAGCCTCGACGTTCTGCGCCTGGATCGCCTTGACGATGTCGCTTGCGGTCAACCCGTGCTCCGCCGCCTTCTGCGGATCGACCCAGACCCGCATCGAATAGTCGCCGGCACCATAGAGCTGGACGTCACCGACGCCGTCGATCCGTGCCAGGCGGTCCTTGACGTTGAGCACCGCGTAGTTGCGCAAATACGTCATGTCGTAGCGGTTGTTCGGCGACAGGAGATGCACGACCATGGTCAGGTCGGGCGACGACTTCTTGGTGATGATGCCGAGCTGGCGCACCACAGCCGGCAGGCGCGGTTCGGCTTGCTGCACGCGGTTCTGCACCAGCTGTGTCGCCTTGTCAGGATCGGTGCCAAGCCGGAACGTCACCGTCAGCGTCATCGCGCCGTCGGTGGTCGCCTGGCTCGACATGTACAGCATGCCTTCGACGCCGTTGATCTGCTCCTCGATCGGCGTCGCGACTGTTTCTGCAATCACCTTGGGATTGGCGCCGGGATAGGTCGCGCGAACCACCACCGAAGGCGGCACGACGTCGGGATATTCCGAGATCGGCATTGCGAACAGCGAGATCAGGCCTGCGAGGAAAATCAGGACTGACAGCACGCCGGCGAAAATCGGACGATCAATGAAGAACTTCGAGAGATTCATGGTTTTGCCCCTGCGCGAGCGACAGCTCTCCCGTTATCCCGGGACGTGGGCGATACCCACGAACCCGGAATCGAGATGCGATGTCTTGGTCGTTGTGTCGTCGTCATTCCGGGTGCGGGGCCCGGAACGAGGTCGTTAGCGTTGCACCACGTCCTGGTTGCTGTGGTTGGAGGCCTGCTGCCCGCGCGCGCCCATTGCCGCCACCTCGGTCTTGAGGAGAGCGCCGGGACGCACGCGCTGCAGGCCGTTGACGACGATGCGATCGCCGTTTTTCAGTCCCGCTGTCACGATGCGCAGTCCGTCGACCGAGCCGCCGAGCGTGATCGGCCGGTAAACCGCACGGCTGTCGTCGCCGACCGCCATCACGAACTTCTTGTCCTGGTCGGTGCCGATCGCGCGCTCGTCGATCATCACCAGCGCCTGCTGCTTCGGCTGGCCCATCCGCACGCGGGCGAACTGGCCGGGGATGAGACGCCCGTCCTCGTTGGGGAACACCGCACGGACGCGGATGGTGCCGCTCTGGCCGTTGACCTGGTTGTCGATAAGCTGGATGTGACCCTTCGCGGAGAGGCCGCCGGAGGTCGCCATCTCGACCGGGATCTGGTCGAGATTGCCGCGTTTTCCGGACGCATCCGCGATCGAGTTCAACGCGCGCAGCACAACCTCCTCGTCCGCGTCGAACGAGGCGTAGATCGGATTGACCGAGACCAGCGAAGTCAGGACCGGGGAGGCAGTGCCGGCCGCGACGAGATTGCCGACGGTGATCTCGAACTTGCCGACGCGGCCATCCACGGGGGCGCGCACCTCGGTGTAGTCGAGATTGAGTTTTGCGGTCTGGAGCGTCGCTTCGGCCGCCTTCACATTGGCGACGGCTTCGCGATTGGCATTGTCGCGCTGGTCGTAGTCGCGCCGAGTCACGACGGCGTTGCCGACCAGCTGCGCGCCACGCTCGAGCTCGCTCTGGGTGAAGACCACGCGCGCCTTCGCGGCCTCGAGCTGCGCATTGGCCTTGTCGACCTCGGCCTCATAAGGAGCGGGATCGATCTTGAACAGGACATCACCGGCCTTCACCAGCGCGCCTTCCGTAAAATTGGTCGACAGGATCGCGCCGGCTACGCGCGGGCGAAGCTCGACGCGATTGATGGCCTCGAGTCGGCCGGAGAAATCGTCCCACAGCACGGTCTGCCGCGGTTCGATCATCGCGACCGTCACGGAGACGGCCTGTTCAGCCGCGGCCGCCGTTGCGGTCGCCTGGGCCGAACGGAAATAGTGGCCGGTCGCGATCAAGCCGGCCACGGCGAGGGCGCCCACGATCGCAACGCCGCCGAGAAGGCGACGGAGACGGCCAGGACGAGAGGTATTTTGGGAGGGGGGCATTTGCGCGCTCCAGAATTGTAGTGTTCGCTACAGATGTGGAGCTGGATATCGCAGCGCAAGATACTTATGTACCGTTCACTAAGAAAAATGTAGCCGCTTACCGCAAGAATGGGAAGGCGGAAGAGAAAAGAAAGACAGAACAAATAGATAGGATCAGGCGTTAGGTTGAAGGATGACGCCGATTCCAAGGAGACGGGCATATGGGCATGGGACGCCCCCGCGAATTCGACGCTGATGTCGCGTTGGATCAGGCGATGGAAGTGTTTTGGCGCCATGGTTACGAGGGCGCCACGATTGCCCAGCTCACGGAGGCCATGGGCATCAATCCCCCGAGCCTCTATGCCTGCTTCGGCAACAAGGAAGGTCTGCTCAAGGCCGCCCTCGACCGCTACACCAAATTGCGTGGCGTCTGGATGGACGGGGTGGTCGCAGCGCCGACCGCCCGCGAGGTCGCCGAGCGGATGCTGATGGGCATCGCCGAGAAGCAAACCGATCCCGCCAATCCACCCGGCTGCCTGCTCGTGCAGGGCGGTATCGCCTGCGGCAGCGGTTCCGAGAACGTCCCGTTCGAACTCGCCGCCCGCCGCGCCGAGAATGAAGACCAGCTCCGTGACCGTTTCGTTCGCGCCAAGGCTGAAGGCGATCTCAAGCCGACCTCGGATCCCGCCGCGCTCGCGCGATATGTGTCGGCGGTGTCGGTCGGAATGGGCGTGATGGCGTCTTCGGGCTCCGATCGCGAGGCACTGCGGCAGGTCGCGACCGTGGCGGTGCAGGCGGTTGAGGCGCAGTCGGAGCGCGGATAACGCTCCAAAGGGATCAGCCCTGCGACGTCGCACAAGAGTAGGCAATGTTCGCCCTGACATTTCTCGGGACCTCGGCCAGCGTGCCATCGGCAGAGCGCAACCATCCAGCGCTTCTGCTGGAGGCCGCGGGCCAGCGCATGCTGATTGATTGCGGCGAGGGCACGCAGCGCCAGCTGCTGCGGAGTGGCGCCGGCTTTCGGCGGCTCGATCGCATTCTGCTGACGCACGGGCATCTCGACCACGTGCTCGGCATCCCCGGCCTGTTCTCGACATTGGGGCTGCGGCAGACCTCCGACCTGATGACCATCCATGGCGGGCCGGGCACGCTCGATATCGTCATCCGCATGCTCGCCGGCCTGTGGGGCGAGGGCCGGGCGCCGATTGCGGTGCAATTCGCACCGCTTTCTGAAGGGCGGGTCGTCGACGCCGGCGATTTCACCATCGACGGCTTCCCGGTCCATCATCGTGACACCGACAGTTTTGGCTTCGTTTTCCAAACTCCTGCGCGCCGCCATCTCTTATCTGATCGCCTTGCTGCGCTTGGCGTGCCCGATGGTCCCATGCGCGGCGAGCTTGCCGCAGGTCGGCCGGTCACGATCGAAGGTGACCGGACGATCGATCCGGAGGATGTCCTGGGTCCGCCGAGTGGCGGCAAGAAGCTGGTCGTGATCGGCGACACCGAGACCACCGAGGGGCTATCGAAACATGTCGCAGATGCGGACCTGCTGGTGATCGAGGCGACGTTCCTGGATCGGGATGCGCCGACTGCGCGGGATTACGGCCATCTCACCGCGGCGGAGGCTGCCACCTTCGCGGCTGCAAACAACGTCCGGCAGCTCGTGCTGACCCATTTGTCTGGCCGCTATGAGGATGACGAGATCCTGGCCGAGGCGGCAAAGATCTTCCCGAACGTCCGGATCGCCGCCGACTTCGATCGTATCGCTGTTTAGGCAGTGCGTTTCACGGCCATTAATCTTACCTGTCAAGGTTTACGCGACTTCATTCCCGCAGCCGCGCACTGGCGCGATATTTTCGCGCGATCAGAAATCAATTTTGTATTGAGAGTACCATGTCTCGTTCCGTTGAATTGATCGTTGAGGGCTATGTGCGGCTGAACGATCGCGATGCGCTGGAAGATATTCTGGCGCATCGCCAGGACCTGCTGCGGCAGCTGGTGGCCGTGACCGGTGTCGACCCGCAGCACTCCATCGCGCAGGTGAGCGAGGAAATCACCATCATCGAAGCCGGACTTGCGACGCTCGTCCCGGAATAGCTGTCTTGGGAGATCGCGCCTCGGCCGATGTCGCGTTCAGCTCAACAGGCCCGACTTGATCGTGATCTCCTGCACCGTGCTCGTCAGCCGCATCAGCTTCGGCAGCGCCTGATCGCGAAAGGTCGGCATGTCCATGCGCATCGCGTCCACGGTGACGCTCAGTCCGGCGATCACAGATCCCTGGGCATCGAGAATCGGCATCGCCAGCGTGCGCAGGCCATAGGCGTTCTCGCCGTCAGAGACGGCATGGCCCTTCTTCTTCACCTGATCGAGCCGGGCGAGCAGGGCGTCGAGATCGGTCAGCGTTCGCTCCGACAGCTTGACGCGGGGCCGTGACTCCAGCCGCTCGATCTGCTCGCTGCGCTGAAGATGCGCCAGCATGGCATGGCCCAGCGCGGCGCTGTAGGCGGGGATGCGCGTGCCCGGCCGACGGTCCATCTTGTGGCGGTCGAGGCCGGCGCCGACGCGCGCGAGATAGATGACGTCACCACCATCGAGGATGCCGAGTGAGGCCGCGTCGCCGACCTCAGGCACGAGGTCGCGCAACAGCGGCTCGACGATGGTGCGCAACGATCCGTGCGACAGCACGGTGTAACCGAGGTCGAGGCAGGCGACGCCGAGACGGAACCGGCGGCTCTGCGGCACCGCCTGGAGATAACCGAGCTCGATCAGGGTCTGAATCAGCCGGAACGCTGTGCCGCGATCGAGATCGGCGCGTGCGGCAACCTCACTCAGCGTCAGCTCGAACGCTTCGCTGGTGAAACTCTTGAGCACGGCAAAGGCCTTGCCGACGGACGCGACATGATTCTTGGGATTTTTTGGTGTAGCTTCCGGTGCGCGTTTCGCCGCCTTCTTTTCGACCTTGGCCATGCCTGTATGCCCTGCCATGACAGCTACAGCCCTTGACGCGGCGGCAGCCCGATCTTACCAACGGATCAGATTATAACAAATGTTCGCATTCCGAACAACATCGATCTGACGATCGGAGGAAGCTTTGTCGACATCATCGCTGCACCCCCAGTCCTTGCACCCACATGGCGTGTTCTCCGCCGCGTTGACGCCGCTTGACGCCGAGCTCGCGCCAGATCATGCGCGCTTTGTCGCGCATTGCCGCTACCTGCTGGACGAGGGCTGTGATGCCATCGCGATGCTCGGCACGACGGGGGAGGCGAACTCCTTCTCGGTCTCCGAGCGCACCGCGCTGCTGGAGGCCGTGATCGCCGGCGGCATCAGGCCAAACCAGCTGCTGCCGGGCACCGGCGTCGCCGCGTTCACCGACACCATCGCATTGACGCGCCACGCGCTATCGGTCGGCGTCGATACCGTGGTGATGCTGCCGCCGTTCTACTACAAGAACGTCAGCGATGACGGCGTCTATGCCGCCTATAGCGAGATCATGCAGCGCATCGGCGACAAGCGCCTCAGAATCGTGCTCTATCACATCCCGCAAATGTCGATGCAGCCGATCTCGCACGCGCTGATCGAGCGGTTGCGCAAGGCCTATCCGTCGACCATCTCCGGTATCAAGGATTCCTCGGGCGACTTCGCCAACATGACCGCGATGGTCGAGCGGTTCCCGGGATTTTCGGTGCTGACCGGCGCCGACCCGCTGCTGCTGCCGCTGCTGCGCAAGGGCGGCGCGGGCTGCATCACCGCCACCTCGAACCTCGTCGCGCGCGATCTCGCCTATGTCTTCAAGCATTTCCGCGACAGCGACGACGACGCAAAGCTCGCGGCGGCGCAGGCGCGCATCGTGAAGGCGCGTGAGCTGGTCTCGCGTTTCGCGCAGATGCCGTCTCTGAAGGCCCTCGTTGCCGAGCGCACCGGTCACGCCGGCTGGCAGCGCCTGCGGCCGCCGCTGGAGACCTTGCCGGCGGCTCAATTGAAAGAGCTGCTCGCGAATGCCGCGGCATTCGCGACGGCCGCCTAGAGCGGGCGCGGACGACGAGGCGATCCGATGATGAATCCCGGCAAGATCTTTGGCGCGGGAGCGGCACGACGATGACCAGCATCCGCCTGCTTGCCGACGACCTGACCGGCGCGCTCGATACCGCAGCGGAGTTCGTCGGCCTTTGCGGACCGTTCGACGTCATCTGGGAGGATAGCCCAGCGGCGTCAGGCTCCCCGAACCTGGCGATCGACAGCGGTACAAGGGAACGTTCGCAGGCGGAGAGCGTCGCGATCGTCGGCCGGATGGCGCCGCTGCTTCGCGACGGCACGATCGCCTACAAGAAAGTGGATAGCCTGCTTCGCGGTGCATGGGCAGCCGAGCTCGGCGCCTGCCTGAGCACCGGCCACTGGGCGTCATGCGTGGTCGCGCCTGCCTTCGACTATCAGGGACGCCGCACCGTCGATGCCCAGCAATATGCGCGGACGGCGGACGGCGACTGGCATCGCGTCGACGACAATCTGCTGGACCAATTGAGACGAGATGGCATCGAGGCGCAGCGCGGCAGCGCCGACACGCTGGCGGAGGGCGGCGTTCAGGTCTTCGATGCCGAGAGCGACCTCGACCTCGATCGCGTCGTCGAGATGGCGCGGCGGATGCCCGGGCCGGTGCTGTGGTGCGGCAGTGGCGGGCTGGCCGGCGCACTCGCGCGCGGCCATCGCGCAGATGCGCTTTCGAAATTGAAGCGCCCGGTGCTCGGGCTGTTCGGCTCGGACCAGGCCGCCACCGCCTCCCAGCTGGACGCATGTGGCGACGCCACTGTTGCGCTCGCCGAGGGCGACGGTAGCGCGGTCGTTCAACGCAAGCTGGCCGATAGCGGCGTGGCGTTGGTGAAGTTCTCGCTTGCCGAAGGACTGTCGCGCACTGACGCCGCACACCGGATCGCTCGCGAGCTGATGGTGCTGATCGCGGCGCTCGATCCGCCTGGAACCCTGATCGTAGCTGGTGGAGAGACGCTGAAGGCCGTATGCCTTGCACTCGGCGCGCACGCGCTGCGGGTGACAGGGCGTATCGTGCCGGGCTTGCCGCGCTCGACGCTGCAGGGCGGCCGCTGGTGCGGCGTCGATGTCATCTCGAAATCCGGAGCGTTCGGCGCGCGCGATCTCTGGCGCGATCTGCTCCGGGATAATCATCTGCTCACTATGGGGAGTCCGTCATGACCTCTCGTCATCTTGCCATCACCATGGGCGATCCCGCCGGGATCGGGCCGGAGATCATCGTCAAGGCCTGTGTCGGATTAAAGGAGCGGATCGCGAGTGGCGATCTGCGCCTGCTGATCATTGGCAGCGGCGCTGCGCTGGACGGCGCGAAGGCTGCGCTTGGCGCCGATGTTGCGATCCCGCAAGTCACGGCCGACGATCGCGACTGGCCCAACCTCTGCTACCTCCAAGCCGACGCCGAGGGCGATCCGATCAAGCCCGGCGTGCTCAGCGCCGACGGCGGCCGCTTTGCCTACAAGGCGATCGAGCAGGGCGTCCGGCTCACCCAGGCCGGCCGAACCGGAGCCATCGTCACGGCGCCGCTGAACAAGGAAGCCCTCAACAGGGCCGGCTATCACTTTCCCGGGCATACCGAGATGCTCGCACATCTCACCGGCGTCCGCGGCTCGGTGATGCTGCTGGCTCACGGCAACATGCGCGTCAGCCATGTCTCGACCCATGTGGCGCTGGAGGACGTGCCGAAGCGTCTGACGCCGGAGCGGCTGCGCATGGTGATCGACCTCACCAACGATGCGCTGCTGCGGCTCGGCATTGCCAAGCCGAAGATCGCGATCGCCGCGCTCAATCCGCATGCCGGCGAGGGCGGTCTGTTCGGCCGGCAGGATATCGACGTCTCCGCACCCACGATTGCGAAAGCAGTCGCCGACGGTCTCGACGTCGTCGGACCCGTGCCCGGCGACACCATCTTCGTCAAGCTGCGCGCCGGCCAGTACGATGCCGCGGTCGCGATGTATCACGACCAGGGGCACATCCCGGTCAAGCTGCTCGGCTTCCAGGTCGATCCCGCCACGGGCCGCTGGCAGGAGCTCTCCGGCGTCAACATCACGTTGGGGCTGCCGATCATCCGCACCTCCGTCGATCACGGCACTGCCTTCGACATTGCCGGCAAGGGCATCGCCAACGAGCACAGCCTGATCGAGGCCATCGATTATGCCGAGCGGCTCGCCGCAGGTGCCTCCGCATCCAAATCTTGAGATCGAGCCCACGATGACCAACGCCTTCACGCCCATCGAAATCCTCCGCCCCACCATCCTGGAGTTCGGCAACGGCACGATCACCGCTGCAGCGCGCTTCGCCGAGCGGATCGGCGCCAAGCGGCCGCTGGTGATCTCCGATCCCTTCAATGCGCGCCGGGTCGACGCGCTGGCGCTGCCGGGCGCAGTGAAAGTGTTCGGCAAGGTGAAGCCCGAGCCGGATCTGCCCAATCTCGAGAAGGCAGTCGCGATGGCGCGCGACGTCAAGCCCGATCTCGTCGTCGGCTTTGGCGGCGGCAGCGCGATGGATCTCGCCAAGCTGGTCGCGGTGATGTGCACTGGTGACGTCGCGTTTGCCGATATCGTCGGACCGGAGAAGGTGGCCGGCCGCAGCGTTGCGCTGATGCAGATCCCGACCACCTCGGGTACCGGGAGCGAGGCCGGCACCCGCGCGCTGGTCACCGATCCCGTCAGCCAGAACAAGCAGGCGGTCCAGAGCCGCTTCATGCTGGCCGATATCGCCATCGTCGATCCCGATCTCACGATGACTGTGCCGAAGGAGATCACGGCGGCCACCGGCGTCGATGCGCTGGCGCATTGCGTCGAGGCCTATACCAGCCGCAAGGCGCATCCGACGATCGACCTCTATGCGCTCGAGGGCGCGCGGCTGGTCGGGCGCTATCTCGCGCGCGCAGTGGCCGATGGCGACGATCGCGAGGCGCGCGCCGGTCTGTCGCTGGCCTCGCTGTATGGCGGCTACTGCCTGGGGCCGGTGAACACCACCGCTGGACACGCGGTCGCCTATCCGCTCGGCACGCGCCATCACATTGCCCACGGTCTCGCCTGCGCGATGATCTTTCCGCATACGCTCGCGTTCAACATGCCGGCGGTCGAGGCGAAGACGGTCGCGGTGCTCGGCGCGCTCGGCCTGCCGGAGCAGCGCGATCCGAAGCTTGCGTTCGATGCAACCTACGCCTTCTGCAAAGATCTCGGCGTCGAGATGCGGCTGTCGACCCTCGGCGTGCCCAGGAATGATCTCGGCGTGATGGCCGACGAGGCTCATGCCATTCGCCGCCTGCTCGACCACAATCCGCGCGATTTGAGCCGGGATGCGATCCTGAACATGTACGAGGTCGCATTCTAGCCATCTCCGCCGCGCGCTCGCGGCAACTCAACAACAACACTGTAAGAGTAGAGAAAACTTCGATGAGATCGATGTGGCTTGGTCTTGCCTCGGTAGGGCGTATGCTTGAGGTGAGGGCGGCTGCGCTGTGATCCGTGCACAGCCGCGCTTGCCAGCCTAGGGCTGAGCAGGTAGAACCCTGCCACGCCTGAGCCGTGATTTGCGCCAAACGCGCTTCCGGCCACAGTCGGACAAATCAGTAAGGCATTGAATTTGTTCGACTATTCCGTTGGGGAATGGTGTAACGGTAGCACAACAGACTCTGACTCTGTTTGTCTAGGTTCGAATCCTAGTTCCCCAGCCAATTTCAGGCGCTCCTAAGCTCTGAATCGCCACTATCCGGCGGCCTGCCGTGGCGCGGATCGCGACGGTTTGCCTCATCCCGACATTGCCATCGCCAGTCGGATCGGGCCGCATCTAATCGTCCTTGGGACGTACAACCCAAGGAGATCCGTGATGCCCTATGTTGATGGTTTCGTGCTGGCGGTGCGCAAGGACAAGATCGAGGCCTACAAGGCGCTGGCCCGAACGGCTTGCGCGGTATGGATGGAGTACGACGCGCTCGACTATGTCGAATGCATCGGCGATGACGTTCCCTATGGCGAGCTCACATCCTTTCCGCGCGCGGTGATGGCGACGGAGGATGAAGTCGTGGTGTTCTCGTGGATCGTCTACCGCGATCGCGCGAGCCGCGATGCGGTCAACGCCAAGGTGATGGCCGATCCGCGTCTCAAGGGCTCCGACATGCCGTTCGACGGCAAGCGCATGATCTATGGTGGTTTCACGACGCTGCTTCAAGCACGTGATGAGCGGGCTTCGTAAGTAAGCTAGTGCTGCTCCACCGCACCACAGCAACAAGTGTCACGCCGGTCAGGAAATCCCCGTGATCTCGCTGAGCTGCGATGCCAGCGCCGGCGTGCAGCACAGAATCGGATTGCCCTTGCTGATGCCGTCACCGGCGAAGAAGTCGTTGGCCCAGCCGCCGGCCTCGCTGACGATCACAATGCCGGCGGCGACGTCCCAGGCGTTGATATGCAGCTCGGCATAGGCGTCGGTGCGCCCGTTCGCGACGTGGCAGAGGCCCAGCGTGCCCGAGCTCCCGCGCTTGATCGAGCAGCCGGCGGCATAACCGCGGCCGATCATGTCGAGATAGCGCTGCGAGGGGATACGGGCCGACCAACCCAGTTCGATATAGGCGCGGCGGATGTCATCGGCGCCTGAGACGGCGATCGGCTGCCCGTTCAGCGTCGCGCCCTGGCCACGTTGCGCGACATAGAGCTCGTCCAGCGCCGGTGCGGCGACGACGCCGATCGTGGGCTCGCGGTTCAGCAGGAAGCCCATGGAGATGCACCAGTTGCGATCGCCACGTGCGAAGTTCGACGTGCCGTCGATCGGATCCAGGATCCACACCGCATCGCTGGCCTCGCCGCCGCCTTCCTCGCCGATCACGGTGTCGCCAGGGAAAAGCTCTGCGAGCCGTGCACGCAAAAAATCCTCGACGGCGCCGTCGGCGACGGTGAGCCAATCCTGGGTCCCCTTCATCGTGACGCCGAGACTTTCCTTGCGTCCGAAATAGTCGAGCGCCATGCGCCCCGCCTCGGCGACGAGGCCCTGGGCCGCGTAGCGCCGCAGCATCAGTTCGGCAGGCGTCATGGTCAGGCGGCCTTGATGGTGACAGGGCGGCCAGTACGGGCCGATTCAGTGGCTGCATCGGCGAGCATCTGAGCGCGCAGCCCGTCGAGACCGGTGGGAGAGGGCGCAGACTTGCCGGTGCAGGCGGCGATGAAGGCCGCGAGCTCGGCGCGATAGGCGGCGGCATAGCGTTCGAGGAAGAAGTTCTGCACCGGATCGGCGCGAAAACCCTGGCCGGTGGCGATCTCGACGGTTGTCTCGTGGATGTTGCCGGCCCTCAGCATTCCCTTCGAGCCATGCACTTCCACGCGCTGGTCGTAGCCGTAGGTGGCACGGCGCGAATTCGAGATCTGCGCGATGCGTCCGCTCGCGGTCTTCATCAGCACCGCGGCGGTATCGACGTCGCCCGCTTCGCCGATGGCCTTGTCTACCAGCGCCGAGCCGAGCGCGAAGACCTCGACCGGCTCCTCCGCCAGCAGGAAGCGCGCCATGTCGAAATCATGGATCATCATGTCGCGGAAAAGTCCGCCCGACCGCCTTACATAGTCGACCGGCGGCGGTCCGGGATCGCGCGAGATGATGCTGACGATCTCGATCTCGCCGGCCTCGCCCTGGCGCAGCCGCTTTTCCAACGCCGCGAAGTTCGGATCGAAGCGGCGGTTGAAGCCGATCATCAGAGGCTTGCCCGTCTTCTCGACCGTGGCCAGGCAGCGGCGGATCCGGTCTGAATCAAGATCGACCGGCTTCTCGCAGAACACCGCCTTGCCGGCCGCGACGGCGGCTTCGATCAAGTCGGCATGGGTGTCGGTCGGCGTGCAGATCAGGATGGCATCGATGCCGGCATCGCCGATAATCGCACTCGCATCGGCCACTTTGGCATCTGCAGCCTGCGCCAGCGAGGATGCCGCCTCGGCCAAGGCGTCGGCCACCGCGACGAGCCGTGCATCGCCGCGCGCCGCGACATTGAGCCCGTGAATGCGCCCGATCCTGCCGGCGCCGAGAAGTCCAAACTGCATTGTCATCATCATGTCCGTGTAAGGCAACCCCGGCGCTTGTGTGTCATCGGCACCGAGAAAGTTCCGGTCGAAATCAATGTTGGCGCGGTCGATCAGCGCTCGCTTCAACCACTTCAGCTCACTCCCTACACGGCATGTTCTTTTTCTCTTGCTTGACTAATGAAACAAGCATTTCATTCTCTGCGCCGCCAAGTCAAGGCTGGAGCCTGCCCGTCTCGATGTCCCCCGCCGCGTCGCAGAATCATGTCAGATCGGACTACGACGCATTCGCGACACGATTGTGCGAGCGGGCACGAGCGTTGCCGAACGGGAGCAGATGATGGGGACGATGAAGCTCACCATGGCGCAGGCGCTCATCGCCGCGATGGCTGCGCAGAAGACGGTGGTCGACGGGCAGGAGCTGCCGCTCTTCGCCGGGGTCTGGGCGATCTTCGGGCATGGCAATGTGGCGGGCCTCGGCGAGGCGCTGTATGCCGCGCGCGACCGCCTGCCGACCTTGCGCGCCCATAATGAGCAGGCGATGGCCCATGCCGCGATCGCCTTCGCCAAGGCCTCGCGCCGCCGGCGCATGATGGCGGTGACGAGCTCGATCGGGCCTGGCGCGACCAATATGGTGACGGCCGCTGCCGTCGCGCACGTCAATCGCCTGCCGGTGTTGCTGCTGCCGGGCGACGTCTTCGCCGGACGCCGCCCTGATCCGGTGTTGCAGCAAGTTGAGGATTTCGGCGACGGGACCGTCTCCGCCAATGACTGCTTCCGGCCCATCTCGCGTTATTTCGACCGCATCACCCGGCCCGAGCAGATCATGCCCGCCTTCGAGCGCGCGATGCAGGTGCTGACGGATACGGCCGAATGCGGCCCCGTGACGCTTGCGCTCTGCCAGGACGTGCAGACCGAAGCCTTCGATTATCCCGACTGGTTCTTCGCCGAGCGCGTCTGGCAGCCGCGCCGGCCGCGGGCCGACAGGACGCAGTTGGCGCAAGCCATAGCCCTGATCAAGGCGGCCAGGCGTCCGCTCGTCGTCGCCGGCGGCGGCGTCCTCTACAGTGGGGCGGAAGGCGATCTCACAGCCTTCTGCACGGCGCACGGCATCCCGGTCGCGGAAACGCAAGGAGGCAAGAGCGCGCTGCCTCACGACCATCCGCTCAATCTCGGCGCGATCGGCGTTACCGGCACGGGCGCGGCCAACGATGTGGCGCGGCAGGCCGATCTCGTTCTTGCGATCGGCACCCGGCTGCAGGATTTCACCACCGGCTCGCGCTCGCTCTTTGCCGATCCCGCATGCCGCATCGTCGGCCTCAATACGCAGGCTTTCGATGCCGGCAAGCACCGTGCGCAACCACTCGTCGCCGATGCGAAGGTCGGTCTGGCAGACCTCGGCGCCATGCTTCAGGGGTGGGCGGCCCCTGCCGGCTGGACCGAACAGGCCAGGACCGGCCGCACGGCTTGGCTGAAAACGGCTGCGCGCTACACCGCGGCTGGCAACGAAACCTTGCCGAGCGATGCTCAAATCATCGGTGCCGTTCACCGCCGCAGCCGGCCGAGCGACGTCGTGCTCTGCGCTGCCGGCGGCTTGCCCGGCGAGTTGCACAAGCTCTGGCAGCCCGGCGCGCCCGGCGGCTACCACATGGAATACGGCTATTCCTGCATGGGCTACGAGATCGCCGGCGGGCTGGGCGTCAAGCTCGCCGATCCGGCGCGCGAGGTCGTCGTGATGGTCGGCGACGGTTCCTACCTGATGATGAATTCCGAGATCGCAACGTCGGTGATGCTGGGCGCCAAGCTCATCATCGTCGTGCTCGACAACCGCGGCTTCGGCTGCATCAACCGGCTCCAGAACGCGACCGGCGGCGCCTCGTTCAACAACCTCCTACGCGACGCCCGTCACGAGACGCTGCCCGCGATCGACTTCGCAGCCCACGCCGCCGCGATGGGGGCGATCGCGCGCAAGGTCGCGGGCATCACCGAACTGGAAGCGGCGCTCGACGAGGCGCGACGGCACGATCGGACCAGCGTCGTCGTGATCGACACCGATCCGCTGCGCTCGACCGATGCCGGCGGCCATTGGTGGGATGTGGCGGTGCCCGAGGTCTCGGATCGCGCCGAGGTCGAGGCCGCAAGGCACAATTATGTCGAGGCGCTCGCGCGCCGCAATTACTGATCGAACGAGGACGACATGCCCATCCGTATCGGCGCCAATCCCATCGGCTGATCGAACGACGACCTGCAAGAGATTGGTGGTACGACACCGCTCGAGACGTGCCTGGCCGAGGTGCGCGAGGCGGGCTTCGAGGGCATGGAGCTGGGTCACAAATTTCCGCGCGAGCCGCAAGCGCTGAAGGCTGCGCTCGCGCCGTTCGGTATGGCCTGCATCTCCGGCTGGTATTCGGCAGAGCTTCTGCGGCGTGATGCCGATGAGGAGATGCGGCATCTGCGCCCGCATCTCGATCTGCTGAAGGCGATGGGATCGACCGTGCTGGTCTTCGCCGAGACCTCGAATGCAATCCACGGCGATCGCAGCAAGCCGCTATCGCAGCGGCCGGTGATGAAGGTGAGCGACTGGACGGAGTTCGGCCGCCGCATCACGCAGGTGGCGGAGCGTACGCTCGCCGAGGGCGTCAGGCTGGTCTATCATCATCACATCGGCACCATCGTGGAGAGTGCGGCGGATATCGACGCCTTCATGGCGGCGACCGGCGCGGCGGTTCACCTCCTGCTCGACACCGGCCACGCCACTTGGGGCGGTGCCGATCCCGCTGCGCTGGCCCGGCGCTACCGCGCCCGCATCAGCCATTTCCCCGCCAAGGATGTGCGTCAGGCGGTGATGGAGCAGGCGCGTCGCGAGGATTGGAGCTTCCTCGATGCGGTGTTGGGGCAGGGCAGCGATCTCGGCGTCTACACCGTGCCCGGCGACGGCATGGTCGATTACCCCGCGGTGCTCCGCGAGCTGCCGCGCTATTCCGGTTGGGTTGTCGTCGAGGCGGAGCAGGATCCGCAGAAGGCGCATCCGCTGACCTATGCCAAGAAGGGGATCGCCCATCTGAAGAAGAGCTTGAAGGAGGCCGGGCTTGCCTAAGCCCGGAGGCGCGCCGCAGCAGTTGCCTTGCGTGAGATAAACGAAGCCAGATAGAACGCACGCCGCACGTTGCGTAATCGCTGCTTTCCTTGTGCAGCATCGTCGCAGCCCGTTTCACCTTGCCGGTGCTCCGCTGGCATGCCATCCTCTCGTCGCCAGGCATAATCAAACGGAAGCGGTGCTACGCCTAAGCTTTCCAAAAAATCTTGGTTGGGGAAACCCTTTGGGAGGTCTGATTTCATGACATTGAAGCACGTCACGGGGCTGCTTGGCGCGGCCGCGCTGACCCTTGCGTTCGCGGCCGGCGCGCGCGCCGAGGACAAGGTGGTCAAGATCGGCGTCATCATGCCGATGTCGGGCGGCACTGCCTCGATCGGCGCGCACGCTAAGGCGGCGCTCGAAGTCGCCATGGACATCATCAACAACGCCCATCCCGAGTTCGGCAATTTGCCGCTGGCCAAGAACGCAGGCGTTGCCGGCCTTGGCGGCGCCAAGATCGAGGCGGTCTTCGCCGACAACCAGGGCAACCCGGCGACGGGGCAGAACCAGGCGTTGCGCCTGATCACGGAGGACAAGGTCGCGGCCGTGTTCGGCTCGTATCAATCCGGGGTGACGCTGACATCGAGCGCCATCGCCGAGAAATACGGCATTCCCTTCCTGAATTCGGAATCGGTTGCCGCCAATCTCACCGAGCGCGGCTTCAAATGGTTCTTCCGCACCACGCCGATCGCGACGGATTTCGCCAAGATCTACGTTGATTTCCTCGCCGACGTGAAGGCGACCGGCGCCAAGACCGATGCGATCGCGCTGGTCCATGACAACACCGAATACGGCACCTCGGTCGCCAACACGATCAGCGCCGCCTTCAAGGAGAAGGGGCAGCCGGTCGCGCTCGACGTCGCCTATCCCGTCAACGCGACCGACGTGCAGGGCCAGGTGCTCCAGCTCAAGGACAAGAAGCCCGACGTGATCATCATGATCAGCTACACGTCGGATGCGATCCTGTTCGCCAAGACCATGCAGTCGCTCGACTACAAGCCGGCGATCCTGCTTGCCGACGATGCCGGCTATTCCGACCCGTCCTTCATCAAGGCGGTCGGCAAGATCTCGCAGGGCGTGTTCAACCGCTCGTCCTGGGTCGTCGGACCGCCGGGCTCGGCGTCGGCCGTCATCGCCGACATGTACAAGAAGAAGAGCGGCGAGGAGATGGACGACACGGTCGCCCGTCAGATGCAGGGCTTCTTCGTGCTGGCCGACGCCATCGACCGCGCCGGCTCGACCGATCCTGCCAAGGTCCAGGCCGCACTGAAGGCGACGGACCTGAAGGCCGATCAGCTCATGATCGGCTACAAGGGCGTGAAGTTCGACGACAAGGGCCAGAACATCCTGGCGTCCGGTGCCATCATCCAGCTTCAGGACGGCGAGAACTACGTCTCGGTATGGCCGAAGGCCAATGCCGAAAAGCCGCCGGCGCTGCCCTACTGGTGAGATTCTTTGAAGGTGGCGCTGCGCGCCCCTCCTGTCCCAGAATGATCTGATCAGAGCAGCGCGGCTCATGTCTTTTGTCCTCGTGCAGGTGATTGTCGGCGGGCTTCTGCTTGGCGCCGTCTACGCCCTGTTTTCCTCGGGCCTCACGCTGGTGTGGGGCATGATGAACATCGTCAATTTCGCGCATGGCGATTTCGTGATGCTCGGCATGTACGTCGCCTATGTCGTCTACACCCTGATGGGAGGCGGGCCGATCCTCGGCGCACCGCTGGCAACGCTGGTGCTCGCAACCGTCGGCGTCGTCGTCTACTTCGCCCTGATCCGCGACATCATGAAGGGGCCGATGCTGGCGCAGATCCTCGGCACCTTCGGGCTCGCGCTCTTGCTCCGCTATTCCGTGTTCTGGTGGTTCGGTGCCAACTTTCTGTCGATGCCGCAGGACATCGTCGGCGGCACCTATGCGTTTGCGGGCCTGCGCATCGAGGCCTCGCGGCTGCTGGCCGGCGTGGTCGCGCTGCTGGTGACGCTCGGCCTTCATCTGTTGCTGACGCGCACCTCGCTCGGCTCGAAAATGCTGGCGGTGGCGGAGGATCAGACCGCGGCGCAGTTGATGGGGATCCGGCCCGACACCATGCAGGCGATTGCCTGGGCGATCGCGGCCGGCGCGACGGGACTGGCCGGCGCGCTGATCGCGAATTTCTTCTACATCGTGCCGACGGTCGGCGAGACGCTCAGCATCGTCGCCTTCGTCACGGTGTCGCTCGGCGGCTTCGGCAGCGTGCCCGGCGCGCTGGTCGCGGGTCTGTTGATCGGCGTGATCGAGTCGCTGTCCGGCTATCTGATCGGCGCGGTCTACAAGGACATCGTCGTCTATGTCCTGTTCCTATTCTTCCTCTGGTTCCGGCCGCAAGGCCTGATGGGGAAGATGTGATGCGGCGCCTGATCTGGCTCTCGGTCGTCGCAGCGGTCGCGATCGCTTACCCCTTGCTCTTGTCCTCGCCGTTCCAGCAGCGCCTCGGCGCGCTGGTATTGCTCTACGCGATTGCGGCGTCCGCCTGGAACATCGTCGGCGGCTATGCCGGCCAGGTCTCGGTCGGCCATGTCGTGTTCTTCGGCTGCGGCGCCTATGCCGCGATGGGGAGTTACGCCAAATTCGGCCTGTCGCCGCTGTTCGGCATTCCCGGCGGCATCGTTCTCGCGGTTGGGCTCGCCGCGATCATCGGCATGCCGACGCTGCGGCTGTCGGGGCATTACTTCAGCATGGCGACGATCGCGGTCGCCGAGACGATGCGGTTGATCGTCACCAACACCGACTGGCTGGGTGCGGCCGTTGGCCTCTCGGGTCCGACCGTGCCGCGCAACATCTTCGATCTCTCGTTTCTGTCGTCGCTGCCTTACTATTATCTCTTCCTCGTTGTCCTCGCGGTCACGCTGTTCATCACCTGGTGGATGACCAACAGCCGGATGGGATTTTACTTGCGCGCGATCAAGGATTCCGAGCGCGCCGCGCGCTCGCTCGGCGCACCCGCGAGTCGCACCAAGCTTTACGCCTACATGCTGAGCGCGGCGTTCACCAGCGTCGCCGGCGCGCTCTATGCGATGATGTTCGGCTTTGTCGATCCCGAGTCAGGGCTCGGCATCCTGATCTCCGTCAAGATCCTGATCATGGCTGCGCTCGGCGGGGCAGGGCTGCTGTTCGGACCGCTGGTGGGCGCGGCGATCCTGGTGCCATTGGAAGAGATCTCCAACAGCTGGCTCGGCGGCAAGGGGGCAGGGCTCACCTTCGTGCTCTATGGCGCGATCATCGTCTTGATTGCGCGCTTCCAGCCCGGCGGCCTGCTCAGCCTGTTCACGCGGCGCAGGAAGCCCACTGCGGATACGGGAGCACGCCATGCTCCTTGAGGCGCGCGGGATCACCAAGGCGTTCGGCAGCTTCAAGGCGGTGGATGACGCCTCCGCGACGCTGGACCAGGGCGACATTCTCGGCCTGATCGGCCCGAATGGTGCGGGCAAGTCGACCTTCTTCAATTGCCTGACCGGCGATCTCAAAACCACCTCCGGCCGCGTCCTGTTCGAGGGACGCGACATCACCGATTTCACGCCGGAGCTGCGCGCCGGGCTCGGGCTTGCCCGCACCTTCCAGGTGCCGCAGACCTTCGAAGGCATGACCGTACTCGAAAACGTCATGATCGGTGCGTTCCTGCGCACCGCGCATCGCAAGGAAGCCGAGACCAAAGCGCGCGCCGTGCTGGAGCGCGTGGGCATGAGCCGGCTCGCGGACGCACCGGCGCGCTCGCTCGGCACGCCCGGCCGCAAGCGGCTGGAGATCGCCCGCGCGCTTGCGACCGAACCAAAAGTGTTGCTGCTCGACGAAGCCATGGCCGGCCTCAACGCGCATGAGGTGAAGCTCGCGATCGATCTCGTCCGCGACATCCATCGTTCCGGCATCACGCTCGTCATCGTCGAGCACATCATGGAAGTGATCATGTCGCTCGCCAGCCGCGTGATGGTCTTTCACCAGGGCAAGGAGATCGCCCGCGGCTCGCCGCGCGACGTTACGTCCAATCCGGCGGTGATCGAGGCCTATCTCGGCAAACGCGCGGCGAAGGCGGCCGCCGGCCACACGCCGGTCGAGCTGATGGGCGGGCCGGACCTATGAGCGGACCGTTGCTCAGGATCGAGCATCTCGAGGTGCGCTATGGCGACCTCATCGGTGTCTCCGACGTCTCGCTGGAAGTGCCGGAAGGCAGCGTCGTCGCGCTGCTCGGCTCCAATGGCGGCGGCAAAACCACGACGCTGAATGCGATCGCCGGCCTCATCCCCATACATTCCGGAACGATCAGCTTTCGCGGCGAGGACATCGCCGGCCAAAGGGCCTTTGCGATCGTGCGCAAGGGACTGGCGCTGTCGCCGGAAGGCTGGCGGCTGTTCGTGCAGCAGAGTGTCGAGAACAACCTTATGCTCGGCGCGACGCCGCTGCACGACAAGTCGCGCCAGGCCACGCTGCTCGAGCGCGTCTACGAGATTTTTCCGCGGCTGAAGGAGCGCCGCAATCAGCGCGCCGGCACCATGTCCGGCGGCGAGCGGCAGATGCTCGCGGTCGGCCGCGCCCTGATGAGCGATCCAAAACTCCTGATGTTGGACGAACCCTCGCTCGGCCTGGCGCCAGCGGTGGTCGAATCCATGTACGAGACTTTTGGTCGCCTGCACCGGGAGGGCCTGACCATCCTGCTCGCCGAGCAATCGATCGAGCTCGCACTGGAGGTCTCGGACTTCGCCACCGTGCTCCAGGTCGGCAAGAGCGTGCTGTCCGGCACCGCGGCGGCATTGGCCGAGGATCCGCAGGTGCAGAAGGCCTATCTTGGCGTCGACTGACCGACCGCCCTCTGGACACTTGCGTGGCGGCCATACGCGATGACCAGACGCCTGACGGCGCTGTTGTCGGCAACGCGCAGATGGCGTGACGGTAGAGGCGGCTCTTACTTGATCTTGTCGTAGGCCGCCGCGAAATCGCTGAGCGGCATTGGGATCGCGATCGTCTCCTTGGCCATGTTCTGGAAGGAGACTTTCAACTGCTTGCCCGACTTCAGGCTCGCGAGCAGGTCCGGCGCGATCGGCGTCGAGGCGAAGCAGCCGCGGTTCTCGCAGGTCTGGATCTGAAGATCGACGGTCTTGCCCTCGTCGACCTGGAGTTTCGCGCCAACCGGCAGATTGAGGCCGAGCGGCAATTGCAGCAACGCCACGGGCGTGCGGGTGTCGGGGGCAATGCGGATGTTGATCAGCACGATGGTCTGGCCGGTCTTGGTCAGGACCGCGTTCTGCTCGATTGCGCATTCGAGCGGCGCATCGCGGCTCGCGCTGGTGCAGCGTGCGATCCAGCCGGGCTGCGCCGGAGCGCCCTCGGCCTGCGGCTGGGTCGGCGCGGGCGCGGGCTGAGCGGCCGCGGCAGGAGGAGCTGCGTTCTTCTTGGCGCCCTGCTGGGCATACGCGGCGCCCGTCGACAACAGGACAGCGGCGGCGAGAGCGACAAGTCTGGATTGCATGAGCATGGCGAGACCGCGTTGGCGTGAACCGAGGGCCTCGCTGTAGCGTTGCGGGAGCCGCGGTGCAAGCTTACTCGGCGGCTTCCTTGACGGTGCCGCGCCCGGTCGCGTCGCGCCCTTCGTCCTCGGCCGAATGGTCCTTGAACAGGTTCGAGAACTTGTCGAGATACAGATAGACCACCGGCGTGGTGAACAGCGTGAGCGCCTGGCTGACGATCAGGCCGCCGACCATGGCGTAACCAAGCGGCTGGCGGATTTCGGCGCCGGTGCCGTGGCCGAGCATCAGTGGCACGCCGCCGAGCAGCGCGGCCATCGTGGTCATCATGATCGGGCGGAAGCGGAGCAGCGCGGCCTGGCGGATCGATTCCTCCGGCGTCTTGTGCTCGTCGCGTTCCGCGGCGATGGCGAAGTCGACCATCATGATGCCGTTCTTCTTCACGATGCCGATCAGCAGGATGATTCCGATCAAGGCAATGAGGCTGAAGTCGAAGCCGGCGGCCATCAGAATGAGCAGCGCGCCGACGCCGGCCGAGGGCAGGGTCGACAGAATCGTGATCGGATGGATGTAGCTCTCATAGAGGATGCCGAGGATCAGGTAGACCACGACCAGCGCCGCGAGGATCAGCAGCGGCACGGTGCCGAGCGACTGCTGGAACGCCTGCGCGGTGCCCTGGAAGCTCGAGTTCAGCGTTGCCGGCGCGCCGAGATCGGCCATTGCCTGCTGCACGGCTTGCGTGGCCTGGCCGAGCGCGACGTCCTGGGCGAGGTTGAAGCTGATCGTGATCGCCGGGAACTGGCCCTGGTGGCTGATCGAGAGCGGACGGACCGGATCGGTCGTCCAGGTCGCGAACGTGGACAGCGGCACCTGGTCGCCGGTGAGTGGTGACTTCAGGTAGAGCTTGTTCAGCGATTCGAGATTGCCCTGCATCTCCGGCAGGATTTCCAGGATCACGTGGTAGCTGTTGAGCTGCGTGAAGTACTGGGCGACTTGGCGCTGGCCGAAGGCGTCGTAGAGCGTGTCGTCGATAAGCTGCGGCTGGATGCCGTAGCGCGAGGCGGTGTCGCGGTTGATCTTGAGCTGGACCGTGGTGCCCTGGGTCTGCTGGTCGGTCGCGACGTCGCGCAGCTCCGGCAGCGTCTGCATCTTGGCGAGAATCTTCGGCGCCCATTCGTTCAGCTCGCCGAGGTCGGCGTCCTGCAAGGTGAACTCAAACTGTGTACGCGTCGGACGGCCGCCGAGCCGGACGTCCTGCGCCGCCTGCATGTAGAGCCGGGCGCCTTCCACCTTGTCGAACTTCGGGCGCAGCCGCGCGATGATTTGCTGGGCCGAGGCCTCACGCTGGTCGCGAGGCTTCAGCGTGATGAACAAATTGCCGTTGTTGCCGGCACGGCCGCTGCCGCCGATCGCCATGGCCACGCTGGCAACGTCGGGATCGGCCATGATGATCTGGCCGAGCTGCTCCTGGCGCCTGACCATGTCCTTGAAGGAAATGTCCTGGGAGGCCTCCGAGGTGGCGGTGATCAGGCCGACGTCCTGCTGCGGGAAGAAGCCCTTCGGGATCAGGACGAAGAGATAGACCGACAGAGCCAGCGTGGCGAAGAAGATCACGAGTGTGGTGCGGCGCCAGGCCAGCGCATGGTCTAGCCCGTATTCGTAGCCGCGCAGCATCGCGTCGAACGCGCGCTCGCTCCACTGGTAGAACTTGCCGTGAGTGACTTCGCTGTGAGAGCGCAGGAAGCGCGAGGCCATCATCGGCGTCAGCGTCAGCGACACGAACATCGAGACGAAGATCGTCATCGCCAGCACAACCGCGAACTCGCGGAACAGGCGTCCGATGATTCCGCCCATCAGCAAGAGCGGGATCAGAACCGCCACCAGCGAGACGCTGATCGACACGATGGTGAAGCCGATTTCCTTGGAGCCTCTGAAGGCGGCGGCGAGCGGTTTCTCGCCTTCCTCGATGTAGCGCGTGATGTTCTCGAGCATCACGATGGCGTCGTCGACCACGAATCCGACCGCGATCGTGAGCGCCATCAGCGACAGATTGTCGAGCGAATAGCCGAACACCCACATCAGCGCGCAGGCGCCCAAAAGCGCCAGCGGCACCGTGATGGCGGGGATCACAGTCGCCCAGAAGCTGCGCAGGAAGAGGAAGATGACCATGACCACGAGGCAAATGGTCAGCAGCAGCGTGAACTGCACGTCCGCGACTGCGGCGCGGATGGTCGTGGTGCGGTCGCTGATGAGCTCGATCTTGACCGCGGGCGGGATCGCCGCAACGAGGCGGGGCAGGGTCGCCTTGATCCGGTCGACGGTCTCGATGACGTTGGCGCCCGGCTGCTTGAACACCACCAGGAACACGCCGCGCTTGCCGTTGGCCCAGGCCGCCTGCTTGGCGTCCTCAGGACCGGTGACGGCCTGGCCGATGTCCTTGATCCGCAACGGGCCGCCGTTGCGGTAGGCGATAATGACGTCGTTCCAGTCCTTGGACTGCAACAATTGGTCGTTGGCGTAGATCGTGTAGGCGCGCTTGTCGCCGTCGATATTGCCCTTGGGGCTGTCGACCGTGGTGATGGCGATCGCGCTGCGCACGTCTTCCAGCGACAGGCCCTTGGCCACGAGTTTCGCCGGATCAATCTGGACGCGGACCGAGGGTTTCTGCTGGCCGCCGATGAACACCTGCGCCACGCCGGAGATCTGGCTGATCTGCTGGGCGAGCTGGGCGTCAATCGAATCGCTGACAGTGGTCAGCGGCAGCGTGTCCGATGTCGCCGACAGCAGCAGGATCGGCGAGTCCGCCGGGTTCACCTTGCGGTAGGTCGGCGGCGAGGGCAGGTTCTTCGGCAACTGGCCGCTGGCGGCGTTGATGGCGCCCTGCACGTCATTGGCGGCGCCGTCGATGCTTCGGTTGAGGTCGAACTGGATGGTGATCGAGGCGGTGCCCAGATAGCTCGTCGAGGTCATCTGCGCGATGCCGGGAATCTGGGCGAACTGGCGCTCCAGCGGCTGCGCGACCGACGAGGCCATCGTCTCCGGGCTGCCGCCCGGCAAATTGGCCGTGATCTGGATGGTCGGGAAGTCCACCTGCGGCAGCGGGGCGACCGGCAGCAGCGGATAGGCGACGAGACCGACAAAAAGAATGCCGGCCATCAGCAGCGATGTGCCGATGGGATAACGGATGAAAGGTGCCGAAATCCCGCCTTCGGTCATTCCTGCTTAACCTTGGTTTTCTGAACCGGATCCGAACTCGCCACGGCCGTCGAAACGATACTGCCGGGCTGTACTTTATACTGACCGCCGGTGATCACCTGCTGACCGGCGCTCAAACCTTCATCGACAACCGAACGTCCGTCGATGGAGTAGCTGACCTTGAGCTTGCGAACCTCGGCCTTGTTGTCCTGGCCGACGGTATAGGCGTAGAGGCCGTTGGTCGAATGCAGCACAGCGTCATCGGGGACGACGGTCGCATCCTTCAGGGTCCGCACCAACAGGCGTGTCGACACCGACTGTCCCGGCCACAGCGTGTGTTCCTTGTTGTCGAACACCGCCTTGAGCCGAATAGTCCCGCTGGTCGTATCAACCTGGTTGTTGATGACGGCGAGCTTGCCCTCGGCCAGTGTCTTCTTGCCGTCGGTGGTGAACGCGATCACCTTGAGCTCGCCGGACTTCTGGCCCTCGCTGATATAAGGCAGCTGGTTTTCCGGCGCGGTGAAGATCACCGTGATCGGCTCGACCTGCGCGATGGTGACGACGCCGGTCTGGCTCGAGGCGTTGACGATGTTGCCGATGTCGACCTGACGCAGGCCTGCGACGCCGGCGATCGGCGACTTGACCTGGGTGTAGTCGAGCTGGGTCTTGGCGTTGGAGATCGCGGCTTCGTCGGCGGCGATCTGGGCGGTGAGCTGGGCAACGGTGGAGCGTTGCGTATCGGTCTGCTGCCGCGTCGCGAATTCACCGAGCTTGGTGTAGCGCTGCAGATCGAGATTGGCGTTGGCGAGATTGGCCTCGTCCTGCGCCTTCTTGGCCTTAGCCTGATCGAGGACGGCCTGGAACGGGCGCGGATCGATCTCGACCAGGAGATCGCCTTGGTTGACCATTTGGCCTTCGGTGAAGGCGATCTTGTCGATCTGGCCGTCCACCCGGGTCCGGACTTGTACGGTGTTGAAGCCCTGCACCGTGCCGAGGCCGGTGAGGTAGACCGGGAAGTCGACCTTCTGGACCGGCGCGATGCTCACGGGCACGGCGGCGACCCGCGGCGCACCCTTCTGCGCCGCCTGGGCCTTCGCGGCCTCTGATGCCGAGTATCGCTGCCAGCCGAAATAGCCGGCTCCGGCCACAGCTGCGATGACGAGAATCCACAGGATCGGCCGTGACTTTTTCATATTGAGCGTATCGGCTTGTATGCCCAAAACAACGAATTGCGGGGCTATCGAAGGGTTCCAGCAAGGCTTGTATAATACACGCCAAGTTCCAGTGTAAACAGCACTATCCGTTGATAATCCTAAACAATTGGAAAGCTTTGCACCCCGTAGGCAGGCGGGTGGCGCAGCGATGTGCAGTGCTGCATTTTCCCGATGCAAGCCGACAAAGCGCAAAGGCTGGGCAGTGCTCGCGGACCGTGCGTGCGGTCAGCCATGCGCGTAGCATTGCATGCGGTTGGCGGCAGCTTCGATGTTTCGGATTGATCGCAGTTAGGACGGTTCTAAACCGGCCGCGTGCCGTTTCGGTTGTCAGGAAAATCAGCGTCGTTCATATGGCCCGCCACAAATGGAGCCCATGATGGACGAGCTGAACGGCAAGCTGATCGCGTGTCAGATCCTGATCACGGGGTTGATCGCGCGCGTCGCCAATGAACAGCGTGATCCCTTGCGCTTCCTCACCGACTTTCGCGACGAGATCAAAGCCGTCGTCAACGGCGTCAACATCGCCGGCATGGACAACAGCGATCGCGTGCGCGCGACCGCGCAGCGCACCATCGACGAATTGTTCTCGCTGATGAAGCCGCCGAGTAGCGACTGACGGCTGCGCAAAATGGTGCGCGAAGACAAGCGCCGCCGTGTCTGACTGCTTCAATGTGCCGCGCGACATTTCGGCAATTTCAAATTCGCAATATTGGAATCGATTTGAACTAGAGCGATTCAAGTGGTCGCGCCGGCCTCCCCGCATTGACCTGATTTTTTGCGGTCGATAGCACCGCCTCATCATTCGTCGCGCATGTTGCGTATCGACGAATTTGTATTGGGGTGCAGTGGAATGGGGCTGGTGGTGGCTCCGCGATCGTTGCGTGCGATCGCGGCAAGAAATTCATTTGAACTCGACGGCAATTCCGGCAAGGCGGTGTCGGCCGTCGCCGGGCTGATTGCAGTGGCATCGGTGTCGAGCGGTGCGCAAGCGCAGCAGTCGAACCTGCCGCCGGTGAACGTCGACGCGCCGGTCGAGCGCCCGCGCCCGGCAGCCTCGAAGCCGACGCCGGAGCAGGTCCGCGCGCGCAACGCGCTTCGTCGCGCCGCGCAGCGCCAGCAGGTGCAGCAGCAGGCGGCCGCCGCCGCACCGGCGCCAGCCGGCGCCGTCGATCGCAATCCCTATGCCGATCCGGCCGCGCCCTACAAGGTCGACCACGTCCAGGCGTCCGGCAAGTTTCCCGAGCCGATGCTGAACACGCCGAAGACGATCACGGTGCTGAGCAAGGAAGTGCTCGAGGACAAGAACGCGACGACGCTGAAGGAGATCGGCCGCTCCACCGCCGGCGTGACGCTGGGGTCGGGCGAGGGCGGCAACGCCTTCGGCGACCGCTTCTTCATCCGCGGCTTCGATGCACGCAACGACGTCTTCATCGACGGCATCCGCGATCCCGCCGTGTCGATCCGCGAGAACTTCTTCACCGAGCAGATCGAAATTTTGCGCGGACCGGCATCGTCCTATGCCGGCCGCGGCACCGCCGGCGGCGCCATCAACATCGTCACCAAGCAGGCCGGCGACGTCAACTTCAAGCGGATGGATACCGAGTTCGGCACCGACAGGACCAAGCGCGTGACGCTTGACGTCAACCAGGTGATCGACCCGACCTTCTCGGTGCGCACCGGCGGCCTGTTCCAGGACGCCAATGTCGCCGGCCGCAACTACGTGACCGACGATCGCTGGGGCACGTTCCTGTCGACCAAGTACACCCCGACCAACGACATCAAGATCACGACGAACTACGTCCACACCGATCTCAGCGGTCTGCCTGATTTCGGCGTGCCCTATTACAAGCAGGGTAACGTGCCGGTGACGTCGGCCGGCATTCCGCGCGGGACCTGGTACGGCTTTCTCAACCGCGACTTCCAGACCGCGCGGCAGGATTTCGGCACGGCGACCGCGGAGTACAAGGTCAACGAGGCGATTACGCTGAGCAGCAAGGTGCGCGGCGAGCATTCGCTGCTCAACTATATCGGCACGCTGCCGCAGAACCCGGTGACGACCAACATCAATCCGCTGCTCTGGACCACGACGGCGAGCGCGCAGAGCCGCTACCAGACCGTGGACGTCTGGGCCAACCAGAACGAGGCCACGTTCAAGCTCGACACCGGCGGGGTCAAGCACACCGCAGTGTTCGGCGTCGAATACACCAACGAGAATATCTCGATCGACCGTTACTCGGGTCTCGCATCGGAGCTGGCCGGCTCCGGCTTCACGAGCAACGGGGCTCTCTCGGGAATCAATCTCTACTCGCCTCAATCCACCTATATTGGTGGCTTCGGCTCACCGTCGCTGACGGGCAATCCGACGCGCTATGGCGTCAACACCAGCAGCGTCTACGTTATGGACACCGCGAACTGGCAGGACACCATCATCGTCAATGGTGGCATCCGCTACGACGGATACAACATGAGCTCGTCGACCAACGCGGCCTATCTGAAAATGAACTCCGATCTGGTCAACTACAACGTCGGCCTGGTCTACAAACCGACGTCGATCGGCAGCATCTATGCGGCCTACACGACCTCGGCCAATCCGTTCGGCTCGGAGCTTGACGCGACCGGCACCGATTACGGCGGCGTTCCCGCCAACACGACCGTTCTGCTCGGGCCCGAGCGCAACAAGGCGGCTGAGGTCGGCACCAAGTGGGAGCTCGCCGATCGTCATCTGCTGGTCAGCGCGGCGCTATTCCACACCACGAAGGACAACGCGCGCGAGACCAACGCCTCGGGCCTGCTGACCTCGAACGCAGCCTACCGCATCCAGGGCATCGACATCGAGGCCGAGGGCAAGATCACCGATCGCTGGAGCATCTTCGGCGGCCTGGTGCTGATGCAGTCGAAGGTCACGCAGAGCAACATCGCCGCCAATCTCGGCCTGCAGCTCGCTAACGTCGCGCACCAGTCGTTCAGCATGCTGACCAAGTACAAGTTCGACGGCGATTGGGAAGTCGGTGGCCAAGCGGTGTACCGCTCCAAGGTCTATGGCGGCACGTTCGCGGCCAACACCGGCAACCAGCTGCCGAGCTACTGGCGCTTCGATGCGTTCGTCGAGAAGAAGATCGACAAGAACTGGACCATGAAGTTCTACGCGCAGAACCTCACCAACAAGCTCTACTACGACACGCTCTATCGCAGCGCCGTGCCGTTCGTCGCGGTCGCGCCGGGGCGGGCGTTCTATCTGATCACGACGGCCAAGTTCTGATGAGGTTCTGATTGCGCCGATCCAAATCGGGGATGCTTGCCACGGCAAGCATCCCGTTACTCCCAACCGATCGCGATGCGCGAGATCGGCATCTCGAGGAGAGATATCGAGGCCAGTTTAGAAACGCTTGCAAACTCGAGTTTAGAACCATTTCAAACTCGAGTTTAGAATCGTTTTGATCTGGACCGATTCAAAGATGCGACAGCCGTGATTACGTTGACCCACTTTGCCCCGCTCGATACCACCAATGTGTCGCATTGTCGCAATGCGACACATTGCAGAAACGGAATGGGGCGTCGGATGGGTATGGTGAGGGCTCCGCGGTCGTTGCGGTCGACCGCGGCACGGCAAGCATTTGGCAGCAATTTCGACATTGCCGCCGGCAAGACTGTTTCCACTGTTGCTAGCCTGATTGCGGTCGCGTCCGTCTCGACCGGCGCGCAGGCGCAACAATCGACTCTGCCCCCCGTGAATGTCGACGCGCCCAAGGAACGTCCGCGCTCCACCGCCGCGAAGCCGACGCCGGAGCAGATCCGCGCTCGCAACGCGCTGCGTCGCGCCGCACAGCGTCAGCAGGCCGCAACTGCGCCCGTCACCAACCCGAGCCCTGGTGCTCCCGACCGCGATCCCTATGCGGATCCCGCCGCCCCGTACAAGGTCGATCACATGCAGGCCTCCGGAAGATTTCCGGAGAAGCTGGTCGATACGCCGCGATCAGTGACGGTGCTCTCGAAAGAGGTGCTCGAAGACAAGGGCGCCACGTCGTTGAAGCAGGCGATCCTGAGCACCGCGGGCGTCACGCTCGGCACCGGCGAGGGCGGCAATGCCTTCGGTGACCGCTTCTTCATTCGCGGCTTCGATGTGCGTAACGACATCTTCATCGACGGCATGCGAGATGCCGGCGTCAGCGTTCGAGAGAACTTCTTCACCGAGCAGGTCGAGATCCTGCGTGGCCCGGCCTCGTCTTTCGCCGGCCGCGGCACCGCAGGCGGCGCGATCAACATCGTCACCAAGCAGGCGGTGACGGAGAAGAGCTTCTACGACATGGACACCACGTTTGGCACCGACCAGACCAAGCGTGTGACGCTGGACGTCAACCAGGTCATCGATCCCACATTCGCGATTCGCGCCGTCGGCCTGTTCCAGGATGCCAAGGTCGCGGGCCGGGACCGGATCATCGACAACCGTGATGGTGCCTTCGTGGCCACCACCTGGAAGCCGACCGATGCGATCAAGGTTACGAGCAACTACATCCACACTGAATTGACCGGCATTCCGGATTTTGGCGTGCCGTACTATCGGCCGAGCACGTCGTCGACATCAGGTGGTCCGTTCCCGGACTTTGGTGTCAACCGCAACAATTTCTACGGCTTCGTCAATCGCGACTTCTTTAGAACCGGCCAGGACATCGGCACGGTCAACGCCGAGGTCCAGATCACGCCCGACCTGATGCTCAGCAACAAGACCCGGGAGTCGCACTCGACGCAGAACTATATCGGCACGCTTCCGGAGTCGCCGACGCTCGCCCCGGGAGCTCCGTTCACGGCCTACACGCTCACCGCCAACCCGCAGAGCCGCTATCAGGCCACCGACGTGTTCGCCAATCAGACCGAGGCGACGTACAAGTTCAACGATGTCGCCGGCTTCAAGCACACCCTGCTTGGCGGCATCGAATATGACAGGGAACGATCGTCGATCGATAGCTACACCGGGCTTAGCTCCGAGATCACGACGGGGACGACGCCTTTCACGGGCGGCGGATCAACGTCCGGCGTCAGCGTCTTTTATCCGCAAGCCACCGACAATCCGTTCCCGATCCCGAATGGCCTCACGGGCAGGCCAACCAAGATCGGCATCGACACCACGAGCGGATACGTCGTTGATTCCGCCAACTACCGCGATGTGCTGATCCTCAATGGCGGTTTCCGCTATGACGACTACAGCATCAAGACATCCGGATACTCGACAACCGGCACCCCCGGTCAGCAGTCGGCTGAGTTCCTGATCCCGAGCTTCAATCTCGGGCTCACGCTGAAGCCTTTGCCGAACGGCAGCGTCTACGTTGCCTATGCCACGTCGTCGAATCCCGTCGGCGCCGAGTTCGACGGCACCAGCACGGCCTATGGCGGCATCAATCCCACCTTGGCTGGTGGTAACACCCAGATCTTCGGTCCGGAAAAGAACAAGGCGATCGAGCTCGGAACGAAGTGGGAGTTGTTCGACCGCCATCTGTTGGTGACGGCGGCGCTGTTCCAGACCGATAAGGAAAACGCCCGAGAGGCGCAGAATGTCGGTAGTGCAGCTGCCGCAGCGCCACTTGGCTGCACCTACGCTCCCGTGGCTCCCGCGACCACTGTGTCCTGCATCACGGCCGGCGCCGCATACTGGATCCGCGGCATCGATCTCGGCGTGGGCGGCAATATTACCGACAAGTGGAGCCTGTTCGGCGGCCTCGTTTTGATGCAGTCGGAGGTGACCAAGTCGCTGGCGCCGTCGCCCAATAAGGCGCTTTATCCGACCAATGTCGGGCGACCGCTGGCCAACATCGCGCATCAGTCGTTCAGCTTGCTCTCGAAGTACCAGTTCAACGATATCTGGGAACTGGGCGGGCAGGCCGTGTACCGTTCGCAAATCTATGGCGGTACCTTGCTCGCGGCGAACCAGGGCACGTCGATCCCAAGCTATTGGCGATTTGACGCGTTCGCGGAGGCGAAAATCAACAAGAACTGGCGGTTGAAGTTGGCCGTGAACAACATCTTCGACAAGCGCTACTACGACGCGCTGTACCAGAGCGCTGCGCCCTTCGTGCTGGAAGCACCGGGCCGCGCCGCTTATCTGACGATCTCGGCGCGCTACTGATGGAGAGATAACGAGGTGCCATGCTGACATGCATAGAAGGCGTTCTGAGCAAGGATGATGTGGCGGAGTTCCGCCGCATCATGGACGCCAGCGAATGGGAAGACGGCCGTTCCACCGCGGGCGCGCAGTCAGCAATGGTCAAGCGCAACGAGCAGTTGCCGCCGGATAGCGAGGTCGCGCGCAAGCTCGGCAATCGCATCATCTCGGCGTTGACGGCGAACCCGCGATTTCTGGCAGCGGCGATCCCGCTCCAGATCTTTCCGCCGCTGTTCAACCGCTATGTGGCGGATAGCGGCCATCATTTCGGCCTGCACGTCGACAATGCCATTCGCGGCGACCGGCTGACCGGCCTTCGCATCCGCACGGATCTTTCGGTCACGCTGTTCCTCAGCGAGCCCGAGGATTACGACGGTGGCGAACTTGTGATCGAGGACACCTACGGCTCGCACGAAGTCAAGTTGCCAGCGGGGGACTGCGTGCTCTATCCCTCGACCAGCCTGCATCTGGTCAACCCGGTGACGAGGGGGGCGCGGGTTGCGTCTTTCTTCTGGCTCCAGAGCATGATAAGGGACGATCAAGCCCGCAGCATGATCTTTGACCTCGACACCGCCATTCAGGCACTGGTGGCACGGCTCGGGCGTGACGATCCCGAAACGGTCAAATTGACGGGCATCTATCACAATCTCATTCGCACCTGGGCCGAAGTATGAAGATCACATCTTTCCAAGCAAGCCTCGCTGTCGCCGTGCTGCTGACGGCCTCCTGGCTCGCAGTTCCTGTTTCTGCCCAGACACAAACCCAGCCGGCCGCCCCGGCACGGCCTGTTGCGGCACCGGCGCCTGTGACGGCTCAGCCGGCTCCCGCATTCGCGGCGCAACCAAGCGCGACTGCTGTGCCCGCGCCCTCGGCGACGGCCCCCGCGGCTGCGGCGACTGCGTCCGCGACGCCCGGCGCATCGTCGACCGAAGCTGTCGTGGCCCCGGCATCGGAAGCGGGTGGCGCTGCGCAGAAGGCCGGCATCGCGCCGGCCATGAAGGAATTGTCACCCTGGGTGATGTTCATGTCGGCGGACATCATCGTGAAGGCGGTGATGATCGGGCTTGCCTTCGCTTCGCTCGTGACCTGGACCGTCTTCATCGCGAAGTCGATCGAGCTGTCGGTCGTCTCCACCAAGCTTCGTTCGGCGCTGAAGAAGATTGCAGAGGCGCGCTCGCTTGCCGAAGCTCAGATGGCGCTCGGCAGCAAGGAGGGCATCCTGCCGTCGTTCCTGACGGCGGCGCTGCGTGAGGCGCGGATGTCGGCGGGCCTGTCCAGCGACACCGGCATCAAGGAGCGTGCTGCCTCGAGCTTCGCCGAGATCGTGCGCGCGGAGCAGCGGCGCATCCGTATCGGCATGGGCTTCCTCGCGACCATCGGCTCGACGTCGCCCTTCGTCGGCCTGTTCGGCACCGTGTGGGGCATCATGAACAGCTTCATCGGCATCTCGAAGTCGCAGACCACCAACCTCGCGGTGGTCGCTCCGGGCATCGCCGAGGCGCTGCTCGCCACCGCCATCGGTCTCGTCGCGGCGATCCCCGCCGTCATCATCTACAATCACTTCTCGCGCGTGACGAAAAGCTATCTCGAACTCGTCAGCCGCGCCTCGGGTGCCGCGGCCCGGTTGTTGTCGCGCGATCTCGATCGCAGCCACGGCAGCGCGCATTCGCGCGCGGCGGAGTAAGCCATGGCAGTCTCGCTCACCGACAATGATGACGACGACGATTTCTCCGAGACGCATGACATCAACGTCACGCCGTTCATCGACGTCATCCTGGTGCTGCTGATCATATTCATGGTCGCGGCGCCGCTGTCGACGGTCGATCTGCCGATCGACCTGCCGACGTCGAGCGCGATGCCGCAAAAGAAGCCGGACAAGCCGACCTATGTCAGCATCAAGCCCGATCTGACGCTCGCGATCGGCGAAATCGCGGTCAAGCGAACCGACCTGGTCAGCTCGCTCGACGGAATCTCCGACATGAGCAAGGACAAATACGTGTTCCTGCGCGCCGACAAGGCCGTGCCATACGGCGAGTTGATGGGCGTCATGGAAATCCTGCGGTCCGGCGGCTATTCTCGGATCAAGCTGGTGGCGCTCGAAGCACCTCCTGCGGCGGCTGGGCCGGCGCAGGGGGCCGTCCAACCCTGATAGCAGTGCGATGTCCGACCCTCTGATCGACGCGAAACCGTCCCGGCGGCTCTGGATTCTGGCCGCGATTGCCGCGATTGGCCTGCATCTTGGCGGGGCCGCGCTGGCGCTTGCCAACCTTCGTGCTGACGACGGTGACGATGGCCTCGGCGCCAACGGCGCCGAGTACGCCGTCGAAATGACCTCGCCGAAGCTCCCCGAGACGGATCTGCCGGCTGGCCCGGACAGCGAAGCCTCGCAGTACCAGCCGCAGCAGATGCAGCAGCAGGCCGAGGTGAAAGAGACCGATCTGCCGAAGGAAATACCTCAGGAAGCCGAAGACCCGGACCGCCTCGTCACCGAGAACGACTCCAAGAAGCCGGTCGAGGACACCACGAAGGTGGCCAAGGTCGAAACCCAGGCGGTCGAGGAAATGCCGAACGCCCAGGAATCGGCGAGGCAGGCGCTGAACGAAGACGCGCGCGAGGATGAGAAGGCGGCCGCGCCCCACCAGGGCATCGGCAAGGACCTTCGCAAGCTGACAGCCGAATGGGGCAAGCGGATCAGCGCCTATTTCGAGCTTCACAAGCGCTATCCCAAGGACAAGACCAAGACGACGACGGTCAAGCTCAGCCTGGTCTTGAACCGCCGCGGCAATGTCGTTTCCGTCGACGTCGCCGAGTCCTCGGGCGATCCCGCCTTCGACGATGCGGCCATCGCGATGGTGCGCCGCTCGGATCCCGTGCCGGTCCCGCCGGCCGACCTCACGGACGATCAGTTCGCCTTCAGCCTGCCGGTGAATTTTAAGAAGCCGCCGAAATAAGCGGCGTGGTCGTCAGCGCCAGTAGTATTTGATCGAGACGTAGACCACGACCAGGCAGGCGAAGATCAGCGCCACCGGGAGCGGGCGCTTCTCGGTTCCACCAAACATCGTCGCCCCGAACATCGCGGCCTTCTTCGGCTTGGGGGCCGGGCGCCGGAAGGCGGTAACATTGTCCGCCACCGGCTCAGCCGGCCGCGTGCGCACGTCGGGCGGGTTCCCGGCGCCGCCCATCTCCAGATAATAGGATTTGTAGACCTCGGCGATGGTGGCCTCCGCCGCCTCGCCCTCGCTCATCCGCTCCAGCAGCTTCTTGTAGCTGTCGAGGAAGCCCTGTGCGTCCGGAGGCAGCGCCGACAACCCATTCAGCTTGGCCATCATCTTCCAGGTGGCGAAATCGGCGCGGGCACGGGTGTCGGCGCGTCGCGCGATCAGCATATCGGCAGCTTTGACCAAGTTGGCCTCTAGCCCTTCGGCTTTGTCTTCAAGTGCAGGATCTTCAAGTGCGGATCTTGAAGGGTGCTTCAACTACGCATTGCCGGTCAGCAAGAGAACAGCTTGAATCACATAACCGGTCAACGTTCGCAGTATTGCTGAAATAACATCAAGATTTAGACCGAACTGGGAACCCGCCAGCGGCAGCAGGATCAAGAGCGCAATCAGGATCATCATGCCGAACGGCTCGAGCCGCGACAGGGGCAGGGCAAGCGGCCGGGGCAGCAGCCCGACCGCGACCCGTCCGCCGTCGAGCGGCGGGATCGGCATCATGTTGAAGACCGCCAGCACGGCGTTGATCAGCAGGGCATTCTTGAGGTTGTCGAAGATCCATTGCGCCGAACCGGCGGGCGCCCACGGCAGGGCATGGAGGGCGAGGCCCGCGACGAGCGCCAGAAGGATGTTGGTGACGGGGCCGGCCAAGGCGACCCAGACCATGTCCAGCCGGGGATGGTTGAGCTTGCGGAAATTCACCGGCACCGGCTTGGCGTAGCCGAACAGGAACGGCGAATGCGCGAACAGCAGCATCGCCGGCAGGATCAGGGTGCCGAACGGATCGATGTGGCGCAGCGGATTGAAGCTGACGCGCCCAAGCTGCGCAGCCGTGTTGTCACCGAGACGGTCCGCGACAAAGGCGTGCGCGGCCTCATGAAAGGTGATGGAGAGCACCAGAGGCAGCACCCACACGGAGAGGTCATAAAGGGAAATGTTCACGGCTCGTCTGTCCCGGTTCGCTCGCGGCCTTGCAGCCAAGCCGGCCGATCCGGTGATGGGGCACGCGTCAGGTCAGGATATGGGACACCGGTTCCGAAATCCCAAGCTGTAAATGATCCGCCAGCAGCGCCGCTGGCTGCGACAAGTTGCGCGCACGGTGGAGGCGGATGTCCGCAGTGGGGAGCGGCGGCAGGCCGTTCGACAGGATGCGCAGGCAGGCGGGCAGGGTGCCGGCTTTCACGACGGTGATCGCGAGGCCCTGCGCGGCGACGGCTTCGACCGCTGCAAGCGTCCGGCTGACGAAGGCGAGGCGCCAGGGCCGGCCGGCGGCATCGAGCGCCTCGGCGGCCCATTGGCGGAACAGGCAGCCCGGCGGGTAGAGCGCGACGGACAGCGTGTCCTGTTCTTCGGCCGGATACGACGCGGCCGCAGCCCACACCGCCTGCTCGCGGCGGAGCAGCTCGCCATTGCCGCTGCCTTCCGGATGCATGGCGATGACGAGGTCATAGGCCTCGCCGAGCCGGGACGGCATGGTCGCGGTCAGCCCGGTCTCGATCTCGACCCTTACGGTCGGATGCTCCTTGGCAAAGCTCGCCAGCAGGGGCGGAATGACGATCGTGCCATAATCGTCCATCACGCCGAGGCGGATGACGGCCTCCGGCTTGCGTGCGCGCAACGCGCCAACCGCTTCTGCATGGAGGGCGAGAATGCGCTGCGCGTAGGCGCGCAGCTCATGGCCCGCGGCGGTCAGCACGACGCCAGCCCGGCCGCGCTGAAACAGTTTTGTCCCGAGCCGCTCCTCGAGGCGCCTGACCTGCACGCTCACCGCCGATTGGGTCCGGTTGAGCTGATCGGCCGCGCGCGTGAACGAGCGATGCTCGGCGACGGCGAGAAAGGCCTTGAGCAGATCGGGATCCAGGTCGGGCGCGGTCATGACCAAAATTTATCCCAGCATGACGGAAATTCCATTCCCAGTTTCGGCACGGCCCATATGCTGTTCGTCCGGGCGTTCGGCGGGAGGGATTGTGGGCGAGATTTTTGGCGTTCTGGCTGCGGTGCTGTCGAGTGCGCTGGGCGGCACCTTGATCGGCGCCACGCGCTATCTCGTTGGTAGCATCGATCCGCTGGCGATCGGCTCGTTCCGGTTCGGGATCGGCTTTCTCCTGCTGCTGCCGCTGACATTGCTGCGTGGCGATCGCTGGCCGGGGCGAGGCGACTGGGCTGCCGCAATCGGGCTCGGCATCCTGTTCTTTGCGCTGTTTCCGATCCTGTTCAACGCGTCGCTGATCTTCACGACAGCGGCGCGCGGCGCGCTCGCGCTGTCGACGTTGCCGCTGTTGACGCTGGTGATCGGTGCCGCGCTCGGCAGCGAGGCCCTGAGCTGGCGCAAATCGATCGGCGTCGTGGTGGCAACTCTTGGCGTTGCCGTCGCGCTCCTCTCCGACCTCAATTCGGCGCCGTTAGGCGCCTGGCGCGGCGATCTCCTGATGATGGCGGCTGCGCTGTGCATGGCGCTGTACGGCATCTGGTCGAAGCCGCTGATCCGGCGCGCCAGCCCGATCGCCTTCACCACCATGAGCATGGCGGCGGGCGCGATCTGCCTCATCCTGCTCGCCTGCTGTCGCGGCAGCTTTGCGCCCGTCGCAAGTTTTGGCGCGCCGCAATGGCTCGCAGCGCTCTATCTCGGCGCCTTCGGCGCGGCGCTGACCTTCTATCTCTGGGCCTTCGCGCTGGAGCGGACGACGCCGACACGCGTGGCGATCTCGGTGACGGTCAATCCGATCACGGCATCGCTGGTCGGTGCCTGGCTGCTGAACGAGCCGTTGCGCTGGAATCTCGCGGCCGGGATCGTCGCGGTGTTCGCTGGGATCTGGTTGGCTACAACGGCGGGCCGGCGCGTGCAGACTGCGAATATCACCGTTTCAAGCCAGCCCTGATCAGCGGCTCGCCTTCCGCCTTGAACCGCACCGCGCCGCACAGGCATCCACCTTCCCTGATCATGGCTCAGGCCACCCGCCATTCGCTGACCTGCCGCGCCATGTTCCAGTTGAGCTCATCGAGTTCGCCATCCATGTTGGTATTCGGCCGGCTCACATTGCTGAAGGTAGCCCAGCAGAAGCCGCCATGGGTTCTGACCGCGATGGTGCTGGTGCCGGGCAGGCTGCCATTGTGCCACCAATTGCCTGATTTGTTGATGCAAAAACCCTTGGCGTAGTCCGGGCTGTAGCTGGGCGCTGTCGTCATGACCTCGATGCTGCGCGGTCGCAGGATGTTCGCAGGCCGCGCATAGCCGTCGACATGCATCAGGAATTGCACGAGGTCCGTTGGCGTCGCGATCCAGCCACCATGGGCATCCATCCGCCGGACATTCATGCCGTAGGGACTTTCGACCTTGCAGTAATAGGCGACTTCGCCGGCCTGGCGTTGATCGCGTGTGTTGCCGGCGATCGTCATGTCAGTGACGCCGCAACGGCCGAGCACCTCGGCGCGGACGTGCTCGGCATAACGCTGGCCGGTGAGTTTCTCGATGACCCGGCCCAGCAGGCAATAGCCGAAATTGGAGTAGGCGTAGTGCTGGCCCGGCGGACGATCCAGGGGCCGGTTCGCCAGCGTCCACGTGATGAGCTGCACGTGGTCCATGTGCGGATGCGTGAACATGGGATCGCGGTTGTCGTTGGTCCAGCCGCCGCTGGTATGCGTCAGGAGATGCTCGAGCCTGATCTGGTCGATGCCGGGCGAGTAGGGCGGCGCGCCGTAATCGGTGCCGAGCAGCGCGCCGGGGCCGAACACGCGGTCGATGAGCTTGACGCGGTTCTCCTCGATCAGCCGAAACAGCGTCACCGAGGTGATCATCTTGCTGACGCTGGCGATGCGAAACAGATGCTGCGGCGTCGCTGCTTCATTCTGCTCGCGATCGGCAACGCCAAAGGCGGCCTGATGGACGATCGCACCGGCATAGCCGATCGCAAAGGAGAGCGCCGGCACCTCGAATTTGTCCATGAAGGTCTGCGCCAGCCGGCCCATCGCCGTGCGCTCGGCCGGCGAGGGCGGGCGGATGCTTGGCGGGTTGGGCGCGAGCTGCGCCAGCGCACCGTGCGAAAGCAAAGGCAGCGCGCCTGCGCCCGCTGCGAGCTTCACAAAATCCCGACGTCCGAGGGTCATGGCCGCCTTCCTCGGGCGGCCAATGCTTCAATAGGTCGCCCGTCCCCCGGAAATATCAAAGACCGCGCCGGTGGAGAAGGCACAATCTTCGGATGCGAGCCACGCCGCCATCGCGGCGAGCTCTTCCACCAGCACGAAGCGCGCTTTGGGGATTTTCGACAGCATGAAATCGATATGCTGCTGCGTCATCTGGTCGAAGATCGCGGTCTTTGCCGCCGCCGGCGTCACCGCATTCACGAGAATGTCATGCGCGGCGAGCTCCTTGCCGAGCGACTTCGTCAGCGCGATCAGGCCGGCCTTGGAGGCCGAATAGTGCGACGCGTTCGGATTGCCTTCCTTGCCGGCGATCGAGGCGATGTTCACGATCCGCCCGTATTTCTGCTTGAGCATCGTCGGCACGATGGCCTTGCAGACGATGAAGGGGCCATCGAGGTTGATGCGCAGCACCTTGCGCCATTCATCGAGATCGGTCTCCCAGACCGGTTTGTTGACGCCGGCGATGCCGGCATTGTTGACGAGAATGTCGATCTTGCCGAACGCGGCCAGTGTCGCATCGCGCGCCTGCTCGACGCCGGCGGTGTCGGTGACGTCGACCTTGAAGGCGCGGACGTTGTCGCCGATTTCCTTCGCCGTCTTCTCGGCCAGCGCCTCGTCAAAATCCCAGATCGCGACCTTGGCGCCCGAGGCGACAAAGCGCTCGGTGATGGCCCGGCCAAAACCCTGCGCGCCGCCGGTGACGACAGCGACGCGGCCGTTGAGATCAATCTTGTTCATGAGATGTGATCCTGTTCGACCCCTTGGGCGTCAGAGCATGTAGCCGCCGTCGACGACGAGGTCGACGCCGGTGGTGAACGCGCTCTCGTCGCTGCCGAGATAGATCGCCATGTTGGCGATCTCGTCGGCGGTGCCGAGCCGGCCCATCTTCTGGCGCGAGACGAACATCTCCTTGCCCTGCGGCCCCTGGGCTGCGGCGCGATCGAGCATCGAGGGGGTCTCGACCGTGCCGGGGCAGATCGAATTGCAGCGGATGCCCTTGGTGATGAAGTCGAGCGCGACGGCGCGGGTCAGCAGCGACACCGCGGCCTTCGAGGAGCTGTAGACATAACGATTGGCCGGCGGGCGCAGCGCCGCGCAGGACGAGATGTTGACGATGCTGCCGCCACCGCCCGCGAGCATGTCGGGCAGGAACGCCCTGATGGTCCGGTGCATCGATTTGACGTTGAGGTCGAACGAGAAATCAAAATCCTCTTCCGAGCACTCCAGGATGGTGCCGTGATGCACGAAGCCGGCGGCATTGAGCAGGATGTCGATCTTGCCGACCCGCTTTGCAAAGGCGTTGACGTCGGCGGTGTTGCGCACGTCGAGCTTTGCGACCTCGGCAATCCCTTCCTTGGTCAGGCCGGCGATGCCGGCCTCGTTGATGTCGGTGGCGATGACGGTTGCGCCTTCACGCGCGAATGCGAGGGCGCATGCGCGCCCGATACCTGCGGCTGCAGCCGTAATGACGGCGCGCTTACCCTTGAGGCGGTCTGCCATGTTGTTTTTCTCCTCACCAAGCTCTGTTTGTTAGTTCGTTATTGCGAGAAGCGAAGCGACGACGCAATCCAGGACCGTCTCCGCGGAGATATCTCTGGATTGCGTCGCTTCGCCCGCAATGACGGTGTGGCTGTCAGTGATTATCCCGCGCCACACCAAAGGCGCCGGCGACGTTCTGGTAGCGCGTGGCGAGCTCCATGCAGGCGCCGGTCGACTGCTGGCCGACGGTGTTGCGGTAGATCTCCTGCCACGGCGTCTGGTTCGGCGGATGCTTGAAGCCGCCATTGGCCTTCAGCTCGGCGTGGCGCTTCTTCAACTCGTCGTCCGAGATCAGGATGTTGGCGCTGCCCTTGTTGAGGTCGATGCGGACCTTGTCGCCGGTCTTGAGGATAGCGAGCCCGCCATTGGCGGCCGCTTCCGGTGAGGCATTGAGGATCGAGGGCGAGCCCGAGGTGCCGGACTGGCGGCCGTCGCCGATGCAGGGCAGGGCGAGGATGCCGCGTTTGATCAGGGCTGCGGGCGGCTGCATGTTCACGACCTCGGCGCCGCCGGGATAGCCGATCGGCCCGGTGCCGCGGATGAACAGCACACAATGCTCGTCGATATCGAGCGAGGCATCGTCGATCCGCGCGTGATAATCCTCCGGTCCTTCGAACACGATGGCGCGGCCTTCGAATGCGTTAGGGTCCTTCGGATTGCTCAGATAACGGTCGCGGAATTCCTTGGAGATCACAGAGGTCTTCATGATCGCGGAATCGAACAGATTGCCCTTCAGCACCAGGAAGCCTGCGTCCTTCACCAGCGGCTTGTCGTAAGCCCAGATCACGTCGTTGTCGGGCTTCGGCGCATCGTTGCAGTTCTCACCGATGCCGCGGCCGTTCACGGTGACCGCATCCTCATGGATGCGCTTGTGCTTCATCAATTCGCGCACCACGGCCGGCACGCCGCCGGCGCGGTGGAATTCCTCGCCGAGATAGAAGCCGGCCGGCTGCATGTTGACCAGGAGCGGCACGTCATGGCCGAACTTCTGCCAGTCGTCGATCGACAGCTCCACGCCGATATGGCGGGCGAGCGCGTTGATGTGGATTGGCGCATTGGTCGAGCCGCCGATCGCCGAATTGATCACGATGCAGTTCTCGAACGCCTTGCGGGTCAGGATGTCCGACGGCTTGAGGTCTTCCCAGACCATCTCGACGATGCGTTTTCCCGTCTCATAAGAAATCTGGCCGCGCTCGCGGTAGGGGGCGGGGATGGCCGCGCAGCCCGGCAGCGAGAAGCCGAGCGCTTCGGCCAGCCCGTTCATGGTCGACGCCGTTCCCATGGTGTTGCAATGGCCGACCGAGGGCGCCGATGAGGCCACGATCTCCATGAACTCTTCATAGTCGATCTCGCCGGCGGCGAGCCGCTCGCGCGACTTCCAGACGATGGTGCCGGAGCCGGTGCGCTCGCCGGCATGCCAACCGTTGAGCATCGGGCCGCCCGACAGCACGATCGCGGGCAGGTTCACGGTCGCCGCCGCCATCATGCAGGCCGGCGTGGTCTTGTCGCAGCCGGTGGTCAGCACCACGCCGTCCAGCGGATAGCCGTAGAGGATCTCGACCAGGCCGAGATAAGCGAGGTTGCGGTCGAGCGCAGCGGTCGGGCGCTTGCCGGTCTCCTGGATCGGGTGGGTCGGGAATTCCATCGCGATGCCGCCGGCCTCACGGATGCCCTCACGGACACGATGGGCCAGCTCGATATGATGGCGGTTGCAGGGGGAGAGGTCGTTGCCGGTCTGGGCGATGCCGATGATCGGCTTGCCGGACTGCAACTCGGCGCGGGTGAGGCCGTAGTTCAGATAGCGCTCCATGTAGAGCGCGGTCATCCCCGGATTATGCGGGTTGTTGAACCATTCCTGCGAGCGAAGGTGGCGGCGGGTGCCGTTACCGGCGGGCGCGTGCCCATTGGTTGGCTTTTTTGTCATTGGATTCTCCTTCAATGCAAACGCACGGGCCGACGCCCGGGGTGTCGGTCGATGCGATGCCCGGCAGCGCGAGCATGTAACAACGGCCCGCCTGCTGGCGAACGTTTCCTCACAAGTGCGATACTACTCATGGGTCGTTGGTAACGCTATCATTTTGTACGGCCGGCGCCCATTCCGGCGCGCGCGGGCCGGCTGCCGGCCGCTGCGTCTGCGAACTCTGCCGCTCGATCACGGTAAAACCGAGATCGAGCACGGGCTCTTCAGGACGCTTGCCTTCGATCGCCTCGATCAGCATCGCGGCAGCGGCGCTGCCCATTTCGTAACGGTTGGTCCGCACGCTCGTCAGCGTCGGCACCGAGGAGGCCATGAATTCAAGGTCGTTGAAGCCGACGATCGCGATCTGATCGGGGATTGCGATCTCCCGGCGGCGGCATTCGAAGAGGACGCCGAGCGCGAGGTCGTCATTGGCGCAGAACACCGAGTCGATGCCGGCCTCGCGCGCCAGCAGATCGGAGAACAGCGCACCGCCCAGCGTGACCGAGGTCGGCGTCGCCGTCGTCACGATCAGTCTTTGGTCGTAGAGACCGGCGTCCTTCATGGCTGCGACATAGCCGTCGAGCCGGCGCTGCACCCGTGGGTCCATGCGCGCGCCGACGAAGCCGATCCTGCGGTGGCCCTGCGCGAACAAATGAGCAATCGCCGCACGTGCTGCATCATAATGGGAAAAGCCGATCATCATGTCGACCGGGTCAGGGCCGATCTCCATGATCTGCACGATCGGGCAGTCGGCCGCCTCCAGCATGGCGCGCGATTCCGTGGTCTGGTCGATGCCTGTGACGATCAGTCCCGCCGGCTTCTGCGCCAGGAACAGGCGCAAGAGCTTCTCCTCCTGGAGAATACTGTAGCGTGTGTTGGACAGCTGGATCGAGTAACGGCTGCTTTCGGAGGCGTCATAGATGCCGCGCAGCACGTCGGAGAACACGTTGTTGGTCAGTGACGGAATCAAGACACCGATCACCTCGGTGCGGTGCGAGGCCAGCGCGCGTGCCGCAAGGTTGGGCACATAGCCGAGCTCCTGGGCCGCGCTTTCGACCCGCGTCCGCTTGGCGACTGATAGCGCCTCGGGATTGCGGAAAAAGCGGGAGGCGGTAATCGGGCTGACGCCGGCGAGCTCGGCGACTTCTGCCAGCCGAATCTTGCCAGACTTGGTGCGCTTTCGACCCATTTGTTGCTCTTAACACAGCCACTCCCGCAAACAAAGGATCGTTGACAGCGCTACCAGCAGCGACTAACCAAAGACAAATTGCCAAAGCCGCATAAACTGCCGACAATGTCGCCTGTTAGAGGGGCTTCGGGTCGGCGAAGTTCAGAAAAAACAAGACGGTGGCGGCGCGACAGTTGCGTCGTCTAAGTCTGAGGAGGGAGCTAGATGTCGTCTGTGCAAATCCGCGACGTGCGGAAATCGTTCGGCAATTTTGAAGTCCTGCACGGCGTCTCGATTCCGATCGAGGACGGCCAGTTCGTCGTCTTGGTTGGCCCTTCCGGCTGCGGCAAGTCGACGCTTCTGCGCATGCTCGCAGGCCTCGAGAACATCACCTCCGGCACGATCTCGATCGGCGACCGCGTCGTCAACAATGTCCAGCCCAAGGAGCGGGACATTGCGATGGTGTTCCAGAACTACGCGCTCTATCCGCACATGACGGTCGGCGAAAACATGGGCTTCTCGCTGAAGCTGCGGAACGCCGGCTCCGACGAGATCAACAAGCGCGTCAAGCGCGCCGCCGAAATTCTCGCGCTGACGCCGTTGCTCGAGCGCTACCCGCGCCAGCTCTCCGGCGGCCAGCGCCAGCGCGTCGCCATGGGCCGCGCCATCGTGCGCGATCCCCAGGTCTTCCTGTTCGACGAGCCGTTGTCGAACCTCGATGCCAAGCTGCGCGTCGCCATGCGCACCGAGATCAAGGAGCTGCACCAGCGGCTCAAGACCACGACCGTCTACGTCACCCACGACCAGATCGAGGCCATGACGATGGCCGACAAGATCGTCGTGATGCATGACGGTATCGTCGAGCAGATGGGCACGCCGCTCGAGCTCTACGACAAGCCGGAAAACCAGTTCGTCGCGGGTTTCATCGGCTCGCCTGCGATGAACTTCCTGAAGGGGCATGTGCGGGTCAACGGCGTTGCGACCTTCGAGGGGCCGAACGGCGTCAAGCTGCCGCTCAAGAGCGTGCCGGCCGGGTCGGACGGCAAGCCGGTGGTTTACGGTGTCCGCCCTGAGCATTTCACGATTGCCGACGATGGTGCCGACGCCGAGATCGTCGTGGTCGAGCCGACCGGCTCGGAGACCCAGGTGTTCGCGAAGGTCGGCGGCGAGCAGGTCGTCGCGGTTTTCCGCGAGCGTCACCAGTTCAACCCGGGCGACAAGGTCAAGCTGAAGCCAGATCCGTCCGTGGTTCACTTGTTCGACGAGGCGACGGGGAAACGGCTGAACGCATAAAGCCAAACGCATAAAGCGAAGCAAAAAAAGCATCACAGGGAGGACGACATGCAAGACTTTACGCGCCGGGCGCTGCTTCAAGGCGGAACCGCACTGGCGACCGCCGGCGCATTGACCGGACCTGCACTGTTCGAATTTGCCAAAGCCTGGGCCGCGGACTCGCCCTGGAAGGCGGAGCCCGGCGCCAAGCTGACCGTGATGCGCTGGAAGCGCTTCGTGCCGTCGGAAGACGACGCGTTCAATGCGATGGTCGCGGCCTTCAAAGCCGCCACGGGCACGGAAATGAACGTGTTCAGCGAGTCCTTCGAGGACGTGCAGCCGAAGGCGTCGGTCGCGGCCAACACCGGCTCGGGTCTCGATCTCGCCTGGGGCCTGCACACGCTGCCGCAGCTGTTCCCGACCAAGGTCATCAAGATGAACGACGTTGCCGATTATCTCGGCAAGAAGTACGGCGGCTGGACTGATGCGGCCGCCAAGACCTGCATGCTCGGCAACGACTGGCTCGGCATTCCGGTTGCGACCAACGGCGGCTACATGACCTATCGCAAATCGGCGACCGACAAGGCCGGCTTCAAGGAGTTTCCCAAGGACTTCCCGAGCTTCCTTGAAATGTGCAAGGCGCTGAAAGCGAACAACACCCCGGCCGGTTTCGCCCTTGGCCACGCCAGCGGCGACGCCAATGGATGGCTGCACTGGATTCTCTGGGGGCACAACGCCTGGACTGTCGACAAGGACGACAAGGTCATCATCAATTCGCCAGAGACCGCCAAGGCGCTTGAGTACTGCAAGGCGCTCTCCGAGACCTTCATTCCGGGCACGCCGTCCTGGAACGATTCCTCCAACAACAAGGCCTACCTCGCGGGCGAGCTCTATTGCACGCTCAACGGCATCTCGATCTATGTCGCAGCCAAGACGGATCCGACCAAGAAGGAAATCGCCGAAGACACTTATCACGCGCTGCACCCGGTCGGGCCCGTCGGCAAGCCGACCGAATTGCAGCTTGCGCTGCCGATCCTCGCGTTCAACTTCACCAAATATCCGAACGCGGCAAAGGCCTTCATCGCCTTCATGCTGGAGAAGGAGAACTACGAGAAGTGGCTGGACGGTGCGCAAGGTTATTTGACCCAGACCTTGAACGCCTACGAGTCGGCGCCGGTCTGGACCGCGGACCCCAAGAACAGCGTGTTCTCGCAGGCTTCCAAGCGCACACTGCCGGCATCCGGTATCGGCACGGTCGGAGAGAAGGCCGCGACCGCGATCGCCGACTTCATCGTGGTCGACATGTTTGCCAACTACTGCACCGGCACGAAAGACGCGAAAGGCGCAATGGCGGAAGCCGAGCGGCAATTGAAGCGCATCTATCGTTGATCGTCGCGGAGCGGGCGGCTTTCGCGGTCGCCCGCTCGTTTTCTTCTCCGGTCGGGAATATCGGGCATGGCTGATCTCGCAGTTGCTCCCAGTGCCAAGCCTCAGTTTCGCGCGGCAAGCGCCTGGGACCAGCTTAAGCACAACCGCAACTGGCTCGGCTTCTGGTTCATGCTGCCGGCCCTGGCGTTCCTGATCTTCTTCCTGGCTTATCCGCTGGGCCTCGGTATCTGGTTGTCCTTCACTGACACCCGCATCGGTCGGGCCGGTCACTTCATCGCGACCGAGAACTATGAGTGGCTGTGGGACGACTCCGTCTTCTGGCTCTCGGTGTTCAACACGCTGCTCTACACGTTCGCGGCCAGCGCCATCAAATTTGCCGTCGGGCTTTATCTCGCGCTGCTCTTGAACGAGAACATGCCGTTCAAGGCGATGCTGCGCGCCATGGTCTTGATCCCCTTCATCGTGCCAACGGTGCTATCGGCGCTCGCATTCTGGTGGATATTCGATTCGCAGTTCTCGATCATCTCCTGGTCACTGAGGCATCTCGGCCTGATCAGCCAGAACATCAACTTTCTCGGCGACACCACCTGGGCGCGGATTTGCGTGATCTTCGCCAACATCTGGCGCGGCGTGCCGTTCGTTGCGATCACGCTGCTCGCAGGCCTCCAGACGGTTTCGCCGTCGCTTTATGAAGCTGCAATCCTTGACGGCGCCTCCGGCTGGCAGAGATTCCGCTACATCACCTATCCGCTTCTCACGCCGATCATCGCGGTCGTCATGACTTTCTCGGTGCTCTTCACCTTCACCGACTTCCAGCTGATCTGGGCGATGACCCGCGGCGGCCCGGTCAATGCCACCCATCTGATGGCGACCTTGTCCTATCAGCGTGCGATCATCGCGGGGCAACTGGGCGAGGGCGCCGCGATCTCGAGCGCCATGATCCCGTTCCTGCTCGCTGCGATCATGGTCTCGTGGTTCGGCCTCCAGCGGCGCAAGTGGCAGCAGGGAGAGAGCAATGATTGACCTGCCCACCAGATCCATTGATCTCAAGAACGTATTGTCAGGCTCGTCGCCAACGGTCGCGAAGGACGATCACAGCGAGGGCATGAGCTATCTCCAGTCGGTGCCGCGCCGGCTCGTGACGCTCTATCTGCCGCTCACGATCATCGTCGTGATCCTGCTGTTTCCGTTCTATTGGATGGCGCTGACCTCGGTAAAGCCGGACAACCAGTTGCTCGATCTCGACAGATACAATCCGTTCTGGACGTGGAATCCGACCTTCAAGCACTTCCACAAGCTGCTGTTCGAGAGCTACTATCCACATTGGCTGTGGAACACGATGTATGTGGCGGTCTGCGCCACTGTGCTCTCGATCATCGCCTCGGTGCTCGCGGCCTATGCGATCGTGCGATTGCGCTACAAGGGCGCCAACCTCGTCGGTGGGCTGATCTTCCTCGCTTACCTGGTGCCGCCGTCGATCCTGTTCATCCCGCTCGCCACCGTCGTGTTTCAGTACGGCCTGTTCGATTCGCCGCTTGCCCTGATCCTGACTTATCCGACCATCTTGATCCCGTTCTCGACCTGGCTGCTGATGGGCTATTTCAAGACCATTCCGTTCGAGCTGGAGGAATGCGCGCTGATCGATGGCGCGAGTCGCTGGCAGATCCTGATCAAGATCGTGCTGCCGCTCGCGATACCCGGCCTGATCTCGGCCTTCATCTTCTGCTTCACGCTGTGCTGGAACGAATTCATCTACGCGCTGACCTTCCTGCAATCGACCAGTAACAAGACGGTGCCGGTCGCGATCGTCAACGAGTTCGTGGATGGCGATGTCTATCGCTGGGGCTCTCTGATGGCGGGCGCCCTGGCCGGATCGCTGCCGCTGGTCATCCTTTACGCCTTCTTCGTGGAGCATTATGTGTCGGCGATGACCGGCGCTGTGAAGGAATGATCGCGGGGGGCCTGCCCTCGGGAGCGGGCCAAGCGGATGTGCCAAGCAGACGTACCAAGTGAGACTGCCAAGCGCGGCGCGTTCCGGCCAATAAGCCAATAAGAAGGAGTAGGCTCTTGCACATTCTGGTTCTGGGCGCTGCCGGCATGGTCGGCCGCAAATTGTGTGAACGGCTGTTGCGCGACGGCCGGCTCGGCAAGAGCGACATCACCAAATTGACCATGCATGACGTGGTCGAGCCCAGGAAGCCGGGAAAGGCCGGTTTCCCCGTCGAGACCGTCTCGGGCGATTTCGCAGTCCCGGGTGCTGCTGAAAAACTGATCGCCGGCCGCCCCGACGTGATCTTCCATCTTGCCGCGATCGTCTCGGGCGAGGCCGAGCTCGATTTCGACAAGGGCTACCGCATCAATCTCGACGGCACGCGGATGTTGCTCGACGCTATCAGGCTTGTCGGCGGCGGCTACAAGCCGCGCGTGGTGTTCACGTCCTCGATCGCAGTGTTCGGCGCCCCGTTCCCGGATGCGATCGGCGACGAGTTCTTCCACACCCCGCTGCTCAGCTACGGCACCCAGAAAGCGATCGGCGAGCTGCTGCTGGCGGATTATTCGCGCCGCGGCTTCCTCGACGGCATCGGCATTCGCCTGCCAACCATCTGCATCCGTCCCGGCCTGCCCAACAAGGCGGCATCGGGCTTCTTTTCCAACATTCTGCGCGAGCCGCTCGCCGGCAAGGAAGCGGTCCTCCCGGTGTCCGAGGACGTCCGCCACTGGCACGCCACGCCGCGCTCGGCCGTCGGCTTCCTGCTCCATGCCGGCACCATGGACCTCGCCAAGGTCGGTCCGCGCCGCAACCTGACCATGCCGGGCTTCTCGGCCACGGTCGGCGAGCAGATTGCAGCGCTCAGGCGGGTGGCCGGCAACAAGGTCGCCGCGCGCATCAAGCATGAGCTCGATCCGTTCATCGTCGGCATCGTCGGCGGCTGGCCGCGCAATTTCGAGGCGAAGCGGGCGCGCGAGCTCGGTTTCACCACCGAAGAGAAGTCCTTCGACGATATCATCCGCATCCACATCGAGGACGAGCTCGGCGGCAATTTCGTCGCCTGATCGTTAGAGATGAACAGCGTGGATATGACGATGGCGAGCGTAGCTTGCATCGGTGAATGCATGGTCGAGCTCCGGCAGGCCCAGGGAGGACAATCCTCGGGGCAGTCTGCCGGGCAGGGCGGTGGCCTGTTCTCGCGCGGCTTTGGCGGTGACACCCTCAACACGGCGGTGTATCTGGCGCGGCTCGAGGTCAAGGTCGACTATCTCACCGCGCTCGGCGACGACGGCATGAGCGAGGAGATGATCGCGGCCTGGAATGCCGAGGGCGTCGGCACGCGGCGCGTGGTGCGGCTGCCGGGCAAGCTGCCCGGCCTCTACATGATTCAGCTCGATGCCAACGGCGAACGCCAGTTCTTCCACTGGCGCGACAGCGCGGCGGCGCGCCAGCTGATGAGCCTGCCGGAGACCGACGAGCTGCTCAACTCGCTGATGAGCTACGACATCATCTATCTCTCCGCGATCACGCTCTCGATCTACGACGCTACGGGACGCGATCGCCTGTTCGCGGCGATCAAGCGCGCCCGACTGCTCGGCACCCGCTTCGTGTTCGACACGAATTTCCGTGCGCGCGGCTGGCCCGACCGCGATGTCGCGCGCGAGGTGTTTGCCGCGGCGTTTGCGGTAGCCGACATCGTGCTGACCTCGACCGAGGATCTGCTGGCGCTTTATCCCGGCGAGAGCCCTGAGCAGCTGATGGCGCGCATCCCGACGCCCGAGCTGGTGTTCCGGCTCGCCGAGCCCGTCAGTCTGCTGCGCTTTCCCGGCGGCACGAGTGAAGTCCGCGCCGAACCAATGACCAAGCCGGTCGTTGACACCACGGCAGCCGGCGACAGCTTTGCCGCGGCCTATATCGCGGCCCGGCTCGGCGGTTCCGATGCCGTCGAGGCGGCCCAGGCCGGGCATCGCCTCGCGAGCCTCGTGATCTGCTATCCCGGTGCCATCATTCCGGGCTATGCCATGCCGCCGAAGAAGCGGCACCGGCCGGCGACCACGCGTCAAGCGACCAAGTGAAACGAAAGCCAAGATGACCACCACCGCCCAACAGAACCACCTCGTCGCGCTGTTCAAGGCCGCGACCGTCATTCCCGTCCTCACCATCGAGCGTATCCAGGATGCCGTGCCGCTGGCGCGTGCGCTGGTGGCCGGTGGCGTCCGCACGCTGGAGGTGACCCTGCGCACCCCTGTTGCGATCGAGGCGGCGCGGGCGATGATGGCTGAAGTCCCCGAGGCGGTCGTCGGCATCGGCACGATTCTCAATCCGGCAGACTTTACCCGTGTCGAGAAACTCGGCGTCGCGTTCGGCATCAGCCCGGGCCTGACCCCGGAACTGCTGAAGGCCGCCACCGATAGCTCCTTGCCGTTTGCGCCGGGCATTGCCACAGCGTCTGAGCTGATGATGGCGCTGTCCTACGGCTTCGACGTCGCGAAGTTCTTCCCGGCCGAGCAGGCCGGCGGCATCAAGGGGCTGCGCTCGCTGGGCGGGCCGTTTCCGAACGTGCGGTTCTGCCCGACCGGTGGGGTCGGCGAGGCCAATGCGGCGACCTGGCTGGCCGAGCCCAACGTGGTTGCGGTCGGCGGTTCCTGGCTGTGCCCGACGGCGGAGATCAGGGCCGGGAACTGGGCCGGCATAACTGCCATCTGCCAGCGCACCCTCCAGGCGCTGAAAGCCGCGTGAAGTCTTGCCATCGCTGGGCTAAGACTTAGGTCAGCAAGAGACCGCCAGGGAGAAAAGGCCATGACCGCCAGCATCGTCGGATGGGCGCATACGCCGTTCGGCAAGTTCGACACCGAAACCGTCGAAAGCCTCGTCACGCGCGTCGCCAACGAGGCGATGGCCGATGCCGGCATTTCGGCCTCCGACGTTGACGAGATCGTGCTCGGCCATTTCAACGCCGGCTTCTCGGCGCAGGATTTTACCGCCTCGCTGGTGCTCCAGGCCGACCCAAATCTGCGCTTCAAGCGGGCGACCCGCGTCGAGAACGCCTGCGCCACCGGCTCCGCCGCGGTCCACCAGGGCCTGCGCGCGATCGCCGCAGGTGCCGCCAAGATCGTGCTGGTGGTCGGCGTCGAGCAGATGACGCGCACCCCGGGACCGGAGATCGGCAAGAACCTTCTCAAGGCATCCTATCTGCCTGAGGACGGTGACACCGTCGGCGGTTTCGCCGGCGTGTTCGGCAAGATCGCCAGCTCCTACTTCCAGAAATACGGCGACCAGTCCGATGCGCTGGCGCTGATCGCGGCCAAGAACCACAAGAACGGCGTTGCCAATCCCTTCGCCCAGATGCGGAAGGATTTTGGCTTCGACTTCTGCCGCGCCGAGAGCGAGAAGAACCCGTATGTCGCGGGTCCCTTGAAGCGCACCGACTGCTCGCTGGTCTCCGACGGCGCGGCTGCGCTGGTGCTGGCCGATGCCGAGACCGCCAAGGGCATGGGCAAGTCGATCGGCTTCCGCGCCACCGCGCACGCGCAGGACTTCCTGCCGATGTCCAAGCGCGACATCCTCCAGTTCGAGGGCTGCACGGTCGCCTGGCAGCGCGCGCTGGAGCAGGCGGGCGTTGCGCTCACCGATCTCTCCTTCGTCGAGACCCATGACTGCTTCACCGTCGCCGAGCTGATCGAGTACGAAGCGATGGGCCTGACGCCGAAGGGGCAGGGCGCCCGCGCCATCAAGGAAGGCTGGACGCTCAAGGACGGCAAGCTGCCGGTCAACCCGTCCGGCGGGTTGAAGGCAAAGGGCCATCCGATCGGCGCCACCGGCGTCTCCATGCATGTGATGACCGCGATGCAGCTCGCAGGGCAAGCGCCCGAGGGCATGCAGCTCAAGAACCCAAAGCTCGGCGGCATCTTCAACATGGGCGGCGCTGCCGTCGCCAATTACGTCTCCGTCCTTGAGCCGCTGAAGTAGGTCTCGTAGGGTGGGCAAAGGCGCTATGCGCCGTGCCCACCATCTTTCCTTGCGCCAGATCATGGTGGGCCCGCTTCGCTTGGCCCACCCTACGTCTCCTGATTGCTAGGACGACATCATGAGCAGCGACTACGACTATCTCTCGACTGACCAACTCAACGATCGTATCGCGATCCTCGAGGACAATATCCGCCAGCTGATCGAGCAGGCTGCCGCCGCCTCGGGCGAGCAGAATGAGTCGCGGATCGCTGACCGCATTAGCCAGCAGAACGACGAGCTCGACCGTCTCATCAAGATCCGCGAATCCCGCGAGAAGAAATAGCGGTCGCATTGCCGCGCATGCGGCCATACGCCGGCCGCCCTTGCGCGCGCGGCGTCACTGCCGTTAGCTGGACCGAAATCGCGAGGCGCATCTTGAGCCCGCGCAATCGGGAGCGAACGAATGGGGCCGCTGAAGGGCATCAAGGTCGTCGACATGACCACCGTGCTGATGGGACCCTATGCGACCCAGATGCTCGGCGACTACGGGGCCGACGTGATCAAGGTGGAGCCGCTCGATGGCGACGTCACCCGCCTGATCGGCCCGATGCGGCACGCCGGCATGGGGCCGGTGTTCCTCAACACCAACCGCAGCAAGCGCTCGATCTGCCTTGACCTGAAGAAGCCCGCAGGCCGCGAGGCCGTGCTGCGGCTCGTGAAGGATGCCGACGTCCTCGTCTACAACGTCCGTCCGCAAGCGATGGCGCGGCTTCAGCTCGGCTATGATGTCGTCTCGGCGATCAATCCGCGCCTCGTCTATGCCGGCGTATTCGGCTTCGGCCAGGACGGGCCCTATGCCGCAAAACCCGCCTATGACGATCTGATCCAGGGCGCCACCGCGCTGCCGGCGCTGATGGCGCAGACTGGCGACGGCGTGCCGCGCTACGTGCCGAATGCGCTGGTCGACCGCATCGTCGGCCTCACCGCCGTCGGCGCGATCTGCGCCAGCCTCGTGCATCGCGACCGCACCGGACGCGGCCAGCGCGTCGATATCCCGATGTTCGAGACCATGGCCGGCTTCGTCATGGGCGATCACATGGGCGGGCTCACCTACGAGCCGCCGCTCGACAAGGGCGGCTATGCCCGCCATCTCGCGCGCGACCGCAGGCCGTACAAGACCTCGGACGGCTATCTCAGCGTCATCGTCTACAACGACAAGCAGTGGGAGAACTTCTTCAAGGCGACGGGGCGCGACGATCTGCGCGCCGATCCCAAATTCGCGACGTTTGCCGGCCGCGCCGCCGATATCGACGTTGTCTATGCCGAGCTCGCGCGCATCTTCGAGACGCGCACCACGGCCGAGTGGATCGAGCTGCTGACCAAGGCCGACGTGCCTGTCATGCCGATGCACGATCTCGCCTCGGTCCTGCACGACGAGCACCTGGAGGCGACCGGCTTCTTCCCGGTCGTCAATCATCCGACCGAAGGCCCGATCCGCAGCATGAAGGTCACGGCGACCTGGTCGGAGACCGAGGCCGAGCCGGTGCGGCTGGCGCCGCGGCTCAACGAGCACGGCGCGGAGATTTTGCGCGAGATCGGCTACTCCGCTGATGAGATCGCCGCCATGGTCCGCGATGGCGCCACGCGCTCGGCGCCGGGGTAGGGAGGCAGCATGAGCTTCATCACCGGTGTCGGCCTCACGTCCTACGGCCGGCAGGCTGGTCCCGTTCTTTGCGAAGAAGAAGACGTAGCGGGATTCCGTCATTCGGGGGCGGTCCGGGGACCGAGCCTGGAACGGGTATTCTGGGCCTGGCTTGTGCGAGAGCCACCCCGGAATGACGAAAACTCTGGAACTCTACCTCAACGCCCGTAGAACAGGATGCTGGCGATGACGAGCATCGCCATCACCGCCAGCATATGCGCGAGCGCTTCCGAGGCCGCCCCCTTGGTGGCTTCCTTCATGCCGTTTTCTCCCTAGACTTGGGCGTGACTCATCGTTGCGCGGTGAGCGCAAAGACGGCCAACTATTTTACTCGGAACACCCCACTTCGAGTATTCGCCGCGATTTAAGTCCCCACGCGGCGAATATCGACCGTGCCAGGGTCGATCAGCAATGCGGCGGCATTTTGACTCGATAATGTTGCTCCTGCGGTCGAGCGCGAATAGAGTTTTTGGGAACTTATTCCGGCAACGACAACAAGCATCAAAAGCTTCAGGAAAAACTCAAGGAAAATCATGGCCCGCATCGGCTACAGCGATCCCTCCAAGGCGTCCGACCGCACCCGCGAAATCCTCGACAAGAACCGCAATGCCAACATCTTCCGCATGATGTCGCATTCGCCGAGCTATTTTGAGCAGTACTGCCGCCTCGGCGGCGCCATCCGCCACAAGGGCGAGCTCGATCCGATCGTGCGCGAGCTCGCGATCACGCGCACCGGCATTTTGTGCGAGGCGCCGTACGAAATCGTCGCGCACAAGCGCATCGGCAAGAACGTCGGCGTCACCGACGCGCAGAACGAGGCGCTGGAAAACTGGCAGGCCGCGAGCTGTTTCGACGAGACGCAGCGCGCCGCGCTTGCCTTCACCGACGAGATCGTCAAGCTGAAGAAGCCGACGGATGCAACCTTCAAGGCGATTGCCGCAAAACTGACGCCGGCGGCACTGGTCGAGCTGCAGCTCTCGGTCGGTTTCTACATCATGACGTCAAAGTTCCTGGAGACATTTGAGATCGATCTCCAGCCCGTCACCGAAGTGGTAGGCTGATCCAAGGCTTGCAGCGAGGAATGGTCATGACGATCGATGAATATGCGGCCTGGGCCGCAACCATTGCGAAAGTCGATGAGCACCCTTCGAACGAGCGCCTGTCCTATCTTGGGCTCGGCCTCGCCGGTGAATCCGGCGAGGTCGCCGACCATATCAAGAAGCTGTTGCGCGACGACTGGCTCGACAAGGCGGGTCTCGTCGACGAGCTCGGCGATGTCATCTACTACTGGGCCTGCCTGTGCGCCGCGACTGGCCAGCAACCATCCGAACTGCTCAAGGCCAGCGCCGCCAAGATCAGGCGACGGCTCAGCGAGGCGGCGAGCCGCTAGGCGCCGCTCACGTCGACGTCAGGATGTCGACCTTGGTGTTGGCGACGATCAGGCGATCGGCCAGGAGCTGCGCCAGGTTGCGCATGATGCGCTCGGAGGCACGCGGGTGCTGCCGGCGAAAACGCTCAAAATCCTTCAGCGGGACTTCGTACGCGGTCGCCGCCATGTCCGCGAACACGTCGGCGGAGCGGGCAGTCTCGATCAGCGCCATCTCGCCAAAGGCCATGCCGGCGGTGAGCGTCGCCAGCCTGACGCCGTCGGGCAGGGTGACGTGCACCGCGCCGCTGCGCAGGAAGAACAGGGCGTCGGCGGGATCGCCTGTCGTGAGGATCTTTGCTCCGGACTGATAAGTCCGGATCGTGCAGATCGAGGCGAGGTCCGTCAGCTCTTCGGCGCCGAGGCCGTCGAGCAGCGGTTGTTCGGACAATTCGGTGGTCTCGTGAAAATCGATCGAGCCGCCATAGCGGTAGACGATCTGGTCTTCGGCCCATTCGATCGCGGTGTCGAGCAGATAGAAGTCGCGGACATTCTTCAGCTCGGCGGTCCACTCCCGCAGCGTGTTCCATTCCTTGGAGGCGCGGCGGACGCCGGATATCACCACGGTGACGTTCAGTGCGGCGAGCTCCTCGAAGGCTTCGGCCACGAGGCGCGCGCCGGCGCGGGTGGTGGCGGTGACGCGGTGCAGATCGAAGATCACGAATTGCGGCCGCGGCCGTTCGGCCAGACGGCGCGAGACGTAGTCGACCGCCGAGAGCGACAGCGTCCCGACCAGCTCGATGACCCGCACCTCCTGCTCGTGGGCTACGAGAATGTCGCGCTCCTGCTGGCGGCGGACGCGGCGTGACGGGCTCTTGCCGATGTCGTAGTCGGCGATCACGGCGTTGCGGGCGTCGTCGCTGCGGTTGAGCATGTGCAGGTCGTAATGCGAGGACAGCGCCTCGCAGACCTTGATGCCGCGCACGCTGTTGCCGTGCTTGTCGAGCCTTGGCGAATAGCTGCCGAGACCGAGACGGGCGGGGAGCGCCGCCAGAATGCCGCCGCCGACGCCGCTCTTGGCGGGAATGCCGATCCGGTAGATCCACTCGCCGGCATAGTCGTACATGCCCGAGGACGTCATCACCGACAGCGTGCGCGAGATCGCATACGGCGTCAGCACCTGCTCGCCCGTGACCGGGTTGACGCCGCGATTGGCGAGCGTCGCCGCCATCACCGCGATGTCGCGCGCGGTCACCAGCACCGCGCATTGCCGAAAATAAACGTCGAGCACGCCGGCGACGTTGTCCGAGATCACCGCATTGGTCTTCAGCAGATAGCCGATCGCGCGGTTGCGGTCGCCGGTCTGGCTTTCCGACGTGTACACGGCCTCGTCCACGGCGAGATCGCGCCCGGCAAACCGGCTGAGCGCGAGCCGGATCTGCTCGAAAGCGTCAGTGCCCTTGCTGGCATGGATCAGCCCGGTGCAGGCGATTGCGCCGGCATTGACCATCGGGTTGAACGGATGGTTTTCGGAGTTGAGCCGGATCGAGTTGAAGGGATCGCCCGAGGGCTCGACACCGATCGCGCTCTCGACCTTGCCTGCACCCAGAAGATCCAGCGCCAGGGCGAACACGAACGGCTTCGACATCGACTGGATGGTGAAGGGCACCCGGCTGTCGCCGACCTCGTAGACATGGCCGTCGAGGGTGGCGAGGCTGATGCCGAAACAGGCTGGGTCGGCCTTGCTCAGCTCGGGAATGTAGTCGGCGACCGCGCCTGAAGTCTCCGCGGAGAATTCATTGAGGCACGTGTCGAGAAACCGCAGCAGCGGCGGCTTCGAGCGGGTCCAGGCGGAGGCGGGCGGCGGTTGCGCTATCATCGGCTCCCTTGTGCAACGCAATCAGGGCACGCGCAACCCGCCAGCGCCATGGTCCGCCGTAACGCCCGAACGCAAGACGCCGCGCAGAAGCGCAATATCATCTGTTTCAGATTGTCGCGGATGAGAGGCCGCAGGCGGCGCGTGCTCAGCTCGCGACGATCGCGATTGTCTGACCTTCGGCAACGAGGTCGTCGATCTTCACGAGCAGTGATGTGAGCGTTCCTGATGCAGGCGCCGGCACCGGTATCTCCATCTTCATGGCTTCGACGACCACAACGTCATCGCCATCGCCGACGGTTCCTCCAACTTGCACGGGAGTTGCGCAGATGCGACCGGCAACCTCCGTGACGATCTTAATTTCTGGCATGCCACCGCCTTTTTGTTGTGGTGGCAAAATGCCTGAGGTAGCGTCGTCTGCAAGCGGAATTTAATTCCGCAGAGCGGAACAGACGGTAGGGATCATGGGACGACGTTCGGAGCGGTTGAGTAGGCAAGGTGCACTCGCTGGCGATGCCGGTGAGGGTGATGTCATCCAGGTGGTGTCGCGCGCGTTCGACGTGTTGCGATGCTTCGAGGGCCACGATAGCAGGCTCGGCAATCTCGAGATTTCAAATCGCTGCGGCTTGCCCCGCTCGACAGTGTCGCGGCTTACGCACACGCTGACGCGCATGGGCCAGCTGGTCTATCTGCCGCGCGATCAGAAATATCGGATCGGACCGAGCGCGGTGGCGATGAGCGCCTCGATGATGAAGGGCGCGCAGCTGCGCAGCATGATCCGCCAGCGGTTGCAGGAAGTCGCCGAGCAATTGCCCGGCACCGTCGGCTTCGTCGTGCCCGATCGCTTCCATCTCGTCTATCTCCAGTTCGCGCGTTCTGCCTCTGCGCTTGGTCTGCACGAAGGCACCGGCAGCCGCATCTCGATGGCCTCCACGGCTGCGGGCGCGGCCTACACCGCGGCCTTGTCGCCGGAAGTCGGCGATGCCTACATCGCGGAAATGGAGCGCGAAGCGCCGGAGGCTGCAAAAATCCTGCGGCCCCGCATCGAGGCCAACCGGCAGTCGCTGCGCGAGCGCGGCTATGTCACGGCCTGCGGCCTGTGGAGTCCGCACATCAACGGGCTCGCGGTGCCGATCTGGTCGCCGCAGTATCAGACCTTCGTGGTCGTCACGATCGGCCTTCTCTCGGCGATGTATGACGAGCAGCGTCTGCATGCCGAAGTCGCGCCGCTGATGGTGGCGCTCGGCCGTTCGCTCGGCAGCCTGATGGAGGGCGCGGAAGGCGACGTCTTCGCCAACCGCATCTCGCGCAAACCGGTCGCAATGGCCGTGCATAACAATAACAAGCCGATCAATTCGGAGGGAGTGAATGAACTGGAAGCCGGAACTCGACGAGCTCGCCCGGCGCGAAGCCTTCGCGCGGGAGATGGGCGGCGTTGACAAGGTCAAGCGACAGCATGACCAGGGCCGGCTGACTGTTCGGGAACGCATCGACAAACTGATCGACAAGGGCAGCTTCCACGAGATCGGTGCCGTCTCCGGCATCGGTGAGTATGATCCCACGGGCGAGCTGAAAACCGTGACGCCAGCGAACTGCGTGTTCGGCCGCGCACGCGTCGACGGCCGCACCGTGGTCGTGGTCGGCGACGATTTCACCGTGCGCGGCGGTTCGGCGGATGCGTCGATCTCGGCAAAGCCCTTGATGGCGGAGGAGATGGCGCACGACTTCCGTCTGCCCATCGTCCGTATCATCGAGGGCTCCGGCGGCGGCGGCTCGGTCAAGACCATCGAGACCAAGGGCGCGGCCAATCTGCCGGGCGGCATCGGCGGCACCCGCTGGTATCGCTTCACGACGGAGAATCTCTCGCGCGTGCCGGTGGTCGCTCTCGGCCTCGGCTCGGTTGCGGGCCTGGGCGCGGCGCGTCTGGCCGCCAGCCACTATTCCATCATGACCCGGACGTCCGCGATGTTCGTCGCAGGCCCGCCGGTGGTGAAGGCGCTGGGGCAGAATCTCTCGAAGGAGGAGCTCGGCGGCGCCGACATCCAGACCAAGGCCGGCGCGGTCGATCATGCCGTCGACACCGAGGAGGAGGCGTTTGCCTGCGCGCGCCGTTTCCTGTCCTATCTGCCGTCATCGGTCTACGAGCTGCCGCCGACCTTGCCCTGCACCGACAATCCGGAGCGGAGCGAAGAGGCGCTGATGAATGCGGTACCGCGCGACCGCAAGCAGGTCTACAAGATGCGGCCGATCATCGACCAGGTCGTCGACAAGGGCTCGTTCTTCGAGGTCGCCTCGAATTTCGGCAAGCCGATCATCGTTGGCCTGGCGCGGCTCGAGGGCAGGGCGGTGATGCTGCTCGCCAGCGACAGCTTCCACTATGGCGGCTCCTGGACGGCGGATGCCTGCCAGAAGGTGGTGCGCTGGGTCGACTTCGCCGAGACCTTCCATCTGCCGATCGTCTATCTCATGGATTGCCCCGGCTTCATGATCGGCCTCGATGCCGAGAAGGCGGCGACCATCCGCCATGGCGTGCGCGCCATGGCCGCGGTCAACCAGACCACCGTGCCCTGGTGCACCGTGATCCTGCGCAACGCCTTCGGCGTCGCCGGCGTCGTGCATCAGCCGGCCGACCGTTTCTCGATCCGCTACGCCTGGCCGTCGGCCTATTGGGGCTCGCTGCCGCTCGAAGGCGGCATCGAGGCCGCCTACCGCGCCGACATCGACGCGGCCGAGGACAAGGCGGCCAAGCTCAACGAGATCCAGGAACGCCTCAACAAGCTGCGCTCGCCGTTCCGCTCGGCCGAGAAATTCTGGGTCGAGGAGATCATCGACCCGCGCAAGACGCGCTCGCTGCTCTGCGAATTCGCGCGGCTCGCCGAGCCGCTGCGAAAGGCAGGACCGCCGGAGAACATGACGATCCGGCCGTAGCGCCGAGCTGTCGTTGCGACGAGCCCGCCAATGACGGTTGTTGCGCGATGTGCGTCCTGTCCACTCGCCGGAGAGTTAATCCAGATTAGGTACACCCAAATCCAGCCATTTTCCGCCGCGTTTCTGGCCCATTTCGGCCAAACCGATATTGGTAGCTCGCGACCGGGGCAGGCCCTCCAACCGGAGTCCTGCAATGATCAAGGTAGTTATTTCTGCGTGTTTCTTCGTTGCCGTTAGTTCAGTTGCCTCGGAAGCGCGGCCCTCTCGCAATTTTCAAGCGTCTGAGTGCAACGTCACCATGCCCTGCGACTTCTCGTATGCGCAGCCGCGCCGCGAGCGGACGCGCAGGCCGTCATTGCAAGCCTATCGCGCAACGCAAATGACGGTGACGGACGCGGGTAACACCGCCACGACCATCAGCGTCTCCGGTGATCGCGTCATTGGCGGCCGCCCGGCCGGTTGTCCCTCGTCCTTCTGCGGCTGTGGGGCGGCGTTGCGCGTGTTCGGCCATATCGTGCCGGAGTTGAATCTCGCGTCTAACTGGCTGCGTTTTCCGCGGACGTCGCCGGCGCCGGGAATGGTTGCGGCGCGCCACGGGCATGTCTTCGTTCTGGAGCAGCCCCTCGGCGGCGACATGTGGATGGCCTATGACGCCAATTCGGGCGGCCATGCCACGCGCATGCACGCGCGTTCGTTGCGGGGCTACACCATCGTCAACCCGCGCGGCTGAGACAGCGGCGAGGTGCTCGGGCTCCATCACACCCGCAGCACCTTGCCCGGATTCATGATGTTCTGCGGGTCGAGCGCGCGCTTGATGGTACGCATGATGTCGAGCTCAGTCTTCGAGCGGTAGTGGCTGAGCTCGTCGAGCTTTTCGATGCCGATGCCGTGCTCGGCCGAGATCGAGCCGCCCATGGACGTGATGAGATCGTTCACGGCGCGGGTGATGGCGGCGGTGTATTGGTTCAGCGTCTGCTGATCCATGTCCTTCGGCCCCATGAACGAAAAATGCAGATTGCCGTCGCCGATATGGCCCAGCGGATAGGGGCGAATGGACGGGAGAATGTCGAGAGTGGCCTTGAGCCCCTTATCGATGAACTCTGGAATTCTGGAGATCGCCACCGACACATCGTAACTGAGCCCCGGCCCCTCGGCCCGTGATGCCTCGGCCATGGCTTCCCGGATGCGCCACATGTTGCGCGATTGGCTGACGGTCTGCGCGATCACCGCGTCGAGCACGCGACCGGCCTCGAGCTGGTCGGCGAGAAACTGCTCCATCTTCTCGGACATGCCATCGGCCCCGTCCTGCCGTGGACGCGAGGACGACCATTCCAGCAGCAGGTACCACGGCGTATCCGCCTTGAGCGGATCCTGGACGCCGGGAATGTGGCGCATCACGAGGTCGACGGCCGCGCGGCTCAGCAGCTCGCAGGACCCGACATGGTCCTCGGATGCCGCATGCGCTTCGGACAGGATCTCCAGCGCCGCGCGCGGATCGCGAACCGCCAGCCACGCGGTGCAGACGTCCTTCGGCGCCGGCCATAGCTTGAGGACGGCCTTGGTGATGATGCCGAGCGTCCCCTCGGCGCCCATGAAGAGGTGCTTGACGTCGTAGCCGGTGTTGTCCTTCTTGAGCGCACGCAATCCGTTCCAGATGTCGCCGTTGGGCAGGACGACCTCGAGCCCGAGCACGAGATTGCGCGCGTTGCCATAGCGCAGCACCTGCACGCCGCCGGCGTTGGTCGAGAGATTGCCGCCGATCATGCAGGAGCCCTGGGCGCCAAGGCTGAGCGGCAGGAACCTGTCGTGTTCAGCCGCGATCTCCTGAAGCGTCTGCAAGACGCAGCCGGCCTCGACCGTCATCGCATAGCCGACGGGATCGACGTCCAGCACGCGGTTCATGCGGCCGAGCGACAGCACGATGCCGGTGTGCGCAGGCCAGGGCGTGGCGCCGCCCATCAGCCCGGTGTTGCCGCCCTGTGGCACGATCGCGACGCCGTGCTCATGGCAAAGCCGGACCACTTTCGAGACTTCCTCGGTACTGCCAGGACGCACCACGGCGCCGGCACCGCCAACCAGCAGCCCCCGCCAGTCCGTGACGAACGGCTGCTTGTCGTGCGCGTCCTCGATAAATCCCTTCTCGCCGACGATCGCGCGCAACGCGTCGCGGAGCTGGGCGGTCAAAGGCGCGGTCGGAATGGCGGGTACGGGCGACGGGAAGGCAGTCGGCATTTTGTTTCCCCTGGCGCATCTTGATGTGCACTGCGCGCGCGAAGCGCTTGGGGGCGCATTGTCCACGTTTGCGCCGCGAAGTCTAACGACAATATCGGCAACACCGGGACAATTTCGGCAACATCTCTACATCTTCGCCAACATCTTGCGGCTGTCCCGGCCTAGGAGGTGACAGGACTTTATGGATCAGGATTGGCAGAGAGCGATTGAACTCCTTGGCGGCCCGTCTCGGCGCGGGCGTGGCCTGCTTGGTGCTCGCAAGCAGCTAGCGGCGACGTCATCACTGGTGAGGACGTCATCAATGGTAAGCATGTCACTACCGCCGGTTTCGGCGGCGGCAGTGACGTGTGTATCGATGACGAACGCTTGATGGTCAACGTTTGGGGAGTGACGCCATCACCTCGCCCGCGTCTCCGTCCTCGAGGCAAGGCGTGACGGTCAATGGGAGCAGGTCAGACCATTGCGCGAGCCAACGATACATGGCTTTTGGATCACTCGATTCAGAGATCGCAAATCCCTGTCCATTCATGCCATGCCAACGACCCAGCATCTTGACGCCCTCGGGTGGCGCGCCACCGGTCTCCAGAAAGCGGGCGACGGCTGCATTGAAGGTGCCTTGGGGTACGCTCCAGGTGGTTATGAATTTCATGCGATTCTCCCATCACTAGAATTGTCGGATGAATGTCGCGGCCGCGCCGCATGCGCACGATAGCGCCGGCGTCGCAAATAACAACGGTGAATGAACAGGTGCGGTTTGATCCAACGCGCCGTCATCGGGCGCGGCCGCGATCTTTCCGGCGCACGGCAAGCGCCATCGAACATTCACAGCAGGTCATGGAAGCTTTGGCACCCAAAGCTCCGACGTCACATGCGGTTGCCCTGCCTTCCGGCGCAGAGCGGACCTGCAAACCGTAAGACGGCTATTTGCCGTCGTTCCAGATGTCGGTGGCGAGCTTCCAGTCGTCTCCGACTTTCTCCCACACAACGACATATTTACCAGTCACTTCCTGCGGCGGCGATCCCTTGGTCGTCAGGACGAACGTGCCGATCTCGCGTGCCGCGGAAGAGCCAAGCGGTTTGACATCCACCGTTGTGAGCTTCGGATCGGTCACTTGTTCGGCCATACTCTTCCACATTGCCTCGATGGCTGCTCGGCCCTGCACCATCGCGGAGCCGGGCGGGAATGCGATCGCATCGGCGCTGTAGAGGGATGCAATCCCGGAAAAATCGCCCTTGTTGAACAGTTCGATCCATTTCGCATTGTTCGCGTCAATCTCGGCCTTTTGGGCCAAAGCCGGCGCGCTCAGCGAGATCACGATTGTCATCACCGTTGCTATGTTGCGCATGATCATCTCCAGATCCGATGTACGATGCGGAGGCAGGGCAGTCGTCTGTCTCGAAGTGGGCGTTGAATGACGCATCCCAGACCGGGTCAGTCGCAACGGCAATTCCGGGGAATTACCGTCAGCACCATTGACGAAGCTGCGCAGTGGAGATCGCAAGCGGTCGCGGCCGGCGCAATGCGCAAAGGCTGCAGTAAATTTGACGCCCGACGACATCGCCGGTGCCCCGGTAGCGGAGATGTCATCGGGCAAAAACACCCTGTCAATCCCATCGTGCAAAAATATTCCTATTTACCGAATTTCGGATATAGCGTAGGTTGTGCTTATCCCGCCCGCCACAAAGGGGCGTTTCGCGATCGTCACGAGGCGCGGGCAGGGAGGCGGTGGCCGCGACTGCGTCGGCGCGCATTTCAAGCTGCAGGGCGGAACTCCTTCAATGGTGCTCCGTGAGCAGGGCGAGCGCGGCACGACACGGCGCTGACAGCGTCTTCGTTCGGCTTCGGTGGCGAGCGCACGCCAGTCATCGGAGCGAGGAGCGGGGATGTGCGCGGACGGCAAAATCGTGTGGTCCTGACGCCCGGGGTCTGTGCGTCAAGTCTTGTGGTGATGTGTGTGGTCCAACCGGATCCGCACATCAGTGATCCGCAAGGCGACGGGGGCAATAGTGCATCGCTCCCCGGGGAGAGCGCGACATAAGCCGTAAAACCATTCGCGCAGGGAAGGCCGGGCGTTCCGGCGTCACCTGTCGTCCACCCCGTGCGCGTCTTTTTTGCACACGGGACTGCGGGTGCAGCCGGCGCCCGGCCTTCCCTGCGCCCTTGCTTCAAGAGGGTGCGAAGACGAGAGCAAAGCTCGGGCAGTATGAGCCGCGAGAATGCGGAAGTGTGTCTGCGGGCTAAAGCGCGAATTGATCGAACGTGACGATGCGTCAAACACCGTCATTGCGAGCGCAAGCGAAGCAATCCAGGCTGCCACCGCGGAAGGACTCTGGATTGCTTCGCTGCGCTAGGAAGAAACGGCTGATGGTTTAGCGTCAGGCGGCCTCCGCGATGGGCTGGAGTTGGACGGTGAAGCCCAGCTTTTTGAGGCGCGCGACGAGGCGGCTTGCTTGGACCTCCGTGGGCCGGCGGTCGAAGTAAGCAGCGCCGAGGTCGCGGTGCTCCGTGCCGTCTTTGAGGATGTGGTAGATTGCGGTGAGGATCGAGGCAGCGACGGCGCAGATAGCCTTTTGCGGCCCGCGCTTGGCCTGCAAGCGGAAGAACTGCGCCCGGTAGTAGCTGTTCTTTGTGCGCTTGGCAGCCCAGGCACATTGAATGAGCATCGTCTTGAGCCACGGCGCGCCCTTGCGCAGGCGCGAGGACTTGCGCTTGCCGGCGCTCTCGTTCTGTCCGGGACACAGTCCGGTCCAGGCGACGAGATGGCCAGCGGTCTGGAAGCGGCTCATGTCGGCGCCGATCTCGGACAGAATGGCCGGCGCCGCCACCGCGCTGACCCCGGGAATGGTGGTCAACAATCCGATCAAGTGGCGAAAGGGGATCTTGCCACCGTTGACCTCCGCTTCCATGCACTCGATCCGCTGAGCGATTTCGACATCAAGCTTGCGAATCGTCTCATCCAGGCCATCCCGCTGCTGCAGATGAAGCGCGAGCAGAAAGCGGTGGTGATCCGTCAGCCGCCCGTGCAACGCGTCGTAGAGCTCCTTCGGCGAGGCCTTGATCTGCTTGCCGGCTAGCTCGGCCAGCTTGTTGGGCTGCCGCACGCCCTCAATCATCGCCTGGATGATCCGCCGGCCGCTCGCGCCCATGATGTCGGAGATCACTGAGCCAAGCTTGATGTTGGCTTCTGCCAGCGTCTTCTCGATCCGCTGCACGTGCCGCGTCTGCTCGCGAACCAGCTGCTTGCGCGTCCGCGTCAGCGCGCGCAACTCCTGAACCTCCTCCTCCGGAATGAAGCTGCCCTTGATCAGCCCGCAGGCCAACAGATCGGCGATCCACATCGCATCGTTCATGTCGGTCTTGCGTCCCGGCACATTCTTGATGTGCGCGGCATTGGCGACGATCAGTTCAAAGGCGCCTTCGCCCAGGATTCGGAACACTGGCATCCAGTAGACGCCCGTCGCCTCCATCGCCACATGCGTGCACCGGCTTTCTTCCAGCCACCTTCGCAGCTCCCCAAGCTGTTCAGTCGCGGCTGCAAAGGTCCGGCACTCCCGCTGCGCCTTGCCGTCGACCATGATCCGCACACAGGCCACGACCGTGTCCTTGTGCACATCCAGGCCAGCCACCCGCTCGTACAGAATATCCATGCTGCTCTCCTCAACAGTTCGCGCCGGCGGCATAGGCGCCTGTCAGAAAAGAATGCTAGGAAGCGTGCTCCAGGGCCATGTTGCCCCTCCGCGCCAGTGTGGGTCATCCAGGCAACCCGGGTCCAACTCGCAACCGGGCTCTCACGCACCAGAGAGTAATCGACCTCTTTGCCGACGGCGCCCCAATCTACCGCCTCTCTCCACCCCCGAAAAGTTTCATCCAGCGCGCGTCAGCCCCTCAATGCTGGTCCCAACTCGCAATGACGACCTGGAGGTAGCCGCGTGCTACTTGCGATTGCTTCGCTCGCAATGACGAGCAGGATAGAACTACGCGCTCTCCGTCTCCCGGTGCACGTCGTGCACCACGAGCCCCATGCCTTCCTCCGGCATCTTGATCCAGTCGCGACGCTTCAGCGTTCGCTTGGTGTCCTCGTAGCCAGAGGTCCAGTGCTCGCGCATCGAGGTGCCTGAGAACTCGTGGTCCTTGGCGTCGCCCTCATAGGCCTTCTGCTGGTAGATCAGATGCAGGATCGCGATCTCCGGCATGTTGCGCAGGCTAGCCTTGAGGCTACGATCCTCCTCGGACAATTGCTCGTCCGGGATCTTTGCAAGCGCCTTGTAGAGCAGCACCTTGAGATTATGGGTGCGGCGATAGACGTCGGTGTTGTGGCGGGTGCGCGAGGAATACATGATGTCCTTGTGGCGGGCCATCACGTCCTGGATCGATCGCGGCAGCACGCCACGCGCGCTGAACAGGTCGACCTGGAACACCAGCGAATTGAGCGCGTCCTCCTGGTCCAGCAGATGCTGCAGCGGCGTGTTGGAGACGATGCCGCCGTCCCAGAAATGATCGGTGCCGATCCGCACCATCGGCAGTGCCGGGGGCAGGGCGCCGGAGGCCATGATGTGCTCCGGTTCGATCTCGTCATGGGCGTTGTCGAAATAGATGAAGTTGCCTGAGAGCACGTTGACCGCGCCGACCGCGAAGCGGATCTTCTTCTCGTTGATGAGGTCGAAATCAACGAGCTCGAGCAGGGTCGCCTTAAGTGCAGCCGTGTCGTAATAGCTCGTCGCGGTCCGGGCGCCGACCGGGCTGAGCCAGGGATTGACCTGATGCGGGGTGAAGAAGCCCGGCTGGCCCATCGCGGACGTCATCCAGGAGCTGTAGAGGTTGCGCCATTGGCGGAAGATGTCGCCATCCGGCGTGTAGTGCCAGATCTTGCGGTTGGTAATGCGCTCCCAGAAGATGCGCAAGGCCTCGAGCCGCTTCTCCGGCTTGTTGCCGGCAATGATGGAGGAGTTGATCGCGCCGATCGAGACGCCGGTGACCCAGTCGGGCTCGATGCCGGCCTCGTGCAGCGCCTGGTAGACGCCGGCCTGGTAGGCGCCGAGCGCGCCGCCGCCCTGCAAGACCAGCGCGACACGGTCGCACCGCTCAGGGCGCCAGCCCCGCGCAGGAGGCTGATGGGTCTGATGGGTCGGTTGCGACGTGCGGGCGTCCATGGTGATGCCTCCTGCCTTTCCCGGACGATTGCGTCCGGCGGTGACGGCGTGATGACAAATTCGGCGCCGATGCATCCTCTGCATGCAGGCGAACCGTAGCGAGAATGGCGGAAGGTCGTGCGGCTGACGGAAATCCTTCACATCGCAGTCAACGAGGACGGCTAGCGATTTGCATCGGGCGAGATGTGGCCGCGCCGACATCACAGACATCACACAGGAGATCCGCGATGCGCAGGGAAGACGTGCTGAGGCTTCCGTCCATGCCGGCCGCCGGGCCGAGCTATCCGGCCGGACCGTACCGCTTCGTCAACCGCGAATTCCTTGTCATCACCTACGAGACCGATCCGGACTTGATCCGCGCCGGCCTGCCTGAGCCGCTGGAGCCGATCGAGCAACCGATCGTGCATTATGAATGGATCAAGATGCCGGACTCGTCCGGCTTCGGCAGCTACACCGAATCCGGTCTCGTGATCCCGGCGCGGCTGCACGGCGAGGAGGTCAACTTCGTCTCGCAGATGTATCTGGACGATGATCCGCCGATCGCGGCCGGCCGCGAGATCTGGGGCTTTCCCAAGAAATACGCCCATCCAAAACTCGAGATCGTCAAGGACACGCTGACGGGCACGCTGGAATATGCCGGCCAGCTCGTTGCCATGGGGACGATGGGCTACAAGCACGAGAGCATGGCCGGCAACGGCGATCGCACCCGCGCCACGCTGTCGAAGACGCAAGTCAATCTGAAGATGATCCCGGGCGTCGACGGCCATCTCGAGGTCTGCCAGCTGGTCGCGATCAACCTGATCGACATCGTGCCGAAGGGCTCCTGGATGGGTCCCGGCCGGCTGCATCTGGTGCCGCATGTCAACGCCCCGGTTGCGGATTTCCCGGTCCGCCGCTGCATCGGCGCCCATCACTACATCGCCGACCTGACGCTGCCGTTCGGCCGTGTCGTCCACGACTACGTCAAGGAAGCGGAGGCCGCGGCCGCGACGGGGCTGGCCGCGGAGTAGGGCGGCGCGCCATCATCAAACTGTAACACAGGCGTAATTGACTGCAGGTGAAGGACCCGGAGGAGGCCAGTAATGGCCCCCCGGGGCGTGGGCTGCAATGATGTGGGGGTCAGCATGGCTGAGCCGGCAAAGCTTGCCAGCGTGATGTCGGATGTTGCGCCGGCCATTCCCGGCCTGGTCTGGGCGTTCCGTCTGCACAGCGACGGCAGCGCCGAGGCATTGCCGATCGATCAGCCGATCGAGCTCAGCCATGATGGCCGGCTCTGGCTGCATTTCAATTTGACAGATGGTCGCGTGCGGCCGTGGATCGCGGCCTCGACGTTGCCGCCATTGGCGCGCGATCTGTTGCTGTCGAACGACACGTTCCAGCAGCTTCACGTGATCGATCACTGCGTCTACGGCGTGTTCTCCGATCTCGTTCGCGATATCGACAGCGCGACCGAGGAGACTGCGTTCCTGCGCTTCGCCATGACCGAGCATCTGCTGGTCTCCGGCCGCCACCAGGCGCTGTGCTCGGCGGATGCGACGCGCCGGGTGCTCGAAGGCGGCTATCGCGTCGACAACGTCGCCCATCTCCTCGAAAAGATCGTCGACGAAGTCGCCGACACCCTCGATCGGATGGCCGACAAGCTCGGCCAGGAGGTCGACGGCATCGAGGAGCGAATTCTGGCCGATGATGTGAAGCCGGAGATGCGCCGCGACCTTGGCCGGCTGCGGCGGACCTGCGTGCGGTTGCATCGCCAGCTCACCGGCCTGCGCGTGCTGTTTCATCGGCTCGACCAGAAGAACACCGATCATCTGTCGCCGGCCTTGCGCATTCATGCCGGCAAGCTCGCCCAGCGGCTCGATGGTCTCGATCACGACATCGTGGAGCTCCGCGAGCGCAGCCGGCTGCTTGAGGAGGAGCTGCGCTTCAAGAACGAGGAGGAGAGCAACCGCCACCTCCACACGCTCTCGATCGTGACGACGCTGCTGCTGCCGCCGACGCTGATCACCGGCATCTTCGGCATGAACACCAAGGGCCTGCCGCTCACCGACGTCGACGAGGGCTTCCTCTGGGCGGCGGCGCTGATGGTGTGCTCGATCGGCCTTGCCTATCTGTTCATGCGGCGCACCGGCATCTTCAAGAAGTAGCGCATGCGAGTGTTGCGATGTTCGCTCGCGATCACGGCGGTATTGTGCGCGAGCACCAGCGCGTTCGCCGGCGCCAAGGATGAGAGCGCGGCCGACTGGCTGTTTCCAAAATGGTTCAACGAATGGCATGACGGGCTTGCCAACAAGGGGCTGAATTTCGGCGCGACCTATATCGCCGACAAAATCGGCAATGTATCGGGCGGGGTCGGGCGCGGCGCCATCCATTTCGGCCGGCTCGATCTCTCGGTCGACGCCGATCTCGACAAGCTCGTCGGCTGGACCGGCGGCCGGTTCTACGCCAACGGCTTGATCATCTACGGCCACGGGCTGTCGCGCAATTACATCCACAACCTCGCTACCATCAGCGAGATCGAGGCGCTGCCCGACCAGCGGCTTTACAACGCCTATCTCGAGCAGAGCTTCTTCAACGACCGGCTGAACATCCGCGCCGGCCAGCAAGCGGCCGACGTCGAGTTCTTCGACAGCCAGACCGACGACCTCTTCATCAACGGCACCTTCGGCTGGCCTGCCATCAAGGCCACCAATTTGCCGGCCGGGGGACCGGCGCCGCCGATTGCGGTGCCCGGCATTCGCGTCAAGGCCCAGGTCGCCGACAACGTCACCGTGTTCGGTGCGGTGTTCAACGGCAGCGCGGCCGCACCCGGCGAGGGCGATCCGCAGACGCGCGACAATCATGGTCTGGCGTTTCGCGTCAACGATCCGGCCTGGGTCATCGGGCAGATCCATGTCGATTATCATGTCGACATCGGCGGAAGCGCGCTTGCCGGCAACTACACGCCTGGTGGCTGGTATCATTTCGGCGACTTCGACAGCCAGCGCTTCACCGTGGAAGGTTTTTCGCTCGCGGATCCCACCGGATCGGGCATCCCGGCGAAGCTCAATGGCAATTACGGAATCTACGCCGTCGTCGAGCAGGCCCTGTGGCGGCCGCCGGGGACCGAAACCGAAAAGACCGTGTCGGCCTCGATCCCCGGCGTCACCGCATTCGGCCGCATCGCCTACAGCCCGCCGGATCGCAATTTGATCGACCTCTATCTCGATGGCGGTGTCGGCTTCGTCGGGTTTACGCCGGGCCGACCGCTCGATCGCTTCGGGATCGGCTTGGCCTATATGCGGATTTCGGGGGCCGCCCGAAGCCTCGATGTCGACACCCAGTACTTCAGCGGCATCCAGAGCCCGGTGCGCAGCAGCGAGGCCCTGATCGAGATGATCTACGAGGCGCACATCAAGCCGGGCTGGCTGATCGCGCCTTATTTCCAATATGTGTTCAGGCCGTCGGGCGGCATCCCGAACCCGAACGATCCGACCGGCGTGTCGCGGATTGGTGACGCCGCGATATTCGGCGTCACCACCACGATCAGGTACTAGGCCATCGCGGGTTTCGTTTGCGGCTTCGGTTGCCGCGACAGCGCCAGCACCATCAGCGAGGCGAACACGCAGAGCGCGCCGGCGATGAAGAAGGCGGGCAAGTAGCTTTGCAGCAACGTCCGCGACAGGCCTGCGCCGAATGCCGCGGTGCCGGCGCCGAGCTGATGGCCGGCGAATATCCAGCCGAACACCAGATTGGCGCGTTCGGGCCCGAATTTTTGCGCGGTCAGCCGCACCGTCGGCGGCACGGTCGCGATCCAGTCGAGGCCGTAGAACATTGCGAAGATCGACAGGCCGTAGAACGAGAAATCGCTGAAGGGCAGGAAGATCAGCGAGAGCCCGCGCAGGCCGTAATACCAGAACAGCAGGAAGCGATTGTCGTAACGGTCCGACAGCCAGCCCGACATGATGGTCCCGAAGAAGTCGAAGATGCCCATTGCCGCGAGCAAGCTTGCGGCCTGCACCTGCGGGATGCCGAAATCGAGGCACATCGGGATCAGGTGCACCTGCACGAGCCCGTTGGTCGAGGCGCCGCAGACGAAGAAGGTTGCAAACAGGATCCAGAATGCACTCGACTTCGAGGCGTCGCGCAGCGTGCCGAGCGCCGCGGCCGTGATCGAGCCGTGGCTCACGGGCGGGCCGGGCACGGGCGAGGTGCCTTCGTCGCCGAACGGACGCAGGCCGAGGTCGCTTGGGCGGTCGCGCATGATGAGCAAGACCGCCGCCGCAGAAACGCCGAGCATGATGCAGACGAAGCCAAGCGCGAGCCGCCAGCCGTAACGTTCGGTCAGGCTTGCCAGCAGCGGCAGGAATACGAGCTGGCCGGTGGCGACGCTCGCGGTCAGGATGCCGACGACGAGGCCGCGCCGCGCCGCGAACCAGCGCGTTGCGATGGTGGCGCCGAGCACCAGCGCGGTCATGCCGGTGCCGATGCCGATCACCACACCCCACAACGCGACGAGTTGCCAGACCTGCGTCATGCCGAGCGAGGCCACCAGTGCGGAGACGACGATGAGCTGCGCCGTCAGCGTGACGTTGCGCAGGCCGTAGCGGTTGAGGAGGGCGGCGGCAAACGGCGCCATCAGCCCGAACAGGATGAAGCGGATCGAGAGCGCGGAGGAGATCTCGGCCGTGCTCCAGCCGAATTCCTTCTGGAGCGGAACGATGAACACGCCGGGCGCGCCGACCGTGCCGGCGCTGATCAGCGCGGCGAAGAAGGTCACGCCGACCATCACCCAGCCGTAGTGGATATTGCGACGGCCGAGCGCGGCCGAAAGCCAGTTCGAGATCATTGCCCCTCAATCCAGGTTGGCGGGTTTTGGGCGACCCGCATCATTGTTGCAGTCTGGCACAAGACCCGAAAGTCTAAAATGCCAGCCTTCCCTCAATTTCAGCCAATCTGCGCTAGCGCGCGAGACGCTCTACCGCGATCGCCGTGGCCTCGCCGCCGCCGATGCAGAGCGCCGCGACGCCGCGCTTGAGGTTGTTGGCCTCGAGCGCATGCAGCAGCGTCACGATCAGCCGCGCGCCGGTGGCGCCGATGGGATGGCCGAGCGCGCAGGCGCCGCCATTGATGTTGAGCTTGTCGCGGGGAATGCCGAGATCGCGCTGCGCCGCCATCGCGACGACCGCAAACGCCTCGTTGATCTCAAAGAGATCGACATCGCCTGCGCTCCAGCCGACCTTGTCGAGCAGCTTGCGGATCGCCGGGATCGGCGCCGTGGTGAACCATTGCGGCTCCTGACTATGCGTGGCGTGGCCCTTGATCTCGGCGATTGCGGGCAGGCCGTTGCGATCGGCGAGCGAGCGCTTGGTCAGCACCAGCGCGGCGGCGCCATCGGCATTGGCGGAGGAGGCCGCCGGCGTGATGGTGCCATTGGCGCGGAACGCCGGCTTCAATCCGGGAATCTTCGCCGGGTCGACCTTCAGTGGATGCTCGTCATTGGCGATCACGCGCGGCCCGGCCTTCTCGGTCAGCGTGATCGGCGCGATCTCCGCCTTGAACGCGCCGCTCTCGACCGCCTTGCGGGCGCGACCGAGCGTCTCCATCGCGTAGGCGTCCTGGTCCGTGCGGGTGAACTGATAGGCCTCCGCGGTCGCCTCGCCGAAATCGCCCATCGAGCGGCCGGTCTCGTAGGCATCCTCGAGGCCGTCCATCATCATGTGGTCGATGACGCGGTCATGGCCGGCACGATAACCGGCGCGCGCCTTCGCGAGCAGATAGGGCGCGTTGCTCATGCTCTCCATGCCGCCGGAGACGACGATCTCGGCCGAGCCGGCGCGGATGATGTCGTGCGCCAGCATGGTCGCCTTCATGCCGGAGCCGCAGACCTTGTTGACGGTGGTCGCGCCGGTGGCGTCAGGCAGGCCTGCGCTACGCGCCGCCTGGCGGGCCGGCGCCTGGCCCTGGCCGGCCGGCAGCACGCAGCCCATGACCACCTCGTCGACCTTCTCGGGCGCAAGCTTCGCGCGTTCCAGCGCCGCATTGATCACATGCGATCCGAGCTTATGTGCCGCGAGCGGTGACAATTCGCCCATGAAGCGGCCGAGCGGCGTTCGGGCGGCGGAGACGATGACGACGGGATCGGCGGCTTCGGCCATGACAAGACTCCCTGGCGATGAGGTGTAAGATTATGATGATCATATGATGCGGCGCAAAAAATGCAACCGCGCCCGCCATGAGAAAATGTCGTGATTCGGATGAGAATTGGCCGTTCGAATCGAGGAGGCCTACCGCCTCCGGTTTACAAACGCCTGCATCAGCCGCGTCGGCTCGTCGGTCAGAAACGACTCGCCGAACACCTTGACGCTGAGGTTCACCGACTCCGTCAGCGGCAGTTCCTCCCATTGGCGCAGCAGTGCCTTCTGCGACCGCAGCGCCTCGGGGCCGCATTCGAGCAGTGCGCTCACGAGGTGCTCGATCTCGGCATCCAGTCCGCCAGCCGGCGCGATCTTGTCGATCAGGCCCCAGGCCAGCGCCGTCAGCGCGTCGATATTCTCCGCGGTCATCACCAGCCAGCGCGCGCGGGCCCAGCCGATCAGGCGCGGCAAGAGCGCTGCGTGGATGACCGAGGGAATGCCGACGCGGACCTCGGGCATGCCGAAATGCGCATCGTGCGCGGCAATGCGGAAGTCGCAGGCCGCCGCAACCTCTAGACCGCCGCCGAGGCACCAGCCGGGCATGCGCGCGATCATGGGAGCTGGGAATTGGCGCACGGCCTCGCAGAGATCACGCAGGCGGCTGATGAAGGCTTCGGCCGATGTCTGGTCGAGCTTCGCCATCTCCTTGATGTCGGCGCCGCCGATCATGCTCTTCTCGCTCTGGCCGCGCAGCACGACGACGCGGATGCTGCGGTCGGTGGCGAGCTTTTGCAGGCCTTCGCGGACCGCATCGGTCACGGGCGAGCCCAGAATATTCAGCGGGCCGGCGTTGCAGATCGCGACATGAACGACGCCGCGCGCATCGCGCGTCACGCCGCAGTGGTTGTTGAGCATTTCCATCGGGGCATCTCGAAGGTTTCGTGGACAGGCGCGAGGCGCGTCGGTCGGGACCACTTCCGGGCCGAAACCTCGCGCTTGTCAAGCGCAGGAGACCGAGTTGCCAGCGCAAAGTCCGCAGCGTAGTATGATGCGCATCATACCAAGGGATAGCCATGACCGAACTCGCTCAACTCGACCTGTTTTCACCCGCGCAACGGCGCGAGCGCGTGGTGGACTGGCAGGTGCCTGCGCCGGTCGCAAAGGTGGCGATGGGCCTGTCGGGTATGGATGCCATGCTGGGGCTCCGTGACGGCCGGCTGCCGCCGCCGCCGTTCGCAAAGCTGATCGGTTTCATCATGGCCGTGGTCGAGCCGGGCCGGATCGTGATGGAGCTGGAGCCGCGCGAGGACCTCGAAAATACCATCGGCCTCCTGCATGGGGCGACAGCCGCCGCGCTCCTCGACACCGCCATGGGGTGTGCGATTTCGACGCGGCTGGAGGCCGGGCGGTCGTCGGTGACGCTCGACCTGAAAATGACCTTCCTGCGTCCGCTCTCGGTCCGGTCGGGGCTGATCTCGGCCGAAGGCAAGATCATCAAGCTGGGGCGCCAGACCAGCTACACCGAAGGCTTCGTCCGTGACGGCAAGGGAGCCCTCGCAGTCCATGCAACTGCAACCTTTTCCATGATCGGCAACAATTTTACCGGGAATTAATGAGCCGCTCGGGCGATATCCGTGTTATGAGATGACCTCCGACATCCAATGAGAGCCGCATGCGCTATTCTCGGGAACACAAGCAGGAAACTCACGACCGCATCGTGAAGAAGGCGTCCGTGCGGCTGCGCGAAAAGGGCGCCCACGGCATCGGCGTCGCCGACCTCATGAAGGAGGCGGGCCTGACCCATGGCGGGTTCTACGCGCATTTCGATTCCCGCGAGGCGCTGGTGATCGAGGCCTTTGCCTACGGCATGGACCGTTCGATGGAGCACTGGCGCAAGCAGTCCGATCAGGTCGCGCCCGAGAAGCAGCTCGCCCAGATCGTGGAGACTTATCTTTCGGCCTTGCATCGGGACAATCCCGGCCATGGTTGCTCGATCCCCGCGCTCGGCGCCGAGATTGCCCGCGAGAGCCCGAAGACGCGAAAAGCCTTTGCCGGCAAGCTCGACGAGATGGTCGAGATGATGACCGATTTCATCCCGAACCTGCCGCGCAAGGCCGCGCGCAAACAGGCGATCGCCACGCTGGCGACGATGGCCGGCACCATGCTGCTGGCCCGTATCGCCGGCTCCAGCGAGCTGTCGGACGAGGTGTTGAAGGCGGGCAAGGACAGTGCGCTGGGTGGCGCGCGGCGTGAGCCGAAGGTGACGGCTGCGAAGAAGCCGAAGCAGAATTAGGCGAGACGCCGGTGGATGCGTAGGGTGGGTTAGCCCTGCGGACTGCGCGAAGCGCAGACCGCCTGGCGTAACCCACCAATTCTCTTTCCGCGGCGACATGGTGGGTTACGCTTCGCTAATTTTACTGCGTCACAAGAGGAGTTTTGGGCGGTCTCGACGGACGGCGCCACAGCACGGGCATCGCATGATTATTCTGCTCAGCGCCCGGATCAAGCGCGCGCGCACAGTTGCAATCGAGTTTGGGACGTGGCGCTCAGGCCGCCAGGGCGGATCCGCGGGGTCGATAGTCGTCGGGTAAGCGAGGTGCCGGGAGCGGCGGGGCGCAACGAGGTCCTGAGGGGGGAATCGTCGCCCGCTCGGCGACCAGGAAGCCGTAAGCGGCGATGCACAGGGTCGCGTGATGATGGAAGCCCCGCCAGCCGCGCCCCTCGTAGTGACCCAGCCCGACCTCTTGCTTGAGCTCCTGGTAATCGCGCTCGATGCGCCAGCGCAGTTTCGCCAGATCGACGAGCCGCGTGAAGCTGATGGTCTCCGGCAGCGTGGAGAGCCAGTATCTGGTCGGCTCAGCTTCGCTCTTCGGCCATTCGATCAACAGCCACTCCGCCGACGATTTCTCCGGGATGAGCTTGTTGGACCCAACACGCACGCGAACACGAGCAAAGCGCGAGGTGAGCTGCTCGGCCGAGCCCTCCCGCCACTTCACCGTGCACCATTCAAGCTTGGGCAGACCGAGGGCCAGTGTCTTGGCCGTGACCAACTCAGGCTCGTCGCGCCGGCCGGTATTGTTCATCGGCTTGTCCATGCGCCGCGGGCCGGCGCCAGGCCCCCACATCAAAATAGTTGGCACAATGCCGGCCACGTAAGACACGTTCAACTCCGACATGCCTGCACGCAGCCGCGCGTCCCTGCCGTAAGCGGCATCCATCAAGGCAACGCCGCGCGGCAGGCTGGCCTCGCATGCCCGTCGTATCTGATCGAGTGCGATCTCCGGCTTGGTCTTGAACTTGATCTCCTTCGGAATGCCTGCCTTCTTTCGCCGTGCACGATCCTTGGCCCAGGTCTCCGGAAGGTACAGCCGGTAGTCGACCGGAAGGCTGCCGGTACGACTGGCGATCGACAGCGACACCGCCACCTGGCAGTTGGCCTGCTTGCCGAGTTGACCGCAATATTGGTGATGCACGCCGACCGAATGCTTGCCCTGCTTGGGAAACGAGGTGTCGTCGATGATCCAGGCCTCGATTGGCCCGTCCTTCTCCAGCGCCGGCAGCACCATCTGGCGGACCTTCGCCAGCACGTCCTCGTCGGACCAGCATGCATTCCCCACAAAGTGCAGCAACGACTGGTGCTGAGCAGCCGTCCGCGCCGGATCCGTTCGCGCCGCCAACGGTTCCACGCTCTTGCGTTCGCCGGGGAGCACCAACCCAGTGCAATAATCGCGCAACTGTCGCCTACGTCTCGGATGACCGATCACGCTCGAAAGACCGTCTACGTAAGCCCCAAAACGCTCTTCGGCTTCCCGGTGATTGTTGACACTCATCTGGCTCTCCGCGCGCCAATATATGAATCTCAACAGATACTTGATTCTCAGACCAAATCGCCGCGACCAACTGACTCAGTAGTACTAACCCACCCTACGAAGTGCGCCCCGCAAACAACGCCCGCTCCCGCTCGACGATCTCGCTGATGTAATCCGCCACTGCGCGAATCCGCGCGAGATCCTTGCTGTCGGCGTGCATCAGCATCCAGAACGTCCGCGTGATCGAGATCTCCTCAGGCAGCACCGCGACAAGCTGCGGATAGTCGGCCGCCATGAAGTGAGGCAACACTGCGATGCCGAAGCCTGCCAGCGTGGCGTTGAGCTGCGCGATCAGATTGGCGCTGCGCAAGCGCGCCGAAATCCGCGGCGACACCTGCGGCAGATAGTCGAGCTCGGGTGTGAACAGCAGCTCGTCGATATAGCCGACGAAGCGGTGCTGTGGCAGCACCTCACGCGAGGTGATTGTCGGGAAGCGGTCGAGATAGGCGGGCGCGGCATAAAGCCCGAGGCGATAATCGAGCAGCTTGCGGCCGACGATGCGGCCTTCCTTCGGCATGGTCAGGCTGATGGCGATATCGGCCTCGCGCTTGGAGAGACTGAACAGCCGCGCGGTGGCTACAAGTTGCAGATCGAGGTCAGGATAGCGGTCGGCGAAGGGCGCCAGCCGCGGTGCCAGGAAAGCGGTGCCGAACCCGTCGGGCGCACCGATCCGCACCGTGCCGGTCAGTCGCGCCACGGAGCCGCCGACCTGTTCCTGGTTGGCGACGATGGTCGATTCCATTGCCTCGGCACTGTCGGCGACGCGCTGGCCGGCTTCGGTGAGGAGATAGCCGGTCTTGCGCCGGTCAAACAGCTTGGCTGAAAGATGCTTCTCGAGCCGGTCGACGCGGCGGATCACGGTGGCATGGTCGACGCCAAGCTGTTTTGCCGCAGCCGAGACCGAGCCGCCCCGCACGATGGCCAGCACGAAGCGGAAGTCATCCCAATCGATAGCGCCTTGATCCAGCATTTTCGCACATCTATGGTGCATTATCTCAGACTTGAATCCTATAAAATGCAGGTCGATAGGATTTGTCAAAGCGTTCAGACCGGGACCTAAGGAGCTCATTCCATGCGCGCAGTCGGACATTTCATCGGTGGCAAGGAGGTCAAGGGCACCTCGGGCCGCACCGCCGACGTCTTCGAACCCATGACCGGTGACGTCCAGGCCAAGGTCGCTCTGGCGTCCAAGGCCGAGGTCCGCGCCGCCGTCGAGAACGCCCGCGCCGCACAGCCCGAATGGGCTGCGACCAACCCGCAGCGGCGCGCCCGCGTCATGACGAAATTCGTCGAGCTGGTGCAGCGCGACTACGACAAGCTCGCCGAGTTGCTCGCGCGAGAGCACGGCAAGACCGTGCCCGACGCCAAGGGCGACATCCAGCGCGGTCTTGAAGTCGCCGAGTTCGCCTGCGGCATCCCGCATTTGTTGAAGGGCGAATACACCGAAGGCGCCGGCCCTGGCATCGACATCTATTCGCTGCGCCAGCCGCTCGGCGTCGTCGCCGGCATCACGCCGTTCAATTTTCCGGCGATGATCCCGATGTGGAAATTCGCGCCCGCAATTGCCTGCGGCAACGCGTTCATCCTCAAGCCGTCCGAGCGCGATCCCGGCGTGCCGATGATGCTTGCCGAGCTGATGATCGAGGCGGGCCTGCCGGCCGGCATCCTCAACGTCGTCAACGGCGACAAGGAAGCGGTCGACGCCATCCTCGATGATCCCGATATCAAGGCCGTTGGATTCGTCGGCTCCACACCGATCGCGCAGTACATCTATGAGCGCGCCGCCCAGACCGGCAAGCGCTGCCAATGCTTCGGCGGCGCCAAGAACCACGCCATCATCATGCCGGACGCCGACATGGATCAGGCGGTCGACGCACTGATCGGCGCCGGTTACGGCTCGGCCGGCGAGCGCTGCATGGCGGTTTCGGTCGCCGTGCCCGTCGGCAAGACCACCGCGGACCGCCTCATGGACAAGCTGATCCCGCGCGTCGAGAGCCTCAAGATCGGCACCTCGATCGATCCGTCGGCCGATTACGGTCCGCTGGTCACGCGCGAGGCGGTCGAGAAGGTCAAGGGCTACATCGACATCGGCCTCAAGGAGGGCGCGACGCTCGCCGTCGACGGCCGCGGCTTCAAGATGCAGGGCTACGAGAACGGCTTCTATCTCGGCGGTTCGCTGTTCGATAACGTCACCAAGGACATGCGGATCTACAAAGAAGAGATCTTTGGGCCCGTGCTCTCGGTCGTGCGCGCGCATGACTACAAGGAAGCGCTGGCGCTGCCGTCCGACCATGACTACGGCAACGGCGTTGCCATCTTCACCCGCGACGGCGACGCCGCGCGCGACTTCGCGGCCAGGGTCAATGTCGGCATGGTCGGCATCAACGTGCCGATCCCGGTGCCGATCGCCTATTACACCTTCGGCGGCTGGAAGAAGTCCGGCTTTGGCGATCTCAACCAGCACGGCCCGGATTCGATCCGCTTCTACACCAAGACCAAGACGGTGACCTCGCGCTGGCCGTCCGGCGTCAAGGAAGGTGCGGAGTTCTCGATCCCGACGATGAAGTGATCTCCTCAGCCGTCATTGCGAGGAGCCCGCGACTAAATCGCGTAGCAATTTTGCGCTGGTGCGACGAAGCAATCCAGGGTCTTGCCGCGGAGACAGTCTGGATTGCTTCGCTTCGCTCGCAATGACGAGAAAAACGAGCAGCCCAGCATGCAGTTCGCCCTGAATGAGGATCAAATCGCAGTTCGCGACATGGCGTTGGCGTTTGCGGCGGACAAGATCGCGCCGCACGCGTTGCGCTGGGACGAGGAGAAGCATTTCCCCGTCGACGTGATGCGCGAAGCTGCCACGCTCGGCATGGGTGGCATCTACATTCGTGAGGATGTCGGGGGATCCGCGATGTCGCGGTTCGACGCGGCGCTGATCTTCGAGGCGCTGGCGACGGGCTGCCCGACCACCTCGGCCTTCATCTCCATCCACAACATGGCGAGCTGGATGATCGATGCCTTCGGCAGCGACACCCAGCGCCACACATGGCTGCCGAAGCTCTGCACCATGGAGCTGATCGCGAGCTATTGCCTGACCGAGCCGGGCGCGGGCTCGGACGCGGCGGCATTGCGTACTCGCGCCGTGCGCGATGGCGATCACTACGTCCTCAACGGCCAGAAGCAGTTCATCTCCGGCGCCGGCGGCACCGATCTGCTGGTGGCGATGGTGCGGACCGGCGGCGACGGGCCCGGCGGCATCTCGACGCTCGTCATCGACGGCAAGACGCCGGGCGTCTCGTTCGGTGCCAATGAGCGCAAGATGGGCTGGAACGCACAGCCGACCCGTGCCGTGATCTTCGAGAACGCTCGCGTGCCGGTGGCCAACCGGCTCAGCGAAGAGGGCGTTGGCTTCAAGATCGCGATGGCCGGCCTCGACGGCGGTCGCCTCAACATCACGGCCTGCTCGCTCGGCGGTGCCCAGACTGCGCTCGACAAGGCGCGCAGCTACATGAAGGAGCGCAAGGCATTTGGAAAACGCCTCGACGAATTCCAGGCCCTTCAATTCAAGCTCGCCGACATGGCGACCGAGCTCGAGGCCGCGCGCACCTTCCTGTGGCGCGCTGCGGCGGCGCTGGACCGCAAGGATCCTGACGCCACCATGCTCTGTGCGATGGCCAAGCGCTTTGGCACCGACGTCGGCTTCGAGGTCGCCAACCATGCGCTGCAGCTTCACGGCGGCTACGGCTACCTCAGCGAATACGGCATCGAGAAGATCGTGCGCGATCTGCGCGTGCACCAGATCCTCGAGGGCACCAATGAAATCATGCGGCTCATCGTGGCGCGCAAATTGATCGAGGGCGCGCGATGAGTTCGGTGCAAGAGGGCGACCTGATCGTTCGCCGCGAGGGCGCGGCGGGCGTGATCCGCCTCAACCGTCCCAAGGCGATCAATGCCATGACGCTGGAGATGTCGATCGGAATCGACTCGGCGTTGGACCGCTTCGAGATCGATCCCGCTGTCAGCGTGATCATCCTGGAAGGCGCTGGCGAACGCGGCCTCTGCGCCGGCGGCGACATTCGCGGCCTCTGGGAGAGCTCGCGCGAAGGCGGCGACCTCGGTGCGCGGTTCTGGCGCCAGGAATACGTCATGAACGCGCGGATCGCGAAGTATCCGAAGCCGTATGTCGCGTTCATGGACGGGCTGGTGATGGGCGGCGGCGTCGGCCTGTCCGGCCATGCCAGCCATCGTGTCGCCACCGATCGCACCAAGCTCGCGATGCCCGAGGTTGGGCTCGGCTTTTTCCCTGATGTCGGCGGCACCTGGCTGCTGTCGCGCTCGCCCGGCGAGATCGGCACTTATTTCGGGCTCACCGGCCAGACCATGAATGGTCCTGACGCGATCCACGCAAAGTTTGCGGACGCCGTGGTGCCAGCGGCCAAATGGCCTGAGCTGCGCGAGGCGCTGACGAAGGTTCGTCAGGGCGCGACTGCGGCGGACGTCACCAAGCTCATCAACGGCTTTGCAACCGGCGAGACCGCGGGGCCGGTCGCCGCAAATGAGCCTGTTATTGACGCGTTGTTCGGCTTCGATCGCATGGAAGACATTTTTGCGGCGCTCAAGCGCGACGGCTCCGAGTTTGCGGTGGCCACGCTGAAGACGCTGAACGAAAAATCGCCGCGCGGCATGGTGGTGACGCTGAAACTGCTGCGGCTGGCGCGCTCTGCGTCGAGCCTGGAAGAATGTCTGGTGCGCGAATATCGCGCCGCCCTGGAAGTCTTCCGCAGCGACGATTTCCGTGAGGGCGTGCGCGCAGCCGTGATCGACAAGGACCGCAATCCGACCTGGTCACCGCCGCGGATCGAGGATGTCACGCCGCAGATGCTTGCGCCGTATCTCGCCGAGATCGGCGCCGACGAGCTGAACTTCAACTAACAACGTTCAAGCGGAGGAAACGAAGATGGCCACGATCGCATTCATCGGTCTCGGCAACATGGGCGGCCCGATGGCCGCCAATCTGGTCAAGGCCGGCCACAAGCTGGTGGCGTTCGATCTCGTCGAGGCCTCGCGCAACCAAGCCAAGGCCGACGGCGCCAGCATTGCCGACAGTGCCGCGGGTGCGGTCAAGGGCGCTGATGTCGTCGTCACCATGTTGCCGGCCGGCAAGCACGTGCTCGGCGTCTGGAACGAGGTCGTTCCCGTCATGACCAAGGGCGCGCTGGTCATCGACTCATCCACCATCGACGTCGAGAGCGCGCGGCAGGCGCATGCGCTGGCGGCCAAGCACGGTGTGCTCTCGGTCGACGCGCCCGTCTCCGGCGGTACCGGTGGCGCCAAGGGCGCGACGCTCACCTTCATGTGCGGCGGCGAGGAGAGTGCGTTCGCGGCGGCAAAGCCCGTGCTGGAGAAGATGGGCAAGAAGATCGTGCATTGCGGCGGCGCCGGCGCAGGCCAGGCAGCAAAGATCTGCAACAACATGATCCTCGGCATTTCCATGATCGCGGTCAGCGAGGCGTTTGCGCTCGGCGAAAAGCTTGGCCTTTCGCATCAGGCGCTGTTCGACGTCGCCTCGACCTCGTCGGGCCAATGCTGGTCGCTGACGACCTATTGTCCGGTTCCGGGTCCGGTGCCGACCTCGCCGGCCAACAACGACTACAAGCCGGGTTTTGCTTCGGCGCTGATGGTGAAGGACCTGACCTTGGCGCAGGACGCCGCCAAGGCCGCTGGCGCCGCGACGCCGCTCGGCCAGCACGCGCAGGAGATTTACCAGGCCTTCGACAGAGCAGGTCAGGGCGGGGTGGATTTTTCCGGAATTATCAAGCACGTTAGGGGGCTGGCCGGGAAAGCTTGATGACGACATTTCAGGAAGCGCGCGCGTTTCTGCTGCACAACCGCACAGATTACGAGACAGCGGTTAGGGATTTCCGCTGGCCCGATCCAGTTCCCTTCAACTGGGCGCTCGACTGGTTCGACGAGCTGGCGAAAGACGCGGAAGCCAGGGACAGACCCGCGCTCTGGATTGTCGATGCCGCGCAAGACAAGCAGACAAAACTGTCATTCGCGGCGCTCTCGAAGCGCTCCAACCAGGTCGCCAACTTTCTCCGCGCGCAGGGCCTGAAGCGCGGAGATCATCTCTTGCTGCTGCTCGGTAATGTGGTGCCGCTGTGGGAGACCATGCTGGCCGCGATGAAGCTCGGCGTCGTCGTGATCCCGGCGACCACGCTGCTGACGGCCGAGGAGCTGCGCGACCGGCTCGATCGCGGCAAGGCGAAGGCGGTGGTGGCTGCCGAAGACCAGGTCTCGAAATTCGCAAGCCTTGGTGCCGAGAACGTCGTGCGCATCGTGGTCGGTGCGGCCTCCGACGGTTGGCTTTCCTATGACGAGGCGGCGAAGGCCTCTGAAACCTTTACGCCGGACGGCCCGACCAACGCCGACGATCCGATGCTGCTCTATTTCACCTCGGGCACGACTGCAAAACCGAAGCTGGTACGGCACAGCCAGCGCAGCTATCCGGTCGGCCATCTCTCCACCATGTATTGGATCGGGCTGAAGCCCGGCGACGTTCATCTCAACATCTCGTCGCCCGGCTGGGCCAAGCACGCCTGGAGCTGCTTCTTCGCGCCGTGGAATGCGGGCGCCACGGTTTTCGTGGTCAACCAGCCGCGCTTCGATGCCAAAGGCCTGCTTGCCACCATCGGCCGCTGTGGCGTGACCACGCTGTGCGCACCGCCGACGGTGTGGCGGCTGTTCATTCAGGAGAACCTGGCGTCGTTCAAGGTGAGCTTGCGCGAAGTCTGCGGCGCCGGCGAGCCCCTCAATCCGGAGGTGATCGACCAGGTGCAGGCCGCCTGGGGCCTCACCATCCGCGACGGCTACGGCCAGACCGAGACGACCGCGCTCGCCGGTAACTCGCCGGGGCAAAAGATCAAGGTCGGCTCGATGGGCCGGCCGCTGCCGGGTTATCGCGTGCAGGTCAGCGACGCCGACGGCCATCCGGCCAGGGAGGGCGAGGTGGCCTTGCTGCTCGGCGCCGATCGGCCCGCCGGCCTGATGCAGGGCTATCAGGGCGATGACGGAAAGCTCTCCGGCGCGGAGGGCGAGCTCTACCGTAGTGGCGACGTGGTGTTCGCTGACGAGGACGGTTATCTCACCTTCGTCGGCCGCTCCGACGACGTGTTCAAATCCTCGGACTATCGCATCAGCCCGTTCGAGCTGGAGAGCGTGCTGCTCGAGCATGAGCTTGTTGCCGAAGCTGCCGTGGTGCCGAGCCCGGACCCGATCCGGCTCGCGATCCCCAAGGCCTTCGTGCTGCTGACTTCGGGCGCGGAGCGAACGCCGGAGACCGCGCTCTCCATCTTCAGGCACCTGCACACCCGGCTTGCGCCATTCAAGCGCATCCGCCGGCTCGAAATCGTCACCGAGCTCCCGAAGACGATCTCTGGCAAAATCCGCCGCGTGCAGCTACGACGGCTCGAACGTGACGATGACCGCAACGATCCGCTGCGCGGCCGGGAATTCCGCGAGGAGGATTTTCCGGAGCTGCCGAAAACAAGAAGTGAGACCTGAAGCGAAATGAACGAAATCTGGAAGAAGCCGCCGATCACGCTGGAGGCCTATCAGGCCATGGTCGGCAAGGAGATCGGCGTATCGTCCTGGCACATGATCGATCAGCCCCGCATCGACACCTATGCCGACGTGACCGAGGATCACCAGTTCATCCATGTCGATCCCGAGCGGGCGAAGACGGAGACGGCGTTCGGCACCACCATCGCGCACGGTTTTCTGACGATGTCGATGATGTCGGTGATGTCCTATGAGGTGATGCCCGCGATTGCGGGCACCACGATGGGCGTGAATTACGGCTTCGACAAGCTGCGCTTCATCTCGCCGGTGCGCTCGGGCAAGCGCGTCCGCGGCCGTTTCGTGCTGGCCGAAGCCAAGCTGCGCAAGGCCGGCGAATTGCAATCCCGCACCAATGTGACGGTGGAGATCGAAGGCGAGGACAAGCCCGCGCTGGTTGCGGAATGGCTCGGCCTGATCTATTTCGCGTAAAGCGCGGGCCGTCGTGGCCGGACTTGACCCGGCCATCCATCGCTGCTCAAAAGCTGTCGAATTTTCGCGCTCTCACCCTCTCCCCTTGTGGGCCCCTTGTGGGAGAGGGTGGCTTCGCGGAAAGCGAAGCCGGGTGAGGGCTATTTCTCCGCGAGCTCTGCTGTTGCGAGATACCCCTCATCCGGCGCTTCGCGCCACCTTCTCCCACAAGGGGAGAAGGGAAGAAAAATAGGGAATGGATAATGGCAATCAGGTTCGACGGACGCGTCGCCATCGTCACCGGCGCGGGCAATGGTCTCGGAAAGGCGCATGCGCTGGGCCTCGCGAGCCGCGGCGCGAAAGTCGTGGTCAACGATTTCGGCGGCGCGCGTGATGGCAGCGGCGGTTCGCTCTCGCCGGCGGAAGCCGTGGTCGAGGAGATCCGCAAAGCCGGCGGCACCGCGATGGCCGACGGCGCCGACGTCTCCAATTTCGAGCAAGTGACCGCCATGGTCGAGCGCGCCACCAGGGAGTGGGGCAGCGTCGATCTGATGTGCGCCAATGCCGGCATCCTGCGCGACAAATCGTTCGGCAAGATGGAAGCCGCCGACTTCCAGAAGGTGCTCGATGTGCATCTCGTCGGCACTTTCTATTGCTGCAAGGCGGTCTGGGCCGGCATGCGCGACCGCAATTACGGCCGTATCGTGCTGACGACGTCGTCCTCCGGCCTCTACGGCAATTTCGGCCAGGCCAATTACGGCGCGGCGAAGTCCGGCATGGTCGGCCTGATGAACGTGCTCGCGGAAGAGGGCCGCAAGACCAACATCCGCGTCAACATCATCTCGCCGACGGCCGCGACCCGCATGACCGAAGAGCTGCTGCCGCCGCAGGCGCTGCAGCTGATGAAGCCGAACGCGATCACGCCTGCCGTCGAGTACATGCTGAGCGAGGACGCGCCGACCCGCACCATCATGGGCGCCGGCGCCGGCTCCTTCGCCGTGATCAAGATTCTCGAGAGCGAGGGCATCAACCTGCCGGAGTCCGACTGGACCCCGGACGCCGTCGCCGCGCATTTCGCGGAGATCAGCGACATGTCGAAGGCCAAAGCGCTCGCGGGCGCGTTCGAGCAGACGCAAAAATACGTATCGCAGGCCGCGGCACGGGCGGGGATCAAGCTCTGAGTGAGGTCGCCTTCATCGGTGCCGGTCCCGCCGGGCTGATGGCGGCGGAGGTCCTGGCGCAGGGCGGCGGCAGCGTCACCGTCTATGACGCCATGCCGTCGGCCGGCCGCAAATTCCTGATGGCCGGCCGTGGCGGGCTCAATCTCACGCACAGCGAGCCGCTCCCGGATTTCCTCGCCCGCTACCGGGAGGCGATGCCGCATCTACGCGCCGCGGTCGAGGCGTTTCCGCCCGATGCGCTGCGCGACTGGAGCGCGGCGCTTGGGCAGCTGACCTTCGTCGGCAGCAGCGGGCGGGTGTTTCCCAAAACGTTCAAGGCATCGCCCTTGCTGCGCGCCTGGCTGCGGCGGCTCGATGCAGCCGGCGTGCAATTTGCGTTTCGGCATCGCTGGACCGGCTGGGACGCGGAGGGCCGGCTCCAATTTCAAACGCCCGATGGTGCGCTTGCCATCGCCCCGAGCGCAACGGTGCTCGCGCTCGGCGGCGCGAGCTGGCCGCGGCTCGGCTCGGATGGCGCGTGGGTCGATTGCCTCGCCGCGGAGGGCGTCACCGTCTCCAAGCTCCGGCCGGCCAATTCCGGTTTCGCGGTCGCATGGTCCGACGTGTTTCGCGATCGTTTCGAAGGCCAGCCGCTCAAGGGTGTGGCGCTGACGGTCGGCGCGCACACGGTGCGCGGCGAAGCCATGATCACCCGCGGCGGCATCGAAGGCGGCGCGATCTACGCGCTGTCGGCGGAGCTGCGCGAGGCGGTGCTGGGGATCGGGCAGGCGCGGCTTACGATCGCCTTGCGGCCCGATCTCGACGCTGCCGCGCTGACCTCGCGCCTGTCGGGCACACGCGGCAAGCAATCGCTGGCGAATTTTCTGCGCAAGGCAGCGCAATTGTCGCCGGTCGGCATCGGCCTGATGCAGGAGACGGCCATCGCATCCGGCCGGCCGTTGGCCTCGCTCGCGCCAGCGGAGCTTGCGCATCTGGTGAACGCAATCCCGGTTCAACTCACCGGCGTAGCCCCGATCGATCGCGCCATCTCGACCGCGGGCGGGATTGCCTTCGATGAGCTCGACGACCATTTCATGCTGCGCAAATTGCCCGGCGTATTCGCCGCCGGCGAGATGCTGGATTGGGAGGCCCCGACCGGCGGGTATCTGCTCCAGGCGTCGTTTGCGACGGGGGCTGCGGCGGGCAGGGGTGTGTTGCGTTGGCTCAGGCGCTAATCACCGTCATTGCGAGCGTAGCGAAGCAATCCAGAATCTTTCCGCGGTGACAGTCTGGATTGCTCACATGGGGATTTGGTGTGTCAAGGTGGTAGTTCAGCTTTTTGTTCGATTGCAGCCAGCTCTTCGTCCCGACCGTGGGGCCTTTCGGATGGCGCGCGCAGATCGAGTCAAGGTCGGCCCGTAGGGCCGCCGCGAAGCGGCTTGACCTTGACTTGAGCGAGCACGCCATCAGGCTTTGGTGGTCGGGCGGATAACTCCTTGTCGTCAGGCGATCTCAGGTTCGAGCCAGTTTTGACAATCTGGTTTTGCTTGCCAGATCAAACTCACATTCGGTCGTCGCGTGATAGCGACAGCACCAACATTCCGCTTGCGGCGGGCAGGCTCGAGAGGACGAGGCCATTCTTCGTTGCGGCGTTTGAAGCCATGCAATCCATCGGTTCGTCCACCCGGATCGGCCGAGGTTCGATCGGACCTCGGCAGATTGGTTTTGAGGTGGTGAAGAGGGCTCAGGCGGCAGGCTTCATCACGGCCCCCTCGATCACGACGCCCTGGGTGACATACTTCCACAAGGCAACCAGCAGCTTGCGCGCCAACGCCACGATCGCGCGCTTGCGGCCGCGCTGGCTGTTGGCCTTGAACCATTGGGTCAGAGCCGATTGGGGCTGGTGGCGTATCCACAACCAGGCGAGCTGGATCATCGTGGTTCTCAGCCGCGGATTGCCGGCCTTCGACACGCCCTGCTCGCGCTCGATACCGCCGCTGCGCCATGGCGTGGCCGCAAGCCCCGCATAGGAGGCGACCTGGCGGCGGTTGGCAAACTGGCGCCAGAAGGCTTCCGTCCAGAGAACGGCAGCGAAGTTCGGGCCCAGGCTCTTCAGGCCGAGCAGCATGGTGACCGGGTCCGATGCAGCCTTCTCGCCGGTTGGCTTGCTCGCCGTCAGTAGCGCCTCTTGCTCGCGCTCCACCGCCGCGATCTGCTCGAGCAGCAGTTCGAGCCGGGCGAGCTCGCGGCCGACCTGCGCCTTCAAATGCTGCGGCAACGGGCGCCCGTCCCCGGTGCGCAAGGCCTCGAGCCGTGCCTTGCGGTCGCGCCGCAGCGGCACATAGCCGGATATCCCTTGTGCAAACAGCAGCCCCTTGATCCGGTTGACGTGCTCGATCCGCTCCGCGATCAATGTCCGCCGCTCGCGGCAAAGTCGGCGGCGATCCTCGTCCTCCGGTGAAGGAGCAACCACCATCGCGCAGACCCGCGGCTCGCCGCGCTTGTAGGCCAGAAGCGACCGCAGCAGCGTCTCGCCATCGAGCCTGTCCGTCTTGGCCCGCCGGCGCCGGCGCGGCGTCGCGATCGAGGCCGGATCGACCACGTGGCTTTCAATGCCCTCCTGCTGCAAAGCGCGGTGAAGCCAGAACCCATCCAGTCCAGCCTCCTGGATGGTGATGATCGGATAGTTCTCCCCCGTTCGGGCCAGGGCCTTCTGCTTCAGCTCTGCAAACAGCTTCAAGAGCGCCGCAATATCACCGGCCTCCACGCTGTGTCTGGACATCTTCTCGCCCTTGCCGGGCGACAGCGAGGTCACCAGCCATGTCGAGCGGCTCAGTTCCAATGACACAAAAATTGCGCCAAACTGCGTGCGGATAGCGGCCGGTCCGTCGGAAGGATGATCGAGCAACATCGTCGTCTCCAGGTTGAATGGATTTAGCAACCTCAGTCTGGCCTCAGATCTGGTCGCTATCCACTCCCCATGGAATCTTCGTCGCCCAGCGCAAAATTGCTTCGCAATTTTGTCGCTGGCTCCTCGCAATGACGATTGTGGAAGCAGCTCGCTAGCGCAGCTTCCCGCGCGCGGCGACCGGCAGCGTGCCGATGATCTCCTCGCCGCGGACCATCACGACCTCGTCCATCATGTTGACGACGACGCAGACATGGTTCGGCACGATGCGCACGACGTCGCCGACATTCGGGCGCGTGTTGCTGCGGGAGAGGTCGAGGAAGCCGTGCTCCTCGGCGAACTTGGCGATCTTCGCTTCGGGATGCTCCAGGATCAGGCCGTGGCCATCGAGCCCGCCGGTGTCGGTCGTCAGCGTCTTCGAGCCGGCGTCCAGAATGCCGCGCTCGGGTGCGGCGCGGCTCACCACCGTCGAATAGATGTGCAGAGCGCAATCGTCCCAGGTGGCGGAGCCCGCCGCGACCTGCATGCGGTCGTTGTAGATGTAGGTACCGAAACGGTGCTCGGTGCCGCCTTTGAGCTTGCCGAGATTGACGAGGTTCGGCGTGCCGCCGGTCGAGACGATCTTGGCATCGAGCCCGTGCGCGCGCACGCCGGCCAATGCCTCGTCGAAAAACTTCTGTGCATCGCCCCAGCCGGTCTCGGTCGGGTAGAGCATGAAGCCGGCAAACTCCAGGCCCTTGGACGCTGCGATCTCGCGTGCGAGCGCAATCGCTTCTGCCGGCGTCTCGACGCCTGCGCGCTTGCGGCCCGTGTCGCATTCGACCACGACCGAGAGCGGGCGACCCGAGGCCGCGGCCGCCTTGGGGAGACCGGCAACGACGGTCGAATTGTCGGCGGCGACCGTCATGTTGGTCTTGGCGTTCAGCGCGCCGAGACGCGCCATCTTTTCTTCACCCAGCAGATTGTAGCTGATCAGGATGTCGTCGATGCCGGCGTTGGCCATGATCTCGGCCTCGCCGATCTTCTGGCACGTGATGCCTTTCGCGCCGGCCGCGACCTGCATTTTCGCGATCGTCGGATTCTTGTGCGTCTTGATATGCGGCCGATTGGCAACGCCAGCGTCATCGCAGGCCTTCTGGATCCGCGCGATGTTGCGCTCGACCTTGTCCATGTCGATGACGGCGCAAGGCGTGCCGTATTCGCGGGCGATTTTTGCAGCGAGGGGAGTGGTCATTTTTAAGCCTGCTCTATTTCTTCGCGAAGCATTTCAAGTTCGAGCCAGCGCTCTTCGGCGGCGGAGAGTTCTTCATGCGCCTTGGCGATGGCGGTGGAGGTATCGTCGAATGTTTTGCGATCCCTGGCGTACAGACTGTGATCGTCGAGCACGCGCTGCAGCTTGGCAATGTCGGCCTGCAACGTCTCCATCCTCTTCGGCAGCGTTTCCAGCGCGTGCTTCTCGTTGAAGCTCAGCTTGCGCCTGGATGCGGACGCGGGAGCCGCAGCGCGCTCCTCTTTCTTCTCTGCCGGCGCCTGCGCTTTTGCCGTGTCGCGCTTCAGGTCAGCACCGCGCTGCGCCAGCATGTCGCTGTAGCCACCGGCATATTCGATCCACTTGCCGTTGCCTTCCGGCGCGATCACGGACGTGACGATGCGATCGAGGAAGTCGCGGTCATGGCTGATCAGGATGACAGTGCCCTCGTAGTCGCCGAGCATGTCTTCGAGCACGTCGAGCGTTTCGAGATCGAGATCGTTGGTCGGCTCGTCCAGCACCAGCAGGTTCGACGGCTTCGCCAGCGCGCGCGCCAGCATCAGCCGACCGCGCTCGCCGCCCGAGAGCACCTCCACGGGCGTGCCGCGCTGCTCCTGGGCGAACAGGAAGTCCTTCATGTAACCGACCACGTGCTTCGGCTTGCCGCCGACCATGATCTGGTCGCCGCGGCCGCCGGTCAGCGCCTCGGCCAGCGTCGACTTGGGATCGAGGCTTTCGCGGTGCTGGTCGAGCGTGGCCGTCTCCAGATTGGCCCCTAACCGCACCGTGCCTGAGTCCGGCTCTGCCCCGCCGGTCAGCAGATTGACCAGCGTGGTCTTGCCGGCGCCGTTGGGGCCGATGATGCCGAGCCGATCGCCGCGCTGGATGCGGGTCGAGAAATTGTCGACGATCACGCGGTCGCCAAAGGCCTTGGTGATGCCTTTTGCCTCGATCACGAGCTTGCCGGACTGCTCGGCCTCCGCGGCGGCGAGACTGGCGGTGCCCGCCGTGCCGCGATAGTTGCGCCGCTGGTCGCGCAGCGCATGCAGATTGCCAAGCCGCTTGACGTTGCGCTTGCGCCGGCCGGAGACGCCGTGGCGCAGCCAGTGCTCCTCGTCGACGATCTTGCGGTCGAGCTTGTGCTGGTCGCGCTCTTCTTCCGCCAGCACCTCGTCGCGCCAGGCCTCGAACGAGGCGAAGCCGCGGTCGATCTGCTTGATCTTGCCGCGATCGAGCCAGGCGGTGGAGCGCGAGAGGTTGGTGAGGAAGCGGCGGTCGTGGCTAATGATCACCAGTGCGCTGCGGCGGCTGTCGAGCTCCTTTTCCAGCCATTCGATCGTGGAGAGATCGAGATGGTTGGTCGGCTCGTCCAGCAGCAGAATGTCGGGCGAGGGCGCCAGCACCCGCGCCAGCGCCGCACGGCGGGCCTCGCCGCCGGAGACGTTGGCCGGATTCTCATTGCCGGTGAGCCCAAGCTGCTCAACCAAATAGCGCGCCTGGTACGGATCGTCGCCGGGTGCAAGCCCAGCCTCGACATAGGCCAGCGTGGTCTTGTGGTCGCCGAAATCCGGCTCCTGCGGCAGATAGCGAACCGTCGCGCCCGGCTGCACGAAGCGCGTGCCGCCGTCGGCCTCGACGAGGCCGGCCGCGATCTTCAGCAGCGTCGACTTGCCGGAGCCGTTACGGCCGATCAGGCAGACCCGCTCGGAGGGCGCGACATTGAGTTCGACGCCTGACAGCAGCGGCGTGCCGCCGAACGTCAGTTTGATATCTTTGAGTTGGATTAGCGGCGGCGCCATGGTCAGCCTTGACTCGAATTCTGGCTCGTCGCGGCGTGATCGGCGCGGCGGCGCTGGATCCGGCGCAGCGTCTGGTCGAGCGCCGAGAGGAAGGTGGAACGGTCGCGCGGTGCGAACGAGCGCGGGCCGCCGGTGACTTCGCCGGCCGAGCGCAGATCGGTCATCAGGTTGCGCACCGCCAGCGTCATGCCGATTGACTCCTCCGTGAACGGCTTGCCGTTGGGCGCGATCACGTCGGCGCCCGCTTTCACGCAGCGGCTTGCCAGCGGAATGTCGGAGGTGATGACGACGTCGCCGGGCCTGGCCCGCTCCGCGATCCAGTCGTCAGCCGCGTCCATGCCCGCACCGGCGGCGATGCGCTCGATGAGGGGATCCTGCGGCACGCGAATAAAGTTGCCGGCAACCACGCTGACGGGCACGCCGTGACGGAGCGCGACACGGTAGATTTCATCCTTCACCGGACAGGCGTCGGCGTCGACATAGATGCGGGTGGGAGTGTCAGTCATTCGCCGCGTGGTACCCCATTCGGGCCCCGAAGGCGAGGGGATTGACCGGTGTTCCCCGGGGCCTACGATCAGCTCTGAAACAACAAAAATTCAGGGAAGGCCAGCCATGCCGAACCGGCTCGAGACCTACCGCGTCGCGGCCTACAACACCGCCAAACAGTCCGAAAACAAGATGCACGACGACACGGTGGCGCGGCGCTTCGGCTTTTCCAGTGGCCTGGTCCCGGGCGTCGATGTCTTCGCCTACATGATGCACGTGCCGGTGGCGCGCTGGGGCCGCGATTTCCTCGCGCGCGGGCTGGTCGAGGCGCGCTTCATCAAGCCGGTCTATGACGGCGAGACCGCCGATGTCGATGCGACCGAGCACAACGGCTTGCTGACGATCGAGGTGTTCAGCCGGACCGAGCTTTGCGCCACCGGAACGGCCTCGCTGCCGGCGGCAGCGCCGGCGGTGTCATTGGGTGACTATGTCGAGGTGCCCGCGGTGGCCGAGCGCAAGCCAGTCAGCCCTGAAATCTTCGAGGTCGGCAAATGGCTCGGCACGACGCCGCGCCGCTGGGCCGGGCAGGCGGCGAGCGACTATCTCGCCGATGTCAGGGAAACCGATCCGATTTTTGCGCGCGAGGGCCTCGGCCATCCCGGTCTGATTCAGCGCGTGATGAACCGCGTGCTGGTCGACAACACCATTCTCGGCCCATGGATTCATGTCGGCAGCCGCATGCAGCTGCTGTCGCCCACGCGCACCGGCGACGAGATCGTCGCGCGGGCCAAGGTCACCGCGAATTACGAGAAGAAGGGCCACCGCTTCGTCGAGCTCGACGCGCTGGTCGTCGCCAACAGCATGACGCCGCTGGCGCATTGCCAGCACACCGCGATCTACCAGCCGCGCGAGCAGGCGGCGGCGTAGGGAAGAGGCAAGCCCGTCACCAAAGAGACGGTGCCCGCGAAGGCGGGCATCCAGTACGCCGCGGCCCATCCGTGAATCACGACTGCCTCGGATTACTGGATCGCCCGGTCAAGCCGGGCGATGACAGCGGAGTTCGGCGGCGGCGCGTCCCTTACGCCTTGCCCTTCGCGTCCTGGATCGCGCGCCACACCCGCTCCGGGGTCAGCGGCATGTCGATGTGCTTGATGCCGTAGTCCGACAGTGCGTCGAGCACCGCATTCACCACCGTCGACAGGCTGCCGGCGCAGCCGGCTTCGCCGCAGCCCTTGGTGCCCAGCGGATTGCTCGTGGCGGGCACCGGGTGATCGCCGACCTCCATGAACGGCGCGTCCTCGGCGCGGGGCAGCGCATAGTCCATCAGCGAGCCCGTGATCGGCTGGCCGCTTTCGTCGTAGCGAACCTGCTCCATCAGCGCCTGGCCAATGCCCTGGACGACGCCGCCGTGGAGCTGGCCCGCGACCAGCATCGGGTTGATCACCGTGCCGAAATCGTTGACCGCGCTGTAGCGCACGATCTGCACCACGCCAGTGTCGGGATCGACTTCGACTTCGGCGACATGGCAGCCGTTCGGGAAGGCCGACGGCACCGGCTCGCTGGTGTGGTCGACGTCGAGACTGTTGGGAACGCCATCGGGCACCTTGCCGTCATGCAGCTTCTTGGCGAGCTCCATGATGTCGATGCTGCGGTCGGTACCGGCGATGGTGAAGGCGCCGTCGGCAAACTCGATATCGGCTTCCGAAGCCTCCAACATGTGCGCGGCGGCGCGCTTGCCCTTTTCGATCACGAGGCGCGAGGACTCCACGATGGCTTGCCCGGTCGCGGTGATCGAGCGCGAGCCGCCGGTGCCGTTGCCGGCATGGACGATGTCGCTGTCGCCCTGCACCAGCTTCACGCTCTCGAAGGGGATGCCGAGCTGCGCGCACAGCACCTGCGCGAAGGGCGTGGCGTGGCCCTGACCGTAATCGAGCGTGCCGGTGATCAGCTGCACGCTGCCGTCAGGATCGAACACGATCTTGCCGAGCTCGGGGCTCGGCGGCGCAGTGACCTCGAGATAGGAGCCCACGGCGATGCCGCGCAGCTTGCCGGCCTTCTTGCTCTCCTTCTTGCGCTTGGCGAAATTCTCGTGATCGGAGATTTCGAGCGCCTTGGTGAATACCGCCTGGAAGTCGCCGCTGTCATAGGTGACGCCGGAGGAGGCCGGGAAGGGCATCTGGTGCGGCTTGATGAAGTTGCGCTTGCGCATCGTCAGCCGGTTGATGCCCATCTCGTCGGCGGCACGGTCGATCAGCCGTTCCATGTAGTAGTTGGCTTCAGGCCGGCCGGCGCCGCGATAGGCGCCCATCAGCGTGGTGTTGGTCAAGACCGTCTTGATGTCGACCGCCATCAGCGGCGTGCGGTAGACGCTGGCGAAGTTCTTGGCCGTGTTGAGCGAGAGCGGGCTCGGTGCGACGCCGGTGATGTAGGCGCCGAGATTGCCGTAGCCTTCGAGCTTTGCCGCGAGGAAGTGCCCCTCGGCATCGAGCGCGAGCTCGGCATGGATCTTTTGCGCACGGCCGTGGCTGTCGGAGAGGAAGCTGGTGGAGCGCTCGTCGAGCCACTTCACCGGACGTCCCAGCGCCTTCGCCGCGTACAGGATGCACATGTATTCGGGATAGTTGACGTTCTTCATGCCGAAGGAGCCGCCGACATTGGCGGTAAGGATGCGCACCTTCTCGTTCGGCACCTTCAGGTTCTTGGCGAGGTTGGCGCGGTTGCCCGCGACGCCCTGCGTCGGCATCTGGATGGTGTAGCGCTCGGTGGCCTTGTCGTAGGAGGCAAGTCCCACCCGCGGCTCCATCGAGACCACGGCGACGCGGGTGTTCTCGATGTCGACCCTGGTGACATGGGCGGCGCTGGCGAAAGCGGCGTTCACCTTCTCCATGTCGCCATAATGGTAGTCGAGCGCGACGTTGTTCGGGATGTGGTCGTAGAGCTGGGGCGCGCCGGGCTTGGTGGCTTCCTCGGGATCGGTTACCGCCGGCAGTGGCTCGATCTCGAGCTCGACGGCCTCGGCCGCGTCGCGCGCCTGGGCGAGCGTGGCGGCGACCACGAAGGCGACGGGATCGCCGACGAAGCGGACCTTGTCGGTCGCCAGCGGCTGGCGGTTGGTCTGGAGCAGGGGCGAGCCGTCACGGCTCTTCAGCGGCAGGCCGCAGGTGAAGGGGCCATAGCCGGCCGCGTCGAGGTCCTTGCCGGTCCACACGCCCAGCACGCCCGGCATCGCCCTGGCGGCGTCGGTGCCGATGCCGCGGATCACGCCGTGGGCGTGGGTCGAGCGGACGACGACGGCATAGGCTTGGCCGGGCAGATTGAAATCGTCGGTGTAGCGACCCTTGCCGCGCACCAGCGTGTCGTCCTCCTTGCGGCGGACCGGCTGCCCGACGCCGTATTTTTGCAGTGCAATAGCGTTTTCGAGCGTCGAGGATTTGGTGTGTTCTTGCATGGAAAAGACCTGAAAAGCCGGCAATTGCGCGTTTTGTGGGCGCTTGCGGGACGGGGCCCCTTCAGATAACCCACCGACCCGTTCACGACAACGCACGAATGGGCATGGTCCCATGTGATGCGTTGTTGCGCAGGCCTGTCGCGCTGCTAATGTTTCAGGCGAAAAAGCAATTCCAGCTCGGCCCTATGGGCTGCGGAAAGACAGTTTGTATGAATGACCACACGCGGCTCCGCGACGGCCATGGGCCGCACGGTGAGCTCGAGGGGTCGATGGCGGCGGTGGCATTGGCCCCCGAACCGGCCGTCGCCGCGCAAGCGCCGGGAACCGGCGTCTATGCGGCGCTGGACCTCGGCACCAACAATTGCAGGCTCCTGATCGCCTGTCCGACCAGCGATGGCTTTCGCGTGGTCGATTCCTTCTCGCGCATCATCCGGCTCGGCGAGGGCGTTTCGGCGACCGGCTCGATCAGTGAGGCCGCGATCGAGCGCGCCATCGCCGCGCTCAGCATCTGCCGGGACAAGATCAACCTGCGCAAAGCCAAGCGGCTGCGGCTGATCGCGACCGAAGCCTGCCGCGCGGCCTCGAATGCGGAGGGCTTTCGCAGCCGCGTCGCGGCCGAGACCGGCATCGAGCTCGAGGTGATCGACCGCGAGACGGAAGCCTCGCTCGCCATGCTCGGCTGCTCGCCGCTGGTTGATCCAAAGGGGCGCGGCGCCATCCTGTTCGATATCGGCGGCGGCTCGACCGAGCTGGTGCGGATCGAGCGCGATTCCGCCAATCCGGAGCCGCGCATCAAAGCCTGGATGTCGATCCCGCTTGGCGTCGTGACGCTGGCCGAACAGTTCGGCGGCCGCGATGTGACGCCGGAGATCTATGCCGCGATGGAGCAGGAGGTCGCCAACCATGTTGCGCCGTTCGCGGAACAGCATGGTCGCGATCTCACCGACATGCATCTGCTCGGCACGTCGGGTACCGTAACGACGCTTGCCGGCATCCATCTCAATCTCTTGCGTTACGACCGCCGCCGCATCGACAGCATCTGGATGAACGATGCCGATCTGACAGCGACGATCGACAAGCTGCTCGGCATGACTTACGAGGAGCGCGCCGGCAACAATTGCATCAGCGTCGAGCGCGCCGATCTCGTGCTCGCCGGCTGCGCTATCCTCGACGCCATCCGCCGCGCTTTCCCGCTGCCGCGCCTGCGCGTCGCCGACCGTGGCCTGCGCGAGGGCATGCTGGTCGAGATGATGCGCGAGGACGGCGCGCTCAGGAGCTGGTGAGATGGCCAAGGACACCACCGGCCGCTTGCACGTCCAGGTCAAGACCAAGGTCAAGACCGGCGGCAAGCGCAAACTGTCGTCCAAGCTCTGGCTGGAGCGGCAGCTCAACGATCCCTATGTCGCCAAGGCCAAGGCGGCGGGCTATCGCTCGCGCGCAGCCTTCAAGCTGCTCGAGATCGACGACAAGTTTCGGCTGCTGAAACCCGGCATGACCGTGTTTGATCTTGGCGCCGCGCCCGGCGGCTGGAGCCAGATCGCCGCCAAGCGTGTCGGTTCGGTCGACGGCAAGGGCAAGGTCGTCGCGATCGACTTGCTGGAGATGCCGGAGATCCCGGGCGTCGATTTCGCACAGCTCGATTTCATGGACAACGACGCGCCCGACAAGCTCACTGCGATGCTGGGCGGCGGCGCTGACGTCGTGATGTCCGACATGGCCGCCAATACCACCGGCCACCGCAAGACCGACCAGCTCCGCATCGTCGGCCTGGTCGAGACGGCAGCCGCCTTTGCCTGCGACGTGCTCAAGCCCGGCGGCACGTTTCTGGCCAAGACGTTCCAGAGCGGGGCCGACGCCGATCTGCTCGCCCAGCTCAAGCGCGATTTTGCGACGGTGCGTCACGTCAAGCCGGCCGCAAGCCGGCAGGATTCGTCGGAACGCTATGTGCTCGCGACGGGATTTCGCGGGGCGGCGGACGGCGAGTAGCGATCGAGAGCGCGACAACGCCCGGTGGAACGCAAACCTGCCTGTTCGACTATTGGGACCGGTTACGCGATTCATGATAGCGGGGTCATCAACCCGCATCTTCCCGGTTCGTGATCACGCGCGGTCGACGACCATGGTTGGCCGCGTCGCGCCGTGCTGCGCGCGCGACGCGGCTTTTCGCATCTAGGATGCGGCGTGATATCACAATTAATGTTATATTATCATAATCCTGTAGCGATCGAGGATGAAGATGCCGTTCGCCGCAATCTCGGCGGGAATCCTGATTTGGGGAATGGCATGCGCATCTCGAATAAGTCCGGCCGTCCAGCGGGCCGGCAACATCGTCGTGTTGTTCTCGCAGCTCTGGCCGCGACAGCCCTGAGCCTGGGCCAGGTGCGGACCGCCGCTGCCGACGCCACCATTTCGATCGATGCGACATCGACGCTTCCGCTGGGCAACGGCAACAGCAACGTTCTGCCCGTCCTCAAGAACGTCTTCCAGAGCGGCAATGCGCCGGGCTCCGTGAGCGGCGGCGCGGATGCCGGCGACCCGATGCTGCCGCTGCTCGCGGGTATCGGTACGAAGCGGGCCCGCCTCCTGATGGTTGATGAATATTGCGACATCGACGCCCAGGGAACTTTCGGCGGTCACAACCTCATCACCGGCAACTTCGACACACCCGACTGCGCCCAGGTGGCGTGGCAGATCGACTGGCTACTCAAGGCCAATCTGTCGCCTCACATGGCGGTCGCCTCGCACATGCCGATTAACTTTATTCCATTCGGCGAGCCGGAGACCTGGGGTGACCGGCGTATCGATCCGCTCAACGCGAACAGCCCGAAGATCATCGATCACTACAAGAATTACGCCAAGAAACTGGTGCGCTACATCGCCACCAGGGCGTTCGCCGGCGGTGCGCAAACGGCGATCTTCGAGGTCAGCAACGAGATCGACATCGCGGCTGACTACCCGGTGTGCAACGGCTCGACTTGCACCCCTCCGGATCTTGGTCCCTGGAAACGCTGGCTTTGGTGGATCGACCCGACAAAGTACGTCATCTACGGAAATTCGCAGGCCTACGCGATCACCGGTGAGGACAATCCGCAATTGGGCTTCCCCTACAATGGCGACGTGCGCCGTCTGGGCCGCAATCTCCTGCCGGTACAAAAGCTCTTCGCTGACGCGATCACTGCGGTGAACACCGAGCTGTCGCAAAACAGTCTCTATAACGGCAAGACCATCGAGATCGCAGGTCCCGCAATGGCCGGCTGGAATCTGATCGTGAGACCGCAGGGTGCGGGGGCCTCGCTGGAGGAGCAGTTCATCGAGCAGGTTTTCAACCCGTACGCTTTGCCGTACGGCGCCAAGTTCAACATGCCGCTCGATCGCTTCTCGTTCCATTATTATGGGTCGGTCGAGGCCCTCGGCGCCCACACGGTCCAAGACGCCTGCGCTGACGTCACTCAGCCGTTCGCGCTGTTCGAGCAGCTGACCAACGCCTACAAGGCCAAGCTGAGCACGTTCAGCATGCAGAACGTGCCGCTCTTCCTTTCGGAATGGGGACCGTCGAGCTGCCCGAACGGCGACGTTAACTTTTCGCACAAGGGAGCCGCATGGGTTGCCGCCTTTCTGCCGGAGGCGCTGGCCCAGGGCGTGACGATGGGGTCCTTCCTCGCGGTGGAAGATCGGCTCGTCTATGGTGGGACCCCGCTCCTCGGTACGGCCAGCCTGCTGCACACCTATGGCGGCGAGCCTCCCTACACCTTCCTGCCGAAGCCACCACCAACGTGTTCAAGATGTATAGCCTGATGTCGGGGCTGCGCAATCAGGTCACCGTGACGCCGACAGTGAGCTCGCATCTCAACGCATTCGTCACCAGTGACGAGAGCTCGACCAGCGTCATGGTTTATAACTTCGATCCGTATCTGGTCTTCAACAACGACGCCAACACCCGGACCGACACGCAGGAGAACTTCTCCATTGTCATATCCAACATCTTCAAGACGGTGGGTTACAACATATCGGTGAGGGTCAAGCGTTACCAGGTCGACGCGACCACGAGCAACCTCAAGATCTTCATCGACTACACCAACGCTCACTCCGGCAACACCAGCGGTGCACCGGATCCGAGCCTGCAGCTGATCGAAGACTATACGGCGACCGTGGTCAACGGCGAGCTTCATCTCGAAAGCTCGACCGCAGGTTCGTCGGCGAAGCCGTTGGGATTGGGCGTCGCGCTCTATCGGATCACGCTGAACTAACGCGCTTTAAGCGGCCCGAAAGGGTGGCAGACGATCAAGAGAGAGATGGCCCTCAGGCCATCGCTCTTCTCGCTGGTGCCTTGCTCACCCAAGCCGCTGATCCCGCATGTCCTGGGTGTCTTCCGTCGCCACCTTGACGGCGGCGGTTGCCGCGCTCTTGGCTGCACCCTTGCGGCTTGCGATCTCCACCGCCTTGCGGCCGGAGATCTCGTGGCCGGCGTCGTCCGGCATCTGCCAGAAGAACCAGCTCGACGCCGCCGATGTCAGCGCCACCACGATAAAGGCGGGGGCGAACACGGTGGCGTTGAGCTCGCTGACATGGCTGAGCCACATCGTGGTCTCGACCGACGCTGCGCCGACCGCGACGCCGGCGGAGACCGCGAGCTGCTGGTTGACGCTGACCAGCGTGGTGGCGCGGCTCATCTGCGCGCTCTCGACGTCGGCATAGGCGACCGTGTTGATCGCAGTGAACTCGAGCGAACGGAAGAAGCCGCCGACCACCAGGATCACCAATATGATCAGCAGCGGCGTCGTCACCGTGAACAGCGCGCAGACGCCGAGGAAAAATGCGCTGATGATGGCGTTCACCGTCATCAGATTGCGGAAGCCGAAGGTGCGGATGATCCGCGCGGCCAGCGTCTTCATGCCCATCGCACCGAGCGAGGAGCCGAAGGTGACGAGGCCGGAATGGAACGGCGACAGCCCGAAGCCGATCTGCATCAACAGCGGCAGCAGGAAGGGCAGGGCGCCGATGCCGAGCCGGAACAGGAAACCGCCGAGCACGGCCGCGCGCAGCGTCGGCAGGTTCAGGAGCGAAAAGTCCAGCACCGGCGATCCCGTCCGCCGGGCATGGATGACGTAGAGCGTCATCGAGATCGCGCCGCCCGCGACCAGCGCCGCAACGATGCTCCAGGGCAGCAGGTTGAGGCCGGCCACGGAGAGACCGAACGCGATGCCGGCAAGCCCAATGCCCGCCAGCACCATGCCGTAGAGATCGAACGGCTCGCGGTTCTCGCTCTTGATCGGGTCGATGAACTTCAGCGCCATGAAGATGCCGAGCAGCCCGATCGGGATGTTGATCAGGAAGATCCAGTGCCATGAGGCGTAGGTGGTGATGAAGCCGCCGAGCGGCGGGCCGATCACGGGGCCGATCAGGGCAGGGACCGTCACCCAGGCCATCGCGTTGACCAGCGCGCTCTTGTCGACGGAGCGCAGCAGCACGAGGCGCCCGACCGGCGTCATCATGGCGCCGCCCATGCCCTGGAGGATGCGCGCGAACACGAAGTCGGTGACCGAGGTCGAGAGCGCGCAGCCGACCGAGCCGATCATGAACACGCCGACAGCGATCGCGAACACCAAGCGCGCGCCGAACCTGTCGGCGGTCCAGCCGCTCGCCGGGATGAACACCGCGAGCGACAACAGGTAGGAGGTGATCGCGAGCTTCAGCGTCAGGGGGCTGGTGCCGATGTCGGCCGCGATCGCCGGCAGCGAGGTGGCGATCACCGTGGAGTCCATGTTCTCCATGAAGAGAGCGGTGGCCACGATCAGCGGAATGATGCGTTGCTTGTCGACCATGACGGATTGGTAATGGAAATCAGAAGGAAAGGCGGACTTGCGGCTTATCACCACGACCCGGCCGGGACCATTGCGGATCAACGCATAGCACCTAAATCCTGCGCTTGTTCCTTCGTCATTCCGGGCGCGCCCTTGGGCGCGAGCTATGGTGCGCAATTGCGCACCTGAGAAACCATTGGGCCCCAGAGACCCCGGCGGGATGGATTCCGGGGCCCCCCGCCGGGCTATCCCCGCCGAATTTACTTAAAAAGCCTGTGCATGGCGGGCCAGCGGTCCGATTTGCTTTGATTCGTCGCGCGGCCGTGCTATCGACCCGCGTCAACCCCACCGATGGGCTCCGATTCTCCGGCGATGCCGCAAGGTACGCCGAGGGCGGCGCTCATCCATACTCATTTGCGGCAGGGCCGCAGGAAGGAGTTGGCAATGGCCACGGTGCAACTTCAGGGCATCCGCGAAGCCTATACGTTCGACGACGTGCTGTTGAAGCCGGGCCTGTCTGACGTCATGCCGGGCGAGGTCGACATCCGCTCCCGCGTCACCCGCGCCATTCCGCTCAATATTCCGATCATGGCCTCCGCCATGGACACCGTCACCGAGGCCCGCATGGCGATCGCCATGGCGCAGGCCGGCGGCCTCGGCGTCATCCACCGCAATTTCGATCCCGAAGGGCAGGCCGCCCAGGTGCGGCAGGTCAAGCGCTACGAGTCGGGCATGGTGGTGAACCCGCTCACCATCAGCCCCGAGGCCACGCTCGACGACGCGCTCAAGCTGATGAGCGACCACGGCATCTCCGGCATTCCCGTCGTCACCGGTGCCGGCAAGTCCACGCCGGGCAAGCTGGTCGGCATCCTCACCAACCGCGATGTGCGCTTTGCCACCGATCGCCGGCAAAAAGTCTCCGAGCTGATGACGCGCGAGAATCTCGTCACGGTGCGCGAGAATGTCAGTCAGGACGAGGCGCGGCGGATGCTGCACCAGCATCGCATCGAGAAGCTGCTCGTGGTCGACGAGCAGTATCGCTGCGTCGGCCTGATCACCGTCAAGGACATGGAGAAGGCGGTCGCTCATCCGCTCGCCTGCAAGGACGCGCACGGGCGCCTCCGCGTCGCTGCCGCGACCACCGTCGGTGACACCGGGTTCGAGCGGACCGAGCGGCTGATCGATGCCGGCGTCGACCTCGTCGTCGTCGACACCGCGCACGGCCATTCCCGCCACGTGCTGCACGCCGTCAACCGCATCAAGCGTCTCTCCAACTCCGTGCAGGTCGTCGCCGGCAACGTCGCGACATCCGACGGCGCGCAGGCGCTGATCGATGCGGGCGCGGACTGCATCAAGGTCGGCATCGGCCCGGGCTCGATCTGCACCACGCGCATCGTCGCCGGCGTCGGCGTGCCGCAGCTCACCGCGATCATGGATGCGGTCGAGGCAGCGAAGAAGTCCGACATTCCCGTCATCGCCGACGGCGGCATCAAGTTCTCCGGCGATCTCGCCAAGGCGCTCGCCGCCGGCGCCGACATCGCGATGGTCGGCTCGCTGCTCGCCGGCACCGACGAGACACCGGGCGAAGTGTTCCTGTGGCAGGGCCGCTCCTACAAGGCCTATCGCGGCATGGGCTCGGTCGGCGCGATGGCGCGTGGCTCGGCCGACCGCTACTTCCAGCAGGACATCAAGGACGCGCTCAAGCTCGTCCCTGAAGGCATCGAGGGCCAGGTGCCCTACAAGGGCCCGGTCGGCAACGTCATGCACCAGCTCGCCGGCGGCCTCCGTGCCGCGATGGGCTATGTCGGCGCAAAGGACATGAAGGAGCTGCATGAGAAGGCGAACTTCGTCCGCATCACCGGTGCGGGCCTGCGCGAAAGCCACGTCCACGACGTGACGATCACGCGCGAGGCGCCGAACTATCCGGGCGGGGGTTAGTCTCCAGTCCCTCCTTCGTCATTGCGAGGAGCTCTTGCGACGAAGCAATCCAGTCCTTTTGTGTTGACGAGACTGGATTGCTTCGCTTCCCTTGCAATGACAAAAATTGGAGGAAGCCATCATGTCCCAAGGCAAGCGCATCGTTCTCGCCGCGCGTCCCGTCGGCGAACCCAAATCATCCGATTTTCGCCTGGAGGAATTTGCAGTCCCGGCGCCTGGCGCGGGCGAAGTCCTGCTGCGCACGATCTGGCTGTCGCTCGATCCCTATATGCGCGGGCGCATGAGCGAGGGGCCGTCCTATGCCGCGCCGGTGCCGGTCGATGGCGTGATGGAAGGCGAGGCGGTCAGCGAGGTCGCGGCCTCCAACAATCCTGATTTCGCGGTCGGCGACATCGTGCGCATCCGTTCGGGCTGGCAGACGCACGCGATCTCGAACGGCAAGGGCCTCACCAAGGTCGATCCCAGGCTCGGTCCGATCTCGACCTCGATCGGTGTGCTCGGCATGCCCGGCATGACCGCCTACACTGGCCTGCTCGACATCGGCCAGCCGCAGGACGGCGAGACCGTCGTCGTCGCCGGCGCGTCCGGCGCGGTCGGCTCGGCCGTGGGCCAGATCGCGAAGATCAAGGGCGCACGCGCCATCGGCATCGCCGGCGGCAAGGACAAGTGCGACTACGTGGTGAAGGAGCTCGGCTTCGATGCCTGCGTCGATCACCGCGATCCTGATCTGGCCGCGAAGCTCAAGGACGCCTGCCCGAAAGGGATCGACGTCTATTTCGAGAATGTCGGTGGCGCCGTGTTCGAGGCGGTCTTCCCGCTGCTCAATCCATTCGCGCGCGTGCCGGTCTGCGGCCTGATCGCGCACTACAACGACACCGAGGCCAAGCCGCCGAAATGGGCGGCGTCCATGATGCGCGCGACGCTGACCAAGCGGCTCACCTTCCGCGGCTTCATCGTCTCCGACTTCGCCTCGCGCCATGGCGACTTCCTGCGCGACATGTCCACCTGGGTCCGCGACGGCAAGGTGAAGTACAAGGAGTTCGTCACCGAGGGCCTGGAGAGCGCTCCCGGCGCCTTCATCGGGCTGCTGAAGGGCGCCAATTTCGGCAAACAGCTGGTCCGGGTCGGGCCCGATAAGGCTTAGCTGCCGGGCTTGGAGCGCCTCCTGAAGGTCTGGGGCGCCTCGTAATTGCATCGGTGTCACAGCCCTGACACCGGTGGTTAACAAAGAGTTACCGATCGGCAACACTTGCCGGCAAAAACTCGCCTGTGTGACCGGGGGTTCATTGACGTCCGGGCGAAGGCATTGAATCATCGCGCATATTTTAGGTGCTGCGATGTTAGAGATCGGTATTTTCTGCGTCATCCTTCTGGCCGCCGGCTATTGGGCGGCCATGTATGTCATGGGCCGCCATGACGACGTCATCCATGGCAAGTTCGTGCACAGCGAGGACGAGGGTGCGTTCACGCGGGCTCCGATGCCGGCGCCTCCGCCATTCCCGAAGCGTCCGGTCAAGGCTGCGCAGCCCGCCAGCGCTGTGCCTGCCAAGGCTCAGCCCGAGATGACTGAGGCGAGGCCCGTGAGCAGCGCCGCACTGGAATCCTTGCTCGCTGCGATCCAGCAGGATCTCAAGAGCGTCGCCTAAGTGCGACGCTAATGCTCGCCGCCCATCTGGGCGAACAGCTCTTCGATATCGATGTCGACCTGGCCCGCTGCGCGGACGTGTCGGACTTCGAGACTGTCGGGCCGGAAGCGGTACTCGACGAGGCCGGTCTCCTTGATAGCGATCCGGTCCTGGCGTGCGTCGTTGATCTTGAAGCCGGCCGAGGGCGCCCAGACGTGCCGCGTGTGACGGAACGTGAAGTCGCGACGCTGGTGCACGTGACCGCTGGCGATGAGGCGGAGATCGACCTGCGCAAACATCTCGATCAGCCGCGCGCGTGCCGGCTGCGGCACGTAGCGGATCGAGGTCTCAGGCAGTTCGGGATCGTCGGGCAGGTTGAGAAACACCGGCTTGTGCAGAAACAGCGCGACGGGCTTGCCGTTCACGCGCGCGATTTCCTGGTACAGCCAGTCGAACTGCTCGGCGTCGAACGCGAGGCCTGAATTCATCACCAGCGAGTTGAGGCCGATGAAGCGCCAGCCGGCGGCCTCGAACGACCAATGGTCTTCACCGATGATGTCGCGGAACTGCTGGCGGTGCGCTTCCGCGATCGGCGGCTTGGGCGCAGGCCCGAGTGCAGTCGGATTGTCGCCGATGTCGTGATTGCCCGGAAGATAGCGACAATCGACAGGCAGCGCGTCGTGCAGGTTCTTTGCAAACTCCACATCGTCGCGGCTCGTTGGACCATCGAAGGACACATCGCCGGTGTTGATGACGAGATCAGGCCTGTCAGCGTCGATGTGCTCACTGACGCGATGGAAGTTTGCGATCAGGCCGGGAAAGCGCCGGCCGAGATGCGTGTCGGAAATCTGGGTGAGGCGAAATTCGGACATGGGCGAAGTATCGTCCCGCCAAACGTCGGAACGATGACGCGCGCGCAAAAGCTGCGATGAAACAAAGTTTAAAGCACGCGATAACGGATCGTGAAGGCGTCCTGTGGCAAGAGCGCGCGTCCGTCGGCGAGGTCGCTGACGCCGTCGACCAAAGCGAGGGTCTGGTTGCGGTCGCTGTGCAGTTCGATCTGGCTCTCGGACACAGTTGTCAGGGTCTCGCGCGGCATGCGGATCTCGAACTCGACCGCAGGTTTTGACGGGTTGAGGCCGAGATAGGCCGACGCGGCATGACGCATGTCGTAGGCGGCAAAGGCGAACAGGGCGAGGGCGGCGAGTGTCGCCAGGCCATGTCTGACGACGTCCCGCCAGGTCCGGTAGGACAGGCGGAAGTACACTGTCATTGCGAGGGCGACCGCGAGTGCCGCCGCGACGCCTGATAACGCCGACATCCAGATGCCAAGCTGGCCGTCGGCGGATTCGGTCCAGAGGCTGGACAGGGTGTTCATGCTGTTCTCTTGGTGCTCTCTTGGCGTGTCTCGCCGGGCTCCAGGAGCCAAAATCGCTTCAATGATCGGCAGTTGGTCGCGCGGGCGGGAACGCCGGTTCAACTCGTTGATTGTCAGCGCCAGCAGTCGCGGCTAATGACGGTCGCGGCGTTCCGCCTTACGGGAAAGTTCCGATGTCCGTCCAAATGGTCCTGCTGCCGGTCTTCGTGCAGGTTGGCCTCACCTTCGTGCTCCTGATCGGCATGGTGTTCGGGCGCCGGAATGCGCTGGTCTCCGGCGAGACCAAGATCCGCGACATTGCGCTCGGCGAGCCGAACTGGCCGAAGGCCGCCACACAGATCGGCAATTGCTACCGCAACCAGTTCGAGCTGCCGGTGCTGTTCTACGCCCTGATCGCGCTGGCGCTGCCGCTCCGCCATGCCGATCTCTTCATCGTGCTGATGTCCTGGGTGTTCGTGGTGACGCGCTTTGCCCATGCCGGCGTGTTCGTGACCTCGAACGATCTCGGCCGGCGCTCGTCGGTCTGGCTCGCCGGCGTGCTGGTGCTGCTGGCGATGTGGATCTACTTCGCACTGAAAATTCTGTTGCTGATCTGAAAGATTCAAATGACGCCCGCTGCCCGGCTGTCCGCAGCCATCGAAGTGATCAACATCATCGAGAAGGACCGCGTGCCCGCGGCGAAAGCGCTGAAGGAGTGGGGCACCGCGCACCGCTTTGCCGGCTCCGGCGACCGAGCCGCCATTGCCGGCCTCGTCTGGGACGTGCTGCGTCGCTTTTCCTCGAGTGCGTTTCTGATGGATTCCGATACCGCACGGGCCCGGCTGATCGGCATGCTCCGCCTCGAGCGCAACATGGACACCGCGACCATGGCCGCGATGTTCGACGGCAGCCGGTTTGCGCCCGAGCCGCTGACGGAGGCCGAGCAGGCGGCACTTGCCTCGCGTTCCCTGAAAGATGCGCCGGCCGCGATCGTCGGCGACTATCCGGAATGGCTTGATCCGCACTTCGCAAAGGTGTTCGGCGAGGACCGCGTTGCCGAGGCCGTGGCGATGGCGAGCCGGGCGCCGCTCGATCTGCGCGTCAACACGCTAAAGTCCAATCGCGACAAGGTGCTGAAGGCGCTTGCTCATCTTCATGCGAAACCGACCCCGTGGTCGCCAAATGGCCTGCGCATCGAGCTTTCGGCCGACGCGCGCAATCCCGGCATCCAGGCCGAAGAGGATTTCATCAAGGGCGGCATTGAAGTGCAGGATGAAGGATCGCAGCTTGCGGCCCTTTTCACCGCGGCAAAACCGGGCGAGCAGGTGATCGATCTCTGTGCGGGGGCCGGCGGCAAGACGCTGGCGCTCGCGGCACAGATGCAGGGCAAGGGCCGGCTGATTGCGACCGATAGCGACAAGCGGCAGCTTGCGCCCATTCACGAGCGCCTGTCGCGCGCCGGCGTCCACAATGCCGATGTCCGCACGCCCAAGGGTGAGGCCGATCCGCTGGCCGATATCAGCGCCACCGCCGACCTCGTCGTGATCGACGCGCCCTGCACGGGAACCGGAACCTGGCGCCGCAATCCCGACGCCAAATGGCGCATGCGGCCGGGTGCGCTGGAGATCCGCCTCAAGGACCAGACCGAGGTGCTGGAGCGCGCCGCGCCGCTGGTGAAGGCTGGTGGCCGCATTGCCTACATCACCTGCTCGGTGTTGCCCGAGGAGAACGGTGAGCAGGTGAGGGCCTTCGTTGCGCGACATCCGGAGTTCGCGGTGCTGCCGCCGCAGCAGACCGCGAGCGTGCTCTGGGACAAGGCCGAGGAATTTGCAGAAGCCGCGCTGCGATCCGACGAAGGCTGGCTGATGACCCCGCGCCGCACGGGCACGGACGGGTTCTTCGTCTCGGTGCTGAAGAAGGCGGGCTGATCTCGCTCCGTCATCATTCCGGAGCAAACAAAAACCCCGCGAACCGGAACCCGGTCGCGGGGTCTCTGAACTCAACGATCTGCCGGTACGTCCGTGGTCAGATCGCGAATTGCGCGGTCAACTAGCCGGCGCGGAGGTTGTCGGCCGAGGACTTGCCGCTGCGGCGGTCCGCAACGATGTCGAAGGAGACCTTCTGGCCCTCGTTGAGGGTGCTCAGACCGGCGCGCTCAACGGCGCTGATGTGAACGAAGACGTCCTTTGCGCCGTCATCCGGCTGGATGAAGCCAAAGCCCTTTTGGTTGTTGAACCACTTCACGGTGCCCATTGCCATAGTCATTTCCTTTCAATTGACGATGCACTCAGGGGGACAAATGCACATTGCTGCGCCCATCGTCCCGGTTGGTCGATTTTGGAGAAATACCTGAAACGTGCTCGCCCATTGGAAATGAGACGGAGCGGCCCAGTCGTTCGGCCAAGGATCGATGTTCACAATCTAGCGATTTTTTGGGGCAACTTCAAGGCGGCACGCGCTCACAGCGAGCGCTGCGCAGTTTGCTATTTTGCGCTGCACACCGGGCGGTTCCGTCAGTCCACGATGAAAAGAGTCGCGCCCACCGCCGTCGATGAGCGATGCGCGGCGTCGCCAAAGTCCGAGACCTGGTAGCTCATGCCCGGCGTGAGCTTGAACTTGCGTCCGTCGCGCAGCTCGCTGTCGAGCTCGCCCTCCAGCACGTAGAGCACGTGGCCGCGATCACACCAATGATCGGCGAGATAGCCAGGCGAATACTCCACCATTCGCACGCGGAGATCGCCGATGTTCAGCGTGCGCCATTTGGCTTCGCCGGTCTCACCGGGATGCGTGGTGGCCTCGACCTCGCTCCAGTCGGTGACGGTAAAGGGGGAGGTGGGGAGCTTCATGGGAGGGGTCCTGTTACGATGCCGGCAGTCTGTAGCGCATGCTTCCGCCCCAGTCGCGCTCTTTGCGTCGGCGGCTAGGACGTCGACGCGCAACCGGCTGGCGCCTCGGTCCTGCTCGCCGTGATGATCCAGACCAGCAGCGCGGCGGCGCTGATTCCGGCGCCCAGCATGCAGACGCCGACATCATGGTCGAGGCTAGCCCGCCAACTGCGCTGCCGATCGAGTAGAACACCATGTAGCCCCCGACCAGCCGGCTTGCGGCGTCGGGACGCGCGGCGATGATCAGGCTCTGGCTGGTGACATGCACCGCCTGGAGCCCGAGATCCAGCATGATGACGCCCGCGACGATGAACCAGGGCGAGACGTGCAGGCAGGCGAACACGGCCCAGGCGCCGAGCATCAGCATCAGCGACAATCCTGTGGTGCGTTGAGCCCATCCCAGATCGGCGAGGCGTCCCGCGTTGCGCGCCGCGAGCGCGCCGGCGAACCCGGCAATCCCGAGCAGTCCGATCGTGGTGTGCGACAGCGCGAAGGGCGGCGCCGACAGCGGCAGCACAATCGAGGTCCAGAACACGTTGAGATCGGCGAAGATCAGGAACGCGAACAGCGCCCGCTCGCGCAGGACTGGTTCCTCGGCGAACAGCGCGGCCGTCGAGCGCAGCAGCGACGGATAGGACAATCCGGCCTTCGTGGCCTTTGGGCTGCCAGACAGCAGGCACAGGAGCAAGGCGGCCATGACGAGCATCAGGCCGGCCGAGACCAGATAGACCAGGCGCCAGCCGCCGATATCGGCGAGCGCGCCCGAGACGAAACGGGCGAGCAGGATTCCGCCAACGACGCCGCTCGTGACGGTGCCGATGGCGCGGCCGCGCCCGTCCGGTGTCGCCAGCGTCGCGGCGAAAGCGACGAGCACCTGTACGACCACAGCCAGCAGCCCGACCAGCACCATGCCGGCGAACAACACCGCGGCGTGCGACGCCGTGCCGACGATGATGAGGGCAATCGCCGACAGCGCGGTCTGGCCGACGATCAGGCGACGGCGATCGGCGAGATCGCCGAGCGGCACCAGCAGGATCAGGCCGAGGGCGTAGCCGATCTGGGTGAACGTCACCACCATGCCGATCGCGGCGGGCGCGATGCCGAGATCGTGTGCCATGGCATCGAGCAGTGGCTGCGCAAAATAGATGTTGGCGACGCTCAGCCCGCAGGCGAGCGCGAACAGCAGCGCCATCGCGCCGGAAAGCCCGCGTCCGGTCGCATCGCCTGCCATCGCTGATCCGGCTGGCGCGTTGTCATCCTTCGTCATGGTCGTCTCCGGCGAGGTCAACGTAGTCCTATAATAGGACCAGTTGCGTGCGGCGCTGTCTAGTCTTATTTTAGTACTGGCTTGCGAAGGGAACTGCGGATGAAGCGGACCGGTTTTGCCAAGGCCGATTGCCCGGTGGCCCGGGCATTGGATGCGATCGGAGACTGGTGGTCGCTCCTGATCGTGCGCGACGCCTTCGACGGGCTCCGTCGGTTCGGCGATTTTCAGAAGAACCTCGGCATCGCCAAGGGCATGCTCAGCACGCGCCTGCACAAGCTGGTGGAGCTTGACGTGCTCGAGCTGGTTCCAGCCTCCGATGGCAGCGCGTATCAGGAATATGCATTGACGGAGCGGGGACGCGACTTGTTTCCTGTTGTCGTCGGCCTACGCCAATGGGGCGAGGCGCATCTCTATGCACGCGGCGAGGCGCATTCCGACCTGGTGGACCAGACGGGCCAACCGGTCGGGCAGCTCGTGCTGCCGTCGCGGACCGGCCGGCCGCTGGCATGGTCCGACACGAAGGTGCGAAAGGCCGGCGCGCGCAAGCGCTGACGTCGCTACGCACGAGCCCTCAATGCGGCAGATGGTTCGCCGATCCCTGCACGATCAGCCCCGCATCGTTCACCCGCAGATATTCGCAGATCCGCTTGCCCCGCTCATTCTGGTAAAATACCACGACGCTATCAGGGCTGACGAACACGTCGATCAGCGAAAAGTGCAGCTCCGGCAGCAACCCGAGCGCCTTGCCCCAATACGCCCGCAACGCGTCCTTGCCGCGCACGGTGCCGCTGGCATCGAATCCCATCGCCGGGATCCGGTCCGAGGTCATGACGGCGTCCTCGTCGTAGAGCGTGAGCACGCGCTCGATATCGCGGGCATTCCAGGCCTCGACCCAGGTCCGGCCGAGTGCGGCAAGCTGTGATGGGTGATGGTGCTGTGACACAAGCGTTCTCCCTGATTGGCCTCGGTTTGGTAGGTGAGCAATTAGGTCAATAATACTTACCTATATCCATTTGTCCATGCCTAAAGAAGAATGTGGGCGCGCGCCGCCACGCGGTTGCGGGCAGGGGCGTGGTCGCGTATCTGCTTGCCATGACAGCAGCACAGAACGACCGCTCCGCGTCGACGCTCTCCGTGGCCTCGGCGCATGACAAGATTCTCATCGTCGACTTTGGCAGCCAGGTGACGCAGCTGATTGCGCGTCGCGTGCGCGAGGACGGCGTCTATTGCGAGATCGTCCCGTTCAACAAAGCCGAACAGGCCTTCAGGGAGATGAAGCCGAAAGCGGTGATTCTCTCCGGCGGCCCGGAGTCGGTCCATGAGGCCGGCTCGCCCCGCGCCCCGCAAGCGATCTTCGCCTCCGGCGTCCCGGTGATGGGCATCTGCTATGGCCAGATGACCATGGCGGAGCAGCTCGGCGGCACCGTCGAGGGCGGCCATCACCGCGAATTCGGCCGTGCCGATGTCGAGGTCAAGGCCGAGAGCAAGCTGTTCGAGGACGTCTGGTCGCTCGGCGGCAAGAACCAGGTCTGGATGAGCCATGGCGACCGCATCACCAAGATGCCGCCGGGCTTCTCGGTCGCGGGCACCTCGCCGAACGCGCCCTTCGCGATCATCCAGGACGAGACGCGCAAATATTACGGCCTGATGTTCCACCCCGAAGTGGTGCACACGCCCGATGGCGCAAAACTGATCCGCAATTTCGTGCGCAAGATCGCGGGCCTCTCCGGCGACTGGACCATGCGCGCCTTCCGCGAGGAGGAGATCCAGAAGATCCGCAGCCAAGTCGGCAAGGGCAAGGTGATCTGCGGCCTCTCCGGCGGCGTCGATTCAGCCGTTGCGGCCGTGCTGATCCATGAAGCCATCGGCGACCAGCTGACCTGCGTGTTCGTCGATCACGGCATGCTGCGCCTCGACGAAGCCAAGACCGTGGTCGACCTGTTCCGCCACCACTACAACATCCCGCTCGTACATGTGGATGCCTCAAAACAGTTTTTGGGCGAGCTCGAAGGCGTCACCGACCCCGAAACCAAGCGCAAGACCATCGGCCGCCTCTTCATCGAGGTGTTCGAACAGGAAGCCAAGAAGCTCGGCGGCGCCGACTTCCTGGCGCAAGGCACGCTCTACCCCGACGTGATCGAGAGCGTCTCCTTCACCGGCGGCCCCTCGGTGACGATCAAGTCGCACCACAATGTCGGCGGGCTCCCCGAGCGCATGAACATGAAGCTCGTCGAGCCCTTGCGCGAGCTGTTCAAGGACGAGGTCCGCAAGCTCGGCCGCGAGCTGGGCCTGCCCGAAATCTTCGTCGGCCGCCACCCGTTCCCGGGCCCCGGCCTCGCCATCCGCTGCCCCGGCGACATCACGAGCGACAAGCTCGACATCCTGCGCAAGGCCGATGCCGTCTACATCGACCAGATCCGCAAGCACGGCCTCTACGACGACATCTGGCAGGCCTTTGCCGTGCTGCTCCCGGTCAAGACGGTCGGCGTCATGGGCGACGGCCGCACCTACGACTACGTCGTGGGCCTGCGCGCCGTCACCTCAACCGACGGCATGACCGCGGACTTCTACCAGTTCGACATGAAGTTTTTGGGCGAGACCGCCACGCGCATCATCAACGAGGTGAGGGGCGTGAACCGGGTGGTGTACGACGTGACCAGCAAGCCGCCTGGGACGATTGAGTGGGAGTGAGGGGGAGGCGGGCGGAATAGCGTAGTTCCCGCCCACTAGACTCATGTGTTAGACCCAAATCTACGCGGGTCCAGACGGTTTGCTCGTCGAGGCTGGGACGCGCAAGGGTGCCAGCATGAAATTCGCCTATGAGGACCTCAGTGAGGATCAGTTCGAAAGGCTGATTGTGCTGTTGTGCCAACGGCTGCTCGGCATGTCGGTGAAGGGTTTTGCTAAGGGCCCTGATGGTGGCCGAGACGCCAAATTTGTCGGTACCGCCGAACTTCATCCGAGCAAGGCTGAGCCTTGGACCGGTACCGTGGTTGTCCAGGCGAAACACACGAATGGCTACAATCGCCACTTCGGCGAAGCAGATTTTTATAGTCCCAAATCTCAGGACACGGTGATCGGGAAGGAAGTGCCGCGCATCGAAAAGCTGCGCAAGAACAAGCAGCTCGATCATTACATGCTATTCGCCAACCGACGTCTGGCTGGTAACGCCGACCAGAACATTACTCAGCACATCGCGGAGCAGTGCGGGCTACCCGAAGGGTCGATCTACCTCTGTGGGATCGAGCAGCTCGAACTCTATATGAGGCATTTTCTGGAAGTGCCGACGCTCGCGGATCTCGATCCGGTCGACTCTCCGTTGATTGTATCGCCCGATGAGCTAGCTGTCGTCGTCGAGGCGATTGCAAGCCACGAAGCTGATCTGTCGGCCATCCTAGACGTGCCGCCGAGTGGCCGAATTTCTTATGAGGAGAAGAATGCCCTCAACAATATGACACCGGAGTATGCGACCGCTCTTCGCAGGCGCTACCTCAAGGATACTGCGCAAATTCGGACATTTCTGGCGGCGCCGGAAAATTTGGAGATACTCAAGTCTTACGAGGCAGCTACTGAAGAGTTCCAGATGAAGATCATTTCGAAGCGGAAGGACTTCCAAAATTTTGATTCCGTCATGGAGTATTTGCTTGATCTTCTGTTTCAGCGCGATCCAATCCTGCGCCAAAAGCAACACAAGCGCCTGACCCGCGCCGTACTGTTCTATATGTATTGGAATTGCGACATCGGGGAGGTCGCCGATGTTGAGACCTAGCAAACACTCCCATCCTGATCGAACCGTCATCAATGTTGCGCTTTTAATGCTTGCTCGACTGCGCGCGCAACGCATATGCGAATATGACGCGTTGCTCGCTTTCGTCCGCAAAGCAGTCATTGGTGGTGATGTGCTGTTCCTTCCGTCACTTAATTTTCTCTACCTGCTTGGGTTGATCGAATATCATCCCAAGACTGATGCCATTGAATATGTGGGGCAGAATGAAGCCGTCTAAGCTTTATTCCAATCGACCCGCTGAGTTTACACCGGTCGAGTTCGAGCCCGAGCTCAATGTGGTGCTAGCGCAGATCCGACTACCCGAGAATCGCGATCGCGATACGCATAATCTCGGCAAGACGACGCTTGGTCGTTTGCTCGACTTCGGCTTTCTTGCGGGCCGAGATGCGAAGTTCTTTCTGTTCAAACACCTCGATCGCTTTGAGGAGTTTGTGTTCCTTTTAGAGATCGAACTCCTTGACGGAAATTATGTTACGGTCCGTCGCAGTGTCGCCGAAGCTTCGAAGATCGCTTTCAAGAAGCATGCGGCTCGTCATCAAGATTTTTCGACGCTCTCCGAGCTGGAATGGGATCACTTCGACGTTCCATTTGATCGCGCCAAGGAGCTGCTTGACAGCCTGCTGGATTGGCGGGCTCTGAAGCCGTGGGACTATCGTAAGGGGCTCGGCTATTTCCTGCGGTCTCAGGATGATTTCCGCGATGTCTTCCAACTGCGGAAGTTTGCTAACTCGCATGCCGACTGGAAGCCGTTCCTGGCGCATATCCTCGGATTCAATGCTGAACAGATCACCCAGCACTACGCCAAGGAGGATGAGCTCAAGGAGAAAGAGCAGAAGGCGACTACGATTCGCCAAGAGTTGGGGGGCGAGATAGAGGACGCCGGCAAGATCGACGGCCTCTTGCTACTCAAGCGACAGGAAGTAGACAAGAAGCAGACGCTTCTCGACGCCTTCGACTTCCGAACCCAAGACAAGGCCGATACTAAGCAGCTCGTCGATCAGGTCGACGAGCGTATCGCCGCGCTAAACCAGCGACGCTACTCGCTTACGCAGAACCGGAAGAAGGTCATCGCCTCGCTGGAGGCGGACCAGATTCTCTTCAACCCCGAGGACGCGGGCGAGCTGTTCCGAGAGGCTGGCGTGTATTTCGCTGGCCAAATCAAACGCGATTTCCAACAATTAATTTCCTTCAATAAGGCAATCACCGACGAGCGGAGAGGATATCTGGTTGAGGAGCGTGCCGAGATCGAAGCCGAGCTGAAAACTGTCAACTCGGAGTTAAACGCGCTCGGCAAACGCCGTTCTGAAATGCTCGCATTTCTGAGCAGCACCGATTCTTTCGCGAAGTACAAGCGCCTCTCGGGAGAGATGGTGAACCTGCGCGCTGACATCGAGGGGCTTGAGCGGCAACGTGAGTTTGTACATAGGCTTCAGCAGTTGCGGACCGAAATCCGCACAATTGCCGAGGAAAAGACTCACTTGCAGGCGGCGATCGAGGCCGACGTTGAGGCCAAGAATGCCGATAGCGAAAGTCTGTTTTCAAAGATTCGGCTATTCTTCAACGAGATCGTTGAAGACGTGATAGATCAAAAGGCACTGCTCAGCGTGGTCGTTAACCAGTACGGGCATCTCGATTTCCGCGCTGAGTTGCTTGACGATGCTGGCATTGCAACCAGCGCCGATCGCGGATTTAGCTACAAGAAGCTGCTTTGCATTGCGTTCGACTTGGCTCTTCTGCGCGCGCATCTCAGCGATGGTTTTCCGCGCTTCGCCTTCCACGATGGCCTGTTTGAATCGCTCGATGATCGGAAGAAGGAAAATCTACTCGGCGTGATCCGGCGTTATACCGCGCTCGGATTGCAGTCGATCATCACGCTAATTGATTCCGATTTGCCGCCGCGTGTCGATGATGATGCCGTATTCGATCAGTCTGAAATCGTCGTGCTGCTTCATGACGAAGGTGATAGTGGTCGGCTTTTTAAAATGAAGCCGTGGTGATCGCAGGAAAATTGGTTCGGCCTGGCGGTGGCGCCCAATTGAACCATCTCACACGCACGCTCGCGTCAATGCTGCGATAAAACAGCTGGGGCACCGACAGTGCACTAATTAATTTAGTGCACGGTCACCGCAGCCCGCTCTTCGAACGGCGCCGATACGCCGATCACTGCTCCTTCCTGAACAAATCCTGGAAGATGAGCTGGCCCCAAACGCGGCGGCGTGCGTGCACCAGCGCGCCACCCTCGTTGAGCTTGCCCAGCTTGACGGGTGCGAACCCGAGTTTTTTGGCCAAGGCCGCCACGGGAGCGGTCGCGTCTTCGTCGTCGCTCGACAGAAAGACGACCCGGTGGCCGCCCTCGACGATCGGATCGGCAGCCAGGGTGGCCGCAATCAGGTGATTGAAACCTTTCACGAGCTTGGCGCCGGTGAACGCCTTCGCGACAAAGGCGGAGGACAGAAGACCGTCCAGCTCCTCAGCGGGAACTAACGCGTTCATCGCGTCGATGACCGTCTTGCCTTTCCAGCTCGGCAGGGCCTTCGCAACCTCGCGATGCTCCCCGAACGGGACCGCCAGGATAATTGTGTCGGCCTCGACTGCTTCCCGCAGCGACTTGGCGACGACGGTGGGTCCAATCGCCCGCGCCAGCGGTGCCAACGCGTCGGGCGGCCGGCGGCTCGCGACGGTCACGTCGATGTTTTTACGGGCGAAGGCACGGGCGAGGGCCTGGCCAATCTTACCGAAGCCTACAATTGCGTAGCTCATAATGCTTCTCCTTTCAGATGGCCGAGAAGCCGCCGTCGACAGACAACTCCAGTCCGTTCACGAAGCTCGAATCCTCTGATGCAAGAAACAGCGCGGCCGCCGCAATTTCCTCAGGACGACCCATCTTTCCCCGCGGGATCAGGGATTCGAACATCCGCTTCGCCTCTTCGGTCAGAACCTGGTCCTGCATCGGCGTGGCGATCGGCCCCGGGTGCAGCACGTTCACCCGGATATTCCTGCCCTTCAGTTCGTTGAGCCACCCGCGTGCGAATGCGTGCAACGCCGCCTTGCTCGCCGCATACACGCTGTAACCAGGAAAACCTTTCAGCGAAGCAACAGACCCGGTCATGAAGATCGATCCGCCATCGTTGAACAGCGGCAGCGCCTTCTGAACCGTAAACAGCGTGCCGCGCGTATTCAGGCCGAAGGTCGCATCGAAATGCTGCTCGGTAATCTCGCCCAGTGGGACGGCTTCGCCTATGCCGGCGCTCGCGTACAGGACGTCGATCCTGCTCTTGTCCCGCTTGACCGTGTCGAACAGACGGTCGAGATCGTCGAGATTGGCCGCATCGCCGCGCACGCCGGTCACGTTCCGGCCAATCCGCTCGACGGCCTCGTCGAGCGCCTCCTGCCTCCGGCCCGTGATGAAAACATAAGCGCCTTCTTCAACGAACCGCTTGGCGCTCGCCAGCGCCATGCCGCTTGATCCACCCGTGATGACTGCAACCTTACCGTCCAACTTTCCCATAACTTCTCCTTTCAGGCTCCGCCTTTGGTCGCTCGGGGAGGGCCCCGAGGACCTGGAGATGGGTCCGCGGGCGTCAGGCGTTGAGTGCGGAAGCGCGCACATCGGTGGTGCGAAATCGATCCGGCTGGACGACTGATCTCGGCCGCGACGATCGGTATCCGCCGTTCGGAATGAGACCGCACGCGTCGACATAGGCCACAATGACCGCCATATTACTGTTCGATGGGCTCGATACGGGCTTTGGAAGGGGCACCGCGCGGTGCCGGATTGCACCATGATCGACTGGGATGACGTTCGTTATTTTCTGGCCGTCGCGCGTGGAGGCTCGGTCCGGGCTGCCGCGGAGCGCCTCGGGGTGAATCACTCAACCGTGCTGCGACGCATCGCCCAGCTCGAGCAGCGCCTCGGGGCGCACATGTTCGAGAAGTTGCCTTCGGGCTACCGCCTGACGACTGCGGGCGAAGAGGTCCTCGAGTTCGCGGACCAGATGGAAGCGTCGTCGCACCAGCTGGAGACGCGCGTCTTCGGGCGCGACCAGAGCGTGCGCGGGCTTCTGCGGGTGACGCTGGCGCCGTCCCTCGCGACACGCCTGCTCATGCCGGACTTCGCCGATTTCGCGCGTCTGCATCCGGATATCGAGATGGACATCTTGTCGTCCGGCGAGCTGGCAAATCTGACCAACCGGGAGGCCGACGTCGCGATCCGCGTCGTCTACGACCGCAAAACCCTGCCGCTCAATCTTCACGGCCTGAAGGGGCCGGAGCTGTGCGGCGGCGTCTACATGTCCCGCGATCGACTGGCCGCGTGGCGCGCGGGCGCGCCTGATCCCATCCGGTGGATCGTCATAAGCATTCATGGAATTCCGGACTGGGCCCGTGAGGGTGAGGTTCGCGCCACGGGGGTACCATTCAGGACCACGGACGGCGAGGCGCAGATCGCTGCAGTACGCCAAGGGCTCGGGATGACGACACTGCCGTGCTTCGTCGGCGATGCCGACCCCCACCTGGTGAGGGTGCCGGGCACCGACCTGCACATGTACGGAACGGTGTGGCTTCTCACGCGAGGGGAGACACGCAAGACGAAGCGCGTGCGGCTCTTCACCGAGTTCGTGTCCCACAGGCTCGCCGCGTACGCGCCGCTTCTCGCGGGACTGTCCGTATCGCGCGACGAGGACGGCTTCTAGGAGGGTATCTCCTGCGCGATCTCCCACATATGACCGGATGGGTCGGAAAAGACGGCGGTGCGACGACCCCAGGGACGATCGATGGGGCCATTTACCAAGTCTATGCCGCTTTGCCGCAGCTTCGCGCAGGCTTCATCAACATCGTCGACGCGAATGGTCATGAGCATGCGAGGTCCGGCGCTTGAAGCAGCAGGCACGACCGGCTGCACGAGCTGCGGTGCTTCCGTCTCCTGTAGCAAATTGACCATGACGCCACCGAGCCCGATCACGCTGCATACGGCGTCAGAATAGATCGGCCTGGCGTCGAACACAGCCTCGTAAAATGTCCTCGCGCGCGAGAGGTCGTCAACGAAGAGGGTCACGCACTCGAGATTGTTCAAGCTTTTCATTCGCGGGGCCTCGGTTGACCGGCCGGTCTTTTGACGAAAGATAATAACGTATGTACTCAATTGGACCATAGGGCTAGGCCATAAGGCCAGCGCAAGGGATGGCCAGGTATCGCTTCCGCTCCACCCATCCTTCGAACTGTAAGCAATCGTCGGAAATTTCGCCGCGATGCCTTCCAGACCGCAAGATCGGTCGAGCGCATCACGGCCATCCCGGCCTAACTCGAGCCGCCACGGAGGAGGGACGATGACGGAGGCACTGCAACACTATCAGGCCCGGATGCGGCGGGTGCTGGACCATATCGACCGGCATCTCGACGCGGATCTGGACCTGGACGGCTTAAGCGCCGTTGCGGCCTTCTCGAAATTTCACTTCCACCGGCAATTCACGGCGACCTTCGGGTTGTCAGTGCATCGCTATGTCCAGCTCGCGCGTCTGAAGCGCGCGTCGCATCAGCTGGCCTACAATGACGCTTTGGGCGTCACCGACATCGCGATGGATGCTGGTTACGACGCACCTGACGCCTTCGCCCGCGCCTTTCGGCAACGGTTCGGGCAATCACCGTCGTCGTTCCGGAAATCGCCGGACTGGGAGCCGTGGCTTGCGGCCTTCGGGCCTCTCGACAATGCGAGGAGCAAGCTCATGCAGAAGAACTTCACGACTGGCGACGTGACGATACGCGATGTGCACCCCACGCGGGTGGCGATCATGGAGCATCGGGGGAGCCCGGAGACGCTTGGTGACACGATCCGGCGGTTTATCGCGTGGCGCAGGGCCGCCGGCCTGCACCCCAGGACAAATCCGACCTTCAATGTCTGGCATTCCGAGGGGCGTCCCGCGCAACAGGACGAATATAGCATCGATCTTTGTGTCGGGACCGACCAACCGATCGAGGCGAATGGCGAAAAGATCAAGGCCGGCGAGATCCCCGGCGGACGCTGCGCGGTGCTGCGCGTCGTCGGCTTCACCGACAATCTGGAGCCCGCCGCGCTCTATCTCTATCGCGACTGGCTTCCGGCCAGCGGCGAGGAAGCACGCGACTTCCCGATCTATTGCCAGCGGCTGAGCCTGTTCCCGGAGGTGCCGGAGCACGAGGCGGTCGCGGACGTTTTCCTGTCGCTGAAGTAGCGTGCTTCGTAGGGCGGATTTGCCCGCGGCTGCGCGAAGCGCAGTCCGCCGGGGTAATCTGCCATCACTCAACGTGGCGTGCTCAGGATGGCGGATTGCGCTTCGCTGATCCGCCCTACGTTCTACGCGTTCATCTTCCGAGCGCCATTGCGATGCGCGAGGTGAGCAGCTTGATGATGAAGCTTGGCGGAAAGCGATTGTAGCTCGGCACATCGTCCACAAGCACAACACCATCCGGTTTGAACTTCGTGCAGATCCGAGCCTGCAGGGGCGGCGGGTCGCCGTGGAATCGCGCCCGGTAGGCCGAGACCCAGTGCGGGCCGCGATCGAAATTCACGAACATCGCCGAATTGCAGCACGTTGCGACAACCCTGTTGGTCGGCGACGTCTCCTTGAGCTTATGACGCTTCAGGCGTTCGGCTCCCCTGGAGCATTCGAACCGGTCGTTGCGGTAAAGCGTATAGGCCGTCCCGCCGTCGGGATCGCGCACAGCGGGGGCGTTCGGCAGAGCCTCGATCTCGGCCGCACCCTTTTGGCAGTCATCGCAATAACAGGCGGCGCTGACGATAGGCTTGCCGAACGCTCTGACTTCGACTTCACCGCAGGCGCATGTTGCGATCATGCTGGGAGCAGGGGGCATGTTGGCTATCACCACGAGGATGGATCACTCCGACATCCTCTCGCGCATTCCGCTGAAGAAGTCCACCAGGCCGAACGGGGCGCGTTCGCCGAGGCAGAGCTCCAGGATCTCGTGCGCGCCGACTGCGGCTGACTGGCTGCGCGGGAACAGCGCGGCTTCGTAAGTCGCAAGTGCCGCCTCGATGTCGTCTGGGTGCGCAACGATAGCCTTGCCGAGCTCGGCGCCGTCGAGCATCGCGAGGTTTGCGCCGTCGCCGGCCGGCGGCATCACATGCGCTGCATCGCCGAGCAGCGTCATCCCACCCACGCGCTCCCAGCGATGGTCGTTGGGCAGCGTGTGGAGCATGCGCAGCACCGGCGGCGTATCTGCGTCGGTGATCAGCGCGGTGAGCGCCGGCGCCCAGCCGTCGAATTCGGCCGCGACGCACGCCGTTGCGGTGGGGACATCGGTAAAATCGATCGCGGTGAACCATTCGGCGGGACGTTTCAGCGCGATGTAGACGTGAAGCGCGCTGTCCGGCTCGCGGTGCGCGAAGATGCCTTTGCCAGGAGCGTTCGCGAACAGGGCGCCGCCGCCGACCGCCTCAGCCGCAGCACGATGCCGTGCGTCCGCATCGTGCAGATAAGTCTCGATGAAGGACGCGCCGACATATGTGGGCGTCGTGTCCGACAGCAGCGGCCGCACCTTCGACCACGTACCGTCAGCGCCGACGAGGAGATGTGTGCTCGCGCTAAAACCGTCGGCGAATGTCAGCTCATGCCGCCCGCCGCCGCGTGCAATGACGCGCGCAAGCTTCTTGCCCCACCGGATGGTCTCCGCGGGCAGGGACTCCAGCAGGATGCGCCGCAGCGCACCGCGGCGCACCTCGGGCCGTCCGCCCGTGCCGTCGTCTTCCTCGTCGAGCAGCACCTTGCCGTTCTGGTCGAGCACGCGCGAGGCCTGGCCGCCCTCGTGGATAAGGCTGCGGAATTCCTCGAACAGGCCTGCGGCCTTCAGCGCGAGCTGCCCGCTGTCGTCGTGGATGTCGAGCATCCCGCCTTGCGTCCGCGCCATCGGCGAAGCCTCGGCCTCGTAGACGGTGACGGGAATGCCATGCAGGTAGAGCACGCGGGCGAGGGTGAGGCCGCCAAGGCCTGCACCGACAATTGTGACCGGGGGCGTCATCAGGTTCTTTACCAAAGACAATGGAACGACGTTCCATATTATTGGAACATCGTTCCATTCATGTCAAGATGGCGACCATGGCGAAGAAGACTCACCGGATTGAACGGCGCACCGACGCGCTCTCGCGGGAGCGGATTATCGCGGCCGCGATCGAGATTCTCGACAGCGGCGGCGAGGGCGCGCTGACCGTCCGCGCGCTCGCGGCGCATCTCGCAACCGGCAGCGGGGCGATCTACTGGCACGTTGCCGACAAGGGCGACCTGCTTGCGGCTGCGACCGACGAGGTCATCGCCCGCGTCATGTCCGAGGTGGCCGGCGGCGCCAAGCCGCGCGATGCGATCCGCGCCGTCGCGCTCGGCGTGTTCGACGCGATCGATGTCCATCCCTGGGTCGGTGCGCAGCTCTTTCGCGAGCCTTGGCGGCCCGCGATGCTGGAGATCATCGAAAGCGTCGGCGGACGGCTCCAGGCGCTCGGCGTACCCCACGCCGCGCAGTTCGATTCCGCGTCGGCGCTGGTGCACTACATCCTCGGCGTTGCCGGACAGAACGCCGCGAACGCCCGCGTTCATGCCCCGGATACGGATCGATCGGCTTTCCTCGCCTCGGTCGCAGCGCAGTGGGAAGCGCTCGATCCTGCGAAATATCCATTCGTGCGCCAGATGGCGACGCAGCTCCGCGACCACGACGATAGCGCGCAATTTCTCGCGGGCGTCGATTTGATCCTGGCAGGGATCGGCACGGTCCGGTAGGGCGCACAGGGCGCATTCGCGAACTGCCCGGCATTCGGCCTCGAATATAAGACTTGACTTATATTAGTATAGATCGATATTCATCCTTGCTGACCGACAAGGAGGATCGTGATGGAGATCGACGTCGCCAGGGTCTTGGGGCTCGTTACGCGTTCGGTGACAAATTTCGAAAAGGACGGGAAGCCGGCCAGTGCGGTGACGCTGACGCGGCTCTACGACACCAGCGTTGACGATCTCTGGGACGCCGTGACCAGCAAGGAGCGCATTCCGCGCTGGTTCTTGCCAGTCGAAGGAGACCTCCAGCTCGGCGGAAAATACCAGCTCAAGGGGAATGCCGGCGGCACGATCATGGCGTGTTCGCCGCCGACCCATTTTGCAGCGACGTGGGAGTTCGGCGGCGCGGTGAGCTGGATCGACGTCAAGCTCACCGCAGAACGAAGTCAGGCGCGTTTGACGCTGGAGCACACCGCGATCATCGAGGATCATTGGAATCAGTTCGGTCCAGGTGCGGTCGGGATCGGTTGGGACCTCGCCATTGCGGGACTTGAGCGATATCTTGCGAGCGGGGCATCGGTCGACCATGAGACGGCCGAGGCGTGGATGGGCTCGCCTGCGGGCAAGGACTTTATGACGACAAGTGGCGAACATTGGCGCGCGGCGCACGTCGCAAGCGGCGTCGATCCTGTCTCAGCGAAGCAGCGCTCGGATCGTACCATCGCGTTCTATCGCGGCGAGATGCCGCCCGACATCGCACATCCCGGCACAGGAAGCTGATGCACGTCTTCGAAGTCCTCGCCGATCCCGTCCGCCGCCGCATTCTCGAATTGCTCGCGCCCGGCGAAATGGCGTCCGGTGAGGTCGTCGAAGTGATCGGGGCCGAATACGGGATCACGCAGGCGGCCGTGTCGCAGCATCTCAAGGTGCTGCGCGAGAGCGGCTTCGCAACGGTTCGCGCGGAAGCGCAAAGACGGCTCTATTCGGTTGACGTTGCGGGTCTCCGCGCGGTCGATGCCTGGATCGGCCAGTTCAGGAATTTCTGGGAGCCGAAGCTCGATGCGCTGGCGACGGAGATCGCGCGCGGCAAACGCGAGCGTCGCAATGCACCAATGACCAAGCGGGGCGGGAAAAGGGCCTGAGCTTCGCGCAGCTGCGGGCTAACCAATCCGCTCTACGGTCGCGACATTTTCTCGTACTTCTTGATCAGCCGCTCCCGCTTCAGCCGCGACAGCCGCTGGATCCAGAAGATGCCGTCGAGCTGGTCGATCTCGTGCTGGTGGCAGACGTGAGAGAGGGCTTATCCGGATTGATCGAGTTTTGATCTGAGCGCTTCATACTGTTGACTGAGAATTGCGTGCTGCCGATCCAGTTCGAGGATACGAGCGCGCCGAACACTAGGGTTCATTTCAGTCGTTATGGATTGTTTTACATATGCGCTCGGCGAGAACGAAGATATCTCAGGGTCGAACCGCTCGAATGAAACAACTTGCGAGAATCCGTCTTCGTTCTGCCAGTCGGAATACCTCGATCTAATTCGCTCAATAGTATCATCCGTCAAAGTCACTCGATTGCCGTCGCGAGCCCCTTGTCCTCGGGCTTCTACAAAGAGTGCTCGTCCTCTTTGGTCGTCAGGTTTTCGACGGTTCAGAATAAGTATGGCCGTTCCAATGGCGGTCGCTGGTGCGAACAGCCGCTCCGGCAACCCTATAATTGCCTGCAGCATGTCAGTCGAGGCCAATGCTTCGCGTAGCTTCCGGTCCGTCCCTGCGCGCGACAGGAAGCCGTTAGGCACCACGACTGCAGCAATTCCTGAGCTTGAGAGCCAGTCCGCTATTTTGTTCACATATGCAGTTTCGCTTACTACTCGTCCAACGAACTCGACGCCAAGTTTAGGTGAGTGCGGCGGCATCGCTCTATCGGCTTCGATCTGTTGTCCGAAAGGTGGATTCGTCAAAATCATATCAAATCCGCCGTCTGGCATGCAGCGATCCGATGCTGCGTCATTGAGCGCATTACCTTCAAGCAAAGTCACATTGGGGAGACCAAGCACTAGGAAACGCAATTGGGCCCATGCATGTGCCTCAGGGCTGATTTCTTGGCCCAATACTGCCGCCTGGCTATGCCTTTCGGCCATAGCCGCAAGCAAGCCGCCGGTTCCGCAAGCTGGGTCGAGAATAGAGGTCGGAAATCGATTTGCAAACAGTGAGTCGACGAGCCGAGATAAAGAGGATGGAGTGTCGTAGGGGTACTCAAAGCCGAGCTCATCCAATCTGGATGAGAACCAGTGAGCGAAACCCTCGAGCGGACAGGGCTCCAATGCGGTTTGGAGCCAACTCCCGAGTATACGCGGCTCGATAGCCTCGAACCGAGAGAAGATATTTCGGCTCAGCGGCCGCCCTCGAAGATTGCTTCGGTTCTCAATCTCGGCGGTTAGCGAGAGAACAAAGCGCAGCGGATCGACTATTCTATCGGCCAGTGAGACTTGTCGATCCAGGTACAAAATGCCGAGCAAAGCTAGGGGTTCTTTTAGAGCCAAGGATTTTGACGTGCGGCCAACGTCCATCATGGTCCGTAGCCGCCAGTCCCACTGTGCCCAATCGATCTGTTCAGCAGGCATCGTGAGGGTCCATGTGCCGAGCCACAATTTCCATGGCTTCCTCCTGACGTAGCTTGGCGCTTTCGACGGCGCATCGATATTGCTGTTCGGCTAGAAGAGTTAGACGAACAAGATCGGATTGAACCTCCTGAGGAGGAATCGGGATCGATAGTTCCTCAATCGCTCGGATGTTAAGTGCAGGCTGAGCGGTCCCCGTGACCTTGCTGAGCAGACGGGCTTGCGTGGATGGGTGGCGAAGGAAAACCCAAAGCAATTCTGGCTGGAGCACAGAATGCTCTCTAAGCCGAACGACAATAAAGTTGGCGCTCGCTACCGTATCAGAATGCGACGGAGGGATGACGGCGCATTTCATCAGCGTTCCCCTAGCACTTAGTAAGATGTCGGCAGGGCGCAGGCGCTGCCGTGAGTGCTGTTGCGTTTCAGGTAGATCGATCTTCTCAAGCCGGTCGACATCAAGGACGGCGTTTTCAACGACGTCCTTGATGTGAATGATCGGCACCGCTTCGATGCCTTGGGGGGTTTTGGAAAGGCGGCTCGCATTGACGCCCATGAAAAGGGATTTCGCGAGCGCTCTAAGAGGGATCGTCTTCATGGAGGCAATCTTAGGCTGGTCGTTCAGTATTTTCAATATTCCGTTTGACAGTATGATTCATACTGAGTAAATATTCCTCGTCTTGGCGATGGAGGAGGTGTCATAGTGTGGAATTTCCGACTCATTGTTGCGATGGTCTTTGCTATCGTCCTGCTGAGCGGAGCAGGGCTGGTTTGGCTCGCGATTAGCGGATTGGGCGGCCAGTCAGTAGATGCTGCCCAGGGGGTGCTTGCACATGCTTTCACCGCGGCTGTGGGCGCGCTCCTCGGACTGGTCGGAGCGCGCAGCGCTGGGTAATTGGATGCGGAAATGGCCGGCCTCGGCTCCGCGCACATCCGGGAGGTCGGCTGAGTGGAGTTCTTCGAGTTCGGTCGCTCGCCAATTCCTTACCGCCCCGACATCTTCTCATACTTCTTCACCAGCCGTTCGCGCTTCAGCCGCGACAGCCGCTGGATCCAGAATAGGCCGTCGAGCTGGTCGATCTCGTGCTGGTGGCAGACGGCTCGCAAGCCGTCGGATTCCTCAGCTCGCGTGTTGCCGTCGAGATCGCGATAGCTGATGCGCACGCGGGCGTGGCGCTGCACCTCGTCGTTGACGCCGGGCATCGAGACGCTGCCTTCCTTGTGCAGGATCATCTCGGGCGAGGCCCATTCGACTTGCGGATTGACGTAGGTCTGCGCGCCCATCTTGGCGTCGAGCTCGAGCACGACGAGCCGCAAGGGCACGCCGACATGCGGCGCGGTGATGCCGATGCCGGGCGCGGCGCGCATTGTCTCCAGCAGGTCGGCTGCCAGCTCGCGCAAGCCAGCGTCGAAGGCGGTGACGGGGCGGGCGGGCATGGTGAGCCGGCGGTCGGGGTAGCGGACAATCGGGCGAATGGTCATGCAGGCTCCTACCACTCACGGGGGAGTGAAGCACCCGGTTCTTGACGCCCTACCAACTGGAAGGTAGCTACCATCCATGACCAACGTTTCCTCGACTGCCGACGACATTCTGGCCTGCGCCCGCACGCTGATCATCGCGGGCGGCTACAACGGCTTTAGCTATGCGGACGTCGCCGAAGTCGTCGGCATCCGCAAGCCGAGCATCCACCACCATTTCGCCGGCAAGGTCGACCTGGTCCGCACGCTGGTGTCGCGCTATCGCGAGGAGGCCGAGGCGGGATTGGCGGCGCTCGAGCGCAACGTTCCGGACCCGCGCGAGCAGCTCAAGAGCTATGTCCGGTATTGGGAGGCGTGCATCGGCGATGCGAGGGCACCCTTTTGCGTCTGTGCGCTGCTGGCGAGCGAGCTTCCGATCCTGCCGGAGGAGGTGGCGCTCGAAGTCCGCTCGCATTTCCGCTCGCTGGCGTCCTGGCTGACGTCGGTGATGGAGCGCGGCAAGCGGAAGGGGCAACTGAAATTCTCCGGCACGGCCCGGGTCGAGGCTGAAGGATTCATGGCGACCATTCACGGCGCGATGCTGTCGGCGCGTGCCTATGGTGATCCCAAAATGTTCGGTGTGATCACCGCTCCGCTGCTGGATCGGCTGTCCGGGAAACACTGACATCGGCGAGACGACATACCCCGCGGGCGTCGGGGAAGGTATGTCGTCGCGCGTGAAATTACCAACTAGTAGGTAAAGGAGCGAAGGCAATGACGCAGCAAATGGATCTCGTGCGTGACGATCGCGAGCAATGGCTCAAGCAATACTACTTCCTCCGCGCGGCGTTCTCCGTCACCTGGGTCGTTGCCGCGTTTGCCGTCGCACCGTCGTCTGCGGCGATTGGCGGCGCGTTGCTCGTGCTCTATCCGGCATGGGACGCCGCAGCCAATTTTGTGGACGCCTTGCGCAGTGGCGGCCTCACTCAAAATCGCACGCAGGCGCTGAACGTTGTGGTCAGCCTCGCGACCACCATCGCGGTCCTTCTCGCCTTGCAAACGAGCATGAACTGGGTGCTCGGCGTCTTCGGCGCGTGGGCGATCCTGTCCGGCTTACTGCAGTTGGGGACGGCGATCCGGCGCTGGAAAAGTTTTGGCGCGCAATGGGCCATGGTGCTCAGCGGTGGTCAGTCGGCGCTCGCGGGCGGCTTCTTCATCTTTCAAGCCTCGACGCCTGCGGTGCCGTCGATCGCGAATGTCGCGGGCTATGCCGGGGTCGGTGCGTTCTACTTCCTGGTTTCGGCCGTATGGCTCATCGTCAGCGACTGGCGCCGGCGTGCGGCCGCGTGAGGCCTAGCAGGTGCTGTTCATTCGCCGGGGTAGGGCGTGCCGTCCTTGTGCAGGAACCGGCCATCCGATGCAGGGCTCATCATGTCGATGTCGGAGCACGTGATGAGATCGTCGGGTGAGCGCGAGCCGACCTCGAGATAAACGGCCTCCGCGTCTGACCGGTTGATCATGTGGTGGCCGTTGCCGCTGCCTTTCGGGAAGGCGGCACAGTCGCCGGCGCGCAACACGGTTTCGCCGTCGTTCTCGATCAGCACCACTTCGCCCTCGAGCACGTAGACGAATTCGTCCTCGTGCGAGTGCCAGTGCCGCTGGCTCGACCAATTGCCTGGCGGCAGGCGCATCAGATTGACGCCGAAATCCTTCAGTCCGCCCGCATTGCCGAGCCGTTGCCGGATGCGGTCTGCGCAAGCGGCGCTGAAGGGCGCGGGATAGCCGGAGCCCTTGCGGGCCGGGACGGCAGCGACGTCGATTTTTGGCATGGGCTGTTCCCCGGAACATATCTTTGAAACTTAAGTGAACCCAACGGGATATGCCAGAGGCATCGGTCCCGACTCTTTCCTTCAGCTGGTGAACCGGATTTCACGGCTACAATGACCTGGTCGAAACGGCTATGTTGCGCGCGGGATATCGGAATCGCTGCAAGTGCTCTCGGACGTTCTCAAGCGCAAGGAAATCTACAGTTACTTCAGCCGATCGGCGATGGAGAAGGCACACGCCTATCAGGCGCAGGGCCGCGTCTCGGGCGTGGAGGTCAGCGATGACCTAAGCCACGTCAGTTCCCAGGTGCGAGGCAGCGAATCGAAAAAATATCGCGTCGACATTCAGCTGGAGTTCGAGGACGACAGGCTCACCGACCTCGATGGCGATTGCAGTTGTCCGATGGCCTTCAACTGCAAACATGTCGCGGCGACGCTGCTTGAGGCGCTGAACGGCAAGGATTCTCTGAAATTGGCGTCTGTACCCGGCGCGCCGGCAGCCAAGCCCGCCAAGACGCAGGCGCCGTCGGCTCCGCCGGTCCTGGGTTTCGAGGTCGACAGCTGGATCGACAGTGTCGGCCGCGCGGCGCGGAGCAGCGACTATGCCGCCGATGAGAGCCAGCGATTGCTCTATTGCCTGCATCCGTCGGACGGGGCGATGCCTTATCTCGCGGTGTCCCTGCGATCGGTCCGGCTGCGCAAGGGCGGAGACTATGCCGACAATTACGGCAGTCCCAGCCCGTACGAGTTCAAGCCGGAACGGGCGCCCAAATACTTCCGTGATGTCGACGTCGACATCGTCGCGGAGGTACACAGCCGCGTCCGCAACTACTATTCCCAAGGGCCGTACCCCGAAGAGCTGTTGCGCCGGATCGTTGCGACCGGCCGCGCGTTCTGGCCACAAGCGGGCGCCGTTGGGCTGGGGCGAGGCGCGCGAGGGTCGGATCGAATGGAAGCCGGGCAGCGGGCGCGGCGTTGCGCCTCACCTCGTCGTGCCAGGGGCAGTCGCGCTCAATGCCGAACCGCCGGTCTATGTCGAGGAAGCCAATGGTGTGATCGGACCCGTGCAGCTCGGTCTGCCGCCGCGGCTCGCCTGCCAGTTCCTGGCTGCACCTTCGATTCCGCGCGCGAAGCTCGAAGAGGTGTCGCGCCGCCTGAGCCAAAGGCTGCCCGAGCTTCACCACGGCCTCCTGCCGGTGCCTCCGGCGACTGCAGTGCTCATCGATGAGGATCCACGTCCCGTGCTGCGGCTGAAGCTCGGGCATGTCGGTCCAAGCTATTATTACTATCGCAACAAGAGCGAACACTCCGGTCCCGCCGCCGTGGCCAGCCTCGGCTTCCGCTACGGTGCGTTTGACATCGATCCGAGCCAGCGAGCGAGCCGGCTGGAGCTGTTTCAAGGCGGGCAGGTCTATGCGATCGCACGCCGGCAGGGGAAAGAGAAGCAGGCGCGCAAGCGCCTTTCCGATACCGGTCTGGCCGATGCCAGGTCGGCGTTTCCGCTGCTCGACTACCGTCATGCCACGGATCTCACGCTGAGCGACCAGCGCGGCTGGTTCGATTTTCTCGCGCGGCACGCCGAGCAGCTGAGATCGGAAGGCTTCGAGATCCTGATCGACGACGATTTTCCGTTCCGGCTCGCGGACTCCTCGGGTGAGTTCGATGCGACGCTCGAGACCAGTGGCATCGACTGGTTCGAGCTGGCACTCGGCATCGAGATCGATGGCGAGCGACGCGATCTCGCCCCGCTTCTCGCCGCGCTGGTTTCGGCGCCCGGCTTCAGTCCCGAATTGTTGACCCAACTCGCCGGCAAGGGCGAACGTTTCCTTCTGCCGCTGGCCGACGGCCGGCATCTCGCGCTGGCTGCCGACCGCTTCCTGCCGCTCGTGCTGGCGCTGCACGGCTTGCACATGAGCGGCGCATTCGATGACGCCTCCAGCAAGGTCAGGCTATCGCGCGCCGAAGTCGTTCCGCTGCTCGGCGTCGAGAACGAGCATTTCGCTTTTCGGAGCGCCGACAATCTCCGGCGGCTTGCGGGCCTGCTCCAGACGAGAGGGCTGACTGCGCCGGAATTGCCGTCGACCTTTCGCGCCACGCTTCGGACCTATCAGGCCCAGGGCGTGGCATGGCTCGACCTGCTCCGCGAGAGCGGGTTGGGCGGAATCCTCGCCGACGATATGGGGTTGGGCAAGACCGTCCAGATCCTGGCTTTGATTGCGCTGGAGAAGGCGCGAGGTCACCTCGCCAATCCCGCGCTGGTCGTCGCACCGACCAGCCTGATGACGAATTGGTCCGCCGAGGCGACAAGGTTCGCGCCCGACCTGAAGGTGCTCGTCCTGCACGGAGCGGATCGCAAGCACAAGTTTGATGCCATCGGGGACCACGATCTGGTCCTGACCACCTATCCGCTGATTGCACGGGACCGCGAAACTCTGCTGGCGCGGGAGTGGCACATGGCGGTGCTGGATGAGGCGCAGACGGTCAAGAACCCTGATGCTGCGACCACGCGATGGCTGCGTGAGACGAAAGCGAAGCACCGCTTCTGCCTCACGGGCACGCCGATGGAAAATCACCTCGGGGAGCTCTGGTCGATCATGAGTTTCGTCAACCCGGGTTATCTCGGCGACAAGGCCGCCTTTTCGCGCCGGTGGCGCACGCCGATCGAGAAGCGTGCCGACAAGGTGCGAACGACGGCGCTGGCGCGCCGCGTCAAGCCTTTTCTGTTGCGCCGTACCAAGACGGAGGTGGCGACGGAGCTGCCGGCCAAGAGCGAGATGGTCGAGACCATCGTGCTGGAAGGACCGCAACGCGACCTCTACGATTCGATACGACTCACGATGTCACGCAAGGTTCGCGAGGCCATCGCCAAGCGCGGCCTCGCCAAGAGCCATATCGTGGTGCTCGAGGCTCTGCTGCGGATGCGGCAGGCCTGTTGCGATCCGGCATTGCTGAAACTGAACGACGGCCTCGATCGTCCGTCCGCCAAGCTCGATCGTCTGATCGAGATGGTGGGAGAACTGCTGAGCGAGGGGCGCAAGATCATCGTCTTCTCGCAGTTCACCTCCATGCTCGATCTGATCCGGAAACGCTTCGACGCCGACGGTCTGCGTTACAGTCTGCTCACCGGCGAGACGAGGGACCGCAAGGCGGCGATTGAGGCCTTCCAGGGCGGCACGGCCGATGTTTTTCTGATCAGCCTGAAGGCAGGCGGTGTCGCCCTCAATCTGACTGCTGCCGATACCGTCGTCATCTTCGATCCCTGGTGGAATCCTGCGGTCGAGGAACAGGCAATTGATCGGGCATATCGGATCGGGCAGGACAAGGCCGTCTTCGTTTACAGGCTGGTGGCTGCGGGAACCATCGAGGAGAAGATGGACGAGCTCAAGGCCAGGAAGCGCGCGCTCGCCGACGGCCTGTTCGATCGCGACGGCGGCATAGCATCGGCCCTTACGGAGGGCGACGTGAACGCGTTGTTCGACGCGTAGCCGGACGCGGGAAGACCGGCGCTTTCGGTGTAATGGGATTCGCGGCTTGCCATCGCAAGTCCCCTGCATCGCAATTGATGCGCATCGTAAGTCATTGATACCGCTGCGGTTGGCTACTGTGCATGGGGTTGTTTTCGGCATCTTGCCGGCGGGTCACGAGTGCCTGCCTTAAAAAATGTCGCAATACCTGTCTGCTTTCGCCATTTCCATTCGTCTTCCACCCAGACAGACCTGACGGGAGACAACGATGACTGGTTCCTCTTATCGCTGGGTGATCGTCGCCGCTGGCGGCCTGCTTGGCTGTGTCGCGATCGGCGGCATGTTTTCGCTGCCGGTGTTCCTTCAGCCGATCGCCAAGGACACCGGCTGGTCGGTGACCGGCATTTCCAGCGCGATGACGATCGGCTTCCTGGCGATGGCCTTCACCAGCATGGCCTGGGGCACGTTGACGGATAGGTTTGGTCCGCTGCCGGTGGTGCTGACGGGATCGACCGTGCTGGCGCTGAGCCTGTTCGCCGCGAGCCATGCGACCTCGCTCATCGTGTTCCAGTTCGTGTTCGGCCTGCTGGTCGGCGCCTCCTGCGCGGCGATCTTCGCGCCGATGATGGCGACGGTCACCGGCTGGTTCGATACCCAACGCGGCCTCGCGGTGTCGCTGGTATCCGCCGGCATGGGCGTGGCGCCGATGACGATGGCGCCATTCGCGGCCTGGCTCGTCTCCAACCACGACTGGCGTACCGCGATGCAGATCGTGGCGCTGGTCGTCGCTGTCATCATGATCCCGGTCGCGCTCCTGGTCCGCCGTCCGCCGGCGCTGGCGCATGCGCCGGTCGCGGCAACGGGCGGGGGCGGCCCGCAAGCCGAGATGTCGGTGGGCGAAGCGCTGCGCTCGCCGCAATTCATCATCCTGCTCGCCACCAATTTCTTCTGCTGCGCCACCCATTCCGGTCCGATCATCCACACCGTCAGCTATGCCGTGAGCTGCGGCATCCCGCTGATCTCGGCGGTGACGATCTACAGCGTCGAGGGGCTGGCCGGTCTCGGTGGCCGTATCGCCTTCGGTCTGATGGGCGATCGTCTCGGCGCCAAGCGCGTGCTGGTTTCGGGCCTGCTCGCGCAAGCCTTCGGCGCGCTCGCTTATGTCTTCGCCCATGAGCTCACGACCTTCTACATGGTCGCAACCGTGTTCGGCTTCATCTATGCCGGCACCATGCCGCTCTATGCGGTGATCGTCCGCGAAAACTTTCCGCTCAAGATGATGGGCACCGTGATCGGCGGCACCGCGATGGCCGGCAGCCTCGGCATGGCGACGGGCCCGCTCGCCGGCGGCCTGATCTACGATGCGTTCTCCAGCTATGCCTGGCTCTATATCGGCTCCTGGGCGATGGGCTTAGGCGCGTTCCTTATGGCGATGACGTTCCGCCCGTTCCCGAAGACGCAAGCTCAACCCGCGCCAGCACCAGTGGCGGCATGACGAGAATGAGGCGCAGCCTCAGAGCTGCGCCTCGATCGCGGCCTTGTCGATGACCGACCACACCTGGCGGATCTTTCCGTCGCGGAACTCGTAGAAGACATTTTCGCAGAAGGACACGCGCCGACCATTCACGGCGAGGCCAAGGAATGTCCCGATCGGGGTGCAATCGAACTTCAGCCGGGCAGCGATGTTGGGAGGCTCGGAGATCAACAGCTCGATGTCAAAGCGCAGGTCCGGAATCTCGCGAAAGTCCTGCTCCAGCATCGCGCGATAGCCTGCCAACCCGAGCGGTCGCGAATTGTGGTCGACCGTTTCATGCACAAACTGGCCGAGCGCAGGCCAATCCTGCCGGTTCAGGCAGGCGATGTAGTCGCGATAGATATCGGCGAGCTCGGCCCCGGTCATGGCGATACTCCTGCGTACCGAGCCCAACGCGGACGCAGGGAAATCGGCGCGCCGCTCACAGACGCTTTTCGAAGAACAGGTCCGGGTAGGGGTCGTCGTTAAAGCGCGGGATTTCGCGCCAGCCGGTGGTGCGATAGAGCTGGCCGGCTTCCGGCAGCGCGCTATTGGTGTCGAGCCGCAGCAGCGCGATGCCGAGTGTGCGTGCGGCGTCCTCGGCCGCCTCCATCAGGCGCTTGCCGAGGCCCAATCCGCGCGCGGAGGGCGCGACCCACAGCCGCTTGATCTCGGCATAGAAGTGATCCGTTCCCTTCAAGCCGACGCAGCCGATCGGCAGCGTATCCGACATCGCCACGATGAAGCCGCCGCGCGGCCGGCGCATGTCCTTGGCATTGGGGTCGCGCGACAGCGAGACGTCAAAGCCCTGTTTGAAGCGGCGGCCGAGCTCCGCGTAATATTCCTTCAGGCAGTAGCGCGACGGCGGAGGTCACGGCACGGTTGAAGCGGCGGACGCGGGAGATGGGATCGAGCATTATCTGACTTTAGTCAGATATCGCGAGCTGGTCAATCCACCCGGGCCACGAGTGCATCTCATCTAAAAATGATGCACGCCGAGCGCCGAGAACGCGCCGTCGTGCAGATCGTGGCCATCGGTCGGTTGGCCGAGAAAGCCAAGATGCAGCGTCACCGGCGGCAGCGCCGCCATCGGCACCGCGCCGGCGGTGTCGAGGCCGCCGATATCGACGTGTGTCGTCGAGCTGTCATGGGGCGACGCCAGCGGCGTGCTGACGATATCCGTGACCAGCGCGCTGAACAAATCGGGGGAGGAAGCCTCGTGCACGTCACTTCCGACGGAATGCAGCAGGCCGCCGAGGAGACCGGTGACGCTGTCGGTGAGTTGGCCAATCGTTCCGGTCACCGTGGATGTCAGCTGCGACACCGTCGTGCTCAGGCTGTCGAGCGTGTGCGAGACGGCGGACAGCGAGGTGTCGACGAAGTTCGTGATCGTGCTGCCGAGATCGTGCAGCGAGGATGATGGATCGATGGACGCGGACGTCGCGATGTCGGCGTGAGCGGAGCCGCCAGCGGCTTCTGTGGCATGATCGGACGCAACGGGAGCGTGGCTACCAATCGGGACGGTCGCGTTGACCGGGCTGTCCGTGATGGCAGCGACATCGGTATTTCCATCGGCATGCGGGATGTCGCCACTGGTCCCATCCACATGAAGTGTCGTCGAGGTCTCACTCGTGGGCGGCACGCTCACATCGGCATGCTGATCGCCTGAGGCGGGCTGATGATCGCCTGGTGTCACCTCGGCGCGCGCTGGATCGCTGGCATGCGCCGGCGGGGGCGGCACGTCGAACGGCGGCGGCTGCGCATCGTGGCCACCATGATGCCCGGCGGCCTCGGCCTCCTTCAGGAAGGCGACCAGCGCGGTCATGAACGCAATCGTCTCTTCCGTCGTGATGTGGCGGGCGATCTCCGCCTTTTCGGCGCGGCGGTTGTTCTGCTCGGATGCAGCCATTGGCTCCTCCTCAGCGTTCGCGGAAGGCACGGGTCAGCTCGTCGCGCAGCGGACCGAACAGATATTCGAATAGCGTGCGCGGTCGCGTCGGCACGATCACCTCAGCCGGCATGCCCGATTGCAGTTCGATGCGCGACTTCTTGACGTCGTCCGGCTCCAGCGAGACCTCGACCGCGTAATAGCCGGGGCCGCCGGCCCTGTCGTTGGTGACGCGGTCGGCCGAGACCGTTCGCACGGTGCCGTAAAGGCGGGGCCGCTCAATATAGTTGACGCCGGTCAGCCGGACCTCGGCGCGGCGGCCGACGGTGACGTCGTTGATGTCGGACAGCTTGAGTTGCGCATCGACGATCAGCGGATTGTCCGACGGCACAATATCCATCAGCTTTGCGCCCGGCTGGATCACGCCGCCTTCCGTGAAAACGTCGAGCCCGACCACCGAGCCGGTCGCGGGCGACCGGATCTGTGCGCGCGTCACGACATCGGTTGCGGCGTCGATCTTCGGCGCGAGTTCCGCGAGCTTGTTCTCGGTGGAGCGGAGCTGGTCGGTGATCTCGCTCATCCGGGCGCGCTCGGCCTTGGCGATCTCTGCGTCACTCTGCGAAATCTGCTGCTGCATGCCGGCGATGTTGGCGCGCTGCGCGCCGATATCGGCCTGGAGCTTGGCGTCCTCGCGCTGCAGCGCCAGGATCCGCGTCTTCGGCGTATAGCCCTGTTCGTACAGATGCTGCGCGCCGTTCATCTCGTCGGTCAGGAGCTCACGCTGCTTTTCAGTGCCGGTGAGCTGCGCCTGCGTGCCACCGATCTGCGCATTCAGCTCGGCGATCTTGCCCTTGAGCACGGATGTCTCGGCCTCGAACTGGTGTTTTCGCGCGGCCATCATCGCGATCTCATTCGCCATCGCCTGGCGCATAGCGGGCTTTGCATCCTTGGGATCGATGCCAAAGTCCGGCGCTGCATGGTCGTCGCGCTCGGCCATCAGCCGCGCTTCCGCCGCTCGGGCGGCATCGCGATCGGCGACCAGCACGTCGAGCTTGGCGCGCGGATCGCTGTCGTCGAGCACGAGCAGCAGCTGTCCCTTTTCGACATGGGCGCCGTCGCGCACAAGAAGCTGGCGGATGACGCCGCCATAGGGATGCTGCACGCTCTGGCGCCGGCCTTCCACCTGGAGATTGCCGCTGGCAATCGCCGCCCCCGAGATTGGCGCCAGGGTGCCCCACAGCGTCATCGCCGAGGCAAACGCGCCGACCACGATGGCGCCGACCAGCGCCGGACGTCCCGGCCGCGCATAGTAAGCGCGCTCGCGGTCGGCGATATAGGTCGCGGTGCTCATGATGCGGCCGCCCGCGCGGCTGCCTGCTGCTGCAAGGCCTGATAGACCTCGCCGGGCGGGCCGAGCATGTCGAGCATCCCGTTGCGGATCACCATCATGACGTCAACGATGTCGAGGATCGTGGTGCGGTGGGTAATGACGATGACGGCGGCGCCGCCGGCCTTGGCCTCGAGCAGTGCGGCCTTCAGCGCCTCCTCGCCGGGTGCGTCGAGATTGGCGTTGGGCTCGTCGAGCACGAGCAGCGGGGGGCGGCCAAGTAGAGCGCGTGCCAGGCCGAGCCGCTGGCGCTGTCCACCTGACAGGCCGACGCCGCCGACGCCGAGCCGTGTGTCGTATTGCCGGGGCAGATCCAGCACCATGTCGTGGATGCCGGCGCGGATCGCAGCGTCGATGATCTCGTCGGTCGAGGCGTCGCCGAAACGCGCGATGTTTTCACGGACGGTGCCGGCGAACAGGCCGACATCCTGCGGGAGGTAGCCGACATGACGGCCGAATTCGACGGGGTCCCAATGATTGTAGTCGAGGCCGCCGAAGCGCAAGCGCCCGGCGGCGGGCGCCATCGCGCCGACCAGGAGCCGTGCCAGCGTGCTCTTGCCCGAACCGCTCGGCCCGACGATGCCGAGCGCCTGGCCGCCGGCGAGCTCGAAGGACAGACCTTTCAGCACCGGCTCAGGCCGCGACGGCAATTCGCAGACAAGCTCGCGCACCTCGACCGTATTGCGTTGCTTCGGCACGATGGTCTGCGGCACGGTCAGGTCCACGGTCGCAAGCAGATTGCGCACCTCCGTGTAGGAATCGCGCGCGCCGATGAACTGCTTCCAGGTGCCGACCGCCTGCTCGACCGGAACCAGCGCACGGCCCATGACGATGCTGGCGGCGAAAATCGTTGCAGGCGTGATGGCGTGATCGATCGCGAGCCAGGCGCCGGTGCCGAGCATCAGGGACTGCAGCAGCAGGCGGAAGAAGCGGATCGACGACGTCATCACCGCGTTCTTGTCGCTGGCGATCGCCTGCTGCACCAGCATCGCTGAGCGCTGGCTCTGCCAGTTGCGCTCGACCGCCGGCTGCATGCCCATGGCGCGGATCACGTCGGCATGGCGCAGGACATTCTCGGTGAAGACGTAAGACTGGTTGCCGGAGGACTCGGCGTGCTTCATCGGCGAGCGGGTCAGAACTTCGTTCACGCCCGCTAGCCCGAGCAGCAGCAGCGCGCCGATGGTGGCGACGAGGCCGAGCAGGGGATGGATAAAGAACAGCAGCAGCAGGTAGATCGGAATCCAGGGCAGGTCGAACGCGAAATAGATGCCAGGCCCGGTGACGAAGGTGCGGAACTGGTCGAGATCGCGTAATTGCTGCGCGCCTCGCGAAGCGCCGCGCTCGGCCGATCGCACCACCAGCGCCTCGAACACCCGCGTCGACAGCTCCATGTCGAGCCGGATGCCGCAGCGGATCAGGATCCAGGCGCGCACCGCGTCGAGCCCGGCCATGGTCAGGAGCGCAATGGCGAGGATGAGGGTGAGAAGGACAAGGGTAGCGATGTTTTCGTTAAGCAGGACGCGATTGTAGACCTGCATCAGATAGAGCGGTGAGGAGAGATAGAGCAGGTTGATCGCGCTTGAGAACAGTCCGGCCCAGAGGAAATGCGGCCAGAGTTTTAGCAATGCGTCCCGGACGTCGTCGCCGCGCCGATACGGCGGCTCTGCCGCCTCATCCGCGACGGTCGAAAGTGCTGCCGCCATCTGAATGTCCTCAAGGTATAAAAGAAATCTGCGCCGGGACGCTGGCGGCTTGCGCGAAGCGTGACGTGGGGCAGACCGCCCCACGCCACATATTCGTCATTGGAAAGTTGGCTCAGACCAGCCCGTGGAGGAGGCCACCGACATCGAGATGACCGACATCGGCACTGAGGCCGACCGCCGTCGGCGCGGAGATCGAGGCATCGATGCCGCCGGTTCCCGCAAGGCCCGACGCGGAGACGTCAATGCTGGGATTGGTTTCGATCAGCGCGCCCACGTCGAGCGTGTGGGACAGATCGACCGAGCTGCTGGCGCCGGCCGTCACACTTCCACCTGCATCGGCGCTGCCTGACAGCGCACCCGTTGCTGTTCCGAGCAGGCCATCGACCGTGCCGAGCAGGTTTCCGAGAAGAGCCATGTGAACTCCTTTGGGTTGGCAGTTGAGATCGCGACAGAATAGTCGCTGCCCAAGAAGTCGCGCCGGCGCCGAAAGGTTGCGGACTCACATGCGGCCATTTCGTGCTGATTTATTGGGCGAGGAACTTCGGGCGCCGGAGGCGCAGAATGGAGATCCGGATTACGCTGCGTTCCATCGGGGCTACGAGAGCTTGCGTGCCCGACGGGCAAAACACGCCGTCCCTTGGTCGATACCGGCCGCCAAAAATATTCCACTTTACCGAAATTCGGAAACGGCGTATGTTTCGCTCACTCCGGCCCAAGGAAGAGGGCGTATCGCGATCGTCACGAACGCGGGCCGGGCGGCGGTGGACGTGGGTCACATCGGCGCGAAGGGTTTTGCAGGGCGGGCGACCGTGAGCAAAGCCGTCGCGCGCACGACCGGTGTGATCTGCGTACGGCGAAATCGTGTGGTCCTGGCGCCCGGGGTCTGTGCGTCAAGGCTCGTGGTGATGCGTGTGGCTCAACCGGGCCCTCGTGTCAGTCATCTGCGAGACGACGGGGGCAATAGTGCATCGCTCCCCGGGGAGAGCACGACATAAGCTGTCAAACCACTACGCAGGGAAGGCCGGGATGCCTCCGGCTGCCCTGTTACCCGCTGTGCAGTGTAGCGCAATCTACTCATGGCATAGCGGTCAATGGGAGCCAGCCGGCTCCCGCTCTTCCCTGCGCCCTCTTTCAATGGAGGGTGAAACACGAAGCAAAGCTCGGGCGCAATGCGCCGCGCGGATGCGAAGGCGTGTCTGCGACGGTCGTGCAAGTTGAAAAAGCGGCTGCGCTCGCAAGGACGGTGTTGATGCGGCTATGCGCCTCTTTGTGAGTTGTGCATGCGCCTCAGACCGCTACCATGGGCCGCCCCGGAACACGGGAGCCAGCAGCAAGCGGAGGCGACATGAGTGAACAGGAACGCAAAGTGAAGGGATCCGACCTGTTCGTCGCGGCGCTGGAGAACGAAGGCGTCGATCGCATCTTTGGTGTTCCCGGCGAGGAAAACCTTGATCTGGTTGAATCGCTGCGAACCTCCAAAATCGAGCTGATCCTGACCCGCCACGAGCAAGCGGCTGCCTTCATGGCCGCGACCCATGGAAGGCTGACAGGCAAACCCGGCGTGTGCCTCTCCACCCTCGGCCCCGGCGCGCTCAATCTGTCGACCGGCGCAGCCTACGCGCATCTCGGCGCGATGCCGATGATCCTCATTACCGGCCAGAAGCCGATCATGAGCAGTCGGCAGGCGCGCTTCCAGATCGTGGACGTGGTCGCGACCATGAAGCCGCTGACCAAGCTCTCGCGGCAGATCATCAGCGCCTCCTCGATCCCGACCGTGGTGCGCGATGCCTTCCGTGTGGCGATGGAGGAGCGTCCGGGTCCGGTGCATCTGGAATTGCCCGAAGACATCGCGGGCGACGAGGTGCCGGCCACCCCCGTGATTCCGATCCATCCGATCGAGATTCCGGTCGCGCACCGCGCCGCACTCGACCGTGCCGCCGAGATGATTCTGGCGGCAAAGCATCCGCTGGTGATGATGGGCGCGGCGACCAGCCGGCCGCGTTCGACCCACGGCATCGCGAGTTTCGTGCGGCGTACCGGCATTCCCTTTTTCACAACGCAGATGGGCAAGGGCACCGTTCCCGGCGGCACCAATCTCTATATGGGCACCGCGGCGCTGTCCGAGCGTGACTATGTCCACGATGCCATCGACGCCGCCGATCTGATCGTGGCGATCGGCCATGACCCGATCGAGAAGCCGCCCTTCATCATGGGGCCGTCGGGGCCGAAGGTCATTCATGTCAGCTACACCTCGGCCAGCGTCGAGCAGGTCTATTTTCCCGACGCCGAGGTCGTCGGCGACGTCGGCCCAAGCCTGGAGCTTCTGGCCGACCGGCTCGAAGGCAAGCTGCCGCAGGCGGCGGCGCTGTTGCCATTGCGCGAGGAGATCCTCAGCCACATCGCCGACCGCGCCACCGAGACGCGCTGGCCGCCGACGCCGCAGCGTATCGTGCACGACATTCGCCAGGTCATCCCCGAGAACGGCATCGTCGCGCTCGACAACGGCATGTACAAGATCTGGTTCGCGCGCAACTACCGCACCCGCGTCGCCAACACGCTGCTGCTCGACAACGCGCTGGCGACGATGGGCGCCGGTCTGCCGTCGGCGATGATGGCCGCGATGCTCTATCCCGATCGCCGCGTGCTCGCGGTCGCCGGCGACGGTGGTTTCATGATGAACAGCCAGGAGATGGAGACCGCCGTTCGCCTCAAGCTCAATCTCGTCGTGCTGGTGCTGGAGGACAACGCCTACGGCATGATCCGCTGGAAACAGGCCGTCGACCATTTTGCCGATTACGGCATGACCTTTGGCAATCCCGACTTTGCGCTCTACGCCAAGGCTTATGGCGCCAAGGGCCATCGTATCGCAAGCATCGACAGCTTTGGTCCGACGCTCGATGCCGCCTTCAAGGAGGGCGGCCTGCACCTGGTCGCGATCCCGATCGACTATTCCGAGAACGTGCGCGTGCTGGTCGATGAGCTGCGGGCGCACGAGACGACGAAGACTTGAGTTGATGAGCCACGACTGTCTCGACATCGTCATTGCGAGCGCAGCGAAGCAATCCAGAATCCCGCCGCGGAGGCAGTCTGGATTGCTTCGCTGCGCTCGCAATGACGGAGCTTGTGGTGGAGACCGTGCCTGAAAATGCCAACCGCACTTGTGTCGCAAACCCTGATCGCCGACACTCCCAATCCAACCAACCACAGGAATATCGAATGACTCGCGTTCGTTGTGTTACCGAGATGGGCATGGGCGTCGACGTTCACGGCAGGGACGCCACCAAGGCGGCGAAGCGCGCTGTGTCGGATGCGATCCGGCATTCGAGCCTCGGTTTCTTCCGGATGATCGACAAGACCGCGAACGACATGTTTGTCGACGTCACCATCGGCGTGCCGAATCCCGAGGCCGTCGACAAGGAGGCGGTTGCCAAGGAGCTTCCCTACGGCACCGTGACCGTTACCGCGGTCAAGGGCGGACTGGAGATTCCCTCGGCCACGGAAGTGGCCAACGACCCCATCCTCATAGCCAACGCCGCCGTCATCGTTAGTTTCGACAAGGACTAGGCCGGTGTCCGACAGCGATGAAGCGTTGCTGGATCGTCCGATCTGGAGCGCGCTGACGACGAGCCATAAGCATCTGGCCGAAGGCGGCCCCCGCGCGCTGCGCTATCCCGTGGACATGACCCCATTCGCCGACATGGCCGACATGTCGGCGGCAAGCTTTGCCGCGCTCGGCGATCTCATGTCCGGCTCGCAAGTCGCCGCGCTCTTCACGCCAGAGCCGGTCGATGTTCCCTCAGGCTTCCAGGTCGTGCTGGCCGAAACCGGCGAGCAGATGATCGGATCGCCCGCGGACAGCCCGTTGCGCGACGCGGAGATCGTGAGGCTCGGTCAGCCCGACGTTCCGGCGATGATGGCGCTGACGGCGCTGACCAAGCCCGGGCCGTTCGCGTTGCGAACGCATGAGCTCGGCACGTTCCTCGGCATTCGCGCTGGCGGAGAGCTGGTCGCGATGACGGGCGAGCGGATGAAGCCGGGCAAGTTCGTCGAGATGACGGCGGTCTGCGTCCATCCCGACTATCGCGGGCGCGGCTACGCGCAGGCGCTGCTTGCCGCGGTCGCGCGCCAGATCGAGGCGCGCGGCGAGATTCCGTTCCTGCACGTGTTTTCGAACAACACGTCCGCCATTGCGCTCTATCAGCGCCAGGGCATGCGCATCCGCCGTCGTCTGCACGTGACGGCGTTCATGAAGCAGGGATGACGGCCCGGCGCTGCGAGGAGGTCGAACGGGCTTCCCAGCGGCCGATTCGTTGCTATATCCATCGCGACCAATTCGTGGAGGAGCCTATTTATGGACGCCAGGACGCCAGATTTTTCCGCAGCACGGACAGCGATGCAGCGCTACGTCGATCAGGAGATCGTGCCTGGCGTGTCCTGGGCAGTGCTGCGCGGACGCGAGGTGGTCGACCAGCAATGTGTCGGCTTTGCCGATCGCGAGGCGAAGGCGGCGCTCCGGCCGGACCACATTTTCCGCGCGTTCTCCAACGCCAAGATTTTCGTCACCTCCGCGATTATGCTGCTGGTCGAGGAGGGCCGCATCGGGCTCGATGACGCAATCGAGAAATTCCTGCCGCAGCTTGGCAATCGCAAGGTGCTGAAGCAGGGCGCTTCGAGCCTCGTCGATGTCGAGCCCGCGAAAAGCCAAATCACGATCCGCCAGTTGCTGACCCACACGTCGGGTCTCAGCTATGGCATCTTCGATCCCGGCGCGGTGCTGTTCAAAGGCTACAACACGGCGGGCGTGCTCAACCCGCTGACGCCGTTGACCGACATGATCGACAAGCTGGCCGATCTGCCGCTGTCCTATCATCCCGGCACCAGCTGGGAATATTCGGTGGCGACCGACGTGCTCGGTCGCGTCGTGGAGGTCGTCTCGGGCAAGCCGCTAGACGCCTTCTTCAAGGCGCGGATATTCGATCCGCTCGGCATGACCGATACCGGCTTCTCGGTGCCTGAAGCACGGCAGGGCAGGCTGGTTGCGCACTACACCGGCGCCGACGTGCTCGATCCGACGAAGCCCGGCCTGACCCGCGCCGACAATCTGCCTTACCCGCAGGCCTATCGGCGGCCGTTCCCGCGGCTGTCGGGCGGCGGCGGACTGGTCTCGACGCTGCCGGATATGCTCGCGCTGGTGCGCGCCCTGTTGCCCGGGCCGGACGCGCTGCTGAAGCCGGAGACGCTGCGGCTGATGATGACCAACCAGTTGCCAGCGGGTGAGACCATCCGCTTTGCCAATCTCGGGCCGATGCCCGGCAAGGGCTTTGGCCTCGGCGGCGCCGTGACCTTCGCGCCGACGCAGTTCGATCCTCCGAATTCCACGGGCGAATTCCAGTGGGGCGGGCTCGCCGGCACCCATTGGTGGATCTGCCCTGAGGCCAATACCGCCGGTGTCCTGATGGCCCAGCGCCATATGGGTTTCTGGAATCCGTTCTTCTTCGAGTTCAAGCGCCTGGCCTACCGGGCGGTCGGAGGCTGACCGCGGGCGTGCCGAACTATCTCGGTCTCGACGGATTTCGCTTCGGCTGGGTTGCCGCGTGGATCGATGATCGCGGCGATCACGGCTTCGACTATTCGCCGGACCTCACGCGTCTGCTCGCGATGCCGCATGCGCGTGCGATGATCGACATGCCGATCGGGTTGAAGACCGAAGGTTACCGGACGTGCGATTTGCGCGCGCGCGAATTGGTGGGCCCCGCTGTTTTCCTCGGGGCCCGCCGCGATCTCTGGACATTTCCCGATATGACGGCGGCCAATCGCCACTATTGGGAGCACGAGGGCAAGGGCAGGGGCGTCTCTGCGCAGCTCTGGAACATCAGGGACAAGATCAGGGAGGTCGACGAGATCATGACGCCGGCGCGGCAGGCGACGATCGGCGAGGCACATCCGGAATTGATCTTCTGGAATCTTGCAGGGAAAGCCCTGCTTGGGAAGAAGACATCGGCCAAAGGTCGCGAGCAACGCATCGCGCTGTTGGTGCAACATGGCCTTACGCGCTTGCCGAAATGGCTCACGCAACGCCATGGCACCAGTATCGGCCGCGATGATCTCATCGATGCCTGCGCCTGCGCAGTCGCGGCGCGCGGCAGCACGCAGCGCGTTGGCAGGGATGAGATCGATCCGCGTGGCCTGCGGATGGAGATCAATTACTGAGGTGGTGGCCGGCAGAGTTTCGGTCGGGAAAAAGCGGCAATTTATTTGAACCATGCAGGAACTGGCGATGGCCGGCCGGCGTTCCTCGTGCGAACGGAATTGAAAGAAGCTCGTGCGATGAACGATACCAGTCAGTTCGCGACTGCGATGCTCGCGCTCGTTTTCGTTGGAGCACTGCTCGTCACCGGGCAGCTCTTCATCGAGCAGTGCGCCCTGCGCGATGCCGCCTACACCACCAATCATCTGCTGCGGCCGTTGTAATCCGGCTGAATGACTCGGCCTTGCGTCGTTCGATGGCCCGCCTAGATTAGGCGGCATCTCACGCACGAAGCCGGGGTGCCGATGTCTGACTTGTCCGCCTTTCCGATCACCAAGCGCTGGCCTGCCAAACATCCGGAGTTACTCCAGCTCTATTCGCTGCCGACGCCGAACGGCGTCAAGGTTTCGATCATGCTGGAGGAGATCGGGCTAGCTTACGAAGTCCATCTCGTCGATTTCGGCAAGGACGACCAGAAGACACCGGAATTCCTCTCGCTCAATCCGAACGGCAAGATCCCGGCAATCCTCGATCCCAACGGCCCCGGCGGCAGACCGCTGCCGCTGTTCGAGTCCGGTGCGATCCTGCAATATCTCGCAGAGAAGACCGGCAAGCTGCTGCCGCAGGATGCTGCGCGGCGCTACCAGACCATCCAGTGGGTGCACTTCCAGATGGGCGGCATCGGGCCGATGTTCGGCCAGGTCGGATTCTTCCACAAATTCGCCGGCAAGGATTTTGAGGACAAGCGGCCGCGCGATCGCTACGTCAGCGAGGCCAAACGCCTGCTTGGCGTGATGGAGACGCATCTTGCCGGCCGGCATTGGTTCATGGATGACGACTACACCATCGCCGACATTTCCATGCTCGGCTGGGTGCGTAATCTCATCGGTTTCTACGGCGCCGGCGATCTCGTCGGATTCAGTCAGTTCAAGTCGGTTGGTGCCTGGCTCGAACGCGGGCTGGCGAGGCCTGCAGTTGAGCGCGGATTGAATATTCCAAAACGTCCGTGAATCTAGCTCAGCGCCTTGTAGCTCATGTAGAGCGCCATCAGCGCGACAAGCCCGATCATGGTTCGGCGCAGCACCGCCTTGCTGACTCCGTTGGCCGCGCGGGCGCCGAGATCGGTACCGATCCAGAGGCCGGCAACGATGCCGATGATGGCCGGCCACCCGACCATCAGTCCCTTGCTCCAGTAGATCCAGGCAGCTGGGATGTTGGTCGGGATGACCGAGAAGATGAGGCTGACGAGTTGGGCCTGATGCTGCGGCACGCGCAGTCCGGCGGCGAGGCCGACCGTAATCGCGAGCCCGCCGCCAATACCCATGAAGCCGGAGGAAAAGCCCGCAAGCCCGCCGATCAGGAGCAGGGGAAGCCAGGGAAGTTGGTCCCGATCATCGGCGCCGCGACTGCCGTCCTTGCGGTCACGACGCAGGATAAGGAGGGCAATCAGCGCGACCAGATAGACAACGTAGGTCCATTGCAGGACGGCGTCGGGCACGGCAGCCGCGGCATAACCGCCGCCCGCGCCGCCGATAAGAAATCCGAGGCCGATCCAGAGGATCCATGGCAAGGGGCTGTGATTGCCGCTGTGCCAATAGCGACGTACGCCAGCGAGGCCTGTCGGCGGGACCTGCGTGATCAGCGACGTTCCTTGCGCGACGTGCTGCTCCGCGCCGAGCAACAGCACAGCGAAGATGACGAGGCCGCCGCCCGGGCTCGTGCCCATGAAGCCCGAGGTCAGTCCGCCGATGAGACCGACGCCGGCGCCGGCGAGGAGGTCGTGGATCCCCGACATCGCTCACGTCCTCGTTCGTCGCTTGATATCGGGCTTGGTCTTACGAAAGCCGTCGATCACGCCGGCCACAGTCGCCATGCAGGCTGCGACGTCAAAATCCTCGCCCCAGCATTTTTGCAGCACAAAGCCCTGGAAGATCGCGACCAGCACGCGCGCGATCGCATCGGCGCCGAGATCGTGCTTGATCAGGCCGTCGTGCTGGCCGCGTTCGACCAGCGCGACGATCAGCGCGCGCGGCAGGTCGATGCCTTCGACGACACTGGTGCGGACACGGCGGTTGCGCAGCGCCTCGGCCCAGCCATGAATGCCGACGCGGCGCCGTGCTTCGCCGGCGGGATCGGTGAGCCATTGCGCATAGATACGCACCAGCGCGTGCAGCCCTTCGATCGGATCGCCGGAGCCTTGCGCGACCGAGTTGAGGACGGCCTCGCGGCGATGCCGGTCGTCGGCGAGCGCCTCGATCAGATCGTCCTTGCTCTGGAAGTAGAGATAGACCGCGCCGTGGCTCAGGCCCGACCGCTTGACGATGTCGGCCATGCCGGTCTGGTGAAATCCGTTGTCCGAGAAGCAGGCGAGCGCGGCTTCGAGAATCTGCTGACGCCGGTCTTCACGCTTCTTGTCGCTGATCTTGGGCATCCGTCCCGTCCATAAATAACTGACAGATCGATCGTTTTTAAGGAATTGCGGGGAGTTACCAAAATTGGAACGCCATAATAAAAAACGATTAGTCAGTCATTTATATTGGCAAAAGCGATATTGGTCAAGTCCCGGCCGTTGGGGCCGATGAAACCGGAGGATGAAGCGATGGGCGGTCGGCCGCCGAAGGCGACCGCTAGAACAGCCGCCCGCCGTTCGGCACCGGCTTGCTCGGCTGCATCAGCACGACCTTGCCGTCGCCATCGGGGAAGCCGAGCGTCAGCACCTCCGAGACGACAGGTCCGATCTGGCGCGGCGGGAAATTGACGACGGCCGCGACCTGCTGACCGACCAGCGTCTCGATCGGATGGTTTTCGGTGATCTGCGCCGAGCTCTTGCGCACGCCGATGGCCGGGCCGAAGTCGATCCACAGCCGCCAGGCCGGCTTGCGCGCCTCGGGGAACGGTTTTGCATCGACGATGGTGCCGACACGGATATCGACCGCGAGGAACGTGTTGAAGTCGATGGTCGGGGAGGCGGATGCGGCGGGATCGTGGGTGACGTGCATAATGTGTCCGTTCGGAAGAGGTCGAAAGCGTCGTTGGCAATATTGTCGCGCGAAGCGGAGTTTCGTACAACGCACAGCACATTGCGACGCATGCGCGAGGACGTCTTGCCCAACATCATCTACGGCATCAAGAACTGCGACACCATGAAGAAGGCGCGCGCCTGGCTCGATACAAATGGCGTCAGCTACGAGTTCCACGATTACAAGGCCGCCGGCGTCGAGAAGGACAAGCTCAAGCAATGGAGCGACAAGCTCGGCTGGGAGACGCTGCTCAATCGCGCCGGCACCACCTTCAAGAAGCTGCCCGATGCCGACAAGGAAGGTCTGACCGAGAAGAAGGCGCTGGCGCTGATGCTAGCGCAACCATCGATGATCAAGCGGCCGGTGCTCGAAATCGGCGGCAAGCTCCTGGTCGGCTTCAAGCCGGATATTTACGACAAGGAAGTCGGCGCCAAATCGCGCAAGAGCTAATTCAGCTCGATGATCTCGGCGGTGACGCCGGGGCCGGATTGGTCGGCGAATTCCACGACGTCCGCAACGCTGTAGACCGGAAGCCCGCGCGCGACGCATTCGTGATACGCCGGCATCACAAAGGGCGCGAGCCGCGGCCCGACATAATCCTCCAGCAGGATTCCCTTGCCGGTATGGCCGTAGGCGCGCGAGATCCGCGTGCCCTCGCTCTGGATGGTCAGGCGCGGCGTCGGTGTCGAATCGTCCACCGTGTAATAGATGAGATCGGACAGCTCTTCCTCGAGTCGCGCGGGCTGATACTCCCAGATCGCCGGCGCAGTCTGCTGGCGTGCATAGAGTCGCAGCCACGTGTTGAGCAGGTCACGCTGCTTGATCGACTTGACGACGGAGGGAGCGGCACTGGCGAAATCCAAAACAATAGTCCCGGCGAATGAAACCCGCGCATGATCGCTGCCGCGGGAAAATTTTTGATGAAGGCTGGCGCGCGGGACCAAAGACCGTTAACGACGGCTTGATGACCGGTGTCTTGCGAACCGGAAGGCCGGCAGGCGCAACATCACAACACCTCCAACTAAGGGAGCATAAGACTCCCGGCCGGAGCCCTGACCTGCTCAGCTTTCCGCCTTGCCTAACCCCCGTCACCTCCGGCATATTCCGCGCCCGGAGGCGGCGTTCCGGGAAGGCTCCATGCCCGGAAAGCCGAAGCAACAAGGACAGCCACGCGCATTGTGCGGGCAGGGGGAAATCTGTTTGGCCGATGAGTTCATTCTCGAAACGGAAGGCTTGACCAAGGAGTTCGCGGGCTTCTTCGCCGTCCGCGACGTTGCGCTCAAGGTTCGCCGTGGGAGTATCCACGCGTTGATCGGCCCGAACGGTGCCGGCAAGACGACGTGCTTCAATCTTCTGACCAAGTTTCTCAAACCTTCTGCCGGGAAAATCCTGTACAAGGGACAGGACATCACCGCGATGGCGCCCGCCGACGTCGCTCGTTTAGGGCTGGTACGTTCATTCCAGATCTCGGCGGTATTTCCGCACATGACCGCATTGGAGAATGTTCGTGTCGCGCTCCAGCGCCAGCACGGCAGCTCCTTCGATTTCTGGCGTTCCAAGTCGGTGCTTAACCGCTTCAACGATCGTGCGCGTGAGTTGCTGAACGATGTCGGCCTCAGCGAGTTCGCCAATACGCCGGCAGTCGAGATGGCTTATGGACGCAAGCGTGCGCTCGAGATTGCAACCACGCTCGCACTTGACCCGGAGATGATGCTTCTGGACGAGCCTATGGCCGGTATGGGCCACGAGGACATCGACAAGATTGCGGCGCTGATCAAGCGCATCTCGGCGAAATATACCATTCTGATGGTCGAGCATAATTTGAGCGTGGTGGCCAATCTCTCCGACATCATCACCGTGCTGACGCGCGGGCAGGTGCTTGCGCAAGGCCATTACAGCGAGCTCACCAAGGACGAGCGCGTCAAGGAAGCCTATTTGGGAGCCGGTCATGCCTGAGACTGCAATGGCCGAAGCTCCGGCGAAGACCGCAACCGGTGGCAACATCCTCCAGGTCCGCAACTTGGAGGCCTGGTACGGCGAGTCCCATATCCTGCACGGGATCAATTTCGACGTGAACGCAGGCGAGGTCGTCACGCTGCTCGGGCGCAACGGCGCCGGCAAGACGACCACGCTAAAGTCGATCATGGGCATCATCGGCAAACGTGCCGGCTCGATCAAATTCAACAACCAGGACGTCATCCGCGCGACCTCCGACAAGATCGCGCGCATGGGCATCGCGTTCTGCCCGGAGGAGCGGGGGATTTTCGCCAGTCTCGACGTGCGGGAGAATTTGTTGCTGCCGCCGGTGGTGCGCCCGGGCGGACTGCCGCTCGAACAGATCTTCGATCTGTTTCCGAACCTGAAGGAGCGGCTCAACAGCCAGGGCACCAAGCTGTCAGGCGGCGAGCAGCAGATGCTCGCGATCGCGCGCATCCTGCGCACCGGCGCCAGCTTCCTGATGCTGGACGAGCCGACCGAAGGTCTCGCGCCGGTCATCATTCAGCAGATCGGTCACACCATTGCGCGGCTGAAGAAGGAAGGTTTTACGATCCTTCTGGTCGAGCAGAACTTCCGGTTCGCATCCACCGTCGCCGACCGCTATTACGTCGTCGAGCACGGCAAGATCATTGACGGATTTTCCAATGCGGAGCTTGCCGCCAACATGGACAAGCTCCACACCTATCTCGGCGTCTAGGACGGCCAAGGGCCGGACGGTCACGAGAAGATTCACGAGGGAAGTAGCATGAAAAAGTCGATTGCATCGTTGTTGCTCGGCACTGCGTTGGCCGTTACCACCGCTGGCGCGAGCTTCGCGCAGGACAAGACGGTCAAGATCGGTGCGCTGTCCGATCAGTCCGGTCTCTATGCCGACCTCGGTGGGCCCGGCTCGACGCTCGCAGCCCAAATGGCTGTTGAAGATTCCGGCCTCGCGGGCAAGGGCTGGAAGATCGACATCATCTCGGGCGATCACCAGAACAAGCCGGATATCGGCACCGCGATCGCGCGGCAGTGGTTCGACGTCGACAAGGTCGACATCATCGTCGACGTGCCGAATTCCGGCGTAGCGCTCGCCGTCAACAACGTCGTGAAGGAAAAGAACGGCGTCTACATCAATTCGGGGGCGGCGACCTCCGACCTCACCAACGCGCAGTGCTCGCCCAACACCGTGCACTGGACCTACGACACCTACATGCTGGCGCACACCACGGGCCAGGCGCTGGTGAAGGCCGGTGGCGACACCTGGTTCTTCCTGACTGCGGACTACGCCTTCGGTGCGGCGCTCGAGCGCGACACCACCGCCGTCATCACCGCCAACGGCGGCAAGGTCGTCGGCGGCGTCAAGCATCCGCTCAACACGCCGGACTTCTCGTCCTTCCTGCTCCAGGCGCAGGCCTCCAAGGCCAAGATCATCGGCCTTGCCAATGCCGGCGGCGACACCACGAATACGATCAAGCAGGCTGCCGAGTTCGGCATCGTCAAGGGCGGCCAGAAGCTGGCGGCGCTGCTCTTGTTCCTCACCGACGTCAAGGCGATCGGTCTGGAAACCGCGCAGGGCCTGAACTTCACCGAGACCTTCTACTGGGACATGAACGACCAGACCCGCGCCTTCTCCAAGCGGTTCTCGGCGAAGATGAAGAGCAGCGCTCCGCCGACCATGGTGCAGGCGGGCGTCTATGCCGGCGTGCGCCACTATCTCAAGGCGCTGGACGCGCTCGGCGGCAATCCGCATGACGGCGTCAAGGTCGTCGAGAAGATGAAGTCGATGCCGACGGAAGACGATCTGTTCGGCAAGGGCGAGATCCAGCCCAACGGTCGCACCATCCACAATGCCTATCTGTTCGAGGTGAAGAAGCCCTCCGAGTCCAAGGGACCGTGGGACTTCTACAAGCTCGTCGGCACGGTGCCGGGCGACCAGGCCTTCACGCCGCTCTCTGAGAGCAAGTGCGCGCTGCTCAAGAAGTAAGACCAACAGCCCGCCGGCAGCTCACCGGCGGGCGCTACTTTGGGAACGCCGAAGGGACTGGGTGCTGGATCGATGCAGGCTCTCTACGCACAGCTACTGGTGGGACTGATCAACGGCTCGTTCTACGCGTTGCTCAGTCTCGGGCTCGCCGTCATCTTCGGCATGCTCAACATCATCAATTTCGCCCATGGCGCGCTCTACATGATGGGCGCCTTCGTCGCCTATTTCCTGCTGAACCTCGGCGGCATCAATTACTGGTGGGCGCTGCTGCTGGCGCCGATCATCGTCGGCATCTTCGGCATGATCCTGGAACGGACCATGCTGCAATGGCTGACCGGGCTCGACCATCTCTACGGCCTGCTGCTGACCTTCGGCATCGCACTGATCGTGCAGGGTGTGTTCCAGAACTACTTTGGCTCCTCCGGCATGCCTTACGCCATTCCGGACCAGCTCAAGGGCGGCATGAATCTCGGCTTCATGTTCTTACCCGTCTATCGCGGTTGGGTCGTCATCTTCTCGCTGGTCGTGTGTATTGCGACCTGGTTCCTGATCGAGAAGACGCGGCTCGGCGCTTATTTGCGTGCCGCCACTGAAAATCCGACGCTGGTGCGCGCCTTCGGCATCAACGTGCCGCGCATGATCACATTGACCTACGGCCTCGGCGTCGGCCTCGCGGCGCTCGCCGGCGTGCTCTCGGCACCGATCAACCAGGTCCGGCCGCTGATGGGCGCCGACCTCATCATCGTGGTGTTCGCGGTGGTGGTGATCGGGGGCATGGGATCGATCATGGGCTCCATCATCACCGGCTTCGCGCTCGGTGTGATCGAGGGACTGACCAAATATTTCTATCCCGAGGCCTCCAACACCGTCGTCTTCGTGCTGATGGTGCTGGTGCTCTTGGTGAAGCCAACGGGATTGACGGGAAGGGCAGCCTGATATGACAGCCTTGACGGACGACACGCTGCCGATGACCCCGCGCGCGATGCGGGACGAGATGATCGTGTTCGCGGTGATGGCGCTGCTGCTCGCGTCGGTGCCCTTTACGGGAGTCTATCCGTTCTTCGTGATGCAGGCCCTGTGCTTCGCGCTGCTCGCCTGCGCCTTCAATCTTCTGATCGGCTATGGCGGTCTGCTGTCGTTCGGCCACGCGATGTTCATGGGCACCGCCGGCTATTGCAGCGCGCACGCGCTGAAAGTATGGGCGTTGCCGCCCGAGCTCGGCATCCTCGTTGGTATCGCTGCGGCATTCGGGCTGTCGCTCATCACCGGCTACATCTCGATCCGCCGCCAGGGCATCTATTTCTCGATGATCACGCTGGCGCTGTCGCAGCTGCTGTACTTCATCTACCTCCAGGCGCCGTTCACCCATGGCGAGGACGGCATCCAGGGCATTCCGCAGGGGCACATGTTCGGCGTCCTCGACCTGTCCAAGCCGACCGTGCTCTACTATGTCGTGCTGGTCGGCTTCCTCGCGGGCTTCCTGCTGATCTACCGCATCATCAACTCGCCGTTCGGCGAGGTCCTGAAGTCGATCCGCGAGAACGAGCCGCGCGCCATCTCGCTCGGCTACCGGACCGACCAGTACAAGTTCCTGGCGTTCGTGCTGTCGGGGACGCTGGCAGGCTTTGCCGGCGCGCTGAAAGTGTTCGTGGCGCAGAACGCCTCGCTCACCGACGTGCATTGGTCGATGTCGGGCGAGGTCGTGCTGATGACGCTGGTCGGCGGTCTCGGCACTATTTTCGGTCCGGTGGTCGGCGCCTTCGCGATCATCGCCATGCAGCAATATCTGGCCGGCTTCGGCCAGTGGGTGACGGTGATCCAGGGCTCGATCTTCGTGATCTGTGTGCTCACCTTCCGCCGCGGCGTCGTTGGCGAAGTCGCCCATTACTTCCGGCGGTCGCTCTAAATCATTGATATCGCAGCAGTTTGATTGGTGCGTGAAAGCGGTGGATGAGCCGGCTTCGCGGGCGTGAGATGACACGCGCGTGGAGCGAAAATGGTCTATGACAGTTTTATGACGGCCCGTTCGGGCCGGGCCATTTCCAACCGGTAGCCTATCCCCATGATGCGATGGTTTCGCGCGTTCCTGCCCAAGGAAGAACGGTTCTTCGACCTGTTCGACCGCCACGCCCAGACCGTGATCCAGGGTTCGATTGCACTTCAGGGCATGCTCAACGGAGGCGAGGAGACGCCGGTCTATTGCCAGCGCGTCAACCAGTTCGAGAACGACGCCGACAACATCACGCGCGAGGTGCTGACGGCGGTGCGCCGCACCTTCATCACGCCGTTCGACCGTGGCGACATCAAGAATCTCATCACCTCGATGGACGACGCCATCGACCAGATGCAACAGACGGCCAAGGCCGTGATGCTGTTCGAGGTTCGCAGCTTCGAGCCGCCGATGCGCGAGATCGGCGGGCTCCTGATCGAATGCGCCAATCTGGTCGGCCGTGCGCTGCCGCTCATGCAATCGATCGGCCCGAACGTCGCGATGCTGTCGGCGATCACGGAAGAGCTGGGCAAGCTGGAGGGCCGCGTCGACGACCTCCACGACATCGGTCTGAAGGAGCTGTTCCACAAGCATCGCAACGGCAATGCGATGGATTTCATCGTCGGCGTCGAGATCTACGACCATCTCGAAAAGGTCGCCGATCGCTTCGACGACGTCGCGAACGAGATCAACAGCATCGTCATCGAGCAAGTTTAGGGCAGGGGCCGCGCCGTGGATGCTGCGTTGGGTCTTCCCGTCCTGGTCGGACTGATCGCCGTCGCACTGCTGTTCGACTTCCTGAACGGCCTGCACGACGCCGCCAATTCGATCGCGACCATCGTCTCGACCCGGGTGTTGCGGCCGCAATTCGCGGTGATCTGGGCTGCGTTCTTCAATTTCGTCGCCTTCATGGTGTTCGGTCTGCACGTTGCCCAGACCATCGGCACCGGTATCATCGATCCCGCGATCGTCGATGCCCAGGTGATCTTCGCGGCGCTTGTCGGCGCCATCGTCTGGAATCTCGTGACCTGGGCGCTCGGTATTCCGTCCTCGTCCTCGCACGCGCTGATCGGCGGCCTCGTCGGCGGCGGGATGGCCAAGGCCGGACTATCGGCGGCGGTCTGGAGCGGACTGACCAAGGCGGTGCTGGCGATCGTGCTGTCGCCGCTGGTCGGCTTCCTCCTGGCGATGATGCTGGTCGCGATCGTGTCCTGGGCCTCGGTGCGCTCGACACCGTTCGCGGTCGACCGCGCCTTCCGTATCCTGCAATTTGCCTCCGCTTCGCTTTATTCGCTCGGCCATGGCGGCAATGACGCGCAGAAGACCATGGGCATCATTGCCGTGCTGCTCTATTCGCAGGGCCATCTCGGCGGCGAATTCACGGTGCCGTTCTGGGTGGTGCTGTCCTGCCAGGCCGCGATGGCGCTGGGCACGCTGATGGGCGGCTGGCGCATCGTCCGCACCATGGGCCTGCGCATCACCAAGCTGACGCCGATGCAGGGCTTTTGCGCCGAGACCGGGGGAGCTGTGACCCTGTTCATGGCCACCTTCCTCGGCGTTCCCGTCTCGACCACCCACACCATCACCGGCGCCATCGTCGGCGTCGGCGCGGCCCGCCGCGTCTCGGCGGTGCGCTGGAACGTGGCGAGCTCGATCGTCTATGCCTGGGTGATCACGATCCCGGCCTCGGCCATCGTCGCGGCGCTGAGCTGGTGGGCGGTCCAGATCTTCAGGTAACGAGCTTCAGCCCGACGATGCCGGCAACGATCAGGCCGATGCTGGCGAGGCGAAGCGCGGTGGCGGGCTCGCCGAGCAGGATGATGCCGAGCGCCGCGGTGCCGACCGCGCCGATGCCGGTCCAGACGGCATAGGCGGTTCCGACGGGCAGTGACTTGAGAGCGAGTCCGAGCAGGATCACGCTGCCGGCCATGGCCGCGAGCGTGATGACGGACGGAACCAGCCTGGTAAAACCCTCAGTATATTTCAGGCCGATCGCCCAGGTGATCTCAAGAAGACCGGCGAAGAACAGGATGCTCCAGGCCATGACGACCCTCCATTCAAGGCAGGGTCGTCCCCGCGGACATGACTTGTGAAAAGGAGGGCCGTCCCTCCCAAAAGGGCGATATGGGGCTGGCCGGAACGCTCTGCAATCACCAAATCAGGCTTGATCAGGCCCATTTTCCCTGCCAAACGCTCCCGCCATGTCCGACATCGCCACCACAGCCGAATCGCCGGCCCGTTCCCCGCTTGCCGCTGAAGTGTCGCGGCGGCGCACTTTTGCGATCATTTCGCATCCGGACGCCGGCAAGACCACGCTGACCGAAAAGCTGCTGCTGTTCGGTGGCGCCATCAATCTGGCCGGCCAGGTCAAGGCCAAGGGCGAACGGCGCAACACCCGCTCGGACTGGATGAAGATCGAGCGCGAGCGCGGCATTTCGGTCGTGACCTCGGTGATGACCTTCGAGTTTGAAGGTCTTGTCTTCAACCTGCTGGACACACCGGGTCACGAAGACTTTTCGGAAGACACTTATCGTACGCTGACTGCGGTCGATTCCGCGGTCATGGTGATCGACGCCGCCAAGGGCATCGAGGCGCGGACCCGCAAGCTGTTCGAGGTGTGTCGTCTTCGAGATATCCCGATCATCACCTTCATCAATAAAATGGATCGCGAGAGCCGCGACGTGTTCGAGCTGCTCGACGAGATCGAGAAGACGCTGGCACTCGATACCACGCCGATGACCTGGCCGGTCGGCCGCGGCCGCGACTTCCTCGGCACCTATGACGTCGTCAATGGCGGCGTACGCCTGCTTGAAGGCGGCGGCGCCAAGACGGGCGCTGCGCAGCAGATCGAGATCGCTGAGCTCGCCAAGCTCAATGCGAACCTCGACGTCTCCGGGGTGAAGGACGAGCTTGAGCTCGTGACTGAAGCCTCAAAGCCATTTGAGCTCGACGCGTTTCGCGAGGGCCATCTGACGCCGGTTTATTTCGGCAGCGCGCTACGCAATTTCGGTGTCGGCGACCTCCTCGAAGGCCTCGGCAAGTTCGCGCCCGAACCGCGTGCCCAGGACAGCGATCAGCGCAGGGTCGAAGCGACCGATCCGCGCATGAGCGCCTTCGTTTTCAAGATCCAGGCCAACATGGATCCGAACCACCGCGACCGCATCGCGTTCGCGCGGCTCTGCTCCGGCAAGCTCAGCCGCGGCATGAAGGCGAAGCTGGTGCGCACCGGCAAGAGCATGCCGCTGTCGAGTCCGCAATTCTTCTTTGCCCAGGACCGTTCGGTCGCGGACGAGGCTTTTGCCGGCGACGTCGTCGGCATTCCCAATCACGGCACGCTGCGCATCGGCGATACGCTGACCGAGGGCGAGGATTTCAACTTTGTCGGCGTGCCGAGCTTCGCGCCTGAAATCGTCCGCCGTGTCCGTCTCACTGACGCGATGAAGGCGAAGAAGCTGAAGGAAGCGCTTCAGCAGATGTCGGAAGAGGGCGTCGTGCAGGTGTTCCGTCCGCGCGACGGCGCGCCGGCGCTGGTTGGCGTGGTCGGCGCGCTGCAGCTCGACGTGCTCAAGGCGCGGCTGGAAGCGGAATATTCGCTGCCGGTCGAGTTCGAGGTGAGCGAATTCCAGCTCGCGCGTTGGGTCTCTTCGGAGGATCGCAAGAAGCTCGACGCGTTCCTCGCAGCAAACACCTCGAGCATCGCCGACGATGTCGACGGCGATCCCGTGTATCTGGCCCGGAACGAGTTCTATCTCGGCTACACCAGGGAACGCGCCGAGGGCATCGAGTTCACCAACGTCAAGGACGTCAAGAAGAAGGGGTAGGGCGCGCCCCGGCGGCTCAAGCGCGAGCATGTGAACGGCCGTGGGCTTGACGCTTTCACGGACAGTGCCACGTTTCACTGACGTGACATGGTGAGTTCAAAGCATGTGGCGCGGCATTCTCGTTCTTGTTCTGCTGGCGGTCTCGACGACCGCGGCCGACGCGCAGCGCCGCCAGATCAATCCGATTCCGTTTGCGCATGAGCCGTGCAGTGTGCTCGACGGCCGGCCCTGCACGCCGTCCTATTGCAGTCCGCTTGAACCCGGACCCTGCATCCCCGAAATCGACTATCCCTACGGGCAGAACCTCCAGCTCACGATTCAGAGCGTGCCGTCCGAGGCCGACCGCGCCAAATACGAAAAGCCGGATCACGATCTCGATACGATCGGCGACCTCTTCGCCGAGCTGCGCACCTGCTGGTCGCCGCCATCTGACAATGCGCGGACGGGGATGCAGATGTCGGTGCGCTTCAGCTTCAACAAGACCGGCGGCCTGATCGGCCCGCCGCGCCTGACATACGCGACCGCAGGCGTCCCGGCCGATACAAGGACGACCTATCTCAACGCGATCAATTCATCGCTGAACGCCTGCCTGCCGCTGAAATTCACCAGCGGTCTCGGTGGCGCTCTGGCCGGGCGTCCGATCGCGATCCGCTACGTCGATAATCGCGAGACTGGCAAGTAGCGCATCAGTTGCGACCGACGGCCAATCGATGATACGCCATAAGCGGGGACGCTGGTTGAGGGGAGGATGTCGTGGGTCTGCTGGTCATGATCCTGGGGCTGGTGCTGTTTTTCGCCGCCCATGTTTTCACAACGAAACGTGACGCGCGCGCGCAGGCGATCGCGCGGCTAGGCGAGGGGACCTACAAGATCCTCTATGCGGTGGTCTCGCTTGCGGGGCTGGCGCTGATCGTCTGGGGCTTTGGCCACTATCGTGCGACCGGCTGGATCGATGTCTGGTACCCGCCGAAGGCGCTGAAGCACATCACGGTTGCGCTGATGCTGCCCGCCGTGATCCTGGTGGTCGCGTCATATTTGCGCGGACGCATCTATGCGACGCTGAAGCATCCGATGCTCGCCGGCGTCAAGCTCTGGGCGGCGGCGCATCTGCTCGCCAATGGCGATCTCGGCTCCATCATCCTGTTCGGCTCGTTCCTGGGCTGGGGGGTCTATGACCGCATTTCGCTCAAGCATCGCACCGACCCCGGCGCGCCGCCGATTCCGGTGGGCGGCGTCACCAACGACCTGATCGCGGTCGCGGTCGGCGTCGTCGCCTACCTGGCGCTGGCGTTTGCGTTCCATCCTGTCGTGATCGGCGTTCCCGTCATGGGTAGCTAGCCGATCAGCGCAAGACAGCGGCCGCGTGCCCGTGCGCGGAAGGTGACAAAAGCAACAAGCCAAGGGCCCTCCGATGGACTGGTCGAAATCTCTGATCCCGCCGATGCGGTTTGAGGCGCGTTTTGGCGATCGGGTGGTCCCGGCCTTCACCGATCGACCGGCTCATCTCTGGGCGATGATTGCCGAGGCTTGCGCGCGCAACGGCGATGGTGAAGCGCTGGTCTGTGGCAATGTCAGGCTCGGCTGGCGGCAGGCGGCGGAGCAGGCCGCGCGGATTGCATCGGGCTTTCGCAAGCTCGGCCTGCAACGCGGCGACCGTGTTGCGATCCTGCTCGGCAACCGCATCGAATTTCCGCTGCTGCTGTTCGCCGCCGCGCATGAGGGGCTGGTCACGGTGCTGCTCAGCACGCGCCAGCAGAAGCCGGAGATCGCGTATGTTCTCAGCGATTGCGGCGCCAAGATCCTGATCCACGAAGCGGGTCTCGCCGAGCGGCTGCCCGATGCGCAGGATGTGCCCGATGTGGTCCACCGCATCCCCATCGACAGTGATCCGGCTCTGTCTCGCTTCGCGGTGCTCGCCGACAACGCGCCGGCCCCAATGCCGGTCGACGTCAGCGAGGAGGATACCGCGATGATCCTCTACACCTCGGGCACGACAGGTAAGCCGAAGGGCGCGATGCTCGCCCATTGCAACATCGTGCATTCCTCGATGGTGTTCGTGTCCTGCCTGCAATTGACCGCAGCCGACCGCTCGATTGCAGCCGTGCCGCTCGGGCACGTCACGGGCGTCGTCGCCAACATCACGACCATGATCCGCTGCGGCGGCGCCCTGATCATCATGCCGGAATTCAAGGCGGCTGATTATCTCAAGCTCGCGGCGCGCGAGCGCGTCACCTACACGGTCATGGTGCCGGCGATGTATAATCTCTGCCTGCTGCAGCCGGACTTCGACAGCTATGATCTCTCGAGCTGGCGCATCGGCGGTTTTGGCGGCGCGCCGATGCCGGTCGCGACCATCGAGAAGCTCAAGGCGACAATTCCGGGCCTGAAGCTCGCGAACTGCTACGGCGCGACCGAGACGACGTCGCCGTCCACCATCATGCCCGGCGAGTTGACGGCAAGCCATATCGACAGTGTCGGTCTGCCGTGTCCGGGTGCGCGGATCATCGCGATGGGAGCGGACGGGCGCGAGCTGCCGCCCGGCGAGATCGGCGAGCTCTGGGTCCACAGCGCCTCCGTCATCAAGGGTTACTGGAACAACCCGAAGGCCACGGCCGAGAGTTTCTCTGGCGGCTTCTGGCATTCGGGCGATCTCGGCTCAGTCGATGCCGAAGGATTCGTCCGTGTGTTCGATCGGCAGAAGGACATGATCAACCGCGGCGGCCTGAAGATTTATTCCGCTGAGGTCGAATCGGTGCTGGCCGGCCACCCCGCCGTGGTCGAGAGCGCGATCATCGCAAAGCCATGCCCGGTGCTGGGCGAGCGCGTCCATGCGGTGGTGGTTACGCGTATCCAGGTCAGCAGCGACGATCTGCGGGCCTGGTGCGCCGAGCGGCTGTCCGATTACAAGGTGCCGGAGACCATGACGATCACGGCCGAGCCCCTCCCGCGCAATGCCAACGGCAAGGTGGTGAAGCGCCAGCTGCAGGAGCTGCTGGTCGGGGCCTGAATGGGGTCGGGTGGGGCACCGGGATATCCCGGATCGCGCGTTAACGCCTTGATCGGCCTTGCTTTGCCTTGCCACCGCCATATCGATAGGGTATCGCCGCCGCGACGTGGGGACGGGCTTTAGACGCGCGCGATCTGGCGCGCGCTCCCGGCCGGGCATGGGAACAGCTTAAGTGTCTGAATTATTTGACGAAGTCGACGAGGAAGTACGTCGCGAGCAGCTCAAAAAGCTGTGGGACAAATATTCGCTCTACTTCATCGCCCTCATGGTGCTCGTCGTGGCGGCCGTGGGCGGCTGGCGCGGCTACCAGTACCTTGAGGCCAAGAGGGCCGCCGAGGCCGGCGCCGTCTTCGAGAAGGCCGTTGAGCTGTCGGAGCAGGGCAAGCACGCGGAGGCCGAGACGGCCTTTGCCGACCTCGCTGCCAAGGCCCCATCTGGCTACCGCACCCTGGCGCGGCTCCGCGCCGCGGCCGAAGCATCCGCCCGCGATCCCAAGGCTGCGGCCAAGATGTATGACGACATCGCCGCTGACAGCAGCGTCGGCAGCGAGTGGCGGGATCTTGCCAGGATTCGCGCCGCCGGTTTGCTGGTGGACAACGCGAGCTACGCCGACATCCAGCAGCGGCTGGAAACCTCTGCCGAGCCCAAATCGACCTTCCGCCACAGCGCCCGCGAGATCCTGGCGCTGTCGGCCTGGCGCAACAACGACATGACCGCGGCCCGCAAATGGGTCGACGCGATCGCCGAGGACGGCGAAACGCCGCCGGGCCTGCGCTCGCGCGCCGAGGCGCTCCAGGCCCTGCTGCCGCCCGTCGCCAAGAGCTGATCGAGAGCTGACGGTCAAGTGAGCTAAGACGAGATATCGATATGCGCCGTACGCCACGTTTGATCACAGCCGCTGTCCTGATCGCCTTTACGGGCGTCCTGGGCGGCTGCTCCAGCGGCGGCTTCGATCCGAGCGATCTGCTCGACTTCCTCGACACCAAGAAGAAGCTGCCGGGCGAACGCAAGCCCGTCTTCCCCGAGGGCGTGCCGGGTCTCGAGCAGGGCGTGCCGAAGGACATGTATAAGGGCGCGCAGCAGCAGCAGGATGCGCCTGCCGTCGCGGCACTGCCGGCCGAGCCGCCGCCGGCTGAGCCGGCGAAATCGTCGAAATCCGCCAAGGGCAAGAAGACCAGGCAGCCGGCCGCGACCGCAGCCGCGCCGGCTGAAGCGCCCCCCGGCGAGGTCGATGGCGAGGCCCAGCCCGAGGCGGCACCGGCGCAGGGTGCCCCGCCGCCCAAGCACAAGATCGTCCGCAAGCGCACCACCGCGCCGCCGCCGGATCAAACCGCTCAGCCGGCGGCACAATCAACGCAGACCACCCAGCAGCAGCAGTCGCAGGGCGCCTTCCCGGCACCGATGCCCAGCGGCAGTTTCTCCCGCTGATATTTTTCACCGATTTGACAGTCGCCACCTCCGCGGCGCACGAATGACCAATGTCCTTTACGATTGCCATTATCGGCCGACCCAATGTCGGCAAGTCGACGCTGTTCAACCGCCTGGTTGGACAGAAGCTCGCGCTTGTCGATGATCTGCCCGGCGTCACCCGCGACCGCCGCGAGGGCGAGGCCAGGCTCGGCGATCTCGAATTCACCATCATCGACACCGCTGGCCTCGACGAAGGTGCCAAGGGCTCGCTGACGGCGCGGATGCAGGAGCAGACCGAAGCTGCGATCGCGCAGGCCGACGCACTGTTCTTCGTGATCGATGCCCGCATCGGCCTTACGCCGACCGATCGCGCCTTCGCCGATTTCGCTCGCCGCGCCAATAAGCCGGTGCTTCTTGTCGCCAACAAGAGCGAAGGCAAGCACGGCGATGCCGGCGCGATGGAATCCTTTGCGCTCGGCCTCGGCGATCCCATCCAGGTCTCGGCCGAACATGGCGAGGGCATGGGCGAACTCTACGACGCGCTCGCCAAGCTGATGCCGGTACCCGTCGACGAGGATGAGGCCGAGGACGACGAGCCGCTCACCGAGGAAGAGGCCGCGACGCGTCCGATCCGGGTCGCCATCGTCGGCCGTCCCAATGCCGGCAAGTCGACCATGATCAATCATCTGCTCGGCGAGGAGCGCCTGCTGACGAGCCCCGAGGCCGGCACCACGCGCGACTCCATTGCGGTCGAGATCAACTGGAAGGGCCGCAAATTTCGCGTGTTCGACACGGCGGGCCTGCGCCGGCGCTCGCGCATCGAGGAGAAGCTGGAGAAGCTCTCGGTCGCCGACGCCTTGCGCGCGGTGCGCTTTGCCGAAGTCGTCGTGATGATGATGGACGCGCAGAACCGCTTCGAGGAGCAGGATCTGCGCATCGCCGACCTGATCGAGCGCGAGGGCCGGGCGATGGTGCTCGCCGTCAACAAATGGGACCTGATGGAGACCAAGGGCGGCGGCGCGATCTCGACGTTGCGCCGCGACGCCGACCACTGGCTGCCACAGGTCAAGGGCGTGCCGATCGTCGCCGTGTCCGGCCTGATGGGCGAGGGCATCGATCGTCTGATGCAGGCGATCCAGGATGCCTATGCGCTCTGGAACAGGCGCGTGTCGACTTCGGCTTTGAACCGCTGGTTCGAGGAAGCTGTCCAGGCCAACCCGCCACCCGCCGTGTCCGGCCGCCGGCTGAAGCTGAACTACATCACCCAGACCAAGGCGCGCCCGCCGAGCTTCGTGTTGTTCTGCTCACGCGCGGATGCAGTGCCGCAGTCCTACTTGCGCTACCTCATCAACTCGATGCGGGAGGCCTTCGACCTGCCGGGCACGCCGGTGCGCATCACCCTGCGCGAGAAGGCCAATCCCTTCGCCCACAAGCGCAAGCGGCCGTCGTGAGCGGCGAGGCGATGGCGCAAGGCGCGCTCTCACGCGGGACAGGCACCGGCGCTGTCGGTCGTCAATTTCATCGCGCAGTGGCCGCGACGAAGACGGTCTCGTAGGGTGGGCAAAGCGGAGCGTGCCCACCGCTTCTTCGTTTGCGGAGAGATGGTGGGGCACGGTGCTTTCGCTCCTTGCCCACCCTTACGGCAGCGTCGACTGCCTTACTTCTTCACCAGCGGACACTCGCTGTCCTTGAGCGGCCTGGCGGCATCTTCCGCCGGGATGTTCGCGACCAGCTTGTAATAATCCCACGGCCCCTTCGATTCCTCCGGCTTCTTCACCTCGAACAGATAGGCCGGGATGATGCGGCGGCCATCCTCGCGGAGCGGGCCCTTGCCGAACAGCGGATCGTCGGTCGGGATTTCCTTCATCTTGGCGACGACCTTGGCGCCGTCATGCGGATTGCCGCCGAGCGCCTCGAGCGCCTTGAGGTAATGGATCACGCCGGCATAATTGCCGGCCTGGGTCATCGACGGCATCGCATGGTTGGTCACTTTCTCCTGGAAGCGCTTGGACCAGGCACGGGTCTTGTCGTTCAGGTCCCAGTAGAAGGATTCTGTGAAGGTCAGACCGTGCGCGGTCTTGAGGCCGAGCGAATGGACGTCGTTGATGAAGAGCAGCAGTGCAGCGAGCTTCTGGCCGCCTTCGACGATGCCGAACTCAGCCGCCTGCTTGATCGCGTTGGTGGTGTCGCCGCCGGCATTGGCAAGGCCGACGATCTTGGCCTTGGAGTTCTGTGCCTGTAGCAGGAACGACGAGAAGTCCGACGTGTTGAGCGGATGCTTGACGCCGCCGAGCACCTTGCCGCCGTTGGCGGTAACCACCGCGCTGGTGTCACGCTCGAGCGCGGCGCCAAAGGCGTAATCGGCGGTCAGGAAGAACCAGCTATCGCCGCCGGCCTTGGTCAGCGCCTTGCCGGTGCCGTTGGCGAGCATGTAGGTGTCGTAGGTGTAGGAGATGGTGTTGGCGTTGCAGGCCTTGCCGGTGAGGTCGGCGCTGGCACCGCCATTGTTGAGCAGGACGACGTTCTTTTCCTTGGCGACGTTGCTGACCGCCAGCGCCACGCCGGAGTTCGGCGTGTCGGTGATCATGTCGACCTTCTGGGTGTCGATCCACTGCCGTGCGATGTTGACCCCGATGTCCGGCTTGTTCTGGTGATCGCCGCTGAGGACCTCGATCTTCCAGCCCTTGGCAGCCAGACCGGAATCCTCCACCGCCATCTTGACCGCCACCACTGAGTTGGGGCCGCCGATGTCGGCGTAGAGGCTGGACATGTCGTTGAGCACGCCGATCGTGACAGTCTTGTCCTGGGCGTAGGCGGATGTGGCAAAACCGAAAGCAGCGCAGGCCAGAAGGGCCGCGGAGCGGCGCGCGAACGTCGTCGTCATAAAAGGTCTCCTCCATTGTCAAATATGCGGGCGGCTCTCTTGCGGAGCCTTGTTCCGCCGGATTCCGTAGCCGGTCCGACGGTCGGCGGCAATGCGCCTAAAGCCGGATGACGCTGCGTTGGTGCGTCATCCGTCGGTTAACCTTTGGGCAAAATGCGTTGAGGCGCTATTTGAGCGCGTCCGAGGTCAGCCTGAATTTCTGGATCCGCTTTCCGGTGTCGACCTCGGCGGTATAGACGTTACCCCTGGCGTCGACCGCCATCGCATGCACCCAATGGAATTGCCCGGCATTGCGGCCGTTGTGGCCGAAGCTGCCGACGACGCTGCCGTCCTCGCGCCTGATCACCCTGATCTCGTTGTTCTCGCCATCGGCACTGAGCAGCCACGTTTGCTTCGGATCAGGCCAGATCGCGATGTCCCACACCGCGCCGTTGCCGAGCGTGTTCTTCTCGAAGAAGAACTCCTTCACGAAGGTGCCGTCCTTTTTGAACACCTGGATGCGGTTGTTGATGCGGTCGCAGACGTAAACGAGACCGTCGTTGGCGATCTTCACGCAGTGAACGGGATTGCCGAACTGCTGCGAGACCGGCGCCTTGGGATCATAAGCCGCCTGCTTGGTATCGTCCGGCTTGTTGCCGTAGGCGCCCCAGTGCCGCTTGTAGGCGAGGGTGGTCGCATCGAACACGATGACGCGGCGGTTGCCATAGCCGTCGGCGACGTAGATTTCGTTGGCTTCCTTGTCGAGCGCGGTTTCGGCGGGCTTGCCGAGTTGTGTCGTGTCGTTACTCCCGAGGCTCGGCGCGATCTTGCCGATCTGGGCCACGAATTTGCCGTCGAGCGTGAATTTCAGGATCGCATTATCGTTGTCGGCATTGCCGCCGATCCAGACGAAGCCTGCCGGATCAACCTCGATGCCGTGCTCGCGGCCGACCCATTCATAGCCAGGCCCGCCCCAGGACCGCAGCAGATTGCCGTCAGTATCGAATTCGAGCACCGGCGGCGCCGAGACGCAGCATTTCGAGCGGGGCGGGTTGAGGCTTGCGCCTTTCTCGTCGTCGGTGAGCGAGTGCGGGCGATGAATCATCCAGATATGGCCCTGCCAGTCGACGGTGATGCCGCCGACCTGGCCAAGGATCCAGTTGTTCGGCAGCGGTTTTGGCCAGGACGCATCGACCGCGAAGGTCGGAACGTCGCCGGCTGCGGCAACGTTCGGAAGCGCGAATGCGATGGCTGCGATCAGGATGGAGAAAGCTTGAGAGACGCGCGCGAGCGCACGGTTGAGGCCTGTACGATCAAGTCCTGTACGATCAGGGCCTGCGCGATCCTGCCATGGCGCCATGGCAACCTCCCTTTCTTGGCTTGCGGCTTGCTGCCGCTTGAGCGCGGGCAGTCAATCGCGGGGAGGTGCCTAAGTCAATCAGGCCGGCGCGCGGAAGCTCATCAGGCTGCGCATCTTGTAGTCGTAGAACTTGCCGGTCTCGGTCCAGTCGGGCGCGCACAGCGGAACGATGAACTCGGCGACCTGCTCGGCCGTGTCGAGCGTCGCCGGGTCCTCGCCCGGCATCAGGGTGGCGCGCATGCGGGTGCGGACGGGACCCGGATTGAACAGATTGACGCGCAGGGGTGTGTTCGCCGTCTCCTGCGCCCAGGCGCGCGCCAACGTTTCCAGCGCGGCCTTGGAGGCGGCGTAGGGGCTGACATAGGCGGTCGCCTTGTTGGCGGCGCCCGAGGTGATGAACACGGCGCGCCCGGCGTCGGATTGCTTCAACAGCGGCTCCATGCAGCGGATCAGCTGGAAGTTCGCGGAGACATTGACGGACATCACGTCGTTGAACGTCTTGAGCTCGATATGGCCGACCGGCGAGGAGGGGCCGAGCACGCCGGCATTGCCGACGAGGATATCGAGCTTGCCATAGCGCTCGTGCAATCCCGCGCCAAGTCGCGCGATGCCGTCGGAATCGGTGAGGTTGAGCGGGACGAGCGTAGCGTTGCTGCCGCCCACTTTGCGGATCTCGTCGTCGAGCTCCTCGAGCCCGCCTTGCGTGCGCGCGGTGGCAACGATATGCGCGCCGGCCTTCGCCAGCGCGAGTGCCGTGGCAAAACCGATGCCGCGCGAGGCGCCGGTGACGAGAGCGATACGGGAGGCGAGCGGCTTTGTCATGGCGAGCGTTTTACAGGCGTGGATGGCGGAGACAAGTCCCCGTGACTGTCCCATTCCAGGGCGAACTATCGTAGTTGAGTATCTTCAGCAATTAGCATTGCCACATCGGGTGCAAACCCATGGCTGAATGTCGCAGAATTCCACCCAGTGGGGCAAATTTTCGGGCCGCGCTTGCGGCGTGTTCACTTCACCGCTAGCGGCTCAAAACCACTACGCTTGTTAATCGGCAACTCAAACATTGAGCCTGCCGCAGCGGACGAGATGAACCTCCGCATTTCGGGCCAGCGCCACAGCAGCATAGAGGCGCATTGGTTGACCGGGGTCTTCTGGTAAGCTTTGGCCAACACGAACGCCTTCAGTCCTGCCTTGATCCACGCGGTGCGCTCGGCAAGGTTCTTGCGGATGCGATGGTCTCCTGTAATCACGATCCATACGTCATTGTCAGCGCCGAGCTGCTTGATCCAATCGACGTCCTTGGTGTCGTGCGCGAAGCCGTAATCGGGCATGAATCGGACATGGTGGGCCTCATCACCATCGGGTCGAATGAGGGCATCGAGGCATCCCGCGAAGACGGGCGAAGTGCAGTTATCGAAAAAGACCTTCACGCCGCGGCGAGCTGCTGCTCAAAAGCAACAGCGCGGTGAACGGATGTAAGTGGCACCATGAATCGCTTAGCAGCCGACGCGGGAGACCCCTCGGCTTTGGCGGCTTCCGCCAGTACACTGGTAGGCACGCCAGTCGCGTCATCGATTGGTTGGCCGAACTGGCGCTGCGGATCAATCACTACGCCCTTGGCTCGGCCAAGCGGCCACCACCGTGCGGCTACGTCGGCCTCGTCGAACTCTAAATTCTTCAGGCTTGGCTCGATCACCTTCTGCATTAGATATTGGCCGTGGCTGAACAGATCAATCAGTTCTTCATCGCCATCGGTTTTCAGCACGTGCAGCACGACGGTCTTGCCATCGGTGCGAAACCTGGCGCTCGCGAACGGATAATCTGAAGCAACTATCTGTGATCCGTACTCAATCGCCCGCCGCACCTTCTGCGGCGAGAGGCCTGCTTCGATGAAGGCCTTCGCTACCCGTAATTGAACCAGATCGAGAAAGCTCAGACAGAGCTGCTCCATGTCGAACTTTTCAAGTTGGCTTTTCCACAGCGCCGGATAGCTTGTTTCGCCGATTGCGTGACCACAGAGCCAGCGTCGGATTTTCGGAGCGTTGACATGGGTAAGGGCCGCCGCCTCGACCGGCGTGTATAGGCCCAAACCGATCATCGAGAGGTCTCTTTTCACCGTAGGCTCCCGAAGGCAACTTAAGCTACAATAAAGGGTATTGCCTGCCGACTAGCGGTTCGTCAACGGCAGTCGCTCAGGTGCGCAATTGCGCATCCTAGTTCAGTCCCGCGGCCCCTCCAGGGAAGACGGCTGCGCCGTCAGCTCGCCTCCGCCAGCAATGACAGCTGGCGCGGTTGCGGCTCGGTCTGGGTCTGGTCGGTGAGGTGGGTCGGATAGGCACCGGTGAAGCAATGATCCGAGAATTTCGGATTGGCCGGGTCGCGGCCGGGCTCGCCCATGGCGCGGTACATGCCGTCGATCGACAGGAACGCGAGCGAGTCCGCGCCGATGATCTCGCGCATCTCCTCGAGCGAATGCGTCGCGGCCAAAAGGCCGCCGCGGTCGGGCAGGTCGATGCCGTAATAGTCGGGATAGAGGATCGGCGGCGAGGCGAGGCGGAAATGCACTTCCTTGGCGCCGGCATCGCGCATCATGCGCACGATCTTCTTCGACGTGGTGCCGCGCACCAGCGAATCGTCGATCAGGATGATGCGCTTGCCTTCGATCGCGGCGCGGTTGGCCGAATGCTTCATGCGCACGCCGGATTCGCGGATCGCCTGCGTCGGCTGGATGAAGGTGCGGCCGACATAGTGGTTGCGGATGATGCCAAGCTCGAACGGCACGCCGGAATGCTGGCTGTAGCCGACCGCGGCGGGCACGCCGGAATCCGGCACCGGCACCACGACGTCGACCGGCACATGGCTCTCGCGCGCAAGCTGGGCGCCGAAGGCCTTGCGCACCTCGTACACCGAGCGGCCATGGACGATGGAGTCCGGACGGGAGAAGTAGATGTATTCGAAGATGCAGGGCCGCGGCGCGATCGGCGGAAACGGCTTGTGGATGTCCTGGCCGCTCTCGTCGAACACGATGACTTCGCCGGGCTCGATGTCGCGCACGAAGCGCGCGCCGATGATGTCGAGTGCGCAGGTCTCCGACGTCAGGATCGGGCAGCCATCGAGCTCGCCGAGCACCAGCGGGCGAATGCCGCGCGGATCGCGCGCGCCGACCAGCTTCTTGTTGGTCAGCGAGACCAGCGCATAGGCGCCTTCGATCTCGCGCAGCGCGTCGATATAGCGCTCGATGAAACGGGCGCGCCTGGAGCGCGCGACCAGGTGCAGGATCACCTCGGTGTCGGTGGTCGACTGCATCATCGCGCCGTGCATCACGAGATCGCGGCGCAGCGTCAGGCCGTTGGTGAGGTTGCCGTTGTGGGCGACCGCGAGGCCGCCGGCATTGAGTTCGGCGAACAGCGGCTGCACGTTGCGCAGGATGGTTGCGCCGGTGGTGGAATAACGGACATGGCCGACGGCCATGTTGCCGGGCAGGCGGTCGATCACCTCGCGGCGGGAGAAGGTGTCGCCAACGAGGCCGAGGCGGCGTTCGCTGTGGAAGCGGCTGCCGTCGTAGGAGACGATGCCAGCGGCTTCCTGGCCGCGGTGTTGAAGAGCGTGGAGGCCGAGGGCGGTAATGGCTGCGGCGTCCGGGTGGCCGTAAATGCCGAACACGCCGCATTCCTCGCGGAGCGTATCTCTCTCCAGGTCGTCCTGAAGCTCTAGCGCGGCGGAGCCGGGATCGAGTTCAGCATGGGCGTCCTGGTCAGGGTGTCGCATCTCGTCCGCGCCTCTCTTTAGGGCTAAATCAACGCGCCGCAGGTTTCTCGATCAGCTTCTTCAGGCTGTCACGAGCAGGTTTACTGTATCCGTCGCCACTGCCCGAAGGCTGCTGCTCGGTATCAGCTTGATCATCATCTGGTTTGTTTTTCTTGAATCTCTTCAAGATGGTGTTCTCGGGGTCATCCGGCAAGAGCGACATCAGCCAATCCCCGGTTCCCTGGAGCACCACGCGGGACTTGGCCCCCGTGACCCAGTCCGGGCGCTGCTTGTCCGGCACCAGCCAGGTGAAGAACAGGAAGGCCACCACCACGATCAAAAGCCCGCGAGCCAACCCAAACAGGAACCCAAGGGTGCGGTCCAGCGCACCAATGCGCGAATCCAGGATCATGTCGGAGATCCGGACCGTGATCACGGAGACCACGACCAGGGTGCCGACGAACACGCCGGCGACCACGACCACGCTCGCGACGGTGTCGTTGTTGAAATAGGTCTTGGCGGTCGGCAGCAGCTTGGAGAACGAGTACAGCGTCACGATCGCAGCCGTGCCCCAGGCTGCAATCGAGAGGATTTCGCGCATGAAGCCGCGGACCATGGCGAGCAGGCCCGAGATCAGCATCACACCGAGCAGGATCAGGTCGAGGAGTGTTACTGGCATCGGCTGGTCTGGTCCGCTCGTACGCTCAAAGGGTGCTCAGCGAATCGGTGTTTGGCCGCCGCCCTAACTGAAGGCCAGACGACGTTCCCGGCAAGGCCGTAACCACGCAATCCCGTGCTGCTTATGTGACGGCTGTATAGCGGCGGGGGCGCTTCGCGTCACCTCCGGCTACCCCTCTCCACGGCGGAATCTTGCCGGTGTGGCATTTTTCTCCGCCGGAGGGTTCGAGTCGCCGCGGCGGGAGCCCTTGGCGGCGATTTCAGCGACCAGGGTGGTGAGGCTGTTGACCGCGTTCAGGGTCAGTCCGGCGTCACCGCCGGCATCGGCGCCGCGGGCCGATTCGGGCAGCACGGCGCGCTTGAAGCCGAGCTTGACCGCTTCCTTGAGTCGGGCCGGGGTCTGCGCCACCGGGCGGATGACGCCGGAGAGCGAAATCTCGCCGAAATAGACCGCATCGGTGGGTAACTGCGCATTAACCAGGGAGGAAACCAGCGCCGCCGCCGCGGCCATATCGGCTGCCGGCTCGTGGATGCGCAGGCCGCCCGCGACGTTCAGATAGACGTCGTGGCCGGACAGCTTGACCCCGCAATGGGCCTCCAGCACCGCCAGCACCATCGAGAGCCTGCTCTGATCCCAGCCGACCACGGCGCGGCGCGGGGTGCCGAGCGAGGTCGGGGCCACCAGCGCCTGCAATTCGACCAGAACGGGCCGCGTGCCCTCGATGCCGGCGAAGACTGCGGTGCCTGGCATGCCGAGATCGCGCTCGGACAGGAACAGCTCGGAAGGGTTGGTGACCTCGCGCAGGCCGAGCCCGGTCATCTCGAACACGCCGATCTCGTCGGTTGGACCAAAACGGTTCTTCACCGCCCGCAGGATGCGAAATTGCTGCGAGCCTTCGCCCTCGAACGACATCACCGCATCGACCATGTGCTCGACCACGCGGGGGCCGGCGATCTGGCCGTCCTTGGTGACGTGGCCGACCAGGATGACGGCCGCACCGGTCTTCTTGGCGAAACGAATCAGCGCCTGCGCCGAGGCGCGCACCTGCGTGACGGTGCCGGGCGCCGATTCCACCGTGTCGGTCCACATGGTCTGGATCGAGTCGATCACGATCAGGCGGGGGACGGCGCCTTCGGACAAGGTCGAGACGATGTCTTCGACCGAGGTTTCGGCCGCGAGCTGCACCGGCGCATCCGACAGCCCGAGCCGTTCGGCGCGCAGCCGCACCTGGGCAATGGCTTCTTCGCCGGAGATGTAGACGATGCGGTGGCCGGCGCGCGCCATCAGGCTGGTCGCCTGTGTCAGCAACGTCGATTTGCCGATGCCGGGATCGCCGCCGACCAGCAGCACCGAGCCGCGCACGAAGCCGCCGCCGGTCACGCGATCGAGCTCGGTTAGCCCAGAGGACAGGCGCGGCGCGTCAGGGCTTTTGCCCGCAAGGCTCTCCAGCGCAAACGTGCGGCCCTTGCGCTTGGAGCGGATCGAGACCGGCACGCTGCCGGTCGCGTCCTCCTCGGCCAGCGTATTCCATTCGCCGCAGGACTCGCACTTGCCCTGCCAGCGGTTATAGGCCGCGCCGCAGTTCTGGCAGACGAAGGAGAGCGTGTTCTTGGCCATGGAAAGTGAATCTGTGTCAGGAGGATTGCGTGGCGTTCCATAGCATGGAGAGCCCGGCCGCGACCATGATCGCGTCCATCACCAGGCGGAACATCTCCGGCTTCAGGTGCAACACGAAGCGCTTGGCGACGAAAGCGCCGGCCATCAGCGAGGAGCCCGCGATCAGGCCCTTGATGAAGACCTCCTGCGTCAGCGCGCCGAAGCGTTCGAACGTCACCGATTTCGCGAAGTAGAGGCCGAGGGAGGAAGCCGCTTCCGTTGCGAGGAAGGCGCCCTTGCTCAGGCCATAGAACAAGAACAGCGGCACGCTGAGCGGGCCGGTCGAGACCACGATGCCGGTGAGATAGCCGATGATCGCCCCGCCGATCGCGAGATGCCAGAGATTGGCCTTGAGATCGTGCCGCGCCAGCCAGTGCCGCACCGGCACCATCGCGATCAGGAAGATGCCGATGGCGAGATCGACGGCGTGCGATGGCAGGGCGAGCAGCGTCCGTGCGCCCAGCACCGCAGCCGGAATGCCCGTGACCGAATAGGCCAGGCAGGCCCGCCAGTCGACCTCGCGCCACCACGCCAGCATGCGCGAAAAGTTGGCCATCACGGAGGCGATCGCCATGATCGGCACGGCCTCCTTCGGCCCATAGGCATAGACCAGCACCGGCATCAGCATGATCGACGAGCCGGTGCCGACGATGCCCGAAATGGTGCCTGCGATCAGGCCGACGCTGAGGACGAAGAGGAAGGCCAAAGTATCGGGATCTAATTCTTGGATGCTGGCAGGCTGCCGCTGTTTTGCCCGACGAGTCAAATCGCCCTTCGCGGGAACCGCGTAAGGTATTGATCTGACAGAGGTCGGCTACTGTGCATGGGGTTGTTTTCATATTTGCTGGCCCCGCTCGCAAGAGCGTGCGCCATTTGGAGTGCAAGTGGAGTGCAAGGGTAGTCGTGCTGCTGACAGCATGTTGGCAGCAGGGGCGGGCTATGACCACCTTCTGACAAAACGGAGCGCGGGTCATGCCGATCGAGGCAAGCTGTCATTGCGGTGAGACGGTATTCGAGGTGACAGAGGGGCCTTCGAGCGTGACACGCTGTACCTGCTCGCTCTGCACCAAGCGCGGCGCGCTGTGGGCCTATTACACGCCGGCGCAGTTTCGCCTGCTGTCGCCCGCCGACAATGTCGCGACCTATCTCTGGGGGAGCCGCACGGTCAAACATCATTTCTGCGCGAATTGCGGCTGCGGCACCTATTCGGAGTCGCCGGATTGGTCGACAGGCAAGCCCGATTTCGACAATCCCAAGGTCGCGGTGAACGCGCGCCTGTTCGACGATTTCGATCTGGAGGCCGTGCAGGTCAACATGATCGACGGCAGGAATTTGTGGTGAGCGCGCTTCGCTTATTTCAGCACCACCCATGCCGGCGCATGATCGCTCGCCCCGTCCTCGCCGCGCACTTGCTTGTCGACGCCGGCCTTTGCCAGGCGTGAGACGAGGGCGGGGCTGAGCAGCAGGTGGTCGAGCCTGAGCCCCGCATCGCGCGGCCAGCGGTTTCGCTTGTAGTCCCAGAAGGTGTAGACGCGCTTGTCTCCGTGCAACTCGCGGATCGCATCGCACCAGCCTTGCTCGACCAGTGATGCGAACGCCGCACGGCTTTTCGGCTGGATCAGCGCATCCTTGTCCCATGAGCGTGTCGGATAGATGTCGATCGTATCAGGCGCGACGTTGTAGTCGCCGGCGAGCACCACGGGCAGGTCCTGCTTGATGAAGGTCTTGGCGTGGCGCTTCAGCCGCGCAAGCCAGTCGAGCTTGTAATCGAACTTTGGTCCCGGCTGTGGATTGCCGTTGGGAAGATAGATGCTGGTGACGATGATGCCGCACACGGCGGCCTCGATGTAGCGGGCTTCGAGATCGCCGGGCTTTCCCGGTAGGCTGTCGCGGGTGAGAATAGGCTCGGCATTGCGGGCGAGGATGGCGACGCCGTTCCAGGTCTTCTGTCCGCGCCAGACTGCGCCGTAGCCGGCCTTTTCGATTGCCGCTGCCGGAAATTCGCCATCACTTGCCTTCAACTCCTGGAGTGCGACGACATCCGGCTTCGCCGTGCGCATCCATGCAAGCAGATTAGGCAGGCGGCGGTTGATGTTGTTGATGTTGAATGTCGCAATCTTCATGTAGAGCTGATCGCCTCGTACGTCCCGACACCGGAGATACAATGTCCAAGTTGAGCTTTGCCGCTATCGCATTCGTCGTCGCACTCTCCGGGGCCACTTTTGCACAATCGGCTGATCCACGCGGCGCATGCAAGGCGGACTACGACAGATTCTGCGCCGGCATCGCGCCCGGCGGCGGCATCGTGGCCTGCCTCAACGGCAAGCGCGATCAGCTCAGCACGACCTGTAAGACAGCGCTGGACAGCAGGAAAAAGAAGTAAGCGGCTGACAGCTCAGCCCGGCAGCGGCGGCGGACTTGCCGGCGGCTCGACCGGCGGCGGGGAGGGCGGCTGTTCGCCCGCCTGCGCGGGCTCCGGCTTTGCCAGCGGTTCCACGACATTGCCGCCCTTGTAGACACGGGCGTAGCGATGGCCGAGGCTGGTCAGCACCTCATAGCCGATCGTGCCGAAATGATGCGCCAACTCGTCGACGGTGATGCCCTCGCCGAGCAGCGTCACCAGATGGCCGCGCCGCGCCGCGTTCGGCGGAAGGTCGGTGATGTCGATCGCGATCAGATCCATCGAGACGCGGCCCGCCACCGGGCAGCGCTTGCCGGCAACGATCACCTCGGCGCCGCGGGTGCCGTCATTGGAGCTGGCCGCGCGGAAATAGCCGTCGGCATAGCCAACCGCGATGATCGCGAGCTTGGTCGGTCGCCGCGCGGTCCAGGTGCCGCCATAGCCGACGCTATCGCCGCGCTCGATCGTGCGGATCTGCACGATGCGCGCCTTGAGATCGACCACGGGCTGCATCGGATTGTCGGCCTCCGGCGTCGGATTGACGCCGTAGAGCGCGGCACCCGGCCGGACCAGGTCGAACTGGAAGGGCGCACCAAGGAAAATGCCTGACGAATTCGCAAGCGTCGCCGGCACGCCGGAGAATTCGCTGGCGATGCCGCGGAAGGCCGCGAGCTGCCTGGCATTGACGGGACTGTTGAGCTGCTCGGCCAAGACCAGATGGCTCATCACCAGCGTGATGCCATGATCGCCGGCATTGATGCGGGGGATGATGGCTTGCGCCTCCGCAAGCGTCAGCCCGAGCCGGTTCATGCCGGTGTCGATATGGATCGCAGCGCCCCCGGACCAGCCGGTGCGGCGGCAGAACACGTCCCATTCGGCGAGCTCGTTGAGATCGCCGATCACGGGACGGCAGTTGATCTTGGCGTAGTGCTCGCCGGTGTTCTGGAAATAGCCGCCGAGCACATAGATCGTGGCGTCCGGTAGCGCCGCGCGGGCCGTGCGCGCCTCCTCGATGGTGGCGACGAAGAAGGTCTTGCAGCCGGCCTTGTTCAGCGCATGCGCGACCTGCGCGGTGCCGCAGCCATAAGCATCGGCCTTGATCACGGCCGAGCACTCGGCCGGCACGGCGGTCTTCTCGAGCTTGCGCCAGTTGGCGATGATGGCGTCGAGATCGACGGTGAGCACGCCGCCGTAAGCAGCGAGCGCGGCAGCCTGATTGGCCTCCGCGGAGAGAAGGCCGGATCGCGGGATCATGTTCGGGTCGGACGCCATTGTCATGGCGCCGTTTTACGCAAGAGGCAGGTCCGGTTCAAGGAACTCAGTAGTCGTTGCCGCTGCGAGCCGGCAGCTGGCTGTCAGGCGCGAGGTCGCCGAACCGCGTGACCGAGGCTTCGAACGCCAAATCCACGGTGCCCGTCGGGCCGTGGCGCTGCTTGCCGATGATGACTTCGGCCTTGCCGTACGCAAGGTCCATGTCCAGGCGCCATTTCTCGTGTTCGGGCGTGCCCGGGCGTGGCTCCTTCATCGCGAGGTAATATTCCTCGCGATAAACGAACAGCACGACGTCGGCGTCCTGCTCGATTGATCCGGATTCACGCAAGTCGGAGAGCTGCGGCCGCTTGTCCTCGCGGGATTCGACCTGACGCGAGAGCTGCGACAGTGCGATCACGGGGACGTTGAGTTCCTTCGCCAGCGCCTTCAGGCTGGTCGTGATCTCCGTGATTTCCTGCACGCGGCTGTCGCTGGCGCGTTTGCCCGAGCCGGAGAGCAGCTGGATGTAGTCGATCACGAGCAGATCGAGGCCCTTCTGGCGCTTCAGCCGGCGCGCGCGCGCCATCAGCTGCGCGATGGACAGGCCGCCGGTCGCGTCGACATAGAAAGGCAGCGACTGCAGCTCGATCGAGACTTCCCGGATCTTGTCGAAATCGGCTTCCGAGATGCCGCCGCGGCGGATGTGGGAGGAGGAAATGCCGGTGCGCTCGGCCACGATACGCGTGGCGAGCTGGTCAGCCGACATTTCGCAGGAGAAGAAGCCGATCACGCCGCCATTGGCGGCCTTCATTGTGCCGTCGGCCTGGAGCTCGCCGACATAGGCCTTGGCGACGTTGTAGGCGATGTTGGTCGCCAGCGACGTCTTGCCCATGCCCGGGCGTCCGGCCACGATGATGAGGTCGGAGGACTGCAGGCCGCCCATCTTGGTGTCGAGGTCGCGCATACCCGTGGAGATGCCGGACAGCTTTCCGTCGCGCTGGAACGCCTTTGCCGCGAGATCGACCGCGACCGCCAACGCCTGCGAGAATTTCTGGAATCCGCCGTCATAGCGGCCGGACTCGGCAAGCTCGTAGAGGCGGCGCTCGGCGTCCTCGATCTGCGCCCGCGGCGCGAAATCGACCGGCGCGTCATAGGCAACATTGACCATGTCTTCGCCGATGCCGATGAGGTCACGACGCAGCGCAAGATCGTAGATGGTGCGCCCATAGTCCTGGGCATTGATGATGGTGGTCGCCTCGGCCGCGAGCCGCGCCAGATATTGGCCGATGGTCATGCCGCCGACGTCGGTGTCGGCAGGCAGGAACGTCTTCAGCGTCACCGGCGTGGCGATCTTGCCCATCCGGATCAGGCTGCTGGCGGTCTCGAAGATGGTCTGGTGGAGCGGCTCGAAATAGTGCTTCGGCTCCAGGAAGTCGGAGACACGATAGAAGGCGTCGTTGTTGACCAGAATCGCGCCCAGAAGGCTTTGTTCAGCCTCGATATTATGCGGCGCGCTCCGATAAGCGGGAGTTCCGGGTTCGGGCGCGAGTTTGAGGACGTTCGAATCAGTCAGGGCCATGATCGAGCGATAGCAATTTTCTGGGGCGGATGCGGGGCCGGGATAAAACGCCGACGCGGCCCGAAGCGGAAGCAAAAGCTCGTCGCTATCAACCGATCATTAAAATGGTGGATGATTAGCGGTCGCAGCAAGCGCCGCGCTTGACGGATTTTCGTGGAACGCGCCCGGCGCTGGAAGTGGCCGCGGCCGCACCACGGAAAAATCCGGATGCCGTGAACCTTATGGATTGAGGCGCAGACGTATCAAAGAGCGCGCGAAATGACGCACGCTGGCCGCTTTCGGCGCGGGTTTCAGACCAGCAGGAGGTAGACCAGCGCAACCAGGGCCGCGCCGACGCCGGTGGCGATCAGGGCGTAATCGGTGCGGAGGTCGTCCTGCACGTCGAATGAGGTTTGGGTCTCTTTGCTCATGGCGACGATCTAGGCCAGGACCAACCAGACTTATGTGAAGCAGATCACATCTCCCCGGATTCTTTCGGGGTACCTCCGGAACAGGACTAGCGGGTAGGGGATTGTCTCCCATAACCTGCCACTGGGGAGACGAGGCAAGCGATGCGGCCAGAACGGCGGCTACAGGTTTGGCGAAGCGACGCTGGCAGGCGGCTTTGGCTGTCCGGACTGATCGCGGCCATGGAGCATGCCGCGCGGCCCGAGCAGCCGCGATTGCCGATCGCGCCCGAAACCCTCGCGGCCTTGCGTGCGCAGCTAGCGTTACCGGCGTCTTGCCGGATTTCGCCGATTTCGACCCTGCATCACTAGAACTCATTCACCAGCAAGCTTCAGCTTCGGCACGGCGCCGCCCTCGAGGCCGCGCAGCCGCGCTTCTTCGTGCGCGATATAGTCGCGGGTCATCGGGACCACGCCCTGGCGCTTGGTCAGCTGGATCTGGAAGTTCATCATGCCCTGCTTGCGGAACGTCATCTCGGAGGCGGCGAGATAGAACTCCCACATCAGCGCGAAGCGCTCGTCATAGAGCTGCACGGCTTCCTCGCGCCGCGCCATGAAACGTTCCCGCCAGGCCTTCAGCGTCTCGGCGTAGTGCAGGCGCAGGATCTCGACGTCGCAAACCAATAGACCGGCGTCCTCGATCGCGGGCAGCACTTCCGACAGCGACGGGATGTAGCCGCCTGGGAAGATGTATTTGGCGATCCAGGGATTGGTCGAATCCGGCCCCTGCGAGCGGCCGATCGAGTGCAGCAGCATGACGCCGTCATCGCTGAGCAGCTCGGCGCAACGCTTGAAATAAGTGTCGTAGAATTTGGCTCCGACATGTTCGAACATGCCGACCGAGACGATGCGGTCGAATGGGCCTTCGATGTCGCGATAGTCCTCGAGCAGGAAGCGTGTTTGTCGCGTCAGGCCTTTTTCGGCGGCGCGCGCGTTCGCGATCTGCAACTGCTCCGTCGACAGCGTCACGCCGGTCACGTCGGCGCCTGCGATCTCGGCGAGATAGAGGCCGAGTCCGCCCCAGCCTGAGCCAATGTCGAGCACGCGCTGGCCGCGACTGACCAGCAGCTTTGCAGTGACATGCCGCTTCTTGGCGAGCTGCGCGTCGTCGAGCGTGGCGTCCCGCGTCTCGAAATAGGCGCAGCTATATTGCTTGTCGGCATCGAGGAAGAGCGAATAGAGCCTCGCATCGAGATCGTAGTGATGCGCGACGTTGCGGCGCGCGCGTGCCCGCGGATTGAACTGCCGCAGGTGCCGGACGAGATAGCGCAGGTACCACCAGGGTTTTGCCCATTGCGGCAGCAGGTCGGGTTGAGCAAGCACGATCGCGAGGGCATCAGCTATATTGCCCCGCTCGACAACGAACTCGCCGTTCATATAGGCCTCGCCAAGCCCGAGCTCGGGATTGATGAGGACTCTCCTTTGCGCGTCGGCAGTGAGGAAGCGGACTTCGACCGGCTCGCCGGAGCCGTCGCCGACGGTGAATGTCATTCCGCCTGCCGTGGTCACTGTCATCGACCCGCGGCGGATGAATTGGGACAAGAACTTAGGCAACAAGCGGTCCATCGACACACACCTCTCGAGCGAACCCGAAAAGAAGCGGCTAAATCCGGCCGTCACATATCCACGCCTGAGAGAATATATTGGTTCCCATGCGCTCGCATGTAAATCTAGGCAGCCTATTCCCGGGCCGCTAATGCGTTGTGTTCAAACCCGATATTCGAAAATTGCGGGACCACATGCTTGACGAGTGCGCTTCCATTCGCGGCGCAATCGGCTAAAAGGTGGCCGCCGCCGCGCCCGCATGCCGGCCGTATCTGTCGGATTTCAATGGAGATGATGGGAATGTCGAGCCGAGCGCTCAGTCTCGCCACGGTGCTGTTTCTGATCGGCTTCGGCGCCCCCGATGCCGCTCTCGCGCAGGCGACGAACCTCGAGGCCGGCAAGGCCCCCTCCCAGATCTTCGCGCAGACCTGCAATGCCTGCCACAAGAGCCCGCGAGGTCTGTTGAAGACAGTGGCGCCGGGCTCGCTGCCGGGCTTCCTGCGTCAGCATTACACGACCAGCCCGGACATGGCCGGCGTGCTGGCCTCGTACCTCATCTCCAACGGTGCCACCGACGCCCGCTACCAGTCCAAGGATGGTGGCAAGGACAAGAAGGACGGCGCCAAGGAGAAGGACGCCAACACGAGTCCGGGGCAGTCGCCAGAGCATCAAGGTCGCCGCCAGCGCTCGCAGGAGGCCGCCAAGCCGGAAGGCGAGAGCGGCGCTGCTAGCCCCGCGTCTGAAGGCCGCCAGAAGCGGGCGGCGCGGCCGAGCGAGGAGGGCGCCAAGGAAGGCGCAAAGCCCGAGGCCACCACCGAACAACCGCCCGGGGGGCGCAAAAGCAAGCGCTTGAGCAAGCGCGGCAAGCCGGAAACGGACGACGCAGCCGCGCCGAAGGTTGAGCCAAAGGTCGATTCCAAAACTGAGCCCAAGATCGAACCGAAGATCGAACCCAACACTGAACCAACGAGCGAGAGCGCCAAGGTCGATTCCGGCCGTGATGAGTCCAAGCCCGACAACCTCAAGCCGGCCGAGAAGCCGGCAGAGGCCAAGCCGGAGAGCGCCAAGGTCGAGCCGAGCAGCAGCGAGACGCCGGCGCTGCGCCCCGATCCGGTGCCGCAGGTGACACCGGCCCCGCCGGCGGCCGCAAAGCCGGCAGAACCGGCTGCGCCCAAGCCCGCGGAAGCGGCCGTCTCCAAACCGGCCGAGCCCGCGCCCAGCTCCGAGCCGGCGGCCAAGCCGGCAGAGCCGGGGCCGTCTGCGCCCGCCGCGGCGCCGTCACCCGCACCCGCCGAGTCCTCCGGTCCGCCGGCGCCGCCGATCTCGCGATAAGCCGAAAATTCCCTCGATCTGCGATGGCCGCGCCCAGCGCGGCCTCCGTATCGTCTTGACCGCCATTAGAGCACTACTCTAGAGTATGACTCTACGAGGTGGCGATGTCATCCGGCGTTCGCGACGATCTATTGGCTGCGGGGCTCGCGGTGTTCGACCGGTCGGGCTTCGAAGGCGCGACGGTGGCCGCGATCCGCGCCAAGGCTCGTGCCTCCAACGGCAGCTTCTTTCATGTCTTCGGCTCCAAGAAGGAGCTTGCCGGCGCGCTGTTCCTGGAGGTTCTGCGGCACTATCACGCCGCGATGCTTGCCGCGCTCGATCAGGCTCCAGATGCGGAGCAGGCTATTGATCGCCTGATCCGCGCCCATCTCGACTGGGTCGTGCTGAGCCGCCGCGAGGCGCGCTATCTCTTCGAGATATCACGCAACGAGTGGGGTGAGGACGTCCGCGACGCCCAGCGTGCGCAGAATGCGCGGCTTGCCGAAGGCATCGAGCGCTGGCGCGCGCCGTTGGTCGCGAGCGGCGAGCTTCGGCCGATGACACCGCTGATGTTCGTCAGTCAGCTGATCGGCCCCGCGCAGATATTCTGCCGGGCCTTTCTCTCTGGGCGCGATCGCGCCGATCCGCGCGGCGAGGCGGACACGCTGATCGCCTGCGCCATCCGTGTGCTGGTGCCGCCCGGGTGCGTCAACAACAAGCAAGGAGCAGGGGCATGAGCAACGAGGCCGATCCCGAGTTCGCAGCCGTGGCCGAGCGTATCCACGCCAATGTCGGCCGGCAGGGCTTTATGAACCTGGTCGGCGCCGAGCTGTCGGAATTGTCGCGGGGCACCTGCACGATTGCGGTCGAGCGCCGGCCGGAGCTGTTGCAGCAGCACGGCTTCTTCCACGGCGGCGTCACTGCCTTCCTTGTCGACAATGCCACAACCATTGCGGCGGCCACCTCGCGCGGCCAGCCGGCGCTGACGGCGGAGTACAAGCTCAATCTGCTGTCGCCGGCGGTCGGCGACAAGCTGATCTGCCGTGCGAGGCTGATCAAACCGGGCCGTCAGGTTTCCGTGGTCGCGGCCGACGTGTTCTGCGTCAGCGACGGCGTCGAGAAGCACACGGCAACCGCACTCGCCTCGATCGCGATGCTCAGCGAGGATGTCGGTGCAAAAACGGAAAGCCCGGCTGCCTGAGGCAGCCGGGCTTCGCAGCCTGCATAGAGGCGAGGCTTACTTCTCGGTCTCTTCCGCAGCCGGTGCCGGCTCGACCTCGTCGTGCTGGGCTTCCGGGTCGAAGAACTCGCCGGCGGCGGCAATCGCCTCGGCGGCCGCGTCGCGGTCCTCGTTGCGGGTGGAGATGTCCTCGCCACGGTTGATGCGCTCGGCCTCGTCCTGGCTGCGCGCCACGGTGACGGTGATCTCGACTTCGACCTCGGGGTGGATCGCAACCGTGATGCTGCGCCTGCCGATGGTTTTGATCGGTGCGTCGAGTTGGACCTGCGGGCGGGACAGTGAAACGCCGTCGGCTTCGAACGCCATGACGATGTCACGCACGTTGACCGACCCGAACAGCTGACCGGCTTCAGAGGCCTGACGGATCACGATGATGTTCTTGCCTTCGATCTTCTCGGCGACCTTGGCTGCCTCGCCCTTGCTCTCGAGGTTGCGAGCCTCGAGGTCGGCCTTCATGCCGTCGTACTTGGCGCGGTTGTCGGCGGTGGCGCGCAGCGCCTTGCCGCGCTTGAGCAGAAAATTGCGGGCATAGCCGTCGCGAACCTTCACGACTTCGCCCATCTGGCCGAGCTTGCTCACGCGTTCCAGCAAAATGACTTCCATATTCGTCTCCTTTGAAGTGCTCTGGGTTTTTAGATTTCGGGTTGGACTTAAGTGGTCGGCAATGGCGGCGGTTGCCGGTTGCGCAGGAAGCGCTCGCGGAAGCCGAATACGGCGTCCGCAAGCCCAAGGGCGGTCAGCAGGACAAGGCTCACGCTGAACATCAGGAGGATGGCGTAGGCGGTAGCGAGCCAAAATCCGCGATTGGCGAGGTCGCGCGTGATGGTGTGCAGAACGGCAAGGCCGACCAGCGCATAGGCCATCATCAAGACGGTCGTGACGACGACGGCGAGAATGCCGGTCATTCCGCTGAAGAAGCTGAACGCAAGCGCGACACAGAGTGCCACCAGCGTCATCGGCGGCAGGCTCGTGCTGCTGAGGTCCGGCCAGGGCCGATGCAGCCGACCTGAAACAGCCGCGACTTTGGCGGCAAGCCAGAGATTCAAGGTCAGCGTCGCCATCTGCGATGCCGCCACCAGAACCGGAATGACCGCGACCATCAGGCCGACGCGGGGATCATTCTCCGTAACGGTCGTCTCGCTCACCAGTGAAAGAATTTTGGCGAAGCCGCGGCGCATCGCGTCGCTGATGGCCGACGCATCGCTTCCCAGCGAATACAGCGATCCCGCAGTCAGCAGCGTCGCCAGCGCCGCAATCCAGAGCAGGATACGTCCAAGCGGATACCATTCGACCTGGAGCGAAGCCGCATCCGAGCCCGCGATGCCGCTCGCCAAGGGTCTTCCCAACAAGGGTCTTCCCAGCATGGCGAGATGGCCAAGCCACCAGGCCGGCAGCGCAAACGCGAGACCGTAACCGAGAGCGAGGGGCGGGCTAAGCGCGCCAGCGATGACGAGCGTCGCGACGAGGCCACCGAGTGCGCCGCAGAGCGGTCCCCAGGCGATCGCGGCGAGCATGAGCGGCAGCGGAGCGAGGTAAACCAGGACGAGCGAGATCAGCGCGCCCGACACGATCGAGGCGAACATCAGGGCCGACGCAGCGCCGGCGATCAGGGCTATCAGTCCAAATACCATCATCAGCTGTCCCGCTCCCTTCGAGCGGTTAGAGGCGCTTTGCCCCAACCATCGGCGACCGGACGACCCGGAAGCCTTATGAGTTCAGAAAATCACGACCGGCGGCGTTCGCCGCCGGTCGAATTCGTCTTAGCGAATGACGTAGGGCAGCAGACCCAGGAATCGCGCGCGCTTGATGGCGCGGGCGAGCTCACGCTGCTTCTTCGCGGACACCGCGGTGATGCGGCTCGGCACGATCTTGCCGCGCTCGGAGACGTAACGCATCAAGAGCTTGGAGTCCTTGTAGTCGATCTTCGGAGCATTCGCGCCCGTGAACGGGCAGCTCTTGCGACGACGGAAAAACGGGCGGCGTGCACCAGCTTCAGCCATTGTTCTTACTCCCCATCCGTCGTCGTGGTTTCAGCCTCTTCGCGCGGGCGGCGCGGGCCGCGGTCACCGCGGAAGCCACCACCGTCGCGATCGCCACCACGGAAACCACCTTCGCGGTCGCCACGGAAGCCGCTGCCTTCACGATCGCGGAATCCACCGCCACGGTCGTCACGCTCGCGATCGCGATCGGCCTTGCGCATCATCGCAGACGGGCCTTCCTCGAGCTCTTCGACGCGGACGCTGAGATAGCGGATCACGTCTTCGCTGATGCGCTCCTGGCGCTCGATCTCGGCGATCGCCGCGGACGGCGCGTCGATGTTGAGCAGCACGAAGTGCGCCTTGCGGTTCTTGTTCATGCGGTAGGTGAGGGAGCGAACGCCCCAGTTCTCGGTCTTGGTGACCTTGCCGCCGAGACCTTCGACGATTCCGGTCATCTGCGCAGTCAGCTCTTCGACCTGCTGCGTGCTCGCGTCTTGGCGCGCGAGAAAAACATGCTCATAGAGAGCCATAGTCGTCCTTTCCTCGTGTTGGCGCATTGCCCGGCGTCAAGCCCTTAAGAGACCTTCGGAAAGGACTCTGGGATTAAGCTCAGAAGGCGGAAACACGGGACGACGGGCCGACTGGCCCTGCCACACCAAAATCACGAATGATTTGCTGAGACCGTCCGTTCAGCTCCCGGCCGGGGTCTGCGGATGCGCGCGTTATACGGATTTTGGCCGGCTTGGCAAGGTTGGCCGCCGTGTTTTCGGCCCGGATAGTCCCGGTACGGCTAGGAGAGCCGGTCGTTCGATACCACATCCGGCTTGATCTGTTTGTTTGTATGTCATACAAATAAATGAGGAAGAGGATCCGATGATGGAAAAGTCGACCCAGGAGCCGTTTGAGGCGGCTGGCGACCCCAAACACGCCGCGCGGGCGACGCGTTCGGCAGGGCGCAAGATGCGCTCCCTGCTGCTGGATGCCGCCAGCCCGCTGTTTCGGGAGCGGGGGCTGTCGGGCACCGCGATCACCGATATTGCGGCCGCAGCGGACGCGTTCCCCAGCCAGGTCACCTATTACTTCCGCACCAAGGAGGCGCTGTTCGTCGAATGCGCCTGCCGCGATCTCCTCTATCTGGCGCGCGCGACCGAGCAGGCGGCGCTGAAGGCGCGTACGCCGCGGGAATACACCCGCGCGCTGGCCGAGACCGTGACGGCGAGCGATTCGATCGCCTTCTTTGCCGAGGCGCTGACGCTGACGCGGCGGCGCCAGGATCTCGCGCCGCTGGTCGAGCGCACCATCGAGCGCCTGCACAGCGAAGGCGCTCGCGCTTATGCGGGTCAGGTGGCCCGCCATGGCTGGCGCTCGCTGCGCGCGCCCGACGAAAGCTCGCGACGGTTCTGGGCCGTCGCCATCGGAATCATTCTCGAAGGTTACGCCATGGGTCGCTCGCCCGAGGCACTCTGCGCAGAGATGCTGCGCGTGCTCGGCGAGCAGGCGAAATCCACTAGCGATACTGCGCGCCTGCGTCTCGTCGACGAGCGCAACACTTCAACCGGTTCGAACGAGCAGGGGTAGGCCATGACCGCGCTTCGGATGCGTGCCCGCGATTTCCTGACCGACGATCAACTGGCCGACGTGCGCCAGCGCGTGACGTGGAAGGGCGTTGCGATGATCGCCCACGCCTGGGTGCTCATTGTCGGCGCGATCGCCTTGGTCGCGTGGTGGCCCAATCCGATCACCTATGTTCTCGCCGTTGCCATCATCGGCTCGCGCCAGCTGGGCTTAGCGATCCTGATGCATGACGGCGCCCATGGCTGCCTGTCCGCCGACGAGAAAACCAATCTGGCCCTGAGCCAATGGCTGTGCGCCTATCCTCTCTTCGCCGAGACACGCAGCTATCGCCGCTACCACCTGCAGCATCATGCACGCACCCAGCAGGAGGACGACCCGGATCTCGTGCTGTCGGCGCCGTTTCCGATCACCAGGCTGAGCTATCGTCGCAAGTTCATTCGCGACATCACCGGGCAGACCGGCTACCAGCAGCGCAAGGCGCAATTAATCAACGCGCTCGGTCCGAATGACTGGCCGTGGCGGCAGCGCGCCGCGCATTTCTGGGAAAAGCTCGGTCCGCAATGCCTCGTCAACGCCGCGATGTTCGCAGCGCTCACGGCGGCCGGCGTGTGGTGGGCCTATCCGCTGCTATGGCTGGTGCCGCTCTTGACCTGGATGATGGTCATCACCCGCATCCGCAACATCGCCGAGCATGCCGTCGTGCCCGACAGCAGCGATCCCTTGCGCAACACCCGCACCACGCACGCGAACTTTCTCGAGCGCCTGTTCATCGCGCCGTACTACGTGAACTACCACCTCGAGCATCATCTGCTGTTCTACGTGCCCTGCTACAATCTGCCGAAGGTTCACCGTCTGCTCAGTGATAGTCGGCATGCCGAGCGGATGGAGGTACAGCCGAACTACGCCGCGGTGCTGCGGCTCGCGACCGCGAAGCCCGATCGGGACGACCGTCCCGGCCAGTTGGTGAACAGCGCGCGCCGCGCGCAGGCCGGGGCGACGGTCGACGCCAACCAGACCAACGGTGGATTCTAGGGGGCGGAATCCCCGGTTGAATGCAGGCCGAAGTTCCTATCTTGGCTTGACATTTTAGCCCTAGGCGGGTCTACGGCCCCTTTCGGAGCATGGTCGGGAACCAAGGCTCGGGCCGGACGTCATCGGCTGCGGGTTCTCGAAGCACACGGCTCGAGCGATCCAGGGAGCGCCGATGACGGCAGCATTCACATTTCCGGGGCAGGGTTCCCAGGCAGTTGGCATGGGCAAGGCTTTGGCTGACGCCTTTCCGGTGGCGCGCGTTGTGTTCGACGAGGTCGATGACGCGCTTGGAGAGAAGCTGACGGCCACGATCTGGGATGGCCCGGCCGAGACCCTTCAGCTCACCGAGAACGCCCAGCCGGCCCTGATGGCGGTGTCTGTGGCCACTCTGCGCGTGCTGGAGGCTGAAGCCGGGTTTTCCGTGGGGCGGGATGCGGCGTTCGTTGCCGGCCACTCGCTCGGCGAATATTCGGCGCTGGCCGCGGCCGTCAGCCTGACAATCTCGGACACCGCGCGACTGCTTCGCACCCGCGGTCTCGCAATGCAAAAAGCCGTGCCGGTCGGCGCGGGTGCGATGGCCGCGCTGCTCGGTCTCGATTACGACGCCGCCATGGAGGTCGCCAAGGAGGCGGCACAGGGGCAGGTCTGCCAGGCCGCCAATGACAATGGTGGCGGGCAGGTGGTCGTCTCCGGCGACAAGGCTGCGGTCGATCGCGCCGTCGAGATCGCCAAGACCAAGGGTGCCAAGCGCGCCATGCTGCTGCCGGTGTCCGCACCGTTCCATTGCAAGCTGATGCAGCCCGCTGCTGATGCCATGGCCGAGGCACTGTCCAAGGTCACGATCAAGGCACCGGCTGCGCCGCTGGTCTCAAACGTGCTGGCAAGCGCCATCACTGATCCTGACGAGATCCGCCGCCGCCTGGTCGAGCAGGTCACCGGCACGGTGCGCTGGCGCGAGTCGGTTGCCTATATGGCGGGGCAGGGCGTCACGCGTTTCTTCGAAATCGGCGCGGGCAAGGTGCTGACGGGACTCGTCAAGCGTATTGCCGATGGCGCCGTCGGCGTTGCGGTGGGCGGTCCGAACGACATTGCCGCCGCCAAGGATGCATTGGCCGCTGCGAAGCAGGGCTAGAGGAGTTTTCGATGTTCGATCTGACTGGCAAAAAGGCGCTCGTCACTGGCGCGACCGGCGGCATCGGCGGCGCGATCGCGCAGGCGCTGCACGCGCAGGGCGCCACTGTCGCGATTTCCGGAACGCGCAAGGAAGTGCTGGACGAGCTGGCCGGCAAGCTTGGCGAGCGCGCCCTCGTGCTGCCCTGCAATCTCTCCAAGGCCGACGAGGTCGAGGCGCTGGTCCCGGCCGCGGAAGCTGCGATGGGTCAGGTCGACATTCTCATCGCCAACGCCGGCATCACGCGTGACAATCTGTTCGTTCAGCTTCGTGATGAGGATTGGGACGAGGTCATCAACGTCAATCTGACTGCGACCTTCCGCCTGGCGCGCGCCGCCACCAAATTGATGATGCGCAAGCGCTTCGGCCGCATCATCGCCATTACCTCGGTGGTCGGCGTCACCGGCAATCCCGGGCAGGGCAATTACACCGCGTCGAAGGCCGGCCTGATCGGCATGATCAAGACGCTCGGCGCCGAATACGCCAAGCGCGGCGTGACCGCGAACTGCATCGCACCCGGCTTCATCAAGACGCCGATGACGGATGCGCTCAACGACAAGCAGCGCGAGACGATTCTGACCAAGGTTCCGGCCAATCGCCTGGGGACGCCCGAGGACATTGCTGCGGCCGCGGTCTACCTGAGTTCGAACGAAGCAGCCTACGTCACCGGCCAAACCATCCACGTCAACGGCGGCATGGCCATGATCTGATACGCCGTTCCGCACTGCCCACATGGGCGGGGTCGGATGCGGCAAACGGCCGTTTCCGGAGCGAATTGAGGCGTGTAGTCAAGGCAGTTGAAGTATGATAACCGGACCTTCAACGGATGGGCAAAGAACGCCATTGCAGGTTTTTGAAACCCTGTATATTGGCGATGCGGAGCCTTGGCCGTCGTTCGCCGGGCCTCCATCGGTTAAGGTGGGGCCAAATCAAAGTTCGTAAGCGAAGGCAGTCAACGACCACGACGGCTCGTATCGTCCCGGGGGGTCGGGTCTACAGGGAACAACACGAGGTTATGCAATGAGTGACATTGGCGAGCGGGTTAAGAAGATCGTGGTCGAACACCTTGGTGTTGAACCCGAGAAGGTTGTCGACGCAGCGAGCTTCATCGATGACCTCGGCGCCGACAGTCTGGACACCGTCGAACTGGTGATGGCGTTCGAAGAGGAATTCGGTTGCGAGATTCCGGACGACGCCGCGGAAACGATTCTCACCGTCGGCGACGCCACGAAGTTTCTCGAGAAGAACGCGAAGAGCTAAGGCTCTTCATTTTCGCGGGGACAACATTGAAACCGGACGGGCCGCTTCGCAGCGGTCAGCCGGTTTCTTGTTATTGGCCGTGAATCTTTCGATGCGGAGTTTTCGGACATGAGGCGGGTTGTCGTCACTGGTCTCGGCATGGTGTCGCCACTCGGCTGCGGCGTCGAACCGACCTGGAAACGCATCCTCAACGGCGAAAGCGGTGCGCGCAGGATCGAGAGCTTCGATGTCTCCGATCTGCAGACCAAATACGCTTGCACGGTCGTGCGCGGCGACGGCAGCAACGACAGCTTCAATCCCGATATCTGGATGGAGCCGAAGGACCAGCGCAAGGTCGACGACTTCATCATCTTCGGCATGGCCGCGGCCGGCCAGGCGCTCGACGATGCCAACTGGCATCCCGAGAGCGAAGAGGACAAATGCGCGACCGGCACCATGATCGGCTCGGGCATCGGCGGCCTCAACGGCATCGCCGACACCGCCATTCTCCTGAAGGAGCGTGGACCGCGCCGGGTGTCGCCGTTCTTCATTCCGGGCCGCCTGATCAATCTCGCTTCCGGCTACGTCTCGATCAAGCACGGGCTGAAGGGCCCGAACCATTCGGTGGTCACGGCCTGCTCGACCGGCGCGCATGCCGTCGGCGACGCCGCCCGCCTGATTGCGCTCGGCGATGCTGACGTGATGGTTGCCGGTGGCGCGGAGTCGCCGATCAGCCGCATCGGCATTGCCGGCTTCAACGCCGCGCGCGCGCTGTCGATCGGCTTCAACGAGACGCCGGAGAAGGCCTCGCGCCCCTACGACAAGGACCGCGACGGTTTCGTCATGGGCGAGGGCGCCGGCGTCCTCGTCCTGGAGGAGCTCGAGCACGCCCGGCGCCGCGGCGCCAGGGTCTACGCCGAGGTGATCGGCTATGGTCTGTCGGGTGACGCCTACCACATTACGTCGCCGGCGCCCGATGGCGATGGCGGCTTCCGCAGCATGTTGGCCGCGCTCAAGCGCGCCGGCCTGACTGCGTCCGATCTCGACTACATCAACGCGCACGGTACCTCGACGCCGCTCGGCGACGAGATCGAGCTTGGCGCGGTGGAGCGCCTGCTCGGCAATGCCGCCTCCAAGGTTGCGATGTCCTCGACCAAATCGTCGACCGGCCATCTGCTCGGCGCAGCCGGCGCGATCGAGGCGATCTTCGCCATCCTCGCGATTCGCGATAATGTCGTCCCGCCGACCATTAACCTGGACAACCCGTCGGTGGAGACCGCGATCGATCTCGTGCCGCATAAGGCGAAACAGCGTGAGGTGAACGTCGCGTTGTCGAATTCTTTTGGTTTCGGCGGTACCAATGCGTCGGTGATCATCCGGCGCCTGACCCATTAGTTTGTGTTTGCGACGAATCCACCGTTTTGCCGTATTCGGCGATAGTCATATCTGTGGGCGTGTGCATTTGGCTCGGCAAGCGATTGTCAGGCTGCGATTGAACCGGCAGGATTCAGGTTTGCTTCGATGAGTGAAAGGCCGCCCATTTCGCCCCGGAGTCCGCGGGCAGCGCTCGAGCCCGAGCAGGTCCCGCCGCCGCCGAAGCGTTCGGAGCGGGCCCGCAATCCCTTTGTCGTGGTCGGCAACGCCATCATCACCCTGCTGCTGATCGCCATGCTCGGCGCCGGCGGCGCCTATTATTACGGCCGGCAGGTGCTCGAGGCGCCAGGGCCGCTGAAGGAAGACAAGATCGTCAACATCCCGCAGCGCGCCGGCAAGCGCGACATCGCCGAGACCCTGAACAAGGAGAGCGTGACCGACGTCAATCCGTGGGTGTTCATCGCCGCGGTGGCTGCGCTCAAGGCGAGCTCGGACCTGAAGCCGGGTGAATATTCGTTCCAGAAGAATGCATCCCTGCGCGACGTCATTGCCACCATCGTCGAGGGCAAGGTGGTGCAGCATGCGGTCACGATACCGGAAGGCCTGACCTCCGAGCAGATCGTGGCGCGGTTGTCCGACAACGACATCTTCACCGGCAGCGTGCGCGAGCTGCCGCGCGAGGGCACGCTGCTGCCGGAGACCTACAAGTTCCCGCGCGGGACACCGCGCGACCAGGTGATCCAGCGCATGCAGCAGGCGCACAAGCGCGTGCTCGCGGAGATCTGGGAGCGCCGCAGCCAGGACCTTCCAGTCAAGACTCCGGAGCAGCTGGAGACGCTCGCCTCGATCGTCGAGAAGGAGACCGGCAAGCCGGATGAGCGCAGCCGTGTCGCGGCCGTGTTCGTCAATCGGCTCAAGCAGAAGATCAAGCTGCAATCCGACCCGACCATCATCTACGGCCTTGTCGGCGGCAAGGGCACGCTGGGACGTCCAATCAAGCGCAGCGAGATCACGCAGCCGTCGCCTTACAACACCTATGTGATCGAGGGCCTGCCGCCGGGCCCGATCGCCAACCCCGGCCGCGCCTCGCTGGAGGCGGCGGCCAACCCGGCCCGTACCCGCGACCTCTTCTTCGTCGCCGATGGCTCGGGCGGGCATGCCTTCACCGAGACCTACGACGCGCACCAGAAGAACGTCGCCAAGCTGCGCGCGATGGAGAAGCAGATCCAGAACGACACGGTCGAGCCGGCCGATGACGCACAGCCGCCAGCCGCCGCCGCGCCGCCCGCGGCTCCAGATACCGCGCCGACCGCGACCACGCCCAAGCCGACCCAGCAGAAGAAGCCGCCGGCGCGGCCCGCGGGTCCGCCGCCCGCCCGGCAGGGCTCGGTGCAGCCGTCGCCGCCGGTGATCCAGCGCTAGGCCCTGGTCCGACGCCGGCGCCTGCGCAGACCAGCCTACGGGACTTTGCGGATTCCACTTTCCTGCAAAATAGTCTTAAGATTCGCGTGGCCTGATGGCCTCGCGAATCCCACGTTTCCGGAGAATTTGACCTGATGGCGCTGTCGTCCATGACCGGCTTTGCCCGAAGCCACGGCGCGAGCGGGCCGTATACGTTCGAATGGGAGTTGAAGTCGGTCAACGCCAAGGGCTTTGACTTGCGGGTGCGGCTGCCGCAGGGGTTCGACGAGCTCGAGGCCCACGCCAAGAAGCGCGCCGGCGAGCTGTTGTCGCGCGGCACCGTCTACGCCAATCTCAACGTCAAGCGTGCCAATGCCGCCGCCACCGTCCGGGTCAATGAAGACGTGCTCAACGCCGTGCTGAAGGCCGCCGCCGTCATCGCCGGCAAGGTCGACGCGGTCGCGCCGAGCGTCGACGGCCTGCTCGCCATCAAGGGCGTCGTCGAGGTCGCCGAGCCCGAGGGCGACGAGGAGGAGGATAAGGCCGCGCGGGCCGCCGCAGCGGACGCCTTCGACAAGGCGCTCGCCGATCTCGTCGAGATGCGCAAGCGCGAGGGTGCCTCGCTCGGCCAGATCCTGACCCAGCGGGTCGACGAGGTTGAGCAACTGGCGAAGAAGGCGGAAGGAGCGCCGGGCCGCAAGCCCGAGGCGATCAAGGCGAGGCTCGCCGAGCAGATCGCCGCGCTGCTGGACACGTCCGACCGTTTCGATTCCGACCGTTTGATGCAGGAAGCGATCCTGATCGCGACCAGGGCCGACATCCGCGAGGAGCTCGACCGCATCGCCTCCCACATCGCGCAGGCGCGCGAGCTGATCGGCAAGGGCGGCCCGATCGGGCGCAAGCTCGATTTCCTGGCGCAGGAGTTTCACCGCGAGGTCAACACCTGCTGCTCGAAGTCGAACGACATCGAGCTGACCAATACCGGGCTCGCCATGAAGAACGTGGTCGAGCAATTCCGAGAGCAGGTTCAGAATCTGGAGTGATCGATGACGACGGGCGGTCACGGAACTGACGGTGTCGAGCGGCGCGGGCTGATGTTCGTGCTGTCCTCGCCATCGGGCGCGGGCAAGACGACGCTGTCGCGTCTCCTGATCGACCGCATGCCCGGCCTGCGCATGTCGGTGTCGGCGACGACGCGCGCGATGCGGCCCGGCGAGGTCGACGGCCGCGACTATCTGTTCGTCGACAAGCCCAGGTTCGACGCCATGGTGAAGGGCGATGAGCTGCTGGAATGGGCCACCGTGTTCGACAACAGCTACGGCACGCCGCGTGCGCCCGTCGAGGCCGCGCTGTCGGCGGGGCAGGACGTGCTGTTCGACATCGACTGGCAGGGTACCCAGCAGTTGCGCGAAAAAGCGCGCGCGGACGTCGTCAGCGTCTTCATCCTGCCGCCGTCGGTCGGCGATCTCGAGAAGCGGCTGCATTCGCGTGCGCAGGATTCCGACGAGGTGATCCGCAAGCGGATGAGCCGCGCCAGCCACGAGATGAGCCACTGGGCTGAGTACGACTACATCGTCATCAACCACAATGTTGATGACGCCTTCGCCGAGGTGCAGTCGATCCTGAAGGCCGAGCGGCTCAAGCGCGAGCGGCGGACCGGCCTCGTGAGCTTCGTGCGAGGGCTGCAAGGTCAGCTTCAAGGCTAGCAAGGTCAGTTTCAGGGGCAGGCGGCGTCAGCCGCGGCCCTTCGCTCGCCAGCCGCTCCAGCATCGCCGTGATGATGTCGATGTCGACGCCGGTAGCCTCTTCGCGCACATGTTCTTCAGGCGCGTCTGCGTCGTGCCCTGCCGGCTCTTCCTGGTGGATGTCGTCGGCGGCGAGCTTCGGCGCTGGGGGCTCGATCTCGAACTCGCCGTCGAAATAGCCGATCTCGGTCTCGTCGGGCTCTACTGTCGCAACCTCAGTGGGACGGCCCTGCGCAGCGATTCGGCCGATTGCGTTGGAGAATGCGGCGATCTGCGGGGCTTCCACGCGCATGGCGTCGAAGTCCACCGGCAGGGGTCGTTCGACGCGCGGCGCCGGCTCGGTGTGCCAGGGCGCGCGGCTGTGGTCGTCATCCTGCCGATGGTCCCAATTCACGCGGCGGTCGGCCGTCTGGACGCGCGTGCGTCCACCGGCGAAGCGATAGATCACGCTGGCGAGGAGGCCGGCAAGCGCCAGCGCGCCGCCGATCACGAGCAGCAGCATCTGCACTGATCCGGTCGGCTTGTCGGCGGACGCGTCTGCCGCGGCGAGCGTCACCGGGGCAGGCGATGCGGCCGGCTTCGCGCTCGGCTGTACGGATGCCGCGGCAGGTGCGGCGGCCGTTGCAGGTGAAGGCTGCGGTGCAGGCGGCGAAGCAGGTGCGGCATCGGGCCAACGCGTGGCGATTGCGGGCTGCGCATCTGTGGTGCTGGGAGCCTGCTGGGTTGACGCTGCGGCCGGCGCCGGCGTGCTCGCTGCGGTCTGTGGCGCGAAGTATTCAGCATGCGCATTTTGCACCGATTGCGGCCCGGCTGGAGCCGCATTCGGCGCATCGGCCGTCGCCTGCGCGGTCTGTGTGGCGTTAGCACCTTCTTTGGCGCCTTCGGCGCGCAGATACCAGCATTGCCGCTTGGTCGCGCGCTCGAGCCGATAGAACCAATGCTGGCCCTGCGGCGCGGCACCTTTCGGCGAAGCGAGACAGTCGGCTGCCACATTCGCCGTGCTTGCGGTGCTGGCTGCACTCGGCGCGTTCTGCGAAACCGCAGCCAATGGTGCGCCGGCAATGATGCTGCCTACCAGCGCGGATAAGAATTTTGCGGTGCGGTTGCCCATCCTGGTCTCCCGGTTACGCATGACGCAACTCGTTACCTTCCCTTTCTCAACAAAGAGTTAGGTGGCAATGAGCCGCAAATCCGGAGAGGATGTGGCCTGAATCGGGCCTGTGCGGCGTTCGTTCCACCGCGAATTCAGGCTTTTTGCCGGCACTATTGCTTGCTTGCGGTCCAGGTTCCCGAGCAGCCGTCGGAGCGGCGGAAGGTGCCGGAACCGCTGCGTCCGGACAGGCGGCCGGCGCCGGTATAAGTGACGCCGCCTCCAGCTTGTCCGAACGTGTGCACCGAACCATTGGAGCTGACAGTGCCGCTGACGCCTTCGCCGATGACGCGGCCCGAGGTCACGACGGTTGCGCTGCTGGACGAGCCGCCACAGCCGACACTGATGACGGCCCAGGCGCCGTCGAAGCCTCCGCCGCCGCCTCCTCCTCCGCCGCCGCTGCGCCGCGACGACGAGCGTTGTTCGTCAGCGGCCGGCTTGCTCCGGCGCGCCGATGGCGCGGGTTCGGCGGAGCGGTCCGAACGCGAGCCGGACAGCGATTTTTCGTCATTGCCGATCGAGCCGCCGGCGCTGCCGGATTGCGCGAAGGCCGATGGCGAGGCGAGGGCGAGCAGAAGCGCGGCGAGGGCAAATTTGCGGCTTGCGGTGTTCGACATGAGCCAGAAATCCATCATCGTGAAAAATCAGCGGCAAAATCAGCGACCGGAGCCGTCGGCACAGACGGCTCCAATAATGCGGCAAGCTTTGCCAGCCTTGCCGCAATCGTCAAGCGCGGCGTCCTTCGCGCGCTGTACGCCCTCGCGCTGGACCAGCGACCAGGACTTGTCCGAGATCGCGAACGCGCCGCAGCTTTTGCCGTAGAAGGACAGCTCGATCGGACATTTGGCGCCGGCGCAATTGCCGCGCGCATCCGCCACCGCCGCGCGTCGAGAGGCATGATTCCACGAGATGCCCCATTTGCTGCTGTCGGGGCCGTAGACGATCGAGCCCCACGGCTTCAGGTCCTCCATCTTGCGCATCCGCAACAGCAGGCCTTCGGTCGCTTCACCTGTCGGCGCCATCGAAATGCGCTGCTGCAGTTTCGTGATCGCGCGGGTCAGTCCGTCGGGCGTATCCGGATCGAAATTCAGCTCGTAGAGCCGCTCGGCCAATTCGCTGAGCAGCGCGGCATCGCGCAACGGCACGCGGTCGGGATCGGCGCGCAGCCGGTCCGCCGGCAGCGGGTCGGGCTGCATCGCGGCGACCTGCGGCGGCGCGACTTGCGTCGGTGGCACGAAGTAGAAGGTGCCGTCGATCGGCGAGGACGACACCCAGGGCTGCTGCGCGCCTGAGGTGGCGCGCTTCACGGCGAGGCCGACCTGATTGAAGGTCTGGAACACGTCGAGGCCCGCGGTCCGGACCGTCGCGGCCAGCGCCTTGGTGTAGGGGCTGTGGCCGTCACTGCCGTCCTGGGCGACATTGCCGGGCTGCGTGGCGTAGGAGATCAGCGTGCCCTCCGGCGCGCGCATCTGCGCAAGACCGCCGTCGGAGGACCGCAGTCCGCGCGAGCCGAACGGGTTGTTGCGGCAGGCATCGAGGATGACGAGGTTGAGCCGCGTGCCGGCGCCCTGCATCTGCCGCAGCACCAGATTGACGTCGGTCATCTGGAAGTCGACGTCGGCCTCGCGCGTCGGATTGGCGCCGACCGGCACGAGATAATTCGAGCCCGCGACCTGCACGCCGTGACCGGCATAATAGAACAGCGCGACGTCGGCGCCCTGCACCTGCCGGCCAAAGTTCTGCACGGCGATGTCCATCGCGCTCTTGTCGAGATCGAGCTGGGCGTGGCCGCCGACCAGCGTGAAGCCGAGCGTGCTGAGCGTCTCCGCCATCAGGCTCGCATCCTTTGACGGATTGTCGAGCGGCGTGATGTTCTTGTAGGCGGAGTTGCCGACGACAAGCGCGATGCGCTTTTCGGCTGATGCCGGCTGGAGCGCGACGGCGAGCGCGGCCGCGACGAGCGCTGCCAGCATCAGGACGCGATTGAAAACCCGCGCGTGCATCAAGGATCCCCAAAGCAATGCCGGCAATCTACCAGCCGGGCGGGCGGGCGAAAAGCGGTGCGACATTCTGTACCCGTCATGGCTTGCACGCCTCGCGTCCGGGAAGGGAGCATGGCCTCGCATCCTCGCGGCAGGTTTTGCCCGAGCCTTGCTTCGTCACATCGCCCGATGGAAGCCAAAGGGCGCAGGGAAGGCCGGGCGCCGGCTGGCACCCGAGATCCGTGCGCTTTGGAAATGCACACGGGGTGGATCACAGGTGATGCCGGTCGCCCGGCCTTCCCTGCGCGGATGGTTTTAACGGTGTCCTTCGTGCTCTCCCCGGGGAGCGATGCACTATTGCCCCCGTCGTCTTGCGGATGGCTGATGTACGCGCCCGGTCGGGCCGCCACATCACCGCAAGGCTTGACGCACAGACCCCGGGCGTCAGGACCACACGACTTCTCCGTCCGCGGACGGCCTCGCCTGGGCATCGAGGGCTGGCGCGTGCTCACCCCCGCTGCCGACGAGACCGCTGTTACGGCGCCGTGTCGTGCCGCGGATCGCAACGTCTCACGGGGGTTGCCCGCCCTGCCGTCACGTCGCGCGCCGGCGCTGCCGCGTCCACCGCATCCTGGCCCGCATCTCGTGACGATCGCGAAGCGCCCCTTTGGCAGGGCCGGGATGCGGCCCTTATGCCATAAATCCGAAATTCGGTAAAGTGGAATATTTTTGCGAGAAGGGGTTGACGGGATGTTTGGTGTTTTGCCCGACGGGTCGCGGTAGCTAAATGACCACGCGCCAACGTGCTAGATTAGGCCGTGTACCTTTAACCCGGCGGCGTCATGTGACTGGTGACTACGTCCGCTTTGCTCTTATGGCGACCAAGTTCGTGCGGCAGAGCAGTATGTCGCGATGGGCCGCAATCGGACGATCGTGTGATCGGGTAAACCTGAGAGCAACCATACGGTAGTGGGCGCGAGCAGTTCCATTTAGACAAGCATAGATTGCCGCTTCGTCTCGCGATAAGCTCGGCAGGGCATTCTGAAAGGCGCAAAGCATGTTACCCGCAGACTACATCTTTGGCTTCGCTGTCGCGCTAGTCGTCGGATTCAGCCTTTATTTTGGTCCCCGGATCGAACGCGAGCGCGTTGCAATGCAATGGGGGCCCAATGGCGAGCCAACATGGTACGCTCCAAAATGGTTGGCTATGTGGGGAATGGTTGTCTTCATGGCGTCCGTTCGGCTCTTCATTTGGTTGGCTTCAACCTATGCGCCGCAGCACGTGCACGGTGCTGAATTAGGAATAGTCATTTTCTCGCTGGTCGCCGCGGGCTCTCACTTGTTCGTTCTAATGAAGACGAGAGAGAGCCTCTGAATGTTGGCGCAAGTCAGCTAAGGGGTAGAATCGGCTGTGGACTGGATGAGAGGCGTTCAATGAAGTTCACAGCTATTCTGAGCTATGTAGCAATTCTGATAGTAATTTCTCCAGGCGGAGCTTGGGCCGACGATTGCAAGCCGATAGTGGAGGCTTTGGCGAAGCAGGCGAAGACGTCCTTTCGAGCCCGTAGGATGGGTTGAGCCCTTGCGAAACCCATCGCCTCGCTCTTGTGATAACGTCTCGCCATAACTTCCTGTCGGCGCAACTTTATTCCAGGCAGAAGTTTCTTCTTTACCGTCAACCTGGCGGATCGACGGCTATCGCTGTTGCTGCGGTCGGCGTTTCGCGAGACGCCAGCGTCACCCGTTTGCGATTGATGCCGTGGTCGTGCTGCCCGAGTACAGACGTGCTGCCCGAGTACAGACTAGCTATAGACTACAGACTGGCCGTGCTCAGGGATGCCGCGGGATCAACGCATTGACGGAAGGCTTGGCGCGCTCCGCCCTCGCCGTCGAGGGGTGCGGGCTTCGCGAATCTACTTCCACACGCTCGCCAGCTTCAGCGCCAGCAGCCCGAGCACGCCGCTGATCAATCCCACCATCGCGTAGGATTGCGCGAACACGCCGGTCTGGATGAAGACCTGGCACGCGATGGCGAAGCAGATGGCGGTGAGCAGCAGGCAGGCGCAGCCGGCGATGATCGAGAGGTAGCGTATCGCGGTTGCGACGGGCCTGGCGGGGGATGCGGAATCGTTCATGCGGAATGACAACCATGCGGCTGTTGCCGCGTTGCTCCGCCGCGCAGGTGCAAAAGCATTACTTGCTTGCGCAGCAATCGACCAGAGCGCGCCAGATGCGCTGAATCTCGACCGTCCTCTGAAGCTCGAGGACGTGGTTCTCGTTTGTGTGAGGGGTTCGGGTTTCGGAATGAAGTTCGCGCGGCGCGATCCAGCGTTCGGAGATTGGATCGTACCATCTGCCGAGATTGACCACGCTCGTTTCTCCTCTTTCGATCCCCCTGGTGTCTGCGCCTATCCCATGCGCCGGTTGCTGGTGTTCTGGGTAAGATTGCCGTGAGCGGCCTGTTCACGGATGTTCTGCTTCTCGTCGTTGCGATGGCCTTTGGTGGTGTCGACGGGAACCGTCGGTGCGCTACCGGCGCCCTTGTGGCTCTGGTTTTCGTCTGGAACTGGCTGCACCGTTTTTTTCAGCGGCTTCGTCATGCGCTGAAACTCCGTCGTTGCCTTAACGAGAAGCCAACGCGCGGGCGGTTCGAGGTGTTCCAAGTTCTGGCGCGAAGTGATCGGGCTGATGCGCGGCCTTAGTGCTTCGACACGTCGTGCTCGCCGGATGACGATGCGTCGGTTGGCGTCCGATTCTCCTGGGCGCGGGGGTCGCTGAGGACTGTCTCCAGAGATCGCCTCTCGCTCGCGGCCTCGGCCTGTTGCAGCGGCCTGCGGTATTTGCCGATCAGCCGCTTGATGTCGTCGACGGCTTGCAGCAAGGGCGGAGTCAGGGAGAACAACGCGCCCATCGCAATGGCGATGATGGTGTGGCGCAGCGAGACCTTTTCGTCCTCATCGAAGGCGTAGGCATTTTGGCCGATCGGGACGGGCGCGAGCCCGCTCGACGATCGCGGCTGATCGGATTTCCGCGGCTTGCGCGGCGGAATCATGATCACGACGAAGAGTACGTTGATCAGGAGCCAGATGCCCAGAATGACTAGAAGGGTCCACATTCCACTCAAAACCATAGGTGATGCAAATGTGCTGCCGACTTATGTGGCATTGAACGGCCGTTCGCATCCCAATGCAAGTTGTGCTTTCGTTTGGCGCAAGTTTCCGGTTAATCGGCGGCTATCGGAATTCGGCAAGTCAGGGCGGGAGCGCCAGGATCCATCGGCGGAACTGGAGCGGCGGGATGGGCTCCTGCGCCGCGATGATCATTTCGCCGCGCAGCTCGATCGAATGCGCGGCGTTGCAGGCCGCGGTCTGCAGCGCGAGCTGGCAGACGGCGTAGCCTCCCGCGTTGCACGCGGGCCACGCCTCGAACTCTGTTCTTGTCCGGAGAACTACGGAATTCGAAATTGAATGGGCGCTCGGTTCAGGAGTGAACATAGGGCGGGCGCGGATTGGATTAGTGTCGGGCACCGACGCCGCTAGCCGAGGCGGGCCTCGCGCGCAGCCGACAGGCGGTTGAAGGCCATCTGGTCGCGATAGGTGTCGATCGCCCTGTTGGCGAGCATCAACGGCCGGCGCTCGCCGGTCTTCAGCTGCGCTTCGATCGCATCGAGAATGATGTTCGCGGACGTGTCGGGTGGGCCGAGCTCGCCGCTCTTCTCGAGGAAGCTCCAGGCGATGAAGAATGCGCTCTCGACGGTGCAGCGAATGGACATGCGCTGCCAACGCGGTGCAGCCGCAGCCGTTCCGGGCCTTGCATGAATTCCGCGTTAGTTGCGCAAACGAAAGTGCCGATGCGAAGCGAGGTGCTTCACCTCTCCCGAAGGGGCCCGCAAGCGGGAGAGGTGAAGCCGAAATCATGTGCGCTAGTTCTTCAGCACGATACGGCCGACCACGTGGCCTGCGCGCAACTCGTCGATCCACTTCTGGACATCGCCCATCGGCTCTTCGCGCATCGGCGTCGGCTTGATCTTGCCGGCGCGAGCGAGCGCCATCAGCTCATGCGCCTCGGCAAGCGTGCCGACCATAAAACCCTCGACCGTAAGGCGCTTGTAGATCCATTGCACCATCGGCAGCGTGAACTGTCCGCCCATCAGGCCGGAGACCACGACCTTGCCGCCGCGCGCGGCAACCGCGACCGCGAACGCCATCGACTTTTCGTTGCCGGCGAAATCGACGACCTCGTCGAAACCGCCGTCGGTCTCCTTCAGGATGCGCTTGATCACGTCGGGCTCGGACGGATCGTAGGCATTGGCCGCGCCGTTCTTCAGCGCGGTCTCGCGCGCGGCCGGCGAGAGATCGGCGACCGTGATTGGCTGCTTGAACATCGCTTGCGCGAACGACAGGCCCATCATGCCGACGCCGCCGAGACCGATCAGCAGCAGATTGCGCTGACGCGGACGGTCGACCAGGCGCTTGAGCGCGCCGTAGGCGGTGACGCCGGAGCACATCAGGGTCGCGGCCTGGTTGACGGGCAGCGGATCGTAATCGAGCAGATATTTTGCGTCGGGCACCAGTACGTGCGTGGCGAAGCCGCCGTCGATGGAGACGCCGAGGAAGCGCTGCTTGGCGCAGAGGTTCTCGTCGCCGTTCTTGCAGTCGCGGCACTGGCCGCAGCCGATCCAGGGAAACACCGCCTTGTTCGAACCGACGAGACCCGTCGGCACGTCGGGACCGACTTCGTCGACGACGCCGGCTATCTCGTGGCCGAGCGTGAAGGGCAGCGTCATGCCGCGCGTGGTGTCAAGCTTCTTGCCGCCGCCGAGATCGGCATAGCCGTCCTGGATGTGCAGGTCGGAATGGCAGAGGCCGCAGCGCTCGATGCGCACCAGCACCTCAGCAGCCTTAGGCTTGGGCGTGTCGACGATGGTCTCGCACAAGGGCGCATCGAAATTGACCAGCGACTGCCGACGCATCAACGCCATATTCCTTCCTCCGAAATTCTTGTTACTCAGCTTCGCTGCGTATATCCGCCAATTCACGTGCCATGGCAACAAAGCCGGAGATGGGAATGGTCTCGGCGCGCCGCGTCGCATCGACGCCGGCGGCTGCCGCAAGCAGCGCGGGATCGACGCCGAGCGATTTCAGGCTCTGGCGCAGCATTTTCCGGCGCTGGCCGAAGGCCGCGGCCGCGACCTGTTCGAGCATCTTGCGATCGCAGGGCAGAGGCTCCGCCCGCGGCACCAGGCGCACGACGGAGGAGGTTACCTTCGGCGGCGGCACGAAGGCGGACGGCGAAATGTCGAACAGGATCTTTGTCTCGCAGCGCCAATTGGCGAGCACGCCGAGCCGGCCATAGGCCTCCTCGTCCTCACGCGCGACGATGCGCTCGCCGACCTCGCGCTGAAACATCAGCACCATCATGTCGTACCAGGGCGGCCAGGGCGCGGTGGTGAGCCAGTTGATCAGCAATTGCGTCGCGATGTTGTAGGGCAGGTTGGCGACGATCTTCGCGCGGTCTCCGCCAAGCAGCGGGCGCGGATCGAAGCTCATGGCATCGCCATGCACGATCTCGAGCCGGCCGGGATAGCGCGCGGCAATATCATTCAGCGCCGGGATCGCGCGCTCGTCATGCTCAATCGCGATGACGCGCCTGGCGCCGAGCGCGAGCAGCGCGCGTGTCAGCCCGCCCGGGCCCGGGCCGATCTCGACGATGGTGCTGTCTTCCAGCGGTGCTGCGGCGCGGGCGATGCGCGCGGTGAGATTGAGATCGAGCAGAAAATTCTGGCCCAGCGATTTGCGGGCCGACAGGGCGTGCTGGCGAATGACCTCGCGAAGCGGCGGGAGGTCGTCGATCGCGCTCATCAGCTGTTTGCAGCCGCCATGCGGCTGGCAAGCTTGAGCGCCGCGATCAGGCTTGCCGGATTGGCCTTGCCGGTGCCGGCGATGTCGAAGGCGGTGCCGTGATCGGGCGAGGTGCGAATGAAGGGCAGGCCGAGCGTGACATTGACCGCGTCGTCGAACGCCACCGTCTTGATCGGGATCAGCGCCTGGTCATGATACATGCAGACCGCGCAGTCATAGGTGTTTCGCGCGGCTTCGTGGAACATGGTGTCGGCGGGCAGCGGTCCCCTGACGTCGATGCCGTCATTGCGCAGGACGTTAAGCGCCGGCGCGATCACGGTCTGCTCCTCGTGGCCGAGCGAGCCGTCCTCGCCGGCATGCGGATTGAGGCCTGAGATCGCGATCCGCGGTTGCGCAATGCCGAAGCGGGATGTGAGCTCGGTTGCGACGATGCGCACGGTCGAGACGATCAGTTCGTTCGTGAGCTGGCTGAGGGCTTCACGCAAGGAAACGTGGATCGTCACCGGCACCACGGCGAGCCGCGGCGACCACAGCATCATCACCGGCTGCGGCACGCTGGCATCGGTGGCCGCGAGCTCGGCGAGGAATTCGGTGTGGCCGGGATGACGGAAGCCCGCCCGGTAGAGCACGCTCTTGGCGATCGGGTTGGTGACGACGGCGCCGGCGCGGCCGGCGCGGACGTCGCTGACCGCCTGGCGGATCGAGGCAAGCGCGGCCGGTGCACTCGAAGCGTCGGGCTTGCCGGGCGCCGCGGTGGCGCGCTCGCCGGTCGCAACCACGGGCAGGGCCTCGGCAAAGGCGGTCTCGGCTTCGCCCGGGCTCACCGCGGCGATCCTGATCTCGGCGCCCAGCGTCGTAACAAGCGTCTTGGCGCGCTGCGCGATCAGGGCTTCGTCGCCGAGCAAATAGAAGGCGGGAAGGCCGAGCTCATGGCGCCTGAGCCACGCTGCGATGGTGATGTCGGGGCCGATCCCGGCAGGCTCTCCGAGCGTCAGCGCGAGGGGCTTTGCGGGAACGGCCATCAGTGGTTGCGATATTCGATCATCGCCGCTTTGCGGAGCTCGTCGAGATAGGCCTTCTGAGTTTTCTCGTACTTCTCCGTATACATCTTCTCGCGGATCTCGCGCTTCTTCGGCGTGTCGATCGTGGTCGGCTTGCGCGAGCACAGCACGACCATCTCGATGCCGGCCTTGGTCACTTCGGGTGCCGTGAGGTGGCCGATCGGGGTGTCGTCGAGCACCTTGCGCAGCGCCTCGGGCAGGTCGGCGGTGGTCTTGGTGACGCTGTCGCGGATGGTGGCGTTCGGCGTCGAACGGAACAGCGAATTGGCTTCCTCGCAGCTTCCGACACGCGAGCGATATTGCTCGGCTTCCTTCATCCGCGTCTCCTGGAAGGCGGCAGACGAGCCGCGCGGCACGATCAGCACGATCGGCTGCATCTTGTATTCGGTGCCCTCGATCTGCAGCTTCTCGTCGCCGCCTTCCCGCACCTTGTCGGCGACGTCCTTCTCGCCGATCAATAGCTTCTCCTTGAAGCGGCCGCGCACGAGGCTGGTCCAGACCATCTCGGACTTCATGCGGCTCTTGAGAGTTTCAGGACGCACGCCCTTGCTCTCGAGCGATTTGGTGAGCTGATCGATCGAGATGCGCATGCGTTGCGCCATGCCCTCGTAAGACTGGTTGATGTCGGAAACGGTGGGATCGACGCCGTATTTCTTGCCTTCCTTCAACTTGATCTTGTCGTCGATCAGCGTGTTGATGACGTCCTGCCGGCTCGGGGTCTTCTGCGTCGTCAGCGTGTCGAGCTTGGAGCGCTGCTCGATGTCGAAATCGGTGATGGGATCGCCGTTGACCATGACGACGATGTTCTGCGCGCGCGCGGGTGCGCCGGCGAGAGCCAGTGCGCAGGCCAGCACGGCGCCCAGCACCAGGAGGGGGAGGCGGAAGACAGGCAATCGGGTCGTCATGGTTGTCGCTCGCATGTCAGCCGCGAAGAACCTGCGATCGGGAACAGGCGGCCGGCACCTTCAGACCGATCACTGGAGGCCGCCGCCGGAACTACTGGTCGTCGACGTGGTCGCCAGCGTGCGCAGACCGATCTGGAACATGAACGCGTGATTCAGCACGGGCGGCGTCGAGCCCGCAGAATAACTATACGAAGTGACATAGTTCACGCCGAGCACAAAGCAATCGTCGACATAGCCCGCGCCGAGCACATATTGGTTGATCTTGTTGGCCTCGAGATCCCAGCGCGCCGAGCCCGTCACCACCCAATTGGTCGCGACCTTAATCGAGCCTGAGGTCAGGATGCCCTCGCGGCGGGTCAGGTAGCCGAGTTCCGGCTGCGCCGCGTAATTGCCGTACATTACGCTGACCGACCAGCGATTGAAGTTGGCGCGGCCTTCCGCCTCGAAGCGCTGGACGTTCCAGGTCTGCTCGTCCATGCGGGAGCGGACGCTGAACGTATAGGTGCTGTTCGGCGAGTAGGCGGCGCTCGCCACGTAATCCGAACGCGGCTTGTCGAGGCCGGAATCGAGGCCGGTATTGATGGAGTCCTGCACCGCGTAGGAGTTCATGCCGAACAGCTGGTAGGACTGGCCGAACAGCACCTTGACGGCGCCGCCCTTGTCGAACTGCGTGGTCGACTGCACGCCGACATTGGCGCGCCCGCCGCCCTCGACGCGATCGTAGCCGGAGAACTTGTCGACGCTGAACAGGTTCGAGGCGTCGAACACCATGCTCTGCGCATCTTCGTTCGGAAGCTTGCCTGCATAGGTCTCGTTCGGGCGGATGATGATCTGCGCGATCGGCTCGATGGTGGTCGAGCCCCAGGGCTGAACGTTGATGAAGGGATAGCGATATTCGAGGCCGACGGTCGGCATCAGGCGGAACGCCTGGGTGTCGCCCACGGGCAGGTAGTTCGATACGCCCGGCTGGTTGGAGACGTCTGAGTTGATCGCGTCGGCGCGCAGGATGGCGAACGGCGTCCAGATCTCGCCGAGCGGATCGGTGAAGGACTTGCGCCACTGCGCCTCCGCCGTCAGGCGGGTGTAGGTGCCGGGGAAGCCGCGCAGCAGGCACTGCGACGGCGTGCGCGCGAGCGGATCGGCCGAGGTCGCCGTGCACAGGCCGTTGGTGTTGGCCGCCGTCGTGATCGGATCGAACGCCGCGTCGTTGCGGGTCAGGTTGACGAAATTGGTCTTGTACGAAACCTCGCCGCCGAAGATCGGATAGTTGATCACGTTCGAGTAGTCGATCACGGGATAGACGACCGGCACCTGCTGCTGGTTACCCGAGTAGCTCAGCCAGTACATCGTGCGCGCGTCGAAGAAGCTGCGATTGCCGACGCCGGTCAGATAGAGCTGCGAGAGCGCATCGGTCGGCAAGTACAGGAACGAGCCCAGCGGATCGCGGTACTGCGACAACCGATAGTCCGAGAAGAAGTAGTAGTCGGACATGACGACGCCGTCCCAGCCCCAGACCCATTTGTCGTTCAGCGCGAACTGACCCTTGGTGTCGACGGCGCCGCGGAACTGGCGGTCGCCTGGCTGGCCGGCAAGCGCGCCCGGATCGAGCTGATCGATGCCGTAGACGCGGACCTGGTAGGCGCCGTCCATCAGGCGCTGACGGAACTCGGCCTGGAACAGCACGCCCTGCTTGGAGGTGATGCGCGGGCTGAAGGTCGCATCCATGTCAGGTGCGATCGCCCAGTAGAACGGAACTTCGACGCCGTAGCCGAACGGCGTGTTCGAGGTAAAGCCCGGCATCAGGAAGCCGGTCTTGCGCTTCACGGTCGGGTCGGGCGTCGAGAAATAGGGCATGTAGGCGATCGGCACGCCGAAGAACTCGAGCTGCGCCGTCTCGAAATACAGCATCTTCTCCTGCTGGTCGTGAATGATGCGGGCCCCCTTGACCTGCCAGAGCGGGGGCTTCTTCGGATCGTCCTTACACGGCGCGCAGGCCGTGTAGACGCCGTTCTCGAACACCGTGTAGTTGCCGGAGGAGCGGTCGGCGCGGGTCGCGGCCATGCGGGTCTGGTCAGCGGTGTCCACCCGCAGCGAATCGACGAAGCCGTCGCGGTAGTCGTCGGAGAGATCCAGGATCTCGGCATAGGTGATCTTGCCGTCGGCATCCGTCATGCGGATGTTGCCTTCGGCATGGAGCCGCTTGGTCTTCTGGTCGTAGATGACCCGGTCGGCCTCGACGCTGGTGCCGTTGTAGAACAGCTGGACGTTGCCGACCGCGGAGACGCGCGAATTGTTGTAGTCGTAGTCGACCTCAGTCGCCTGCACGAGCATCTGCCCGTCATTGGCTGCCTTCGGCGGCGTCGGGCGTGGTGGCCGCGGATTGTAGGTGTAGCTCTGGGCGGCCGCCGGCGTCACCGCGGCAAGATCGATCATGCCGGCGAGCGATACGGTCGCGATCAGGGCAAGCAGGAGCCTGCGGACAGACAAGCCGTACCCGTTCGCGCGCACAGGGGTGCGCAACGCCAAACCAGATACGTGTCCTCGGCGGACGGCCGTCACTATCCGTCCTCCTGATACAGCAAGGCCAAAAAGCCGGTGAGGCCGCCCACCACCGCGGGCAACCACGCCGCAGCGATCGGATGCATCAACTCAGCCTTGCTCAAGTCTTCAGTCACTTTCGACAAAACGTAGAGCAGAAAGCCTGCGCCCACGCCACTCAAAACCATCTTCTGTACGCCGCCCATCCGGAAGAAGCGCAGCGACACGGAAGCCGCGAGCATCACCATGGCGGCGAGCAAAAACGGCTGTGCCAGCAGCTTGTGATACTGGAGTCGATATCCGGCTGTCGCGAACCCCGAGCTCTCCGATGAGCGGATGTAGCTCGGTAGTTGCCAAAAGGACACAGTCTCGGGTGTGGAAAAGCTGTTGCGGACCTGCGCTTCGGTCAGTGTCGTCGGAATCTCGAGGCTGGCCTGGTCGACCGGCGGGGCATCGAGCGAGAAGCGGCGCACGCCCTTGAACAACCAGTGGCCGGCCTCGAGCGTCGCCTCGCGCGCCTCGACCCGCTCCTTGAAATGCTGCTCTGTGTCAAACCGGAACAGCGTCAGTCCCGTCAGCCGGACGCCCTGCTGCTCGCTGCGTGCGGCGTTGACGATGATCTGGCCGTCACTGGTCACCTGGTTGAGCCAGAAGCCCGAGGCATCCTGGATGCCGCCGCCGGGCGCCGAGCCGAACAGCTCCGCTTCCATGCGCTTGGAGAGCTCGCGTAGATTCGCCGATGTCGGATTGTAGGCGACGGTGGCGATCACCCCGATCAGCAGCGCGCTGCCGAGCGCCGGCGCAACAATTTGCCAGGCCGAGATGCCGGCGGCGCGCGCGACCACGAGCTCGAGCCGGCGGGAGAGGTCGAGATAGCAGATCATGGCGCCGATCAGCATGCAGAACGGCGTCAGCTTCTCCAGCAGTTGCGGCACCCGGAACAATGAGGTCTCGGCCACCATGATCGCGGAGGCGGATGCGAGCCCTGAGGTCTTGCGCACCATCTCGATGTAGTCGACCAGCACCAGCAGCAGGAAAATGCTCGCGAACACGCCGAGTGCGGCGACCACGAAGCGGCCGGCGAAATAGCGCCCGAGCGTGTTGGTGAGCATGCTCATGCGGTGGCCGGCCGTCCGAACAGCCGCGCGATGCGCGCGTTCGACCTGTTGATGGCTTCCATCAGGCCGGGCGGGGGCTCGACCACGATGCCGCCGATGATCATCCACAGCCCGACGCCGACGGCCCCGAGCACCATGACGTACTGGGCCAGCACCGGGCTCGACGATTTCACGGCCATGACCGAACAGGCGAAGCCGGCCATGCGCAGGCCGAACACGGCGAGGATCGAGGAGCCGATCGAGAAGTTGCGGCTCTGGCGGGTGGTGCGCGGCGCGCCGAGGAAGGCGAAGGTCAGCACGGCAAAGGCGAAGGGATAGATCGGCGCCAGCAGGCTGTCATGCAGCGCCGAGCGGAACTGCCCGGGGATCTGCTTGTAGACGGGGTCGTCCTCGGACGGCGAGAACAATTCCCAGAGATAACGCTCGCGAATGCCGAGGGTGACGTCGTGGCCCTGGTTGCCGAACTTCGACATGTCGAAGCCGTAGCGGCCGAACGCCACCAGCGCAGGGTCGCGCTTGCCCGCCTCGAAGCGCTGGAGGTTGCCGTCCTTGAGCACCAGGAACGATCCGTTCTCGTTCTTCACGACCTCGCCGTGCTCGGCGACGATCGAGACGCGCTCATTCGGATCGCGGCGATCGTCGATGAAGATGCCGGCGAGGATGCCGCCGGGCAGCCGCTCGCGAATCCGGATCGTGAGATTCTTGTCGAGCTGGGCGAAGCGGCCCGGCTGGAGGATGTTGGTGAGCACGTCGGCGGTGATTTCGGCGTCCCACTGCTTGATCCGCCGCATACCATCGGGCGCGAGATAGGCGGCGATGAAGGCGACCAGCAGCGCCACCACGCAGGTGGCGTAGAAGAACGGGTAGAACAGCCGGAACGGCGAGAAGCCGGCGGCATTCATCACGATGATCTCGGAATCGGTCGCGAGCTTGTTCAGCGTGTGCGAGATCGCGATCATCAGCGCGATCGGCGAGATGATCAGCACCAGCGCCGGGATCACGAGGCTGGTGATGCCGAGGAAGGTCATGATGGTCTGACCCTGGCTCGTCATCAGGTCGATGCCGCGCAACGCCTGCGTAATCCAGATCACGCCGGTGAGGCTAACCAGGACGAGCGCAAACGACGCCAGCGTCGTGCGGAAAATATACCTGTCGATTGACCCCATGCGCTACCGCACGAATCCCACCAAAGCCCCAACGCGCGCACCGGAATTCGGTCTGTCCAACCAATCCCCTGACAGGGGATCCCCAAGGTCGGCCAGGCAGCTCTTCCGGAGACTCACTTTCTCACTACCATCCCTTTGATCCGTCAACAAAATGGCCGACCCATGGCACCCTCAACATATGGTTAATATTTCGCTCGTTGTGGCGTCCCTGCCACGGGCGGTGCTTGGCATTGAGCGCGCTTCTCGCCCATAGTGGGACGAGACCAGTGAATCGCCGTTCAGATCCGGCTCTCGGCCGGTCCCCATGATTGGCAAAAGCCCCATGTTTTCGAGGAGTTACCCATGTCCGATGCCATCAAGGTCGGCTTCGTCCCGTTGGCCAGTGCCGCCCGTGGCATCCTGATCGTGTTCTGTGACGATGCTCTGAAGGTCGGGCCGGCGACGGCCAAGGCGCTCGGCGGGGCAGCCGAGCTCGTAAAGCGGGCAGCGGCCGCCGCGTCGTTCAAAGGCAAAACCGGGACTGCCCTGGACATCCTGGCACCCGAGGGCCTGAAGGCCGCGCGCCTGATCGTGATCGGGACCGGCAAGGAATCGGCCCTGAAGGGCAATGACTTCCTCAAATTCGGCGGCATGGCCGCCAGCAAGCTCAAGGCAGGAGCCGCTGCCATGACCATCATGGCGGAACTGACGACCGGTGCCATGACCAGCGAGCAGGCGGTTGCGATCGCCACGGGCCTGCGGCTGCGTGCCTACAAGTTCGACCGCTACAAGACCAGGAAGAAGGACGGCGAGGAGGGCACCTTGCGCGCCGACGTCTCGCTGGCGGTCGGCGATGCGGCCACGGCGAAGAAGGCCTTTGCGTCGGCCGGCGCAGTCGTCGACGGCGTCATCATCGCGCGCGATCTCGTCAACGAGCCGCCGAACGTGCTCTTCCCCGAGGAGTTCGCGCGCCGCGCCAGCCAGCTGAAGAAGCTCGGCGTCAAGATCGAGGTGCTCGACGTCAAGGCGATGCAGAAGCTTGGCATGGGCGCGCTGCTCGGCGTCGGCCAGGGCTCGGCCCGGCCGAGCCGCACCGTGATCATGCGCTGGGACGGCGGCAAGAAGGGCGAGGCGCCGGTCGCCTTCGTCGGCAAGGGTGTCTGCTTCGACACCGGCGGCATTTCGATCAAGCCGGCCGGCAGCATGGAGGACATGAAGGGCGACATGGGGGGCGCCGCCTGCGTCGTCGGCCTGATGCACGCGCTCGCGGCCCGCAAGGCCAAGGTCAATGCCGTTGGCGCGATCGGCCTTGTCGAGAACATGCCCGACGGCAACGCGCAGCGGCCGGGTGACATCGTCACCTCGATGTCGGGCCAGACCATCGAGATCATCAACACCGACGCGGAAGGCCGCCTCGTGTTGGCCGATGTGCTCTGGTACGTGGCCAAGAAGACCAAGCCGAAATTCATGGTGGATCTGGCGACGCTGACCGGCGCGATCGTGGTCGCGCTCGGCACCGATCACGCCGGCATCTTCTCCAACAATGACGAGCTCGCCGAGCGCCTGCTCGCGGCCGGCATCGAGAGCGGCGAGAAAGTCTGGCGCCTGCCGCTGGGCCCCGAATACGACAAGCTGATCGATTCCCAGTTCGCCGACATGAAGAACACCGGCGGTCGTCACGGCGGCTCGATCACCGCAGCGCAGTTCCTGCAGCGCTTCGTCGACGGCACGCCCTGGGCGCACCTCGACATCGCCGGCACCGCGATGGGCGCGCCGAAGACCGATATCAACCAGAGCTGGGGTTCCGGCTACGGCGTCCGGCTGCTGGATCGTCTGGTGGCGGATCATTACGAGCGCAAATGACGCGACATGACAGAAGTCCTTTTCTACCATCTGCAAAACATGACGGTTGAGAACGTCTTGCCACCGCTTCTCGAGAAATCGCTCGAACGCGGCTGGCGCGTCGTCGTGCAATCGACTTCGCCGGAGCGCGCCGATGCGCTCGACGCGCATTTATGGACCTATCGCGACGATTCCTTCCTGCCGCACGCGACATGGCGCGTGAACGATGTGGCCGAGCAGCCGATCGTGCTGGTGATCGAGGCGGACAATCCGAACGGCGCCCATGTGCGCTTCCTGGTCGACAACGCCGTGATGCCCGAGGACGCGCAGGCCTATGAACGCATGGTGCTGCTGTTCAATGGCGACGATCCGGACGCACTGGCGGTAGCTCGCAGCAATTGGACGGATTGCAAGACGCGCGGATTTGAGGTCACCTATTGGCAGGCGGACGAACGGGGCCGGTGGCAGCGGCGGAATTAGCGACTGCTTGCAATTAATGATAATTTGGACTTTCTCGGACAGACTGGTTTCGGCCACCTTCGTGCCGCAAAGTGATGTTGGGACAATCGCTTAGGGCTGCTCCTTGACGTGGGGAATTTAGTTTATCGTGCGACATCAAAAGCTTCCAAAGTCGCTGATGGTTGTGTTGGCCGCTGTCGCGCCGCTGATCGCGGGGTGCTCGGGCGGGGCCGATCTGCTGTCGAAGGACGCGGAATGGTTCAACAAGCCGAGCCGCCTGTTCATCAAGAACATATCGATCGAATCGCCGCCGCTGACCCCCGACAAGCCCGTCGGTCCTGAGGATTACGTCAGCGCCGACGGCGCTTGCCCCGGCATGGCACCGCCGGCCGGACCTTCCGACGCCAATGCCTCGACCACGGCGCCCGCGCCGATGGGTGGCACGGTCGCGCTCGGCCACACCGAATGCGACGTAGTGCGCGGCATCGGCGCGCCCTCGACCGTCAATCTCTCCAGCGATGCGGCGGGCCGTCGCGTCGCGGTGGTCACTTGGACCACGGGCCCGCGCGCCGGCATCTACACCTTCACCTCCGGACGCCTGTCCGCGATCGAAGGCAATCCCGAGCCGCAGCCGACGCCGAAAGCGGTGAAGCCGAAGGCGAAGAAAAAGGCGGCGACGTAAACGAATTCGTGCGAGCGGAAGGCAGCGCGCGTCAAGCGGCCTTTCGTCCCTTGATCGCCGTCGCCCAGGCGTGAACCGTGATCTCACCGGTCGCGCTTGCCGGCAGTCGCGCCTGCAGGCGGCGTTTCAGCTCCGCGCTCTCCGCGTCCGACAGCTTTCCCAGCACGCCGCTCGGACTGCTGACGACCATGGAGAGCCAGTAGTCGTCGAAGTCCGCGAAGGTCCGCTCGACGACCAACTCGCGGGTTTCGACCTCGCGGAGACCGAGTTCCGCCCAAAGTGCTTTCAGCGCTTCGAAGCGTGAGATATCCGCACTCGGCGGGCGCGCGCCCGGTTTGCCGAGTGCATCCATCTCCTCCCACAGGGGCTGCGACGGCGTGCCGCCGCGCAGGATGTCCCATGTGTAGGACGCGACCGTACCGCCGGGCCTGGTGACGCGGACCATTTCCGCGGCGCCTTTGCGCGGGTCGGGGACGAAGAACAGCACCAGCGCCATCACCGCGACGTCGAAGCGGTTGGCGTCGTAGGGAAGCGCCATCGCATCGCCAATCGAAAGCTCGACCTGCTTTGCCGATATTTTTTGGCGCGCAGTCGCGATCTGTGCGTCGGAAGGATCGATCGCGCAAACGGACGAAGGGGCGGACTTCGCAAGCAGGAGCTCGGTGAACGCGCCATTGCCGGCACCGATGTCCGCCCAGGTCAACCCCGGGCGCGGCGCCAGCCAATCGAGGAAGAGACTTCCGGCCGACCGGCTCCAGGGCGCCATGAAGCGCTCGTAAGCGGCACCGTCGATGAATTTGATCGGTTCGGGTGACGACATCTCGGATCTTCCCTCACACACTACCTGTGCAAATATCCTTCGGGCCGAAAAGGCCAGTCCTTGTTTCGTAGCACGGAGCCGAACCGTGCGCGACATGCTGCAGCCAATTTACGGGCTCGAACATTTTCCGATTGCTCGCGCGCTGATCGGGTGATCGAATAACCGATTTCGCGCGGCTCGAAAGTTTCCGCGGCGTCCGAGTGGTATGGGTTGCGGGCCATAAAGGCTGCGAGGTACGGTGGAAGAACAGGCTCGTCCAGAAATGAGCCGGGATTAGGAAACGCATCATGGATTTACGCAGTGCTTTTTGCGCGACGTGCCTGGTTTTCCTCACGGCCAGCGGCTCGGCGATCGCCGGAACCAATGACATGCTGATAGGCCTTGATAGCAAGATTACCTATGGCCCGGAAGGTCAGACCAACGGCGCCCCAGCGAACGACGCGGTGCTTGTGGTCGATATCTCAGACCCTGCCAAGCCCAGGATTCGCGCCAGCCTGCCGCTGACGAACTCCCTTCTTGGCCCGCCCACGAACCTGCAAATCACGCCAGATGGCAAGCTGGGCCTGGTCGCGAATTCCGTGATTCACGTTCAGGAGGGAAATTCCTGGAAGGCGGTCCCGGATGACAAGCTCTACGTGATAGATCTCACGGCAGAGCCGCCAAAGTTGATCGATACGGTCACCGTCGGGCGGCAGCCGTCCGGCCTGTCGATCTCAAAGAAGGGCGACCTCGCGCTGATTGCCAATCGAGACGGCAAAAGTGTCACTGTTGTCTCGATCCAGGGTTTGACGGTCAAGGCGATCGCCGAGGTGCCTGTAGAGCAGCAGGCTGCGGCGGTGGTCATCGCACCCGATGGCAAGCGCGCTTTCGTCTGCCTGAACCTCGCGAACAGGATCGGTGTGCTGTCCATCGATGGTGAGAAGGTCGCCTACGACAAGTCGCTGGACATTCCATCGGCATTCAATCCCTACAACATCGACTTCACGCCTGATGGCAAATTCGTCATCGCCTCGAACACCGGTGCAGGGAAGAACAACGCCGATGCCGAGGTGATCATCGAAGCGACGGGGCCGCATCCCCACGTTGTCGACGTCATGAGCCCCGGCATAGGACCGGAAGGTTTTGCCATCGCGCCTGACGGCAAGACTGCAGCTGCCCCACTGCTGCTCGGCACCCCCGCCAAGGACAGCGACTGGTTCAAGACCAAGACCGGCGAACTGGCTCTGATGTCGATCGGCGAGGGTGGCAAGCTGACGGTCACCGCCCGTGCGCCGCTCGGTGGCCTGCCGGAGGGCGTCGTCTATAGCCCGAATAGCGATTACCTCTATGTAGGCAACTACATCGACAAGGACTTGCAGGTGTTTGCACTCGCCGGCGGCAAGCTGACCGAAGTCGGGCCAAAGCTGAAATTGCCGGGGCAGCCCGCCTCGATGCGGGGGCCTGCACGGTAAAGTAAGGCGTGCTGAATCCGCGGCTACCGTCCCCGGGTTCCTCTATCAGCCCGCCGCCTCGTCGAACTGCGCGCTCGCCTCGAGCTATTGCTCCTCCGCGCGCGCCAGCGCATCGGACGCATTGGCGCGGGCCTTCGACAGTTGGGCGGCCTAATTGGGATCGCGGGTGAAGATATCGGGCAGGGCAAGCGCCGTGTCGATCTTGGCGATGATCTCGGTGACGCGGGCGATTTCGGCCTCCGCTTCCGCAATGCGCTTCTTCAGCGAGCCGCGATTGTCCGACTTCGGACGCTGCGGCAATTGGTCCGCGTCAGACCCGACGACCGCTTTTTGCGATGTGATGCCAGAACGCCTCCGCCGCTCGGGCCAGGCGAAGCTTCGGCCGGAACACGTGGATCTCGATCGGCACGCACCATTCCTGCCCCCCGGCCGCCACGATCTCGCCCGAGGCGAGTTGATCTGCAATCAGGCTTTCCGGGAGCCACGCCATGCCGCGACCGGCCTGGACCATTGTCACGAGCAGCTTCGCCAAATGCGAGGTGAAGGTTGGGCGCAGATGCGCGTCCAGCGGCGACGTCGCGCGCACTGCTTCGAGGATTCGTCCCATGCCCGATTCAGGGCGGAAGCTCAGGTAGGGCACCGGCGCGGCTCGCGTGCCCGGGAGCTTGAAACGCGGCTTATGGCTTCGACCTGAAACCGGCACCGATGCCGGAATAAGCCTGTCGTCGCCGACATGCAGCGAGCGGAAATGCGACGGCGCCAGCGAAGTAGCCGCCGCTGGATGGTAATGGCAGAGCAGGAAATGCGCATCGCCCGCCACCAGGATGCGTTCGCAGGCCTCCATGTGATTGGCGACGAGCTGCACGTTTGGAACGAACGACAGCTTGGTCTCGATGCCGCGCAGCCAATCGGGAAAGAAGGTCAGCGACAGCGCGTTGGTCGAGGCGAACTTCAGCACGTCGGATGCGCCGCGCGCCCGTTCCTGAGCGTCCAGCCGACCGGCGGCGAGCCGGCGCAGGACGTCCTCGGCAATCTCGCGAAAACCTTCGCCCGCCGGCGTGAGATTGACGCTGTGCGTGGTGCGGTCCAGCAACGGTGCGCCGGTCCAGACCTCGAGGGCCTGGATCCTGCGGCTCAGCGCGGGCTGCGAGCAATTGCGCTGCTCGGCCGCGCGCGAGAAGCTGCGCGTGGTCGCCACCGCGATGAAATCGTGCAGCCAGTTGATCTCCATCGCACGGCCTCCTGACAATTAGAATGTGCTTATGCATAGTTTGCATAACGATATCAGAACACGACATTGGATTTCCAGTGCCGCGGGCGGCACCGTGCAGCGTGATTTCTCCGGAGGGAGCGCAATGGCCGCGCGCACGCTGTACGACAAGCTGGTGGACGCCCATGTCGTCCGCAATCTCGACGCTGCCGGGCTCGTGCTGCTCTATGTCGATCGCACCGTCCTGAACGAATACACCAGCCCGCAAGCCTTCGCCGGCCTGCGCGCAGCAGGACGCAAAGTCTGGAATCCCGGGGCGGCGCTGATGGTGGTTGACCACGTCAACCCCACGGCGGCGCGGCGCGTCCGCGTGATGCCTGACAGCGCAGCGACGCGGCAGGTCGACTATTTCGCCGAGAACGCCAGGGATTTCGGTATCGAATATTTCGACATTCTGGATCCTCGCCAGGGCATCGAGCATGTCGTCGCACCCGAGCAGGGGCTCGTCATGCCGGGCATGGTGATCGCAGCCGGCGACAGCCACAGCACGGCCTATGGGGCGTTCGGTGCCCTCGGCTACGGCATTGGAACGTCCGACATCGAGCACTATCTCGCAACTTCGACGGTGCGTTACCGCCGCCTCAAGACGATGCGCATCCACCTGTCCGGGACAGCCGCGCCGTTCGGCGTGACGCCGAAGGACATTGTCATGGAGGTGATTCGGCGGATCGGCGCCGACGGTGCGACAGGGTATGCCGTGGAGTTCAGTGGTCCTGCCGTCTCCGACATGAGCGTCGAGGGCCGGATCGTCATGTCGATCATGATTGTCGAAGCGGGGGCGCGCGGTGTGGTGATCGCGCCGGATCAGAAAGTGCTGGACTATCTGAAGGGACGTCCCCGCTCCCCCAAGGGCGAGATGTGGGAGCGCGCCGCGACGAGCTGGCTTGCACTGTCCTCCGATCCATCTGCCAAATTCGACCGCGAAGTGACGCTCGACGTCTCCGAGGTTGCGCCGCTGGTGACCTGGGGCACCAGCCCCGATCAGGCGATCGCGGTGACCGACGATGTTCCCGATCCCGTGCAGCAGGCCGAGCCCGCTCGCAAGGCCGCGGCCATGCGAGCGCTGAGCTATATGGGCCTGACGCCGGGGACGTCCATTCAATCCGTTCCGATCGACTTCGCTTTCATCGGGTCCTGCACGAACGCGCGGATCGAAGACTTGCGCGATGCGGCCGAGATCTTTCGCGGCCGCCGCGTCGCGGCGGGCGTGCGGGCGATCGTGGTGCCGGGCTCGACCCAGGTCAGGGCGCAGGCGGAGGCGGAGGGCCTTGCCAAGGTGTTCACCGATGCCGGGGTCGAATGGCGGCAATCCGGCTGCTCGATGTGCCTTGCGATGAACGACGACGTGCTGAGCCCGGGACAGCGGTGTGCGTCCTCGACCAACCGCAACTTCGAGGGGCGTCAGGGACCGGGCGCCCGCACGCATCTGATGAGCCCGGCCATGGTAGCGGCCGCGGCCGTCACCGGCCGCATCACCGACGTACGCTCTCTCCTGGGAGGATCACACCAATGACGCCGTTCGGCCAAGTCGCCGGGGTCGCCGCACCGATGATGGCCCCGAACGTCGATACCGACGTCATCATGCCAAAGATGTTTCTCAAGGGCGTGGACCGCAGCGGCCTGGGCGAGGGAGCTTTCAACCTGCTGCGCTTCAGCGGCGGGAGGGTTAATCCGGATTTCATCTTGAACCAGGACGGCTATCGCGACGCCTGCTTTCTGGTCGTCGGCCCGAATTTCGGCTGCGGCTCGAGCCGCGAGCATGCGGTGTGGGGACTCGAGCAGCTCGGTATTCGCGCGCTGATCGGCACCAGCTTCGCCGGCATCTTCAACGACAATTGCGCCAATAACGGCCTCCTGACGATCTCGCTCGATCCCGAGAGGGTCACCGAGCTTGCCTCGGTCATCGCCGATCGCAGCCGCAACGACGTCGCCGTGGACCTTGCGGCCCAGACCATCCGCTTCGATCAAGGCCGCCGCACGATGCCGTTCGAGATCGAGCCGGCGAGGAAGGAGGCCTTTCTGACTGGCCGCGACTTCATCGCGGCCACGCTGGTCTATGCCGACGACATTCGCGCGTTCGAGGCGCGCCATCGCGCGGCCAGCCCCTGGATGTTCTGAACTCCGGATCGAACACGTCGACGCGCGCCGGATCGCGTCACCAACGAATATGACAAAAACAGTGGAGGGACTCTTGGCTGACACGACATACCGAACCGCAGCTACGCCGCCGGCCGCTTCGTCGCAGACCAGAACTCCGGCAACGCTCGCCGCCCTCAGGATCGGTCCGTTGCCCATCGGGGTCTACGTTGCCGCTGCGGCAGTCTGTGCGGCTGCTGTGTATTCCGGCAAGCTGCCCAATGACGTGATCGGCGGTCTCTCGCTCCTGATGCTGCTCGGCTTCCTGCTCGGCAAGCTCGGTCAGACCATTCCGGTGCTGAAGCAGGTCGGCGGAACTGCGATTCTCTGTCTGTTCGTTCCCGCGGCACTGGTGAGCTACGGATTGATGCCCGAGGCGGCCCTGAAAGCGATCACCACGACTTTCCGTACGGCAAATTTCCAGTATTTCTTCATCGCCTGTCTCGTTGCAGGATCGATCCTCGGTATGGCCTATCGTGTGCTGGTCCAGGGCTTCATACGCATGTTCGTTCCGCTTCTGATCGGGACGCTCGCGGCTGTGTCAGCCGGCATCGCCATCGGCCTGCTGTTCGGCCATGGCCCCAAGGACACGTTCTTCTTCATCATCATCCCGATCATCGGAGGTGGCCTCGCAGAGGGCGTGCTGCCGCTCTCCATCGCCTATTCGGAGATTTTGCAGCGGCCGCAGGGCGATCTTGTCGCGCAGATGGTCCCGGCGGCGCTGCTTGGAAATGTCGTCGCGATCGTCTGCGCAGGTCTGCTGGCGCGCCTCGGCGAGAAGCGCCGGGATCTCAACGGTGAGGGCATGCTGGTCAAGACCGGCGACGACGACATTCTTGGCGAGGCGCGACCCGACCAACCGATCGATCTCGGATTGCTTGGCGCAGGAATCGTGCTGTCTTGCGTGCTTTTCGTGCTCGGCATGACCCTGGCGCCATTCACGGGGATTCCAGGTCCGATAATGATGATCATCGCTGCGGTGGCCCTGAAGCTGACCAAGCTCCTGCCTGTCGAGATGGAGCTGGGCGCCTATCAGATCAACAAGTTCATGTCGACGAACCTGACGTTTGCCATCCTGGTTGCGATGGGCACGTTGCTGGTCAAATGGGAGCAACTCGCGGCATCCTTCAACCCGGGCTACATCGCGATCTGCACCGCGACGGTGCTGGCTATGATTGCGTCAGGTTTCTATGTCGGCAAGTGGCTCAACATGTATCCAGTCGAGGCGGCGATCGTGACGGCCTGCCACTCGGGCCTCGGCGGCACCGGCGACGTCGCCATTCTCGGAGCAGCCGATCGCATGGGTCTGATGGCGTTCGCTCAGATCGCAACGCGCGTCGGCGGTGCCATCATGATCGTGATCGCGACGCTGCTGATGAAGTCGTTGTCTTGATCTGCACGGCTGGACTCCACGCCGGACGAATATTCCAGGAAGGTTTTCAATGCTCGACAATGAACAAGATGTATCGACCCCGTCAACGACGGGCTTGACGCGCCGACATGTGGTGTCACTGGCGCTGACAACGGGAGCCGTCGGCTCGTTCGTCGCGGCGCAAGGCGCCTTCGCACAGGAGAATAACGCGATGAACAGCAGTGCGCTTCAGAAGCTACTGCCGGGATTTCAACAGAGGCGCATCAAGACCAGCGGGGCCGAGATCAACGCACTCGTGAGAGGCGAGGGACCGCCGCTGCTGTTGCTGCATGGCCATCCGCAGACGCTCGCATGCTGGCACAAGGTCGCGCCCAGGTTGGCGGAACGCTTTACCGTGGTGCTGACCGATCTGCGCGGGTATGGCGACTCGAGCAAGCCTGATGGCGGCAAGGACAGCATCGCCTATTCCAAGCGCGCGATGGCGCGGGATCAGGTCGAATCGATGCGCGCGCTCGGTTTCGACCGTTTTCACGCCGTCGGCCACGATCGCGGTGGGCGCGTTCTGCATCGTCTGCTGCTTGACCACCCGGACGCCGTCTCCAGGGCGGTCCTGCTCGACATCGCGCCGACGGCGACAATGTATGCGAGGGCGAACAAGGAATTCGCGACGCGCTACATGTGGTGGTTCTTCCTCATCCAGCCGGCCCCGCTTCCGGAGACGTTGATCGGCAACAATCTCGAATTCTATCTTCAGACCCATATCAACAAGCAGAACAAGACGCCGGGAGCCATCGATCCGGTCGCGCTCGAGGAGTACCGGCGGTGCTACACTCGCGAGACTCTGCACGCCGTGTGCGAGGATTATCGCGCCGCCGCCGGAATCGACCTGATCCACGACGAGGCGGATTTCGAAAAGAGGATCGGTTGCCCGCTCCTCGTGCTGTGGGGCGAAAAGGGCGTGGTCGGATCGACCTATGACGTGCTCGATACCTGGCGCGCCAAAGCGAACAACGTGCAAGGCGGAAGCCTGCCCTGCGGACATTACCTGCCGGAGGAAGCGCCGGAGCTTCTGCTGCAGAAGCTCGACGCCTTTTTCACGTGATTTTCGGAAAGCGCGTCGGCAGAGCCGGCTGCTCCGCAAAAGGCATTCAGTTCAATGCTTAAAGGTGTGGTGTCATAACACCGGTACCGTGCATGGGGTTGTTTTCCAGCTTTTGCTGCGGCTAGCTCGCCGCCTCGTCGAATTGCGCGCTCGCCTCGAGCCATTGCTCCTCCGCGCGCGCGAGCGCGTCGGCCGCATTCGCGCGGGCCTTTGAGAGCTGCGCGGCCTGCTTGGGATCGCGCGTAAAAATGTCGGGCAAAGCGAGTGCTGTGTCGATCTTGGCGATGATGTCGCTGACGCGGGCGATCTCGCTCTCGGCTTCCGCGATACGTTTCTTCAGCGAGCCGCGATTGTCCGATCTCGGTCGCTGCGGCTTCTCGCTCGGTGCGCTGCGCTCGCGCGGGGCGGGCTCGCCGTTGCGCGAGGACAGCACCAGGCGGCGGTATTCGTCGAGGTCGCCGTCGTAATTGGTCACGGTGCGGTCGGCGACGATCCAGAGCTGGTCGGCGCAGGCCTCGATCAGATAGCGGTCGTGGGAGACCATGATGATCGCGCCAGGAAAATCGTTGATCGCCTCGGCCAACGCGGCGCGGCTGTCGATATCGAGATGGTTGGTCGGCTCGTCCAGGATGATCATGTTGGGGCCGAAGAAGGTCGCAAGCCCCAACAGCAGCCGCGCCTTCTCGCCGCCCGAGAGTTTACCAGCCTTGGTGTCGGCCGCCTTGCCGGAGAAGCCGATCGCGCCGGCGCGGGCTCGCACCTTTGCTTCGGGCGCGTCGCCCATCAGCTTGCGGATATGGTCGTAGGCGGAGGCGTCCTCGTTCAATTCGTCGAGCTGATGCTGCGCGAAATAGGCGATCGACAGCTTGTCCGCGCGGGTCACTTTCCCCGAGAACGGCGCCAGACGCGCGGCGAGCAGCTTTACGAGGGTCGACTTGCCGTTGCCGTTGGCGCCGAGAAGCGCGATGCGGTCGTCATTGTCGATGCGCAGCGTCACGCGGCTGAGCACCGGCGTTGCCGGATCGTAGCCGACCGAAGCATTGTCGACGGCGATGATCGGCGGCGACAAGATCTTTTCCGGCGCTGGAAATGTGATCTCGCGCACGTCCTCCGTCACCAGCGCCCTGATCGGCTTCAGCCGTTCCAGCATCTTGACGCGTGATTGGGCCTGGCGCGCCTTGGACGCCTTGGCCTTGAATCGATCCACGAAGGCTTGCAGATGCGCGCGCTCCGCTTCCTGGCGCTTGATCTGCTTGGCATCGAGCAGCTCGCGCGCGGCGCGCTGCTCCTCGAAGGAGGAGTAGGTGCCCTTGTAGAGCGTGAGCTTGCCGCGCTCCAGGTGCAGGATCTGGTCGACCGAGCTCTCCAGCAGGTCGCGGTCATGGCTGATCACGATCACCGTGCGCGGGTAATGCGCGAGGTGGTCCTCGAGCCACAGCGTGCCTTCGAGGTCGAGATAGTTGGTGGGCTCGTCGAGCAGCAGCAAGTCAGGGGCTGCGAACAGCGTCGCCGCCAGCGCGACGCGCATACGCCACCCGCCGGAGAATTCGGCGCAGGGGCGCAGCTGGTCGGCGGCGGAAAACCCGAGGCCGGACAGGATCGCGGCGGCGCGGCTTGGGGCCGAATGCGCGTCGATGTCGACCAGCCGGGTCTGGATCTCGGCGATCCGGTGCGGATCGGTGGCGCTCTCGGCTTCATGAAGCAGCGCGTCGCGCTCGAGGTCGGCCTTGAGCACGACCGAGATCAGGCTTTCGGGGCCGTTTGGGGCTTCCTGCGCCAGGCTTCCCACGCGCCAGCGCGGCGGCAGCGTCACCGAGCCGTGCTCGGCCGCAAGCTCGCCGCGGATCACCTTGAACAGCGTCGATTTGCCGGTGCCATTGCGTCCGACCATGCCGACGCGCGAGCCGGGCGTGATCTGCACGGAGCTACTATCGATCAGAAGGCGTCCGGCAAGGCGGATGGAGAGGTCGGTGATGGAGAGCATGCGGCCTTGTCACCGCAGGCGGGATCAAACGCAACCCGATTTTTCGTTAGTGCGACTCGCGCTCGCGCTTCCTCAACTCGTCCATCAGCTGCTCGAGATGCGTCGGGAGCCGGGGCTCAGGACGAAGGCTCTGCTGAAGCAGCTCGCCCACGGCATCGCAAATCGAGCGGCTGGTGCGCCGGTCGATCTGTTCGGTGTCATTGGCAAAAAGGCCAGCCATCGCAGGGTTCCGTGTTTTTGAAGTATCGATACGGTACCAAGTCATTGGCCCCAAAATGGTTTCGTCGGGCGTCGGGATACCTGGCCTTCTAGTAAAGATTGTATGAATTCGCCGTATTTGCCCAAATACAAGGCCCCGGCGGGGGGAACGCCGGGGCCTCTCTTGCAAGGTACCGCAGGGGGGAACGGTACCTCAGGAAGCTGCTGGGCTCAGTAGCAGCGGTTGATCAGCCGCCAGCGGGGTCCCCAGGGGGTCGGGACCAGCCGGCGCACATAGCAGCCACCATAACCGTAGGAGACGGGCGCGGCGTAGAAGCGCGGTCCGCCCCAGCCCCAGCCGCCGTGATGCCAGCCGCCACCGCCGTGCCAGCCCCAGCCACCGCCATGCCAGTGAGCGGAGGCGGAGGTGGGAGCCAGCGCGGCACCCAGCGCGACCGCGGCGACTGCAGCGAGCGAAAGTTTCCTCAACATGATGATCTCCTCAAAACTGCCGGCGCGGGGCTATCGCGTCGATGGAAAGGCCGCCGAAACGGTTCGCCTCGGGGGAAGGCTTTGGTTTCGATGAACCTGACGTTATGCCAGCGAGGCTGAACCAAACCCTGATGGAGCCTTCAGATTGGGTTCATCTGCGTGAAATCGTTGTAATCCACGTTGGAATCGGCATCCCGATCTGCGGCGAAGCGCCTGCGAGGGCCGTTTCGGCAGTCGCTTGCCGGATCGCGAAGGCGCCGATATAAGCCCCCGCAACTCCGAACCACCCTTTTTCTCTTCAAGGACAAGATCATGGCCATCGAACGCACTTTCTCGATCATCAAGCCCGACGCGACCGCGCGTAACCTGACCGGCGCCGTGAACGCCGTGATCGAGAAGGCGGGCCTGCGCATCGTCGCGCAGAAGCGCATCCGCATGACCAAGGAACAGGCCGAGACGTTCTATGCCGTCCACAAGGCCCGCCCGTTCTTCGGCGAACTCGTCGAGTTCATGACGTCCGGACCGGTCGTCGTCCAGGTCTTGGAAGGCGAGAACGCCATCGCCAAATACCGCGACGCCATGGGCGCGACCGATCCGTCCAAGGCGGCGGACGGCACCATCCGCAAGCTCTACGCAAAGTCGATCGGCGAGAATTCCGCCCACGGCTCGGACGCTCCGGAGACCGCCGCGATCGAGATCGCGCAGTTCTTCTCGGGCAACGAGATCGTCGGCTGAGCCGTCAGCCGATAAGTTAAGTCGACGGGGGCGAAAGGACTGATTGTGAACTGGCTCTGGCAGATCTTCGATCCCGCCACGATCGGGGCATTCTTCACCCAGTTCCGCAATGAGATGGCCGAACCGACCTTCTGGATTGCGGTCGGCAAGATCATCTGGATCAACATCCTTTTGTCCGGCGACAATGCGCTGGTGATCGCGCTTGCCTGCCGCGGCCTGAAGCCGCGGCACCGGCTGTGGGGCATGGTGCTCGGCGCCGGCGCCGCGGTGCTGCTGCGGATCATCTTCACCGGCATCGTCGCGAGCCTGATGGCGCTGCCGTACCTCAAGCTGGTCGGCGGCCTCGCCCTGATCGTGATCGCGGCAAAGCTGCTGGTGCCGGAAAATGAGGACGAGGACGGCGTCGAGTCGGCCTCGCATCTGTGGCAGGCGGTGCAGATCGTCGTCGTCGCCGACATCGTGATGAGCCTCGACAACGTCATTGCGGTCGCCGCGGCCGCAAATGGCAGCGTGCCGCTGCTGGTGCTCGGCCTGGCCATCAGCGTGCCCCTGATCGTCGCGGGCGCGGCGCTGATCATGGCGTTGCTCGCGAAGCTGCCGATCCTGGTCTGGGCTGGTGCTGCGCTGCTCGGCTGGATCGCGGGCGAGGTGATCGCGACCGATCCCGGCGTCGCGCCGAAGCTGCACACGCTATCCGAAGGTCCGTTCGGCGCCTCGCTGGACAAGATGCTCGGCACTCTGCACATCCCGCCGCAATTCGCCCATGGCGGCGGTGGCGCCGAATATCTCTGCGCCGCGCTCGGCGTCGTCGTCGTGCTGCTGGTCGGCTCGATCTGGCGCCGGCGCAGCCTGAGCCACGCCGCGCTCGAAGCCTCCGAGCAGCACGCCAAGGTCTCGGTGGAATAAAATCTTGCGAGGAAGAGGTGCTTCACCTCTCCCGCAGGAGAGGTGAACTAGCGCCGCACGATCGATCCGCTGCGCGCGATCAGGCGGGCGAGCTGCTTGAAGCGGCTGCCGACGCGGTCGGCGACGAGGTCGCCGAGCCTGTGCTCGAACACCAGCATCAGATTGCGCCCCTGGTTGCGGAAATGCGTGGCGGGCAGCACGCCCGGGCGCGCCGCCGAGATCAGATGCGCGACACGGAACGCGGCGCCCAGCAAGCGGGCGCGTTCGAGCTGGGCCGGCGTCAGCAGTTCCTGCATAGTCAGCGGCGGCTGGTTCTCCTCGCTCAGGCCGGCATAGCGATAGAACACCGACAGGCCGACGAAGGCGCGCTCACGATGGTCGATCGCGCCGAAATTGGCGTTGACCACGAGACTCAGCGTCTGCTCGCCGCGATGGTCGGGATGGACGCGCCAGCCGATGTCGGACAGAAGACAGGCGGTGTGGCGCAGGCGGCGATCTTCCTCGGTCTCGCGCAGCTTCACCACGCGTGCCAGGCGATCGGTCCAGGCCATCAGCTCGCGGGCGTGCTTGGCCGAGCGTGACAAGAGCTGGTTCAGCTCTTCGGCAGCGCAGATCAGACCGTCCTTGTTGCGCTCCGCCTCGGACAGCTTCTCGTGCAGCAGCCCCTCGCGCACGCCGAAGGTCGAGAATACGATGGTCTTCGGTTTTGCGACCCGGATGATGTGCTCGAGCACCAGCGCCGCGTAGGTGAGGAGAGGGCGCCGCGCATCGGCGACGACCTCGATGTCGGCGAGCATGTCGACGGCGGCGAGGCGCCGCAGGCGGCGGGCAAAATCGAGCGCCTCGGCCGCGGGAATCGAATAGCCGTGCATCACCTGGAGCGGATAGCCGCTCTGGATGATGTGGATGCGGGCGAGCGCACGCCAGGTGCCGCCGACCGCGTAGAAGGTGCGGCCGCGGCCGGCGGCGAACTGCGGCACCTCGTCGATCGCCTCGCGCACGATGCGGTCGGCGCGCTTCAGCGATTTGTGGGCGAGGTCCTGCAACGCGAGGCCGCCGAGCGGCAGGGTGACGCCGCTGCGCACGCTGTTCCCGCGCACGTCGATCAGCTCGAGCGAGCCGCCGCCGAGATCGCCGACAATGCCGTCGGGGCGGTGAATGCCCGAGATCACGCCGAGCGCCGACAGCTTCGCTTCGCGCGGTCCGGACAGGATCTCGATCTTCACGGCGCAGATGCGCTCGGCTTTCGCGATGAAGTCGGGGCCGTTGGATGCGTCGCGGCAGGCCGCGGTCGCAATCGCAAACACGCGGCCGACCTGCATCACGCGGCACAACGCCCGAAAACGCTTCAGCGAGGTCAGCGCCTTGTCGACGGCGTCGGGCGCGAGCAGGCCCGTGCTCTGCACCTCACGCCCGAGGCCGCACAGCGTCTTCTCGTTGAAGATCGGAATCAGGCTCCGTGTCAGTCCCTCGTAGACGACGAGACGAACCGAGTTTGAGCCGATGTCGATGACCGCGACGCTAGCGCCACGCTTGCGCGGCGGTTTCAAGGTAAAGCTCTCCGGTCAGGACTGATGGCGTTCGTTTCGGCGCGTGAGACGACGCGGCGAGGATTCCTTGAGCGACTTTCCACGGCCAGACAGACTCGGATTTGTCATGAAGTAGTTGTGGACGTTGAAAGGCTCCTCGCCCTTCGCGGTCTTCATACGCGTTGAGGACCCGTCCGGCAACAATTGCCAGCTCTGCTCATTATCCTTCAGATTCGCCACCATGATCTGCTCGAGAACCTGCTGATGCACCGTGGGATTTTGCAGCGGACACAGCACCTCGACGCGGCGGTCGAGGTTGCGCGGCATCATATCGGCCGACGAGATATACACAGCCGCTTTCGCACTCGGCAGGCCCTGGCCCATGCCGAAGCAGTAGATTCGGCCGTGTTCCAGGAAGCGTCCGATGATCGACTTGACACGGATGTTCTCCGACAGGCCGGGAATGCCGGGTCGCAGGCAGCAGATACCGCGCACCACGAGCTCGACCTGCACGCCCGCCTGTGACGCCTCGTAGAGCGCGTCGATGATATCGGGGTCGACCAACGCATTCATCTTCATCCAGACCGCGCCGGGCTTGCCGTGACGCACGTGCTCGGTCTCGCCCTGGATGTGCTCGATGATGCGCTTGCGCAGGGTCAGCGGCGACACCGCCATCTTTTCCAGATCGCTTGGTGCTGCGTAGCCCGTGATGAAGTTGAACACGCGCGCGGCGTCGCGGCCGATGGTCGGTTCCGAGGTGAAGTAGGAGAGGTCCGTATAAATACGCGCGGTGACCGGATGATAGTTGCCGGTGCCGGTATGGACGTAAGTGGTGAGGCTGCCACCCTCGCGACGCACCACCATCGAGAGTTTTGCGTGCGTCTTCAGCTCGAGGAAGCCGTAGACGACCTGCACACCGGCGCGTTCGAGGTCGCGCGCCCAGCGGATGTTGGCTTCTTCGTCGAAGCGCGCCTTCAATTCGATCAGCGCGGTGACGGATTTGCCAGCCTCGGCCGCTTCGGCCAGCGCGCGCACGATCGGCGAGTTGTTGGAGGTGCGATAGAGCGTCTGCTTGATCGCGACGACGTCAGGATCGCGCGCGGCCTGTTGCAGGAACTGCACGACCACGTCGAAGGATTCGTAGGGGTGATGGACCACCAGGTCCTTCTGCCGGATCGCGGCAAAGATGTCGCCGCCATGCTCGCGCACGCGCTCGGGATGGCGCGGCACGTAAGGGGTGAATTCGAGGTCTGGCCGGTCGAGACGGGTGAGCTGCGACAGCTCGTTCATGGCGAGCACGCCGTCGACCAGGAACACCTCATCGTCGGCCGCCGAGAGCGCGTGCTGCACGAAGCTGCGCAGCTGCTCCGGCATCTTGGCGTCGATCTCGAGCCGGATCACCGACCCGCGGCGGCGGCGCTTCAGCGCGGTCTCGAACAGGCGGACGAGGTCTTCGGCCTCTTCCTCGATTTCGAGCTCGGAGTCGCGGATGATGCGGAAGGCGCCCTGGCCGTGGAGATTGTAGCCGGGAAACAGGCGATTGATGAAAAGGCCGGTCACCTGCTCCAGCGAGATCAGGCGCACCACCTTGCCGTCGCCCGGCAGGCGGATGAAGCGGTCGATCTTGCCGGGCATGCGGATCAGCGCGTTCATCTGCTTGCCGTCGATGGCGCGCGTGAGCTGGAGCGCGATGGTGAAGCCGAGGCTGGGGATGAACGGAAACGGGTGGGCCGGATCAATCGCCAATGGCGTCAGCAGTGGGAACACGTTGTTGAGGAAATAATCCTCGAGCCAGGTCCGCTCCGCCTTGGTGACCTCCTTGCCGTCGACCAGCACGATGCCGACGTCGGCGAGCGTGCCGCGCAAATCGGCCCAGATCGCCTGCTGGTCGGAGGCGAGCCGGGAGACGGTGCGGTTGATCAGCGCGAGCTGCTCGGAGGGCGTCAGGCCGTCGGGGGCACGTTCAGCGATGCCCTCGCGCACCTGTGCCTTGATGCCGGCGACGCGGACCATGAAGAACTCGTCGAGGTTATTTGCGGAAATCGACAGGAATCGCACCCGCTCCAGCACGGGGTGGCTGGGATTGACCGACTCCTCGAGGACGCGGCGGTTGAAATGCAGCCAGGAGAGCTCGCGATTGATGAATCGCTCGGGGCTCGAGGCAATCGGCGGCAGGCCCTCGGTTTCCGTGGCTTTCTCTTTTGTTTCAATTGCTTGCACGGAGTCCATGAGAAGTCGGTCCATCCAGTTCGCCGCAATCTGCGACTTATGCGCAAAACCGGCCGGAGCATGTGTTAGCGCGATGACGTTTCGATGACATTGATGTTCCGCCGCGGCATCGCGTCAAGCGGCGCTAAGGGGATTCGGCGGTCAGGCGTCCCGGAGCAGCTCGGCGGCGAGCGCCCGGGTGACGGGGCGGCCGAGCCGCAGCGCCTCACCGTCGAGCAGCTCCACGGCGCGCCGGGCGGCGGCCGACGACCGCTCCAGCCGGGTCGCGAGGTAGCTCACCACGCTTTCGTCCACGGCGAGCTGGCGGTCGGCGCAGAATTTGACGATCAGGCCGCGGAACAGCTGGTCGTCCGGCGGCGCAAGTGAAATCACGGGAATCGTCCGAAGCCGGGACCTGAGGTCGCGGAGCTCGACCTCCACCGCCGCCGGCGCCTCGCGTCCGGTGAACAGCACATAGGCACCGTCCTCGCGGGCGAGGTTCATCAGATGGAAGAGGGCGCGCTCGTCAAAATCCCCGGCCTTGAGATCCTCGACCACCAGCGCGCCGGTCGCGAGCGCGCCGGGGACGCTGGCTGCGGTCAGCGCATTGGCCGTGGTGGAGCGGGCGCCGGCCTCCTCGGCCCAGATCGTGGCGAGATGGCTCTTGCCTGAGCCTTCGGGGCCGGCGAGCCACATGACCCGGTTCGGCCATTCCGGCCAGCCATCGATCAGGGCAAGGCCGGCAGCATTGGCAGGGCCTTCGAGAAAATTGTCCCGGCTGAGGCTCTCCGCGTGCGGAAGCGAAAACGCCAATTGTCGGGGATGAACGCGGCCTGCCACGCTTGCTTTGCTCCGTGCCGGCGCGCCGGCTTTGCTTGAAAAGATTCGGGTATATCGGGCGGGAGTTGGCCTTTTGCGGGGCCGTTTCCCAGCTAGCTCTCATTTGCCGTCGATCGTGCTCATGTGCTGTAGCCACTCGACGAGATAGAGTGACACCGAAGAGAGCGTGAACACCGTGACCAAGCCCATCAGGATCATATCATAGGGCGCCGCCTGGAAGCCGAAGGCAAGCGCGGCCAACACCAGGGCCGCGTAGGCGACCTGAGCTGCTGTGTTTAGCTTGGATACTTTCGACGGCTTCATCTCGACCGGCTTGTCGAACAGCCAGGACACGATCACGGCCGTGACGATCATGATGTCGCGCGACACCACCAGGATCACAATCCAGCGTGGGATGTCGCCCCAGATGCCGAGCGACAGGTAAATCGAGACCAGCAGGGCCTTGTCGGCGAGCGGATCGAGCAGGGCGCCGAGCTCGCTCGCCATGTTGAAGCGCTTGGCCAGGAAGCCATCGACGGCATCGCTGATGCCGGCGATCAGGAAGACGGCGAATGCCACCTCCATTTGGCTCGACACGATGGCCCAGACGATGATCGGGACCAGCATGATGCGGCCCAGGGTAATGATATTCGGAATACTCACGCGGCGCTTCCCGGCACCCGGTCTGACCTCGAAATCCGGCCCCTTGGAGGCTGAACCGGTTGATATCTACATACTATAGGGCGGGGCGCCACGCTTGCCATTGCGTGTCCCCGGAATTCGACGTAACCAGCCGCAAACCCACTGGAAATCGGGCATGACCGACCGCAAAAACGGCCTCACTTACGCCGATTCAGGCGTCGATATCGACGCGGGCAACCGCCTGGTCGACCTGATCAAGCCGATGGTGCGTGCCACCGCACGGCCCGGCGCCGACGCCGAGATCGGCGGATTCGGCGGCCTGTTCGACCTCAAGGCGGCCGGCTTCAAGGACCCCGTCCTGGTCGCGGCCGCCGACGGCGTCGGCACCAAGGTCAAGATCGCGATCGAGACCGGCCTGCATGGCGGGATCGGCATCGACCTAGTCGCCATGAGCGTCAACGACCTCGTGGTGCAGGGCGCCGAGCCGCTGTTCTTCCTCGACTATTTCGCCTGCGGCAAGCTCGACCCGGAGGCGACCGCCGCGATCGTCGCCGGCGTTGCCGAAGGCTGCCGCGAATCCGGCTGCGCCCTGATCGGCGGCGAGACCGCCGAAATGCCCGGTCTCTACAAGGACGGCGATTATGATCTCGGCGGCTTTGCCGTCGGCGCCGCCGAGCGGGGCACGCTGTTGCCGCGCAAGGACATCGCCGCGGGCGACGCCGTGATCGGCCTGGCCTCGTCGGGCGTGCACTCCAACGGCTTCTCGCTGGTGCGCAAGATCGTGGAACAGTCCGGCCTCGGCTTCGAGGCGCAGGCGCCGTTCGCGCCGGTCATGACGCTCGGGGGCGCGCTGCTGACGCCGACGCGGCTCTACGTCAAATCCTGCCTGCGCGCGATTCGCGAAACGGCTGCGGTGAAGGGCCTCGCCCACATCACCGGTGGCGGCTTCACCGACAACATTCCGCGCGTGCTGCCGGCACATCTTGGCGTCGGCATCGATCTGGCGCGCCTGCCGGTGCTGCCGGTGTTCAAATGGCTGGCAGCGCAAGCTGGCATCGCCGAGCTCGAAATGCTCAGGACCTTCAACTGCGGCATCGGCATGATCGCGATCGTCGAGCCTGAGAAAGTCGACGAAGTCGTGCGGGTCTTCACCGGCGCCGGCGAGACCGTGGCGCAGCTCGGCACCGTGATTCCGGCCGAGGGCGAGCATTGCGTCGTCTATAACGGCCATCTCGACATGGCACTCTGATGACTGGCGCTGTGATGAAGCGCCGCGTCGCTATCCTGATTTCCGGCCGCGGTTCCAACATGTCCGCGCTGATCAAGGCAGCGGCTGCCGCGGATTTCCCGGCGGAGATATCGCTCGTCATCTCGAACAAGGCCGACGCGCCCGGGCTCGAACGGGCCAAGGCGGCCGGCGTGAAAACGCAGGTGATCGAGAGCAAGCCGTTCGGCAAGGATCGCGCCGGCTTCGAGGCAGTGCTGCAGGGAGCGCTCGACCAGCACGGCATCGAGCTGATTTGCCTCGGCGGCTTCATGCGTCTGTTCACCGCCGAATTCGCCAAGGCCTGGTACGGGCGGATGCTCAACATCCATCCGTCGCTGCTGCCGTCGTTCCCGGGCCTCGATCCGCATGGACAGGCCCTGCGCGCCGGCGTCAAGCTGTCTGGCGCGACGGTGCATTTCGTCATCCCCGAGACTGATGCTGGCCCGATCGTGATGCAGGGCGCCGTGCCCGTCAGCGATCACGACACGGCGGAGACGCTGTCGGAGCGCATCCTCGAAGTCGAGCACCGCATCTATCCTGCCGCGCTGAGCCTGCTTGCGACCGGCAAGATTCGGATCGAGGGCGATGTGTGCAGGACGACAGGCAGTTCGGCGTCGGAGAATTTTCTGGTTGCGCCGATGGTCACCACCTGATGTCGCCCGACCAGGCTATGGCACTTGCCGAAGCCGAAGTGATGAACATCGGCATTGCCTGCGGCGATGATCTTGCGCTTGTTTCTGAGCAGACCCTTGAGGTCGCAGAAGGGTGGGTATTCTTCTACAATACCCGAGAATATATCGAAACCGGCAACTCTAGTTCCCGACTTGCCGGAAACGGTCCCATACTTGTCGATCGGGCCGGGTGTGTTCATCACCTTCCGACGGCTACTTCCTGGGAAGACGCGCTTGCGCAATTTCGAAAGTCCTCGATCTAGATCTCGCGAACTCCTCGCAAACCAAGGTTCCCTCGAACTCTTACTGGGTTGAAAACGGATCGAGCAGCGCTACGCCTGTCGATTCAATATCGGTAATGTTGCGCGTCACTAGGATTAAGCCGTGGACCTTGGCCGTGGCTGCGAGAAGGCTGTCAATGAGCGGCAGCGGATTCGGAATTCCAAGGAGAGCCCAGGTCTCGGCGATGGTCTCATCGATTGGAAGAACCCGATCGGCAAGCCGGATCCTCATCTGCGAAAACCATCGGTCGAGAGATTTCGCCTGGAGCGGATCGCTTCGCCTTTTCAGTTCGATGCCCCGACGAATTTCGGCCAGAACCAGGACACTGGTCCCGATGTCTTCCGCTGAGGTCTGATTAACCCATCGAATGACATTGGCGTCGGCGCGTTCGCGCTTGCGAATTTCTGAAATGACGTTCGTATCGATCAGAAACTTCACAAGTCGACCTTGCGCCAGCCATCGCCCCGTGGCTGATCGAAAACGCCGCTGAACGCTTCATCGGGAAGCTCGGAACCAAAGACGTCAAACGCCGTCCTGACGCCAGGATTGAGGAGGGCGGTGGCAAGCGTCGATCGAAGTGCAGCGGCTCTCTCGGGTTTGTCGCGCAGGGTTTCGGCCAAAGCACGGATAAGGCTTGCGTCTTTTTTTGCGGCCTGGACTTCCACCCGCACAAGACCCCGCGCCGCAGCGCGGCGCCGATGGGTTCGGGTTGCCTTTCGCTGGGATTTGGTTGCCACGGCTCACCTCGATCCGAATGTCCGGAAATATAACCGGAAATTCAAAAGATGCAATGAGGAGATGGCGCCACAAACAAAATCCCCCGGCAGAGCCGGGGGCAACGTCATGATGATCTCTCGCGCTGAGCTTTGAGAGAAATCAGGAGACCTTGAGGTTCTCCGCGGACGCCTTGCCGCGGTTCTCCACGAGGTCGTATTCAACCACCTGGTTCTCATTCAGGGTCGAGAGTCCAGCACGCTCGACGGCCGAGATGTGGACGAACACGTCCTTGTCGCTGCCGTTCGGCTTGATGAACCCATAACCCTTGGTCGGGTTGAACCATTTGACGGTGCCCTTTTGTGGCATCGCTAGTCTCCTCCGCTAGATACAAAAAAGACGCGGCCGCTTTTCGCGTGCCACGTCACAAACGGGCTTCCGGAAGTCTGTTCGAGTCTCATTGTCGCGAAACGCACAGCCGAGCGGCCAATTCCGATTGTGTCCGATATTGCAACATGAAAATCGCGCGATAGCAAGCCGCGCGCGATTTTCAAGACCGCGCCAGAGATGCCCCGCTGCAATTTGCGACCTGTGGCCGCAGAACCACAATCAGGGGCAATCACCCCGGCGATAGCATGCCAAACGGTTGACCCTCCGTTGCAGTTCAGCACAAATCGCCGCACCCGCTCGCCGTTCGTGTTGCATTTTTGCGGGCCAACACTTTGCTTTGGGATGTGTCGTCATGCGCTGCGCCTTGCAGCCCACCAGGATATGGCAGACGATCGGGCTGGATCGTGTCCGCTGGATCGTGACGGCAATCGCCATGACCCTTGCAGTCGTCGGGATGATTCCGGCGACATCAGCCTTCGCGCAGACCCCGACGCCGACTGCATCTCCGACGCCCACGCCCACGCCCACGCCCACGCCATCGCCGACCCCGGTGCCGGTCCCGACAGCCACAAATTACGACCAGTCCGCCGGTAACAGCGCGCTCAATCTCGGCTCGAACTTCCTGGAGCGCCTCGGCAACCAGGCCTCCGGCGGCGTCAATCGCGCGTTCCGCACCAACCCCGGCGGTGGCGGGGCCTCGGTGAGCACGGAGGATCCGCGCTACCGCACCTGGTACGAAGGCTACGGCGTTTCGGTCCGGACCGATCCGCAGGGCGATTTCGTCGGCGACAAGCGCAAGACGTTTGGCGGCGTCGCCGGTTTCGGTGCGCGGGTCGCGCCGGGTGTCAATCTCGGCTTCTCCGTCGACCAGAGCCATACCGACATCGACGTGCCGCTCGCGCTGCAGTCGGCGACGCTCGACCTGACCCAGATCGGCTTCAACGGCTCCGTCGACAAGGGACCCTGGACCTGGGCCTTTGCGGTGGTGCACGGTTTCGGCAAAGTCCATTCCAGCCGGGACACCGGCTTTGGCTTCGCGACGGCGGGCTATCGCGCTGCGGTCGACGGCGCGCTGACCGAGATCAGCTATTACTGGACCAAGGACCAGATGCGGATCGTGCCCAAGGGCGCGCTCGAATATGTGCGGGCCACCGGCGCGGCGTTCCAGGAGGCCGGCGGGCTCGATCCGCTCAACGTCGGCTCGAGCGCGATCGCGCGCGCGCGCGTCATGATCGGCGCCGAGATCGGGCGATACTTCATCTTCGACCAGAAGATCCTGGACCTCTCGGCCTACGGCAAGTTCGTCGACAATTTCTATCAGGATCTGGGCTCGGTCCAGGTCAGCCTCGGCACCCAGAACATCATCGTCCCCGGCATCGGCGAGAGCCGTTACGGCATGGACGCCGGCGCCTCGGCGTCACTCAGCCTGACCAACACCGCGCGGCTCTACGTCAATTACGACGGCAAGTTCCGCAATGAACTGACGTCGCACCAGGGCACGATCGGCTTCGAATATCGGTGGTAAGGCGAGCATGATCCGGAAGAGTGTGCAGCGGTTTTCCGAAGAGATCATGCTCAAATAATCACATCGGCGTCGCCGCGACGTATCCCGTCAACCCAAAACCTTCGCGCGCGGCCGTCATCATCGGCACCAGCGCGTTCGGATGGATGAACTCGTCGCGGAAGCAGGGATGGGATTTGGGATCGAAGATCTTCTTCAGCCAGTCGACCACGATCCTGTGCCGCTCGGAGGCGCGGAACTCCTTGTGATAGGTCAGCCAGAGGTCGGCGTGGTGGCTGACGCCGAGGTCGACGGCGACGAGCGGCGCACCGAGCGCGATCGACACCGTCGGCAGGAAGCCGATCCCGGCGCCGCGCTCGACCGCGTAAAGCACGCCGACGGACGAATTGGTCTTGATCCCGACGATGCCTTCCAGCGATTTCAATCCGAGCACGCGAGCATAGGCGCCGTCGTCGACCTGCGGCGCGCTCTGCTTGATGATGCGGTGGCTCGGCAGATCGGCGAGCGTCGCCGGCACGCCGTAGAGGTCCGCATAGTCCCTGGAGACGAAGGGATAGATGTGCAGCCGGCCGAGCTTGGCGACGATGAGATCGGGATTTGTCGGCGGCTCGAGCTGGATCGCAATGTCCGACTCCAGCCGCGCGACGTCGGCCTGTTCCATCGCACAACGCAGGTCGACGGTGATCTTGCGATAGGTCTTCTGGAAGTCGATCAGCCGCGGCAGGATCCAGAAATTGCCGGGGCCCTCCGTCACCGCGACGCGCACCGTGCCCGACGTATCGTTCGAGGAGCGCGAGGCGCGGCGGAAGACGTTGAAGGCGTGCCGCTCCATATGCGCGACGTCGGCAATCATCGCGGCGCCTTCGTCGCTGAGCGTGAGCCCGCTCTGGTCGCGCAGGAAAAGCTTGCAGCCGATGCTGTCTTCGAGCCGGTCGATCCGGCGCATCAATGTGGTGGAGGTGAACCCCAGCTCTTCGGCCGCATTTCGAAAACTTTTAAATTTCGCGCAGGCTAAAAAAAGTTTCAAATCGTCCCAGGACGCATTTAGCGCTTCTTCATAGCGGTGCATCATTGCAGCACCCCGGTGCAATACTTGCTGCATACTCCTGATCTCCAGCCGCTAAGCTTCTCCCCATAGCGGCGTACAAAACCCCCGAACGATAGAGGGACGACATGAGTATGGAAAGGGGCTCGTTTGCCGCAAGGCATGATTTCGATGCCTTGCCGCTGAGCCCCGACGTGGACGTCCGTTGCGCGCAATTTGAGGAAATCGCCGCGCTTTCGGAAATGGCGCATCGGCTGGTGCCGGGCGTGCAGATCGGGGCGATGGAGCTTGCGAAATATTTCGCCTCCGATCCCGAGAGCATCCTGACGTTCACCCGGAACGGCCATCTGCTCGGTGGCATGGCCTTCCTGTTTCTTAGCGATCGCGGGCATGATGCATTGCTGCTCGACGATATCTGTCTGACGGCGCCCGAGATGCACCACCTCGCTTCCGCGCATGAGGATGTTTCGGCGATCTACATCTGGGCGATTGCGGCGACCGGCCGTGGCATCGCCGGTCTCGGCAAGGCCGCGGCTCATCTCCGGCAGATAAGGTTTCGCGGCGCGGACTGCTATGCGCAGCCGTCAACCGTGGCCGGACGCGAAATCATGAAGGCAACGGGCTTCGCGTCTATTTCGAGCTTCCAACCCGACCTCTGGTGTTACGAGCGTCCCTGGCACCGGCAGCCCATGCGCATGCCGGGCGCGATCATCCAAGCAAGGAGTTTTTCAGATGCACGGCACTAGGATTCCTCTCGCCAAGCCTGACTCCCGCGCCATCACCATTCGCCTTGCGCGCGATCCGAACGACCTCATGCTGGTCACGGCCATTCGCTCTGCGGTCTATCTCGCCGAGCAGGACTGTCCGTTCGATGAGGAGTTCGACGGCAACGACATGGTGGCCGCACATTTCATCGGCTACATCGGCAACGAGCCGGCGGGCTGTTTGCGGGTGCGCTTCTTCGGCGACTTCGCCAAGGTGGAGCGGCTAGCGGTGCGTCACCAATATCGGCGCTCGCGCATCGCGTTCAAGCTGGTGCAGGCCAGCGTCGATTATGTGAAGCGCAAGGGGTTCCGCAAGATCTATGGTCAGGCGCAGGACCGGCTGGTCGATTTCTGGGCTCATTTCGGCGCCAAGCCACTCGGCCACAATCGCAAGATCACTTTCTCGGATTTTTCCTACACGGAAATGCTGCTGGAGATCGAGCCGGGGCCGGACGCGATCACGCTGGACAGCGATCCCTACGTGATCATTCGCCCTGAAGGCGATTGGGATCGTCCGGGCGTGCTCGATGCCTCGGCGGGGCGGGCGGTGACATCGCCGCTGCGGGACCTCGCACTCGCCGACAGCTGAAACTGGTGCAGCTCCGCGCAAAACGATGCTGGTCTCCCTCCACGACGATCCGCTGGTCCTGGTCTGCGCGGACCTTCAGGTCGAATATCTGACGCCGGGGCGTCGCCACGTCATTCTCGATGGCGACGCCGCCACCTCGCGCTGCCTGGAATTGCTGACGCTGTGGCGCAGCAACGTCTGGCCGGTGATGCATTTGAAGCGCATCGCGCAGGCGGCGTGGTTCAATCCGTCATCCAGGCTGACCGATTGGATCGCGGAGACGAGGCCGCGGCCGGGCGAGATGACGTTCGAGCACCCATTGCCGTCGGCCTACAGCTCGTCGCGTTTCGTCGACTACATGTCCAGCGTCAGCAATGTGCGTTGCGTGGTCACAGGCTTTTCCCTCGACGAGACCATCCTGGCCACCGTCGTCGAGGGATTCCACCGCAGCCACCGCTATCAGGTGGTCGTCGATGCCGTGGCCTGTCGGCAGCCGGGAACAGGCGAGGCGGACGCCTATAAGCAGTCGGTGGTGAATGTCATCGCCAGCTTTGCTACAGTCCAATCCAGCGCCGAACTGATCAGGACCAGCGGCGCCGTCGCGGTCTGAGCGGGACGCGATCGGCGGGGTATGGGTGGGACATTGTCTCGGGAGGACGAGCTCAAGCAGCTGGCGAGCGACCTGTCGCGTGCCGTCGAGGCGGCGCGCCGGGTCGGCCTGCCCACGACCGTCTATCTGCTGTCGATGGCGCTGGTCGAGGTGAGGGAAGCCGCAGCCGACGACGAGGGGCATGACGACGGCGCTGCCTGAGCGCGGGCTTGTGTGCGGCTTTGTGCATCGCTGCTGAGCGCTTGCTGCCGATGAATTGGCGTTGCAAGTTCCGCCCCATCGCAATAGCCAAGTCATGATGGCCGCGCCGGCCACGTGATGACGCAAGGGATCCCGCAAATGTCCATGCTGCCCAATTCGCAAGAAGCCCGGGATGTGGCTTACCAGCTCCACGCCTACACCAACGCGCGCGCCCATCAGCAGGCCGGTCCGCTGGTGATCGAGCGCGGCGAGGGGCCCTACGTGTTCGACGCATCGGGCAAGCGCTATTTCGAGGCGATGGCGGGCCTGTGGAGCGTCGGGCTCGGCTTCAACGAGAAGCGACTGGTCGAAGCCGCGCACAAGCAGATGCAGGCACTGCCGTTCTATCACACCTTCTCGGCCAAATCGCACGGCCCCTCGATCGATCTCGCCGAGAAGCTGGTCGCGCTCGCGCCGGTGCCGATGAGCAAGGTGTTCTTCACCAATTCGGGCTCGGAGGCGAACGACACCGTCCTCAAGCTGATCGCCTACCGCTCCAACGCGCTCGGCCAGTCACGGCGCAAGAAGATCATCAGCCGCATGCGCGCCTATCACGGCGTCACAATTGCGTCGGCGAGCCTCACGGGCCTGCCCAACAACCACCGTTCGTTCGATCTGCCGCTGTCGAACGTCCTGCACACGGGCTCGCCGCATTTCTACAAGGACGGCGCGCCCGGCGAGAGCGAGGAAGCCTTCGCGACGCGCCGGGCCGAGGAGCTCGACGCGCTGATCCAGCAGGAAGGGCCGGAGACGATTGCGGCCTTCTTCGGCGAGCCGGTGATGGGGGCGGGCGGCGTCGTCGTGCCGCCGGCGACCTATTGGGACAAGATCCAGAAGGTCCTGAACAAGTACGACATCCTGCTGATCGCCGACGAGGTGATCTGCGGCTTCGGCCGCACCGGCAAGATGTTCGGCTGCGAGACGTATGGCATCAAGCCGGACGCGATGGTGGTCTCCAAGCAGATCACCTCGAGCTATTTCCCGCTGTCGGCGATCATGATGAACGACCGCATGTTCGAGCCGATCGCCGACGAGAGCAACAAGATCGGCGTGCTCGGCCACGGCTTCACCGCCGGCGGCCATCCGGTCGGCTCGGCGATTGCGCTGGAAAACCTCAAGATCATAGAGGAGCGCGGCCTGGTCGCGCATGCCGCCGAGCTCGGCGGCTACATGCAGGGCAAGCTGCGCGAGCTCACCAGCCATCCGCTGGTCGGCGAGGTCCGCGGCGTCGGCATGATCGCAGCGATCGAGTTCGTGCTCGACAAGGGCCGCAAGACCGCAGCCGCGACGCCCGGTGCCGTCGGCGGCATTGCGAGCCGCATGCTGCAGGAGCGCGGCGTAATCTCGCGCAACATGCTGGACGCCATCGCCATCTGCCCGCCGCTGATCGTCACCAAGGCCCAGATCGACGAGCTGGTCGCGGCGATCTCGGGCGTGTTGGATGACATGAAAGCGGAAGTGGCGAAGCTGACGCCGGCGTAGAGGTTCTCTCGCGTCATCGGGGACATCAGTCTAACCCCGTCACCCTGAGGTGCTCGCCTTTTCGGCGAGCCTCGAAGGGCGACGGCCCGACTGGCCGCAGCGGGGCCGCTCATCCTTCGAGGCTCCCCGCGCGGTGCTTTGCACCGCACGCCTCGCGCCTCAGGATGACGGTTTAACCGACTCCGCCCGCTGGACCCCGACCACGCGGCCTCTCTCGATCGCGAGCGCCAGCTCGCCGCGCTTCAGCTTCAGCGCGTTGTCGCCGAACAGCTCGCGGCGCCAGCCGCGGAGCGCCGGCACGTCGGCCTCGTCGTCGGCTGCGATCTCCTCGAGATCATCGACGGTGGCGATCACCTTGCTTGCCACCGCATGGCGCTCGGCGGTCATGCGCAGCAGCACCTTCAGAAGCTCGACGGTCGCGGCGCCATTGTTGTTGTTGCGCGGCTTCTCGAGCTTCGGCAGCGTGGAATGATCCCGCGCCAGACCGCGCTCGACCGCGGCGACGATGTCCGCGCCCCATTTGGACTTCTCAAAGCCCTTCGGCACCGAGCGCAGATGGGCAAGCTTCTCCAGCGTGTTCGGGGCGTGGGTCGCGATGTCGCTGACGGCTTCGTCGCGCAGCACGCGGCCGCGCGGCACGTCGCGGCTCTGCGCTTCCTGCTCGCGCCAGGCGGCAACCTCCATCAGGACCGCAAGGTCCTTCGGCTTGCGCACCCGCGTCTTCAGCCGCTCCCAGGCGCGCTCGGGGTGGAAGTCGTAGGTCTTGGGCGAGGTCAGAACCTCCATCTCGATGGAGACCCATTCGCTGCGGCGGCGCTTCTTCAAATCGGCGTCGAGCGCGGCGAAGACGTCGCGCAAGTGCGTGACGTCGGAGACCGCGTAATGCATCTGCTCTTTCGTCAGCGGCCGGCGCGACCAGTCGGTGAAGCGATGGGTCTTGTCCGGTCGGTGGCCGGTGACCTTCTCGACCAGGGCGTCATAGGCGATGCTGTCGCCATAGCCGAGCACCATCGCCGCGACCTGGGTGTCGAATACCGGATGCGGGATGATGTTGGCCTGGTGCCAGATGATCTCGATGTCCTGACGCGCGGCGTGGAACACCTTCAGCACGCTCTCATTCGCCATCAGCTCGAAGAACGGCTTGAGGTCGATGCCCTCGGCCAGGGTGTCGATGACGATCGCTTCCTCGGGGCTGGCCATCTGCACCACGCACAACAGCGGGTAATAGGTGGTCTCGCGCAGGAACTCGGTATCGACGGTAATGACGGGGTGCTTGGCCAGCCGGCTGCAGGCAGCCGCGAGGTCAGCGGTGGTGGTAATCAAATCCATGAACGGCCCATGACACTTGCCATCAGCCGTTCTGCCGAAAGCGCTGTGATGTCAAGGGGCTCTAAGCGAATTCGAGCCTTGCATTCGGATCGGAATCGCTCGTTCCGACGAAATTCCTACTCGTAGCGGATCCGGTGCGAGGATTTGCGGGCGCAGGGCAGCGCCACGACGATCAGGCACATGCCAACCAGCGCCAATCCCAGGAACTCGAAAACCAGCAAATCCACGGCGGAAATCTCCAGAAACACCGTTAGATTTGTCGGCTGTGCGTTGAGGGTCTGTTAATTCAAATGGTTACCGGCGGCGGGGCGGGGCCGGATGGTGGACGTGGGGTTAATGCGGCCTTCGGCCGCCGTCACGTCATCAGCTTCGGCAGGCCGGCGGCGAGGGTGTCCACGGCGGCGCGGACCTTTGACGGCATTCGGGGCGAACGTGGCCACAGCGCGTGGCAGTCGTAGAGGAAGTCGGGCTCGCCCGCGAACAGGCCGACCAGCGCGCCGGTATCGAGGCGTTCGCGGACCAGCCAGTAGGGCAGCCAGGCTAGCCCCATGCCCTGCGCGGCGGCATCGGCGATCGCCTCAAGATCGTCGAGCCTCAGCCTGCCTGAAGGCATGATCTCGCGCGGCGGCTGGCCTGCTTGCGGAAACAGCCACGGCCGGACGCGTCCGGAGCGGCGGTAGATGATCGCCTGGTGCTCGGCGAGATCGTCGAGCGTCTTCGGCTTGCCGTTGGCGCGCAAATACGAGCGCGCGCCGCATACCACCATGCGCTGGCTTGCGATGCGCCGCGTGATCAGGCCGGACTGGTCGTCGAGATCGCCGGTCCGGATCGCGAGGTCATAGCCGGCCTCGATGATGTCAGCGATCGGGTCGCCGAACGAGAGGTCGAGCTCGAGATGCGGATATTTGCGCGCGACCTTCATCAGCAAGGGAGCGATGCAGTGCCGTCCGAGCAGGGCGGGCATGGTCACGCGCAGCCTGCCGCGCGGCTCGGAGAGCTCGTCGGCAACGACGGCGTCGGCGGCCTCGGCTTCGCTGAGGACGGCACGACAGCGCTCGTAATAGGCTTGCCCTGGGTCAGTCAGGCTCTGGCGGCGGGTGGTGCGGTTGAGGAGGCGGACGCCAAGGCGCTCTTCGAGGAAGCGCACATGCTTGCCGACCATCGGCCCTGATATCTCGAAGGCGTCGGCCGCGGCCGCGAACGAGCCGAGATCGACGGCCTTGACGAACACGGCCATGCTGGTCAGGCGGTCCATCATTAAAAACTCCTGGTTTCGACCGTTCGCTGGTTTAGGCGATTTATCCGCTTCCTCCGGCGCGGCATAGCTCCATTCAGTTCAATTGTTTTGGAGTGTATCCAATGGCGCGCGTCGTTCGCTTTCACCAGCATGGCGGCCCCGAAGTGCTGCAGATCGAGACCGTCGACGTCGCGCCGCCGGCACGGGGCGAGGTGCAGATCAGGGTCAAGGCGCTCGGCCTCAACCGTGCGGAAGCCCTGTTGCGGAGGGGGACCTATATCGAGACCGCGACGTTTCCGTCCGGCCTCGGGCTGGAGGCGGCGGGCATCGTCGAGGCTGTCGGAGCGGATGTTGCCGGCTTCGCGCCGGGCGATGCCGTCAGCATCGTACCGCCGCTGTCGATGGTGCGATGGCCGGCCTATGCCGAGCTCGCCACGTTTCCCGCCGAGCTCGTCGTCAAGCATCCGCCAGAGCTGGATTTCGAGACGGCGGCTGCGGTGTGGATGCAATATCTCACGGCCTACGGCGCGCTGATCGACATCGCCGGACTGGCGCGAGGAGACGTCGTCGCCATCACGGCGGCGTCGAGCAGTGTTGGGCTAGCAGCCATTCAGATCGCCAACCGGATCGGGGCCGTTCCGATCGCCCTGACGCGGACCTCGGCCAAGCAGCGGGCATTGCGTGATGCCGGCGCCGCGCACGTTATCGCGTCAGCCGAAGAGGATATCCGCGCGCGGCTGGAGGACATCGCCGGTGCACGCGGCGTCCGTGTGGTGCTTGATGCGGTCGGCGGACCCGCGTTCGAGCCACTGACCGCAGCGATGTCGCCGGGTGGCATGCTGATCGAATATGGCGGACTGAGCCCCGAGCCAACGCCGTTCCCGCTCTTCAACGTGCTGACCAAGAGCCTGGTCTTGCGCGGCTATCTCGTGCACGAGATCACCCGCGATCCCGCGCGCATCGCGAAGGCCAAGGCTTTCATCCTTGATGGGCTTTCGGACGGCACGTTGAAGCCGATCATCGCCCGAACGTTTCGGTTCGAGAACATCGTCGAGGCGCATCGCTTCCTGGAGTCGAACGAGCAATTCGGCAAAATCGTGGTGACGATTTGAGATCGTGGTGACGATTTGAGCCCGCGCGATCCCAAAACGCGTTCGGCGTCCCGCATCGCGGAGCGCCGATGTTTGTTCACCGTTGCTCCCGACCTTACGGCAGCTTCAGCGACGTCTCCGCATTGTATGGCTTCAGCGTCTCGTCGGCGGCCTTCTGGGCGGCGACGAGGGCCTCCTTCGGCTGCTTCTTGCCGTTGAGGACCAGCATCACCTCGTCCTCGAGGTTCTTGCGCACCGGCACGGTCTTGTAGGTCGCAAACCAGGGCTTGGCGACGTCGAGCTGCTCGACGGCGGTCTTGGCGTCCGGGTTCTTGGTGAGGAAGTCGACCATGTCAGGCGTCTTGTAGGCGGCCATGTTGGGCGCGAAATAGCCGGTGGCGCGGCTCCACCAGGCGCTCTTCTCGGGCGAGGTCATCCACTTGATCAGCGTCCAGGCGGCCTTCTGCTTGTCGGCGTCCACGCCGGCCGGAATGATCAGCGAGGCGCCGCCGATCGGCACGGCGTTGCGGACGTTGCGCGGGATGAAGGCGACCTTGTAGTTGAACTTGGCGTTCTCGCGCACATAGGTCAGCGAGCCCGTCGACAGCATCATCATCGCGGCGTTGCCGGAGATGAAGGAGGTGCTGACGGCCGGGCCAGGCGTGGCGCCGGGGGCGTGGACCTTGTGCTTGGTGACGAGGTCGCTCCACCAGGTCAGTGCGCCGAGCATCGAGGGCGTGTCGTAATAGACTTCGCCGCCGAACTCCTCGTTGTAGTAGCGCCCGCCATTGGTCATGGTGAGCGTTTCCATCATCCAGCCGCAATAGTCATAGGCGCAGGGGATCGCGATGCCCCATTGGGTCACCTTGTCGCCCTCGCGCTTGGTGAGCTTCTTGGCCCAGTCGGTGAGCTCGGCCCAGGTCTGCGGCGGCTTGCTCGGATCGAGGCCGGCTTCCTTGGCCTTGTCGGCGTTGATGTAGAGCAGCGGCGTCGAATTGTGGAAGGGCACGCCGTAGACCGAGCGGTCGATCACCGCGTTGCCCTGCAGCGCCGGGAAGAACTGGCCCAAGAACTTTTCTTTGGTGCTGCCGTCGGCGGCGATCAGGCTGTCGAGATTGGTCAGCTCGTTCTCGATCTGCATGTCGAGCAGGAAGTTCGCCGACATGATCACGGCGGAAGGCGGCTTGCCGGCCTTGATCGAGGCACGCGTCTTGATCAGCGTGTCGTCATAGGAGCCGGTGTAGACCGCAGTCGCCTTGATGCCGGGGTGACCCTCGTTGAACTCCTTGATCAGCGTGCCCATGTCGCGGGCGAGCTTGCCGTCGACGGGAACCGGGAAGAACAGATCGATCTCGGTTGGACCTTCACCGGCGAGGGCCGGGAAGGCGACGGCGCCTGCCAAGGTGCCTGCGATGGCGAGGCCGAGCATGAGCCTGCGGGAGAACAGCATCTACAAATCTCCTATTTGATGCCTGAGGTGACGAAAGAACTGATGAAACGCTTCTGGAAGATCAGGAAGGTGATGAGCAGCGGTGCGATCACCATCAGCGTACCGGCGGCAATCGTGCCCCAGGCCTGCGTGCCTTCCGCGGTCGCGGTGAAGACCGAAAGACCAACCGTGAGCGGCCGCTTGTCCGGCGAATTGATCACCATCAACGGCCACAGGAAGTCGTTCCAGTGGCTGGTAACGGAGATGATGGCAAACGCCGAGAAGCTCGGGATCGATAGCGGCACGTAGATATGGCGGATGCGCTGGATCAGGCTGGCGCCGTCGATTAGCGCGGCGTCCTCGAGCTCGGTCGGAATGGCCTCGAACGCCTGGCGCATCAGGAAGGTGCCGAAGGCCGAGGCAAAGAACGGCATCATCACGCCGGCGAGCGTGTCGTAGAGGCCGAATTGCGCGACGATGCGCAGATTCGGCACGATCAGCAACACCGGCACCAGCATGAGCTGCATCAGGAACAAATAGAAGATCAGCGACTTGCCGGCGAAGTCGAGCCGCGCGAACGCAAAGCCCGCCAGCGTGACCGTGAAGAACTGCACCAGCAGAATGCCGGTGCAGATGATCGTGGTGTTGAGGAAATAGCGCGGGAAGTCTCCGATCTCCCAGGCGTCCCTGATATTGTCGAGCGTCGGCTTCAGGCTCGGCATCAGCTCGGCCATCAGGTTGATGCCGTCGGACGCCGGGCGCAGCGTCGCCACGCCCATCCACAGGAACGGGATCAGCCAGGCGAGCGCGAGCAGCACGGTCAGCGCGAAGCCGAGTTTCGGCGTGATCTCGTTGCGTGTGGCGAGCGGGGCATCCTTGTAGAGCGCATCGATCAGTTTCATGCGCCGCCCTCGCGGTTGGCCATGGTACGGAACGACAGTGCGGTGAGACCCATCAACGCGGCGAGCGTCAGCAGCGTCGCCGCCGAGGCCTTGCCGATGTCGTAATGCTCGACCGCCTGCTGGTAGATGTAGAACAGCACGAGATTGGTGGCGTTCGACGGCCCGCCCTTGGTCATGACGAAGACGTGGTCGACCTGCGTCACCGCGTTCAGCGTGGCGATCACGATGACGAACAGGAAGGTCGGCTTGAGCTCTGGCAGGATGATGTAGCGCAGCCGCATGAAGGGACCAGCGCCGTCGAGATGGGCTGCTTCCATCACGTCTTCCGGCACCGCCTGGAGGCCGGCCAGGAAGAACAGCATGTAATAGCCCGCGTTCTTCCAGACCGTGATGATCATGATCGCGTAAAGCGCGATGTCGGGATCGCCGAGCCAGTTCGGCAGCACCGGCAGCAGCCGGCCGATGTAATAGTCGAGCAGGCCGACATTGGGCAGGAAGATAAACAGAAACAGCGCGGAGGCCGCGACCATCGGGATCAGCACCGGCAGGAACAGCGCAGCCCGCAGCGCGCTGGTGACAGCATTGGTGCGTGCCAGCGCCAGGGCGAACAGCAGCGCGAGGCCGATGCTCGGGATCGCGGTGCCGATTGCGTAGATGAGGTTGTTGATGACAGCGCCGGTGAAGGCGGGGTCCGCCAGCACCGCGGTGATATTGTCAAGGCCGACGAAGCGGAGCGGTGCCTTCGGCGTGGCGCGCTGATACAGCGCATCGATCAGCACGCGTCCCATCGCGCCATAGGTGAACAGCGCGAGGAAGATCAGCGAAGGCAGCAGCAGCAGATAGGCAGGTAGCGAGGCATTGAACCGGGCGGCGAACCGCGTCGCGATGTGCAGGCGCGGCGGCGCCGGTGCCGCGACCGGGAGAGCCGCGGGTTCTGCGAGGCTCATCTCACCGCGCCGCGAACTTGAGCGCATAGTCGCGGCCGTCCATTCCCTCGGGCGGGTCGAACGGGAAGCGCAGACTGGTGTCGAGAAAATCGTGGCTGTGCACGACGAGGTTTTGATCGTCGATCAGCACGACGCCGTAAGCCGGCGGCTCATGGCTCGCCAGATGCGGCGCGCCGGCATCGAGCTCGAACCAGACCTGGTGGTTGGTGCCGCGCAATGTCGAGAACGGAATCTTGCCGTAGCTGCCGAAGATCGGACGGTGCACATGGCCGAAGAAGAGATGGCGGATGCGCGCGCGATAGGGCGCGATCACCTCGGCGAACTCCGCGCTCTGCTTCAGCGCAATCTCGTCCATCGCCTGCACGCCAACCGGGAAGGGCGGATGATGCATGAACACGACGAATTGCTGATCGGCGGGCGCGGCAGCCAGCGTCTTCGCCAGCCAGCCAAAGCGCTTTGCGCACATCTCGCCAGCATGGCTGGTCTCGTCCAGCGTGTCGAGGAAGACGAACAGGCCGTGCTCGGTGGTGCGGGTGCCCTGCACAAAGCCGTTGGCATCGCGCTGCGCGGCCTTCAGCCCGTCGAGGCAGGCCACGCGCTTGTCGTGATTGCCGACCATGGCGATGTACGGCATTTTCAGCGCAGACATCGCGTCGGCGAAATTCGCGTAGGATTCCGGCTCGCCCCAATGGGTGAGGTCGCCGGTCACGACGGCGAAGGCTGCGTCGGTGTGGTGCGTGTTGATGTCGGCGATCGCAGCATCGAGCCGGGCGCGCGGGTCGAGGCCATAGAGCTTCAGCCCGGGATTCGCGAGATGCGTGTCGGTGATGTGGATGAACTTGAACGGCATGGCGCGCTTGTCTGGACTGTTGGAGGGTGGGCGCCTCCGGCAAGACGGCCCTGACAGGCCGTTAGAGCGCATGTGTTTCAGTTTGATGACAGCGGTTCCAGTGTCCACAACATCGGCTGCGTAGGGTGGATTAGCCGAAGACGCAATCCACCGAGCAAGCCGATTAGAGGTAGTGGTGAGCTACGTTCCGCCTTACGTCCCGCAAAACGTCTGCAGCACCCGCTGGTCCGGCAGCGGCGGATCGGCGTAGGCGGCGTAGTCCGGCTGGTCCTGATACGGCTTCGCCAGCACCTTCACCAATTCCTCGAACGGCGCGTAGTTGTCGTCGTTGACGGCAGCCTGAATCACGGCTTCGACGCGGTGGTTGCGCGGGATGAACATTGGATTGACGGCGTTCATCGCGGCTTGCCGCTCGGTTGCGGTCTGCGGCTCCAATGCGGTGCGCTCGTGCCAGCGCTTGGCCCACTCATCAAAGGCGGCGGGATCCATGAACTGGGCGCGCGCGTCGTCTGCTGCCGGATCGCCGGCGGCGTCGCCAAGCTTGCGGAAGGTCAGCGTGAAGTCGGCCTGGTTCCTGGCCATGGCGTCGAGCAAATCCTGGATCAGGGCGTCGTCGCCATCGCGCTCCGTGAACAGGCCGATCTTCTTGCGCAGGCCCGCCTGATAGGCGTCGCTGAACGTCTCGCTGAAGGCGCCGAGAATGTCCTGGGCTTCGGCGACCGCCTTTTCCTGGTCGTCGGAGAACAGCGGCAACAGGCATTCGGCCAGCCGCGTCAGATTCCACAAGCCAATGCGCGGCTGGTTGGCATAGGCGTAGCGGCCCATCTCGTCGATCGACGAAAACACCTGCGCAGGATTGTAGGCGTCCATGAAGGCGCAGGGACCGTAATCGATCGTCTCGCCGGAGATCGACGAGTTGTCGGTGTTCATCACGCCGTGGATGAAGCCGACCAGCAGCCAGCGCGCGACGAGCTCGGCCTGCCGCGCAACGACGCTCGCGAGCAGGGCGTGATAGGGCCGCTCGGCGTGAAGCAGGTCGGGGTAGTGGCGGGCAATGACGTGGTCAGCGAGCCGGCGGATCGCGTCGGTGTCGCGGCGGACGGCGAAGAACTGGAAGGTGCCGACCCGGATGTGGCTCGCAGCAACGCGCGTCAGCACCGCGCCGGGCAGCGCGGTCTCGCGGATGACGTGCTCGCCGGTGACGACGGCGGCAAGCGAGCGCGTGGTCGGGATGCCGAGCGCGAACATGGCTTCGCTGACGATGTATTCGCGCAGCACCGGCCCGAGCGCGGCGCGGCCGTCGCCGCGGCGGGAGAAGGGCGTTGGTCCCGAGCCCTTGAGCTGGATATCGCGGCGGACGCCCTCCGTGTCGATGACCTCGCCGAGCAGGATCGCGCGGCCGTCGCCGAGCTGCGGCACGAATTGCCCGAACTGGTGGCCGGCATAGGCCATGGCGATGGGATCGGCCCCGGCGGGAACCGTTTTTCCGGCCAGGATTTCGGCGCCCTCCGGGGTCTCCAGCATATCAGGATCGAGCCCGAGCTGGACCGCCAGGGGCCGGTTCAGCTTGATCAGCCGGGGCGCGGCCACGGGGGTCGGCGCGACCCGGGCAAAGAAGCTGTCCGGCAGCGCCGAATACGAGTTTTGGAAGGGGAAATGCACCGTCATGCCCTCAAGATAGGGCTGGAACGTCTGATGGCAAAGGCTTGAGCCTAGATTGGCCAAAAATGGGGTCCTTGGGCCGAAAACAGCCCGTTCCCTTGGTTGCCGCCTCGGGCCTCGTCGGGTAAACCCTCCGCCTTCAACTAGGCCATTTTGACCTAGTTCGATTCCACCCCTCCGACATTGAATTTGGGACGACCATGCATCGCTACCGGTCACATACATGCGGCGCGCTCCGCGAGAGCAACATCGGCGAGACGATCCGCCTCTCGGGCTGGGTCCATCGCGTGCGCGACCATGGCGGCGTGCTGTTCATCGATTTGCGCGACCATTACGGCCTGACCCAGTGCGTGGTCGACCCGGACTCGCCGGCGTTCGCGCTCGCCGAAAAGCTGCGCTCGGAATTCGTGGTCAAGATGGACGGCAAGGTCCGCCGCCGCCCCGAAGGCACCGACAATGACGATCTGCCGACCGGCAAGATCGAGATCTATGTCAGCGAGATCGAGGTGCTGGGTCCGGCCGGCGACCTGCCACTGCCGGTGTTCGGCGATCAGGAATATCCCGAAGACATCCGCCTGAAGTACCGCTTCCTGGATCTGCGCCGCGAGAAGCTGCACCAGAACATCATGACGCGCGTCGAGATCATCAAGTCGATGCGTCGGCGCATGGAGGGGCAGGGCTTCTTCGAGTTCAACACGCCGATCCTGACCGCGTCGTCGCCCGAAGGCGCGCGCGACTTCCTGGTGCCGTCGCGCATCCATCCCGGCAAGTTCTATGCGCTGCCGCAGGCGCCGCAGCAATACAAGCAGCTGCTGATGATGTCGGGCTTCGACCGCTACTTCCAGATCGCGCCCTGTTTCCGCGACGAGGACCCGCGCGCCGACCGTCTGCCGGGCGAGTTCTACCAGCTCGACGTCGAGATGAGCTTTGTCACGCAGGACGACGTGTTCGCGGCGATGGAGCCCGTCATCACCGGCGTGTTCGAGGAGTTCGCCAAGGGCAAACCGGTGAGCAAGAACTGGCGCCGGATTCCGTTTGCGGAAGCGCTGCGCAAATACGGCAGCGACAAGCCGGACCTGCGCAACCCGATCGAGATGCAGGACGTCTCCGAGCATTTCCGCGGTTCGGGCTTCAAGGTGTTCGCGCGCATGCTCGAAGACCCCAAGAACCAGGTCTGGGCGATCCCGGCACCGGGCGGCGGCAGCCGCGCATTTTGCGACCGCATGAATTCGTGGGCGCAGGGCGAAGGCCAGCCCGGCCTCGGCTACATCATGTGGCGCGAGGGCGGTGAGGGCGCTGGTCCGCTTGCGAACAATATCGGGCCGGAGCGGACGGCCGCGATCCGCGCGCAGATCGGCGTCAAGGAAGGCGATGCCGCCTTCTTCGTCGCCGGCGATCCCGACAAGTTCTGGAAGTTTTCAGGGTTGGCACGCAACAAGGTCGGCGAGGAATTGAACCTCACCGACAAGGAGCGGTTCGAGCTCGCCTGGATCGTCGACTTCCCGATGTACGAGTACAACGAGGACGACAAGAAGGTCGACTTCTCGCACAACCCGTTCTCGATGCCGCAGGGCGGCCTCGACGCGTTGAAGGGCCAGGACCCGCTGACCATCAAGGCGTTCCAGTACGACATCACCTGCAACGGCTACGAGATCGCCTCCGGCGGCATCCGCAACCACGTGCCGGAAGCCATGGTGAAGGCGTTCGAGATCGCAGGCTACGGCGAGCAGGAAGTGGTCGACCGCTTCGGCGGCATGTACCGCGCCTTCCAGTACGGCGCGCCGCCGCATGGCGGCATGGCTGCGGGTGTCGACCGCATCGTCATGCTGCTCTGTGGCACCAACAATCTGCGCGAGATCTCGCTGTTCCCGATGAACCAGCAGGCCATGGACCTGCTGATGGGCGCGCCGTCGGACGCCACCACCAAGCAGCTCCGCGAGCTGCATGTGCGGGTGAACCTGCCGCAGAAGTGAAGGGATGGGCGTCACAAGATTTGGGATGCCCGGGCTCGTCCCGGGCATTCTCGTTTCGAAGCATTGCATTAGAGGACGTTGATGGCCTCGCGCGGCGCGGCCATCCATCAGGCCACAGAGTAGGATTGCAATCGGATGTTGCCACCGAGGCGTCGGCCGTGCTTCATCCCCGTTTCCATGAGCCGGAATACCGTGTGCACTGCGGCAAGCCGGTTGGGGCAATACATCCTGAGACCGGATAACGCGAGGCAAGAGACCGCATGTCGTCCTATTCTGATGATCTCCACCAGGCGGCGCTGGCCTATCACCGTCTGCCGCGCCCCGGAAAGCTCGAGATCCAGGCGAGCAAGCCGCTCGCCAATCAGCGCGACCTCGCGCTTGCCTATTCTCCGGGCGTCGCCGCCGCCTGCACCGAGATCGCCAAGAACCCGGCGGAAGCCGCGACCCTGACCACCCGTGCCAATCTGGTCGCCGTGGTCTCCAACGGCACCGCGGTGCTTGGCCTCGGCAACATCGGCCCGCTGGCGTCGAAGCCGGTGATGGAAGGCAAGGCGGTCCTGTTCAAGAAATTCGCCGGCATCGACGTGTTCGACATCGAGATTGCCGCGGACACCATCCAGCGCGTGGTCGAGACCGTGGCGGCGCTCGAGCCCACCTTCGGCGGCATCAACCTCGAGGACATCCGCGGGCCGGAATGTTTCGAGATCGAGGCGCAGCTGAAGGAGCGCATGAAGATCCCGGTCTTTCATGACGATCAGCATGGCACCGCGATCATCGTCGCCGCCGCCATCACCAATGGCCTGCGCCTGAACGGCAAGAAGCTGTCGGACGTCAAGATCGTGGCGTCGGGGGCAGGGGCTGCGGCGATCGCGACGCTCAACCTGCTGGTCTCGATGGGGGCGCAGCGCAAGAACATCTGGGTCTGCGATATCGACGGCCTCGTGCACGAGGGCCGCAACACCACGATGGACCGCTGGAAGGCGGTCTACGCGCAGAAGACCGACAAGCGCACGCTTGGTGACGTCATCGGCGGCGCCGACATCTTCATCGGCTTGTCGGCCCCGGGCGTGCTCAAGCCCGAGATGGCCAAGGCGATGGGCGACAAGCCCCTCATCATGGCGCTCGCCAACCCGACGCCGGAGATCATGCCGGAGGAGGCGCGCAAGGTGCGCCCCGACGCGATGATCTGCACCGGCCGCTCCGACTATCCGAACCAGGTCAACAACGTCCTCTGCTTTCCCTTCATCTTCCGCGGCGCACTCGATGTCGGTGCCAGCGCCATCAACGAGGAGATGAAGCACGCCGCCGTCGAGGCCATCGCGCAGCTCGCGCGCGAGGCGCCGTCGGATGCGGTCGCGCAGGGCTTTGACACCGGCGAGACGCAGGGCTTTGGTCCGGGCTCGCTGATCCCGAGTCCCTTTGATCCCAGGTTGATTCTCCGCATCGCGCCGGCCGTGGCGAAGGCCGCGATGGAATCCGGCGTCGCGACGCGGCCCATCACCAATTTCGACGAATACACCGCGCTGCTCGAGCGCTTCGCCTTCCGCTCCGGCCTCGTCATGAAGCCGATGTTCGCCAAGGCCAAGACCCAGCCGGTGCGCTTGATCTACGCCGAAGGCGAGGACGAGCGCGTGCTGCGTGCCACGCAGGTGGTGCTGGAGGAGAAGCTGGCGCGGCCGATCCTGGTCGGCCGTCCCTCGGTGGTGGAAGCCCGCATCAAGCGCTTTGGCCTCCAGATCCGCGCCGGCACGGATTTTGACCTCGTCAATCCCGAAGACGATCCGCGCTACCGCTCCTACGTGCAGTCCTATGTCGAGGTCGCCGGTCGCCGCGGCGTGACGCCGGATGCGGCACGCACGGTGGTGCGCACCAACAACACGGTGATCGCGGCGCTGGCGGTGACGCGCGGGGAGGCGGATGCCATGCTCTGCGGCGTCGAGGGCCGCTACATGCATCATCTGCGCCATGTTCGCGAGATCATCGGCTTTGCCCCGGGGGTCAGCGACTACGCCGCGCTGGCGCTGCTGATCACCAGCAAGGGCGCTTTCTTCATCGCCGACACGCAAGTTCGCCCCAATCCGAGCGCCGAAGAGCTCGCCGAGATCGCCTCGCTCGCGGCGGTCCATGTCCAGCGCTTTGCGCTGAAGCCCAGGATCGCCTTCGTCTCGCATTCGGATTTCGGCAGCTACGACACCGACTCCTCGCGCAAGATGCGCCGGGCGACCCAGCTTCTGAGAGAGAAGCATCCGGAGATCGAGGCCGACGGCGAGATGCAGGGCGATACCGCGCTCTCCGCCGCTGCGCGAAAGATGGTGCTGCCGCACTCGAAGCTCGAGGGCGAGGCCAACATCATGATCATGCCGACGCTGGACACCGCCAACGTCGCCTATCAGATGATCAAGTCGCTGGCGGATGCGCTGCCTGTCGGCCCGATCCTAATCGGCCCGGCGCGGCCCGCCCACATCCTCACGCCATCGGTGACCGCGCGCGGCATCCTCAACATGACGGCGGTGGCGGTCGTGGAAGCGCAGGAGCGTGCCGCGCGGCAGCAGCCGACATTGTTTACGTGAGGGCGAGCTCTCGCCGCGTTCACGGTGCGGTTCCTTCTCCCCTTGTGGGAGAGCGCTCATCATGACTTATCTATGTAGTGCCTCTATAGTGTCCCCAGCAGCTTAGCAGATGAGCGGCTGCCTTCGCTGGGGATAACCGCCGCGTCGGCAACCTCGCGCCAATGCCGGGCGTGTTTCCGGATTGTCCGGCCCCGGTGGTCCGCAACACCGACACCGGACTGGCGATGATGCGCTAAGGCATGCCACCACCGCCACGCGCAGGCGCGCCCACCGTTCACCAACATCATCGCCGCACCGGCTTGGCTGGCTGAAGCCGGAGAACCGATGCCTCGCGCCGTTCACGGCATCGCTGAAGTAATTGCACTAGGCTCGTCAGTTTGGAGGTCCGGGCGTGCATCAGTTCGTTCCAAATCCGGAACGCGGTGAAGCAAAAGTCGCGGGCGTTGCAGATTTACAACCCGCATAGCCATTCGAGATACTAAGCTCGTCCATTGAGACGACCGAAACATATTTCATGTTTACTTCATACGAACAGCGGGGACAAAAAGTGTTTGATGTCTATCGCAATGGGAAGCGCGAGTTGCTCGTTCTAAGCAATGGCTCTGCAATACCCGTCGTTTGCTCTCAGAATAAGTGGCGCAAGAGCAGAAAAAGAGTTCTCAAAGTCAGCGACGAGATCAAGTCAGCCGTTCAGACGCAGGGCTACTACGTTCGCAGCTTGCGGGTCACCAAGATCTAGGTCGAGCAGGTCGGCGGCTTCTCCATGTGCCATCTCTGCAGCATCACCACACCCTCCATCCTCGTGCTATTCCGCGTAACAGCGGGGTGGAGAGGGAAGCAGGATGAGCCAAGCAGCTTGAACGCGAACGGCTTTGGGGAGGTTACGTCGTCCCCGCGCCATCCAACTGCGCCAGCCCCGCCTCGATCACGTTGATATCTTCCTCGATCTGCTGAATGGTTGTCCGGCAATCAAAACCGGTACGTGCCTTTAGGTCCACAGCCAGCTTCCGGCGCTGCATGCGCAAATCGTCAAGAGCCCTCCTGTCATTCAGGCTAACGTAACCGCCTACAATAAGCTCGATTGCGTTTGGCATTCCCGGCCCCAGTCCTAATCACCCACCCGCAACGCTTAGCGCGCGACACTCTTCACCACGGCATCTCTTCGCAGATTGTGTCCAGCAGCCGTCAAACGGGACCCTATGATCAGGCCGAGCCGTCTCAACGTCTGGAGAGCAAGAGGGGCGCACTGTTCAATGGAAAGTCCGGCTCCCAGTATCGCAATGGCGCGTTGCTCATCGCTATCGAGATCAGCCCATGAGATGTCCATCACGCGCCTCCGCGCCAAAAGAATTATCTAAAATCCAAACGCGTGACTGATTTGCCGCAGCATGGCCATAGCCGCGTCGGTGTACCGACCGTGAGTTAGGTATTGATCCACCTGCGCTGTGCTAATCAGCGCCACAACTGCCACCGCGAAGCCCTTAAACATTGGGCCTCTCCTTTCGAAAGAGACCGCCAACCGGGCGTGTCGAATATTAAACTGTTCTCAAAATGCGCTGCCGCACATGGCGACCTAATATGTAAATGGTGACAGTGACTAGTAACCAGTTCCTTAACGGCGCGATGTCTGGATGCGCGCACCGTGGGATCAAGCCAAAGCGTTACAGCGGCCGTTGCCTGATGATGTGCTCAAGATCGTGATGCGCAGGGGCGGAGAAGAAGGATCGAGCAGCGGCATGACCAGTCCGCTTGGCCCCAAGAAGCAGACCATAACCAGACGGCCGGGTATGGACGCGATGTCACATAAGCTGCCATTGAAGACGAAGGCACATTTACTCGATCCTGACCGGCTTTCTTCCCGATGTCCTAAAGTCTATCTTGGTTGAAAGGCACGAGAGAGGCAGCGAAATGCTACCGGCACCAATCACTTATTGCTTCTACCGTTGTCGCGGGCTCTGCCTTCACACTTGGGTCGTCGCGACTTTCGCAATCATGATGGCTTCCGCTCCACTGCAGGCTTCAACAGCACCAAAAACGTCAGCGTGCGGATACCTCACTGGTCTAATTGATAAGGCACCGCCATCAGGGCCGTTGTTCCTGCCCAGCTATTCGACCGTCGAACCGGGGCCTCTGCATGGCGCCGCCTACCTCTATGACAATGCGGTAGCCGCCATCGCATTGGCCGGTTGCGGTGAGCAAGACAAAGCGTATCGGATTGGCTCGGCGATTCTCTGGGCCATCGACAACGACCGCACCTGGCATGATGGACGGCTCAGGAACGCTTACGCCGCGGGTTTGGTGGCGAATGGGCCCGTAAAACTTCCAGGTTGGTGGGACAATACTCAGAACAAATGGTTAGAGGATCGATATCAGGTGGGCAGCGATGTTGGTAACATGGCATGGGCCATGTTGGCGTTGCTGTCGATTGATGTGAACACCGGCTCTCGATTCCGCGATGGTGCCGCACGGCTTGGCGCCTGGGTCGCGCAATGGGCCGATACGCGCGGTACTGGCGGTTTCACGGGCGGTACGTTTGGACACGAGCCGACGCCGGAAGTGCGGACATGGAAATCGACTGAACATAATACTGACCTCGCCGCCGCGTTTGGCCTTCTTGCCATCCGTACAGGCGATTCGCGCTGGCGCGATAAGGCAATGGTTGCTGAGTACTTCGTAAATACGATGTGGGATCCGGGGTGCGCCTGTTTCGCCGCAGGGACCGCTGAAGACGGTGTCACGCATAATCCGATTTTGGCTCTGGATGCCCAGATCTGGCCTTTAACAGCGCTTCACGGAGCGGCTGGGAAATTTGCATCGGCAATGACGACTGCCGAACAGCGAATGAGTGTTGGCGGAGGCTTTTCTTACGGTGAAGACCGGGACGGTGTGTGGACCGAAGGGACGGGCCAAATGGCTCTCTTGATGAAATTGCTCGGCAGGACTGAGAGGGCAGAATCGTTGATCGCTATCATCGAATCCCAGAGGTCGCCCGATGGTGGGTTCTATGCGACGACTGTCCGCGCGTTACCGACGGGGTTCGTGTTGGACACCGACCCGACCAAGCCGCGACACTATTTCCGATTGTCACACCTAGGCGCAGCTTCGTGGGCTGCCCTCGCGGAACGTGGGTTCAATCCCTTTACGATGACAAAAGGACTTCCCTAGCTAAGCCGCAGTGCTTCTCGTCTCGGCCGTTTCGGTCTGTTTTGATTTTGATATGTCCGCAAAGGGTCAAGCAGCGAAGAACTCAGAATGAGCAAATCAGGTCTGCTGTGCCCCAAATTGCGGACATCAAAGGGCCGGACCGAGTTTTGTCGCGATGGGCCAAAACGCGATCTTGGCTCACCGCACCATTCACGCTGGCGGCGCCGGCGAGCAAATCCAATGTGGTTCAAGAGACCGGCTGCGTCTCCGAGAACATGTCAACAATCTTGTTGGTCATGCCGTTCACGATCAGCACCTGATCCTTGATTTTCACGTACATGTAGTCACGCAGTTCCGGTATTTGCGACAGAACCGGTGTTGGTAGTGATTGGGCCTTGACGCCTTTTGGAAGTTTCGCGCCCACAGCAGGAGTAAAGTCCTTTGCGGACTTGGTGGCCTTTAGCCGGAACTCAACCTCGTTGTGCTCAGTCAGCACCGCCTTGCGAATTTGCTCGCGCTGCATGTTTGTGAGGTTGAGATTCGGCAGCGATCGGCTCTGCCGCACCTTTGTGCCGTCGCTCAGTTCAACCGCGCCTCGCGTATTAGGTTGTGCCAGCGAAATCGCGGCACCGCCGAGGATGATCGCGAGCGCGACGATGGTAATGGGAACTCTCATGGCCTTGCATCCTTCCGGATACGCCGCCCTTGAGGCAGTAACGAACAGATTATGCGTCCGTTCCGCGCAAGGCGTTCGAACGGACCACCTCGTCTCAATCGCGCCCGTCTGCACCTGATCAGGAGACTTCCGGTTCACCCCCGGCTAGGGACATGTCGCAGCACCTTGCCAACTGACGCGAAGGGCCAACAGGCTCATTCTGACGAGCGACGCCGCGAAGCGAGGCGGCTTACTCGTGTCGTCAAACCTTGACCCCTGAGATGACCAAGATCGCAGCCAGTCCCGGCAACATAATTGAACTCGGCACGATGCCCAGAAGCAAGCCGCCGATGAACGTCCCGATCATTGATCCCTAGTCCGGGACTTGGGGGCTGTAAACACGGGATCGCCAACGTGTTAGACTTTGCCCAGCCGATCAGGGAGAAAAGCCATGACCGCCGAGTTCGATGAAGACCGCTTCAATATGGCTATCCGTAAGTTTCTGAAGCATGTCGGAGTTACATCGCAGCGTGAAATCGAGAACCTGGTGCGTAGCGGGGCGGTGAAAGGTGGCGAGCTCAAACTGCGAATGACCCTGTCCGCTGAGGGGACGCCGCTGAATCATGTTGTCGAGGAAACAGTCGCACTCTGACGAGGGCACACGCTGCGACCCAACGTCCGTTCAGGGTCAAAAGCACGAAGCGGGCAGGTGCAGACCGATGTCCGGTCTTCTCCTAAACAGCAGACCTGTCCACGCCCACGATGCCCAGTAGCCCCTCGGCGAGCTAATACATTGACAACTTGCCGGCGGGATTGCCCGGCGCTTTCATCGAGCCACGTCCACGCTTACCCGACGCCGCGATCCCGATGCCCGCCAGGAAGGTTGGCTGATCCATTACGGCGATGTCCATGTCGGCAGCATCGGGTTGCGCAGCGGCAATCCGATCGGAAGCCGTGGCAATGGCGCTGCGGCTTCTATCCGGGATCGAACCCGGGCGACTGCGCGTCCGGCACTGCGCCGACGTTCGATTGCGCGCGCGTGCAGCATTCTTTTACGCGGGCGGACCACCCGTAAATTTCCCAAGTGATGGCAGCTAGGCGCACTGGTTAACTGGTGCAGGTTGAGCGCCGCATTATGAAAACACCGAAGCCAAAGCAATGGGCCGAGCAGGAGGTCCGTCGATTGGTCAGGCTGGCCCGGCAGGGAGTTGGCGCATCGAAGATTGCCGCCGAATTGGGCCGCTACGCTGGTTCAGTGAAGCGAATGGCGCGAACGATGGGAATACTGTTGAAGAAATAGCCATCGAGCCTTCTTCCTTGTGGAAGAGGGTGGCATAGGCGGCCTTCGGCCGCCGTTCTTAAGAACGCCGAAGCGGAGCTTCGGCTACGGCGCCGGATGAGGGATTCTCTGCGCGAACCCGGTAGAGTTCGGCTCGCGGAAAGAACCCCTTACCCGTCTCGCCGCTATGCGGCGAGCCACCCCCACAAGGCAGGGCAATCGCATTTGAGCGTTTTTGCTGCGGCCATCCTTCGAGACGCCCGCTTTGGGCGGGCTCCTCAGGATGAGGGCGGAGTACGCGGCGCCAGTTTCAACGGAGACCAATTCCGATTAGCCTCATCCTGAGGAGACCGCGGAGCGGTCGTCTCGAAGGACGAGGCGCGCGCTCAGGCGACCGCCAAGAATCATATGCGATAGCCCTGCCCCACAAGGGGAGAGGGGAAGTCGCTGGCGCGGCCAACTTTGAATTAGTTGCAGTTTTCGATTTCCCCGTTTGTAAACCGGTGAATGACTCTTCATAATCCGCAGGCGTCCCGTGCTTAGCGTTTTGCCAAGAGGCCGACCATGCCAGCGTTCGTGACTTTCGGGCGGATTCTGTTCGCCGTGCTGTTCATCTACACGGGCGCGACCAAGCTGTTCGCCATCCAGGCGACGGCCGACTTCATCGCCACCAAGGTCGTGGTGCCTGAGATCATCGAGCCTTATGTGAAACAGATCGAGACCGCGACTGCGATGACCACGCCGCAACTGCTGGCGATCGCGGGCGGTGCACTCGAGATCATCGCGGGATTGCTGATCGCGCTGAACTTTGGTGCGCGTTTCTTCGCGATGCTGCTGATCATCGACGTCGCGGCCGGGACCTTCTTGTTTTACGATTTCTGGAATCAGCCGGCGCCCGACAACGCCAAGATGCTGGTCGACGCGCTGAAGAATCTCGCGATCATCGGCGCGCTGTTCATGATCATGGGCTATGGCCACGCCACGCGCTCGGCCGAGACGGCCTACGGGGACGTGTGAGCACTAGGCCCGCCGCCACGGCGTGACCGTCACCTCGTGCGCCGCATCGAGCATGTACGGCGTGCCCGGCCTCATCCCGTGCGACGCCAGCACCGCATGCGGCGTCTGTTCCGGGACGCCGACAAAACAGCCTTCGCCGCCGGGCAACCGCACATGCGGGGCCTCCGACAGCCAGAACGTGTCGTAGCGGTCCATGAACATGTCGAACACGGCGGGGCCGCCGATGACCGCGATCCGCCCTGCGGCGACATCGGCAAAGGCGCAAGCCTCCTCGAAGCTCGCATGATCCGGATTCCACAGCGTCGCGTTCGGCATCTCCGGATCGACGGTGAGGGCCTTGACCTTGCGGGTGGTGATCAGCCGCTTGCGCTTGGCCGAGTTCGGCTGCTGCTCATGCGAGTTGCGGCCGTGCACGATCAGCGCCGCGCCATCGAGCGCCTGCTCGAAGAACAGCTTGTCGCCTTCGAACTTCAGGCTGTCGGGCATGACGCCGCTGGCGTCGGCAAGCATGCCGTCCGCCGAGACGATGACGTAACCTGCGAAATGGAAAGACAAGCGACGGCTATTCGGAAACGGTCGTCACCACGGAATTGACCGGGCGCGTGCTCACCGTCGGCAGCTTGACGTCCTTCATCAGCTCCTGGTCGTATTCGGGGAGCGAGGCGACCGGCGCCTTGGCGCGCATCGCCACCACCTTGTAGCCGCCGGCCTTGAGACGGTTCAGCAGCTCGGGCAGGGCTTCCGCCGTGTGCTTCTGGAAGTCGTGCATCAGGATGATGCCCTTGCCCTTCTTGTCGAGCCCCTTCATCACACTGTCGATCACCTTCTCGGGCTTGGAGGCCTTGAAGTCGAAGGAGTCGATGTCGCAGGAGAAGATCGCGACGTTGCGGTTGCCGAGATAGGTGACCATCTCCGGCGGATGCTGCAGCGCCGGGAAGCGGAAGAACGCTGCAGGCGAGATGCCGCCGAGCGCCCATTTCACGGCGCTGATGCCCTTCTCGATCTCTTCCTTGCGCTGCGCTTCGGTCAGCTTCTTGTTGTTGAGGTTGGCGTGCGACCAGGTGTGGCTGCCGATCGTGTGGCCGGCCGCGTAGACCTGCTTCAGGAGCTCCGGCTCGTAGGTGGCGTGCTTGCCGATCGAGAAGAAGATGCCGGTGGTGCACTGCTCGGCGAGCGCCTTCAGCACGGCGGGCGTGTTGTGCGGCCAGGGACCATCGTCGAAGGTCAGCACGACCTCCTTGTCGCGCAGGAAGTCCAGCTCCTTGAAATGCTCGAAGCCGAAACCGGGACCGCCTGTGGTGTCGATCTCCACGGTGCGGGCGACGCCCAGCGCGTTTGGATTGTTGCAGGCCGCGCGTGCCGGCTGCGGCGCCTGTTGCGGCGGCGGCGGGAAGGCGGCGGCTTGCGGCGCGGGTGCTGCGGCAGGCGCCGGAGCTGCGGCCGGTGTTGCCGCGGGGGCGGCCTGGGTGGCGGCTGCGGGTTTCGCAGCCGGGGTCTGCGACCATGCCGCGCCTGTCAGCGCAACAGACATCGCGCTTGCCAAAATCAGTCCTGCCGCCACACGCATGGTGTTGTCCTCGAGATTGATCCCGTTGTTCGGCCGTGGCTTTTCGCCTCCGGCAAAACCTATCCTGCCCCTGACCATCCTAGCCTAGATGGTGCTCCATCGCCATGGCAACGGCTGTTTGGCGCTTCGCCCCAATTGTGCCCAAGCCTTTGAGATGCCTGCTCGAGCGAGGAGCCTCAGCTGTCAGCCAGGGCCCTGGCAATCGCCGTCTTGATGCGCGTGTCGGCAGGCTCGACAGCCGACGGAAAGACCTCGGCGATGTAGCCGTTGCGGCCGATCAGGTATTTGTGGAAGTTCCACTTCGGAACCTCCTTCGGCCGTGTCTCGGCCGCCCATCTGTAGAAGGGATGGGCCTTCGCCCCGATCACGACGGCCTTGGCGGTTATGGGGAAGGTAACGCCGTATTGGTGGTGCGCGGTCTCCGAGATCTCGCCGGTGCCGCCGGGCTCCTGGCCGCCGAAATCGCGGCGTCCCCCGGATGTGATCCGGCACGCAGCTTACTCCAGCGAGACAACCCGCCCGCTCAACACCGCGTTATCTGATGCGGGCCAAACCTAGTACAGCCGCACTATGAAGTCGGTGCCTTCGCCGGTCTCGCCCTGGTTGATGCCTTGATCGGAGACGATAACCGAGCCGCCGGTGGTGAGCATCTCGTTGATCTTCGCCATGGCGTCGGCAGGGATCGTGATGCGATCCAGCGCCTCGGCCGGGCTGTCCGGCCTGATCACTGGTTTTGCGGCGACGGGGATCACGGCGGCGCCGTGCTGGCGGCGTGTCAGGCGGCTGTCGTCTTCGCGTGCGGCGGAGCGCGCGGTGACGGGCAGGGACACCACGGACCAATGCAGCGCATTGGAATCGGTCTTGTCGACCTCGGCGGTGAAAACGTGCGTGCCGAGCGGCCGGTCGCTTGCCGCGATCGTCACGGGCGCCTCGAACAGCGGCGCAAAGTTCTGCCGTACGTAGAGCTTGGCATCCTTGCGGCTGATGAACACCGCAATCTGGCCGGTCCGCTTCGGCAGGTCCAGCTTTACGGACGGTGCGGGATCGGCGACGCGGGTCTGATCGTTCTTCGCCTCCGGCGAAGCGGCTTGCGCGGGCGCAATTGCCGTCACCGCCGCGTCGGGCTTTTGCTCGGCTGCCGCTGCGTCAGCCTTGGCAGGCTCGGACTTGGCAGGCTCGGACTTGGCATGCTCCGCAGCAGCCTCTGCCTTCGGCGCGTCGGACCTCGCGGCCTCGATCTTGTCAGCCGTCTTGTCGTCCGGGCTCGCCTTGGCAGCTTCGTCCGTCTTCGTAGCCGCGTCGAGCTGCTTGGCCGGCTCGGAGGCCTCTGCGAACTTGGTGTCAGTCTTGATCTCGGTTTTGGCGGCTTCCTCGCGGACCGTCGCATTGCCCGTGGTCACATCCGACATCACGGTGTGGCCGACGCTGGAGCGCAGCTCGGTCACGCCTTCCGCGCTGGCGGTTTTGGTTTCGACCGGCTTCGCTTCGGTGACCTTGGTCTCAGGCGCGCCCTTGTCCGCCTTGTCGCCGACGCTCGTCGCCGGCGCGAGGCTTGCGGCCGGCTGCGGCGGGACGCGCAGCGAGGCGAGCATCGGATGGGAGAAGTTTTGCGGCGTCATCTGGCCGGGCGTGACGAGCACGCGCGCGCCCATCTTGGTCCAGTTCCACATCTTCACCGCGAACGCCATCGGCATGCGGATGCAGCCGTGCGAGGCCGGATAGCCCGGCAGCACGCCGGCATGCATGGCGACACCAGACCAGGTGATCCGCTGCATGTACGGCATCGGCGCGCCGCTATAGATGTTGGAGTGGTGGAATTTGTGCTTCTGGATGACGCTGAACACGCCCATCGGCGTCGAATGGCCCTTCATGCCGGTCGACACCGGCGACTCCGCGAACACGCCGTTGGAATCGTAAATCGTCACTTTCTGCCGGTCGATCGAGACGACGATGACGAGCGGACCCTGCGGCTTCGCGCCGGTCTCCTTCTCGCCGCGCGTCTCGTTCTTGGTCTTGGCGGCCGAGCCGCGCTTCTGCGGCTTCTGCTGCGGCACGTCGGGATGCCGCACCGGACGTGAGTAGTAGGACCCGTCCGAATAATCCGGCGTGTAGTAGAACGCTGCCTCTGCCTGGCTGGTCGTACCGATCGCACCCGCGGCCGTCAAAACGGCGAACTGCCACAGCCGTGCCGGCGCGGCAGCAAAACGGGACCCGTTCACGCTAGTCATTCCTCGAATCCATAATCCAAATCAGACATTAGTCTCGCAGAGGGGATACGTGTTCACCAGCACGGCAGTTCTGCCATCAGCTACATTTGTCCAACACGTAGCAAAAAAGCCTCACGGAGCGGTAAACGGCGGGCCCCGCCCGGCTGCTGTCGTCTTCCTGAACGACTACGCCATGCCTACATTGCCGGGGTTTGTTACCGGAGAACTTCATGTCATCTCGTTTCCCCGGTCTTTCCGGCATCCGCTTGAAAGGCCTCGCTTTATTCCTTCTTGTTCTGGTCATCCCGGCAGCGTCTGCGCAGGCCGCCGACGAGCCGGATCTGATCTTCCGCCGCTCCACCGTGTTCAAATGGATGAGCCCGAATGACAAGCTCGCGACCTATGGCCTCGACGACCCCGAGGTCGAGGGCGTGGCCTGCCATTTCACGGTGCCGGAGAAGGGCGGCTTCAAGGGCTGGCTCGGTCTTGCCGAGGAGGTTTCCGACGTCTCGCTCGCCTGCCGCCAGATCGGTCCGATCAAGTTCAAGGACAAGATGGAGCAGGGCGACGACATGTTCCGCAAGCGTCGTTCGCTGTTCTTCAAGAAGATGCAGATCGTGCGCGGCTGCGACGCCAAGCGCAATGTGCTGGTCTACATGGTTTATTCGGACAAGCTGATCGAGGGATCGCCGAAGAACTCGACCTCAACGGTGCCGATCATGCCGTGGGGACCGGCCGACGCGAACGTCCAGAAGTGCGGCGACTTCTTCACTCAGTGACGCACTTGCGTTCACTCAGTGACGGGATCGCGGCCCGCGCGCGGTTTCGCAAGGTGCGAGCCGCTCAGCCGCACGAACGCCTGCGGCGCGGCCTCGTAGCCGCGGCCTGATTGCAGCGCCATCGCCCCGGGCGAAGCGATGCGTTGATCGGCGCGGTCGGTCCGTTCGGCCACCTCGCGCGCCGTTGCGCGATCTTGCGCCATCATGGTGGCCATTCCTCACATGTGCCCGGTTGACGGGCCTTTCGGTTTTCGAAGGCTTCGGTCGCGCCCGGCGAGCTCCGGGTTCATTGGGGTGCGGCCTTCGTTTGCGGTTCTCTTCAGCAGAAAACCGTAAAATGCATGTGAAGCGCTGACGTCGTGGATGTGACCAAGTCACCTCAACCTGCGTGGGTGGATGCTCCCATGCCGGTTCAAGCCGTCATGCGCCCCATCTGAAATGATTGACGTTTTTCGGGAATTGTTTCGTCAGTTCGCGGGAGACGAAACAATTCTCAAGGGAACGAAACCATTTTGGGCTTTGGGCGCATCACGGAAGAAACCGCGGATGGTTATCAGCGTGACAACGACGACGGCAGACCGCCGACCAAGCGATTCGGGGACAGATCCATGCGCGCGCTCAGCTTGATCCCTGCTTTCGGCTTCGTGCTCGCCGGTTCCTCGTTCGCCGGCGCGCCGGACGGCAGTCTGCCGGGCATTGGCACCTTCCAATACAGCGGCTCGCCGGCGACGGCGCCGCAGCCAATCGTTCTCGCGGCGCGCTTCTGATCAGCAACAAGAAAATCAGCCGGCAAAGGCCATCATGTACCTTCGTCTCTGCGCCGCAGCGTTCCTGACCCTTCTGACGATCGGTTCCGTCCAGGCGCAGGTGCGCGCACCGAGCCGATTGCCGGATCCGCGCACTGAATTCGTGCGGCAATGTGCTCCGCGCATGCTCGGGCGCTGGGAGCATCCAGAGGAGGTCTGCGGCTGCCTGCACGATCATGCGGCGGCCGTGGTCGAGGATCGCGACCTGCGCGAGGCGCTGCTGCGCGGCATCAGCGAGACCGGCGTTCCCACGATCGAGACCGATTGGGTGCCGGTGGCAAAGCAAAGCGAAATCGGCGCGACCTTCACCAAGATCGCCAAGCCGACCCTGCAGTGCATGTTCGATCCGGCGAAGTCCTAGCGGTTAATTCGATTTCGGACCGTACCGCGCCACGCAGGAGCTGATTCGCACGATTCCCTTGTCGCTCATCTTCGAACCGCGCACTTCCTTGACCTGTCCAGCCGGGCAGGTTCCGTCATCCACCATGACGCGCTGGCCAAGCTTGAGATCGACGATGTCCTGCTCGCGGCCGATCGTGGCCGCGTACGCCGTCGTCGCGAGCGTGGTTGAAATCATGAGCGACAGGCAGACGACATGGCGAAGTGGCATGATGAGAGGTCCCGGCATCGATGCCGCAATGTAGGGAGTGGCACACGATTCTCATAGTAAACCTTTGTCACGCGCGCCGGGTCGACGGGCCTTTGCCGCGGCGCAAGGCAGCGCGGGCTTCCCGCGCGAGCCGTTCGGCGGCAGCGACGAGCCGCGGAACTGCGTGCCCGGAAAATCCCAGCACGAATCCGGGGAGCGGACGCGCACGCGCATAGGTGTCGGCGAGCAGCCAGCCTTCCGCGCCCGCGGCCTGTTTCGCTTCGGCTGCGACCGTCGGGGCCACCGCCTGATCGAACTGCGCCACGAGGTGCAGGCCCTGCGACGGCACCGGGACCGACAGCACGCCATCCGACGCCGCTTCGAGTGTTTTGGCCAGCGCATCGCGGGCCTCACGATAGAGTTTTCGGACGCGCTTCAAGTTTGCGGCGAACGCGCCGGAATTGAGCATGTCAGCGACTGCGCCTTCCATCAGCGTTCCGGGAAAACGGTCGAGCGCGGCGCGCGCGGCCGTGACGTCGCCGATCAGGCGTTCGGGCAGGGCGCAATAGCCGATGCGCAGACCCGGAAACAGCGTCTTGGCGAACGTGCCCATGTAGATCACGCGCTGGAGGTGATCGATGCCAGCGAGCGACATCAACGGCGCGCCGTCATAGCGGAACTCGCTGTCGTAATCGTCCTCGAACACGAAGGCGCCGGCCTGCTTGGCCCAGTCGAGCAGCTCCAGCCGGCGCGGCATCGACATCTGCACGCCGAGCGGAAACTGATGCGACGGCGTCACATAGGCGGCGCGCGCGGACGGTGCGGCGCTGCGGCCCTTCGCGATTTGCAGCCCGTGCGCGTCGACGGGAATGGGCACCGTACGATAGCCGCATTGCGCGATGGTCCTGCGCGCGATGGGATAGCCGGGATCCTCGCACCAGACCTGATCATCGGCCCTCAGGATCGTGCCGAGAACGATGCGTAGCGTGTGCAGCGTGCCCGACGTGAGCATGATCTGGTCTGGGTCGCAGCGCAGACCCCGCGCGGAGAGCAGATGATCGGCGATCGCGACGCGCAATTCGCGGCTGCCGCGCGGATCGCCGTAGTGCAGGTGCTCGGCGCCGAAGGCGCGCATGCGCCTTCCAACGAAAGCGCGAAAACGCTGCACCGCGCGCTCGTCGATATGGGTGCAGCCGAGCGAGAGCGCGCCTTGCTGGGGCGCTTCGACATTTACCTTCGGCTTTGTCGATACGGCAGTACGCGCCGGAATGCGCGCGGCAACGAACGTGCCGGAGCCGACGGTGGCTTGCGCAAATCCGTCCGCGATCAGGCGCTCGTAAGCCGTGACGACCGCGTTGCGCCGGAAGCCGGTCTGATTGGCGAGCGTGCGCGACGGCGGCAGCGGTTCGCCAGGTTTGACGAGGCCGGAGACGATCATCTCGCACAGCGCCTGGTACAGCCGGTGCGCCGAGGAGGCGCCGGCGGTGATGTGCGGGCCGGTGAAATCGAGCGGCAACTCGGATTTGGCCGGGGCGAGAGAATTGGTCGGAATTTTTTGCATGGAATTGGCACTATCGCAGACCAAATGCGCCGCTACAACAGCTCTGGAATTCTTCCAATCCTGATGAGGGGCGGCCGTGAGCCAGACCGAGAGCCAAGATTCCTATCCGACGTCAGCACGCAACCAGGTGAAGCGCCTGCACAACCGTGGCTTCTACGATCACGCCACCGTCCACCGCATCCTGGACTCCTCGATGCTGTGCCACGTCTCCTATGTCATCGACGGCCAGCCCTATTGCACGCCGACCTTCTTCTGGCGCGAGGGGACGAAGCTCTATTGGCACGGCTCGAGCGCGAGCCGCATGCTGCGCAACCAGACGAGGGGCGAGCGGGTGTGCCTGACGGTCGCCCATCTCGACAGCCTCGTGCTGGCGCGCTGCGGCTTCAATCATTCCGCCGATTACCGCGCGGTGATGGCGTTCGGCACAGCCTATCTTGTCACCGATTCGCAAGAGAAAGAGCGCGCCGTGGTCGCGATGGTCGACCGCTTCTTCCCGGATCGCACCGCGAGTCTGCGGGCCAGCAACGCCCAGGAGATCAAGGCAACTTCCTTCATCGCAATGGAGATCGAGGAAGCCTCCGCAAAGGTCCGCGCCAAGGGTGTCGCCGACGACGATGAGGACTACGAATTGCCGATCTATGCCGAGCGCATTCCGGTTCGCACCGTCCTCGGCGCGCCGCAGCCGTGCCCGCGGCTGCTCGACGGCGTGAGCCGGCCGGCGACACTTGATGGCTATTCCGAAGGCCGACTGCTCGAAGATGCATTGCGGGATGCTTATTTTGTGGAGTACCCGAACGGCTGAAATCGGCTAGCTTGCGCGCACCCTCGACCAACTGGATGCCCGGAGTTGCCTGATGAATGCCGAAACGCAGCAGAGGATTCTTGACGCCGTCGATGCCGGCTTCGAAGCCCAGCTTGCGACCACCCGCGATTTCGTTGCGATCCCTTCGACCCGCGGGGCGGAGGGGCCGTGCCAGGACATGATCGGCGACCTCCTGCGCGCGCGCGGCTATGAGGTCGACGACTGGCACATCAATGTCGAGGATCTCAAGGATCTGCGCGGCTTCGGCCCGATCGAGCATGATTTCTCCAAGGCGCGCTCGGTGGTCGGCACCTATCGTCCGAACACCGAGGCCGGCAAATCGCTGATCCTCCAGGGCCACTGCGACGTGGTGCCCGCGGGGCCGCTGGAATTGTGGGACACGCCGCCGTTCTCGCCCGTCATCAAGGACGGCAAGATGTTCGGCCGTGGCGCCTGCGACATGAAGTCGGGCACCATCGGCGCGCTCTACGCGCTGGATGCGATCAAGGCGGCAGGCCTCAAGCCGACGGCGCGGATTCACTTTCAGTCGGTGATCGAGGAGGAGAGCACCGGCGTCGGCGCACTGTCGACGCTTCAGCGCGGCTACCGGGCTGATGCCTGCTTCATCCCCGAGCCGACCGCCGGCAAGATGGTGCGCTCGCAAGTCGGCGTGATCTGGTTTCGGCTGCAGGTGAAGGGCCATCCGACCCATGTGGCCTTTGCCGGCTCCGGCTCCAATGCGATCATGGCGGCTTATCACCTTGTCCAGGCACTACAGAAACTCGAGATCGAGTGGAACGAGCGCGCCAAGGCCGACCGTCACTTCAAGACCCTCAACCATCCCATCAACTTCAACCCCGGCATCATCAAGGGCGGCGATTGGGTCTCCAGCGTGCCGGCCTGGTGCGACGTTGATTGCCGTATCGCGATCCTGCCGGGCTGGTCGGTCGCCGACCACCAGAAGGAGATCATGGCCTGCGTTGCCGCTGCCTCGCGCAACCACCGTTTCCTCGCCAACAATCCGCCGGAGGTCGAATGGTCGGGCTTCCTGTCGGAAGGCTATGAGCTGACCAATTCCGCCGCGCCGGAAGCCGCATTCGGCAAGGCCTTCGACAAGGTCTATGGCGGCGCGGTCGAAGATCTCGTCTTCACCGCGCTCACTGATACCCGCTTCTACGGACTCAATTACGGCATCGCCAGCCTGTGCTTCGGCGCTAGCGGCGGCGAGATGCACGGGTTCAACGAATATGTCGATCTGGACTCCCTGAAGAAGACCACCAGGGCGATGGCGCTGTTCATCGCGGAATGGTGCGGGGTGGAGAAGGCGTAGGCCTCTCCGCCGTCATTGCGAGGAGCTCTTGCGACGAAGCAATCTAGACTTTCCGCGGTGGGATTCTGGAATGCTTCGCTGCAACTCGCAATGACGGACGGATAGTCCTGTAGGGTGGGCAAAGGCGCGTTTGCGCCGTGCCCGCCATCTTTCCTCGATCCCCAACGAATGGTGGGCACGCTTCGCTTTGCCCACCCTACGGCATCTCGGCTCTGAAGCCTGCTGCCCGAAACACCGGCGCCCCAAATCCTTTAAGCTTAAAAGAAGGACTAGGATGCCGCTTCGACCGGTGGCAGACTGTCGCCGGTTCGCGGGACGAGTCCATGGGAGTCACGATGCGCGATTGGGATGATGCTTACGCCAATTCGGCCCATATCCCGGGCTCCGACAAGATGCCGGCGCAATGGGCGGAGCGGGCTGCGGCTTATCGCGCCGGGCTGAAGGGCTTTCGTCCCGACATCGCCTACGGCTCCGGTGAGCGCCAACGTTTTGACCTAATCCTGCCCGACGGCGACAGCAAGGGCCTCGTCGTGTTCGTGCACGGCGGCTACTGGATGCGCTTCGACAAATCGACCTGGACCGATCTGGCCGAAGGTGCGCGACACCATGGCTGGACGGTGGCGCTGCCGAGCTACACGCTGACACCGGCCGCACGCGTCTCTGACATCACCGCGGAGATGACTGCCGCGATCGCGGCAGCGGCGTCGCTCGTCGCAGGACCGATCCGGCTCGCCGGCCATTCCGCCGGCGGCCATCTCGTCACGCGCATGCTCTGCGACGACAGCCGGCTCGAGCCCGCCGTCTTCGACCGCATTGCCGGCACGCTCTCGATCAGCGGGCTGCACGATCTGCGGCCGCTGCTCAAGACCAGGATGAACGAGACGTTGCGCATGACCATTGAGGAGGCGACGCTCGAAAGCGCGGCGCTGCATCTGCCGCGCGGGCATTCGCCTGTGACCGCCTGGGTCGGCGGCAGCGAGCGCCCGGAATTCATCCGCCAGTCCGACCTGTTCGCCAATGTCTGGACCGGCTTCGACGTGCCGACCCGTCTCGTCGTCGATCCTGGGCTGAACCATTTCACCGTGATCGACGCGCTCAAGGATCCCTCGTCGCAGATCACCGCGCGGCTGATCGGCCTCGACTGACGAGGGCAGGGATGATCGATCGAAAGGGCCTGTCATGACGTCCAGCGATTACGATCCCTCAAACGAAGGCGCCGAGACCGATTTCGCCCGGCGCATGTCCTATGGCGATTATCTGGCGCTCGATGCGATCCTCGGCGCGCAGCATCCGCTGTCGGACGCGCATGACGAGATGCTATTCATCATCCAGCATCAGACCACCGAGCTCTGGATGCGGCTTGCCATCCACGAGCTCAGCGCCGCGCGCCGCGCCATCGCCAAGGACGAGGTGGCTCCGGCCATGAAGATGCTGGCGCGGATGTCGCGCATCTTCGAGCAGCTCAACAACGCCTGGGACGTGCTGCGCACGATGACGCCGAGCGAATATACGCGCTTCCGCTCCCAGCTCGGCCAGTCCTCGGGATTCCAGTCGCGCCAGTACCGGCTGATCGAATACCTGCTCGGCAACCGCAACCACGCCATGCTGAAGCCGCACGCACACGATGTGGAGACGACGAAGCTGCTCGAAGCCGAGCTTGCGACGCCGAGCCTCTATGACGAGGTGCTGCGGCTCGCCGATCGCAATGGGCTCAAAATGCCGGCTGCGGTGCTGGCGCGTGACGTTCGCGAGACCCATGGTTTTAGCGAAGGCGTGCTCCACGCCTGGCGCGAGGTCTACGAGGCGCCGGAGACGCACTGGTTGCTCTACGAGCTCGCCGAGAAGCTGGTCGATTTCGAGGATTATTTCCGGCGCTGGCGCTTCAACCACGTCACGACGGTCGAGCGCGTCATCGGCTTCAAGCGTGGCACCGGTGGCACCGGCGGCGTCAGCTATCTCAAGCGCATGCTGGAGGTCGAGCTGTTTCCCGAGCTCTGGCGCGTGCGTACGATTTTGTAGAGATGAGCATGACCAGGCTTCGCGTCTACGACGACACCAAGGCGCTGTTTCATCTCCCTGACGGCGTGATCTATCTCGACGGCAATTCGCTCGGTGCATTGCCGCTTGGCGTCGCTGAGCGGGTCAACCGCGTGATCACGGCGGAGTGGGGCAACGAGCTGATCCGCGCCTGGAACACGGCCGGCTGGTATGCCCAGCCGCGTCACGTCGGCGACCGCATCGCGCGGCTGATTGGCGCGGAAGCCGGCTCGGTGATGGTCGGCGACACGCTGTCGCTCAAGGCCTATCAGGCGCTCGCCGCTGCGCTCGACATGAATGCATCGCGCAAGGTCGTCCTGTCGGACACCGGCAATTTCCCGACCGATCTCTACATGGCCGAAGGCCTGATCGCGACGCTCGGGCGCGGCCATCAATTGCGCCTGGTGTCGCCGGAGGAGGTCGAGGCCGCACTGTCGGAAGAGATTGCGGTGCTGTACATCACCGAGGTCGACTACCGCACCGGCCGCCGTCACGACATGGCGAAGCTGACCGCAATGGCGCATGCGCTCGGCATCGTCACGGTCTGGGATCTCGCGCACTCAGCCGGTGCGCTGCCGGTCGACCTCGCCGGCTGCAGTGTCGATTTTGCCGCCGGCTGCACCTACAAGTACATCAACGCCGGCCCCGGCGCGCCGGCCTTCCTCTACGTCGCACCGCGCCATGCCGATGACGCGCGCGCCGCGCTATCCGGATGGATGGGCCACGCAAAACCCTTCGCGTTCGAGCTTGGCTATGCGGCCGCCGGCGGCGTCGAGCGCATGCGCGTGGGGACACCGCCGGTGCTGGCGATGGCGGCGCTGGAGGCTTCGCTCGATATCTGGGATCGGGTCGACATCAAGGAGGTCCGCGCGCGCTCGCTGGCGCTGGGCGATCTCTTGATCGCGGAAGTCGAACGGCGCTGCCCGCAACTTAGGCTCGTCACCCCGCGCGCACGCGAGCGCCGCGGCTCGCAAGTCTCATTCGCCTTCGAGGGCGGCTACGCCGCCATGCAGGCCGTGATCGCCCGCGGCCTTATCGGCGATTTCCGTGCGCCTGATATCATGAGGTTCGGCATCACGCCGCTCTACATAGGCGAGAGCGAGATCATGCGGGCGACCGAGATCATCGAGGACGTGATCGCAGGCGAGGTGTGGCGACGGCCGGAATATCAGGTCGTCAATGCGGTAACGTGAGGGACGACGTCTCTCCCGGCGTCATTGCGAGGAGCGCTTGCCGAGCCATTCCCTCCGACGTCATTGCTTTGCCGTATGAAGCCATTCACGCTGCGACAACAAGGAATTGGGAGGAGATCTGATGACGCCGCTCGAAAAACTTAAAGCGATGAAGATGCCGTTCGCCGAGCTCAAGGGCGTCGAATTCGTCGAAGCCGAGAGGGATCGCGTGGTGGCGCGGATGACAGTGCGGCCCGATCTCTGCACGCTGCACCACACCGTCCATGGTGGCGCGGTAATGGCGTTCGCCGATTCCGTTGGTGCAGCGGCGACCGTGATCAACCTGCCGGAGGACGCTAAGGGCACGACGACGCTGGAGAGCAAGACCAACTTCATCGGCGGCGCCAAGGAGGGAGCCACTGTCATCGCCACCGCCACCCCGGTCCATCGGGGGCGCCGGACCCAGGTCTGGACCATCCGACTGGAGACCGAGGACGGCAAGCTGGTCGCTGTGGTGACCCAGACGCAGCTGGTTCTGTAAGACTACGGAGTCTTGATTTTGTTAACGAATTTGTTGTTTCCACTGCCTCAAACTTGAGCAGGTTCCGTCTTGAAAAATTTGTTGCGACGCACAATATTGGAGGCCTAGGGATTCGAACGCCTCCTCGAGGGACACCAAGAGGAGTTTTTGACGTGGTACTTGAAAACACCGTCCGCACCGCTCCAGGCTATGTGCGGACCCTGATCCAGCAGGAAGAATTGCCGCTATTGCGCGATCACCTGCTGAGGCTCGATGGCGCAAGCCGGCACGACCGTTTCAACGGTTTTCTCGACGACAGCTTCATCGAGCGTTACGCCGCCCGCTGCGCCGAGGATGGCACCGTGATCGTCGCCTATATCGTCGATGGCGTGGTCCGTGGTGCGGCTGAGCTGCATCCGCCGGAGGGCGATTCGTTGCCCGAGGTGGCCTTCAGCGTGGAAGCCTCCGCCCGGCGCCAGAACGTCGGCACCGTGCTGTTCAGCCGCCTGATCGCGGAAGCGCGCTGGAAGGGTTACAAGAGCCTGCGCATCACCACGGGCGCGGAGAATCACGCCATGCGGGCGCTCGCCAAGAAGTTCGGCGCGCATCTGCAGTTCCGCCACGGCGAATCCACCGGCACGATCGATCTTGCCAAGGCGCCAGAGGCTGAGCTTGCTGATCTCGCAGCGGCCCCGTTCAATGCCGGCCGTGCGCTCCTCAATTTCAACTCGACCTGCTGGAAGCTGATCTCCAGCATGTACGGCAATCGCGCGGCCTGAAATTCAAAGGGCTGAAATTCGAAGGCCTGAATCAAAAAGCGGACCGGCCAGGCCGGTCCGCTTTTTACTGAAGAAGGGAATGAGCGCTCAGGTGCCGGTGCGCTTGTCGTTGCCGAAGCGGCGGACGACACGGCGTTCGACCACGACCGAGCGCTGCGCTCCCTGTTCGCCGGCGATCACGCGCGTCGCGGTGATGCGGCTGTTGGTGCGGGCCTGTTTCTTGACCTCGGCCTGAACGATTTCGAGCGGCATGCCCATCAGCGCTGCGGCGATCTCGGCCTGCTGCTCCTGGTCGTCGGTGATGCCGACGGCGGCGAAGATCGCCTCGTCCAGGGTGGGCGGATCATGGCGCACGCGCCGCGTGCCATATTTGGTATTCCAGTCTGCGCTCATAACGGCCTCGGTTTGATGCCGGGATACCTAGTGCGGTATATGTTGCATTGCAATATGAAATCGGTGTGGCATTTCAGCTATGCACCGGTCGGGTGTCATGGCGGTGACGCGACACCGGCATCGATATTAACCCGTTGCTGCGGCCAGCGTTTCAGCGCCGCATGTCCTGCCTCCGTAAGCCCGTAGATTCCCCGGTCGGCGCGCTCGAACCAGCCATACACATTGTTAAGCAAGATCTTGCCGGCATCGGGACAGCGTTCGCGCAATTCGCGCACGCGCCGCGGGCCTGTGGCTAGCTCCGATGCGCAGGCCAGCGCCTGCTGCCGGTACGCCGTCATGATCGGCGCACGGGTGCTGCCGCCGAGCACGGGATCACCCTGACGGCGCTGATGTTCGGCCACCAGCCGCGAGCGCGTCTTCGGCTCGCGGCGGGGGGCCGCCGTCGGCGGCTTCACCAGCACCTCGACCTGGCCGCTGTCGGTCACCCCGAGCATACCGAAGCCGAGGCGACGGCAGAGATTGCGATAGCGAGCATCGCTCTCGCGGCCCTTGCCGCGAATCGACATCTTTGCGGCGATCCAGACCTCGTCACCCGCCGGCGCGCGATCCACCGCTTGCAGGATAAGCTCAAGATTGAATGCGAGCTTGAGCTCGCCAATCACCACCACCGGCGGATCGCCGGAGCTCAGGCCCACGAGATCGCAGCCGCCGATCTCGCCCTTCACGGAGAAGCCGAGCTCTTCGAGGAATCGTTTGACGGGAAGATAGAGCGCGGTTTCCAAAGCGAGTTTCCGATCGGAGAATCAGTTGCGGCCAGTCTAGCCTGGACTCGGGCTCACGGCATTTGCCCTGACGCGGTCAAGCCAGCTATATCCGTGCGCGGGGAACAGGCGGGCGCGCGAATATGACGATCAGGAACGGGCTCTATCACATCCGGATCGAGATGCTGGATGGCGTCCAGGGCGGCAATCAGGGCGTCATGGTGCTGCGTGACGGCACCATGCGCGGCGGCGATTCCTTTTTCTTTGCCTATGGCAGCTACACCTCCGCCGACGGCAAGTGGAAGGGCGAGCTGACCAACGAGGAGCATTCGCCCTCGTTCGACGAGCGCCCGGTGTGGGGCCGCAAGGTCGTCACCATCGGCTTCAGCGGCACCTACACCGACGAGACCGCCTATGGCGAAGGCATGGCGCTCGCCGGCAAGCAGAGCATCCGTTTCAAGGGCAATCTGCGGCTGCTCGTGCCGGATTGATCAGACCCGTCCGCTCACCGGAATCAGCGCGCCGGTGACGCCGCTCGCGGCGTCGCTGACGAGGAACAGGATCACCTCGGCAAGCTCCAGCGGTGTCACCCATTTGGTGAAGTCGGCTTTCGGCATGTCGGCGCGGTTCGCCGTGGTGTCGATGGTCGACGGCAGCACCGCGTTCACCGTGACCTTGCCCTTCCATTCGTTGGCGAGCGCCTCGGTGAGGCGGTGCACGCCCGCCTTCGATGCGGCGTAGGGACCCATGCCCGAGCCCGCCTGCAGCGCGCCCATGGCGCCGATATTGATGATGCGGCCTGCCTTCGAAGCGGCAAGATGCGGCAACGCCGCGTGGGAGGCGTTGAGGGCCGTCAGCACGTTCAGCGCATGCATGCGCTGCCACGTCTTGATGTCGCCGTCGCCGACGGTCTCGAAGGCAAAGCCGCCTGCGATATTGACCAGGGCGTCCAGCCTGCCGAAATGCTTCGCGGCAGCGTCCACCGCCGTCTTCGCCTGCGCCGCGTCGGACAGGTCGACGCCGCCGATCTCGACGCGCTCGGTCGTCGCCGGCAGTTGAGAGGGCGCGTGATCGATGCCGGCGACCCGAGCGCCGCGTGATTGCGCGACGTCGGCGACCACCTTGCCAAGCGCGCCGAGCGCCAGTCACGACAATGATTTTTCCCTGCACGATACTCTCCGTCGCCTCAATTCACCGCCGACTATTGCGCGATGCGAATTGGACTTGCAATGGCGGCGCCATCAAGGCTGAATGATTGCTGCAACTTGAGATGGTGGCGGAGGTTGGTTCATGTCTAACGAATTGCCGACTATCGATTGCCCCCCTGAGATCGTTGATTTGAAGCATCGCCTGGAGAATTTCCGGGCCGCGTTGAGCGGAAGGGGGCCCGTGCGCGTCGTAGCGATGGGGTCGTCCTCGACTGCGGGACTTCGCAATGTCGTTCCCTATCCCGCGCGGCTCGAGCTGTATTTGCGAAAGCACTACAAGGATGACGATCCCCATCCGAAAATCCGGATCGACGTCTTCAACCGCGGCCAGGGCGGCCAAGAAGCGCCATTGGAAGTGGCTCGGTTCAACGATGACATCTTTGCTGAAAATCCTTCTCTGGTGCTCTGGCAGGTCGGGACAAACGCAGTGTATCGCCAGAAGGAGTTCAACTTCGACGAAGTGGTCGCAAACATCATCGGGGGATTGGCACTCCTGCGCGCTCACCCGACCATGGATGTCATTCTGATCGACCCGCAATACGTGACGGCCATGCTGTTCGACGACAACGCCGATCTCGCGGAGAGGATGGTTTCGGCGATCCGAACCGCGGCGGAGGACGCCAAGGTCAACCTGTTCCAGCGTTGGGCGCTCATGCGCCACTGGCACGTGCTAAACAACGTTTCGTTCGAGCAGCTGCTCGATCCCGAGGATGATCTGAAGCTGCATCAGAGCAATTGGAGTACCATGCAGGTATCGCTCGCGCTGACCAATTCCATCATCAAGGCCGTAACTCCGACGGCGTGAGGCGCCCGGCGTCGCTCACGCCTGAAGATAGCGCTCTTTCAGCGCGGTCCGCTCTGCTCGCCCGAGCTTGAGGCCGTCGCGCAAGTAGGTCTCGACATCGCCATAGTCGCGGCCGACGGCATCGAAAGCTGCATCGAGATAGGAGGCGTTGACCGAGCCGATGGCGTCGAGGACGTCGGCGGGCAGATCGGAGACGCTCGACACGTCGCGCTTGTAGTGGCGATTGGTCAGCAGATAATCCTCTGCAATGACCTCCTCGGGCACGCCGAGCGCGTGCAGGATCAGGGCGCTGGCAAAGCCGGTGCGGTCCTTGCCGGCGGTGCAGTGGATCACGAGCGGGGCGCGGTCCTGCAGGAGATGGCCGAACAGCATGCGGAAGCTATGCGTGTTGTGGCGGACATAGTTGCGATAGGATTCGCGCATCAGCTCAAGCGCGACCGGCGCAGTCAGCGCGCCTCTGGCGAGCTCGGCGCGCAGTGAGGCCACCACCGTCGGCTCGATCGGCAGCGAATGCACGGTGATCTCGTTGACGACGCAGACGCCGGCCGCGCGCTCCTCGACGCCGCGGAAGTCGAACGCGCTTTTGACGCCGAGCGCGCGGACGATCGCGATGTCTTCAGCGGTGAGCTGGCCAAGGTGGTTGGAGCGGAAGATGTGGCGCCAGCGCGTGGTGCGACCATCGCTTGTGGCGTAACCGCCGAGGTCGCGAAAATTGCTGGCGCCTTGCAGGCTGAGGTGGCGGGCAGGGGGATCTGACATGGGCGCTTCTTTTGCTGCGTTGCCGCAGGCTATTGTAGGCGTCGATGGTACCCAGTTCATCGTGGGGTTTTATGACTTCGACAAGCGCGGCTTCCTCCAGCGCAGGTCCGGAATCAAAAAGGGTCGAAACCTCGGTGTTTCGACCCTTTTTGAAACTTCCGCTGAGCGCCTGAAAGAGTGCGGCGGTCTCAGACCAGACAACGGCACTAGCGATCCCATTTGGGCTTTGCCTCGTCGACCGCATCCTGGTGGTACCAGCTATCGCTGCAGATCGAGACGTTCGCGGGAAGCGAAGCGTGATCGGCAGGAAGGCGGGTCTCGCCATAACGGCGTCCCGCGAGAGCCGCGCGGCCCCCGGCGGGGAATTGATAGATCTTGGCAGATCCCTGACTCAGACCATTGTTCATCATTGCGATTGCTCCTGGGTCGAAGCGCCTTGGCCTCCATGGTGCGTCCGACTCGTTCGATTGTGGTTACTGGAATCCCCATATCGGCCGCGCATCCCGGATTGGAAAGTGCTGAAAAGGAAATCAGTTCTCGCCTATTTTGTGGGCAGTCGACTGTCTGCATTCTCCAAGGCACCGTGCTGGTGACTAACACCTGGGCCATTCCAAAGGTTGCCAGGCAGGGGCAGGGGCTTTGCGAAAGTTGCCGCACGTTGATGCGCGTTTCAGCGGCAACCTGCGGCAGGGGTCTGCCTGCTCCAGAATCGGGCGTTTTTCCCGGAATTTTTGCGGTGCAGCTTCACGTGAAGGTGCGCGGTCATGACGCACATCGCTGTAGGCGTTTTTTCCGCCGACGGGCCGGTTCCGGTCGCGGTGGAAAACCTCCCGCGCTGCGGCCTTTTGGCACGCAAAATGCTTGTAAGGGGCCGGCCGATGATGGCCGGGTACAAACGTGCGGGGGCTCTCAACCCCACCTTTCGCATCATCTACAGAGAGGCTCAATGACCAAGTATAAGCTCGAGTACATCTGGCTCGACGGATATACGCCGACTCCGAACTTGCGCGGCAAAACTCAGATCAAGGAATTCGCGTCGTTCCCGACGCTCGAGCAGCTTCCGCTCTGGGGCTTCGATGGCTCCTCCACCCAGCAGGCCGAAGGCCACAGCTCGGATTGCGTGCTGAAGCCGGTCGCGGTGTTCCCGGACGGCGCCCGCACCAATGGCGTGCTGGTGATGTGCGAAGTCATGATGCCCGATGGCAAGACGCCGCACGCCTCCAACAAGCGCGCGACCATTCTTGACGATGCCGGCGCCTGGTTCGGCTTCGAGCAGGAATACTTCTTCTACAAGGACGGCCGTCCGCTCGGCTTCCCGGCCTCCGGCTATCCGGCGCCGCAGGGCCCGTACTACACCGGCGTCGGCTTCTCCAACGTCGGCGATGTCGCCCGCAAGATCGTCGAAGAGCATCTCGACCTCTGCCTGGCTGCCGGCATCAACCACGAGGGCATCAACGCGGAAGTCGCAAAGGGCCAGTGGGAATTCCAGATCTTCGGCAAGGGCTCCAAGAAAGCCGCTGACGAAATGTGGATGGCCCGCTACCTGATGCTGCGCCTGACCGAGAAGTACGGCATCGACATCGAGTTCCACTGCAAGCCGCTCGGCGACACCGACTGGAATGGTTCCGGCATGCACGCCAACTTCTCCACCGAGTACATGCGTACGGTCGGCGGCAAGGAGTACTTCGAGGCGCTGATGGCCGCCTTCGACAAGAACCTGATGGACCACATCGCAGTCTACGGCCCGGACAATGACAAGCGTCTGACCGGCAAGCACGAGACCGCGCCGTGGAACAAGTTCAGCTACGGCGTGGCCGATCGCGGCGCGTCGATCCGCGTTCCGCACTCCTTCGTCAACAACGGCTACAAGGGCTATCTGGAAGACCGCCGTCCGAACTCGCAGGGCGACCCATACCAGATCGCTTCGCAGATCCTGAAGACGATCGCGTCGGTCCCGGCTGACAAGAAGGCCGCGGCGTAAAGATCCTTCCGGCCCGGGCTGGGGGGCCTGGCCCGGGTTGGCTTTCAAATCCGTCGGAGCTGCAAGGCTCCGGCGGATTTTTGCATTCGCCATGCCGGCCTGGAGCCTGTCCATGTCAGCCCAAACCGGGATAGAGTACCCGCAGGATGTGCGCGGGCCGGGGACACGGCTGGTGTTTGAAGGCTTCTACAAGGTGCGATTTCAGCTCGGCGACAGCGTCGGCCGGAGCGTGATGCATGCCGGCAATGGCAAGATGCTCGGCGGCAATTCGGCGTTCGCCCATATCGGCACCTACGAGAAGACCGCAGATGGCATCGACACCATCATCAAGACGGTCCGCCACAACCCCGATCCGAACTACCGCGCCATGGCCGGCACCGACGATGCGACGCTGATCGCGAAGGGGTTTGCCGACGGCGATCTCTACCGCTTCAAGGGCGAGCTGAAGGAGCTGCCTGGCGTTCCCTTCCAGTCGCTGATGACGCCGATCACGGAAGACGAGGTGCCGATCGCCGGCGGCATCGGCGAGGCCGGCATCGTCGACGGCCTCTACTCGGTTCACCTGCGCATGCTCGACGGCGTCGACGGCGGCCTCACCGGCGTGATGCTGCTCAACCGGGGCCGCATCCTCGGCGGCGACGCCTCGTTCTATTATCTCGGCAGCTACACCGCCGCGAACGGCCGCTGGAAGGGGCAGATCCTCAACCAGGAGCACACGCCCGCCAAAGACGATCCGATCTTCGGCGGCCACGAGGTCGGCATCGGCTTCTCCGGCAGCTATGACGGCGAGGACGCGGTGCTGGAAGCCACCGCGCTGGCCGGCAAGCGCAGCCTGAGGCTGACGGCGGCGCTCAAGCTGATGCATCGCGCCTGATCGGTCACGGGAATTGCTCGACGAGGTGGACGAGGTGATTGGCGAGGGCCGGGTGATCGCAGATACCGCGGCCGACCTGGCGCGCTCCTATGTCGGCCTTTGCGGCAATCAGGGCTCGAGCCTTGAAATCGCCGGGACGCGGACGCAACGTGATGGCCATGCGGACTTGTCTCTTTGCCATCCTCGTTGCGCTTGCCGCGCCCGTCGCCGCGCATGCGCAATCGGCCGACCTCGTGCTGTGCGACCGTGTCGCCGCCGATCCAAGCGATCCCGACAAGCCGGCCGACGTCAAGGGCGTGCCCGAGATCGCGGCCGCCGACGTCGCGACGGCGATCAAGTTCTGCAAGCAGGCGGCCCCATCGTCGCGCCGCGCGATGTTCGTGCTCGGCCGCGCCTATGCCGCCAACCGGCAGACGAGCGAAGCGATCGCCGCCTGGCGCAAGGCGGCCGACAAGGGCTCCAGCGCTGCGATGGTCGAGCTCGGTGTCGCCTACGGCACCGGGGCCGGCATCGCCAGGGACGAGGCGCAGGCGCGAAAGCTGTTCGAGAAGGCGGCGCAATCAGGCAATCCCCGCGGCGTCTCCAATCTCGCGGCACTCGGCAACGCCGGCGGTGGCGCGCCCGCCGATCCGGCGCAGGCACGCACGCTGCTCGGCAAGGCCGCCGAGACCAATGCGGAGGCGCAGTACCAGCTCGGCCTGATGCTGGCGAGCGGCAATGGCGGCGAGAAGGACGACGTCGCCGCCCGCGCGCTGTTCGAGAAGGCGGCCGCGCAAAACCATCCCGGCGCGCTGGAGCGGATGGGCGCCTTCGCGCAGGAAGGCCGCGGCGGTCCGAAGGACAAGGACGCCGCGAAGGCCTATTACGAGCGTGCCGCCGCGCTCGGCGACGAGGACGCCAAGAAGGCGCTGGAGCGGCTGCGCTGTCCCTATGCGATCAAGGACAAGCAGGGCAAGCTCGTCACCACGCTGTGCTTTTGATTTACCTCTCCCCGGCGGGGATACGTGAATCGAGCGGTCGCGCGCCGGGACTTGCGGGTTCGAACAGGAACTTGCGCAGGGACGGGCCGTTGACATCACGGCAAGCAGGAGGCGCAACCATGATCCGCAAGCTCGCATCGGGCGAATACCGACTCTATTCGCGCAAAGTGAATCCCAAGACCGGCAAGCGCCGCAACCTCGGCACCTTCAAGAGCCGCGCGGCGGCCGAGAAGCATGAGCGCGACGTGCAATATTTCAAGCGTCACTGACACCTGGGGAGGTCGCGCGGAACAGGCCGGCAAACCAAACGCCGAAAACAACCCCATGCACAGTAGCCAAGTGGCTGACAAGACAGTCGATTGCTGAAGGAAACGGCGGATTGCGGATTTTACGAAATCCACTTGACGCGTCGGGCAAAACAGCGGCATGCTGGCATCATGGCAGAACAGGCTCCGCGAGCGGCCCTGCGCGGATAAGCCGGATGGCCTTGATGTAGCGACGGTGCTATGTCGCCCGCGGTTCTTTTTGATTTTGCGGGTTCATGACTTTGCTCGACGGACTCTACAAGGTTGAATACGGCATCAACGGCGCCTTCGGCCGCAGCATCATGTGCCTGCACGACGGCAAGATGCTGCGCGGCAATTCCGCCTTCGCGCATCTCGGCAGCTACGACGTCAAGGACGGCGTCATCGAAGCCGAGGTCATCACCGAGCGCCACAATGACGATCCCCATTTCAAGCCGCTGATGGGCGCCGACGTCACCGCCATCAAGGTGCGCGGTCGGACGGAGGAATCGACGATCCTGCTGGAGGGCAGGGCGGATGCGATGCCTGACGGCGTGTTCTGGGCCAACGTCGCGCCGCTCGACGACGCGGCGCTGCCGCCGCGCCGCGCGATCGGGCAGGGCAGCATTGCCAACGGACTCTACGCGATGCAGCTGCGCGCACTCGACGGCGTCGATGCCGCGCTCTCCGGCGTGATGCTGCTGATCGACGGCCGCATCCTCGGCGGCGATGCGTTCTTCTACTATCTCGGCGCCTATTCGTCGGCGGACGGCCGCTGGAAGGGCGAGATGCTCAACCAGGAGCACACGCCGGCGAAGGGCGACAATCCCGTGTTCGGCGGCTACGAGGTCGGGATCGGGTTTTCGGGGACATGCACGGAAGACAGCGGCGAGCTTGAAGGCATCGCGCTTGCCGGCAAGCGCAGTTTGCGGCTGGCAGCGTCGCTTAAGCTGATGCGAAGGGCCTGACGCGTCCCCAACGTCTCGCGAGGTTAGCCGCGGCGTCGCGGGCAGCGTTATATGTCAGGGCCGATTGATCCGCAGGGCTGGAAGGTTTGGAGCGAGCGTCCGCGCAAGCACCCTTCATGTTTCTGGGCATAAGCAAGCACGCCCATGATAATCAAAGCCACTACGACAAATCCGGCTAAGAGGTTCTGCACCATGGCTGCCACTCCACGGGGTTAGCGCGCTACGAGGTAGGCGACCGCGGCCAAAGATAAGGCCACTCCTGAATTGAGCACGACAGGTTGGCTCCGGCTAGAGCAAACTTCCGCGACGTCCGCTTTGACGTCGGAAGCCGACGCTGACGAGCACCCGTCCCTGCGTCCCATCACGGCGCGGGCAGGCGGCTTCGGAGCGTGGCGGCCTCGCTCAAGCCGATGCGCCGGACGTAGGGCATGCATCTATCGACACGATCACTATGTCGCCGATACGCGTCATTGCCGCAACTAGCCTCCCTGTCGCAGTGCCTCGACCGGATCGAGCCGTGCAGCGCGCCACGATGGGTAGAGTGTCGCGAGGAATGACAGGGTCAGCGCCATGGTGACGACTGCTGCGGTCTCGACGAGATCGATTTCCGCCGGCAGCTTGGACAGAAAATAAAGCTTCGGCGGGAACAAGTCGGTGCGTGTCAGCCAGGACATGACTTGCCGGATCGTTTCGATGTTGGCGCAGACCAAGAGCCCGACGACGAAGCCGACCAGCGTCCCCGCCACGCCGATCGAAGCGCCTGTTATCATGAAGGTTCGCATGATCGCGCCCTGCGAGGCGCCCATGGTCCTGAGGATCGCGATGTCGCTGCCCTTGTCCTTCACCAGCATGATCAGGCCGGACACGATGTTCAGCGCGGCGACCAGGACGATCAGGCTCAGGATCAGAAACATCACATTGCGCTCGACCTCGAGCGCACCAAAGAAGGTCGCATTACGCTGCCGCCAGTCGACCAGGAAGATCGGCCGACCAGCCGCTTCCGCGACCGTCTTGCGAAACAGGTCGATCCGATCGGGATTGGCCGTGAACACCTCGATCGCGGTGATGTCCTGATTGCGGTTGAAAAAGGCCTGCGCTTCCGCAATCGGCATGAAGATGACGCCCGAATCGTATTCGGACATCCCGATCTCGAACACGGCCGCGACTTGATATTTCTTGACGCGCGGCATCATGCCCATCGGGGTGACCGCGCCGCGCTGAGCAACGAGCGTGATACTGTCACCGGCATGGACCGAGAGTTGGTCGGCAAGGCCCTGGCCGATGGCGACGCCCTGGCCCTCGTCAAAATGCTCGAGTGACCCGTGCTTGATGCCGCCAGCGATCGAGGGAAGCTGATTGAGATCGGTCCCCCGAATGCCGCGTACTAGGACGCCGGAGGCGTTGGACGACGATGCCAGCGCCGGGCCGTCCACGACCGGTACCGCCAGCCGAACGCCCTGCACCTGACTGATGCGCTCAGTGACATCCTTCCAGTCCGTCAACGGACTTTCCAGCGGCTGCGCCACAAGATGCCCATTGAAGCCGAGAATTTTGCCGAGAAGCTCGGTGCGAAAGCCGTTCATCACCGCCATGACGATGATCAGCGTGGCGACCCCGAGCATGATGCCGAGAAACGAAAATCCGGCGATGACCGAGACGAACCCTTCCTTGCGGCGGGCTCGCAGATAGCGCGCGGAGAGCATCCACTCGAACGGTGCAAAGGGTCCTGCTTGTGGCGAATCCATCACTGTCTCGTCCATCATCCGATAAGACGGTCATTTTCTCTGGTTGCGACTGGATTGGCTACAGTGGTGTTCGGCTCCATATCCGGCTGCGGATCACGTCGATGACGACCCGGCGGCACGCGACTTCCGCTTTGCCTCTGGAAGCCGGCGTCGAGTAAGCAGTCCTCCGAGCCCCATCACGGCACCGGGCACGCCGCTCCGGTCTTCACCCAGGCTTCCACCAATGCACCCGCCTGCTCCTGCGTGCCCGGCGCGGGCGCGCGGCCGAAGCCGGGCTTCCAGGCCCAGCCGACGAGGGTGTCCTTGCCGATGTGATCGATCAGGGTTTCGACCTTGCGGCCGCCATTGCGGGCGGGGTCGCGGATCTGCTCGCAGATCTCGCCGATCGTCTTGCCTTCCCAGGCCATCTCGCGCGGGGCGAGGTGCCATTCGGGATGGCCGGGAATGCGGCCGGGCTCGAAATTGGCGTTCTGGTGGCAGGTGTGACAGCGCATCGCCTCGGGGCCGTGACCGTCGGCGCCGCGCGTCACCGGCGGCTGATGGATGCGCGGAGTGTCGCCTTGGTGCGGGCTGTCGCCGGCCGGGTGGCAGTTGGTGCAACGCGGATGAGTTAGCACTCGCCCGAGCTCGGTGAAGATCGCGGCCGAGCGCTTTTCGGTGTCCGTGATGCCGGCAAAGCTCTCGGGCGCTGCGAGGCCGTGGCTCGTCGTGTCCGACGCGGCGTAGCCGGCGCATAGGCTGCTCGCCAGCGCCGCCATCACGGCCATGATCTTGAGGCGCGCGGTGATCATCCTTGCCGCACTCATTTGGTGGCGACGAGATAGCGGCTTGAGTCGGCCAGGATCACATCGCGCACCGCTTCGTGATATTTGATGTAGCCGGTGCAGCGGCACAGGTGCCCGTCGAGCGCATCCGCAATGGTCTGCGCCAGCGCCTCGCGGGTAACGGGGGCGCGCGCCAGACGTTCGAGCAGCACCTGCCCCTCATTGAGGAAGCCGGCGGTGCAATAGCCGCACTGGAACGCGAAGTGATCGATGAAGGCCTGTTGCAAGGCCGAGAGCTGGCCGTCCTTGGCGTGGCCCTCGACGGTGCGGATCGACTTGCCGTCGAAATTCACGGCGGGCGCGACGCAAGTCGGGCTGGTATAGCTCGAGCCATCGGGCTCGTCGACGATGATGGCGCAGCTCAGGCACTGCGCGGCGCCGCAGCCGAACTTGGTGCCGGTCATGCCGAGCATCTCGCGCAGGAAATCGTTCATCGACAGATCGTCGCGGACATCCACCGGGCCGTGCTTCCGGCCGTTGATAGTGAGGCTGAGGATCGTCACGCGAGCACTCCCTTCAGGAGATTGGCGGTGACCGGCAGGGCGCGGAAACGGTGGCCGGTGGCGTCGTGGATGGCGTTGATCAGCGCGGGCACGATCGGGATCATGACGACCTCGGCCATGCCCTTGGGCGCTTCGTCCGGGGTCAGCGGCTTCAGCATCTCGATCTCGAGATCGCGCAAAGGCAGGTCGGAGCCGCGCGCGACCAGATAGCGGCCGAGATTCCATTCGCCGTTGCCGGGGCCGCCTTCGAACGGCGGCAGCGTTTCCAAAAGCGCGTAGCCGACGCCCATGGCGAAGCCGCCATGGGCCTGGCCCATCACCACCTCAGGCACCAATGGGGTACCGCATTCGAACACGCTGTAGGCCTTGGCGATGCGAAGCGCGCCGGTTGCGCGCTCGATCTCGACGCGCACGAGCGCGCCGCACATCGAGGTGTAGGCGGTGCCGATGCGGTTGTTGTCGGTCGGCGGGAATTGGACGCTGCTCCGGTTGATCCGCTCGAACTTGCCGGTGCTGCGGCGGATCGCGAGCGCGTCGATGTCGGCGCGATATTGCTCGCCGAACAGGGGGAAGCGCGCCCGCGACCAGGCCCAGCGCGAAAAACTGTGCGCGACCGCGCCGGTGACGAAGCCGCGCGCATGCGCGGTTGCGGCGAGCGCCGGCAGGGCAAGCGGGTCGAGACCGGGCATCGTGAGCTGGCCGTTCTGCCACTGCGCGCTCGCCCACTGCCGGGCCCTCGGATCGGATTTCGGAATGCGCCACAGCTCGAGGGCTGCGGGCCACAGACCGAAGCGGAAGATGATCCGGGCGGCTTCCGCGGACGAGTGCGTGCCGACATGAGCACCGATCGAAGCGCTGGTCGGCGAGCTGATCGACGGCACCCAGCGCGGATTTCTCGCGGCGATGTCCTGGGTCTTCTGGTCCATCGTGTAGGGATCGCCCGAGGTGACGAGGCCAAGCACGTCGTAGCTGTCGACGCGGGCGACCGAGACCTCGTCGGCAACGGCGCCGAGATGGCTGGCGACGCGGTTCGCCAATGCGGTGCCGATGCCATTGCCCATTTCGACGTGGTCGCAATAGATCGCAACCCTGCCGTCGGGGCTCAATTCCACGCGCCCGAGCGAGCAATCGCCGCCGGCGCCGTAGTCCTTTGTCACGCAGGCAACACCAGTGCCGACCAGCCGGTCCGACGAGGCTTGCCGAAACTGCGCGCGCTGCTGCCAGATCGGATGCTGCTCGAGCTTGTCGAGCATCTCCGGCGTGCGCACCGAGACGATGTACGGATTTCCGGTCATGGTCCGGCCGCTCTGCGTCAGCGCGTTGCGGCGGCGGAACTCGATCGGATCGAGCTTGAGCTCGCTTGCCGCCTCGTCGATCAGCGCTTCAAGGGCCGTCATCGTCTGGAGCGTGCCGTAGCCGCGCATCGAACCGGCGGTCACGCCGCGCGAATGAACCGCGACGGTGGTGACGTCGACCTTTGGAATGTCGTAGATGCCGATCGACGCGGCGGCCGCGGTGGTGGCGACGTTGGCCGAGAAATTGGCAAGCCCGCCGCCGTCGAGCACGTGATCGGCGGCAAACGCCTTGATCTTGCCGGTCTTGCGATCGATGCCGATGCGCGAGCGCATCTTGATCGGGTGACGCTTGATGCCGCCCTGGAATTGCTGGTAGCGGTCATGGGCGAGGCGCACCGGCTTGCCCGGGAAACAGATTGCGGCGAGCGCGACATAGAGGATGAACGGTGTGTGGTCGCGCCCGCCAAAACCGCCGCCGACATGGGCGAACTGCGCGTTGATGTGCGAGGGCTTGTAGGGCGCGTGGGCCTTGCCGAGCAGATGCGCAAGCGACTCCGTCGCCTCGTAAGGAGACTGTACGCCGAGCACCAGCTCGAGAGTGCCGCCCTTGCCGCTGTACCAGGCGAGCCCGCATTCCGGCTCCAGGAACATCGGATCGACCGATTGCGTCTCGAACTCGCGGTCGAGGACGAGCAGCGAAGCATTGTCCGCGGCAAGCTCGGCGCGGATCTGCTCGCCAAGCTTGGCCGCCTTGACGCAATCGGCCGGCATTTCCCTGGCGAGCGATGTCCACACCGGCAATGCCGCGTTCTGGCTCTTCTTGGGCGACACCCAGCCGGCCAGCAGCGGCGAATAGACGTCGGGCTTGTCGGGCGAGGAACCCGCGACACGGGTGAAGCGGTAAGAGCCGTAATCGGGCGCAATCACGGGGCCAGTCTCCTCGCCGAATTTGACGAAGGTGCCGTCACGCAACACGAGGCGGGCCTGGTCGAAGGCGTCGAATTTTTCGAAGATCAGCAGCGCGACCGGCTGTCCAAGATAGAGCGGCGTCTTGCCGAGTGGGCAGAACAGATCGCCGGCATAGAACTCCGGCACCTCTGTGCCGATGCGGCCGAGATCGCTGGCCGTGACGATGACGGAAGGCTTGAGCGGTCCCGACAGGCGGGCGAGGTCCATGCCGGTGTAGACATGGGTGGCGTCGTTGGCGCGCACCAAAATCGCGTGCGAGGTGGTCTGCGGCCAGCCGGGCAGGTCGTTGGCGCGGAAGTCGGAGGCGTAGAGCTTTGCGCCGGTGACCTTGGCGACGCCGTCGACACGGCCCGCGCCTTTTGTTGCCGGATTGAAATGTCCGCGGCCGGGAAGCGTCTCGTGCGCCGCAAAGGGTGCGTTTGCCGCCTCCGCAAGATGCGACAGGCTGACCGAGATGCCGCCCGCCGATAACCACTTCACGAACTCGCGTCGCGAAGGCCGCATGATCTCATCCTTGTGCAAGGTCTCTTGGATACGGGCCAACGCTGGCCCGAAGCTGTCATGATTCGTTATGCGCGAATAGAACAGAGCCGTCGTTTACGAGAGGTGAAGGCGACTGGCGCGAACGCAGCCGCCGCTCATCTGGCGCACGATTTCGCTCAAGGCGTCACTTGAGGTCGGCGATCGTCGCGGGGCCGGGGCCGGGCGTGACCAGGGTCGGCCATTGCTTGGAGCCGAACGGCACCAGCGGGGGCAGGAACGGTGTCATGCCGCGCTTTCCTGCTTCGGCGATGATCGCGGCGCGCGCGTCGCCTCCCATCAGCTCATAGTCCATCAGGTGATAATTGCCGAAGAACAGCGCGCCGACCGAGCGATCGGCGATGATCCGCGTCAGCGATTCCAGCATGTCCGATGGCGTCGTGGTGAACGAGACCGTCTCGATCAGCAGCAGGCGCGTGTTGATGGCCTCGGGGCCAAAGAACTGCGCGAGCACGCTGAAGATCACGTTGTTCTGCCGCGTAACGTAGATGGTGTTGCTGGCGGCGTAGGTCTTCTCCCAGTCGGGACCGAGCTGCGCCTTCCAGTCGGCCAGCACGCCCATCCAGTGCGCGACCTGGGTCTGGGCCGCCCACGCCACGTTCTTTGCCAGGAACGGGGCCTGCTGCTTGCCGAAAGCCTCGAGCTTGGCGAACGGAATGACGCCGCTGCCGAGGCATTCGTCCATGAAGGCGATGTTGTTCCTCAGGATAGTGCGGTTGTTGTCGCGCCAGTCGGCCTGCATCGGCGTGGCGTCGAGGCTGTCCAGCGCCGATTGCATCCGGCTGCGGAAGGCCAGCATCGAAGCGCGCCATGATTTGTTGTCGGGATTGTCGACATAGGGGCCGACCACCTCGGCCAGCGCCATGGTGCTGTGGCCGGCCGATTTCAGCAGCTGGTACACGACCGGCACTGGCGGCGCGTCGAGCGGCGGCTGGCCCGGCCGGTAGAGGATCAGGCGTCCGCCGGCGCCGGAGAACAGGCCGAGGATCACGGGGTGCTTGTCGAGGATGTTCTTCTGGAACACTTTTGCAGCGTCGCCATAGAGATCGAACATCGCCGTGTTCAGCGCGAGCACGTCCCTGGTGGCGACGTCGCCGGGCGCAGCATTGGTCCTGCCGGAGATCGGCGCCATGTAGTCGGGCAGGGTCTGGGCGTTTGCGGCGCCGCCGCTGAGCATCAGTGCGGCGGACATGGTCAGGCCAAAGCGAGTTTTCATCGGTATTCCCCCGGGTCTCAGCAGCGTCAGGTCGACGGGCGTCAGTCAGATTCGCTGGATTCGCCCCCGCGGTTCTGGCCGAAAATTGCTAAGGATTTGTCAGGACGGGGCGAAACCCGTACCCCGCCGGGCTTCCCCTGGCCGCCCTCATGGCTTATTACGCTGCAACGCAAAATTCCCCCAAAAGACAGCCATGATCCGCCTCGACAACGTCAGCAAGCAAGCCGGCCACCAGATCCTGTTCATCGAAGCCTCCGCCGCCCTCAACAAGGGCGAGAAGATCGGCCTCGTCGGCCCCAACGGCGCCGGAAAGACCACCCTGTTCCGGATGATCGCCGGCGAGGAGCTGCCCGACGAAGGGCAGGTCTCGACCGATCGCGGCATCACCATCGGCTATTTCAACCAGGACGTCGGCGAGATGTCTGGCCGCAGCGCCGTGGCCGAGGTGATGAACGGTGCGGGTCCGGTCAGCGAGGTCGCGGCTGAATTGCGCCAGCTCGAGGCCGACATGGCCGACCCTGACAAGGCCGACCAGATGGACGAGATCATCGCCCGCTACGGCGAGGTGCAGCACGCCTTCGAGGAGCTCGACGGTTACGCGCTCGACGGCCGTGCGCGCGAAGCCCTGTCGGGCCTCGGCTTCAGCCAGGAAATGATGGACGGCGACGTCGGCAAACTCTCCGGCGGCTGGAAGATGCGCGTGGCGCTGGCCCGCATTCTGCTGATGCGCCCCGACGTCATGCTGCTCGACGAGCCGAGCAACCATCTTGATCTGGAAAGCCTGATCTGGCTCGAGAAGTTCTTGCACGATTACGAAGGCACGCTGCTGATGACCTCGCATGACCGCGAGTTCATCAACCGCGTGATCTCCAAAGTCGTCGAGATCGATTCCGGCTCGTTGACGACCTACACCGGCAATTACGAATTCTACGAGCAGCAGCGTGCGCTGAACGAGAAACAGCAGCAGGCGCAGTTCGAGCGCCAGCAGGCGATGCTCGCCAAGGAGATCAAGTTCATCGAGCGCTTCAAGGCCCGCGCCTCTCATGCCGCTCAAGTGCAGAGTCGCGTCAAGAAGCTCGACAAGATCGAACGGGTCGAGCCGCCGCGCCGCCGCCAGACGGTGGCGTTCGACTTCCTGCCGGCGCCGCGCTCCGGCGAGGACGTCGTCGCCTTGAAGAAGGTATTCAAGGGCTATGGCGCCAAGCGGATCTATGACGGACTGGATTTCATGATCCGCCGCCGGGAGCGCTGGTGCGTGATGGGCGTCAATGGCGCCGGCAAGTCGACGCTGCTCAAGCTCGTCGCCGGCGCGAGCGAGCCGGACGAGGGCACCGTGGCGCTCGGCGGCAGCGTCAAGATGGGCTATTTCGCCCAGCACGCGATGGATCTGCTCGATGGCGAGCGCACCGTGTTTCAGTCGCTGGAAGACCAGTTTCCGACCGCGGGGCAGGGCTCCTTGCGCGCGCTCGCCGGCTGCTTCGGCTTCTCCGGCGACGACGTCGAGAAGCGTTGCCGCGTGCTGTCAGGCGGCGAGAAGGCGCGGCTGGTGATGGCCAAAATGCTGTTCGATCCGCCGAACTTTCTGGTGCTGGACGAGCCGACCAACCATCTCGACCTCGCCACCAAGGAAATGCTGATCACCGCATTGTCGGATTTTGAGGGCACCATGCTGTTCGTCTCGCATGATCGCCACTTCCTGGCGACCTTGTCGAACCGCGTGCTCGAGCTGACGCCGGAAGGCATCCACCAGTACGGCGGCGGCTACACGGAATACGTTGCGCGCACCGGGCAGGAAGCGCCGGGGTTGCGGTCGTAGTGGTGGGCGGTAGCCCGGATGGAGCGGAGCGCAATCCGGGGTTCGTGCCATATAGGCAGTCGAGCGATGCGGATCGTCGGCCCCGGATTACGCTCCGCTTCATCCGGGCTACAGCCAAATCGAGAGAGTTGCAATCGACTCGCTCGAGTGAACGTTTCGGACTGAGGACGCAAGCTGGTGATAGGCGCCGATCGGCGCCTATCCGTTGTCGCCGTCGTCTCTACCGCAAGATCTCGTTCAGTACTTCGCCATCGACCCCGTGCGGCCGGACGCCCAGGATCTGCATGATGGTCGGGGCCACGTCGAGATTGCGCATGCGGCGGATCGTGGTGTTGTCGCGGATCCCGGGGCCGGAGGCGATGAAGGTCGCACTCATCACCGGCAGCTTGGGATCGTGGCCGTGGGCACCGTAGAAGTTGGGCATCGACAATGCGGTCGTAGCCACGTTGAACGGCGCATCGCCGAGGCGGGCGACGCCGGGGTTTTGGATGCCGTCGAAATTGTAGCCCGGGGCCATCAGCGCGAACACATCGCCAAAATCCTGGCCGATGGTTTTGCTGGTGCACTGCCCAAGCCCTGCTTCGCATTGGGCCGGACGAGTCTCGACCACCGTGAAGATCTTCCCGTTCTCGAGCGAGCCGTTGAATTTCGGGTTCGGGTCGACCGTATTCTGCACGGCGGCGGTGATCTGCGCCAGCAGTGCCTGGTAGGTTGCGGGATCGACGGTGCCGCCTTGCTCGCGCTGCTGGAGATTGATGTAGATGTTGGCCGCGGGACCCGAGGTGCGGATCGCCACCTTGGTGGTGTCGATGCCGGCATTCTTCAGGATGTTGGTCATGCTGACCGAGGTGTGGAACGGCGCAAAGCCGTGGTCGGACACGACGATGACGTTGCTGTCCGGACCTGCCGCATCAGCGATCCGCTTCACCGCCTTGTCCGCGGTCTGATAGGCGAAACGGATATAGGAGGCGTAGCGGGCGACCTTTGCGGGATCCTGGCCAGCGCCGATCGAGTTCGGGTCCTTCGGGTTGGTGCCCTGGCGAGGATCGGTGAGCAGGAACTGATGCTCGGAGCCGTCGGGCTGCTCGATATAGACCATCACGAGGTCGGCGTCCGGATGGTTCTGGATCGCGCGCTCGCCGATCTCGGCCTGGTAGCGCACGAAGGTCTTGACCATGTCCTCGTACATCGCCTCGATCTCGACGTCGGGGAAATTGGTGAAGCCCGGGCTCAGCCGCTCCGGAATGCGGAAATCGGCCTGCGGACGCCAGAACCCGATGCTGTTGTTGATGTCGTCGACATCGGCCAGCACCGGCGCGTTGCGCGGAATGAAGTTCGCGCCGTAGCGGGCGAAGCGCACCACTGACAGATCAGGCGCGAGCTGCGAGACGAAATAGGCCGCACCGACCTTGGCGCCGCTGCCGTCGAAGAAGAACGGCGCATTCTCGCCGCCGAATTTGACGTAGGCCGGTCCCGTCGCCGGCGGCGCGAACGGTCCTGCCGTGATGCCGCGCGTGGCGTCGAAGAACACCAGCGTGTCGTAGTTCACCTTGTTGTCGTTGGTGGTGTCGAGTGCGGCCACCCGGATCGTATATTTGAGGTCGAGCGTCGCCGCGCTGGTGCAGGTCGCGGTCGAGGCCGATGCACATGAGAAGCTCTCGATCGGGTTCGCCGTCGCCAGCACCGGGCTGAACGAGAAGCGGCCGGCTGCCTGTAGCGCCGTGGCCACGGCCGGATCCGGGGCGAAGTCGGTCTGGGTGAGCGAAAAGCCCTGGGCGCCGAGGCCGCCGAATGCGCCGAACGGCACGGTGTAGTCGGTGACGCGGATCGGCTGGGCCGGTTGCACCACGGTGCCGTTGATCGAGATGTCGGCGCCGTCGCCGCCCGGCCAGGTCGCGGTGACGACTTTCTTGCCCTGTTGGCGCAATTGCACCCACAACGGCAAGGCCGTCGGCCGCGGCGTCGGCCCGAGCGGGCTCTCGCGATAGCCGCCGATCGGCGCGGCGAAGCCGCTGAGGCTCGAGGTGCTCGGCCCGACGATCGCCTGGAAGGTGTTGGAGGGGATGTCGTTGTGGACCGCGGTCGAGCCGGTGGCGATTTCGATATGCGACACCGCGGTGAGCGACGGCGAGGCTGTGATGTTCTGCACGGCAATCGCGCCGTGGCGGCTCAGCCGCGCCAGGCCGCCGTCGCGCGGCAGCACGCCTTCCTGGATAAATTGCCGGATGAAGTCGGGCTTTGCGCCGTCGAGCGAGATGAGAACCACCGGCGGTGAGCGATGTCCGTGATGCCTGCCGTGATCCTGGTCGTGCGTGTTGTCGGAACCGCGGTCACGGCCGTTGCCGTCCTCATCGGCGTACGCAGGCACGACAGTGCCGGCCAGCGATGCCGCGAGCGAGAGCGACGATATCAGGGAGAGAAGGCTTTTCTTATCCACGTGGCTGCCCCGTGTTTTTTTGCTGCACAATCTGTGCGCATTTCACCTGGAATGACACGTGGATTATCGAGTGCGGCCGACGACGCGCGTATGACGCTTGGGCGACGCGTCTGCGTCGCTACGCGATCTCTGTCGCAAGGGTCCAATTCAGTCTCCGTTGCGCGACTGAAGGGAACGCGGCAGTGCAGGCCTGCGCTCTCGCGCCTTGAACGCTGCGAACCCGTTCGTTAGGCTTGAGAAAAATCGGGGGAGGGGCGCGTGAAGCAGCTGAGGGTCGGCGACATCACCATCGATGCGGTGATCGAGCGGGAAGGGCCGTGGCGGCGGCCGCAAGATTTTTTCCCGGCGTATGACGACGGCGTGTTCAGGCACCATCTGCCGACGATGGAGCCGGAGGTGTTCGACGCCGCGCGCGGCATGATGGTTATCACCTATCAGACGTTTGTCGTGCGCACGCCGCGTTACACCATTCTGGTTGACACCTGCACCGGCGAGGACAAGGGCCATCCGCCGCCGTTCGATTTTCCCGGCAAGGAGCGCTGGCGCAACGAACTGTTCGCGCTGGATATCGGCTTCGAGCAGATCGACTACGTCTTCTGTACGCATCTGCACATCGACCATACCGGCTGGAACACCACCTTGCGCCACGGCCGCTGGGTGCCGACATTTCCGAACGCGAAATACGTCTTTCACAAAGGCGAGTACGCGGCCTGGGAAGCCGAGAATGCCAGGGGTAACAACCCGCCCGGCACGGTGTTTCGCGACAATTGCCTGCCGATCGTCGAGGCGGGGCAGGCGCTGCTGGTCGACGACGACTATGCGCTGGACGATACCGTGACGTTGACGCTGACGCCGGGGCATTCGCCCTGCCATTGCTGCGTGAACATCTTCTCGAAGGGGCAGCGCGCGGTGGTCGCCGGCGACCTCATGCATCACCAGATCCAGTGTCGCGAGCCGGACTGGTCGGCGAAGCCCGATTGGGATGCAAAACAGTCGGCGGTGTCGCGGCGGAAGTTCTTCGCTTCCGTCGCCGACACCGACACGCTGATCCTGCCGATTCATTTTCCGGCGCCGACCGTCGGCCTGATCAAGCCGCTCGGCGCCGCGTTCGACTACCGCTTTAGGCGGGAGTAGGGCGACAGCACGTTGCTCTAGGTCAGCGTTTTCTTGGTTTGAATCATATCAAGCGGCCTCGGCGAGTTTGTAGGACCAGGTGTGGACGACAGGATGGCGATTGACGTCGTCAATTCCCGAGATGATGCGCTCCTTAAGCTCGTGCTTGGAGGTCACCCGGATGTGACGCAGGACCGAACGGGCGAACTTGGAGAAGAAGCCTTCGATGAGGTTGAGCCAGGAGCCGTGCTTGGGCGTGAACGTAAATTCGAAGCGGCCTGCCGGTCGTGTCTCGAGCCAGGCCCTGGTTTCTTTCGAGATGTGTGCCGAATGAATGTCCAAGATCAACTTGATCGCGGTCCTGGCCGGATAGGCGGCATCGAGAAGCTTGAGGAATTCGATGAACTCTCGGCTGCGGTGGCGGTCCTTCACGAGGGCGTGGACCTTCCCGGTCAGCAAATCGATCCCGGCCAACAAGCTGAGCGTGCCATGGCGTTTGTACTCATGATCCCGCGCAAAGGCCGGATAGACGCCTGGCACGGGCGGCAGATCCGGCGCCGTTGTCGCAATGGCCTGGATCCCCGGCTTTTCGTCGTAGGAGACGATCGTCACCGGCTTGCCCGATTTCTTCGACTTGGCAGCGGCCTTTTTCAAAATCTGGACCTCGCGATAGATGCACAGCACCTCCGCCATCTTCTGCTCGAACTCGGCGTCGCGGTTTTCAAGATAGTAACGCACCTTGTGTGGCTTGATTTCCTCTTTGCCGAGTATCTTGCACACCGTGCCCTGGACCAATCTGGCCAAACACGCATGCCCGGCCCGCGGGCCGTGCTCGCGCGCATGGCGTGCCAGCAGTCGCGTCGTCCACATCTCATGCGGATAGCCATGGTCCTTGGCCTTGTCGCACGCCAAAGACACCAGCCAAGCCTTGGCCTCCGGCGTGATCACCGGCTCCTTGCCCGGTCGCGGGCGGTCGTCGAGCGCCGCCAATGCACCATCAGCCATCGCCCGCTCGACGCAGCGCTGGACCGTCTGATGATGAGCGCCAAGTCCTTGTCCCACCGCAAAGAACGACGGGTTCTCACGGTAGGCAAGCAGCATCGCGGCCCGCGACACCCGGCTCGCCGGTTCGGTCCTCGACCGCGAAACAGCCGTCAACCTTTCAATCTCCTCATCGGTCATCGCCAACTCGACCGCTTGCCGCCATCCTGCCATGGTGAAACTCCTCGTTCAGTCAATCGCAAACGAGGAATCCACGAACATGCCTCCCGTTCCATCACTGCCAAGTTCACGGAATCGGTCGTCTAGTAAGTGTAGAACATCCGCTGGATCTCCTTGCTGTCGGTCGTCTTGGTCAGCGCCAGCATCAGCAAGATGCGCGCCTTTTGCGGATTGAGCGTATCCGAGACGATGAAGTCGTGTTCGTCGTCCTTGGCTTCGCCATTGCGCGCGACGATACCGTTGCCGACACGGCTGCTGCGAACGATCGCGACACCCTTCTTGTGGGCCTCGTCGAGAGCCGGCTCGACCGCGGGCCGGGCCAGACTGCCATCGCCCACGCCGGCATGCACGATCCCCTTGGCGCCGGCGGCGACAAAAGCGTCGACCGCGACCCGGTTCATGTTGGCGTAGCCGTAGACGATATCGACTTGCGGCAGGGTATCGAGGTTAGAGACGTCGAATTCGGAGTCCGCGGTGTGCCGGCGCGTCGATTGGCGATAGAAGTACGGCTTGTTGCCCTGCATGTAGCCGAGAAAGCCGAGTTCGGGCGTGCGGAAGGTGTCAGCCGTCGAGGTGTTGTTCTTGGTGACCTCGCGCGCAGCGTTGATCTGATCGTTGAGAGCGACGAGCACGCCCTTGCCGACGGCTTCTTCACTGCCTGCGAGGATCACGGCATTGAAGAGGTTGATCGGGCCGTCCGCGCTGATCGCGGTCGATGGCCGCATCGCGCCGACGATGACGACAGGCTTCCGGCTCTTGACCACCAGGTCCAGGAAATAGCTGGTTTCCTCGATCGTATCGGTGCCGTGCGTGATCACGATCCCGTCGACGTCGTCCTGCGCGAGGAGCGTGTTGACGCGCTTGGCAAGCTTCAGCCAGTAGTCATTGTTCATGTTCTCGCTGGCGATCTGGAAAACCTGCTCGCCTTTGACGTTGGCCACCGTCTTCAGTTCGGGGACGGCGTTCAGGAGGGTCTCGATGCCCACCGTCGCTGCTGTATAACCGACCACGGTCGTGCTGCTCGCCCCGGTGCCGGCGATCGTGCCACCGGTCGCGAGAACCATGACGTTGGGCAGACCGGGGCCCCTTGCATTCGCGACGTCAAAACTGATGAGCAGCGCAAAGAGCAAGCTCACTGTCGCCATGATCTGGTTACGCACTCGAAGTTGCCACATCTTGACGTCCCTTTCCTGGAAAAACTAATCGATGCGCCCCAATTCGCTCAGCATTCCATGATCCGTCAGCCGACGGCTTCTGTCTAGGGTTGTGATGTCATCAGATGATTTGGTTTGGGCGTGCTGCGCGAGGAGGCGGCCTTTGTCGTCATGCCTGGGCTTGTCCTCGACAAGCCCGGCCATGACGGAGTTTGTGGAGCGTTGCTCGCTAAAGAAGCAACGAATTCGCAGCGATCAGGCGCCCATCTCGCACTTCTTCATAAAGCTGTTCTTGGCAGCGCCGGCGAGCGGCTTGCCGTCGGAGCCAACGGCCTTGGGCGTGCAGGCGTCTTCCTTGCACTTCTTCATGAACGAGGTCTTGGCTGCGCCGGCGAGCGCCTTGCCGTCCTTGCCGACCGCCTTGCTCTCGCAGGTGTCGTCTGCAAGGGCCGAGCCCGCTGCAAAGGTGGCAACGATCGCAGCCAGGAAAATTCGCTTCATCATGGGTGTCTCCCTAAACCAAAAGATGGTGTGCGGATTGGAGCCCGGAATCGTGGCGCAATCAAGCAGGATCGGGGCCGAGGCACGACCGACTGCGGATTTTTGTCCGCCCGGGTCTCTAGACCCCGTGCGTGAGCAACGCCTTGAAGTCGGCGCGTGCACGCTGCGCTTCGGCACGGGCGACCTCGGAGGCGTCCCCGAGGCCGAAATAGCCGTGGATCAGGCCGGCGCCCTCATGATGCTTTACCCGCACGCCGGCGGCCTCCAGCGCCCGCGCATAGGCTGCGCCTTCGTCACGCAGCGGATCGAACCAGGCGGTGGTCACGACCGCGGGCGCAAGGCCTGCGAGCGAGGCGGCACGCAGCGGCGAGACCCGCCAGTCGGTGGCGTGACCGGCATCCGCGAGATAATGGCCGGCGAACCATTCCATGACGGCACGCGAGAGGAAGTAGCCTTCGGCATTCTCGGCGCGCGATGGAAAGCGCGCGTTCTCGCGCGCGTCGGCATAGCCGCCCACGACGTCGGTCACGGGATAGACCAGGAGCTGGGCGGCGAGCTTGATGCCGGCATCGCGGCAGGCGATCGCGGTCGCGGCGGCGAGATTGCCGCCGGCGCTGTCACCGGCAACACCAAGACGCTTTGCATCACCGCCAAATTCCGCGACGCGGTTGAACACGTCTCTCGCAGCCGTGAAGGCGTCCTCGAAGGCGCCGGGAAAACGTGTTTCCGGCGGGCGGCGATAGTCGACGGAGACCACCACCGCGCCGGTCTCGATCGCAAGATTGCGCGCCTGCCGGTCGTGGGTCTCGAGGTCGCCCGCGACCCAGCCGCCGCCGTGAAAGAACACAACACTGGGCGCGGGCGCGCTGCCAACGCGATAGACGCGCGCATCGAGCGGGCCCGCGCCCCCCTTCACCTTGATATCCTGCACAGTATCGACGGACGGCGGCGGCACGGCCGCGCGCGAGGCAGCCAGTGCGCGCAAGGAATCGCGGGCGCTCTGTGGCGTCATCGTCATGGGATCGCGCAGCGGCAGCAGCGGAATGATCTGGGCGATGACGGGATCGAGCGGTGCGGGCATGATCGGGTCCTCACGGGGTTCTTGGTCTTGCTTGGCCGTTAGCATAGATTTCGCGCGCCGCATCGGCAACCGGCGACGTGTTGCAGACGTCGTAGAGATGAATGAACGGGCAGGGAGGCCTTGAGGTGGAATTCGAAGCGCTGGTCCAGTCGCGCCGCAGCGTGCGCGGTTTCAAGCAGCAGCCGGTGCCGCGCGCCGTGGTCGAGGCGATCATCGACAGCGCCAAGCGCGCACCGTCGTCGATGAACACCCAGCCCTGGCATGTTCATGTGCTGACAGGCAGCCCGCTGGGAGAGCTGCGCTGCCGCAACATGGAGGAGATGGTCGGCGGCGCCAAGGTCAGGCGCGACATTATCAGCCATGGCGAGTACCAGGGCGTGCATCGCACCCGCCAGGTCGACATCGCCAAGAAGCTGTTCAGCGCGATGGGGATTGCGCGCGACGACAAGCCGATGCGGCAGGACTGGGTGCTGCGCGGCTTCCGCCAGTTCGACGCGCCGGTTTCGCTGGTGCTGACCTATGACCGCGTGCTCGATCCCGGCGCCGTTTGCCATTTCGATCTCGGCGCACTCTGCTACGGCATCGTGCTGGCAGCCTGGGACCACGGGCTCGGCTCGGTGATCAACGGGCAGGGCATCATGCGCTCCGACATCGTGCGCGAGGTCGCACAGATTCCCGAGGACGAGGTCATCATGACCTGCGTCGCGATTGGCTATCCCGACGACAACTTTGCCGCGAACGCCGTGCGTTCGGATCGCGAGGGCAATGACGCGTTCGTCCGCTACGTCGGTTTTGCCGACTGACACGGAGAGGCGGGAGGAGATTATTCCCTCACGAAATTTTTCGTGCGGACTCGTTACGGCCCCTTGCAATCTCAATCGTGCAGGAGGAACAATACTCGGACTCAAGGGTTTGTTGCTGGCGCGAGGAAATTGACATGCGGCGGCTGGCTAGCCTGGTTCGACGGTTCTTCGGTCCGCGGATGCGGCGTCCGATCGATGATGATGATCCCAGTCTTCCTTTTACTCCTGAAGAGTTCAGCAGGCTGGTCTGCAGTGGCCGGCGTGAGGACATGAAGCTGCTCGCCGAAGGACTGGCCGGCCGCTCGATCCCGCGCCACATCAAATACCGGGCGACGCACTAGGCGCACCCGTGATGTCATGATCCGCCCGCTGGTTTAGCGCGCGCTCAGCGTGAGAGTGCGACCTCCTTGAAGGATATGACCAGCGCCTTCTACTTGGTCTGCGCGGCGCCCACCTTCGCGCTCGCCGATTTCCTCTTGCTGCCCGCGTTGATGAAGTGCACGCCGGCCATGGTGCCGTCGATCCAGACCAGCTCGCAGCGCCGGTAGGCGAGGCCTGTCGACGACAGCAGCATGAAGAACTCCTTGGCCTGGAGGACGTCGAGCGTGCCTTCGACCTCGATCTTGGCGCCGGTCTGCGACACGTCGAGCAGCACGCAGCTGCGCCGCCAGGTGCCGTCCGAGCCCATCAGATTGACAGCCTGCTTGTGATCCATCCGTACGCGTAGCGCCTTGCGACCGTCGAACCTCATCGGCTAACCCCCATTTTCGCGCCGCGATTTCCCTGATCGCTTGTGTTGGCGCCTGCTGCGATTTCCCCCCAGCGCACCGTCCATTGGCTGGTCGACAAAAGAAGCGTCTCGAAGATGTGTTGCGCGCGTTCGCGTTCGGCGAAGGAGAGCCGCGTACCGCTGCGATTGCACAGGATCGCGAGCGTGGTCGCCCAGTTCAGGCGCGACGCCCGGCAGGCCATGACCAGGCCCTCGCAATCGTCGTCGGTCATGACGTGCTCGACGATCTCGATCGGAGCCCCGGACAGCACCGACAGCGCCGTGAACAGATTGGCCGTCTCGCCGCGGATCGCGAAGCGGTTCACCGTGGAATCGTTGAGCTTGCCGATGCGGTTGAGCGCGACGATCTCCGGCCTTGCGCTCGCATAGTCGGTCGAGGAGGGCGGCTTTGGCGGAGTCGGCGCCGCGGCCTGTGCGGAAGGAACGGAGGACGCGCTGGGCTTGGCCGCGGCTGTCTTGCCGGGTGAGGCCGAGAGCAATCTCCGCACGACCAGGTCGGGTGTGCCGGGTCGGAGCGCCAGTGCCTTCGCAATCTCGTCGTCTTGCTCCGCCCTGGTGATCAGCGCGGCATAAGCCGCCTCGGAAAATTTGGTTCCTGGGTTCTTGATCAACTCAAGACAGATCGAGCCACCACGCTTGATCAGCGCCTCGGTCACATCAGGCTCGACGCAGTTGCGGGTGGCGATCGCGCGTTGCTGCGGCTCGCCGCATGAAGCCGCGATCACCGCAAGGTCGGCTGCGGAGAGTGCCTGCGATTTGAGTAGGACGGGACACGCCACGTCGGGATCGTCGTGGGAGGCGAGACGCCGCAATGTCTCGGGGGGAGCCATCGTAAGGGCGGCAAGTGTGGCGCTGAGCTGGGTCAGTGCGCGGACTTCGACCCGTTCCGTCAGGCGCAGCAAAACGCCATCGACGACACCCGAGAGCAATTCCTGAGATCGGTCGCCGCTGCCCGTGAGCAACTGCACAATACCGGAGAGGATGCGACCGCAACGGTCAGGCGGACACGTTGCGACCGCCTGTTCGAGCTCGACCAGAATATCAGCAGGCGAATTTGCCATCATGGCAGGGGCCTGTACTCAAATAAATTTTGACCAATCAACGCCCTTCATTCCGCCCCAGAGGCGTTAATTTGAAATTTAGATCTCGGGCGTCCAGGTATGAATGCACCGCTGTCGCAGCTGGAAACGATATCGAAATTTGGCGAGGCTTGATGCGGCGGCTTGTCCTTTGAAGGGGATCCTCGCCAACTGATCGCGTGGAGTTAGACGATTCTTCCGGTCTAACGGGGCAACCGAAAGGGGAGAAATTCGGATCGGCGCTATCGCCGGACGCGCGTCGTTTTCCGACGTGGTTTTCATTTGTCATGAACAGCAATGATGATGCGCCCGGGTTGGCGCTAAAGATATTTCGGTTTTCCGACGTCGATGAATTTCGAAATGCCATACGAGGCCTGAATTTCGAATTCACGCCTTTTGTACGGAGGATTTCGGCTGAGCAGACCATTCTGTCGCTGCCCGGCTGCGACGTGAATTTGACGCGCGCGTTTCCGCGGGTGGTCGACGCGCAGCTCATCGAGAATTGCACCGCGATCGGGTTCACGATGGACAACCTCGACGTGCCCATTCGCTTCAACGGCTCGCAGCGCGTCCGTCCGGTCATCGTCATCGGCAGCAGCGGCGCGGCTTACACCACCATCGAGGAAGTGCAGCGGCAAATCGCCTCGGTGGTGTTCAGGCCGGAGGTGACGGATCGCGGATGGCCGCGAGCGGCCCTGAGCTTCAAGATTTTTGAAACAACCGCGGCGGGCTTGAACCGGCTGCGCAGCGTGGTTCGCGAGGTGCTGGCCGCGGCGGCAGAGCCCATCGGCGCGGCGGAGATGCCGTTCAAGGCTGCGGCCATGAAGGAGTCCCTGCTGGGTGCAGTTGACGACGCCCTCGAAAGCGTCGTCTCGGTTCGCTGGACCTTGCGCCCCAATGACGAGAGGAACTTCAAGATCTTCCAGGACGTCCGCGCGCTGTTGTCCGACGACCTGTCGCAGCCGATCTACAGCGAGGAGATCGCGCGCAAGCTCGGCCTGTCCGTCCGAACCTTGCACGACGTCGTGCGCCGCTATCGCGGCATGAGCCTGCACCGCTATTTGCGCCTGCGTCGGCTCTGGCTGGTGCGCCAGCGGCTGCTTGCCGGTGCCGACAGCGTCAAGGCCGTCGCGCTCGCGTTCGGCTTCTGGCATCTCAGCGATTTCTCCCGCAGCTATCGCGACCAGTTCGGCGAGACGCCGTCGCAAACGCTGGAATTCGGGCGAAAACGATAGCGCGGCAAATCGGTTGGGGGCGTCCCCGCCGTTTCGTGCTAACGTGCCGGCCATGAGCAATCGCATCCTCGTCCTCTACGGTTCCTATCGGTCCGACCGCATGGGCATCCGCCTTGCGAATTTCGTCATCGATCGCCTGCGCAGTCGCGGCGAAGAGGTCGAGTTCATCGACGCCAAGGCGATCGGCCTGCCGATGCTCGACCGCATGTACAAGGAATATCCCAAGGGGACCGCGCCCGAGGCGCTGGAGAAGCTGGCCGGACAGATCCGCGGGGCCGACGGCTTCGTCTTCGTCACCGGCGAATATAACTGGGGCATTCAGCCCGGCTTGAAGAACCTCACTGACCACTTCCTGGAAGAATGGTTCTGGCGGCCGGCCGCGATCGTGAGCTATTCCGCCGGCCGCCTGTCCGGCGCGCGCGCCTCCACCGCGTGGCACGGCACTCTGTCGGAAATGGGCATGGTGGTGATCTCTAGCACCATCGGCGTCGGGCCGATCGCCCAGACATTGTCAGCCGAAAGCGAGCCGATGGGCGAAGGCGGCAAGGCACTGGAACGCTCGTTCCCGCGCTTCGCCGACGACCTCTTGTGGTGGATCGAAGCCGCCAAGACGCAGCGCGCGCGCAAGCCGCCGCCGTATTAGACGCTTGCGGCCTACGCCGCCCTGACTTCGCCGAGGAAGCGGTCGAACTGACCGGCCAGGTCGCGTGACTGCGTCGAGAGCTGTTCGGCCGCGCCCAGCACTTCCCTCGCGGCCGCACCGGTGTCGTCGGCGGCGCGCTGCACGCCGGATATGTTGGTGTTGACCTCCTGGGTGCCGCGGGCGGCCTCCTGGACGCTGCGGGAGATCTCCCTTGTCGCCGAACCCTGTTGCTCGATCGCGGCCGCTATCGCGGTGCCAATCTGGTCGATCTCGGCAATGACGTCAGCGACGTTGCGGATCGCAGTGACGGTCTCGTCGCTCGCGGACTGGATCGCCGTGATCTGCTCGGAGATTTCGGTGGTCGCCTTGGCGGTCTGGCCGGCGAGCGACTTCACTTCGGACGCGACCACGGCAAAGCCGCGGCCGGCATCGCCGGCACGGGCGGCCTCGATGGTGGCGTTGAGCGCCAGCAGGTTGGTCTGCTCGGCGATGCTCTGGATCAGCGTGACGACGTCGCCGATCTTCTGCGCGCCCTCGGCGAGCGTGCGGGCGGTGTCGCCGGTGCGGCGGGCATTATCGACGGCGCGTGCTGCGATCTCGGTCGATTGGGCGACCTGACGGCCGATCTCGGCGATCGATGACGTCAGCTCTTCGGTCGCGCTGGCGACCGTCTGCACGTTGGTCGAGGTCTGCTCGGAGGCGGCGGCGACGACCGCGGCCTGGCTGTTGGTCTGGGACGCCGTCGAGGTCATCGATTGCGCCGTGGTTTCCATGGTGGAGGAGGCGCGGGAGAGGCCGCCGACCAGTTCGGTGACCTTGGCTTCGAACGCGCGCGTGAGCCCGTCGAGTGCCTGGGCGCGGCGCATCTTGCCGTCGTTCTCGGCCTGCTTTTCGGCGGCGAGCCGGTCGGCCCGGATCATGTTGTCCTTGAACACCTGGACGGCGGCGGCCATCGCCCCGATCTCGTCGGAGCGTTCGGCGCCGGGGATGTCTTCTGCAACCTCGCCGTCGGCGAGCCGCGACATCCGGGTCGTCAGGCTGACGATCGGAGCGCAGACGCGGCGGCGGATCATCACGATGAGGCCGACGCTGGCGATCAGCACGGCGAGGAGGCCCGCGAGTGCGATCGTGAAGCTGGTACGCGCGGCGGCCGACGCGCCGGAGAGGATCTGCTCGGCGTTGTCGTAGAAGGCATCGCGGACGTCGATGATGGTGCTGAGGCCGCGCTGCGTCGAGGCGTAATAGGTCTCCATGTCATGTTCGTATTTGCCGCTGATCGCGCCGTCCTTCACCAGCTTGAGTTCGCGGCCGAACTCCTCGATATAGATCGCGTTGAACTTCTCTAGCGCCGCGGCGACGTTTGCCGGCGTTGTCGGATTGCCGCGCAATTCCTGGAGCGTCATCACGATCTGGTCGTTGCGGCCCTGGGAGCGGCTGATGTCGGCCTTCTCCGCGTCGGTCGCGGGTTTCTTGCCCCCGACGAGATTCTTGTGCAGGCTGGAGTTGAAGCCGCCGACGTCGCGCAATGTCATCGCGACGTTGGCATAGCTGGCCTGGCGGTAGGCATCGCCGTTGAGGATGGCCATGCGGCGGACCTGCTCGTTGAGCAGCGCGGTGACACCGGCATTGAGCACGGCATTGTCGGCGACGATCTTCCTTGCGGCGTCCTTGCGTGCTTCCGCCGGTCCGGCGATCGCCTTGTCGACGGCCTCGCGCAACGCGGTGAACTTCGCATTGAGGCCGTCGATGTGGCTGCCGATGGTGGTGCCGTCGTCGAAGGAGCCGGACAGCTCCTTGCGTACTGCGTTCATCTTGTCGTGCGCGCCGTCGGTCTGCTTGCGCAGCTTGTCGTGCTCGGAAAGCTGCGCCGGGTCGACGGTCGCTGGTCCGTACAGGATGTTGGTGGCGAAGCCGCGCTCGGGGTTGAGATAGCGCGGGATGTCGCTGACGGCGCGGACGATGGCGAGCCGCCCTTGCGCCTCGCTGATCCGCTCCATCGTCTGGTATTTCGTGACGGCGACGTAGACGGCGAGGCCGCCGCCGACGGTCGAGAGCGAGACAATGGCGGTGGTCAGCAGCGTACCGATTTTCATGATCTGTCCGGCAATTGGCGCGGGGAAAAAGATATTCTCCGAAAAATACGGGGAGCGTATTAATCGCGGGTTTACGCTGGCAGCCGCGGTTGTCGCAGTCAGTTGGCCTTTCGTTCGAGATTCGACAGGATCTCCAGCGTCGCGCCGTCGTGCTCGCCGGTGAAATATTTGGCGAGCGCCTCGTCGAAAACAGGCTCGTTGGACACCGCACCGAACAGCGTCATCGACGAACGGAATTTGGAATCGTCAGGCGCGCCGAGGATCGCGTTGATGGTCCGCCCGTCGACGGCAAGCACGAGGCGGGTGCATTCGATCAGGCGCGGGCCGAGCACGGGGTGGGCGAGGTAGGCCTCGGCTTCCGCCCGCGAGCCGATGGCGTAGCGCTGCGACATGGCGCTGAAGCCGAGGCCCGCGACCTGCGGGAAGACGAACCACATCCAGTGAGTCTGCTTCCGGCCGCGGGCCAGCTCCCCCAGCACGTCGCGAAAAACCGGGTCCTGGGCCCTGAGGAAGCGCTCTAGATTGAAAGGATCGGTCATTGGATACCTCAGGGGGGCTTGCCGGCCGCGATTATGCCTAACTTTTGGCTCCCAATGTGGTAGCTGGTATAGAGTCTCCGGGTGGGGGTTGGGTCCCCCGGGGTCGTTTTGGGGATCTGATGGTTTCCGACCGCGCAAGCGCCGAGAGGCTGTTGTCGCGCCGCCGAGTTGGGCGAGCCGAGGCGATACTGCTATCTATGGCTGCCATCGCGCTGGCGCTGGGCGCCGCCGCGTGGGTCGCGGATATCGGCGATTCCACCCCGTTGGTCACCGCCGCGCGGCCGCCGGCCAATTCTCCCTCGTTCGACGACCGTTTCGCCTCGCTGTCCAGCAACCCGCCCGCCCGTGAGTTCGGCCTGCGGACGCTGGAGCGCTCCGCCCTGAGTGCGGTCCAGCTCAAGCTGCGCGATGCCAAGGCGATGCTCGCCCAAAAGCTCCAGGGCGATGAGTGGCGTTCGACTTTGGCCGACAACGAACAGCCTGCAACCGAAGAGGCGAGACCCTCGCAGCGCGCCGACGGCATTCCAATGCCGCGCTCGCGGCCGGTCCAGGCGGACCTCTCTGCCCAGATCGCCTCCAGCCAGGCCTTTGCCGACACCAATCCCAACCCCAGGGTCGACAACCGCAACTTCTTCGAGAAATTCACCGACAAGATCAAGCTGGCCTCGCTGACGCCCGACAGCGGCCTGTTCGGCAAGGCGCCGGATCTCGCCGCGCTGGGCTACGATTCGCGGACGGCGGTCTATGACATCAAGGCCAAGGCGCTCTATCTGCCGAGCGGCGTCGCGATCGAGGCCCATTCGGGCATGGGCGCGCTGATGGACGACCCCGAACATGTCGACCAGCGCATGGTCGGCGCGACCCCGCCTGCGACCTACGACCTCAAGCCGCGCGAAAAACTGTTCCACGGCGTTCGGGCGCTGCGCATGACGCCGACTGACGGCACCAGCGCGCTCGGCCGCGTTGGCCTGCTCACCCACACCTACATGCTCGGGCCGCGCGGCGATTCCAACGGCTGCGTCTCGATCAAGGACTATGATCGCTTCCTCAAGGCCTACGACAATGGCGAGTTCAACCGCCTGGTCGTGGTGCCGAGCCTGCGCGGATCGGCGACCGCCTCGCAGCGCGCCAGCACCGATTCCTGATATTCGCCAGGCGGCGGGGGCTGCCGTTTTCCCTTCGTTAAGCCGTTGTCGTCCAGAAGCAGCCCATGAGTGATCCAGCAAGCTCCGAGACCCCGCTGCGCACGACGTTCAAGATCAAGCTGAACGGTGACACGCTGGCGATCGCGACCGTCGGCCAGGCCTATCAATTCCTCACCAACTTCAAATCGGTCGAGTGGATGGAATTCCGCTCGCTGCATGAGGATGCCGTCGCCGCGCTCGAGGGTGCGGCCGGCAATGCCATGCTCGCGGTCCAGGCGACCAACGCGGTGCGCGCGCTGTTCGTGAGCGCGAAGCTGCTCTAAGGCAACGTCCTTTCTCCCTCGAGCCGGCTTCCCGGTTGCCGCGACGGGCTTGCGGCGCGACGAATGCTCGCTGGTGCGAACGCGTGAGACGCCGCAATGGCCGACCGTCGATGAGCTCCTGTGGATCATGAGCGATCACGGCGGCAATCCGATCTGCGTGACGATCGACAAGGCGCATTTCGGCCGAATCTGGTTCATCGATCACGAGATTGCCGAATACGAGAAGCCGTGGACGCTCGCTGACGCGATGTCCGACACATGGGGCTACGTCCTGCCGCTCGCGCCGACCTTCAGCGACTTCATCGCGGGCGTGTACGAGGAGGCTGTGTGAGGCTTTGCCCACACCACAGGTTCCAAGCGCGTAGCTTACGTCGCACCCAATCCCAGCTTCGCATAAATCCGCCGCGCATAGGCGCCGAACGCATCCGTGGTCTTCAGCGGCAGGTCGCGCGGGAAGGGCAGGTCGATCGGGAAATAGTCGGCCATCTTCGCCGGTCCTGCTGTCAGCACCGCGCAATGCGAGGACAGGAACACGGCCTCCTGGATCGAATGCGTGATGAAGATGATGGTCTTGCCGCTCTCGCGCCAGATCCGCAGCATCTCCAGATTCATCTGCTCGCGCGTCAGCGCGTCCAGCGCGCCGAACGGCTCGTCCATCAGGATCAGTTTTGGATCGTGGATGAAGGCGCGCGCGATTGCGGTGCGTTGCTGCATGCCGCCGGACAGCTCTCGTGGATATTTCTGCTCGTAGCCGGCAAGCCCGACCAGATTGAGCAGATCGCGCGCCCGCTCGCGCGCGGCCTTCATGGGCAGGCCGACGATCTCGGCCGGCAGCAGCACGTTGTCCAGGATGGTGCGCCATTTCAGCAGCAGCGCCTGCTGGAACACCATGCCGATGTCGCGGGTCGGATCGAACGGGCTGGTGGCGTTACCGATCGTCACCTTGCCGCCGTCGGCGCCGTGCAGGCCGGCCAGAATCTTCATCACCGTGGTCTTGCCGCAGCCGGACGGGCCGACCAGCGAGACCAGCTCACCTTCCTGCACGTCCATGGTGACGTCGGAGACAGCCAAAAATTCGGCGCCTCCGCTACGATAGACCTTCCGGACGCCTTGCAAGCTGATGAAGGGTGTTGAGCTCATGCCAGCCATTTGCTTAAATTGGCCGCGACGAAGGAATCATCGCTGAGGTCGGCGTGCTCGCGCGTGACGCGGTCGATCTCGTCCTTCTGGCCGGGGCTGAGGCCCTCGTTCGGATCGAGGCACCACAGGCCTTGCATCAGGCCCTGGCGCCGCAGCACTTCGTGACAGCCGGCGATGCAGCCGTGAAAATTGTTGACGACGTCGAAGAAGGCGCTGTTGCAATCGGTGACGCGGGCATCGAGTGCGAGCAAATCGGCCGGCACGCTGTCCTTGTGCCGCGCCGCCTTGCAGCGTTCGAACTGCTTGATGGCGCTCGCAGTCCAGACCGACCAGTGGCCGAGCAGGCCGCCTTTGAAGTAGGTGCGCGTGGTGACGCCCTTGTCGCGCAAGTCGAACGGCAGCGTCAGGTCGAGCAGGATGTGATCGTCATTGCCGGTGTAGAGCGCGACGCGATCGAGCGCGCCGGCGGCCGCGACCCCGCGCAGCACGTCAAGCGTGCGGTAGCGATTGAACGGCGCGATCTTGATCGCGATGACATTGTCGATCGAGGCAAAGCGCTGCCAGAACCGGCTCGACAGGATGACGCCGCCGACCGCCGGCTGAAGGTAGAACCCGACCAGCGGAATCTCGGCGGCGATAGCGGTACAATGCGCGATGATCTCGTCCTCGGACGCGCTCTTCATCGCGGCGAGGCTGAGGAGCGCTGCGTGATAACCGATGTCGCGCGCGGTGCGCGCTTCGGCCGTTGCCTGCTTCGTCGGCCCGGCTAGGCCCGCGATCATCGCCAGCGGACGCCTGGTCCAGTGTGCTGCGGTCTCGGCGGCAAGCTCGAGCACGGGGCGGTAAAGGCCGACATCGCGGATCGCGAATTGCGTGGTGTGGACGCCGACGGCAAGGCCGCCGGAGCCGGCGTCGATGTAATAGCGCGTCAGGGCGCGCTGATGTGTTTTGTCGAGCTGGCGCTCGGCGGTGAGTGCGAGGGGATGCGCCGGCAGCACAGTGCCCTCGGCAATCAGCTTGCGGACGTCGCTGTTGATCTGGCTGTGGTGCATGATGTCCTATCCGAATTCGGGGCCGGCGACGGCGAATGGCATTTCCTCAGCCACGGCGGTGGCGGGGCCGAACCGCATGCGCTGGAACGGCCGCTCGATGGTCCAGCCCGAGGCAGTCAATCCTTCGAGAAACGCATCTTGCGGGGCGACGGCGTCGAGCAGGAGAGGGCCAGTTTCGGAGCGCGCGATCGCTTGAACCAGGGCCAGCGCTGCCGCGGCATTGTCGGCGTATAACGGGCCGATGTGGCGGGCGGTCCGGCCGTCGCGAACCAGCGCGATGGCTCCGTTCGCGGAGACGACGCGCGAGCCGGAGCGCCGTGCGAAGGCGGACAGGAGAGCGGTGCGATCGAGCCCGGTGGCGCGCCGGTCGCGCGCGCGAAGCGCATCGATGCTCCCTGATGACGATGGTGGCCCTTCGGCCCGCGTCGGCCTCGTCAGCTTCAACCGCCGCAATTGCAGCGTCGGCGTGAAGCCGAGCGGACCGTAGACCGCAACCCCGTCCGGCGTCGCGTCGAGCCAGCTGGTCAGGCCGTTCTTGCGCGCGGTTTCCAGGCAGGCGTCGACGAGCCGCGTGGCGAGGCCGCGCCGGCGATGGCTCGCCGTCACCAGGACCATGCTGATCCAGGCGTTGTTGCCGGAGTAGGGCAGCAGCGCGGCCGTCGCGACCAGCAGCACGCCGGTGCGGATGCCGAAGACGACGCCCTCGCGCAGGAAGACGCGCCAATCCTCCTCGGTCTGGTTCCAGTGGGCTTCCGTCGAGAGTACGAGCCCGGCCATGGCATCATCCAGGCCGAGCTTGATGACGGGAGGCCCTTCAGTATCGGCCATCGCGCACCTCGTATTTGGTCGGCTTGCCGAGGCTCGGCATGGCGCGGGAGACCCAGTCGGCGGTCCAAGCGACCAGCTGCTCGGTGTCGACGACGGGCAGGCCGAACAGCTCGACGGCTTTCGACGTGTCGGTCAGCCACGCCGTCGGCTCCTCCCTGCCTGTCAGCACCGGCGTGCGGCCGAAGCGGGCGCCGAATTTCTGTGCGAGATCGCGCACCGCCAGAATCTCGTGGCCGCTGACATTGATCGGCGAGGTCGGCGCGGTGCAATGGGCAAGGCATCGCAGCGCTTGCGCGGACGCGTCGCCCTGCCAGATGAAATTGACATGGCCGAGGCTGACATCGATCGGAGTGCCTGTGAGCACCTTCGTGGCGATATCGTGCAGCACGCCGTAACGCATGTCGATCGCGTAATTGAGCCGGAACAGGCGGCCCGGCGTCGAGAACCTGTGCGAAAAGTACTCGAACATGCGCTCGCGGCCGACGCAGGATTGGGCGTATTCGCCGGGCGGGTTCGGCGCCATGTCCTCGGTCGAGCCCTTGCCGTCGACGGGGACGAAGGGATAGACGCAACCGGTCGAGAACGCCACGATCCGCGACGACGGGAAGGCCTGCGCCACCAGCGCCGGCACATGCGCGTTCATCGCCCAGGTCAGCGACAGATCGCCCTCGGCGCCGAACTTGCGGCCGGCCATGAAGACGATGTTCGGCGCCTTCGGCAGCGCGTTGATGGCGGCTTCATCCAGCAGGTCGCAATTGATGGTCTCGACGCCGCGCGCATGCAGCCAGTCCTTGACGCTGGCGTCGCTGAAGCGGGCGACGCCGATGACGCGGCGTTCGGGGGCGGCGGCTTTGGCGAGCCCCGCCAGCGTCGGCCCCATCTTGCCTCCGACGCCGAGGATCATGATGTCGCCCGCGACCTTCCTGAGATCGTCGATCAGTGCCTGCGTCGGCCGGCAGAGGAGATCGTCGAGGGCTGCGATATCAGGGATCGCCTTCGGCAGCGTCTGGCGGGTGAGGAGCATGGATCGGTCCTTCAGCTAAGTCTGCCGTTTTCAGGTTTGTCTTGCATCGCCCACGACGAACATGCGTTCGAGGGCGAGCACCAGGCCATAGAGGGTGACGCCGAGCAGCGTCAGCAGCACCACCGCCATCACCATCGCGGGCGTGTCGAGCGACGACTGCACCTGGATCATGAGGTAGCCGAGCCCGCGCTCCGAGGCGATGAACTCGCCGACGATGGCGCCGGCGACGGCGAGGATGGCGCCGACCTTCATGCCGGAGAACACGTAAGGCAGCGACCCCGGCAGCTGGATCTTGCGGAACAGCGTCCAGCGCGATCCCCGCAGCGATTTGACGAGATCGAGCAGATCCGGCTCGACCTCGCGCAGGCCCCGGGCAGTCGTGAGCAGGATCGGGAAGAAACAGATGCTGAACGCGATCAGGATGTTCGGCAGGATGCCGTAGGAGAACCAGACGATGAAGAGCGGCCCGAGCGCGACCTTCGGGATCATGTTCAGCGTGACGAACAGCGGCAGCAGCACCAGGCTCACGAGCGGCGCCCAGCTGAAGATCACCGCAAGCGCCACGCCGACGAAGGCGCCGAGCGCAAAGCCGCCGAGGATCTCGATCGCGGTCACCAGGGTGTTGGCGCCCCAGGCATAGCTCGCGGTTCCCAGCGTCTGCACTGTCGCGAGCGGCGAGGGCAGGATGAATTTCGGGACGTGGAAGGCATCAACTGCGACCTGCCAGAGTACGAGCACGGCCAAATGCACGATCAGGATGATCGCAAAGCTGCGCGCCGGGCTGCTGGCTCCGTCACCTGCCACCGTCTGCTCCCTGTTGCCTGGGCTTCACTGTCGCAACGCTGAGCCTAACCGTCCCCGCGGCATGTTTCAACCAATTGGTTGATTACGGCCGGAGCGACTGCAGCACCAGATCGGCGACATGCCGCCTGCGGGCGCGCTGGGCGGTGCGGCTCGACAGGTCCTTGCCGAAGATCGCCGACAGCGTCGGCGTGTTAGAGAAGAAGAAATAGCTGAGGCCCGCGATGGAGATGTAGAGCTGGACCGGGTCGATTCCCTTGCGGAACATCCCGGCGCGCACGCCTTCGTGGAGGATGTGCGAGACGCTCTTCACCAGCGGCGAATGCATGGCTTCCAGCCGCGTCGAGCCGCGGACGTGGCGGGCGCCGCCGCGGTTCTCGTCGTTCAAGAGCACGATGAAATCAGGATTTTCCGCGAGGTGATCGAACGAGGCCTCGATCAGCTTGCGGATCGCCTTGTCCGGCGGCAGACCCTCGAGATTGAGCCTGCGCTCCTGCTCGCGGATGTCCTCATAGACCCATTCGAGCACGGCGAGGTAGAGCGCGTCCTTGTCGCCAAAGTAGTGGTAGACCAACTGCTTGTTGACGCCGGCGCGCTCCGCGATCTCGTCGACGCGGGCGCCCGCAAAACCGTGCCGGGCGAACTCCAGGCGCGCCGCGGTGAGCAGTTTCTTGCGGGTGGCGACGGGGTCGCGGCGCTGCGGCACGGTGTCGCCTGATCGTCTTGCGGCCATTTCCAACCAAACAGTTGACAAGTTGAGGACGGACTTGTTGCATTGGTAACTTCACACGGGGAGAGCGACAAGCCGCGTCGCGGCAATGGGAGACAGACGATGAAGCGTTTGCAGGCGGCTTTTGTGGCTCTGACGCTGGGTTTGCCGGCAATGCCTGCGAGCGCGGGCGAGGCGGTCAATTTGATCCTGAACTGGACGCCGACGGCCGACCACTCGCCGTTCTATTACGCCAAGGCGCAGGGCTGGTACGAGAAGGCCGGCATCGACCTGACCATCGAGGTCGGCAAGGGCTCCGGCGTCTCCGCCGCCAAGGTCGGCTCCGGCGGCTCGCCCTTCGGCATCGCCGATCTCGCCACCATGCTGGTCGCCAAGAGCAAGGGCGCCGACGACGTGGCGCTGATGAGCATCTATGCCAACACCGGGCAGACGTTCTATTGGCTGAAGAGTTACGGCGTGAACGGCGTGAAGGATTTTGCCGGCCACAAGATCGGCAATCCGCCCGGCGACGCCTCGCGCGTGATGTGGCCGGCCTTTGCCAAGGCCGCGGGGCTTGCGCCTGACTCCGTCAGCTTCGTCAATATCGGGCCGACCGCGAAGATCGCCGCGCTGAAGAGCCACACCGTCGACATCATCAGCGACTTTTACAACGAGCACGATCTCAAGGTGATCGAGTTCGGGCAGGACCTCGGCTTCGTCAATTGGAAAGACATCGGCCTCAATCCCTACGGCAATTCGCTGATCGTCAACGGCGCCTATCTCCAGAAGAACCCGAAGCTGGTCGAGGAGTTCGTGCGCATCTCGCAGAAGGCCTTCGCGGCCTGCGTCGCCGACGTCGCGCCGTGCCTGAACGCGCTGCTCAACCAGGTCTCCGGTCTCGACAAGGAGAACCAGGAACGCCAATGGGAGCGCATCAAGTACCTGATGACGGACGAGTTCACGACCACCAAGGGTCTCGGCTGGATCGACGGCGAGCGGATGAAGAAGGACTACGAGCTGGTCCAGACTTATCTGGGCATGGAGAAGCCGTTCGACGTGACGACGGCGTTCTCGACGAAGATGCTGGACCCGAGCATCAAGATGGATGCGAGCAAGGTGAAGAAGTAGGGCCCCCTCGTCGCCCTACACTCCGTCATTGCGAGCAGAGCGAAGCAATCCAGAGTCTTTCCGCAGAGGCAGCCTGGATTGCTTCGCTCCGCTCGCAATGACAGTGTTGATGCAGTTGCGCGATGCCTCCCCATCGCCGTCCTGGCGAAAGCCGGCTTTCGCCAGGACGACACGGGAGATTGGGGCGGCCATATCACGTCCACCGCCTGCCGCCCGGCCGATCCCCACGTAACCCCACGGAGAAATTAACCGGACGTTAACCATATCAGCCGCATCGTTAACTATTCAATAACGGGGAACGAGTCGGCCGCTATGGAGGCTGTAGCAAAAGTCCAACGCCAGATGGTGCGCCTGCGCGGGCGCTCCTACGTGGCCTTCGTGTTCGTGCCGACGGTCCCGATTCAGGACTGGCTCCAGGAGATCGACACCACCATCGCGCGCTCGCCGGGCTTCTTCGCCGGCCGCCCCGTGGTGGTCGACCTGTCCTCGGTCGACCTCAGCCAGTCCGGCATCGGCCATCTCCTCACCAGCCTGCAGGACCGCAACATCCGCGTGCTCGGCATCGAGGGCGTGGAGGAGGCGCGGCTGACGCCTTCCATGCCGCCACTGCTCTCGGGCGGGCGCAGTTGCGTGATCGAGCCGACCGCGCCCAAGAAGCCGGAGGCGAAGGTCGAGACCAAGCCGACCTCGCTGCTGCTCGAGAGCCCGGTGCGCTCCGGCCAGACCGTGATCTTCCCCGAAGGCGACGTCACCATTCTGGGCTCGGTCGGCTCCGGCGCCGAGGTCGTTGCCGGCGGTTCCATCCACATCTACGGCGCGCTCCGCGGCCGCGCCATGGCGGGCGTGAACGGTCACACGAGCGCGCGCATCTATTGCCAGAAGATCGAGGCCGAACTGCTTGCGATCGATGGATTTTATCAGACCGCCGACGACATCGATGCTGCCTTGCGCGGCAAGCCGGCGCAGGCCTGGCTGCAGGGGAATACCATGCGAATTACAGCACTGAACTGACCAGCAAAGGAGACATTTCAGATGAGTAAGGTACTGGTCGTGACATCAGGCAAGGGCGGGGTCGGCAAGACCACGACGACCGCCGCGCTGGGCGCTGCGCTCGCGCAACGCGGCGACAAGGTCGTGGTCGTCGATTTCGACGTCGGCTTGCGCAACCTCGACCTCGTTATGGGCGCCGAACGCCGCGTGGTGTTCGACCTCATCAACGTGGTGCAGGGCGTGGCCAAGCTGCCGCAGGCGCTGATCAAGGACAAGCGGCTGGAGAACCTCTGGCTGCTGCCGGCTTCACAAACCCGCGACAAGGACGCGCTGACGGAAGAGGGCGTCGGCAAGGTCATCGACGACCTGCGCAGCCGTTTCGACTGGGTGATCTGCGACAGCCCGGCCGGCATTGAGCGCGGCGCCTCCATGGCGATGCGCTTTGCGGACGAGGCCGTCATCGTCACCAATCCGGAAGTCTCCTCGGTGCGCGATTCCGACCGTATCATCGGCATGCTCGATTCCAAGACCGTGCGGGCCGAGAAGGGCGAGCGTGTCGAGAAGCACATTCTCATTACCCGCTATGATCCCTCGCGCGCCGCGCGCGGCGAGATGCTGACCATTGACGACATCCTGGAAATCCTCGCAACGCCGCTGCTCGGCATCATCCCGGAGAGCCAGGACGTGCTGCGCGCCTCCAATGTGGGCACGCCGGTAACGCTGTCGAACGCGGAAGGCGCACCCGCGCGGGCCTATATCGACGCGGCGCGACGGCTGTGCGGCGACACCGTGCCGATGCAGGTACCAACCGAGCGCAAGGGCTTCATGGATCGTCTGCTGCGAAGGAGGGCTGCATGAGCATGGGTCTGCTCCGGCTTCTCCGCGGCAACAAGGCCTCTGCACCCGTCGCTCGCGAACGGCTGCAGATCCTGCTTGCCCATGAACGCGGACTGCGCGGCCAGCCCGATCTGCTCGGCGTGCTGCGTGAGGAAATTCTCGCTGTCGTGTCCAAGCACGTCACGCTGGACCCGACCAAGGTCATCGTCCGGCTCGAGCGCGGCGACGATGTCTCGACCCTTGAGGTCGACATCGAGGTGCCCAACGATTTCGAGCGCAAGCGTGTGGCGGTCGCGTAGGGAACGCGACTGAGGACGGCCCATTTGGGGTGGGTGAGAAGGCGGTCCGCTGGGCAGAGCGGGCCGCCTCTATTTTATTTTTGCTGGTGCTCAATATCGGCCGATGTGATCGGCCGCGGGCGGAACGGGATTTGCGGGCAAATCGTTGTCTGAGACCTGCGGGGCGCCGACCCGGGCGCCGCGGTTTCCTCAAGCCGGAGAGCGCCCATGATGTCCGAGGTTCAGGTCCACACCGTCGCGCGGCAGATGTTGGAACGGCACGGTTTCGCGGCGATCGCGAAGGCTGCCGAGCAGGCGCTGGCCTGCGAGGGCCGTGGCGAGGCCGACGAGGCCAAGGAATGGCGCCACATCGCCGACGCCATGAAGATCATGCGCGGGCCCGCCCACAGCTGACCAAAGTCAGCTCCGCCCGGTTCCATCCTTGATCATGTCGAGGGCGTGGCTCGTAGGCCTAGCGCCCGCCCTGATCGGCGCCTGGCGTCACCGGCTTGTGCTGGGTCTGCGTCTGCGCGCGCTCGCCGGTCTCCTTGCAGGGGAGCTGCTCCCACGATCCGTCGGCCGCCTGCTGGTATGCGCTGCAGGACGACGAGGCCGCCTTGTCCTCGCCCTTCTGGGCATCGGAATTCTTCGCGACGGCCGGGGCGGTCAGCGCGGTGCTGGCCGCGAGAGCACCGGCGAAAACGAGATGGGCAATTCGCATGGGGGTCTCCTGTTCGAAGATGCCGCATGCTGGCGAGGATTGTGACGATTGTTGGCCGCGACGAGGGTTCCGCCGCGGAGTGCTTAACGGTGAGGGGAGTGCCTAGCCGCCCTTGCTGCGGATCAGGCCGGCAAGGCTGGTCTTCTGCTTTTCGCACCAATTGCTCATGCCGAGCCGGCGCTGGTCGAGGTCGGTCGTCTGAGTCGCAACTGCGACCTCCGCCATGATGTCGTCGGACTGCTTCTCGCCCATCTTGCCGCCGGTGTGCATCCAGGCAATGGCCTTGCGCACCTGCTCGGTGGTGCCGTCGGGAAGCTGCATCTGCTGCGCCTTCTGCACCAGATCCTGGTAGGCGACATCAGTACCCGGGCATTCGACCTTGGCTGCAAAGGCCTGCAGGACCATTGTCACATAGTTCGAGCGGGTATGGTCGTCAGCTGCCTGAACTGGAGTTGCGACCAACAAAAGGCCCGCCATCAGAAAACCGTAGCGCATCCTTATACCTCCCCGGATTTTCGGGGAGGCTAGCGGCTGGAGCGCCGCTCCGCAATGGGGTCGCGGCCGTGAAGCTCGCCGACGAGCTATCGACGCCAGGCCGGCACGGGATCGAGCGGCGTGCGATAGACCTCGTTGTGATCGCGATCGGTGACGCGCACCGCGCAACCTTTCCGCTGCAGCTCGGGCTTCACCTGCGACAGCTCGGTAGCGAGTTGAACGGCGCGATCGGAGGCGACCTCGATGTCCTCGAGAATGATTCCGCCCTGGTTCTTGAACTCTTCACCAACCACGAGATCGAAGGAATAGTAAGGCATTCGAATTCCCCGGTGTGACGACCCAAATCCTCAGACGAAGCTTCAACAGAAGTCTTCCAAACATGAAGGATTATACCACTGAGTCGATATCTATCCGACGAACGGAGCGCGCAATCTCTGTGCTTATGGCGCAGAAATGATGTGCAGCATTCGAGCGCATTAAGTTTTTATTAAATATGTCTGCGCGATCATGAGGCATGGAATCGCAGTAGAACCGGGCTCCGGGAACCGGCAGCTGCAAGAGAAGGCCGGCGGCATAGATCCCGACGGCCTTTTCTCTTCGCGCCGAGTCGCGCATCACCGTAGTCACACGAACTTACATCATCACATCGAGTCGGACAGCTTGCGTTGTCGTCTGATGCGGGCCTCGCGATGCAACTCTAGTGCAGCGGCATCGGCGGACGCACGATCGGCCCGTCATCATCGGCGACAGTTTGAGTCGTCGCGACCGGAGGTGCCGCCGCCGGCGGGACCGCGGCAGCCTGCGAAGGCGGCGGCGGGGGTGCGAGCGGCGGGGGCGAATAAGCCGGCATGTAGCTGTGTGACACGACCGGCTTCGGTTTGCGAACCGCCGGCTGAATCGGGGCCGGAGCGCGCTGCGGCAGCGCAGATGCACGCGCGCGCGGATCGACCGGCGGTTTCGTCTCGGCGACCGGCTTCGGCGCCGGCGGCTTCGCCATCTCGCGGACCATCTGCTCCTGACCTGCCTTCAACTCGGCGATGTTGGCCTTGAGCTGCTCGATCTGCTGCGCCATCGCCGCGATGTCGCGCGTCATTGACTCCACTGTTTGCGTGGCATCGGCTGGCGTCGCGGCAGGCGCGGCAGCGGCCGTGACAACCGGTGCTGCGGGCGTCGTCGCCGCAGTTTGGTCGGTGGCCTGATCCGGTGCGTCCGGCGGGGCAGCCTGCGCGGCTGCGACCGGCGTCGTCTGTACCGGCAGCGTCTGTGATGTCGAAGGCAGCAGCGACATCAGGGCCGGCGTCCATTCGGCGAGCTTCTGCGTCGCGATGTCGCCGTGCTTCTCCCAGGCGATCGTGGCCGCCGCGCTGCCACCCGCAAACAAGAACGTGACGAACGCGCCGCGCAGCCATCTGCCGGCGGCCGATCGCTTCCGTCGGTTGTGACCATCGCTCGCCGTCACGCGCACGGCGGTGTCGACCGAGGGCGCTGCCGCTGGCGCTGAGACAGGGATGAACTTCGGCTCCGGACTAAGCTTGGGCTCCGGCGCGAACTTTGGCTCCGGCCGGGCCGTGAACTCGGGCGCAAGCGTTGGTGCCTCGCTGGTCAGGCGCGAAGCCCGCACCACGTCGGGTGAAATCTGGACGGCGTCATGCGGGTCGTTGTCTCTCATCGTGTCCTTCACGATTTCATCGACGATCTGCCGGCTGTTCAACGTCGCGAGCATTGCAGCTCCTCTGAAGCGTTGGTCGTCCGCATTGGCGCGAGCCGATCGGTTGAATGGCTCATCCCAATCTGATCAGGTTGGCCCATGGCGCACGAGTCCAGCCGGGTTTGACCAAAGCAAGGCGAGGCGATGGAGACATCGCGACGGTCTTCTGCCGTTTGTGGTGATGGAACCGGGCCTAGGGAACACGGGCATGTGTTCCGCACCGCCTTGTTTTCAGCACGATTTGGGCAGCATCCTTGCGGTGCTGGGGGTGCTGCTATCCGCTATCGGGGGCCGGCGGTGCCAAGATCTCTACTCGCTTTGTTCTTCGTTGCCTTGCTGCCGCTCGGCGGCTGCATGCAGACGACGCTCTCGCCATCGACGGATGCGAGCATGACGGCGCGCGACCGCCAGTTGCTGGCGCGCACGCCTTACGCCCAGGCGAATGTGCCTGAACAATTTCTCCGTCATATCGTCGACTATCCGCGCAAGGAGCAGCCGGGCACGATCCTGGTCGATACCGATGCGCGCTACCTCTACTACGTGCTGCCCGACGGCAAGGCGATCCGCTACGGCGTCGCGGTCGGCGAAGAGGCGATGGCCTTCTCGGGCGTCGCGCGCGTCGGTCGTCTGGCGGAATGGCCGGACTGGGTGCCGACCGCGGAGATCCAGGCGCGGCTCGGGCCGTATCCGGCGCGCGTGACCGGTGGCCCCGCCAATCCGCTGGGCGCACGCGGCATCTATCTCTATGTCGGCAACAAGGACACGCTCTACCGCATCCACGGCACCAACCAGCCGGAATATATCGGGCAGGCGATCTCCTCGGGCTGCATTCGGATGCGCAACGAGGACGTGATCGATCTGTTCGATCGGGTGAAGCTCAACGCGACCGTCGTGGTGCTACCGCCCGGACAAAGCACGCAGGTCGGGACGGGGCCGAGCTGGCGCGGGTGAGGCAGCCGACCTGACCTGTCGCTCGGAGGTGAATTACGCCTCGGCCGATTCCGCAGCGCATGCGAAGCTCACGGGCACGTCGGGCGGTGACGGACGCGCGCCGTTCCAGCCTTAATCCTCGGGCCGAGCGATGCGCCATTGCAACGTCGTGGCTGTGCCATTGGCTTCGCCCGGCGCCTTGTCGGCCACTGACGTGTAGAGCGGGCGGTAGCGGAAGGCCCACATCTTGCTGCCGTCATTGCGGGTAATCGGCGTGAAATCGCCGGTCGCCTGGGCATTTGCGGGAGCAGCCAGTGGAATCCAGGCCTCAGCGCATTTGCCGTCACAGCTCGACGTCTTGCCGCTGGTGTCGCGCGCATAGAAGTAGAGCGTCATGCCCTTGAGATCGACGAGCTTGGGGCCCTGCTTGGTCAGAACGTAGCGCGCGGGTGCGGGCACCGTCTCGGCCTTTGGCGCAGCAGGGGCTTCGCCGCCGCCGTGCCCGTTCGCGAGCGCATGACCGGTGGAGAGCGCGATGACTGCAGCGGCAATGACGAACCTGAACATCCGAACTCCAAACCGGAAAAGTTAATCGCGCGTGAAAGCGCCGAATTGGGCCGATGGTAGCAACTGAAGGTTAGTTCCTGGTTTCGCGGGGCTGCGACAAATACGGACAAAAATGCGGGGTCGTGGCTTTTCCACTTGACGCATTTTCTTGACGCGAACCGGTATCCACTTTGCTCGAAAACGCTTCAGCCCTCGCGCAAGGGCGCGCGGCTGAGCGCGTTGCCGGCGGCGATGGCCTTGCGCAACAGCCGCATCAGCTCCTCGCCTTCCTTGGTGCTGAGGCCGCGCAGCATGACCTGCTGGGCGGATTCGACCGCGGGCGTGATCTTGCGCAACGTGCGGCGGCCCTCGTCGGTGATCTCGAGCTCGCGGGCGCGGCGGTCGCGGCTACTGGAGCGCCGCTCGGTGAGGCCCTTCTGCACGAGGCGATCGACCACGCCGGTGATGGTGGTCCGGTCATAGGCGATCAATCCAGCGAGCGTGACCTGGTCGAGCCCCGGATTGGCCTTGATGGTCGCAAGCGCTGCGTACTGCACCGGGGTGAGGTCGAAGCCGGCTTCGCCGACCTCGGCCAGGAATACCGCCACCGCGATCTGCTGGAACCGCCGCGCCAGATGGCCGGGCATGTCGTTGTTGTCTTTCACCGGATTCTCCGTGAGGGCAGGGACGGTGGACGATCGTTGACAAGTATACTGATAGTCAGCATACTGATCAATATCGGACAAGACGTTGGCGGGAGAGGTGCTCATGCAATTCCATCTCAATGGATTCCAGCCGGGCGATCCTGAAATTGCAGATCCCGCCGAGCGCATTCAGGCCTCCGGCGCTGTCGGCGCCGTGCCTGGCGAGGTCGATGTCCTCGTCGTCGGCTGTGGCCCTGCGGGCCTGACGCTGGCGGCCCAGCTTGCGCAATTCCCAGACATCAAGACCTGCATCGTCGAGCAGAAGCCGGGCCGGCTCGCGGTCGGCCAGGCCGACGGCGTCGCCTGCCGCACCATGGAGATGTTCCACGCCTATGGCTTCAGCGAGCGCGTGCTGAAGGAAGCCTATTGGGTCAACGAGACGACGTTCTGGAAGCCGGACGAGGGCGCGCCGGAGAAGATCGTCCGCAGCGGCCGGGTGCAGGACGTCGAGGATGGGCTGTCGGAATTCCCGCACGTCATCCTCAACCAGGCCCGCATCCATGACGGTTTTCTCGACGTCATGCGAAAGTCGCCGGCCAAGCTCGAGCCCTATTACGCAAGGCGTCTGCTCGACCTCCAGGTCGATCCGGCCGCGGGACCGGCCGACCATGCCGTGACCGTGCGTCTCGAACGCGTCGATGCCGGAAGCGAGGGCAAGGTCGAGACCATCACGGCGCGCTACGTCGTCGGTTGCGATGGCGCGCGCAGCATGGTGCGCAAATCGATCGGCCGCGAGCTGCATGGCGATTCCGCAAATCACGCCTGGGGCGTGATGGACGTGCTGGCGGTGACCGATTTCCCGGACATCCGCTTCAAGGCCCTGATCCAGTCGGCGAAGGACGGCAGCCTTCTCATCATTCCACGTGAGGGCGGCTACATGGTTCGCCTCTATGTCGAGCTGGCAAAACTCGACGTCGGCGAGCGCGTGGCCAACCGCAACATCACGGCCGAAGACGTGATTGCGAAAGCACAGCGGATCCTGAAGCCGCATACGCTCGAGGTGAAAGAGATCGCCTGGTGGTCGGTCTACGAGATCGGCCAACGCCTGACCGACAAGTTCGATGACGTGCCGGAAGCCGAGATCAACACGCGCCTGCCGCGGATCTTCATCGCCGGCGATGCCTGTCATACCCATAGCCCGAAGGCGGGGCAGGGCATGAACGTCTCGATGCAGGACGCCTTCAACCTCGGCTGGAAGCTTGCAGCCGTGCTACGGAAGCAGAGTGCACCGAGCCTGCTGCATTCCTATTCGGCCGAGCGGCAGGCGGTGGCGAAGGAGCTGATCGATTTCGATCGTGAATGGGCCGGGATTCTCGCCTCCGCAGCGAAAGCCGGCGGAGCCGATGCCGCCAAGACGCAGGATTATTTCGTCAGGCACGGCCGTTACACCGCGGGCACGGCGACGCATTACACGCCATCGATCCTGACCGGCGCAGCCTCACATCAGCATCTCGCGCAAGGCCTCGTCATCGGCAAGCGCTTCCATTCGGCGCGAGTGATCCGGCTTGGGGATGCCAAGCCTGTTCATCTCGGCCACGCGGCGCAGGCCGATGGCCGTTTCCGAATCTACGCGTTCTCCGGCGCCGAAGATCCGGCGGCGGCCGGATCCGCCATTCGCGCGCTGTGCAATTTCCTCGCTGAAGCCAGGGAATCGCCGCTCAGACAATACACGCCGGCCGGTGGCGACATCGATGCCGTGATCGATCTGCGTGCGGTGTTTCAACAGGACCATCGCGCGCTCACGATCGAGGCGATGCCAACGCTGCTACTGCCGCGCAAAGGGCGCTACGGCTTGCTCGACTACGAAAAGATGTTCTGTCCGGATCTCAAGAGCGGTCACGACGTTTTCGCCATGCGCGGCATCGATCGGAAGGCCGGCTGCATGGTCGTGGTGCGGCCGGATCAATATGTCGCGCAGGTGTTGCCGCTCAATGATTTCGCTGCGCTCGCAGCATATTTCGACGCCTTCATGTTGCGGCAGAGGTGAAACGCGCTGCGTCGATGAATGGCGGATGAATATTGAACTGCGGGCGCGGCGCGCCTCTTAATCTTTTGGCTGCTGCGGCCTTTGCGCGCGGAACGCTTCGATCCGCTCGCGCGTTCCGCCTCTCAGAGGAGGACTACGCCATGAGATTGAGAACCGCTTTAGTTGCCGCATTGCTGCTCGCGCCGACGGCCGCATTGGCCGCGCCGGGCATCGTTACCGTCTCGACCGGTCTGCGCGCCGGCCCGGGAGCGGGCTTTCCCCTCGTCGATCGCGTCCCCGAGGGCGCCCGCGTCAACATTCATGGTTGCCTGCGTGGCAATGCCTGGTGCGACGTGAGCTTCTCCGACGACCGCGGCTGGGTGTCGTCGCAATATCTCGAATATCTCTACCGCAATCACTACGTCTATCTGCCTGACTATGCCGACGAGGTCGACGTGCCCGTCGTCCCCTTCGTGCTGAGCTCGTACTGGTCGAGCTATTACGAGGGTCGCCCCTGGTATCGCCGCCAAGCCTACTGGAATAATTACTGGACCTCGCATGAGCGTTTCGCGACGCGGCTGACAATCGACCCGCGCGCGGCCCGGATCGGTCGCGCGGCGACGCGTGACGCTGCGGTCGCGCTGGGCCGCGACGTGCATGCCAAGGGCAATGTCGCGATTTCCGGCCGTGATGCCGCGACGGCGCGGCATGATGCGGCCATCGCAAGGCGCGACGCTGCGCTGGGCATCGATCGGAATCGTGTCGAACGGCGCCAGCGTTTCGTCAACGAGAGGACCGCGGTGCAGGGTCGCAATCCCCGTGACGCGCAGGCGCGCATGATGCACGAACAGGCGGCAAGCCGCGCCGCCGCACGCACGCAACCGACCGCGGTGCGCGCGCAACCGATGGCACGCGCGCATGAGGCACCGCGTGTGTCGGCTGCGCCGGCGGCCCGGCCAGCGATGCCACATGTCGCTCAGCCGAATATCAGCCATGGTGCGCCGATGAATGCACATGCGCAGATGCCGGCGCCGCGAGCGGCTGCGCCTGCACCTGCGATGCCGCATCCCGGCGGAGGCGGCGGCGCTCCGCATATCAATGCGGCCCCGCACGGCGGCGGCCCCGGCGGCGGTCACGAGAAGCACTAGCATTTGCCAACGAAAGCCCGGCCTTCGCGCCGGGCTTTTGCTTGGGTTGCCCAGGTTCCGTGCGCTTACAATTTAAGGAAGTTCTTCGCGGGCAGATTTCATCGATCGTAATATGTGTATTCAAAGCTGTAAGCATCCACTCGGGGCAGCGGGGCAACGGGAGGATGAAATGAAACAGAGTCAGGCGGAGTCGCGCCGCCAAAATGTCGCGAAGCGATCGATGACCAAAGAGGCCAAGCAACTGGCCGGCCTGATTGCCAGTTTGCGCAAATCCCTCGACAGCATCCACAAGGAGCGGACGAGCACAAAACTCTCCGGCGCCGAGATGGGTCTGCTCGACGAGCGCCGCAACAATTTGTTGCTCACCATTGCTGCTCTGGACGACCGTCTGTCGGCTGTGCAGGGCTTGATTGATCTCGGCCGTCCACACATCATCCGCGTCCACTGAGCGGATCGCTGGGCATGATCGGTTCCGTCGCGGCGGCGATGGGCCGGAGCCCGGCTACGGGGCTCCGCACCGCATAGGGATTGGCATAGCACTGCCCCGCCTGTCCGGAGGCGGTCGCGGCGCGGATTGTAGATCTGCGCGGTTACTCGCACGGCGGCGAACAAGCTCCCGGCAAGCAGAATCTCATTGATGATGCGGCGTATTGACCCCGGTCGCTCGGTTGGAACCGGTGCCGGCGCACAATGCTGCCGCGGAGGGCACCAAATTGCCATGCTCCCGGCGAATTGCCGCCAAAGCCCGCTGCCACGACGAGAACGGGTGCAGGGCAACGCAAGGGGATGCGCATTGGCCTATAAAATGATCGCAGAACGCGATAATGAGAAGTGCAGTTTTGCCCGCGAGAGCCGGTTGCTCATCGTGGCGAAGGCGAAGGTTTGGGCGAGCGAAGGGTGGCGGGTCGTCATCACCGATCAGGATGGCAAGGCCTATACTCCGCCAGAGTTCGATCAGTTGCTGGCGGCGTAATCGCGACGCGCGGGCTAGGGGACGACATTGAGATTGCTCATTCGACCGGGGCGCGAGGTCATCGCGCCTCTGGTGATTCTTGGGACTATTGCCGCAGCGAGCGTCGTGTCGACGGCGCCGCTTGCGTCCGCGCAAAATCTCGACGCCGGCAAATCGCCCGACAAGCTGTTCGCCGACGGTTGCACAGCCTGCCATCGCAGTCCGCGGGGCCTTGCGAAAGGGCGCATGAGCCTGACGCTGTCATGGTTCCTGACGGACCATTACTCGGCCAGCTCCGACAGCGCCAAGGCGCTCGCGGCCTATCTGGTGTCGGTCGATACGCCGCCCGGTGCTCCACCGAAGTCTGGCGCAAAATCACCACGATCCAAGCCGCATTCGCCCAAGCCGGCGCAGAGCCAGTAGTCGTCGCCCGGCTACCCGCGCCGATGGGTTTGCGCGATCAGGCGGTCGTGCACGCCGCGCAAATCGGCGTTCATGCGGGTCTGTCCCGTCGTGACGAAGGACAGCCAGGCGCCGTCTGCGGCAAGACGCACGATCTGGAGCTCTGGCGCCGCATCGGTGGCGCGGTGGCGTTTCAGGCGGGCCTTCATCCAGCCGTTCCAGAGCTTGCGCAGTGACGGATCGGTGACGACCACCATGCTCAGTGCTGCCCAGGGCGTGGCGAAGCCGAACGCCTTGCCGGTGAACACCGCATTGACATAGGCGCGCGTAAAGCTGCCGCGTGGCTTCGGGTCCGCTTCGATGGCTGCGTCGATCTCGGCATCGACGCGGGCGAGCAGATCGGCGAACAGGCCCTCGATCAGCGCCTGCTTGCTTCCGAAATGATGAAACAGCCCGCCCTTGGTGACGCCGGCCGCCGCTGCCACCGCTTGCATCGTGACGCCGGCGACGCCGTGGTCCATGGCGATGGCTGCAGCGTGGTTGAGCAGGGCGCGCCGCACCTGCTCGGGCTGCTTGGCGCGGGTATAGCCGCTCGCCGGCATCAATGCGCCGTCGTCTGCGAGAACAGGTTGATGATCACGACTCCGGAGACGATCAGCCCGATACCGACGAAGGCTGCGGCGTCGAGCATCTGGCGGAACAGCACGAAGGAGACGGTGGCGGTCAGGATGATGCCGACCCCGCCCCAGATCGCATAGGCGATGCTCAGGGGGATAACGCGGATCGCGACCGACAGCGCGTAGAACGAGGCGACATAGAACAGCACCATCGCCAGCGTCGGCCAGGGCCGCGTGAACTGGCCGGACTGCTGCAGGAAGGCGGACGCCGTCACCTCGAGTACGATGGCGAGAGCAAGCGCAGCATAGGCATTGAAGGCGGACGTCATGGCGAACTCGATCGTGGCGCGGCGAAAGATACCGCGCGGTAGGTATGTTTAGCACGCGCAACATGCTTTTGCCGGGGGCAAATATCACGTGTGAGTGACGAGACTGCGACAGGGGCGGAACTGGATGACATCAGGGGCGAGATTGTCAGACATGTCGCCGACACCACGAAGCCGCCGCGCGACGAATTGCGCGGCGGCTCCGAGGGGGCGCGGCTGTTCGATGCGGCGCTAGCTGATCCGCACGGTGAGTTCGACGTCCTCGGCCAAGGGCGTGGACATGTAGCCGTTGCCGGGCTTGCGCACGCGCGCGAGATAGTCGGGGCTGAAGTCGGCGTTGTCGGCGACGATGATCGCACCGGGCTTCAGACGGTCTTCGATCAGATCGAGGATCTCCGGGTAGAGCGCCTTGGCGCCGTCGAGCAGCACGAGATCGATTTGATCGGGCAGATCCTTGCTCAGCGTATTCAGCGCGTCGCCTTCGCGGATTTCGACGAGATCGATCAGCCCGCCGTCCCTGAGGTTTTCGCGCGCCAGCACCGCCTTGGACGGCTCGAACTCGCTGGTGATGAGCCTTCCCCCGCCATTGTCGCGCAAGCCTGCGGCCAGGTGCAGGGTCGAGATGCCGAACGAGGTGCCGAACTCGACGATCACCTTGGCGCGCGAGCTGCGCGCCAGCATGTAGAGCAGGTGGCCGGTCTCGCGCGAGACCGCGAGCGGGGCGTCCTTCAGGCGTGTGTAGAGGTCGCGGTACTCGGTCTTGCTCTGCATCATCTGTGCGCGGTCGGCGTCGCTCACGTCGGCGAAGGCGGCTCGCGTCGCGCCGCGTGCCGCTTCGTCCTGGTCGAACAGGCGATCCAGCAGCGGCGCAAGCGATGTGATGGTTAGGGTGGTCATTTCGTGTCTCCAGAGTTCGCCGCAAAGCGTGGGCTTGCGTGCGAATTGAAATACGATTAATTCGTCGTGTTTCCTATTCGCATTCCCCCGAGCGCACATGGCCGATCGTCGAAATCGTTCAGTTTCCTCACGAAAACAGCCGCAGCAGGCCCGCTCCAACGAGCTGGTGGCAGCCATTCTGGATGCCGCTGTTCAGGTCCTGGCGAAGGAAGGGGCGCAGCGTTTCACCACTGCGCGGGTGGCGGAGAGAGCCGGGGTGAGCGTCGGATCGCTCTACCAGTATTTTCCGAATAAGGCGGCGATCCTGTTCCGCCTCCAGAGCGACGAATGGCGAAGCACGAGCGAGCTCCTGCGCGGCATTCTCGCGGACCAGACAAAGCCGCCACCGGCGCGGCTGCGCGCGCTGGTCCACGCCTTCATCCGCTCCGAATGCGAGGAGGCTGCGATCCGCGGCGCGCTCAGCGATGCCGCGCCGCTCTATCGCGATGCGCCCGAGGCACAGGACGCACGAGCGGCCGGCGAGGGTATCGTCGCAGCCTTCATGCGCGAGGCGCTGCCAAAGGCCTCGGAGGCGACGCGCGAGCTCGCCGGGGAGCTGATCAAGACGACGCTGGCCGAGGTCGGCAAGCGGTTCTCGGAAACGCCGCGCAGCGAGGCGGAGATCGCGCGTCATGCCGACGGGCTGGCCGACATGTTCTCCGCCTATCTCGACATGCTTGCGGGCCGCGGAAGTCTGCGGCCGTGGCTCGGGTACGACGCCTCGTGATCCGGGCTACGCTTGCCACATCCAGCTTTTGACCCTACGGACCTCTGCATGCTCGTCATCTCGATTCAAAGCCAGGTGGTCCACGGCCATGTCGGCAACAGCGCGGCGGTCCACGCGATGCAGGCGGAGGGCGTCAACGTCGCTGCGGTGCCGACGACCCTGCTGTCGAACCATCCGCGCTATCCGACCTTGCGTGGGCGGGTGCTCGATGCCGAGTTCGTCGCCGATCTGCTGCAAGGTGTCGAGGAGCGGGACCTTGTCGATGAGGCGGCCGTGCTCGTTACCGGCTATCTCGGCTCGCCCGACAACGCCGTCGTCATCGCCGATTTTGTCGAGCGAGCGCTGTCGCGCAATTCGAAGCTCATCTATCTCTGCGATCCCGTCATCGGTGACGACGGCCGCGTCTATGTCGCCGACGGCATTATGGATGTGGTGCGGCACCGCTTGTTGCCGGCCGCACATCTGATCACGCCGAACCAGTTCGAGCTCGAGCTGCTCTCCGGCGTCAAGGTCGCGGACACGGATGGCTTGCGCGCCGCAGCCGCGGCGATCGCGGGACAACGCCGGATCGACGTCGTCGCTACCGGCTGCACGCTCACCGACACGCCGGCGGGACAGGTGGAGACGATCCTGTGCGCGGACGGGCAATTGTCGCGCTTTGCGACGCCGCGCCTGCCAATCCGTCCCTATGGCACCGGCGATCTCCTCACCGGCCTGATCGCGGCGCACCTCGCCAAAGGCACGGCAATCGAGGCGGCGGTGCGGCTCGCGGTCGAGACCATCTTTGCCGTGCTTGTCCGCACGCAAGCTGCAGGATCGGCCGAGATGAGCCTCGTGCCGTTGCCGGCCTCACGGAACTGAGCCAATAAACCGAGTGAAGGCTCAGGTCGTGCGCTTCGTGGCGGATTGCGCAGCCTTCTGCGGCTTCGCGGGGCCCTTCTGATTGCGCGCGGCCTGCGCCTTCGGAGGCCTTGCGCTGGCCACAGCGCGCCGCGCCTTCCTCGATTTCACGTTCGCAGCCTGCTTGCTGTCAGTCGCAATGCCACGCTTCGAGATGTATTCCGGACCGTCGATCGGACCGACATGCGGGGGATCGTGATCGAGATAGGGCCGGCCGATGCCGAGCGCCTTGCCATTGGTGTCGACCCATTTCCAAAGCACTTCCGTCGACGCCCAGCGCTGCGCGCGATTGTCTCCCTTGGTGCTGACGATGTCGGCCGCGAGCCCGTGGCCGTAGCCGCCGCGAAGACTGCCGCCGTGGTAGGAGCGGTTGGAGGCCGCCTTCAGGCCGCTCGCAATCTCCTGGCGATAGTCGTCACGGAACGCGCTGGTAATTCCCGGCGAAAGACCGGCGGCCTCGGCCGCGAGCATCATTCGAAACAGCTTCTGCTTGAAGCTCTTGTCCATGCCGCCGATGACGTAATCCATCAGCGCCATCTTGGCGTGGTCGGCCGCCTTCGGATCCTTCCAGGCAAAATCCTCGTCGACCAGCTTGGTGAAGCTGCGCATCACCGTGACCATCTTGCCCTTGCGCTTGATGGTGACGGCGCGGCGGTCCTCGACCTTGATCGAGTCTTCCTTCGGCGTGCGCTGATAGAGTGTCCAGAGATAGCGGTCGATGCAGGCATCCATGGCGAAGCATTCGTCGAGCACCGCCACGGTGTCAGCGGGCGGCGCAGCCTTGCTCTCCGTCACGGGCCCGCTCGCGATCGCCGCGGGCGACAGCGCGTCCTGCGGCACGACGTCGCCGGGATCGGCGGACGCGAGCTTGACGGTAGGCTCGGGTGTGGGCTCAGCCTCAGTCTCAGGCTCAGCCTTAGTCTCAGCTTTGGCCTCACTTGCGACGGGCGCAGGCTCAGGCGCGACCTGAGGCGCGGGCGAGGCCACTGGCACCATCTCGGTCGGATCGGCCGAGGCGAGCTGGGCAGCGGGGGCGGGTGCCTCGGGCGGTGGCGCTTCGACCAAGGCCACGCTCGGTGTCGCAGCGGCAGCGGCGGCGATGTCGGCGGTCAGGGCGATGCCATCATCGATCGTCGCCGCACGCGGAATGTCGGCAAGCTCGAGACGGGTGAGATCTTTGGCGCGGGAGACCGCAGCTGCATTGGCGCTGCTGTTCTCGATCAAAGCAGGGGCATAGGCGGAGAGGGAGAGCGCCAGCCAGCCGGCCATCACGGCCGTGGGGCACGAGACCGCCACAAGAAGAGACCGCCGATCATTCATGATCCCTGCCTCCAAGGTTCGTAACGAACCAGATTGCACAGCCAAGCTCGCGGTGGGTCAATTGTTCGGAGGACGATGTGGCGGTGCAATGGCGCAAATCCCTTGAAAAGGGCTTTTCACGCGAGTGTTGCCCGAATGCAACTCTGGTTCCCGCGTGGTTAGAGCGCCGGGATAAGTGACGGGCGGCTGAAGCAGCAGTGCCCGAGGGGGATTCGTCTAGGGCGTTGGGCGCGTTAAACATATCGCCATGCACGGGACGCGATATTGCATTGCAGCAATGCATATCGCAATGCAGCAAATCAGGCTTACATGGGCTCTGAACTTCTCTTTGGAGCATCACCATGAACAAAAAGACTTTGTCGATCGCAGCCGCCGTCCTCACTCTTGCGGGCACGACTGCCACCTTCGCCGCCGAGCTGCCGGCCTATGAGGCCAACGGCATTCCGGCCTCGCCCGTGCAGGTTCGCGTGCTCGGCGCCGCCCATGTCGAGCAGCGGGTGACGGCGCCCGCGACCAGCATGACGGCGCTACAGGCAGCCGTGCTGACGCCGCGCAAGCAGAACACCGCGAACGTGACCACGGGCTCCGCCCGCTAGGCTGATATCGCACCGAGCCGAGAGCTCGGTGTCGAAAATTTCACGACGTCATGGCCGGGCTTGTCCCGGTCATTTTTTGCAGTCGAGATGAAGTGATGATTCGCATTTCGCGCGTTCCATCTCATGTCGCGTGTTGACGCGCTGACTGAGAATCCTTCGGCGGAAAAATTCCTCGTCACGCGCGACGTGTGTACCGCCGTTCAAAACGAGTGTGATCTCCTTAATAGTTGTTTTGCAGATCGCGGCGCTTGATGTCGGCGCCGCATATTGGCGGCCAAGAATCGTTTTCATAATGGAGTCCATTATGCCTGTTGGGCAAAAAGCCGTTGTCGTTGCCACTTCGCCGCGCGAATTCACCATTCGGCATCTCGCAATGTTCGCAGCCGCCGCGCTGTTCGTGTTCGTGCTGAGCCTGACTTATGGGCTCGATCTCAGCCCCGGCTTCTTCTGAGCAATCTCAGCCTGCGCACTGCGCGCAGGCTCGATGGCGAACGGCCATAGAGCTCGGCGAAGGCGGCGTTGAAGCGGCGCAGGCTGCCGAAGCCGGACTGGAACGCAATGTCCGTCATGGTGTGCTCGCCGGCGTCGAGCAGGCGCTTGGCGCGCTGCACCCGGAGCGTCTTGGCGAGCTGCTGTGGCGTCGCACCGACGTGGCGCTCGAACAGCCGTGCCAGATGACGCGATGAGATTCCGAGCCGCGTCGCGAGCGTCACCACCGAGTCCTCGTCGAGCGCACCTTCCTTGATGAGCTTCGTGGCGCGCGCGACTGTCGAGCGCGTGCCGTTCCAGGCCGCACAGAACGGCGCGGTCTCGGGACGGCAACGCAGGCAGGGCCGGAAGCCGGCAGCCTCTGCCGCGGCCGCCGTCGGGTAATACGCAACGTTGCGCGTCAGCGGGTGCTTGGCCGGGCAGACCGGGCGGCAATAGATCCCCGTTGTCTTCACTGCCGTGAAGAAGCGGCCGTCATAGCGGGGATCGCGGCGCAGCCGCGCGGCGTTGCAGGTCTCGAAGCTCAACATGTCCGCATCATAGCGTATGCGCATGTGCGCAGAAGTGCCGCCGGGATGACCGAGTCCGATTGTGGCGAGCTTTCGGTTGCGCTGAGGCCTACAAGGCCCGTCGCGTGCCAGCCCTGCAGTCGCGCGGGTTGAGCCGATCTGCGCACTGACATAAGGCTTGGCCCATGGATCAGCGGACGAGCGGCGCTGACGCTCTCACTCAAACGAACGATGCGACGCAAGCGCTTGTCGGCGTCGTCTGCGGGCTGTCGGCTGCGCTGTTCTGGGCGCTCGGGTTCGCCGGCACGCGGCACGGCCTGAAGGTCGGCTTCACGCCGGTCGATCTGCTGGTGCATCGCTACGTCTGGTCGGGTATCGCCTTCCTGCCGCTGGTGCTGCGCGCCGGCGTCTCCGATCTCTGCGGCATCGGCTGGGCGAGAGGCCTTGCGCTGATGGTGCTCGGCGGCCCCGTGATGTCGCTAATCTCCTACACCGGGTTCCTGTTCGTGCCGCTCGGCCATGGCAGCGTGATCCAGCCGTCCTGCGCGACGCTCGGCGGCCTGTTGCTTGCCGCGCTGTTCCTGAAAGAGCGGATCTCCGCCTCGAGACTGGCCGGCGCGATGGTCATCGTCGGCGGGCTCGGCGTGATTGGCGCGGAATCGATCGGCCATATCGGCATCGACGGCGTGCAGGGGGATTTGATTTTCGTGCTGACCGGGCTGATGTTCGCGGGCTTCGGCGCGCTGCTGCGCCATTGGCGTGTTTCGGCGGTGTCGGCCGCGCTCGTCATCAACGTGCTGTCGCTGCTGCTGCTGCTGCCGATCTACATCGCGACCGTCGGTCTCGCCCATGTCGCCGCGATCGGCGTCACCGAGAACGCGATCCAGGCGCTGGCGCAGGGAGTGCTTGCAGGTCCTGCCGCGCTCTATTTGTTCGCAGTCTCGGTGCAACGCCTCGGCGTCGCCCGTGCGGCGGTGTTTCCGGCCTGTGTGCCGGCGCTGACGCTGCTCACCGGCTGGCTGCTGCTCGGCGAGCCGCCGACGGCGCTGCAGGCCGCCGGTCTCGTCACGGTGCTGTGTGGGTTCTACCTCGCGCAGAGGCAGAGCTAAATCCAGTCCTTCACCCTCGGGAAGCAGGCATGCTTGCGCTGGCTCCAGACGTAGTCCGATCCGCCGCAGGGCGGGCGCGTCGTGGCCGGGCATTCGTTCCAGACCCGCGCACCGGTGCCCCAGCCATCGACCACGCAGGCGCCTGTCACGGTCGGGTGGCAACCGGGGCCGCAGAGGCCGTCGGCGTTGGCGGCGCTGATCGCGCCCAACAACAGCACAGAGGCCGTGAAGGCCAGCCAAAATCGTGGAAGGTGCTTCATCATGCGCTCCTCCGTCAGCCGAGCCTTGAGCCTCGCACATCCTTGTGACGAGAGACGGACGGCCGTTCCGCCGCAGCATAGCACCAAAGCCCGCCGAAGTGATAGTTGAGAGCCGCCCCGCCCCAACCAGGGAGCCGATGAAGCCATGACCGTCCTGCTCAACATCGACGTGCCCGATGTCGAAACCGCTACGACCTTCTACACCGCCGCGTTCGGGCTCACGGTCGGCCGCCGCTTCGGCAGCGACTTCGTCGAGCTCCTGGGCTGGCCGGCACCGGTGTATCTCCTGACCAAGCAGGCCGGCACGCTGGGGGCAGGTGTCGACCGCCGCCGCTACGACCGGCACTGGACGCCGTTGCATCTCGACGTCGTCGTCGACGATGTCGATGCCGCCGTCGCGCGGGCGGTCAGCGCCGGCGCGATCCTGGAGGCAGCCGCGCGCGATGCGCCCTATGGACGGATTGCGATGTTGGCCGATCCGTTCGGGCACGGGTTTTGTCTGCTGGCGTTCAGCGCGGAGGGGTATGACGCGCTGCTCGCATAAGCAGAATCGCGAAAACAACCCCATGCACAGTAGGAATCGTTAGGGATTTTCGGATTTCGGTGATCCCGAATAATATTTGATCCGTCAGAGAAACCCATCGCGGTAGTCGTCATGGAATGATGGGTTTCGCAAGGGCTCTACCCATCCTACAGAATCCGGACAAGCCTCGCATAAGCGAGCGTTGGGATAGAGGAACTCACTCTGGGCTTAGAGGAGATTCTGCAATGCCGATCGCGGGGCAAAAGCTGGCCTTTGTCATGGCCTCGTCCAGCCATGGGACGATGATCGTCAATCGCTTCGATTATCGGATGGTCGCCCCTGATCGCGGCTACGGCGTGGGGTTTCAGATCCTCAACGCGGCCGCGTTCGATCCCGGCGAGGTCAAGATCGCGCTCGAACTGCTGGCCTTGCGACGCAAGCACCATGGTGACGGCGTGATCGCGATCGACTGCGGCGCGAATATCGGCGTGCACACGATCGAATGGGCCTCTGCGATGACGGGCTGGGGCTCGGTGATCGCGATCGAGGCGCAGGAACGGATCTACTATGCGCTGGCCGGCAACATCGCCATCAACAATTGCTTCAACGCGCTGGCGGTGAATGCGGCCGTGTCCTCCGAGTCAGGCACATTGCAAATTCCAAATCCGGACTACTTTACGCCGTCCAGCTTCGGCAGCCTGGAATTGCAGCAGCGTCCGAACAACGAATTCATCGGCCAGCAGATCAACTATACCGACAACACCGTTATCGTCCGGAAGATGACGCTGGACGAGCTCAATCTGCCGCGGGTCGATTTCATCAAGATCGACATCGAGGGCATGGAGATGGAGGCGCTGAGCGGTGCCCGGGAGACCATCAACAGGTATCACCCGGTGCTGCTGATCGAAAAGATCAAGACCGATATCCCGCAACTCGAGCGATGGCTCGCGGACAACGGCTACAAGCCCTTCGCGCTTGGCATCAATATTCTCGCCGTCCATCAGAGCGATGCGAGCCTGAAGGATATCAACGCACCGCAACGGGCGGCTTAACGGGCAGCAGTTAGGGCGGATCAGCGTAGCGTCATCCGCCGATTTGCAAGGCGATTTGCAAGGCACGGGTGGCGGATGACCTTCGGCTCATCCGCCCCACGTGTCACGCCTTCTTCACGAATTCCGATTTCAGATTCATCGCGCCGATGCCGTCGATCTTGCAGGCGATGTTGTGTCCGTCGGTGGCGTCCTGAAGCCGGATGTTGCGGACCTTGGTGCCGCCCTTGACGACCGATGACGATCCCTTGACCTTCAGGTCCTTCATCACGATGACGCTGTCGCCATCGGCGAGAGAATTGCCATGCGCGTCGCGCACGCCGGCCTCCTGCGACGCTGCCGCGACGGCGTCGCCCGCAGAGCTCCATTCATGGGCGCATTCCGGGCAGATCCAGAGGTCGCGATCCTGATAGGCATGCTCTGAATTGCAGTTCGGGCATTTCGTGGCGTCGTCCATGCTGGTTCTCGTCTCCGGTGTGTGCGCGGCGCACCGTAGGGGCGCGGACCAGGAAAGCAAGGGGGGGCTCACCAGTCCGAGTAGCCGTAGGGGTCATCCATGTAGGGCCGGGGCATCCAGGGGCCTCGCGGCGGCCTGGGCCTGCGAGGTGCGGCTGCTTGCACGTGCTGGCGCGCGGCCTGATCGTTCTCCTTCACCGCGCTCCGCACCGTCGGTTTCGCGGATGCGGATAGCGCGGTGAGCTGCGTCTGCAGTGCCTGGACTTGCGCTGCGAGGCGCGCGCTGTCGCCCGCGTCCTTCTCCTGCGCGGTCTTGAGTTGCTGAATGGCGTCGGCTTGCTCGCGCAGCGTTTGCTCGTGACGGCTCTTCAGTTGCTCGAGCTTTTCGTTGATGCTTGCAAGCTGGTCCGTGATGGTCTTGAGCGATTGCGTCGGCTCGGCGGATTTTGGATCGGGCGGCGTGGCGCCGGTCGTCGGATGATTGTCCGCGTCCTTGTGGACCGGCGGTGCCGGCACGGTCGGCTGCTCGTCGGCCGCGGCCAGGAGGACTGTTGATGGAGGTGCCGGACTGCGAACCTCGGACGCTTCCAGGGACGGGCTCGAGGATGGGGTCGAGGACGGGGCCGAGACCGGAGCTGCCCATCGCGCCATGATCGCCTTGGCCTCATCGCGATATTGCGAAGCGACGGCAGCACCGAGGAGGCCTGTCGCCAGCAGCAGGATAACGACGGCTCGCAGCATCGGCCTGTTCGCTTTCGGGCTTTGATCTGGAATCCTGCCTTGCGGCGATGACGTGGCTTTCGCGGGGTCGGCGGCCGGTGCCGCTGCGGTCTTTGGCGGGCGGTCGCTGCTATGTTCCATTCCGGAAACCAGCCGGTCCAGCCGCGCAAGGTCCTGTTCGGCGCTCTTGATCCGTTCATACGCCCGCGTCAGATCGCCATCGGCGCGCTGCCCGTCCGGCTTTGCGGCGTCAGGCTTTGCGGCGTCAGGCTTGGGGTCGCCAGGCTTGGGGTCGCCAGGCTTGGGGTCGCCAGGATTGGGGTCGCCAGGATTGGGGTCGTTCGTCTGAGGCACCGATGCGCTCTCCATTCACTCTTGCGTCAACGGAATGAGGGCGGCAGTCCGAGATCACCGCAACGATAGTCCTCGCCGCAGCATGAGACAACGCGCGCAAGGGAGAAATTATGGCGAGGTATCGCTGGGGGGGCGCGGGCGTCGTTCATCCAGGCCGACAGCGAAATCGCTTGCCTTGCTTTGCGTCCTTTTGCACTCTGAAGGCAAGGAGACCAACGCATGAAGATCATGACTGTCGCGTGCGCGCTCGGAGCCGCACTGGTGCTGTGCAACCTCGGGATGTCCGGTGCCGAAGCCCGGGTGCGAAGGGTGCAAGCCGTTCCTGAATCACGGCTGCGGGTGGAGGTCCCGGTGCTCAGGCCGACGCCGTGGGATTACAATGTTGTTCCGCGCTATCGTTATCGCCCCGAGGACGACCGCGTCGATCCCTACGGCCCGCCGCTGGTGCCGTCCTATGTTCGCTATGAGGGGTGGCGCTGGCCGTATTGGTGGTAGCGACCGACTAATCGTAGGATGGGTAGAGCGAAGCGAAACCCATCAATGTCAGTCGTGGAATGATGGGTTTCGCCGCGCTCTACCCATCCTACAGGGCCGCGCGAGCTTACCGCTGAAACCGCCGCTTCATCGCGTTAACCCCCGGGATAGCTTTCGACGAGGTGATCGCCGCACCGCGCTTCCACGGGTTGCCCAAAATAACCGTCGTCTGTACCCTGCGTTGCAGAAGGGTTGGTTTTCCATCAATGGAATGGCCGCAATGACTGCAATTGAGGATGTGGTTCCGGCGCAAGGTTCGGACCGGACAACGCCGCCCAAAATGCCGCCGGGGGTGCTGGTCGACGGCCCGGTGGTCGACGCCAAATTTCGGGATTCCTACATCTCGTTCGCCATGATGATCGCAGGCTCGATCGGGGCGCTGGTCTGGGCTTTCACGCAAGGCATCGGGTGGGTGGAGATCTCGGTCTTCGCCGGCATGTTCATGCTGACCACGATGGGGATCGGCTTCATGCATCGCTACTTCGTCCACCGGAGCTACCGCTGCGGTCCGGTGATGCGGACGATCCTCGCTGCGATCGCCACGATGGCGGTGCAGGGCTCGATCCTGAAGTGGGTGAGCAACCATCGCCGGCACCATCTTCACTCCGACAAGCCCGGCGACGTCCACAGCCCTTACTATGACGGCTTCGGCAATAGCATCGAAGGCTTCGCCAAGGGTATGGGGCATGCGCAGGGCGGCTGGGTGTGGGACCAGGCCACCACCGATTCCGAATACTACGCCAGGGATATTCTGGCCGACCCGATCGCCATGTTCTTCACCAGGACGCGCTGGTACTGGTACGCGCTGTCGGCGCTGATCATTCCGGCGGCCCTCGGCTACGCGTTCGGCGGCGTGCACACGATGATCGGCTGCGTGTTGTTCTCCGGCCTGTTCCGCAGCTACCTCATGACCATGGCGACCTCGCTGGTCAACTCGGTCTGCCACAGCGACGGTCGCTGGGGCTACCGCCGCTTCGAGCTCGACGACGGCACCACCAACGAGCTGGTGACCACGATCCTCACCTTCGGCGAAGGGCTGCACAACAACCATCACCGGTTTCCGCGCGACGCTTATCTCTCGCACGCCTGGTACGAGATCGACATCAACGGCCTGATCATCCTGGGGCTTGGCAAGCTCGGGCTCGTGCACGACATTTTCTCGGCCCGAAGGCGGACGCCGGGTGCATCGGACGGCGGAAAACGTTCCGTGCCAGAACCGGAAGCGATGGTCTGATGGACCTGTAGCCCGGATTTCGCTTCGCGCAATCCGGGCTGCGGTCTCCAAGACTACCGCGTGACCCGGGTTAACGATGAAGCGGGGGCGCCGGTTGAGGCTTTCTCCGAATGGCACCATAGTGTGGAAATGTCGCAAAGTGCGTTCGACAACCTGACGGCAGCCGTGACGACGATCAATACGCCGATGCCTGCTAGCATCGACGAAGGCACTCTGCTGGCATGTCTGAAGGGAGACATTTCCGAACAAAAATGGCGCGTATACGTGCAGGCGCTGTTCGACGAGGTCGATGTATCAGTCATCCACAGTCTCGTCGTTGATCATATCGTGACGTTCGACGAGTTATTGAAGGCAATCGATGCCTGGCAGGTCACGGAGTCCGAGAATGAAAGATGGGTCAGGGAGATGGCTTCCTTCGAGGTGGGAAGATCTCCTGCAGAAGGCGCTGGTCGCACTCGATAGTCTGGAGGGGGGTTCCGGACCGTGGACGTTCGGCGGCGGCACTGCCCTGGCGCAGATCCTGGATCATCGGATCAGCTACGATGTCGATATTTTCCTGGATTCAAGCACCGTCTTGAAGAACCTCGCGCCGAACATGAACGTGGTGACGAAGTCGCTGTGTGATAGTTGGCAATGGCCAGGCAAGTACCTGAAACTCATCCTGCGCGACGTCGGCGAGATCGATTTCCTGAACGCCCCGACATACACCGGCAATCCGACATATGAGCTGAGATTTGGCGAGCGCTCCATTGCGGCGGAGCGGTCCGCGGAAATCGCGACCAAGAAACTGGTCTATCGCGCATCAACCTACGCGGCGCGCGACGCCTTCGATCTTGCCGCGATCCATTTGTACGATCGTTCAGCGCTGGGCGAGATCGCGCAATCTCCGGCCATCACCCATCACGTCGTGTCGTCCGCGCTGAACCGGTTGAACCTCGCGAAAGGCCAGTATCAAGCGGAGATGAGAAGCCTGATCAACGCGACGCCGCGGGGCGAGGAATTCATCGACAGGGCCTGCGAAATGGCCTTGGAGGCGCTTGTGGAGATCCGGGATATGATTCCCGAGCGTGAGCCAGAGAGTTGAGCTCGTAGCTCGTAGGATGGGTAGAGCGCAGTGAAACCCATCAATCGGCGCCGTGGAATGATGGGTTTCGCAAGAGCTCGACCCATCCTACGGCACTAACCTCCGTCATCCGCCGCAAGACGCTGAAACTGCCGCTTCATCGCGTTGACCCTGGCGACATAGCTTGCGACGAGGTGATCGCCGCAGCGCTCGCCTGGCATCATCTGAAACTTGCGGCGCGCAAAGGCTGTGGCGGGACCCGCGCCGCAGAGATGGATGAAGGCGGCGAGATCCTGTCTCTCGCGCGCGCTTGCCCTCACATCGCCCGCGAGGCTGAGAACCAGTGCCACCTGGCGATCCAGATACACCGAAGCCAGCTCGATGGCGTGGCTCGGGATCGCGCGGGTGTAAAGGCCAGTGAAGCCGCAGCCGGTATCAGTCACCGCGTTACCGCGAACACAGAACCGCGCGGCCTCGCTGAAGGCCGGATCGGTCATCTGGTAGAGGCCGACGGACGAGGAGGCGGGCTTGTAGATCGCGAGCGGGTTAAAACTCCATCGCCAGCGCCAGTAGGTGCGCGCCACCGGATTGCCCGAACTCTCGACCTGCGCAAGTGCTGCCAGCAATTCGGGCGTGATCGTCGCGGTGGAATAGGTGCGGAACAGCGGCCCGTATTGCCGCCAGATCTCGGCCGGCTCCTTGTCGAGGGAATTGCCGACGAAGACGAACAGCTCGGTCGGCTTGCGGATCATTTGATAGACGATGTTCGTGAGCGTTGCGACCGCAAGCAGCATCGCCACGCCGCCTGCGATCCGGACCATCCGCGGCGCGCGGGCGAACGTTTTTCGGGCCCGCCGGGCGCCGCGCCGAAGGCTGCGAAGGCGAGGGAGCAGGCGGTTGCTTTTCCTTGGCATGGAGCTTGTGGGAGCGGGTAGGATGGGTTGAGCCGTTGCGGAACCCATGACCCGACGGGATGATGTGCAGCGCTTCGAGGCTGCGCCTGTATCCACGGCCCCTGTAGACCGCAATACCAAGCCGTGAGGCGACATGCCAAGAAAACCGTCAGGGAAACCGTCAAGAAAACTGTCAGGGAAACTGTCAAGAAAACTGAAGACCTACCAGACCTCGCTCGGCTTCTACGACCAGGCGGTCGCCGCACCCTCGATGAAGGCGGCGTTGGACGCCTGGGGCGCCAAGTCCAACCTGTTCCATCAGGGTATCGCGAAGGAGACCGACGACGCCGATATCGTCGCCGCGACCATGGCAGCCCCCGGTGTCGTGCTCAGGCGCCCGGTCGGATCGGACGGCCCGTTCACCGAGCACGCCGAACTGCCGACCGATCTCGCCGAGGACGAGGACAAGCCACGGTCAAGGTCCAAGGCAAGGTCCAAGCCGAAGAAGCGTGCGGCCAAGACCGCAAAAAAGTCCTCCCGCAAGATCGACGATCAGGACGCGCGCAGGGCCGCCGCCTCATTTGCGAAGGAGGAGCAGCGACGCGAAAGCGCACGCCGCAAGGAAGAGGCCGCCCGCGCCAGGGAGCGCGCGCGCCGCGAGAAGGCGGTCGCGGCCGCCCGGGCGGCGCTGGACAGGGCGAGGCGGGACCACCAGGCGCGGGTGGACGAGATCGAAGCGGAGCGCGCTGCGCTGGATGAACGCGCCGGAGTGGAGGAAGCGCGCTGGGACAAGCAGAGGATCAAACTGGAGGAGGCGGTTCGCCGGGCGCGAGAGTAGGGTCGCGCTGTTGTCGCCGAAGCATTCCCCGGACGTCGCGTCGCTCATCCGGGCTGCGCTTGCTTTGTATCGACAAGCCGGACCTAGAGGCTCGCGCCTGACGCCATCAGCACCGCACCGGCGGCGATCAGGACAATTCCAGGCCAGTTCGATGCGATCCCAAGAAATCCCAGGCCTCGACGAGGCGGTTCAAGCGTGCCGCGAACGGGTCGAGACGAATCCCGACCGCTAAGGGGGCCCCGCCAAATCGTGGCGCGCACCATGTAGAGCAGTCCGCCGAAGATGAGCAGCGCGCCAAGTCCCATCAGGAACATTTTCGCCTCTCAACCTGCCACTACCATCGGCAATGGAGGGCAGCACATCCCAAAGCAATGGAGGTTGATTGGTTCCTCTCCCTCCAAACGCGTCATTCCACAGGCCAACCGTCTTCCTCCCTGCGCTCCCGGCTGGGAATCCTACACTCATGAACATTCGTTCGAAGGAACGGGCATCGGGATCATTTCGTTGCATTGGGGGGCTTGTCGGAGGAGGACATCATGAAAACGACGATCATCGCGCTCTCTGCTGCTGTTGCCATGGCCATGGCACCGGCCGTGCTGGCTCAGGGCGTATCGAGCAAGGCGCCTGGCCAGGAGATGCAGCAAACGGGTTCCAAGAAAGGCGAGCCGGGCGCTTCCAGCTACGCTCCCGGACATAAGATGCATCACGCGATGCACCACGCGAAATCCTCGAAGAAGACCCACGCCGGCGCGTCCAACTACGCTCCAGGTCAAACCACCGGCGCAAGCACGAGGCCAGCCACTGGCTCGAGCACAAAGTCCGGGTACTGAAGTCCGATACTCAAATTCAGGTGCTCGAGGACTTGTCCGCATTCACTCGCCGAGCTTCGGCGAGACAAGACCGCGCGCGCTCGTCGAGCTGCGGTATACGGTGACGGTGCACTAAATTATGCCGCCCACCAAACGTGAGCCGATGCCGGAAATCCAGCAGGGCGGCGATAGCGGATCAATTTAGTGCACTGGCACCGCAATTGCGAAGGAGGCCCCGATGAAGTCGCTTTTGCTGCTTACGGCGAGCGGTCCGCTGCTCATTCTCACCTCGCATGAGTCCCTACAGGATCAGAAGGTTCTTGAGGTGCTCAGTCAGAAAGGGATCGGCAAGTTCGTCGCGTTTGAGGTTCCGTTGTCGCTCGCCAGGGAGCGCTATGGCGGGCATTTTCATGCGGTCGAAAGCAATCTGCACGAGACCGATGATTTGAGAATCCTCGACTTCAACGGCCAGCGGGTCTTTCAGCTCTTCCGTTTCGACGAACTCGGTGCACCGATCCTGCAGGAACAGCCGTGATCCGGTTTTGTCTTGCGCGGCTCGTAGGATGGGTTGAGCCCTTGCGAAACCCATCGCTTTGCCGAACGACTGATGATGGGTATCGCTCCGCTCCACCCATCCTACGGGCTATGCGGGTGTTGGCGGGCGCAGCGGCAGGGCCAACCGCACTGCGCCCAAAAAATGTCATACAGCAATTGTGAATTACGCTACAGACGGCCGCCGTCCCGTCTGTTTATCTGCCGCCATCAGGCCTCTCATGCGCACGTTTGGCATTGCGCATCTGGCGCCTTCGCATTTCGAAATTTCTGGGTGATCGCTATGGGCGTTTTTCATCTCACGGCCATGCTTTGCAGCTGGTTCATCGAGTCCACCATGAGCGGGTGTACCGAGAGATTTCGCGTGCGCTGAACAAGGCGCACAGAGAGTTTCCCGAGGCCCCGCCGGTGACGGACGGGGCTTTTTCATGTTCGCAATCTGCCCATTCCGCCCGGCGGAGCCTTCGCGAGAAGGAGGCAGGGTCGTGTGGGAGTATTTTGGACCCGATTTCGCTTTCGACGTGGTGAAAGGGGTGGTCGCCGGAATAGCCTCTTTGGCCTTTCAGGTGGTGGCACCGCGGACCTTTCGTGCCGCAAAACAGTTTCGCGCGCGCTGGGTTGCGAGGAGAGCGGCAAGGCAAGCTGCAAGACGGGCACGCTGCAAAGCGGTGGCCAATGATGAGCGGTGAGGAGCGAGTGGCCCGGATGGAGCGCGGGCGACATCCGGGCCACGCTTGCAGGGACCTCACGCAGATGGAGCCAACAAACCGAGTCGATGCTGACGATGATCCGCGTCATCGACCATATCGAGGGCCAGCGGCGCGTAGGATGGGTTTCGCACGGGCTCAACCCATCCTACGGGCTGCAAGCTCCAATGTACGAGGAAGCGTGTAGGATGGCAGAGCGGAGTTCATCAATAGCCGTCGCGGAATGATGGGTTTCGCAAACGCTCTACCCATCCTACGGGTTGCTTGAGTTAGCAGGCCCCGAATTATTTTCTATAGCTTGCTAAGCAAATCACCAAAGTGATCTCCTGCGCAGGGACGTTGACGTGATCAACGCTGATGGCGACAAACGAGAAATTGTTCGGTTGGTATGTGAAATCAAACATCGAACAATTGGCGTCCTTCATGGTTCTTGCGAAAGCAGGAATCAATGCCTTCTTGCTATGGATTGCAGTAACTTTGCTGCCAACGCCGAAGTCGAGCACGTGCCCGGCAACTTCAATCTCGGCTACTGGCACTTCTTCACTTCCTACTTTGGATGTTTTGATGGACAGGGCTGTCACGCGGCGTAAACCCAGCTCCTGGCCGACTTCGAAAAATGATCCAACCTTTTCAACTTGTGAAACAATAGCGAGGCGTCGAGGGAAGCGGATTCCTCTCGTGGATATTGCAACAGAAAGGGCGGCCTTTTGGGCCGCCCTTCGCAGATGGCTGGGCCATGCCGCCCAAGCCAAACTATCGTCTCGCGCTCTACCCCTCACGAACACCCCGTCGTGCTGCCGCAAGTATCGCACTTCATGCAGGTGCCATTCCGCACCAGCGTGAAGTTGCCGCACTCGCTGCACATCTCGCCTTCGTAGCCTTTTGCTTTCGCTTCCGCGCGGCGCTCGGCCTTGCTGGGGGCGGCGACCGTTGCGGCGCTGCCGGCCTTGCTCCACTGGAGGGCTTCCAGCTTCTCGGTGGGCGAGAGGTCGTGGCTCGCTTCCTGCTTCAGCGCGACCGCGCCTTCCAGCGCGTCGCCGGCGCCGCGGGCGGTGGCGCCGTGCGAGGCGAGCGAGGTGACGCGGCTGCCGCCGGCAGGCGCGTTGTCGCTGCCGGAGACGACCGCGGCCGAGCCGCCGCGCATCACCACGAGGTTGTCGGTGCGGGAGCGGGTGAGGCCGCGCGAGACCAGCCTGGTCGCCTGGTGGTTCGGCTCCTCCGGCTCCTTGCCCTCCTCGACGCCCTTGCCGAGCGCGTCGAAGTTCGACTCGGTCGGATCGACATGGGCGAGATCGAAGCGCGACATGTAGCTCACCGCCAGCTCGCGGAAGACATAGTCGAGGATCGAGGTCGCGTATTTGATGCTGTCGTTGCCCTGCACCGGGCCCGCCGGCTCGAAGCGGGTGAAGGTGAAGGCATCGACATATTCGTCGAGCGGCACGCCGTACTGGAGGCCCAGCGACACCGCGATGGCGAAGTTGTTGATGAAGGAGCGCAGCGCCGCACCTTCCTTGTGCATGTCGATGAAGATCTCGCCGAGACGGCCGTCGTCATATTCGCCGGTACGGAGATAGACCTTGTGGCCGCCGACGACCGCCTTCTGGGTGTAGCCCTTGCGGCGATCCGGCATCTTCTCGCGCTCGCGCATCACGATGATGCGCTCGACCAGCTTCTCGACGATCTTCTCCGAGACCTGGGTGGCACGCGCGGCCATCGGCTTCTCGTAGAGCGCCTCGACCGCATCCTCCTCGTCGTCGTCATCGCTGATGAGCTGCGAGTTGAGCGGCTGGCTGAGCTTGGAGCCGTCGCGATAGAGCGCGTTGGCCTTCAGCGCCAGCTTCCACGACAGCATGTAGGCGGACTTGCAGTCCTCTACAGTTGCGTCGTTCGGCATGTTGATGGTCTTGGAGATCGCACCCGAGATAAAGGGCTGGGCCGCCGCCATCATGCGGATGTGGCTCTCGACCGACAGATAGCGTTTTCCAATTTTGCCGCAGGGATTGGCGCAGTCGAACACGGAGTAATGTTCCGCCTTCAGATGCGGGGCCCCTTCCACCGTCATCGCGCCGCAGATGTGGACGTTGGCCGCCTCGATCTCGCGCTTGGTGAAGCCCACGGCCTGGAGCAGGTCGAAGCCGGGGGCGGCGATCGCTTCGGCACCGATGCCCAACTGGTCGCGGATAAAGTCCTCGCCAAAGGTCCACCTGTTGAAGGCGAACTTGATGTCGAAGGCGGTCGGCAGGGCTTTCTCGACCTTGGCAATGGCCTCATCGGTAAAGCCCTTGGCCTTCAGCGTCGAGGCGTTGATGCCCGGCGCGTTGGACAGCGAGCCGTGGCCGACGGCGTAGGCCTCGATCTCCGCGATCTCGCTCTCGCGATAGCCGAGCGCGCGCAGCGCCGCGGGGACCGCGCGGTTGATGATCTTGAAGTAGCCGCCGCCGGCGAGCTTCTTGAATTTGACCAGCGCGAAGTCGGGCTCGATGCCGGTGGTGTCGCAATCCATGACGAGGCCGATCGTGCCGGTCGGCGCGATCACCGTGGTCTGGGCGTTGCGATAGCCGTGCTTCTCGCCGAGCTCGAGCGCCGCATCCCAGGCCGCCTGGGCACGCGTGACGATGTCTCCTTGCGGGCAGGAGACGAGGTCGAGCGGCACCGGGTTGACGCTGAGCGCCTCGTAGCCATTGGACTGGCCGTGGGCGGCGCGGCGGTGGTTGCGGATGACGCGCAGCATGTGCGCGGCGTTCTTCTTGTAGCCGGGGAAGGTGCCGAGCTCGGCCGCCATCTCCGCCGAGGTCTTGTAAGTGATGCCGGTCATCACGGCGGTCAGCGCGCCGCAGAGCGCACGGCCTTCCTTCGAGTCATAAGAGAGACCCATCGTCATCAAGAGGCCGCCGATATTGGCGTAGCCGAGGCCGAGCGTGCGGAACTCGTAGGAGAGCTCGGCGATCGCGCGGGACGGGAACTGCGCCATCATGACGGAGATTTCGAGCACGATGGTCCAGAGCTGGCAGAGGTGCTCATAGCCGGCGGTGTCGAACTGCTTGGTCGTGGTGTTGTAGAACGTCAGCAGGTTGGCGGACGCCAGGTTGCACGCCGTGTCGTCCAGGAACATGTATTCCGAGCACGGATTGGACGCGCGGATGTCGCCGGATGCCTTGCAGGTGTGCCAATCGTTCATCGTGGTGTTGAAGTGCAGGCCCGGGTCGGCCGACGCCCAGGCGGCGTAGCCGATTTTCTCCCAGAGGTCGCGCGCCTTCAGCGTCTTCGTCACCTTCTTGGAGGTGCGGGCGTTCAGATTCCAGTCGCCATCGGTTTCCACGGCGCGGAGGAAGTCGTCCTTCAGCGAGACCGAATTGTTGGAGTTCTGGCCGGAGACGGTGAGGTAGGCTTCCGAATCCCAGTCGGTGTCGTAGACGTCGAACTGGATGTCCTTGTAGCCCTGTTTTGCAAATTGGATGACCCGCTTGATGTAGTTGTCGGGGACCAAGCTACGGCGAGCCAGCTTGATTTCCCGGCGGAGCGCTGGGTTCTTCTCGGGGTCGAAGCAATCATCGCCCGAGCCTTCGCAATTCACGCAGGCCTTCAGCACCAGCTTGAGGTGCTTCTGGTTGATCTTGGATCCGGTGACGAGAGCGGCGACCTTCTGCTCCTCCTTCACCTTCCAGTCGATATAGGTCTCGATATCGGGGTGATCGACGTCGACGACGACCATCTTGGCGGCGCGGCGCGTGGTGCCGCCCGACTTGATCGCGCCGGCAGCGCGGTCGCCGATCTTGAGAAAGCTCATCAGGCCGGACGAGCGGCCGCCGCCGGAGAGCTTTTCGCCTTCGCCGCGCAGGCGGGAGAAGTTGGAGCCGGTGCCGGAGCCGTACTTGAACAGGCGGGCTTCGCGGACCCAGAGGTCCATGATGCCGCCTTCGTTGACGAGGTCGTCACCGACGCCCTGGATGAAGCAGGCGTGCGGCTGCGGATGCTCGTAGGCCGACTTGGACTTGGTCAGCTTGCCGGTGAAGGGGTCGACGTAATAGTGGCCCTGGCCGGGGCCGTCGATGCCATAGGCCCAATGCAGACCGGTGTTGAACCATTGCGGCGAGTTCGGCGCGACCATCTGCATGGCGAGCATGTAGCGGAGCTCGTCATAGAAGGTCTGGGCGTCTTCGTCGGACGTGAAGTAGCCGCCCTTCCAGCCCCAATAGGTCCAGCAGCCGGCCAACCGGTCGAACACCTGCTTGGATGAGAGCTCGCTGACATAGCGCTCCTTCTCGGGCAGGAGGCTTAGCGCCTCGGTGTCGGGCACGGAGCGCCACAGGAAGGAGGGGACGGACTCTTCCTCGACCTTCTTCAGGCGCGCGGCGACGCCGGCTTTGCGGAAATACTTCTGGGCGAGCACGTCGGAGGCGACCTGCGACCATTCGGTCGGGACCTCGACGCCGTCCATTTTGAACACGACCGAGCCGTCGGGATTCCTGATCTCCGACGTGGTCAGCCGGAAATCGATCCCGGCGTAAGGTGACTGTCCCGAAGTGGTGTGGCGCCGCTCAATCCGCATGGTCTTGCCCCGTCCTATTCTTTGACCGAAGCGCCTCCGTTCAGGCGTCCCGGTCGACATTTCGTTTCGCGTTTCCACCCAGGCCCGATCGGCCCAAAGGCACCGCAGTTCAGCCGGTGGATCCGGCCCAGTTTCTCCCGACGCGATTCCTCGATGCGCGCACCGATCATCCGCCGGCATGTCCAGGCCCATCCGCCCCAAAGCGATGAGCCCGACATGCGTTCAAACGCCCCACACCGTCACAACGTCTACTCATGCCTTCCGAGCCTGTTGCCGGCCCGTTCTGGCGCCCGAAAAATCCGCTTTCCGAGGGCAGACAAGCCCTCATCCCGCTGCCTTCGTCTGGCTTGGCGGAGTGCAGTTATGCGGACCCTTTGGGGGAGTGCCGGCGGGACGCAAACACACTCGCGCCGAACGGACCGAAAGCTAGGACTCTCCGTTGCGCCCGTCAAGAACTAGTGCGAGTTCCTGAATCAAATACTAAATATGGTGGATTGCGGGGGATAACAGGGGGCAAGCCCTCACCTGTTGTTGAGCCAAGTATCAGTGAGTCCTCAGGGATTCCCAACCGAAAAAATTTGCATGCCGTGACCATCCGGAGCCTTCCTCCCGCTCTTCACAGGGCAGGTATATTTTTGGGCAACGGGGTTGCGCAAACGGGACTCACGTAGGGGTACGGAAGAAGGGGGCAGGCATGCCCGCCGGGGTGGTGGTCGCGCCTGCGAATCCGCGCCAAGCTGACCTCGATTTTGCCGGACTACCCCCATGCTTGATTCGACTCGTCGGGATGCGCGGCCGCGCATCGCCCCGGCCGGGCTGATGTTCCTCGCGATCACCTCGATCGGCTGGGGTTTCAACTGGCCGGTCACGAAATTCCTGCTCGGCGAATTGCCGCCGCTCACCCTTCGCGGGGTGACCGGCGTGCTCGGCGCCGTGCTGCTGGCAGCACTTGCGCTGGTCCGCGGCGACAGCCTGAAGGTCGCGCCCGGGATCTGGCCGCGGCTGGCGACCGCCGCAATCCTCAACGTCACCGGCTGGATGGTGCTGATGGGGCTGGCGCTGCTCTGGCTGCCGGCGAGCGAGGCGGCGCTGATCGCCTACACCATGCCGGTCTGGGCCTCGCTGATCGCCTGGCCCGTGCTCGGCGAGCGGCCGACGGTGCTGCGCACGCTCGGGCTGGTGATGGCCTTTGCCGGGCTCGCCTCGATCATGGGCGGCAACGGCATTGCCGCCAGCGCAGAGAAGCTGCCGGGAATCATCATGGCGCTGTGCGGCGCGATCGGCTTTGCCGTCGGCACGGTATTCTCCAAGAAGTACCCGATCCACCTGCCGCCGATCACCGCTGCCGCCTGGCAGATCGGGATCGGCTGCCTGCCCATCTCGATCGTCGGCCTCCTGATCGAGACCTCGCATCTGGACAAGGTGACGCCGGTCGGCTGGTGGCTGCTGGTCTATTCGACCGTGGTGCAGTTCTGCATCGCCTATGTCAGCTGGTTTGCAGCGCTAGCGCGTTTGCCGGCCTCCGTCGCCGCGATCGGGACGATGGCCGTGCCGGTCATCGGCGTGGTCGCGTCAGCGCTGGCGCTGCGCGAGCCGCTCGGGCCGGGCCAGATCGCCGGGCTGATCTTCACGCTTGCCGCGGTGGTGCTGGCGACGCGTTAGCCCGCCGCCATCCCCCCGCCATTCAACGCCTTCCGGATCATCTCCGCGAGCTGGTTGCGGCGATACGGTTTTGTCAGCAGCATCACGCCGTCGTCGAGCTTGCCGTGGTGGACGATGGCGTTGTCGGTGTAGCCGGAGGTGTAGAGCACCTTGACGCCCGGCCGGCGCTTTGCGACCTCGTCGGCGAGCTCGCGGCCGCTCATGCCGCCGGGGATGACGACGTCGGTGAATAGCAGGTCGAAGGCCTGGCCGGCCTCGATCAGCTGCAGCGCGGCACGGCTGTCCGCGGCAGCGACCGTCTTGTAGCCGAGGCTCTGGAGCTGGGCGGTGACGAAATTGCGCACCAGCGTGTCGTCCTCGACCACGAAAATGATCTCGGCGCCGCCTTCGGCCTGGGGCGCGATCGCGGCTGTCTCTTCCGCCACGCCTTCGCCCGGTGGCAGATAGAGCTTGATCGTGGTGCCGTGGCCTTGCTCGCTGTAGATCTTGATGTGGCCGCCGGATTGCTTGACGAAGCCGTAGACCATGGAGAGGCCGAGACCGGAGCCCTTGCCGACCTCCTTGGTGGTGAAGAATGGCTCGAAGGCCTTGTCCTGGACGCTGAGCGGCATGCCGGTGCCGGTGTCGCTGACCGCGAGCATCACGTAAGGGCCGGGCCGCACCTCCGCATTGGCCTGCGCATAGGCTTCGTCCAGCACGACGCGGTGAGTCTCCAGCAGCAGCTTGCCGCCGTTCGGCATGGCGTCACGGGCGTTGATCGCCATGTTGAGCACGGCATTGGTGAGCCGCGACGGATCGATGTGCGAGGTCATCGGCCCCTGCTCGAGCACGGTCTCGATCTGGATCTGCTCGCCCAGGGTGGGGCGCAGGAGCTTTGCGATGTCGACGATGGCGGCGTTGATCTCGACGTCGCGCGGCTGCAGCGGCTGCTTGCGCGCAAACGCCAGCAGATGCTGGATCAGCTCGGCGCAGCGTTCGGCGGCTTCGTCGATCAGGCGCGCCGTGCGCTGCAGCTCCGGCTGATCCTTCAGGCTCGCCACCAGCGTCTCGGTGTTGCCCGAGATCACGGTCAGCATGTTGTTGAAGTCGTGCGCGACGCCGCCGGTCAGCTTTCCGATCGAGTCGAGCTTCTGCGACTGATGCAACTGCCGCTCGGTTTCGCGCGACGAGGTCGCGTCGTGATAGACCAGCACGGCGCCGGAGATGTTGCCTTGCCCGTCGCGCATCGGCCGGCCGCTGATCATCAGATGGCGCGTATTGTTGCCGCTGTGCGGGCGGACGATCATCTCCAGATTTTCGAACGCGTCGCCGCGCAGCACGCGCACCGACGGCAGCTCTTCTGTCTTGAGCCGCGTGACGCCGTCGCCGTGGAACACATCGGACAGGGCGCGCAGATTGCGCAGGTTCATGCCGGTCCGATGCAGCAGCATGCGCTCGGCCGCCGGATTGGACAGCAGCACGTTGCCTTCGGGGTCGATCACCAGCACCGCCTCCGCCATGCTGCGGAACGTGCTCTGGAGCACGTTGACCGACAGGCGCAGCTCGTCGTGAGCGGTGACGAGGTGCTCGGTGCGCTCGGCGACGGCGGCCTCGAGCGCCTCATTGGCGGCCTGGGTCTCGTGCAGCGTGCTCTTGAGCGCGACCTGGGTGCGCCGGCTTTCGCGCATCAACATCAGGAAGAGCAGCAGGATCACCAGCGCGCCAATCACGTCGATGCCGAGCAGCACGATCCCGGTCCGGCGGGAGTCGGCTTCGCGGCTGGCCAGCAGCTTCTCTTCTCCGCCGGCGAGCCGCTCCAGATTTCCCGTGAGAGTTTCCATCAGGCCGCGACCCTCGGCGCGCCCCCGCAGCGCCTTGGTGCCGTCGGCATCGTCGCTTGCGCGCAGCCGCAGCGCTTCGGCTGCGACCTCGAAGCGGCGGAGGACGAGAGGCTCCGTGGCCTCCAGCAGCGCCATCTGGTCCGGATTGTCGCGAAGGGCGAGCTTGAGGTCGGCCAATGCCGGTGCGATCCGGCTCCGGGATGCCTGGAATTCCTCGATAAAGCCGTTGCTGCGGAAGATCTCGTAGCCGCGCGCCGCGCTCTCGGCGCCGCGGACCTGCAGGCGCACATCCGAGATCTTCTTCAGCACCTCGACAGTGTGGTTGACCCACGCCGCGTCCGACCGCGACTTGACGTCGAGACCGATCGAAGCGGCGGTGATGAGCAGGAGGATGGCAAGTCCAGCACCGAGAATGACGCGCTGCGAGGGGATCAAGGGGCCTCTTTCTGGTCCTTCGGCGGCGCGTTCTCGCCGAGGCATTCCCGGATGGTCGTCAACAGCGTCTCGGGCGTGAATGGCTTGCGCAGGCAGCGCGATGCGCCGAGCTCCAGCGCCATGCGGAGGAAGTCCGGGGAGGGCGATGCGGATGAGGCGAAGGCGTAACCCGACATGGCAATCAACGGGATCGCCGGCGCACGCTCGTGAAAGATGCGGATGGATTCGAAGCCGCGCATATGCGGCATGAAGATATCAACCAGCATCACATCAAACGTCTGCGCTTCGAGCGCAGCAAGCCCTGTTTCGCCGCCGTCAGTCAGCGTGACATCGAAGCCCTGTCGCAGGAGGAGGACCTCGATGGTCGCGCCGACCATCGGATCGTCATCGACCACGAGAATACGCGGCATGACCTTTCCCAGTAGATCGAAGTCCCCACAGCGATTGGTGATATAGGCGAATCGTGCGCCGGGTCAATTTTGGATTGGACCGAAATTAGATATGCATGGCGCAATGCATAGCGCCTCTGCAGGTTCCACGTGGCAGGTGAATTTCGTCGGATTTCAATGACAGGTTGAGACAAATCCACGCGATCCATAGCTGCTGCTTCGGGCCTGATGGACTGCGTTCGCGACAGGATGTGCAAGACCTGAGCGCGGAAGATCGCAGGACGTATCGACGATGGGCGCGCCGATCATGCGCGGTCTATGCCATCGTTCTCGCCGTCTTGTTCGCCGGTTTCTGGCTTCACGACCACACCGTCATGGTCGCTCAATCCGTGTCCGAAACTGGAAATTCGCCGAGAGGCGGCCAAAACAAATGAGCGGCGCCGATTGTCGGCGTCGCCCATGAATGTTGGTCTTCACGCCGTGTTACGGACAGGGATGGCGCAGGCCGTCATAGCCGAGATACGTGCCGGAGGCCGGGTCGTAGGACCGGTAGCGCTGAGCGCAATAGGCCGACGAATCGCCGCCACTGTCAGGCACCACGGCGACGGTCGCGCTGTCGTCATAGTAGCTGTCGTCGTAGTAGGGATCGTTGTAGTAGTCGCCGCCGTAATAGGCGTAAGAGCCGAGCCCGCCGATCGCGGCGCCCGCCGCGAAGCCGGGCCAGAAGCCACCGTGACGGTGGTGCCAGCCGCCGCCGTGCCAGTTGCCGCCGCCGCCATTCCAGGTGGCTCCGGCTGCTGCGAAGTTGCGGCCACCGCCGCTGAAGTTGCGGCCACCGCCGCTAAAGGCGGGTCCGGCGCTCGGGCGCGCAGCTGCTGCGAAACTGCCGCCACCGCCACCGATCCGGGGGCCGGCGCTGAAGCCGCCACCGCCCATGTGGGCGCCGCCGCCGCCGAAGTGAGCACCACCACCGCCGCCGCCGAAGTGAGCACCACCACCACCGCCGCCGAAATGCGCGCCGCCACCGCCGCCGCCGAAATGCGCGCCGCCACCACCGCCGCCGATATGGCCGCCACCGCCATGGCCCTGGGCGAAGCTCGGCGTCGCCACCGGGAGTACCAGTGCCAGCGCTGCGGCTGCACTCAAAATTCTCAGACTGTTCATGTTCAAACTCCTCTCCCGGAAGCAAATCCCTTGAAAGGGCTGCAGTTCCTGGGATCACGCCGGTTTGCGCATAACGGGCAGATTTTCATGCCAACGCTGTACCGGGCATGAATGGATCGCGACCGATTTGCGGCAGCCCGAGGTGCCTGTGTCTCCGCGTTTGGGCCAAGGCACGGCCGCACTGGGCGAACTGGACATTTGGCCGTCCGGATGGCATCAGGACCCGACGAAGCAGGGCCCTTGCCGCATGAAACAATTCTTCCTGAAGCTCTTCACCTGGTGGAACGGCCAGACCTTTGGCACGCAACTCTGGACCCGCCGGTTCGGGGAGCTGGTCGGTGAGGACGGACAGGGCAACCGCTACTATCGGACGGCTGGTGGCAAGATCGACCCGACGCTGGGCTTCGAGCGGCGCTGGGTGATCTACAACGGTTACGCCGAAGCGAGCCGCATTCCGCCGGAGTGGCATGGTTGGATCCATCACGTCGTCGACGTGCCGCCGACCGAGCTCAATTACCAGCCGCGCGAGTGGGAAAAGCCGCACCAGCCGAATCTGACCGGCACGGCGAAGGCCTACCGGCCCTCAGGCTCGACCCTCGCCAGCGGCAAGCGGCCGAAGGCGACCGGCGACTACCAGCCCTGGACGCCCGGCTAGCCGCGCTTCTTCCATCATTGGAATGGATGCACAGGCATCCGCCTCGCATTGCTGTGGACAACGGGAACAGCGGGGACGCCGTTTGCGCGGGGGTTGCGCCTGCGCGGGCGATGCGGCTCAATGAACCCATCTTACGGAGATGGGAGACCATCGCGTTCGGTTCGGGCAACAGTTCGCGACTGTCCCGAAATGCAGCGGCCGCCGAGGAAGGACTCGATCGGGAGATAGGCCCCCGGTCTGGAAGCTCCGAAATCGCCCGATGAGAATGTGCGCTGCCGTGAGACAGGAAAGGCCGCTTGGGAAACCGAGCGGCCTTTTTCTTGATCTGATGCGCTGTTCGTTGCTCGCTTCTCAGAGATGGAGGGTTGGCGAGTTGCCGACCGGCATCATCTCGTAGGGCGGCTTCCAGCCCGGCAGTTCGGCGACGCGCCGGCGCCAGGCATCAATGGCCGGGAAGGACGCGGCGAGATCGAAACCGGTCTCCTCCGTCGGATAGTACAAATAGCCGAGCAGCGAGAAATCGACGATCGTCGGCCGGTTGCCCAGAATGAACCGGCGGTCGGAGAGGTGCCTGTCGACGATCGAGAAGGCGCTCTCGGTCCGCGCCCGCAAATAGGTGAGCACCGCCGGATGGGCCGGCTCCGGCATGAAACAGCGCTGAAACCGGTGCTGTGCAAAGCTCGACGTGAATTTGTGGTTGTCGAACAGCAGCCAGCGCGTCGCCTCGAAGGCCTCTTCGCGGGTCGGACCAAACATGCCGTGGGCCTCGGCGAGCCAGATCAGGATTGCACCTGACTGGCTCATGTACCGGCCATTGCCCTCGAGGACGGGGACTTCGCCCATGACGTTGGTTGCGGTCCGCCAGTCAGGGGCGCGGGTCTCGCCGCCGGCGAAGTCGATGCCGACCGGTTCCCAGTCGAGCCCGGCACAGTTGAGGAACAGCGCGACCTTGAACGAGTTGCCCGAAGCTCCGACACAGTGCAGCCGGTATCGCGCCATGGTCAGTCCTCCTGTGCGCACGCGACCGGCAAGAGGCAGTGACCGCCTGTCGCGATCCTGATTGTCGCGACCGGCTCCTGACAGCGTCTTGTCAGCAGTGCAGCGTTGAAGACGCGCCGCGGTGCAGAGCGGGGGCCTGTGGAGCAGCGATCCTTGTGGCTTCCTGGGTCCCGGCGCTGCGCAGCAGCGTTGCACGCTGCAGCGCGTCCGGGACACATGCGGTGATATGACGCGCGGAGCTATATTATTCGCGCGGCGGCGCTCTTGGCGGCATCGAGGCGGCGGGCCTGCGATGGCGCGACCCGCTCCTTCATGAGCGCGAGCACCTCGGCCGGAGCGGTATCCGGCGAGCCGGCATTGAACGGCGGCGCGGGATTGTATTCGAGGCGGAGCTGGATGGCCTCTGCGGTGGTGCGATCGACCAGCAGCGAGACCAGCTTCAATGCGAAATCAATCCCCGCGGTGACGCCGCCGCCGGTCACGCGGTTTCGATCGATGCAGACGCGTGTCTTCGTGGGCGTCGCGCCGAACAGGGCCAGCATCTCCATCGCGCTCCAATGGGTGGCGGCATTGTAGCCTTTCAACAGTCCGGCCGCGCCCAGCACCAGCGATCCTGTGCAGACCGAGGTGACGAATTTGGCGCTCGCAGCCTGCCTGCGGACGAAGTCGAGCGTCTCCTCGTCATTGAGGAGAGCGTCGGTGCCGAAGCCGCCGGGAACGCAGATCACATCCAGTTGCGGGCAGTCGGCGAATGTCACAGTCGGGGTCAGCATCAGCACGGAATCGCTCGGTACCGGAGCAAGCGTCTTCCAGATCAAGTGTACGGTCGCGCCGGGGACGGACGAGAACACCTGCAACGGACCGGTGAAGTCGAGCTGGGTGACGTGCGGAAACACCAGAAGTCCGATCTGAAGCGGCGCCGACATGAGAACCTCCAATGAAAAGCTTGACGCCGGCAGACTGGCATGATGCCCTTCTGTCCAAAATGGCGTATTTCCCTCATTTTAGGACATGAGCAATGATCGGCATCCTGATCTTCCCCGACTTCCAGCTGCTCGATGCGGCGGGCCCGATCTCGGTGTTCGAGATCGCGGCGCGCGCCAGCGACAAGCCGCTTGCGCTGCGAGTGCTGGCGCTGAACGCAGGCGCCGTGCGGTCGTCCTCCGGCGTCGAGATGATGGCGCGCGATTTCAGATCGGCGAATGCGATCACGACGCTGGTCGTGGCCGGAGGCTCTGGCGTGACCGAGGCGGCGCGCTGTCCTGTTACACTCGCCTTCGTGCAACGGCTGGCCAGGCGCGGCGTGCGGATCGCCAGCGTCTGCTCGGGCGCCTATGTGCTTGCCGAGGCAGGGCTGCTCGACGGCCGCCGCGCCACCACGCATTGGGGCCGGACGCGCGAATTCGTCGCGCGCTATCCGAAGGTGAAGTTCGAGCCTGACCAGATTTTCACCCGCGACGGCAATGTCTGGACATCGGCGGGCATCAGCGCCGGCATCGACCTCGCGCTGGCGATGGTCACCGAAGACCATGGTGAGGAGATCGCGCAACAGACCGCGCGCCAGCTCGTGCTCTATCATCGCCGCAGCGGCGGCCAGTCGCAGTTCTCATCGCTCCTGGAGTTGAAGACGCCGAACGGTCGCTTCGGTGCGTTGCTATCATGGGCGCGCGAAAATCTCGACGCGCCGTTGACGGTGGAAAACCTCGCCGATCGCGCCGGCATGAGCGCGCGGCACTTCGCGCGTGCCTTTGCCGCCGAGACCGGCACGACGCCGTCGAAGGCGATCGAGCGGCTGCGGATCGAGGTTGCCCGCGAGCGCGTGCAGTCCTCGCGCGAGGCCATCGAGCGTGTCGCGGAGACGACCGGCTTCGGCGATCCCGAGCGCATGCGCCGCGCCTTTATCCGCGCCTTCGGCCAGCCGCCGCAGGCACTGCGGCGCGCGGCGCGGGCGGGGTAGGTGGGACTACGATTGTCAGCCAAAGGCCTTGCCGACCTCGCGACCGACAGACGCGATCACATCATTTCGTCCATTTGGATCGAGTGATGCGCCGGTGAGGTAGACTGCGACTATGATCGGCGCACGCTCAGGCGGCCATACGATGGCGACATCATTGGTAGTGCCATGTTCGCCAGCTCCAGTCTTGTCGCCGACACGCCAGCCTTGCGGCAGGCCAGCGCGCAAACGACTGTTTCCCGTCTTGTTCGCGATGAGCCATTTGGCGAGTTGATCGCGGCCTTCCGGGAGGAGGGCATCACCGAGCAACAAGCGTTTCAGATTTGCGGCCATCGCTTTTGGGGTTGTCGTGTCGCGGGGGTCGCCCGGCGTAGCCTCGTTCAGTTCGGTTTCAGTCCGATCCAATCGTGTCATGTTGTCGCCGAGGCTACGTGCAAAGCTGGTCAACCCGGCGGGACCACCAATATTCTTCAGAAGCGCGTTGCCGGCCGTGTTGTCACTCATGGTGATGGCTGCATCACAGAGTTCGCGGAGCGACATTCCTTCTCCACCGACATGCTCGCGGGTCACGGGCGAGTTCTCGACAATGTCGGCCTGCTCAATACGAACGCGCCGCTCAAGGCGGTCCAGCTTGTCGCCGGCGTCCTTGAGGATTGCTGCCGACGCCAGCAGCTTGAATGTGCTGCACATGGGAAAACGTTCGTCTCCCTTGTGATGGATCGGAACACCCGTTGTCGTGTCGAGCACGGAGACGCCGAGCCGGCCGCCGCTCTTCAGTTCCAGCTGTTGAATGGCTTTGATGAGCGGTGCTGTTCCGTTCGGTGCAGCACCCGAAATGTTCGGCAGAATGAGACTTCCTGCGGCCGCAAATGCCGATGAGGCGAATTGACGTCGTGTAAGCATCGAGAACTCCCGTGAATTGCGGGAAGGTTTTGGGTCGCGCTCGAGCAATTGACAAACGATGGTTCGTAAGGCCATGCATAAGCAAAACTTGGATCAGACGTGGCCCGCCGCCCTGCCGATATTTCCAGTCTGCCGCTGAACGCGCTCCGCTCTTTCGAAGCGGCCGCTCGCCATCTCAGCTTCACCAAGGCCGGGCTGGAACTTCGCGTGTCGCAGGCCGCCGTGAGCCAGCAGGTGCGGATTCTGGAAGATAGTCTGCGCGTGAAGCTCTTCAGGCGATTGACCCGCGGGCTCGCGCTTACGGAAGAAGGCGAGGCATTGCAGCCTGCAATCTCGGACGCCTTTGGCCAGATCAACCAGGTGCTGGACCGGTTCGAGAACGGTCGTATGCGCGAAATGCTGACCGTTGGCGCGGTCGGAACATTCGCGTCCGGCTGGCTCCTCCCGCGTCTGGGGAGCTTCACCGCGAGCCATCCGAACATCGATATCAGGATCTTCGCCAATAACAATCGCGTAGACCTCGGCGGCGAAGGACTGGACTACGCCATTCGATTTGGCGACGGCGCGTGGCACGGAACGAACGCCGAGCGTCTGGTCGATGCCCATTTCACGCCGATGTGCGCGCCAGCCGTTGCGAAACGACTTAAGGCCCCCACCGATCTCCATGAGGAGGTGCTGTTGCGGTCCTATCGGGTGGGCGAGTGGGCACAATGGTTCGATGTGGTGCAATGCCGGCAACCTCGGATGACCGGTCCGACATTCGACTCCTCGGTCTCTTTGGCGCACGCAGCAGCTCAAGGCGCTGGAGTCGCGTTGTTGCCGGTCGTGTTATTTTCGGACGATCTCTCGCGCAAGCGGCTGGTCTGTCCCTATGACAGCCACGTCTATCTCGGATCGTATTGGCTCGCGTCCCTCAAGTCGAAAAGGCCTTCGCACGCGATGAAAGCCTTCCGCGACTGGATGTTGGCTGAGTGCAAGAAAAAGACACCGCGCAATCCATGACGCTGCAGGCTTTAAGTTACGCTGCCCGGAGCCGCCGCGCCGGACCTGTCCGTCCTTGACGTCAGCCGCCGCGCGATCGGCGTCAGCAGGTACGGCGAAAGATGGATCGGAAACTGCGTCATCGCGAAATAGAGCCAGGTCGTTGCTGGCAGCGCGCCGGCGGTTGCGGCCAGCATCAGGCCGAGATTGCGCTGTGACACCATCAGCCCGAGCGCCAGCGCGCGCTCGTAACCGATGCGGCGGAACAGCAAGGTCGTGACGGCGAGCAGCGTGAAATAGATCGCGAAGGCGAGAGCTGCGAGGCTGATCGTGAACACCGGCCGCGCCACCAGATCGCTGACGACATCGCCCATAATCGCGGACGCGAAGATCAAGAGGATGACGATGTTGAAGCCGTCGATCGGCTGCTTGTGGCGCTGGATCGCAGTGGCGCCGAAAATCCGGCGGATGGCGGTCGCGGCCAGCAGCGACGCTGCCAGGATGCCGAGCAGCTTCAGCCCGAGCGTGAGCGGCGAGATGCTCAGCATGCCGCCGAGGAAGAGGCTCGCGAACAGCGACGCGGTGAACGGCACGATCGCGGTTGCGGTCACCAGCGTGACCAGCACGAGCGTGGCGTCGAGGCCCATCAGCGCCGCGAGCGCCGGAGAGGCCATCATCGGCGAGGCCATGCTCTGGAGCATCAGCGCGAGAGCCAGGCCGGGCGCGCGGTCGGTGACACCGGTCGCGTGCGCGATCAGTCCGACGATCAGGGGCACGCCGATCGTGGTCCAGGCGGTGGCAGTCGCCACCAGCGCCGGCCGGCGCAGATGTCCGTACAGCGCCGCCAGATCCACCCGCATGAAGGAGATGCAGAGCAGGACGAGGATCGCCTCGGTGACGTAGGGCCGCAGCAGCGCGCCGAGTGGCGGCACTGCGGCCGCGATAAACACGACGGCGGCGACCGCGCGCGTGCCCTGGCTGCCAAGCCAGGTCAGGCCGCGAAGGGGAAGGGCGAAGATGGTTCGAAGCACAGACGACATTCGGATGATGGTGGTGCCAGACCCCTTGGGGTTCTGGTATCGTTGGGCGTCATTTTCGGGGAGCAATGCCCGCTTCCGCCGCGGGAGGAGGCCGCCAACTATCCCATTCGGGCGCCAGCCTGTCACGCCGGCGGTGGGCAGGGGAGGAATGCCGCCCTTTCCCCGCCGTATTCCCCGTGTTAACCGGATGGCCTGCGAGCGGCGGTATCCCCTGTAGAATGTCCAACAAGCCCGATTCGCTGTTGAAGCCGCGCGAGATATGTTTCGAACCATTACCCTGACAGGTCTTGCGGCGCTTTTGGCCGCTACCGCTTTGACGGTGGCGACGCCGGCGCAGGCGCAGATCGGCACGATCTTCTCCGATCCGCCGCCGCTGCGGCCGCCGGGGACGATCCCTCGTGGCGGACAGCCGCAACCGCTGCCGACCCCCGAAGACGACGAAGAGGTGCCGGAGCTGCCGCCGCAGGGCCGCGTGCTGCCGTCGCGCCCGATGCCGCCGCCGGGCCGGCAAGGAAATATTCCTGGGAACGTCATGCCCGGGCCGGTCGAGACCCAGCCGCTGGCGCCGCCGCCGGGCACCACCATCGCGCCGCAGAACCAACCCCCGGCCGTCGCGGTGGCACCGCCGGGCGCGCCTGCCCAGCCGGGCGCAGCTGCCCCAGGCCAACGTCAGCCGCAGAAGGGCGGACCCCAGCAGGGCGCCGTGCCGCAGGTGCCTGCGAGCCTCCAGCCGGGCGACGAGGTCGTCACCGAGCCGCCGGCCCAGAAGATCGTGAACAAGAAGGCGACCTTCTCCGGCCTCGACAAGATCACCGGGCGCATCATCAATTTCGACGAGGATATCGGCGAGACCGTGCAGTTCGGCGCGCTGCGGGTGAAGACCGACGCGTGCTATACGCGGCCTGCCACGGAAGCCGCAAATACCGACGCCTTCGTCGAGGTCGACGAGATCACCCTGCAAGGCGAGGTGAAGCGGATCTTCTCCGGCTGGATGTATGCCGCAAGCCCCGGCCTGCACGGCGTCGAGCACCCGATCTACGACATCTGGCTCACCGACTGCAAAGAGCCGCAGCAGACCATTGCGACCGCGGCACCCGATCCCGCGACCAAGCCCGCGCCGCCGCCACCGCCTCCGGCACAGAAGAAGGCCGCGCCCAAGCAGGCCGTGCAGCAGCGTCCGCCGCAGCCTTTGCCGCCACCGCAGCAGCCGCAGGCGGCCCCGCCACCTCCGCCGCCGGAGCAACGGCCGGGTCTGTTCGGTATTCCCGGGTTTGGCCGCTAGGCCCTATTGCCGTGAGGCGATGATCTCGAGCGCGCGCGTGCCCGGGATAGAATCCCCCGAAGACAGTCTCAGGAAATCGCCGGGCTCGCCGGCGAGCGCCTTGTCGAGCAGGCCGGTGTAGCGCCGCCGCGAGATCTCGGCCGCACCAAAGCTCTTCAAATGCTCGGTGACATATTGCGTGTCGAGCAGCTCGAAGCCGCCGTGGATCAGCCGCGCGACCAGATGCACCAGCGCGACCTTCGAGGCGTCGCGCACGGTGTGAAACATGCTCTCGCCGAAGAAGGCGCGCCCCAGGCTCACGCCATAGAGACCGCCGACGAGGTCGTCGCCCTGCCAGGCCTCGACGCTGTGGCAATGGCCGAGCTCGTAGAGACCGCCATAGAGGTCGCGGATGCGCTTGTTGATCCAGGTGTCCTCGCGGCCGGCCTGCGGCGCGGCACAGCCGGCGATCGTCGCCTTGAACGCGGTGTTGACGGTGACGCGAAACGCATCGGAGCGCACGGTGCGTGCGAGCCGCGAGGCGACGCGAAAGCCGTCGAGCGGGATCAGCCCGCGCATTTCCGGCTCGACCCAGAACAGGGTCGGGTCGTCGGCGCTCTCGGCCATCGGAAAGATGCCGCAGGCATAGGCGCGCAGCAGCACGGCGGGCGTGATTTCAGACGAGGCGGAGTCGCGCGAAGTCATAATCCCTGATCATAGCAGGATCGCGATGGACGTGCGATGGGGGCAATTCCGGATGCGGAGAGATCAACCCGCCACGGCGCTGTTCGTATTGCCGGGTGCGGCGGGGGTGCGGCGGAACCGCAGGATGATGCGGGTTCCGGAATGGTTGGGATCGCGCTCGACGGTGGCATCGAGCTTGGCGGCCATCGCCGCGACGATGCGCTGGCCCATGCCGGTGGAGCGCGGATCGGCCTTGACGTTGTCGCCGACGCCATCGTCGGTGATCGACAGCAGCAGATCGTCTCCGGTCGAGCTCAGCTCGACATGAATGGGGCCGGCGCCATCCGGATAGGCGTATTTCACCGCGTTCATCACCAGCTCGTTGACGATGATGCCGACGGCGACCGCGCGGTCCGGATCGATCTCGATCGGCTCGGCCTTCACCGTCAGGCGCGACATCCGGTTGCCTTCGGCGGAGCGACGGAGATCCTCGAGCAGGGAGTCCAGATACTGGTTGAGCACGACGCTCTTCAGATCCTGCGAGGTGTAGAGGCGACGGTGCACCTGGGCGACGGCGGCGACGCGGCCCATCGCGTTGGTCAGCGCGGCCTTGACCTCCTCCTGTGCGGCGGAGCTCGCCTGCAGATGCAACAGCGAGGCGATGATCTGCAGCGAATTGCCGACGCGGTGATTGACCTCGCGCAGCAGCAGTTCGCGCTCGGCGGCCAAGGCCGCATAGCGGTCGCGCGAGGCATGGATCTCGGCCTCGGCTTCCTCGCGTGCCCGTTGCAGCTCGGCCTGGCGCAGCGCGCCTTCGGCCGCGACATGCAGCAGCGGGATGAAGTCGCCTTTGACGTCCTTGACCAGATAGTCCGCCGCACCTGCCTTCAGCGCAGTGACGGCGATGCTGGAATCCTGCGAGGCCGTGACGAACACCACCGGCGGAGCGTCCGGGATCGCCATGATCTGCTCGAGCGTCTCCAGCCCGTCGAGGCCTGGCATATATTGATCGAGCGCCACGACATCGATGCAGCCTTCGATGGAGCTTTGGCTGCCTGCGTTGCGGATGCGCTCGAGGCCTTCCTCGCCGCTCGCGGCATGGACGACTTTGTAGCCGCGCCGCGTCAGGCCGCGATCGACCAGGCGCGCCAGCGCGTCGTCGTCATCGATGTAAAGCAGTGTTGGCGTGCGCTGGGTCATGTGGCGGCGGGCGGGACCTGGATGACCGAGAAGAACAGGCCCAGTTGCCGGATGGCATTGGCGAAATTCTCGTAATTGACGGGCTTGGTGATGTAGACGTTGCAGCCGAGCTCGTAGCAGCGCTTGATCTCCTGGCTGTCGTCGGTGGTCGTCAGCACCACCACGGGCGAGGCCTTGAGATATTTGTTCTCCTTGATCTGCTTCAGGATATCGATGCCGCTCATGTCGGGCAGGTTGAGGTCGAGCAGGATCAGGAGCGCGTTGCCCTTCTGCGCCAGGCCGGTGCCGTCCGCGCCGAACAAATGCCTCATCGCCTCGGTGCCGTTGGCGAACGACACGATCTCGTTGTTGACGCCGGAGCGGCGGATATTGCGCTCGATCAGCCGGGCGTGGCCCTCGTCGTCCTCGATCATGATGATGGTGACGGGCAGTGTCATCGGTCCGCGTTCCGGTTGCTGGCGTTCCAGTTGATGGGCAGCGTGATCGTGAAGGTGCTGCCCGCGTTCAGTTCCGACGATACCGACATCGTGCCGCCGAGGCGGCGCACAAGTGCACGTACATGGGCAAGACCGATACCCTGGCCGGGCTTGTCCTGGGTTCCCGCACGGCGAAACAGGTCGAAAATCCGCTGATGATCCTTCGGATCGATGCCGCGGCCGTTATCGCTGATTTCGAAGATAGCGTAGCCGAGCTTGGTGCGCCCGCGAATTCTGATCTCGCCGGGCACGCCGTTCTTCAGATATTTAATCGCATTATCGATCAGATTGGAGAAGATCTGCTCCAGCGCAAGGCGGTCGCTGACGATATTCGGCAGCGGTTCGATGTGGATCGCGGCCTGCGCTTCGGCCGCCTGATGGGCCACCGACGAGACGATGGTCTCAACGAAATCGCGGGCATCGATCTTCTCGGGCTGGAACTCGCGCCGACCCTCGCGGGTGAGGTTGAGGATTGCCGAGATCAGCCGGTCCATCCGGGCGATCGAGGATTTGATGAAGCCGAGCGCTTCGGAAAAATCCGCTGAAAGCTGCTTGTCGGGGCCGTCGAGCGGGATGTCAGCGACATCGACCGGCGGGCCGCCGGCCGGCACGCCTGTGAGCCCCCCGATCCGGCGAAAGATGTCCTTGCCCAATTCTTCGAGCTCGCTGGTGAAGCCCATGATGTTGACCAGCGGCGAGCGTAGGTCATGGCTGACGATATAGGCAAAGCGCTGGATCTCGTCGTTGGCTTCGCGCAGGTCTGCCGTGCGTTCGCCGACGGTGGCCTCCAGATTGAGATTGGCGTCGCGCAGGCGGGTCTCGGCGTCGTCGCGGGCGCCGGCAGAGCGCCGCACCAGCCAGACCGAGATCAGCGCCAGCAGCACGACGAGACCTGAGCCGATGCCGGTCATCGATGCGGCCAGCGTCTGGCTGCGGTCGGAGTTGAAGGTGCGGATCCGGAACAGTCGTTCCTCTTCGCGGATCATCGCGTTGGCGAAGTTATTGATCGTGGTTGTGGTATCGCCGGCAGCGGCCTCGCGGATGAGCGCCGTGGCCATGTCGGGCTGACCCTGTTTGACGTAATTCATCTCGCGCGAGAACTGGCCGAGACGGGTCTCGATCGCCGCACTCAGCTTCTCGATACTCTCGCGTTGCGCCGGATTGTCGCCGATCTGGCGCGTGAGCTTGTCGAGCGCCGGAATGATTGCTGCGACGGCCTTCTCGTGATCCGACTGGAAATCCGGTCCCTGCGTCAAGAGAAAGCCGCGGGCGCTGCTCTCTGCGCGCCGGACTTCGAGCAACAGGGTGTTGATCTGATTCTCCACCTCGATGGTGTGGATGATCGATTTGCTGTCTTGCCGCGCCTCGTTGACGAGATAGACGGAGCCGGCGCTGATCACGGTCAGCACCACCAGTCCTGCCGCAAATAGCAGGATCTGCCAAAATGCGCGCCGCCGCTGTTCCCCAGCCGTCACGACGGTCCCGCCTTGTTACGCGTGGCGAAGTTCAAAGCGCCCCCTTGGAACAGCTCCCAACCGTCCAGAACGCGGTGGGGGCCAAAGGGTTCCATGACCGGAGCGAAATTATTTCGGAGTCGGGTCCTGCTTGCCGGCGAGATACTGCTCCAGCCAGTGGATGTGGTAGTCGCCGTTGATGATGTCGTCCTGACGCACCAGGTCGCGGAACAGGGGCAGCGTGGTCTCGATGCCCTCGACCACCATCTCGTCCAGTGCCCGGCGCAGCCGCATCAGGCATTCGGCGCGGGTCTTGCCGTGGACGATCAGCTTGCCGACAAGGGAATCGTAATAAGGCGGGATCGTGTAGCCCTGATAGACCGCGGAATCGATGCGGACGCCGAGGCCGCCCGGCGGATGATACTGCGTGATGCGGCCCGGCGAGGGACGGAAGGTCTGCGGGTTCTCCGCATTGATGCGGCACTCGATCGCATGGCCGATGATCTGAATCTCGCTCTGCTTGGCCGGCAGCTCGCCGCCTGCGGCGATGCGGATCTGCTCCAGCACGAGATCGATGTCGGTGATGCTCTCGGTGACGGGATGCTCGACCTGGATGCGCGTGTTCATCTCGATGAAGTAGAACTCGCCGTCCTCGAACAGGAACTCGATGGTGCCGACGCCGAGATATTTCATCTCGCGCATCGCCTTGGCACAGGTCTCGCCGATCCTGGCGCGCGCAGCCGCAGCCAGCACGGGCGAGGGACCTTCTTCCCAGACCTTCTGGTGACGGCGCTGCAGTGAGCAGTCGCGCTCGCCGAGATGGATCGCGCCGCCGCGGCCGTCGCCGAGAATCTGGATCTCGATGTGGCGCGGCTTCTGGAGGTATTTTTCGAGGTAGACGGAGGCGTCGCCGAAGGCCGATTTGGCTTCGTTCGCCGCCGTCGACAGCGCCACCTGGAGATCCGCCTCGGTCTGCGCGACCTTCATGCCGCGGCCACCGCCGCCGGCAGCCGCCTTCACCAGCACGGGAAAGCCGATTGTCCTGGCGATCGCCATCGCATCATCGTTGGGACCAACCGCACCGTCCGAGCCGGGCACCACGGGGATGCCGAGCTTCTTGGCGGTCTTCTTGGCCTCGATCTTGTCGCCCATCAGGCGGATATGCTCGGCCTTCGGGCCGATGAACTGCAGATTGTGCTCGCCGAGGATCTCGGCGAAGCGCGCATTCTCAGACAGGAAGCCGTAGCCGGGATGCACGGCGTCCGCGCCGGTGATCTCGCAGGCCGCGAGCAGCGCGGGCACGTTGAGATAGCTGTCCTTCGACGGCGGCGGCCCGATGCAGACGCTCTCGTCCGACAGGCGCACATGCATGGCGTCGGCGTCGGCAGTGGAGTGCACGGCGACGGTCGCGATCCCGAGCTCCTTGCAGGCTCGCAGGATGCGAAGGGCGATCTCGCCGCGATTGGCTATGAGGATCTTGTCGAACATTGTGTCCTGCAGCGAATGGCGAGTGGCGAATAGCGAGTAGGGAAGGATGATACCATTCGCTATTCGCTACTCCCCATTCGCGTTATTCAATGATCACCAGCGGCTCGCCGAACTCGACCGGCTGGCCGTCCTCGACCAGGATCTGGGTCACCGTACCGGCGCGCGTCGAGGGGATCTGGTTCATGGTCTTCATCGCTTCGATGATCAGCAGAGTCTGGCCGACCGAGACCTTCGAGCCGACCTCGACGAACGGCTTGGCGCCGGGCTCCGGCGCCCAATAGGCGGTGCCGACCATCGGCGAGGTCACGGCGCCCGGATGCTTCGACATGTCTGCAGCTGTAGTGGCGGGTGCGGCCGCCGCAACGGCGACCGGCGCGGGGGCCGCATGCGCGACCGGAACGGGCATGGTGGCGGCGACGCTGATGTTGCGGGCGACGCGCAGGCGCAGGCCGGCGCGCTCGATCTCGATCTCGGTGAGGCTGGTCTCATCGAGCAGCAAAGCAAGCTCGCGGACGAGCGCGGAATCCTCGCTGGAAAACTTTGCGGCTGCTTTGTCGTCTGGCTGGCGCGCCATGTTCTTTGATCCGAATATTCTGTGTGAGGAGGGAGCGTCAGGCTTTGGGCTTGATGCCGACCTTGGCGGCAAGACCCTGGATGGCGAGGCGGTAGCCCTCGATGCCGAAGCCGCAGAGCGAGGCGAAGGCCGCGCGCGCGGTGTAGGAGTGGTGGCGGAAACTCTCGCGGGCGTGGATGTTGGTCACGTGCACTTCGACGGTCGGGATCTGCACCGCGAGCAGCGCGTCGTGCAGTGCGATCGAGGTGTGCGAATAGCCGCCGGCGTTGATGATGATGCCCTTCATCTTGCGGGCGTGAGCCTCGTGGATGAAGTCGATCAGCTCGCCTTCGCGATTGGACTGCCGGCAGTCGGCCTTGAGGCCGAAGGTCGCGGCCGTCTCCTGGCACAGCGCCTCGACGTCGGCCAGCGTCGCGTGGCCATATTTCTCGGGCTCGCGCGTCCCCAGCATGTTGAGGTTGGGCCCGTTGAGAACGAGGATCGTGTCGGTTGCTGGTTCGGCCATTCCTGTCCCGGAAAGGTGTTTCGGCGTGGCGGGGTTATAGGTAACAAAGTGACCTAGGGGAAGCCTTGAAGGGCCTCCGGGACCGCATCAGGTACCTCATCCAGTGGGCAAAAACCTGTGCGGAAACTACGGAAATTGCTTGTTAACCAGTCCGAAGCATGGCTGCCGGCCAAACGCAAAGGGGGCGGGCATCGCTGCCCGCCCTCCGAGGTTGCTGTCGTCCGGCCTTAGGCGTTCAGGACTGCCACGATCTCGTAGGTGTCCGGATTGATGATCACGATCTCTTCCTTGACGAGGACGTACTTGTAGGTCCGCCACTCCGGATAGATCGTCACGACCCGTGACGGCAGGGCATGCAGCTCGATGCCCTCACGCGGGATGCGGGTGCCGACCGAGATCGAGAAGTTCACGTTGGTCACCGGACGCACGTGCTCCTCGCGGATCACCGAGGTGATCTGGGTGCGCTGCTCGGTCGAGAGCTTGGCTCCGGCGCCGGCCTGGCCGACCGTCGTGTTGGTGCTGCTCTGACCCTGCGCATTCTGGTTGGTGCTGGTGCCGGTCTGGCCCTGGGCATTCTGGTTGGTGCGCGTCTCGGTGCCCTTCTGGTTCTCGGCATTGTTGGTCGAGGTGCCGCTCTTGCTGCCCTCAGCCTTCATGTCCTTCTGGTCCTTGGCGCCGGACTTGGTGTCTTGGCTCATGCTCTTGGACTTGTCCTGCTGACCCTGCGCATGTTCGTCAGTGCGCTGGCTCTTGGTGGCGCCGGACTTCTCCTCGGCCGCGTTCTTGTTCATCTCACGGCCGGAGCGCTCGTCCTTGGCAGCGCCCGAGGACTTCTCCTCGGCCGAGGTGCCGGACTTCATGGTGCTGGAGCCGCCAGCCTGGCCGACGGTGCCCTTCTCCTGAGCGGATTCCTTGCCCATCGAGCCGCCGCGCTCGGCGGCGCCGCCCGAAGACTGCGAGTGCTGCATCGGCTGAGCGCCGGCGCCGCCGCTCTCGTTCTTCATCGTGCCTTGTGCGTTCGCCAGACCGGTGCCTGCGACGAGTGCGAGTGCAGCAACCGAAATCATAAAGCGGTTCGACATCGTATTCTCCTCACGTGTTTCTTCGCGTCATTGCCCGCGCCACCAACGAAAGGAGATTTGAGTTGTTCCGGAACATCTGATGTTCCGAGGTATTTGTTTCCTAAACGCGCGATGAACGCGCGCGCCGGATTCGTGCCAGATTTGGCCAACGAAAAAGGCCGGCTTTTCAGTCGGCCTCGTTGCGTGCTTGAGTTGTAAGAGGCGCGATCGGCAAGTTGCCGTTTTAGCAGGTCGCCTTGCCGCAGCGGGCGACACCGATCTTTTCCTTGAGGCCCTCGAGGCCGACGGCGCCGACCACGATCTGCTTGCCGATTACGTAGCTCGGCGTGCCGTTCATGCCCATCGCTTCGGCGAGCTTGAAGTTCTCTTCGATAGTGGCGCGCACCTCGGGGCTGGCGATGTCCTTCTCGATTCTAGCGGTGTCGAGGCCGGCTTCCTTGGCCGCCTGCAGCGCGCGCGCCTTGTCGGCGGCGCCACGACCACCGAGCAGCTTCTGGTGGAAGTCGAGATATTTCTTGCCGGAGGGGTCCTGCATGCGCACGGCGACCGCGACCTGTGCGGCCTCGACCGAGCCCTGGCTCAGCACCGGAAACTCCTTCAGCACGACCTTCAGCTTGGGATCGGACTTCATCAGGTCGAGCATGTCGCCCATCGCGCGCTTGCAGTAGCCGCAATTGTAATCGAAGAACTCGACGAAGGTGACGTCGCCGTCCTTGTTGCCGAGCACGACCTGGCGCGGCGAGTTGAAGATCGCATCCGAATTCTGCGCGATGCTGGCCTCGTGCTTCTTCGTTTCGGCGTCAGCCTGGCGCTTGCTGAGCTCGGTCATGGCCTCCTCGAGCACCTCGGGGTGGCTGACGAGGTAGTTCTTGATGATCGCCTCGATGTCGGTGCGCTGGGCATCCGAGAAGCTGTCGGCCGAAGCCGGTGCCGTTGCGCCGAACATGGCGAGCGCAAACAGCGCGGGAGCGAGCAGGCGCAGCGAAGGCATTGGCAAATCCTCTTAAAGTGGCGGATGTCGTGATCAGGCTAGTTGCGCGGCGGTTTCGACGCCACGATGTCGTCGGCCTTGACCCATCCGGGCGTGCCGACGGCGAAACGGGTTTTCGCGCGCGTAGCGAGCTCGCGAGCGGTCTTGTTGTCGCCGCGCAAGTAAGCGGCCTGGGCGGAGGCGAGATCCGCCTCGGCATAGTCTCCCTTCCGGCCGTAGGCCATCGCGAGCTGCATGTAGCCGAGAGGGGCCTCAGGCTCGCGTGCCACGGCGGCCCGGAGAATCCGAATGGCGTCGTCCGTGTAGGCCTTATTATCGGTTCCAACCAGAGCCTGCCCAAGTAACATCTCGATGAGGGGCGCATTGTTCGAGAGGGCGACAGCCTTTCGCAGGGGGGCGATCGCGTCGGCCGGCTTGCCGCTCTCCAGCAGGGCCTGGCCGCGGACCTCGTAGAAGTACGGGTTGTTCGGCTGCACCGCGATCAGCGCGTCGATCTGGGTCAGCGCGCTGCGCAGATCGCCGTGCAGATAGGTGCTGATGGCGCGGGCATAGCGCGCCGGCATGCTGTCATTGGTCAGGGGATAGCGGCGATACACCAGCTCCGGCCGCTCCATGAAGGCGGAGATCTTGGCACGCACCATGTCGTGGCGGAGCTGCAGCGCGGGATCGTCCTTCTTGTCCCAATACGGGCTGGTGCTGGCGAATTCCTGGAGCGCCGCGACGCGCTCGGCGGGCATCGGGTGCGATTGCAGATAGGGATCGGCGCCGCGGGCCGCGAACAGGCCCTCGCTGGTGAAGCGCTTGAAGGTCTCGTACATGCCCTTCGGCGACTGCTGGGTCGCGGTCAGGAATTTCACGCCGGCGCGGTCGGCGTTCTCTTCTTGCTGGCGCTGGTAGGACAACAGCGAGCGACGGATCATCTCCTGCGGTCCGGCGATCGCAGCCGCGCCGGCATTGGCGAGCCCGTTATTGCCACTGCTGGAGCCGCGGCTCGCACCCGCGACGAGCGCGCCGGCGCCGAGCAGCATGGCGATGATCATCTGGGTCTGGGCATTGGCGAGCTGCTCGCGCAGCTTGGACAGATGGCCGCCGGCTAGATGCCCGGTCTCGTGCGCGAGCACGCCGATCAGCTGGTTCGGCGTCTCCGACTGCAGGATCGCGCCGAAATTGACGAAGATACGGCGACCATCGGCGACGAACGCGTTGAACGAGCCGTCGTTGATGATCACCATCTGGATGTTCTGCTTCTCCAGACCGGCAACCCGCAGGATCGGGCGGGTATATTCGCGCAACAGCTGCTCGGTTTCGGTGTCGCGCAGGACGGGCGGTCCGCGGCCTTCCTGCGCCTGTGTCGCCGGGACCGGCAGCAGCGCGATCGCAGCCGCCGTGACGAGAGCGGTGAGGGCGGAGGCCTTCTTGCGCAATGCGATCTGGAGCGACATCAAACGGTCTGGGTCAAACGGGCTTTGCAAGCGGATTTGGAATGCAGTTTTTGTGATTGGTTTTGGCGATTGGCGGCGGACCGGATACGCGATATGCCCTTATGAGCCGTATAATGCGGCTAGTCTGGGGCGCAAGCGCCCTGTTTTCCGGACCGAAGGACCGGTCCGCCAGCGAAATAGCAGAAATCGATGCACGATGCGACATTGAGGAACCGGGTGGGGCAGTGGCTCGAGCCTTCCCGCCGCAGTGATGTTCCCCCGTTCATGGTGATGGACGTGATGGCGGCTGCGGCCCGGATCGAGGCGGCCGGCGGCCACGTCATTCACATGGAGGTCGGCCAGCCAGCGGCCGGCGCGCCTAAGACCGCGATCGCGGCTGCCCATGCCGCGCTCGAAGCGGGGCGGATCGACTACACGTCGGCGCTCGGCATCCCCTCCTTGCGCGAGCGCATCGCGCGGCATTATCGCGATGCCTATGGCTGCACCATCAGCCCGGAGCGAATCGTGGTGACCACGGGTTCCTCCGGCGGGTTCATCCTCGCTTTCCTGTCGATGTTCGAGCCCGGCGATCGCGTCGCGGTGACGGTGCCGGGCTATCCGCCGTACCGTCACATCCTCACCGCGCTCGGCTGCGAGCCGGTGCTGATCGAGACCACCAACGAGACGCGTCACGCGCTGACCGGCGAGGCGCTGCTCGCCGCTCATCGCAAAGCGCCGCTGAAGGGCGTGCTGGTCGGCAGCCCCGCCAATCCGACGGGAACGATGATGTCCCGGGAAGCGCTTGCTGGGCTGATCGCGGCCTCCGAGGATGCGGGCATCCGCTTCATCTCCGACGAGATCTATCACGGGCTCGATTATGCCTTTCCGGCGGTGACGGCGGCGGCGCTGTCCGACCACGCACTCGTGATCAACTCGTTCTCGAAGTATTTTTGCATGACGGGCTGGCGCGTCGGCTGGATGGTCGTGCCCGACATCCTGGTGCGCCCGATCGAACGGCTGCAGCAGAACCTCTCGATCTCGGTGCCGTCATTGTCACAAATCGCGGCCGAAGCCGCCTTTGACGGCGCGGCGGAGATGGAGGAGATCAAGCACGGCTATCAGGAGAACCGGCGCATTTTGATCGAGGGATTGCCGAAGGCGGGCCTCAGCAAGTTTTTGCCGGCGGACGGCGCGTTCTATCTCTATGCCGACGTCTCGGACTTCACCTCGGACAGTTTCGACTTCGCCAAGCAGATGCTGGAGAAGGCCCACGTTGCGGCAACGCCGGGCGTCGATTTCGATCCGATCCATGGCCGTTCGTTCATCCGATTCTCCTATGCACGCTCGGCTGCGGAGATGCGGGAGGCAGTTGACCGGATCGCTCACTGGCTTAAATAGCCGCCAGTTTCGAACAGCCTTCCGGAGTGCATCTTGTCTGACCGAACCGTACAGTCCGCCGCCACGTCGCATTCTCCTCTTGCCGCAGTGATGTGGCCGATCCGACCGGGCGAGACCGTCGGCGCCTTGCGCGCTGTCGTCCTTGTGGCGCTCGGCTCGGCGCTGATGGCGTTGTCGGCCAAGGTGAATCTGCCGCTGCCTTACGTGCCCATGACGTTGCAGACCCTGGTCGTGCTGATGATCGGCGCGGCCTATGGCTGGCGCCTTGGCAGCGCAACCATGATCGCCTACCTCGCCGAAGGCGCGATGGGGCTGCCGGTGTTCGCCGGTCCGATCGGTGGAATTGCACCGCTGGTCGGCCCGACCGCCGGTTATCTCTACGGCTTCGTGCTGGCTGCCTTCGTCATTGGCTGGTTCGCCGAACGGGGCTGGGATCGCAACGTCGTGCTGCTGTTTGCGGCAATGGCGGTCGGCCATGTCGTTATTTTCATCGCCGGTTTCGGCTGGCTGGCCTACGGCATCGGCCTTGGCGCGACCAAGGCCTGGCTGGTTGGCGTCGCGCCGTTCATTGCGGCCTCGGTGGTCAAGAACGCGCTGGGCGCTGCGCTGATGCCGGCGGTACGGCGGATCGTCGACCGCCGCGTCTAGAACTCACCATACGGAATGGTTCCAATTGACAGGGCCGGCCAAGTTGATCTTGGCTGGCTCTAAATTTTGAGGGGGAGTGAAACAATGACAACGACAACGATGGCCGGCGCGCCGGCCGCACGGAGTGCGGCCAAGCCGTGGTATAAAATTCTCTACGTCCAGGTGCTGATCGCCATCGTGCTCGGCGCGATCGTCGGCTGGCTCTGGCCGACGGTTGCCACCAACGACTGGATCAAGGCGCTCGGCGACGGCTTCATCAAGCTGATCAAGATGGTGATCGCCCCGATCATCTTCTGCACCGTGGTCTCCGGCATCGCCCACATCCAGGACGCCAAGAAGGTCGGGCGCATCGGCGTCAAGGCGCTGGTCTATTTCGAGATCGTCTCCACCTTCGCGCTCGTCATCGGCCTCATCATCGGCAACGTCGTGAAGCCGGGTGCAGGCTTCGGCAGTGCGGCTGCGAATGCCAATGCGGTTGCCAACTTCGCCAAGCAGGCTGAGAGCCAGAGGAGCGTCGACTTCATCCTGCACATCATTCCCGACACCGTTGTCGGTGCCTTTGCGCAAGGCGAGATCCTGCAGGTGCTGCTGTTTTCGGTGCTGTTCGGCTTCGCCATCATGGGGCTCGGCGAGCGCGGCCACACCATCCGCAGCTTCATCGACGATGCCGCGCATGCGGTGTTCGGCGTCATCTCCATCGTGATGCGCGCGGCGCCGCTCGGTGCGTTCGGTGCGATGGCCTATACCATCGGCAAGTTCGGCACCGGCGCGATCCTCAATCTGATGGGCCTGATCGCGACGTTCTATTTGACCGCGGCGCTGTTCGTCTTCGTGGTGCTTGGCATCATCGCGCGCGTCGCCGGTTTCTCGATTTTCAAGTTCCTCGCCTACATCAAGGACGAGCTGCTGATCGTGCTCGGCACCTCGTCGTCGGAAAGCGCGCTGCCGTCCTTGATGGAGAAGCTGGAGCGGCTCGGCTGCTCGAAGTCGGTGGTTGGCCTCGTGGTGCCCACGGGTTATTCGTTCAACCTCGACGGCACCAACATCTACATGACGCTGGCGACCCTGTTCATCGCACAGGCGCTCGGCTTCGATCTCACCTTCGGCCAGCAGCTCACGATCCTCGTCGTGGCGATGCTGACCTCGAAGGGCGCCTCCGGCATCACCGGTGCGGGCTTCATCACGCTGGCGGCGACGCTCGCAGTGGTCGACCCGCGGCTCGTGCCGGGCATGGCGATCGTGCTCGGCATCGACAAGTTCATGAGCGAGTGCCGTGCGCTGACCAATCTCTGCGGCAACGGCGTGGCCTGCGTGATCGTCGCCTGGTGGGAAGGCGAGCTCGATCGGGACAAGCTCAACGCGCGGCTGAGCCAGCAGATCGATCCGACCGACATGGAAACCGCTGTAACGACGGACTGATCTGCAAGCTGCATCTCACGGCGCACTGCGCCGTCAGACTTTGAAGTAATAGGGCTGGTCGAGATCCTTGATCAGCCCTTTTTCTCGCCGCGAAAGCGGAGAGCTAGAACCGCTCCGGGCGGTACGGCGTCGGATCGATTGACGGCGTCTCGCCGTTCATCATCTCCGCGAGCAGGCGTCCTGTGGCGGGGCCGAGCGTAAAGCCCTGGTGACCGTGGCCGAAGTTCATCCAGAGGCCGGGGTGGCGCGGGGCGCGCCCGAGCACCGGCACCATGTCCGGCGTGCAGGGGCGGGTGCCGAACCATGGCTCCGGTTCGGCGCGCTTGCCGAGATCGATCAGCTCGCGCGCTGAGGCTTCGGCACTTGCGAGTTGCACCAGCGTTGCCAGTGCATCCGGCCCCGTCAGCTCCGCGCCGGTGGTGATGCGGATGCCCTTGGCCATCGGCCCCATGGCATAGCCGCGGCCCTTGTCGACCAGCGGCAAATCGAGCGAGGCGCCGCCGCTGTAATGCATGTGGTAGCCGCGCTTGCGCACCAGCGGGATGCGATAGCCGAACTTGTGCAGGAGATCCGGGGACCACGGTCCGAGCGTCACGACGGCATTGGCGGCATCGATGCGGCCATTGTCGGTGTCGACCGACCATCCGGTCGCGGTCTGCTGCAGCGATTGCGCATCGCCGAGCACGATGATGCCGCCGAGGCGCTCGAACAGATTGGCGTAGGCCGTGACCAGGGCGCCGGGATCGGACACGGTCCAGGTGTCGAGCCAATGGATCGCACCCGGGAGGTCGTCGCGCAAAATCGGCTCGGCCTTGGTCAGTTCGCTGCCCGAGAGCACGCGAAAATTCACCCCGAACTCGCGGCGGTCTTCCTCTGCCGTTTTGATCGCCAGATCGAACGAGGCGGGGTCGCGATGCAGCACACGGTAACCGGCGCGCCGAATCAGATTGTCGGCATGGGCCTCGCGGATCAGGATGTCGTGCTCGGGCGTCGCGTAGGCGATGAGCTGCGCCCACGCGGCGATTGCCTCGCGATGCCGCTTCGGCGCCGAGTGCCACCAATAGCGGAGCAGGGGCTCGACGTGGCGATGCAGAGAGGACAAGCTGTAGCGCACGTCGTTGGTGCGGCCGGTCGCGATCTTCACGAGCGAGGCGAGATCGCGCGGCATCGGATAGGGCCGCACCGCTTCCGCCTGGATCATCCCGGCATTGCCGTAGCTGGTCTCGCGGCCGGGCTCCCTGCGGTCGACCAGCGTGACGGTCCAGCCGCGCTGCCGCAGATGCAAGGCGGCACCGACGCCCACCATGCCGCCGCCGAGAATGATTGCGCTTCGCATCGGCAGAACTCTCCTGTCAGGCCGGCTTCGGCGCAAGCTTGGGCTGCGCCGTATTGATGGTCGTGGCGACCACGACCGACATCGCCGTCATGGCGACCAGGAATCCGAAGGCCGCGTCAAATGATCCGGTTCCCGCCACGATGAAGCCAATGACGGCCGGTGCGACGAAGCCTGCGCTCTGGCCACCGAGATTGACCATGCCGACTCCCGACCCGATCTGATCGTCGCGGAGCAGTTTGGTCGGGAGCGCAACCACCGCAGCTAGCACGAAGGATTTGAAGAAGTAGACCAGCGACTGATAGACGATCAGCACCGTGATCGTCTCCACCTTGTACATGGCGTAGAGGAAGATGCCGGTCAACGCCGAGCTGCTGATCAGGAGATATTTTTCGCGCTCGGCAAAGAACGTGGTGGGCTCGCTGGACGAATTCGGTCCGCTGCTGCGCCATGCCGACGAAGAGTATTTTCTGGTGACGAGCGGACGCGTCGCCGTTCACACCGAGTTCTACGCGCCGGAGATCCTTGGCGCGGGCGACGGCATCTATCTCGACAGCACCATGGGCCACGCCTACCTCAACGCCGGCGAGGGCCCGTCCGCCAAGGGCGTCTGTCTCTGCACCAGCGAGGCGCCCGATCTCTATGACCAGCTTCGCCAGATCGCATCGCGCGAGGCGACGCCGCTCGGTGACGACGAGCCACCGCCGTAACGCTCAGGCGAGGCTTGAAATGAAAAACGCCCGGCCAGGCCGGGCGTTTTTTTATTTGGATGTTTCGTTCTATTCGCCGCCGCCGAAACGGCGCGACCACCAGCCGGCGCGACGCGGCGCGGCCGGCGTCTCGTTTGCCGCTTCCGGCGCGGGCTCAGGCGCGGGCGGAGCAACCGGCTCCGGCGCTGCGGCCGCCGGCTCGCTCGGGCTGCTCGACAGGAAGCTCACCTTCTCGCGGACGGTGGAGCGGCGTCGTGCTGCCTTTTCGTCGGCTGCGGTTTCTTCCTCGACGACAGCAGCAGAAGGCGCGGGCTGGACCGGCGTTTCAACCGGTGCTGGCGCATAGGGCTCAGGCTGAGACATCTGCGGCGCAACCGGGGCGACGTGCTCCGAATGCGCAATCGACGGCGCCGTCTCGCTGCCGGCGCTGTCGAAATCGGCCACCGCGTCGGTTGCTTCCGACGGCGGATTGCCACCGAGCTCGTCGCCGATCGATCCGGCGAGACCTTCCTCGCCACCGCCGCGCCGACGGCGTCCGCCCCTGCGGCCACGCCGGCGGCGGCGCGCGTCTGCGCCCTGCTGTTCGCCACGGGCTGCCTGTTCCTCGCCTTCCTCGCCGTCCTGTTCGGACTCGGCGTCCTCTTCGCCTTCGCTGGCTGCCGCTACGGTCCCTTCAGGAGACGTTGGAGCGCCATCCTCGCGCGCCTCACCATCGCGCTGACCGCCGCGACCGCGACGACGCCGGCGGCGCTTGCGGCCGCGCTGGCCATCCTGCTCGGGCGCGGCATCGCCTGCGGCCTGTTCTTCGGTGAGACCTTCGGTTTCCTCGGTCTCGACCTCGGATTCCAGTTCGGAATCGAATTCCTCGTCGTCATAGGCTTCTTCAGCCAGCGGCGGCGGGCTTGCGGCTGCCTGCGCTGCGAGCAGCGCCTTGGCGGCTTCCAGCGTGTGCACCTGCTCGCCACGATCGATCACATAGGCCTGCGGTCCGCTGACGCTGGCATCAGCGATCACCGCCAGCGTGACCTTGAAGCCGTTTTCGAGATCGCGCAGATGGCCGCGCTTATGGTTCAGCACATAAAGCGCGACGTCGGTGCGGGTGCGGACCACGAGATTGTGGGTCGCGCCCTTCATCAGGATCTCTTCGAGGCCGCGCAGCAACTGCAGCGCCACCGAGGAGACCGAGCGGACGTGGCCGGTGCCGCCGCAATGCGGGCAGGGATCGGTGGAGGATTCCAGCACGCTGGCGCGGATGCGCTGGCGCGACATCTCGAGCAGGCCGAAATGCGAGATGCGGCCGACCTGGATGCGCGCGCGATCCTGGCGCAGGCAGTCGGACAACTTGCGCTCGACCGCGCGGTTGTTGCGCTTCTCGTCCATGTCGATGAAGTCGATGACGATCAGGCCGGCGAGGTCGCGCAGGCGGAGCTGGCGGGCGACCTCTTCGGCCGCCTCCAGATTGGTCTTGAGCGCGGTGTCCTCGATATGGTGCTCGCGTGTCGACCGTCCGGAGTTGACGTCGATCGAGACCAGCGCCTCGGTCTGGTTGATCACGATGTAGCCGCCGGAGCGTAGCTGGACGGTCGGCGAGAACATCGCATCCAGCTGGCTTTCGACACCCATCCGCGAGAACAGCGGCTGGCCGTCGCGATACTGCTTTACCGCACTGACATTGGCGGGCATCAGCATCTTCATGAAGTCGCGCGCTTCGCGGTAGCCGGATTCACCGGCGACTGAGATCTCGTCGATCTCCTTGTTGTAGAGGTCGCGCAGCGAGCGCTTGATCAGCGAGCCTTCCTCGTAGACCAGCGTCGGGGCCTGCGACTTCAGCGTCAGGTCGCGCACCGTCTCCCACATCCGGATCAGGTACTCGAAGTCGCGCTTGATCTCAGGCTTGGTGCGGGCGGCACCCGCGGTGCGCAGGATGATGCCCATGCCCTCGGGCACGTCGAGATCCTGCACCACTTCCTTCAGGCGCGAACGGTCCTGGGCGCTGGTGATCTTGCGGCTGATGCCGCCGCCACGGGCGGTGTTCGGCATCAACACGGCGTAGCGGCCGGCGAGCGAGAGGTAGGTCGTCAGCGCCGCGCCCTTGTTGCCGCGCTCTTCCTTGACCACCTGTACCAGCATCACCTGGCGGCGCTTGATGACTTCCTGGATCTTGTACTGGCGGCGCGGACGGAAGGTGCGCTCCGGCACTTCCTCCATCACATCGTCGCCGCCGACGGATTCGACGTGCTCCTCTTCGGCTTCCTCGCCGTCTTCATCGTCCTCGTCGTCTTCGTCGGCCCTCGCTTCCGCATCCTGATGCGAAGCTTCAGTGCTCTCACCGGCGGCATAGACGGCGTCGGCCGGCTCGGCAACGGAGGTCACGGCTTCGGCAAGAGCCTCGGCATGCGTTTCAGAAGCGGCGGCCTCTTGCGACTCGGCGACGGTCTCGGCCGCAACAGCGGGCTCGGCGCCGATCGCTGCGACGGGCGCGGGCGTCTCGTCGGCGTGATCATGGTCGTGATGATCGTGCTCGTGGTCATGACCATGATCGTCATGACCGTGAGTGTGATGATCCTCGTCATCATGGGCGTGCTCATGATCGTCATGCTCGTGATCATGATGATCGTGGTCGTGACCTTCGTGCTCGCCGTGATGCTCGGCATCGGCGTGCAGGTGCTCGCCCTCATGCGCAGTGCCGTCGGCATGCTCCGGCAGGGCCTGGCCCTCGACCGGCTGAGCGACCGGATCGGCGCCGGCGTCGAGGCCCTCGACGATGTCGCTGCGGACGCGCTCGCCATGACTGCGGCGGCGGGAGTTGCGGTGGCGCGAGCGCCGGCGGCCGTGAGAGCGGTTCTCGCTCTCTTCCTCGGCCTCGCGATGGGCCTGTTCTTCGGCCTCGATCAGCGCCTGCCGGTCGGCGACCGGGATCTGGTAGTAGTCGGGATGGATTTCGCTGAAGGCGAGGAAGCCGTGGCGGTTGCCACCATATTCAACGAAAGCGGCCTGGAGCGAGGGTTCGACCCTTGTGACCTTGGCGAGGTAGATATTCCCGCGCAGTTGCTTGCGTTGCGCGGTCTCGAAGTCAAACTCTTCGACACGATTGCCGCGGACCACGACGACCCGGGTCTCTTCCGGGTGGGTGGCATCGATCAACATCTTGTTGGGCATGTCTTAACTCTTGGCGGCGGCGGGCGCGATCGACCGTGGGCGCGAAGAGCGCTGCCGGGTGACGCGACGGTCCACCTGATTCGGGGGTGAGGGGAAGGCCGAAACGCCGTCTCTCGCGCCTTGCCGAATCGGAAGCTTCAGGACCGAAGCGGCGCGCGGGATTTTCACTCCGCAGCGTCGCGAATTGTCCTTCAGAATTCGTCGGCACAGTCTGGCGCATCAAGCGTCGGCCCGTATGAAACATTGGGCGGCGGGGCCGCCCCTAATCAGCTGCTGCTGGCCAGGCATGGCGCGTGAGCGCTCGCCTTGGGATATCGAACCGCCCCCTTGGGATTAAGGGACCGGGCAACTGGCCGCGTCGCTGTCAAAACCGTCCCGGAAACACTGTGGTAACCGGAAACCGTCCGCCGCCGGGGCTTGCCCCGTTCCACCTCGCTGCCGCGCACCGCGCTGGTCGTAGAAGGGAACGGAAAAACGCTGGAATTCCCAAACCTTGGGAGTTCCGGCGCTGCACCGGGAGGCTGAATGCGACACAACCGGAAATTATTGGCCGTCAGCAATCCGTACATACGAGGAATGGGCCATTGGTGCAAGGAGCGTCGCACGCCGGTCACAGTCTGAGAGTTTCGCATCTCCGTCATCAAGGATCGATTAACCCTGTGGTTCTATTGCGTTAAAGAGGGCTGCTCGGAGGCACGGATTCGGTGGCGAGCCGCACAAATCAACGGGTTTTGCTGGGGATTGCGCTTCTGTGCGCCGCGGCATTGCCGTGCGCCGATTCCTCGCGTCTGAGCGCGGCCGAGAGCCCATCGCAATCCTCTGTTGCGGCGGCGAATTTTCCGATTGCCACAGCCGCGCGGCTGGCCGGCGACGGCAAGCAGACCCGCTTCATTCTCGACCTCGACCAGACCGTCAGCTTCCGCGCCACGACTCTCGCCGACCCCTACCGGGTCGTGGTCGATGTTCCCCAGGTGAATTTTCAGCTGGCGCCGGGCTCCGGAGCCGGACGAGGGCTGGTCAAGGCCTTCCGCTACGGCCTGGTGATGCCCGGCGGCTCCCGAATCGTGTTCGACCTGACCGGGCCCGCCAACATCACCAATTCCTATGTGCTCGAGGCGGCCAACGGCCAGCCGGCCCGACTGGTGCTCGAGCTGGAGGAGGTCGACCGCGCGGCTTTCGTGCCGACGCCCGCCCCGGAGAATCGCCCCGAGCTGCGGCCGACGATCGCTGCCGCGCCGCCGGCGACAATTCCTGCCGCTCCTGACTCGGCGCAGCAGAAGCCAGGGGCGCCGGTCGATGGCCGTCCTGTCGTCGTGATCGATCCCGGCCATGGCGGCATCGACAACGGCACCCAGTCGAGCGGCGAGAGCGAGAAGAACCTGGTGCTCGCCTTTGGACTGGCGCTGCGCGACCGGCTGGAAAAGGCCGGCAAATACCGGGTGGTGATGACGCGGGACGACGACACCTTCATTCCGCTCAATGACCGGAGCAAGATCGCCCGCAATCTGAACGCCGCGCTATTCGTCTCGATTCACGCCGACGCGCTGCCGAAGGCCGAAGGCGATGCGCAGGGCGCCACCATCTACACGCTCTCGGACAAGGCCTCCGATGCCGAGGCCCAGCGCCTGGCCGATGCCGAAAACCGCGCCGATGCGATTGCTGGCTTCAATCTTGCGGAGGAGCCGACCGATGTCGCCGACATCCTGATCGACCTCACGCAGCGGGAAACACGCACCTTTTCAAACCGTTTTGCGCATTTGCTGATGGGCGAAATGAAGTCGACCGTGCGGATGCACAAGCACCCCCTGAAGTCGGCCGGTTTTCGGGTGCTGAAAGCCCCCGACGTGCCCTCCGTGCTGGTCGAGATCGGCTACGTCTCCAACAAGGGCGACCTCGAGCACCTCGTGTCCGAGGGCTGGCGGTCACGCGCGGTGGGCTCGATGGCCCAGGCGATCGACACGTTCCTGGCCAAGCGGATGGCGACGGCGGGGGCCGGCAATTAGGCAGGGAATGCCGGTTCCGATGTTAAGCCCTAGTTTGGCCACAGCGGACGCTTTATAAAAACGGCGCAGGGGGTTCCTGAATCGATGAGAATCCCGTTCGGCAAGCGTCTTTCGGTCCGGCATTGATGGTATTGAGTAGGCCGGTGAATTCGCGACGTGAGGATGGCGTCCGTTTGGGGCGCCTTGAGGCTGATCTTGGGCTGATCCAGGGATTAAACGGATAAACACATAATGCGCTTGCTTGTGCGGTTCATGGGCTTCCTGTTCGCCGCGGGAACGGTGATGTTCCTTGTCGGTGTCGGTGCCGTGGCAGGCCTGATCTGGCATTTCTCCAAGGACTTGCCCGATTACTCTCAGCTTCAGGATTACGAGCCGCCGGTGATGACCCGCGTGCACGCGGTCGACGGCTCGCTGCTCGGTGAGTACGCCAAGGAGCGGCGGCTGTACTTGCCGATCCAGGCGGTGCCGAAGCTCGTGATCAACGCGTTCCTCGCCGCCGAAGACAAGAATTTCTACGAGCACGGTGGCATCGACTACACCGGCATGGCGCGCGCCGGCCTGGTCTATCTCCAGAACTACGGCTCCAACCGCCGCCCGCAGGGTGCGTCGACCATCACCCAGCAGGTCGCCAAGAACTTCCTTCTGACCAACGAGGTCTCCTTCGCGCGCAAGATCAAGGAAGCCTTGCTCGCGATGCGCATCGAGAAGACCTATTCGAAGGACAAGATCCTCGAGCTCTATCTCAACGAAATCTATCTCGGTCTCGGCGCCTACGGCATCGCGGCGGCTTCGCTGGTCTATTTCGACAAGTCGGTGAACGAACTCACCGTGGCGGAAGCTTCCTACCTCGCGGCGCTGCCGAAAATGCCGGCGACGCTGCATCCGGTGCGTAACCGCGACCGCGCTATCGAACGCCGCAACTACGTGATTGACCGTCTCCAGGAGAACGGCTGGATCAAGCAGGCCGACGCCGAGAAGGCGCGCAAGGAGCCGCTGGCCGTCACCAACCGTTCCAACGGTGCCCACACCTTCGCCGGCGAATATTTTGCCGAGGAAGTCCGCCGCGACATTTTCGAGCGCTATGGCGAGAAGAAGCTGTATGAGGGCGGCCTCTCGGTGCGCACCACGCTCGATCCGAAGATCCAGGTCATGGCGCGCAAGACCATGGTCACCGGCCTCGTGAATTATGACGAGCAGCAGGGTTATCGCGGCGCCATCAGCAAGCTCGATATTTCGGGTGACTGGGGCGTGAAGCTCGCCGAGATCAAGTCGCTCTCCGACATCTCGCCGTGGCGCATGGCGGTGGTGCTGGAGACCAGCGACCAGTCCGCGCGCATCGGCTTCCAGCCGAACCGCGAACTCGGCGGCGCCGTCAGCAAGCAGCGGGAGACCGGTCTGATCACGCTCGACGGCGTCAAATGGGCGAAGGCGGCCCAGGGCGCTGCAAAGGGCAGGGCGGCGACGTCGGTGGCGCAGGTGCTGCAGCCCGGCGACGTGATCTATGCCGATCCGCTCTACAGCAAGGAGGGACAGCCGGTCGAAGGTCAGTACCGTCTGCGCCAGATCCCCGAAGTGTCGGGCGCGATGGTGGTGATGGACCCCTGGACCGGCCGCGTTCTCGCCATGGTCGGCGGCTTCTCGTTCGACCAGAGCCAGTTCAACCGCGCCACGCAGGCCTATCGGCAGCCGGGTTCGTCGTTCAAGCCGATCGTCTATTCGGCAGCGCTCGACAACGGGTACACGCCGTCGACCGTCGTGCTCGACGCGCCGATCGAAATCGACCAGGGCCAGGGCGCCGGCGTGTGGCGTCCGGAAAACTTTGATGCCGGCAAGTATATGGGGCCGATGACTTTGCGCAATGCGCTGAGGCTATCGCGCAACACGGTGACGGTACGGCTTGCGCAAGACATCGGCATGCCCCTGATCGGCGAATATGCGCGCCGCTTTGGCGTCTATGATGAATTGCCGAACTATCTCTCCTACGCGCTCGGTGCCGGCGAGACCACGGCGATGCGCATGGTCACGGCCTATTCGATGCTCGCCAATGGCGGCCGCCGGGTGAAGCCGACCCTGATCGACCGTATCCAGGACCGCTACGGCCACACCATCTTCAAGCATGACCAGCGCGAATGCCGCGGCTGCGACGCGCCCGGCGGCTGGAAGAACCAGACCGAGCCGCAGCTGATCGATCGCCGCGAGCAGGTGCTGGACTCCATGACGGCCTATCAGATCACCGAGCTGCTGGAAGGCGTGGTTCAGGCCGGTACCGCGACCGTCGTGAGGGAAGTCGGCAAGCCGATCGCCGGCAAGACCGGCACCACCAACGAGGCCAAGGACGCCTGGTTCGTCGGCTTCTCGCCCGATGTCGCGGTCGCCATCTATATGGGCTACGACAAGCCGCGCTCGCTCGGCAGAGGCAATGCCGCAACCGGCGGCCATCTCTCTGCCCCGATCGCTCGCGACTTCTTCAAGCTCGCGCTTGCCGACAAGCCCGCGGTCCCGTTCAAGGTGCCGGCCGGCATCAAGCTGGTTCGCGTCGTCGCCAAGACCGGCATGCGCGCTGGCCCCGGCGAGTCCGGTGGAACCATCCTCGAGGCCTTCAAGCCGGGCACGGCGCCGCCGGATAATTACTCGGTCATCGGGGTCGCCGACGCAGACGGGCGCGGCGGCATGCCGTCTTCGCAGCAGCAGCCGGATTCCGGCTTCCTCATGCGGCCGGGCACCGGCGGGCTGTGGTAGCGGATAACGCCTGATGCAGGCGAGGCGGGCGGTTGCGCTTTGGCGCCGCCGCCGTTACATCCGCGTTGCAAATCAAACGCGGAGCAATTCCGCGAGACCAGAGAACGACATGCGCGCCGAAATCGAACGGTTGGTAGAAGAGATCAAGCAGTCAGTCGGGCTGCTGAGGAGGCATCTTTGACGTCGAGAAATCGACGGCGCGCCTCGCTGAGCTGAACAAGCTCTCAGAAGATCCCAACCTCTGGAACGATCCCCAGAAAGCCCAGAAGCTGATGCAGGAGCGCACCTCGCTGGAGGATTCGCTCTCGGGCATCGGCAAGGTCGAGCAGGAGCTCGAAGACGATATCGGCATGATCGAGCTCGGCGAAGCCGAGGGCGACGCGGGTGTCGTGGCCGAAGCCGAAGCTGCGCTCAAGAACCTGAAGAAGGAAGTGGCGCGGCGCGAGCTCGAAGCGTTGCTGTCGGGCGAGGCCGATCGCTTCGATTCCTATCTCGAGGTCCATGCCGGCGCCGGCGGCACCGAGAGCCAGGACTGGGCGCAGATGCTGCTGCGCATGTACACACGCTGGGCTGAGACGCACGGCTTCAAGGTCGAGTTCCTCGAAGAGTCCGAGGGCGAAGAGGCCGGCATCAAATCCGCGACCATCCAGGTCTCCGGCCACAATGCCTATGGCTGGCTCAAGACCGAGGCCGGCGTGCACCGCCTGGTGCGGATATCGCCGTTCGATTCCAACGCGCGGCGGCACACATCGTTTTCGAGCGTGCAGGTTTTCCCGGTCATCGACGACAGCATCAAGATCGACATCAAGGATGCCGATGTCCGCGTCGACACCATGCGGTCGGGCGGTGCCGGCGGCCAGCACGTCAACAAGACCGAATCCGCGGTGCGGCTCACGCATATCCCTACCGGCGTCGCGGTGGTCTGCCAGGCCGGCCGCTCGCAGCACAAGAACCGGGCGCAGGCCTGGGACATGCTGCGCGCGCGCCTTTACGAGATCGAGCTGAAGAAGCGCGAGGAGAAGGCGGCCGCCGACCAGGCCGCCAAGACAGACATCGGCTGGGGCCACCAGATCCGCTCCTACGTGCTGCAGCCCTATCAGATGGTGAAGGATCTGCGCACGGGCGTGCAGACGTCCGACACGTCGGGCGTGCTCAACGGCGAACTCGACGACTTCATGGCCGCGACCCTGGCGCAGCGCGCCTTCGGCACCACCGGTGCCGACATCGAGGACGTGGACTAGCATGCCCCGTGTCGCCTTCATCGGGTTGGGTCGGATGGGCCATGGCATGGCCGGCCGCTATCTCGATGCCGGCTTTACGGTGACGCTGTGGAATCGCAGCAAGGCAAAGGCAGAAGACCTGATCCTGCGCGGCGCAAATTGGGCGACGTCGCCTGAGGATGCCGCGATCGATGCCGACGCCGTGGTGACCATGGTCGCCGACGACGAAGCCTCGCGCGCCGTCTGGCTCGGGCTCAACGGTGCGGCCAAGACGGCGAAGGCCGGCACCATCGCGATCGAGTGCTCGACCGTCTCCTATGATCATGCCCGCGAGATGGGCCGCGAGCTCAATGCGCGCGGCCTCATCTATATCGATTGCCCCGTGACGGGATTGCCGGATGCCGCGGCGGCCGGAAAACTGACGCTGCTCGCCGGAGCGGATGCGGCCGACCTCGAGCGGGCGCGGGCGTTCCTCGAACCGATCGGCTCGACCATCCGCCATTTCGGCGCGGTCGGCTCCGGCACGGTCTACAAGCTCATCAACAATCTCCTGGGCGCGATCCAGATCGCCGGCCTCGCCGAGGGCCTCGCGATCGCCGAGCAGGCCGGGCTCGACATGAAGCTGGTGCTGGAGTCGATCCAGGCGGGCGTCGCTGCCAGCCCGCAGGTGCAGCGTCACTCCAAGCGCATGGTCGCCCGCGATTTCAGTGGCGCGACGTTTACAGCGGCGCTGCGGCACAAGGATGCAACCTACGCGGTAAAACTCGCCGAGAGCCTGCTGGCCGACAAGCCGCTGGTGTCGCGCGCCGCGGTCGAGTCCTACGCGCAGGCGAAGGCCGCGATGCCCGACGACGACGAAGGCAAGATGATCGAGCTGGTGTCACGGCCGAAGAAGCCGTCTTAATAGGGCACTCTGATATGGGGCAGCCTCGCTCGGAACGCGGTCTCGGCATTGCCCTCGTTACCGCGGCGGCAATTGCCTGGAGCACCGCCCCGTTTTTCACGCGGCTGCTGCCGTTCGACCCCTGGACCATCCTGTTCTGGCGCGGCCTGTTCGGCGGCAGCCTGATCTCGGTGCTTCTCGTCCTGATGCAGGGGCCGGGCGCGCTGCGGCAATTGCTGGTGCCGGGGCGCGGCGGCTTGCTCGTGGCGTCATTGTCCGCGCTCGGCATGATCTCGTTCATCCCCGCGCTTCAGATGACTGATGTCATGAATGTCGCGGTGCTGATCGCGACCCAGCCGTTCGTCGCGGCGGCGCTGGCATGGCTGTGGCTTGGCGAAGCCGCGACATGGCGCACCCTGATCGCGAGTCTCGTTGCGTTTGCCGGCGTGGCTATCACCGTTGGCGGCGTCCGAGCAGGCGCCGATATCAGCGGTGTGGCGCTGAGCTGCCTGATGGTGCTCGCCATCTCGGCGATGACGGTCGTCGTTCGACGCCATCGCGAGACGTCGATGGTCGCGGCCGCCGCTCTGTCGAATTTCATCGGCAGCCTCGTCAGCCTGCCGTTCGCCCACGACGTCGCCCATGTCAGCGGCCATAACCTCGCGATCCTCGCAATGTTCGGCTGCCTCCAGGTCGCGCTCGGCCTGACCTTCTACATGCTCGGCTCGCGGCTGTTGCCGTCAGGGCAGGCCTCGCTGATCGCCACGCTGGAGACGCCGCTGATGGCGTTCTGGATCTGGGTCGGCTTTCGCGAAGTGCCGGCCGTGCATGCGCTCGTTGGCGGCGCGCTGGTGATCGGGGCGGTCGTAGCCGATATCGCCTGGGATGCCCGGTCACGCGAGCGGTCTTAAATTACGCCGGATCCGGAAATCGGTGGCAATCTTCATCGCGCCGGACTCTGCCTTGACCTACGGACTCGTCGCCGCTTGGGACGGCGACATTTCAACTGATGGCATCAACGGCGATGATGGCGGTCGTCGCCGGTGCGGTTGAGCAGCCGTGCCGCAGCGCGTCGGTTAAGTTCCTGAGCCAGCGTTTCACTCTGCGGAAAATCCTGCCGCTTGCCAGTCGCCGGCCGCCTTGCGACACTCTCCGCAAAACAAGACGATAAAACATAGGGGAGAGAACGATGCCGGGTCGTCGCAAAAGCCTTGCTGCCCTCGCCATGCTTGCTGCCGGAGTGCTCGTCACGACACCGGCCTTGGCACAAAAGAAATACGATCCCGGCGCCAGCGACACCGAGATCAAGATCGGCAACATCATGCCCTATAGCGGACCAGCGTCGTCCTACGGCGTGATCGGCAAGACCGAGGCCGCATTCTTCAAGATGATCAACGATCAAGGCGGCATCAACGGCCGCAAGGTCAACTTCATCAGTTATGACGACGCCTATTCACCGCCGAAGGCGATCGAGCAGGCGCGCAAGCTGGTCGAGAGCGACGAGGTGCTGTTGATCTTCCAGGCGCTCGGCACGCCCTCGAACTCCGCGATCATGAAATACATGAACGCCAAGAAGGTGCCGCAGCTATTTGTCGCCTCCGGCGGCACCAAGTTCGGGGACCCGAAGAACTTTCCGTGGACCATGGGCTTTCAGCCCAACTACCAGAGCGAGGGCCGGATCTACGCAAAGTACATCCGCGACAATTTCCCGAACGGCAAGATCGCGGTGTTCTGGCAGAACGACGATGCCGGCAAGGACCAGTTCAAGGGCCTGAAGGACGGACTCGGCGACAAGGCCAACATGATCATCGCCGACAAATCCTATGAGGTCAGCGATCCCTCGATCGACTCGCAGATCGTCGCGTTGCACGATTCCGGTGCCGACATCTTCTTCTCATGGGCCGCGCCGAAGGGTTCGGCGCAGGCCATCCGGAAGGTAGGCGAACTCGGCTGGAAGCCGAAATTCTTCCTGGCCAACACCGCAACCTCGGTCGCCTCGGTCCTGAAGCCTGCCGGCCTCGACTATTCCAAGGGTATCATCTCGACCATCTATCTGAAGGACCCGACCGATCCGACCTGGGACAAGGATCCGGCCATCGTCAAATGGCGCGAGTTCATGGACAAATATTACCCTGACGGCGACAAGGCCAATTCCAACAACGTCTACGGATACGTGCAGGCCGAGGCGATGGCGCAGGTTCTGAAGCAGTGCGGCGATAATCTCACGCGCGACAACGTCATGAAGCAGGCCGCAAGCCTGAAGAATTTCCACACCGACCTGATGCTGCCCGGCATCATGGTCAATACCTCAGCCGATGATTATTTTCCGATCGAGCAGATGCAATTGATGCGCTTCAACGGGCAGGCGTGGGAGCTGTTCGGCGACGTCATCACCGGCGAGGTCGGTCACGAACGCGGCCAGTAGTCAGGGGGCCGGCGGCCTTCGCCTTCAGCTTGCGGCAACGGCGATCGCACGTCGCGGATTCGGCGATCATGCTATTGTGCCGCGACGAGGCGTTCCGGGGCCAGGTATTGTCCGAGGAAATCGCGGGCCTGGGTCTGGTAGCCGAAACGCTCGGCAAGCTCGGAGCGGCGCGCCCGGATTCGGCCACGACACTCCTCCTGCCGCGCCATCACGCGGGTGACGGAGGCCACGATCGACTCGGTCGCGAACGGATCGAAATAATCGGCGAGCTCGCCCGCGACCTCGCGGAACACGGCGATGTCGGAGCAGAGCACCGGCGTGTTCGCAGCCAGCGCCTCGATGATCGGCACGCCAAAACCTTCGGCGAAACTCGGCATGATCAGCCCATGTGCCTCCGCGATCAGCGCAGCCTTCTCCTGCTCGTCGACATAGCCGGCGAAACGAACGTTTGGCGGAAGATTGCGCATCCGGTTGATCTGGCCGGCCAGGCCGATCACCACCAGATCGGCCTGGGGGATGTTGCGGAACGCGCGAATGACGGTCGCGACATTCTTGCGCGGCTCGTTCGAGACGATGACGACAAAGCTCGGCCGCCCCGGACGCCCCGACGGGGCTGGGAGGTGCAGGACATCCGGGGCGTCGAACCGGGTGCGGGGATACACGACCCGCGCCGGCAGGTGCGCAAATTGCGGTAACAGGTCCCTGAACCGCATCATGCTATAGTTTGAAACGAAGGCGAGCTCGTCGGCCTGACGCAGGCTGGTGAGTAGCCGTGACAGGAACAGCCGCGTGGCCACATCGCTCAGCTTGAGATCGGTGAGCGGCAGCAGATCGTGCACGACGCAGATCACCTTGGCATCCGGCCTGCGCCTCACCGTCACCCGTGTCGGCGTGTCGATGACGATGACGTCATAGTCGCGCGCGTCGATCCGCGGCGGCGGCAGCAGCAGGAAGGCCGAGGAGTCCTGATAGCTGTAGAATCCAGGCTCGAGCTGGAAGTCGCGGAACAGTTCGAGGTGGCGCAGATCCGGCGGGATGTATTCGAGCGCCGCGGTCCTGTTCTCGATCAGCCGCGCGTGCAGGCCGCGCAGGCCGACCGCACGCAGGAAGCAGGCGACATAGTCCCACGACACCGACATGGTGGCCTTGTGGCGGAGCCAGTCGAGCGTGCGCCGCAGGCCGCTGCGCGTCACCGGCTCGCTCATATTGATTTCGTCGAGGAACCGATAGAGCGCCAAAAGCTCGATATTGCGCGACTGCGTCGGGAACAGTTTGGTGCGGCGCTCGCGCCGGCGCAGCTTGCGGTAGCGCCGCGTGGTCTCGACCAGCAGGGTGAGGTCATGGCCCTCGGCGGCGAGCGAGCGCATCAATTCGCGGGTGAAATGGAAGATGCCGCGCTTGTGGTTGGGCTCGCCGAGCGCCTCGGAGACGACAAGGATGTTCTGCTTCATGCGCGTTTCTCGCGGAGCTCGAAGGAAAGGGGCGACGGCGGCTCGACCGTGACGGTCGAGGCGATGCGGCCGTGATCGAGATTGATGATGCTGGTGCAGGTGCGGCGCAACAGCGGCTGGTCGTGCGAGGCGATGATCACGATCGCGGCCTGCGAGACCAGGTTCTGCAGCCGCCGCTCGGCCTTCTCGGCAAAGTGCTCGTCGACCACGCTCAGCCATTCGTCGAGCAGGAGGATGTCGGCCGGAAAGGCGGTCGCGGTCGCAAACAGCACGCGCATCAGCATGCCCGAGGAGAACATCCGCAACGGCAGCCGCTGCATGCGCTCTTCGAGCTCGGTGAACGCCCAGATCTCGTCGATCACCGTGCGGGTCGGCTTGCGGCCGCTGATCCGCAGCAACAGGGCGATGTTGTCCTCGGCGATGAAGTCGAGATTCACACCGGCATTGAGGCCGAGCAGGGGCACGACATTGCCGCTGATCGCGACGCAGCCGCTGCTCGGCGGATAGACGCCTGCGATCAGCCGCAGCAGCGTCGACTTGCCGGAGCCGTTGGGACCGGCGAGCCCGATGCGCGCACCGGCTTCGGCTTCGATGGTGACGTTGTCGACAGCGCGGATGATCCGCATCTCGCCCTTTTCGCGGATGAGGTGGCCGAGCAGCCGCCGCTTCAGCGAGAAGTCGTAGGCGCCGTAGAGGGGATAATCGAGACAGACATTGCGCAGGGTGATCGAGGCCATCGGTCAGATCCAGAACGCAGCTTTACGCAGATGGACCAGCGTCAGCACGCTCGCGCAGAGCAGCAGCGCCAGCGCGACGAGGACATAGATGATGCTGGTCGCATCGACATGGCCGCCGGCCAGCGGCTCGCGCCACACCGCGAACAGATGGGTCAGCGGGTTGAGCCGCATCACGGTCGAGCGGTGATTGATCATGTCGGCGGACCAGATCACGGGCGAGGCGAGGAAGGCGAGCATCAGCGTGGATTCGATGATCGGCTTGAGGTCGCGATACCGCGTCGCCAGCGCGCCGAGGACGAGGCTGAGGCCGAAGGTGCAGATCACGAACAGCGAGAGGCCCGGGAGCGCCGCGAGCGCGCCGGAGAGATCGTGCGGCGTGAGCAGCAGCCAGAGCAGGAGGGGGACGCAGGCATTGTGCAGGGCGAACAGGCCCTGGCGGAACGTGCACTGCAGAAGGAAGATCACCGGCGGCAGTGCCCGGTCTCGGATCAGGCTTGCTGAGTTCTGCAGCGCCGTGGTCGCATCGAGCACCACACTGTTGAGAAAGGTCCAGGCCGTCATCGACAGGGCCAGCATCGGCAGCCGCGCCATCGTGTCGGAATTCGACATCTGGCCGATGACCGAGCCGAGCACCGCGACCACGATCGCCATCTGCAGCGACATCCAGAACGGACCGAGCAGCGAGCGCACATAGCGGTGGCGCATATCGGACCAGGCCAGCGCCGCCGCAATTCGCAAGCTGTCCAGCCAACCCGTTGCCTGCGGCGCCTCGGCGACGGGCGCCGCCTCATGGGAGGGCACGGCGACGGCATTGCGGTAGACTGTCTCCATGCCGTTCTTGAAGGCGGTGGCGGAATAGCGGCTCACCGCGCGGGTCCGGGCCGAAAGCCCCATGCGGCGGCGGCGCTCGGGATCACTGATCAGTGCATCGATGGCTTCACCGAGCTTCTCGGCGTCGGCCGGCGGCACAGTGATCGCCTCCATGCCGTGGCGGGCGACACGCGGCACCGCCGTGTCGAGTGCGGTGTTCACCACGGGGCGGCCGGCGGCCATGGCCTCGAGCTGGGAGAGGCCGAACGTCTCGGCACTGGTGATGGACGGCATCACGAAGACGTCGGCCAGGCACATCAGCTTGATGCGTTCGCAATCACTGACGGAGCCGAGCAGGCGAACGCGGTCGCCGAGGCCAAGCTCGCCGATCAGCTGCTCGAGCCGGGGCCGCTCGGCACCTTCGCCGATAATCCAGGCCTCGAACTTGCGATTGACGGCGGCGCGGATCAGCACGTCGTAGCCCTTGTAGGGCACGAGCCGGCCGCAGGCGAGCACGAGGCGGCCGCGATCGTTGACGTGGTGCGGATCGATCTTCGGCCAGTCATAGACACTGGTGTCGATGCCGAACGGAACGACATGGCATTTGTCTTCGAACTCCCGCAGCAGCGGCGTCTCGTCGACCAGCACGCGATCGGAGACGATGATCGCCTTGGCGCGGCGCAGCGTCCGCCGCATCAGGGGCTCGATGAACCAGCGCAGGCCCGCATGGGTGACGATGTCGGCGTGCCAGTGCACGACCAGCGGCCGGTTGCGGCCGAAGCCGAGGGCGAAGACGAGGTCCGCGAGCGGGAAGGGCGCATGCAGCGCCAGCAGATCGTGCTCGGCAATCTTTCGCCACAGCCGCCAGGGATAGGCGGGGGCGGCCGGCAGCGACATCACATTGCCGAACGAGCGGACGCGCTCCACCGGCACGTCGTTGACGATGATCTCGCGCTGGTCGGCCGATTGCGAGCAGGTCAGCACGGCGGAGGCGAAGGTGTCCTTCAGGCTGGCGCAGATGTCGCGGATCGCCGTGAGTGTGCCGCCGAACAGGTCGGGATAGTAGACCTTGAAGATATGCAGCACCGACAGACGGCGCGGGGGAGAGCTGGTGTGATGCATGATGGTGTCAGCCCGCGAGCAGTGCTGCGACGAACGGTGCGGCCAGCACCAAGATGAAGATCACGCCGCGCAGCAGCGCCGGCAGCATCGGCTCGATCGCGCCGGCCCGGCTCCGGTCGGGAAACCGCACAGCGCGCAGTGAACTGGAATTGCAGACCAAGCGGTCAGCCATGGGTGTTTGTCCCTTCAAGTCGCGCCCTCAGTGGGGTTCCGTATATGTGGGAAAATTTACCACGTCAATCGCGAACTGAAGAAATGTGGGATTGTGTCCCACGGATGGCGCAGGTACACTTCAGACATGAATGCCAAGTCCGGGCCCAAAGCGGCGGCTCCAGAGCCGAATGCCGCCGCGAAGCTGCACGCGCCGCTGGCGCGGCTGCTGCGACCGCTCGTGCGGCTCTGCATCCGCAGCGGCATGACCTTTCCGGCCCTGGCGCAGCTGCTCCGCGAGCTCTTCGTCAACGTCGCCGAGCATGATTTCGCGCTCGAAGGCAAAGAGCAGACCGACAGCCGCGTCAGCCTTCTTACCGGCATCCACCGCAAGGAGGTGGCGCGGCTGCGCGGCGCCGGCGCGCCCGTGCACGAGACCCCGGCGGCGCTGTCGCTGACGAGCGCGGTGATCGCGCGCTGGCTCGCCGCGCCCGAATTCACCGACGCGAAGGGCGAGCCGCTGGCTTTGCCGCGCACCGCCGAGGGCGATGCGCCGTCATTCGAGCAACTCGTGGCCTCCGTCACCAAGGACGTGCGCCCGCGTGCGGTGCTCGACGAATGGGTCGACCGCCAGCTCGTCACCATCAACGCGGCCGACGAGATCGAGCTGGTGGAGGCGGCGTTCGTCCCGAGTGGCGCGGATGACAGCAAATGGCATTATCTCGGCCGCAATCTGCACGACCATATCGCGGCCGCCGCCGAGAACGTATCGGGGCCGGCGCCGCGCTTCCTCGAACGCGCGGTCCATTACAACAATATCTCGCCGAAGCTTGCGAAGCGGCTCGAAGCGCGCTCGCGCGAGCTAGCGATGGATGCGCTGAAGACTGCCAACCGCGAGGCCAACCGTGCGCTCGCCAAAGACAAGGGCGGTGACGCCCGCTGGAATTTCGGCATCTACATCTACAGCGAAGATGCCGATGAGGAGGGCGAGGCCAAGGAAGCCAGTAAGGACGGCGGCAAAGAGGGCAGCTCGTCATGAGCCGGCCGCCGCTGATCTCCCGCCGTCTGCTGCTGACCGGATTCTGGCTCGCCGGAACGGCGATTGCGCGCGCGCAGGTCAAGCGCGGCACCGACCAGGGCATCGGCGGCACCGGAATCACGCGCGGTGACGATCATGGCATCGGCGGCACCGGCATCGTCGGCGTGATCCAGCGTTTCGGCAGCATCTACGTCAATGGCGAGCGCGTCAGCTATGCGAGCGACGTGCCGGTGCGGATCGACGGTGAGGCGGCAAGCCCGAAGGCGCTGCGCATCGGCCAGCTCGCCCGCGTGGTTGCGACGCGGCAGGCCGACGGCACGCTCGTCACCCGCAACATCGCGATCGCGAGCGAAGTCTCCGGGCCGATCGAATCGCTGAAGGGCAATGAACTGACTGTGCTCGGCCAGAAGATCGTCGCGGGCAGCAAGGACAGCAAGCTTCGCGTCGGCACGCAGGTTGCCGTCTACGGCCTGCGCCGGACCGATGGTGTGATCGTTGCAAGCCTCGTCGAGCCGCGCCACGCCGCCGCCGAGCGCGTCACGGGCCTGGTCGAGCGCGGACCCGACGGGCTGCATATTGGCGCCTTGAAACTCGCCGGCGTCGATCCCTTGCTGGTCGGCCAGCGCGTCCAGATCGAGGGCAGCGCGAGCCAGGGCGCGATGCAGGCCGCGCGCACGCGCATCGACGATTTCTCGGATCTCGTCGGCGCGAGCCGCCTCTCGATCGAGGCCTATGTGCAGCGCTCAGGCTCCAGCCTGCAGCTCGGCTCCGGCTTGATGGCCCGTGACAGCTCACGCTTTGGCCCGGCGGCGGGCGAAGCGCGCATGGTCGTCAATGGCGTGTTCGATCGCTCGCGCGGGCTGCAGGTCGAGTCGACTCAGGCGATCGGCCCAGCACCGGGCGGGCCGCAGCCCGGCGGCGGTCATCCCGGCCAGTCGCCCGGCGGTTCGATCATGCATCCGGATCGCGGCACGCCGCGCCCGGGCAACAGCCCACCGGCCGGACCGTCTGTGCCTGGATCGAATCCCGGTGGCAATCCCGGCTCCGCGCCCACGGCACCGAGTGGCCCGTCAGGCCCCGGCGGCATGGGCTCGCCCGGTGGGCCGATGGGCCCCGGTGGCGGAATGGGTGGTGGCGGCTTCGGTGGTCCCGGCGGTGGGATGGGCGGCGGTCGGCGCTGAAGGCCGGAGGCGCTGGAAGCACGCTTAGCCCGCGCTGAGCCGCACGCCAGCGCGCAAGAACTTTTGCGGGTCGACGGCTTCGCCATCGATGCGGGTTTCATAGTGCAGATGCGGGCCGGTCGAGCGGCCGGTCGAGCCGACGAGGCCGATGACCTGGCCGATCTTCACGATCTCGCCGACCTTGACGTTGATCTCGGAGAGATGGCCGTAGCGGGTCGACAGTCCGTTGCCGTGATCGACCTCGACCATGCGGCCATAACCGCCGGACCAGCCGGCCGAGACCACCTTGCCGTTGGCGGTGACGCGTGCGGGATCGCCGGTCGCTGCGCGAAAATCAAGGCCGGTGTGCATCGCGGGCCTGCCGAGGAAGGGATCGCTGCGCACGCCGAAGCCGGAGGTGAATTCGACTTCGCCGACGACTGGCTTGCGATAGGGCACCTGCGCCAGCGTGCGGCTGAGGCGATCCATCTCGGCACGGGTGGTGTTGATGCGATAGAGCTGCTTCTCGAAGGGACCCGCGTTGGCCGTGAGCTTCACCGGTACGAACGGGCCACCCATCGCGGCGCGCGGCACGGCGGCCTCGAGATTGGAAAGGTTCAGGCCGAGGTCGCTGACGACGCCGCGCATGCGGCGCATCCGCGAATCCATGCCTTCCTCGACGGCGCTGAGCGCCGCGACCTGGCGGCGCTCGACCTGATCGAGCGAGGTCGTCAGCCGGACCAGGACATTGTCAAAACCCTGGTTCTTGGCGAATCGATTGACCGGCGGCGCGATCACGGTCGGCGCGCGCGATTCGAGCCGCGCTTCGCGGTCAGGCGGCGCCACGAAGACCACGGTGTCGCTGATCGGCGATGGCTTTGGCGTGCCTTGCGTCGTCGTCTGGTTCGCGTCGCCGCGCTGCGGTGCCGAGCGGGGAATCGATCCCGTGACATCAGGCATGGCGCCAAGCGCCGTGGCCCGGGACTCCAGCGCCGTCTGGCGCTTCATGATCTGGTCGAGCTTCTGGTCGAACTGCTCCTGGTCGAGCAATTGCCGGCTGGTGGTGCGGTCGACCTTGGCACGCAGCTCGGCGATGCGATCCTCATAGGCGTATTGCATCTCGGCCTGACGGGCGATCAGCCGGGTCAGGACGTCGTCGCGGAAGGCGAAATAGGTGGCCGTCGCCGCCGACCACAGGCCGAGCAGCACGACGGTGCCGACCACGATCCAGAACACCACGGGTCCGAGGCGAACCTGCTTGCCGTGATGCACGATGGTGTAGGCGTCATCGGCGTCGGGCAGGGGAATCGCAGCGGCTGCCATTGCGGTGGCCGGCCGGCGATGGAAGGCCCGTCCGTGGTCATGAGGGTGATGTTGGGGGTGCTGCAAGTATTGGGCAGAACTTTTCGACATCGGCACTCCTGTGCCGGTCGGAACGGTTCCTTGCGGCCTAATTGCCGCAGCAATCTGGGCCGGTCATGGTTAATTTTCCGGAAACGGGAACGCTCGATTTTAACGAACTGGTTAAAGACTTCTTGCCGCAGCCAGCACCTCGTCGGCATGGCCATCGACCCGAACGTTGCGCCAGACCTTGGCCACCTTGCCGTCCGCCGCGATCAGCACTGTCGTGCGAAGAATCCCGAAGAAGCGCTTGCCATACATGGATTTTTCGCCCCAGGCGCCATACGCCTCCAGCATCTCGTGCTGCTCGTCTGAGATCAGGGGGATGCCGAGGCCGTGCTTGTCGCGGAACTTCTCCTGGGCCTTTAACGGATCGGCCGAAATGCCGAGCACGGCGGTGCCGGCAGCGGTAAAGGCGTCCTTGAGCCGGGTGAAGTCGATCGCCTCGCGGGTGCAGCCCGGCGTGTCGGCGCGGGGATAGAAGAACAGCACGAGTTTCTGGCCGGTATAGTCCGACAGAGTGACGACATTGCCGCCGTCGCGCGGCAGGCGAAAAGCCGGCGCCGTCTGGCCCTCGAGGGGCTTTGCCGAAACGGCGGACGTCGCAGCGGCAGGCTTGGAGGTCTTTTCAGAAGATTTTAACCGTTTCGATGCGGCCTTGTGCGATGCTGCCTTAGCGCCTGCTTTGCCTGATTTGCTTGCCGATACCGGCTGTGTTTTCGCACCACGTGTTTGGGTCGACACCCGTGTTTTCTCGGGTTTCTTTTTAGCGGTCGGACTGCCGGAGGGCGTTTTGGACGATTTCTTTCGGGATTTCTTGGACATACGCCTTCCTTTCGTCGCTTTCGGCGGGTCAACCAAAGCGGTATTGCAGCTCTCGTCCGGTGTGCCGGATTCTCGCCCTCGGCTGGGCAATTTTGGCGGCGACGGAGTATGGTTACAAGGAATTCCACGCACCACCCCACTGCTCGTTGAACGCGCTCCCGGGGCGAAATGACGAACAGCAGGAACATTCGAGGTATGGCGGCAATGCCGGGGCGGGGAGCGTCGATTCCCGTCGACGGCTGCGGTCCCGGCGGCGCTCAATCCTATGACGGGCGCCTGTATCGAGAGGCAATGGCAAGGAATACGTCGCCCCAGGATCACAGTCGGGACTTCGATCGGCACGGCGGCCGTCACGAGCCGCCGGAATGGGACGAGGCCGACTGGGATCAAGACCAGGAAGAGGAGGCGGGTCATCGCGCACGCCGCCTGTTGTCGCGTTCAAGTTCGCGCATCCGCGTCGGTGACGGTTTCTCGTTGTTTCGGCGGCTGTTTCCGGGTGGCCGCTGGCTGCGCCGGGTGGCCGTCGTCCTCGGCGCATTGATCGTCATCTTCGTCGGCTGTTTTGGCGCGCTGTGGTGGCGGCTCGGCGCGGGTCCCATCAACCTCGATATGGCGACGCCCTGGCTCGCCGCTGCCATCGAGGACAATATCGGTCACGGCAACACCGTGGAGGTCGGCGGCACCCAGATCGAGCGCGCCGGGCGAGTCCGGATTGCCGTGCGTATCCGCGACATCATCGTCCGCGATCATGATCGTGCCATCGTCGCCAGCGCGCCGAAGGCTGAGGTGCGGCTGTCAGGGGCCGCACTTCTTACCGGGCATCTGCGCGCCGAAAGCCTCAACCTCGTCGATGCCGAGCTCGCGATCCGGATCGCACCTGACGGGACCGTCACGGTGTCGGCCGGCGACACGGCGAAGCCGCTCGCAACCGGCGTCGCGTCCAAGAAGGAAGCGGGCCTGCCGCCGACATTCCCGCGTAACGGCGTCCCGCCGCCGTTCGGGTTGGCGCCTGCAACCCCCGACGCGTCCCAGGCCGCAGCTCAACCTGCCGCGCAAAGTGGAATTCTTCAGGGCCTCGACTGGCTCGACAGCCTGAGCTTGACCGGCCTCGACGGCCAGAACCTCAACGAGATCGGTCTCAAGAACGGCAATCTGATCGTCGACGATCAGCAGCGCGGCAGCAAATGGACGTTTGAGAACATCACGCTCAGCCTGCGCCGGCCGACCCATGGCGGCGTCGCGCTCAGCTTCGGCGAAGAGGGCGCGCGCCCGTGGTCGCTGCGCGCCACGATCGGACCGAGCGAGAATGGCGTGCGCTCGATCGATATCCGCGCCGACAAGGTGTCGACCGCCAACATTCTGCTGGCGCTGCGGGTGAAGGACCTGACCTATACGGCCGACCTGCCTTTGACCGGCGAGCTCAAGGGCGAGCTCGGCCGCGACGGCGTGCCGACATTCTTCCGCGGCAAGGTCACGATCGGTGCGGGCAACATCATCGACACCGATACGCCCGATTATCCGATGGCGATCGACTCGGCCGAGATCAACGTCGAGTGGGATGCGGGACGGCGGGTGCTGGTCGCACCGTTCAAGATCCTTGCGGGCGCCAATCGCCTGACGCTGCTCGCCCATCTCGAGCCGCCCAACGGCACCACCAACGACTGGCAGCTCGGCTTCAGCGGCGGCTCGATCCTGCTCGGCGGTATCGACAACGAGCCGCCGCTGGTCTTCAACCGCATCGCGATCGGCTTCCGCTTCGACACCGATCACAAGCGCATGCTGCTGACGCAGGCCGACATCTCCAACGGCGAGATCGGCGTCGCCGGCACCGGCGCGATCGACTATTCCGGCGAGCCGCGCCTGACGCTGGGCTTTGCGGGCACGCCGATGTCGGCCTCAGCACTGAAGCGGATGTGGCCGACGCTGGTGGTGCCCGAATTGCGCCAATGGGTGATCGAGCGGATCGAGCGCGGCACGCTCCAGCGCATCGAGGTCGGCATCAACTCGCCAACGCGCAACCTTCCGCGCAAGGGACCGCCGATTCCCGATGACGGCCTGTCGGTCAACATCATGGCGAGCGGCGTCGCGGTTCGTCCCGTGGACGGCATGCCGGTGGTGCACGACGCCGATCTGAAGGCACACGTGACGGGACGCACCGCCACCGTGAATATCGCCCAAGGCATTGCCGATACGCCTGCGGGCCGCAAGATCACGATCTCCGACTTCACTTTCGAGGTGCCGGACATGGCGCCGAAACCCTCGCCCTCGCGGACCCGCTTCCGTGTCGATGGTCCGGTGCCGGCGGCGGCCGAAATGCTCTCCAATGATCGGCTGAGCGATCTGTCGTCGACCGTCGTCGATCCCAACACCAGCAAGGGAACGTTCACGGCCAACATCCAGCTCGGCTTGCCGGTCAAGGGCGAGCTGACCAAGGCGGACACCGTCTACGCCGTCACCGCCGACCTCAACGGCTTTGCCGCCGACAAGCTGGTGATGAACCAGAAGCTCGAGGCCAACAATCTCAAGATCGTCGCCAACAACCAGGGCTACCAGGTCAAGGGCGACGTCAAGATCAACGGGCAGGCGGCCTCGCTCGACTACCGCAAGGCGACCGATGGCGATGCGGATGTCAAGCTGCAGACGACGCTTGATGATGCCGGCCGTGCGCGCCTGGGTTTCGACCTCAGTCCTGCCGTCAGCGGGTCAGTCCCGGTCAAGGTATCCGGCAAGATTGCCGGTGGACCCGAGCAGACAACGAAGCTCGGCATCGAGGCGGACCTGACTTCAGTCAAGCTCGACAACATTCTTCCCGGCTGGGTCAAGCTGCCAGGCAAGTCGAGCAAGGCGACGTTCAAGGTGGTGCCGACGGCACAATCGACGCGGCTCGAGGACATCGTCATCGAAGGCGGCGGCGCCTCGATCAAGGGCTCGCTGGAAGTCGACCCCAACGGCGACCTCATGAACGCGAACTTCCCGGTCTATTCGCCCTCCGACGGCGACAAGACGTCGCTGAAGGTGGAGCGCGGTCAGGACGGCGTGGTGCGCGGCACGATGCGTGGCGACGTATTCGACGGCCGCGGCTTCCTGAAGTCGGCGATCTCAGGCAATTCCAAGGACGACGGCAAGAGCAAGCTGAAGAACGTCGATTTCGACATCGACGTGAAGCTCGGTACGGTCGCGGGCTTCAACGGCGAAGCGATGCGCAGCGTCGATGCCAAGATGTCGAAACGCAGCGGGGCGATCAAGGCGTTCTCGCTGAGCGGCAGGATCGGTCAGAACACGCAGGTGGCCGCCGATCTGCGCGGCGGGCGTGCGCAGGGCAGCCGCGAGGTGATCTATCTCCAGACCAATGATGCCGGATCGCTGCTGAAGTTCACCGACACCTATACCAAGGCGATCGGCGGCCAGATGGTGGTGGCGATGGAGCCGCCGACGTCCGAGCCGACCACGGCGCGCGAGGGCCTCATCAACGTGCGCGACTTCACGGTGAAGGGCGAGGCGCAGCTCGAGCGCGTGGCCGCGGGCGCGCCGAACGGCACGCCGGGCGGCGGCGGCGTTTCCTTCAGCGCCTTGCGTGCGGAGTTCACCCGGCAGAACGGCGCGCTCACGGTCCGCGATGGCCTGGTCAAGGGGCCGATGATCGGCGCCACCATCGAGGGGTCGATTGACTATCCCGGCAACCAGGTCTGCATGAGCGGCACCTTCGTGCCGATGTATGGCGTGAACAACATCTTCGGCCAGATCCCGTTGTTCGGCCTCTTTCTCGGCGGCGGCGACAAGGAGGGGTTGATCGGCGTCACCTACGAGGTCGTCGGCACGCCTGCGGCTCCCGTGATGCGCGTCAATCCGATCTCGGCGATGGTGCCCGGCGTGTTCCGCAAGATCTTCGAGTTCAACACCGGCAAACAGAACACGCCGATCGACGAGCTGCCGTCGGCGCAGTCCGGCGACAGCCCGACGGGAGCGGCAAGGCCGCTGTCGAGCGGTTGCAGCCTGGCGCGGCGTTAGCGTCCGTCGGTTCTGTTCGTTTAGGTGCGCGCTGAAAGTTGCCACGGCTTCATGATCGGCTCGTCCTGGCCATCCACGCCTTCTCTTGCAGTACCAAGAACGTGCATGCCCGCGCCAAGCCTGGCCAAGCCCGGCCATGACGACCTCTCGTGAGTAGTTGGGTCGCGCGCCGCCTACGCCGCGCGCACGCCCGCCAGGAATGTGCCGACTTCGCCCGAGAGCTGCTCGGCCTGCTTGGAGAGGTTCGACGCGGCTGCGAGCACCATGCCGGCGGCGTTGCCGGTCTCGTTGGCCGCCGAGCTGACGCCGCCGATATTGGTGGTGACCTCCTTGGTCGCCTCGGCGGTCTGCGAGACGCTGCGGGCGATCTCGGCGGTGGCCGCGCCTTGCTGCTCGATCGCGGCGCCGATCGAGGTGGCGATGCGGCTGACCTCCTCGATGGTGGCGGTGATGCCGCCGATGGCGTCCACGGCTTCCTTGGTTGCGCCCTGGATCTGGGCGATCTTATCGCCGATCTCGCGCGTGGCTTCGGCGGTCTGGCTTGCCAGCGATTTCACTTCGGAGGCGACGACGGCGAAGCCGCGGCCGGCCTCACCGGCGCGCGCAGCCTCGATGGTGGCGTTGAGCGCCAGCAGATTGGTCTGCGCGGCGATGCTGGAGATCAGTTCGGCGACGTGCTCGATCTGCTGGGCGCCGTCGGACAGCGCGCGCACGATGGTGTCGGTGTGGCGTGCGCTTTCCACCGCGCGGCCGGTGACTTCGGCCGATTGCGCGACCTGGCGGCTGATTTCGGTGATGGAGGAGGAGAGCTCTTCGGCTGCGGCCGCCACCGTCTGGACGCGCTGGCTGGCTTCGGTCGCAGCCGAGCCGACCACGGCGGCGCGGCGGTTGGTGCCCTCGGCGGTCGACGACATCGACTTGGCCGTGGTTTCGAGCTCACCGGAGCCCGAGGCCATCAGGCCCACGAGCTGACCGACCGATGCATCGAACCGATCGGCAAGGGAGATCAGAGCGTCGCGCTTTTCCTGCTCGCCGCGGGCCTTGGCCGCGACCTGCTCGGCCTCCAGCGTACGCGCCGTCAAGGCAGTCTGCCGCAACACTTCGAGCGTTTCCGCCATTCGACCGATCTCGTCGCCGCGATCGGTCTCGTCCACCGACTTGTCGATGGCGCCGTCGGCGATGTCCTGCATGCGAGTCTTCTGGCGGTCGAGCGCGCCGAGCACGTCGCGGGCGATCAGCCAGGACAGCGTCGCCATCAGCAGCATCAGGCCGGCGCCGATCGCGGCGAGCTCGAGCGTGAGCGCGCGCACGTCGGCGTCGATATCGTCGACATAGAGGCCGTAGCTGATCGTGGCATTCCAGGGCGTGAACTGGCGGACGAACACGGTCTTGCGGACGGGCTCGGTCTGGCCGGGGCGCGGGTAGAGATAGGATGTGACGCCGCCTTGCGGCGCCTGCCTGGCGGCGTTGAGCTGAGCATCGGCAATCAGGACGCCATTTGAATCCGTGGCGCCGGTGATCTTGCCTTCGAGCTGCGGATTGGCGCCATTGACCAGGATCGAGGTGTCGGAATTGTAGACGACGGGATAGCCCTGGCCGCCGCCGAACTTCATGTTGCGGGCACGCTGGCGAAACTGCAGCTTGGCGTCGTCCACCGTCATCTTGCCGGCGGCGGCGTCATCGTGGAACGTTTGCGCGAGGCCGTGGAGCAGATCGACTGCGGCCTTCATCTGCTGGACCCGGTCGTCCAACATGCGGCTCTTGCTGAGGACGGTCGATGCAGCGATGATGGCCGTGACTGTGAGAGCTGCGAGGCAGACCATGCTGGCAAGCTTGGTGTGGATATTCAGATGGCTCAGCAGCTTCATCACAGTCCCTACGGAATGGTTGTTATTGTCATCATCCGTAACATGAACTTCTTACCAATCATGAAGATAGACGTGCCGCGGCCTGCCGCGCGGGTGATCCTTCGCAGCCCTATGCGCAATCGTGCAGGCAAATCGCGATGCGATGCCGTGCGTCGGTATTTTTGCGGGAGGAAAACGATCTCAGACTCTGGTGGTGATCGAGCCTGGCTGAGCGTGCAATGAACCGATTCGTTCACCGCCTCATCATGTCCGTGCTGCTCGTGGCGGCCCTCGTCCTCATCTGGAACGTGCTGGGCTCGCGCTGAACCGGCACCGGCGAAACGCCAGTGCCGGGTCTGGGGATCGGTTTGCGCGCGTCAGTGCCGCGCGAAGGCGCCGCCCGGTGCATTGGTCTCCTTGCCCATCAGCGCATCGACGCTGACTGCACCGCCGCCCGCTGCCGAGATGTACAGGCAGGCGAAGCAGAACAGGATCGCAGCGGTGCCGCCGTTGAGCAGCGGTAGCAACACCGGCGTGCCCGTCTTGAGCATGTGGCCCATGAAGTAGGCGAAGGCCATTTCACCCGACAGGATGAAGGCCGAGAGCCGGGTGAACAAGCCGAGCATCAGGGCTGCGCCGAGAACCAGCTCAAGCGTGCCGGCCGCGTAGATCAGCGGCGGAATGTCGGCGAAGTAGGGGAGCACCGGAAACTTGAACAGCTTGGCGACACCGTACTGGAACAGCAGCAGTCCAGTGACGAAGCGAAACAGGCTCAAGAGAACCGGCTGAAAGCGAGTGAGATAGAGAAAGTTCATTGGTTTGTGCCCTTCATCCAATGCTGCGACTAGGACCGCATTCGGTTCCGTCCTGCAAGCTGCGCCAGGTCAATTTGCGCTGACAATTTTGTCATGTCGGACAAAACACCGCAGGCCGTGATTTGAGCCGTGTGCCGTCCGCATTTTTTGTTGGTCTACGCGCCACATCCGCCCGTAGTTCCCCGGTGACACGAATGAGCGCAGGTTACTTCCGGGAGACCTAGCGCCGCAAGGCGGGCACGATCAGGAACGGGATCATTCCGAGGATCACGTTTGCAAGTGCGAAGACGAGCAGCGCGTTATAGCTGTGGGTGGCATCGTGGATCAGGCCGCCGCTCCAGGAGCCGAAGGCCGAGCCGAGCCCGCTGCCGATCGAGATCGTGCCGTAGATGGTCCCGACCCGTTTGCCCCTGAAGATCTTCATCGCCGTTGCCGTGATCAGCGGCCCGCGCGAGCCCATCATGCTGCCGAAGCAGACGACGAAGCCGGTGAGCAGGATGACATTCGGATAATACTGAAGCAGCCAGAGCAGGAAGATGCCGAGGATCGAGATCGCGTAGCTCAGCAGCACCGACGGCCGGCGCCCGATCAGCCCGTCGAGCGCGGAGACGCCGATCATGCCGAACACCAGCACGACACCCGAAAAACCCCAGGCGGTCGCGGCCTGCAGGGGCGGGAAGCCGGCATCGATCAGATAGGCGACGATCTGCGCGGCGATGCAGTACATGCCGACCGCGGTGAAGAAGAAGGTCGAGAACAGCGCCCAGAAAGCATGGTGGCGCATCGCGCTCACAAGCGTCCAGCCATTGTCGATGAAATCAGGATCGGTCTTCTTGGCAACGTACGGCGAGCCGGCCGCAAATGTGCGCCAGGGCAGCAGCAGTAGCGGCACCAGCAGACCGAGCGCGGCGAAGCCGTAGACCTGATAGGTCTCGCGCCAGCCGAGACGATCGATCAGGAGCTGCGAGGCCGGCAACAATGCCAGCACGCCGCCGCCCATCGCCGAGTACACGACCGCCATCGCGGTCGGCAGTTTCGGGCCGAACCAGCGGCCGAGCAGGATCGAGTTCGGCACGTTGCCGATGAAGGCAACACCGATTCCGACGCACAATCCGATCGAGAGCTGGAATTGCCAGAGCGCCTGCGCATGGCCTGCGATCAGGAAGGCCGAGCCGAGCAGCAACAGGCCAAGCGCGTAGACGATGCGCGGTCCGGAATGATCGAACAGGCGGCCAACCAGCGGCGCTGTCAGTCCGCTGATCAGCCAGGTCAGCGAGTAGATCGAGACGACTTGCGCGCGGTCCCATCCAAAATTTTCGGAGATCGGCTTGAGGAAGACCGTGAAGCTCTCGCTCAGGCCGCGGCCGAGCACGGCCAGCGTGAAGCACAGCGCGAGCACGACGAGCGCGGTTCGCACCGCGTCCCGCTGCGTGTTCCCCTGTTCGCTAGGCGTCTTCTGATCCATTGCCCGTCAGGGAGCGCGCTTCGACGTGCCCTGACAAGCATCAAAAGCTCATACGGCTATGCAGGCTTGAGCAGGACATGCTTCTTCTTGCCGAAGGACAGCTTGATCAGGCCTTCCGGCGTCAGATTGGCCGCTGACAGCGCCATCTTCTCGTCGGTGACGGACTCGTCGTTGACGCGCAGGCCGCCGCCCTTGATCTGGCGCCGTGCCTCGCCATTGGAGGCGACGAGGCCCGCCCTAACGAAGGCGTTGAGCACGCCAAGTCCGGCCTCCAGCTCGCCGCGCGGAATTTCCACCGTCGGCAGGCTCTCGGCGAGTGCGCCTTCCTCAAAGGTGCGGCGTGCGGTTTCGGCCGCTTCGTTTGCGGCGTCGCGACCATGCAGCAGCGCGGTCGCTTCCGTCGCGAGCACCTTCTTGGCCTCGTTGATCTCAGAGCCGCCGAGCGCTTCGAGCTTCTTGATCTCGCTCATTGGCAGCGTCGTGAACAGTTTCAGGAATTTGGCGACGTCGGCGTCCTCGGTGTTGCGCCAGTACTGCCAGAAATCATAAGGCGAGAACTGGTCGGCGTTGAGCCATACCGCGCCTTGCGCGGTCTTGCCCATCTTGGCGCCCGACGCGGTCGTCAGCAGCGGCGTCGTCAGCGCGTACAGCTGATGCGTGCCCATGCGGCGGCCGAGATCGACGCCCATGATAATGTTGCCCCATTGGTCCGATCCGCCCATCTGCAAATGGCAGCCGGTGCGCCTGGCGAGCTCGACGAAGTCGTAGGCCTGGCAGACCATGTAGTTGAACTCGATGAAGCTCATCTCGTGCTCGCGCTCGAGGCGCAGGCGCACGGAGTCCATCGTCAGCATGCGGTTGACCGAGAAATGCCGGCCGACGTCGCGCAGCATCTCGATCCAGTTGAGCTTGGTCAGCCACTCCGCATTGTCGAGCATGATGGCGTCGCTCTTGCCGTCGCCATAGCGCAGCACTTTTGCGAACACGCCGCGGATCGAAGCCTTGTTGGCCTCGATCTCGGCGACGGTGCGGATCGCGCGCGTCTCGTCCTTGCCGGAGGGGTCGCCGACCATGGTGGTGCCGCCGCCCATCAGCGTGATCGGCTTGTTGCCGGACTGCTGAAACCAGTGCAGCAGCATCATGGTCAGGTAGTTGCCGATGTGCAGCGAAGGAGCGGTGCAATCGTAGCCGACATAGGCGATCGCCTCACCCTTGGCGGCGAGCGCGTCCAGCCCCTCGAAATCGGAGCACTGGTGGATGAAACCACGTTCCTGCAGGGTGTTGAGGAAATCCGATTTAAATGCAGTCATCTGTCGGCATGCCTGACAATTCTTGGTTTACTGTTTTGGGAGCAATTTAAGGGTCTTCCGTGGGAACTCGATTGCTGCCCGCCACTTGGCGCTGTGGCATTATAAGATGTGTCCCTCTGGCACAAGATCGGCATGCCGGAGGGGGTGTTTTGAGGACGCTGATCCATGATGTTGACGGCACTCGGTTTGATGAGCGGCACCTCGCTGGACGGGGTGGATGTCGCGCTGATCGAAACCGACGGAAAGCAGGTGAAAGCGTTCGGACCGTCCGGCTACCGGCCCTATAGCCCGGCCGAGCGTAACCTGCTGCGCCAGGCGCTGTCCGAGGCGGTCCACCTGCCACAACGCGATGCCCGTCCGGGGATCTTGGCCGAGGCCGAACGCGTGGTGACACTGGCACACGCCGAGGCAGTCGCCGCCTTCGTCGCCCAGAACCGGATGAAGCCGGAGGAGATCGACATCGTCGGCTTCCACGGCCAGACCGTGCTGCACCGGCCCGAGCGGCGGCTGACGGTGCAGATTGGCGACGCGCCGGCGCTGGCCAGGGCCATCCATATTCCCGTGATGCACGACTTTCGCGCCGCCGACGTCGAGGCCGGTGGGCAGGGCGCGCCCTTCGTGCCGGTCTATCACCGGGCGCTCGCCAATACGTTGGCGCGCGAGGGACCGATCGTCGTGGTCAATATCGGCGGTGTCTCCAACATCACCTATATCGACGGCAACGACACACTGATCGCCTGCGACACCGGACCCGGCAACGCGCTGCTCGACGATTTCATGTACCGCACCATGAACCAGGCGTTCGATGCGGAGGGCAAGTTCGCCGCGCTCGGCAAGGTCGATGAGACCTGGATCGCGCGGGCCCTGGAGCTGCCGTTCTTTGCATTACCGCCGCCGAAATCGCTCGACCGCAACGATTTTGCCGCGCTGAAGCTCGGCGATATCGAGCCGGCCAATGGCGCCGCGACGCTGACCGGCTTCACTGCAGCTGCGATCGCGCGCATCATTCCGCTGCTGCCGCGGCGGCCGCGAAGCTGGATCGTCTGCGGCGGCGGCGCGCGCAACGCCACCATGTTGCGCATGCTGCGGGAGCGGGCGGGGTCGGCGACGGTCGAGGCCGCCGAAACGCTCGGCTGGGCCTCCGACGCCATCGAGGCGCAGGCCTTCGGCTTCCTCGCCGCCCGCGGTCTAAAAGGCCTGCCGCTGTCCTATCCGGCCACGACAGGCGTGCCGATGCCGATGACGGGCGGGGTAATCGCCAGACCCTGAAGAGGACTGCCTGAGGTCACGGTGGGTTGATGCAGATGCATCGATCTTGACGGGTGCATGCAAATGCATCTATGTTGGATGCAGTTGCATTAAACCGCCGGGATTGTTGCCATGACCGCTTCACTGAAACTGATCAGCCACAAGCTTTGTCCCTATGTGCAGCGCGCGGTGATCGCGCTCAAGGAGAAGGGCGTGCCGTTCGAGCGGGTTGATATCGATCTCGCCAACAAGCCGGACTGGTTCCTGAAACTGTCGCCGCTCGGCAAGGTGCCGGTGCTGGTGGTGACGACCGACAAGGGCGAGGTCGCGTTGTTCGAGAGCAACGTCATCTGCGAGTACATCGAGGAGACGCAAGCCGGCGCCAAGCTGCATCCGGCTGATCCGCTCAAGCGCGCAGAGCACCGTGCCTGGATGGAGTTCGGTTCGGCGATCCTCGGCGATCTCTGGGGCCTGGAGACCACGACGGATTCCGCGACATTCGAGAGCAAGCGTCAGGCGCTCGTCGCAAAATTCGCGCGTATCGAGGTCGCGCTCGGCACAGGCCCGTTCTTCGCAGGCGAGGCGTTCAGCCTGGTCGATGCGGTGTTCGCGCCGGTCTTCCGCTATTTCGACCTGTTTGATGTGCTGACCGAGCACGGCATCTTCAGCGATGTCCCGAAGGTGCGCGCGTGGCGGAGCGAGCTCGCGAACCGTCCGAGTGTGCGCACCGCGGTCGGCGCAGACTATCCGCAATTGCTGCGCGCCTTCCTCGTGCGCCACGACGCGCATCTGCTCAAGCTCGCGGCCTGAGCATACGCTGATGTCGCAATCTCTGGCCTGGATGATGCTGGTGATCGCCGGCGCACTCGATGTCGGCTGGGCGATCTCGATGAAATACGCGGAAGGCTACACGCGCATCGGCTGGAGCATCGTTTCGCTGGTGCTGCTCGCCGTCTTCGTCTTCCTGCTGGGACGCGCCTTGAAGGTGCTCGAGGTCGGCGTCGCCTATTCGGTGTGGACCGGCATCGGCGCAGCAGGTACCTTCGTCATGGGCGTCTTGCTGTTCGGCGAGACCTTGAGCGCGATGAAGCTTGCCGGCATCGCGCTCGTCTTGATGGGGATTGCCGCGCTGAAGCTGGCTTGAGCTGCGTTGCAGCGGCCAGGTGCAGCCGTCGGCAAGCAGCAGCTTGCTCGTCGTCGAGCACCAGATCCGCCTGCATTGCTTGTCCCCGCAACCGAGCGCCGCCGTCTTCGGTCAGCTAGAGCTCCGCGGCCATCTTCGCCAGGACGGCGATGGTGTTCATGTTGCGCGCGGTGCCGGTCTTGGCAGCGGGGATCACGAGTTTTGACGTCCCCATGCCGTCGCCGTAATGCACGTAGATCTCGCGGCGGCCAAGCTTGACCTCTTCGTCTTTCTGACCCCGAATTCCGGCGAGCGTGTCCGCAGGTGGCGCCTTGTCGAGGAAGATCGCGACCGTGCGGTTGGGCGCCATTTTGGGAAACGGATTGTCGGCCAAGACCTCTGCGATCGCGGCCACGCTGCGCACGAGCACACCGACCGGCGCGCCGGCGTAAGCGTGCAGGCGCTTTTCGAGAACGGCCTTAATAGCGGATTCCGATTTGCGGCTGGTGAAGACCACATTGCCGCTGGCGATGTAGGTGCGCACGGCACCGAAACCGAGCTCTTCGCACATCGCCTTGAGCTCGGTCATTGGCAGCTTGCCGGTGCCTCCGACATTGACCGCGCGCAGCAAGGCTACGAATGCGGCCATGTCATTCTTACCGCACGTTGGCGAGGCGCATGTCGAGATAGGCCGTGATTGTTTCCATCAGCGGCTCGAGCTTGGCGTCGAAGAAGTGGTTGGCGCCCGGGATGACCTGCTGGTCGATCACGATGCCCTTCTGCGTCTTCAGCTTCTCGACCAGCGTGTTGACGTCCTTCGGCGGCACCACCGCGTCCTTCTCGCCATGCACGATCAGGCCCGACGACGGGCAGGGCGCGAGGAACGAGAAGTCATAGAGGTTGGCCGGCGGCGCGATCGAGATGAAGCCTTCGACCTCAGGGCGGCGCATCAGAAGCTGCATGCCGATCCAGGCGCCGAAGGAGAAGCCGGCGACCCAGCAGGCGCGCGCTTCGGGATTGATGGTCTGCGCCCAATCGAGGGCTGCTGCCGCATCCGACAACTCGCCGGTGCCGTGGTCGAACGAGCCCTGGCTGCGGCCGACGCCGCGGAAGTTGAAGCGCAGCACCGAGAAGCCGCGATGCGCGAAGGCGTAGTAGCACTGATACACGATCTGATGGTTCATCGTGCCGTGAAACTGCGGATGCGGATGCAGGATCATCGCGATCGGCGCGTTCTTTTGCTTGGCCGGGTGATAGCGGCCTTCGAGACGGCCGGCGGGGCCGGTGAAAATAACTTCGGGCATCGATGATCTCTTGATTGATTCCGCGGAGAGGTGGTCCTCTGCAATCAACCGATTATGGCCTCATCGGCAGCGACGCCGACGAAAGCGCGAATGGAAGGGTGAGAAGCGTGCGCCTCGCGGTGATGCGCAAATGGCGCGCGGTGACTTGACGGCCGCGTTCTAACATAGGCTGCGGGGCAAAAAGCAAGCATCTTCGACATCTGCCAATGTGTTCAAGAACTTAGCCGGTCATCGCGGTGTCACGCCAATGGCCGCCGGGATCGAGCAGGCGATTGCGAAGCGCGCCGTTGTGGCGGCAACTGATTGGAATCACGACTGTTTATGAGCTGTCGGATGATCCCGGAAGCGATTCACACAGGCGCAATGCGCCCTCCGAGCGAGGCAACCGCGGGCCGGTAGCGGCGGCTGCCGCCAAGCGTCTTGCCGTTGTCGAATGTGAGTTCGAAATCCCCTGATGGCTTGAAGTCGACGCCGCTCACGCGGTCGAGATTGGCAAGCCTTGTCCGGTGAACGCGCACGATGGCGAAGCGGGCGAGCTCGCTTTCGGTCGCAGCCAACGTTCCCCGGATCAGGTGCTGGGTGCCGTCAGCGAGGCTGTATTCGATGTAGTTGCCGGCCGAAGCGACCCACAGGATATCGCGCGGCGCGACGCGAATGCGGCTGCTGCCGTCCCGGAGCCAGATCAGATCGGGGGATGGTTGCTCCAGCGGAGCGGCCGGCATGGAAAGGGCTGCGAGTGCGGCCTTGCGCAGTTCCCGCCGGCTTTCGATCAGCCAGAGTGTTGCCCCGAGCAGCAAAGCTGTGACGGCATCCTTGCGGAACTCGTACAGGATGGTCGCCCGCGAGAAATGGAAGTCGTAGGAGCTGCCCGCGAGCCAGAGCAGGAGTTTCCGCAAGCCCACCATGCCGGTGATGTGGAGGGCCGAGAAGCCGAGCAGGGCGACCGCACCGATTCCGATCCGCGCCGCGAGGCCCGTCGCCCGGCGGATGTGCCGGACCGACAGCATCAGGATCGGCACCAGCAGCAGGATGACGATGATGCTCGTCAACTCCCAGAGCAGTCGCCGGCCAATGTCATAGCTCTCGCCCCGCCCGGCGGCGTCCTGCGCGCCGGAGAGTGCATTGACGATTCCGATCGCGAGCGCGACGGCGGCGATCGCAGCGAACACCGTCCAGTCGTCACTGATCCCGCCGTGCCAACCGCTCGTCCCGGACGCCGGTGCCTCGTCCCCTCGCGCCCGGTCCTGATCCCAAACCGTCTCGACGCGCTCCGTTTCGAGAGCATTTTGGCCGTCAGCCATGGCCCGAAAACCGTGTTTGTCGTCCCGTCAAGGAGCAGAAAACCATGTCAACACCGCAGCAAGCATCAAACCCAGAATGACGCATCGATCTGGACTGGGTGTGGATTTTAGCCTTCAGGCTCCTGATCTTCTACCACCTCGGCATGCTCTGCGTGTCCTGGGGTTTCTCCTGGGGTTTCGAGATCGCGCGGCGGATCGTCTGGCTGCGGCCACTGTTCGGACTGCGGATGGAGCTTCGTTCCGTTGGCGGAATTGCGCAGCAACAGGCGGCCTGATGTGCGGTGGCTGGCGATTGGCGCGAGGGCAAAAGGTGCTAAGAGGGCGCCATGCCGAGCCGTGTCTATCTCGACTGGAATGCGACGACACCGCTGCGCACTGAGGCGCGCGCAGCGATGCTGGCCGCCTACGAGCTGATCGGCAATCCATCCTCGGTCCACGCCGAGGGACGGGAGGCGCGGCGGCTGGTCGAGGACGCGCGTAGCTCGCTTGCGGCAGCAGTCGGTGCGCTGCCGCGAAACGTGGTTTTCACCTCCGCCGGAACTGAGGCCAATGCGCTGGCGCTGTCGCCCGGCTTGCGCAGCCGATCAGGCGAACCGGTGCGGCGGCTCCTGGTTTCCGCGGTCGAGCATGCCTCGGTGCTCGCGGGCGGCCGGTTCCCGGCAGATGGAATCAGCCAGATCCGGGTCACGCGTTCCGGCGTCGTCGACCTCGATCATCTCCGGACGGTGCTCGCCGACGGCCCGCCGGCGCTGGTCTCGATCATGGCGGCCAACAACGAGACCGGTGCGCTCCAGCCGGTCGCGGAGGCGGCAGGGCTCGTCCACGAGGCCGGCGGCCTCCTGCACGTCGACGCGATCCAGGCGCTCGGCAAAATTGCCTTCAATATTAGCGCGGTCAGCGCGGACCTTGCGACCTTTTCTGGGCACAAGATCGGCGGCCCCAAGGGCGTCGGCGCGCTGGTCGTGGCGGAGGGCCTGGCCGGATTGGAGCCGGTGCTGAGGGGGGGCGGGCAGGAGCTCGGCCGGCGGGCAGGAACCGAGAATGTTGCCGGCATTGCCGGGTTGGGTGCGGCCGTGAAGGCCGCCCTTCAGGCTCTGCCGGAAGATGCGGAGCGGATGGCAAGCCTCAGGAATTGCTTAGAAAACGGTATTCGCGAGATTGCCGGCGCAACCGTCTTCGCGGAAGACGTGAAGAGGTTGCCAAATACCGTTCTGTTCACTGCACCAGGTCTCAAGGCCGAGACTGCCGTGATCGGCTTTGACCTCGAAGGTGTCGCCGTATCCTCAGGTTCGGCTTGTTCCTCAGGGAAGGTCCAGCCGTCTCACGTGCTCTCGGCGATGGGATGCGATGCCACCGTGGCCCAGGGAGCGGTGCGTCTCAGTCTGGGCTGGTCCACAGAACCAGATGACATCAATAGGGCGTTAGAGGCTTGGCGAAAGCTCGGTAATACCCTACTTAGAGCCTAAGCGACGAAACACGGCTTGAACGGTTCTAAGCCAGTGCTTTCTGCCAAAAAACATCGTAATAGTCGTCCGAGTTTGATCCACCGCGGTCCTTGAAACCGCGAGCGGAGGATAGAATGCCAGCCGTCCAAGAGACGGTCGAGCGCGTCAAGCGCATCGACGTCGACCAGTATCGTTATGGGTTTGAGACCCTGATCGAGTCCGACAAGGCCCCCAAGGGGCTGTCGGAAGAGACCGTCAAGTTCATCTCCGAGAAGAAGAACGAGCCCGCCTGGATGCTCCAGTGGCGGCTCGAAGCCTATCGGCGCTGGCTGACCATGACCGAGCCGACCTGGGCGCGCGTCGACTATCCCAAGATCGACTTCCAGGATCTCTATTATTACGCGGCGCCGAAGCCGAAGAAGACGGTCACTTCGCTCGACGAGATCGATCCGGAGATCCTGAAGACCTATGAGAAGCTCGGCATTCCCTTGCGGGAAGTTGCCATGCTCGAAGGCGTCGAGCCGAAGCCCGGCGAGGAAGATCCGGCCCGCCGCAAGATCGCGGTCGACGCTGTCTTCGATTCGGTCTCGGTCGCGACCACCTTCAAGGCGGAGCTGAAGAAGGCCGGCGTGATCTTCATGCCGATCTCGGAGGCGATCCGCGAGCATCCCGAGCTGGTGCAGAAATATCTGGGCTCGGTTGTCCCGACCTCCGACAATTTCTACGCGACGCTGAACTCGGCGGTGTTCTCCGACGGCTCGTTCGTCTACGTGCCGCCGGGCGTGCGCTGCCCGATGGAGCTGTCGACCTATTTCCGCATCAACGAGCGCAACACCGGCCAGTTCGAGCGCACGCTGATCATCGCCGACAAGGGCTCTTACGTCTCCTATCTCGAAGGCTGCACCGCGCCGCAGCGCGACGAGAATCAGCTGCATGCCGCCGTGGTCGAGCTCGTCGCGCATGATGACGCCGAGATCAAATATTCGACGGTGCAGAACTGGTATCCGGGCAATTCGGAAGGCAAGGGCGGCATCTACAATTTCGTCACCAAGCGTGGCGACTGCCGTGGCAACAATTCCAAGATCTCCTGGACCCAGGTCGAGACCGGTTCGGCGATCACCTGGAAGTATCCGAGCTGCATTCTCCGCGGCGATAATTCCCGCGGCGAATTCTACTCGATCGCGATCTCGAACGGCTTCCAGCAGGTCGATTCGGGCACCAAGATGATCCATCTCGGCAAGAACACGTCGAGCCGCATCATTTCGAAGGGCATTGCCGCCGGCAAGTCGCAGAACACCTATCGCGGCCTCGTCACCGCGCACCGGAAAGCGACCGGCGCGCGCAACTTCACCGCCTGCGATTCCCTGTTGATCGGCGACAAATGCGGCGCGCACACCGTGCCGTACATCGAGGCCAAGAATTCCTCGGCGACGTTCGAGCATGAGGCGACGACCTCAAAAATCTCCGAGGACGTGCTGTTCTACTGCGTCCAGCGCGGCCTCAGCCAGGAAGAGGCTGTCGGCCTCGTCGTCAACGGCTTCGTCAAGGATGTGCTGCAGCAACTGCCGATGGAATTCGCGGTGGAAGCACAGAAGCTGATCTCGATCTCGCTTGAAGGGTCGGTTGGCTAATTGCCGCCCCCTCGCGGCGCGCATCTCGCGCTCCAACATCAATTGAATAAACTGGATACCAAGATGGCTTTGCTTGAAGTGAAAGACCTGAAGGTTCGTGTCGAGGAGCGTGAGATTCTCCACGGGCTGACGCTGACCGTGAACGAGGGCGAGATCCACGCGATCATGGGGCCGAACGGCTCCGGCAAGTCGACGCTCTCGCACGTCATCGCCGGCAAGCCCGGCTATGAGGTGACCGACGGCCAGATCCTGTTCAAGGGCGAGGATCTCCTGGAGATGGCGCCAGAGGAGCGCGCCGCCAAGGGCGTGTTCCTGGCGTTCCAGTATCCGGTCGAGATTCCCGGCGTCACCACCATGAATTTCCTGCGGACCGCGCTGAACGCACAGCGCAAGGCGCGCGGCGAGAGTGAGCTGATGGTGCCGGACTTCTTGAAGAAGGTCCGCGAAGTGTCGAAGTCGCTCAACATCCCGCAGGACATGCTCAAGCGCGGCGTCAATGTCGGTTTCTCCGGCGGCGAGAAGAAGCGCAACGAGGTGTTGCAGATGGCGCTGTTCGAGCCGAGCCTGTGCATCCTCGACGAGATGGATTCCGGTCTCGACATCGACGCGTTGCGCATTGCGGCCGACGGCGTCAACGCGCTGCATTCGCCCAAGCGCGCGATGGTCGTCATCACCCATTATCAGCGGCTGCTGAACTACATCGTGCCCGACGTCGTGCACGTGATGTCGAAGGGCCGTGTCGTGAAGAGCGGCGGCAAGGAACTGGCGCTGGAGCTGGAAGCGTCCGGCTACACCCAGTTCGAGGACGCCGCGTAAGGAATTTTACGATGAACGTTGCTGTGGCAAAGACCGGAAACGGCCGCGCGGTGAGCGATCTCTTCACCAGCGCCGAAGGCCGCTTGCCGGGTTCGCCTGGAGTGGCAGCAATGCGCCGCGAGGCGTTCGAGACCTACGAGCGTCTCGGCCTGCCGCACCGCCGGATCGAAGAATGGAAATACACCGACCTGCGCGCGCTGGTCGGCGAGGTGCTGCCGCTCGCGGCCGCACCGGATGCAGCCGCGCTGAAGCGCGCCGCCGAGGCCGTGAAGGCGCATGCGATTGCGGGTGCCCGCAAGCTGGTGCTGGTCGACGGCGTGTTCGTGGCCGATCTCTCCGACGTGAAGGCGCTTGCCGCTGAGGTGGGATTCAAGACGTTGCGGGAGACGCTGGAGAAGGATGCCGGGCTGCTGAAGACCGCGTCCACCGACGCCGTGATCGCGCTGAATGCGGCGATGGCGACCGATGGCGTGGTGCTTTCGATTGCCGATGGCGCTCAGCTCTCCGCGCCGATCCAGATCATCCACATCGCGACCGCAGCTTCCGCGTCGGCCTTCACCCGGTCGCAGGTCGCGATCGGGAAGGGCGCTCACGCCACCATCGTCGAGAGTTTCGTTGCGGCTGGCGCCCAAGCCTACCAGATCAACGACGCCGTGCTCCTCACGGTTGGTGACGATGCCGACGTCGCGCATATCCGCCTGATGGACGATGCGCCTGACGCGGTGAACGTGACCTCGCATTTCGTGACGGTCGGCGCCAACGTCAAACTCAATTTCTTCAACATGACCACTGGCGCGGCCGTCAGCCGCCTGCAAGGCTTCATCACGCTGGGGGGCGAGGGCAGCGAGCTGTCGGCCAACGGCGTCAACCTGTTGCAGAAGACCGAGCATGGCGACACCACGCTGGTGGTCGACCACGCGGTGCCGAACTGCGTCAGCCGCGAAGTCTTCCGCGCGGTGATCGACGATCGCGCCCACTCTGTGTTCCAGGGCCGCATCATCGTCCGTCCCGACGCGCAGAAGACCGACGGCAAGATGATGACCCGCGCGCTGCTGCTCTCGGACGAAGCCGAGGCCGACAACAAGCCCGAGCTCGAGATCTTTGCCGACGACGTCTCCTGCGGCCACGGCGCCACTGCCGGCGCGCTGGACGACAGCCTACTGTTCTATCTGAAGGCCCGCGGCCTGCCGGAGAAGCAGGCCCAGGCGCTGCTGATCCAGGCCTTCGTGGGCGAAGCGATCGAGCAGATCGCCGATGATGGCTTGCGCGAGCACGTGATCGGCATTGCCGAACGCTGGCTGGAGCGCCGGTCATGAGCACGCATCCGGCAGTCAAGAACGGCGCCTATGACGTTGAACGGGTGCGTCAGGACTTTCCGGCGCTCGCCATGCAAGTCTACGGCAAGCCGCTGGTCTATCTCGACAACGCGGCCTCCGCGCAGAAGCCGAGCGTTGTGCTCGATCGCATGACGCAGGCCTATACGTCCGAATACGCCAACGTCCATCGCGGCCTTCACTACCTCGCCAACGCCGCGACCGAAGCCTATGAGGGCGGTCGCACCAAGGTTGCGCAGTTCATCAACGCGGCGCGCACCGAAGAAGTGATCTTCACCCGCAACGCCACCGAAGCGATCAATCTCGTCGCCTCGTCCTGGGGCGGCCCGAACATCGGGGAAGGCGACGAGATCGTCCTCTCGATCATGGAGCACCACTCCAACATCGTGCCCTGGCATTTCCTCAGGGAACGTCAGGGCGCCGTGATCAAGTGGGCGCCGGTCGACGACGAAGGCAACTTCCTCATCGACGAGTTCGAGAAGCTGCTGACGTCGAAGACCAAGCTGGTCGCGATCACGCAGATGTCGAATGCGCTCGGCACCATCGTGCCGGTCAAGGACGTCGTGAAGATCGCCCATGCCCGCGGCATTCCCGTGCTGGTCGACGGCAGCCAGGGCGCCGTGCACATGCCCGTCGACGTCCAGGATATCGGCTGCGACTTCTATGTCTTTACCGGCCACAAGGTGTACGGGCCGACCGGCATCGGCGTGCTCTGGGCCAAGTACGAGCATCTTGTCGCGATGCGCCCCTACAATGGCGGCGGCGAGATGATCCGCGAGGTCTCGCGCGAGGTCGTCACCTATGGCGATCCCCCGCACAAATTCGAGGCGGGCACGCCCGCGATCGTCGAGGCCGTCGGCCTTGGCGCCGCCATCGACTATGTCAATTCGATCGGCAAGGAGCGCATCGCCGCGCACGAGCACGAGCTCGTCACCTATGCCCAGGACAAACTGCGCGAGATCAACTCGCTCAGGCTGATCGGCACCGCGCGGGGCAAGGGCCCGGTGATCTCCTTCGAGCTCAAGGGCGCGCACGCCCATGACGTCGCCACCGTGATCGACCGTCAGGGCATCGCGGTCCGTGCCGGCACCCATTGCGTGATGCCGCTTTTAGAGCGGTTCAACGTGACGGCGACCTGCCGCGCCTCGTTCGGCATGTATAATACGCGGGAAGAAGTCGATCATCTGGCACAGGCGCTGCTGAAGGCGCGGGATTTGTTCGCATGAGTGACACGGCCGAAATCAAAGCCAATCCGATGGAGACCCATTCGGCGCTGCCGCCGGAGGAGACCGAGCGTCTCACGACCGAGATCATCGCCGGCCTCAAGACCGTGTTCGATCCGGAAATCCCGGCCGACATCTACGAGCTCGGCCTGATCTACAAGGTCGAGATCAAGGACGATCGCTCCGTCGACGTCCAGATGACGCTGACGACGCCGAACTGCCCAGCCGCCGGCGAGCTGCCGACCATGGTCGAGAACGCCGTCGCCAGCGTCCCCGGCGTCGGCGTGGTCGACGTCAAGGTCGTCTGGGAGCCGGCCTGGTCGCCGGAACGCATGAGCGACGAGGCCCGCCTCGTCCTCAATATGTGGTGACACGTAACCTTGATATTGAATTCGCTCCGCAACGGACCACATCACTGACATGACCCAAATTTCGTCAGGCTCGACACCAGCATCTACTCCGAAGCCGAAGCGGCCCCGCCCGCAGGTGATGCGGTTGACCGATGCCGCCGCCCAGCGCATCAGCGAGCTGACCCACCGCGCGGACTCCGAGATCGTGGGCTTGCGCGTCGGCGTCAAGAACGGCGGCTGCGCCGGTCAGTCCTATACGGTCGAATACGCCCACGATGTCCGCCCGACCGACGAGGTCGTCGAGGACAAGGGCGTCAAGATCCTGGTCGACCCCAAGGCCGTGCTGTTCCTGCTCGGCACCGAGATGGACTACAAGGCCGACAAGATGCAGGCCCAGTTCGTCTTCAACAACCCCAACCAGATCTCCGCCTGCGGCTGCGGCGAATCGGTCGAGCTGCGCCCGGCCAAGATCGACGGGTAAGCCCCAGCGTCATTGCGAGCGAAGCGAAGCAATCCAGGGTCTTTCCGCGGAGGGATTCTGGATTGCTTCGCTTCGCTCGCAATGACGGAGATGCTATGAGGGTTCGCTTGCTTGCGCAGGGAAGCCCTCGATGGACCGCGAATTCCTGATCGACCTGTTCGCCGATTTCGGCCCCGTTGCTATCCGAAAGATGTTCTCCGGCTACGGCATCTCCGCCGACGGCATCAACTTCGCGCTCGCTTTGCGCGCCGGGCTGTTTTTCCGTGCCGACGAGGTGACTATTCCGGACTTTGAAGCCGAAGGCTCAAAACCGTTCCAGTATTCGACCCGCGCCAAGACCGTGCTGGTGAACTCCTACTGGGAGCTGCCGGCGCGCCTGTTCGACGATTCCGAGGAACTGGCGCAATGGGCGAGGGCGGCGCTTGCCGCCGCCCAGCGCGCCAAGGTGAAGAAGCGGCCGAGGAAGAAAGCTGCGGCGAAGAAGGCAGAGCCGAAGAAGGCTGTTGCCAAGAAGGGACCGGCCAAGAAAGCAGCCAAGAAGCTAGCGCGTAGGGTGGGCAAAGCGAAGCGCGCCCACCGTTCAAAATAGCGATGCTGGAGAGATGGTGGGCGCAGCGCTACGCGCCTTTGCCCTACGAGATGTCATCCTGAAGCGCGCTCGTGCGCGCGTCGACCTCACTCCGCGGCCTTGGTCAGGCCAACCCGCATATCCTTCGCCGTGAAGACACAGACGGCATCAGCAAGCACGCGGCCGTCGGCAATTCCGAGCACCAGCTTGCCGCGGCGGACCATGCGCATGGCGACCTCGTAGCGCACGGATCGCGTCTCCGGCGTGATGGCGCCCGTGACCTCAACCTCGCCGACGCCGATGGCGCGGCCCTTGCCCGGTGAGCCTGACCAGCCGAGCCAGTAGCCGACCATCTGCCACATCGCATCCAGCCCCAGAGAGGCCGGCATCATCGCGTCACCGCGAAAGTGGCAATCGAAGAACCAATGGCCCGGCACAATGTCGAGCTCGCCCACGATGTGACCCTTGCCGAACGCGCCGCCGTCCAGGCTGATCTCAGTGATGCGGTCCATCATGAGCATCGGCGGTGCCGGCAACTGCGCGTTGCCCGGGCCGAAATAGCCGCCTTCGCTCGATCTCAGCAACTCGTCCCTGGTGTAGGACGGTTGTGGCGTGTGAAAATCATGCGGGTTTGGCAAGGCGACAAGTCCTCGATACGCGCGATCGGATGCTACAAGCGGAGAGGAAGATGTCGTTCGTCAAGTTGGAATGTCAAGCGCGGGCGGCTGATCGGCCTGCTACGTCCGCGTCACGCCACCCGATTGTGCGTCTCGACCGCGTATTCGGGGTCGACTTCGCAGATCACGCGGTTGCGGCCGTTGCGCTTGGCGGCGTAGAGGCAGGCGTCGGCACGTTCGATCAATGCGTCGGTGTCTTCGCCTTGCTTCAGTATGGAGACGCCGACGGAGATGGTGACGCGGCCGAGGATCTCGCCGGTCGACTTCTTCTTCAACTCCTTCGCCATCACAGCGCGGCGGATATGGTCGGCGACGGTGAGCGCCTGGCGTAGCGAGGTGTTGGGCAGCACAACTGCAAATTCCTCACCGCCGTAACGCGCGGTGATGTCCTGGCCCTTGATGGTCTGCTTCAGCGACAGGCCGACGAGCCGGAGCACCTGGTCGCCGGTGAGATGGCCGTAGGAATCGTTGAACGATTTGAAATGGTCGATGTCGAGCAGCAGGAGCGACAGCGGCTCGCCGCTCGCGAGCGCGCTCTGCACGGCTATGCCGATCATGCGATCGAAATATTTGCGGTTGCCGAGGCCCGTCAGCGGATCGGTCAGGCTCTCGGCGCGGATTGCTTCCAGGCTCTGCTGGAGATTGCTGATCTCGTTCTTCGACAGCGTCAGCCGGTCTTCCAGCGCCTTGTTGGTCTCGCGCATCTCGCCGGTCGAACGCAGCAGCGCTTCGACGATCGTCGTGACCTGCTCGCGGCTCTTGGCAGAGGACAATTGCTCGATCGCGCCCGACAGGCTGGCGTCGTAGGCGCCGGTCATGCCGAGCGCGTCGCTCAAGACCGTCATCACGTCGTCGATCTCGCCGATGACGCGCGCGCCGACCTTGTCGATGCGGTCGGTCGTTTTGATGTGGGAGAGATAGGTGTCGTAGATCTGCTCGAGATCGGATTCGGACAGCTTGCCGTTGCGCGCCAGCGTCTCGTTGATGATCTTATTGAGCGGAGCGTTGTAGCCGGTCGCGTAGACGTACCAGATCTCGTAATTGCGGGGGATTGCGGTTTGCTTCAGCGACCGGATCTGACCGAGCGCCACCTCGGCGAACGCCATCGTGCGTTCGTGTTCATCGAGCACCTTGACCACAGAACATACCCCACGACGATCGGTGCGCAGCCGACCGCAGCAATGCTTAAATTATGTTCGTAGGCTAACGGATGATCATGAATGGTCGGTAAACGGTCGACCATTCAACTCAGGCGTGTATCGTGGTTTCAGGCCCCGGCGGGGGAGCGGACCGGTCGGAGCAAGAACGCCGGGAGATGCGAGTGATCGCCGGGCTCGGCGTCGGCCTCGCGCTGGCGGCGCGGTTCGGGACGGCCGATCGACGGCACATGCGAATTGTTGGCCTGCTGGCGCGAGCCATGACGCGGCTCGGAGGATTGCCTGGCTTCACGCGGGGGTCTTGCCTCGCGTGCCGGCCTCTCTTCGCGAGCCGGCCGTGCTTCGGCAGCCGGCCTTGCGTCCGACGAAGGCGCTGCCTCGGAGGAATGTCGCGCCTCGCGCGGCTCTCGGCTGCGCTCACGGTCGCGACCGCGCTGCGGCTTGCCGCGTCCGCCGCGGGAGCGTTCACGATCGCGGCCGCGCGATTCGCGCGGACGGTCGCTCTGCTCACCCGAATCTGCGCTCACCTCGTAATCGCCTTCGGCGCGCGGGATGCTCTGGCCGATCAGCTTCTCGATCGCCACCATCGACTTCTGGTCGAGTGGCGTCACGAGCGAGATCGCCATGCCGGACCGGCCTGCGCGGCCGGTGCGGCCGACACGATGGACGTAGTCGTCGGGATGGTGGGGGACGTCGAAATTGAAGACGTGGCTGACCTCGGGAATATCGAGGCCGCGGGCGGCGACGTCGGAGGCGACCAGCAACGGCAGCTCACCCTTGCGGAACTGTTCGAGTGCGGCCATTCGGGCTGGCTGGTCCATATCGCCATGCAGGGCGCCGACACTGAAGCCGTGCTTCTGCAGCGATTTGTGAACGATCGCGACCTCGCGCTTGCGATTGCAGAAGATGATCGCGTTCTTGAGATCCTTGGCCTCGCGCAGCAGGCGGCGGAGCAGCTCACGCTTTTCATGGGCCTCGCGGCCGGCGGGCACCTGCGACTGCGTCACGGTGACGGCGGTGGTGGCGGGCTTGGAAACCTCGACCTTCTGCGGATTGTGCAGGAACGTCTCGGTGATGCGCCGGATTTCCGGCGGCATGGTCGCGGTGAAGAACAGGGTCTGCCGCGTGAAGGGGACGAGCTTGCAGATGCGCTCGATGTCGGGAATGAAGCCCATGTCCAGCATGCGATCGGCTTCGTCGATGACGAGCAGCTCGACACCGGTGAGCAGCAGTCCGCCGCGCTCGGTATGGTCGAGTAGCCGGCCGGGGGTAGCGATCAGCACGTCGACGCCGCGCGTCAGCTTGGCATCCTGGTCGCCGAACGAGACGCCGCCGATCAGGAGAGCGACGTTGAGTTTCTGGCCGGCGCCGTAGCGGTCGAAGTTTTCCTTCACCTGCGCCGCGAGCTCGCGGGTCGGCTCCAGGATCAGCGTGCGCGGCATGCGTGCGCGGGCGCGACCCTTTTCGAGGATGGTGAGCATCGGCAGCACGAAGGCCGCGGTCTTGCCGGTGCCGGTCTGGGCGATGCCGAGTACGTCCTTGCGTGCGAGGACGTGGGGGATCGCCTGTTCCTGGATGGGGGTCGGGGTGGTGTAACCGGTGGCCGCCACTGCGGCGAGGACTTTTTCGGATAGTCCGAGATTGGAAAAGGACATTGAGCCTCTGGTCGAAACCGCCGTTCGGAATCGAGGGTAATAAGGCTGTCGCGTTCCACCCCGAAACGGCGCGCTCTCAAAGAAGCTGGGGGTGCTGACTCACGCGAACAAAGCGCCAGGCTCTGGAATCGCTCTTCGATACCGAGCCGCGTCGACCCGGAACATAGGGGGGAATCGGCCAAAGTCAATCGAGGAACCTGCCGATCGGCTGAAAAACCCTGACGTTTTGGCACAAATGACAGCGAAAATAGTCATTCAGCGGTCAAACAGCTAAAAGGCGCGCCTAAGACGCGTGCAGCTGCCCATTAATACCTCATTGCCGACTGTTTCCGGATGGACAGGCCCCACATATACTGTCGGGCGTCTAGCGGCAGCAAACGTGACCAGTGAACATGATCAACGAGGGCACGTTCGCCGCACTGATTGCCGCGATTTACGACGCCGCGATCGATTTCAATCAATGGTCGCAAGCGCTTTGCGAGATTTCCCGAATCTGCGCTTCTCATACCACCGTTCTGACCCGACAAGGCGACAGCCCAGTCGAGTCCTGGAGTGTCGCTCCACAGTGCGATCGCATCTATTATGAGAGATACGGGCATTACTATCACGGCGTAAACCCGCTGTGGCACCGGGCGGCGTCGGCAGCCGCCGGTACTGTGATGACCGATGCCATGATCATGCCGAACAGCGAGCTGGTTCGCACCGAGTTCTACAACGACTTCCTTGTGCCGCAGCGGCTCGGGTCGATGCTGAGCGCGGTCGCGCTCGTCGAGCAAGGGCGGCAAACGGTCATAGCGGCGCATCGGCAGCCCGACTTCGGGCCTGATCATGTCAGCCTGTTCCAGCGCTTGGTGCCGCATTTTCAGCGCGCGGTGCAACTCAACATCAGGCTCGCCGAATTGGAGCTACATCACCAAGCATCTGCCGAGGCACTGAACCGGCTGGAGCAAGGCGCGCTGCTCGTCGACGCCAGCGCCTGCGTGGTGTTCGCCAATCGCGAAGCCGAACGCCTGTTGGATGGCGGTGGGTTGCGCCTGGCGGAAGGTGCTCTGCATGCCGAAACTGTTGCGGATACGATGCTGCTGCACGAACTGCTCGCGGGCTGCGCGCGCGCAGGAGCGGATGCGGGCTCCGGCGGCGAGCTCGCGCTATCGCGTGGACCGGGCCGGGCGCCGCTTTCGTTGCTGCTGGCGCCGCTGCGCTCCGGAGCAAAACCGTTTGGGTTGGCGCAACGTCCCGCAGCAATCCTGTTCGTTACCGATCCGGACCGCGCGATCCTATCGCCGCTCGACTGGGTTCGGAAGCAGTTTGGATTGACGGCGGCGGAAGCGAGCTTCGCCGGCGAGATCATGATGGGTGCGGGGATTCAAGCGGCATCCGATCGATTGCAGATCTCGCGATCCACCGGTCGCACGCATCTCGCCCGGATTTTTGAAAAGACCGGAACGCATCGCCAGGCCGAGCTCGTCCGCCTGCTTCTTCAAAGAGGGCACGTCGAGAACGGCCGCCCCTAGCCCCACGGCGGCCGTTGGGTTGCGTCGCGATCCTGGGACAATTCGGCAACAGTTTCCGGAAAACAGCAACGACAGGCGGTATCGCGCATGAATACCGCCGCGGCCTAGGCCGAACGGCTGATGTGCGGCAGGCGTCAGTCCCACAAATTGAAAGCAGAATTGCGACAACAGCGACAACAGCGGAGTGCGTGGGACGTCATGAAATCAGGATTTCTTGGCCGTGGACGACGCGCTGCCTTTGTAAGCGGCATCGCTCGATCATTACGCCGCTTCGCAAGGCATGCAGCGCGTGAGGACCAGGCGCCAAATTCGTTTCCGATAGTTTCCCAATGTTGCCGTTCGGCAATGGATTTCCGGTGCTGAGTGTGGCCTGTAGGTTGATTAGCGGCGGCAGCAATTTCGGATGTCGTTGCGAAACGTCTAATTGTCAGTCGGCCGAGTTCTTTCAGTCACGTTTTTTCTGGAGATGGGTATTCATGCAGCCTTATGCATTTTCGGCAGGCCGTTCTTCCAGAAGCTGCCAATTGCGCGAGCGCCTTCGGTCGCAGACCAGTTGGCTTGCGCTGCGCTCCGTCGGCGTGGTCGCCATCGCGGGTTCGAGCCTGCTCGTTGGCACAGAGGCATGGGCAGGCTGTACGGTCGGCGCGCTCGTCGTTCAATGTAACGATACCTCCACGACCAATACGACATCTCCGACCACTCCCCCTCGCGATCGTGACTATCAAGGTACATCCGCATCGCAGCTGCAACTCACGATCGATCCCGGCAGCACCGTAAGCGGATACGGCCTCGCGATAACCAATAGCGGCAGCGGTGGCGTTGCGGTTACCAACGGCGGCACGATCAGCGTCGATGTCGGCAACACCCCAACGGCCGGCGGTACGGCGGCATTGACCGTCAAAGCCGCGGGCGGGCCAATCACCTACACGGGCGGCAGCATCACCAACAATGGTGTCGGCAACGCGTTCGATGTAACGCAGAACGGTAGCGGTTCGACCAGTATCAGCGTCAACGGCGCTATCACGGCGACCTCCGGCGAAGGCATTGTCGTGCGCGACACGACGGCGGGCGGCAGCATCAGCGTGACCTCTGGTGCGGTGACGGCGCTGACGTCGGGCAAGGACGGGATCGACGTCCAGGCGCAGTCGCTGACCGGCAATGTGACGGTGGTGGCGAACGGCGATGTCAAGGTGGGCAACGCCGGCCTTGTCGGCGCGCTCGTCCAGGCTGCGGCGACCGGCAATGTCGGCGTGACCGCGAACGGGGCGATCGACGCGCGGTTCGGGATCGATGCGGAGAACTTCGGATCGGGTTCGACCACGGTGACGACATTGGGTCCGGTGACGGCGACGACCGGCAACGGCATCTTCGCCCTGGCTACCGGCGGCAACGTCACGGTGACCGCGGCCGACGTGAGCGCGACCAGCAATATCGGGATCGTGGCGCATCAGACCAAGGCGGGCGCCGCTGGCACGATCGCCGTGACCGTCGGCAACGTGTCGGGCACGACCGGCATTGAGGCGACCAATAGCGGCACGGGCGCGACCAGCGTCACCGCGAGCGGCACAGTCACCGGCACTTTGGCCGAAGGCATCAAGGCGACCGGCAATGGCGCGGTGAGCGTGGCGGTCGCCGGAACGGTGACCGGCGCGACGCGCGGGCTGACCCTGGTCGGCGGCGCGGGCGACATCCATGTCACGGGCACGGGCGGGTTCGTGGGCGGGACCGGCGATGGCGCGAACATCCTGAACAACGGCTCGGGCAGTGTCACGGTCAACATCGCCGGCCCGAGCAGCGCGACTTCCGGCGAAGGCATTGTCGTGCGCGACACGACGGCGGGCGGCAGCATCAGCGTGACCTCTGGTGCGGTGACGGCGCTGACGTCGGGCAAGGACGGCATCGACGTCCAGGCGCAGTCGCTGACCGGCAATGTGACGGTGGTGGCGAACGGCGATGTCAAGGTGGGCAACGCCGGCCTTGTCGGCGCGCTCATCCAGGCTGCGGCGACCGGCAATGTCGGCGTGACCGCGAATGGGGCGATCGACGCACGGTTCGGGATCGACGCGGAGAACTTCGGATCGGGCTCGACCACGGTCAAGACGGTCGGCCCGGTCACCGCCACGACCGGCAACGGCATCTTTGCTCTCGCGGCGGGCGCGAACAGCAATGTGAACGTCACTGCGGGCGATGTGACGTCGACCGGCAACACCGGCGTGATCGCGCGCCTGACCAAGGTTGGTGGTTTCGGTATCATGGACGTGACGGTCGGCAACGTCTCCGGCACGACCGGCATCGACGCGGCCAACAGCGGCCTCGGCGCGACCAGCGTCACCGCCAACGGCACGGTCACCGGCACTTTGGCCGAAGGCATCAAGGCGACCGGCAGCGGCGCGGTGAGCGTTGCGGTCGCCGGCACGGTGACGGGCGCGACGCGCGGGCTGACCCTGGTCGGCGGCGCGGGCGACATCCATGTCACGGGCACGGGCGGGTTCGTGGGCGGGACCGGCGATGGCGCGAACATCCTGAACAACGGCTCGGGCAGTGTCACGGTCAACATCGCCGGCCCGAGCAGCGCGACTTCCGGCGAAGGCATTGTCGTGCGCGACACGACGGCGGGCGGCAGCATCAGCGTGACCTCTGGTGCGGTGACGGCGCTGACGTCGGGCAAGGACGGCATCGACGTCCAGGCGCAGTCGCTGACCGGCAATGTGACGGTGGTGGCGAACGGCGATGTCAAGGTGGGCAACGCCGGCCTTGTCGGCGCGCTCATCCAGGCTGCGGCGACCGGCAATGTCGGCGTGACCGCGAATGGGGCGATCGACGCACGGTTCGGGATCGACGCGGAGAACTTCGGATCGGGCTCGACCACGGTCAAGACGGTCGGCCCGGTCACCGCCACGACCGGCAACGGCATCTTTGCTCTCGCGGCGGGCGCGAACAGCAATGTGAACGTCACTGCGGGCGATGTGACGTCGACCGGCAACACCGGCGTGATCGCGCGCCTGACCAAGGTTGGTGGTTTCGGTATCATGGACGTGACGGTCGGCAACGTCTCCGGCACGACCGGCATCGACGCGGCCAACAGCGGCCTCGGCGCGACCAGCGTCACCGCCAACGGCACGGTCACCGGCACTTTGGCCGAAGGCATCAAGGCGACCGGCAGCGGCGCGGTGAGCGTTGCGGTCGCCGGCACGGTGACGGGCGCGACGCGCGGGCTGACCCTGGTCGGCGGCGCGGGCGACATCCATGTCACGGGCACGGGCGGGTTCGTGGGCGGGACCGGCGATGGCGCGAACATCCTGAACAACGGCTCGGGCAGTGTCACGGTCAACATCGCCGGCCCGAGCAGCGCGACTTCCGGCGAAGGCATTGTCGTGCGCGACACGACGGCGGGCGGCAGCATCAGCGTGACCTCTGGTGGTGACGGCGCTGACGTCGGGCAAGGACGGCATCGACGTCCAGGCGCAGTCGCTGACCGGCAATGTGACGGTGGTGGCGAACGGCGATGTCAAGGTGGGCAACGCCGGCCTTGTCGGCGCGCTCATCCAGGCTGCGGCGACCGGCAATGTCGGCGTGACCGCGAATGGGGCGATCGACGCACGGTTCGGGATCGACGCGGAGAACTTCGGATCGGGCTCGACCACGGTCAAGACGGTCGGCCCGGTCACCGCCACGACCGGCAACGGCATCTTTGCTCTCGCGGCGGGCGCGAACAGCAATGTGAACGTCACTGCGGGCGATGTGACGTCGACCGGCAACACCGGCGTGATCGCGCGCCTGACCAAGGTTGGTGGTTTCGGTATCATGGACGTGACGGTCGGCAACGTCTCCGGCACGACCGGCATCGACGCGGCCAACAGCGGCCTCGGCGCGACCAGCGTCACCGCCAACGGCACGGTCACCGGCACTTTGGCCGAAGGCATCAAGGCGACCGGCAGCGGCGCGGTGAGCGTTGCGGTCGCCGGCACGGTGACGGGCGCGACGCGCGGGCTGACCCTGGTCGGCGGCACCGTTGATGTAACCAATTTGCCGTCTGGGATGATCGGCAACATCTCCGGACTGTCTTCCGACGCGGCGATCCAGGCCAGCGGCGGGGCGGTTTCGCTGACAAATGGAGGTTCTATCGTCGGTACGGTTAAGTTGCTCAGCGCTGCAACGCTGTTCACAAACAATGGTACTTGGAACGGCATCGCAGGAACAAGCGACTTCTCAGGCGTCGGCAGCACCCTAGTGAACAATGGTACCCTCGTGGGAGGCAAGGCTACGGGCGCAGCCGAGATCACGGTATTGTCCAATTTGGCTCAGTTGACCAACCGGGGCCTTATGACGATGGTCGATGGCGGTGCCGGCGACATCATCCGGCAGACTGGCGGCAATGCCAGCTTCCAGGCCGGCAGTATTCTGGCGATTGATGTGAATCAGGCCGGCCAGGCCGACCGCTTCACCACCACCGGCACGGCGACGCTGGCGGGGACGTCATTGGCTTTGCATGGTCCATTGGCGATAGGCAATCACTATACGGTGCTGACCGCCGATAGCGGTCTGAGCGGAAACTTCACCTCCATTACGGTCCCCAGCGCCTTTCTGGGGATCAAGGATAGCTACGACGCCTTCAATGCCTATCTGGACGTTCTGGTGTCTCGGCCATTCGTCGCTGCCGGTCTGACGCCGAACCAGATCGCTACGGGGCGCGGCCTCGACAGCATTCCGCAGGCCGGCACTTTGTTCAACGCGGTGGTCAACCTCGCCACCTTTGCGGATGCGCGTGCCGCCTTCGACGGTCTGTCGGGCGAGGTGCATGCCTCTGCGCAGACGGCGCTGATCGAGGAGAGCCATTTCGTCCGAGACGCCATGAACGACCGGTTGCGACAGAGCTTCGCCGCGGTCGCCGCGCCGTCGATGCCGGCCATGGCATTCGCCGCCGATGCGCCGGCCGCCACCGCACTGGCCTATGCCATGTCCACCAAAGCCCCGCCGCGCGGCACGCTCGCGCCGGCGCCGGCCTATGCGATCTGGGGCCATGGCTTCGGCTCATGGGGCCACACCGATGGCGATGGCAACGCCGCCACGCTGAGCCGCTCGACCGGCGGTATGGTGAGCGGTGTCGATGCGATCGTCGCTGAAACGTGGAGGGTCGGCGTCATGGGTGGCTACAGTCACACCACCTTCAACGTGCCCGATCGCGCCTCGTCCGGCCAGAGCGACAACTATCACGTCGGCCTCTACGGCGGCACACAATGGGGCGCGCTCGGGTTCCGTTCTGGCGCGGCCTATACATGGCACGACATCACAACGGCACGTTCGGTGGCGTTTCCCGGCTTCACGGACAGCCTAAAGGCCGACTATCATGCCGCCACGACGCAGGTATTCGGCGAATTCGGCTATCGGATCGATACGCCGGCGGCCACCTTCGAGCCGTTCGCCAATCTGGCTTACGTCAACCTGCACACAGACGGCTTTAGCGAGCGAGGCGGTGCGGCGGCGCTGACCAGCACGGGCGGCCGTACCGATGCCGCGTTCACGACATTCGGCCTCAGGGCTTCAAACAGTCTTGCAATTGGAACGGTGAGGGCTGATTTGCGCGGCACGCTAGGCTGGCGTCACGCCTTCGACAACGTGACGCCATTCTCGACCTTTGCCTTTGCCGGTGGCAGCGCCTTTAATATCGCGGGGGTGCCGATCGCGCGCGACGCCGCTGTAGTCGATGCGGGTATGGATTTCGTCATTGCCAAGGGCGCAACAATCGGCATCTCCTATAACGGGCAGCTCAGCAACGCAGCGGCTGATCAAAGCGTACGAGGCAACATTGTGATCAAGTTCTGACGTTGAGCGGAGGATCGCAGGCGCAGCGCCTCGATGCTGCTCTGGAAGCGGCTGTTCGAGGCTGTCTTACCAGGCGTCCGGCTCTCAGGTCAGCGGCGCGACTCGTGGAGATCTTTGCCAAGCACCGTAATGACAATCTCGGCCTCTCGGGATTAGCCGCTATCGATCCGCAGGTCTCGCTCTTGCCGCAGATCGAAGCCGGCGGGCTGATGCGCATGGCTGGCTATTTTGCGTCGGTGCCTTCCCAAGTCGACTTTTGTCCTCTGGGCTGGTTGGTCAGGCTCGATGAACCTTTCGCGCCGCCGTTTCCTGCGTCCGGAAATCGCCCGGTGGCAGCCCGTAAGCCGTGTTGAAGACCCGGTAGTAGGTTGCCAGGCTCTCAAAACCACAGGCGCGGGCGATGTCGGCGATTAGCCGCTCCGGTGCTTCGCGCATCAAGCGCCGGCTTCTCTTCAGCCGCTCCTCCGTCACCGTCTGGGAGAAGCTGCGCTCGGCGACCTCGAACAGCATGTGCAAATGGCGCACGGAGACGCCGAGCAGGTCGGCCACCCGTGTCGGCGCCAGATCGGGGTCTTGCAGATGGCGTGCGATCAGGCGCCGCGCCAGCGAGAGGCGGGCGGTCCGGAGCGCGGACTGTCCGCGCCGGCTGCCCGGCCTGACGATGCCGCGCTCGATCAGCGCCAGATGCCCCAAGGCTTGCACAAGCGGGACGGCGCCGGACGAATCATCATTCGCGGCGTGACCCCGAACAGCCCCTTGGCGCGCACCTCGCGCCAAAAATCGAAGCGATCGTGCGGCTCGACCTCGTCGGTGCACGAGCGATACACGGCAGCCCCTCGTCTCGAACGGAATTCCGCCCAGGAAAAATCAGATTCCACGGGAATCTGCCACAGGCCAGATCGTGGAACTGCAAGGTGGGACCGGTTGAACCGCTGTTGCGGCTGGACCGACTATCACATCAATGGCGTAAGGTTCCGCATGGAGCCAGCGGGGAGCCGTTCCGCAACGGGAAAAATCACGATGACGTGTCGGCTTTTCAGAATTCTGACAGCGGTTGGCCTGGCGGCGAGCCTCAGTGGTTTCGCGACTGCCGCACATGCCGAAAAGCGTGTCGCGCTCGTCGTCGGCAACAACGACTACAAGAACGTTCCGAAGCTCCTGAAGGCCGTCAACGACGCCCGCACCATGGGCGATACGCTGAAGCAGCTCGGCTTCACCGTGATGATCGCCGAAAACCAGAACCGTCAGCAATTCTCCGAGACGCTGCTCGCCTTCGACCGGGCGATCGAGCCCGGCGACACCGCGTTCTTCTTCTACGCCGGCCACGGTTTCGAGATCGCGGGCCAGAACTATCTGCTGCCGACCGACGTGCCGGCGGCGACGGAAGGCCAGGAAGAGCTGGTGCGCGACGCTTCCATTCTCGCAGATCGTGTCGTCGAGCGCCTCCAGAACAAGAAGGCGCGCACCTCGATCCTGGTATTCGACGCCTGCCGCAACAATCCGTTCGAACGTTCCGGCACGCGCGCAGTCGCCGGCGGAGGTGGGCTTGCGCCGATGACGCAATTGCCCGAAGGCGTGTTCTCGGTGTTCTCGGCAGGCCCGCGCCAGACCGCGCTCGATCGTCTGTCCAACGATGATGCCAATCCCAATTCGGTGTTCACGCGCACCTTCGCCAGGGAGCTGCTGCAGCCCGGCGAGAACCTCGTGCAGGTCGCGCAGCACACGCGCCGCCTGGTCAGCGAGATGGCCGATACCGTCAAGCACAAGCAGGTGCCGGTCTATTTCGACCAGATGGTCGACGACGTCTTCCTCAGCGGTGCCGCGAAGGATGCGGCGGCGGCCGCAGCGCGTCCGGCCGATCCGGCGCCGCAGAAGGTCGCGGCGCTGCCGCCGGTCTCGGTGCCGCGCGTGCCGAAGGAGGAGACCACCAACGCGCCGATCGCGAGCTTCTCGCGCCACAATGGCGGCTGGAGCGTGACGTTCTCCTTCGCCGATCCCACCCTCGGTGTGTCCTGGCGGATGGCCGGCAACGGTGATTTCCGCGAGACCGGCTTCATCGACGCGCTCGATCCGCGCACGCGCAAGCGGATGCCGAACCCGTCGATCGAGCTGCCCCCGGATGCGCAGGCCGGCACCATCGAGGTCCGTTACGTCGACGCGTCCGGCGACATGCAGGGCCCGTTCCCGATCAAGTTCGATCCCGAAGCGGCGCTGGTCCGCGATCAGCGCAAGATCCTCGACATGACCGCCACGAGCTGGCTGTCGTTCCGTCAGTTTAACGGGCTGCTGGTCTATTATTCCCATCTGGTGTCGTACCGCTGCGCGATCCGCGAGGTGCGGATCGGCATCGACACGGCGGTGCCGGACAAGGTGCTGAAGCTGCCGCCTTGCGACCTCCGCGATCCCTCGGCGATCACGGCCGGCATGCTGCTCTACGAGAAGCTGCCTCCAGCCACGCAGTTCATGTCGGTCGAGTTGACCTATCGTGACGGCAGCGTGTCGGAGGTCAAAAGCTTCCGCACGGCGAACCGCAGTAACAATTGAGCGCTTTCTCAAATTGAACATGCTCCCGACGCTCGCCGGCGCTACAATCGCCTGAGCGAATGCAGCAGTGAGAGTCGGGTCATGGACACAGTCACGCCGGATCAATCCGCATCGCGCGTCCGAAAAGTCCGCTGCTGCATCGTCGGCGGCGGACCGGCCGGCATGATGCTTGGCTATCTCCTGGGACGCGCCGGCATCGATGTCGTGGTGCTGGAAAAGCACGCCGATTTCTTCCGCGATTTTCGCGGCGACACCGTGCATCCGTCGACGCTTCAGGTGATGGACGAGCTCGGCCTGATCGACGGCTTCCTCAAGCTGCCGCATCAGCGCCTGCAGACGATGGACGGTCTCATCGGCGGCACCAGGGTGCGGATCGCCGATCTCAGCCGGCTGAATACCAAGTACCCGTTCATCGCTTTCATGCCACAGTGGGATTTTCTCAATTTCCTGCGCGAGGCGGGCCGGCGCTTCGCCTCGCTCGAGGTGCTGATGACTACGGAAGCGGTCGACCTGATCCGCCGCGACGACACCATTGCGGGTGTGCGCGCCAGGACGCCCGACGGCATCGTCGACATCGAGGCGGATCTCACCATTGCCTGCGACGGCCGGCATTCGACGGTGCGTGAGCGCGCAGGGCTTGGCGTCGAGGAGATCGGCGCGCCGATGGACGTGCTCTGGTTCCGCGCCGGCCGCAAGCCGACCGAGACCGAAAACCTCTTTGCGCGGATCGAGCCCGGCAAGATGATGGTCACGTTCGACCGCGGCGATTACTGGCAGTGCGCCTATGTCATCGCCAAGGGGCAATATGATGCGGTGAAGGCGAGGGGATTGCAGGCACTGCTCGATGACGTCGTGCGCATGGCGCCGGTCCTCAAGCAGGGGATCGCCGAGGTGAAGAGTTTTGACGACGTCAAGTTGCTGACGGTCGCGATCAATCGCCTCAGCCGCTGGACGCGGCCCGGATTGCTCTGCATCGGCGACGCCGCGCATGCGATGTCGCCGGTCGGTGGCGTCGGCGTCAATCTTGCCGTGCAGGATGCGGTCGCGACCGCCAATCTGCTCGCGGACAGGTTGACGCGCGGCTGTCCATCGCAGGAGGAGCTCGATGCCGTGCAGCGCCGCCGCGAGTTCCCGGTGAAGATGACGCAGGCGATGCAGGTGGTCGTGCAGAACCACATCATCAGCGGCGCGCTGCAGGGCGGCGATCGGCCGCTCAAGGTGCCGCTGCTGTTGCGGTTGATCTCCGCATTGCCACGGCTTCAGGGCATTCCGGCGCGCTTTGTTGCGCTCGGCGTCCGCCCCGAACATGTGCATTCGAAGGCCGCGCTGGCGTCGTAACGCAGGAATTGGGTAGGGATAATGTCGCGTTAAATCGCGCGCTTTGCGTTGCGTTCGTGCAACAGCGCATGCGGATTCAAAGACCGCGATGCGCCAATCCGGCGCCTTAACTTTCTTGATTCAAATTTGAGTAAGAACTGCGTGTGAGCGTGCGCCCATCAAAGGACACGGGGTGTACCATGCGTAACAAGTTGATTGCCGCCTTCGCCTGCACGACCGCTCTGGTTTCGGCCGGCGCCGCTTCCGCCGCCGATCTCGCCGCGCGTCCCTACACCAAGGCGCCCGCTTATATCGAGCCGTTGTTCAACTGGACCGGATTCTATGTCGGTGGCCACATCGGTGGCGCCTGGACCAACGAGCAGTTCATCAACAATGGCAACGGTGGCGGCTTCGGCGATCTGCTGCCGGGGCAGGGCTATCGCCAGCGCAACTCGGGCATCATGGGCGGCGCCCAGATCGGCTACAACTGGCAAGCCAACAACTACGTGTTCGGCATGGAAGGCACGATATCCGGGCTCGACAACAAGGGCACCATCGTGAACACCGCCTTCGGCCCGGCGAACGACGTGTTCTCCTGGCGTGCCAATGTGCTGGCGACAGTCGTCGGTCGCGCGGGCTTTGCCGTGCAGAACAACCTGTTCTACATCAAGGGCGGCTATGCCGGCGTCAACAATCGGCTCTCGGTCACCGACCCGGTTGTGACGGGAACGGGCGGCCAGACTCACTGGGCCAACGGCTGGACCGTCGGCGCCGGCTGGGAATACGGCATCACCCGCAACTGGATCGTTGGGCTCGAGTACAATTACGCGGCCTTCGGCAGCCAGACCTATCAGCTCGGCGGCACCACGGCCAATTACACCTTCGATGCCAAGCCGCGTGACATCCAGTGGGCCGTCGTCCGCGCGAGCTACAAGTTCGACGCACCGGTCATCGCCCGCTACTGAGCACGCAACGAACGATCTGCAAAAAAGAGTACTGCCAATAACTCAAAGCCCCGGCGCTTTGCCGGGGCTTTTTTTCGTGCGACGCCGCGCCTTACGCCATCACCGAGAATCCGCCATCGACGGGGATCGCAGTGCCCGTGACGAAATTCGAGGCGGGCGAGGCGAGGAATACGGCGATGCCGGCGAAGTCGTCGATGTCGCCCCAACGCCCCGCAGGCGTGCGCGCCAGCACGCGCTCGTGCAGGCCCGACACCTGCTCACGTGCGCCGCGGGTGAGATCGGTGTCGATCCAGCCAGGCAGGATCGCATTGACCTGGATGTTGTCGGGCGCCCAGGCATTGGCACAGGCGCGCGTGTACTGCACGATGCCGCCCTTGCTCGCCGCATAGGCGGTGGCGAAGCTCGCGCCGAAGATCGACATCATCGAGCCGATGTTGATCACCTTGCCGTTGCCCGACGCCTTCAGCGCCGGATAGGCGAGCTTCGAGCAGACGAAGGCGCTGGTGAGGTTGGTGTCGATCACCTTGTTCCACTCGTCGAGCTCGAGCTCGTGCGGCGGTTTGCGGATGCTCATGCCCGCGTTGTTGATCAGGATGTCGATGCGGCCGAGATCCCTGACGACACGGTCGATCATCGCCGCGACCGCGGTCTTGTCGGTGACATCGGTTGTGACGGAAATCGCCTTCACGCCGCGCGCCTTGAGATCGGCGACGGCCGCGGCCGACTTGGTTTCGTTGCGTCCGACCACGGCGATATCGGCGCCGGCGTCGGCGAGCCCGTGCGCGAGGCCGAGCCCGATGCCGCCATTGCCTCCCGTGACGATCGCGACTTTGCCGCGCAGATCGAACCGGTTGGATGTCATGCTGTCACTTCCTGGTTTCTTCTATTGGTTGCTTTGCCAGATCAGCACCAGCCCGAAGCCTGCCATGGCGGCGCCATAGCCGGCCCATTGCAGCTGGTTGATCATGAAGCTCGATCGGGGCCAGGCGACGGTACCCGTGCCCTGTCCGATCCAGAGCAGCCCGACAGCGAGGGCAAACAGGCCTGCGATCAGCAGAAATCTGCGCATGCATTCCTCCCCATCGGTCCGATTCTGTCGCGACCCACGGCACAAGGTATCGCCGCGGATCGCGAAAACGTCCCGCAAGACTAGCCGTAGCTTCGGTTCGGATACAATGGCTGCGGACGCAGGCCGCGGGGAGGACGCGTGTCCGCGCGCAAGATAATTCTTGGCACCGCGGCTGCGGTCGCGCTGATCGCGGCCTATGCCCGCGTTAAACGATGAACCCATAACGAAAAAGCCCCGGCGGAACCGGGGCTTTTGACGTCTGAAGTTCAGATCAGATCAGTGCTTTTCAGCTCAGTGCTTTTCAGCTCAGTACTTGGCGACGACGGGACCGGTCCAGTTGAAGCGGTAGACCAGCGAGGTCGAGATCGTCTGGTTCCAGCTGTTGGCGCGGATGCTGTTGACGCCGGTCGGCAGGTTGGTGACGTCGGAGAGCTCATCCCGGGTCTTGGCGTCGTAGAAGGCCGAACGGTATTCGGTCTTCATGAACCAGCCGGGCGACGTGATACCGAAGATGTTCAGGCTGTTCTCGACACCGCCGCCGACGAACCAGCCGTTGCGGTTGTAGCCGCTGAGGTGCACGCCAGTCGGAGCGCCGCCCAGGGTCGTGAAGCTGGTGCTGCCGAAGTGGGCGCCAGAGTAACCGCCGTTGACATAGGAGAGAACGTTCGGAGCAACCAGCCAGCCGAGGCGCACGCCAGCGGCCCAGGAGTCTTCCAGCTTCTGGTTGCCGGTGTAGCCGAGGATCGGATCCTGCACGGTGGAGCGGATGCTGCCGAACTGACCGTCAGCGAACACGCCGCCGACCCAGGTGCCGCTGAACTGCCAGTCGTAGCCGAGGCCGACGGTGCCGAACCAGCCCGAGCCACCCTGACGCTGGGTGATGGTCAGCGGAACCGCGCCGACGGTCGACTGGACGGACTGGTCGGAGTTCGAGAGACCGCCGCCGCCGCCGCCGAAGATGTAGAAGCCGGTCCAGTTGGCAACCGGCGCAGCCACCGGGGCCTTGACGTAGGGACGGGCAGCAAGGTCAGCCGCCGAAGCCGAACCGGTCATCGCCGCGACCGCGGTCAGTGCGAGTACAATCTTCTTCATGATAAAATCCCCAACCTTGGTCCGTAGCAGGCGCGAGCGCTCTGAAGTCCGTGTGATCTGATACCCGAACTATAGACGGTTCTCGCCGAAATGCTGTTGCAGGGCAGGCACAGTCGCCGGAAAACGCCCGCTGGCGGGGTTTCGAAGTGCCGTCGCCGAATCCGCTAAAAATGATGTAACTTCAATGTATTACGACGGGCCGTCGAAGCTTCCGTGCGGGTAGGCTTTCGTTAGGAAGTGGCCTTTGTCCGAAACGGAGGCAATCCTGCCTCAGCCCCTGGCTTGCCGCCCCGGCCGCTGTGAGTCGTTGGCCGAGTCGGGCATTCGAGAGGTAAAATGCTGCGGATGAATCGCCCTAAGAGGCCCAATCGTCCATCCCGAATCAAAAAGCCCCGGCCGCGGGCCAGGGCTTTTCGACGAGAATCGCCGCATCAGACGTCGAGCAGCTCTTCGCTGGCGAACTCGGCCTTGTCGGAGATGAAGGCGAAGCGCGCTTCGGCCTTGGTGCCCATCAGGCGCTCCACTGAATCCGCAGTGGTGTCGCGATCGTCGGGCAACAGTACCACCTTGAGCAATGTGCGCTTGCTCGGATCCATAGTGGTTTCCTTGAGCTGCGCCGGCATCATCTCGCCGAGGCCTTTGAAGCGGTTCACCTCGACCTTGGCATTGGCGTTGAACGTGCTCTTGATCAGCTCTTCCTTGTGCTTGTCGTCGCGCGCGTAGACTGACTTGGTGCCGTGGGTCAGCTTGTAGAGCGGCGGTACAGCAAGGAAGAGATGTCCTTCGTCGATCAGCTTCGGCATCTGCCGGTAGAAGAAGGTGATCAGCAGCGAAGCAATGTGGGCGCCGTCGACGTCGGCGTCGGTCATGATGATGATGCGCTGATAGCGCAGATCCTCTTCGCGATATTGCAGAAGCTGGCCGCAACCGATCGCCTGCACCAGATCGGAGAGCTGGGCGTTCGCCGTCAGCTTGTCCTTGCCGGCGGAGGCGACGTTGAGGATCTTGCCGCGCAGCGGCAGCACAGCCTGGGTCTTGCGGTCGCGCGCCTGCTTGGCGCTGCCGCCGGCCGAGTCGCCCTCGACGATGAAGAGTTCTGAGCCGTCGGTGCCCGCATCGGTGCAGTCGGCGAGCTTGCCGGGTAGGCGCAGCTTCTTGCCCGCGGTTTTCCGCGCGGTCTCTTTCTCCTGCCGCCGGCGCAGACGCTCCTCGGCGCGGTCGATCACGAAGTCGAGCAGCCGGTTGGCCATGTTCGGATTGCCCGACAGCCAATGATCGAACGGATCCTTCATCGCCTGTTCGACGATGCGCTGCGCTTCTGCGGTGGCGAGACGATCCTTGGTCTGGCCCTGGAATTCAGGCTCGCGCACGAACACCGAGAGCATCACGGCGGCCCCCACCATCACGTCTTCCGAGGTGATGGACGAAGCGCGCTTGCCCTGGCCGACGCGCTCGGCGTGGTCCTTCAGGCCGCGCAACAGCGCGCTGCGCAGGCCCGATTCGTGCGTACCGCCATCGGGCGTCGGAACGGTGTTGGTGTAGGAGGAGAGGAAGCCGTCGGCATCCGCGGTCCAGGCCACGGCCCATTCGCAGGCGCCATGCGCACCGTTGCGGCCCGATTTGCCGGAGAAGATGTCGGGGTGCACCAGCGTGTCGGCGTGGATCGCGGCTGCCAGATAGTCCTTCAGGCCGCCGGGGAAGTGGAAGGTCGCTTCCGGTGGAACATCCTCGACGCCCTTGAGCAGCTCGGGCGCACAGTTCCAGCGGATCTCGACGCCGCCGAACAGATAGGCCTTTGAGCGCGTCATCTTGAACAGGCGCTGCGGCTTGAACGCGGCCTTGGCGCCGAAGATGTCGGTGTCGGGCTTGAAGCGTACGCGCGTGCCGCGGCGGTTGTTGACCTTGCCGAGATCCTCGAGCTTGCCCTTGGGATGGCCGCGCTCGAACGTCATGCGATGCAGCTTCTGGCCGCGCGCGACCTCGACCTCGAGCCGCGAGGAGAGTGCGTTCACCACGGAGATGCCGACGCCGTGCAGACCGCCCGAGGTCTCGTAGACCTTGCTGTCGAACTTGCCGCCCGAATGCAGCGTGCACATGATGACTTCAAGCGCCGACTTCTTCGGGAACTTCGGATGCGGATCGATCGGGATGCCGCGGCCATTGTCGGTGACGGTGAGGAAGCCGTCTGCGGAGAGCTCGACGCCGATGAAGGTCGCGTGCCCCGCTAAGGCCTCGTCCATCGAGTTGTCGATGACTTCGGCGAAGAGATGATGCAGCGCCTTCTCGTCGGTGCCACCGATATACATGCCGGGCCGGCGCCGGACCGGTTCCAGTCCTTCAAGCACCTCGATGTCGGCGGCCGTGTAATCGGCCTCGCCACCGGTCCCACGCGGGGCCGCCTTTGCGGCAGTCGTGCGAGCTTTCGGCTCATTGCCGTCGAACAAATCGTTTTTGCTTTTTGTTTTCAAATGCTTGGACATATATCTTGATGCGTTTTGAGGGCCGCGCAGCGGCGAATCGGTTCAGGCGACTATGCCACGGCTGGCTTGGAAAGGTCACCGCGTGCCAGCCGGGCGGGGTGTGGGTGAGAGCCAATCTCGGCGATTTTACGCCGTATCCCTACCAGTTCCCGGCAATTTGAGGCCCAAGCCCGGCTTGGGCGGGGTTTTGTGACTTGATGTCACACAAGTCCTTGGCTTACCAGTCTTTTCATCTGACGAACTCGTGACGGGGCGGGAAGGCGATCTGGAATGGAGCAGTACGCGCACGCGCTGGCCGACTTCGTGCGTGCTCATCAGGTCTGGGCGGCGCCGATCGTGTTCCTGCTGGCCTTCGGCGAGTCGCTGGCTTTCATCTCGCTCCTGATCCCGGCCTGGGGTGCTTTGGTGGCGATCGGTGCGTTGATCGGTGCGAGCGGCATCAGCTTCTATCCGGTCTGGATTGCCGGCGGCATCGGCGCCGCACTTGGCGACTGGGTCTCCTACTGGTTCGGCTACCGCTACAAGGAGCAGGTCGCCCAGATGTGGCCGCTCTCGCGCTATCCGGAAATCCTGCCAAAGGGCGAGGCCTTCGTACGCAGCTGGGGTGTGCCCAGCATCTTCATCGGCCGCTTCTTCGGCCCCTTGCGCGCCTCCGTGCCGCTCGCCGCTGGCATTTTCGAAATGCCTTACTGGAGCTTTCAGGCCGCCAATTTCGTCTCCGCGCTGGTCTGGTCGGCGGCGCTCCTGCTGTTTGGCGACGTGATCGCGACGATCATGGAATGGCTCTGGCGGGTGATCTAGAGGGTCTTCTGGAGCGTGCTGCGCACGATATCGATCAGCCGATGGGCTGCCGGCCGCGAGAGGAAAGAGCAGCGCGATTGCCTGATCCATCGCAGGCTTCCGAGAAATATGTGCCACGCTTGCACGGGCCAGCCGCAAATGCTACGACACGTAGCATTACGGGTCGTCATCCAGCGATTGTGGAGGCGACCGGAAAAAAATGTGTGTCATGTCCAGCCGATCTGTCCGAAGCAACACGACCATCACAGCCCTCATCCCCGAGCTCGACGCGCTGGTCGCGGAGGCGATGGCGGAGTGGCAGGTGCCGGCCGTGACACTCGCCGTCGTGCAGAACGGCGAGACGGTGCTGCTCAGGACATGGGGCCAGCGCGACGTCGAGAGCGGGCTGCCCGCGACGCCAGAGACGCAGTTCCTGATCTGCTCGATCACCAAAACTTTCACCGCCACGGCGTTGGCGCTGCTGGTGGCCGAGGGACGGCTCGATTGGAAAAAGCCGGTCCGCGACACCATTCCCGAATTCCGCCTGTATGACGCGATCGCGACCGAGCGTGTCACCGTGCGCGACCTGCTCAGCCACCACTCCGGCCTGCCCCGCCACGACTGGATATGGATTCCAGCCGATCTCTCGCGCAGCGAGATGATGACGGCGCTGCGTCACCTTGAGCCGGCCCGGGACATCCGCACCGATTTTCAATACAACAATCTCGCCTACAATGCCGCCGGCCTTGTCGTCGAGCGCATCAGTGGTCAGAGCTATGAAGATTTCATCCGCACCCGGCTGACTGATAAATTGCGGATGCCGGTCGGCTTTTCAGCCGAGGAGTACGCCGCGGCAACTGATGTCGCCGTTCCCTATCTGGTGGAACGCGGCGACGTGCGTTCGCGCAGCAAATTCTTCCCCATCACCACGACGGGCGCCGGCGCCATCGTCACCTCGGTTGCCGCCCTCGCCAACTGGATGAAGTTCTTGCTGGCCGAGGGCGAATTCGCCGGCGAGCGCCTGCTGTCGTCCACGCTGATCCGGGAGATGCAGTCGCCGCGCGTCTTCGCAGGCGCTGCTGAGTGGGAGGAGTTCGGCCATTCGCACTACGGGCTGGGCTTCAACCACACCACCTACCGGGGCGAGCGCGTGGTCGGACACTCCGGCGGCTGGCTCGGCTGGAGCACGCTGATGCGCCTCATCCCGGCGCGAAACACCGGCATCGCCGTCTTCACCAACACCGGCGGCAATCCGGTGTCCAGCATTCTGATCAACCGCGTTCACGATCATCTCGCCGGCAACCAACCCGTGCCATGGCTGGATCGCCTGCGCGACATGCGCCGCAAGGCGCTGGCGCAACAGAAAACCGACGACGCGGCGAAGCCTACAGCGCGCAAGCTGAACACGAAGCCCAGCCATGATCTCGCAGATTTTTGCGGCGCCTATGAACACCCGGCCTATGGCCGGGTGGTCATCACACAAGACGGCGACAGCCTGCACTGGGCCTGGCGCGGCACGAAGGCGAAGCTCGCACACCGGCACTACGATTCGTTCCAGCTGCCGTACGTTTTCGGAGACCTGAATCCGGACGATCTCGTGATTACCTTTGCGACCGACCGCGACGGCAACATTGCCAGTCTCTCGGCCCAGCTCGAAGTGCTGGTGCCGGATATCGTCTTCAGGCGCACCGCCGCAGGCGAATGCATGGACCCTGCATTCCGGTCGGCCTGCGTAGGCGAATACATTCGCGGCGATCAGACCCACGTCGTCACCGAGGATGCCGAGAGCCAGCTTACGCTGAAAATTCCGTTCGTGCCGCTCTACCAGCTACGGCCCTACCAGGGCGCGACGTTCAGCATCGTCCAGCTCGACGGCTATCGCACCGAATTCCGCCGCGGCCCGTCCGCCGCGATCAAGGAACTCGTGTATCACCAGCCGAACGGTACCTTTATCGCGAAGCGCATCCCGTAGGGCGGATTAGGCTGGTGCAAGTATAAGGTTCTATTATCATTCTACTACAAGTTCGGCTCCGATACAGGCATCCCGCCATCACGTCCCGACCGATTTGGGCTTGACCCAGGAACCCGCCGGCCCTATAGCCCCGCGCCATGATCAACGCTGCGACCATCCTGTTCGCCCGTCGCCGCCGCCGCTCTTTAGCGGTTTGGGCGGTCGATCGCGTTTGAGATCATCGTCTTTGCCGCTGGATCCGATCCGCGGCATTCTCTCTCCTGTCAGCGCGATCTGATCCGGCGGCCCCCCAACAAGGCCCAGCAGGAGACCACGATGTACACGCCACCCTTTTTCAAGCCGGACCGCGCCGCGAGCCTGAAATTCGCGGGCGACCGCGGCTTCGGCACCATGTGCGCCTTCGACGGCCACAAGCCTGTCGCCTCGCCGCTGCCGTTCTATTTGACCTACGCCGCCGACGGCACGCCGCAGGCCGCCTTTCATGTCGCCCGTCACAATCCGCTGGTAAAGCTTGCGGACGGCGTGACGTCCTGGTTGCTCGCGATCAATGGCCCCGATGCCTATGTATCGCCCGACTGGTACGTCTCGCCGGATCAGGTGCCAACCTGGCTCTACCAGTCGGTGCATCTGAGTGGCCCGGTGCGGTTGTTGTCGGACGGCGAGCTGGCGGTGCAGATCGACACGCTCAGCGACAAGTTCGAGAGCTGGCTGCTGCCGAAGACGCCGTGGACTTCGGCGAAGATGACCGCAGGCCGGCTCGAGGCGCTGAAGAAGGGGATTGTGGGTCTGGTCATGACGGTTGAAGAGGTCGAAGGCAGCTTCAAACTCAATCAGCACAAATCCGACGCCGATTACGCGGCGCTCAGCGGTGCGTTGGGCTCGCAGGCGGATGCGGACTCGCGCACGATCGCAGGCCTGATGCGCGAAGCAAGACCGTTGGCCTTCGCAACAGATGCGGTACAAACACAACAAGCGATTGCGCCTGAAAGGGGCGTGTGATGAGCACGAAGAAGAAGATCGGCATTCTCGGCGCGTCCGGCTACACTGGAGCCGACGCGGTGCGCCTGCTGGCGCGGCATCCGAATGCCGAGATCACGGCGCTTACCGCCAACACCCATGCGGGCAAGGCCATGAGCGAGGTGTTTCCGCACTTCTTCATGCTCGACCTGCCAAAACTCGTGGAGTGGGAAAAGGTCGACTGGACCAAGCTCGACGCGGTGCTCTGCGGGCTGCCACACGGCACCACGCAGGAGATCATCGCGGCCGTGCTCAAGGCTAATCCCAAGATCAAGATCCTCGACATGTCCGCGGATTTCCGGCTGCGCGACAAGGATACCTATGCACAGTGGTACGGCCATGAGCATCGTGCGCTCGAACTGCAAGGCGAGGCTGTCTATGGGTTGACCGAATTCTACCGGGAGAAGATCACTTCCGCCCGGCTGGTCGCCTGTCCCGGCTGCTATCCGACGGCGGTGTTGCTGGCGCTGGTTCCGCTGGCGAAGGCCAAGCTGATCGACGTTGACGACATCATCATCGACGCGAAATCGGGCGTCACCGGCGCCGGCCGCGGGCTGAAGCAGAACACGCTGTTCAGCGAAGCGGGCGAAGGGCTGTCGCCCTATTCGGTCGGCACTCACCGACACGCGCCTGAAATCGAGCAGGAAATCGGCGTCGCGGCAGGCTCCGCGGTAACGGTGAATTTCACGCCGCATCTGATTCCGATGGCGCGGGGCGAGTTCTGCACCTCCTACGTCAAGCTCAACGGTGCAACGCCCGACGATCTGCGGGCAGCGCTGCAGAAAGCGTACGCCAACGAGCCGTTCGTGCATGTCGCCAAAAAGGGCGTGCTGCCGCAGACGCAGAACGTACGCGGCTCCAACTATGTTCAGATCGGTGTCGTCGCCGACCGCATCAAGGATCGGGCGATCGTGCTTTCAACGCTCGACAATCTGGTGAAGGGCTCGGCCGGTCAGGCGATCCAGAACATGAACCTGATGTTCGGATTTCCTGAAACCGCGGGGCTGGAGCAGATCGCACTATTTCCATAAAGCGAGGTGCCGGCGCGGATGAGGGGACGCCGCAATTCTACCGGAGCAACGCCGAGGCCTATGCCTGGCGCGAGATCACCTCGCACCAGGCCAGGCTGACTGCCCTCCTAACGCTGCTGTCGCCGAAAGCCAAAATACTCGAGCTCGGCCGCGGCGCCGGCGGAGACACGAACAAGCTCGAAAGGATCGTGCCATGAGTCTTTCTGAAACCAGTCTCGTTGACACCAATCAGGCTCCGTCCTCCAGCGCAGCCAAGAAGCCCGCCACCGTCTTCGTCGATGGCGGCTCCGGCACCACCGGGCTCGGCATCAACGAGCGGCTCAAGCTCCAGAACGACGTCGTGGTGAAGACCATCGCCGACGACAAGCGCAAGGATCCCGCGGCCAAGAAGGCGCTGATGGCGGAGGTGGATCTCGTCATCCTCTGTCTGCCTGATGACGCCGCCAAGGAGACGGTCGCGCTGATCGACAGCATGGGCGCTGCAGGGCCGAAGGTGCTGGACGCCTCGACCGCCTACCGGGTCGCGCCGGACTGGGCTTACGGTTTTGCGGAGCTGGCGCCGGACCAGGCCGGCAAAATCAAGGCTGCGAAGAATGTCTCCAATCCCGGCTGCTATCCGACCGGCGGCATCGCGCTGCTGCGGCCGATCGTCGATGCCGGGCTGCTGCCGCCTGACTATCCGATCAGCGTCAATGCGGTGAGCGGCTATTCCGGGGGCGGCAAGTCGATGATCGCGAGCTTTGAAGACGGCAGCGCGCCGTCGTTCGAGCTCTATGGCCTCGGCTTCGAGCACAAGCATTTGCCCGAACTGCAGCTCTATTCGAACCTGACGCGGCGGCCGATCTTCATCCCGTCGGTCGGCAATTACCGGCAGGGCATGCTGGTCTCGATCCCGCTTCAGCTCGACACGCTGCCGGGCAAGCCCAGCGGCGCGGACCTGCAGGCCGCGCTGGCCAAGCGCTACGCAGGTTCAAACTACGTCACGGCGATGCCGCTCCAGAACGAGGCGTCAAAGGGCGGCCGTATCGAGCCGGAAGCGCTTAACGAGACCAACATGCTCGAGCTCTACGTCTTCGCCAGCGACAAGTATCACCAGGCGGTGCTGGTCGCGCGGCTGGACAATCTCGGCAAGGGCGCCTCGGGCGCAGCCGTGCAGAACATGCGGCTGATGCTGGGTCTGCCGGAGGAGTGAGGCACGCTCGCGCCCCGGACGCAGCGCAGCGCCTCTCGGCGGTGCGCTGCAGAGCCGGGGCGATTCTTGCTTTGCCTCTGTAGCCGTCTGGGTCCGGCGCGGCGGAGCAGCGCTTGCACGCTGCTCCGCGTCCGGGACACGAGACCTCAGTACTTCGCGATGACCGGGCCGCCGAACTTGTAGTTGATGCGGGCCGTGATCAGGTCGACATCCTGACCAATGCGGTCGGTGCGCGAGAACGTGCCGACTGGCGCCAGCGCCCCATTGGCCGTGAGCGTGACGTCGTGGTGCCCCATGAACAGGTGGTCGTATTCGAGGCCGACCGACCAGTTCTGGGCAAAGCCGTATTCGAAGCCGACGCCGATCGTGCCGCCCCAGCGGGTCTCGTTCGCACCATCGAACTCGGCCCCGGCCAGACCGCCAGTCCCGATGCCGCGGTATTGATTGCTGGTGACCGCGGCGCCGCCCTTCGCATAGAACAGCGCATTGTTCCAGGCGTAGCCGACCTGGCCGGTGAACAGGCCGAAGGCGTCGATGTGGGTGCGGTTCGCGACGCCGAACACGGTGCTGGCATTCCGGCCCGAGAGGTCGGCCCAGTCGCCCTGCGCTTCAAGGCCGAACACGAATGCGCTGCTCTGCCAGCGATAGCCGATCTGGCCACCGGCGACGGCACCCGTTGCATCGTGGCAGCCTTCCGCGACGCCGGGCGCGAAGCCGACCGTCTGGTCCCAGCAGTTGCGTGAGGTGCCATAGCCGCCGTTGGCGCCGATGTAGAAGCCGCTCCAATCATAGACGGCGGCGATCATCGGCGGCGCCTTGGTGTATGGGCGGGCGGCGAGATCGGCAGCGTTAGCCTGGGTCGCGACGGCTGCCAGCGCGACGGCGCCGAGCGTGGATGCAAGCTTCCAATTCATGTTCTGTTCCGAATCAATCAATGGCGATGCGTGAATATACCTGGGGATGGATGACAACCTGTATATGCAAATCGGAGGGCTGTTCGATTCTGCCGCAGTGTCATCGCTCGGCAACACTTGCGATTGCCCTTCACAGTCGGCGGCGCCGATCAGGCGGCGATCCACTCCAGCAGCGCGTTCTGCGCGTGCAGCAGGCAGGCCTTCGCCGCCGGGCTCTGGCAGGCGCGATGCGACATCGCGTCAGCGCTGACCTCCTGGCCTCTGGTCACCGGCGGGCAGGGCAGGAAAATGACGTCGGGACGGCATCGGTCGAGCAGCGATGCCGATAGCTGATAGTCGCGCAGTTGATCCGCGCCTGCGCCTTCAGGCCAACAGTCCGTGATGATCACATCCGCATCGTGCAATACGTCGAGATCTGTGCTGGCCTCGAACCGTGGGCTTGCGATGTCCCGGACATGCCAATTCGCGGGGTACACCTGGGTCACCTTGATCGATAGGGCGATGGAGGCTTCGACCCAGGAACGCAGGATGTTGGCATCGGGAGCCACGCCGACGACCCTGAGGTCGTCGAGATGTCCTCTCTTGCTCCTGACATAGGCGAGATCGCCGAGCGTTTCGCAAGGATGGTTCGATCGCGTTCTGGCATTGACGACCGGCGCGCGGGCGCTCGCCGCCAGCTCTCGCAGCGCCGACAGCTCACGGGTGCGCACGACCAGAATGTCGAACCAATTGTCGAGATATTGCGCCAGGTCGGCCGTTGCCTCGGCGGCATCGAGCCTGACGGGCGAATGAACGCAGGTGCCACCCATCGCCTGGATGCCGAGGTCGAAGGCGGTCGTGTTTCTCCATCCGCCATCGTCGACGATGAGCGCGACCCGTTTGCCGGCGAGTTGTTGCGGCATGGCGCGGTCGTGCCACGCCGCCGCGAGGATCTGCGCGCGATCGATGATCGACAGGATCGCGCCCGCGCCGAGATCGTGGAACTGAACGAAATCCCGGCCGGATTCGCTAGGCATCGCCGCGCATCCAGGACGCGCGGTCAGAAGATCTTGAAGATCGCCAGCGCCAGCACGACCTGAGCGAGGAAGCCGACGGTGAAGGCGAGGGTGCGGAACACCGGGATGCCGAGCGCATAGACGATCAGATGCGCGACGCGCGACCAGAAATAGACGACGCAGGCGAGCACCGTCCATTTCGAGGAATAGTCGATCGCGTTCAGGATCAGCACCAGCGGAGCGAACAGCACGAGGTTCTCGACCGCGTTGTCGTGCGCGAACATCAGGCGGTTCGCCCACTCGGCCTGAGGCTTGTCGCCGCGCGAGGGGTTGGCCAGGGCGCCGCTGAGCCCACGCACCTGGCAGCGGTTGATGGTGTAGGGAATCCAGAGGATCCCGGTCAGGATCACCGTGCACGTCAGCCAGAACAATTCACGCGTCATAACCCGTCCCCTCCAAAATCGATGTCGTGAGCTTATACGAAAGCGCGCGCCGCAGCGCTATGCGCGAACCCTGACATAGCTGCCCGGGGCGTCCTCGATCGGCGGCAAGGCCTCGGTACCGACGCTGCGCGCAGGCACTTCCTCCGGATCGAGCCCGCCGAGCCATTCGCGCCAGTCTGGCCACCACGAGCCCTTGTGCTCCACCGCGCCTTTCATCCACTGGGCGACGTTGACGTCCTTGATGTTGTCGTTGGTCCAGTACTGATATTTGTTCGAGGCCGGCGGATTGACGACGCCGGCGATGTGGCCGGAGCCGGACAGCACGTATTTCACGGGCCCGCCGAAGAACTGCGAGCCGTACAGCACCGACTCTGCCGGCGCGATGTGGTCCTCCCGCGTGGCAAGGTTGTAGACGGGCACCATGACCTTGGAGAGATCGAGCAGGGTGTTGTCGAGCACCATGGTCCCGGTCGACAGCCGGTTCTCCAGATAGCAGTTGCGCAAATAGTAGGAATGGTTCGCCTGGGTCATCCGCGTCGCGTCGGAATTCCAGTGCAGCAGGTCGAACGCGCTCGGTTGCTGGCCTTTCAGGTAGTTGCTGACCACGTAGGACCAGATCAGGTCGTTCGAGCGCAGCATGTTGAAGGCCATCGCCATCTTGGAGCCTTCGAGCACGCCGGACGTCTTCATGTCCTGCTCGAGGGCTGCGATCTGCTCCTCGTCGACGAACACCAGGAGATCGCCGGCATGGGTGAAGTCGACCTGGGCGGCAAAGAACGTCGCAGAGGTCACGCGCTGGCGCCGCTTCTCGGCGAGCCAGGCCAGCGTGGTCGCGAGCATGGTGCCGCCGACGCAATAACCGGCGGTGTGCACCTTCATCTCGCCGGTGACCCGCTCGATCACGTCCATCGCCGTGAGGACGCCTTCTTTCATGTAATCTTCCCAGCTCTTGGCACCGAGCCGCTTGTCGGGATTGACCCATGAGATCACGAACACGGTGATGCCCTGGTCGACGCACCACTTGATGTAGGACTTCTCCGGCTTGAGATCGAGAATGTAGAACTTGTTGATCCAGGGCGGCACGATCAACAGCGGCGTGCGCAGCACCTTCTCCGTGGTCGGAGAATACTGGATCAGCTGCATCATCTCGTTCTGGTAGATCACCTTGCCCGGCGTCGTCGCCATGTTGACGCCGACGACGAGGTTGTCCGGATTGGACTGGCGGATCTTCAGCATGCCCTTGCCGGCGGCGATGTCCTCCGCCAGCATCGTCAGCCCGCGCGCGAGGTTCTCGCCGCTGCTTGCAACCGTTTCGCGCAACACCTCCGGATTGGTCAGCACGAAGTTCGACGGCGAGATCGCGTTGGTGAGTTGCTGCATGTAGAATTCGGCCTTGCGCCGCGTCTGCGGATCGAGCCCCTCGGCATTGTGCACCAGCTCCTGCGCCCATTTGGTCGTGAGCAGATAGAGCTGCATCATGAAATCGAAGAACTGGTTCGACTTCCATTCCGGATCGGCAAAGCGCTTGTCGCGCGGCGAGGGCGCGATCGCGGGCTGAGTCTCCTGGCCTGCCATCCGCCGTGCCGCCGAGCCCCAGAGATCGAGATAGTCCTTGGCGAGCTTGGTCTGGACGTCGGACGCACGCGACTGGTCCGACAGCCAGTATTCGGCGACCGACGTGAAGGTCTTGACGACTTCGGCGAGCTCGGCCGGCGGACGGTCCTGCACCTCGCCGGTTTCGCGCGGCTTCAGATACGCGGCGAGCGCCTTGCCGCCGCTCTCCATGGCCCGCGCGACATTCATCGCGAAGGCTTCAGCGTCGAACTTCGTTTCAAACTTTGTCCCGGATTTGGGCGTGTCGGTCGTGGCAGTACTCATGGAGGCGACAGTAACGATTCATTCCGTATTCGTCACCGCGAAGCTCGCCGGTTTCGCGTCAAACACGCGCGAAGATGTGCTGCACTGCGACAAGGCTTCTTGCTTTTGTCACAATCGGGGTGCACCTCTGTCGCTGTGGGCCTTGGATGATTTCTCGCTCGTACCATTTGTGGGCAGCAATGGTTTGAGCTTGGGCAGGTTGTTGGGTTAAGCTCCCGCAACCTCGCATGCGACGAGTAGGGGAATTCCCAGGTGTTTGCGTTGTGGGACCTGCAAAAGTCGCGGCTTGCATGCTGCGCGCTGCTGACGGCGGCGTTTGCGCTGGGCGGCTGTTCGAGCCAGCTCGCGGACATGTCGGCCGCCGACACGCCGGCTCATCCCAAAGAGCCCGGTACCTATCTGCCGGTGCACGACCTGCCGCCCGATCGTGATCAGGCGATCATCCCGCCCGACCAGCGCGCCAAGATCGAGGCCGAGCTTGCGGCCGCCCGAGACCGCCAGGCCGGCGCCGCCAAGGACGCCAAGTGAGGACCGCCAATTAGTCCCGGGACGACCATCGCGGGGCGCAAGGTAATCGCTGGCGCCCCCGCCACTCCGTGCTAAAAAGACGTCAACTCAGCCGAGAGTCAGGGCGAAGGAGTTCAGTTCTCGTCGCCGAAAGTCGCTACAAGCATTTGATTGTGAGCGATTTTTGTGCGCGGGGCGGGATCTCCTCGAAGGGTGGTCATCGCCCATCGATTCTGTCCCTGACCGGCTGCCCGGAGCCCAGAGAGCCATGGACGAGTTTTACCGCATCCGCCGCCTCCCGCCTTACGTGTTCGAGCAGGTCAACCGGGCCAAGGCGGCCGCGCGGAATGCCGGCGCCGACATCATCGATCTTGGCATGGGCAACCCGGATCTGCCGGCGCCCCCGCACGTGCTGGAGAAGCTCAAGGAGACGCTGGGCAAGCCGCGCACCGACCGCTACTCGGCCTCCCGTGGCATCCCCGGCCTGCGCCGGGCTCAGGCCGCCTATTACGAGCGCCGCTTCGGCGTGAAGCTCAATCCCGATACCCAGGTGGTGGCGACGCTGGGCTCGAAGGAGGGCTTTGCCAATGTGGCGCAGGCGATCACCGCGCCGGGCGACGTCATCCTTTGTCCGAACCCGAGCTACCCGATTCACGCCTTCGGCTTTTTGATGGCGGGCGGCGTGATCCGCTCGGTACCATCGGAGCCGACGCCGCAATTCTTCGAGGCGGTGGAGCGGGCGATCGTGCATTCGATCCCGAAGCCGCTCGCGCTAGTGGTCTGCTATCCCTCGAACCCGACCGCCTATGTCGCGAGCCTCGACTTCTACAAGGACCTCGTCGACTTCGCGAAGAAGCACGAGATCCTGATCCTGTCCGATCTCGCTTATGCCGAGGTCTATTTCGACGAGAACAACCCGCCGCCCTCGGTGCTTCAGGTGCCCGGCGCCATCGACGTCACCGTCGAGTTCACCTCGATGTCGAAGACCTATTCGATGGCCGGCTGGCGCATGGGCTTTGCGGTCGGCAACGAGCGCGTGATCGCCGCACTCGCCCGCGTCAAATCCTATCTCGACTACGGCGCGTTCACGCCGGTGCAGGTCGCTGCGACCGCGGCGCTGAACGGTCCTGACGACTGTATCAAGGAGATGCGCGATACCTATCGCAAGCGCCGCGACGCGCTGGTGGAATCGTTCGGCCGCGCCGGTTGGGAGATTCCGCCGCCGAAAGCCTCGATGTTCGCCTGGGTGCCGCTGCCGGAGGCGTTCCGCAGCGTCGGCAGCATGCAGTTTGCGACCTTGATGGTGGAGAAATCCGGCGTCGCGGTCTCGCCCGGCGTCGGCTTCGGCGAGCATGGCGAAGGATATGTCCGCATCGCCATGGTGGAAAACGAGCAACGGATCAGGCAGGCCGCGCGCGGCGTGCGCCGCTTCCTTGAAAGCGGCATCGAAACGTTGCACAACGTCGTTCCGCTCGCCAATCGGCGCTAATTCTCTTCTGCAGGTTCACTAAAGCATCATGGTTGCACCCCTGAAAGTGGGCATAGCGGGGCTCGGCACCGTGGGCGCCGAAGTTGTCCGTTTGATTGAAACGCAGGCCCGCGTGCTCGCGGGCCGCAGCGGCCGCGGCATTCGCGTCGTCGCCGTCACCGCGCGCTCGAAGGCCAAGAAGCGCAGCGTCGATCTGCGCGGCGTCGAATGGGCGAAGGATCCGATGGCGCTCGCCACCCATCCCGGCATCGACTGCTTCGTCGAGCTGATGGGCGGCGCCGGCGATCCCGCGCTGTCGGCGGTCGAGGCTGCGCTGAGCGCCGGCAAGTCGGTCGTCACCGCCAATAAGGCGCTGCTCGCCAAGCACGGTCTGAAGTTGGCAAAAGCCGCCGAAAAGCATGGCGGTGCGCTGAATTTCGAGGCAGCGGTCGGCGCCGCAATTCCTGTCATCAAGACGTTACGCGAGGGTCTTGCTGGAACCGGCATCGAGCGCGTCTACGGCATCCTCAACGGGACCTGCAATTACATCCTGACCCGGATGGAGCAGGAGGGCCTGTCGTTTGCCGAGTGCCTCAAGGATGCGCAGCGGCTGGGCTATGCCGAGGCCAACCCGTCCTTCGACGTCGACGGGCACGACACCGCGCAAAAGCTTGCCATTCTCGCCAGCCTCGCTTTCGGCACGAAAGTTGCTCAAAGCGCGGTGTATGTCGAAGGTATCTCCTCCATCGCGCCGGAAGATCTGCGCGCGGCCGCTGATCTTGGCTACCGCGTCAAGCTGCTCGGCGTTGCCGTTCGCACCGCCACGGGCATCGAGCAGCGCGTGCATCCGACCATGGTTCCAAAATCCTCCTCGATCGCGCAGGTGATGGGTGTCACCAACGCGGTCACGATCGATGGCGAGGGCATTCCGCCGATCACGCTGGTCGGTCCCGGCGCCGGAGGTGCTGCGACCGCATCTGCCGTCGTCGCCGATATCGCCGACGTTGCGCGCGGCATCCGCGCCAATCCGTTCGGCCGGCCCATTGCGCAGCTGCACGACACCAAGAAGGCGCCGATGGAGCGGCACGAGGGCGGCTACTATATTCGCCTGTTGGCGCGCGATTTCCCGGGCACCGCGGCTGCGATCGCGACCCGTCTCGCGGAGCAGAAGATTTCGATCGAATCGATCGTGCAGCGCCATCCCAATGGCGGCGCCGCATCGGCGGATGGCAAGGCGGTGCCTGTGCCCGTCATCCTGATCACCTATGCCACCCATGAGGACGCGGTGCGCCGCGCGCTCGCCGCCGTGCAGAAGGACAAAGTGATCAGCGGGCGGCCGCAAGTCATCAGGATTGAGAAGAACTGACACGGTTCGAACGAACTGTGGGTGTTACGAGTTGATGCGGACGGAGATTTCCGTCCCAAACGTTTCGAAGGAGTGAGCCGATGTCGACCCATATTTCAGTGCCGCCGCAAGCATTGCTCGAGCGCATTCTCACGCTGGAGATCGTGCGTGTGACGGAGCGGGCGGCGGTGTCGTCGGCGCGACTGCGCGGGCACGGGCAGGAGAAGGCCGCCGACCAGGCCGCCGTCGACGCCATGCGTCGCGAGCTCAACAAGCTGCCGATCCAGGGCACCATCGTGATCGGCGAGGGCGAGCGCGACGAGGCGCCGATGCTCTTCATCGGCGAGAAGGTCGGCATGAACGCCGGCCCGGAAGTCGATATCGCAGTCGACCCGCTCGAAGGCACCACGCTGTGCGCCAAGAACATGCCGGGCTCGATCGCCACGATGGCGATGGCCGACGGCGGCACGCTGCTGCACGCCCCCGACGTCTACATGCAGAAGCTCGCGATCGGTCCGGGCTATGACAAGGGCGTCGTCGATCTCGATGCTTCGCCCGCCGACAACGTCCGCCGTCTCGCCAAGGCCAAGGGCGTCAAGCCTGAGGGCATCACCGTTCTCGTGCTCGACCGTCCGCGCCATGCCAGCATCATCGAGAGCGTGCGGTCGACGGGTGCGGCCGTGCGCCTGATCACCGACGGCGACGTCGCCGGCGTGATCCACTGCGCCGACCCCGACAACACCGGCGTCGACATGTATCTCGGCACCGGCGGCGCGCCGGAAGGCGTGCTCGCGGCCGTGGCGCTGCGTTGCATCGGCGGCCAGATGCAGTGCCGCCTGATCCTCGATTCCGACGAGAAGCGCGAGCGTGCCGCCAAGATGGGCGTCAACGATCCCAAGATGATCTACGGCATCGAGGACATGGCGCGCGGCGACTGCCTGTTCGCGGCCACCGGCGTCACCACGGGCTCGCTGCTCTCGGGCGTCAAGTTCCGCAAGGACGGCGTGATCGAAACCGAGACGGTGGTGATGCGCTCCGTCACCGGCACCGTGCGCTACATCAAGGCCGAGCACCGCGAGCTGGCGAAGTTCCATTTGGATTGATGCTCGCGACCTTCCCGAGCGGTCGTTCGGCTGGTCTGGCCGGACGTCCGCCGCGAACTGATCCATCGCGTATCGGCTACGGGCTGCGGGGTGGTGCCGGCATGAACATGAACGCGTCGCACAGGGTCAAAGCTAGTTTGACCGCCAATTGAAGCGTCCGAACTTCCTCGGCCCAGGGCCGAAGAAAGGACCTTGCGGCTGCAATATCTCCGTTTGTGAGCGCGTGGCGCGCGTTCGTATCCGCCACTGCATAGCCGTCAGTTGCGAGCATTCCGGACAGCGCGCGCGAAAGGCCGTCATCGAAGCTCTCCAGGCGAACTTCCGAAACGTGGTGATCCGGCTTCAGTCTGACCTGATTTTCAGTCCGTGCCGGATCGAAAAGCCCGACCTTGACCAACATGACCAGCAGCGGGTGATTCCGGGCGATCGAACCAGGAATAATCTCATAGGTCTTGATCCTCCCAGCTCGGTCCTCAAGGGATGAGAATGAAACAACCGGCCCGATGTTGAGACGCGAGTTACGGTGGAACACGGCAACGCGGTGATCGATGGTGGAGTCGGGCTCGAACGCGCCGCCGTTCTTAATTCCGGCCTCGAGGCCGTTTGCGATAAGATATGACGACAGTTCGGCAACGCGGACGGTGACAGCGCGTTTTTCAAGGCCGTCGACTTCAAATTCGATTTCGCGCCCCGTGAATGCGGACAATCCGACCGTGTAGGCTCCGATCGTCTCACCGCAACGGAAGTGAACGATTTCGAGCCAAAGTCCGTAGGGGTGATCTGGATATGGCTCGAACGCGCGGCGTGATTGCTCGAGCCACATCTCGGGCGCGCGGCCCACGTTGCCACACCAGGCCACCGCGAGACAGCCAGGAAGAGCTTCGAGCACGCCGCCGACAAAGGCCGTCGTGAGGCGCGTACTCTCATCGAACGAAAGCGCTTTCGTCTCTGCATTGTCTTCGGCGGAACCCATCGTCGAGACCACAAGGTGCGCGCGATGGCGGCCGGCGGCGTCGAAACCTTCGGGCCATACCCAGGAGGCACGCTGCCACAATTGCTGATCGAAGGGCATGGGCGCAGGCATCAAGAGAATGGTCATGAGATGATCGCCGGCGCGGATGAACATCAGGCCGTCGGTGTCATCGCTTCGTGCGACCGGGCTGCGGTCCCACCGAAGACTCGGATGACGCGCTCGCAAAGTCTCGATCAGGGCTCCCTCATTCGGGAGGCCGGCATTCTCGAGCAATATAAATGCAACAGGGATGGTCATGGCAGATGCGCTTGTACCCGACGGGTTGAGCCCGGTTATCTCGCTCGTCTCGGGCGTGCTTGATGTGGCGGACTAGCGCTATTGTTGCATGGAAAGGATCATGCTTTAAAGCCCTCGATCTGAGCGGAGCCAACCGGGGGCGAGAACTCAACGGAGCAATGCATGACCACAACGTCCGACCTCTCCGCCGTCAAAGCCCTCGTGTTCGACGTGTTCGGCACCGTCGTGGACTGGCGCACCAGCCTGATCACCGACTTCATGTGGTGGGCGAAGGGCCGCGGCATTAGCGCCGACTGGACCGCGCTCGTCGACGGCTGGCGCGGCATGTATGTCGCCTCGATGCAGGACGTGCGCGAGCATCCCGAGCGCGGCTATGTCATGCTCGACGATCTGCACCGCCGCTCGCTGGAGCAGCTGGTCGAGAAATTTGCGATCAAGGGCCTCACCGAGGCTGATCTCGACCATCTCACCAAGGGCTGGCACCGCCTCAATCCCTGGCCCGACAGCGTCGCCGGCCTGACCCGGCTCAAGACAAAGTTCGTGATCTCGCCGCTGTCGAACGGCAACGTCGCGCTGCTCACCAACATGGCGAAATTTGCTGGCCTGCCGTGGGACCTCGTGATGTCGGCCGAGCTGTTCGAGCACTACAAGCCCGACCCCGAAACCTATCTCGGCGCCGCGCGCCTGCTCGGCCTCAAGCCGGAACAGGTGATGATGGTCGCCGCGCACAATGGCGATCTCGCCGCCGCGCAGAAGTACGGCCTGAAGACCGCCTTCGTCGCGCGGCCGACCGAGTACGGCCCGTTGCAGAAGGTCGATTTCGAGGCCACAGGCAATTGGGACATCGTCGCCAAGGATTTTGGCGGCATCGCTGACAAGTTCGGCTGCTAGCGAGCGATTTCCGTCTTCCAGCGCTGCGTTCTGAGGTCGCGGGGTACCAGTCCGCGATGGCTCACGGTATTCCGATGGGCATGCCTTCGCATTCGAGAAAAATGCGAGTGTTTCCACTCCTTTGCGAACGAGGCGCCGCAGCTTCACACGCTGTGATTGCAAGACTGGCAAGTCCGCGAGGTCTGCTCAGTCGGTGCGCAGGCCTTTCATTTGCCCGCTTGTCCCTGTCTGCTACAATCTTTCGGCGCCACAATGGCTGTGGCCGCCCAACAGTTGTTGCGCCTGTCATGATGATCAGTGTCGACAACAGGTCTCCTGACAACGGATCGGATCGGAGCCGTCCGAAAAGGCGTATTGCAGCTGCTGTCTTCATCGATGTCGTCGGATATTCCCGGCTGATGGGAAGCGACGAGGAAGGCACGCATCGACGGTGGATGTCGATGCGGATGGACGTGATTGAGCCGCGCGTCGCCGCGAGTGGCGGCGAGGTCATCAAAAGCACCGGCGACGGGCTGCTCCTGGAATTCAAGAACCCGGTGGACGCGATCAGCTTCGCGCTCGGCACACAACTCCATTTGGAGAAATCGTCATCGGAAGGTGGCAACCCGCTGCAGCTGCGGATGTCGGCCAATGTCGGCGACATCATCGCCGAGCGCGACGACATCTACGGAGACGGCATCAATATTGCGGCCCGGCTTCAGGAATTCGCCGGTCCGGGCGGGATCGTGGTGTCGGGGGCCATCCACGATCAGGTAAAGGACCATCTGCGCTACCAGGCTGCGGAGCTGGGCTTCCTCACGCTCAAGAATATCGAGCGGCGCATCCGTGCATTCAAGATAGCGCATCACGAGCTGCGGGCTCCGACAATCTCGGTGGCTCATGCGTTGAAGCCGTCTGTGGCAGTCCTGCCGTTGCAGATGCTCGGTCTCGAGGCGGCGCACGCCTACCTCGCGCAGGGTATCGTCCACGATATCGTGGCGTCACTGGCGGGAATCCGTGAGCTGTTCGTCGTATCCAGCACGTCAACGCTCGGTTTCACCGACCCCACCATCGACGCTGCCAGCGTTTGCCATCACCTGGGTGTGCGATATCTCGTCACGGGGACGCTCACGCGTAGCGGCGAGTTGTTGCGGATGCGGGTGCAGTTGATCGATGTCGATACGAAGTCCATGCTGTGGACCAATCAGTATGAAGCGTCGATCAGCCAGTTGTTCGACGTGCAAGAGAAGATCGCGACAAGCATCGCATACGCGCTCCTGCCACACATCCACATATCCGAGTTGAAGCATGCCGAGCGCAAGATTCCGCAGAGCATGAACGCCTACGACCTGGTCCTGCAGGGCATGTACCGCCTCTATCGTCTTGGTTATGACGACATGCAGGAGGCGCGGACCCTGTTCGAGCGTGCTCTCGAACACGACCCCCACTATGCAGGGGCCTACGCGCTGATGGCAAAGTGGTACATCCTGCACATCGGCGAAGGGCATACGACCGACTTCAAGGCCGACTCCCGCGAGGCTCTCAGGCTGGCATCGCGTGCGCTCGAATTCGAGCCGTCGGATCCCATGGCGCTGGCCATCTTCGGCCATATCAATTCCTTCCTCTTCGCCGCGTATGACCGCGCCATCGATGCATTTGACCGCGCGATCGGGGGAACGCCGAATTCCGCGATCGCTTGGTCCCTGAGTGCGTCGACCTATTGCTACCTCGGTGACGGGCCACGTGCCGTGGCGCGCGCATCCTACGGGATGTCGTTGTCGCCGCTCGATCCGTATGCCTACTTCTATCAGTCGGCGCTCACCAACGCGCACTACACCAACGAGACCTTCGACGAGGCCGTGCACTGGGGCACGAAGGTCATGGCGAGGGCTCCTCAGTTTGTCGCCAATTTGCGACTTCTTGCGGCAAGCCTCGTGGCTGCCGGTTCGCTTGAGCGCGCGCGCGAGGTGGGCGCCGCGCACATGCGGATCGATCCATCATTCTCGGTCGATAAATATTGCAGCTGGTACCCGATCAAGCAGCCGGCGCGGCTGGCTCTGCTTGCCGAACGATTGATTAAAGCTGGGCTGCCTCGCTAACCGCGAGACAAATTGCGCCGCGACGTCTGCTAGCAGTCAAGAAACAAGTTCCCGCAGAACAAGCTCTGGAGGATGACATGGGAATGGGCATGGGAATGGGTATGGGCATGGGTATGGGCATGGGAATGGGAATGGGAATGGGAATGGGGATGGGAATGGGGATGGGTATGGCCTTCGGAGCCACGCCGCCCGAGCTCGGCCTCCATCCCCTGACCCTGCAGTACGACCTTGGACCGAACTGCGCGCCAAGCTTCCCGCAGCAGACACTGCCATCGGGGGACTGGCAGGGCAGGATCGGACCCTGGGATCCCGACGTGCTCTGCTTGCTCTTCCTCACCGAGTTCATGGAGAACTGCGGCCCCGGCTGGAAACAGGTCAATCTCGCCGGGCACGATTTGCTGGGCTGGCAGCAGGGCAGTGCAGACCCGACCACATTCATCAATGCCGAGCTTCATCACCTCCAGCAGCTCATGCAGATCGACCGCGAGCGGTATATGGGCGAGATCGTCTTTCAGCACGACAATGCGCCCGGCTATTGGGTGAGCATGCTGGGGGTCAATAACCGCGCTCACTATTACACGCTGGTGCTCATGAACCTTGCCGTACGCATCGGTCAAGTCGTCGCGGTCTACTATAAGAAGAAGTACAAGCGGCCGCGGCCCTCGTTCATATGTCCCGGTCTCCTGCCGGCGTTCGGCCCGCCAGCCCATGCCTCGTTCCCGAGCGGCCATTCGCTCCAGAGCTGGCTGATGTCGTACCTCCTGGCCGAGGTGCTGCCGCATTGGAACGATCAGCTCGAATGGCTTGCCAGCCGGGTCGCATTCAATCGTGAGCGCGCGGGCGTGCACTATCCGAGCGACAGCGCCGCCGGCAAACTCATTGCCCGTGCTTGCGTGGACCTGATCAAGGATCGGACCCGATGTCCCGAGACCGGTCATCTGTTCGATGCTGTGGTGACGGAGTGGGCCGCATCGGTCGCGCCAAATACGGTCGCGCAAATTACGAATGAACCGTTCCCGAATTTCCCCCCGCCGTAGCGGGCGCCCTACGGAAGGCGCCACTCCCGGTAACCGAGGTTGTTGTCGCTGCGGACGAGATATTCCACCGGCGTCGGGCCGGTGGCGCAGCGCAGCAGCGAGTCGTCGTCGATGTTGCTGTGGTCGCCGGCAACGGTGGCGCGGACCAGCAGCGCATTCCTGGTGCCGGTTTGTGGAGTCCACTCGAACGGGCCGAATGTGTAGGAGCCTCCGCTTGGCACGGTCTGTGGGGTGTTGTTCACTGGCAGCTTGTGCCAATAGCCCGCTTGGGGCTGCCAGGTATCGGCGTGAGAGTCGGTGGCGGCAAAAACATCCACCGATGCCGCTATCGCCGCATCATCGCCCCGATTGCGCAGAATGACATAGACGTAGTTGGTCTGCCCGGGCGTCGGTTTTGCGTCCGCGGTGCCGCCATCGGGATTGTGGCGGACCCACAGCACCGCCGGCAGAGCGTGCCAGCCGCTGCTGCTGTAGCCATAATTGCCGGCGCGGCTGTCGTCGATATAGATATCGACCGCCGGCGGGCGTCCCGGTTCGTTGCGTGGGCTGTTCGATGCAATCTGGTACAGGCCCTGCTGTTCGAACGCCCAGCGCACCACCTTGTGCACCATTCCACCGAGCCGGGGCGTTCCGTCGTCGTCGACTTCTGAGGTGCCGACGTCGGCCTCCATGAGCGCCGTGGCGAATTGGCTTGCTTCGCTGGTCGGTTCTGTCTGGACGCAGCCGAGCGAGCCGATCGCGCTCACGATGAGGTACGTGCAATAATAGGCCGCAGCCCGGCGGCGTTCGACGTCCGGCTCGACAACACCCGCCGCGTTGGTGCGGCGAGCATCCCCGCCCAGCGCGCAATAGAGACGGAACAGGGTGCTCGAGAGGATCTGCTCCGCATTGTATCCGGCCGGATCGCGCAACCCGTAGGTGGGATTGGGGCGCTCATAGAGCGTGCCGTTCCATCCCCAGCCGTCCTCGACCTTGCGATCATGACGCCGGTGCGGCAGTTGAATGAAGGGGAAGGTCACGCCGCGACATGCATCGTCGTCGAGCTTGACCAGCCTGGAGGATGGATCGTCCATGATCGCCGCAAGCGCATCGCCGGCGCTATGGGCGAAATCGAATTCCGTCGATCCCGTCGCGGCAAGGATCATCACGTGGCAGAATTCGTGCCAGACGAAGCGCACATCGGCGACGAGTCCGAGCGGATTTCTCCAGGTGTCGGCGAAATCGGCGAGCCCGAACAGCATCCGGGCGTCCCAGGGCGGCCCGACCGGATCGGCGCGGAACGGTGTCACATAGGCATTGATGCCGCGGCCGTCGCGCGCGCCGGAGCCCGCCAGCATCTTGGCCCTGTGCTCGACGACCAAAGGCCGCCTGATCTTGGCGAAGTAGTCGGCGTTCGTGAACCCGAACTGCTCGACCAGGAGCATCATGGAATCGCAATGACTATAGGCGCTGACCGCAGCGAACGCGTTGGTGCGCGCCGAGAACGCGAAAGGCGGTCGCTGCACAGGTGGATCGTAGTCGGCACCCAGCGCCGCCGGCGTCAGCACTTGAACGCGCGGACCGGAGAGCTTGCGGCGGCCGCCCGGGGCGTGATCAAGGTCGAGCAGTGCGACCGGATCGCGCTCGGGATCGAGCAAGTCGGCTCCGGTATCGGGACGCAGCTCGAAAGTTCCGGTCTTGCTGTCGGGATCGCTGAGAAAGGCGTATCCGGCGCATGCCGACGCGATTGGCGCCTTGCGCAAGAGTTCGTTCTCGAAAGGATCGACCAGAACCCGATGCGCGATCTCCTCGCTTGCCACGGACAGGAATGCAGTTGTACTGACCGCGATGCCAAGCGTGCCGCCATAGACGGCGCTGCGCTTGCGCAGGCGATAGGCGACAAGCCGCGCGTCTCCGATGCCGGCCTTGTCGTCGGAAAGGCCAAGCAAGGGAGCCAGAAGGCTCTCGGTCAGATCGCGAGGAAGGAAGTCTGCCCATGCCGGTTCCAGGGCCCGGCCGGGAAATGTTCGCTCGATGAATTCAGGAGCGATCGACAATTGTGCGTTCTCGATCGTCGTCGATCGCGCGCTGGTGATCAGTGGGATCGCGCCGTGGTGATGGACCACCAGCCGTATGCTGCCGCCCAGGACGTCGGGGACAAAATCGGAGGCTGCCAGCGGAGCCGTCTGCTGGACCCAGACGATCGAGGTCTCGATGGTCGAATTCCGTTTCAGTTCGCGAGGGGCCACCCATCGAAATCTGAAACCACCGGCTCTCGTCGGTCCGTCGTCGTTGATGGTGTCGTTCAGGTGCTGCCAGTCGTCATCGTTGATAGGCAACAGATGGCGATGCACACCAGCATCCTGGAGATAGGCGAGGGCGGCCTGCTTGGCGGATTGGCCGGACTCGCCCTTCGCGGGTGTCTGCAAATGGCGCAGCTCGCGAACGATCCCGCGCGCGTCCTTCTCAATCAAAAGGTCTGCTTCTTGCGGAAGAATCACAGCTCACCTCAAGGGGTCTCGATCTCCGGCACGACTGGCCTGATCATGCTCCCGGTGGTTGCGCGAGGCAAGCTGCTTGTCGCGGAGAAACCGACCGCATTCGTCGTGCGGCCGACCGAGTACGGCCCGTTGCAGAAGGTTGATTTCGAGGCTCCGGCAATTGGGACATCGTCGCCAAAGATTTTGGCGGCATCGCCGACAAGCTAGGCTGCTAGCTAAGCGGGCGAGCCGGGCGTTCTCTCGGAGACAAACCGACCGCTTATTTCATTGAACGAGCGTGCCGCGCTGCTCCCATGGTCCCGGATTGAGAACCGCGCCGTTGACTTTGCCGGCAGCATCACGAACGAACGCGATCCGTGTATGATCGCCGCCCTCGACATGGAATTCGTCCTTTGAAAGAGCCGCCACAGGCGTCGGCTCGCCCTTGTCGAAACCGAGGACCGACCAGGCGCCCGCAGCCTCGACGACAAGCTTGCCGTCCATGACGCGGATTCGAAGCGCGACGCTGTGCGAGGGGACCGCCTCTCGGGCAAAGGCGACGATGACCGGATCGCTCTGGGTCTCGCGGCTGATTTTGAGCTTGATCTTGGCGTTGACTGGACCTGGAATTCGGCGAAGTGCCGCTTCCAGGGTCTGGCCCCGGATCGAGGCGTCGTCGATGGCTGTGATGAGGTCTCCCGCCAGGACGCCCGCTCTTGCGGCGGGGCCTCCTTCAACTGGTTTGATCACCCTGAGGCCATCGGTCTCCATGGCAACGGACTTGAGGCCGATCCAGCCGTTACCGTCGGCGACCAATATCTGTCGATCCAGCGAACTTGCGGATCCGCCGAAATCATAACGCCCGACATAGTCGGTAAGCGGGGCGGGGTTCGATGGTTGCGACGTAGGCGGCGCGGCGACTTCAGGAACCTTCAACGCTGCATAGGGCAGGCGCCGGATGGCGTTGAAATAGAAACCGTTGTCCCTGTACTGCGGCCGCTGCATCAGCAACAGGAGGATCAGCTTCTGCGTGGGATCGACTGAGAAAAACGTACCCCAGCTTCCCTGCCAGTTGAAGCTGCCGACCGCGCCTGGGATCATGCTGAAATCCGGATTGGTGCGAATGGCGAAGCCGAGCCCCCAACCGGTCCCAAAAGCGGGACCGGCCTCGTGTCCCGCGACGTGCATGTCCGATGGCAGCGAGTTCGTCATCATCAGCCGGACCGTTTCGGGTCTCAAAATGCGCGCACCGTCAAGCTCGCCGTCGTTGAGCAGCATCTGGCAGAAGCGCAGGAGATCAGGAGCCGTCGAAACGATCCCTCCGCCGCCCGAAAAGAACGTTGGCGACGTCGTGACGTCCCCATCCGAAAGAGGTGCGGGCTGTGCGCCCGGTACGGCGACAAGACGGGCAAGCTTGTCCTGCGGTACCGAGAAGCCGCTATCGACCATGTGCAACGGCGCAAAGAGGCGGCTTTGCAGGAACTGATCGAAGGGCTGGCCAGACACAACTTCAATGACGCGCCCCAGAACGTCATACCCTATTGAATATTCCCAGACTTCGCCGGGCTGGTGCAGAAGCGGGAGTGTGCTGAGGCTCGCCACGAACGAAGCAATCGGCTTGTCGCGCCGGAACGGCGCCCGCGCGCCGTAAAGCAGGTGTACCGCCGCATTGCCAAATCCGGGGTCGGCGTAATCCCCTGCGCCATAAACCAGGCCGGACGTATTGCGCAGAAGGTCTCGGATGGTCATCGCGCGCTTTGCCGGTTCAAAAGCCTTCTGGACAAGATCCAGCAGGATCGGATCGCCGGTGGCCGGATCCTTCTTGACGACCTGCATATCCTTTAGCTCTGGCAGATACTGCCCCACGGAAGCATCGAGGTCGAGCTTGCCTTCATCGACCAGGATCATGGTCGCGACGCTGGTGATTTGCTTGGACATCGAGCCAATGCGGAAGATCGAATCCGTTCGCATCGGAATCGCCTTGTCGTGGTCCGCAAAGCCGATGGGTTGCAAATAAGCGAGCTTTCCACCCCGGGCGACCGCAACGACAAAACCAGAAGGGTCGCCCTTTTGGGTCTGGGCCTCGAACCAGGAGGTCATGCGCGCCAATCGCCGCGCCGAAAAGCCGACACTGTCGGGATCACCGACGGTCTGCAAATCGTCGGCATGTGCCACGCCGCCGAGACAAAGCATGAGCGCCGCCAAGCATGATGATGCCTGGATGAGTTTCATAGGAGTCCCTCAGACGATGCCAAAGGCCGTAGTCCCATATTGCGCCTCGGCAAGCCCTGGCAATAACAGGGAGATCTCCGCTACGATCTGTAACGTTACAGTTGCTCGCGGGTAACGTCAACGCCAGACAGCCTATCCGCGAGATCCATGTCGGCATCTTCTGCTAGTATCGGCGGGGAGTGACAACATCATCGCCTAGATTTGACCGAACGCGACTGTCGCCTTGTCGTAGCTGCCGTCGCCCATCGTGCCGGACTCAAAGATGCCGTGCTTTTCGATCCAGTCGAACGACTGCTCGTAGACCTCGCGCGAATAGGGTTCGAACACGATCCGCTCGCCCGGCCCCCAGCGCCTGGTATCCATGGCGGCGTGAAAGCGGTCCGGAAATTCGTTCTTGTAATAGCGGGTGAAAAGCTCCGGACGCAGGTCGATGTCGCGCTGGGCCTTCTTCAAGGCGCGGAAGTAGCGCTTGACATCGTCGGGCGCCGGATCGCCATTGATCATCGACGCGATCATGAAGGTCGTGTCGATGATCTTGCGATAGCCGAGCTGCTCGGCGAAATAATAGGGGCCGTTGAACAGCGAGGCCGCCTCGCTCTTGCCTTCGAACAGCAGCTCCATCCGGCGGAACAGCATGCCGTCCTCGAAGGTGAGGTTGATCTGGCCGGGCGCCAGATACGGCTCGAGCGCCTGGATCGTCGAATAATGACTGCCTGACTGGAAGCCGACCGAGATCGGCACGCCGGCGAGATTGGCAGGCGTGCGGATCTTCGAATTGGCCGGAACGAAGATGCCCGAAGGTGCGATCGAGTAGACGTCGGCGTAGAGCTTGGCGTGGCCGTTCGAGGCGGCGACATTGACGGTCCAGTGGCAGGCGCAGCTGACGTCGGCCTTGCGGCCCTTCTCGATGCTCTGGAAGGCGCCTTCATTGACCTTGTTGTGGTGCTGGCCCTCGGTCGAGCGGATCAGCTCGCGAAACTCGTAGTCGAGCCCCTCGTCGCGGAAGTAGCCCTTCTCCTCGGCCACCCATTCCTGCAGACGGAAGTGCGACTCGATCACGAATTTGGTCATGGCGTCCTCCGGGTCGGCGTGGCCGTTCGGCCGTTCGATTGACCGCAGGATAGCAAACGGCGAAGCTCAATCCATGGCCAAAAGGGAATGTTTCGCAGGCCACTTGGCGCCAAAGAAGCGATGATGGTCACCCCAGGGCAGGCGGCAATCGCGGCGTTGTCGCGACGAACGCGGATCTGTTGGAGAGTTCCGACCACCATTCGCTGAGCCTGGGGTACTTCTGAAGAAGCGCTCTGGCTTCGTCGGCCAGCACAAAGTAGCCGATCATCGGCGCCAGATGGATGTCAGCCAGCGACAGTTGATTGCCGCAAAGATATTGCTGATCGCCGGCGATTGTCTCCAGCGCCGCGAGCACCCGCGGCGCTGCTGCAAGGCCTCTTCGAAACTCGCTCTCGTCCGCCTCGAGTCTCATGAGCGGCCTGAATACCCCGTGAGAGAAGACTTGCCTCACCAGAGGCCAGTACGCGTAGCTGTCCGCAATCGACATGATCTGACTGCAACGTGCCCGTTCTCTCGGTCCCGCCGGCTGAAGCCGGGGGCCGTCGAATGCTTCATCGACATAGCGCGTGATCGCGCCCGTTTCGTAAAGGGCGAACCCGGCGTGAAGCAGCGTCGGCACGCGCTTGAAGGGGTGCGTCGCAAGGTAGCTCGCAGGGAGATCCTCCGCGAAAGGATTTACCTCTACCCAATTGTACCCCACGCCCTTTTCATGGAGCGCCAGTCGGGCGATCCAGGAATAGACGCTGTATTGATAGCCATGCAGCTCGATTGCCATGCACCGCGGTCCTGTCCTGCCACGGCCAGATTGCCCGATCTCTGCTGGTTTACAAGCCGGCCGCGACCTCTGGTGAAGGGCTACGACAATGTTTGTCGCTCACGCAATCCGCAGCGCGAGGTCGCTCCCTTCCGTTTCGGCAAAACCAGCCTGCAAAACCTCTTCGCGCTTGTGGCGCAGATGGGCGCGCAAAATGTGGGAGAGGCCGGCGCCGTCGCGGCGCTGGAGCGCATTCAGGATGGCTTCGTGCTCGCTAACGGCGAGCGCCCAGCGCTGCGGGGTCATCGGCGTGACGTAGCGCGCGCGGCGGATGCGCGCGGTCACGGATGCATAGAGTCCCGTGAGCACGGGATTGCCGGCCGCATTGACGATTCCCTCGTGGATGGCGCGATTGCCGCGATAGTACTGGATCAAATCGCCCTCGCGATAATGCCGCACCATCTCCGCATGCGCGGCGGCTATCGCGCCGATCTCGGCGTCGGTGATGCGCTCGCAGGCGAGCTCGCCGGCGAGAGCTTCGAGACCCTGGCAGACCTCGAACAGGTCACGCATGTCCTTGTCGGTCAGCTTTGCTGCGCGCGAGCCGCGGTGGGGCAGGAGCTGCACCAGGCCCTCGGCAGCGAGCACCTTGAGCGCTTCACGCAGCGGCGTGCGCGAGATGTCGAGCCGCTCGCACAGCTCGCGCTCGGGAATCCGCGCGCCCGGCGGGATCTCGCCGTCGAGCAGAATGTCGCGGATGCGGCCGACGACCTCCTCATGCAGCATGGGATATCTCTAGTTTGAATGCAAAAATGGTCAAATAGACGAAAGTTCGGCAATTATATCTTGAAACTCCCAAATTTTGCATTCAAAAATGCAAAAAACGGTGAGGATCGAGGAAATGGACCGGGCCTTAGAGGCGGACGACCTCGTTTTTGAATGCAGGGACGGCATCGGGCGGATCACCTTCAACCGCCCGCAGGCGCGCAACGCCTTCACGTTTGCCATGTACGAGCGGCTCGCCGCCATTTGCGGGCAGGCCAACGATGAACGGTCGATCAAGGTGCTGGTGCTGCGCGGGGCCGGCGACAAGGCCTTTGCGTCGGGCACCGACATCAACCAGTTCCGCGAATTCAAGACGCCGCAGGACTCCATCGACTACGAGAATCGGATCGACCGGGTGCTGACCACGCTCGAGCAGTGCCGCGTGCCGACGATTGCTGCGATCAACGGCTTCTGCACCGGCGGCGGGGCGGGCATCGCCGCTGCTTGCGATTTGCGCATCGGCACCCGCAGCACAAAAATCGGCTTTCCTATCGCCCGCACGCTCGGCAATTGCCTGTCGATGTCCAATGTCGGCCGTCTCACCGCTCTGATCGGGGCGGCGCGCGTCAAGGACCTGATCTTCACCGCGCGCCTTGTCGATGCCGCCGAGGCCGCAGGAATCGGGCTGCTCGGCGAGGTCGTCGACGATCTCACAGCGCTCGACAAGCGCGCCGACGAGGTCGCGCGCCTCGTCGCCGGTCACGCGCCGCTGACGCTGAACGCGACCAAGCAGGCGGTGGCCCGCCTGCAACGGCGGCTGTCGCGGGACGAGGGCGAAGACCTCATCCTGATGTGTTACACGAGCCAGGATTTTCGCGAAGGGCTCGATGCTTTCCTCAACAAGCGCGCCCCGCAGTGGCGCGGTCAATAGGACGCCCCGATGCAAAGCGATCGATCGCACTCCGCTTCACAACGCTCGGGGCCGCTCGCCGGCCTCAAGGTCATCGATCTCACCCACGTGATGGCGGGTCCGACATGCACCCTGATGCTCGCCGACATGGGCGCCGACGTCATCAAGATCGAGAAATGGCCGAACGGCGACGACACCCGTCACTCGGTGCCGCCCAAGATCGGCGACGAGGCCGCCTCGTTCCTGATGATGAACCGCAACAAGCGCGGCATCGTGGTGGATCTGAAGACCGATGGCGGCAAGAAGGTTTTGCGGCGACTGATCGCGGACGCCGACGTGCTGGTCGAGAATTTTGCGCCGGGCGCGATGGAGCGTCTCGGCTTTGGTTATGAAGAACTGCACAACAAGTTTCCGGCGCTGATCTATTGCTCGCTGTCGGGCTTCGGTCGCACCGGTCCCTACAAGGACCGCAGGGGTTTTGACCTCGTCGCGCAGGCCATGAGCGGCATCATGAGCTTTACGGGCGAACGTCCGGACGGCCCGCCCGTGAAGTGCGGTCCGCCGCTGTCGGATATCACCGCCGGCTTGCTTGCAAGCATGGGCATCCTCGCCGCCTACACGCATCGCCTCAAGACCGGGGAGGGGCAGTGGGTCGAGACCTCGCTCTACGAGGCGGCGCTGGTGCAGACCTATTGGCAGTCGACCATCGCGCTCGCCGCCGGCACGGCGCCGCGCGCGATGGGCTCGGCCCATCCGCTCAACGCGCCGTACCAGGCGTTTGAGGCCTCCGACGGTTGGCTGGTGGTCGGCGGCGCCAACAAGAAGCACTGGCTGTTGATGCTGGAAGCGCTCGGCGCGAGCGAGCTCGCCGCCGATCCGCGCTTCGTCACCGGCGCCGACCGCATGGCGAATCTGAAGGAGCTGGAAGCCGTCCTGAGCGAACGCTTCCGCACCCAGACGCGCGCGCATTGGCTCGCGGCACTCGACGAGAAGGGCGTGCCGTGCGGCCCCGTGCACGACATGCTGGAGGCGCTCAGCGATCCGCAGACGCTGGCGCGCGAGATGGTCGTCGAGGTCGAGCATTCCACGCTCGGCCCGGTCAAAACGATCGGGCTGCCGGTCAAGTTCTCGGAGACTCCGGGCAAGGTCGTGTCGGGTGCGCCCGTCTATGGCGAGCATACGCGCGAAGTGCTGGCCGAGCACGGGTTCGACCAGAAGCAAATCGAAGCGCTCGAACAAGAAGGCGCTATCGTCTCGGCGTCCAGGGAACGCAGGGAACGCGTCGCCTGAACGGACGTCGAGACGACTGATCAAACAAAACAGAAAAATCAGCTGGAGGAAATCATGCGTGGGACGTCTCTATTTTGGTTGTCCGTCAGTGCGGCCATGCTCGCAGGCAACGCGCCGGCGCTCGCGGCCTGGCAGCCGCAGAAGCCGATCGAGTTCGTGGCGACCGCTGGCCCCGGCGGCGGTACCGACAATATCGCCCGCGCGGTGCAGAACATCATCACCAAGTACAAGCTGACGGACCAGCCGATCGTCGTCGTCAACAAGGGCGGCGGCAGCGGCGCCGAAGGCTATGTCTACGGCAAGGCCTCCGCCGGCGATCCCTATAAGGTGATCTTCGGCACCTCGAACGCCTGGCAGCAGCCGCTCGTCTCCAAGGTCGCCTTCAACTACACCGACCTCACCCCGATCGCGGCGATGGCGCAGGACGAGTTCCTGCTCTGGGTCAAGCAGGATGCGCCCTACAAGACTGCGGGCGACTATTTGAAGGCAGCCGCTGCCGGCGAGTTCAAGATGGGCGGCGCGCAGTCCAAGGACACCGACGAGGTCCTGACCCGCATGATCGAGAAGGTCGGCCACGTCAAGCTGACCTACATCCCCTTCAAGAGCGGCGCGGAAACTGCCGTGCAGCTTGCCGGCGGGCACCTCGATTCCCACGTCAACAATCCCAGCGAAAGCATCGGGCAGTGGCGCGGCGGCACGCAGCGCCCGCTGTGTGTCTTCAGTCCGAAGCGGCTGCCGCAAGGCGCCAAGGTCACGGCGACCGAGGGCTGGGGCGACGTGCCGACCTGTGCCGAACAGGGCCTCGACATCAAGCAATATGAGCAGCCGCGCACGGTCTGGCTGCCCGGCAAGGTCACGCCGGAGCAGGCCGCCTACTATGTCGACCTCATGAAGAAGGTGCAGGCCACGCCCGAGTGGAAGGACTACATCGAGAAGAGCTCGCAGATCGACACGTTCCTCACCGGTGCGGACTTCGACAAGTTCATCAAGCAGGATCTTGAGCACGTCAAACAGGTCGCGGGCGAGCAGGGCTGGCTGGTCAAGTGAGCCGGCGCGCCCCCGCGCAAGTGATGTGCCGTTGTCCGCTGCTCGACCGGAGCCTTCGATGATATCGCGACGCGCCCTTGAACTTGCGACGGCCATCCTCACCGGCAGTTTCGGTGCCGCGGTGGTGGTCCAGAGTCTGGACAACGGCATCGGCTGGTCGAGCGCGGGCGTCGATGCCGGCACATTCCCGTTCCTGACCGGAATCATCATCGTCGCTGGCAGCCTCTACAATCTGGCGCGCGGCGTCGTGCCGGCCGCGACGCTGGCGAGCGTTCCGATCGCGATCACGTCCATCGAGCTGCGGCGGCTGGCGGGCCTGTTCGTGCCGGCCGCGATCTTCGTCGCCGCCATCCCGCTGCTCGGGATGTATCTGGCGTCCGCCGGATACGTCTTTGCGGTGCTCGCGATCCCCCGGCATCAATCGGTGGCGCGCGCGCTGGTGATGGCGATGGCGACGGCGATAGCGCTCTATGTCGTGTTCGAGCGCATGTTCCAGGTCAGCCTGCCGCACGGCGCGCTTGCCGCCGCGCTCGGATTCTAGGGGAGCGGGCGATGGATAATCTCCAAGAACTCCTGCACGGCTTCACCATCGCGGTCACCGTGCCGCATCTGGCTCTGATGGCCGTTGGCGTGCTGCTCGGCATTCTCGTCGGCGTGCTGCCGGGGCTGGGCGCGCCCAACGGCGTGTCGCTATTGCTGCCGCTGACCTTCGGCATGCAGCCGGTGTCGGCGATCATCCTGCTCTCCAGCATGTATTGGGGCGCGCTGTTCGGCGGCTCCGTCACCTCGATCCTGTTCAATATTCCAGGCGAGCCGTCTTCGGTCGCCACCACCTTCGACGGCTATCCGATGGCGCGCGACGGCCGGCCGACCACCGCGCTCGCCACCGCCTTCGGCTCGGCGGCGTTCGGCGCACTGGTCGGCGTCATCCTGATCACCTTCCTTGCGTCATGGGTGGCGCAGGTCGCGCTTGCCTTCGGGCCCGCGGAATATTTTGCGGTCTATTTCCTGGCTTTTGCCAGCTTCGTCGGCATGGGCGGCGCGGCGCCGATCAAGACCGTGGTGGCGCTGGCGATCGGCTTTGCGATCGCCGCCATCGGCATCGACACGGTTTCCGGCAGCGTCCGCCTCACCATGGGCATCGACGAGCTGGTCAAGGGCGTGAATTTCGTCGTCGCGGTGATGGGCCTGTTCGGCATCGGCGAGCTGCTGGTTGCGGTCGAGGAGGAATTTCATGCCCGCGCCGTCTCCTCGAAGATCGACTGGCTAGAGGTCTTTCGTGCGGTCGGCCGCCTGCCGCGCCACGGCGTCGCGCTGCTGCGGAGCGCCGCGATCGGCTGCTGGATGGGGATCACGCCGGGCGGCCCGACCGCCGCGTCCTTCATGAGCTACGGCATCGCCCGCCGCTTCTCGCGCCGCGGCCGCTATTTCGGCACGGGCGAGGTCGAAGGCATCATCTCGCCCGAGACCGCCGATCATGCCGCCGGCACCAGCGCGCTGCTGCCGATGCTCTCGCTCGGTATTCCCGGCTCGGCGACCGCAGCGGTCATGATGGGCGGGCTGATGATCTGGGGGCTCAACCCGGGACCGATGCTGTTCGTCGACCAGAAGGACTTTGTCTGGGGCCTCATTGCCTCGATGTATGTCGGCAACATCGTCGCGGTCGCGCTGGTGCTGCTGACCGTGCCGGTCTTCGCCGCCTTGATGCGGATTCCGTTCGTCATCATCGCGCCGCTGATCGTGATCATCTGCGTCGTCGGCGCCTATTCCGTGTCGAACTCCTATCTCGACGTGGTGATGATGCTCGGCTTCGGCATCGTCGGCTATCTCTTCAAGAAGTTGTTCTATCCGCTGGCGCCGCTGGTGCTCGCGATCGTCATCGGCGACAAGGCCGAGGATGCGTTCCGGCAGTCGATGCTGATGTCCAGGGGATCCCTCGGCATCTTCTTTGCCAACAAGCTGGTGACGTGCCTGGTGGTGGCCGGCATCGCGCTGTTGCTGCTTCCGCTGTTATTGCAGCTCGCGCGGCCCTTTCGCAAGCCAGCATCTCCAGCCACTGAGACGACAGCCCGGGAAAAGGTTATCATATGACTGCAAAGCCGCTCATTGCGCTGGCGATGGGAGACCCCGCCGGCATCAGTCCGGAGCTGACGGCCAAGCTCGTGGCGCTCGACGAGATCCGTGCCCGGGCCCGCCTCGTCGTGATCGGTGACCGCCGCATCTTCGACGAGGGTGCACGCGTCGCCGGCATTACGCCGGAGCTGGCGACGGTGAAGCAGGGCGCCGACTTTCGTGCGGCGAAAGGCGATGCGCTGTTCGTCGACCTCGGCCATCTCGATCCCAAGGACGTCCAGCCGAAGACTGCGACCTTGGCCGGCGGGAAATTCGCGCTGACGAATTACCGCCACGCGCTCGAGCTCGCCCGCGACGGCCGCGTCGATGCCGTCTGCTTCACGCCGTTCAACAAGCAGGCGATGCGGTATGCCCGCGCCGACTATGACGACGAGATCGCGTTCTCCGCGGAGGTGGCCGGCCTCAAGACGCCGGCCAGCGAATTCAATGTGCTGGGAGAGCTCTGGAATGCGCGGGTCACTTCGCACATTCCGCTGAGGGATGTCGCCGCAAAGCTGTCCGGCGAACGAATCCAGCGAGCGCTCACGCTGACCGATGCCTGCATGCGCAATGCCGGCTTCGCGCGGCCGCGGATCGCAGTGGCAGGCCTCAACCCGCACGCCGGCGACGGCGGTAATTTTGGCCGGGAGGAGATCGATATCATCGCGCCAGTGGTCGCGGCAGGCCAGCGCGATGGCATCGTCGTGGAGGGCCCGTTTCCCGCCGACACCGTGTTCCTGCGCGCGAAGGCCGGCGCCTTCGATGCGGTGCTGACGATGTATCACGACCAGGGCCAGATCGCGATGAAGCTGATGGGGTTCGATCGCGGCGTGACCCTGCTCGGTGGCTTCCCGTTTCCGATCTGCACGCCCGCGCACGGCACCGCCTACGACATCGCAGGGCAGGGCGTCGCATCGACCGGCGCCAGCCGCGCCGCAGTGCTGCTTGCGGCGGAGATGGCCGGGCGACGGGGCGGCTGACGGGACGCCGCACTTCAGGAAAAACTGGAAACTTCCGCTGCGGAGCCGAGTTGCCACTCCGACGAACGTCTCCACGTCGGAGCTGGAACATGGCCGAGCACGTGCCACGCGCGGCAGTGAGAATCGCCTTCGCCGTCACGCTCTTCGCATTGACGGCCGCACCAGCGCTCGCCGCGGGGATGGACGCGGCCGCGATCGCTTCCGCCGAGCCTTCGAAGAAGACCCTCTCGAACGAGAAACCGACCGCGGCGGGCGCGCGTCTGCAAGTCCTGCTGGACAGGGCCCACTTCTCGCCGGGCGAGATCGACGGCAAATTCGGGGAGAACGCAAAGAAGGCGCTGCGCGCCTATGCGGAAGCACGGCAATTGCCGAGCTCGGATGAGCTGACGGAGGATGTCTGGAAGGCTCTGCAGGCGGACAGCCGGCCGCCGACGGGGACCTATACCATCACCGACAAGGACGTCGCAGGCCCGTTCCTGCACAAGCTTCCAGCCAGGATGGAGGATATGAAGGACATTCCTAAACTCAGCTACACCAGCGCGCGCGAAGCGCTGGCCGAGAAGTTTCACATGAGCGAGCAGCTGCTGGCGGCGCTCAATCCGGGACGCCATTTCGATCACGCCGGCGAGACTATCGCCGTCGTTGATACCAGCGACGGCGGAAGCGCTGCGCCTGCCAAGGCCGACAGGGTGGAGATCGACAAGACGCGGCAGACCGTAAAGCTGTTCGACAAGTCGAATGCGCTGATCGGGTTCTATCCGGCGAGCGTCGGAAGCGAGGAGAAGCCGTCACCTTCCGGTACGCTGAAGGTCACCGAGATCGATCCAAATCCGACCTACCGCTACAATCCCGCCTATCACTTCAAGGGCATTCATTCCCGACGACCCTTCAAGATCAGGCCCGGTCCGAACAATCCGGTCGGCACGGTGTGGATCAACCTGTCTGCCGATGGCTACGGCATCCATGGCACGCCGTCGCCGCAAAATATCTCCAAGGGACAATCGCATGGCTGCGTGCGTCTGACGAATTGGGACGCCGAACGGGTCGCTGCCAGCGTCGCGAAAGGCACGCCGGTCGCCTTCGTGGAGGGCGGCGGATGATGCCGGTCGCGAATGCCGGAAGACAGATCCTCAGACGCCCGTAAGCCATGCTGCGAGCGGCGTCTTCCCGAGCCGCGCCTCGCCGAGCGGGATCAGTGACGCATCGTCAATGGGGGCGCCGTAATACCGCGCCGTACGGTCTCCCATCACAGGGCGGCTGTCGCCAGCCGCCTTCGCGCGGCGCGCCACGAACTCGTTGAAGGGAGCCTTCTCAGGACCAGCGAGATCGATCGTGCCGTTCAGCGGTCGCCCTGTGACGACCTCCGCGAGGCAATCGACCACGTCGTCGGAGGCGATCGGCTGAAACAGTGCCGATGGGACGACGATCTTGCCGTCAGTCGCACCCGCTTCGCCGATGGCGCCGAGAAATTCGAAGAACTGGGTGGCACGCACGATCGAGTAGGGGACAGAAGAGCCCTTGACGACCGTCTCCTGCGCGAGCTTGGCACGGAAATAGGCGATGTCGGGCGAGCGGTCGGTCCCCACGATCGACAGCGCGACATGATGCTTGACGCCGGCATTGGCCTCGGCAGCGACGAGGTTCTTGCTCGACCGCTCGAAGAATTCGAGCACGGCGGCAGGCTCCCATGATGGTGAATTGGCGACGTCGACGACGACATCCGCGCCAGTGAGCACTGTGGTGAGGCCTTCCCCCGTCACGGCATTCACGCCGGACTTCGGCGAGGCCGCGATGGCCTCATGATCCTGTTGCTTGAGCTTCGCCACGAGCTTGGATCCGATCAACCCGGTCCCGCCGATCACGACAATCTTCATGTATGTCTCCTCAAATTTTCGGAACGTGAGTTGACCAAATCCAGGGGACGCTCACGCTCTCACGCTGGTAAACGTGATGCGAGATGCATCTTAACAGAGTTGCTGGGCACACTCTTGCCTGTAACCGGCCAGACTTGCCGGAAATTGCTCAGGAGACGTGCATTCCGAGAAAAATTGGTAAGGGAGCATTCCCTTTGGCTCGACGGAATGATCGTCCCGCCAGTTTCCTGCAGCCAAGGTGATCTCTATCCAACTGCTGGGCTCATGCCGCAGCTCCCGTATTCCGGGCCGCCACGCGAAAACGCCGGGCATGAAACTCCGCGATGCCGTCCTTGGGATAGTCGTGCAGGAAGCCGGAGAGCCGGACCAGGGTGGTGTCGGCCATGCCGTCCTGGGCGATCGCCGCAAAGACCTCGTCCCAGCGTTGGCACATAATAATTTCGGCCTCATTGGCCAACGCCAGCTCGCCACGCAGCTCGCAGACCTCAATCGGCTCGGCAAATCCCTTCGGCGTGATGCTGTCGACGCTGCGGAACAGGAATGCATCGCCGACACGCGCGCGCACGGCGGCGCTGACCAGCACGCGCGTGCCGTAATTCTTGTTGAGGCCCTCGAGCCGCGACGCCAGGTTCACGGTGGCGCCGAGTGCGGTGTAGTTCATCCGGTCGCTGGAGCCGACGTTGCCGATCACGGCGTCGCCGACATGCAAACCGTAGCGCGTCTCGTAAGGCGGCCAGCCCTCGCGCCGAAACGCCTTGTTGAGTGCATTGTTTGCCGCGAGACATGCCAGCACGGCGCGGCAGGCGTTGAGGGTGTGATCAGGATCGTCCGCGGGTGCATTCCAGAGCGCCATCACGGCGTCGCCGATATATTTGTCCACCGTGCCTTGGTGCCGCATGATCTCGCCCGAGAGTGCCGCGAAATAGCGCGAGGTGAAGATCATCACCTGCGACGGATCGGCCCGCTCGGTTTTGGCGGTGAAGTCGGCGACATCGGTGAACAGCACCGTGACCTCGCGCCTGCTGCCGCCGAGACGGAGCGACGAGCCGGTCTCGATCAGTTGCCGCACGATCGGGCGCGGAATGAAGCTCGCAAAGCTGCGGACCACGCTGCGCATGGCGAAGACAGAGCGGCCGAGCTCCTCGATCTCGGCAATCGCGGAATGAATGCGCGGCCGTTCCGCGATGTCGAAGCGCTGGATCGCGTCGGTCTCTTCGACCAGCTTTCGTAGCGGCTCCGCCATCCGTGACCCCAGCCAGAACGCGAACGGCAGCGTGGCGCCGACGAAGGCGAGCGCCAGCGCGAACAGCGTGCGGCGCTCGTTGATGATCCGGGCGTAGAATTCGTCGAGCGGCGCGACGATCGCGAGCCGTATATTGGCCGAGCCGGCCGTATCGAGCCGGTGGACCGCCGCGATATAGGTCCGGCCCGCGGAATCGTCGAAGAACTGCTGCGCCGGCCCACTGTTGCGCCAGGAGCGGATGATCGGGGCCAGCGCGGGCAGCTTGAGCGCGCCGATTTGAGGCAGGTCGTTCTGCCGCTCCGGGATCTCCGCCATCAGGCGGGTCATCTCGGGATGGCCGACGATCCGCTCGGCATCGTTGAACAGGAACGCGAGCCCTGATTGCCCGAGCCTCTGCTCCGCCAGCATGTCCTCGAATCGGTTCAGCAGCACGTCGCCGGCGACGACGCCGCGGCGGCCTTCTTTCAGCGGCGTCCGCAGCGTGTAGCCGGGCTCGCCCGTGGCGTAGAACACGTAAGGTCCGGTCAGCAGCGTCTTGTCGTTCTTGAACGCCTCGACATACCAGGGCCGCTGGCGCGGGTCATAGCCGGCGGATCCCGCGACTTCCGCAACCTGGATCAGGTTCTCCGACAAATATTTCGTGACCGGCGCGCTGCCGGCCGTGCGCGAGATCACGACCAGCCGGAACGCTGCATCCTGATCGACCTTCAGCCCCGCCCGGAACGCCGGCCTGGCGCGGTCGATCACGTCCATCTCGATGAACGAGCCGTCCTCATAGCCGACATAGAGATTGAAGAGCTGCGAATTGTTGCGCAGCATCGCCGCCATCACGCTGTAGAGCCGCGCGTTGTCGACGATGTCGGCTTCCTGGATCGAGGGCAAGCCGGACAGGATGTCGAGATTGTCGCGCACAGTCTTGAACCGCTCGTCGACGTGATCCGCACCCAACTGCGCCACTTTCTCGATGAAGCCTCTGGCCGCCGTCCTGGTGATCACAGTCACGCGCGCGAAGCTGAGATAGACCAGGGTCAGGCCAACAAGCAGCACCACGCCCACGAACACCGTGATGATCGATGTCTGGAAGCCGATGCGAAATTGCCGCTTGCTGCTTGTCTCTCCGGTCATCGGAGCTGCGTGACGCCTCCGTCAGTCCTTTCGAGCGATGGGTTCAGATCCTTCTTGTTCGCGGTGAATGACGAGCGGCATGCGTACGACGCAGCGGAAGCCGACATCGCTGGTCGAGGTGTCGACCGGCTCGGCATGGCGCGCGGCTGGGCGATAGCGGCGACAGTAATTGGGCGCACAGAGATGCGAGCCGCCCTTCAGGACCTTGCGGGACATCCTGATGTCGGGGAGACGAGGGTCGTAGCTCGCGTCCTCGTGGCCGCCGCGGGGATTTTGCGGAATGCAGCAGGGTTTTGCAGCTTCTGCCGTGTGTTTGGCCGACCACCAATCGGCGGTCCATTCCCAGACATTGCCGATCATGTCGTGGAGGCCGTAACCGTTCGGCGGAAAGGCCATGACCGGCGAGGTACGCTCATACCCATCCTCGCCGAGATTCTGGACGGGGAAGTTGCCCTGCCAGATATTGGCCATGTGCTTGCCGCCGGGCATCAGCGCGTCACCCCAGGCGAACTCCTCAGCCTCGAGGCCGCCGCGCGCGGCGAATTCCCATTCGGCTTCGGTCGGCAGGTCCTTGCCGGCCCAGCGGGCATAGGCCGCCGCATCGCTATAAGAGACGTGCACGACCGGATGGTCGTCGAGACCCCTGATGTTGCTGCTAGGCCCGTAAGGGTGGCGCCAATTGGCGCCGCGCATGAAGGACCACCACTGGCTCCAGTCGGTGAGATCGGTGATGCGCGGCAGTGGCGAGAACACCAGCGATCCCGCGTACAGCATCTCCTTCAGCGCGCCGGGATAGTCTTTCGGGTCCGGAACGATCTGCGCTTCAGTGACATGGCCGGTGTCGTTGACGAATTGCTTGAACTGCCGATTGGTGACCGGCGTGCGATCGATCCAAAAGCCATCGACGGCGACGCGATGGCTGGGTGCCTCCTCGGGATAGTGATGGTCGGATCCCATGCGAAACGTTCCGCCGGGAATGAAGACCATTTCGCCGGTCTTCACATCATCCGGCAACCACTCGCAGTGATCCAGATCCGCCCGCAACATAGTGGAAACTCCGCGACGCGTACTCCACCCGGCACTACAGCGCGGACTTTAGCAGATTTCGACGGCATATTGCCCGGTACGTTGGACGCATTGTCTGGTCCCCCTCTTTTTTGGCGCTCGAAGATTTTGACGCGGCATTGCGTCAACATCTCTTTCCTTTGCGCGCACGTTTTCGAGCACGCGACAGACCTTGCCGCGTGCGCTCTGGCATCCGCAGAGCGCATTTGATTGATATCGCTGAGGTTGCAAACGGTATCCGAAGATTGACTGGCTGTGATGTGCAGTTTGTGCCAGTACCCACGGGCGGCCCGTGAGACTTAACGCCCCATGTCGCAAATCCCTCAAAGTATAGCGCGGGGCAGCAGATTTTGCCTGCCGGATTTCGATAGCTATTGCCTCAAAACGCGAAGTTCGTTTGTCCCACCCACCTCGCGTTGTAGTGGTATTTTACCGCTGCTTGCCGCAGAATTGTCGCGCTTCAGTAACAGTGTATAGCCATGGGGCAATTCCTTCTGGTTGAGTCGCGCAAGCTGGACGGTTTCGAAGGACTTCATCAGGCCGTCCACGGCTCGCATGTCGACGTGATGCAGCTCGGCCGCGGCCGGCTGCGCGGGACATTGTCTCACGTTGGCATCGGCGATTTCTCGCTCAGCATCGGCACGTTCAACGTCGGCATGCGCACGCAGCGCGTCTCCAGCGACGACAAGCTGATTGTCGGAATGCTGCTGGCGGCCGAAGATCGCGTTGCCCACTGGTCGTTCGACATGCAGCTCAACGACGTGCTCGTGATCCCGCCATTGCTCGAGCATGACGGCGTTTTCCACGGAGCCTCGGCTTACGCCGCGATGCGCTTGGATCTCAGCGAAGTCCCCTCGCTGTTTGGCGGCGCGGCGCAGCTGAGCGACCCCGACACCTGGCGCAGCCGCGGCCATTTCCGGGCAGATCTCGAAACCGGCGCGATCGCCACGCGCCGCCTGGTCCGGATCATGTCGCATCTGCGCACACGCAATGGCAGCCTGACGCCGTCGACCGCCGATTTCTGGAAGCGATCGATCGTTGAATGCATGGCGGCCAACGTGATGTCGTCGCTGCCGCCCGACGACTCCGGCTGGCTGCCTTCAGCGCGGCGTCTGATCCGCAGGGTCGAGGAGTATCTCGACGAGGTCGGCACGCGCCCGGTGCATGTGTCGGAGATTTGCGCGGCACTCGGCGTATCGCGGCGTACTTTGCACCGTGCCTTTCAAGAAGTGTTCAGCCTCGGCCCGGTCAGCTTCCTCCGGCACAAGCGGCTGTGTGCGGTTCATTCCATCCTGCGCGACAGCGCGCCCGGTTCGACGACCGTGGCAGCCGTCGCCATGCAGCAGGGGTTCTACGAGCTCGGCCGGTTCTCGCAATATTATCTTGCGATGTTCGGAGAGCGACCGTCGCAGACGCTTGGAGCTGCAACAGTGCAGCAGGCCGGGGAGGGTATCGCCAGAGCCTAGCGCTGTGGGCCGGGGCTTGCGAACGACGCCATCATCACAGAATGCCGGTGTTTTGCCCGACGTGTCAAACGGCAACACACAAAAATCGCGCACTTGCTTTCGTCCCGCCGGATCGACAACGAAAACCATCATGAAAACAACCCTCCTGCTACTGTGCATGGGGTTGTTTTCAAGGTTTGGGGTCGAACGGGCAGACCGGCTCCAGCCTCACGCAGCGCAGACGATGACGCCGTACCAGCCGAGCCCGCGATAGGTCTCGTAGCCCGGCGTCGCGTGGAAGGCGATCATCGCACCGGAGCGGTCCTGGTAGACGCCGGAGCGCTGGCCGTTGAGCGACAGCGAGATGCGCTCGCTGAGGATGCCCTGGCCGTCGGAGGCCGCGATGACGCGAAAATGCGAGTCGACCAGCAGTACGCGCGCCTTGTCGTGGTCACCGACGCGCACGCCTTGCACGATGGCGCGCGCCTGCGGCTCCCAGTCGAAATGGATGGCGAGCACGCCGATCGGCGCGCCATTGGCCTGGCCGCCGGCGCGGACGCTGGCGCAGTAGGTCGCGACCTGCGCGTTGCCGAGCAGCTGCTGGTTCTCGATGTCGCCGGCGACATAGTCGTCGCCGGAGCGCAACGTCTTCGCCTCGCGAAACCATTTGGTGTGGGCGACGTTCTGGCCGACGACGCGAAAGCGGTCGGCGCGGCCGTTGGCGATGACGTTGCCGTCGAGGTCGCAGAGCCAGAGGTCGAGGTAGATGGTGTAGGCGCCGAGGATGACGCCGAGCCGCTGCGAGGCATGGGCGACCGCGGCAGGCGCAGGCGAGGCCGCGCAATCGACCAGGGCGGAATCGGTCGCCCACCAGCGCACGTCGCAGGTGCGCTCATAGAGGTTGCGGTCGATCAGCTCGACCGCGTTGAGCGACAGATCCATCATGCGCTCGCCGCGCGACCGCTGGCTCATGCGCTCGATCGAGGCGACGAGGTCGCCGGTGCGTTTCGTCAGCTGCGTCTCGAGCTCGCGCGCGATGGTCTCGACCTGCTGGCCGACGCCGCGCACTTCCTGCGCCACCACGGCGAAGCCCGCGCCTTGCGCGCCGGCACGCGAGCTCTCGATCAGCGCGTTCAGCGCCAGCATCTTCATCTGGTTGGTGATCTGCTGGATCGACTTGGTCTTGTCGACCGCGATCTGGTTGACCTCCGCGGTCAGGCGATTGATCAGCGCGGAGATGTCGGAATCGTCGTCGGCGGGCTCGGTGGTGGTCGGCTTGGTTTTCAGACCCAGCGCAGCAGACATCGGGAACTTCCCTTGGCAATGAGGCCTGACCTGCAACGAACCCGGAACAATCACTTACAGATCGAATACGAGTCTTTTTCTAAGATTCAACCTAACGCCTGCTTAATTTGCTATTCCGCGGAATGCCCAAATGATAGTCACTCCGGCCGGTCGGCTAGCCATCCACCGCTTTGTGGGCCGTGGCCGTTGCAAATGCCCGGGGTTTCCCGGCCAATCCCCTTAAGCCAGTGACCGGGCGCCTCGCGTGATCGTCCGGGCCTCGGAGTCTCAACAGATTGCCTCTCGTCATGACGCCCCCCGCCAGCGCCTTGCCCGTCGAAATGCCCCAGGCCTTCCTGGGCGTGGGGCGTTCGCTCACCGATAAGCTCTGGCGCAACCGGCTGGACGCACGCGGCGCCGCCACGGCGCTGGCCATCGTGCAGCGCCATCAGCTGCCGGAATTGCTGGCGCGGGTGCTGGCCGGCCGCGGTGTCGACATCGACACGGTGCCTGACTTCCTCGATCCGACCATCCGAAAGCTGCTGCCGGATCCCTTCACGGTGACGGAGATGGAAGCCGCCGCAAAGCGCATCGCCGATGCGGCAGCGAAGGGCGAGACGGTCGCGATCTTCGGCGACTACGACGTCGACGGCGCGACCTCGGCAGCGCTGCTCGCCTGGCATCTGCGCCATTGCGGGCTCGATCCGCTGATCCACATTCCCGATCGCATTTTTGAAGGCTACGGCCCCAACGTCGAAGCGGTCCGCGGGCTGGCGGCCAAGGGCGCCACGTTGCTCGTCACCGTCGATTGCGGCACCACCAGCATCGAGCCGCTGGCCGAAGCCAAGCGCCTCGGCATGTCCGTCGTCGTGATCGATCATCACCAGGCCGGCACGGAGCTGCCGGAGGTGGATGCGCTGGTCAATCCGAACAGGCTCGACGATCTCTCCGGCCTCGGCCATCTCGCCGCCGTCGGCCTCGTGCTGGTGACGCTGGTCGCGGTCAATCGCGAGCTGCGCCAGCGCAGCTTCTGGAACGCGGAGATGCCCGAGCCCGATCTGCTCGGCGTGCTGCATCACGTGGCACTCGGCACCGTCGCGGACGTCGCGCCGCTGGTCGGCCTGAACCGCGCCTTCGTCGCCAAAGGTCTGATCGCGATGCGGCGGCGCGACCATGTCGGGCATACCGCGCTGATGGACGTGGCACGGCTCAACGGCCCGCCGGAGGCCTGGCATCTCGGCTTCATGCTGGGACCGCGCGTCAATGCGGGCGGCCGCATCGGCCGCGCCGATCTCGGCGTGCGGCTTTTGCTGGAAGGCGATAACGTCGAGGCCGCGCGGATCGCCGCCGAACTCGACCGTCTCAACAGCGAGCGCCGCGTCATCGAGCAGGCCGCCGAAGCGCAGGCCGAAGCCGAGGCGCTCGCCTCGATCGGGCTGGAAGACAAGCTCGGCATCATCGTCACCGCGTCCGAAGGCTGGCATCCCGGCGTGGTCGGCCTCGTCGCTTCCCGCCTGAAAGAGAAGTTCTCGCGGCCGGTCTTTGCGATTGCGCTCGAGCCCGGCGGCATCGGCACCGGCTCGGGCCGCTCAATCGCCGGCGTCGATCTCGGCAAGGCGGTGCGGCAGGCGGTCTCCGACGGCATCCTGCTCAAGGGCGGCGGTCACGCGATGGCTGCTGGCGTGACACTTCGAAAGGAGAAGCTCGCCGAATTCCGCGCCTATCTGGAGAACGCGCTGGCGCAAGACGTCGCCGAGGCCCGTCACGTCAATGAGCTCTACATCGACGGCGCGATCTCTGCGCGGGCGGTAACGACGGAGCTTGCGGCCACACTCAACCGCGCAGGTCCGTTCGGCAGCGGCAATCCGGAAGCCGTGTTGGCGCTGCCGGCGCATCAGCTCGTCTTTGCCGACGAGGTCGGACAGGCGCATTTGAGGCTGCGCTTCAAGTCGGGCGACGGCGCCATCGTCAATGGCATCGCGTTCCGTTCGGTCGGGCAAAAGCTCGGCAATGCGCTTGTTGCCAATCGCGGCCAGCAGCTGCATGTCGCGGGCTCGCTGTCGGTCGATCGCTACCAGGGCGCCGAGCGCGTGCAGTTTCGCGTCGTGGACGTCGCACTACCGGACCAGGGGCCATCCGTGATCAGGTAACGGCCGCAAACAACAAGAAGAAAGGGAGTGAACATGGCGGGGCAGGTTGAGGGCAAGGTCGCGCTGGTGACGGGCGGCGCGTCCGGCATTGGCGAAGCCATCGTCGAGCTGTTCGCGCGCGAGGGCGCGACCGTCATCGCGACCGACATCGACGTGCTGCGCGGTCCCGAGCTTGCCAAGCGCATCGCCAAGGCCGGCGGCAAGGCGATCTTCCTGGAGCAGGACGTTACCAGAGAGGAGCGTTGGATCGAGATTGTTGCAGAGATCGCGAAGCGCTACGGCCGGCTCGACATCATGGTCTCAAATGCCGGTATCGGCATTGCCGTGCCCTCGATCGTCGACATGACTCTCTCTGATTGGCGCAAGCAGAATGCGATCAATCTTGATGGCGTGTTTCTCTCAGTCAAACATTGCCTGCCCTTGATGCGCAAGCATGGCGGCGGCTCGATCGTCATGATGTCTTCGCTGGCGGGCCTGCGCGGCGCGCCGGGGCTGTCGGCCTATTCGGCAACCAAAGGCGGCGTGCGCTTGTTCGCCAAATCGATCGCGATGGAGTGCGCGGCGGCTGGCGACGGCATCCGTGTCAACTCCGTGCATCCAGGCATCATCGACACGCCGATCTGGGGCAAGATCCCGACCGGGGCGACGGGCGCAGGCCAGAACGCGCCAATCGATCCAGAGGAGCGCGCCAAGGTCGCAACCCCGCTTGGTCGCGCAGGCCAGGCCGCGGAGATCGCCTCCGGCGTGCTGTATCTGGCCTCAGATGCCTCGCGCTACGTCACAGGCAGCGAGCTCGTCATCGACGGCGGCATGAATGCCGGCGGCGTGCCGCGGCGGGCGTGAGGCGCGCAGGGCAGGGTGGCGGTCGCAGGGGCTGACCCGCGCGCGTCGGCCCTGTAAAACGCTGGCGTCTCCTGCCCGAAAGAGGTCTCCTTCGCCATGGCGCACAGCCTTCACGCCTCCTCACCCGCGCCCGTCCGCTCGAACCGGCCGGACCTCGCGACCGATGCGATCCGCACTGCGCGCGAGGATCTCGCCGCCTGTTTCCGGATGGCCGCGCGCAATGGTTTCGAGGAAGGCATCTGCAACCATTTTTCGGCCGTGGTGCCCGGCCATGACGATCTCTTCCTGGTCAACCCCTACGGCTACGCCTTCCGCGAGCTGACGGCTTCAAAACTCCTGATCTGCGACTTCCACGGCCACGTGCTAGATGGCGAAGGCGAGCCCGAGGCGACTGCGTTCTACATCCACGCCGAGATGCACAAGCGCCTGCCGCGCGCGAAGGTCGCCTTCCACACCCACATGCCGTATGCGACCGCATTGTCGATGACCGAGGGCGATCCCCTGATCTGGGCCGGGCAGACCGCGCTGAAATTCTATGGCCGTACTGCGGTCGACCGCGATTACAACGGCCTCGCGCTCGACAACCGCGAAGGCGCGCGCATCGCGTCAGCCGTCGGCGATGCCGACATCGTCTTCATGAAGCATCACGGCGTGATGGTGCTGGCGCCGACGATTGCGGAAGCCTGGGACGATCTCTACTACCTCGAACGCGCCGCCGAGGTGCAGGTGCTGGCGATGTCGACCGGACGGAAGGTGCTGCCGGTCGATCCCGCGATTGCGGCCGAAACCTACAAGCAGATGCGCGAAGGCGATTCCGAATCCGCGCGACTGCATCTCGCCGCAATCCGCCGCCAGCTCGATGCGGAAGAGCCGCAGTACCGGCACTGAGGCCGTCTACGATCCCTGCCGCAGCTTCGCCAGCACCTTCAGCCCGCCATAACCATCGGCGGGCGTGATCCCGGCGCGCTGCTGAAAATCCTTGATTGCCTTCATGGTGTCGTTGCCGACGCGGCCGTCGGTGCCGCCGGTATCGAAGCCGGCCTTGGTCAGCCGCGTCTGCATCTCCTGCACCTCGGCGAGCGTCAGCACGCGCTCGGAGCCGGGGAAGGGCTGAATGAACGGCGGCGCACCCAGGCAGCGGTCGCCGAGATGGCAGATCGCGAGCGCATAATTCATCGAGGGATTGTAGCTCTTCACCGAATAGAAGTTGGGTCCGAGCAGGAAGGTCGGTCCGCCCGCAACAGGCGTCCACATCTGCGCGGTCGCATTCGGTTGCGGGAATGGCTGGCCGTCGGCGCGGGTGACGCCGGCCGCCTGCCACGCCGCGTAGGTGCGGCTGCCGCTCATCTCGCCGGATGCGCGCACCTCATAGCCCCAGTGCTCGCCGCGGTGCCATTTGCCGCGATTGACGAGATATTTTGCCGTCGAACCCAGCGCGTCGTCGGGCTTGCCGAACGGCGAAACCTTGCCGTCACCGTCATAGTCGATGCCGACATTGAGCCAGACCTCCGGCATCCACTGCGAATGCCCCATCGCGCCGGCCCATGATCCCTGCATCTCCTCGGACGTGCTCCAACCCTTGTCGACGATGCGCAGTGCGTTGATCAGCTCGGTCTCCCAATAGGCCTTGCGGCGCGGCTCGTTCCAGGCGAGCGCGGCGAGCGAGGGAAACACCGGTGTCATGTGGTTCTGCTGCACCAGCGGATCGCCGTAGGCGGACTCTACGCCCCACAGCGCTAGCAGTGTGCCGCGCTCGACGCCGAAATCGCGTTCGATGCGCGCGAGCAGCGCCTCGTTGTTCTTCAGCGCGATCTTGCCATTGATGATGCGCCAGTCGGAGACGCGGCGGTTGATGTATTGCCAGACCTGCTCGTGGAATTCGGGCTGGTTGCGCATCTGCTTGAATACGCTCATGTCGGGCTCGATCCGCGCCATCGCGCGCTGCCAGGTCGCAGCCGAAATACCCTTGGCCAGCGCCCGCGCGCGAAAACCTTCGCGCCATTCGTCGAAGCCGGGCGGCGAGGCGAAGACGCTCGTCGGCAAGGCGAGCAGAGCCGCTGCACCAAGCGTCGATTGCAGCAGGGTGCGGCGGGTGTGACGGACCGAGGAATCAGCTTGTTTCATGCATGCATTGTAGCGGGAAACATGGCTCCTGTGACTCGGTTCCTGGAACAGCAGGAACAAGCTTTGGACGTCTGTTTCCCGGAACAAAGCGTCGCAGTCCCGCATTCCCCTCCGGGCCCGCCTTTTTCAACGAGATTTCGGGGTGTGATGAAGATACGCGCGCATGCGGAAAGCCATGTCGTCGAGCTCGACGACGGATCGTGCTGGCAGATTTTTGCCGGCGATCTCGCGACAACGCTGAGCTGGAAGCCTGAAACCGATTTGCAACTGGAGCCGAGCGGCGACCGGATGAGTTCGCATGTGTTGGTGAATGCCGCGGACAGAACCCGTGTCCGGGTCATCGCGGCTGGTGAGGCGTGGCCGGATGGTGAAGTTAAGAAAACGTTGAAGGGCGGATAGGGCAGCCTCTCGGGAGGTTCAAGCCCCGACTTTAAGCCTGCGCCGATTACGGGGATGCCGACGGAGGTGACGGCGGCGACGGAGGAGGCGACTACGTCTCGTCCTGCAGATCGGCTGCGATGCTAGCAAGCCAACGGCGGACAGTGACTTCAGCCTTGCCGTCGAGCCCCGTCGCTAGGCGCTTCTCCAGTTCGAGCACACGGTCCCGGCACGATTTCAGCAGTGTCGCGCCGCGCGGTGTCAGTGTCCATTGCTGGATGCGGCCGTGAACGGGATGCGGCGTCATCAGGATCGCGCCGTCGCGCTCGAGGTTGCGGATAATGACGCCGACAGTCTGCGGCGTCAGGAAGGTGAGGCGGGCGACATCGGCGCCTGATAGTCCGGGATAGGCGTTCAGCATGGTCAGCACGGCGAATTGCGGCGAGGTGACGCCGAGGTCGGCCAGCGTGCGTTCCATCTTCAGCCGCACCGCGGCGTGGGCCTGGCGCAGGAGATAGCCGAGATAGCCTTGCTCGCCGCGCTTGCCTTCGCCGGCGGCGGGCACGTGTACCGGGCCATCCTTGGTTGGCCCGAACGTCTTCCGTCCTGTTTGCGATCTTGTGATGTCGGCAGGCTTGCGTGCCATGTAAGAGCTCTTATAAGATATAAGTATTCTTATAATATCACGAGGTGAACGGCAATGGCACACGCCCGCAGCGAGTACGAGGATTTCAAGAAGATTGCGCCGGACGCCTACGATCTGGTGCTGGCACTGGGACAGGTTGCGGCCAAGGCCGGCCTCGACAAGCAGCTGCTCGAGCTCGTCAAGCTGCGCGCCTCGCAGATCAACGGCTGCGCCTTCTGCGTGCAGCATCATGTTCTTCTCTCGGAGCGGCTCGGCGTGCCCGCGGACAAGCTCCATCTGGTCGCGGTTTGGCGCGAGGCCCCGATCTATTCGGCGCGCGAGCGCGCCGCGCTGGCGTGGGCCGAGGCACTGACCCTGCTGCCCGACGGCTTCGGCGACGAGGTCTATGATGAGGTGCAGCGCGAATTCTCCGAGACCGAACTGATGTACCTGACGTCGGCAGTCGCCTCGATCAACGTCTGGAACCGTTTTGGCGCGGCCTTCCGCTGGACGCCGGCGAAGCGGCAGGTGAATGCCGCGGCGTCCTGATTGCTACGAGGGGAGGTTGTCATGACTGCAATGAATTTGGCCACTATGCCGCGCCCTGTGCCATTGCGCTCGATGGCGCTGGCCGTCGTCGGCGGGCTCGCCTGCGCGCTTGCGATCGGCAAGGTACTGCCGGTGACGATGGACGCCGTATCGGGCGCACTCGCTCCGCTCTGCGCCACCGCCGCGGAAAGCTCGCCGCTCGACAAGGTCGAGCCGATCGGCTCCTACGCATTGCCCAACGTACCGGGCAAGCGCGTCACCATCGTGCGCGTGTTCTACGGTCCTGGCGGGTTTTCGCGACCGCACCGGCATGCCGGCTCGGTGACGGCCTACATTACCAAGGGCGAGATCCGCTCCCAGCTCGGGGGCGGCCCGGTTGAGACATTCGGTGTCGGTCAGTCCTTCTTCGAGCCGCCGGGAGGGACGCATCTGGTCTCTGCCAACGCCAGCACCACGGAACCGGCCGAACTGATCGCCGTGTTCGTGGCGGATGAGGGTGCGCAGCTCACGACGTATCTGGACTAGCTGGCTTATCGTAACCCGGATGCCACTTCGCTCATCCGAGTTACGATCGACGGTGCCCGCTCAGTTCTCTTCGCTGCTCGATCCCTCGCGCTGATCGGGTTTGATGACATCCTCGGGCAGCGTGTGTGCGACGGGCTGCGGGGTGCTTGCGATCTCCGGGCCCACCTCGCGGCCTCGGGCGCGGATCAGGCGCTCATAGGCCGAGACCAGCGTGACGTAGGGGCTGACCCAGATCCAGCCGTCGCGGGTGAACACCTGGACGTCAAAATGCAGGTGCATCGACGTACCCGCGGGGTGATCGAGATAGTTCGAGATCACGCCGATCTTCTCGCCTTCGGCGACGATGCGGCCATTGAGCACTCCGTCGGCGTTCAACGCCTGCGGATTCATGTGCATGTAGCGGAAGCGGATGTGCTCGGTGCGGCTGTTGACCTCCAGCGTCGCAGCCTGGTCCTTGGAGGCACGGATCACGACGGCGTCGCGCACGGCAACGACCCCGCGCTGCTTGTGATCGCAGGGCTCGCGGCTGTCACCTGGAGAAGGGCAGTCGGCGGCGCGGATGTCCTCGCCCTGGTGGCCATAGCCGCCGCCGCACTGCCAGACCTCGAAGCTGCGCGACTCGCAGAAATTGTCGCGCCAGGGATAGGCGGTCGGGCGATCGTCCTTGTCGCGGCTGGCGTAGGATTGCGAATGCACGAAGGCCGGTGCCCTCTCGAGCGGGAAGCGGATCTGCGCATAGGCCATCGCATCGGGGTGGCCGCCCTGTTTGCGATAGCCGGTGTTCGGGATGATGTCGCCGCTCGGCCGGTAGCTGAAATCCGCCGAACGAGCGGCCGCGCGATCGATCAGATCAGAGGCAACGTCCATCAGGGGCCGCATGCGCTGGCCGCCAGCGATGTGCAGGGCCTTCAGGAAGCGCTCGGCAACGGGGGAGGCTTCCTTGCAGGCGAGCCGCCGCGGCTTCGCGACGCTGTCCAGGCACTGGATCGACACCACATAGGCGGCGCCGAAGCGCGTGAAGGCGTAGCGCACATAGCCTTCGCGGATGAATCTGCGCAGGTCCGGGTAGATTGTCGCTAGCGGCTTCACCGGCTCGCCCTTGCCGCCGGCGGGATCGGCGATGTCGTAGACGAGCGCGGATCCGGTAATCTGCACCTCGACCGGCTTTGCGAAGGTACGCGACGGCATGCCGTCGCCGGCGCCGGGGTCTAACGAGAAAGTTGCGCTGTAGCCGGCGGGACCCGCGTCGAACATGTCGGCGGCGTTGAAGTCGGCCTGGTAGCGTGGCAGCGCCAGCGGGGCCTGTGCGCCGCTGCGTTGCGCCTCGAGATAGGTGGCGGCATCGAACGGCAGCAGCACGGGAACGGAGCTGCGGGCAATGCCGGTGAAGAACTGCGAGGAGACCGCGTTGAGCTGCACCAGCGCCGGCATTGCGCGCGGATCGAAGCGCGGCACCGAACGGCGCGGCACGAAGATGAAGTCGCCGGCGACCTGCGGGCGGCTATTGATCTCGGTGCGGAGCTGGTCGAGCGCTGCGCGCCAATCGACGCGCAGGGCTGTGAGTGAGGGGCTGCGGAATTCGTCCGCGGCGAGCGGCGTTGCGAAGGGGAGCGAAAGCGACGCCAGAAAAAGCGAGACGAAGCGGAAATCTTTCCTAGCCACTGTCTCGCCCCCCGGCGGCCACCTGTTTCGATCGCCCGCTTAGTCCTTCGCGCGCTCGGAGTAGGAGCCGTCTTCGGTCATCACCACGATGCGGGTGCCGACGGCGATGTGCGGCGGCACGGTGGTGCGGATGCCATTGGAGAGCACCGCCGGCTTGTAGGAGGACGAAGCGGTCTGGCCCTTGGTCACCGGCTCGGTCTCGACCACTTCCAGTGTCACGCGCTGCGGCAGCGCGATCGACACCACGTTGACGTCGTGCGTCGACAATTTGACCGTCATGCCTTCTTGAAGATAGGCCGCAGCGTCGCCGATGACGTCCTTGGAGACCTGGACCTGGTCATAGGTCTCGGGGTTCATGAAGTGAAAACCGTCACCGTCTTCATAGAGATAGGTGAAGTTGCGCTCTTCGATCGTGGCCTTCTCGACCTGGTCGGTGGTCTTGTAGCGCTCGGAGATCTTTACCCCGTCCGAGATTCGGCGCATTTCGATCTGGCTGACCGGCGTGCCCTTGCCGGGATGGATGTTCTCGGCGGTCACGACGACATAGAGCTTTCCGTCTTGCTCGATCACGTTGCCTTTGCGAATAGAACTGGCGATGACTCTCAAAGCTATATTTCCTGCTTGCTTGGCCCGGCTCCGGCCAGGACGTGGTCAAATCGATGGGGGACTTGGGGCCTCAAATCAGACCTCGGCGCCCGTTTCGGGCCGCAACATACTGAGTTGAGCCTCATAGTCAATTTCACTGTTGTTACAACAGCTTATTTTTCTCCGGTAGTTTTCCGGTAGTTTATTGTAATGCTCCTCGCTTCCGCGGCGTTCTCCAGCCGACCTGCCGGTGCGCGTAAGCCCCGCCGCGTCATTTCGATCGACATTCCAACCGATTGCGGGCTTCCCATGCTGGAACGCCCCGTAGCATCAAGGCGGTGCACCGGCTTCCTGCCTGGCCGGTCAAGGCGGCGCCAGCGACGCCGGTGGGATAAACCCGCCCGCGGGCAAAGGGGGGTGGTGTTTTTGCGCGTCTCGGCGACACCCTGGGGCCACCTCGGCATGATCTGGCTCTTCAGGTCGAACATGGCCCAGCTCACCTGATCGCTCTTCGTGGCGTGCGCCCGACTAACAGCCGATGATGAAGTGCCGGAACAGAAGTTTCCGGTGGCAGGCGTCAGCTCGTGGAGTCCGTATCAGATGAACTGTGGGCGCTCGGTGCGCGTCATCGATCTAGTGTGCGGGTCGCGCGCCGGTGGCTTGACAATGATTGGGAGAGTGTCGAGCGGCCTATGATTACGTCGACGGTGCCAGAGCCAAATCGCGGGCTTTGGAGAAGCTAGCGCAGTCGTGAACGGATCCGGTGGTCGCAGTCGACATCGTGGTCACCAGCCTTATGGTCGCTGCTTGATGGCATTGATCGGGCGTTACTGGTGACTTGCGCGCGGCTAATGACCTCTGGCAAGCTGGCGCGATGAAAGTTTCCGCAGGAACGACAAAGGACCCTGGCCTCAGCGGCTTTAGGCCTGATGGCTACTATGATGGCGTTGCCTACAAGTTTGGACCTGACGGCTCGATCGATGCTATCGTTAGCGGCCGAGTGGTTAGGTTTGATGATTTCGATGCGTTCGTTAGGCCGAATCTGCCGCGTCGTGGCCGTAAATGGCTTACCGTGTCACTTCTGGTCTTTTACGCTATTGCGTGCTGTGTCTCGTTCTTCTTTGTGCAGCGATATTACTCCTACCTTGGAGTCACCGGATATGATCCAGAGTTGATTCCGAAGGCGATTGCCGCCACGTTGCCCTTGGCAGCCCTCTCGTTGCTCTTTGCAGTCGGCCGGGTCAGCTTCGGGTATGCCCTCAGTTTCTATCTGTTCACCACCCTGCTGGAATATTCATGGCTGGCAACATTCTCTACGTTTCATTACAATAAGGGACTAGCTGCACTCTCTATATTCTTCAGCGCGATCGCGTTCTTCATCCCGGCGATCTTTGTCACGCCCAAAATCCCCAGGCCGCCCGAGTTGTCGGAATCCGCCTTGAGCAGGCTGCTGTTCGGCATCATGGCCGTGAGCGGCCTCATTCTTGTTTGGGCTTCAACCTACCATTTCCGCGTCATCGGCATCCAAGATATCTACAACTACCGCAGCGAGATTGAACTTCCCGGGGTTCTCCGCTACGGGGTCGGTATTACCACGGGTGCTCTACTGCCGTTTGCGTTCACGCTGTTCGTCTTTCGAAGGAATTGGAGCGCCGCAGCTGGTGCAGCCGTGCTGTTGTTGCTCTTCTATCCGGTCAGCCTGCTCAAGCTCACCCTGCTGGCGCCTGCGTGGCTCATCTTTCTGACGATCCTCTCTCTCTTCGTTGAGATGAGGGCAATGGTCATCCTGTCCTTGCTCCTGCCGATGCTGGCGGGGCTAGCAACCGTGGTATTCATAGAACGCGGACTGCTCGACTATCATCAGATGAATTTCATTTTCAGCATCGCCAACTTTCGGATGCTGGCGGTCCCTGCGTTCTCGCTCGACATTTACAATGACTTCTTTTCGCGAAACCCGCTCACCTATTTCTGCCAGATTTCCTGGCTGAAACCGTACGTGAGTTGCCCATATTCAGAGCCTCTGGCGGTTATCTTGGCCAAGGCGTACGGCATCGGCACTTTGAACGCCTCGTTGTTTGCCACCGAAGGCATCGCTTCCGTCGGGCTGATCTTGGCGCCGCTAGCCGCGCTGGCGTGTGGCCTCGTGGTCGCATTCGGTAACGCTCTCTCCTCGCACCTGCCACCGCGCTTTGTGATCATCTCGAGCGGGATCGTGCTGCAAAGCTTTCTCAACGTTCCGCTCACCACCATGCTCCTGACGAACGGGGCAGGAGCTCTCTTCCTACTTTGGTACCTCACGCCGGCCTCGATCTTTCGGGCCAGCGTCGCGACCGGCAACCAAATGCAAGGATGACGGAGTTTGGCTGAAATTCCCGCGGGGGGCCGATCGCGATGCGCGATCTGCGGTCATCACCGGCGATTGCTACATCATACCGCGGCGATGGCACCGTCACACATTCACTGAGAGGCCGGACAGGAAGACCCGCCGGTCGTTCAAATTGAGGCTTGGTTAGAAGGCGCAGGGCTGTGGTAGCCCTATCCAGGAATCCTCAGGTTATGTTCGCAAATGTGGAGGGGGCTGATTTTGCCGATGGATGCTAGCATTCTGCTCGGGGAAGGGGCGATCGGTTAATGGCTGGGGACAAGCCGATTTCGCCATTCTGGACGCCAGGGCGCCACCTCGACCGGCGGCCGTTCCTCCAGGCCAGGGGAGCCATTACCGGGTCTCTCAGGGGCTTTTTCGCCGAGCAGGGCTTTGTCGAGGTCGAAACCTCGGTCCTCCAGGTCTCCCCGGGCAATGAGACCCATCTGCACGCCCCCCGGACCGAGCTCATCCGGCCCGATGGCAGCCGGGCTAGCCGTTACCTGCGGACCTCGCCCGAATTCGCCTGCAAGAAGCTGCTGGCTGCCGGCGAAGAGCGGATTTTCGAGTTCGCCCGGGTGTTCCGCGACCGCGAGCGCGGCGACCTGCATCTGCCCGAATTCACCATGCTGGAATGGTACCGGGCGGGCGCCCCCTACGATGCCATCATGGCCGACACTGTGGTGGTTATCGCCCACGCCGCGCAGGCGACCGGCATCGGGACCTTCGCGTTCCGGGGCCGGACCGCCGACCCCTTCGCCGAGCCAGAGCTGCTGACGGTCGCGGGCGCCTTCGAGCGCTTCGCCGGCATCGACCTGCTGTCGACAATCTCGGGCAACGAGGGTAACCGTGCCGCGCTCGCCCAGTCGGCGTCCGGAAAGGTCCGCGTCGCCGAGGACGACACCTGGTCGGACATCTTCAGCAAGGTCCTGGTCGAGCATGTCGAGCCGCATCTGGGGCAGGGGCGTTTGACCATTCTGTTCGAATACCCATCTCCTGAAGCGGCGCTGGCGCGGGTGACTGCCGGGGACCCGCGGGTCGCCGAGCGGTTCGAGGTCTATGCCTGCGGTGTCGAGCTTGCCAACGGCTTTGGCGAACTCACTGACGCCGAGGAACAGCGCCAGCGCTTCTCGGAGTCCATGGCGGAGAAGCAGCGCCGCTACGGCGAGGCCTATCCGCTGGACGAAGACTTTTTGGCTGCGGTGGCCCAAATGCCGGAGGCGAGCGGCGTCGCGCTCGGCTTCGACCGGCTGGTGATGCTGGCGAGCGGCGCAACACGGATTGATCAGGTGGTGTGGACCCCGCCTGCGGGAGAGACATGACGAAGACCAATCTTGCACGGACATTGCGTGAGCCAGCCGAGCTCGTGGCCGCGGGCCTCGCGCCTGTCACGGCGCTGCCGGCGCTGGAACGCGTCGCCGCGCGCTATGCGGTCGCGATCACGCCGGCGCTGGTCGAGCTGATCGACGAATCGGATCCCGACGACCCGATCGCGCGGCAGTTCGTTCCGACCGCCGCGGAGCTCGAGATGCAACCGGGCGAGAGCGCCGATCCGATTGGCGACCACCCGCATTCGCCGGTATCAGGCATCGTGCATCGTTATCCCGATCGCGTGCTGTTCAAGCTCGTTCACGTCTGCGCAGTCTATTGCCGCTTCTGCTTCCGCCGCGAGATGGTCGGACCCGGCAAGGAGAATGCGCTCTCGGACAGCGCCTATCGCGCCGCGATCGATTACATCCGCGGGCATAGCGAGATCTGGGAGGTGATCCTGACCGGCGGCGATCCGCTGATGCTGTCGCCGCGCCGGCTGAGCGAGATCATGGCCGATCTCGCCGGCATCGATCACGTCAAGATCATCCGCCTTCACACCCGCGTGCCGGTGGCCGACCCCGCGCGGATCAGCGACGACATGGTCGCGGCGCTGAAGGTCGAGGGCGCGACCACATGGGTGGCACTGCATGCCAACCACGCGCGCGAGCTGGCGGGACCGGCCCGCGCCGCCTGCGCGCGGCTGGTCGACGCCGGGATTCCCATGGTGAGCCAGTCCGTGCTGTTGCGCGGCGTCAATGACAATGTCGCGGCGCTGTCGGATTTGATGCGGGCGTTCGTCGAGTGCCGGATCAAGCCCTATTACCTGCATCATGGCGATCTCGCGCCAGGCACTGCGCATCTGCGCACGACGCTGGCAGAGGGGCAGGAGTTGATGCGGCAATTGCGTGGGCGGGTGTCAGGACTGTGTCAGCCGGACTACGTCATCGACATACCAGGCGGCGCCGGCAAGTCGCCGGTCGGGCCGAATTATGTGTTGGCGGAGCAAAATACCGCAGCCGATGCACGTGATGCAGCCTCGGAAACGCGCTATCGTATCGTTGACTATTGCGGCGACGTTCATCTCTATCCGCCCGAGGCTTGAGCGGCCCAGAGAACGCCGGTTTGAGGAATGGAGGATCGGACATGAAAAAGATCATCGTGGCAGCATCGCTCGCGATCTTGCTTGGCGGCGCGGCGATTGCGCAGACTGGCACCAAGGGATCGTCGACCTCAGGCGGCGCCTCGTCGGGAACGCTGCCGCAGGCGCCGGTGGGGCACCGCCAGCCGCGCGCGGGCGACGTGCCGAACGAGAAGAATTTGAGCGATCCGAACAATCCCGTGAACAAGGAAGATGCTCTGCTCGACAAGAAGATCAAGAGCATCTGCCGCGGCTGCTAGACCACATCTGCGGCGCGGCGGGCAGGGCGCGAACAGCATCGCCCCGCCCACCTGTTGCCGCGGTTAAGCGGAGCGCTCGTGCAATCCGGCGCGCGCGGTGTTGCGCCGGATCTCGACCGCATCGGCGAGCTGCTCGAGCACGGTTGCCGTGGTCGCCCAATCGATGCATCCGTCGGTGATGCTCTGGCCGTAAGTCAGCGGCTTGCCCGGCACCACGTCCTGGCGGCCGGCGACGAGATTGCTCTCGATCATCACGCCCATGATGCGGTTCTCGCCGCCCGAGATCTGGCCGGCGATATCGGCCGTGACCAGCGGCTGGTTTTCCGGCTGCTTGCTCGAATTGGCATGGCTTGCATCCACCATCACCAGCGGCGCGACACCGGATTTCGCCAGATCGTTGCAGGCCGCCGCGACGCTCGCCGCATCGTAGTTCGGCTTGCTGCCGCCGCGCAGGATGACGTGGCAGTCTTCGTTGCCGGCGGTCGAGGCGATCGCCGAGCGGCCGAGCTTCGTCACCGCCATGAAATGATGCGGATGCGAGGCCGACTTCACCGCGTCGGCCGCGATGCGCACATTTCCGTCGGTACCGTTCTTGAACCCGACCGGGCAGGACAGCCCCGAGGCCAGCTCGCGATGGATCTGGCTCTCGGTCGTGCGCGCGCCGATCGCGGCCCAGGACACGAGGTCGGCGATGTATTGCGGCGTCGTCATGTCCAAAAACTCTGCGCCGGCGGGCAGGCCCAGATTGTTGATGGCCGAGAGCACGTTGCGTGCGAGCCGCAGGCCCTTGTTGATGTCGAAGCTGCCGTCCAGATCCGGATCGTTGATCAGGCCCTTCCAGCCGACCGTGGTGCGCGGCTTCTCGAAATAGACCCGCATCACGATCTCGAGCTGGTCGGCGAGATCCTCGCGCAGGGCGGCGAGGTGCTCGGCATATTCGAGCGCGGCCTTGGGATCATGCACAGAGCAGGGGCCGACGACGACCAGAAGCCGGTCGTCCTGGCCGTTGAGGATGGCATGGATGGCGTTGCGCGCTGCCATCACCACGCGGGTGGCCGTGAGGGTGCGCGGGACCTCCCGCATCACATCCTCAGGCGTGCTCAGCTCTTTCAGTTCGCGGATACGAAGATCATCGGTCGTGCTCAGCACGGCGGGCTCCTGTCTGTTTCTCGAACCTGCCGGCCAATAAAAAAGCCGCCAGGTCTGGCGGCTGTTCGGACGTTTGCTTCAATATTCAGATTGAGCGCGATCCTCCTGCCGCCAGCGAGCTGTCGTAGCTAAAGTACCAAAAATAGCTGGTGGCGACGGTGATCATGGCCGGCCATATAGCGCGCCGTCGGAGGGTTGTCACCCCCCAATCGGCGTCAGGGGCTTTGAGGCGCCTCAACTGTTGCTTTTGCGCGCCGCCAGGGCCATGCCGATCAGGGTGGCGCCGCCGAACAACAGGTTGATGCCGACCAGCACGCCGATGGCCCATTCCGCCGAACTGGGCAGTCCCGCGATCACCATGAACGCGATCGCGATATCGACGAGGCCTGCGATCAGCAGCCAGGACCAGCGGCCGCTCAGCTCGCGGCGGTGCTCCAGCGCATACATGATGGTGGTGACGCCCTCGGCGAGGAAGTAGGCGCCGAGCACGATGGTCAGCGTCAGCACGGCTTGCATCGGCCGTGCTAACAGCAGCATGCCGGCGAGCACGGCCAGCGCCGCCGAGATCAGCGACCACCAGAAGCCCGGCGTAGCGCGCGCCCAATAGGTCACGATCAATCCGCCGATGCCGCTGATCAGGAACATCCAGCCGAGAAAGATCGTGATGGCAAGGCTTGCGAGCGGCGGCAGGATCAGCGCGGCGATGCCGAGAACGGCGAGCAAGATGCCTTCGAACAGAAAGGCCTTCCAATGTGCCTTCACCGCCTGGCTCATCGCGGATTGCATCCGTGAAAACTCATCGGGCGATGTCATCGGCAAGCTCCAGATCGAAAGATGTGCGCTCAATCTAGTACGCACACGCCATGCTTGCCATCCCGCGGATCAACCGCCGCCGTGCGCTGACGAAAAACCTTCGCCACTGGTGCGGATGCGGTTGCGGCCGAGAACGTAGATCGCGGTCGTGACGACCAGCAGCGCAAGGCCGAGCAGGATCGAGACGAAGCCGATCGGGATCAGCGCCAGCGTCAGATTGCGCTCGGGGTTGATGAGCCAGTGGTGGATCGAGGTCAGGACGAAGGCGAGGCCGAGGAAGCCGACGCCGCCGCCGGCGAGCCACAGCGCCCACATCCGGCGCAGCTGGCTGAGCCGCTCCCGCGCGATATCGGTGCGGGGCGCGTGATGGCGCGCGACGCGCCGCACCAGGCGCATGGCAAAGGCGATCGAGCTGAAGCCGATCAGCAGGCTTGCGGCGCCCAGCCACATCCGCAAGGTGGGATCGAGATCCGGCAAGTGCTGAAGCGCGAGCAGCGGGAAGTCGAAGGCCGAATGCAGGGCGAGCGGGCCTGCGAAAATCAGGAGGCGGCTTGAGAGGCGGGACCAGTCCCGATGATGGCGGTTCGCGCCTAGCGCCGTGCCGGCGCGCGCGATCGTCAGATAGGCGCCTGCAATGATGCCGAGCGCGCCATGGAACGGCACGGTGAGAACGCTGCGCAGCGCCGCCAGCGACCGCCACATCTCGGCATGCTGGACCAGATAGGCGAGGTTTTCGTAGGCCGCGAAGCCGAGGCCGACGGCAGCGCCATAGACCACGGTGTCCATGGGGTTGGCGAAGGTCCGCCGCTTGGTCGAGGAGACCAACACGATGGCGATCACCTTTACCGCCTCCTCGGGCAGCGCGACGCCGAAGACCGAATGCATGGCGAGTGCCGCCCACGGATTGTCGGGCGCCGCGACCATCTTGGCGAAGGGGGCCCGGGCGAGACCCAGCAGCGAGATGCTGGCCGCGCCAAGCAGGAAGGCGGTCCAGACCTGGGCCGGCGGCCCGGGGCGTTCCTCGGCGGCAATGACAAGCCACAACATCAGCAGCGCCGGGGCGATGGCGGCCGTTCCGATGACGGTGGGTAACGCTTCAATCAGATACATCGGCGCCGAAAATAGGTTCCCTTGGTCCGCTTATCTACGTTTCCCGATGCGACCATCTGTCATGCGCCTGCTGTCCTGTTGCTTAACAAGGGCGACAGCTGGCGTTCATCAGGGCCCCAAAGTGTAGAATATGAGCGCAATCAATTGCATGACAGAATCACCTCGACGTCGACCGTAACGGCTGCGCGCCCGTCACCGGATCGCGATTGATAAATCAAATCAAGGCAATGTGCGGGTTTCTTCGATTCACGATGCACGTGCGCAAGCGGCGAGTCCAGAGGCGGAAATTTACCTTGCTCGGGGCAACTCGCAGGCTTCCACCCTCAGTGGGTCGTGAATGGCGGCGGAGCATCTGGCGTGATGTCGAAGGCCCCGAGGTGGAATTCCTCGCCGACGGTCTCGTCGGCCTCGACATGGTGCGCAAGCAGCGTGAAGGCAGCTTGCGGATATTGCTTCCAGATATCGAGATCGCCGGCCGTAATCGTGAGCCAGCCGAACGTGTACATGTAGCGCCCGGGCTCGGTGACCCGGCCGACCCTGTCCCAGGTGATCTTATCGACTGTGATCTTATCAACTGTGGTCTTGTCGACTGCCATCCGGTCCCCCGATCGCAAGTCTGCAAATGACGCCCGGCACGCGGCACGGACCCTTAAAAGCTGATCCCGCAATGGGGCCGCGATAGGGCAGCAGTACGAATTGCTTTGGCCGGCTTCAGGCCGGCTGCGGCACGGCCTGCCGCACGACCAGGCGGACGAGGTCGTCCCGGTCCTGCTTCTCGGTGAACTTCACCGCAAAGCCATTGTCGAACTTGCGGATGACGCGTCCAACGCAGGCGCCGACCGCAAGCGGGGTCCCGATCGGCGGGTCGTATTCGCAGGAGATCGCGACGCCGGCCGTGGAGACGTCGATGATGAAGCAGGGATGGATGCTGCCGTCGGCAACCGTCAGGAATGTGTGCGAGCCCTGCGGAACGAAGCGTGCGTCACGTCGCAGCTCCTCGATGCTGTCGTCCTTCTGCTTCTTTTCAAGCCAAGTCAGCTTTTCCGACATCCAGGCGCGGCGAGCCCGCGTCATGTCGAGCTCCATCAGGAAGCCCGATTTCAGCGTCGCGCTGATGGTGCACTGGAATTCGCCGAAATCCTGGAAATAGGAGGTCACGCGCTCGCCGATCTTGCCGACGACAGGCACGTCCACGATCATGCGGAAGGGCGAGACGCGCTTGGTGCGGCAGGCGAAGTTTCGCAGCTTGCCGTCGCAATCGTACCAGCGATGCAGCGAATAGCTACCGCTCACGGTTACTTCCACCGCTCGCTGCCTGAGGAACTCTGCGACGGACATTGGGCCCCAATCGTGTTTCGGATTGTCTCCGTAATTCCACGGTAGCGATCAAATTCTAAGCAAATGATACCGGCGCTCAGGAGCAGGGGTAAATTTCCGGTAAATGACCGGGTCGGTAGTGTGCCGGGGTAAGCGGCAAAACGTCCCGACTATCGGGCGGGCGCGTTCACAACCACATCATTGCGGGCGCCTTGTCCGAGTTGAACGGTGGCATTCAGACAGGCCCGTGCAGCCCCACCAAAACCAGCGCGCCAATGGCCAAGGCGAGCTTCATCACCTTCCAGGTCAGGCTGTCCCACCTGATCTCCAATCCGAGCCATGGCAACGCGCGCCGCATCGCGCGTGTCGCGAGCGCTTCGACGATGACGACCGCAAGGGCAATGCCGGCGATGAGAGACCAGGACGGCTCGGCCGGAGGCATCCATGCTGCGAGCCATTCGGGGACCAGGTCCCGCAACGACACGAGCAGCGCGAACCATCCGAACAGGGAGACGAAGCCCTTGACGATCTCGGGTCCGATCGCTCCCGGCTCGAACCGGATCCCGATCGTTGCGAGTGCGCTTTCGATGCGCTCGCCGTCGGTCAGGAAGATGAACGCCCCGAAGTAAAACGGCACGCGCAATTGCAAAAGGAACGCGACGATCGCTGACAGGACGGCGTAGCCATAGGCGTCGCCCAGAATGTCCTTCGCGGCTTGGGGCTGCGGCACCGATCTGGTGCGCGCCATGTGCTCCAGCATTTTGGCGCGTCGGTCCGGCGAATACGGCGCCGTACGCTGTATCCAGGCCGGGGGCATGGTCACAGCCGGCGGGGCGCCGGACTGGCCCTCCGGGGTAGATTTGCGCTGCTCCATGAGGCCGACCCAGGTCTTTCAACATCCATGACGGCGCGGCGACAACCGCGGTCTTGGGTTCCGCGGGGGGCGGTCCCATACGCACATTTGTCGGAAGTGGGGACCGGGCAGGTTCATGGCAAAGGGACGGATTCTCGCCCAGACGCAGCCCTTCAGCGATCAGGCTCGGACCCGAAGCGATTATTTCAATAGATTGCCATGACGTGCCGCGTTGTGGCTAAGTGCGAACGCGGATCCAGACCTCGGATGTCAGGACGACCGTGGTTCAAAAACTCGAATTCCTGCCTAGACTTGAGTCGTTGCGTGGCCTGGCTGCGGTTTCTGTCGTCGGCTACCATGCGTTCGGACAATTCACCGACACCTATGTCACAGGCATGGCGCCGGTGGTGCTCTTCTTCGTGCTGAGCGGCTTCGTGCTATCGCGCTCGCTGGCTCGGAACGACGACATCGCGGTATTCCTGCGTCACCGGATTCTCCGGCTGTTTCCGGCGGCGATTGCGGTCGTAGTGCTGCTGGCCGCGCTGCACGGGGCATTCGGATTCTATCTGGGCTTCGGGCCTGATTTTTCGCCCTTCAACGTGCTGCTGAACGCCCTGATGATCCGGCACGACATCAATGGGCCGATGTGGTCGATGACGGTGGAGTGCTTCGCAACACCGGTCATCGTTCTGGCTTTCCTGGGCGGCCGGCGTTTTGGCTCGCGCGTCCTGATCGCGGCGAGCGCGGTGCTGTTCGGGCTGTCGTTCATCGGTCCATATGTGCACCTGCTCGGCGGCTATACGAACCTCGCACCTTTGTACGCTTTTGTGCTTGGCGTGACGCTGCACTTCTCGGGACGCCGCCTCGTGGAAGGTATCGGCGATCGGCAGATGGTGGTGGCTGTCGTGGCCGGTGTCCTGTTCCTCTATTGCGGTCTGCAAAAGCAAACCGCGCCGATCATCTTGCTCGAAGCCTGTTCATCCGGGCTGCTGGTCGCGCTGATCGCGTTTGGGGAGCCGCAGCGCGGCTTTCGTTTGCTGGGTCAGCCGGTGATCGGCTTCTACGGCCGGATATCCTACAGCTTCTATCTCTTCCACATGATCGGCTTGAGCGTTGCGGTCCGCATCAGCGCCATCGACGGCTGGCCCATGCTGTCGATCCTGTTGAGCATTGTCATCGGCGTGCTGTTGACCACGCCGATGGCGTGGACATCCCGGCGGTTCATCGAAGAGCCGTTCATCGCGATAAGCCGAAAATGGCGCGACCGGCGAGGTGAGGTTTTCACGACGACCTGAAGACGTCCAGCGCGGTCGTTAGCCTTCGCCCGCGCCGATATGGCGCGTTCGGTCAGCATCGGATCGTCGCTGAACGGGGGCCGAATTTCTGGCGCGCCGGATGACGTTCCTGTTGAAGTCCCGCTGCAGTTGCGCTTGAGTAGCGGCAGGTTCGGGGGGACTTTTTTATGTGTATTTTTATGTCTGCGGCGCCTCGCGCCGCGGTTTCTGATGTCGCGATAGATCGTCATTCGAGCCGGCCCGACGAGGCCTGCGTCTTGTCATGGACATGAATCCGCCAGATGGCGCTCCGGCACTATATGGTCGCGCGCTCGAGCCGGTGGGCGAGGGAGGAGTTTTGCTCGGCCACGGTCGTCGTTCCGGCGCGTAACGAGCGCGGCAATATCGAGCCGGCTGTCCTGCGGATGCCGGACTTCTGCGGCGACATCGAGATCATCTTCATCGAAGGCCATAGCCAGGACGGCACCTTCGAGGAGATGGAGCGGGTCAGGCAGGCGTATCCCTCCAGGGACATCAAGGTGATGCCCCAGCCGGGCAAGGGCAAAGCCGACGCCGTCTTCACCGCGTTCGATGCGGCGCGCGGCGACGTGCTGATCATTCTGGACGCCGACCTGACCATGCCGCCGGAGCAGATTCCGAAATTCGTCGAGGCGCTGCTGTCGGCGAAGGGCGAGTTCGTCAACGGATCGCGCCTGGTCTATCCCATGGACGAGGGCGCGATGCGCTTCCTCAACTTGATCGCCAACAAGATCTTTTCCTATCTGTTCTCCTGGCTGCTCAATCAACGCTATACCGACACGCTGTGCGGCACCAAGGTTCTGCGCCGCAGCGACTATCAGCGCCTGAAAGCCGGCAAGGCCTATTTCGGCGATTTCGATCCGTTCGGCGATTTCGATCTGATCTTCGGCGCCTCGAAGCTCAATCTCAAATCGGTGGATCTTCCGATCCGCTACGCTGCGCGCACCTATGGCGAGACCCAGATCTCCAGGTTTCGCCATGGCTGGATGCTGCTGAAGATGGTGGCTTTCGCTTTCCTCAAGATCAAGGCGATCTAGGCCGTGGGAGCCACGGGCGATTGCCGTTTTCCTGACACGCGCTTGAACGGGAGGATCAGAACATCGCTGATCATCATCGTGCCGTCATTGTATCTGGCGGCGACGTTGCTCTATTCGGCCTGGCAGGCGGTCTGGGGCGTCCAGGTCGATCCGGAATCGGCCTACACCATGAACGGGCTCGTTGCGGCGGCCGGATTTGGCTCGCTGAAGTTCGATCATCCGGGAACAACGACGACATTGCTCGTCGAGTTGGTCATCAGGGCTGGGCCTTGGTCGCCCGGCCCGATGATATCGTCGCGTTCGGGCTCAAGCACTACGATGCGATCACCTACGCAGCGCGGACTTGCGAGGCGCTGGTTCTCTCGGGCGCGTTGCTGGCAGGCGGGCTCATCGTGGGCCGGACGACGCGCAGCGCCATTGCCGCGGTGCTGTTTCAGGCCGGAGCGTTCGTTCATCCCGATGCGTTTCACTTTCAGACGGTGCTCGCTCTGGAAAGCCTCATGGTCACGTTCGCCCTGTTCGGCATGGCGATCGTGCTCAAGGCTGCGCTCGACGAGCGACCGCCGGCGACCAGCCTTGGCGTCGTGTCCGGATTGATTTTCGCGCTCGGGTTCTCGACCAAATATCTCTACCTGCCGCAGGCATTGTTCGCCGTGTGCCTGATCAGAAACCGGCGGGCGTTCGTCGCCGCCCTGATCACCGGGACCATCGGCTTCGTTGCCTTCAGCCTGATCTTCAATCCGGGCACGATCACGCGCGGGTTCGGATGGCTGATGCAAATCGCAACCCACAAGGGACATTACGGCGAGGGCGAGACCGGATTCATCGACTTCGCGACGTTCTGGTCCAACATGCGCGAGATCATCGCGGCCGTGCCGCTCGCGGCGGGCGCCACCATCGCAGCCGCGGCCGCAACGCTGGCCTGGTGCATCAAGACGCGGGACTGGCGCGATCCGGTCAGCCTCACGCTCAGCGCCGCTGTCCTGATCTTTGCAGCGTACCTGGTGGCGACGTCGAAGCATTTCGCGCTGCATTACATGATGGCATCGTGGGCCCTGACGGGCGGTGTCCTCGTCCTGGTCGCGGTGCAGATCAGGCGGCTGATCCCGGCGATCCCGGCGACCGCTCTGAGCCTGCTGGCGGCCGGTCTATGTGCCGCGACGGCCGCGGTGACGCTGATCGAGGCGCGCGCTGTCGCGCTGCAATCCTCCAGCTCGAATGCGATCGGGGCCAGGCTCTCGAAGGCCGTGGCCGCGGCCGGTCCCGCCTGCGCCAACGTCTCCGGCATGTTCGTGGGGGCGCCGGAGAACGATATGAACCACGGCTGGGACATGACACTGCAGCTCTGGGGCGATCAGGCGATGCGGGAGAGGTTCTCTGTTGCCTATGAGCGCGCCTTCACGGTCGCGCTGCTGGACCACAACACCTACACGCACGTCCTGAAGAACAATTTTCGCACCGCCAGCTACGCCAAGCTCGCCGCGGACTATCCCTGCATCATCGTCCGCTCACCGTGGGAGCTGAACGAGGACACGTCGATCGGACTGCTGGCGCTCAATCCGGATCATTGCGTGATCGAGGGGATCCACGTCTACAGCGTCGGCCTTGCCTGCGCGAAGGTGCGCGAGAGCTTCCTGGGCGAGCGGTGAGGGCAATGGGGGATGCTTGGCGCTCCCTGGCGAAGAGCGATATTCGAACAATTTCAACCGGTTTGCCAGTTTTTGGAAGCCGAATCTGCACACTGATACACATAGTCTATTTCGGTCTATTTCGGCTGTTGGCAACTTTTTCCTGCAGCGCTGCCGTGTTTTTCTTGCGCGGACACGCTGCACGAACGAGCGTGGAAAGGAACTGAGACCAACAAACGTCTTAAAGGAGGATCTCCCATGGCTTGGCTCTTCCTGCTCGTTGCTGGCCTGTGCGAAACAGCCTGGGCGATCGGCCTCAAATACACGGAAGGATTCTCGCGCCTGCTACCCACAATCGGAACGGTCGCGGCTATGGTGGCCAGTTTTGGATTCCTCGGCCTGGCCTTTAAGTCACTGCCGGTCGGTACGGCGTACGCGGTGTGGACGGGTATTGGCACGGTCGGCGCCGCGGCGCTCGGCATCTATCTTTTCAATGAGCCCGCGACCTTGCTCAGGCTTGCCTGTATCGGCCTCATTCTCTCGGGCGTCGTCGGACTGAAAATCACCTCTTAGCCCGCGTGGCGCGATGTGGGTCTCACGGAAAGTCGGCGCTCAGAAATAGCTTTCCAATGTGCCGCGCCGCCGGATGTCGAGCGTGGCGCAGTGGAAGGCGCCGCCAAATGCGGCGTAGTGCAGGAATTCGCATGGAATCGGCTCGAAGCCCCATTTCTCCATCGCACGCATTGTTCCCGTATGATGTGGGTCGACGATGACGCGCTTCTCGTCCACTGTTAGGACGTTCATGCTGAGCCATTTCCCGCACAGCGAAGTGATCTTGAGCATACGATCGGCGATCGAATCGGGCTCCGGGGCCACAAGGATGTCCCATTTTTTCAAGATGGCCGGAAGACGACCGACGTCTATGTATTCGGGATTGATCAGAATCTTGCCGGGCCCAAGCGGCAATATGGTGGTATCGATGTGCATCGGATTGGGACAGCGGCTCTCGATCTCATGAATGCGATAACCATCGCCAAGGTGGCGACGCAGCCATTCAATACCGGACGCATTGGTGACGTTGCTGCGGGTCACGAATAGGTCGCGCCCGCAGCGAAAGAAATCGGCGGCATCGAAGACCGGTTCAAATTCGGTCAGGATGTGTGAGATCGGCTCGCCTTTCTCGGGGACGCAATACTCCGGATCGAACAGCTCGTCCGTCAGTTGCGGCCTCGGCGCGGCGGTCCAGCGCGCGCCACGTCGGAAATAGTCCTTCAAGATCGGACGATAGGAGTGGGTCTCGAAGTAGCGACACGGCCACGCCATCGGCGTTTCGATGATCTCGTCACCGATCACAAGCATGCTGTCGCGCGGGCAGGAGTTGCAGAAGCCGTGTGAGGACCATTCCGGCGTACTGAAGCGTTTCCTGTGATCGACGGCTTCCGGCCGCCTTACCACAATGCCCAACGACTGTAACAGCGCAACAAACCCATCAAGCTCGCGCTGTGCCGGTTCGATCATGATCTTTGGATAGTGGAAGCCTGCGAACAGCGACTGGGCCCGTGCAGCCACGCCCGGGATATTGCAGGTGACAACCGGATGATCGGACGGGATGACTGCACCCTCGAGCCTTCCGACGATCACTTCCTCGAGCGGATCCCACTCGTTGTACGAGTTCACTGGAGAGATTTGCCCCAATGAGGCGGTGTCCGGGCCGGCGGCGCGCGTGACCACGTCCATTGCATGGAGCCTCCGCGCTACAACAGTCGCGAGCCCCGGAGGTTCCAATGGCAGCCGAGACGCGTCGGCGGACGGTGAGCTGGAACAAGAACACGGTCTTCGGGAGTTTCAAGGTGCCGTGATTTTCCTGCACGGAACCTATCGGAACGTCAGACGTTCTTTTCCGCGAATGAGCAGCGCCATTGCCCGGGCGCAGCAAGCGCCGAGGCGTTTGGTTTGCGCGGGGAGGAACGCTCATGAGACTCACCCTTTCAGTCATTAAGGCTGACGTTGGCTCCGTTGGCGGACATACGAAGCCGTCTACACACATGCTGGCGACTGTCGATCGCGAGGTTGGGAAAGCGATCGCCAATGGTCTTTTGATCGACGGCTTTGTCTGCCACACCGGCGACGACATTGCGATCATCATGACGCACACACGGGGCGAAGGGAGCTCCGAGGTCCATCAATTCGCCTGGAAGACTTTTCTCGCGGCCACGGCGGTCGCGAAGACGTCCGGTCTCTACGGCGCGGGCCAGGATCTTCTCGCAGACGCACCTTCCGGGAACATTCGCGGTGCTGGTCCGGGCGTCGCCGAACTTAGCTTCGATCACAACCTCTCGGGTCCGAGACCCGCGGAATCGTTCATGGTGTTCGCCGCCGACAAGTGCGGCCCCGGCGCCTACAACCTGCCGCTCTACCTCGCTTTCGCCGATCCCATGTATTGCGCGGGGCTGATGCTGCCCCCGATGATCAAGGGATTCCGTTTCCATATCATTGACATGGACAACACAGCCGGCGACAGCGTGATCGAACTCGACGCGCCCGCGGACAACTACCACATTGCTGCGCTGCTCCGCGACAACGAGCGCTTTGGCGTTGATCGCATCGTTTCTCGAACGCATGGCGAGGTCGCCGCGGCCGTGTCTGCGCAGCGTCTTCACGCGATCGCAGGCAAGTACACCGGCAAGGATGATCCGGTCGCGATTATCAGGAACCAGGGAATTTTCCCCGCGCCCGAGGAAATCGTATCGCCCTTCGCCAAGGCGCACTTCGTCGGTGGCGATGCACGGGGCTCGCACGTGATGCCGCTGATGCCGGTGCCGCTCAATACACCGGTGACCGGCATGTACTGCCTGCCGATCGTTTCCTGCGCCGGCTTTTCGATGGACAAGAATGGCCGCTTTGCCGAATCCTATACCGATTTCTTCGACAACCTAGCGTGGGATGAGGTGCGCCGGTGCGCACAGCGCAAGGCAATCGAGATGCGCAGCCAAGGCTGGTCCGGCGCTGCGATGCTGCCCTATTCCGAGCTGGAGTATGGCGGCTTCCGCGACACCGTATCCGCTCTGCTGCAGCGCTTTCGGTTGCGAGGGGAGCGCGAGCCTGAAGCGGCCGAATAGAGAGCGTGCGACACGGGCGCTATTGCGACATGCTAGTACTAGGAGATGGGCGTGGCGAGAAAACGCATCGGCATTCTCACCGGCGGCGGCGATGTTCCCGGCCTCAATGCAATCATCAAGACCGTGACTTATCGCGGCAGCGAGGACGACATCGAAGTTGTCGGGCTCCGCCGCGGTTGGGAGGCCCTCACGCATCTGAACCTCGACGACCCCGCCAGCACATCCCACTACGTCATCCCGCTCAACCGCGAAAATACGCGCATCATCGATCGGCGCGGCGGTACCGTGCTGCACTCGAGCCGCACCAATCCCTCAAAAATGAAAAAGCGGCCCGATCATCTGGCTGGCCAAAACTTTCCAAGCTCGGAGAGTACCAAGGGCGGCGTCGCAACCAAGACCTGGGACGTCACCGGTCAGGTATTGGCGAACTTATCGGGGCTCGGCATCGAACACCTCATCGCCATCGGCGGCGACGACACACTTAGTTATGCGGACAAGCTGAACGGACTCGGCGTCAAGATCATCGCGATCCCGAAGACGATGGACAACGACGTCCGCAACACCGAATATTGCATCGGCTTCTCGACCGCGATCACCCGCGCCAGCGATGCTATCCAGCGGCAGCGCACCACTGTCGGCTCACACGAGCGAATTGGAATTTTCCGCATCTTTGGCCGCGATGCCGGATTTACGGCGCTCTATTCCGCATACGCGACCTCGATCCGATGCGTGGTACCGGAGTACAAGGTCAATCTCGACAAGCTGATCCGATTGCTGCTCGAGGAGAAGCGTGCCAACCCAAGCAACTACGCGCTGATCGTGCTGAGCGAGGGTGCCGAGTGGGAGGACTACAAGATGCAGGAATACGGCGAACCTGACGCCTACGGTCACCGCAAAAGGATGAGCGTGGCCGAAGTGCTTGCCGACGAGATCAAGCGGCGCGCGGGCGAGGAGACCATCGTCTCTGATCTCACCTACGACCTGCGATCGGGCGATCCTGACTTCATCGACAAGCTCGTCGCCCTGACTTTCGGCAACATGGCCTATGACGCCATCCTCGAAGGCAAGACCGGCCTCATGTCGGCGCTGGTCGATGGCCGCTACGACCTTGTGCCTATCCCCGACGCCAGGCTCGGGCCGCGCAAACTGGACGTCGCCAGCACATACAACACGGAGCGCTACCGTCCTCTCTATTCCAACAAGCGTGGGCTGCCGATCTTCCTCAACCGCGCGTCTTAGGGTGGCAGACGCGGAGCAGATGTGCGCGGACATCGATACAAGGCTCGTCTGCCGAGTCGGGTCCTCGCGCCGAGATCAGAAGGAGGTCAGTCCATGGAGATCGAGCGCACTACATTCGGCACAATCACGATCGACGGAAAGACGTACGAACACGACGTGATCATCCGTCTCTCCGGCGAAGTGGAAAAGCGGAAGAAGAAACTGTCGAAGAAGTACTACGGCACCTCGCATGTCCTTTCGAAGGACGAAGCGAAGTTCGTCTATGAGAAGGGATGCGAGCAGTTAATTCTTGGCTGTGGCCAGTACGGAAATGTGCATCTATCGCCCGAAGCAGAGGCGTATTTTGCGAGAAGGGGCTGCAAGGTCCTGCTGCAGCCGACCCCTAAGGCGATTGATACGTTCAACAACTCGCATGCGCGGAAGATCGGCCTTTTTCACGTTACGTGCTGAGTCGGACGGCGGGAAATTTGGCGCTCCCTAGCGGAATCGAACCGCTCTCTCCACCGTGAAAGGGTGGCGTCCTAACCGATAGACGAAGGGAGCAAACGCAAGGCCACGCCGCATGTGGCGACAGGCCCGCTGGCCGCGCGAGTCGTGCCCCGGCGGCTTGCAGCGGGCGAACGTATAATGGCCTTTGCGCCCGTGGGCAAGCCGTTCGGAACGCTCTTTTGGCCCCGGTGGATAGCCTGCCCCGGGATCATTCGGGTGGCGATTTCAACCGTTTCTTAGGGTTCCCTGGGCTAGCGCTGGAGCGGGAGATATCTTTAGCCAATGCCACAGCCCACGAAGCGCGCAGCCCGCAAACTGCTGTCGCAGCATGCCTGGATCACGCTCGATGGCGGATTCGCGGCGCGGCATTGCCTGGTCCAGGACATCTCGGCCTCGGGCGCCAAGATCACGCTGGACGAGGATGCAAGCCAACTGCCCGGCGTGATCCGCATGGCGTTCGCGCGCGATGCCCGGACCGGACGGAGCTGCCAGGTGGTCTGGCGCCGCGGCAAGTCGGCCGGCATCAAGTTCCTCTGACCGCCAGCGGATAGCGCCTGGCCCGGGTCCGGGCTACAAGGCGGGATGCGCTTCACCGTCCTCGTCCTGATCTCGCTCGCTACGACCTCGGCAGCCGGGGCCGAGACCCTGCGCCTGCCACCGAGCGAGCCACCGCAGCCCGGCAAGACCCTGCCGCTGAAGGGCGCCGCCGGGTCTGCCAAGGCCAATGGTTGCGCCTCCTATGGCCGGGGCTTCACCATGGTCGAGGGGACCTGCGTGAAGATCGGCGGCGCGGTCAGGGTCGACGCAACTGCCAGGCGCTGAGGGACCGATGTCGCCGGATCTGTTGCGACTCGATCTCCTCGTCCCCGCGCTGATGTATTGCGCGCTGCTATGGTGGGTCGGACGCGGGCTGTCATGGGCCGCAAAGCTCACCACGGCAGTCGTAACGCTGGGGCTGATCGTCCTCGTTGTGATGGTCGAGCGCGCCCGGCACTAGGGTGCCCAAACTAAAAACGCGAAAACAACCCCATGCATAGTAGACGCGAGGCCCGGGCAGTTTGCGCGCTCACAGCGATTCAGCGCGCGCTCACCGCAGCTTAAGCCGCGTCAGCGGGTCACGACATCGGCGGGGCCACGTGCTGCGCAAATCCGGGCCGCTTGCCGAGCGCGGCGAGCCACCGCGTCAGGTGCGGCTGGGCCGGCCGGGTGATCCCCTCGACCCCGAGCCAGCGCCGCGCATAGGCGCCGATCGCGATATCGGCCAGCGTGAACTGGTCGCCTTCCATGAAGGCCCGCTTGGCCAGATGGTGGTCGGCGATGGCCCAGACCTCGGCGGCCGCGTCTGCATCCCTTTGGATCTTGACCATGTCGCGCTCGGCGGGCGGCGTGCGCACGATGCCCCAGAACACCGGGCGGTCGACCGGCTGCACCATCGATAGCGTCCAGTCGAGCCAGCGGTCGACGCCGGCGCGCTTCTTCGGCGCCTCCGGATAGATCCCCGTGCCGCGCCCGTGCGCCATGCAGAGATAGCGCATGATGGAATTGGATTCCCACAACGCATAGTCGCCCTCGACCAGCGTCGGGATCCGCGCATTGGGGTTCATCGCGAGATAGTTGGCCTCGCGGGTCTTGCCGTATTGCATGCCGGCGTCGATGCGCTCGTAGGGCAGGGAGAGCTCGTCCAGGCACCACAGCACCTTCTGCACGTTGACCGAATTGGCGCGGCCCCAGATCGTCAACTTCGTGTCCGGCATGAAATCCTCCCGCGGTGTTGTCAGTTGGCGCGGTGATAGCGGAATTTCATGTCCTGAGCGACGGTGATTGCGGCGCGCCTCTCATGCAAAAAGCTCCGCCATGAGCGGAGCCTTCCTTGCAGTTTTGCCTGAGATCAATGGCCGAAGAACAGCCACAGCAGAATGATCACCGGGATCGGCACGCCCAACAGCCACAACAAAATCCCGCGTCCCATCACGTCCTCCTCCATTCATGTCGTTGAAGAGAGAACGCGGGGGCGGAGAGCTTGTTCCTGCGGCGAAGGCGCTACCAGTGACCCGTATTCGGCATCGACGCCCACGGCTCGGCCGGCGCCTTCGGCTCGCCCTTCTGCAAGATCTCGATCGAGTGCAGATCGGGCGAGCGCACGAACGCCATGTTGCCGTCGCGCGGCGGCCGGTTGATGGTGACGCCGGCCTTTTGCAGCTTCTCGCAGGTGGCGTAGATGTCGTCGACCTCATAGGCGAGATGGCCGAAGAAGCGGTCCTCGCCATACTTCTCCTCGTCCCAATTCCAGGTGAGCTCGACGAGCGGTGCGCCGCGCGTTTGCGGCTGCTTCTTCAGCGCCTCGAGATCGTCATCCGAGCACAGGAACACGAGCGTGAAGCGCCCCTTGTCGTTCTCGATCCGCCGCACCTCCTTCAGCCCCAGCGCATCCTGATAAAACTTCAGCGCGACATCGAGATTGCGCACGCGCAGCATGGTGTGAAGGTATCGCATGGTTGTTGCTCCCTTGGACGTTCGGAGGGTTTTGCTTTGGGCCGGGACGGCGGGAGAGAGATAGCAGGAAAAGGGGATGAGGGGCAGGGGGCGGGGAGATATGGGTGACGGGGCGGCTGGCGAGGGAGACCTGCCGGGCGAGGATACAAACCGCAGGGCAGCCAGACTGTGATACTGACTAAGTCAAATGCGCGGTGATCGCATGCAGCTGCGCTGAGGCGACCACGGATAGCCGTGAGCATTTCCTGAACAAGACTCGCAGATTCGGCGGCTCTCGGAAGGCGAGCCAGACCGGCATTGCCTAAAGTCGCGCAATTTTGTGGTAGTAAGAAGGTGCGGGAATATTCCTTAGGGGGATGCATGGCCGGGGAAGTCGCTGGGCAAGTCAGTACCGTCTCGACCGCTTGGGCAGTCTTTGGTGTAATTGGCGGATCGATAATCGGCGGCGCGATAAGTGCGACCGTTGCTTTCCTGATTCAAAAGAGAACCCTCAACGCCGCGAAGGAGCAGCGAGAAGCTAAGCGCTTTGAGAAACGAAAAGCGATCGCCTACTCGCTATTTTTCAAGATGATACGAATCCACTCGACAATCGAAGTCATAAAATCAACACTCGATGAATGCGTGAACGCGGGGAAGAAAAAGGGGTTCGCTTCGTATTGGCAAATGATCCTTCCCCTTGGAAATCTGCCTGACCGGGTAAGGTTTACAGCCGACGAGATGGCATTGCTGCTTTCGCTCGACAGTAGGCTGTTCAACGACCTGGGTCCGTACGACGAAGTCCGCAACAGTCTGATTGACCTGTATGAGAATTACGGCCGACGACGAACGGATGTTCTCTCCAAAGTTCGGTTCTGAGGAAATGGATGGTGGGACAGGCACTCATAAGCTCTCCGCCGAGGACGTTGCGTGGCTTAAGCCACGATCATATGAGTTGGATAGCCTTGCGGAAGGGATGATTGCTCGTGCTTCGAGCGAGCAGGTATTGTCCAAATCTTTGCTGCAACGAATTCACGATCTGTTTGTAAAGGAGTTTCAATTCGAGAAGACGTTGCAGTTTGTGAAGGAGGCGTAGCATGAGCGATATCCCAAGCCCTGAGGGAGGACTGCCAACTCTAAGCGATTGGCTTGCCAATTGGCTTGGATTCCAGTTGCCATCTATCCCGATGCCCCAAACGATAAAGAATCTCGACAAGGCAGTTGGCAGGATATTGCTAGCGTCAGGCGAGAACGTCGAAGCCCGCATCAAGTCGAACACCGGAGCGGTGAAAGCCGCCGGAAAAATTTCTGTTGAGGGAATGTATCGGGAATTACGGTGACAGTGCACTCAACTCAAATGGCAGAAGAGAAACTGAGGGGGTGGTGGGAGGAGGCGCCAAACCGGTCTGGTACGGCACCTGAACCGTTGGCGGAGCAGCGCGACTAAGTTGCATGGCTCATACCCTGAAAACGAACCTGCTGATCGCGTTGGCGATCGGATTCCTGATCTCCACGGCCTTCATGTCGATACCGTCGATGAGAGACGGCACCAGCGATTGGTCGGGCGTGGAATTTCCAGGCATGGCCGCAGCGTACTTGTTCTGGGGAGCGCTCAGCGATTCTGTCTTTTGGGGCACGGTGATTGGATGGGCCGTGAACGCGGTGGTCTACAGCCTGCCGGCCTTTGTCGTCTTCAGCGTGTTCACTGCCATGAGGAGCCTGCAGTTGCGGTGACAGCAATCGGCAAAAGCGAGGTAAGATCCGGCCATGACGGGAGCGGCAAGACGCGCTGGCTTCAAAGGCTGGGAAGGATTGCGCGGGTTGCGGCGCTTTGCGGGACGGTCGCGTGGCTTGTGCTCGTGACAATCTCTCCTCAAGAGCCTGATGCCGCCCACCCCGAACGTTACGCACACCGGCAAGACGTCCGCTATGTGAGCGAGGACATGGGCCTGGTTTTGCGAATTCTATTTGGCTCGACGTTTGCGCTGGCCATGGTTGCGTTTGGATGCCATTTCGCGATCAGGGACATGCAAGATTGAAGGTAGCCAGGCCAAGGCCTGGCCACGCATGTGTGATTGCCCGCATATCCTGCCGGCGAGGAGCCCGGCCTGATGAACCGGGGTTGCGCCTCATGCGACGAATGCCTGGAAACGAGGTCTTTCGCCGTGAACTGGTTCAAACGATATGTCGTCGGCTGGCTGATCGCGGTGCTCTTCTTCGCCGCCGTTGACAGCTACAAGGCAGGATGATTGGCCATGCTTGACGCCTTGCTCGGCCTCATCTTCGACATCGTTCTCAGTGCCGTTGGGACTGCCATTGTCAAATTGTTCAGTGTGGACAACGCCGCCGAAATCGCGACGGTTATCATTGGCCTCGGCTTTATCGCGATCGGCTTCACGGCCGCTGTGTGGGGGCATTGAAGGGCAGCGCCATCGCACATGAAGGAAAACACGGCGATCGACTCGTAGCCATCCTTCGAGACGCCCGCCTATGGCGGGCCCTCAGGATGAGGCCTCGTTTTGCGGCGAGATATTAGACCCTCGTGATGAGGAGCCCGCCAAAGCGGGCGTATCCTGACGATTCTTCGCATCGCCGCGCAAAACATGCAGGCCGAGCTCGTCCGGCTGTCTCCGCCTGCAACTACGCCGCAATCCGTCGTTCGACGGGCGCCGCCGTCGTCAGCAGTTTTAGCACCTCGGCATGCTCGAGGTCGGGAACCGCGATCGCCGTGTGGCTGTACATCGCGTGCGACCGCGATGTCGAGATCTTGTCCAGGATCTCTTTGCCCTTGATGACGTGAAGGCCCATGCCGTCTCCGGACGGGAAGATCGCCAGCACCACGTCGTAGGCGCCGATGACGGCCCTGAGCGCCTCGGCCTTGTCCTCGGCGACATCGACAAACACACGAACATCGGCTGCGAGTTCACGCAGCTCGTCAAAATCCAGCACTGTGGGGTACTCCAACGCAACCAACCTGAATGGAGAGTGGATGCGTTGGGTTACCAGAGTCTGAACAATGTCGATCAAGTCACAAGTTTCACGACGAGGTGACTCCCTCGTGGAACCGGAGCTGCAAAGGCGCGCTGAAGGGAAGCTACTTGAAGCTAATCACTTGGCGTAGCCCTGAGAGCGGAGCCACGCGATCTTGCGATCGCCGTTGATCCAGTCGTCGGCATCTGCCTTGCTGGTAAACCCGGTGATTTGACGCTGCTCGTGGTCGGGGTAATCAGCCAGGATTTTCCATTCGCTGTCTGAAATCCGGGCGGTTTTGAAGGTCACTTTTGTTTTGGCCATGCCGCATTATGCAGGAGATGGCCTGAAAAGGGAACTACCTTGCGGCGACCGCGAACGGCCGCTCTTTTGAACCCACCGCGGGTCCCGTCGCCTACATCTCCTCGCGCCAGCGCATCGGAAGTGCGCCGTCCGCTCTGAAGCTGCCGATGAAGGCGAAGCGATCGGCTTGCGGATTGGGGCGGGCTTCGATCGCGTTGCCGAGGATCTGTACCACATCGCTCTCGTCGTAGGCCGGCCAGGGCGGCAGGCCGGGCCCGTTGGGATCGCCGCGTGTCGCAAAGTTCGCCCAATAGCTCATGATGGTCTGCGCGAGCGCGCGGTCCGCTTCAGCCGGCGGCGTGGTGCTGCCGATCACCCGCTGCGGCGTCAGCGTGCCGAACACGAAGGGGATCTCGGTGACGTGCGAGGCGATCGGCGTGTAGGGCGAGGTGTAGTTGAAGTGGTAGCCGTAGACGGGCGCGCGCGTGCGGCTGCGATGCAGCCGCAGCCACTGCCAGCATTGCTCGCCGACGACCATATCGCCGGTGAGCGCGGCGGCGGATGCCCTGGCCTGCGCGTCAGTGTCGGCGGGGTAGATGTTGAGACATTCTGCCAGCCGCTCCTTGCCGAACATCGCTTCGGCCGCCGCGCGAAAACCTTGCGCGGAGTGAGCGGGCAGGGATTGCGACATGAAGGGGAATTCCTCCGCGCTGTTCCAGCCGGCGAGCAGTGGGATGTGCATCTGTTCGCCGCGCAGGAAACGTCGCGCGGGCACGTCAGGCACACCGTGATGATCGATGTTTGGCGAGAAAGCCTGGGTGACATGGTCGCGCTCAAAGCTCCAGGGCGCGGCCGCATTCAACTGTTCGGCGGGCATCGCGCGCAAGGCTGCGATCGACGCATTGCCTTGCCTTCGCGTGAAGGCGAGGCCGCGCGCGCGAGCTTCCTCAAAGTTTTGCAGCGGCCCGTGCCGGCCATCCCAGAAGGCGCCGCTCTCGCCGATGGCCTTGTGGAACAGCCCGCGTGCCAGCGGCGACGCCATCAGAATGCCGACGGCCATGGCGCCGGCGGATTCGCCAAACAAGGTGACGTTATCGGGGTCGCCACCGAAGGCTGCGATGTTGGCCTGGACCCAGCGCAACGCGGCGAGCTGATCCTGCAGGCCGTAATTGCCCGACGGCGCTTCCGCATCGAGCTCGGGATGGGCGAGAAAGCCTGAAATGCTGAGCCGATAGTTGAAGCTGACGACGATGACACCCTTGGCCGCCAGCAGGCTTCCGTCGGTCGCGGGATTGGCCGAGGAGCCGAATTGGAAGCCGCCGCCGTGAATCCACACCATCACGGGCCGCTTCTCGTCCGCTTTCTTCGCGGCGGTCCAGACGTTGAGGGTGAGGCAATCCTCACTGCGCGGTCCCGGCCTCGGATCATTCTCGAGCGACGAGAGAGACGCTGGGCCAAAGGCCAGTGCATCGCGCACGCCTGTCCACGGCGTCGGCGGCCGTGGCGCGCGCCAGCGTAACGGCCCGACCGGCGGCGCGGCGTAAGGAATGCCTTTGAAGGCGAGCACGCCGCCGGCGTCGCGTGGCTCGCCGCGCACCACGCCGGCCTGCGTGCGAATGGTTCGGCCCAGTTGGGCAGCTCCAGAGGGTATCGAGCCGTGCACGGTCGCATCTCCTTGTTCGAGGTGAGGCGAGATCTATCGACTTTCCCGATGGATGAATCTATGCATAATTCCATTCGATCGCTAAAAACCGTCAATGATGAGACAGAAGCTTCGTTATCCTCTCCGTTATCCCTGGCTCGACCTGGACGTGGATGACCGCTCCGCGCCGGTCATTGCCGTGCGCGTCGATGCCGATGGGACCAAAGGGGAGGTGCCTGATCACAGGCATCGCAAGGGACAGCTCGTGGTGTCGCTTGGAGGCGGCGTGACCTGTCGCGTTCCGAGCGGGCTGTGGATGGTGCCGCCGCATTGCGCGGTCTGGATTCCAAGCGACATGCCGCACAGCAATCGTGCGACTGCGAATGCACGCCTGTTCTTCGTCTACATCGAGGCGGAGCTGGTCGATCTGCCGGATCGCTGCTGCACCATCTCGATCTCGCCATTGCTGCGCGAATTGATCGTCGAGCTATCCGACGGCGCGCAGCATGACGAGGCGCGGCGGGAGCGCCTGATCGGCGTGCTGCTCGGCGAGTTGCCGCGCATGCCCGTGCAGCAATTGCATCTGCCGCTCTCGCGTGAGCCGCGGTTGACGCGCATTGCGGAAGCCTTGGCGGACAATCCCGCGGACCGCCGCACGCTGGCGGAATGGGCGGATCACGTCGCGCTCAGCGAGAGCAGCCTTGCGCGTCTCGTCGCGAAGGAGACGGGGCTGACGTTTGGACGCTGGCGCCAGCAACTGCATCTGATCGTTGCGATCCGCCAGCTTGCTGCGGGGGCGAGCGTACAGCAGGTCTCCGCCGATCTCGGCTATGAATCGGTCACGGCCTTCATCACCATGTTCAGGAAGGCGCTGGGAAAGCCACCGGCCAAATATCTCAGCAGTGTGGCTCAGGAGCCGTAGTCGCATGCGCGCGGGCAAGTCCGCAAGGTTGGCGAACTCTTTAAGGGTGCTGCGGAATTCGATTTGTCGTCGCCGCAGACAGCATTGTCCGGCGGAAACAGGACGGAACTCGCGCAGAACTGCTGCTTGCGTTTTCGGCCTCAATGGGTTCTAAGCCCGGCTGCTTCGTGACCGACAGGCATGAACAGACGCGCGGCCCGCGTGGTTTTACCGCTTCCCGGACAAAGCTACGTCGCAGCGCGCGCACCCAATTCAGAGGAAGTCCAGACATGGCGAAGATGACCAAGACCCAATTGATTGATGCAATTGCGGAAGGCACGCAGCTTGCGAAGAACGACGTGAAGTCGGTCATCGAATACATGGCGACCGTCGGCTACAAGGAGCTCAACGAGTCCGGCGAGTTCGTTATTCCCGGTTTCGTGAAGATGTCGGTCGTCAACAAGCCTGCGACCGAAGCCCGCATGGGCGTCAATCCCTTCACCAAGGAGCCGATGCAGTTTGCTGCGAAGCCGGCGAGCAAGTCGGTCAAGGCCTCGCCGCTGAAGGTCGCCAAGGACTCGGTCTGATCCCAACGTCGCGCGCCGTCTGCGTGCGCCTTGAGCGACGCGCGGACCGGCGGCGCGATGCCGACAAAAAGGGGAAAACCCCGCCTGGGGGAAGCGGGGTTTTCTGATGGGGGTGAAGCCTGGGGGAAGCTTCATTGATTTGACGCGCCAGCGCTGAAAAAGTTCATCGCGATCGTGCGCGGCGATCCCCGCAACTCATCAGCCGATACCGAGAAAGAAAAACCCCGTGCTTGCGCACGGGGCTCTCTTGCTGACGGCATTGGGATTTCAGCGCCTGGCCGTCAGCGACCTCTCTGACTTAAGGTTGAAAATCCAAAAAGCAACAGCGCCGCGGTGACGGAATATGTTCGTCGATCGCGGCGCTGCCATGTGACCGGGCGCTGAAATCCCCAGCCTCCATGGGTCCTCGGCGCACCGGAAAGGTTCAACGCGACACGCATGAAATCTCGCGTCAGGGCTGGACTTTTTGTTCCCATTTTGTTCTAGTGAGTCATCCGCTTTGGAGGTGATTCATGACCGTCGAGAAACAGCGCGAAGTGATCCGGCTCTGGAACCAGCTCAGGAAGGTCGAGGGTCCGGCCGCAGAAGAACTCCGCATCCAGATCCTGGAGTGCTTCTCCGAGAAGGGCAACGCCAAGCGCGCAGCCTGAGCGTTCTCGGCTAAAGGCGTTGCGGACCTCAGGTGAGGATGGCTTCGCTTCATCGATCATTAGGAATCGCTTTCGCGTTGATTTGCTCGACTCCGATTCGTTCTTCGAGAACGAAATGGAGTCGGATGCAGAACAGTTTGTGGCTGCTCGAATATTGGTTGGGGGCTGTGTCAAAACGAGTCAGTGCGATGCTTCGCGTCATCGTGTCGTCGTTGCGGCCGCCTCTGCCGATGTCCCAGGACACGGTGTGATCGTTCGCATGCAGCGGTTTGTCGCTCGTTTGCGTGCAAACGACTTTTTAAGAATTGCTTCGCGCGGATTTCGTCGATTCCGATTCGTCCTCCGGGAACGAAATGGCGGCGAAGCCTGAACAAAGCCGGTCACGGCGCGGCGACAGGTCTGGGTCGCTGGCTCGACGCTTCCCGCATGCCGCGCTATCGTCGCTCGTAACGACGGGCGCATCCATGAAGAACGGGCTCTACTCGATCCACATCCACATGCTCGACGGCGTGAAGGGCCGCGACAACGGCGTGTTGATCTTGCGTGATGGCGTGCTGCTCGGCGGCGGACCGTATTTCTGGTCGCGCGGCTCCTACACATTCGGCAACGGCACCTGGAAGGGCGAGTTGGCCACCAACCAGCATTCGCCGTTCGCCGATCCGCTCGTGCGGCCGCTGTTCGCCGGCACCGAAGCGACCAGCGGCTTTTCCGGCACGTTCAGCGAGGAGGGGGCCGAGGTGTACGGCACCGTTCTGGTCGCGGGCCATCGCAGCCTCGGCTTCCGCGCGTCGTTGAAGTGGCTCGCCGAGATCTGAGGCGCGCGCCAAATTCCTAACGGAAAACTTGCAGGGATCGCGATAACCCTATTCGGTTAGGTTAAAAGCCCAATCGCGTTGCGCTTGCTGCGCGTTGGGATAGCTGTCTGGCAAAGACAACAAGAAAACCGAATTTGCCAATGACACCTTTTTTAGAACCGTCATTTTACCAGGGCGACCGCCAGACCTACCGCCGCGTCGTCGTCGTCGGCACGCTGTTCTGTCTCGCCTTCGTGGTGATCAGCTTTTCGTTGCGGCCGCAGCTCGAGGACACGCGCGTCGCGGTCAAGGCTGACCGGCTGGTGCGCACTGCAGGACAGCCGCCGCAGGCGAACTAGCGCTTGCTGCCATAGGCCTCATCGTCGGCGGAGTCCTGCGGGCATGCGGCGCCGCGGGTTGCAAGCGCCACGAAGCCGGCATAGCCGGACAGATTGAGCAGTACTTCGAGCCAGGCAGGCATGACGAGCCTCTTCTCTCGCGGGAAGACCACCTCAATGTGTGCGGGGCGCGCTTGTTCCCGATTGGCCAGGAGACTTACTGCAAAGAGACTTACTGCAAAAAGAGACTTACTGCAAAGAGACTTGCTGCGAAGCGACTTGAAACCGAAAACCCCGCCAGCACCGCGGAGATGCTGACGGGATCTTCGTGCTGTCGCCTCGACCCGGATGGCGGAGGCTTCCGCACTTGCAGGTCCAATCCGCGTGTCCCGATATTGTTCCCGCCGGCAGTGAGATTTTTGCGCGGCGCGGTTCCACCAGAGGCGAACCATCCCGGGTGGTCCGCGTTGTCAGCGCGAGATGCGAAGGAGGAAATCATGAAGAAGACACTCGCAGTTCTGGCGACCGTCGCAGCCGTCGGCGTGACCGCGGTTGCAGCGCCTGCGCAGGCACGCGGCCGCGGCATTGGCCCGGGCCTGGCGTTTGGTCTCGCCGCCGGTGCGCTCACCGCGGGCGCCGTCGCCGCGTCCCATCCGTACGGCTACTATGGCCCGGGCTATGGCTATTATGACGGCCCGGCCTATTACGACCCCGGCCCGTATGCCTACTACGGTGGACCGTACTATCGGCACCGCCACTATTACCATTACTGGTAACGGCTGAGGAATCGAAAAGCCCGGAGCGACGCCCCGGGCTTCGTGTGCGCAGATCCTGCGCGATCGCTTACGGCCAGAGCGAGGGCCGTTCCGCCTTGCGGGCGTTCTCGAGCGTCGACACGAAATATTCCTCGCGCTCGCGCTTGAATTTTTCCTGCGTGGCGCGGAAGGCGGCGACACGGGCGGCAATCTCTTCGCGTTCGCGGATCTTGCGTTGTTCGTCTTCGGTCATGTCAAACCCCCACGATAGCTGAGTATGTGTGCACTGCTGAACTCAAGCACTGCCGCCGCAATCACGTTGAGTCGCGTCAATACATGCATTGGCGCTTCTGATTGGGGCGTCAATGGGGAGGCGGCATTGCAGGATTGTGATAAGCGAAGGTCGAAAACAATTGCCGCCCCATCGCCGCTCACGACTTGCGGTGGATAAGAGCGTCAACAATCTTGTCGCTTGCGGATGTTGCAGCCAGCGCGACGGCAAATCAGGAGGCGGCGAGTGATTGCATCTGACCTTCAGAGCGGTGTCGAACGGCTTGGCGAATTGATCGCGAGCGCCAGGATCATCGTGCCGTTCACCGGCGCCGGCATCTCGACCGAATGCGGCATCCCCGACTTCCGCTCGCCGGGTGGAATTTGGACCCGCAACCGTCCGATTCCCTTCGACGAGTTCGTCGCGAGCCAGGAGGCGCGCGATGAATCCTGGCGCCGGCGTTTCGCAATGGAGGAGGTGTTCGCCGCAGCGAAACCCGGCCGCGGCCATCGCGCGCTTGCGTCACTGCATCGCGCCGGCAAGATTCCCGCAATCATCACCCAGAACATCGACAATCTGCACCAGGCCTCGGGCTTCGCCGCCGATCGCGTGATTGAACTTCACGGCAATACCACTTACGCGCGCTGCATCGGATGTGGGCAGGCCTATCAGCTCGACTGGGTGAAGCGCCGATTCGATCATGACGGCGCCGCGCCCAACTGCACCGCATGCGACGAGCCGGTCAAAACCGCAACGATCTCATTCGGTCAGGCGATGCCCGAGGATGAAATGCAACGCGCGACCGCGCTGTCGCAGGCCTGCGATCTCTTCATCGCGATCGGTTCCTCGCTTGTGGTATGGCCGGCGGCGGGATTTCCGATGATGGCGAGGAACGCCGGTGCACGTCTGGTGATCATCAATCGCGAGCCGACCGAGCAGGACGACATCGCCGACCTCGTCATCCGCCACGACATCGGCGAAGCACTCGGGCCCTTTGTCGAGAATTGAGGCATCAGTTTGATTCGCGCCTGTGCAAGCTGTTCATAGGTTCCGGCGAATCGCTTTTTTATCTATGCCTCGCAACCGGGAGTGTTATCTTTTGATTCGAAAGATTCGCGTCGCGTCGATTGAGAAGATTCTCTGAAGGTTCTCTAAAGACGCGTGATTCGACGCCGCCATTGAGGCGGGTAGCATGGCATGTGTGGGGTCCGGGGTTATGGGGTCGTCGGACGGATTTGAGTCCAAGAAGCTGGGAGTTCCCGCGTCGGGCGAGCACGGCGCCGGTCGCGATAGCGCGCTCAGTCCCTTCAGCGGACTAGGTGAGGGCAGCGCCAACCTCGTCGAGGTCCATGGCGTCATCAAATGGTTCGACGCCTCAAAGGGCTACGGCTTCATCGTTCCCGACAATGGATGGCCCGACGTGCTCCTGCACGTTACCGTGCTCAGGCGCGACGGCTTCCAGACCGCGTATGAGGGCGCCCGGATCGTCGTCGAGTGCATCCAGCGCGCCAAGGGCTATCAGGCCTTCCGCGTCGTCTCGATGGACGAGTCGACCGCGATCCATCCCGCGCAGATGTTGCCGCCGCGCACCCATGTCACGGTGACCGCGACCAGCGGGCTCGAGCGGGCTCAGGTCAAATGGTTCAACCGGCTGCGTGGCTTCGGCTTCCTGACCTGCGGCGAGGGTACCCCCGACATCTTCGTGCACATGGAGACGCTGCGCCGCTTCGGCATGACCGAGCTGCGGCCGGGCCAGTATGTGCTGGTTCGCTTTGGGCCGGGCTCCAAGGGCATGATGGCCGCCGAGATCCATCCAGAGACCGGCTCGCCGGGTCTCCAGTCGCACTAGCGGCTTGCCATTTTCGTATTCGTGAGCAGAAGCGCGCGGCCCCGGGATCGCGCGCTTCTGGCTTTTGTCACGATCGCCGCGTAAGGATGTCGCAGTCCCACGCCATCAGGCCCAGTCCATCGCCGTCAGGCCCAGTCCCACGCCGTCAGGCCAATGAGTCCATTTCCATGAGCTTTGATCGAAAGGCCGCCCGGTCCGTTGCCCGGGGCTGGCTTGCCGCCATCCTCGTCGTTGTCGGCTTTGCTGTCGCAAGCGGGTCGGTTCGCGCGGCCAGCTTCCAGCCGCTCGAGATCGTCACCAAGAACGGCGTGCGGGTGTTCTCGGTGGAGATGGCGACCACGGACGAGGAGAAGCAGACCGGGCTGATGTACCGCAAGGAATTGGCCGATGGCAAAGGCATGCTGTTCGATTTCAATCCCGAGCAAGAAGTCTCGATGTGGATGAAGAACACCTATGTCTCGCTCGACATGATCTTCATTCGCGCCGACGGCCGCATCCTGCGCATCGCCGAGAATACCGAGCCGCTCTCGACCAGGATCATCTCGTCGGGAGGCCCGGCCCGGGCCGTCCTCGAGGTGGTGGCGGGAACAGCGCAGAAATACGGCATCCGCCCCGGCGACCGCGTTGGCCACCCCCTGTTCGGCAGCAAATAGGCCGGATTGGTGCGACCATGGCCGCCCTGACGGGCGGCTGAGCGTTTGCCGGCGGTCGGCAGGCTTGCTGGCGCTTTGGGAAGCGTGTATCGACAGGGCTCGCCGGACATTCGGGGTATAGCGCAGCCTGGTAGCGCGGCAGTTTTGGGTACTGCAGGTCGTTGGTTCGAATCCAGCTGCCCCGACCAGTCCCGAGGTGGACCCTCTTCATTCCCTAGAGATCTATAAGTGCGGTGTGCGTCCGCCGCGCCGGCGTTGGTCAGGCCGGCAGAACAATGCCGCGACAACTTGTCCGCTACACAACCTCCGCGTCAGCTTCGCGTGCACTATCTCTGCGCGTGCAATGGGGAATGTTCGGACATGTTTAGAACTGTCGGGGTTGCGGTGATTCTCGCTCTGTCTGCGACGGCGGCATCTGCGGCTGATTATGCGCGGCAGGCGCCTCCAGGGGCGCCGCTCACCTTCAACTGGACCGGCTGCTATATCGGGGGACATCTCGGCGGCGGTGCCAGCGACGATCGCACGATCAACAGCGCCGGCGGGACGGTCGATTTCGGCGCGGGCGGCTTTATCGGTGGCGGACAGGCCGGCTGCGACCATCAATTCGCATCCAACTGGGTCGTCGGCGCCGAAGGCCGGGCCGCATGGTCGAGCCTGTCGAGCCAGCATGGCAGCAATGTCAGATTTCCCGCGTTCGGCAACCTCGTCGTGCCGTCGCAGTTCGGACTCAAGAACGATTTTCTCGCCTCGGTCACCGCACGGTTCGGTTACGCCTACGGTTCAGGCTGGCTGTTCTACGGGCGAGGCGGCGTCGCCTGGACCCACGAGAAGATCGATGATGCCTATGTCAGTCCGGCCACTGGTTTCCGAATCGATCCAAGCGCGTCCGTCATGCGGACCGGCTGGACATTGGGGGCGGGCGTGGAATGGGCGTTTGCGCCCTGCTGGTCGGCCAATGTCGAATACAATTACCACGACTTCGGTACGAAGGGCCCGATACAGCTGATCAGTCCGGAAGGCATAACCGTGGCCCATCTCAAGGACACGATCCATGCCGCGACGATCGGCGTGAACTACCACTACTGATGTCGGGAGCGGCTGGCATGTCACGGCCGGCCAGCTCGGGCGTCAGGACAGCAGCCAGTCGACGAGGCGCCAGGCCAGCCAGCCCAGCGCCCAGATCCAGCCCACCATCGCGATCGCCGCAATCCCGAGCCAGCACAGTGCGAACAGCGACATCCGGGGCTCCTCTGCCTCGGACAGTTTCTCGCTCGTATCAAGTTGGCTCACTGCATCCCCTTGGCCAATGGCCTGCTGTTCATTGGTCTTCGTTCGCTCGCTAAAATTCACCGGCCGCGCTCCAACTCACACGGACGTGAGACGGGATGACTATCCATTCACCGCGAGCGGGAGCTGATCAGACCCGCTCGCGGCGTCCCCGGACAGGTGGGAAGAAGCTGCAACCCGTGACGGGCCGAATGGTTTCTGATGTTTGCTGGAGAAATACGCGCCGCGTTGAGCTCCAACGGTGCGTCTGCCGCCGCCAGCGGCGTCTGAACGGTCCTGCGCTGCGGGCACAAAGGCACGATCCAAGGTCCGGTCAGGCCCGAAGGGGACGGCCGGACGCGACGGCGAACCCTCAGCGCTCGTTCTTTCCGCCGCACGATTTCTGCGCGATTTCTACAAGAAGCTAAGCGGGTTAACGGGCGCAAAAGATCGTGTCCCAGGGAGTGGTGTAACTGGCGGTGGGACACCGCGTTCGCCGGCAAGGGCCGGACTGGTCAGCTGGCGATAGCCGGAAAGCTGACGGTTGGATCATCGCTCAACGGCGCGATGGTTTCCAGCGTCATGTAGCGGGCGCGCTGGACGGCCCATTCATCGTTCTGCTCGAGCAGGATCGCGCCGATGAGGCGGACGATGGCATCCTCGTTGGGGAAGATGCCGACCACCTCGGTGCGCCGCTTGATCTCGCCGTTGAGGCGCTCGATCGGGTTGGTCGAGTGCAGCTTGGTTCGATGCTGCGGCGGGAATGTCATGTAGGCCAGCACATCGGTCTCCGCTTCGTCGAGGAAGCCGGCCAGCTTGGGCAGCTTGGGGCGGAGTTGATCGGCGACCTTCCGCCATTGGGTTCGCGCGGCCTCGGCATCGTCCTGGGCGAACGCGGTGGCAATGAAGGCGGAGACGACGCGCCGCCCACTCTTGCCGGCATGCGCCAGCGCGTTGCGCATGAAGTGGACGCGGCAACGCTGCCAGGTGGCGTTGAGCACCTTGGCGACGGTGGCCTTGATGCCCTCGTGAGCGTCGGAGACGACCAGCTTGACGCCACGCAGGCCGCGGCGAGCAAGCTTGCGCAGGAATGCCGTCCAGAACGTCTCGGCTTCGGAGGGACCGATGTCCATGCCGAGCACTTCGCGGCGGCCGTCACTGTTGACGCCGACCGCGATAATCACCGCGACCGAGACGATGCGGCCATTTTGGCGCACCTTCACGTAGGTGGCGTCGATCCACAGATATGGCCAGTCGCCCTCGATCGGCCGGGCGAGGAAGGCCTTCACCTTGTCGTCGATCTCGCCGCACAGCCGGCTCACCTGGCTCTTCGAGATGCCGGTCATGCCCATGGCCTGCACGAGGTCGTCCACCGAGCGGGTCGAGACGCCCTGCACATAGGCTTCCTGCACCACGGCGGTCAGCGCCTTCTCGGCCATGCGGCGTGGCTCCAGGAAGCCCGGGAAGTAGGAGCCCTTGCGCAGCTTGGGAATACGCAGCTCAACTGCGCCGGCGCGGGTCTCCCAGATCCGGTCGCGGTAGCCGTTGCGCTGGGCCAGACGTTCGGGGTTCTTCTCGCCATAGCCCGCTCCGGTCTGGCCTTCGACTTCCAGCTCCATCAGCCGCTGGGCCGCAAAGCCGATCATCTCGCGCAACAGATCGGCATCAGGGGTCTTCTCCATGAGCGCGCGCAGGTTCATCATCTCGTCGGTCATCGGTGGTTCCTCGAATCAGGTTGGTGTCAGCAACCCGACCCTACCGACGAATCATCGATGACCACCGCAAAGCCGTCCGCCCGCTACGGCGCTATGTGGGGGCGCGCGTGCGGACGGCTTTGCTCTACCGAGCTACACCATCAGCTGGGACACGACCGCGCAAAATTACCAAAGCTTCGTCGAACCTTTGGCTGTCGCCTTAGACATAACAGTGTTGGGGATTTCAGCGCCCAATACCTAAACGGACGCCGCCAAGCGATGATATTCCGCTTGCGCGGCGTTGCGCTTTTTAGGCTCAGCCCGAGGCGTACCAGCCCGCCGGAAACGGGATCAGCGGCCAGACCGGACAATTGTCGTTGGCAGCCCTCGTCGACCTGTTGTGAGGCGGCTTGTCATGGGGCGCCGCCCTGGCAACCGGTGTCGGCGGCGATGAAACCATCGCCAGGCGCAGACGTGCACATTGCAAATTCATTGTGGTTGCCCCGGCCAGCAAGTCTTTTGAAAAATAGAAATCGGTCCAAAATCGCCGCGCGTTTAGAACGGGGCGCTCGTTCTCAAATTGCGCATACATCATAGAAAAATCGGCGCCTGCTTTCAACGGGTTTGGTTAGGTACCCCACGAGAGTAAGGTTGATCAGTTAGGTTAAGGACGAGAGGATGTTGCGGCTGCCTTGGTGGCTGTTATCAAATCGGCAAGGCTCGCGATCGGCTGCTGCAATCGGTGCTCGCACGGGATCACAGTCCATCGCGGAGCTCATATCCTGTGAGTTTTGCGTCATGTCTTTCGATCGTAACGTCCGTGCCGTCCATCCGCGGCCAAACTGGACCGAGATCTGGCACCTCTGGACCGTGATCGTGCCGCGCCGCTCGATCAACGGGCAGCTCGTCTACGGCAAGGTCTGGCGCCGTCACGACGGCCGCGACTGGATCTACAAGAAGTTCACCGAATACGACGGTGAGGCGGCGGCCTGAGCCGCCGCTGCCACGCGTCTCAGGCGGCCTTTTTCAAGCAGCCTTGGCCGCCGGGGTGGCCGCGGGCTTTGCCGGCGGCGGCTTCAGCGGCTTGTCCTGCCGCTTCGACCAGGAGATGTAATAGGCGACCGTCGTCATGATCGCGATGCCCGCGATGGAGACGAAGAGCTGCGCGAACAGCGAGCCCGAGCTCATCGACAGCTCGAAATGGCCGACGAAGGACAGGAACACGCCGACGCAGAACACGGCGAGCGATTGCTGACCACAGACGATCACCGGATCGAAGATCTTCCACTCCAGGCCCGGCCATTCCTTCGGCACGAAGCGGATCACCAGGATCACGATCACGACGAAGTGGATGAAGCGGTAGGGCGCGAGGTTGGTCTTGTCGTTCGGGTTGAAGGCCGAGAACAGCCATTCCGGGAACATGCCGCCGAGCGTCGGGAAGCGGCCGGCCATGGTCATGACCAACGCGAACGCGAGATAGCCAAGGCAGAGCCACAGCGTGATCTGCGAATTGATCAGCCAGCCCGAGCGACGTGCGCCGCCCATCGCGCACCAGGCGCCGAACACGAACAGCACCTGCCAGCAGTAGGGGTTGAAGTACCACTGGCCGGCCGGGTAGGCGTTCAGGTTCAGGCCGAAGTGACGCGCGGTGAGCCACAGGATGATGGAGAGCACCATCGTCAGATCAGGCTTGCGCAGCATGAACCAGAGCACCGGCGGAAACAGGCCCATCAGCACGATGTAGAGCGGCAGCACGTCGAGATTGAGCGGCTTGAAGCGCAGGAACAGGCCCTGGCGCAGCGTCTCGGTGGCATTGTCGACGAGGCCTGCGACGTTGAACTCGTTGATCATCTCTGAATCGCCGAAGCGCAGCGCCAGATAGCTGATCGAGGCGATGTAGATCACGAACAGGATGATGTGGGCGACGTAGAGCTGCCAGACCCGCTTGGTGAGGCGGGTGGCGCCGACGATGAAGCCGCGCTCCAGCATCATGCGGGCATAGACGAACGAAGCCGTATAGCCGGAGATGAAGACGAACAGGTCGGCGGCGTCGGAAAAGCCGTAGTTGCGGGTCGTGATCCAGTTCACGACATTGTCGGGGATGTGGTCGAGGAAGATCGCCCAGTTGGCGACGCCGCGAAACAGGTCGAGCCTGAGGTCACGGCCCTTCTCGGGGAGCGTGGCATTGATGTTCAGGAAGGCCATGCGACGGGAGCTTTCGAAGGGGACGGATATGCGGATGTCGGCGAGGCAGGGCCGCCGGGCGGGATTCCCGGGCGGACGGCGGCGGGTACGCAATTGTCACGGTGCAGCATAATGACTATACCCGTCGGTGAGGGACCCGGGGGCACGGAATCACCGATCAGTTCCCGAAAGGTGTCTCTATACTATGCCCGCGGTTTCCACCAATCGCTACCGTGACGCATTAAAATCGAACGAAAAGACCAAGAGGCCCGACCGCCAATGACCGCACGCATTTTCAAGCCCGCCAAGAACGCGATGCAATCCGGCCGGTCCAAGAAGGAATGGCAGCTCGATTACGAGCCGGAGCAGCCGCGCGCGGTCGAGCCGCTGATGGGCTGGACCTCGTCGGGCGACATGAAGCAGCAGATCACGCTGCGCTTCGACACCAAGGACGAGGCGGTCGCCTATTGCGAGCGCAAGGGCATCGCCTACCAGGTGATCGAGCCGAAGGAATCGCTCCACCGCCAGGTCGCCTACGCCGACAATTTCGCCTTCCGCCGCGGCGAACCCTGGACGCACTGAGGGGCTTCACCTCGTCCGTTTTCGCGGGGAGCCCTTGGCACCCATTCTGCCGCGTGCTTCGCTGGTCCGCATGACGGGACCATGACGAGGTGGGGGATGGCGGGGCGTGATCAGCTCGACGGCGTCGATCTGAAGATCTTATCCGAGCTGCAGCAGGACGGGCGGGTTCGCAACAACGAGCTGGCGCTACGCGTTGGCGTCTCCGCGCCGAACTGCCTGCGGCGGCTCAAATCGCTGTTCAGCCGCGGCGTGATCCGCGCGGTGCGTGCCGTCATCGACGAACGGCTGCTCGGCTACGAGGTGGTGTCGTTCGTCTCGATCCAGCTCGGCAGCCAGGCCCAGCCGGTGCTCGAGGCGTTCGAGAGTTCGATCACCGCGATCCCGCGCATCCAGCAGTGCTGGCGCATTTCGGGCGACACCGACTATCTCCTGAAATGCGTCGCGCCGAGCGTCGAGAGCATGCGCCAGCAGCTCCTTCATTTTGCTGCCATGCCTGATGTGAAGAACGTGCGCAGCTTTCCCGTGCTGGGTGTCGCAAAGGACGTGCCTTTGCCGTTGCAGGAGATCGCGGCTGCGGCGCCGGCCGGATAGGAGCCGCGCGAGGCGACGGCGACCAGAACCTTCAGCGATATCGGTCGCGAAACTCGCGGGGGCTGGCGCCGGTCCAGCTACGGAAAGCCCGCGAAAAACTCTTTTCGTTGCGGAAGCCGGCGATCTCCGCGATCCGCTTGATCGGCGTGCGGCCGCGTATCAGCTCCTGCTTGGCAAGCTCGAGCTTTGCTTCCTCCTTGAGGTCGCGCAGCGAGGTGGCTTCCGCGCGGAGCCGCCGATGCATGGTGCGGGTGGACAGCGCAAGCTCGCTGGCGACATCCTCCGCGCCGAGAATGCGTCCGCGCGCCTCGCGCAGCACGCGCCTGACACGCTCGACCAGCAAACGATCGCGCCGATAGGGCAGCACGGTCAGCCGCAGCGCGCCCTTGAGCATGCTGTCGAGGTCGGCGGCACTGCGGGTCAGCGGCAGTGAGAGATAATGCTTGTCGAAGACGATGCGGGCCCCAGTCGCATCGAAGCGGACATGCTTGCAGAAGATGGTCGGATAGACCGAGACGTGGCCGGGCTCGGAATAGGGGAATTCCGCCGCGCGCAGCGCGATCGCGGAATCCACCGCCCAGCAGGAGAATCCGAGCACGTAGCGGAGCAAGGTGACGAGGCAGAACTCGCGCAACGGTCCGAGATCGCGCTGCTCGCGGAGGGAGATGGTCGCGGTCTCGCCGCTGACCGCAAGCTCGAACAGCACGTCCTCGGTCAGCAGGCGGTGATGCCGGCACCAGCGCTTCAGCGCGACCTCGAGCGTGGGCGCGGTGATCGACGCGCGGCACAGCATGCCGTAAGTGCCCCACGGCAGCCTTCGCGAGAACCAGCCGAGCGCCTCGTCGTCGAGCTCGCGCATGGCATGGCCCGCCAGCGCCTCGAACTGCGCTGCCGTGACCCGCCCGTCGCTCGATCCGACGAGGTCGGACAGGACCTGCGCCTTGCTCAGCGCCTCGGCTGGATCCCGGCCATAGCGGGCATAGGCCGCGACCACGCCGCGGACGAAGGCGGCAGGGGTCATGGCGCGGCGGGGCGTGGCGGTTGCGGCCTGAAAGGGCATCGAAAGTCCTTTGGAAAATCCTCGCCAAACTTGGCGGAAAATGCAACCTTTTCGACTGCCACGGCGCCTGGGCGGGGGTAGGTTCGGGGCCGACAAGAAACCGGAGGAATCGCCTTGAACATCCCGAGCATCGACTTCGATCTGGGCGAAGACATCAGCATGCTGCGCGACACCGTGCGCGCCTTTGTCGAGGCGGAGGTGGCGCCGCGCGCGGCGGAGGTCGAGAAGGCCAATCTGTTCCCGGCCGATCTCTGGAAGCGTTTTGGCGACCTCGGCCTGCTCGGCATGACCGCGCCGGAGCATTATGGCGGGTCCAACATGGGCTATCTCGCCCATGTCGTCGCCATGGAGGAGATTTCGCGCGGCTCGGCCGCGATCGGGCTGTCCTACGGCGCGCATTCCAACCTCTGCGTCAACCAGATCCGCCGCAATGGCAACGATGCGCAGCGCCAGCGCTATCTGCCGAAGCTGATTTCCGGCGAATATGTTGGCGCGCTCGCAATGTCCGAGCCGGGCGCGGGCTCCGACGTGGTCTCGATGAAGCTGCGGGCCGACAAGCGCGGCGACCGCTATGTGCTCAACGGCTCAAAAATGTGGATCACCAATGGCGGCGATGCCGACGTGCTGGTGGTCTACGCCAAGACCGATCCCGAGGCCGGTCCGCGCGGCATGACCGCCTTCCTGATCGAGAAGGGTATTAAGGGCTTCACCCACGGCCAGCATCTGGACAAGCTCGGCATGCGCGGCTCCAACACCTATCCGCTGTTCTTCGACGATTGCGAGGTGCCGGAGGAGAACGTGCTCGCCGGCGTGGGCGAGGGCGTCAAGGTGCTGATGTCCGGCCTCGACTATGAGCGCGCGGTGCTGTCGGGCGGTCCGCTCGGCATTATGGCGGCCTGCATGGATGCGGTGGTGCCCTACATGCACGAACGAAAACAGTTCGGCCAGCCGATCGGCGATTTCCAGCTGATGCAGGGCAAGCTCGCCGACATGTATTCGACCTGGCAGGCAACGCGCGCCTATGTCTATGCCGTTGGAAAGGCCTGCGACCGTGCCAACCACGCGCGCACGCTGCGCAAGGACGCTGCTGCGGCAATCCTCTATTCCGCGGAGAAGGCGACGTGGATGGCCGGCGAGGCGATCCAGGCGCTCGGCGGCGTCGGCTATACATCCGAGTTTCCGGTCGGCCGTCTCTGGCGCGATGCCAAGCTTTACGAGATCGGTGCGGGGACGTCCGAAGTGCGCCGCATGCTGATCGGCCGTGAGCTGATGGCGGAAACGGCTTAACTCTCCACGCAACCACGCATAGGAAACGCGGGACCACATGCCGCTCCATTCCAGCATCGATCCATCGTCATCCGATTTTGCGCGCAATTCCGAATCCATGCGCGCGCTCGTCGCCGATTTGCGCGAAAAACTCAGCCAGGTCGCGGGCGGCGGTGGCGAAGTCTCACGCAACCGCCACACCGCGCGCGGCAAGATGCTGGCGCGCGAGCGCGTCGATCTGCTGGTCGATCCCGGGACGTCGTTCCTGGAGCTGTCGCCGCTGGCGGCCCATGGGCTCTACGGCGGCGACGTGCATTCGGCGAGCATCGTCACCGGCGTCGGGCGCATCTCGGGCCGCGAATGCGTGATCGTCGCCAACGACGCCACCATCAAGGGCGGCACCTATTGCCCCATGACGGTCAAGAAGCATCTGCGGGCGCAGGACATCGCGCGGCAGAACAATCTTCCCTGCGTCTACATGGTTGATTCCGGCGGCGCCTTCCTGCCGCTCCAGGACGAGATCTTTCCGGACGAGCGGCATTTCGGCCGCATCTTCTACAATCAGGCGCAGATGTCCTCGCAAGGCATCCCGCAGATCGCAATCGTGATGGGCTCCTGCACCGCCGGCGGCGCCTACGTGCCGGCGATGTCGGATGAGAGCATCATCGTGCGCAATCAAGGCACCATCTTCCTCGGCGGCCCGCCGCTGGTGAAGGCCGCGACCGGCGAGGTTGTGACCGCCGAGGAGCTCGGCGGCGCCGACGTGCATTCGCGCCAGTCCGGCGTCACCGATCATTACGCACAGAACGATGCCCATGCGATCGGGATCGCCCGCCGGATCGTTGGTACGCTCAAGCCGTCCACGCGGCCGAACCTCAACATGCATCCGCCCCGCGATCCGCTGTTTGCGGCCGAAGAAATTTACGGCGTGGTGCCGATCGACGGCCGCAAGCCGTTCGATGTACGCGACATCATCGCCCGCGTGGTCGATGGCTCCGAATTCGACGAGTTCAAAAAGCTCTACGGCACGACGCTGGTGTGCGGGTTCGCGCACATCTGGGGCTTTCCGGTCGGCATCATCGCCAACAACGGCATCCTGTTCAGCGAGAGCTCGCTGAAAGGCGCGCATTTCATCGAGCTGTGCTGCCAGCGCGGCATTCCGCTGGTGTTTTTGCAGAACATCACCGGCTTCATGGTCGGCAAAAAATACGAAGCCGGCGGCATCGCGCGCGACGGCGCCAAGCTGGTGACGGCGGTTGCGACCGCCTCGGTGCCGAAATTCACCGTCGTGATCGGCGGCTCCTACGGCGCCGGCAATTACGGCATGTGCGGCCGCGCCTACGCGCCGCGCTTCCTCTGGATGTGGCCGAACGCGCGTATCTCGGTGATGGGTGGCGAACAGGCCTCGATGGTGCTGAGCCAGGTTCGGCGCGATAATATCGAGGCCAAGGGCGATAGCTGGTCGAGGGACGAGGAAGATAAATTCCGCGAGCCTATCCGCGCGCAATATGAGAGCCAGGGGCATCCCTATTACGCGACCGCGCGTCTGTGGGACGACGGCGTGATCGATCCGGCCGACACCCGCCTCGTGCTCGGCCTCGGCCTCTCGGTGGCGTCGAATGCGCCGATCGAGCCGACGAAATTCGGCCTGTTCAGGATGTGATGCGATGGACCGCTCAAAGCTCTACCGTCGTTTTCGCACGCTCCTGATCGCCAACCGCGGCGAGATCGCAGCCCGCGTGATCCGCACCGCCCGCGCCATGGGCCTGCGCACCGTCGCGGTCTATTCCGAGGCAGACCGCGACGCCATGCACGTCGCGCTCGCCGACGAGGCCGTACTGCTCGGGCCCGCACGGGCCCGCGACAGCTATCTCGATGTCGAGCGTCTGATCGAAGCCGCGCGCAAGACCGGCGCCGAAGCTATCCATCCCGGCTACGGCTTCCTGTCCGAGAATGCCGAATTCGCGCAGGCCTGCCTCGATGCCGGCCTCGTCTTCGTCGGCCCGACCGCCGAGATGATGACGGCGATGGGCTCAAAGTCCGGCTCGAAGGCGCTGATGGAGAAGGCGGGCGTGCCGCTGGTGCCCGGCTATCACGGCGAGGCCCAGGATGATGCCACGCTGTCGAAGGCCGCCGACAAGATCGGCTTCCCCATCCTGGTGAAGGCCTCCGCCGGCGGCGGCGGCCGCGGTATGCGCATCGTCCGCTCGGCGGCCGAGCTTGCGCCCGCGATCGTCAGCGCCAAGCGTGAGGCCAAGGCCGCGTTCGGCGACGATCGCATGCTGATCGAAATATATGTCGACAATCCCAGGCATATCGAGGTGCAGATCATCGGCGACAGCCACGGCAATCTGCTGTCGCTGTTCGAGCGCGAATGCACCTTGCAGCGCCGGCACCAGAAGGTGATCGAGGAGGCGCCTTCGCCGACGCTCAACGCCGCCCAGCGCGAGACCGTCTGTGCGGCTGCCCGCAAGGCGGCGGCCGCAGTGAACTATGTCGGCGCCGGCACCATCGAGTTCGTCTCCGACGGCAAGGACGTGTTCTTCATCGAGATGAACACCCGTCTCCAGGTCGAGCATCCCGTGACCGAGCTGATCACCGGCATCGATCTCGTCGAATGGCAGCTGCGCGTCGCGTTCGGCGAGGCACTGCCGCTCAAGCAGGACGAAATCAAGCTCAACGGCCACGCTGTTGAAGCGCGCGTCTATGCGGAGAACCCGACCAAGAACTTCATGCCGTCGGTCGGAAAGATCTCGACCTGGCGGCTGCCGGCGGAGACTGGCGGCCTGCGCATCGACGCCGGCTATCGCGAGGGCGATACGGTCTCGCCGTACTACGACGCCATGCTCGCAAAGATGATCGCGTGGGCGCCGACACGCGACGTCGCGATCGACCGGCTCAACCGTGGGCTGGAAGACTCGGACGTCCGCGGCGTCGTCACCAATATTCCGTTCCTGTCGGCGCTGATCACGCACCAGAAGGTGCGGGCGAATGCGATCGACACCGGGTTCATCGAGCGCGAGCTTTCCGTCCTGACATCAGCCTCGCCGGTGCCCGGTGAGCTCGAGCTGTGCGCCGCAGTCGCCGCGATCGTCAATGACGAGCGGCAGGCCACGCAAGCGGGCGCGAATTCGCCGTGGCAGACCTTTGGCTGGATGCCGGTCGGCCGCCGTCAGCGCAGCTTTGCTTTCCGCGTCGGCCACGGGCCCGAGCAAGAGATCATGCTGAACTATGGCAGCGGGCCTTCGACGCTGGTGATCGGTGAGCGCGAGCTCGCGTACACGGTTGCGCCGAAGGATGGCGGCTTCGACCTGACGCTCGACGGCGTGAAGTCCTCCGTGGCGGCCGTGATCGACGGCCATGAGCTGTATTTGCGCACGCGCAACGGCCGCTTCGACCTGCATTGGGTGGATCCGTTCGGCGGCGAGAGCGAGGAGCATGTCGGCGAAGACAAGATCGCGGCGCCCTTGCCGGGCACCGTCGTCGCCGTGCTGGCCGAGGAGGGTGCCAAGCTCGAAAAGGGCGCGCCGATCCTCACGCTCGAAGTGATGAAGATGGAGCAGACGCTGCGCGCGCCCTATGCCGGCGTGCTCAAATCCATCAAATGCAAGGTCGGGGACATCGTGCAGGAAGGCGTCGAGCTCGCCGTGGTCGAGCCGTCGGGAGAGTGATATGAGCGATCCCGTCCGCATCATCGAGATGGGGCCGCGCGACGGCCTCCAGAACGAGAGGACACCCGTCAGCGTCGAGGCCCGCATTGCCTTCATCGGGGCGCTGGTCGGAGCCGGCCTCGATACGGTCGAGGTCGGCGCCTTCGTTTCACCCAAGGCGATCCCGCAAATGGCAAGCTCCGACGCCGTATTGCGCGGCGTGAGCCACATCAACGGCGCCGAATTCCACGTGCTGGTGCCGAACGAAAAGGGCTATGACGCGGCCCGCGCCGCCGGCGCGAAGGTGGTTTCCGTGTTTGCGGCGGCCTCCGAGGGCTTTTCGCGTGCCAACATCAATTGCACGGTCGCGGAGTCCATCGAGCGGTTCAAGCCGGTGCTGACGCGCGCCAACGACGATGGCGTGAAGGTACGCGGCTATATCTCCTGCGTGCTCGGCTGTCCCTTTGACGGCGAGATCAAGCCCAAGGCGGTTGCCGATCTCGCCAATACGCTGTGGGAGCTCGGCTGCTACGAAATATCGCTCGGCGACACCATTGGTGTCGGCACGCCTGAAAAGGCCAGGGAGATGCTGCGTGCGGTCGCCGCCAACATTCCCGCTGCCAAGCTCGCGATGCACTTCCACGACACTTACGGCCAGGCGCTGGCCAATCTCTATGCCGGCCTGAAGGAGGGCGTCCGCGTCATCGACGCTGCCGCGGGCGGGCTCGGCGGCTGTCCCTATGCGCCCGGTGCCACGGGTAACGTCGCAACCGAGGATGTCGTTTACATGCTCGAGGGCATGGGCGTGAAGACCGGCGTCGACATGGAGAAGCTGCTGGCCGCGACCAACACGATGAGCGGCGTGCTGGGCAAACCGCCGGTGAGCCGCGTGGCCTCAGCGCTGAACGCGAAGAAGAAGCGCGCGGCTTCCTAGTTCTCCGTCATTGCGAGCGAAGCGAAGCAATCCAGAGTCTCTCCGCGGAAAGAGTCTGGATTGCTTCGTCGCAAGGGCTCCTCGCAATGACGGTGGAGAGACATCATCGGCTCCCGTCCGGCCCCATCACCAAATCCGGCAGCCAGGTCGAGATCTCCGGCACGAGGCAGAGCAGCAGCACTGCGCCCATCATCAAGAGCACGAAGGGCAGCGTGCCCCAGATCACTTCGCTCAGCGAAATGTCCGGCGCGACGTTGCGGATGACGAAGATATTCAATCCCACCGGCGGATGGATCAAGCCCATCTCCATCACGATGGTCATGACCACGCCAAACCAGATGATGTCGAAATTCGCCGCGCGTAACGGCGGCAGGATGATTGGCGCCGTCATCAGGATGATCGAGACCGGCGGCAGGAAGAAGCCGAGCACGACGACCATGACGAGGATCGCAAACAGCAGGCCCCAGCGCGGCAGATGCATCGCGACAACGGATTCGGCGGCCGATTGCGAGATGTGCAGATAGCTCATCACGTAGGAATAGAGCAGGGACATGCCGATGATCATCATCAGCATGGTCGATTCCCGGATCGTCGATTTCATGATCGGGCCGAGGTCCTCCGGCCGCCATACGCCGTAGATCGCCGCGATCAGTCCGAGCGCCAGCAGGCCGCCGAGGCCGGCCGTCTCCGACGGTGTGGCATAGCCGCCATAGAGCGCCGCCATGACGCCGGTGAGCAGCAGCACGAACGGGAGCACGCGCGGTAGCACGCTGAAGCGCTCCGCAAGCGTATACTCGTCGCGGGCGAGGATCGCAGCTTCGGGGCCGCCGTTCTTGTAAGCCGCTTCGGCCGCCGCATATTCCTGGCGGAAGCGGATCACGGCATAGCCGCCGAACAGCGAGACCAGCAGCAGGCCGGGGCCGATGCCGGCGAGGAACAGCCGTCCCAGCGACTTTTCCGCCGCGACCGCGAACAGGATCATGGTGATCGAGGGCGGCAGCAGGATGCCGAGCGTGCCGCCGGCGGCGATGATGCCGGCCGCGAAGCCGCCGGAATAGCCACGCTTGCGCATCTCGGGGATGCCGGCCGAGCCGATCGCCGAGCAGGTCGCTGGGCTCGAGCCCGCCATCGCCGCAAACAGCGCGCAGGCGAAGACGTTGGCAACGCCCAATCCGCCAGGCACGCGATGCAGCCAGGCGTGCAGCGCCGAATAGAGATCCTGGCCGGCGCGCGATTTGCCGATCGCCGCGCCCTTCAGGATGAAGAGCGGGATCGACAGCAGCGTGATCGAGGCCATCTCCTCGTAGACATTCTGCGTCACCGTATCCAGCGATGCCGCAGGCATGTAGATGCCCATGAACACGACCGCGACCGCGCCGAGCGCGAACGCGATCGGCATGCCCGAAAACATCACGAGCAGTGTCGCGATCCCGTAAGCGATACCGATACCGAAAACGCTCATGGACGCTTGGCTCCCGTGAACGGCAGCGCCAGCTGCACGAGGATCTGGGCGCAGAGCAGGCTCATGCCAAGCGCCATCAGTGAATAGGGTATCGCGAGCGGCGGCGACCACATCGAGTTCGAGACCTGACCGTCGACATAGGCTTCATGGGCCAGCGTCCACGACTTCCAGGTGAAGAAGGCGCAGAACAGGAACGTCACGGCGTCGACGATCCAGAGCCGGATCCTGTTCGCCAGCGGCGACAGCAGGCCAACGAAGGCCTCGATGCCGATATGGCCGCGGTTCTGCTGCACATAGGCCGCCGTCATGAAGGTGGCGCCGACCAGCAGGAACACGGCGGCCTCGTCCTGCCAGTAATTGGCGGCCTTGAACAAGGCACGACTGAGCACGCTGTAGCTCAGGATGGCGCAAGCGGCGACCAGCGCCAGCGCGGCGAACACGACGATGATGCGATTGAGGATGGCGAGGCCGCGATCGAGTGCTGCCGCAAGGCCGGTCCTTGCGGCAGCATTCGTCGTGTCGTCACGATCCGGAAGCGGACCGTGGCTCATGCAGCGACGTCGGTGGCGAGCTTGAGCAGGTTCGCAGCGGTTGCGGTCTTGGCGCCGTAATCCTTCCACGCGGTGTCGCGGGCGATGTCGCGCCATTTGCCGACCGTCGCGGCATCGAGCGCCGAGACCTTTGCGCCCGCCTTCTCGTAGACCTTGGCGACCTCGACGTCGTCATCCTGCGCGCCCTTGCGGCCGAAGGCTTCGAGCTCCGCGCCGACGGCGACCAGAATGTCCTGCTGGTTCTTCGGCAGCTTGTCGAAGATCGCCTTCGACATCATCAGCGGCTCGAGCATGAACCAGTAGGACGCGCCCGCGCCCGAGGTCAGCGACTTCGCGACCTCTTCGAGCCGGAACGAGATCAGGCTGGTGGAGGAGGTGATGCCGGCGTCGCAAGCGCCGGTCTGCATCGCGGCGTAGAGTTCGTTCGAGGGCACCGACAGCACCGAGGCGCCGGCGGTCTGCAGCACCATGTCCATCTCGCGCGAGCCGCCGCGAACCTTCATGCCCTTGGCATCCTCCGGCGACACGATCGGCTTGGAGCGGCTGGCGACGCCGCCGGCCTGCCATACCCAGCTCAGGAGAATGATGCCCTTGTCGGCAAGGAAGTCGGTCAGTGCCTTGCCGACCGGCTCCTTCTTCCAGCGCATGCCCTGGTCGTAGGTGGTGACGAGACCGGGCATCAGGCCGATATTGGTCTCGGGCAATTCGCCGCCGGCATAGGGCATCGGGTACAGCGAGATGTCGAGCGCACCCTTGCGCATCGCGGAGAACTGCGCGTTGGTCTTGATCAGCGAGGAGTTCGGATAGATCTCGGCGGCGATGTCGCCGTTGCTGCGCTTACTGACTTCGGCGGCGAACATGCGGCAGAGCCGGTCGCGGAAATCGCCCTTGTCGATGGTGCCGCCGGGGAATTGGTGCGAGATCTTCAGCGTGGTCGCGGCATGCGCGGTGCCGATGCCGAAGCGGAGAATGGCGGGTGCAGCGACAGCGGTCGCGAGCAGGTGACGACGCGTGAACATGGAATATCCCCTTGGGCGGTACTTTGGACGGTTCTTGCTTAACGTGATCCGGGTGGGTCATGAGACCGGCGCCGAGGCCCATCCTAGCCGGTCTTTGACCCCAACTTCTCTCATCTGATAGTTCGAGACGGAATGCCGCGGCAAGTGTTGGCCTTGCTGCGCTGCACACGTAAGCCTCGACGGTTCCGCTCGTTAACGCCGTTCGTCAGGGGCGATCGCGCAGGGCGCCGGGTCACCTCCGAAAAAATTCGCAACGTCGCGTAACAAGCATGCGCGTCGATTCGTCGAGGTTGAATAGCGGCAACCGTCGCTGACAAACACCATCTCGAAGGGAACATTTCTCATGACCATTCGCACCCGCATCGTGCTCGGCGTCTCGGCTGCCGCTCTCTCGCTTGGCCTGGCGCTGTCGCCGGCCGCTTTTGCTCAGGACAAGATGGGCAAGGATGACGGCATGATGAAGAAGGACACGATGTCCAAGGACGGGATGAAGAAAGACACCATGTCCAAGGACGACGGCATGAAGAAGGACACGATGTCGAAGGATGGCATGAAGAAAGACGACGGGATGATGAAGAAGAACTGATCTTCCACCGGTCGTCACGACGCGTCTCGCCGAGGCGCGCTTGCGATTGGACGGCGTTCGTAGCCTGCCATCGGGCCGCGCATTCACGCGCGCCCCGGTGGGGGGACCATTTCGAACTGCCGTGTGAACCGAGGCTTGCCTCGGTTCAATTTGATTTGAACGTTACTTCCGCTTGGCCTTGCGGGCAGCGTAGCGGGCGTCGCGTTTGGCCTTTTGCTCGGCCTCCATTTCGGCCTGCCTGGCGACCGCTTCTTCCGCTTCGCGGGCGAGCCGCGCGGCTTCCGCAGCTGCAGCCTCTTCCGCAATGCGCTTCTGCTCGGCCTTTTCGGCCTCGCGCGTCGCCTTTGCCTCAGCGCGCTTGGCCGCGAGCGCCTCGCGCTCGGCACGACGTGCCGCCACCTCCGGGTCGTCGTGACCCGGCTGCGACTTGAATTTGTTCAAAAGATTTTTGCGTGCTTCCTGAGCGGCCTTTTGCCGGTCGGAGAATCCTGGTTCCCTGAATCCACTCATCGAACGAACCTTGTCATCCTCGCTTTCGATCCTACATCACTGGCTGTTGGTACGTCGGCTGGGCACAAGCAGGCACCACGCGACGCAGAAGCGTGTACATCGCCACGCGCCGCGAAGCCACCCATAATCGCAGCCGATCAGGTCAACGAAATCGCTGGACCAGCCGATCCTTCGTAGCCCGGAAAAACTGCCGAATTGTGATGTCCTTCATAAGGGGCACCCAACGGCGGCGCCTAGCGTCCGCCCCGATACGGAGCACGGGCATGATCCTTTTCCGGCTGAGCCTGAAGGCCCTTGCAATCACATTTGCCGCTGCGGCGGTCGCAGGTGCGGTGCTGTTGGCTGCCCGCCCGCAACCCATCGAAAGCACCGTCCTGGGAGCCGCCTGGGAGTGTACCCAGACCGCATTCATCCTGACGAGCTGCGCGCCGCGTGCGCAGCAGGCGATCCCGGCGGTCGAGACCTCGCGCAAGGAGGCGCTGAGGCCGACCAGGGGCTGAGCGGCGACGGATTGAGCGGGATGTGACGCGACGTCGCAGAGGTGATAAAGGCCTCAGCGAGCGACAAGGTCCCCATGTCCAACCCTGAAACCAAGCTTGATCCTGCCGATAAGCCCAGCGCGCCGCCAAAACCCCAATCCGGCGACAGCCGCCGCGGCGCGATCGCGGGGCTGATCATTGCCGCTGTCATCCTCGGTGTCGGGCTGTGGCTCGCCCGTGACCTCACGGCCGCCAGCAAGATGCAGGACTGCCTGATGTCGGGGCGGAGCAATTGCAACGTGATCGAGCCCGCCCGCAGACCGGTTTCGGCGGGACGCGTCCGGACGAAAAAATGCCGTGATCTTAATCATTTGTAACGGGACACAGCCGGCTTGTCGGCTCAGTTTGACAAGTCAGTTATGTCCGCCGGCATCACCCAGGCGCGATCCGAATCGTCTATCGCGCGTGGACTACGGCAATTTGCGAAGGTTGAGGGGTAAGCACGCATGAGTGCGTCCAGCCGCATGAAGGTTATCATTCCCATGGTTTCGGCCATGTCGTTGCTGGCGTTCTCCGCGCAAGCGCAGGACGCGGGTCCGCCGAAGGGCGTCGGCCAGCCGCAGGGGCAGGGCGCCGGTAGCCCGCCTCCGGCCAATCAGAACATGCGCAAGGGTCCTCCGCCGCAGCAGGCCGCGCACCCCGGGCCTCAGCCCGCCGGCCAGGCCCATATGGCTCCGGGCCCAGGTCCAGCAGCGGCTCCCGGCCCGCATGGTCCCGGTCCGCGCGCCGCCGGAGGCCCGCCGCCGGGACCCGGTCGCTACACGGCACGCGGCCCCGCACCGGCGCGCGACTGGGACGGACAAGCCTACCGCGGCAATCTCGCCTGGGACGGCGGACGCTGGCGCCACGAGGTCCACAACGGCCGCTCTGGCTGGTGGTGGGATGTCGGCGGCGTCTGGTACTATTATCCCCAGCGGATGGACGGCCCGCCCGCCTACATTTCCGAAGACTACATCGACGATGTGCCGGTGGCCTACGCGCCGCCGGGTCCGCCGGTCGCCTATGAACCGCCGCCTCCACCGCCGCCCGCAGATCCCGGCGCGAGCGCGCTCGGCGGGGCCATCGTCGGCGGCGTGCTTGGCGGCCTGATTTCCGGCAACGCCTCGGGTGCGGCCGCAGGCGCCGTGATCGGTGGCGCGACGGGCGCAATCGCCGGCGCCACCGCCGCTTCGCGCCCCGGCTACTATCTCGCTGAGGGCAATTGCTATTACCGCTATCCGAGCGGCCAGTATGTGCAGGCCGATCCGCGCGCCTGCTACTGAACTTCTCAAACCGCAATCCAACATGAATGAGGCGGGTCCGGTGCCCGCCTCATTTGCGTTTGCGCCTGCGTGGAGACGAGGTCCGACAACGTTGTGGCGACGCACACAACTGTCTCAACTTTTCTCTGGCGCATTGCGCTTAGGAGACGAGCCAGGTCAGGAACGCCATCGCGGCCCAGACCAGGCCGCCGATCCAGACTGTCATCGCCAGGACGATGGCTGCGAGAAGGGAGAGACCGAACAGGTCGATCTTGCGCGGTGATGCGCCAGCCCGTGCTGCGGCTTCGGCCTTTTGTGCCATGACGGAAACAACCATCCTTCCTGTGTCGCGTTCTTGCGGCGCGTAAAGCATCGTTTAGCGAACCCGCCGGAACTCGGCTGTGATGCAATTCACAGATCCGCCAGAATGAAAGCGGCCTCACCGGTTTGTGCGCAAATCGCGCTCGCGCAGTTCCTGGTCGCGCTTCAAATTCGTCGCGGTAACATCGTGCGGAAACGCGCACGACGTTGCGACCTTGGTCCACCGCAATCATACGGACGAAATTGCCACGCACTTGTCCATATCGGCCGGTTAAAGTTAGCCGCATGTGTACGAAGTACGACCCTCAGCATGAAGCCGAGGCGGCGATGAAGCGCGCCGCGGCGTCCGAAGGCCCCGACCGGCAACGACTCATCGAGCTCGCCCTGGCCTGGCATCAGCTCGCTCGCGATCGGCGCGACGACGAGCGAAGGAGCTGATTTTACGCGGCGTTAAGATTCACCTGGACGCCAATTTCGCGTTTCGATTCGTGCTTGGCGAACGAAGCGGAGTCGGATCGTGAACAAACGAGCGGAGGCTTTCCCGGATTAGGCGGCTTCCGTCTTCGGGACGGCGTCGGCATTCATCGAAAGCTTGACGACGTCGCCCTCGACCGCACCAACGTATTTCGTGTCGATGTAGTGGTGATGGTCCTTGTGACCTTCCGGACTGTCCATCCGGGTCAGCTTGATACGATTTCCCTCGACGCGATCGACAGTGCCGACATGCACGCCGTCCTTGCCGATGATCTTCATGTGTTCTCTGATGTTCGACATGCTGTCCTCCTTGGGTAGCATCAACGTGCCGAACGCATCTTCGTTGCAACGAAGGTGCGGGCCGACCTTTGGATCTCCGGCACGCGCCAGACGTTGAAGGGACGATGGAAGCTTTTCGATCGTCACACCAAGAATCGCATGGAGACCATTGAGGCCTATCTGGCGCGGAAGCACAGGGAAATCGGGCTGCTGAACGATTGCCTGAGAAACCCGCGACCCTTGCCCTGTCCGCAATCGGTGGACGAGGCCGTCAAGGTAAAATTCCAGCTCGCCGCCATGCTGCGTGCGGAGCACGAGCTGCAGGACTGGAAGGCGACGGAGACGGCGTGGTCGGCCTCGGCCAGGCCTGCGAGCGGTCCGTTTGTATTCAGTTACGACTATCAGCGGGCAGATCTCAGTGTCAGCGGCCCTTCGTTTTATGAACTCGAGCACGGCTGCACCAGCGAGGCGATTTATGCCGCCTCCGGCATGGCCGCGATCTCGACGCTGCTGCTGGCTTCGGCGGCGGCTCTCCCCAATGGCGACATTCTGGTGCTACCGGGCTCTTACGGTGAGACGCTGGAGCTGATCGAGCGCCTTGTCCCAAACCTGCGGCCCGTCACGCTGAGGCTGCCGCTGGCTGATGCGTTTGCCCACGCCGGTGTACCCCGAATTCTGCTGCTGGATTCATGTGTCTCTGCCGGGGCGTTCGAGGCCGTCCTGCGCTGCGACGGTTCGGCGCTCGATCTGCTGGTCTTCGACACGACATGCTTTGCCGGACGGTCGGGTCGCATCCGGCGCGTCCTGCGCTGGGGACAGCGATGCAAGATTCCAGTCGTGATGGTGCGAAGCCATAACAAGCTGGATTCGCTCGGCGCGGAATACGGAAGGCTCGGCTCGGCGGTTTTCGTCGGCTGGGACGAGCAGCGCGCCGCAACGGGCGGTTCGATGGTCGGGCGCCTTGCCGCGGATGCTCGCAACGCGGTCCGGCTTCTGGGCGGGGCGGCGCTGCCGGCACACTTCCCGCCCTACGTGGGCAGCGATGCCTATTGGGCGTTAACGAAGAGGCGCGTCGCAGCCATCCTGCGCAATGGCCGCCATACGGCGCGGTTTTTTGCGCGCGAGCTCGCCTCGCTCTCGGCCGAACTCCACTTCACCCACGGTCTCTACGTCACGCTCCGCGCCCGCCGTCCTCTTGACGAGGCGAGTGCACGGCAAGCCGCCGAAGCCATGAGCCATGATCTGAGCGGGAAGGGATATCCGATCCGCCACGCCGGCAGCTTCGGGTTCGATTTCGCCGCGACCGAGTGGTTTCACGACGCGACCACGGATCGGTACAGCGTCCGGGTCGCGGTGCCGGATTTGCCGACGGAGCTGTGGAATGGTCTTGCAGTGGCGATTGCCGAATGGTGGAGGTCGAATCAATGTCGGCTTGGTTCGCAACTCTCGGCAAATCTTTGATGTGCTCGCCGATTATCGCTGCGCCAGAATCACTCGATCGCCGACGCCTGCTTCTGGTAGCTCCTGCGCGCCCAGGCCTGAACGGCGGAAGCGAGCTTATGCTGGCTCTTGGCGGCGTCGGCAATGGTCGCCTGCGCCATCTCGATCCGCTTTGCGATCGTGCTGGAGTTGATGTCCACGACTGCGTCGAGCGCCAGAAACGACATCGCGACGATCGCCACCGCAAAGGCAATCCCCATTCTCGTCAATTCGGCTCGCGGCATTCACAGTCCATGATCGGGCGCAGTTCGCCCGCCGCGCATAGATAGGGCGCGTCCGCACGGTTCAAAGACCAGCGTAAGGTTACCCACGCGTTCGTGAAGGACGACAGATTTGCGATGGGCGAGGGGCGGCGCGTTAATCATGAACGCTGGCGCGCGTCGACAAGAATGAGGCTTGGCGATCCCGGCAGGAATCGAACCTGCAACCCTCAGAGTAGAAATCTGCCCGACGCATAATAGTATCAATGGGTTGCGGCCATCGTGTTGCAGTGGTGTTGCGACCGCAACTACGTCAGTTGATTGACGATGCGCAGCCGAGACATCGTAAGTCGCTCGCGAAGATCGTGTCCCAGGGAGTGGTGTAACTGGCGGTGGGACACCGCGTTCGCCGGCAAGGGCCGGACTGGTCAGCTGGCGATAGCCGGAAAGCTGACGGTTGGATCATCGCTCAACGGCGCGATGGTTTCCAGCGTCATGTAGCGGGCGCGCTGGACGGCCCATTCATCGTTCTGCTCGAGCAGGATCGCGCCGATGAGGCGGACGATGGCATCCTCGTTGGGGAAGATGCCGACCACCTCGGTGCGCCGCTTGATCTCGCCGTTGAGGCGCTCGATCGGGTTGGTCGAGTGCAGCTTGGTTCGATGCTGCGGCGGGAATGTCATGTAGGCCAGCACATCGGTCTCCGCTTCGTCGAGGAAGCCGGCCAGCTTGGGCAGCTTGGGGCGGAGTTGATCGGCGACCTTCCGCCATTGGGTTCGCGCGGCCTCGGCATCGTCCTGGGCGAACGCGGTGGCAATGAAGGCGGAGACGACGCGCCGCCCACTCTTGCCGGCATGCGCCAGCGCGTTGCGCATGAAGTGGACGCGGCAACGCTGCCAGGTGGCGTTGAGCACCTTGGCGACGGTGGCCTTGATGCCCTCGTGAGCGTCGGAGACGACCAGCTTGACGCCACGCAGGCCGCGGCGAGCAAGCTTGCGCAGGAATGCCGTCCAGAACGTCTCGGCTTCGGAGGGACCGATGTCCATGCCGAGCACTTCGCGGCGGCCGTCACTGTTGACGCCGACCGCGATAATCACCGCGACCGAGACGATGCGGCCATTTTGGCGCACCTTCACGTAGGTGGCGTCGATCCACAGATATGGCCAGTCGCCCTCGATCGGCCGGGCGAGGAAGGCCTTCACCTTGTCGTCGATCTCGCCGCACAGCCGGCTCACCTGGCTCTTCGAGATGCCGGTCATGCCCATGGCCTGCACGAGGTCGTCCACCGAGCGGGTCGAGACGCCCTGCACATAGGCTTCCTGCACCACGGCGGTCAGCGCCTTCTCGGCCATGCGGCGTGGCTCCAGGAAGCCCGGGAAGTAGGAGCCCTTGCGCAGCTTGGGAATACGCAGCTCAACTGCGCCGGCGCGGGTCTCCCAGATCCGGTCGCGGTAGCCGTTGCGCTGGGCCAGACGTTCGGGGTTCTTCTCGCCATAGCCCGCTCCGGTCTGGCCTTCGACTTCCAGCTCCATCAGCCGCTGGGCCGCAAAGCCGATCATCTCGCGCAACAGATCGGCATCAGGGGTCTTCTCCATGAGCGCGCGCAGGTTCATCATCTCGTCGGTCATCGGTGGTTCCTCGAATCAGGTTGGTGTCAGCAACCCGACCCTACCGACGAATCATCGATGACCACCGCAAAGCCGTCCGCCCGCTACGGCGCTATGTGGGGGCGCGCGTGCGGACGGCTTTGCTCTACCGAGCTACACCATCAGCTGGGACACGACCCTCGCGAAGCCTCATGTGCGTCTCTGGATGGGGCATGACATCACCGCGCCAGTAGCGCCGCGCCCATTCTTTTGTGTCGTCGTAAGGTCCGGTGCCCTTCCAATCTGCTTCGTGCGATTTCGCGGCCGGACCAATAAGCGCTACTTCGTAAAGAACCGCCAGTGGAGCGAACTTAGAAAAATAGAACCGAGCTTCTTCTTCCGCGTCTATGACGAAGGCGCAGTCGAAGCGCGATGGAAGGGCGGGAAACTCTTTTGCCCTGACTTCCTCCAGGATGGTCTCTCGGGGCCACTCCGTGTGTCTGTTACCGATAAGGCGGACGATACGTCCCCAATTGCCGGGACGTACTACTGATCCTGCCTCCAGCAGCAGGGAGCAAGCAAAGTAGGGCATTCCTTCTACACTCCTAGGAGCCGGTTTTGAACGCTCTCTGCGGCACGCTGATCAGCTTCAGTGCCGAACGTCGTTTCGATAGATATAAGTTCGGTAGAGCATGACCGCGCAGCCGACTCCAAGCGCGCCGAAGACCAACCCCGGAGCTGAGTTGCCCGAGTTAAACGCGGTGACTGCGATGGAGAGGTTTCCGAGAAGGCCGAAGACCAGCACGATGATCCACCAGATGAGGAGGAGCTTGGGTCCGAGAGACATCTTCCGTTGGGTCATTGGGAGTGCATCACTACCGCCGAGGCTGGGTAAGGCGACCCACGAGCCGTCCGCAAAACCATCCAAAGAGATTACTGAGGATCCGTGCGGCCACGACGAATAGCGCAACGCTGCCCCACAGCAGCCATTGAGATTGTCCGACATCCCAAGGCAACAGAGATCGAATGACCTCCGGCGATCTCAGGATAATTTCCCAGACTTGCCGGAGAGCTTCCACTAGTCAGTGCGCCGTAAGCCGCTGCATCAACATTTGTGCGGCATATTGAGATCGCGAGTCGCGTCCGACCTTCTTTTCATTCGCTTTGCACCACGCGACGAAGGTGTCCGGATCAATTTCTATTTTCTCCGTTTGAGCGCCTGAAGCCTTGACCTGTTTCATGGCGGCTTCAATTTTGGCGAGCCAGCGTGGATAATCGGGCATCTCTCGATCGAGTGCTTGCCAGACTTGCCAGTCGCGTTCGAGCAACCAAGCTACGGCTATTCTCGTTGCCATATTATCCTTTGTGGGGGTGCTGCGTTAATTCAACTGCGTGACGATCGCAAATCCATGGTGCCTTGCAGACTTGAGAACCTGACTGAAGCCGGATGACTTCGACAGCTCATCCGCGGGTCTAAATGTCAGGTCGCGGCACCATTCGCATTTTGCAATAGCTCGCGGCCTTTCTGCGCCCGATCGCAGCAGCAGTTGGCGGCCGGTCTGCCTGCCGTACAATGTCCGCTCGAAGAATCTCGCCACATCGTTAGTTTCCGGCACGGAGCAATTTCCCTTCGCTGCACCACGATTCGGAGAGAAGGGTAGAAGACACGCCCGCCGGTTGTAAGGTACGCTTTACTCGTTTTCCCCGGATATTTGGCAGAGGCTCGACCCAGCTATGACCACAAGCACTTATGAAGCTCTTGTTTGCGAATGTGGTCACCTGGGCCGGCTTCGGTGCCGAGAGAATGACGCCCCACACAGCGGTCTGTGGGAGTCCTACAGCTTGGAAGGCTTCGATGGCGGCAAGCTCGCCATAACAAACTACAAGGACCTCCCTGCGGACCTGTTGGCGGTGCTGAAACCCAAGTGTCCTAGCTGTGGACAGACCGGCAAGGTGACGTACGTGCTGCGGAGAGTAGCCAACCCCGCGATCACGGCGCATCGATCCAAGTCGTGAACGAAGCGCGAAAAGCCACGTTGCGTCCGTGTTGCGCGGAGCGAATGGTATCACTTCGTAAGTCGTTGATTTCAATGGTGGCAGATGGCAGCAGCTTGCAACACACAAAGAACGTCGAGAACGAAAGCGAACTGAGATCAAGCGTTTGATTTGGCTGAAGGAATTGTGGCGATCCCGGCAGGAATCGAACCTGCAACCCTCAGAGTAGAAATCTGATGCTCTATCCAGTTGAGCTACGGGACCGTCCTCGGCCGCCCCGGTTTGGGGGCCGGCTGTTCATATATCATGCCAATATGAAAAATCTGGTCTTTCGCCAAGCCTGAACCGAACCCTTTTCCTCCATGCCGCGACAAAGCGGAACGGCGGAGTGTCAGGGTGCCGGGTTGAGCGGCAGCGTACTGGACGATGGATCACATCGCCGGGGGCGCTGACTAGCTTCCGGGACACGGCCGCCGGTCGATTGGTCCGGTATTGCTGCGCCACAGGACGGCGTGTGCTGCGATATCTCGATCGGTCTCCTCTGGGCGTGCCTTGCCATGGCGAATGCGACGTTTTGCACCTTTGGTTCCATCGCCATGAGTCCGTCACCTTTCCGCGCACTTTATCGCCGCCGCGGCGTTCGTCCGCGATTTCCGGGAGTCCCTTCATGATCGGTCTGGTTCGCGCCGTCACCCTCTGCGCCGCGCTGGCGCTCGGCCTTAGCATCGCGCAGGCCGCCGATAAGGCGTTCAAGCGCGACGATCTCGCTGATTCCGCCATCAAGCTGGAGACGCAGATCAAGAGCGAGGCCGGGCCGGTCGCCAAGACCGGTGCGACCTTGCGTACCGACGCGGATGCCGCCTTCAAGCGCAGCGATTACCGCACCGGGCTCTCGGTTCTCGGCCAGATCGCCGCCGTCACGCCTGATGACGCCGGCAACTGGCTGCGGCTCGCAAAAGTCATCTTCCAGATCACGCCGAAGAGCTCGAGCGAGCAGACCTTCCTGCTGGAGCGCGCCTCGACCGCCGCCTACATCGCCTACATGCGCGCCGGCAATCCGGGCGAGGAGGCGGATGCGCTCGCCGTGCTTGGCAAGTCGCTCGCCGAACGCAAGCTATGGCGGCCGGCGCTGGACGCATTGCGGCTGTCGCTCGACATGCGCGAGGTCGCCGACGTCCGCGGAAATTACGAGAAGCTGCGCGACGAGCATGGCTTCCGGCTGCTCGACTATACCGTGGACTCGGATTCGGCGAGCCCGCGCGCCTGCTTCCAGTTCTCGGAAGAGCTCGCCAAGCGCACCGACTTCGCGCCGTTCCTTGCGCTCGCCGGCCAGGACATGCCGGCACTGTCGGCCGAGGGCAAGCAGCTCTGCGTCGACGGACTGAAGCACGGCGAGCGCTACAATATCAATCTGCGCGCCGGTCTGCCGTCGACCGTAAAGGAAGGCCTGCCGAAATCGGCCGAGTTCAACGTCTATGTGCGCGACCGCAAGCCGTTCGTGCGCTTCACCAGCCGCGCCTATGTGCTGCCGCGGACTGGCCAGCGCGGCATTCCCGTGATCAGCGTCAACACGCCCGCGGTCACCGTCAACGTGTTCCGGATCGGCGATCGCAATTTGATCAACACGGTGGTCGACAGCGACTTCCAGAAGACGCTATCGAAATACCAGCTCAGCGATCTCGGCGGCGAGCGTGGTGTCAAAGTGTGGTCCGGCGAGCTCGCGACCGCGATGACGCTGAATCAGGACGTCATCACGGCGTTTCCGGTCGACCAGGCGCTGGGCGAGCTCCAGCCCGGCGTCTATGTGATGACGGCAGCGGCCAAGGGCGCGGGCAGCGACGACGATTACCAGCTCGCCACCCAATGGTTCATCGTCTCCGATCTCGGCGTTACCGCCTATTCCGGCAATGACGGCATTCATGTCTTCGTCAATTCGCTGGCCTCGACCGACCCGGTCGGCAAAGCCGAGGTGCGGCTGGTCGCCCGCAACAACGAGATTTTGGCGACGCGCAAGACCGACGATGCCGGCCACGTGCTGTTCGAGGCGGGGCTCGCGCGCGGCGAGGGCGGCCTGTCGCCGGCGATGCTGACGGTCACCGGCGAGAAGGCCGACTACGCCTTCCTCAGCCTGAAGACCTCGGCCTTTGATCTGTCCGACCGCGGTGTCGCGGGCCGCGTGGTGCCTGTTGGCGCCGATGCCTTCGTCTATGCCGAGCGCGGTGTCTACCGCTCCAGCGAGACCGTCTATCTCACCGGGCTCTTGCGCGACGGGCAGGGCAAGGCCGTCACCGGCGGGCCCCTGACCCTGGTGATCGAGCGTCCCGATGGTGTCGAATTCCGCCGCGCTCAGCTCGCCGACCAGGGCGCCGGTGGCCGCACGCTTGCCGTGCCGCTGAACTCGGCGGTTCCGACCGGCACTTGGCGGGTGCGCGCCTTCACCGATCCGAAGGGATATTCGGTTGGCGAGACCACCTTTATGGTCGAGGACTACGTCCCCGACAGGATCGAATTCGACTTGTCCGCCAAGGACAAGCTGATCAAAGCTAACGCTCCTGTGGAGCTTAAGGCGGACGGTCATTTCCTCTATGGCGCGCCCGCATCTGGTCTCCAGCTCGAAGGCGACATGCTGATCGCACCCGCGAGCGAACGCCCTGGCTTTGCCGGCTACCAGTTCGGCGTCGATGACGAACAGACCACCTCGAACGAGCGCACGCCGCTGGAGAACTTGCCGGAGGCCGACGCCAATGGCATTGCGACCTTCCCGGTGACGCTGGAGAAGCAGCCGGCCTCCACGCGTCCGCAGGAAGCGCAGATCTTCGTCCGCATGGTCGAGACGGGGGGACGTGCCGTCGAGCGCAAGCTCGTGCTCCCGGTCGCGCCGGCGACTGCCCTGATCGGCATCAAGCCGCTGTTCGGCGACAAGAACGTCGCCGAGGGCGATAAGGCCGAGTTCGATGTCGTGTTCGTCTCACCCGAGGGCAAGACGCTTCCGCGCGACGGTCTGCGCTACGAGCTCTTGAAGATGGAGTCGCGCTACCAATGGTATCGGCAGAACAATTACTGGGAGTACGAGCCGGTCAAGTCGACCTCGCGCGTCGCCGACGGTGACGTCACAATCGCGGCGGACAAGCCGTCGCGGATTGCGCTCGCACCGCAGCCCGGCCGCTACCGGCTGGACGTGAAGTCGAACGACGCCGACGGCCCGGTGACCTCGGTGCAGTTCGACGTCGGCTGGTATTCCGACGGCAGCGCCGATACGCCGGACCTGCTCGAGACCTCGATCGACAAGCCGCAATACTCATCCGGCGACACCATGACCGTGTCGGTCAACGTCCGCTCCGCCGGCAAGCTCACCGTCAACGTTCTCGGCGATCGCCTACTGACAACGCAGACCATCGACGTTAAGGAAGGCACCACGCAGGTGAAGCTCGCGGTCGGCAAGGACTGGGGCACCGGCGCCTATGTGGTGGCGACGCTGCGCCGTCCGCTCGATGCGGCCGCCCAGCGCATGCCGGGTCGCGCGATCGGCCTGAAATGGTTCGGGATCGACAAGCAGACGCGCACGCTCCAGGTGAAGCTGACGCCGCCGGCGTTGATCCGTCCGAACGCGACGCTGAAGATTCCGGTCAAGCTCGACGGGCTCAATCCGGGCGAGGACGCCAAGGTCGTGATATCAGCGGTCGATGTCGGCATCCTCAATCTCACCAATTACAAGCCGCCGGCACCGGATGATTATTATCTCGGCCAGCGCCGCCTGAGCGCGGAGATCCGCGATCTCTATGGGCAACTGATCGACGGCATGTCGGGCACGCGCGGACAGATCAAATCCGGCGGCGACGCCGGCGCTGCCGAGCTGCAGGGCTCGCCGCCCGCGCAGAAGCCGCTCGCGCTCTATTCGGGCATCGTCACGGTTGGCCCAGACGGCACAGCCGAGGTGAGCTTCGACATTCCGGAGTTCGCCGGCACCGCGCGCGTGATGGCGGTGGCGTGGACCGCGACCAAGCTTGGTCGTGCCAATACCGACGTCGTGATCCGCGATCCCGTCGTGCTGACCACGACCTTGCCGCGCTTCCTGCTCAATGGCGACCACGGCACGGTCAATCTCGAGATCGACAATGTCGAGGGGCAGGCCGGCGACTACGTCATCAACGTGAAGACGGGCGGACCGGTGAAGATATCAGGCAACCCCGCCACCACGGTCAAGCTCGCCGCCAAGCAACGCAACTCGTTCGCGCTTGCGATCGACGCGACCGCGGCGGGGCCGGCGACGCTCGACGTCGACATCAAGGGGCCGAACGGCCTGGCGCTCGCGCGGCATTATGCGCTCGACGTCAAGGCGGCGACGCAAGTGCTGGCGCGGCGCTCGATCCGGACGCTGGCGAAGGGCGAGAGCCTGACGCTGACCTCGGACATGTTCTCCGACCTCGTGCCAGGCACCGGCAGCGTCTCGGTCTCGGCAAGCCTGTCGACCGCGCTCGATGCGGCGACGATCCTGAAAGCGCTCGACCGCTATCCCTATGGCTGCTCGGAGCAGATCACGAGCCGCGCCATGCCGCTGCTCTACGTCAACGACCTCGCGGCCGGGGCGCATCTCGCCATGGACACCGAGGTCGATAGCCGCATCCGTGACGCCATCGAGCGGCTCCTGGCCCGTCAAGGATCCAACGGCTCGTTCGGCCTGTGGTCGGCGGGCGGCGACGATGCCTGGCTCGATGCCTACGTGACGGACTTCCTCACCCGCGCCCGTGAAAAGGGCTTTGTGGTGCCGGACGTGCTGTTCAAGAACGCGCTGGATCGCATCCGCAACTCCGTCGTCAACGGCAATGAGCCGGAGAAGGACGGCGGCCGCGATCTCGCCTACGGCCTCTACGTGCTCGCCCGCAACGGCGCGGCGCCGATCGGCGATCTCCGCTATCTCGCCGATACCAAGCTGAACAATCTGGCGACGCCGATCGCCAAATCTCAGCTCGCGGCGGCGCTGGCTCTCGTCGGCGACCGCAACCGCGCGGAGCGGGTCTATGGCGCAGCCCTCGACAGCCTCGCGCCAAAGCCGGTGCTGGAGTTCGGCCGCACCGACTACGGCTCGCAGCTCCGCGATGCCGCGGCACTCGTCTCGCTCGCGAGCGAAGGCAACGCGCCGAAGGCGACGCTGACGCAGGCGGTGGCACGGGTCGAGACCGCGCGCGGTCTCACGCCCTACACCTCCACGCAGGAGAATGCGTGGCTGGTGCTGGCGGCGCGGGCACTGGCCAAGGAAAACCTCTCGATGGAGGTCGACGGCCAGCCGATCAGGACCGCGCTCTACCGCAGCTACAGGGCGGACACGCTGAGCGGCAAGCCGCTGAAGATCACCAACACCGGCGATGCGCCGGTGCAGGCGGTGGTCTCGGTGTCGGGCTCGCCGGTCACGCCAGAGCCGGCCGCGTCGAATGGCTTCAAGATCGAGCGGAACTACTTCACGCTCGACGGCAAGCCGGCGGACATCAGCAAGGTGAAGCAGAACGATCGCTTCGCCGTGGTGTTGAAGATTACGGAAGCGAAGCCCGAGTACGGCCACATCATGGTGTCCGACTATCTGCCGGCGGGACTGGAGATCGACAACCCGAAGCTGGTGTCGTCGGGCGACAGTGGTACGCTGGACTGGATCGAGGACGGGCAGGAGCCTGTAGATACCGAGTTCCGTGACGACCGCTTCACTGCTGCGGTCGATCGTGCCTCGGACTCCAAGGCGGTCTTCACCGTGGCCTATGTCGTGCGCGTGGTCTCGCCCGGCAAATACGTGCTGCCGCAGGCCTATGTCGAGGACATGTATAGTCCCTCGCGCTACGGCCGCACCGGCACGGGCAGTGTCGAGGTGCGGGCGGCGAAGTGAGTGGTGAGATGAGTGAGGCCAACCAAGCCTCTCGTCATTCCGGGATGGTCCGAAGGACCAGACCCGGACTCTCGAGATTCCGGGTTCGGCTCTTCGAGCCGTCCCGGAACGACTGCCGTGGAGAACGGCGCGCGAGCATGCGCATCCTCTCCGCCGCCGCGCTCGCGTTCATCCTCGCCATCATCGGCTTCGTCGGCTGGGTCTATTCCCTCGGTCCGCTGCCGCTCGACGAAGCGCGGCGCGTCTCTACCACAATCGTCGACCGCAACGGAAAACTGCTGCGCGCATACGCCATGGCCGACGGGCGCTGGCGGCTGCCGGTCGAGGCCAAGGCCGATGTCGATCCGACCTATCTCAAGCTGCTGTTCGCCTGTGAGGACCAGCGCTTCTACGCCCATGACGGCATCGATCCGCTGGCGCTGGGCCGTGCCGCGGTGCAGCTCTCGACGCGCGGCCACATCGTGTCCGGCGGCTCGACCATCTCGATGCAGCTTGCCCGCCTGATGGAGCCGCGGCGGCAGCGCTCGCTCTACGCAAAGCTGCACCAGATCGTGCGCGCAATTGAGCTGGAGCGGAGGCTGAGCAAAGACGAGATCCTCAATCTCTACCTCGCGCTCGCGCCCTATGGCGGCAATCTCGAAGGCATCCGCGCCGCGTCGGTCGCATATCTCGGCAAGGAGCCGAAGCGGCTGTCGCTGGCCGAAGCAGCGCTGCTGGTCGCGCTGCCGCAATCGCCGGAGACGCGCCGTCTCGACCGCTATCCGGACGCCGCGCGAATCGCCCGCAATCGCGTGCTCGATCGCATGGTCGAGGAGCATGTGGTCAGCGTCGACGATGCCAAGCAGGCCAAGGCCGTGCCCGTGCCGAAGCTGCGCAAGCCGATGCCGATCCTGGCGCCGCATGCCTCCGACAGCGCGCTTGCGACAGTCAAGGACGCGCCGATCATCAAGCTGACGCTGGACGCCAATCTTCAGAAGGTGCTGGAGCCGTTGGCACGCGACCGCGCAATTGCTCTGGGGCCGAATATCTCGGTCGGCATCATCGTGGTCGACAATGACAGCGGCGACGTGCTCGCCCGCGTCGGCTCGGCGGATTATTTCGACGAGAGCCGGGCCGGGCAGGTCGACATGACCCGCGCCATTCGCTCGCCGGGCTCGACGCTGAAGCCGTTCATCTATGGCCTGGCTTTCGAGGACGGCTTTGTTCATCCCGATAGTCTGATCGACGATCGCCCGGTGCGCTTCGGCTCCTACGCGCCGGAGAATTTCGACATGACGTTCCAGGGCACGGTGCCGGTGAAGAAGGCGCTGCAATTGTCGCTGAACGTGCCGGCGATCGTGCTGCTGGACCGCGTCGGCTCGAGCCGGCTGGCCTCGCGGCTGCGGCAGGCCGGCGGCAATCTCATTCTGCCCAAAGACGAGACTCCGGGGCTCGCCATGGGCCTCGGCGGCGTCGGCGTGACGCTGCAGGATCTCGCGCAGCTCTATGCGGGCGTCGCGCGGCTCGGCACCACCAAGCCGCTGCGCGAGGTCATGGCCGCCCAGGACAATCGCGAGCCATTGCGGCTGCTGGATCAGGTCGCGGCCTGGCAGGTCGGCAACGTGCTGCTGGGAACCCCACCGCCGGAGAACGCCGCCCATAACCGTATCGCCTTCAAGACCGGCACCTCCTACGGCTATCGGGACGCCTGGTCGGTCGGGTTCGACGGGCGCATGACCATCGGCGTCTGGGTCGGGCGGCCCGATGGCGCGCCAGTTCCCGGACTGGTCGGCCGGGTCGCCGCGGCGCCCATCCTGTTCGATGCTTTCGCGCGAACCGGCAAGACATTGTCCCCGCTGCCGAAGCCGCCAAAGGGAGCCTCGCTCGCCAGCAACGCGAAGTTGCCGTTGCCGCTGAAGCGGTTCCGCCCCGTCGGGGAACTCGTTCGGACCGGCGGCGAGCAGGCGCTCCACATTCAATTCCCGCTGAACGGGTCCCGGATCGATGTCGACCGCACCAATGGGCCAGACGGCGCCGCCATGCCCGTGAAGGTTGCCGGCGGGGTGTTGCCGATGACTGTCATGGTCAATGGTACCGCGCTCGGCGAGATCGACGGACGGCGCCAGCGCCTGATCGATCCGCCCGGCCCGGGCTTTGCACGGCTGACCGTGATCGACGCCACTGGCGCCGCGGACACAGTTGTCATTCGAATTCAATGACCTTGCCTTAAGCGGTTGTGGCGATGGCGGTTTCAGCGTAAGCGGAACCAATGGCCGAGACCTATCCAACTCCTCGTTTTGGAGCGCCCCGCGTGCCGAAAACGCCCGTGAATCCGGGCAGCCGGCTCGTGCTGATGCTCGACTTTGTCACCGCCAACCATGCCCGCGCGGTGGGCTTCCTGGTGCTGTGCGCGCTGCTGCTGTTCCTGCCCGGCTTCTTCACCATTCCGCCGGTCGATCGCGACGAGGCGCGCTTTGCGCAGGCCACAAAGCAGATGGTCGAGAGCGGCGATTATGTCGACATCCGCTTCCAGGAGGACGTGCGCTACAAGAAACCGGTCGGCATCTACTGGTTGCAATCCGCGGCGGTCGAAGTCGCGACTGCGCTGAAGCTGCCGAAGGCTGAACTCCGGATCTGGGTCTACCGGCTGCCGTCGCTGCTGGGGGCGATTGGCGCCGTGCTCATGACCTATTGGGCGGCGCTCGGCTTCGTGACGCGGCGCGCCGCGGTGCTTGCCGGGCTTCTGATGTGCTCCTCCGTGCTGCTCGGCGTCGAGGCGCGGCTCGCCAAGACCGACGCCATGCTGCTGTTCTGCGTGGTCGCCGCGATGGGGGCGATGGCACGCGCCTATCTGTCCTGGCAGCGCGCCGAGGACGAAACCCATCCGCCCTGGAGCTGGCCCGCGATCTTCTGGACCGCGCTCGCCGTCGGCATCCTGATCAAGGGTCCGCTGATCCTGATGTTCGCAGGCCTGACCATCGTTGCGCTCGCGATCCAGGACCGCGACTCCTCCTGGCTGTGGAAGCTGCGCCCGGTCTGGGGCCTGATGTGGATGCTGGTGCTGGTGCTGCCCTGGTTTGTCGCGATCTTCTGGCGCGCGGGCGATGCCTTCTTCGCCGACTCCGTCGGCGGCGACATGCTGAGCAAGATCGGCGCGCAGGAATCCCATGGCGCGCCGCCCGGGCTGTACCTGGCGCTGTTCTGGATCACCTTCTGGCCGGGCGCGCCGCTTGCGGCGATGGCGGCGCCTGCGGTGTGGCGGGCGCGGCGCGAGCCCGGCGCGCAATTCCTGCTGGCCTGGCTGATCCCGTCCTGGATCGTGTTCGAGGCAGTGCTGACCAAGCTGCCGCATTACGTGCTGCCGCTCTATCCGGCGATTGCGATCCTCACCGCCGGTGCGCTGGAGCGGAACGTGTTGTCGCGCTCCTGGCTGGCGCGCGGCTCGGCCTGGTGGTTCGCGATCCCCGCGGGCGGCTCGATCATCGCGGTCGTCGGCGCCGTCATGCTGACGCGGCAGCCGGCCTTCGTGGCCTGGCCGTTCATTGCGGCCTCGCTGATCTTCGGACTGTTCGCCTGGTGGCTCTACGACAACAACCGCGCCGAGCGCTCGGTGCTCAACGCGCTGGTCGCGGCGCTGATGCTCGCCGTCGTGGTCTACGGCATCGTGCTGCCGTCCCTGACGCCGCTGTTTCCGAGCATCGAGGTCGCGCGCGCGTTGCGCAATGTGACCTGCGTCGGGCCCAAAGCGGCGTCCGCCGGCTATCACGAGCCGAGCCTCGTCTTCCTGACGGGCACCCAGACGCTGCTGACCGACGGATCGGGAGCCGCCGATTTCCTCAGGCAGGGAAGCTGCCGGTTTGCGCTGATCGAGCAGCGCTCGGAGCGCAGCTTCGTGCAGCGCGCGGAGGCGATCGGGCTGCGCTACAAGGTCGGGGCGCGCATCGACGGCTATAATTTCTCGCAAGGACGCGCGATCTCGATCTCGATCTTCCGCTCCGAAGGCACCGAATAGGATGCCTGCTACGACCACCATCGCACCGCGTGCGAGCTATCCTGTGCAGCTGCTCGCGGTCGCGGGGAGCGCGCTGGCGCAGCTCGTGCGCACGCCCTCGCATTCGCGCCGCGCAGCAGCTGCGCGAAAACTGGCGCGGCACTCGCTGTGGCTCAGCGCGGCGGGCGCCGCGCTGATTATTGTTCTGATGCTCGCATTCGATGGGACCGAGATCCAGCTGATGCCGGCGCGCGGCACGCCGGCGCTCTGGCCGATCCGTATCCTCACCGATTTCGGCAAGGATGAGAATCTGCTCTCGGTGCTGGGCGTCGCGTTGATTGTCGTGGCGCTCGTTGCTGCTAGAATGCACGGCACACGGCGCGCGCTGCTGCTCGGCTTCGGCACAAGGCTGCAATATCTGTTTCTGTCTGTTGCGCTGTCGGCGTTCGTCGCCGATATCCTGAAATATCTCATTGGCCGCGGGCGTCCCTTCGTCGGCGGCAAGGCCGACCCGTTCAACTTCATTCCGTTCGATGGTACGGGGGCTTATGCCAGCCTGCCGTCGGGGCATGCGGTGGCGGCGTTTGCACTGGCATTTGCAGTCTCGGCACTCTGGCCGCGCCTGCGCGTGTTCATGTTCACTTACGCAATCGTGATCGTGCTGACGCGCCTGGTGCTGCTGGCGCATCACCCGAGTGACGTCACGGCCGGCGCTCTGATCGGCATGGTCGGCGCCATGGCGGTCCGCTACTGGTTTGCGGCGCGCCGGCTCGCTTTTGCCATCCGGGCCGACGGCACCATCGTGCCGCTTCCAGGACCGCTTCCCGGGCGCCTCAAAAGGGTTGCCCGCGGGGCATCTGCCCCATAAAAGCGGCTGCTTCCCGGGGGCACCGGTTCCCCGGAGGCGGGCCAATTCCAACCACGAGCTTCGATTTGTCGTCGTCCCAGCCCTCGGTTTCCATCATCGTCCCCGTGCGCAACGAAGCCGACAACATTGCGCCTTTGATCGAGGAGATCACGGCCGCGCTCGGTGAGCGCTGGGCCTATGAGATCATCTATGTCAACGACGGCTCGACCGATGCGACCGGCGAGCGGCTCGCGGCGGTCATGGCGCAGCGGGACAATCTGCGGCAGCTGCGTCATGCCAAATCAGGCGGCCAGTCGGCAGCGGTGCGCAGTGGCGTGCGCGCGGCCCGCGGCGTGATCGTGGCGACGCTCGATGGCGATGGCCAGAACAATCCCGCCTTCCTCCCGGACCTGATCGCGGCGGTCGAGAAGGGCGCCAATGTCGGGTTGGCCGCGGGACAGCGCGTCGGGCGCAAGGACACCGGCTTCAAGAAATTCCAGTCGCGGGTGGCCAACAAGGTCCGCAACGCGATCCTGCAGGACGGCACGCGCGACACCGGCTGCGGGCTGAAGGCGTTCCGGCGCGAGGTCTTCCTGACGATGCCCTATTTCGACGGGCTGCATCGTTTCCTGCCGGCGCTGGTTCGCCGCGAAGGTTTTGACATTGCCTATGTCGACGTGATCGACCGGCCGCGCCATTCCGGCGTGTCCAATTACGGCTTCTTCGACAGGCTGTGGATCGGGATCATGGATCTCGCCGGCGTGTGGTGGCTGATCCGCCGCAAGAAGCCCACCCCAGACGTGACCGAGGTAAAGGCATGATCATTCAATTTGGTCAGGCGTTGCATAACTATTTCTACGACGTGTTCGTCGCCAAGTTCGATTTCTGGCTCGCCTTCGGCCTGGTCGCGCAGCTGTTCTTCACCGCGCGCTTCCTGGTGCAGTGGATCGCGAGCGAGCGCGCCGGCAACAGCGTAGTGCCGATGGCATTCTGGTTCTGCTCGATGGGCGGTGGACTGATGACGCTGGTCTATGGCGTCGTCAAGCGCGAACCCGTGATCATCCTCGGGCAGGCGCTGGCGACGATCATCTATATCCGCAACATCATGCTGATCATCAAGAACCGCGGCCGGACGTCGAAGACGCTGGACCGCTGAGGCGGACTGGCTAGCGCGTTTCTTGGCCAATCACGATCCTCAAGTATCTCAAGGAAATCCCGGCAATTGTGGCAAGGGCGACGATGCCAGCGAACGGCCCCGTGATGAAACCGGTCAAAAGCGCAATACCAAGCGTAAAATCAAACCAATTCCACCGATCGCAAAAGAGCAGCTGCGGCATCCAGAGTCCTCTGCCCTGAATCCAACTTACCACCAACTCATCAGTTTCCATCAAAACAATAGCCGCAGACAAGAAGAACGAGGCGTAAAAGACGATTCCAAATCTCGGCCAGCGCAGTGTCGCACATTGACAAATGACCATCACAATCCACGGCAGAACATAAAAAAGAGATTCTGCCGCGAGCGCGACACTGCGAACCTCCTGGCAGATCGCGTACTGCCTCCACTCGAGCACCGCTAGATAGGTTGTTTCAAGCAGCGCCGCCGCAACCGTCAGGCAGACGGTAGCGTGTCGAAACTTCGTTACTGAAGGTGAGAGGGGCGGCACGGGAATCAGCTCGAACGGTTGCTCTCGCGCGTTCCTATCGAAAACCCGTGAAGCTTTCGTGGCGCCGTTCAGCGAAACGAGATGCATCCCCTGCTTTGGCGCGATGCCCGATTCCCCGGGGCTTACATGACCGCCTTCAGTGCACCGAAGCCGCGATCGAGATCGGCCTTGAGGTCGTCGACGTTCTCGAGCCCGATGTGGAGTCGCAGCGTCGGGCCGCCCGGCGCCCACTTCGTCGCGGTGCGATAGTCGCTGCAATCGAAGGGAATTGCGAGGCTCTCGAAGCCGCCCCAGGAGAAACCCATGCCGAACAGTTTGAGCGTGTTGAGCATGGTGTCGACGGCGGTCTGCGGCGCCGGCTTCAGCACGATGCTGAACAGGCCCGAGGCGCCGGCGAAGTCGCGCTTCCAGATCGCGTGGCCCGGATCGGTCTCGAGCCCCGGATGCAGGACACGCGCGACTTCGGGGCGGCCAGCGAGCCAGCGTGCCACGTCGAGGCCGGAGCGATGATGCTGTGCAAGCCGCACCGACAGCGTGCGCAGGCCGCGCAGCGCGAGGAAGACGTCGTCGGGGCCGGCACAAACGCCGAGCAGGCGGATGCCTTCCGATATCTGCGGCCAGGTCTTGGCATTGGCCGAGATGGTGCCGAACATGATGTCGGAATGGCCGCCGATATATTTGGTGGCCGCCTGCATGCTGATGTCGACGCCCTGCTCGAGCGAGCGGTGATAAAGCGGCGTCGCCCAGGTGTTGTCGTCGATGACGAGCGCGTCGCGCGCATGTGCAATTTGAGCGATGGCGCGGATGTCGGGCATCTCGAATGATTGCGAGCCCGGTGCCTCGACCAGCACCGCACGGGTGTTGGGCTTGAACAGCTTCTCGATGCCGGCGCCGATCAGCGGATCGAAATAGGTGGTCTCGATGCCAAGGCGGGCGAGCATGCCGTTGCAGAAATTGCGCGTGGGACGATAGACGTTGTCGCAGACCAGGATGTGCTCGCTGGTCTTCAAGACCGAGAGCAGGGTGGTCGAGATCGCCGACAGGCCCGACGGCACGATGCCGACGCCGGCGCATTGCGGCCCCTCCAGCGCCATCAGCGTGTCCTGAAACGCCCTGGTGGTCGGGGTGCCGTGGCGGCCATAGGTGAACTCGCCGCGATGGGCATGCAGGTCCTCGGCGGTCGGATAGAGCACGGTCGAGCCGTGGAACACCGGCGGATTGACGAACCCCTTCTGCGCCTTGGTGTCGCGGCCGGAGGTGACCAGCCGGGTTTCGGCATGCTGCTGTGCGGGGTGCGAGGAATCCATGCGTCTGCTTTCAAAAAAGCGTTTCCGCCCGGCGCGGATCGCGGTCGGGGCGGCCTGGAGGCCGCTGACGTTAATAACAGAACACAGAAGAGTCCCGTCAACCCCTTGACCCGGCTCGCCAGTCGTTCTGTGATGCGCAGGTGCTATTCAGTCGCCGCATGTTGAGGGGCCTGCCGCGACCTTCGATCCATCGTCTGACCGGACCTTGCGCCACAGCCACAAGTGCGGGCGCCTGCGGCGAGGATTAAGGTATGGCCTCCCAGGATGGGCGAGTGTTCGGCAAGGTTTTTCCAGCATGATTCTTGCAAGGCTAGCCCTTAGGGAAAGTCTTGGCAGAGACACCGTTCCTGACCTTGAGATGACTTTGAAAGGCTAGAAGCCCATGAAACGCGTAACCTTGGCTCTCTCTCTTGCTCTCGCCGCCGGCCTCTCCGCCCAGGCCGCCGACGCGCAAACGCTCAAGACCATCAAGGACCGGGGCACGCTGTCCTGCGGCGTCAGCCAGGGCCTGCCGGGCTTCTCCTCGCCCGACGACAAGGGCAACTGGACAGGCCTCGACGTCGACGTCTGCCGTGCGCTTGCGGCTGCGATCTTCAACGATCCGACTAAAGTCAAATTCGTGCCGACCTCGGCCAAGGACCGCTTTACCGCGCTGCAATCCGGCGAGATCGACGTGCTCTCGCGCAACACCACCTGGACCATCTCGCGCGACACCTCGCTCGGCGCCAACTTCACCGGCGTGACCTATTATGACGGGCAGGGCTTCATGGTGAAGAAGTCGCTCAAGGTGAATTCGGCGCTGGAGCTGAACAGCGCCTCGGTCTGCGTGCAGACCGGCACCACCACCGAGCAGAACCTCGCCGACTACTTCAAGGCCAACAACATGAAGTACGAGGTGATCGCGTTCGGGACCAACGACGAAACCGTCAAGGCCTACGAGGCCGGGCGCTGCGACGTCTTCACCACCGACCAGTCCGGCCTCTACTCCAACCGTCTGAAGCTCGCCAATCCCAACGACCACATGGTTCTCCCCGAGATCATCTCGAAGGAGCCGCTCGGCCCAATGGTGCGCCACGGCGACGACCAGTGGTTCGACATCGTGAAATGGACGCTGTTTGCCATGATCACCGCCGAGGAGCTCGGCGTGACCTCGAAGAACGTCGACGAGAAAGCCAAGATGGAGAATCCGGAGCTGAAACGCGTCCTCGGCACCGACGGCAATTTCGGCGAACAGCTCGGCCTGACCAAGGATTGGGTGATCCGCATCGTGAAGGCCGTCGGCAATTACGGCGAGGTGTTTGATCGCAACGTTGGCGCCGGTTCGCCGCTCGCGATCAACCGCGGTCTCAACAATCTCTGGAACAAGGGTGGTCTCCAGTACGCGCCGCCGATCCGCTGATCCCGCGCGCTCGCCGGCATACGGCAATGAGCACCGAAGCTCGCAAACCGCCACTCCAGATCGCGCTGAAGATCAGGCGCCTCCTGGGTGGCAAGACAGGCTGGAACGGCGTCGCCGTCCAGTTTGCCTTCGCGGCGGTGCTGGGCTGGATCGCCTATGAGATCATCTCGAATGCCCGCGCCAACCTGGAAAACCAGCACATTGCCGCCGGCTTCGGCTTCCTCGCGAACAATGCCGGCTTCGATGTCAACCAGACCCTGATCTCCTATACCGGCTCCGACACGTTCCTGCGGGTGTTCGTGGTCGGCCTCCTCAACACGCTTGTCGTCTCTGTGGTGGGCATCGTGTTCGCCACGTTGATCGGCTTCATCGTCGCGCTATGCCGGCTGTCGCCGAACTGGTTGGTGTCGCGCGTCGGCGAAATCTATGTCGAGATCATCCGCAACCTACCGCTGCTGTTCCAGATCCTGTTCTGGTATCTCGCGGTGCTGGCCGCGCTACCCAATCCGCGACAGAGCATTTCGTTTCTCGGCATCGCCTTCATCAGCAATCGCGGCCTCGTCATTCCGAGCCCCATCGGCGAGCCCGGATTGCTGCCGTTCCTGGCCATGCTTGCGCTCGGCATCATTGCCTCGCTGGCGCTGCGCTCCTACGCGCGACGCGCCCTGTTCCAGGCTGGCCGGGTGATCCGCATCTGGCCTTACGTGCTCGGCTTCCTGTTCGGGCTGCCGCTCGTCACGACGCTGCTGTTCGGTCTGCCCTTCACGGTCGAGCTGCCGCAGCTCAAGGGCTTCAATTTCGCCGGCGGCGCGCGCGTCATCCCGGAGTTCGTGGCGCTGACGCTGGCGCTGTCGACCTATACCGCGGCCTTCATCGCCGAGATCGTGCGCGCCGGGATCCTGTCCGTCCACAAGGGGCAGATGGAGGCGGGGGCCTCGCTGGGCCTGAGCCGCGGCTCCACGCTGCGGCTGATCGTGGTGCCGCAGGCGATGCGGGTGATCGTGCCGCCGCTGACCAACCAGTACCTCAACCTCACCAAGAATTCCTCGCTCGCGGTCGCGATCGGCTATCCCGACCTGGTGTCGGTTTGGGCCGGCACGTCGCTGAGCCAGACCGGGCAGGCGATCGAGATCATCACGATGACGATGGGCGTCTACCTCCTGATCTCACTGATCACCAGCGGCGTGATGAGCATCTACGGCTGGCGCCTGAACCGGAGTCTTGGCGCATGACCGACATCACTGCGTCATCCTTCGTCCGTCGGGACCTCGTCGCCGAGCGTCCCGCGCCGGTCAGAACCACCGGCTTTGTCGGTCTGTTGCGCACCCGGCTGTTCAACTCGCCGACCAATATCCTGCTCACGATCGTCGGCGCGTTGCTGCTCTGGTTCACGATCATTCCGTCCGTCAGATTCCTGATCGTCGATGCGGTCTGGAACGGCAAGGACCGCGGCGCCTGCCTCGCCGAGAACGCCGGATTTGCCGTCGGCGCCTGCTGGCCCTACATCCAGGCCAAACTGCCGCAGCTGATCTACGGCTTCTATCCCGAAGCCGAGCGCTGGCGGGTCAATCTCGCGCTGATCCTGGCGGCGGCGCTGCTGCTACCGCTGCTGATTCCGCGCCTGCCCGCCAAGAGCCTCAACGCCAGCCTGTTCTTCTTCGCCTTTCCGGTCGTCGCGTTCTTCCTGCTGCATGGCGGCGGCATCAGCGGCTTTGGCCTGAGCTGGACCGCCGGCCTGCTGGAATTGTTCGACGACAGCATCGTCAGCGCCGGGCAGGTCCTGCTCAGCCTGAGCAAGGCATCAGCGATCGCGCCGCTGCTGTGGGTTGTCGGCCATCTCATCATGCTGGTCGGCACCGCGATCCACTGGCTGATCTTCCCGTTGACCTGGCTGCGGGACCAGATCCAGGGGACGGGCCAGTCGGTCTGGGTCGATTTTGCCATTACGACTGCTTTCGTCTCGCTGATCGCCTTCGTCCTCGGCGGCGGCATGCGCACGGGGTGGCGCGGGCTCGCGTCGAGCATCGCCACGTTCATTGCAATGGCCATCGTCATCAAGCTGATGGGGCTCGACCACGGCGGCCTGCCGATCGTCGCGACCAATCTCTGGGGTGGGCTGCTGGTGACACTGGTGGTCTCCGTAACAGGCATCGTCACCTCGCTGCCGATCGGCATTGCGCTGGCACTCGGCCGGCGCGCCTCGATCCCCCTGATCCGGATATTCTCGATCGCCTTTATCGAATTCTGGCGCGGCGTGCCACTGATCACCGTGCTGTTCTTCGCCACCTACATGCTGCCGCTGTTCCTGCCGGGCAATTTCACTGTCGACGGCCTCGTGCGCGCGCTGATCGGCATCGCGCTGTTCACGGGCGCCTACCAGGCCGAGAACGTCCGCGGCGGCCTCGCTGCGATCCCGCGCGGGCAAAACGAGGCCGCGGCAGCGCTGGGCCTGTCGTGGTGGAAGACCACGTCGCTGATCGTGCTGCCGCAGGCGCTGCGCCACGTGATCCCGAACCTCGTCAACAGCTTCATCTCGCTGTTCAAGGACACCTCGCTGGTCTCGATCGTGGCGCTGTTCGACTTGCTCGGGTCGCTCCGGGCGTCGTTCTCGGATCCGAAATGGTCGACGCCGTCGACCGCGTTCACCGGTTTCGCCTTCGCCGGCATCATCTACTTCATTTTCTGCTTTGGAATGTCGCGCTACTCGCTCTTCGTCGAGCGCCGCCTCAACGTCCACCGCCGCAACTGATCGAGGCCACCATGTCCGCTGATCCCATCGTCAACATTTCCGGCCTGAACAAATGGTACGGCGAGTTTCACGTGCTGCGCGACATCGACCTCGAGGTCAACAAGGGCGAGCGCATCGTGATCTGCGGGCCCTCGGGCTCGGGCAAGTCGACGCTGATCCGCTGCATCAATGCGCTCGAGGAATTCCAGGAGGGCGAGATCGTCGTCGATGGCATCGAGCTCGGGCCGAACCTCAAGCATGTCGATGCGGTACGCCGCGAAGTCGGCATGGTGTTCCAGAGCTTCAATCTGTTCCCGCACCTGACGGTGCTGGACAATTGCACGCTGGCGCCGATCTGGGTCCGCAACATCCCCAAGAAGGATGCTGAGGAGACCGCGATGAAATTCCTGGAGCGGGTCAAGATCCCGCACCAGGCCAACAAGTTTCCTGGCCAGATGTCCGGCGGCCAGCAGCAGCGCGTCGCGATCGCGCGCGCACTGACCATGAACCCCAAGGTGATGCTGTTCGACGAGCCGACCTCGGCGCTCGACCCCGAAATGGTCAAGGAGGTCCTCGACACCATGGTCGACCTGGCGAAAGAGGGAATGACCATGCTGGTCGTGACCCACGAAATGGGCTTTGCCCGCGAGGTCGCCAACCGCGTGGTGTTCATGGACGCCGGCCAGATCATCGAGGCCAACACGCCGAACGAATTCTTCGCCACGCCCCAGCACGCCCGTACAAAACTGTTCCTGAGCCAGATCCTGCGTTGATCTCCGGGACATCCCGGAGACGGTGCTAACCGGCCGGCCGGACATGCGAATCGGTTAGACTCTTCGTTGGCCATCCTTCGGAGAGCGACCTTGCAAAGCAATGCCGGCGCACGCGCGTTCCAGAACGCGCGATTGCAGAAGAAATTCAAGAAGCAGGCGGAGGCCATCATCGCCGCCGCGAACGCGGCCTTTGGCCAGGGCCGCTATGCGGAGACCGAGGCGCTCTGCCGCCAGATCCTGAATGAGCTCCCGGAGCATTTCAGCGCCTTGCATCTGCTTGGATTGTGCGCATTCGCAAGCCAGCACTTCGAGGCAGCGAAACAGGCTCTCAAGCATGCCGTGACCGTCGACCCGCGCTCGGCACAGGCTTTTTCGGATCTGGGAGCTACGCATTTCGCACTTGGGCAATATGAGGATGCGCGCACCTGCCTGGAAAAAGCGATCGCGCTGAAGCCGAGCTTCCCGATGGCCTTGGCCAATCTCGGCAATGCGCTGCTGCATCTCGGCCGCGTCGAGCAGGCCATCGAAGTGTACGATCGCGCGATCAGGCTGAAGCCCGACTATGTCGATGCGCTCAGCAATCGTGGCCTGGCGGAGCTGGCGCTGCGCCAGTTCGACCGCGCCAGGCAAAGTTTCGAGCGGGCTCTGTTGTTTCAGCCAAAGCACGTTGAATCGCTGGTCGGCAAAGGTTTGGTCAGTATCGAGCTCAAGAACTACGACGAGGCGAAAACCGCGCTCGAAGCGGCGCTTTGCCCACCCTACAGCACCTCGGAACGCTGCGCCGAAGCGTAAAATTTTTACGGCGCGTCCGAGCTGAAGTTGACCAAGCCGACTGGAGCTAGACGAACGGCAGCTTGATGTTGCTGCGCTTCTCCAGCCATTCCGGCACCGGCAGGTTCTTGGCGCGCATGAAGTCGGCGTTGAACAGCTTTGACTGATAGCGGCTGCCGGAATCGCAGAGAATGGTGACGATGGTCTTGCCGGGTCCGAGCTGCTTGGCGAGCTGCATCGCGCCGACGATGTTGATGCCGGTGGAGCCGCCGAGGCACAGGCCTTCGTGCTGGAGCAGCTCGTAGATCACCGTGACAGCTTCGGCATCAGGAATGAGAAAAGCATCATCGACTTTCGCACTCTCGACGATTGCGGTCACGCGGCCGAGCCCGATGCCTTCCGTTGTGGAGTCGCCGGGCGTCGCCTTGGCGGTGCCGGTCCTGAAGTATTCATACATGCCGAAGCCGTGCGGATCGGCGCAGGCAATGCGAATGTTCTTGTTCTTCTCTTTCAGATAGCGGCTGACGCCGGCCAGCGTGCCGCCGCTACCGACCGAGCAGACGAAGCCGTCGACCTTGCCGCCGGTCTGCTCCCAGATCTCGGGTCCGGTCGAGTCGTAATGCGCCTTGGCATTGTCGAGGTTGTTCCACTGATCGGCGAACAGCACGCCGTTCGGCTCGGTCTTGCGCAGCTCGTCAGCAAGGCGGCGGCCGACATGCTGGTAGTTGTTCGGATTGGAGTAGGGCAGTGCCGGTGATTCCAGCAGTTCGGCCCCGCACAGCTTCAGAAAGTCCTTCTTCTCCTGGCTCTGCGTCTCCGGAATCACGATCAGCGTGCGATAGCCGCGCGCGCTCGCCACTACCGCTAGGCCAATGCCGGTGTTGCCGGCGGTCGCTTCCACCACGAGGCCGCCCGGCTTCAGCTCGCCGCGCTTCTCGGCTTCCAAAATCATCCATTTGCCGGCGCGGTCCTTGACCGACTGGCCGGGGTTCATGAACTCGGCCTTACCGAGAATGGTGCAGCCGGTCAGTTCGGACGCGCGCTTGAGCTTGATGAGCGGGGTGTTGCCGATGGCTTCGACAACGTCGTTTTTGATGGTCATGTCAGGCAATTACCGGCTGGATGCATGAAGGCATCGAGACCCTAAAGTAGGGTCGCCGGCCTTACAAGCGAACCTTGCAAGGCGAGGGGCGCAAACTCTTATTGCTGCTTTGCGAAGATAACCTGCCGGACGTCGATATTGCCGGAGAGGAATCCGGCCTCGCAATAAGCGAGATAGTATTCCCACAGCCGCCGGAACCGGTCGTCAAAGCCGAGCGGCACTAGGCCCGGCCAAGCCGCGCGAAAATTATTTCGCCAGGTGGCAAGCGTCTTGGCATAATCTTGCCCGAAGATGCGCTCGCCGATGACAGGGAGGTTGAATCGGTCCCCGAGCGACTTCAGCACCGCGGGCGAGGGCAGCATGCCGCCGGGAAAGACGTAGCGCTGGATGAAGTCGACCTCGCGCCGGTAGCCCTGAAAAAGGCGGTCCTGGATCGTGATGGCCTGGATGCCGGCAAGCCCGCCCGGCAGCAGCCGGTCACGCAGCTGGGCGAAATAGCGCGGCCAGAACTGCTCGCCGACCGCCTCGATCATCTCGATCGAAGCGATCCGGTCGTAGCGATCCCGCTCGTCGCGATAATCCTGCAGCCGGATCTCGACCTTCTCGGCGAGGCCCGCCTCGTGGATGCGCTTGCGCGCGAAGTCGCGCTGCTCGGTCGAGATCGTAAGGCCGACGACGCGTGCGCCAAAGGTCTTGGCGGCGAATTCGGCGAAGCCGCCCCAACCGCAACCGATCTCAAGCAGCTTCAGGCCCGGCTTCAGGTCGAGCGCCTCGGCGAGGCGGCGATATTTGTTGGTCTGCGCGGCCGTGAGGTCCGTGGTTGATTCTTCGAACAGCGCCGACGAATAGGTCATGCTGGGATCGAGCCAGGCCGAGTAGAACGCATTGCCGATATCGTAATGGGCGTGGATGTTGCGCCGGGCCTGGCGGCGGGTGTTGCGGTTGAACCAGTGTTGCACCATCTGGACGAACCGCATCAGAGGCTTGTCGCGCAACATGGCCTGGATCAGATCGTGGTTGACGCAGAATAGGTAGAGAAACTGCGTCAGGTCCGGCGTATCCCAATCGCCGGCGAGATAGGCTTCCGCAATGCCGATATCGCCGCCATTGATCAGCCGCGAGGCGAAGCCGTAATTGTGCAAGCGCATGGTGGCATTCGGACCCGGCTCATGACCGCCAAGCCGGATCACACGGCCATCGGGCAGGGTCACATCGAGTGTACCGCGCCTGAGTCTGGAGCCGAACGAGAGCGCAAGGCGGACAATCCGCGGCAGGTCAGCGAGCGCTGTCTCCACGTTATCGGGCGTCACCGAGACGACATTCGGCATCGTCGGACTCATCACCTCAACTGGTCAGGTGTGACTATCCGCAAGACGCGCCCCATCCCGCCTTTCGCCAGACCCGCGCGCCCCGCAAACGGTCAGCTCCGCATAATATAGGCGGGCGTTTTGCCGGCCGCCAAGGTGGTTTCGGAGTCTGGCGCGGCATCGGTCGCGGGAAAGGCTATCGTCACCATCGCGCTATTCCGTGGTCTCCGCGAGCTCGATCGGTGCCGCGCGTCTGGGCGCAATCGCCACGAGCCTCGGCCGCCGTGTCAGCGTCCCCACCTTGCGCTGGACAAGCGACGGTGCGTTGCGGCGCAGGTTTCAGTGGAGCCCGGGCGGGCTTCGCTGGCTCTGGCGATAGTGTGGCGGCAATATCACATGAAATCTTAGTAAGCTTGTCGCCGTTTCCGGATGCTTCGGAAATGAGAGAAAGCCTTGCAAGACAAGTACATCTTACATTTTCGGGCCAAGGATATGGGCGCTTTCGAGGGTGCATTTCGCAGGTGCGGGACTGTCCTGCAGTTCCGCGCCCGGCTAGGATGGCTCTCAGGTTTCGCAGAAAGCATCACCGTTGTGACCGAGTTGCACAGACCCACCCAGCTGTTGAGCCGCGAATCGGCTAATCCGGCCACGCGGTGGCGGTTGGATCTGCCCGGCGGGGGGTGGATGTGACACAGCGAGTTCCGGCGGTCGCCATGCGGCGATCCCTTGGTTCAGCTCTCCGGACGCCTGCGCGCTGGCTCGCGGTGCTGTGCTTTGCCTCGAGCTCGGGCGCCTGCGTGCTGACGCAGGACCTTCCCGATCCCGCGCTCGATGTCCCCACGCAATACAAATACGCCGGCAAGGGGGATGCGCCGCCGACACTGGATTGGTGGCGCAGCTTCCGCTCGTCGGAGCTGACGCAGCTGATGGAAGAGGCGCAGACCGTCAACCTCGACATCGCTGCCGCGGTCTCGCGCATCGTCGAGGCCGACGCCCAGGCGCGGCAGGCGGGCGCGGCGCTGCTGCCCAGCCTGTCGGGAGCCGGATCGGAGACCTATTCGCGCACCTCGGGCTCGAGTGCGTCGGGCCTGACCAACGGCGGCCGTGAAGTCGTCAACTATTCCTCGTCGCTGAGCGCGAGCTACCAGCTCGATTTCTGGGGCCAGAACCGCGACGCGCTGCAAACGGCGGAGGAAACCGCCAAAGCCAACCGCTTCGACCGCGATACTGTCGCGCTGACGACGCTCGCAGCCGTCGCCAACGCCTATTTCCAGGTGCTGTCCTCGCAGGATCGCCTGCGCACCGCCCAGCGCAATATCGCGAGCGCCCAGCGCATCCTCGATGCCATTCGCGAGCGCCGCAAGGCCGGAACGGGTACCGATCTCGACGTCGCCCAGCAGGAGAGTGTGCTGGCCAACCAGAAGGCGCTGGTGCCGCCGCTGCGCCAGACGCTCGACCAGAACGCCAATGCGCTGGCGGTGCTGGTATCGCGGCCACCGGAGAGCGTGCGCCTCGCGGGCGGCTCGCTGGATCGGATCGCGATCCCGCGCGTCACGCCCGGCCTGCCGTCGGAGCTGCTGACGCAGCGGCCCGACATTCGCCGGCAGGAGGCCCAGCTCGCCTCGGCCACTGCCAATATCGGCAATGCCCGCGCGCAATTCTTCCCGACCATCCAGCTCACCGGCAATGGCGGCTATCAGAGCTCGGCGCTGGTCTCGCTATTCCAGCCGCACGCGGCGTTCTTCCAGCTGGTCGGCAGCGCGACGCAGCCGATCTTCGACGGCGGCAAGATCCTCGGCAATTTCGAATTCGCCAAGGCGCGGCAGGAGGAGTTGCTGCAGACCTACCGCAAGACCATCGTCCAGGCCTTCACCGACGTCGACAATGCGCTGTTCTCGATCAAGCAGACCACGATCAAGCTGCAATTGCAGCGCGATGTCGTCAACGCCTCGCAGCGCGCCTTCGACCTCGCCGAGCAGCAGCTGCGCGCCGGCACGGCCGATATCGTGACCGTGCTCAACACCCAGCTGACGCTGTTCCAGGCCGAAGACACTCTGGCGCAGGCGCAACTCGCACGCCTTCTTGCCATCGTCAGCCTGTATCAGGCGCTCGGCGGCGGCTGGGAGCCGCGAATGGAGAAACCGGTCAATGCTCTTTAAGCCGGATACGAAGGACAAGGCGAAACAGGGGACGGCGAAAAAGTCGCGCGGCCGCGGCTTCGTCATGACCCTGATCACGCTCGCGATCCTCGGCGGCCTCGGCTATCTCGGCTGGACCGTGATGCACCAGCAGCCGCAGCAGCAGGGCAACGGCCCCAATCAGCGGCCCGATCTGCCGGTGCCGGTGCTGGCAGCGACGCCCAAGATCCAGGACGTGCCGGTCTATCTCGACGGCGTCGGCGCGATCCGTGCGCTCAACACGGTCACCGTGCGCTCGCAGGTCGACGGCAAGCTGATCGCGGTGAAGTTCACCGAAGGCCAGGACGTCAAGAAGGGCGACGTGCTCGGGGAGATAGACCCGGCGCTCTACCAGGCGACCTATGACCAGGCCGTCGCCAAGAAGGCCCAGGACGAAGCCCAGCTCGCCAACCAGCGCATCGATCTGACGCGTTACGAGCAGCTCGCGGCCACAAATGCCGGCTCGAAGCAGCAGGCCGACACCCAGCGCGCCGCGGTCGCGCAGACCGAGGCGCTGATCAAGGCCGACCAGGCTTCGATCGACAATGCGGCGGCGACGCTGAGCTACACCAAGATCGTGGCGCCGCTGTCGGGCCGCGCAGGCCTGCGCCAAGTCGATCAGGGCAACATTATCCACGCCGCCGACACCACCGGCCTCGTCGTCATCACGCAATTGCAGCCGATCGCGGTGTGGTTCAGCCTGCCGCAGCAGCAGATCATGCGCGTCAACGCCGCCGCGGCCAAGGGGTCGCTCGCAGTCGACGTGTTCGGCAATGACGGCGTCACCGTGATCGACACCGGCAAGCTCACCGGCATCGACAACCAGGTCGACCAGACCACCGGCACGCTCAGGCTTAAGGCGGAGTTTCCCAATGCCCATTACCAGCTCTGGCCGGGTCAGTTCGTCAATGTCCGTCTCAAGGTCGAGACTTTGACGCAGGCGCTGGTGGTGCCGACCTCGGCGGTGCAGCGCGGACCGATCGGCACGTTCAGCTACGTCATCGGGGAGGGCGACATCGTCTCGGCCAAGCCGGTCACGGTGACGCAGCAGAACGAGCATGACGCGGTCATTGCGAGCGGCCTGTCGCCGAACGACAAGGTCGTGACCACAGGCTTCGCCAATCTGTCTGACGGCTCCAAGGTGGTCGTCGGCCGCGACGAGCAGACACCGTCGGCCGATCTTGCCCCGCGCAAGCGCACGCGCGCGCCGGATGGCCAGAAGAAGGACGGTCAGGCCAAGGACAGTCAAGCCAAGGACGGGCAGAAGGACGGACAAGGCAAGGATGGCGAATTCCGCGCTCAGCGGAAGAGCAGTGAAGGCGACCAGAAGGGCCAGACCGGCCCGGCGCCGGGGCCGGGGGCTCAACAAACGGGACCTGGAGCCAAGCAGCCATGATCCCGGCAACAGCCGCCTGAGCGGCAGGCGCATCTCATGGGTGTTTCAGAGCCCTTCATCCGCCGGCCGATCGCGACCTCGCTGCTCGGCATTGCGCTGCTGATCGGCGGCTTGCTCGGCTATTTCGCGCTGCCGGTCTCCGCGCTGCCGCAGGTCGACTTCCCGACCGTGCAGGTCTCGACGCAGTTGCCGGGCGCGAGCCCCGACGTGATCGCCTCGCTGATCACCGCGCCGCTGGAGCGGCAGCTCGGCCAGATCCCGTCGCTGACGGCGATGAACTCGACGAGCTCGTTCGGCGTCAGCCAGATCTCGCTGCAGTTCGACCTCAACCGCGATATCGACGGCGCGACCCAGGACGTGCAGGCCGCGATCAACGCGGCTGCCGGCGTTCTGCCCAAGACGCTGCCTTATCCGCCGACCTACGCCAAGGTGAACCCGGCTGACGCGCCGGTCATGACGCTGGCGCTGCGCTCGGACACGATCTCGCTGCGCGCGATGAGCGACATCGCCGATACGCTGCTGGCGCAGCGGCTCAGCCAGATCTCCGGCGTCGGTCGCGTCTCCGTGCTTGGCGGGCTGAAGCCGGCCGTGCGCATCCAGGCGGATCTGGCGCGGCTCGCTGCCTACGGCATCGCCATGGAGGATTTGCGCGCCGCCATCGCCAATGCCAACGTCTCCGGGCCGAAGGGCTCGCTCGACGGCGCCCAGCAATCCTACATCATCGCCGCCAACGACCAGATCGCCGCCGCAGACGCCTACAGGCCGATCATCATCGCCTATCGCAACGGCTCGCCGGTCACGATCGGCGACGTCGCCCAGATCGTCGACGGGCTCGAGAATGACCGCACCGGCGGCTGGTACCAGGGCACGCCGGCCGTCATCATCGACATCCAGCGCCAGCCCGGCGCCAATGTCATCGACGTCGTCAAGCAGATCCGCACCGAAATCCCGAAGGTTCAGCGCGCCATTCCGGCCGGCGTGCATCTGACCATCGTCTCCGACCGCACCGTCACCATCCGCGCCTCCGTCCACGACGTGCAGTTCACGCTGATCCTCAGCGTCGTGCTGGTGACATTGGTGGTGCTGCTGTTCCTGCGCTCGCTGCGCGCCACGCTGATCGCCGGCGTGGCGCTGCCGCTGTCGCTGATCACGAGCTTCGGCATCATGTATTTTGCCGGCTTCAGCCTCGACAATCTCTCGCTGATGGCGCTCACGATCGGCACCGGCTTCGTGGTCGACGACGCCATCGTGATGATCGAGAACATCGTCCGCCACATGGAGAATGGCGACAGCGCGATGCAGGCGTCACTGAAGGGCGCCAGCGAAATCGGCTTCACCGTGATCTCGCTGACGGTGTCGCTGATCGCAGTGTTCATCCCGCTGCTGTTCATGTCGGGCCTGGTCGGCCGCATGTTCCGCGAATTCGCGCTGACCTTGACGATCGCGGTCGTGACCTCGGCGGTGGTGTCGCTGACGCTGACGCCGATGATGTGCTCGCGGCTGCTTAAAGCTGCCCATGAGGAGCTGGCGGTGCCGGGGCTTGCCGCCGTCAGCCGCTTCATCGACCGCACCGTTGAGTTCTACCACCGCACGCTGCTCTGGGTGCTGGAGCGCCAGCGCGCCACGCTGGTCGTGACCTTTGCGACGCTGGCAGCGACCCTCGTGCTCTATGTCGTCGCGCCGAAGGGTTTTCTGCCGCTGCAGGACACCGCTTCGATCACGGCGGTGACGGAGGCGGCGCCCGACGTGTCGTTCGGCGAGATGCAGAAGCGCCAGGCCGAGGCCGCCGACGCCATCAAGGCCGATCCTGACGTGACTGGCGTGGTCTCGGTGATCGGCGCGGGCTCGGTCAACCCGACCACCAATGTCGGCCGCCTCGTCATGACGCTGAAGCCGCGCGGCGAGCGGCGCGACGATGTCAGCGCGGTCATCACCCGGCTGAAGGACAAGGTCGCCGGCATCCCCGGCATGACCGTCTACTTCCAGCCGGTGCAGGACGTGCAGATCTCGACGCAGTCGAGCCGCTCGCAATACCAGTACACGCTGACCGGCACGGATGCGACGCTGGTCTCGGAATGGGCGCGAAAACTCGTCGACGAGATGCGCCGGGATCCCCTGTTCCGCGACGTCTCGTCGGAGGCACAGGAAGGCGGCCTGCGCGCGCAGCTGGACGTCGACCGCACCCGCGCCGGCCAGCTCGGCGTCAGCTTGCAAGCCATCACCGACACGCTGAACGATGCGTTTGCGCAGCGCCAGATCTCGACCATCTACGGCCAGGCCAACCAGTACCGTGTGGTGCTGGAGGCACTGCCGATGTATCAGCGCGATCCCTCGATCCTGTCGAAGCTCTATTTGCCGGGCGGCGCCAGCAGCTCCGTCGTTGGCGCGCCCAACGCCCAGGTGCCGCTCGATGCCGTGGCGACGCTGAAGCGCACCACGGCACCGCTCGCGATCTCGCACCAGGCGCAATTCCCGGCGATCTCGCTCAGTTTCAATCTCGCGCCGGGCGCGGCGCTTGGCGACGCCGTCGAAGCGGTCAAGACGATCGAGACCCGGATCGAAATGCCCAACAGCATCGTCGGCGTCTATGCTGGCGACGCCGCCGAATTCGCCAAGGCGCTCGCCGGCCAGCCTTGGCTGCTTCTCGCCGCCGTGATCACGATCTACATCGTGCTGGGCGTGCTCTATGAGAGCTACATCCACCCGATCACGATCCTCTCGACGCTGCCCTCGGCCGGCGTCGGCGCCATCCTCGCACTGATCCTGTGCGGGCAGGACCTCTCGGTTATTGGCCTGATCGGCATCATCCTGTTGATGGGCATCGTCAAGAAAAACGCGATCATGATGATCGACTTCGCGCTGGAAGCCGAGCGCGGGCAGGGCATGCCAGCGCATGAGGCGATCGTGCAGGCGTGTCTGTTGCGCTTCCGCCCGATCATGATGACGACGCTGGCCGCGCTGTTCGGCGCGCTGCCGCTGGCGATCGAGAGCGGCACCGGCGCCGAGCTGCGCTTCCCGCTCGGCATCTCCATCATCGGCGGCCTGCTGCTGAGCCAGCTGCTCACGCTCTACACGACGCCCGTGATCTACCTCGCGCTCGACCGCATCAACCGCCGCCTCGAGCAGGCGCTGCCGCCGCCGGCGCCCGAGGGGCCGCCCACGGCCGGCGCGACCGAGGGGATGCAGTGATGGCATCGATCTCGGAGCCCTTCATCCGCCGTCCGGTCGCGACCACGCTGCTGTCGATCGGCCTGTTCCTGCTGGGGGGCGTCGCCTACGAGTTCCTGCCTGTCGCTTCCGTCCCGAATGTCGACTTCCCCGCCATCTTCGTCTCGGCGAGCCGTCCCGGCGCCGATCCCTCGGTGATGGCCGCAACCGTGGCCGCACCACTGGAACGGCGGCTCGGCGAAATCGCCGGCATCAATCAGATCACGTCGACGAGCTCTCTCGGCACTGCGAACATCCAGCTCCAGTTCGACATCGGCCGCAACATCGACAAGGCGGCGCGCGACGTGCAGGCCGCCATCAACGCCGCGCTGGTCGACCTTCCCAGCGATTTGCCCGCGCTGCCGCGTTTCCGCAAGGCGAACACCGCGGGTGCGCCCGTCTTCGTGCTGGCGCTGACCTCCAAGACGCTGTCCGCCAGCGCCATCTACGACGTCGCCGATACCGTGCTGGCCCAGCGCATCTCGCAAGTCCCGGGCGTGGGCGACGTCACGGTGTCCGGCGCCGATCAGCCGGCGGTGCGGATCCAGCTCAACCCGGTCGCGCTGTCCAATGCGGGGATAGCAACCGACGCCGTGCGGACTGCGATCGTCAACGCCAACCCGCTTGGTCCAGTCGGCATCTTCAATGGCGATCGCCAGAGCGAGACGCTGTCGCTCAACAGGCAGATGCGCACGGCGCAGGAATTCCGCGACATCGTCATCAAGAGCTCGAACGGCAATTTCGTACGGCTCTCCGACGTTGCCGAGATCGAGGACGGCGTCCGAAACGCGCGCTCGATTGCCTGGTTCAACAAGCAGCCGGCGGTGCTGATCCAGATCACCAAGCAGGGCGACGCCAACGTCATCGACACCGTCGACCGGGTCAAGGCGCTGATCCCCGCGCTGAAGCAATGGATCCCGGCCGGCGTCGACGTCTCCACCCTGGTCGATCGCACCTCGACGATCCGCGCCAGCGTGATGGACATGCAGTGGACGTTGCTCGCGACCGCCATCCTGGTGATGGTCGTGGTGTTCGTGTTCCTGCGCCGGGTGACGCCGACGATCGCCGCCGGCATCTCGGTGCCGCTGGCGCTGGCGGGAACCTGCGCCGGGATGTGGGTCGCGGGCTTCTCGATCGACAATCTGTCGCTGATGGCGCTGGCGATCTCGGTCGGCTTCGTGGTCGACGACGCCATCGTCATGATCGAGAACATGTACCGCAATCTCGAGCATGGGATGCGGCCGTTCCAGGCGGCGCTGGAAGGCGCCAAGCAGATCGGCTTCACCGTGGTCTCGATCAGCCTGTCGCTGATCGCGGCGTTCACGCCGCTGATCTTCATGGACGGCATCGTCGGCCGCCTCCTGCGCGAATTCTCGCTGACGCTGACCTTCGCGATTCTGGTCTCGACTCTGGTGTCGCTGACGGTCACGCCGATGATCTGCGCTCATTACATCCGGCAGACCACGTCGGGGTCGGCCACGCTGTTCGACCGCCTGGTCGAAGGTTCGCTGTCGCGCATCGTCGCGTTCTACACCCGCACCTTGCGCGCGGTGCTGGAATTCCCGCTGCTCACGCTGCTGGTGTTCTTCGCCACCATCGGGCTCACGGTGATGCTCTACATCAAGGTGCCCAAGGGCTATTTCCCGACCGATGATTCCGGCTTCGTCATCGGCGCGACGCGCGCCTCGGCCGATATCTCGTTCCAGTCGATGCTCGGCCTTCAGCAGCGGCTCGCCGACATCGTGATGCAGGATCCGGCCGTAGCCGGCATCGGTTCGACGGTCGGCGGCGGAGGCGGGCCGGGGGGCGCGACCTCGAACCGCGGCATCATGTACATCAGCCTAAAGCCGCCTGAGGAGCGGGATCATATCTCGACGCAGGTCGTGATCGACCGGTTGCGAAAGGCACTGTTCCCCGTGCCCGGCATCCGTCTCTTCATGTTTGCTGCCCAGGATGTCCGCGCCGGCGGTCGGCAGAGCGATTCCAACTTTCAATACACGCTCTCAAGCACCGACCTCGACCTGCTCCAGAAGTGGGCGCCGATCGTCGCCAAGCGGATGGAGACAGTCGAGGGCATCACCGACATCTCGAGCGACCGCGATCCCGGCGGACTTCAGCTGACTTTGAACATCGACCGCCAGAAGGCAGCCGCGCTTGGCGTCAAGGTTCAGGACATCGACAACGCCCTGAACAACGCCTTCTCGCAGCGCCAGATCTCGATCATCTACACCCAGCGCAATCAGTACATGACCGTGCTGGAGATCGATCCGAAATTCCAGGTCGATCCGTCCAATCTCGAGCGCATCTATGTCGCCGGCGCCAACGCTGTGCAGGTGCCGCTGTCCGCCGTGGTGCACGCGACGCGTAGCCTCGCCGCGCTCGCGGTCTATCACTCGCAATCGGTTCCCTCGACCACGGTGTCGTTCAACACCTTGCCGGATGTGCAGCTTCAGGCCGCGACCGAAAACATCCAGCGCGCGGTCGAGGAGTTGCATATGCCCGAGGGCATCCGCGGCAGTTTTGACGGCAATGCCGGCGATTTCGCCAAGACCAGCGGGCGTCAACCACTCTTGATCCTCGGCGCGCTGGTGGCGATGTATATCGTGCTCGGCGTGCTCTATGAGAGCCTCGCCCATCCGCTCACGATCATCTCGACGCTGCCCTCTGCCGGGCTCGGCGCGCTGCTTGCGCTCCAGATCACCAACACGCCGCTGACGGTGATCGCCTTTGTCGGCATCATCCTGTTGATCGGCATCGTCAAGAAGAACGGCATCATGATGGTCGACTTCGCGCTCGATGCCGAGCGCCAGCGCGGCCTGTCCTCGGCCGAGGCGATCTTCGAGGCCTGCCAGGCGCGCTTCCGCCCGATCCTGATGACGACCATGGCGGCGCTGTTCGCCGGCATTCCGCTGGTGGTGGCGACCGGGCCGGGCACGGAGCTGCGGCGCCCGCTCGGCATCACCATCATTGGCGGCCTGTTCGTCTCGCAGATCCTGACGCTCTACACCACGCCCGTGATCTACCTCCTGATCGACCGCCTGCGCCGCCGCTCCGAGCCGCGCCCGCTGCCCGCGCCGGCGGAATAGGCGAAGCGCCGCCTGCAGCGCGTAGCGGCGACTACTTCCAGCCCGTACGCTCCCGGCTTGTCGCGCGCGTCCGGCGCCGTCAGTTGGCTGGTGCCTATAACATCTGATGATATCGGTGCAACATTTTGTCTCATAAATGCTCGTTGCTTCTCATTTCTGTCAACAAAGCACGTTATAGGGACCGCACCCTTCGGTCCTCGCGCCGCCCCAGCCCTTTGCATTCGGACGGGTTCTGTCCCCGAAAAGGCACGCTGTCATTGGGAATCCGCGTTGTGGTCAGCACAGAGCGGCCGGCTCGTGTTGTTATGGAGTGGTTAGCCAAATGGCTGATGCGGTTGGAACGCACTTTTTCCCGGAGATTGCGGCGGGTGGATTCTCTCGGGTCGACGGCACGGTTCAGTTCTGGCAGCGGGTCGGCGCCCTGATCCGTCCGGATTCCGTTGTGCTGGACTTTGGCGCCGGACGAGGCGCCGGCCAGAGCGAGGATTCGGTTGCCTACCGGCGCAGCCTGCTGTCGTTGAAGGGGCGGGTGCGTGAGCTCATCGGCGTGGATGTCGACTCGGCCGTAACGACCAACAATGCGCTGGATCGGGCATTCGTGATCAAACCCGACGAGGCACTTCCGATCCCGGATCAATCCATCGACGTGATCGTCTCGGATTTCGTGTTCGAACATCTCCAGGATCCGGCCAGGGTTGTGCGTGAACTCGACCGCGTGCTCAGGCCGGGCGGCTGGATTTGTGCGCGAACGCCCAACCGCTACGGATATATCGCGCTCGCCAACCGGATGATCCCTGACCAGTGGAGTGCCCGCATCATTCAGTCGGCCCAGGACAACCGAAAGAGCGAGGATGTCTTCCCGGCCGTCTACCTGCTGAACACTGCCGGCGCGTTCAAACGGCACTTTCCTGCCTCCCGATACGATCTGTATGTGATCCCGTGGGACGCGGAGCCGGCCTACTATTTCGGATCGAAGCTTCTCTATTCGCTGTTCCTTGCGGTTCAACACTGCACGCCGGCTCCGTTCAAGACGGTCTTGATGGCGTTCGTGCGCAAACGCCCCGTGCCGTGAACCCGACAACCAAATTACGCCGGGCTCGAGCCGCCGAACACCTCATCGCGAAGACGAACGAGCGCACGAGACGAAAGGTCTTCGGGCGCGGAACGTGACGTACCGGGGCAATCTTGTAGGAAGATCGCCCCCTCCAAGACGTCACCAAATCCGAGCGATGACGTCACTCGCAAGTCAACTGGGGCGTGTATTACGGCTGGAGCATCCCGCTCATGCCCATCGCCCGCCTTTGGGCGGTCTTTCTGTTTGATGTGGGTATGATGATTGTTCGGCGGGCGCCACCACAGAGCGGCAGCGCGGTTCATGCGCCGTCGGAATAGGCGGGTTGTTGAAGCGGCGCATGAAGCGTATAGCGGCGACCATGTCGAACCCCACCGCCGCCGCGCCCGAGCCGATCCCCGAATGCCCGCACTGCCAGAAGCCGATGCCGCTCTGCATCTGCGACAGCGTCACGCCGATCGAAAACCGGCTTTCGCTCCTGATCCTCCAGCATCCGCAGGAGCAGGACAGGGCGCTTGGCACGGCGCGGCTGCTGGCCAGGCATTTTGCCGATGCGACGCTGCGGGTCGGCCTGTCCTGGCCGAGCCTGTCCAAGGCGCTCGGGCACCCGATCGAGAACGCCTCGCACTGGGCCGTGCTCTATCTCGGCTCGGCCCGCGCAGCCGACCTCGACGTGGAGGGTGAGATCGTCGCGCTCAACCGCAAGGGCGAGGTCGCGGAGAACCAGCGTGCCATCCTCGGCAAGCTCGAAGGCGTAGTGCTGCTCGACGGCACCTGGAGCCAGGCCAAGGCGCTGTGGTGGCGCAATCCCTGGATGCTGAAATGCCAGCGCGTGATCCTCAACCCGGCGCATCCGTCCCGTTACGGCCGCCTGCGCCGCGAGCCGCGCAAGGACGGACTGTCGACCATCGAGGCAGCCGCAACGCTGCTGGCCGGTCTGGAGCGGCGCCCCGATATCGCCGAGACGCTCAACGCAAGCTTTGAACGGCTGTTGACCCGCTACCGCGAGGTTCAGGCCGAGATGCCGGAACTGGCGCCAAAGCCGGCGCCGAAAGGCCGGCGCCGCGATTTCCGCCGCGGCAAGAAGGCTTGAGCCCCGCGGCTAGTTCTTGACGCTGTCCTCGTCGTCCTGCGGCCTCTGGTCGGGGGCGGACGGCGGGAAGATGCTGTCATAGAGTGCGCGCGCCTCGCGGATGAGGCGAGCCCGTTCCAGCTCTGATTTCGGGATAAATCGGACGATCTCGCCCACGTGCTCTCCAGCGCTCGCTTCTGCATCACCCAGCTGATGCGAAGGTTATGCCACGTGACCTGAATCGGGGGTTTCCAACCCGCCCCGGGCAAACCCGGTGGCGGCGCATCGCACGGGCGAACCCCGCAGGCGCGGCGGAGCCGGCGCGTGGGTCGCTTTTATGTTAAGATGTCAGGGAGTTGTGATGGAGGCCACGACCAGAATTGAACTGGTGTACACGGTTTTGCAGACCGTTGCGTAACCACTCCGCCACGTGGCCTCAACGAGGGCGGAGCAATATAGGGGATCAACGGCTTAGGCAACCCCGCGGGCCGTCGCGCGACGTCAAGCCTGGCTGAGAGGTCTCAGCAGGCGGCGTACCAGCCGTCCGGAAAGGGCACGAGGGGCCAGGCACCCTCATTGTCATTCGCGGCCATCGGAGTTTTCCTGGGCGTCGCCTCGAAGCTCCACGAGCGGGGCACGAATTCCTCCTCCGGCGCGGGCGCGAAATTGTCATGCATCATGGCGTCGCGGACGGTATCCAGCAGCAAGTTGAATTCGGCTTCGCTCATCACACCCTCCGGAACGCGGATGGCGAACTGTCGCAACGCCGGTTTGTTTCTCGATTGACCTGATTGTTCGCATTTTAACGATCGGCCGATCGAGATCCGAATGGTTAGCGATTCCTGAAAAGTCCCAGAGAACCCCGGTGGAAACTCTAGGGATCCCCAAGCAGCGGCCAGTGTGAAAGAGATCACATCCGGCGCGATTTATTCCTCCTACCTCTTCACACGCCGGCCAGCGCGGGCCCGGCGAGCAGGGGCAGACAGGAGACTGGTCATGAAGGCGAGGTTCTTGCGGTTTGCGGGTGTGAGAAGCCGGGCGCGTCGCGCCTCGACGGTCGGGCTGTTCCTGACGCTATTTGCCGGCGCCGCCCAGGCGCAGCAGGGCACGCCGGAGCAGCGTCGGGCTTGCACGCCCGACGTCTACCGGCTCTGCGCCGGCGAAATCCCCAACGTCCGCGCCATCACAGCCTGCCTGCGCCGTAACCGCTCAAGCCTAAGCGAAGCTTGTCGCACCGTGTTCGACCAGGCCGGCGGCTGAGCAGCCGCTGTGGATTTGTGCGCAGCAAGTGCTTTGCGATTCCAGCGCAAATCCGGCGGGTCGCGGCTGTGGATATGCTGCGGACAAGCTGTTGACTGGCGAATATCCGGCGCAGATCGAGCAAGCCCCCGAATCATGTCTGACAGATTCATGACGCAGTTAAGTCCGGTGACGAAACCATGGCGGCGGAGTGGTGTGTCGCACCGGCCTCGTGCCCCGGACGCTGCGCAGCGCGTCTTCAGCGGTGCGCTGCAGAGCCGGGGCGCATGGCAACACCGAGCAGCGCGGCTCCTTGCTAGGTCCCGGCTCTGCGCAGCAGCGTAAGAACGCTGCAGCGCGTCCGGGATACGAGAGCTTGCACTTCGTTTCAAATTGCAACCCGCGCCTGCAAGAAGTCGTGATTGGCAGTGATCTAGAGGTGATGGCCCCGCCTTGAACGCAGTCCCGAACGACAGCGACTAACTCTCAGAGTGCATCAGGATCAGTGGAACGTGATTGAATTCCCCTCTTGTAAAGCACTAAAATGGTGCTTTAGTGCTTTCCATGAGCCCGTCGCCTCGACATGCGCCATCGGCGCTGCGTTACAGGCTAGCCCCTGATCCGGCCGCCAAGGCTGCGATGGAGGCGACGTTTGAGGCTTATGACCGCATGATGGAGATCCTCGACGAGGTCGCGCGGATCCATAATGTGGGCTCCAACGTCGTCCTGCTGCATGCCCATGCCTATGAGCAGATCCGCAAACAGACCGCGCTGCCGTCGCGGCTGGTGACGCTGGGCCTGCGCGACCGCGCCGACTATCGCGCCGCCCAAGGACGCCGCCTGCCGCTCGACGACAAGCTCGCCAAGATCAAGGGCCCAGCCACCATTTCGATTTCAACCGTGCAGGGGCGCTTCAGCGTGCCCTTCGACTATGCCGGCTACGCGGAAGGCTGGGGGCAAAGCGTGCCCGCGCACCTGATCCGCACCGACGACGGTTTCGAGGTTCACTACGGCGTCACGCCGAACAATCTGCCAGAGGAGGAGAACGCTATGGATACCATCGCTGCCGCTCCCGAAAATTTCCTGTCCCGGGTCGGACGTCTGATCGCCGGCATCGCCTATGACGCGATCGAGCAGGCGGAGGGCAACAACAAGCTGAAAGTGGTTGGCCAGGCCATCCGCGAGATCGAGCGCGCAGAGAGCGAGGCGCGCGATGCGCTCGCGGCCGCGCGCGCCGAGGAATACCGCCTCAACGCGCGGCGCACCGAGATCGAACGCGAGATGACCGATCTCGCCGCCAAGATCGAGGGCGCGATCGCGGACAGCCGCGATGACCTTGCCCGTGCCGGCATCGCGCGGCAGATGGATCTGGAGGCGCAGTTCGAGGTGCTCTCCCGCGCCATCGACGAGAACAATGAGAAGATCGAGCAATGCGTGACCTCGCTCCGTGCGGTGCTGTCGGCGCTCCAGGATGCCGAGCAGCGCCGCGCTGATCTCGAAAAGAGCGAGGCTCTCGCAAGCCACCAGGCCTCGACCTCACCTCGTAAACGTGGTGGCACGTCCGCGGCGGGGAAGGCGTTGCGCGCGGGCAGGGCAGTGGCGCGCGTCACCGGCGTGCCGCCGGGCATTCCCTATTCCAGCGACATCGACGAGCTCAGCACGTTGCATCGCGACAAGGAGATTGCAGCGAGGCTGGCGCGGTTGAAGTCGCGCTCCTGAGTAATGTGTCATGAGCGCTCTGCTCGAACACGTCATGTCGGCCGAGGTCAGGCCGTTCGCGATCGCGGCCGCCATGATCCTCATCGTCGGCACGCTCGAAGTGGTCACCATGCTGGTCGGGGCCTCGCTGAGCGAGATGCTCGGCACCAGCATCGATTTCAGCCATCCCAGCGACAATGGCGTGATCAACGCCATCTCCTGGATCAATGTCGGCGGCGTCCCGCTCTTGATCTTCCTGCTGCTGGCGCTCGGCGCCTTTTCGATCACCGGCTTCCTGATTCAGGACGTGGCGAGGATGGTGGCTGCCCCGTTGCCGGCGAGCTTCGCCTCGATTGGGGCCGTCGCCGTGTCGGTCCCGCTGGTCCGCGCCGCCAGCGGCGCCATCGCGCGGGTCATCCCCAAGGATGAAAGCTACGCCGTCGGCCTCGGCGACCTCGTCGGCCGCGTCGGCGAGGTCGTCATTGGTCCGCTTGACCAGGGGCCGCCTGGCCGCGTCAGCGTCGCCGACGTCCACGGTAACCGCCATTTCGTCTGGGCGGTCGCGGCACCGTCATCACCACCCCTGCCGCAGGGAACTACGGTCCTCCTGGTCGATCGCGCCGGCACCCGCTTCGTCGCGGTGAAAGCCGACGATGAACTCAAGCCGTCCAAACCATCTCTAAGCAGCAGCTAAGTCATTATCGGAGAAAGTCATGTTCGATATCGCAGTCCCGGCCATGATCGGCGTCGCGCTGATCGTTGTCCTCGGGATCGTCTTCACCATTCTCTACAAACGCGCCACCCGCGACGAGGCTTTCGTGCGCACCGGCCTCGGCGGCAAGAAGGTCGTGCTCGACGGCGGCGCCATGATCCTGCCGATCTTCCATTCCTATGCCAGCGTCAATTTGAAGACGCTGCGGCTCACCGTCGAACGCAAGGAGCGGGAATCCCTGATCACCAAGGACCGCCTGCGCGTCGACATCGTCGCGGAATTTTATGTGCGGGTCCGCCCCGACGACGAGAGCATTGCGCTCGCGAGCCAGACACTGGGCGCGCTGACCAATGACGCTGAAGCCTTGCGTAACCAGGTCGAGGCAAAATTCGTCGACGGTCTGCGGTCGGTGGCGGCCACCATGTCGATCCTGGAACTGCAGGAAAAGCGCAGCGATTTCGTCAAGCACGTGCAGGCGACCGTCGAATCCGACGTCAAATCGAACGGGCTCGAGCTTGAATCGGTGTCGTTGACAAAACTCGACCAGACCGACGTCAAATTCTTCAATCCCGAGAATTTCTTCGACGCCGAAGGTCTGACCCAGCTGAAAACCGTGACCGAGACGCGCCGGCGCGACCGCAACTCGATCGTCCGCGACAACGAGGTGGCGATTGCCCAGAAGGACCTCGAGGCGCGGCAGCAGACCCTGACGATCGAGCGGACCAAGAAGGAGGCCGAGCTGTCGCAGGAGCGCGACATCGCCAATAAGACCGCCAGCACCCGCGCCGAAGTCGCAACCGCGACGCAGACCGCGCGCCTGACCGAGGAGAACGCCCGCATCGACACCGACCGGGCGGTCGCTGAGAAGGAGGCGGGCGCCAAGCAGGTCAAGGAAACCGCGGTGATCGAGTCGGATCTGGCGATCAACAAGCGCAAGACCGACGCTCAGCGCGAAATCCAGATCGCGACCCAGGAGAACGAAATCCAGATCGCGTCCAAGAGCAAGCAGACCTCGGAAGCGGTGGCCGAAGCCAAGACGGCAGAAGCCCTGGCCGTCTCCGCCGAGGAAAAAGTGGTCACCGCACGCGCCGTCGAGGTCGCCGACCGCGCCCGTCTCACCCAGGTGCTCGCCGCGCGCACGGAGGCCGAGCGAAAATCGACCGAGCTGATCGTTGCCGCCGAAGCCGAGAAGAAGGCGTCGCTCGACCGCGCCGAGGCAGTCAAAACGCTGGCCACGGCCGAAGCCGAGTCCAACAAGATCAAGGCGGTCGGTGTCCGCAACATCGGTGAGGCCGAGGCTGCCGTGATTACCTTGAAGAACGAGGCGCAGAACAAGCTCGGCAGCAACGTCATCGATTTCGAGATCGCCAAGAAGCGAATCGAGACGATGCCGTCGGCGCTCGCCGAGATGGTCAGGCCGATCGCCAACCTCAAGGACGTCCGTATCCTGCACACCGGCGGCGCGTTCGGCGGCAATGGCGCCGGGGGCGGCAATGTCGGCTTCGGCGAAGGGCTCGCCGGCGAGCTACTCAAGGTGCACGCGCTGCGTCCGATGATCGACGAGATCCTGCGCCAGAGCGGTTTTGCGCCGGGCGATGATCCCGTGAAGACGCTGGTCGGCGCCGTCACCGGCAAGGCCAATGGTGCCGCGCCGGCGACTGTGCCTGCGCCGGAGAATACAAACACCGCCGATCTTTGAATGCCGACGCTTTGCGAAGGATGGCGAATTCGTCCTTTGCAAGCGCAACCGGCTTTGTTATACGCAGCCGCGCGCGAACGACTGGTTCGCCCTTTTCCTCGGTAGCTCAGCGGTAGAGCATCCGACTGTTAATCGGATGGTCGCTGGTTCGAATCCAGCCCGGGGAGCCAAATTCCGCTTCATTTTCAATTACTTGTTGCCGTACGCTGATGCGGCGCACGATCTTGCTCGATCAGTTTCCCAGCGTCGTGCGCTTGGGCCCAACAGAATCGCGTTCAAGCGGATGTGTGTGGGTGGAGGCATCGTCGCCACGCAGACGGCGCCAAATCGACTTAATTCAAATCGAGCTTGATGGGGCCGGACTCTTACGGAGCTGATTCCCATGCCCGACATCCAGATCGGCCGCGCCCACCTGGCCCCCTCGATTCTGCCGGCCGATATTCCCGAGCTGAGCGACGATCAGTGCCTGGCCTGTCTCGCGCGCGCCGTCGAGACCCCCGATTCGGCACGGCTGGACGAAGTGGCGGCCTGATCGGCCGGCTTGCCGTCGCGATCGAATAGGCCATCTCGCCTCCGATACCTCCGTTGCATCGCCGTTGGTTCACCGTCCCAACGGACGTGTTGCGTTTTCGCGGAGCCTGCTCCAAATATGCCGCCAACTTTCGTCCGCGGCATTGTCCGCCTTGCAGGGTCCGCAAATGTCCGGTTTCTCGACCGCGCGCCAAAAAATGGTCGATGGCCAGGTGCGCACCAATGACGTCACCGATCGCCGCATTCTCGATGCCATGCTCGCGGTTCCCCGCGAGGCCTTCGTGCCGGCGAGCCGGCAGGCTCTGGCCTATCTCGACCTCGATCTCGATGTGAGCGAGGGCGGCGCCAAGCGCTATCTGATCAAGCCGCAGCTGATCGGCAAGCTGCTCCAGGCCGCCGAGATTGGCGAAGGCGACAACGTGCTGGTCGTCGGTTGCGCCACCGGCTACCTCGCCGCGCTGACCGCGAAGCTTGCGCGCCAGGTCACGGCTACAGAGAGCGATTCGGCTCTGGCTGCGAAAGCCAGGGACGCCTTCGCTGCAATCGGGCTCACCAACGTCACCTGCAGGGCCGCCGCCAGTGCCGAGGGCGATCCGGCTGCCGCGCCTTATGACGTGATCATCCTCAACGGCGCCACCGAAGTGACGCCGGACGGTCTGTTCGGCCAGCTCAAAGAGGGGGGGCGCCTGGTGGGGGTCTCGGCCGAATCCCGGCCGTCGCGGGCCATGATCGTGACCCGAATCCACGGCGAATTCGGCTATCGGCCGCTGTTCGACGCCGCCGCCCCGGTGCTCCCCGGGCTGGAACGGGCCGCCGCCTTCGTGTTCTGATGGCCGAAATCCCGTTAAAATACCGTTCTGAATCAGAAGTGTGGCCGGGATGCTGCACGTAAAGAGTTTCCACCGAGAACTACCCAAGGGTAGTTCCGTTGCGCTTGACCGCGTCCTATGTTGCTGCGGGGCAACGACTCCCACTTGGATACGGTAACCGGGCTCGCGGGCACGAGCCTGACGTGAGAATGAACGGAATTTAAGGGATGCATGGGGTGAAGCTCTTCACCGGAGCGGCGGTTTCGGTTCTGCTGCTGGCGCTTGCAGGGCCGACGCCTGCCTTGGCGGACACGATCGAGGCTGCGCTGGTGCGCGCCTATCAGAACAACCCGCAGCTCAACGCACAGCGCGCCCAGGTGCGCTCGACCGACGAGAACGTGCCGCAGGCGCTGTCGGGCTATCGCCCCAAGGTCGGCGTCAACCTCAGCACCGGGTATCAATATCAGGACGTCCAACAGCTGCAGAGGGGGCAGCCGTTCCATAGCGATCCCCCCCTTCAGCCCAACAGTGCCAGCCTGACCGTCACCCAGACGCTCTACAACGGCAATCAGACGGCCAACAGAACGCGCGCGGCGGAAAGTCAGGTCTCGGGGTCCCGCGAAGCGTTGCGTGTGCTCGAGCAGACGGTGCTGTTGCAGGCTGCCACGAGCTACATGGACTACCTGCGTGATGCGGCAACTCTCGAAGTTCAGCGCAGCAACGTGCGCGTGCTCGAACAGACGCTCAAGCAAACGCGCGACCGCTTTAATGTCGGCGAGGTCACGCGCACCGACGTCGCGCAGTCCGAAGCGCAACTGGCTGCCGGCAGGACCCAAGCGCTGACGGCCGAATCGAATCTCACGACGACGCGCTCGAACTTCCGCCGGATCATCGGGAACGAGCCGACGAACCTCGCTCCGGGCTCGCCGGTCGATCGCTTCCTGCCCACGACAATCGCCTCGGCGGTCAATCTCAGCCTGGTAGAAAACCCCAACGTTACGGCTTCGATGTACGGCATCGACGTCAACTATCTCCAGGTCAAGATCAACGAAGGTGCGCTGCTGCCGACCGTCACCCTGCAGGCTGCCGTCAGCACGGCGTACCAACAGACCCTGCAGGTCTTCCGAACAAATACCGCTTCCGCCCTCGCGACGGCCTCCATACCGATCTATCAGGGCGGCGCCGAATATGCGCTGATCCGACAGTCGAAAGAGAATCTGGCGCAGCAGCGCCTGAATCTCGAAACCACCCGCGACCAGACCCGCGCCAACGTCGTGCAGGCCTGGGGCCAGCTGGAAGCCGGCAAGGCGCAGGTGCAGTCGGCGCAGGCTCAGGTCACGGCGTCCGAGATCGCGCTGAACGGCGTGCGCGAAGAGGCCAAGGCCGGACAGCGCACCACGCTCGACGTGCTCAACGCGCAGCAAGCACTGGTCAACGCGCGTGTCGCGCTCGTCACTGCGCAGCACGACCGCGTGGTCGCGTCCTACTCCGTGCTCAGCGCCGTTGGCCGCCTTGCCCCGCAGGTGCTCGGCCTCAACACCACGGTCTACGATCCCAGCGTGCATTACCAGCAGGTCCGCGATAGCTGGGCCGGCGTGCGCACGCCTGACGGACGCTAAGTCCCGTAATCCTCCGGTCGGCCTCGCAAACTGCCAAGGCCGACCGGTGCTTTGCTTGCAATCATCAAAATCCCTGACATAGCCTTGCCAAGAAGCTGCGGGTCGATTCGCCCCGCGTCCAATGTTGCATGCGTAATGCTTGAGTGACGGGGCAGGGGCGCGCCGCCTCACATTGAGCCGTGATCTGGGGACAAGTCTGGCTGTCGCGACGAAAATGTCGGGCCACACATCCGGAACCGGCCAATCCTGTCGTGCTTGGTGTAAAACAACGCATGCGAGGGCGTTGATGATGTGGAGTCGGAGATGACGCAGCCTGCAAAGGTCACAGAACCCTCCATGGAGGAGATTCTGGCCTCGATCCGGCGCATCATTGCCGACGATGAGGCGAAGCCGCCGCCGGCAGAGGCCGCGAAGCCAGCACCGGCGCCCGCCGCCGCGCCTGCACCAAAGCCACAAACGACGGCTGACATTCCGCCCTCCAAAGTCGCGCCAGCAAAACCTGCTGCTGAAAAGCCCGCGCCACCACCGGCCGCGAAGCCTGCCGCGCCGCCGCCTGCGCCTGCGGCTGATGCCGGCCCCAACAACCAGGACGATATCGACGCGCTGCTGGCGGGGCTCGACGAGGCCACGCCTGCGCCTGAGATACGGGCCCCGGAACCTGAGCCCGAACCCGACGTGCTCGAATTGACCGACGAGATGGCGATGGACCCGGAGCCGACGCCCGCGCCACCACCACCGAGCTTCCACAGGGTCGAGCCGCGCGACGATCTTGAATTCGCCGAAACGCCGCCGCCTCGCCCGACACCCGCGCCATCCTATGCGCCGGTGGACTTTGACGCCCCGCCGCTGCCACCGCAGCAGCCGATCCTGGCCCAGTCGACCGTTTCGGCGGTCGAATCCGCCTTCAACTCGCTGGCGCACACGGTGCTCAGCAGCAATGCGCGGACGCTGGAGGATTTGGTCAAGGAGATGCTGCGTCCGATGCTGAAATCCTGGCTCGACGACAATCTGCCGGGCCTGGTCGAACGCATCGTCAAGGCCGAAATCGAGCGAGTCTCGCGCGGCGGCCGCTGAACCCGGCCGCTCGGCCCCGATAAAGCCCTGCTGCTGCGTCATGCTTGACCTGCCGGTCGGGCCGGAAAGCCCTTTTGCCGCTGAGCTTTCCGTTGACTTGAACCCCGCGCGCGGCTTTCTAGCGCCCCATGATCGAGAAAAACTACCAGCCCGCCGATATCGAAGCCCGCATGTCCGTCGTGTGGGAGGACAGCCTTGCCTTCAAGGCCGGCCGTCCAGACCGTCGCGACGCCGTGCCCTTTACCATCGTGATCCCGCCGCCGAACGTGACGGGCTCGCTGCACATGGGCCACGCCCTCAACAACACGCTCCAGGACATCTTGTGCCGCTTTGAGCGCATGCGGGGCCGCGACGTGCTGTGGCAGCCCGGTACCGACCATGCCGGTATCGCCACCCAGATGGTGGTCGAGCGGCAGCTGATGGAGCGCCAGGAACCCGGCCGTCGCGAGATGGGCCGCGAGCAGTTTCTGGAGCGGGTCTGGCAGTGGAAGGCCGAGAGCGGCGACACCATCATCAACCAGCTCAAGCGCCTCGGCGCTTCCTGCGACTGGTCGCGCGAGCGCTTCACCATGGACGAGGGCCTGTCCAAGGCCGTGGTCAAGGTGTTCGTCGAGCTGCATCGCGACGGCCTGATCTACAAGGACAAGCGGCTGGTGAACTGGGACACCAAGCTCTTGACCGCGATCTCCGATCTCGAAGTGCAGCAGACCGAGGTGAAGGGCCACCTCTGGTATCTGCGCTATCCGATCGAAGGCAAAACGTTCAATCCCGAGGATCCCGCGACGTTTATCGTGGTCGCCACGACGCGCCCGGAGACCATGCTTGGCGATACCGGCGTGGCGGTGCATCCCGAGGATGAGCGCTACCAGAAGCTGGTCGGCAAGAACGTCATCCTGCCGCTGGTCGGCCGCAAGATTAAGATCGTCGCCGACGACTATTCCGATCCGGAAAAGGGCTCGGGCGCGGTGAAGGTGACGCCGGCGCACGATTTCAACGACTTCGAGGTCGGCAATCGCCACGGCCTGCGCCGCATCAGCGTGCTCGACAAGGAAGGCTGCCTCGATCTCCTCGACAACGAGGATTATCTGCGCGGCCTGCCGGAAGGCGCCTCGCAGTTCGCCGAGGAGTTCAACAAGGTTGATCGCTTCGCTGCGCGCAAGCGCATCGTCGAGCGGCTGGAATCGTTCGGCTTCGTCGAGCGGATCGAGCCGCACACCCACATGGTGCCGCATGGCGACCGCTCCAACAGCGTGATCGAGCCGTACCTGACTGACCAGTGGTATGTCGACGCCAAGACGCTCGCCAAGCCCGCGATCGCGGCGGTGCGCTCGGGCGAGACGTCGTTCGTCCCGAAGAATTGGGAAAAGACCTATTTCGAGTGGATGGAGAACATCCAGCCCTGGTGCATCTCGCGCCAGCTCTGGTGGGGCCATCAGATCCCGGCCTGGTACGGCCCTGACGGCAAGGTCTTCGTTGCGGAGACCGAGGAGGAGGCGATCAGCCACGCGCTCGGCTATTACGTCGAGCAGGAGGTGATCACGGCCGAGCAGGGTCGCGAGATGGCGCTCGACCGCAACAAGCGTGAAGCCTTCATCACCCGCGACGAGGACGTGCTCGACACCTGGTTCTCCTCGGCGCTGTGGTCGTTCTCGACGCTCGGCTGGCCGGAAGACGCGCCCGAGGTGAAGCGCTACTATCCGACCAACGCGCTGGTGACCGGCTTCGACATCATCTTCTTCTGGGTCGCCCGGATGATGATGATGGGCCTGCACTTCATGAAGGAAGTGCCGTTCTCGACCATCTACATCCACGCCCTCGTCCGCGACGAGAAGGGCGCCAAGATGTCGAAGTCGAAGGGCAACGTGATCGATCCGCTCAACCTGATCGACGAATACGGTGCGGATGCACTGCGCTTCACGCTGGCCGCGATGGCGGCGCAGGGCCGCGACATCAAGCTCGCCACCAGCCGCGTCGAGGGTTACCGCAATTTCGCGACCAAGCTCTGGAACGCGTCCCGCTTCGCAGAGATGAACCACTGCGCGGTGCCCGAGGGCTTCGAGCCGGCAAAGGCCAAGGAAACGCTGAACCGCTGGATCGCGCATGAGAGCGCGCACACCACGCGCGAGGTGACCGAGGCCATTGAGGCCTATCGCTTCAACGATGCCGCCGGCGCGATCTACCGTTTCGTCTGGAACGTCTATTGCGACTGGTATGTCGAGCTCGCCAAGCCCGTGCTGCTCGGTCCCGACAGCCCCGCCAAGGACGAGACCCGCGCCATGGTCGCCTGGGCGCGCGACGAGATCCTGAAGCTGCTGCATCCCTTCATGCCCTTCATTACCGAAGAGCTTTGGGAGGTGACGGCCAAGCGCGACGACCTGCTCGCGCTCGCACCTTGGCCGCTGAAGCCGTCCGGTCCGACGCCGGAGCAGCTTGCGATGCTTGCGGCTGCGGCGGGACCGACCGATCCGCTGATCTCGCCTGCGTTCGTCATGCCGATCTTCGACCATGCCGACTTCACCGATCCCAAGGCGGAAGCCGAGATCGGCTGGGTGATCGATCTGGTCACACAGATCCGCTCGGTGCGCGCCGAGATGAACATCCCGCCGGCAACGCTGACGGCGCTGGTGCTCGCAGGAGCCTCGGCCGAGACGAAGGAGCGCGCGCCGCGCTGGACCGACGTCATCAAGCGGATGGCCCGTCTGTCGGACATCTCCTTCGCCGATCGCGCGCCTGACGGCGCGGTTCAGCTTCTGGTGCGCGGCGAGGTCGCCGCGTTGCCGCTCAAGGGCGTGATCGACGTCGCCGCCGAGCGCACGCGCCTCGACAAGGAGATCGGCAAGGCCGACGCCGACATCAAGCGTGCCGAGTCCAAGCTCGCGAACGAGAAATTCGTCGCCAACGCGGCCGAAGAGGTCGTCGAGGAGGAGCGCGAAAAGCGCGAGGCGGCGCTGGCCCGCAAGGCCAAGCTGCTCGAGGCGCTGGAGCGGTTGAAGCTGGCGTCATGATCTCATCGTCATTCCGGGATGGTCCGTAGGACCAGACCCGGAATCTCGAGATTCTCAGGTGCGCAATTGCGCACCATAGTTCGATGCTGCGCATCGCCCCGGAATGACCTTCACTTCGGGAACGGCTTGCTCAGAAACTTCGAGCCCCTGATGCCATAGCGCCAGGGCAACTCGACCGCCTTGGTTATGCCGATCCGGATGCCGGCCACGACATCCAGATCTTCCGTCCGCGCATGCAGCGCGATCGGCGGCCGGTCCAGCGGCAGGGTGTTGTGCGCGACAGTGATGCCGAGAGCTTCCGTCAGCTTGCCGGGGCCGGAGCACAGCGCGTGCACATCGATCGCGTGGCGGCGCCGGCGCATCGCGGCCAAGCCATGCGTCGGCTCGAGCGCGCGGATCAACACTGCGGCGGCCGAGCCTTCCTCCTCGCAGACGAAGTTGACGCACCAGTGGATGCCGTAGGAGCGGTAGACATAGGCAAAGCCGGGCGGGCCGAACATGATCTGGTTCCGCGGCGTCGGGCCGTTGTAGGAATGCGCTGCCGGCTCGGTATGATGATAGGCCTCGACCTCGACGATGATCCCGCCGACGCCGTCGACCAGCATGGTCGCGCCGATCAGGTCGCGCGCGACCTCGCGGACGCTGCGCGCGAAAAAGGCACGCTTCAGCGCTTTGCCAAGCCGCGGTGTGGAAGTCTTCGAGACTGGAGCCATTCGAGGTGAGAATCGCCTGAGAACAGAGCAGGATATTGCCCATATCTGCCATGTTCCCTGAAGCGGCGCGAGCCGGGTTGCGGCAGGCAGCCAGACCGACTAGGTAGGACCTGAACAGACCGGACAGATCATGGTCGTTATTGTCGATACCATCTCGAACCCGTTGCGCCCGCGCCACCCCGAAAAGGTGAATCGTCCCGATTCCGCTTCGCCGCCGAAGCCGGACTGGATCCGCGTGCGCGCGCCCAATACCCGCGGCTACGCCGACACCCGCAACATTGTGCGCGCCAATGGCCTGCACACGGTGTGCGAGGAGGCGGGCTGCCCGAATATCGGCGAGTGCTGGGACAAGAAGCACGCGACCTTCATGATCATGGGTGACACCTGCACCCGGGCCTGCGCCTTCTGCAACGTCAAGACCGGCCTGCCGAACGCGCTGGACGCGGTTGAGCCGCAGAACGTCGCCGAGGCCGTCGCCAAGCTGGGTCTTGCGCACGTGGTCATCACCTCGGTCGACCGCGACGATCTTGCCGACGGTGGCGCCGAGCATTTTGCCCAGACCATCCGTGCGATTCGTGCCGCGTGCCCCACGACCACGATCGAGATCCTGACGCCTGACTTCCTGCGCAAGGAAGGCGCGCTCGAAGTTGTCGTCGCGGCGCGGCCCGACGTTTTCAACCACAATCTCGAGACCGTGCCGTCGCGTTATCTGACGGTGCGGCCCGGCGCGCGCTACTTCCACTCGATCCGGCTGCTGCAGCGGGTCAAGGAGCTCGACCCCACCATCTTCACCAAGTCCGGCATCATGGTCGGCCTCGGCGAGGAGCGCCACGAGGTGCAGCAGGTGATGGACGATCTGCGCTCGGCCGACGTCGATTTCCTGACCATCGGGCAATATCTCCAGCCGACCCGCAAGCATCACGCCGTGATGCGCTACGTGCCGCCGGACGAGTTCAGTTCTTACGAAAAAGTCGCCTACACCAAGGGTTTCCTGATGGTGTCGGCGAGCCCGCTCACCCGTTCGTCGCATCATGCCGGCGAGGATTTCGCGAGACTGAAGGCTGCGCGGGCCGCCGCGCGCTGAACTGACATGCCCAAATTTTCGAGCAAGCGCCGTGTCAATCACAGCGCACCCAGGATGTTTGATCTGGTCGCCGATGTCGAGCGCTACCCGGAATTCGTGCCGCTGTGCAGCGCGTTGAAGATCCGTCAGCGCATGGCGAAACCCGACGGCACCGAGGTGCTGATCGCCGACATGACGGTGTCGTTCAAACTGGTCAAGGAATCCTTCACCAGCCGCGTGACGCTCGACCGCGCCAATCTGAAAATCCTGGTCGAATATCTGCAAGGTCCGTTCAGTAATCTCGAAAACCGCTGGACGTTCGAGCCCAAAGGCCAACAGGATGGCAATGACGTCTGCGATGTCGGTTTCTTCCTCGCCTATGAGTTCAAGAGCCGCATGCTGGCGATGCTGATGGGCTCGATGTTCGACGCCGCATTCGCGCGGTTCTCTACTGCGTTCGAGAAACGGGCGGACGCAATCTACGGCCGGCCGAAGCTCGCGTCGTCCTAGTCCTTCCAGTCTGGCACGCCTCTCCACTGTCATTGCGAGGAGCTCTTGCGACGAAACAATCCGAAATCGTTCCGCGGAAGGATTCTGGATGGCTTCGCTGTGATCGCAATGACCGAGCGAGGGGCAACATCCCTCTTCCAATAGCTCGCATCTCAACTCGCAGACACAGATCCGCATCCTCGCGACGCGTCTCGCCCGAGTTTTGCTTCCTCGTCTCGCCCTCCAGTGTCAGAGGGCGCAGGGAAGACCGGGTGCCGGCTGGGCACCCGCGATCCACTGTGCGATGGTTGCGCTACAAGAGGCTGCACAGCGGCATACAGGTGAAGCCAAACATCCGGCCTTCCCTGCGCAGTGGGTTGACGGCTTATGCCGTGCTCTCCCCGGGGAGCGATGCACTATTGCCCCCGTCGCCTTGCGGATGGCTGATGCGCGGACCCGGTTGGGCCACACCCATCACCGCAAGACTTGACGCACAGACCCCGGGCGTCAGGACGACACGGTTTTGCCGTACGCTGACCGCACCGGTCGTGCGCGCGATGCTCTCGCTCACGGTTGCCCGCCCTGCGAAACCAATCGCGCCGATGCAGTCGGCGTCCACCACGGCTCACCCCACGTTCGTGACGATCGCGATACGCCCCTCTGACCGGGATGAGGTGGCACACCATTACGCCAAAGCCGAATTTCGGTAAAGCGGAATATTTTAGCGCTAGCTGATTGACCCGCCGGTTGAGTGTTTTGCCCGACAGGCAGCGCAAGGGATAGTGGCTCGGAGGCGCCAAGGCAGGGCGCAAGACCTTCGATTCGAACGCCGCACTGCACGGTCTGACAAGTGCAGTTTGTGCCAAAACGGCTTGTCCTGACGAAACACCCCTTGCCGCATGCGGCACACCCGAAAGACAGCCGCTCTCAAGGTCCTCAAGTACAATCCGAGTCGGGCGCGGGGCTTTTTGTAGTGGGACCAGGGGACATGGCGCGCTGGAAGCAGTCGTGGAGCGAGGAAGAGCTCAGCAAGCTCAGGAAACTCGCCGGCACCAAGCCGATCACGATCATTGCCAAGGAGCTCGGCCGGACGACGGGGACGGTGCTTGCCAAGGCGATCGAACAAAAGCTTCCCGTCATGCACCGGATCGAGCGTACGACGCAGTGAGGGTGGCTGCGGTCGATGTGGAACTTCGGCCGCTGAAAGGATCATTTTCCACGACGGCGAGTTTGCAACCGATTGTTCCGGGTTGGAGACCTCATGACCATCAATTTCGACACGCTGAAAGCGTCACTCGTCCTGTATGGACTGAACGCGATCTACGCGATCCTGCTGCTGGCGATCGGCTGGTATCTGTCGGGCGCCATGCAGCGCGTCGTCACGCGTGTGCTCGATGTCGGCCACCGGGTCGATCCGCTCGTGACCCTGTTCGTGTCCAGCGTCACGCGTTACGGCGTGCTGGCGGTGGTCGGCATCGCCGTGCTGCAACTCTTTGGCATCCAGACGGCGAGCCTCGTCGCGGTGTTGGGCGCAACATCACTCGCCATCGGTCTGGCGTTGCAGGGCACGCTGTCCAATCTCGCCGCGGGCGTCATGCTGCTGCTGTTCCGGCCCTTCCACATCGGCGATGACGTCGAGGTCGGCGGCAAGGCCGGCAAGGTGAGATCGCTGTCGCTGTTCATGACCGAGCTGGTCGCGCCCGACAACACGCAGATCCTGCTGCCGAACGGCCAGGTCTGGGGTGCCGCCATCATCAATCATAGCGCCTATCCCGGCACGGGCGAGGTCAAGGTGACTTTTCCGGTCAGGGCGGGTTCGGCCAATACGCTCGCCGACCGGATCCTGAAGGAGCTGCGCGATGATCCGCGGGTCGACGCGCGGGCCGCGCCGTCGGTCAATGTATCGAAGGTGATCGCCACGGATCCCGTGGCACCGGTCGTAGAGTTGACGGTGAGCGCGAAGGTGAAGCCGTCGGATGCCGATGCGGTCAAGCAGCGCGTGCTCGATCACGCGAGCGCGCTGCTGGCAGCTGCGTAAGGCGCCTCAACCCCGCGGCGATCGCGGCGGCCTTCGCTTCGCGACGTGCCGGCGCGGCGTTCGTGTGACGCGCGGGCGCAGGCGGGTTGCGGCGGTGGCGCGGCGCGGCTTGGCCGCGGCCTGGGGGCCGCGGGCGAGATCCATCAGCATGCGCAGGGCCTCGACCACCGAGCGCTGACGCACGGCGGTGCGGCCGATCGCGCCAAATCGCTGCTCGCGATGAACGATGCGGCCATCGCGCGCGGCAACGGCGAAATGCACGAGGCCGACCGGCTTGCCGGGCGTGGCGCCACCGGGGCCGGCAATGCCGGTGATGGCAACCGCGAGATCAACGCCGGCACGCTCCAGTGCGCCGACGGCCATGGCGGTCGCGGTCTCCTTGCTGACCGCGCCGAAATTGGTGAGTGTGCTGGCCTCGACGCCGAGCATCGCGCGCTTGGCGTCGTTGGAATAGGTGACGAAGCCGCGATCGATGACATCAGACGAACCGGGAATATCGGTCAGCGCGCCGGCGACCAGGCCGCCGGTGCAGGACTCGGCGGTCGCGATCGTCAGCTTGCGCATCCGGCACAGATCGAGCAGCGAGCGGGAGAGGGCGCGTGCGTCGCTGCCGCCCATGGCCTAGACGCTCCAGGGCAGGCGGATGGTGGCGCTCGCGGTGGCCGCGATGCCTTCCTCACGGCCGGTGAAGCCGAGCCGCTCGCTGGTCGTCGCCTTCACCGCGACGCGGGAGATGTCAACGCCGGAGATCTCGGCAATGCGCGCGCGCATGGTGTCGCGCAGCGGGCCGATCTTCGGCCGCTCGCAGATCATCGTGACCTCGAGATTGGCGACGCGGCCGCCGCGCGCCGTCACGCGCTCGATGGCGTATTTCAAAAACTGATCGGAGGAGGCGCCCTTCCACTTCGCATCGCTCGGCGGGAAGTGCGAGCCGATGTCGCCGTCGGCCAGCGCGCCGAGGATCGCATCCACCAGCGCATGAAGGCCGACATCGCCGTCGGAGTGGGCGAGAAAACCCTTGGTGTGCGGCACACGCACGCCGCAGAGCATGAGATGGTCGCCTTCGCCGAAGGCGTGGACGTCATAGCCCGTGCCGGTCCTGATGTCGCCGAGCAGGCTGGCCAGACGCGCTTCCTCGCGCGCGAAATCTTCGGGGGTGGTGAGCTTCATGTTGGCAACATCGCCTTCAAACGTCGCAACCGTCAATCCCGCCCATTCGGCGATCGCGGCATCATCGGTGAAATCGCTTCGTCCGTCCTTTGCCGCGCGACGATGCGCTTCGAGGATGACATCGAAACGAAAGGATTGCGGCGTCTGCGCGATTCGCAAACTTGCCCGGTCCGGCGTGTCCTCGACATTGCCGTCCGCGCTCGTGACCTTGATGGTGTCGGTGACGGCGACGACGGGGATCGCCGCACCTGTGCGGCTTGCCGCCGCGATCGCGCGCGAGATCACGCCGGCCGAGACGAAGGGACGCGCGGCATCGTGGATCAGGACGATGTCGGGCTGGTGCCTGGCGAGCGCTTCGAGACCGGCGAGCACCGAGGCCTGACGCGTCGCGCCGCCATTGGTCGGCGCCTCGTGCTTCAAGCCTGCGACCGCTGCCGTGAACATGGCGCCGTCGTCCGGGTTCACCACCGGCTGCACGGCGAACACGTCCGCGTGGGTGCTGAAGGCTTCCATGGCGCGGTAGATCACGGGCACGCCGCCGATCTCACGATATTGCTTCGGCCCGCCCGCGCCCGCGCGCAGGCCACGTCCGGCCGCGACAAGAACGACTGCGGTGCGCTGTGATTTCGCCATAGGACTCAAATATTGAACTGTTAAGGGATGCGTCGGGCGTGGGGTGATTGCCGGCATGCCTCTAGCACGGCAGGCCCGCAAAAAAAGGGGGTTTCCCGGGATTGTGGGATTCAGCATTTTGCTGCACTGCACTTGAAAGATCTGCAGAACTGTCTAAACTGTAGGCATGACGCTTGACTGCACAAGAATTGTGCGCAAGATAGGCCATGGCAGGCGCGATGAGGCCCTGTCCACTGAACGAGACCCCTGTGACCGGCCCGGCAAGTTCAGGCTCTAAGCCGTTGAAAATAGGCGATATTGAAATCGCTACCCCGGTCTTCCTGGCACCGATGTCGGGAGTGACGGACTCACCCGTCCGCCGGCTGGCCGCCGAGCTCGGCGCGGGTCTGGTCGTCTCCGAAATGACGGCCAGCGATGAGCTCGCCAATGGCCACCGGATGTCGCGGTTGCGCTGCGAAGCGACCGGGGTCGGGCCGCACGTGGTCCAGCTCGCCGGCTGCGAGGCGCACTGGATGGCCGAAGGCGCCCGGATCGCCGAGGCCGAGGGCGCCGATATCATCGACATCAACATGGGCTGTCCGGCCCGCCACGTCACCGGGGGCCAGTCGGGCTCCGCCCTGATGCGCGATCTCGATCATGCCGTCAGCCTGATCGAGGTGACGATTGCTGCCGTGAAGGTTCCGGTGACGCTGAAGATGCGGCTCGGCTGGGATGACCGCACCCGCAACGCGCCGGAGCTGGCGCGTCGCGCGGAGGCCGCCGGCGTCAAGCTCGTCACCGTCCATGGCCGCACCCGCTGTCAGTTCTACAAGGGCGAGGCCGATTGGGATGCGATCCGCGCGGTGCGCGAGGCCATCTCCATTCCGCTCGTCGTCAACGGCGACATCACCACTTATGAGAAGGCGCTCGCGGCGCTCGAAGTCTCCGGCGCCGATGCCGTGATGATCGGCCGCGGCGCGCAGGGCCAGCCCTGGCTGCCCGGCGAGATCGGCCGGCGCCTGAATGGCGGGGCGGCAGAAACGACGCCGTCGCTCGCGACGCAGCTTCATTATGTCCGCACGCTCTATGAGGGCGTCTGCGCGCTCTACGGCCTGCGCGTGGGCCTCAAGCATGCGCGAAAACATCTCGGCTGGGCGCTCGATGTCGCGGCCGAAGCGAGCGGCACGCCGGTCGAGACGCTGAAGGCCTGGCGCCAGAAGATCCTGACGTCCGAGGATCCGGGCCTCGTGCACCAGTCCCTGCAGGATGCGTTCGACGATTTCGCATGGAGCGCTGCTGCATGACCTCAGCCGCTGACCATCGCAAGCCGTCCGACAGCGACGCGATCCTGGATGCCTTGCCCAATCCCGTGCTGATGATCGGGCCCGACGGCAAGATCGTCGCCGCCAATATCGCGACAGAAGCCTTCTTCGATATCTCGACGCAGTTCTTGAAGCGGCAGTCGTTGAAAGAGCTGGTGCCGTTTGGCAGTCCCTTGCTGGCGCTGATCGACCAGGTGCGCTCGTCGAATTCGCCGGTCAACGAATACAAGGTCGATCTCGGCACGCCGCGCATGGGCGGCGACCGCCAGGTCGATCTGCATGTCGCGCCGCTCACCGAGCGGCCCGGCCATATCGTGGTGATGCTCCAGGAGCGTTCTATCGCCGACAAGATGGACCGGCAGCTCACCCATCGCAGCGCCGCCCGTTCGGTGATTGCGCTCGCGGCCATGCTGGCGCACGAGATCAAGAACCCGCTCTCCGGCATCCGCGGCGCGGCGCAGTTGCTCGAGCAGCAGGCCTCCTCCGAAGACCGCATGCTGACCCGCCTGATCTGCGACGAAGCCGACCGCATCGTGACGCTGGTCGACCGCATGGAGGTGTTCGGCGACGAACGACCCGTGGTGCGCGGCCCCGTCAACATCCATTCGGTGCTCGACCACGTGAAGCGGCTGGCGCAGTCGGGCTTTGCCCGCAACATCCGTTTCATCGAGGATTACGATCCGTCGCTGCCGCCGGTGCTGGCGAACCAGGACCAGCTGATCCAGGTGTTCCTCAATCTGGTGAAGAATGCCGCCGAAGCACTGATCGACGTTCCCGACGCCGAGATCCAGCTCACCACCGCGTTCCGCCCCGGCGTGCGCCTGTCAGTCCCCGGTCAAAAATCCCGGGTATCCCTGCCGCTTGAATTCTGCGTGAGGGACAATGGACCAGGCGTGCCGGACGATCTTCTGCCCAATCTGTTCGATCCCTTCGTGACCACCAAGCAGACCGGCTCTGGCCTCGGTCTCGCGCTGGTCGCCAAGATCATCGGCGATCACGGGGGCATCATCGAATGCGAGTCTCAGCCGCGAAAGACCACCTTCCGCGTGCTGATGCCGATGTATTCCACATCGGTCAAACACGCTGATCACAGCAGTCGCGACGGCTCTGCCGGGAAGTCGTCGTCTGCATCACAGGGGGCAAAATGAGGATTAACAATGCCCGCAGGTAGCATTCTCGTAGCTGATGACGACACCGCCATCCGCACGGTTCTCAACCAGGCACTTTCCCGGGCCGGGTATGAAGTCAGGCTGACCGGCAATGCCGCGACGCTGTGGCGCTGGGTCAGCCAGGGGGAGGGCGATCTCGTCATCACCGACGTGGTGATGCCGGACGAAAACGCCTTCGATCTGCTGCCGCGGATCAAGAAGATGCGGCCGAATTTGCCCGTCATCGTCATGAGCGCGCAAAACACCTTCATGACGGCGATCCGCGCCTCGGAGCGCGGCGCCTATGAATACCTGCCCAAGCCCTTCGACCTGAAGGAGCTGATCGCCATCGTCGGCCGTGCGCTCGCCGAGCCGAAGGAGCGGGTCGCGACGCCGGACGACGACGCCGAGATGGAGGCGATCCCGCTGGTCGGGCGTTCGCCGGCGATGCAGGAAATCTACCGCGTGCTCGCACGCCTGATGCAGACCGACCTCACCGTGATGATCACGGGCGAGTCCGGGACCGGCAAGGAGCTGGTGGCGCGCGCGCTGCATGATTACGGCAAGCGCCGCAACGGCCCGTTCGTCGCGGTCAACATGGCGGCGATCCCGCGCGACCTCATTGAATCCGAGCTGTTCGGCCATGAGCGCGGCGCCTTCACCGGAGCCAACACGCGTGCCTCCGGCCGGTTCGAGCAGGCCGAGGGCGGCACGCTGTTCCTCGACGAAATCGGCGACATGCCGATGGAGGCGCAGACCCGCCTGCTGCGCGTGCTGCAGCAGGGCGAATACACCACGGTCGGCGGCCGCACCCCGATCAAGACCGATGTGCGGATCGTCGCAGCCTCCAACAAGGATCTGCGCGTGCTGATCCAGCAGGGTCTGTTCCGCGAGGATCTGTTCTTCCGCCTCAATGTCGTGCCGCTGCGCTTGCCACCGCTGCGCGAGCGTATCGAGGACCTGCCGGACCTCGTGCGCCACTTCTTCACACTCGCCGAGAAGGACGGTCTGCCGCCGAAGAAGCTCGACACGCTGGCGCTGGAGCGGATGAAGCAGCACCGCTGGCCCGGCAACGTGCGCGAGCTTGAAAACCTCGCCCGTCGCCTTGCGGCGCTCTATCCGCAGGACGTGATCACGGGCTCCGTCATCGACGGCGAACTCGCGCCGCCCTCGGTCAGCCCGGGCGCGGCGGTCCAGCAGGGCGTCGACAATCTCGGCGGCGCGGTGGAGGCCTATCTCTCATCGCACTTCCAGGGCTTCCCGAACGGCGTGCCGCCGCCGGGCCTTTATCACCGCATCCTCAAGGAGATCGAGGTGCCGCTGCTCACGGCCGCGCTCGCCGCCACCCGCGGCAACCAGATCCGTGCCGCCGATCTCCTTGGTCTCAACCGCAACACGCTGCGGAAGAAGATCCGGGATCTCGATATCCAGGTGTATCGGAGCGGGGGCTAATTTCGGAGCGGTGGCTCAGCTCCCCCTACCAAAGGTGAGCTGAGCCTGTCCGGATCGCGCTGGCCTGTGTGGCTGACGCGGTGAGCAGAAGTCCGAGCCGGGCTCAAATGTTCCGCGGGAACGTTCGAATTCGTCATTCGGCCGCAGCGCGCAGTGTCGCACCTATCTGATCAGCCGGACCACGACCGGCTGGATATTGGCCATTTCCGCCGTCTGGTCCTGCCTGCTCGGGCCATTGACCAGGAGGTCAGAGGCCACGATCAGCAGCAGCACGGCCGACACTATGATCGCGAGAAAGAATCTATCCATGCCGGGTCAAGCCGGAACGACATGATTCTGTTCCGGGACATTCGCAAACGATCCGCCATTACCTGTGAATGCGCGGCAAACACAAAGTCCGCCGGCCGGAAACCGGCGCTCAGACGATCAGATCGTGCTGCGGCGGATGGAACCCGACGGCGGCCGCCTCGTGTGGGCCCGCGTCGTGCCCGACCGAGTGTAGGTCGTCCGGCGGAATTGCCGTCGGATGAGCGGCGTCGGCGAAAGCCGCCTGGACGACCTCGGCGGACGATGCCGGCGTCGGGGCCGCAGGGGCGGAGCCGAAGCTTTCCTTGAACCGGAACGAATCGGCCTCCGCCGCGCCCTGGATGGTCACGCTCACCGTCTGGGGCGTTCCGTCGATCGTGGTCACGATGAAGCAGTCGGTCAGCGTATCGCAGGACCGCAGGGCCTCCACCGCCGGGTTGCCCGGATCGAGCGTGTAGGTCCAGGTGCCGTCGGCCGTCATGGTGAAGCTGCCGTAGCCGTGCTCGCTGGCCTGAGGGCACGTCGTCGCCGTGAAGGTATCGTCCGGATTGTCCACGTCCTTGTCGCTCAAGGTGCCGCTGGCGCTGGGCGGCGGCAGGCAGGAGTTGCTCGGTTCGGTCACGCATCCGTGGGTATCCCCGCAGATCGTCGCCGCGTCGTTGCTGCCCTCGATCGTGATGCTCACCGATTGCGCGGTCCCGTCCGCCGTCGTCACCGTGAAGCTGTCGGTGAGGTTCTGACCGACGTTGAGCGCCTGGACCGCGCAATTGCCGTTGTCGAGCGCGAAGGTCCAGTGCCCGTCGGACGTCATGGTGAAGGTGCCGTAGCCGTGGTCGCTGGTCTCGGGACAGGCGACCGCGTCGAAGTCGTTCGAAGGTCCGTCGACGTCGACGGCGGTCAGCACGCCGCTGGCGGTCGGGACGCCGTGGTCGGCGTTGTGGACCCCGCCAGCCTCGACCACGCGTCCATGCGTGTCGCCGGAGACGACGGATGGATCGCCCGCGCCCTGGATGGTCACGGTGATCGTCTGCGGCGTGCCGCCGATCGTGGTCACGGTGAAAGTGTCCGTCGTCGTGTCGCAGGCCTTCAGCGCGAGCACGGCCGGATTGGCGTCGTCGAGCGTGTAGGTCCAGTGCCCGTCGGTCGTCATGGTGAAGGTACCGTAGCCGTGGTCGCTGGCGTGGGGCGTGCTCACCACGGTGAACGTGTTGGCGGGATCGTCGACGTCGGCGTCGGTCAGCGTGCCGCTCGCGGTCGGCGCGGCATGGACGTCGTGACCGGCCGCGAAGGCCGTGGCGGCCATTGCGGTGGCGGCGACCGATCCGGCGGTGGCGCCGGAGATCACGGACGCGTCGTCCGTCCCGTTGATGTCGATGGTGAAGCTCTGGCTCGCTGAGGCGAAGCCGTCGGAGGCGGTGATCGTGAAGTTGTCGGCGCTGGGAGCCTTCAGCGCGTTGATGGCGTCGTTGTTGGGCACGTAGGTGTAGGCGCCGGTATGGCTGTTCACGTAGAGGATTCCGAACGAGCCCGGCTTCTCCACGTCGAAGCTCGCGCCCGCCACCGTGAAGGGACCGACGATCCCGCCGGCGATGCCGAAGGTCGGCGCGCCGCCGGAGCCGAAGCTCGAGGCCGAGAAGCTGCCGCTGGATGCGGAGAATTCGTCGAACCTGATCGTGTCGATCTCGACCGGAGCCGATCCGAGGTTCAGGGTCGGTGCCGAATGGATCGGCGCGTCCGGGACCAAGCTCGCCGGCACTACCAGTCCCTCAAGGGCATGCGGCGCCGTCGGCCCGTTCGGAGCCTCGAAATTAATCGGCTGCGGCGACGGATCGGCGGTTTCGCCGGGCGGCGTGCTGGAGCCGGCCGGCCCGTGCTCCCGCGAATAGTTCGCGAGCACGTCCTGTTGCTGGGCTTGCAAGTCGTCCATCTGCGACGCGTTGTTGGCGAGCTGGGCGAAGCTGACCGAGGACCCGGTCTTGCTCAGGACGACGGTCTGTCCGGGATCGTCGACGATGATGTGGCGCGGCACGGCCTCCTTGGTGACGAGCTCGAAGGAGCCGTGCGCGAAATCCTTGTAGGTGATGCTGTCGTGGTCGAACAGCGCGACGTCCGGATCGGCGCCCCACGCCTCCTTCAGCGCGGACAGGATCAGCGCCACGAACGAAATCCCGCCGGTCAGCGACGCGACGCCGAGCCGGCTGCCGGGCGGCGTGCGTCGTAGACCGTCGAAGACCCGTGCCGGCGACATCGCCACGTCTCGCATGTTGTCGTTTCGGATCGCGCCGATGCCGCCGCATCTGCCCGCATTGCACGCTCGGAAATACGCCATTTCGGCGGACGCCGCGCAGCATGAACGCGGGCCCGACTGACTATTAAGTGGTAGCCCGAAGCCCGATCTGGCCCGTCTCGCGTGGCTCTGCCATCATTCGCGGGGCGCGATGATGGGGCTCTTCTCGCGAAGGGAGAAGCAGCATGGACGGGCGACGGACGATGGTGGGCCTCGCGGCCCTGCGGCTCGGCTTCCTGTGTCTCGGCTTCCTGTGTCTCGGCTTCCTGTGTCTCGGTTTGACCGCATCCCGGACGGCGTCGGCGCAGAACGCGCCGCCCTCCGACGTCAAACCGATCGGCAAGATCGTGATGATCGTCGGCAAGGTGGCGGTCGAGCACGCCGGCACGGCCGTCTTCCAGACCGCCCTTTCCAACGACAAGGCCGCCGTCAAGGTCGGCGACCCGGTCTACCAGGGCGACGTGGTCAAGACCGGCGCCGACGGCAAGCTCGGCATCAATTTCGCCGACGGCTCTTCGTTCAACCTGTCCAGCAACGCCAGCATGGAGATGAACGAATTCGTCTACGACCCGGGCGCCAAATCCAACGCGAGCCTGTTCAACCTGACCAGGGGGACGGCCACCTTCGTGGCCGGAGCCGTCGCCAAGAGCGGCGACATGAAGGTCGACACTCCGGTGGCGACCATGGGCATCCGGGGCACCACGCCCCACATCGAGGTCTCCGACGACGGCACCGTCAGGTTCTCCACCCTGATCGAGGAGGGCAAGGACAAGGTGCTGGACAAGAGCGGCGTTCCGAAGCGCAGGGCGGCCGCTCCGGCGCGGGAGCGGAGGGCCGAGCGTACGCCCGGCATCTGCCGCGGATGCTGAACGCGCGCCTCGCGGCGGCGTCGATCGTGATCCTGCTGCTCGCGCCGGCCGCCGCACAGAAGCTGAAGGAAGGCCAGTTCCGGAACGTCGAGCTGTGCAACGGCGCCGCTGCGCCCGACACGCGGATCGAGGCCTGCTCGGCCTTCATCGAGGCGAACCAGGGCGGCCCGTCTTCGCTCGCCATCGCCTACAACAACCGCGGCGTCGCCTACTCCGAGAAGGCCGACTACGACCACGCCGTGGCCGACTTTGAAAGCGCCATCGCGGTCGATCCGGCCTTCGTCAAGCCCGTCAACAACCTCGGCGCGGCCAGACTGAGAAAGGGCGACTACGACGCCGCGATCGAGGATTTCGACCGGGCCGTCGCCCTCGCTCCGACCTATGCGCGGGCCTTCGCCAACCGCGCCGAGGCCCGGCTGAAGAAGGGCGATCCGACGCGCGCGGAGCGCGACTACGGCGAAGCGGTGCGTCTCGACCCCGACCTGGAAGTGGCTTGGAGCGGCCTCTGCTGGATCCGGGCGAGTTCGACGGAGGCGCGGGACGCCATGGAGGCCTGCGACAGGGCGATCGGCGCCGGCGCCCACACCTCGGCGACCTACGATTCCCGCGCGCTGGCGAACCTCAGGGCCGGACGTCTCGCGGCGGCGATCGCCGACTACGATTCCGCGCTCCGCATCGACCCGAAGCTGGCGGCCGCGCTGTATGGCCGGGGCCTGGCGAAGGCCCGCCGCGGCGACATCGCCGCCGGCGAAGCCGACGTCGCGGCCGCGAAGGCCATCCGGGCCGACATCGCGGAGGAATTCGCGCGGTATGGCGTGCGCTAGGATGCCCTCAGCGGAAGACCAGATGTGGATAACCCATCCGTAGCCCTCGCTCTCGTCACAATGCCGGGCCGTAAATCGCCACGCGAGACAAGAGGCGCGAGCCTCCGAGTCCAAGTTTCCCGTTTTGGTCAAACATGGCCAAAAGAAGAAGTTGAAATTGGTAAGCCACTGAATTGCCAAGGCGATTTGACACTGTCGCGTCTCGGCAACAATGTGGTACGAATACATCAGTAGCCGCCGATCGCGGACCCGTTTTCAGCACCCCATTGCCGGAATGACCAGCGCAGATACCTCGGCCGCATCCTTTGACACGGCCCCAGCGGAAGAGCCCCGGCGTTGGTCGGTGCGGCGCTGGTTGGTGCCGTTTGCGGTGGCGCTGGCGCTGTTGTCGGGCCTCCTGACCTTCCTGGTCCTGACCGGCCTCACCAGGATCGATCCGACGCCGGAGGTGGTCCGCTCGTTCTACCTGATCAATGCGGGCACGATCCTGCTGCTGGTCGGAATCATCGTGCGAGAGCTCTGGCAGCTGATCCTGGCACGGCGGCGGGGCAGGGCGGCGGCGCGCCTGCATGTCCAGATCGTCAGCCTGTTCTCGATCGTCGCGGTGCTGCCGGCGGTGCTTGTTTCCGTCGTCGCCAACGTCACCCTCGAACGCGGTCTCGACCGGCTGTTCTCGGGACCGACCAAGGAAGTCATTCAGAACTCGCTGGATATCGCGCGGGCCTATATGCAGGACCATGCGCAATTGATCCGCGGCGACATCATCGGCATGGCCAATGACATCGCCCATGCCCGGCCACTCTACGACCAGGATCGCCGGTCGTTCCGCGAGCTGCTCACCGCCAGCGCGGGCTCCCGCAATCTGCCGGGCGCGATGATCATCGACAAGAACACCAACATTCTCGAATCCGCCGACACGGGTATGCGACTGGCCTATTCGCCGCCGGCGCCCGACTTCCTCAGCAACGTCAACGAGAACGAGCCCGAGATCGCGGTGCTGCCGGATGCGAGCTACGTCGCGGCGGTGATCCGCCTGCGCGCCTTCAGCGACACGTTCCTGTACGTCGCCCGGCCGCTCGATCCGAAGGTCGTCAGTCAGCTCAAGCAGACCGAGATCAGCGTCGCCGAATATGCCCAGATCGAGTCGCGCCGGCTTGGCATCCAGGTGGCGTTTGCGCTGATGTTTGCGGTGATCGCGCTGACCATCCTGATGGCCTCGGTGCTGATCGGCCTCAACTTCGCCAACTCGCTGGTGGCGCCGATCCGGCGGCTGATGAACGCGGCCCACACCGTCTCGACCGGCGACCTCCATGTGAAGGTGCCCGTGCATCAGTCGGAAGGCGATCTCGCCCAGTTAGGTGAGACCTTCAACAAGATGACGCAGGAATTGCGCAGCCAGCGCGATGAGCTCGTCAACGCCAGCGACCTCATCGACAGCCGCCGCCGCTTCATCGAAGCGGTGCTGTCCTCGGCGAGCGCCGGCATCATCGGCGTCGATACTTCGGGCAGCGTCGGCATCCTCAACCGCTCCGCCGAGAAGCTGATCGGGCACTCCGAGGCCGAGACGCTCGGCCATTCGCTCTCCGACGTGCTGCCCGAGCTCGACGAGATGATGAAGACGTCGCGGGAAGGGACCCAGCGCCTGGTGCAGGGCCAGATCACGATCACGCGCGACGGCACCGAGCGAAATCTTTCAGTGCGCGTCAGCGCCGAGAAAAACCAGCCGCACGACAGCTACATCATCACGCTCGACGACATCACCGAGCTGGTGTCCGCGCAGCGCACCTCGGCCTGGGGCGATGTCGCGCGCCGCATCGCCCACGAGATCAAGAATCCGCTGACGCCGATCCAGCTCTCGGCCGAGCGCATCCGCCGCAAGTTCGGCAAGGACATCACCGAGGCCAAGGACAAGCAGATCTTCGAGCAGTGCACCGATACCATCGTGCGCCAGGTCGACGATATCCGCCGCATGGTCGACGAGTTCTCGCGCTTTGCGCGGATGCCGAAGCCCGTGATGGAAGGCGAGGACGTCGCCGACACCGTGCGGCAGGCGGTGTTCCTGATGAAGGTCGCCCATCCCGAGCTCGATATCGAGGCCGAGTTCAGGGACGATCCGCTGCGCGCCCAGTTCGACCGGCGGCTGATCTCGCAGGCGGTCACCAACATCGTCAAGAACGCCACCGAGGCGATCGAGCAGGTGCCGCCGGAAGAGCTGGCCAAGGACGGTGGCAAGGGCCGCATCGACGTCGTGGTCTCGCGCGAGGGCGAGGATGTGCTGATCGACGTCATCGACAACGGCATCGGCCTGCCCAAGGTGGCGCGCTCGCGGCTGCTCGAGCCCTATGTGACGACGCGCGCCAAAGGCACCGGCCTTGGCCTTGCCATCGTCGGCCGTGTGCTGGAAGACCATGGCGGCCGCATCGAGCTTAAGGACGCCTCCGACTTCCGCGAAGGCCAGCGCGGCGCCTGGATGCGGATGCGCTTTGCGATCTCAGGGACTCCCGCGAAGGGCGAGGGGGCCGAGCAGGCCCCGGCAGTCAAGGAGCCGGCGCAGGAAGCAGCCGAGGTGGCGACCAAGGACGCAACCACGGCGGATATCAAGGCGGATTCCGTCACGTCGCCGGAAACAAAAGAGACGACGGCCGAAACCAAAGAGCCGGCTGAAAAGACCAATGATTCAACGAAGATCGAAGCCTCAACAGGCAACTGACAAGACAGGCGCGACCCATGGCAAGTGAAATTCTGATTGTCGATGATGAGGCCGATATTCGGGATCTCGTTGCGGGCATCCTCGAAGACGAGGGTTTTGTCACGCGAACGGCGCGCGATAGCGACTCGGCCTTGGCCGAAATCGCCAATCGCAGGCCGCACCTCGTGTTCCTCGACATCTGGCTGCAGGGCTCCAAGCTCGACGGCTTACAGCTGCTGGAGCAGGTCAAGAAGGACAATGCCGACCTGCCCGTCGTGATGATCTCCGGCCACGGCAACATCGAGACCGCGGTCGCCGCGATCAAGCGCGGCGCCTATGATTTCATCGAGAAGCCGTTCAAGGCCGATCGCCTCATCCTGGTCGCCAACCGCGCGCTGGAAAACTCGCGGCTCAAGCGCGAGGTGAAGGAGCTGAAACAGCTCGCGCCGAGCGCAAGCCAGCTCGTCGGCCGTTCCCCGAGTGTCAACCAGTTGCGCCAGACTATCGAGCGTGCGGCCAAGGCCAACAGCCGCATCCTGATCGTCGGCCCTGCCGGTGCCGGCAAGGAATTGACCGCGCGCACGCTACATACGGCCTCGGGCCGCGCCGACGGCCCCTTCGTCGTCATCAATGCCGCCGCGATCACTCCGGAGCGGATGGAGCACGAGCTGTTCGGCGTCGAGCAGTCCAACGGCGAGCAGCCGCGCAAGGCGGGTGCGCTCGAAGAAGCCCATGGCGGCACGCTGTTCATCGACGAGATCGCGGACATGCCGCGCGAGACCCAGAACAAGATTTTGCGCGTGCTGGTCGAGCAGTCGTTCCAGCGCGTCGGCGGCACCGCCAAGGTGCAGGTCGACGTTCGCATCATCTCGTCGACCGCGCGCAACCTCGAGGAGGAGATCGCGGCCGGCCATTTCCGCGAGGACCTCTATCATCGGCTCTCGGTGGTGCCGATCCGCGTGCCCGCGCTCTCCGAGCGTCGCGAGGACATTCCGGAGCTGATCGACTATTTCATGGAGCAGATCTCGGCCGGCAGCGGCCTGCCCAAGCGGCAGATCGGGCAGGACGCGATGGCGGTGCTGCAATCGCATGTCTGGCCGGGCAATGTGCGCCAGCTCCGCAACAACGTTGAGAGAGTCATGATTCTGGCCGCGGGCGGACCGGAGGTGATCATCACCGCCGACATGCTGCCGCAGGATGTCGGCTCGATGGTGCCGGCGATGCCGACCAGCAACAATGGCGAGCACATCATGGGCCTGCCGCTGCGTGAGGCCCGCGAAGTGTTCGAGCGCGACTATTTGATTGCCCAGATCAGCCGTTTCTCGGGAAATATCTCTCGCACGGCCGAGTTTGTTGGCATGGAACGTTCGGCGCTGCACCGAAAGTTGAAGGCGCTCGGCGTCGGCTAGCGCCCGACGCCGCGGCCGAACCTTAGGGATACGCGAGGAAAATCATCTATTTCCGTAGTTTTTCGGGGCAAATCCGCATGGCTTGCCGCGTGAAGCAGCTTGCCTAATAAGCCGTCCTGCCCTCTAATCGACCTGCTGTTCCTCCGAGGGGGATCTCATGGGAAACGGCAACCGGAAGAAGGCCTCAATTTTGAAAACAGGGTCACGACCGGCGCAATAAAAAGAAACTCAAAGCGAGAAAAAAACAATGGCGGCAGACCGCGCACAAAACCTACAGGACACCTTCCTCAATCACGTTCGCAAAACCAAAACGCCACTGACGATCTTTCTGGTCAACGGAGTGAAGCTCCAGGGCATCGTGACCTGGTTCGACAATTTCTGTTTGCTGCTTCGGCGCGACGGTCATTCGCAGCTCGTCTACAAGCATGCGATCTCGACCATCATGCCGGGCGCTCCGATCCAGCTGTTCGAAGGCGGCGAGGATCAGCCGGCTTGAGAGTGATCTGATTGGAACCCCGGAATTTTGACGGGGATGCCGATCGTCCGCGGTCGGCAGGGGCTAAGCAGACGGGGCGGGTGCTTGTCATCGGCCCCTATTTGCGCGTGCGCGCGGGCGGTGCCGACGCGCAATCGGAGAGCCATGTCCAACGAGACGCCGAGGCCCGGCTCGACGAAGCCGCCGGCCTCGCGCGCGCGATCGACCTCGTCGTTGCCGACGCCATCATCGCGCCGATCAGCCAGATCCGGCCCGCGACCTATATCGGCAAGGGCAAGGTCGAGGAGATCGCCGCGCTGGCCAAGAGCCTCGACGTCGAGCTCGTCGTGATGGATTGCGCGCTGGCGCCGATCCAGCAGCGCAATCTCGAGAAGGAATTGCACGCCAAGGTGCTCGACCGCACCGGGCTGATTCTCGAAATCTTCGGCCGGCGCGCCAAGACCAAGGAAGGCTCGCTTCAGGTCGAGCTCGCCCATCTCAATTACCAGCGCTCCCGCCTGGTGCGCTCGTGGACCCATCTGGAGCGCCAGCGCGGCGGTTTCGGATTCATGGGCGGTCCCGGCGAGACGCAGATCGAGGCCGACCGCCGCCTGATCCAGGAGCGCATCTCCAAGCTCGAGGGCGAGCTGAAGAAGGTGCAGGCGACGCGGCGGCTGCATCGCGCTGGACGCCTGCGCGTGCCGTATCGCGTCGTCGCGCTGGTCGGCTACACCAATGCCGGCAAGTCGACGCTGTTCAATCGCCTGACCCGCGCCGACGTGCAGGCCGCCGATATGCTGTTCGCCACGCTCGATCCGACCTTGCGCGCGCTGACGCTGCCGCACGGCGGCAAGGCGATGCTGTCGGACACCGTCGGCTTCATCTCCAATCTGCCGACGCAACTCGTCGCCGCCTTCCGCGCCACGCTGGAAGAGGTGCTGGAGGCCGACGTCATCCTGCATGTGCGCGACATCTCGCACGAGGATGCCGAGGCGCAGCAGAGCGACGTCGATGCGGTGCTGCGCCAGCTCGGTATCAACCCCGATGACTCAGGCCGCATCATCGAGGTTTGGAACAAGATCGACCGTTACGATTCCGAACAGCGCGAAGAGCTCCTGAACATCGCAGCCCGCAGGCCGGAGGATCATCCGGCCATGCTGGTCTCCGCCGTGTCGGGTGAGGGGATCGATGCGCTGCTCAGCGCGATCGAGGAGCGGCTCGCCGCAAAACGCACCACGCTCGACCTCTCCATCGACGCCGCCGACGGCGCCGGCATCTCCTGGCTGCATCGCAATTCCGAGGTGCTGGCAAAAGAGCTGCACGACGGCCGTTTCGATATGACCGTGAGGGTCGACGAGACCAAGCGGGATATCCTGGTGAACAGGTTCGACGCCGTGCCGCGCGTGGCGTGATCCTCGTATCCCGGAGATTGCGCTGCGCTTGGGCAACGCACCGGGCAAATCACCTCAACAGGTCGAGGCTCAGAAACTGGTTGTGCGGGCTCGCCTGATAGTCCGCGAACGGTGCGCAGGAAACGAAGCCGACGCTGCGGTAGAGCGTAACGGCAGGGACGTGCAGCGGCGCAGTCCCGGTCTCCAGGCTGAGACGCGCATAACCTCGCTTGCGGCCTTCAGCAATGATGTGGTTCAGAATGGCGCGCCCGGCTCCGGTCCGCCGCGCCGTGGGCGCGGCGCGCATTGACTTTACTTCACCATGCGTCTCATCCAGCTGCTTCAAGGCCCCGAAGCCGGCCAGCTCATCGTTGTGCCAGGCGGTCCAGAACGTCACGGACGCAGCTGAAAGGCCGCTCGCATCGAGTGCCTGCGCGTGTTCGCCCATGACACTGCGCAGCTCTTCCAGATGATGCGCCAACAAGTCGGCGACATACGGTGCCGTTGGATCGTCCTGCCTGAAGTCCATTGCGTGCCCTCGTATCAGGTAGCGGTCTTCGCCGCATTCCACAATGCGTCCATCTCCGCGAGCGAGGCCTGCTCCAGCGTCCGTCCCCGCGCCTCCAGCGCCCGCTCGATATAGGCAAAGCGCCGCTCGAACTTCGCGTTGGTCGCGCGCAGTGCGGCTTCCGGATCGGCGTCGACGTGGCGGGCGAGGTTGACGAGGGCGAACATCAGATCGCCGGTCTCTTCCGCGATCTCCTGTTTGTCGTTGCGATCCAGCGCAGCCTCGATCTCGTCGGCTTCCTCGCGAATCTTTTGCAGCACCGCGCGCGGGTCGTTCCAGTCGAAGCCGACGGTGGAGGCCCTTCGCTGAAGCTCCATGGCGCGGGCCAGCGCGGGCTGGCCGGACTTGACGCCCGCCAGCAGCGATTTGTGCGGCGGCGTCGCCTCCGGCGGCCGGTGCGCGGCGCGCTCGGCTTTCTCCTCGGCCTTGATGCGGTCCCAGACTTCCTTGACGTGGGAGGAGGCGAGATTGCCGTCTTTGTCGGCGAAGACGTGGGGATGGCGCCGGATGATTTTTCGCGTGATGGCCTCGACGACGTCGCCGAACGCAAACGCGTTCTGCTCCGATGCCATCTGGGCGTGGAACACCACCTGCAGCAGGAGGTCGCCGAGCTCCTCGCGCAGGTCATCGAGATCGCCGCGGTCGATGGCGTCGACCACCTCGTAGGCTTCCTCGATCGTGTAGGGCGCGATGGTCGCGAAATTCTGCTCGAGGTCCCAGGGGCAGCCAGTCACCGGCGTGCGCAGCGCCGCCATGATCTCGATCAGGCGGGAAATGTCGCGGGAAGGGGTCATTGCGGGGCAGTCTCCTGGGTCCAAAACCTTATGCCAAAAGCGGGCCGCCGTTCCCAGCGGCGGCATGCGGAACAGACCGATTTCCACCGATTGGCGGACCTGCTCGGCAGTGCTAAAGCGCAGGCCATGAGTGACGCATTTTCATCACAAACCGCGCTGGTGCTGTTCTCCGGCGGCCAGGATTCCACCACCTGCCTCGCCTGGGCGCTGAGCCACTTCGCGCGCGTGGAGACGCTTGGCTTCGCGTACGGCCAGCGCCACGCCGTCGAGCTCGACTGCCGCGACCGGCTGTTCGAGGGCATCAAGGGCTTGCGCGCCGATTGGGCCGCAAAGCTCGGCGAGAGCCATACACTGTCGATCCCGACGCTGGCCGCCGTGTCCGAGACCGCGCTTACGCGCGATGTGGCGATCGAGATGGGTGCTGACGGCCTGCCCAACACGTTCGTGCCAGGCCGCAATCTGGTGTTTCTGACCTTCGCCGCGGCGCTGGCCTACCGGCGCGGCATCACCCACATCGTCGGCGGCATGTGCGAGACCGACTATTCCGGCTATCCCGATTGCCGCGACGACACCATTCGCGCGATGCAGGCCGCGCTCTCGCTCGGCATGGCCCGCAAGTTCGAGCTGCACACGCCGCTGATGTGGATCGACAAGGCGGCGACGTGGAAACTGGCGCACGATCTCGGCGGCGCGGGGCTGGTCGATCTCATCCGCGAGCAGTCGCACACGTGTTATCTCGGCGAGCGTGGCGCGCAGCACGATTGGGGTTATGGGTGCGGGGAGTGCCCGGCGTGCAGTTTGCGGGCGAAGGGGTGGCGGGAGTTTGTAGCGGGGAGGTAGCTCCACCGTCATTGCGAGGAGCTCTTGCGACGAAGCAATCCAGACTGCCGCTGCGGAAAGATTCTGGATTGCTTCGCTTCGCTCGCAATGACGGGTGGAGCGCGAGCTACCCAAAATCCTCCGGCCGCAGCTCGATCGGCTTGCCGTGCGGCGTGCGGTCCGCCGCGTGGTCCCAGGCGTCGCGATAGCGATGCAGCGTGTCCATCGACGCGACGCCCTTGCGTGCGACGAGGCCCTCAAGCGTGGCGAGCCAGTGCAGATAGTAGGTCTCGCCGGTGTCAGGATCGCCGGCGGCCTGCGCGCGCTTGATCTCGTCCGCGAGGGCTGCGGCCCATTCCGGCCAGGTGAATACGCCGCGGTCATGCAGCGTCAGCGCCATCGCGAAGGCGTGCGCCTCCCAGGGCGCACGAAACACCGGGCCGTCGTCATCGCGCGGAATGCTCGGAACGGCTGCCGTCGCGGCGGCAGCAGCATCGCTGCTCATCACACCGGGTCCAGATACGGCTCGAACGCGTCGATCGACACCTTCAGCGTCGGATCACCATCTGCGCCCCAGAGATCGCGGCCTTCGAACACGACCGTGTAGAGCCATTGCGGGTTCTCGCCGAGCTCCATCGCCGCCGAATCCGGAAACACGTGGCAGCCGTGGTTGAGCTCGACCACGCCGACATGGCCGCGCACATAGCGCGGCAATCGCGTGTGCGCGATCGGATGGATGTTTTTCGCACGCACGCGATCGCCGATACTGAATTTGGCGGGCGCAGCTGCTGGCCGGGCGAACTTGCCGCGCACCATGATGCGCTCGACGTTGGCGAGATCGAACTTGCCGTGCTTCAGCGCCTTGCCGGGCTGCATTGCATGGCCGGCCGCGACTTCCTCGCGGGTCAGGTAGCCCTTCTCGATCAGCATCTCCTCGAGACCGAGGAACCACTTGTTGTAGTAGGAGCTGGAGAGGTAGACATGCGGCGGCAGCGTCTCGCGATAGAAGCGCGAGGTGTCGATGTTGAACGCGCCGGCCGCGCCCATCGCGCGCACCATGGCCAGCACGCGGGACTCCCACGCCTCGTGGAACATCGGCTCGTTCGGCTCGGGCTCGACCTTGCCGAACCCGTCCATGCCGCCCATGTCGTGGACGCCGTTCACGACGGGGCTCCGGGCGTCCTCGGAAAGCCAGTGCCGATCATGGAATCGCGCGTGACCAGGTCGGCAAGCTGCTCCTCGCTCCAGCCTTCGGTGCCTGCAGGGCGCATCGGCAGCACCAGGAAGCGTGTCTCTGCGGTGGAATCCCAGACCCGGATTTCCACGTCCTTCGGCAGCGTCACGTCGAAATCAGCGAGCACGCCGCGTGGGTCCTTGACCGCGCGAGAGCGGTAGGGCGAGGCCTTGTACCAGACCGGCGGCAGGCCGAGCATTTCCCAGGGGTAGCAGGAGCACAGCGTGCACACGATCATGTTGTGTCGTTGCGGCGTATTCTCGACCACGACGAGATGGTCGCCGACGCGGCTGACATGGCCGAGCGTGCCGATGGCCTTGCTGCCGTCCTCCAGCAGCGCCGTCTTGAACGCTGGATCGGTCCAGGCCTTGGCAACGACCCGCGCGCCGTTATGCGGGCCGATCTTGGTCTCGTAGGCCTGGATAATGGCGTCGAGCGCGGCCGGCTCGACGTAACCTTTTTCGGTCAGAATCGTCTCGAGCGCGCGCACGCGCAGCTCAGTCTCCGACAATTCCGAATGATCGTGGTCGTGGTGATGATGGTGGTCGTGATCGTGGCTCATGGCGCGAAAGATTAAGCGCATGGTCCTGTCCTGTCGAGCCTTCGTTGCAGCGCAATTCAGCCACGTATTCGTGACGCCGTTTGTGCGCTACGCTCGGGCGAAAATCAGCTTTGGAGACGCCCCATGAAAGACTTCGTCAAGATCGAGAAGGGCCTTGGGCCCGAGGGGCGGATCGCGGTGGTGCGGTTCGACCGTCATGACGGCATCAACGCATTGTCGCCGGAGGCGCTGCGCCAGCTCACCGCAGCCGCACGCAGCTTCGAGGACGATGCAGCGACATCAGTCGTGGTGCTCACAGGCAATTCGGGCGCGTTCAGCGCAGGGTTCGATTTGAAGGATGCCGAAGGGCGCTCGCGCGAGGAGATGGATCTCGGCGCGCTGCGACGGCATCTCAAGCTCGGGCCGCGCCTGACGCGCGCCTGGCAGGAGATGGAGCAGATCACGATCGCGGCGATCGAGGGCTTTTGCATCGGCGGCGGCGTCGCGCTGGCGGTCGCGCTCGACTTCCGCGTGATGGGCAGCGACGCGCATCTGCGCGTGCCCGAGATCGGCCTTGGCATGAACATGAGCTGGCAGAGCATCCCGCGCATGCTGCATCTGATCGGACCTGCCCGCACCAAGCAGGCGGTGATCCTGGCCGACGAGCGCATCTCCGCTGATGAGGCCTATCAATGGGGCCTGGTCGAGCAGGTCGTTGGCCCCGGCTATGCCTTCGATGCCGCCATGGAGTTGGCCCGCAAGGTGGCCGCGCAGCCGCCGCTCTCGGTCGCCATGACCAAGCTGACCGTCAACCGGCTCGCGCACGCGCTGGACGATCTCGCCAGCCACATGGATGTCGACCAGTACGCCCTGGCGAGCCTCAGCGAAGACCACAAGGAGGGCGTCGAGGCGTTCCTGGGCCGTCGCAAGCCACGGTTCCGGGGACGGTAGATTCCGGCCCATTGATCAAGCCACAGACAATCCGTATACGCCGCGCGGGGACAGAATGGCCCGGCCAACGGGCCGCACGACACGAAGACAATTGAGGGGGCGGGCGCATGACCGCCAGTTCGCAGGCACCTGAGGCGAAAGGCTTTCGCTGGAAACTGATCGCGCCGCTGGTGGTATGGCTCGCGATCTATCTGTGGCCGGTGCCGGCAGGTCTCAACGTCAATCAGTGGCACTATTTTGCCGTGTTCGCGGCCGTCATCACCGGGCTGATCCTGGAATCGATGCCGGTCGGCGCGGTCGGCCTGATCGGACTGACAGTCGCGGGCGTCGGCGGCTATATCGATGCCGATCCCAACAAATCGCTGCGCTGGATGCTGGCGGGCTTCGCCGAGAGCACGGTGTGGCTGATCGTCGGCGCCTTCGTGTTCTCGATCGGCTATCGCAAGAGCCAGCTCGGCCGGCGCATCGCGCTGGTGCTGGTGCGGCGCCTCGGCACCAACACGCTCGGCCTCGGCTATGCGGTCGCGATGTCCGACTTCCTGCTCGCGCCGGCGACGCCGTCCAACACGGCGCGCAGCGGCGGCATCGTCTATCCCATCATCAGCAACATCCCGCGCATCTACGGCTCCGAGCCGGGGGCGACCGCCGGCAAGATCGGCACCTATGTGATGTGGACCGCGTTCGCGGCGACGGCGATCACGAGCTCGCTGTTCTTCACCGCGCTGGCGCCAAACGCAGCCGCGCTCGCGATCGCCAAGAAGACGGTCGGCGTCGATGTGAGCTGGGGCCAGTGGTTCATCGGCTTTGCCCCGCTCGGCCTGTTGCTGATGATCATCGTGCCGCTGCTCAGCTACGCGATCTGCCGGCCCGAAGTGAAGCGCAGCCCCGAGATCTCGGAATGGGCAGCCAAGGAGCTCGCGGAGATGGGCCCGATGTCCCGCAACGAGTGGATCATGCTGGCGCTGATCGTGCTGGCGATGTTCCTGTGGATCGCGGGCTCGAGCCCTGACATCCACGTGCCGGTGTTGGGCTCGAACTTCGTCAATGCCACGACCGTCGTCTTTATCGTGATCTCGCTGATGCTGGTCACCGGCGTGATCGAGTTTGCCGACATCGTCAGCGAGAAGAGCGCCTGGGAGGTGTTCTTCTATTTTACCTCGCTGTTGACGCTGGCTTCGGGACTGAACGAGATCGGCTTCATCAAATGGTTCGCCAATGAATTCGCCAAGCCGCTCACGGGGCTATCACCGTCGACCGCGATGATCCTGCTGGTCGCCCTGTTCTTCTGGATCCACTATTTCTTCTCGAGCATCACCTCGCACGCAGCGGCCGTGTTGCCTGTCGTGCTCGCGGTCGGCTCCGGCATTCCCGATCTGCCGGTGACGACGCTTGCGATGCTCTGCATGTATTCGCTCGGCCTGATGGGTGTGATCTCGCCTTACGCCACGGGACCGGCGCCGATGTATTACGGCAGCGGCTATATCGGGAAGGGCCAGTTCTGGGGCTTTGGTCTGACCTTCGGAGTGCTCTATTTCGCGGGCCTGCTGCTGATCGTGCTGCCCTGGTTGGCAATGGTCCGGTGAGCCCTGCGGCGGGCTGATACCCTCGGCAGACGAATTTTCTTCTGACGCGGGGGATTGGGAAAACTTCGCCCAACTCCCCGCAAATATCTGAAATTGCAAGAAAGACCGGAAAAGGCGATGGTGTGCTGCAGTGCAGCGTCGCCGTTGAGCGCCTGCCAATGTTCCACCCCGTCGCTTGGATAGCGGCCTGGTTCTCGTGCGCCTTCCGGGCGGACGAGCTAAATATCGTGCATGAAAGCCGCTGCCATGAATGCGCACCCATCGCTGGTGATCGGAGAGCCGGTCGAGATCCGAGACGCCGCGGCTGAGCCGGAGGCGATGGTCCGCTTCGAGAACATCTCGAAGACCTATCCGGCCTATCGCGGCAAGCCCGGCGTCAATGCGCTGGAAGGTATCGACTTCGCGATCGCGCGCGGTTCGATCACCGGCGTGATCGGCCGCTCCGGCGCCGGCAAGTCGAGCCTGGTTCGGCTGATCAATGGGCTGGAGAAGCCCACAACGGGCCGCGTCGTCGTCGATAGCAAGGATATCTCGGCGCTCACGGGACGGGACTTGCGGCTCGCGCAGCGTTCGATCGGCATGATCTTCCAGCACTTCAACCTGCTGTCGTCGCGCACCGCCGCCGACAACATCGCGCTGCCGCTGGAGATCGCCGGCTGGTCAAAAGCCGACATCCGCGCGCGCGTGACTGAGCTGCTTGAACTGGTCGGGATCGCCGACAAGCACGATCGCTATCCGTCAGAGCTCTCCGGCGGCCAGAAGCAGCGCGTCGGCATTGCCCGCGCGCTGGCGACGCGGCCGAGCGTGCTGCTGTCGGACGAAGCGACGTCGGCGCTCGATCCGCAGACCACGCGCGCCATCCTCGATCTGCTCGCCAACATCAACCGCGAGCTTGGGGTGACCATCGTGCTGATCACCCATGAAATGTCCGTGGTGCGCCAGCTCGCCAAGGAAGTCGTCGTGTTAGATGCCGGCCATGTCGTCGAGAGCGGCCACGTCGCTGATATCTTCACCCACCCGAAGCATCCGATCACGCAGTCCTTCCTGGCCGAGGTCACCGGCGACAGCCTGCCGGTCTCGCTGGCAAGCCGGATCGTGCAGGAGCCGGGCAGCCACGCCGTGATCCGCGTCCAAGTGTGCGGGGCTGGAGCCGGCGACACGCTGATCGCGCGGCTCGCCCGCGAGCTCGGCCTCGACGTCTCGCTGCTCTCGGCGCGCGTCGACGAGATCGGCGGCCAGCATGTGGGATCGCTGGTGCTCGGCATTCCCGGCGGCGACGGCGCGGCGACGCGCACGCTGGTCTGGCTCTCTCAATATCAAGTCTCGGCGGAGCGTCTCGGCTATGTCGCCTGAACTCATCAATCTCATCATCCAGGCCACCGGTGAAACCCTGTTCATGGTTGGGGTCGCGGCGGCGCTTGGCACCGTCTTCGGCCTGCCCCTCGGCGTGTTCCTGGCGACCAGCCGGAAGGGCGAGCTGTTCGCGGCACCGGCCGTCAACGCCGCGCTCGGCATGGTCGTGAATGCGACGCGCTCGACGCCCTTCATCATCCTGGTCGTTGCCATCATCCCCTTTACGCGGCTCATCGCCGGCACCTCGATCGGCTCGACCGCGGCGATCGTGCCGCTGACCATCGCCTCGGCGCCCTTCATCGCGCGCCTGGTCGAAGCTGCGATCCGTGAGGTCGATGGCGGCCTGATCGAGACCGCGTCCTCGTTCGGGGCTTCCCCGATCCAGATCGTATTCAAGGTGCTGATCCCCGAGGCACTGCCCGGCCTGCTGCTGGCGCTGACGCTCGCGGTCGTTAGCCTGCTCGGCTATTCCGCCATGGTCGGCGCCGTCGGAGGCGGCGGCCTCGGCGATCTCGGCATCCGCTATGGCTATCAGCGCTTCATGCCGGAGATGATGCTGGCCGTCGTGGTCGTGCTAATCGCGCTGGTGCAGCTCGTCCAGAGCGCGGGCGATTATCTGGCGCGCCGGGTCAACCGCCGGCTGCGGCACCGCTGACAAAATCAGGCAGCCAGCCTGGCGCGCCGCTAACGGAGGAGGGCCTCGGTAGAGGCGTGCACGCCTGGCTCAGCCGGCGGCATTGCAATCGACGCCGGCCCCGCAACGAGCGAATCGAGATCGACCAGCAGCAGATCGGCCAAGTGGGTGAGCTGGTGGATCGGGATGCTGATCTCGCCGTTTTCGGCGCGCGCGACGAACTCGGGCGAGACACCAACGAGATTCGCAATCTGGGCCTCGGTATAGCCACGCGTCTCGCGCGCGCCTTTGACCCGGGCGCCGATGTGCTGCCTGTGCAGAGCCTGTTCTTCCTCAGTCATCATAAGCGCCTGCTCGTCCGCGCTCGCGACGCCATCGGCGAACGCGACACCGAGCAGCCGGCGCTTCTGCCAGGCCACGCGGCAGGTCTTCCGCAAGCCGTCGGCAAAGACCAGCGTGGCCTCTTTCGGAAACGCCAGCGACCAATCGAGCTTCAGCCGCGCGCCGGTGCCGGAGACATCAGCGATGGTGCAGGGAATGCTCACCGTGCCTCTGGCGCCGTCAAACTCGATGATCCCGGTCCTCGCCGTGGATTGCCTGGTCGCAGCGCGCAATTCGGTCATGGACGTCGCCCCCGGATGCCCAGCACTCGCTGAAACATCTGCAGCCGATTTTACCTCTCGGGTTCCCTGGGCTCAATCAAACGCGCAAGCCATGGTGAAGGATTCGTTCTCGGTCGAGCAGGGCGGGTCGCTGGGAATGAACCTTCCAGCCCGGCAGCGCCACCAAGACTGGTGTCGCGCCAACCTTCCGGACATCGCAATGAGATCGCTCGCCTTGCTCTGCCTGCTCGCCTTCACGCCCGCACACGCCGCGACGTCCGAGCAGCACTATCTCGATCTGCGCGACCGCTACATCGCCAAATTCTCGAAGGCCAAGGAGAACGACGAGACGTATAAGCAGCACGATGCGGCGCTCGACGAGCTGACCGGGGTGCTGCGTGGCCTGGTGGGCCCCGTCGCGATCAAGGGGCTGCCGGCCGATGGCAAGTCGAACGCCGACACGCTGTTCAAAGGCGACTCGGGCTTCGGCCATCTCGACGGGCTCGGCTTCGCCACGGAAGGCGACAAGCAGCAGGCGGTGGTGACCACGACATCGCTGCTCAGGCACTGGCTGCGCGAGCACAGCAAGGATGGCATGCCGCAGGAGATCGATGCGGCGTTCAGGTCGGACCGCTTCTACTACCAGGCGATCCAGGACTCAGCCTTCGCCAAATACGCGGAACTCCCCATCGCCAAGCCCGCGTCCGCGAGCGCTGCGGTCGCCGTGCTCGGCGTTCGCGGCAATGGCGACCTGAAGGGGCCGCCGCTCGAGATCGACGTGGTCGCGATCCTGGGCGACAAGGTCTTCTTCCTCGCCGCAACCGACGCCATCAAGACGGCCGAGATCCCGGCCTGTGAAAAGGTCTGGAAGCAGATGGTGGCCAAAAAGGTCCCGCAGGATTCCACGGCCAAGGAGGACCGGGCGATGGACGCCTACACCAAGTGTTTCGCCAAGGAAGCACCCAGCCAGAGCTGGTTCGCGGGGGCCGTCAAGAAGGCGCAGAGCCAGCTGGAGCTGCTGCCGCTGCGCTAGAACCGCCGCCGCCAAGATTCCACCCTCGGCCGCCTTCACCGAATATCTCATGGCCGGTTGCCGTCACCGCGACCGTGTCCTCGAGCTTGATGAAGCCGCGCTTGGGATGCTTCATCGTCGTCTCGATCGACACGACCATGCCGGGCTCAAGCGGCAGTCGCGCATCGGTGTCGTCGTAGGGAATCGGCCCCTTGGCGGTCAGGCGAGGGGCCTCGTGGCTGACAAGGCCCATGCCGTGGGCCAGGAAATCGGTGCAGCCGCGCTGGCTGATCCGGCTGAGTTGCCGCTCGGCCGCGACATAGATCTCGCCACCCAGGGCCCCCGGCCGGACCGCGGCAAAAGCGGCGCGCTGGACCGCCTCGATCTCGGCCAGACAGTCCTTCAGTTCAGCGTCGGGATCGCCCAGCACGGCCATGCGCGCGAGGTCGCCGATATAGCCGCGATAATTGCCGCCGGAATCGAGCGACAGCACGTCGCCTTGCTCCCAGCGCTGCGCCGACGGCGCCCGGTTGTGGCTGCTGCCGCAGGCCAGCAGGCAATACTCGAAGGTCAGCCCGCGCCTGGCTTCGGCGATGCGCAGCGCATCGCTCAATTGCTGCTTGGTTGTGCCCGGACCGTGTCCGGCGATCACCTCCAGCATGGACGCGATCACGAGCTCCGAGGCCGTCTTCAGTTTCGCCAGCTCATCGGCCGACTTCACCGCCCGCAAGCGCTCGAGCACCAGCAGCGCGTCCTTGAGCTCGGCGCCGGGCAGGGCGTCGGCTAGCGCCCGTCCCGCGTCCATCGGCAGGAACGCCATCTCGACCCCGACCCGCTTGAGCGGCACTCCGACGTCCCGGATCAACGCCACGGCGCGCGTTACCGCATCCACCGACCCGTTGGACTCGGTGCGGACCTGAGGCACCCAGGGCGGCGCTACGGCACGCTGGTGGGTCTCCAGCCGGTGGCCGACATAGACGGCTTTCTCGGGCGCGCCCTTGGGATAGACCAGGACCGGCAGATAGCGGCTGACGCCCAGGGCATCCATGTAGTCGAAGAAGATCGCGCGCTCGGCGCCGAGCAAGTACTGCACATTGTGCTTGGAGATCGCGATCAGCACGTCGAGGCCGGCACCCTCCATCAGGCGGTCGAGCTTGGCGGCGTCGAACGGAATGGCGCGCGAACTGGCCGCATGCGTGACGTTCTCCTGCATGACGAAACTCCCAATGCTGGAGCGGATCAGGCCGCCGCGTGCGTTTGCCTGACGCTCATTGGCACAAGTGTGAGCCGGAAGCGGGGCTCTGGTAGCCTCGGAATGATCCGGTCTGATCTGCATACCCTCATACCCCTAATTCGCATAAGGTATATTATGGAATATATTTATGTTCAATTGGATCAGTTATTTAGGCGAAGGTCCTGCCATCACGCCTTCGCTGGAGCGAGTTTTCGGACTGGCCATCGAGCGTCGTCTCAGCTCTTGCCGGCTACTGTGCATGGGGTTGTTTTTCAGTTTTTGCATCCGGCCCCATCTGTCGAAAGCCGATATTGCCGCGACCTTGTCCGGCTGCAATAAGCGAGCTCCGCGAGATCGCAGATGACCTTCGAGCCTTCCGTCCGTATAGGTTTGCGTCTCACAACAAAAACAAACCTTCCGAGGAAGCAGACCCATGAGCTTTTCCCGCCGCACGCTTCTCAAGGCCTCCGCCGCGACCGCCGTCTTTGGCGGTGTCGGCGCACCCTATGTGGCCCGTGCCCAGGCTGCCGAGTTCACCTATAAATACGCCAACAACCTGCCTGACTCGCACCCGATGAACGCCCGCGCCAAGGAAATGGCGGCTGCGATCAAGAGCGAGACCAACGGCAAGTTCGACCTCCAGATCTTTCCGAACAACCAGCTCGGTTCGGACACCGACATGCTGAGCCAGATCCGTTCCGGCGGCGTCGAGTTCTTCACGCTCTCCGGCCTGATCCTGGCGACGTTGGTCCCGACGGCCGCCATCAACGGCATCGGCTTCGCGTTCCCGGACTATGACACTGTCTGGAAGGCCATGGACGGCGACCTCGGCGCCTTCGTGCGCGGCGAAATCAAAAAGGCCGGCCTCGAAGTCATGGACAAGATCTGGGACAACGGCTTCCGCCAGACCACGTCGTCGAGCAAGCCGATCACGAGCCCCGACGATTTCAAGGGCTTCAAGATCCGCGTGCCGGTGTCACCGCTGTGGACCTCGATGTTCAAGGCATTCGACGCCGCGCCCGCCTCGATCAATTTCGCCGAGGTCTATTCCGCGCTCCAGACCAAGATCGTCGAGGGCCAGGAGAACCCGCTGGCGATCATCTCGACGGCAAAGCTCTACGAGGTGCAGAAATACTGCTCGCTGACCAACCATATGTGGGACGGCTTCTGGTTCCTGGCCAACCGCCGCGCCTGGGAAAAGCTCCCACAAGACGTGCGCACCATCGTCGCCAAGAACATCAACGCCGCCGCCGTCAGGGAGCGCGAGGATACCGCCAAGCTCAACGCCAATCTCCAGCAGGAGCTCGCGGGCAAGGGCCTGACGTTCAACCAGCCCGCGGTCGCGCCGTTCCGCGACAAGCTGCGCGCTGCCGGCTTCTATGCCGAGTGGAAGGGCAAGTATGGCGACCAGGCCTGGGACCTCCTGGAGAAGGCCGTCGGCAAGCTGTCGTAACGCATTGGGGCCGCCATGGCTCACGTCGAGGTTCAGGTCACCGAAATAGTGGGCGAGGCGGCTGTTCAGTCCCCTCGCCGACCTTCATGGCTGGCCTCGCTGGAGCGCATTCTCGGCCTCGCCGTCGAGATCCCCGCGGCGATCCTGGTCGTCGCCGAGATCGTGATCCTGTTTGCCGGCGTGGTCGCGCGCTACGTCGTGCATCGGCCGCTGATCTGGTCGGACGAGCTGGCCTCGATCCTGTTCCTTTGGCTGGCCATGCTTGGCGCCGCGGTGGCGTTCCGCCGTTCCGAGCACATGCGCATGACCGCGATCGTCGCGAGCGCACGACCCGCGATGCGGGCCTGGCTCGATCTCGTGGCGGTCGCTGCCGCGCTGGCGTTCCTCGCGATGATCGTCTGGCCGGCCTACGACTACGCCTACGAAGAGAGCTTCATCACCACGCCCGCGCTCCAGATCTCGAACATGTGGCGCGCCGTCGCGCTGCCGACCGGCATCTGCCTGATGGCGTTGTTCGGACTGCTGCGGCTGCTCCGCGCCGCGGATTACCGGATGGTGCTGACGGCCGCGATCTCCGTCGCCGTCGTCGTTGGCCTGTTCTGGTTGGCGCAGTCTTACCTGCGGCCGCTCGGCAATCTCAACCTCGTCATCTTCTTCGTCGGCGTCGCCGGCTTCTGCGTCTTCGCCGGCGTTCCCATTGCGTTCGGCTTTGGCCTTGCGATCTTCGGCTATCTGGCGCTGACCACGCGCACGCCCGTCATGGTGCTGGTCGGGCGGATGGACGAGGGCATGAGCCATCTCATCCTGCTCTCGGTGCCGCTGTTCGTGTTCCTGGGACTGCTGATCGAAATGACCGGCATGGCGCGCGCCATGGTGGCATTCCTGGCGAGCCTGCTCGGCCATGTCCGCGGCGGCCTGCATTACGTGCTGGTCGGCGCCATGTATCTGGTCTCCGGCATTTCCGGCGCCAAGGCCGCCGACATGGCCGCGGTCGCGCCCGTGCTGTTCCCGGAGATGAAGCAGCGCGGCGCCAAGCCCGGCGATCTCGTCGCGCTGCTTGCCGCAACCGGCGCGCAGACCGAAACCATTCCGCCGAGCCTCGTGCTGATCACGATCGGCTCGGTCACCGGCGTCTCGATCGCGGCGCTGTTCACCGGCGGCCTGCTGCCTGGCGTCGTGCTCGCGGTCACGCTCTGCATGCTGGTGTGGTGGCGTTACCGCCACGAGGACATGAGCCATGTCCGCCGCGCCACCGCGTCCGAGATCGGCAAAACCTTCGTCGTCGCCCTGCCCGCGCTCGCGCTGCCCTTCGTGATCCGCTACGCTGTGGTCGAAGGCATTGCGACCGCCACCGAAGTCTCCACCATCGGCATCGTCTATGGCGCCCTCGTCGGCCTGATGGTCTACCGCCGCTTCGACTGGCGGCGGCTGTTTCCGATGCTGGTCGAGACGGCGGCGCTGTCGGGTGCGATCCTGCTGATCATCGGCACGGCCACCGGCATGGCCTGGGGCCTGACCCAGTCGGGCTTCTCGCGCTCGCTGGCATCCGCCATGACCGGATTGCCCGGCGGAGCTGCGACCTTCATCGCCGTGTCCATCCTGGCCTTCACCGTCCTCGGCAGCGTGCTGGAGGGCATCCCTGCGATCGTGCTGTTCGGGCCGCTGCTGTTTCCGATCGCCCGCGCCGTCGGCGTGCATGAGGTGCACTACGCCATGGTGATCATTCTGGCCATGGGTATCGGGCTATTCGCTCCGCCGTTCGGCGTCGGCTATTATGCCGCCTGTGCCATTGGACGCGTCGAGCCGGCCGAGGGCATCAGGCCGATCTGGGGCTATCTGCTGGCGCTGCTGGTGGGATTGATCGTCGTCGCGGTCTTCCCCTGGATCTCGATCGGATTCCTGTAACGCGCGGCGTCAAGGAGGGTGTCGATGAGTGATCTGAACCAGTACAATATCGGCCTCGACAAGACACCCGCCAATTACGTGCCGCTGTCGCCGCTGAGCTTCCTCGCGCGCAGCGCCGCCGTCTATCCCAATCACGTCAGCACGGTCTATGAGGGCCGCAGCTTCACGTGGGCTGAGACGGACGAGCGCTGCAGGCGCTTTGCGTTCTGGCTCGCCGGCAAGGGCATCGGCGTCGGCGACACTGTCGCTGCGATGCTGCCGAACATTCCGGCGATGAACGAGGCGCACTTCGCGGTACCGATGACGGGGGCCGTGCTCAATGCGCTCAACATCCGCCTCGATGCGCCCTCGATTGCGTTTCAGCTCGACCATGGCGGCGCAAAAATCATTCTGGTCGATCCCGAGTTTTCCGGCGTGATCACCGATGCGCTGGCGCAGATGAGCGGGCCAAAACCGTTCGTGATCGACGTCGACGATGCCGCTTTCAAAGGCGGCAAGCGCATCGGCGAGATCGAATATGAAGCGGCCGTCGCGCAAGGCGATCCGAATTTTGCGGCGATCCCGCCCAGCGACGAATGGGACGCGATTGCGCTGAGCTATACCTCGGGCACAACGGGCAATCCGAAGGGCGTCGTCACCCATCATCGTGGCGCGTACCTCAACGCCGTCAGCAATATCCTCGCCGGCAATCTCGGCCAGCACCCGGTCTATCTGTGGACGCTGCCGATGTTCCATTGCAACGGCTGGTGCTTCCCCTGGACCCTTGCGGCGGCGGCCGGCATCAATGTCTGCCTGCGCAAGGTCGAGCCGACCAAAATCTTCGAGCTGATCAGGCAGCACGGCGTCACTCACATGTGCGGCGCGCCGATCGTCTACAACACGCTGATCAACGCGCCCGATGCGCCCAAAGGCAATGCGGCCCGCCGCGTCGTTGGCCTCATTGCCGGCGCCGCACCGCCGGTCGCTGTGCTCGAAGGCGCCGAAAACATCGGCATCAAGCTAACACACGTCTATGGCCTGACCGAAGTCTATGGCCCCGCCTCGGTCTGCGCCGAGCAGCCCGGCTGGGACGAGCTCCCGCCCGCCGAGCGCGCGCGCATGAAGCGGCGGCAGGGCGTGCCCTACCCACTCGAGGAAGGCGTCACCATCATCGATCCCAAGACCATGAGGCAAGTGCCGCGCGACGGCGAGACCATCGGCGAGGTCATGTTCCGCGGCAACATCGTGATGAAGGGCTATCTCAAGAACGAGAAGGCGACGAAGGAAGCCTTCGAGGGCGGTTGGTTTCACACCGGCGATCTCGGCGTGCTCGACGAGCACGGCTACGTCACCATCAAGGATCGCTCCAAGGACATCATCATCTCCGGCGGCGAGAACATCTCGTCCGTGGAGGTTGAGGACGTCCTCTACAAGCATCCGGCTGTGCTGTTCGCTGCCGTGGTCGCAAAGCCCGATCCGAAATGGGGCGAAGTGCCCTGCGCCTTCGTCGAGCTCAAGGACGGCGCGAACGCAAGCGAGGCCGACATCATCGCTTTCTGCCGCACGCATATGAGCGGCTTCAAGACGCCGAAGGCGGTCGTGTTCGGACCGATCCCGAAGACGTCGACGGGCAAGATCCAGAAATTCCTGCTGCGCAACGAGGTCGGCTCGGCCAAGGCCATCACGGCCTGAAGCACGCTCCAGCTTCAGATCACACGTAGAAGCACGGGCCGTCACGATCGCGCGTCGCCGCAGCGATAAATGAGAGCGCGTGGGTGCCCTCACCCGTTCGTGCCGGGATCTTCCCGTCACATTTTCTTGTAGGCGTCGATCACGGCCTGACCGTCCGCACCGGCCTTTTTGAGCCAGTCAGCGGTGAGCTGCTGACCTACTTTCTCGAAGCCGGCTTTCAGCGGCGGGCTCGGTGGTTCGACCGTCATGCCCTTGGCCTTCAGCTGATCGATGTACCAATTGGCCTTCTCCTCCCAGGCCTTCCAGCCGCGGGTTTCGGCCGTGGCAGCGGCCTTGAGGATGGCCTCCTGGGTCGGCTTGTCGAGCGCCTCGAACGCGGCCTTGTTCACGAAAGTATAGTCCTTCGGAATCCAGGCCTGCACGTCGTAGAAGTATTTCAGCGACTCCCAGGCCTTTGAATCGTAGCCCGTGCCGCCCGATGACATGAACGAGTTCACCACGCCGGTGGCGAGCGCCTGCGGCAGTTCGGCAGCCTGGATCGTCACCGATTGGGCGCCGACCAAGTCACCGATACGCGCGGTTCCGACATTGTAGGCGCGCCATTTCAGGCCCTTCATGTCCTCAATAGTGGCAAGTGGCTTGTTGACGTAGACGCCCTGCGGCGCCCACGGCACAGCGAACAAGAGCTTCAGACCTTGTGCATCCAGCTTCTTCTCGATGAGGGGCTTTGACGCCTGGTACAGCTTCATCGACTGAGGAAAGCTGGTCGCAAGGAACGGCACGACATCGATCCCGAACAGCGGATCTTCGTTTTCGTGGATCGAAAGCAGCAATTCGCCCATTTGCGCCTGCCCGGTCACCACCGCGCGCTTGATATCGGGGGCCTTGAACAGCGACGCGTTCGGATGAACCGTGATCACGAGCTTGCCGGAAGTCGCAGCTTCGACGTCCTTGGCGAAGGCGACCAGATTCTCCGAGTGCGGATTGTCGATGGGATATGCGGCTGGCAAATTCCATTTGGTCTGGGCCAACGTAGGCGTGGCGGCCAACAGCGCGCCGGCGATCAGTCCTGAGAACAGCAAACGAGACGTCATCGAACTTCTCCTCACGGTAAGGCGGCAATCCCGGCGCGATCAGTCGGGGAAAGCCAGCTTGGGCAGCACCAGCACGATTTGCGGGTATTCGGTGATGATGAAAACTGCGGCCAATAGCAGCACAAAGAACGGGAATGCCGCACGGGCGACCGTCAACGTATCGCGGCCGCTCATGTTTTGCAGCACGAACAGGTTGAAACCGACCGGTGGCGTGATCTGCGCCATTTCGACATGGATGATGAGGTAGACACCGAACCAGACGAGATCGAGGCCGGCCTGCTTGACCATCGGCAACACGATGACCGCGGTCAGCACGATCATCGAGATGCCATCGATCAGGCATCCAAGGATGATGTACATGATGCTCAAATAGAGCGCGAGCATGCCTGGCGTGAGTTGCTGTCCCTGAACCCAGCTGGCGAGCGCCGCGGGAATACCGGTATAGGCCATCGCGGCTGTGGTGTAGGCGGCGCCGGCCAGGATCAGCATGATCATGCAGGTCAGCCGCGTCGCGCTCATGATGCTTTCGAGGAAGTTCTTGCGCGAAAGCGTGCCGCTCCACCACGCCAGGATCAGCGCGCCGGCGACGCCCCATGCGGCGCATTCGGTAGCGGTCGCAAACCCGAGCACCAGCGAGAGGAAGACCGCAAGGATCAGCAGCATGCACGGTGCGAGCTTGGCCGACTCGCGCAGCTTCTGCCGGAACGGCATCGGTGGGTCGCGCGGCGGGACTTTCGCAGGGTTCAGCAGCGACCAGATGATGATGTAGCCGGAATAGAGCACCATCACGAGCACGCCCGGCAGGAACCCGCCAAGGAACACCTGGAGCACGGAAACATTCGCCGTGACCGCGTAAACCACCATCGGAATTGAGGGTGGAATCAGGAGGCCGAGCGTGCCGGATCCCGCCAGCGAACCGAGGCTGAGGCCCTTGTCGTAGCCGCGCTTGTCGAGTTCGGGCAATGCGATCTTGCCGATGGTCGCACACGTCGCAGCCGACGAGCCCGACACCGCCGCAAAGATGCCGCAGCCGATGACGTTCACATGGGTCAGCCGTCCGGGCAACCATTGCACCCAAGGCGACAGGCCGCGAAACATCTCTTCCGACAATCTGGTGCGAAAAAGGATTTCTCCCATCCAGATGAATAGCGGCAATGCCGCCAGCGTCCACGACGCACTCGCGCTCCAGGTCGTGGTCGCGAGTACGCTCCCAAGCGGCAGGCTCGTGGTCAGCGCCATCGCCACGAAGCCGACGAGCCCAAGCGAGATCGCGATCCATACGCCGCTCGCCAGCAGCAGGATCATCACGCCGAGCAGGATGAACGACAGTTCGATCATGCCGAGACTGGCCATCGTCAGCCCCCGCCGCCCTGCGAGATGCGCTCGATGAATTCGTCCGGCGTTTCTTCCGGCGATCCCTTCTCGTAGCTCGGCCGATGGCCGCGCAGGACATTGACCGTTTCATCGACGACCGCGATCCCCAGGATCATGAGGCCGCCGGCGAAGCCCAACTGCGGAATCCAGAGAGGAACGGCGACGACGCCTTGAGCAACGTCTTTGAAGCGCCAGGAGTCGTAGGCCATCTGCGCAGCATATCGGGTGAAGTAGAGAATGAAGGCAGTCGCAATCCCGAGCGCCACGATCTCGGCACACAGCCGGGCGCGCCCATCCAGGCGCTCGAGCAGCAGACCGACGCGGATCATCTCTCCACGTTTGAATGTGTGAGCGAGTCCGAGAAAGGCCATCGCGGCCATGCACCAGGACGCGAAATCGTCGCCGGCCGGAATGTTGATGGCAAATTGGCGGCCAACCGACATGACCATCATAATCGCAAAGATCGCAACCAGGAACGCGCCGGCGGCGTAGCCTGCGCCGAGATAGAGAACGTCGAGAGCGCGCCGAGGCAATCCCGGCGCCGCCACATCATCGTCTTGCTCCGCCAATGCGGCCCCCATCCTCACGCGCCACGGCTCAACCGGACCACACGACTTCTGAGCCAGTTGATGCTGGCTGATTATCGCTGCCCCTCCACGCCTGTCTTTGAGACGTTAGACCAACACGATCGCAACCATGCAGGCAAGGACCATGCCGGTCTGCGCCGGTGCCCGAGGTACTTTTACACCGTATCGAGCCGCATGCCGTCATAGGCCGGCACCACGCCAGCAGGCAGCTTGTGCCGGATCACCTCGTAATCGACGTCCGCCGTCATGTTGGTGATGACGGCACGCTTCGGCTTGAAGCGCTCGATCCAGGACAGCGCGTCGTTGATGCTGAAATGGCTGGGATGGCCGGTGTAGCGCAGGCCATCGACGATCCAGAGATCGAGGTTTTCCAAGGCGCCAAAACTCTCGGGCGGGATGTCGTTGAGGTCAGGCGTGTAGGCGGCATTGCCGATGCGGTAGCCGAGCGCGGGAATGTTGCCGTGCTGGACCAGGAAGGCGGTCATCGTCACGTCGCCGCCCTTGCCGATGACGATCTGGCTCCCGCCGGCCTCGATCGAATGCCGCGTCAGGATCGGCGGATAGTCGCTACCCTCCGGCGAGATGAAGCAATAGGAGAACCGCGCCATGATGTCCTTGGCGGTCGACTGATTGAAATAGGTCGGAATCCGCTTGCGCATGTGGAGAACGACGGAGCGCAGATCGTCCATGCCGTGGGTCTGGTCGGCATGCTCATGGGTCAGGAAAACCGCGTCGATGTGGTCGACATTGGTGTCGATGAGTTGCTCGCGCAGATCCGGCGAGGTATCGATCACGATGCGCGTGGTGCCGTGGCCTGACGTCTTCTCGACCAGCAGCGAGCAGCGGCGGCGGCGGTTCTTGGGGTTATTGGGGTCGCAGGCGCCCCAGCCGAGCGCCGGGCGCGGCACGCCGGCGGAGGAGCCGCAGCCCAGGATCGTCAGCGTCAGCGTCATGCGGCTCAGGACCTCAAGCTTTCACCTTGGAGAACAGGCGGAAGAAGTTTTCGCTGGTCTGGCGTGAGATCTCATCGAGCGACACGCCGCGTGTCTCGGCAAGCACCTTCGCGACCTCGACCACATAGGCCGGCTCATTGCGCTTGCCCCGGAACTTGCCTGGAGCAAGGTAGGGCGAGTCTGTTTCAACCAGAATACGGTCAGACGGCAATTCGGCCGCCAGCGCGCGCAAGGCATCCGACTTCTTGAAGGTCAGGATGCCCGTGAAGCCGATGTAGAGCCCGAGCGACACCGCCTTCAGCGCCAGCTCGCGCCCACCGGTGTAACAATGCAGCACGGCGCGAAACGATCCGCGTGCCGCCTCCTCTTCCAGGATGCGCGCGCAATCCTCGTCCGCCTCGCGGGTGTGGATCACCAGCGGCAAGCCGGTCGTACGCGCGGCCGCGATGTGGGCACGAAAGCCCCTCGCCTGCGCCTCCGGCGAGCCGTCGTCGTAGAAATAGTCGAGCCCGGCTTCGCCGAGCGCGACCACCTTCGGATGCTGTGTCAGCGCGATCAGCTCGTCCGACGAAATGCCGTCTTCCTCATCCGCATTGTGCGGATGAGTGCCGACCGAGCAATAGACGTCGTCGTAGCGCCCGGCGATGGCGAGAAGCTGATCGAGCTTTCGCACCCGCGTTGAGATCGTGACCATGCGCGTGATGCCGGCCGCACGCGCACGCGACACGATCCCGTCGAGATCCTCCGCAAAGTCCGGAAAATCCAGATGGCAGTGACTATCGACCAGCATCTCGGAATGCCCTAAGCCGCCGGCTCGATGTAGCGCGGGAACGCCGGCGTCGGCCCGGGTAGCGTCGAGCCCGGCGCAATCCGTTTGGCGCCACCAAGCATGGCGAAGTTGCGCTCACCTTCGGAAATGCCGAGGCTGTCGAGCAGCAAGCTAGATGCCGTCGGCATCGCCGGCTGGGCCAGGATCGCGATCTGGCGCACGACTTCGGCGGTGACATAGAGCACCGTCTTCTGCCTGACAGGATCGGTCTTGGCCAGCGCCCACGGCGCCTCGCCCGCAAAATAGCGGTTGGCCTCCGCAACCACGGCCCACACGGCGTTGAGCCAGTGATGGATCTGCTGCGTCGCCATCGCCTCGCGCGACGCGACGATCATGCCGTCAGCCATCGCCAAAATCGCCTTGTCGTTGTCGCTGAACTCGCCGTGCTCCGGCAGCACGCCGCCGAGTTGCTTGGCGATCATCGACAGCGAACGCTGTGCAAGGTTGCCGAGGTCGTTGGCCAGATCGGCATTGATGCGCGCGACGATGGCTTCATGGTTGTAGTTGCCGTCCTGGCCGAACGGCACCTCGCGCAGGAAGAAATAGCGCATCTGGTCGACGCCATACTGGTCGGCGAGATTGAAGGGGTCGACGACGTTGCCGACCGACTTCGACATCTTCTCGCCCCTGTTGAACAGGAAGCCGTGGGCATAGACCCGCTTCGGCAGCGGGAGCCCAGCCGATAGCAGGAACGCCGGCCAGTGCACTGCATGGAAACGGATGATGTCCTTGCCGATGATATGCAGGTCCGCCGGCCAATAGCGCCAATTGGCATCGGTCTCGTCGGGGAAACCCAAGCCCGTGATGTAGTTGGTGAGTGCATCAACCCAGACATACATCACGTGCTCTTCGTCGCCCGGCACTCTGACGCCCCAGTCGAACGTCGTGCGGGAGATTGAGAGATCGCGCAGGCCGCTTCTCACGAAGCTCACCACTTCGTTGCGACGCGCATCCGGGCCGATGAATTCCGGGTGCTCCTCGTAGAGCTTCAGCAGCTTGTCCTGATAGGCCGACAGGCGGAAGAAATAGCTCTTCTCCTCGACCCACTCGACCGGCGTACCCTGCGGCCCGAGCCGCACGCCGTCATCGTTCAGGCGCGTCTCCTCCTCGGCGTAATAGGCCTCATCGCGCACCGAGTACCAACCGGAATAGCTGTCGAGGTAAATGTCGCCGTTCGCTTCCATGCGCCGCCAGATCTCCTGGGTCGAGCGATGGTGCTGCTCCTCGGTGGTGCGGATGAAGCGGTCGAACGACACGTTCAGCCGCTCGTCCATCTCCTTGAAGCGGCCGGCATTACGGGTCGCGAGCGCGGCCGGTGTCAGGCCCTCGTTCTGCGCCGTCTGGACCATCTTCAAACCATGCTCGTCGGTCCCGGTCAGGAAGAACACGTCCTTGCCGTCGAGCCGCGCAAAGCGCGCCAGCACGTCGGCGGCGATCGCCTCATAGGCGTGGCCGATATGCGGATTGCCGTTGGGATAGGCGATCGCGGTCGAGATGTAGAAGACGTTGTCGCGCGCCGGGGCGGCCACGGGCGCGGCGGCCTGCGGAGCTGCAACGGGCTTCGGTGCACGCGGCGCCTTCGCCTTAACGGTCTTGGGCGGAATCGAGACGGAAGCCGGAGCTGCAATCGCGGCCGGCGCGGTCGCCCTCGCCTTGGTGATCTTCTTCGCCGGAGTCTTGGCTGCCTTCTTGGTCGCCTCTTTCACCGTCTTCTTGGCGACGACCTGCTTCTTCGCAGCTTTCTTGCCGGCCTTCTTCGGTCTCTTCGCAGCGCTCTTCGTCACGCCCTTCTTGGGGGCAGCCTTCTTGGTCTTTTTGACCTTCTTGGCACTTTTGCGCGCAAGCGCCTTCACAGCCTTCGCGGCCTTCTTGGCAGCCTTCTTCTTGCTGCTCTTGTCCTTGGCGGTTTTCTTAGCTCGCGCTGCCACGACGAATTCCCTTACCGGCTTCTCAAAATTTGGAAACGAACCTGCGCTCTAGCGCGTTGCGTCCGCCAGCCAGCCGAACACCGAGAAAACCAAGGGCTTTCGCTCCAGATTATAGGTTTCGGTGTCGCGCGCGGCGCGGACGATCTTTTCCCATACCTCAGCTAGGCGCGCAAGGCGCGGCAGGTTTTGGTTGGCATTGGCCTCGTCCGCATGCAGGCGTTCCGCGATCCAGCGATCGATGCCGTCGATGAAGGCCGCAAGCGCGACGCGGTCGCTGGTGCCTAGGGATTCGCCGAGCGTGTGCAATTCGCGCGGATCGACCTGCGGCAATCGAGCGAGCAGCGCTGCCGTGCGCTGCTGGAGTTTGAGCGCATCGCCGCCGAGCAGGGTGAGTGCCCGTGCAACGCTGCCTTCGGAGGCCTCTGCGGCTTCGCGCAGCGCCAGATCGGTCGGAGCGAGGTTGGCGGCCGTGGCGGCTGCGGCGATCACGTCGTCGGTCGCGAGCGACCGCAAGCGCAGCTTGCGGCAACGCGACTGGATCGTGGCGAGCACGCGCGCGGGCGCGTGGCTCACCAGCAGGAACAGCGATCGCTGCGGCGGTTCCTCGAGGATTTTCAGCAGCGCGTTCGCCGCGCTGGGATTGAGCTCATCGACGGTGTCGACGATGCAAACGCGCCAGCCTTCGGCCGCCGCCGTCGAGCCGAAGAACGTGATGGTCTCGCGCGTCTCGTCGACGGTGATGACCGTGCGCATCACGCCACGGTCGTTGGCGGTGCGCTCCAGCGTCAGCAAACCGCCATGCGAGCTTGCCGCGACCTGCCGCGCCACAGCGTCATCAGGATCGATCGCGAGGTCCTCGGCGCCTTGCACGGCGGGCGCCAGCGGCTGGCCGTGAGCGAGCACGAAGCGCGCCATGCGATAGGCCAGCGTCGCCTTCCCGATCCCCTGCGGCCCGCCGATCAGCCAGGCGTGCGGGATGCGCCCGCTGCGATAGGCGCTGAGCAGCGCGGTCTCGGCCTCGCGATGGCCGAACAGAAGGCTTGTCTCGCGTGGATGCGGAATGGCGGATTCACGCTCGAACTGACGCGGGCTCATATGGACACCACCGAGGCAGGGGTCGGCAGGAGACGGTCGCGCAGCGCGGCCCAGACGCGTCCCGCGACGGTGTCAGGATCAGAGTTGGCGTCGATCAGCACGCAGCGTGCGGGATCATCCGCGGCGATCTTGCGATAGGCCTCGCGCAGCCCCTGATGGAAGGCGAGCTTCTCGCCCTCGAACCTGTCAGGCGCGCCGTTGCCGCGCCGCACCGCCGCGCGTGCCAAACCGATCTCGACCGGCAGGTCGAGAATGATGGTGAGGTCCGGCTTGAGATCGCCGATCGTGACCCGCTGCATGGCATTGATCAGACCGGCGGGCACGCTGCCGAGGCTGCCCTGATAGGCCCGCGTCGAGTCGGCGAATCGGTCGCAGAGGACCCAAACGCCCTGCTTGAGCGCAGGCTCGATCACGGTGCGGACATGGTCGTCGCGGGCGGCCGCAAACAGCAGCGTCTCCGCGTCGGGCCCGAGCAGCTTGCCCATGCCCGACAGCACCAGATGGCGCATGATCTCGGCGCCCGTCGAGCCACCGGGCTCGCGTGTGACGAGGGTACGGAGCCTCGCCGCACCAAGGCGGTCGGCGAGCTTCTTGATCTGGGTCGACTTGCCCGTCCCCTCACCGCCTTCAAAGGTGATGAAGCGTCCGCGTCCGGACGGCCGCTGTGCCGTGCTCTCACTCATGATCAGAGCTTCTCGGCGCCTGCGCGGAACATACCGATCACGAGCTCGCTGGCGCCGTCGATCGCGCGCCGCACGGTCGAGCCGGTGCCGATCGCCTCCGCCGCATAGACCGGTGTCTCCACCGCGATATTGCCGCTGCGCCAGACCCTGACCACGCCGACCCGCTGGCCGGCCTGGACCGGTGCGCGCACGGGGCCGCTATAGACGACACGCGCGATCAACTTGTCGCCGCCGCTCTTGTGCACCATCACCTTCACGGGCTCTTTCGCAACGAGCTTTACCGAGCGGCTCTCGCCGCCGAACACCTTGGCGTAGCCGACGGGCTGGTCGGCCGCGATCAGCGTGCGGGTCTCGAAATTGCGAAAACCCCATTCCAGCATCTTCTTGGCTTCGGTGGCACGGTCCTCAGGATCTTCCAACCCGTTGACGACGACGATCAGCCGCGTGCCGTTCTGCACGGCCGAGCCGACCATGCCGTAGCCGCCTTCCTTGGTATAGCCGGTCTTCAGGCCGTCGGCACCCTCCAACGAATTGAGCAGCGGATTGCGGTTGGGCTGGCGGATCTTGTTCCAGGTGAATTCCTTCTCGCCGAACAGTTTGTAGAATTCCGGGAAGTCCAAAATGATGTGCCGGGCGAGCATGCCCAGCTCGCGCACCGTCATCTTGTTGCCGGGGTCGGGCAAGCCGTTGGAATTGGCGAAGGTCGACTTGGTCAGGCCGAGCTCGCGAGCGCGCTTGGTCATGAAATCGGATGCAAAGATCTTTTCGTTGCCGGCGATGCCTTCGGCGAGCGCGATGCAGGCGTCGTTGCCGCTCTGGATGATCGCGCCATGCAAGAGGTCGTCGACCGAGACCTTGCTGTTAATGGCCGCGAACATCGTCGAGCCGCCGGAGGGCGCGCCGCCCCTGCGCCAGGCGTTCTCGCTGATCCGGTATTCGTCGGTCAGCTTGACGTCGCCCTTCCTGATCGCGTTGAACACGACCTCCGCGGTTACGAGCTTCATCATGCTGGAGGGCGCGCGGAGCTCATCGGCGTTCTTCTCGAACAGCACGCTGCCGCTGGAGGCCTCGATCAGGATCGCGGTGGGGGCATCGCCGTCGAAGCCGGCATCCTCGGTCTTCTTGGCGCCCTGGACGCTCTGGTTGGCGGCGTAGAGCACCCCGCCCCAGCTGAGACTGACTGCGATAGCCGCCGCGACCAGCCCGCGCGCCAATGCTCCGGCCGTGAATCCGGTATGACGGAGCGAGATGAGACGAAATGCCATGGCGAAGCCCTGAGGGCGGCGTTCTAACAGTTGGAACCGGTGCGAACAACACGAGGATCGGTGCTCGCCCCCGAGATTGCACGATTCTCGTCGCGCCCCTATCGTGCCACCTGATCTTTCTCGACCAAACCCCTGAAACAAGGCGGAAAAGCGATGTCCACCACGCGCGTGATCAAGGCCAATGGGATCGACCTCTTCATCCGCGAGGCCGGCCAGGGGCCGCTGGTGGTGCTGTGCCATGGCTGGCCGGAACTATCCTATTCCTGGCGGCACCAGATCCCAGCGCTCGCAGCTGCCGGCTTTCATGTCGTGGCCCCCGACATGCGTGGCTACGGCCAGAGTGCTGCGCCCCCTGACGCGACCGCCTATTCAATCTTCGATCTCGTCGGCGACGTCGTCGGCCTGGTCCAGGCGCTCGGCGCGACCAAGGCGATGGTGGTCGGCCACGACTGGGGCGCGCCGGTCGCCTGGCATGCGGCGCTGTTCCGCCCCGATATCTTTACGGCCGTCGCAGGCCTGAGCGTGCCGCCGCCATTCCGCGGACGCGGCAAGCCGCTCGAACTGTTACGCCAAGGCGGCATCACCAATTTCTACTGGCAGTATTTTCAGACGCCCGGCGTCGCCGAGGCCGAGTTCGAGCAAGACGTCGCCCGCACCATGCGCAGCGTGCTCGGTGGCCGCGGACTTGCCGATCCGAACGCCGCGATGTTCGTGCAGGAGGGCAAGGGCTTTCTCGGCCATGCCAGCGCCGAGGAGCCGCTGCCGGCGTGGCTGAGCGCGGCCGATCTGGCTTATTTCACCGAAAGCTTCCGCAAGTCGGGATTCCGCGGCGGGCTGAACTGGTATCGCAACCTCGACCGCAATTGGGAGCTGACCGCGCCCTGGCAGGACGCGCAGATCCACCAGCCCTCCCTCTTCATCGCCGGTGAGCAAGACGCCGTCATCACCGGCCTGATCGGCGCCAAGCGCGTCAACGAGCTGGAGCGCGTGCTGCCCAATCTCACGCGAAAGCTGATCATCGATGGCGCCGGCCATTGGGTGCAGCAGGAGCGACCCGACGAGGTCAACGCCGCACTGGTCGGATTCCTGCGCGAAGCGGGTCGCGCTAGCGGTAGTTAGTAGAGGCCGCGGCCGGTCAGGATGCTGCGGGCTTCGGCTGCGCCGTCATCGGACGCCGCGGGACGGCTCTCGGCGGCGTAGCGGCCGTCCTCGTCATAGGACACTTGGCGGGCATTCTGGAACGCCCGGCCCCGGCTGCGGCTCGAGGCCGACATCTCCGTGGTCGCGTTCAGCGAGGCGACGTCGCCGACGTGTTGCCGAGGCTATAGGGCCGTCCCTCCGGCATCGGGACCTCGCCACGGATAGCGCTGCGGCTCGACGATAGCTCTGGCACGAACGGCCGGGCCGAGGCGATCCGGACCATCGAGGGCGACGGCGCCGGAACGCCGGTGCGCAAGGTCGCCATCAGCTGGCGGTCGTCGGAGCCTTCGAGCGGCGCACGGCCGACGTATTCGACGCGGACCCTGGCGACGCCATTGCCTTTGAATTCAAGCAGTTCGGCGGCTTTGTTCGAGACGTCGATGAGGCGGTTGCCGTGATAGGGCCCGCGGTCATTGACGCGGACGACCAGCGACTTGCCGTTGGACAGGTTGGTGACCCGCGCATAGGACGGCATCGGCAGGGTCGGATGCGCCGCCGTGAGCGAGCCCATGTCGAACACTTCGCCATTGGCAGTCTGGCGGCCATGGAAATCGTCGCCGTACCAGGACGCCATGCCCTCGGCGCGGTAGTTCACGTCCTCCTCCGGCACGTAGGTCCGGCCCGCGACCATATAGGGCTTGCCGACGCGGTAGGTGCCGCCGCCCTTGGGGACAGGATCGCCCCAGGCCACGACTCGCGGGCTCGAGGACACGCCGTATTTGGGGTCGACCCTGCTGGCGAACTTGTTGGACGAGGCGCAATTGGCGAGCGCTAGGCAGGTGGCGACCGCCGCAACGCACCGCGCGGCCCGCACCACCGAATCTGACCGTCGGATCCCCATTCGCCCCAAATACCATTCCGCCGGAGACGGACCCAACCCGCTTGCCACGGGGAGTGCCTTCCGGACCTTAAGCTCCGAGGCGGCCCACCACCGTCTCAGAGGCGGTAACGATAACGCAACCCGAACACGGCGGAAATGGGGAGCCCACAGCGTTCGCGCTGGGATGGTAAACAGGACGTTTGGCATTCTCCGTTGATCTACCGAGCGCGAGGGCTCCAGCACCGCCTTCTCTGTGCCAGTCCCGCACAAGCTGTTGCGCCAAAAGCTCACTCCACCCCTGATATCGCCGGCTTCACCGGAATTCTTTTGACTGTGCAAGGCCGCCCGCGTTTTCTCGCGTGCAGGGGCGGGATTGGAATTTAACGATGATCGAGACGGTTTCGGCACTGATGGGTCTGGTAAGCGCGGGGATCTTCCTGGCCCATGCGTTTGAAGGCTACCGCACGAGGGCCTGACGGCACTCGCGCGGGCGACATTGCATCACCTCTTCATGGCGGCACGTTCGGACAATTTTAAATCGATCCGATCGAGCATCGAAGACGAGAGCAACAGGTGTCCCATGCGCAAACATGACCTCGTATCCGACGGCTTTCTGGCATTGACCGCAGGCGGTCTGGTCCTGCTCTGCTCGAGCCTCGTCGCGCTGGCCTTCGGCTAATCCTCACTTCGTATTTTCGCAACAGCTGCCTTCCTGCGACGCAGTATGCGTATTGGTCCGGGATTGCCCCGCTCCCGTTTAGTTGATTGAATTTTCGCGTCGGCGCCTCGACTCATTTTCACGAGGCCATCACCAACTGGGGTGACGCACATGCTAGCCGAGAAATTCTTCCTGGTCCTGGAATCGCTGATCCGCGGCGGCCGGACCTATCCCGATGGAAGCCCCCGGGTCATCAGCAACTCCCCGCACGTGCCGGTGAAGCTACCGAACCAGAACTAGCCGCTCGCCCTCAAGCCCGCGCTGCTCAGCGCAAGCCCAGCGGCGACCTGCGATAGAGGCTGTCGCGGGCTTCGGTCTCGCAGACGAAGCTGCCATCAAATCCCTGGCCATAGAGCTTCTGGCCCTTGCGGTAGTAGACGCCCTTCTTGAAATCCAGCCACACCACCTTGTCGCTGGGGCAATGGCGCTGCGCCTGCGCCTCATAGCGGAACGGCGTCAGCGGTGTCGCCGACACCTGGGCCGTGCCGGCGTCCAGCATCATCGTGGCCGCGATCGCAATCCTCCCAATCGCCCAGCCAAAGCTGCGAGACATCTGCCAGCCTCCCGATCCAAGCCCGCACGATAGCACGGCCACATCGTCAGCACGGCCACGTCTTCCGCCAGCCATCTGCTCGGGTTACAGGATAGCGAGATCATCTCAATGTGTGGATGCTGAATGTCGGTAGAGCCAGAAACCACGACCGGACCCCGCCCGCCCTTGCCGCGGCTCGGCCTGTTGCCGATGATCATCTTCGGCTCGCGCTGGCTGCAGCTGCCGCTTTATCTCGGACTGATCGTGGCGCAATGCGTCTACATCGTGCTGTTCCTGAAAGAGCTCTGGCACCTCGCATCGCACGCGCTCGACTTCACCGAGCAGGAGATCATGATGAGCGTGCTGGCGCTGATCGACGTCGTGATGATCTCCAACCTGCTGGTGATGGTGATCGTCGGCGGCTACGAGACCTTCGTGTCGCGGCTCGACCTCCAGGGCCATCCCGACGAGCCGGAATGGCTCGGCCACGTCAACGCCAGCGTGCTCAAGATCAAGCTCGCGATGGCGATCATCGGCATTTCCTCGATCGCGCTGCTGCGCGCCTTCATCGAGGCCGGCAATCTCGGCTCGAACCGCGCCAGCTTCACCGAGAGCGGCGTGATGTGGCAGGTGCTGATCCACCTCACCTTTGTGGTCTCGGCGATCGGGATCGTCTTCGTCGACAAGTTCAGCGACGCAGCCTCGCGCAAAAGTGCCGAGTGAAGATCAAGTGAAGATCACTCGCTAGCCTTGCTCGCTGCGGCTGCGAGCTGCGCCACGGCCTGATGCAGGCATTCCTGAAGCTTCCGCGCAACTTGCTCCCGCGAAATTCCCTTCGTGGCGAGATCGCTCGACACCTTGTTCAGGGTCTCGTCCACGGTCTGGTTGGCCACATTGTCCGTGACCAGCGCCGTCGCATAAGCCGACGCGGCATCGCCGCCGAGCCCGAGCTGGTCTGCGGCCCAGAGCCCGAGCAGCTTGTTGGACCGGGCCGCGGCCTTGAACATGAGCTCCTCGTCATGGGCGAATTTGGCCTCGAAGCCCTGCTCGCGCTTGTCGAACGTGGTCATGGTCAGCTCCAATTGCTTTACGCTGATGGGATACCAACTGGGAGCGAATGTCTCCGTGGTTCTCGCCAATTGAGGATGATTTGAATCATCCGACCGAAGGCGGACGCCGTCAAGTCGCCGGTCGGACCTTGACGGCGACAGCCGTCAGGCCCGGACCAGCGCATGGCAAGCGTGCAACGACAACCGCGCGCCCCTGATCCTGAACCGGAGACGCGCGGGTTGGAGATTCCTGACCGATGGGTCCTTGTCAGCCATCAGGCTTTGGCCGCAGCCGCCTCACGGGCCAGCCGCTCGGCCTTCAGCCGTTCGCGATTCTCATAAAATGCCTTCTGCGCCGCCTCATGGTCGCGCATGGCCTTCTCGGCCTCGACGCGGCGCGCCGCATCGCGCGCCTGGCGCTGTTCGGGGGTCAGGGGTTTGCGTCGGTAAGAAAGATCTTCTGTCATGGCGCAATAACGCGGCCGTGAGGAAAAGGTTCCACGCGAGAGGCCCGATCCCATTCGAGACGCTCGCCCGCCAAACATCGAAAACAACCCCATGCACAGTAGCCCGCGCTTGTCGAATCAACGACTTGCGCGCCGGCCGCCCGTGTCAGCACTGCCGCTCGACTCGCGGGTGCAGCCGCCCTGGCAACGACGGAGCCGGGCCGTCATCGCCAGGCGAGACGCGATGCTTAGCTCGACAGCAACGCGCGTGCGGCGCGGGCAAGGCGACGACCGGCGGTCTTCTGCCGAAGTGCCTCCGTCCAGTCGAACATGCTTGAATTGACATCATAGTCGCCCCGCTGGGCTTCCGGGATCGCACCGGCCACGATGCGTGCGATCAGGTGTGGCAATTCCTGATAGAATGCGTCCGTGCGATACGGCGGATGCAGCGAGTAGATCCCGGCTCCTGAGCCGAGAAAGTCGATTCGGGAAAGTCCCTTGCGCATCATGGCGGCGCTGATGATCTCCTCGGCCGGCATCGACAGCGGCGACTGGCGAAACAACCTTGCGCGGATCCGGCGTCGGAGATTTGGACGCACCAGGTCCAGCGCCCTGACCGATGCATCGAACCGGCCTTGATCAAGAACGAAGATGCGCGTGCTCACGCTGCGAAAGCGGTAAGCCGGATAAGCCGCGGCCAGCCGCTCAGGTGGTTGGATACCGGTCAACCCCGGAAACGCTCCATGCAAATCGCCGAGTGTGCCGTCAGCGCGGGGCGGACCGGGAAGTGGTCCGGCGAACAGCGCATCCGGCGTCGCCCTCAGCCAGCCGATCGCCTCCTCCAGCCAGACCTGGCTGCCGCCGCCGAACAGCATGTCGCTGTCCATATGCACCACATATTCCGCGTCCGTCTTCAGCAGACCGTAGAAGTAGGCGTGGAACGGTCCGCCATCGAAGGCCTTTTGCGGATGAGCGCGGCTCGTCGAGAAATAGCGCTGCCGTACCGACTCGAGCGCCGCCGGCGAATAGTCAACCTCGGCAATTTCCGCCTTCGGTGACTGCCGCGCGATTGCCTCCAGGAGTGCAAACAGGCGTGCACGGCTCTCGTCGTAAGCCGTACCGCTGTAGCGGCCGCTCTTGCTCTGCCGAGTATCAACCGTGAATACGATACGATCGACCTGATCGCCCCACACGTCGAGCTGATGCGGAAGTGTGTGGACCGCATGGCGCACGTCCAGCGGATGCAAATTGATCTGAAGCGCGGATCTCACCTGCATTTTATCTCTCCTTGCCGGTGAACTGCGGCACCGCGCCGGAAACCACCATCAACTCGCCGTTCGCAGGCGAAGCCATGACATCATCGCCGTTCTCACGTGAACGACATTCAACAACCAGGCCGCGCCCGCATAAGCGAGTCCCCCGGCTGTCGTGACGATCAGCAGCGACGGCAAGCCAGTGCCGCCCACCGCGATCCTCGCCGCGCAGATCGCTGTGCCCATCGCGACCGCGGCAGCGAGCACCCTGGCCAGCCGGCGCGGCTCGAGTGGAAGCCGAAAGGCGCGGCGCGCCAGCAGTATCCCGAGCACCAGCCCCGTGGCCTCGGTCAATAGCGCGGCATACGCCGCGCCCATCAAGCCGAACCTCGCAACCAATGGGAACATCAGTGCGATGCTGAGCGCCAGGGTCACGACCGACTGGAAAATCGGCAGCGCCGATCGTTCGGATAATTGAAAGCTGATCTGGACATAAAACTGGTTGATGACCCCGCACAGCCGTGCCACCGCAAGCACGGGCAGCAGCGGCAGGATGCTTGCCCTGAAATCCGCCCCAACCAGGGTTCCCACAACCTGGGACGCGGCGAATGAGAGCCAGACGGCGACCGGCACCACAACGGCCAGCAGCAATTCGGCATTCTCGTTCAATCGCGCGCGCGTCGCAGCAATGCCTTCTTCAGACAGCGTGCGGAAGACGATAGGAAAGGTCGCCGCGGCCACACTCGATCCCAGCATCACCATGAATTGGCGCGGAAGATCGGTGGCCACGCCGTAATGCCCGGCAGCGTCTTCGCCAAGCAGATAGGCCACGACCAGCCTGTCACTGACGCTGTAAAGCCCAAACGACAATCCACCGACGGAGAGCGGCAGTCCGTAGCGAGCGAACTTGATCAAATGTTCGCGTCGATAGGTGTTGAGCCATGTCCCACCGTCCAGGCCAGACGCCAACGCTCCGATGAGAAAGCTCAGTCCGACCGCTGCAAGAAGCCCGAGCCCTCCCCAACCGATCCCGATCGCAAGGCATCCGATCGCAAAGCCCAGCACGCTGCGAGAAATGCCGACGACCGCATAACGAACCGGCTTCAGGTTGGCGCGGCAAAACTCCTGCGTGATGTCGAATGCACCGACGCCGAGCGCAACAAAAATGCTACCGCATAGCACGTAGATATCGACGTCTCGGCCGAGAAGCACGACCGCAGCGGGAACGCCGCAAAAAACCAACACCGCCGTCGCACCAAAGGCAACCAACGCAGTTCCGCGAAAGTCTATGTCCGCGGATATGGCCTGATAGCGCACGACCGACAATCGTATCCACGCGAAAAACACCGACCCCGCGATTCCCGCGATGCTCATTCCGACGACATAGACGCCGTATTCCAGCGGGTTGAGCAATCGGGTGAACACGGTGATCGAGAGGAAACCGATCACCGCCGGTATCAGCTGGGCGCCGAAGTAGATGGAGAAATATCGATTTAGCATGATAGGCGCTGCTGCTCTCTGATCTCTCGGCGATCTTACGAACCAGGCGCCTCGACGGCTCTTCAGGTTGAACCGGATTCGGGTGTTGCCCGAGATTTGTACTCGGAGATTTGCACCTCAGCGTTTGTATCCGCAATTTGTCAAAGATGGCTTTCCATAAGAAGCCAATTCGCATTGCGGTGTTAACGAAGCCGAATTCCCAGTGCGCGTTTGCGCCTTAACAAAAACGGTTACTCAGTCATTAACGCTCCGCAGGATATCTCGCGTCGTCGCGCCTTCGTGCTGGAGCGAGCGCCTTAACCTCTCCCGCCGCCCTGCGCGGGCATTTCTTTGGTCCGCGGATCGACAAATGCGACGGCCGCAGCGCACTCAATCGCTGCGGCCTTCGTATTTAGCGGAACTTAATGCACGTCAGCGTGCTGAGGGAGGGGCGCCGTTGGGGCTGGCGGGCGGGCCCTCTACCTAAAATGTACATAACACTTTTTCCCGGATGGGTTATGATGCCCCCATTTTACAACTGCGTATTGGAGGTACAAATTGCCAGCGAGCATTGAATCGATCGTGTCCGCTTATGTACCAGGCTGTGTGAAAAGGCTCTGTTTGCTGTGATTCGCGCGATAAGATTCCCGAAGCTTTTTGCGGGGATCAGATGAAGCGCTTTGTTGAAGGGCTGGATCGCGGGCAAAGCACACTGTTTCCGGCATCGCTCGACGACTATGTGGCCGAGGACAATCCGGTGCGAGCGGTCGACGTGTTTGTCGACGGTCTCGATCTCGACAAGCTCGGGTTTGTCGGTGTCCAGCCACTCGACACCGGCCGACCCAGTTATCACCCTGGTGTTATGCTCAAGCTCTACATCTACGGCTACCTCAATCGCGTGCCGTCGAGCCGACGCCTGGAGCGGGAATGCCAGCGCAATATCGAGATGATCTGGCTGACCGGGCAGTTGGCGCCCGACTTCAAGACCATCGCGGATTTCCGCAAGGACAATGGCAGGGCCATTCGTGAGGTCTGCCGCGAGTTCGTCGCGCTGTGCCGCAAGCTTGATCTGCTTGTTGCAGCGAGCGTCGCCATCGACGGATCGAAGTTCAAGGCTGTCAATGCGCGGGACAAGAACTTCACCGAGGCCAAGATGAAGCGGCGTCTTGAGCGGATCGATGAGAGCATCGCCCGCTATCTCTCGCAGCTCGAGACCGCCGATCGGCATGGCGACGCGGTGCCAGAGGCGAAGGTTGAGCGGTTAAAGGGCAAGATCGAGAAGCTCAAGGAGGAGATCGTCCGGCTCAACGCGATCAATGCGGAGATGATGGAGAGTGAGGACAAGCAGATCTCGCTGACCGATCCTGACGCGCGCTCGATGGCGACAAGCGGCAAGGACACCGGGATCGTGGGCTATAACGTGCAGATTGCAGTTGATACGCAGCATCATCTCATTGTGGCTCATGAGGTGACCAACGTGGGTACCGACCGCCACCAACTCGCCAACATGGCCAGGCAGGCTCGCGATGAGATGGCTGTCGAGACGCTCGAAGTCGTGGCAGATCGCGGCTATTACGATGGAGAGGAGATCAAGGCCTGCGAGGAAGCCGACATTACGGTGACGTTGCCGAAGCCGATGACTTCGGGCGCCAAAGCTGCTGGCCGCTTCGGCAAACAGGACTTCGTCTATGTCGCCGCCGACGATGTTTATCGCTGTCCCGCCGGCGAGCGGCTAACTTATCACTATGCGAACGTAGAGGACGGAAAGACATTGCGCCGCTATTGGACAAGCTCCTGCAAGACCTGCGCACTAAAAGCTCAGTGCACGACCGGCCCCGAGCGCCGCATCTCACGCTGGGAGCATGAGGCTGTTCTGGAAAAGGTTCAGGATCGGCTCGACCACAACCCCAGTTCAATGGGTGTCCGCCGTCAGACAGTGGAGCATCCGTTCGGCACGATGAAGTGTTGGATGGGAGCAACGCACTTTCTCACGAAAAATCTGTCAAAGGTGGCCACCGAGATGGCGCTCAACGTGCTCGCCTACAATATGAAGCGCGTGATGATGATCGTGGGCGTCGGCGGATTGCTGGAGGCGATGCAGGCGTAAGGCCGGCCTCTGCGACCAAATCAGCGCCTACATGAAGCTCCTGGTTGCCACTGAGATGACAGGAGATCGGTTCCACCGAATTAGAAGCGCGGCAGCCGTTGAAATGCGCCGGAGTGCCCCAAGTTACGGGATTTTCACACGGCCTGGTACGTTTGAAGAACCGGCAAGCTCTGGAGAATATGCGAGAGCTCCGGCGCGAATTGCTCAAACCGCTACAGTCCGCGTCCAGCATCAACGCGGCTCGGTCTCGAGATGCTATCCTTGAGGACCTCCGAGCGATCGAGAATGGACTGGAGCAGATCCGACCGCCACAACACGGCTGAGCAATCTGTTTCCAAAACGAAAGGCCCCACGCTCTGATCCGCAATTGAAGCGGCCGCCGGGAGCTTGGTGCTGGAAGCGCCTGTGCATGCCCTCCCCTGAGAGACAGTACGCAGAAGATCGGAGTTCGGTAATCTTACGGAATCCATTTTCGGAACGGGGTGTTCTACTGTGAGAACACCGGAGAGATTTGAGTACCAATTGCTAATTTTACCGGGATAGCCGCAGTGGGGGCTGGAACCACGCTGCGGCTTTTCCTGTTGGGCCGGCTCATCTGCTACAATGGTGCTGCGTATGCAGTTTAGTCCTGTCTCCGGTGATCCGCTCGACATCGCCGTCGATGAGGCACGCGTGAGGCAACTGCTCACGCCTGGGCTTGCTTCCTGGCTTGAGGGCGGCCGTCGGCGAACTGGCGATCAGCCATCGATGCCAGACTAGACCGATCATCATCCCCGGTGATCGATTCCGATTTGCGGCGACAGCACTATCAACGTAATTCCGACAGATCCTGCCGTGCTGCCTCTTGGTCTGGGCAAATGGCGCGGGTGTGATTTGACGTGCCCCGGCCGGGCGGGTGAGCTACGGGCTCCGCAGGAACCAAAGGCCCAGACCGGCCATTGGCTTCGGCCCCCTCAAAGCTCTCTTTGAGGGCGTCATCCCTGGAGACCCGAGATGCGTACCACAGTCCTGGCCCTGCTGATCCTTCTGGGATCTCTTCCTGCTGCGCACGCAGAGCGCGATTATCCCTGGTGTGTCGTTGGCGACGATCTCGGCTGGCCCGGCGAGTGCATGTACGTGACCCGGGAGCAATGCTTGGCCTCGGCATCCGGCCGGTGGAACACGACGTGTGACATCAATCCACGGGTGAGATTCAGGCAGCAGGCGCAGCCTGGGACAAGGAAGTTGCAGGAGCGACGCGGATATTAGCGGCCGGTCCGGCGGTACTGGCGGAAGGGTGTCCTGTCAACTTTGCTGAAATTGCTCGCCTATTTCGGCTGCGCTGCTCGTAATCTACGGTCCTAGCCACGGTTCTTCTGGCTGCCTCGCGACCGACGTTCTCGCGCTCCTTGTTGGCACGGACGCACCTCGGTCGCATTTGGCGGCGAGCACGCTACGGAACGTAAAATCCGAATCGCACTGCACGTTCCTCGGTTAGGCAGGCCAACGATTGCTCCGGGTAAGCCCTCAAGCAATTCCTGTACAATCGCATCTCGATAGCCTCGTCAAACAGGCCCAAGATGACGACCAGCGCGAGCCCCACGCCGCCTGCAATTCCTAACGAATAAACCGCGAAGCGCCTCGCCACCGAGACGGGAGTAGATTCATAACCCACAATCATCTCACAAAGAATGCACTGATAAAGACCCACTCGTGCCCTAAGGCAAGGTTCGGGTCAATCACCGATCGCCGCCCCACGGCGGCAAAAAGGCGCGCCAGCGTGAACCGGCGGCCCCCGCTCTTATCGCTTCAGCCGCCGGCGGTGCGCCATCAGCCTTTGCCGGTCGCGCTTTCTGTGAGCTCGGCGCCGACGCTTCATGCCGAGCGCTCCCGCTTGCGGCGCGCCGGATGAGCAGCCAGGAATTCGATATCGTGAGAGATTGCGGCCTCGATCCGCTCGCTCGATAAGTCGGTGTGCTTGTGCTCTTCAGCCGCCAGCGCCTTTTGCTTCCATGCGACGTCCGACAGCCTGTGAGCCGGAGTTAAGAATAGCCTGGCGATCGCCTTTCGGTAGCTATCGATGATCGGATGCCAATGCCAATGCTCAACCCTGCTGTGGTTGTCCCCCTCGGGCAGACCGGCCCGCTGCTTGGTGCGCCCGACACCCGCAACCTTGAAGGCTGCCGGGACCGAGAACGCCATCTGCGCTACGGGCTGTGGCGCTAAGGGCTGTTGTTCTTGCATGACGTCGCCTTCCGACCCGGTCAAACCCGGATCATGGACGGCAAAGCACTTTCTGGACGGATACGGACTAACCTAAAGACGAGCCTGCAGGCTAGTCGGTAACAAGCTCACAATCGCGTGGGCGGTAACAAGCTGTAGCCCGCAGCTCCTCACCGACTGTCGTGATGCATCAACGATCGCGGAATGGGAGGCGGCCGTGCTGCCTTGAGCAGCGCGGCCGCCTCCCGGGCATCAGGAGCCCGGCAACGCTGGTCTACTTCTCCTCGACAGTGCAACTCGGTGGGGTGTTTGCAATAAAGAGCGAATCGGAGGCGTCCGCTCTAACGAAAAGGTCATTGCTCAACGTCCACACAACACAATCCGGTTTTGGACCTGATATGGAAGGATTGCCGAGGGCTGCGGTTAATTTTCCGCGGATAACCCCGGAAGATCGGTCACTTGTGAAAAAAAGCAAAGCTCGGATTCTTCTGTCCTTCAAGTTCCTCGACGTCGGCTGATCAAAATAATACACAACCTCCCTAAACGCCGCGTGGTCCAGATTAACGGACCAATAGGACGGCGTATTTTTCTTGACGGATGCCTCAGGAAAATTCCCGAGGATAGCGTCGAGGCCGTCTCCGATCCTAACCTTATCCAAGCCAATTGGATAAGGGTTGCCCGCCGAGAACACGTTGATGAGCTGGGCTGCTTTGAGGTCAAGCTTGGCCTTCGCGGTTTCGTCGGTCGCTTTCTTAAGTTGCTCCTTTACAGTCGCAACCTCTTGCGCTTGGGAGCGCGCCGCCGTTACTTCGTTTTGAAGCGACGCCGTCATCGTTGGGAAGATCACAGTCTGCGCGAAAATCAGCGCAGCAGCGCCGCTGCAGATCGCAATTAGGACCGGATGATCCTGCCACTTTTTGGTGTCGTCAGGCATGGTAGGCAGCTCCGATTCGCGCGGGCCACGAGGATGCCATCGTCAAAGCGGCGCGGGGTTAATAGGCGCAGTTATTCACAGGTGAGAGTCAATCGAGGCTTCGCCACGCCGCTGCGGTATAGCCGTCGAGCGCGTGAGAACTCCCGCCGAACAGCCTTGCCGGGCTGCGTATGGCACCAGGGTGTTGGCGGGGCGATCCTAGCCGTCAGGCAACGAGCGCCCACTTGCCAGCAACAGACGCGATGATGCCATGCGCATCGTGTTTTCCGATCGGCGTCGGCTCGGGATAGAGTTGGTTATACGTCCAATTCGGCCCGCTGCCGTCGGCATGAGTTCGGACTATCCCGACGCGCTGGATCTCCCGCGTTGTCATGTTCGCGTGAAGCAGGCGGAGGCATTCTGCCTCAAGCTCTTCAGCGGTTTTGAGCGGCATTTCTTCCATGGCATCACTCTCCTCTTGGGATCATCCACCGGCGAGGAAGACGACTAAACATTTGCTAGGGCCCGCGCTAGGGCCGTCGGCGCAAACAATTTAATTTCTACAATAATTTCAGTTGCTTAAATTGATTTACTGGCGGAAGGGGTGGGATTCGAACCCACGGTACCCTTGCGGGCACGCCGGTTTTCAAGACCGGTGCCTTAAACCACTCGGCCACCCTTCCGGACTTTGAAATTGTTTAGCTTTTCGTCGCTTCGCAGAGAACGTTTCGTGGACTCTGCTACCGCTTTGCTACCCAACGTCGTCGGTTCGCTTCTTTATGGCGGCACGCATGGCGTCGTCAACCGCCGCCGCGGCCCCACCCTGCACGTTCGGCATCAGGTGGCTGTAAAATGTCCATCGTGATCGCGATCGAGGAATGGCCTAGCCGCTCTTGGACGATCTTGGGATGGATGTTTGAGGCCAGCATGTGGCTGGCGTGGCTGTGCCGGAGGCCGTGCAGAAGTGACGCGCCATTCCTTCAGGAACTCAGAAACCGCATGCGTGAGGCTGCGGGGCTGGAGCGGTGAACCGTCCGCCTCGGTGACCACATGCCGGTCGTCGTCACCGCGCACGCCAAGACGAAGCAGCTCCTCTGCTTGCAGGACGCGCCAGAGGCAAGCCGCCCTCACCGACCTCGCCAGACTCAGGAAAGAGGCACGCGCCGAGATCCATCGACTGATCACCTTCCTGGATCAGTCCGATCCCTATGTTATGACCGAACTCGAGGAGCAGGACGAGCGAGAGGAAGGCGGCGACTCGGAGCCGTCGCTTGGTTCTTTCGATCGGATGACGAACCAAGAAAGGAGCTACCGGCAGGTTTCGGTTTGGTGCCTGCCCCTTGACCTTGGGGCCGACGACTGCGACCGGGAGGACGGTGACCCGGACGAGGCGATGCAGCAGGCGCCGGAAATGTGCCCATGCGCCTGACGCCGCTAGAGCATCGCTAAGAAACGAGGGCTCGTCGGGTCACAAAAACTTAAAATTGGAATGGCAAGATGGGACGCTGGGATTTCAGTGCCCAGACTGGAATGCATTTCGGGGAGGCCGCCGAGCGAACATACTCCGCTCGTGCGGTGTCCCCCGTCCTCTTAGTATTTTGTGGGGTTGATGCATGTTCGACATGGAAACCACTGCGCTCCTCAGAGCGGTGCTTGAGGAGGTTTGCGAAAATATCCCCGTCAGCGAAACCGGTGCGAGAACGCACGTTGCGTCGAAGCTCCTTGAGGCCGCGGCACAGGGTCAAGTTTCGACCGACGTGTTGAGAACGGCGGGTCGCAAGGCTCTGAACCAACCTACGATGTGGCGGTGATAAAACATCTTCAAACGAGGCGGCGGAACTAGCGAGCTACGTGCATGTTGTTCCCCGCCGCCCTTTGTCGAGTTTTTTGGCAGGTTCGTTCCCGATGAGCGACAACACTTTGCAATCCAGATTTTTGGTTCGTCAGGGTGGCAAGGGCTGGATGGTGTACGATCGACAACGAAAAGGCTCGGCATTGATTGGTACGAAGTTTGCGGAAAATTTGACCGAAGAACAAGCGCACCTCATCAAGCAGACCTTGATGGGCAGCGCGTTCCCTGAGGAGGAACATCTGAAGGCGAACAGAGCTTAAGGGCGGAATTTGTCTAGGCTGAGAAGCTTGGTGATCTCATCAGGCAACCTCCAGCGGCCCCGGCCACATCACCCTTAAAGCCCCCCGGCCGGGGCCGTCTTTAGGCCCCGTTTGCCGATACCCCATCGCTGCAATCTGCGGCTTACCCCGCTCGAAGTCGGGCCGAACGTCAGCGCCGCGTGATCCGCAGCCTTGGCAGACAAACCGCGGCTCGAGATCGGACAGCCGCAGCTCGTCCGGGCAGCGATCGGCACTCAGCTCAATGTGATGCCCGCAGTGGCAGTAGACCAGGACGCCGCGCACACCCATCTCGCGCATCTCGCCGAAGGTGATCTTGGTCGGCCGGCCGCCGGCGTGCGTTGGTGTGTGACGTCGAATAGAGCGAGACATGCCGCATCAAAGCCGGACGCCAAGCAGCTCGCAAATTGTCGATTCCTAGCGGCTCGGATTGAGCGCGAGCTACTGCCGGTCGTGGGTGTGGAAAAATCAGCCCGCCGGCATTCGTAGCCACAGCTCGACCATGAACCAAACGATTGGCGTCGGCATACACCGGGATGGCCGTTCCTGAATTTCAAGACTGATGCCTTAAACCACTCGGCCACCCTTCCAGGTCCGGAATGCAGGTCCGGAATGGCTGTCGCTTAACGTAGTCGGCCGCGCAAGGCAACGCGAAGTTGGGCTGCTCGCGCCGCCTGCCCTGCCTTTTCGTTGGCACGGGACCTGTCAGGCGCGCGTCAGTTTGGTCCTCTAGCCTCGGTCAGGACTGGCGATGCCACCCAGGGTGTCGCCGGTCGCGAGGCCCGGGTGGATTCACCTCCATGTCCGGGCCTCGTTTGGTTCTGTCCGCAAAAGAAAACGCGGCGCCCTTTTGGGGGCACCGCGCGAGGTCTGTTTGTTGCGCTTGCTTGTTGTTGCGTTGGCTCAGTAGCCGCAGGACGCGCAGCTCGGCGCCACCGGCGCGTAATAGGAATAGCCCGGCGAGACCATCTCGACGCGCTGGCGCGTGGCGTATTGCGGCGGAATCCGTTCGTACTGGACACCAGGCGGCGCCACCATCACGGTCTGCGGAACCATCACGGTGCGATACTGCGCCGGCGTGCGATGCGCGACGGTCGCACCTGGCGACACCATCACGGTCTCGTCGACGGCGCGGTATTGCGGCGCGACGTATTGCTGTTGATAGCAGGTCGTGCACGGCTGCGGCGGCGCGTAGCAATTGTAGCAGCCGGCGGAGGCCGCGGTCGTCATGGCAATAGCAGCGACGGCCGTGGAGAAAACGACAGCAAGAGTACGAGACATTAGCTTGGTGCCCCAGTTGCCCAAAATGGATTTGCGAAGGTCGCTGCCAGTATATGCCGCAGAATCCTGGGCTGCCGAAGTTCGTCGAGGCATCCTTAATGCGAACGGCCGGCTTTCGCCGGCCGTTCAGAATCTGTTGACCATGCACGTCGCGTGATCGTGAGGTTCGCGATCACGCCTGCGCAAAGTCGCTTCTACTTCGTGCGCCGCTTCACTTCACGCACGGCGCCGCGAGCTGCGCTGGTGGTGAGCGCAGCGTAGGCCTGCAGCGCGGTCGAGACGTTGCGCTTGCGCGGGGCGGGCTGCCAGGCGGCATCGCCCTTTGCCTCCTCCGCCGCACGGCGGCTGGCGAGCTCCTCGTCGGAAACCTCCAGGTTGATGCTGCGGTTCGGAATGTCGATGGCGATACGATCGCCGGTCCGCACCAGACCGATGTTGCCGCCTTCGGCTGCTTCCGGCGAGAGATGGCCGATCGACAAGCCGGACGAACCACCGGAGAAGCGTCCGTCGGTGACGAGCGCGCAAGCCTTGCCGAGGCCCATCGATTTCAGATAGCTGGTCGGATACAGCATTTCCTGCATGCCAGGGCCGCCGCGCGGGCCTTCATAGATGATGACCACGATCTCGCCGGCCGTGACCTTGCCGCCCAGAATGCCTTCGACGGCCGCGTCCTGGCTCTCGAACACGCGCGCGGGACCGGAGAATGTCAGGATCGAAGAGTCGACGCCCGCGGTCTTCACGATGCAGCCGTCCTGCGCGAGGTTGCCGTAGAGCACGGCGAGACCGCCGTCCTTGCTGAAGGCGTGCTCGAGGTTACGCACCACGCCCTTCTCACGGTCGACATCGAGCTCGTCGTAGCGGCGCTCCTGGCTGAAGGGGACCTGGGTCGGGATGCCGCCGGGCGAAGCGCGATAGAACGTGCGCACCGCTTCGCTCTTGGAGCGCTTGATGTCCCAGCGCTCCAGCGCCTCGTTCATGGTCGGCGCGTGCACGGTCGAGACCGACGTGTCGATCAGGCCGGCGCGGTCGAGCTCGCCGAGAATGCCCAAAATGCCGCCGGCGCGATGCACGTCCTCGACGTGAACGTCGGCGACTGATGGGGCAACCTTGCAGAGCACCGGCACGCGCCGCGACAGCCGGTCGATGTCCTGCATGGTGAATGCGATCTGCCCTTCATGGGCGGCGGCCAGCAGATGCAGCACGGTGTTGGTGGAGCCGCCCATCGCGATGTCGAGCGTCATCGCGTTCTCGAACGCCCTAGAATTCGCGACGTTGCGCGGCAGCACGGACGCATCCTCCTGCTCGTAATAGCGGCGGACGAGATCGACGATGGTGTGACCGGCCTCGACGAACAGGCGCTTGCGATCGGCGTGGGTCGCAACCACGGTGCCGTTGCCGGGCAGCGCCAGGCCGAGCGCCTCGGTCAGGCAGTTCATAGAATTGGCGGTGAACATGCCCGAGCAGGAGCCGCAGGTCGGGCACGCCGAGCGCTCGATCACCTTGACGTCCTCGTCGCTGACCTTGGAGTCGGCCGCCGCCACCATGGCGTCGATGAGGTCGACGGCCTTGGTCTTGCCCTGCAGCTTGACCTTGCCGGCCTCCATCGGGCCGCCCGAGACGAACACAGCGGGGATGTTGAGCCGCAGCGCAGCCATCAGCATGCCGGGCGTGATCTTGTCGCAATTGGAGATGCAGACGAGGCCGTCGGCGCAATGCGCGTTGGCCATGTACTCGACGCTGTCGGCGATCAGCTCGCGCGACGGCAGGCTATAGAGCATGCCGTCATGGCCCATGGCGATGCCGTCATCCACCGCGATGGTGTTGAACTCTTTCGCCACACCGCCGGCCTGCTCGATCTCGCGGGCGACGAGCTGGCCGAGGTCCTTCAGGTGGACGTGGCCGGGCACGAACTGGGTGAAGGAGTTGACGACCGCGATGATCGGCTTGCCGAAATCGCCGTCCTTCATGCCCGTCGCGCGCCAGAGGCCGCGGGCGCCCGCCATGTTGCGGCCGTGGGTGGTGGTGCGGGAGCGATAGGCTGGCATGGCGGTTTCCGTCCTCGGGTTTGCATCGGCCGGGCGCGAAAATATGGAGCCGCCTCAGGCCTTTCCGGCCGGATAGCGCACAGGATGGGCTGGCGCAACGAGAACTTGCCCCTGACAGGCCCGGATTGGCCCCGTGCAGGCCTCCCCTGCTCCCGGCGCGGCCTATTGCAGCGTCGGATCGAGCCGGTCGCGCAGCCAGTCGCCGATCACGGAGACAGCCAGCGTGGTCACGACGATCGTGGTGGCCGGCGCCAGCATGATCCAGGGGGCGCGGGTCAGGTACTCGCGGCCGTAACCGACCATGTTGCCGAGGCTGGTCATTGGCGGCTGCACGCCGAGGCCGAGGAAGGACAGGCCCGACTCCATCAGGATCACCTCGGGGAAGACCAGCGTGGTCGAGACGATCAGGGTCGAGGCGATGTTGGGCAGGATGTGCCGCAGGTAAATCCGCGTCGGCGTCGCCCCTAACTGGCGGACGGCGGCCGCATAGCCCTGCGCGTTGGCGGAGATGGCGAGGCCGCGGGCGATGCGGGCGTAGCGCTCCCAGCCGAACAGGCCCATCAGGCCGATGAGCAGCGGCAGCGAGTTGCCGAAGAAGGCGAGCACTGCGAGGGCCATGATCAGGAACGGCATGCTGGCCTGGAAGTCGGTCAGCATCAGGACGAACTGCTCGACCACGCCCCGAAAATGCGCGGCGAGGAAGCCGAGCGTGGTGCCGACGACCGCCGAGATCGCGGTCGCGCCGAATGCGATCAGCAGCGAGATGCGGATCGACACGAGCAGCCGCGACAGCACGTCGCGGCCGAGCTCGTCGGTGCCGAGCCAATGCGTGACATTGCCGGGCGCTGAGAGCCGGTGGCGCAGGTCGAGCTGGGTGTAGCCGTAAGGTGCGATCTTCTCGGCAAACGCCGCGATCACCAGCATGACGACGATCCAGGTGACCGCGATCGCGACCGAGACCGGTATCGCCGGCAGGCTGATGCGGCGGCGGACGGCGCTGTCCTTCAGCGTCGCGTCGGTCATGCATGTGCTCCCTTCGCTCGCAGGCGCGGATCGAGGAAACCGTAGAGGAAATCAACGATCAGGTTCGACGTGACCATGGTGAGCGCGACCAGCAGCAGGATGCATTGCACGACGGCGAGGTCGCGGTTGGCGACGGCAACGACGAGCAGCCGCCCCACTCCCGGCCAGGAAAACACGCTCTCGACCACCACCGCGCCAGCGATCAGCGTACCCACCATGAAGCCCAGAATGGTGACGGTCGGGATCGCCGCATTCGGCAGCGCATGCGAGGTCACGACCTTGCGCCACGGCACGCCCTTGGCTGAGGCCGCGCGGATATAGGGCTGGCCCAGCACCTCCAGCATGGCGCTGCGGGTGAAGCGCGCCAGCACGGCGGCGCCGCCGAGGCTGAGCGTCACGATTGGCAAAATGGCGTGGCGCCAGCTGTCCTGTCCCCCCGAGGGCAGCCAGCCGAGCTGCACGGCAAAGACCAGCACCAGCAGCAGCGCGAGCACAAAGCTCGGCACAGTGAAGCCGGCAACCGCCGTCATCATCACCGCGCGGTCGATTCCCGAGCCCCGATGCAGCGCGGCGTAGATGCCGGCGGGAATGCCGAGCGCAACCTTGAAAAAGAACGCCGGCAACGTCAGCGCCAGCGTCGCCGGGATCCGCTCCAGCACCAGCTCGATCGCCGGCCGCCCGTCGCGCATGGAGCGACCGAGCTCGCCCTTGGCGATGGCGCCGAAGTAATCGAGATACTGGAACCAGATGGGATCATCGAGACCCCAGGCCTTGCGGAAGGCGGCGAGGACTTCAGGCGGCGCTTCCGGCCCCAAGATCATCAACGCGGGATCGCCGGAGAGACGCAGCACGACAAAGGCAAAAGTCACGACGAGCACGATCGTCAGCGCCGCGCGTCCGATCCGAATGGCGAAATAGCGCCCCATCATGCCGCGTCCCGCGTCTCGGCCTGCGGCCCGGTCACGAGATGGCAGGCGACCTGGCGGTCACCGCCGACGGCGAAGAGCGTCGGCACCTCGCTTGCGCAGCGTGCGATCGCGCGCGGACAGCGCGGATGGAACGCGCAGCCTTGGGGCCGCGCCGCCGGGTTCGGCGGATCGCCCGCCAGCACGATGCGGCTCGCGCTGCGGCGGCCCGGCGCGGGCGAGGCCGAGACCAGCGCCTGCGTGTACGGGTGCTCAGGGCGCGCAAAGAGATCATCGGCGCTGCCGATCTCGACGATGCGGCCGAGATACATCACGGCGACGACGTTGCTGATCTGCCTGACGACCCGCAGATCGTGGCTGATGAACAGCAGCGTGAGCCCAAGCTGCGCCTGGAGATCGCAAAGCAAATTCACCACCTGGGCCTGGATCGAGACGTCGAGCGCGCTGACCGGCTCGTCGCAGACGAGGAAGTCCGGCTTCATCGCCAGCGCGCGTGCCAGCACGATGCGCTGGCGCTGTCCGCCGGACAGTGCGCCCGGATAACGCCCGCCATGCGCCGGCGTCAGTTCGACCGCGCGCAGCAATTCGCGGACGCGATCCTCGCGCTCGGCGGGCGTACCGACGCCGTGAATGTCGAGCGGCTCGCGGATTTGTGCCGCGACCGGCAGGCGCCGGTCCAGCGCGCCAAGCGGGTCCTGAAAGATCATCTGCATGCGGGCGCGCTGTGCACGCCACGCCGGCGTTCCCGGTGCGGCCATCGGCTTGCCGTCGAACCGCACCTCACCGCGATCGGGCGGCTCAAGGCCGAGCACGATACGGCCAGTGGTGGATTTGCCCGAGCCGGACTCGCCAACGAGGCCGAGCGTCTCGCCCTTGGGAATCCTCAGCGACACGCCATCGACGGCATGCACGGCCGTGCTGCGGCCGAACATCCCGGAGCGCATGGAATAGCTGCGCGCGATCGAGGACACCTCGACGAGCGGCGCGCTCATTCGGCGGCGATCCCGAGCAGCGCGCGGCGCGAGGCTTCGGCGCGGATGCAGGCAACAGCGCGATCGTTTGCGATGGGCGCGAGGGTCGGCGCGGCGAGGCCGCACGGTCCGGCCGCCAGCGCACAGCGTGGCGCGAACGCGCATCCAACAGGCATGTGTGCGGGATCGGGCACGGTGCCGGGAATGGCGGTGAGGCGGCGGCGCGGCCCGTCAAGTGGCGGCAGCGCGCCGATCAGGCCCTGCGCGTAGGGGTGCACGGGATCGGCAAAGAGCTGGTTGGCAGGCGCCTGCTCGACGATGCGGCCGGCATACATCACAGCGACGCGGTCGCAGTTCTCGGCGACGACGCCGAGATCGTGGCTGATCAGGACCATCGCCATGCTCATCTCGCGGCGGATGGTGGAGAGCAGCTCCAGAATCTGCGCCTGGATGGTCGCATCGAGTGCGGTGGTCGGCTCGTCCGCGATCAAGAGATCGGGATTTCCGGCGAGCGCCATCGCGATCATGATGCGCTGGACCTGGCCGCCGGAGAATTCGTGCGGATAAGCGGACAGCCGCCGCGCCGCGTCGGGAATACCGACGATATTGAGCAGCCGCAGTGCTTCGGCCTTCACGGCCTCGCCGGAGAGATCGCGATGCAAGGCCAGCGCCTCGCAGAGCTGCTTGCGGATGGTCAGCACCGGATTGAGCGCGCTGGCCGGATCCTGGAAGATCATCGCGACCCGCCCGCCCCGCACCTGGTCGAGCTGGGACGCCGGCGCACCGAGAATCTCGCGTCCGTCGAGCCGCACGGAGCCCGAGACGTTCGCGTACCGCGGCAACAGGCCGAGCGCGGCAAGCCAGGTCACCGACTTGCCGGAGCCGGACTCGCCGACGAGGCCCAAGGCCTCGCCCTTTTGCAAGGTAAGATCGACGCCGCGCAGGACCGGCACGCCGTTGAAGGCAACGCTGAGGCCCTGAATGCTGACCAGCGGCGCCACGGCCTAGGCCTCGAAATTGCCGGCGCGGAAATCCATCGCAAACGCCGGCGAGGCCTTCCACTTGATCGATTTCGGCTTGGCCGTGAAGGTCGCGTTCTGGTGCAGCACCGTGTAGGCGGGGTCCTCGCGCTCGGCGATCTCCAGCATGCGGTGGAACGCCTTCTTGCGCGCGGCGCGGTCGGTCGAGGTCTCCAGGAATTCGGAGAGCTTGTTCAGCTCTGCGTTGGTCCACTCGCCAATCTGCTGCTGCTGGCCGTTCGGACCGTGCTGGGCGACCAGCGAGGAGACGGGATCGTTGAAGGCGGCGGAGTTCGACCAGTCGCGCACGGCACGCGTCGGCGCACGCTCCATGATCTGCGACCAGTTTTCCTTGGTCTCGATCTCGACGTTGAGGCCAACCGACTTCCACATCTCGACCAGCACCTGCGCGGTCGCGACCTGGTTGGTGTAGTAGTTGTTGAGCAGGCGGTACGGGATCGGATCGCCCTTGTAGTTGGCCTGCTTCAACAGATCCTGCGCGAGCTTGGGATCGTAGGCCGGCACGCTCCAGTCGGCGTTGAACATGTCGCCATAAAATTCCCACTGCAGACCCTTCGGCACGCGGGTACGGCCGGCCCACAGGCTGTCGACGATGGCCTGGCGGTCGATCGCGTGCGTGAAGGCGCGGCGCACCTGCGGATTGGCGAGCTGGGCGTGGTTCTTGTCGAACACGGTCAGGCGGTGATTGGGAATGGTGCCGCCCTGCACTTCGAAGGCGGCGTTCTTCTCGATTCCGGCGATCTGGTCCGGCGGGATGTCGCAGGCGAACTGGTATTCGCCGGACAAGAGCCCATTGATGCGGCTTGCGACCTCCGGCACTTCCAGGAAGCGGATGCGCTTGAGCGGCGGACGGCCACCCCAATATTCGTCGTGCGCTTCCAGCGTCAACGAGACGTCGGGCTTGAGCTCGACGACCTTGTAGGGTCCGGTGGTGATCGGCTTGCGCGCCCAGTCGAGATAGCTTGCGGATTCATCCCAGGCGCGGCGGTTGGCGATGTCGGAGCCGTAGCGCGACAGGCGTCCTTCGATCGTGACGTCGGGCGTCGCGTTGTAGAAGCGCACCGTGTACTTGTCGACGGCATCGACGCGGACGAGGTCCGGCCAGATGCGGCGGGCGACCGCGGGCACATCCGGCGGCAATTCCTTGCCGGGCTTCGGCATCGGGATCTTCTCAAACGCCTGGATGGTGGAGCGGCTCTTGGCTTCGGTCTCGCCGAACATGCGCTCGCGGCTGAAGGTGAAGACGACGTCTTCTGCCGTCAGCTCGTCGCCATTGTGGAATTTCACGCCTTGGCGCAGCTTCACCTCGACGGTCTGGTCGTCGATACGACGCCATTCGGTGGCAAGGCCCGGCACCGCCTCGAGGTTGCCGCGCCAGTTTTTCGAGATCAGGCCTTCCCAGATCGAGGAGAAGAATACGCGCTCGCCGACATTGGACTGCTCGCGCAGCACGTCGAGCACATTGGCGTTCGTGACCTTCTGGACGGCGATCGTCACCGACGGACGATTGTCGGCCTGCCCGATCGCAAAGCGCGGCAGGAGCAGCGTGCTGGCGGCAGCGCCGCCGGATTTCAGGATGGTGCGACGGCTGATGTTGCTCATGACGATGACCCCTGCCCGCTGTGATCTGGTTATTCGGCGAGACCCAGCGCGGCGAGATGCGCTGCACCCTTGCGGACATCGTCGTGATTGCGGAGCTCGAGGATCAGCCGCGGGTTCGACGCGAGGCGACCCAGCGCGCGGAACACGGCGACCCACGGAATGTTGCCTTCGCCCGGTGCCCAATGCCGGTCGGCAAAACCGTCGGTGTCCTGGAGGTGCACATGCGTCAACATGTCACCGGCGGTTTCGACGTAGTAGTCGACCGGCGGCGCACCCGTGGAGATGTGGACGTAGTTGGCATGGCCGGTGTCGAGCGAGACGCGGACCTTGCTGCTTTCGAGCGCCTTGGCGAGACGCACGCGGTCGCGCGGGTCCTTGTCCTCGATGTTCTCGATGACGATCTCGCAGCCGATGGTTTCGGCGCGCGCGGTCACCTCGGCGAGCGTCGCCTTGACGCGCTCGACGATGTTGCTGCGGTTGTCCGGATAGAGATCGAGATTGTTGTGGTCCCAGGTCGTGAACGGCGAATGCACCACCATCTGCGTCGCGCCGAGGAATTCAGCGGTATCAAGGCCCTGCAGCAGGCGCTTGGTGACGGCCTGGCGGATCATGGGATCGTGACTGTCGATCTTGAAGCCCCAGAACGGGCCGTGGATGCCGAGGCGGCCGGTATGGCCTGAGAGCATCTGCTTGATTTCGGTGGCGGCGCTGCGCCAGTCGCCGTCGAGCAGATCGGCGCGGAAAAAATCCTGGATTTCGAGATCGCGTTGTCGTTCCAGAAGCCAGTCGCGATGAGCGGGGATCGATTTGATCGATAGTGCGGCGCCCAACACCGGTTTCGACATGGCTTGCTCCCTTGGCCGTCAGCGATGACGGGGAGCAGCGCTAGACCAGTTCAATGACAGGCCCGTGAAATGCAGGTTCTGCAGCGTCGTGGAGATGTGGACATCCGTCCCGCGCTTGCATCGATTTCAGGCAGCGGCGAGCGCGGCGCGTGCAGACGCATGCATGCGCGCGCGAAATCAAGCGCTATCGAGTCCGTAGTGATCCGGAATGGAGTCCTAGTCCGATCTCACGTACATCGCGCACATCGATCGGCGGCCTTCCAAGGGCATCACCCTCTGATCGCGCACCACGGGGCTGGGGGCCACTGGGGCGGGGGATCAAAGGCTGGGGCAAGGTTACGAGGTCCGGACTCCTAGGCACTCCGGACCTCGTGCTTTCTACATCGAACGCAATTTCGCGCCGCCGGCTGTATGAGCCGCGCGGCGCGAAATCGTTTTGGGCGGCCCTTTTCGCTTACTTCGGCACGTTCCGCTCGAGATCTTCCAGCCAGGCCGCAGCGCTCGAATCCGAGGGCGCACGCCAGTCGCCGCGCGGCGACAGCGAGCCGCCGGCCGAGACCTTCGGTCCGTTCGGCATCGCGGAGCGCTTGAACTGGCTGAAGGCGAAGAAGCGGCGCAAAAACACCTCAAGCCAGCCACGGATCTCCTTGAGATCATACGCCCTGCGCTTGTCGGCTGGGAATGCCGGCGGCCATTCGCCCGTCCCGACGTCCTTCCAGGCCTGAAACGCCATGAAGGCGATCTTGGACGGCCGCAGGCCGAAGCGCAGCGTGTAGAACAGGTTGAAATCCTGCAGTTCGTAGGGCCCGATCGAGGCTTCCGTGCTCTGCGGCTTCTCGCCCGGCTTCACCGGAACCAGCTCCGGCGAGATTTCGGCCGACAGGATCGAGGCCAGCGTCCCGTTCACATCGCCGCTGAACTGCTTCGAGGAGATCACCCAGCGGATCAGATGCTGGATCAGCGTCTTTGGCACGCCGGCGTTGACATTATAGTGCGCCATCTGGTCGCCGACGCCGTACGTGCACCAGCCGAGCGCGAGCTCGGAGAGGTCGCCGGTGCCGATGACGATGCCGCCATGCTGGTTGGCGAGGCGGAACAGGTAATCCGTGCGCAAGCCCGCCTGCACGTTCTCGAAGGTGACATCGTAGACCTTCTCGCCCTTGCCGAAGGGATGGCCGATGTCCTTCAGCATCTGCGTGGCCGTGGTGCGGATGTCGAGCTCCTGAGAAGTGGTCTGCAACGCCTGCATCAGCGCCAGCGCATTGGTCTTGCTCTCGCTGCCGGTGGCAAAGCCCGGCATGGTGTAGGCGAGGATGTTTTCGCGCGGCAGGCCGAGCAGGTCGACGGCCTTGGCGGCGACGATCAGCGCATGGGTGGAATCGAGACCGCCGGAGACGCCGATCACGACACGCTTGGTGCCGGTCGCGCGCATGCGCTGCACGAGGCCTGCGACCTGGATGTTGTAGGCCTCGTAGCAATCCTGCTCGAGCAGGCTTTCATCGCTCGGCACGAATGGGAAGCGCTCGACCTTGCGCAGGAAGCCGATGTCGGCAGCCGGCGGCTTCAGGGCGAATGTCACCTTGCGGAAGCTGCCTTCGCGCTGCCGGCGGTTGTCGTCGAACGTGCCCATCAACACGCGCTCCTGCCTGAGCAGGTCGAGGTCGACATCGGCGAGCGTGATCTGGCCGTCCTGCCGGAACCGCTCGCCTTCGGCCAGCAGCACCCCGTTCTCATAGATCGCAGTTTGGCCATCCCAGGCGAGATCGGTGGTGGATTCCCCTGCCCCCGCCGCGGAATAGACGTAGGCCGCAAGGCAGCGGGCCGAAGTCGACTGGCACAACAGCGCGCGCGAGCGCGCCCGGCCGATCGTGATCGGGCTGCCCGACAGATTGATCAGCACACTCGCGCCGGCGAGCGCCAGTTCGGACGCCGGCGTCACCGGGATCCACATGTCCTCACAGATCTCGACGCCGATGGTGAGGCCGGGGACGTCCTCGGCCGCAAACAGCAGGTCAGTCCCGAAGGGTGCATGCGCCCCACCGAACCCGATCGTCTCTCTGGCGATACCGGCGCCAGAGGCGAAATGCCGGCCCTCGTAGAATTCGCGATAGGTCGGCAAATAGCTCTTGGGCACGACGCCTAAAATGCCGCCGCGGTGAATGACGACGGCGCAATTGTAGATGCGATTGCCAAATCGCAACGGCGCGCCGACGATCAGCACGGTCATCAGCGCCGTGGAGGCCTCGACGATCGAGGCGAGCCCGCGCTCGACCGCGTCGAGCAGCGGATCCTGCTTGACGAGATCCTCGATCGCATAGCCAGACAGACACAGCTCGGGAAACACGGCCACCGCGACCGATTGCGCGTCGCAATTTTTCGCCGCCGCGACAACCGCCCTCGCATTGGCCGCGGGATCGGCCACATGGGAGGTGGTGACGCAAGCCGCAACGCGCGCAAACCCGTGGGCGTAGATCGAGTGGAAGCTCATCGAGCGCAGTACCCTTAAATCGTTTCAGACCAGCCGCGGCCGGCTCTGGACTCTATTTAGCCCATCGACCGGGCCCCGTGCAGGCCATCCGCCACCATGCATAACGGATTTGCAGCTTCGCTGGCCGTCAGGCGCTGCGCGCCAGCACACTGGAGAGGTCGTTGCGCAGCCATTCCGCGATCCGGGGCCAGGCATGGGCGTGAATCCGCGCGCCCATGAACAGGCCGAGATGGTTGCTGGGCTCGGAGGCCGCTGCGACGAAGGCCGGCGGCGTGCCGATGAGGCTGGCGGTCGCGAGCGCCTGCGTAGCCGGCACGACCTCGTCATCGAGCCCGGCCAGCAGGAAGGTGGGCGACTTGACGTCCTTCAGGTCGATTTCGCGGCCGAGCGCCGTGAAATTGCCTGATGCGATGCGGTTCTCTCGAAAGATCCAGTTGACGATCTGGAGATAGTAGGTGCCCGGCAGATTGAGCGTTTCGGTGTTCCAGCGGTCGAAGCGCGCGAGCAGGGCCGCGCTCTCCTCGTCAGAGAGGGCTTTCTGCAACGCCGCCGCCATGTCGTCACGGCTTGGCGCCTTGGACCAGACATGCAGCATCTCCTCGCCGCTGACATTGCCGCCGCCGCGCGCGACGAGCTGGTCGTAGACGATCTCGGGCGCGTTGCGGGCGAGCTGCGACAGCCTCGACTCGACCGAGAGGTCGACCGGCGCACCTGCTAACACCAGCCGGCGCACCTTGGCCGGAAAGCGGGCCGCATAGAGCAGCGAGAGCCAGCCGCCCTGGCAGAGCCCGACGAGATCGACCGGGTCGCCGATCTCGTCGACGGCCACGTTGAGATCGCCGAGATAGCTGTCGATCGAGAGATAGCGCATGTCCGGCGTGGCAGAGCGCCAGTCGGTGAGATAGATCCGTTCGACGCCGCCCTGTTGCAGCGACTGCACCACGCTGTGGCCGGGTGCGAAATCGGCGATCAGGGCCCGATGCAGCGCGTATGGCGCGCAGACCAGGGCCGGTTGACCGGATCGCGTCCGCGAACAATCGCGCAGCCGCATTGTGGCCAATTCCAGCGCCGTGGTCCCGGGCGTGGTCCAGGGGAGTTCGCCCTCGCCCTGCTCCGCCGGGCCGCGCTCCAGCCACCAGAAGCAGGCGTCCATGGCGAGCCGTGCCGCCGCAAAAGGCCACAGCATAGGGACGTCGGGACCACGGCCCGCTTCGCCGGGCTGCTGGCCGGTCCGCTCCACCATTACCGCGTGATCCTCACAGGAACGCCTCCAGGCTGACGATGGAAATACCGAGCTCCCTCAAGCTGTGATGGGTCGCTGCGACCGAGCCGTCGAGGTCGATGCCACGGCAGGCATCCTCGATCACGGCAACCTCGAACCCCGCCTTGCGCGCATCCTCCGCGGAAAAGCGGACGCAGAAATCGAGCGCCAGGCCGGCGACGAAAACCGTCTTCAGCTCGCGTTCCCGGAGATAGCCGAGCAGGCCGGTCGGCGTCTTGTGGTCGTTCTCGAACAGCGCCGAGTAGGAATCGATGCCGCGGCGAAAGCCTTTCCGGACCACAAGGTTTGCGTGGGTGACCTCGAGCTCCCGATGGAATTCGGCGCCGGCCGTACCTTGCACGCAATGCGTCGGCCAGAGCACCTGGGTGCCGTAATCGAGCTCGATGGTCTGGAACGGCTGGCGGCCTGCATGGTTCGGCGCGAAGGAGATGTGGTCGCCCGGATGCCAGTCCTGCGTCAGCACCACATTGGCGAATTTTTGGGCGATCCGGTTGATGGCGGGGACGACCTTCTCTCCGCCGGGAACAGCGAGCGCCCCACCCGTGCAGAAATCGTTCTGCACGTCGATCACCAGCAGCACGTCGCGGTCGGTTATCTTCATCGCAGGCCTCGTTCCATCCGCCCGGCGCAATTGGCGCCGGCCATTCTCGCCAATGTCGATCTTCCCGCGCTGCTTCGCAACCTCCGACACCCTGCAACGATGTCGCGCGAACGGCCGGCCGATCCCCTCCTGAATGCAACGCTTTGGCCCTGTCCGTGTTGACTAGCTGTACCCGACGGGCGGAATCTCTGATATCCGCGGCATGTGGATCGCCAAGGAGTGGAGGAAAAGGGTTCCCAAAGCCTGCAAGGCTACGGCAGCCAAATGGTCATGAGTATCGGCAAGACAGGAAACATTCTTCTCGCCGATATCGGCGGCACCAATGCGCGCTTCGCGCTGAGCAATGGCGAGCAGATCGGCCCAATCGACTATGTGAAGGTCGCCGACCATCCGACGGTCCGCGAAGCCATCTCCGACGTGCTGCGGCGGGCCGACGGCGAGAAGCCGCTCAGGGCCGTCCTCGCTGTTGCCGGTCCCGTCACCAACAACCGCTGCGTCATGACCAACAGCCCGTGGGTGATCGACGGCAACGAGCTCCAGCCGGCGCTCGGCTTCGACAGCGTCCACGTGCTCAACGATTTCGAGGTGGTGGCCTGGTCTCTGCCCGCCTTGCAGCCGGCCGACCTGATTCCGCTCGGCGGCCAGAACGGCATGTCCGGGGAGCCGCTGCTGGTGGTCGGGCCCGGGACCGGCTTCGGCGTCTCCTGTCTGGTCGAGCGCCATGGCTCCCGGCTGGCTGTCGTCACGGAGGCCGGTCATGCCACCCTGCCGGCGGAGAACGAGCGCGAGGAACGCGTCATCGCCGCGATGCGCCGGCGTTTCGGCCATGTCTCGATCGAGCGCGGCGCCCTCTCCGGCTCCGGGATGCAAGCCCTCTACGAAGCGATGGCCGAGATCGACGAAGCCCAGGTGCCGCAACGCGATGCGGCAGCAGTCACCAAGGCGGCGCTGGACGGGACTTGCGAGCTCAGCCGCGCGACGCTGGAGATGTTTTGCGCCATCCTCGGCTCGGTTGCGGGCAACCTCGCGGTGACCTTCGGCGCCAGAGGCGGCGTCTACATTGCCGGCGGAATCGTGCCGCGCTTTCCGGACTTCCTTTCGGCTTCAGCGTTCCGCGCGCGCTTCGAAGCCAAGGGGCGCTTCCAGGACTATTTGCGCAATATCCCGACGCGCCTCATCGTAAAGCCCGATGCAAGCTTCGTCGGCCTGAAGATGTTCGCCGATCACAACCTGGACTAAGGCGCGTCTGCCCTCGCGCCTTCCGTTAAGTAATTCACAGCTGATTGCAGCGCACGCGCGGTTCCACGCAGGATCGTGCTTGCTCGCTTGTTTCGGATGGGAAACAATTCAACCAGTGTGTGGCGTACGTACGGGGGCGTGACATGCGTAAGCAGGATATTGGGTTCGACTATCATCGCTATCACCGCCTGCTGACCGAGGCGGACGACGATGGCAAGCGACTGGCCTTGATCGAGCTGTTGATCGAGGAAAAGGCGCGAGACCGGCTCGCTGCGCAACGTGCCTCGGATCGCGCGGCCATGACGGCCCACACCATTGCCAACGTGCTCAAGAACGGCCGCAACTGAGACGTGTGTGGGACCCGTTTGTTTCTCGCGGAAACGCGCAAGCGATTGCGATTCCGTTAACGATCCCTCGCAACCTCGTATCAAACTCTTTGCTCTAAGAGTTCCCTCACCTGATCCAATTCAGGGTCAACACAAAGGGGGAATGAACATGAGCATGATTTCGCTCGCCGAAATGCCCGCTGCCGTCCAGTCCCGGTCGACCGACTATTCTTTTAAAGCCATTATCATCTTCTGCGGCGCAGGACTGCTCGCCTCGTTCAGCCTGATGGCGCACGGCGTCGACCTCAGCGCCGGCTTGATATGAAATACTGACGGACCTTCCGTCCCAAATGGCCGCCCCTGTCGGGGCGGCCATTTTCGTTGACGATGTCGCCATCGTTGAAAATCCAGCGTGGCCCCTTGGATCAGTGCGGGGCTTTGGCGGCCGCGTCCGGAAACAGCGAGTCGATCATGATCTTGAGCTGGTCCATCGCTATCGGCTTGCGCAGGATCGGCCTGCGCCGGAGCAAGGACGGCAGTAGTTCCGGCCCGTAACCGGTGGCGAACAGGAATGGCTTGCCGCGACGCTCGATCAAATCGGCGACCGGATCGACGTAAACGCCCATCAGGTTGATGTCGAGGATCGCGAAATCGTACTGCGCGGTCATCGCAAAGGCGCTAGCATCGCGCACGTTGTCCGCTTCCGCGACAACATGGTGGCCAAGCTCCTCCACCATGTCGGCGATCATCATCCGGATCAACGCCTCGTCTTCGACCAGGAAAACGGAGAGTCCGTCCGCCATATCAACCTCGCAGCCAACTTGCGAAGCTAAGCATACTCCAATTGCAGAAAGGATACACGAATTCGTGGCACGCGCCGTTAATTCCAGCGCGCGCAATCCGATCCAACTTGATCAATCCAGGCCGCGCTCGTGGCTGAGGCGAACCATCTCCTGGATGAACACCTCCTTCTGCTTGTCATCGAGGCTCGAGAACAACGGTTCGGCGGCATCGGCGACATTGCGCTGGTCGGCGGCCCGGTCGATCAGGAACTGCGACTCGTTGCGCATTTGCTCGACAATGTCGTCAGGCGGATCGCGCTTGGCCCGCGCAATGCGCAGGTTCAGCCGCTCCGCGCCATTATGCCCGAGATAATGCATGGCGCTGGAGAAGCCGAACCAGTGCTTCTCCTGATCGGGCGTCAAGTTCAGCTCGGTCTTGATGCGCTCGATATAGGAATCGCTGTTGGCGACGATCTGGTCGGCGGTCAGCTGCGGCGTGCCGTTCTGGGTCAGGACCGCGACATCCTTATCCTTGGTGTCCGGCGGAGCGTTCTTGGCTTCCTTGCTGGCTTTGGCACCCTTGGCGTCCTTCGCCGTCTTGGCATCCTTGTCCTTGCCGGCGCCGGGCTGCTTGGAGTCCTTGCTGGCATCCTTGGATGCATCCTTGTTTGCATCCTTATTTGCATCCTTGGCGGCCGGCGCCTGGCCATTATTGTTGTTGACGCCGAGCACACCGGTGAAGACGCCAACCACGCCGCCGATGGCGCCGCCCAGAACGCCACCGACAGGGCCTGCCGCCTTGTTGCCGGCCGCGGCCCCATCCTGAACGCCCTTGACCAAACCTTGAGCATTCGCAACCGCGGCTGCGCCAATCAGCACTGTCAGCACGGAGCCGAGCGCGAGCCAGCGTCGCAGGCCAAGCCGCGCAGGCGGCGCCGGGGTGATCATTTGGGTCTCCATCTCGATCTGCTTGCCTTCTAGCGAATGGCAGGCTTCCTGCCGGTTGCAATTCTATCGTTTTCGCGACGCCGAGGTCTAGGCGCGGACCATCGCTGTCCCCGTTTGAAAGGCCTTTGGCGCGAAGCGGTTATGCAGGCTCATTCGGAACTGCGGCGTAATTGCGCACGAAACGTCTCCAGCCGTCGCACTCCGAAGTGTGCGTCGCAATAAGAGCAGCCGTAGCTGATGCTCGGCGCATGCCGCAAGCTTCCCCTACACAACGTTAGTTCTAGAGCGCGAGGCATTCGGCTTTCTCGACAGACGCAATCAATCATGATCTGATCGCGCTACCAATTTGCCGTGTTCCGCGCGTGATTTACCGCTAGGGGAACGACGGCGCCAATAAGAAACGTCCAACGACAAAATCAAAAACAAACTCGGGAAATTCAGAGGAAACGACAGAACAATAAAACACACCAAGGCGAGGAAACGAGATGTCACGCAAGACACTGACGCGACGTCAATTTGTGGCTGCCACTGCAATGTCCTCCACGGCGCTGATCGCAGCGCCCTATGTCCGAGGCGCTTACGCCGCCGGCAAACTCTCGATCGGCTTTTGGGACCACTGGGTGCCCAACGCCAACGATGCTTCCACCGCGCTCGTCAAGGAATGGGCCGACAAGGAAAAGGTCGAGGTTTCGATCGACTACATCACCAGCAACAACAAGAAGATTGAGTTGACCGCGGCGGCTGAAGCGCAGGCCAAGTCCGGTCACGACATTCTCCAGATGCCGAGCTGGTGGCCGCACGCCTATTCCGAGAATCTCGAGCCGCTCAACGACGTCATGGAGCCGCTCATCAAGCAGAATGGCGAGGTCAACGGCACCGTCAAATATCTGGGACAGTCGGGCGGCAAATGGCTCGCCGTGCCGGCGACGCCAGGAAGCCAGATCAAGGGCCCCTGCTCCCGCATCGATCTCATGAAGAAGCATGCGGGCATCGACGTGCAGGAGATGTATCCGGCCGGGAGCCCGCCGAAAGCGGACAATTGGACGCTGGAGACGTTCCTGAAGGCGGCGGAAGCCTGCCACAAGGCCGGCTTCCCGTTCGGCATCGGTCTCGGCGAGACCACCGACAGCGTCGACACGGCGGGGGCGATCTTCCAGTCATTCGGCGCCGAGCTCGTCAATGCCAAGGGCGACGTCACCGTCAAGACCGACGCGGTGCGGCAGGCGCTCGAATTCTACAAGAAGCTGATCGCCGTGCTGCCGGCGGATGCGCCGTCCTGGGATGACGCCTCCAACAACAAATGGCTGATCTCGGGCCGCGGCGCGATGATCATGAACCCGCCGAGCGCCTGGGCCGTCGCCAAGCGCGACGCGCCCCAGGTCGCCGAGCAATGCTGGACGCATGGCTTCCCGTCCGGACCGAAGGGCCGTTTCGCGCCGTTCCTGCCCTATTTCTGGGGCGTTTGGAGCTTCGGCAAGAACAAGGAGGCGGCCAAGAGTCTGCTGGTCCATCTGTCCTCGCCCGCGGCGATTGAAAAGTTCGTCGCGGCGAGCGGCGGGTATGATCTCCCCGCCTACGCCAACATGACGAAGTTCAAGACCTGGGCCGAGGAAGGCCCCCCGAAGGGTACGCTCTTCCACTATCCGGATCCCTACCATCAGCAGACACTGTCGATCGCGGCGTCACCGGCGCCGCCGAAGATCGCCCAGCAGATCTACTTCCAGGCGACGCTGACCAAGATGGCGCTGCGCTTTGCGCAGGGCGAGAAGATGGAAACGGCGCTCGCCTGGGCCGAGGACGAGTGCGAGGGCTTTATGCGAACCTGAGCCGGGTGTGTGCCATGGCGGTTCATGCACTCCAGCGTGAGCCGCCAAGGCGCGCCTTCAGCATGACAACGAAGTCGACTGGTCGCCGGCTTCCTTCTTGAATGTTCCGTCAGAGAGTTCGCCCCATGGCCGATGTCGTCGTTGAGCAAAATCGCCGCGTCAGTTCCGCGCGCTCGCGCAAAGGTGGCAGTCTGCGCAATATGCTGGGTCGAAAATCGACCGTGGCGTTCTTCCTGACGCTGCCGCTGATCCTCCTGATCGCGCTGCTCGTGCTCTATCCCGCCTTCTATTCGCTCTATCTGGCGACGCTGAACAAGGCGATGACGAAATTCGTCGGCCTCGGCAATTTCACCTTCCTGTTCAAGCGCGAGACGTTCTGGATGGTGGTGAAGCAGTCCTGCATCTTTGCGATCACCGCGGTCGTCTTCAAGGCGCTGATCGGCTTCGTCGTCGCGCATTTCGTCCACAACATTCCCGGCAAGAAGCAGCGCAAATGGCGCGGCATGCTGCTGGTGCCCTGGGTGATTCCGCCGGCGATGAGCACGCTGGCCTGGCTGTGGCTGTTCGATCCGTCCTACAGCGCATTCAACTACACCCTCTCCTTCTTCGGCGTCGGTCCGATCCCCTGGCTCGGTGACACTTTCTGGGCGCGCTTCTCCGTCATCCTCGTCAACGTCTGGTACGGCGCGCCGTTCTTCCTGATCATGTATCTCGCCGCGTTGAAATCGGTCCCCGACCAGCTCTACGAGGCGGCCGCCATCGATGGCGCCAATTGGTGGCAGAAGATGTGGTATGTCACGCTGCCGATGATGCGCAACATCATCGCCATCACCACGCTGTTCTCGCTGATCGTCACCTTCGCCAATTTCGACATCGTGCGCATCCTGACCTCGGGCGGACCTCTGGATACGACGCATCTGTTCGCCACCTGGGCGTTCCAGGTCGGCATCCAGAGCAGTGACATTCCGCTCGGCGCCTGCGTCTCGCTGTTCATGGTGCCGATCCTCGCTGTCGCAGCGGTTTTCATCCTGCGCGATGTCTCCAAACGCGGGAACGAAGCCTGATGAGCACACTGGCAATCGACAAGGCCGGACCAACCCGTAAACTCGGCAGCATGAGCCGGGACCGCGCCTGGGCGCTGCGCTGGTCCTATTTTTTCCTGGTGCTGTTTGCGATCTTCTTCCTGACACCACCGGTCTACATGCTGATCACCTCGCTCAAGAGCAGTGCGGAGATTTCGGCGGCGACCAATCCATGGTGGGTGTTTCACCCGACCCTGTCGAACTATGTCGAGCTCCTGACCTCGAACCAGTTCCTGCGCTTCTTCTGGAACTCGTCGATCATCTCGATCGTGGTCGTGATCGTGACGATGCTGATCAGCATTCCCGCGGCGTTCGCGTTGGCGCGGATGAAGTTCTGGGGCTCGGCGACGCTCGCGACCGGCGTCTTTCTCACCTATTTGATCCCGGACAGCCTGCTGTTCATTCCGCTGTTCAAGATGCTGGCGGTGATCCAGGACTTCACCGGCATTGCGCTCCTGAACCGCTGGTACGTGCTGGTGTTCATCTATCCGACCCTGACCGTGCCGTTCTGCACCTGGATCATGATCGGCTATTTCGCCTCGATTCCGAAGGAGCTCGACGAGGCCGCGATCATCGACGGCGCCTCGTGGCTGCAGACTCTGCTGCGGATCTTCATTCCGGTCGCCCTACCGGGACTGATCGCAGCGACGATCTTCGCCTTCACGGTCTCCTGGGCCCAGTTCCTCTATCCCCTCGTGTTCACGACCTCCATTGACCAGCTCGTGCTGCCGGTCGGCATCACCACGACACTGATCAAGGGCGATGTCTTCAACTGGGGTCAGATCATGACCGGCGCGCTGCTCGGCGCGGCGCCACCGCTGATCATCTACGCCTTCCTGATGGACTACTACATTGCCGGCCTGACCGCCGGCGCGACAAAGGGTTGATGTCTCATGGCTGACGTTACGTTGCGGAAGGTGATCAAGCGCTACGATGAGGTCGAGGCCGTGCGCGGTATCGACCTCGATATTGCCGACCATGAGTTCATTGTCCTCGTCGGCCCCTCCGGCTGCGGCAAGTCGACCACGCTGCGCATGATCGCAGGGCTCGAGGACATCAGCGACGGCGACATCATGATCGGGGGCGACGTCGTCAACGACGTACCGCCGAAGGACCGCGACATCGCCATGGTGTTCCAGAATTACGCGCTCTATCCGCACATGACGGTCGCCGAGAACATGTCGTTCGGGCTGCGGTTGAAGCACTATCCGAAGGCCGAGATCAAGGCGCGGGTCACGGAAGCCGCGCGCCTCCTCGACATCACCGATCTGATCGACCGCAAGCCGAAGCAGCTCTCCGGCGGCCAGCGCCAGCGCGTCGCCATGGGGCGCGCCATCGTGCGCAATCCGAAGGTCTTCCTGTTCGACGAGCCGCTGTCCAATCTCGATGCCAAGCTGCGCGTGCAGATGCGGATCGAGATCAAGAAGGTGCACCAGAAGGTTCGCACCACGACCGTCTACGTCACCCACGACCAGGTCGAGGCGATGACGCTGGCCGATCGCGTGGTGGTGATGAACAAGGGGCGGATCGAGCAGATCGGCACGCCGAACGAGCTCTACCACAAGCCGGCGACACGCTTCGTCGCGGGCTTCATCGGCTCGCCCGCGATGAACTTCATCCCGTGCCGGCTGGAAGATGCCGGCGGCACGCTGCAGATCCGCCTGACCGACCGCATCGCCTTTGCGCTGCCGCCGGCGCGCGCCGCGCGCTACAACGGGCTGCCGCGCACCGACAGACTGTTGCTTGGCATCCGGCCCGAGCATCTCACCGAGGCGCACGCGCATCTTGGACCGGGCGTCGAGACCTTCGACACCGTGCTCGATGTCACCGAGCCGATGGGAATGGAGACGCTGGTCTATTTCGGGCTCGACGGCACGCCTGTCTGCGGGCGCGTCGATCCCAATGCCGGCGCCACGGACGGGGCTCCCATGCGTTTGGCGATGGACCTCAATAACATGCACCTGCTAAACGAGGAGACCGGCGTCGTGCTGTGACGCCGGCCTTAAGAAGCGCTAGCAGGCAGGGAGCGATGACGACCAACAAGAAGAAGATTTTCGTTACACAAACTTTGTCGCAAGGGGCACGCGCCCTCCTCACCCAGCGGGACGATATCGAGCTCATCGAGTTTCCGAACCTGATCTCCGCCTTGGATTTCGAGGCCCTGCTGAAGAGCCATGCGCCGGTTCACGGCGTCGCGCTCGGTGCCACCGCGTTCGGCGAGACCGAACTCGAGGCCTCCAAGGACATGAAGGTGGTGACCCGCATCGGCGTCGGCTACGACGCCGTCGACGTGCCCGCCCTCTCCCGCCGCAAGGTGCCGCTGATGGTCGCAGGCAGCGCGAACTCGCCCTCGGTCGCGGAAGCGGCACTGTTCATGATGCTGACGCTGGCCAAACGCGCCAATGAAATGCATGCCTGCGTCAAGCACGGCCAATGGGCCAACCGGCTCGGCATGCTGCCGTTCGACCTCTACGGCAAGACCGTGCTGATCATCGGCTTCGGCCGCATCGGCACCCGCACCGCCAAGCGCTGCCAGGGGATGGAAATGAAGGTGCAGGTCTATGATCCCTACAAGGGAGCCGCCGACATCAAGGCCGCCGGCTGCGAGCCGGTCGCTGATCTCGACGCGGCGCTGCCCAATGCCGACTTCGTCACCATCCACTGCCCGAAGACGCCGGAAACCGTCGGCCTGTTCGATGCGGCGCGGATCGGCCGGATGAAGCCAAAGTCCTATCTCATCAACACCGCGCGCGGCGGCATCGTGAAGGAAGCCGCGCTGTACGATGCTCTGGTCTCCGGAAAACTCGCCGGCGCCGGCATCGACGTGTTCGAGGTCGAGCCGCCGCCGGTTGGCAATGCGCTGTTCGCGCTGCCCAACGTCATCATGGCCCCGCACGTGGCCGGCGTCACCGTCGAGGCGGTGAGCCGCATGAGCGAGCAGACCGCGCGCAACATCCTGAGTGTGCTGGACGGCGATCCGATCCGGCAGAACATCATCAATCAGGACGTGCTGGGCTGAGGTAAATCCGAAGGCGGACAATCTGCCCGCCTTCGGATGGCCAGAATGCGTCCCATTTTGGTGCAGATCGGGCCCCAACTCAGCCTTAATCAAACCCGCGTAATGTATCCGGTCGCGGCGGCAGTGGGACAGACTTGCCGACCGCGTCGAGCTGGAGGATGGACCCTTGTCAGAGATCGACCCGACCGACCACGCGCTGGCGACCATCGCGAGCATTTTGGAGCACCCCGAGCCCGTTCTCGTCATCCGCGATACGGAAACGGAAACGGTGGCTGCCGATGAATATGCGGTCGCAGATGAGCATCACGCCTCCGACGAGCATCTGGTGGTCGAGGAGCAGCCGCTGGTGCCCGAGCACACCGATGCCGACGGCTACAGCAAGGTCGGTCCGGGGCCGATGGTGGCGATCCGCCTGAAATGGACAGTCCATCGCGGCGACGACGGCCAGTACTATGTGCACGAGACCATCGGCGAACAGTCCGCCCCCGTGGTCAGCGGCCCCATGACCAGCGAGGCCGCCGTGCATTTCGTCGACGAACGCGAGAACGAGGCGCATCGGCGCTTCGAGCTGCTGCGCAGCGAGATCGCCGGCCGCAGTTCGCTCGCCGACTACGAGCGCAAGGGCGAGGCGTAACTACTTCCTCCCGAGAAAGTCCTTCTTCACGAGCTCGACGCCCGCGTGCCGCAACAAATCGTACGCGGTCGTGACGTGAAAGAAGAATTGCGGGACGCTGTTGGTGAGCAGCAGCGTCCGCCCGGTAAAGGGCAGCTCGGTCCCATTCTTGAGCCTGAAGAACACCTTCAGCTCCGCCGCCGCATCGATCTCGGCGCGCGGCAGGCTTTCAATGAATTCGATTGAGGTGGCGATCCGCGCCTGAAGCCCGGCCATGTCGTGCTCCAGCGGCGGCAGCGCGAGCGGCTCGCATTGCGCCAGCAAGGCCGGAGCGACGGTAGCGTGGCGGCAGGCCTCGCCGATCTGCTGCGCCAGATCGTACATGTTCGGCGCCATGCGCATGCCGAGCAGGACCGCCGGATTGAACTTGCGGGTCTCGGCATAGGCAACGCCCTTGTCGAGCAGGACGGACAGGTTGCGCAGGTAAGGCACGAACAGGCCGACCGAGGCCTCGTACATCGAGATCGTCACTTCAAGATTCCCTTCAATTCCGTCTCGCCAGAAACCGGCATCTGGTCTAAATCCACGTCTCAAGAGCTGCACAATGACAGCTCGGGCATGGGTGGAAAAGAGATGATCGTTAGAATCGTGACGGCTTTGGCCGTGGTGTTGCTGGCAAACCTTTCGGCTCACGCGCAGCAGGCGGCGCCCTCGCGCCTCGATGAGATCATCAAGCGCGGCACTTTGCGCGTCGGCATGACCGGGGACTACAAGCCCTTCACCTATCTCGACAAGGCCACGCAGCAATTCTCTGGCTTCGACGTCGACATGGCGGAGGCGCTCGGCAAGGCGCTCGGCGTCAAGGTCGAGTTCGTGCCGACGGCCTGGCCGAAGCTGATGAAGGACTTTGAGGCCGACCAATTCGACATTGCGATGGGCGGCGTCTCGGTCACGCTCGACCGCCAGAAAAAGGGCTACTTCACGATGCCGATCATGCGCGAGGGCAAGACGCCGATCGCGCGCTGCGCCGATGTCGGCAAGTATCAGAGCATTTCCGACATCGACAAGAAGGGCACCCGCGTCATCGTCAATCCCGGCGGGACCAATGAGCGTTTCGCGCGGGCCAACGTCAAGGACGCCGACATCACCGTCTTCCCCGACAATACCGCGATCTTCGACGAGATCGCCAAGGGCAACGCCGACCTGATGATGACGGACGCTTCCGAGACCCGCTACCAGCAGAAGCAGCATTCAGGCGTGCTCTGCGCGGTGCATCCCGAAAAACCGTTCGACTTCTCGGAGAAAGCCTACTGGCTCCAGCGCGACATGGCGCTGAAGGCCTTCGTCGACCAGTGGCTGCACATCTCCATGGAGGACGGCAGCTACAAGAAGATCTACGCCGCCTGGTTCGACTGACCCCGCGTCCTCCTGTCGCTTGCTCTGGCCAAACTTTGGACTGGCTCCCGGTCTATTGAACCCGGAACCGCCGGAGGACGACTCATACCGTGACAGTGATCTAGATCACTTTTCTCGGTCGGACCGGGGCGTAAGTGTCGGCACTGGACCACCTGTTCGGGAGATGGAAATGAGGAAGCTGTTGGCCACGGCCGCATTCCTTTTGGCGAGCACCGCTGCGCAGGCGCAGTACACTTTCGAATATGGCGGGCGCACCATCCGCATCGATCCGGACCGCGGCACGGTGCAGATTCCCGGCGTCTACGACAACACCGGTCAGGGCAAGGCCAAGAAGGCCAAGGGCGACAGCAAGAACGACGCCAAGAACGACGTCAAGAACGATACTAAGGGAACTCCGAAATCCGAACCGCAGGCGCCGCAACAAGCCAAGGCTGATCCGCAGCCGCCGGCCAATCCCGCGCCGGCCGCCGCACCTGTCGCTGCGCCTCCAGCGGCCGAGCAGGCCCCTGCCCAAACTCCCGTGGCCGTAGCGCCTCCCACCGCGCCGCCGCCTCCAGCCGCTACAGCAAACAACGCGCCGACCGAAGATGTGATGGTGCCGCCGCCGCAACCGGCTCCCAGCGCTGCCCCGACGGTGGCCGCGGTACCGCCCGCACCGCCTCCGCCGCCGACCGTCGCAGCGGCGCCGGCCGCGTCAACTGCGCCGGCGCCTGCCCCCGCGCCGGTTCAGGCCGCCGCCATCGCACCGCCGGCTCCCGCAGCAGGTCCCGCGCGCGATCTCAGTTCACCGCTCGGCGTCTGGCTCACCGAGGAGAAGGAAGGCAAGGTCCGCATCGAGCAGTGCGGCAATAACCTCTGCGGCTATTCGGTCGACAGCAAATCGAACCAGAACGGCGAACAGGTCCTGATCAACATGAAGCCTGGCAAGGACCAGAAATGGTCCGGCCGCATCCTCGATCCCAACACCGGCTCGACCTACGATTCGACGATCGCGCTGAAAGGCGGCGATCGCCTCCGCGTGCAAGGCTGCGCCTTCGGCGGCATGTTCTGCGGCGGCCAGACCTGGACGCGCGCGAATTAGGTTCGCACCCGATATTTTCGAGAGAGACAAGGGGCCCGCGATCCGGGCCCCTTTGCTTTTGCCTGCAGTGTCGTCGCGATGTGCGTCACCTCACAGAGAACCTGGCGCGCGTGACAGCCCTCACATCGCCGGTTCCGCGCCTGTGACACGATCCCCGCACGGTCAACCCCAAAGGGGCGCGTCATGAACGGATTTCGTAAAGGACTCTTCGCCAGCATTCTCGCCATCGCCTTCCCGCTCGCGCAGGCGGATGCCGCGGGCTCGACGTTCGACGGCGCATGGAATGTCCGCATCGCGTCATCGAGCGAGACCTGCGGCAATGGCGCGACTGTCGCGATCGGCATCAGCAACGGCCAGATCGCTTCGAGCAGCGCTGCGGTGACGGCGTCGGGCCGGGTCGCGGATGCCGGCGCCATCAACGTCACCTTAAGCACCGGCATCAAGCACGCCGTCGGCTTCGGCCGGCTCAGCGCCACCTCGGGCTCCGGCACGTGGCGCGGCGCCCTGTGCTCGGGCACGTGGACGGCGGAGCGGATGTAGCGGTCTGCGTTAGCCGATCGCCGCACCATACTCCGCGTCCGTGACCGGCTCGAGCCAGGTCGAGAACACGCCGTCGAGCGCTTCCTGCATGGCGATGTGGCACATACTGTTGCCCGGCGAGGCGCCGTGCCAGTGCACTTCGCCCGGCGGGATCCAGACCGTGTCGCCGGGACGGATTTCCTGGACCGCGCCGCCCTTGGTCTGGACGCGGCCGACGCCCGAAATCACGTAGAGTGTCTGCCCGAGCGGATGGTGGTGCCAGTTGGTGCGAGCGCCGGGCTCGAACGAGACGCGCGAGACGTTCAACCGCGCCGGCGCGGGCGCCATGTTGATGGGGTCCTGCAACACGGTGCCGGTGAAGTGTTCCTTGGGCGCGCGACGGGTCGGGCGCGTGCCTGCGAGCGTGATGTCCATGGGGGTCCTCGTCTCCTGTTACTTCTTGCTGGCGGCGTAGCGCGCCTTGGTCTCGGCGTTCATGGGATAGAGGCCCGGCAGCGCCGCGCCGTTGTTCACCTCGTTGACGATCCAGGCTTCCATCCGCTCCTGCTCGACGCCTTCGTTGAGCACGTGCTCGAGCATGGCCTGCGGGATCAGCACGCAGCCGTCCTGGTCGGCGACCACGATGTCGTTCGGGAATACGGCGACACCGCCGCAGCCGATCGGCTCGCCCCAGCCGACAAAGGTGAGGCCCGCCACGGAAGGCGGCGCGGCATAGCCGTCGCACCACACCGGCAGGTTGGTGCCGAGCACGCCCTCGACGTCACGCACGACGCCGTCGGTGACGAGCGCCGTGACGCCGCGCTTCATCATGCGGGCGCAGAGGATGTCGCCGAAGATGCCGGCATCGGTGATGCCCATGGCGTCGACCACGGCAATGCAGCCCTCGGGCATCGCCTCGATCGCGGTGCGGGTCGAGATCGGCGACGACCAGGATTCCGGCGTCGCCAGATCCTCGCGCGCCGGCACGAAGCGCAGCGTGAAGGCAGGTCCCACCAGGCGCGGCAGGCCGGGGCGCAGCGGACGCGCGCCGCGCATCCACACATTGCGCAGGCCCTTCTTCAGCAGGACCGTGGTGATGGTGGCAGTGGTGATGCCGGCGAGGGTCTTGCGGGCTTCGGGGGACAGCGACATGGAAACAGACGAGCTCCGGATGGGCGGGAAAGAACGCGCGCATCTTGCGAGCCGGGGGCTTGCCGTCAAGGCCCAAGAATGCCGTCCTGCCGGGCTGTTATGCGACGCGATAACAAGGCTTTATCGCTTGCCCCAGCATTAATTTATTGGACTTGCGGGCGCATTTACGCGAAGCAGGGGCAACGCGGAACTCAAGGTCGAGCCCGCATTTTCCAGAAGCCCGATTTCGACAGCGCTTTGACAGTTCAATGGCCGCGACGCTTCCCCCGCCCCGCCTTCTGCCCAGTGGCGACAGCGCCGTCACGGTCGAGTTCAGCCGCACCATCGACGACGCCGCCAACGAGCGCGTGCTCGCGCTAGACAAGGCGCTGCTCGCCACGCCCATCGAGGGCATCTCCGAGACCATCCCGACCTACCGCTCGCTGCTGGTGCATTACGATCCCGGCAAGATCGGGTTTGACGCGCTCTGCGACAAGCTGCTCCCGATCGCCTGCCAGCCGCTGCCGCCGTCGACCAAGGCACGGCGCTGGCGCATTCCCGTCGCCTATGGCGGCGAGCACGGCATCGACCTCGAGGATGTCGCGAAAGCGCTGAACACCACGCCCGACGATATCGTCGCCCGTCACGTCGGCGGCGACTATCGGGTCGCCATGATCGGCTTCACGCCAGGCTGGTCCTATCTCAGCGGCCTCGACAAATCGCTGCACATGTCGCGACGGCAGAACCCGCGGCTGTTCACGCCCGCCGGCACGATCTCGATCGGCGGCATCCAGGCCGGAATCCAGTGCCTGGCCGCGCCCAGCGGCTGGCACCTGCTCGGCCGCACCCCGGTGCGGACCTATCAGCTCCACCGGAATCCGACCTTCCTCACCGAACCCGGTGATCGCGTGACGTTTTTTGCCATCGACCACAAGACGTTCGAGGAGCAGGACCGCGCCGCCGAGGCCGGCGAGATCATCGCCGAACAGGTGATCGCATGAGCCGGCTCATGGTCGCCAGCATCGGTCCCGCAAGCTCCGTTCAGGACGGCGGACGCCGCGGCGCGCAGCGCTATGGCCTGACAGTCAGCGGCGCGATGGACCGGCTGGCGCTCGCGGCGGCGAACACGCTGGTCGGCAACGAGCCGCTCGCAGCCGCGGTCGAGATCGGCCCGTTTGGCGCCACGTTCACCGCCAAGGACGGCGCCGTGCGCGTCGCCATCGCCGGCGCGCCGCGCAACGCCGACGTCGCCGGGCGGCCGGTGGCCATGGATACGTCCGTCACGCTGAAGGATGGCGAGACGCTGACGCTCGGTTTCGCCCGCGGCGGTGCGTTCACTTATCTGGCCATCGAAGGCGCCATCAAGGGCGAGCTGGTATTCGGCAGCCTCGCGGTCAATGCCCGCGCCGGTCTCGGCAGCCCGTACCCGCGGCCGCTGCGAGCCGGCGACGAATTCACGGTCGATGCCGCGAGCGGCGCGCCCGAGCTGCGCATCGAACTGCCAAAGCCTGTGAGCGGTCCGATCCGCGTCGTGATGGGACCACAGGACGACGAGTTCGACGACGCCAACAAGGCTCTGTTCCTCGACAGCGAGTGGAAGATCTCGGCGACCTCCGACCGCATGGGCTACCGGCTCGAGGGCCCCGCGATCAAGCATCTGCACGGCCACAACATCGTCTCCGACGGCACCGTCAACGGCAGCATCCAGGTGCCCGGCAACGGCGCACCGATCGCGCTGATGATGGACCGCGGCACCTCCGGCGGCTATCCCAAGATCGCAACCGTGATCACGGCCGATGTCGGCCGTCTCGCCCAGACCTCGGCGGGCACGGCGTTCCGCTTCAAGGCCGTCACCATGGCCGAGGCGCAGGACGAGGCGCGCAAGTTTCAACAGCTGATCCGCACCCTGCCCGATCGCCTGCGCTCCTCTGACACGATCGAGCTCAACATCGAGGCGCTCAGCGATGCCAACGTCGCGGGCTATGCGGTGAGCGCGATGGATGCCGGGACCTGGCAGGTGACGGCCGAGCCTTAGACACAAGACCAAAGGCGGAGAGCAGCCATGAAGACGATCGATCTCAATTGCGACCTCGGCGAAGGTTTTGGCGCGTGGGAGATGGGCAACGACGCCGCCATGATTGACCTCGCAAGCTCGGTCAACGTCGCCTGCGGCTTCCATGCCGGCGACCCCGACATCATGCGGCGCACGGTGGAGCTGGCGAAAGCACGCGGCGTCTCGGTCGGCGCGCATCCGGGCTATCGCGACCTGCACGGTTTTGGCCGGCACCCGATCGCGGGCCTGAAGTCATCCGAGATCGAGAACCTCGTCGCCTACCAGATCGGCGCGCTGCAGGCGATCGCGACCGCGGCCGGCCACAAGGTCACGCACGTGAAGGCGCATGGCGCGCTCTCCAACGTCGCCTGCGAGGACGACATGACGGCCAAGGCGATCGCCGCCGGCATCAGGGCGGTCGACCCCAGCCTGATCTTCGTCGTGCTCGCCAACTCGAAGCTGGTGAAGGCCGGCGAAGAAGCCAACCTGCCGATGGTGCATGAGGTGTTCGCCGACCGCGCCTATGAGGACGACGGCAACCTGGTCTCGCGCAAGAAGCCCGGCGCGGTGCTGCACGACGCCAAGGCGATCGCCGACCGCGTGGTGCGCATGGTGCAGGACGGCGCGGTGGTGTCGGTGACAGGCAAGGTCATCAAGATGCGCACGGACACCGTGTGCATCCACGGCGATACGCACGGCGCCGTCGATATCGCGCGCGGTCTGCGTCAGGCGTTGAAGGATGCGGGGATCGAAGTCGCGCCGTTCAAGCGCGGAGCGTGAAGCCCTTCGTCATTCCGGGATGATGCGAAGCATCAAACCCGGAATCTCGAGGTTCCGGGTTCGGCTTCGCCGCCCCGGAACGACAACTCAGAACGGGTGCACCGACAGCGTGCCGAACACGATCGCGGCGATGAGGGCGAAGGCGCTGTAGAGCCCGATGTGATGGGCGTTCGCCGCGGTCCGACGCGAGAGCGAGCGCGCGTAGAAGTGCAGCCTGGCTTCCGCCGATAGTTCGCGCATGGTCGATCTCCAACGCCCCATTTGCGGGAGTATGAGGGATCGACCGGGGTGGCGGGCAAGACGGGCGTGGAAATAGCGATGCCCTTCTCCGGAGAACCCTCATCGCAGGCGCAAATTCTTTTCGCGCCCGGGTTCCGAGAATCTTATTCGTTAAGATCCGAGCCAGCTGGAACCGGCCGGATGACGCTGGGATGACAGCGCGTTAGCCCCGTCCAACTCAAATCGCGAATACAACCCCATGCACAGTAGAAAGCGACCGTCGGTGCTCTGCGCGGCGGTCGCGATTGGCGGAGCTCCTCCAGCCGCTTAGTAGACGTCAGCCTGGAAGCGGCCCTTCTTCTTGAGATCAGCGACAAAACTGACGGCCTCGTCGGTCGAGCGCGCGCCGAACTGGGCGACGATATCGACCAGCGCGCGCTCGACGTCCTTGGCCATGCGCTTGGCATCGCCGCAGATGTAGAGATGGGCGCCCTCGGCGAGCCACGTCCAGACCTCGCGGCCGAGCTCACGCATGCGATCCTGCACGTAAAACTTCTTCTCGCCGTCGCGCGACCAGGCCAGCGACAGGCGCGTCAGAAGGCCCGAGGTCTTCATCGCGTTGAGTTCGTCGCGGTAGAAGAAGTCGCAATCGCTGCGCTGATGGCCGAAGAACAACCAGTTCTTGCCTTGCGCGCCAGTCGCCTTGCGGTCGAGCAGGAAGGCGCGGAACGGCGCAACGCCGGTGCCGGGGCCAATCATGATAACCGGTGTCTTCGGATCCTCCGGCAAACCGAAACCGTGCGCCTTCTGCACATAGACCTTGAGCTTGTCGCCCTCGTTGATGCGCTCGCCGAGGAAGGTCGAGGCGACGCCGAGCCGTTTGCGCTTGCCGACGACGTAGCGCACGGAATCGACCGTGAGCGAGAGCTTGCCGGGCGTCGCATTGTGCGACGACGAGATCGAATAAAGCCGCGGCTGGAGCGGCTCAAGCGCTTCGACGAAGGCTTCGGGATGCGGCCGCGTGCCCGAAAATTTCTGCAGCGCAGCCATCACGTCGAGCGTTGCGGCATCGCCATCGGGATCCTCACCCTGCGCCAACGCCCGCGCCTTCTCGCGCTGCGCACCGCCGGTGATGAAGGAGAGCAACTCGAACAGGTTGTCGGGCGCGGGCGACAGCGAGACGTCCTCGACCAAGGCCTCACGCAGCGTCTTGTTGTTGACCTTGGTGGTGTGGGACGCCCCGAGCAGCGCGATGATCTGGTCGACGAGGCCGAGATCGTTGCGCGCAAACACGCCAAAGCTGTCGCCGACGACGTAGTCGAGTTTGCTGTCGGAGAGATCGAACTCGACGTGATAGGTCTCCTTCTCGGAAGCACCCTTGTTGAGCAGGCGCCGCGACAGGAAGGTGGCCTCAGCCGGATTTTCACGGGCGCGGCCGAACTCGGCCTTCACCTCCGGCGCAGCCGGTGCACTCGTGGTCACAGCCGCCCCTGCGGCAGGCTTCGCAGCAGGCGCCTTGTCGATCTCCTCGAAGAGCTGCTTGAGCATCCGCGCCGTCTCCTTGCCGCCGGGGGCGCAGAGGTTGAGGCGCGCTTCGCTCTTGTTGGCGATCGAGTCGGAATAATCGGCGCAATTGTAGCCGCACTGGCCGCAATCCTGCTGCGCCATCGCCGCCATCATGCGGCGGCGAAGCGGACGGCCCTCGGCGAGCTTCATGCGGTCGGCTATCGCCATCGCCGGATCGTGCCAGGGTGCCTCACCGTCATCGCCGTCACCCTGCGGCGCCAGCATGGCACCGTTCTCGATCGGCGACAGCGCCGTCGAGCCGTCGAGGCCGAGCATGCCGACGAGAAACCCGTTCAGCCACAGCCGCTGTCCCTCGCTGAAGGGCGCGTTGGGCGGAATGATCTCGAGCTTCGGTGGGACGGGCATCTGGGTCATGCTGTGACTTCCGCTTCGGCGAGTTTTCGCAGGGCTTCCCCGTCATGGCGACGGGAGAAGGTCAGGAACGTCTCTTCCGGCGAGGTGCGGTTGGCGAGATAGGCCTTCAAAAGCCTCTCGACGGTCTTCGGCACATCCTCAGCCTTCACATCGTGAAATACCTCCTGCCCGATATCGGCATCGGGACCGAAGCCGCCCCCGGTAAAGAGGTGATAGCCCTCGACCTGGTCATCCTCGGTCGCACCAGGCACCTTGGCCGCGATCAGGCCGATGTCGGAGATGTAGTGCTGCGCGCAGGAGTGATGGCAGCCGGTCAGATGGATGTTGAGCGGCGTATCGAGATTGACGCGCTCGTCGCACCAGTCGCCGATCGCGGCGGCATGGCGCTTGGTGTCGGAGGCCGCGAACTTGCAGCCGGCATTGCCGGTGCAGGCGATCAGGCCGGCGCGGACGTTCGAAACCTGCGTGGCCAGCCCAAGCTTCTCAACCGCGGCAGAGACGAGTGCGATGTTCTCGTCGCGCACGCCTGAGATCAGTAGGTTCTGCCAGACCGTCAGGCGGATATCGCCGTCGCCGAAATCCTGCGAAATCTTCGCGAGCCCACGCATCTGATCGCAAGTGAGCTTGCCGACCGGCAGCGCCACGCCGACCCAGTTGAGCCCCGCCTGCTTCTGCTTGTGCACGCCGATATGGGCCATACGATCGGACAAGGGGCGTGGCAGAAGCGCCTCGGCCGGCACGCGTGCGAACGGTTTCTTGAGGCGCTCCTCGACCAGCTTGAGGAAGCCGTCGTGCCCCATGTTGTCGAGCACGTATTTCAGCCGCGCCTTGTTGCGGTTGGTGCGGTCGCCGTGCTCGATGAAGACGCGCACAATGGCATCGGCGACAGCGGTCGCGTCCTCGGGGCGAACGACGATGCCCGAATACTTCGCAAAATCCTTGTGGCCGGTGATACCGCCAAGGCCGAGCTTGAACCAGACACCGGGCTCGACGCCGAAGCCCTCCTTCAGCTCGACCGCGGTGAAGGCGATGTCGTTGGTCTCCTCCAGCGCGGCGATCTTGCCGGCGCCGTCGAAGGCAACGTTGAACTTGCGCGGCAGGCCGAACAGCGAGCGGTCGTTGAGGATGTGGTAGTGCCACTCGCGCGCACAGGGACGCGTGTCGAGCAGCTCCTGCGGATCGATGCCCGCCGTCGGCGTGCCCGTGACGTTGCGGATGTTGTCGGCGCCGGCGCCGCGCGAGCACAGGCCGATGTCCTGGACGCCCTCGATCAACGCGACCGCGTTCTTCGGCTCGATCTCGCGGATCTGGAAGTTGGCGCGCGTGGTGACGTGGGTGTAGCCGCCGCCACAGCTTTCGGCGATGTCGGCCAAGCCCGACATCTGCCAGTGCTTCAAGATGCCGTTGGGGATGCGCAGGCGCGCCATGTAGGAGGTCTGTGCCGGCGCGACCCAGAAGATGCCGTAATAGCGCCAGCGGAAATTGTCCGCCGGCGTCGGGTTGGCGTTGTTGCGCGCCTGGTCCTTCAAGCGATCATAGGCATCGAACGGATGCATCTCGCGCTTGAACTTCTCCTGGTCGGCGAGCTTCTTGCCCGCCGCCGTGAGCTTGTCCTGCGCCTTGATCGCCGCAGCATCCGGCCCCGTCGGCTCGGACGGAGCGTTGGCCGCGGGCGCGCCGCCGGCTGCAAAGGCGCGCCCGACACGTCCGACCTGCATGCCGGACATGAAGCCTTCGAGATAGCGCTTCTGCTCGTCGGAGAAATCGGCGGTGGGTGCTGTATCGAGTTTCATGGGCTGAATGGACCTACTCTGCTGCCTGGACCGCGACCTGCGCGACGTCGGCCGTGGGCTTGGCGGGCTTGTACGTGGCGTAGAGCGCGAGGCCGGTGAAGACGAAGCCGCCGACGAGATTGCCGAGCGTCACAGGGATCTGATTCCACAGCCACCAGTCGGAGAGGCTGACCTTGGCGCCCAGTAACATGCCAGTCGGGATGACGAACATGTTGACGACGGCGTGCTCGAAGCCGAGCGCGAAGAACAGGAAGATCGGCAGCCAGGTCGCCGCGATCTTGCCGACCGTGGAGGTCGAGGTCATCGCCATGACAACGCCGAGGCAGACCAGCCAATTGCAGAGGATCGCCTTGACGAACACCGAGACCATGCCGGCGGTGCCGATCGCGGCATTGCCGATGGTCTTGGCTTCGGCCACGGCAACGATGCGGGCGGCCACGCCGGCGACTTCGACCTTGCCCATGTTGGTGAGCGCGATCGCGATCAGCGCGCCGAAGGCAAGGCTGCCAAGCAGATTGGCGACGAACACCCAGGACCAGTTGGCGATCACCGCATTCCAGCTCGCCTTGCCCTCGAGGCGGGCGAGCGGAACGATGGCGAAGCTGCCGGTGACGAGCTCGAGGCTCAGCAGAACGATCATGACGAGGCTGACGGGAAAGATCAGCGCGCCAACGAGAGGCTGGCCGGTCGTGATCGCGCCGGAGAAGGCGAGCGTGGTGGCGGCGCCGAGCAGTGCACCGGAGATCGCACCGCGGATCAGGATGTCGCGGGGGGCCAGCGCCAGCTTCTTCAGGCTGGCATCGACCATCGAGGCCACAACGTCAGAGGGTTTCGCGTAATCCATATCGAAGCTCCAGCTTGCCGCACGAAAGGCGGCGTCAACGGGTTGAACGGACGTTGATCGCTGGGAGCCGGTTGGAGGCGCATAAGCGCCCAGCCGGAACCCGGAACGATCCGATCAGCTTCGTTGCTGCGGAAATCCACCATGGACTTGGAGCCGCCGGCGCCCACGCCGGGCGGCATGGTTCTCCCTATTCAAGGAGTGTGCCAACGCAGCATAAACTGCAAAGACCTATAAAATCAGAGATTTAGGTTCGTGTGCAGCGCATGAAGTGGATCAAGGTTCATGCTGCTTCGGGCAGCAATGGCCCAAAGATTAAGCTTTGAATCAGAATGATTAATTTTTAGGCAGGCGCTAGAGGCGTCCGACTTCGAAAGAGGCGAGATAGCCGCCCACGTCCTTGGGATCGAAGGCCGGTCCGGCAAAGGCGCTGAACGGAGTGCTGGCCTGACCGTCTCCGGCCCGCCCCAGGGCGGCGTCATAGACGTCCGACCGGAACACGGCCATAGCCGTCCCAAGCGCTTCCGGGCTCAGCGCCGTCTGTCCCCAGCGCACCATCTGGGCGTAGAGCCAGGCGGCCTGGACAGGATCCGGACGCCCTGCCCCTTCGCGTCCCACCAGCAGGTAACGGCCACTCTCCCGCACCGCGCCGTCGGGCGAGATCTTCAGGCGCCCGGTGAGCGAGCGCAGGATCACTTCGGCATCGACACCGATCCGCTCGGGCTGCGCGAGGAGCTGTGCCGCTTCAGCCAGATTTGCCGGCTGCTCGATGAACTCGGCCGCCTTCACCGCCGCGCGTACCAGCGCTGCAACCACGTCCGGATGCTTGTCGGCCCAGACCTGGCGCACCGCCAGCACCTTCTCCGCCGCGCGCGCCAGAATGTCGGAGACGAAATGCAGGATGTGGCCGATGCCGAGATCGACCGCGACCGAATTCCAGGGCGCACCGACACAGAAGGCATCGACATGGCCGTTGGCGAGGCTGTCGACCATATAGGGCGGCGGCAGCACGACGAGGCGCACGTCCTCGTCCGGATCGACGCCGGCTGCCGCCATCCAGAACCGCAATTGGTAATTGTGGGTCGAGAACGGAAAGGTCATGCCGAAGGTCAGCGGATCGGCGCCCACCTTGCGACGCTTGGCGACGACCTTTGCCAGCGCCTTCGCGGTCGCGAGCGGATCGAAACGGTCGCCGTCGATCTCCTCCATCAGCGCAGCGTGGAGCGCGGGCGACACCGTGATCGCATTGCCGTTGATGCCAAGATTGAGGGGTGCTGCGATCGGCACCTTGACGTGACCGAGTCCGAGAGAGGACGCGATCGCCACCGGCGCCAGCAGATGCGCGGCATCGAACAGGCCGATGTTCAGCTTGTCGCGGACGTTGGACCAGGACACCTCGCGCACCAGCTCGACCTCGAGCCCTTCGGCTGCGGCAAATCCCTTGTCGACGGCGACGATCAGGGCGGCGGCATCGACCAGCGGGATGAACCCGATGCGAAGCGGAGCGGTCATTTCAGCATCTCCGACGCGGTGATGATCGACTGCGCGATCTCGCCGATTTTCTTCTTCTCGCGCATGGCGGTCGAGCGGAGCAGCACATAGGCCTCGTCCTCGGTGAGGCCCTTGACCTTCATCAGGATGCCCTTGGCCTTCTCGATGATCTTGCGGTCCTCGAGCTGCGACTTGGTCCGCTCCAGCTCCTCCTGGAGTTTTGCGAAAGCGTTGAAGCGCGACACGCAGAGGTCGAGGATCGGCTTGATGCGCTCCTTCTTCAACCCGTCGACGATGTAGGCCGACACCCCCGCTTCTACGGAGGCCTGGATCGAGGATGAATCGCTCTGGTCGACGAACATCGCGATCGGCCGCTTCACGGCGCGGCTGACCTGGAACATCGCCTCCAGCACGTCGCGGCTGGGGTTCTCCAGATCGATCAGGATGATGTCGGGGTCCACCGCATAAATACGGGCAAGCAGGCTCTGCATTTCGCGGATATGGACGATCTGCGTGAAGCCGGCTTCCCGCAACCCCTCCTCGAGGATCGCGGCCCGGACCGGGCTCTCGTCGACAATCACGATTTTAGGCGACTGTTCGGCGCTCATAGCTCACTCACCACCCGGCGATTCATCCATAGCATGCCGCACGGCCATGCAAAGGGTTGTAATTATGGGCAATTGGGACTAGCTCAAGCCCGTCAATCAGGCAGATTTGGATATGGAACGGACGGCTGCGCCCAAGGTCAGTTTTGTGTCGCTCGGGGTGTGCCTGAGACAACGAATGTAAGCTTTTGGGGTGGTCAACTCCCAAAGAAAGATGGCGCCTGAAAGCGGCTGTCATCTGGACCCTCAGCGGCCTTACCGGTCGAACCCGGAGCGAACATCTGGGCTTATGCTCTCTCACGGTACGTTCGCGCCAACGATCATCTTTTCGAGAAGTGGCACGGCAGCCAGCACCGCCGTCTCGTTGAGACCGGAGACCGCTAGCCGCACGACGTAGGAATTGCCGTCCTTGTCGAGATCGGCGTAATGCGCGATCACTTCAATCGGCTGGTCCTTCAGGGACGGACTATCGTAGCGGTTGATAATGACCTTGGGGTTGACCGAGGGAAGCGTGGTGATCTTGGCATTCTTGCCGGATGTCGTCGCCCAATCCCGATCGCTGGCTGCGACCCATTGAACCAATTCGGTCCGATCCTTGTTGTAGCGGCCTTCGGCATAGATGATTGCTTCTGAGTTACCGAATTTCTTCCCGTTGGGCACGAACATCGAGGCGCCGTACTTGAGGCTCGCGGCCTCGTCCCTCGCCCACCCATCGGGGGCCTTCACGCGTGGCCTGAATTCCGGACACAATCGTTCTTGCCGATCGCAGACATGGATGATCTTGTCGACTTCTGCCCGCGCCGGAAACATCGCGCCACAGGAAACGGTAACGAAAGCCATGCCGAAGATGAAACTGCGCATCGCAGTGAAGCTCCGTGGAATCAGGCAAGAAACAAAATAATCGTATCAGATCGCGTCAGTCAGCTTCAAAACAAAGGAGATGCTTCCAGCCGCGTGGGGGTGTTGAGCAGACGTTCAACTAGTGTGCCGGAATCGCGCATCTTTCATCGCTTCGGTGAACTCGATCGGAACGAGCTTCCACTCATCAGGAACCTCTCAGTCCGGCCACACCTGCCTAGTCCGGTTGATCGCATTATCCCTGCGCGAGCACTGCTTTAGCATCGCGACACGCGCGTTAGTTATTGAATTTCGGCATCGGAGCAATTAGTTAGGTCGCCATATCCAAACAATTCAGATGCAGGTTCCGGGCGAATACATGGAAAAAGCGCCGCGCATATCATTTACCAGTCTAGGGTGTCCTAAGGCATTGGTGGATTCCGAGCGCATCATCACGCGCCTGCGCGCGGAGGGTTACGAGCTCGCCCGCAAGCATGACGGGGCCGACATCGTCATCGTCAACACCTGCGGCTTCCTCGACAGCGCCAAGCAGGAATCGCTTTCGGCGATCGGCGAGGCCATGGCCGAGAACGGCAAGGTGATCGTGACCGGCTGCATGGGCGCCGAGCCCGAGCAGATCGAACAGGCCTATCCCGGCGTGCTCTCGATCACCGGCCCGCAGCAATATGAGAGCGTGCTCGATGCCGTGCACCGCGCGCTGCCGCCGGCGCATAATCCGCATCTCGATCTGGTGCCGCCGCAGGGCATCAAGCTTACGCCGCGCCACTACGCCTATTTGAAGATCTCAGAGGGCTGCAACAATCGCTGCACCTTCTGCATCATCCCAAAACTGCGCGGCGATCTGGTTTCGCGTCCGGCCAATGACGTGCTGCGCGAGGCCGAGCGGCTGGTCGGAGCCGGCGTCAAGGAGCTGCTGGTGATCTCGCAAGACACCTCGGCCTATGGCGTCGATCTCAAATATGCCGAGAGCCCGTGGAAAGATCGTCAGGTCCGCGCCAAATTCCTCGACCTCGCCCGCGAGCTCGGCGAGCTCGGCGCCTGGGTCCGGCTGCAATATGTCTACCCCTACCCGCATGTCGACGAGGTCATCGCGCTGATGAACGAGGGCAAGGTGCTGCCCTATCTCGACATCCCGTTCCAGCATGCGAGCCCCGAGGTGCTGAAGGCGATGAAGCGCCCGGCCGCGCAGGACAAGACGCTGGCGCGCATCAAGCGCTGGCGCGAGGAATGTCCTGATCTTGCGCTGCGCTCGACCTTCATCGTCGGCTTCCCCGGCGAGACCGATGACGATTTCGCCTATCTGCTCGACTGGCTCGATGAGGCCGAGATCGATCGGCTCGGCTGCTTCAAATACGAGCCGGTTGCGGGCGCGACGTCGAATGCGCTCGAAGGTGCGGTGCCCGCCGAGATCAAGCAGGAGCGCTACAACGCGCTGATGGCGCGGCAGCAGAAGATCTCCGCACGGAGACTGAAACGCAAGGTCGGCACGCGCCAGCAGATCATCATCGACGAGGTCGGTCCGACGGTGGCCAAGGGCCGGTCCAAGGCCGATGCGCCGGAGATCGACGGCGCGGTGTATTTGACAAGCCGCCGCCCGCTGCGCGTCGGCGAGATCGTCACCGCGAAGATCGAGCGCGCGGATCAATACGACCTGCACGGCAGCGTCGCGGGGTTTTAACTTTCGACCGATTGTTGGCAGACGGGACCTAGCCGCGAACTCGCTGCAACCTCTCCCGCTTGCGGGAGAGGTCGGCGCGAAGCGCCGGGTGAGGGCTTTCTCCTCGTTGGGAGTCTCTCTGCGGAAACACCTTCTCCCCAACCCTCTCCCGCAAGCGGGAGAGGGAGCAGACCGTCACCGACGCTCCAGCTGCGGTCACACCAGCCATTTCGGCACCCAGCGCTCCGGGCGCGGAGCGCGGGCGAGATCGGCTTGGGCCTCGGACAATTTCGCCGGCTCGCCGTCGATGGTCGGGCGCACATCATATTCGAAATTCGGCATGACGCGGCCGTCGGCATAGAGGGCGAACTTCATCGCGTACCACAGCCCGAGCTCGGGCTGTGCGCGGCGCATCTCCTCGCGCAAATCGCGCAGCAGGGATTCGATCGAGGCGGCCTCCTCGAACGGCTGCGGCCCGCGCGACAGCACGCGCGCCTCGTATTGCTTGCCCGCGATCGCGACCTCGAAATGGGTCTTGTCCCAGGCGTTCTTGCCCTTCGGCAGATGCGCTGCGAGCCGCCAGCCGAGCTCGGCCATCAGGCGGTGATTGGCCCAGTATTCCTCGCGGTCCCGGCTCCACTTCTCGACGAAGCCACGGAAGTCGGGCAGCTCGAATGCGCCGTCCTCGGACGGCACCGGCTCGCCGGTCGGCCGCCGGGCGAGCCATTGCGCAAGCTCGACCGTCTGAGGCTCGACCTCGTCGTGCGGCCGCAGATCGTGCCAGGCCTTGTCGAATTGCTGCGACGTGAGTTTTGCAAGCAGCGCGTCGAGGGACGGTGCGAGCAGCTCGTAGTCGCCCTCCGAGCCCAATCCCACGATCGGGGGATCGTCGCGATCGAGACCGGCGCCGTACCAGCCGCCGACGGCCGAGCCGTCCGGCAGGCGCATGAACAGCGCGAAGCGGTCGCGCAGCGAACTGCCGTCGAAGATCGGCGCCTGGTCGGAGAACTGACCTTGCAGCGAGAAACAGCCGACGCTGCCCCAGGCGCGCCCGTTCAGCCAGCCGGCAAAATCCAGCAGCAAAGGCGGTGCCTCGATGCCCGGCGGAAACGCGCCGCGAATGCTGTCGAGGTCGATCGGGTAAGGCTCGGACAAGGCAAAACAATCTGGTTGGTCCCGTCCCTCTTGGTCTGAACCGTCGCGTGTCCGGTTCGAACTCAATCGGCGTCCCTCGATCACAAACGCGCTAGAGGCAGGATGGTTTCTGCGCGGCAATCAATTGACGTGCGATGCACGCGCGGCGGGTGCTTTGCAAGACGCCCGCTTGACAAGTCGCGCGGTTCGCATGTATTGCCGCGCCCCATGATCAATTCTCGGACCCATCTGCGCCAGGCCATGCGTCGTCGCTCCCGCGACGATGATGGGTTGCGCCATGTCCGACGACGCCGCTGAACCAGTAAAGTCAGCACAGTTTTCGAGAAGGCCGCACCCGCAAAGTGCGGCCTTCTTGCATTTCGCGTCCCTTTTCACCCCGCCCCCCAAGAGGAGTTCGACATGACCACCGCCACCCATCCGTATGACACGCTGATGGACATCACCGCACGGCCCAAGGCCGTGTTCGTCCGTGGCGCCGGCTCATACCTGTGGGACGACAGCCGCAAGCGCTATCTCGATTTCGTGCAAGGCTGGGCCGTGAACTGCCTCGGCCACTCCCCGCCGGCGGTTGCGGATGCGCTGGCTTCGCAGGCCAAGCGGCTGCTGACGCCGAGCCCGGCCTTTTACAACGAGCCGAGCCTCAAGCTCGCCGAGGCGCTCGTCGGCACCAGCGCGTTCGACCAGGTGTTCTTCGCCAATTCGGGTGCCGAGGCCAATGAGGGCGCGATCAAGCTCGCGCGCAAATATGGCAGCCTGCACAAGGGCGGCGCGTTCGAGATCATCACATTCGAAGGCGGCTTCCACGGACGAACGCTGGCGACGATGTCGGCCTCGGGCAAGAAGGCGTTCGAGCCGCTGTTCGAGCCGAAGGTCGCCGGCTTCAAGAAGGCGAAGCTCAACGACATCGCTTCGGTCGAGAAGCTGATCAACGACAACACCGTCGCGGTGATGCTCGAGCCGATCCAGGGCGAGTCCGGTGTGTGGCCGGCGACCGATCAGTTCTTGCGGGAGCTGCGCGCGCTGACTGAAAAGCATGGCCTGCTGCTCATTTTCGACGAGATCCAGACCGGCATGGGCCGGACCGGAAAGCTCTTTCACTATGAGCACACCGGGATTGCGCCCGACATCATGACGCTCGGCAAGGGCATCGGCGGCGGCGTGCCGCTCGCAGCGCTGCTTGCGACCGAACGCGCCTCCTGCTTCGAGTACGGCGACCAGGGCGGCACGTTCAACGGCAACCCGGTGATGTGCGCGGCCGGTCTTGCCGTGCTCGAACAGGTCGGCACGCCCGACTTCCTGAAGTCGATCACCGAGACCGGCCTGCTGCTCGAAAGCGAGCTGCAAAAAGTCTCGGCGCGGCACGGCCTCGGCGGCGTGCGGGGACGCGGGCTACTACTCGCGCTCGACCTCAAGCTGCCGATCGCGCCCGGCATCGTCGCGCAGGCGTTCGGGGCCGGCGTGCTCCTCAACGCGCCGCAACTCGACACGCTGCGCTTCATGCCGGCGCTCAACGTCACGAAAGGAGAGATCGCCGAGATGATCTGGTGTCTCAATGCGATTTTGACCAAGGCCGGCGCGGCGAGACGGGTGGCTTAGGACTCGTCATTGCGAGGAGCGAAGCGACGAAGCAATCCAGGCTGCCTCCGAAGAGGGATTTCTGGATTGCTTCGCTTCGCTCGCAATGACGGCAACGCCTACGGCTTCAAGATCGACGCGCCGGTCGTGTTGCGGCTTTCGAGGTCGATATGGGCCTTGGCGGCGTCCTTCAGGGCGTAGGCGTGGTTGATCGGCACGTGCAGCTTGCCGTTGATAACGGCGGAAAACAGCGTGTCGGCGCCCTCCAGCAGTTCCTTGCGGGTGCCGACGTAGTCGTTGAGTTTTGGCCGCGTCGCAAACAGCGAGCCGTGATTGTTCAGCTCGGCGATCGAGAACGGCGGCACCGGACCTGAGGCGTTGCCGAACGAGACGAACATGCCGCGCGGCTTCAGGCAGGACAGCGAGCCCGGAAAGGTCGCCTTGCCGACGCCGTCATAGACGACGTCACAGCCCTCGTTGCGGCTGATCTGCTTCACGCGCGCGACGAAGTCTTCCTCGTTGTAGAGGATGACGTGGTCGCAGCCATTGGCCTCGGCAAGCTCGGCCTTCTCGCGCGAGCCGACGGTGCCGATGACGTGGGCCCCGAGCGCCCGCGCCCATTGGCAGGCGAGCAGGCCGATACCGCCGGCGGCGGCATGAATCAGCACGCGATGATGCGGCTCGACCTTGAAGGTCTTGTGCAGGAGGTACCACACCGTCAGCCCCTTGAGCATCAGCACAGCGCCCTGCTCGTGGGTGATGTGGTCGGGCAGCTTGACCAGCTTCTCCCAGAGAATGTTGCGCTCGCTCGTATAGGCGCCGAGGTTGTGATAGTACGCGACGCGGTCGCCGGGATGAAAATTTGTCACACCCGGCCCGACGGCGACGACCTCGCCCGAGGCCTCGTTGCCGGCAATGAAGGGCAGCCCCGGCGCCTTGTAGAGGCCGGTGCGGTAATAGACGTCGATGAAGTTCAGGCCGACCGCATGCTGGCGGATGCGCACCTCGCCGGGTCCTGGCGTCGGGACGTCGACGCTCTCATAGACCAGCGCTTCGGGGCCTCCGACCTTGTGCACACGAACGGCTTTGGTCATCACCTGACCTCCTCTTGACCCGGCTAAGCGAAAGACATCACGCCCGCCTTGTCAACTCGACCCAAATTGGAGCGGCTAGACGGACGGCTTGCGGGCCTTCTTGCGGTTGCTCTTCGCCAGCACGTTGAAGAATTCGACCGCCGCCGAGAACGCAATTGCGAAATAGATGTAGCCGCGCGGAATGTGGAATTTGAATCCGTCCGCGACCAGGGCGACCCCGATCAGCACCAGGAACGCCAGCGCCAACATTTTCGTGGTCGGATGCTCGGCGACGAATCGCGCCACCGGTCCCGACGAAATGTACATGATCAGGCAGGCGATCACGACCGCCGCGATCATGATCTCGATGTCCTGCGCCATGCCGATCGCGGTAATGATAGAGTCCAGCGAGAACACGATGTCGATCACGACGATCTGGGCGATCACCCAGAAGAATGCGCTGCGAGCGGACGTGCCCTTGCCCTCCTCGTCGTCGGCGTCGACCTCGGCATGGATCTCGTGCGTCGCCTTCGCGATCAGGAACAGGCCGCCGCCGATCAGGATCAGATCGCGCCACGAGAAGTCGTAGCCCGCAAACGAGAACACCGGTGCGGTCAGGCCGATCAGCCAGACCAGCACGCTGAGCAGGACGATGCGAAAGACCAGCGCCAGCGCCAACCCGATCTGGCGCGCGCGATGGGCCTGCGGCTCGGGGATGCGCGAGACGATCACCGACAGGAAGATGACGTTGTCGATGCCGAGCACGATCTCGAGCGAGGTCAAGGTGAGCAGCGCGGCCCAGGCCTCGGGGCTGGTCAACAAATGCATCATGCGAAGGACTTTGCCAGGCGGATCAACGCGTCGCTGAACACAATCCAGAGCGCGATCGCGCAGAGCGCAATCGTCACGCCGGTGCCGACGCGGAAATCCATCTCCAGCGCGTAGAGCCCGAGCAGCGACCAGATCGCAATCAGCGACATCGTCAGCCAGCGCAGCCGCACGACGCGAACCGGATGCAGGACGTGGAACGGCACGAAGGTCAGCACCACCAGGGCCGCAACCAGCAGCGTCGACGACAGCGGCGGCCAGTGCAGCAGGAACAAGTAGAACGCCGCCGCATTCCACAGCGCCGGAAAGCCGCGAAAATGATTGTCATCCGCCTTCATGCGCAGATCGGCGAAGTATAATGCGCTGGTGACGATGATGGCGATGCCGAGCAAGGGCGCCGCCACCGGCAGCAACAGGCCGCTCGCCACGATCGCATAGGCCGGCACGAAGACATAGGTGACGAAGTCGACCACGAGATCGAGCACGTCACCCGACCAGTTCGGCTGCACGTTCTTGACGTCGAGCCGGCGCGCGATCGGCCCGTCGATCGCGTCGATGATCAGGGCGACGCCCAGCCAACCGAACATCGCCGCCCAGTGCTCGCGCACCGCCTCCAGCATCGCCAATAGCGCGATCGCCGCGCCGAAGGCGGTGAAGATGTGTACCGAAAACGCCGCGGCTCGGATCGCTGGTCTCGGTTTCAGGGAATCCTGCTGGGTGTCCATGGCTTCTGCTACCAGAATGGGACCGGTTTGCACATCCGCCGTCGCGGCATTGCGCCGCGCAATTCGTCATAAAATCAGGCAAAATAGGTGGGCTTGAATTTACCGCGGGGCGTGTCATGTGTCGTTCCATGACAGACGGATCGGCACCTTTTGACGCAGCCATTATCGGCGGCGGACCGGCAGGCCTCGCGGCAGGAATTGCATTGGCGCAAGCCGGCGCGCGGACCGCGCTGGTGGCACGGCGCCTGCCTTATGCCGACAATCGTACCACCGCGCTGTTAGGCGCCTCCGTCGATCTCCTCGAAAACCTCGGTGTCTGGCCGCGCTGCCGGGACAAGGCGGCGGCGCTCGAGGTGATGCGTCTCGTCGACGATACCGGGCGGCTGTTCCGGGCGCCCGAGGTCCGGTTCTCCTGTCACGAGATCGCGCTCGACGCGTTCGGATACAATATCGACAACCGCTCGCTGATGCTGGCGCTCGAGGCGCGCGCGGTCGAGCTGCCCAATCTCGTCCGTTTCGACGACGAAGCCGAGAATGTCGTCATCGAAGCCGATGACGTCGCAATCCGCACGGTTTCCGGACAATTTTTGACCGCGCGACTCGTGGTCGGCGCCGACGGCCGGCACTCGCTGTGCCGGGAGGCCGCCGGCATTGCGGTGACGCGGCGCGACCTGACGCAGACGGCACTGACCTTCAACGTCAGCCATGCCCGCCCGCACCGCAACGTCTCGACCGAGTTCCACACGCCGCACGGACCCTGCGTATTCGTGCCCCTGCCCGGCAACCGCTCCAGCATCGTCTGGGTCTCCGCGCCCGCGGAGGCCGAACGGCTTCGCGGCTTGAGCGACGAAGACCTCTCCGTCGCAATCGAGAAGCAGTCGCACTCCATCCTTGGCCGGATGACGGTCGAGCCCGGCCGCAATTTGTTTGCACTGGCGATCGAACGGCCAAAGTCCTTCGGGCGCGACCGCATTGCGCTGGTCGGCGAAGCCGCTCATGTAGTTCCCCCGATCGGCGCCCAGGGCCTCAATCTCGGTTTGCGGGATGCTGCCGATATTGCCCGGCTAGCTGGCGAGGTCATCGCCGCCGGACAGGATCCCGGCGCGGACGACGTGCTTAGGCGTTACGACCGGGCGCGGCGGCCCGACATTTTGAGCCGGACCTTTGCGATCGACATCGCCAACCGCTCTTTGCTCAACGACTTCCTGCCGCTGCAGCCGGTCCGCGCCATCGGCATGCACCTGCTCGGCGCCATCGGCCCGCTCCGACGCTTTGCCATGCGCGAGGGGCTGACGCCGACGTGGCGAAAGTAGCCTGGCGCAAGTAGCATTTACGGAAACGCCAGCCGCCCCGCCTGAATCGCCCACATCACGCTGGTCAGCGTGACCACTGACGCAAAAGTCCCGAGGAGCACCGCGACGGATGCGGATTCGATCCAGGCATCGTTCTGACGGGCAATCACGAACACATTCAGCGCCGGCGGCAGTGAAGCCATCAGCACGGCGGTCGCGGCCCAGGGCTGCGCGAACGGACCGAACGCCAGCATCAGGCCGAACGCCGCGAGCGGATGGATCAGGAGCTTCACCGCGATGACGCCCGGCACCTCCCAGGGCACGCGGTCGAACGGGCGTAGCGCCACGGTCACGCCGAGCACGAACAGTGCGGTCGGCGCGGCTGCGTTCTGGAGGAAGGTGATGGTGCGATCGACCGCGACCGGCAGCTCGATATGGAGTGCGGCGACGGCTGCGCCAAAGCAGGCCGACATGATCAGCGGGTTGAGCACGATCTGCTTCAGCACGACGCCGAAGGCATGCACCAGCGAGGGATGGTCGCGGTCGGACAGTTCGATCAGCAGCGGCACGATCGTGAACAGGAAGATGCTGTCGCAGCAGAAGATCAGCGCGGTCGGCGCCGACGCCTTCGGCCCGAGCACGGCCAGCGCCAATCCCGGACCCATGTAGCCGATATTGCCGTAGCCGCCGGACAGGCCCGCGAGCGTCGCCTCACGCAGCGTCAGCCCGCCGAGCACCTTGCCGACAACCAGCGCGAGCGTAAACGCGGCAACGGTCGACAACGTGGTCGCGACCAGGAACGGCGGGTTGTTCAATTCGGAGAACGGCGTCTTCGACATGATTGCGAACAGCAGCGCCGGCAACGACACGTAGAGCAGGAAGAAGTTCATCCAGACGAGGCCCGATTCCGGTAGCGATTTGGCCTTGCCGCAGGCGAAACCGACGAAGATCAAGCCGAAATAAGGTAGTGCGAGATTGAGGATATCGACCATTAATGAAGTGACTTCTGAAGACCTGGGGGCTATCTCCCCCGCAGCCGCGGGTTAATTCCAGATCAGGGCACTAGCATCGGCCACAATCCTGGTCTATCGACGGGGAATGATTAAAACGCGGACCGCCAAATTCCAGATCGGACAGGTCGTTCGCCACCGGATCTTCTCGTTCCGGGGGGTGATTTTCGACATCGATCCGGAATTCAACAACACCGAGGAGTGGTGGCTGTCGATCCCCGAGGAAGTGCGGCCGCACAAGGACCAGCCGTTCTATCATCTGCTCGCGGAGAACGCGGAGTCCGAGTACGTCGCCTATGTCTCCGAGCAGAACCTGCTGCCCGACGAGTCCGGCGAGCCGATCCGCCATTCCCAGGTGGCCGAGATCTTCATCAAGAACAAGGATGGCGGCTACCGCCCGCGTAATCCGTCGCTGAATTAGAGCGACGAGGCTCGTTCGATCACATCTCCCCGACGGGGAGAGGTGGACGGAGCCCTTCAAGCGAAACCGTTCGATCCTCGGAAGTTGCTGACCATCAGAACCCAGCAAAAAAGGCGCTCGAACGAGCGCCTTTTTCATGTCCGGGATCTGGGCCCGATTACTTCTGAGCGGTCGGGGGTGCGCCGGGCGCGCCACCCTGCTGCTCGAGCTTCTTGCGCTGTTCGTCAGCTTTCTTCTGAAGCTCTTCCTGGAGCTTCTTCTGGGTTTCCTCGAACACCTTCGGATCGGTCGGCGGACCGTCATAGGCCTTCTGGAATTCGCCGGCGAGCGGCAGCGGCAGGGTCAGCGGCGCACCGTTGGCGTTGATCGCCTGCACCACGAGGTTCTGACCCTTCTTCAAGTTGGCGAGGAGCTCGGGTGTGGCCTCGTAGTCCGACATGCAGCCGTTCTGGAAGCAGATCACATACGGGCTCTGCAGCGGCGGGTTGTTGTCGACGATGATGCGGGTGCCGTGCACGAGCTGCATGCCGAGCGGCAGCGTCACGCGCAGGATCTTCTTGGGCTCGCCTTCCGGCTCGATGATCACGGCCGCGATGACAGGCTGGCCCGATTCGATGCGACCGTCCTTGCCGGTGAAGCAGACCTGCTTGGCGTTGGCATCCTGGCCTTTGAGGCAGAACTTGGTCCAGGGGGCGTAGATCAGCTGGATCTGCTGATCCGCGGGCTGGGCGCCCTGCGCTGCCGGAGCACCCGGCTGGGCCGGGGGCTGCTGCGCCTGGGGAGCCGGCGCGGGGGCCGCAGCCGGAGCCTTGGGGGCAGCCTTCGGAGCGGCCTTCGGCGCTGCCTTTGGCGTCGGCGAGGGAGCCTGGGCCTCAGCGGCAAACGGGACGACCAATGCCGTCGCCGTCAACAGGGCGAGAAGTCGCCCGCGCGGCCGGACGGACGCGGCCAAATAACGGAAATTCATTGCAGAAAACCCTTTCTGAACGGGAAGCGCCCGAACCGCTCCTAAGCGCCGAACAAAGCCGCCTTGGGCGCGGCTCTCTCCCCGTCAATTGAGGCAGATAAGTGACGGGCTCGGCGCTCTTGCGCGATCGGGTGCCTTCTTAGCGTGGTCGACGGAAAGATCAATGCCGACAAGCGTCTTTGGCCGCATCCGGGCCGGCGCCCAGTGAAATCCCTGTGATAGGATTCAGGCGCGCCGACCCTCGAATCAACGTGTCCGAATGTTCATGTTCCTGCGCCTGCTCGAGGGTCCCGGTGTCCGCCGTTGCAGTCTCCCTGTTGTCCTCGCGATCTTGGCCCTCACGATCTTGGTCCTCGCACTGGGGCTATCGGTCGGCGGTGCGCGGGCCGAGGAGGCCCACGCGATCGCCATGCACGGCAAGCCGGCGCTGCCGGCCGATTTCACCCACATGCCCTATGCCAACCCTGATGCCCCCAAAGGCGGCCGGCTGACCTGGGGCATCCTCGGCACCTTCGACAGCCTCAATCCGTTCATCGTGAAGGGATTGGCCGTGCAGCCGATCCGCAACTACGTGGTCGAGAGCCTGCTGGCGCGCGGCCAGGACGAGCCGTTCACGCTCTACGGCCTGCTCGCCAGATCCGTCGAGACTGACGACGAACGAAGCTACGTCACGTTCCGTCTCGATCCCCGCGCCCGTTTTTCCGACGGCAAGCCGGTGCTTGCCGAGGACGTGCTGTTCTCCTGGCAGCTGTTGCGCGACCACGGCCGTCCCAACCTCCGGCAATATTATGCCAAGGTCGCCAAGGCCGAGACGCCCGATCCCCTCACCGTCCACTTCGACCTTGCTGGCGCCAACGACCGCGAGCTGCCGTTGATCCTCGGCCTGATGCCGATCCTGCCGAAGCACGCCGTCGATGTCGCCACCTTCGAGGCGACCACGCTGACCGGGCCGATCGCCTCGGGCCCGTACCGCGTCACGGCGGTGAAGCCGGGCGCGAGCGTGACCTTGACGCGCAACCCCGATTATTGGGGCCGCGACTTACCCGTCAATCGCGGCCTCTTCAATTTCGATGAGGTCCGGCTCGACTATTTTCGCGAGGCCAATGGCCAGTTCGAAGCCTTCAAGCGCGGCCTCTATGATTTCCGCGTCGAGAACGAGCCGTTGCGCTGGCACGACGGCTACGATTTTCCGGCCGCCAGAAACGGCGACGTGATCCGCGACACCATCAAGCCCGGCGTGCCACAGCCCTCGGAATTCCTGGTGTTCAACACCCGCCGTCCGATCTTCGCCGACATCCGCGTGCGCCAGGCGCTGACGCTGCTGTTCGATTTCGAGCTGGTCAACCGCAACTATTTCTTCTCGCTCTATTCGCGCGTCGCCGGCTACTTTGCAGGCTCCGACCTGTCTGCCTATGCGCGGCCTGCGGATGCGCGCGAACGCGAGCTGCTAAAGCCTTTTGCCGCGCAGATCCCGCCGGATATCATGGATGGCAGCTACCGGCTTCCCGTCACTGACGGCTCGGGGCGCGACCGGACGACGCTGCGCGCGGCGCTCAAGCTGCTGTCCGACGCCGGTTACGATCTCGACGGCACCGTGCTGCGCAACCGCGTGACCAAAGCGCCCTTCACCTTCGAGATCCTGGTGACGACCCGCGACCAGGAGCGCATCGCGCTCGCCTTCCAGCGCGACCTCAAGCGCGCCGGCATCGCGCCGAGCGTACGCGCGGTCGATCCGGTGCAGTTCGACCAGCGCCGGCTCGCCTACGAGTTCGACATGATCCAGAACCGCTGGGACCAGTCGCTGTCGCCCGGCAACGAGCAGTATTTCTATTGGGGTAGTGCTGCCGCCGACAATCCGGGCACCCGCAACTATATGGGCGCCAGGGATCCCGCCGTCGACGCCATGATCAAGGCGCTGCTGGAGGCCCGTGATCATACGGATTTTGTCGCGGCTGTGCGGGCGCTCGACCGCGCTTTGATCGCGGGCTTCTACACAATCCCCCTGTTTAACGTATCCGAGCAATGGATCGCGCGCTGGAATCGGATAGAACGGCCATCGACCACCGCGTTGTCCGGCTATCTGCCGGAGACCTGGTGGTCGAAGGGTGAGTCTCAAGCCAGTCCAGCGAAGTGACGCCGTGAACCAGCCAGCCGTATCGCCGACGCTCGACACGCTGTTCCAGCGGACGCTGATGCGGCAGCCGCACGCGCCCGCTCTGCTCGATCCTCTCAACAAATCCCGCATCACCGGCCACCAGCCGCGGCGGCTGACTTACGCCGAGGCCGACACCGCCATCGATGCGCTGTCGGCGCATTTCGTCGAATCGGGCCTGCCGGCCAATTCGGTGATCGCGATCCAGTTGCCGGCGACGGTCGAGTTCGTGCTGACGGTGCTCGCCGCCCATCGCGCCGGCCTCGTGGTTGCCGTGCTGCCGCTGCTGTGGCGGCAGGCGGAGCTGGCGGCCGCGCTCAACCGCACCGCGGCGCGCGCCATTGTCACCATGAGCAAGGTCGACGGCGTCAGCTATTCCGACCTCGCGATGCACGCAGCCGCCGAGGCCTTCTCGATCCGCCACGTCTTCGGCTTCGGCGCTGATTTGCCGGAGGGCATGGCCTCGCTCGACGAGGTGCTCGCGCGCCCGGCCGGCACCACGCGCGCCGTGATCCAGGACGGTCGCAAGGCGGCGATGATCTCCTTCGACGTCACGGCGGAGGGCTTTCGCCCGGTGCCGCGGCCGCATTTCAGCCTGATCGCGGGCGGCCTCGCAATGTCGCTGGAAGCCGACATCCAGCAAGGCGCGACCGTGATGTCGGCGTTCGCGCCGATGTCCTTTGCGGGCCTCGCCTCCTCGCTCGCCGTGTGGCTGCTCTGCGGCGGCACGCTGGCGCTGCACCATCCGTTCGAGAGCGAGGTGCTGGAGCAGCAGATCAACGAGCACGCCTGCGACGTGCTGATCGCGCCGGCACAGCTCGCGCTGCGGCTTGGCGATTCCGGTCTAGGGGCGCGGATGCCGACCTTGCGCAACGTCATCGGGCTCTGGCGCGCGCCCGAGCAGGTGGCCGCAAGCGAAGCCTGGATCGCGCCGCATGCGCCGCTCACGGACGTCTATCTGTTCGGCGAGGCCGGGCTGTTCGGCGCCCGGCGCGGCGAGGACGGCATGCCGGTGGCGGTGATGCCCGGACCGCATGGCGCCCCGCGCGAGCAAGCCGGCTCCTCGATCGCCGGCGAAATTCTGCTGACCCCCAAGGGCACGCTCGGCCTGCGCGGCCCGATGGTGCCGATCGCGGCCTACGCGCCGCCGCAGCCGGTCGGCGAGACGCTGACGGCACAGCCGCCGCGCGACTATGTCGACACCGGCTATGCCGCGCGGATCGACCGCGCCAACGGCGCGATCTGCATCACCGCGCCGCCCTCCGGCATCATGGCGGTCGGTGGCTATCGCTTCCTCTCCAACGACCTCCAGGAATGGGCGCGCCGGCTCGGCCAGGGCGCGCTGCTGACGGCCCTGCCCGACCGCCTCTCGGGCCACCGGCTGGCCGGCCGGGCCCAGGACAATACCCGCGCCCGCGAGGCGCTCAGCGAGCTTGGCCTTAACCCCCTGATGGTCGAGGCTTTTCGCGACCGCTCCGGACCGGTTTGACCCCAGCTTCGCCTGAAGCATTGACGCTGCATTAAGGCGGCCGGACTAGATTGCGCAGCATCAATTGCGTGATCAGAGTTTCCGAATGTCCCAGGCGGGCCCGATCCTGTTTGTGTCCAACGCCGAGCGCCCCGCCTTCATGGCGGCGCTGGACGAGGCCCGTCTCTTTCCCGTCGTCGACAGCGATTGGGCGAGCGCGGCGCGCGCTGTCGAGCAGGTTCAGCCGGCCGCCGTCCTTGCCGCGATGTCCGGCGGGCACGAGCCGCATATGGCTTTGCTCGCCAAGAAGATCGCCGATCAGCCGCTCTATCTCCCGCTGGTCGCGCTGGATGCGCAAGGCCCGCTGCCTCACAACGCGCTGCCCTTCGCCTCGCGCAGTGGGACTGCCGAACGCCTGATCGCACGCTTGCGCGCCGCGATCCGCGTCCGCACGCTGCATGCCACGGTGCTGCGCCGGCTGCCGGAGGTGAAGGTCGCGCTGCCGGAGACCGATCCGGTGCGCGATGCCATCGTGCTCTTGATCGGCCGCGGCGCGGCTTATCCTGCCCTCTCCGTCGCACTCGGCGAGCGCACCGGCGTGGTCGGCGCGCTCTCGATCGAGGCCGCCGCAAAACATCTCAACACCCGCGACATCGACGGCGTCGTGCTCTCGGACGGTTTCACCCCGCGCGTCACCGACGCCTTCCTCACGGTGCTCGCGGAGGATACGCGCTTCCGCAACCTGCCCGTGGTCGTCACCGCGCACCAGCTTACCCAGAGCTACGACCTGCCCAATCTCGAACTGATCGCAGGCGAGCCCGCGAAGGTCGCCGCCAACGCGCTGCCTTTGATCCGCCAGCACGCGATGGAAGCGCAATTGAGCCGCACGCTGCGCTCGATCGACGCCGGCGGCTGGCTCGACCCGCGCAGCGGCCTGTTGACGGTCGAAGCCTTCGCCCGTGATTTTGCCAAGGCGGTCGAGCAGACGCTTGCCCGCGGCGGTGGCCTGTCGGTGGCGCGCTTCGCCTTCGATCCCGGCAATCCCCGCGCGCAACTGGATGCCGCGCGCATCCTCAGCCGTCTGATGCGGCAGATGGACTTTGGTGTCGCGCAGAAAGACGGCTCGGTGATCGTGGTGTTTGCCGAGACCGATTTCCGCACGGCCCATATGATCGCCCGCCGTTTGTCGGCGGTGATGAAGCACACATCGAACGGCAAGCACGAGATGCGCAGCGATCCCGTCGTCAGCGTGGATTCGCTGTCGACGTCGGATACGGCAAGGTCGCTGCTCGGGCGGCTGTCAGCCGACGCGTCGAGGGCGGCGTCGTAAGGTTTCGTAGGGTGGGTTAGCCGAAGGCGTAACCCACCACTGTTCGCATCCGCAGTGACAAAAGAGGTGGATTACGCCTTCGGCTAATCCACCCTACGGCACCTTGCCTACGCCGCCTTCTTTTTCTGCGCGAGCTGCGCCAGCTGGCGCATGATCTCGGTTGTGCCGGCGAGGCGCTCTTCCGGCGTCTCCCAGTCCTGCAGGAACACCACCTTCATGTCGGGGCGCACCTTCGCTGCCTGGCCGTAGCTGCGGATGAAGGTCACCAGACGCTCGGGATGGGCGAAGGAATTGTCGCGGAAGCTGATGACCGCGCCCTTCGGGCCGGCATCGATCTTCCCGACATTGGCCTGGCGGCAGAATGCCTTGATCGCGGCGACCTTGAAGAGATAGCGCACCTCGTCCGGCAGCACGCCGAAGCGGTCGCGCATCTCGGCGCCAAAATTCTCGATCTCCTCCTCGCTGTCGAGATCGGCCAGCCGCCGGTACAGCGACAGCCGCACCGAGAGATCGCCGACATAATCCTCGGGAATGAGCACGGGCATCCCGATGGTGATGGTCGGTGACCAGCGGTCGGCGGCAGGCTCGGAGACGCCGGCCTTGAGGTTGACGATCGCCTCCTCCAGCATCGACTGATAGAGCTCGAAGCCGACCTCCTTGATGTGGCCGGACTGCTCTTCGCCGAGCAGATTGCCGGCGCCGCGAATGTCGAGGTCGTGCGAAGCGAGCTGGAAGCCTGCGCCCAGCGTCTCCAGCGATTGCAGCACGGTGAGCCTGCGTTCGGCCTGCGCCGTGATCTTCTGCTGCGCCGGCAGCGTGAACAGCGCATAGGCCCGCAGCTTGGAGCGGCCGACGCGGCCGCGGAGCTGGTAGAGCTGCGCGAGGCCAAACATGTCGGCGCGGTGCACGATCAGCGTGTTGGCGTTGGGAATGTCAAGGCCGGATTCCACGATGGTGGTCGACAGCAGGATGTCGAACTTGCCGTCGTAGAACGCGGTCATGATGTCTTCGATCACCGCGGGCGGCATCTGCCCGTGCGCGACCGCGACCTTCATCTCCGGCACGTTCTTGTCGAGGAAGTCCTTGACCTCGGCGAGGTCGTCGATGCGCGGCACCACGTAGAATGCCTGGCCGCCGCGATAGCGCTCGCGCAGCAGCGCCTCGCGGATCATCAGCGGATCGTGCGGGGCCACGAAGGTACGGACCGCGAGACGATCGACCGGGGGCGAGGCAATGATCGAGAGCTCGCGGACACCGGTCAGCGCCAGCTGCAGCGTGCGCGGAATCGGCGTCGCCGACAACGTCAGCACATGCACCTCGGCGCGAAGTGCCTTCAGCCGCTCCTTGTGCGTGACGCCAAAATGCTGCTCCTCGTCGACGATGACGAGGCCGAGATCGCGGAACTTGATCGCCTTGCCGAGCAGCGCATGGGTGCCGACGACGATGTCGACCGAGCCGTCGGCAATGCCCTTCTTGACCTCGTTGAGCTGCTTGGTCGGGACCAGGCGCGAGGCCTGCGCCACGTTCACCGGGAAGCCCTTGAAGCGCTCGGTAAAGGTCCTGTAGTGCTGGCGCGCCAAGAGCGTGGTCGGCACCACGATCGCGACCTGCCTGCCGTCGAGCGCGACGGCGAAGGCCGCGCGCAGCGCCACTTCCGTCTTGCCAAAGCCGACGTCGCCGCAGATCAGCCGATCCATCGGACGCCCGAGCTCGAGATCCTTCAGGGTGGATTCGATGGCGCCGAGCTGGTCCTCGGTCTCGTCATAAGGGAAGCGCGCACAGAATTCGTCGTAGACGCCCGGCTGCACCATCAGCTTGGGTGCCTCATGCAGATGGCGCGCGGCGGCGATCTTGATCAGCTCGCCCGCGATCTCGCGGATGCGGTTCTTGAGTTTTGCCTTGCGGGTCTGCCAGCCGGAACCACCAAGACGATCCAGCTCGACCGTGGTCTGGTCGGAGCCGTAGCGCGACAACAGCTCGATGTTCTCGACCGGCAGGAACAGCTTTGTCTCGGCGGCGTAATGCAGCTCGAGACAGTCATGCGGCGCGCCGGCGACGTCCAGCGTCTGCAGGCCGACGAAGCGGCCGATGCCGTGATCGACGTGGACGACGATGTCGCCCGCGGCAAGGCTCGTCACCTCGGAGATGAAATTGTCGAGCTTGCGGCTCGCCTTGCGCGGGCGCACCAGGCGGTCGCCCAGGATGTCCTGCTCGCTGATCAGCGCGATCTCGTCAGTCTCGAAACCGCTTTCGAGGCCGAGCACGGCGAGCATGGTCTCGTTGCGTGGCGTGGCCTGCACCGTGCGCCAGCTGTTGACGCTGGTGGTGTGGGCCAGCTTGTGGTCGCGCAGCATCGAGGTCATGCGATCGCGCGAGCCTTCGCTCCACAGCGCGATCACGACCTTCTTGCGGCTCGCATGCAGCGCCATCACGTGGCTGACGACGGACTCGAACACGTTGACGGTGGTGTCGTTGCGCTCGGGTGCGAAATCGCGGCCCTTGCGCGCGCCGGCATCGACAATGCTCGTGCCATCGGCCGGCACGGAGAACTGCGTCAACCGGGCCAGCGGGACGTCGGCGAGGCGCCTGGTCCATTCTTCCTCGGTGAAATAAAGCCGGTCAGGCGGCAACGGCTTGTAGATCGCGCCGCCGCCGGGATGCTCCATCGCATCGCGGCGGGCCTCGTAATAGTCCTGGATCTGCTTGAAGCGCTCGCGGACGGCGTCCTCGGCCTGGGGCTCGATGGCGACGGCGGACCCTTGCAGATAGTCGAACAGCGTGTCCATCCGGTCCTGGAACAGCGGCAGCCAATGCTCCATGCCGGGATGGCGGCGGCCTTCGCTGACGGCCTCGTACAGCGCATCGTCACGCTCGGGTGCGCCGAACTCGGCGACATAGCCCATGCGGAAGCGGCGGATGGTGTCGGTGACGAGCTGGAATTCCGAGATCGGCACCAGATTGAGCGCGCGCATGTCGAGCAGCGTGCGCTGGGTCTCGGCGTCGAAGGTGCGGATCGATTCCAGGCTGTCGCCGAAGAAGTCGAACCGGACCGGCTGCTCGAGGCCCGCCGGAAACAGGTCCAGAATGCCGCCGCGCACGGCATATTCGCCGGGCTCGCGCACGGTCGAGGAGCGGTTGTAGCCGTTGTGCTCGAGCCAGGCGATGATGGTGTCCATCGGCACGACATTGCCCGGCGCAACCGACAGTGCCTGCGCCGCGACCAGCTCGCGCGCGGGCACGCGCTGCACCACGGCGTTCACCGTGGTCAGCACGATCAGCGGCTTGTCGCTCCCGGTGAGCGAGGCCAGCCGCGCCAGCGTGGTCAGGCGTTGCGCCAGAATGCCGCCATGCGGCGAGACGCGGTCATAGGGCTGGCAGTCCCAGGCCGGAAACGTCAGCACCGGCAGATCGGGCGCGAAGAATTGCAGCGCGCGTTCGAGCTGCTGCATCCGAGCCCCGTCGCGGCAGACCACGGCAAGGCTGACGGCCGGCTTCTTCGGCCGTGCCGCGATGGCGCGCGCCAAGTCCGAGATCACAAGGCCTTCGGCGCCTTCCGCGACATTGGCAAGCGTCAGCGCGCGGCCGGGCGCAAGCAGCTCGGCCGGAGATTTCATTCCCGGTTTCATACGTCGCGGTCCGCGATCGGATAGGCCTTGATCCGGGCAAACAACGCGCCGGTGACATCAGCTGGCAGCACCTTGTCACCGGTGATGGCGGCGTAGAGGTCGGGATCGTTGACCTCGAGCACGGTCTCGAGCTCGATCAGCTCGGCGTCGGAGAGATTGGCGATCTCGGCATCCGCGAAGCGGCCGAGGATCAGGTCCATCTCGCGCGTGCCGCGGTGCCAGCAGCGGAACAGCAACCGCTTGCGGCGGTCGTCCAGCCCATTGCTCGATCGTGTCGTTCCCGTCATGTCTCAAATCCAGTCAAACGCCGAAAGCCCGGACGTGCCGGGCCGGGGTGATATAGCCACTCGGACCTGCCGTGTCAGCCCTCGATTTGGCATGGCCGCACCCGCGCAAAGGGCTACGAAAAAAGACGTGGATGCCCGCGATAAAGCCGGGCATGACGAGCCGAAACGATCCTAGATTCGCGTCCATGCGCCCCAGCCTGCTCAATCCGCTGTTTGCTCCCGTGACCAGCCTGCCCGGCGTCGGTCCGAAGCAGGACAAGCTGTTGCAATATCTGCTCAGCCGCAACGAGACGCCGCGGCTGGTGGATCTGCTGCTGCATCTGCCGAGCCAGGTGATCGACCGCCGGGCGCGGCCGAAGATCCGCGACGCGGTGCAGGGAACCATGGTGACGCTGGAGGTCACCGTCGACCGCCACCGCCCGCCTCCGCCGCGTAATTCCCGCGCGCCGTATCTGGTCTATGCCAGCGACGACACCGGCGACGTCGTGCTGACCTTCTTCCGCGCCAAGCCCGGCTATGTCGAAAAGCTGCTGCCTGTCGGCGAGAAGCGCTACGTCTCCGGCACGCTGCAGATGTATGATGGCATCTCGCAGATCGTGCATCCCGACCGCGTGCTGGACGAGGAAGCGATCGCAAAGCTCTCGGGGATCGACCCGGTCTATCCGCTTACCGAGGGTCTCGCGCTCGGCTCGCTCCGCCGCGCGGTCGCACAGGCGCTGCAGAAGTTGCCGGCCCTGCCGGAATGGATCAGCCCGGACGTGCTGCGCCGCTGCAATTTCCCGCCGATCGCGGAGGCGCTCAACCGCGTGCATCAGCCGGTCGAGCTCACGGACATCCTGCCCGATCAGCGCTTCTGGTCCCGTCTCGCCTTCGACGAGCTGCTCGCCGGCCAGCTCGCGCTCGCGCTGATCCGCGCGCAGCTGCGCCGGCCTGCGGGCGTGCGCAATGCCGGCGATGGGCATTTGCGCAACAAGATCATCGATGCCCTGCCCTATGCGCTCACGCTGTCACAGCGCAACGCTGCGGCTGCCATCGCCGAGGACCTGCAGCAGCCCGTGCGCATGCTGCGCCTGCTCCAGGGCGACGTCGGCTCCGGCAAGACCGTGGTCGCGCTACTGGCAGCCGCGGCCGTTGCCGAGGTCGGCAAGCAGGCCGCGCTGATGGCCCCGACGGAGATCCTGGCGCGCCAGCACATCAAGACCATCGCGCCGCTCGCCGAGCGCGCCGGCATGCGGGTCGCCATCCTCACCGGCCGCGAAAAGGGCAAGGAGCGGCGCGAGTTGTTGGCGCAACTCGAAGCCGGCGAGATCGACCTCCTGGTCGGTACCCACGCACTGATTCAGGATGACGTGATCTTCCGTGACCTCGCGCTCGCCATCGTCGACGAGCAGCACCGTTTTGGTGTGCGCGAGCGGCTGGCGCTGACCTCGAAGGGCGAAGCCGTCGACGTGCTGGTGCTAAGCGCCACGCCGATCCCGCGCACGCTGGTGCTGACCTATTTCGGCGACATGGACATCAGCGAGCTCCGCGAAAAGCCCGCCGGCCGGCAACCGATCGACACCCGCGCCGTCGCCATGAGCCGGCTCGGTGAGGTCATGGACGGCATCGGCCGCGCGCTCGTATCCGGCAAGCTGGTGTACTGGATCTGTCCGCTGGTCGAGGAATCCGAGGCCGAGGGCACCGAGCATCTCACCAACGCGACCAAACGCTTCGAGAGCCTGCAGAAGCGCTTTGGAGATCGCGTCGGCCTCGTCCACGGCCAGATGAAAGGCACCGAGAAGGATCGCGTGATGGGCCAGTTCGCCGCGCACGAGATCGGGCTTCTGGTCGCGACCACCGTGGTCGAGGTCGGCGTCGACGTGCCGGCCGCCACCATCATGGTGATCGAGAATGCCGAACGCTTCGGCCTCGCCCAGCTGCACCAGCTGCGCGGCCGCATCGGGCGCGGCTCGGAGGCTTCGACCTGCATTTTGCTCTACAGCGAACCGCTCGGCGAAATGTCGAAGGCGCGGCTGAAGGTGATCCGCGAGACCACCGACGGATTTCGTATCGCCGAAGAGGATCTGAAATTGCGCGGCGAAGGCGATGTGCTCGGCGTCCGCCAGAGCGGCCTGCCCGGCTATCGCATCGCGCGCTCGGAGGTGCACGGCCAGCTCATCACGCAGGCCCGTGACGAGGCACTGCGCATCATGAAAGACGATCCGAAGCTGAAGGGCGAGCGCGGCGAGGCGCTGCGCTGCCTGTTGTATCTCTACGAGCGCGACGAGGCGATCCCGCTGATCGGGGCGGGTTGACCGGCTCTCCCGTAATCAGGCTTTTTTCTTCCCGATATTGGCAGCGAACGCCTTCAATAGCGACGCATCGACGGCCTCGCCCTTTGCGTCACCGGCCAGATGCTCGAACCATTTGGCAAAACCTTGGTAGATCTGGCTTGCCGGATGATCCGGCCCGAGAAAGCCGGAAATCTCCTGCATCTCCGCGACCCAGCGATAGGCCTTCGGGATCATGTCGGGCAGCGCGACCTCGAGCCGCGCCAGGATCGCGGGCTGGCTGAGCGCGAGCTCGTCGCGCAGCGCATCCGCGGCCCCCGCCTTGGTCGCCGCGGCCACCATGGCCGAGCCGATCCCGGCGAGACCTTTGACAATGCCGGCGTAGGACATCTTGAGCGCAGAGGCCGCACCCACCGGGCCTTCGACGATGCGCAAGTCGAGCCCGAAATCCCTGAGCACCGCGACATCCTTGGCATGTTCGCCTGACATGTAGAACGCCGGGCTCTTGCCGCCCGGCTGCGGCGGGAAGCCGATGATGCCGCCATCGACGAAGGGCGCCTGCGCCGAGCCGATGATCTCCTCGATCCGCTTCACCGTGTCGACATTGACGGCGTTGCAGTCGACCACGACCGGCTTCTTTGCTCGCTTCACAATCGACGCGGCGAGCCGCTCGGCCAGCGCCACCGCCTCGCCCGGCGGCACGATCGAGAGGATGATGTCGGCGTCCGCGATCGCGTCGTCCTCGGCGCCGACCATGCCGGCATCCGCCGCCCGTTTCAGCGTCGCCTCGCTGCGTCCCTTCAACGACGTCAGCACGCGCGCACCGTTGTCGCTCAGGCGGCGGGCCACCGCGCTGCCCATGGCACCGGGCGCGAGGATCGCAATGGTTTTGGACATCGACTTTGACATCGACTTGGACATCGGGGGCACTCCAGTTCGAATTCCGAGCGTTGGCACTCAGTTCGACCGGAACATTAGCAGAGGACGCAAACGCCCGCGCGATCCGCAGCCATCCCGCCGCGGAATAGCGCTACTCCGCCTTCGCAGGCTCGGGCCGGAGCGCGGAGGCATTGGCAATGCGCGCGGCATTGGCCATGCCGGCGAGCGCGGCTGCCTTCTTCGGATCCGGCGCTGCGCCGGGCTGCACCACACCGGCCGACATGATCAGCGTTGCGGCATCTTCGGCGCTGAGGTCGACCTCGACGATCTTGCTCTTGGGCACATAGAAGAAGAAGCCGGTGGTCGGGTTCGGCGAGCACGGCAGAAACACCGAGACGTGTTCCTCCTGTCCCGGCAGGCTGCGCGCGACCTCCTCGTTCGGCGATTGCGAGATCAGCACGATCGACCACATGCCGGGCGACGGAAACTCGACGAGCCCGACTTTGCGGAAGCTCGAGCCCTTGCCCGAGAACAGCGTCTCGAACACCTGCTTGAGGCCGCGATAGATCGCACGCACCGCCGGAATCCGGCCGAGAAAGGTCTCGCCGACATCGACCAGGGTGCGGCCGATCAGGTTCGCCGCGAGGAAGCCGACCAGCGTCAGCGTGAAGAATGCGACAATTAGTCCCCAGCCGGGAACGCCATAGGGCAGATAGGTTTCCGGCCGATAGGCCAGCGGCACGAATGGCCGCACCACGCCGTCGACCCAGGTGACGAACCACCAGACCAGGTACAGCGTGATCGCAATCGGACCGGTGACGACCAGCCCGGTCAGGAAATAATTGCGGAAACGGCCGATCAGGCCGGTATGCGGTTCCGGGGCGGGATCAAGAGGCGCAGGCGCGTCGTCGCGGGCGGTCATTCGGGTTCCAGGTCGGTCGCTTCGGTCAAGCTAGGGGCTTCTAGCAGGTTTTGGAAGAGCGCGGCCTGGTCCCTTTTGCCTATTCCACTGTCACGGATTTCGCGAGATTGCGCGGCTGGTCGACGTCGGTCCCCATCACCACCGCCGTATGATAGGCGAGCAGCTGCACCGGGATCGAATAGACCATCGGCGTGAACGCCGCCGCCATGTCCGGCATCACGATGGTGACGAGCGAATCCACCGTCGCCTCCGCCGCGCCCTTGGCGTCGGTCATCAGGATGATGTTGCCGCCACGGGCGGCGACCTCCTGCATGTTGGAGACGGTTTTCTCGAACACCCGATCATAAGGCGCTATGACGACGACCGGCATGGTCTCGTCGATCAGCGCGATCGGGCCATGTTTGAGCTCGCCGGCGGCGTAGCCCTCGGCGTGGATGTAGGAGATTTCTTTCAGCTTCAGCGCGCCTTCGAGCGCCAGCGGGAAGCTGGTGCCGCGGCCGAGATAGAGCACGTCACGGGATTTTGCGATTCTGTGCGCGAGCTTTTCGATCTGGGGCTCGGAGGTGAGCGCGTCCGCCATCAGGCGCGGGATCTCGACCAGGCCGTGGACGAGCTTGGTCTCGTCCTCGACGGACAATTCGCCTCTAGCCTTGCCGGCCGCAATCGCCAGGTTCGCCAGCACCATGAGCTGGCAGGTGAAGGCCTTGGTCGAGGCGACACCGATCTCGGGGCCGGCCAGCGTCTGCAGCACGGTTTCGCTCTCGCGCGCGATGGTCGAGGTCGGCACGTTGACGACCGCGATCGTGTGCGCGCCCTCGGCCTTGGCGTAGCGAAGTGCCGCCAGGGTGTCGGCGGTCTCGCCGGATTGCGAGATGAAGATCGCGAGATCGCCCTTGCGCAGCGGCGCTTCGCGGTAGCGGAATTCGGATGCGACATCGACCTCGACCGGCAGACGCGCAAAGCGCTCGAACCAGTATTTTGCAACGATGCCGGCATAGCTCGCAGTGCCGCAAGCCGTGATGTTGATGCGCTGGATATCCTTGAAGTCGAACGGCAGCTTGACCGGCAGCGAGACGCGCTCGGTCGCCATGTCGACATAGCGCGCCAGCGTGTGGCCGACCACTTCCGGCTGTTCGTGGATCTCCTTTGCCATGAAGTGGCGGTAGTTCGCCTTGTCGACCAGCGAGGTCGAGGCGGCGTGCTTGATCTTGTCGCGCGCGACGGCCTGGCCGTCCTTGTCGAAGATGTCAGCGCTCTTGTGGGTCAGCACGACCCAGTCGCCGTCCTCGAGATAGCTGATCGTGTCGGTGAACGGGCCGAGCGCGATCGCGTCCGAGCCGAGATACATCTCGCCGTCGCCATAACCGATCGCCAGCGGCGGACCGTTGCGGGCGCCGATCATCAGATCGTCATCGCCGGCGAAGATGAAGCCGAGCGCGAAGGCGCCGCGCAAGCGCGCCAGGGTCAGCTTCACTGCTTCCACCGGCTTGTTGCCGCGCGTCAAGAGATCGTCGACCAGGTGCAACACGATCTCGGTGTCGGTCTCGGTGTGGAACACCGTGCCGTTCTTTTCGAGTTCCTCGCGCAGCTCGCGGAAATTCTCGATGATGCCGTTATGGACGACAGCGACGCGCTCGGTCGCATGCGGATGGGCATTGTTGACGGTCGGCTTGCCGTGGGTGGCCCAGCGGGTGTGACCGATGCCGGTCGTGCCCTTCAAGGGCTCGGCCTCCAGCCGCTTCTCAAGATTCTTCAGCTTGCCCTCGGCGCGCCGGCGCTCGAGATGCTTGCCTTCGAGCGTGGCGACGCCCGCGGAATCGTAGCCGCGATATTCGAGGCGTTTGAGCGAATCCACCAATTGCTCTGCAACCGGCTCGCGCCCGAGAATGCCGACAATCCCGCACATGCGGATCAATATCCCCCAAATCGTCGAAAAATCGCCTAAACGACGCGCTCGGCTTTTAGCGAAGTTCCTAAGGACCCAGTTACTCAATAATTATGACGGATTGCGACAGCATCCGGCGACGTCGAGCTTCGCCTGTGTCGATGTGGCCGGCCTTTAACCGCGCGGATTAACTCGTTGTCAACAAATTTGGCCAACGATTCTACCCTCGGAGATCAAGGCCATGAAAGCCACGTCCGACCGCAAGGGTCTGCCACCGACGTATCTGCTCGCCAGCGAGACCAGCGGCACGCGTCTCGCGCATTGGCCGCCGCCCCAGCGCAGCCTGGACCGAGGCAAGGAAAGCAAACCTGTCCTCCTCACACAGGCGGCCGGCGAACCGGCAAAGCGCGCCAGGTCGCGCGGCTGGCGCCTGACGCGCGCGATGTTCTCGGAAGTCGCCGACGACGACTAGCGCCGCTCATTTCTCGGGCGTCTTCTCGACCTTCTTGCCGCTGGTCTTCAGCTCGCGGTAGCGCGCCGCGCCGCCTTCGCGAATGGTCTGCTGGTTGCGCTCCAGCGCCATCGCATCGTCGGGCACGTCGCGCGTGATCACCGAGCCTGAGCCGATATAGGCGCCGTTGCCGATCTTCACCGGCGCGACCAGCGACGAGTTGGTCCCGACGAAGGCGCCCTGCCCGATCACCGTCTTGTGCTTCTTGAAGCCGTCGTAGTTGCAGGTGATGGTGCCGGCGCCGATGTTGGAATTGGCGCCGACGGTGGCGTCGCCAATGTAGGAGAGATGGTTGACCTTGACGCCGGCCTCGAGCGTCGCGGCCTTGGTCTCCACGAAATTTCCGATGCGCGCGCCGTCGCCGAGCGAGGTGCCGGGGCGCAGCCGCGCATAGGGACCGATCGACACGTTCTTGCCGAGCGTGGTCTCGACAAGATGCGAGAAGGAATGGATCACGGTGCCGTCGGCGATCGACACGCCCGGTCCGATCACCACGAACGGCTCGATGGTGACGTCCTTGCCGAACACGGTGTCGGCAGCAAGATAGACCGTTTCAGGGGCGATCAGCGTGACGCCGGCCTCCATCGCAGTCTTGCGCAGCCGTGCCTGCATGACGCCCTCAGCCTCGGCAAGCTGGGCCTTGGTGTTGATGCCGCGCACTTCGTCCTCGCTGGTTTCGATCACCACGGACTCCCATCCATTGTCACTGACAACGCCGACCGCATCGGTCAGGTAGTATTCGCCCTTGGAATTCGCATTGCCTATTTTGTCCAGGATCGCGAACGCGCGGCGGCCATCGATCGCCATCACGCCGGCATTGCACAGATCGATCTTGCGCTCGTCCGCGCTGGCGTCGGCGTGCTCGCGGATCGCGACCAGGCGGTTGCCCTCGACGATGAAGCGGCCATAGCCGGTCGGGTCCGCCGCGCGAAAGCCGAGTGCGGCAATCGCAGCTCCTTTCGCGAGCGGCGCCCGGAGCCGCGCAAAAGTCTCGGCCGAGATCAGCGGCGTATCGCCGAACGCGATCAGGACATCGTCCACGCCGCGCGCAATCGCCTCCCGCGCCGCCAGCACCGCATGCGCGGTGCCCAGCCGCTCGGCCTGCACGAAGACGAGCGCGTCGGAGCGGATCCGCTTTGCCTCGTCCGCGACCGCCTGGTGATCGGGGCCGATCACGACCGCAAGCGCCGTGCCGGTTCCGCGCGGCGCGGCACCGAGCACATGGGCAAGCAGCGTCTGGGAAGCTACGGGATGCAGCACTTTCGGCAGGCTGGATCGCATGCGCGTGCCTTCGCCGGCGGCGAGCACGATCGTGAGGCTTGAGCGGGCGGTCATTGCAATCCTGTCAAATACGGCCGAATCGATCATCACATCGACGGGCGACAAGCCGATGTCGCCTAAGCTGGCTGCCTTGCTACCCCCGCAAACGCCCGGAATTCAAGTGCGAGTGGGTTTTCCTGTTAATGTTCCTTGATTGATTCGGGGAAGCCAGACAGGGCTGGGCACTAATCGTTCATGGCAAAGGATTCCGACCCACTGGCGGATGCCTTCGGCGACAGGGAGACCGGCGGGCTGTTCTCCGGACTCCTGGCTGAAGAAGGCACGTTCGATCGCCGCATGATGTGGCGGCTGGGCTCGTGGGGCGCGGCCGCCGTCGGCGCTGTCGTGATCGCCGTGATGGCCAACCAGGCCCAGTTCGGCTGGCGCCGCGACCAGGTCGCCTCCGCCGATCTCGCCCGCCAGTCCGACCGGCTCCAGGTGCTGACCAAGGAAAGCCAGCTCGAAGCGCGTCGCTTCGCCTCCGCCATCGAGACGCTGAACACCGATCGCGACCGGCTCTATTCGCGCGTCACGGTGCTCGAGCAGGGGCTTGATTCCGTCACCGGCGCCATCGCCAAGCAGAGCGCGACATCGCCGCAGGCCCCTGCGTCGAAGCCACAGGACACGCCCGTCGCCGCCGCGCAGCCCTCGACCCCGGCCCCGGATGTCGCGCCGGCCGCCTCGACCGCGGCTTCGCTGGTCGACAAGCCGCGCGCAATTGCCGGCAAGGAGTCCAAAGACAATTCGAAAGAGGCGGCGAAGGATCAGCCGGGCCCGCCGCCGCAGACTGCGGCCGCCGCTTCGCTCGTTCCGCAGTCGCCGGTGACGACGTCGGCGCTGCCGATCCTTCCGCTGGTGCCGTCGAAGTCGATCATGGCACCGCCTGATCCGGCGGCGTCGAAACTGATTCAGCCGGACGCCCCGGAGCAGAAACCCGAGGCGGCGCCCGCCCCCACCGAAGTCGCCGCGGCCCCAGCCAAACCGCCCGAGGCAACTGAAGCCGAGTCGCCCGCCATCGCAGTCCAGCAGACGCGCTTTGCCATCGATCTCGGCGGTGCCAACTCGGTCGACGGCCTGCGTGCGCTCTGGCGCGGCCTGAGCAAGTCGCATCCGGAGGTCGCCGCGCTTCGGCCGATCATCATGATCAAGGAAGGCAATAACGGCCTCGGGATGCAGCTCCGTCTGGGTGCCGGCCCGCTGATCAATGCCGCCGCCGCCGCCAAGCTCTGCGCCGGCCTTGCCGAGAACGACCGCCACTGCGAGACGACCGTGTTCGACGGCCAGCGGCTGTCGATGCGCGGCGGCTCGGACAAGGGCCAAGAGAAAGGCCAAGACAGAAACCAAGACAAAGGACAGGACAAGGGTTCAGACAAGAACCAGGACAAGAGCTCGGAGAAGAGCCAGGGCTCGGTGCCGCAAGCTGAGACCGCCCCTGCGCCTGCGCCCGCCGCCAAGCCAGACAAGCACCGCCGCAGCTACTCCTCCAAGCGCTCGTCAAAGCGCGAGGAGCCGGCGCCTGCGCCTGCGCCACAGCCGGCCGCTCAGGCCAAGCCGGAGACGGCATCGGCGAGCTCGACGATATCGTCGTTCTTCAGGCGGTAGGACTATCAGGGCTTCCGATTGAACGCCGGAGCGTCTCGCCCGAGACTGCGCCGTTCAAAGAACGGCCATCAACTGGCTGATCTTGATTGCCGCGCAAATGATCATGCCCCAAAGCGCAAAATTGACCTGCAACGCCTCAACCATTGCCAACCTCGCTCGCATCCTCTGTCGCGTTCTTCGACGAGATCTGCGATCACGCCTACGCTTCAAGCCGGATGTTAGGCGACGTTGGAATTCTCGCAAATCCGTATCGCTACGGATGGGGGATTCGGGCAATCGCAAGCAAATGTGACGGACCTGGTGACGGTCCCTATCGTGTAAAAATGCGCCTCGCCCCTGTTGCTCCCTCCCGCCATCCCGACCATATTGCCCGGATGACAAAAAAGCCGTTTCGCCTCACGCCCTATCAGGTGCAGTTTCTCATCGTCGTCGGTTTCGTCACCGTCGGCTGGGCGCTCTATGTGCGCTATCTCGCGATCGAGTTCTCGCAGGTGGCGCTCGCATGCGACGCCGGCTTGCAGACCATGATCTGCAAGGCGCGGTCGGTGTCGACGTCGCTGTTCAAGAATTCAGTGTTCGGCATCGTCGCGCTGGTGATCGCGACGCTGAACCTGATGCGGCCTTCGATCGTGCTGCTGACCCTTGGCGTGGTCGCAGCCGGCCTCGGCATCGTGCTCTACAACATCGTGCTGTCGGGCCTGGCGATCGGCCTGCTCATCCTTGGCTTTGCTCGGCCCGCGCCCGCCACAGCGTGAGCGCGAACAAGAGATAGATCGCGCAGGTCCACATCGCCTGCCAGTTGTCGCGCCCTTCGTTCAGGATCACGTAGACGGCCGACAGCGCCAGCAGCCCTGCGAACGCTGATTCCGCGATCGGGCGCACGCCGATCTGCGGACGGTTCAGCATCAACAGCGCGAACGGCACCACCGCCATCGTCAGCGAGGCATAGGGGAAGTCGCGGTAGCGCGGGTCGAACACGAAGCCGAGCGCGGTCTCGGTCGCGATCGCCGCAGTCACCGCCAGGGTCAGGCCCAGCACGGCGGAGAGCTTTGACCATTTCCGTCCCTCGCGCGGACCGAGCAGATCGAGGAAGCTCGGCAGGCTGCGGCCGATGACGATCGCCTGCGCGCAGAGGATTGGCGAGAGGATGCCGGCGAGCAGCAGCATGCCCCATTGCAGCCAGCCGCCCCAGCCGTAGCTCTCGTAAAACATCTTGTCGGCGGCGATTCCGAGCAGGATGCCCGCCGATGTCGCGGAGATGCCGACGCCGAGCCAGGCCGAGAAGCGCGGCGTCCAGGGCCGGCGGCGCAGCGTGATGCCCGCCACCGCGAACACCAGCACGCTGAGGCCCATGCCGGCGCCCATGTACCATTTCCAGAACGGGAAATTGCTGATCGGCTCGCCCGGCGGATATTTCAGCTGCCGCCGCACCGAATCGATCAGGCCCCAATAGCCGCCGACGGTGCCTTCGAGCCGCCGTTTCCACGGCTGGTCGTAGGCCTCGATCAGGTTGACGCGAAACTTCAGCGCCTTCGCGAGCCCCAGCATTTCCGAGACGACGCGCGCCTGGTTGGTGCGTGACGGCAGCGCGCCCTCGCGCATGCGGCCTTCGCTCGGCCAGCCGGTCTCGCCGATCAGGATTTCCTTGCCGGGGAACGCCACCGCCATGCGCTCGCGGATCGCCTCGACATGGGACGCTGCGAACTTCGCCTTCACCGGAACATCCTCCCAATAGGGCAGGATGTGAATCGTGACGAAGTCGACGGCGTCATAGACCTCGCGATTCCTGAGCCAGTATTCCCAGACGTCGGCATAGGTCACGGGCACGGTGACTTGCGCCTTCACCGAACGGATGATCGCGGTGAGGTCCGACGTCGTCATCTCCCCGCGCAGCAACACCTCGTTGCCGACGACGAGCGCGGAGATGGTATCGGGGAATTCCTTGGTGAGGCGGACCGCGGTCGCAACTTGCGCAAAATTCTTGGCGCGGTTGCTGCCGAGCCAGATGCCCTGGATCACCTTCAGCCCGCCGATCTTGGTCGCGACCGAAGGCACCTGGTCGAGCCCGTTCTCGATCGAGTAGGTGCGGACACAGTCGGTGATCTCTTTGAGCTGGCGCAGATCCTGCTCGAGCTGGTCAGCCTCGATGTGGGTCCATTCGTTCAGCGGCGTCTGCTCGCCGCGGAACGGCGCGTAGGACACGCATTGAACCTTGTCATTGGGATCGATGGGTGCGCGCGCGAGCGTGATCGGCGTGGCCAGCCACCACCATACGGCAGCAATCTCACCCAGGGAGACGAGCAGGAGCGCCAGTGGCGTACGAAGTGAAATTGGTTCCGTCCTCCGCGAGGGTCCGTCGATTACCTGCTCGCACGCCATCTGCCAAGGGGGTGACGCCGGCAAGGCGCATGCTCTCCCCGGCGAATTGGGCTGCGGCCGTTCGACCGGGCCCTAGGATCGTGACTTTGCTGGACAAAAATCCAAATACAGGTCATGGGATTCCGCGGGAATTTTCCGCCGCATTGGAGACCCATTTGGACGCCATCACGTCGGCGTCCGCGAGGAGGTCCTCCCGCGCGGGCGGACGGCTGAGATATTGGGGAATTCATGCGGCGACGGGTGTTCGAGTTACGAAATGCGGTCCTGCGGCAGTTCGCCGCCTCGTTGGCCGTCTCCTCCCTTGTCCTTCTGGCCAGCCTCGGTAGCGCTTCCGCCCAAAGCGGCTCGCCCGCCCCGGATCAGAACAAGGCAGCGGCCCAGCCCGCCGACGCCGCCAAGGACGCTGCCCAGAACCAGCGCCGGACCGACGAATTCGCTGAAGCCGCCCAAGTCATCAACGGCCCGGCCGGCAACCCCGAATGCGTCTGGCTCGGCCGGCGCGTGGTGCGGCTGATGTGGCGGGATGACCTCGATACCGCGTTCCGCCATCTCGACCTCTATGACCGCTTCGGTTGCCCCGGCGGCCACATCCAGGCTGCGTTCCGCTGCCTGACCCGCTTCGGCGCCCAGATCGATCCCAAGATCGCCGAGACCCTGGACAGCCGGGTGCACGCTTGCTGGATCAACCCGGCCTCCCAGCCGCAACAGGCGGCAGCCGCCGCCTCCCAGCCTGCGGCGCCGACGACAGCCAATTCGCAGCCCCCGCAGCCGGCCGCAAGCCCGGCGCCCGCAGCAAGCCCGTCACCCGCACCCCAGAAATAGCCGCGATCGTTTTCAGCCTGCGTTCAGGAACGATCGGCGATAGCAACTGACGGCACTGCCACGCGTTGACCGGACCGGACAAGGCCATGCCCTGATAAGGACATGAGGCCATGACAGTTGAGAAACCGCGCGGCAGGGTTATGCTCCCGTTGCCGCGAATTTGGTCGGATCTCGGGGTCGGATCCGCTTCCCTGCCCCCTCAGCCCCTTTTGGTTTAGCCGCGATGCGCGTTGTCGCCGCCGTTCTGTTGCTCGTGTCCGTGCTCCACGCCGGCCTCTGGGGAGTCCTGCGCGACAAGGAACCCGCGCCGGACTTCAAGGGCCTGTTGCCGAGCCTCTCCTATACGCCGTTCGAACCGGGGCATGTCGTCGACAACAACGTCGACCCCGACAAGATTCGCGCGGACATGAAGAAGCTCTCGACCCTCACGCGCGCCATCCGGTCCTACTCCGCGACGGAAGGCAACGAGCTGGTGCCGCCGATCGCCGCCGAGTTCGGCCTCAAGGTCACCGTCGGCGCCTGGATCGACAAGGACCCCGACCGCAACGAGCGCGAGATCAAGGCCGCGATCGAGCTCGCCCGCAAGAACAGCAACGTCAACGGCGTCGTCGTCGGCAACGAGGTGATCTACCGCGGCGAGCAGAAGGTCGAAGACCTCATCGAGATGATCAAGCGGGTGAAGAGCGCGGTCCGCGTGCCCGTCACCACCGGCGAAATCTGGAACATCTGGCGCGACAATCCCGACCTCGGCTCCAACGTCGATTTCATCGCCGCCCACGTCCTGCCCTACTGGGAAAACTTCCGCTCGGACCAGGCGGTGGACCAGGCCGTGGACCGCTACAATTTGTTGCGTAACCAGTTCCCCGGCAAGCGCATCGTGATCGCCGAGTTCGGCTGGCCGAGCGCGGGCTACAATCTGCGCAACGCCGACCCCGGCCAGTTCCAGCAGGCGCTGACCTTGCGCAACTTCGTCAGCCGCGCCGAGGCCCTCGGCATGGAATACAACATCGTCGAGGCCATCGATCAGCCCTGGAAATACTACGAAGGCGGCGTCGGTCCGTACTGGGGCATTCTCAACGCCAGCCGCGAGCCCAAATTCGCCTGGACCGGGCCGGTGGAGAATCTCGATTACTGGAAGCTGATGGCGATCGCGTTGCTGGTCGGCGTCCTGTTGTCGCTGCCGATCCTGCGGCTGGAGCAGCCGACCGCGCGGCAGGCGTTTTTGCTGTCGGCGACGGCCAACGGCGTCGGCGCCTGGGCCGCCACCGTGTTCGCGTTCTGGAACGGGCACTATTTCGTCTTCGGCTCGGCCTTCGCGCTGACGCTCGGCATGACCCTGCTCGTGCCGCTGGTGCTGATCGCGATGGCCCGCATCGACGAGATCGCGGCCGTCGCCTTCGGCCGGCCGCCGCAACGGCTGCTCGCCAAGGGCAAGCCGGTCGAGAACGTTCCCGAGAACTACTACCCGAAGGTCTCGATCCACATCCCCGCGTATTTCGAGCCGGTCGAGATGCTGAAGCAGACGCTCGATGCGCTGTCGCGGCTCGACTATCCCAATTACGAATGCGTCGTTATCATCAACAACACGCCAGATCCCGCCTTCTGGCAGCCGATCCAGGATCACTGCCGCGCGCTCGGTGAACGCTTCAAGTTCATCAACGCCGAGAAGGTGCAGGGTTTCAAGGCCGGCGCGTTGCGCATCGCCATGGACCGCACCGCCGTCGATGCCGAGATCATCGGCATCCTCGATGCCGACTATGTCGTCGAGCCCGACTGGCTGAAGGACCTGGTGCCTGCTTTCGCCGACCCACGCGTTGGCCTCGTGCAGGCGCCGCAGGAGCACCGCGACGGCGACCTGTCGATCATGCACTACATCATGAACGGCGAATATGCCGGCTTCTTCGACATCGGCATGGTCCAGCGCAACGAGCTCAACGCCGTCATCGTGCACGGCACGATGTGCCTGATCCGCCGCGCCGCGATGGACATGGCCGGCGGCTGGTCGAGCGACACGATCTGCGAGGACTCGGACCTCGGGCTCGCGATCCAGGAGCTCGGCTGGACCACCCATTACACCAACCACCGCTACGGCAAGGGGTTGCTGCCGGACACCTACGAGGCCTTCAAGAAGCAGCGTCACCGCTGGGCCTATGGCGGCCTCCAGATCGTGAAGAAGCACTGGCGGCACTTCCTGCCCGGGCGGAACCGGCTAACGCCGGACCAGAAGCGCGAATACGGCCTGGGCTGGCTGAACTGGCTCGGCGCCGAAAGCCTCGGCGTGGTGGTGGCACTGCTCAACCTCATCTGGGTGCCGATCGTCGCCTTCGCCGACATCGCCATCCCCGACAAGATCCTGACGCTGCCGATCATCGGCGCCTTCATCGTCTCGCTCGCGCACTTCTTGTCGATGTACCGCGCCCGCGTCGCCATCAAACCCGGCCAGATGCTGGGCGCCATGATCGCCGCGATGAGCGTGCAATGGACGGTGTCGCGCGCGGTCGCGCAAGGCCTGATCACCGAGCACATCGCGTTCGCGCGCACCTCCAAGGGCGGCCTGTCCAGGATGTCGATCGAGTTCCAGGCGTTCTGGGAGGCCGTGATTGGCGCCCTGCTCCTGATCGGCTCCGGCGTGCTGATCGCCTCCAACAGTTTCCGCCAGATCACCGAGATCTATATCTTCGCGGGCGTCCTGGTGCTGCAGAGCCTGCCGTTCCTGGCCGCGGTTGCGATTGCGATCCTCGAGCTCAGCCGCATCAACTCGTTCCAGTTCTGGCGCGACAGCTCGATCCGCACCGCCGAGCTGATCGGCCTGCGCCCCGTCGCCCTACCGGCGCCCGGCAACGCACAGCCGGTGCCGAGCGAGGTGCGGCGGGAGGCGAACTGACTTCGACGTGGATGACGGTCCGCCAATCGGCTTGAAAATCCCCGGCTAAGCGGCGGAAACTTGGGACGAATCCCCGGTCCTGCCGCGATCTTCGGCAACCGCGCGCGCTATTGACCTCAGCGCCCCGTCCTCCTACACAGCGCGTGCCGAAAGCATGATCCGGAAACAGCCGGTTTTCCCCGCGACGCGCGTTGAGCGCCGCGGCAAGACATGCTTCTCGAATGACCGAAGACGATGGCGATCTTTGAAGCCATCAGCGGCCATGGGAGCGCGTAGCTCAGCCGGTAGAGCACGTGACTTTTAATCACGGGGTCCTGGGTTCGAGCCCCAGCGCGCTCACCAAAGTTTCCATACCGAACAGCAGACGACGTCCCGGGACGACCGGTGGGTTTGGGCGGCCTTGCCGTTGCGCCATCGCTCAACAATGATCCTTCGTCCGTCGAAGGGCAATCACGCCCGGCTCGCCTTTCGAAAATTCAGAGAGAGAGAGACTGAGGCCACATGTCCTCACTACACGATCATCATTGACCCGCTTCTGGAGGAAGACGGCGGCGGATTTGTCGCGACCGTGCCCGATCTTCCTGGCTGCATGTCTGATTGCGCCACCGAATTCGAGGCGGTGCAAAACGGCAGGACGCAATCATCTGCTGGATGCACCGTGCTCGCCGCAGGCATAGGAACGTTTCCATGCGCGGGGACTCTTACAGTCGCAATCGATCCTGTGTTGCTCGTGGATCGAGCGATGGAAAAAGCCGTTGCCTACGCCATCTCAGCGCTCCTTGTGGGCTTCGGTGCCTGGATACTCGTCGCTGGCCTTTCCTCGAGCTCGCCCGCCCTTTGGACCCTTGTGGCGCTGGTCCCGATTACGATTGGAATCGTGAGCGCTTTTGGCCCGATGTGAATTGATGGGGACAATCGGGGATGGGTCAGCGCGTCTGCATTTTCCGAATCGAGGTTCTGTGGTCGCTCCGCTGGTACGTCGCGTTCGGGGGATGTAGGCGTGAGCCAGTTTCTATCGATGCTGCTGCTAGTTGCTGCCGTCTTTCTGACCGTCTGCTTCGGAGTGGCGGCTTGGCGCCTCTCTGATGAGAAGGATCTCGACGTCACTGGCCAAATCGCGCCTCAGTCCTATGGATGGAAGGCGCCTCCGACCCGGTAACCTTGGCACTCGCCCTCCGCCGCCACCCGGCATCCCATCCTCGTCGACGTGGTTGTAAGCCGGCAGCGCATCGGTATCGACGCCATGTCTCTCCCTCGGCCAATTGCCGCTTTTTCCCGAGTAGTTTGACAGGGAAACTGCAGAGTCAATCTTGCTCGCGGAGACCCGGCAAGGCTCGCACCGTTATCGCCTCTCGACAGAGCCGCAGGACGGCCCCGGCCGGGGGGCTTTTGGGGTGTAGGGCCGGGGCCACTGCAGGGGCTCGGCCTTTTGGGGAAGGCCCAAGCAGATGGGAGCTTACATTGAGATCGAAGCGCTGCTCTGTTCGTTTCAGCACATTCGGCGAAGTTTTCCGGGTAGCAACACGCCGAATATTGCCTGGTTTTCCCGACCTTGACACACTGGACAAATATATTTTGATGAAGTGGGTGCGGCTTACTTCGCCAATCGCAGCAAGTAACCGGGTCCCATCGGTGAGTGACAGAGCGCCGACGCAGAGCGTACCGCGTTGAATGGGCCCGCCAGCGTAGACCTGCGAGCCAGCTGAGCGCGGACCTCGTCCCAAGTGATTTGCTTGAGGTGCCTTCAGCTCTCCGGCGCGGCGACCGTCGCCGGCACGCTGAGCGGAGCGCCTCCCACCGAAACAGGCCCGATAGATTTCGACTGCCGAACCATCCGTTTGCGCATCATCAGCCGATCGCGCGCGCGCCCTCTTGGGATGGATGAGGTTATGTCCGACGTCATGGCACTTTGCAGCGCATCGATCTTCGCGATGAGCGTCGAAAGCTGCGGCGATATCTTCTTTACGTCGCCCCGTTCGTCCGTGATGCTCTGTCGGAGAGACAGAAGGGTCGTTGAATCCTGCTGCTGCAGAGCTGCATTTTGCTGCAATGAGGAATTGATCTCATGCAGCGACGCCGCCTGCTGTTGCTGGGCCGACTGAATGTCCTTCAACGCAGCGACAATCGGATCCGGCCTTGGCGCGGTGTCTCCCTGGTGCGGCAGCAGCGCAGCCAAACTGCTGATGTTCGGCGACGGAAGATCAAACGGCGGAAGATCAAACGGCAATGTACAGATGGCCGCCGCGCCATTGATGGCCAAAGCACATACCGACAATGCCAGGACCGATTTCCGGCTGGACCGCTTGCCCGGTGCTGGAGCTTCCGGGGCTTCGTGCTCGGCTTCGCGTTCGGCCTGGGGTTCGAATGCTGCGGCGGCGAGTGCTGCAGCGTCGAGGTGCTCGGCAAAGCCCAGCGTTTCGGATGTCGTGCTCATACGCATTACCTCATGAGCGAGCAAAAGGAAGCCGTCGCCGGAACGTCCTCGTGACGCCTCCTTTACGCAGCACCCACCTACAACTGTCTAAAATTGTGGGCTTTTTGGATTAATTCCACGTTAGCGGCGCGGCCGTCAGGCATGTCCAGCCACCCCGGCCGACTACGGGGGCTAAGCGATGGAATTTGCGGCGCCTGTTCCACCAACCCTGCCAAAAAAGCCAGGAGACAGCCCGCGAGAAAGGTGTAGGATTCGACCACACGGGAGGAGCGGCATGTTTGAAATCACCGGTTTCGACACGGCAGGCGTCGTCAATCTCAAGCGCGAATCACTCGCCGCCGCCCTCAAGAAGGCCAGGGAGCTGATCGAGGACGGCTGCCGCGACGTTCAGATCGTCGATCCCAATGGCCGGATCTACACCTCGTTTGAGGAGCAGGCCGCTTAGCCGCCCCCGCCTTCGGCGCTTTTCGAATAGCACCCGGGCTTCTGGAAGGAAGGACCTGGCGTGCAATCGCGCTACTGGCTTGCCATGCTGATCTGCTCAACGATCGGCGTCTTCGTCCCCGCGTTATGGGGTGGCGAGATGTTGTCCTATCCCGGCGTCCTGTTCAGCTGTGTCGGCGGAGCCGTCGGATTGTGGATCGCCGACCGAACCAGATAGGGCCAGACAGGCGGCAACGATGACCCGCGCTGATTTTCGCTGGTCGCGGCTTCGCAGCCGCGAGATGGATTCGCGAAAGCAGCGCCGTCGCGTTGCCAATCAATCCGTTTGGGCGCACGTTCGCTCCAGGCGCGTGAGACGCCGCACAGGGAGCGACCCATGAAGGAACATGGCCTGGATGATCGCCATCGGGACAAGGATAGCGCGATCAGCAAAAAGCACGGCAATACGCTGGTTGGTACATTGCGCAAGATCTACGGCAAGGGTTTTGCGGCCGGCTATCCTGATGCGACCCAGCTTAGCGAGGTCTTGCATCAGTTGAACGAGACGTCGCTCAGCCAGTTGCGGCGCGATCACGACACCGGCCATTTGGGGCACAAGATCGACCACGCCCCGAAGTGACGGACGTCGCTCGGAGAAGTTGATGTTGTCAAACCAGACCGCCGGTCCCAACGACCCGGGTTGGTCAAGCCGCGCTATTGATCGGCGCCATCGCACTTGCCGTTTGAGCCTTCCGAAACCAGGCGCTAGGATGAGCGCTTTTACGGAGGCTCATTTGAAACAAGTCATTATCATCGCAGCGCTCGCGCTGCTTGCCACGGCGCCTGCCCGGTCTCAGGGCTTGGTCGATCCCAGCAAGGTTGCTCCCGAATACCGCGAGGCGGCCGAAAAGCGCCGCGCGGAGCAGATCCGTCAGCGCGAATGCGCCCTGAAGGCAGACCTGGAGAAGGTGCTGCCGCGAGATCGGACCGTCTTTCTCAACCACTGCCTGGACGCGATGGCGGCGAAGCAATAGCGACGCGCAGCCGGTTGGCCTCAAGACGTGCAAAGAAAGTCGCAACCGGTTTTCAGGCTTTCTTCAGACATTCGGCTCACCTTAGCCGCCGATTTGCAATCATCATTGTTGTCGGCGTATGAGCTTCGTCCAGGTCCAGTGCACGCGCTGCAAGACGATGTTTCGCGATCGCGCGGGACGGTTGCAGGACGGCTATTCCCGACAGTGCCCAGGTTGCGAAGTCGTGTTGTTCTTCGCCGAGGACTCGCAGCATCCCTTCATCAAGCGCGCCATGCGAGACGCGGGGAAGGCCCGCAAGGAACAGCACGAGGCCGAGGCAGCCCGGCGCGCTGTCCCGCCGGAACCGCGGGCGGCGCCCCGCTCGCGGCCGTCGTCCACCGTACGGGCGCGGGTGCTCAACCGGACCGAGTAGTGGCCGGCCGACCGTTTACGTCGCCTCGATCCAGATCCCGGCATCGGAATGCGCGCGGATGTGGTCGACCAGAAAGTCCGAAAACACCCTGATCTTCGCGGGCAGCCGGACGCGGTTCTGGTAGGCCACGTTCATTGTCAGCAACGGCAATTCCCAGTCGGTCAGGACCGGCACGAGCTTGCCGGCCGCGATGTCGCTCTGCACGATGTAAAGCGGCTGGATCAGGATGCCGAGCCCTGCGCGCGCGGCGCCGCAGATGATCTGGCCATCATTGCTGTCGAGCGTTGGCGCGATGCGAATGGTCTGCGTCGTGCTGCCCTTGCTCAGGCGCAGCGAATAGGGATCGTTGGCGAGGTTGTAGACCAGCATATCGTGGCGTGCGAGATCGGCGGGATGCTCGGGGGCGCCGTGCGTCGCGAGATAGGATGGTGCTGCCGCCAGCACCCGGCGCATCTGGCCGATGCGGCGGATGATGATGTTGGAATCTGGCTCCTGCTCCCGCGTGCGGATCGCGACGTCGATACCGGCCTCGATGAAGTCGGGGTAGCGGTTGGCGGCGATGATCTGGACGTCGAGCTTCGGATAGAGCTTGCGAAACGCCGGCAACATCGGCGCCATGTAGATCATCGCAAAGGACAGCGAGCTCGTGACGCGCAGCATGCCCTTGGGCGACAGCGCGCGGTCACTGACGGCATCCTCGGCCTCTGCAAGCTCGTTCAACAGAGTGCTGCAGCGCTGCAGCAGCTCCTGCCCGGCCTCGGTCAGCCACTGCCGGCGCGTGTTGCGCTCGATCAGCCGGACCGCGAGCCGCTCCTCCAGCGCGCTGAGGTGCCGGCTCGCCGCGGCGTTCGACATCCGCAGGATCTCGGCGGCCTTGGACAGGCTGCCGAGCTCGGCCGTCCGGGAGAACACCTCGAGCTGGAGAAGGCGGTCCATTCTTTCTCATAATGGAAAAGAGACTTACGATTTTTGGCCTTTATTTCCGATTTCTGCAAGGCAAAATGGCCCCAACAAGCAAGATCGCAGGCGAGGAAATTTGGGAAATGTCGGGTCCGATCAAGCACATCGTGATGTGGCGGCTGCGCGGGGAGACGGCCGCAGAGCGCTCGGCGGCTAGGTCCAAGGTCAAAACCCTGTTCGAAGGCCTCCGGGGCCGGATCGACGGCCTCACCCATATCGAGGTCGGGGTCGATGTCAGCGATGTCGATTATGCCTGCGACGTTGTTCTCGTCTCCGAGTTTACCGACGGCGCGGCCCTGAAGGCCTATGCCACCCATCCGGAGCATTTGCGGGTGCGCGAGGAGCTCGGTGACTTGCGGATCGGACGCTTCCAGGTCGATTATCCCACTAAAGAGACCGGCGCATGATCGGTTCGTTCACCTTTGAAAATCTGCCTTGCCGCGTCGTGTTCGGCAGCGGAACATTGGCTGCAGCCAAGGCCGAGGTCGAGCGTCTCGGTGGCAAGCGCGCGCTGGTGCTGACGACGCCGCAGCAGGAAGCGCAAGGCGTAGCGCTCGGCGCTGCACTCGGCCCGCTCTCAGCCGGCATCTTCGCCGGCGCCACGATGCACACGCCCGTTGAGGTAACCGAACGGGCGATCGCGGCGATGAAGGCCTGCAATGCCGATTGCGTGGTCGCGCTCGGCGGCGGCTCGACGACAGGATTGGGCAAGGCGCTGGCCTTGCGCACCGGCGTCAACCAGCTCTGCATTCCCACCACCTATGCCGGCTCGGAGATGACCCCGATCCTGGGCCAGACCGACAACGGCCTGAAGACCACTGTGCGCGACGTTGCCGTGCTGCCGGAGACCGTGATCTACGACGTCGACCTGACCCTGACGCTGCCAGTCGGCCTCACTGCAACCTCCGGCATCAACGCCATCGCGCATGCGGTGGAGGCGCTTTATGCGCGGGACACCAATCCCGTGACCTCGCTGATGGCGGAGGAAGGCATCCGCGCGCTCGCACGTGCCCTGCCCGCGATTGCCGCCAAGCCCGACGATCGTGCTGCCCGCAGCGATGCACTCTACGGCGCGTGGTTGTGCGGCGTTTGCCTCGGCACCGTCGGCATGGCGCTGCATCACAAGCTCTGCCACACGCTCGGCGGCACTTTTGACCTCCCGCATGCCGAGACGCACGCGATCGTGCTGCCGCATGCGCTGGCCTATAACGCTCCCGCTGCGCCCGAGGCGATGGCGCGGATCACGCGCGCGATCGGCGCGCCGGATGCGGCCCAGGGACTTTTTGATCTCGCCAAGCGATTGGGCGCCAAGGTCGCGCTGCGCGACATCGGCATGCCCGAGAGCGGCATCGACAAGGCGGCCGATCTCGCCGTCACCAATGCCTACTGGAATCCGCGCCCGCTCGAGCGCAACGCCATCCGCGACCTCATTGCGCGCGCCTGGGCAGGTGAGCCGCCGGTCGCAAACAAAGCGGCGGCGTGACCCACATGCGGCGCACCCTCATCCAGTCGGCAACAATCATCAGCATGGACGATCGCATCGGCGATCTCCGTGCTGGCGACGTACTGGTCGAGAACGGGCGGATCGCCGAGGTCCGCCCAGGCATCGATGCTGGTGACGCCGAGGTCGTCGACGGTCGCGGGCGCATCGTCATCCCCGGGCTGATCAACGCGCATATGCACACCTGGCAGACGGCGCTGCGCGGGTATGCTGCGAACTGGACGCTGCTCGAATATTTCCGCCGCATGCATGCCGGGCTCGCGACCTTGTTCGCGCCCGATGACATTTATATCGCCACCCTCGTCGGCGCGCTGAACCAGATCAATTGCGGCGCCACCACGCTGGTGGACTGGTGCCACAACAATCCGACGCCTGCTCATACCGACGCTGCCGTGCGTGGCCTGATCGAGAGCGGCATCCGCGCTGCCTTCTTCCATGGTTCGCCAAAACCCGAGCCGAAGCCGGGCGAGCCGCACTTCTCGGAGGTGCCGCATCCTCGCCGCGAGATCGAGCGGCTGCTCGCGGGCCCCCTCGCCGACCGTGACGGCCCGGTCACGCTCGGGCTGGCCATTCTCGGCCCGCATTATTCGACGCTCGACGTGTCCTTGCATGATTTTCGTCTGGCGCGGGAACTCGGCCTGATCGCCTCGATGCATCAGGGCGGTGGGCCGGCGAAGACGCCCGGCGGCTGGGAGAAGCTGATCGAGGCCGGCCTCGTCGGCCCCCACGTCAACATCGTCCACGGCAACGATCTGTCCGACGATCTCCTGCAAAGGTTGATCGATCTTGGCGTCACCTTCTCGGTGACTCCGGAGAACGAGATGATCCAGGGTCACGGCTTTCCGATCACCGGACGCCTGCTCAGGCGCGGCGTCTGCCCCACCATCGGCATCGACCTGGAGTCCGTGCTTGCCGGCGATCTCTTCTCCGCCGCACGCGTCGCCCTGTCGATGCAGCGCGCGCTCGACAATGCGGAGATGCGCAAGAGCGAGGGCACGATTCCCGCGACGACCACGATTCCCGCGCGCGAGGCCTTGCGCTGGGTTACCACCCAAGGCGCGCGCATGCTCGGCCGCGAGAGCCAGATCGGCTCGCTGACGCCGGGGAAACTCGCCGATCTCGTGATGATCAATGTCGAATATCTCAACCTCTTTCCGGTCCACGATCCCGTCGCCACGGTGGTGATGCAGACGAGCCTTGCCAACATCGAGTCGGTGATGATCGGGGGCCGCTGGAAGAAACGGAACGGACAATTGCTGGTCGACGGGCTCGACCGGAAGAAGGAACTGCTCGCGCAATCCGGCCAGCGGCTGGTGCGGGACATCGAACGACAAGGGCACGCCGCGACCTAGCGGCTAACGGACAACAACAATGGCTGATACAAGCAAACAAGTCGCCTTCATCGGCATCGGCAAGATGGGCCTGCCGATGTCGCTTCTCGTCGCCAAGGCTGGCTTTAGCGTCGCCGCCTTCGACCAGAGCGCGGCGCGGCTGAACGAGGCGCGCGAACACGGTATCGCTGTCGCAAGCTCAGCGGCCGACGCCGTCAACGGCCGGCCTGTGATCATCACATCGCTCCCCGACGACGCGGCCTTGCGCGCGGCGATGCTCGGCCCGACCGGACTGATCGGCGCGATGGCGCCGAAGGCGGTGCTGATCGAGACCAGCACGGTCAGCGCCGAAGTCTCGGCAGAAGTCGATGCGGCCGCGCAGGTCCGCGGGATTGCCTATCTGCGGGCGCCGGTGTCCGGCAATGCCAGCATCGTCCATACCGGCACGCTGAGCTGCTTCGTCTCGGGGTCGAAGGATGCCTTCGAGAGCGCCAAGCCATTGTTTGCGAGTTTTACGCGTGCGCAGACCTATCTCGGCGCGAGCGAGGAAGCCCGCTACGCAAAGCTTGCGGTCAATCTCATGATCGCGGTCTCGGCCGCGATGATGGCCGAAAGCCTGGCGCTGGCGCGCAAGGGTGGCATCGGCTGGCAGGACATTTTGAAGGTGCTGGACGACAGCGCGGTCGCCTCCCCCATGGTGAAGTACAAGACCGCGCCGCTGCGAACCCGCGACTTCGAGTCCAGCTTCTCCTGCAAGCAGATGGCCAAGGACCTCGATCTCATCCTCGGCGCCGGTCATGCCGTCGGCGTGCCGCTGCAGCTCGCAGCCCAGGTGCGCGAGACCTACGCTTCGCTGGTCGCGCAAGGCGACGGCGAAACCGACTTCATCACGACCGTCAAGCATCTCGAACGACTGTCCGGCCTTGGTGAGCCCAAACTCTGATCGACGGACTACTATCACCTCAATTATGATTTCGGCCTGAAGCAGGTCGCAAGCAACGCACAAGCGGCGTAAGCCGAACGTCGGATCGACGGACTGACAACAGTCTGCGACGACGAAAGACGGGGAGAGACGATGGGACCGCGGGTCAGCAGTGCCGCTTTGGCTGAACGCCTGACAGGCGTGATCGGCCCGCGCGCGACCATCGCGCGCGGCGTGCTCGACCAGCATGGTCAGAGCGAGTCCTATTACCGCGCCCTGCCCCCCGATATCGTCGTGTTCCCGGAGACGACTGCGGAAGTGGTCGAGATCGTCAAGCTTTGCGCCGGCGCAGGAACGCCGATCGTGCCGTTCGGCGTCGGCACCTCGCTCGAGGGCAATGCGTCCGCGATCGCAGGCGGCGTCTGCATCGACTTCACCCGCATGAACAAGGTGCTGACGGTCCACGACAGCGACATGAATGTCGTGGTCCAGCCCGGCATCACCCGCAAGCAGCTCAATGCCGAGCTCCGCGGCACCGGGCTGTTCTTCCCGATCGATCCCGGCGCGGATGCCTCGATCGGCGGCATGGCGTCCACGCGCGCCTCCGGCACCATGGCGGTGCGCTACGGCACCATGAAGGACAATGTCATGGCACTCGAAGTCGTGCTGGCAGACGGCCGGGTGCTCCGCACCGCCCGCCGCGCCCGCAAGTCCGCGGCCGGCTACGATCTGACCCGGCTGTTCGTCGGCGCCGAAGGCACGCTCGGCGTCATCACCGAGATCACGCTGAAACTGCATCCGCTGCCGCAGGCGATTTCGGCTGCGGTGTGCAGCTTCGACACCCTGCACAACGCGGTCGATACCGCGATCGGGATCATCCAGGCCGCCATTCCGGTGGCGCGCGTCGAGCTGCTCGACGACGTCATGATGCGCGGCATCAACGCCTACGCCAAGCTCGGCTATCGCGAGGCGCCGACGCTGTTCTTCGAATTCCACGGCTCGGAGAGTGCCGTCGCCGAGCAGGCCGAGCTGGCGCAGGCGATCGCCGCCGAGCACGGCGGCCGCGGCTTCGAATGGGCCAAGGCGCCGGAGGACCGCAGCCGGCTCTGGCATGCCCGCGACAACACGCTCTATGCCGGCCTGGGCCTGCGGCCCGGCGCGCGTGCTGTCATCACCGATGTCTGCGTGCCGATCTCGCGGCTTGCCGAATGCCTGACCGACACCCGCCGCGACGCCGACGAGCACGGCTTCACCGCGCCCATCGTCGGTCATGTCGGCGACGGCAATTTCCACATGCTGATCCTGGTCGATCCCGCAAAGCCGGAGGAGATCGACGGCGCCAAGGCGCTGCAGGCCCGCATGGTCGCCCGCGCCATCGCGATGGACGGCACCTGCACCGGCGAGCACGGCATCGGGCTCGGCAAGATCGGCTATCTCACCGATGAGCTCGGCGACGCGGTCGATGTGATGAGGTCAATCAAGACCGCGCTCGATCCCGAAGGCTTGATGAATCCCGGCAAGATTTTTGCGGGAGCGCAGCCATGAACGCTCCCGACCCGATCACAGCGACGCCGTTGCTCGAGCTGCGCGGCATCAGCAAAACGTTTCCGGGCGTGAAGGCGCTGGATGACGTGTCCTTGGCGCTCTACCCCGGCGAAGTGCACATGCTGCTCGGCGAGAACGGCGCGGGCAAGTCGAGCCTGATGAAGGTGCTGTGCGGCGCCTACAGCGCCGACGCCGGCGAATTCTTCTTTGAGGGCAAGAAGGTCACGATCGCCTCGACGGCGGATGCGCAGAAGCTCGGCATTGCCGTGATCTTCCAGGAATTCTCGCTGGTCCCCTATCTCGACATCGCCCAGAACATCTTCCTCGGCCGCGAGCCGAAGGGCCGCATTCCCGGCACCATCGATCGCCGCAGGATCCTGGCCGATGCCAAGCGCCTGCTCGACACGATCGGCTTCGACATCGATCCGTCCATCACCGTGAACACGCTCGGCGTCGCCCAGCAGCAGATGGTCGAGATCGCAAAAGCCATCAGCCAGAACGCGCGCATCCTGGTCATGGACGAACCGACGGCCGCACTGTCCGACCGCGAGAGCGAGCTCCTGTTCGCGCTGATCGCGCGGCTGAAGGCCGATGGCGTCGCCATCGTCTACATCTCGCACCGCATGGCCGAGGTGTTCGCGCTCGGCGACCGCATCACGGTGCTGCGCGACGGCCGCCGCATCGACGGCGTTCGCCCGGCCGACGTCACGCCCGACCAGCTTGTTCGCATGATGGTCGGCCGCACCGTCGACATGACTTATCCGCGCAATTTTGCCGACAAGCCCGGCGAGGTGCTGCTTCAGGTCAAGGGCCTGACCTCGCCGAGCGGAATCTCCGACATCAACATCGAGGTGCGCCGCGGCGAGATCGTCGGCCTCTGCGGCCTGGTCGGATCCGGCCGCACCGAGGTGGCGCGCGCGATCTTCGGCGCCGATCCGGTCGCCTCGGGCGAGATCGTGTTCGACGGCAAGCCGATCTCCGGCGAGCCTGATATCGCCGCCCGCCGCGGCATCGCGCTGATCCCCGAGAGCCGCAAGAGCGAGGGGCTCGCGCTGCTGCGTTCGGTCGGCGACAATCTCGTGGTCTCGGCGCTGCGAAGGCTGTTCCCGAGCGGGCTGTTCGACCCGCGCAGCGGACAGCGCACCGCCGATGGCCTGATCCGGCAGCTCCGCATCGCCACCCCGAGTGCGCGCCAAACCGTCGGGCTCCTGTCGGGCGGCAACCAGCAGAAGGTCGTGATCGGCAAGTGGTTAGCTGCCGGCGCAAAACTCTTCATCTTCGACGAGCCGACCCGCGGCATCGACGTCGGCGCCAAGTCCGAGATTTTTGCGCTGATCGACCGACTGGTCGCCGAAGGCGCCGCGGCCCTGATGATCTCCTCCGAGCAGGTCGAGATCTGCCATGTCTGCGATCGCGCCTATGTGATGCGCGAGGGCCGCGTCGCCGGACATCTGACGCGCAACGAGCTGACCGAGGAGAACATCGTGCGATTGGGGATGCATCATGCGTGAGGCCGCGGTCGTCTCTCAACCCAATCCGCTGCAGCGCATTCCCGGGGTCGCCATCGTGCTCGGCGGCTTGATCGTGCTGTTCGGCGCGATCGCGCCCGGCTTCCTCACTCCGGCCAATCTCTCCAACGTGCTGGTGCAGTCGACCATCCTGACCATGCTGGCGCTGCCGATGACGCTGATCATCATGACCGAGGGGCTCGACCTCTCGATGGGCGCGGTCCTGACGCTGACCTCGCTCTGCGTTGCCATCGTCTCGCTCGCGACCAAGTCGATGCTGCTCGGTCTCGGCGCAGGCGTCCTTGTCGGCGCGGCCTTCGGCACCGTCAACGGCTGGCTAGTCGCCATTCTCGGCATCCCGCCCTTCGTAGCAACGCTCGGCACGCTCGGCATGGCGCAGGGCCTGTCGCTGATCGTCTCCGACGGCCAGAGCGTGGTCGGCATTCCCCATAGCGTCCGCGACGTCTATTCGGCGACGCTGCTCGGCATTCCCGTGCCGATCATGATCGCGCTCGTGACTTATGCCGCCTTCCACGGCCTGCTCTATCACACCCGCTTCGGCAGCTACGTGTTCGCGCTCGGCGGCAATCGCGAGGCGCTCCGCTATGCCGGCCTCTCGCCCAACAAGCTGCTGATCGCGGTCTACGCGCTCGGCGGCACCATGGCCGGCATCGCCGGGTTGCTGATGACCGCCCGGATGAATTCGGGGCATCCGACCGCGGGCCTCGGCCTCGAATTCGATGCGATCGCGGCGGTCGCGGTCGGCGGCACCTCGTTCGAGCGCGGCAATGGCTGGCTGCTCGGCACCCTCCTCGGCGTCATCGCCGTCGGCGTGCTGCGCAACGGGCTGAACCTGATCTCGCTGCCGTCCTCGGTGCAGGTCGCAAGCGTCGGCGTCCTCGTCATCGTCGCGCTGTTCCTCGACGGCCTCAGGAGCCGGGCATGACCGACATCACCAAGGAGGCCCCGTCGCCGCCACGCTCGTTCCTGTCGCAGGACGCGATCCAGCTGTTCTATCGGCTGCTCGCGGTGCTGCTGATCTGCGCCGTGCTGGCGGTGCTGAACGACTCCTTCCTCAGCCTCGGCAACATCCTCAACGTGCTGCGCCAGGCGAGCCTCACCTTCTTCATCGCCTCGGGCCTGACGCTGGTGGTGCTCACCGCCGGCCTCGATCTCTCGGTCGGCGCCAATGTCGCGCTGTCGGCTTGCGTCGCCGGGACCGTGATCCACACCACGGGATCGCCTGTTCTCGGCATCCTGACGGGACTTGCCTGCGGCGGCATCGTCGGCCTCCTCAACGGCATCATGGTGACGGCGCTGCGCATCCCCTCCTTCATCGCCACCTACGGCATGCTCTGGGTGCTGAACGGTCTCACTTACTGGTACATGGCGGGCGAGACGCTGCACGGTTTCCCCGCGGGCTTCCGCCAGATCGGCAGCGGCTACCTGTTCGGCCTGCCGATCCCGGTCTATCTGCTGCTGGTCTTCCTCGGGATCGGAACGCTGTTTGCCCAGCGCACGATCTGGGGCCAGGAAATCTACGCGATCGGCGCCAATCCGGTCGCCGCCCGCCTCTCCGGCATTCCCGTCACGCGGCGCCTTCTGCTCGTCTACGCCGTCTCCGGCACGATGGCCGGGCTCGCCTCGATCATCTTCCTGTCCCGGCTCAACTCCGCCGAGGCCGACATCGGCGAAAGCCTGACCTTGCCGGCGATCGCGGCCGTGCTGATCGGCGGCACCTCGCTGTTCGGTGGCGTCGGCACAGTGTTCGGCACCTTCATCGGCGCGCTGATCCTGACGCTGGTGCTGAATGGCATGAACCTGCTCTCGGTCAGCGCCAATTGGCAGCCGCTGGTCACCGGCATCATCGTCATTCTCGCGGTCTGGCTCGACATGAAGACACGCCGCCGCGCGCAATGAGTTTTCAAGCAATCCAACAAACCAAAATGGGGATGGAGACGACATGAAACAGAGACTTGGCTATAAGCAGAGACTTGGCTATCTCGCACTGCCGCTCGTGATGGCGGCCGCGTTGACGACGCAGGCGCGCGCTGATGGCGAGACCATCGCGGTGTTCACCAAGAACCAGACCAACCCGTTCTTCCAGACGGTGCGGGTCGGCGCCGACAACATGGCGAAGACGCTGAACGCCAAGACGCTGCAGTACATTCCGACCAAGCCGGACTCGATCCCCGAGCAGCTCAGCCAGATCGAGGACGTCGTGGTGAAAAAGCCGAGCGCGATCGTGTTCACGCCGGTCGACTACAAGGCGATGGTGCCGGGCGTCGAGAAGATCAACGACGCCAAGATTCCTGTCGTCAACATCACCGACCGCTCCGCCGGCGGCAAATTCCTCTCCTTCGTCGGCGCCGACGATTACAGCCTCGGGCTCGAGACCGCGCGCTTCATGCTCAAGTCGCTCGGCGGCAAGGGCAACATCGTCATCATCGAGGGCGTCAAGGGTTCGCTCACCAATGTCGATCGCGTCCGCGGCTTCAACGACGCGCTGAAGGAGAACCCGGGCGCCAAGCTGCTGGCCTCGCAGCCCGGCAACTACCAGCGGCTCCAGGCGCTCCAGGTCATGGAAAACCTGATGCAATCGATTTCACAGATCGACGGCGTGCTCGCCGCCAACGACGCCATGGCGGTCGGCGCGATCGAGGCGCTCGACGGCGCCAACCGCAAGGCCCAGGTGATCGGCATCAACGGCACCAAGGAAGCGATCGACGCGATCAAGTCGGGCAAGTTGCTGGCAAGCGGCGACTATAACGGATTTTTCCAGGGCTGCCTCGGCACCATGATGGCGGTCCGCAGCTTGCGCAACCAGCCTGTTATCAATGAGATCGTGCTGAAGCCGACCGTCATCACCAAGGACAATTACCAGCCCTTCGACCAGCCGCTCGAGCAGCGCACCTGCCCGACCTTCGAGGAAGCCAGCAAGCTCGGCGCGAAGTAACCGCAGCTGTTCTGATCACTCGACGGGACGGCTGACATGACAGCCGTCCCCAAAAAACTCCCGGAGACGTCATGCTGTTTGCCATCCATGCCATTGACCGCACCGGCACACTGCCGACGCGGCTTGCCAATTACGATGCCCACAAGGCCTTCCTCGGCGACACCACGCGCTTCGGCGTCAAGATCGTGATGTCGGGACCGCTGGTCGCCGACGACGGCGCCACCATGATCGGCAGCCTGTTCCTGATCGAGGCGCCCAGCCGCGCCGAGGTCGAGGCCTTCAACCGCGCCGATCCGTTCGCAGCGGCCGGCATCTGGGAAAAGGTCACGATCACGGGGTTTTTGCGGCGGCAAGGCTGAGAGACAAGGCTGACAAACAGGGTTGACCAATCCGGTGCCTCTCGCCGAACGCGAAAAACCCCAGTGCGTGGGGCACTGGGGCGTTTCAAGAAAAATGGATTGGTAAGGCAATGACGCCTCTATAGCAGTCCTCTCGGCAGCAGCTTGTGAACTGGTTCACACGCGCGCGGAGTGACCGGACGATTTGTCACAGCCGGGCGCCTAACTAGCTCCGCCGGTGCTTCCTCGGAAACAGGCGATCGCGGATGTAGCGCGAGGTCGCGGTCAGGCGGATCCCGCGCGGCTTCTGCCAGGCGGCGCGGTCGATCTCCTTCTTGTCGCCGATCGCAAGCCGGCCCTTGGCGCTCTTGGCGATGAAGATCGCGTCGCTCATCTTGCGGCCCGAACGCTTGTTCTTGGCCTTCACTTCCTTCCAGAGGCTGATCCGGCCGAGCCTCAGCTTCGGCAGCTCTTCCCTGATCTCGCGCCGCAGGCAGTCCTTCTCGGTTTCGCGCGCGCGCTTGCGCCCCCCGGGGAACATCCAGAGACCGTCCGCCCGTCGCCTGACCAACAGAACCTTGCCGCGCCTCGCGGCCACCAGCTTGGAAGACTTCGCCATTACTACTGTCGCAAACCGAAAAAGAATCTGGCGCCATCGTAACTTGTCTGTTCCATTAGACAAGTTCGGCGACCACCCGGATACCGTCGGCCCCATCGTTGTCCACACGCATACGACGTGCGCAAACGTCCGGGCAACCCGCTGGGGCTGCCCAGCTAGCGAGCCTCGTCGGCTGGCGGCATCGCATTCGGCTTCGCAGCCGCGGTTCGGTCTTCGGTCCGGATCCACGCCGCCGCCATTTCCCACGCCACCGACAGGATGATCGGCCCGATGAACAGGCCGACGATGCCGTGGGCGAGCGTGCCGCCGATCACGCCGACGAAGATCACGATGGTCGGCGTGTTGAGACCGCGTCCCATCACGAGCGGCTTCAGCATGGTGTCGATGAAGCCGACAAGGACGAAGAACACGGTGAGCACCAGCGCCGTGGTCACGTCCTTGGCGGTCCAGATCCAGATGATCACCGGCAGCAGCACGAGGAAGGCGCCGATCTGCACGATCGACAGCAGCAGCACGATGAAGGCAAGCAGGCCGGCGCTCGGCACGGCTGCGAGCTTGAAGCCGATGCCGGCCAGCAGCGCCTGCACGATGGCGACGCCGATCACGCCTTGCGCCACCGCGCGGATGGTGGCGCCGCCAAGCACGAGGAAATGCTCGCTCTGCTCCGGCACAATGCGGGACAGGAAGCCGCGCCCGGCCGCAACCAAGCGCGGCCCGTGCGGAAACAGGAAACCGGCCACGAACACCGAGACCAGGAACTGGAGCGTGCCGAGGCTGGCATCGCCCGCGAGCACCAAAAGCGGTCCCGCCAACGGCTGGAGATAGGGCGCGACCTCGCGCAGCACGGCGCGGATGTTGTTGTAGGCCTGGTCCCAGAGCTCGTAGAGCGTCGGGCCGATCACCGGCCACGACTTGATCTGCACCGGCGCTGACTGGAGCGCAAGATCACCGGTGCCGAGCTCGTGCGCGAGCTCCCTCGCCCCATCGACGGCACTGATGCCGAGCCAGGTTGCGGGGCCGAGGACGATGCCGAGCGTGATCAGGGTGAGGATCGCAGCTGCGGTCTTGGGCCGCCCGCCCAGGATTTTGGCGACCCAGCTGAAAGCCGGATAGAACGCGACCGCGAGCACGCCGCTCCAGGCCAGGATCGGCACGAACGGCCGGATGATCAGAAATGTCCAGATGATCAGCAGCGCCAACAGGCCGAGCCGGATCACGAGCTGGATGACGTCCTCGCCCGTCAGGAGCTGACGCAGACTTTTCACAGGCACGGCTTTCGTTGCGGCATCAACCCGGGTTCCGGCACTTGCGCGGGCTAGGGTTATTGCCAGCAACGGGCCGGGCGTCAAGACGAGCGGGCGCGCGTCCGGCCCATCGGGGACCGGCCGCGTCGTGCTTCAAGATGAAACCGCTGTGACGAAGGCGCCCGAACGCGCCCTCAGAAGTGATAGTTGACGCCCACCGTGCCGGTCTGGATGTTCAGCTTCACATTGGCGGGCGAGGCCACCAGATTGCCCGTCGTCACCGGCTGCTCAGTGATGGTGCCGAAGCCAAGATAGTTGTATTCGGCCCGCACCGACCAGTTCGGCATGAACATCCATTCGACGCCGCCGCCGGCGAGCCAGCCGGAGCGGTTGAAGCTACCCGAGGCCGAACCGGCGAGCGCGCCAGCCAGGCCGTTGCTGGCGCTGTACTTGTCGCGGGTAAAGGCCGCCCCGCTCCTGGCGTAAAGCAGGACGCGATCGAAGGCGACGCCGAAGCGCCCGGCGACCGTCGCGATGTAGTCGTTCTTGAGCGACAGGTTGAAGCCTGCGCCGCCCCCGAACGGGCCGCCGGTATTGAGCGTGACGCTCGACCAGGCGCCGGTGCCCTCGAGGCCCACCACGAAATTGCTGATCTGGTAGTTGCCGCCGATCTGGCCACCGACCACGCCGCCGCTGGCCGTCACCGAGCTCCAGGTCGCCATCGGATCGGTCGGATCGATGCCGGTCCACTTGCTCCAGGCACCGCCGCCATGGGCGCCGATATAGAACCCGGTCCAGGTAAAAATCGGAGCCGGCGCGGTCGGCGCTTCGACCACCGGCGCGGGTTCGATGATGTCAGCCGCAAAGACCGGCGTTGCCAGCGACAACAGCGCAGCCGTCAGAACCAGTCTCTTGCCCATGATCTCACCCCCAACGACTTTTGCCCGCCCGACCAGAGCGATGGGTGAAATCTAGCTGTCCGAGCAAGGACGCGCTTGGACCGACCGGCGGTGCGGTTTGGACTAACGGGCGCTGCGAATATCGGGAAAGCCCTGCAATGACCGCGAGCAGAGCCGGGTTTGCCTAACGTCGATTAACCGGATTTCCGCCGGCCGGTTTACGCGGCTGCAAAGTCTCGTACCTACGCTTAGGCCAGGTCCCCAAAACACTTGCGGTGCAATGGCCAACAGCATCTGGACGATCGAAGAATTCACCTGCCCCGGTTGCAGCATGAACTACACCGCGACAAGGGAGGAGCATGCCGAGCCGCATTCAGGCCACTTCAAATGCAGCATCTGCAGCGGCGTGGTGCACAGCTGGTCCGGCAAGCATCACTTCTTCGGCTGGTCGGCGGTGAAGACCAAGCCGCCGATATTTGGCCGGCGTTGGGCGGGCGTCGGGTGGTAGAGCTGCGGAGCGAGCAAGCTGAACTGTTTGCGATCTGCGAGCGGCCGAGCTTACTTCGCCTTTGAGCTTTAGCACGATAACCGGACGAGAGACCGACTGGTGCAGCCAATCATGTCTCGCGAGGTATCACGTACAGCAGGTTAGGCAATACGATGTCCGGCGAGAAGTAAAATGGTGCTTCGCCGATCCTAATGGCTCCCATCCTCGCATAAAACCCTTCCGCTGAGGGTTCGGCAGAGATCACAAGGGCGCCCGCTTTTACCTGTTTTGCACGAACCAAAGCCGCACTGAAAAGAACTCGGCCGATCCCGCGTTTCCAATACGCCGGATCAACGAAAAGGTGATGAAGCTGCGCAATTCCTTGCAGCGCGGTCGGTGTCACCGAGACAACGCCGACGATATTGCCGGAGCTATCTTGTGCCACTCGCACAAAATCCGCAGCGATGAATGGCAGGGTTACAGTGAGTGCGGGCATCGTGCGGTCGATGAACGCTTCGTCGTATCCCGCATGCATCGTGGCACGCACGCAGAGGCGCGTCAGGTCACGTTGTTCGTCGGGCTTGGCCCCTCGTACCGTAAAGATTTCCACTGTGCCGCCATTTCTCAGCTACATGTTAGCTCAATTGAGCATCGCCTAGACGTCTGTTCTGGTCCAAACGCGCCTGTCGCAAGGTCTGCAACGCCCTTCCGCTCCACCTCCATGAATTGACTACTCCGGAGCCCGGGCACAGCCCTGCGCTGATCAGGGCGCGGAGGACCTATCTCCCTTTGCAATGCCGCGTTCGACAATATCAGCCGCATCTTCGGCGGTCATGTTTTGATTGTAGAGCCGCCGCACCGCCGGACTCAATCGCTCGGCAAAGATAACGACCACCACATTTGCCCCGGTGACTTCCTGCAGGCCCATCTGCTCGGCGTGTGCTTCGGCGCGCTGCATCACCCGCTGAAACGCCGCTGATGGCCGCGACCCGCCGGGAGAACCACCAGTTTCGACCACGATAGACCGCAACTCGTTGTCGATGTAATCGGTCAGGCTCTGCCGAAGCATTGCAAGATCGACACCGCACGCCAGCATCACCTTTGAAGCACTGGCGTCGTCTGCGAGGGCGAGTAACAGATGCTCCAACGTCGAGTACTGATGTCTTCGAACATCGCTGTAGCCGAGGGCGCGTTGCAGAGTGCGTTCAAGTTCGGTGGCAAATCGCGGCGCCCGCGGCCTGATCCCGGCATCGATGGTGACTGATGGCTTCGCGACCTCACGGCGCGACGAAGTGCTCGCGCCGCGAATTGCAGCGGCGAGCGTGTTCCAATCAGCAGCACCGAATGCCTTGGCTATTAGTTCAAGGCTTTGGCTGTTAGTGACCTTCAGGCCCTGGTCAGCGAGTGAGGCTCGAACCGTGTGCGCCATTGCCTTGGCATCGCGAAAATCGCGCATGATCTTTCATCCTTTGCTTGAACGAAACAGAAGTGCCAGGTGCTTGCGTTGCTGACCCGCTCGTTCGGGCAAAGGGCCATGAAAGACCGTTGATACGTTCACCATCCCCGTTGGGGGCGCAAGCGGCAGGTCGTATCTACCTTCAGGTAGAATGCTACGGATGCAACACGCTGTCAATTGCCACGACGCAATGGATGATGTCCGCCTTGAGTCAGAAGCAGCCGTGACCCGTCGGGCAAAACACCGCGCAAATCCTCCACGCGCCTGTCAATCCTCCGCCGCAAAAATATTCCACTTTACCGAAATTCGGATTTATCGTACAAGCGAAACACCCAGGCCCGGGACAAGGGGCGGATCGCGATCGTCACGAACCGCGGGCCTGGCAGCGATGGACGCGACGGCGTCGGGCGCGGCGAGCCTTGCAGGGCGGGATACCGTGAGTAGCAGCTCTCGCGCGGATGACACGGCGCTGACAGCGTCTTCGCATGGCTTCGGGCGTGAGCACACGCCAGCACTCGAAGTCCCAGCGAGGACGTGCGCGGACGGCCAAGTCGTGTGGTCCTGACGCCCGGGGTCTGTGCGTCACGTCTCGCGGTGATGTAGCCCTGCCCGACCGGGCGCGCACATCAGCTATCCGCGAGGCAACGGGGGCAATAGTGCATCGCTCCCCGGGGAGAGCACGAAGTACGCCGTAAACCATTGCGCGGGGAAGGCCGGACGTTCGGCCAACCTGTGATCCACCCCGTGTGCTTTTTTCCAGCGCACGGATCGCGGGTGCCGCCGACGCCCGGCCTTCCCTGCGCCCTTGCTCTAGTAAGGGCGATTGCGACGAAACAAAACTCGGACAGGATACGTCGCGAGAGAGCGAAGGTGTGTCTACGATTTGAGATGCGATTTGAAGGACGGCCATCGTACCCTCTTGCTCCGTCATTGCGAGCGCAGCGAAGCAATCCAGAATCCCTCCACGGAAAGACGCTGGATTGCTTCGCTTGCGCTCGCAATGACGGTGTTGAGACAGCTGTGCGCCACCACGCCCACCGTCGTCCCGATCGAGCACCAAGACCCATTATCCCGGTCAGTGTCGTGTGCGAAAAACCGCGACTTCTGCTAAGCCTCAACACCGGATAAACTCCCCTCCCCGCAAACCAAAGCCGATACCCAATGACCGCTCCTTTCGTCCCGCAGATCGCCCTCTACCGCAACTGGCTCGTCGAGCAGCGCGGCCTCACCTTCGCGAACTACGAGGAGATGCGGCAATGGTCGGTGCGCGATCTCGACGCCTTCTGGCGCAGCATCTGGAATTATTACGATCTGCAATCGCCGACGCCGTTTGCGGCCGTCATCACCGAGCGCAAGATGCCGGGGGCGGTCTGGTTTCCCGGCGCGCAGGTGAACTATGCGCGGCAGGTGTTCCGGCATGTCGACGCTGCGCATGCCGCCGGCCTACCCGCGATCGTCAGCGGCGGCGAGGATGGCAAGCTGAACGAGACGAGCTGGCCGGAGCTCAAGCGCAAGGTGGCCGCGCTCGCGCTGCACCTGAAGGACAAGGACATCAAGCCGGGCGACCGTGTCGCGGCCTATCTGCCCAACATCGCCGAGACCATCATCGCGTTTCTCGCGAGCGCCAGCATCGGTGCGGTCTGGAGCGTCTGCGCGCCCGACATGGCGGCGCCAGCCGTAATCGACCGCTTCAAGCAGATCGAGCCAAAGGTGCTGATCGCCTGCGATGCCGTCACCTATGCCGGGCGCAGGCATGATCGCAAAGATGTCGTCGCGGAGCTGCGGCGATCACTGCCGAGCGTCGCGCATGTCATTTTGCACAGCGACGCCATGGCGCCCGCCGCGCCGGACGCCCTGCTCTCCGACATCATCGCACGGACTGGTGCCGCGATCGACGCGTTCGAGCCGATGTGGCTGCCGTTCGATCATCCGCTCTGGATCGTCTATTCCAGCGGCACCACAGGCCTGCCCAAGCCGATCGTGCACGGCCATGGCGGCATCGTCATTGTGGTGCTGGCGCTCTTGGGCCTGCACAACGATCTCGGCTGCTCCTACCACCAAAACTCTTTCGGCGAGCGCTATCACTGGTACTCTTCGACCGGCTGGATCATGTGGAACAGCCAGGTCGGTGGCCTCCTCAGCGGCACCACCTGCTGTATTTTCGACGGCAGCCCCGGCGGCACCAAGGAGAAGCCGGACTGGACCACGTCGTGGCGCTTTGTGGCGCAATCGAAAGCGACCTTCTTCGGGGCGGGGGCGGCGTTCTTCGCCAATTGCGCCAAGGCCGAGATCGATCTCGGCCTCGCCGGCGATCTGTCGCGGCTGCGCTGCCTCGGCTCGACCGGCTCGCCGCTCAGCGCCGACACGCAAGCCTGGTTCAACGCGCGCTTCGCGGCGTTGTCGAAAACCAACGGCAGCGTGGCGCAGGCCGACATCTGGTGGGCAAACATTTCCGGCGGCACCGATTTCGCCGGCGCTTTCATCGGCGGCAATCGCGAATTGCCGCAGACACCGGGCGCGATGCAGTGCCGCCTGCTGGGCGCAGCGGTCGAAGCCTTCAGCGAACAGGGCCGCGCCGTGATCGACGAGGTCGGCGAGCTCGTCTGCACCGAACCAATGCCATCGATGCCGCTCTATTTCTGGAACGACAAGGGCAACGCGCGCTATCTCGCGAGCTATTTCGAGACCTATCCGGACAATTTCGACTGCAGCGGCCGCGGGCCGGTATGGCGCCATGGCGACTGGCTCAAGGTCAATCCGGACGGTTCATGCGTGATCTATGGCCGCAGCGATGCCACCATCAACCGGCACGGCCTGCGCATGGGCACGAGCGAGCTCTATTCCGCGATCGAGGCGCTGCCGGAGGTGCTCGACAGCCTCGTCGTCGACCTCGAATATCTCGGCCGCGACAGCTACATGCCGCTGTTCGTGGTGCTGCGCGAGGGCGTTGCCCTCGACGATGCGATGAAGGCCAAGATCAACAAGGCGATCGAGGCCGGTCTCTCCCGCCGCTTCCTGCCGAACGAGATCTTTGCGGTCGCCGAGATCCCGCGCACGCTGTCGGGCAAGAAGCAGGAGCTGCCGATCAAGAAGCTCCTGCTCGGCCAGCCCGTGGAGAAGGTCATCAACAAGGAGGCGATGGCCAATCCCGCCTGCCTCGACTGGTATCTCGCCTTCGCCCGCGACTATCTCGCGCGCACGGCGGCGTAGACCTCAGCCGTCGCCAAAATTGAGGGAATCGGCGACGCGGCAGATCGGCCCAATTGCACCTTCGGCGTTTGCACTCCGTTCACCGATCGCCGTTAGATGGAGTCGGGATCCCTTGCAATGAACCGCAGCCATAAACCGCCGCCATGGCCGACCTCAACGCCGTCCTCACCAGGCTCAACGACCGCCTGCTCCGCCTCGAGGGCGAGCTGTTCGTGCTGCGCTCGCTGGCGCGCGCGACGCTCACGGCGGGCGACGATCATGCCGCACGCATGCGCAAGCTGGTCGAAGCCGCCAAGGTCGCGCTCGATGACGAGGCCAAACGGGAGCTCGACAAGCCCACGCGCAAATATGTCGATGCGGCAACCGCGCTGGTGGAGGAATTGCTGGTCGAGCCGACGCCGGCGCGTCCGCTGTTCACCGTCATCGACGGCGGCCGGCGCGACTGAGCGTCTCAACGGAATCGCGTCGGACCAAGCTCGGGCGCATCCGCCGCCAGCCTGGCAAGTCCGGCCTCGATGATCGCGATCTCCTCGTCGATCTTGCCGATCGGCAGGCTGAAATCGAAGCTGCCTGACTTGCTCTTCAGATCGACCGCGAGCCGCTGCCGGTGCATCATCAGCTCGTCGAGGCCACGGCGGTTCTTCAGCCGCACATAGGCGTCCACGATCTGCTCAATTGCGTTCGGCATGAAATCGGTCCCGGCAAAAATGTCCGCGCGGCGCAACCGCGCCGGCGGGACATTTTTGGTGTCGCGGTACGCAATACAAATCCGCGACGGATTCGTCGATACGACAGCGAGGTTGAGAACGCGTTACCGTTTGATGATTTTCACGACGCGCGGCATGAAAAAGCCGCTGGCATTTGCGCCAGCGGCCGATGCCGGGTTCGAAAATGGGTCCGGAATGAAATATCACCAGCCCCGGTACGTGCCATTCTAATCGCACGAGGCGATGTCGTTCTGTCGGAATTCAAACACAGGAACCGGCGCATCGACCACTTGCTGTCCGACCGTGGCCGTACGGCAACGCTAGTCGGTGACGCAGAAATAGGTCCGCGGCCATCTGCGATAGGCGCTGTAGCGGTAGTACGGCCTGTAGGCATAGCCGCGATAAATCGCCGGCGGCTCCTCGCCGTAATAGGCGCCGTGGTAAAAATTGTAGGGCACCCCCTCAGTGCAGCGATAGGCGTCCCAGGTCGGGCCGATAAAGGGCGCTACGCCGATTTCGGGCGGCACCGCCGGGTATGGCCCGCCGGCATGGGCCGGAGTTGCCGCAATCAGTGCGGCGAGAAGAAACCATGCGCTGCGCATTCGCTCGCTCCGAGTCTCGGAATCTCCCCATGGAAACACCGGAGCGGGCCGCTGTGCAATCGTCGCGTTCGTCGCAGCCCCGCAGCGGACGCATTGTTGATAACCGGCGCAAACGCCGCGCGGGTGGTGACAGGGCGGCCTGACGTGTTATCGGGGGATAACGCAGTTGCGAGACGGATCGGACACCCATGCGCATTACCCTGGTCGGCTCCCGCCATTTCGGCGTGACCACCCTGAACATGCTCCGCGAGCACGGTGTCGGGGTCGTGCGGGTCGTCGTGGCCGACGCCGATGACCGCTTGGCCGCGACCGCCAAGGCCGCCGGCATCGAGGTGGTGGTGCAGGCCAATCCCAAGCTGGTGGTGGCCTCCGAGATCGCCCCGGACACTGACCTGATCGTCACCGCCCACAGCCACGCCCGGATCGGCAGGGACGCGCTCGCCGCGGCGAAGTTCGGTGGGATCGGCTATCACCCCTCGCTGCTGCCGCGCCATCGCGGCAAGGCCGCGGTGGAATGGACCATCAAGGAAGGCGATCCGATCGCCGGCGGCACGATCTATCACCTCGCCGACCGCATGGACGCGGGCGCCATCGCCGCCCAGGACTGGTGCTTCGTCAGGAAAGGCGAGACCGCCCGCGAACTCTGGGAGCGTGCACTAGCCCCGCTCGGGCTCAAGCTGCTCGCCGACGTGATCGATTACGCCAAGGTCCACAAGGCCCTGCCGTCGAAAGCCCAGGACGAGCAATTCGCGACCTCGGCGCCAAGTCTTTCGTGAATCGCTCCTGATGTTAACGATTAACGTGAGGCCGCATTGATTTTGCTTCGAAAATTGGAGCCGGAAACGCAAATAAACCGTTGTTTCCACAGGAACAATTTTCGACTTTGCAATGCACCAAACTTCCGTCACATTTCGCCCGAATAAGCGTCAGCATATCAGACAAATTCAAGGACGGAATTCATGCGTTTTGGTCGCATCGCGGCGTTCTGTGCCGCTTCAGTTATTGCCGCCACCCTCGCCGCACCTGCGGTCGCCCAGACGCCGTTTGACGGCAATTGGCAGGTTACCATCGTGACCAAGACCGGCTCCTGTGAGCCGACCGCAAGCTCCATGCTGACGGTTGCCGACGGCAAGATCAGCGCACCCGGCGCTAACGTTTCCGGCACCATCGGTAGTGGGGGTCTTGTGAAAGTTTCGATCAATGGTGCATATGCTAACGGTCAACTCAGCGGCAACGCCGGATCGGGGAAGTGGAATGGAGCATCTGCAGGCATACCGTGCAGCGGGCGGTGGGAAGCATCGCGCCAATAAGCAATTCGGGACGAACCTCCTCAACCGGCGGCTGCTGATGGCGGCCGCCGTTTTGTTTGTGACAGCTGCCACCGGCTCGGAGAGCAAGGCCCAGGTCGGCCCGTTCGCGCCCATGGCGGGCACGTGGAGCGGCGGCGGCACGGTCGTTCTCGATGACGGATCGACCGAACGGATCCGCTGCCGGGCCAAATATGCGCCGATCGGCCCCACCATGGAAATGTCGCTGACCTGCGCCAGCGACGCCTACAAGTTCAACCTCAGCGCCAACGTCAAGGCCGAGGGCAGCGCCATCACCGGAAGCTGGAGCGAGGCGAGCCGCAACATCAGCGGCGCCTTGCAGGGGCGTGGTGGCGGCGGAAACTTCGAGGTGGTGGCCTCGACCGCCAGCTTCAACGCCAACATTGCACTGAGGACGAGCGGCAACAAGCAGATCGTCACCATCCGCGCGGACAGCCAATTCCGCGGCGCCAACATCTCGATGTCGAGATAAGGCAGTACGGTGACACGACAATCGATCCGGCGAACCCCGCCGGATCGATTTTTTTATGCGGCCGCCATGTCAGGCTCGTAATTGCCGCCGAAATGCATCGCTGCACCGGCAGATTTGGCCGTTGCAAACGGCGGCGATGTCGCCGATACCGGCCCTCCCCCAGGATTCCTGCTTCCCGCATGAGCACGACACCGTCCAAATCCATGGCAGCCTTCTGGATGGCCGGCTGGCTGTCGCTGATGCTGATCATGGCGGTAGCCGGACGCGAAGCCACGCGCGAACTGAACGTCTTTGAGATCATGGAGGTGCGCTCGCTGGCAGGCTTCGTGCTGCTTTTGCCGATCATCTACCGCGCGGGCGGCTTCAGGGTGCTGAGGACACAGCGCCTGCCGCAACATATCGCGCGCAACTTCGTGCACTACGTCGCCCAGCTCGGCTGGTTCTTCGCGCTGACACTGATCCCGATCGGCCAGGTGGTAGCGATCGAATTCACCATGCCGATCTGGACGGCGATCCTCGCGGCGAGCTTCCTGTCCGAGCGCATGACTCCGTGGAAGATCACGGCCATCGTGCTCGGTCTCGTCGGCGTGATCGTCATCGTCCGGCCCGCCACCGGCGAGATCAATCCGGGCCAGCTGATCGCGCTCGGCGCCGCCATGGGCTTTGGCGTCTCGATGGCGCTGGTCAAATCACTGAGCCGCACCGAAAGCGCGCTCTCGATTCTGTTCTGGATGATCGTCGTGCAATCGGTCGCAGGCTTCGTGCCGACGCTGTTCGTCTGGACCTGGCCGTCGGCCTATGTCTGGGCCTGGTTGGGCGTCATTGCCGTCTGCGGCACCTTCTCGCACTACTGCCTCGCCAGCGCGATGCGCTACGCCGACGCCACCATCGTCGTACCCATGGACTTCCTGCGGGTCCCCCTGACCGCGACCGCCGGTTGGCTGCTTTATTCCGAGCGGCTCGACACCTGGACCGTGCTTGGCGCGGCCCTGATCCTGTGCGGCAATCTCCTGAATTTGAAGCCGCCCGCCCCGGTTCCCGCCCGCGCGCAATGAACCCGCACGCGGCCTGACGCGACAAATCCAATGGTCGAGGGTGATTTGGATCACGTTCGAGAGCGCTTCCATCGTGCACACTCGGTCACGGAGCAGCGGGTTGGTGAGTTGAGTGAACTGTCGTTTTGCTAGCGCGAAGACGGTCGCTTTCGTGTAAATTCGACGCCAATTTGTTGCTGCCTGTCATTCGATTCTGTTGGGGATTTCAGATGCGCACTCTCACGATCATTATTTCGCTGATGTGCATGGCACTGTCGGTCAGCGCCGCCAAGGCCGATCGCCGCGTCGCCTTCGTCGTCGGCAACGGCGCCTACAAGAATGTCGCACAATTGCCGAACCCGCCGATCGACGCCAAGGCGATGGCGTCGACGCTGCGCAATGTCGGCTTCGAGGTGATCGAAGGGTCCAACCTCACCCGCGACCAGATGACGGAAAAGCTGCTCGACTTCGGCCGCAAGGCGCAGGGCTCCGATGTCGCGGTGTTCTATTATGCCGGTCACGGCATCGCTGTCGGCGGCAGCAACTATCTTCTGCCCGTCGATGCCGACATCAAGTCGGAAATGGACGTCAAGCTCGGCGCCGCCATCAATATCGACCTGACGCTCGACCAGACCATGGGCGACGCCAAGGTGAAGCTGGTCTTCCTCGACGCCTGCCGCGACAATCCCTTTGCCGCCAAGATCAAGTCGAACTCGGCGACCCGCAGCGTCAACGTGCAAAGCGGTCTGGCTGAAATGAAGTCTGGCGAAGGCACGCTGATCGCGTTTGCCACGGGCCCGGGCCAGACCGCGCTCGATGGCCAGGAGGGCAATAACAGCCCGTTCACCCGCGCGCTGATCGACAACATCACCAAGCCGGGCATCGAGATCCAGCAGGCGATGACCTCGGTGCGCGCCCAGGTCAATGAAGAGACCCACAAGGGTCAGCTTCCCTGGGGCCACACCAATTTGATCGGCGCCGTCTATCTCAACCCGGCGCAGCAGACCCAGCAGGTCGCCAACGCGGCACCGACCGCCTCGAGCCGCACGCCAGCGGCGGCTGCCAGCAGCAGCTCCGACGGTGTCGAGCTCGAATATTGGCGCTCGGTCAAGGAAACCAACAAGCCGGAAGAGCTCAACGCCTACCTCTCGGCCTATCCGAACGGCCAGTTCAAGGCCTTAGCGCTGGCGCGGCTTGCGGCGATCCAGAACGGGCCGTCGACCACGACCCGCAACCTCAATGCCGGCGTCGATCCCGCGACCTTCACCGATGACGCCAGCCAGCTCACCGAGGACCAGATCGGCCTCGACAAGGGTCAGCGCCGCGACGTGCAGCGCCGCCTCAACGGGCTCGGCTTCGACACCAAGGTGACCGGCGCGTTCAACGACGAGACCCGCACCGTGCTCAAGCGCTGGCAGGCCGCCCGCAGCTATCCCTCGACCGGCTTCCTCAACAAGCTCCAGCACAAGGCCCTGCTCTCCGAGATCGTGGCGTCGGCGCCGACCGCAAGCGATGACAGCGCGAAGCCGGCCCGACGTGCCCCCGCGCAAGCCCAGAGCGCACCCGCACCCGCGCCCCGTCACAGCGGCGGCGGCGATGCCGGCGCGGCCTTCATGGGCGGCGTCGTCGGCGGCATGATGGGCGGCATGTTCCGCCGCTGAGGCGAGACCGAACTCTCAGAACACAAAAGCCCGGCTCGCGCCGGGCTTTTTCGTTGGTACGACCGTGCCGCCGCATACTCCATCAGAGGTTGGCTACTTCCCCGCAGCCTTCCGCAGCGCCTCGTTGATGCGGTCCTGCCAGCCGGGGCCGCCCGCCTGGAAATGCTCCAGCACGTCCTGGTCAATGCGCAGCGTGACCTGCTCCTTGACCCCCGGCGCCACGTTCTGCTTCGGCGGCGCCACGGCGACCTTGGCCGTCACCTTCTTGAACGCCGCCTCGGCCTCCGACCGCGCATCGCCCAGCGTACGTGGCCGTCTCGGTTGATCCGCCATCTCTCAGATTCCTTCAAACATAACTGTCGAAAGATACCGCTCGGCGAAGGACGGCACTATAGCCAGGATGGTTTTTCCAGCAGCTTCCGGCCGCTTGCCGATCTCGAGCGCTGCGGCGATCGCAGCACCGGACGAGATGCCGCCCGGGATCCCCTCATGCCGCGCCAGCGCCCGCGACATCTCGATCGCCGTGGTCGAGTTGATCTTCACGATCTCGTCGATCACGGAGCGGTCGAGGATGTCAGGAATGAAGCCCGCGCCGATGCCCTGGATCTTGTGCGGCGTGTGCTGGCCGCCTGACAGCACCGGGCTCTCCTCGGGCTCGACCGCAACCACGCGCAACGACGCCTTGCGCGGCTTCAGCACCTGACCGACACCGGTGATGGTGCCGCCAGTACCAACGCCGGCGACGAAGAAGTCGATATTGCCGGCGGTGTCGTTCCAGATCTCCTCCGCCGTGGTACGACGATGCACCTCGGGATTGGCGAGATTCTTGAACTGCTGCGGCATCACCGAGTTCGGCGTCGTCTTCAGAAGTTCTTCGGCCGCGGCGATCGAGCCTTTCATGCCTTGCGCGGCCGGCGTCAGCACCAGCTCGGCGCCGAGGAAGGCCAGCATCTTGCGTCGCTCGATCGACATCGATTCCGGCATTACCAGCTTCAGCCGGTAGCCGCGCGAGGCCGCGACGAAGGCGAGCGCGATGCCGGTATTGCCGGAGGTCGGCTCGATCAGCACGGTGTCGGGCTTGATGATGCCCGCCTTCTCCATGGCGATGATCATGGCCGCGCCGATGCGGTCCTTCACGCTCGCAGCCGGACTGAAATATTCAAGCTTTGCCAGAATGGTCGCATTGACGCCGTGCATGCCCGGCAACCGGCGCAGGCGCACGATCGGCGTGTCGCCAAAAGCCTCGACGATCGAATCATAGATCCGGCCGCGGCCGGGCTGGTGCGATGCACTGGTCATTGCAGCCTTCTCGGACGATGCGTCCATGATGAACTCCCTGTAGCGACAATTTGCGCATTTATCGCAGCGTTTGCGCAGTTACGGACAGCTTGTGACGACACACAAGCGACAATGCGGTACATGTTAAGTACGCTGCATCGCAAAATCGCGTGAGCTGTAATTAGCAGAAAATCAACGCATTTGTGTTGCGGCCTCGTCAACTGATTCTGCTTATGTTAGACTTAGGTCTAGAAGCAGAGAGGTCACCACGATGTCAGCAGTCGCTGAAGTGTTGTCGACCGTCGCACCAAGGCGCGAACCGCGCTGCAGTGAGTTGCCCACCTGTCCCGTGTGCGCCGACTCCATGGTCGCCGCCGAAGCCTCCGCTTACGTCTCGGACCACGTGATCAGCTATCTCTGGACCTGCGACACTTGCGGCTACGGCTTCGTCACCAAGCACGCCGTCAAGCAGCGGCTCGTCTGCAATTGATCTTTGCTGTTTGAGCATGATCTGATCGGAAAACCGCTTCACACTTTTCCGCATCATGCTCTACCGAGGGGCGATATCGCCCCTCGCCCAGCCCTCGCGCGTACGCTGATAGAACTCGTCGAACGTTCCGTGTGAGATCGCGTCCCTGATGCCCTGCATCAGGAACTGGTAGTAAGCGACATTGATTTCGGACAGCAGCATCGCCCCCAGCGTCTCGCCGGCCTTGACTAGGTGGTGCAGGTAAGCGCGCGCGCAGTTGCACGCTGACGGCCATGAGCTTTCCCCGTCGAGCGGACGCGGATCGTCGGCGTGGCGCGCGTTGCGCAGATTGACCTGACCGAAGCGCGTGAAGGCCACGCCATGGCGGCCGTTGCGCGTCGGCATCACGCAATCGAACATGTCGACGCCGCGCTTCACCGCCTCGAGAATGTCGTCGGGCGTGCCGACGCCCATCAAATAGCGCGGGCGGTCGGTCGGCAGCGCCGGCGCCGTCTCGTCGATCATCGCCAGCATCACCGCCTGCGGCTCGCCGACGGCAAGGCCGCCGATCGCATAGCCGTGGAAGCCGATCTCGACGAGTCCTTGCGCGCTGACATGGCGCAGCTGAGGGATGTCGCCGCCCTGCACGATGCCGAACAGCATATAGCCGTCGGGCGCGCTCTCGAAGGCTCGCTTGCTTCTCTCGGCCCAGCGCAGCGACAGCTGCATCGCGCGCTCGATATCGTCGCGTTCCGCCGGCAGCCGCACGCATTCGTCCATCTGCATGGCGATGTCGGAGCCGAGCAGGCGCTGCACCTCGATCGAGCGCTCCGGCGACAGTTCGATCTTGGCGCCATCGATATGCGAGCGGAAGGTGACGGCGTGCTCGCTGATCTTGCGCAGGTCCGACAGCGACATCACCTGGAAGCCACCGGAATCCGTCAGCATCGGCCCGTTCCAGCCGGTAAACCGCTGCAGGCCGCCGAGGGCGTTGATGCGCTCCGCGCCGGAACGCAGCATCAGATGATAGGTGTTGCCGAGCACGATGTCGGCGCCGGCGTCACGCACCTCGCGCCAATGCATGCCCTTCATGGCGCCGGCCGTGCCGACCGGCATGAAGGCCGGCGTCCGCACCACGCCATGCGGCGTGGTCAGGCGGCCGGTGCGCGCCGAGCCATCGGTCGCGAGCAGTTCGAAATGATTGGGTACACCAGGATCAGGAAGATTCATGGCGGTGCTTATTGCGTGTCGGGACATGTCGATCAACCCGCTCGGACCGCGTTGCCCCAGACTGGGACACCGCTGACGTGGACGTGATATCGATCACGCTTGATAAATAAAACGATACAGTTTAGTTTAGTGCCGGGGACTGGACGAGACGCCGCGGCAAATTGCCGGCGGCCGTAGATGCGTGATCGTCAGCCACCGACCGATGCCCCTCCCCAATTGCTCGACTAACATGTCCAGCCTCCCCGATGGTTGGACAAGGCGGACAGGCGCCCGCCTGATCAGATCGCTGGCACTCGCGTGCAGCCTGGCACTCGCCTCCTGCACCTCGCTCCCCCGCACGCCCTATTCGGCGGCCGATGCGAGTGCTTCGCGCGTGCTCGATATCGACGGCCTGCGGCGCTACGCCGACGAGCCCATCACGAAGTTCAGCTTCGAGCAGGACAAGGTGACCGGGAGCAGAACCTATCTGGCACTATCAGGGGGCGGTGCCGATGGCGCCTATGGCGTCGGCGTGTTGAACGGCTGGACCGCGGCGCGTAACCGCCCGACATTCTCCGTCGTCTCGGGCGTGAGCACCGGCGGCCTGATCGCTCCCTTTGCCTTCCTCGGATCGCAATATGACGCTACGATTCGAGAACTCTACACCAGCGGCATCGCCGAAAGCCTGCTGAACGATCCCAGCATCATCCGCGTGCTGTTCGGCTCCGGCCTGTTCGGCAATACGCGACTGCGCGAGCTGGTCGCGCGCTATGTCGGGCCGGAGATCATGGCACAGGTCGCCCGCGAGAATGCCAAGGGCCGACGGCTCTTGGTGGTCACCACCGATCTCGACACCCAGCGCACCGCGATCTGGGACATGGGCAAGATCGCCGCGGTCGGCACGCCCGAGGCGTTAAAGCTGTTTCGCGACGTGATGGCGGCGTCCGCCAGCATTCCCCTGGTATTTCCGCCGATCCTGATCGAGGCCGAAGGCCAGGGCCGCAGGTTTCAGGAAATGCATGTCGACGGCGGCGTGACGGCGCCGGTGCTGACCTTGCCAGAGGCCCTGCTGTTCCAGGGGCGCCTGCCTGGCAACGCGAAGATGGACATCTACATCCTCGTCAACAAGAAGATCGAACGCAACTTCGAGCTCGTCGCCAACAGCACGATCGATGTCGCCTCACGCAGCCTGTCCTCGATCACGCAATCGCAGACGCGCTCGATCATCTTCTCGACCTATGATTTCGCCCAGCGCAACCACCTCGGCTTCCATCTCTCTTATATCGAGCGCGATTATCCGGCGCCGCCGTCCGAAGGCTTCGACACCGGCTATATGCGGGCGCTCTATCAGTACGGATACGAGAAAGCGGCAGGCGGCCAGGCCTGGACTTCGCGGATGCCGTGAGGTCCGCGCGGCGGAACACCGTTGGTGCGAGACCGTTGACGATACGGCCAATTCGGCCAGATTGGCGATGACGCCCCGGTTGCCGCGCGTTATACAGCTACGAGCACTGGCACGACCGCGCAGGAATCATTGGGCATATCATTGGGCATGGGATTGGCTGTGGCCAAGGCAAGAACGGCAGCACCTCGGCGCGAGGCCTCGAAATCGCGCGGCGGCCGGCCGACCAAGAGTGCCGCGATCGAGCGCGATCAGCGGCTGATCGAGGTCGCCACCCGCCTGTTCCTCGACCGCGGATTTGATGCGACCTCGCTCGACGCGGTAGCGGAAGCGGCTCGCGTGAGCAAGCCGACCGTCTATTCCCGTTACGGCGACAAGCGCGGGCTGTTCACGGCGGTGCTGAGGCGCGAGATTGCGCGCTGGCTTGCGCCGCTGTCGGCTGCAGCCGAGATGCAGCTGGGCAGCTCGTCCGACATTTCGGTCGAACAGCGGCTGGTGGAGATCGGGCGCGAAATGCTCAATTTCACCTGCGGGCCCGACGCCATGGCCTTCAGCCGCATGATGACGTCGCAAGCCATCAACTTCCCTGACATCGCCAAGCTCGGCAAGGAAGAAGGCTGGCTCAAGGCCGTCGCTACGACCACGCGCTTCTTCGACCATCTGGCGGCGCAAGGCGCGCTCGACGTCGACGACACCACGATCGCGGCCGAAGTGTTCCTCGACGTTGTCGTCGGCCACACTCACCGCATGGCGACGTTCGGCACGCCGATGGAATTCAAAGCCGCCGAAAAGCGGATGCGCGCGGCGATCAAGCTGTTCCTGGCCGGCGCGCTCGGACCCGCCGACCGGCTCAAAGAAACTGCAAAAGACACAGCCAAAGCTCCGCAACGGCGCCGCTCCTCCCGCTGACATTTCCGTGAGACTGCGCGTCCATCCCCTGGGAACGAGGGTCTTTCCGTTGACCGAAATAAAACGATACGGTATGGTTTTGTTTATAGAGCGGTGCGGGCCACTTTTTTCACCAGCCCCAAAAGAGGACCGAACCGCTTGGATCGCCGCGACGGGTACAGCCCGCCACAGCGCTCCGCGGCCGGCCGTTGCCCACGGTCGGCCGCGATTTCTTTACGAACATCCGGCAGACTCGTTGGCTAAGAGCTACTCGCACAAGACCTACCCGTACAAGACCTGCCGGCCGAAGGTTTGGACCATGAGCGCATCGAGACCAGGGATGTACGGCTTGCTGGCGATTGCCCTGTCGTTGGGGCTGCTCGTCGCAGCGCCGGCCCGAGCGATCGTCTCGGCGGACGGCACACCCACTACCCTCCACAGCGAGACAGATGGGGACGCCGCGGCGGACCGCCAGGCCGTCAGCCGCGAGATCGAACGCTTCCGCGGCTCGTCGATCTCGATCAGCCAGGCCATGGCGATTGCGGAAGCCCGTCATGCCGGCGCCACGACCGCGGATATCAGCTTCGACGGCGGCTCGGGCGTACCGGTGTACCGGGTGAAAACCCTGCACAACGACCGGATCTGGCGCCACACCATCAACGCGGCGACCGGCGAGCTCATGGGCGGCGAAGCTGCCCTCCCTCTGGCCGAACTAGACCACGAGGATCGCAGCAATCTCGCAGCACTCGGCACCATCAGGCATCGCCTGGCAGATGCGGTGCGCGTCGCCGAGCAGGCGGCGTCGGGCAAGGCCATCAGCGGCGGTCTGGTGCGCGACCGCGGCCGGCTCAATTTCGCGATCGTCGTCATCAGCGGCGACGACCTCAAGGAGGTCCTCCTCGAGCCGCCGGGCGTACGGGGCAAGTAGTGCGGGCCACAATCCCGCCCAAAAGCCATTGACGGGCGCAAGACTCTCCCGCATAAGTCGCCGCCATGTTCACGACCACCAAACGCACGACCAAAACCACCACGGCCTTCGGGGCCCGGGGAGGCGTGCGCGCGTAGTCGTCGACTGAAACGCATCAGCTCTACCGAAGCCCCGCCCATGATGGTCCGGGGCTTTTTTGTTGTCTAAATCGATCTCAATGGAGGACACAGTGAGTAACGATCCCGTCGTCGCGATTGTCGGCGTCACCGGTGCGGTGGGCGCCGAATTCATCGCCACCATGGACAAGCGCGGCTTTCGCATCAGTAAGCTCAAGGCGCTCGCCAGCGCCGGCTCCGCCGGGAAGACGGTCTCGTTCCGCGGTCAGGACGTCGTCATCGAGGAGCTGACCGAGCGCGCCTTCGAGGGCGTCGACATCGCGCTGTTCTCTGCCGGCAGCGGCATCTCGAAGAAGTTCGCGCCGATCGCGGTCAAGGCCGGCGCCGTCGTCGTCGACAACTCCTCCGCCTTCCGCATGGACCCGAACGTTCCGCTGGTGATCCCCGAGGTCAACGGCAACCGCATCCGCGACCACAAGGGCATCATCGCCAACCCGAACTGCGCCGCGATCACCGCACTGGTGCCGCTGTGGCCGATCCATCAGAAGAACCGCATCAAGCGCGTCATCATCTCGACCTATCAGGCAGCCTCCGGCGCCGGCACCGCCGCAATGGACGAGCTCGTCGAGTCCACCCGCGCCAATCTCAACGGGCAGGTCTATACGCCCAGGGTGATGCCGCACCCGTACGCCTTCAATCTCTTCAACCACAACACGGCCGTCGATCCCGAGACCGGCTACAACGACGAAGAGACCAAGGTCATCAAGGAAACGCACAAGATCTTCGAGGACGACAAGATCGCCATTGGCGTGACCTGCGTCCGCGTGCCGGTGCTGCGCGCGCATTGCGAGGCCATCACCTTCGAATGCGAGAAGGAGATCACCGAGAACCAGGTCCGCGCCATCATGGCGCAGGCGCCCGGCGTGAAGGTCGTCGACGATCGCGTGAAGAACTACTTTCCGATGCCGATCGACGCCTCGGGCCAGGACGACGTCCTGGTCGGCCGCATCCGCAAGGATCTCAGCGATCCCTCGGGGCATTCGATCTCGATGTTCGTGGCGGCCGATCAGCTGCTCAAGGGCGCCGCGCTGAACGCGGTGCAGATCGCCGAGCTGTTGCCGCAGCGGGTGATGGCGTAACAGAAGGTGCGTAGGGTGGGTTAGCCCTGCAGATGTGCGAAGCGCATCTGCTCGGCGTAACCCACCCTACCGCTCTGCCCGGAACAACAAACACGCGTCGCCGTACGAATAAAACCGGTAGCCGCTCGCAATCGCATGCGCATAGGCCTGCTTCATCGTGTCTAGGCCGGCGAAAGCCGACACCAGCATGAACAGTGTCGACTTCGGCAAATGAAAATTCGTCAGCAGGACATCGACCGCGCGAAAGCGATAGCCGGGCGTAATGAAGATCGAGGTCTCCGCCGTGAACGGCTGGATGATCCCGTCCTCGCCGGCGGCGCTTTCCAGCAGCCGCAATGACGTGGTGCCAACGGCGACGATACGGCCGCCGTGTTTTCGCGCGGTGTTGAGCCGTTCCGCGGTCTCGGCCGAGACCGTGCCCCACTCGGCGTGCATTTTGTGGCCGTCGGTGTCGTCGACCTTGACCGGCAGGAAGGTCCCTGCCCCGACATGCAACGTGATGCGGTTGATGCCGACGCCGCGTGCGCTGAGCGCCTGCTCCAGCGCCGGCGTGAAGTGCAGGCCCGCGGTGGGCGCCGCGACGGCGCCCTCGTTCGCCGCGAACATGGTCTGGTAGTCGGCGAGATCCTGTTCGTCAGGCGTGCGCTTCGAGGCGATGTAGGGCGGCAGCGGCGGGCTGCCGAGATCGGCGATCGCGTGGTCAAGCGCCGGGCCGTGGAACGAGAATGACAGCGTCACCTCGCCTTCCGTACCCTTGGCCTCGACCTCGGCATCGAGATGGCCGAGCAGGCAGACCTGGCCTTCATTGCCGAAGCGGATGCGGTCGCCGGCTGTGAGCTTCTTCGCGGGCTTCACCAGTGCCTGCCAGCGCGAGCCGTCGAGGCGCTTGATCAAGGTCGCCTCGATCTTCGGCTCGGTCTCGCGGCCGATGCGGCGGCCCTTCAGCTGCGCCGCGATCACCTTGGTGTCGTTGACGACGATCTGGTCACCCGGCTTCAGCCAGTGCGGCAGATCCGCGATGGTCTGATCGCGCAGCGCGCCGTTCTCGACGACCAGCATCTTGGCCGAGTCGCGCGGATGCGCTGGGCGCAACGCGATGCGCTCGGGCGGCAGGTCGAAATCGAAGAGATCAGTGCGCATCCATTTCAATCCGGAGGATCAGGCGCGCGCAGCTTCAATTGCATGTATGAAATTCGCTGCGCTGTATCCTGCACTGATTGCGGCCAGATAGAGAGCAATATCTGCCGAGAGAATATGAATGCCCGCCTTGCCCGCCTCCAGAGTGGCTGAATCCGTTAATCCCAAGCGCCGAAACTCCGCTCGTTCAATGGCGCTCAAACTCGGGATATAGATCTCTCTCGTTGTGGAAACAAATTGCAGAAATCGACGGAATATTTTCTCCGGAAGACCATTCCCTTCAAACTCTAACAGATTAGACGCTTCGGAGAGAGCGTTCGGCAGCACGGCAAGCTCTCGATACTCGGAGATCACATTAAGCAACAACCGGAAGTCATTGGTGGTGTAAGCACGAGTGCGCTTGTGTTTTGGAACGGCGTGCTCGTCTGCCAATCCAACAACAAGTAAGACAATCAAATTAGCATCTAAGATCAGAGTTTGACGTGCCATCAATCGTCAACGCTTACTTTCCGCACCATCCCCTTTACTCGCCCATTCTTGTCATCAACGAGGACCGTTCGGTATGCCCGCCTCAACGCGGCATCCCCGGTCAGGGTTGAAAGAGCGCTTTTGGTGGAATTCCAGGGTCGAGAGAAACCAAGAGTGATCTTCCACATTTGGCTTGGATCGTCGAACTCTACTTCCTCAAGCCCAAGATTAATGGGGTCTTCGTCCTTCATGACGTCGAGCACCCAATCCTTCGCCAACTTTACCGCCTGCTGTACGTCCATCTTCGCCTCGCGCGATCGTCCTTCCAAGCCCTCGGCCGAGAATAGCACCTTCAGGCCCAAAGGTCCCCCACCTTCACATCAGTCCAAGTTTCACTTCAGAGCCGGCGATGCCTTTCCATTCCGGACGCCGCGCAACTAGCGCGGCGATCCGGAGTCCCGAGGTTGGCACGAGATTCCCGAGCCGTCCCGGAATTACGACGTGCGCTTAATCAGCGTCGGCCGCCATCCGCGCCTTGACGATCTTGTCCGGGTTCTGCACCGGCTCGCCGCGCTTGATCTTGTCGACGTTCTCCATGCCCTCGGTGACCTTGCCCCACACCGTGTACTGGTTGTCGAGGAAGCGGGCGTCGTCGAAGCAGATGAAGAACTGGCTGTCGCCGGAATCGGGGCTCGCGGCGCGCGCCATCGAGGTGGTGCCGCGCACATGCGGCTCCTTGTTGAACTCGGCCTTCAGCTTCTGGCCCGAGCCGCCGGTGCCGGTGCCCTGCGGGCAGCCAGTCTGCGCCATGAAGCCGTCGATCACGCGATGGAACACAATGCCGTCGTAGAAGCCTTCGCGGACCAGCTCCTTGATGCGCGCGACATGGCCGGGCGCGAGGTCAGGTCGCATCTCGATGGTGACGGGGCCCTGCGTGGTCTCGAGGATCAATGTGTTTTCGGTGGCGCTCATGCTCGTCTCTCTTGCGTTGGGGGTGAAGTCTTGTCAGGTGAAGTCTTGCGGTTACGGAACTGGATCGCGAATGGACGTCCCGCGGCGGCGCCGGCCATTGCATCGGTAAATGGCATCGGCGTGCAGCGTTGCAACGCCTCCATCACCGCGATCCGGTGTTGCAGCCGGTCATTGTCGGAGGCCTCCGCGGATTCATAGGTAATCCTCGGATGGCCCAGAATGTTTCCGGCCCGGTTAAAGCTCACGACGACGGTGATGTCGATAGGGCGAGCCTTAGCCGGCGGCGGCGGCTTCCAGCAGGTCCGCAAGTGCTGGAAGACGTCCTGAATGGTGTTGACCGGCGCGTTCTCTGCGGAGGCGCCGCAAGCGCCGAACAGCAGCACTGCTGCAGCGAACAGGAGCCTGTCGCCGCGGCGCGCCATCGTCCCGGCTACTTGATGTCGGAGGCGACCTGCACCTTCACCATCTTGTCGGGATCGGTGACGGTGCCGCCGGCCGAACCGGGCGGAGCCTTCTTCAGCTTGTCGACCACGTCCATGCCCTGCACGACCTCGCCGACCACGGTGTACTGGTTATCGAGGCTGCCGCCGTCGGCGAACATGATGAAGAACTGCGAGTTGGCGGTATCGACACTGTCGCCGCGCCGGGCCATGCCGACGATGCCGCGAGCGAAGTGAACCTTGGAGAATTCCTGCTTCAGGTTCGGATATTTCGAGCCGCCGGTGCCGTTGCCGTTCTGGCCGTCGCCGGTCTGGGCCATGAAGCCGTCCATCACGCGGTGGAACGGAACGTTGTTGTAGAAGCCCTCGCGCGCGAGCTGCTTGAGGCGCTCGGCGTGCTGCGGCGCAAGGTCGGTCCTGAGCTTGATGACAATGCGGCCCTTGGTGGTGTCGATGACGAGCGCGTTGGGCTTGTCGAGATTGGCCGGCAGCTGCTGCGCCATTGCCGGGACTGCGCCAATCAGCGCGACGAACATCGTGGCAAGAATTGCGAGACGACGGATCATGGAAACTCCGGATCAGGTGAGATGAAAAAACGCGCCGTTATCCGGCGAATTTTGCCTTGAGCTGGGATGCAACGAGCGGCGGTACGAAGGCCGAGATATCTCCGCCCATGGCGGCGATCTGGCGCACCAATGTGCCGGTAATCGGGCGGACCACCGGGGAGGCCGGCAGGAAGACGGTTTGCACCTCGGGCGCCATGGTGCCGTTCATGCCGGCGAGTTGCATCTCGTAGTCGAGGTCGGTGCCGTCGCGCAGGCCCCGAATCATGATGGTCGCGCCGTACTTGCGCGCCGCGGTGACTGCGAGATCGTCATAGGTCACGGCCTCGAGCGTGCAGCCGGCCTGGGCCGCGACTGGGTCGCAGACGTCGTGGAGCATCTTCAACCGCTCCTCGGTCGAGAACAGCGGCTTCTTGCCTGGATGGACCCCGATCGCGACCACCAGCCTGTCGCACAAGGGAACGCTGCTCCGGACCACGTCCAGATGGCCGTTGGTGATGGGGTCGAAGGAACCTGGATAGAAGGCAATGCGCGGCATGGCCACGTCCTACCGCGCCCGGCCCGGCCCGGCAAGCCGGACAGGTTCCTTGGCCGTTTCCTGCCGGTTTTTCCGCCAAACCCTGTCGGCTGGTCCCCGATTGTTTCGTCCTCGGGGCGACCACGAAACAAAACGAGGTGCGAACGAAACCATTTCCGGCATCGGCGAAGACGTCCGGAAACTGGCCATGGTTACTAGTCCAGCCAACGAATGACGGGCCGCACACTGGGCGTGGCGGCCGCATCACAGGGGACCGTCAAATGATCAAGGCTCTTTCAGCGATTGCTATTGCTGCGTGTGTTGCTACCGCCCTCACTCTCCTGCCCGGTTTTGCTCCCACCGTCGAAGCCAGCGTGCCGCAGCCGCTTGCCAAGAGCGACCGGCTCGACATCAAGACCATCGGCCGCGATTGTTCGCAGCAAGCCTGGCCCAACTTCGAGGCCTCCTGCCTGCGCCGCGCTGGCACCAAGGCCGACGTTCGCGTCGCTCGCCTTGTGACGGCAGACCGGACCCCGTAGGCGGTCTGTCAGCTCGGTGTCATGAACCTCGCGATAAACACCATGGATATTTGCGACGTCTCGTCGCAGACTGTGTGACTCTCGCGTCCCTCGGAATGGCCCGACGGGCGCGATTCCATCGAGGGGTCGCATTTGTCCAGTACGCCCGCAGTCGCTTCCGGCCATCACCCCGACCCTCTGCCGATTGCCATGACCATGGGCGCCCTCGGGGTGGTCTATGGCGATATCGGCACCAGCCCTCTCTACGCCCTGAAGGAAGCCGCCAAGGCAGCCGCCCGTGGCGGTACCGTGACTCCCGAGGCTGTCCTGGGCGTTGCCTCGCTCATCCTCTGGGCGCTGCTGCTGATCATCTCACTGAAATATGCGCTGCTGATCCTGCGCGCGGACAACCGCGGCGAAGGCGGCATCGTCGCGCTATTGGCACTGCTGCACGCCCGTCACGCCCAGCCAGGTACCTGGCGCGCGCATCTCCTGGTGGTCGGCCTGATCGGCGCGGCCCTGCTCTATGGCGACGGCGCGATCACGCCGGCGATCTCGGTGCTCTCAGCCATCGAGGGCCTCAAGGTCGACGCCCCCTCGCTCGCGCCGGCGGTGGTGCCCATCACCATCGTCATCCTGGTCGGCCTGTTCATGATGCAGAAGCAGGGCGCGGGCTTCATCGGCCGCATCTTCGGACCGGTGATGCTGGCCTGGTTCTTCGTGCTCGCCGCGCTCGGCATCCACGGCATCGTCAAGGCGCCCGCCGTGCTGGCGGCGCTCAGCCCGCTCTATGCGTTCGACTTCCTGATCCACCAGGATTTCCACGTCTCCTTCGCGATCCTCGGCGCAGCCTTCCTCGCCGTGACCGGCGGTGAAGCCATGTATGCCGACATGGGGCATTTCGGGCGCCTGCCGATCCGGCTCGCGTGGTTCGCGATCTGCCTGCCGGCGCTGGTGCTGAATTATTTCGGCCAGGCCGCGCTTCTGATCACCGATCCCACGATGATCGAAAATCCGTTCTTCCAGCTCTGCCCGGACGTCCTGCATTACGGACTGGTCGCGTTCTCGGCCGTCGCGACCGTGATCGCCTCGCAGGCGATCATCTCCGGCGTGTTCTCGCTGACCCAGCAATCGATCCAGCTCGGCTTCCTGCCGCGCATGCAGATCCGCCACACCACCAGCGACGCGATCGGCCAGATCTACGTGCCGCTGGTGAACTGGCTGCTCGCCGCCGCAACGCTCGGCGCGGTGCTAAGCTTCGGAACCTCGGATGCACTGGCCGGCGCTTATGGTATCGCGGTGTCGCTGCTGATGGCGATCACCACGCTGCTCGCCGCACTGGTCGCGATCCAGTGGGGCTATTCGCCCTGGCTCGTGGTCGCCGTGAACGGCTTCTTCTTCGTGATCGACGTGATCTTCTTCTCCGCCAACTCGATCAAGCTGTTCGAGGGCGGCTGGTTTCCGCTGCTGCTCGCCGCCTTCGTCGCCTTCCTGATGCTGACCTGGCGCAGCGGTGTGAAGCTGGTCGAGGCCGCGCGCGGAAAGCTGCGTCAACCCGAGGAAGACCTGATCGAGACAGCGGTGAACAAGTGCCGCGCAAGGCTGCCTGGGACTGCGGTATTCCTGGCCTCCGCGCCGAACGGCGTGCCGCTGGCGCTGACGCAGTTCGTCAAGCACAACCACGTGCTGCACGAACGCGTCATCCTCGTCACGGTGCTGATCGAGGAGCTGCCTCACGTTGCCGACCAGGACCGGAACGAGGTGATCGAGATCATCACCGGCATCACCCGCGTGATCCTGCATTACGGCTTCATGCAGAACCCGACGATCTATGAGGGACTGACGCTCGCCTGCCGCCAGGGCAAGCTGCCCGGCATCGACCTCTCCGACATCACCTATTATGTCGGCCGCGAGACCATCATCCCGAGCGAGGACATTCCGGGCATGTGGGTCTGGCGCGAAGGCCTGTTCGCCTTCCTTCAGCGCAACGCCGAACGCTCGGCGGCATTCTTCGGCGTGCCGACCAAGCAGGTCGTGGAGTTCGGCACGGAGCTGGAGATCTAATGTCGCGAATAGCGAGTGGCGATTAGCGAATGGAGTAGCAAGGCATATTCGCTACTCCCTATTCGCCATTCGCCCCGTTTCCGCTCTCGGCCTCTTCCGTGATGTGCTCGACCGACACCACGTGCTCGTCCTCAGCGGTGTCGAACACGATCACGCCCTGGGTCGAGCGGCCGGCGATGCGGATGCCTTCGACCGGGCAGCGGATCAGCTGGCCCTTGTCGGTGACCAGCATGATTTGATCCGCATCCTCAACGGGGAAGGACGCGACGAGATTGCCGTTGCGATTGTTGACGCTCATGGCGACGATGCCTTTGCCGCCGCGACCCGTGGTGCGGTACTCGTAGGACGAGGTCCGCTTGCCATAGCCGTTGACGGAGACGGTCAGCACGACCTGCTCGGCCGCCGACATCTCGGCATAGCGCTCCTGCGGGAGCTGGAAGCTGCCGGAGGTTTCCTCGGCCTCGGCGTCCACCGCAGCCTCTTCCGTCGCGGCTTCGCCAGCGACGGCGCGGCGCATCTTCAGGTAGGCCGACCGCTCGTCCGAAGTGGTCTCGACATGGCGCAGGATCGCCAGCGAAATCACCTTGTCGCCGTCGCCAAGCGCGATGCCGCGCACGCCCATCGAGGTGCGCCCGGTGAACACGCGCACGTCAGGGACAGCGAAGCGGATGCACTGGCCGCCGGCGCCGGTCAGCAGCACGTCGTCGCGCTCGGTGCAGATCTGCACGTCGACGATTGCCTCGTTGTCGTCGAGCTTCATGGCGATGATGCCGGAGCGGCGGACGTCGACGAAGTCGGACAGCTTGTTGCGCCGGACGTTACCGCCTGTCGTGGCGAACATCACGTCGAGGTTGGCCCAGGTCGACTCATCCTCCGGCAGCGGCATGATAGTGGTGATGCGCTCGCCCTGCTCCAGCGGCAGGATGTTGATCAGCGCCTTGCCGCGCGCGTTCGGCGCCGCCATCGGCAGCCGCCAGACCTTCTCCTTGTAGACCTGGCCGCGGGACGAGAAGAACAGCACCGGAGTATGCGTGGAGGCCACGAACAGACGGCTGACGAAATCCTCGTCGCGGGTCTGCATGCCGGCGCGGCCCTTGCCGCCGCGGCGTTGCGCCCGATAGGCCGACAGCGGCACGCGCTTGACGTAGCCGGCGTGGGACACGGTGACGACCATGTCCTCACGCTGGATCAGGTCCTCGTCCTCGACCTCGCCTTCCTGCTCCATGATCACGGTGCGGCGCGGCGTGGCGAACTCGGCCTTCACCTCGGCGAGCTCGGTCTTGATGATCCCCAGCACGCGCTCGCGCGAGCGTAGGATGTCGAGATAGTCGGCGATCTCACCGGCGAGCTTGTCGAGCTCGTCGCGGATTTCGTCACGGCCAAGCGCGGTGAGGCGTTGGAGGCGCAGATCGAGAATGGCTCTCGCCTGTTCCATCGACAGCCGGATCGTGCCGTCCTCGCTGATGCGGTGGCGTGGATCGTCGATCAGCGTCAGCATGTCCTCGACGTCCCGGGCCGGCCAGTCGCGCGACATCAGGGTGTCGCGCGCGGTGGTCGGGTCGGGTGAGGTCCGGATGACGCGGATCATCTCGTCGATATTGGCGACCGCGATCGCCAGACCGACCAGGATATGGGCGCGATCGCGCGCCTTGGCGAGCAGATACTTGGTGCGCCGCGTGACGACCCGTTCACGGAAGTCGACGAAGATGGCCAGCAGGTCCTTCAGATGCATGATCCGCGGACGGCCGCTGTCGAGGGCCACCATGTTGACGCCGAAGCTCGTCTGCAGCGGCGTGAACCGATACAACTGGTTCAGCACCACATCCGGCACGGCGTCGCGTTTCAATTCGATCACGACGCGATAGCCTTCGCGGTCCGATTCATCGCGCAGGTCGCCGATGCCCTCGATCTTCTTTTCCTTGACCAGCTCGGCGATGCGCTCGACCATCGTCGCCTTGTTCACCTGGTAGGGAATCTCGGTGATGATGAGCGCCTCGCGCTCCTTGCGGATGGTCTCGATCGCGACCTTGCCGCGCATGACGATCGAGCCACGGCCGAGGTGATAGGCGGCGCGGATGCCCGCCCGTCCGAGAATGACGCCGCCGGTCGGGAAATCCGGTCCCGGCACGATGTTGATGAGCTCGTCGATGGTCAGTGCGGGGTTGTCGATCAACGCAACGCAGGCGTCGATGACTTCGCCGAGATTGTGCGGCGGGATGTTGGTCGCCATGCCGACCGCGATGCCGCCCGCACCGTTGACCAGAAGGTTCGGGAACTTGGCCGGAAGAACCGACGGCTCGGTCTCGTTGTTGTCGTAGTTCGGCTGGAAGTCGACGGTGTCCTTGTCGATATCGGCCAACAGCGCCAGCGCCGCCTTGGTCAGGCGCGCTTCGGTGTAACGATAGGCGGCTGGGGGATCGCCGTCGACGGAACCGAAATTGCCCTGGCCGTCGATCAGCGGCACGCGCATCGAGAAGTCCTGCGCCATGCGGACCATGGCGTCGTAGATCGACTGGTCGCCGTGCGGGTGATACTTACCGATGACGTCGCCGACCACGCGGGCGGATTTGACGTACTTCTTGTCGGGCGTGTGCCCCTGCTCGTTCATCGAGTAGAGGATGCGGCGATGCACCGGCTTCAGACCGTCGCGGGCATCAGGCAGCGCGCGCGCCACGATCACGCTCATGGCGTAGTCGAGATACGACTTCTTCATCTCCTCGAAGATGGAGACGGGGCGAATATCCGAGCGCTCCGGCTCATCGCCGGGCTTCTTGTTGTCGTCGTCGGCCAAGGGGGAATCCGGTGAGTTTTTATCTGGGAATCATATAGCGCATCGAGGCCCTGATAACCACCCTTGCGAGCTCTTGGGAAGCGGTTTTTCCGTTTGTTTTTCCAGAGACTTACGCCCTTCTCGCCACCGTCATCAGCGACACCGGAACGAGCCACCCGCAACCGTCGATTATGCCCCGAAAAGCACCTGGTGCATGATCCGGCCGGGCACCAGCGTGAACAGTCCCGCCACGACCAGCGCACCGGTGAAGAGCAGGATCATGATGCGACGGTGATCGGTCACGCGATGCGTGTGGGCCCGCCACACCGCCAGCGGCAGCATCAGCAGCGTGAAGATCGACAGGAGGTGGATCGGGCTGAACGGCCCGACCAGGCGGATCTGGTGGATCCAGAACGACGAGGCCGCCACCACGGCCATCAGCGCCACCCAAATCCAGCCGAACGTCCGATGGGGCAGCGTGCCCTTGGGCGCGGCGAACTGGACGATACCAAGCACGAAGGCCGCCATCGCCGCGAAGGCGTGCAGCGGGATCGCCGGAGCAGCGTCAAGCAGCGGCGCGAGGTTCATGGGGGCGCATCCTCCGATCGGGAACCAACCATGTGAATAGGATTAACATAAAGTTAATACCATTCACATTGCGACCCGTCAAAGGCTTTAGGCAGCATACGAGGCCAGCCCGGGAAAACCGAGCTTCGCCCGTCAATTGGTAAGAAATCCTGCCGCTTTACGCGAGCACCGGCAAAGTCCGGAATGAAGCGCCCGTCCCGCCTCAGAACGGGATGTCGTCGTCCATGTCGTTGTTGCGGCCACCGCCGGTGCCTGCGGCCACGGCACGGCGCGGTGCGCTGCTGACGGGACCGGAGGAGCCGAAATCGCCGCCCGGCTCGTCGCCGAAGCTGCCGCCTCCCCCGCCACCGCCGCGGCCGTCGAGCATCGTCAGGGTCGAGTTGAAGCCTTGGAGCACGACCTCGGTGGAGTACTTCTCCACGCCGCTCTGGTCGGTCCATTTGCGGGTCTGGAGCGCGCCCTCGATGTAAACCTTGGCGCCCTTCTTCAGGTACTGCTCGGCGACCTTGCAGAGACCTTCATTGAAGATTACCACGCGATGCCACTCGGTCTTTTCCTTGCGTTCGCCGCTGTTCTTGTCGCGCCAGGTCTCCGATGTGGCGATGCTCAGATTCGCGATCGGCCGCCCGTCCTGGGTGCGGCGGATTTCGGGATCCTTGCCGAGATTTCCAACCAGAATGACCTTGTTGACGCTTCCCGCCATCGCCGCTCTCCACTCCAAATGCACTGAATTTCGAAAAGGCGCGCCCGCGCTGTCGCCTGTTGGGCCGACCCTATACGCTTACAGGCGCCGATCGGCCCGCCACGCCCTCGGTTATCCCCACATATAGCATCGGCTGAACATTTGTTCCAGATTTGTTCCTGTCGAAATTGTTCGCTGCAGAGTCCGCACGCCGGTTCCCGTGCCGCTCTTCACCGCGCGATGCATAGGAACCTCGCCGAGTTCCTTAGAAGCAGAAAAAGCACCTAACATTCATCAAGTTACGCGCACCTTCAATTGACCCGCAACTGTTGCATTCCGGAGACGGACTCTACCTCCGGAGGGCGCTACAGTTGCCTCGGAATTGGTTCTTATGGGCGTCACGCCTGATTGACCGCCTCGGGGCTTCTTGAGCGGACAAAACTGGGGAGACTGCAATGAAGAAAATTCTGTTTAGTACTATCGGTATGGTTGTGTTTGGCCTGTCCGCGCCCGCGAGCGCGGCGGATCTTGCGGCGCGTCCCTACACCAAAGCGCCGGCGCCGATGATCGCCACCATCTACGACTGGAGCGGCTTCTACATCGGCATCAACGGCGGTGGCGGATCGAGCCGCAATTGCTGGGACTTCGTGACGCCGGTAGCAGGCGCGCTGATCACCGACGGCTGCCATAACGCAACCGGCGGCACGGTGGGTGGCCAGGTCGGCTATCGCTGGCAGTCCAGCCAGTGGGTGTTTGGCTTCGAAGGCCAAGGCAACTGGGCGGACTTCAGCGGAAGCAATATTAGCCCGACGGCCCTGGGTCAGGAGAACCGTTCAAGGATCGATGCCTTCGGCCTGATTACAGGCCAAATCGGCTATGCGTGGAACAACGTCTTGGTCTACGTGAAAGGCGGCGGCGCGGTCGTGGCCGACAAGTACGACCTCGCCGTCGCACCTGGATTCGTGGGTGCAGGCGGCATCTTTGGTTCGGCCCGCGAAACTCGATGGGGCGGAACGGTTGGCGCAGGTCTCGAATTTGGCTTCACCCCGAACTGGTCGGTTGGCGTCGAGTACGACCACATTTTCCTTGGCCATCGTAACGTCGATTTCACCTTGGGCGGGGCTTTCGTCCAGACCGAACGGATCGGCCAGGACGTCGATATGGGCCTCGTCCGCCTGAACTACCGCTGGGGCGGCCCGATGATCGCGAAGTACTGATCCCCCTGAAATCATTCGAGAAAGGCCGGCCTTGTGCCGGCCTTTTTGTTGCTGGTTCCCGATGGGAACTTTAGGTCAGCGAATGCCACATTTTGCACCCGTTGTGACTTTTGGGAGACGCAACTTGCGGCTTCAATCGTGTAAGCACGTCATCAGTTGGACCACAGCGTCCGATTCTGCTTCCGACGCACGGAAGTCCAAAACAGAAACTGGGACTGGGATTTGTTGAATATGAAAAAGATTTTCTTGGCTTCGGCCTGTCTGCTCGCCCTCACTGGCGCCGCTTCGGCTGCCGATCTGGCGGCTCGCCCCTACACCAAGGCTCCGGTGGCCGTGGCTTCCGTCTACAATTGGACCGGCTTCTACATCGGCGCCAATGCCGGTGGCGGCTCGAGCCACAATTGCTGGGACACGACCAGCGTCGGCGGTGCTGCCGTCCCCACGACGAGCGAGGGTTGCCATGATGCGACCGGCGCTCTCGCCGGCGGTCAAATCGGTTATCGGTGGCAGTCCGCCGCTTGGGTGTTCGGCGTCGAAGCGCAGGGTGATTGGGCTGATCTGAAGGGCTCGAACACAAGCACGCCGGCCGCTTTTTTCCCGCTGGTGAACAATACCAAGATCGACGCCATCGGCCTCTTCACCGGTCAAGTCGGTTACGCTTGGAACAACGTGCTCTGGTACGTGAAGGGCGGCGCGGCCGTCACCCACAACAAGTTCAGCGGCACTCTGGCCGGCGTCACGTTCGGCGAGGCGACCGAGACCCGTTGGGGTGGCGTCGTCGGCACGGGCATCGAGTTCGGTTTCGCGCCGAACTGGTCGGTGGCGATCGAATACGACCACCTGTTCATGGGCAAGCACAGCGACAGCTTCACTGCGTTTGGCCTGCCCTTCCGCACGGACAGCATCAAGCAGGATGTGGATATGGGCACCGTCCGCCTGAACTACACCTTCGGTGGCCCGGTCGTCGCCAAGTACTGAGCTGAAGTACTGATCTTCGCCACCTGCGTCACATCGTTACGAAAGGCCGGCCTTGTGCCGGCCTTTTTGTTTTCGCGGCCCGGCGCGCCGAACCGTCAAGGAATCGTAGGGCGCACGCATTGCGCTCGCGAATTGCTTGAGCGAGTTGGGGATCTGACATGAAAACTTGCGCGCTGGCCGCGGTCGGCTTGTTCGCACTCGGCGCAGTCGCGCCGGCCGGTGCCGCGGATCTCCCGCTCTATAAGGCGCCGGTGGCACCGCTAGCCGCCCTCGAATGGACCGGCGTTTACGGCGGCATCAATGGTGGCGGCGGCCTCGGCCATGCCTGCTGGAGCGTTGTTGCCGTCAGCGGTGTTCCGATCGATCCGGCCGTCGGCGAAGGCTGCCACAATGCCAGCGGCGGCACGGTCGGTGCCCAGCTCGGCTATCGCTGGCAGAAGGCGCACTGGGTTCTCGGCGTCGAAGCCCAGGGTAACTGGGCCGACTTCAAAGGCAACAATGTCAGCCTGGTGCTGGCGCCCCTGAACAACCGGACCAGGATCGACAGCTTTGGTCTGTTCACCGGCCAGCTCGGCTACACCGTGAACAGCCTGCTGTTCTACGGCAAGGCCGGCGCCGCCGTCGCGCACGACAAATACGACGAGTTCATTCCGGGCGTCGGCGTCGTGTCCAACACGCTCAGCCAGACCCGCTGGGGCTACAGCGCGGGCTTCGGCGTGGAATACGCCTTTGCGGAGAACTGGTCGATCGGCGGTGAGTACGACCATCTGTTCCTCGGCCATCACGGCGGCGATCTCGCCAGCAGTATCCTCGTTCCGCCGGGACGCACCGAGCGGATTGGCCAGGACGTCGATATCGGGCTGATCCGCGTCAACTACCGCTGGGGCGGCCCGGTCGTCGCCAAATACTGAGCCAGCTACGAACTCCGGAGGACTCCCTCCAAGGTCCTCCCCATCTGCGGATTCCCCAAGGTCCGCAGTCAATGGTGAACGAAGGGCCGGCCTCGCGGCCGGCCCTTCGCTTGTTCCGGACGACGCAGCTGCTGCAAGACCTGCTGCCAAGTCCCGCCAGCGCGCCAACAATCCGTTGACGATTCGCAAGTCGCACTAGAAATCCGTCTCCGTTCTTCCTACGTTCGCTCGCAACCCCATCGGCGCCGATCCCGGTTCCGGCGAAGCGCGCCTTTTACGTCGGCGCGATCGCGCACCTTTGGGATTCCTTGAGGGCAACTCGGATGGATGAAGTGATCAAGGCGAAGCGCCAACAGCAGAACGCGGGGTCACACCTGCGCGCAATTACGATCCGTGGCGCGCGCGAGCACAACCTCAAGAACATCGACGTCGAGATTCCCCGCGACAAGCTCGTGGTGTTCACCGGCCTCTCCGGCTCCGGCAAATCGTCGCTCGCCTTCGACACCATCTACGCCGAAGGCCAGCGCCGCTATGTCGAGTCGCTCTCGGCCTATGCACGCCAGTTCCTGGAGATGATGCAGAAGCCTGATGTCGACCAGATCGACGGCCTGTCGCCGGCAATCTCGATCGAACAGAAGACGACGTCGAAGAACCCGCGCTCCACCGTCGGCACCGTCACAGAGATTTACGACTACATGCGCCTGCTCTGGGCGCGCGTCGGCGTGCCCTATTCGCCCGCGACCGGACTTCCGATCGAGAGCCAGACCGTCTCGCAGATGGTCGACCGCGTGCTGGCGCTGCCCGAAGGCACTCGCCTCTATCTGCTCGCGCCTGTCGTGCGTGGCCGCAAGGGCGAGTACCGCAAAGAGCTTGCCGAATGGCTCAAGAAGGGCTTTCAGCGCGTCAAGATCGACGGCACCTTTTACGAGCTTGCGGAAGCGCCTGTTCTCGACAAGAAATTCCCGCACGACATCGACGTCGTCGTCGACCGCATCGTGGTGCGCGCCGACATCGGCCAGCGCCTCGCCGAAAGTTTTGAGACCGCACTGAAGCTCGCCGAGGGCCTCGCCGTGGTCGAGTTTGCCGACGCGCCTGCGGCGGCGCCGGTCGAGGAGAAAAAGAAGACCGCAAAAATCCACGACAAGAGCGGCCCCGAGCGGATCCTGTTCTCGGAAAAGTTTGCCTGTCCAGTGTCCGGCTTCACCATCCCCGAGATCGAGCCGCGCCTGTTCTCGTTCAACAACCCCTACGGCGCGTGCCCGGCCTGCGGCGGCCTCGGCGTCGAGCAGCATGTCGATGAAGACCTCGTCATCCCCGACAAGGAGCTCGCGATCGGCAAGGGCGCGATCGCGCCCTGGGCCAAATCGTCGTCGCCCTATTACACGCAGACGCTGACCGCGCTCGGCAAGCACTACAAGTTCACGCTGACCAGCAAGTGGAAGGATCTGCCCAAGAAGACGAGAGACGCGATCCTCCATGGCTCCGGCGAGGACGAGATCAAGTTCTCCTACGAGGACGGCGTCCGTTCCTACGACACCAAGAAGCCGTTCGAAGGCGTCATCACCAATATCAACCGCCGCTACCGCGAAACCGAGAGCGAGTGGGCGCGCGAGGAGCTGGCGAAATACTTCCACGACGTGCCCTGCGGCGCCTGCAACGGTTTCCGGCTCAAGCCCGAGGCGCTCTGCGTCAGAATCGGCGGCAAGCATATCGGCGAGATTTCTGAGCTGTCCGTCAAGGGCGCCGGCGCGTGGTTCGAAACTGTGCCGGAAGCGCTGAACGCGCAGCAGAACGAGATTGCCGGACGCATCCTCAAGGAGATCCGCGAACGCCTCACCTTCCTGCTCGACGTCGGCCTCAACTATCTCACCCTCTCCCGCTCCTCCGGCACGCTGTCCGGCGGCGAGAGCCAGCGCATCCGCCTGGCCTCGCAGATCGGCTCGGGCCTGACGGGCGTGCTCTACGTGCTGGACGAGCCGTCGATCGGCCTGCACCAGCGCGACAACGCGCGCCTGCTCGACACCCTCAAGCGGCTTCGCGACCTCGGCAACACCGTGATCGTGGTCGAACATGACGAGGATGCCATTCTGCTGGCCGACCACGTGCTCGACATCGGCCCCGGCGCCGGCATGCATGGCGGCCACATCATTGCCGAAGGCACGCCCGCCGAGATCATGCGCAACCCGAAATCGCTGACCGGCAAATATCTCACCGGCGAGCTTGAGGTCGAGGTGCCGGAGCGGCGTCCGCCGAACCATCGCCGCACCATCAAGGTGGTGAACGCGCGCGGCAATAACCTCAAGAACGTCACGGCGGAAATTCCGCTCGGCCTGTTCACCGCCGTCACCGGCGTCTCCGGCGGCGGCAAGTCGACGCTGCTGATCGACACGCTCTACAAGGCCATCGCCCGCAAGCTGAACAACGCCAGCGAAGGCGCAGCCCCGCACGACCGCATCGAGGGTCTCGAGCATATCGACAAGATCATCGACATCGACCAGTCGCCAATCGGCCGCACCCCGCGCTCGAACCCCGCAACCTATACCGGCGCCTTCACGCCGATCCGCGAGTGGTTTGCAGGACTGCCCGAAGCCAAGGCGCGCGGCTACGAGCCCGGCCGTTTCTCCTTCAACGTCAAGGGCGGTCGCTGCGAGGCCTGCCAGGGCGACGGCGTCATCAAGATCGAGATGCACTTCCTGCCGGACGTCTACGTCACTTGCGACGTCTGCAAGGGCAAGCGCTACAACCGCGAGACGCTGGAAGTCCTGTTCAAGGGCAAGAGCATCGCCGATGTGCTCGACATGACCGTCGAGGAAGCCGCCGAGTTCTTCAAGGCGGTGCCGCGCGTGCGCGAGACCTTCCAGACCCTGCACCGCGTCGGCCTCGACTACATCCATGTCGGCCAGCAGGCGACGACGCTCTCGGGCGGCGAAGCCCAGCGCGTCAAGCTCGCCAAGGAATTGTCCAAGCGCGCCACCGGCCGCACGCTCTACATTCTGGACGAGCCGACCACCGGCCTGCACTTCCACGACGTCAAGAAGCTGCTGGAGGTGCTGCACGAGTTGGTCGCGCAAGGCAACACGGTCGTCGTCATCGAGCACAATCTCGAAGTCATCAAGACGGCCGACTGGGTCATCGACCTCGGCCCCGAAGGCGGCGACGGCGGCGGCGAAATCGTCGCCTGGGGCCCGCCGGAGGACATCGTGAAAGCGCAGCGGAGCTATACCGGCAAGTTCCTGGAGCCGGTGCTGAAGAAGGCGCGGAAGCCGAAGCGGCGGAGCACGAGCGAGGCGGCGGAGTAAAGGTTCGATGGTCTCGTCCGTGGGACTTCGGGACGAAACTTGCGAGTGTCCGCGATGCCCAGCCGAACCTACACACTCTTCCGCAACGCGTTCTTGCCGAACAGCAAGTGACCTGCGTCTACGAGGGTCGCCATCGCGAGCTTTGCCCGCATATCATCGGCACCAACAGGAGCGGTCAGGAAGCCGTGCTGGCTTGGCAATTTGCCGGCGAAAGCAGCGGGCCACTGCCGCAATGGCGATGCCTGAAGCTCGCCAACGTCAGCGCGGCCCGGGCACGCGGAGGCCGTTGGTACGAGGGTGGCTCGCATCGCACCACGCAGACTTGCGTTAGCACCATTGATCTCGACATCAATGTTCACGTGCGCAAACTGCGGTGACGCGCCTTGGCTCAGAGCAACGCTACAACAGACGGGATCGGAGCCGAACCTCGTCAATCACAATATAACGCCCGAAAAGCCCTTGGCCGAACCGATCGACGGCCTCTAGAAGCCGTGCTCGTAACAGTGGCCCACTGCCCGGATCGACGCGGAGCAAGATCAGGCCTGGAACGGCTTGACCCCGGCGGAAAACAAGCTCGCCGAAATCTTTGTCGGCAGTAAGCAGAAGGCGTCCCTGTTGGGACGCCAGCGCGATGACCTCCACATCGCTCAGACTGGCTGCAAATTCGGCGATATAGAGTACGTCATGACCGGCCGCCCGCAGCGCTCGAGAGACTGTGATGCATTCATCTGCGAGCCAGCGCACGATTCAACGATAAATGATCTCTTCGTCGGCCAAATAATCGGCCGCGAAGGCCTGGGCTGCCCGAATATCATCGGCCGTCAGCCGCGGATGCTCCGCCATGATGACCTCGGGGGTCATGCCGGCTCCGAGCTCGCGCAACACCAATTCGACCGGCACACGCGTCCCGCGGATGACAGGTTTGCCGTCCATGATCGCCGGGTTGATTTCAATACGCTCGTGCCGCATGGCTATCCTCGCATTTGCCAAATATAGCACGCCACGTCCCGCTTGTCAGCGAACTCCAAAACCATCCTCCATGCCCTACTCCCTCGCCATCTTCGACCTCGACGGCACGCTCGTCGATAGCTTTCCCTGGTTCCTCCGCACCATCAACGACGTCGCCGATCGCTTCGGCTTTCGGCGTGTCAGGGATGAGGATGTCGAGGGGCTGCGGCATGCGTCAGCAACATTGATCTCGACATCAACGTTCACGTGCGCAAGCTGCGGTGAGTCTCGCTAGCTCCCCACGAATTCAATAACCGCCTCGCCCCGCGCGACGGCTTCGACAATTTGCGGCATGGCGCCCAGAAACTGGCGGATCAGCGCCCGATTGTCGATGTTGCCGACCCGGACCCAAAGCACAATCGGTCCCTGACGCTTTGCGGCCCGCAGCAGGGAGAAATCACGATCCTTGGTGACGAGAACGGCTGATCGAGAAACAGCCGCACTCCAAATCGTCCCATCGGTCGCATTCGCCATCCCGAACTCGGCGACATGGGTCGCGTCGTATCCGGCTCGACGCATGGCTTCCGCGAGTGCAGGTGGAAGCTGGGCGTCGATCAGGTAGAGCAAGCTATTTGGCCGCTATGATGGGGTGGTCGACCTGACGGGCAGCATAGGCGAGCACCGCGTCGATATCGGCCTCTTCCAGATACGGATAATCTTCGAGGATGCTTTCGCGCGACTGCCCTGCAGATAGCAATCCAAGGACGTCGGCAACCGTGATGCGCAGGTCGCGAATGCACGGGCGTCCATGCATTCGCTGCGGGTCAACCGTAATCCTTGCCAGTAGCTCCGACATCTGCCACCTCTTTGAACCCAATATAGCATCTCTGACTGCATCTGTCAGCGTGTCGCCCGCAGTGTCCGCCCTCCCCATGCCCTACTCCCTCGCCATCTTCGACCTCGACGGCACTCTCGTCGACAGCTTTCCCTGGTTCCTGCGCACCATCAACGACGTCGCCGACCGCTTCGGCTTTCGGCGTGTCAGGGATGAGGATGTCGAGGGGCTGCGGCATGCCTCGACGCGCGAGATCCTCAGCCGGCTCGAGGTGCCCGTGTGGAAGCTGCCGGCGATCGCGCGATATGCGCGGCGGCTGAAGGGAGAAGCGGCGGCGGAGATCTCGCTGTTTGCCGGCGCCAAAACGATGTTGCGGACGCTCGCCGAAAGCGGCGTACAGCTCGCGCTGGTGACGTCGGACAGCGAGGTCAATGCGCGGGCGAAGCTTGGCGCATCGGCCGCACTGTTCTCGCATTTCGACTGCGCGGCTTCGGTGTTCGGCAAGCCCGCCAAATTCCGCCGCGTGATCCGGCAAGCTGGCGTAGAACCGGGCAAGGTCATCGCGATCGGCGACGAGGTTCGTGACATCGAGGCGGCGCGGGCCGTGGGGATTGCCTGCGGCGTGGTCTGCTGGGGCTATGCTGCGCCGGCGGCGTTGCGGGCGCGCGGGCCGGATTACACGTTCGAGCGGATGGACGAGATTGTCTCGTCGCTATGCACGCTGCCGTAGCCCGGACGAGCGAAGCGATATCCGGGACCGCCAGTGGATGAGGACGACTCTGCCCCGCATGTCGCTTCGCTCATGCGGGCTACGTCTACCCCCTACTCCGTCCTCCGCAAGAACGTCCCGAACGCGCGCGGGCCGTCGCCGGTCTTGACCTCGCCGATCACCTTCAGCTCGGCCGCATCGATGATCTCGAGCGTGTTGCTCTCCCAGCAGGCGACGATGATGCGCTTGCCGTCGGCGGTCGCATTGATGCCTTCGGGATAGTCGCCGACATTGATGCGCTTGAGCGGTTTGAACGTCGCAACATCGAACACGCTGACCGTGCCGCCATACTGGTCGGTGACGAAGCCGCGGCCGAGCGTCAGCGCCACGGCATAAGGCCGCATTCCGACCGGCACGCGGCCGATCTCGCGTGCCTCGGCGATGTCGATCACCGAGACATCGTTGGAGCCGACATTGGCGGTGTAGGCGTGCTTGCCCTCGGCATCGATTGTGACGCCGAACGGGCGGGTGCCGACCTTGATGACCGCCTTTCGCTCGCGCGTCGCGGCGTCCACCACCGAGACGCTGTCGTCGTCGCGGTCCGCCGAAAGCAGCAGCTTGCCGTCCGGCGTCACCGCGAGCCCCGACGGCGAGGCGCCGACCGCGATGCTGGCGGTCACGCTACGCGACCCCGCATCGATCACCCGCACCGCGGCCGCGTACCAGTCGGCGACATACACCGTCTTGCCGTCAGGCGTGACGGCAATGCCGAGCGGCCCGCCGCCAACCTCGATGCGGCCGGCGACCTGCCGCGTGGCGGCGTCCACCACCGTCACCGCCTTGGCGTCCGGGCTCGTGACATAGGCAAAGCGGCCGTCCGCGGTGACGGCCACGCCGGCCGGCTTGCCGCCGATCGGGATGGTCGCGACCGCGCGCGATGTGGCGAGATCGACGACCATCAGATCGTCGCTGAGCTGATTGGTGACGAACGCCTCTTCGGCAGAGGCGTTCGCGATGCTGGTAGCGAGCGCCGCCAGGACCAGGATCCGCACGGTTAGCTTCCGCTCTCGATCTTCTTCTTCAGCGCTTCGAGGCCGGTCTGATAGAGGTCCTTCACCGCCTTGACCGAGGCCTCGTCACTCAGCTCCGGCGGCGGATCGTTGTTGGGAAAGCCGCGGTAGAACGCGCCGGCCCATTCCAGCGTCGCGCCCTTGCCGTCGGTGCTCGGCGTCACCGTCAGCGTCGAGGAATAGTTGTTCACCGGAAGAACCTTCACGTCGACGGCGGTGATCCGGTAGGAATATGTCATGGCGGCTGCGTCGAACTTGTAGAGCTCCTCATCGACGATGCCGCCGCCGGTCAGCGTCAGCCGGCGCGTCGCGCCGATCTCGTTGCCCTTCTCGCCCTCGGTCTTGGTCACCGGCGCGAGCCAACTCATGTCCTGGAAATTGCCGATCACGGCCCACACCTTGGCCGCCGGCGCATTGATCTCAATGGACCCCCGCACCTTCTGCCGGGTCGGGCCATGGGCCCAGGCAGCAGTCAGAGCCATTCCCGCCACAGCAAGCACCGCCACCCCGGCGATCGCCCTCACGATCGTCTTCCTCATCTCGTTTCCTCACCCTTGACCATGCGCGGCTTGAGGCGCGCTGAGGCCATGGTAACGCATTTTCGGGCCGTGGGGAGACCGCTTCGTGGCCACGGCATGGCGGGAGCGCTGCTCGCGCCCCACAAGCCCTTGCGTTGCCTGGCGGGCAAAACACGCCAGACGATGGTCAATGCTCTCAGGGTAAAATAATTCGCTTTACGCGAATTCGGAAATGCATCATAGTCGGGCCATCCCAACCCGGCCGAGGGGCGCTATCGCGATCGTCACGACACGCGGGATGGGACGTGGTGGACGTGGATTACATCGGCGCGAAGGGATTTGCAGGGCGGGCAACCGTGAGCGAAAACGTCGCGCGCGCGACCGGTGTGATCGGCGTACGGCGAAATCGTGTGGTCCTGGCGCCCGGGGTCTGTGCGCCAAGTCTTGCGGTGACGGCTGTGGCCCGACCGGGCGCATACGTCAGCCATCCGTGAGGCGACGGGGGCAATAGTGCATCGCTCCCCGGGGAGAGCGCGACATAAGCCGTAAACCCACTGCGCAGGGAAGGCCGGATGTTTGGCTTCACCTGTATGCCGCTGTGCAACCTCTTGTAGCGCAACCATCGCACAGTGGACCGCGGGTGTCAGCCGGCACCCGGCCTTCCCTGCGCCCTCGGCACTTTCGAGGGCGGCAACCACCGCAAGGCTCGGGCACCGACGTGCCGCGAGGACGCGAAAACATGTCCGCGATTCTCAAACGCCGACGGGAAGACATAGCTTACTCACGTCTTGCTTGCGGGAGGCTTGCCGGAGAGATCGCATACGATGCGGCGCTTGGACGCAAGCAGCACCTAAGGTTGCCGCCCAGAATCGCAGTAATGAATTGCAACAATGTTTCTGCGTGCTGGCATGAGGCCAGCCCTGCCTTGCGACCCGGCAATGATTGACGGACGTCCAGGACCCGCCGAGCCGTCAGGAATTCCCCATGGTGTCCACCTATTTTGGCTATAGCTACGTCGCGCGCAATCTCGCACAGACCCTGACGCGGGTGGCGCAGCAATCGGACGTATCGCGCGATGCCGCCTATTACAAAGCCAACATCGGCAAGGTGCACACCGTTGACGATCTGATGAATGATTATCGCCTGTATCACTACGTCACGAAGGCCTACGGCCTGGAAGACATGGCCTACGCCAAGGCTTTCATGAAGAAAGTGCTGCAGAGCAACCTCTCGGACTCAAAGAGCTTTGCCAACACGCTGATCGACAAGCGCTACCGGGAGTTTGCCGCGGCATTTTCCTTCGGTGGCGGTGAAACGAAGGTTGCGCAATCGGGCGACCAGACCGACGATATCATCGACCTGTACACAGCGGCCATGAAGAGCAACGTCGATGCCGTCGCCGCCGACACGAGCTACTACAACGCCACGATCGGCAGCGTGACCAGCGCCGACCAGCTTCTCGACGACGATCGCCTTCGCAACTATGTCGCCTCGGCATTCGGGATCGATCAAAGCAAGTGGCCGCGTGACACGATCAAGCAGGTCCTGTCCAGCGATCCATCCGATCCGAACAGCTACGTCAATGTCACCTTCTCGTCTCAGCTGAATGGCCTGAACGCCCAGCTTGCGCAAGCCAAATCGGATGCGACCGACGCCAGTTCGAAGATCGCCGACTATACGACGCAACTGTCGCAGCCCGGCGCCGACGTCAACCAGCTGAACGTGCAGATATTGGTCGAAAAATACCGCCTGCAGTCGGCCGTGAGCAGCATCTCCAGCACCAACGACGCCATCGCGACGACCGGCCGGTTCATGGCTCTGGCCGGCGCGTTCGAGTTTTCCGCCGATGGATCGCTTCCACCGGGTACGCCGGCGCAGACCGCTGCAAACATCGCCAGCACGACCCAGAGCTTTGACGACAGCAAGTCGGCCGTCTATTCGGCGGCAAGCCCGTTGCAGGAAGCCCTGGTCATCGGGCAATTCAGAAAAGCCATCCCCAAAGTGACGTCACTCCAGACGCTCGTCTCCACGCCGGGCGCGTATAATTTTGCACTGGCAGCCGTCGGCCTCGACCCCACACAAGTCTCACAATCCACTGTGAAGGCTGTTCTCGAAAGCGATCTCAACGATCCCAAGAGCTACGTCTATACGCTCAAGGACGATCGATACGTCAAGCTCGCGCGCGCGTTCAACTTTGACGCAAAAGGCAATCTGACGACGCCCCTGGCGGCTCAGGATTCGGCGGAAGTCCTCGATATTGCGAAGGATTACATTATTGCGAAACTGAAATCTGCAAGCAAGCAGGACCAGGCGAAAGTCAAGGCTCAAGCGCAGAAGGACGCGACGGACTATCAACAATCGATCGGCGACATCAACAGCGTTTCCGACCTGCTCGCAAACAAGAAGATGGTCGACTTCATTCTGGTCGCCAAGGGTCTGGACCCCGCGAAAGTGACCACCGCCTATCTGAAGAAGATCTTCGCCTCTAATCTGACCGATCCCAAGAGCTTCGCAAATACGCAGAGCGACCCTCGCTTCGCAGAGATTGCGGCGTCGTTCAATTTTGACAGCAAGGGCGACGTCGCGCGTCTTCCGATGATGGGTCCGCAAAAGCGCGATCAATTCCTGGCAACGCAAAAGAACTATCTCGAGCAAAGCCTGGAGCAGCAGCAGGGCGATACGAATCCCGGCGTCCGCCTGGCACTGTATTTCCAGCGCAAGGCGGGAGAAATCACGTCCGCCTATGACATCCTTGCCGACAAGGCCCTTTCGGAGGTGTTCAGGACCACCTACGACTTGCCTGACCAGATGGCTTCAATGCAGATCGATCAGCAAGCCAAGATCGTGGAAAAATACCTCAATCTTAGAGATCTCGGGGATCCCACCAAAGTTGCAAAGCTGCTGAGCCGCTTCTCGGCCATGTATGACGCCAGGAACGCCAGCCAGACCTACTCGCCCGTGCTCGACCTCTTTCAGGGATCGAGCTCGGGGACATCAGGCTTCAGTGAATCGACATATCTGGCCATGGCGAAAGTGCGCGCCAAGCCGTGGTGATCGTCCGCTGTCATTGCGAGCGCAGCGAAGATTCCATGGGGAGTGGATAGCGACCAGATCTGAGGCCAGACTGAGGTTGCTAAATCCATTCAACCTGGAGACGACGATGTTGCTCGATCATCCTTCCGACGGACCGGCCGCTATCCGCACGCAGTTTGGCGCAATTTTTGTGTCATTGGAACTGAGCCGCTCGACATGGCTGGTGACCTCGCTGTCGCCCGGCAAGGGCGAGAAGATGTCCAGACACAGCGTGGAGGCCGGTGATATTGCGGCGCTCTTGAAGCTGTTTGCAGAGCTGAAGCAGAAGGCCCTGGCCCGAACGGGGGAGAACTATCCGATCATCACCATCCAGGAGGCTGGACTGGATGGGTTCTGGCTTCACCGCGCTTTGCAGCAGGAGGGCATTGAAAGCCACGTGGTCGATCCGGCCTCGATCGCGACGCCGCGCCGGCGCCGGCGGGCCAAGACGGACAGGCTCGATGGCGAGACGCTGCTGCGGTCGCTTCTGGCCTACAAGCGCGGCGAGCCGCGGGTCTGCGCGATGGTGGTTGCTCCTTCACCGGAGGACGAGGATCGCCGCCGACTTTGCCGCGAGCGGCGGACATTGATCGCGGAGCGGATCGAGCACGTCAACCGGATCAAGGGGCTGCTGTTTGCACAAGGGATATCCGGCTATGTGCCGCTGCGGCGCGACCGCAAGGCACGGCTCGAGGCCTTGCGCACCGGGGACGGGCGCCCGTTGCCGCAGCATTTGAAGGCGCAGGTCGGCCGCGAGCTCGCCCGGCTCGAACTGCTGCTCGAGCAGATCGCGGCGGTGGAGCGCGAGCAAGAGGCGCTACTGACGGCGAGCAAGCCAACCGGCGAGAAGGCTGCATCGGACCCGGTCACCATGCTGCTCGGCCTGAAGAGCCTGGGCCCGAACTTCGCTGCCGTTCTCTGGACGGAAGCCTTCTGGCGCCAGTTTGCCAACCGCCGCCAGGTCGCCTCCTATGCGGGGCTTGCGGCCACGCCATGGCGCAGCGGCGGTATCGAGCGCGAGCAGGGCGTGTCGAAGGCCGGCAATCCGCGGCTGAGAACCACGATGATCCAGCTCGCCTGGTTGTGGATACGCCACCAGCCCCAATCGGCTCTGACCCAATGGTTCAAGGCCAACAGCCAGCGCGGCCGCAAGCGCGCGATCGTGGCGTTGGCGCGCAAGCTGCTGGTTGCCTTGTGGAAGTATGTCACCCAGGGCGTCGTGATCGAGGGGGCCGTGATGAAGCCTGCCGCCTGAGCCCTCTTCACCACCTCAAAACCAATCTGCCGAGGTCCGATCGAACCTCGGCCGATCCGGGTGGACGAACCGATGGATTGCATGGCTTCAAACGCCGCAACGAAGAATGGCCTCGTCCTCTCGAGCCTGCCCGCCGCAAGCGGAATGTTGGTGCTGTCGCTATCACGCGACGACCGAATGTGAGTTTGATCTGGCAAGCAAAACCAGATTGTCAAAACTGGCTCGAACCTGAGATCGCCTGACGACAAGGAGTTATCCGCCCGACCACCAAAGCCTGATGGCGTGCTCGCTCAAGTCAAGGTCAAGCCGCTTCGCGGCGGCCCTACGGGCCGACCTTGACTCGATCTGCGCGCGCCATCCGAAGGGCCCCATGGTCGGGACGAAGAGCTGGCTGCAATCGAACAAAAAGCTGAACTACCACCTTGACACACCAAATCCCCATGTGAGCAATCCAGACCGTCTCCGCGGAAAGATTCTGGATTGCTTCGCTGCGCTCGCAATGACGATTGAGAGAGCGAGTGGTGACAGCAAGGTTTGGCCGTTGATGCAGTTGGATCGTGGTGTCGGGTATCGGGCACGCATGCCGTGAGAACTTCGAGGTTGTCATCTCGCTGCTTGGATGAAGAATGCTGAAGCTTTCAGCCGAAGCCCCATCAGGCCGCGTTGGCGGGCTTGACCCGTCGAGCGATTTCCGCGCCCTTCTCCCGCTCGACGAGACCAATGTCGTACTGGCCTTGCAAGTCCAGCCAGAATTGAGGGCTATTGCCGAAATAGCGACCAAGTCGCACCGCGGTGTCCGCCGAGATACCTCGGCGTCCGTTCAGAATATCGGTGATCCGCCCCGAAGGAACGCCGATATCGAGCGAAAGCCTGTTCGCACTGAGCCCGCGCGCAACCAATTCGCGTTTGAGCAACCGTCCGGGATGAACGAGTGGAGCCATGGATGTCAGCCCTTGGCAAGAACATACTACGGAAGTCGATGAACGACAATTGATGATACATTCACTCCGCCAGCCTCGCCTCGACGAAGCCGCGCGGGTCGGCGCAGAATTCCCGCATCACCCGGTAATGATCGGTCTGCTCCACTGTTGTCGGCTCAAGTCCGTATTTGCCCAATCGCAGCAGCTGCGCTTTGGGATAGGCCATCAGCAGCGGCGCATGGGTTGCCATGATGACTTGGCAGATTCGGGAGTCCTCCATGCGTCGCAGCAGCTTGAGGAATTCGATCTGCCGCGAGGGCGACAGCGCGGATTCCGGCTCGTCGAAAATAAAGATGCCTTGTCGCCGGCAGCGCTCTTCGAAAAAGCGCAAAAAACCTTCGCCGTGCGAATGCGACAAAAAATCCGGAGGGGGACCACCCGGCAATCCCATCCTCATGTCTTCCAGCGCCATTTGGTCGAGCCATCTGGCCACCGAAAAGAAGCTCTCAGCGCGGAAAAACCAACCGTTGGTGATCTTGGGCAGCCAACTCGCGCGGAGCGCCGTCGAAAGGCGACTGCCCATCTTTTCCAGCGCATCGGAATGATCGACCGGCCTGTAACCATTGCCGCCGCCTGCATCGTCGAAGCCCGCAAGTGCTGCAATCCCTTCGAGGATCGTAGATTTCCCTGTGCCGTTTTCACCAACGATGATGGTGATCGATGCTTCAAAACGAAGCTCAAAGTCAGCCGCGAATATCGGGAGACAGAACGGATAGGCCTCACGTGCGCCAACGCGTGCCTGATCCAGCCAGACCCGCTTCAGATACGGTGCCGGCAGGTTGATCGTCCGGTTGCCCCTTCGGCTCATGACCTCTCTGTCTACTCCCATCAACGGCACGGCCGCTCGATGGAACATAACAGGAACAACAGGCTTGGGGAAGTAGCAATGGCGGCCAGCAACAAGCCCCGGTCGGGCCTAAACCAACACTTCCAGCACCAGCTCCATCGTCATCAGCACGGGATTGTCGCCGCGGACCAGGCGGCCTGCGGCGATGCCGCCGGTGTGGTCGATCAGGGCGACGTCGAGCGCAGCTTCGAGTGCGCCAGACGCGCCCGGCGCGATCGTCCCGGCGGTTATCGCCAGCTCCGTGGCAAACGGCTCGGTCACGCCGCCATGGGTGAAGCGCGCACCGATGGTCGAGCCGACGCCACCGTGGATTTTCGCGCGCGCAATGCCGTGACAGCGGCAGAAGCCTTCGAGGCAGAAGGCAAAATCCTGATTGGGACGCAGGCGCAGCGCAAAGGCGCGGCTGGTCGTGCGCGCACCGGTGCTCGCAGAGACGACCGGCCCGAACAGCTTGAAATTGGTCTCGGGGTCGGGCTCGGCGGTGAACATCGCGCCGTCAACGCCAAAGGCCTGGACCTCGAACGGCTCGGCGACAACAGTCTCGTCCGGCAGCATGTGGCCGCCGCTCGCCTTGCCGTCCGCCTCGGTCCACAGCCCGTGGCAATGAAAGAACGCAGCGCCGTCTCGGATGCCGAGCGTCATGCTGCCGAGCCTGGTGCGCGTCACGCCTGCGGGCCGATACGTGTCGCTGTAGAACGCCGCATTCTCGCCGGTCTTCGACAGCGCCGGCATCACATAACCGAACGGCCCGAGCGCGCCGTGGCCGAAATTCAGCACGCCACCCGCAAACCCTTCCGCGGCAAAACCGCGGCGCGCGGCTTCGAGCAGCGGCACGCCGGCTTGAAGTGTGAACGAAAAGGCGCGTCCCCTCGCCGCCACCCACTGGATACGTTCGACGGCGGGCGTGCCCGGCTGCTTGATACTCCGCATCACGTAAACTCAGCCCGTCTTGGTCTTGTCGAGACCGAGCAGCCCGCGCGCCTCGAGCTCGTCGCGCACCATGCGCTTCGGCACCTTGCCATAGCCGGATTTCGGCAGCGCGTCCCAGAAGAAGAAACGTTTCGGCATCTTGTAGCGCGGCACCTTCGGCGACAGGAACGCCGCCATCTCGGCTTCGCTCACGGGCTTCGCGCCGTCGCGCGCGACGCAGACGGCGATTCCGACCTCGCCCCAGGTCGCATCGGGCACGCCGAGCACGGCGACCTCACCGACCGCAGGGTGCGTCAAGATCTTCTCCTCGATCTCGCGCGGATAGATGTTGGAGCCGCCAGAGATGTACATGTCGGACGCACGGCCGGTGATGTAGACGAACCCCTCCTCGTCCATATGGCCGAGATCGCCGGTGCGGAACCAGCCGTTGCGGAACGCCTTCGCGTTGGCCTCGGGGTTATCGTAGTAGCCGGCAAGCACAGCAGGCCCGATCACGCAGATCTCACCGCTCTGGTTGGCCTTCAGCTCGCGGCCCTCGTCGTCCTGGATCGAGACCTGCATGCCGGTGCGCTCGAAGCCGCAGGTGCCGATCTTGGCATGCGGGCCGTCCTCGGGGTCGTGCAGCGCCGCCGGCAGCACGGTGATGTTGCCGGTGACCTCGCCGAGGCCAAAATACTGCACGATGACCTTGCCGAGCTTCTTCAGCGCGGCTTTCTGGTCCTCGCGATACATCGGCGCGCCCGCATAGATCACGTGACGCAGCGAAGAGTGATCGTACTTGTCGACGGCGGGGTGCTCGACCATCATCTTCAAAATCGTCGGTACCGTGAAGAGATTGCCGACCCGATACGTCGCGATCAGGCGGAACGCCTCGTCGATGTCGAATTTCTCGGTCGGCAGCAGCACGGTGCAGACGCCGCGGGCGGTCTGCACCAGCTGATGCACGCCGGCGCCATGCGACAGCGGCGCCACCACCAGCGATGCATCGGCTTCCGTCACCCCGGGCGTCAGATCGGCGAGATGGTTGGTGACGACAAAGCCCATCTGGCCGTGGGTCAGCACCGCGGCCTTGGAGCGGCCGGTGGTGCCGGACGTGAAGAAGAACCAGCAGGGATCGTCGTGCTCGACGGCAACGTTCTCGACCACTTGGCCCGCCTGCGAAACGATGGCCTCGGCCACCGAGCGCTCGCCGAACGATGCCTTGCCGTCGATGCTCCAGGTGAATTCGAGCGCACCACCGGTCACGGCCGCGGCGTGCTCGTGAAAATCGACATGGCACAAAAATGCCTTCGCGCCGGAGGCCTGTGCGAGATAGGCCACCTCATCCGGCATCAGGCGGAAATTGGTGGGCACCCAGACCGCGCCGAGCCGGAACGCCGCGAACATCGAGACAAACATCTCGTCGCCATTCTTGGAATGAACGAGAATGCGGTCGCCCTTGGCGATGCCGCGCGCGGCAAGCGCCGCGGCCAGCGCGGAGACCTGCGCATCGATCTCGCGCCAGGTCCAGGATTTCTTGCCCCAGACGAAACCGGGACGCGATCCATGCCGCCGCGCATTCTGCGTCAGCATGTAGGCAAGATTCATCACGCGGCGGGACATGCGGAGCGGCTGCATCGAGCTTCCTCTTCGACGGCAGACGGCACGCAAGCCGTCCGCTCATTGCGGCCCATTTATCGCCATCATCCGTGGCGTAGCAAGGCCGCCCGACACTGGATCACCCGTGCGCTCATTCAAGGAATTTTAAACATGATCGAGGCAACCTCAGCCAGTATCCGCGTACAGAGTACCGCCTCATGGTCAAAGCGCCCGTCGTCCTCCTGCTCACGCTGGCGCTCGCCGGATGTGCTGTGGCCCCGCAAGCTCATCTGGCATCCGATCCCGCCTTCAGGCCCGCGCGCTATGCCTGGGATGGCGCGGGCGAGGATCCCAACCGGCCTCATGCCGCTGCCGAGCCATCGCATGCGATGCGTGCTGCCGTATCCGAGCGCGCCAAGCTGCAAGCCGGGTTCCAGCCCTATTCGAAGGAGTGGTGGCAGGCCCAGGACGGCATCGAGGCCGAGCAGGACGCCAAGGTCAATCGCTCGCTCGTCATCTGCCAGGGCTGCCTCCCCGCAAAGCCTCAGCCGGAAGATTCTCGCCTCGCCAAGGCGGCCGACTGAACCGAACGACCGATGGCGGGGCCGCCTTCGTCCGAGGCCTGGTCGATCCGCAAGATGCGGACGGACGCACTGGAGCACTGACCGGAGACATCATGAGCAACGTCATCAACAACAGGGCGCATCACCGCTACGAGCTCGAGGTGGAGGGCCACCTCGCGACCGAGCATTACAAGCTCGACGGCAATGTCATCACGTTCGAGCATACCGACGTGCCGAAGGAGCTCGGCGGCAAAGGCGTCGGCTCAAAGCTGGTGCAAGGTGCGCTCGACCAGGTCCGCGCGGCCGGCCTGAAGTTGATCCCGGAATGCCCATTCGTGAAGGCGTGGATCGAGAAGCATCCGGAGTATGCCGACCTGGTGAAGAAATAGAGCGTGCTGGCCCACGGGTCATTCGTCCGGTGGGCCTGCCGATATCTACGGCCTATCGCCCATGCTTGAGCATGTCCTCGTCACTTACCCCCCAGTCCTGCCAGAGCTGAAGCACTCCGAGCAGCACAACCACGGCGCCGAGGCTCGTGTGATAGACACGGAGAAAGCCTGCACCGGAGTAGCCGAGGACGTAGGGCGAGACGACGAGCCACAGCCCGACCAGGAGCGTGATCACCTCTTGCCAGCGTTGCAGCGCCACATATTCGAGCTGGCTGAGTCCAAATACAACGAGGCCGATCGCGACGGTGTTCAGGATGAGCATCTGGTGTCCGGCCGCCACCCCCTCCTCATAGATGGGAAACCAGGGCGACACGACGATCAGCGCGCCGAGCAGCATGCCGCACCAGTCTTCCCATGTTCGGTGAGTATTCAAGAAACCAAAGTCCGACATCGTAACCTCCTATAAGCAAGAGGCATACGTCTGCGGCTGGCATTCGCGACTTCCGAATCTCCGGCGACCTGCCGGCCGCATTCGGGCGTATGTCTAATCAAAGACGTGGGAACCGCAGCGGGAGCTGCAAGGGTAACGGGGAGGAATCTTTGGCCTTACAGTGCCCCCAGCTTCTGGAGCGCGTCGCGCACGGTGCGGCAACCTCCCTTGGTCGCGCCTTGGCAAGGCAGGGTTGAGGCGCCTAGATCAGGCAACAAGCATCGCTTCGGAAGGATCAGGCATGGCGGCATCGGTACGCGACAACAAGGAGAGGAGCCGCTTCGAGCTCGACATCGGCAGCGAGCTGGCCTTCGCCAATTACCGGCTGACGCCGTCGGCCGTCATCATCACCCACACCGAGACGCCGCGCGCGCTGCGCGGTCGCGGCATTGCCTCCGAGCTGGTCAAGGGCGCGCTCGACCTGATCCGCCGCGACGGCAGGAAGGTGATCGCGGGCTGCGGTTTCGTCGTCGATTATCTCGACAGGCATCCGGAGGATGCAGATCTCGTTGCCTGAACGCAAAAGGGGGCCCGCGAGATCGCGGGCGCCTCGCGTCGACCGATGCTCCTCGGTCAGTGCTTGATTTCAGGCGGCAGCTTGCCGCCATTGGCGGCGAGCTTGGACATCACCTGCTTGTGCAGCCAGACGTTCATGCTGGCGGAGTCGTTCATATCGCCGGTGTAGCCGAGCTCCTTGGCGAGATCCTTGCGCGCAGCAAGGCTCGAATCGACGTCGAGCGCCTTCATGAGGTCGACGATCGAGGTGCGCCATTCCAGCTTCTCGCCCTTGTGTGCAGCGACGGCCGCATCGACGATCGCAGCGACATCCACAGTTGCCGCAGGCGCGGCAGCCGGCGCAGACGCTGGCGCCGATCCGCTCGGCGCGGTCCCTGCCGGCGCGCTGCCGGCGGGTGCGCTGCCGGGGGGCGCAGCGGAAGCCGGATGGCTGCCGAAGATTGCGCCCATGATTTTCCCGAAAATGCTCATGTCTGCTCCCCGAAAAAGGATCCCGTTGGAAGGCCCTGAGTGGGCACTTATAGACGAAGTTACGTCGCTGCGCCCGCGAAGTTCCGCGAACCACGAACAGCATGAGCTTATCTGCGGCGAAATGACGACCGGATGACATCATCGAGGTTGCACTGCGGCAACGAATCTCACCCAAGCGTGAGGGACAGGACTCGGAAATCGGCGTACGTTTCTTGTTCAGCTCGCGATGCCATCCAGAATTCGCGTCTGGGCGGACTCGCGAAACTCAGAAAAGCGGCCGCTTGCGCCGTTGTCGGCGCCGAACTCGGCTGCATGGCAAGGGAGCAAGTCGACCATGGCCACACTCTATCAGGGCAATGTCCCTACGATGGCCCAGACCGCAGACGCGGCTGGACCTGTGATCCGAACCATCCAACTTTCCGACCTGCATGACGCGCTCAAGCGTGGTTGGGAAGATTTCAAGGCCGTTCCGAGCCACGCCATCATCCTCTGCGTGATCTATCCGGTACTCGGCCTCGTGATCGCGCGCATCGCAATGGGCTATTCAGTGATACCGCTGCTGTTTCCGCTGGCCGCGGGCTTCGCCCTGATCGGCCCGTTCGCAGCACTCGGCCTCTATGAGCTCTCGAGCCGTCGCGAACGCTATGAGGAGGCCAGCGCCTGGGATGCCATGGACGTGCTGCGCTCGCCCTCCTTCGGCGCCATGCTCGGCCTCGGCACGCTGCTGCTCGCGCTGTTCGTGACCTGGGTCGCGACCGCACAGGCGATCTATGTTGCCGCATTCGGCTATGAAGGCGTCAGCGGAATTTCGGATTTCGTGACGCGCGTGCTGACGACCTCTCAGGGCTGGTGGCTGATCGTGATCGGCTGCGGCACCGGCTTCCTGTTTGCGCTCGCCGCGCTCTGCCTCAGCGCCGTATCATTTCCGCTGATGCTCGACCGCCATGCCGGCGCTCTGGACGCGATGGTCACCTCGCTGCGCGTCGTCGCCAAAAACCCGGTGCCGATGGCGGCCTGGGGCCTGATCGTGGCGCTGCTGCTGGCGCTCGGAACGATCCCCGCCTTCCTCGGGCTCGCCGTCGTCATCCCCCTGCTCGGCCACGCCACCTGGCATCTCTACCGCAAGGTCATCGTCTCCGCGCCCGGCGCACGGCCGGTGCCGCCTCCGCCGCAGCGTCCGCGCAAGCCGGCGGCCGATTTCCCCGCCAATCTCTTCCCGTGGCGGAATAGGGAATAGGAGAGCTGCCTGACAATCTCGTTACAGCCGATCCCGTCCGGGTCCCGGGCGGAGTCGGCTGCTGTCATACGCCTTGCTTTGGCCGCGGTTACAATCGACATTGGTCCGCCGGTCATGCCACTTCACGGAATCAATTTACTCGAATGACCCTGACGATTTCTCGTCTCGCTCTCGCAGCTCTCGCCCTTTCAGCGTCAATCGTGTCCGCCGAGCCCGCTCTGGCCGCGACCGCCTGCGGTTCAGGCAATTTCGACGCCTGGCTCGCCGACTTCAAAACCGAGGCCGCGGCCAAGGGCATCTCACAACAGGCGATCGCCGCCGGGCTTGCCGGCGTCACGCTCGACCAAAGCGTGCTGAACCGTGACAAATCGCAAAAGGTCTTCAACCAGACCTTCGAAGAGTTTTCCGGTCGCATGGTGCCACCGCGGATGACGCGCGGCTCCAACATGATGAAGCAGTACGGCTCGGTGCTGTCGCGAATCGAGCAGACCTATGGCGTGCCGGGCGAGATCCTGGTCGCGATCTGGGGTCTCGAGACCGACTTCGGTGTCAACACCGGCAAGTTCGCGACGATCCGCTCACTGGCGACGCTGGCCTATGATTGCCGGCGCGCAGAGCAGTTTCGCGGCGAGCTGATGGATGCGCTGCGTATCGTCCAGCGCGGCGATCTCGCGCCCGCCGACATGAAGGGCGCCTGGGCCGGCGAGCTCGGCCAGACGCAGTTCATGCCGTCATCCTGGATGAAATACGCCGTCGACTTCGATGGCAACGGCAAGCGCGACCTCTTGCACAACGCACCCGACGTGCTGGCCTCAACGGCGAACTATCTTGCGGGCTATGGCTGGCAGAAGGGCAAGGATTGGCAGCCGGGCAGCCCGAACTTCGCGGTGCTCCAGCAGTGGAACAAGAGCGAGGTCTATTCCAAGACGGTGGCCTATTTTGCCACCCAGCTCGCCCACGCCCCTTAAAGCACACGCCCAGACACAAAACGCGTAGGGCCGATCGCCCCGCGACCGGCCCTCTCTTGGACTGCGTTTACTTACCCGTTTTCTTGCCCGTTTACTTGCCCATGGTGGCTTGCATCGCCTTGTTCAGGTGCATGCCGCACGCACCCATTTTGCCGTTGAGCATCGCATCCTGCGCAGCCGTGATCTCCTTTTCAGCGACGAACTTGCTGTCGCCGTCTGCCATGTTCTCGACCGCGGTCTCCGTCTTTTCCAGATTGGCCCCGCTGCAGCCGCCCATGCTGTGCTTGGCGGCCTGGGCCGGCGCGACGGCGAATGCGACGGCGGCAATTGCGATAACCCCGAGTAACTTCGTCATGATGTTACTTTCCTTCTCTTGTTCTTGGGACAGACCCGGCGACATTGCCGGAATCTGCAACATGACTTTGCTGCCGGCGCGGCAACTTGCCGCAATAAATTCCCCGCGAGAATCGCGTGATGTTGCGCGCCGCGCAGAGCCGCATGCGAAAATTCTGATTTTCATTACAACTTTGTAATCAGAGACTGCACGCATGGCGTGTGTGCACTGCATCAACGAGGGGCGATCACCTCCGAGCCGATCAACGAGGCGCGTCACCGCCCCGCCAATGGACGAGAGAAACGTCGCCGCGCCCTTTCCTCAGACCATATGGCTCTCAAACCATAACTTGAATATAAATTCATATCTATAGGCCGCGATTCATGCGATTCGCGCATGCGAGACTTGGGCTCACACGCTAGCGTATCGCCTTGCGGGTCACGGAAACGCGACTCATTTCCATCAACGTCGGACCCCTAGAATTTGCTATAACTCCGTGATTTTACGGATATTTGCTGCACCATGCGAGAGCTTTCGCCTAGCTGTTGGGCGGCACTGCAGACCCGTTAATCGTTCCTTACCGATGCCATGCGTTCTTCGCTTAGCTGCATCGCAACATCGAAACTTTCGCAGTGCACCACTCTCACCTATATTCATTCCAACGATGACGCCCTCGCAAAGGCTGAATCAAATTACAGGAGATTACCAATGCTGCTCTCGCTCATCCGCATGATCCAGGCTTTCCGGGACTATCAGCGCAACGTTGCCGAGCTGTCCCAGCTCAGCGATCGCGAACTGGCCGACATCGGCCTCGACCGCTCGGACATCCCGCGCGTTGCTGCCGGTCAGTACCAGGGCTGATATCGTTCAGCCCTTAACCGGACGAACCGATAGCGCCCGCCTTGTGCGGGCGTTGTCGCATCCGGAGGCAGAAAACTCGATCTCGGCGATTCCACTGGCCGCCGAAAAGCGCTACCTGTCCGCCCCATGACAGGACCTCTATCCAATATCGTGCACGTCATCGGCGCCGGCCTTGCCGGCTCCGAAGCCGCTTGGCAGGTGGCGAAATCAGGCGTGCCCGTGGTGCTGCACGAGATGCGGCCCGACCGCATGACCGAGGCGCACCGCACCGACGGGCTTGCCGAGCTCGTCTGCTCCAATTCATTCCGCTCGGACGACGCCGCCAACAACGCAGTCGGCCTGCTCCATGCCGAGATGCGCCGCCTCAACTCGCTGATCATGCGCGCGGCCGACGCCAACCAGGTGCCTGCCGGCGGCGCGCTCGCCGTCGACCGCGACGGCTTCTCGGCCGCCGTGACCAAAGCGCTGAACGACCATCCGCTGATCGAGATCGCCCGCGGCGAGATCAAAGGCCTGCCGCCGGCCGAGTGGAGCAACGTGATCGTCGCGACCGGCCCTCTCACCTCCGCGCCGCTGGCGGATGCCATCCGCGAGCTGACCGACGAGAACGCACTCGCCTTCTTCGATGCGATCGCGCCGATCGTGCACCGCGAATCCATCGACATGTCGGTGGCCTGGTTCCAGTCGCGCTACGACAAGGTCGGCCCCGGGGGCAACGGCGCCGACTACATCAACTGCCCCATGAACAAGGAGCAGTATGACGGCTTCGTCGCCGCCCTGATCTCAGGCGAGAAGACCGAGTTCAAGGAATGGGAGACCAACACGCCCTATTTCGACGGCTGCCTGCCGATCGAGGTGATGGCGGAGCGCGGCCCCGAAACGCTGCGCCACGGTCCAATGAAGCCGGTCGGCCTCACCAACCCGCACGATCCCACCACGAAGGCCTATGCGATCGTGCAGCTGCGTCAGGACAACAAGCTCGGCACGCTCTACAATATCGTCGGCTTCCAGACGAAGCTGAAATATGGCGAGCAGCAGCGCATCTTCCGCACCATTCCAGGGCTCGAGAAAGCCGAATTCGCCCGTCTCGGCGGCCTGCATCGCAACACCTTCCTCAATTCGCCAAAGCTGCTCGACAGCCAGCTGCGCCTGCGCGCCCAGCCGCGGCTGCGCTTTGCCGGCCAGATGACGGGCTGCGAAGGCTATGTCGAATCCGCCAGCGTCGGCCTGATCGCCGGCCTCTATGCGGCAGCCGATGCGCGCGGCGAGACGCTGGCGAGCCCGCCCGGCACGACAGCGCTCGGATCGCTGCTTGGCCACATCACCGGCGGCCACATCGAGACCATCGAGCCGGGCATGCGCTCGTTCCAGCCGATGAACATCAATTTCGGCCTGTTCCCGCCGCTTGCGACCGCGCCGACGAAGAAGCCCGACGGCACGCGCCTGCGCGGCAACGAGAAGACGGTGGCCAAGAAGCAGGCGATGAGCGCATTGGCGCTCGCCGATCTCGATCGCTGGATCGCCGATCATTTGCGCATTGCCGCAGCCGCGTGAGTTTTCGATGAATCTCCCGAACGACGACGCCGCAGTGCTCTCGGCGCGCTGGACCGAGGGCGTGCTGCTCAAGCGCGACGTGTTCTCGACCGTAGAGCGCGGCCGCTTCCGCGCCGACGGTGGCGAGGTCGACGCGGTGCTGCGACGGCTCGATGAAGTGCCGTGGTGGTCGTTCCTGCTGGCGCGTCATCTGTTCGCGCGCGAGAAGCACGCGCTGGCGCTGGCCAAAGGCCTCAATGTCGGCCCTGAATTGCTCTGGGCCGGCCGCCGTGCGCTTGCGCGCGGCTTCGTCGACGGCGTCGCGCTGCATCTGGCAAAACCCCATGGCGATCTCGCCTATTTCCGCTCGGCCAAGGCGGCGCTGCGAAGGCTGCGCCGCGCCGGCATCTGCCACAACGATCTCGCCAAGGAACAGAACTGGCTGGTCGGCCGCGATGGGCGCGCCTATGTGACCGACTTCCAGCTCGCGGCCTGCTTCAACCGGCGCGGCCGCCTCTATCGCATCCTCGCCTACGAAGATCTCCGGCATCTGCTCAAGCACAAGCGCTCCTACGCGCCTGAGGCGCTGACGCCGCGCGAGCGGAAGATTCTCGCGAAGAAGTCGTTCGCCGCGAGCCTGTGGCTTGCCACCGGAAAGAAGGTCTACCGCGCGATCACCCGCGGCCTGTTCAACTTCACCGACCGCGAGGGCGGCGGCCGCCGTCTCGTCAACGATGCGCCGGTGCTGGCTGCGCTGATCCGCCAAAACCCGGCCGTCCGTGACACCGCCATCGTCGCGTTTGCCGATCGCCGCTCAGGCGTCGGGCTCTATGCGTTCGTGGAGGCGGACCAGGCCGCGCTTGAAGGACAGCTCCGCAACGAGCTCACCGTGGCCAAGGGGCCAAAACCACCGGAACACATCCAGGTCGTCCACGCGCTGCCGCGCGACGCCAGCGGCAAGCCGCGCACCGAGATCCTGCAACTGGTCGCTATGAACCAGCTCGACCTGATCGAGCCCATGATGAAGAACGACCAGGACCGCGCCTTCCTCAAAGACATCCTGGAGCAGCGCAAGAACCTGCGCGACCGCTTCAATTTCGAGGCCGACCTGCCGGCCGGCTAGCGCGGTCCGTGCCTTGAAGCGTCCACATTGGCGATAGAGAAGCAGGCTGACAATTCGGGCATGTCGGGGTTATGGGCACTCGGGGGGCGTTGATGCATCGTGTGGTTGGCGGCCTGATCGCTGGCCTGCTGCTGGCGGCTGCGCCCGCGATGGCCGACTCGCCTGCCGAGCAGATCTCCGGCTTCCGTCTCAAGCATGGTGAGGGTCGCGTCGTGCGCGATTCCACCCTCGATCGCATCGCCATGGACCAGGCCCGCGCGATGGCGGCCAAGGATGATCTCAGCCACGAGACGCTCGGTCCGTTCAACAGGCGCATCGCACCGGCCGGCGCAGGCCGTGCCGCTGAAAACATCGCCTACGGTTACGACAACTTCGAGAAAACGCTGGGACAGTGGATCGATTCCTCGGGGCACCGCAAGAACCTGCTGCTGCACAATGCTTCGCGCGTCGGAATCGCGAGCGCGAAGAACGCCAGCGGCAAGCGCACCTATTGGGCGATGGTGATTGCCGGCGACTACGAGCCGAAGAAGGGCAAGGGCAGGAAAGACACGGAGCCGCTTGTCGCCGTGAAACGCGAGACCACACTAACCAGCAAGCCCAAAGCGAGCAACTGCCACGTCAAGCTGCTCGGCCTCTGCATTTGAGCCGAAGCCTGGCTTGGTTCCTCAAGGCCCCATCTTGCTCGTGTTCTTGAGCACGTCTAATTCATGCGCAGGAATTGCGAGACGCGGAGGCGCAGGTGATCGACATCGAGCGAATACGGACCGATACGCCAGCTGTGTCCCGGCTTGCCTACCTGCACAATGCCGGCGCAGCCCTCATGCCATCGGCCGTCGTCGCGGCGATGAAGCAGCATATCGATCTCGAGAGCGAGATCGGAGGCTATGCCGCCGCCGACCGCGAGTCCGAGCGGCTTGATGCGGTCTACGGCTCGGTGGCGCGACTGCTGAATGCCGCGCCGGACGAGATCGCGCTCATGGAGAACGCGACAATTGCCTGGCAGATGGCGTTCTATGCGCTGTCGTTTCGCGCGGGCGATCGGATCCTGACCGCCGAAGCGGAATATGCCGCCAACTATGTCGCGTTCCTTCAGGTCGCCAGGCGTACCGGCGCGATCATCGATATCGTCCCGAGCGATGCCAGCGGCGAACTCGACGTCCACGCACTCGAACGTATGATCGATGACCGCGTAAAACTGATCGCCATCACCTGGGTTCCGACCAATGGCGGGCTCGTCAATCCCGCCGCAGCCATCGGCAAAATCGCGCGCGCACGCGGCATTCCCTATCTGCTCGACGCCTGCCAGGCGGTCGGCCAGATGCAGGTCGACGTCGAAGCAATCGGTTGCGACATGCTATCGGCCACGGGGCGCAAATTCCTGCGCGGGCCTCGCGGTACCGGTTTTCTCTACGTCCGCAGGCCACTGCTGCAACAGCTTGAACCGCCGATGATTGACCACTTTGCGGCGCCCTGGGTCGCGCGGGACCACTATCAGCTCCGCGACGATGCCCGCCGGTTCGAGACCTGGGAGAACAATTACGCTGCCCGGCTCGGGCTCGGCGCTGCCGTCGATTACGCCCTCACGATCGGCCTCGGCCCGATCGAGCAGCGCTGCCGCCTGCTGGCAGATCGTCTCCGCAATGGCCTCGCCGCCATCAGCGGCATCACCATTCGCGACCTCGGCCGTGCGCCGGGCGCGATCGTCAGCTTCACGATGGAGGGGCGTGAGGCGGATGCTATCGTCCGCAGCGCCGCTGCGGCCGGCATCATCATCGGCGCTTCGGATCCCGCTAGCACCCGCATCGATGCCGAGGCCCGCGCGCTGCCGCCGGTCGTGCGGGCATCTCCGCATTACTACAATACTGAAGCCGAGATCGATCGGCTGATCGCCCACCTCGCGGGTCTGGCGCCGCGATAGCGTGGCGCCGGCCCCACGGCGTGGACCTAGGCTCTTGTCGTCAATGCCGACAACTGGTCGGTGTCGAAGCGGGCACGCAACTCGCTGATGGCTTTCGCATCCGGCGGTCCGCTGGCGGTCAGCTTGGCCAACTCCTCGAAGTAATGCTCGTGCCCAGGCGGAGACACTGTCATGAGCACGCGCGCCGGCTTGTCGCTGACATTGGTGATGTTGTGGGGAACGCCCGGAGGAATGAAGAGGTAGGTCCTCGGCGTGGCCCGGACGACCTCTTCGGCGACGTGCCATTCGCATTCGCCTTCAAGCATGTAGAAGGTCTCTTCCTGCACACGATGAACGTGCCGGCCCGTGGCGAACCCGGCCGGAATCGTCCAATCGAACATGCTGGTGTGCCGGGTGTCCTCCCCCGTCACCAGAAAGGCCATCGGCTGGCCGCGTAGCATCACTCCACCGGTTTCGCCGGGCCTGCGGATGAGCGGCTTTGCGTTCATGTGATCCTCCATGGCTGGTCGCTGCATTGCGCTGCAACGGCACCATCATGGTCCGCCTGCGCCGCGAAGTAGCGAAACAGTGCGGAAAACATTGCAAAAAACCTGCGAAATGTGCCTTCTTTGGCGATGGCCGCGATCCTTGAATTTGGTCCCTTCCGCCTCGACGCCGATGCAGGGATTCTTTTCCGCGGGGCCGAGCCGACCCCGCTCGGCCGGCGCGCAGTGTTGTTGCTGGCCCTGCTGGTGCGGCGCGCCGGCATGCCGGTATCCAAAGATGCCCTGATCGAGGCGGCATGGCCCGCCCAGATGATCGAAGACAGTAACCTCACTGTCCAGATCGCGGCTGTCCGGCGCACGCTGGCGGACGTCTCCGCAGAGGCACAATGGATCGAGACACTGCCACGACGCGGCTATCGCTATGTCGGCCCGGCGGTCACGGCATCCGACACGGACCGCTCATCCGCGCCATCGCTGACGTTGCCCGACAGACCATCAATCGCGGTGTTGCCCTTTGCGAACCTGGGCGGCGATGCGGAGCAGGTCTATTTTGCCGACGGAATGGTCGACGACATCATCACCGGCCTGTCCCGCATCAACTGGCTGTTCGTGATCGCGCGAAACTCCACATTCACGTACAAGGGCCGAGCGGGCGACGTGAAACAGGTCGGCCGCGAGCTCGGTGTGCGCTACGTGCTGGAAGGCAGCGTCCGGAGGACCGGCGGCAATGCGCGCATCACGGGGCAGCTGATCGACGCGTCGACCGGCATGCATGTATGGGCCGAGCGCTACGACCGCCAGTCCGCAGATATTTTCGCACTTCAGGACGATATTGCCATGTCCGTCGTAGGCGCCATCGCACCAAGCCTGCGCCGCGCCGAAATCAACAGGGTCAAGCGTAAGCGACCCGATAGCCTCGATGCCTATGACCTCGTCCTGCGTGCCCAGCCGGATGTTGATTCCGGCATGCCGGAGCAGGTGACGCAGGCGCTGATATTGCTCGAACGTGCGATCGCGCTCGAGCCCTCCTATGCACTGGCGCACGGCAATGCTGCGATGTGCCATCATTGCCTGTTCCTTCGCGCTGGTTTGCGGGAGGCCAGCCGGGCAGACTCGATCCGACACGCGCGTTCGGCCGTTGCCCACGGGCAGGATGATGCTCTTGCCCTCACGCTGGCGGGCTTTTCGATCGGCATGGATGGGCACGACCGCTCCGCGGCATTCACCGCACTCGACGCCGCGCTCGCGATCAGCCCCTCATCGGCACTGACTTACATCCTCGGCAGCGTCATGCTAGGTTGGGGCGGCGATGCCGAGCGCGCCATCGAATGGAGCGAGCGCGGCATGCGACTCAGCCCGTTCGACTCCTGGGCCTTCGCCGCCTTCGACGCGCAGGCGATGGGGCATTTCCACCGCGGCCGGTACGAGGAGGCTTGTCGCGCCGCTTACCGCGCCGTTCAGGCCAATCCCCGCCACAGCATCACCCACGTGCAACTGGCCGCGGCGCTCGCAAAGCTGGGCCGATTGCAGGAGGCGAGAACGGCCGCGGCCCGGGTGCTGGAGTTGCACCCGACCTTCCGCTACGGCCGTCAGTTCCAGGGCGTCAACTGCGCTCCGGCGTTGGCAGCGTCGCTTGGTGAGGCGCTTCGGACCGCCGGGCTGCCGGAGTAAGGTTACACCCCCTTAGGTGCAGCGCGCGCTCAGTCCGGATGCGCCGAGCTTGGCCATGACCTCGTCGAGATGCGCGCTGTCGCGGGTCTCGATGACGAGTTGCAGCAGCGTCGCCTTGGCCGGCAGGTCCGAGAAGGTCCGTTGATGTGAGACCTCGATGATGTTGGCACCGGCTTCCGCCAGCAGCGCGGCAACCGCGGCCAACTGGCCCGGCCTGTCAGGAATATCGAGCGAGAGCTGCGTCAGCCGCCCCTCACGCGCGAGCTCGCGCGTCAGCACCGAGGCGATCAGCCTGGTGTCGATGTTGCCGCCGCTCAGGACCAGGCCAACCTTCTCGCCGGCGAAGCGCGTGGGATCAGACATGACCGCCGCAAGGCCGGCGGCGCCGGCGCCCTCGACGACCGTCTTCTCGATCGAGATCAGGGTTGCGACCGCACGCTCGAGCTCGGCTTCGTTGACGAGCGCGATGTCGTCGACCAGGCTGCGGACGATCTCAGTGGTGATCTTGCCCGGCGATTTGACCGCGATGCCTTCGGCGAGCGTATCGCCGCGTGCGGGCAAAGTGCCGCCGTGGATGGCATTGTACATCGAAGGATAGAGCCAGGCCTCGACGCCCAAAATCCGCAGCGACGGCTTGATCGATTTCGCCGCAATGGCGATGCCGCTGATCAGCCCACCGCCGCCGATCGGAACCACCAGCGTGTCAAGCTCGGGCACCGCCTTGAGCATCTCCAGCCCGACCGTGCCCTGCCCCGCAATGACCAGCGGATCGTCATAGGGGTGGACGAAGATCATGCCGCAGGCTTCGCCGTGACTTCGGGCAAACGCAGCCGCCTCCTCCAGCGTCGCGCCGGTGACAATCACCTCGGCACCATGATGTCTGGTGTTCTCGACCTTCACCATCGGCGTGCCCACCGGCATGACGATCGTGGCGGGAATGCCGAGCCGCCTGGCGTGATAGGCCACGCCCTGCGCGTGATTGCCCGCCGACATGGCGACGACGCCGCGCGCACGCTCCTCCGGCGTCAGCGCCGTGAGCCGGTTCAGCGCGCCACGCTCCTTGAACGAAGAGGTGAACTGGAGGTTCTCGAATTTGAGCCAGAGCTCGCAGCCGCAAATGTTGCTCAGCGTCCGGCTGTGGTTGCAGGGCGTCTCGACCACGGCACCGCGGATGGTCTCGGCAGCAGCTTGAATATCGCCAGGTGCGACCGGGAGGCCGCTCAGATCCGGGATTGCGGTTTGGGACAATTCGGCCATGGGACAGCATAGAGCATTTGGCCGCCTCGGGCGATAAGCCAACCGCTATTTGGTAAATTCGCGGGATCGTGAAGCCCGCCACAGCGTCCATAGCGTGCGCAACCGCGACACCGGCTGCGGCGCGAAGGGATTGCGCCCCGGCCGAGACAGGCGATTGAGATCGGCGCCCACCTGGCTCACCGGCAGGAAGGCGGCCCGCGCCGACGGCGGCACCTGCGCCAGCAGCGACGAGGCCGTCGCCAGATGCTGCCGCGCTTCGCCCATGAGCTGGTCCAGCACGGCATCCAGATTGGGCGTCTGCTTGCCGGCAAACGCATCCTCGATGCCACAGCCATGGCTGGTCAGGAATTGCTGCGGCAGGAACAATTGTCGATGGGCCGAGTCCCGCGGCAGGTTCGCGATCACTTGCGCGATGCCCTGCGCCAGCCCGGCATGCCGCGCGAGGTGCTCGCTCGCATCCGAAGCTTCGCCCATGATCCGCGCCGCGAGCGCGAACAAGGCCGAACAGGTCGCCGCCAGATAGCCCTCAAGCGCCGTCATGGTCGGCATCGGATCGTTGTAGAGATCGAACTGATGCTCGTCGACGAGCAGCGACAACGGTTCGACCGGCAGATCAAAATCGCGGATCGCGCGCAACAGCTCGGCCGCCACGGGATTGCCCTCGGCGCTGCCGTGGACAAGGCCCGAGAACAGATCGGTCCACCATTGAAAGCGGATTTCGCCGGGCAAGGGCTGGCTCACCTGGTCGCGGACCCGGACGATCTCGACATTGAAGGCGTAGAGCGCCAGCAGCGCCCGCCGTTCGGCGGCGGGCGCGAACAGGGTCGCGGCGTAGCGTGGAAAGTCGTGGCTACGCACGAGGTCGGCGCAGAATGTCACGGTGTCGGGCGGCGGCGCAGCGCGGCTCATGGCACCGCAATCAGCGCAGCCGCGACGCGGCGCCGCTCGCCGATCATGATGTTGTAGGTGCGCACGGCCGGCCCGGTTTGCATGGTGTCCAGCACCACCCTCACCGCCTTCAGCGCCTGGCGCAGTTCCGGCGGCGGCAGCCAGACGCCGGTTCCGGTCCCGACCAGCAGCGTGTCGATGCTGTTGGCGGCCGCGAAAACCCGATCCAGCGAATAGCGGTCGATCTTGCCTGGATCGGTCACGTCCCAGGCCCAGATCGCATCAGGCAGGCACAGCAGCGAGCCCCGGTGCGACATGCCGGCGAAGGCAAAACCGCCCTTGCCATAGGCCTCGATTGGCGCCGAGCGCGGGAAATGGGGAGCGTTGGGGTCGCCGGCCATGAGCTTCGTCCGAATGAGCTGACTGCCTTCGCAAACTCATGCGAGGGCCTGCGGTTCGGATCATGCCTTGTTTTTCTTCGCCGGCGGAGCCTCTTCTCTCGCATCTTCGCGATGCTCGCCGACGCCGAGATAGATCAGGATCGGCGCTGCGATGAAGATCGAAGTATAGGTGCCGACCAGCACCACGCCGAACATCATGACGGCCGTGAAGCTGTGGATGGCGTGACCGCCGAACAGCAGCAGGGCGAGCAGCGCCAGCGTCACGGTGAAATGGGTGATGATCGAACGCGACAGCGTCGAGTTGATGGACTCGTTCAGCAGCTGCGGCATCGGCATCTTCTTGTAGCGCCGCAGCATTTCACGGATGCGGTCATAGATGACGACGGTATCGTTGAGCGAATAACCGAGAATGGTCAGAAGCGCCGCGATGCTGGTCAAGTCGAAATCGACCTGGCTGATCGACATGAAGCCGATGGTCAACACGATATCGTGCACGTTGGCGATCATGGCGCCGAGCGCGAACTGCCATTCGAACCGGAACCAGAGGTAGATCAGGATCGAGACGATCGCGAGCATCAGGCCGAGCATGCCGAAGGCCAGCAACTCGCCGGAAACGCGCGGACCGACCACTTCGACGCGGCGATATTCGAAGGAATCGCCGAGTGCCGTGCGGACCTTCTGCACGGCTCCCTGCTGCGCGGCGTCGCCGCCCGGCTGCTCCGCGACACGGATCAGGACGTCCGCCGGACCGCCGATTTGCTGGATCTGGACTTCGCCCAGGCGCAGACCATCCAGTGTCGTGCGCATCGCCGCGATGTCGGCGGTGCCGGACTTGGCCCGCACCTCCAGCAGCGTGCCGCCGCGGAAGTCGATGCCGAAATTCAGGCCGTGGGTGAAGAACAGCGTGATGGCGACAATCGACAGCGCCGCCGAGATCGGGAAGCTGATGCGACGGAAGCGCGTGAAGTCGAAATGCGTATCATCAGGGACGATGCGCAGCGACGGCAGCCAGCCGAACACCGAGACCACGGTGAGGACTGTGATCAGGATACCGAGCCCGATGAGAACAATGTGAGTCACGGTCAGGCTCCTAGATCGGCACGCTCTGCGGCCGCTTCCACCGCACCCACCCGGCCACGATCAGCCGGGTCAGCGTGAAGGCGGTGAACACCGTGGTGATGATGCCGATGCCCAGCGTCACGGCGAAGCCGCGCACCGGGCCGGTGCCGATATAGAACAGCACCGCGGCGGCAATGAAGGTGGTGATATTGGAATCGAGGATGGTCGCAAGCGCCCGCTTGAAACCGGCGTCGATCGCCGAGATCGCGTTGCGGCCGCCGCGCAACTCCTCGCGGATACGCTCATAGATCAGCACGTTGCTATCGACCGCGATGCCGACGGTGAGCACGATGCCGGCGATGCCGGGCAGCGTCAGCGTGGCGTTGAGCAGCGACAACAGGCCGAAGATCATGGCGACGTTGATCGTCACCGCGATGTTGGCGAACACGCCGAACAGCCGGTAGGTCAAGAGCATGAACACGATGACCATGATCGAGCCGACATAGGCCGCAAGCTCGCCCTTCTCGATCGAATCCTGGCCGAGGCCCGGACCGACGGTGCGCTCTTCGACCACCGTGAGCGGCGCCGGCAGCGCGCCGGCGCGCAGCAGCACGGCCAGATCGTTGGCGGACTGAACGGTGAAATTGCCCGAAATCTGCCCCTGCCCGCCCGTGATGGGCTCGCGGATCACCGGTGCCGAGATCACCTCGTTGTCGAGCACGATCGCGAACGGCAGACCCACATTCTCCTGCGTGGCCTGCGCGAATTTGCGGGCGCCGGTGGAGTTGAAGCGGAACGAGACGATCGGCTCGTTGGTGCGCTGGTCAAATCCGGTCTGCGCATCGGTGAGCTCGCCGCCCGACACCAGCACCTGCTTCTTGACGACGTAGGGCACCTTCGGCGAGCTCTGGCTCATCAGCAGCTCGGAATCCGGCGGCAGTCCGCCACGCTGCGCCTGGTCCGGCGGCACCGAGGTGTCGACCATGCGGAATTCCATCTTCGCGGTCTTGCCGAGCAGCTCTTTCAGATGCGTCGGGTCCTGAAGGCCCGGGACCTGCACCAGGATGCGGTCCGTGCCCTGGCGCTGGATCACCGGCTCGACGGTGCCGAGCTCGTTGACGCGCCGCTCGACGATCTGGATCGACTGCTCGATGGTCTTGCGCATGCGCTCGACCATTGCTGGCTGCGACAGTGCCAGGCGGATCAACCCGCCGCCGGCATCGGATATGTCGAGATCGCGCTGGGCGCTCGACCCGAGCAGGCCGCCGATCGGTTGTGAGAGGTCACGCAGCTTGGTCAGCGCAGCCTGGTGATCGGTATCCTTGACCCGGACCTCGACGGTGTCGCCGCGGGTCACGAGGCCAGTATAGCCGATTTTGGCCTCGCGCAGCGAGCGACGGACGTCGTCGCGGACCTGGTCGAGCTTTTCCTTCTTGACGTAGTTGGCATCGACCTCGAGCAGCAGATAGGAGCCACCCTGAAGGTCGAGGCCGAGCACGAGCCGGCGCTGCGCCCAGGCGGGCCAGGTCTTGACCTGCGCTTCGGGGAAGAAGTTCGGGACCGCGCAGAGGCACACGACCAGCGCTATCAGGATAATCCCGAGCGCCCTCCACCGCGTGAAATACAACATCGACTGGACCTGTCAGATCAGGAGATTTGCAGGAAACTTATTATAAAGACTCGCGGACGCGCTCACTTCGCCGCGGCGTCGTCCTTGGCGCTTTCCTTCGCGCTGTCCTTGGCCGGCTCGCCCTTGGCGCGCACGCCCGAAATCATCGACCGCATCTGGCGCACGCGCACGCCGTCGGAAATCTCGAACTCGATCTGATCGTCATCGACCACCTTGGTGACCTTGCCGACCAGACCGCCCGAGGTCACGACGGTGTCGCCGCGGCGGATGTTCTTCACGAGCTCGGCGTGATCCTTCACCTTCTTCTGCTGTGGACGCAGAATCAGGAAGTACATGATCACGAAGATCAGGGCGAACGGCAGCAGCGACATCAACATGCTGTTGGTGTCACCGGCGCCCGCAGCCTGGGCATACGCAGGGGTAATGAACATTCGGACGATCCTCGTGGAAACGGGGGAAAACCGGTCAGGCCCTGAAGGCGACCGGTTCGGTCAAATTCGCGCGGACTATAGCGGCCACCGCCCCAATTGCAACGCTGCCAGACCGTCGATTTGGCCACCTTGCGGCGCGCCGTCAGGCCCGATAAGGCTGCATTCTCAGGAACTTCGGACATGCCCAAAAAACCAAGCAAAAGCCCGGCCGGCAAAGGCCCCCGCACCCCTGCCACGAAGCCCGCCCAGGTCGCGGCAAAACGCCCCAAGGCGGTCTCAAAGGCGGACCCGGGCCTGTCCCAGGACCGCATCGTCCGCGCGCTGGAGACCATCGCGGTGCACCTCGCCGCCCAGGGCAAGCCGGCTGTTGCGCGCGAGTCGTTCAAACAGGCGGACGCCTATGTCTGGCACCCCGACGGCCGCCTTGCTGCGGTGCTGCGGGTCAGCCGCGTCGAGCTGTTCCTGCTCAAGGGCGTCGACCGGATGCGCGACATCCTGATGGAGAACAGCGAGCGGTTCGCCAACGGCCTGCCCGCCAACAACGCCCTGCTCTGGGGCGCGCGCGGCATGGGCAAGTCCTCGCTCGTGAAAGCCGCCCACGCCAGCATCAACGGCGACCGCAAACCCGCCGATAAACTGAAGCTGATCGAGATCCATCGCGAGGACATCGAGAGCCTGCCGGCGCTGATGGAGCAACTGCGCGCCTCGTCCTTCCGCTTCATCGTGTTCTGCGACGACCTCTCCTTCGACGGCAATGATGCGTCCTACAAGTCGCTCAAGGCCGTGCTCGAAGGCGGCATCGAGGGCCGGCCCGAGAACGTCATCCTCTACGCCACCTCCAACCGACGCCATCTGCTCGCGCGCGAGATGATCGAGAACGAGCGCTCGACCGCAATTAATCCCGGCGAAGCGGTCGAAGAGAAGGTTTCGCTGTCGGACCGCTTCGGCCTGTGGCTCGGCTTCCACCGCTGCAGCCAGGACGAGTATCTCGCCATGGTGCGCGGCTATTGCAACCATTTCGGCATCAAGGTCGACGATGAGGCGCTGGAGCGCGAGGCGCTGGAATGGTCGACGACGCGCGGCTCGCGCTCAGGCCGCGTCGCCTGGCAGTTCGTGCAGGAGCTGGCAGGACGGCTCGGCGTGAAGCTGACGGCGACGTAAGGGGCGGTCTCGCTTCACCCACAAATGTCATTCCCCGCGAAGGCGGGGAATCCAGTGCGCCGCGGCCTATCGGCTCAACAATGACCGTCTCTGGAATACTGGATCGTCCGCCTTCGCGGACGATGACAGCTCGTATGTGGACGGAGTCTACCCGACCGAAGCGTGAGCCTCACGCCCCGTTCAGAAATTGAAGCGGGTCAACCGGGCTCGATCCCTTACGGATCTCGAAGTGGAGCTGCGGCGACGCCACCTCCCCGGATTGACCCGACTTGGCAATGACCTGACCGCGCTTGATTGGATCGCCGCGCTTCACCAACAGCTCACTCGCATGGGCATATGCGGTGACGTAGCCGTTGGAGTGCCGAACCAGGACCAGATTGCCGTAGCCCTTCAGCTCGTTGCCGGAATAGGCAACCACACCGTCTTCAGCCGCCTTGACCGGCGTCCCCTCGGGCACCGCGACATTGATGCCGTCATTGGACTTGCCGTTGGTCTTGGCGCCGTAGCTCGTGATCACCTTGCCGCGCACCGGCCAGCGGAAGGTCGGCAGCGAGCTGGTGGTCTCCGCCGCTTTCGCCGGCGTCTCGACGGCTTTCTCTTCGATATTGGTGGTGGCCTGGGCCAGGCGCGCGCTCTGCGCCGGCTGGGCAACAGCGGCCATCTTGGTGGTCGGCGCGGGAGCGGCCGCAACCGGCTGCAGCGCAGCCGCCACGGGGGCCGCGGCAACCGGCGCCGGAGCAAGCGGAGCGGCAACCGCTGCGGTCTTGGCGCCAGGCACGGTCAGCTTGGTGCCGAGCTTGAGTTTTGCCGACGGTGCGAGACCGTTGGCGCGCGCGAGCTCGGCCGCGGAGATATGGTTCTTGCGGGTGATGCTGGCGAGCGTATCGCCGCGATTGACGAAGTGACTGCTCGGCGGCGCGGCGACGGCCGCAACCGGCTTCGGCGCCATCGCCGGAGCAGCAGCAACCGGAGCCATGACCGGCGCCGGAGCAGCAGCCGTTGCACCGGGATGCGGAATGACCAGTTGCTGGCCGGGCGAGAGCGCGCGTGGCCCCTTATAGCCGTTGGCGGCCATGATCGCCTGCGGCGTCACGTGATAGCGCTTGGCGAGCACGTCGAGCGTGTCGCTGGTGCCGACGATGATCTTGGTCCCGCCGACCGGCTGGGCGGCCGCGACCGAGCGCGGCGGCACGGTGCCGGTAGCTTCAAGACGCGGCTGAGCCGGCGGTGTGTAGGAGCCGAGCCCGCGACCACCTCCGGAGACGCCCCCACCCGCTGCAACCGGGTAGGATTGCGGCGCGGCGACCGCAGGCGGCGGCAAGGCCTGGGATTGATAATAGCCGGGCTGAGTCTGCGGCCGCGAATATTGCGGCAGCTCGCGCTGCGGCGGCGGGGCTTGCTGGACCGAACCGGTCGATTCAGAGAAGGGATTGGAGAAGTTCGACTGGGACAGGCGCGACTGCATGTCGGCACTGCACCCTGCGAAGCTGAAGGAAATTAGCGCCAGCACCGCGACCTGCGGTACGCGGCGCGAGTAAAGCAACTCGGCGACAACAGACATGGTTACTCACTCGTACGCAACAGAACTGGTCTTTTAAGTAAACACGCGCCGAGTAAATAACGGCTTAACCCTCCCAATAAGATGTTGGATGCACTGCCGATCCGGAGTTCTACAGCTCCCGCGCCACGCCAGGCAGCGCCGGCACGAAACGGACCTCGACGAGTTCCTTGCGTTCGATCCCGGCTTCGGTCCGATTGAGCCGGATCAACGTCTGCACGCCCTGATGCGGGCCGACCGGCGCAATCAGGATGCCGCCGACCTCGAGCCGCTCGACCAGGTTCTCCGGAATCTGCTCCACTGCGGCGGTGACGATGATGCGGTCGAACGGGCCGATGTTCGGCGGCAGATTGAGACCGTCGCCGAGCATCACCTCGACATTGTGACAGCCGAGCTTTTCGAGCCTGGCGCGTGCAGCATCCGCGAGCTTGCGGTAGCGCTCGACCGTCAGCACCTCGCGCGCGAGCTTCGACAGCACGGCGGCCTGATAGCCGGAGCCTGCGCCGATCTCGAGCACGCGGTGGGTCTTCTGGAGCTGAAGCTGCTCGGTCATGTAGGCGACGACGAAAGGCTGGCTGATGGTCTGTCCGCAGGCGATCGGCAGCGCGCTGTCACGGTAGGCGCCATCGCGATCAGCCTCGTCGACGAACAGGTCGCGCGGCACCTCCTCCATGGTCCGCAGCACGGTTTGATCGCTGATGCCGCGACGCCTCAGCGTGAGCTGAAACATCATCTTTTCCGGCGGGGGCTGATTGGAGGTCATCGCTGCTTATATCGTCTCGTCAGAGGGCCGGATCGGTGCACGCGTCGCTCAGGCCCGGGCAAGAATCCTGTTCCTGCTCAGGAACCTATGATAGCCTTTTGCTGCGGTATTTGACCACAAATTGGCTTGCAGCGGGCCGGCCGCAAACGCCATTTTCGGGCGCCCGCTGGCCGAAACGCGCATTGCGTCGATTCGTGTTATCTGCGAACGTTTTCCGGAGATGGGCAAGGACTCAACGACAATGACCGCGACCGGGCTTTCGGGCCGCTCTGTATTCCTCGTCGAGGACGAGGTCATGATCAGAATGATGGTCGCGGATATGCTGGAGGAGCTCGGTTACAAGGTCGCGGCTGAAGCGGGCGAGATCAACGAGGCCCTGCGGCTGGCCCAGGACACCGAGTTCGATATCGCCATCCTCGACGTCAACGTCAACGGCAAGGTCATCTCGCCGGTTGCCGATCTCATCAGGGACAAGGGCTGCCCCTTCATCTTTGCCACGGGCTACGGCTCGTCGGGCCTGCCCGAGCAATATCGCGACCGGCCGGCGCTGCAGAAGCCGTTTCAGCTCGACGCACTCGGCAAGACCATCGAAGCCGCGCTTCGCGCCGGCTAGCCGCTACTTGAGCGTCGCGCTGAGCTCTTCGGAAAACGCTTCATTGGTGCGGTCGAGCCGAAGTGGCGTGACCGAGACGTAGCGCTCGCGCAGCGCCGCGAGATCGGTGCCGTCGGCCGGCGTGTCCATCATTGCTGCGCGTTCGAAGCCGATCCAGAAATAGGGATTGTTGCGGCCGTCCCTGCGCTCGTCGATCCTGAGGAAGCCGAGATTGCGCTTGCCCTGCCGCGTGACGCGAATGCCTAGCACGTCCTCCGGCGCGCAAGACGGGAAGTTGACGTTGATGACGGTGTCCTTCGGGATGCCGGCCTTGATCACCTTGCGCAGGATGTCGGGACCGAATTTGCGCGCGGTGTCCCACGGCGGCCGCTCGCGCGTCTCGACGCTGAATTCCTGCGACAGCGCGAACGACGGGATGCCCAGAATGGTGCCTTCGAGCGCGCCGGCGATGGTACCGGAGTAGACCACGTCCTCTGCAACGTTGCGGCCCTTGTTGACGCCGGAGAGCACGACATCGGGCAGCTTGGCGCCGAGGATATGGCGCGCGCCCATGATGACGCAGTCGGTCGGCGTGCCGCGCACCGCGAAGTGCCGAGGCCCGACGTCGCGCAGGCGCAGGGGATCGTTCAGCGACAGCGAATGCGACACGCCGGACTGATCGAGCTCAGGCGCCACCACCCAGACATCGTCGGACAGCGCGCGTGCGATCTCCTCCACGACCTTGAGGCCGGGAGCGTGGATGCCGTCGTCATTGGTACAGAGAATGCGCATGCCGGTGGTCGATTCCTGAGCTGGGGTCAGGCCGTCTTATCCGGCTATGGCGGATCAGGCAAACCGGCTTCGGCGCAGATCTCACCCGTAATCCCTGCTCATCGCCGCAGCGCAGCAATTGATCCCACGCGGACGCGCCATTGCGGCAGGAAGCGCGCGAGCTTGCCCTCCGCGCGCAGATGCATCGCCGGTACTACTGGGGCTGATGACGGGTGTCTCGATCGCACCGAGCGCCTTCAGCTGCGCAATGAACGGGGCCGACACGGGTGTCTCCGGAAAGCGCTCACGTGCGATCGTCACCGCTTTGTCAAAATCCTCGACATTGACGCCCGGCTTGGCGCGCCGGCTTTGCACATACGTGTCGTCCCAGAGCCGCGCGATGTCGATGTCCAGCACGCCACGCAAGCGCTGGTCGACGGCCTGGATGCCGGTACCGGTCACAGCCCATTGTCGGCCGACCCAGAAGACGTCGCGGTGCAAGGCCATGGACGGTGATTTCGCGTTCGCTGGTCACCATCAAGATAGCGGGCCGCCCGATCTTCGCAACCAAACGTTCTGCCGCAACATCGTATAATCACGCTTTACTCGCGCGCGACCACCTTCAACCCGCCCATATAAGGCTGAAGCACGCTCGGGACGGCAATCGAGCCGTCCTCCTGCTGATAGGTCTCCATGACGGCGATCAGCGCGCGGCCGACCGCCGTGCCCGAGCCGTTCAGCGTGTGCACGAAGCGCGGCTTGCCGTCCGGCCCCCGCGAGCGCGCATCCATCCGCCGCGCCTGGAAATCGCCGCAGACCGAGCAGCTGGAGATTTCGCGGAACATGCCGCTCTCGCCCTGCCCGGGCATCCATACTTCGATGTCATAGGTTTTCTGCGACGAAAAACCCATATCCCCTGCGCAGAGCGTCATGACGCGATAATGCAGGTCGAGCTTCTGCAGCACCTGCTCGGCGCAGGACAGCATCCGCTCCAGCTCGTCCTTGCTGGTTTCAGGCGTCGTGATCGAGACCAGCTCGACCTTGGTGAACTGATGCTGGCGGATCATGCCGCGGGTGTCGCGCCCCGCAGCGCCCGCTTCGGCACGGAAGCACGGCGTCAGCGCGGTAAGCCGCATCGGCAGTTGCTTCTCGTCGAGAATGGATTCGCGCGCGAGGTTGGTGAGCGAGACTTCGGCCGTCGGGATCAGACCGAGGCGCTCGGTCTTGAGCCGCTCATGATCGGGCGACGCAAGAAGCTCGCCCTTGATCGCCCAGAACTGGTCGTCCTCGAACTTCGGCAACTGGCCGGTGCCGAACATCACCTCGTTGCGCACCAGGAGCGGCGGGTTGATCTCGGTGTAGCCGTGCTCATTCGTGTGCAGGTCGAGCATGAACTGCCCGATCGCGCGCTCAAGGCGCGCCAGCCCCTTCTTCAGCACCACGAAGCGCGCGCCGGAGAGTTTTGCCGCCGCCTCGAAATCCATGTAGCCGAGCGCGGTGCCGAGATCGTCATGCAGCTTCGGCGCAAAACCGTAGTTGCGACTGACACCGAACACGTGGTGCTGGACATTGCCGTGCTCATCGACGCCGTCGGGCACTTCATCGAACGGAATGTTCGGGATCGCGGACAGCTCTTTGGTCAGCTCCTCGTCTGCAGCCTTCGCCGCGGCCTCGAGCTCCGGCATCGTGGTCTTGAGCTCGGCAACCTCGGCCATCAGCTTGGCGGCACGCGCCTCGTCCTTGGCCTTCTTGGCGTCGCCGATTTCCTTGGACGCCGCATTGCGCCGCGCCTGTGCCTGCTCGGAAGCCAAGATCGACGCCCGCCGACGCTCATCGATCGCGAGCAGCGACGCCGACAGCGGCTTCAGACCCCGCCGGGCAAGGCCGGCGTCGAAAGCTTGCGGATTGTCGCGGATCGATTTGATGTCGTGCATGGCGGCGGTCCTAAGGCAGTGTGCAAACCTGCAAATCCGGGATTTGCATTCATGCAAATGGTTTGTCCACCTAGCACAGCTGTCATCATCCGCGAAGGCGGATGATCCAGTATTCCAGAGGCGCCAGTGATTCCTCGATAGGCCGCGGCGTACTGGATTCCCCGCTTCCGCGGGGAATGACACCGAGCGTGCGGCCCCTACTCGGCCGGGTTGGCGTCCGACGAGGCGCCGGTGGTCGAGGATGCCTGCGAGGCGGCGGCCTTCTTCTCCACCATCGAGACTGCGATGATCGAGCCCTCGTAGAGCGCGAGCAGGGGAATCGCAAGCGAGCACTGGCTGAGGATGTCCGGCGGCGTCAGGACGGCCGCGATGATGAAGGCGAGCACGATGAAATAGCGGCGTTTTTCACGCAGCATCTTTGACGTGATGATGCCGATCCGCCCGAGCAGCGTCAGGATCACCGGCAGCTGGAAGGCGATGCCGAAGGCGAAGATCAGCGACATCATCAGCGACAAATATTCGCCGACCTTGGGCAGAAGCTGAATCTGCGCGGTCTCGTCGCTGCCGGCCTGCTGCATGCCGAGCGAGAAGCGCACCAGCATCGGCAGCACGACGAAATAGACCAGCGCCGCGCCCAGCACGAAGAAGAACGGGGTTGCGACCAGATATGGCAGGAAGGCCTGCTTCTCATGCTTATAGAGGCCGGGCGCCACGAACTTGTAGATCTGGGTGGCGACGATCGGGAACGAGATGAAGCCGGCACCGAAGAGCGCGAGCTTGAGCTGGGTGATGAAATATTCCAGCAGCGCCGTATAGATGAATTTCGAATTGTCGGCGCCTGCGACCCACACGAACGGCCAGACCAGCACGTTGTAGATCTGCTTGGCGAAGAAGAAGCAGAAGATGAAGGCCAGGCCGAATCCGAGCAGCGCCTTGATCAGCCGCGACCGCAGCTCGATCAAATGGTCCATCAGCGGGGCTTTGCTGGCCTCGATATCGGCGTCGCTCATGACGCTTTGGCGTCCTTGATCGCTTCGGGCGCGGTGTCCTGTGTAACAGTGTCCTGCGCAACCGGTATCTGCTCGACCTCACGGGTGATGGCGAGCGGCTCGTTCACGGCCGCATGCGCCTCGGCTTCCACGAACGTTTCCGGAGTCGGCGCTTCAGGCGTGGTCGGACTTGCCGGTGGCTCGACAACAGTCATCGCGGTCGACGCCTCGGCCGGCTTGTCGAGCGCATCGACGCGTAGTGCGTCGCTGACGTCCTTCTGCAGCGAGGTCATCAGACCGCCGCCGGTCAAGCCGGAAGCAGCTTCCTTGACCTCGTCAAAGCTCTTCTTGAGGTCGGCCATCTCGGCCTCGCGCATGGCTTCCTGGAACTGCCCCTGGAATTCGGCGGCCATCTTGCGGGCCTTGCCCATCCAGTGGCCGACCATGCGCAGCACGCCCGGCAGCTCTTTCGGGCCAATGGCGACCAGGGCCACGACCCCGATCAAAACCAGCTCACTCCACCCGATGTCGAACATGACGTCTTCCGTTCACGCGAAGCCACGACCGGCCCAATCCCTCACGCGCAGGATCGGGTCCGTTTCCCGCGTCTCGCGTGCTCCTGGCTCAGACGGCCTTGCTGCCGACGTCGGATCGCGCCGCGGTCGGCGCGGCATTGTGCTCGATGGACTTCGAGGGCTCCTGCTTCTCGGCGGGCTTGTCGTCGTCCTGCATGCCCTTCTTGAAGGCCTTGATGCCCTGCGCCACGTCGCCCATCAGATCCGAAATCTTGCCGCGGCCGAACAGCAGCAGGACCACTGCGATCACCAAGATCCAGTGCCAAATGCTAAGCGAACCCATCCTGCAACCCTCCAAACGCGCATGGCCGGGACCCGGCCGATCTTGACCGAAACGTAGGCTTCGCAGGCCTCAAAAACAAGGACCAAGGCAGCGCCAATTCGCTGTTGGCGCTACGTAATCTTGCCTAGTGTTAACTGGTCGCAGGGGATCCGCCAAAGGGCCGCAGGATCACTCCTCGCTTCTGCCCTCGCCGCCCTCATTGCCGCCTTCCGGCGGTGTTTCGGGCTCGACCGCCGGCGCCAGTGTCAGATCGAGGTCCTCGCCCGGTTCCAGCGGATCCTCGTCCTCGCGCAGCTGCGGGTCATCCGACGGCGTCGGCACGCTGAAGCCGGTCGGCAGGCGCGAATCCAGCAGACCTGTGCCCTTCAGCTCTTCCAGGCCCGGCAGATCGCCAAGCTGTTCCAGGGTGAACTGCGACAGGAAGTCCTCGGTGGTTCCGAAGGTCAGCGGGCGGCCGGGCGTCTTGCGACGGCCGCGCGGCTTGATCCAGCCGGTCTCCAGCAGCACGTCGAGCGTGCCCTTGGAGGTCACCACGCCGCGGATCTCTTCGATCTCGGCCCGTGTTACCGGCTGGTGGTAGGCGATGATCGCCAGCACCTCGATCGCCGCACGCGACAAGCGGCGGGTCTCGGTGCTCTCGCGCGTCATCAGCCAGGCGAGATCGCCGGCCGTGCGGAACGTCCATTTGTTGGCGACCCGCACCAGGTTCACGCCGCGCAAGGCGTAGTCGGCCTGGAGTTGCTCGAGCGCAGCCTTGACGTCGACGCCCTCGGGCATGCGCTTGGCGAGCGTCGCCGTGTCCAGTGGTTCATTCGAAGCAAACAGCAGCGCTTCCAGCAGCCGCAATTCTTCGGGACGTGCCTGGGATTCGTTCTCCATCGGCTCGGCCTCTTCTACCCGCACTTCAGCCAGGCTTGCCATGGCAGCTTCTCCTTCTTGCACTTAACCGACCGGCGCATCGGGCGCAGGAGCTGCGTCCACGACCGGTTTCGGGCGCCCTTTCCGGAAATAGATGGGCGCAAACGCCTGTTTCTGGTTCAGCTCGAGCTGACCTTCACGCACCAGCTCGAGCGCGGCGGCGAAGCTCGAGGCGAACACCGTCGCGCGCTGCGTCGGGTCGGCGACGTGACGGATCAGGAAATCGTCGAGCACGCCCCAATCGTCCTGCTCGGTGATGCTCCCGACCAGCCGCTCCAGCGTGGCGCGCGCCTCGGCCAGCGACCACACCGTGCGCTTGGCCAGATGCACGCTCGCCAGCACGCGCGACTGGCGCTGCGAGGCATAGGCCGTGAGCAGGTCGTACAGCGTCGCGGTATATTTCGGATGCCGGATCTCGGCGATCTGCTCCGGCTCGCCGCGCGGGAAGATGTCCCGCTGTAGCTGCGGCCTGTTCATCAGCCGGTTGGCGGCTTCGCGAATGGCTTCCAGGCGGCGCAGCCGGTTGGCGAGCGCAGTTGCCATTTCCTCGGCGCTCGGACCCTCCGCACTCGGCGGCTCCGGCAGCAGCAGGCGCGACTTCAGGAAGGCCAGCCAGGCCGCCATGACGAGATAGTCCGCGGCAAGCTCAAGCCGGATCTTTCGCGCAGCTTCGATGAAGTGAAGGTACTGGTCCGCCAGCGCCAGGATCGAGATCTTGGCAAGATCGACCTTCTGCTGCCGCGCCAGCGCGAGCAGAAGGTCGAGCGGGCCTTCATAGCCCTCGACGTCAACCACCAACGCCGGCTCGCCCTCGGCCAGCTCTGCGGGCCGCCCGGTTTCAAACGATAGGATTTCTGCGGTCATGCGGATGCCGTGGTTGCGGTCAATGCGTCCAGTTCCGCATTGTCATTGCTGTGGCGCGTCGTGTCGCAGCCGGCCGCGAACATGGCGCGAATTCGCTCGGCGATGCCTCCCGCCAGCGCGTTCATCGACACGTCATCACTCATTAACAAACCCTGGAACCCGATTGCGCGGCGAATCACCCGAGCAATCATTGTCGCAGAAGTCGTCACCGGATGGGCGGGATCGGCAGCGCCATCCACGGGAATGCTGAGACCGCCGAGATTGGCCGCGGCGACCCTCGTGACCGTCAATTCCCTAAGCAGCACCGTGACTTGCGTGGAAACTTCGATGCTACGCCTGAAGGGATTGAAGTCCCATGGGCATTGGGCGCGGCCAAACGTCCGCTCGGCGGCGGTCAGTTCCGTTCCGGATACGCCGGTATCGAAGGCCCGCGTGCTCATAGGGCCGATTAACCCCGCCCCGGGAGAGGGTCAAGGAAACGGCCGCTAATTCCTCTGGACGAAGCAGGACGGCAGGCCAGCCGACTTCAGATTGTTGCAGGCCTGCACCGCCTCGTCCGCCGAGCCATACGGTCCGGCGAAGGCGCGGTAGACGATACCTTTGCCCTTATCGGTCAGATCGACGCGCTTGATAACCGGCGAGCGGCCGCCGAGGACGCTGCCATATTTGCTCTGCAGCACCCGGTAGGACGCGGCGGCACTATCCTCGCTCTGCTGCGAGGAAACCTGCACGACGAAGCCGCCACCGCCACTGGGCGCGGGTGCAATTTGGGTCGGATTGTTCGCGGCCATACGCTGCGGCGGTTCGGCTTGCGGCGCCAGCGAGAGCGGCTGGTTGGCGCTGGCATTGGCCGAGGTCGGCGGCGTACGCGGCGGAGCCGGTGCGGCGACCGGCTTCGGCGGCGCGGCCGGCTTGGCCGCTGACTGTGCGGCGGCCTGTGGCACGGCGCTGTCGGTCTGGTCGCCCTTGACAGCCACGGTCTTGATCGAGCGCGGCGCGGCGTTCGGCATCGTCCCGTTGCTCGGGGTCGGACCGGCATTCGACGGCGGAATGGCGGACGGCGACACGCTCGCAACCGGCGGCGGATTCGCATTTGGGTTCAGCGGCGGAAACACCACGCGCGGACCAGCCGCCTTGGCGTTGACGTCGACGGGCGCTTCCTCGCGCGGCACGATCTTCTCGCTGCCGTCACCGCTCACCATGCGGTCGGGCACCTTGGCCGACGAATCCGACGGCGCCGGCACGATCTTGGTCGGCGTGTTGTCGGCCTTGATGATCGGCGGCTCGCCGCTGCGGGGCGATCCGATATAGGTCTTGTAGGCGAAGGCAGCGCCAGTTCCGACCACGGCCAGCGCGAGGATCGCGGCGACGGTCATCATGCCGCCGCGCGACTTCCTGGGCTCGTCGAGATCGGCCTCGGGATAATCGCTCTGGAACGCGTAAGGATCGTCCGGATAGGCCGGCTCTCGCTGAAAATCCTGCTCACCCGACTCCAGCCGCCCGTAGAGCGCGTCGTCGTAGCGCGCCGGATCGGGCTGCTCGTACGGCGCCTCGTAGGCTTGCTCCTGGGCCTGCTCCGGATGCTGGTAGGCCTGATGCTGGTAAGTCTGATCCTGGTAGGCGCGGTCCTGATAGGCCTGCGGCTGTTGAAACTCAGGCTCCGGCGCAGCCGGCTGGGCTGAATAGCGATGCAGCGGATGAACGGGATTCACGGCGACGGGGTAGTCAGGCTCGGACGCCGGCTGCGGTTGCACGTTGGCGCGCCGCATCCATGACGGCGGACCCGGTTGAGGCGCGGCGGCCTGCTCGGCGTAATCCTGCTGATAGCCGTCCTGCGAATAACTGTCGTCCTGATAAGCTGGCGTTGCTGCCGGCTGCGCACCTGGACGACCTTGCGCTGCGAACGGATCGGTCTGTCCGATCAGGCGGGCGAGCTCGGCCAAGGGATCGTTCTCCGCCTTGCCATGCTGATCGCCACCGCGACCATAGTCATCGGAGGGAAACGGTCTGTTCTGATATCGTTCGGCCATCGTGATGATGCGTCCCTTCGGGAAAGCCGCGCGCCCCTCGACCAAGGCACGGCTTTCGACCCACAAGGCTTTCAACCAAGTCTAAGCGATCCGGCTTCTGCCGGTACCCCCCAATATTCCCCTTAAGTAGTTCGCCCCAAACTACCGCATCTCGTCCGGAGCATGGACGCCGAGGATGGCGAGGCCCGATGCCAGGACAGAGACGACGCCCTGGACCATGGCCAGTCGCGCCTTCGTTAGATCTGCATCATTATTGATAATGAAGCGTAAATAGGGCAAATCGCGCCCCTTCGTCCAAAGTGCGTGAAATTCGCTCGCTAAGTCATAGAGATAAAAGGCAATACGGTGCGGCTCGTGCGCTGCGGCGGCGGCTTCCAGCATGCGCGGATAAATTGCGAGGCGCTTGAGAAGATCGAGTTCCACCGGGTCGGACAGCCGTTCCACGGCCGACTCGCTGAGCCAGGCGATCCTCTTGCCCGAGTCCCCCGGCAGTTCCGGGAACACTTCGGTCCGCGCGTTGCGGAAGATCGAGTGGCCGCGGGCGTGGCCGTATTGAACGTAGAACACCGGGTTGTCGCGCGACTGCTCCATGACCTTGGCGAGGTCGAAGTCGAGCACCGCGTCGTTCTTGCGGTAGAGCATCATGAAGCGGACGGCGTCCTGGCCGACTTCATCCACCACCTCACGCAAGGTGACGAAGTCCCCGCTCCGCTTGGACATTTTCACAGGCTCGCCATTGCGCAGCAGTTTTACGAGCTGGACAATCTTGACGTCGAGCGCGCCCATGCCGGAGGTCGTCGCCTTCACCGCCGCCTGCATGCGCTTGATGTAGCCGCCATGATCTGCGCCCCAGACATCGATCATCTCCGCAAAACCACGGTCGAACTTGTTCTTGTGGTAGGCGATGTCGGAGGCGAAATAGGTATAGGAATTGTCCGACTTGATCAGCGGACGATCGACGTCGTCGCCGTAGGCGGTCGCCTTGAAAAGCAGCTGTTCGCGGTCTTCCCAGTCCTCGACCGGCGCGCCCTTCGGCGGCGGCAGGCGGCCTTCATAGATGTCGCCCTTGGCCTTCAGGAAATCGATGGTTTCGGCGACCTTATTGTTATTGTTGCCGGTCTCGATCAGCGAGCGCTCCGAGAAGAACACGTCGTGGCGGATGTTGAGCGCGGCGAGATCGTCCTTGATCTCGTCCATCATCATCGCGATCGCCTTGGCCCGCACCGTCGGCAGCCATTGCGCCTCGCTCATCGCGAGCAGCTTGTCGCCGTACTCCTTCGCCAGCGCTGCACCCACCGGCTTCAGGTAGTCGCCGGGATAGAGGCCTTCAGGGATCGCACCGATGTCCTCGCCAAGCGCCTCGCGGTACCTGAGAAAGGCGGAACGCGCGAGCACATCGACCTGAGCGCCGGCATCGTTGATGTAATATTCGCGGGTGACGTCGTGGCCGCCGAACTGAAGCAGGCTTGCCAGCGCGTCACCGAACACGGCGCCGCGGCAATGGCCGACATGCATCGGCCCGGTCGGATTGGCGGAGACGTATTCGACGTTGACCTTGGAGCCGCCGCGGACGCGGCCGTAATCGGCGCCCTCGCGCAGCACCGTCCGCAGCGCCTCGGCCCAGGCGGCGGGCTTCAGCGACAGATTGATGAAGCCGGGACCGGCGACGTCGACCTTGGCGATCAGCGCATCCGTGCGAAGCCGCTCGGCGATCCGCTCGGCGAGGTCACGAGGCTTTGCCTTTGCCTCTTTCGCAAGCACCATGGCGGCGTTGGTCGCCATGTCACCATGGGTCGCATCGCGCGGCGGCTCGACGACCACGCGCGAGAAATCGATGCCCTCGGGCCAGCTGGCTTCCGCTGCGAGCGCCCGGCAGGCGGCGTGCACGCGTGCGAGCACGTCGGCGAACAAATGCGGTGCAGAGGATGTGTCGGGCATGGGCGCCGCCTAACGCAAATCCGGGGTCGAGTCAAAGAGCCGCTGGTGCTCGGTCAGGGCGAAGCGGTCGGTCATTCCGGCAATGAAATTGCCGATCCGGCGGGCCCGGTCGCCCTCATCGTCCGCCTCCGCCCCGACCAACCATTCCGGCGGGAGGTCGGCCGGCGATGTCAGGTACTTTGCGAACAGGTCGAACAGGATCTGTTCCGCCTCCGCCATCACCCGCATCACCCGCTTGTGGCGGTACATGTGCCCATAGAGAAATCGCTTGATGGCGGCCTCCTCCTCGGCGGCCTCGGCCGGGAAAGCGATCAGCGCCCGGCTCTGCTGGCGCACGTCCTGGGCCGATTGCGGGCTGACGCCGACAATGTTCTTCTGGGCTTCAGCAAACACCGCTCCGATCAGATGCGAGATCAGCTCGCGCACGAGCTCAGCCCCGCGCCTGACTTCTTCGAGGTCGGGATAGTGCGCCGAGGTCTCGGCAATGATCTCCGCAGTGAGCGGCATCACCTTGAGATCATCGAGGTGGAACAGGCCGGCGCGCAGGCCGTCGTCGATATCGTGGGCATCGTAGGCAATGTCATCGGCAATCGCAGCAACCTGGGCCTCCAGCGAGGCGAAGCTCCAGAGTTCGAGATCGTAGGTCTTGATATAGTCGGCGATGCCGACGGGGACGCCATGGTCGCGATAGCGCCCGACCGGCGCGCCGCTGCGATCGGTCAGCGGACCGTTGTGCTTGACGATGCCCTCGAGCGACTCCCAGGTCAGGTTCAGCCCGTCGAACTCGGGATAGCGGTGCTCCAGCGAGCCGACGACGCGGAGTGCCTGGGCGTTGTGGTCGAAGCCGCCGAAATCCTTCAGGCAGGCGTCCAGCGCCCGCTCGCCGGCATGGCCGAATGGCGGATGGCCGAGGTCGTGGGCGAGCGCCAGGGTTTCCGTGAGATCCTCGTCGAGCCCAAGCTGGCGCGCCAGCGCGCGGGCAATCTGCGCCACCTCCAGCGAATGGGTCAGCCGGGTGCGGTAATGGTCGCCCTCATGGAACACGAACACCTGGGTCTTGTACTTCAGGCGGCGAAACGCGGTCGAATGGATCACGCGGTCGCAATCGCGCCGGAACGGGCTCCGGGTCCGGCTCGGGGGCTCGGCAAACAGCCGGCCACGGCTGCGATCGGGGTCGCAGGCATAGGGCGCACGGGGGGCTGCCATTCCGACGGACACGACGAATTTAGTCCCTATCCATTTGATTCTGCGTATCCTTGCACTTAACTATGCCGGACGCGGGATACCACATGAATTGGCCAAGTGAATCTGCCAAGTGAATTTGGTATGACCGCGGACCTATCGGAGACGGGCTATGACGACTGCTGTGACCATCAGTGACCGAGCCGCACGCCGGATTGGGGAGATCCTCAAGGGCGAAGGCATAGGCGCGATGCTGCGCATCTCGGTCGAGGGCGGCGGCTGCTCCGGCTTCCAATACAAGTTCGACATCGACCGCGACCGCACCGACGACGATCTCGTCATCGAGCAGGAGAACGCGGTGGTGCTGGTCGATTCCGCATCGCAGCCGTTTCTGGCGGGCTCGCAGGTCGACTTTGTCGACGATTTGATCGGCGCCTCGTTCCGCGTCAACAATCCCAACGCGACCGCGTCCTGCGGCTGCGGGACCAGCTTCTCGATCTAGCCGAAATCAAAATCTGCAAAACAACCCCATGCACAGTAGCCTGGAAGCCGGCGCGGCTCGTTTCGGCTTTTTCGAAAATCATTTGACGCGTCGGGCAAAACAGGGGTAAGGTACGATCATCGCGAGATCCCCCAGCTCGGCCGGCCTCCCCCGTCCGATGGTCCATAGCGCTGCCATTCATTCCAGAAAGTTCGGATCTCGCGAGGACGCGCCAGACACGGTTCCACACGCGAGCAGCAGAAGCTGCAGGCCATCGCTGCCGGTCCGGACACCGCCCGCCGTGGTCCAGAAGGGCACCAAATTCACGATGATGTAGTAATATTGGACGAATGCGATCGGACTGACGTAATCGTGCCCGGGGTCCGGCACGACTGCCGAACGGATCGCGCTCACGAGGCCGATCAGCACGACATTCCCCAGCACGCCGCCGAGCAGAAAGAGCAGCCTCGAAAGCCTGTTGACGATGGGCTGCGGATAGCACCGCACGAAGCCCGCACAAGGCACCGCACGCAGCTCAAATCGGGTTTCGCCGATTCGGCAGTGCCACAGCACTGGGCCGATGCCGATCGACACCAGTTGGACTGGAGCTGACAGGAGCACAGCGCACAGCATATGTCCAAATTCGTGGCACGCGATGCCGGCCGCCAGCCCGACGGCCGATGAAGCGAGGACGGCGGGAATCCGGTAGTCGCGAGTCAACACCCATACGCAGATCAGAACGGTCGCAAGACAAAGCAAAGCGACGAGCACGATCCATCGAGCCAGGCGATCCGCCGGCTCATGGGCTGCGGCCATTCTTGCTTCCTGCATCGAACGTTTTCTCCTCACCATCAAGGCTGCCCAGATGAGACGGTCGGCGCGAATCGATCGGGTCAGAATCTTGGTAACCGGTGTCTACTCAGTCGCCTTGTTCAGAAAGCTCTGTCCTGGCGCTTTGGACGTTCTGATTCCCCAATGGGTTCAACATTGGCCGCGCTGGGGACTTGCCAGGAAGAGTAACCGGACCCCCCTCCTGAAATCGAAGGCAGCGTCCGCGACGCATAGCGCCGGCAATCGCAGTTTTGCCGATTGCAGCGCACCGCTGGCTCCAGCATCATAGCGCCACGGCGAAGCAGTCGTTCCCATCTTCATCGGCCGTGGCGCGCCATTTTACGACCCGACGCCAGAGCACGCTGGAATATCCGGATTTGCGGTCGCCTTGCGCGCGAGCTATTTCCCGCTCTCGTCGGTAGCCGATGGAATGTGGCGTTGAAGGTCCATTCTGTCGTGCAGAATGCGAACAATTTCGATGGTCGTTTTGGTTGCAACCCGGTACATCAAGAAGTGACTTCCGCGCCGTCCGTGTCGCGCGATGTGGAGCGTGCGCAGACCCCGCATGATCTCGTCGCCGGCCCTGGACCCCGCAACGTCAGGGCCGTTCGCGAGTTCGGCGATCGCCCGAACGAGCGTGTCCCGATAGATTCGAGACTGTCGGGGGCCGAAATTCTCGGTGGTCCATTTCAGGATATTCGCAAAATCGAGCTCTGCGGCTCCGCCGAGACGAACACGCCATTTCTGCTCGGCCATGAGGTGACTATTCCGATGTTCGGGAAATAACCTTCTCCGAGAGATCATTCAAATAAGCGTGCAGGTCTCCTGCGGTTTCAAATTCCTTGAACTCGCCCCTCTCCAATGCGTCGATTCCGACGCGAGCGGCTGCCCGCAGGGCTTTCAGCCTGCTCGCATCCTCGGCTGCGCGTTGCTCCACAAGTCGCAATCCTTCGCGCAACACCTCGCTGGCGTTCTGATAGCGCCCGGACTTGACGAGGGTTTCAATAAGTTCTTCCTGCCGTTTCGTCAGCACAACGTTTTTGGTTGGCATCGACGTCCTCTCGGGCCATTCGAAACATGGGCAGCTATGGCATATTATGCCAGAGCCAATTCGTCGGCACAACCCTCCGATCGGCGTAGTGTCAGGCAGCCGCAGCGCATGAACATCGAGCAGCTCGCGCTTGGCGCCGTCGTCATGGCGCCACGGCGAAGCAGTAGTGCCATCTTCATCGGCCGTGGCGCGCCACTCACCCAAAAATACGATAGAAGACCCCAGGTTGAGCGCCGCTAGCGAGCCGCCCGCAGACGCATCGCTCAATGAAGTGTTAGGTGTCGCGACATGATCCCACGTCTGTTCCTTGTGTCCGATAAGCCAGTTCAAAGCGTAGTGTCTTTCTTCTGTCACGCCAGGATCGAGAGCTGCCGGTACTTGCTGAAATCAATTGAGAACGTGACGGATCGAGGTTCTTTGCCGGCCTTTCCCTTACTCAGCTTCATTGCCTGCCTCCGTGTTTCGGCGGCGGTCGGCAATATACGGATAAATTTGAGCGTCAAGGTCCCTTTCCCGCTTTCGCCGTTCATTGCCGCGCCGCGTCGCGCATCTTTTCGGCTGTGACCACCTCGCTGAAAGCTTGTTGGAAAGCAACGTTGGCGTCTGCTTCCGACATTTCGCGACGATCCAGCCGCTCCGAAATTTGAGCGCGCTTTGCAACCATCAGGCTCACCAAATCCATGTAGCGGTAGCTCGCCTTCCTGAAGGCTTCGATGATACGCGGGCCGGAGCACTGGGCGGATGCGGTGAAGCTCTTCAGCTCCCCGGATAAGCGCTTTGCCCGGCATTCGTTGATTGCTGCCGCAGCTTGATTGCCGGCCGTCTGAAACGTTGGCGGCTCAGCCCGCGATGAACCCGGCGCGAGCGCTTGCGACGCAGAAGGAGCGGCCGGGGCTGGCGCGGCCATTGCCTTTCCGCCGACAAGCACGGCGAGGCAGCGGCCCGGCGAGAGTTTCCCATACTGAGCTGTCATTCCGAAATCGACGATGGCGTCGGGCATCACGCGCGCTAGGTCGTCTTGTCGGCGGACGGTCTCGCGGAGCGCATCGCACGGCGAAAGCGTGCCGTAATTGTAATAGACTGCACCGACAGCGAGAGCCATACAGATGCCAAGCGTCTTCAGCGTTGTGCCGGCCATCGATCGCCTCCCCGAAACCCCGACGGGCTAAAAGCCGCTTTCGTTGGGCTCTCGCGGCAGAGCAACCTAAACGGGTCGCGCTTGGCGGACAAGCCTAAACCGTTGTAACTATTGGGGGCTGGGATGCTGAGGAAAGATGATCCGTGCGAGAGACTATTCTTCGAGACATACGAAGACTGGCAGACGCGAATGATGGTCAGCCGCCCGGAAGTCAGTTGTTCGAGCGAGAAACCGGTATTCGCGAACATACTTGGCGGGGCATTTATTGGGCTCGTTGGAGCGATGCGCTTAAGGAAGCGGGCTTTGCTCCTAACCAGTGGCAAGGCAAATCAGAAACCGGCATCATCTTGCAACGATATATCGAGGTAGCGAGACACTACGGACACTTGCCCACCTCCAGCGAACTCGCGCTGTATCGCAAGACGAATGCGGAGGTGCCGAGCGCCAAAGCCATCTTCACGCACTTCGGGTCCAAAGACGATCTCTTGTCGAACCTCCGAGCGTGGGTGGACGGCAAGCCTGATCTGCGCGATATCGCCGACATGTTGGGCAGCGAAACAGCGAAAGTCTCTGGCAGCACGGTGCTGGAGGGGCTCGTCTATTTGATCAAGTCCGGCGCTCACTACAAGATTGGTCGCAGCGACGAGATCGAACGCCGCATGAAGGAAATCCGTATTGCGCTGCCTGAAGCTGCGAACCTCGTTCACGCGATCCGCACCGATGACCCTTCGGGAATCGAGGCGTATTGGCATCGGCGCTTCGCCGATCGCCGCGCAAACGGGGAATGGTTCAAGCTGACTACGGCAGATGTCGCAGCCTTCAAACGACGCAAATATCAATAGCGCCAAACATGACCGAGATTGTGCCAGAACCAACGAACCGGCCTAAGACCTTTCGCGAATTCATCGACGCAGTGCAACGCTTTCCGCGGGGACGGCGTATCATCGTATACGTTTCGACGTTGGGCTTCTTCGTATTGCCAGTTGCCCTATTTTTCGCATACCGCGCGGAGGTAGGGTTCGTGACAGAGCTAGCTCTTGCTTTCCTGTGGTTTCTCCTAGCGTCACATGCGCACTACGCTTCGGAGCCGAACCTGTCGCAGAGGAAGGTACGAAGAATTGATTATTGGTACCTTGGCGCCGCAACGATCGGCCTCTTCCTGTTTGCGGTTGGGTACACTGGTCAGCGCGATCTCACCCTGTCGCGAATGTCCGTGAAGGTCCATCAAGAGGGCGAAGCGCCGTTTAGATCTGATGTCGAAAAATCTGCTGCGTATCTCTCCGAGTTCTTGTGCGGGTCGATAGCGAAGTTCTCGGCTCAGCCATGCGAGGGTATCAAAAGAATCGCGGCGGAGATTCGACCAAACCTGTCGGCCGAACAGATCGATGCTCTCGAAGGTAGGTTTCGAAACGAAGTCACGCTTCCATATGGAGGGTTGTTCACCCTTGAGAAGCTTCGCGAAAAGCCCTCGATATTCTCTTCGTTGTCTGTGTTTGAGATTCGGCTTGAGAGCTGGCGCGACTACATGAAGGGCGCACCCAAGTTCGAAGCAACCGCGAAGGGGTTGAACGAGGAAGCTGAAATCATGTTGGGGCTTGGCCAATGGGTCGTGTGGCCATTCGTGCTCGCCTACGCATTGGCGCTTCGTATCACCAAGGTTACGATCGACGTTTTTGAGTGGGCTAGGTAAAGAAATTTTTGGATTATCCGCCCTTCTTTTTTTCGGCTTTCGACCTTCGCTTATGCTGGGGGCTAAAGGGATGCTCGCGCCGGTCAAGCCGCATCCGGAGTCCGGCTCGGTCGAGCGCCTGAAGGCGGTCGCCGGGCGAGTCTATGGAAAGCTTCAAGCGCCCGCCATCTGCCTTTCCTCGTCCGTCCACTCGACATCGACCGGCATCAGATCCGGCTGGAGCGGTGCGTCCTCTGCCATCACGTGACCGTCCAGCCCGCGGAGCAGGGCCGCGGCCAGCGCCGGTTTCCGTAGCGGCTTCGCCAGGAAGTCCGACATGCCGGCCTCGCGGCAGATCTTGACGTCTTCGGGGAAGGCGTTGGCGGTCAGCGCGATGATCGGCAGGGCATCGAAGCGGCCGCCTTCCGCGCGGATCGCCCGGGTCGCGGCAAGCCCATCCATCTCGGGCATGCGCACGTCCATCAGCACGATGTCGTAATCGCCTTCGGAGACAGCCGCGACGGCCTCGACGCCGTCGGCGACGACCCGGAGCTCGACGTCGAAGGCTCCTAACATCTTGCTCACGACCATGCGGTTGACGGCATCGTCCTCGGCGACCAGCACCTTCAGCGGCCGGTCGAGGCTTGCGATGCGCGCCTTGAGGTCGTCGGCTTCATCGCGGCCCGAATCCTGACTGGACGTCTGCGCCTGGCTCCACGGCAGCACCAGCGTGAAGCGGAAGGTCGAGCCCTCGCCCGGCGTCGAGGTGACGCCGATCGTGCCGCCCATCTGCTCGACGATGCGCCGGGAGATCGCGAGCCCCAGTCCGGTGCCGCCGAAGCGGCGGCTGATCGAGGCATCGGCCTGGGCGAAATCCGAGAACAACTGCCCGAGCTTCTCGGGTGCAATGCCGATGCCGCTGTCCGTCACGGTCCATTCAACGGTCGCGAGCAGATCGCGGCGCGCCTGGCAGATGGCCTTGATCGTCACCTCGCCCTGGTCGGTGAACTTCACCGCATTGGATGCGAGATTGAGCAGCACCTGGCGGATGCGCGCGACGTCGCCACGCAGCGTCGGCGGCAGGTTCGGATCGAGCTCGATCTTGATCGCGAGCCCCTTGCTCTTGGCGCTTGCGCGCACCACGGTCGCGACCGTCTCGACCAGCGTCTGCGGCGCAAAGTCGATCGCCTCGAACGCGAAGCGCCCGGCCTCGAGCTTGGACAGATCGAGGATGTCGTTGAGGATGCGCTGGAGGTTGTCGCCGGACTCCCAGATCGTGGTGACGGCTTCGCGCTGCTCCGGATCGAGTTTTGTTTCGAGCAGCATGCTGGCAAGCCCGAGCACACCGTTCATCGGCGTGCGGATCTCGTGGCTCATCACGGCGAGAAAATCCGACTTCGCGCGGCTCTCGGCCTCGGCCTTTTCCGCGCGCCAGCGCTCGGTGACGTCGCGGCCGAAACCGCGATAGCCGAGAAACTGGCCGTCACGGTCATAGGCCGGCTTCGCCGTCAGCGACCACAGCCGCGCCTCGCCGCCCGTAACGACCGTGAGGTTCATCTCGTGCAGCGGCTCGGCGTGCTCCATCAGGCCAACGACATTGTAGGCCGCCGCCTTGTCTTCGGGGCACAGCATGTCGAGCACGTCGGCGAAAGACGATCCCTTCAGCAGCGGCAGCGGCAATTGCGCGACGTCGGCGAAGCGTTGCGGCACGTCGGTGAGATGCCCTTCGGCATCGGTCTGCCACAGCCAGTCGCTGGCGTTCTCCTGAAAATCCTTCAGCAGCAGCGAGATGATCTCCGTCTGGCGTTCGAGCTCGCGCTGGGCCTTGAGATTGCCGAGGAACAGATTGCCCTGCGAGACGATGTTGCGCGCCATGAAGAACGCGAACAGCAGCAGGAACATTGCGGTCAGGGCATACGGACCAGCACCGCACAACAGCATCGCGCCGGCGCAGGCGATTGTCATGGTCGCGAGATAGACAAGACCGGCGCGCGGAAAGGTCGACAGCGTGAAGGCGCCGCCGGACATCATGCCGACCATCAGGCAGGCCAGGATCAGCTGGCCGGTCGGCCCGACGCGGCTGAACAATGCGAGCGGCAGCGTGCCCCAGATCGCAGCCAGGAAGAATGCCTGCCGCATCATTTGCCGCGCCGCGCGGCGTGAAGCTTCCTGCGGCGGATTCTGCTGCGCGCGCCGCCACGCCCTCACCGCGAGCGAGGCGGTGGCGGCAAGCGTCATGCCCCAGATCGCGAGGAAATCGTTCCAGCCCCGGCCCCAGAACAGGATCAGCACGATGGCGACGTTCAGCATGGTGACGGCCATCGTCACCGGGATTGCCCGCGTCACGGCGTCGATCTGCTTAGCGCGGATGCGGCGCAGCTCGCGCTCGCTGAGACCGGCAGTCAGGCCGTCCTCGATCGCGAAGCCGCCAAGCCAGTACAGGAACGCGCCGATCAGGCCGTCTTGTGGCTCAGCGCGCTGTGTTGATTTGTCCGGCCATCCCATTCGAAAAACCTTTTCGGTATCAATGGCCCAAGGCCGGCTTAAGCCGGGTTAATTTTGTGGGAGATTTTGCGGCGTCCTTGACGGGCACGTTTGCATTTTGTTCTAACCATGACCCCTGCCCGGAGCCCTCGCCCATGCCCATCAGAGTTGCCACCTGGAATGTGAATTCGGTCCGGCAGCGGATCGATCTCCTGCTGACCTGGCTGAAGGAGTGCCAGCCGGACGTCGTCTGCCTGCAGGAGATCAAATGCGTCGACGAAGCCTTCCCGCGGCTGGAGATCGAGGCGCTCGGCTACAACGTGGTGACCCACGGGCAGAAGACGTTCAACGGCGTAGCGCTGCTCTCCAAGCTCAAGTTCGATGAGACCAAGTCGGGGCTTGCCGGGGGCGACGAGGATGCGCATGCCCGTTTCCTCGAGGGCGTGGTGACGCTCAAGCGCGGTGTGCTGCGCATCGCCTGTCTCTATCTGCCCAACGGCAACCCGGTTGGGACCGAGAAATATCCCTACAAGCTCAAATGGATGTCGCGGCTTCTTGAGTATTCGAAGGAGCGCCTCAAGACCGAGGAGCCACTGATCCTCGCAGGTGACTTCAACGTCATTCCGCATGCCCGCGACGTCCACAATCCCGCGGCCTGGACCGAGGACGCGCTGTTCAAGCCGGAGACGCGGGAGAGTTTTCAGTCCCTGCTCGGCCTCGGCCTGACCGATGCACTGCGCGCGGTCACCGACGAGCCCGGGCTGTACACGTTCTGGGACTACCAGGCCGGGGCCTGGCAGAAGAACCAGGGCCTGCGCATCGACCATCTGCTGCTATCGCCACAGGCCAGCGATCGGCTCGCCAATGTCGGCATCGACAGCTATGTGCGGGCCTGGGAGAAGCCGTCGGATCACGTACCGGTGTGGGCGGATTTGGATCTGGAGGCGGCGTAAGCGCTGATCAGATGGGTGGGCACGGCGCCAAGGCGCCTTTGCCCGTCCTACGGACCTCGCCTATTCGTGGCGGCCCTGCACCCATTGCTCCAGCATTTGCAGGCACATGGCGCGGTCGTCGTCCGAGGCCTTGGCGAAGGCGCGGTTGTAGTTTTCCTTGATCCAGGTCTCATCAGTGCCGGCGCTGTCACGCGCGAGCGTCAGCCACATCAGGCCGCGCGCGGCCTGGCGCGGCAGGCGGTCGCCATTGAACAGCATCTGCCCCAGCAGCGCCTGGGCCTCATGCTGGCCCTTCTGGGCCGCGAGGCCGAGCCAGCGCGCGCCGTAGCGGAAATCCTCGCGCGAGGCGTCCGGCGTCTTCAGATAGAGCCGGGCGAGATCGTACTGGGCATCCGCGTTGCCGAAATAGGAGGCGGCATAGGAGAACATCTCCCGCGCCCGGTCCGGGTCGGCCTTGACCTTCGAGTTCGGGATGCCGCTCAGATAATAGCGGCCGAGCGCGACGAAGGCGTTGGCCACGACCTGCGCCTGCGGCGCCGACGGGCTGTCCTCGGCATGCGCATTCGCGATCCGGGTGAAATATTCGAACGCACGCACGTCGTCCTGGGCCACGCCATCGCCACTGGCGTACATGCGGCCGAGCTTCCACTGCGCGATGGGGTGACCGCCCTCGGCAGCATATTGCAGGGCGCTGAGCGAGGTTTCCTGGGGCGCGACCGGCGCCACCGACTTGCGCACCGCACCCGCGGCACCGGGCAAGGTGGTCACGACGGGAATGGTCGCATCCTTCGGATTGACCGGCGCACCGTCGAAGGCGAGCGCCGGCGCGGCCAGCGCGGTAGCCCCCAACACAAACGCAACTATGGCACGCCTAGATGTCCGCATAACACTGTTTCTCGTGCGCGCCGCCCGGATGGGTGACTGCCCCATCGACCGCCGGTCCAACCTGCTGAGCATATTTCCAGAGCGCACCCGACGTATGGTTAGTCGCGCGAGGGCTCCATTTGGTCTTGCGTTGCGCGAGCTCGGCGTCGCTCAATTTTACGTTAAGGATTCCGGCAACGGCATCGATCTCGATGATGTCGCCATCCTGCAACAGTGCGATCGGGCCGCCGATGGCGGCCTCAGGCCCGACATGGCCGATGCAGAAGCCGCGGGTGGCGCCGGAGAAGCGGCCGTCGGTGATGAGCGCGATCTTGCCGCCCATGCCCTGCCCGGTCAGCGCTGCGGTGGTCTGGAGCATCTCCCGCATGCCGGGGCCGCCCTTGGGGCCCTCGTAGCGGATCACGATGACTTCGCCTTCGCGGTAGGTGCGGTTCTGGACGGCCTCAAACGCGTCCTCTTCCCGGTCGAAGCAGCGCGCCGGACCGGTGAACCTCAGACTGGACATTCCCGCGACTTTCACGATCGCACCTTCTGGCGCCAAATTGCCCTTCAGACCGACCACACCACCGGTGACGGTGATGGGTTTGTCTGCCGGGTGCACCACGTCCTGGTGCGGATTCCATTTCACGCTCTTGAGGTTTTCGGCGATCGTTCGACCGGTGACGGTGAGGCAGTCACCGTGGAGAAATCCGTTGTCGAGCAGCGTCTTCATCAGAAGCGGTATGCCACCTACTTCAAACATGTCTTTGGCGACATAACGGCCACCCGGCTTCAAATCCGCGATATATGGTGTCTTTTTGAAGATTTCGGCGACGTCGAACAGGTCGAACTTGATGCCGCACTCATGCGCGATCGCCGGCAGGTGCAGCGCAGCATTGGTAGAGCCGCCAGACGCCGCGACCACAGCGGCCGCGTTCTCCAGCGCCTTGCGGGTGACGATGTCGCGCGGCCGGATATTTTGAGCGATCAGGTCCATCACCTTTTCGCCCGCGGTCATGCAGAAGGCGTCGCGGATTTCATACGGTGCCGGAGCACCGGCCGAGTAAGGCAGCGCGAGGCCAATGGCTTCCGAGACGGTCGCCATGGTGTTGGCGGTGAACTGCGCACCACAGGCGCCCGCCGAGGGGCACGCCACGCGCTCGATCTCGTCGAGGTCCTCGTCCGACATGGCGCCGACCGAGTGCTTGCCGACCGCCTCGAACATGTCCTGCACGGTGACCTGCTGTCCCCGGAAATTGCCAGGCAGGATCGAGCCGCCGTAAATGAAGATCGAGGGCACGTTGAGGCGGACCATTGCCATCATCATGCCGGGCAGCGACTTGTCGCAGCCGGCGAGGCCGACGAGGGCGTCATAGGCGTGGCCGCGCACCGTCAGCTCGACGGAGTCGGCGATGCATTCGCGCGACGGCAGCGACGAGCGCATGCCGTCATGGCCCATGGCGATGCCATCGGTCACGGTGATGGTGCAGAATTCGCGCGGCGTGCCGCGGGCGGATGCGACGCCCTTCTTCACCGCCTGCGCCTGGCGCATCAGGGCGATGTTGCAGGGCGCAGCCTCATTCCAGCACGAGGCGACGCCGACGAAGGGCTGATGGATCTGCTCGGTGGTCAGACCCATGGCGTAAAAGTAGGACCGGTGAGGCGCGCGCGCAGGGCCTTCCGTCACGTGACGGCTCGGCAGCCTCTGCTTGATGTTGGTCTTGGCGTCCATCGCACCAGTTTCCTTGGCCAACCCTTGTCAGACCCGGAACATCAGACCCAAGATTTGAATCGACCTTGGGATTTCCCGCCGCCTGCAAGGGACCAGCCCAGCCCCTGAAACATTAGAGCGATTTTATTCATGTTCGGGTGTGGCCAAAAAGCGGCGCCGGTACGGGCGGACTGCGATAACAGTTAAATCGCACGTGAATGTTGCTGGAAAGGCACAATCGTGGCGTGGAGGACACGGAAAAGCCTACAGTGTTACCCTCGCCAAGATGACAATCCACAACTTCAGATTTTGTTGCGTGAGCGGCGCGCCCGCTTTTGACGGGCATCCGGGCTGAGTCGGCGCTGTCCCTCGCCTTGACCAATATAGGATACCCCCCTATCTTACTGTCATGACACACACCATCAAGCACAAGTCGAAGCTCATCGGCCGCGTCCGGCGTATCAAGGGGCAGCTCGAGGCGGTTGAACGCGCGCTCGAGTCGGAGATCGGCTGCGCCGATGTGTTGATGCTGGTGGCGTCAGTGAAAGGCGCGATCAGCGGTCTCACCACCGAGCTCCTGGAAGACCACATTCGCCATCATGTCGTGGATCCCGCGCACGAAACGGATCCGGAGAAGGCCAAGGGCGCCGCCGACCTCATCGACGTCGTCCGAACCTATTTGAAGTGAAGAGATGACCGACCTGTCTCACCTGCTCCAACAGAGCAGCGCGCATGCATGGCTGTTCGCGCCCAGTGCGATCCTGCTCGGCGCGCTGCATGGCCTCGAGCCCGGGCATTCCAAGACCATGATGGCCGCGTTCATCATCGCCATCAGGGGCACCGTGCTCCAGGCCGCGGTGCTCGGCCTGTCGGCAACCATCTCCCATACCGCCATCGTCTGGGCGATCGCGCTGGCGGGATTGTACTTCGGCCAAGAATTGTCCGGCGAGCGCAGCGAGGCCTATCTGCAACTGGCGTCCGCCGTCATCATCGTCGGCATCGCCGGCTGGATGGTCTGGCGCACCTGGCGGGAGCAGAATGACGAGCATGACCATCATCACCACGACGAGCCGCACCCCATCTCGTTGGCCGGCTTGCCGCTGCTGATCGAGGTGTTCGAGGACGGCGTGCCGCCTCGCTGGCGGATCCGAAGCGAAAACGGCGCGCTTCCCGCAGCCCGCGACATCGAGGTGACCACGATCCGCGAGGACGGTGCGCCCCAGACCTTCGCGTTCGCCGCTTGCGATGGATACCTCGAAAGTATCGAGGAGATTCCCGAGCCTCACGCGTTCAAGGCGCGTATCGCCCTTGCCGGCGACTCCACCGAGATACTGTTTAGCGAGCACGATCACGATCACATGTATCTCGGCGAAGAGGACGACGCTCACGCGCGCGCCCACGCCGCCGATATCCGCAAGCGTTTTACGGGGCGCAACGTGACGACGGCGCAGATCGTCCTGTTCGGTCTCACTGGCGGACTGATCCCCTGTCCCGCCGCGATCACCGTACTGCTGCTTTGCATTCAGCTGAAGCAGTTCAGCCTCGGCTTTGTCCTCGTGCTGTCCTTCGGCATCGGGCTCGCGATCACGATGGTGTCGGCAGGCGTTCTCGCCGCGCTCAGCCTGCGACACGTCGAACGACACTGGGGCGGCTTCAGCCGCTACGCTCACCGCGCGCCCTATGTCTCGGCAGCCCTGATCGTCTTCGTCGGCCTCTATACCGGCTGGACGGGTTTGCACGAACTGATGTCGTAACAAGCAGCGGCGGCATCCACTGCTCTGTCGGTTAGCCTTTCGCGCTCGCAGTCTTGTCGAGCGCGGACCGCAGGCCCTTGGCGAGCTTGATCGCATCGTCATTGGCCCAGAAGTGCATGAAGAACAGCCGCGGCTGCTCGTCCAGCATGTGGCTGTGCAGTGCCGTCACCTCGATGCCATTCGCCAGCAGCGCCGTAATCACCGGGTTCACCTCGTCGCCCGACAGAACGAAGTCGCCGGTGATGGCGGCCTTGCCGTTGCCGGTTGGCTGGAAGTTGATGCCGATCGCGACGCCCATCGGCCCGACGGGCGTGAGCGGCATACCCTCCTGTGTGATCGGATCGCGACGCTTGACGTTGAATTGGTAGACGCCGCCATTGGCCTGTCCCTTCGCGCCGATGATCTGGTCGAGCTTGGCGGTGTCGAGATCGACCGCGGGCGGCGGGTTGGCCGGTGCGGCGACGGTCAGCGGAGTCTTGCTTTCGGCGAGCCCATCGTGGATCGCAGAGGCCAGCTTGACGGGGTCCCCGTGTCCCGCGACGTGCATGTAGAACGTCGCCGGGCTCGCACGCAGCAGATGATTATGCACGGCCGTGATCTCGAGACCGCTAGCGATCATCTTCGCCATCACAGGATTGATCTCGGTCTCGAGCAGCACGAGGTCGCCCATGACCATGGCGCCGCCATGGGCAGGCTTGAACGCCACCCAGCCGCCGAGGGCCAGCGCTGGCTTGATCGCGACCCCGTCCAGGGTCACGGAGAGATCGCTGCGAGGAAAACCGTATCGGTGGACATCATCCGAGACGGCGGCCTTGCGGCCGAGCGTTTGGTCGATCGCCTGCCAATTGACGTCTTCCGCCTGGGCCGGCGAGACGAATTGCGCGGCGAAGGATGCTGGGCCCAGGACTGCAGCCAGCAGGAAGGCTGCGTGACAGATTGTTCGTAGTCGCATGGTCATTCTCCTGGTGTTCCTGCCCCAGGTCGAATCCGTTTTCGGCTCAGACATTCGCACCGTGCGCGTCGAGGCATGCCGCGCGAGGCGAATGAGCCACTCGGTCGAACGAAACGGAGGTGTAGGAAATGGACATGCTGCGCCCTTGGTGATCAGGACGCGATGCTTGGGCATGTCGCCTCGCGGGGAGATCGCATATCCCCGATGGCTCGAATAGAAGCCCGGAGGTCCAAGCTGTCAACCGCGTGCAATCCGTGGCCGTTCGAAAAGATTTGATCGATTCAAATGGAACGAAATCGATTGCGCCCGCCCCGCGCGAGCCGATAGATGGTTTGGACGGCGATCTCCACGTTGTGATGCGAGCGCCGGCTCAAGCGCGCTGGTTTGTGCCGCGGTCGAAGCGCGCGAATACCGCGCTGGTCAGACCGCCGAGCAAGGTCCAAAACACCAGGCTCGTCACCGTCACCGCGGTGACGAACTGATGCGTCAGCGACGACGGCACGTTGGTCTCGATGTTGGCGAGCTCCGGCGCGCCGATCAGATGCGGCAGTGTCAGCAGGATCACGCCGGCGATCGCGGCCGGCACCGAGCGACGGAAGGCGATCAAGGCGAGCCCTCCTGCCGTCGCCAGCACCGCGGCCAGCCACCAGATCTGCCGCGACAGCAGCGGCGCGACAGGCACGCCGGGCAGCTCCGGCGGCAGGCCGAGGCCGGGCGCAAGCGTAAAGACGGCAAAGCCCGCCAGCCCCCACAGCAGGCCTTCGTGCCAGGACACGCTCGCCCCGGTGGCGCCGCTGCGCACGGCGAAGAAGCCGGCCAAGAGCAATGCGAAGCCGATCGCGGTCAGGATATTGGCGGCGGCGGTATAGGCGTTGCGCTCAAAACCATCGCGCGGCTCCCAAGCCCCGGCGCCATGGTCGTGGTCGCCGGCGCCATGGTCGCCGTGATCGTGGGCGGCATGGTCATGGTCTGCGGGGTCATGCCCGGCTGCTGCCGGCTGCGCCGTGGCCGGCGCCTCATGCTGGTGCATCTCCGCCGCCTTCTCGAAGCCTTCCGCCTTCAGAATCAGGGGGACGGTGCCGAACTGCTGGACGACAGTGACGATGAGACCGACGATGAAACCGGCAATGACCGACGCGAAGACGATCGCGCGAAATGTGCTCATGCCACCCCGGTTAGTGGCAAGGGAAAGCGTTCGAGTGGCGTACGTCGTGGGCCGAGTTGTGGACGACGTCGATGTGGGAGAAGCCGACCATGCCGATGACGAACACGCCGAGCACTATGGCCATCAGAGCCTGCGACAGCCGTCCCACCTGCCCGGCGGCGACCGGAAGCGTGATTTGGGCGTTGGCGAGCTGGGACTGGCTCATGGTCTATTCTCCATTGGCGATTTGCGCGTTTTCTAGCAGCTTCCGGGCGATGTCGCGACTGGTAAGATGCAGGCTGGTCCCTGGCAAAATGCCGTTGCGGGCGATCTTGGCGCCGGCGGCGGCCCGAAAGGCCGCCTCAAACCGCCGGAAATAGCCGAGGCAGGCCTCCGGCGCGGGCTCGACGCCCAGCAAGGTCCGGAACGCGCCCCGGTGCACGGCGCAGATCGCATCATGCCCCGCGACGGGAAACACCAGCGAGGCGATGTCGTCGCGCCAATGAACCTCGCTGCTCAAGTCGTCGCGCCTCCGTCAGCACCAGGGATAATCTCCTGGCGGCGACCCTAGCACGGCTATCGACGAAGTCCGCCAGCTCGCAATCAGGCCGGCTCCCGCTGCGAACGGGTCCTGATCATGGCGCGCTCACCGGCATCGACGAGCTGGCCGATGCCGGTGCGACCTGTCAGTGCACAACGGATGATGTTCTCGGCGACCGACTTGCGGAAGCCGTGGTCCTCGCCGTCGGGGCGATTGCGGCAGACGCGGTCGAGCGCCAGCTTCATGTTGATCCGTGTGCGGGTGTCAAAATGTTCGCTGATCATGCGCCCATCCTGATGCGTTGCTGTCGGGGCGGAAACGTCCGATGAACGGCCCAGTTCCAAAACGGGATCGAGCAATGAATGCCCTAAGTGCGCCCGCGCGGGCGTTGGGCCTGGGCCCAGGCCGCGGTCGCCTCGTGCGGGGGAATGTCGACGCGCTTGATCGGTAACAGCTGCCCGGACGCAGAGACGATCGCGGTCTCCTCGCGGCGGCAGCGCGGGCAGACGAAGCGGACCTCGTGCGGCTGTGCCGACCAGTTCGTACGTTTGACATTGGCCGCCATCGGCCAAGCCTCGCAATGCGAGCACGACACCAGAAACCGGCCGGGATCGAGCATACCCATTCCAAAGGACTCCGCGTCCTGCCCGCCCCATCAATGATCATCTCATGGAAATCGTTCCGGTGGCGGAGCACCGTCAGCGGTTTGGCTCTAGCGGTTCCCCGATTGCGAACAGGCTGAAATAAAAAGGCCGCGGTCTCGGGCCCTTGCTTTCAGTGCGCGCCCTTGAGCGTACAGGAGGTGGTGCAGGTGACGGTATTGCCGTGGTCACACGACTTGCAGGCGGCAACGCACTGATTCATGTCGCGGGGATTGTAGGAGCTGTAGTTCCGCAGCGCGCAGACCGATGTCGAGCCCGTGACGTCCTGCTCCTGGTTGCAGGCTGCCGTCAGAAGCGCAAACAGGATGACCGCAAACAGACGCATGGCAAATAGACGCATGGGACGTCAACCATCGGACGAGCTACGTTTGCAAGCAATGTTGCACGGCAACCTTGCCTCAGGCATTCCCATCGCCGGGAAACGCACTGCGCAGCTCCCGCTTCCCATCGAGGATGCGTCTCAATTGTTAAGAACGGCTTGCGATCGCGACCGATCCTGCAAACGCAGGAACGCCCCGTCGCGCCTCGCTCCTACGGGAACCCCTCAGGCCGCGGCCTTGCTCGCGATCACCTGGCGCATGTCCACCGCAAGCTGACGGTACTGCTCCCCGAGTCTCAGGTAGAACTCGCGCTTTTTGCTGTCGGTGGCGAGCTTGGCAATCAGCTCGCATTCGGCGGTCAGCGTCTCGAACCGCTCCAGCCTGTCCTCAAGTTCTGTCATCGGCGTATCCCCATTAAACGCCTCAAGGACAACAAAGCTAAGCCCGGGAATTAGGTCACGACAAACATCGTTATGGGATAGAAACAATTATTCACAGGCGGACAGCTATTTGCTGTCCAATCGCCAGGCGCCGTCCCAATCGGCTGCCGGCGGATTGGTCTCGAACCGCGCGATGCGGGCGAGCATTGTGCGTGACGGCCCGTCGCCGGGGCAGCGCTCCAGCGCCGCGTTGAACGCCATGCGTGCGTCGTCGAAGCGGCACCCGCGATAGGCGGCAAGGCCTTCCGCATAGTGCGCGCGCAGGCTCTCCTGCGGCTCCGCGAGCGCGCCTGCCCGTCCCATCACCTCGAACACCGGCTGCGGCACGCTCTGGCCGACCACCGCGAGACGATCGATCTCGCGGAATTCGAGGCGCGCTCCGATCGCCTCGGCGGTGGCCTGCGAGATCAGGATGCGGGTACCGTAGAGCTTGTTGACGGCCTCCAGACGCGAGGCAAGGTTCACGGCGTCGCCCATCACCGTAAAGCTCATCATCAGCTCGGAGCCGATGCTGCCGGTCAGGACCTCGCCGGTGGCAATGCCGATACGGAGATCGCACTGCACGGGCATGGCGCGGATGCCGAGCAGATCCGGCAATTGCTTCTGCAGCGCCGGCACCTGGTCGGCCATGTCGATGGCGGACAGGCCTGCGAGCAGCGCCTGCTCGTCCTCCTCGACGAAGGGCGGGCCCCAATAGGACATGATGGCGTCGCCGATATATTTGTCGATCACGCCGCGGTTGTTCCGGATCGGAGCGGACATCACCGTGAAATAGTGGTTCATCACCTTGACGAGGCCGCGCGGGGTCATACCCTCGCTCATCGAGGTGAAGCCGCTCATGTCGGAGAACATGATGGTCATCACCCGGCGCTGGCCGTCGATTGCGACCTCGGGCCGGTCGATCAGGCCCTGCACCACCTTGGGATCAATATAGCGGCCGAAGGTCTCGCGGATGCGCTCGTTGTGGCGCAACTGCTCGATCATGCGGTTGAAGGCGGCCGCGAGCTCGCCGATCTCGTCTTGGGTCGAGACGGCGATGCTCTTGTCGAAGCGACCTGCCTCGACTTCGCGGGCCCCGGCCAGCAGCAACCGCACCGGGCGGGTGATGCCGCTACTGACCAGCAGCGCGAAGGCAAATCCGACCACCGCCGCAAGGATCGTGACGATGCCGGAGATGATGATGGCCTGGCGCTGGTGACCGATCACCTGCGACGTTGAGAAGAAGACCTGCTTGAGCATGTCGGCGCGGATCGCGTCGATCTTCTGGTTGAAATTGTCACGGAGAACATCGAGATGCTCCAGCGTGCCGCGGGCGTTGTCCATCTGCCTGGCGTCGACCTGCTTGAGGAGTTTTGCATGGTCCTCGTTCATGTCACGGCGCAGCTCTGAGACGGCGGTCTCGATGCGGGTTTCGATCCGCGCGAGCGTGGCGTTGTCGGACGGCGTCCGGGGATCGTCGATGATCGCGTTGATCAGCGTGCGTGCGCCCTCGGCCTCCTCCTCGATCTTGCGGTCGACGTCCTCGAACTCGTGCAGGCGCGCCGTATAGGCCTCCTCATCCGAGGGCGACTGCATCCTGGTCATGACCATGCGCCGCAGTGCCAGCGCCCGCTCCAGCGAGCGGATATTGGCGCGCGCCAAGTGCCCGTAGGCGGGAATATAACGGTTGGTCAGCTCATCCAGGAGGACGCCGACCTTGCTCGACATCACCATCGACAGGATCGAGGTGACGAGCATCAGGACGATCAATCCGAGGGCGATGCCGACGATCTTGCGCCGGATCGACTGGTTGAAAAGCGGCATGAGGTACAAGCAAAGGCTGAAAGAACGGTCTATGGAACTCAATACACCGGATTCTCGACCGGGAACACGCGCAATCGTGCCTTCGTGGCGCCATGAACTTGCCCATAGCCGTCGCGCGAGGCCTGTTTGTTAACAAAGGTTAAAAGCCCAGTTCTATCCCCCGTTGCACAGGTTCCCGCACTCCATCCGTATTTTGCCGCATTGTTGCGGGAGTGTGAGGAATGCGAAACGATGCCGTGTCACTGTTTTTGATGTCGATTTGATTCTCGAACCGCGTGTCGTCGCGGACTTTGGTTTGTACTGGTTTCGCAGGGGGGACCACGGAATGAACCAGTGCCTACGCTCGCTCGCGTGCCTCGTTGCCGTGGCCTCACTGGCGCTCCTTCCGACGGAGTTGGCAGCGAAGGGCAAATCATCAGCGCCGAAGAAAACGCATGAGGCCAAAGCGGGCAAGCAGCGCCATGCTGCGGCCGGCAAGCACGGCAAACATGCCGAGGCCAAGCGCAAGTCGAAGAAGCAGGACGAGGAGCCCGCGGACAAGCCCGCAACCCCGCCGCTGACGGGCGACCTCGCCGCGCTGAAGGACGCCATCGACCTCGCGCGCAAGGGCAAGACCGACGACGCCGCTGCCGTGCGCGACCGCATTGCCGATCCCGCCGGCCAGAAGCTCGCCGACTGGTTCATGCTTCGCCATTCCGAGAGCACCGCGAATTTCAAGTGCTACGCCGCCTTCCTCGCCGCCAATCCGGATTGGCCGAGCGCCGCGCTATTGCGCCGGCGTGCCGAGGCGCGGCTGTGGCAGGAGAAGACCGACGCGGCCACCGTGCACGCCTTCACGATGGACCGGCCGACCAGCGCCAAAGGCAATTTCGCGCTCGCCCGCGTGCTGATCGCCGAAGGCGACAGCGAGCGGGCCGCGCGTCTGGTCCGCGAGGCCTGGCGCTCTGAGGAGCTGTCGGAGCGTAGCGAGGCGGATTCATACGAAGCCTTTCACGATCTTCTGCGTGCCGAGGATCATCGCGCCCGCATGGATAAGCGCCTCGGCGCCAAGGACTACGCCGGCGCAAGGCGCGCGGCCAAGCGGCTCGGCGAAGACGCGCTCGCGATCGTCAAGGCCTGCGCGGCGGTCAACGGCAAGGAGAACAAGGCCAAGGATTATCTTGATGACGTGTCGGCTGATGAGCGTCGCGATCTCGGCTATGTGCTGTGCCGCGCGCAATGGCATATCCAGAAGGACCGCATCGACGATGCGGCTGAGGTGATCCTCGCTGCCGCGCCCGACACCATGGCGGCGCAGGATACCGATGCCTGGTGGCGCGAGCGCCGCCTGCTGGCGCGAAAACTGCTCGACCAGGGCAAGTCCAGGACCGCTTATGACGTGGTGCGTGCGGCCGCGGTGCCGGCAATGGAAGTCTATCGCGTCGACTATCATTTCATGTGCGGCTGGATCGCGCTGCGCTATCTCGACGATCCCAAAACCGCATTGATGCACTTCGCGGCGATCGACGAGGGCTCGGCCAATCCGATCGCGCTGTCGCGGGGCCATTACTGGCGCGGCCGTGCGGCCGAGGCGATGGGCGCAGTCGCCGACGCACGCATGAGCTACAGGGCCGCGGCGCGCTATCCGACCGCCTATTACGGCCAGCTTGCCCGTGCGCGACTTGGCCTCGAGGGAATCGAGCTGCGCGCGCCCTCGCCCGTGCTGGCCTCCGCCGACACGCCGCCCACGGACGAACGCGTGCGCGCCGCCGACATGCTCTACGGCATCGGCGAGCGCGACACGGTATATTACTATGCCGAGGATTTTTCCAAGGAGAGCACAGATGTGGCCGCGCTCGAAGCGCTCGGCGAGCTCGCTGGCCGACGCAACGACGCACGCGTCATGTTGGAGGTCGGCAAGTCGGCGCTGGCGCGCGGGCTCGCGCTCGACCATTACGCCTTCCCGACCATCGGCATCCCCGAGCACAAGCAGGTTGCGCCCGCGATCGAGACCAGCGTGATCTATTCGGTGGCGCGCACCGAGAGCTCGTTCAATCAGCGCGACAAGTCGGCCGCCAATGCGGTCGGCTTGATGCAGGTGACGCCGGAAGCCGGCCGCGACACCGCAAAGCGCTTCGGCGTGACCTATGACTGGGACAGGATGGTCTCCGATCCCGTCTACAACACACAGATGGGCGCAGCCGAGCTCAGCGCGCTTCTCTCGGAATACCGCGGCAACCAGATCATGACCTTCGCCGGCTACAATGCCGGCCGCGGCCGCGTGCGGGAATGGGTGCAGGCGCACGGCGACCCGCGCGACCCCAAGATCGATCCCGTCGACTGGGTCGAGCGCATCCCGCTGTCGGAGACGCGCAACTACGTCCAGCGTGTGATGGAGAACGTGCTGGTCTATCGCTCAAGGTTCGAGGCCAGCGGCGCGGTGGCCGGCAAGACCGACCAGCGCGTGGTGACGCAGGATGCGAATGTCGCGCCGCGCGCCGCCGCGACGCCCGCGAGCTTCAGGGGCGCGAATTGACACCTTTGGAGCTGCGGGTGGGCTAGCGAGGCGCAACCCACCACGATGTGGAGGGGGCATGGTTGGTTACGCCATCTGCTAACCCACCCTGGCTGGTCGACGCCTCCGGGGCTGGACCGAGGCGCCGCTCAGATCGAGTGACTGCGGCTCCACGCGGGCTCAATTGTGTGGCTCGCTACCAGCTCCTTCCATAGCCGCCGGATCGTGAGCGCCCAAACATGCGTCGGTCAATGCTCGCGAGAAAGTCCACATCTGCATCGTAGAGCTCCAGCACCACACCGCACCCAAGACAGCGAGGACTTCGATGGCGCGGCTGGCGACGGCCGCGATTTGCTCGGTGGCCTGCGTCCCAGCGAGGCCGGGCATCGACCAATCCAATATCAGCGTCGCGAACTCGTTTCGGCGGTAGCAATCATGGTCACAGTACCGGCGCTGCGCCCGCGCATGCCGGATATAGCCGGACCGGAGCGGCCGCGAGCATGTGCTACACGCGGCCTCGCGTGACGGCGGATCGTGATTGACCACCACGAACTTCATGACGCCACCCTCGCGCGCTCTTGCTGCTCCGCAACAGCCGCACGAAACAGCGCGTAGCATTCATAGTCGCAATAGGAGAGATGCGTCCCGATCTCGCGCAGATAGCTGCCGCTGATGCATTCGCAGCACTGCAAGCACCAAGTTTGCCGGAATGGAGTCCTGTCGTTCACCAAGACGAAGGCGAACCTCATGTGGCACCTCCCAATGCGAAGCAATAGACGCTATCCAGCGGGGAAAGCGCAGGCGGCGGCGCGCAAAGATGGTTGCGGCCATCGGGGTTGTCCCTGTTGCGCTCCACCTTCCGGGCGGGGACGAGGATGTATTTGCCGTCTTCCCTCCGCCGCGCGTAGAGCTTGCCTTCCTCGTACCTAATCTCGGTCGGATAGCAGTCCGAGCTGTTGCAGCAGCTGAGCGCCGGGTTATCCGGCATGTGCCAGGTCGAATAGAACTTTTCGTGCAGAGCCTGATCCTGAGGAGGATGCTGGCGATGGGCAGCACCTTGCCCAACCTCCTGCGCCCGGACCGCCGCAGTGAGGCAAAGGACGAGGACACCCGATAAGAGGAGCTTGCACGTTGGGTTCACACACAGCCTCCTGGATCAGAATTGCTGAACGCTCCGACCTCTCCGGCTGGTCCTCACGCCACCTGAACTCGAAACAGCCAGCGGCGGTCACGTTCCCTGCGCGCACGGAAATGATCCAGGCACTTCCTGGAACAGAGCGCGGTTCTCCAGGAATAGTATCGGATCAAGCCAAACTGCCTGCTACATACGGCACAGCCGCGGTCTGAAGGACTGCGCTCAGACTGCTCGGACTTGTCGCACATCGTTCTCTCCCTCGTTCCGTTGTCCGTTCTCTTCCTTCGAATTCATTTGCGTGCTGGATCGCGGAAATCGCCGTTTCGCCGTCGCAGCGTGCGCACAGATGAAGCGAGGCGCAGGCGTCGTAATGGTCCGCCAGATCCTGCGGAACGTACGGGCAACGGGCGCAGAGCTTCACTCTCATGGCGACATCCCGAGCAACGCAGCGGCTTGGTCTTTCGTCCTGCGTCTGTCGGTGAGATCGCTCGAACCGTACGCTTGAGACCCGGTTCTTTCGCCATCGCCGCCAGCGGCAGCACAATCAACGCTTCCCAATCGGTCATGAGGCTATTCCGCCAGCAACGACGTGCTCAATTGTACGGAGGTAAATGGCCGACATGACTAGGGTTGGGCGAGCTATACCTAGGTTTGTCCCGTAGTTGCCCGGGCCCCTGACCGGCATTTTCGCAACGAGACGGCGCACGGCGCACCGGTTGCACGGTCTCCGCGAATTCCTGGCAGCGTAGTCGCGCTCAGTTCGCGGCGACGAGCAGCATGGCAAACCGCAAGTTCGAAGGCGGCACGTTGTCAGGTCATCCCCTCGCCCTCGCGATCGATCCGACTTTGGTCAGGGGGAATTGCCGATGTTGTCGCAACGTGGTCTACTTGCATTCACCGCAGAGATGAGCCGGGACGTCTGCGATGAAGCCTGGCCAGATTGCAAAGACATGGAAGTTTGCCGCGCAATTCGTCTTCGGTTGCGCTGTGCTGGCGCTGGTGACCACGGCCGGTTTCTTCCTCCAGATCGGGCTCGCCGCGACCGCGTTCTGCTATCTCGTGGTGATCCTGCTGTTCGCACTCACGGACAGCTTCCTGGCCTCCGGCCTCCTCACTCTCCTCGCCGTTGCTGCGCTCGCCTATTTCTCGGCGCCGCCGCTCCTTGATTTCCGCATCTCCGATCCGCAGGATCGCCTGGTCATCGCTCCCTTCATCCTCGCATGCCTGATCGGATCGGGGTTGATCCAGCAGGCCCGCAGCGAACGGCGAGTTGGCCCCGCCAAGCCGAGCCGTGAATCCAGCGATGTCGGTTTGCGCGAGGCTGTGAAGCAATGGCAGCAGGTCTTCGAGCACAACCCGGTCATGTATTTCATGGTTGATCCTGCCGGGACCGTGGTGAACGTGAACACGTTCGGCGCCGCGCAACTGGGCTATACGGCAGCGGAGCTGATCGGCCAATCGGTGCTGGGCGTGTTCTTCGAGGAAGACCGCGACTTCGTCGCCCATTGCGTTGCGCTCTGCCTCGAGACCGTCGGGCAGTCTCACACCTGGGAAATCCGGAAGGTGCGCAAGGACGGCTCGGTTCTGTGGGTCCGCGAGAACGCCAAGGCCATGCCGCAAGGCGATGGCAAGCAGATCGTGCTGGTCGCCTGCGAGAACATCACCGAGCGCAAGGAAGCGGAGAATGCGCTGCGACAGAGCGAGGCTTACCTCGCCCAGGCGCAGGAATTGAGCCACACCGGCAGCTTCGGCTGGAAGGCCGCGACCGGCGAGATTACCTGGTCGAAGGAGACGTATCGCATCTTCCAATGCGACGAGGCTGAGAAGCCGACGATCCCATTCATGCTCCAGCGTATCCATCCGGACGACAGGCTCGCGGTGCAGCGAACCACAGGGCGCGCGATGCGCGATGGTCGCGATTACGATCACGAATACCGGCTCGTGATGCCGGACGGCGCCGTAAAGTATGTTCGTGCGGTGGCCCGCGCCACGCGAGACGCCAATGGTGGCCTCGAGTTCGTTGGCTCGGTGAGCGACGTCACTCCGGCGAAGGAGGCGGAACGACAACTCCGCGAAAGCGAGCAACGCTTCCGCGACCACGCCGAAACGGCGTCCGACTGGTTCTGGGAGACCGGTCCCGACCATCGCGTCACCCGCGTCTCCGAACATCGTGAAACCGCCGGCATGGCCCCTTCCGGAGTGGTCGGGCTCACACGTTGGGACATTGCTCCCGATGCGGCGCTGCAACCGGAGAAGTGGCAACAGCATCGGGCGGCACTCGACGCGCACGCTCCGTTTCGCGACCTTGTGTACCGGAGCAGGGAGCGGGACGGACAGCCGATCTACGTTCGCACCAGCGGCAAACCGTTCTTCGACGCCAACGGCAATTTCCTCGGCTATCGTGGCGTCTGCACCGATGTGACCGCGACCATCCGGGCCAATCAGGCCGAAGAGGCACTGCGCAAGGCACAGATCGAGCTGGCCCATGTGACACGCGTAACGATGCTCGGCGAGCTGACCGCCTCGATTGCTCACGAGCTCAATCAGCCCCTCGCCGCTGTGATGGCCAACGCCGACGCGTGCATCGGCTGGCTGCAGCGCAGTCCCCCCGATCTGAAAGGGGCACGCCGCTCGGTGGAGTGGATCATCGAGGATGGAAACCGTGCCAGCGAGGTGATCCGTCACGTCCGGGCCCTCGCCAAGAGAACCGACGTCGAGATGGTCCCGCTCGACCTCAACCGGGTCATTCGCGAGGCGGTCGCGCTCGTTCAGCGCGAGATGGCCACCCACGCCGTATCGGTGCGAATGGAGTTGAGATCAGTGCTGCCCAACGTTTTCGGCGACCGAATCCAGTTACAGCAGGTGCTGATCAACCTGATCATGAATGGGATCGAAGCGATGGAAGGCGTTACGGACCGCCCGCGCGAGCTGGTGATCTGCTCCGGTCCGGACAACAACGGATCGGTGCTGCTGAGCGTGACGGACCGCGGCGTCGGTATTTCTGCCGATGCGATTGATCGCATGTTCACACCGTTCTTCACCACCAAATCCAGCGGCCTGGGCATGGGGCTCTCGATCTGCCGATCCATCGTCGAGGCCCACGGCGGACGACTTTCGGCCTCGTCCAATGAGGGCCGGGGCGCGACGTTTCAGATCGCCCTGCCCTTGTATCAGGAGAACGCGTCGTGACGGAGCGCCCCGCGCCCTCCCCGCCGGACGAGCCGATCGTCCTGGTCGTCGACGATGACCCGTCGGTGCGCCGGGCGCTTGTCAATCTCTTCGAATCGGTCGGCCTCAGGGTCGCTGCATTCGGCTCGGCGCCGGAGATCCTGCAAAGCAAGCCGCCTGAGGTCCCCAGCTGTCTGGTGCTCGATATCCGCCTGCCGGGACTGAGCGGCCTCGACCTGCAGGCCGATCTTGCCAAGGCAAACATCCACACGCCCATCATCTTCATCACCGGCCATGGCGATATTCCCATGACCGTCCGGGCCATGAAGAGTGGCGCGGTCGACTTCCTGACCAAGCCGGTGCGCGACCAAGACATGCTGGACGCAGTCCAGGCCGCGATCCAGCGCGACCGCAAGCGCCGCGAGATCGAGAAAACGGTATCGAACGTCAGGTCCCGCTTCGAATCCCTGACCCCGCGGGAACGGGACGTCCTGTCGCTGGTCGCGTCCGGCAAGATGAACAAGAACGTGGCCGCCGAGCTGGGGTTGGCTGAAATCACTGTCAAGATCTATCGCGGCCAGATCATGCGGAAGATGGGTGCCAAGTCGCTCGCCGAGCTGGTCAAAATGAACGAGGCGCTCGCGATTCAGCGCGCCACGCGGGACGAACAAACCTAAGTATGAGTTCCAAATCCCGCTTGATGGGCCCACCTTTGCTCCCGGCCGCGGTGCGACGGCAAGCAGCTCGGGAGCGGACGGACTTGTCAGCACCTTCAGCGCCTTCATTGATTTCTGTGCTCGACGATGATCCCTATGTGCGGGCCGCGATCGACAATCTTCTCGCGTCGCGCGGATACGTCGTCCACACATTTGCCTCGGCCGAAGCGTTCCTGGGCTCGACCGATCTGAACGGCGCCAGCTGCGTGATTGCGGATGTGCAGATGCCGGTCATGGGCGGGATCGATCTGTTAACGCAGATGCGAACCCAGGGCTCGGCCACGCCGTTCATATTCATGACGGCGTTTCCGGATGAGAACGTACGCGCACGTGCGCTGGGGGCCGGTGCACTCTGCTTCCTTGGCAAGCCGTTCGCCACCTCGGAGCTGATGCGATGCCTTGAGATGGCCCTGAGTGGGCGGGGGGACGCCCCGGCGTGATGCCGCACACGTGAGCCTCGCCTCACTCTACCTTGATGTTCGCCGCCTTGATGATCGGCCACCACTTCGCGATCTCGGCTTTCTGGCGGGTGCCGAGGGCCTCGGGGGTGAGCTGATCCTGCGGCGTGATCTCCAGGCCCTGGCTTTCAAGCTGCTTCTTCACGCCGGGATCGTTCAGCGCCTCGACGGCAGCCGCGTTGAGCTTGGTCACGATCTCTTTCGGCGTGCCCTTCGGCACCCACATTCCCGACCACAGCGTCATGTGGAAGCCCTTCAGGCCCGCTTCATCCGCGGTCGGGATGTCGGGCGCCGAGGCGAGGCGCTTGTCGTCGGTGATGGCGTAGGCGCGGATGGTGCCGGCGCGGACCTGGTTGATGGAGTTGGAGGTCTGGTCGACAATGACGTCGATCTGGCCGGCGATCAAATCGTTCAGCGCGGGCGCGGTGCCGCGATACGGCACGAATTGCAGCTTGATGCCCGAGACGCTCTCAAAATAGACGCCGGCAATGTGGCTGCCGGAGCCTGCGCCTGCGGTGCCGGCGGTCGGAGGCGACGGCCGCGATTTCAGCCACGCCAGCAGCTCCTTCAGCGAGGTCGCGGGTACCGCGTTCTTGCTGACCACGATCATCGGATTGCTCGGCAGCAGCACCACCGGCTCGAGATCGGCGACGAGATCGTAATTGAGCTTGTAGACCGCGCCGTTGGCGACGTGGGTGCCGAGATGGCCGAAGGAGATGGTGTAACCATCCGGCGCCGCATGCACGGCACGCCCGACCCCGATCGAGCCGCCCGCACCGGTGACATTCTCGATCACCAGGGGCTGACCGAGCGAGACCCGCATCCGTTCGGCGAGGACGCGCGCCATCGCATCCGACGGGCCACCCGCCGCAAACGGAACGATGATGGTGATGGGATGCGACGGATAATCGTCGGCGCGCGCGACGCCGGTGAGAGCGAGAATGCCGATCAGCCCGGCCCAGGCGGCCTTCTTCATTGTGTTCTCCCCAACGATGTAGTTTTTGTTTTTATCTCTTCCCGCGTACGGGAAGAGGGATCGTTCGTGAAGAGACGAAATGACGCGCTAGAACTGCGTGTAGTCAATCGGCTTATGGCGATCGAGCGTGCGGGTGACCGGCGGCAGCGGGTACTTCAGGCCGGTCGCGCAGTTGAACAGCATGACGCGGTCGGTCTTGCTGACGCGGCCGTCGGCGAGGCTTGCCTTGTAGGCGGCGTAGGTCGCGGCGCCCTCCGGGCACAGCAACAGCCCCTCCTCGCGTGCGACCTCGTTCAGCGCCGCCGAGATCTTGTCGTCGTCGACCGCGATGGCAAAACCCTTGCTCTGGCGCACCGCGCGCAAAATCAGGAAGTCGCCGATCGCCTGCGGCACGCGGATGCCGGAAGCGATGGTGTGGGCGTCCTCCCAGCGCGTGGCATGCTCGGTGCCGGCGTCATAGGCCCGCACCATTGGCGCGCAGCCCGAGGCCTGCACTGCGACCATGCGCGGGCGCTTCGAGCCGATGAACCCGATCTTCTCCAGTTCGTCAAAGGCCTTCCACATGCCGATCAGGCCGGTGCCGCCGCCGGTCGGATAGAAGATCACGTCGGGCACGTCCCAGCCGAGCTGCTCGGCGAGCTCGAGGCCCATCGTCTTCTTGCCTTCGATGCGGTACGGCTCCTTCAGCGTCGAGGTGTCGAACCAGCCGACCTTGGCCTTGCCCTCGCCGACGATCTTGCCGCAATCGTCGATATAGCCGTTGACGCGGTAGACGGTCGCGCCCTGCAGCTCGATCTCGCTGACATTCACCTCCGGCGTATCGGCCGGACAGAAAATCGTGGTCTTGATGCCACAGGACGTCGCGTAGGCCGCAAGCGCCGCACCGGCATTGCCGTTGGTCGGCATCGCCATGTGCTTGATGCCGAGCGCCTTGCCCATCGACACCGCCATCACCAGGCCACGCGCCTTGAACGAGCCGGTCGGAAGACGTCCCTCGTCCTTCACGATGATCTCGCCGCCGCCGAGCTTCTTGCCGAGCTTGGGCAGCCGGATCAGCGGCGTCGTCACCTCGCCGAGCGAGACGATATCCTTGCATTTACGCACCGGCAGCAGCTCGCGGTAGCGCCACATGTCCGCGGGGCGCTGAGCGAGTGCATCCTTGGTCAGCGCCTTCTTCACGTCGGCGAGGTCGTAACGCACCAGCAGCGGCTTGCCGGCCTTGGAGAGGTTGTGGATCTCATCAGCCGCGTAATGATCGCCCTCCATCGCGCATTCGAGATGGGTGACGAAGGTCGGGCGCTCGATGGTCAGGTTGTCGTTATCATGCATGGGGTGATTTCCTTCTTATTTTGCAAACGACTCTCTCTGCTCGTCATTGCGAGCGCAGCGAAGCAATCCAGAGTCCTTCCGCAGAAACAGCCTGGATTGCTCCGCTTCGCTCGCAATGACGGAGGCGGCGGTCAGATATTCAACACCCGCCCGTACGCATCCAACACAGCTTCCTTCATCATCTCCGACAGGGTCGGATGCGGGAATACCGTGTGCATCAGCTCTTCTTCCGTGGTCTCCAGATTCATGGCAACGACATAGCCCTGGATCAATTCGGTCACTTCAGCACCGACCATGTGGGCGCCGAGCAACTGGCCGGTCTTCTTGTCGAAGATCACCTTGACCAGGCCCTGGTCCTCGCCGAGCGCGATCGCCTTGCCGTTGCCGACGAAGGGGAAGCGGCCGACGCGGATCTCGCGGCCGTTCTCTTTCGCCTTGGCTTCGGTGAGACCGACCGAGGCAACCTGCGGCAGGCAATAGGTGCAGCCCGGGATCAGGTTCTTGTCCATGGGATGCGGATGCAGCCCCTTGATCGCTTCGACGCAAACCACGCCTTCATGCTCGGCCTTGTGCGCCAGCATCGGGGGACCGGCGACGTCGCCGATGGCGTAGATGCCGGGAACGTTGGTCTTGCCGTAGCCGTCGATCACGATGCAGCCGCGGTCGGTCTTCACGCCAAGCTTTTCCAGACCGAGATTCTCGATGTTGCCGACCACGCCGACGGCCGAGATCACCCGCTCGAATTCGGTGTTGACGGGCTTGCCCTTGCCGTCGTCGATGGTGGCGACGACGCTGTCGGCCTTCTTCTCCAGCTTCGTGACCTTGGTCGAAGACATGATCTTGATGCCCTGCTTCTCGAGCCGCTTGCGCGCGAGACCCGCAATCTCGGCGTCCTCGACCGGCAGGATCTGCGGCAGCACCTCGACCACGGTGACGTCAGAACCCATGGTGTGGAAGAACGAGGCGAACTCGATGCCGATTGCGCCGGAGCCGACCACCAGCAGCGACTTCGGCATCCGCTCGGGCACCATCGCTTCAAAGTAGGTCCAGATCAGCTTCTTGTCGGGTTCAAGGCCCGGCAGCACGCGCGGCCGCGCGCCGGTCGCGATGATGATGTGCTTGGCCTGGTAGCTCCCCTCGCCCAGCGTACCCTTCGGCGCCTCGATGTCGGACTTTTTCACGGTGACCTTGCCGGGCGCTTCGATCGAGGCGGCGCCCCAGATCACGCTCACCTTGTTCTTCTTCATCAGGAAGCCGACACCGTCGTTCAGCCGCTTCGAGACGCCGCGCGAGCGCTGCACCACCGCCTTCGGATCGAACGAGACGTTATCGGCGGACAGGCCGTAATCCTTGGCGTGCTGCATGTAGTGATAGATTTCGGCGGAGCGCAGCAGCGCTTTCGTCGGGATGCAGCCCCAGTTCAGGCAGATGCCGCCGAGATAGGACTTCTCGACAATCGCAACCTTGAGGCCGAGCTGGGCCGCCCGGATCGCGGTAACATAGCCGCCGGGGCCGGAGCCGATGATGATGACGTCAAAGGATGTGTCGGCCATTGCGGCTCCCATTCACTGAACTTCGTAGGGTGGGCAAAGCGAAGCGTGCCCACCGCCTTCCAACACTAAGAAAAGGTGGGCACGGCGCGTTGCGCCTTTGCCCACCCTACGTATTCACCGTCTGCCGCGTCAGACCATCATCATGACGGGGTTTTCGATCAGCTGCTTGAAGGCGCCGATCAGCTCGGCACCGAGCGCGCCGTCGATGGCGCGGTGATCGCAGGACAAGGTCACGCTCATCATCTGCGCGATCTCGATCTTGCCGCCGCGCACGACGGGGCGCTCCTCACTGGTGCCGACCGCGAGGATCGTGGCATGCGGCGGGTTGATCACAGCAGTGAAGTCCTTGATGCCGAACATGCCGAGGTTGGACACCGCGGTGGTGCCGCCCTGGTACTCTTCCGGCTTCAGCTTGCGCGTGCGGGCGCGCGCCGCAAAATCCTTCATCTCGTTGGAGATGGTCGAGAGCGTCTTGGTCTCGGCCTTGCGGATGATCGGCGTGATCAGGCCGCCGGGCATCGCCACGGCAACGCCGACGTCGGAATGGTGATGCTTGACCATGCCGGACTCGGTCCAGCTGACATTGCAGTTCGGGATTTTCTGGAGCGCGACCGCCATCGCCTTGATGACGAAGTCGTTGACCGAGATCTTGTAGAGCGGCTTTTTCTCCTTGTCCTTCGGCGCGGCGGCATTGATCTCCTCACGCGAGGCGAGCAGCTTGCCGATGTCGCAGTCGATGGTCAGGTAGAAGTGCGGGACGTTCTGGATCGATGCCGTCAGGCGCTGCGCGATCGTGCGGCGCATGCCGTCATGTGGGACGATGTCGTAGGAGCCCGGCTCGAACAGCGACAGGATCTGCTTGTCCGACATGGTCGGTGCGATCGAGGGCGCACCACCGGACGGTGCCGCGGCGGGCGCCTTGAGGCCCTTGCCGGACTTGGCCTGCTCGACGTCGCGCGCAACCACGCGACCATGCGGGCCGGTGCCGGTGACCATGCCGACATCGATGCCAGCCTCCTTGGCGATGCGGCGCGCCAGCGGCGATGAGAACACGCGGCCAGCATGGCCGTTGCCCTGTGCAGCGGACGCTGTTGCCTGCGGGGTCGGTGCGGCGGTGGGCGGAGGTGCAGCCTTCGGCGCGGCAGGCGCGGGAGCCGGCGCAGCAGCGGGAGCTTCAGCGGCCTTGGGCGGCGCGGCCGAAGCGCTGGGCTTGGCGGAGCCTGCGGCTTTGACGTCCTCGCCATCGCCGGCGAGCACCGCGATCACGTCATTGACCGGCACATCCTGTGTGCCCTCAGGCACGAGGATCTTGGCGATCGTGCCCTCGTCGATGGCCTCGACCTCCATGGTCGCCTTGTCGGTCTCGATCTCGGCGATGACATCGCCGGATTTGACCTTGTCGCCTTCCTTCTTCAGCCACTTGGCGAGGTTGCCCTTCTCCATCGTCGGCGAAAGAGCGGGCATCAGGATGTTGATGGGCATGCTGACCTCACGAAGAACTTTTCAAAACGTCGTCCCCGGAAGCGAGGACGAACAGACCAGGGTTAGTTGCCGATGTCGCCTTGCCACAGGCGCTCATTGGCCGGAACGGAACGCCAATTCTTCATCATGGTGATGGAGCGGTCGTCCGCAAGATCGATCCAGGGAATCCCGAACTTGTCGAGAATGTCCTTGGATCCCTCGAAGGTGACGGATTCGCCGATCACCACGAGCTTGACCTTGAACAAAGCGAGCGCGCCGGCACACATCGAGCATGGCGACAGCGTGGTGTACATGACGGTGTCGTGGAACGAGATCGCGCCGGCTTCGCGCAGGCAGCTCATCTCGCCGTGCAGGATGACATTGTTCTCCTGCACGCGGTTGTTGTGGCCGCGGGCGATGATCTTGTTGTCGCGCGTCAGCACGGCACCGATCGGCAGGCCGCCCTGCGCGATCGAATCCTGCGCCTCGCGGATCGCCTCCAGCATGAAATCGAAATGATAGGCTTCGACGGCCACGGTCAGTGTCCCTTCCCGCGCGGCGTCGTGGTGCCGGTGTCCGTGGGACGCTCGATCTCGGCCTGAAACATCTCCAGGATCCGGTTCAGCGCGTCCTCTTCGGTATATTCGCTCTCGCGCGAATAGGCGCGCGCGGCGTGGCGGGCGAGATCGACCAGCAGCAGGCCCCACATGTCGGGCTCTTCGAAGGCGCGCTGGAACGCCATCGACAGCCCGCCGTCCAGCACGAACACGCGCAGGATCTCGACCGCATCATCGCGGGCGAGGACGTCGGGTGGCAATGGCTGCTCCTTCGGGCCCGCCATGATCTACCTGTAAGAGACGGCTTTGGCGGCCTCGACCACTTCGGCCACCGTCGGCAGCGCGAGCTTCTCCAGGTTCGCGGCATAGGGCATCGGCACGTCCTTGCCGGACACGCGCGCAACCGGCGCATCCAGATAGTCGAAGGCGTTCTCCATGATGCGCGCGGCGATCTCGGCGCCGACGCCGCTCTGGGCCCAGCCCTCTTCCACCGTGACGGCGCGACCGGTTTTCTTGACCGAGTTGATGATGGTCTCGGTGTCCATCGGCCGCAGCGTGCGCAGATCGATCACCTCGGCCTCGATGCCGTCCTTGGCGAGCTCGTCGGCGGCCTTCAGCGCATAGCTCATGCCGTTCGACCAGGAGATGATCGTGACATGGCTGCCGGAGCGCACGATACGGGCCTTGCCAATCGGGATCACGAAGTCGGCAAGCTTCGGCACCTCGCCGGTGTGGCCGTACAGCACCTCGTTCTCGAGGAAGATCACCGGATTGGGATCGCGGATCGCGGCCTTGAGCAGGCCCTTGTAGTCCGCCGCTGAGAACGGCGCGATGACCTTGAGGCCTGGAATGTTCGAGTACCAGGACGAGTAGTCCTGGCTGTGCTGGGCGGCGACGCGCGCAGCCGCACCATTCGGCCCGCGGAACACGATCGAGCAGCCCATCTGGCCGCCGGACATATAGAGCGTCTTCGCCGCGGAGTTGATGATCTGGTCGATCGCCTGCATGGCGAAGTTGAAGGTCATGAACTCGACGATCGGCTTCAACCCGGTCATCGCGGCACCGACGCCGACACCGGCAAAGCCGTGCTCGGTGATCGGCGTGTCGATCACGCGCCTGGCGCCAAATTCCTGGAGCAATCCTTGCGTGACCTTGTAGGCGCCCTGATATTCCGCGACCTCTTCGCCCATCACAAAGACGTCCGGATCGCGGCGCATCTCTTCGGCCATGGCGTCGCGCAATGCGTCGCGGATGGTCTGGGTGACCATCTCGGTGCCAGCGGGCACTTCCGGATCGGGCTCGGCGACCGCCTGCGGTGCCGGCGCGGCTTTGGGCGCTGGTGCCTCGGCCTTGGCGGCGGCGGGCGGAGCGGATTCCGCAGCCTTCTCCTGCTTGGCGGGCGCAGGCGCTTTCGCAAGATCAGCCGCGCTCTCACCATCGGCGAGAATCGTCGCGATTGGCGTGTTGACGGGGACGTCGGCGGTGCCCTCGGCGATCAGGATCTTGCCGAGCGTACCCTCATCGGTCGCCTCGACCTCCATGGTGGCCTTGTCGGTCTCGATCTCGGCGATCACGTCGCCCGACTTGATCGTCTCGCCCTCTTTTTTCAACCATTTGGCGAGGTTGCCCTTTTCCATCGTGGGCGACAACGCGGGCATCAGCACTTGAATTGGCATATCGACTCCAAAAGAAAGCTTGCGCGCGTTTTAGCGATAAACATCGGTCCAGAGCTCGGCGGCATCCGGCTCGGGATCATGCTGGGCAAAGTCGGCGGACGCGTTGACGATGTCGCGCACCTCGGCGTCGATCGCCTTGAGGTCCTGCTCGCTCACCTTCGCCGCCAGCAGGCGGTTGCGCACCTGCTCGATCGGGTCCTGGTCGTGGCGGACCTTCTCGACCTCCTCGCGCGTTCTGTACTTGGCCGGGTCAGACATCGAGTGACCGCGATAGCGGTAGGTCTGCATCTCCAGGATCATCGGCCCCTTGCCGGAGCGGCACCAGGCGGCGGCCTCGTCGCCGGCAGCCTTCACGGCGCGGACGTCCATGCCGTCGACCTGCATGCCGGGGATGTTGAAAGACGCACCGCGCTTGGAGAAATCCTGCTGCGCCGAAGCACGCGAGACTGAGGTGCCCATGGCGTAGCGGTTGTTCTCGATGACGAAGATCACCGGCAGCTTCCAGAGCTCCGCCATGTTGAAGCTCTCATAGACCTGGCCCTGGTTGGCCGCGCCGTCGCCGAAATAGGTGACGCTGACATTGCCGTTGCCGCGATAATTGTTGGCGAACGCTAGACCGGTGCCGAGCGAGACCTGGGCGCCGACGATGCCGTGGCCGCCGTAAAAGTGCTTCTCCTTGCTGAACATGTGCATGGAGCCGCCCTTGCCCTTGGAATAGCCGCCGCGGCGTCCGGTGAGCTCGGCCATCACGCCGTTAGCCTCCATGCCGGTGGCAAGCATATGGCCGTGGTCGCGATAGCCGGTGATGACCTGATCGCCGTCCTTCAGGGCCATCTGCATGCCGACCACCACGGCCTCCTGGCCAATATAGAGATGGCAGAAGCCGCCGATCGCACCCATGCCGTAAAGCTGGCCGGCCTTCTCCTCGAATCGCCGGATAAGCAACATGTCGCGGAGCGCCTTCAGCTCCTGTTCCTTGGTGAATTCCGGGGGCGAACCGCCGTTGGTCTTGTCTTGCGGGCTGCTTGCGGCGGCTTTCTTGGGTGCGGCCATGGGAATTCCGGGTCAGAGAAATCTAGGCCCTCTCTAACCCAACTCAATCGCGTGTGAAAGCACCGCAGCGACATGGCACGACTTTCATTATGCCGCACTGCAACGTGGCCGAAATTTTGCAAAACCTTTAGGCTTGATCAGGCAACATTCGGCTTTCGCAATGCTCGGCTCACCAGCCGAGCTCTCGCAAATACGCTGCGCGGGCGGCAACGCCGGTATGCGTGAAATCAGTGAACACCCCATCCACGCCGAGCCGGAAGAATTTGAGATATTCCTGGGCCGGATCGGCGTGATAGTCGGCCGCGAGATATTTCTTCTCATTGCGGAACGTGAAGACGTGCACGAACAGGCCGAGCTTGTGCGCGTCGGCGATCAGGCTGGTTGCCTCCTGCGTTGAAGCCTCCGGTGTCGAGCCCTTGTAGGGCGTGCCGTCGGCATTGGCGTCCTTCCACGGCGCGATCTTGAGCGGCACGATATAGGCCTTCCACGGGCCGATGCCGTCGGCATAGGTCTTGATCTCGGCAAGGCCCGCGGGGGTTAGCATCGCATCGTAGAGCCGCGCATCGCCGGCCACCGTCCAGTCGAACGGACGGGAATTGGTGATGTTGTTGAGCAAGACCTTGCCGGTTTTGAAGTCGATGCCGTTGCCGTCGACGAGCTGGACCTGCCGCGTCTCCAGGCCATGGCTGCGCATATATTTCAGGCTGCCGGGCTCGAAGCTCTGGACCAGGATCGGCGCGTCCTTGGTATTGAGGCCGTTGTCCTTGATGATCTTGATCAAGGCATCCTCGAGCGGATGGCTGCCGGGCGCGCCGCAGCCATTGGCGATGGCCTGGGCATTGTTCCAGGTCGGATTCTTGGTTTCCGGATAGACCAGGATGGACTGCCCGGTCCCCTTGCTCTTCGCCTTGGCGATGTCGAGGACGTCCTGGAAGCTGATGACCGGGAATTTGCCGTTGAACACCTTGGGCCGCTCATTGGCTGCATCATAGGTGGTGCCGCCGATCCACTCCTTCAGCTCGGCCATGGTGAAGTCGGTGATCGACCAGTCGTTGGTGTGATCTTCACCGTCAACGATCAATGACTTCAGCACCGATTTGGGATCGGACGGATCGGTGAGATCGACGAGGTAGTCTGCTGGCACGCCGGCGGCAGCCGGCGCCTTGACGCGCACGCCGGGCACCGTGCGCTTGCGGGCCGCGACCGCCGCATTGGTCTTCGCCACCTCGGCCACGTTGGTGTTGTCGGCGAGCCAGGGGTTGTGACGCACGACCAGGACGCAGTCCTTGGTGAGGTGAAGGTCCTCTTCGAGCGCGTCGGTTCCGAGCGCTGCGGCGAGGTCGTACGAGGGCTCGGTCTCTTCGGGCACCAGTCCCGGCACGCCGCGATGTCCGAGGATCAGCGGCGCCTTGCCGTCGACGGTGAGGAAGGGTTTTGCGCCTGATGGCGCCGCCTGCGCCAAGGCCGCCGACGGTGCAAGCAACGCCAGGGCCGCCGCGCCGAGCAGCATCGCTCCGACATGAATCTTCCGCTGCAAGGGATTGGTCGTCATGGCCGCGCCTCCGTCCTGCCTGACATCGCATGGTGTGCGATCGGGCTGTCGTCTTGTCTCAATTCTCTGACAGACGGATGACGGCGGGGCCAGCGGTAACCGATGTACACAGGCGGCGCCGTGATGACGCCGCCCGTGCCCACCCAATCAGAACTTTCCGATAAGAACTTGCCGATCAGAAGAAGCCCAGCTTCTTCGGGCTGTAGCTGACCAGCAGATTCTTGGTCTGCTGGTAGTGATCCAGCATCATCTTGTGGGTCTCGCGCCCGACGCCCGACTGCTTGTAGCCGCCGAACGCGGCATGGGCGGGATAGGCGTGGTAGCAGTTGGTCCAGACCCGGCCGGCCTGGATCGCGCGGCCGAAGCGGTAGCAGCGGTTGGCATCGCGGCTCCAGACGCCGGCGCCGAGGCCATAGAGCGTATCGTTGGCGATCGCGAGCGCCCCGTCGTCGGTCTTGAACGTGGTGACCGAGACCACAGGACCAAATATCTCCTCCTGGAAGATCCGCATCTTGTTGTGGCCTTCGAACACCGTCGGCTGGACGTAGAAGCCGCCGGCGAGATCGCCCGCAAGCTCGGCGCGCGCACCGCCCGCCAGCACCTTGGCGCCCTCCCGCTTGCCGATGTCGATGTAGGAGAGGATCTTCTCCAGCTGGTCGTTCGAGGCTTGCGCGCCGATCATGGTGTCGGCGGCGCGCGGATCGCCCTGCTTGATCGCCGCGACGCGCTTCAGCGCCCGCTCCATGAAGCGATCGTAAATGTCCGCGTGCACCAGCGCGCGGCTCGGACAGGTGCAGACCTCGCCCTGGTTCAGCGCGAACATGACAAAGCCTTCGATCGCCTTGTCGAAGAAGTCGTCGTCTTCGGCGGTGACGTCGTTGAAGAAGATGTTCGGCGACTTGCCGCCGAGCTCGAGCGTGACCGGAATGAGGTTCTGGCTGGCATATTGCATGATCAGCCGGCCCGTCGTGGTCTCGCCGGTGAAGGCGATTTTTGCGATGCGCGGGCTGGATGCGAGCGGCTTGCCGGCCTCCAGGCCGAAGCCGTTGACGATATTGAGAACACCGGGCGGCAAGAGATCACCGATGATCTCGGCCCAGACCATGATCGAGGCCGGCGTCTGCTCGGCCGGCTTCAGCACCACGCAATTGCCGGCGGCGAGTGCGGGGGCGAGCTTCCAGCAGGCCATCAGCAGCGGGAAGTTCCAGGGGATGATCTGGCCGACGACGCCGAGCGGCTCGTGGAAATGATAGGCGATGGTGTCATGATCGATCTCGCCGATCGAACCTTCCTGGGCGCGGACCACGCCGGCGAAATAGCGGAAGTGGTCGATCGCGAGCGGCAGATCGGCGGCGCGGGTCTCGCGGATCGGCTTGCCATTGTCCCAGGTCTCGGCGATCGCGAGCCGCTCGAGGTTCTCCTCCATGCGGTCGGCGATCCGATTGAGGATCGCAGCGCGCTCGGCGACGCTGGTGCGTCCCCACGCGCCCTTGGCGGCATGCGCAGCGTCCAATGCAGCCTCGACGTCCTGCGCGTCGGAGCGCGCGATCTTGCAGACGATCCGGCCGTTCACCGGCGAAGCATTGTCGAAGTATTTGCCCGAAATCGGCGCGACGAATTTGCCGCCGATGAAATTGTCATAGCGTTCAGCGAAGGGATTTTGGGTGACGCCGAGGAATTCCATCTTGTTCATTGATCTCTCCCGATGTTGATGTTTGTGCAAATCGTCGTGTGCTCACGACTTGCGCCGACGATCTCGCGGGAGGTGGTTTCTGTCAGCCCGGGCGGGAGCGATGGCCGGGCTGACCTGTCGCAGTTCTGCGACAGTCGCGGGCCCTAGCCCTCAGTACTTGATCTCGAACCGCTTCAGCTTCCTGTGCAGCGTGGCACGGCTGACGCCGAGGGCCTTGGCGGCCGCCGACACGTTACCGCCGGCGCGGAGCAGCGCCCGCTGCAATACTGCGCGCTGGCCGCCGGCCAGATGGTCATGCGCGGTATCGCCACCAAGAAGGTCGCACGCGGGCACTGGCTGCAATGGGCGGCCTGGCGCGATGCCGAGCGCCGCGCGCGCGGACCGGGTCGCGCCGATCACGAGATCGTCTGCGTCGACCGCCACGAGGCCAACCGACTGGCCGTCCGGTGCTTGCGTCAGCACGATGCGGGCATGGGCGAAGGCGCGGCGAAACAGATCGGCTTCGATACGCCTGGCCGCCTCTCCCGCTGCCAGAGCGATCAGGTTGGAGAAGGCGTCGGTGCGGTCGGCGCGGCAGGAGGAGACATCGAGCACGCCGGCAAAGGCTGCCTCGTGGTCGTAGATTGGGACGGCCGTGCAGCTCAGCAGGGTGTTGCGGGTGAAGAAATGCTGATCGCGGTCGATCGTCAGCGGACGCTGCTCGACCACGCAGGTGCCGATGCCGTTGGTGCCCTCGTGCTCCTCGCTCCAGAGCGCGCCGGTCCACAATCCCCAGGACCGGAAGGTGGCGTCATCGGCCGGCGTGCCACGGCGGTCGACCGGCACGCCCTCGCCGTCGGCGAGCAGCACGCAGCAGCCGGCAGCACCGACGGCCTGATAGAGCCGGTCCATGGCGCCTTGCGCGGCAGCGAGCAGCGGCGCGATGCGCTCGCGCGCCTGTCGCAGCTCGGCTTCGCTCAGCCGTAGCGGCAGGCCGCGGCCGGCAGGATCGAGATGATGCAATCGGGACGAACGGCGCCACGAGGCCACGAGCGCGGAGCGAGCCGCCTGGCCTGATGCGATGGCGGCTTCGACACGAGCCGCGTGATGCCGGGGCATTGACCCATCCATCACCGTTTCCTCCGGGCAGCAGTCTAGGCGGCGCCTCGCGCAACCCGATTGATCTCCGTCAACCTTAAGCGGCATCGCGCCCGAACTAGGAATGCCCCCCTCGCCACGCCGGCGTCAAGGCGGCCGCCTGGTCGCGGCTCTACGACTTTCGGAACAATTGGGGCGGCTTTCGTGCGCCGTTTCGAATGCTGCGGAAACCGCTAGTTTTGCGGGATCATCCGAACGAGATCGTGCGGATTGACATAATCGAGCTGGAACCGCGCCCGCTCGTCCAGCATGTCAGGATCGATCTTCTCGGTGCGCAAGAGCGACACGCGCTGCTCGCTCCGGGCGCGCTCGCGCTTGAGCTGGGCCAGCTCGCTGGTCAGGGCGATGATCTCCTGGTCGAGCTCCTGGCGGGCGTTGAGGCCGTATTTGCCGGTATAGGCGTTGACGCCGAAATAGCCGACGATGGCGGCCGCCATAGCATAGAGAGCGAGACCGGTCAGGATCGATTTGAGGCGCGCGCGGGAGACCATTTTGGCAAGATGGGCCAGCTTGGTTAAGGGAGTGCTAATTGCTTCTGACCGCACTACGGATCGTCATGCCCGGGGCTTATCCCGGGCATGACGGAGGCTCGAGCGGCCTCAGCCGTGATGCTTGGCGACGTGCGCGGCGAAGGCGTCGATATAGGCCTGGAGCACGCCCTTCAGTGAGTCCTTCGCCAGATTGCCCTCGGCATCGAAGGCGTCGCCGACCGCGTTCAGGTAGATCTCGGGCTGCTGCATGATCGGGCCGGCGATGCCCGGCAGGATGTTCTGGAGCGTCTTGGCGGCGCTGACGCCACCGAGCGGGCCCGGCGAGTTGGAGATGATGCCGACCGGCTTGCCGTTGAACGAGCTCTTGCCATAGGGCCGCGAGGCGACATCGATGGCGTTCTTCAGCACGCCCGGGATGGCGCGGTTGTATTCGGGCGTGACGAAGATGACACCGTCAGACTTCTGCAGCTTCTCGCGGAAGGCCAGCCAGTCGGCCGGCGGCGCGCCTTCGAGGTCCTGGTTGAAGAAGGAGATGCCCTCGAGCGTGACGACCTCGAGCTTGAGAGAAGCCGGTGCGAGCTTGGTGAGCGCTTTGGCGATCTTCAGCGAGAAGCCGTCCTTGCGCAGGCTGCCGGCGATCACGACGATATTGTAGGCCATCAGATTTTCCTTGGATTGTCTTGGAACCTTGAGAGGAAGTGCCGAACGGCACTTAAGCGATCGGGATCGATGGATGCAAGTGCATGAACTGGTGCAATTTGGAAACGCTGTGTTTCTGAAACCGTCGCCCAAACAATCGGGCCGCCAAGCGGCGGCCCAAGCTTTCGTGCAAATCTGCAAAGAGGATCAGATCGTCGGATTCCACGTCGACGCGGTCTCCCGCTTCGCTCAGAAGGCAAGACTTCTTTTGGTTGACGTCCGATCGCAGATCACAAAGATTTATTCGGATTGATGAGGAATTTTTCGCCGGTGGCGCGCTTGGCGTACACCGCGAAGTTGGCGGGATCGAGCGCTTCCTGAAGCGACACCACCTTGGTGTAGTGGCTGGCAAAGGTGGTCTTCAGTTCACTCACGACGCGCTGGCGCAGACGTCCGATGTCGGCAGGTCCGATCTTCTGCAGGAACGGGGTCAAGAGCCAGCCGCCGACGCCCCAGGCCATGCCGAAGCCGCGCGGCAGTTCGATCGGACGGATATCGAGCGCGCCGTAGACATAGACCTGCTTGTGCACGCTGGAGCCGTAACGGCTGTATTCCTTCGCGGTCTTGTTGATCGCGATTTCCATGCAGTTGAGGATGTCGCCGGCGAGCTTGCCGCCGCCGATGGCATCGAAGGCGATGGTCGCGCCGGTCGCGACCAGCGCGGCCGTGAGATCGTCCAGGAAGCTCGGTACGCTGGAATCGACGACGTATTTCGCGCCGATCTTCTTCAGGATCTCCGCCTGCTCCTTGCTGCGGACGATGTTGACGAGCCCGATGCCGTCCTTGATGCAGATCTTGTTCAGCATCTGGCCAAGATTGGACGCGGCTGCCGTATGCACCAGCGCCTTGTGGCCTTCGCGCCGCATCGTCTCGGTCATGCCGAGCGCAGTGAGCGGATTGACGAACCAGGATGCGCCCTCGGCCGCCGTCGTGCCCTCGGGCAGCGGCTGGCAGTCTCTCGCCTTCAGGGTCCGGTACTGCGCGTACATGGCGCCACCGATCATCGCGACCGTCTTGCCCATCAGCGCCTTCGCAGCATCGGACGAGCCGGTCTTGATGACGACGCCCGCGCCCTCATTGCCGACCGGCAGGGACTGGTCGAGCCGCGCCCCCATTGCGCGCATCGCACCATCAGGCACCCTCGCGGTGATGACGGGCGCCTCTTTCGTGCCGGACGCCTTGGCCGTGCTCATGTCGGCAGCGCCGACGAGCAGGCCGAGATCGGACGGATTGATCGGCGCCGCCTCGATGCGGACGACGACCTCGTCGTCCGCGGGCTCGGGGGTCGGCACGTCGACGAGCGAGATTTCGAGCTCTCCGCTTGTCTTGATCAGCGAACGTAGTTGCAGTCCGATGTTGCCGTCGCTCATGTCGACCCCTCCCTATGTTTGTTCAAGCGCTGGCTTATGCCAGCGCCTTCAGTGCCGCCTTGCCGCCGTAGAGCGCCTGCTTGCCGAGTTGCTGCTCGATGCGGAGGAGCTGGTTGTATTTGGCGGTGCGATCGGAACGTGCAAGGGAGCCGGTCTTGATCTGACCGCAATTGGTGGCGACCGCGAGGTCAGCGATGGTGGAATCCTCGGTCTCCCCGGAGCGGTGCGACATCACCGAGGTGTAGCCGGCCTTGTGCGCCATCTCGACGGCGGCGAGCGTCTCGGTCAGCGTGCCGATCTGGTTGACCTTGATCAGGATCGAGTTGGCGCGGCCGGCCTTGATGCCTTCGGCGAGGCGCTTGACGTTGGTGACGAAGAGGTCGTCGCCGACGAGCTGGCACTTCTTGCCGATGAGGTCGGTGATCTCCTTCCAGCCGTCCATGTCGTCTTCCGACATGCCGTCCTCGATGGTCACGATCGGATAGCGGCCGACGAGGTCAGCGAGATACCTGGCCTGCTCGGAGATCGAACGGGTCTTGCCCTCGCCTTCATAGACGTACTTGCCGTCCTTGAAGAACTCGGTCGAGGCGCAGTCGAGGCCGATCACGATGTCGGTGCCCGCCTTGTAGCCGGCCTTGCCGATGGCGTTCATGACGAATTCGAGCGCGGCGTCCGCTGACGGCAGGTTCGGGGCGAAGCCGCCCTCGTCGCCGACATTGGTGTTGTGGCCGGCCTTCTTCAGCTCCGACTTCAGGGTGTGGAACACTTCCGCACCATAGCGTAGGCCTTCGACGAAGGACGACGCGCCCACGGGCAGGATCATGAACTCCTGGAAGTCGATCGGATTGTCGGCATGCACGCCGCCATTGATGATGTTCATCATCGGCACCGGCAAGAGCCGCGCCGAGGTGCCGCCGACGTAGCGATACAGCGGCATGTCGAGCGAGTTCGCGGCCGCCTTGGCGCAGGCGAGCGAGACGCCGAGGATGGCGTTGGCGCCGAGCCGGCTCTTGTTCGGCGTGCCGTCGAGGTCGATCATGATCTGGTCGATCTGGGCCTGCTGCTCGACATCGAGGCCGCTCAGGGCCTCAAAGATCTCGCCGTTGACGGCGCCGACCGCCTTGGTGACGCCCTTGCCGAGATAGCGGGCCTTGTCGCCATCGCGCAGCTCGACCGCCTCATGGGCGCCGGTGGAGGCGCCCGATGGCACCGCGGCGCGGCCGAGCGCGCCATCTTCCAGCACGACGTCGACCTCGACGGTGGGATTGCCGCGGCTATCGAGGATTTCGCGTCCGATGATGTCGATGATGGCCGTCATGATGTGCACTTCCGTTCGTTGGAGCTGATCGGTTCGCCGCGGGTCTTACACGGAGCGCAAGCAAATGTGAACGCTTGGGCGAGCCGGTTCGACTGACGCGCGAAGAGCCTCGGCTTATGCTCCATGGCATCTGGTCCGCGCGTCCAACCTCAATCTGAAACAGTCGGGGTAACGCCATGAATCGCCGCCAGTTTCTTGCTTCGAGCACAGCCCTCCTCGCAATCCGCCCAAGTATCGCCCTGGAAGGCCCGTTCCGGACGAAATATTTCCCGATAAGCCCAGGCATCGGCCTGCACGATCTCGCCCCCGCCCCAGACGGCGCGGTCTGGTTCACCGCACAGGGCGCGGGCATGCTCGGCCGGCTCAACCCCAAGGATGGCACCTCGAAGACGATCAGCCTCGGCGACGGCGCCGCCCCGCACGGCGTGACCATCGGCCCCGACGGGGCGCCCTGGATCACCGAGGGCGGCCAGAACGCGATCGCGCGGGTCGATCCGTCCCACCTCAAGGTTACGCTGTTCCGCCTGCCCGAAAAGTTCGCTGACGCCAATCTCAACACCGGCGTGTTCGACAGAGCCGGCACCTACTGGTTCACCGGCCAATCCGGCTATTACGGCCGCCTCGCGCCGCAATCCGGCGCGATGGACGTCTTCAACGCGCCCAAGGGCGTCGGTCCCTACGGCATCGCTGTGACGCCGAAGGGCGATGTCTGGTACGCCTCGCTCGCCGGCAGCTACATCGCGAAGATCGATCTCGCAACCGGCCACGCCAATGTCGTCGAGCCGCCGACCCCAGGCCAGGGCTCGCGGCGCGTCTGGTCGGATTCGAAGAGCCGAATCTGGGTCAGCGAATGGAACAGCGGCCATGTCTCAGTCCATGATCCGGCAGACGGCTCCTGGAAAACCTGGAAGCTGCCGGGCGAGCATCCCCGCACCTACGCCGTCTATGTCGACGACAGGGACAAGGTCTGGCTGACGGACTTTTCCGCCAACGCGATTGTCCGTTTCGATCCAGTGACTGAGCAGTTTAACGTCTTCGCCAGCGACAGGGCCAATGCCAATGTCCGCCAACTCGACGGCAGGCCGGGCGAACTCTGGGGCTGCGAGTCCGGCAACGACCGGATTGTGCTGATTCAGACAACCGCCGCTGGTTGACGACGACAGCGTTTGCGTCCATCCCGACGTCTGCGAAAGGACGTTATGATGGCGAAAAAATCTCTCCAGCTCGGCCGCGCGGTCGAATGGCCGCACACACCGGAACAAGCCCAGCTCGACCGCGTGCCCAATCCGCAAAAGGATGCGGATTATCTGGTCCGTTTCACCGTGCCGGAATTCACCTCGCTCTGCCCGGTGACCGGCCAGCCCGATTTCGCCCATCTGATGATCGACTACGCGCCCGGCCAATGGCTGCTGGAGTCGAAATCGCTGAAACTCTACATCGCGAGCTTCCGCAACCACGGCGCCTTCCACGAGGACTGCACCGTGATGATCGGCAAGCGCATCGCCGCCGAGATCAAGCCGAAATTCTTGCGCATTGGCGGCTATTGGTACCCGCGCGGCGGCATCCCGATCGACGTGTTCTGGCAGACCGGCCGCGTGCCGAGAGGCCTGTGGGTGCCCGAGCAAGGCGTCGCGCCCTATCGCGGCCGGGGCTAGTTTGAGACCTCGGCTGACGGAGCGAAATAACGCGTCGTAGCCCTAGCAACTACGGCACGACCAATACCGGCACGCTTCCGTTGACGAGAACTTCGGACGTCTGACTTCCCAGAAACAGCTTCCTGAGGCCGCGACGCCCATGAGAAGCCATGACAATCAAATCGCAGCCTCTGGACTTTGCCGTTCCGACAATCGCAGTGGCCGGATGCGCATTCGGAACATGCAAGAGTTCGACCGACAGCCCGCTCCGGTCTGCCATGGCTCGCGCTTGATCAAGCACTTTGCCTGCCCGTTCCTTGCAGGCCGCGTCGAAGCTAGCAATCTCGTCCTGCGAAGGAATCCATCCCGAATCGTGTCCGCCGCCATAATCGATCGGCAGCGCTTCAGTCACGGTGACGATGGTCGCTTTGGCATTCAAGGCTTTTGCCAGAGCAATTCCATGCTCGACGCCTTTTCTTGCGACATCCGAACCATCGGTGCTCAAGAGGATATTGGCGTACATTCAGTGGCTCCTTGCTGCTCGCCCCCGCAAGTGATGCCTCTGAATATGGTCCGATCCCGGCCTTGGGTCTATCCGCTTTTATTTCAATCTCGATATCTCGGCGCACAGTTCGCGGCGCAGCGAGGCGTTCGCTTCGCGCGTTGTAGTGCCACATCTGCTCGATCGATTGCCTTCGCATAGAGCGTTGATCAACGCTGTAGGCGTCGCGCCCAATCGCGGCCGGGGCTGGAAGCCTGACCACCGGCTTCAGCCGGTCCGATCCCGAAAGAAGTGGGCTGTGCCGAACCAATCCGACCAAGCCAGCCCGTTGACGACGCCGTTCTCCGCTCTGAACTGCACCCGGGCACAGTCGCCGCGCGGCTCCCGCGGAATCGCAAGCGGTGGCCACGCCATCGAGTCGCGGTCGCCCTGGTACTCGAAGCCCATCGCCGAGTAGCGCATCAGCGGTCCATCGAAACCGGAGAGGTGCTCAATCCGAAACCACAGATGGTCACCGCGAGAGTCGATGCGTAGCACGCCGAATCCGGGATGCCGAAACGTGCCCGTGAAGTCGTTCAGCCGCAGGCCCGACGATGATATCGGTCGATCGCGCCGCTCCTGCACAAAACTCGCCATCCGCTGGTTCAGCTCGCACTGATCGAGCCGATCGATCTCGGCGATCCAGTCGAGCAGGGTTTCGCCGCGGCAGCGTTGGATGATGTGATTGGTGATGGCGAAGTGAGCCCTCCCGATGCCCAAATTCGTGGCGACGAAGATTCCAGTCCCGGCCTCAAGATCGCACCAGATGTTGGCGCGGAATCCGCGCTGGGCCCCCTCATGCTGGACGCGTCGGTTGCGGACGTACCAGCCAAGACCATAACCTTCGTCGAGGCGGCGGTCGCGTTTGGCGATCTGCAGCAGATGCGTTTCCGCGATCGCTGACCTGCGCGCTTGTTCACCGAGATGGAAAGCGAGCCATCGTGCCGCATCTCGCGCGCTCATCATCATGCCCAGCGCGCCAAGAAGATTGTCGGTGACCATCGCCGGAACGGGCCGCACCTCACCGTCGATCGGATAATGCGGCACCGCCACGTTGTCCGTGACTACAGCCGAACCGCCGACCCTGCTGGCGGTCATCCCGAGAGGACGCAGGATGTGCTGATCGACCAAGCGATCAAAGGTCGCGCCGGAACATTGGGCCATCGCCTCCGCGGCCGCGACAAAGCCGATATTGCAATATGCGAATTGATCGCGAAAGCCGCAGGCCGAGGGAATGGTCTGCGTCCGCTGCAGGATATCGGCCCGGCTCAGGTCGGAGCCGTATTCGCCGACGCTGGCGCGCGAAAGCCCAGTCCGGTTAGCCAAGAGATCCCGGATCGTCACGTGATCGCTGATCCAGGGATCGTGAAGCTGGAAGTCCGGCAGATAGGTGCGAACGCGGTCATCCCAGCCGAACTTGCCATCATCGACCAGCGCGGCCGCAACCGCTGATGTGACGGCCTTGGTACAGGAGCCGATCGCGAATGCGGTGTCGATATCGGCGGTCGCATCGCTGCCGAGACGGCGCAGTCCGTACGCAGCGACGTGAATGACCTGCCCGCCACGGACAATTGCAACAGCGATACCCGGCACCCGGTAGTGCCGGCGCACATCCTCGACGAACCGGTCGAGGTCGGCGGTCAATGAGCTCACCGGTCCCCCCACATCCGCAGGCGATTGCAACGCCCGAATAGCTTAGTGGTGGCAACGCGGCCATATCAACGATTTTAGATTGTTTTCAACATTCCGGCCGGCCCGTCTCGTTCGCCGCCAACGAACCGGTTACGATCGCGCTACCGTTCGTTTTTTTCGAAGAATACGGACAACCGGCATCTCGACACTTCCTTCAGGCCCGCGCATCGGACGGTGCTCGCGGCTTGAGCATCCGCGCACAGACGAGCCCCAGCACCACCATGATCCCTGCGCTCGCAAACAGCGTCGGCACTCGACCTCCATGCTGGAGACCCAGGCCATAAGCGAGCGGACCGACCGTCTGGCCCATGAAGAAAAAGAACGAGTGCAGCGACATCGCTGTCGCCCGCGCCTCGACCGACAGCTCGCTGGCGAACACCTGCAAGCAGCCATGGATCATGTAGAAGCCCCAGCCCATCAGCAGCATGATGGTGAATTGGACCTTCCAGCCGGGCCCAAGGGCGAGTGCCGCGAGCTGGAGCGCGACGAGGCTCGCACCTGCGATCATCATTCCCTTGACGCCCAGTCGCGGCAGGAAGCGCGAGACCGTGAAGGTGTAGAACAGTCCGCCGACCGCGAAACCCGCGATGACGATGCCCGCAATCGACAACGAGGTCTCACCGAGATCGAACAGCAAGGCGGCGATGAAGGGAAACAGGCCGAACACGCAGCAGCCCTCGACGAATACGGCCGAATAGCAATAACGCGCGTTGGGATTGGCGAGGATGGTGCGATAGCCCTGCCGCAGGGTCTTCAGATCGCTCTTCGGCGGCGCCGTCAGCGCGGCGCCGCGAAAGCCCGCCGCGACGGCAACGGCCGCAATCAGGCCGAGTGCGCCGATGATGACGAGCACGCCGCGCCAGCCGACGAGATCGCCGATGATGCCCGAAGCGGTCGCGCCGAGCAGATTGCCGGTCATCGACCCCGCCAGCGTGCGCCCGATCGCCACCTGCCGTTTCGCCGGCACAACGAGATCGGCGGTGAGGCCGAGCGCAACCGGGAACACGCCGCCCGAGGCGATGCCCGCGAGCATGCGGCTCGCGAACAGACCCGAGAACGATGTGGAAAGCGCGCCCAGAATGCAGGCGACGCCGAGCAGCGCCAGGCACAACGTCATCAGCCGCGCCTTGCCGAACAAGTCGGCCGCCGCGCCGACAATCGGCTGGATCAGCGCGTAAATCAGCGCATAGCCGGCCGCGATGCTCGCCGCCGTCGTGATGCTGATCGAAAATTCTTCCGCAACATGCGGCAGCACCGGATCGAGCGCGCGCGTCGACAACGCAGCGGAGAAGCTGGCGAGCGCGATGATATTGATCGCAGGCGGAAACTTCTGGTCGGACGACGGCCTGGCCAGGGGCTCGTGCATCAGTGCGCTTGGCCCTTCGCTAGCGCGTCGAATGCCATCAGGGTGCGGATCAGCCCTTCGAACTGATGCAGCGGCACCATGTTCGGGCCGTCGGAAGGCGCGCGATCGGGATCAGGGTGAGTCTCGATGAACACGCCGGCGACGCCGACGGCCACGGCCGCGCGCGCCAGCACCGGCACGAATTCGCGTTCGCCGCCGGAGGACGCGCCCTTCCCGCCAGGCTGCTGCACCGAATGGGTGGCATCGAAGATCACGGGCGCGCCGGTCGTTCGCGCCATGATCGACAGCGAACGCATGTCGGAGACCAGCGTGTTGTAGCCGAAGGAGGCGCCGCGTTCGGTGACGAGCACGTTGGGATTGTTGGCGCTGGTGATCTTGCTCACGACATTCGTCATGTCCCAGGGCGCCAGGAATTGCCCCTTCTTGACGTTGACCACCTTGCCGGTTGCGGCCGCGGCGAGCAGCAGATCGGTCTGCCGGCACAGGAAGGCCGGGATCTGCAGGACGTCGACGGCCTGCGCCACGTCGGCGCATTGCGCGGCGTCGTGCACGTCGGTCAGCACGGGCAAGCCCAGCGAGGAACGGATCTCGGCGAAGATCGGCAGCGACTGCGCTAAGCCAAGACCGCGCTCCGCCGACGCGCTGGTGCGGTTGGCCTTGTCGAAGGAGGTCTTGTAGACGAGCCCGATCTTGAGCCGCGCCGCGATCTCCTTCAGCGCGGAGGCGACCTCCAGCGCATGCTGACGGCTTTCGAGCTGGCACGGGCCGGCAATGATCGAGATCGGCAGATCATTGCCGAATTTGACCGACCCGACGGTGACGACCGGCGCTGCAGATTGACTGGTGCTCAAGACGCAAAATCCCTGTTTCGGGGCGACCATAGCGGCCGAGTGGGTGGGATCAACCCCATTCGGCGCCGGCCGTCGTATATCAGGGTTGCGCCGCAGCCCGAAGGATCGCTATTTGACCGAAGAGAAAGCCGTCGGCTTCAGAATCTGGCTGACGATGTTGGCCACGATCTCGCCATCGGCCACCGATTTGGCGCTCCCCTCGATCCAGTCCGGGTCGGTCACGAAGGCGCTCCACTTCTTCTCGCGCTCGGCGAGCGACTCCCAGGCCAGGAAATAGGTCAGCTCCTGGTGGGACTCGCCGATCAGCGTGGTGAAGAACCCGGCCTGGCGGATGCCATGCTTCTCCCAGATTTTCAGCGTGATCGTTTCAAAGCGCTTCAGCAGCGCCGGCAGACGGCCGGGCACGCAACGATACTGGCGCATCTCGTAGATCATTCTTGCTTTCCTCACTGAACAGGTGGGGCGGTTATAGCGATTGCCCACAATCCTGTCTTGAGCCCTGCCCGGCCGCCCCCTCCAGCGTTTGGCGCATGGCTGGAGGACCTCCGGCGACGCCGCAGCATCCCGCAATGCTGCCGCAATGATCGGGCCGCTAGAAAGGCTCAATGTGATTGAGGTGCCGGATCATGCGGATTTTGCTCGTCGAGGATGAGGCGGAGATGGCCACGGCGCTTTCGTCGGCGCTCAGGCGCTACGACATGGTGGTGGATCACGCCCCCACGCTCGCGGACGCGGAGGAAGCGATTTCCGCCGACGTCCATGCCGCCGTCCTGCTCGACCGCCAGCTTCCCGACGGCGACGGCCTCACGCTGATTCCGAAGCTGCGCGCACGCGCCGACGGTGTGCCCATCATCGTCCTGACCGCGCGCGGCGAGCTCGCCGACCGCATTGCCGGGCTCGACAGTGGCGCCGACGATTATCTGGCCAAGCCGTTCGCGGTCGAGGAGCTGCTGGCGCGGCTGCGTGCGGTGCTGCGGCGGCCCGCGGGCCTGTCCCCGGACATCATCCATGCCGGCCGCATCGCCTTCGATGTCGGCCATCGCGAGGCCAGCATCGACGGCCAGCCGTTCGAGCTGCCACGCCGTGAGCTACTGGTGCTCGAAGCCCTGATCCGCCGCATGGGCCGCACGGTGCTGCGCTCGGCGCTCGAAGAGGCAGTCTACAATTTCGACGACGAAATCCAGTCGAATGCGCTGGACACCCATGTCTCGCGGCTGCGCCGCAAGCTTGCGGAAGTCGGCGCCGGCGTGGAGATCCACGGCATTCGCGGCGTCGGCTATCTCCTGAAGAAGCTATCATGAGCAAGCACGACGATCCCTATTGCTTGCGCTCGCGATTGAGCTGGCGCCTGCTTGCGCTCCAGGCCGCACTGTTGCTGGCGCTGGTTGCCGTCGTCGTCGGTGCGCTCTGCGCCTCAGGCTTCGTGCTCGCGGAGCGCGACGAGGACCGCGTCATCGATGTCGTGCAGCGTGCACTCGCACGTAGCGTTGACGGCGACCTGACCCTGCGGTCGACACCCGATTTGAAACAGCTGCGTGCCGAGACACCGGACCTCTGGTTTCTGGTCCGCGACCGGCAAGGACATTCACTCACCGAAGGTGCCGTGCCGGCGGAATTCGCGGCGATCGGTGGCGGTCTCGACCAGATCAGCCAGGCGCGGCTCGGCTGGCAGATGTTCGAAGACGATCCACGCAAGCCGGCGGCGCGGCTGAAGCGCGTCGAGACCGATGCCGGCAATGTGCAAATCATCACGGCGACGCAAGGCAGGCTGACCGGTGCCAAGGCGCTATTCATGACCTCGCTGGCGTTTCTCGGCATTGCCCTGCCCGGCCTGCTTGTGATGGGCACCGCAACCTTCATCGCGACGCCGATGATCGTGCAGCGCGCCTTTAGGCGGCTCGATACGACCGCAGACCAGGCGCGGCGCATCGACATCCATCAGCGCGGCGCGCGGCTGTCGGTGGAGCGAATTCCGCTCGAGGTCGTGCCGCTGGTGACCGCGGTCAACGACGCGCTGGCGCGGCTCGACCAGGGCTATGCCCGTCACAAGCGCTTCGTTGCGGATGCCGCCCACGAGTTGCGCACTCCAATCGCGATCCTGAACACGCGACTGGAATCGCTGCCCTCAGGTCCGGACAAGACCAGGCTGCTGGAGGATGCGGCGCGGCTGGCCACGCTTGCCGAGCAATTGCTCGATATCCAGCGGCTCGACCGCTGCGGCCATCCGTTCACGCGCGTCGACCTCGTCGCGATCGCGCAAAGCGCGGCTGCCGACCTCGCACCGCTTGCGATCGCCGCGGGCTATGAGCTGGAGCTCGACGCGCCCTCAACGCCGATCGAGACGATCGGTGATGCAGCCGCGCTGGAGCGCGCGCTGACCAATCTCGTGCAGAACGCGATCCAGCACGGCCCTCGCCGGGGCACGATCGGCATTCGCGTGAGCAAGCCCGCCTGCATCGAGGTCTCCGATGACGGCACCGGCATTCCACCCGATCAACGCGAGCAGATCTTCGAGCCGTTCTACCGGCTCTCGCCACTCGATCGCGGCGCCGGCCTCGGTCTCAACATGGTGCGCGAGATCGTGCTGCTGCATGGCGGCCAGGTCTCGGTCACCGATGGCGCGGACGGCGGCACCTGCTTCAGAATGACGCTGCGGCCAAGCCCGCAGATTTGATTCAATCCGCTTTCGTTGCTCGCAGCGCAATGCTGTCGCAATGCACTCCCGCGACAGTGCCTCCGCCTCACCTTTGATCTCCGAGGTGCAATCGAAATGCCGGAGTGCGCATGCCCAACGATTTCCTCTCCTTCTTCATGTCGTGGATGTCTTCGCCGCGTCGGGTCGGCGCGATCGCGCCATCGGGCGCGGCGCTCGCCGATCTCATCACGCGCGAAATCACCGAGAAGACCGGCCCGATCCTCGAGCTCGGTCCCGGCACCGGTGCGTTCACCTACAAGCTCTTGAAGCGCGGCGTCAGGCCACAGGATCTCACGCTGATCGAATACGGCTCGGACTTCATGAGGCTCTTGCAGATGCGCTTCCCCGGCGCGCGCGTGCTGTGGATGGACGCGGCACGGCTCGCGACGGAGCGGCTCTATGACGGTGCGCCCGTCGGCGCCGTCGTGAGCGGCCTGCCGCTGCTCAACATGTCGACGCGCAAGGTCATCTCGATCCTCGGTGGCGCATTCAGCTATGTCCGCCCCGGCGGCGCCTTCTATCAGTTCACCTATGGCTTGAGCTGCCCGATCCCGCGTCCGGTGCTCGATCGTCTCGGCCTGCGCGCCACGCTGGTGGATCGCGCCTTCCTGAACATGCCTCCGGCCGCCGTCTACAAGCTGACGCGGCGGCCGCAGATGACGATCATTGCGGGATCGGTTGCGCCCGACGCGTCAGCACCGCTCGCTCGCGAGGCGCTGCATCGCGAGCACGACTTCACCGCGATGCCTTAGGAAATCAGACCAGCCGGCTCTGCACCATCGCCGCCTGGATAAACGAGGCGAACAGCGGGTGCGGCTCGAACGGCCGCGACTTCAACTCGGGGTGGAACTGGACGCCGATGAACCAGGGGTGATCCTCGTACTCGACGATCTCCGGCAGCACACCGTCGGGCGAGAGGCCGGAGAATTTCAGGCCGTGCTGCTCGAGGCGGTCCTTGTAAGCGGTGTTGACCTCGTAGCGGTGGCGGTGGCGTTCCGAAATCTCGGTCGCGCCACCGTAAACCTCCGAGACGCGGCTGCCGCGATTGAGCGCGGCGGGATAAGCGCCAAGCCGCATCGTGCCGCCGAGATCGCCGGCCTGCGAGCGCTTCTCGAGCTCATTGCCGCGCAGCCATTCCGTCATCAGGCCGACCAGCGGCTCCTTGGTCGGACCGAACTCGGTGGAGTTGGCCGCCTCGATGCCGACGAGGTTTCGCGCGGCCTCGATCACCGCCATCTGCATGCCGAAGCAGATGCCGAAATACGGCACGTCGCGCTCGCGCGCGAACTGCGCCGCCCTGATCTTGCCTTCCGCGCCGCGCTGGCCGAAGCCGCCCGGCACCAGGATGCCGTTGACGTGTTCGAGGAACGGCGCCGGATCTTCCTTCTCGAAGATCTCGCTCTCGATCCAGTCGAGATTGACCTTCACCTTGTTGGCGATGCCGCCATGCGAGAGCGCCTCGATCAGCGACTTATACGCATCCTTCATGCCGGTGTATTTGCCGACGATGGCGATGGTGACATCGCCCTCGGGATTGCGGATGCGCTCGTTGATCTGGTGCCAGCTCTTGAGCACCGGCGGGATGCGCGATTCGATGCCGAAGGCGGCGAGCACTTCGTCGTCGAGGCCCGCCGCGTGGTAGGCTTCAGGCACGGCATAGATGCTGTCGGCGTCGCGCGCCTCGATCACGGCGCTCTCGCGCACGTTACAGAACAGGCCGAGCTTGCGCCGCTCTTCCTTCGGGATCTCGCGATCGGTACGGCAGAGTAGGATGTCCGGCTGGATGCCGATCGAACGCAGCTCCTTCACCGAGTGCTGCGTCGGTTTCGTCTTCAGTTCGCCCGCGCTCGGGATGTACGGCAGCAGCGTGAGGTGAATATAGATGGCGTGATCGCGCGGCAGCTCGTTCTTGAGCTGACGGATCGCCTCGAAGAACGGCAGGCCTTCGATGTCGCCGACGGTGCCGCCGATCTCGACCAGCACGAAATCGTAATCGTCATTGCCGGAGAGGACGAATTCCTTGATCGCGTTGGTGACGTGCGGCACCACCTGGATGGTCGCGCCGAGATAATCGCCGCGGCGTTCCTTCGAGATGATGTCCTGGTAGATGCGCCCCGTCGTAATGTTGTCCTGCTTCGTCGCGGGCCGCCCGGTGAAGCGCTCGTAGTGACCGAGATCGAGATCGGTCTCCGCGCCGTCATCGGTCACGAACACTTCGCCGTGCTGATACGGCGACATCGTTCCGGGATCGAGGTTGAGATAGGGATCGAGCTTGCGGAGGCGGACCTTGTAGCCCCGGGCCTGCAGCAGGGCACCGAGTGCCGCTGAAGCCAAACCCTTGCCGAGCGAAGAAACCACGCCGCCGGTGATGAAGATGTACCGCGCCATGGGACCTAACCTCTAATCCCTCGAATCCGATTCGCCAAAGCGATTCGTATTCCGCCCCAAAGAATCTGGGGGCCTGTGGGTGAGCCAAAACTAAGAGTGGTGACAGAGCCTTGATGGGGGGTGTTGATGCAGGACGGTAGCCACCGCCCTGCATGGCCCCCCTGCTTTATTGCGAGCGAGGCACCTGCGGGCCGCTCGGCGCTGCCGGGGCCTGCTGCTGCTCGTCCGCCTTCTTCAGCGTATCCAGAATGCCGCCCGAGGTCGGCGGGGTGATCGGCCCACCGCCGGCCGGCTGGGTCTGCGACGCCGGCTGGCCGATGATCGAGGACGGCGCACGGTTGTAGCCAGCGTACCAGGACAGGAACAGGCTGGTCAGGAAGAAGCCGGCGGCGAGGACCGCGGTGGTGCGCGACAACAGATTCGCGGTGCCGCGGCTCGACATGAAGCCCGCGCCTCCGCCCATGCCGAGGCCGCCGCCTTCCGACTTCTGGAGCAGCACGGCACCGATCATGACGGCAACGATCATGAGGTGGATGACGATCACAACAGTCTGCATAGTATCCTTCCGTCACAAGCCGACAGCGCCGAGACGGCGGCCGATCGCGCTTCGCGGGTTTTCCTGAAGTTGCGCGGTGTTACACGATCGGAAGGGGCATTGCCACCCCCGATCGGCCACGGCCGCGCGTTACCCCTAGCTAGGGGCAGCCCTTGGCAATCGCAAGGAAATCGGCCGCTTTCAGGCTGGCCCCGCCGACCAACGCACCGTTGACGTCTTTGACCGCCATCAGCTCGGCCGCGTTCGACGGCTTGACCGAGCCGCCATACAGGATCCGCATCTTAGCCCCATCCGTCTTGAACCTGATGGTCAGGAGTTCCCGAATAAAGCCATGAATCTGCTCGACATCCTTGGCCGTGGGGGTCAGGCCCGTGCCGATCGCCCAGACCGGCTCATAGGCCACGATCAGATTGGCGGCCGTGGAGCCGTCCGGGAGCGAGCAGTTGAGCTGGCCGCGGAGGATGTCCAGGGTCTGCCCTGAATCGCGCTGGGCTTGGGTCTCGCCGATGCAGACGATCGCGACCGCTCCCGCCCGCCAGGCGGCTTCCGCCTTCTGCCGGATCAGGGCATCGCCCTCGCCGTGGTCGGCGCGGCGTTCGGAATGGCCAACGATGATGGCGGTCGCACCCGCGTCCGCCAGCATTTCGGCTGCGATATCGCCGGTATGGGCGCCGGACGCCTTGGGATGGCAATCCTGGGCCCCTACGGCGACCTTCTTGCCGCACACCTTGTCGGCAAAGCCCGCGATCAGGGTCGCCGGCGGGCAGACCAGCAGATCGGCCTTGCCGGCCACCTCTGCCGCGCCATTGAGCATGGCGTCGAATTCGGCGGCCGCAGCCTTCAGCCCGTTCATTTTCCAATTGCCGGCGATCAGCGGTCGGATGGCATCGGTCATGTCAATTTCCAGCAAAATGAGGTGTGCATGCGCTAGCAGAGCTGCCGCAGCAGTTCCAGATTCTTGTTTTGACGCGTTTTCTTGACGCGAACCGGGGTCCACTTCGCTCGAAAACGCTCTGGGGCCTTTAACCGCAGATTGAAGGCCGGCCTGAGCCGAGGTTGCGGGGGGAAAGCCGCCACTTTATGATGGCATATCAATTTGGTGACGCGCTTCTGCGGAATCTGCATTAAGACGCGCTCCCGTTCCCCTCCTGCCAAACAAGTTGGACCAAATGCTTCGAGGAATGCGCAAGGCCTCATCAAACTGGGTCGGCAAGACCATCATGGCCGTCGTGATGGGCGTGTTGATCATCAGCTTCGGCGTTTGGGGGATTGCCGACATCTTCCGCGGCTTCGGCCAGTCCACGGTGGCCAAAGTCGGGCACACCGAGATTTCGCTGAACGAGTTCCGCCAGATCTACACCGACCGCCTCCAGCAGATCGGCCGCCAGTTCGGCCGCCCGCTGACGCCGGAACAGGCACGCGCGTTCGGCCTTGACCGCCAGGTGCTGCAGCAGACGCTTGCGGAAGCCGCCCTCGATGAAAACGCGCGCCGGCTCGGGCTCGGCCAGTCCGACAACCAGATCCGCGAGCTCATCATGAACGATCCGAACTTCAAGGGCGTCGACGGCAAATTCGATGCGAACCGCTTCCAGGGCCTGATCCGCAATTTCGGCTACACCGAGCAGCGCTACGTGGCCGAGCAGCGCAAGGTGGCACTGCGCCGGCAGATCACCGGCACGATCGGTGCCGGCCTCGAGCCGCCGACGGCCATGCTCGACGTCGCGACGCGCTTCCAGAACGAACAGCGCGCGATCGAATTCGTCAGGCTCGACACGGCGCAGGCAGGCACGATCGACGCGCCCTCGCCCGAGGCGCTCGCCGCCTATTTCGAGGATCACAAGGTCCAGTTCCGCGCGCCCGAATTTCGCAAGATCGTCTTCGCCGTGATCTCGCCTGAGGAGATCGCCAAATGGAGCGACGTCTCCGATGACGACGCGAAGAAGCTGTTCGATCAGCGCAAGGATCTGCTCGCCACACCGGAGAAGCGCCGGATCCACCAGATCGTGTTCCCGAACCTCGCCGAGGCGCAGGCCGCGCGCGAGCGCCTCGCCGGCGGACTCTCCTTCGAGGACCTCGGCAAGGAACGCGGACTGAGCGCCACCGACGTCGATCTGGGGCTTGTGGCCAAATCCGCACTCGAACCCGCCGTCGGCGATGCCGCCTTCGCGCTCCCCGCAGGCGAGATCAGCCAGCCGATCCAGGGCCATCTCGGCGTCTCGATTGTCAAGGTCGACAAGATCGAGCCGAGTGTCGAGGCCGACTACGCCAAATTTGCCAGCGACGTGAAGCGCCAGATCGCGACCGAGCGTGCGCGCGTCAAGGTCGGCGAGCTCCGCGACAAGATGGAGGACGAGCGGGGCGCCGGCACGAGCGTTGCTGATGCCGCGCAGAAGCTCGGGCTCACCGCCGTGACCATCGATGCCGTCGACCACTCCGGCCGCGCGCCGAACGGGCAGACGGTCGCCAATATTCCGCAGGGCCTCGATGTGGTGTCGCAGGCCTTCAACAGCGACGTCGGCGTCGACAACGACCCGATCTCGTTCAAGAACGGCTATGTCTGGTATGACGTGGTCGCCATCACGCCGTCGCGCGACCGCAATCTCGACGAGGTTCGCGACCAGGTCGAGGCGCGCTGGCGCCAGGACCAGATCGCCGCCAAGCTCAAGACCAAGGCGACCGAGATGGTGCAGAAACTCGAACATGGCGGCAAGCTCGCTGACGAGGCGGCCGCGATCAACGCCAAGGTCGAGACCGCCAGCGGCTTCAAGCGCGATGATCAGCCGGCCGGCGTGCCTGCGAACATTGTTGCGGCCGCTTTCCGTACCGCCAAGGACGGCGTCGGACAGGCGCCCGTGACCGGCGGCACCGAAGTCATCGTCTTCCGCGTCACCGACATCGTCGAGCCCACGGTCGATACCGCTTCCGACGCCGTCAAAAAGCTGAAGGAGGGCATCGACAAGTCGCTGACCGACGAGCAGGTTGCCTCTTACGTCACCAAGCTTGAAGCCGACATCGGGACCAGCATTAATCAGGCCGCCTTCGCGCAAGTGACCGGCGCGAACCAGTGAGTTGAAAGCACGCGATGGACGACCTGAAATCGATCATTGGGAAAGTGGCGACCGGCGCCAGCCTGTCGCGTGACGAGGCCGCGTCCGCCTTCGACGCCGTGATGTCCGGCGAGGCCACGCCCTCGCAGATGGGCGGCCTCTTGATGGCGCTACGCGTGCGCGGCGAGACCGTGGACGAGATCACCGGCGCGGTCACGGCGATGCGATCGAAGATGCTCACGGTCGATGCGCCTGCGGACGCCGTCGACATCGTCGGCACCGGCGGTGACGGCTCCGGCTCGGTCAACGTCTCGACCTGCGCGTCGTTCATTGTCTCCGGCACCGGCCTGCCGGTCGCCAAGCACGGCAACCGCGCGCTGTCGTCGCGCTCGGGCGCCGCCGACGTGCTGGCCTCGCTCGGCGTGAAGATCGACCTCAAGCCCGAGCAGGTCGGGCGCTGCGTGCGTGAATGCGGCATCGGCTTCATGTTCGCGCCGGCTCATCACCCGGCCATGAAGAACGTCGGCCCGACGCGCGTCGAGCTCGCCACCCGCACGATCTTCAATCTGCTCGGACCGCTGTCCAACCCGGCCGGCGTGAGGCGACAGATGGTCGGCGTATTCTCGCGGCAATGGGTGCAGCCGCTGGCGCAGGTGCTGAAGAATCTCGGCTCCGAATCCGCCTGGGTGGTGCACGGCTCCGATGGGCTCGACGAGATCACCCTCTCCGGCCCGACCTTCGTCTCCGCGCTCCACAATGGCGAGATCCGGAGTTTCGAGGTGACGCCCGAGGACGCCGGCCTGTCGCGCTGCGAGCCTGGCGCACTCAAGGGCGGTGACGCCGATAGCAATGCGATCGCACTGCAAAGCGTGCTCGACGGCAAGCCGAGCCCCTATCGCGACGTCGCGTTGATAAACGCCGCTGCGGCGCTGGTCGTCGCCGGCCGCGCCAAGGACCTTAAGGAGGGCGTCGCGATCGGTGCGAGATCGCTCGACAGCGGCGCGGCGAACGCGCGGCTGAAGCATTTGATCGCGGTCTCGAACAGCTGAGCCTGTCATGTCTGATATCCTGACCAAGATCGAAGCCTACAAGCGCGAGGAGATTGCCGCGGCCAAGCGCGCACAGCCGCTCGCTGCGGTGGACGCGAAGGCCAAGGCGCAAGGCGCGCCGCGCGGCTTCGTGCGCGCGATCAGGGCCAAGCACGCCAATGGCGACTATGCGCTGATCGCCGAGGTGAAGAAGGCCTCGCCGTCCAAGGGGCTGATCCGCGCGGATTTCGATCCGCCTGATCTCGCCAAGGCGTATGAGGCGGGCGGCGCGGCCTGCCTGTCGGTGCTGACCGACACGCCTTCGTTCCAGGGCCATCTCGACTTCATGGTCGCGGCGCGCGCGGCGACCTCGCTGCCGGTGCTGCGCAAGGATTTTCTGTTCGACACCTATCAGGTCGTCGAGGCGCGGGCCCACGGCGCCGATTGCATCCTCATCATCATGGCTGCGCTCGATGATGCCACGGCCAAGGACCTCGAAGACACGGCGATCGCCTATGGCATGGACGTGCTGATCGAGATCCACGATCGCGCCGAGCTCGACCGGGCACTGAAGCTGCGCTCGCCGATGATCGGCGTCAACAACCGCAATCTGCGCACCTTCGAGACCACGCTCGCGACCAGCGAGACGCTGGCGCCACTGATCCCCGGCGAGCGGCTGATGGTCGGCGAGAGTGGTATCTTCACACCGGCCGACTTGGCGAGGCTCGAGCGCGTCGGCATGTCGACCTTCCTGGTCGGTGAGAGCCTGATGCGGCAGGCCGATGTCACCGCGGCGACGCGCACGCTGCTCGCACGCGAGACCAAGGCCCGCGCCACGGGCACGCGCTGATATGGCGCGCAAGTCGTCCAAGGCCAAGCCGTCGAAGACCAAACCGTCGAAGGCCAAGCCGTCGAACACGGCGAGCCCTGCCCTCACCCATATCAGCGCTTCCGGCGAGGCGCGGATGGTCGACGTCTCGGACAAGGCCGCAACCGAGCGGCTCGCTATCGCCGAAGGGCGCGTCGTCATGGAGAAGGCGACGCTCGACCTGATCGTTTCCGGCAACGCCAAGAAGGGCGACGTGCTCGGCACCGCGCGCATCGCCGGAATCATGGCGGCGAAACGCACCTCGGACCTGATCCCGCTCTGTCATCCGCTCGCGCTGTCGAAGGTGACGGTCGACATCGAGCCCGACGCCAAGCTGCCGGGCTGCGTCGTGCGCGCCAGCGTCAAGGTGACCGGCCCCACAGGCGTCGAGATGGAAGCGCTGACGGCGGTGTCGGTCGCCTGCCTCACCATCTACGACATGATCAAGGCGGTGGAACGCGGCGTCCGCATCGAGGGCATCCAGCTCATCGAGAAGCGCGGCGGCAAGTCGGGCCACTATCGCGCCTGACCACAGCTGCTACTTCAGCGACGCGCTGATCGAGCCGAACTTCGCGTTGAGCTTGCTGCCCATGCCGTTGACGACGGCAGGCGGTTTGCACCTCTTACCATACGCATCGATTGCATTTGTGTACTGCGGTTTACGTCGCGTTAACCGCGCTTCCTAACGCCGCCTCCACATCGATCCCCTAAACCGACGGATGTTATGGGGTCGCGAATTGACCCTGACGTGTGTACGGCAACGTTCGACATGATAACGAGATACGGCAGTCGCCTCCTTGACCAGGCCTTCGCCCGCAGCGGACCGATTCGCTGGCTGGTGGTGGGCGGCACACTCCTGATCGCTGCGATCGCCGTCGGCGCGGTGCTGATGGCGCAGAATTTCCGCGAGCGCGCGCTGCGCAACTCCGGCCGTGAGCTGGAAAACACCGTGCTCCTGCTCGCCCATCATTTCGATCAGCAATTGCAGGATTTCGCAGTCATCCAGAAGGATTTCGTCGGCCATGTGCGCGCGACCGGAATCACGACCGCGAAGGACTATCGCAGGCGCCTTGCCGGCCAGGACGTGCACCAAATGCTGCGTTCGAAGATCGAGGCGCTGCCTTACATGGGCGGCGTCACCATCGTCGATGCCGATGGCAATGTGATCAATTCCTCGACGACATGGCCGGCCCCGAAGGTCAACGTTGCCGACCGCTCCTATTATCGCACCTTTCGATACGATCCGCAGGCGCCCGACGTGCTGATCGAACCGGTGCACAGCCGAATCTCAGGCGCCTGGACCATCCTGATTGTGCGCAAAATCATGGGACCGCACGGCGAGTTCATGGGCATTGTCGGGCGCGGCGTCGAGCCGGCCAATTTCGAGAAGTTCTTCGAGACCGTCATGCTCGGCGACGGCGCGACGATCTCGATGCTGCATCGAGACGGCACTTTGCTTGCCCGCTTCCCGCATTCCGGCGAGATAATGGGACGCAATTTCAGGAACGGCTCGTTCGCGCAGCAAAAGATCTTCGCGCTCGATCACTTCGCCGGTCGCTTCGTGAGCCCGGTCGACGGCGAGGACCGGCTGGTCTCGGCGCGTGCCCTGCCGCACTTCCCGATCCTGATGATGGCGACAACCACGCGCGCGGCAGCGCTTGCCGACTGGCGCGAGCAGATCGGCATCCTGATTTCGATCGCCAGCGCCTCTGCGCTCGCGATCGCCGGCGTGCTGATCGCGATCGTGCGCAAGCTCCTGGAGCAGCATCGCATGTCCCGGGAGCGGCTGACGCTGGAGAAGCAGCGCCTCGATCGCGCCGTCAACAACATGACCCAGGGCCTGCTGCTGTTCGACGCCTCGCAGCGGCTCGTGGTCTGCAACCAGCGCTACATCGAGATGTACGGCTTGTCGGCCGAGATCGTGAAGCCCGGCTGCAGTTTTCTCGACATCATCGCCCACCGTAAGGCCATCGGCTCGTTCCCGGGCGACGCGGATCAGTATGTCGCGCGCGTGCTGCGCGACATCCATGTGCGCAACTCCATGGTCGTCGATACGTCCGATGGCCGCTCGATCCAGATCGTCAACGAGCCGCTCGGCGACGGCGGCTGGGTCGCGACCCACGAGGATATCACCGAACGTCGCCGCATCGAGGAGCGCATCACCCATCTCGCACACTACGACGCGCTGACCGACCTGCCGAACCGCACCATGTTCCACGAACATCTGCGCGGAAAGCTCCTCGCCATCGTCGACGGCGAAGAGCTCGCGGTGCACTACATCGACATCGACGAATTCAAGGGCGTCAACGATGCGCTCGGCCATCTCGTCGGCGACGAGCTGTTGAAGTCGGTGGCGGAGAGCCTACGCGGCTGCGCCGGCCCCACCGACTTCGTGGCACGGCTCGGTGGCGACGAGTTCGCGATCGTGCAGAGCGCGGTGACCTCGCAGGACCAGGTCGACGAGCTCGTCGCGCGGGTCTTTGCGGCGATCCGCACGCCGTTCGACTGCATGGGCCATCATCTCACCACCGACGCCAGCATCGGCATTGCGCTGGTACCGGAACACGGCACCGCGCTGGACCAGATCCTGAAGAACGCGGACATGGCGATGTATGCCGCCAAATCCGCCGGGCGCCGCACCTACCGCTTCTTCGAGCCGGAAATGGACGCCAAGGTGCGCGAGCGGCGCCAGCTGGAGGTCGATCTCCGCCACGCCATCGCTCATGGCGGCCTCGAGGTCCATTACCAGCCCTGCCTCAGCCTCAAGGACGACTGCATCACCGGCTGCGAGGCGCTGGTACGCTGGCGCCACCCCGAGCGTGGCATGGTTTCGCCGGCCGAGTTCATCCCGATCGCGGAAGATACCGGGCTGATCAACGAGATCGGCGAATGGGTGCTGGCGACCGCCTGCCGCGACGCCGCCGGCTGGCCCGACGACATCCGCCTTGCCGTCAACGTCTCGCCGGTGCAATTCAAGAGCGGCACGCTGGCGCTGAAGATCATGGCTGCGTTGGCCGCCTCCAATCTGCCGGCCAGCCGGCTCGAGCTCGAGATCACCGAGGCCGTGCTGATCCGCGACGACGAGACCGCGCTTGCGATCCTGCACCAGCTCCGCGCCATCGGCGTCCGCATCGCGCTCGACGATTTCGGCACCGGCTACTCCTCGCTGAGCTATCTGCACCGCTTCCCGTTCGACAAGATCAAGATCGACCGCTGCTTCGTCAACGACATCGCAGGCCCCGACGGCTCTGCCAGCATCGTGCAGGCCGTGGTCAATCTCGCCAGCGCCCGCCGCATGGCGACCACGGCCGAAGGCGTCGAGACCGAGGAACAGCAGCGGCTGCTGCGTGCGCTCGGCTGCTCCGAGATGCAGGGCTACCTGTTCAGCGCGGCGAAGCCGGCCGACAAGGTCATGGAGCTGTTCGCGCTCCATCGCAGCCGCCGCGCCCAACGCAACAGCAAGGAAGCTCGCCGCCGCGAGGCAAGCTAGGTCCTACGCGCGACGAGGCGACCTTCGCCGCGATGAATCCGGGCTGAGACAGCGCGCCCAAAACGAAACCGCCCGGGAGCGGTCATCCACTCCCGGGCGATCTCTGAAAGTCGCAAAGACCGATAGCGTTTAGTTCGGCACCGTGGACTTCGGCGCCGGCTTCGCGGCTGCCGCGTTCACGGTGACGCCATGCAGGAAGTCGTAGGCCGCGTGCAGCGCCTTGTCGTCCTTCTCTTCCGGCGGGACATAGGACTGCGATCCGGTCTGCTCGGTGCCATCTGCGGCCTGCAGATGGCCGCGCATCTGGGACTCCGCCATGGTGTCGACGCGGCCCTTCAACTCGGCCGGCACGTCCTGGAGGATCTCGATGTCGGGCGCGATGCCCTGGGCCTGGATCGAACGACCCGACGGCGTGTAGTAGCGCGCCGTGGTCAGCGCCAGCGCGCCGTTGCCGGCACCAAGCGGAATGATGGTCTGCACCGAGCCCTTGCCGAACGAGCGCGTGCCGATGATCGTGGCGCGCTTATGATCATGCAGCGCGCCAGCCACGATCTCCGAGGCGGAAGCTGACCCGCCGTTGACCAGAACCACCAGCGGCTTGCCCTTGGTGAGGTCGCCGCCATGCGCGGTGAAGCGCTGGGTCTCTTCCGGATTGCGGCCCCGGGTCGAGACGACCTCGCCACGTTGCAGGAATGCGCTCGACACCGACACGGCCTGGTCGAGCAGTCCGCCCGGATTGTTGCGCAGGTCCATCACATAGCCGACGAGCTTCTCCTGTGCGACGTCCTTGGAGATCGAGGCGATCGCCTTCTTCAGACCATCGGTGGTCTGCTCATTGAACGAGGTGACGCGGATGTACCCGATGTCGCCGTTCTCGACGTGGAAGCGCACCGGGCGGACGTGGATGATCTCGCGCTTGATTGCGACATCGAGCGGGGCGTCGGCACCCTTGCGCACGATGGTGAGCTTGGTCTGGGTATCGACCGGGCCCTTCATCTTGTTGACGGCCTGCTCGAGCGTCATGCCCTGCACGCCCTCGCCGTCGATCTTGCTGATGAGGTCGCCGGACATGAGGCCAGCCTTCGACGCCGGCGTGTCATCGATCGGCGAGACGACCTTGACCAGGCCCTCCTCCATCGTGACTTCGATGCCGAGCCCGCCGAATTCGCCGGAGGTGGTCTCCTGCATCTCGGTCCAGGCCTTGTCGTTCATGTAGCGCGAATGCGGATCGAGCGAGGTCACCATGCCGGTGATCGCGCCTTCGATCAGCTTGGAATTGTCGGGCCTCTCGACATAGCTCGCCTTCACCCGCTCGAAGACCTCTCCGAACAAATTGAGCTGGGAATAGGCATCATCCGCGCCCGCTGCCGCCCGAGCCGCCCATAGTCCGCCCTGCGGACCGGATACGAGGAGGGTCAGGCATGCTCCGGTGAGCGCGCCCAGGGGGAACAGCAGGGTTTTCCGCATGGAATGGTTGGCCTTTTCGCTTGGGACAGGACGCCGCGCAAATGGCGATCCAGCCCGGTTCTCACAATACTATTCAGGTTTCTTCAAGGCCGGGCTGCCACGCCCGCGGGTATACTGCAAAAATCCCTTCGCCCTGGCCTAAACCTTTGGCAACGTTCCGAAACCATCGCCGCCAAGGCGGGAATCGATCGGCCGAGCCACGCTTCGCAGCTATGCGATTTTAGGATGGTTTTGGAGGGCCGGACGAGATACCCGATGACATAAGGCTTCAAATTCTCGGGAGGACAACAATGAACGAAGCACTCCGGCCGGAACGGAACGTCGAACTCGGCGCCAGCAATGAGCCGTTCCAGAACCTGCACGAATTCATCCGGAAGGCGCGTTCCAACCTCAACCAGAACGCCTGGGACTACATCGCCGGCGCCGCCGAGACCGAAACCACGATGCGCCGCAACCGTATGGCCCTGGACGAGATCGCTTTCCGCCCGCGCGTGCTGCGCGACGTGCGCAAGGTCTCCGGCTCGGTCGAGCAGTTCGGCCGCAAGATGCGCTTACCCGTCGTGCTCGCCCCCGTCGGTGCGCTGGAAATCTTCGATCCGCATGGAGCCGCCAGTGTCGCACGCGCGGCTGGCACCTTCGGCGCCTCACATATGCTAAGCTCGGTGTCCGAGCCCGGCCTGGAGAAGACCGCCGAAGCCGCCCCCGATGCGCTGCGCATGTACCAGCTCTATGTCCGCGGCGATGACGCGTTCGTGGCCGACGTCGTCAGCCGCGCCGAGAAGGCCAATTATGCCGCCTTCTGCCTGACCGTCGACACCGCCCATTACAGCCGTCGTGAGCGTGACATCGCCAAGCGCTACGTTCGCGAAAGCCGCCTGCGCGCCACCGGCGGCGACTACCAGAAGGGCCTGGAGTGGCGGACCGTGAAGATGGTCAAGGACAAGTTCAGGATACCGCTGATCCTCAAGGGCATCGCCACCGCCGAGGACGCGCAGATCGCGGTCGATCACGGGGTCGAGTGGATTTACGTCTCCAATCACGGCGGCCGCCAGCTCGATCACGGCCGCGGCGCCATGCATGTGCTGCCCGAGATCGTCGACGCCGTGAAGGGCCGCGCCAAGATCATGGTGGATGGCGGCATCTGCCGCGGCACGGATATCGTCAAGGCGATCGCGGCGGGCGCCGACCTCGTCGGCATCGGCCGGCTGCAGTGCTGGGCCCTGGCGGCGGCCGGCGAGACCGGCGTGACGCGGATGCTCGAGCTGCTCGAGGACGAGGTGCTGCGCTGCCTCGGCCTCCTGGGCGCCACCTCGTTCGCCGAGGTCAACACATCCTGCCTGCACCAGGCCACTGCCACCAATGCGCCGAGCGTATTCAGCGCATTCCCGCTGTTCGACCACGAGCCCTATCGATACTGACGAGACAGGACGCAATGACATCTCTCTCTCCCGGCAGCGCGGACGCGCTTCTGTTCGATCTCGGGCGCGTGGTGCTCGATATCGATTTCTCCCGGGCGATCGCCTGCTGGGCGGGACATGCAGGCCTCGAGCCCGAGGCCATCGTGGCGCGCTATGAGCGTGACAGCGAGGCTTACCAGCTGCACGAGGTCGGCAAGATCAGCGACGAGGACTATTTCCAGTCGCTGCGCTCATCGCTCGGCATCGGCATTTCGGATGCGCAATTTCTGGAGGGATGGAACGCGATCTTCGCCGGCGAGATGCCCGACATCGCGGAATTGCTGCCGCGCGCGGCGAAGCAGATGCCGCTCTATGCCTTCTCCAACACCAACCGCCCGCACGTGGATCATTTCTCGAAAGAGTATGCAGATCTGCTCGGCCATTTCCGCGAGCTGTATCTGTCCTCCAGCATCGGCCTGCGCAAACCGGATGCGGAAGCTTTCGACCACGTCGTCGCCGCGATGGGGGTACCCGCGAACCGGATCGTGTTCTTCGATGACCTCGCCGCGAACGTCGAAGGCGCCCGCGCCCGCGGGCTGATGGCGGTGCATGTCACCTCGCCCCGCGACGTCGGCATCGCACTGAAGGCGCTGGGGATCTGACCGCCGATTCCAGAACAATTGCATCCGGAAATGAGGAAACCACTCTGTGCATTTTTGTACAGAGTTCCGGGAACGGAATGCCCGCTTCCGGACTCTAGAGTCCGTTGGGAAGTCTACGAACGAACGGACGTATCATCGTGTTGGGCAAAACCTACCTCACCAAGCAGGCCTCGCTGCTGGTCAAATTCGCCAAGACCACCTCGGATTCCGAGCTTTCCGCCAAGCTGATGAGCAAGGCCGCCGACCTGAAAGCCCAGGCCGATCCGATGCCCGACAGCGATCAGAGTCCCCAGGCGCCCGACGTCGCTGAAGACGGAAGCTCGGCAAGGGGAAATCCTATAACGCCGTCGTGATACCCGGCGCGGCGCCTCAGCGAAACTTGGAAGCCATGCGCGAGCGCTACGATCTCACGCGCGCCGAAGCCGCTTTCCCGCTGGAGATCGTCAAAGGCGGCGGCCATTTTGCCTCGGCGCCCGCACTCGGCTAGAACGCTTGCCGTAACGTGATCGTTGCGTTGCCCAAGCAGGAGCTTTCACCCGTGGCCCTCATGCCGGTTTCCGATGCGCTCGCTGCCGTGCTCGCGGGTGCGGAGCCGCTGCCCGAGGAATCGGTCGCGCTCGACGCGGCCTTCCATCGCGTGCTTGCGCGCGACGTCGCGGCGCGGCGGACGCAGCCGCCGCAGGCGATGTCGGCGATGGATGGCTATGCCGTCCGCGCGGCCGATGCGGCCAGGATTGACACGCAGCTCGCCGTCATTGGCGAGGTCGCTGCCGGCCGTCCGTTTGCGGGAACTGTCGGCGCCGGCGAAGCGGTCCGGATCTTCACTGGTGGCGTCGTTCCCGACGGCGCTGATGCAGTCGTGATCCAGGAGGATACCGTCGCCGATGGCGAGCGCATCGCGATCAAGGAGGCAGCCGTCACCGGGCGGCACATTCGGCCGGCCGGCATCGATTTCTCCGAGAGTGACGTGCTGCTGCACAAGGGCGCCCGGCTCACCGAGCGCGACCTCGCGCTCGCCGCCGGCATGAACCACCCGCACCTTAGCGTCCAGCGTCGTCCAAAGGTCGCGATTCTCGCCACCGGCGACGAGCTGGTGATGCCGGGCGCCACGCCCGGCCATGGCCAGATCGTCTATTCCAATGGCTACGCCTTGCATGCGCTCGCCCGCAGCGAGGGGGCTGACACCATCGACCTCGGGATTGCGGCCGACACGCTTGCCGCCACCACCGCCGGCATCCGCCGCGCGCGCGAATCCGGCGCCGACATCCTGATCACCACGGGCGGTGCCTCGGTCGGCGACCACGATCTGGTGCAGCAGGCGCTCCGCGACGAAGGCACGTCGATGGCGTTCTGGAAGATCGCGATGCGGCCGGGCAAGCCGATGATGAACGGGCAGCTCGGGGCGATGCGCGTGATCGGCCTGCCCGGCAATCCCGTGTCATCCTATGTTTGCGGCTTCCTGTTCATGGTGCCGCTGATTCGCGCGTTGTCGGGCCGTTCGATGGTTCATCACCGCCGCGAACGCGCCGTGCTCGGCCGCGACGTCGGCGCCAATGACCAGCGCGAGGATTATCTGCGCGCCCGCCTCGATGTGCGTGATGACGGCACGCTGATCGCCCTTCCCGTCAATCGCCAGGACTCCTCGCTGCTTGCGAATCTCGCTGCGGCACAGGCACTTCTCGTGCGCGAACCGTTCGCACCGAAGGCCGAAGCGGGAGCGCCCTGCGAGGTGCTGCGACTGCCCGTTTGAGCGCTTCGTTCGCAACCGTTCCGCGAACTTTGTCGCGTTCACGGTAAATTAAGCAGTTGCGGAACATGTATCGAACATATAGTGTCCGTTCATGATTTGTTTCGAGCGTGCAGCGGCTTATTGCCGAATTCACGTCTCGGAATCGAACGACATCAACCGGGGGATTTTGGTCGAGATGTTAACGCGCAAACAATACGAGCTCCTGCGGTTCATCAGCGAGCGCCTGAAGGAAAGCGGCGTGCCGCCCTCCTTCGACGAGATGAAGGACGCGCTCGATCTGCGCTCGAAATCGGGCATCCATCGCCTGATCACTGCGCTCGAGGAGCGCGGCTTCATCCGGCGCCTGCCCAACCGCGCCCGCGCCATCGAGGTGATCAAGCTGCCTGAGCTCCAGGCCGCCGCCGGCAGCCGCCGCGGCTTCACGCCGAGCGTCATCGAAGGCAATCTCGGCAAGGTACGCACGACGTCGAGCCCGCCCGCCGACGAGGGTGAGCGTCCCGTTGCGGTGCCCGTGATGGGCCGGATCGCGGCCGGTACGCCGATCGAGGCGTTGCAGACCCGCAGCCACACCATCAGCGTCCCGCCCGACATGCTCGGCTCGGGCGAGCATTACGCGCTCGAAGTGCGTGGCGACTCAATGGTGGAAGCCGGCATTCTCGATGGCGACATGGCGCTGATCCAGCGCAACGAGAGCGCCGACACCGGCGACATCGTCGTCGCCCTGATCGACGACGAGGAAGCAACCTTGAAGCGTTTCCGCCGCCGTGGCGCCTCGATCGCGCTCGAGCCGGCGAATGCGGCCTATGAGGTCCGCATCCTGCCGCCCAACCGGGTCAAGATCCAGGGCAAGCTGATCGGGCTGTACCGCAAGTACTGAGCGCGTCAAGTACTGAGCGCGTCGCAATCGACGACCACCATCAACGATTGGAGCGGACGATTGTCCGCTCCGGCTGGATAGTCTTTCTGGTTTTGCACAGATTATCCGGCCCCCTCTCCAGCGCTACATCCTCGGCACGCCGCAACGAAGCACGCATCGCTTCGCAGGCCTTTAAGAAGACCGAGGAGGCCACCATGCGCAAGCTCGTATTGAGCACTGTCACGATGGCGCTGATCGCAGCATCAGCGTCGCAAGCCTTCGCGGCACAAAAGCCGCATCACGCCCACAAAGCTCCGCAGGCAACGAACGAACAATTCCGCGATGCCCGCAACGCCGTCACACGGCCCACCCCGCCGGCCTGGCCGTATGCGGGCTGGTCAGCGCCCGCAGGCCGTTGACCGAACGGCTCTCCAAATGCATGAGAGCAGGCTTTGTTCCTCACGTATTTGAAAAAGATATTGTGATGGCGGCTTGCGGATCCAAGCCGCAGATTTGCCCCCAACATCGCATATGATCACAGGCTTCCACTCTGATAGAGGCCTGCGCCTCAGAAGAGGCGCGGTGCTCTATCCCGATTGAGGAGCACCCGATGTGTGACTATAGCCTGCATGCCGTCGCGACCCGTCCCGCAGAGGTTGGCGAGACGATCGTCACGACAACGTTCCGTGGCACCTCGACGCGCGGCTTCGCTTCCGAAGCCGACATGTCAGTTGCGGTCTGCCTGCTGCCGGGAACGGAGCTCGCCTTCGCCGACAACGTCCGCTACGATAATCGCTGGATCTGGACGCGCACCGTCAACTCGCGCGTCGGCAAGTTCGGCAAGGTCGATCCGCACGTTCCTGATCGTCATCACGACGCGATCGAATTCCCCGACGGCAAATACGTGCTGGTGACGCAGCTCGTGGAAGGCCAGCGTGCAACCGTGCTGCAGCTGCCCGTGACGCAGCCGCTCGGCGAGCGCGAGCACAAGCCGCATGTCATCGCCGACAGCCACTCGACGTCCCCGCGTCTGCCGATCGGCTGATAGGTCGACCTCAGTCCTCGGCCTGAAGGTCGGCCTCTGACGGCGTTGCGTCTTTGGCGCGCGGAGCCGCCGACCTTGGCATGAGGGTCCGTTCGAAATCTCCATCGCCGGCCGCCGCCGGCGACCAGGGGCGGTTTGCACCCCTCGACTTCACCGCCGCAATCGCAAAACCGTCGCCACGCTGCGTCAGCGCCAGCGCGCCCTGGCGCGCGAGACGCGGCCGATCGACCACCATGGCACCGCAATCCGGCGGCGCGGGCCTTGACGTCACCACCAGTGCCGCGCGGCTGCAATCGTCGTTCAGCGCGTCGATGCGCAGCGCCTGCGCAATCATCCGGCCGTCGGCGAGTGGCGTCACGCAGCCGGACTCGTCACACGACACGCCTTTACTGAGCGAGGCGCTGGCCGCATCGCGCGGGTCGGCGTCCGCCGCGAGCCACTCCTTGATCAGGAAATTGTCCTTGTTGGTCCTCATCAGATGCAGCTGCCCGTCCCTGCCCCGCACCGCGACGCTCTGGCCGTCACCGGCGATAAGGATGTCGGGTTGCCGGACCGACAGACCCCAGACGGTTGCCGCCATGAGGACGAAGGCGCCCGACCAGCGCAGCGGCGTGCGCAGCAGGCCCATCAGGATCAGGCCGAGGCTCGCAGCGATCAGCGGCGCGGTGCCGAAGGCGGCGATGTGCCCGATCGCGCCGGGCAGCGCGGCGACCCAGCGCGACACCGCCACCATCCAGTCGATCCCGATTCCCATCAGCCACCAGAACACACCGTCGAGCCCGAACGGGGCCGCGAGCAATCCCAGCAGTCCAGCAGGCATCACCAGCGCCGACACCACCGGCATCGCGCCGAGATTGGCGAGCACGCCGTAGGGCGTGACGCGGTGGAAATGGAAGGCGGCATAGGGCGTGGTCGCGAGCCCCGCGATCATCGAGGCCATGAACAACATCGCGATCTCGCGACCGCCCCACAGGGCGATGCGCGCAGTCGTCGAATGATCGGGAGATGCGAACAGGTTCGGCATGCCGATCTGCACCAGCGCCACAAGCCCAAGCGTTGCCGCAAAGGACATCTGGAAGCTCGGATGCACCAGCGCCTCCGGCGCGACCGCAAGCACGATCAGAGCCGCCACCGCCAGCGTGCGGAACGTGATCGCGCGGCGATCGACCATGACAGCGATCAGCACCACTGCCGTCATGAAGAACGACCTTTGGGTCGCAACCTCCGCGCCCGAGAGCAGCAAATAGAATGCGGACGCGACCAGCGCCGCGGCGGCCGACCATTTCTTGATTGCGAAGCCGGCCGCGAGCCCGGGGATCAGCGCCAGCAGCGCGCGGACCGCAAAGAAGACGACGCCGGCGACGACGGCCATGTGATAGCCGGAGATCGACAGCACATGGCCGAGGCCGGAGATGAACATCGCGTCGTTGACGGGCGTGGTGATCGCATCGCGGCGGCCAGTCAAAAGCGCAGTCGCGATGGCGCGGTTGTCGCCATCGAGCGTGGCGCGGATCCGCGCGTCGATCGCATCGCGCAGGCCTTGCATCACCGCCGCATAGCGTAGCCGCAGGCCTCCGACATCGGGCGGCACTGATGCCGTGATCGCGCCCATCACGAAACCGGAGGCGCCGATGCCCTGGAAGAACATGTCGCGCGAGAAATCGTAGCTGCCCGGCCGCAACGGCGCGAGCGGCGGCATCAGCCGCGCCTTCAGCTGCACGAAGCTGCCGACATCGGGCGCGGTGCCCTTGCGCACGGAGAGGCGGACGCGCTCCAGCTTGACGTCGCTGCCCTGCGCCTCCATCGCGGTGACGCGCAGCACGAAACGGTCGGTGCGCTCGCGGATGTCGCGGGTCTCGACGAAGCCCGACAGCGACACCGAATAAAGCGGCTTTGCGAGCACATTGTGCGCGATGCGTGCCGTCTTCCACGTCGCCATGGCAAAGCCGGCCGCGACCGCCGCGATCATGATCGCCGGCGCAAACCAACGATTTCGCCGCAACAACACCGCCCCGAGCGCCAGCGCCACCGCCGTCGCGGCAACGACCCACAGCACCGGCTCATGATCGGCGGCGAAGTAGAGCGCGATGCCACAGCCGAAGGCGATGGGCACCCAGGGAAACACTCGCCCGGCGCCGGCTTCGGCCTTTGCCCATTCGCGCAGCGTCCCGACGATCGCGGGCCAAACGCCAAAGCCCGCCGGCACAAAGCCGCCGGCAGACGCGGCCCGACCGGTCGTCGGCCAAGTCCCGGCGATCCCCTGCGAGGCACGCTGTGGCCGGCCCGGCTCTGCCATTCCTTAGCAACCCTGCGATACGCGACAGGGGCAGAGGCTACCGGAACGTGCAGGCGGCCGAATAGCGGTACGGATCAGGAACGAGCGGGCCCCAGCCCTACTTTTCCTCTTCCATCGTCACGGCCACGTCCGCCTTGGCCGACAGGCGGACCTTGTTGCCCTCGACACCGGCGACGAGGCCTTTGTCGATGAAATGGTGATGGCCCTTGTGGCTGCCCTCACCGCTGTCCTTCTTGGTCAGCTTGATGCGGTTGCCCTCGACCCTGTCGACCGTGCCGACATGGACGCCGTCGGCACCGATGACTTCCATATGCTCTGCAATGTTTTGCATGGGGGGATCCTCTGATAGACCCCACACAACGCCTGGGACGACCTTCCGTTCGCTGCCCGCCAGACGTCACGGAGAATTTGAGCTCGTGCGACCTGCTTCGCAAACGCGCCGGGCGCGGGTCGATTGAGCCGAAAGTCTCATAAGGTGCCCGCCCCTGGTGGGATTACACTACGGTTCCCCGCCTCCCCGGCAGACGGGTAAGGCAGTGGAGGCTCGCGGTTCTAAGGCCGCAGGAGCTCACCTCAGGTGGACCAAAATTCCCCTGAGGTCAGGCGTTGCCGACGCAACTCGTGAACAGGCGCATGCAACGCCGCGCATCACGCACTCCGCGAGAAGATCGACCGCTGAAACAATGCGAGGAGACATCTTGAAACCATAGGAGTTGCAAATGCCCATGCAAATACCGAGCGATTTTCGCCGCGTGATCATCGCTGCGTCGGTGGGAAACATCATCGAATGGTATGATTTCTATATCTTCGGCAGCCTGGCCGCAGTTCTATCGTTCAAGTTCTTCGAGCAATCCCACCCGGTTGCAGCCCTCCTCAGCACGATCGCGCTCTTTACGGCAGGATTTCTCATCCGTCCGCTGGGGGCCTTCCTGTTCGGATGGATGGGTGATCGGGTCGGCCGCAAATATACGTTTCTCATCACACTCAGCGGAATGGGACTGGGCACGGGGGCGATCGGATTGATCCCGACCTACCAGTCGATCGGTCTGACGGCCGCGTTCGTTCTCTTCGGCCTGCGCATGATCCAGGGTCTGTGCCTGGGCGGCGAATATGGTGGCGCCATCACCTACGTCGCCGAGCATGTGCCGGACGATCGACGCGGCTACTACACCGGCTGGCTGCAGACCTCTCCGACTCTCGGGATCGTGGTGTCGCTGGCCGTCATCGTCCTCACGCGGACATATGCCGGCAATCAGGCCTTCGACGAATGGGCCTGGCGCGTTCCGTTCCTGGCGTCCTTCCTGCTGGTGGCCATCGCCATCTATATCCGTCTCCAACTCCAGGAGACGCCGATCTTCCAGGAGATCAAGGCTCGCGGGCAGATGACCAGGAACCCCTGGAAGGAGGCCTTCCTGAGCGCCAACATCAAATACATCGGGATCGCCATTGTGGTCCTGATCGGACAGGGCGTGGTCTGGTACAGCGGTCAGTTCTGGGCGCTGTACTTCCTACAGCAGGTCTCCAAAGTGGACCCGGTGACCTCGGCCTACATCGTGGGAGCGGCGCTGCTGATTGCAACCCCGAGCCTGATCTTCTTTGGCTGGCTGTCGGATCAGATCGGCCGCAAGCCGGTGATCCTGGGCGGCATGCTGCTTGCCGCGATCACCTACTATCCACTGTATCTGTGGCTCGGAACGGTTACGCAGCCCGGAAGCATCAACTATCCGATCGCGGTCTTCATCATCTTCATCCTCGTCTGCTACGTCGGGATGGTGTACGGGCCAGTCGGCGCGTTCCTGGCGGAATTCTTCCCCGCCAGGATCCGGTACACGTCGGTCTCGGTGCCGTACCACATCGGCAATGGCTGGGGTGGCGGACTGGTGCCGTTCATCACGTCGGCCGCTTTCGCCGCGACCGGCAGCATCGGCTACGCACTGATCTACCCGATCGTGGTCCCCGCGGTGTGTTTCGTGCTCGCGGTGTTCCTGATGCCGGAGACGCGCAAGATCAGCATCTGGCAGCCGATCGAGCCCAGAGCCGCATAATGAGGCAACCCTCACGGTGCAGGACCAAAAGGCCCTGCGCCGTGGCCGATAGTCCGCCTCGAAAGCTCGGCCAACTGCTCTCGTCAGCCGGCCGGATGATGCCAGAGATCATGCCACCAGGTGGTGAAATCGCGATCGGTTATCAGCTCCCAGCCACCGAACAGGATCACCAAGATGCCTGAGAGTACGCTGCTGACCGTGGCTGACGTCGCGTCGTAACCAATGGCCCAAGGCGCCAGCACCAGAGCCAGGCCCAGCAGCATTTCTCCCCACTCTTCCAGATAGGACGGGATGACAAACGCTTCTACGGCAAACAGCACGACGCCGAGCCCGAGCGCGATGGTGATCCAGACGGCCGCTCCGGACGAGCCGAGGACGAAGGACGACAAGACCAGCCACACGCCGACCAACAGGCTGGCAGCGTCTTGCCAATGTTGAATGCGCATAATGCTCACCTCCTCTCTCCGATTCATATAGTGGCGCCACCTGCGAAAATGTATCCGTCCGGCCTGCGTTGTGTTGCCGCGACTGCCGGTCCACCACCGGCGTCCAATCCTGGCCGCCGATACCCCAAAAGGGCTCTTGCAAATGCTCTGCGCAAGGATGCAGACTATCCGTTGCTTGACGGTGTCAACGCCTGCGGTCCTCGGCCCCATCCATTCACGGGTGGCGCCTGGAAGAGGAGAAGGGTGGCGCCATGCGAGAAATCGAAATCCACGACTATGCGCGGCAGTTGCTGGAAGCACATGGCCCCAAGGCTGTTGCGGAAGCGGCCCAGAACGCCATCGACCTCGAGTCGAAGGGCGAACTCGAGCTGGCCAGAACCTGGCGACATATTGAAGACGCCATGAAGCTCATGCGCGGCCCGCACCAAAGCTGACGCTGCCGGCGCCGCAAACGAGACTGCCTGACTGCGAATGCCGCCATGCTGGACTTGAGGCAGGAGCGGCGGAAGGCGGGCCATTGTCCGTCGCAAGCCGCCCGACTGCGAAGCGAACGGCAGCCAGATGTGCAGGATGCCGATCTCCATCAAGGGAGCGAGGCCATGGTCCGGAATTGCGCGAGCGCCGAAGATCTCGTGAAGGCGATCAAGGACGAGAAGGTCCAGATGATCGATCTGCGATTCACCGACTTGCCGGGGGTATGGCAACATTTTTCAGTCCCGCCGAGCGCAGTGAACGTCGACGCTCTCGGGGAGGGCATTGGATTCGACGGCTCATCGATCCGCGGCTTCCAGGAGATCCAGGAAAGCGACATGCTGGTCGTCGCCGATCCGACGACGGCCTTCGTCGATCCCTACAGTCCGGCCAAGACGCTAGTCCTCATCTGCAACATCCGCGATCCCGTGACCGGCCAGTCCTATAGCCGGGATGCCCGCTACATCGCCCAGAAGGCCGAAACCTACCTCAAGGGCACGGGACGCGCCGACACCAGCTACTTCGGCCCGGAGGCGGAGTTCTTCGTATTCGACGACGTGCGCTATGGTCAGGGCATCAACTACGCCCTGCATGAAATCGATTCCAGCGAAGGCAGCTGGAACACGGCCAGCAATGAGGCGCCAAATCTGGCCCACAAGCCACGACCGAAAGAGGGATACTTTCCCGTTCCCCCGACCGACAGCATGCAGGCGCTACGCACCGAGATGGTGCTGACGATGGAACAGTTGGGCATCCAGATCGAAGCTCATCACCATGAGGTGGCAACCGGCGGCCAGAACGAAATCGACATGCGCTTCACCACCCTTACCCGCATGGCCGACAATTTGATGATCTACAAATACGTGGTGAAGAACACCGCGCACCAGCATGGCAAGACCGCGACCTTCATGCCGAAACCGCTGTTCGAGGACAACGCTTCGGGAATGCACGTTCATCAGTCGCTGTGGAAGGGCGAGACGAATCTGTTCTACGACAAGGGCGATTACGCCGATTTGAGCGAACTCGGCCGCTACTACATCGGCGGGCTGCTCGCTCACGCCTGGGCATTGTGCGGGCTCTGCGCTCCCACCACGAACTCCTACCGGCGCCTGGTGCCTGGCTACGAGGCTCCAATCAACCTGGTCTATTCCCAGCGCAATCGCTCGGCCTGCTGCCGGATTCCCATGTATTCGCCGAACCCACGGGCAAAGCGCGTCGAGTTTCGCTCACCGGATCCCTCCTGCAATCCTTATCTCGCCTTCGCCGCAATGCTGATGGCCGGCCTCGACGGGATCGACGGGCGGATCGACCCCGGTAGCCCGATCAACAAGAATCTCTACGACCTCCCGCCCTCCGAAGCGAAGGAGGTGAAGTCGACGCCGGGATCGCTGGACCAGGCCCTCGACGCGCTCGAGCGCGATCACGCCTTCCTGCTGCGCGGCGATGTCTTCACCGCCGACGTGATCGAAACCTGGCTCGACTACAAGCGCAAGAAGGAGGTCGATGCGATCCGGCTGCGACCGCATCCTTACGAGTTCCATCTGTACTACGACATCTAGCAGCGGCCGCTCGCTGGCGGCGGCCGGCCTACCGCTCCATCAGAGGGATTCGGGCCGAGACGTGATGGCTCGCGATCTTCCAGTCGCCGTCCTCGCGGACGATCACCCAGGTGATCTTGACCGACAACAGCGGATGTTCCTCGCCGAGGTCGAACGAAGCAATGCCGGCCATGTTGATCGCGTCAGGCGCAACCGGCGCTGAAGCCACGTCAGAGAACGTGACGCGCGGCGCGCACCAGAGCGGCAGGCCGTTGACATAGTCTGCAACGCCGTCCCTGCCCCGATAGAGGTTCGGATTGAAGCCGAAGAAGAACGCGTTCCTCGCATAGAGCGACGCCTGTGCGGTGGCGTCGAGCGTTGCGAAGCCGGCGCACCATTTCGCGATGATGGCGGCAACGATGGCGTCGGCGCCGTCGTTCATGTGACCTCAGCCCTTACCGACTTCCTTCGCAAACGTGTCGCGAAGCCCGATCGTCCGCGAGAACACCGGCTTGCCCGGCGTCGAGTCCTTGTCACGCACGAAATAGCCCTGGCGCTCGAACTGCATCGGCTCGGTCGAATTGCTTTCCGCAACCGATGCCTCGATCCGTGCATCGGACAGGATCTCCAGCGACTGCGGATTGAGATCGGCCGCGAAGTTCGCGGCGTCCGGGGTCGGATTTGCGAACAGCTGGTTGTAGATGCGGATCTCCGCGGGCACCGAATTCACCGCCGGCAGCCAGTGCATGGTCGCCTTGACCTTGCGTCCGTCGGGCGCGTTGCCGCCCTTGGTCGCGGGATCGTAGGTGCAGCGCAGCTCCACCACTTCGCCGGCGTCGTTCTTGATCACACCGGTGCACTTGACGAAATAGGCGTAGCGCAGCCGCACCTCGTTGCCGGGCGACAGGCGGAAGAACTTCTTGGGCGGATTCTCCATGAAATCGTCCTGCTCGATATAGAGCTCGCGGCCGAACGTGATTTTCCGCGTGCCCGCCGACGGATCGTCCGGGTGATTGATCGCCTCGAGTTCCTCGCTCTCGCCTTCCGGATAATTCTCGATCACCACCTTGAGCGGCCGCAGCACGCCCATGCGCCGCTGCGATGTGCGGTTCAGCTCCTCGCGGATGCAGAACTCGAGCATGCCGACATCGACCACGCTGTTGGCTTTCGCAACGCCGATGCGCTTGATGAATTCGCGCAAGGCCGCCGGCGGCACGCCGCGGCGGCGCATGCCCGCCATGGTCGGCATGCGCGGGTCGTCCCAGCCGGCGACGTGGCCGTCGCGGACGAGCTGGGTCAGCACGCGCTTGGACAGCAGCGTGTAGGTCAGGTTCAACCGGGCCATTTCGTACTGATGCGGCTTCGACGGCACCGGCAGCTTCTCGATGAACCAGTCATAGAGCGGCCGGTGATCCTCGAACTCCAGCGTGCAGATCGAGTGCGTGATGCCCTCAATGGCGTCCGACTGGCCGTGAGCATAGTCGTAGCTCGGATAGATTCTCCACTTGGTCCCGGTGCGCGGGTGATGCGCATGCAGGATCCGATAGAGCACGGGATCGCGCAGATTGATGTTGCCCGCGGACATGTCGATCTTGGCCCGCAACACGCGCGCGCCGTTCGGGAATTCGCCTGATTTCATGCGGCGGAACAGGTCGAGATTCTCGTCCACGCCGCGGTCGCGGAACGGCGAGTTCTTGCCGGGTTCGGTCAGCGTGCCACGCGAAAGCCGAATCTCCTCCTGGGACTGGTCGTCGACATAGGCGAGCCCGTCGCGGATCAGCGTCTCCGCCCATTCGTACAGACGGTCGAAATAGTCCGAGGCGAAGAACAGGTTCTTGCCCCAGTCGTAGCCGAGCCAGTGCACGTCGGCCTGAATGGAATCGATATACTCCTGCTCTTCCTTGACCGGATTGGTGTCGTCGAAACGCAGATGGCAGCGGCCCGGAAACTCCTGGGCGATGCCGAAATTGAGCGCGATCGACTTGGCGTGGCCGATATGCAGGTAGCCGTTCGGCTCCGGCGGGAACCGGGTCACGATCTCCTTGTACTTGGCCTGATCGAGGTCGGCCTGGATGATGTCACGAATGAAATCGCGCCCAACCTCAGTCGCCACCGGTTCTGTCATTTCGAAAATCCTGTAGGGAAATCAGCAGTCCTTCTGCCAAATTCGCGTGGCCGAGCCAAGGGCTTAAGCAAGGCCTAGCAGGTCCGCTGACGGGCTTTAGTTATGTCCCGTTCCTGCTATACACCACCGCTTCCAATGCATAGGCCCTGCCAAGAATGACCGATTCCGTCGTCACGCGCTTTGCGCCCTCTCCGACCGGCTTCCTCCATATCGGAGGTGCCCGCACCGCGCTGTTCAACTGGCTCTATGCGAAGAAGCACGGCGGCAAGATGCTGCTCCGGATCGAGGACACCGACCGGGAGCGCTCCACCGAAGCCGCGATCGGCGCTATTCTGGACGGGCTGAAATGGCTGGAGCTCGGCTGGGATGGCGACGTCATCTATCAGTTCAGCCGCGCCGCCCGCCACCGCGAGGTCGCCGAGCAGCTGCTTGCCGACGGCAAGGCCTACCGCTGCTACGCCACGGCCGAGGAGCTCACCGCCATGCGCGAGAAGGCGCGCGCGGAGGGCCGCACCCGCCTGTATGACGGCCTATGGCGCGACCGCGATCCCGCCACCGCGCCTTCCGATGTCAAGCCGACCATCCGCCTGCGCGCGCCGCAGACCGGCGAGACCGTGATCGAGGACCAGGTCCAGGGCCGCGTGGTCTGGCAGAACGAGAACCTCGACGACCTCGTCCTGCTGCGCGGCGATGGCAACCCGACCTACATGCTCGCGGTGGTCGTGGACGACCACGACATGGGCGTCACCCACGTCATCCGCGGCGACGACCATCTGATCAACGCTGCCCGCCAGAAGCAGATCTACGATGCGATGGGCTGGGCGCTGCCGAACATGTCCCACATCCCGCTGATCCACGGCCCGGACGGCTCAAAGCTCTCAAAGCGCCACGGCGCGCTCGGCGTCGACGCCTACCGCGCCATGGGGTACCTCCCGGCCGCGCTGCGCAACTACCTCGTCCGCCTCGGCTGGAGCCATGGCGACCAGGAGATCTTCTCGACCGAGGAGATGATCGCAGCGTTCGACCTCGCCAATGTCGGCCGCGCCGCCGCCCGCTTCGACTTCGCCAAGCTGGAGAACCTCAACGGCCACTACATCCGTCACGCCGACGATCAATCACTTGTGAGGGCGTTCGAGGACGTGCTCGACCACGTCGTGCCGAGCCGCGACGAGCTTAAGGCCAAGTTAAACGACAGCACGCGGGCGCAGCTTCTCAAGGCCATGCCGGCTCTGAAGGAGCGCGCCAAGACGCTGATCGAGCTGATCGACGGCGCATACTTTATCTTCGCCGATCGGCCGCTGCAGCTCGATCCCAAGGCCGCAGCGCTGCTGACGCCGGAGAACCGCAAGCTGATCGGCCAGCTTCATTCCGCGCTGGAGAATGTCGAGACCTGGAGCGGTGCCACCACCGAAGCCGCGCTGCGCGCTTTTGCCGAGGAAAATAGTCTCAAGCTCGGCGCGGTTGCCCAGCCGCTACGCGCGGCGCTGACCGGTCGCACCACGTCGCCTGGTATATTTGAGGTTTTGGACGTGCTGGGACGCCAGGAGAGCCTCGGCCGGCTGAAAGATCAGTCTACGACGTAAGTAGGCCATGCCTGCCATGATCTTGCAGCGCACACAGCAATAATATACCCATCTCCCCGTACATTCTGGAACATCCGGCCTGCCCCATAATCTCCCTTGGGGACTCCGGGTCCGGCCCGTTTCACCACACATCGGGGACCTACGATGGACGCAAACTCAAGCAACAAGACCGCCACGCTGACGGTCGGAAACAAGAATTACGATCTTCCGATTCACAGCGGCAGCGTCGGACCTGATGTCATCGATATCGGCAAGCTGTACGGCCAGTCCGGCCTGTTCACTTACGATCCCGGCTTCACCTCGACCGCGAGCTGCCAGTCCAAGATCACCTACATCGATGGTGACGCGGGCGTGCTGGAATATCGCGGCTATCCGATCGAGCAGCTCGCCGAGAACGGCGACTTCCTCGAGACCTGCTATCTGCTGCTGTTCGGGGAGCTGCCGACTGCCGCGCAGAAGAAGGATTTCGACCACCGCGTGATCCATCACACGATGGTGCACGAGCAGATGGCTCGCTTCTTCCAGGGCTTCCGCCGCGACGCCCATCCGATGGCGGTGATGGTGGCTTCCGTCGGCGCGCTTGCCGCGTTCTACCACGACTCCACCGACATCAACGATCCGAAGCAGCGCATGATCGCTTCCATGCGCATGATCGCCAAGATCCCGACGCTGGCGGCGATGGCCTACAAATACACCGTAGGCCAACCCTTCGTGTATCCGAAGAACTCGCTGTCGTTCGCCGAGAACTTCCTCAACATGTGCTTCGCCGTGCCGTGCGAGGAGTACAAGATCAACCCGGTGCTCGCTGACGCGCTGGACAAGATCTTCATCCTGCACGCCGACCACGAGCAGAACGCCTCGACCTCAACGGTGCGTATCGCCGGCTCTTCCGGCGCCAACCCATTCGCCTGCATCGCCGCCGGCATCGCCTGCCTCTGGGGCCCGGCGCATGGCGGCGCCAACGAAGCCGCGCTTGCGATGCTTGCCGAGATCGGCACCGTGGACAAGATCCCCGAGTTCATCGCCAAGGTGAAGGACAAGAACTCCGAAGTCCGCCTGATGGGCTTCGGTCATCGCGTCTACAAGAACTACGATCCGCGCGCCAAGATCATGCAGAAGATGTGTCACGCCGTTCTCAAGGAGACCGGCCATGGCGACGATCCGATGCTGAAGGTTGCGCTCGAGCTCGAGAAGATCGCGCTCAGCGACCCGTACTTCATCGACCGCAAGCTGTACCCGAACGTCGACTTCTATTCGGGCATCACGCTGAAGGCGATGGGCTTCCCGGTCTCGATGTTCACCGTGCTGTTCGCGGTGGCCCGCACCGTCGGCTGGATCAGCCAGTGGAGCGAGATGATCGAGGACCCGCACCAGAAGATCGGCCGCCCGCGCCAGCTCTACACCGGCGTCACCAAGCGCGACTACGTCGCGATCAAGGATCGCAAGTAAGTCTTAGGCACTACGACTTTCGAAACGGCGCCATCTCCGGATGGCGCCGTTTTTGTTTTTGCAGCGAACTTCTCATGCGGCCGCCCCATCTTGCTGCCACGCACAACAACAAGTCGGCGCATCACGCCTGTGAACGCTTGACAGTTGAAGCGCTCCACGCGCAAATTCTTACACTAAGTAAGAATGACGACAGGGATGGAAATGCCGGAGCAGCCGAGAAGTCGGCGGCAGACGCGTGCTGCCATTTTGACCCATTTGCTCCAATCCGGCGGCTCGTTCCGGCCGCCGCTGGCGCGCGCCGTGCGCCTGTCCGAAGCAAGCCTGTCGCGCATCCTGTTCGACCTGAAGGCCGAAGGCCTGATCGAGGAAATGCGGCGCCCTGCCCCTTATGTCGGCGGCCCGACGGGTCTGGTGTCGCTCGACCGCACGGTGACGCTCGCGGCCCTCGAGCTCACCGAACGATGGCTCAGCGTCGGCGTTGGCCGCCTGTCGGGCGAGCTGCACTACACCGAGCGTGTGCCGCTGCCGAAGAAGCCGACCGTCGAATCCGTCGGCCGGGTGTTTCGCGAGGCGCTGGCACTGCTGCGCGACTGGACGCGCCGGCGCCGCATCAGGCTCGCACAAGTCGGCGTTACCGTTCCGGGCCTCGGCCGCCTGAGCGAATTCGGCAACCCCATCATTCCCTGTGATGTCGGACGTATCGGCAACATGTTCGGCGAATTGTTCGCGGGCGTGCCTGTTGCCTTCACCAATTCGGTAGTGGCGCACGCCGCCTTTCATCGTTGCCGCACGGAAAACTACCCATTCAGCGATGCGCATCTGTTCGTCTTCGTCGGCCAGGGCGTCGCTGGCGCCTGGATGGACGATCCGATCGAGGACGACGCGCTCGACCCGGTCGAGCTCGGCCACATGGTATTCGGCACTGACGGCCCGCGTTGCCGCTGCGGACATCACGGCTGCGTCGAAGCCTATACGTCGCTGCCGGCGCTGGCCGAGCTTCTGCGCGTCACCGAAGCAGAATTGCTCCAACTCGGCAGTGAATGGGTGACCACGATCCCCCTCACAGCGCGGGTACGCCAGGAATTGCGCCAGCGGCTCTTCAGGCTTGGCCTCGCCATCGGCAACACATTGAACGTCAAGCCATGCCGCGGCGTTGTCGTCAGCGGCTGGCCATCGCTGCTCGCCGAGGACGATCGCCAGGCCGTTATCGACGGGATCGACTCCTGCCTGCTCGGCGGCCGGAAACTGGCGCAGGTGTCGCTCGCCTTCGTGCCGCCCTCGAACGGCAACGATCCGCAGGCCGCACTCGCCTTCGCCGCGCTCTGCCTGACCAGAAGCGGCGGCATGCCGGCCGCATCGACGGAGGCCGCCTGAAATAGCCTGCGCGGCTCTCACGCAAAACAGTTCACACCGGGAGGAACTTGCCATGCCGATCACAACAACAAGGCGTCGTCTGCTCGCTGGATCTACTGCCGCGCTCGCGCTGCCGGCCTTTGCCCGCGCGCAAGGCGCGGTCAAGCCGCGCCTAACCGCAATCTCGCAATGGTCCGCAGGAAGCGATGGAGCTGCCATCACGGCGCTCGGCAAGAAATTTGAGGAGAAAGGCGGCATCTGGCAGCACTCGCCCGTTCCCGGCTTCACCACCGAAATGATGAACAAGCTGCGCGCCCAGATCATCGCCGGCGATCCGCCGGCCTGCTCCCAGCTCAAGGGCCCCGAGATTGCGGCCTGGTCGAAGATTGCGCCGACCGTCGATCTTGACGCCGTGGTCGCAGCCGCCGGCTACGAGAAGGTCGTCGCGCCAGACCTCGCAAAATTGCACAAGCCTGCGGGCAAGTGGATTGCGCTGCCGTTGCAGATCTACAGCACCAACATGCTGTTTCTCTCCAAACGCGCGATGGACAAGGCCAAGGCCGACAAGCCGCCGGTCACCTGGGCTGACTTCAATGCTCTTGCCGAAAAGATGAAAGCAGCCGGCATCACTTATCCCATTGCCAACGGCGGCTCCCGCCCCGACGACGGTCAGAAATTCGAGGCCTCTTTCGCCGGCATCAGTCCGACGGCATATCGCGCAGCCATTATGAATCTCGACAAAAAGGCGCTGGACGGACCCGAGATCAAGGCAGCCTTCGCACAGACGCGCAAGATCGCCGACTGGTCGGACCCCAATGTCGGCGCCCAATCCTATGCCACCAATTTGAAGCGCTTCGTCGACGGCGACATGGGCATGCTGATCATGGGCGGCTGGGCGCAGGGCGTGTTGAAAAACGCCGGTTTCAAGTTCGACGACTACGTCATCGCGCCGGGACCCAGCGACAATGGCAAGCCGGTTTTCCTGTTGAATGCCGATGCCTTCATCTTCTGGCAGCGCAAGGAGGCCGACCTGCAGGCCGGCCAGATGTTGATGGCGCAGCTCGTCATGGATCCGGCGATCCAGACCATGTACTCGCAGATCACGGGATCGATCCCCGTGCGCACCGATGTCGATCTGTCCGGTGAAGGCTGGTCGGACGGTCAACGGCGGACCGCGGCAGCGCTGAAAGACGCTGTCGCCAGCAACCAGGCCGTCCTGAGCCTCGCGCACAACATGGCGCAGGAGAACGGTCTCACCGCCGCGATGATCGACGTCATCACCGAGTATGTGAAGAACAAGACGATCAAGCCGGACGAGGCGGTCACCCGCCTCGCCGAGGCCGTCGAGAGCTCACGTTGACCAACGCCATCTCGACAGCAACGCGACCGGGTCGGCCGGCGACCTCTGAGATGGTGCGCCGGCTGCCCGAATTTCTGATGATCTGGGTGCCGCTGCTGTTGTCCGCAGCGCACCTCATCTCGTTTTCGATCTGGACCATCTGGATTTCGTTCACGCCATCCACCCTTGTTCCGGTCTCGGGCTGGGTGGGCTTGCGCAACTACAATGCGGTCCTGGCGTCGCGGAACTGGCAGATCGCCTTCGACAATCTGCTGCTGTTCGGCATCGCCTTCGTGCTGCTGAGTTTGATCACCGGCCTCTTGCTCGCGATTCTGCTCGATCAGCGCATTCGCGGCGAGAACGTGCTGCGTACCATCTTCCTGTACCCCCTGGCGGTGTCGTTCGTCGTCACCGGCACGGTCTGGAGCTGGCTTCTCAATCCCGGTATCGGGATCGAGAAGCTCGTCCATGACCTCGGCTGGACCGCGTTCCGGTTCGACTGGCTGGTCAATCGTGACATGGCGATCTGGACCATCGTCATCGCTGCGATCTGGCAATCCTCAGGCTTCGCCATGGCGCTGTTCCTGGCCGGCCTTCGCTCCGTCGATGCCGACATCATCAAGGCTGCGCAGATCGACGGCGCTGGACCGTTCCGAACCTATCGGCGCGTCATTCTGCCGACGCTCTGGCCGATCACCATCACCGTCGTCGTGGTCCAGTTGCAGTTCGCGATTTCCGCCTTCGACCTCGTCCGCGCGCTCACCAACGGTGGGCCTGGCATTGCGACCCAGCTGCCGGCCCTTGTCGTCTACGATTTGATGTTCCAGCGCAGCCAGCTCGGCCGCGGAGCGGCAGCGGCAGTGCTCATGCTGCTCATTCTTCTCGCGGTGCTGCTGCCCTATGCAGCGTGGCGTTACGTCCAGCGACGGCAGGCCACCCATGCGTGACCGAAGCTTCGCCCCAAGCCGCATTCTGATCTATCTCATCGTGACATTGTTCGCGGCCGCCTACCTCGCCCCGCTGGTTGTCGTGGTGCTGAACTCGCTCCGGACCAATGAGGAAATCGCGCAGAGTTCAATGATCGGCTGGCCGCAACATTTGGCCTGGAGCAACTACGCCCTGGCCTGGAGCGGCTTCTGCGTCGCCGAAACCTGCGCCGGCATCCGGCCCTATATGCTGAACTCCGCGCTCATCACGATACCCGCGACTGTTATCTCCACCCTGCTCGGTGCTATCGCGGGTTACGCGGTGGCCCTGTGGCGTTTTCGCGGCGACAACTGGATCTACGGCATCGTCACCCTCGGCCTCTTCCTACCCCAGCAGATGCGCCTGCTGCCATGGACCATCGTGCTGCGGGACATCGGCCTCATCAACACGCTGACGGGCCTCGTGCTGATTCACACGATCCAGGGACTGTCCTTCACCGTGCTGTTCTGCCGGAACTACTATGTCGCCATTCCACACGAATTGATCAGGGCCGCGCGCGTCGATGGCGCCGGGTTCTTTCGTATTTTCTGGCGCATCATCCTGCCGCTCTCCTCTCCCATCCTGATCGTCACCGTGATCTGGCAGTTCACCCACATCTGGAACGAGTTCCTCTATGGCGTGACGTTCACGACCGGCCAGCAGCAGCCTGTGACGGCCGCGCTCATCGCGCTGTCTGCCGCGGTCGCAGATATCCCGCAGCATGGCGTGCAAAGCGCTGCGGTGATCGTCGCGGCACTACCCACTTTGCTGATCTATCTCTTCGGCGGCAGGTATTTCGTACGCGGCCTCACTGCCGGGGCCGTGAAATGATGGATATGTCATGGCAGCACTAAGCATTCGCGCCCTGTCGAAGCGCTACGCCAATCTGGAGGTGCTCAAGGGCATCGACCTCGACATCGAGAGCGGTGAATTCACCGTGCTGGTCGGGCCGTCCGGCTGCGGCAAGTCCACGCTGCTCAACATCGTCGCCGGGCTCGATCGGGCGAGCGACGGCACCATCGAGATCGGCGGACGCGTCGTCAACGACGTTCCGCCCAAGGACCGCGACATCGCCATGGTGTTCCAATCCTACGCGCTCTATCCGTCGATGACGGTGCGCCAGAACATCACCTTCGGCATGGAATGCCGACACGTGGCCAAGGCGGAGCAGGAGAAGGCGCTGGCGAACGTGGCCAAGCTGCTGCAGATTGAACCGCTGCTCGGCCGCAAGCCGTCGCAACTATCCGGCGGCCAACGCCAGCGCGTGGCGATGGGGCGCGCGCTGGTGCGCGATCCCCTGCTCTTCCTGTTCGACGAGCCGCTCTCCAATCTTGACGCCAAGCTGCGCGTCGAGATGCGCATGGAGATCAAGCGGCTGCATCAGCGCATCGGCGCCACCATCGTCTATGTCACCCACGACCAGATCGAGGCGATGACGATGGCGACCCGCATCGCCGTGATGCATCGCGGCGTGGTGCAGCAATTCGCCGATCCCGACACGGTGTATCGCTATCCGGCCAATCTGTTCGTCGCCCGCTTCATGGGCTCGCCGCCGATGAACACAATGCCGGCACGGCTCGAGGCCGACACGAGCGGGCCTGTGGTGGTGATTGGCCCGGGTCGGCCTGATGAGGTTCGTCTCCGCCTCCAGGACTACGACGCGGCTGTGTCCTATGTCGGCCGCGAGGTGGTGATTGGGATCCGGCCGGAATGCATCGCCGAGGGGGATCGCGTGTTCTCTGGCGCCACGGCCGCGCCGGTCATCGTCTCCGCCCCAGTCGAGCTGGTCGAGCCCACTGGCGCGGAGACCATCGTCCTGCTGCGGCTTGGCGGCGAGCCCGCGCAGGCGCGCATCTCGCCGGACATCCGCCCGACACCGGGCGGGACCGCCTCCTTCGCCCTCGATACCCGCCGCATTTGCCTGTTCGACCCTGAGACGGAGCGACTGATCGCATGACCAAGACGAGCTATGCCGACCTCGCGGACCGCGTGGTGCTGATCACCGGGGGCGCCAGCGGCATCGGCGCCGCCTTCGTGCGGGCTTTCGCCGCCCAGGGCGCTCGTGTCGCCTTCCTCGACATCGATGCGCAGGCCGGCGAAGCGCTGGCGCACGAGGTGGCGAAAACGTCCAGCACAACGCCGCTCTTCGTGCCCTGTGACCTCCTCGACATCGACGCCCTGCGCGCCGCGCTGGCGAAGGTGCACGGTTCGCTCGGCGATGCCGCGGTCCTCGTCAACAACGCCGCCAATGACCAGCGCCAGGTGCTGGCCGAGGTGACGCCGGCCGAATTCGACTGGATGATCGGCGTCAATCTCAAGCACGTCTTGTTTGCCGCACAAGCCGTGGTGCCGCAGATGCAGGCGCGTGGCGGCGGCTCGATCATCAACATGTCGTCGGTGGCCTGGATGCGCGGCGCGCCGGCGCTACCGGTCTACGCTGCGGCCAAGGCGGCGATCGTCGGCTTCACCAATTCGCTGGGCCGCCGATTTGGTACCGACCGCATCCGCGTCAACGCGATTGCGCCGGGCATGGTGATCACCGAGCGGCAGCGTCGGCTGTGGTTTCCCAACGAGCAGGCCATCGCCGAGCTACGCACGCGCCAGGCCATTCCCGATGCGGTGACGCCCGAGGATGTCGCTGACATGGCGCTCTACCTCGCCTCCGACGCGAGCCAGCGCATCACGTGCCAGTGTTTCCGGGTCGACGGCGGATTGGCCTAGCTGACACGCCCCTTCCGCATCGTCGCGAGCACGATGTCGGCGGCGAGCACGCTCGGTGATTTATTGCCGGTGGACATGATGGTGTCGAGCTGCGCGAAGCCTTCGACCTGCTGCTTGCGCATCGGCGTGTCCGTCAGCACCTCGGACAGTGCCGCAGCGAGCTTCTCCGGCGTGCAGTCCTCCTGCAGGAATTCGGGGATCACGTCCTTGCCGATCACGAGATTGGCGAGGATCACGGAAGAGACCTGGATCGCGCGGCGCAGGATGAAGGCCTCCATCGCGCCGACGCGATAGGCCGTCACCATCGGAATGCCCGATAACGCCAGCTCAAGCGTCACCGTGCCGGATTTCGCCAGCGCCGCGCGCGCGATCCGGAATGCGGCGCGCCTCTCGGTTTCGCCGACCACGATCCGCGGCTTGACCGGCCAGGTCGCCACGCCCTCGCGGACCGTGGCTTCGAGATGCGGCATCGTCGGCAGCATCAATTCGAACGCGCGGCCTTCGGCCTGCAATCGCCCGAGCGCGGCGCCGAACAGGCCGAGATGATGCCGGATCTCGCTGCGGCGGCTGCCCGGCAGCACCAGCAGCAGCGGCGGCTCGCTGTCGCGGCGCTTTTGCTCGTCAGGGTTCGGGCGCAGCGACGGCAATTGCTCGATCAGGGGATGGCCGACATAGCTGCATGGCGGCCCTTTCAGCTTGCGGTACTCCTCCGGCTCGAACGGCAGCAGACCCAGCACGTGATCGACATAACCGAGCATCGCGCGCGCGCGGCCCGGCCGCCAGGCCCAGACCGAGGGCGAGACGTAGTCGACGACGGGAATCGCCGGATTCTTCGCGCGCACACGGCGCGCAACGCGATGGGTGAAATCGGGACTGTCGATGATGACCAGCGCGTCGGGCGCGGACTCGGTCACGGCATCCGCGGTCTCGCGGATCAGCCGCAGGATCTTCGGCAGTTGCTGCATCACGGCGGCAAAGCCGACGATCGACAGCTCCTCGATCGGAAACAGCGTCTCGAGCCCCTCGCGCGCCATGGTGCGGCCGCCGACGCCCTCGAACTGCACGCCGTCACCGAGGCGCTGGCGCAGCACCTTCATCAGCGCCGAGCCGAGCCGGTCGCCGGATTCCTCCGTCGCGATCAGAAAGATCTTCCGTTTGGGATCGCGGGTCTGCATCACGCGGGCAGACCGATGACGAAGAGATATTTGGCGTCGGCGAGCCCGATCATCGCCTGCGGCTCGGCGGCGATGGTGTTGCCGGCGATGACAGCGACACCGGCAAGGCCGGCCTTGGCGACGCCCTCGATCGTGCGCGCGCCGATCGTCGGCAGGTCGAAGCGCAAATCCTGGCCGCTCTTCGGCGCTTTCACCAGCACGCCGCGTCCGGTGGCGGCACGGATACGGCCCTCCTCGCGCAGCCGCGCCACGCGCGCCAGCAGCGCATCGGTACCCTCGATGTCTTCGACCGCCACCACGTGGCCATCGATCACCACGGCGGCCTGACCGATGTCGAACGGCCCGAGCGCGGTGAGCACCGCGCGCCCGCGCTCGATGTCGCTTTTGGCATTGTCGGCGGGCCAGGCGCGGGTGATGCAGCCCTCAGGCATCAGCAGGTCGGGCGCGACGTCCTTGATGCCGACCATGCGAAAGCCGCCTTGCTCGAGAATGCGCCCGACACCGGACAGCAGATGATCGTCGCCGCCGCGGAAGGCGCGGATGACGTTGCCGAGCAGCCGCAACGTCGTGAAGTCGAACCGGATTTCCGTGAGCGAAGGCCGCACCAAAGTGCCGATGAAGATCAGGTCGCGGCAGCCCTCCTCGCGGAACAACCGCATGGCCCGGCCGAGCTGACCGACCGAGATCCAGCGGTGGCGGAATTTCTCCACTTGCACCGGATCGCAGGCGCCTCGCAACGGAAACAGCACCGGCGAGATGCCACGCGCGGCAAGCGACTCGGCAACCGCAAACGGCATCGCGCCACCGCCCGCGACCACGCCGACCGGTGATGACATCCCTGAAGCCGCCGATGTCATGTCCGCGGCCATCCCTGCGTCACTTCTCGATGGTGGGAATACAGAGCGGACGCTTGCCCTTGCCGATGAAGCCGAGGATTTCGGCGATCGCAGGATCTTCGCTCTCAAGGAGTCGCGCCGCCTCCAGCCGCTCGGCGAATGTGCCGGGGCCATGGAAGAGTTTCTGGTAGAACGCACGCACGGTTGCGAGGCGCTGCCTGGTGAACTTGCGCCGCTTCATGCCGATGAGATTGAGGCTCTCCAGCACCGCATATTGGCCGTTGGCGAGCCCGTACGGGATGATGTCGTCGCGCACGCCCGAGAGGCCGCCGACCATCACATGGGAGCCGATGCGCGTGAACTGGTGCACCGCGGACAGCCCGCCGATGTAGACGGCATCGCCGACCTCGCAATGGCCGCCGAGCGTCGCCGAAGTCGCGAAGATCGCGTTGTTGCCGACCATGCAGTCATGGCCGACATGGCTGTTGTTCATGAAGTAGCCGTCATTGCCGACGCGCGTCTTCCCGCCACCCTTGACGGTGCCGACGTTCATCGTCGCGCCTTCGCGGATGGTGCAACCGGAACCGATGTCGAGCGTGGTCGGCTCGCCCTTGTAGCTGAGGTCCTGCGGCGCGCCGCCGAGCACCGCGAATGGCGAGATCACGCAATTGTCCCCGACCGAGGTATGGCCGATGACGGTGACCTGTCCAATCAGCTTGCAATTGGCCCCGATCCGGGCGTTGCGACCAACGATGCAAAAGGGCCCGATCTCGGTGCCCTCGCCGATCACGGCGCCGTCTTCCACCCGGGCGGTGGGGTCGATCTTACTCATCAAGAAGGTCTGACTATGTGTTGAACTTGCTCAGCTTTCCGCTGGTTAGCGCGACGGCGCCCGATCTGTCCAGTGACGTATGATCTCGGCGTGTTTCAGAAGGCGCAGGTTCACCTCAGTCCGTCAGCATCGCCCCGACATCGGCTTCGGCGACGACCTGGCCGTTGACCTTGGCGTCCCCGTGAAACCACCACATGGTCTTGCGGCGGCCGAGCGAGCGCATGTGATACTCGATGGTATCGCCGGGCAGCACGGGCTTGCGAAACTTGCACTTGTCGATGGTGAGGAAATAGACCGCGCGAGGCTTCTCGGTGCCCTCGACCGACTTGATGCCGATCACGCCGGCGGTCTGCGCCATCGCCTCGATCATCATCACGCCGGGATAGACTGGACGTTCGGGGAAATGGCCCTGGAAGGCCGGCTCGTTGAAGGTGACGTTCTTGATGCCGATGCCGCTGTAATCGGCCCGGATGTTGATCACCCGGTCGATCAGGAGCATCGGAAAGCGGTGCGGCAGCGTCTGGAGAATCGCATTGATATCCACCAGCTCGAATTTAACAGGTGATTCCGCCGTCATTCCCGTCCCTCGTCCTTCGGATCGGCCTTGCTGTCGCGTACCAGGCGTTCCACCGCGATAATTTCCTTGAACCACTGTTTGGTCGGCTTGGCAAAAAATCCGCCCCAGCGACCGTTCGGCGGGATGTCGTCCTTGACGCCGCTCATTGCGGTGACCTGGGCCCCGTCACCGATCTTGAGGTGATTGTTGATGCCAACCTTTGCTCCCAGCGCCACGTTGTCGCCGATCGTCAGGCTGCCCGCGAGCCCGATCTGGGCCGCCAGCAGGCAGTTCCGGCCGATCGTCACATTGTGGCCGACCTGGACCTGGTTGTCGATTTTGGTGCCCTCCCCGATCACGGTGTCGCGCAAGGAGCCGCGATCGATGGTGGTGCCGGCGCCGACTTCCACATTGTTCTGGATCAGCACACGGCCGGTCTGGGGCACCTTCAGATGGCCCTCGGGGCCGAAGAAGATGAAGCCGTAGCCGTCCTGGCCGATCGAGCAGCCGGGATGGATCAGCACGTTGTTGCCGATCAGTGCACACTGGATAGCCGTGCGGGCACCGACATTGCAGTCCCGCCCGATCTTGACGCCCGGACCAAGGACCACACCGGCGCCGATCACGGTGCCGCTGCCGATCTCGACATCCGGACCGATGACGGTCAGCGGCTCGACGATGACGTCGTCCTCCAGCCGCGCCGACGGATCGATGATGGCCGATGGGGCAATGCCGTCATTGCCGAACCAGGACTGTGGGCGCAGCGCATCGCCATGCCATTCCCGGGCGATCCCGACAAAGGCGCGGAACGGCTGCGCCACCCGCAGCACGGCCACATGCGCGGGCACCTGGGCCTCGAAGCGCGGGCTCACCAGACAGGCGCCAGCCTTGGTCGCCTTGAGCTCATCGGCGTATTTGAGGTTGTCGAAGAATGCCAGATGCATCGGGCCGGCTTCGTCCAGCGAAGCAAGACCCGTGATGACATGACCGCCCCTGACAGGGTCGACCAGTTGCGCCTTGGTCAGCGCGGCGATGTCGGCCAGCGTTGAAGCCGGCGGTCTTTTGAAGAAGGTCGGCTGCGCCATTCCACCCCGTCGCGGTCCGGCTTCGGCATGAAGCGGCCAAGCCGCATCATGCCTTATCTCATGGATTGATCACGATCTTTTTGGCGGCCGGCCCCAAGGAACTCCCCAAGAGGAACCCCTAAGCGGCCGGATCATGCCCTGCTGATCGAACTAGAACGAGGTGCCGCCGCCGAACCGGAATTCCTGCGTGCGGTCATTCTTGCCCTTGGTGAGCGGCACTGCGTAGTCGAAGCGCAGCGGTCCGAACGGAGAGGCCCAGATCAGGCCGACACCGACCGACGAGCGGACCACATTGCCGTTGTCATACACCAGGCCGGTACAAGTTCCAGCCGTGGCCGGGTTGACGGTCGATGGCGTACAGGTCGAGTTCCTGGTCGTGGTCATTTCGTTGGTCACCGACCACGTCGTCGGGCCCTGATAGTCGAAGAGACCGCCGGCGTCGGCGTAAACAGCGCCCTTCAGGCCCACTTCCTTCGGCAGGAACCAGAACGGCATCTGCAATTCCAGCGAAGCGCCCCAATATTTGGTGCCGCCAATCGCGTCCTGCGTACCAAACGGATTCAAATCGCGCGGGCCGATGCCGTTCGGCGCGAAGCCGCGGACGAGGTTCGGACCCATCTGGAAATGATCCAGCATGCGCAGATCGTTGTTGCCGACCTTGTTCAGGATACCGCCCTGGAGGTGGACGATGCCGACAAGATCAGACACCAGCGACTGGTAGTACTTGGCGTCCGCGACGGTCTTCAGGTAGGAGACGTCGCCGCCGACGCCGGCGAAGTCCTGCCTGAAGTCGATGAGCAGGCCGTCGGTCGGGTTCTTGTTGTTGTCGAGCGTGTTGTAGGTCAGCGTGTAGCCGAGCGCCGAGGTCAGCGTCTTGCCGTTGGCAAGCTCCTTGCGGACCGGCAGCGAGGCTTCGCCGTCGCTGTAGCAGCCGAGGCCGTTGGTCGAGGTCAGGTCGATGCCGTTAACGGCGGCAAAAGCCGGGCTCGGGTTGAATGCCGACGAGCCGAGGACGTTGTTACAGTTCGCCAGGTAGGACGGCAGCGTGATTTCCTGCCGGTAGATCGAGTAGCGCAGCTGGAGCGACAGATCTTCACGCAGGGAGAAGCCGAGGCGCGGCGAGAAGCCGAGCGTCTTGGTGCCGTAGGAGATGTAGTTGTTGGACAGCTGGGTGCGCTGGTAGAGGTCGAGCCCCAGCGCGACGCGGTAGTCGAGCAGATACGGCTCGACGAACGACAGCGAATAGCCGCGGGCGTACTGGCCGTAGGTGACCGACGCCTTGGCGAACAGACCGCGGCCGAGCAGGTTACGCTCGGAGACCGAGACTTCGGCCAGCGCACCGTCGGTCGTGGAGTAACCACCCGAGACCGAGAAGTCGCCGGTCGACTTTTCCTCGAGATCGACGATCAGGACCACGCGGTCGCTCGAAGAGCCCGGCTCCGTCGTGATCTTCACGGTCTTGAAGTAGTCGAGGTTCTTCAGGCGGCGCTCGGCGCGATCGACCAGCGCACGGTTGTAGGCATCGCCCTCGGAGAGGTCGAACTCGCGGCGGATCACGTAATCACGGGTACGCGTGTTTCCGCGGATATTGATGCGCTCGATGTAGGTGCGCGGACCTTCGTCGATGTTGAACACGACGGCGACGGTGTGCGCATCGAAATTGCGATCGCCGCCCGGACGCACCACCGCGAATGCATAGCCGCGGCGCGAGGCCTCGATCTGCATATCCTCGACCGACTTCTCGACCGATTCGACGTTGTAGAGCGAGCCGACATTGACGCGCGAGAAGCTGCGCAGCGAGCTCGGGTCGAAGTTCGCGATGCTGGTGCGGAAATCGACGGTACCGACGCGGTACTGCTGGCCTTCCTCGATCTTGAAGGTGACGTTGAAGCCCTTCTTCTCCGGATCGTATTCGGTGAGCGCGGCCACGACCTGAACGTCGGCGAAGCCGTTCTTCAGGTAGAAGCGGCGAATCAGGTCGCGGTCGGCCTCGACGCGGTCCGGATCGTAGATGTCACCGCTGCTGAGGAAGCTCAGCAGATTCGATTCGTGCGTCTTGATGACGTCCCTGAGGCGGTAGGACGAGAACGCGGTGTTGCCGATGAACTCGATCGACTTGACCGAGGTCTTGGCGCCTTCGTTGACCGTGAAGACGAGATCGACGCGGTTGTTCGGCTGCTCGATGATCTCGGGCGTGACAGTCACGTCATAGCGGCCGGAGCGGCGATAGATTTCGGCGATTCGCAGCGTGTCCGACTGCACCATGGCGCGGGAGAACGTGCCGCGAGCCTTCGACTGGATTTCGGCGGTGAGCTGCTCGTCCTTGATCTTCTTGTTGCCCTCGAACGCGATGCGCCCGATCACCGGGTTTTCCACCACGGAGACGACGATCTGGCCGCCGGCGCCGCGGTTGATCTTCACGTCCTGGAACAGGCCGGTTTCGATCAGCGCCTTGAGGCCGTCATCGATGGCGCCCTGATCGAGGCGACCACCGGGGCCGGGCTTGAAATAGGAACGGATCGTCTCCACCTCGACGCGGCGATTCCCTTCGACGGAAATCGACTGCACGGTCTGAGCGAGCGCAGACGAAGACACGAAAATAGCCCCAATCGGGGCAACCACCGGCGCGCCGAACATGATCAGGGTTGCTAGCAAGCCCCCCCGGAGTCGCAGTCCAAACTTCATGCGCAACGCGCCCTTATCAACTTACCAGACCCAACCCCAAAGCCGGTCTGGGAGATTCCCCAAGTTCAAGCCGCTTGTAGCCAATTTCCCCGACGTCGCAAACGGCAGCTGACACCGCAATTTCAATTTCATTCCAAGACGTTGCCTAAGAGCAACGCCACAAAAAAGCCCCTATCAGGAAGCGGCCATCCGCAGGATGTCGTTGTAGGTCGCGAACACCATCAGCATCAGCACCAGACCGAGCCCGATTCGGAACCCCATTTCCTGGGTCCGCTCGGACAGCGGACGACCTCGGACGATTTCGGCCGCGTAGAACATAAGGTGACCGCCATCGAGCAGCGGGATCGGGAACAGGTTCAGAAGCCCGATCGAGACCGACAGCACGGCGCACAGATTGATCACAAACTGGAACCCGGCGCTGGCCGCCTGCCCCGACATCTTGGCGATGCCGAGGACGCCGCTGACCTCGTTCGGATTACCTTGGCCGATGAACAAAGAGCCCAGGAACTTGAAGGTGCTGGTGATGATGAACCAGACCTGCTCGCCCCCGATCTTGAGCGCCTCGCCGACACCGACCGGCGAAGTCGAGGCCTCACCGGCCTGGGACTTGTGCTCGACGCCGAGCACGCCGACGCGGTGGCTGTTGCCGAACGGATCCTTGCGCTCGAGCAGCGCCGGCGTCGCGGTCAGCGACACGATCGCGCCATCCCGCTTCACCTGGAAAGCCAGCGCCGAACCGGCGCTCGTCGCGACGATCCGCTGCATGTCGGCAAAGCTGTCGATCGGCTTGCCGTCGATCTGCACGACGACGTCGCCGATCTTGAAGCCGGCGGTGGCCGCAGCGCCGTCGACAACGACGCCGTCCACGCGCGCGATCGTGCTCGGCTTGCCGTAGTACAGGGCCATGCCTGCGAAAATCAGGGCGCCGAGGATGAAATTGGCAATCGGACCGGCCGCGACGATGGCGGCGCGCGGGCCGACCTTCTTGTGGTGGAAGCTGCCGGCGCGCTCCTCGGCCGTCATGGCCGCGAGCGCTTCAGCCGACGGGGTCGAAGCCTCGCTCTCGTCGCCGAAGAACTTGACGTAGCCACCGAGCGGGATCGCCGAAATCTTCCAGCGGGTGCCATGGCGATCGTTGAAACCGACCAGCTCAGGTCCGAAACCGAGCGAAAAGGTTAACACCCGAACACCGGCCCAGCGCGCGACCAGGAAATGGCCGAGTTCATGGAAGAACACGACGATCGTCAGGACGAACAGGAAGGGAACGACGTAGCCGAGGAGCCCATGGCTCAACGCATTGAAACTATGGGTAAAAAAGTCGATCATCGAATTCCCTCATCCAGCGCCGCAAGGCCCTGGCCCCGAACTACCTAGGATGCCTTTAAGGCAATTTGAGGCAATAGGGCGGCAGCTTTATTTCGCGAAATATGGTCAATGGATATTGCGTCATCCGCTGAGGTCATGGGGCCCTGGTTCCCACCTCGGATCCAGTCCTCCAGGGTCGCCTCGACCAGCCGGGCAATGGCGCCGAAGCGGATCTTGCCGGCGATGAAGGCCGCGACCGCGACCTCATTGGCGGCATTGTAGACGGTGGTCGCTCCCTTCCCGTGCCGGAGCGAATCGAAGGCCAGGCGAAGCCCGGGGAACCGCTCGAAATCCGGTGCCTCGAAGGTCAGCTGGCCGATCTTGGCCAGATCGAGCTTGGCTGCCGGTCCCTTGATGCGGTCAGGCCAGCCGAGGCAATGGGCGATCGGCGTGCGCATGTCCGGCGAGCCGAGCTGGGCCATGACCGAGCGGTCGGAGAACTCGACCATGCCGTGAATGATCGACTGCGGATGCACCAGGACGTCGATCTCATCAGGCGACAGTGCGAACAGATAGGACGCCTCGATCACCTCGAGCCCCTTGTTCATCATCGAGGCGGAATCGATCGTGATCTTCTGGCCCATGCTCCAATTCGGATGCTTCAGGGCCTGTTCGAGGGTCGCCTGCTCGATGTCGGCCGGCTTCCAGGTGCGGAACGGGCCACCCGAGGCGGTGATGATGACGCGAACCAGCTCGTCGCGATTGCCCGATGCCAGCGCCTGGAACAGCGCGTTGTGCTCGGAATCGGCCGGCAGAATACAGGCGCCCGCTTTCGCCGCGCGCTGCATGAAGAAATCGCCGGCGCAAACCAGGCATTCCTTGTTCGCGAGCGCGACATGCGCGCCGCGATCGACCGCAGCCAAGGCCGGCTTCAGTCCGGCCGCGCCGCTCACCGCCGCCATCACCCAATCGGCCGGACGCGCGGCCGCCTCGATCACCGCGCTTTCGCCGGCGCCGCATTCGGTGCTCGTGCCCGCAAGGGCGGACTTGAGCTCGGCGAGCTTGGAGGTGTCTGCGATCGCGACGAAGCGCGCGGAGAATTCCTTCGCGAGCTTCGCCAGCGCTTCGACATTGCCGTTCGCCGTCAGGGCCTCGACGCGATAGCGCTCGGGCGAGGCGCGCAACAGATCCATCGTGCTGTCGCCGATCGAGCCGGTGGCGCCAAGCACTGTGACGCTGCGGATGTCGGCCGCGGCCGGCTTGTTGTTACGCAAAGGGACTGCGCTCATATCCTCACCAAACCATAAGACCGCTTCCGGCGCTATGCACACCGTGGCGGAGGAAGCCGATAATCCATGCCACCAGGATGGCGGCGACAAAGCCGTCCAGGCGGTCCAGAAGTCCGCCATGGCCGGGAATTAAGTGACTGGAATCCTTGACGCCGAAGCGCCTTTTCACCGCGGATTCGAACAGATCGCCCGCCTGCGAGACCACCGTGAGGACCGCACTGAGGACCAAGAGTGGAACCGCCTTGCCGAAGCCGAAGGCGGCAAAACCGCCCGCGACCGCGAGGCTTGCCACGACGCTGCCGAGCGCCCCGGCCCACGTCTTCTTCGGGCTGACGCGCGGCCACAGCTTCGGTCCGCCGATGCCGCGGCCGGCGAAATAGCCGCCGATGTCGGTCGCCCACACCACGAGCAGCACGAACATCAGCGCGGCGAAGCCGTGCACGAAATCCTGCCGCACCAGGATCGAGGCCAGCAGGGCCGCGGAGGCATAGGCGAATCCGGTCGCGGCCCAGACGAACTTGCCCCGCGCGATCAGCGTCACGATCGCACCGCCGACGCAGCCGGTGACGACGGCGGTCTTCAGTGCGCCGAAGGCGACGCAGGCGCCCATCATCGCGATGACAATCGTCCCTGCGCCGGTCAGCGCAACGGACCCCGCCCCCACCACCATCAGCCATTCCGCGAACAGCCCGATCGACACCAGCGTGACGAGAAGCGCCCACAGCCAGCCGCCGGCATAAGCGATCGCGATCGCGAGCGGCGCCAGCACGAGTGCTGCGAGGACTCGCATCAGGAAATTGCTCGGGGCAGGCTTCGAGCCCGCTGCTTCGGCGTCGGGTTCGCTCACGAGGCGGTTTTCGCGACCAGGCCGCCGAAACGGCGCTCGCGCCGGGCGAATTCGGCGATCGCGCTTTCGAGCGCCGCCTTGTCGAAATCGGGCCAGTGGACCGGCACGAACACGAGCTCGCTATAGGCGGCCTGCCACATCAGGAAATTGGACAGGCGCTGCTCGCCACTGGTGCGGATGATGAGATCGGGATCGGGAATGTCGGGCGCGTCGAGATGCGCGCCGAGAGCATCGGCGTCGATCGAGGCAGGATCGCGCCTGCCGTCGGCGACTTCGCGCGCGAGCTTTTGCGCCGCTTTCGCAATCTCCTGCCGCGAGCCGTAGTTGAAGGCAACGACAAGCGTGAGGCGCGTGTTGTCGCGCGTCAATTCCTCGGCCTCGTTCAGCAGCGCGCAGATGTCGACCTCGAGCCCGTCACGCTCGCCGATAATGCGGACCCTGACGCTGTCGCGATGCAGGCTCGCGAGATCGTTGCGAATGAAGCGCTTGAGCAGCCCGAAGAGATCGCCGATCTCGCTCGCCGGGCGCGACCAGTTCTCCGAGGAGAACGAGAAGATGGTGAGATAGCGGATGCCGAGCTCGTGCGAGGCACGCACTACGCGGCGCAGCGCCTCGACGCCGCGGCGATGCCCCTCCGCCCGCGGCAGACCGCGCGCGGCCGCCCAGCGCCCGTTGCCATCCATGATGATGGCGACATGCGCAGGCGCGTCGGACCGGTCTGGTCCTTCCGTTGCGGGCGCGGCGGCGTTGGACATGACGGCAGCCTTAAAGCATGATCCGGACCCGAAGGGCCGCGTGAGCGCTAAGTGCGAAGCGGTTTTCCGACAAGATCATGCGCGAACTATACTCTAGAGCGTGATGATGATGCTCATCGCGCTTTAGACGGTGAGGATTTCTTTTTCCTTGGCGGCCAGCAGCTGGTCGATCTCGGTGATGGTGCCGTCGGTCGCCTTCTGCACCTCGTCGGCGTGACGCTTCTGATCGTCCTCCGACATCTCGTGATTCTTCTCGAGCTTCTTCAGAACATCGAGACCGTCGCGACGGACGTGACGCGTAGCCACCTTGGCGGCTTCGGCGTATTTGTGCGCGACCTTGACCAGCTCCTTGCGGCGCTCCTCGTTCAGCTCGGGAATGCGCAGACGGAGCACCTGGCCTTCGGTCGCAGGCGACAGGCCGAGATTGGAATCGACGATCGCCTTCTCGACCGGCTTCACCATCGACTTGTCCCAGACCTGCACCGAGATCAGGCGCGGCTCGGGCACGCTGACTGTGGCGAGCTGATTGAGTGGCATGTGACTGCCATAAGCCTCGACCTGCACCGGATCGAGCATCGAGGCCGACGCGCGGCCCGTACGCAGGCCGCCAAGCTCGTGCTTGAGCGACTGGACCGCGCCCTGCATGCGGCGCTTCACTTCGTTGAGGTCGAAATTATCCGTGGCCATCACGTTTCTCCTTCAATATCCCGGCGACCTCACCGCGCCCTTCCCTCGGGCGCACCAGATGAGCCGTCAGCCGGCGACGATCGTCCCGTGGCCGGCGCCGCGTAGAATCGCGCCGATCGAACCGGGCTCCGCGATCGAAAATACGATGATAGGCAGCGACGTCTCGCGGGCAAGTGCGAAGGCGGTCGCATCCATCACCTTGTAGCCGCCCTCGATGGCCTGGGAATGCGTCAGCCGGTCGAATCGCGTGGCGGACGGGTCCTTCTTCGGATCGGCCGAGTAGACGCCGTCGACATTGGTCGCCTTCAGCACCACCTGGGCGCCGATCTCGGCGGCGCGAAGCACCGCCGTCGTGTCCGTGGTGAAGAACGGATTGCCGGTTCCACCGCCGAGCAGCAAGATTCGGCCCTCGGCGAGATATTTGTGCGCCGCCGCGCGAGTGAACAGCTCGGAAACTTCGGGCATGACGAACGCCGAGAGAGCCCTCGCCGGCATGCCCTTGCGCTCGATCGTAGCTTCGAGCGCGAGACAGTTCATCATGGTGGCAAGCATGCCCATGGTGTCGCCGGTCGGGCGCGACACGCCGCGGGAGGACACATCGACGCCGCGAAAGATATTGCCGCCGCCGATCACAACCGCAACCTCGGTGCCAAGCTGACGGGCGGCGATCAGATCGTCCGCAACCCGGTCCAATGTCGGTTGATCGATGCCAAAGCCTTGCTGTCCCGCGAGATACTCGCCGGACAGCTTGATCACGACGCGACGATAGACCGGATCAGTCATGAGCACTTTCCTCGTCCGGGCGCCGCTTCCGGCGGCACGCCGGAAGGAACGTTCCGGCGCTTACTTCTTGCCGCTGGCCGCCGCGACCTCAGCCGCGAAGTCCGATTCCTGCTTCTCGATTCCCTCACCGAGAGCATAGCGCACAAAGCCAGCGATCTTCACGGCGCCGCCGACCTTGCCTTCGGCTTCCTTCACCGCCTGCGCCACCGACTTGCCGGTGTCGTGGATGAAGGCCTGCTCGAGCAGGCAGACTTCCTTGTAGTAGGTCTTGAGGCCGGACTCGACGATCTTCTCGATCACGTTCTCCGGCTTGCCCTGCTGGCGATATTTGTCGGCGAGCACGTCCTTCTCGCGCTTGACGACGGCCGGATCGAGACCGGACGGCTCGAGAGCAAGCGGGTTGGTGGCGGCGACATGCATCGCGATCTGGCGGCCGAGCGCTGCGAGCTCGTCGGCCTTGCCGGGCGATTCCAGCGCCACGATCACGCCCATCTTGCCGGCGCCGTCGACCACAGCACCGTGGACGTAGCTCGACACCACGCCCTGGCTCACTTCGAGCGAAGCGGCACGACGCAGCGTCATGTTCTCGCCGATGGTGGCGATCGCGTCGTTGATCGCGGCTTCCACCGAGACGTCACCGACCTTGGCGGCCTTGATCTTCTCGACGTCAGCGCCGGCGTCGAAGGCGACCTGGGCGACCATCTTGACCAGGCCTTGGAACTGGCCGTTGCGCGCCACGAAGTCGGTCTCGGAGTTGACCTCGACCACGACGCCCTTGTTGCCCTTGGTGAGCGCGCCGATGAGGCCCTCGGCCGCGACGCGGCCCGACTTCTTGGCGGCCTTGGACAGGCCTTTCTTGCGCAGCCAGTCCTGTGCCGCTTCCATGTTGCCGTCGTTCTCGGTCAGCGCGGCCTTGCAGTCCATCATGCCTGCGCCGGTGGACTCGCGCAGATCCTTGACCATCGCAGCTGTGATCGTTGCCATCGTTGAAAATCCTTCTTGCCTGCCGGTGCGCCGCGGCGCGGCTCCAATTGCCCCGCCGCGGTCCATCTCAGGAATTCGCGTCAACTGAATGAAATGGTGGCCGGATCCCGTCCGGCCAACCGATCGCTCTTTTTGACTATTCCGCTTCCGCGGTCAGCGCCTTGGCCTTAGCCACCCAGGCATCCGCCCGGCTCGGCAGACCGACTTCTTCGCCGATCTTGTGCGCGGTGTCGTGGTCGAGCTCGGCGAGCTGCCAGAAGTGGAAGATGCCGAGGTCGTTGAACTTCTTCTCGATCGCGCCCGACACGCCCGGGAGCTTCTTGAGATCGTCGGCAGTGCCGCGCGGGCCGGCAAGGCCCTGGAAGCCGCCAGCCGAGGGCAGCTCTTCGGCGACCGGACGGGCCGATGCACCGATGTCGATGCCGGAATCGCCCTGGGCGCGCGAGATGCCGTCGATCGCGGCGCGCGCAATGAGATCGCAGTACAACGAAATGGCACGACCGGCGTCGTCATTGCCCGGCACCACGTAGGTGATGCCCTTCGGATCGGAGTTGGTGTCGACGATCGCAGCGACCGGAATGTTGAGCCGCTGGGCTTCCTGGATCGCGATGTCTTCCTTGTTGGTGTCGATCACGAAGATCAGGTCGGGCAGACCGCCCATGTCCTTGATGCCGCCGAGCGAGCGATCGAGCTTGTCGCGCTCGCGCTGAAGCGTCAGGCGCTCCTTCTTGGTGTAGGAATTGGCTTCGCCGCCGGCCAGCACCTCATCGAGGTGACGCAGGCGCTTGATCGAGGCCGAGATCGTCTTCCAATTGGTCAGCGTGCCGCCGAGCCAGCGCGAATTGACGAAATACTGCGCGCAGCGCTTGGCCGCGTCCGCGACGCCGTCCTGCGCCTGGCGCTTGGTGCCGACGAACAGGATGCGGCCGCCCTTGGCAACCGTGTCGCTGACGGCCTGGAGCGCCGTGTGCAGCATCGGCACGGTCTGGGCGAGGTCGACGATGTGGATGTTGTTGCGGGCGCCGAAAATGAACGGAGCCATTTTCGGATTCCAGCGGTGAGACTGGTGACCAAAGTGCACGCCAGCTTCGAGCAGCTGACGCATAGTGAAATCGGGTAGTGCCATCGTTCTAATTCTCCGGTTGGTTCCTCCGGAAGCGTGTGAGCAAAACGGAGCGTTGTCGCCCCGGCTGCCACCGGACGGCCTTGTGAGCCATGCTTCCGTGTGAGATGGCGCGCTGTATAGCGCCATTTCGGCCAGAAGCAAGGAAATAAGGGCCTTTCGGGCTTTTACAGCCCACGAAAGGCCCATTCCGGGATTTTCGCCTTGCCCGCTAGCACTTTGGCTGGTTGGGCGGGCATTTCTTTGCCGCCGGCGGCGGGGCGGCAGGTCGCGGCGGCGGCGCAGCTGGACGCGGCGGCGGCGCAACAGCCATCCGGGGCGGCGGCGGCGGCGGGGTGCCGGCCGGGCTGCCGGGGGCGGCGGTGCGGGTCGAGCGGCTGCAACCGGGGGAGCCGGTCGTGGCGGCGGAGGCGCGGCCATCCTTGGCGGAGGCGCCGATACCCGCGGCGGAGGCGGCGGCGTCGGCCTCGCGACGGCCTGGGGCCGCGGCGGCGGCGCAATATGGGTGACCGGCGGCGGCGCGGTCGGCCGAGCCTGCGTCGGTGGCGGCGCCAGCTTTTCGCGCAGAGCCGGCTTCTCGACCGGCTGCACATTGGCGTGCGACTGCGCAGGCGGCGATGGCGGGGTCGGCTTTGTCGCTTCGGGCTTTGCCGGCGCATTGGCCGTATTCGCCGTATTCGCGGGACTGACCTTATTGGCGCGCTCCTGGACGTTCGGACGCGCTCCTCCCGTAGGCGGCGCGTTTGATGGCATCGTCTGCGGCGTGAGCTTGGCGTTGGCAGGCTGCGAGCTGCTGCCGGGTTTGGCGGTGGCGCCAGTGCCACCAGCGGGGTTCGTCGAGGATGACGTTCCCGCGGCCGCCGTTCCTGTCTGCGGCGCGCCCTTGATCGCGGGCGCGGTCTGGCCGGGCACGGGCAAGGAGTGGTTGGACGGCGGACCGGCCTTCGTATCCGCCGTGCTCGGCGCGGTGGCCGTATTCGCCGGATTGGCCTTGCCTCCGGCCGCGGGCCCGGTGGCGTTGCCGGTGACCGGCGCACCGGGAGCTCCCGTCTTCGCCGCTGTCGCCGCACCACCGGTCGCTGGCGCGCCCTGCGGTCCGGTGACCGTTGCGCCCTGCACTCCCGTCTTCGCCGCGGCGTTGCCGGTCCCGGACGCGCCCGTTGGAGTTCCCGTAGCAGCGTTGCCGGTCGGCGCCGTGACTTGGCTCCTTGTCTTCAAGGCTGCCGCGCCGGCTTTCGTTGTCGGATCAACCGAGACCGTGTTGGGGACCTGTGCCTTGTTGTCCCGGATCAGGGCGGCCTTTTGAATCACGGTCGGCGGCACGGCGGTCGTTGCGCCGACAGGCTTTCCGGACGCTGCCGCAGTCGCGGTAATAGCTGGATCGCCCGCCGCTGTTACCGGTGGCGGCGCAGGCTGGTTGATCACGGTGTTGATGACCGTGGTGTTGTGGATGTTGTTGAAGATGATGGTATTCGGCGGCGGCGCGACATAGACCGGCGGACTGTAGAATGCCGGGATCGGCACGAACACCGGCTGCGGCAGCACGAACAGGCCGACCACGGGCAGCGGCGGTGCCAGCACCACGAAATCCGGCGGCGGCGGCGGACAGAAATAGACCGGCGGCGGCGGTGGCGGCGCGAAGCCGAAATCGGGGTCGCTGAAATACAGTACGGGACGGTCGACATAGACCACTTCGGCCGGCGGCGGCGGAGGTACGTCATAGTCCATCATCGCGAAGGTCGGCGGCGGCTCGAGCGGCGCTGTCAGGATCGCGAGCCTGCGCCGGGCATCGCCCGCATGCGGCCCGCGCGGATAGCGGCGCAGATACGACCAATAAGCGTCCGCCGTATCGGCGCGATAGGACCGCCGCCAGGTGATCGCCTCGCGGCGCGCCGCCACGATCGCCATCACGCGCTTCGCAAGCGGATCGTCGGGATAGGCGGCGAGAAAGTCCTCATAGGCCGGCAGCGTGTCGCGCTCGAGCGCGGCCGCATAGGCGTCCTGCACACCGAGATCGCGGATCGGCTTGTCGCGCATCGCGGCGACCTGGTCGGGCGCAGCCTGCGGCGGGGGCGCGTCGGGAGCGCGCTCGAAGAAGGCGAATTGCGCTGATACTTTCTGGTCGTCCCAGGGCACCTGCGCGCCCTTGGAGGCCTCGTTGACGCGCAGGCGGACGCGGTCGAACACCTCCGGCAACGACAGGCCGCCGGTGCGGATCATCTCTGCGAGCGATTGCGCATAGACGCCGTACGGCCCCGGCTCTTCCGGCGCCACCGTGCCGGGTGCGGCGTTGAAGGCGATCAGCATGTTCGGGTCGGGCTCGACCAGCGCCAGGCCGCTCGCGATCGGCTGCTGGCCGCCCTCGATGAAGGGCTGCGCGCGCGCCGCGTCGAGCACGACGATGTTGGCCTTGAGCGGGATCGAGCCGAGCTGGCGGGCATAGTCGCTGACGCGCAGTGCCTCGGTCGGTATGTCGGTGTCGCGCGCGATGTTGGAATCGACCGGGATGAAATAGTTCTCGCCGGCGAGCTGCACGCCATAACCGGCCAGATAGATCATCGCGACGGTGCCGGGTCCTGAGGCCTGCGCCTTCTGGATGAAATCGCGCAAGCTCTTGCGCAGCGTGTCGCCGTCGAGATCACGGGCGCCGACCACGTCGAAGCCCGCCGCCTGCAGCGTCTGCGCGATCAGGCCGGCATCGTTCGCGGTGGTTGCCAGCGGCGACTTCGAATAGGCGCCGTTGCCGACCACGAGCGCGATGCGCTTTTCCTGCTGCTGCGCACGCACCGGTGTGAGCGCAGCAGCAACGAAGAGGATCGGCAAAAGGAAGCAGATGAAGACCTTGTGTGTCCCGCGCATGGCTTGCTTGCCCGTTATTGTTGTTGAGGTGCCAGCACGCATGAGACGCGCGGCCGGCTGAACGGCAGTTGAACGAAAGGCTCGGATTGAGGCGGCTGCGTGGCGTCCGCCTGCCCCGACCTCTCCTGTCAGCTCCGCGTAAGCCTCGGCCTTTTGGCGCAAGCCTCAGCCCTGCGCGATCAGCTCCACCGTTCCCGTCGTGAGCCGGTAGATGCCACCGACGATTTTCAGCTTGCCCTGTTCCACAGCTGCACTGAGGATCGGCGCGGCCGACTTCAGCTTCGCGACATTGTCGATCACGTTCTGCCGGGTCGCCTTGTCGAGCACCTCCCCGCCCTGCTGCATCGCAGCCTTCGCGGCGGGCGCAATCGCATCGACCAGCGAGGGAATGTGTCCCGGCGGCGATGTGTTGTCCTTGAGCGCCTTCAGCGTGGCATCGACCGCACCGCACGCATCATGGCCGAGCACGAGGATCAGCGGCGTGCCGAGCACGGCGACCGCATATTCCATGCTGGCGACGGTCTCGGTGCCGGCGAAATTGCCGGCGACGCGGCAGACGAAGAGATCGCCGCGGCCGGTGTCGAAGGCATATTCCGGCGCGATGCGCGAGTCGGCGCAGCTCAGCACCGCCGCGAACGGATTCTGCCCGCTGGCCAGCGCCTCGCGCTCGTGCTTGAAGTCGTGGCGCCGCGACACGCCGTCGACGTAGCGCGCATTGCCCTCCAGCAGCCGCTTCAGCGCCGCATCCGGCGACAGCACGTTCTGCGGTTTGGGCGGCGGCTTGGTTTCCTTGGCAAGAGCTCGGCCGGCGAAGACGACGCTGAGCGCCGAGGCCGTCAGCAGCATCGCAGACCGCCGCGATGGCGCCAGTCTGTCAGGCATGACTTCAGAGCACTGATCGCACATGTCCCGCTCCCCCCCGGCGCGACGGACGCGCCCTCATCAATGAGCGCTATCGCGGCCGATCATAGCCGAGATTGCAGGACGAGACCACCACATCCGTTGCACGTGGTGCCGTTCGCGGCAGCCGGCGCTAGATCTGCTGCACGTCCACCACGCCGGCGACCGCCTTGATGGCGCCGGCGATCTGCGGCGAGACCTTGAAGCGGCCGGGCAGCTTCATCTCGACCTCGGTCTCGAGGTCGAGCATCATCACCAGCGAGACCTCGCCGTCGCCGTTGGAGCGCGGCGCGATGCCGGGGCTGCCGATCCTTGGCGTGGCGCCGTTCGCGCCTGCGGCCTCCGGTCCGGCCAGGCGCTTGGCGATCGAGTCCAGCGGCTTGGTGTCACGCACGAAGATGCGCAGGCCTTTCTGCGTCTTGGCCGCGGCGTCATCCAGCGGCTCGGCATGCAGCACGCGGGCGCGGACATCCTCGCCCTGGAGCTCGGCGCCGAGCTGGAGCAGCACCGCGGCGCCGGGCTCCAGCACGTCGCGATACTGCGCAAGGCCTTCGGAAAACAGCACGGCCTCGAAGTGGCCGGTGGGATCGGACAGGCCCATGATGCCCATCTTGTTGCCGGTCTTGGTGCGCCGCTCCATGCGCGACACCACGGTGGCCGCCACCTTGCCGGCGGTGGCACCGGTCTTCACCGCGCGCGAAAATTCCGCCCAGCTCTGCACCCGCAACCGCTTCAGCACGGTGGCGTAATCGTCGAGCGGATGGCCCGACAGGAAGAAGCCGATCGCGTCATATTCGCGGCGCAGCCGCTCGGCCGGCAGCCACGGCTCGATCTGCGGCAGCATGATGGTCGGCGCGTCCGCCGACATGCCGAACATGTCGTTCTGGCCGATGGTCTCGGCCTGATGCGCGCGCTGGCAGGCGGCCAGGATCGAGTCCGCGCCGGCGAAGACCCGCGCCCGGTTCGGCTCCAGCGTGTCGAACGCGCCGGCGGCGGCGAGACTTTCGATGATGCGCTTGTTGACCGCACGCGGATTGACGCGCGCGGCGAAGTCGGCGAGCGAGGTGAACAGCCCCCGCTTGGTCCGCTCCTCGATGATCTGCTCGATGGCCTGGATGCCGACGCCCTTGAGCGCGGCGAGTGCGTAGTAGATGACCTTGTCGCCGACCTCGAAGGTCGCACCTGAGCGGTTGATGTTCGGCGGCTCGACCTTGATGCCGAGGCGCTGCGCCTCGGAGCGGAATTCGGAGAGCTTGTCGGTGTTGTTGAGATCGAGCGTCATCGACGCTGCGATGAACTCCACCGGATAGTGCGCCTTCATGTAGGCGGTGTGGTAGGACACCAGCGCATAGGCCGCCGCGTGGCTCTTGTTGAAGCCGTAGTCGGCGAACTTAGCGAGCAGCTCGAAGATGGTCTCGGCCTGCCCCTTCGGCACGCCGTTTTTCACCGCGCCGGCGACGAAGATATCGCGCTGCTTGTCCATCTCGGCGCGGATCTTCTTGCCCATGGCGCGGCGTAACAGGTCGGCGTCGCCGAGCGAATAGCCCGACATCACCTGCGCGATCTGCATCACCTGTTCCTGATAGATGATGACGCCGAAGGTCTCCTTCAGAATCGGCTCGAGCACGGGATGGAGGTATTCCGGCTCCTCGTCGCCGTGCTTGCGCGCACAATAGGTCGGGATGTTCGCCATCGGGCCCGGGCGATACAGCGCAACCAGCGCGATGATGTCCTCGAAACGGTCGGGACGCATGTCGACCAGCGCGCGCCGCATGCCCTGGCTTTCAACCTGGAACACGCCGACCACCTCGCCGCGGGCCAGCATCTGATAGCTCTCGGCATCGTCGATCGGCAGCGTCGCGAGATCGACATGGATGTCGCGCGGCTTGAGCAGTTTGCACGCGACGTCCAACACGGTCAGCGTCTTCAGGCCGAGAAAGTCGAACTTGACGAGGCCGGCCGGCTCGACCCATTTCATGTTGAACTGGGTCACCGGCATGTCCGACTTCGGATCGCGGTACATCGGCACGAGTTCGCTCAAGGGGCGATCGCCGATCACGATGCCGGCCGCGTGCGTCGAGGCATGCCGGGTCAGGCCCTCGAGGCGCTGCGCGATGTCGAAGGCGCGCGCCACCACCGGGTCTTCGTCGCGGAACGCCTGAAGTTTCGGCTCGCTCTCGATCGCAGCCGCCAGCGTTACCGGCGCGGCCGGATTCTGCGGCACCAATTTCGTGAGCTTGTCGACCTGCCCGTACGGCATTTGCAGCACGCGGCCGACGTCGCGCAGCACGCCGCGCGCCTGCAGCGTACCGAAGGTGATGATCTGCGCGACCTGGTCACGACCGTAGCGCTCCTGCACGTACTTGATCACCTCGCCGCGGCGGTCCTGGCAGAAGTCGATGTCGAAGTCCGGCATCGAGACGCGCTCGGGATTGAGGAAGCGTTCGAACAGCAGGCCGAACTTGATCGGGTCGAGATCGGTGATGGTCAGCGCCCACGCGACCAGCGAGCCTGCGCCGGAGCCGCGGCCCGGCCCGACCGGAATGCCCTGGCTCTTCGCCCATTTGATGAAGTCGGACACGATCAGGAAGTAGCCCGCGTATTTCATGCGCATGATGACGTCGAGCTCGAACGCCAGCCGCTTGGAATAGTCTTCGTCTGTCGTGCCCTGCGACAAGCCGTGCACGTGCAGGCGATTGGCGAGCCCCTCCTCCGCCTGCCGCTTCAGCTCGGCCGCCTCGACCGCAGCCGCATCGGAGCTGCCGGCGGCACCGACAGTGAAGAACGGCAGAATCGGCTTGCGCGTCATCGGGCGGAACGAGCAGCGCTCGGCGATCTCGACCGTCGAGGCCAGCGCCTCCGGAATGTCGGCAAACAGCACCGCCATCTCGGCGCGGGTCTTGAAGCGGTGATCGGGCGTGAGCTGCTCGCGCTCGGTCTCCGCGATCAGCCGCCCGCCGGCGATGCAGAGCAGCGCGTCATGCGCCTCGTAATCGTCGGTCGCGGCGAAATACGGCTCGTTGGTCGCGACCAGCGGCAGCCCTTTGGCATAAGCGATGTCGATCAGTCCGCTCTCGACGCGCCGCTCCTTGTCGATGTTGTGCCGCTGCAATTCGACATAGAGGCGGTCGCCGAACAGGCCGGCGAGACGCTCGCAACGCGTGGCCGCGATCTCGGCCTGCCCCGCCGCCAGCGCGAGCGAGATCGGCCCGTCCGGGCCGCCGGTCAGCGCGATCAGGCCTTCGGTCTCGCCGTCGAACCAGTCGAACTTGATGAACGGCGCGTGGCTGTCGGGCGATTCGAGGAACGCGCGCGAATTCAGCCGCATCAGGCTGCGATAGCCGCGCTCTTGCGCTGCCAGCAGCACCACGCGCGAAGGCGGAAGCGCGTTGCGCGCATTGGGATCCTGGTCGCCGAAATCGATCGCGAGCTCGCAGCCGACGATCGGCTGGATGCCGGAACCCGCCATCTTGTCTGAGAATTCGAGCGCACCGAACAGATTGTCGGTGTCGGTCAGCGCCAGCGCCGGCTGGTGGTCCTTCTTTGCGAGCTCGGCGAGCTTGGCGATCTTGATCGAGCCCTTGAGCAGCGAATAGGCCGAGTGAACGTGAAGGTGGACAAATCCGGCGCTCGGCATGGTCGCGTGACGGCCTCTTGCAGATGGGTTGGAGCGGTTGCCGGCGGTGGAGGCATCCTGCACTCGCCCGGCCGACTCGCCTCACAATGGTGGGGTGTCGTCGCGCCAGAGTCCACGCCGCAGCGTCTGATCGGCCGCCTCATTCCGCTTTTCCCCAAGGCGCCCGACAAGGGCCCGGCCGGCTAGAGCTGTGGAATGACTTGGGCCCAGATCGCGATCATCCCGACGAACAGCGCGATCGACGTCAGTGCAGCGGCTTCTTCCACGAAAATCCTGAACATGGCTTGCTCCATCACTAGAACGTATGAAGAACATTGTTCTCATTTCGTTCTCAGGAGTCAAGCAAACTCAACCGCTTCAAAATGGAATGGTTAACTTGCTGAATTCACATAATAAAAAAGCCCCGGCGCAAGGCCGGGGCTTTCGACGATCGCTCGAAACGAGCGATCAGTCTCAGTACTTTGCTCAGTACTTGGCGAGGATCGGGCCGCCGAACTTGTAGTTCAGGCGGACGAGGCCCATGTCGACGTCCTGGCGGACGCGATCGGTCTGAATGCCGGTGAAGGTGATGTCCTTGTCCGACAGGAAGATGTGGTTGTACTCGACGCCAACCGACCAGTTCGGAGCGAAGCCGACCTCGAGACCCGCACCGACGGTGCCGCCCCAACGGGTGTCGCTGACGGAAGCAGCGGTCACGCCGGCAACGCGGAGCTCGTTCTTGGTGCCAACCACAGCCGCACCACCCTTCACGTAGAGCAGGACGTTGTTCCAGGCGTAGCCGACCTGACCGGTGATCAGACCAAACGAATCGATCTTCGAGCGATTGGTGAAGCCGGTGAGCGCGCTGAGGTTGTCGCCCGAGAAGTCAGCCCAGTTGCCCTGGCCTTCCAGGCCGAACACCCACTGCGCCGACTGCCAGCGATAGCCGACCTGGCCACCGACCGTGCCGCCCGTGGCGTTGTGGGAACCTTCGCCGCCAACCAGCGGAGCGCGCTGATCCCAGGTCGTGTGAGCGGAAGCACCGCCGCCGTTGATACCGATGTAGAAGCCGCTCCAGTCATAGACGGTCGCGATCATCGCGGGCGCCTTGGTGTAAGGCCGCGCAGCGAGGTCAGCAGCCAGCGCCGGTGCGGTCGCGCTGATCGCGACGAGGCTCACAGCAGCAAGCAACAAATTCTTGTTCATTTGAATCCCGTTCCAGTTTCGTCGTTAGGCCCCCGGGCCATCGCGAACGTCATAACAGCCGGCGACGGAATTGCTGTAACCTTGACGCAACAGTTCGCTCCAAAGGCCAGCGCTTCATTAATGAAAGTTTAGCAGCGCATTCAGGAAACCCTTTGAAACAAGACTATTCAGCAGTTCCAATGTCTTCCGCACGAGATGCGCTGTGTGCGCGCGCAACACCGTCGCACACACAATCCTGTGATTGGAGAATCGAAGAACTCACGCATCAATTTTTCTCCCCATTGCCGCCACATTCTCACGCGCGATCGCCACAATTGCATTCATGTGCGCGCAGAGCAGAAACGATCCGGACAGACCAGACGAGCAGGCTACCAGGCGCTTTCGACCCAACCGGCCCCTGCAGCGCTCTGTTCGCGAAACTGAGGCCTCGGGAACCTGCGGGCAACTAACGGTCAATGGCCGGATCGATTGAGAAACTGCGAACTAGAGAAATCCCAAGTCTCATTGAAATCCCAAGTCTCATTGACAAGTCTCATTGAGTTGGCTTGCGCGTGCGATGACCTATCGCTTCATTTCGTCCCTCCCACTGCGCCATTCGTCACGGCGCACTCATCCTCATCACCGTACACACCCCGCTCATCACTCCTGGCTCGCCTTTCGGCGCAGGATTGCCGAGAAATCCGTCAGGCAACGCCTGGAGCACCGGAATGGACCGTCGCCACTTTCTAGCTACTGCTCTCTCACTGGCCGCAGGCTCGGCACTCGGAAAGCCGCAAGCGGGCATCGCTCTTACCAGTCGCCCGCGGCCGGACCAGGCTGGCTGGCCCTCCGATGCGGACTGGTCGGCGCTGAATCAAGCAACGTCGGGACGCCTCACCCGCGTGACGCCTCCGAACCTCGCCCCGGCTGACGCGAAACAGCTCCTGGCGAATCCGTTCTACATTGGCGATCAACCAGGCCTGACGGAAAGTTCGGGCTGGCTTGACGCCTGGCGCTCCGAGCCCAGCGCCTACATGGTCGCGGCCGAGAGCTCGGCAGATGTTGTCGCGGCCGTACGCTTCGCCAAGGTACACAATCTGCGCCTCGTCGTGAAAGGCCGCGGCCACAGCTATTTTGGCGCCTCCTGTGCACCGGATTCGCTTTTGCTGTGGACCCGCAAGATGGATGCCGTCACCGTTCATGACGGTTTCATTCCCCAAGGCTCAAGCTCAGAGCCGGTTCCAGCTATCACGGCGGGCGCGGGCTGCATGTGGCTCCACGCCTACCAAGCTGCCGCCAGCGCCGGGCGATACGTTCAAGGCGGCGGCTGCACCACGGTTGGTGTCGCGGGTCTGGTGCAAGGCGGCGGGTTCGGCAACTTTTCCAAGGGGTTTGGAACGGCGGCGGCGAGCCTGCTCGAGGCCGAGATCGTGACCGCCGACGGCGAAATTCGTGTGATCAATGAAACGCGCGAGCCGGAGCTGTTTTGGGCGCTCAAGGGCGGAGGCGGCGGCACTTTCGGCGTCACCACACGGCTGACGCTCGCAACCCATCCGCTGCCCACATCCGTCGGTGCGGTCAACGCCACGTTGCGCGCCCGCTCCGACGATGCCTACCGCAAGCTGCTGGCCCGCTTCGTCGAATTTTGCGCGACAAGCCTCTGCAACCCGCATTGGGGTGAACAAGTTCGGGCGCATCCCGACAACCGCCTCGAAATTCACATGGTCTTCCAAGGCCTGACAACGGACGAAGCGCGCGCCGCTTTCAAGCCCCTGATTGATTTTCTTGCCGCCAATCCGGACGACTACGCCGGCAAGGACTCGCTTGAAGTCGTGGGTGTGCCTGCCCGCTACTTCTGGAACGGTTGGCTTTATCGCCTGTTCGCCCGCTCGGCGGCCAACTTCGACGGACGTTCCGGGGCGCCATGGACCGATTATTGGTGGAAGGGCGATGGCGAGCAGGTCGGCGCTTTCTGGCATGCGTACACGTCGGCCTGGTTGCCGAGTTCGCTTCTTAGCCCGGAGAACCGGACTCTCCTTGTCGACGCGCTATTCAACGCAAGCCGCCACTGGGCGGTCGGCCTGCATCTCAACAAGGGCTTGTTCGGCGCACCGCCGGACGTGATCGCAAAAGCAAGGAACACGGCGACGCATCCGGACGCATTCGATGCCTTCGCTCTTGCGATCATCGCAGCCTCAGGCCCGACCACCTTCGGTGGTCTTGCTACGCCCGATCCTGTTCTCGCCAACGCCCATCGAGACCGCGTGAACGCTGCGATGGAGGCGTTGCGTGTCGCGGCGCCGAACACCGGTGCGTACGTCAACGAGTGCGACTATTTCCAGTCAGACTGGCAGAACGCATTGTGGGGTCCGAACTATCAACGGCTGCTCGACGTCAAGCGTCACTACGATCCAGATGGATTGTTTTTTGTGCATCACGGCGTCGGCAGCGAAGGCTGGAGCGCGGATGGATTTACTCGCCTGCCCTCGTAGGGCGAGACCAAATCGCTCCAGCACGCGACGCCTACACCGGCGTGTAGATCACGAGCTTCAGCGCCGGATCGTCATTGGCCTGAAAACTCGTGTGCTCGAAATGCAGCACGCCCTTGGTGGGATGGGTCATGGTCTTGCGGCCCGACAAGGTGCCATGCACCTCGTGCGCGCCCCACCATTTGACGAATTCGGGACTGCCTTCGCGCAACCGCGTCAGCAATTCCGCAAAGGCGGGATCGCCGGCCCAGACGTCGTGCGTGGCGCGAAACATCGCGACCATGCGCTTGGCCACATCAGCCCAGCCCGCGCCGTAGGATTTTCGGGTCCGCTTGTTGGTCATCATCAGCAGCAGCGTGTTGCGATCCTCTTCCGGCAACCGACCGAACGCGAAGATTTCCTCGGCAGCTTCGTTCCAGGCCAGCACGTCCCAGCGCCGCCCGGTGATGTAGGCCGGATGCGGCAGGCTCTCGACCAGGCGCAGGATCGGCGGCGGCACCACCTCGCGGGTGAACGCGCCCCTCGCGCCATCGCGCGCGAGGTCCTTCAGATGCGCATGCTCGGTCTTGCTGAGGCGCAACGCACGCGCGAGCGCATCGACGGTGGTGACCGACGGGCTGACGGTGCGGCCCTGCTCGAGGCGGATGTACCAGTCGACGCCAATGCCGGCGAGCTGGGCGACCTCCTCGCGGCGGAGCCCTGCGGTGCGCCGCCGCCGGCCTGCGGGAAGGCCGACGGTCTTCGGCGACAGCTTTTCGCGGCGGGAGCGGAGGAAGTCGCCGAATTCGATACGGCGCGGGTCGGCCATGGCGTGTTCCCGTGATGGGGGGTTTTGGAATACTAGGATAATACCAGGCCTTCCTGTCCCTTCAAGGGCGCCGCATATGGGTGTCACCCGACTTTGAGGTGAACATCATGAAAGCTGCCGTACTTAAGTCCTTCGGATCACCGCTTGCGATCGAGGACGTACCCGCCCCGGTGCTCGGCACCGGCGAGGTCATCGTCGACGTCGTCGCCACGCGCGTGCTGTCCTACATGAACGAGGTTTTCAGCGGCGAGCGCAATTACGCGCTCGATTTGCCTGTTATCCCCGGCCCCGGCGGCATCGGCCGGGTGCGCGCGATCGGCCCGGACGCAACCAAGCTCAGCGTTGGCGACTGGGTGTTCTGCGACCCGACGGTGCGATCGCGCGACGATGTCGTGGCGCCCGATATCGCCCTGCAAGGGCTCACGGCCGCCGGCCCCGGCGGCATGCGCCTGCAGCAGCATTTTCGCCACGGCTCCTATGCCGAGCAGATGCGGGTGCCGACCGAAAATGTGAAGAAGCTTGGCCAGATCACGGCCGAGGAAGCCTCGCAATGGTGTGCGCTGGGGACCGCGCTGGTGCCCTATGGCGGCTTTCTCGCCGCAAAGCTTCAGCCGGGCGAGACCGTGCTGGTGAGCGGGGCCACCGGCAATTTCGGCAGCGCCGCCGTCTCCGTCGCACTCGCGATGGGCGCGGCCTGCGTGGTGACGCCCGGCCGCAACGAAAAAATCCTGGCCGACCTCGTCCGCCGCTTCGGCGCGCGGGTTAAGCCGGTCAAACTCACCGGCAACGAGGACGACGACCGCGAAGCAATGAAGCGCGCTGCGGGCGGCCCGATCGACTGCGTGTTCGACATCATGCCGCCCTCGGTGAGCCCCGAAGTGGTGCGCGCGGCAATCATGACGGTCCGCGCTTACGGCCGCGTCGTGTTGATGGGCGGCGTCGGCATGGCCGGGGGACCGGGCCTCGAACTGCCCTACCCCTGGATCATGCGCAATTGCATCTCCATCCACGGCGTCTGGATGTATCCGCCGGATGCGGCAAGCCGCCTGATTGCGCTGGTGCGCGCAGGGCTGCTACGGCTCGACGAATATTTGACGACGGATTTCAACCTCGACCACGCCAATGAGGCCGTGGCCCATGCCGCAGCCAATGGCGGACCGTTCAAGTTGACGGTGATCCGACCGTAATTGGCCTGCCCGCTGCGGCGATGCGCTGCTGCAGCGGGTTTGCCTGATTGATCAGATAGCTGGGACACGTCACCCCGACAGTAGCCGGCAACGGCCGTCTACTGTGCATGGGGTTGTTTTCGTGTTTTTATTCGAGCTCGATGACCTGGCCGTCGGACAGCGAGACGCGCCGGTCCATGCGGCCGGCGAGCTCCATGTTGTGGGTCGCAATCAGCATCGAGACCTTGGTTGCCTTGACCAGCTGCATCAGGGCCTGGAACACGTGGTCGGCGGTGTGCGGATCGAGATTGCCGGTCGGCTCGTCCGCAAACAGGACGCGGGGCGCATTGGCGACCGCGCGCGCGATCGCGACACGCTGCTGCTCGCCGCCCGACAGCTCCGCGGGACGATGGGTGATGCGGTCGCCCAAGCCGAGATAGCCGAGGATTTCCTTGGCGCGCTTGACGCTCTCGGACTTCTTCAGGCCGCGGATCATCTGCGGCATCATCACATTCTCAAGCGCCGAGAACTCCGGCAGCAGCCGGTGCGACTGGTAGACGAAGCCGATGTCGGTGCGACGGAGCTGGGTCCGCTCGATGTCGGGCAGCTGCGAGGTCGGCGCGCCATTGACGTAGACCTCGCCGGAATCGGGCGCCTCGAGCAGGCCCGCAATGTGCAGCAACGTCGACTTGCCCGAGCCCGACGGCGCGACCAGCGCCACGGATTGTCCCGCCCACAGCGCGAGCTTGGCGTTGTCCAGGATCGTCAGCGCCGCCTCGCCCTGCAGGTACTGCCGTTTTATCTCGTGGAGATAGATGACCGGTACATCTTCCGCCCCCTGCGCCTGCTCCATCAGCCCCTCACTCGTACCGCAGCGCTTCGACGGGATCGAGGCGCGCGGCGCGCCACGACGGATAGAGCGTCGCCAGGAACGACAGCGTCAGCGCCATGATGACGACGGCCGTGGTCTCGCCGACGTCGATCTCGGCGGGCAGTTTCGACAGGAAGTAGAGCTCCGGCGAAAACAATTCGGTGCTGGTCAACCATGACAGGAATTGCCGGATGGATTCGATGTTGAGGCAGATCACCAGCCCGACGAAGAAGCCGACCAGCGTGCCGACCACGCCGATCGAGGCGCCCGTGATCAGGAAGATCCGCATGATCGAGCCCTGCGAGGCGCCCATCGTGCGCAGGATCGCGATATCGCTGCCCTTGTCCTTCACCAGCATGATCAGGCCCGAGACGATGTTGAGCGCAGCGACCAGCACGATCATGGTCAGGATCAGGAACATCACGTTGCGCTCGACCTGGAGCGCGTTGAAGAAGGTCGAGTTGCGCTGCCGCCAGTCGACCAGGAACACGGGCCGGCCCGCGGCCTCCGTCACCGACTTGCGGAAGGCGTCGATCTTGTCGGGATTGGTGGTGAACACCTCGATCGAGGTGACGTCGCTGCTGCGGTTGAAATAGGCCTGCGCTTCGGCCAGCGGCATGAAGACGAAGCCGAGATCGTATTCCGACATGCCGATCTCGAACACCGCGACGATCTTGTACGGCTTGATGCGCGGCGTGGTGCCCATCGGCGTCACTGCGCCCTTCGGCGCCACCAGCGTCACGCTGTCGCCGGCATGCAAGGACAGCTGGTCGGCGAGCCTGCGGCCAATCGCGACGCCCTGCCCGTCGTCAAAGCCCTCGAGCGAGCCCTGCTTGATGTTCTTGGCGATCGAGGTGAGGTTGTTCAGGTCGTCGGAGCGGATGCCGCGCACCAGCACGCCCGAGGCGTTCCAGGGCGAGGACGCCAGCGCCTGGCCGTCGACCACGGGGGCCGCCAGCCGGATGCCCTGGACCTGGCTGATGCGCTCGGCGACGTCCTTCCAGTCGGTCAGCGGCGATTCCAGCGGCTGGACCAGGATGTGGCCGTTCAGCCCCAAGATCTTGTCGAGCAGCTCTTTCCGGAAGCCGTTCATCACGGCCATCACGATGATCAGCGTGGCCACGCCGAGCATGATGCCGAGGAAGGAGAATCCGGCGATGACCGAGATGAATCCCTCCTTGCGGCGCGCCCGCAAATAGCGCGCCGACAGCATCCACTCGAAGGGCGCGAAAGGCGCGGTTTGAACGGTTTCAGTCATGGTTTCATCCATCGCTCGATAATCCCATGATTCGGGGTCAATTGTGGCCGGATTGGCGGCCGCGATCTCGGGCGATGAACAATATTCAGCCGACCAGGCGGGCGACCGCGTCCGCAGGCGACATCGTCTCGCGGGAGCCGTCACTGCGCTTCTTGATCTCGACCTTGCCGTCGGCCAGCCCCTTCGGCCCGATCATGATCTGCCAGGGGATGCCGATCAGGTCAGCGGCGGCGAATTTGGCGCCGGCGCGCTGGTCAGTGTCGTCGTAGAGCACGTCGACGCCTTTGCCGGTGAGCTCTGCATAGAGCTTCTCGCAGGCCGCATCGACCGCCGCATCGCCCTGCTTGAGGTTGAGAATCGCGACGCGGAACGGGGCCACCGCCTCCGGCCATTTGATGCCGGCATCGTCATGGCAGGCCTCGATGATGGCACCGAGCAGGCGCGAGACACCGACGCCGTAGGAGCCGCCATGGATCGGCACGTCGACGCCATCGGGCCCGGCCACCAAGGCCTTCATCACGTCGGAATATTTGGTGCCGAAGTAGAAGATCTGGCCGACCTCGATGCCGCGGGTGTTCACGCGCTTCTCTGCCGGCACTTCCTGCTCGAACCGCGCGGAATCGTGAACGTCCTCCGTCGCGGCATAGACCGAGGTCCATTGCTTGATGATCGGGGTCAGGTCGCTCTCATAGTCGACATCCTCGCCCGGCACTGGCAGGTCCAGCACGTCGCGATTGATGAACACGCCAGACTCGCCGGTTTCGGCCAGCACGATGAACTCGTGGCTGAGATCGCCGCCGATCGGGCCGGTCTCGGCCCGCATCGGGATCGCCTTCAGCCCCATCCGCGCGAAGGTGCGCAAATAGGCGACGAACATCTTGTTGTAGGCGACGCGCGCCGCGGCCTCGTTGAGGTCGAAGGAATAGGCATCCTTCATCAGGAACTCGCGGCCGCGCATCACGCCGAAGCGCGGACGCTGCTCATCGCGGAATTTCCATTGGATATGATAGAGATTCAGCGGCAGGTTCTTGTAGGACTTCACGTAAGCGCGAAAAATCTCGGTGATCATTTCCTCATTGGTCGGCCCGTATAGCAGCTCGCGCTTGTGGCGGTCGGCGATGCGCAGCATCTCTGGGCCGTAGGCGTCGTAGCGGCCGCTCTCGCGCCAGAGGTCGGCGAGCTGAAGCGTCGGCATCAACAGTTCCAGCGCACCGGAGCGGTCCTGCTCCTCGCGTACGATCTGCTCGATCTTCTTCAGCACCCGGAAGCCCAGCGGCAGCCAGGCATAGATGCCGGCCGCCTCCTGCCGGATCATGCCGGCGCGCAGCATCAGCCGGTGCGAGACGATCTCCGCCTCTTTCGGATTTTCCTTCAGGATGGGCAGAAAGAACCGCGACAACCGCATGGTAATACTCTGGGAATCAGCAAGGGGTTGCAGTGAAACCGGATTGAGAGCGAAAACACAAGGCCGGGAATGAGGAAAAGCCGCTAACGCGTCGGAATTCCTGTCATTTTTCCGTTGCCTTCAGGTTCGACTTGAACCGTGGCAGACCTCACGGCGGCGCGACCTCGAGCTCGTCCTCGAGGGTGATTTTCTCGAAATCGGTCACCAGCGCGTCGATCCGGACATGCCAGCGGCCGGCGAAGGGCAGCTCGACCTTGCGCACGTGCCAATAGCCGTCAGAGCCGAGTTCGGCGTCGCGCTCCATCGGCTCGATGCCGCGCTCCGGCAGGCTCAGCGTCAGCGTCGTCTCCTTGGCCTTCAGCGGCGTCGCCTCGCCGGTCATGAGCTGAAGCACAAAATCGTCCACGCCGGCCTTGCCGGGGGACACCAGCACCTGGAACATCGCCTTGTCGGTGTGGATGTGGATCGCCAGCGGCGTCTCCGGGACGATGATCCGCGGCGGCGGCGTAAAGCGCCAGCCGGCGACGGCGGCGAAGATGCCGAGCGCGGCCCCGCATTCGAACAGGATCGAACGCCTGAGCGCAGACGCCGACCCGTGATCTTTTGCCAGCGTCGGCGTCAGCCGATAGCGATTGAGCGCAGCGAGTCCCAGCAGGAACAGGACCAGCGCCAACTTGACCGAGAGAATGAGGCCATAGCTGGTCTCGACCAGCGCGGATGGCTTTTCGAGCTGGATGATCGCAAGCGTGAGACCGGTCAGCGCCAGCGCGGCGACCACCGGCACGGCGACGCGCGAGAAGCGGTTCAGGAGCGGCAGCACCGCCGGCGTCGGCTTCGACAGCAGCGCAGCAAGCGGCGCCAGCGCCCCGATCCAGAAGGCGACGGCGAGGCCATGGAAGAAGACCGCCGGCCGCGTCAGCACCTCGGGCGAAGCCGTTGCGGCGTGCCCAGTCATCGCGAGCGACAAGCCGACGCCAGCGAACGCGACCACCGCAAGAGCGCGCGCATACCACGCGCGGCCCAGCGCCATCAGCGCGAGCAGCATCGCCGCAATGGCGACGAGCAAGGCCGGGCCGGCGCTGGTTGCCAATGCGATTCTCCAGGGAGCCGCCGTCACGATCGCTGCGGGCGGCAGGCCAAGGAGATCGAGACCCAACACGCCCAGCGAGGCAACGGCGCTTGGGAGACCGACAAGCAGCGCTGCGCGCGGCACGCGCATGCCCGCCATCGACCACGCGATCCAGCGGCCAAAGAACACGCCACCGACACCGACAAACAGCCCGAGATAGAGACCGATCCTTGACAGCCAGATCAGCGCGTTCAATCGGCCGTCCGCATTGGCCGGAGGCTGCGTGGCCGTCGGCGCGCCAACCGAAAAGATCACCGATCCCGCGACGGGATGACCGTCCTGCGAGATCACCCGGTAGCTCACAACCGCCGTGCCCTGCGGCAGGTCGGGCGGCATCGCAACCGAAATGCCCTCGCCCGATGTCGTGACTCGCGCATCGTCGCGCGCCCTGCCCGCGCCGTCGATCAACTGGATCGCGCCCGGGGTCACCGCCTCGTTGAAGCGCAATTCCACCGCCTTCGGCGCGGTCGCAAGGATACTGCCGCTCGCCGGCTCGACCGAGATCAGCGCCGCGTGCGCTGATGCACCGGTCGAGTAGCCAACGAGGATGAGCAGGGTGACGAGCGCAGCGAGACGACGCATTACGGCTTGGGCAGCAGCTTCACGCCGGGCGCCGGCGACTTGTCCTCATGCGACTGCGCTGCCCCCTCCGCCGGAATTTCAATCCAGCGGCTGACACCCTTCTCGCATTCCTGCACCACCGGGAAATACAGCGTGGTGTTGGGCTTCAGGCTGTCGGTGAGGAAGCTGCTGACGACGAACTCGTCGTAATTGTGGTCCGGCAGCTTGCCGCCGGACCACACCACTTCCTTCACGCCCGAAGTCAGCTTGTTGCCGTGATAGTCGTATGCGCTGGCATACTGGCCCTCGACGACATCGACGTTCCAGCCGGCCTCCGGCATCGGTTTCACCGCGACGACGCCTTCGGGGACCTGAACGCGAATCTTGACCGTCGGCGAGCCGGAACAGCCGTGCGGCACGGCGAAGACAGCCTTGTAGGACGCACCGACCGTGGCCTGCTTGCCTTCCAGATAGACATGCGCCGCCGCGGGCGATGCGGCGAGCGCAGCCATCAGGATCAGCGAGGGCGTCTTCAACATGCTCGATCTCCCGGAGAGTAGATCACCTCAGTCACATTTTCATTCCCGAATGATCGGGCATTTTCTTCATCCTCTTGCTTCCACCGCCGCCGGGCGCCTGGGCGCCGACGCCCTGGACATCGAGCGATACGGCGACCTTGCCGGCCTTCTCGAACTCGAGGGTGACCGGCACCTTCTCGCCCTCCTTGAACGGGCCCTTCAGATCCTGAAGCATCAGATGATTGCCGCCCGGTGCGAGCTTCACGGTCTGGCCCGGCTCGATGACGAGGCCCTTGTCCAGCGGGCGCATCTTCATCACGCCATTGTCCATCGCCATCTCGTGGACCTCGGTCTTGCCAGCAATCTCGGCAGAAACGGCGATGAGCTTGTCGGGCGCCGAGCCCTTGTTCTCGATGGTCAGGAAGCCGCCGGCGACTTTTGCGCCACCAGGCGTCGCCCGGCTCCAGGCCTGCGAGATGACGAGGTCGCCCGCCTTGACGTCGTCGGCGCGGACGGGAGCTGCGCAGAGCGCGAGAGCGAGGCCTGCGAGCGTCACATATTTCAAGATCTTCTTCATATCGGTCTTCCTGTTGGCAGCTTGAATTTCAGTGCGTGGAGAGTTGCTGAGCCGACCATTTTTCAAGATCGGCAATTTCGGCTGAACCTTCGATCGTCGTAACGGTCCCCTCCCGAGAGAGAAGCATTGTCCTGGGAATATCGCCCTGCCAGGCGGGATCGATCTCGAACCGCAAGCGCTCGACAAAGCCGTCGCTAAAGATGAAATTCTCAGTCGAAGATAGCCCCGCCTTGTCGAGCATTGACTGCGTGGCGGCCGGCAGGTTCGGCACCAGGTCGGCGCTGATCGTGACCACGTCGATCTCAGGGTGGTCCTTTGCAAATTGCCCGAGCAGCGGCAGCTCGACTTTGCAGGGACCGCACGTCACGCCCCAGAAGTGCACGAGCGTCGGACGACCCGCGTGGCTTTTAAGCACGCCTTGCCAAGTCCCACGTTCGAACGGCTTGAGAGCCAGCGGCGCTCCTAGAGCAGACGCCGACACGATGAGGATACCCAGACCCAGAATGCCTGCAAATCCACGTCTCATGGCTGCTCCTCGATCGCTGCGAGACGATATCCGTCCGCCTTCGTCATCCATGACAAATAAATTTGACGACCATTGGAGACCAGCAAGGGATGGTCGGACGTATCGGTCGTGCTCGATATCGTCTTCGGCGGTGACCACGTCTCGCCATCGTCACGCGACATCGTCATCTGGACCGAGGTCTTTTCGCCGTCGAACTCCTTCCAGACCATTGCCGTTCCCACCGGACCTGCGAGTACGAAGGGTCGCGTCGGATTGCGATCCGGCCGTCCCAGTGCCATAGGCGCAGAGAAGGTGCGGCCTTCGTCGCGCGAGTGAGCGTAGAATAGCCCCTTCCGCACCTTCCCGTTCGTGTACCAGGCGACGTGATAGGTTCCGTTCGGCGCGACCGTGAGGCTCGGCCCATGATGCGGGCAGGCGTTGATCTGCCAATCGTCGTTGCTGACCCGATGGACTTCGCCCGGTGTCGAAAGATCGGCGAACGTCATGACTGCGTGGTCGCGTACGCCGCCCTCGAAGATATTTCTGAAAATCACGACAGGCCGCCCAGGCGCTGCAAACGTCAGCCCCAATCGGCAGCATTCGCAGGTGTTGTCGTGCGCGAGACTGGCCTCTGTGTAGGTCATACTTCCGTCGCGTGACGAAGCAAAGAACAGCCCTGCCCCATCGTACTTCCGGCCGGCCTCCTTCGCAGGGACACGATTGCGTTTATCGAGCCAGGCCGCAAAGATCGTCCCATCCTGATCGAGGGCCAGGGCCTCAAAACGTTGGCTTTCGTTGTTTGCGGTGATGGGCTTCAGCTCCGCAAAGCTCTTTCCGCCGTCGGACGATCGCGTGTAGAGCACCTGCCCGTTGAAGGCCTCATCCCTGAAGATCGAGAACGCAAGGGCGATTCCGCCGTTGCGATCAATCGCAATCTTCGGCCGGGCATCCGGACCCCAATCAAGGTTCAGCCGCTTCGTCGTGGCCTGAGTGGGGGTTGAGAAGCTGCGGCCCGCATCCTGCGAACTCGCGACCCACACCTGCCCTCCCGCCATCCAGGCAAGCCACAGCCTTCCGTCGGGACCGAATGCAGGCGTCACCTTCGTGGCGCAGCGTAGCGTCGGCTCTTCACACGCTGCTTCGGATGTGTGCTGACCGTGCATTTGTCCGAGCGCGGGGCCCTGTAAGAGGGCGAGAGCGGCTATCCCGAGCAAGCCAGTTCGGAGCATGGCCTAATTCCTCTCGAAAGCGCGGATCATTTGAACGCCACCTTCATACCCGCAACGAACGTGCGCGGCGAGCCCGCATAGATCGATCCCTTCGTATTTGCTAGCACGCTCGCAGGATTTTGAAGACCGGCCGCAGTAACCGAATTGGTGATGTTGTTTGCCGACGCGACATACGTGCTGTCGAAGACGTTTCTGACCTCGAGAAACAAATTCAGGGACCTGAAGGACTCGGACACCAGGTCGGTCTGGTAGTGGACGTTTACGTTGACCAGTTCATAGCCCGGCGCTTTCAAGAGATTCGCGTTGTCCATGTAGAAGGAGTCCTTCCACTGGACCTCCACGAAGCCTCCGAGACCCGCTAACGCTCCGGCAAACTCATCGTAGCCGATCCTGGCTGTCAGCTCGTTGGGAGAGATGCCGGGAATCTTGTTGCCCGCCCGGTTGAAGCTGAACACCGCGCCGTTGGTGATGTTCTCGACATACTCCGTGTAGACCTCGTCGAGGTAGGTGTACGCCGCCATCAATCGCCAGCCCGGATAGAACTTCCAGTCGGCGGCAAGCTCAATGCCGCGATGCTCAGAGCGCGGTGCATTGAACGAATAGGTTATGCCGGCGACCGGCGTTGCCTGATTGACGATCTCGTTGCGGAAGAATTCGTAAAAGCCGGTCGCGCTGAGCCTGACCGAGTTGTTCGGCGTCCAATCGAAGCCCACGTCATAACCGAGATTCTTTTGGGTCTGGAGCTGGGTGTTGTTGCCCGAGAGCCCGGTCGGAAGAACGAAGAGGTTGGAAACCTGCGGAGTGCCGTACCCAGTCGCAACGCGGCCGCGGAACAGCCATTCGTTGTTCAGATTGTACAGCAGTGCCAACTCCGGAGCGATGTTCTCAATCTGGCGGTCTGCGGTCGTGAGTGCCGTAGTCGTGATGCCGGTGGGACCGGCATAGGAATACGCCGTATTGATCCCCTTCAGAACGGTCGTTTCCCATCCGACGCCCGCGACGGCCGTCAAGGACGTCGTGAGCTTAAGCTCTTCTCGCGCACGAACACCGTAATTGGTCGTTTTGCTATAGAGATTGCTCGACAGGCTACCGATTGTGGCGTTGCCCCCCGGCATGACATTCCGGTTATCGCTCGACGCGGTCAGAGTGTTGTAGAAGGCGCCGAAGAACGCAGTCGACTCCAATCCGAAAATCTCGCCACGCTTTGTCAGATCGCTCATGTAGTTGTACGAGGGGAAATCTCCGATCGTGCTGGTCGGGCCTGTCGGCTGGTTGATGTTCCTGTCGTCAAAGGTGAACTGATTTCGCCATGTCGTCGTATTGTCGAAGTCATGCTCCCATCGGCCGCCGACAATGGTCCGGCGGTCGTTGCGGCCGAGCCCGGCCTGCACGGCCGTCTCCGTGTCCGTGCCCGCCGCCGTGTTGAACCCGTTATTGAACAACGTCACTGTACCGCACCCGGCGGCCGCCGTAGCCCCCGTCGCGCAGCCCTGCTGGAAGGGGTTTTGATAATACTGGTTCAGCGACTGCCGGAGCGGCAGCCGCGCACTCAGGTCGTTGTTGATGATTTTGACCGTGAAGCGATCGTCCGGCGTCGCCTTGAGCGTCCCGAGGAAGTTGACTGTCTGCGTATTGAACCAGCTATTGCCGATATAGCCGTCACCCCTGGTGTCGCTGGCGAACAGCGATCCCTCGAAATTCCCGACCTTCTTGCCAGCGGCCAGGTAATTGTTGAGGTAGCCATAGCTACCCCCATCGACTCCATATTCGACGCCATCGATCGTGCCGCCTGGCCGCGTACGGAAATTGAGCGCGCCGCCGGTTGCGTAGTTGCCATACAGCGCGGACGAGGGTCCGCGGACGACGTCGATCGCACCATAGGCGTGAGGATCGATCAGGTCGCTTCGCGACAGGCCGTCCGGCTGTGTCACCGGAAAGCCGTCATCAAAGATGACAAGATTGCGGATGCCAAAGCCGTTCCGAGCGTTGGATCCGCGAATGGAGATGCCAAAATCGCGCGGCCCGTTTCCTTGTTTGACCGAAATACCTGGACTGTCGCGCAGGACGTCGCTCACGGAAAACGAGGGCCGATTGTCGAACTGGCTGCGATCGATCGTCGTCGCAGTCTGCCCGGCAGGCGCCTGATTGAGGCCGTCCCGCGCGGCACTCGCGGTCACTGTCTTGCTCTGGGTCGGAGCGCCAACGGTCGGGTTCGCTGCAACCCGCCGGGTCGAGCGCGCCGCCGAGACGGAGCGTGATCTCGATTGACGCATAAGAGGCTTGGGGCGAGCCGCCTGAGGCGCGTCAACGGTTACGGGAGGGAGCGCCTGCTCGGCGACCTGGGCTTGCGCGTCGAAGCTGATGGATGACAGCGTGCAGCAAAGCACGGGGAGGCTTGCGCTGCTGAGCGTACGAAGACGAAACATCACTTGGATTCCTGACGTCCGGCTTGTCGGCCGGTTCATTAAGCACGCCGTTGGCACAGCATCGCCGCACCAACGGTTCGATCCGTCGTTAGGTCAGGAAAAGTGGGGAGGTCCTCGCGCCTGGGCGCTTGAGCCCTTATGGGCGACGAGAGCGGACGGATCCGCCGCGTGCCACACCACGCGCTCGGCGTGGCGGAAGGGAACGGAGAGCGTCGCGTGCGATGGCGAATCGAAGGACGCATTGGCCTGCGCCAGGCAACACAGCGCGCAGGCACCGGCATGCGCGGTCGGCGCGCCGTTCTGGTCGCTCGGAGTCCCCTGCTCGCTGACGCTGTGGCAGATGGCACCGATGCCAAGCGGATCGACAACGGCCTGGCCGGCCGCCCAGCAGGCGGCAATCGGCGCCAGCACCTGCATCACCAAAGCGAGCAGGACGATGGGTAGGAATTTTTGCAGCCGTGCGCGCATCCGCCGAACCATTCGTTCGCCTACCAACTAAACACCAAGTGAGAGCAGTGTCGAGATCGCATCTTGGCCCTGATTGCCTCAGGACAATCTTCTCGGGAAAGACTATCCCTCACCCTCGCCAGCCAAGCCGCCCGTGAGCCGGCCTGGCGCGGTTCGCGCATGCTGCACCGATAGGCTCTTCCTCTCATTGATTCACGTCACGAGGTGAATGGCGGGATGCAGCGTGCCGAGCAGCCCAACAATGGCGAAGATGGCAAGACCAAAGGCCAGTTCGATACTACTATTCCGTGTTAGCCCGCGCAGCCCACCCGCGCCCGGCTGGGCAAGCCGCGGCGTCAACAACAGCCGGTTGATCGTTGCGAACGCCAGCATGACCGCGAACAGAGCGAGCTTTAGCAGCAGCAATTGTCCGTAGCTGGTGGCGAACAGCGCGGTAACAGACCCAACCAGGATTACAGCATTAATCAAGCCCGAGAGCATGAGCGCCGTTACGCTAATGATGCCCAGCGTCGAAAACCGCTCGACCGCATCGCGGACGAACGGTTTCGCGTTGTCACCGTTGGCGGTGGCCAGTAGCAGGATCAGCGGCACCAGGCCGCCTACCCATGCCGCGGCGGCAATCAGATGGAGTGCATCCGCGACAAGATGGAGATACCCCATTGCGCCGATCGTGGCGGCGGAATGGCCCGTCCAGGCAAGGCTTGCCGTGAACGCGAGCGAGGCTGCCAGTCCAAGCCGTTGTGCGATCGTCACGTGGTCAGAGGCCAAGCAAGCGGCTACCAAGATTGCAAGGCCCACTCGGACGATCATCACCTGCCCGAACTGGGTTTCGTAGACGACCGTCGATAGCACATCCGCGGTCAACGCATCCTCGAGCTGCAACCCACTCATTGCGGCGGACTGAAGCAGCAACCAGATCCCGCCGGAGATCACGGCAACGGCCAGACTGATGCACGAGACCAGTTGTGTCTGGGTACGGAACGCGGCAGCCACTGTCGCTTCCAGGGCCAAAACAGGCTCGGCAACCACGGTACGAAAAAGGATGTTTCCCGCCATGATCGCCGTGGCCGCGAAATGCACAGCACGCGTCGCAACCAAAGGCGCCCCAGCGGCGGACCAATCCATTGCGGCGACGCCCTTAAGGACCAACCTCGAAGGTGAAGTTCCCGTCGGTCGTATGGGTATCCACCGACAACACGCGCCAGTTGACGTGGTAGGTGCCCGCACCACCACCTTTCAGCGAGACGGACATCTGATTGCCGCTGACGCGCGTCTTGCCGGCTTCGATGCGTTGTCCAGAGGGACCGGTAACCGTTACGGAACTGAACGCCGGCTCCAGTTTCTGCGTGAACCAGAGTGTTACCTCTCTCGGAGGGCTTCCGACCTTGTTGCCGACACGTGGCTCGGCATGATCGAGAAAAGCGTGGGCGCATGCTTGGCCGGTCGTCAAAGAAGCCAGCAGCAGGAGTCCTAGTGATGAGACGCGCATGGTTCAATTCCTTGCAAATGGGCTGGCAGGCTGAACCGCTCCACCGAAGATCGGCTTGCCGATGCCGTGCGGGTCAATGTCGTCCAGGTACAAATGCAATTGAGCGATGAAGCCAACATTGGTTCCGCTTTGCCGATTGATCGGGATCAGCGCCTCCGCGGCGATCTGAAACTTGTTGCCAACCCAGATGACTCCAGGATTGATCGTACCCGTTGTCATCGTGCCCGAGGTGAGCGTATTCGCCACCGGCGTCTGCAGGATGGCTTCGACGAGCGGGACCAGGTGATTGATGAAATCCGGCAGACCGAGATCGACGACCGCCGATTTCAGATAGGGCATGCTGTACTGGATGGTGCCGCCCCAGTTCAGCACCCGTGGATGGAATTCGGTGTCGGCAACGCTCAGCCCCGTGTCCGGATCAATTCCGAAGGTGGTGGTGAAATTCCGGCCCGGGATGGCGTAGCCGACCTGGCCCGTGACAGCTACCGGCCGAAGCCAGGAGATCGTGTCAGGAAGATCGCCAAAGCCTTTGCCGAAATAGATCGTAGGCGTGTAGGTGTTGAACGGATCCGCTCCCACGCTTTGCGCGCCCGTGCCGCCCCATTCCACGCTCAAACCTACCGACATCACAAATTCATGCACGGGGTCCTTGAATACCCGATACTTGAACGTGGTCTCCAGATTCTGGAATCCGTTGGCCCCGGGAACCGTTGCGTCGATCGGACCGAGGAAAGTGTAGGTCGAGCCAAACGAGATCGCGAAATCCTCGGTGATCCGCTTGGAGAACTCGCCGGACACGTCGTGCTGCCGAACGGGCGGAACGTCACCAGTTTTGAAGCTGTCGAAGGTGGGAAGCGAGAGTTCATCGTTGACGCCGGGATCGTCGATTCCGAGCGTTGCCGGAAAGAAGCGGTTGCCAACGATCTCGTGGGCAAGGCTTCTGGAAACCAGACTTGGGGAAAGAGAACAAAGCGCAATAGCGAGGCCCGACAGGCCCGCGCGACCGATAGACATGGAAAATCTCCGCAAGAAAGCAAAGCGACATGCAGGTTCAAGCGGCCGGTCCGGCCCCGAAGCTCACGTCGAATACGGAGGCGCGCGCGCTTGGACGTTGGACCCGCCATGTGAAGTGACTACGCCTGCGTCGGCGTCGCGCCACACCACGCGTTCGGCGTGGCGGAAGGGAACGGAGAGCGTCGCGTGCGAAGGCGAATCGAAGGACGCGTTGGCCTGCGCCAGGCAACACAGCGCGCAGGCACCGGCATACGCGGTCGGCGCGCCGTTCTGGTCGCTCGGAGTCCCCTGCTCGCTGACGCTGTGGCAGATGGCACCGATGCCAAGCGGATCGACAACGGCCTGGCCGGCCGCCCAGCAGGCGGCAATCGGCGCCAGCACCTGCATCACCAAAGCGAGCAGGACGATGGGTAGGAATTTTTGCAGCCGTGCGCGCATCCGCCGAACCATTCGTTCGTCTACCAACTAAACACCGCGCCGGTCCCGAGTCGAGATCGCTTCACGAGCTTGGTTGGGTTGGCGCAAATTTCTCGAAGAATGTGTTCGGAGCGGTCCATGCCGAGGCCGCGTCCGGCATTTGAGGCAGTCCCTCCGTCCTGCCACATCCACAGATTTCTTATATTTGTCATATGCTTATAGGGTTAAAAGCCCGATCATTTCGTCAACTGCTCGAATTTTGAACAATCGTTGCCGAAAATGATGACAAGTGAGAAAAGTTGATCTAGCATCCCTCTTGCTCAGGCTAGCCGCGAGGTCAAAGTCTGGTGGTCCAAGTCTCGGGAGGAGCCCCTGGCGCGCAAAACGCAGCGTCGCCCCGCCAATCAAGATCAAATCTTAGAATCGGGGATAATAGGGTCGACACAATTTTTGAGCGGGGCTAGGGCCCCGCTCTTTTTTTGCCTGCGCGGCTGATCTGCCGATGAGTAATTCTCCCAATCCGATCGAGCAGAGCTTTGAGCGTGCAGCATCGCGCTGCGCCGATCTGACGTGGCTGGTTGAGTGGCATCAACTCTTGTGACAGACTTTCCGAGATCGGTAGCGCAACCAATGACGCGCCGACGATAAGATATATGGGAGCGAGCGATGTCCGGGACCAAAGATTTCTCGACGACGAGGCGCGATCTTCTTCAGGCGGCAGCGACCGCCGGCGCTGCAACTGCCATCCTCGGCAGCATGGGCATAAACCCAGCACTTGCAGCCGAAGTCGGACGATCCGAGAAGCCGCTGAAGGCGGCCTTCTCCAATGCCGGCCTTCAGGCGACCTGGTGCGCACAGGGCAAGCAGGCCGCGGAATTCTGGGGCAAGCTGTTCAACGTCGAGGTCACCTGGTTCGACGGCCAGCTTGATGCGGTGAAGCAGCGCGCGGCGATCGACAACATGGCCTCGCAGAAATGGGACTTTGTTGCGATCCAGGCCTTCGGCATCGGCACCCTCACCCAGCCCGTGCAGAAGATGATCGATGCCGGCACGCCTGTCATCGACATGGACACGCTGATTGCGCCGCTCGATCAGATCAACGTCCATTCCTTCCTCGCCCCCGATAACGAGTTCATGGGCGCCTCGGTGACGCAGGCGCTGTGCAACGCCATGGGCGGCAAGGGCAAGATCATCATGACGCAAGGCGCGCTCGGCCATACCGGCGCGCAAGGCCGCGCCAAGGGGTTCAACAACGTCGTCAAGCAATTTCCGGGCATCGAGGTGCTCGACACCCAGCCGGCCGATTGGGACGTCTCCAAGACCGCGCGGCTCTGGGAAACCTATCTGACCAAATATCCGCAGATCGACGCGGCGTTCTTCCACAATGACGACATGGCGCTCGCGGCCGCCAACATCATGAAGGCGCACAACCGCACCAACATCCTGATCGGCGGTGTGGACGCGATGCCGCCGGCGATCCAGGCGGTGAGCGAGGGCCGCATGTTCGCGACGGTGCGCAATCCGTCCTGCCGCATCCATGGCGGCGCGATCATCGCCGGTGTCGCGGCCGTGGTCGGTGGCGAGAAGAGCGGCCAGGGCATCCCCAAGAACGTCGTCACCGACGGCCCGGTCGTAACCAAGGCCAATGCCGCCGGCATGCAATGGATGGAAGATCACTTCCTGATCTGAAATCGTCCAAGACTTGAACTTTCATGCCTGAGGGTCAACAGCCCATCCTGGAACTGCAGGGCATCACGAAGAGCTTCGGCGGCGTCGAAGCGCTTCGTGGTGTCGACTTCGCGCTTCTTCCCGGCGAGATCCACGGTCTCGTCGGCGAGAACGGCGCGGGAAAAAGCACGCTGATGAAGATCATCGCCGGCGTGCACACCGAGTTCTCCGGCCGCTTCCTGATCGAGGGGGCGGAGACGCATTTCCGTTCGGCGCGCGATGCGCATGCGGCCGGCATCGCCATGGTGCATCAGGAACTCAGCGTCGCCCCCGATCTCACGGTCGCGGAAAACGTCTTTCTGGGCAACCAGCCGACCAACCGGCTTGGCCTCGTGCAATGGCGGCGCATGGCGCGTGAAGCCGGCGAGCAGTTGTCTCGATTCGGCATCGACGTCGATCCGATGTCGCGGCTCGGCGACTTGCCGATCGGGCTGCAGCAGCTGATCGAGATCGCCCGCGTGCTGTTCTCGGGCGCACGCATCGTCATCCTGGACGAACCGACCTCCGCCCTCTCCCCGCCGGAAGTCGAGCGGCTGTTTGCGACGCTGCGGCGGCTGCGCGAGCAAGGCACGGGCATCGTCTTCATCTCGCATTTCATCGAGGACATTCTCCGCGTGTCGGACACCGTCACCGTCTTCCGCAACGGGCGGAAGGTCGCCGAGACCGCGAGCGCCGCGACCACCAAGGGGGCGCTGATCGAGGCCATGATCGGCCGCGGCGGCGAAGCGCTCGAGCACAGCTACACCGACGATCTGATGCTGCCGCGGCCGAGCGACAGCTCGGTGGTGCTGCAGGTCGACCAGCTCTCGCTGGCGCGCAGCCTCCAGGACGTCTCCTTCGAGGCCCGCGCCGGCGAGGTGCTCGGCATCTACGGCTTCATGGGCTGCGGCCAGCAGGAATTGTCCCGCATCCTCTTTGGCAAGCTGAAGCCCGACGCCGGCACGCTGATCGTCGAAGGTATACCCAAGTCTTTCGCCAGCACAGCGGCGGCGCGACGCGCCGGCGTGGCGCTGGTGCCGGAGAGCCGGCGCGCCATGCTGTTTCACCAGGAGCCGGTCTACAAGAACATCTCGATCAGCATCCTGGACCGCATCTCGTCCCTGCTGCTCAAGCCGGCGCAAGAGCGCGATATCGCCAAGCGCCAGATCGAGCAGTTGCAGATCAGGCCACCGGTGGTCGGCCTCGATCTCGGCATGCTCTCGGGCGGCAACCAGCAGAAGGTCGCGCTGGCAAAATGGCTGACCTATCCGCCCAAGCTGCTGGTGCTGTGCGAGCCGACCCGCGGCATGGATGTCGGCGCCAAGAACGACGTCATCAACATCGTCCGCGACCTCCGCGCCAAGGGGCTCGCGATCATCGTGCTGTCGACCGAGCCGGAAACGGTGCTGTCGCTGGCCGACCGCATCCTCGTGCTCAAGCGCGGTGCCGTGGTGCGCGAATTCAAGAACGAGCCGGTCAGCAAAGACCGCCTGCTGGAGGCGGCGTGACGGAGAAGCACAAATGGTGAGCAGTGAGACGGCACCAGCGGCGGGCCAGCGCGCCAAGGGCCTTGCGCCCTTCCTGCGCTCGCAGATGCGCAACATCGCGCCGTTCCTGACGCTGATCTTCCTGTCCGCGTTCTTCGCCTTCGCCAGCCCCTCTTTTGCGACCATCGACAATCTCGGCAACATCCTGACGCAGGTGTCGGTCACAGGCATCATCGCGGTCGGCCTCACCTTCGTGATCCTTTGCGCGGAGATCGACCTCTCGATCGCCAGCATCGCCAACGTCACCGGCATCGCGGTCGCCTACTTCACGCTGCAGGAATCCTACGTCAACATCCCCAACATCCCCTTGCCGGGCGCGATTGCAATCATCCTGTCGATCCTGCTCTGCGCGGCTCTCGGCCTCGTCAACGCGCTCGGACTGACCGTGATCGGCATCCCCTCCTTCATCATGACCCTGGCGATGATGCAGATCGCGGCCGGCATCTCGGCGCTGCTGGTGCGCGGCCAGATCGCCTACAAGGTGCCGAGCCTGATCTCAACGCTGGGCTCCGGCTCGATCGGCGGTATCCCCTGGATCGTGATCGTCGCAGCCATCATGCTGCTCGGCGGCCATCTGGTGCTGACCTACACGCGCTTCGGCCGCTACATCTACATGGTCGGCGGCAATCGCGAGGCGGCCGAATATTCCGGCCTCAACGTCAAGCTCATCCTCGGCGCTGTCATGGTGATCTCGGCTGTGTGCTCCGGCATCGGCGGCATGCTCGGCGTCGCCCATTTCGGCAGCGCGCAGCAGAACGAGTTCGACACGTACCTGCTCGACTCCATCGCCGCGGTCGTGGTCGGCGGCACCAGCCTGTTCGGCGGCCGCGGCGGCATCGGCAACACCATCGTCGGGCTCTTCGTTCTCGGGGTCCTGAATAACGGCCTCGACCACGTCAACATCGACAGTTTTTTGAAGATCCTGATCCGCGGCGTGATCCTGCTGGCAGCGCTGATCATCAACGTCTACGCGCAGCGGTTGAGAGAAAAAGCGGCGGATTAATCAACCCGCGAACAAAAACGCGAAAACAACCCCATGCACAGTACAAATCATTGGGGAATTTGGCGCGGCCTGATTCGAACGCCTGCGGCCGGGACGTTTGACACGTCGGGCAAAACAGGGGCACGATGGCATCATGGCGGCCGGCGCGTGTCGGGTGAAGATCAGCTCAAGACGCGGACGCCCTACTCGTTCGTTCGAGCCGCGTTCGCCCTTCGATCCCGAGCTTGAATCGCGGCTCTGTCCATACGCCGACGTCGGCTTTTGCGGTGTAAGCATAACTTTTCTCGACCAGAGTAGTGCTGGCCCTAGGCCGACCTTCGCGACACTGCTATCGATCATCGGTTCTCCGCGAGCTATATTCCCGCTAAGAGACTGACGAGACAAAGATTCGTCGTGCGCTCGCCCGAGCCTCGCGAGTAGTCACGTTGATGACGGGCGACCATTGGGGTGAATTCAGAGGAAAATCGGAATGGCGAATGAGGAATTGGTCCAGCGAAAATATCTTGCCACCGGTGATCTGAAAGGCGGCAAGTTTGGGCCATTTGAGGAACTGAATATAGGCGCAACTTCCATCACCGAGTTGGCATCGGTTGGGGTTTCGTTCACAAGCCCCGCGTCCGTCGATTACCCGTTTAAACTGTATAGACCTCAAATCGGTCCGCGCGGCCAAGCCGGATCGCGTGTTTCTACGTCGCAGCGGTGGTGGGCTAGTTCCCGTTGCCGTGGGCGAGCACAAAGCGAAGGCGAAGCTTAAGGATGAAAAGGCTCAGTTGAGGGCCGCGGAGCAAGTCCTATTCGCTGCGGCCGGCCTTGGTGTGCGCATCGCCGTTACGACTGACGGCGCAAAGTGTCGCTACGTCGACGTCGAGGCCTCGTTAGCGAAGGGCGAAATCATTCACTTTGCCGAAAAACGGGATCTGAACCCTGCTGTTCTTGAGAATCTAATTGCCGGCGATGCCGCTGTGGCGAAAAACCCTAGGGCTCTCGCCGAAACAGTCTGGCAGATCATTTGGCACGCAACAAAAGAGGAGCCGAAGCTTTGCCTTCTCACGTTCGTTGAGATTTTTGTTCTCAAGTTTCTCTCGGACAACCTACCCTCGACCACGTTCCCCGAAGCCTACCGTTTCTATACTTTGCTCGAAGGCCAGGACGTGTTCAAGAAGCGTCACGGCAAGACGGAAATCGCGTATTACGTCGCAACAATCCGGCCTTTCATTAAGCAACTTTTTCCAGACAATGTGATTTCGGAAGACCCACAACTCGCTGAACTCTTCGGCCTAAAGACGATCGTATCGAAGACCTCCGTTATCAACGGTTTTGCATTCCTTAAATCATCCACTGAGACCATCGATAATTTCAATAGAGTATTCCTTCAAATCCTGGACGCGTTCCAGAAAATGGCCTGCGACCGGACGAGTTGGCGACAATAGCCAAAGCAGACCTGTTGGGCTCAGTTCGAGTTTTTGTCGTTCATGACCACAACGGACGTCCCCTCCATCCTAGAGATGTCCGCCCTCGGCCGACGCCATGGCCGTCTGACAGGTCCCGCAAAACAGGCGCACGATGTCATCATGGCGCGATTGTCGCGGGTCAGGGAGCGACTGCGCCTCGGGTCGTGCGCAGCCTCATGTTTCGAGAGACGGCCGGGGACTCGGCTCGACCGGTTCTCTCGCCGTACTCCGCTTACCACGCATAGCGCACGGCACCCTTGCCGGCGTAGGAGCGGGTCACGTTGGAGAACTCGCCCTCGAACGTGGCGACTGCGGTCCAGCCACTCAACAATTTTACTTCGGCCGATGCAGTCGTGAGCGCCGAATCGGCGGCTTGTGCTGCACCGTTGGCGACGAAGCTCGCCCCCGGCAGGGCCTGGAAGGTCGCGGCAACTGAACGATTCGGGTCGAAGTCATGCGCCCACGCGAACCGGCCGCGCAGGGTCAGGACTGCGTTCGGCAAGGCGAAACTCTTGTCAGTGCGGAGACCGATCTCGCTGCGGCTGTCGGTGACGGTCCTGGGACCATAGGTCAGCGCAAAGGTCCCCGCCCCCGATACGACGCTTTCCGCGTAACCAGGCAGTGTGAAGGTCGTCACTTGCGCTGCGGCGTAGGGGGTGATGCCAATGCCGCCTGACCATGGCCCCACGAAGCGGTAGCCGCCCTCGATCCGTCCTGAGAAGGCATTGGCGTTGAATTCCGCGCGCAACCGATCGGTCCCGGCGATTGTCACGGTGCGGTCACTGGTGACGTCCTGCCAACCATATGCAAGGGCGGCGGAGATATAGGCCGGCCCATTGAAGTGACGGACGTAGGCGCCAGCCTGGAACAGATCCGAGCGTCCCGAGCCAAGATTGGCGACGCTGAAATTCGTTCCGCCGCCGGCCAATGCAAAGCCGGCGAGCGTCGTCGGCGAGAATAGATAGTCGGCGCCGACGGCGGTGCCAAAGATGCGGCTGGTGGCACTGTTCGAGCCGACGGCAGAGTTGCCGTCGGTCGATTGCGAACCGCCAAATCCTGCGGCCCACACGCTCCAGCGTGGTTGATAGACGCTGCGCAGCGGCGCCTTGGTGAACATCGCATAGGCTTCGCGTTCCCCGGCGAGCCGCCGCCGCTCTCTCGCAGCATAGCCGAGTACATCCTCATCATCCGTAGCAGCAAAGGACTGGTGACCGGGAGCCGGCGATGGCGCGCCTTCCCGCTGCATGAAGGGATCGGTGAGAAGCCCGGCAAACATGCCCATCGCATCAAACGTGGCTTGCTGCGATCCAGTGGCATGTTCGCCCGATGCCTGGGTCAGCGCGGGCGGCGAGAGAGCACCATAGACGATGGGGATCGAGCCGTTGCTGTTGAAATAGCCGGTCAGCGCATTGCCGACCGCCTGCTGGTTACCGGTGAGGCCGCCTGGCACGCCGAATCCGAATGACAGCGCCAGATCGAGATAAGCGTTTTTGGCGTCGTAGCTGAGCGATGTGTTGAAACCGCTCGGCAGGTTCGTATTGACGGGGCCCGAGAACCTTCCGCTGACGCCGCCGCCCGCCGTCAGGATAGTATACTTTTTGGAAACGTAGACGCCGTTGGCGAAGATTGCATCGACGGTGTTGCCGGCAAGCGTTGCCGTGCCCGTGACGCTGGCAAACGACGCCGTCGTGGGGTTGAGCTGTATCATGTACAGCGCCCCCGACTGGAACGCCAAATTGCCGACAATCGTCATCGAACTGGCCGGCGTGCCGTTGCCTGGAGCCAAGGTGCCGCCGCTGGCGATGCTGACCAGGAGTGGATCGACCGTGCCCGCGCCCGTCAGCGCACCGCCGGCATTGACCGTGACCGACGACGTTCCCGTGATCGATCCCTCGACGTCCAGCACACCGCCATTGACATTGGTCGCGCCGGAATAACCGTTGATGCCGAACAGGGATGTGACGCCGCCGAGCGTGGTCAGGCTTGCCGAACCGCCGATGCCGTTGAGGCTACCTCCGATCGAGCTGATCGGTGCGTTCAGGTTTCCGTTCTTGATCAAGCCGCCGGCGAGATTCACGGCTGCCTGCGTCTGCGTCGTGCCGGCGAGGTCGAGGGTGCCGCCCGTCGACACCACCGTCGCGCCGGCCGCGGCGCCCAAGGTGCCGACGCCAGAGAAGGTCAGTGTACCACCGGTGACGAACGTCCCTCCTCCATAGGTGTTCACGGCCGAGAGTGTCGTCGTCCCCGAACCGGCCTGCTGCACGGCACCCGATCCGGAGATCGCGCCGGACAAGGTGAAGGCATCCGACCTGTTGAAGGAGAGCGCCGAATTGTTGACGATATTGCCGCTGACAGATCCGGAGGTCCCGCCATTGCCGAGCTGCAGAATGCCGCTGCTGATGGTCGTGTCGCCGCTATAGGTGTTGTTCGCCGTCAGGATCAGCGTGCCGCCGCCTTCCTGGAGCAGTTGGCCTGGACCGCTAATGGCGCCGGCGAACGTCAGATTGTTCGAACGGTTGAAGGCAAGCACCTTGTTGGCGCTGGCGTCGCATAGCGGATCGCCTGCATTGGAGCAGAAGGCCACGTTCCCCTGAACGCTCCCGGTCGTGCCGCCGTTGCCGATCAGCATGGTGCCCCCATTGATCGTCGATCCGCCGGTGTAGGTCGCATCTCCCATGATCGCCAGGATTCCCGAGCCGTATTTGATCAGCGGACGATTGCCGAACAGGATTGAGGGATCCGGCATCGAGTCATTGTTTGCGAGACCGAACTGGAGCACCGAGGCGCTCGCGTAGTTGCTGGTCGTGTCGTAGAGCAGCCAGGCGCCGCGGCCGGCCGTCGCAATCGCCAAGGTGTCGGACTTGGCATCGTATTGCAGCCCTGTGATCAGTGCGTTGGGCAGACCTGCGCCGAACCGCCGCCAGCCGGACAGATTGCCGCCTGAATCGCTATCGGCGGTAACAAGCGGATTGCCGGCATTGTCGGCGTTGTTCAGGCCGCCGACCAGCAGCGAGGCGACACCGTTGCTGTCGATGAATCCGAGCGCGGTCGGCCTGATAAAGTTGGCTGGCAGATTGACGGTCAAAGTCTGAAAACTTGCGCCTTGGTTGGTGCTGCCGAAGAGGTTGGCACTATCGGCAACGAAAAAGCGCGAATCCGACCGTGTATCGAACTTAACCGAAGTGGGAGCGAGACCCGCATAGGCTGACATCTGGACCAGCGAACTCGCGGATGCGGTCGTGCTCAGCCAGAGCTTGCCGTTCGGGGCGTTGCCCGGTCCCGCGCCCACGAGCAGCGCATTGACGTTGTTCCGGGTGCCATAGTCGAGGGCATTGGCCGTCTGACCCGTTGCGCCAACCTGGGTCGGCGTGAGCGTGATGATTGATTGTGTCACGGCCTGAGCGCCGGACAACGTATCCTGGGTCACATAGACGTTGCTGCTGGCCAGCGCCATGCGCGTCGGATCAATGTTGTTCAAGACCAGCGGCGCGCTGAAGTTGCCGATCGAGAGGCCTCCGAAACTGATGCTCGCCGAGTGCGTGATCGTGCCGGTGCTGTCGACAATGGTCCGCTTGGCACAGCTCAGGTACTGGCAGGTCGTGTAGAGCGCACTGCTGGTGCCCAGCGTCACGTCGTTGACGCGGGCATTGATACCATCCCCGCCGCCGATCTGGTTGAAGGTCTTGCCGCCCGTCGCGGATTGATAGGAGCTGCCGTTGTCCTGAGCAGACACGACGATGCGCTTGCTGTTGGCATCGAACGAGGCCGAGTACAGCTCCATCGTCGAGAAATTGTTGAGCGGCACGAAGGCGCCGCTGCTCGTCAGCGGGGACGTGCGCGCGTAGAGGCCGCCGTCGGTCGCGATCAGCAGCCGTCCCGAGGCATCGAGGGTCAGCGCACGGCTGTCGGGGTGGGCCGTGGTTCCGTTCGACGTGTTGACCGGCGTGCCATTGTCGTCGCTCATCAGGGAGCTGCTATTGTTGCTGGCGTTCACCCGGGCGATCGACAGCGCATTCACGAAACCGTTGCCGGCGCTAAAGTTATTGTCACCCGAAACATAGATGATGTTGGTGCTGGTCGGATCGATGGCCAGCGCGATATTGACCGGAGCCTGCCCGCCTCCATTGACATTCGGGGCCGTGAGCGTGGTCCAGGAACCGCCATTGTTGCCGGAGTAAAAGAGCCCCGCCAGCTTGCCTGTGCCGAGATCGACGAGGCCAGCCGCTACCGTTCCTCCGGCGCCGGCCGTCAGCTTGATCGTGGTCTGGCCGGCGCCCGTGATGAGGCCGCCGCTGTTCGCCGACGTGAACACGGCGGACCAGGTCGCGCCCCCGTCCGTGCTGCGGTAGACCGCGGTCTGGGCGTAGGTCGCATTGCTGCTGGCGGTGACTGCGGCATAGAAGGTGTTCGGATTGTTGGGATCACCGACCAGGGAGGTCACGGGTCCAGATGGCAATCCATTGCCGGGTCCGACAGCCGCGAATGTCGCACCGCCGTTGGTGCTGCGGTAAAGACCGCCGGAGAAAAAGGATGCTCCCGCCGCCATGGTGCGCGGCTCGGCGGTGGCCGCCAGAATGGTCGAGCCGCGCGCTGCGACGTCGATGACGCTTTGTCCGCTGAAGGTGGATGCCCCGAGCCGCGTGAACGTTGCGCCGCCGTCGTTGCTGTACAGCAGCCCAGCTTGCACTCCGCCGAAGTTCTGCGGGGTCGAGAACACCGATGTCGAGGCAAATCCGCCGTTGGAGACATTGCCGTTGCCGGCAATCAGCGTCTGGTGAGAGGCGTCCGTCGGGTCGAGCGAGAGACTGCCGATGGATAGCGACAGATTCTGGTCGGTCAGTGCCGCCCAGCTCGTACCGCCATTGGTTGTCTTCCAGATTCCGCCTCCGACCGAGCCGATGTACATAACATTGTTATTGGACGGGTCCGCCACGATGGCCTGGACAGCGCCGCCATAGGCTTGGTTCGCCGGGCTGCCGCTGCTTCCGGTGAGGTCGGGACCCGGTCCTTCGCTGTTGAAGGTTGAGCCGATCTGGACTTCAGCGACTGCCACTTGCGATTGTGCAATCCAGAAACCGATCAGCGCGATCGGCATGATCGCGGAAAAATATCTCACGCAACGAAATGACACGACCCCGCCCCTCAATCCCGTGAGAAAATATGCGCAAAAAATAGACAGAACCGGCCAGCAGACCGAAACGTCGTCAGGCTAGATCAAGCACCGCAAGGATGTCGATTCATTTCAAGGTTTTGCCAGTTGTTTCCATGTGAATCGAAGTGCGATGTTGCCGATCCGCAACTTCGGGTGTTGGCCTCACGTCATAAGTTTGTTGCGGTCGGTGACGCCGGAGGACTCAAGTTAACATCGGCGCTTCATGCGCCCGCGCCCCAGCAGCATACTTCAATGCTGTAAGGTCTGCGTGAGCCGGGTTGCCTACCAAACGAGACAGTCGAGCCGCATTCGTGGGCAGCATCGCCTCATTGCAGACAAAGCTCTCAGCCGGCGAACTCAGGCATCCAGGCGCGCAACTCGCGGGCGGCCGCCGTCACGTCCGCGATGTCGCGAAATTCTGCGGTATTGACCATCGTCGCGAGCCTGCGCGACGGACCGCGCAAGCAAATGCTTGGTTTTCAGGCCACGCCATTGCGATCGCGGGATCGAACACCACGCAAAGCTTTCGCATCCTCCACCAGATCAGTCATCTGTCCGGCCTTCTTGAAGCGCGGAAAGACGTGCTCCTCCTCGGACTTCTCATGGTAGTTGTTGATGAAATCGCGGATGATCTCGGCTGACTGCGAGATCAGGCCTGGATCGAAGTCCCCATTCGACGAGAACTTCCGGATTCCGGCCTCGTAGAGCAGCAACACGCGATCGAGCACGCCGTGCTCCCGCATCAAATCTTCGGGCGGGGTAACTGCCTCGTCTTTCTTTTCCGCGCCCTTCTTGCGCTCCCCGCCAACAGCCTTTCGTTCGGCAAAGGCCGGCCTGGTGAGAAGGGCCGGAGCCGCCGCCAGCGCTCCTCCGAGCAAAAGGAGACGACGCTTGCCTGGCATAACCACTTCCATGGCGGCATTCCTGTGGATGCGCGGGATCGCACGTGTCATGGCGCCGGTATCTGCTCAGCGCCAGACCTTTTCAGCGCCAGGCCTTTTCGTTCTTCTGCTCGTAGTCCTTGAAAGCCTTCTCGAGCCCACCCAGAACCTCGGCGGACGTCTCGAACATCGCCTTCAACTGCGGCTCGTCGACCTTCTGGATGTCTTCGCGCAGATGGTTCCGGATATCGTGGAGGGCCTTCTGCATCTTCTGCGTATGGTGTCGGGGATCGCGGTCTGCCGCGCTTGCCATGGCCAGTCTCCTCGCTGCTAATATGCGCCGCCGGACCTGGAAAAAAGCGTCCGTCGCGACGGCGCACCAACGGACGACTGGAGACGTCGTTCCAAATTCGATAGGACCGCATGAAGTTCAAGGATTTGCTGACTGGGTTGGATATCGTTTATCGAAACCGGATAAACGCGTCCCGAAATCGGATCGAACGTCCTTGAGCAACCTCAATCCGCCGACCGACATCGCCGTCAACCAACGGCCCCACGCCGGTTCGCCGCTGGAGGTTCTGCGGATTTTCCTGAGGCTCGGCCTGACCTGCTTCGGCGGTCCGATCGCCCACATCGGGTACTTCCGCGACGAGTTCGTTCTACGGCGGAACTGGATCGACGAGCGCGCCTACGCCGATCTGGTCGGGCTTTGCCAATTCCTGCCTGGCCCCGCCAGCAGTCAGGTCGGTTTCTCGATCGGCTTGATGCGGGCCGGCTATCTGGGCGCGCTCGCCGCCTGGACCGGGTTTACCTTGCCTTCGGCCGCGATCCTCGTTCTCTTCGCTTACGGCGCCGGTGTGTTGGGCGGCCCGGTCGGTGTCGGCCTGTTGCACGGACTGAAGCTCACGGCAGTCGCCATCGTGGCGCAAGCGGTCTGGGGCATGGCGCGCAATCTTTGTCCCGACCGTCAGCGTGCGTCGATCGCGGCGGTTGCAGCGCTCATCATCCTCCTCAGCCCGGCGTCGATCGCCCAGATCGGAGCGATCGTCCTCGGCGGGCTCGCCGGTCTGTGGCTGTGCCGCCGCGACGCGCCGGCGCCGTCCGGGCACGTCGAGATTCCGGTGTCGCGAACCATGGGGCTGATCACCCTTGGGATATTCTTCGTCCTGCTGGCGGGCCTGCCGGCGCTGCGTAGCCTGACCGGATCCACGGGCATCGCCTTGTTGGATGCCTTCTATCGCTCCGGCGCGCTCGTCTTCGGCGGCGGTCACGTCGTCCTTCCCCTCCTCCGTGAAGCCTTCGTCGCACCGGGCTGGGTGAGCGTCGATGCCTTTCTCGCCGGATACGGTGCAGCCCAGGCCGTGCCGGGTCCGCTGTTCACCTTTGCCGCTTACCTCGGCACTGTGGTCTCTCCGGAGCCGCATGGAGTCGCCGGGGCAGCGCTCGGCCTCGTCGGCATCTTCCTGCCGGGAATCCTCATCCTGCTCGGCGCGCTCCCGTTCTGGGACTCGTTCCGGAAGCGCGCAGGCGCCCAGGCCATGATGCGCGGCGTTAACGCGGCGGTGGTCGGCGTCCTGGGGGCTGCACTATATGATCCCGTCTGGACGACCACCGTGCATTCACCACGGGATTTTGGCGTCGCGCTCGTCGGCTTCGTCTTGCTGGTCGCCTGGCGCGCGCCTCCGCTGGTCGTCGTTGCTTTCAGCGCGGCCGCTGGAACCGCGATGGCGTTCCTTTGATCGCTCCCGAATTGACCCGAACAGGCCACGTGCGGCGCGCCAAGCTCAAGCTGGGGACCCCCGACTCCGTCGTTCCCGCTTGATCCCGCCACTCTGGAACGCCTATGGGACGCTGTTGCGTGGCCGGGTGTTCGCCCTCGAGGGCCAGGACCGCGCCGCCGCCGACACGATCGAGGCCGGGATTTCGGCGATGCGATCCACCGGCGCGACGGCCTATGCGCCCTGGTATCTCAGCACTTTGGCCGCGGCCTACGCCCGGATCGGACGGCTCGGCGATGCGCAACGCTGTAGTGAAGAGGCGTTGCTGACGATCCGCGAAAGTGGCGAATGCTGGCAGGAGGCCGAGGCACGCCGCATCGCCGGAGAGGTTGCGCTGGCGTTCGAACCGCCTGATGTTCCGCAGGCGCAAGCGCATTTCGAGCGGTCGCTCGTTGTCGCGAAACAACAGATGGCCACATCCTTCGAGTTGAGGGCTGCCGAAAGCCTGGCCGCACTTTCAGCAACTGGGCCGTCGCCCTTCGAGGGCCGCTGAAGAAGCGGCCATCTCAGGGTGACCGGGATAGAGCGACGCTCGCCGCAACAATCTCGTCAGCGCGCCAGCACCTCACCGCATGTCCATCGGCGCGCGTCTCCAACGCCGGTCCCGGCTCTCGCCGGCACACATCCTCGGCATAACGACATCGCGGGCTGAACGCACACCCGTTCGGCGGATTGAGCGGGTTGGGAAGGTCGCCGCCGGTTGTCGCCAGCGGGGCATGGCGCAGCGGATCGGGGATGGCCGCGATCAGGGCCTGCGTATAGGGGTGCGCGGGCCGCTCGAAGATTTCGCGCCAGTCGCCGTTCTCCACGATGCGGCCGAGATACATGACCGCGACCCGGTCGCTCATGTGCTCGACGACGCCGAGATCATGGCTGATCATGATGTAGGAGAGACCGAGCGTGTCCTTCAATTCCAGCAGCAGGTTGATGATCTGGGCGCGGATCGAGACGTCGAGCGCCGAGACCGGTTCGTCGCAGATGACGATTTTGGGATTGAGGATCAGCGCGCGCGCAATGCCGATGCGCTGGCGCTGGCCGCCGGAGAATTCATGCGGGTAGCGGTCGGCCTGTTCGGGCCGCAGGCCCACGTGGCGCAACATGGTCGCGACGCGGTCCTCGATTTCGCTTTTTGCGGTCACGCCATGCACATGCAAGGGATCTTCCAGCGTGCGGCGAACGGTCTGGCGTGGATTGAGTGAGGCGTAGGGATCCTGAAAGACGATTTGGACGGTGCGGGCGAGCGATTTGCGATCGCCGGACTGCCTGCCCGTCACGACCTGCCCGTCCAGCACGATGCGGCCGCGCGTCGGCGTCAGCAGGCCCAGGATCGACAAGGCCACCGTCGACTTGCCCGAGCCGGACTCGCCGACCAGCCCGAGGCATTCGCCGCGCTTCAGCTTGAGATCGACACCGTCGACGGCACGGAGCAGCCGCCCGTTACGGCCCAGCAGGCCGCCGCCGAGCGGAAAATGCACCGCGAGATCCTCGACGCTGAGAATGAGATCGTCATCCGGCCTTCCCTGCGGTTCATGCATGATGGTGACACCTCACCAGGCCACCGGCCTCCAGAAAATCCGCCGTCGGAACGACGGTCCTGCAAATATCAGTCGCCTTCGCGCAGCGCCGATTGAACCGGCAGCCATCGGGGAAATTCGTGATGGCCGGGACGACGCCCGCGATCTCCTGGAGCCTGCTCCGGCCAAGTGCAGCGCGACTGCCCAGCCGCGGCAGCGAGTCGACCAGCCCTTGCGTGTAGGGGTGCGAGGGCGCGCGAAAAATATCGGCGGAGCCGCGCTCCTCGACGATGCGGCCGGCATACATGACGGCGACGCGGCGGCAGACATTGGCGACCAGGCCGAGATCGTGGCTGATCATCAGGATCGCCGTGCCGCGTTCGGCGCAGAGATTGCGCATCAGCTCGATGATTTCGGCCTGCACGGTCACGTCGAGCGCGGTCGTGGGCTCGTCGGCGATCAGGAGATCCGGACCGCAGGCGAGCGCAATGGCAATCATCACGCGCTGGCGCATGCCGCCGGAGAGCTGGTGCGGGTAGTCGTTGACGCGCCGCTCCGGCGCGGGGACGCGGACACTCGCCAGCGCCTCGACCGCCAGCTGGTTGGCCTCCCGCCAGCCCTTGCCCTTATGCAGCACGAACATCTCGGCGATCTGCCGTCCCACGGGCGAGACCGGATTGAGCGCCGTCATCGGCTCCTGGAAGATCATGGCGATGCGGTTACCGCGCAAGTCGCGCTGGGCGGCTGCGGACAGGTGCTGGATCTCCCGTCCGTCGAAGCGGATGACGCCGCTGCCGATCGACAGCGGCTGCCGCAACAGGCCGATCAGGGCGAGCGCCGTGATGCTCTTGCCGCAGCCGGACTCGCCGACCAGGCCGAACGTCTCGCCGCGATCGATGCGGAATGAAATGCCCTCGGCCGCCGCAACGCGCCGCGATCCATCGTCGAGATCGATGCGCAAATCCTCGACTTCGATCAGCGGCGCGTCCGTCATGTCCGCCGGCTTCGCGATTGGGGATCGAGAATGTCGCGCAGGCCATCGCCGAGCAGATTGAGGCCGAGCACCGTTAGGAAGATGGCGAGGCCCGGGAAAACCGAGAGCCACGGCGCCGTCGTGATCTGGTCGCGGGCGTCCGACAGCATGCTGCCCCAGCTCGGAAACGGTGGCCGGACGCCGAGGCCGAGGAATGACAGTGCGGCCTCGGAGAGCACCGCGCTGCCCATGCCGAGCGTGCCGATGACGACGATCGGCCCCAGCATGTTCGGCAAGAGCTGCGTGATCATGATGCGCAGATCGCCGTAGCCGAGCACGGTCGCGGCCTGCACATAGCCCTGGCTCCTGAGCGACAGCGCCGAAGCGCGCGCGATCCGGCAGGTGAAGGACCAGTTGGTCAGCCCCAGCGCGATCAGCAGGCTGGTCAGGCCCGGTCCAAGCACCGCCATGATGGCCAGCGCGAAGATCAACGACGGGATCGCGAGCATGACATTGGTCAAGGCGTTGACCACATCGTCCCACCAGCCGCCCCAATAGCCGGCGCTCAGGCCCAGCGCCACGCCGATGACGCTGTTGATGAGCTGCGAGACGATGCCGACCGTCAGCGAGACACGCGCGCCGTAGACGACCCGGGAATAGATGTCGCGGCCCTGGTCGTCGGTGCCGAACCACCAGGCCCAGCTCGGAGGCTCCTCAGCGTTCATGAGATTGGCGTCGAGGACAGGATCGGTATGCGCGAGCCAGGGCGCGAGCACACCGACCAGGATCGCGAGCACGAACAATGCGCCGCCGATGATGAGATTGGCGCGGAGCTTCATGCGTATCTGATCCTCGGATCGATCACGCCGTAGAGCACGTCGATCAGCAGATTGATCGCGAGAAAAGCCAGCACCACCACGAGAATGGAGCCCTGGACCGCCGGAATGTCGCGCTGCAGGACGCTGTCCACGAGCAGCGAGCCGATGCCCGGCCAGGAAAACAGCTTTTCGACGACGACCGCCTGCCCCATCAGCCCGCCGAACTGCAGGCCGACTGTGGTGAGAATGATGACGAGCGCGTTACGCATCACGTGCCACTTCACCACGCGCGTCTCGCTCATGCCCTTGGAGCGCGCGGTGCGGACGAAATCGGCTGTCATGATCTCGAGGACAGCGGCGCGCGTCGTCCGGGCAAAGAGCGCCATCGGCGAGACGCCGAGCGTCACGGCCGGCAGCAGCAGATATTTCAGGCCGCCATCGCCGTAGCCGAAACTCGGCAGCCAGCCGAGCTTCAACGCAAACAGATACATCAGCACCAGTCCGAGCCAGAATTTGGCGATGGAAAGCCCCGAGACAGCCACGACCATTGCGGCGCTGTCGACCAGGCCGCCCGGCCGCAATGCGGCGATGAAGCCGAGCGGCACGCCGAGCACGACGGAAAACGCCATGGCCGTGAAGATCAGCTGCAGCGTCGGCCAGGCCCGCTTGGCGATCATGGCCGTGACAGGCTCGCGGGTCCGGAACGACGTGCCGAAATCACCGGTGGCGAGCTTGGCGATATAGGCGCCGAAACGCACATAGACGGGATCGTCGAGGCCAAGCTGCTTCTTCATGCGCAGCTCGACCTGAGGATCGGCGTCGTCGCTCATGGACGAGACGATGCTGCCGGGAACGACGCTGAACAGCACGAAGACCAGCAGCACGACAGCGAGCACGGTCGGAATGGTTTGCAGGAGACGGCGGATCAGGAAGGAGAGCATCGGCACTTTCTTCGCTCCCTGCATCGTTCATCGCGATGGAGGGAGCACGAGAACGCGTGTCACTTCGCGGGCGAGGTCTCGTCGACCCAGACGTCCTCGACATTCTGGTGGGTCAGCTCCGTCGCGTTCAGCTGAACTCCGTGGAGCCAAGGCTGCACGGCCATGACCGCCTTGTTGTAGTTGAAGAACCATACCGGCGCCTCGTCATAGAGCAGCGCATTGGCCTTTTGCAGCAGCTGCGTGCGCTTGGCGGTGTCGTCGGCCTGCCCGGCGTCATCGATGATCTTGTCGAACTCGGCGTTTTTGTAGTTCATGTAGTTGCAGGCCGATTGCGGCGTCGACGAATGGAAGCATTTCAGCGCAGCCAAGGGGTCCGGGCCGGTTTGCTGGGAATAGATGAAGGCCTGGTAGTCGCCGGAGCGAACCACCTCCGACAGCACCGCGGCCTCGACCTGCTTGACCTTCGCCTTGATGCCGACCTTGTCCAGCATCGGGATGACGGCCGAAACGATCGGCAGGCCCCAGCTTTCATTCTGGCTGGTGGTCCATTCGAATTCGAAGCCGGAGGCGTAGCCGGCGTCAGCAAGCAGCTGCTTGGCCTTGGCGGGATCGTAGGGGTACGGCTTCATCGCCTTGTCGTAGGCCGACGAGGTCAGCGGCAGCCAGCTGGTGGCGCGATAGGCCTTGCCCTTGACCAGCTTGTTGATGATCAAATCGGTGTCGATCGCATAGTTGATCGCCTGCCGGACGCGCTTGTCAGAGAACGGCTTGAATGCAGGGTTCATCCCCATGTACCGCGTGAACACCTCAGCGACCTCGGCGATGGTGCCCTTGAGGTTGGGATCGGCCTGATAGGCGACATATTGCGCCGGCCCGAGCACGGAGGTGTCGATCTCCTTGTTGCGGAAGGCGACATCGCGCGCCGCAGCCTCGCCCATGACTGACACGATGACCTTGTCGGCATAGGGCTTGCCGGGCTTGTAGAACCTGTCCCAGCGCTCCAGCACGATGCGCGATCCCGGCACGTGCTCGACGAATTTGAATGGTCCGAGACCGATCGGATGCTGGATGAAGCTGTCCTTGGCGGCCTCGTCGGCGGGATAGATCGAGGTCAGCGCGGTGAAGAAGTAGAAGCCCGGATCGACCTTCTCGGTCAGCTTCATCTCGATCGTGAAGTCGTCGATCTTCTTCAGGCCGGAGATCTCCTTGGCCTGGCCCTTCTCAACCGCCGCCGCGCCCTCGATGATGCGGACATAGCGCGCGCCCGGATAGGCCTTGGTGCCATCCATGATGCGGTTGTAGGACCAGATGACATCGTCAGCCGTCATCTTGCGGCCGTTGTGGAAATAGGCGTCGTCGCGAAGCTTGAAGGTTTGAACGAGACCGCCGCCCGAGACGATGACCTCCTTCGCAAGTTCCGGAACCGGCTTTCCTTCCGCGGAGTCCCAGATGTAGAGCGAGCGATGCATGGCCTTGGCGTAGATCTCGTCCTGGGCGCGCTGGGTGGTGTGAATGTCCAAGCTGGTGAAGCTCGAACCGTAAGGCGCGGTCATACGGATGGTTCCGCCCTTGCGCGGTGTCTGGGCCTCTGCCGGGGCGGCCAGCGCCAGTCCCAAACCCGCGACGATCGCAATCATCCTGAACATCATGTGTCCCCCAAACGCAGGTATTCCGATCAGGGATTTGATCATTCACAGCCCGTCGAACGCAAGCCTCGTTTTGATGGTCGACGATTCCGGTTCCGGGCCTCTGGTGTCAGGCTGCACCCGCCCAGCGCAGCAAGCCGCCGATTGACGCGGTGCGTCATCGCGCGACCCCGACAGTGAACATTTTTCGTGATCAACGCGACCAAGCTCAGGATCGTCATCTGAACCCCAGGGATCGCGGAAAAAATGAAGCGCCGAACGCTAGGTGTCCTGCTCGCCGGCAGTCTGGTCGTCGCGACAGCCGCGATGGCGATCCCCGTCACGCCGGACCCGGCCCGGGACAGCCCTGCGGATAGCATCCAATTCGGCTGGCACCGCACCTCGCGGTCAAACGACTACATCGACCAAACCTGGTGGGCGGTCAGGGACCGCTGCTCCGCGGACTATCTCGGTGAACGCCTGCTCTGCGACGCCGTCGGGGTCCTGGCACGGGCCGCGAGCCGGAAGGTCGAGACCGAAATGTCCGAAGACATGGGTTTGCCGCTCCCCGACGGGTGGGGCCTGATGACCGCGAAGAATTCGCGTTTCATCAGGTCAGCTCACGTCGAAACGCCGCTCGATCTCGCCGCAGTGCTCGGCTTCTATCGCGCCGCTCTCGAACAGCGAGGCTGGGCCGAGAATGATGGTGCTGTGGTCGAGCCCGACCGGGCCGTGATCGCCTTCACGACCACCGATGGGCCGGCGCGGCTCCGGCTCACCCGACAGGACAACCGGACAATCGCCGATCTTTCGCTGCGCAAGCCGGCCGTCGCGACGGCCGGGCTCCTGCCGAAGCCGGGCCAAGTGAAGCTAATGCTTGGCAACAAGACGGATGATGCGGCTGTTATCACCGTCAACGAGAGGACCATCAAGCTGGCGGCGCACGCCGGCGAAACACTGCCATACTTTGACGACGTTGCAGCCGAATTGCCAGACAGCCAAAAGATCGATTTGCCGCCGGGCAAGTACAAGGTGACCCTCAGGGTGGACGGTAGCGCGGCGCAAAAGCGGGAGTTCGAGGTCGCGGCCAACGAGACCTGGGGTCTGCTGGTCGGCCCGGACGGCGCGCCGCTTCCGGTGCGGCTCTATTGAGGCCTTGCTCGCTCCGTTGTCATTGCGAACGCGGAGGCGCGCGTCAGCCGGATAGCTCGGGCTGCCAGTCCCGCAATTTTCGCGCGGCGCCGGTGACGTCGGCGATCGTCCGAAACGCCGCCGCCTCCACCATCATCCCCCGCGCGAGGCGCACGGCGCGGGCTTCGCTGATGGCGCGCTTCTGCGGATCCTCGATCAGCTCGAAGTCGATGTTGTGGGCGAGGCCGAAGATGCGGCGGATGGTCTTGGCGGCGGCGAAGCCGACGGTGTCGGTGAACAGCCGCTGCATGTAGGCCTGCCGCTCGATCTCCAGCCGCGCCGCGCCCTTCTCGCCGGCGAACAGCGAGACCGGATAGGCGTCGCCGCTGGCCTCCGACCGCCAGAGGTCGAGGAATTTGCCGGCGAACCTGCCCCAGACCTGCTCGACCGTCTCCAGCACCCACCCCTCGAATTCGCGCCGCTCGCCCGGCGCGCGCTCATGGCCGGCGGAGGCGAAAAAGGCCATGAGCAAATTGGCCAGCACCGCGCCGACATCAAACCCCATCGGGCCGTAGAAGGCGAACTCGGGGTCGATCACACGGGTCTCGCTCTCCGTCACCATGATCGAGCCGGTGTGGAGGTCGCCATGCAGCAGCGCTTCGGGGTTCGCCATGAATTTCAGCTTCAGCCGGGAGATCGCGACATGCAGCTCCATGTCATCGCGCATGGACGCGGCCAGGCCGTCGAGATACGGCGCGGTCCAGCGGTTCTGCTCGGCGATGCGATAAGGATCGGTAAAGATCAGATCCTCGGTGATCTTGCACAACGCGTGGTTGCCGGCGAAGGACGCGATGGCCTCCTTCTTCTCCGCGGCGGTCAGCGCGAGATCGGAGGTGAAGAACAGCGTCCGCGCCATGAAGGCCGTGATGTCATCGACGAAGCGCGGGTAGCACGTAGCAGCCACCAGCCCCTTGCGCATGATGATGTGGGGCTCGAGCAGCTCCATCACGGTCAGTGCCAGCGTCTCGTTGTGGTGCAGCAAGGCCGGCACGAGGCCGGGCGCGAGCTGGGCCTGCCGGGTCAGCGCGAGATATTCGTAATGGGCCCGTGACAACGGCAGCGGCCAGCTCTCGCCGACGAGGCGGACGTAAGGCAGTGCCTGCTTCACGGCGATACCGCCGTGCGCGCCCTTCACGATGAACACGAGATTGAGATTGCCGTCGCCGACCTCGGTGATCGCCCAGGCGGCCGGCGCGCCGCCGAGCCGTGCCGCGATGTCAGGCAAGCCCGCGAGATAGTCCCGCAAGGCCCCTTCCTGCAGAATTCGATAGTCCCCCTGCCCTTGCGTCATGACGATCCCATCCCATGTGCAGGAGCCGGATCGTTACTCCCGCTCCAGGAAGCTCGAGCCGATCTCGGCCTTTCTTTTGATGGGATCGTAGTCACAATAGACGTTGTCCGCCACCAGCGTGTAGCTGGCGCTGACGGTGTATTTGTCCAGCTTGACCGAGTTCAGCCCGATCACCGAGGTGCTCTTGCCGCCGTTCCATTTGAACGGTGTCGAGGTCTTGGCCTGCTCGCAGGCCATCACGGCCTCGTTGAAGACATAGCCCTCGACGAACGCCTTCAGTGTTCGCACCTGCACGGCCATCTTCCACTCGACATAGCCGATGGCCCCAAGGCCGGCGACGATCAGCACCAGAAGCGCGACGACGATCCTCTGAAAACTCATTCGTTCCCCCAACAACGACGCAACACAAAATCGCTAAAACGGCATTCCCATCAATTTCGACAGCCGCTCGATCGAGAGATAGCCGGCCTGATAGGCGAGCATGCCGAGGCCATAGATGATCGCCGAGATGATCGTGGTCCAGATTAGCTTGCGCTTCATGCCGGTCAGGATCGGTGCGCCGGGGTCGGTGCCGGGCGCGCCGACGCCGTCCTCATGCTGGCTGCGCACGCCAAATGGCAGCGTCAGGAACAGCGCGATCCACCAGATCACGAAATAGATTGCGAGCCCGGTCGATATCTGAGCGGCCATGATCCCGGCCCTATGCCTGCTCGATTTCGACCAACGCGCCCGAAAAATCCTTCGGATGCAAAAACAGCACCGGCTTGCCGTGGGCGCCGATCTTCGGCACGCCGTCACCGAGCACGCGGGCGCCCTCCTTCACCAGGGTGTCGCGCGAGGCGATGATGTCGACGACCTCGTAGCAGACGTGGTGGATGCCGCCATCGGCATTGCGCTCAAGAAACTTTGCGATCGGCGAGGACTCGCCGAGCGGCTCGATGAACTCGATCTTGGTGTTGGGGAGCGTCGCGAACACGGTGGTGACGCCATGCTCGGGCAGAGCGACGGCTTCCGAAATCTGCGCCCCGAACGCCGCGCCGTAGATCTTGGCGGACTTGACGGCGTCCCTGGTCGCAATCGCGACGTGGTTGAGGCGACCCTGCATTTGCTTCTCCCTTACACTGTCAGGACGTGTACCAGACAGGGGGGCTTTTTGCCCCAATGTTCGTTGATGACGGCCCGGACAGCGCGTCGCACCGATTCCGCCAGCGCATCCGCATCCCTGCGCCGGGCCTTCGGCAGGCCTTCGATCGTGGACATCACGGCATCGAAGACGATGTCGTCGAGGGGCTCGCCCGCCCTGTTTTTCTCGGGGATGCCCACGAGATCGACCTCGGGCTCGTCGACAAGCTCACCCTGCGCGGTCATGGCGACGGCGACGAAGGCGCAGCCGGAGAACGCCATGCGCCGGCGCTCGACCACCGCACGGGATTTCGAATCCTCCAGGATCGTGCCGTCCTTGTAGAGCCGGCCCGACGGCACCTCGCCGATGATGCCGGGATCGCCGGGACCGAGCTTGACGAGGTCACCGTTGCGGATGACCAGGACGCGCGGCACGCCGGCGGCGCGCGCGAGCTTGGCGTGCTCGTTCAGGTGCAGGGCTTCGCCATGGACCGGGATCAGGAGCTGCGGCTTCACCCAGGAGATCATGTCGCGCAGCTCGTCGCGGCGGGGATGGCCGGAGACGTGAACCAGATGGTCGCGGTCGGTAAGGACCTCGACGCCCTGCAGCACCAGATTGTTGATGATCGAGCCGACCGCCTTCTCGTTGCCCGGGATGGTGCGCGAGGAGAAGATCACGCTGTCGCCGCGGTTGAGCGTGATCTCGGGATGATCGTCATTGGCGATGCGGGCAAGTGCTGCGCGGGGTTCGCCCTGGCTGCCGGTGCAGAGCGCCAGCACCTTGTCCTGCGGCAGATGGCCGTAGACCTCGGGCGAGCGGAAATTCTGCACGCCGTCGAGATAGCCGGTCTCACGCGCGACCTGCACCACGCGCTCCATGGCGCGGCCGACCACGACGACCTCGCGGTCGGCGGCTTTCGCCGCGTCGGCGACGGCCTTGATGCGGGCGACGTTGGAGGCGAAGGTCGTGACTGCGACGCGGCCCTTGGCGGCCTTCACCAGGTCTATGATGGTCCGCGCGACCTCGGCCTCGGAAGGCGAGCGGCCGTCGCGCACCGCATTGGTGGAATCGCCGATCAGGGCGAGCACGCCCTGCTCGCCGAGCTCGCGCAGCCGCTTCTCGTCGGTGGGGCGGCCGAGCGTCGGGGTCGGATCGATCTTCCAGTCGCCGGTGTGCAGCACCGTGCCGGCCTCGGTGTGGATCGCGAGCGCATGCGCTTCCGGAATCGAATGCGCGACCGGGATGAACTCGACGTTGAACGGGCCGACATCGATGCGGCCGCCGGACGGCACGATGGTGACCGGGATCTTCGGCGCATTGCGCTCGGCAGCACATTTGGCCTCGAACAGCGCCGCGCTGAACTGCGTCGCATAGATCGGGCATTTCAGCCTGGGCCAGAGGTCGATGATGGCGCCGAAGTGGTCCTCATGGGCGTGGGTCAGCACCAGCCCCATCAGGTTCTTGCGCTCCTTCTCCAGGAAGCTGATATCAGGCATGATCAGGTCGATGCCGGGCAGATGCTCCTCATCGCCGAAGGAGACGCCAAGATCGACCGCGAGCCAGGACCGCTGCTGGCGGTTACCGAGGCCGTAGATCGACAGGTTCATGCCGATCTCGCCGACGCCGCCGAGCGGCGCAAATACCAGTTCGTCCGGTCTCGCCATCACGCAGCTCCCACCGAACGAGCCGGGCCGAAGAACACCTCACCCGCGGCGATCGGCACGCGACGGCCCTCCGCGGTGCGGACGATCAGGCAGCCGGTGTCGTCGATCGTGTCAAAAATGCCTTCCAGCACCATGGTTCCCGTGTGGATCGCAATCGGCTCGCCAAGGCGCGCGGCGCGCTCCAGCCAGAGTTTTCGGATTTCGGCAAAGCCACGGCCATTGTCCCAGATGCCGCGGAATTCGACCCAGGCGTCCGTCAGGGCCGAGAACAGCTCTTCCGCGCTGATCTGGACGCCGAGCGCTGCCAGCGACACCGCCGGCGTCGGCGTGCCCTCAGGCGCCGCCACGATATTGGTGCCGATGCCAACCACGATGGCCAGGCGATCGCCGACGGCTTCGGCCTCCAGGCCAATGCCGACCAGCTTCTTGCCGTTGGCGAGGACGTCATTCGGCCATTTCAGCGCGTATCGGGGCCGGTCAGGGCCGAGTCGCATCGCGGCCTCGATACTGACCTTCTCGAGGGCTGATTCCTCCGCCAGCCCCGCGGCAAAACCGATCGTGGTGGCCACCGCAGGTGCGACGTCCACGACCTCGAGGACGCTGGCCGCGAGATTGCCCCGGGGCGAGACCCAGGCGCGCTGGCGGCGGCCGCGGCCCGCCGTCTGCTCCGCTGTCACGAACCAGATCGGACCTCGCTCGCCGGCGCGTGCACTTTCGATCGCGTCGGTATTGGTCGAGCCGGTCCGCTCCGAAGCTGCGAGCTTGTAGCCCGCCGCGATTGCACGAGGACCGAGCGCGAACCCCATCCTAGAACAGCGACTTGGCGGCGGCGGAGGCGACGCTCACCACCGGACCCGCGAACAGCGCAAACAGGATGTTGAACAGGCCCGCGACCGCCAGCACCGTCTTGACCTCGACGCGCACCGGATCGACCTGGCCGGCCGGCTCGTCGAAATACATCGTCTTGACGATGGTGAGATAGTAGTAGGCGCCCACAACGCTGGAGAGCACGCCGATCACGGCGAGCGTGAACAAATTCGCCTTGATGGCGGCGACGAAGACGTACCATTTGGCGAAGAAGCCGGCGAGCGGCGGGATGCCGGCGAGCGAGAACAGCAGCATCGCGAACATGAAGGCGAGCAGCGGATTGGTGCGCGACAGACCGGCGAAATCGCTGATCTGCTCCACGGCCTGGCCGTTACGCTTCATGGCGAGGATGATCGAGAACGAGCCGAGCGTCATCGCGACATAGATCACGATGTACATCAGCACGCCCTGCGCGCCCTCGACGGTGCCGGCCGCGAGCCCGACCAGCGCAAAGCCCATATGGCCGATCGAGGAGTACGCCATCAGGCGCTTGATGTTGCTCTGGCCGATCGCGGCAAAGGAGCCGAGCACCATCGAGGCGATCGCCACGAACACCAGGATCTGCTGCCACTGCGAGACGATGCCGGGGAACGCGGTCAGCGTGACGCGGGTGAAGACCGCAAGAGCTGCGACCTTCGGCGCGGAAGCGAAGAAGGCGGTGACCGGCGTCGGCGCGCCCTCATAGACATCAGGCGTCCACATGTGGAACGGCACGGCCGAGACCTTGAAGCAGAGGCCGGCGAGCAGGAAGACCAGGCCGAAGAGCAGCCCGATATTCGAGATCGTCGCCGTAGTCGCGATACCGGCGAAACTGACCGTGCCGGTGAAGCCGTAGATCAGCGAGGCGCCGTACAGCAGCATGCCCGAGGACAGTGCGCCCAGGACAAAATACTTCAGGCCGGCCTCGGTCGACTTGGCGTTGTCGCGGTTCGAGGTCGCCACGACGTAGAGCGCGAGCGACATCAATTCGAGGCCAAGATAGAGCGAGATCAGATCGCCGGCCGAGATCAGCACCATCATGCCGAGCGTCGAGAGCAGCACCAGGATCGCGTATTCGAAGATGCGGCGCGACGGGTCGGCCAGGAACTCGGTCGACAAGATCAGCGTCACCGCCGAGCCGATGAGGGCCAGGATCTTCATGAAGCGGGCGAAATCGTCGACGATGAAGCTGCCGCCGAAGGTCACCTGCTTGCCTGCCGGCAGCATGTATTCGAGCAGGCCTACTGCGATGAGGAGCACGACCGCCAGCGTAGTGACCGTGCTGGTGGTCCCCTGCCCGCGATAGGCGCCGAGCATCAGAAGCGCCATGGCGCCGATCGCGAGCACGAGCTCGGGCAGCACCGGCGCCAGTTGATAACCTGCAGTCGTAAAGCTCATGGCGATGTCCTGACCTGCCCGATCAATGGAGCAGTGCGGCGGCCTTCACGGCCGTCACAGCGGTGTTGTAATTGTTGACGAGTTGCTGGACCGAGGCGGCCGACATGTCGAGCACCGGCTTCGGATAGACGCCGAACAGGATCGTCAGCGCGATCAGTGGGAACAGCGTCACGCACTCGCGCAAAGTGAGATCCTTCATGCTCGCCAGCGACGGCTTGACCAGCGCCCCGAACACGACCTTGCGGTAGAGCCACAGCGCGTAGCCGGCCGACAGGATCACGCCTGATGTGGCGAAGAACGCGGTCGGGATCGAGACCTTGAAGGTGCCGAGCAGCGTCATGAACTCGCCGACGAAGCCGGAGGTGCCGGGCAGACCGACATTGGCCATTGTGAAGACCATGAAGGTCAGCGCGTAGAGCGGCATCCGGTTGACGAGGCCGCCATAAGCCGCGATCTCGCGGGTGTGCAGGCGGTCGTAGACGATGCCGACGCAGAGGAACAGCGCGCCGGAGACGATGCCGTGCGAGATCATCTGGAACACGCCGCCGGCGACGCCCTGCATGGTGCCGGCGAAGATGCCCATGGTGACGAAGCCCATATGCGCGACCGAGGAGTACGCGATCAGCTTCTTCATGTCCTCCTGCATCAGCGCCACCAGCGAGGTGTAGATGATGGCAATCGCAGACATGGTGAAGATCAGCGGCGCGAAGTCGTGCGACGCCAGCGGGAACATCGGCAGCGAGAAGCGCAGGAAGCCGTAGCCGCCCATCTTCAGCAGGATCGCGGCGAGCACCACGGAACCCGCGGTCGGCGCCTCGACGTGGGCATCGGGGAGCCAGGTGTGCACCGGCCACATCGGCATCTTAACCGCGAACGAGGCGAAGAAGGCCAGCCACGCCCAGGTCTGCAGCGACCGCGGCACGGCGGTATGCATCAGGGTCGGGATGTCGGTGGTGCCGCCGTTCCAGTACAGCGCCATGATGGCCAGCAGCATCAGCACCGAGCCGAGCAGCGTGTAGAGGAAGAACTTGAACGACGCGTAGACCCGGCGCGGACCGCCCCAGACGCCGATGATCAGGAACATCGGGATCAGGCCGCCCTCGAAGAACAGGTAGAACAGCACGAGATCGAGCGCCGAGAAGGTGCCGATCATCAGCGTTTCCAGGATCAGGAACGCCATCATGTATTCGCGAACGCGGTTGGTGATCGCCTTCCAGCTCGCGATGATGCAGAACGGCATGATCGCGGTGGTGAGGATCACCAGCGGCAGAGAGATGCCGTCGACGCCCATGTGGTAGGTGATGCCGGTGGCGAGCCAGTTCGCCTTCTCGACGAACTGGAAGTCGGCATTCGACGGATCGAAGCGCATGACCAGGAGCACCGACACCGCGAAGGTGATCAGCGTGGTCCACAGCGCGATCCAGCGCGAATTGCGCTTGGCCGCCTCGTCATCGCCGCGGCTGAGATAGACGATCAGCGCGCCAACCAGCGGCAGGAACGTCGTGACCGAAAGGATGGGCCAGGTTGTCATTTACTGGCCTCCAAAGCCGAACATGAACCAGGTGATCAGGCCGGCGGCACCGATCAGCATGGCGAAGGCGTAGTGGTAGAGATAGCCGGTCTGGATCTTCACGACGTTGCGGGTGACGTCCAGCACGCGGGCCGAGATGCCATCGGGACCCAAGCCGTCGATGATGAAGCCGTCGCCCTTCTTCCAGAGCTGGTAGCCGATCCACTTCGCCGGACGGACGAAGATGATGTCGTACAGCTCGTCGAAGTACCATTTGTTGAGCAGGAACTTGTAGAGCATCGGCTGCGTGTTCGCGAGCTCGACCGGCAGGTACGGCTTGCGAATGTAGAATGTGTAGGAAACCAGGAAACCGCCCACCATCATCACGAAGGGCAGCCAGCCCAACAGATGCGGCATGTGCTCCATATCCTCGAGGATATGCGGGTTCATCTTCACGGACTCGCGGAAGAACTCTTCCACGCCGTGAGGTCCGGTGAACAGCTCCTTGAACGGGAAGCCGGCAAGGACCGAGCCAACCGCCAGCACGCCGATCGGGATCAGCATCCAGATCGGGCTCTCGTGCGCTGCCTCGTAGTGCTCCTGGTCGTGCGGCTCGCCGAAGAAGGTCTTGAACACCAGACGCCAGGAATAGAACGAGGTCAGACCGGCGGCCACGACCGTCAGCAGATAGGCGTAGGTCGAGAGTGGATTATGCGAGGCATAGGCCGCCTCGATGATCGCATCCTTGGAGAAGTACCCGGCGAACAGCGGGAAGCCGGTCAGCGCCAGCGTGCCGACGGTCATGACCGCGAACGTGTACGGGATCTTCTTCCAGAGTCCGCCCATGTTGCGGATGTCCTGCTCGTGGTGCATCGCGTAGATCACCGAGCCGGAGCCCAAGAACAGCAGCGCCTTGAAGAAGGCGTGCGTGAACAGGTGGAACATGCCGACCGAATAGGCCCCTGCTCCCATCGCCACGAACATGTAGCCGAGCTGCGAACAGGTCGAATAGGCAACGATGCGCTTGATGTCGTTCTGGACGAGACCGATGGTCGCGGCGAAGAACGCCGTGGTCGCACCGAAGAACATCACGACGGCCTGCGCATTCGGCGCGAGTTCGAACAGCGGCGACAGGCGCGCCACCATGAACACGCCTGCGGTCACCATGGTCGCGGCGTGGATCAGCGCCGACACTGGCGTCGGGCCTTCCATCGCGTCCGGCAACCAGGTGTGCAGCAGGAACTGCGCCGATTTACCCATCGCGCCCATGAACAGCAGCAGGCAGGTCAGCGTCAGCGCATCGGCGTGCCAGCCGAGGAAGTCGATGCTCTTGCCGGTCAGGCCGGGAGCCGCATGGAAGATCGTCTCGAAATCGGTCGAGCTGGTCAGGTAGAAGATGGCGAAGATGCCGAGCGCGAAGCCGAAATCGCCGACGCGATTGACCACGAAGGCCTTGATGGCCGCCGCGTTCGCCGACGGCTTCTGGTACCAGAATCCGATCAGCAGATAGCTCGCCAGACCCACGCCTTCCCAGCCGAAGAACATTTGCACGAGGTTGTCGGCAGTCACCAGCATCAGCATGGCGAAGGTGAACAGGCTGAGATAGCCGAAGAAGCGCGGCCGGTACGGATCCTGATCCATGTAGCCGATGGAATAGAGGTGTACGAGCGAGGACACGGTCGTCACCACCACCAGCATCACGGCGGTGAGCGTGTCGACGCGCAGCGTCCACCAGACCTCGAGCTCGCCGGAGAATATCCAGGGCAAGAGCTGGATCCGGGCGTCATGGCCATTGAAGCCGACATCGACCAGCGTCATCCAGGACAGCGCCGCCGCGACGAACAGGAACGCCGTCGTGATCAGCTCGGCGCCCCGCGAGCCGGCGGCTGCCGGCTCGACCAGGCCGTGGCCATCGTGCCCGTCGCCGGGCTCGTGGTGGCTCTCGTGGATGACCGAGGCATCCTCGTTGATCGTGTCGGACGCATGGGCGTGCGCGCCATGGCCGTGATCGCCGTGATGCTCGACCTTGTCGCCAGAGGGGTTGCGGGCATGCGCGCCAAACAGGGCGATCAGGCCAGCAAGAATGGCGCCCAGCAGAGGCAGAAAGACAATTGCCTGGACCATGACTGAGCTCAGCCCTTCATCAGATTGACGTCCTCAACCGCGATCGAGCCGCGGTTGCGGAAATAGACCACCAGGATGGCGAGACCGATCGCGGCTTCGGCGGCTGCAACGGTCAGGACCAGCAGCGCGAAGACCTGGCCGACGATGTCGCCGAGGAAGGTCGAGAATGCCACCAGGTTGACGTTGACCGAGAGCAGGATCAGCTCGATCGACATCAGGATGACGATGATGTTCTTGCGGTTCAGGAAGATGCCGAGGATGCCGAGCGTGAACAGGATTGCGCCGACCGCCAGGTAATGTCCAAGCCCGATCGTCATTTCACCCACTCCGCCGCATCGCTGTCCTGGAGCCCCTGCCCCGGCGCGACTTTGCGCATCGCCATCGCCATCTCCGGCGTGCGCGCGTTCTGAACGTTGATGTCCTGCCGCTTCACGTTCGCCTTGTGGCGCAGCGTCAGCACGATGGCGCCGATCATGGCGACCAGCAGCACCATGCCCGAGAGCTGGAAGTAGTGGACATACTTCGTATAGAGCACCAGGCCGAGCGCCTCGGTGTTCGAGACGTTGGTCGGGATCGGCGCCGTGATGGTCTTGCCGACGCCGGGGTTGATGACCCAGAAGCCGACGGTGAGCAGCAGCTCGAACATGAAGATGCCGCCGATCACGAGACCGACCGGCAGATATTCGATGAAGCCCTCGCGCAGCTCTAGGAAATCGACGTCGAGCATCATGATCACGAACAGGAACAGCACCGCGACGGCGCCGACATAGACGACGATCAGGATCATCGCCAGGAATTCGGCGCCCATCAGCACGAACAGGCCGGAGGCGTTGACGAAGGCCAGGATCAGATACAGCACGGAGTGCACGGGATTGCGCGAGACAATCACCATCACCGCCGAGGCGACGCAGACGCCGGCGAAGAGATAGAAGAAAAGCGCGGGAAGGATCATGCTCTCATCTCACCGGTACGGCGCATCGAGCTCGATCGCTTTCGCGATCTCGCGTTCCCAGCGGTCGCCATTGGCGAGCAGCTTGGCCTTGTCATAGAACAGTTCCTCGCGGGTCTCGGTCGCGAACTCGAAGTTCGGACCTTCGACGATGGCGTCGACCGGACAGGCCTCCTGGCAGAGGCCGCAATAGATGCACTTCACCATGTCGATGTCGTAGCGCACGGTGCGGCGGGTGCCGTCGTTGCGGCGCGGGCCGGCCTCGATGGTGATGGCCTGCGCCGGGCAGATCGCCTCGCACAGCTTGCAGGCGATGCAGCGCTCTTCGCCGTTCGGATAGCGGCGCAGCGCATGCTCGCCGCGGAAGCGTGGCGAGATCGGGCCCTTCTCGAACGGATAGTTCAGCGTCGGCTTCGGCTGGAAGAAATAGCGCATGGCGAGGAAGAACGCCGAGACGAATTCCGACAGCAGGAGCGAGCGTGCAGTGGCGTTGATGTTGATACCCATGACGGCCCTCACTTCGGCGCGATGCCGGCGAACTGCAGCACGCCAGCCACCACGACCACCATCGCCAGCGACAGCGGCAGGAATACCTTCCAGCCGAGACGCATCAGTTGGTCGTAGCGGTAGCGCGGCACGATCGCTTTTGCCATCGCGAACAGGAAGAACATGAAGAAGACTTTGAGCGCGAACCAGATGATCCCCGGCACCCAGTTGAAGGGCGGCAGGTCCACCGGCGGCAGCCAGCCTCCAAGGAACAGGATGGTCGCCATCGCGCACATCGTGACGATCGCGACGTATTCGCCGAGCATGAACAGCAGATACGGCGTCGAGCCGTATTCGACCATGAAGCCGGCGACCAGCTCGGATTCCGCTTCGACGAGGTCGAAGGGCGGACGGTTGGTTTCCGCCAGCGCCGAGACGTAGAACACCACGAACATCGGGAACAGCGGCCAGACGTACCAGTTCAGGATGGTGAGCTGCGGCAGCCCGATCAGGCTGGCAAGGCCACGGATATGCTGGGCCTCGACCATGGCCGAGAGGTTCAGCGTGCCGGCGCAGAGCAGCACCGTGATGATGACGAAGCCAATCGAGACCTCGTAGGAAACCATCTGCGCCGCCGAGCGCAGCGCGGCCAGGAACGGGTACTTCGAGTTCGACGACCAGCCGGCCATGATGATGCCGTAGATCGACAGCGACGAGATCGCGAAGATGAAGAGGACGCCGACATTGATGTCGGAGATCACCCAGCCGAGATTGGTCGGGATCACCGCCCAGGCCGCGAGCGCGAGCACGCACGAGACCAAGGGAGCAAGGAGGAACACGCCCTTGTTGGCGCCGGCCGGAATGATCGGTTCCTTCAGCACGAACTTCAGAAGGTCGGCGAAGGACTGGAACAGGCCCCAGGGCCCGACCACGTTCGGGCCGCGGCGGATCTGCACCGCCGCCCAGATCTTGCGGTCAGCGAGCAGGATGTAGGCGATCGCGACCAGCAGGACGACGAGCACCAGCACGCTCTCCGCGATCATGATGATCAGCGGCCAAAGAAAGCCGGTCCAGAATGCGCTTGCGAAAAATTCCATCTAGCTCACTCCGCTGCGGTCAGCATCTGCCCGGAGGCAAGCCGCGAGCATTCCGCCATCACGGCGGACGCACGCGCGATCGGGTTGGTCAAGTAGAAGTCCTCGATCGCCGCCTTGAACGGCGCCTTCTCGGGCGAGCCGCCCTTCCCCGCCAGTTTCTTGATCTGGTCGGCGGCACCTGCCTCGATCTGGTCGAGACGGATCAGATGCGGCACGGCCTTGAAGATCGCCTGGCGCAGCGCGGCAAGCGAGTCGTAGCCGAGCTTCTTGCCGAGCGCCTCGGAGAGCGCGCGGACGATCGCCCAATCCTCGCGGGCTTCGCCGGGCGGGAACGCGGCGCGGCCGGTCATCTGCACGCGGCCTTCGGTGTTGACGTAGATCGCGGACTTCTCGGTGTAGGCGGCTGCGGGCAGGATCACATCGGCACGATGCGCGCCGCGGTCGCCATGGGTGCCGATGTAAACGACGAAGGTGCCGTCCGGCGCCTTGATCTCATCGGCGCCGAGCAGGAACAGCAAATCGAGCGTACCGAAGGTCGTCATCTGTGCGGCGTTCAGCCCGCCCTGGCCGGCGACGAAGCCGATGTCGAGCGCGCCGACCCGCGAAGCGGTCTCGTGCAGCACGCCAAAGCCGTTCCAGCCGTCCTTCACCGCGCCGACGTCGAGCGCGAGCTTGGCGCTAGCGGCGAGAATGGCGGCGCCGTCGTGACGCGAGGCCGCGCCCGCGCCGACCAGAATGATCGGATTCTTGGCGTTCTTCAGCACGTCCATGAAGGAGTGCTTGCCGGCTGCAAGCTCGCCGAGCGTCTCGGTGCCTGCGCCGAGATGGTCGTAATCATAGGTCAGGTCGGCCTTGGCGCCGATGACACCAACCTTGAAGCCGCCGGCGCGCCAGCGCTTGCGGATGCGGGCGTTGAACACCGCCGCTTCCTTGCGCGGATTGGCGCCGACGATGAGCAGCGCATCCGCCCGCTCGACGCCCGCGAGCGTCGGGTTGAAGATGTAGGCGCCGCGGCCGAGCGCGGGATTGAAGGCGTCGCCGCCCTGCACCGCCAGATTGGCCGAGCCGAACTTGGCGAGCAGATCCTTGATCGCGAACATCTCTTCGACGCCGGCGAGGTCGCCCGCGATCGCGCCGATGCGCTTGCCGTCGGTACGCGCCGCCTTGGCCGCGATCGCAGCAAAGGCTTCCGGCCAGCTCGCCGCGCGCAGCTTGCCGGCTTCGCGGATATAGGGCCGGTCGAGGCGCTGGGTGCGCAGGCCATCGACGACGTGGCGGGTCTTGTCGGAGATCCACTCCTCGTTCACGGCCTCGTTGATGCGCGGCAAAATGCGCATCACCTCGCGGCCGCGGGTGTCGACGCGGATCGCAGAACCCACGCCGTCCATGACGTCGATCGACTGGGTCTTGCCGAGCTCCCACGGACGCGCCGCGAAGGCATAGGGTTTTGAGGTCAGCGCGCCGACCGGGCAGATGTCGACGAGATTGCCCTGCAGTTCCGAGGTCAGCGCGTGCTCGAGATAGGTCGTGATCTCCATGTCCTCGCCGCGCCCCGTCGCGCCCATCTCGGGGGCGCCGGCGACTTCCGCCGAGAAGCGGACGCAGCGCGTGCACTGGATGCAGCGGTTCATCGAGGTCTTGACCAGCGCGCCGAGATATTTGTCCTCGACCGCGCGCTTGTTCTCGGCGAAGCGGCTGGTATCGACACCATAGCCCATCGCCTGGTCTTGCAAGTCGCACTCGCCGCCCTGGTCGCAGATCGGGCAGTCCAGCGGATGGTTGATCAGAAGGAACTCCATCACGCCTTCGCGTGCCTTCTTCACCATCGGCGAACGCGTCGAGATTTCCGGCGGCTCGCCCTTCGGGCCCGGACGGCAGTCGCGCACGCCCCAGGCGCAGCTCGCGACCGGCTTCGGGCCGCCCTTCACCTCGACGAGACACATCCGGCAATTGCCGGCGATCGACAGCCGCTCGTGATAGCAAAAGCGCGGAATCTCGGCACCAGCCGCTTCGCACGCCTGAAGCAGCGTGTACTCGGCGGGGACATCGATCTCTTTGCCGTCGATGATGAGCTTGGTCATTGTCTCTACTCCGCCGCGACCATGTTCACGGGATCGCGGACACCGGCATCGTCGATGTCGGCCTTGTGCGAATACTGGTCGATGCGCGCTTCGATCTCATGACGGAAATGCGCGATCAGGCCCTGGATCGGCCAGGCGGCTGCGTCGCCGAGCGCGCAGATGGTGTGGCCTTCGACCTGTTTTGTCACTTCCAGCAGCATATCGATTTCGCGTTTATGCGCGCGACCGTCGGCCATGCGGCTCAGCACGCGCCACATCCAGCCGGTGCCTTCGCGGCACGGCGTGCACTGGCCGCAGCTCTCGTGCTTGTAGAAATAGGAGATGCGGGCAATCGCGCGGATCAGGTCGGTCGACTTGTCCATCACGATCACGGCCGCGGTGCCGAGGCCCGACCGCAGCTTGCTCAAGCTATCGAAATCCATCGGCGTGTCGATGATCTGCTCGGCCGGCACCATGCGCACCGACGAGCCGCCGGGGATCACGGCCTTGAGATTGTCCCAGCCGCCACGGATGCCGCCGCAATGCTTGTCGATCAGCTCACGGAACGGAATGCCCATGGCCTCTTCGACGTTGCAGGGCCGCTCGACATGGCCGGAGATGCAGAACAGCTTGGTGCCGACATTGTTCGGACGGCCGATGCCGGCAAACCACGCGGCGCCACGGCGCAGGATGTCCGGCGCAACCGCGATCGACTCGACGTTGTTGACGGTGGTCGGGCAGCCGAACAGGCCGACGTTGGCCGGGAACGGCGGCTTCAGGCGCGGCTGGCCCTTCTTGCCCTCGAGGCTTTCGAGCAGCGCGGTTTCCTCGCCGCAGATGTAAGCGCCGGCGCCGTGCGCGACGTAGATGTCGAACGGCCAGCCGTTGACATTGTCCTTGCCGACCAGCTTGGCCTCATAGGCCTGGTCGATCGCGGCCTGGAGATGCTCGCGCTCGCGGATGAACTCGCCGCGGACATAGATGTAGCAGGCATGCGCGTTCATCGCGCAGCTCGCGATCAGGCAACCCTCGATCAGGAGATGCGGATCGTGCCGCATGATCTCGCGATCCTTGCAGGTGCCGGGCTCGGACTCGTCGGCGTTGACGACGAGATAGCTGGGACGACCGTCGGTGGACTCCTTCGGCATGAAGGACCATTTCAAACCGGTCGGAAAGCCGGCGCCGCCGCGGCCGCGCAGGCCGGACGCCTTCATCTCGTTGATGATCCAGTCGCGGCCCTTGTCGATGATAGTCTTCGTACCATCCCAGGCGCCGCGGCGCCGCGCGCCCTCGAGCCCCCAATCGTGGAGGCCATAGAGGTTCTTGAAGATGCGGTCCTTGTCCTCGAGCATATCAGTGCTTTCCGATCAACGATTGGCCTGCTTGTAGGCAAGCCCGGCGGCGCAGACGGCGAAGGTCAGCGCCCAGAGCAGACTGGTTTCCTGCGTCGCGTTCATCACGAAGCGCTGCAGCAGGAATATGAAGGCGGCCGCGAGCGCGGCATGCATGGCGACGAAGCCCCATTTCTTCACGGCTTCGCTCCCCCGGTTCGCCTGAGACGGAAGACCCATCAGGAGGTCTCCTTCAGCGTGGTCGGCCCGCCCGCCGGCGCGGAGAACTGGCGGCCGTTCTGCGGACCGGGCTTCGGCGGATTGCCCGAGGCAAAACCGTCGAGCACCTTGCCGAAGGTTTCCTTGGTCAGGTCCTCATAGGTGTCCTTGCCGATCAGCACCATCGGCGCGTTCACGCAGGCGCCGAGGCACTCCACCTCTTCCCAGCTGAAATTGCCGTCCTTGGAGAGATGGAAGGGATCGTGGTGGATCCGGCTCTCGCAGACATGGATCAGGTCTTCGGCGCCGCGCAGGCGGCACGGCGTGGTGCCGCAGACCTGGACGTGGGCCTTCTTGCCGACCGGGGCGAGCTGGAACATCGTGTAGAAGGTCGCGACTTCGAGCACGCGGATATAGGGCATGTCGAGCAGATCGGCGACGACGCGGATCGCGGCTTCCGACACCCAGCCATCGTGCTGTTCCTGGGCGCGCCAGAGAATGGCGATGACGGCCGAGGCTTGCCGGCCGGCCGGATATTTCGCGATCTGCTGCTTGGCGAAGGCAAGGTTCTCGTCCGTGAACGCAAAGCTCGCGGGCTGGACTTCCTTCGGTGCTAATCGGCGAACGGACATGTCTTATCTCTCACTGCATGCGGCGCGCGGTTTTCGCATTCAGGGCATTGATCCTGTCCTGCCAGAATGCGCTTGCGGTGCCGAAAACGTTGTAGCCGACGTGGGTCGAGACCTTGATGCGGTCGAGAATCGACAGCTCGGTCACGGTCTCCAGCCGGTTGCTGCGCGGATCGAGCACGAGCAGCTTCAGCGGGGTTTGTTCGAGGATGTAGCGCGACACCGCATGAGAGCGATCGCTGCCGTGCTCCTCGCACATGATGACGCTGTCGGTCTGAAGCAGCCGGGCGCCGCCCTTGATCGCCTCGATCTCGACGCCTTCGACGTCGAGCTTGATCAGGTATTTGCCGGTGCCTGCGACCTTGCCGTCGTCGATGAGATTGTCGAGCGCGAGAACAGGCACGTCCTCACCGCCAGCTGACGCGTCGCCGGCGATGCTGAACGCCTCGTGCTTAGTGCCCGACAGCCGCGCGGTGCCGCGCGAGGCGCCGATCGCGCATTTCATGGTCTCGAAGCGGTTGCCGTTAATGCGCGCATTGGTGGCGAGCTTCGGATAGTTCTGGCCCGACGGCTCGATCGCGATCGCCTTGTGCGAGCCGAACGGCTTGCTCGACACCAGCACCGACCAGTAGCCGTAATTGGCGCCGCAATCGAGCAGCGTGTAATCGACGTCGATGGAGTCGGCGAACAACAGCTCCAGCTCATCCTCGTAGCAATAAGAGCGGTTGAGCAGCTTGCTCCAGTAACCGTCGCCATAAGGGAATTCGAACACGGCGTCCGGGTTGAGCTTGATCGCGATGTTGCGCTCGGGCAGCGTTTTCCGCAGCAAATTCGCGCAGGCGATGTAGCCCATATGCGAGAAATGCGACGAGATCTTCGATCCCGTCACCAGCGCCAAGGCAGCCGTCCGCTCCCACAGGTTGGCCCCTTCAAGGGCCCCCGAGGCACGGTCAAACTGGATTGGCGCCTGCGCCATCACCGATCGACCTCTCCGAACACGATGTCGAGCGAGCCGAGAATGGCCGAGACGTCGGCGAGCAGATGGCCGCGGCAGATGTGGTCCATCGCCTGCAGATGGGCAAAGCCCGGCGCGCGGATCTTGCACTTGTAGGGCTTGTTGGTGCCGTCGGAGATCAGATAGACGCCGAACTCGCCCTTGGGCGCTTCGACCGCGGCATAGACTTCGCCGGCCGGCACGTGAACGCCTTCGGTGTAGAGCTTGAAGTGGTGGATCAGCGCTTCCATCGAGCGCTTCATCTCGCCACGGCGCGGCGGGGCAACCTTGTTGTCCTCAACGACGACGGAGCCCTTCCCGTCCGGCGCATTCAGCTTCTGGATGCACTGCCTCATGATGCGCACGGACTGGCGCATCTCTTCCATGCGGATCAGGTAGCGGTCGTAGCAGTCGCCGTTCTTGCCGATCGGAATGTCGAAATCCATCTCGGCGTAGCACTCATAGGGCTGCGCCTTGCGCAAATCCCAGGCCGCGCCCGAGCCGCGCACCATCACGCCCGAGAAACCCCACTCCCAGGCTTCCTTCAGCGACACCACACCGATATCGACGTTGCGCTGCTTGAAGATGCGGTTGGCGGTGAGCAGCCGATCGAGGTCGTCCACGACCTTCAGGAACGGATCGCACCAGGCCTCGATGTCGTCGACCAGCTTCTGCGGCAGGTCCTGATGCACGCCGCCGACGCGGAAGAAGGCTGCGTGCATACGGCTGCCCGAGGCGCGCTCGTAGAACACCATCAGCTTCTCGCGCTCTTCAAAACCCCACAGCGGCGGGGTCAGCGCGCCGACGTCCATCGCCTGCGTGGTGACGTTGAGCAGGTGCGAGAGGATGCGGCCGATCTCGCAATAGAGCACGCGGATCAACTGTGCGCGGCGCGGCACCTCGATGCCGAGCAGCTTTTCCGCCGCGAGGCAGAAGGCGTGCTCCTGGTTCATCGGCGCGACGTAATCGAGCCGGTCGAAATACGGGATCGCCTGCAGATAGGTCTTCTGCTCGATCAGCTTCTCGGTGCCGCGGTGAAGCAGGCCGATATGGGGATCGACGCGAGCGACGACTTCGCCGTCAAGCTCGAGCACGAGGCGGAGCACGCCATGGGCCGCCGGATGCTGCGGGCCGAAATTGATGGTGAAGTTACGCAAGCCTGCGCTTTGTTCGTTCATGATCAGCTCTTTGGCTCCGCCTTCTCGTCCCCAGGCAGCGGATAGTCCGCGCCCTCCCATGGCGACAAGAAATCAAACTTCCGGAATTCCTGGTTGAGGCGGACCGGCTCGTACACCACCCGCTTCTCCTGGTCGTCGTAGCGGACCTCGAGGAAGCCGGTGAGCGGAAAATCCTTGCGCAGCGGATGGCCCTCGAAACCGTAGTCGGTGAGGAGCCGGCGCATGTCGGGGTGGCCGACGAAGAACACGCCGTAGAGGTCGTAGGCCTCGCGCTCGAACCAGTCGGCGCCGGGGAACACCTCGATCAGCGACGGCACCTGCGTGGTCTCGTCGGCCTGGGCCTTGAGCCGGATCCGCGCGTTCAGGGTCGGTGACAGGAAGTGATAGATCACGTCAAAGCGCTTTTCGCGCGACGGATAGTCCGCGGCCGTAATGTCGGTGAAGTTGACGAAGCGGCAGCTCGGATCGTCGCGGAGGTACTTGACCACCTCGACGATCTTGCTGGCCTCGACCTCAACCGTGAGTTGATTGAAGGCCACCGAATGACCGATAGCGGCGCCCGGCAGCGCGCTCACGATCGTCTGCCCCAGGGCGTCGAGCTTGGCGTCGTCCATGACGTAAAACCTTAGCGTTCGATGGTGCCGGTGCGGCGGATCTTCTTCTGCAGCAGCAGCACGCCGTAGAGCAGCGCTTCCGCCGTGGGCGGGCAGCCCGGCACGTAGATGTCGATCGGCACGATCCGGTCGCAGCCGCGCACGACCGAGTAGGAATAGTGATAGTAGCCGCCGCCATTGGCGCAGGAGCCCATCGAGATGACGTAGCGCGGCTCGGGCATCTGGTCGTAGACCTTGCGCAGCGCCGGCGCCATCTTGTTGGTCAGCGTGCCCGCGACGATCATCACGTCGGACTGGCGCGGCGAGGCACGCGGCGCGAAGCCGAAGCGCTCGACGTCGTAACGCGGCATCGACACCTGCATCATCTCGACCGCGCAGCAGGCGAGGCCGAAGGTCATCCACATCAGCGAGCCGGTGCGCGCCCAGGTGATGAGATCGTCGGTCGCGGCCACGAAGAAGCCCTTGTCGGACAGTTCGTGATTGACCTCGAGGAAGAACGGATCATTGGCACCGACCGGCTTGCCGGTCGACGGATCCAGGATGCCCTTGGGGGCCGGCGCCAGAAGCGGACCAGCTGATGGTGCAGGGTTCAATCCCATTCGAGTGCGCCTTTCTTCCATTCATAGGCGAAGCCCACCGTCAGCACGGCGAGGAACACCAGCATGGACCAGAAGCCGGTCGCGCCAAGCTTGCCGAACGCCACCGCCCAGGGAAACAGGAACGCCACCTCGAGGTCGAAGATGATGAAGAGGATGGCGACCAGGTAGAAGCGGACGTCGAACTTCATGCGGGCGTCGTCGAAGGCGTTGAAACCGCACTCATACGCCGACAGCTTTTCCGGATCCGGCTGCTGGAACGCCACGATGAAGGGCGCGATCAGCAGCACAAGGCCGATGATGGCAGCTACCCCTATGAATACCACGAGTGGAAGATAGTTCTGTAGAATGCCGCTCATTGACGAGCCCTTTTTCCCGCAGCCTCGGGACAGCCACGGATTCGTCCGATTTGGAATTATTCTGAGCCTTAGCGCAGTGCACCAATGGGCGCAAGACACGCTCTTTTTAGGCCCTTTCCCGCTCCCGGAACGGTGGAAATCCCGGAATCACCCGCGGCTGGTATGGAGCAGATCGGAAAAGCCAGCAAGGGCGGCCACAGTTTTGCGGGCCAACAGTACTGAGATTGCGGCGCCGAGGCCACGCCGGCTATTTGCCGCGTATCGTCGACGATAATGGGCCGGTTTTTTGGCTGCGGCGGCGCACCCAAACCCAGGCAACGACCGCGACCGGCGCCCCGACTGTCACCCAGGCGACATACTGGCCGACCGTTCCCCAGAGCAACGCAGCCAGCAGGCCAACGATGGTCGCGGCCGCGAGCACGCCAGGTGCAGCAAAGACACGTATCCACAGGCGTGCGCGGTCAGAGGAGCCATGCATCACGACGGGACCGGGGCTCGTCTGGCGAATGTGTCGGCTTTGGCAAGGGCACGCTTGCGCCGCCGCGCCACCCAGAGATAGAGGCCGCTGCCGATCACAACGATGGTGAGCCCGTCGAGCGCGGCCCAGATCACCTTGAGCGGAAGCCCGCCATAATCGCCGAAATGCAGCGGCTGCGAGATCAGGAGCGCCTGAAGATAAAGCGGCAGCGCGCGGGCATCGGCGACCTCTCCGGTTTCACCGTCGAGCAGCACCGGCTTCAGCAGCCGCGCCGTCAGCACCGTGTCGCCGCGCATAAAAGCGGCGAAATGGTGCGAGGACGTGAACGGCGTACCCGGAAAGGCGATAAAAGCGACCTCCATGCCGGGAGTAGCCTGCCTGGCGCGCGCGACGACGTCGTCGAGCGAGGCGAGATGCACAGGCGGCGGCTTGCCGGCATAGGGCGCGACCATGCTGGCGAGCTCGGTCGCCTTCCACTGGTTGAGCATTAGCTCGGCCCAGGTGTTGACGACGCCGGTCAAGCCCACCACCAGCGCCCAGGCCACCGTCACCACCCCGATCAGATTGTGCCAGTCGAGCCAGCGCACGCGGCGCGCGGCGCTGTCGCGGATGGTGGCAAAGCGCAGGCGGCGGGTGAACGGCCAGTACAGCACCGCGCCGGAGACGATGGCGACCGCAAACAACAGCCCCATCGCGCCCAGGAACAGCTTCCCGGCCTGGCCGGCGAACATGTCGGTGTGCAGCTTGAGCACGATGAGCATCGGCCCGATGCCGACCGGCCCGACCAGCTTGGCTGAAACGGCGTCGAAGGCACGCACGGTCGCGTTGTCAGGCGCGCCGTCAGGGGCGCTGTTGGTGAAGGCCATCACCAGCCCGGGCTCGTCCTTGTCCCAGGAGACATATTGCAGGACGCGGCCGGGATCGGCGGCGAGCGCGGCGTCGGCGACGACTTGTGGCGTCGCGCGCGCCGCGCTCGCGTGAGCTTCGGGCTGGGGGGCGTAGCCCAGGAGCTCATCGATCTCGTGATGGAAGATCAGCGGCAGACCGGTCAGGCAGAGCAACAGCAGGAACAATGTCGAGACCAGGCTGGTCCAGGTGTGGACCACGGACCAGATCCTGACCGTGCGCGCCTTCACGAAACCCTCCCCTCGCCCGGCCTCACCATTTGTAGGCTAGGCTCGCGGTGATGCGGCGACGGTCGCCGTAGAAGCAGGACGAGGCCGAGGCGCAGCTCGCGACATAGATCTTGTCGGTCAGATTGATCACGTTGATGGCCGTGCGCCAGTTCTGCCATTCGTAGTGGACCGCGAGGTCGCCGAGCACCATCGCGGGAACCTCAAGCGTGTTGGCGGTATCGGCCCAGGACGAGCCGACATAGCGCACGCCGCCACCAAAACCCAAACCCTCCAGCGGGCCGTCCTTGAAAGTGTAATCCGCCCAGCCCGAGATCAGCATCTCCGGTGTGTTGGTCGGCGTCTTGCCGACCAGCGACGGATCGAGATCCTTGCTGGCGAAGAGATGATAGGCTGTGAAGGCGCCGATCAGCTTCAACTCCCTGGTGGCGTTGGCGACCGCTTCGAGCTCGATGCCGCGCGAGGTCACCTCGCCGGTCTGGTTCTGCAACAGCACGTTCGACGGATCGGTGGTCGCGACGTTCTGCCGCTTCAGGTCGAACACCGAGGCCGTGAAGTAGCCGTCAAACCCCGTAGGCGCCACCTTCACGCCGATTTCGGCCTGCTTGGCGGTCTCCGGCAGGAACAGCTGATTCTGCGCGTTGAGGCCGATGATCGGATTGTAGCTCGTCGAATAGGAGACGTAGGGCGCAATTCCGTTGTCGAAATTGTAGATCAGCCCGGCGCGGCCGCTAAACCTGCTGTCGTCGCGTCGCGCAATATTTGCGCCAGTGTCACGCGCGGCCTGCGTCGTCTCGACCCAGTCATTGCGGCCGCTCAAGACCAGCGTGAAGTTACCAAGCTTCATCTGGTCCTGGACATAGGTGCCGGCCTGCTTCTGCGTAAGCAGGAAGTTGCGGAACGGCGCGCCCGTGAGCGGAATGTCGAGACCATAGGAAGGATTGAAGACGTTGATCGACGGCACCGTGCCGAAGTTGAACGCCTGGTAGTCGTCGATCTGGTACCCCTTCAGATCGACCCCGAACAGCATCGTGTGCTTCACCGGACCCGTGTTGAAGCGGTACTCAAGCTGGTTGTCGAGATCAGCCTGGTTGGCGGTGTTCTTCGCATACCAATTGTAACGGCCCATCGCCGCCGTATTGATATTGTCCCAACCGTTGCCGATGAAGCCGCGATAGGTCAGGTCGACATGCGCGAACCGCGCGTTCTGCCGGAACGTGAGGTCGTCGGTGAGATTGCGCTCGAACTTGTAGCCAAGCATTTCCTGCTCGCGCGTGAAATTGTCGACGTTGGGATCGCCGACGAAGAAGCTGGTCGGGATCTTGCCGAACGGCGCGTTGGTCACCGTGCCCTGATAGGGCAGGAAGTTGATGCCGCGAGTGTCCTGCTTCGAGGCCGAGGCCAACACCGTGAACGTCGTGTCGGCGTCCGGCTTCCAGGTGAATGACGGCGCGATGAAGTAGTTGTTGTCGGGCGTGAAGTTGACCTGCGTGTTGCCGTTCTGGACCTGGCCGACGACGCGGTAGAACAGCTTGCCGTCCTGTTTGCCATCCTGGGGCTGCATCGCGACGGGACCGCCGACGTCGAAGCCGACATAGGCGTTGCCGAAATTGTTGATGCCGGTCTCGATGTAGCGGACCGGCTCGGTCGGCGGCATCTTGCTGATGACGTTGACGATGCCGCTCGGGCTCGATCCGCCGTAGAGCACGGCCGACGGACCGCGCAGCACCTCGACGCGCTCCATGTTCGGCGGCTGCAGCTTCCAGCTCGCATAGGACGTGTAGAACAGCTGCATGCCGTCGAGGAACAGTCCGACGTCGTCGGACTTGAAGCCGCGGATCAGCCACCAGTCGTTGCGGGTGTCGGCGCCGAACGTGCCGGCGCGCACGCCGGCGGTATAGCGCAGGACCTCGTCGAGCTTGTTCGGCTTCTGGTCGCGGATCTGCTCGGCGCCGATGACGGACACCGATTGCGGTGTCTCGATGATCGGCGTGTTCGTCTTGGTCCCGGACGAGCTGCGATGCGCGACGTAGCCGTTCACGGGGCCAAGCGGCGTCTCGACGACGCCGACATTGCGCTGCGGCTGCGGATTGGCTCGATTGGCGGTCTGCACGGACCGCGGCGCACGGCGCTGAGGCGTCGTGGCTGCGCGGCGGCGTTGTTCCGGCGCAGCGACGTTGACCGGCGGCAGGCTCTGCACACCGCCCTGTGCCGACGATTGCGCGCGCGATGCCTGCGGCATCAAAACCAAAGCGGACGCCGTCGCCAACACGGCCGACCGCAGCATTCCCAGACTGTTCAACGCGCCACCCCAATGTGCATCCGATGCATCATGCCGCCGGTCCCAGGACGGCATGCGTTGCCGTGACGCTTAGGGGAGCGGGCGCGATATCCCTAATTGAAAGGCTCTTAGAAGGACTCTTAGAGAGTCTCTTAGAAGCGCTCCAACATGTCCGGATATTTCCGAGCGATCAGCGCGAAACCTTCTCGGCTTCGAGCATCGCTTCCGCAGTCGCGGTGAGACGATCGATCTGCGCAAGCAACGTTTCAAGCTCGTCCTTGCTCAATTGCTCGAGCAGCATCCGGTTGCGCTCCTGCGCGCCTTCGACGATCGCGTCATGCGCGGAGAGCCCCGCAGGCGTCAGCGATACCAGCACCTCGCGGCTGTCCTTGGGGTTCGCGGACTTCGCGATCAGCTTGCGCGAGACCAGCTCGGCGAGCGCACGGCTGATCTGGCCCTTGTCCTGACCGACGGCCTCGGCGAGCCGGGCCACGCTCATCGGCGGCCGCCGGCCGAGCGAGGCGACCAGACCGAACTCGACCGAGGATAGTCCTGCGAGACGCTTGTAGCGCAGGATCGCACCGCGCTTGAGCAGGTTGGCAAGCACCATGAGCCGTGATGACAGCATCACGGTGATCGGCGCCGGCGAGTGATTGTCGTCCGTGTCGGACGATTGGCGCCCGTCCGTGCTCGATGTCTGGCTCATCGCCCACCTCTGCCAAGAAAGCCAAGACGTGCCAAGTCTTGGTAGCGCAACCTCCCCAGCCTGATCCGAATGCGATTAGGAGGCATTTTGGAAGATCGTTGACATTGTCATCGAACTATCTTTCACTGGGTCAACACAAGACGACGCGGCCACCAAGGCCTGCGGCGGGAGGACCAAGCATGACGATCACCCAGCGGGATCGCGATCTCGGCACGGCGTATGCGATGAAACCGGCGCATACGCGCACCGAGCTCACCTCGGTCGTACGCGGCACGCCGATGGGCGAATTGCTCCGCCGCTACTGGCATCCGGTCGGACTCATCAGCGACGCCACTGACACGCCGACGAAGGTGCGCGCGCTGGGTGAGGATCTGATCCTGTTCCGCGACAAGCATGGCCGTGTCGGCCTCCTCCACGCCCGCTGCTGCCATCGCGGCACCACGCTCTATTATGGCAAGGTCGAAGAGGACGGCATCCGCTGCTGCTATCACGGCTGGAAGTTCGACACCGAGGGCCATTGCCTGGAGCAGCCCTGCGAGCCCCACGGCGGCCAGTTCAAGGACAAGGTGCGCCAGCCCTGGTATCCGGTCGAGGAGCGCTACGGGCTGATCTTCGCCTATATGGGCCCGGCCGAGAAACGCCCCGTGCTACCGCGCTACGAGTGCCTCGAAAACATGGACGACGGCGAGTTCGTCGAGGCCGACGATTCCTCGATCGGCGGCGGCGGGCCGGCGGTCATCCCCTGCAACTGGCTGCAGCATTTCGAGAACGTGGTCGATCCCTACCACGTGCCGGTACTGCACGGCTCGTTCTCCGGCCCGCAATTCACTGACATGATGGCCTCGATGCCGGAGGTGAAGTTCGACAAGACACCGCGCGGCATCGCCGTCCGCTCGATCCGCAAGCAGGACGACGGCCGCGTGTTTTACCGCGTCACCGAAGCCGCCCTCCCCACCTTGCGCGTGGTGCCGAACCCGCGCGTGGCGCAGTTTGCCCGGGTGGAATCGATCGGCTGGACGCTGCCGATCGACGACACCTCGTTCCGCATCTATGTCGCCGGTCGTGTGAAGAATTCCGGCGACATCGGCCGCATGCGCTCGAAGTTCAACGGAAAATTCTGGTGGGACATGACGGAGCAGGAGCACCAGCAATTCCCCGGCGACTACGAGGCCCAGGTCGGCCAGGGTCCGATGACGGTGCATTCCGAGGAGCATTTCGGCCAAAGCGATCGCGGCATCCTGATGATCCGGCGCATGCTGGGCGACCAGCTCGAGGCGATGGAAGCGGGCCGCGACCCCGTCGGCGTCTCGTTCGACACCAGCCCGGCCCCGGTCGAGTTCGAAGCGGGGAACTACATCCGCGAATGCTGAGCAGCCCTGACAAGGGCTGGACCAACGACAACAACAAAGACAAATTGGGGGGCGCGATGGTCGATGTGACGTCACAAGTGTCGGTGCAAACGGCCGCCGCGGCAAAGCCCACGGCGCGGCGCTATTACGTGCTGGGCCTGCTCACCATCATCTACGCGCTGAACTTCCTCGACCGCACGATCTTCAACGTCCTGATCGAGCCGATCAAGAAGGAGTTTTCGCTCAGCGACACCATGATGGGCCTGCTCGCGGGCTTCGGCTTCGCGCTGTTCTATTCCCTGCTTGGCATTCCCATTGCGCGTGTCGCCGACCGGCTCAACCGCCGCAACATCGTGGCGCTCGCCTTCGCATTCTGGAGCGCGATGACGGCGCTGTGCGGCATGGCCTCGAGCGTCACCGCACTGGCCTTCGCCAGGATCGGCGTCGGCATCGGCGAATCCGCGGGCTCTCCGGCCTCGCAGTCGATCGTCGCCGATCTCTTTGCCAAGAACGAGCGCCCGCGCGCGCTCGGCATCTACGCCATCGGCACCTATCTCGGCGTCTTCCTGGGCTATTTCGTCGGGGGCACCATCAACCAGCACTATGGCTGGCGGATGGCCTTCTATGTCGCGGGCGTGCCGGGCATCCTGCTGGCGCTGATCCTGTGGCTGACGATCTCGGAGCCGAAGCGCGGCGCGATGCAGGAGAATTTTATGGCCGAGCCGCTCGGGCCGACGCTGCGCTTCCTCGCCTCGCAGCAAAGCTTCGTCATCGTGCTGATCGGCTTCTGCCTCACCACCTACACGAACTACGCCACGGCGGCATGGATCCCGCCATTCCTGGCGCGCGTGCATCATCTGTCGAGCGCCGAGATCGGCACCTATGCCGGCACGTTCAAGGGGCTCGCCGGCATGGCCGGCACGCTGCTCGGTGGCTTCGTGGTGGCGAAAGTCAGCCTCCGCGACGACCGCTGGAAGCTGTGGGCGCCGGCGATCACCTCAGGCCTCGCCGGCCCCGTCTTTGCGCTGTGCATGCTGACGCAGGATTTTACGATGATGGTCGCGATGCTGGCGCTGACCTCGTTCCTGGTCGGCTTCCATCTCGGGCCGATCTTTGCGATCGCGCAGACGGTCGCGAAGCCGAGCATGCGCGCGCTCGCCTCCGCGCTGATCGCGCTCACCGCAACCTGCTTCGGCCAGGGCGTCGGCCCGCTCGCCGTCGGCGTGGTCAACGACGCGCTGAAGGGCAGCTACGGCGCCGACGCCGTGCGCTATTCCCTGCTCTCGGCAGCGGTCACGACCACGCTCGGCGCCCTGCTGTTCGTCTGGGCGGCGCGCACCATCCGCACCGACATCCAGCGGGCGAGCTGAGCCCGCTCAGGCGTTCATGAAGGCGAGCACGTCCGCAATCAACCGCTCGCTGTGCGTTAGCGGCAGCGGATGCGGCGCGCCCCCGTAGACGATCAGCTTACTGCCCTTGATCAATTTCGCGGTCTTGGCGCCCGTCAATGGCAGCGGCGCGCTGGCATCCTTGTCGCCATGGAGGATCAGCGTCGGCCGATCGATCTTGGCGGCAGCCGCGCGCAGATCGGCGAACGCGATGGTCTTGCGGCACGCCAGCGCCACCGGCAACGGCACGCTCAGCATCATCTCGCGGATCCATGTCCGCGTGATCTCGGGCGTGTCAGGGGTGAAGAACGGCGCTTCGTTCGCCGCAATCCATTTTGCGAAGTCGCGCGCGACGGCCGCGTTGTCGGCCTCGATCATCGCTTTCGGAACCGCATCCGGATTGTCCTCGGTCTTGACCAGGAACGGCGTCGTTGGCGCGACCAGCACCAGTCTTGCGATCCGGTCCGATCCATATCGGGCCAGATAGTTCACCGCCTCGACCGTCCCCATCGAGAAGCCAACCAGCGTCACGTCGCGCAGGTCGCGCGCCTCGATCACGGCAGCGACGTCATCGGTCAGCGTCTCCAGATCATAGCCCGAAGACGGCATCTCGGACCGGCCATGCCCGCGCCTGTCAGGCGCAACGCAGCGGAAGCCCTTTGCGTCGAGGGCTGCAATCTGGCTGCCCCAGCTGCGGGCGTCGAAGGTCCAGGCCGACAGCAGCAGCACCGGTGCGCCGCTGCCCCAATCCTGCACGAACAGTTTTGTGCCGTCCTTCGCGGTCACATAGGGCGATCGCACAGTCTGCTGGGCTGCGGCCACTGGCGCGCTCCCGCCCGACGCCGCCGCAAAGGCGGTTCCAAGCAACGTGGCTTCGAGGACAGTTCGACGGTTCATGGTGCTTCTCCCTTGCCGGATCGTTCGCGGCCGATGGAAACGATCATGACGAGGGGATTTGGCCTCCGCGATTACGCGGCAGGTAAGAGCTCATGCGGCGTCCGCACGAAGCCGTCAGCCGTCCCACGCCGAAACGGGCAACTGGCCAGATGAAACCATTTTGCGGAACCCGCGAAACGATCCGGAAACAGATGCTCCTTAAGACATCAGCCTACAGACGGCGCCAAAGCCCGTCGGGAGGCTCGGATGAACCACTCAATTCACTCTGCAGATCGGGGTACCCACCTGAAGATCGTGGTGGTGGCGCTGGTGGCCGGCATCGTAGTGGCCGCCTTCGGGATCGCAGCCCGCACCAATGCCGATTACAGCCAGACCGCCCAGTCGACCCACGTGATCAAGGCCGGCAAGCCGGTGGTGATCACGAGCTCGGGCACCTCCGAGATCCGCTGATCGCGGGAAAAAGGTCCGATTTGAGACGCAATGGCCGCCTTGGGGCGGCCTTTTGCTTTTGGCCAATCTCTGAAGGGTTCAGGCCAAGCTGTTGGACTACTGGGCCTGTGCCGCGCAATAGTCCTGCCAGAACTGGCGGTAGGCCGCTTCCACGTGGCGCGCGTAGGTCGCGCCATTGCCCGCCGCCGAGGCCGCGATCCGCGCCGGCAGCTCCAGCCTCAAGGCGGCCAGCCCAGCCGGGTCCGCCGCAAACCGCTTCGCAATCGCAATGTAGGTTTCATCGTCCTCGGTAACCCAGTCGTCGAGGCCGATTGCCTTGAGGATGCCGCCTGCCGCCCGCCCGGACGTCGTCTGGCCCAGCTTGGCGATGACAGGCACGCCATGTGCAGGGACTCCCAGGTCCCGGCACCGCCGTTCTGCGGGAACGGATCGAGCGAGATGTCGATGTGGGCATATTCGGCGAGATGCTCCTCGCGCGGACTTGCCCCCAGGCAGACAACACTGTCCGGGCTGACGCCCTGTTCGACGAAACGCGCGACCAGGCCATCGCGAAGGCCGGCATCGTCAAGCGCATTGTGCTTGATGACAAGCTTCGATCCCGGCAGCTCACGCAGCAGCCTCGACCACACCGGCAGCACCTCGTTCGAGATCTTCTCGATCCGGTTGAAGGTGCCGAAGGTGACATAGCCGTTGCGCAGCATCGGGAAGTCCGGCCGGTACGAGACCGGCGCCGGCTCGGAGATCGTCAGCATGCACGGCAGATCGTGGATCTTCTCGGCAAACTCGGGCCGCGCGCCTTCCGGAATCGCGACCGGGTCGGCAAAGATGTAGTCCATCGTCTTCAGGCCGTTGCCGGTCGGCGCGCCCCAGGCCGAGACCTGGATCGGCGCGGTCTTGCGCGCAAACATCCCGAGGCGATTGCCACCGGAGTGACCGGACAGATCGACCAGGATGTCGATCCCGTCTTTGTCGATGCGATCCGTCAATTGCTCGTCGGACAGCAACACCGCATCGACCCAGCGATCCGCGAACGAGCGGAACTCGTCGGTCATCTCGTCCTGAAGCGGAGACGTTGAATAGCAGACAAGCTCGAAATTGGCGTGATCGCAATGGCGCAACACCGGCATGAAGACGAAGCCAGCCGAGTGGCGCCTGAAATCCGCTGACACGTAACCCACCACGAGACGCCTGTCGGGATCCGTGCCAAGATCGCAATAGACGTTGGCCGCCCGCGGGCTGACCGCGATCGCGGCGCGCAGGACCTGCTCGGCCTCCTCGAGCCGCTTCGGATCGCCGCTGAGACAGACCCCGAGCAGATGCAGCGTGTCGAAATGATCGGGAAGCACCTGGAGTATCCGCCGGCACAGCGTTTCGACATCGGCGAGCCGTCCGTTGCCATAGGCCTGATGGGCCGCCGCCAGCGCGGCGTCCGCATCCTTCTTGAATTTCTTCTGGAGCCTTGCGTTCTGAAAGGCGCGCGAGCCGACGGTCAAGCCAAATGTCCCCGGAAATTGCCTGTGGAGCTTGTAACACCATTGATCGATTCGGCGCCCGGAGGCAGCCGTCCGGGCCGTAGCGATACGGTCCCGCCCCGCGCCAACAGGCGTTTGCTCCCCGTCAACGCAACGTCCTTGACTTCACCATGTCCCCCCTTTAAGTCCCCCTCGTTCCGCGCGGACACATACGCGTCACGCGGGAGTAGCTCAGTTGGTTAGAGCGCCGGCCTGTCACGCCGGAGGTCGCGGGTTCGAGCCCCGTCTCTCGCGCCATTATTTCAATGGCTTAGCACCCCCTCCCAGCCCCCGATTCGACTCCGCGCTTTAGCGCGTTTCGACTCCTGCGCGCCCCTTTCGTTCTGGCCTTACCGCTCCCGCCGGCCCTCGCCGCGGGCGCCTTCGCGCGCCCGGGAACCATCCGCCTGAGGTCGAGGCCCATCCCCCTTCGTGTTGCGTCAGTTGCGTCCCCGCGTACCCGTTTTCCCCGATTATCAGGAGACCATCATGGCAAATCCGGAGCCCTTTCCGGAACACATCTCGCTCGGCGAAAAGTACGAGCCGGCGATGAAGATCGAGGATCAGGCCGCCGCTACGGCTTACTTCGAGCGGTGCGTCGAGCACCAGATGCGGGCGTTCGGGACCACCCGCGCGGAGGCCGAGCAGGCAGAGAAGGCCAACCTCGGCTATTGGGCCGGCTACTACGACAACGCCACCCGTGAGCGCGTCGAGCGGCTGTTCGATTGCGCCCATCCCTACTTCGGCCGGATTGCGGAAAAGGGACCTCCATCGCCGGCTGAAGCGCTCGCGGCCGGCCTCGAGCGAGTACTGAAGTTGGCGGGGCGCTCATGACCGTCGAAGCCTACCCGCTTCAGTGGCCGCAAGGTTGGCCCAGGACGCCCAGCCATCAGCAGCAGCGCGGCTGGCAGTTCAAGCAGGCCCGGTATGCGACGCCTGGCCAAAACTGGTCGGGTGTCACCGGCCGCGGCCTGGTCACCTTCGCGAAGGCCCGCGATCAGCTTTACGAGGAACTGCGCAAGCTCGGCGCCGGCAAAGTCGTTGTTTCGACCAACCACAAGCCAGACCGCTACGGGATCCCGACCGAGAGCAAGCGCAGCGTCGGTGACGAGGGCGTGGCGATCTATTTCCAGCTCAAGGGCCGGCCAATGGCCATGGCGTGCGATCGCTTCGACAACGCCGCGGCGAACATGCGTTCGCTCGGCCTGGCGATCGAGGCCATGCGCCAGCTCGAGCGCCATGGCGGGGGCACCATGATGGAGCGGGCGTTCACCGGCTTCGTCGCCCTCGAGGCACCCGGAAAGAGCTGGTGGGATGTTCTGCAGGTACGGCCAGACGCCACCGCCGACGCGATCGAGGCCAATTTCCGGCGCCTGGCACGCGACCGCCATCCCGATCGTGGCGGCAGCAACGCCGCTATGGCCGAGCTCAACGAGGCCCGCGCGGCCGGACTGGCGGCCCGGCAATGAGCAACCTCCCTGACGTCCTCAAGCGTTGCAACATGATCTATGAGCCTAAGGGCCAGGCCGGCGAGTATGCCCCGCTCGCCACCAACCCCTATCGCGGCTGCGGCCACGGTTGCGCCTATTGCTACGGTCCGTTGGTGACCAAGCAGAAGCGGCCGGACTTCGACGCCGGCGCCGTTCTGCGCGATCGTTTCCTCGAGCGTCTTTGGCGCGACGCGCAACGCTTCCAAGCCGCCGGCGTCACCGGCCAGGTCATGCTGTCGTTCACGACGGACCCGTACCATCCGGGCGATACCGCACCAACCCGCGAGACGCTGCGGATCCTCGCCGCCCATGGCCTCGGCTTCTGCACCCTCACGAAGGGCGGCACGCGGGCGCTGCGCGATATCGACCTGTTCCGGCCCGATCGCGACGCCTTCGCCTGCACGCTGACATCGATGAGCGACACGTTTTCCGAAAAGTGGGAGCGGAATGCGGCGTCGCCGGCGTCGCGGATCGCCACGCTACGCGCCTTCCACGCGCGCGGGATCTTCACCTGGGTGAGTCTTGAGCCGACACTCGACGTCGAGAGCTCACTGGCGATCATCGACGCGACCGCGCCATTCGTGGATCTCTACAAGGTGGGCCAAGCCAACTACCTCAAGGAGATTACCCGAACGACGGATTGGGCCGGCTACACCCAGCGCGTCATCATCAAGCTGCAGCGCCTCGGCAAAGCCCATTACATCAAGCGAGATCTGCAGAAGCATCTGCCGGCCGGGTACCACAACCCGCTGCGCGTGCCCCAGTACCACGGGGAGAGGGCCGCGGCATGACGATCGTCATCGTACCTGCGCGGGTCTATCACGGGCTACTCGAGCGATGGACTACGCCGACCGATCGCCTGATCTATCGAGACCGCGGCGTAGCGCTTCCCGATGGCCGAGTGCGGTTCGAACTGGATGCGGCGGCGCTCGAGCTCATCGAGCCATTTAGGCTCGAGGGCGAGACATACCCCGAGTTTCTCGAGCGGCTCGTCGCGCTCGGCGAGACAGAGGGACGTCTGCAATGACCGCCCTGCCCCGCCTCGAGCTCGCCGATCCGGACAACCGATCCACCTTCACGATGGACGGCGAACTCTGCCAGTTCGATGAAGCCGTGCTCACCATCAACGGCAACGAGGACGAGACGATCGTCATCGCCTGCCAGGGCGCGATGGATCTCGCCGATCGGCTGATCCGCTACGTCAACGCGCACGAGCAGATCGAAAAAACGCTCACCGCGGCGCTGCACGCGCTGCGCTCATACCAATTCGGCAACTCCGCGCCAGATCTCGCGCGCGGCATCGCCGACGATCTCGAAACCCTCATCAAGGAAACAGGAGAAGCGGCATGATCGATCCCGGCAAACTTAAGGAGACCTATCTCGGGGATGGCCTCTACTGTTCCTTTGACGGGCAACAGATCAAACTCCGCGCCCCCCGCGAGGATGGCGATCATATCGTGTACTTAGAGCCGAGCGTGCAGATCGCGTTCATCGAATTCATTGAGCGCATTGTGGGGCGCCGATGAAAGCCATCAACCACCGCGAAGCCTTCGCCCTCATGTGGTACGCCTGCGAATGCGGCCACCGCGAGCGCATCTGGAATTCGCGGGATGGCGTGACCCCGTTCGGCGGCATTCAATGCACGAGCTGCGGCGGCAAGGGCTTCGAGACACGCGGCCTCACCCACGTCGATTGGAACCTCGACATACGAAGCACCGATCACAAGCTGATCAGTGGCCAACGCTTTTTCCGGGACGGCACCGCTGCGGATGCAGTCCGGATCATTGAACGAAACGTTGCGCACGCGGCGAAGGTGGGACGGCCAATCCCGCCAAAGATCGCGGCGCATCTCCGCAAGGACGCGGAAGAGCAAAAAGGCCAATGGCAGCAGGGCTGGCCGATGGTCGACCGCTACGCGGAGCCGCAGTCATGAGAACGCGCGAGGAGCACCTCGCCTGGTGCAAAGCGCGGGCGCTCGAATACTGCGCCGCCGGCAAACCCGCCGACGCGCTCGGCTCCATGATCAGCGACCTGAAGAAGCACCCCGAACTCGCGGACCACCCCGCAATCACACTGGGTGCCACGATGATGTTCGCCGGTTTCCTCGACGACCCGGGCGAGGCCAAGCGCTTTATTGAGGGCTTCAACTGATGAGCCGCAAGCAGCGAAACCGCCCGATCGTCTCGATCAAACCTATGCGGCTTGCAGATGGCCGCACGGACTACTGGGTGTCGATCAAGGTCGGCGAGAAGGATGTGACGCCGCACGTCTTCCGCGGGGAGTACAAGGCAGCCTATCACGTCGCGCTCTATGATTGGCTGCTCAACGGCATTGGGGAAGAGCCGGACTGTGTTGAGTTCGGCCCTAATGATTGGCCTGCTCGCCTCGCGACGCCATTGATCGACGCGCAATGGGTTTGGCTCATCTGGGGCCTGACCCCTGGTACCTGCGATCTCGTCGCAATCGCTACGACAGAGGAAATCCGAGATCGATACGTTGTGGGGGCTGGTCCGCGTTTCACTACCGTAACGACGGAGAAGGTCCTGCTAGACCACGCCTACGGTTATCGCATGGTCTTGTCCGCAATGAACCGCTCGAGGCCGAAGCCGTGACCGAGCAGCTCGACATGTTCTCGGTGCCGCTGGCGCCGGCGCCGGCCCCATCACCGGCGCCGGTCGCGTCACCCGCGGTCGCCGGCGTGCACTGGATCCTGATCACGACCAAGGCGGCGCGCACCGCTTGCGGCATCGCCATGCCGGCCTATTACAAGCAGCTCGGCTGTGGCTACTCCGCTGCGGGCGCGAAGCTCGCCTGCACCCACAACCGCGACGACGGCACCGTGACGTGCCAGGGCTGCCTGGAGGAGATGTCGTGAAGCGCGCCCTTCCCCGCGAGAGCTCAGAGCACGGCACACGCGATCGCAAGGTGCTCGCGGAGGAGCTCGAGTATCTCGGTCCGGTCGCGATCGCGATGTTCGTCGAGCTCGGCTGGATCCGGCTTTGGCCGATGAGCTGGTCGAGAGGCGGCCTCAACGCCCTGCGAAATGGGTACGGTCAGTGGATTGGCAATCGCCAGGCGCTGCCGATCCACACCCCCGAAGATCCGAACGGCGTAGCATGGTGGGAGCACCGCCGCTGGCGCGTACCAGTCGGCACCAACATTCCACTCCAGGCAGCAAAGGAAGCAGCATGAAGGAAGCGGCAACGGAATGACGTCTCCCTTCACCAACAACGCCGACGGCAGCCGCGAATTCGACTGCACCGACTGCGGCATGCACGTGGTTGAGATCGTCGCCACCGATTTTGATTTTCCAGTTTGCTTTATCTGCCGGTACATCGGAGAGCGTCCGCAGATGCCGGAAGAAGCCAAGGCCCTCCTGAGAGGCGAGCGATGACTGGCATTTTAGAATGGATCGTCAACGAGGCCAGCCGCGGGCTTGATGAGGGCGATGTGCGCGAGGCCTTAACGGCAATCAAATGGAAGGTGAAGGACGCGCTCCGCGCTGCACCCAGGTCGCCATCGGCGCTCGCCGACAGCTTTCCCGAAGTCAATCTGTCGAACTATACTGACGACGATGTCTCGGCCTTGAACAACTGGGGCTTCGAGGTGGTCGATGCCCTTCGCGCCGCGGAGCCGAGCCTCAGTGACAAATGGCGCTAGGATCGACTCTCCGCCGCGGGCGTGCTTTCACGGCCGGCATGGATCTCTACCTCCGCAAGGTCAGACACCCGCAGGCGCCCAACAACTATCGAGTCCTGGTGAAGTTCGATGGCGAAGAGCTCGAGGTCGGCTCGATCGGCCTACAGAACTTCACCAGCGACGATACAGCCTGGACCTGGGGCATCGACACGGTCATCCCACTGCGGGCCTTCGAAACGCAGGGTCGCGGCGCCGATCGGCGCGACTGCATGGCTAAGTTCAGGACCGCCTGGGAGAAGCTCTCGGCGGACAGCGGCCTGCTCGCCGAGTTCATGGTCGCCAAGCGGCGCGCGAGGCGCCGCTGATGCCTCCCCGCTGGTCTACCCGCTTCGATGACCCGATTCCCCTGCCCGCCGGCGGCGCGCTAATGACGCTACGCGACGCGGCGACCTATGTGCTCGAGCTGCCGGCGGCCGAGCAGGAGCACCCTGCCTGGCGCCTGGCGATCGCTACCCTGATCGATGCCGCCGAGGGCCGCGACTTCCTGATGCACGCGCGAATCGCCGTAATTCGGGCGCTGAACCGGAACCAGCCTGCCCCGGCCCGCGTCAAGCAGGAGGACTGGCGGGATCGATGGCGGGCGAAGCGAGACGGGATTGGCCGATGACAACCGTCTGGATCTACACTGACACCAGCAAGCAGGTCGGCGATCCCGACCACCTCAAGGTCTTCGCCAGCGAAGATGCGGCGCAAGCCTGGTTCCGCGACAATGATCCTGAGGGCGTCGCCTTCGCTTACGAAGTGATCGGGTCCCAATGAAGCTGCCCCGCGGCAAATACCTCGGCGAGCGTGTCGGCGCGCCGCCGGCCGACGAGGCCGAGCATTTCATCAAGTGCCCGGAATGCGGCGGCTGGATCGACTGCCGGGATCTTGCGGCCGTGTTCGAACACCAAGGCCCTTTGCCCCACCCGGAAGCCGATCGGCCGCAATAGGCAACCTCCCGTTAAGGAGATTATGGAACATTTCCGCCGCGCGCGGCCTTGGTTCCGCGTTCCGCGCCGCCAGGACCTCCATGACCGCAGTTGCTGCCCGGAAGGCCAAGCCGAAGACTGTCCGCGACCTGTGCCAGGAGCTGCTCGAGCTCGAGCGCGACAATCCCGAGATCTTCGCCCGCATGGACGAGATCAAGACGCTGCTCAAGGCCGAAGCCAACACCGTCGGCAGCTTCCGTGAAACCTTCACCGACAAGGGGCTTGTCGGCTGGGTCTCGGTCTCTCCCAGCAAAGACAAGGAAGTGATCGGCGAGGGTCCGGAGATCATCGTCACCGCCTGGTCACAGCTGAAGCAACCAAAGCGGGACAAGCTGATTTCCGACGGCCTGGTCAAGCTCGTGCCGCTCATCAAGGGCGCGTCCTACGGCCAGGTGCGCACCAAGCTAGACACCCCAGGAGCCACCAAATGATCGAGCCCACCGTCGGCCGGATCGTCCACTACTTCCTCGCTAACGTCCACGACAAGCCGCACGCGGCGGTGCTCGTTGGCGTCAACAGCGAGCGCAACATCAACCTCGCCGTCTTCAACGACGACGGCAGTCACTTCCGGGCCGTTTCGGTGCCGCTCCTGCAGGATCAGGACACGCCTCCGGAGGACGCCCCCTACGCCGCGTGGATGGTCTACCAGAAGGGCCAAGCCGCCAAGACGGAAGCGCTGCAGACGGCCACCGCCGCTCCGCCCAGCTCGGCGCCGGCGGTCGATCTCGCCCCGGTGCACGAAAAGCTCGCGCAGCTCGAAACCAGTATCGCGGCGACGGCCACCAAGGTCACTGCTCCAGCCGTCGACCTCGAGGCAAAATTTGCCGAGCTCGCCGAGTCCAAATTCCAGGAGCTTGGCACCTGGCTCAGCAAGACCATCGGAGATTTCCACAACCGGCTCAACGCCATGGGCGCGCCGCCGGCGCCGCCCGTGCCGCCGATCGGCGAGAACGCGACCCAGCACCCCGTCGGACCGTGATGGCGCGCTACCGGAAAAAGCCCGTGGTCATCGACGCGGTGCAGCTTCCGATCGCCACTGCGCCGGCATGGTTTGCCGATGCAATGGATGACGGCCAAGTCCTGCTTTTCGCCGACGGCACGGCGCGCGTTCCTACCCTCGAGGGCGATATGGCCGCGCAGCCTGGGGACTGGATCATCCGCGGCGTCCAGGGAGAGCTGTATCCCTGCAAGCCGGCCATCTTCGAAAAAACCTACGAGCTCGTGGAGGACTGACATGGAAAGCGAAAGCCTGAAGCTGACCGATGCACAATCCGCCGCTGTCGCAGTCGCGCCGCGCGTCGCACTCGCCGACATCGAGGCTGCGATCGCCGCAACGTACTTCGACACCGCTGATCGCTTTGCGAGCAAGGCTGTCGGGACCTACGCCAAGGACATGCCCGTGGTGGGCACGATCGACGCGCTGCGCCCACTGACGATATGCATCCTGGTGATGCGAAACGGCTTCACCGTCATCGGCAAGGCCGCGCCTGCATCGCCGGAGAACTACAATGTCGAGCTGGGCCGAAAGTACGCCTACGAAGACGCGGTCCGCCAGCTCTGGCCGCTGATGGGCTTCGCGCTGAAGGACCGTCTCGCCAACCTCTCAAGCCAGCACCAGGAGACCACATGAGTTTCAGCGTTTCGTTCTTCGCCCGCGACGTCCACACCGCGCGCAGCAAGCTGCGCGAGGCGTTCGCGCCGGCCGCCGTCAAGGCGCTGGTCGAACTGGCGATCGCCGGCATCCCGCCGCAGACCCAGCCGAACGGCGGCGCCGTCAGCTCCGGTGCGGCGAACCAGTCAGGCGCCTCGGAGGTCAAGCAGGCCAGCACCGGCAACACCCCTTCGCCGCGCCAGCCGCGGCTCTGCGGCATCCTGGTCGAGGCCAGCGGCCACATCGACGAGCATGGCGCACGGTCGGGCCTCAGTGGCTTCCGGGTCGAACCCTACTACGACTAAAACTCCTGTCCGGATCCTGCGCGGCCGCCATCGCGGCCGCGAGGGCTGGATCTCCGGCACGCTCGAGGACCGCGCCGCGCGCGGCGTCACCAAGGCGATCGTGCACGCCGGCGCCGACGTCGAGCTGCTCTCGATCGAGAACCTGCGGGCGGTCGACCAGCTAGACCTTTTCGCAAACAAAAACGCCGCCGGCGCGATCGCCGACGGCGTTGATTAGCTAATCAGTATTGGCTGATCAGTGCAGCGCGCGCCACACCGCCCAGCCGGCGCCGGCGAGCGCGCCCGGCCCGCCCACCCAGGCCGATACCTTGCCGACGAACCAAATGATCGCCTTGGCGCCGAGCAGCAGCTCGTGGATCTCCTGCACTCTTTTTGCCATCGGCTCGAAGAGCTGATCATGGGTGTCGGCACGCGCCTCGAGCGCGGCAAGGCGATCCGCCGTCGTGATCCTCGGCACCGTTGCAATCTTCATCGCGATATTCCCTTTCCGGCATATCCGAACCGCTGGTCACGCAGGCACGCGCGGCCGGCATCGACTTCGTCCGCGGCGTTGATCAGCGCCAGGCGGTTGGCCAGGTAAGCCCCGATCGCGTCGTCTTCCGGATGGTCCTCCGGAACGTCGATCGGCGCGAGGACCTCCTCGCAGGCCTGCGGCTGGTCGACCTTCAGCGGCGCCGGCAGATCAGCCAGGTTGACGCCGGCGCAACAGGCCAGCGGCATCGCCAAGCTTGCAAGCAGCAAGCTTCGCGCCAGCTTTCGCAGGTTTCCGTTTCGCATAGTCGTTCACCTTCTGCTGGAGCGTCGCCTTGTCGGCGTTGAGATCTTTGATGATGGGCCCGTACTTCCGCTCGAGCGCTTCCGCGACCTGGGCGTCGCGTTCGGTGGCGGCCGCGTCGGCCTTGCGCTGCATCTTCGCGATCAACGCTCCAGTGCGGGCGTGCTCGACGGTCACGCCGTAGACGCCTCCTGTAAGCAGCAATGCGATCGCGGCAAGCACCGCCAGGCATGGCTTGCAGCGAAGTAGCCAGGCGCCGACCGAGAGCGCCGTGGTGATTGCAGACATGTCAAACTCCTTCGTTTTGATGTTTCTTCCAGCGCTCCCAAGTGATCAGGGCAAAGGCGCCGACGATGACGATCGCGAGCAGCAGCCAGGGCAGCGATGCGCTCGATAGGAAGGGATGCAGCAGCGTGCCGACGGCGCTCGCATTGTCGGCAGCGTCTCGCGCGGAGCTCGCCACCTCCGAAGCGGTCTGCGACGCCTGGCGCGCCACCTCGCCGGCGCCGATCGCCGTGCCGGCGATGCCGCCCTTGAAGATCTTCGATTGCGTGATCGGAGGCGCTTCTTCCTGGGGCGCGCCGCGCGGCCGCTTGGGCGGCTCCTCGATCCCGTCGAGGGCGTCCTTCCATTTCCGCAGCCAGACCTGGCATTCGTTGACGCCGTTGAGCTTGGAGACCGGGACCTTCTTGGATCCACCGTTCACCAGGCGCCGGACGCCGATCGCGTCGTCGGCCGCCGCCGGCGCCAGGCAGCCCATCGCGACGAATTCGGTCACGGCGACACGGAAGGCAGTCGCCGGATCCTCGAGCTGCTCGGGATTGCTCTCGAGATCGTGGCCGGTCATCTCGCCGATTCGCCGGTGCGCATCGCGGCCGGTCATCTGCAGGTCGCCGTTGCCGCGGTACCGGAAGCCGTCGCCATGGGCGGTATTGCCGAGCTCGCGAGCCTTCTTCGGATTGCCGAGCCCGTAGACCCGTTCGGCCAGGTCGCGCGGGTTGTGGATCAACTGCTGGGCCTCCGCCGGCGTCACCGCGGCGCTGTGGTGGCCCACACCAAACACCTCGAGGATCCGCCCGTGCGTCGAATAGCTCAGATCCTCGCGGCCGATCGTGCCGGCGCCGCATTCGTGGCTGATCTGGGCCATGCAATGCGCCCGCAGCAGCGGCGTATTGAGCCCCTGCTCGGTGAACACGTGCTCGGCCACCGCGGCGATCGCCGCGACCTTGGCGCGGGCAGCCCGCGGCCAGAGACGCGTCAAAGCGTCGCCGAAAGTCGCATCGGTCATGGTGGCCTCACGTTTTATTTGGGAAAATTGCGCCAGCCCGGCTTCACAACCCGGCCGTTAGCTGGCAATCGTATCCGGATGTTTCACCGCCGCGATCTCATCACAGCGCTCTGGGCCATCGCCGCCAGCATCGTGATCATGCTGGTCATGCCCCATCACGAAAAACGCAGCTGCAGCGGTCCTGTCGACCAGTTGTTCGGTGACTGCCGGCGCTAGGCGCCAGCGAAAAGGCAGGCGTTGGTGATGATGGTCGGCTGCACGTTATTGTGAGCACTGCCGCTGCCGGCATTTTGAATGCTGATGCCGGTAGAGCTCGAATTAACCGCCGGGACCGCGCCGAAGCTGCCCGTGCCCTGCGCTGCAATGGAGCCGCCACCACCAGTACCGACATTGACCGTATGACTATGGCCCGGATCATTTACGCCGTGGTTGTGGATCGGCATTTGCGCGGTGGTTAGCGTGTTGCTCTCGAGGCCGCCGGGCGCGCCTAGCGTACTTGCATTCGCCCCGAAATAGCTGGACGTCAGGCGCGAGGCGGCCGAGCCGCCCATGTTGTCCTTGCCGGCGCGCACGCGACCACGCAGGTCCGCAATGCCGAACGTCGTGGACCCGTCGCCGTTGTTATAGAGCGTGTTGCCGGCAGCAATCTCAGTCTGAGCAAAGGCCCATAGAGCGGCGTACGTCGTGCGGCTTAGAGTCTGGCCGTACGCCAGAACGCACAAGGCGGGCGCGGTCGAACCCGTCCAATCGAAGATCTCGCCGACGAACTTGCCGCCCTTCACCATCCCGCCGGCGCTGAATTCAGCAACCTCGGCGCCTGCGATCGACACGCCGATATTGCCGCTGGCGGTCTTGTAAAAGCCGGTCGTTTGGGCGGTGTTGAACGTATAGCTCGGTGCGCCAACGGCGCCGTCGGCCGCCTTTAGCGGGCCAGTCATCGGCGCCGAGCCGTTTCGCGAGAGTCGCGCCGAGAGCGCGGTAGCGACGTCCTCGAGCGGCGGATTGTGCTGGCTCGGCTGGATCGTGGTGCCGGTTACAGCCAGATAGCCGTTCGGGAGCGAATATACGCCGTTTGCGTCATCGGGCATGGGTGGGTTTTCCCCTGGTGGCGGGGGCTCTCGGAGCGAGAACCTTTTAAGAACGGGAGAATCGGGCTAGGAGTCGCGCCCTTGGCCGAAAGGGCGCCCCGTCCGATGCGAATTCAGGTTGTCGCCGCCATCCTGCTGCTCACCGGCATCATCGCCGGCCTGAAGTGGCTGTTGAACGCAGCTCTGATCGGCTGGGGCTTCTGGCCATATGCGGCAATCTGCATCGTGATCACCGGCTCGGCGATCGCCGGCTCCTTTACCTTCGACCGGTACGAGGCGCGCGCCAAGCGGCCGCAGCGTCAGTCGCCGCGGTAGGGCGAGACGTAAATCCGCTTTTTCTTCTGATCATCGAGCAGAGCATTCGCCACGATCGCGGCCGCGAGCGTCCCGCGATCGCCGAGCTTGGATGCCACCGCGGCATTTCCGTCCCGACGGTTCATTGCATCCAAGATTGCCTGGAAGTGCCGATCGCGCTCCGCGCCTTGCGCCGTCACGATGCGCCCGATCTCACCGTATGACCTGGTGGGATCCACGTGGGTGAGCGCCGACCAGGCCGGCTCCGCAATGTAGCGCTTGGCCAATGTCGCCAGCGCACCGGTGATGGTCGAGCTCGGGTTGACGATCGGCAGGTCCTTCGATTCAGCGCCGGGCTTCATCTGCTCGCGCGCCGCGCGCCGGATCTCGGTTTGCGAATTCTGCGACACCTTGTTGTGGGTGTCGCGGAATTTCAGGTTGCGGTCGACGCTGGCCATGAGCTCGTTGGCAGCATCATCGCCGTGCACGATGCCGATCTTGGCGGTATTCCAGCCGCCCTCGCCCTGCAGCGCCTGCTTGAGCGCGACCAGGTCGTTGGCCTTGGTGCCGAGCTGGCGCTCGATATCGCCGCGGCTGCCCTTTCCCAGCGCGATGCGTTCGCCGAGCTCGCGCTGCTCGAATTCGTCCTGGAAGCGCGCCGGCGACGGCGTCGTCTTGCCCTCGCCGAGATACTGGGTCCCGGCCTTCACGGCCTCGGCCCGCTGCGCCAGGCGCGCCGAGACCTCGTTGGCGTGCGCGTAGCCAGGCACCTGGTCCTCGATCGCCTGGTTGAGCTCGAAGCGGAAGCGCTTGAGTGCGCCTTCCTTGTTGCGCAGGGCGCCGGCCTGGACGCCGAGGCCGGGCAGCTCGTGCTCGATGACGTTGTCGAGCTCCTGCTTGACCTTGTGGAGAACTTCGGCGCTGCCCTGGTTGACCCTGATCGTATCGAACAGCGGCTGGTTGTTGGTGTCATGCATCTGCCGGCCGTCGGCGCCGAGCCGCGGAACACGCTGGTCGCGCGTCAGCATCTGCTGCAGGTTCTCCAGCGCGCGGCGCTCGGCGCTGCGCTCGGGCGACGACAGGATCGCGTCCTCGATATTGATCATCAAGGGCGCGGTGCGCACCTGGGGATTGTTCTGGAACGCATGGCCGTAGTTGGCTTCGTCGAGCCTACTGCGGGTGTTGATGATGTTGTTGGTCACCGTCTGCGGATCTTCAGCCGGCCCGAGCGCGTGCTCGACGTCCGACATGATGCGCTGGTTGGTGCCTTTGTCCCGCGCCTCGAGCGCGTTGAAGATCACGTTGCGCCCTTCGTCGGAGTTGAGCGAAGCGCCCTGTGTCTTGCCAAGGAAGGCCGGACCGGCGTCCGCCATCATGGCGTCGGGCCCGAGACGCCTGAGTTCGGCCTGCGCGGCAGCCGGCGTGTCGGCCCTCATCGCATCGACGAGGTGATTGGTCGCGCTGCGGGACATGCCGTCGGCGCGGCCGCGAACAGCGTTTGTGACGGCCTCGACGCCCTTGCCGATCACGCGCGAGGCGCCGGGGATCACCGCGCCGATCGTGGCGCCCCCCAGGCCGCCGACTACGGCATCCCTGGCAACCTGGCCCGGATCGGTCCAGTCGCGGGATTCGAGCGCGCCCGCGATCGTGCCGATGCCGCCGCCGGCGGCATAGGCCCGCAAAGTCTTGATGCCGAGCGAACCGCCCTTCGCGGCCGCGCCGATCGCGCCCATCGGGACCGCCATGCTGCCGACCATGTTCAAGCCGGGGGCGATATACGGGTGCTCTTCCCGGAACGCGTCGGTCCGCCGGCGTTCGCGCTCGAGGTTCGAGGCGTAGTCATTGCCGGCGCCGGTGACGAGATCCTTGAGGCCCATTGGCTGGCCGCCAATGCCGGTCGCGGACGACGCCGCGGCGGCGAAGCGATCGGCCAGGCCGAAGGTCATCCCATTGGCGACAGCGCGGACCAGGTCGTCGGCACTTTCCAGCCAGCCCTTGTCATGGTGCGCCGGCGCCGCGGTCGCGGGCGCCTGAGGCGATGGCGCCTGTGCCGGGAAATTCTGCGCCATGACGCGCTTGATCACGTCGTCGCCGGTCCCCGAAGGAAACTCGATGACGGTGCCGTCCGGAGCTCCGATGCGGATCGGGTCGGCCATTACTCGAGCGCTCCGGTCTGCGGATTGTATTTGCGGATCTTGCCGAGGTTGGCGTCATGACCCGCGGCGAGGCTTGGGTTCGTGCCGCCCTGCTGAAATTCCGGCAGCACGTAGCTCTGCGTCAGATCCTGGCCGGTGACGGGATCCGAAACGTGGTTCTTGTTGTCGTAGTCGGTGATGATCTTCTGCACCGTGACGGGATCGATCTTCTTGCCCTGGCTGATCGCCTGCGCTGTTGCCTCGCGGATTGCGTTGCCGACCGCGATGTTGCGCTGCTCGATCTGGGCCTGAATGCCGAGCAGGCGCTGGTTGCCGGTGACCGACATGTCGAGGCCAGGATTGGCCTTGAGGTAGTTCGACATTTCGAAGTTGGTGACGCGGCTGCCGACGGCGCTCTTGGCCGCGGCGCCCGCCATCGAGCGGTTGAACTTCGTGAGGAACTCCTTGTCGGAGAGCTCCTTCTCGTCAAACACCTTGTCGAGACCCATCGCCGCTGCGCCGGAATTGAGCGCCTTCTGGATCCGCAGCGTCTGCTCGGGTGCGAGGCCGCCGGTGGTACCGCCGTTTTTCTGGATGGCGTCGACGGCGCCCTGCATCGCCGAGATATCTCGCGCACGCGTCTGTGCATCTTCGACGCCGGTCGCGAGGCCCGCGTGCACCTTGCCGAGGCCTTCGGCGAGCTGCTTGTCGTAGGTGGTGCCGGAATTCATGTCGACGTTGTTGGTGATGTTCGTCGCGGCGGCGCGCGCCTTGGCCGTCGACCAGGTCGCATAGTCCATCGGCGCCTGCTGGTCAGCCGACGGCTTGAAGTTGTCGGTATAATATTTGTACTCGCTGACGCTGTTGGGCGTCTTGTCGGCTGCCGAGATCACCGAGATCTTGCCGGCGTTGTCACGCTGGACAAGATTGCCGTCGTCGTCGCGGTAGGGCTTGCCGTAGGCAGACTGACGCTGCAGCGCCACCGTGCGCTGGCCCGTGGTCTGGTTGACGTCCCAGATGTTGCCGTCGGCGTCCGTCACCTGGTTGTGCATCTCGCGCGGCTTCAGCTGCGCGGCCGCGATCGCCGCCATCGATGGCGGCAGGAACGGATTGGACATGGCGCTCACGAGGGCTGCCACGCCAGGCCGCGCCCGCGTTACCGACGCCGGCGGGACAGGCGCTGCGGCGCTGCCGCCCTGGGGCATCGCGCTCATGACGGTCTGCACGCCCGCCGATGGCTGGCCGGGGATGGCGGCGCCCTCTGCCGACTGAGCGTTGACCGGCAACGCCGCGGGATCCGTCACGGCGGCCGGCGCTGGAGCGCCATAGGCCTTGCTGAACCGATCCGCGTAGGCCTGCACCGTCGTGCCAAGCTGATCCCTGGCGTTCGGGTTCGTCATCCCGTGCTCGCCGGCAAACCACGCCTTGGCGGCGCCCTCGGGTCCGTATTTCTGCGCGTATTGCCCGAACTGGCCTTTGAAGACCGCGTCTTGCGCCTCAGGACTGGCGAGGAACTGTTCCGGCGTCATGGCCTGGCCAAGATGGGTCTTGGTCCACTGCGGGACGTTGGCGCCCATGACCTGGTACTTGCCGTAGGCCCGATCCCCGGTCTTGGTGACGGGCCCGAGCAGATCGTACTTGCCGCCGCTCTCGATGCTTGCGATCGCTGCGGCAGCGTCGCCAGGAGGGGCCGGAGCCGCTGCGGACGCGGCTGGTGCACCGGCCGGGGTCGCAGGAAGGCCTCCAGACGGGCTTGCGGCGGCCACCGGTGAGCCGGCTGCGCTCGGGCCACCGAGTGCGGACATGAGCTGGGCAATCGCTCCCTGCCGGGCGGCCGCCTCCTGGTCGTCAGCCTGGCGGGTCTGGTAGGCGCCGAACATCGCCTTGGCCATGCGGTCGACGCCCTGCCAGGGCGAGCGGATCGGGGACGAATCCATGCCCTGGGCCATCATGGCCTCGGCGATCTTGCGCCGGCTCGAGAGCTGACCAGGCGTGAGCTGCTCGCCGCCGGCGCCCCAGACGAAGGGGGTATCGGTGTCCGCCATCAGATTGCTCCCATCGCGGCCTCGGCTCCGCCGAGCCGGGAGTAATCGACCATCTTGAAGCCGCTCGGATGGACCGAGACCGCCTCGGGCAGGAGCTGCTCGACTTCATCGGCCATGACGCCGCGCTCGCCGCGGCCGAAGATCGTGTAGTCGTAGACGGCGAGCCCATTGGGCAGCCGGCCGACCGGCACGATGTCCGATTTCAGGCGGCGATCGGAGAACATCAGAAACGACGTCGCTGGGCTCTTCATGGCGTTGATGCCGGCCGCGCCGAGCGTGCCCCCCAGGCCGAACAGCCCGCCCATGGTGGCGTTATTGGACTGCAGCTGATTGTTGTAGAGCGACATCTGCTGATTGAAGTTGTTGTTGACCAAGCCGGTGTAATCGACGCCGGCGACGTTGGTGGTCGGCGTCGAGGTATAGTTCGGCTGCGAGACCTGGGAGCCCGAAAGCAGCGCCGAGATCTCGTTGATCGGCTGGTTGCGCTCGGTAAGCGCCTCCTGCGCACCCTGACCGCGGCCCGACAGGTACAGCTGGTTATAGGCGTCGTTCTTGCCCTGCTGGAATTGCGTCATCTCCGCATTCCAGGCCTGCGATCCCGGCTGAATGCCTCGGTTCGAAAGCTGCGTCCTGAGCGCGTCTTCCGAGCGCGCGAACTGCGGATCGAGGCGGGCCGCGCCCAGCTGGTCGATCTTGTCCTCGGTCGCGGTATTGAGGTTGAGGTTGGTGCCGAGCAGCGAGCCGATCTTGGCCGATTGGTCGACGCCGATCTGCCCGAGGTTCTTCTTCGTCGTGTTGGTGAGATCGAGCAGCTGCTGCTGCGCGGGCGTCAGCGTCTGCGTCGCCGTGAACTGCGGCACCGTGTACGACTTGCCGTCGGCGCCGGTGAACGTCGAATTGCCGTTCTGGCTATAGGTGAGGTTGCCGTACGGCGTGACCTGGTTGGTCTGGTTCAGCAACTGCTGAGTGATCGCCGTGTTCGTGTTCATGTTGCCCTGCGCAGTCGCAGTGGCAGTCGGGTCCGGTGCGGCCGGAGGCGTGGGGCTGTCCATCAGAACTTCCAGTCCTCTTTGAGGATGCCGAGCACGATCGCGTGCCGGCCCCTCCCGAAGTGGTTGCGTTTCCGGCCTTCGGTCTGAGCGCCAAGCCGCTTTGCGATATCGACCACCCGCTCCTGCTCCGTCGTGATGGAGATCCGCAAGACGCCGAGCTGATCGAAAACGTATCTGCCGACGGCTCGCAGGAAGCCGCGGTGAAATCCCTCGCCGGCGACGGTCACGTGAACGTCGTGGCCTGTGAAGCAGTTGAAGACGACGCCGGCGACGATCTCGCCGTCACGCTCGATCCCCATCGCCGTGAATGGCGGGCAGATGATCGTGCTGCAGCCATCGCCGACGAACTTGGCGACGTCGTCGCCGACCACGATTGCGCTCACGTGACGATATCGCCCTGGTCATAGGTCATATCGACCTGCACGAGCTCGACCTGCGGCGAGACGATCGACCCCGACGTGATCTGCACGCCTGGCGCAACCGAATAGCCGGACCCACCGACGGATTGCCAAGTCTTGAACACGGCCAGGTTCGCCGGCGCGCCCCAGCTGCTCGAGCCCCAAACCGCGGAGCCCCAGACAGAGCCGGTGGGCAAGCCAGCGTCCGCCGGCGCCGTCGGCAGGCTGACCACATAGTCCGCCTGCAGCGAGAGCTGCGGGGTGATTTCCGCGGGCGCCTTGATCACCGCGCGCATCATCAGGCAGGTCTTGAGCGAAGCCGGCGACTTCAGCGGATCAAACAATGAGACGCACGTTGCCGTATAGGGCGTGCCCTGGTCGGCGCCGGTCACCTCACACTCGACGATGGCGCCATTGGTCGAGCCGAAGAACATGCGATCGTTAAACAGCGCCAGGCACCGAGCATCCCAACCAAGCGCCCTGCCCCAGCCCCCGGTCCGGGCATTCGCCCCGAGCACGAATTGCTGCTCGCCGCTGGTCGACGCCGGCGGCACCACCAGCACCAGTTGCTTGGTTGGCCAGAGCTCGGCGGCCCAGCCGCTGTTGCCGCGGGTGCTGACGGTGTCGTTCCAGGCGGTTTCGATCTTGTAGGAGATCGCGATCGGCGAGAGCGCCGCGTAATCGCGCATCACCGCCTGTGACAGCGGCACGAACCCCACATTCGTTGCGATGACCAGGTCACCGCCGGCGGCGATAAGGGCCTTGGGACCAAGCGGCTTGCCGATGCGATAAACGCCGACCTTGTTCCACGTCGACGCCGTCGATGGATCCGTGCCCTGATAGACCGCGCACTCGCCCTCCGTCGTGACGAACACGCACTGTTGCTGCAGGCCGTTGCCGGTCTCGATCGACCAGGTCGCGCCGAACAGCAGCGCGCCACCGAGCTTGAAGACGCCGCCGAGCGGCAGCTGCACCGCCGCGCCGCCGATGCTGTCGGCCGGCAAGTACCAGGCGTTGAGCGTGTTCTTGTCGATGAAGAACAGCCGGCGCGAGAATTCCCAGACATGCGAGAGGTTCGAAGGCGTGAGCCCGGTCCCGGTGATCGCCGGCGTCGTCGAAAAGCTGGTGCCGTCGAAAACCAGCGGCGTATCGGCGCCGTTCACCGCGCGCAGGAATACGCCTCCGGAGGTCGCAAATTGCTGCACCGACCAGGCGGCGCTGGTGGCGCCAGCGGCGGTCACGCCGATAGTGCCGCCGGCGGTAATGTCCCAGATCGCCCCGGCCGTCGCGGCGAAGAGCTTCCGGTTGTTGCCGTTGGCGTACGAGAACAGCGCCGAGACCGTGCCGGATCCGCCACCGGTGACAGTCGCGAACAGCTGGCTGCCGCCGCGCATCCGCACGCCAGTCGCCGTCGGCCACCAATTGTCGAGCTGGTAGGCGCCGTTCACACTGCTGCCGTCGGGCAGCTTCGCGCCAGGCGTTGCAAGGTTCGTGTTCTTGATCCAGCCGCCGACCGGCGCCGGGAAGCTCGATGGCTTCGCGGTCCTCGGCTTCGGCATGGTGGCTGCGGCGGGCCTACGCATCAGCCGAGTGTCCCCGGGTACGGCGCCGATGTGTCGCTCGGATAGCGCTCGGGCCCGACGATCAGCACCTTGGAGCCACGATCCTTGGCGACCTCCTCGGCCAGCGCGATCTCGTAGTTGGTCATGTCCTCGGAATACTCGAGCCGCTTCTGCGCGCGCCATCGCCAGATCAGCGCGAGCTTGAGCAGGCGCTCGGACAGCACGAAGTTGTCGCCGTCGGCCGTGAACGTGGCTTTGCTGCCGGGCTGCCCATCACCGGTCCCGACGATCAGGTTCGAAATGTAATAGTGCCGCGCCGTTTCCGTCGCCGGCAGCGCGGGAAAGAACTGCATCTGGCCGCCCAGGATGATCCAGACGCCGGGAGTGCCGGCCAGATTGATATCCTGCAGCAGCAGCCACTCGTCTTCGTCGACGGCTTTGCGGAAATTCCGCGTCCGCCACATCTGCGAGTGGATGTATCCCTTCTTGAGCATGCGGTCGTAATCGGGCGGCAGATCGAATGCGATGGTCGATCCGTCGCCGGCATAGGTCTTGAGCTTCTTCAGCTTCTGCCAGTCGTAGTACTGCGCGATCGCGCTCGCCGCCTCGGTCGCGAGCTGGCCGAGCTCGAGGCCGAACTGGTCGGTCGAGAACAGGCTGCCCGGCTTGCGGCCAAGCAGCGCGATACCAGCAAGTTGCGCGGCGGCGAGGACGGTCATGCGGCTTCGCTTTCCTCATCGGCGGTGGCGAGCTTGGTGGCGATCTCGATCAGCTTCGCCCGGCCGGCGTTGTGCGCGGCCTTGCCGCCCTGCGCGGTGATGAACGAGCGCAACTCGTCATCGCTGCACTCCTCGAGCGACTTCTCGGTGCCGCCCTCGTCTCCGGCGGCCGCCGGCGCAGGCGTGGCGCGCTTGACGCCCGCGGCCGTAGCCTCGGCGATCGCCAGGCGCTCCTCGAGCAGTGCGATCTTGGCCGCCATTCCGGTGACGTCGGCACTGGAGCCGGCTCGATCGAGATAGGCCTGCGCCTGATTCTTCCATTCGCGGCCGCCCATGCCGAGCGTCTTGAGGTGCGCACCGTCGAGCGCGGCCAGCGCCTCTACGGTATGGATGTTGAGCGCGCGGAGCTCGCGGCGCTTGGCCTCGGTGAGGAACGGCGCCTCGGACAATGGCGTGCCGGCAACGGTTTGCTGGCTCTGGTTTTTGAACTGCAGATATTGGGCGTTGTAGTGCTCGGCATAGGTGATCACATAGCCACCCTCGCGAGTCGCGTTCGGCTCGGCCTCGTGCGCCGGAAATACGGCCCAGCACTTGGTGTCGCCAGGAAAGCGGATCTCGCAAACCTCCATGTCATCGAAGATCGGGCGGCCGGCCTTCTGCGAGGCGGGCTCGTTGAGCACCGGATTGTTGGTGAAGGTGACGACGGGCGGCTTGAACTTGTTGTCGTTCTGGTTGGACACGGTGGTGGTTCCTTTCTGAGAGGGTGCAAGAGACGTTGAAAGCGAGGAAGAAAGAGCCGCCGCGGCGCGGGGGGCATCGCCGCGGCGGCCTCAAGCCGTCGTCGTTAGACGATCTGGCCCTGTGCGAAGGGCCGATTGATCTTGACGACGGCCTGGTTCGCGGCCGGCGTACCGGTCGCGGTCTCGTTGCGGGCGTTGTTGACCATCTTGCCGTTCGCCTGGGTCGACGTGACCTGGCCGGAGCCGGCGAGGAAGACGGGACCCGGGCCGGCCGCCAGCGTGCCGTTCGTCGCCATCACGGCGGAGCCGGAGATCTGGTACCAGCCATACTGGTTGGCGACGTTCGCGCTCATGGCGACCGCGAGCGGCTGGCCAAGATTGGCAGTCGAAGGCGCGAGCGCCGTCTGCCAGGTCGGCGTGCCGGCGTTGGCGCCGTCATACGTGACGACGGACCCGACCACGGTGTTGGCAACACCGAGCAGGTAGATGAACTCGCCCGCGCCATAGACCGGATCGGTCGCCTGGACGATGTCGCCGAGCTTCCAGGGAGTGGAACGCCCGGCCGCGGTCGAAGCCGTAAGAGTGGACGCGATCGGCGGGCAACCCAGCCGCGTGTCCTCGATAACGAAAGCCATGTGTGGTCTCTCCTTGAGATCCGAAGGTTTGAAGGAATGCCGACGAGTCCCGCCGCGATCGCGCGCGGCGGGAGCTGTCTGTCAGGCGATTAAGCGGCGGGGTTGCTGTCGTAGAACTTCCACTGGAACAGCGGATTGGTCATGGTGAGCTCGCCCATGAACCCGATGTACTGGACCACCGCGTCCTGGTTGATCGGCATCATCGCGCGGCCGATCTTGTCGAAGTTCCGCTCCGGGTGATACCGCATCCAGAGGTTATCGGTGTCGAGACCGTAGGTGGTGTTGCTCGGCATGTTGGTGCCGATGCCACCGTCCTGGACGATATCGAGCGAGCGACCGGCGCCGTAATACTTCAGCGTCTGGAAGCCGAGCTTGCCGAGCTTCGACTGATCGTTGATGCGCTGGATCGCGACGGTCGCCGCGTCATACGCCGAGTAGTGCTCCTGCGACGCCAGCAACAGATCCGCGGACTGCTTGGCGCGAGACCGCTTGGTGATGATCTTGTTGAGGAACGGCCGGATCGTGGTCGGGGTGACCTGCGTGCCGATCGTGAGATCGTAGGAGTTGGCGTCGAAGCTCGAGGTCTGCCAGATCGCGTTCGAGCGCGCGATGCCGCCGTACGAGCCGGAGTTCGTGACGGTCGGGATCGCGAGCTGCAGGCCGCCGAGCTCCTTGCCGCCGAAGCGGGTGCCGTTGCCCTGCAGCGAGATATCCATCTCGTCCTTGAGCTCGTTCTCGGCCGCCGCGATGTGCGCTTCCATCACGTCGTAGAGCTGGTTGGTGCCCTGGTTGTTGAGGATCTCCTCGTTGGTCAACACCACCGCGACCGCGCACATCTTCGGGCGGAACTCGGCGTCGTTGAACAGCTCGGTCGGCGCCGAGTTGAGGAAGTCATAGCCGTTGTACCAGACGGCCGAGCCGGTCTTGTTGTAGAGCAGCCGCTCCCGGATGATCGGGCCCGAGTACTCCTTCCAACGGTTCTTCTCCTTCAGCACCGCGAGCAGCGCGTTGGAGTTGGAGACCAGGTCCTGGTAGCCGGCCGAGCGGTCCTCGAGCGCGAGCGACAAGATTTCCTGGTTCTTTTCGACGGCAGTCAACTGTGAGGTCACTGGACCCCTCCTTTAAGGAAAACGGATCAACCCGAAGCGCGCGCGGCGGCGCGTTTGAGGGCTTCCTTGATTGAGTTGGAGGGCTTGCGCGCGATCGGTTCTGAGCCGCCGGACGGTGCGCCCGTGATGGACTTGCTGCCTTTCTCGGTCTGAGCGGAAAGGTCGGGGGCCGCCGGCGCGGATGAGGCTGCCGGCTTGGCCTGAGGGTTCTCGGAAGCGGGCTTTGCCGCTGCCGACTTCGCGAGCTCGGCGAGCTGCGGGTACTTTTCAAATACCCGCCGCTCTGCCTCGTCGAGATCGGTTGCGCCCTCGCGGATCTCCGCGGCGATGTGGGGCGCGTAAATGTCAAACGTTGGCCGGCTCGCGGCCCAGTCCTCAATCTGCTTCTGCAGCCCGGTCGTGCGCTGCTGCTCGAAGGTCTGCGTTACGCCACCGACCTGCTGCTCGAGCCGCTGCACGGTCTGGCGCAGCTCGCGAATGGTCGCGTCGCTGTCGGCGCGCGCCTGGTCGGGCGTCTGGCCCATCACAATCTCGGCGACTTGGCGCAGCGAGACGCCAATGCGCTCGCAAACAGTCTCGAGGCCCTTCATCGGGTTGGTCCGGAGCAGGTTCTCCATGTTGACGTATTCGCCAATCACATGATCGAGCTGCTTGCCGGAGGCCTTGGCCATGTCGTCGAAGCGGCGGACTTTCTCAAAGCTCTCCGCCGCCGGCCGGTACTTCTCGATGCCCTGCGTCATCTCGCGGTGCATGCGATCGACCTCGGCCTTGACCGGCTCCGGAGCCGTGTCCCAAACGGCCTTGGCGTCGTTCGAGAAGCGCTCGGGGGCGGTAACCGTGCGGTTTGACGCCGGCGCCGGCGCAGCGGGCTTTGCCGCGGCAGGATCACCCTGCCCGTCCGGCTTCGCAGCCGGGGGTTTCTCGGCACCAGGTGCGGGCTTGGCAGCGGCCGGATCGGCAGCCTTCGGATCCTTCGGCGTAAACTTGCCAGCCGGATCGCGTGTCAGATCCGCGCCCTTGCCGGCGTCCTTTGCCGGATCCGCGGCGGGATCGACCTTGCCGGCCTCTCGGGCTTCAATCTTCGCCGCAGCCGCGCGCAGCGCGTCCCGCGTCGACGGCACTTCCTTGGGCGGCTCGAGCTTCGCCTCGCCGGCGGGCGGCGTGCCCTCCGCAATCGGCGTCGGAGGCGCAACCTCCTGCTGGATGGGGGTTTCGATAGGCGCAGCAGCGGGCGCGGCGGAAACTTCCGTCGTCATGGCAATGTCCTGTCTGAGAGGGTGCGGTTGGTGACGGCCTTCCAGCCGCGCGTCGGGTATCAGCCCCCGCTGGCGTTCGTCGGGCTACTTGCCCTTGAACAGGTTGCGCTCGCCGCGCTCGACACGGGCGCGCGCGCGATCGACGACGTCCTTGATCTCTCGCCGCGGCGTCGACTGGCGCACGAACGGCTTATTTCGACCCGGGTCGTTGCCGATCTCGGTCACGCCCGCCTGGCGATAGGTCGACCGCAAAGCCGACTTCGAATCGTAGAGCTTGCCGTCCAGCATGCTCTGCACCGGCTCCATGACATCGCTCGCAATGCGCGGCGCCGGCAGGCTCGATCGCGCCGGCGGAAGCTTCTCGCGCTTCGGCGGAAGCACGATTTCCTTGGAAAAGTCGATCAGCTTGTAGTTGTCGCGGTAAGACATGGCTTACGGTGGCTCCCCTGCACACACTGGAGGCGCTCTATGACGGCAATTTTCGCTTGGCTATGCGCCGCGGTGGCTGCGGTCGCGACGCTCGGAGCTGCTTATTTTTTCGACAAAAGCGCAGAAGAAGGTATCGAAGCCGCGAAGGAGCGAGCGGCGCATGCCGACGCAACAGCTGCTCAAGCCCATGAACGAACCGCCGCGCTCGAGAAGGAAGCCGCCGAGGCTAATGCACGCGCCGCTCAGTATCAGCTTAGATTTCAGCAACTTGCCGATCGCCTAGCACCACGCATTGCGAACGAAACGAAGTTGAGGGAAGCCCTCGCGAAGGTAAAACCGGTCGGCCCGGTCCAAGTCTGGTACGCGCCCGAGGCGAGCGACACGATGGTGCTCGCATTTCAAATCGCGAACATTCTCCGCGAGACTGGTTGGACAGTTGATGGGCCTCAACCCATCCCGGACAAACATCGCACCGACGAGACCGGCGCCATACTGCCGAAAGCACTTGCCTGGGGAGCCCAGCCCTGGGGGCTCTCGTTCTTCGCCAACGGCGGCCCAAAAGTTTCCAGGGAGTTCAGAGAGGGGTACGACGGTCTAGCAAATGCGATCGGCCGGTCGGTGCCCGACCACGGCGGCAGCTTTTCTCCTCCGAACGCGCCGGACGAACCTGCCAACGTGCCCGCTGGATCGATCAGGCTCATAATCGCCGGAAAACAGGACCCGTATTTCAATACACCCATCGGTGCTCCGAAGTAGCGCGCGGCCTCGTTCAGTCCGGAAAAAGACAGGCTTTGATCATCCGCGCGGCGTCGACGGCGCCGTTGTAGGCGGTGAGATGGGTGTTATCGCCGAGGAAGCCGCCGGCAGTGGCAATCGCAAAGCTGCGGGTGGACTCGCGCCAAGGAATGACAGGGACCTTGTTCTCGTAACCGACGCGCCACATCTGCGCGACGTAGAGGTCCTGATTGGCGGTGTCGCCAGTGCCAGTGCCGCCGTCGTAGGGCGGCGTGACCAAGAACGGACAGGTTGTCCCGTTCGCGAGCGCCCGCTGAACCCATGTGGTCATGTCTGCATAGCTAGCTGCGGGACCTAGGCTATTGCGCCAATTGTTGGTCAGCCCCAGCGTGCCGCCGGCGGCGTCAGGCTTCGCCGTGTCCAACCAGGTTAAACGGCCGCCGCCGGGCGAGCCGTTTTCACTGACACAGGCGGCGGTAGTGAACCCGGCGCACGCGACGTTGCGGATGAGAAATTGCTTGCGGGTGTTGTCATAGGCGTCGACGCCGGCAACCACGACCCCGCCAGCAACCCAAGCCAGATTGATCGCGTGGACCGCGACGGCCCCAGCGGTGACCGTCGTTTTTGCATATCTAGCTACCCCGGTGGTGGGGATGTTCGTGTTCGCGCCGGCGTCGAAGTTGACGTTGAAGCTTCGGCCCGCCGCATTGTCTATCCACCAGACATCGGCAGCATTCGTATTCCCGGGAAAGTTGAGCCCGAAGCCGGAGGCGGCCGACATCTGAAAGCCGTTACCGCCAGGCAATGAACTGCTGCCCAAGATGAGGCTGCCCGGAGCGTTCGAGAACCGAGCGTCGCGCGCCGCCAGATCGGCGAAGGTCGTGGTACCGGAGCCGAACAGACTATTCGAAGCTGCGGGGATTCCGCGGGCATCCATCAGCCGCGCAAGCCACTGCGCGATCGAGTTGTTGTATTGCGAGTTGTAGGGCAACGCGGTCTCGTCGACGCCGCGATCGACACTCGAGCCCCAGATCTCGAGCACACCATTGCGCGTCGCCGTGCCGGAGAGGAGCTGGTTCGTGAACTTGCGCAGGTTGATGAGGTTGTCCTGCTGCCACACGTCCCGCAGCGGGTTGATGATCCGCGACATCACTTCCTCCCGTAGAGGTTGGCCTGCTCGAAGCCGAGAACGATCTGGCCGTCGAAGCCGAGCAGAAAATCGCCGAACGATCCCGCGCCGCCGACAACCGGAATACCGGCGCTCTCCACGAAGGTGACAGCCACACCGAAACCGTTGGCGGCTTCTTCAACCGGCGTTCCCAGGCCAGTCGCTGTAGCGTCAGTGACAGGAACGCCCTTGGCGGGAACTGGAACGATCGGCCAAGCCATCGATCAGATCCCGCTCGCCGTCTTGATGATGCGTGCGACCTCGGGATTCCATCCCGCCAGACAAAGCTTGTGCGCGCTCACGGCGCCGGCGTTGATCTGGCTGACGAGCTCGGCCGCCTGGTTCGGCGGCACGCCGAGGTGGTGAAGCGGACCGCGAATCGCATTCGGTCCGCCGGCGGTGAGCTGCCGATCGATCTCGATCGCGAGCGCGGCCGGAATGCCGGCACGGCAAAGGGTATCAGCGCGAGCAACTGCCATCGTGATGCGTCCTTCTGTTTGGCTGTGTTTGGATCAGGCCGCGGCCGCGGGCGGCGCCGGCGGCGGCATCTTGGCCTGGTCGATCTTGGCGTTCATCAGATCTATCTCGAGCGCGCTCTTCTTGAGCGTCAGCTCGTCCTTGGCCTGGTCGCGCGCGCCCTGCGCGGTCATGAGCTCGATCTGCTTGTTCGTGGTGGCGATCTTGCCAGCACGCTCAATGCGGCGCGCTTCCGCCGCGTCAGCGGCCTCCTGAAGGCGGGTCTTCCGCTCCTGCTCGGCATCGGCGCCATCGGACTGCGCCTGGAGTGTCTTGGCCTGCGCCTCGGCGACCATGGCCTGGGCTTTCGCCGAGCGCTCGGCCGCATCGGCCTGGGTGGCCTGCGCATCGGCCTGCGCCTTCTGGGCAGCGACTTGCGCGGCAGCGGCTTCCTGCGCCTGCTTCGGATCCGGCGGCTTCGGCTGGCTGGCCATCTGCGCCATCTGATCGGCGAACTCGTCGATCACCGCCTCGAGGCTGCGCCCTGCCCGGAACTGGCTGGCAACATACTTGAGCGTCTCGGCCGCGAGCGGCGCCGCCTGAGGCATCGTCTGCACCAGCGGGAGAGCTTCCTTGAGAAAACCGCCGATCGCGGTCGTGAACTCGGTGGCGCGCTGCTTCTGCGCGTTCTCGTCCGGCTCGATCGTCGAGTTGGTCTCGATGTCGAGCACATACGGGCGTAGCTTCTGCTCGCGAAGCAGGGCCATGATCTTCTCGATCGTCGGCACCTGGGAGAGCTTCTGCAGCTGCCCCTGGATCTGGGCGATGTGCTGTTGCGCCTGGCCGAGGATCTGCTGCGCGGCCTGGGGGTTCTGTTGCGCATAGGCGCGGGTTTCAGGGTCCGACTGCGCCTGGGCGAGCTCGCGCTGGACCTGGACGAGCTGGGCCTGCAGCGGCTTGGCCTGCTCGGCCATCTGCGCTTCGGTTGGCACCTCGAGCTGCGTCATCTCGAGGAACGTCTTCTGCGAGAAGTTCTCCGACATGATCTCGGCCGCGATCCGGATCACGTCGCGCGCAATGCGCACCATCTCGTCCCGGCGATCGCTGATCCGGATTGAGCCGTATTGGCTCTTGAGCTGTTGCGCGCCGAGCGTCTCGGAGGCCTCGGTCTCACCGCGCATGATGTCCGACAGGCCAGTGATCTGGTAGACGTCGTCGATCATCTGCTTGCGCAGCGCCACCAGCTCCTTGATCGCGGTAACGACCTGCTCGAGCGGCAGCCAGACGATGGTGTCTTTCGCGGAGCCATTACCGAGCAGCGCCCAGTTGGCCACCGGCACGAGGACCTGGTTGTCCGACACTGCGTTGACGGCCGCCTCGATCGCATCGGACAGGTCGCCGGCGCCGCCAGGATAGAAGCCCTTGACCTTCAGCGATGGCTGCAGCGCGGCGATGCGCGCGGTGGTCTCGTTGATCTCCTCGAGCTGGTCTTTGTAGTAGAGGAAATCCGGCACCGGGATCAGCGTGCGCCGCTGCAGCGTGCCATAGGCCGGTCGCGGGCACGGGAAGAAGCCATCGAGCGTCAGGTGCGGCGCGCCTTCATCCAGCACAACCTCGACGCCATCGGCGACCCAGACAACCTTGTTCTGCGACTTGCTCCAGAGCTCCCAGACGCCGGCCTTCTTGCGGCCGTCGTCGACTTCCTTGTCCTCGCGCCGGCGAGCGAAGACGGCGTCCTTATACGCGTCTCCGGACGTCTTCTTGAACCGCTTGCGCATCTCGCTGCGCGTCATCCAGCCGCGGCTCGCGACCCAGTCGACTTCCTTCCACTTCCGCGCGGGCTCGCAAAGCCAGTCCTTGCGGTCCTTGTGCTCGATGCAGACCCGCTCCTTGAAGTCCTTGCCCCTCCCGGTCGCCTCGTAGCGCAGCCAGGGCACGCCGCGACCGTTCAGCGCCAGGTCATCACGGATTTGCTTGAGGACGTCGTGCAGGTCCTCGAGCTCGGAGTTGACGATCGAGGCGCGCTCGAGCAGCTCGGAGGCCTGCCTGGGCAGCGCGCGCCGGTCCTTGAAGCGCGGGATCACCACCGGCACGGGCGGCCGCGAATACATCGCCGGCGCCAGCACGCTGACATTGGCCCAGAACAGCTGGAATTGCCGATCGCGGCCGACATTCGCGAGCTGCTCGAGGTTGGCGAACAGCTTGTCGATCGAATCCGACTTGTCCTGCCAAGTCTGATAGGTCGACTGAGCTTCGTCGATCAGCTTCAACCAGTTGCGCGACGACTTGCCATCACGCTCGATCACCGCCTTGGAGACGGGATCCTGCGCCTGTTCGTCCTGGTCATCGTCGTAATCAGCCATCAAACGCGGATCCTCACTCCGCTCGAGGCCACCGGAGGCAGCGGGAGCGGCACCTGGCCGGGGCCAGGCTTGGGTTTGGCATCTTCGGGCGGCTTGCGGATCCACGGCCGCGACATGCAGGCGTATCGCGTCTCGTCGGCCGCGTGATCTTCCTGGGTGGTGTCCAGGTCCTCGGGCTTGGCCTCATCGTGCTGCAGCGCCGGCAGCGTCCGGATGGTGTGAACGCAGGTCTCGAAGAACACGAGCATCGGAAGCCCGTCTTCGTTGCCCTTGAGCCGATCGCGGACCTGGTCCCAGCCACCCATGGCGCCGCGCGCGGCAACGCGCTTGTTATCGGCTTCGTCGAACGTGACGCCCCTGCCGTCGGCCTGCATCATCTCGGCGATCGACGGGCCGCCATTGTGGGCGAACGCGGCCGGGTCGAGCTTGCCGTAGGCGATGTTGTCACCGTCCTCGAGCTTGCGGACCTCGATGCCGACCTCGCGGGCCGACATCTTGAGGCCGACGTCCGGCTTGAACTTCCCCTCGCTGTCCGTCTTCACACCATAGTACTCGCGGTACTTGACCAGGCAGCCGCGCGGCAGGAGCCGCTTGTCCGGCGTCAGGAAGTCGTCACCGACGACCGCGTACCAGCCGAATGCGAAAGGCTTTGCGGAGCCCCAGTCGCCCGCCCTGAAGCGCAACCAGGTCGCCGGGATCACGAACGGCCTGACGACGTGCCGGCGCTTCTCAAAGCAGTCGAAGAACGCGCCCTCGATGATGTCCCAGTCGCCGTCACGCATCGCCTTGACGAGCGCCTCGGATCCGAGACCGTTGAGCCGGTCCTCGTAGCCGGGATCCTGCTCGGTCATGGACGGATTGTCCTCGAGCCTGGCCGGGATGTACTGGCGGATCATGCCGCCTTCGCTTTTGACCGCTCGATATGCCTCTAAAGGAATAGCGCCGTCGATGAAGGTCGCCTTGACGAACTGATGGCCGAGGCCACCGGGATTCGCACCGCACAGGATCCGCGGAAACTTCCCCTTCAGCGCCGCCGGCAGCTTGTCGGCCAGGCCGACCATGCGCACGCGGTTGCGCAGGAAGCGGTAAATGACCTCGGTAAAGTGCGTCAGCTCGTCAATGATCAGAACGTGGATTTCGGCGCCCTGATATTTGAAGCGGTGTTTCTCGTCCTTGCAGTGGCAGAGATAGATCTTCGAGCCGTTCCAGAACCTGATCTCGTCCTCGATGATCCGGACGAAGCCGCAGCGCTCCCAGCCGGAGAGCATCGCGCGAAAGCCGTTCGGGCCTTCCATATGGTTCTTGATCAGATCGTCGCGCAGGCGCCGGAAGAAGTAGACCTGCAGGCCCGCGATCAGCGTGCACCAGATGACCGCGGCGACGCGCATCAGGTGCGACTTTCCTCCGCCGGCGGCGCCTCCGTACAGGATCTCGGTCGCTTCGGAATTGAAGGCGAGCTCCTGCTTGGGATGGAGCTCGAGATCCAGCTCGGCGTCTTCAGCGCTTACTTCGGCCGCTGGCATTCAGGTTCACGACAGGCACCAGCTCGAGCTTGGCGTCCACCTTGAGCTTCTTCTCGAACATGCCGAGGTGCGTGCCGATATCGACCAGAGCCGCGCGCTTGTCGTGGAGCTTGAACGTCACCTTGTAGGCATCGCGACCCCGCCGCCGCCGCAGCTCGCCGCCTTGCGCCTGCGGCTCGAGTTGCTCCTCAACATCACCGTCGAGAGGGATCTCGATCGCGACCGAAGAGATCGCGGCTGCCTGCTCGCGGGTGATATCCGAGAGATCCAGCCGAGTCACGGCCGAGTAGTCCGCCATATTGGCGAAGCCGATCTTGGCCAGCTCCTCGAGCACCTGCTCGGTGGTAATGACGGCGCGCTCGACGACTTTCTCCGTCACGCGGTCGGCAAGTGTGCGCAGCCGTCTCGCAAAGTCAGCATTCTTGAGCAATCTGCTGAAGCCGGTCTTCGCCGCGGCGTCCGAAGACTTTGGATAAACAACGAGATAGGCCTTGAAGCCAACACGCTGCGGATCTGCGACGTAAGCCTGCAAAACTGCCTCGTGTTTGGCGTTTTTGAGCGGCTTTTCAGCATTCTTAGCAGAAATCATGCGGTCCCGCGTGGTCTGAGCACGCGCTCCCTGTCCGCCGGCGGCGGTATTTCGGAATATCAGCCGGAAATGGTCTTTCGCAGCGTGTCGAGCGTGTGCTGCAGAGCCGGGTCGACCGGCGTATCATCAACGATCGCGTAAGGCGCAATGACGAACTGATCGGGTTTGCGCGCCGCAACGTCCGGATTGGTGTCTGGGACTCGCTGGATCAGCGTGTCGACCAGGTCATGATGCACCGGCGCTGGCGCGCCTGGCTTGCCGTGGCGGTGCGCCTCGAGCGCAGCGCGGTGCTGCTCGAGCACCGCTGCGAAGTCGTTCCCGGTGCCGGCGATCGCCACCACCGCGGAAAGCGGGATTTCGATCTTAGAGGGTTGCTGCATGTAGCTCCTCACAATGAGAGAGGCCGCCGATCGGCGGCCCCTTCAACCCAACCAGGCGATGGGATCTAACGTTTGCGCGATTGCGCCGGCGTCTGCCGGCGAGCTGCCGTCTTGGCGGGCCGCTTCGGCTTCGCCGCCTTCGCGGTTTTCCGCTTCGTCGCTGTCGTGGCCATGAGGCCTCCTCTGTTGCCGCGGGCAAATCACCCGCTCGAGGAAGGAATCACGGCCGATTCGGCGGTGCAAGTTCTGGTGTCCGTTAAGAGCTGTTATCGGACACCAGCCGGCGATTTGTTCGCCAAGTAGTCGCGCATCTGCGATGCGATCGCCTGCATCGCGGGGCTATAAATCCCCGGCTCTTGCCATTCCGGGTTTTGACGCGGGAAAAGTGCCCCGCGGATATAGGCGTCGGCTCTGTTGTTCTGCATCCACTGGTCGTACGGCGCGGTCTCGTAGGCCGGATTAGCCTTCTCTTGCTGGTAGGCGCCGGCGTCCATGAGCGTCTGAGGCGTGCCGCGCGAGGCGATCAACTGCTGCTTCATCGCCATCCATTTGGGATCAACCGGCTGTCCTGTCGCAGGATCCACGCTGCCAAGGTGGTGGAGCATATCGCCGGCGATCGTCTCCTGCAGGTCCTGGCCGCCGAGAGACTTGTTGTAAAGCTCCGTGGTCAGCTTTCCCGGATTCGGGTTGTCCGATTCCCACGGCTGGTAAAATTCCAGCTGCCTGTCATCGTTCGGCCCGTTCGGAGTGCCCCTCTGGATGGCGAGCTTCTCGAGATAGGGCGCCAGCGTCGGGTAGTTCTGCCGAATTCCGGCGATCGTCTCCTGGAAGTCCTCCGGCGGCTGGACGGGGGACGCAGCGGGCGGTGGCGCAGGCGCCGCTGGCGCGGTCGCGCCTCTCTCCATCAAGGCCTGCGTAATGTCGCCGATGGCATCCATCTACAGAAACCCCCCGCCGGCGTGATCGTCGAAATCCGCTTCCTTGCGGTCGTAGATGCGAAGCGTGTCGATCTTCTTGTGCCGCGAGATCTTCGCGACCTTCAGCGGATCCTGCTTGTCGGCGAGCGCCGTGGTGACGAAGCCGGCGCGCATCGAATGGCCGGAGAAAATGCTCTCATCCAGTCCGCAGGCCTTGACGGCCCGCTTTACGATCCGCGCGATCGAGCGCCCTGAAAGTGGGGTTAACCCCACCTTTCCGTGCCGATCGATTTCCCGGAAGATCGGCCCCTCGGTGATGCCGGCAGCCTCGAGCCAGGCATCGAGGGCATCGACCGGGCGCAGCTGGCGGCCGTTCGGTACCGGGAGCTGCTCACCCTTCCCTTCCTGGTCGGTCTTGGATCCGGCGATGTGAATCACAATGCCGCGGGGGCGGCGCTCGATGTGATGCACATGTAAAGCGACTAGCTCGGATCTGCGCAGCGCGGCGGCAAAACTGACAAGCAGAATCGCCCGATCGCGCAAGCCCTGCAGGGTCTTTGGCAAGTTGTGAAGCACACGGCCGAGCAGCTCGGCCGTGGTCGGAGCTTTCCTGGTCTGCCTGGCGCCGAGCGTGCGGCGGATGCCGCGCATCGTGGCCCTAACGCCTTCTGCGCTGGTGGGCGGCGGATCGAAGCCTGCAGCCCGGTGGGCCGCAGCGAGCGCGGCGATGCGCCGCTGGATGGTGGATGTCTTGCTGCCGCCGTCGGCGAGCTGCGCCAGGTAGCGGGCAATGGTTTCCGGGAGGGCCGGCAGAGGCTGCTCGAGGATCTGGCTGCACCAGGTGGTGAAGTCGGCCCAGTCCGAGGCATAGGCTCGCCTGGTGCTACTCGAACTCGAGGCGGCGAGATAGGCCCGCACCGAGGCCATCGGGTCGACGATCTCGCGGGAGGTCATCTACCCCAGCTTGACACAGGACGGGTAACGTCGATCGGCTCGCAGATCCAGCGCGGGCCCGAGGGCCGGCAATCGAGGATCTCGCGAAACTGCAGCCTGCCGCTGCACTTTGCGTCCGGCTTGTTGAGCAGGCCCTCGACCGTGAGGCCGCACGCCATGCAGGTGCAGCGGTGCGGGTGCCAGATATGGTCCGCCATGAAGCACCTCGCGGGTCGGGTTTTCCGCTGCAGCGGCAGAGCCGACCGGTATCCGGCTTTCAGAATCGAGCTGTCCACCGCTGGCCGCGCCCGGTCTCGAGCCGGTGACGCGTCCTGGTCGCGCCAGGCCGCCGCAAGTTCAGTTGCCGCGCTCGAGCAGCTCCTTGAGCTCGAACACGGTCATGTCGTCGGGCACCACGTCCAGGAAGGCGGCAATTGTCGATCGAGCACGAGCCGTGGCGAGCCTGGCCGATCGGGAACGGCATGGATCTGCAGAAATCTGGGCGTTGCGATCGCCGGCCGCGGCCTCGATCGCGTCCTCGATATCCATCAGTCCGGAATGTCGATCGGCTTGACTTCGATCGTCGCGCTGGAGTGCGGCGACCAGGTACCTCCTTCGCAGAGATGGCCGGTGGCCTTCACGAAGATCGCGCGCTGCGCGTCCTTCGCAGGCTGGATGTTGTCGATTGCCGAGGACAGAAAAGCAAAAACGGGCGCCGGCAGCGAGGACTTGTGAACCTCGAGCTGGCGCTTCGCGTGAAGGCGCGATCGTGCGTAAAACTCAACGCTGAACGACATTACATCGCACCCCCTGCTCAAGCACGCTTCGCGCGTAGCCAATCTCTCGCGAGATCGGTCTTCGTGACGGCTACTGCCGCGCGACCACACGTCCCTTGCAACAAGTTCGATGCGTTCGCCCGCGGCGCTGGCGCCGCGTTCACACTGCCCGAAGAGAATACGGCCGCTGAAATCGAGGGTGATTCACAACTCGGGCGAATCCGTCGGGCATGGTTAAACGTCGATGAAGCGAACGAGGTGCGGCTCGATCGGCCAGCTACGCCGGCCGAAAACTTCGCTCTCAAGGCTCACCTCGATCCGCCCGCGCGCATCGAGCCCTTCGATCGTGCCGAGTAGGCGGCGCGTCATGATGTCGGCCCACACTTGGCGCCCGCGGTGGTACGGGCTCTCCTCTTTCTTCGCGAGCTTCTTGCGGTATTTGCGATCCTTGATCGCCTCGACCTCGCGGATGATCTCGATGACATGGTCCGGCACCAGCGCAGGCTTGAGACCGTCCATCATCATCAGGAAGTCGTCGACCTCGTGAAGCTCGCGCACGCGCCAGAACGCTTCAACGGTCAGCGGAAGCTGGACAAACACGCGATCGCCGAGAAGCGGCTCTTCGACCTCTCGTTTGCGCCGGCGCCCGGCCGGGATCGAGCGGTGCTGGACCGGCAAATAGGGCTTGAGCCCGATCGCTTCCATCTTCCTCACCGCCAGGTGCGTTCGGCGCGGAAGCGCCCGCACGATGTGCCAGAACAACGGCCCAGCCAAGTGCAACGGCATCGGCCGCGAGATCTTCACGAAGCCGGCTGGATCGCCGATCTTGCAGGTCCGTGGATCAAACACCAGGCGTCGCTTCCTTCGCGCGCTTCAGCGTCTCGAGACCGAATTCCACGAGCTGGCGGACCTGGTCGGCCGCGCTGGTCTGCTGTGCCACCGCGAGCTCGCGGATCTCTGCGAACGTGGTGTCGTCAAAGCTGGTGGTGAGCCGCTTCACGGCTGGCGTGCGGTGATTAAAGCCTTGGGCGGGCTCGCGGCGGCTGCGTTCCTGCATCAAAACACCTGGTGGGGAAAATACGGGTCGATGCCGCCAGGCGCGAAAGCGACCTCGGCGCCGGCGATGATGTGCCAGCGATCGAAGCCGGACGGCCGCGAGGGCGTGTGCAGGATGGCGCCGATCGCGAGCGGGCGATTCACGTGAAACCCGGCGACCAGCGTCGCCGCGTCATCAAAAACGGCTTCCCTGGATGGGCCGAGCAGCCGCACAAGGCCGCCCTCGAGCTCGACGATGCAGCCGCGCGGAAGCTGGAGCATGCCGTTGCCCAGGCGAATCCCCCGGGGCGGCAAAAATGAAAGGTCGAATGAACCGGGGTGGGAACGCATGCACATAACCCCTTGTTTCCGAAGGGTTAGCCGGAAGGCGTCTGCAATCCGTTAACGTTCGATGTGGCGAGGGTTTGCGTGCCGCGGCGGTCTCAGCTCGTCAATGTCCTCGTGCCGGGCGCACTCCGCGGAAGGGACCCATACAGTGAGCGCCATGGTGGCGCCGTTGTCGATCAGCACCTGGAAGGCATCCGAGGCGGCCACGAGCACCCGCATGCGGACGTAGCCGATCTCGCCGGCCCTCATCTTCCGCGATGGCATCAGCCCCTCCCCGCCCATCGCATAAGTGGGGAAAATCGCCGGAATTGCAATCGGTTGGTGTACGGGGTTCGAGCGGCGCCTTAGGTCTCGTGAACCCGGTGCGCCAGGCGCTGCACCCGGCTCCAGCGTGACCGGATGAACCGGCGAAGCCGCTCGGGATCGACTACGACGCCGAGATCCTGGTGGATCATATCTGCGAGCGCCTGTTCGGCCGTCCCGGACGCGTCTACCGCGGCATCCTTCGCTCTGGTCTGGTAGTGTCCTACAGTTTCACACACGGAAGCCTCCCTTAAACGACGTAGCGCAGCTCGATCGCCTTGATCGTCTCCGCCGACGGCGCTCCGCTCTTCACCAGGTCGCGGTTGAATTCGGCCTCGCGCCGCTGGCCGGCCCGCACCTGCACCTGCGTGATATAGGCCGTGAAGACGATGCCGGCCTCGGTCTCACCCTCCCAGACGCGCGCAAGCGCCGGGCGCCCCTGCGGGTCCGAGATCTCGACGATGCGATCGGTGCTGGTGATGGTGGCCTTCACGAAACCCTCCGCTTGACGGCTTGCGGCCGCCGAAGGAATTCCATGGCGACCTGATCGGAAAAAAGCAGCGCCTTGGTTCGCTGCTTGAGCACGTTGGCGAACTGGGCCTCGACGAGATCCTGCGCGGACGCCTCCTCGATGATCCGCCGTAGGCCCGCGGCGTCTCGACCGGAGCGCTTCAGCCAGCCGACCAGCAGTCGATCCGCCCGGTCGCGCGGCAGCCGCATGCGCTCGGCGACCGTCGCGATGCCGATGTCGACGAGCCATCGGGCATCAGGGTCCTCAGGGCCCTTGCGAGCGCCCCTGAGCGCGGTGACGGCCTGGGGGGCCACTTCCACCCTCAACCGGGCAACGGACGCATAGGCGACCCGGAATGCCGCGACGATGGCCGTCTCGAAGTTGTTTGAGAGGTGCTGGGCCACAAATCGGGTTGGCGCCGTGAGCACGAGCTCGTCCCCGACCACCCCCGCAAAGCCCACCCTGCCGAGCCAGGAGCGGAAGACGTCGTCGCCGAGACGCTGCCGCAAGGCCACGCCCGGCAGACCGAGATCGAAATCGGGCGAGGATGCCGTCGGCCCGGCGCCGCCGGCGCTCGCGGGCGGGCGCGAAGAGATCCCTAAAGAGATCTCTAAAGAGATAGGAGGGCCTTTTTGTCCCCTATTTTCGGGCGAAAATGTCCCCTGTTGCGGCTCTTTTTGTCCCCTGTTTTCGTCGGAAAGGGGACTCTGGTGTCCCCTATCGGCCTCAGATAGGGGACATTTTGTCCCCTTTTCGAGCGCGCCAAACAGCGGACGGTAGCGGTTGTTGCGGCCGGCCTTCGTCACCTCGATGTAGCCGGCGGCCTTCAGCGCAACGATCGCGCGCTTAATGGTGCGGTCGGCGACCGAGAGTTTCTCGGCGAGGTATCGCTCCGACGCCCATGAGTAGCCGGTGCGCTCGTTGGCGAGCGAGCAGATCTCGGCGCCGATCAACCTGGACGAGGCCGACAGCGCTCCGTCATGGCGAACGATATCCGCCAGTGCGAGCTTGGCGGCGGTGAAGGCTTTGGCATCTGGGACAGGTCGGTCTGTCACCGCGATGCGAACCGCAATGCGAACGGCGGCGCCGTGAAGAGATCTGTCGCGGCCGGCGTGCGAGCGAGCGCTGTAAAGGCCGTGGCCGCGGCGAGGATGAGCGCAACCACCACGTAGAACGTCACCCGGTCGACGACGGGAAGATCAGCGAAATATCGATGGAAGGCGGTGCGCCGCCAACGATCGCGCAGCAGTTTCATTGCGGACTCAGCCACTTGGAGGGATAGAGGAGAAAACGCAACGCAACACACAAAACGCGGAAAAAGTTTTCCACAGGGACGCGCGGGCCTTGCGCCCGATTCGACTCTGTGCCGTCAGCCGTGATGACTCCCGCGTATGAACCACCGCGATTCCATTACGCAGCCCTCAACTTCCGGGCGAGCAGCGTCAGCACCACTTCCTTGTTGCGCGAGATCGTCTGCCCCCACAGGCCCGGCGGAGCGGAGTAGCCCTGCGCGACGAGCTCGGACCACATCGCCAGGAAATAGCGCGCGGGAAAGGCGCCATCGGCGCGCCACGCCCACACCTGCTTGTAGGTTTTGCCGGTCAGCTCGCTCACGCGGGCTTGGCCCAACGCGTCGATCACCTCGGTGGCAGTCTTCAACTGTCTCGATTCGGGCTTTGGCATGCCCCAATCGATAATCCCGATTTTTGAGAAGATCAACGCAATGGAAACGCTCGATAGCCCCGAATCTGTCCGTGCGGCATTTTCCGGCCCCATGGTGAAGACCGGTCGACCGACCGCGCGTCCGCAGCGTGTTGAGGCAATTCCAGGACAGACCGGGCGCCTGAAGGCGCTTCGCGCAGCTTACGGCTACACCGAAGCCGCGGCCTTTGCGCGCTTTCTCGACATTCCGGTCCAGACGTACAACCCATTCGAGAATGGCGCGCGCCTCAGCCTTCCGGTCGCGCTGCAGATCGTGCGCCGCATCCCGGGTATGACGTTGGACTACCTCTATTTTGGAAAGCCAGACGGCCTGCCGCTCGACGTGGCGCGGCGCCTAGGACTGCTTGACCCCCCGGGAAAACGAAGCAGCTGACCGTCGTCCGGATCCACCGGTGCCGTAGGCGGCGACCCGAAGCTCAGCCGCAAAATCTCCTCGACACAGTCCAGCACTAGCAAGGCATCCGCTTCATCAGGTGGCATTTGCGCCGCGATCGCCATCGCCTGACGCCAATGCGATGGCGTCGGCACCCCAGTCATTGGCGCACCCCAAGTCATTAAAGTTGTTGCTGTTTTTAATGATTGGCGATGATGGCCCAAAATCCATGAGTTGCACAGGGAGAAATTGCGACTTTCTCGTTTGGCTCGCTTATCCCGATTTTCGAGATATTTGCGATTGACGATCCCGATTTTCGAGATCATGTTCCTAGGCGTCCGACGCGAGTCGGGTGGCCGGCGGCAGGTAGGTTCTGCGGTTTGGTTGCAGCGTGATGCTTCGCTGCCGGTCCCTTCCGAGACTTCGCCGGCCATTCGTAGGCGTCCGGCGATCGCGCGGGCCGAACTGGCCCTATCCAGCCTCAGGGTTCATCCGGAGTTCGGCCCGCGCATTTTCAACAACGCTCATGAGGGGAAGCCATGGCGTACAAATATCAATTCGGAAAAAAAGCGCGGGAGCGTCTGTTTTCCCGCGAGCAGTTCACAGCTCACATCGATGGCCGCGGCGAGCACCCGATCTGCCCGCACTGCGATCTGCCCGTCACGCCGGACCAGGCGTGGGACGAGTGCCATATCGCCGTACCGAAGGCGCTCGGCGGCAATCGCGTTGGCGTCGGCCACCGCAAGTGCAACCAGGAGCACAACAACAAGGTCGACACGCCGATGGTCGCGCGCGTCAAGCGCAAGCGCGATCGGCACCTCAACATTTCGGGTCCCGGCCTCGGCCGCAACCCGATGCGCTGCGGCCGCCGCTCGCCATGGAAGGCGCGGATCGGCGGCGGCATCGTGCCGCGCACCACCCTCGCGCAAGCGCACAAGCAGCTGCAGCGCGATCGCTACTTTGTCGAGGTCGAGGATTTTTCCGAGCCGCTCGAGGTGCAGCCGTGAGCGGAGAGCAGCAACTCGTCGCCCGCATCAAGCGGTCCAGCAAATATTGGGGCCAGACGCCGCCGAACCAATGGTTCGAGGTGCGCCTCGTAGAAGACAACTACTATCAGCTGCGCGGCAACAACAATAATTACCGCCTGGTCGACGTAGTTTGCGGCATTCGTCTCGCCAGCGGTGCCGTCGTCGACTTAGCCAAGGGCACTATCACGCCGGCAGGGCGCGACTGGGCGGACACGCGGAGGCGCGCATGATCCGCGCCTATTGCTACGCGTCAGGCTGGATCTCGTTCGGCTCACGCATCCCGCCAGGCACCATCATCATCGCCCGCGGGCCTGAAAAGGAGCTTCGGGACTTCATCAGTGCCAAGGCGCGGCACGGCTACAAGTCGCATGTGGTCGGCGGCCGGCGCACCAAGATCCCTGGGACAGAGCACCTGCTTGTGCCCGGTGTCCCCGAAGCGCCGAACCAGCTGGTCGCTGAGAAGAAGCTTGCCGACTGGATCCGCTGGATCGCCGCCAACGCGCCCAAGGGCATCAGGGTATTGCCCCCATGAGCATCGTGTGCAGCGAATGCGGCGAAGCCGCCGGCGGCCACCGCCGCGCCATGGACGAAGTGGTCCAGCACGAAATGGTGATGGAGCGCGCGGCGGCGACAGTGCTCGCGCTCTATCAGCTGCTCCACCATCGCGGCGGGCTTCTGCCGTCCTGGCTCGAGCGCCAGGCAATGCAGGTCCACGCCGAGCTCGTCCGTCCTCAGGCCGAGTTCGAGGCGATCTATCACGACCTGGTCATTCTCGGGCAACCGAGGCCCGGGCTTTACGCGGGTATAGCTCAAGAAGAGCGCCGGCTGCTTCCCGCTTCCGGAGATGGCGTATCAAATCGTCCTGCCCGCTCCACCCTTCGCGTTATTCCGGGAGGATCAGATGCGCTATGATCCTGTCGAGCTGAACACGCGCCCGCGCACCGCCGGCCTCGCCTGTAAGTTCTGCGGCTGCACCGACGACCGGGCTTGTCCCGGCGGTTGCTTCTGGATCTCGCACGATCCTCCGGTTTGCTCCGCGTGCGAGGCACGCCTTTTCAGCCAGGAGCAATGCCCCGTTTCGGAGACGCCGGCACTTCATCAGCTCCTCTTCCTTGAGGAGAACTCCGGCTATTGCGTTCGTTGCCTTGCAGGCTTCGAGCTATGAGCCGGCCCGAAGCCCTCGCCGCGGCGGTGGCCGCCACTATGCGGCTTACGCCTATGATCACCAGGCATGTGATCACTGCGGCTCATTCGTCGAAGCCGGAAGGCTATCGCGCGCACTCTCTCGAGCAGGCCATCCGCCACGCTGAAACGCTGCTCAACGAGCTGAAGCTGCAACAGGAGCGCCTGCGCTGGACCCGCGAGGATCGGGCATCATGATCGGGCTCGAGGTCACAGAGGTCGGTCGCCTGGTCCGCAGGATCCAATGGTGCCGCATCGTCGCCGCGCGAATCGAAATGCAGCTTTGCCGCTGCCCGCCGGCAAACGCGGAAGCTCTCGCGCGTGTCCGCCGGCGCCTGCTCGAGGTGGCCGACAAGCTGGAAGGGCGCACGCGATGAGCAGCATGCGCTTTCATCTTCCGCCAGGCGGAGACTGTCCGCCCGAAGTCGCTGCGCGCCGAATCTGGCTGTCCCTGGCGCAGTTTAACGAGAAGCTGCCCGAGCTGCTCCAGCGCGGGTTTCCGCCTCCCGACCCGACCACGGGCAACTACGACCTCGACGCGATCGACACGTGGCGTCGGGCGCGTCATCCACAGATCTTCCGCCCCAATTTGACTCCGGTCAGCACCGCGCGCGACGCTCGTGACGTCGTTCGCGCAAGGCTGGCTGGGGCTCGGGATGGGTAAGGTGAATATCCGCTACTACGTGACACGCGGAGGAGACGCACCTGGCACCAAGAAATGGGGCTACTGGGCGCCCTGCCTCGCGCGTCGCAGTAAGAAATCTGGCGAGATCGAACCGACATTGATGGCGAAGCTCGGCTTCGCGCTGGTCGACTGCGGCCAGGACGGACCTTCCGCCTGGGCGATTGCCGAGGGCTGGAATGCACGCTGGGACGAAACCTTCGCGAGGTACAAGCGCGGCGAGATTGATGAGAAGGGCAAACCGATCATCGTCATGGCCTCGCAGGAGCGCATCTACCCGCCCAACAGTGTCGGTGAAGGCTTTGCGCGATTTCGCGGCACTGCGACCTGGGAAAAAAAGAAGCCGCGCACGCGCGAGGACTGGCTGCGCGGCTGGAAGTACATCGAGCCCGTTTTCGGCGACGTCGACGCGCGCACGATCTCTTTCGAGGATCTCGATCTCTGGTATGGGGGCGATCCGGACGATCCGAAAATTCCCGGACTGCTCGCGCCGCGTGAGGAAGGCGGCGTCGGCGTGCGTGAGGCACATCGCGCGATGAAGATCTGGCGCGCGCTCTATGGCGTGCTGTCCGTGCTCAAGCGCGAGGATGGCGAGCGCTATGTCGAGGGCAAGGATCCATCGCTCGGCATCCGCCGGCAAACGCCAAAGGCCCGCGATGCGGTCTGGCTCTACGACGATGCCGTGCGCCTGGTGAAGCGTGCGATCCGCATGGAGTACTACGGACTCGCCGCCGCGCTGGCAGTCTGCTGGGATACGCAGTTCTCGCCCGTCGACGTGCGATCGCTGACGACCGCGAAGCTCTATCCGGATGCCCAGGGACCGGTTTTCGACGTCGACCGCACCAAGAGCGGTAAGGGCGCGATCGGCACGCTATCGTCACGGACGCGGATCCTGCTGAGATGGTACATCAAGCAGCTGCCTTTCGAGCTGCATCCCAGCAAGCCGATCTTCCATACCCGCGGCAGCGGGACCGGCCCGAAGGGTGGCCGGCCGCGGCCGCCGGCGATGTACACCAAGGATACCCTGTCGAAGGATTTCCGGGTGGTGCGCGTCGCCGAGTTTCCCGGCGAGACCAGGAAGGTCTCGGATTTCCGCCGCTCCGGTGCGCTCGAGGCTGTCGCCGGCAAGGTCGATCCGGCCGCACTGGCCGCAAAGATGGCCAACACGATCGACGAGAGCCGCGAGCTGCAGGCGACCTATCTGCCGGCCCAGACCGCCGTCGTCAGGCTCGCCGACGAAGCCCGCACGCGCGGTCGCTCGGTGCTGCGCGTTGCCAAGGATGGAGCCCGGAAATGACTGTCAGATCGTTTCGACTCCTGGCGCCCACCCTTCAAAAACCCCGAGTCGAATCGGGGGTCTTGCTTTGGGCGTTTGGGGGCCCGGAGTCGAATCGCAGCTTGATCAAGCGTGGTGAGCGGTTGAAAAGCGCCGGCCTGTCACGCCGGAGGTCGCGGGTTCGAGCCCCGTCTCTCGCGCCATTTTTGGTAGCATCTTCAAAAACTTAGCAGTACGTCCTCAGCCTGATTGACGACGCCTGCGTCGAATCTCGCGCGTTGCGTTCGTCCGGGGCTGGCGGGAACGCGTGGATTCCCTGACAAATCACGCGAAACCCACTCCGCTGGCCGGCGTAGTCAATCCCATCTCGAATCGTCTAGGCCTTCGGGAACTTGGCAGTTTGGGAGCCCTGCAAGCTTCCGCGCGATACCCGAGGAGGCCAGATATGGCGAAGAAGGCAGCTGCTCCCGCCACGATCACTCTCAAGCAACTCGCGGCCGACATCGCGGAGAGTCAGGGCCTCTACAAGAAGCACGCCGAGGCCGTCTTGACCGACATGGTCGATCTGATCACCAAGCACCTCAAGAAGGGCGACCGCGTCCGCATCGTCGGGCTCGGCATCCTCCAGGTTCGCAAGCGCGCCGCCCGCACCGGCCGCAATCCCGCCACCGGCGAGGCGATCCACATCAAGGCCAGCAAGAAGGTCGCGTTCCGCCCGGTTAAGGAACTGAAAGAGGCGATCTGACGCTACTTTTCGTGAAGTCTGATCCGCCTTCGTCCGGCCGCAACGCGGCCCGCTTTTCTGGTATACCGGTTGCTTCCCAAGAACTGCTCCCAAAAGAGCTGCTCTCAAAAGACCTGCTCCTGAAAGCCCCGGCGGTTTAATCAGACATGTCCCTGACCTTCGCGCATACCGTGACCGAGCGCTTCCTGCGCTACGTCACCATCGACACCCAGTCCGATCCGAATTCCCCGGCCTCGCCTTCGACCGAGAAGCAGAAGGATCTTGGCCGCGTTCTCGTCACCGAGCTGAAGGCCATGGGCGTCGCGGACGCCCATCTCGACGATTACGGCTATGTCTACGCAACGATCCCGGCCAACACCGAAAAAAAGGTGCCGGTGATCTGCTTCTGCTCGCACATGGATACCTCGCCCGACGTCACCGGCAAGGACGTGAAGCCGCAAATGGTGAAGAACTATCGCGGCGGCGACATCACCTTGCCGGGCGATACGACCCAGGTGATCCGCTTCGCCGAGCACCCCGCGCTGAAGAACCAGATCGGCAATGACATCATCACCACCGACGGCACCACGCTGCTCGGAGCCGACAACAAGGCCGGCGTCGCCGAGATCATGGATGCCGCGCATTTCTTCATCAACAATCCCGACGTGAAGCACGGCACCATCAAGATCCTGTTCACGCCGGACGAAGAGATCGGCCGCGGCGTCGACAATGTCGACATCAAGAAGCTCGGCGCCGATTTCGGCTACACCATGGATGGCGAGAGCGCCGGCAGTGTCGAGGACGAAACGTTCTCGGCCGACGGCGCCACCATCACCATCACCGGCGTCAGCGCCCATCCCGGCTATGCCAAGGGCAAGATGGAGCACGCGATCAAGATCGCTGCGGCCATCGTCGAGCGGTTGCCCAAGGAAGGCTGCTCGCCCGAGACGACGTCGGGCAAGCAAGGCTTCCTGCATCCGGTCGGCATCGAAGGCGCGCTGGAACAGGCGACCCTTTCCTTCATCGTGCGCGACTTCACCGAGGAAGGATTGAAGGAGAAGGAGGTCCTGCTCGAGACCATCGTCAAGGATGTGATGAAGGATTTTCCGCGCTCGACCTACAAGTTCGAGATCCGCGAGCAGTACCGCAACATGAAGCAGGTGATCGACCGCCACCCGCACATCCTCGAATACGCCATCGAGGCGATCCGCCGCACCGGCTTGCGTCCGATGCGCACCGCGATCCGCGGTGGCACCGACGGCTCACGCCTCTCCTTCATGGGCCTGCCCTGCCCCAACATCTTTGCCGGCGAGCACGCGTTTCATTCGCGGCTGGAATGGGTGAGCCGGCAGGACATGGAAAAGGCGGTCCAGACCATCGTGCATCTGGCGATGATCTGGGAGGAGAAGGCGTAAGCCTCGTCCGTTACGGCACCGGCGTGGCGCGCCGGCCACGATGGAAGCGGTTGGAGCTCGCCATCCAGTTCGGCAGCGGCTCACCATCGCGGTGCCGGCCGCCGGCCACGGCGGCGGCCCACGCCACGGCGGCACCGATCAGGGTCGCCGCCGCAACCGAGAAGGCGACGATCACCGAATTGCGCCGAGCGCGGTTGATCGCCGTCTGGGAGGCGACGATCGACCCATCGACCCGCCGCTCGGCATCCGGCGCAGACAGTCCCGTCAAGGCGGCGACCTGCTGCACGAGATAGGCGCGATCATCGGTGCCGACGCCGCTATGGCTTGATGACGTCATCAGGATGCGCCCGGCTTCGGCACGGGCTTCCCGCATATCTGTGTTGGGAGGCTGCCGCGGCGCACGGAACAGCTTGTCCAGCTCGTAGCTCAACAGCGGCTCGGCCGACGTCGCATTCCCGGCCGAGCTTCGCATCGGCGAGCGGTCGATCGCCGCCGCACCGATGATCGCCAGCAGGGTCGCGCCGATCAGCACGGCGAGCGCCCAGGACGTCAGCCCATGAAGCCCGTCGCGCCGCTCGCCGTCATCCTCGATCGTTGCCAGCGCAGGCGCCGGTCGTGCTGTCCGGCCGGCGATGTAACCGCCGAAGCCGAAGCTGACGATCGCCTGAATCATCAGATACAGCCCCGACAGCAGTGCCAGCGCGGCCGACGCATCACGCCAGGTCGGCGAGGCCGAGCTCACGCCAAGGCCGACGGCCACGCCAAAGCTGACCAGGATGAACGACATTGCGCCGGCCGCGAAAGCGCCGGCGATGACGGAGCTCCACTGGATGCTCCGTCGTTCCTCGGCGGCCATGAGGCCGCCTTCCATCACGTCTTCCCGCACGAGAGTTTCGATCGCCATAGCTTTTCTCTCAGCGCAGGCCGAAGAACGACAAGATCGCCATGATCACCACGATCAGGCCGATCAGATAGATCAGTCCGTCCATAGTCCCATCCTCCTCAAATGCTCCGCGGCGCTAATGAGGGGGACCGGCGAACGTTCCTAATTTTCGCGACGAGCGGGAACGAACCCGCGGAAGGCGACTTGTAGGCTCAAGTCCCAAGGATGAAGATTGTGAGCACGAAAGGCCTCAGCCGGTCAGCCCCGGGGCTGGGGTCTTTTCGTATTCTGTTTTGCGCGTGCGTCATCGAGTTCCCCACAGGTAACATTATTGCGGGTCGACACTGTTCCGACCGCCATGCTACGGCAGGCGGATCAGGACCCTGAGTGCAACAGTGACCGCGATCCGCCGCCCCCACAGCTTTTGCTCCCTGCGCAATTGGCGCGGGCTCGTGGCTGTGCTGGTTGCGGTGATGTACCTGCTGTCGGGCGCGCTGCATGGCGCACACGATATCGATGTGACCAGCCCATCCGGTGGCCCAGAGATCGCGTCGGTGCTCAACGACGGTGCGGCCGGTCATAATGACCATAAGGCCATCGGTGGCCATCACTGCCACGGCTGCTTCTCCGTGGCAGTCACGCAGCTGCTGCAGTCCGAAGCCGCGGCCCACATCGTTGCCGCGCCTGTCGCGCAGCGCGCACCTGCCCTGATTGGCATTGCGCCCGATACGGACTCCCCGCCCCCCAAACTTCTGACCTGAACTGATCAGCCGGGCGCCGCGTGCGCCCACGATGCTTTTGTTCACAGGTCACCTTCATGTCTTGCAGACGAACGGCCGCGCGCCTGGCGTGCGCGATGGCGATTTTCGTCAGCCCCTGGCTGACGCAGCACGCCCACGCCCAGACCCTGACGATGCGCGCCGCGCTGTCGCGTGCGCTGGCCGCAAGCCCGCGCCTCACGGCGGCGGAGCGCGACGTCGGCATCGCCACGGGCCAGCGCATCCAGGCCGGCGCGCTGCTCAATCCGGAACTGTCCTATGAGCAGGACAGTTCGTTCGGCTCCGGCATCTATCGCGGCACCAAGTCGGCCGAAACCACGCTCCAGATCAGCCAGGCCTTTGAGCTGTTCGGCAAGCGCGATGCCCGTATTGCTGCCGGTGCAGCCGGCATCGAGGTCGCCGCAAATTCAGCGCAAGGCGATCAGGCTGGAGGTACTGTCGGAAACCGCGATCGGCTTCCTCAGCGTGCTCGGTGCTCAGCGGCGCATCCAGATCCTCGACGAGCAGATTGCAGCGATCGACAAGCTGACGCCGCTCCTGCGCCGCCGCGTCGAGGCCGGCGCCTCCTCGCCGGCCGAATCCGGCCGCGCCGAAGTCGCCTCCGCCCTGGTGAAGGCCGATCGCGAGCGCTTCAAGGCGACGCTGGCGAGCGCCCGCCGCGAGCTTGCTGTGCTGATGGGCGATCCCGCTGCGAAATTCGGCGAGGTCTCCGGCCGGCTCGACACCATGGGCAAGCCGCCGACATTCCAGTCCGTCGTCGCCGCCATCGATGCCAATCCGCAGCTCGTACGTTGGACCGCAGTCTATGCGCAGCGAAACGCCGAGTTGTTGATAGCGCGGCTGAGGCCTTATCCCGACGTGCGGATCGCCGCCGGCTGGCGTCACTTCAACGAGACCAATGACGACGCAGTGCGCCTCACCGTCTCGGTGCCGATCCCGGTGTTCGACCAGAACCAGGGTAACATACTCTCGGCGCAGGAAAGCCTCGCCAAGACCAGGGTCGAGCGCGAGGCCAACCGCAACACGCTGATCGTGGTCGCCGGCCGCGCTTACGACTCGCTGCAGGGCTCGCTGCGCGAGTTTGCGGTGCTGCGCGAGACCGCGATCCCCAAGGCCACTGAAGCTGCGGATGCGATCTCGCAGGGCTACGGCCAGGGCCGCTTCACCCTGCTCGAAGTGCTCGACGCGCAGGCCAGCGTAGCCCAGGCGCGGCTGCGCGAGCAGGAGGCGTGCAGAACTTCCATGCCGGCGTTGCGACCATCGAAGGCCTCGTCGGCAATCCGTTTGCCCTGGCCCGGGAGAGCGCAGCGCCGGCGTCGGCTTCATCGCGCTGTCGGGCGTCGCCGTGCTCAACGGCCTCGTCATTATCGCTTTCATCGAGCGTCTCCGCAGCGAGGGGCGCCCTATCGCGGAGGCCGTGCGCGAGGGCGCGCTGACGCGGCTGCGGCCGGTGCTGATGACCGCGCTGGTCGCCTCGCTCGGCTTCGTGCCGATGGCGCTTGCCACCGGCGCCGGCGCCGAGGTGCAGCGGCCGCTCGCGACCGTCGTGATCGGCGGCATCATCTCCTCGACCGTGCTGACATTGCTGGTGCTGCCGGCCCTCTATTTGCTGTTCCGGCGTGACGACGCGGGCGAAACGCCTACAATGGCGCCTGATTTGGCAGCGTCCGGGGAGCGCTAGGTTTGGCCAGCCACGACCATCACGGTCATCACCACCATGATCACGGCGATCATGGCCACGACCACGGCCATTCCCATGGTCATGGACGCGCGCATGTCCATGCGCCCGCCAATTTCGGCAAGGCGTTTGCGATCGGAATCACCCTCAACACCGCGCTGGTCGTGGCCGAGGCGGTCTACGGCTATCTCGGCAATTCCACCGCGCTGCTCGCCGATGCCGGCCACAATCTGAGCGACGTGCTCGGCTTGGTCGTGGCCTGGGGCGCCTCGATCGCGGCGCGGCGCGTGCCGAGCGGCCGCTTCACCTATGGCTTTCGCGCGTCCACCATTCTGGCGGCGCTCGCGAATGCGGTGTTCCTGCTGGTCGCAACCGGCGCGATCGGCTGGGAGGCGATTTTGCGGCTGCGCGAGCCGGAGCCGGTCGCGGGCGTCACCGTGATGGTGGTCGCCGGCATCGGCATCCTCATCAACGGCTTTACGGCCATGCTATTTGCGAGCGGCCGCAAGGACGACATCAACATCGAGGGCGCTTATCTGCACATGGCGGCCGATGCCGCGGTCTCGCTCGGCGTCGTGGTCTCGGCGGCGCTGATCATCTGGACCGGCTGGCTTTGGCTCGATCCCGTCACCAGCCTCGTCATCTGCGCCAGCATCCTCTGGGGCACCACCAGCCTGCTCCGCGGCTCCATCGACATGTCGATGGCGGCAGCGCCCAAGGGCACCGACCTCGCCGCGATCAAGGCGTTCCTGCTGGCGCGGCCGGGCGTCTCAGGGATCCACGACCTCCATGTCTGGCCGATCAGCACAACCGAGACCGCGCTGACCTGTCATCTCGTGATGCCCGCCGGCACTGTTGATGCATTCCTGATGGAGACGGCGCAGCTGCTGAAGATATCGTTCCGCATCGGCCACACCACGCTTCAGGTCGAGACGCATCCCGACAATGGCTGCGCGCTGGCGCCGGATGATGTGGTTTAGGACTCACCGACCCATCCGCGCCGTCACGATCCAGATCGCGCCCTGCAGCGCCACGCTCTGCCCCCTCAGGAACGGCGCAAGCGCCTCGCGGATCGACGCCTTGGCCGCAGCGTACGTCTCCGGCGGATGACCCTGAAGCGCACGGCTGGCGGGGCCGATCTGGAGTGAACCGTCGACGGCGGCATCGAGCCCGCCGCCAATGGCGATGTCCATGGGAAGATCATGCGGCTCCATCGCCACGTCGACGAAGCCGGCGCCTTTCAGGATGCGCATCACGCGGTCTTCGGAGGCGAACGCGAACGGGCCCGGCTCTTCCGGCCCGACCGGCGGCATCTTCGGCACGTGCTTGTAGACCGCCATCAGCGGCGCCATCATCCAGGGGTTTTCCTTCGGCTCGCGCCAGCAGGCGAACGCGAGCCGCCCCGTCGGCTTCAGCGCACGGCGAAGGTTGATGAAGGACGCAATCGGATCGGCGAAGAACATCACGCCGAAGCGTGAAGCGAGCAGATCAAAGCTCGCCGGCTCAAACGGATGCACCGTCGCATCCGCCAGCACGAAATCGAGCGGCAGTCCCTTTGGTGCAAACGCATGCGCCTGCGACAGCATCGGGTCGGAGACGTCGAGGCCGAGCGCAAAACCATCAGGCGCGACGGCTTTCGCGAATGCGACCGTGGTCGCACCCGAGCCGCAGCCGACGTCGAGAACACGCTCGCCAGGCTTCGGCTTGGCGTGCTCGATCAGCACGTCGGCAATAGGTCCGAGCAAGGTTTCCTGCGCCCCATGACGATCGGCCCAGCGCTGCCCGCTTGGGCCGTTCCAATAGGCGATCTGGTCGGCGTTCTGCTCGTGTCCGCTAGGCTGCTGCATCAGGGCCTCCCGTTCGGCGGCCTGCTTGGGCTGGCCTGCGAAGCCATCGCCCGCGACGCGAACTGAGCGGCCCGAGACATAGGTGACAAAACGTACCGGACACATGGGTTACACTTTCCGCTTTTGTTCTGCGGGAGGTGTGGATGCCGTGGAAAGCGAGTTCGGTGATGGAGGAGCGCCTGCGGTTTGTTGCCCGGCTGTTGGATGGCGAGGCAATGACGGACGTATGCCGGGATTTCGGCATATCGCGGAAGACCGGCTACAAGATCTTTGGTCGGTACAAGGAGCACGGGCTTGAGGCCCTGACGGACCGGTCGCGGCGGCCGGTCCGCTACGCCAACCAGCTGCCGCAGCAGCTCGAAAGCCTGATCGTACGCCTGAAAACCGAGAAGCCACATTGGGGAGCCCGCAAAATCCGCGAGCTCCTGGTCCGGCGGCTGGATGGTGACGTCAGGGTGCCGGCCAAGAGCACCATCCATGCCGTGCTCGACCGCCAGGGCCTGGTCAAGCGCGCCCGTGAACGGAAGACCCCGGCGCAGGGCACGCGGTTGTCGGCCGCGGTTGCGCCCAATGACCTCTGGTGCGCCGACTTCAAGGGCGAGTTCAAGCTCGGCAATGGGCGCTATTGCTACCCACTCACCGTGACCGATCAGGCTTCGCGGTTCTTGCTCATGTGCGAAGCTCTGGAGTCGACGCGAGAGGAACTGGCAGTTACGGCGTTCGAGCGGCTGTTTGCCGAACGCGGGCTGCCGCTGTCGATCCGCTCCGACAATGGCGTACCGTTCGCCAGCCCCAATGCGCTGTTCAACCTGTCAAGGCTCTCGGTCTGGTGGCTTCGTCTCGGCATCGCCATCGAACGCATCAAGCCTGGCCATCCGCAGCAGAATGGCCGTCACGAGCGCATGCACCTGACGCTGAAGAAGGAGGCGACCCGGCCGCCAGGCTCGAATATTCTGCAACAACAAGACCGCTTCGATGCCTTCGTTCACGAATTCAACACGGAAAGACCGCACGAGGCGCTCGACATGAAGTGTCCGGCGGAATTGTATGCGGCTTCACCGCGCCACTATGACGGCTTGCCCGAACTGTCCTATCCATTCCATGACCGCGACGTCCTCGTCACGGCCTGCGGACGGCTCTGCCTGCATCGCAAGAGGATCAACATCTCGAGCGTGCTGGCCGGCCAGAAGCTCGGCATCAAGGAAGTCGACGATGGCATTTGGCTCGTCAGCTTCATGCACTACGATCTGGGATACTTCGACCTCGAGCAAAAGACCTTGCAACCCCTCGACAATCCATTCGGCCCGAAGCCCGTCACCGATGTTCCCGGTACGACATTGTCGCTCTGACCGAGATGCACTCTTGCTCATTCTTGGCATGGCAGCCACCGGCTTGGCCGCGCTGAGCCGTCAACCCCCGAAGCCCCGTAGGGGGCGCGCCCTTGGCGCGCGGGCTTGACGGCGAAAGTGCGGGCCGAGCAATAATGGCCATGCCAACGAATGCGTGGAGTGAGTGACCCTGCAACCCTTCGACAACCCGTTCGGCACGAGGTTGTCACCCATGTCTTAGGTACGACCTGTTACCTATGTCTCCGGGCTGGACAAACAAAGGCTGGTGGGCGGTCACGGATTCGAACCGCGGACCCTCTCGGTGTAAACGAGATGCTCTAACCAGCTGAGCTAACCGCCCCACGGCGCTTCTTTATCCCCACCTGCCCTGTGCGGGCAAGTACGGAACGAGGGTCCTCAGGGCCCTCAATCCCCCGGCCGGCCCGGCAGCAGCGGCACGGCGTCGATCCACACCGCGGCCGACTGGCACCAGATCTGCCTGACCGGGCGCAATTTGTCGCGCTGGCGGATCGAGCCCCAGCGGATGCCCCAATCGTCGGCCTGGTCGCCCTCGCCGCTGGTGAACAGCGGGGAACCGCAATCGCCACAGAAGTGCTGGAAGCGCATCCGGCCGTTATCACCGCGCTTGCCATAGACTTTTGGCGCGCCGCCGGTGACGTGCACATCGGCCTTGGAGCAGATCGCGGTCACCCGGAATGGCGAGCCCGTCAGGGTCTGGCAGTCGCGACAATGACAGACCGACACCGTCTCGGGGTCGATCTCGGCTTCAAAGGTGATCTTTCCGCAATGGCATTGCCCGTCGACCAGCATCGCGATCGTCCCTTCTTCCCTCCAAAAAAACGGCGCCCGAAGGCGCCGTTTTATCATTTTTTCGAATTGCGATCTCAGTGAGCGGTCAGGCCGCCGGCGGCTTCGTCGCCGTCGGGCTTCACCGTCACCTTGGTGTCCTCTTCCCAGACGATCGGCACGGGCTTCCGCACCAGAGCCTTGGCGACGACGTCATCCAGACGGGAGACCGGGATGATCTCCATGCCGCCTTTGATCGCATCGGAAATCTCCGTGAGATCCTTGGCGTTGTCCTCGGGGATCAGCACCGTCTTGATGCCGCCGCGGGCCGCAGCCAAGAGCTTCTCCTTCAGACCGCCGATCGGCAGCACGCGACCGCGCAGCGTGATCTCGCCGGTCATCGCGACATCATGGCGGACCGGAATGCCGGTCATAACCGAGATGATCGCGGTGGCCATCGCCACGCCCGCCGACGGACCGTCCTTTGGCGTCGCGCCCTCAGGCACGTGCACGTGGATGTCGCGGCGGTCGAACAGCGGCGGCTCGATACCGTAGACGATCGCGCGGGAGCGGACGTAGGACGCCGCCGCCGAGATCGATTCCTTCATCACGTCGCGCAGATTGCCCGTGACCGTCATCTTGCCCTTGCCGGGCATCATGACGCCTTCGATGGTCAGCAGCTCGCCGCCGACGTCGGTCCAGGCCAGGCCGGTGACGATGCCGACCTGCGCCTCGCTCTCGATCTCGCCGAAACGGTACTTCGGCACGCCGAGCAACTCTTCCAGAGTCTTCTCGGTGACCTTGACCGACTTCTTCTTGGAGATCATCAGCTCCTTCACCGCCTTGCGGGCGAGCGTGGAGAGCTCACGCTCCAGATTACGCACGCCCGCTTCTCGGGTGTAGCGGCGGATCAGAAGCAGCAGCGCGTCGTCGTCGATCGAGAACTCCTTGGAGTCCAGGCCGTGCTTGGACACCGCGGTCGGGATCAGATGCTTGCGCGCGATCTCGACCTTCTCGTTCTCGGTGTAGCCGGCGATCCGGATGATCTCCATGCGGTCCATCAGCGGGCCCGGAATATTCAGCGTATTCGCGGTCGTGATGAACATGACGTTCGACAGATCGTAGTCGACCTCCAGATAGTGGTCGGCAAACGTCCCGTTCTGCTCGGGATCGAGAACCTCGAGCAAAGCCGAAGACGGATCGCCGCGGAAATCGGCACCCATCTTGTCGATCTCGTCCAGCAGGAACAGCGGATTGGACGACTTCGCCTTCCGCATCGACTGGATGATCTTGCCGGGCATCGAGCCAATATAGGTGCGGCGGTGGCCGCGGATCTCGGCCTCGTCACGCACGCCGCCGAGCGACACGCGCACGAACTCGCGGCCGGTCGCCTTCGCGATCGACTTGCCGAGCGAGGTCTTGCCGACGCCGGGAGGTCCGACCAGGCACAGGATCGGGCCCGTCAGCTTGTTGGCGCGCGACTGCACCGCGAGATACTCGACGATACGTTCCTTGACCTTCTCCAGCCCGTAGTGATCCGAGTCCAGAATGGCCTGCGCCGCTTCCAGATCCTTCTTCACCTTGGACTTCTTGTTCCACGGGATCGACAGCAGCCAATCCAGATAGTTGCGCACGACGGTCGCTTCCGCGGACATCGGCGACATCTGGCGCAGCTTCTTCAATTCATGCTGCGCCTTCTCGCGCGCTTCCTTGGAGAGCTTGGTCTTGGAGATCTTCTCTTCGAGATCGGCGAGCTCGTCGCGACCGTCGTCGTCGCCGAGTTCCTTCTGAATCGCCTTCATCTGCTCGTTGAGATAATACTCGCGCTGGGTCTTCTCCATCTGGCGCTTGACGCGCGAGCGGATGCGCTTCTCGACCTGCAGCACCGAGATCTCGCTCTCCATCAGGCCCAGCACCTTCTCCAGGCGCGTGGTGACGGACAGCGTCTCCAGGATTCCTTGCCGGTCCGCGATCTTGACGGCGAGATGCGAGGCAACGGTGTCGGCGAGCTTGGCGAAATCGGTGATCGCCTGCACGACGCCAACGACCTCGGCCGAGATCTTCTTGTTGAGCTTCACATAGCTCTCGAAGTCGGACACGACCGAGCGCGACAGCGCTTCGGCCTCGACCGACTTCGCATCGGTGTCGGCGAGCGCAATTGCGGTGGCCTCGTAATAGTCGGCGCGATCGGTGTATTTCTGCACGCGCGCACGCTCGAGCCCTTCGACCAGCACCTTCACGGTGCCGTCGGGAAGCTTCAAGAGCTGCAGCACGCTTGCAAGCGTACCGGTCTCGTAAATGGCATCGGGCGCCGGATCATCGTCGGACGCGTTCTTCTGCGTCGCGAGCATGATCAGCGCGTCGTTCTTCATCACCTCTTCGAGCGCGCGGATGGACTTCTCGCGACCGACGAAGAGCGGAACGATCATGTGCGGGAAGACGACGATATCGCGCAGCGGCAACACCGGATAAGCGTGCGTCTCACCATGGACGATGGTTGGCCGGGGTTTTGGATTAGTCATGGCCTTTTCCTTTTGCTTTGCCCCCTCGCACGCAGTCCGCTTCTCTCATGCGCAACCGCCACAAGGTGCCGAGGTGATCCACAAAACCGGTCTACCACGCGAAGGTTGGACCGGGCTTGCCGGATCGGAACTGAGGCGAATCTTTAACAGAATTCTCGCTCGCCGCCGACATTAGGTGGCTATCGACCCGGGGGGTGTCAAGTCATTGAAAAACACGCGCCATCAGGCGCTTACGCACTGGGTAAGCGACGCAATTCCGGCTGCGGAGTACATGTCCGCAGCCGCTACAATGAAAGACGTTTGGAGCATTCCAGCGCCGCAAAATCAGGCGCTGGCGTTCTCGACGGCGCGATCGGACCGATCGGCGTAGATGTAGAGCGGACGCGCCGTTCCTTCCACGACTTCGCGCGAAATCACGACTTCTTCCACACCTTCCAGGCCCGGCAGGTCGAACATGGTCTCGAGCAGGATCGCTTCGAGGATCGAACGCAGACCACGCGCGCCGGTCTTGCGCTCGATCGCCTTGCGGGCAACCGCGCCAAGCGCCTCGTCGGCGAAGGTCAGCTCGATGTTCTCCATCTCGAACAGCCGCTGGTACTGTTTCACCAGCGCGTTCTTCGGTTCGGTGAGGATCTTCTTCAGCGAAGTCTCGTCCAGATCCTCGAGCGTCGCGACAACAGGCAGACGACCGACGAACTCGGGAATGAGGCCGTACTTCAGGAGATCCTCAGGCTCGACGTGACGGAAGATCTCGCCGGTCCGGCGGTCTTCCGGCGCCATCACCTGGGCCGCGAAACCGATCGAGGTCGACCGGCCGCGCGCCGAGATGATCTTCTCGAGGCCGGCGAACGCACCGCCGCAGATGAACAGGATGTTGGTGGTATCCACCTGCAGGAATTCCTGCTGCGGATGCTTGCGGCCGCCCTGCGGCGGGACCGAAGCCACCGTACCTTCCATGATCTTCAGCAGCGCCTGCTGCACGCCCTCACCCGACACGTCGCGCGTGATCGAGGGATTGTCGGACTTGCGGCTGATCTTGTCGATTTCGTCGATGTAGACGATGCCGCGCTGGGCGCGCTCGACATTGTAGTCGGCGGCCTGGAGCAGCTTGAGGATGATGTTCTCGACGTCCTCACCGACATAACCGGCTTCGGTCAGCGTGGTCGCATCCGCCATCGTGAACGGCACGTCCAGGATGCGGGCAAGCGTCTGCGCGAGCAGCGTCTTGCCGGAACCGGTCGGACCGATCAGCAGGATGTTCGACTTCGCAAGCTCGACGTCGTTGTGCTTGGTCTGATGGTTGAGGCGCTTGTAGTGGTTGTGCACCGCGACCGACAGGACCTTCTTGGCATGGCTCTGGCCGATGACGTAGTCATCGAGAACCTTGCAGATTTCCTTCGGCGTCGGAATCCCGTCGCGCGACTTGACCAACGAGGACTTGTTCTCCTCGCGGATGATGTCCATGCAGAGCTCGACGCACTCGTCGCAAATGAAGACCGTGGGACCCGCGATCAGTTTGCGAACTTCGTGCTGGCTCTTGCCGCAGAACGAGCAATATAGCGTGTTCTTGGAGTCGCTCGTGCCGACCTTACTCATTCATGTCTCCGTCCGCGGTTCGATCCCGTCCGCTCGATCGTCCCATCCCGATACGTTGTCGGGTAAAGGACTTAAATAGAGCAAATTCCGTACCAAAAAAGACCCTACGCGTTACATCCCGTGCGAATCACGGTCACTCGATTCTCCGCGATCATAGCCGATCAGTCGTAGCCAACCATGCTGTCACCCGACTATCAAGAATTCGCTAATCGGGGGGGCGCTGGCTACCCGTGACAATACCGTGATTTCACGTCTTGGCACGGGCGAAGTGATCGAAATCACCCCGGCGTTGCTGGATTGCCACGAAAAACAAGCACGAAAGCGGAACTTTCTGCCTGCCGCAGGGCGCAAAGCTGTCTTTTTGCGCCCTCGCGAAGTCGGCCGTTAACGTCAACATTGCCCTGGCGATCCCAGGGAATCCAAGAGGAATTCCAAGACGAACTCCAGGGATCGATGTTGCAGCCCCGGTCGCGTTACTGGGGCTTCGCTGCCGGCTCCTCGGCGCGCTTGTCGATGACCTTGTCGACCAGGCCGAACTCCTTGGCGTCGGTGGCGGTCAGGAACTTGTCGCGCTCCAGCGCATCCTCGATCGACTTGTAGGTCTGGCCGGTGTGCTTCACGTAGATCTCGTTGAGCCGCTTCTTCAGGTTCAGGATTTCCTGGGCGTGCAGCATGATGTCGGTGGCCTGGCCCTGGAAGCCGCCGGAAGGCTGATGCACCATGATGCGCGCGTTCGGCAGCGAGAAGCGCATGTCCTTTTCGCCGGCCGCGAGCAGCAACGAGCCCATCGACGCGGCTTGTCCCGTGCACAGGGTCGAGACCGGCGGACGGATGAATTGCATGGTGTCGTAGATCGCAAGGCCCGACGTCACCACGCCGCCCGGCGAGTTGATGTACATCGAGATTTCCTTCTTCGGATTTTCCGCCTCGAGGAACAAGAGCTGCGCGACAACCAGCGTCGACATGCCGTCCTCGACGGGTCCGGTCAGGAATATGATGCGCTCTTTCAGCAGGCGGGAGAAAATGTCGTAGGCGCGCTCGCCACGGTTGGTCTGCTCGACCACCATGGGCACGAGGTTCATGTAGGTTTCAACGGGATCGCGCATGAGTCACCTAGGGTTTTTAGAGGCCGACATCGCCAATCGTGGCTACCAGTTGGGCTGGATGTGCCGGAAGGCGGATGGACGTCCCGTGATGCAGGAAGTTGGGAGAGGTAGAACGCGTATGTACCGACAGATATAGCCCAATTCGCGCCAGACAAGTGCGGAACGAATTAAGGCTTAATCCACTGAGCCCTTTGAGGCACTTGAAGCTGATTCTCGCAAAAAGGCCCAGCCGGCCATCTGGCTAGCTGGGCCCCTTCGCTGATCATCCTTAATAGAAGACTGTCTCAAAGCCTTCAGGCTGCAGTCTTTTCCTCGTCGTCCTTGTACAGGTCCTCGCGCGAGACCTTCTTCTCGGTCACGTTGGCAAGCTCGAGGATGAAGTCGACGACCTTGTCCTCGTAGATCGGTGCACGAAGCTGGGCCAGCGCCTGGGCATTGCTGCGATAATAGTCCCAGACTTCCTTTTCGCGGCCGGGCATCGAGCGGGCGCGCTCGATCACGGCGCGGCCGACCTCGTCGTCGGTCACGGTGATCTTGTTCTTCTCGCCGATCTCGGAGAGCACGAGGCCGAGACGCACGCGGCGGTCGGCGATCTTGCGGTACTCTTCCTTCGCCTTGTCCTCGGTGGTGTCCTCGTCGGCAAAGGTCTTGCCGGCGGAGTCCATCTCGGCCTTGACCGAGTTCCACATCAGATTGAACTCCTCGTCGACCAGCGAGGGCGGCGCCTCGAAGCGATGCGCCTCGTCGAGACGGTCGAGCAGCGCGCGCTTGACGCGCTGGCGCGTTGCACCGGCGTATTCGGCAACCAGCCGCTCGCGCGCGGCTTCCTTGAGCTTGTCCAGCGATTCCAGGCCGAGCGTCTTGGCGAACTCGTCGTCGATGGTGAGATCCTGCGGCGCCTCGATCAGCGTCGCTGTGGTCTCGAACTCGGCCGGCTGGCCGGCGAGCTTCTCGCTCATGTAGTTCTTGGGGAACGACACCTTCAGCGTGCGCGTCTCGTTGGCGCCGATGCCGATCAGCTGTTCCTCGAAGCCGGGGATGAAGGTGTTGGAACCGATCGCGACCTGGATGCCCTCGCCGGTGCCGCCTTCGAAGGCTTCGCCGTTGATGGTGCCCTTGAAGCCGATGGTGACGCGGTCGCCGGAGGCAGCCTTGGCGCCCTCACCCTTGTCGGCATAGCCGCGGTTGGTGTCGGCGATGCGCTTGATCGCTTCGTCGACGTCCGAATCGGAGACGTCGGCGACGGGCTTCTCGACCTGGAAGGTCTTGAAGTCGGCAAGCGCGATGGACGGCACCACTTCGATCGCGACCGTGTAGGTCAGGTCGGTCTTGCCATTCAGCAGTTCCTCTACTTCGGCCTGCTCGGTCGGCATCGTGATCTTCGGCTCGGTTGCGAGTTTGAAGCCGCGCTCGGAGAACAGCTGGGTGTTGGCGTCGCGAATGGTCTGGTCGATGGTCTCGGCCATCACCGAACGGCCATAGACCTTCTTGAGGTGAGTAACCGGCACCTTGCCGGGACGGAAGCCGTTAAGGCGCACCTTGTCCTTGAGGTCGACGAGCTTGGCGCCAGCCTTGGCGTCGAGATCAGACGCGGGAACGCTGATCTTGAACTCGTGCTTCAAGCCTTCCGAGAGGGTTTCTGTGACCTGCATGGCGTCCAATCTTCTTCTCGTTCGGTCCCGGCACGCGCGCGTCGGGACGCTGTCATCAATCGGTCCGGCGCGCGAGGCCAGTGCCCCTGCGCCGGTGGGTTCAATCAGAACCGGCTCCATACGGAAAAACATCCGCAAGGAGCAGGCCCTTCGGTAATCCGTGCAAACGCTGAAAGCGCTTGGTGCGGGCGGAGGGACTCGAACCCCCACAACTTTCGTCACTGGAACCTAAATCCAGCGCGTCTACCAGTTCCGCCACGCCCGCGTAAATTTGCATCAAGACCGGCCGCGATGCCGCGAGCGGCGGGCTTATAGCATGTGCCCGCCTGTTCGCAGCAAAAAAATGGCCTGATGGAGGCACCCTTCAGGTAGGCACGATGGCTGGACTTATCCAGCGCGGCGTGGTCCGGATCGCGCCTATGAAACCGCGGATTTTCGACCCGAGCAGACGCGAAGTCCTGGCCGGCCTTGGGGCTTCTGCCGCGGGCCTGTTTGGCGGCGGCGCAGCACCAGTCGCGACCACCCAGCTTGCGCTCCAGGCCCGCCCCGCGACCCTGGCTTTGAAGCCGGATCAGCCCCCTGCACCGATCTGGGAGCTGGCCGCCGTCAGCCATCTCGGCAACGTCCGTCTTAGGCGCGGCGACCTCTGCGAGGTGACCTTCCGCAATACGCTGCCTGTCCCGCTTGCGCCAACCTGGTACGGCCTCAATGGCGCGGCGGTGGCCGATCCCCTGCGCGGGCGCGCGCCCACCGCGCCTGACGCGACCGAAACATCAATTATTTCAATACCAAGCGCCGGAACCCTGGTAGCCGACTTTCGCCTCTTTGAAGACCGCCTGAAGCAGCCTGCACGCCCGCTTCTTGTCGTCGCCGAGGAGACCAGCCGCATCGCCGTCGATCGTGACGAGGTCCTGCTGATCGAAGAGTGGCGCGTGAGGCCGGATGGCACCGCGTTGCCGCCGGGCCAGGATCCCAAGGACACGACCCCGCTCTACACGCTGAACGGACGAACTTCATTTGAACTCTCAGCCGCGGTCGGCGAGCGGCTGCGGCTGCGCTTCATCAACGGCTCGCAACGTTCTGTTCTGGCGATCAAATTGGAAAACCACGAGGTCCACGTGATGGCGCTGGACGGACAGCCGACCGAGCCGTTCCCGGCCCGCAACGGCGCCCTGGTGCTGGCCCCTGGCGCCCGCGCCGACGCCTTCGTCGATGCAGCCATATCGGCCGCGTTCGTGCTGCATGACGGCAAGCAGGCGAGCCCGATCGGGCACCTCACCATCTCGGGCAACCTGGAGCGACGCGCGGCCCTGCCGCCGCCACAGCCGCTGCCCTCGAATGACCTCCCCGAAAAGCTCGATCTGAAAGGCGCCCTGCGGTTCGATGTCGCGCTCGGCGCCCTCGACGCCGGATGGACACGGACCGCCAATTTCTCCACCGCCTCGGCTCCCGCCTTCCGCGCCAGGGCGGGCCGGACCATCGTGCTGGCGGTGCAGAACCCCGCCCCCATCACCATCGTCTTCCACCTGCACGGCCACCATTTCCGTTTGCTCGACCGGCTCGACGATGGCTGGAAGCCGTATTGGCTCGACACGCTCGCGATCGAACCCGGCCAGACCCAGCGCATCGCCTTCGCCGCGACCTGGCCGGGACGATGGCTGATCGAATCCGTCGTGACCGACTGGTCCGCGCCGCGGCTGGTGCGGTGGTACGGTGTGGAGTGAGCTATCGGCTCGTTCGCGTCCAGACGTACCGAGCGTCGGACTCCTTCTCCTCGTTACGCGCCCCGTCGGTCTCCTCGGCCAGGCTGAACCCGCGCGCCTCATAGAAGCGCCGCGCCGGCACGTTGCGCTGGAAGGTCCAGAGCTCGAGCCTTTCGGATGCGCCTTTGGCAATGTCGAGCAGTTCCGTGCCGACGCCGCGGCCCTGCGCGGCGGGACGAACGTAGAGCTGCTCGATCCAGCCGTCACGAAACGCGATGATCCCGCGCAGTTCATCGCCGTCGAAGCGTCCCCAGACGCGGCAGGTCGGAAAGACACGCTCGCGGTAGAACCAGTGATCCTCGTCCGGGGTGTGCAGCCCAACGAGCCACGGCATCGCCCGGTCAAACGCGGCCCGATGGACCTGCGCCGCCGCGCCCATGTCGGTGAGCGCGAGCGGCCGGAGCATCAGTACTCGATCCCGAGCGCGTTATAGATCCGCCGGTGCACGGCCGGCAGCGTCTCAGTGAGATCTTCGGCGATCAAGCCCGGCCCTGCTTCGCTTCCCGCCTCGCCGTGCATCCAGACGCCGATACTGGCGGCCTCGAACGCCGGCACGCCTTGCGCCAAGAGGCCAGCGATGATGCCGGCGAGCACGTCGCCGGCACCTGCGGTCGCGAGCCAGGGTGGCGCGTTGGCGGCGATGGTGGCCCGGCCGTCGGGCGCGGCGATGGTGGTGTCGGGGCCCTTCAAGAGCACGACGGCGCCGGAGCGTTCCGCGGCGGCGCGCACGCGCTCCAGCTTCGAGCGGCCTGGAGTCTTGTTGCTGAGGTCGGAGAACAGCCGTGGAAACTCGCCCTCGTGCGGCGTCAGCACCACCTGGGCCTCAGCCGCGGACTTGATCGACTCAAACAGCCGCTCGGGACTTGCGGCAAAGCTCGTCAGCGCATCCGCATCGAGCACGACATGGCGCCGCGCCGAGATCGCGGTGTGAACGATATCGCAGGCACGATCGCCGACGCCGGCGCCGGGGCCGATCATGCAGGTGTTATAACGCTTGTCATCGAGCAGCTCGCCGAACTCGATCACGGTGTCGACGGGTCGAACCATCACGGCGGTTAGCGCGGCTGCATTGATCGCGAGCGCATCGCGCGGGGTCGCAAGCGTCACCAGGCCCGCGCCGGCGCGCAGAGCGCCGCGAGCGGCAAGCCGCGCAGCGCCGGTCGCGGCCGCATCGCCGGAGACCGCCAGCACATGGCCGCGCGCGTATTTATGGCCGTCGATGCGCGGCACCGGGAAAGCAGCGCCCCAGAAATCCGGATCGTTCTCGAAGGTCTGTGGCGCGATCTCGTCGAGCACCTGGGCGTCGATCCCGATGTCGGCGACGCGCACGCGGCCGCAATGCATGCGACCGGGCAGCAGCAAATGCGCGGGCTTCTTGCGAAAGAAGGTGACGGTCTCGGTGGCGTTCACCGCGACGCCCAGCACGGCCGCGCTGGTGCCGTTGATGCCGCTCGGCAAATCGACCGCCAGCACCGGCGCGCCATTGGCATTGATCGCCTCGATCATCGCGCGCGCCTCGCCGTCGATGGGACGGCTCAAGCCCGCGCCGAACAGCGCGTCGATGATCAGCGCAGGTCTTCCGATCGCCTGCGGATTGAACGGCAACACCGGTTGCTTCCAGCCGCGGGCGGCGGAGGCTGCGTCGCCCTGAAGCTGGTCGCGCTCGCACATCAGGATGACCGAGACCTCGCGGCCTTGCGCGGCGAGTTCGGCGGCTGCGACAAAACCGTCACCGCCATTGTTGCCGGGGCCGGCCACGATCAGGATCGACCCCTCCTCGACCAGCGCGTTGGCGGCTTCGGCGACCGCCTGGCCTGCGCTCAGCATCAGCTTGAAGCCAGGCGTGCCGGCCGTGATGCTGAGTTGATCAGCCCGCTGCATTTCCGCGGTGGTTAGAACTTCCATGCCACTTCCCTGGTCTTAAACGCCTTTTCAACAGGCACGTTCCGCGCCGATCCACCCCGCGGAGCAACGAACTGCACAGATATTGAACCGTTTGCCTATTTCGTAGTCTGCGGTATTTTGGGTCGATCGGCTCCACCTATCAGAGATGCTCGTTAAAAGGCTGATAACGCTCCATTAATCAGGGCATTTGCAACTTGGCATAGACCCTGCTTTCGAGGAAGCCGCTTCGGTTCGTCGTGCTCACTGACATTATCTGGGTGTGGCCGGCCGTTGTTGCCGGGCTGGTCAGGTCCCGGCATAGCGAAGACAAAATCGTGCGTGAGATAAAGCGCATCCTGACGAAGACGTTGCTATTTGATCGAAAGGCCGGGAGGCGCGCAGTGAAGAAAATCGAAGCCATCATCAAGCCGTTCAAGCTCGACGAGGTGAAAGAAGCGCTGCAGGAAGTCGGCCTTCAGGGCATCACCGTGACCGAGGCCAAGGGTTTTGGCCGCCAGAAAGGCCACGCCGAGCTGTACCGCGGCGCAGAATACATCGTCGACTTCCTGCCCAAGGTGAAGATCGAGATCGTCATCGGCGACGACCTGGTCGAGCGCGCGATCGACGCGATCCGCCGCGCCGCGCAAACCGGACGCATCGGCGACGGCAAGATTTTCGTCTCCAACATAGAAGAGGCGATCCGCATCCGAACCGGCGAATCCGGGCTGGACGCTATCTGAGCCGGGTGCTATCCCGAATCTTGCGACACTCTGAAAGAAAAAAGGCTGCTTCGGCGGCCTGATTTCGTTTGTGCGGTTGCGCCAACTCGCCGAAAGCGAGAACGAATCTGCTCATCTGGAAACCGACCCGCAGAGCCAAAAGGGGTATGCATGAAGACCGCCAAAGACGTCCTGAAATCGATCAAGGACAACGACGTCAAATACGTCGACCTGCGCTTCACTGATCCGCGCGGCAAGTGGCAGCACGTGACGTTCGACGTCAGCATGATCGATGAGGACATTTTCGCCGAAGGAACGATGTTCGACGGCTCCTCGATCGCCGGCTGGAAGGCGATCAACGAGTCCGACATGTGCCTGATGCCCGATCCGGTGACCGCGACGATCGATCCGTTCTTCGCCGAGACCACCATGGTCATCACCTGCGACGTGCTCGAGCCGACCACCGGCGAGCCGTACAACCGCGACCCCCGTGGCATCGCCAAGAAGGCCGAAGCCATGGTGAAGTCGATGGGCGTGGGCGACACCGTCTTCGTCGGCCCCGAAGCCGAGTTCTTCGTGTTCGACGATGTTCGCTTTTCGAGCGGCCCCTACAACACCGGCTTCAGGCTCGACTCCTCGGAGCTGCCGACCAACACCGACACCGAATATGAAGGCGGCAATCTCGGTCACCGCATCCGCACCAAGAGCGGCTACTTCCCGGTCCCGCCGCAGGATTCCGTGCAGGACATGCGCTCGGAGATGCTGGGCGCCATGGCCAAGATGGGCGTCAAGGTCGAGAAGCATCACCACGAGGTCGCTTCCGCCCAGCACGAACTCGGCATGAAGTTCGACACGCTCACGCTGATGGCCGACCACCTCCAGATCTACAAATACTGCATCCACCAGGTCGCGCACATCTACGGCAAGACCGCCACCTTCATGCCGAAGCCGGTCTTTGGCGACAACGGCTCGGGCATGCACGTGCACCAGTCGATCTGGAAGGACGGCAAGCCGGTGTTCGCCGGCAACAAGTATGCCGACCTGTCGGAGACCTGCCTCCACTATATCGGCGGGATCATCAAGCACGCCAAGGCCATCAACGCCTTCACCAACCCGTCGACCAACTCCTACAAGCGTCTGGTCCCGGGCTATGAGGCGCCGGTGCTGCTCGCCTACTCCGCGCGCAACCGCTCGGCCTCCTGCCGCATCCCCTACACCGCTTCGCCGAAGGCCAAGCGCGTCGAGGTTCGCTTCCCCGATCCGCTCGCCAATCCCTATCTCGGCTTCGCCGCGATGTTGATGGCCGGCCTCGACGGCATCAAGAACAAGATGGATCCGGGTCCGGCGATGGATAAGGACCTCTACGACCTGCCGAAGGAAGAGCTGAAGCAGATCCCGACCGTCTGCGGTTCGCTCCGCGAGGCGCTCGAAAACCTCGACAAGAACCGCGGCTTCCTCAAGGCCGGCGGCGTGTTCGACGACGACTTCATCGACGCCTATATCGAGCTGAAGATGACCGAAGTCGAGCGCTTCGAGATGACCCCGCATCCGGTCGAGTTCGACATGTACTATTCCGGCTGATCGGCTCGAACAGGAAACGGCAGGCAAAAGGCGCTCCGAGAGGAGCGCCTTTTCGTTTTGGCGCATGATCCGGAAAAGTGCGCAGCGGTTCTCCGAAAGGAGCATGCTCCAGCAATAACCTTGAGCGCGATGACGATTCATCCCAATCTCATCGCGCTTGAGGCTGCAGGACCTCCCGGCTACGGTTGCTCACGCCGCGGCATCAAATGATCGAGCAGGCCCGTCGGCAGCGGAAACACGACGGTCGACGACCGCTCGCCCGCGATGTCGTGCAGAGCCGCGAAGTAACGCAGCTGCATCGCCTGCGGCTCCTGTGCCAGAATGCGGCCGGCCTCGACGAGCTTTTCGGCGGCCTGCTGCTCGCCCATGGCGTTGATCACCTTGGCGCGCCGCAACCGCTCCGCCTCGGCCTGCTTCGCAATCGCGCGTATCATCGTTTCATTGATGTCGACGTCCTTGATCTCGATACCCGTGACCTTGATGCCCCAGACGTCGGTCTGCTTGTCGAGGATCTCCTGGATGTCGGCGTTCAGCTTGTCGCGTTCGGCCAGCATCTCGTCGAGATCGTGCTTGCCGAGCACCGAGCGCAGCGTGGTCTGGGCGAGCTGGCTGGTCGCGGCCATGTAATCGCCAACCTTGATGATGGCGCGCTCGGGATCGACGATACGGAAGTACAGCACGGCGTTGACCTTGACCGAGACGTTGTCGCGCGAGATCACGTCCTGGGGCGGCACCACCTGCACCATCACCCTGAGATCGACCTTGACGAGCTGCTGCACGACCGGAATGAGGATGACGAGGCCCGGCCCCTTCACCCCGGCGAAGCGGCCGAGCGTGAAAATGACGCCGCGCTCGTATTCCCTGAGAATGCGAACGGCCTGGGTGAGAAACATGACGACGAGCAGCGCAAGCACCGCATAGATCGAATATTCAATCATCAGAGTTGACCTCCCTCGCCACCGGCCGGGCTCGGACGCCGGACCACCAGCGTTAAATCGACGATATTGGCGACCTCGACCGTCTCGCCCGGCCTGAAGCTGTCGGCGCCGCGCGCCTGCCAGCGTTCGCCATGCGTAAAGACGTGACCTTCGGTCTCGTTCCAGTCGAGGACCTGGGCGGACAGGCCGCGCATGGCTTGCGCGCCGACCCGGGTCGGGGCGTTGCGGGCGCGCCTGAGCGCGCCGAGCACGACGAGAACAAAGCCGGTGAACATCGCCGCGACGACGGCAATGACCGACCATGACAGCCGGTAGCCTGGCGCTTCGACCCGGACCAGCATGAGCGCTCCCAGCACGAAGGCGACGACGCCGCCAAGACCAATCACCACGGTTGGACTGAACGCCTCGATGGCCAGCAACGCGATCCCGACGAGCATCAAGCCGAGGCCCGCATAGTTGATCGGCAGCAGGTTGAGGGCATAGAGGCCGACCAACAGGCAGATCGTCCCGACCACCCCCGGGGCGACCGCACCGGGCGACACGAACTCGAAGATCAGGCCGTAGATGCCGACCATCAGGAGAATGAAGGCAACGTTGGGATCGGTGATGACCGCCAGAAATCGGGAGATCCATCCGGGGTCGACGACTTCGACCACGGCGTCCTTCGTCGCGAGCCGCTGCGTCTTGCCGCCTGCGACCTCGACCACGCGACCATCGATCTGTCTGAGCAATTCGGCCGGATCGCGCGCGACGAGATCGATGACCTTTTCCTGCAACGCGCCGTTGGCCGAGAGCGTGGCCGCTTCACGGACCGCCTTCTCGGCCCAATCGGCGTTGTGATTGCGCAACTCGGCAAGGCTGCGGATGAGGGCGACAGCATCGTTCGTCACCTTTGCCGTCATCGCGTCTTTCGGCTCAGCCGTCTTGTCCTTGCTGTCCTTGTCGGGTGTGCCGCTCGGCAGGCCCGGGAGCGGACCGCCAATCTGCACCGGCGTCGCGGCACCGAGGTTGGTACCGGGCGCCATCGCCGCGATATGGGTTGCATAAAGAATGTAGGTCCCCGCGCTCGCCGCATGAGCGCCCGAGGGCGCGACGTATCCCACCACGGGAACGGAAGAACCCAGCACATCCGCGATGATCTCACGCATGCTCGAGTTGAGACCGCCGGGCGTGTTCATTTTCAGAATCACGACCTCGGCGCGCCGCGCGGCTGCCGTGGCCAAGGCCTCCTTCACGTAGCTCGCCGACGCCGGTCCGATGGCTCCGTCGATCGTGACAGTGACTGCAAGACGGCCGTTCTCCTCCGCCGCTCCGGGACGGAGGCAGAGAGCAAGAGCGACGACGCCGATCGCCGCTATGAGGGCCGCCTTCATGATCCACACGGCAAGGGCTCCCTTGCCAGACATATGGTGGTCGGTTCGCGAACCTCAATGCGGCAGCATGGGTTGCTGCGATTGTGCAATGCAATGGATGGGATCGAAATGCATCGGCCGCGCGCCGTCAGCTACACCGTCGCACCGTAGAGATGTATGTCGGGCCCCGGCACCGTCGATTTTCGTTCTGCATCTGACTCCACTTCGTTCTCAAAGAACGAATCGGAATCGCGAAAATCGGCGCGTCCCAATCGTTGCTGATTGGTTTATTCAGTCCGAGATATTGCCGTCACCACCGGCGACCATTTCACCAGCCGCAACGGTCAATCTGCAAATCATCGGGATGCAATTCCAGCTCGAAAATTCAAAGGAGAAATGGCGCTCAGCCGCACGTCCGGCTCCACTGCGCTCGCAATGTCGACGTGGCCAAAAGATCTGCGCCTACGCCACTGCCCTCTGCTTCGCCACCATCGCCTCGCCAAACGCCTCGAACAGTTTCCGATTGATCGGATTGCGCTGCGGGTCGTATTCGGCGTGCCATTGCACACCGAGTGCGAAGCTCGCCGCTTCCGCGATGCGGATCGCCTCGATGGTGCCGTCCTCGGCCACGCCTTCGATCAGCACGCGCCTGCCGGGATCCAGAATGCCCTGCCCGTGCAGTGAATTGACCCGGATCTTCTCGCAGCCGAGGAGCTTTGCGAATGCGCCGCCCGGCGTAAGGTCGACGTCGTGACGGTCGGCGAACACGACGGTCGGGTCGGGATGGATCTCGCCATTCTCGAGCCTGGGCATGCGGTGGTTCATGCGGCCCGGGATTTCGCGGATCTCGGGGTGGAGCGAGCCGCCGAAGGCGACATTCATCTCCTGCAAGCCCCGGCAGATGCCGAACAGCGGAATGCCGCGGGCGACGCAGGCGACCGAGAGCGCCAGCGCGACCTCATCGCGGTGGATGTCGTAGGGCTCGTGCTTCTCGCAGGGGTCGACGTTGAAGCGGGTCGGGTGCACGTTGGCGCGGGCCCCGGTAAGCACGATGCCGTCGACCGTATCGAGCAGTGCGGCGATATCGGTGATGTCGGGCGAGCCCGCGAACATCATCGGCAAGCCGCCGGAAACCTCGGCCACGGCGCGCAGATTGCGCTCGCCGACCATCTGCACCTGAAATCGATTTTCGATGCGACTGGCGTTCCCGATCACGCCGACGACCGGCTTTCTCATCTCCCGTTCCGACCTCCCACGTTAAGAAGATTCTCCAAACATGCCCCTCGGATGGAACAAATTCAACAGAGGGGATCGCGGGACGGCAATGCTATTTTCGCGCAAATGCTCGCCGAGGCACCCTGCGCGCCCGCGGCGGTGGCCCCTGGGGCCCGGGCGCTTCAATCCGGCGCACGGGCCAGGCTTGATCTCCGGTCAGATTTCACGAAAGAGTGCCCCGGCCCGCTCCGAAAAGGACATGATGTGACCATCTCCAGAGATGAACAGCCCAAAACCCGCTCCGATCTGGCCTGGGCGATTACCGTCGGCGGCGTCGGGGTGGTGCTGTTCACCGCCGCACTGGTCTTCACCTGGTATTTTGCGGCCACCCTGCTCCTGATCTTCACCGGCATGCTGCTCGGCGTCGGCCTGAACGCGCTGACCACTGCGCTCGGACGCCGTGTGCACCTGCCGCACGCGGTGCGGCTTGCGATCGTCTGCATCGTGCTTGCGGTGCTGCTCGCTGGCGTCGTCTATCTCGGCGGCGCGACCATCGCCGAGCAGGCCGCGGTGCTCAGCAGCACCATCAAGTCGCAGATCTCGCATGTCAGGTCGTTCCTGGAGAACCACGGCATCGACACCAGCTTCTTCGATTTCGGCAACGGTCCATCTGACGCCGCGGCCAATGCGCCGTCGGACTCGACGCCTTCGCCGGCAACGCCCCCGCGCGCTCCGTTGCCCGGCGCCGGCGCGCTGGCCTCCAGCGGCGGAGCGATCGTGAGCCAGACCTTCAAGCTGCTGCTCGGCACCATCCACGGTGTGGGAAACATCTTCATCGTGCTGTTTCTGGGGTTGTCCTTCGCCGCGCAGCCCGGCGTCTATCGCGACGGGCTGCTGTTCCTCGCGCCGGCGAAACATCGCATCCGCGCCGCCGTCATCATCGACGGTATCAGCGAGACGCTGGAGCGCTGGCTGATCGCGCAGATCATCGTCATGCTTGCGGTCGGGGCGGTAACCTGGATCGGGCTTGCCATCATCGGTATCCCCGGCTCGTTCATCCTGGGGATCCAGGCCGGCCTGCTCGCCTTCATCCCCACGGTCGGCGCCATCATCGCCGGCGTCGTCGTGGTGCTGGCGAGCCTCGCCTCGGGTTGGATCCCGGCGCTATCGGCGCTGATCCTGTTCCTCGGCGTGCACGCGATGGAGAGTTACGTGCTGACGCCGATCCTCCAGCGCCAGGCGCTGGACATCCCGCCGGCCACGCTGTTCGCGTTCCAGATCCTTCTCGGCGTCGTCTTCGGAATCTGGGGCCTGGCGCTGGCGCTGCCACTCGTCGCCATCGCCAAGGTCATGATCGACCATTTCAAGGCGTATGAGGCGCCGCCTCTGGCGGAGGCGGCGTAAGCCGCCTCAGGTCGTCAGCACGGTCTCGGTATGCTCGACGTCTGGAGGCGAGGCAAAATACTGGCCGACGAGGCCGCGCCATTCGGTGAAATTCTCGGAGCCGCGGAAGTCGACGGTATGGTTTTCCAGCGTCGCCCATTTCACCATCAGCCGGTAGCGCTGCGGCTTCTCGATCGACTTGTGCAGCTCGAAGCTGTGAAAGCCCTTGGAGCGGCCGAAGGCGGCCTTGGCCTTGGCGACGGCGGCCTCAAAATCCTTCTCGCTGCCCGGCTTGACGTCGATTTGCGCGATCTCGGTGATCATCGGTTTCCACCCCATTGTTTGATGGGCGTATCTACCGCAGCCGGGGCTAAAGAAAAAGGCGCCGAAACGGCGCCCTGCCCGGCCTAAAATGCGGCGCTCTCAGGCGAACAACAGCACCGTGCCTGCAACAATGAGCGCACATCCAAGAAACAGCGCGATCGACCAATAGCTGCGGCTCTGCGTGTAACGTCCCTGGGCGCGGCGTTCGGCAATCAGCGCGGTCTCGTATTCGGCCGCGGTCGAGAACAGACAGGCGAAACCGCCGCGTGCCGAGGCTGCAGCGGCTTCGAGCGACATCAGGGCAGCCTGCGGGTTCTGTCGACGGATCGATTCCATGACCGCAATGGTAGGAACCGAATGGTAAACAGGGGATTACCGCGAGGCCCTTTCGTCTCAGGCCGTCGCCGGCTGTGTCTTGCCGTCCGTCTTGGGCACACCGATCCGCGCGGCGCTCTGGCGGCGCCAGTTCTCCAGCGACAACGGCAGCTCCTCCGCGGCCTCGATACGGTTTCGGCCGCCGCGTTTGGCCTGATAGAGCGCGGTATCAGCCGAAGCCAGCAGCACCTCGAGCTCAGTACCGGCAGGGCCGCCGGCCACACCGATGCTGACGGTGGTATCGACCGGGCCTTCATCGACCACGACACCGGAGGTCTCGAACGCTTCGCGCACGCGCTCGGCGACCAGCACGCCCTCCTCCAGCGCACATGGCAGCAGCGCGGCGAACTCCTCGCCGCCGATGCGGCCCGACAGGTCCGAGATGCGCAGATTGTTGACGACGACGGTCGAGAACAGTTTCAGCATCTCGTCGCCGGCGGGATGGCCGAAGCGATCGTTGATCGACTTGAAATGGTCGATATCGAAGATCATCACGGTGACGGGGCGGCCGCCCTTGGCCTCGCGATCGATCATGCGCGCACAGGCTTCCGAGAAGCCACGGCGGTTCAGCATGCCGGTCAGCGGATCGGTCGACGCGGCAGTGCGGTGCGCAGTCACCGTGCGCTCGGACACCAGCATGAAGATCACGAACACGGTGCCGACGGCGTAGAGCACGAGCTCGACCGCGAACACGGTGACCCAGACGCTACCGGAGAAGCCGGCATCGTTCGGGCGCAGGAAGCTGCCGAGCAGGATCGGCAGCATCAGTACGCAGCCGTGCATCACCGGCACCACCAAGGCGGGCCATCGCCGTTGCAGGCTCTTGCGCCGCTCGACCCAGAGCTCGCTCGCGGTCAGCGCCGCATAGACCGAGACGATGCCGGCGCCGATGATCATGCGCAGCATCGACGCGGTGGGATCGAGCAGCATCACCGTCGCGACCCAGGCGAGCGCACCGATCACGAGGCCGGGCCAGTTCGGCTTGCGGCCGTGGAAGACGCGCGCCGCATTCCACACCATGCCGCAGGCGACGAAGCCTACCGCATTGAGCGCGAGATAGAGATGCGGACCGAGCTTGTCGCCGGTCGCCGTCCACAGCGCGACGGAGGTCGCGCCGAGCAGATAGGCGGTGCCCCACCATTTCAGCGCGGGGCTGTTCTCCTGTCTGCCGAAAAACACCATCATGGCGCCGAGCAATGCGGCGACCATGGTGGCGACCAAATAGAGCGTGATGCTATCGAGCGACATCATGTCGGCCCCCTCTTGAACATAGCAGTTGCGCGATCGGCACATCCGATTTGCGCGCCCTTCCAGATGCGACGCTATGTCCCGCGCGTTCCATTGAGGTTTTCACGCGGCACCAAGTTTTCGGGAAACACGTCATCAATTTGCGTACAAACGAACAACAAAAAGGGCGCTGAAATCAGCGCCCTTTTGCATCTCATTGAAGCCGCTTTCGCGGCGAATGTGACCGAAGCGATTAACGCTTCGAGAACTGGAAGGACCGGCGGGCCTTGGCCTTGCCGTACTTCTTACGCTCGACCACGCGGGAGTCGCGGGTGAGGAAGCCGCCCTTCTTGAGGACGGTGCGCAGCTCGGGCTCGAAATAGGTGAGCGCCTTGGAGATGCCGTGACGGACAGCACCGGCCTGACCGGATAGACCGCCGCCGGCGACGGTGCAGATGACGTCGTACTGGCCGGAACGCGCAGCCACGGAGAACGGCTGCTCGATCATCATGCGCAGCACCGGACGAGCGAAATAGACCTCGACCTCGCGCGAGTTGACCGTGACCTTGCCGGCACCCGGCTTGATCCAGACGCGGGCGACCGCGTCCTTGCGCTTGCCGGTGGCGTAGGCGCGATTGAACTTGTCGACCTTCTTCTCGTGCTTGGGCGCGTCGGGCGCCGCCGCGGTCTTGAGCTGCGAGAGCTGGTCGAGCGACTGAATGGATTCGGCCATGATTATGCGGCCCTCGTGTTCTTGCGGTTCAACTTGGCGATGTCGATCTTCTCGGGCGTCTGGGCCTCGTGCGGATGATCGGCACCGCCATAAACGCGGAGGTTGCCCATCTGGACGCGACCAAGCGGACCACGCGGGATCATGCGCTCGACGGCCTTCTCGAGCACGCGCTCGGGATGCTTGCCTTCAAGGATCTGGCGCGCGGTGCGCTCCTTGACGTGGCCGACATAGCCGGTGTGCTTGTAATAGGTCTTCTGCTCGCGCTTGCGGCCGGTGAGGACCGCATGCTGGGCATTGATGATGATGACGTTGTCGCCGCAATCAACGTGCGGGGTGTAGGTCGGGAGGTGCTTGCCGCGCAGGCGCATGGCAACGATGGTGGCGAGACGGCCGACGACCAGACCCTTGGCGTCGATCAGTACCCACTTCTTCGTCACCTCAGCCGGCTTTGCCGAAAAGGTTTTCATATCGGAGTTTCCGTGGACGGGGAGACATCGGCGCGAACACCGCACCGGACTGCGCGGTTTTCTAGAGAAGTGACGCGCAACGGTCAATGCCCAAAGACAGAAATTAAAGCAGCAAAATCAACATCTTAAAAATATGGTGCTATATTACCTGCAAAAAGCTCAAGCATTTGGAATGGAATAGGTCGATGTGACATGGGCAATTGGATCGGGCGAGGTCCCTGACAACAGGTTCACCTCACCGACCGCAAGGCGCTTGCCGAGCTTGAGCAGCCGGGCCTCCGCCAGCACATCCTGCCCGGGCTGGCCCTTGCGCAGGAAATTGATGTTGAGATTGGTGGTCACCGCGAGCCCGATCGGCCCGATCGCCGACAGCAGCACCACGTACATGGCGAAATCGGCCAGAGCCATCAGCGTCGGGCCGGACACGGTTCCGCCCGGCCGCAGCATCCGCTCACTGAAGCGCTGGCGCAAAAGGCAGGTCTGGCCGTCCGCGCTCTCGATCGTAATGTCGTCGCCGCCGAAGGCCTGGGGAAACTCGTCACGGAGAAACTCCTCGACCTCCGCCACGCTCATTTTCGCTAACGCCATGCCGCCCCTCACCCTCGATTGTCCTCGCCTGTTACATTAAGTTATATCCAGCATCCAACTGGAATATCCCAAACGGAATCCTTGAATGTCCGTCCAGGCTGCCCCCGCCCCCTCCCCGCAACCGCCGATCCTGCTGCGCGAGATCGTCGGCAGTGTTGCCGTGCTTACGCTGAACCGGCCTGCCGCACGCAACAGCCTCTCCGAGTCGATGATCGGACAATTGCACGCGAGCCTCAACGCAATCGCGGAGGACAAGCGCATCCGCGCGGCCGTCATCGCGGCCAACGGGCCGGCCTTCTCCGCAGGCCATGACATGAAGGAGCTCACCGCGCGCCGCGGTGACCAGGATCGCGGCCGCGCTTATTTCGCGCAGATCATGAACGCCTGTAGCGCGATGATGCAGGCGATCGTGCATCTGCCGAAGCCGGTGGTCGCAGCAGTCCAGGGCATCGCCACCGCGGCCGGCTGCCAGCTCGTGGCGAGCTGCGACCTTGCGATCGCGTCGGAAGCGGCGAGCTTCGCCACACCCGGCGTCGACATCGGCCTGTTCTGCTCAACGCCGATGGTGGCGTTGTCGCGCAACGTGCCGCGCAAGCAGGCGATGGAGATGCTGCTCACGGGCGAGCCGGTCCCGGCTGCGCGCGCCCGCGAGATCGGCCTTGTCAATCGCGTGGTCGCCGCCGGCACCGAGCGCGACGCCGCGATCGCGCTGGCGCAACAGGTCGCGCTGAAGTCCGCCTATACCGTCAAGCTCGGCAAGGAGGCGTTCTACCGCCAGGCCGAGATGAGCCTTGCGGACGCCTATCGCTATGCGGCAGAGGTGATGACCGAGAACATGATGGCCCGCGACGCCGAGGAAGGAATCGGCGCCTTCATCGAGAAGCGAACGCCGACATGGCGGGATGAGTGACATTCGTCATTGCGAGCGAAGCGAAGCAATCAAGAAACTCCTCAACGGAAACAAACTGGATTGCTTCGTCGCTTCGCTCCTCGCAATGACAAGGAAGAAGAACGACACATGAACCACGACGCCTATCCCGACAATTACATCCGCAGCATCCTCAACAGCGTGAAGTCGATCGCGATGGTCGGCGCCTCGCCGGTCAACGTGCGGCCGAGCTATTTCGCGTTCAAATATCTGGCGCAGCGCGGCTACGACATGATCCCGGTCAATCCCGGTCATGTCGGCAAGGACCTGCTCGGAAAACCCTTTGTCGCCTCGCTCCGCGATATCGGCCTTCCCATCGACATGATCGATATTTTTCGCAGCTCCAGCCACATCATGCCTATCGTCGACGAGGCCCTCACACTCGATCCGCTGCCGAAAGTGATCTGGATGCAGCTTGGCGCGCGCGACGATGCGGCGGCGGAGAAGGCCGAAGCCGCGGGTATCAAGGTCGTGATGAACCGCTGCCCAAAAATTGAATATGGCCGGCTGTCGTCGGAGATCTCCTGGATGGGCGTCAATTCGCGGACACTCAGTTCCAAGCGCCCGCCTGCACCGACGCAGGGCATGCGTCTATCCCTCAATCGGATGAGTGTCGGCGGCGGTGACACCGCAGCCTCTGATCGCGCAGCCAAAAACAAGAGCGAACAAAGCTGACGCAATTGCGAAGGATTCATTTTGCGAACGCGACAATGCGTAGCACGATCGTTGCGATGTGAGGCCGCGGCTTGACGCCGGGCGCGGCGCCAATCAGCATGCCGCGCGATTTCAGACCACAAGAACAGGACGCCCTCAATGAGCGATCGCCTTCCGGGATTTTCGACCCTCGCCGTGCATGCCGGTGCACAGCCCGATCCGACCACCGGTGCGCGCGCGACTCCGATTTATCAAACAACGTCATTCGTTTTCAACGACGCCGATCACGCTGCCTCGCTGTTCGGCCTGCAGGCGTTCGGCAACATCTATACCCGCATTGGAAATCCTACCAACGCAGTGCTGGAAGAGCGCGTGGCCGCGCTCGAGGGCGGCACCGCCGCGCTTGCAGTTGCCTCGGGCCATGCCGCACAGGTCGTGGTGCTGCAGCAATTGCTGCAACCCGGCGACGAATTCATCGCCGCGCGAAAACTCTATGGCGGCTCGATCAACCAGTTCGCGCATGCGTTCAAGAGCTTCGGCTGGAACGTGGTGTGGGCCGATCCCGATGACGTCGCAAGCTTCGAGCGCGCGGTGACGCCGCGTACGAAAGCGATCTTCATCGAGTCCATCGCCAATCCCTCCGGCAGCATCACCGACATCGAGGCGATCTCGACGGTGGCGCGCAAGGCGGGCGTTCCCTTGATCGTCGACAACACGCTGGCCTCACCCTATCTGATCCGGCCGATCGACCACGGCGCCGACATCGTCGTGCACTCGCTGACGAAATTCCTGGGTGGCCACGGCAATTCGCTCGGCGGCATCATCGTCGACGCCGGCACCTTCGATTGGTCCGCCGGCAGCAAATATCCGATGCTGTCGGAGCCGCGGCCGGAATATCACGGCATTCGTCTCCAGGAAACGTTCGGCAATTTCGCCTTCGCGATCGCCTGCCGCGTGCTGGGCCTGCGCGACCTCGGGCCGGCGCTGTCGCCGTTCAATGCCTTCATGATCCTCACCGGCATCGAGACGCTGCCGCTGCGCATGCAGAAGCACTGCGACAACGCCAAGGCGGTCGCCGAATTCCTCGCCGGCCACCCGGCGGTGTCCGCGGTGAACTATGCGGGGCTGGCAAGCGACAAGTACAACCAGCTCGCGCGCAAATACGCGCCGAAGGGTGCGGGCGCCGTGTTCACCTTCAGCCTCAAGGGCGGTTATGACGCCGGCGTCAGCCTTGTGTCGAAGTTGCAGCTGTTCTCGCATCTGGCCAATGTCGGCGACACCCGCTCGCTCGTCATCCACCCGGCCTCGACCACACACAGCCAGCTCGACGACGCCGCCAAGATGAAGTCCGGCGCCGGCCCCGACGTGGTCCGGCTCTCGATCGGCATCGAGGACAAGGAAGACCTGATCGCTGACCTGGGGCAGGCCCTGGGCGCGTAGAGCGCTTCAACGCCTCCTATCCGCACCGGGATCTGGCGCTGCGCCAAGCCGACGGCTCCGCGCCAGCTTCCGTGGCTACCGTCGCTCAACGCTCGCACGACTCACCGGGCGTCACGATCGCGACTGCACAAGGATGGCCATGAATATCGCCGTGCCGGACATCGGAACGCTTTTTCCAATTCCCTCGCAAACAAGCGCTCACGATAAAAGGTTCTTGTTGCAGACCATAGCTCTCACCAAGAGAGTCCTGGGATCGTTTTCTTACGTCGAGATCGGCTCCTATCTCGGCGGAAGCCTGACCCCGTTTCTGCTGGACCCCGCATGCAAAGCGGTACTCTCAATCGATGAAAGAGGACGGCAACAGCCAGACGAGAGGGGCGCCAAATACGACTACTCCGGAATTACACACCAGACCATGATCGATAATCTGGTATCTCGTGGCGTTCCGACGTCCAAGCTGACAACGTTCGACGGCTCGGTAGATTCCGTCCAAGGGGCAGAAAATAGCTTCGACATCGCTTTCATCGATGGCGAGCACACCGATATCGCCTGCTTCAGGGACTTCCTGTGGACGCTTCCGCTGGTGAAGGACGACGCGATCGTTCTCTTTCATGACAGCACGCTGGTCTACAAGGCGCTCCGCATGATCAGCCTGTACATGAAGAAGTCGGGACAAAAGCACTTGTTCGCGAAGAACAATGAGTCTGACGTCACGGCCCTCTTCCTTGGAAAATTCGCCGAGATCGATTTCGCGAGAGAGTTCGGTCAAGCCGCGAACTGGGATGAGTTTTTCGATAAGTCGGAAACAGAGGTCATCCAGCACGTTCTGAAGAACAGGGTGAGCATTCAATTCGACGCGGTCGTCACCCCGGTCAGGACGTTTCCTGCCTGATCAACGGAGCGCGTGAAAGCGCCTCCCGGAATGGGCTGCGGTTAACAGTCGTTAACCATATCTGCCGCATACATCGTCTTGGATCGCCCCTTTTGATTCGGAGCCGACGATGCTGCGCTGGACGGTGCCTGCCCTGGCAGTGATGCTGACGGTTTCAGCCGCTATTGCCGCCGATTTGCCGGCCACGCCGAAGCGGCGGGCCGCCGCTCCGCCGCAGGAACCGCCAAGGGTCTATGTCGAGACCGATCCGGATGCGCTGATCTCGCCGGCCTATGGCGTCGGCAGCTACATCCGCAACCTGCCGGGCACGCCGCTGCTGCCGGGCTCGCATACGCTGCCGGGTTACTACGGTCGCCCCTGGGACTACGACTATCAGGGCGCGTATTACGGCGGCAAGCAGGTCGATTACTTCTGGCGCTTGCCCTACTCGTGCGGCATCTACGGCTATTGCTGATCAGCCGGGCTGGTGGTGACCAGCCGGGCTGATGGTGATCAGCCGGCCTGACCGACTGGAACCGCGCGCGGCTGCGCCTCAGCGGATTGCCGCGACGCCAGCCGTTCCGCCTGCATCACCGCAAGCATCAGCACCATGATCGCAACCGCCTGATGCGACAGCGCGAGATCGATCGGCACCTGGTTGAGCAGTGTAAGGATGCCGAGCACCGCCTGCACGCTCACGGCCGCGAACAACCAGAGCGCGCCACTCGCCGCCGAGCCTGCACGTGAACGCAGCGCGTCGAACGCATGCAGCGCCGCCAGCGTGAACAGCAGATAAGCCGTCATGCGGTGCTCGAACTGCACCGTCAGCACGTTGTCGAACATGTTGCGCCACCAGGGCGTCTCGAACCACAGCCGTTCCGCCGACGGGATGAAGGCGCCGTCGATCTGCGGCCAGGTATTGTAGGCGCGTCCGGCGCGCAGGCCCGCGACCAGTGCACCGAAATAGATCTGGATGAAGGTCACGATCACCAGCACCGCGCTCGTGAACCGCAGTCGCGTGGGAACGGCAATCTGCGGCCGATCGGCGAGCCGCCGCACCGTCCAGACGATGCCGGCGAAGATCAGCAGCGCGAGTATCAGATGCGTGGCCAGCCGATATTGCGAGACTTCGACCCGCTCGGACAGCCCCGATGCCACCATCCACCAGCCGACCGCGCCCTGCAGGCCGCCGAGCGCGAACAGCAGCCACAGCCGCCGCTTCAACTCGCCGGACAGACCGCCGCGCCACAGGAAGAACAGAAACGGCAGCAGATAGGCAACACCGATGAAACGCCCGAGCAGCCGGTGGCTCCATTCCCACCAGAAAATCTGCTTGAACTCGGACAGCGACATCCCGGCGTTGAGCTCGCGATATTGCGGGATCTTCTTGTAGGCCTCGAACGCATCGGTCCATTGCGCCTCAGACAGCGGCGGAACGCTGCCGGCGACGGGCTTCCACTCGACGATAGAGAGACCGGATTCCGTCAGCCGCGTCGCGCCGCCGACCAGCACCATCAACGCGATCAGAGCGGCCACGGAGATCAGCCACCAGCGCACGGCGCGATGCGGATTGGTCGGGGCTGAATTCGTCGTCATTTCAGGGTCAAAACCAAAGCTTGAACCGGACTGCGTGCCCCTTATAGTCCCCCGCTTCCGCAGCGCAAGTTACGCGAAAGCCGCAATAGTCCGCCATGACGATCCGCACCCGCAAGTTCCTCGGCGCCATTCTGCTTCTGGTGCTGGCCACGGTCTGGGCCCTGCTTGGCATGGCGGCGGCGCAGATGCCGTGGATTGCCGGGTCCGGCTGGCGGCAGGCGATCTATTACGTCGTGGTCGGCATGGGCTGGGTGCTGCCGGCCATGCCGATCGTAAGCTGGATGCAGCGGCCCGATCGCGCCTAACCCCGCAAACGCGTTTGCGCGTTTGTCGGATACGAAGGCTCTAACCATCGTTGAGTCAGCTCGTAACGCTGCCCGTCGGTTTCACCGGCGCAAACGCAACGCCGGACACCAGCACGCGCATCATGCGCAACGAGCGCATCCGTCCGTCCCAGGAAATCCTCGGCAGCGCGCGCAGATTGGTGCGGCCTTCCGCGTCCACAATTCCCGGGATGGTCGACACCGCGCTGGCAAAGCCCGCTTCCTCCGCCATCACGACATGGTTGCGCCGGAACGAGGCGCGATCGCCGAACGGAAACGCCAGATGCCGGATCTCGCGGCGGAAGGACACTTCCGCCACCGCCTTGCCCATCGTCATCTCGCGCAGTGCGGCTGCGTCCCTCATGTTGGCGAGAACGGGATAGTTCACGGTCGCGCTGCCGATCGTAACACTCGGATCGGTAGCCAACTTGGCCAGATCCTCCCAATCCATCGACGCCTCACGCGAGAGTGCGGCGAGGTCGACCCGATAGCGCGCGCAGAGATCGGCGATCGCCGCCGACAAATCCGCCGGCGGCAACGAGCGCAACCAATTCTCGAGATGCGAGAACAGCGCCTGCTTCTCGGCATTGCCTGTCACGGTAAAGCGCTGCTCCTTGTCGCCCATCATCAGGCTGATGCGGCTCTGGCGTGCGATCACCTGCTCGAGCCCGAGCCACCAGGCCTCGCCGACGCCATCCGGAAAGGCGGTGGGAACGTACAGCGTGAATGGCACGGCGTGGCGTACCAGCACCGGATAGGCGAAGCTGATGAGGTCCTTGGCAGCGCCGTCGAAAGTCAGCGCCACGAAACGCCGCTTCTCCGGCAGCGTCACCGCGCGCCGGCAGACCTCGTCCATGCCGAGAAAATCATAATTCCAGCGCCTCAGCGCGCGAATGGCGCGATCGAGAAATTGCGGCGTGATCTCGTTTTGGCGCAACGGCTGGAACGCGCCGCTTCGCCGCGGTCGCACGCGCTGGAAGCGCAGGATCGCGCCTGCGCCACGGCTGCGCAGCAGCGGCTGGCCGGTGAACCAGGCCAGTTCGTGCCGTAACCGCTCCAGCCATCTGTCGTCGGATGCCAATATCCCACCTTCGCGTTCGCCGGCGGCCCGTTCCCTCAGCCATTGTCATTACCCTTTGTTGACCTTTATTTGCAAAGGTCGGCCACAGGCCGAAATACATATTCTTCGTTTTCTCGACAGGTTTCGCGGATGACCATGGCTGCGGCGATGCAAAGCCGGATGGCAGAATCGCCAGCGCGGTCCAAAACGAGCCGTATCACGCATGTCGACCTCATCAGCGATGTTGCGGAGGCCGAGGCGGCCTGGCGCGTCCTCGAGCAGCCCGGCCATCTCTTCACGCCCTATCAACGGTTCGATCTTCTGGGCTCATGGGCCCGATCGGTCGGGGAACGCGAAGGCGCCCGTCCCCTCGTCGTGATTGCCCGCGACGCCGAGCAGACACCGCTTGCGCTGCTTCCGCTCGCGCTGCGCCAGGGCCACGGTGTGCGCACCGCCTGCTTCATGGGCGGCAAGCACACGACCTTCAACATGGGGCTGTGGAACGCCGAGTTCGCAGCACAGGCTGTGACCGCCGATCTCGACGTGCTGTTCGCGCCCTTACACGATCAGGTCGACGTTCTCGCGCTGACGCAGCAGCCGAAACGCTGGCATGACCAGCAGAATCCGTTTGCGCTGCTGCCGCAGCAGAGCGCGATCAATGGGTGCCCGCTGCTGGCGATGGAGCCGGGTGGCCCGCCCGCATCCCGGATCAGCAATTCCTTCCGCCGCCGGCTGAAGAGCAAGGAGAAGAAATTCCAGACGCTCGCCGGCTATCGCTACCACCTTGCCACGACGGACGCGGACGTCACCCGCCTGCTCGACTGGTTCTTCCGCGTCAAGCCGGCGCGGATGGCGGAACAGAAGCTCCCGAACGTCTTTGCCGAGCCGGGTGTCGAGCAATTCATCCGCAGCGCTTGCCTCGCGCCGCGCGGCGAAGGCCGTGTCATCGACATCCACGCGCTCGAATGCGACGACGAGGTGATCGCGATCTTCGCCGGCGTCGCCGACGGCCAGCGCTTCTCGACGATGTTCAACACTTACACGATGTCGGAGCACGCCCGCTACAGCCCGGGTCTGATCCTGATGCGCTACATCATCGACCGCTACGCCGAGCGCGGCTATCGCTCGCTCGACCTCGGCATCGGCACGGACGAGTACAAGCGCATGTTCTGCAAGGACGACGAGGACATCTTCGACAGCTTCGTGCCCTTGACCTCGCGCGGCAAGCTCGCGGCCATGGCGATGTCCTCACTCAACCACGGCAAGCGCCTGGTCAAGCAGAACCAGATGCTGTTCGACCTGGCGCGACGATTGCGCCAGGCGTTCGGGTAGCTCTCTACCCAGTTGTACCGCTGTCCTCCCTTCTCCCCTTGTGGGAGAAGGTGGCGCGAAGCGCCGGATGAGGGGTACCTGTCCGCGCGCCTTAATGTGCGAGATCGACTCGGGGAGAGAGACCCCTCACCCGTCTCGCCGCTGCGCGGCGAGCCACCCTCTCCCACAACAAGGGGAGAGGGAAGAAGCCTACGCCGCCACGACGCGCGACGGCGTCTCACCGGCATCCGACGGCTGCACCGGCCGGCTCAGCATCGTTACCTCGCTGAAGCCAACGGCCTTGAGCTGCTCGCACATCAACGCGCGCGCGTCCGACTCCATCGAAGCATCCGGCACCACGACGGCGCTGGCATGCGCCGTCAGGAGTTCAGCAGGCAAGTCCTCGGCACTGCCGGCGTCGACGATCACGTGATCGTAGGCGCGCAGCAAGGCGTCGATTGCGAGTGTCACCCGCGGCGACTGAAGCAGGCTGCGGTCGAAGCCGGGACGGCCGGCCATGACCAGGTGCAGCCGCGAGAGCTTGTCGCGCGTGATGACCTGCGCAAACGAGGCCTGCCCCTGCATCAGCTCGGCAAGACCGGGCGCCGTCGGATCGACAGACACCGCGGCAATCGTCGGCGAGGACGCGGCGAGATCGACCACGACGACGCGCGCCTCGCGCGCGAGGTGGCGGGCGAGCGTCAGCGTCGACATCGTGATGGCATCGCCCGATGCGGTGCCGAGTACGGTGACCTTCTTCGCACCTGCCCCTGCCGCAATCAGACTTTCGGCCAGTTGCCCGATCTCGGCGAACTCGCTGACATCGGCATTGGCGGTCATCGCCGGCTGGAGCGGCGCCGACTCGATCTCGACCGCATCGACGACCGGCTCCTGGCGAGCCTTAGGCAGCGCGAGTGTGGCCATTGCGCGCGGCGCGGTCTGGCGCAGCAGCTCGCCGGTGACGACGAGACCGGACGAGAGCAGCAGTGTCGCCAGCGTCGCGATCAGCAGGATCGGCAGTTTCTTCGGATAGGCCGGCGTGTTGGAAACGATGGCGCGCGAGATGATGCGGCCTTCCGCCGGCGCGGAATCGATGCTCTCGCGGGTGCTGGCCTCGCGATATTTGCCAAGATAGGTCTCGAGCAGGTCGCGCTGCGCCTTGGCCTCGCGCTCGAGCGCGCGGAGCTGCACGTCCTGACCGTTGGTCGAGGTCGCCTGCTTCTTCAGCTGCTCGAGGCTGGTGGTCAGCCCGTCGACCCGACCGCCGGCAATCCGCGCGTCGTTTTCGAGCGAGCGCGAGATCTTGGCCGCCTCGTCGCGAATCTGACCATCGAGATCGCCGAGCTGCGCCTTCAATTCCTTGATGCGCGGGTGATTGCCGAGCAGCGTGGACGACTGTTCGGCGAGCTGGGCCCGCAGCGTCACCCGCTGCTCGGACAGGCGCCGCATCAGTTCGGAGTTCACCACCTCGGATGCCTCGATGGGCTTGCCGCTCTGCAGCATCTCCTTGATCAGCCGGGCCCTGGACTCCGCGTCAGCCTTCATCGCGCGCGCATTGTTGAGCTGGGTGTTGACCTCGCCCATCTGCTGGTTCGACAGCGTGGTGTTGTTGGTGCCGACGAACAGCGACGATTTGGAACGGAAGTCCTCGACCTTGGCCTCGGCGTCGGAGACCTTGTTGCGCAGATTCTCGATCTCGCCCGAGAGCCACTGGCTGGCATTGCGGGCCTGATCCTGGCGCGCATTCTGCTGGAGCACGAGATAGCCGTCGGCGATCGAATTGGCGACGCGCACGGCAAGCTCGGGATCCTGCGACTGGAATTCGACGACGATCACGCGCGACTTGTCGACGGCGTAGGCCTGCAGACGATCGTAATAGGCATCGAGCACACGCTCTTCCGGCGTCATCGAGAACGGATCGCGACCGATGCCGACCAGCGCCGCCAGCGATTTCAGCGGCGAGACGCCCTGCAGCACCGGATCGAACTCGGGGCGCTCGGCGAGCTTGTTCTTCTTGATGATCTCGCGCGCGAGGTCGCGCGACAGCACGAGCTGCACCTGGCTGGTGACGGCCTCGGGGTCGAGCGCCTGCCGCTCCTCGGTGCTGCGGTCGCTGCTCGGCCGCAGGAAGACGTTCTCGCGACCGTCGATCAGGATGCGCGATTCGGATTTGTAGCGCGGCGTGATGAGATTGACGATGGCGACGGATGCGACGAGCGCAAGCACCGTCGGCACGATAATCCAGCCGCGCTTGCGCGCGAGCGCGCCGCCAAGCGCGTGCAGATCGATGTCACCGGACTCGGCTGGCGCCGGCTGCGCAACAACCGGTGCGGGCCTGGTTTCGACTTTGGGCTTGGTCTCAGGCTTGGTCTCAGGCTTGGCTTCGTGCTTGGCCTTCGAAACGGCTCGCTCGATGACGGCCTTGTCGTTGCCGGCACGCCAGAACGCTAAACGCATCGAACACTCCCGCAGGGCAACGCCACTCGTGTACCTCAATGGGGCCGATTACACTCCATTAAGGTTGCCGCTGGGTTAATCGCGACGTCCCGCGGGTAAGACAAGCGTGCTCGTCACCGTTTGTTAACCACGAGGGCCCTTAATCCATCTCGATATTTCGAGAACTTTGTTCGGCATTCGCCGTCGAGCGCTGGTTTTGATCATGCCCCCCTCTCCCGACCAGCCGCTCCGAATCCTGCACGCCGTCCGCGCGCCCGTCGGCGGCATCATGCGCCACATCCTCGACCTCGCCAACGGCCAGGTCGATCGCGGCCATCACGTCGGGATTCTCGCCGACAGCCTCACCGGCGGCGAGCGCGCGGACAAGGCGCTGGCCGAGCTTGCGCCGCGGCTGAAGCTCGGCGTGCAGCGGCTGGCGATCCGCCGCGAACCCTCGCCGGAGGATTTTCTGGTGTGGCTGCGCATGCGCCGCGTGATCGCCACGCTCAAGCCCGACGTCATGCATGGCCACGGTGCCAAGGCCGGCGCCTTCGTGCGCATGCGGCGCCGCGCGGACGACACCATCCGCATCTACACTCCGCATGGCGGCTCGCTGCACTATCCCCTCAACACCCTGAAGGGCGAGTTTTATGCGCGGCTCGAGCGCACGCTGATGGATGCGACGGATCTGTTCCTGTTCGAGAGCGCCTTTGCCCGCGACACCTACCAGCGCATCGTTGGCACGCCCAAGGGCGTGGTGCATTGCGTCTTCAACGGCGTGACGCCGGAGGAGTTCGAGCCCGTTGTCATCGCCGATGACGCCACCGACCTCGCCTATGTCGGCGAGTTCAGGCACATCAAGGGCACGGACCTCCTGATCGACGCAATAGCGTTGCTGCATGAGAGCGGCAAGAAGGTCACGCTGACGCTCGGCGGCGACGGTGAGGAGACGGCGACGCTAAAGGCGCAGGTCGAGCGGCTCGGCCTGACGGACGCGATCCGCTTCATCGGCCACGTCAAGGCGCGCTATGGCTTTTCCAAGGGACGGCTGCTGGTCGTTCCCTCGCGCGGCGATTCCATGCCCTATGTCGTGATCGAGGCGGGCGCGGCCGGCATCCCAATGATCGCGGCGCGCGTCGGCGGCATCCCCGAGATCTTTGGCCCCGAAAGCCTGGCCCTGTTCGCGGCCAGCAACGCCGAAGCGATGGCTGAGGCGATCGCGGCCGCGCTCGAGAATGCGGAGGCGACAGCGCAGCGCGCGGTGTCGCTCCGCGAGCGGATATCAGCGTATTTCTCTCAGCAGGCGATGGTCGACGGCGTGCTCGCAGGTTACCGCGACGCATTTGCCAATCATTAACCATCCTTAAGGCCGCTTTAGAAAATCTTCCGATTTGTCCGATAATCCACCTGCCGGGGGATGCTTGCCCGGGAGCGCAAAGCTGCGCCCGCGGGTCTTTGGAACGGACGTGGACGACCGTGGAACCGCTCAATGCACGCTCGATGCTCGATGCCGCGACTAGCGCCGCGGCCAAGCCGGCTGAGACGACTTTCGTCGAACGCCGCCGCCGGCTGACGCCGGCCGCACTCGATGTGGTCAACCAGAAAGTCGCACGCGCCTATTCGCCGATCGTGATCGCCGGCTTTGCGCGCGCCATCGATTTCGTGCTGCTGAGCGTGGTCGGCATCGCCGTGTATGTCGGCTACGTCATGCCGGTCGTCGGCTTCAGCTGGGTCTATCCCGCCGAGATCCTCGCCGTCGCGGTCGCCGCCGTGGTCTGCTTCCAGGCTGCTGACATCTACCAGGTGCAGCTGTTCCGCGGGCAGCTCCGGCAAATGACACGAATGATCTCGTCCTGGTCGTTCGTCTTCCTGCTGTTCATCGGCATCTCCTTCTTCGCCAAGTTCGGCAGCGACATGTCGCGGCTGTGGCTTGCCGCCTTCTACTTCCTTGGCCTCGCCGCATTGGTCGCCGAGCGCCTTATCCTGCGCTCGCTGGTACGCGGCTGGGCGCGCCGGGGCCGGCTCGACCGCCGCACCATCATCGTCGGCTCCGACAGCAATGGAGAGCAGCTGGTCGAGGCACTGAAGGCGCAGGAGGATTCCGATATCCACGTGCTCGGCGTGTTCGACGATCGCAACGACAGCCGCGCGCTCGATGCTTGCGCCGGCGCACGCAAGCTCGGCAAGGTCGACGACATCGTCGAATTCGCCCGCCGCACCCGGGTCGATCTGGTGCTGTTCGCGCTGCCGATCTCGGCGGAGACGCGCATCCTGGAGATGCTGAAGAAGCTCTGGGTGCTGCCGGTCGACATCCGCCTCTCCGCGCACACCAACAAGCTGCGCTTTCGTCCCCGCTCCTATTCCTATCTCGGCGAGGTCCCGACGCTCGACGTGTTCGAGGCGCCGATCACCGACTGGGATCTGGTGATGAAATGGCTGTTCGACCGCGTCGTCGGCGGCCTCGCGCTGCTCGCAGCACTTCCCGTGATGGCGCTGGTGGCGCTGGCGGTGAGGCTCGACAGCCCCGGTCCTGTGCTGTTCCGCCAGAAGCGGTTCGGCTTCAACAATGAGCGTATCGACGTCTACAAATTCCGCTCGATGTATCACCACCAGTCCGACCCGACGGCGTCGAAGGTCGTGACCAAGAACGATCCACGCGTCACCCGCGTCGGCCGCTTCATCCGCAAGACCAGCCTCGACGAACTGCCGCAGCTTTTCAACGTGGTGTTCTCCGGCAATCTCTCCCTGGTCGGCCCGCGCCCGCATGCGGTGCAGGGCAAGCTCCAGAGCCGCCTGTTCGACGAGGCCGTCGACGGCTATTTCGCCCGCCATCGCGTCAAGCCCGGCATCACCGGCTGGGCCCAGATCAACGGCTGGCGCGGCGAGATCGACAATGAAGAGAAGATCCAGAAGCGCGTCGAGTTCGACCTCTACTACATCGAGAACTGGTCGGTGCTGTTCGACCTCGTCATTCTCCTGAAGACGCCGCTCTCGCTGCTGACCAAGAACGAGAACGCGTATTGAGTTGAGTCTCTCCGTCATGCCCCGCGAAGGCGGGGCATCCAGTACTCCGCGGCGCCAACCGCCTTCCGCAGTAGGCGCCGCGAAGTACTGGATCGCCCGGTCAAGCCGGGCGATGACAGCGGTGTTTGTGGCGTACAAGTAACGTGAGCGCGTGATGGCGTATGCGGCAACAGCCGGTGGAATGAACGCAGCCGCACCGGCAGCGCCCGGCGTGCTGGCCCTGCAGCGCGCGCTGGTGTGGCTGGTCGGCGCGTCCGGCGCGATCGTGTTCATCGAGCCGAGCCCCTACGAGATCGCGACGCTGCTCGCCACCGTCGCTTTCTTCGCCACCGGTCTGCGCCTCACGCTCGTGCTGATGCCGCTGGTGCTGGCCCTGGTCCTGCTCAATGTCGGCTACACCATCAGCGCGATCCCGCTGCTCGACCAGTCCGAGGTCGCAAGCTGGATCGCGACCTCCTGGTACATGGCGGTGACCGTGGTGTTCTTCGCCATGGTCACCTCCGAGGACACAGCGGCGCGGCTCGATATGCTGCGCCGCGGCCTCGTGGTCGGCGCGATGGTCGCCTCGCTTTCGGCGATCGCCGGCTATTTCAACCTCGTTCCCGGCGGCCACGATCTCCTGACGCTCTACGAGCGTGCACGCGGCACGTTCAAGGATCCGAACGTGCTCGGCGCCTTCCTGATCCTGCCGGCGCTGTTCGCGCTCCAGAGCGTGGTCTCGGACAGGCTGCCGAAGGCGTTCCGCAACGTCATCGCGTTCGGCATCATGTCGCTGGCGATCCTGCTCGCCTTCTCCCGCGCCGCATGGGGCGGGCTGGTCCTGACCTCGGCCTTCATGCTGGCGCTGATGGTGCTGACCAGCCGCACCAATGCGCAGCGCTCGCGCATCATCATCATGGCCATCGTCGCGGTGGTGCTGGGCCTCGCGCTGATCGCGGTGCTGCTGTCGTTCGATTCCATTGCCGAGATGTTCAAGCAGCGCGCGAGCTTCGACCAGAGCTATGACGAAGGCCGCTTCGGCCGCTTCGGCCGGCACATCCTGGGCGCGGAGATGGCGCTCGACCTGCCGTTCGGCATCGGTCCCTTACAATTCCACCGCTTCTTCCCTGAGGACACCCACAATTCCTATCTGAACGCCTTCATGTCCGGGGGCTGGCTCTCCGGCGTGTGCTATCCCGCGCTGGTCTTCACCACCGTCATCACAGGCTTCCGCCACATCTTCGTCCGTGTGCCCTGGCAGCGCGCCTATCTCGCGGTGTTCTCGGCCTTCGTCGGCACCGTCGGCGAAAGTTTTGTGATCGACACCGACCACTGGCGGCACTTCTGGATGATGCTGGGCGCGATGTGGGGCATGATCGCGGCCGCGCAGGCCTACAAGATCAAGTCTGGCGAGGATGCTTCTTCAGCTTGAGCGCGGGCCGCTTCTCTGGCGGCGTATCGAGCAGGCCTTTCAGTGCGGCGGTCGCTGCAAGCACGCCCTTGTAGCCCTCATTGGCAAAACGCAGCAATAGGCGCAGTTCCTCGTCCGAATAGGTGCTGAAGACCTTCTCCATGGCCTGCTGCATCGGCACGTAGAGTTCGCCGATCTTTGCCCCGGTCTCCGGTACAACCGAAATGAAGACCTTGCGCCGATCGTGCTCATCCCGCTCGCGGCGCACGAGCCCTGCCTCCTCGAGCCGATCCACCACCCCGGTGATGGCGCCGGTCGTCAGTCCCGTCACCTCGGCGAGCCGGCCGGCGGTCACGCGCCCCTCGAGATAGAGGATGTCCATGCATTCGAGGTCGGAGTTGGCAATTCCGGCCACGTTCGCAACGGTTTGCCCATAGAGCACGCCCTGCGCCGACGACCGGCGCATCGCCTCCTCCAATTCGCCCAGCAACGCAGCGCGCGCTTTTGCCCTTGACAAGGCTCACCTCATATCTTAGTCGATATATATCTTAGCCACTAAGAGATTTAGCGACCGTGATTTCTCCTAGCACCACGGAAACGTCGCGAGCAAGCCAATGCCTCATCGTCCCCGTAAAGCCCTGATCATCGGCGCCGGCATCGCCGGGCCCGTTGCCGCGATCCTGCTGCGCCGCGCCGGCATTGAATCCGCGATCTACGAAGCCTGGCCCTACTCGAAGGGCATCGGCGGCGGCCTCCAGATCGCGCCGAACGGCATGCATGTGATGGACGAGATCGGACTTGCGGCGGAGCTGATCAGCCGCGGCTCGATCGCGGAGTCCTTCGACTTCTGTTCGCAAGAAGGCCAACGGCTCGGCTCGATCAACCGTGACATGGCGCGGCGCTTCGGCCAGCCCGCGGTCAATGTCTGCCGCGCCACGCTGAACGAGATGCTGATCGACAAGGCCTGGTGCGCCTGCGTCTCGCTCTATTTCGACAAGCGCCTGATCAAGATCGAGGATCGCGGCGACCAGCCGATCATCGCCTATTTCGCCGACGGCACCATCGCCGAGGGCGACTTCCTGATCGGCGCCGATGGCGTGCATTCGATCACGCGGGGCCAGGTCGTGCCGGACGGACCAACGCCCTTCAACACCGGCCTCATCGGGTTCGGTGGCTTCGTGCCGCATATCGTACTCGACGGCCGGGCGATCGGCCGGCATGTCGAGACCACGTTCGGGCAGAGCGGCTTCTTCGGCTACGGCTATTGCAGCCCTGATCCGAAGGACGGCGTGATGTGGTGGAGCACGCAGCCCGCGTATGGCATGGATGCCGAGATGTTCCGCGCGCTCGACCGGCCGACGCTGAAGCAGCATCTGCGCGGCTTCCATCGTGGCTGGCATGAGCCGATCCCTGCCATCATCGAGGCGGCCGAGAACATCGTGGTCACCGACACGCTCGACGTCGCGACCTTGCCGACCTGGTCGCGCAAGCGCTCGCTGCTGATCGGCGATGCCGCCCATGCAACCAGCCCCCATGCCGGCCAAGGTGCCTCGCTCGCGCTGGAAGATGCGATGCGGCTCGCCCGTCTGATGCAGGAGGGCCAGGAGCTAACCGCTACCTTCCAGGCCTTCGAGGCCGAACGCCGCCCCCGCGCGGAAAAGATCGTCGCCATCGCCCGCCGCAACGGCAACAACAAGCGCGAGTTCAGCGCCACCGGCGCCTGGGTCAGAAATCAGATGATGAAATGGCTGCTGCCGTTGGGATCGAAGAGCATGGATTTCATGTACGCGTACGACGCGCGAGCGGTGTAGTGGCACGGTGCCGTAGGGTGGGCAAAGCGGAGCGTGCCCACCATTCGCGAAGATGAACCGCGGAGAGATGGTGGGCACGGCGCGTTGCGCCTTTGCCCACCCTACGATAGCAGAGTTAGCCTTCCACAGCGAATATCAGCCCCGCTTGCTCCCGCAAGCGCTTGATCAGCTTGTGCTGCATCGCTGCACCCGGCGTCCAGAGCCCGGCTGGGACATCCGGTGTGTCGCGCAGCAGGCAGATCGCAGATTCGGAAATGATCTTCGCCGTTGACGCATAGCCCGGATCGAGATCGCCCTTCACGGCCGCGCGAACCTGACGGCCATCGGGCGCAATCGCGACATAAAGCAGGTCGTAATGGCCGTTCTCGCGCTCTTCCTTCGACGGCCCCTCACCGGGCTTGAGCGCCTCGGGGCCGGTCTTTTCGCTGTTGGCGGCCATGACAAGCCTGGCGTTGGCCTGACCTTCTTCCCCCGCTCCCGTCAGCACCATCTCGTCGTAGACGAAATCCCGGCCATAGGAGAATCCCATCAGCATGTTGGAGCGGTGGACATTGCGCGTGTTCAGCGTCGCCATCGCGAACGGGGCGGACCAGGACTGCAGGTCCTCCTCGAAAACCGGCTTGTTGCCGCGCGGCTGCTTCGGTCCCTCGAAGCCAGGCGTAAACGCAAAGGGATCTTTGAGGATCGATACCAGACTGAGATCCTGCGCAACCGCTGCGAAAGTGAGCCTTGCGCTCGCCGAGGTGCCGCCGGAGAACTTCCAGCTGAGATCGCGGACGCGCCCCTTGACGCGGGGGGCCGGTGCGCCGAACACGCGCCTGGCTTCCTCCTGCACGAAGAACGCACCGAGTTCGAACGGAATGGAATCGAAGCCGCAGGAGAAGATGATGCGCGCACCGCTCTCTTTCGCTGCGGCCTCGTACTTGTCAATCATCTGCTTCAGCCAGATCGGCTCGCCGCAGAGATCCATGTAGTCGGTGCCAGATGCGACGCAGGCGGCCAGCAGATCGGCCCCATAAAGCTGGTACGGACCGACGGTGGTGACGACCAGCTTCGCCTGATCGACCATCGCCCGCAACGACGCCGGATCGGCTGCATCCGCAACGATGAGCGGCGTGTCCACGGGTGCGCCGATCGCGTCGCGAACGGATTCGAGCTTGTCTTTGCTGCGCCCCGCCATCGCCCATGTCGGGGCCCCGTCACCGATGTAGCGCGCGGCGAGGTACTCGGCGACAAGCTGGCCGGTATATCCCGTTGCGCCATAGACGACGATGTCGAACTTCGTGGACATGGATCGCGCTTCCTGGGGATCGCAGACCTTATGCTTCCACGGCGAACGTCAGCCCCGCATTGTCCCGCAGCCGCTTGATCAGCTTGTGCTGCATCGCTGCGCCCGGTGTCCAGAAGCCGGCTGCGACATCGGTCACGTCGCGCAGCATGCAGATGGCGCATTCGGAGATCATCTTCGAGGTCGAGCCGTAGCCGGGATCGCGGTCGCCGGTGACGCCGGCGCGGACCGCACGGCCGTCGGGCGCGATCGCGACATAAAGCAGATTGAAGAGCCCGTTCTCGCGCTCTTCCTTCGACGGTCCCTCACCCGGCTTCGGCGCGCTCGGGCCGGTCTTCTCAGCGTTGGCCGCCATCACGCGCTTGGCGTTGGCCTCGCCCTTCTCGCCGGGGCCCGTCAGAACCATCTCGTCGTAGACGAAATCCTGGCCGTAGGGAAAGCCCATCAGCATGTTGGAGCGATGGACGTTGCGGGTGTTAATCAGTGCCATCATGAACGGCGCGGCCCAGGATTGCAGATCCTCCTCGAGCAGCGATCTGTTGCCCTTCGGCTGCTTCGGTCCGGCGAAGCCCGGCGTCAGCGCGAACGGATCGTTCAGGATCGCGATGAGGCTGATGTCCTTGGCAACGGCATCGAAAGTCGCCTTCGCGCTCGCCGCGGTACCGCCCGACAGCGTGCCGCGCATGTCGCGCACGCGGCCCTTCACGCGCGCAGCTGGTGTGCCGAACACGCGCTTGGCCTCTTCCTGCACGAAGAACGTACCGAGCTCGAACGGCACGGAGTCAAAGCCACAGGAGAACACGATACGCGCGCCGCTTTCCTTTGCAGCCGCCTCGTACTTGTCGATCATCTGCCGCATCCAGATCGGCTCGCCGCACAGATCGAAATAATCAGTGCCGGTGGCGACGCAGGCCGCGAGCAGTTCCTCACCGTAGAGCTGATACGGACCGACGGTGGTAATCACCGACATCGTCTGCTCGGCCATCGCCCTTAGCGAGGCCGCGTCCGACGCATCCGCGACGATCAACGGCGTGTTCCCAGGCGCGCCGATTGCGTCGCGTACCGCTTTCAGCTTGCCGAGGCTGCGCCCTGCCATCGCCCATTTCAGTGTCTTGTCAGTCTTATAGTGCTGGGTCAGATATTCGGCGACGAGCTGGCCGGTGAAACCGGTCGCGCCGTAGACGACGATGTCGAATTTCGCAGAGCTCATGGTCGGCCTTTACTTCTTCGCGTAGCTCACGCCCATGCCGGCGCGGACGTCGCTTTGAATTCCATAGGGCGGGATCGGGTAGCGCAGGCCGTTCTTGGCCAGCGCCTTCATGCCTTCGATTGCTTTGGCGAGATGATGCGGCTTCAAGGCCATCAGCATCTCCTCGTCCGGCACGCCGCCATAGCGTCGTTCGGCATAGCATGGCAAGGACAGGCTGGGCTCGCCGCTTTTGAGCGCCCGTCCCCAGGAATCGGCGCAAGCGGTCTCGCCGACCACGCCCCATTCGAACTTCTTGTAGCCGGTATATTGTAGCCCGTTGATCAGGATGATCATCTGGCCGGGCGTTGCGTAGACGAGGCAGATGTCGGGTCGATCGAGCCGGCCGCTCGCCAGCGGGCTGACCGCGAGCGCCTGATATTGCCCGAACGGAACCACGTCCAGCGCCTCCTGGCGCTTGCGCGCATCCTCTGCGGTGCCGTGCCAGACCCCGACATAATTTTCGCCGGCGAGCCATTTCTCGTCCTGGGGGCTAAGCCCGATCACCGCGCGGCACTGCGCGCCGACGAGATCGTCGGCGGTAATGCCGACGGTCCATCCCAGGCGCGAAGCCATGCTGACGATCTGGTCGGTGGTGTGGACCGCATTCGGCCGCCGGATTTTCGGGATCGCCTCCATGTCGGCGACGCGCGCGAACAGCTTCATGCCAATCACCGTGGTCTTCAGCCGCAACAGGCTGTTGAGATCGGCCACGAGGCCGGCAAGATCGATCGTATCAGCGGCTGGCTGCTGCATGGCATCCTCCCGGCGTGCCCCTATTGTTGGGCTACTGAGGCTGTTCTAGTCCTTGGCCGGCCCGGGAAGCAACTCGCTGGTCCTGCCCACGAGGCGGTTGGCCACGAGGCCGATCCATTCGCGCACAGCCGTGTCGGTTCGGCCGAGACCGTCCGAACCGACATTGGTGAAAGAGAACAGATCGTCGCGCCCGCCCATCCGCCAGTCGACGGGATAGGCTTCGACATCAAATCCAGCCTTGCGGAATATCCCCATCGAACGCGGCATGTGAAAGGCCGAGGTCACCAGCAGCCAGCGCTCGCCCGGTTTCGGTGCCACCAAGCGCTTCGTGAAGATCGCATTCTCGTAGGTGTTGCGCGAGTCCCGTTCCACGATCAGGCGTTCCCTCGATATGCCGATATTTTCCAGGATCGGTACCGAGTAGTCGGCTTCCCTGGCGCCGGGCGAGACCAGGTTCGCAGAGCCCCCCGTGAAGACGATGCGCGCATTCGGATAGCGACGCGCAAGCTCGGCCGGCGCAAAAAAACGATCGGCCGCGTGTGAGACCACCGGCGTGTGATGCGCCGCCGACAGATCGGTATCAACCGAGCCGCCCAGCACGATGATGCCGTCGGGTGTGCCGCGCGACGGATCCCACGCCGGAAAACGTGACTCAAGCGGATAGAGCAAGAGATTGCCAAGCGGCGAAAAGGCAGCGAGCGCGAACAGGATCAGCGTGGTCGTGGCCAGCTTCCGGCCGAGCCCGGCAAAACGCGTTGCCATCAACACGACCGCGATGATCCCGAGTTCGGCCAGAAGATTGATCGGCACCACTGCGGCGCCGAGCGTCTTGGAAAGAAGGAAGTACAGGGGAAGCCTCGCTGAAATGATCGTGCCATGCGCGGGCTTGACCCGCCCGCCCATCTTCAGAAATCTTCTTGGAAGAGGATCGATTGCCGGGTCAAGCCCGGGCATAACAGGATCTCATGACGAGTTTCTTATGATTGGACGCGGCAAATGACCCATCATCACCTGCATTCAAGTCCCGAGACCTGCCATTGGGGCTTCTTTGAAGCCGCGCTCAAGCCCGTCCTCACCATCGCCAGCGGCGATGAGGTGACCATCGATACCATCAGCGGCGGGCCGGACATGCTGCCCGACCGCAGCAAGTTTCACATTCCACCGGAGATGTTCGAGGTTCATACCAAGAACGAGCGCATGCTGCCCGGCCACATCCTGACCGGCCCGGTCGCGGTCGAAGGCGCCGAGCCCGGCGATGTGCTCGCAGTCGAAATCCTCGACGTCCAGCTCCGCCAGGACTGGGGCTGGAACATGATCAAGCCATTGTCCGGCACCCTGCCCGACGATTTCCACGAGACGCGCATCCTCAACATTCCACTGGACCGGACGCGCATGGTCGGCCGCATGCCGTGGGGCCTCGACCTGCCGCTAAAACCGTTTTTCGGCGTGATGGGCGTTTCGCCGCCGCCGGCCTGGGGCCGCATCTCCTCGCTTGTCCCGCGCGCCATGGGCGGCAATCTCGACAACAAGGAGCTCGGCGCCGGCGCGACGTTGTTTCTGCCGGTATTCGTTCCTGGCGCGATGTTCTCCTGCGGCGACGGCCACGGCGTGCAGGGCGACGGCGAGGTCTGCGTCACAGCGATCGAGACGGCGCTGCAGGGCCGCTTCCGGCTGACGTTGCGCAAGGATTTGCGATTCGACTATCCGCGCGCGGAGACGCCGACCCACTACATGACCATGGCAATGGACCCTGACCTCGACCAATGCGCGGTGCGGGCGCTGCGCGATATGATCGTGCTGCTTGGCGAGACGCGAAATCTGTCGCGCGAGGACGCCTATACACTGTGCAGTCTCGCGGCCGATCTGCGGGTCACCCAGACCGTCAACGGCTCCAAGGGCATCCATTGCATGATCGAAAAGACGATCGTGCACGGCTGATATCGCCGGTACCTCCTGACCGCTCCACATTCCACGGCCGCCCGGACATCCCGCGCGGCGTGCTGAGTCGCGTCTGATTTCCTGCACGATTCCAACGATCTAAGCGACGAGCTCAGCCGCCATTTGACTTCCACCCCTGAACCTAAATAGAGTCTTAATCGTTACTTTTATGTACCCGAGTAAGAGGCTAGCGTTCGGGCCATGGCCACCGAAAAAGCCGAAACTGACCGCATTCCCGTAACCTTGGCGCTCTCGACCATCACCTACCTGGAGAAGTTGGTGAGACAGGGCACCCACGGCACCAGCGTTCCCGGCGTCGCACGGACATTGATCGAGGAAGGCATCCGTCTCGCCATCAAGGACGGGCTTTTGTCGATTCGCGACAATGGCAGGACGTGAGCGCGCGCCGAACGTGAAGCGGACGGATCTCGAGCTGCGGTTGGTCGATTGTCGCAACCGGGGACCGTTACAATGCCTGTTCTCTCACCGACCTGGACCAACGAACGAATTGAACTTCTGAAGCAACATTTCGAGGCCGGTCTGTCCTGCCGCGAGATCGCCGCCGACATCGGCGTCAGCCGCAACGCCGTGATCGGCAAGCTGTCGCGGCTGAATCTCACGCGCGGCCGCTCGGTCGACGAGCGCAGACCCCAAGACAGGCACCAGGACCGGACTGGCGCGCCGCGCACGCAAAAAGCGGTGCCCCGGCTGCAATTTGAGATGCTCGCCACGATCTACGGCGAATCTGTCGTGCCTGTCGCGACCGGACCAATTGACGAAGCCAATCGCTGCTCGCTGATGGAGCTCGGCGAAAACCGCTGCCGCTGGCCGATCTCGACGCCCGGTGCGGAGGATTTCTGCTTCTGCGGCAACGCCGCGCACGACGGACAGCCCTATTGCGCAGGCCACAGCCGCCTCGCCTACCGGCCGAACTCGCGTGCGCGTGTCGTGCGCGGCTGAAGCCCGCCGTCCCCTGCCCCACAACGAAAAACCTCCGGCAGGGCACTACCGGAGGTTTCTGGAGGCTTAGCGTGAAGCTAAGAGCCGAGATTTTTTGGAACCGGCTGACAGCTATATAGCTGATCAACTCAGGTAAGTAAATAAGATTGGTGGCAATCGAATCGCATAGCTCGTCTTCGCTCGCGCAGGGCATTTCTGATTTTACAAATCAGCCTTTCATCAAAAAACCCCGGCGGTTTCCCGCCGGGGTTCTCTGATCGATTTGCGCGATCGATGATTAGAAGTTGCGCTGAGCGCGCAGCATCATGGTCACCGAGTTCTGGTCCTTCAGCTCGTACACGGCAGCCGGCTTGGCGGCAGTCGAAATGGCCGGGGCAGTGATGGCGCCAGAGTACTTCTGGTCCAGACGCGACCAGCTCAGGTCCGCCGTGAACGCCAGGTTCTTGACCGGAGTCCAGATCGTGTTGACACCGATCACGCCGAAGTTGAAGTCCGGATTACAGGTCGAACCTGCCACTGCGATCGACGCGAAGTTGGCGCAGATCAGGGCCTTGCCCGTGGTGCCGTACTTCAGCTGGGCATAACCGCCGTAGACGGCGCTCGCCCAGTTCGGGCTCCAGTTGTGGGTATAGCCACCACGGATGCCCCAGGTCTTGACGGTATCGATGCTGCCACCGGCGCCAAAGACGCCGTCAGCGAGACCGGCGAAGCCGATGCTCTGATACGCGCCGGTGCCGCTACCGCTGAACATGAAGAAGCTCTGCGGGAACAAGCTCTGGAAGTTGTAACGCGTTGCACCGTCGGTGTAGACGGCCTGCAGGTTGATGTTGTCGCCCGCACCGGTCGGGATGTTCTTGATCGACAACGAACCCTGCACAGCCCAACCCCACTTGTCCGAGGGATGACCGGTTGGTTCAGTCGTGCCGTAGTAGCCGGGATGGAGATCCTTTGCCGCAACCGAGATCTGGGCCAGACCCCAGGCCTGGTCGACACGGACCGCACCAATGATATCGGGGACGCGCGTTCCACCCCAAGCCTGGACGCCGTAGTTGCCCTGGATGAGGGCGGCAGCAGCGTTTGCAGCAGCGGAAGTCGTAACAATGGCACCCGCGCCGTTAACAGCACTGGAGGCCGTGAAACCGGTGACGTTCCACAGGTTCGACTGACCGTTTGACGCCGACGTCTCCTCTTCCAACGCCAGCGAACCGGTGATGCCCTGGCCGAAGTCAGCCGTGTAGGCAGCCTGGTTCACACCGTTGACGTGGTTGGAGCCGCCCGGAATGGAATCGGGACCGCCAGCCGGATAGCTCTGCCACGGGGCATCGAAGATCGAGACCGTGCGGCCGAAAGTGAAACCGGCGAACTGGATGAACGCATGGTACAGACCGAGCGCCGGCGCACTGGGCGAGATCGTCGACGGGCTGCTGCCGGTGATGTTGGACGTATCATAGGTGAAAACCACGTCGGCGTAGGTGCGAACAACGCCGTATTCGGTCGCCGTGCGGGTGTCGACGTTGAGGTCGAAACGGGCGCGGCTGTAATAGTAGTTGGTCACACGGTTGTTTGACCCACCGTTCACAGAGCTCGTGCTGTTATTGAAACCGTAGTCGCCGGCGCCGCCGAGAATGGCGTCAGCGCGCAGGTAACCACCCAGCTTGATGCAGGTGTCGGTGCCCGGGATGTAGTAGAAACCCGCACCGTACAGGGAGCAGATCTTCACGTATTCGACCGCCTTGGCCTTGACCGGAAGATCAGCCGCCTGAGCTCCACCGACGGCGATGAGACCCGCCGCAGTGCCGAGCAAAAGGCTCTTCACTACTTTCATTTAAAACCTCCAAGTTGCACATTTTGCGGAGACCGGACCGTGAGGCCCCCCAGATCCCCGTCTCTTCAAATCCGCTCGGCCGCTTCGCGCTTTCGGACACACCCGCATTCGACGCGAGGGACGTGAGCGGACCACCTGCAACGGGACGATCGAGAACCCCCCACCGTCACGGATCAATATGCCTGCGCCGTTCCGTTAATCAAAATAGTTTATCAACTCAGCTTTGTGGTTTCACTAAACCTGTGTCCCTAGTGCAACACCGGACGCCAGGAGCTTAAAAAGGCTGACCCGATCATATTTGTAATTTCCGTGACACAATTACTCTGCTCTGCACTTGCGTCAGGGCAGGCTTGCGTGGACTATGGCCGCCGCGAACACCGGCCAAGAAAGAAACCAGCCCGCGGGAGTGACGCTGTGTCAGCGACGAGGAAAGAAGGGGCGCGCCTCCGGTCCGCCGGCAATCTCGATATCATCAGGCGATTCACCTGGGAGATATCGTCGATCAACATGTATTTGGAGGAGCTGCGTCAGTTCTGGGCCAGGACGCTCGGCATCAGCGGACCGCAATGGCTGATCCTGATGGCGATCTCCGACCTCGACAAGGACGACGGCGTTCCCATCAACGTGGTCTCCAAGCTGCTTCATGTCGACCCGTCCTTCGTCACCACCCAGTCCAAGCTGCTGGAGAAGAAGGGCCTGCTGCGCCGCCGCCCCTCACCGACCGACGCCCGCGTGGTGCGGCTGTCGCTGGTCGAGAAAACGCAGAAGCACATCGCGAGCCTTAACGAGCAGTACAAGACGATTCGCGAATTCGTCTTCCAGGAGTTCGATGAGAACGAACTGACGGAATTCACCGCCAAGCTCGCGACGCTGAAGACCCGGCTCGAAAAGGCCTGCGTCAGGATCTCCCTCGACTTCTGAGACGCGACGCCATTTCTGAGCCAAGAGGCCGCGCTCAGATCCGCTTGCCGACGGCACCGAGTCGCGATTCGAGCCAGTCGAAGATGTATTCGTTGGCAAGGCTCGGATTGTCGGCATGAGCCTGCGCCGCGCCGGTCTCCGCCGCGGTAAACACTTTCAGCACGATATCCGAGCTGCCGAGCTGGGACTTTTGCAGGATCTGACGCGCCCGATCAGCCTTGAGCCAGCCGTCCTCGCCGAGCGTGATCAACACCGGACATTCGGCGCCGGAGGCCATCAGCGGCGCATGCGGCACCGGGACGATGCTGAGATCGCTCATCGCAAAACGGCTGGCAAAGAACGACCGCTCGTGCAGGTCCCACAGGCCGCCGTCGCAGACGGCCGCGGCGAGACGCGGCTCCTGCAACACCGCACGCGCCACGAACGAGGAGCCCCATCCGTCCGCTACGATCGCAACGCGATCGAAATCGACGTCCTTGCGCTGCTCCAGATAATCCATCGCGCTGCCAACCGAGCTTTCGAGATCCCGGCGCTGCATGAGCATGTCGGCGTAATCGTCACGCTCGTCGCCGAGCAAGTCCAGCGCGAGCATCGACAACCCACGCTCGCGCGCATGGGGCGCGAGCTTGAACAGGAACTCTTCCTTGCGGTGGCCGGGCTCGCCGATGCAGATCACCGTCGGGGCGCGACCGTTCGCCGCAGGCGCAGGCAAGAAATAGCCCTGCAACGAATGTCCTTCGCCCCACGGGATTGTCACGACTTCGCCGGCCGGCCCGCGCGCCGCGAGGAAACGGCGGGCGCATTCCTGCATCGCGAGCACGGCGACCCAGCGGCGCTCGTCGACCGGATCGAGCGGCATCGCGGCCGCACCGTAGTAGTTCATCGCGCGCAGCCAGTTGCGCTGCGCCGTCGCCAGATGGCCTTCCGCGAACGCCGCCTCGGCACGATGCCGGTTGGCCTGTGCCAGCTTTTTCCACTCGCGATGCCAGGACTGCTCGTCGTCGCGCTTCAGCTGCCGCGCGATCATCAGGCATTCGGCGATGGTGGCGCCACCCTCTTGCGCCGCGGTAAGCAGCCGCGTGAACTCAGCGGAGATATCCTCTCTCTCCGGGCAGAGGATGAAGTCGTCGGAGAGGCATGCGGGTATCATCGGAGCTACGCTTTGTCGTGGCGCTAATCTAATTCACTAAACTATTTTGGTTCCCCAACCAAGCTGCCGTGCGCCGAATGAGACCCGTTCGAGATCACCATCGCTTGAACGCATGTCACATGTCGCATGCGTGACATTCCGTACCGTCATGGGAGCACGAGCGCGCGCGTGAAGCAGGTAAATAACCTTGAGTAAAATGACCGAGGCCTCTTGCGATGATGCTTATCATACCTACATTCGCGCGCCTTCGTTGACGGTCTCGGCCACATAGAGTCAGCCAAGCCGCCAGCCGGCTTCCTGGGTGATGCGTTCGAAGAAGGCACGGTCATAGGCCTGCTCGGGCGCCGCGCGCACGCGCTCGTCGAGCAGTTTTGCATCCTCACCGACCAGAATCCGCCAGCGCTCTGCCTTCACGCCGTCGAGGATAATCCTGGCGGCCTGCGCCGCCGACGTCGGCGCATCCTCGAGGAAGCTGCGTGCGCGCTCGGCGAACGCCGCCTGGATGGCGTCGTCCGACATTTTGTCAGCATCTGGCACGCCGGCCGCAACCATGCGTTTGCGGGTCAGCACGACCTCCTCGGCGTTGAGTCGCTCCGATCCGTCGCCGCTCTGCACCTTGCGTGAGTTGGAGACGATCGAGGTGCCGATATGGCCGGGCATCACCACCGAGCATTTGACATGCGGCGCGTGGAGGCGGAGGTCGTTGATCAGCGCTTCGCTAAATCCCTTTACGGCGAACCTCGCCGAGCTGTAGGCGGTGTGCGCCTGGTTCATGCCGATCGAGGCCCAGAAGCCGTTGACGCTTGCGGTGTTGATGATGTGGGCCTCGTCGGCCTTGACCAGCATCGGCAGGAAGGTGCGGACGCCGAGATAGACGCCACCCCAGCAGATGTTGAAGGTGCGCTCCCACTGCTCGCGCGTGTTGGTGAACAGGCTGCCGCCACCGCCGATACCGGCGTTGTTGAACAGTAGATGGATCCTGTCCGTCTTCTGCTGCTCGGCGAGCTCATCGCGAAAGCGCTTGAGCTGATCCTCGATCGAGACGTCAGCGACATGCGTCGTGACGCGCAGGCCCTGCGGCAGCTTCTCGACCTCGCAGAGCCGCTTGGTCTCCGCCATCGCAGCGTCCGAGACGTCACACATCGCGACGTTGCAGCCCTCGGCAACGAGCTGCCGGGCGAGCTCCCGCCCCATGCCCGTGCCGCCACCGGTGATGACGGCGATCTTTCCAGCAAATTCCTTCATGGGACTTCGGCCCCTCCCTTATCGGCATGTTTCTTCGTCGTTGGCGCGCCGCGCATGCGACGCGCGCAAAATGTAGCAGCGCCGCATCCGCAGGTAAAAGCGGATCGGCGCCGGCCACCCGGGCCTTGTGAAGGGTGGATCGCGCGGCGCTGCCCCCGACAATCGCTCATTCCTGCGCCTTTTCCTGTGGGTTCCCCGTAGTTGTCCGGCTTCGGGTTTGGGGCAATTTTTTTACAATCCGAATCGCCAAATGGGGAACGCTGGTGCGAGCAGGCCCGGCCGGCGTGTCGTTTCAGACACAGGCTGTGGCACTCGGCTTGCATCCTCCTCGTGGTCGAAACTACCGATGAGGTGACTGGAATGTTCATAACCGTCGTTGCCGTGCTCTGCCGGCTCGGCGCTGCCGCCTCAGGCAGCTGCGTCGAGGAAATCGTGACCGACAGCAACATGACGCCCGATATGTCGATGATGGCGTGTGCAGTCGGTGCACAGGCTCCGCTCGCAAAATGGATGGGCGAGCATCCGATCTATCACGCCAACTGGCGCCTCGAGCGCTACAAATGCGTGCCGGGTCACTACGAGATCAAGGGCCACGCCTAAGGCCCCGCAAAACGACGTCTATCGAGGAAACGCCCGGGGCCGCCTTTCCCCCGCGCGAGCTTGCAGCGCCAGCCTCATTGCAGCGGCGCTCCGCATGACCACGATCACGCCTTTCCCTTAAGCCACCGCACGCAGAATATTCGCACGCGCCTGCCGCCCTTCCGGCGTCGGCATCAGCGCATAATTGTGCGGCTGGTCACGGAGCAGATGCAGCTCGACCGGCACGCCGGCCGCCCTCGCCCGCACGGCAAGATCGACGCTGTCGGGATAGAGCAGATCGCGCGTGCCCGAAAAGATCGTCATCGGCGCCAGCGAGCGAAAGGCACCGTTGAGCGGGCTGACGAAGGGATGGCCAACATCGACCTCGCCGGCATAGAGCCGCCCGGCCTCGATGATGCCGGGAATGTCCTGAATCGGATCGCGCGCCGCGATCTCGACCTGCTCCGGGCGGCTGATCGACGCATCGGCCGCGGGCGAGATCAGGATCAGCCGGCTCGGCTGCCGATGCCCGCGATCGCGCAGCCACTGGCATGCGGCGAGCGCGAGGCCCGCGCCAGCCGAGTTGCCGACCACCGTGACCTTCGCCGACCCCGCATCCTCCAGCAGCATCCGCAACAACTCGGCCGTCCTCGGCACGACATCCTTCGCGGTTGCGCGCGGCGCAAGCGGGTAGATCGGCACGACGCAGACGACGCCCGCCTTGCGCGTCATCTGGCCGACGAAACGCCAATGCGCGGGCACGATCTCGTTGATGTAGCCGCCGCCATGCAGGAACATCACGTGGTCGCAGCCCTCGTGTCCCGACGACGGCGCCGTGTAATAAACCGGCCAGCCGCCCATCTTGGTCAGCGTGACGTCGACGCCGCGGCCGAGCCCGATAGGCTCATGCGAGGCCGGCGCCAATGCGAGCTTCTGCACGTGCGCCTGCACGGCCTCGGCCGAGGCAAGCTGCTCCTTGTAGGGAAGCAGCCCGAGCAGCAAGTTGAACACGCGGCTCTGCAAGCTCGGCGCGGGATCGTTTGAAGGCTTCACCCGCGAGAAATTGCATTCGCAAAGCCGCCCGATCGACAGCATCTTCGCAACGCTCATGCTCCTGCCCTCACCTGCTGCGCCCGACCGGCACCAACTTGCTTCTATCCACCGGCTGCCGACCCTGCGTATAATGCGAGCATTCACTCGCTTTTTCTACTCGCATTCGGAATTGAGAATCATGGCGCGCAAACCGCCGACAAAACCCCGGAAAAACGCCTTGCAGGAGCGATCCCGCGCCACCGTCGACGCGCTCGTCGAGGCAACTGCTCGCGTTCTGGTCCGCGAGGGTTTTGAGAAGACGAGCACCAACCGGATCGCCGAAATCGCCGGCGTCAGCGTCGGCTCGCTCTATCAGTATTTCCCGGGCAAGGAGGCGCTGGTCGCCGCCGTGATCGAGCGTCACAACGAGAAGATCATGGGGCTGGTCCGTACGACGCTCGCCGAAATCACCGACATGCCGATCGAGAAAGCCATGCGCCGCCTCGTCACCGTCGCGATCGACGCGCACCGCATCAACCCGGAACTGCATCGCGTCCTCGCCGAACAGATTCCGCGCGCAGGAAAGCTCGACGTCGAAGCCTTCAACCGCGAGGTCCACACCCTCGTCCGCGCCTACTTCAACAGCCATCGCAAGGAAATGCACAAGATCGACCTCGATGTCGCAACCTTCATCTGCGTCAGCACGATCGAGGCCATCGCGCACAACACGGTGCTGAACCAGGCCGAGATGCTGTCGGACAAGATGGTGCGGACGCTGGTGGACGAGACGACGAGGATGGTGGTGGGGTATTTGCGTCCGTCCGCGTAGCGTTCTTTGTTCGATACAGGCTCGGTGGCTCCAAGCCGAGCTTCGACAAGCTACGGTCGGCCTGCAACCGCGAGGCACGCGCTGTTACAGAATTGTCGCACTTCAAGAACGCGTGCGTGAGGCCTTCGAGGGGTTGAACCGTGCGCAGCAGCCCTACCTATCCGGGTAGCGGAATACATGAGAAAGTCAGCTGATGAAGTCACCAGAATGGAAGGGAATTGCCGTCGCATCCGCGGTTGCGCTCCTGTCGGTATCCCTTTTGGCAGCCGACGCGCTCCTGGACCTGAACCCCAACGCGTTGGTCAAACGCCTCGAGAGCGCGCAAGCCTCCTTCGTGGACACGATGGCGCACCATCGACTGGCCTTCATGGCAACGCTCCGGAACAGCAGTGCCAGCGCAGCGCGTGCTGACGGCACTGGTACGGACACGTTGCGAAAACAGGAGATCGCTTGCCGATCAGCGACCGCGCAAGCCTTTGGCCCATCTCTGATGAGCGGCCCGAGACATAGGTGACAAAACGTACCGGACACATGGGTTACACTTTCCGCTTTTGTTCTGCGGGAGGTGTGGATGCCGTGGAAAGCGAGTTCGGTGATGGAGGAGCGCCTGCGGTTTGTTGCCCGGCTGTTGGATGGCGAGGCAATGACGGACGTATGCCGGGATTTCGGCATATCGCGGAAGACCGGCTACAAGATCTTTGGTCGGTACAAGGAGCACGGGCTTGAGGCCCTGACGGACCGGTCGCGGCGGCCGGTCCGCTACGCCAACCAGCTGCCGCAGCAGCTCGAAAGCCTGATCGTACGCCTGAAAACCGAGAAGCCACATTGGGGAGCCCGCAAAATCCGCGAGCTCCTGGTCCGGCGGCTGGATGGTGACGTCAGGGTGCCGGCCAAGAGCACCATCCATGCCGTGCTCGACCGCCAGGGCCTGGTCAAGCGCGCCCGTGAACGGAAGACCCCGGCGCAGGGCACGCGGTTGTCGGCCGCGGTTGCGCCCAATGACCTCTGGTGCGCCGACTTCAAGGGCGAGTTCAAGCTCGGCAATGGGCGCTATTGCTACCCACTCACCGTGACCGATCAGGCTTCGCGGTTCTTGCTCATGTGCGAAGCTCTGGAGTCGACGCGAGAGGAACTGGCAGTTACGGCGTTCGAGCGGCTGTTTGCCGAACGCGGGCTGCCGCTGTCGATCCGCTCCGACAATGGCGTACCGTTCGCCAGCCCCAATGCGCTGTTCAACCTGTCAAGGCTCTCGGTCTGGTGGCTTCGTCTCGGCATCGCCATCGAACGCATCAAGCCTGGCCATCCGCAGCAGAATGGCCGTCACGAGCGCATGCACCTGACGCTGAAGAAGGAGGCGACCCGGCCGCCAGGCTCGAATATTCTGCAACAACAAGACCGCTTCGATGCCTTCGTTCACGAATTCAACACGGAAAGACCGCACGAGGCGCTCGACATGAAGTGTCCGGCGGAATTGTATGCGGCTTCACCGCGCCACTATGACGGCTTGCCCGAACTGTCCTATCCATTCCATGACCGCGACGTCCTCGTCACGGCCTGCGGACGGCTCTGCCTGCATCGCAAGAGGATCAACATCTCGAGCGTGCTGGCCGGCCAGAAGCTCGGCATCAAGGAAGTCGACGATGGCATTTGGCTCGTCAGCTTCATGCACTACGATCTGGGATACTTCGACCTCGAGCAAAAGACCTTGCAACCCCTCGACAATCCATTCGGCCCGAAGCCCGTCACCGATGTTCCCGGTACGACATTGTCGCTCTGACCGAGATGCACTCTTGCTCATTCTTGGCATGGCAGCCACCGGCTTGGCCGCGCTGAGCCGTCAACCCCCGAAGCCCCGTAGGGGGCGCGCCCTTGGCGCGCGGGCTTGACGGCGAAAGTGCGGGCCGAGCAATAATGGCCATGCCAACGAATGCGTGGAGTGAGTGACCCTGCAACCCTTCGACAACCCGTTCGGCACGAGGTTGTCACCCATGTCTTAGGTACGACCTGTTACCTATGTCTCCGGGCTGGACATGAAGAAAATGGTCGGAGCGAGAGGATTTGAACCTCCGACCCCTAGTCTCCCAGACTAGTGCGCTAACCGGGCTGCGCCACGCTCCGAACGTCGTTCCATTAGCTAGGATCGCTGCTTTGCGCAAGGCGAGCGAGGCCATTTTGGTGTCTTCGCCCAAAGCCCGGCGGAACTGGCCGCAAAGCCAGCCGCAAACGCCTAGCCGTCCTTCAGCGCCTGATCCAGCATCTCGCGGCAGGCGACGAGGTCGGCGAGCGCCCGTCCGAGCCGTTCCCGGTCCAGCGCGCTGGGGCCGGCGGGCGCGGCGGGGGTGCCGCCCTTGCGGAAGGTGGTGAGGATGTCCTCGTCGTCGACCTCGGTGAAGCGGAAGTCGATGCCTTCCTCGTCGTCACCCTGGTAATCGTCATCGTCGGCATCGGTGATGCCCTTGATGGGCGGCTCGTCGTCCGGCTCCATCAGGCTCGCCCCGATGGCGTCCTCGATGGCCCCGAACGAGACCGCGGCCGCGCCGTCGGCCAGGCCCTGCACCGATTTGACGCCGTGCTCTTTCAGGATCCGCTGCACCCCGCGGATGGTGTAGCCCTCCCCATAGAGGAGACGGCGGATGCCCTTGAGCAGGTCGACGTCGTCGGGACGGTAATAGCGGCGGCCGCCGCTGCGCTTCATCGGCTTGATCTGGGAGAATCGGGTCTCCCAGAACCGCAGCACGTGCTGCGGAATGTCGAGTTCCTGCGCTACTTCGCTGATGGTTCGGAACGCATCCGGCGCCTTGTCCAAATGCCAAATCCTTCGCGCGGGGCGACTTACGCCTCGGGTTGAGCCTTGCTGGCATCGCCATTGGTGCGGTGCTGAGCGTTGATCCGCTGCTTCAGGATCGCCGACGGCTTGAACACCATCACCCGGCGCGGCGAGATCGGCACCTCGGTTCCGGTCTTCGGGTTGCGGCCGATGCGCTGGCCCTTCTTGCGGACCATGAAGGAGCCGAACGAGGACAGCTTCACCGTCTCGCCCTTCTCAAGGCAGTCGGTGATCTCCTTCAGTACGAGTTCCACGAAGGCGGACGATTCCGTGCGCGACAGCCCCACCTTCTGGTAGACGGCTTCGCAGAGATCGACACGCGTTACGGTTTTACTTTGATCGGTCATCGCCCTGCCCCACATCACGGCGAACAATTGTTGTCTGAAATTATGAGGTTACGATACGACGGTCAACAGCGCTCATCAATGCAGACGCATCGATAATCGCGGCCAATTCCGACAAAATTTTATCGACTGTGGCTCTACCAGCGCACCAGGGCGGAGCCCCAGGTGAAGCCGCCGCCCATCGCCTCCAGGAGAACCATGTCGCCGCGCTTGATGCGGCCGTCCTTGCGCGCCACCGCAAGCGCCAAGGGAATCGAGGCGGCCGAGGTGTTGCCGTGACGGTCCACCGTCAGCACCACCTTCTCCGGCGCGATATGGAGCTTGTGGGCGGATGCGTCGATGATTCGCTTGTTGGCCTGGTGCGGCACGAACCAGTCGATGCTGTCGGCATCGAGCCCGGTTGCCTCGAAGGCGTCGACGATCACGTCGGTGATCATGCCGACCGCATGCTTGAAGACCTCGCGGCCTTCCATGCGCAGGTGGCCGACGGTCTGGGTCGAGGACGGCCCGCCATCGACGAACAGCTTTGCCTTGTGACGGCCATCGGAGCGCAGATGCGTGGTCACCACGCCGCGGTCGGTTGCGGCCTTGCCTGGCTGCTCCTGCGCATCCAGCACGACCGCGCCGGCGCCGTCGCCGAACAGCACGCAGGTGCCGCGATCGTTCCAGTCGAGGATGCGCGAGAAGGTCTCGGCACCGATCACCAACGCGCGATTGAAGGCGCCAGAGCGCAGGAAATTATCGGCGGTCGCAAGCGCGAACACGAAGCCCGAGCACACCGCCTGGAGGTCGAAGGCCGCGCCGTGATTGATGCCGAGCGCGTGCTGCACGGCGACCGCGGTCGCAGGAAACGTGTTGTCCGGCGTCGAGGTTGCGAGCACGATCAACTCGATCGACTGGGCGTCTACGCCGGCGTCGGCGAGCGCGGCCTGCGCCGCCTTGATCGCAAGATGCGAGGTGAACTCGCCCTCGGCCGCAATGTGCCGCTCGCGAATGCCGGTCCGCTGCACGATCCACTCGTCGGACGTGTCGATGCGCGCCGCCAATTGGGCATTGGTCACCACCTGCTCCGGCAGATAGGAGCCGCAGCCCAGCACGACCGAACGAATTTTGGTCACGAATCATCCTCCGGCGCGGTTGGCACTGAACTGAGCGCACCCCCATCGCGGTTGAGCATCTGATTGATCTTATTCAGAAGATCGAATTTGGCCATCTCATAACCAACATCGATCGCATAGGCAAAGCCTTCGGCGTTGATTCCGCCATGGCTCTTGACCACAAGCCCGTTCAGCCCGAGCAGCACGCCACCGTTCGACTTGTTCGGGTCCATCTTGTCGCGCAGGGCCTGGAAGGCATTGCGGGCAAAGAGATAACCGAGCCTGGACAGCCAGCTCCGCTGAATCTCGTTGCGGAGCAAGTCCGCCATCTGGCGCGCGGTTCCCTCGGCGGCCTTGAGCGCGATGTTGCCGCTGTAGCCCTCGGTCACGATCACATCGGCCAGCCCCTTGCCGATGCCATCGCCCTCGACGAAGCCGATATAATCGAGTTCCGGCAGGTTCGTCGCGCGCAGGATCTCGCCGGCCTCGCGGATCTCCTCGTGCCCCTTGATCTCCTCGGTTCCGATGTTGAGCAGGCCGACCGTCGGGCGCCTCTTGTCGAACACGACGCTCGCCATGGCCGCGCCCATCACCGCCAGCGCCACCAGATGGCGCGCATCGCCGCCGATGGTGGCGCCGAGATCGAGCACGACGGTAGAGCCGTGCAGGGTCGGCCACACTGCCGTGATCGCGGGGCGGTCGATGCCGGGCAGCGTGCGCAGATGGAAGCGGGCCATCGCCATCAGCGCGCCGGTGTTGCCGGCGGACACGGCAACATCCGCCTCCCCCTTCTTCACCGCGTCGATGGCAAGCCACATCGAGGAGGTCTTGCGACCGCGGCGCAGCGCCTGGCTCGGCTTGTCCTCCCCGCTGACGGCGACGTCGGTATGGATGATCCGGGAGGCGGCCTTGAGCCTGGGGTGGCGGTCGAGCTCTGGCTCGATCCTGGTGCGATCCCCGACCAGCAGGAACTCGGTCTCCGGATGCCTGCCAAGCGAGATGGCCGCGCCTGGAATGACGACAGCGGCGCCGACGTCGCCGCCCATGGCGTCAAGCGCAATACGAACCTTACTTGGCATCAAAATCCCGGAAACCTGGTCTGGCGCGGCCGTCAATCAGCGGGGCCGCAAAATGGGTCCGCCATGGACATGGCGACCGGCCAAGCGCCACGCCGCGCCCGGACCGGCGCGGACAATAGCGTTTTGTTATCCCGAAACAACCTCTTGCCCCCAGTCTTTTGGATTGAGGGCGACCCGCGGGCGGATGTTCGGATTCACAATAACCCATTAAATATCAAAGAGATATGACGACCTTTCAAACTGATCCCGCAAACACCTCACCCCGTAGCACAGCGGTCTTACGGGGAATGCCCAGCTATTTGCCTTTCTTCTTGCCATGCTTGTTGTCCTGGAGCGCTTTCAGTGCCGCGAATGGATGATCCTCGGGGTCGAGCGCGGCGACCTCCGCCTCGAATACGACCCCCGGCTTTCGCGGATAGGGGTCGATTGCCAGGAACAGCGCGTCCGTCGCAATCCGACCGAGATCGATGATTCCGTTGACGATGGCCTCGGGCGGATCGGCGACCTCCGGCGGTTCTTCGTCGTCCTGCCCCTCTTCGATGAGGTCAGCCAGCCGCCGTACCTCGGCCTCGGGCGCAAAGATCAGGTCGACCTCCTCGTCGATCTCGCTCTCCATCGGGTCGAGCGTGACCACGCAGGTCTGGCCGACCCGGGCCCGGACATGGCCCGTGACCTGGACCCGGCCGCCGCTCTTCGGCACGACGTCAAAGCTGGCCTGAGCCGACAGAATCTCGCGAACGCCTGCGAGATCGGCCATGGCGTGACGCTCGGCCGCCGAGGCTTCGAGCTCACGATGCAGGCCGGTGTCGGGGATATGCGCAACCGTCACCGGCGCTCGCCAGGGATCGGGTCCGGTCATCGGTCGGTTCATGACGTTCCATCCTCCCGAGGCGGAGCGGTAAATTTGAAAGATCCGCGCAGAAGCGCGGGATCGGCCGTCCGGCCAAGATCCGCATCTGCGGCCTGTGCGTAACTTGCGAGCCGCCGCGCGTGATCCAGCCCGGCGCCATTCAAGATATTCTTGCAGATCGCCTGCGCCAGCGCTTCCGCGCCCGTGTCGGTCGCCTGGTCGTAAGCCTGGACGCGGCCGTAAAAGGCCTCCCCGAAGGCCCGCATCCGCTTCGGGACGATCTGGTCGCCCACGCCCATCTCGCGCAGATTGTCGTCCATGTCCTCGCAGAAGCGGTCGAACAGGGCCTGCGACAGCTCCGCCCCGCCCTGGGCGACGCTCCGCAGTCGCCGCAGCAACAGCCAGAGATGCAGCAGCAACAGGTCGAAACGGCCATTAACCGTATCCGGCACGCCCAAGTCCCGGTAAAATATGGGTTCTCGCGCCTGCGTCACGATCATGCCATAGATGGCCTCAATGGTGCCGGCCGGGGCTAGCCGGGGTTTCCTGAAGTGATTGAACGGCCAAAGCATTGTGGTTTCCGCAAGCGGGCGCGCGCGAGTTGCATTCAGAGCCTCCGCCCGGTACTTCAGCGCCTCGCGCGACGCAAGGGGACGGAATCAGTTCCGCTATGACGATAACGAACCAGACCAGCCCGCGCGCACGTCAGCGGCGCGGCCTTTACGCACGCTGGCGCGGCTTGCGCATGCTGGCGGCCGTGGCTCTGGTCGGTGGCGCCCTTGCGGGATGCACCGGCGAGCAATTCCAGAAGGGCTATATCCTGCCGCCCGGCGCACTCGAGCAGATTCCGATCGGCGCGAGCCAGGACCAAGTGCTGATCGTGATGGGCACGCCCTCCACTGTCGCGACCCTGGACGGTGAAGTGTTTTACTACATCTCCCAGCGCTCGGAGCGCATGGTCGCCTTCATGAACCAGAAGGTGGTCGACCAGCGCGTCATCGCCGTCTATTTCGACAAGAACCGGCGCGTGCGCCGCCTTGCGAATTACGGCCTCCAGGACGGCAAGATCTTCGACTCCATCAGCCGGACCACGCCGACCTCGGGTCAGGAGATGAGCTACCTCGCGCCGCTGTTCAAGCTACTCAGCTTTAACTAAGGCTTCAGCCTGCGGCGTCGTGCCGCCCTTCGCGCAGCGCTCGCGGGCGCGTGCGACTTGCCGTTGCACGCCGGGTTCCATACGCTCTCTGCAAAGCAAGAAGCAGGGAGTGGATTCGTGCCCACCAAAATTCTGTCCCGTCGTCGCGTGCTCGCCGGGGCCGCCGGTCTGTCGGCTGCAGCCCTCCTGCCACGATCGAGCCTTGCGGACTGGAAGCCGACCGAGAACATCCGCATCATCGTTCCGGCTGCGGCCGGCGGCTCGACCGATGTGATGGGCCGGTTGCTCGCAGCCCATCTCCAGTCCGCCTGGGGCCAGACCGCGGTGGTGGAGAATCGCTCGGGCGGCGGCGGCACGATCGGGACGGCCGAAGTCGTTCGCTCCAAGGCCGACGGCCACACCATCCTGATCGGCAATCCCGGGCCGAACGCAATCGCCTACAGCATCTTCAAGAACCTCAGTTACAAGCCGGACCAGCTTCAGCCGGTTTCCAACATGATCCGGATCCCGAACATCGTGTCGGCGCATCCGAAGACCGGCATTAAGTCAGTCGCCGAACTGATTGCGTTTCTCAAGGCCAATCCCGACAAGCTCAGCTACGCCTCCTCCGGTGTCGGCCAGAGCCCTCACCTCACCGGCGCCTGGTTCCTCCAGCTCACCGGGCTGAAGATGACGCACATCCCGTTCCGCGGCGCCGGGCCTGCGCTTCAGGCCGCGCTTGCCGGCGACATCCAGATCCTGTTCGACAATCTCTATCCGAGCCTGCCGCAGGTACAGAACGGCACGCTCAACGGCCTCTGCGTCACCACGACCGAGCGCAGTGATCTCGCGCCGAACCTGCCGACCATGCGCGAGAGCGCGCCGGAGCTTGCGACCTTCGATGTGTCGTCATGGTTCTCGGTGTTTCTGCCGAAGGGCGTCCCCGCGCCCGTTCTCGAAGCGCTCAATCTTCAAGTGAAAGCGATGCTCGAGCGCGACGACATGAAGAAGCAGATCGTCGCCATGGGCGCCCGCGCCGACTACGGCACGCCGCAGCAATTCTCCGATTTCGTGGACGCCGAGACAAAGAAGTTCGCCGGTATCATCCAGAAGGAAGGCCTGCAGATGGACGTGCAGTAGCTCTCGTGCCCGTCATTGCGAGCGAAGCGAAGCAATCCAGACTGCCTCAACGGAAAGACTCTGGATTGCTTCTTCGCAAGAGCTCCTCGCAATGACGTGGTGAGAGCGTGCAGTCCATCAACCAAAAACCCCGCGGCTCACGTCGCGGGGTTTTGTCTTGTGTCGTTGACGCGCTCAGTGCGCCAGGATCGCCAGCAGCAGGAGCGCCACGATGTTCGTGATCTTGATCATCGGGTTCACCGCGGGGCCCGCCGTGTCCTTGTAGGGATCGCCGACGGTGTCGCCGGTCACCGCGGACTTGTGGGCATCACTGCCTTTGCCGCCGAAATGACCGTCCTCGATGTACTTCTTGGCATTGTCCCAGGCGCCGCCGCCCGAGGTCATCGAGATCGCGACGAACAGGCCCGTCACGATCACGCCGAGCAGCATGGCGCCGACGGCCGAGAACGCCGCCGACTTACCGGCCGCACCGCCGCCCGCGATCGCGTAGATCAGGAAATAGACCACGATCGGCGACAGCACCGGAAGCAGCGAGGGGATGATCATCTCCTTGATCGCCGCCTTGGTGAGCAGGTCGACCGCCTTGCCGTAATCAGGCTTGTCGGTGCCCTGCATGATGCCCGGCTTCTCGCGGAACTGACGACGGACCTCCTCGACGATGGCGCTGGCCGCACGTCCCACAGCCGTCATGCCCATCGCGCCGAACAGATACGGCAGCAGGCCACCGAACAGCAGGCCCACCACGACGTAAGGGTTGTTCAACGAGAAGTCCGGGTTGACGCCCTTGAAGTAGACGTGGTTCGCGGAGTCCCCGATGAAGAACTTGAGGTCCTGGTTGTAGGCCGCGAACAGCACCAGCGCGCCGAGACCGGCGGAGCCGATCGCGTAGCCCTTGGTCACCGCCTTGGTGGTGTTGCCGACCGCGTCGAGCGCATCGGTCGACTTGCGCACTTCCTTCGGCAGGCCCGCCATCTCCGCGATGCCGCCGGCGTTGTCCGTCACCGGGCCGAAGGCGTCGAGCGCGACGACCATGCCGGCCAGCGCCAGCATGGTGGCGGTCGCGATCGCAATGCCGAACAGGCCGGCGAGGCTGTAGGTGACCAGGATGCCGGCGATGATGACGAGCGCGGGCAGCGCGGTCGCTTCCATCGAGACGGCGAGGCCCTGGATCACGTTGGTGCCGTGACCGGTCACCGAGGCCTGGGCGATCGACTTCACCGGACGATAGTCGGTGCCGGTGTAGTATTCGGTGATCCAGATGATCAGTGCGGTGACGATGAGGCCGACCACGCCGCATTCGAACAGCGCCATGCCGGTGTAGTCGACGCCGTCGAGCTTGCCGAAGCCGATCAGGTAATAGATCACGCCGGCGATGCCGATCAGCGACAGGATGCCGGTTGCGATCAGGCCCTTGTACAGCGCGCCCATGATCGACTGGCTCGGCCCGAGCTTGACGAAGAAGGTGCCGATGATCGAGGTGATGATGCAGATGCCGCCGATGGCGAGCGGCAGCGTCATCATGTCGGAGAGGATCGGCGTTTTGGCGAAGAAAATTGCCGCAAGCACCATGGTCGCGACCGCGGTCACCGCATAGGTCTCGAACAGGTCGGCGGCCATGCCGGCGCAGTCGCCGACGTTGTCACCGACGTTGTCGGCGATGGTGGCCGGGTTGCGCGGATCGTCCTCCGGGATGCCGGCCTCGACCTTGCCGACGAGGTCACCGCCTACGTCAGCACCCTTGGTGAAGATGCCGCCGCCGAGACGGGCGAAGATCGAGATCAGCGAGGCGCCGAAGCCGAGCGCCACCAGGGCGTCGACCACGGTGCGGCTATCGGGCGCGAGCTTCAGCGAGTGGACCAGGAAGCCGAAATAGAGGGTCACGCCGAGCAGCGCGAGACCCGCCACCAGCATGCCGGTGATGGCGCCCGCCTTGAAGGCGAGCTCGAGGCCGCCCGCAAGCGACGTCGTCGCGGCCTGGGCGGTGCGCACATTGGCGCGGACCGAGACGTTCATGCCGATGAATCCGGCCGCCCCCGACAGGATGGCGCCGATCAAGAAGCCGATCGCGACATAAAGCCCAAGAAAATAGGCAAGCAGCAAGAAGATGACGATGCCGACCATGCCGATCGTGGTGTACTGGCGCCGGAGATACGCTTGTGCGCCTTCACGCACAGCTCCCGCGATCTCCTGCATGCGCGGTGACCCCGCATCTGCACTCAACACCGAAGACGTCGCCCAAATCGCGTAGACGACGGAAAGCACTCCGCAGAGCACTATCAACCATAATGCTGTCATGTGATTTTTGCCTCAGATCCTTGATGTACGTACCCCCGGCGCCTTTTGTTTTTCCGTCAAGCGGTGCGGCGCCCTTATGTTGAACAGGGCCGCCCCTTGCACGAAGGTGTGGCCCTGGTCAGTCACAAGCTTGCCAAAATCGACTTGAGGGTGCAACGCCGGATGAGGTCGAAAAAGCCGATCTCGGCAGGTATTTAGGCCAATCCTGAAAGCCCGGGCGACGGTTTTGAGGAATTCCTAGAAATGGCTGTAGGACAGGCGCTTCAAGGCCAGTTCCTGGCCCTGCCCGTCAAGGAAGCGCGGGCGCTCATGGCCCGCGACGATGGTGCCGATCGCCGTGACGGTCAGACCTACTGCCCGGCCTGCGGCGATCAGCGCATCGCTGTGTGCCGGCGGTACCGTGCACAGCACCTCGTAATCGTCGCCCCCGGCAAGCAGCGTCTCAACGCAAATGGCTTTGCGGGCGACCAGGCCGGCCGCAGCGGGTGACAGGGGCAGGCTCGCCACGTTGACCACGGCGGAGACGCCGGATGCTGCACAGAGTTTCGTCAGGTCACCGGCGAGCCCGTCGGACACGTCCATCGCCGCTGTCGCATGGTCGCGCACGGCCTGCGCCAGCACATTGCGCGGCTGCGGAATCCGATAGCGCGAGATCAGCGCTTCTCGTGCAGCTGGATCGGACGTAAGCGCGGTGGCCGCCGCGCCGCCGGTGAGCACGTCGAGGCCGAGCGCGGCATCGCCGATCGTGCCCGTCACCAGGATAAGGTCACCCGGCTTGGCGCCGGTGCGGCCGACCATTCGCCCCTTCGGCACGCGGCCGAAGGCGGTGATCGAGATCATTTGAGGTCCCGGCGTCGACACCGTGTCGCCGCCGAGCAGCGGGCAGGCAAAGGTCTGCGCGTCCTCGCCAAGCGCATCCGCAAACGGCCTGAGCCATGCATCCTCCTTGCTGCGCAGCGCCAGCGTCAGCACGAAGCCGGCGGGCGCAGCCCCCTTGGCGGCGAGATCGGACAGGTTCACCCGCAGCGCCTTGCGCGCGATGGTGTCGGGGGGATCGGTGGCAAGATAATGCACGCCCTCGACCACGGCATCGGTGGTGACAACGATGTCGTCGCCGGACGAGGACAGGATGGCGGCGTCATCGACCAGCCCGAACGCGCCGGGATCCGTCGCCAGCGGCTTGAAATAGCGCGCGATGAGGGAGTCTTCGGCGGAACGATTGTGGGAGTTTGCCATTAGCGTGAGCCACACCCATCGCTGTCATCGCCCGGCTTGACCGGGCGATCCAGTATTCCAGAGACGTTCGCGTGAAGCAGATAGGCCGCAGCGTACTGGATGCCCCGCCTTCGCGGGGCATGACAGCGGAATATGGGGCAGCCACATCGCATCAGTTCACCGCCCTCGCGGGTACCTACCCCCGCCCGAACTCGTCACCGCGAAACTGGCGGCCGATCTGGTCGAGCACGGCGTTGACCATGCCGGTCTCCTCGCGGTCGACGAAGGCATTGGCGACGTCGACATATTCTGACACGACGACGCGGCCCGGCACATCCTTGCGATGCTGCAGCTCATAGGCCCCTGCCCGCAACACCGCGCGCAGGATCGCCTCGATCCGCTTCAGCGGCCAACCCTTCGACAACGCCTCGTCGATCAAGGGATCGAGCTTCTTCTGGTCGCGCACGACGCCGGAGACGACGTCGCGGAAGAATGCGGCTTCCGCCGGCAGGTAAGTCTCGCCCTCGACCTCATTGCCGAGCCAATGGCTCTCGAATTCCGCAAAGATGTCGTTGATGCCGGCGCCGGCGATGTCCATCTGGTACAGCGCCTGGACGGCTGCGAGCCGCGCGGCACCGCGCCGGTTCGCTTTCTTCTCCGTAAGGCCCGCCGGTTTCTTGGTGTCAGCCATCGCTCAGGCCCGCGCCATGCGGCGTTTGATGCGCAGCATCGCAAGTGCTGCGCGCGCGGCATCGCCGCCCTTGTTGAGCTCACTGGCGCGCGCCCGCGCCCAGGCCTGGTCCTCATTGTTGACGGTGAGGATGCCGTTGCCGAGCGGCAGCTTTCGCGCCACCGCAAGATCCATCAGCGCGCGCGAGGATTCCTGCGAGACGATCTCGAAATGAATGGTGTCGCCGCGGATGACGCAGCCGAGCGCGATCACCGCGTCATAGGGCTTGCCGTTCGCAGCAGCCGCATCAACCGCAATCGCGACCGCCGCCGGGATCTCCAGCGCGCCGGGAACCGTGATGACGTCATGGGTTAGGCCAGCTCCCTTCAGCTCGGCCACCGCGCCGTCCAGAAGCGCGTCCTGGAGATCGTCATAGAACCGCGCCTCGACAATCAGCGCGCGCGCGCCGGAAATGTCGGTCTGGTCCTTCAGGGGTGCGCGCCGCGCGTCTGCCATCGTCTCAATCCGTTTCGTGAAGTCGTCTCTGAAGTCGTCTCTTGGCTCGGCGCGTTATGTAGTCGCCGCAGGCGAGTAAGCCAAGTTTTAAACCGTCATTTCCGTCAACCGCGCCGCATAGCGGGCCATCAGATCGACCTCGATATTAACCTCGGTGCCCGCCTTCCAGCCGCCGATCGTCGTGACATCAAGCGTATGCGGGATGATCAGCACCGAAAAGGTCACGTCCTTCACCGTATTGACCGTCAGCGAGACGCCGTCGAGCGTGATCGAGCCCTTGGCGGCGATGAAGCGCGCAAGCTCCCGCGTGGTGGAGAGCTCGAACCGTGCCATGTCGGGCAGGTCCTCGCGGCTGACGATGGTTGCAATGCCGTCGGCATGGCCGGCGACGATGTGGCCGCCGAGCTCGTCGCCGATCTTGAGCGCACGCTCGAGATTAAGCTTCGTACCCAGCTTCCAGTGCTTCGCCGTCGTCAGCGCCAGCGTTTCGGCCGCCGCGTCGACCTCATACCAAGTCTTCTGAGTAGAATCCTTGCCGTCTGCGACGCCGGAAGCAACCACGGTCAAGCACACTCCGTTGCTGGCGATCGAGGCGCCGTCGGCGATGGTGGTCTGGTCATAGCTGCAGGCGATGCGCAGCCGGTGCAGCTGGCCCTGCGCCGTTGGCTTGAAGCCAACGATCTCGCCGATATCCGTGACAATGCCGGTGAACATGCTAGGCGCGCTCGTAGATGGTGAGAGTATCGTGATCGAATGTCTCGCTAGCATGAACCTTGTAGGCCTGCGACTGCGTGATTTTCGACAGGGGCAATGCATCGAGCGCATCGACGCCGCCAGCACCCACCTCTTCCGCTCCGCGGAACAGCCAGATCTCGTCGACGAGGTCGGCGGCCACGAACGATGCCGCAACGCGGCTGCCGCCCTCGACCATCAGGCGCGTGATGCCCTTCCCGGCGAGCGCATTCAGCACGGCCGGAAGATCGAGCCCGGATGCACTTCCTGGAGGCATGCGCATGATTTGCACACCGGCAGCGCCAAGGCGGGTCGCGGCCGCAGCCTCTGCTAGCTCAGAGCCGATCACCCAGACCGGTGTCTCGCGTGCGGAGCGCACGAGCTGGCTCGAGGCGGAAATGCGCAAGCTCTGGTCGAGCACCACGCGTACCGGCGAGCGTGCGGCCATGCCCGGCAGGCGGCAATTGAGCTGCGGATCGTCCGCCAGCACCGTGCCGATGCCGACCAGGATGGCATCGCTCGAGGCGCGCAGCAGATGCACGCGGTTGCGTACCGCCTCGCCCGTGATCGCGAGCGGCTTGCCACCGGCAGCGCCGATCTTGCCGTCGGGAGAGACCGCGAGCTTCAGGATCACGTGCGGACGGTGATCCCTGATGCGGCGGAAATGACCGGCGTGGTCGAACGCGGCCTCCACCGCGCACAGGCCCACATCCACGGTGATACCAGCCGCGCGCAGGCGCGCATGGCCCTGGCCTGCGACGTCCGGATTGGGATCCTCGATCGCTGCCACCACCCGCTTGATGCCGGCGGCGATCACCGCATCGGCGCAAGGCGGTGACTTGCCGAAATGCGAACAGGGCTCGAGCGTGACGTAGAGCGTCGCGCCGCGCACCGCCTCGCCTGCCCGCCGCAGCGCTTCGGGTTCGGCATGCGGTCGTCCACCAGGCTGGGTCCAGCCACGGCCGACAATCACTCCGTCTTTCACGATGACGGCGCCGACGGCCGGATTGGGCCAGGTGCGCCCCTGCCCGCGCCTGCCCAGTGCCAACGCAAGCTGCATGAAACGGCGATCGGAATCCTTGGACTCGCGGATCTTCTGGGCGAATTGATCCTCCAGGATACGGAAGATCATTTGCGGATCGCGGCGAGCCGCGCTTCCTCCTCGCCGGAGAGTTCGCCGAGCACGTCGGCGAAATCCTTGGCCTCGCGGAAATTGCGGTAGACCGAGGCGAAGCGCACATAGGCGACGTCGTCGAGCGTACGCAGATGCTCCATCACGGTCTCGCCGATCACCTCGGAGGAAATTTCGGCCTCGCCCCCGGTCTCGAGCTCGCGCACGATGGTGGAGACCATCTTCTCAACCCGCTCCGGCTCGACCGGCCGCTTGCGCAGACTGATCGAGACCGAGCGCATCAGCTTGTCGCGGTCGAACGGCACGCGGCGGCCGTTGCGCTTGATCACCGTGAGCTCGCGCAGCTGCACCCGCTCGAAGGTGGTGAAACGAAATTCGCAGGCGACGCACACGCGCCGCCTGCGGATAACGGAAGAGTCCTCGGTCGGACGCGAGTCCTTTACCTGCGTATCGAGACTGTTGCAGTTCGGGCAGCGCATCCTTTGAACCCAGCCTTACTGATAGATCGGAAACCGGTCGGTAAGCGCCTTGACCCGTTCCTTGATCGCGGCTTCGACCAGCGGCGCCTTGCCGTCGTCGGACTGCGCGATCGCGTTGAGGACTTCGGCGATCATGCCGCCGACCTGCTGGAATTCAGCGACGCCGAAGCCGCGGGTCGTCGCCGCAGGCGTACCGAGACGCAGGCCCGAGGTGACGAACGGCTTTTCGGGGTCGAACGGAATACCGTTCTTATTGCAGGTGATGGCGGCGCGGACCAGCGCCTTCTCCGACACGTTGCCCTTCAGGCCCTTCGGCCGAAGGTCAACCAGCATCAGATGGTTATCGGTGCCGCCGGAGACAATATCGAAGCCGTGGCTCTTCATCGCCTCGGCCAGCGCCTTGGCGTTCTCGACGACGTTCTTCGCGTAGACCTTGAAGTCGGGACGCAGCGCCTCGCCGAAAGCCACCGCCTTCGCCGCGATCACATGCATCAGCGGGCCGCCCTGCAGGCCGGGGAAGATCGCCGAGTTGAGCTTCTTGGCGAGCACCTCGTCATTGCTGAGGATCAGGCCGCCGCGGGGGCCGCGCAGCGATTTGTGGGTGGTGGTGGTGGTGACGTGGGCATGCGGCACGGGCGAAGCATGCACGCCGCCGGCAACGAGACCCGCGAAGTGCGCCATGTCGACCAGCAGATACGCGCCGACAGAATCCGCGATCTCGCGGAAGCGCTTGAAATCCCAGGCGCGCGAATAGGCCGAGCCGCCCGCGACGATCAGCTTCGGCTTGACCTCTTCGGCCTGCTTGGCGACCGCGTCCATGTCGATGATCTGGTCCTCGCGGCGCACGGTGTAGTGCGCGGCCTTGAACCATTTGCCGCTCATGTTGACGGGCGAGCCGTGGGTGAGATGGCCGCCGGCCGCGAGATCGAGACCCATGAAGGTGTCGCCGGGCTGCAGCAGCGCCAGGAACACCGCCTGGTTCATCTGGCTGCCGGAGTTCGGCTGCACATTGGCGAAATTGGCGCCGAACAGCTTCTTGGCGCGATCGATCGCGAGATTCTCGGCGACGTCGACCCACTCACAACCGCCATAGTAGCGCGCGCCCGGATAACCCTCTGCGTACTTGTTGGTCATCACCGAACCCTGCGCTTCCAGCACGGCCCGGCTGACGATGTTCTCGGAGGCAATCAGCTCGACTTCATGGCGTTGCCGGCCGAGCTCGCCCTTGATGGCGGCTGCGATTTCCGGATCGGCCTGCTCGAGCGAGGCGGTGAAAAACGAATCGGGCGCGGAGGCGGTTTTGGCGAAGGTCATCTTGCGAATATCTCCACCGCCGCAGCCTTTTGGCGGGCTACGGGCGGGTCTGGTGTGGTGATCGGAAGCGGCGAGCGCGATCTACCACATCGCCCGCCCCCGGCCAAGGGTTTGCGGGTCGGGCACGGGAATTATGCCAGATATGGTGGGGATCAGAATTTGAAGGTATGCGTCCGCCGTCGAAACCTTCCCCGCCGGGGCTCTAGTCCCCTTCGAGAATGGTTTTCGCAGAAAATACCCCCAAATCTGCGATTAATAGTCTGATTTCCTTAGGGATTTCACCCGAATTCATAGCGTCAACGATTGAAGTGGGCGTAACGTTGACGCTGAAATCGCGCTGAAGACGGGAATTTAGAGCGCTCAGCGCTTCCTTGCCGGGTATGATCGCTAAACGGCTCTCTGCCGTTCGCCAGAGCTCTTCAAACTCCTCCAAGATCGCTTGGCTGAACGTAGCCTCATGCACTCCCGTCGTCTGCTGACGCTCGAACGCCCGGCGTGTAGCCAGATATTGCGCCTGGACATAACTTTTTTTCTGCTTTGCAAACTCTTCGAGAAATTGCTCCGCGATCGGCTCGAGTCCAATCTTCTCGGTCTTTCCGGACCTTTTTGCCCGATCAACTCTCTTGCGTAGCACGGCTCGATCGATGGCCGCGGGGACCAGCACAAAATTCTCAATTTCCTTGCTATGATGAATGGTGACCAGCGTACAAAACTTCTCGCAATCCTCCTTTATCGCCTTTCGTTCAGGGTCACTTCGGTAGTCTTTGTCGAGAATTGCGGCGGCGAGAATTGAGCCACCGAGTGTGGTTTCCATTCCGGCCTTTAAGCTTCTGATCCTTTCAGGGTTGAACCCTTCGACTGGAACCACGGCAAAGTGGCTTCGATTTCCGACAATCGAGTAGTCAAGTTTCAGCGCAAATTTTGACAGAAGCTGAAAGTCTTGGCCTTCAACGAATACAACTCGGCGAGATTTCGCAAGTTGTGTGAGTATTGGATTCAGATTTGAGCCGAGGATTGAGAAGACCTCTTCGAGTTGCGAGGGCTGCTTGATTCTGCGACCACTCGTTCGTTGTTTGTTGATTAGCACAATGTCGTCAGTTTCAGCCTCGGTGATGATCTCGGTGGAGTGCGTTGCAAGAAGTATGTCTGGTCCCATATCGCGTAGCAGCCCGATCAGCTGGCGTTGCAACTCTGAATGGAGATAGATGTCCGGCTCGTCGATGAGAAACAGTGCGGTATCACGCGACTGAATTATGTGCGTGAGCATTTGGCACCACACTTGAAATCCGAAACCAGCCCAGAAGATTTCGCGCGGTATTCGCTCCTCCGGACAGAACATGTGCAATCGCGGCTTGCCATGAGACGTGTCAATCGTCGGGCGTTCGACATCCATTGTAAGCGTAGCCCTGCGGCCCTTTCGATTGGCGCTTGACGTCTATTTAACCCGCGTGGCGCGTCGCCGCGGCTTCCATGTGTCGGACAACGCGTTGACGGCGGCCTCGAGCGCCTTCCGGTCGATGACGTTGGGATCGAACCGCTCGGGGCCCCAGAGACGCATATGTTCGTGCTCCGGATGGCCGGGGTCACCGATGGCATCAAGGTACTCGGCATAGCCTGGGGCACCGCCGACGTCTTCCGGAGGACAACGACCGGCGGCCTCGAGCAAGAGGGGAAGTCCCTCCGTCGTGGTGTTGTCGAACCAGTTTTCGAGTTTGATCACATGGTCCCAGCTGTCGCCAAAGTCATAGAGATAATGGATCGTCTTCGCGCCGGTCTCTTGAACGATATCACAGAGCCGCGCTTTGCTGGCATCCATGGGCTGGTGGCCGTAATCGTTGTGGGGATCGGGAATCCCCCAACGGGTCTCACCAGCGAAGAACTCGAAGAGGTGGCTGTTCGTCCAGCCGAACGCCTCCTGAAGCGTCAGATGCAGTCGATCCAGGCGCAGGGTGACAGGTACGACAAGACGACGCATCACCTCCGGTTTCACATCCTTGAGGGTCACCTTGATCCGGACCGCGGTCGTATTGAGGCTCATGCTGCCAGCCGCGGATCGTGTGCATGCATCGTATAGGTCGACGCCCAGGGGAGCAGTTCGTCCAGTCGCGCCGCAGGCCAACCATTGATAAGCTTCGCGAGAACGTCGGCGAGCCAGTGCTCGGCACTGACGCTATTGAGCTTACAGGTCTCGATTAACGAAGCCAGGACTGCCCAACTCTCGGCGCCCTCATCGCAACCGGCAAAAAGGGAGTTCTTGGCGTTGAGCTTGATCGGCCGCATCGCACGCTCGACCGCATTCGTGTCCATCTCGATGCGCCCGTCATCAAGGTACAGCGTCAGGCCGTCCCAATGACGCAGCGCATAACGCAAAGCCTTCGCCGTGTCGCTCTTCTGCGCAAGGTGATCAAGCGTTGCCTCAAACCACTGCTTCAAGGCTGCAGCCAGAGGCTGGGCATGCGCTTGTCGGCCCGCACGGCGCTCGGCATCAGATCGGCCGCGGAGTGCTTTCTCGACCGCGTAGAGCTGGGCGATGCGCTCGAGGGCCTCGCGGGCAACCGGAGCTGGCGCCGGCGAAGCCTCGCGCTCGATCTTCACAAACTGGCGCCGCAGATGCGACCAGCAAAAGGCGAGCGTCCCGGACAGGGCGTCCGCACGCGTCTCTCGGGTCATGGTCTTGTAGGCCTGATAGCCATCGCAATGGATGATACCGCGATAGCCCTCGAGCAGGCTCAAGCCATGAACGGCCCCACGGCCCGGTGCATAGGCGTAAACCACGCCAGGTGGGTCAGGTCCGGCCCAAGGCCTGTCATCGCGCGAGAGCGCCCAGAAGTAGCCGGTTTTCGTCCTGCCGCGCCCCGGATCCAACACCGGCGCCGGGGTCTCATCGACACAGAGCTTCGGAGAGGCGAGCAGAAGCTCGCGCAGACGATGCCATAAGGGCTTCAATTCCCGGGCGGCATAGCCGACCCAGAAGGCGAGCGTGGAACGGTCGATGGCGATGCCGTGCGTCGCCAGCATCTGCGCCTGGCGGTAAAGCGGCAAATGCCAATGATACTTGGCGTCGATCACATGCGCGACGAGCCGCTCGGTGGGCAATCCTCCCCTGATCAGTCGCTCGGGCGCAGCGTGCTGGAGGACGACGCCGTGACAGGCGCGGCAGGCCAGCTTGGGCCGGCGGGTGACGATGACGCGATACTGCGCCGGAACGACGTCGAGCCTCTGACTCTCATCGCGACCAATCTCGAAGAGGTCGCCCTTACAAGACGGACAACAAGTCTCGGCCGGCATCAGGATTTCGACGATGCGCGGCAAATGCTCCGGAAGTTGACCACGGTTGGCTCTACGCTCGGCAGTTCTCTTCTCGCAGGTTCTGGGATTGGCGCGATCCCCGGCTGCTTCGAGGGCCGCGACGGCCTCTTCGATGTCCTCCAGAACAAGCTGTAGCTGATCAGCGTCCAGCTTTTCCGAGGACCGACCGAACTGCGCATCTTTTGCAAGCTTGAGCAACCGCTCGAGCCTGGCGCAGCGATCCAGCAGAGCCGCGGCAAAGACACGCAACTCGGCTGGATCGCTCGGCAGCTCATCAGGCAAATCACTCATTGGCCCGAGCTTGCCATGCTTCGCGCCCCGATGCAGCGAAGATTTTGTATCCTTACGCAAGCGCTTTCGGCTGCAGGATTCGAGGCGCGTGCATGCGCGTCCAATCCATGCCGGCCAGAAGCGCCGACAACTGCGCGGCGTTCATCCGCATCACGCCGGCCACGATGGGAGGCCACTTGAAGCCGCTGCTGTCGAGCCGCTTCCAGTACATCACCAGGCCGGTGCCATCCCAGACGACAATCTTCACCCGATCGGCGCGCTTCGCACGGAAGACCACCGCCACACCCTTCATCGGGTCATGGCCCAGCGTCTCCTTCGCCAAGAGCGCCAAGCCATCCGCACCCTTTCTGAAGTCCACAGGTTGGGTCGCAACGTAAATCGTGAGGCCAGCGGGTGGCGTCAGCATGAACGTGTCCGTCGGAGCGCAATGAACACATCACTCAACACAGCAAGGCCAGGCGTCCCGCGCACCTCCACGCGTGCCCCCTGGAACTCAACCGTTACAACGGCTGCATCCGGCGATCTGGAGGACTCCGCGGCCGCCGGTAGCGACGATTCCGACACCACCGGCACAAACGACAGTGTATCCACCGCAGCCGGCAGCACCAATTGACCTAAACGTGCCCGGCGCCGCCAGTCATGCACCTGCTGGGGCCGGCAGCCATGGCGGCGGGCAATATCTGTGACAACCGCGCCCGGCTCGAGGCTTTCCGCGACAATCTGTGCCTTCAAATCATCTGGCCACTGCTTGCGACCGGAGCCAGCATACACTTCGATACGCGGCGACAACGGTCGTCTTATGTCGTCCGAATGGTCTTCCATTGTGAGCACCCTTGCCGAAGATGACTCTTCTAGCGGCGCTCCCAAATCTACGCACAAACAATCTGAAGGGCATCGGCGCCACGCTTACCATCCATTCCTGGCCACGTGCGAATTAACGCGGCCCGAAATTCATCGAACTTCTCGGGAAAGTGATGCCAAATATTTCGGAAGTTACGCGCCGCGCGATAATTGAATAGCGCTAGCCGTGCGGCTTCAGACTCATAAAGATTTTCGTTGTGTTCAAGCGGCCCGAGTATCGGAACGAAGCCGATCCTGCAGTTGAAATGTGACCTAAAGGTTGAAGGCGTGAAGCTCGAACGGCTGTCCGAGTTTGCAATCAGATAGCAAGTGCCCTGCTCTGGAAAATAGAGGATCAATTCATTTGAATTTGAAAGGACAAATCGTACCGTCGCCGATTCGGAATCATCGTAGTTGTAGAACAAGTTCTCCTCGGCAACGGAAATACTACTTAAATCTATCTGATAACCATGGGTCAGTCCCATTCCTTTCGGACCATTTATCACCTCTGCCTTTCTATTATTGGCTCGTCTCATGCCTGCTGCGAGAATACGAAATGCCGCCAAGATGGTCGACTTTCCTGCATTGTTTGGTCCCACCAAAATATTGAAATGCCGAAGCGAAAGACTGAACCTCTTGAATGCTTTGAAGCGCGAAAATTCGACCCTAACAAAACGTGTCGCTTCATCACTCGGCATAGCTTGCCGCCCCCGGTTTGTGGGTCGCGCGGATATTGGCGCGAGCCATTGCGATTCAGCCCTCGCGCACGGCGAGATTTCTTCGCCTGAATTCATTGGAATTTGGCCGATCTCGTTTGCCGGCCCGAGGCAGTAGATTTTACTTACAACTAACGGTGGTCCACATCGATCGACTAAAGGTCGAACGACGAGAGTTTTCCCCATCCGCCAACGCAACTCGGAAGAAAACTAGAGGTATCAACCTCTAGATCTCAAGGTATCTTAATACAGATTGGGCCACTACAACCCGGTATACCCCGCCTTCACGGGATCGACGCTGCCATCGAGCTGGCGCAGATAGGTCAGGCCGCAGACAGTCAACCTGTGGGGGTCCTTCTCGCCGGCTTCCATCAAGGTGTTGAGGTAATTCGTCACCTTCAAGCGCGCCTCTGCGCTCGCCGCGGAGGTGCGGTTGGCGAGCAGGTCATAGGTCTGCATGATGCGGTCAATGGCGGCTTCCATGGCACCCTCTGGTTCTCTGAAGTTTTGGGGTTCTCTGAAGTTTTGGGAGTCTTGATCAGGCAACCGCTCTGGCCTCGGCCTGCGCCTCGAACCTGGCGATGGCCTTGTTGGCCAGCCTGATCTTGTTGAATTCGCCGTGCTGGAGCAGCTTGATGATGATCTCGAGCAGGCGCTCATTGGTGACGAGCGTGTCGGGGATCGCGCCGGAGCGGCGAAGGTAATTCGCGGCAATGGCGTAGGCATCGCTCACGAGCTCGACGTTTGTAGCCTGCAACCCGCGCTCGACCAGCATCATATCCTCCGATCCAGAGAGATAACCGCGAGGCACGGAACGGGTTCCGTTCGGACTGTCGAATTTTTCGCAACTGCGAGACGACAAAACGCACCGGTCCGGGACAATCCGGGCCGGCGCGTTTGGGGAAGGCAGGCAAGTTCGGGATGGCTTGCCGGTCTTGTTATGGGCCGGCTTGGCCAAATCCCTTGGAAAGCTCAGAGCCGATACAGGATCTGGTCGGTCCAGAACCGCTCGAGGCGGTGCAGCGACTTGTTGAGGGTCGAGAACTCTTCGCCCGAGATGCCGCCGACCTGTTCCACGGTCTTGACGTGCTTCTGGTAGAGGGAGTCGACGATGCGGCGGACTTCCTGGCCCTGCGGCGTCAGGCGAATGCGCACCGAGCGGCGGTCAACGCGCGAGCGCTGATGATCGAGGAAGCCGAGCTCGACGAGCTTCTTCAGATTGTAGGAGACGTTGGAGCCGAGATAGTAGCCGCGCGTGCGCAGCTCGCCCGCGGTCAGCTCCTTGTCGCCGATGTTATAGAGCAGGAGCGCCTGCACGGAATTGATGTCGGCGCGGCCACGACGATCGAACTCGTCCTTGATCACGTCGAGGAGACGGCGATGCAGCCGCTCCACCAGAGTCAATGCTTCCAGATAGAGCGACTGCACCGAACCCTGCGGGCCCGAAACGCGCTCCGCGGTATCTGCCGCAGTTGCGACTGCTTTCATCATGACACTTCCCCTGTTGTCGTTTTTATCGACACTTATTCGACGAAACTTGTGTCCCGTCTGATAGGTGCAACTTAAGGGGAGCGTTTGAAGATCGGCTTAAATAAGAGAATAAAGAGATCATGAATTTAAGACAGTGAATTGCGGATTAAGCCTGTACCACAAGCACTTTTCGCAACCCTCTGTTGACCGTCGCAAGGTCTTGTTCACCCTCCGTCCGCGGCATGTGTCGCATTCCAGAACAGCCTGCCCTGTTTCGAAACGAGGCTGTAAGATGTGTGGCGAATTGGTCGGGATAAGCCGAGGCAACGCGCGGTCAACCACGTGGACGCGAAATCGCTCTCATGTCCCGGATCAGGGGCAAGGGCCATTGAATTAGATCTGACAGCCCTGGCAAGCGTCGCCCATCGGCAATCCAGCATTGGATGCCCCTGCGGCCGGACAAGCGGTTACCGGCTCGTCTCGTGGAGATTACAGTTCATTTTGCCGGCGCAGTGGTCACTTCAGCTCTCGGGACGTGGGTCGACATACAGAGAGCAAGCATTGCTTTGGCAACACCATCGTTGGGGAATTCCCGAAGGATCTCCTGGTATCGGCCGGTAGCGCCGGCAATGTCCCCGGCCTCAAAGCGGTTGGAGGCGGCCCACGTCAGCTTGCTCAGCCGCTGGTCGGCAGGTCCTGCTTGAAGTTCCGGGTCATCGGTATTTGCCAGTCCGACCAACTCGTAGATCATGAAATCCTGCCTACGGCCTTTGACTTGAACGTGACGCAACGGCCTTGCGACGATCTCGGATGCGACGGCATTAAACATGCTGTCGCTGATGCAAATGGTCGTGCCGAACGTCTTGTTCGTGCCCTCCAGTCGCGCCGCCACGTTGACGCCGTCACCAATCGCCGTGTAGCTGAATCGATCCGACGATCCGATATTGCCGACCAACACCTCGGCGCAGTTGAGTCCGATCCGGATCCGGAGCGAGGGCCTCCCCGCCGCACGCCAGTTTTCGTTGACCCGCTCCATTCGCCGTACGGCTCGTAATGCGCCCGCACATCCACGCAGCACATGATCCGACAGCGCAAGCGGGGCGCCCCAGAACGCCATGATGCCGTCGCCGATAAATTTGTCGACAGTTCCCTGCTCATCGGAGATCGACCGCGTGACCTGCTCGAAATAGATTGACATCTGTTCAAGCAGCGCATCTGGCGTCAATTGCTCAGCATGGGTCGAGAAATTCTCCAGGTCAGCGAACAGGACGGTCAGATGCCGCCTCTCCACGCCCAGACGAAGCGGAATACCAGACTTGACTAGACCGCGAACCACATCCACCGGAGCGAACGAGCAAAACGACTGCAGCGAGTTGCGGAGAAGCGACGCAGCCGATTGAAGCTGCGCAATTTCCCTTACTGTGGACAAGCGACTCGTCGGCTGCTGCTCGAAAGACAGGGTCTCGACGGATTTCAGCTCCTGCGAGATACTTTCGATGGGACGCGAAAGTTGCCGAGACAGAAAGTAAATCAGAAAAAGCTCTGCGGCTGAGAGTGCGACGATGATGACAACGATCCGCTGATTCGTCTTTTTGAGCTCACCGATGAAGTCGTCGGTCGGTGTGAGGATGACGGCCTCCCATTGATGCCCGAAGCTAACAGGGAACCGGGCAAAGGATGCGCTCAGCTCGGATCCATCCTTGGGCGATCGAAACAGGAAATTGTCGTCCTTCGTTTGCCTTTGCAACCGATACGCCTCGCGCGCATCGGGATCATCAATGTTATCCAGCCGCGCGACCTCGAGCTTGCCGTCGAGCACCCGAACGCTCTTTTGCCGATCGGATGCGGCTATCACGCTGCCGTCCGTCGGATCGGCGACGATTGCCGTACTGTGCGCGCTGGCGCGATGCGTCGCCAGGAATCCCGACAACACAACGGGCGTGATGCTGGCGCCCGCGCAGCCGATGAAGGTGCCATCTTGGAGGATCGGGACTCTGAGATTGATGATTGGATATCCGGTATCGACATTGATCTGCGGCTGCGTGATCGCCAAGGTTCGCTTGTCCTTCGCCTCCGGATAGCCCGATGTCGTTCGATAATCGGTGAGGGTTGGAACGACGTATTCTCCGACGACATGGCCCCAGCTGTCGAAGAACGTCCGATGACGACTGCGATTTTCGCCCACCGAGAAATCATCGATGAAATTCGCATGCCAATTGGCGGTTCGCGGTATCCTTACGTCGGAGCGCCGGCGATCATCATCGATTCGAGTCACCGCTCGGTGGTATCCATCCTCAAAACTCACGAACGCAGCGTCGATTTCGGCGGCGGTTGTCAACGCGCGATAAAGGACGTCGTTACTCCTCCCGGTCCGAAGGAAATCGGGGTTAGCTGCCGTCACTTCGGCCAGCAGGCGCAACGTCGCCGCCACGCCGCCGATCATGTCTTCAACATTCTCCATGCTGGCCCGGCTGGTCTTTGCGACGTCCTCATGCAGGATCGCAATGATCGCTTCCGAGTTACGGTAATAACTGTAGAGCAGGATAAAAATTAGAACGGGGATGCTGAGCCCGACGAAGAGGCCGGCCATAATCGCGCTGAGCTTTGGTCTTTTCACGATGACCTCAAGTCGGCGGCGGGCTCGCTGCACCAGCAACCTTCCGACTACGCGCCGCGGTGACCAGAAGGACGCTCGCATCGTGATGCAATCCTGGCTGACAACGAGCCCGTTTGCGCCATAATAGCCGAAAAGCACGAATCCGTCAGCGGAATCGATGGGCCAGTATCTTGATCGTCGGCACCTCGGGCACGGCAGGCATGGCCGGCGTAAGTACTGTTGCTTACCGCTGCTGTTCCTGTTGGCGAGGACGCTCCCAATCCAGGAATTCGATCTGATCGAAGGCCCGTCGAGGCGTGCCGACGAACATGACGACCCGAAGGCCATCGGTCAGATAGGGATCGCCACCGAGATTGGCGCGCGGGTCAGGCATCGACGATGCCCCGACGCCCTGCACGAAGCCGAAACGGGAAACCGCCCCCGACATGATCAGATCCTGCAGCAGATAGGTGCGGTCCTGGTCGACGTCCGGGCTAACTCGATGCGTGGTCAGGTACCAGACTTGCGTCGTCAGCTTGATCCCGATATCGCGACTGATCTGGCCGACCCAGACGTGCTGACCTTCAACCGTGAAAGGTGCGAGCCATAGCCGCAGATGATTGCGCAGGCTGATGTTGTTGCGGGCCTTCTGCAGCGCGACATCCTGCCCTCTTCCGAAAACATGCAGCGGGCTGACAGGCGCATTGAGATATTCGCTGCGAAACAGGAAAGCCTGGATCGTCCGATAGACGCTGTGCAGGTCGAATGGCTCGTCCAGCTTCCATCCGCGTCCAACGAACGCAAACAATGCATCCAGTCCGCCGCCGACGACGACGATGTTGAGCGGGTCGCCGTTGCTGCTACCGCTTCTGTTGGTCGCGCAGCAGGGTAGCCGTGCCAGCTCTTCGCGCAACCCCGGCAGATCGACATCCTTCACCGCGCCTGGCGCATAGATACTTCCGAAATCGACTCTCTGGACAGCATAGGACATCCCGCGGATCGGCAGGGCGAACCGGAACAGGAGTTCCTCCGTGCCGGTCTCGAATCCAACACTGAACAGCTTCAAACCGCCTTCGCGATGCGTGAAGACGAAGCCCGCCGCGGTCCGCCTCTGCGGGATGATGTCTGGCATCGGGGCCTGCGTAACTGCGGCTTTGACCGCCGCATTGGCGCTGCCTGGCCACCATCCGCTAACCAGCCGTTCGACCTCCGATTCCGAAAAGTAATTCGGATCAGTGACGATCGGCAGAAACTCCAGAACGGACTCACCGGCGTTGTCGACCTCCAGCCAGATTGCTTGAATGCCGTGATCGGCCAGTGAGGCGCCGAAATAGCGCTGGCTTTCATCGTCGGTCAGAACCGCCGCGCGAACGGTCACGGCGTCCTGCCGACGAAGTTCGGCGCGCGACACGAATGATTGCTTCGCCGATGGATCGGGGCCGTCGGCACGGGACCAATCGACCACGGCAATCCCGAGAAGCAATGCTGTCGCCAACGCAAGCCAGCGCCATCGCTTCGTGGGAAGCCAATTCGGTCGCAGAACCATGGCCCAGGCGGTGCCTGAAAGGAAACCAGCGTTCTCGACCGCGCCCGGCTCCATGACTACCCCCTGAGCTTCAGCCGAAGAACTCCACGGCACCGGTTTCGAGGTTATACATGGCGCCGGTGATCTTGATGTTACCTCTGGCTTCCAACTCAGCCAAGACCGGGCTGTCTTTCCGGATATCGGCCACGGTCATTTCTACGTTCTTGCGCGCAACGGCGTCCACAAAGGCGTAATTCTTCGCCGACCGCTCGCCCGTATAGGCTGTCGCTTGAACTGCGGGTTTGATCTTGGCCAGCAATCCCGTGAGATTCCCCAGCTCCGCGTTGTCGATGGCGCCTTTGATTGCTCCACAGGCGGTGTGACCCATGACCAGCACGACTTTGGCACCCGCCAGTTTGCAGGCAAACTCGAGGCTGCCTAGAATATCCGCGTTTTCAACGTTGCCCGCGACCCGACAGTTGAAAATATCGCCGATCCCGAGGTCCATGATGACCTCTGCCGGGGCGCGCGAGTCAATGCAACTGAGCAGCGCCGCTGCAGGGTATTGTCCCGAGACGCTTACCTTCTGTTCGCGCAGGTAATTGCGCTCCTTCCTTTCGCCCTTCCGAAAGCGCGCGTTTCCGTTTTTCATCGCCTGGATGATTTGATCGGGGCTCAACTTGTCGCGCAGATCCTTGGTAAGCGCGTCCGCGCGGGCGTCAGCTGCCAAAAACAGGCTTCCACCGCCGAATGCGGCCGCCGTCGCTCCGCTCGCGAGCTTGAGAAAATAGCGGCGGTTGAAACAATTGCAGTCCCGCTGTGAATCCCGGTGCATTGGCTGCCCCCCCACGAGCTGTATGTCCCCAACACACTAAGCTTAAACCTTAGCCTATGACAGTGATAAAGTGCGGCGACAAGGACGTTCAATCAGCACGGGTTAGGTAAGGACTGGCCACTTATCCGGCGATAGATAGGAGCCTTCTCAAACTCGCCCAGTGCGAGCAGGATACGATTTGGTGCTGCCTTCGCCTACTCACTCCAAAATCAGAAGAACGCCATGGACCGCGAGCCTGTATCAATCGATCTCGCGCTTCAAGGCGGCGGCTCCCATGGGGCATTCACCTGGGGCGTGTTGGATCGTCTCCTCGAAGAACCGTGGCTCCGTATCGCGGGGATTTCCGGTACCTCAGCCGGCGCGATGAACGCCGCCGTGCTGGCGGACGGATGGTTGAAAGGGGAAGCCGCGGGCGCCCGCAAAGCGCTCAACGAGTATTGGCTGCGGATCTCGCAGGCCGCAGCGTTCAGTCCGCTGCGACGGTCTTTCTTCGACAGGATGGCGGGCCGCTGGTCTCTCGACGGCTCTCCGGCCTATTTCGCGCTGGACATGCTGTCGCGAATGCTTTCCCCGTATGATCTCAATCCGTTTGGCTTCGACCCGCTGCGCGAGGTTCTGGCCGACAGCATCGATTTTGAAGCGCTTTCCCGCTCCCCGATCAAGCTGTTCGTCACCGCGACAAGTGTCCGGACCGGCCGCGGACGCATCTTTCGGAATCCGGAGATCACGGTCGATGCGCTGCTGGCGTCGGCCTGCCTTCCGACGATGTTCAAAGCCGTCGAAATTGACGGCGAGGCCTATTGGGATGGCGGTTACGCCGGAAACCCCACCATCACGCCACTGGTTCGCGAGAGCGACGCCCACGACACGATCCTGGTGCAGATCAATCCGCCCCAGCGGGCGAAGACACCTCGCTCTGCCGCGGAAATTATGGATCGGCTCAATGAGATTTCCTTCAATTCTCCGCTGACGAAGGAACTGCGGATGATCGCACTGTTGCGGCAAGTCGCCGATCCCGGAACGGGAGAAGGCGCCCGCTGGGCGCAGATGCGAGCGCACTGGATCAAGAGCGAAATGCTGACCCATCTCGGCGCGTCCTCGAAATTCAATGCCGAGTGGGAGTTTCTGGAATTGCTTCGGGACGAAGGTCGCCGCGCCGCCGGCGAATTCCTGGATACGAATGCGGATCACCTGGGTAAGCGCTCCACGGCCGATCTGGATGTGTTGCTCAAAGAATGCTGAACAAGGTTTGCGACCAGCCTCATTATCCCCCGCTGCGCGGACAAATCGTCGAGGCTCCTTGGAGGCCCCGCCAGAGTTGCAGGGGCAGTCTCCAAGATGTACCATCGAGACGGGAGTTATGGCAGGCAGGGGGAGAACCCATGATCGCAGGTTGATCGACTTCGATCGTACGCTCCCCACGTCCCATTCGATTTGCAGGTGCCGATCGGGCATCAGATTTCGCGCGCGCTCCCTGCGCAGGTCGTGGAGGCTCTCATGAGTGATCGACTGCATCCGCTCGCTCCTCACCACCTGCCGCCTTTCATTGCTGCGCCGGGCGAGACCGACGTGTTGATGGTCGTGGTGGGAATCCTTCTGATTGTCGCCGTCCTCGCTATCGGCAACGTGTATTTGCGGCTGCACAGCTTGCCCGAGCGGATGGCGCACAAGTCCCAAAAGCTACAGTTCGAGATCGTAGCTGTTCTGGGCCTGTTGGCGCTGTTCACGCATGTCCATCTGTTCTGGATTGCGGCCCTCCTGCTTGCCATGATCGACCTGCCTGATTTTGGGACGCCGCTGCGCAGCATAGCCGGATCAGTCAAGAAGATGGCGGGCTCGACCGACGACCTCCAGACCGTCGAGGCAGGTAGCGACATTGAAGCTGCTGCATCGACGGCCATGTCAGAAAAGGCAAAGCCGTCGGAAAAGGGAATCGCGCCGGCCTCAAAAGAGGAGGTACCGAGCCATGCTTGAGCTGCTCCTCTGCTCGATTCTCACGATCCTGCCGGACTACCTGTTTCGCCGCTACGTCCAGGGAAAGCACCTGGGCAAGGAAATTACATTTTATTCGGTCTGGTTCGAGCTGAGATGGGGCATCGTCAGCTGCCTGATGCTCACGATCGGGCTCATCACACTGATCTTCTATTTCCATCCCTCGAGCACCACTGCCACCCTGTTCTTCAGAACCGTGCCGATCCTCCCCGAGACGGTCGGTCGCGTCGCGGAGGTCGATCTTGGCGTGAGCGAGGCCGTCGACAAAGGCGCTGTCCTATTCAAATTGGACAGTTCAAAACAGGAAGCCGCGTTGGAAACCGCCCGCAGGCAGATCGCCGAGGTCGATGCCGCAATGGTCTCGGCGCAGACGGACGTGACCAGGGCAGAGGCTCAGATACAGGAAGCGAAAAGCGCCCACAAACAGGCGGTCGACGAACTGCAGGTCAAGAGCGAACTGCAGCGGCGCAATCCGGGCATTGTCCCGCAGCGCGATATCGAAAAGCTCCAGGTTGCGGTCGACGGGCGGCAAGCTACAATCGATGCCGCCGTCGCGGCAAAACAATCGACCGAGGCACGGGTCTCGACGCTGCTGCCCGCACAAAAGGCAAGCGCAGAAGCCGCGCTCGCGCAGGCGCAAGTGGAATATGACAAGACCATCGTTCGTGCCGGCTTCGCCGGGCGTGTCGAGCAGTTCTCCCTTCGCGTGGGTGACATCGTCAATCCGTTGATGCGGCCGGCCGGAATCCTGATACCGGAGGGTGCAGGTCGACGTGGGCTGCAGGCTGGATTTCCACAGATCGAGGCCCAGGTTCTCAAACCTGGCATGGTGGGCGAGGCCGTTTGCATCTCCAAGCCGTGGACGGTGATCCCGTTGGTCGTCACGGCCGTTCAGGACTATATCGCGACCGGACAATTCCGCGGTGGAGAGCAGCTTCTGGATGCCCAGAGTGCGGCGAGACCGGGGACCATTCTGGTGTCCCTCGAGCCAATATATGAAGGCGGACTTGAAGGGGTGACGGCGGGAAGCACCTGCGTTGTCAACGCATACACGAGCAACCACGACATCATTTCTTCGGGACAGGTCGGCTGGTTCAAGAGCTTTGCATTGCATGCCATCGATGCCGTCGGGGTTGTCCACGCCATGCTGCTGAGGATCCAGGCGCTGTTGCTGCCTATCCAGACGCTGGTTCTAACCGGACATTGAGAAGGGATTGGCTCGAAGCCGAGAGTCTGCGCCAGGCCCGTATGATAATCGTCGCGGAACCGCCGTGAGAGAATATTGGCTGTTCTCGCGCGCGAGTTTGGCGGGGATCTAGTGAAGAGCTAAGGGACACGCAGATGATCGCGCTCGATGCTGATCAGGTGCTACACGTGCGACCCTTCTTGTCGGTCACAGCCGGAGTCATAGTGCTCTTCGTGGGCAAGATGCTCAATGAGCGCTTTGCGGGACTTCGTGAGTACAACATCCCCGAGCCCGTGACCGGAGGGCTCCTCTTTTCGATTGCGTTCGGCCTCGTTCATCTCTTCCTCTCCGCCGTGTGACTTGGAAGGTCCTCATTGCGCCAGATCGAGGAGCAGAGCCCTGGCGTCTTTCAAGTCGCGCGTGTCAAAGCCTTCAATGAACCAGCCGTAGACGGCCGAGAGGAGATCGCGCGCATCGGTGCGTTTGCTCTGGTCGCGCCAGAGCCGAGCGAGGTCCAGGGCCGCACGCAGCTCCCAGAACTTTGCGCCCTGTCGCTGCGCCACTTCGAGTGCGCGGCGATAACTGTTCTCTGCCGCGGCATGCTCGCGCTTGGACAGCAGTAGCCTGCCCCGCATCCGGTGTATTTCGGCCTCGATCCAGCGCTCGTGTGTCGTCTCAACCAACTTCTCGGCCTCGGCGAGATGATCGAGCCCTTCTTGCGCCTGTGCCGCCATTCCGTAAGCTTCGGCGAGGGCCGTCAGAAAAAAGGGAACCATCAATTTGCGCCCCCCTGCGCGGCACACTGTCAGCCCCTGAAGGAGCTGCGGGATGCCCTCCGCGGCTTGCCCCAGGCCGGCCAGACACCAGCCGCGCATGATGTTTCCGATCGCCAACGAGTCGCGGAAGCCATGCTCGTTCGAGACGGCCACGATCTCGTTCGCTGACGCAAGCATCGTATTGGCTGATTGAATTCCATCCAGCGCCCAGTCGCCATACCAGGCCTGGCGTAATGCGAAGGCCCGCATAAAGGGCGAGAGCCGTTGCGACTCGGTCAGAGCTTCGTCCCGCCGCGAACGCGCCAGGTCGAGATGACCGAGGCAGAGCAGTGTCCGGAAAAAATGGATCATGGCTCCAACGTATGGATCCTCCGCCGTCGGCGCGAAGGCTCGATACATCGAGTCCCATAACGAGAAAGCACTCTCATGGTAAACGCGGACGTCAGAGAACTTGCCGAGGTAGAAGCAGATGTTCCCACTGATTTGCGACCCAAAACACCTCCACATCGCGTCGTCCCCGGCCTCGCGCAGGTGACGTAGCTCCCCGGCGTGGTGCTCCGCTTGCTCCAGCTCGCCACGGACGATGCGAAACAAATATTGGCCGTAGAGGACAAGTCCCAGTTGCTCCGGTCGCTTTAGTTGCTCGCAGAGTTCACGCGCGCGAGCGTAGACCTCCCCGGTCTCAACCTCAGCCAGTCCCTTCGTCGTCTCCAATGCGTGTCCGAGCGCGATCTGCAGATCAAGCTCCTGCTCCCGGCGTGGGGCGCCGTCGGACAGACCAGTGAGGATGTCGAGACCCTTCCTAAGCTGTGCCACCGCTTCGACCATGGTGCCCCGTGCAATGGCCTTCTGGCCTGCCTTGAGGCAGTAACCAACGGCCTTCTCGACCGAGCCCGCTTCCGCGCAATGCTGCGCCAGTCGCTCGGGCTGCATCTCCACGATCTCTGGAAATTGGCGTTCGAGGGTAGCAGCTATACTGCCATGCAGCTGCTGCCGCCGGGCGCGCAGCAAGGTGCCATACGCGGCATCCTGAACCAGCGCATGCTTGAAGGTGTATTGTGCATCGGGAGGAGTCCCGCGCCGGAAGATCAATTCGGCGTGCACGAGTTGTGCCAGGGCATCATCCAGTTGCGGCTGAGGCATAGACGTAACGGCGCTGATCAGCGCATGCGAGAACTGACGTCCGAGCGCCGCCCCGATCTGCGCCACTTCCCGCACCGGTGCCAGGCGATCGAGCCGCGCCAGCAACGAGGCGTTTAGTGATGTTGGGATGGCTAGTGCCGGCAATGGACCTGCCGCCACGTATCGATCGCCAAGATCGGTGAGGACACCGCTCTCGACCACGGCCTTGGTCAGCTCCTCGATGAATAAGGGGATACCGTCGGTTCGGGCAAGGATCTGTTGCAACACGTCGCTGGGCAGCTCCTTGCCGCCCGTGACCTGCGCGATCAAGGATGATCCTTCGGCTCGCCCGATGCGCCCGAGCTCAATGTGGGTCAAGTGCGCATAACCGGGCCAGGGGGGCCTGAACTCGGGCCGTGCCGTGACTAGCAATAGCACCGGGAGGCGCTGCACTCGCTCAATCGTCAGTGTCAGCAATTCGAGCGTAGTTGGATCGATCCAGTGTACGTCCTCATACACGACCAGGATGGGTTGGCGCGCCGCCAAGCGCTCCATGTACGCCAGGAGCGCATTCAAGGTGCCTTCCCTATGCTTTTGCGGGCTCAGTTGGAGAAGAGGATAGCGGCCAGCAGTCGGAATCGACAGCAATGCAGCGATGAAGCCGATTTCCTCGGGTGGCGTATTGGATTGAGCGAGTATAGCCTCCAATTTGGTGAGCTTCTCCGAGGCTGTGTCGTCGCGCGTCAAGCCAGCCGCCCGCTCGAATTGGCCGATCCAGGGGTGCAGCGGTGTGGACTGGTGATGTGGAGAGCAGAACTGCCGCAGCCGGGCATGCGGATCAAGTTGTAGATGCCCCTGGACAGCAGCCGTAATGCGAGACTTGCCGATGCCCGGCTCGCCGGTTAGGACCACCATGCGTCCTTCACCGGACTGGACCTGCTGCCAGCGCCGTAGCAGCAGCTCAAACTCCTCGGTCCGGCCGACGAGCGGCGTCGTCCGGCCCGAGCGCAACGCCTCGAAGCGGCTCTCTATGGAGCCACCCCGCAGCACCGCCCAGGCCCGCGTCGGTCCGGCAAGGCCCTTGAGATTCTGGGCGCCTAGGTCCTGAAGCTCGAAGAGATTGCCGAGCAGCTTCCGCGTGCCCTCGGCGATCACCACGCTGTCCGGTTCGGCAACCCCCTGCAATCGCGCGGCGAGGTTCGGGGTCTCGCCGACGATGCCGCGCTCCTGGGCTTCGCCGGATCCGAGCAGGTCACCGACCACGACCAGGCCGGTTGCAATGCCGACCCGAGTTTGTAGCGACGCACGGGTCTTCAGCATTCTAACCGCCGCGATCAGTTCCAGCCCCGCCCGTACGGCCCGCTCGACATCGTCCTCCAGAGCCGTGGGGTAGCCAAAATAGACGAGCACGCCATCGCCCATGTATTTAGCCACGAATCCGTTGAAGCGGCGCACGGCCTCAGCGACGCACTGCTGATAAGCAGAAATGATGTCTCGGAGATCCTCCGGGTCCATGCGGGTGGAGAGCGCGGTCGAGCCGACGAGATCCGTGAACATCACGGTCACCTGGCGTCGCTCGGCATCATGCTCGTGCGTCGGCTCGGGCGCGACTGCGGGCAACTGCGTCAGAGTGCTGGTGCCTGCAAGCCCACTGATCGCGCGCAGCATCTTCCGGCGATGGCCGAGCAAGACGCCGATATCCTTAAGGTCCTGATCCGTCAGATCCGGGACAACGGAGAAATCGATGCCGTTTTCAGCAAAGCGGCCTGCATACTCGGATAATCCAAGCGAGGCCAGCCAATCCGTGATCGTTGTCACCGGTTGCCTCCTCGCGGTTGCGCAGCGACCGGATGGTACATCAAAAAGCGATCAGCTAGAAGGGAACAACCGGAATTGACGGTGCAGTGCAATCATCGGTGCGCGCGACAGCCCCCGGGCGCGACGATGGGCCTACGCCGCTGTTTTGCCCGACGTGTCAACTGTCGTTGAGGCATCGCAGATGCATGCTTGCCCGCGACTGCTACTTTGCATGGGGTTGTTTTCGATGTTTTGGTCGGAGGCTACGGCGGCCGTTCGCGCGCGGCCATCCAGGCGAGCGCAAGATAGGCGGCGAGCATGAAGGCCTCGACGCCGACGACGACAAGGCTGCCGCCATAGATCCCGGGGAACATCAGCTCGATCACCGCCATCGAGACCACGGTCGTGAGCCACACCACCGCGCCCCAGGGCGTGGCAAGCCAGAGGCCGACGGCGGCGACGAGCTCGATTACGGCGAAGTAGATGGTCGAGGCCTGCCAGGCCATCGACTGGTTCTCGAACGCCTCGTCCTCGCCGCCGACGAAGCCCGTCACCTGCGCCCAGTGATAGAGGCCCTTGAGGATCGACAGCAGCGCCATCACCCGCAGGAACAGCACCAGCCGGCGCGTCCAGACATTGTCGTCGGACTCGGGGCGCTCCGACGAGATCGCCGCCACGGACATCGCATTGTCTCGGGCGCTGTCTCTGACGGCGTCCCTGGCATTGGCGCTGTCGCGGGCCGCATCGCGGGTGGAGATCTCGGACATGGCCCCCTTCTGGCTGGTTCGCCCCGCAAAATCAATCGGCAGCCCATCCCTTGCGCGAGGTCAAGCCGCGGTGACGGGAACCGTGCGAGCTGGTATAAGAATAATTCCAGCCGGAGGAAGAGTGATGGCGATCAAATACGGACGTCCGATCGAATTGCGCGAGGTTTCGGGCCGGGATGGCACGACAGCCTCCCCGGCCCTCGATCTGGCCATCCGTCCGCGCCGCAACCGCAAGGCCGAGTGGGCCCGCCGCATGGTGCGCGAGAACGTGCTCACCACCGACGATCTGATCTGGCCGCTGTTCCTGATCGACGGCAACAACAAGCGCGAGCAGATCGCCTCGATGCCAGGCGTCGAGCGTCTCAGCGTCGACCAGGCCGTGCGCGAGGCCGAGCGCGCCATGAAGCTTACCATCCCCTGCCTCGCGCTCTTTCCCTATACCGACCCCTCCTTGCGCGACGAGGAAGGCTCCGAGGCGACCAACCCGAACAATCTGGTCTGCCAGGCGGTGCGCGCGATCAAGAACGAGTTTCCCGATCTCGGCATCCTCTGTGATGTCGCGCTCGATCCCTTCACCAGCCACGGCCACGACGGCCTGATCGAGGACGGCAAGATCCTGAACGACGAGACGGTCGCGGTGCTGGTGCGCCAGGCGCTGGTGCAGGCCGAGGCCGGCTGCGATATCATCGCGCCCTCCGACATGATGGACGGCCGCGTCGCCGCGATCCGCGAGGGGCTCGACCGCAGCGGTCTGCTCGACGTGCAGATCATGGCCTATGCCGCGAAGTACGCCTCTGCGTTCTACGGCCCGTTCCGCGACGCCATCGGCTCGGCCAAGACGCTTGTAGGCGACAAGCGCACCTACCAGATGGATAGCGCCAACACCGACGAAGCGCTGCGCGAGGTCGAGCTCGATATCTCCGAAGGCGCCGACATGGTGATGGTAAAGCCCGGCATGCCCTATCTCGACGTGGTCCGCCGGGTGAAGGACACGTTTGCGATGCCGACCTTCGCCTACCAGGTCTCCGGCGAATACGCGATGATCGCAGCCGCCGCCAACAACGGCTGGCTCGACGGCGACCGCGCGATGATGGAGAGCCTCGTCGCCTTCAAGCGTGCCGGTGCCAATGGCGTTCTGACCTATTTTGCGGCGAAGGTGGCGGAAAAGTTGACGGCACGGCCCTGAGCTGCTCAACGCGCCGCTTGTGCCGTCCGCTGGGGCCCACACAACGGACGTAGTGCCTCGCGTTGCTCGCGCGACAGCACGGCGACTGGATAGATCGGCTCGCGCGTCTCCCGCTTGAAGAACGGATGCGGCCACGTCTTCCCGCGCAACCGCCACCCCAGCACCTTGCCGATGGCGCGCAGGATAAGGGAGAGATTAAGTCCCGTTGAGCCCGCCGGTGGCTCGCCCACCGCGTACTTGCCGAGAATGGCGCCGATCGGCGATCCGGCGACCTCGTCAACTCCCGGCGTGCCGCCCTCGAACGTCGCGGCCACGATGCCCACAAAGGGAACGGTCGGCGAGAGCGTGTTGCCGACCGGTGTGTTGCAGCAACTTGCATACCACCGGTAGAGGCCTTTCGGGGTCAGCCGCACCCCCGCAATCCGGTTCTGTCCCTGCACGAACGAAAGCGTAGATGGCGCGATCTGGACAATGTCGCTGCCACCTTTCGCATTCAACAGATCGGCGCGGCCGAGTTGATGTGCAAAGGCCTGACAGTCGTCGCAATAGCAGACCACGCGATTGACGGTCCGCGGCGACACGCCCGTGACCACGGCGCGCACCCCGCCACAGCAGCAACGCATTTCGACCTGATCACGCATGAAATGTTCCTTTCGGGGGACAGAAATTTGCGATCTCGGCCCCGGCCGCAGCATGGTGCAAATCACGGACCGCACAAGCGCTCGGCCGCCGAATCGCCGGAATATTTTGCGGTGTTGATGCACCAGCAGCCTTGGCGTGCGGTCGCAGGGTTCCCATGTGCTGCGGGTGAGATGTCCGTAAGTGGAAGGGAAGCTCATGTCTTATTCGGGTTCGCCAAATGACAGCGGCGCCTGGCGCAGTGACGGCGCGGCTCACGCCTACGATCCCTACCAGCATCCGGAACTGTTCCGCGGCGTCGCGACGCGGCGCGTGTTCGCATTCCTGATCGACATGGTCGTGATCTCCGTTCCCGTCATCCTCGGCTACATCTTCATCGCCTTGTTCGGCGTGGTGACGCTCGGCATCGGCTGGGCGCTGTTCTGGCTGGCCTGGCCGGCCTCCGTGATCTGGGCCATCGTCTATTACGGCGCCTGCATCGGCGGCCCTTCGTCCGCGACGATCGGGATGCGGATCATGGATCTCGAGTTGCGCACCTGGTACGGCGCGCCCGGCTACTTTGTCCTCGGCGCCACCCATGCCGTGCTGTTCTGGGTGACGGTCTCGTTCCTGTCGCCGTTCGTCGTGCTGGTCGGCCTGTTCACGGCCGCCGGCGCCTGTTGCACGATTTCGTGCTGGGAACGGTCGTGATCAACAATTCCGTTCGCGCGCCGGTGCCGCAGACGGCAAGGACCTACTAACCAGGATCCGCTAAGCTGACTGATCTGACCTGCCAAGCGGACCGATTGACCGGGGGCTTTCGTAGCGCGATGCTGATACTCAGTTCGGAGGCCCACGACGTCCCTTGACCCAACACTCGCGCGACACCCCACAGTTTTACCTCACGGCGCCGTCCCCCTGCCCGTATCTGCCAGGCCGGCACGAGCGCAAGGTGTTCACGCACCTCGTGGGTGATCGCGCCGGCGACCTCAACGACCTCCTGACCCATGGCGGGTTCCGCCGCAGCCAGTCGATCGCCTACCGGCCGGCCTGTGACCAGTGCCGGGCCTGCGTCTCCGTCCGGGTGATCGCCAACGAGTTCCGCCCCTCCCGCAACTTCCGCAAGGTGATGGCGCGCAATGCCGACATCATCGGCGAGCAGCGCAGCGCGGTGCCGACCTCGGAGCAATATTCGGTGTTCCGCGCCTATCTCGACGCCCGTCACCGCCACGGCGGCATGGCCGACATGACCGTGCTCGACTACGCCATGATGGTCGAGGACAGCCATGTCGAGACCCGGATCATCGAGTATCGCAAGCGCGGCCCCGACAGCGGCATCACCGGCCGCGGCGAGGAGCTGATCGCGGTCGCGTTGACCGACGTGCTCAGCGACGGCCTGTCGATGGTCTATTCGTTCTTCGAGCCGGGCCAGGTCAGCCGATCGATGGGCACTTTCATGATCCTCGACCACATCGCGCGCGCCCGCCGGCAAGGCCTGCCCTACGTCTATCTCGGCTACTGGATCGAAGGCTCGAAGAAGATGGACTACAAGGCCCGCTTCCTGCCGCAGCAGCGCCTCGCGCCATCAGGCTGGCTGCGCGTCGACGCACAGGGTGATGCGGCGTCCGAGCCGCAGGATTAGCGCGGTCACCCGAACAGCGCGTCCGCCAGCAGCTTCACGTTCAGAATCACGATCACGCCCGCGACGATCCACGCCGTCGCGGCGACCGAAGCCGATATCGCGAACTGCCCCATCTTGCGGCGGTCGGAGACGAAGCGGACCAGCGGGATCACCGCGAAAGGCAGCTGCATCGACAGCACGACCTGGCTGAACACGAGCAAATCCGCCGTGCCGCGCTCGCCATAGATCGCGGTGACGACGATCACCGGAACGATGGCGATGCCGCGCGTGAGCAGGCGGCGCGCCCAGCTGGGCAGGCGCAGGTCGAGAAAGCCTTCCATCACGATCTGGCCGGCCAGCGTCGCCGTGACGGTTGAATTCAGGCCTGACGCGAGCAGCGCCACCGCGAACAGTGTCGAGGCGATGCCGAGGCCGAGCAGCGGCGAGAGCAGCTCGAAGGCCTGGCCGATCTCGGCGACGTCGGAATGGCCGCTCTTGTGGAAGGTCGCGGCCGCCACGACGAGGATCGCGGCATTGATGAACAGCGCCAGCATCAACGCGACAGTCGAATCCGTCGTCGCCCATTTGATCGCTTCGCGCCGCCCCTCGTCGTTGCGCGCATAGGCGCGCGTCTGCACGATCGACGAATGCAGATAGAGATTATGCGGCATCACCGTCGCACCGATGATGCCGATCGCGATGTAGAGCATTTCAGGATTGGTGAAGATCTCGGTCTTCGGCACAAATCCCATGAGCATCTCGGCAACCGGCGGCGCTGCCGCGGCAAGCTGGACCGTGAAGCAAACGGCGATCACGACCAGCAGCGCGATGACGAAGGCCTCCAGGAAGCGGAAGCCGCGGTTCATCAGAATGAGCAGCAGAAAGGCATCGAGCGCGGCGATCAGCGCGCCGCCGATCAGGGGAATGCCGAACAGCAGTTTCAGCGCGATCGCGGTGCCGATCACCTCGGCGAGATCGCAGGCGATGATCGCCGCTTCGCAAGCCAACCAAAGCAGGAAGTTCACGGCCGGCGAATAGCTCGCGCGACAGGCCTGCGCGAGGTCGCGGTCGGTGACGATGCCGAGCCGCGCCGCCAATGACTGCAGCAGGATCGCCATCAGGTTCGAGAGCAGGATGACGGACAGCAGCGTGTAGCCGAACTTCGACCCGCCGGCGAGGTCGGTCGCCCAGTTGCCGGGATCCATGTAGCCGACCGAGACCATGTAGCCCGGGCCGACAAAGGCCAGCAGCCGCCGCCACCACGCCCCCGCTGCGGGGATGGCGACCGTGGCGTTCACCTCGGCCAGGCTCTTCGTCGTTGGCGCGTCGCTGCGCCAGCCCACTGCGTCCTGGGCCAGTTCTTGGGTGAGATCGGGCGATCGGACATCCATGCTGGCACAATACCGATGTCGAGGCTTATTGCAACTCATTTGCAACTGCATCTAGCCGCATCGGTTCCCATTGCTGCCCTGGTTTATCCCTGCCCCTGTCGGGAAGCGGGTGGGTTTGGCCGTCCCGGAGGTCGATACTGGCGTCAACCTGACTTTGCAGGAAATGCGCCATGTCAAATCCGCCTCGCCTCCCCGGCACCTTCAACCGCCTGGCCTGGTCCAACCTCGCGGCGCAGTCGGCCGAGCAGATCGCCTTGGCTGCGGCCCCCATCGTCGCGGTGCTGACATTGGGTGTGGCTGAGGGCCAGACCGGCCTGCTCCAGACCGCCCTCACCCTGCCCTTCGTCCTGTTCGCCATTCCGGCCGGCCTGCTCGCCGACCGCATCTCCCGCCGCTCGCTGATGGCGGGTGCCGAGGCGCTGCGGGCCGCGGCGCTTGCAACCATTGTGCTGCTGCTCGCACTCGGGACGCTCAATCTGCCGCTGCTGGCGCTGCTCGGCTTTGCCGCCGTCTGCGGCACCGTGGTCTACAGCGTCGCCGCGCCGGCGCTGGTGCCCTCACTGGTGAGCGCGGAGCTGTTGCCGGCCGCCAATGCCCGGATCGAGCTTGCCCGCACCATCGCCTTTGCCAGCGGCCCTGCGCTCGGCGGCGCGCTGGTCGGCTGGTGGGGCGCGAGCCCGGCCTTCGGCTTTGCCGCGGCGCTCTCGGCCATCGCCGTGGTGTTGCTCTCCGGCATCTACGAGCCGGCGCGGACGCCCGCGCCGCGGCGCCATCCGTTCCAGGACATCCGCGAGGGCGCGGCCTTTGTCTTCCACCATCCGCTGCTGCGGCCGGTGTTCATCACCCAGTTCATCTTCAACACCGGCTGGTTCCTGCAGATCGCGGTGTTCGTGCCTTACGCGGTGCGCCATCTCGGCCTGACCGCCGCCGGTGTCGGCACCGTGCTGACGATGTACGGCGTCGGCATGGTGATCGGCGCGCTGTTCGCCACGCGCGTGATGAAGCGCATCGCGTTCGGCATCGTGGTCGGCCTCGGCCCGGTCACCGGCTTCGTCGCCGCGGTCGTGATGGCGCTGACGGTGCTGGTGCCATCGCCGTGGCTCGCGGGTCTCAGCTTCTTCCTGCTCGGCCTCGGCCCGATCCTGTGGGTGATCTCGACCACGACATTGCGCCAGTCGGTGACGCCGCCGCGGCTGCTGGGGCGCGTCTCCGCGATCAACATCATGAGCTACGGCGCCCGCCCGCTCGGCTCGGCGCTGGGAGCCATCGTCGGCGGCCTTTACAGCGCGGAAGCGTGCCTCTATTTCGCAGCCGCCGTGTTCGGCGTGCAGGCGCTGATCATCTGGCTCTCGCCCGCGGTGGCGCTGGATCGGCAGCCGGCCATGGTGGGGGACGAAGTGCCGGCGCGGTGCTAACTAACTCGCCAGATATCGCTCGTAGCTCCCCGTCATCGGTTCGCTCGCTTCGACTTCGGGATCGAGCGTGTAGAGGTCCTGCGCGCGGCCGATGCCGCGCAGCGCATAGCGGCCGGTGGAGACGAGATAGCGGCGGCCGGAAGCGTCCAGGCCCTTGTAGAATTCCGCCGACGCCAGCAGCTCGCGATCGACCGAGCGGCTCATCGAGGCGATGCGGCTGACCTCGTTCACGGTCGGACCGACCACGGTGAAATCGAGCCGGTCCTCGCTGCCGATATTGCCGTAAAAGACCTCGCCGACATGCAGGCCGATATAGGCTGATGTCGTCGGACGGCCCTCCGCCGCCCGGCGTGCATTCAGCGCCGCGACATTCTTGCGGAACAGGTGCTCGGCCCGTAACGCGGCCCGCCGCGCATCCGCCATATCTTCACCCCAGAACATCGCAAGCACGCCGTCGCCGATCAGCTTCAGCACGTCGCCCCCGCCATCGTGGATCGCGTCGATCACGGCCTGGGCATAATCGTTGAGGAACGGGATGATCTCGTCCGGGCCGATGCTCTCGCTAATCCCGGTCGAGCCGCGCAGATCCGAATACCAGAGCACGGCACTGATGCGCTCGGTGACGCCGCGCGAGATACGCCCGCGCAGGACCTGCTCTGAGGCGTCGCGCCCGAGATAGACGCGCCCCAGCGTCCGAACAATGTCGACCTGCTGCGCCGACTTGATCGCGAGTCCCAGCACCGGAACGAGATCGCGCAGCGCGGCGAGCTCGGCTTCCGTAAAGCCATCGTCGCGTCGCGTCGTCCAGTAGGAGTAGAGGCAGTCCATCTGCCCGAGCGCTCCGGTCTCGCCGAAACGATGCACGAAAGCCAGGAAATGGCGGTGACCCGTTTCGGCGAGGTCGCCGATTTGCGAGAAATCGAGCGAGGGCGCGTCGGCGAGGTCGATCACCATCTCGTCGTGGCCATGCTCGAGCAAATGATAGAACACCGAGCGGCGCCAGTTCTTGGCCGCGTCGCCCTCAGCCGTCGAGCCGTATTCGACGACGTCGCTCTCGTTGGTCGGCGTATCGCTCCAGCGGAAGGCGCGGCCCTCGTAGATCGGATGCAGCGTATCGATGACGACGAGCCCGCGCGAGAGTTCCAGCCCCTCGGCGCGGCAGCGCTCGCAGAAGCCGCGCAGCAGCTCGGGTTCGGGCAGGCCGGTGAGCCCCTGGCCGGCCAGCCAGTTCATCAGCGCAAGGCGCGAGGTTAATTGCATACGCCAATATGGCGTGCATTCGTGACGAGCGAAAGGCCGGGCACAACCAAGGCTCCCGCTCGCAGCAGGTCGAATATGTCGAGGACGCTGTTGACGCGCACGCGGCTCGGGCCGCAAATGCAAGTGATGACACTGCCGACCAGACAAACGGCGACATGAGCCAGCGCCAGCTTCCAATCATCCTGGCGCTTGGCACGACGCAGACCCTGGCCTGGGCCTCCAGCTATTATTTGCCGGCCCTGCTCGCCGATCCCATGGCGCGCGACCTCGGCATCTCCACCAACTGGATCTTTGGCGCGTTCTCGGCCTCGCTCGTGATCTCCGCAATGCTGGGGCCGCGCATCGGGCGGCAAATCGATCTCGTCGGCGGGCGACAGGTGCTGTCAGCCTCGAACCTGACCATTGCCGCTGGCCTCGTCCTGCTCGGTTTCTCGCAATCCGTAGCCGTGATGGCGTTCGCCTGGCTCGTGCTCGGCATCGGCATGGCGATGGGGCTCTATGATGCCGCCTTCGCTGCGCTTGGCCGCATCTATGGCACCCAAGCTCGCGGCTCGATCACCGGCATCACGTTGATGGCGGGCTTTGCCTCGACCGTTGGCTGGCCGCTCACCGCCTGGGGGCTCGCTCATTTCGGTTGGCGCGAGACCTGCTTCGCCTGGGCCGCCGCCAACATCCTGATCGGCCTGCCTCTCAATTTCTTCATGCTGCCGGCGATCAAGGGCGCCAAGCAGGCCGCCGCGACGGCGGAGAAGCCGCACCTCCCGCTCGACCGGACCATGATCCTGCTCGCCTTCGTCTTTGCCGCGGTCTGGACCGTTACCGGCGCCATGGCCGTGCATTTCCCGCGCATTCTCGAGGCAACGGGCGCGACACATGTCGAGGCGATCGCAGCCGGCGCGCTGATCGGCCCGGCGCAGGTGATCGCGCGCATTCTCGAAGCGAGTGTTCTCTCCCGCTTCCATCCGCTGTGGTCGACCCGGCTCGCCTGCCTCACCCACCCGATCGGAGCTGCCGTCGTCGCCATCTTCGGCGCCCCCGCCGCAAGCGCCTTTGCGCTGCTGCACGGCTCCGGCAACGGCATTTTGACGATTGCGCGCGGAACGCTGCCGCTCTCGATCTTCGGTCCGAAGGATTTCGGCTATCGCCTCGGCATCATCGGCGCGCCGGCGCGGATGGCGCAGGCGGTGGCGCCGTTGGCCTTCGGCCTGCTGATCGACGTCATGGGTGCCAAGGTGCTGATGGTCTCGTCCGCCCTTAGCCTCTCGGCGCTGGCCGCGCTGTTCCTGATCCGCGCGGCGCCGCGGCCGGATTGACCGTGCCTGCGCTTTCGCGCACAAGCGCGGCATGACCGAAGACAAAAGCCCGCCCCGCACGTTCAAAGGTCTCCTGGGCTGGGCCATAACGCCGCCGCAGGCCTGGGGCGTCTATCTCCTCGCCGTCCTGCTGGTGTGGCTGCTCTCGTTCTATTCCGGCACCCTGAAGCCGAAAAATGCGCCGAACGCGAGCCCGCCGATGGTCACCGCGCCCAAGAGCTAGGCCGGCTTCGCCTCGCCGGTCGCGATCCAGATCCCGGCGAACACGGCAACCAGCCCGATCAGGAGATTTGGCGTGATCGGCTCCCCGATCAGCAGTGCCGCCAGCAAGGTTGCCGCAATCGGATTGACCGTCATCGTGTTGGCGACCCGGGTCGGCGTCGCGCGCGCCAGCGCCATGACCCAGAGGATGAAGGCGAGCGCACCACCGCCGGCCCCGAGATAGAGCCCGGCAATCCACTGCGCCGTGGTGAAGTGCGCGAGAGCGGCGAAGCTACCCTTCGCGAAACCCACGAGCACCAGCACCAAGGCGCCCGCGCCCATGCCCACGGTGAGAAAGCCGAGCGCGCTGGAGCGCTGCATCAGCGGCCGCGACAGCACGTTGTAGAACGCCATGCAGAACACCGCGCCGGTCATGATCAGCTCGCCGCGCCACGCGCCCGGCGGGCTCTGCGCGAGGCCTGCCGCTAACGCCGCAGCCACGCCGAGTACGGCAATGCCGACGCCCGCGATCTTGCGCGCTGTCAGCCGTTCCACGCCGAGGATCGCACCGACGACCATGGTGTGAAGCGGCAGCGTTGCCAGCGCGAGACTCGCGCGCGCGGCGGTCGTGTAGGAGACTGCGATGTTGTAGAGGATGAAGAACAGGCCGAAGAAGCAGATGCCGAGCACCATCACGGCCGGCCAGTCCGACCGCTGCGGCCAGCGCGCGCGAAGCAGCACCGCGCACGGCAGCAGGCAAAGGAAACCGATCCCCCAGCGCAGGATCGCGAGCATGACCGGATCGGCGCCGACGACGAGATAACGGGTGATCGCGGCGGCGGTGCCGCCGATGCTGCTCGATGCCAGCGCGATCGCGACCCCGAGGCACTCCCCCACTTTTCGCCTCCCATCCCGGAGCCTTTGCAGGCGCCTAGCACAACCCTGCTGCCACCACAGTGGCAACAGGAGTGCCGGCGCTCGGCCGGCCTCTCTGATGAAGCGAGCACTACAATCCCGGTGATCGCGCCGCCCAAGCCTTGGTGGCCTGACAGCTTTCCATCGCTCGGGCGTAGGCCGGGCGTGCCGTCGTGCGGGCGAGATAGTCCCGCTCGGGTGAACCGGGGACGTAGTTGCCGGTTCGCAGGCCAAGCAGGAGGGCGTAGCTCACCGAGATATCGGCAGCAGTGAATCGGTCGCCGGCGAGATAGGGGCACTCCGCGAGGCGGCGGATGACCAACCCCAGCCGGCTCTTGAAGGTCTCGAGTGCCCAGCCGGTAACCCGGGCATGGCGCTCGGTTTCGGGCGCCAGCTCGCGACCGACGAAGACGGCGTTCATGGGCCCGGCGAGCCCGGCCTCGCCTAAGTGGAGAAATTGCAGATAGGAAGCGAAGGCGGGATCGTCCGGAGCGACGGCAAGCGAATTTGAGCCGTGGCGGGCGAGCAGGTACTCGAGAATCGCGATCGATTCGACCATGATCGTCTCGCCGTCCTGTAGTGCGGGAATGAAGCCAGCGGGGTTGATCGCGAGGAAATCGCGATCATTCTCGACTGCCAACAGATCGACCGGGCGCAGCCGATAAGCCAATCCTAATTCCTCAAGCAGCCAAATAACACGGAAGCCACGGCCTTCGCCATAGACGGTGAGCATAGCTAAGCGTTCCTGGATTATGAGTTCACGGCCTACTCGTAAAACTCCGGCGACATCTTCTGGCTGTCGCGCTGCGCCTTGTCGTGGTTGATCCAGAGCTGCGCTTTCTCCTTGGTCAGCGTGTCCGCAATCTTCTGCATCGAGGCGAGCGACTGGTCCTTGCTGACATTGTTGACGGGAACGCGCCGGTTGTCCCAATTGTTCTTGAAGTGAACGGCGTCGCCGGACAGCACGACCGCGCCGGTCTTCGGCAATTTCACCAGCAACGACTGGTGCCCCGGCGTGTGGCCGGGCGTCGACAGGATCGTCAGGCTGCCATCGCCGAACACGTCCTTGTCGCCCGACAGCAGCTCGACAGGATGCGAGGGCTTGAAGCGCGGCTCGTTGTTCGCACCGGGCCAGTCATATTCGGCCTTCTGCACATAGAGCGTGGCCTGCGGGAACATCTCGACATTGCCGATGTGATCGGGGTGGGTGTGGGAGACGCCCATCGCCTTGATGTCAGCGGGCTTGACGCCGATCTGCTCGAGCTGCGACGCGAGCGTCTTCGGCCGCTTCCAGGTCACCGCCTTTGGATCGGCAGGCGCAAGCCCGTTTGGCATCGCGGCGACCGCGTCGGGAATGCCGGTGTCCCATAGGAACCAGCCCTGAGTGTGCTTGATGAGATAGCAGGTATCGACGAAGTCCATCGACTGGCCTTCGTTCACCCCGGGTGACCAGCGCCCGATGTCGCCAGCAACGCCCTCCCCACAATTCATGATGTAGAGCTTCTCGACCCCGGATTTTTCCGACTGCGCGAGCGCGGTCTGGCCGAACGACGCGAGCGTAACAACGGCGAGAGCGAGCGTGATTTTGGACATGATCTTGGGCGTCATCTTGGTCCTCCCTGCAGCGCCTTCCTGCTGCGACCGAGGATCAACCCCGACCTCACCGCAGAATTCCGCCTCCACCCACTATAGGTCGCAATGGCTTATCTTTCTAACCTTCGATGCCAGTGAAACCGGCGATTGACAGTCCGACTGAGTTTCGATGTAATCAACGCGATGGGGATTTGAGCGATCTCCCCACGAGGCGACATGCCCAAGTATCGCGTCCCCTGATTTTTCGAGGACGCATCATGTCAACTTTCACGACCATATCATCCGATAAATTGGCGCGCCTGATTGGCACGGCCAACGCCCCTGTCCTGATCGACGTGCGGACCGAGGAGGATTTTGCCGCTGACCCGCGGTTGATCCCCGGCTCCATCAAGCTCAGCCACGACAACGTCTCCGACTGGGGCGCCGGCTTCGCCGGTCGCCGAGCCATCGTCTCGTGCTTCCGCGGCGAGAAACTCGCGCAGGGCACAGCGGCCTGGCTTCGCCAGCTCGGCGCCGAGGCCGAAACGCTGGAGGGTGGCTTCGAGGGCTGGAAGGCGGCAAAGCTGCCACTGCTCGACACACGCAAGCTGCCGCCGCGCGATGCCAAGGGACGCACAATCTGGGTGACGCGGGCGCGGCCCAAGGTCGACCGCATCGCCTGCCCCTGGCTGATCCGCCGCTTCGTCGATCCCAACGCGGTGTTCTTGTATGTCGCGCCGTCCGAGGTGGTCGCCGTCGGCGAGCGTTTCAATGCTGCCCCCTTCGACATCGAGAACGTGTTCTGGAGCCACCGCGGCGAGCTCTGCAGCTTCGACGTCATGATCGAGGAGTTGGGGATCGCGACGCCGGCGCTGTTGCGGTTGGCCACGCTGGTGCGCGGCGCCGATACTGCAAGGCCCGACCTCGCACCGGAGGCACCCGGCCTGCTCGCGGCCTCGCTCGGATTGTCGCGGATGTACGACGACGATCTCGAACAACTCGAAGCCGGCATGCTGCTCTACGACGCGTTCTATCGCTGGTGCCGCGACGCGACCGGCGAGACCCATAACTGGCCGACCAACAAGGTGAAGGCGTAGTGGATATCCGTAACGCCCAAGCAAAAGCTGATGCCGGTCACGGCATCAGCTTCGGCGAAGCCTTTCGCGTCTGGCTCCGTGTCGCGTCCTTGAGTTTTGGCGGGCCCGCGGGCCAGATCGCTGTGATGCATCGCATCCTGGTCGAGGAGAAGAACTGGATCTCCGAGGGCCGCTTTTTGCATGCGCTGAATTACTGCATGCTGCTGCCGGGACCGGAGGCCCAGCAGCTCGCGACCTATGTCGGCTGGCTGATGCACAGGACCGCCGGCGGGCTGATGGCGGGCGGGCTGTTCATCTTGCCGGGCATCATCGCCATCATGGGCCTGAGCTACATCTATGCGGCCTACGGCAATGTCAGCTTCGTCGAGGCGCTGTTCTTCGGGTTGAAGGCGGCCGTGCTCGCCATCGTCGTCGAGGCCGTGGTCCGCGTCGGCAAGCGGGCGCTGAAGAACCGCATCATGATCGCGCTGGCGGCGATCGCCTTCGTCGCGATCTTCTTCTTCGCGGTCCCCTTCCCGATCATCATCATCGCCGCCGGCGTGATCGGCTATGCCGGCGCACGCGCCGGCCGTCCGGAATTCGCACCCGCCGGTCACGGCCATGGCGGCAGCAACGCGGCGATCGACAGCATGCTCGGCGAAGCCGTGCCCGAGCATGTCCGTCCCGACACGGCGCGCACGATCCGCGTCGGCGCGCTATGGCTGGCGCTCTGGCTAATACCAGTGATCGTGTTGTTGCTCGCTCTCGGGCAAGGCAATGTGTTCAGCCAGATCGCGCTGTTCTTCTCGAAAATGTCGCTCGTCACCTTCGGCGGCGCATACGCCGTGCTGGCCTATGTCGCCCAGCGGGCGGTGGAGCATTATCACTGGCTGAAGCCGCAAGAGATGCTCGACGGCCTCGGCATGGCCGAGACCACACCGGGCCCGCTGATCATGGTGCTCCAGTTCGTCGGCTTCATGGCCGCCTATCGCGACCCAAGCGGCCTCTCGCCGATGCTGGCGGCAACCTTGGGCGGACTGCTCGCGACCTGGGTCACCTTCACGCCCTGCTTCCTCTGGATCTTCGTCGGCGCCCCCTACATCGAGCGGCTGCGCGGCAACACGGGACTCGCCGGCGCACTCGGTGCGATCACCGCCGCCGTCGTCGGCGTGATCCTCAACCTCTCGATCTGGTTCGCGCTGCACACGCTGTTCCGCGAGACCGTGCCGGTGCACGCCTTCCCGCTGGATTTTGACAGGCCGGTGCTGACGAGCGTCGATGTGCCGGCGCTCGTGTTGTCGATCGCGGCGGCCACCGCGATCTTCCGGTTTAAGCTGGGGATGCTGACGGTGCTGGCGGGCAGCTGCGCGGCGGGTGTGGCGTTGCGGATGATGGGAGTGATCTAGGGCCTGTACTACTCGCGGGCTCGTCGCGTCTGGCTTGCCATCGGAAGCCGACGTTGACGCCCACAGCGCTGCCTCGCGCTCGTCGATTCATCGAGCAACGGGACCATGGGTCACAAGCGGTCGATGATGACCAAGCGGGCGCCTTCCGCTTTGCTCTTAGACGCTGCCGTTCATGAGGCCGTCCTCAAAGCAAACGCTCCTCACCGCGCCCCCGTCGACCGTTACCCGTCGGGCAAAACAGCCGCGATCGGGATGATCCCACGCGTCAAGCCCCACCGCGCAAAATATTCCACTTTACCGAAATTCGGATTTGTCGTACAAGCGAAACACCCTGGCCCGAGACAAGGGGCGGATCGCGATCGTCACGAACCGCGGGCTGGGTAGCGATGGACGCGACGGCGTCGGGTGCGAGCGGCATTGCAGGGCGGCTTCGGCCGTGAGCGATTGCTTCGCGCCGACGACACGGCGCTGACAGCGTCTTCGCATGGCTTCGGGCGCGAGCACACGCCAGCTCCCGAAGATGCATGCGAAGACGTGCGCGGACGAACAAGTCGTGTGGTCCTGACGCCCGGGGTCTGTGCGTCAAGTCCTGTGGTGATGCCCACTGCCCGACCGGGCGGAAGCATCAGCTATCCGCAGGGCGACGGGGGCAATAGTGCATCGCTCCCCGAGGAGAGCACGAAGGACACGTTAAAACCATCGCGCAGGGAAGGCCGGGCGATCGGCAACACCTGTGGTCCACCCCGTGTGCATTTCTATGGCGCACGGATCTCGGGTGCCAGCCGGCGCCCGGCCTTCCCTGCGCCCTTGTCTCAATGAGGGCGCACCGTGAAGCAAAGCTCGGGCGGACGACGCCGCGAGAACGCGAAGATGTGCCTGTTATCTGAAATGTGAATTGGAGAACGATGGCCGCACCGCTTGCTCCGTCATTGCGAGCGCCGCGAAGCAATCCAGAGTCTTTCCGCGGAGGGATTCTGGATTGCTTTGCTACGCTCGCAATGACGACGTGGAAGCGATTGGCCCTACCCGATCACCTTGCCGAACTTGTTCGACTTCGGGAAACCCTTCGGCGGCAGGCGGCCGGCGTCGGCGCGGGTGCCCTGCCACTCCGCGAGCTCCTTCATGGTCGCGGAGAATTCGCGGCCAGCGGAGTCCTTCCAGGTCAGGCCTGCCTTGGCTTCGAACACAGCGACGTCGGAGAGACCGCCGTCCTTGTACTTCTGCAACCGCACGCCGCGACCGCGGGCCATCTCCGGCACCTGGTCGAGCGGGAAGATCAGCATCTTGCGGTTCTCGCCGATGACCGCGACGGTGTCGCCAATCACCTCGGTGACCGTGCGCGCCTCGTTCGGCATGTCGACGTTAAGAACCTGCTTGCCCTTCTTGGTGGTGCCGACGCAATCGTCCTCGTTGACGACAAAGCCCTGGCCCTCGTGGCTCGCGACCAGGAATTTGCGACCGCCCTTGTTGACGAACAGTGCGACGGGCGCGGCCTCCTGCTCGAGGTCGATGAACAGGCGGATCGGCTCGCCGTGGCCGCGGCCACCCGGCAGCTTCGCGACGTCGAGCGAGTAGAACTTGCCGTTGGTGGCGAACAGCAGCAGCTTCGAGGTCGTCTCCGCGAAGAAGGCGAAGCCGAGCTTGTCGTCCTGTTTGAAGGCGAGCCCCGAGAGATCCTCGACATGGCCCTTCATGGTGCGGATCCAGCCCTTGTCGGAGACGACGACGGTCACCGGCTCGCGCTCGACGAGGGCTTCCTCCATCGCAGCGAGATCGTGCTCGGGCGCGTCCGCAAAGGTGGTGCGGCGCTTGCCGAGCGGCGTCTTCGGTCCGAACATGTCACGGACCTTGCCGACCTGCTCGCCGACCTTCTTCCACTGTTCGGGCTCGGAAGCGAGGATCGCGTTGATGCCCTTGAGCTCGGCACGGAGGTTCTTGTCCTCAGTGCGGATCTCCATCTCTTCGAGCTTGCGCAGCGAGCGGAGCCGCATGTTGAGGATGGCTTCGACCTGCACCTCGGTCAGCTTGAACGCCTTCATCAACGCTGGCTTCGGCTCGTCCTCGGTGCGGATGATCCTGATCACCTCGTCGAGGTTCAGATAGGCGATGAGCAGGCCGCCGAGAACTTCCAGCCGGTGCTCGATCTGCGCCTTGCGGTAATTGCTGCGGCGGATCAGCACGTCGCGCAGATGGTCGAGCCATTCGCGCAGGCACTCCGCGAGCCCCACCACCTTGGGGACGCGGCCCTTGATCAGCACGTTGAGGTTCAGCGGGATCTTGTTCTCGAGCTCGGTGAGCCGGAACAGCGACTCCATCATCAGCGCCGGATCGACGTTCTTCGACTTCGGCTCGATCACGATGCGGACGTCTTCGGCCGACTCGTCCCTGATGTCGCCGACCAGCGGCAGCTTCTTCTGGTCCAGCAGCTCGGCGACCTTCTCGATCAGGCGCGACTTCTGCACCAGAAAGGGGATCTCGGTGACAACGACGACCCAGGCGCCGCGCGCGCCCTCTTCCTGCTCCCACCTGGCACGAACGCGGAACGAGCCGCGGCCGGTCGTGTAGGCCTCAGCAATCGCCTGCTTGGAATCGACGCAGATGCCGCCGGTCGGGAAATCCGGTCCCTTGACCCACTTCAGCAGCGCCTTGGATTTCGCGTCGGGCTTCTCGATCAGATGCAGTGCGGCATCGCAGAGCTCGGCGGCATTATGCGGCGGGATCGAGGTCGCCATGCCGACCGCGATGCCCTGCGCGCCGTTGGCGAGCAGGTTCGGAAAGCCGCCGGGCAGCACGACCGGCTCTTTCGACTGGCCGTCGTAATTGGCGCGGAATTCGACGCCGTCCTCGTCGATGCCATCGAGCAGAAGCCGCGCGACATCGGTCATGCGAGCTTCGGTGTAACGGTAGGCGGCAGGGTTATCGCCGTCGATATTGCCGAAATTGCCCTGGCCGTCGACAAGCGGATAGCGCGACGAGAAATCCTGCGCGAGGCGCACCATGGCGTCGTAGATCGCCTGGTCGCCATGCGGATGGAACGAGCCCATCACGTCGCCGACGATCTTGGCGGATTTCTTGAACGCCGTGCCGGGGTCGAGCCTGAGCAGGCGCATGCCGTAGAGGATGCGCCGGTGCACCGGCTTCAGGCCGTCGCGCGCGTCGGGCAGCGCGCGATGCATGATGGTGGAGAGCGCATACGCGAGATAGCGCTCCTCGAGCGCTTCGCGCAGTGGCACCTCATGAATTTCGGCCGGTTCTTCCGGCGGAACGATTCGTTTTCCCATGCCGCCCGGTTAAACCGTGGAAGCGAATCGGGCAAGGATGGATTGGTTCCCTGTGGGCGGCTACTGACCCGCCCAGCCGGCCGTCACAGTTGGCTGGACCTTGGTCGGGGGCGTCGCCGGCACATTGGCTACACAGCGGCGGGCGGCCTCGATTTCGGCCTCGATTGCGCCATGAGATCGCGCCCATGTCTCTGCGGCCGCAGCCGAATATTTCGCGACATAGTACCTGACGACGGTACAGGAAGCCCGCCGAAAGACCCCCGTTTGCGGCTCACCAACCATGGCGTCCGGCGCCAGCGCGAGCAGCGCTGCCGACAGCACGAATCCTTTGATCAACATTTAGGCTGTCCCAGTTGTGGAACCTGCGGAACCTGCGCCGGGGCCAACTCAACCCCGCCGACTTGGTTCCGGGGGAACGCCATGTCATGGGGCAGAGCAGAGGCGCACTCAGATCATGGCGCAGAAAGCGCCGCTTTGGCCTGCTGCCGGATCAGGGCATTGATGAAGCCGGCGCGCGCGTCGGAATGGACCTGCCCGCGCGGCTCCAGCACATGGCGCAGCAGGAACAGGCCGGTCAGCCGAAAGCCGTCCTGGAGATCCTCATCGGTGAGATCGTTCGCGGCTTTGCCCTGGCGCAGGAACGGCGGCAACCGCAACAACCGATCGCGCCACGGATCGCCCGCGCCACGCGATACCGCTCCGCCGGATTTCGGCGAGACATAGATCAGGTCGGTGGTCTCCCCCGTGACCGCACAGTTGTCGAGCGCCAGCCGGAACCCGAGCTCGGAGAGCATTGCCAGCTCGAAATGAATGACATGCACGGCAGCGCTGCCGATGTCGTCGAAATCGTCGAGCGAATGTTCGAGCATCGCAAAGATGTCCTCGTGCGGATCGCGCTCCGGCAGCAGCCGCGCAATCGAGGCCAGATGGGTGACGCCATAGACGCCATGGGACGATCCCAGCAGCGTCGCCGCGCGCAGCTTCAATCCCTCGATCGCAAAGGTGCCAAGATGCTCGTCGAGCCGCGCCCGCCACACCGCGCTGACGCTGTTGCCGGGCTGCAGCAGCGGTCGCATCCGCGAGCCGGCGCCACCGCGCACGAGACCGAGATGCCGGCCGTGCTGGCGCGTCAGCAGCTCGACGATGGCGCTACTCTCGCCATGCCGCCGCACGCCCAGCACGATGCCTTCGTCGGTCCATTCCATGGGGCGAAGTGTAGCGCAATTCGAGCGCTCGTAGGATGGGCAAAGCGAAGCGCGCCGGGGAATATCTCACGCGTTGAACCAGCCCTGCGCGTCGCCGGTGAACGAGAAATACAGGCCGACCCCCGTCAGCACGCAGGAGACGATCTCGATGACGCTGTCGAGCTCGAGGCCCCGCTCGCCAAGGATCTGGCCGAGCGAGATCACGGACAGCACCAGCGCCGCCGCCAGCACCCAGCGCGGCCAGTTCTTGCGCCAGTGCGCAGCGAGCCACACGAAATAGACCAGCAGCAGGATCATCGCGCCGGCGAGCAGGGTCGCCGTCATGATCATCTGCTCGGTCATCTCCATGGTGGGCGTACGGTCCTGCACCGCCACCGACAGGGCGTCCAGCATCAGCGAGGCATAGAGCAGCGCTTCGAAACGCTGGACGTTACGGGGCACGCTCATCAAATACCGATCTGCTCTTGCTTATTCTTTGGGAAATTCCAGGCCCATCTCGCGGTAGCGATCGGGATCGTCACCCCAGTTCTCGCGCACCTTGACGAACAGGAACAGGTGCACCGGTACGCCCAGGATCTCGGCGAGCTCCTTGCGCGAGTCCGCGCCGATCGACTTGATGGTGGCGCCCCCTGCGCCGAGCACGATCTTGCGCTGGCTCTCGCGCTCGACGAAGATCGTCTGCTCGATGCGCACCGACTTGTCCTTGCGCTCCTCCCATTTGTCCGTCTCGACCGTGGACTGGTAGGGCAATTCCTGGTGCAGCTTGCGATAAATCTTCTCGCGCGTGATCTCGGCCGCAAGCTGCCGCATCGGCGCGTCCGACATCTGGTCCTCGGGATAGAGGAACGGCCCCGGCGGCACGATCTCGGCCAGTGTGTGCCTGAGGTCGTCGACACCGTCGCCCGAGATCGCAGCGATCATGAAGGTTTTCGCGAAGGCCATGCGCTCGTTCGCGGCCTGCGCCAGCGCCAGCAGCTTCTCACGCTGGACCAGGTCGACCTTGTTGATCACCAGGATCTTCTCATGCTTGACGCTGGCGGCCTTGCTGAGGATCGCCTCGGCCTCCTCGTCGATGCCGGCCTTGGCATCCAGCAGCACACAGACGAGATCGGCGTCATGCGCCCCGCTCCAGGCGGTCGAGACCATGGCGCGGTCGAGCCTGCGCTTGGGCAGGAAGATGCCGGGCGTATCGACCAGGATGATCTGCGCGTTGTTCTCGATGACGATGCCGCGGATCAGCGCGCGCGTGGTCTGCACCTTGCGCGAGACGATCGTGACCTTGGCCCCGACCAGCGCATTGACCAGCGTGGACTTGCCGACGTTCGGCGCGCCGATCAGCGCAACGAAGCCGCAGCGCGTAGCAGTGGGCGCCTCGCCGCTTGTTTCAGCCGTCATTGCTGCCGCCAACACCTTCACGTTCAATCATCACTGAAGCAGCCACCTTCTCCGCCGCGCGCTTGCTGCCGCCGATGCCTTCGGCCGGCGCGAGACCCGGCAGATCGACGGCGACGCGGAACTGCGGATCGTGATGCGGGCCGGTGCGTTCGACCTCGCGATAAACAGGCGTCGGCAGCCCCTTCCCCTGCGCCCATTCCTGCAGCACGGTCTTGGGATCGCGCAGCGGTCGCCGCGGCTTGTGCATGCGCTCGGTCCAGTTGCGTTTGACGAACTCGTCCGCCGCCGCATGGCCGCCGTCGAGGAAGATCGCGCCGATCACCGCCTCGCAGATATCACCGAGGATGGACTTGCGCAGGCGGGCATCGGCGCTGGAGCCGACCGAGCCGAGCTTGATGTCGTCGAGCAGACCGAGCGACTTGGCGACGTCGGCGCAGCTCTCCTTGCGCACGAGCTCGGCAAGCCGCTTGGACAACTCGCCCTCATCGGCATTCGGGAAGGCATGATAGAGCATGTCGGACACGACGAGCCCGAGCACGTGGTCGCCGAGGAACTCCAGCCGCTGATAGCTGTCGCCGCGCTTGCGCCCGGATTTCAACGCCGAGACATGCGTGATCGCCTGCATCAGCAGGTTCGGATCGGCAAAGCTGTGCCCGATGCGCGCCTCGAGCGCGGCATTCGCGTCAGCCGCCGCCTTGGCCTTGTCCTTGGCCTTGCTGCTCCGCGTCCGCTTCTTCGCAGATGGCTTGGCTTCAGGAGTCTTGGCTTCAGGAATCTTGGTATCAGGAGTCTTGGGCGCAAGCGTCTTGGTCGCAGCTTCGCCCTCACGAGCGGCTTGCGCCTCGATCGGTTGGGTCGCGATGTCCTTGGCTTCGTCTTTCATCGGACGATTTTGAAGAAGCGATTCCAGCGCACCGCCCACGGCCAGCGCCAGAACATCCAGGCGTGCTCGCCTTCGGCGATCGAGAAGAAGATCATCTGGGCGCGGCCGATCAGGTTCTCCTGCGGCACGTAGCCGACCTGGCCGAGGAAGCGGCTATCGGTGGAGTTGTCGCGGTTGTCACCCATCATGAAGAAATGGCCGGGCGGCACGGTGTAGACGTTGGTGTTGTCCATGTAGCCGTTGTCGGCGCAATCGAGCGTCTCGTAGGTTACACCGTTCGGCAGCGTCTCCTTCCAGCGCTTCACGCGCGAGATGCCGCCGCCTTCGGAGCCGCAGGGATCCTCGCCGACATACTCGCTCATGCGCTGGCGCTCGACCGGGGTGTCGTTGATGTAGAGCAGCCCGTCCTTCATCTGGACGTGGTCGCCGGGCAAGCCGATCACGCGCTTGATGTAATCGGTGGTGTCGTCCTTCGGCAGCCGGAACACGACGATGTCGCCGCGGTTCGGATCCGAGCCCCAGATCCGCCCCGAGAACAGCGGCGGCGAGAATGGGATCGAGTAGTGGCTGTAGCCGTAGGAATATTTCGACACGAACAGATAATCGCCGACCAGCAGCGTCGCCTTCATCGAGCCGGACGGGATGTTGAACGGCTGGAACAGGAAGGTGCGGATCACCAGCGCGATCAGGAGAGCATGGATCACGACCCGGATCGTTTCGCCGACGCCGCTTTCAGTTTTCGTTCCCGAAGTCACGCTCATTGCTCTCTCAATTCCGGCCGGCGATCACAGAACGCCCTCCTCCCGCGAACGGCCCACCGGCTCGCGGCCCAAGGAGATTGTCCTGATTCTGATAGTGAGGGCCAATTCCGGCGTAAAGCCGAATTCGCCCAGCCTGATTTGCGTCCGCGGACTTTTAGACGGTTGTCGCAGGCCGCGCAATCAAGGATCGCATTAAAAACAAATAAGATATTGATTTTTAACGCGAATTATAAAATGACCCGCAAACTTTCAGGGCTGGACCCGCGGCACGGCGGAAATGATCACGAAGGCCTGCGCCAACGGCCAGTCGTCGGTGATCGACAGATCGATCTGGGCCTCGAATCCCTCCGGCGTCAGGGCCTGGAGCCGGGCCAGCGCTCCCCCGGTCAGCCGCATCGACGGTTTTCCGCCCGGCAGGTTGACCACCCCCATGTCGCGCCACCAGACGCCGTGCCTGATGCCGGTGCCGAGTGCCTTGGAGCAGGCCTCCTTGGCGGCAAAGCGCTTGGCGTAGGTCGCCACCACCATCTTCTCGTTCTTGGCCCGCCGCTCCGCCTTGGCGCGCTCGGCCGCGGTGAAGATGCGGTCGAGGAAGCGCTCGCCGTGCCGCTCCATCACCTTGCCGACCCGGGTGATGTCGATCAGGTCGGAGCCGATGCCGATGATCATGCCCGGCTCCGCCCGGTATCCATCGCCGCACGCATCTTTCGTACCGTCTCGGCAAGACCAACGAACAGCGCCTCGCCGATCATGTAGTAGCCGATGTTGAGCTCCATGATTTCTGGCAGCGCGGCGATCTTCTCTGCCGTCGCGTAGTCGAGCCCGTGGCCGGCATGGACCTCGAGGCCTGCGTCCTTCGCGACCTTCACGCCCGCCACGATCCGCTGCCATTCGGCCTCGGCCTTGTCGGTGTGGCCGTCGACCACGGCGTCGCACCAGGCGCCGGTGTGGATCTCGATCACGGGCGCGTGCAGCCGCGCCGCCATCTCGATCTGCGCGGGGTCCGCGGCAATGAACAGCGAGACGCGAATGCCGGCATCGTTCAGCCGCGCGATATAGGGCGCGAGCGCATGGTGCTGACCGACCACGTCGAGCCCGCCCTCGGTCGTCACCTCCTGGCGCCGCTCCGGCACCAGGCACACCGCATGCGGCTTGGTGGCGAGCGAGATGCGCATCATGTCGTCGGTCGCCGCCATCTCGAAATTCAACGGCTTGGAGATCTCCGCCTTCAGCCGCGCCATGTCCTCGTCACGGATGTGACGGCGGTCTTCACGCAGATGCGCGGTGATGCCGTCGGCACCGGCCTCGATCGCAAGCAGCGCGGCGCGGACCGGATCGGGATGGCGGCCGCCGCGTGCATTACGGACGGTCGCGACATGGTCGATATTGACGCCGAGGCGGAGCGGAGATGCGGGCATTTCAGGACTCACGAGATCGGAGAAACAGGCGACTGCGACAGACGCCTATCCATTAACACGTTCGACTTTGGCAACGACCGCCTTGGCGCGCAGCTGGGCCAGGATCGCGCTCAAATGCTTGAGATCGTAGACTTCGAGATCGATCGTCGTCTCCGTGAAGTCGGGTGAGCGGCGCTGCATGCTGATATTGTCGATGTTGCCGTCGTGCTCGGCAATCACGGTCGCGATCTGCGCCAGTGCGCCGGGCTCGTTGACGTTCTCGACCTTGATGCGCGCCGGGAAGCGCTGCGGCGCGGAGTCCTCGATGTCCCAGCGGACGTCGAGCCAGCGTTCCGGCTCCTCCTCGAAATCCTTCAGCGCCGGCGACTGGATCGGATAGATCGTGATCCCCTCGCCCGGCGTGACGATGCCAACGATGCGATCGCCCGGCACCGCACCGCCGTTCGGCGCGAACTTCACCGGCAGGTCGGAATTGATTCCGCCAATGGGGATCGCCACCGGGCTGCGCGACGGCTCCAGCGCCTTCTCCTTGAGCTTGGCGGCGAGCCCCTTCTTGACGCCGTAGCGCGCAACGCGTTCCTCCTTGTAGTCGGGATACATCGCGCGCGCGACGTGAGACGCCTTGATCTCGCCCCGGCCGACCGCAGCCATGACGTCCTCGATCGAGGTGCGCGCCAGCCGCGGCAGCGCGCCCTTGAGCTTGTCATCGGCGTATTCGATCTTGGCGCGCTCGAACAGGCGCTCGACGATACGCCGGCCGAGACCGGCATATTGATCGCGCACCGCGGTGCGCGTTGCGCGCCGGATCGCGGCGCGCGCCTTGCCGGTGACCGCCAGCGTTTCCCAAGCCGAGGGCGGCGCCGACTGGGCTTCCGAGGTCAGCACCTCGACCTCGTCGCCGTTCTGAAGCTCCGAGGACAGTGGCGCGAACTGGCCGTTGATCTTGCAACCGACCGCGCTGTTGCCGACGTCGGTATGCACGGCATAGGCGAAGTCGATCACATTGGCATGGCGCGGCAGCGCGATCAGCTTGCCCTTCGGCGTGAAGCAGAACACCTGGTCGTGGAACAGCTCGAGCTTGGTGTGCTCGAGGAATTCCTCGGGGTTGGCGCTCTCCGAGAGGATACCGATAGTGTGACGCAGCCAGGCGAACGCGTTGGACTCGCGCTTGAGGAATTCGGTCGGCGAGCCCACGCCTTCCTTGTAGAAGACGTGCGCGGCGATGCCGCGCTCGGCGATCTGGTCCATCGCCTCGGTGCGGATCTGGAGCTCGACGCGCTGGTTGCCGGGGCCGATCACGGTGGTATGGATCGAGCGGTAGTCATTCTGCTTCGGCGTCGAGATGTAGTCCTTGAAACGCCCCGGCACGACCGGCCAGGTGGTGTGGACGATGCCGAGCGCGCGATAGCAGGCCTCGATGTCGTTGACGACGACACGGAAGCCGAAGATGTCGGACAATTGCTCGAAGCCGACCGACTTGCGCTCCATCTTGGTCCAGATCGAAAACGGCTTCTTGCGGCGGCCATAGACCCGCGCGCCGAGACCCCTGTGGCGCAGATTGTTGGAGAGCTGGTCTTCGATCTCGCCGATCAGGTTGCGATTGCGCTCGGCGAGCGCATCGAGCCGCTGCATCACCACCGAATAGGCTTCGGGATCGAGGGTGCGGAAGGACAAATCCTCCAGCTCCTCACGCATTTCCTGCATGCCCATGCGCCCTGCCAATGGCGCGTAGATGTCGAGCGTCTCCTCGGCAATGCGCCGGCGCGATTCCGTCGGCACGAAGTCGAGCGTGCGCATGTTGTGCAGGCGGTCGGCGAGCTTGACCAAGAGCACGCGGACATCGTCGGCAATGGCCAGCAACAATTTGCGCAGGTTCTCGGCCTGCTTGGCCTCGCGCGACACCAGCTCGAGCCGCTTCAGCTTGGTCAGGCCCTCGACCAGCGCACCGATCTCGGGGCCGAACAGCTGGTCGATCTCCGCCCGCGTCGCCTCGGTGTCCTCGATCGTGTCGTGCAGCAGCGCGGCGACGATGGTCGCGTCGTCGAGCTTCAAGTCGGTGAGAATCGCTGCCACTTCCAGCGGGTGCGAGAAATACGGATCGCCGGAGGCGCGGGTCTGCGAGCCGTGCGCCTTCATGGCGTAGACATAGGCGCGGTTCAGCAGGTCTTCGTTGGTGTTCGGATTGTACGACCGGACGCGTTCGACGAGGTCATATTGACGCATCATGCGCGCGCGCGGCTTCGATGGCCTTGCCACCGGCGCAGTCGGGGCTACGGCAACCGATTCGGTTGCGGCCTGCATCTGCGTGGGTCCGCGGCGTCGATAAACCATGCCGTCCTGCCTTCAAACGGACCATGAAACGGCCCGTTGCATACATCCTAAGCCCTGATCGCGGACACGGCCGGTCAATTCGGTGACAGGCGCGCGGCACGAACCGGCAACGCTATGGTAACCACGAAAACGCCAACAAAAGCAAAGGCCCGAACACGGGTTCGGGCCTCTGATAAGATCACAAGAAGTCGACGATCGCGATAGGACGACTACTCGTCCTCCTCGGGCTGCTCTTCCGGCGGCGCGAGGCCTTCGAGGCCCTTCAGGAGCTCCTCTTCGGTCATGCGCTCCACAGCGACCTCGGTATCGTCGGCATCGACGCTGGCGCCGGCGGAACCGATCAACGGCACCGTGTCCGGCTCGGGCTCGTCAACCTCGACGAACTTCTGGAGGGAGTGCACCAGCTCCTCGCGGAGGTCTTCCGGCGAGATGGTCTCGTCGGCAATCTCGCGCAAAGATACAACAGGGTTCTTGTCGTTATCGCGGTCAACCGTTAGTTGTGAACCGGACGAAATCATGCGGGCACGGTGGGCGGCCAGCAGGACCAGGTCAAACCGGTTGTCGACCTTGTCGATACAATCTTCTACGGTGACGCGAGCCATAGACTGTCGCTCCGTTGTGGGTGGGACGAAATATGTGGATGATTGGGGCTAGTTATAGGGGCCAGACCGGTTTCGCAAGGCAAATTTGTAATTTGGCCTCGCCAAACGCCTCTGCTACCTCCACATTAGGGCTGGGGTGGGTGGTTTGCCGGGCTGCCATTGAGGGCAGCGCCGGGTGTATGAGAGTCCGCCATAACTATACCTTGATTGCCCCGACTTCTCCGGATTTGCGGTTTCGACGGGTTTCGGCAGGACTTTGAACTGCGCGGCTTGCTGCCGCCGCGCCAACAATAAACGAATGATCACGAACACTACGCGAGCAAACTGAATGTCACCTTCCCCTACCAACAAGATCGCGCTCTTCATCGACGGGGCCAATCTTTACGCCACGGCGAAAACTCTCGGCTTCGACATCGATTACAAGCGCCTTCTGAAGGAGTTTCAGAGCCGCGGGACGCTGCTGCGAGCGTTCTACTACACAGCGATCATCGAGGATCAGGAGTATTCCTCGATCCGTCCGCTGATCGACTGGCTCGACTATAACGGCTACACCGTCGTCACCAAGGCGACGAAGGAGTTCATCGACGCCTCCGGCCGCCGCAAGGTCAAGGGCAACATGGACATCGAGCTTGCCGTCGATGCCATGGAGCTTGCCGAGCACATCGACCAGATGGTGCTGTTCTCAGGCGACGGTGACTTCCGCTCGCTGGTCGAGGCCGTACAGCGCCGCGGCGTGCGGGTCACGGTGATCTCCACCATCGCCAGCCAGCCGCCGATGATCGCCGACGAGCTGCGCCGCCAGGCCGACGTCTTCACCGACCTCGTCGAGCTGCAGTCCAAGCTTGGCCGCGACCCGTCTGAGCGCCCCGCCCCGCGCGATCGCGAGGCGCGCCACCACGCTCCGCAGTTCCTCCAGCGCGCGACCACGATGGCGCCGAGGGGCGATGACGACTTCGAGGAGTGAGGCGGTCCGGTCTAGCCGCCAGGCCCCCACCCTCGTTCCCGACCGTGACTGTCCGGTCTGCCCGCGCCTGGTCGCCTTTCGCGAGGCGAACCGCGCGCGCGAGCCGCTGTGGCACAACGCTCCGGTCCCGCCGTTCGGCGACATCACGGCGCGCCTCCTGATCGTCGGTCTCGCGCCGGGGATGCAGGGCGCCAACCGCACAGGCCGGCCGTTCACCGGCGACTATGCCGGCGACCTGCTCTACGCCACGCTGCTCGAATACGGCTTTGCCAAGGGCACCTATCAGGCCCGGCCCGACGACGGCCTGAAGCTGGTCGACTGCCGGATCGCCAATGCCGTGCATTGCGTTCCGCCGCAGAACAAGCCGCTGCCGGTCGAGATCAACACCTGCCGCCAGTTTCTCGCGGCGAACCTCGCGACGATGCCGAAGCTGCGCGCGATCGTCGCGCTCGGACGGATTGCGCACGACACGGTGCTCAAGCCGCTGAACCTGAAGGCCTCGCAAGCCCCCTTCGGCCACGGCGCGGTGCACCAGGCCGGCGCGTTCAAGCTCTACGACAGCTATCACTGCTCGCGCTACAACACGAACACTGGCGTGCTGACGCCGGACATGTTCCGCAGCGTGTTCGCGAAGGTGAAGGCCGAGCTCGATTAGCCCTTCAACTAGCGTTGGACTAGCCTTTGGCGGGATTGGCCTTCAGCCAGTCCAGCACATCGCCGGCGTTCCGGTCGGGCGGGAACACCGGGTAGAACACATGCGCGATTTTGGCATCGTCGATGATCAACGCCAGGCGCTTGATCAGCGTCAGGCCCGCGACCTCCATGGTCGGCAGATTGAGGGCACGCGTGAGCGCCAATTTCTCGTCCGAGAGCACCGGGAACGGCAGATGCAGCCGCGACGCCATCTCGGTCTGGTATTCGTTGCTCTGGGTCGAGAGACCGAACACGTGTGAGGCGCCGGCGGCCTTCAACTCGGCGAACAGATCGCGGAACGCGCAGGTCTGCGGCGTGCAGCCGCGCGCGCCCGGGATCAGGTCCCAATCATCGACCAGCGCGATCTTGCCGGGCTCGCCGGTGCGCGGATAAGCGAACACCACGGTGCGACCGGAGAGCGCCGACAGCGTCACTGACGTATCGTCAGTTGCGAGCAGGCTGATCGCGGGCAGCGTCAGGCCGGTCAGGTGCGCGGCGCCGCCGTCGTCGGCGGGTGCGGGAATCTGGCTCCAATCGACCTCTAGCAGGTTTCTCTGATTCATCTCGCTACCCCCTCGCCCGCATCAGCCGGCCCTTCTCCCGGCTCCAGTCGCGCTTCTTCTCGGACTCGCGCTTATCGTGCAGCTTCTTGCCTTTTGCAACCGCGAGCTGCACCTTGGCCCGCCCGCGCTCATTGAAGTAGAGCTTGAGCGGGATCAGCGTCATGCCCTCGCGGTCGACCGCGCCCATCAGCTTGTTGATCTGCCGGCGGTGCAGCAGCAGCTTCCGCGGCCGCTTGGGCTCGTGGTTGAAGCGGTTGCCCTGGAGGTATTCCGGAATGGTGGCGTTGATCAGCCAGATCTCGCCGTCTTTGGAGTCGGCGTAGGATTCCGCAATCGTGCTCTTGCCGTTGCGGATCGACTTCACCTCGGTTCCGGTCAGCGCAATGCCCGCCTCGACCGTGTCCTCGATCGCATAGTTGAAGCGGGCCTTGCGATTTTCCGCCATGACCTTGATAGGACGTTCGTTCTTATCGGCCATGACCTACAAAATCCGGGCAGCAAAACCTGATCGAGATACGTGCAGACGCTAACAGTTTGGATGAAGCGCGCGCGTCAAGACTTCTTGAGGAGGTCGCGGATCTCAGTCAGCAGCTCGACCTCGGCCGACGGCTTCGGCGGTTCCGCGGGCTTGACCTCTTCCTTGCGCTTGAACTGGTTCATGGTGCGGATCACCAAGAACAGTACGAAAGCAACGATGACAAAGTTCATGACCAAGGTGAAGAAGCTGCCATAGGCCAGCACCGCACCCTGCTTTTTGGCGTCGGCGAGATTGGTCTGCGTGACGTTTTTGGAGAGTCCGACGAAATAGTTGGAGAAATCCAGGCCGCCGGTGACTGCGCCAATGATCGGCATGATGATGTCGTTGACCATCGACGTCACGATGGCGCCGAAAGCGGCGCCGATGATGACCGCAACGGCGAGATCGACGACGTTGCCCTTCATCGCGAATTCGCGAAATTCCTTCAGCATGTCCGTCCCCTTTCTTCGGTGTCACGCACCGGATTGCCCAGCGCGAATCCCCAAATCTCAGTTGATCAGACCTGCATGCACCATGGCGCTGCGCACGGCAGCGCGGGTCGGCTCGGACACGGGCACCATCGGCAGCCGCAGCGTCTCGTCGAATTTACCGAGCAGCGACATCGCGTACTTGATCGGGGCCGGATTGCTCTCGATGAAGAGGTTGTTGTGCAGCGGCATCAGCTTGTCGTGGATCGCGAGCGCCGCCTTGGCGTCGCCCTTCTGCCAGGCTGCGTGGAACTCGGCGCACAGACGCGGCGCGACGTTCGAGGTCACCGAGATGCAGCCATGGCCACCATGCGCCATGTAGCCGATGATGGTGGCGTCCTCACCCGAGAGCTGGTTGAAATCTTCGCCGAGCGCCGCGCGCTGCTGCGACACGCGCACCATGCTGGCGGTGGCGTCCTTGACGCCCGCGATGTTCTTCAGCTCCCACAGCCGCTTCATGGTGTCGACCGACATGTCGATCACCGAGCGCGGCGGGATGTTGTAGATGATGATCGGAATCCCAATCGCATCGTTGATCGCCTTGAAGTGCTGGTACATGCCCTCTTGCGTCGGCTTGTTGTAATACGGCGTCACCACCAGCACGGCGTTGGCACCCGCCTTCTCGGCATGCTGGGCCAGCTCGATGGCTTCCTTGGTGGAGTTGGAGCCGGCGCCGGCGATCACGGGCACGCGGCCCTTGGCCTCCTCGATGCACCATTCGACGACCTTCTTGTGCTCGTCATGGCTCAGCGTCGGGCTCTCGCCGGTGGTGCCGACCGGGACCAGGCCGTTGGTGCCCTCGGAAATCTGCCAGTTGACCAGGGAGCGGAACGCCGCCTCGTCCAGCGAGCCATTCTTGAACGGCGTGACCAAGGCGGTGAACGACCCCCGGAATTTCGTCTTGGCTGCCATGGACTTCCTCCGTACGCGGCGAGATTTTAGAGCAAGCCCCATTCTTATCGGGTCTATCCCGCCGGTAAAAGGGCCGCATCCGTGCGACGCACCGTTTAAGCCGCGATTTTGCCGCGGTGATGGTGCAAACCCGGCGAAGGTAGGCGGCTGTTGGTATTTTGTCCGCATATTCAATCAAATACAGCCAGATCTTGTACAGATAGGTCTTGAGCCAATTGACTGATTCGGGGCGACGAACCTCCGTGACCTCCTTTCCTCGTGCCGCATGGCGATCCGCCGGTCTGGCCCTATGCCTGATGGCTGGCCTGTCGATCGGCTGCGTCGCCCTGGCGAAGTCCAATGAGACGGTCGAGGACACCGTAAAGGAACCCGCCAAGCCAGCTACCAAGGGAACTGCAAAGGGAGCTGCAAAGCCAGCCGCCCAACCAGCGACCAAGCAACCCGCTAAGGACGCAGCGAAGGGAGCCGCTAAAGGATCGGCCAAGGACGCAGGCAAAAAGGAAGCAGGCAAAGAACCAGCCAAGGGCGCGACCAAGGGAGCAACTCCCGCCCCCGCGAAGGATGCGACGAAGAAACCTGCCGGCAAGGATGCTGCGAAGGACAAGCCGAATCCCGCTGCCGCCGCCTCCGCGCCAAAAGCACGACCGGCCGCCAACGCTCCGGCCTCCCAAACCCCACCGGCCGTGACGGCCACCGTCAGACCTTCCGCTCCGGCTCCCGCCTCCGCCAGACCGGTCGCAACGCCGGTGCTGGCACCTGCGACCCGCCAGCACGCCGCGCCGCGCAAGCCGGTCATGCCGGCCGCGGTCGCTGCGACCTCGTCGACGTCACAAGCCGACAAGGACACGCTCGAGAACGTCATCGAGCTGGTGCGCAAGCGCAAGGCGGGCGACGCCAGCAGTTACGCAGATTCGATTTCGGACCCCGTTGCGCGAAAGCTCGCGGAATGGATCATCCTCCGTAGCGAGGACAATGGCGCGAGCGTCGAGCGCTACCGCGCCTTCCTCTCGGCCAATCCGAGCTGGCCGTCGCAGACCTTCCTGCGCCGGCGCCTCGAAGCTGCGATGTGGGACGACAGGCGCGACGATTCCGTTGGCTGGTCGTGGTTCGAGAACGAATCCCCTGTTTCGGCCAAGGGCCGCTTCGTGCTTGCCAAGGCGATGCTGGCGCGCGGCGACCGCGCCAATGCCGAGCGCCTCGTGCGCGAAGCCTGGCGCAGCGATCCGATGTCGGAGGATACCGAGAACAACGCGCTCGACCAGTTCGGCGCCTTGCTCACGCCGGGCGACCAGAAGGCGCGGATGGACACGTTGCTCTATGGCAGCGAGCACGAGGCGGCACTGCGCGCGGCAAAACGGCTCGGCGCCGGCTATGTCGCACTTGCCAAGGCCCGCATCGCCTCCTTCAGGAAGGCGCCGAACACGCGCGCGCTGCTCGAAGAGGTGCCGCGCGAGCTGCACAGCGATCCCGGCTTCATCTTCAGCAAGATCCAGCTGCTACGCCGCGAGGAGAAGTTTGCCGAAGCCGCCCAGCTCATGCTGTCGGCGCCGAAGGATCCGGGCCGGCTCTACAATCTCGACGAATGGTGGATCGAGCGGCGCCTGCTGGCGCGCAAGATGATCGACACCGAGGAATTCCGCAGCGCCTATCTGATCGCGCGCGATGCGGCGCTTCCCTCGCGCGACATCTACAAGACCGAGCAGGAATTCACGGCGGGCTGGATCGCGCTACGCTTCCTCAACGATCCCACGGCAGCCGCCCAGCACTTTGCCCGCATCGGCGTCGGCAGCGTCAATCCGACCACGCTGGCGCGTGCCGGTTACTGGCAGGGCCGCGCGGCCGAGGCCGCCGGTCGCCAGCAGGAGGCGCGCAACGCCTATGCCCGCGCCGCCGAGCAATCCACCAGCTATTACGGCCAGCTCGCGCGCGCAAAACTCGGGCTGCCGCAGATCGAGCTGAACAGCCAGCCACGCGGCCGCGGCGCCGAACGGCTGGAGATCGTGCGCGCGGCACAATTGCTCTACGAGCTCGACGAGCGCGAGCTCGCCGTGCCGATGCTCGCCGACATGGGCGAGAACGGCGATCCCGAGGCGCTGGCCGGCCTCGGCGAGCTGACCCAGCGCTACAGCGACGCGCGGGGCATGCTGCTGGTCGGCAAGGCCGCGCTCAATCGCGGCCTGCCGTTCGATTTCTACGCCTATCCCGTCAACGGCATCCCACAATTCACGCAGATCGGTCCCGGGGTCGAGCGCAGCATCGTCTACGCGATCGCGCGACAGGAAAGTGCATTCAACCCCTCAGTGGTCTCGCCGGCGCAGGCCTATGGCCTGATGCAGGTGACGCCGGACGCCGCGCGTTACGTCTGCAAACGGCATGGCGCGACCTACGACCTCTCACGGCTGAAGAACGATTCGTCCTACAACGCCACGCTCGGGGCGGCCGAGCTCGGCGGCTTGCTCGAGGATTATCGCGGCTCCTACATCATGACCTTCGCGGCCTACAACGCCGGCCGCGGCAGCGTGAAGAAGTGGATCGACCGCTACGGTGACCCGCGCGACGCCAAGGTCGACGCCGTCGACTGGGTCGAGCTGATCCCGTTCTCGGAGACGCGCAACTACGTGCAGCGGATCATGGAGAATCTCCAGGTCTACCGCGCCCGCTTCGGCGGCGGCACGCGCTTGCAGATCGAGGCTGATTTGCGCCGCGGCGCCGGCAGCGTGGAATAGCGACCTTCTCTCTCGCGCGTGTAAGAGGCTGCTCTCGCGATAAACAGGCGTGTGCGCCTCAGGCCGAAACGACCGTCGCCATCGCAGCCGCAATGAGCGCGAAACGCCATGCCATCGCACTGTTACCGCGACTTGATGCGGCGCCTGTAAACTCCAGGACGATCTTGAGCTACTGATCCCCGGACCAGCGCCGCCGTCGGCCCGTGTCCATCTCGGGCACTGCGCCTATCCGTTTTCGATGGCCGGGAGCGCATCGAACCAAGGGCATATCCAATCACTGGCCGGCGTTTGGGCGCTGCACGGCTCAGACCTATCGGGCCTGCCGATGCGATGACTTGTGCGTCACAAGGCCAGCATCGTATCGCTCAAAAGCAAGAGCCCCCGGCGGTTTCCCGCCGGGGGCTCTCAGTTGATCGATAAATCGATCTTAGAAGGTGCGCTGAGCGCGGAGGAGCAGAGTGAGCGAGTTCTGATCCTTCAGCTCATACACAGCGCCCGGCTTGGCGTTGGCAGCCCAACCGTTGGGGCTGGCCGGAGCAGCGATCGTGCCGGAGTACTTCTGGTCCAGACGCGAATAGCTCAGGTCCGCGGTGAACGCCAGGTTCTTGACCGGGGTCCAGACGGTGTTGACACCGATCACGCCGAAGTTGAAGTCCGGGTTGCAAGTCGCAGTGGCGGCACCAAAAGCTGCGGTGAAGTTCGCGCAGATCAGGGCCTTGCCCGTGGTGCCGTACTTCAGCTGAGCATAGCCACCGTAGATGGCGCTCACCCAGTTCGGGCTCCAGTTGTGGGTATAGCCACCGCGGAAGCCCCAGGTCTTGACGGTATCGATGCCGGTACCAGCTCCGAAGACGCCGTCAGCCAGGCCGGCGAAACCGACGCTCTGATACGCGCCAACGCCAGAGCCGCTGAACATGAAGAAGTTCTGCGGGAACAGGGTCTGGAAGTTGTACTTGGTTGCACCGTCGGTGTAGACGGCCTGCAAGTTGATCGAGTCACCCGCACCAGTCGGGATGTTCTTGATCGACAACGATCCCTGCACAGCCCAACCCCACTTGTCGGAGGGATGACCGGTGGGTTCCGTTGAGCCGTAGTAGCCGGCATGCAGATCTTTTGCGGCAACCGAGAACTGGGCAAGACCCCAAGCCTGGTCGACACGAACCGCACCGATGATATCCGGCGAGCGCGTTCCACCCCAATCGTTGGTGCCATACAGACCCTGGATGAGGGCGGCACCAGCGTTTGCAGCAGCAGAAGTCGTCACAATCGCGCCGGCGCCGCTGAGAGCACTGGAGGCCGCGAAACCACTGGTGTTAAAGAGGTTCGACTGACCGGAGGTCAGCGTCGTATCTTCTTCCAACGCCAGCGAGCCGGTGATGCCCTGGCCGAAGTCAGCGGTATAAGCGAACTGGTTCACACCGGTGACGTGGTTGGAGCCGCCCGGAATGGAGTCGGGACCGCCAGCCGGATAGCTCTGCCACGGGGCGTCGAAGATCGAGACCGTGCGGCCCATGGTGAAGCCAGCGAACTGGATGAACGCATGGTAGAGACCGAGCGAGGGGTTGCCGGTCGAGAACGCCGTGCCACCCGAGGCGGCGGTGACGTTGGACGTATCATAGCTGAAGATCATATCAGCGTAGGTACGAACCACACCGTATTCGGTCGCCGTGCGGGTATCGACGTTGAGGTCCATACGAGCGCGGGTGTAGTAGTAGTTGGTCAGACGGTTGTTCGAACCGCCGTTCACAGTCGCCGTGCTGTTATTGAAACCATAGTCGCCGGAGCCGCCGAGGACTGCGTCAGCGCGCAGGTAACCACCCAGCTTGATGCAGGTGTCGGTGCCCGGGATGTAGTAGAAACCCGCACCGTACAGGGAGCAGATCTTCACGTATTCGACCGCTTTGGCCTTCACGGGGAGATCGGCTGCCTGCGCTCCGCCCACGGCGATGAGACCCGCCGCTGAGCCGAGCAAAAGGCTCTTAACCAACTTCATGTTAAACCTCCAAGTTGCTCTTCAGGGAAGGTCACTGACCCGAATGGCCAATTCCCCAACCCCCTTTAAATCACCGCCTTGGCCGCCTTCGCGTCTTCGGACACACCCGCATGAACGCGAGGGACTTAAGCGAAAGACCTAAACGGGACGACCTTGGGATGCCCCCCTCCGTCGCCCGATCACAATTACCGAACGTCCTTGCACACACAACAAGAGAACGCTCCGAAGCGGGCCTATGGAGTGTGTTTTCCGGCGGGTGTTGCACAAATAACACGCAGATGTGATCGCGCTAGGCCTGTAACATATTGTTATTATTGATGTTTTTTTGTCGTTCCATTTGCCCCGGGGGGTTCCCGGTCTGGCGGCTGGTGCGCCGACTTACGCACATTCGCGGTTCTGAAGGGCCCGAATCGTAGAATCGGCACAAGCGCTCAACGGGGTGTATTGCGCCCGTAACGATCACTGATCCCTGGCGGAGCAGGTGCAGTCCAGGAGGCACCAGCGTGCGTGCCACAGACATTCTATAAGGCCGCCTATCAGGCCGCAGCCGCCCGGGGAGATCGGGGAATCAGGGCGGACACCCTGGGCTGGCGGAAATCGTTGGGAATATTCGAGCGAAAACACACGCTTCCAAATTGACCGGCCCAAGCAATTAGATGCATAAGGCTCGCACCGGAGAGGTGGCCGAGTGGCTGAAGGCAACGCTTTGCTAAAGCGTCATACGGTCTCAAGCTGTATCGAGGGTTCGAATCCCTCCCTCTCCGCCACCCAGCGGCATGTCCAGCCCGGAGACATAGGTAACAGGTCGTACCTAAGACATGGGTGACAACCTCGTGCCGAACGGGTTGTCGAAGGGTTGCAGGGTCACTCACTCCACGCATTCGTTGGCATGGCCATTATTGCTCGGCCCGCACTTTCGCCGTCAAGCCCGCGCGCCAAGGGCGCGCCCCCTACGGGGCTTCGGGGGTTGACGGCTCAGCGCGGCCAAGCCGGTGGCTGCCATGCCAAGAATGAGCAAGAGTGCATCTCGGTCAGAGCGACAATGTCGTACCGGGAACATCGGTGACGGGCTTCGGGCCGAATGGATTGTCGAGGGGTTGCAAGGTCTTTTGCTCGAGGTCGAAGTATCCCAGATCGTAGTGCATGAAGCTGACGAGCCAAATGCCATCGTCGACTTCCTTGATGCCGAGCTTCTGGCCGGCCAGCACGCTCGAGATGTTGATCCTCTTGCGATGCAGGCAGAGCCGTCCGCAGGCCGTGACGAGGACGTCGCGGTCATGGAATGGATAGGACAGTTCGGGCAAGCCGTCATAGTGGCGCGGTGAAGCCGCATACAATTCCGCCGGACACTTCATGTCGAGCGCCTCGTGCGGTCTTTCCGTGTTGAATTCGTGAACGAAGGCATCGAAGCGGTCTTGTTGTTGCAGAATATTCGAGCCTGGCGGCCGGGTCGCCTCCTTCTTCAGCGTCAGGTGCATGCGCTCGTGACGGCCATTCTGCTGCGGATGGCCAGGCTTGATGCGTTCGATGGCGATGCCGAGACGAAGCCACCAGACCGAGAGCCTTGACAGGTTGAACAGCGCATTGGGGCTGGCGAACGGTACGCCATTGTCGGAGCGGATCGACAGCGGCAGCCCGCGTTCGGCAAACAGCCGCTCGAACGCCGTAACTGCCAGTTCCTCTCGCGTCGACTCCAGAGCTTCGCACATGAGCAAGAACCGCGAAGCCTGATCGGTCACGGTGAGTGGGTAGCAATAGCGCCCATTGCCGAGCTTGAACTCGCCCTTGAAGTCGGCGCACCAGAGGTCATTGGGCGCAACCGCGGCCGACAACCGCGTGCCCTGCGCCGGGGTCTTCCGTTCACGGGCGCGCTTGACCAGGCCCTGGCGGTCGAGCACGGCATGGATGGTGCTCTTGGCCGGCACCCTGACGTCACCATCCAGCCGCCGGACCAGGAGCTCGCGGATTTTGCGGGCTCCCCAATGTGGCTTCTCGGTTTTCAGGCGTACGATCAGGCTTTCGAGCTGCTGCGGCAGCTGGTTGGCGTAGCGGACCGGCCGCCGCGACCGGTCCGTCAGGGCCTCAAGCCCGTGCTCCTTGTACCGACCAAAGATCTTGTAGCCGGTCTTCCGCGATATGCCGAAATCCCGGCATACGTCCGTCATTGCCTCGCCATCCAACAGCCGGGCAACAAACCGCAGGCGCTCCTCCATCACCGAACTCGCTTTCCACGGCATCCACACCTCCCGCAGAACAAAAGCGGAAAGTGTAACCCATGTGTCCGGTACGTTTTGTCACCTATGTCTCGGGCCGCTCAGCAGAATCCAGGTCTGTTCATCTGAAAAGCGATCGCCGCACGGCTGCGAAAGCCTGGCGCGAGGATTCGCGCGGCTGACTTCGGCCCGATTCGCGCCTCCTTATATATGTGTGCGCACGTCTAGATGCGGGATCGCCAGATCCGCCAATGCGAGGGCGAGATCAGCACCGCCTCGCCTGCCCAGACATTGAACCAGACGCCCGCCCAAGCGCCGGCACGGAAACGTCAGCGGCAGAATGCCGGTCTTGTGCGGCCGTCCGAGTTCCAGATCGCAATCGTCGGGCGCGATCTGAATCGGCAGCCACGGACTTCGTCCTGAGCATTCTTGTCGGGATCGCTCATGCCGCGTGGGTCTAATTGGCGGCACGACGCGGGAACTTGATTCAGCGCAACCAGATCGCCCCGTGAAACCGCGGGGCCGGATGCGTTTCACAATTCAGTGCGCGGACACCCACGCCCTCGCGTCACGCTGCGCGGCCGAAATCTCGGCCTCGGACATCTGGCCGGCCACTTCCTGGCGCAGCGCGACGGCGTCCTTGCGGCCCTTCAGGGCTGCGAGGTTGAACCATTTGTGCGCGGCGACGAGGTCGACCAGGCCCGAGCGGCCGCTCGCCCAATAGATCCCACGCTCGAACAGAACGTCGGACAGCGCGCTTGCATCGATCGGCGTTGCCGCATCGAGATCGAAAGTACCCTGAAACATAACGCATCCCCTTTTTCTTATGCCGCCTCGTTCCCCCGAGCGCGGCTCCCGTCCAACTCTGATTTGCGTGATCCTTCTGGATCGCGCGCCGTTCAACTCATCCCAGAGGCTTCTTGCCCGAGCCTTCTTGTCCAAGTCTTTTTGCCCAAGTCGTTTGCCGGCTTGTTGGAGGCGATGATGGCGGTCAAATTTGAATGGCAGTTTAAGTATCGCGATGAAGCAGACGTAAACGCCAGCGCGCGCCACGCCCGCGGGAAGTTCAAAAAACCTCTGTCTTGCAGGCACTTCTGCGATTCGTCAGATTCGGTTTACCTTGGGATTTTCGGACATCGATAACCATCGCGCGCGGTAGCACGTGTCCTGCGGTTACAATTTGTGGGAGCGGCGGCGGTGGACGGGTCGCAGGATCGCCTCGCGCTGCGAACGCTAACCCCCGGCCGTCATGCCGGCAGGACACGGAGGTCGAGACCCGGCGTCGGGCCGATGGCCTGGCATTGCGCCTGAGTAACCAGCATCGCGGCAACGAAACTTCGCCGCCCCCTCGCCTGCCTCAAGGCAGCACGGACACGGCAACGCGACAGCGCAGGATGACTGCGCCGCGGTCAGATCAACAATGTCGGGAAAGGAATGCCGGCAATACCCCGGCCTCAGGGAACGAGGGCGTCGGCGAACACGTCAGGATCAGATTCCAAATTGGCCCGAAGGCCGTCTGTGGAATTGCGGAGCCCTTATTCAAGGAGCCGCACCGAACGAAGAAAACTTGTTTCCTCTGCCGGACCGGACTTTGACGAGCGGGCTCGTGAAAGCTGACGATCCGACCGTTGACCTGATGTCTCGCCGACACCCTCTATCGTCGACCAGAACCTCTAGGAGGCGCTGATGACGTGCCGGCTCTCTAGGAGCCGGCAACTTCAGAAGCGAAGTTACTTCTTCTTGGCGACCTTGCGGGTCTTCTTCGCAGTCTTCTTCACTGCGCTCTTCGCCTTCTTCGCCTTCTTCGCCTTCTTTGCTTTCTTGGCCATGTTGCCCTCCGATGTGTGAGATGGCTTAATTGCTGCGCGCATTCGGGGATCGAATGCACTCACCCCGAATACACCAACACGACGAAAAAAACATCTTCTCACTTAAGGAAGTGTTGACGGCGCAGCGCGCGTGCGCCAGCCGCACTTGATTTGCCGACACGCAGAGACACGCGTCTGCGATTGCAAATGCTTCTCGCAGCATTGATCTCGACAACAGCGGCGATTGCAAGAATACCCTATGCAGCAAGTATTTTTCTGCGCGCGTACATCACGCGCGATCAGTGCGATGACGCGCGCCGCAAGGCGCGCGATGACGTCGTGGAGGCGAGTCGCGGACTCTGAGTCGCGAATTTTGGCAACGAAATTATTTTCATGCTTAACGGCGGAAGCGCTCGTCAGGGCGTGTGCAAGTCGCGGTTTTGCGCGAATCGCGCCACCGCGATTCGCATCTGCATCGTGACCTCAGCGGGATGAAGTCTACTGTCTGCGATGCGTGCGCGCGTCCCGTCTCGACGCCGCGCGAGGAGACGGCGAGCGTCTCACCGTCTCGTCCGAACGCGTGACGTCAGATGCCGAGCTTGGACTTGAGCAGGTCGTTGACGCTCTGCGGGTTCGCCTTGCCGCCGGATGACTTCATCACCTGGCCGACGAACCATCCGAGCGACTGCGGCTTGTCCTTCACCTGCGCGGCCTTGTCGGGATTGGCCGCGATGATGTCGTCGACAACCTTTTCGATCGCCGAAAGATCCGTGACCTGCTTCATGCCGCGGCTTTCGACCAGCGCACGAGGGTCGCCGCCCTCCTGCCAGACGATCTCGAACAGATCCTTGGCGATCTTGCCGGAGATCGTGCCCTCGCCGATCAGGTCGATGATCGCAGCGAGCTGCTCAGATGACACCGGCGAGCCCGCAATATCCCGGCCTTCCTTGTTGAGACGGCCGAACAGCTCGTTGATCACCCAGTTCGCCGCCATCTTGCCGTCGCGGGCGCGGTTGGCGAGCCTATCGAGCACCGTTTCATAGAACACCGCGCTCTCGCGCTCGGCAACAAGCACGCTCGCATCATAGGCCGACAGGCCGAAGTCGGCGACAAAGCGCGTCTTCTTCTGGTCCGGCAGCTCGGGGAGCTCAGCCTTCAGCGCGTCGACGAAGCTTTGCGAGAACTCCAGCGGCAGCAAATCCGGATCAGGGAAGTAGCGGTAGTCATGCGCCTCTTCCTTCGAGCGCATCGAGCGCGTCTCGCCCTTGTTGGGGTCGTAGAGCCGCGTCTCCTGATCGATCTGGCCACCATTCTCGAGGATTTCGATCTGGCGGCGCGCTTCGTACTCGATCGCCTGGCCGATGAAGTTGATCGAGTTCATGTTCTTGATCTCGCAGCGGGTGCCGAGCGGCGCGCCCGGCTTGCGCACGGAGACGTTGACGTCGGCGCGCAAGCTTCCCTTCTCCATGTCGCCGTCGCAGGTGCCGAGATAGCGCAGGATCGAGCGCAGCTTGGTCACATAGGCCTTGGCCTGCTCGGCATCGCGGATATCAGGCTTTGAGACGATCTCCATCAGCGCCACGCCGCAGCGGTTGAGGTCGACATAGGACATGGTCGGCGACTGGTCGTGCATTAGCTTACCGGCATCCTGCTCCAGATGCAGCCGCTCGATGCCGATGGTGACGCTGCGGCCGCCGTCGAGTTCGACCAGCACCTCGCCCTCGCCCACGACCGGCGACTTGTATTGGCTGATCTGATAGCCCTGCGGCGAGTCCGGATAGAAATAGTTCTTGCGATCGAACACCGAACGCAGATTGATCTTTGCGTTGAGGCCGAGCCCGGTCCGGACAGCCTGCCTGACGCATTCCTCGTTGATAACGGGCAGCATGCCCGGCATTGCGGCATCGACCAGCGACACGTGGCTGTTCGGCTCGCCACCGAACGTGGTCGACGCGCCCGAGAACAGTTTCGAGTTCGACGTCACCTGGGCATGGATTTCCATACCGATGACCATCTCCCAATCACCGGTGGCGCCCTTGAGAAGCTTGTGCGTGGCCGTGCTCATGTCCTGCTCCCGAGCAGCGTGGTAGCGATCCGCTCCCACTCCGCTTCCAATGAATCCTTTGCCGCGGGCTGGCCGGCCTGGCGATACCAATAGCCGGCATTGCCGAGATCGCCTTCGACGCGATGCAGATAGGCGTGCACCCAAGCGGCGTCGCGGCCCTGGTCGTCCTGGACGATCCTGTGCGCCTGGTCCCAGTCGCCTTTCGCGGCCCACCAGAGACCGGCAAGCGGCGCGGTCAGGTCCGGCGCGGGCGCCGCGCCGTCGAGGCTCGCGATGAAATCAGCGACATTCACCACCACCTCGCGGGCGTGAAGCGGCCGGCGGCCTGTTCGATCACCTCGCCGAGCGAGAACAGCGTCTCCTCCTCGAAGGGACGGCCGATCAGCTGCAGGCCGAGCGGGAGGCCTTGGCGGTCCTTGCCGGCGGGCACCGCGATGCCCGGCAGGCCCGCCATGTTCACGGTCACCGTGAAGATGTCGTTGAGATACATCTCGACGGGGTCGGCGCCGCCCTTCTCGCCGATGCCGAAGGCAGCCGACGGCGTCGCCGGGGTCAGGATCGCGTTGACGCCCTTGGCGAAGCAATCCTCAAAGTCCTTCTTGATCAGCGTGCGCACCTTCTGGGCGCGCAGGTAATAGGCGTCGTAATAGCCGGCCGAGAGCACGTAGGTGCCGATCATGACGCGGCGGCGCACCTCGGCGCCAAATCCTTCGGCGCGGGTGTTCTCGTACTGCTCGATGATGTTCCTGCCCTGCTCGCGCAGGCCATAGCGGACGCCGTCGTAGCGCGCGAGGTTGGAGGAGGCTTCCGCCGGCGCCACGATGTAATAGGCTGGCAGCGCGTATTTGGTGTGCGGCAGCGACACCTCGACGAGCTCGGCACCGGCCGCTTTCAACCACGCCGCGCCCTCGCTCCAGAGTTTCTCGATCTCGGCCGGCATGCCGTCGAGACGATACTCCTTGGGAATGCCGATCTTCATGCCCTTCACGGACTTGCCGATCGCGGCCTCGTAATCCGGCACGGGGATGTCGACCGAGGTCGTGTCCTTCGGATCGTGCCCGGCCATCGAGCGCAGCAGCATCGCGGCATCGCGCGTGCTGCGCGCGATTGGTCCGGCCTGGTCGAGCGACGAGGCAAAGGCGACGATGCCCCAGCGCGAGCAGCGGCCATAGGTCGGCTTGATGCCGACGGTCGCGGTGAACGCGGCCGGCTGGCGGATCGAGCCGCCGGTGTCGGTCGCAGTCGCGCCCATGCAGAGCAGCGCCGCCACCGCCGAGGCCGAGCCACCGGACGAGCCGCCCGGCACCAGTGTCGTGTTGCTTCCCTCACGCCGCCAGGGATTGCCGACGGGACCGAAGCACGAGGTCTCGTTCGCCGAGCCCATCGCGAACTCGTCATTGTTGAGCTTGCCGAGCATCACCGCGCCATCACGCCAGAGCTGCGAGGTGATGGTGGACTCATAGGTCGGCACGAAATTGCCGAGGATCTTCGAGCACGCCGTGGTGCGAACGCCCTTGGTCGCGAACAAGTCCTTGATGCCGAGCGGGATGCCGGCGAGCGGACCGGCATCGCCCTTGGCGATCTTCTCGTCCACGGCCTTCGCCATGTCACGCGCGCGATCGGGCGTCTCCATGACGAAGGCATTGAGCACGCGCGCGGCTTCGATCGCGGAAAGATGCGCGTCGGTCAGCTCGAGTGACGTGAAAGTCTTGGCCGCGAGACCCTTGCGGGCCTCGGCGAGCGTCAGCGATGTCAAATCGGTCATTTATTGATCGGGCTGCAGAAGAAAGGAGACAGGGTCTTGTCGTTGGCCGGGTCGTCTTTTTTGGCGGCCGCATTCGCGGCGGCCTCGAGCTCGTCGAGCACGGCATTGACGGCGACGTTGGGATCGGCAGCCTTGCCCTGCCGGTCCATCTTGTCGAGATAGTTCATATAGGCCTGATAGGCCTTCTCATCGTCGCATAGCAGGCACATCGGACCACGTCCTAAGGATTACTCGACGACTTTGGGCACCAGGAAAAAGTGACCTTCGGTCGCGGGCGCGTTGGCAACGATATCGTCGGCGATCTCGCCGTCATTGACCACGTCTTGCCGCTTCTTCATCTGCATCGGGGTGACCGAGGTCATGGGCTCCACGCCCTCGACATTGACCTCCGAGAGCTGCTCGACAAAGGCGAGCATGGCGTTGAGCTCGCCCTGCAGATGCGGAACCTCGCCCTCGGAAACCGCAATGCGCGCCAGATGCGCGATGCGGCGGACGGTAGCGGCGTCGACGGACATTATATAAGGCCTCTCACGGCAAAACCTACAGGGCAAAACCCATGTGCCGTATAGCAGAGGCCGGTTTTGCGCCGCAACCGGCGTGGCTGGCCTAGCCGGCCAGCGCCTTCATGCGGGCCAGTGCCGATTTGGCAAGATCCCGGGTCAATTCGGCGGCGGGGACCTCGCGGCCGAGCGCGATGGCCTGTCCAGCCCAGAGATTGGTAAAATCCACCCGGCCCTGCTTTTCGGCAGCCGTCTTCAGCGGCCCCAGCGCGGTTGCGGCATGGGGAAACGGCGGCGCATCCGGGGAGATCGGGCCGGCCTCGCGCATCAGGCGGTTCTGGACACCGCGCGCCGGGCGTCCGGTCATGACGTTGGTGATGACGGTGGAATCGTCCCGCGCCTCGGCGAGCGCCTTGCGGCCGCCCGCGCTGACCTTGGACTCCGGACAGCGCAAGTAAGCGCTGCCGATCTGCACGCCGGAGGCCCCGAGCGCGAAGGCCGCAGCAATGCCGCGCGCGTCGGCGATGCCACCGGCCGCGATCACCGGCACCTTCACGGCATCGGCGACCTGCGGCACCAGCGCAAACGTGCCGGGCTGCTCGGAGATCTTCTCGGTCAGGAACATGGCGCGGTGACCGCCGGCCTCGGCGCCTTGCGCGATGACGGCATCGACGCCGCGCTGTTCCAGCCAGACGGCTTCCTTCACCGTCGTTGCGGACGAGATGACGAGACATCCGGCCGCCTTGACGCGCGTGAGCAGCGCCGGCTCCGGCAGACCGAAATGGAAGCTGACGACCTCCGGCTTCAACTCCTCGACGACCTCGCAGAAAGAGGCGTCGAACGGTGCGCGGTTCGCCGCATTGATCGGCGCGGCGGGATCGAGGCCATGCTCGGTGTAATAGCCAGCGAGCCGCTGCTTCCAGCGCGCCTCGGCCTCGGCCGTGAGCTCGATCGGCGTGTGGCAGAAGAAGTTCACGTTGATCGGGGCCGCGATGCGCTGGCGCATGATGTTGACCTGATCGCGCGCCTTCTCTGGCGATACCATCGCGCAGGCCAGCGAGCCGAGCCCTCCGCCTTCCGCGACGGCGATCGCAAGATCCTGATCTGTGACGCCGGCCATCGGCGCCAGCACGATCGGGAATTCGGTCTTGAAGAGATCGATCAGTCGACGGTCAGGCCACATGGTGTGTCTCTCTTGGTTCAGGCGAGCGATGCGATGGAATTGCGCCGGCCGGCAAGAAGTTGCTCGGCCTCAGTCGCAATCCGTTCGACGATCTCGGCCGCCGGTGGAATATCATGGATCAGGCCGGCTGCTTCTCCCGCAAACACGGCCGCGACTTCGAAATCGCCCGCCATTTTCGCCGCGGCGTACTCCTCGGCGACTTCGTCCGCGCGCTGCATCAGCTCGATCTCACGGCCGGTCCAGCTCTTGATATGGTCGTTGACCAGCGTGCGTGCGGTGAACGGCGCCGGCCAGAACAGCTTCCGCGACCAGTCGGGAATGACGCCGCGCACGGTGCCATTGCCGTCGGCTGTGCGAATGCGCTCCTTGGCCTCGGCAGCGCCATTGGCCTCCACGCTTGCACAGAAGCGCGTGCCGACCAGCACGCCGGATGCACCGAGCATCATCATTGCCGCCAGACCGCGACCATCGGCGATCCCGCCGGCCGCGACGACAGGCACGCGCCCGGCTGCGAGATCGACGATCGCAGGCACGATATCGACCGTGGTGCGCGACGCGCCGTGGCCGCCCGCCTCCGTCCCCTGCGCGACCAAAATCTCCGCACCGGCATCGAGCGCCTGTTTCGCCATGTCCTCGCTCTGGACCTGGCAGATCAATCGCGCACCGCTTGCCTTGATCTGCGGCGCGAACGGCGCGGGATCTCCGAACGACAGCATGATGGCCTGTGGTCGCGCGGCGAGCGCGATGTCGAGAAGCTCGGGTTGTTTTGCCAGGCTCCAGGTGATGAAGCCGATGCCGAACGGTGCAAAGCCTTTCAGCTCGGCAGCCTCAGCCTGAAGTCGGACGCGGTCGCCGTAGCCACCACCGAGGATCCCGAAGCCGCCAGCTTCGCTGACTGCGCGGGTCAGCCGGCTGCCCGCGATCGTGTCCATGGGCGCTGACAGGACCGGATGCCTGATCCCGAGAAGCTCCGTCAGCGGCGTGACGATCGGCATAGGTTCTCCACTCTGGACAGGAACACTAGGCGGAATTAGCATTCTCGAAAAATGAATTGTTGCAAACGCTGCCATCACAAAAGCGAAACGATGCCATGGAACTAAGTGACATCCAGACCTTTGCCGCGGTCGCCCGCACCGGCGGCATCACCCGCGCCGCCGAAGAGCTCAACACGGTGCAATCCAACGTCACCCAGCGCATCAAGGCCTTGGAGGCCGAGATTGGCACGCCGCTGTTTGAGCGCCATAGCCGCGGCATGGCGCTGACCGGCGCAGGCAAGCGCCTCCTCCCCTACGCGCAACGAATGACGGCGTTGTCGCGCGAGGCCGTGCTCGCGGCGCGCGACGATGGCGAGCCGAAGGGGCCGCTTTCGATCGGCTCGATGGAGACAACGGCTGCGGTGCGACTGCCGCCGCTGCTCGCCGATTTCCACCGCCGCTTCCCGGCCGTGCGCCTGAGCCTGCGCACGTCGCCGACCGCCGATCTCGTCGCCGGTGTGCTCGAAGGCACGCTGGACGGCGCTTTCGTCGCTGGTCCCATCGCGCATGCTGACCTCACCGTAACAAGCGCGTTCCGCGAAGAACTGGTGCTGGTCAGCGCGCTGCGCTGGTCCTCGCTCGCCGAGCTGCGCGCCGGCACGCCGGAATCGGGCCCGACCGCGCTGGTGTTTCGCACCGGCTGCACCTACCGCCAGCGGCTCGAACAGATATTTGTGGAATTCGGCTGGCCCTCCGCAGTGCGCTTCGAGCTCGGCACGCTCGACGGCATGATCGGCTGCGTCGCCGCCGACATGGGCGTGACGCTGTTGCCGCGCGCGGTGGTCGAGCGCAGCGCGATGACCGGCAGCGTGACGATGCACGCGCTGAGCCCGTCGCATGGCCGCGTCGAAACGCTGTTCATCCAACGCCGCGCCGGCCATCAATACAGTGCGCTTCAAGGCTTCCTGTCCTGCCTGACGAGGGAGGAGGAAATCATCGCGGCCTAATCCACCACCGCCGCAGCGCAACGAACGCCCAGATCGCCTCGACCAGACCGAACGGCCAAGCCCCCTGCAGGAAGCCGTAAGCCGAGCCGAGCGCACAGGAGGCGGCGAACAGCAGCACGAACCAGTGGCTGCGGTCTTCGAGGGCATAGCAGACCAGCATCGCCGTCACGGCAAACAGGCCGAATAGTGTCAGTGCATCCATCGTTCAGGGTTCACTCCGCGGCGCGACGCATGATATGCGCTAGTGCCATGCCGGCTCTTATCCTGCCCCTGATCGATGCTGCAACCCACTGGCCCGAACGCGGCGGGTTGATCGGGCTTGACCTCGGCACCAAAACCATCGGCGTTGCCGTGTCCAATCCGGACCGCCGGCTTGCGACCGGTGTCGAGACGATCCAGCGCAAGGCGTTCAAGCAGGACGCGGCGCGGCTGCTCGCCATCGCCACTGAGCGCAAGGTCGTCGGCTTCGTGCTCGGCCTGCCCATCAACATGGACGGCAGCGAGGGCCCGCGCGCCCAGTCGACCCGCGCCTTTGCCCGCAATCTCGCCAACCTGACCACGCTCCCCATAGGCCTGTGGGACGAGCGCCTCTCGACCGCAGCGGTCGAGCGCGAGCTGATCGGCATGGATGTCAGCCGCGCCAAGCGCGCCGAGGTGATCGACGAGCACGCCGCGATCTTCATCCTGCAGGGTGCGCTCGACCGGCTCGCCAATCTGCGCACGGCAGCGGGGAATAGCTGATCCATGGCGGTCGTGATCGCGGCGCTGCTGCCGGTCTTCATCCTCATCGTGCTCGGCGTGGTGCTCCGCCACAGCCTGATGCGGCTCGACACGCAATGGCACGGGCTGGAGCGGCTGACCTATTTCGTGCTGTTTCCGATGCTCTTGATCCAGACCCTGGTGAAGGCCGATCTCACAAAAGTGCCGGTCGCCGGCGTCGGCGGTGCGCTGCTGCTGTCGGCGCTCGCGATGTCGCTACTGTGCCTCGCGCTCCGCCCGGCCCTGTCGCGCCTCGACATCGACGGCCCCGCCTTCACCTCGATCTTCCAGGGCGCGACGCGCTGGCAGACCTATGTGGCGCTCTCCGTCTCCGCCAATCTGTATGGCGATGTCGGCCTGGCCCTGGCCTCGGTCGCCATGGTCGCGATCATTCCGCTGGTCAACGTGTTCAGCGTTGCCGTGCTCGCGCACTACGCGTCACCCGAGAAGCAGTCGGCGCGCGCGATCGTCATGACGGTGATCCGTAATCCCCTGATCTGGGCCTGTGCGATCGGCCTCTTCATCAATGTCATTCATCTGCCCCTGCCAAAGATCTGGCATGAGGTTGCCGATGCGCTCGGCCGCTCCTCGCTCGCCATCGGCCTGCTCGTCACCGGTGCCGGCCTCCAGCTGAAGGGCCTGCTCCGCCCGAGCATGGGCGCGACGATCGGCGTGGCGTTCAAGCTGGCGCTAATGCCCGTGCTCGCGCTGGCGCTCGCGGTCTGGTTTGGCCTGTCAGGTACCAACCTTGCGATCGTCGCGATCTGCGCGGCAGTGCCGACCTCGCCGAGCGCCTATGTGCTGGCCCGCCAGATGGGCGGTGATGCGCCCCTGCTGGCGCAGATCATCACGCTGCAGACGATTTTGGCGGCGATCACGATGCCGATCGCAATCGCGCTGGTGGCCTGAGGCCTAGAGCCATTTCCGTTCCGATGGAATCGGAACGGGGCTCTAGATTCTTGTTTTGACGCGTTTTCTTGACGCGAACCGGTATCCACTTCGCTCGAAAACGCTCTAGCCACCCAGCCACATCGTCAGCACCACCGCGGTCATGTTGTTCAGCGCATGCAGCACGATGGTGAGCCAGAGCGAGTTGGCGCGGTGGCGCATGTAGCCGAACCAGAGGCCGATGGAGAAGACCTCGGCGAGGAAGTACAAATCGTATTGCAGATGCACCGCCGTCCACACCAGGGACGACAGGATGATGGCGCCGGGCACGCGCAGGAAGCTCGCCGACCAGCCGCGGAGGAGGAAGCCGCGCGCGAGCACCTCTTCCGACATCGGCGCCGCCACGCTGAAGGCGAACAGGAGGAGCAACGCTGCGCCTTTGTCGCGGCCGGATTTCAAGAGATCGGTCATGAAGCCCGGCGTGGCCTCGCGCCCGAGGGATCGCGACACCACCTCCCAGGCCATCACGGTCACGATAAGCCCGGCGGCGCCGAGTAAAAATTGCCTCCAGGTCGGCCAGCGCAACGCGAGGTAATCGACGAAGGAGGCCTTCTTGATGCGGATGGCGAACCACACCGCCGCGAGCGTCGCGGGTAGGCCCATGATGACCGACAGCGCCAGCGCCTGCGGCTCGCGGCCGACAGACTGGATCGAGGCCATGTCGAGCGGCAGCCCGCGCATCGCCACCAGCAGCAGGATCGCCCCGACCTGGCCGACGAACATCGCGACGAAGACGAGCAGGCCCCACAGCGCCGTGCCCCAGAACTTCCAGACGCGCAGCAACGGCGCAGGCCTAACGATCAGCGGCGGATGATCGGGATTGAGGGAATCCATCAGGAGGCTTTCGGTTGGCAGGCTCACGGCAGCGCCCGCTCCAGCAGGCCACGCACGTCGCCGCCCTCGATCTCGACCGCGCCATACATGCTGGCGTGATTGGCGGCAAGGCGCGTGGCGGCGAACAATTTAGCGTGGTGGGACGAGACGCCGTTGAGTGCGGCTGCGGCGGCCAGCAGCGCCAGTTTCTCGACCGCGAGCCGCGCGACGCGCTCGCCATCGGCGCGGCGGAAGGTTTTTCCGATGAATGCGACCGCCTCGCCCGCCCCAGGCAGATCTTTCGTCTCGGCCGCAAGCGATTGCAGCACCGCCATCGCCGCATCCGGCTCGCGCGAAAGCGCGCGGAGCACGTCGAGGCACATCACATTGCCAGAACCTTCCCAGATCGCGTTGACCGGCGCCTCCCGATAATGGCGTGCCAAAATGCCATCCTCGACATAACCGTTGCCGCCGAGACACTCCATCGCCTCGTAGAGGAAGCTCGGCGCACTCTTGCAGGTCCAGTATTTGATCGCCGGCGTCAAAAGCCGCATGGAGGCGGCCTCCGCCGGTTCGTGGGGCGTACGGTCGAAGGCGCGGCAGAGCCGCATCACCAGCGCTGTGCTCGCCTCGACATGCAGCGCCATGTCGGACAGCACGGCCTGCATCAAGGGCTGATCGGCGAGATGCTTTTGAAATACGCTGCGGTGACGGGCGTGATGCAGCGCATGCGCGAGGCCTGAGCGCATCAGGCCGACCGACGCAATCGCGCAATCCTGCCGCGTCAGCTGCACCATCTGGATGATGGTGCGGATGCCCTTGCCCTCCTCGCCCACGGCTTCCGCGTAGGCGCCTGCGAATTCGACCTCGGAGGATGCATTGGAGCGGTTGCCAAGCTTGTCCTTCAGTCGCTGGAACTGGATGGCGTTGACCGATCCATCCGGCGCGAAGCGCGGCATGAAGAAGCAGGTCGGCCCTGCCTCGGCCTGCGCCAGCACGAGGAACGCATCGCACATCGGCGCCGACATGAACCATTTGTGGCCGGTGATGCGGTAGGAGCTGCCGTCGCGCACCGCGCGCGTCATGTTGGCGCGCACGTCGGTGCCGCCCTGCTTCTCGGTCATGCCCATGCCGAGCGTCATGCCGCGCTTGTCCCACCACGGCGCGAAGCTGGGATCGTAGCTCTTCGTCGACAGCACCGGCATCACGCGCGCGAGCAGGTCCGGCTGCATCGCCAGCGCCGCGACGGAGGCCCGTGTCATCGTGATCGGGCAGAGATGCCCGGTCTCGACCTGCGACGCCATGTAGAACTTTGCAGCGCGAATGACTTCAGCAGCATCGCCTGCAGGCTTGCCATCCGCAGTCCATGTCGAATTGTGCACGCCGGCATGCGCGCTGTGCGCCATCAGCTCGTGATAGGCGGGATGAAACTCGACCTGGTCGCGGCGATTGCCCTTGGCGTCGAAGCTACGAAGTTTCGGCGTATTCTCGTTCGCCGCGCGCCCGCGATCGGCCATTGCGGCCGAACCCCAATGCTTGCCGAACTGGGAGAGCTCCCGCTCCGCCGCAGCGCCGCCATTGGCTTTCACGGCGTCGACCAGCGGCCGATCCACGGCAAACAGGTCGATGTCCTCGAATGGCGGCGACTGGTTGAAGACCTCGTGGGTCGCGAAGCTCGGCTGGGTCATATGCGCTTCCGATCACATCTGTCTCGGCACGGACGGTGCCACCTCTCCCCTTGGGAGAGGTAATCCGACTCGCGGCTGCTTCCACCTCAATTTAACTCTACCTCGTCCGCGGTTGGATCGGGAAATCATAGGCCGCCCCGCCCGCCCCCGGCAGGGAAAAATGCCACCACTCCTTCGAATAGTTCACAAAGCCTTGCTTCGCCATCGCAGTCACCAGCCCCTTGCGCCAGGCGCGCTGATCCGGATTGATCGACGTTACAGCGGTATGCCCTTTCGCATCGGTGCAATCATAGCCGGTCCCCATGTCGACGCTGCCTTCCGGCAGCCGCGCCTCGACCGGCGCCGTGCAGTCGGCGTAGGATTTTGACGGATCGATCCTGGCGGAATTGTCAGCCTTGAGATCGACCAGCGTGAGGTCGAGCGCCGCCCCCGTGGAATGCTGCGAGCGGCTCGCGATATAGCCGAGGCGGAACAGCTCGGTCTTGGGGATTCGCGGATTGTAGCGCCGATCGGCGGCGGTCTCGTGGCCGTTCTGCGACCACTTTACCATGTCGAGCGAGGCGCGCGCCGGCCGGTAGCAGTCGAACATTTTCAGCGACAGGTTCTGTGCCGCCAGATCCTGCTGGACCGCCTTGAGCCGCAGCCCCACCTCCCGCTTCACCACGCATTCGCCGGCGCCGTAGCCGGCGAGCGGACGGCCGACGAAATTGTTCGGCGTCGCGTAGCGGATGTCCTGGATGATGGTGGGGTCGACGTCGCGCAAATAGACGAAGCCGCCGGGGAGCGATTGGGCCTGGGCTGATGAAATGGCGATGATTGATACAAATGCAGCAAGAATTGATTTCATGATGCTTCCTTGTCCGTCAGCGTCATTCCGGGACGATGCGAAGCATCGAAATCTCGAGATTCCGGGTCTGGCGCTCGCGCGCCATCCCGGAATGACTGAGCGGGAGACAGATCAGGGGATAAGTCCCCACCCCGGCATTGGCCCTTGCTCCCCCCGCCATCCGCGCCTATAGCTCTCGCTTTAATGACATCGAAATCGACCTTCGTCCTCGGCCACCGGCATTTGCTGGGCATCGAGGGCCTTTCCGCGGCCGACATCAGCGGCCTCCTCGACCTGTCCGAAGAATATGTCGAGCTCAACCGCCAGGTTGACAAGAAGCGCACCGTCCTGCGTGGACGGACGCAAGTAAACCTCTTCTTCGAAGCCTCGACCCGGACCCAGTCTTCGTTCGAGCTCGCCGGGAAACGCCTCGGCGCCGACGTCATGAACATGTCGGTGTCCTCCTCGTCCATCAAGAAGGGCGAGACGCTGGTCGATACCGCGATGACGCTGAACGCCATGCATCCGGATATATTGGTAGTGCGCCATCACGCCTCCGGCGCGGTGGAACTGCTGGCCCGCAAGGTTGACGGTTCCGTGATCAATGCCGGCGACGGCGCGCATGAGCATCCGACCCAGGCGCTGCTCGACGCGCTCACCATCCGCCGCAACAAGGGCCGGATCGAGGGGCTCGTGGTGGCGATCTGCGGCGACGTGCTGCATTCGCGCGTGGCCCGCTCCAACATCATCCTGCTCAACGCCATGGGCGCCCGGGTCCGCGTCGTCGGCCCCTCCACGCTGCTGCCGCCCGGCATCGAGCGGATGGGCGTCGAGGTCGCGCGCGACATGCGCGAGGGGCTCAACGGCGCGGATATCGTCATGATGCTGCGGCTGCAGCGCGAGCGGATGAACGGCTCCTTCGTGCCGTCGACCTCCGAATATTTCCACTATTTCGGGCTCGACCAGAAGAAGCTCGCCTACGCCAAGCCCGACGCACTGGTGATGCACCCCGGCCCGATGAACCGCGGCGTCGAGATCGACACCGCGGTCGCCGACGGCGCTCAGTCCCTGATCCGCGAACAAGTGGAGATGGGCGTGGCCGTGCGCATGGCGGTGCTGGAAGCGCTCGCCCGTAACCTGCCGAACGCGTGATGCTCATGCTGATTGACCGCCGCCCCATCCTGCTCGCCAACGCCCGCGTCGTCGATCCCAGCAGGGATTTCGACGGCCCTGGCGACGTCCTGATTGCCGACGGCATCATCCGCGAGACCCGCCGCGGCATCGGTGCGGCCGGCGTCCCCGAGGGAACCGACGTCGTCAATTGCTCCGGCAAGATCGTCGCGCCCGGCCTGATCGACATGCGCGCCTTCGTCGGCGAGCCCGGCTTCAGCCATCGCGAGACCTTTGCCTCCGCGAGCCAGGCGGCCGCGACCGGCGGCATCACCACTATCATCTGCCAGCCCGACACCTCTCCGGTGATCGACAACTCGGCGACCGTCGATTTCGTGATGCGGCGCGCGCGCGATACCGCGATCGTCAACATCCAGCCGATGGCGGCGCTGACCAAGGGCATGCGCGGCGAGGAGATGACCGAGTTCGGCCTGCTCAAGGCCGCCGGCGCCGTGGCCTTCAGCGACGGCGACCGCAGCGTGACCAATGCGCAGGTGATGCGCCGCGCGCTGACCTACGCCCGCGATTTCGGCGCGCTGATCGTGCATCACACCGAGGACCCCGATCTCGTCGGCGAAGGCGTGATGAACGAAGGCGAGTTCGCCTCGCGCCTCGGCCTGATGGGCATCCCGAAGGCCGCCGAGGCCGTGATCCTCGAGCGCGACATGCGCCTGGTCGCGCTGACCGGCGGCCGCTATCACGCCGCTTCGCTGTCCTGCATCGAGTCGCTCGAGATCTTGAAGCGCGCCCGCGACGCCGGCCTCGCCGTCAGCGCCTCGGTTTCGATCAACCATCTTGCGCTGAACGAGAACGACATCGGCCCCTACCGTTCCTTCCTGAAACTGTCGCCGCCGCTGCGCACCGAGGACGATCGCCGTGCGCTGGTGGAGGCCGTGGCCTCCGGCCTCGTCGACGTCATCATGTCCGATCACAATCCGCACGACGTCGAGATGAAGCGCCTGCCGTTTGCAGAAGCGGCCCCAGGCGCCATTGGCCTCGAGACCATGCTGCCAGCGGGCCTGCGGCTGGTGCACAATGACGAGCTCGACCTCAAGACGCTGATCCGGGCGATGTCGACGCGGCCGGCCGAACTGCTCGGCCTGCCGGGCGGAACCCTGCGCGTCGGCAGCCCAGCCGACGTCGTCGTGATCGACCCCGATGTGCCCTGGGTGGTCGACCCCGCCGACCTCAAATCGCCCTGCAAGAACACCCCGTTCGACGAAGCCCGCTTTACAGGCCGCGCTATCAGGACCATCGTCGGCGGACGAACGGTTTACGAGCATGTCTAATGGGCGCTGGCTATGTCAGCCATGGAGACACGATGGGGCTTGATGCATTCCTGCCGGTCGCCTTCGTCATCGGCTATTTGCTCGGCTCGATTCCGTTCGGGCTGGTGCTGACCAGGCTCGCCGGCACGCAGGATATCCGCTCGATCGGTTCCGGCAGCATCGGCGCCACCAACGTGCTGCGCACAGGGCGCAAGAGCCTTGCCGCGGGCACCCTGCTGCTCGACGCGCTCAAGGGCACTGCAGCGGTCTTGATCGCGTTTCACATCGCTGGACTGGACGCTGCAATGCTGGCCGGGTTCGGTGCCTTTCTGGGCCACCTCTTCCCGGTCTGGCTCAAATTCAAGGGCGGCAAAGGCGTCGCCGTCTATATTGGAATCCTGCTCGGCCTGTTGCCCGCCGCAGCGCTGGTGTTCTGCCTGCTCTGGCTCGCAACCGCTTTTACCACCCGCTACTCCTCCCTGTCTGCGCTGGTCGCAGCCTTCATTACGCCGCTGTTCCTGTGGTGGTTCAGCGACCCCAAACTAGCCTCGCTGGCCGTGGTGCTGACGCTGATGCTGTTCTACGCGCATCGCGAGAACATCAAGCGCTTGCGAGCGGGCAAGGAAAGCCGGATCGGCGAGAAAGCGTAAAGCCGGAAAAAGTACGGATACCGCCGCAGGGTCTCCGCATTATCTGCCAAATCCTGTTCGCAACTCCGATCCGACACACGGCAGGGTGTGGCGAACGGTTCCCATGCCTGTCATCCTGAAAGAAGACATGGCGTTACGCGGTAGCTCAGAATGAGCGAGAAGATTGACGGCACGCATGATGAACGCGGCTCGCAGGGCACCGCGGCAAGCCGGCTGCTCTCGTCGACCAACATCTGGTCCGATCCGCCCCCACCGCCCCCATCGCCTGCGCCAAAGCCTGTCGCCGTTCCCCCGCCTGCATCGCAGCCTGATCCCATCGCGCAAGTTCGGCCGCCGGTCGAGGTCGTAACCACCGCCTCGCCTGCTGCGCCCGTACAGGCCCGCGCCGAACCATGGCCGCCGCGAAAGCTTTCACTGGCGCTTCAGGGCGGCGGGACTTTTGCCGCCTTCACCTGGGGCGTGCTGGAACGGCTGCTCGAAGAGCCGTCCATTGAGTTCGATACGATCAGCGGCGCCAGCGCCGGCGCCATCAACGCGCTGCTGCTCGCCGGCGGCCTTGCCGAAGGCGGCCGCGAAGGCGCGCGCAGCCGGCTGAACCGATTCTGGGTCCGGCTGATGCACGAGGCCTCGTTCCGCTCGTTGATGCTGATCGGCGGCTTCTCCCCGCCGGGAAGCTCGGTCGCGTTCGGGCCGGCGCTGCGCTCCGGCCAGTTCGATCCGTTCGATCTCGATCCGCTGCGCCTGGCGCTGTCGCGCGACATCAATTTTGCGGCCTTGCGCGATGCCAAATGCCCAAAGCTTTTGATCGCGGCGACGCGAATCCGCGACGGGCAGCAGCAGATTTTTGACAACGACGCGATCACTGCCGACGTCGCGCTGGCCTCGACCTGCCCGCCGCTGGTTCACTGTGCCGTCGAGATCGACGGCGAGGCCTATTGGGACGGCGGCTTTGGCGGCAATCCGCCGCTGATCAAACTGGCGAAGGAATCGGCAACCGCCGACCTGCTGCTGGTCCAGGTCACGCCCACGCGCGACAGCTATGTGCCGATCACGCTCGCCGCGATCGACCGCCGCCTCGACCAGATCGCCGCCAATGCCGCGCTCAAGGCCGAGATCGCGGCGATCGCATGGGCGCAGTCGCACGCAGCACCCGCGCTGCGGCTTACAAAAATCGCGGCAGAAGACTCGATCGAGGGTCTGGCGCAGCGCTCGTCGGCCGATCTCGGCCGCGGCTTCATTCGCCTGTTGCACCGAAGCGGCCGCGCAGCCGCCGAGCGCTGGCTCGGGCAAGGCGCTGATGGCGCCGAGCCCCAACGCACCCTGCCCGTGGCCGAGCCCGCGCTAGCCTGATTTGGCCAGCGCGTTTTCCAAAAACCACGCCGCCGCCAATGCGCCCGGATCGTTGCCGAAGCGTGCGATCACCTGCACGCCGATCGGGAGGCCACCGATCTTCATCACCGGCACGTTGACGCAAGGGTTGCCCATCAGCGTCCACAGCCGGTTGTAGCGGGGCGAGCCGGTCGAGGCGAGCTCCTTGGCCGGCGCAGTACCCGGCGCCGAATAGGTGAGCAGCACGTCGAAACCTTCGAACAGCTCGCCAAGCTCGCGACGTCCGCGGCGGGCGATCCGGCGAGCGTCGTCATATTCCTGCGGCGTCAGTCCGACGGTCTCATCGAGGCTGGCGCGCAGCATCGGCGCGATCTCGTCGTGGCGCGCGTCAAATTCCCAGGCGAGCGCGCGATGCGCCTCAAAATCCTGGATGATCGGATGGATGCGCCAGGCCTCCTGCACTGCCTCGGGCAGATCGATGGTCTGCACGCTGGCGCCGGCCTTCTCGGCCGCCTTGATGGCAACCTGCAAGCCCTCCTCAGCCGCCGGCTCCACGGCCTCGGCGAACTCCTGCCGGACCACGCCGATACGCGGCGCCTTCGCCGCGACAATGCCGGAGAATTCGGTGCGGCCGGTCATCGCCAACAGGCCGCGCGCGAGATCTTCCGCGCGCGATCCGAACAGGCCGACTGTGTCCAGCGCCCACGAGTAGCATTTCACGCCCACCGTCGGCAGCATCCGGAACGACGGTTTTATCGCAGCAGCACCGCAATAAGCCGCGGGGCGGATCACCGAGCCGCCAGTCTGCGTGCCCAGCGCAAGCGGGATCATGCCGGCGCCGACAGCCGCCGCCGAGCCCGAGGACGAGCCGCCCGGCGTATGGCCGACATTGTGCGGATTGAGCGTCGGCGTCGGATCGCGCGAGGCGAACGCCGTGGTCGTGGTCTTGCCGATGATGGTGGCACCTGCCCGCTTCAGCATCATCACCACAGGCGCGTCCGAGCGCGGCTGCCAGCCGCGATAGATCTCCGAACCCATCTCGGTCGGCAGATTGGCGGTGTCGATGATGTCCTTGATGCCGACCGCAATACCCCGCAGCGGGCCGGAGGCCTGCGCCTTTGCCGACTTGTCGTGACGAACGAAGGCGCGGACGTCCTTCTCTTTGGCTTCGATCGCCGCATGCGACTGGGCGATGGCGTCATCGGGCGAAAGCTCCCCCGCTTCAATGCGGCGCTGGAGGTCGGCGAGTGAGATCATGGCAAAATCCTTCTTATTGGGATCGCTTTTAGCATCGCGACGAGGCCGCGCAAGCGCACGCCCCTGTTGCTCACGCCCTCAGGTTGTTCCATGCTGGCCCCACAAGGAGATGCCGTGGACGCCATCCACCGAAACGCAGAGCTGACCGAGGCTGACAGGGTCGACCGGCTGCGGCTGATCCGCTCCGACAATGTCGGGCCGCGTACCTTCCGTTCGCTGGTCGATCACTTCGGCACCGCGCGTGCCGCGCTAGAGCGGCTGCCGGATCTGGCACGCCGCGGCGGTGCGTCGCGATCGGGGCGGATTTGTAGTGTGGATGAAGCGAAAGGTGAGCTCGCCGCAAGCCGCAAGTTCGGCATCGCCTGGCTCGCGCCCGGCGAGGACGGCTACCCGGCACGGCTCGCGACGCTCGACGATGCGCCACCGCTGCTCGCCGTGCGCGGCGACAACGCGACGCTGATGCGTCCGATGATCGCGATCGTCGGCTCGCGCAACGCTTCCGGCGCTGGGCTAAAATTCGCCGGCCAGCTCGCGCGCGAGCTTGGCGAAGCCGGCTTCATCATCATCTCGGGGCTTGCCCGCGGGGTCGACCAGGCCGCACATCGCGCGAGCGTCGAGAGCGGCACGATCGCGGTGCTCGCCGGCGGGCATGATTGCATCTATCCGCCCGAGCATGGCGACCTGCTCGCCGCGATCCTCGATCATTCGGGCGCGGCGATCTCCGAAATGCCGCTCGGCCACGACCCGCGCGCCCGCGATTTTCCCCGCCGCAACCGGCTGATCTCGGGCGCCGCGCTCGGCGTGGTCGTGGTGGAGGCCGCGCACCGCTCGGGCTCGCTGATCACCGCGCGCATGGCCGCCGAACAGGGCCGCGAGGTGTTCGCGGTCCCCGGCTCGCCGCTCGATCCGCGCGCCGCCGGCACCAACGATCTGATCAAGCAGGGCGCAACGCTGGTCACCGAAGCCGCCGACATCATCAACGCCGTCGCGCCGATCATGCAGCGACCGCAGATGCATCCCGCAGGTGAGCTCGACAGCGAGCCGTTCGAGGGCGATCCGCAGGGGCATGACCGCGACCAAATCACCGGCCTGCTCGGCCCCGTCCCCATCTCGATCGACGATCTCGTGCGGATGTCCGGCGCCTCACCCGCGATCGTGCGCACGGTGCTGCTGGAACTCGAGCTCGCCGGCCGGCTCGAACGCCACGGCGGCGGACTGGTGTCGCTGCTTTAAGAGCCGTTGCGCTCGTCGAAGCGCGTGCGTGCCGCCGCGATCTGCTCCTGATGCGCGATCGCCCATTCGCCCAGCGCCTTCACCGGCTGCTGGAGCCCGCGGCCGAGATCGGTCAGCTCGTAATCGACGCGCGGCGGAATGGTCGGGAAGATGGTGCGCGTGACGAGGCCGTCGCGCTCGAGCCCGCGCAAGGTCAGCGTCAGCATCCGCTGCGAGATGCCATTGATCATGCGCTTCAGCTCGTTGAAGCGCTTGGGCCCGTCGCTCAGCATCATGATGACGAACACGCTCCATTTGTCGCCGACGCGCGACAGGATCGAGGCCACGCCACGGCAGTCGGGATGGTCGGGGTCCGGCACCCGCGGTGCAGGCAAATCGGTGTGCGCAGGTCTCAAAGATGTGCCCATGGCTCAAAAAAGTGCGTTCTTGCGGGGAATTCCACAGTCACTCATGTAGTGCGGGTTACAAATCTATACCACGGGTGACCCAAATGAAACTCCTCCATATCGACTCCAGCGTGCTCGGCCCCCACTCCGTCTCCAGGCAGGTTTCCGCCGCCGTCGTCGACCGGCTGCGGCAGGCCACGCCCTCGCTCGACCTCGTCTATCGCGACCTGACCCAGACTCCGCTTGCTCACCTCACCGGCTCGCATCTTGCGGCAGCCCAGGGCGCGCCTGCGCCCGCGGAACTCGCACCCGATCTCGCGGCGAGCGCGGCCGTTCTGAACGAGTTCCTCGATGCCGACATCGTCGTGATCGGCGCGCCGATGTACAACTTCACCATCCCGAGCCAGCTCAAGGCCTGGATCGACCGCATCCTCGTGGCGGGGAAGACCTTCAAGTACGGCGCGAACGGGCCGCAGGGTCTTGCCGGCGACAAGCGCCTGATCGTGGCGATCTCACGCGGCGGCTATTACGGCGCCGATACGCCTGCCGCGCTCGGCGAACATCTCGAAACCTACCTGCGCTGGGTGTTCGGCTTCATCGGCATCACCCATCCCGAGTTCATCCTCGCCGACGGCATCAAGGTCGGGCCGGATCATCGCGAGAAAGCGCTAGCCGGCGCGCTTCAGGCCGCCACCAGCTTGCGTGCGGCGTAAGGCGCATGCCGAAACAGCCGCTGCCGAACTCCGGCGGCGGCTGACAGATCGACCAGACTAAAACCAGGAGCCCTGCACGCCGAGGATCACGGCAGCGAGCGAAATGAGCAGGCCGATGCCGGAAAAGATGGCGACCCCGATGAACTCCGACGTGTCGGAGCGTTTGGAGGGAACTGAGGAACGTTCGGTGTAAATACGCGGTGCTGAAATCGGAGAATAAATGCGGGCTGCCTTTGGCATCACGGGCTCCCTTAAAAATGAGTCTTATGACCCCCTACGCGTAAGAGTGTCTTTGCAGCGCCAGCGAAGGTTCAATGCTTCACGCAAAGGTTCAGAAAATACGCCTCGCAAGACGATGGAACCATCCGGCGCAACTTGCGTGCCGCACCGGATGGATTCAATTTGGGCGTGATTCGATCAACCGCGATAGATCGGCGCGCCGCTCGGCGAGGCCACTGCGCCGCCATCGACGAAGATCTCCTGGCCCTGGATGTGCGCGGCATCGTCCGACGCAAGGAACAGCACCGTCTTCGAGATGTGATCTGGTTCACCAATGCGCCCGAGCGGCGTCGACAGCCCGATGCGCTTCTCGAACGCCTTCTCCGCCTCCGGTGTTGCGATCGCCGCGCCCCAGATCGGCGTGCGGATCGCACCCGGCGCGACCACGTTGACGCGAATGCCGCGCGGCGACAGTTCCGAGGCCATGATCCGCGCCATCGCGCGCACGCCGGCCTTCGCCGCGCCATAGGCCGAGTAACCGGGAATGCCGAGCACGGAGATCACCGAGCCGTTGAGGATGATCGAGGCGTTGTCGTTGAGATAAGGCAGCGCAGATTGAACCGTGAAGAACACGCCGGTGAGATTGGTGCTGATCACCTTCTCGAAGGTCTCGAGCGTCGCCGACCCGAGCGGCGTGCTGCCGGGAATGCCGGCATTGGCAAACACGATGTCGAGCTTGCCGAACTTTTCGGCGCCCTGCTTGATCGCAGCCTCGGTCGCGGCGATCTCCGTGGCGTCGGCAGCAAGCGCGAGTGCGTTCGGACCGAGCTCCTTCGCGGCGGCCTCCAGCGTCTCCTTGTTGCGCCCGGTGACGATCACCTTGGCGCCCTCGGCCACGAATACCTTGGCCGTCGCCAGTCCAATGCCGCTGTTGCCGCCGGTAATCAGTGCCGTCTTGTTCTTCAACCTCATGCTCGCCTCCAGTGGTTGCATAATGAAACTCAGTTGCCATTTAGGGCAGTTGGTTTTATAATGCAACCACACAAGGGCGTGATCGGTGCCAGGATCGGGCGAACACGACAGGACCAGGACAATGGTGAAACGAACGAGTTTTGAGGGCGACGGTTGCCCGGTCGCGCGGTCGCTGGAGGCGATCGGCGACTGGTGGACACTCCTGATCATCCGCGAAGCGATGCTCGGCCTTTGCCGCTTCGGCGAGTTTCAGAGCAAGCTCGGGATGGCTAAGAACATTTTGTCGGCCCGGCTGCGATCGATGCTCGACCACGGCATTCTGGCGATGGTCCCCGCCTCCGACGGCAGCGCCTACCAGGAATATGTGCTGACGCCGAAAGGACGCGGCCTCTTCCCAATCCTGGTCGCGCTGCGGCAATGGAGCGAGGAGTTCGACGACACGCCCGAGGAGATCGACACCATCATGGTCGATCTCGCGAAAGGCCGCCCGGTAAAGAAGCTCGAGCTGCACGCCGAGGATGGACGGTTGCTCAGTCTGGCCGATATCACGCTGAAGCCCCGGCCAGCGCCGCGGCGGCGATCGGCTTGATAGGACGAAACTGTCGCCGCACTGTCATTGCGAGCGGAACGAAGCAATCCAGAGTCTCACCGCGGAGGGATTCTGGATTGCTTCGCTCCGCTAGGAAGAAACGGCTGATGGTTTAGCGTCAGGCGGCCTCCGCGATGGGCTGGAGTTGGACGGTGAAGCCCAGCTTTTTGAGGCGCGCGACGAGGCGGCTTGCTTGGACCTCCGTGGGCCGGCGGTCGAAGTAAGCAGCGCCGAGGTCGCGGTGCTCCGTGCCGTCTTTGAGGATGTGGTAGATTGCGGTGAGGATCGAGGCAGCGACGGCGCAGATAGCCTTTTGCGGCCCGCGCTTGGCCTGCAAGCGGAAGAACTGCGCCCGGTAGTAGCTGTTCTTTGTGCGCTTGGCAGCCCAGGCACATTGAATGAGCATCGTCTTGAGCCACGGCGCGCCCTTGCGCAGGCGCGAGGACTTGCGCTTGCCGGCGCTCTCGTTCTGTCCGGGACACAGTCCGGTCCAGGCGACGAGATGGCCAGCGGTCTGGAAGCGGCTCATGTCGGCGCCGATCTCGGACAGAATGGCCGGCGCCGCCACCGCGCTGACCCCGGGAATGGTGGTCAACAATCCGATCAAGTGGCGAAAGGGGATCTTGCCACCGTTGACCTCCGCTTCCATGCACTCGATCCGCTGAGCGATTTCGACATCAAGCTTGCGAATCGTCTCATCCAGGCCATCCCGCTGCTGCAGATGAAGCGCGAGCAGAAAGCGGTGGTGATCCGTCAGCCGCCCGTGCAACGCGTCGTAGAGCTCCTTCGGCGAGGCCTTGATCTGCTTGCCGGCTAGCTCGGCCAGCTTGTTGGGCTGCCGCACGCCCTCAATCATCGCCTGGATGATCCGCCGGCCGCTCGCGCCCATGATGTCGGAGATCACTGAGCCAAGCTTGATGTTGGCTTCTGCCAGCGTCTTCTCGATCCGCTGCACGTGCCGCGTCTGCTCGCGAACCAGCTGCTTGCGCGTCCGCGTCAGCGCGCGCAACTCCTGAACCTCCTCCTCCGGAATGAAGCTGCCCTTGATCAGCCCGCAGGCCAACAGATCGGCGATCCACATCGCATCGTTCATGTCGGTCTTGCGTCCCGGCACATTCTTGATGTGCGCGGCATTGGCGACGATCAGTTCAAAGGCGCCTTCGCCCAGGATTCGGAACACTGGCATCCAGTAGACGCCCGTCGCCTCCATCGCCACATGCGTGCACCGGCTTTCTTCCAGCCACCTTCGCAGCTCCCCAAGCTGTTCAGTCGCGGCTGCAAAGGTCCGGCACTCCCGCTGCGCCTTGCCGTCGACCATGATCCGCACACAGGCCACGACCGTGTCCTTGTGCACATCCAGGCCAGCCACCCGCTCGTACAGAATATCCATGCTGCTCTCCTCAACAGTTCGCGCCGGCGGCATAGGCGCCTGTCAGAAAAGAATGCTAGGAAGCGTGCTCCAGGGCCATGTTGCCCCTCCGCGCCAGTGTGGGTCATCCAGGCAACCCGGGTCCAACTCGCAACCGGGCTCTCACGCACCAGAGAGTAATCGACCTCTTTGCCGACGGCGCCCCAATCTACCGCCTCTCTCCACCCCCGAAAAGTTTCATCCAGCGCGCGTCAGCCCCTCAATGCTGGTCCCAACTCGCAATGACGATCGTTGAAGCAGCGCGCTCAAATCTAGCACCGTCACCCTGAGGTGCTCGCCTCTTCGGCGAGCCTCGAAGGGCGACGGCCCGGCTGCATCGCGGCCGTTCATCCTTCGAGGCTCCCTGCGTGATGCTTCGCATCGTGCCACTCGCGCCTCAGGATGACGGATCCCTCACGACAGCTTACGCTTGCTCCGCAGCCGAAGGTGCTCGTCAGCCTCTAGCTTGGTCATGCCCAAGAGATAATGCAGCACGTCGAGCTTGTGGCGCTCGGCGAGCTTGCGCAATGCGCCCACCTGCTCGGCGATGAAGGCCACGGCTTCATCGACGCCGCCCTCCCCCGGTTCCTCGTTGCGCGAGCCTCCCCGCGCGCCTCTTGCGGCGCGCGCCCGTTTCTTACCCGGCCTTGCCACCAGCCCCACCCGAATCCATGCCCCGCGGGAACATTACGCCGACATCGGCCACAACTCCAAGGTGGTATTTCGCAACTTTCTCGATATGAAACTTTTCCCATCTCGCAGGCTTTCAACACCCTTCGATTTGACAGCGGAGGCCTCACCACCCATGTTCGGGACGAAACGGCCGAACCGAATCTTGTCGACTCAGGCCTAGAATTTCCCCGTAAGTTACTGGAACTACATGAATATCGTCATTGTGGAGTCGCCGGCGAAAGCCAAGACGATCAACAAGTATTTGGGCTCGTCCTATGAGGTTCTGGCCTCGTTCGGCCATGTCCGGGACTTGCCGGCGAAGAACGGTTCCGTCGATCCCGACGCCAATTTCAAGATGATCTGGGAGATCGATCCCAAGGCGGCCGGCCGGCTCAACGACATTGCCAAGTCCCTGAAGGGTGCTGACCGCCTGATTCTGGCAACCGACCCTGATCGCGAGGGCGAAGCCATTTCCTGGCACGTGCTGGAGGTGTTGAAAGAGAAGCGGGCGCTGAAGGATCAGAAGATCGAGCGCGTCGTGTTCAACGCCATCACCAAGCAGGCCGTCACGGACGCGATGAAGCATCCGCGCCAGATCGACGGCGCGCTGGTCGATGCCTATATGGCCCGCCGCGCGCTCGACTATCTGGTCGGCTTCACCCTCTCCCCCGTGCTGTGGCGCAAGCTGCCGGGCGCCCGCTCGGCCGGCCGCGTGCAGTCGGTGGCGCTGCGGCTCGTCTGCGACCGCGAGCTCGAGATCGAGAAATTCGTCGCCCGCGAATATTGGTCGCTGATCGCGACATTGCTGACGCCGCGCGGCGATGCCTTCGAGGCGCGCCTTGTCGGCGCCGACGGCAAGAAGATCCAGCGCCTCGACATCGGCACCGGCGCGGAAGCCGAAGACTTCAAGAAGGCGCTGGAAACGGCTGCCTATGCCGTGACCGCGGTCGACGCAAAGCCCGCGCGCCGCAATCCGCAGGCGCCCTTCACCACCTCGACCTTGCAGCAGGAAGCCAGCCGCAAATACGGTTTTGCGCCGGCGCATACGATGCGGATCGCGCAGCGCCTTTATGAAGGCATCGACATCGGCGGCGAGACCACCGGACTCATTACTTATATGCGTACCGACGGCGTGCAGATCGATCCGTCCGCGATCACGCAGGCGCGCAAGGTGATCGGCGAGGACTACGGCAACGCCTATGTGCCGGACGCCCCGCGCCAGTACCAGGCCAAGGCCAAGAACGCCCAGGAAGCGCACGAAGCGATCCGCCCGACCGACATGTCCCGCCGTCCCGACAGCATGAGCCGCAAGCTCGATGCCGACCAGGCGCGGCTCTATGAGCTGATCTGGAAGCGCACCATCGCGAGCCAGATGGAATCGGCCGAGCTCGAGCGCACCACCGTCGACATCACGGCGAAGGCAGGTGCCCGCACGCTGGAGCTGCGCGCGACCGGCCAGGTCGTCAAGTTCGACGGCTTCCTCGCGCTTTACCAGGAAGGCCGCGACGACGAGGAGGACGACGATTCCCGCCGCCTGCCCGCGATGAGCCCGAACGACGCACTGAAGCGGAAGTCGCTCGCCGTCACCCAGCATTTCACCGAGCCGCCGCCGCGCTTCTCGGAGGCCTCGCTGGTCAAGCGCATGGAAGAGCTCGGCATCGGCCGGCCCTCGACCTATGCCTCGATCCTCCAGGTGTTGAAGGACCGCGGCTACGTCAAGCTGGAGAAGAAGCGCCTGCACGGCGAGGACAAGGGCCGCGTCGTGGTCGCGTTCCTGGAGAGCTTCTTCAACCGCTACGTCGAGTACGACTTCACCGCCAATCTCGAAGAGCAGCTTGACCGCATCTCCAACAACGAGATCTCCTGGCAGCAGGTGCTGAAGGATTTCTGGACCGGCTTCATCGGCGCCGTCGATGAGATCAAGGATCTGCGTGTCGCCCAGGTGCTCGACGTGCTCGACGAGATGCTGGGGCAGCACATTTATCCGCCCCGCGCCGATGGCGGCGACATCAGGCAGTGTCCGAGCTGCGGCAATGGCCGGCTCAATCTGAAGGCCGGCAAGTTCGGCGCCTTCGTCGGCTGCTCGAACTATCCGGAGTGCCGCTACACCCGTCAGCTCGCCGCCGACAGCGAGACCACCGCCGACCGTTCGCTCGGCCAGGACCCTGATACGGGTCGCGATGTCTGGGTCAAGGCCGGCCGCTTCGGGCCCTATATCCAGCTCGGCGAGCAGAAGGATTATGAGGAAGGCGAGAAGCCGAAGCGCGCAGGGATTCCCAAGGGCACCTCTCCGAGCGATGTCGAGCTCGAGCTTGCGCTGAAACTGTTGTCGCTGCCGCGCGAGATCGGCAAGCATCCGGAGACCGGTGAGCCGATCACCGCGGGCCTCGGCCGCTTCGGGCCGTTCGTGAAGCACGAGAAGACCTATGCCAGCCTGGAGGCCGGCGACGAGGTCTTCGACATCGGCCTCAATCGCGCGGTGACGCTGATTGCCGAGAAGGTTGCGAAGGGCCCGAGCCGGCGCTTCGGCGCCGACCCCGGCAAGGCGATCGGCGATCATCCGACGCTCGGCACCGTCACCGTGAAGGGCGGCCGCTACGGCGCCTATGTCACGGCTGGCGGCGTCAACGCGACGATCCCGAGCGACATCGAGAAAGACGCCATCACGCTGCCGCAGGCGATCGCGCTGATCGACGAGCGCGCTGCCAAGGGCGGTGGCAAGAAGCCGAAGAAGGCGGCGAAGCCGGCCAAGGCCAAGAAAGCTGCCGTGAAGGCCGGCGACGAGGCCGTGCCAAAGACGAAAAAACCGGCCGCGAAGAAGGCGGCCAAGCCCAAATCCGAATCCACCAGCAAGGCGCGCGCAGCCGTGTCGTCGACCGCCAAGACGTCGCCGACCAAGGCGTCCGCCGCCAAAGCTCCGGCCAAGAAAAGTGCCGGCACGACTTAAGAGGTTAAGTGAAACGCAAGAATGACCATGGCTTTCCCGACAGGAGCGCCATCGTCGCCTTCATCAAGGCACATCCAGGAAAGGTCGGGACCCGCGACATCGCGCGCGAGTTCGGCCTGAAGAACGCCGATCGCATCGAGCTCAAGCGCCTGCTGCGCGAGCTCGCCGACGACGGCACCATCAAGAAAAAGCGCCATACGGTCTCAGAGCCGGACAGCCTGCCGCCGACGCTGGTCGCCGACATCACCGGCCGCGACTCCGATGGCGAATTGATCGCTTCTCCAACCGAATGGGACGAGGTCGAAGGCGGCGAGCCCCCGAAAATCCGCATCCAGATGCCGCGCCGGCCGAAGCCGGGTACTGTTGCCGGCGTCCGCGATCGCGTGCTGCTGCGCGTCGAGCCGAGCAACGAGATCGAAGGCCCGGCCTATCGCGGCCACATCATCAAGGTCTTCGACAGGGCCAAGAGCCGCATCCTCGGCGTGTTCCGCAGCCTGCCGGAAGGCGGTGGACGGCTCGTTCCCGTCGACAAGAAGTCCGCCGACCGCGAGCTTAACATCGCCGCGGCTGACACGAACGGCGCGCAGGACGGCGACCTCGTCAGCGTCGACATCGTCCGCACGCGCAGCTTTGGTCTGGCGTCAGGCCGGGTGAAAGAGAAGCTCGGTTCGGTCAAGTCGGAGAAGGCGATCAGCCTGATCGCGATCTACGCCCACGACATCCCGCTGCAATTCTCTTCCCCCGCCGAGCGCGAAGCAGAAGCGGCGGAGCCCGCCAACCTGAAAGGGCGAGAGGACTGGCGCGACGTCCCGCTCGTCACCATCGATCCACCGGACGCCAAGGATCACGACGATGCGGTGCATGCGCAAGCCGATCCCGATCCGAACAACAAGGGCGGCTTCATCGTCGACGTCGCCATCGCCGACGTGAGCTTCTACGTCCGTCCGGGCACCGCGCTCGACCGTGACGCGCTCGACCGCGGCAACTCGGTCTATTTCCCCGACCGCGTCGTGCCGATGCTGCCCGAGCGGATCTCCAACAATCTCTGCTCGCTGGTGCCGGGCGAGCCGCGCGGCGCGCTCGCGGTGCGAATGATCATTGCCCCGGACGGACGCAAGCGTTCGCACTCATTCCATCGCATCCTGATGCGCTCGGCGGCGAAGCTGAACTACGCGCAGGCGCAGGCCGCGATCGACGGGCGGCCGGACGACACCACCGGCCCCCTGCTCGATCCGATCCTGAAGCCGCTCTATGCCGCTTATGCCTGCGTCAAGCGCGCGCGCGACGAGCGCGATCCGCTCAATCTCGATCTGCCCGAGCGCAAGATCCTCCTGAAGAGCGACGGCACGGTTGATCGTGTCGTCGTGCCTGAGCGTCTCGACGCGCACAAGCTGATCGAGGAGTTCATGATCCTCGCCAACGTCGCGGCAGCCGAGATGCTGGAGAAGAAGTCGCTCCCGCTGATCTACCGCGTGCACGACGAGCCGACGCTGGAAAAAGTCCACGCGCTCGCGGAATTCCTGGAGACGCTCGACGTCCCCTTCGCGAAAGGCGGCGCGCTGCGCCCCGCTCTGTTCAACCGCGTGCTGGCGCAGCTCGAAGGCCACGACCATTTCCCGCTGGTCAGCGAGGTGGTGCTGCGCGCCCAGGCGCAGGCCGAATATTCGTCCGAGAATTACGGTCATTTCGGGCTGAATTTGCGCCGCTACGCGCATTTCACTTCGCCGATCCGCCGCTATGCCGACCTCGTCGTGCATCGCGCGCTGGTCCGCGCGCTCGGGCTCGGCGAGGGTGCCCTGCCCGACAGCGAGACGCCGGAGAGCCTCGGCGAGGTCGCCGCGCATATTTCGCTGACGGAGCGGCGCGCGATGAAGGCGGAGCGCGAGACCGTCGACCGCCTGATCGCGCATCACCTCGCCGACCGCATCGGCGCGAGTTTCCAGGGTCGCGTCTCCGGCGTTACGCGCGCCGGGCTCTTCGTCAAACTCGCTGAAACTGGCGCCGACGGATTGATCCCGATCCGGTCCCTCGGCGCGGAATATTTCAACTATGACGAGGGCCGCCACGCGCTGGTCGGCACGCGCAGCCGCACCATGTACCAGCTCGGTGACGTCGTTGACGTTCGCCTGATCGAAGCAGCCCCCATCGCAGGCGCTCTTCGTTTTGAGCTGCTGTCGTCATCCAGCGAGACCGCGCCGCGCGACCGCAGACAAGCTGGTCCGCAACGCCGCCCGTCGCTCAAGGCTCATCCGGGACGTAGTCCGGAGAGAAAAAGCAAGCCGCCGAAGCCGAAATCCGGCAAACCGAAGAAGGGCAAGGGAAAGAACAAAGGCAAGAAGGGCAAGGCATGGTGACCATGAGCACAGCCCCAAAAATCTGGACACGCGAGACCGGCCTCGTCGAGAAGCGCGATGTCTGGGCGGCAATGAAGCGCGGCTTTCGCGGCCGCTGCCCGCGCTGCGGCCAGGGAAAACTGTTCCGCGCCTTCCTGAAGACGGCGGACAATTGCGCAAAATGCGGCCTCGATTTCACGCCGCATCGCGCCGACGATCTGCCTGCCTATCTCGTGATCGTCATCGTCGGCCACATCGTGGTGCCCACGATCCTCTGGATCGAAACCAACTACACCACGCCAGTCTGGTTCAGCTTTGCCACCTACCTGCCCTTCACCTTCTTCGCCTCGCTCGGGCTGTTGCAGCCGGTCAAGGGAGCTGTGGTCGGCCTGCAATGGGCTCTGCGCATGCACGGGTTTGACGAGAACCCGCCGGATGGTATTCCGCCTGTATAAGCAAAATAAGCAAGAACAGCTTGGGTGAGGATATGACGGATACGGCGCAGACGGCTGAGAAAGCCAAGGTGCACGAGGAGAAGGAAGCCGATCACCATCCCTACTTCCGTCCCCGGGATGCAGCCACACTGATCCTGGTCGATCGCAGCGGCGCCGTTCCAAAGGTCCTGGTCGGCAAGCGCCACGACAAGGTGGTGTTCATGCCCGGCAAGTTCGTCTTCCCCGGCGGCCGCGTCGACAAGGACGATTATCGCGTGCCGGTCGCGGCCCCCATCACGACTGAGCTAGAAGCTAATCTCGCCAAGGGCAGCCCGAAGACGCCGACCTCGCGCGCAAAATCGCTGGCGATTGCCGCGATCCGCGAGGCCTGCGAGGAGACCGGTCTTTGCCTCGGGCGCAAGAGCGAGGGCAAGGCCAGGCTCGAAGGCCCCTGGAAGCCATTCGCGGACGCAGGCCTCCTGCCCGATCCCTCCAGCCTGTACCTCATCGCCCGCGCGATCACGCCGCCCGGCCGCGTCAAGCGCTTCGATACGCGCTTCTTCACGGCGGATGCGTCCGCGATCACCCACCATGTCGAGGGCGTGATCCATGCGGATGCGGAGCTGGTCGAGCTGGTCTGGGTCGAGCTCGGTTCAAAACCGCTCGCCGATCTGCATCCCATGACACGGAATGTGCTCAACGAGCTCCACACCCGCCTTGCCACCGGCCCGCTGCGCCACGACGCGCCAGTGCCGTTCTTCCATTTCTACGGCGGCAAGATGCAGAAGGATATTTTGAGCTAAGGCGACATTCCGGGCTCGCGCGACGCGCGCCCCGGAATGACGAGATTGTGCTGAGCGGGCACCGAAAAACAAAAGAATCTTCCCGTCTGCCCCAATGGCGGAGTTCCCCGGCGTGCCTATGTCTTCCCCCAACGACACCAGAACGGGATTTTGGGCGCGATGGCACAACGGCAACTCAAGCTTGGCGCGTTCATGCGCCCGGTCAGCATCCACACCGGCGCCTGGCGCTATCCCGGGGCCTGGCCCGACGCCAATTTCAACTTTGGCCACATCAAGCAGCTGATCAGGAAGCTCGAGGCCGGCAAGTTCGACGCCTTCTTCATGGCCGATCATCTGGCCGTGCTGAACATGCCGGTCAACGCGCTCAAGCGCAGCCACACCGTGACCTCGTTCGAGCCGTTCACGCTGCTGTCGGCGCTCTCGGCCGTCACCGAGCGCATCGGCCTGATCGCCACGGGATCGACCACCTTCGACGAGCCCTATCATGTGGCGCGCCGCTTCGCCTCGCTCGACCATCTCAGCGGCGGGCGGGCGGGCTGGAACATCGTCACCACCTCGAACCCGGATGCCGCGCTGAATTTCGGCCTCGACGATCACATGGAGCATGCCGAGCGCTACAAGCGCGCCCGCGAATTCTACGACGTCGTCACGGGCTTGTGGGACTCCTTCGCCGATGACGCCTTCGTGCGCGACGTCGACAGCGGCCTTTTCTTCGATCCCTCGAAAATGCATGTGCTCGACCACAACGGCAAATATCTGAAGGTGCGCGGCCCCCTCAACATCGCCCGCCCCGTGCAGGGCTGGCCGGTGATCGTGCAGGCCGGCGCATCGGAAGACGGCAAGCAGCTCGCGGCCGAAACCGCGGAAGCCGTGTTCACCGGCGGCGGCAGCCTCGCCGACGGGCAAAAGCTCTATGCCGACATCAAGGGCCGCATGGAAAAGATCGGCCGCGATCCCGAGCACCTGAAAATCCTGCCCGGCGCCTTCGTCGTGGTCGGCGACAGCGTCGATGAGGCCAAGGAGAAGCGCGCTCTGCTCGACAGCCGCGTGCATTACGACAGCGCCATCGCCTCGCTCTCGGTCATCCTCGGCACCGATGCCTCCGGCTTCGATCCGGATGAGCAATTGCCTGATATCCCGGAGACCAACGCCAGCAAGAGCGGCCGCCAGCGCATGGTCGACCTCGCCAAGCGCGACAAGCTCACCGTGCGCCAGCTCGCCCAGCGCGTCGGCGGCTATGGCGGCCTGTCCTTCGTCGGCACCGCGAAAACCATCGCCGACCAGATGGAGGAATGGCTGGTCGGGCGCGGCTCCGACGGCTTCAACATCATGTTCCCATTCCTGCCGGCAGGCCTCGACGATTTCGTCGACAAGGTCGTCCCGGAGCTGCAGCGGCGCGGGATTTTCCGGAAAGAGTACGAAGGCGCTACTTTGAGGGAGAATCTGGGCCTCCCCCGGCCGAAAAACCGGTTCTTCGAGGCCTGATCGGGCCGATTTGAGTGGTTTTGGGCCGCTAAAACCTTGACATCAGGCGGTTTCTGGCTAGGTTGCCGGCCAACGCGGGCCGTTTGGCCGGCTCCAGATTCCCCAATATTCTGAGGTTCAGAACATGGCCAAAGCGGTCACCATCAAGGTCAAGCTCGTGTCCTCGGCTGACACCGGCTTCTACTACGTCGCCAAGAAGAATTCGCGCACCATGACCGACAAGCTGGTCAAGAAGAAGTACGATCCGGTCGCGCGCAAGCACGTCGAATTCAAGGAAGCCAAGATTAAGTAAGATCGGCGAAGCGTTAAAGCGTTTTACGGGGCCCTTTCGGGCCCCGTTCTATTTTGTGGTGCCCGTCTCGTCCGGGGCACGAGAGCGGGGTGACCCGCGGCGATTGGCGACGCGCCGCCAGCCTCGCGAAATCCTGGCATGGTTAGAAGGAGTAGCCTCGCTGCCTTGCGAGGCTGCAACGACTTCCACCGCTCCAAGTCATCAGCCCGGAGCGCGACAATTTCCAGCCGTTCATGAATCGCAGAGAGCGCCGGATCGCGGCCAAACAATCCGGACAAGTCACGCCGGCGGCGCTTTGTCAGGCGGGCTTCACGCATCTTCAATCGGGACGACTTGCCGAGGCCGAGCTGTGTTGCCAGCAAGCGCTGACGCTGGACGAGCAGCACCCGGATGCCCTCCATTTGCTGGGCGTGCTTTGTTTTCACGCGCAGCAGCCTGACGCGGCCGTGGAATGGATCGGGCGCGCGGTCCGCCAAGCCCCGAAGGCCGAATATCTCCTGAGCCTCGCCACGGTGCTGGAGCGGCAGGGCCGGCTCGAGGACGCACGGCAACACTACAGCCAGGCCCTGAGCCTTAGACCTGATGATGCGGGCCTCTGGAATCATCTCGGCAATCTGCTCTGGCAACTCGGGCGCAAGGACGAGGCTGTGCTGCATTTGCAGCAGGCCTTGAAGCTCAATCCGCGATATTGGGAGGCCGCGCACAATTGCGGCATGCTGCTGCTCGAACTCGGCCGGCACGCGGAAGCGGTAAAGTGCTTCGACGCCGCCGAGAAGCTGAACTCAAATTCCGCAGCCCTGTATCAAATGCGCGCCGTGTGCCTCTCGGCGGTGAGCCGCTTCGACGATGCGGAGGCCGACTACGAAAAGTCCATTGCGCTGGATCCGAGCCTCGCAGAGACGCACAACAACCTCGGCCTGCTGCATTGGCGGTTTGACCGACTGGAGCAGGCCTTTGCCTGCTTCGATCGGGCGCTCGCCCTTCGACCGGATTTTCATGCCGTGCTCAACAACAAGGCCGTGGTCTTGCTGCATCTGCAATTGCTGGATGAGGCGTTCGCGACCCTGCAGAGATCGCTGGCGGCCGCTCCCAACGATGCGCAGACGCTGTTCTATCTGGCGACGCTTCAACTTCTGACCGGCGACTTCGAGCGCGGCTGGCGCGCGCGCGAAGCGCGCTGGCAGCTTCCGTCTGTCGGTCTGGTCGATCGCGGCTTTTCGCAAGCCCTTTGGCGCGGTGACCAGCCGCTCGAAGGCAAGACCATCTTGCTGCACTCCGACGAGGGACTAGGCGATGCGATTCAGTTCGCCCGCTATGTGCCGATGGTGGCCGCGCTCGGAGCCAAGGTCATCCTGGAGGTCGAACCGCCGATCCAGCAGCTTCTGGGCGGCATCACCGGGGTCGCAGAGTGTGTCGGCCGATCGTCTCCGCCGGCATTCGACCTGCACTGCCCATTGGGAACGCTGCCATTGGCGTTCGGGACACGGCTCGATACGATCCCGTTCGCGCAAGGATACATCCCTGCGCCCCCCGCGGCGCGCATGAAGGCGTGGCAAGACCGACTTGAAGGCGGGCTTGGTCCTCACAATCGCTTCCGCGTCGGTCTTGTCTGGTCAGGCAATCCGGATCACAAGAACGATCACAATCGATCGATGTCCCTGCGCACGCTTGCGCCGCTGCTCGGTTGCGACGTCCAGTTCGTCTCCTTGCAAAAAGGCGTCCGGGATCAAGACCGGGCGTTCCTGAACGCGCGCTCAGACATCGTCGATCTGACGGAGCAACTGACGGATTTCAGCGAGACAGCGGCGCTGATGTCCTGCCTCGATCTGGTCATCTCCGTCGACACCAGCGTCGTTCACCTCGCCGGCGCGCTCGGCACTCCGGTCTGGACGATGGTGCCCTTCAACCCGGATTGGCGCTGGCTGCTCAATCGCAGCGACAGTCCATGGTATCAATCGATGCGGCTGTTCAGGCAGCCCAAGCGAGGCGACTGGGCAAGCGTGGTGGGCGACGTTCGCCGCGAGTTGGAAAGCCTGGTTGCAGCATGGCGGTCAAGGCAGGATCAGGCTTCACTCCTCCCTGCTTGATTTTTCGTTTTGGCTCCGCTCGCGCTACGCAGCCTTGAGTACCGGCGTGTCCTTCTGGAATTGTCGCGCCCGTCATGCGCGAAGACGACGTTGAGGCCGGGTCGCTCGATGTCGGCGATGGGCCCAAAAGGCCATCCACACCGGAGAATCTGGCGCGATCGTGATCATCAAACGATTTGCACGGTCGCTCTTGCCGTGGGAAAAGGCGTCATGGATCCGAGGAAGGTCTTCAACTGGCTGATTGCTCTCGCCGTGGCGGCGGCGCTCGTCGCGACGCCTTTGTCGGCACCGGCGATGGCGGCGTCGCAAATGGCGGCTGTCGACGGCGAGATGCAGGCGATGGCCGGCGACATGCCGTGCTGTCCCCAACAGGACCAGAAAGCCGGGGATTGCGGATCCTGTCCCTTCGTTGCCCTGTGCATGCTGACCATCACCATGCCTCCGCGCAATAGCGGCAGCGCGCTGGTCGATCGCATCGTCTCGCTTAACGCCTTCGCTCTGCCCGACGATCTGCTGATCGACGGGGCTGGGCGCGCACCCGCCGGACTACCCACCTCGAACGATCGTCTGACCGGCGTGCTGCCGCCGGAACGTTGACGCGCGCTGCGCAAGGGCGGGCGTCCTTTCGCATGCCGTTTTCGGCCAGATCAGACGTTTCGAGGACTACAATCATGAAGACCGCTATACGTGCGCGTGCCGCTGCGGCCGCGCTGATCGGACTCTCGCTGGTGGGAGCGCCGAGGTTCGCCTTCGCCGACATCAAGGACTACGAATTCCAGCTCATGGACCCCTCCGTCCAGGCCGGCGCCGACAAGATCGTCACCGTCAAGCTGATGAACAAGAAGACGGGCAAGCCGGTATCGGACGCCGTCATCTTCGCTTCCCGGCTCGACATGGCACCGGACGGTATGCAGGAGATGGTCACGAAGGTGACACCTCTGCCGGGGACGGAGCCCGGCACGTATCGGTTCAAGGCCAATTTCAGCATGGCGGGCCGCTGGCAGTTATCTCTCGGTGCCAAGGTGCAGGGCGAGACCGGTACCGTCGAAAGCAAGCTCGTCGTCACGGCGCAGAAATGAACCGCGCCCTCGCCCTGGGCGCGGCGGCTGCGATGATCGCAGCGGCCGGCGCCGCCTTTTCCGCAGGAGAGATTCTGCGCGTGAATCCACCCGCCGGCGCCACCACCTCAGTCGCTGCCGCCGAGGTCGGCGCCACGATCTATTTTCAGGATCCGGACGGAAGGCCGTTCTACTCGCTCGCGCCGAAGAAGACGCCGGATGGGCGCGACTGGCGCGGCGTGCCGGCGAGCGCCGACATCAGTTTCGATGCCCCCGAGGAGGCGCCGACCGAAGCAAAGCCGGCTGAGGCGAAGGCCGAACGCAAGATCAAATACTACCGCAATCCGATGGGGCTTCCGGATACCTCGCCGGCGCCGAAGAAGGATTCGATGGGGATGGACTACATCCCCGTCTACGAAGGCGAGGACACCGACGACGGCTCCGTGAAGCTCTCGCCGGGCAAGATTCAGCGTACCGGCGCAAAATCCGCGCCGGTGGTGCGGCAAGCGATCAGATCGATCATCCGGGCCCCCGGGGTCGTCAAGGAGGATGAGCGGCGCGTTTCTGTCGTCGCGCTGCGGTTCGAGGGATTCGTCGAGAGCGTCGCGAACGTGACGACCGGTGATCACGTCCACAAGGGACAAGCCCTCATGAACGTGTACAGCCCGGCGCTTTCCAGCGCCGCCGCCGAGTATCTCTCCGCGATCAACGCGGGCGCGACTGGAAAGGATCTGAAGGGCGCCCGGCGCCGGCTGAAGAATCTGGCAACGCCTGAAACGGCGATCAAGGAGCTTGAACGCACGCGCGAGATCTCGCTTTCGATTCCGTGGCTCTCACCGCAGGACGGCGAGATCCTCGAGCGCAACGCCGTGAACGGCATGCGGGCGGGACCCGGCGACGTGCTGTTCCGAATCGCGGATCATCAACTCGTCTGGGTGCTCATCGACGTGGCCGAGCGCGATCTGCCTCAGATCACAGTCGGAACGAAGGTGACGATCCGGCCGCGCGGCCTGGCCGGCCGGACCTTCACGGGTGACGTGTCGCTGATCTATCCGCATCTGATGACGCAGACCCGCACCGCCCGCATCCGCGTCGAACTGCCTAATCCCGACGAGGCGCTGCGGCCGGAAATGTACGTCGATGCGGAGATCGAAACCGGCACACCGGACCCGGTGCTCGCGGTGCCCGAAAGCGCCGTCCTCGACAGCGGCACACGCCAGGCGGTCCTGATCGACAAGGGCGACGGCCGCTTCGAACCGCGCGAGGTCAAGCTTGGCCGGCGCGGTGGCGGCTACGTCGAAGTCACGGACGGGGTCGCCGAAAGCGACGCGGTCGTGACTTCCGCTAATTTCCTGATCGACGCCGAGAGCAACCTGAAGGCCGCGCTCAAGGGCTTCACGGAGACCAGCAGTCAATCCAACCAGCCGTCAGGCAAGGAGGCGCGCCCATGATCGCCCGCATCATCGTCTGGTCGGCGCGCAACCTTCTGCTGGTCCTGTTCGGGACCGGCTTCGCCGCCGCGGCCGGCGTCTACGCGCTCGTCCATCTGCCGCTCGACGCCATACCTGACCTCTCCGATACCCAGGTGATCGTCTACACGGAATATCCGGGTCAGGCGCCTCAGGTGATCGAGGATCAGGTCACTTATCCGCTCGCCACCGCGATGTTGACGGTCCCGAAATCGAAGGTCGTGCGCGGCTTCTCCTTCTTCGGCGTCTCGTTCGTCTACGTGATCTTCGAGGACGGCACCGACATCTACTGGGCCCGCTCCCGGGTCCTCGAATTCCTGAACTCGGCGACCTCGAGGTTGCCGCCGGGAGTGGCGCCGACCATCGGCCCGGATGCGACCGGCGTAGGTTGGGTCTACCAGTACGCCGTGATGTCCAAAGAGCTCAATCTCGCCGACACGCGAACGATCCAGGATTGGAATCTCAAATTCGCTTTGGCAAAGGCCGAAGGCGTCGCCGAAGTCGCGGGCATCGGCGGATTCGTCAAGCAGTACAACGTGGTCCTCGACGCGCAGCGGATGCGCGATCTCGGCATCACCATGCAGAAGGTCCGTGACGCGATCCGCGCCAGCAACGCCGATGTCGGCGGACGTACTGTGGAGCTATCCGAGTTCGAGTACGTCATCCGAGGCAAGGGCTATCTCAAGAGCATCGATGATCTCGGCAACATCGTGCTCAAGAACGACGGTGGGACGCCCGTCCTGCTGCGGGACGTCTCCCGGGTCGAACTCGGTCCGGACGAGCGGCGAGGTATCGCGGAACTGAACGGCGAGGGAGAGGTCGCCGGCGGCATCGTGCTGCAGCGCTTCGGCATGAACGCGCTCGACGTCATCGAAAACGTCAAGAAGCGGTTCAAGGAGATCGCGACCAGCCTGCCCAAATCCGTCGAGATCGTGCCGGTCTACGACAGGTCGAACCTCATCTACGCGGCCGTCGACACGCTCAGGCATACGCTGTTCGAGGAAAGTCTCGTCGTCGCGCTCGTCTGCATCGTCTTCCTGCTGCATGTCCGCAGCGCGCTGGTCGCGATCCTGATGCTGCCGGTCGGTGTCCTTATGGCGTTCGGAGCGATGAAGCTGCTCGGAATCGGCTCCAACATCATGAGCCTGGGCGGCATCGCCATCGCCATCGGCGCCATGATCGACGCCGCAATCGTCATGATCGAAAACGCCCACAAGCACCTGGAGCGCGCCGAGCCCGGCAAGTCCCGCGTCGCGATCCTCGTCGAGGCCGCCTCCGAGGTGGGACCGGCGTTGTTCTTCAGCCTGTTGATCATCACCGTTTCGTTCCTGCCAATCTTCACGCTGGAATCGCAGGAAGGACGGCTGTTCAGCCCGCTTGCCTTCACCAAGACATTCTCGATGGCGGCGGCGGCGCTGCTGTCGATCACCCTGGTGCCGGCGCTGATGGTGATCTTCGTCCGCGGGCGCATCGTTCCGGAGCACAGAAATCCGATCAACCGCTTCCTGATCTGGATCTACCGCCCGGTCATCAAGGGCGTGCTGCAGGCGAAAACTCTCGTCGTCATGCTCGCGCTCGCGGCGCTCGCCGTCACGATCTGGCCGGCGCGCCAGCTCGGCACCGAGTTCATGCCCAACCTCAACGAAGGCACGCTGCTCTACATGCCGACCACGCTGCCCGGAATCTCGGTCACGAAGGCCGCCGAACTGATGCAGACTCAGGATCGAATTATCCGTTCCTTTCCCGAGGTCGCTTCGGTCTACGGCAAGGCCGGTCGCGCTTCGACGTCGACCGATCCGGCGCCGACCGAGATGTTCGAGACGATCGTCAATCTGAAGCCGAAGGAGCAGTGGCGCGCCGGCGTCACCATCGACGGACTGGTCGCCGAGATGGACAAGGCGCTGCAGTTCCCCGGCGTGTCGAATGCCTGGACCATGCCGATCAAGGCGCGCATCGACATGCTCTCGACCGGCATCCGGACGCCGGTCGGCGTCAAGGTTATGGGCACCGATCTCGTCGAGATCGACAAGCTCGCCAAGCAGATCGAGCAGGTGCTGAAGGCGGTGCAGGGCACGTCCTCGGCCTATGCCGAGCGCAGCCTCGGCGGCTACTACCTGGAGATCACGCCCGACCGGTCGGCGCTCGCGCGCTATGGCATCATGATTCAGGACGTCCAGGACACGATCGCAACCGCGCTTGGCGGGCAGGCGGTCACGACCACAGTCGAGGGCCGGCAGCGCTTCACGGTGAATATGCGCTATCCCCGCGATCTCCGCGACGACCCGAAGAAGATCTCAAGCGATATCCTCGTCCCAATGCCGGCCGGAGGGGCGGTGCCGCTGGGGGAAATCGCCAGCGTCCGACTCGCGCGCGGCCCGAGCTCGATCCGGACGGAGAACGCCCAACTCGCGACCTACATCTATGTCGACATCCGCGATCGCGACCTCGGCGGCTATGTCGCAGACGCGCAGCGCGCCGTCCAGGCGAGCGTTCAGTTTCCGCCGGGCTATTACGTGGTCTGGAGCGGACAGTACGAATACCTTGAACGGGCCACGGCTCGTCTGAAGATCGTCGTGCCGGCGACCCTGCTCATCATCTTCCTGCTGCTCTATTTGAATTTCAGGTCGGTCACCGAGACGATGATCGTCATGCTCTCGCTGCCGTTCGCACTGGTCGGCGGGCTGTGGCTGATGTGGTGGCTCGGGTTCAATCTGTCGGTCGCGGTCGCGGTCGGCTTCATCGCGCTTGCGGGCGTCGCCGCCGAGACCGGGGTCGTGATGCTGATCTACCTCAACCAGGCGCTCGCGGAGATCAGCGAGCGCCGTGTCGTCGAGGGACAGACGTTGAGCCGTAGCGATCTCCGCGATGCCATCATGGAGGGCGCGGTCGAGCGTGTCCGGCCGAAGATGATGACGGTGGTGGCCATCATGGCGGGACTGCTGCCGATCATGTGGAGTACCGGCACCGGCTCCGAGATCATGCAGCGGATCGCCGTGCCGATGATCGGAGGCACGATTTCCTCGACCCTGCTCACGCTGATCGTGATCCCGGCGATCTTCGGGCTGGTCAAGGGCTTCCGGTTGCCTCCCGCCGGCAAGCCGCAACCGCGGACCAAGCCGAAGGCCACCACAAGGAAAATACGGATCCCGGAGCCAGCTGAATGAGGTGAACCATGATGCACGACATGATGCCAGGAATGATGGGCGGCATGGGACTGATCGCAGTCCTGGTCGTCATCGTGCTCGCGCTGGGGGCGGCCGCCCTGATCAAATACCTGTTCTTCCCGAACAGAGGAGGTTGAACATGCGTCGCCCTCTCTTCGTCGCACTCGCGATTGCCATTGCCTCTTGGCCAGCTCGCGCGCAGCAGGACAGCGCCGCCCGCGGGGAGCGGGATTTTCGGGCCTGCGCGCCCTGTCACTTGCTCAGCCCGGATCGCAATATGACCGGACCGAGCTTGGCGAATCTCTGGGGACGGAAAGCAGGAAGTCTGCCGAGCTTCGATCGCTATTCAGATGCCCTGAAAGCTTCGGGGATCATCTGGGACGACCGCTCGCTCGACGCCTGGCTGACCGATCCGGAGCGCACGGTGCCCGACAACGAGATGCCCTTCGAAGGCATCAAGGACGCACGCGTCCGCGCGGATCTGTTGGCTTTTCTCAAGGAGGCCACCAAACCGGGGGCCGCGCCGGAGCGAACCGCCGAAAACCGCATGAACGGGATGGGCGGCATGATGGGTGGAATGATGGGCGGCACCGCCCCCAATCTGAAGAACCTGGCCCCCGCGCGGCACGTGACGGGAATCACCCACTGCCGGGACACCTATCGCGTCACCACGGGCGACGGCAAAACCCGCCACTTCTGGGACCGCAATCTGCGCCTGAAGACGGATTCCAGCGAAGACGGACCGCAGAGCGGTGCGCCCGCCATCGTGCCCGCCGGAATGCTGGGAGATCGCGCGGACGTGATTTTCGCCGCGCCCGAGGAGATCAGCAAGGCGATCGAGGCGCGATGCTGAGTACCGCTTCGGGCGCAGAGCGGATTGTCGAGCCACAGCGAGGTGAGCTAGGGCTCGCCAGCGGCCCATTACTACCGAGCAGCGCGGCATCCACTCAAATCTCGCTAGCTGACGATAGCGACCACATGCACCGCCTACGCCGTCCGCAACACCGGCGCCGGCGGCTGCGAGGGCCGGATCAGCGCGAATGCGACCTGGATGATGCCGCCGGCCAGCCCGAGCGCGACGCCGATGCGCCAGGCCATATTGTAGGAGCCGAGGGCGTCGTAGATCAGCCCTCCTCCGTAGGCACCGAGGAAGCTGCCGATCTGGTGGCTCATGAAGGCGAGGCCCTGGATAATGGCCTGCCAGCGCAGGCCGAACATCTCGGCGACGGCGCCCGCGACCAGCGGGCCGACGCCCATCCAGAGGAAGCCCATGATCGCGCCGAACAGCAGCGTCGAGGCCGGCGTCGCCGGCAGCATGAAGTACCAGGCAAGCGCGAGCGAGCGCAGGATGTAGATGCCGCCGAGCAGCGCCAGCTTGTTCCAGCGCTGGCCGGCCCAGCCAAAGAACAGCGAGCCCAGCACGTTGAAGCCGCCGATCATGCCGAGCGTCTGCGCGCTCAGCATCGGATCGAGGCCGCAGATCGCCAGATATGACGGCAGGTGTGTGGTCAGGAACACGAGCTGCATGCCGCATACAAGATAGGCGCAGGTCATCACCACGAAGGAGGCATTGCCGAACGCCGACTTCGCAACGGAGGCCGCCGTGGCATCGCCGATGTCGTCGGCAGCCGGCTTCGGCAGCGGGATGGCGTCGACACGGCCGGCATACCAGGCGGCGGGGATCATCAGCACCGACATGACGACGAAGCCGGCAAGCCCGATGCGCCAGCCAAAGCCCTCATTGAGCATCTGCCCGATCGGCGCCGACAGCAGCGCACCGAGCGAGCCCGCGCCGGAGACGATGCCGAGCACGGTCGAGCGCACCGTCGCCGGCACCGCGCGCGCCGCCACCGACATCGCGATCGCCGCCGCGGTGCACGCGAGCGAGGTGCCGATCAGCACGCCGGCGCCGATCATGATGCTGACGAGCCCGTTGGCGGTCGCCATCAGGATGAGGCCGACGATGTACATCAGCGCGCCCACGATCATGATGGAGCGAAAGCCATAGCGCACGGTCATCGCGCCGGCGAGCGGCTGGAGGAAGCCCCAGGCGAGGTTCTGCACCGCCAGCGCCAGCGTGAAGTCCGACACCGAGAGGTGGATGTCGTGCGTCAGCGGCTGCGTGAAGATGCCGAGCGACTGCCGCAGCCCCATGCTCAGCGTCAGCATGATCGAGGCGCCGATCAGGATGGGAAGCGTGGGACGCAGGACCTGCAACAGGGGCATTGTTGTTCTCCCTCGTGGGCACGGCACGCGTGCCGGCGCCTGCAATTGGCGCTGATTTTGGTTACACAGACCTGTGTAATTAGTCTATAGGTAGCGGGCGCTGTCAAGCGAAGAGGATGTTCGTCACCGCATGGCTCGCCCGCCCGCCCCACAGAGGATGAAAGAGCGGATTCTCGAGACCGCCGACAAGCTGTTCTATCTGCAAGGCATTCGCGCCATCGGCGTCGACACCATCGCAGCCGAGATCGGCATCTCCAAGCGCACGCTCTACAACCATTTCCCGTCCAAGGACGCGCTGATTGCCGCCTACCTGGAGCGCCGTTTCGTGGCTCAGCGCCCCTCCGACAAGCCGCCGGCCGAGCAGATTCTCGGCACCTTCGATTCGCTGGAGCGGCGCTTTGCGGCCAAGGATTTTCGCGGCTGCCCGTTCGTGAATGCGGTCGCCGAGCTCGGGCCGACGGACCGCGCGGTGAAGAAGATCGCCATCGCCTTCAAGGAAAGCCGCCGCGTCTGGTTTCGCGAACGGCTGACCGAGCTCGGTGTTGCGGATGCCGATGCGCTCGCAACGCAGCTGGTACTCCTGGTCGACGGCTCGATCGCGCAAGATTTGGTGCGTGACGACCCCGCGATGGCGCGCGCGGCCAAGGAAGCGGCGAAGGTGCTGTTGCGGAATGCAGGGGTGGATGTGGGTAGCGATGCGGCGAAGGCAGCGGTGAAGAGCAAGCGCACGCCGTAATAACCGTCGTCACCGTAAACTCACGGTGTCATCACCCGCGAAAGCGGGTGATCCCGTATCCCAGAGACTGTAGTGCTTGAGCCGAGCAGCCGCGGCGTACTGGATTCCCCGCCTTCGCGGGGATTGACAGCGGAGCTTGGAGGACCGCCGCCATCCTGCCAACGAGCCCGACGTGGCAAATGCGCGCGCCACCGGCCTTACGCCGCTTGCGATACCACGCGATTACGCCCGTCGTGTTTGGCGCGGTAAAGCGCGGTGTCGGCGCGCTTGAGGACGTCGGCGACCGCCTCGCCCTTCTGCTCCAGCGTGGTGAGCCCGATCGAGATCGTGACCTCGATGCGCTTGGTGCCCTTGTGGACGGCAAAGGGCTCGCCCGCGATCGAGCGGCGCAGACGCTCGGCGACCATGCCGGCGACGTGGAGATCGGTCTCCGGCATCACGATGACGAACTCCTCACCGCCATAGCGGCAGGCGAGATCGATGCCGCGGATCGATTTGCGGACACGCACGGCGAATTCGCGCAGCACATCGTCGCCGGCGTCGTGGCCGTAATTGTCGTTGATCGACTTGAAATAGTCGATGTCCAGGATCATCAGCGCCAGCGGCTTGCCGCGGGTCGAGGCCTGCTCCGCCAGCGTCGCCAGATGGCTCTCCATGTAGCGGCGATTGTGCAGGCCGGTGAGCGCATCGGTGATCGCCATTTCGATCGAGTTCTGGACGTTGTCGCGTAAGTGATCGGTGTAGCGGCGGCGACGGATCTGGGTACGGGCGCGCGCCAACAGCTCGGTCTTGTCGATCGGGCGCAGCAGATAATCGTTGACGCCGATCTCGAGGCCGCGGAGCAGCCGCGTGGCATTTTCCGCTTCCGCAATCGCCAGGATCGGCACGTGGCGCGTGCGCTCCAGCGAGCGGGCCTGGCTGCATAGCCGCAGGCCGTCGAAATTGTTCAGGTCGAGCGAGACGATCAAGAGATCGTAATTGCCCTCGGCGGCGTGGAACAGCGCTTCGGGCGGATTCGGCTCGACGTCGATGGTGTGCTCGGCGGCGAGGATCGTCGCCAGCCGCTCATAGGACGACTGCCGGTCGTCGACCAGCAGGATGCGGCCGCCCTTGCCTGCATCGGCGATGGCGCTGCGCTCGGGCGCCTGCATGCCTATCTCGAGCGAGGTGATGGCGCGCATGCGCAGCTCGTCCGTCATCATCTTCAGCCGCGTCAGCGAACGCACGCGCGCGATCAGCACGACGTCGGAGACGGGCTTTGTCAGAAAATCGTCGGCGCCGGCCTCGAGCCCGCGGTTGCGGTCGGACGGGCTGTCGAGCGCAGTGACCATCACGACGGGAATGTGGTGCGTGGCCGGATCGGTCTTGAGGCGGCGGCAGACTTCAAAGCCGTCCATGTCCGGCATCATCACGTCGAGCAGGATGATGTCGCATTCGGCGCGGCGGGCCAGCGCCAGCGCCTCGGTGCCGTTCGAGGCGGTCATCACGTCGAAATATTCGGCGGAGAGACGGGCCTCTAACAGCTTGACGTTGGCAGGAACGTCATCGACGACGAGGATACGCGCGGACACTTTGAACTCACTTCCTATCCGATAAAACGCCGGACCGTCTCAATGAATTTGCCGACCGAGATCGGCTTGGACAAATAGGCTTCGCAGCCGCCCTCGCGGATGCGCTCTTCGTCGCCCTTCATCGCGAAGGCCGTGACCGCGACGACGGGAATGGCGCGCAGCTCCGGATCGTCCTTGATCCAGCGCGTCACCTCGAGCCCCGAGACCTGCGGCAATTGGATATCCATCAGCACGAGGTCGGGCCGCATCTTGCGCACGAGGTCGAGCGCCTCGTAGCCGTTGCTGGTGCCCGAGGTCTGGTAGCCGTGCGCCTCCAACAGGTCGCGGAAGAGCTTCATGTTGAGCTCGTTGTCTTCCACGATCAGGACGGTCTTAGCCATCCTGCCCTCCTGTTTGGTCCCAAAGACCGATGCATGTGACGCCTCAGGCGCCGCTTTCCGGCGCTTCGAAAACTGGATTCAAACTAGCCTCAGATTCGCTTGAGTTTCGTTAAACCCGAGGGGCCACTTTCTGCGACGTGGTTTCCAGTTGCTTGTCCGGGCTCGCAAGACTCAAGGCCAAGACTCGTTCCCAAGACTCGGGCATATTCCAAAGTAGACACTGAAAGTTAACGGAAAGGCAAACCGGGCCCGTGAAAAAGCCTGTTCACAACCCTCGCGAAGTCGCTGAAATCGTTGCGATTCAGGCGCTGTCCTTTGTGGCCGGCGACCCTGAGCGGCTGGGCCTGTTCCTGGCCGAGACAGGGGTCGGCCCGGAGACGCTCCGGAACGCCGCCTCGGACCCCCATTTCCTGCTCAGCGTGCTCGATTTCGTGCTGCGCGATGACGACACCGTGAAGGCCTTTGCCAAGGCCTCGGAACTGCATCCGACCAACGTAGCCGCAGCGCGGCAGGTGCTTGGCGATGCGCTCGGCGACCGGACCTGGGAGCGCGACGTGCCGTGAGCAGCTCCGATCCGGCCGGGCCCCGCTGCTTCTGCCGGGATTGTCTGGCCGATTTGGATATGGCCGTGCGGCGCTGTTCCGCCTGCGGCTCCCCTCGCCTCATCCGGCACCGCGCGCTCGCGAACCTGACCATCGCCCATATCGACTGCGACGCCTTCTATGCCACGGTCGAGAAGCGCGACAATCCTGACATCGCCGACAAGCCCGTCGTCATCGGCGGTGGCAAGCGCGGCGTGGTGTCGGCCGCCTGCTATATCGCGCGCACCTATGGCGTGCGCTCGGCGATGCCGATGTATAGGGCGTTGGAAGCCTGTCCGCATGCGATCGTGATCCGGCCGGACATGGCGAAGTATGTCCGCATCGGCCGCGAAGTGCGTCAGGCCATGCAGGCGCTGACGCCGCTGGTCGAGCCGCTGTCGATCGACGAGGCCTTTCTCGATCTCTCCGGCACCGAGCGGGTGCACGGTATGATCCCGGCCAAGGTGCTGGCGCGCTTTGCCCGCGACGTCGAGCGCGACGTCGGCATCTCTGTCTCGGTCGGCCTGTCCTGCAACAAGTTCTTAGCCAAGATCGCCTCCGATCTCGACAAGCCGCGCGGCTTTGCCGCGCTCGATCAAGAGGAAGCGCGTTTGATGCTGGCTTCGAGGCCGGTCGGCTTCATTTTTGGCGTCGGACCTGCGACGCAGGAGCGCCTCGTGCAGCGCGGCTTCCGCAGCATCGCCGATCTCCAGAAGGCGGACGAGATCGAGCTAATGCGGCAATTTCCGAGCGACGGCCGCAGGCTGTGGCGGCTCGCGCGCGGCATCGACGACCGCCGCGTCGAGGCCGACCGCGGCGCCAAGACGATTTCGAGCGAAACCACGTTCGAAACCGACATCCGCGATTTCGCGTCGCTGGAGAAGATCCTGTGGCGGCTGTGCGAGAAGACGTCGTCGCGGCTCAAAAGCAGCGAGCTTGCCGGCTCGACTGTCACGCTGAAACTGAAGACCGCCGACTTCCGTCAACGCACGCGCTCGCAGTCCATCGCAGCGCCGACGCAGCTTGCTGCAAAGATGTTCTCGATCTGCCGCGAGATGCTGGCGAAAGAAATCGACGGCACCGCCTTCCGCCTAATGGGCGCCGGCGTCAGCGCGCTGCGCGACGGCTCCCCCGCCGACGACACCGACATGCTCGACCGCCGCGCCGCGCATGCCGAGCGGGCCGTCGACAGTCTGCGCAAGAAGTTCGGCAGCGCCGCCGTCATTCGGGGCATCGCGTATGACGGGCCGGAGAAGGCGCAGGAGTGATGGCAGCCGAACGCGATCTTGCTGCGCTGCTGAGACACATGAAGCCGGAGCTGCGGCCGGGCATCTTCGTGTTCTGCACCATCGCTCCAAACGAGCGCATTCCCGCAGCGCTCGATCCGCTGCTGATGTTCCGTGAGCGGGAAGGGACGACGCTGGTCATCCTGCGTGAGGAAGCCGAAGCGGCAGGATTACGCTACGCATTCGCCTCGCGCCTGATCACGCTGACGGTTCACTCCGCGCTCGATGCGGTCGGCTTCCTGGCTGCCATCACGGCCCGGCTCGCCGAAACCGGCATCTGCGTGAATGCGGTTTCGGCCTACCATCACGACCACCTCTTCGTGCCTGCTGACAGGGCCGACGAGGCGCTGATGCTCCTGGGCGACATGTCCGTAGCCAAGCGTCCGTAGCCCGGCCTTCAATCCGCGACCGCGATCGCCTCGATCTCTATCAGCCACTCCGGCGCGGCAAGCGCGGAGACTCCAACGAGCGTGCTGGCGGGCGGCTCCATGCCTTCGAAGAACGCCGAGCGGGCCTTGCCGATGATCGGGCGCAGCTCCGGCTTGTAGCCGACGACGAAAGTCGTGATCTTCACGATGTTCGAGTAGCTCGCGCCGGCTGCCTTCAATGCATGGCCGAGATTTTGCATCACCTGTGTGGTCTGCGCGGCGAGATCGCCTTCGCCGACGATCCGTCCCTCCTCGTCCACCGACACCTGGCCGGAGATGTAGATCGTGCGCGCGCCGGAGGCGGTGACAACGTGTGAATAAGCGGGATTGTGGTGCAGGCCGCTGGGGCGGAGATGGTCGAGCTTGGGCATGGAGCTGCTCCCGGAGGTTGTGATCGCGGGAGAGCGTAGCCGGAGACGGCGTTGAGGGCTAGCCTCACCCCTCAATTACAAGGCTTGCTGTCCTTGACGTCGAACTTGCCCATCGCACCGGAGATGACGAAGTCGTTGTAGTCGAGCACGAGCTGGCGGGAGACGCCGTTCTCATAGAGCTCGAACGACATCGCATAGACCGGCGTCTGCTCGCCTTCTTTCTGCTGGACGTCGCGGTCGAAGTAACTGACTGTCACCGGCCAGCGCTTCAGCGATTTCATGTGCTCGTCCGCCGTCGACGGATCGGGCGAAGCTGTGCGCTCGGCGGGGATCGGCTGACCGATCACGGTCAACGTGTTGTAGACCTTCTGGCCATCGTCGGAGCCGTCATAGACGGAGAGCTCCAGGAGCGATTTGCCGTCCTTGGCCGCCGCAATGATGTGCTGGATCTGCTCGGTCGGAAACACGATCTTGCCGTCGAGGGTGAAATTCTTCGGCGCCGGCAACTTGAGCTTGACGTTGATGTGGTCGCCGTCGCGCTCCGCCGAGCCGTCGACCAGGCCGGCCTCGGTCTCGTTCATCCGCGTCTCGATCTTGAAGCGGTAGCTTTTCCCTGCGGCGTCCTCCCAGGAATTGGAGCGGAGATCGCTGAGCGTGACCTTGCCCTCGCCGCTGTCGAGCTCGGAGACCTGGCGGAATTCGGACGTGTAGCCTTCGCAAGCACTGCCGGCGAAATTGTAGAGGATGCGGCCACGCGCGCTGTTGATGGAATTGGAGCGCGATTTGACCAGGCTCAGATCATAAAGCGCCTGGTGCGCGAGGAACGGACCGTTCGCGGCCTGGACGCCGCCACCGGCACCGACAGCGGCCGCCGCGAGCGCCATCACACCGAGTGAAGTCCGGAAAAGGTGCACCATGTCTGTTCCTTGGGGGACGCGCAGATTCGACACTTTAATGACCGTTCCATTGCGTCGCAACTGCGGCGGTTTCACGTAAAGTTGCGCCTCTTCGTTGAACCTCCTGACCGGCCTCGGAAAAATGCAGTCCACCCCAGCGTCCGACCGTCCGATCGGCTTACTTGCATGCGGCAGCATGATGGGCGAAACAGGGCACGCCCGGCGGTCACCAGACGCGCCGGAGCGGATGATTTTCCAGACATCGAGGTCGAGACATGGCGGGCACGGTCGAGCAGAAACTGGCGGAACAGGGCATCAAGCTGCACGACGCCCCCACCCCCGTCGCCAATTACGTGCCGTTCGTGCGCACCGGCAATCTGCTGTTCGTCTCCGGCCAGGTCTGCTTCGACCCCGCCGGCAAGCTGATCGCCAAGGGCAAGCTCGGCGCAGACGTCTCGATCGAGGAAGGTGCTGCGGCAGCGCGCGGCTGTGCCGTCAACCTGCTCGCACAGGTCAAGGCGGCGCTTGGCGACCTCGACAAGGTTGTGCGCGTGGTGCGCCTCGGCGGCTTCATCAACTCGGCACCGGATTTCCTGGACGGGCCGAAGGTTCTCAACGGCGCCTCCGACCTGATGGTCGCGGCCTTCGGTGACAAGGGCCGCCACGCCCGCACCACCGTCGGTGTCGCCTCGCTGCCCGCGGATGCCGCGGTCGAGGTCGATGCCGTGTTCGAGGTCGCCTGAGGCGGTATCGTGCGTGCTCCCGATTGGCTGACAGCGCGGCCGGTCGCCCATCGCGGCCTGCATGACATTACGCGCGGCATCGTCGAAAACATGCCGGGCGCGGTGCAGGCGGCAATCGCGGGCAATTTCTCGATCGAGGTCGACATCCAGCTCTCCGCCGACGGCGAGGCCATGGTGCACCACGACCATGCGCTCGGCCGTCTCACCGAGGCCACCGGCCCGGTGGTCGCAAAGACCGCAGCCGAGCTGAAGGCCATCAAGTTCAGGGATACGCCTGAGCGGATGATGTCGCTCAGCGACCTCTGCAGCATGGTCGCTGGCCGCGTGCCGCTGGTGATCGAGGTGAAGAGCCATTTTGACGGCGACCGCAAGCTGGTGAAGCGGATGGCCGAGGTGCTGGCGTCGTATCAGGGGCAAGCGGTCGGGATGTCCTTCGACCCCGACCAGGTGGTGGCGCTGCGCGAGTTGCTGCCCTCTCGCCCGCGCGGCATCGTCGCGCAGCGGAGCTATGAGGACAAGTACTGGGCCTATCTGACGCCGCAGCAGCGCGACAGCATGCTGTACCTGCGCCACGGGTTCCAGACCCAGCCGCATTTCGTCGCCTTCAAGGTCGACCACCTGCCGGCGCCGGCTCCCTGGATCGCCCGCAACGTCTTCGGCTGCGCCCTGCTCGGCTGGACCGTGCGCACGCCGGAGCAGCGGACGCGGGTTGGGCAATATGCCGATCAGATGATCTTTGAGGGGTTCGTGCCGCAGGCTTGATGTTCCCGCCCTCTTGAAGTCGCTGCTGCGATGCACGATCTTGGGCGCAATGGCATCATCCGACATCACGCTCGAGGCCGTACCGTCGATTGGCGAAGTGTCGCCGGAGGATTGGGACGCCTGCGCAAGTCCTGGCAGAGATCTTGGCAAGTATCCCGGCAAGGCCTGCAATGGGCATGGCGCGGGAACCTCATCCTGGCTCCCAGGTGATTCTCTCGACCTTTTAAGACCCGCCTATAACCCGTTCGTCTCGCACGCGTTTCTTTCCGCGCTTGAGAAATCGGGTTCAGCCACGATCCGCACCGGCTGGGGCCCGCGGCATCTGGTGGCCAAGATCGACGGCCGTGTCGCCGGTGTCGTGCCCTGCTATCTGAAATCGCACAGCCAGGGCGAGTACGTCTTCGACCGCGGCTGGGCCGACGCCTATGAGCGCGCCGGCGGTCGCTATTACCCGAAGCTGCAAGTCTCTGTTCCCTTCACGCCGGCGACGGGGCCGCGGCTCCTGGTCCGCGACGGCGTCGACCGCGAGCGGATCACCGAGGCACTGGCGAGCGGGCTGGTGGCGCTGTGCGGTGTCAGCAAGGCCTCCTCAGTCCACGTCACCTTCGCCCGCGAGGCCGAGTGGAAGCTGCTGGCCCAGCACGGCTTCCTCCAGCGCACCGACCAGCAGTTCCACTGGCGCAACGAGGGCTTTGGAAGCTTCGACGATTTTTTGGCGACCCTGAATTCGCGCCACCGCAAATCGATCAAGCGCGAGCGGCGCGATGCGCTCGGCGCCGGCATCACCATCCACTGGCTCACAGGCAAGGACATCACCGAGGACGCCTGGGACGCCTTCTTCGCGTTCTACATGGAGACCGGTTCGCGCAAATGGGGCCGGCCGTACCTCACGCGCGAATTCTTCTCGCTGATCGGCGAGACCATGAGCGATGACGTGCTGCTGGTGATGGCCCGCCGCAACGACCGCTGGATCGCGGGCGCGATCAACTTCATCGGCTCGGACACGCTGTTCGGCCGCAACTGGGGCGCGGTCGAGCATCATCCCTTTCTGCATTTCGAAGTCTGTTACTATCAGGCGATCGATTTCGCGATCAAACGTGGCCTCGCGAATGTCGAGGCCGGCGCGCAGGGCGAGCACAAGATCGCGCGCGGCTACCTGCCGCGGACCACCCACTCCGCCCATTTCATCGCGGACCCTGGCTTACGCCGCGCCATCGACGATTACCTCAAGCGCGAGCGCGCCTATGTCGCGGAGGCCGGACGCGAGCTGGCCGGGCTCGGCCCGTTCCGGAAAGGCATCGACGAGGCGCCTTGACGGTTTGCCGACGCTGGTGACAGTAAGCGCAAAACTCTAACTGTAAAGTTCTCGGGAGCCGCCGCCATGACCGCCTACGACCCCAACAACATCTTCGCAAAGATCCTGCGCGGCGAGTTTCCGTGCTACAAGATCTACGAGGACGAGCATGTCTTCGCCTTCCTCGACATCATGCCGCGGGTCACAGGCCACACGCTGGTGATCCCGAAGGCCCCCGCCCGCAACATCCTCGACGTCAACCCTGACGATTACGCCCACGTTGCCCGCGGCACGCACAGAATCGCGGCCGCCGCGATGAAGGCCTTCAACGCCGATGGCATCACCGTGCAGCAGTTCAATGAGCCGGCCGGCGGACAGGTGGTGTTTCATCTCCACATGCACGTGATGCCCCGCCACGACGGCGTCGCGATGCTGCCGCCCGCGAGCCGCAAGGAAGACGTCAAGGTGCTGGAGGAGAATGCCGCCAAGCTGATTGCCGCCTTGAAGGCGGGCTGAACTCTCTCTACCGTCATTGCGAGCGAAGCGAAGCAATCCAGACTATGTCCGCGGCAACAGTCTGGATTGCTTCGTCGCAATGGCTCCTCGCAATGACGAGGAGAGAATGTGTCTACTCCGTCTGAAAATCCCCCGGCTGCGGCGCAGCCAACGGGGTGAACTCGCAACGATCCGGCTTGATATCGATCAGCGGTGTGTTGTCGATGCAATCAAGCCCGCGCACCAGGATGGCGTTTCCCTCGATGCCGACGAGCTTCACGATCGAGGTGCCGATCGGATTGGGCCGCACCGGTGAGCGCAGCGAAAATGCGCCGCGGGTCTTTTCGTTGCTCTTCGGGCTCTGCAGCACAATGTCGCGGCGCGACTTGTCGAGCCAGTAGAGCACTTCGAGATTGCTGTAGAAATCGACGCCCTTGATCGCGGGCAAAAAGGGCTCGAAGATCTCGAGCCGACACACCGGGCCATCGGCGCGCCCCTGCCGCGGCGTCTCCAGCCGCGAGGTCCAGGGCGTTCGGATGCGGCCGATGAAGACGAGGCCGGCATCCTCCGTCGACGGCAGCTCGATGGCGACCTCGCCCTCGCGGAGTTCGTTTTCGCGAACCATATTTCCTCTTCCTTGGCTGTTCGCGGACGTTTTAGCTCAACCACCACTGGCCGGCCAGCATGAAGACTGCGCCCGTCGCCACGCCTGCAAAACTCGAGTGAGGGATCGGCGGAACCACCATTAGAGCCGCGGGGTGACCGGCGTGAGATGCGCCCTACCCGCTTACGCCCCGGTTCTTCAGCACGAAGCAGGCGCCGCCCGCTTTGCGGATACGATTGCAGAGATCGTCCGCCTCGGGGCGCGTGTCGGTGCCGATGCGCACCTGGTAGAAAGCGTGCGAACCGCGGCTGCGCACCACCGAACTCAACAGGCTGGGATCGCGCTCGCCGATCACGGCGCTAAGGCGCGTGACGGCGCGGGAGTACATCGCCAGCGCCTTGTTGCGGTCGAAGCCGGCGGCAAGTTGAACGCCCCAGATCTTGGCGGCGGCGAGCTCGACATGCTGTTCGAGCTCGGCGACGAACGGGTTCGGCGCGCGCTTCAACAGCGCCATCAGGTCGCGGCAGCTCGTCGGTGGCGAACTCGGCGGCCCCTTGCCGGTGCTGCCGGCCTTGGCCCATGCGTCAACCGTCGCGCCGGTGATGGCATAGACGTAATTGCGGGTCTGCTCCGGCATGCCGCCGGTGCCGGCGAGCCATTCCTGCACCCGTCGCGGGCCGGCATTGTAGGCGGCCGCGGCGAGGCCCAGATTGCCGAACTGGTTGCGCAGTTCATTCAAGAACTCGGCCGATTTCGGCAGGGCCTGCACCGGATTGAAGGGATTGAGAAGCCCGCGCTCGCTCGCGGTGCCCGGCATGAACTGCGCGATCCCCTGCGCATGCTCGCCGCTACGCGTCATCGGGCCCACCGCATCGGCCTGAAAGCGGCTCTCCTGCCAGATCACGCGGGCGAAGAATTCCAGCGGCAGCTTGGCATCGCGTGCCGCCGCCTCAACGATCAGGCAGATCGATTCCCGCGTATCGCTTTCGCGCGCATCCGCCGGCTTCTCCGGCGGCATCGCAAGCTCTTCGACGCTGGGGACGGCGACATTGGTCTTTGCCGGCGAACTGTCCCAGGCCGCCACCTCTGTCGCCGAGACCAGCGACGCGGCAACGATGAGTGATGCAATTCGCGTCAACCGTACCCAAGCATCGCGGTGGCGCGCGCCGGCGCGGCGTGCAACAAGATGATCTGCCATATCGTGGCATCGTGCCATTGTTCGTCGAGTTGCCAGTCTATGCTGTCTGACCTGCTTTTCCCAATGCGTTTCCCCGCCCAACGGATCCGTACGATCCTCGTCCTCGCCACGCTCATCCTGTCTGCCGCGCCTGCCATGGCGCAAGTCAGCTGGCGGATGACCACCGAATATCCGGAAAACAATATTTCCGGCATCGGGCTCACAACGTTCGCCGGTCGCGTGGCCGCGCGCACCAACGGTTTCGTGACCGTAACCAATGCCTTCGACAATCAGCTGAAGATCAGCTCGGGCGAGATGCCGCGCGCGGCGCTGGAGGGCCGGATCGCCGGCGGCGATGCGTTTGCGGGCGCACTTTCGGGCCTCGATCCCGTGCTCGGTTTTTCGACCCTGCCCTTCCTGGTGCAATCGGTCGATATCGCCCGCGCCGCCAATGCGCGCGCACGGCCGCTCTACGAAAAGGCGCTCGCCGCGCACGGCCTCAAGCTGCTCTATCTGACGATCTGGCCGGCCACGGGCGTGTGGTCGGACCGACCGCTCGCAGGTGCCGACGACCTGCCGAAACTCAACCTGCGAGCTTACGATGCCAATTCCAGCGAGGTGATGAAGGCGGCCGGAGCCAATGCGCAGTTCCTGCCGATGGACAAAGCGCTTGCCGGCCTGAAGGAGCATCAACTGAACGCGTTCCTCACCTCCGGCGATGGCGGCGCAGGACGCAAGCTGTGGGACTTCCTGCCCTATTTCACGGCCATCAACTACGCGATGCCGGTCTCGATCGCCTTCGCCCGCACCGAGGCATTTGCCGCGCTACCAGAGCCGATGCAGCGCGAGGTGCTGGCCGCCGCAGCCGAGACCGAGCAAAGCCAGCTCGCGCTGCTGGCCCACCGCGCGACCGAGAATTACGCGCGCATGCGCGACAACGGCGTCAAGATCGCCGAGCCCGCGCCGCCATCCCTCGTCGCGGCGCTCCGAACGGCTGCAACGGGTACGATCACCGCCTGGGAGGCCCAGGCCGGCGCAGATGCCGCCGCGATCGTCGAATGGGCGAAGCGGCAATGATGCAACGGGTCTTGACTCGAGACCCGATCCGGCTAGCAACGGACCAGCAGTTTCAACGCGAGCCGGCTCCTGATGGCGACTATTTTTTTCGATCTCGACGGCACGCTAACCAATCCGAAACCCGGGATCACCCGCTCGATCCAGTACGCGCTGGAGCGGCTGAGCCTCGCGGTGCCGAGTGAGGACGAGCTGACCTGGTGCATCGGGCCGCCGCTGCATGCGAGCCTGAAGAAGCTCACCGGAACCGATGCGCTGGCCGACCAGGCACTGCTGCTCTATCGCGAGCGCTTTAGCGACATCGGCCTGTTCGAGAACGAGGCCTATGCCGGTATTGTCGACACGCTGACGACGATTGCCGCGACCGACCAGCGCATGTTCGTTGCGACCAGCAAGCCCGCCGTCTACGCCAGCCGCATCGTCGATCATTTCGGCCTAAAGCCCTATTTCGAGCGCGTGTTCGGCTCCGAGCTCGACGGCACGCGCGTCGACAAGCGCGAGCTGCTCCGCTACGCGCTCGATGAGACCAGGGTCGATGCGGGCAGCGCCATCATGATCGGCGACCGCAGCCATGACGTGGTCGGCGCCCGAACCAACGGCATGACGGCGATCGGCGTGCTCTATGGCTATGGCAGCGAGGCCGAGCTGCGGCACGCCGGCGCGCATCACATCTGCGCCGCACATCCGGAGCTGCTCGGCCACTGCGCCGCTTAGGCGGCAACAGTTTCGACCGCCGCAAGCATCCCCGTCTTCGGATGGCAGCTCAGATATTCGAAGAACTGCTCGTCGGCGGCGGCCACCGTGACCTCGTGATAAAGCCGCAGCTTTGCTGACGGCCCCAGCGTCGAGAGATATTTCATCGCCGCACCGAAGATCTTTACGTGGGTCGGATGCGATTCCGCCCAGCGCTCCAGTGCGGCGAGACTTTTCCACCAGCTCTGACCGTAGGACTTTTCGCTCACCCGACCGTCGGCTGAAAGCACCTGCATGTAGCGGTTGGCATAGCAGCCGATACTGAGCCCGTCGTCGCGCAGAAAATCCATGCCCTCGCGGAGCACCGGCTCGACGTCGTCGAGATAGAGCTTGCGCTCGGACGCCTCGGTATCGCTCCAGTCCTGCCCGGAGCGGATCAGGCAGAGATTGTCATGCGCGTTCACGCGCAGCCGTGCGCCGTCGCGGATCAGCTCGGGATTGCCGCCCGGCGACATCGGATCGGTCTGCGACAACGGAATGCGGTCGCGCATGCCACCCCAATAAGCATGCTCCTGCACTTCGCCGCTCATGCCGTCGGCGATCACCGCGACACCTTCGGGCCTGCCGAGCGAGGAGAACAGTGTCTCGTGCCGCGCCACAGTGGGACGCAGCACCTCGATGAAGGTGCCGATCCCGTCGCGGTGCTTTCCGGTCCACGCCTCGCGTGTCGGCGCGAACCAGCCGTCGAAGCGCGCGATGTCGTCCCAATAAGCGACCGAGACAATGTTCGCATAACCGGCCTGGTCAACATAGTGCGCACGGTCCCAATGCGAGGGACCACCCTCGCCGGCGAACAGCCCGGCGATCTCGGTGAGCGCTTCCGTCGCAGATGGCGGCGTCGGCCCATGATACTGCACACCGAAATAGGCCATCACGACACGGCCGACCACGGGCTTATAGCGCGCCACGAAGGACGGATATGGCGGCTGGTAGTCGTCCGGCACGCGCTTGTGGCGCGTGCGCTGGGCTTCGAGATGTAGCGGAATTGCGGATTCCATGATCGTGCGCTCCCCTTGATTTCAGCTATCAGCTCGCCGCTGCCCCGACCTCCGTGGGCTCGACAGTGTCGACCGGAAGCGCAAACTGCTCGACGCGCTGGTATCGCTTCTTGTTGAGCAGCAGCCGCGTGACGTCGGGCCGCGAATAGTGCCCGGCGGGATCGGCCGCGTTCTTGGCGACACCGATGGCGCCGAGGTCGATCTCGGCGATCAGCAGCCCCTCCTGGTCCGGCGCCAGCTTGTCGCCGATCTGGCTGCCGTCTGGCCCGTAGATCGCGGCAAAGCCGCCGCCGACATGCAGCAGCGCGTTCTTGTCCGGCCGGTCGCAGAGCTCGTCGATCATCGCCTGCGAGACCGTCGCACAAGGTGCGAGCACGAAGCAGGAGCCCTCGACCGCATAGACCCGCGAAGCGGCGTTATTGACCTCGGCGCCGAGCGCCGGCGCAAAGGGGTCGTACAGCGAAAAGCTCGGCCAGGCCGCAACGTGCACCTGCTCGTTCTGGGCGTACATGGCGTATTTCGACAGAGGCTGGAGATGCTCCCAGCAGCACAGCGCGCCGATACGGCCGATGTCGGGGCGGGCATGGACCGCAAGATCGCTGCCGTCGCCCTCGCCATAGACGGTGCGCTCGGCATGGGTCGGCCGCAACTTGCGGCGCTTGGCGATGGTCTCGCCGTCCGGCCCGATCAGCCATTGCGCCAGATAAAGGCTGCCGCCGTCGCGCTCGGACAGGCCGATCACGGCGGTGAGCTTCGCCTTGCGGACGGCGTCGCGCAGCCGCTCGGCCTGCGGGCTGTCATAGGACAGCGAATTGTCGAAATAGCGCTGCACGAAGCCGCGGCCGATCGCCCAGGCCGGCGAGTCCATCCAGATATGCCAGGGGTAACCGGGGATGAAGGCCTCCGGAAAGGCGATCAGCTTGGCGCCTTTCTCCGCGGCGTCCCTGATCAGCGCGATCGACTTGTCGATCGAGGCGTCGAGGTCGAGCCAGGCGGGCGCCGCCTGCACCACCGCGACCTTGTATTTCGGATGTTCGATGCCCATTGCCGCCTCCATTGCCGGTTGATCGGAGACCACGTCCGATGCAGTCTATTGGGCCAAGCCGGGCGGCCGCGCGCTCGACCGCGGCGGAACAAAAACTCGACTGGAAGGAATCCCCGCCCCGGTACGGAACTTGCCTGCGGCCAGGCTGGATCTGCGCCACCATGCGGTTTTGCTGGATGTGAAAGGGAGGCCTGTGAGATGCCAATCCAGTTCACGACAGACGGCAGCCCCGGCTACCGCCGGCTCGCCCTCTGGCAGGACATCGTCTGCGACGTCTTCGTCGGGCTCGACTGCAAGTCGGACCTCGGCAGTGCTTTTCACGGCTCGGTCACGCAAGTCGCGCTCGGCAAGGCCGTTTGCTCCGAGGTCTGCTCGGACCGTCAGCACGTTTTCCGCACGCCCTCGCGCATCGCGCGCTCGGATCAGGATTATGTTCTCGTTGCGCTCGGCCATCGCGGCGACGGCGGCGTAGTGCAGGATGGTCGAGAGACCGTGATCCATCCCGGCGAGTTCGCGCTCTACGACACCACGCGTCCCTATGAGCTGAAGTTCAGGGACACGTTCTCCCAGACCATCTTCAAAGTGCCCCGCGAGATGTTGCAGCGCCGGCTCGGCGGCACCGAAACACTCACCGCGATCACATTCGCGGCCGATGTGCCGCTCGAGCGGCTCGCCTATGATTTCATCTTCCGCCTCTGCCAGAGCGCGGACCGGCTCGCGCCCAATAGCGCCGCTGCCCTGTCCGAGCAAGCCGTCGACCTGCTCGCCATGGCGCTGAGCGAACGGCTCGGTGCGACGTCGCTGCCGTCCTCGACCCATCGCTCCGCTCTGCTCTACCGGCTCAAGGCGCATATCCGCACACGCCTCGCCGACCCCGACCTTTCGCTCGCCGAGACCGCCGCCGCGCTCGGCATCTCCTCGCGCTACGTCAACGATCTCCTCGCCGACGAGGACACCTCGTTCCAGCGCCATGTGCTCGCCGAGCGGCTCGCCCAGTGCAAACGCGACCTCGCCTCGCCCGTGCTCAGCCGCCGCCATATCAGTGAGATTGCGTTTGCCTGGGGCTTCAACGACCTCTCGCATTTCGGCCGCGTCTTCCGCGAGCATTTCGGCATGTCACCGCGTGACTTCCGGCAGAGTCAGCTGCGGCACTGAGATCCGTTCCGGTCAGCCATCATTGCGAGCCTTCGTCTCGGGCGAAGGCAATGCTCGCCAATTCCAGATTGCCAGGCCTTGCGGCCTGGATCAGGCTGGCGTGCATGAGGACTCGTGCGACGATAAGCGGCCCGGAGCTGCTGCTGGGCGTGATCGCGATTCGGCTCGCGGCGCTGGTCCTGGTGGGCTGGGGCTTGACGCTCCTGCCGCGGCAGGCGCGTGACAGCGAACCTGCCTGCGTCCCCTCGTCCGCCACGAGGATCGAAGCGCAACATGCTGCAACGATGGTCGGTGCGCGCGTCGCAAATGCAGCATTCGATGACATGCGTCTGCACGACTAGGCCATTTTCCAAGCAAGGCGGGTATGCCGGTGCACGATAGGACAACGCGCCTGCTTGCATTACGATCTACTTCCAAGGCCGCGCCGATCAATCAGCGGTCGCGAGGAGCAGTTCGATGGAATACCGACGCTTGGGCCGGTCCGGCCTCATGGTGCCTGCTTTGAGCCTTGGCACGGGCACGTTCGGCGGCGTCGGCCGCCTCGCAGCTTGGGGAACGACCGACGCCACGGAAGCGCGGCGCCTTCTGGACATTTGTCTCGAGGCCGGCGTGTCGATGTTCGACACCGCCGATGTCTATTCGCTCGGTGAATCCGAACGGGTCCTCGGCGAGGCCATCAAGGGCCGCCGCGACAAGGTGCTGGTCTCCACCAAGGCCACGTTCCGCTTCGGCGACGGTCACAACGACATCGGCTCGTCACGGCAGCATCTGCTCACCGCCATCGACGCCTCACTGAGCCGGCTCGGCACCGACTATATCGATCTGTTCCAGCTCCACGGCTTCGATGCCTTCACCCCGCCGGAAGAGGTGCTGAGCACCCTCGACGTGCTCGTGCGCGCCGGCAAGATCCGTTATGTCGGCGTCTCGAATTTCTCGGGCTGGCATCTGATGAAGTCGCTTGGCGTTGCCGACAAGCACGGTTTCCCCCGCTACGTCGCCAACCAGACCTACTATTCGCTGGTCGGGCGCGACTATGAGTGGGAGCTGATGCCGCTCGGTCTCGATCAGGGGCTCGGCGCCGTGGTCTGGTCGCCGCTCGGATGGGGCCGCCTCACCGGAAAGATCCGCCGTGGCCAGCCGAAGCCTGAAGTGAGCCGCTTGCCCCAGACTGCAGATTTCGGGCCGCCGGTGCCGGACGAGCATGTCTATCGCGTCGTCGAGGCCATCGACGAGGTCGCAAAGGAGACCGGCAAGAGCGTCTCCCAGATCGCGCTGAACTGGCTGCTGGAGCGTCCGACTGTCTCGACGCTGATCATCGGCGCCCGCAACGAAACGCAGCTGCGCGAAAACCTCAGCGCGGTCGGATGGTCGTTGACCAAAGACCAGATCGCAAAGCTCAATGCCGCAAGCAACGTGACGCTGCCCTACCCATACTGGCACCAGCGGGGGACCTTCTCCGACCGCAACCCGCCGCCGGTGTAAGAAAGCGAACGTTGAGCGCGGCCCGGCCTGGATTGCATCAAGCGGGGCCGCGCTACTCATGTCCGTGACGCCGGGAGACCTGCATCCGGCACAGGAACCGTCCGTGTCCTGCCGGGTTGCGATGCATCGCGCAATTTCCTAATCCGGAGATCATCACGGCTCGAATCAAGCACGCCTCCACCATGTCGTCCGTTCCGATCGAGCATTCCGACGGCCTGCCCCAGCCCGAGCGCAATCAGGCGATCCTGACCATTGCGCTCGGCATCCTCATGGCCGTCGTCGACAGCGCGATCGCCAATGTCGCGCTGCCGACGATCGCAACCGACCTGAACGCAAGCCCGGCCTTCTCGATCTGGATCGTCAACGGCTACCAGCTCGCGATCACCATCTCGCTGTTGCCGCTGGCCTCGCTCGGCGAGATCGTCGGATATCGCCGCGTCTATCTGGTCGGGCTCGCGCTGTTCACGCTCGCATCCGCATTCTGCGCACTGGCGCATACGCTGCCGTTGCTCACGACCGCGCGCATCATCCAGGGGTTTGGCGCAGCCGGCATCATGAGCGTCAACTCGGCGCTGGTTCGCTTCACCTATCCTCGCAACCTGCTCGGCCGCGGCATCGGGCTCAACGCGCTCGTCGTCGCCTTCTCCGCCGCGGTCGGACCGACGCTCGCCGCCGGCATCCTCGCAGTCGGCAGCTGGCCCTGGCTGTTCGCCATCAACGTTCCGCTCGGCGTGGTCACGCTCGTGCTCGGCCTGCGCAGCCTGCCGCATACGACGCCGGCGAGCCATTCCTTCGACTGGCAGAGCGCGGGACTCTCGGCGATCACCTTCGGCGTCGGCATCGCCGCGATCGACAGCGTCGGTCACGGCGAGGCGACAATCACCTGCCTTGTCCAGTTCGCCGTCGCAATCGTCGCTGGCGCATTGCTCATCTATCGCGAAACGCACATGAAGTCGCCGCTGCTGCCGGTCGACCTGTTGCGCATCCCGGTATTCGGGCTGTCGATTGCGACCTCGATTGCCTCGTTCTGCGGGCAGATGCTGGCCTTCGTTGCGATCCCCTTCTACCTGCAGAGCCGCTTCGGTTATTCGGCCGTGCATATGGGCCTCTTGATCACGCCGTGGCCGATCGCAGTGGCGTTCGCAGCCCCCCTCGCCGGCCGCCTGGTCGAGCACTATCCGGCCGGCCTGCTCGGCGGCATCGGGCTGACGCTGTTCGCCTGTGGCCTCGCCGCGCTCGCCTTCCTGCCCGTAAGCCCGACGCCGCTCGACGTGGTCTGGCGGATGGCGCTGGCGGGCGCCGGCTTCGGCCTGTTCCAGACGCCCAACAACCGCACCATGATCGCGGCCGCCCCGCGCGAGCGCTCCGGCGGCGCTAGCGGCATGCTCGGCACGGCGCGCCTTCTGGGCCAGACCACCGGAGCTGCGCTGGTCGCGCTGTTCCTCGGCCGCTATCCGGTCGAGGGAACCCGGATCGCGCTTCTCACCGGCGTCGGATTTGCCATGTGCGGCGCGATGCTGAGCATGCTGCGGCTATCGCCCACGGGTGCGCGCGGCGCTGAACACGTTCGGGTGCAGGACGACCAGCGCCTGCGCGGTGAATAATCTCCGAGACGCACGATGCAGGTAAATAAAAAGGCCGGTTTTTCAGCCGGCCTTTTCGATTCATGATGCGCCGATCAAGCCTTGACCAGCGGGCCCTTCGAGGTCGGCCCCTTGGAGCCGCCGGGGCCGCCCGGCTTGTTGGGCTTGCCTGGCGGGCGCTTGCGAGCGCCGGGCAGCTTTTCCTGCTTCGGCGTGACCGGGCCCTCGACGAACTCGAAACCGATCTTCTCCTTGGTCTCGTCGGCCTCGTCCTTGACCAGGACGACGCGGACGTGGCCGCCACCCTTGAGCTTGCCGAACAGCACCTCGTCAGCCAGCGGCTTCTTGATGTGCTCCTGGATGACGCGGGCCATCGGCCGCGCACCCATCTGCTCGTCATAGCCGTGCTGGACCAGCCAGGTCTTGGCAGGCTCGGACAGCTCGATGGTGACGTCGCGGTCGCCGAGCTGCGCTTCGAGCTGAAGCACGAACTTCTCGACCACCGTGCCGATCACCTCGACGCTGAGATGGCTGAACGAGACGATGGCATCGAGACGGTTGCGGAATTCCGGCGCGAACTGCCGGTTGATTGCCTCGTGGTCGTCGCCTTCCCGCTTGGAGCGCGTGAAGCCGAACGCCTGCTTGGCGAGATCCGAAGCACCTGCATTCGTGGTCATGATCAGGATCACGTTGCGGAAGTTGACCTGCTTGCCGTTGTGGTCGGTGAGCCGGCCGTGATCCATGATCTGCAAGAGCACGTTGTAGAGGTCGGGATGCGCCTTCTCGATTTCATCGAGCAGCACCACGCAATGCGGGTGCTGGTCGACGCCGTCGGTCAGGAGGCCGCCCTGGTCGAAGCCGACATAGCCGGGAGGCGCGCCGATCAGGCGCGACACGGTGTGCCGCTCCATGTATTCGGACATGTCGAAACGCAGCAGCTCGACGCCGAGCGACGCCGCCAGCTGCTTTGCGACTTCGGTCTTGCCGACGCCGGTCGGACCCGAGAACAAATAGCAGCCGATCGGCTTCTCCGGCTCGCGCAGACCCGCGCGTGCGAGCTTGATCGAAGCGGCAAGCGACTCGATTGCCTTGTCCTGGCCGAACACGGTGCGCTTCAGGGTCTGCTCGAGATGCTTGAGCACCTCGGCGTCGTCCTTCGACACGCTCTTCGGCGGAATCCGCGCCATCGAGGCGATCGTGGTTTCGATCTCCTTGATGCCGATGGTCTTCTTGCGCTTGTTCTCGGCGACCAGCATCTGCGCCGCGCCGGACTCGTCGATCACGTCGATCGCCTTGTCGGGCAGCTTGCGGTCGTGAATGTAGCGCGAGGAGAGCTGCACCGCCGCCTCGATCGCCTCATTGGTGTACTTCAGCCGGTGATAGTCCTCGAAGTACGGCTTGAGGCCCTTGAGGATGGCGATGGCATCCTCGACCGTCGGCTCGTTGATGTCGATCTTCTGGAAGCGCCGCACCAGCGCGCGGTCCTTCTCGAAGTGCTGACGGTATTCCTTGTAGGTGGTCGAGCCCATGCAGCGGATCGTGCCCGAGGCGAGCGCAGGCTTGAGCAGGTTCGATGCGTCCATTGCGCCGCCCGACGTCGCGCCGGCACCGATCACGGTGTGGATCTCGTCGATGAACAGGATGGCGTTGGGATGCGCCTCGAGCTCCTTCAGCACCTGCTTGAGGCGTTCCTCGAAGTCGCCGCGATAGCGCGTGCCCGCGAGCAGCGTGCCCATGTCGAGCGAGAACACGGTCGCAGCCGCCAGCACCTCCGGCACCTCGCTGTCGACGATGCGCTTGGCCAGCCCCTCCGCGATCGCGGTCTTGCCGACGCCGGCCTCGCCCACGAACAGCGGATTGTTCTTCTGGCGGCGGCACAGCACCTGGATCGCGCGGTTGATCTCGGAATTGCGCCCGATCACCGGATCGATCTTGCCGTCACGCGCCTTCTTGTTGAGGTTGACGCAATAGGTCTCGAGCGCCTCGCCCTTCTTCTTGGCGTCCTCGGCACCCTTGGTCTCGGTCTCCTCGTCGACGCCGCGCACCGGCCGCGCCTCGGAGACGCCCGGCCGCTTGGCAATGCCGTGGCTGATGTAGTTGACGGCATCGTAGCGCGTCATGTCCTGCTCCTGCAGGAAGTACGCGGCATGACTCTCGCGCTCGGCAAAGATCGCGATCAGCACGTTCGCGCCGGTCACCTCTTCGCGGCCGGACGATTGCACGTGGATCACCGCGCGCTGGATCACGCGCTGGAAACCGGCGGTCGGCTTGGCGTCGTCGGCACCATCCGTCACCAGATTTTCGAATTCAGTCTCAAGATAATTGACGAGGCTCGTGCGGAGCTTGTCGAGATCGACGCTGCAGGCACGCATGACGGCGGCTGCATCGGAGTCATCGATCAAGGAGAGCAGGAGATGCTCGAGCGTCGCGTATTGGTGATGACGCTCATTGGCGATCGCCAGCGCACGATGCAGGGATTGTTCAAGGCTTTGGGAAAAAGTCGGCATTCGCGTCCTCTATGGCCCCCACCATCATGATCGCCATCGCCCGGTCAGGCAACAACAACCTTTGTCACATATAGTTATACAAGACCGCGGCAAAAGACCGGTTCCGCGACTCGATGAGCATTACGCGCCCACCGCATTCTCGATGCAAAACCCGTTCCGATTTGGGCAAAACTGCCCATTTGGGCAGGATTGGCGTCGGCGCTGATTTTCGCCCGATCGTGCAGCGGTATCCGCTGACGTCACACACCGCACGAACAGAACCGATCTGAAGACCTCGGGGATTCGAACGCGCGGTTACTTCTTTTCCATCACGCATTGCAGCGGGTGCTGGTGCTTGCGGGCAAAATCCATCACCTGCGTCACCTTGGTCTCGGCAATCTCGTAGGTGAACACGCCGCACTCACCGATCCCGTGATGATGGACATGCAGCATGATCTTGGTCGCGGCCTCGACGTCCTTCTGGAAGAACTTCTCCAGCACATGGACGACGAACTCCATCGGCGTGTAGTCGTCGTTGAGGATCAGCACGCGATAGAGGTTGGGCCGCTTGGTCTTTGGTTTGGCCTTGGTGATGACGGATGTGTTCGGACCCGCCGGGCCGCCGGAACGGTTCTCATCGTTGCTCATCCGGGGAGCGTGGGCGGCGGCGGCCGCGGTCAGGTCTAGTCTGGAAGACAGTTGCGGCATGGCTCAGGCGTTCAAGTTCCCCACGGAAGCGTATGACGGTTTGCGGCGCGGCCCCGCAGTCGGGAGCCTGGCGCTGGCGCACCGCCTTGTCGGATCGCCGCTTCCAACCGGTCCGGTCGGAGCCGGATCGATTGCCGGGAATATGGGCCCGCCCCCGGCTCGCCGCAAGCATGCAAAGGCCAGCCGATGCGGCCGCGACGGTCCCGATTCCCGGTCCGGGCGATCCGGGCCAAGGTTAACCAATCCGGACCGATTTGCCAAAATAATCCGTCCTCGGTTTCACCGACGTTAACCAGAAACCGTTTCGGCGGCGGCGGCGCGACCATTTGCGCGCAATCGGCCCCGGTTTTGTACGGGCGAGTTTACCTGATGTTCAACCGCGCGGCCTGAAATCAGGCAAACCAGAGATTTCGAGGAACGTCATGTTTCGCCTGCCCGCCGCCCGGTGCACTCGTCGACCCCTGGCTCGTTTTGCCGCGGCCGAGCAAGGCAACGTCGCCGTCATCTTCGCGATCATGCTGTTCCCGACCATCTATTTGTTGGGCATGACGCTCGATTACACCCAGGCCCAACGCCGCCAATCGCAGCTGGACGCCGCGGCCGATGCCGCCGCAATCGCGGCCGTGACGCCGTCGATGATGGCCCAAAGCACGACAGTCGCACAGACGACCGCCACGAATATCTTCAATGCGACGGCGAACGCGATCGCCGGCGGCCTGACAGGGAATCCCGTCCTGACGGTCAACGTCGGCAACCTCGGCCTGGTGCGCACTGCGACCGTCAGCTACACCGCGAACTCCAGCAACGCCTTCCCGACGTTGCTCGGTGCCCCCGTGTGGCCGATCAGGGGCGCAGCGACGGCCAGCGCCTCCGGCGCGCCGAACATCAACTTCTACCTGCTGCTTGACGACTCGCCATCAATGGGAATTGCAGCGACATCGGACGATATCACTAAATTGACTACGGCCACAGCGAGCCAGCCCTCCGGCTCGAAGAACTGCGCGTTCGCCTGTCACGAAGCGCATCCCAATCTCGACAGCGGCGCAAACTCCTCGACCAAGGACAACCTCAGCATCGCGCGCAGCAACAACGTCACGCTGCGCATCGACCTCGTGGCGCAGGCGACCGCAAGTCTCATGAGCACCGCGAAAACCGTGCAGGCGACGCAGAACAACACCTACAAGGCCGCGATCTACACGTTCGACTACGGGTTCAACACCGTCTATGCGCCGTCGGGGCTGCCATCCGCCGACCTGACCAGTGCCGCGACCTCGGCCGCCAACAACATTTCGCTTGTCACCGTCGACCATCAGAACTGCGTGCTCTCGGGATGCAGCATCACCACCGACTACGGCACCGACATCGAGAACGCGCTCTCAAGCGTCAACGCCCTCATGCCCTTGCCCGGCGGAGGGTCAAATCAGACCGGGGATACGCCTCAGGAAGTGGTGTTCCTCGTTACCGACGGGGTTGACGACAAGATGGTGTCGCTGAGCTCGTCCTGCAGCGGAACGCCGCTTGCCAACGGCTCCAAGTATCGGTGTCAGCAACCGATCAATACGTCGATATGTAAGACGATCAGGGACCGGGGAATTCGCATCGCGGTGCTTTATACCGAGTACCTGCCGCTCACAGGCAACAATTGGTACACCTCCTACATCGCGCCATTCAACAATCCCTCGTCGTCGACCGGACAGATCGCGCAAAATGCGAAATCCTGCGCGTCGCCCGGCTTGTTCTACGACGTACAATCGGGCGGCGACATCACCGACGCACTCAAGAAACTGTTCCTGTTGGTCGTGGAAACGGCCCCTCACCTGACCAACTGAGTCAACCTCATGCCCAAGCTGCGAGCAGCATCCGGAAAGCGACGCCTTCGCGAGCTGTTCGCAACTTTCCGCAAAGACGAAGACGGCGCGAACGCAGTCGAGTTCGCCCTCGTTGCACCGATATTCATCGCGCTGCTGGTCGGAATCATCCAGATCTTCCTGGTATTCTTCGGCCAGCAGCTGCTTCAGCAGGTCGTGCAGCAGTCGGCGCGCCAGGTCATGACCGGCCAGGTACAGGCGGCCGGCATGACGCAGACCCAATTTTCGACGTTGGTCTGCTCGCAGGTCCGTATCATCTTCAACTGCAACAATCTGATGATCAGCGTTCAGTCCGGGAGCAGCTGGGCGGCGTTGAGCGCGGCTGCGCCGACATTGACTTTCAAAGCCGACGGCAGTGTCGCCAACAACTGGCCCTACAACCCGGGCGGTCCTTCCGACAAGGTCATCGTGGCGGTGATCTACCAATGGCCGGTCTTCATGGGACCGCTCGGCTTTACCCTTGCGAACCTGCCCAACGGCAATCGCCAGATCACAGCATCCGCCGCTTTCCAAAACGAGCCCTATCAATGACCCGCTTGCCCATGCGCCTGAGGGAATTCCGAGCCGACGAAAATGGCGTGGCAGCCATCGAGCTTGCTATCGTGCTGCCGTTCATGCTGCTGCTTTGCATAGGCGGAGTCGAACTCGGCAACGCGCTGTCGATCAACGTCAAGGTCACGGCTACGGTGCATACCATCGCCGATATTCTGTCACAGAATAAGTGCGTGACCACGACCGACGTCACCGGCATTCTCGACGCCTCGTCGAAAGTCCTTTCACCCTATGACATCACCAAGGCCGTGGTGACCGTCTCGGAGGTGCAGCCGACCGGCGACAACGTCACGGCCAAGGTGGTCTGGAGTCAGTCGCTTAACGGCACGGCAAGAACGACCGGAACAACCGTCAACCTGCCGACATCCCTGACGGGGGTGCCGACGACAGCTGGGCTTATCCTCGGTGAGGCGACGTACTTCTATACGCCTAACCTCGGCTACACGATCAGCGGGACAGTTGCGCTCAGCGACAGCTACTATCTGTACCCTCGCCAAACGAGCTTTGTGCCGACCATCACTAGCGGGACGACGCCGCCCGTCCCGGGTACCTCGTGTCCAACGTCTTGACTGTCGCCGCTCGCAAAAAAGCCCGGCTGAACCAGCCGGGCTTTTTCGATTCCAGCAGGTTTCGAAAGGGTTACTGGGCGGCCGGGGTGAACTTCGACACGACCGTCTCGACCGGCTTGAACGCCTGCTTGGCGAGGTCGCTGTAGAGGCCGGCGATCTTCTGCGATTCCGCGACGAAGGTCTCGTAGGCGGAACGGGCGAAATCGGTCTGGGCTTCCATCGCCTTGTCCAGCGACTTCACGCCGGAAAGCTTCTCGACGAAGGACTTGGTGTCTTCAAAAGACTTCTTGGTGTAGTCGCCATAAGCGCTGGCGATCGCCTGGAGACCGTGCTGCACCGAAGTCGCGGAAGCAACGCACGTCTCGAAATGCTCTTTCCCGTAGTTCTGAAAGTCTTCAACCTTGAACATCTTGGAATCCTTTTCCCTGGCTCGCGTCCGGAAGCCCCGGCCCCTGACCTCTGCACACAATTAGTGCAACGCACAAAAAAGTCAAGAATCTTGTGCGGCGCACAAAAATAGATGCAAGTTACGGAGATTCCGGGGCTTTCCCGCAAGGGTTCCTTAAGCTTTTGGAAACCGCGGGCCCCTACCCTGATTCCCTGGACGTGTTCACCTTCTGCAAGCGGTCAAAAGCCGTGTGAGAACATCACCTTAGCCAGAATAGCGGCTCAGGCCCAACGTCTCCCGTGGCGAGCACCAGCGGAGGGACAGCCTGAGCAGGTAATGATCCCGGGTCCGCAGGGCACAATTTCGCCTCACGAGCCGGTGATCAAGTCACAAAACGGGGACGGGGTTCCATGCTTCGTAACAACTGGTCTTCCTCGCGCTTGGCGCGGGTTGGCGTTTTCGGGCTTCTCACGGTCACCACAGCCGTGATCTTCACCACCGATGCCGCCGACGCGCGGCGCCATCGGCGCCACTACGCGCACCACCGGGTGCATCATCGCGACGTTTCCGAAAGCTACAGCCCGCAATTCTCGTCGATCATCGTCGACGGCAATTCCGGCGCGGTGCTCCAGTCGACCAGCCCCGACGGGCTTCGCCATCCCGCCTCGCTCACCAAGATCATGACGCTCTACTTGCTGTTCGAGCGTCTCGAATCCGGCAAGATGAAGCTCGACACCGAGATGCCGGTGTCGCAGCACGCCGCTGATCAGGATCCGACCAAGCTCAATCTGCGTGCCGGCCAAACCATCCGCGTCGAGGATGCGATCAAGGGTCTCGTCACCCGCTCCGCCAATGACGCCGCTGTTGTGATCGCCGAAGCGATCGGCGGCGACGAGGACGATTTCGCAGCGATGATGACGCGCAAGGCGCGCGCGCTCGGCATGTCCAAGACGGTCTACCGCAATGCGAACGGCCTTCCCAACGACGAGCAGGTGACGACCGCACGCGACCAGGCCACGCTCGGCCGCGCCATCCAGGAGCGCTTCCCGCGCTACTATCGCTATTTCTCAACCACCTCGTTCACCTGGCGCGGCGAGCAGATCCGCAACCACAATCACCTGCTCGGCAGCGTCGAGGGCGTGGACGGCATCAAGACCGGCTACACCCGCGCCTCCGGCTTCAACCTCGTGACCTCGATGCGCCGCGGCAACCGCCATCTGATCGGCGTGGTGCTCGGCGGCCGCAGCGGCGGCTCGCGCGACGCCATCATGCGCAATCTGCTCGCGGAAAATCTCGATAAGGGCGCGACCGCCCACACTGTCGTGGCGGTGAGCGAGCGCAACAGCGCCGACACCGGCACCGACGTCGCCGATGCTTCGGATACCCCGGCCCGTCCCGCTGCGCCGGTTCAGGTCGCGTCCGCTCCTGCGCCCGAGGCACCCGCGGCGCGTCCCGCCTCGCGCCTGTCGGCCCTTGCAGCTGCGACCGCCGCGATGCCGCCGGCCCAGCCCAAGCCCGAAGCCAAGCCGATGGAGTCCAAGATCGAGCCCGCGCCGCTCACCAATGGCGTGATCTCGAGCCAGCCGCTCTCCCTCATTCCGGGTTCGTCCGAGCCGATGAAGCCGGTCCGGGTCAAGACGGTTCAGGTCAAGGCCGGCGCGGTCAAGGTCGCGTCCGCCGCCCCGACCCCGGTCGCGCCGCAAGTCACCAACACGATTTCGCCCCGCAGCGACGTCGCCGAGACCTCCGGCGCTGTCGTCGCCAGGGCCGACATCATCAACAAGCCGGAGCCCGCCCGGGCCGAGGTCGCCCGGACCGAGATGCCGCAGCAGCCGGCGGGCTTCGGCACCGGCAATGGCATTCTCGGCGTGCTGCCGGCGTCCGCCGCCGCTGCCCCGGCGCCCGCCCCGGTCGCCAAGCTTGCCTCCGCCGATCCGGCACCGCAGCCGATCCAGATGAGCGCCACCACCAAGCCGGTCGCCACCCATAGCGGCTGGATCGTCCAGGTCGGCGCGCTCGAGAGCGAGACCGAGGCCCAGCAGCGAATTGAAGCCGCCCGCAGCTCAGCCCGCGGCCTGCTCAGCAAGGCCGATCCGTTCACCGAGCCTGTCGTCGCCAGGGACAATCGCAAGCTCTACCGCGCCCGCTTTGCCGGGCTCGAGCGGGACCAGGCCGAAGCGGTGTGCAAGGCGCTGAAGCGCGCCGACATCTCCTGCATGACCGTCCGCAACTGATCTTTCCTACCCCTCCGGCGAAATGCCCGCGCCCTGCGCGGGCATTTTTGTTTTTGGGGGCGGTGGCGCGGGAGGCTGTTCCGCGACAACCTCTCGTCAAGGATTTACAGTTAAAACTTTACTCAAGGGATCGACCACGCCGACAATGGCGGGCATCGGGCGACGGCAGACAGAGCAAGCGGAGATCACGCGGTACGGGCGTTTGTAGCGTGGTGCCGGAGTTAGCCGTTATGCGTACGAAGCAGAGTATCCTTGGCCTCGTTTACACGGGCAGCGAGGTACGTCGAGCCCCCCTGGTCGGGATGCAGTTTCTTCATGAGGGACTTGTGCGCCCGGCTGATGTCGTCGCGCCCCGCCCCCGGCTGCAAGCCAAGGATCTGATAGGCCTCCTCCGCCGTCATTTTGCCGCTCGACGCCGTGCGGCGCTGCCCCCCTGCCGCGTTGCCCTGCGCGTTCTGACGCCAAGCGGGAAACCGGCGGTCCAGATAGCTTTCAAGTAAGGCCACGCTCTCGGCGTCGAACGCCGGGACCATCGCCAGCAGGCTTGCAAGATCGAACTCGTCGAGACCGTGCCCGGCGTGAGGCCCGGCGACGATCTGGCCCGAGAGCTGGCCGGACTCGTGATCGAGCCGCATGTCCAGGAATTGCGAACGCACGCGCGAGCTCTGGTTGGGCGAGCGTGCCGCGCCACCGCCGAACAAGCCTCCGATATTGCCGAAGCCCGCATTCGCCAACGGTGTCCAGCCGAGCAGTCCGGCACCGAATAGTCCGAGCGGGATCGCAACCGCCAGTTCGCCCTTCATGCCCGTGAAGGCGGCTACCGCGAGCGCGACGACGCCGCCCCCGACCTTGATGGCGCGCGCCAGTACCGCCGGATTGGCGGCGCGGAACATCTGGAGCAACAGGTAGAGCGTGATAACGGCGACAAGGCCGGCGATCAGAGTCATGGCGTGAATATAGTCGCCCTTCCGGCAGAATGCATTGGCTCCACTTCGGCCGAGGGCCGCGCCGGCTTGACCTGCTACTTCATCTGTCCAATCAGCTGCGCCGCGCCATTCGCGGTCTTCGCCAATCTCAGCAGCGCCTCACGGCCACCAGCAGCATAGGCCGCAGCGGCTCGCAACAGCTCGCGCAGCTGCGCTGCCGCGCCCGGATCGAACCGGCACCACGCGCCGCCGGTCAGGCGCGCGATCTCGCGAAACGCCCGTTCGGCGACCGCATCATGGCCTTCCTGAAACAGGAACACCGGCACCTTCAGCATGCCGAGCTCGCCGGCCTTGGCGCAAAGCGCGTCGACTTTCTCCTCCATGGCGTCGCCGACGAAGACCACGGCACGCACGCCCGATGCGACCGCCTCACGCCGGGCGTCGGTCAGCACCCTGCCGATCTGGGTGTCGCCGCCGCGGCAATCGATCTTGCTCATCAGCGTCGCAAGCTTGCCGCTGTCCGAAATCCACCCGGTGGCACGGCATTCGTTGAAGCCGCGATAGTAGACCAGCCGGATGTCGAGGCTGCCAAGTGCCGCCGCTTCGCGAAACATGTCCGCCTGAAGCGCGCAGGCCATGTCCCAGGTCGGCTGCCGGCTCATGGTCGCATCCAGCGCGAAAATCAAGCGGCCCTTCGCGCCGGGCGCATGCGGCGACAGCGCACGCGCCTTGGCGACGAAGGCGGCGACGTCCTCCGAGGTCGAGGTCTTTGCCTGCGGCAACGCATCGTCACTTTCGGCTCTCGCCGAGATGGCATCGCTATTGCGCGGCTTGATGGGGTCGCCGGACATCTGAGGTCACACTTGGTCTCATGCCACCAATGTGGATTGCGTGCCCCGCCCGGTCAATGTGCAAAGCCTCCGCAGGCGGAAGCCGACGGAGGCTTTGAGACGTGTTTCCAGCTATGCTGAATGGATCAGCTCTTGTTTCAGATCAGCTCTTGTTTCAGATCAGCTTTTGGCGGGTGCCATCAGAGCGACCGGGCCGGGCTCGAGCACCTTCGGCGGCGACGACGTGGTGTCGACCGGCGCGATCGCGCTGTCAGTGTCGCTCAGGAATTTATCAAGCATGCCCTGGATCGAATTCTTGGCACCATCCGGGCCGGTGTCACGCATGTCGTTGTGCTGGAAGTCGGTCTTCACGACCTGAATACCGGCCTTCTCGCACTCTTCGTCAGTCGGGATCACGCCCGGATCGGTCTTGAACTGCGGATCCTTGGAACGGAACGACAGGATCTTAAACTTGCCGGCGGTGACGAAGGGAACGCGGAGATTGTCCAGCGTCACGACCTTTTTGACCTCATCCGGGTACTGCTTGGCGAAATACATCGTGATGTCGCCGCCCATGGAATGGCCGACCATCGTCACCCGCGAATAGTCAGCGTTGGGCTGAACCTTCTTCATCTCCTGCAGCGCCAGATGGATGTTGGCAACGCCGCGCAGGATCTGCGGCAGGCGGCCGACATAGAGCTCGCCGGGCTTGGTCACCATCGGCGGATCGGTCGGCAAATCATGCTGCGGGCTGAGGACGAGATAGCCGCGCGCCGCAAAGACGTTGGCAAGGAAGCCGTACTCGGTGTTCTTGACGGTGTTGCCGTGATTGACCACTGCGACCGGCATGGTGATCATGCCGGCATTGGCCTGCATTTCCTTGTCGCGGCGGATCGCGATGTCGACAGGCACGGGACGGTTGTCGCGCGAAGGATCGTAGAAGGTGATGGTCTCGTGCTTGATGGCCCACTTGCTCGCCGTGACATAGGCGACGCCGCAGAGCGCACTGACAAAAACCAGAACGGCAATTCCACGCTTCATTTTCGTCCTCAGCCTCAGGCTCTTGCGGCCTGATCCCTGTTGAAAATCGTGTTGTTCGAGGAGCTCTTCGGCCCCTTCGCGCCTATTCCCTAATATATGTCACAGCCGCGTGACAGGAAGGCTAAATTTTGTGATCCGGCAGCCCTTTCATTGTGCGGCGCACACAAATGGTGGGCACCTCGTTCCGATACCGCTACGTCCGGATGTAGATGTCCATCCGACGCAACCCGTCTCGATCGGGTTCAATTTCGCGATTAACATTGAATGAAACGGCTTTGAGCGCGCTCAGTTCCCGCGGGAACCGGCTACGATGATCGCCCGGAAGTAGCGGCGTACCGTCCTAGGCGCCGAGGATGTCGTGAACCTCGAGCGGCTTGTCGACCTGACTGAACCACTCGGCGCGATTTGCCGCACGGCGGCGGCCGCGCTCGTCGAGCGGCAGCTTGAGCTGGCGGAGCAGGCTCGTCACCTCTTCCCGCGCGGTGAGATGGCCGAGATTGGGCCGCATGCCGAGCGTGGCCTCGTCGATCTCGTCGAGCGCCGTCAGGCCGCGCGGAAAAAACTCGCGATAGACGACGCGCTCGGCGAAGCCGTCGACGTAGCGGAAGCCGAGCCGCAGCGACAGATCCTTCAGTCCGTCGGCGACGAGTTGCTTGTTGCGGGAGCCGAGCATCGACAGGCGATTGCGCACCACGATCCAGTCGGTCGTCGAGCCGTCAAGCTGGCGGCGCTTGCGCCTGACGTCGCGGACCATCTCCGCGTAATGGCTTTCCCCTGTCACCGCGTAATTGGCGGGATCGACGGTGCCGAGCACGTCGAAATCGAGGAAGCTGTCGTTGATCGGCGTGACCAGCGTATCGGCCATCGAATGGGCAAGCCGCATCAGATAGCTGTCGGTGCCGGGCGTATCGATGACGATGAAGTCGAAATTGCTCTCGACCGCCGAGACCGCCTCCATGAATTGAAGGAACTCGGAATTCTCGTTCTCGGCGACCTGCATGGTCTCGCCGAGCTTGATGCAGCGATGCGTCGGCAGCTCGAGATCGAGCTTGGTCCGGCGCGCCCAGGCAGAACGGTTGTTGACGTAGCGCGTGAAGCTTTGCTGGCGGCAGTCGAGGTCAATGGTGGCGACGCGCTGGCCGGCCTTCAGGAGCGCAACTGCGATGTGCAGGGCGGTGGTCGATTTGCCGGATCCGCCCTTTTCATTGCCGAGCACGACGACGTGCGCCGAGCCGGATTGGCTTTGGCTAGCCTGCACAAGCATGGCGATCCTCAACACCCCTAAACAATATCTTCGAGTTGGCCGCGTCTGCGGTCAAGTGAAATGCGTGACAGGATGACGAAATCGCAGTGCGCTGGTCTTCATCATGAATCGTGTCGCGGTGTTGCGTCTGTGATCCAGCCCGCAAGGGCGCGACACGCTCGTTGCGGAGGATGCTGTGCCGCATGTCGATGCATGGCGTCCACGACCGCCGCTTGTTAAGGTTAGCCGGACGCGCAGCAGGCGCCCACCCCCAACGATCTCCGAGTCCTGATGTCACGAAGCCCCTTGATCACCCGCACGGTGCCCGCCCTGCGACGCGCCATCGACAATCTTCGCAAGCGAAAGGCCACGGTCGCGCTGGTTCCGACGATGGGGGCACTCCATGACGGGCATGTGTCGCTGGTGCTCCTGGCGAAGCGACGTGCGAGCCGCGTCGTTGTGTCGATCTTCGTCAATCCAACCCAGTTCGCCCCGACCGAAGATTTCGGTGCGTACCCGCGAACCTGGAAGGCCGACATCGCCAAGCTTGCGGCCGAGGATGTCGACATCGTCTGGCACCCCGGAGTCGAGGCGATGTATCCGGAGGACTTTGCGACGCGAATCGTTCCGGAGGGACCGGCACTGGCCGGCCTCGAGGACCGCTTCCGCCCACATTTCTTCGGCGGCGTCGCCACCGTCGTTGGCAAGCTGTTCACGCAATGCCGGCCGGACGTCGCGATCTTCGGCGAGAAGGACTTTCAGCAGCTGCGAGTCGTAACGCAGATGGCCCGCGACCTCGACCTCGGCGTGAAGGTGATCGGCTCCCGCACGGTGCGCGAGCGCGACGGGCTCGCGATGTCCTCGCGCAACGTCTACCTCTCGCCCGAGGAGCGCCAGACCGCCACCGTCCTCTACCGCGCCATGAAGGGCAGCGCCGGGCGGATCCAAGCCGGCGAAGCCATCACGACCGCGATGGCGCGCGGCGCCGAGATGATCAAGGCAGCCGGCCTTGCGCTCGACTATTTCGAGCTCCGTCATGCCGAGACGCTGGCGCCGGTCAGCTCGCGCAAGGACGGTCCGCTGCGGATCCTGGTCGCAGCCAAGCTCGGCGCGACGCGGCTGATCGACAATATTGCGGTTTAGAGCAGCCCGAGATCGCGCAGCTCACGCCGCATTGGCTCCGGCATCGCCGCGATGGAGCCTGCTGCGGACTTGCCGAGATCGGGCGGCACGGAATCATCGGCGAGATAGCGCCAGCCCTGGAACGGGCGCATCGGCCGCGGCGACACCGAGACCACCTTCGGCTGCATCACGATGCGGCAGCGCCCGATGCCGTCCTTGTCGCGGAACGGCTCTATGCCGATGATCTTCTCGCGCGCGGCAATCTCGCCCTTGATGACCCAATAGAGCGATCCGCCCGCCAGAATCTCGGCGTCGCGCTTGGGCACCATGCGGGTGATGTGGATGTGGTGTTGCGGCAGGCCTTTTTTCTTGGCCGTCTGCATCCGCTCGGCGATCCACCCCTTCAATTCCTTGACGGAGTCGCAGCCGACGGCAAGCTTGATCAGATGAAGTGGCATGGCCCAGCATTAGCGGGCCAGCCACGGGTTTTCAAAGCCGAACTAGTTGTTATCCGCAGCCGCGGGAGCCGAGCCCGGCGGCGGCGCGAGTGGAACCGGCGCGGCGGCGGCCGGCGCACGCGCAGCCTTCGGCGCCGGCGGTTTCTTCGCAGCAGGTGCCGCAGGCGCGGCGGCCTGTGCCGAGGTCGCAGCCGGGGCGCGTGGCGCCGGCGCTGCAGCGTTGGCGGCCGGTGCCTGGCGCGTGGACGGCTCCGGATTCATGATGCTCACCGGCGGCGTCGACGAGGCGCTCGGGAACTCGGCATTGGTCGGCTTGCCCGTCGGCATCGACGCCGGCAGTCCCGCAAGCGCCGCCGAGGCTGGCATCGCCGGCGCAGCAGCGGGCACGTTCCAGGTCGGCGCATAGCGTGCCACCAGCATATCGTAGAGATGGGCATCCATATTGGCAGCGACCCGCTGCTGATCGGTCAACGAGCGGAAGGCGGCGCAATCGAACTGGGTGCAGCCGTTGCGCGCGACCAGCACTTGCGCGACGAGCCCGTAGCGATCGCGCTCCAGCGACTTGCGCAGCACCCTCATGTCCAAGCTCAGACTGTTGTTGGCGGTCGCGGCATCGCCGAGCTCGGTCAGTCGGTCGATCCTGGCCGCGGTGTAGGCGACGGCGGCAGCCACAGCGTCGGGCGCCCCGAACAGCGCCTTCTCGCAGCCAATGGCCACGGCATCACCGGCGAGATCGTCGAGGCAGGACAGCGCCGGCAGGCTCGCAACTACCGCAGCTTGCGCGCGGGCCTCGGCTGGAGCGGCCTCTCCCGCCGGACCATAAACGCGAACGGTGGCGGCCACCGCGATGGCAATGGCGAGCAGCGTGATGACGGTCAGCGCACCGTTGGCCACCGATCTCTCGGCGCGCAGCAGCGTAATCATCAGGATCAGTCCGAAGAAGCCGGCAGCCGCCAGCGTCATCCACATCGGTAAGGCCGGCGAGCGCCAGATTTCGTCGAGCGACGAAGCCCATGCCCAGTTCATGCGCGATGTCCCCTCACGCGAGCAAAGAGCGAATGGTCAAGCGAGCACCGCTATTCGGCAACTGCCCCCGGCCCACCTTGTCGGGCCGAAACGGGCCTTTTGACGGCGGAGGAAGCAGATTCGTCCGCGACACCAATGCGCAGCGCCGTCATCCGTCAGGATTGCGCGAGCTGGCTTTCCTTGGCGACCCGTTCGAAGGCTTCGGTCGAGCTCTTGATCCGGTATTGGCAGTCGTCACCGTCCGTCGGCAGCAGGCGGATGATCTCATACGAGCCACTGGCAGCCGGACGCGCGACGTTGCTGGCCGTGAACAATACGCGCGTTCCAATCGGGAATTTGTGCTTCAACACCCTCTCCATCACTCAAACAACGCCTGCCTCGCCCGTGGTCCCACTGCGAGGCCGGCTGGAAACCCAGCCGCTGTATAGCACGCATGCGGCGTTTTTGGCCAGCCTCATGCGAGCATGCAACCTACCAATTTTGAAGTCTTTTCAGGACGATAATGGGAACACAGCCGAGCTGGACTACCGCTGGAACCAGGCCTCAGGCGCCATGAGGCAGATGGCCCTGCGGGCTTGCCTGATCCACGGCCTTGGGCAGCTCCTGGGCCAGGATCTCGCCCAGCTGGTCGACCGGGATGTTGTAGCGCGCCGCAAGCTGGCGGACGGTGTCGTTGCCGAGCACGGCGCGGAGCTGGTCGGCCGAGATCGGCAGGTTCTGGCCGTTACCGAGCCAGGATTTGACCTGGTCGCCAAAGCCCGCCTGCTGGAGCTTTGCGACAATCGCACCCAAGCCGCCCTGGTTGTTGCTGCCGAGCACCTCGTTCATCACGGCCGGCAGGACGGCGGCGCCGAGCTGGCCAAGCGCGCTGCGCAATGCGGGATTGTTCTCCAGCGAGTCCAGAATTCCCATATCCGTCCCCTCTTCTTGCCGATCGTTTCACCAGATTGAGCGCCGCAAGCCTGCATGCCGTCAAGCGGCGCTCAATCACAATCCCGACTACACGTTCTCGAACTTTTCGATGACAAGCGTTTCGGCGAGGCCATCGCGTGTCCATTCCTGGAACGCCGGCATCGCCATCATCGTGTCCATGTAGGCCTTGGTCTCCGGCGTAACCTCGATGGCGTAGGTCCGGAAGCGATGCACGACCGGCGCGTACATCGCATCGGCCGCGCCGAAGCGGCCGAACAGGAACGGCCCGCCGGCACCGTAGCGGGTCCGGCACGCGCGCCAGATCTCTTGCACGCGCGCGACATTGGCCTTGGCGTCCGCCGACAGCGTCACGGGACGCACGGGACGGTGCAGGTTCATGCCGCATTCGTTGCGCAAGGCCGTGAAGCCGGAATGCATCTCGGCGCATACCGAACGGGCAAAGGCGCGGGCCGCGACGTCATCGGGCCACAGCTTCACTTCCGGATAACGCTCGGCGATATATTCGATGATGGCGAGCGAATCCCACACCGTGATGTCGCCGTCGACCAGCACCGGCACCTTGCCGGCGCGGCTGAAGGACAGGATCTGCTCCTTGTCCGCGGGATTGTCGGTGTAGAGCGGGATCACCGTCTCCACGAACGGGATGTCGTTGGCGCGCAGCGCAAGCCAGGGCCGCATCGACCATGACGAGTAGTTCTTGTTGCCGGTCGCGAGCTTGAGAGCTGCCATGTCACTGGTCCTTCCGTGCGTCCACTGGATGCGGCTGCTTTTAACGCCATCACCTGCCGCCAATCAATCGTTGCCGCAACTCAACCCGCGTGGCAATCGTTGCGATCCTCGCGAGGAGAGAGACATGAGCAGGCATTGGGTCGACATCACCGCCGTCGGCTTCTTCATCATCGAATGGCTGGTCTATGCCGCCACGCTCGAGCATTCCGCCTATGGCCGCGACAGCCTGTCGGCGCGGATGAACCGCTATCGCGAGGTCTGGGTCCGCCGCCTGCTCGACCGCGACGCGCGCATGGTCGACATGCAGATCATGGCCTCGCTGCAGAACGGCACCGCCTTCTTCGCCTCCACCAGCCTGTTCGCGCTCGGCGGCGCGCTGGCGCTGCTGCACGCGACCAACGACGCCATCACCATTCTGGGCAACCTGGTGCTGATCTGCGTCTACGCCTTCTTCAAATTCGCCTGGGCCTATCGCCTGTTCAACTATGTCGCGATCCTCTACGGCGGCATGCCGCCGGCTGCGCAACGCGACACGCCGGAGGCCGAGGCCCATGTCATCCGCACCACGCGCGTGTTCGAATCCGCCGGCCGCCACTTCAACCGCGGCCAGCGCGCCTTCTTCTTCGCGCTCGGCTATCTCGGCTGGTTCGTCAGCCCCTGGGTGCTGTTCGTGACCACGGCCGCCGTGGTGATCGTGACCTGGCGACGGCAGTTTGCATCGAGCGCATGGTCGGCGATGGCGCCGGATGTGGTCGTGGACGAGGCGCCGAAGCGCGGTCATCAGGGATGAAATTGGTAGCGCGTGCTTCTCTTCATCCGTCATCCTGAGGCGCGAGGCCTGCGATGCGAATGCATCGCAGGCGGAGCCTCGAAGGATGAACGGCCCGGATGCACCCTGGCCGTCGCCCTTCGAGGCTTGCTCCGCGGCGCGGTTGCGCCGCAGAGCGCGCACCTCAGGGTGACGGTCGTAGAGTTTTGTGCGTTTCCTCGAGTTCTGCATTTTCTGGCTCCAGACACACCTTCGCATTCTCGCGGCGCAATCCGCCCGAGCTTTGCTTGACCACGCGACCCTCATCTCCAAGAGGGCGCAGGGAAGGCCGGGTGCTGACCTCGCACCCGCGGTCCACTGCGCGAAAAGCACACGCAGGAAGAACCGCACAGCAGCATACAGGTGGTGCCAATCACTCGGCCTTCCCTGCGCGATGGGTTGACGGCTTATGCCGTGCTCTCCCGGGAGCCGAGTTCCTTCTGGCCTCCCTCGCCCCGCGAATTGACGATGCGGTTGACCCGGTTGGGCGCTCCACACCTCCGCGACAGGCTTGACCGTAGCAACGACGGCCAGGACCACACGGTTTTGCCGTACGCGCGTTCGTCTGTTGCCACAGGGTTCGATGGCATCGTGCACGTAGCCATCGAAATGTTGGCGAGACGAACTGAACAGCGCCGCTCATCCGCACGCGGTTGCGGGCTCACAGGGACTACCCGCCCTGCCCGCACCTCTCGCGCCGACGCTGCCGCGTCCACCGCAAGCCCGCCTCGCAATTCGTGACGACGTACGATCGCCCCTCAAGGATGAGCCGGGATGCCGCAAGACATACGTCATTTCCTAATTTCGGTAAAGCGGAATATTTTTACGAGACGGGATTGACAGCATTCGCGGTGTTTTGCTCGACAGGCAATTTGCACCGGCTAAGACCCGAAATCCCCCGGCGTGAACGACAGGTCCATCACCTTCCATTCGTCGTACTTGTCGACAGGCAACATCTTGTAGGGCTGGCAATCCTGCAGCGCGCTCATCGCGGACTTCACGATGGCCACGCCCTTCGCAGACGGCGGGGCCTCGATCAGGATCGGCGGGCGCGCCAGCGTGCCGTCGGTGGCGAGCACCGCACGCAGCTTGATGTGCACGGCATCGGTCGGTGCGACCCCGGCCGGAAGTTTCGAACAGCTCCTCAGGCGCCGGCGAAGCTCGGCAATGACCTCGGGCGGCAACTTGGCGCCGATCGAATCCTTGGCATCGCCGCCGTCATCCTTGAGCCCGTCTTTGGGCGCGTCCTTCGGCCCGAGCGGCAATTCGGGCGGCAGGCCCAGCATCACGCCGTATTTGACGGTGACATCAGGCTCCGGCGCCCGATAAGCCGGCGGCGCGGCCTGCGGCTGCGGCATCGCCGGAGGTGGCGGCTGCGCCGCCTGAAGCTGAGGCGGCGGCTGTTGCGGTGGCGCCTGCGATGGCTGTGGCGGCGGCTGCTTCTGCTGCGGCTCGTGCGAGGCCTGCTTCTGTGGCGATGATTGCGGCGCCTTTTCCTTGGCCGGCGCAGGCTTCAGGGCAGGGTCCGGCTTGTCGTTGAGATCCAGCTTCGGCAGCCTCAGCTCGGGGGGCGGCTCCGGCGGCTTCTCCTTCGCCTCGTCTTTGGCCTTCTCTTCGGCCTTTTCCTCTGCCTTTTCCTCTGCCTTGGCCTCCTCCTGCTTCACCTGCTCCGGCGTGACGATATCGACCGCGACAGTCTCGGGCGGTGCGGAATGAAACGGATGGACCTCGCTGATCACGATGATCAGCGCCACCAGCGTCAGATGCGCGATGGCTGACGCCGCAATGTCCGTCCGTATGATCTTCCGCAGTTCCATCGCCCGATCTTGGGTTGCCGGCCTGCTCGTAGCATACAGCAGGTTCCCCTCAATCCCATTTCGGCGCGAAGCCAAAATCGGTCAGGCGGCCCTTGGGGCTGGCGAGCGCGGCGACATCAGCCATCTCGTCATCCGAGAGCTCGAAATCGAAGATCTCGATATTTTCCGACAGACGCTCGACACGCGAAGTTCTGGGAATCGCGGACACATTCTGTTGCACCAGCCAGCGCAGGCAGATCTGTGCCGGTGTCTTGTGATGGGCGCGGCCGATACCGGCAAGCGTCTGGTCGGCCTTGATGCGGCCCCTGGCGATCGGGCTGTAGGCAACGAGCGCCATGCCATGCCGGTCGCAGGCCGCTCTCACCTTCGCCTGATCCAGATAAGGGTGATATTCGACCTGGTTGCAGACGAGCGGCTCGGGTGACAGCGCGACCGCCTGCTCGATCAGCGCCACCGTGAAATTGGAGACGCCGATGTGGCGTGTCAGGCCCATCCGCTTGGCATGCGCCAGCGCGCCGAGCGTCTCCTCCAGCGGCACATGAGAATTGGGCCAGTGCAGCAGCACCAGGTCGACGGCGGGAAGCCGCAGCCGCACCAGGCTCTCCTTGACCGACCGTTCGAGATCGTGAGGTGCGAAATGGTTGGTCCAGACTTTTGTGGTGACGAAGACGTCGTCGCGGCGAACGCCGGAGGCGCGCAATCCGTCGCCGACCTCGCGTTCATTGTCATAGACCTGGGCGGTGTCGATGTGGCGGTAGCCGAGCCGCAGCGCCTGCTCGACCACGCGCGCGCAGGTCCGGCCGCTCAGCTCCCAGGTGCCGAGCCCGATCGCCGGGACTCTTGCGCCATTGGCCTCGACGAACAGCATGAGGAATTCTCTCTGTTGCGGCAGCCCCAAATGTCATCACTGGCATCATTATGGGCCCGGTCCGCCAGAGTGCAACGGCGGACGCCAACCTCGGAGCCGGATCTTAAGCCGCAATGCTAACGGGAGGTTCGCGTCAGGCGTTCAGGCTTTGGCAAGCGCCTGGAACACCGTGTCGGGCGCATGCGCGATCACGGCCAGCAGTGCGCGAGCGGGTCCGCGCGGGGCGCGCTTGCCCTGCTCCCAGTTGCGGATGGTCTCGACCGGCACGCCGAGCTTGGCGGCGAACTCCATCTGGGTGAGACAGGCGCGTCGACGCAAATCGCGCACCACGAGCGAACCGGCCTCCGCCGGCGAAGTCTCGGCCGCAGACGTGACCGGCTGGACGGGAAACTCTTGCCCGTCCCGCAATTCAACGACCCGCCCGTCCGCCTTCAGCCGCAACCGCATGCTCATTCTCCCAAGCGGAAGGGATCATGCGGCAGCACGCTTAAGGTGGGATTAAAGATGGTCTCGTGCCCCTACTTCAACCCGAACCACAGCGTGGCGATGCCGAGGAAGGAGAAGAAGCCGACGACGTCCGTCACCGTCGTCACGAACGTGCCCGACGCCACCGCCGGATCGGCCCTGACGCGTTCGAGCGCCATCGGAATCAGGATGCCGCCGAGGGCGCCGGCGATCAGGTTGCAGATCATCGCGAGCCCGATGACGATGCCGAGGCCCGGGATCTTGAACCAGGCCACCGCGGCGATACCGGTGATGACGGCGAAGCCGACGCCGTTGATGAGACCGACCAGCGCCTCGCGGACGACCACGCGCCAGGCGTTGGAGGAGCCGAGCTCGCGGGTCGCGAGCGCCCTCACCGCGACCGTCATGGTCTGGGTCGCGGCATTGCCGCCCTGGCTCGCGACGATCGGCGCGAGCACGGCGAGCGCGACCATCTGTTCGAGCTGGCCCTCGAACAGGCCGAGCACGGAAGACGCCAGGAACGCCGTGGCGAGGTTGATCAGCAGCCAGTTGAAGCGGCCGCGCGCGATGGTGAGAAACGTGTCCGACAGCTCTTCGTCGCTGGTGACACCGCCGAGCGCCTTGAGGTCCTCGTCCGCCTCTTCCTCGATGACGTCGACGACGTCGTCGACGGTGATGACGCCGACCAGACGGTCCTGGGTGTCGAGCACCGGCGCTGCGACGAGGTTGTACTTGCCGAACATGCGCGCCACCTCCTCCTGGTCCTCCAGGACGGAGACGCGGCGGCGATCCTCGTCGGTCAGCTCGGCCAGCGGCACCGGGCGGCGCGCGCGCAGCAGCACATCCAGCGGAACCGCGCCCTGCCAGTGCTGGTCCTTGTCGACGACGTAGATCTCGTAGAAGCGGTCCGGCAGATCGGGCGTATCGCGCATGTAGTCGATCGCCTGCCCGACCGTGAAATCCTGCGGCACGGCGATGAACTCGGTCTGCATGCGCCTTCCGGCCGAGTTTTCCGGATACAGCAGGCTGCGCTCGAGCGCGACGCGCTCCCGCAGCGGCAGCTTCTCGAGGATCTCCTCCTGCTCGTCCTGGTCGAGGGTTTCGAGCAGCTCGACCGCATCGTCGGATTCCAGTTCGCGGACGCCCTCGGCGACCGTCTCGGGCAGCAGCTCGTCGAGGATCTCTTCGCGGACGGCCTCGTCAACCTCGTTCAGTGCGGAAAAATCGAAGTCGCGGCCCGTCAGCTCGACCAGGCGGACACGATCGTCGGGTGCGAGCGCCCCGATGAGATCGCCGAGATCGGCCTCGTGCAGATCGGCGACGCAGGCGCGCAGCGCAGCACTGTCGGCGGCCTCGATCGCATGGGCAATTTCCTCGACGAATTCGTGCCGAATTTCGCCGTCTTCATTGCGCATCGGGACGTGGTCGAGTACCAAGGCCTCGGGGGAAGCGGCGTCATCCATATGTTCATCCATGGTACGCCTCGCCGTTTGACAGGTTGATAATTTGGGCTGACGGTCAGGCAATACCCACAAGGCAATCGCGAGCGCAATGGCAAAGATGCATCGACCGAAATGGACCTCGATCATTGCGGGCCCGGCTCTCGCTGCCCTCACCGCGATCGGCTCAGTCGAGGCCGCCGACTGCCCACGCAGCGATACGCTCGGCACGTCGCGAGTGCTGAGCGTCGATGCCAAGACAACCCCGCGCGTCGGCTTGAAGAGCTTCCCGCAGACGCTGCCGCTCGCAGATCACGAGGTGGTGCTGACCTTCGACGACGGCCCGCGTCCGCCGATGACGTCCAAGGTCCTGGCGGCGCTGGCGCAGGAATGCGTGCGCGCAACCTTCTTCCTGGTCGGCCGGAGCGCCGCCGAATATCCTGATTTGGTCAAGCGCATCGCCCGCGAGGGTCACACGATCGGCCACCACACCTGGTCGCATCCGCACATGGCGCGGATCCCGGCCGATGCGGCGAAGTACGAGATCGACCGCGGCATCGCCACCGACGAGATGGCGCTGCACGGGGTCTCGACGACGACGCCGTCGACACCGTTCTTCCGCTTCCCCTATTTCGAGTCCACGCCAGCCCAGCTCGATCTGCTCCAGTCGCGCGGCATCGTCGTGTTCGGCGCCGATCTCTGGGCCAGCGACTGGAACGACATGACGCCGGAACAGGAATTGAAGCTCATCACCGAGCGCATCGCCGCCGCCGGCAAGGGCATCATCCTGTTCCACGATCCCCAGGCGCGTACTGCGGCCATGATGCCGGCCTTCCTGCGGTATTTGCGGGAAAACGGCTTTCACGTGGTCCACATCGTGCCGGCGGACACGTCACAGAAGAACGCCGACGCGCATTGATGCCGGAATGTCACGCCTGACCAAATTGGGGTGATTTGAGCCCTATTAACACTCTGTTCATGCTACCCCATGCAATGATTGAGCGGGTCCTGCGCCTGAACCGTTTCGGGATAGTTCCGACCTAAGGAATATGACGCCAATCGCGCATGAGGGCAGACCGGGTTCATGATCGGCAGTAGCGTTGCTTTTCGGACGCGATCGTGGGCCGTCCTGCTTCTGGGATTGTTGACCACGGCGTCGCAGGCCGCCTTCGCCGCCGAATGCCCGGGACATCCCGACGCGCTCGGCACCTCCCGCACCCTTGTCGTCGATCCGCATGAGCATCCGCGCATCGGCACCATGCAGTACCGTGAGACGCTACCGCTGAAGGACCACGAGGTGGTGCTGACCTTCGACGACGGTCCGCTGCCGAAATATTCCAACCAGGTGCTCAAGATCCTCGCCGACGAGTGCATCAAGGCGACCTTCTTCATCATCGGCGAACAGGCCAAGGCGAGCCCGGAAGGCGTGCGCAAGCTGGTCGCGGCGGGCCACACGGTCGGCACGCACAGCATGACCCATCCGCTGACATTCGACAAAATGCCGATCGAGAAGATCGAGGCCGAGGTCAACGGCGGTATTGCGTGGACATCGGCGGCGATGACCGATCCGTCATCCCAACTTGCGCCCTTTTTTCGCATTCCCGGTCTGATGCGCGCCGAAGGCGTCGAGAACTATCTGATCTCGCGCGGCATCCAGGTGTGGAGCGCCGACTTTCCGGCAGACGACTGGCGGCATGTGTCGCCTGATCGCGTCTACCAGCTCGCGATCCAGCGGCTGGAGGCCAAGGGCAAGGGTATCCTGTTGCTGCACGACATCCAGGCCCGCACCGTGGCGGCACTGCCAAAGATCATCCGCGACCTGAAGGCACGCGGCTATCGCATCGTTCATGTGGTGCCCGCGACAGTCAACCAGTCGGCGACGCCGACGACGGCCGTGGAGTGGCTGCTGCATCCGCCGACGGAAACGACGCCGATCGCGCGCTGGCCTTCCGTGCCGAACTTCGTATTCGCGCAGGCCGCGACGCTGCCTGCGCCTGGCCTCGCCGATCTCAACACGCAGACCGCGCACCAGCCGCTGGTGTTGCCGCGCAAGACCATGGCCCAGGCCGATGTCGCCGCCACCCTGCCCGCGCCCGGACGCGATCTGTTCGCGATCCCCGAGGGCTCGGTCGAGGTGCTGCTGTCGGCGACCTTGTCGCGACGCGCCGCAACCCGGCTCGCGATGGCAGCCGAACCGCCGCGCGCCGGCAAAGGCAAGGCGGCCAAGATGCAGGCACGGCGAACCGCCCATGCTGCGCACGCGGCGCCGAAGCACGCAGCTCAAGCCAAGAGCACGGCGCCCCGCGTCGCCACCAGCGTGAAGAAGCGCGCCTGAGTAAGACCTGTTACTGCCGCATGATGTTGGCGACGCAGAGCAGCACGATCAGCGCCAGGAAGAACAGGTCCATATAGGATTTGAGCTCGCCGTCACGGCGCAGCCGCGCGACATCCATCACGACCTGCTTGCGCGCGCTGGTCCCGCCCGAGCCGTCATTGATCGGCGCCTGCAGCCGCTTGGTCTCGGCTTCCAGCTTCTCGATCTTCTGGAAAAAGTAGAACGCGCGCAGCGTCGAGGCCGCGCGCATGCCGCTATAGACCAGCACCAGGATCGCGAGGATTGCCCGGTTCTGATACTTCTCCATGAAGTTCAGGCTGAAATAGACCAGCGCCATGAAAGCAAAGTTGGTCAGGAAGCGGTAGACGAAGCTTAGAAAGACCATGCTGGCTCCAGCCGAGAGGGGTCGCGCGAGGCCCGTCTACGCCAACTTTGTTTCAACAAAGATACCATCGCCCGCGTGCCGCCGCGTTTTAGCCACGCGCCGCCATAATGCAAGCGAGAGCGCGCCCCTCGCCTCGTCCCACGCCGCCGCGGCTCGATGGAGATTCGATGGAAGCTGCGGTAGACTGCTGCCATTACCATACGTGAGGTCTTGCGGATTGGGGTCTGCCGATGCCGAAGAAGGGAATCACGGGCCACGACGACTGGGTTTTGACCGAGGCGCTCGCAACCGCGCTGGTCGCGCTTGAGCAGCTCGAGGCCAAGCACCAGCCGAGCGCGCATATGGAAGATATCCGGAAAATGCTGTCGAACGGCAAGGAGCCGGCGGCCGTGACCCTGCATCTCGCCCAGGCCAAGTGCCGCCTGTTCCCCGACCTCGACCCGCTCGAGATCTACCGGGAATACGGGATCGGCGAGGAATACGGCTAGGGATGGGACCTGATCGCTGGCGCGTCTGCGCCGCCTCTTCGACTAGCCCTTCCCGGAACGCCGAAACCTCTTGCCGACCATCTCACCTCTCCGGCCAGCGGAAGCTGTGAAATAGCCCGGCATATCCCTGTGAACAGCCTGTGGAGCGGTCGCGCCGATGCGCGCCCTACGGGCCAAAAACTTCTGAAATTTCAAGGGAGTGTGGGTGCGCTCGGAAGGCGGTCGCACGTATTGAAATGTCAATGGCTTGCGGGACATCGCCGCGCAGCGTAGCTTTCAACTATACGTAGCTCATTCGAAAGCAATCTATCGGGTTCGGCCTAGCGGGAGAGAGCGATGGCAGATGTCCCATGGCACCTTTCCGGTGACTATTTCGAAAATTGCAGTTGCAGCATCGTGTGTCCCTGCCTCGTGTCTGCGGCCCCTCCGTTGACCGCGCGACCGACCGAGGGCTTCTGTAACGTACCGCTGATCTTCCACATCGAAAGCGGCCGCTATGGCGACATCGCGCTCGATGGACTCAATGTCCTGATTATCCTCCACGCACCTGGGGTCATGGCAGACGGAGATTGGTCGGTGGCCGCCTATATCGATCAGCGCGCCAACGATGAGCAGACCGAGGCTCTAGCTGCGATCTTCACCGGCGCCGCCGGTGGTCCGATGGCCGCGTTCACACCGCTGATCAGCAAGAACCTGGGGGTCCGCAAGGTCCCGATCACATTCCGAATCGACGGCAAGACGCGGTCCGCGGAGATCCCGGGTATTCTGCACATGTCCGTTGATCCATTGCCGACCATGCATCCGAGCGGCGAAATGTGGGCGAACATCGGGCATCCGGTTAGCCCGGACAACATGGTCATGGCGGTCGGCGCCCCCGGCAATACGTTCAGCGATCACGGCATGCGCTGGGATAATTCCGGCAAGAATGGCCTCTATGCGCCGATCCGCTGGTCGAACCAGGCTTAATGCACCTCCTGATACCGGCCGTGCGACGAGGCCGGCAACGTCAATCGCAAATGACCGACAGCGCCCTGGAAATCGTGCTGCGGCGCGATCGCTGGGTCATCGGCGGCGCGATCGGCGTCATTGTCGCGCTGGCTTGGAGCTATGTGCTCTGGCTCGCCAACGACATGAACATGGGCGGCATGGACATGACCGGGTTCCGGATGATCCCGGCCGGGATCGGCATCATGCTGCCGGCCAACCAGCCATGGCGAGCGATCGAGTTCGCGTATGTGTTGCTGATGTGGACGGTGATGATGATCGGAATGATGGCGCCCTCGGCAGCGCCCATGATCCTCATGTACGCCCGCGTGGGTCGACAGGGCAAAGCGCAGGGCAAGCCGTTCGCCGCGACCGGCTGGTTTGCGGCCGGTTATCTCCTCGCGTGGAGCAGCTTTTCGCTGGCCGCCACCTTTCTCCAATGGGTGATCGAGCGGGCCGCCTTGCTGGATTTCCAGATGGCGGTCGCCAGCAACCTTCTCGGCGCAATCGTACTGATCGCGGCCGGAGTCTATCAATGGACGCCGCTCAAGGACGTCTGCCTCGCCCAATGCCAGTCGCCGCTTCAGTTCCTGATGCGCCACGGCGGCTTTCAGAACCGCCCGCGCGGCTGCCTGCTGCTGGGGCTTCGACACGGAGGCTATTGTGTCGGCTGCTGCTGGGTTTTGATGGCGCTTTTGTTCGTAGGCGGCGTGATGAACGTGCTTTGGATTGCGCTTTTGGCGCTGCTTGTCCTTTTGGAGAAACTTGCGCCGGTCGGACGATGGGTCGCGCGCGCTGCCGGCATTGCATGTGTGGCCGCGGGCGCCTGGCTGCTGGTGTTCTTGCCGCAGTGATGAGCAACCTGCTTGATGTTCCGTTCGATTTCTGCCCGCGAGGGCATGGCGCCGTCGACCCAGGCGCCGAATAGCTGGAGCGCTCCGAGGCTAAGGTGCCTTATCGAGGCCGGCGGTGCTTTTCAATTTTGATGGTGCAACCGCGCGCAACGGCGAGGCGGCCAGCCACAGTATTGCATCGTCACGGCACATGCACCAAATGAGCTCTGGGAGGCAGGCACTCATTGCTCCAGGAGGGCGAGCGTGGCCAGCAAAAGAGCAAGCGAAGAGCTCCCCGTGATCGCGCGCTTCGAGGTGCGCCGCCGCAACTACCTCGCGCCAGACGGCTCGGCAAACCGGCCGCTTCCCACCTTCGCCACCGATGCCAAGCTGCTTGTCGCGCTGTACCGCGCCATGGTGCTGCTCCGGCATTTTGACCGAAAGGCTGTCGCATTGCAGCGCACCGGCCGGCTCGGGACTTATGCGGTCTCGCTCGGCCAGGAAGCAGTCTCGGTCGGGATGGCGAGTGCGATGCAAGAAGAAGACGTGCTGGTCCCCTCGTATCGCGACAACGGCGCCCTGATTTGGCGTGGCGTCAAGTTGGAGGAGATCCTGTTGTTTTGGGGTGGGGACGAGCGCGGCAATGACTTCTCGGGGCCGGTGCATGATTTCCCGTTTTGCGTCCCTGTCGGATCTCAGGCACCGCATGCCGCCGGCGTCGCCTATGCCTTCAAGCTGCGCAAGGAACCGCGTGTCGCCGTGTGCATGTTCGGCGACGGCGCCACCTCGAAAGGCGATGTTTACGAAGCGATGAATTTCGCCGGCGTGCACAAATTGCCGATCGTGTTCGTCGCCGTCAACAATCAATGGGCCATATCGGTGCCGTTGCGGCTGCAGACCAGGGCGGAAACGCTGGCGCAAAAGGCCATCGCCGCCGGCTTCACCGGCGAGCAGGTAGATGGGAATGACGTTGTGGCGCTACGCGCTGCGGCCGCAGAAGCCATTGCCGCGGCCCGCGACGGCAAAGGCCCTCGCTTCATTGAGGCGGTCACCTACCGGCTCGGCGATCATACAACCTCCGATGACGCATCCCGCTATCGTTCGGCGGAAGAAGTCCAGGCTCATTGGAAGCAAGAGCCGATTGCGCGGCTTAGGTCTTATCTTGTTCGCCAAAAAATGTGGAGCAAGGCAGACGAGGAGCAGCTGGCAGCCGAGTGCCATGAGCGTATCGAGGCGGCGGTCGAGCGCTATCTGACGACGCCGCCACGCCGTCCCGAGACCATGTTCGATCACCTCTATGCCGACCTGCCCGAGGCCTACGCCGCGCAACGTCGTGAACTCTCGGGAGAGCACGATGACTGAGATAACGTTGGTCGAAGCCATCAACCTGGCGCTCGGACGCGCGATGGAGGATGATCCAGCCGTGGTCGTTCTCGGAGAGGATATCGGCGTCGACGGCGGCGTCTTCCGCGCCACCGTGGGCCTGCAGAAGCGCTTTGGCTCGGAGCGCGTTCTGGATACGCCGCTTGCCGAGCTCCTCATTGGCGGTCTTTGCGTCGGCATGGCGGCGCAGGGGCTCAAACCCGTCGGCGAGATCCAGTTTATGGGATTTGTCTATCCCTGCATGGATCAACTGGTGAACCATGCATCGAGAATCCGCAATCGCACCCAGGGGCGCCTCACCTGCCCGATGGTTCTGCGCACGCCGCATGGGGCCGGCATTCGCGCGCCTGAGCATCATTCCGAAAGCACCGAGGCGATGCTCGCCCACATTCCCGGCTTGCGAGTTGTCATGCCTTCGTCGCCGGAACGCGCCTACGGTCTTCTCCTCGCCGCGATCCGCGATCCAGATCCGGTGGTGTTTCTGGAGCCAACGCGGCTGTACCGCGCGGCGAAAGGCGAGGTGGAGGACAATGGCGAAGCCTTGCCGCTGGATCGTGCCTTTGTCCTGCGGGAAGGTCGCGACGTCACATTGATCAGTTGGGGCGCGGTGTTGAAGGAGACCATGGCCGCGGCCGATGCGCTGTCCGCCGAGGGCATCGCTGCAGAGGTCATCGATCTTGCCACCCTGAAGCCTTATGATGAAAACACCGTGCTCAGTTCGGTCGCGAAGACCGGCCGTTGCGTCATTGTGCACGAAGCGGCACGCACCGGCGGATTTGGGGGCGAGATTGCCGCGACGATCGCAGAACGTGGCCTGTCCTCGTTGCTCGCGCCGGTGACGCGTGTGAGCGGCTATGACACCGTCATCCCGATGGCACGCCTCGAGCAACACTATATGCCTTCTGTTGAACGCATCACGACCGCAACACGCAAAGTGTGCCAATTCAGCTAAATCCCGACGGACATTGTCCCATGCGCCAATTCGTGCTGCCGGACCTGGGAGAAGGTCTTGAAGAGGCGGAGATCGTCACCTGGCATGTCACCGAGGGCGATCACGTCGTCACCGATCAGCCGCTCCTCTCCGTGGAAACCGACAAGGCGGTCGTTGAGATACCATCGCCGTCGAGCGGACGCATCGCGCACCTGTTCGGCAACAAGGGCGACATCGTGAAGGTCGGCGCGCCGCTTCTCGAGTTTGCCGAGGGCGCCGAGCAGGACACCGGCACGATTGTCGGCGAACTGGGCAGGGACGAACATCCGCCAGCTGCAGGAATTTCCCTCGAGCGACCGACCGGGCAACAGCCCCAGGTGTTTCCCGCTGTGCGCGCGCTCGCGCGCAAGCTCGATGTCGATCTTGAGAGCGTGGAGGCCACGGGGCCCGGCGGCACGATCACGCGGGCCGATGTCGAACGGGCTGCGAAGAGCACGCCCGAATCCGGGTTCGCCGAGCCCATCCGCGGCATGCGACGCGCAATGGCCCAACGCATGACGGCAGCTCACGCGCAAATCGTCCCCGCCACCGTGACGGATGAAGCCGACATCGACGACTGGCCGACGGGCGAGGACGTGACAATCCGGCTGGTGCGGGCCATCGCCGTCGCCTGCAAGGCCGAACCCGCGCTCAATGCCTCGTATAATTCCACCACGGGAGAGCGTCGCCTGATTCCGCGCGTCGATCTCGGGATTGCCGTCGATACCGAGGGGGGACTTATCGTTCCCGTGTTGCGCAATGTCGCAGAGCGCAGCGTATCGGATTTGCGGGCCGGTCTCGACCGCCTGCGGGCTGATGCAATCGCGCGCTCGATTCCCCCGGAGGAGCTGCGCGGCGCGACCATTTCGCTGTCGAATTTCGGGATGATCGGAGGCCGGTTTGCCAATCTGATCATTGTGCCGCCGCAAGCGGCCATCATAGGAGCGGGACGGATTTCCCCGCGGGCGGTGGCGCATCGAGGCCAGCCTGCAGTGAGGCGCATGTTGCCGCTGTCGCTCACCTTTGATCATCGCATCGTGACCGGGGGCGAAGCCGCTCGCTTCCTGGTTGCACTCAAGTCGGATCTCGAGCTGATGTCGTGAAAATCGACCATGGCATCGAGTTCCACCATGACCTGAGCGCTGGACGAGCGCTCCGCCAAGTGGTTTTGACGTCCCGGCGGTGGCGCGCCCAGTGAAAGGGCGTATAATTGCAATCTCCTTCGCGCAAAATGAACACCTGCCGTGGAGGCGGTCATGAAATATGTGCTGCTCGGAAATCTAAGCCCGGAGTGGGCAAGCAAGCAGTCGGAGCGAGTTAGCAAGGCCAAGGCGAAGCTCGACAAACTCGGCATCAAGATCGAGTCGATCCACTACACGCAGGGCTACTACGATTTCGTCGACGTCGTCGATGCCCCGAAGCCGGAGGCGGTTCTTGCGTTTTCCGTCTGGTATTCCAACCAGGGTCTGGGCCGAATCCAAAGCATGCCGGCCTTTGAAGCAAAGACCTTTGAAGCGGCGGTCAAGGACGCCGCGGGCTGAGACCGGTTGGAAGGTCGAACGTGCTCGGAGTTGAGCCACCCGTTGCGCGAGTGGCGCTGAATCGAATTTTGTTCGAGTGTCTCACCGCCGCACAATCACGCATGGTGGTGGGTGCCACCGTGCCCTGCCCGAGGTTTCAAGGCATTTCGCAGCAATAAGGTGCAACGTAATCCTGCTGCGACGCTGCGCGACAGACGCGGGACATGATCATCCGCCCACCACGGCGGCGATGGCTTCCCTTATTTTGGCCATCGCGTAGCCTCTGGCCTGTTCGAATTCGAGATGTCGCGAGCTTGCTGCTAGCATCGCAGATAGTTCGCGCAAGATTCCAATCCGGCATGGAGGTCGGGCGCACGGGGACGCACGATCCACGTCGAAGCGATGAAGAGCACCCGCGACGGGTGCTGTTCATGACTTGGTCGCGCAAGCTGTTCCTGTCACCTTCGTTCCTTACCACGCGTAGCGCACCACGCCCTTGCCGGCGTAGGAACGGGTGACGTTGGAGAACTCGCCCTCAAAGCTGGCCGCCGCCGACCAGCCGCCCAGCCAGCGCCAGTCCACCGCCGCCGTCGTCAACGCGGAATCGCCGGCCTGCCGGGCGCCGCTGACGACGAAGCTGGCGCCGGGCAGCGCCTGGAAGGTGGCGGCGATCGAACGGTCCGGATTGAAGTCGTGCGCCCAAGCCAAGCGCCCGCGCAGGGTCAGGATGCCATCCGGCATTGCCAACGACTTGTCGGTCCGCAGGCCGAGCTCGCTGCGGGTATCGGTGACACTGCGCGCACCGTAGGCGAGCGCAAAGGCGGCGCCTCCGGCTACGACGCTCTCGGCATAGCCCGGCAGATCGAAGGTGGTGAACTGCCCGGCCGCATAGGGCGTGATGCCAACGCCGTTCAGCCAAGGCGCAATGAACCGGTAGCCGCCCTCGATACGCCCTGAGTAGGCATTGGCCTTGAACTCGGCCCGCAAGCGGTCAAGGCCGGCGATCGTGACCGTGCGGTCAGTGGTGATGTCCTGCCAGCCATAGGCAAGCGCGGCGGAGATATAGGCCGGACCTTCGACGTGGCGCAGATAGGCTCCGGCCTGGAATAGATCGGAGCGGCCCGAGCCCAGCCCGTTGATGCTGAAATTCGTGCCGCCACCGGCGAGCGCGAAGCCTGCGATGGTGTGCGGCGAGAACAGGTAGTCCGCGCCCACAGCGGTGGCATAGAGGCTGCTGCTGGTGGTGTTGCTGCCGGCATTCGCATTGCCGTCGGTCCGCTGACTTCCGCCGAAGCCGGCCCCCCACACGCTCCAGCGCTGTTCGAACCTCTGCGCCAGGGGCGCCTTGGTGAACATCGCATAGGCCTCGCGTTCAGCCGGGCGCTTGTCGTTTGCGTAACCGAGCATCCGACTTTCCTCGGTGAACGCCGGCGCGCCCGTGCTCGCGTCCATCCTGCCGCGGTCCTGGAAAGGATCAGTCAGCAGCCCCGTGAACTGGCTCATGGCATTGAAGGTCGTCTGCTGCGCGCCGGTCCCGAGTTCACCCGATGCCTGCGTCAGACCGGCTGGCGTCAGTCCTGAGTAGACCCCTGGAATTCCTCCATTGGCGTTGAAATAGCCCGTGAGCGCGTTGGCGACGCTCTGCTGGTTGCCGTCGAGATTGCCGCCCGACGGCACGAACGACAGGCTGACGTTCAGGAAGACATTCTTGGCGTCGTAGGCGAGCGTCGTTTGTAGGTTCGAATTGTTGGAGACCACGGTGGGATTGAAGGTCCCATTGACGCCGGCGGCCGTCGTCAGGATGGTGTATTGGCGATTCACGTAGCTGCCGGGTGCAAACACCGCGCTGACCGTTGCGCCGCCGAGCGTCGCCGTTCCGGATGCGCCCGCGACGTTGGTCAGTCCGGCACTGGTCGGAGACACCTGGATCAGGTAGGTGGAAGCGGCGGTGAAGGTCAGGCTGCCCTGAATGGCCAGCGGCGCGAACGCATTGCCACTCGCACCCGGCGCCAGCGTGCCGCCATTGATCGACGTGTTGCCGACCGTGCCGCTGCCGGACAGCGTGCCGCCGGCGTTGACGGTCGTCAGCGAGGATGCCGCGATCGAGCCGTCGACCTCCAGCGTGCCGCCGTTGACGGTCGTCATTCCGGTATACGTGTTGTTGGCGCTCAAGATGGTCGTGCCCGCGGCAACGACGACGGATCCGGCGCCCGAAATCGCCGGCGCAAACGCGTAGTTCGACGAAGTATGGTTGAACACGATCTGCCCGGTGCCGGCGCCGAACGCAACGGTTGGCGCATTCAGCACGCCGGCAGCCGCCGCAGCCTGGCCGAGGGCCGAGCCGATGTTCAGCGTGCCGGTCGAGCCTGCGATCGTTGCGATGTTCACGCTGGTCGCAGTAAAGGTGCCGCCGCTCTGAAGCGTCAGCGTGCCTACCGAATTGGCGGCCAAGCCAATCGACGCGGTGCCGGTATTGACCGCGCCGCCGTTCTGGACCACGAGCGTGCCATGCCCGAAATTACCGATGCCCAGGTTGGCGGCATTCGTCCAGACCGACCCGGTTCCGTCGACAGTCGCGTGACCTACGCCGGTCGTGTTTCCAGCGATCAAAGCGGACGCGCTCGTGACGCCGCCCGCGTTCTGCACCATCAGCGTTCCAGTGCCGCCACTGCCGACGTAGAGAACTGCGCTATTGGTCCACAAAGACCCTGCGCCGCTCACGGTGACAATCCCCGTAGACCCCAGGTTGCTCCCAATGAAGCCGGAGGCATTGCTCACCCCGCCACCGGCCAGAACACTCAGCGTACCAGTGGCATTGAGGCCCATCGTCAGATCGCCAGTCGTGGTCCAGGACGAGCCGGCCCCGGTCACGTTGGCTGTACCTGTCGAACCCGCGCTGTTGCCGAGCGTCCCCGTCACACTGCTGACAACAGCTCCGTTCTGCACGTTGAGGGTGCCCGCACCGACCACACCGACGTAAATGCCTGCGGAACTGGTCCAGGACGAACCCGCGCCGTCCACCGTGACCGTACCCGTGGAGGGCGCGCTAGAGCCGAGATCGGAAATGGCGCTGCTAAGCGTGCCGCCGCCCTGGATCGTCAGACTACCACTCGCCAAGTTTCCGATCACGAGAAACTGACTCTGGGCGCCTGCGGCTCCGATCACCGTCGGATTTGGACTCGTCGTATCAACAAAAACCGTCGAGCCGCTTGTCGGAACGCCGGCCGACCAATTTGTCCCAGTGAACCAATCCGTTGAAGTGGTCCCGGTCCAGTCGGTTGCACGGGACGAAGGCGTCACGGCGAGCAGGCTCAGCGCTACGAGTGAGCTGGTGCCCAAGGCAGACAGCCGGAGCGGCAGAATGCGCTGACTGATCATCCTGTTCGCGCCCGCCGAAAAGCTGTTCGTCGACATTTCCATTCCAGGTTCAGGCGTCACTTTGCCACACGGCGGCTGCGACCAGTCGATCACTGGCCGAGGGCTGTTTTACGAGCAGCCCGGAATGCCGACCAGGACCGGACGCGACCTTCAGTCGGCCCGGCGCGACAATCCCGCGATCTCGGGTCCACTGTTGCATCAAGGTCACACTGCAACCCAGCAACGCTACCCGCGCGAACATAGCGAGGGGCTCAATGTCTGGATGTGGGCGCCGTGCCACGCCCGCGTTCGGCGCAAGGTTGTATTTGCAACATGACAGCCGACCGCTCCAGCCCGCATTGTAAATCGGCGCGGGCGCCGCTTTGCGGTAGACGGTCGCGTAGGCGTCGCGTTCGGCGCCCGAACGTTTGCGGGCCGTGCCAGCGTAGGCGTTGGCAGCTTCTTCTGTGAACGATAGGGCACCGGGTGCGCCGGCTTCGCCCCGCCCGCCAAGCGTGGAGAGGTGGCGGATAGGATCGCGGCTTGATTTCTATGCCAAGGCAGATTATGACTACTGTAGTCACATCTGAACAGGGTACCATTATGCGTGAAATTCAACTTCGGGATGCGAAGTCCGGCCTGTCGGCGCTAGTCGATGACGCCGTGGGCGGCGAGCCAGCCGTCATCACGCGGCACGGCAGGCGAGAGGCCGTAATCCTGAGCTATGAGGAATGGCAGCGGCTGTCGCAAGTGCCCTCCTTCGGCCGCCTGCTGATGGCGGCGCCGCTCACGCCGGACGATCTGCCGCTGCGCGACGCCACACCGTTGCGTCAGACCGAGTTCTAGTCGTCTTGTATTTGGTGGACACCAATGTGATTTCAGCGGCTGCGCCGTCGAGATCGGCATCGCCCGCATTGATCGCCTGGATGGATAACCATTCCGCCCAGCTCTACATATCGGCCGTGGCCGTCGCGGAGATCGAGGACGGCATAGCGAAGGTACGGCGCGAGGGCGCGACACGCAAAGCGGCCGATCTCGCCGCTTGGCTCGAGACGCTGCTGCATCTTTATGGTGAGCGCATTTTCGCCTTCGATACCGCGACCGCTCGATATGCAGGAGCCCTGTCGGACCGCGCGCGCGGGCAAGGGCAAGCACCGGGTTTCGCCGACATCATCATCGCCGCGACCGCCCTTCAGCACGGATTGACGATCCTGTCGCAGAATCTGAAGCATTTCGCGCCGCTTGGCGTGCGCGTGCTCGATCCTTTCGCGGCGCTGCCGCCGGCATCTTGTCCTTGATCAGACCATTTCAGTCGCCGAGTGTTGAAGGCCGTGACCATAGTGGGTGTGACATTCGGGCGTCCGTCAGCTCGCTGCCGACGCATAAATTTGAAGCCGGCAGTCTTGAAATCGAGGCAGAAACTTTAGACGCTCTTGGCGATGACGACGACGATCCAACGCCAACCACCACCCTTAAAACTAGGAAACGTCAAACGAAAGCCGCCGAGAACTGATCTACGGGCGGAATTCTCCCGATCAAGCAAACCGATCGATACCGATAAAGAACTCACCGAAGGGTTTCGTGACGCACTCTTCAATGGAACAACAACGGCGACCAAGCGCTCGCACGTGGCCCGCGCGTTCGAGTACGACAAGTTCAATCAAGTGTTGGCAGGGTGATCGGAGTGAGCCCGCAGATTTCTACGCTGGGCTACGCCACGTGAGGAGATGATGGTTTTCGCGGTGCGTCGGTTCAAAAATAAGGATGCGACGACCGGAACAGCAAGCACCGCACCAAGACGCGCGGGATCAAACAAGGAAGACTTCGCGAAACAAAACTAACATTCGCGGTGAGTAACAATGTGGAAATACCGGAACCGCGAAAATATTTTCGTATCAATGGCTTATTGGGTTTGGTGCGCTCGGAGGGCGGTTGCATTTATTGCGGTTTCAATGGCTTAGCGATATGGGTGAAACGATTGGGTGCATTTCAGGACCACGAGAGCCGTTCAAGGCGGAGGACCCAAACCGGCACGAGATCGGACCTGCTTCCCGCCAGATGCATCCGCACCTCATAAGGTGGTGGCGGCTCCGATAATTGTACTACGCAACCATCGGTGGGCGGGGACATCGTCAAAGCGCCGATGCCAGCTCATCACGCTGTGCAGAACTGGGGCTTCGAATGGCAGCTCCCTGATCTCGATCGGATAGGCGCGGCGGAACTCCAGCGCCAGCTTGCGTCCGAGGATCGCGACCAGGTTCGATTGCACCAGAACCGCCCCTGCGGAGAGATAGGGCACGTCAGAGGCGACAAAGCGGGCGTTCTTCCTTGCTTTGAAGAACGCATCCATAAACTCCAAATTCTCCCCGCTTGAGCTGATTCCCAGATGCCCCAGTTCGGCAAGCACCCCCGCCGTCAACCGCTTTCGAAGCGTCGGATGGCCGCTCCGGAGCACGGCCACGAAGCGATCTTCGATGAGCTGTTGCGAGGCGAACCGTTCACCATCGATGACCCGCCCCGACAATGTAAGATCGAGCTCGCCGCGGTCCAATCGATCCGCGAGATTCAGGGTCCCGCTGGGCACGAGTGACAGTCGCACGCTCGGTGCTTGCGCGCGCACCGCGGCCAAGATCGGCCCCACCGCGACCACGGCTGCATAGTTGTTCACCGCGATCGTGAACCGCCGGTCCGCCGTGGAGGGGTCGAAGGTGTCACCCTCGACCGCGAGCTGCAGCTCGTTGAGTGCCTTGCGAACGGGAAGCGCCAGCTGCTCGGCTCTGGGGGTCGGGCTCATTCCCGCGGGTGTGCGGATGAACAGCTTGTCCTTCAACGCATGGCGCAGCCGGTTGAGCGCGTGACTGACGGCCGGCTGGCTGATGGCGAGGCTGTCTGCGGCGCGAACCACGCTGCGCTCCCGCAGCACCGCGTCGAACACCAGGAGCAGATTGAGATCGAGGTTGCGGAGTCTCATGGGCTTCGATGCACAACGTGAATTTGGGAATTAAGTCAATTCATTTGAATAATAGACCCGCGATGCCCAATCTCAAGCCATGTCAATACGCTTGCCCTACGGGATCGCCGCGCGACCGGCACGCACCACCGTAAAGGTCACCGTCGCAGTCATTGCCGGGCCGGACCCCTCGCTGGTCGCGACGCCTGAGGAGCTACGCCGCTGGCGCCGTCTGACGCCACTCGCTTCGTGGTCCATCGTTTCCGTCCGCGGTGCCCTTCCCGGTAAAGACTTGCCCGATGAGATTTTGCACGGCGTTGCCGCTGAGCTGGCGCGGCAAGACCTGGAGGCACACCAGTTGATCCTGCTTGCAGAGGGCAAGACGGCGCGCGCCGCGCTCGAGCTGGTGCTGCGGGGAGCCATCGACTGTGCCGGCCTCCTCGCGATTGCCGTTCCTTGTACGGCGCTGTCGTTTCGCACCGTCCGCGCCGCAGCTGCTATCCGGCTCGTGGTGCGGTGTCAGGATCGCGAGGACTCACCGGCTGATCTCATCACCGCGCTCCACGCCGCAGATATCGACGCGCGGATCATCGGGTTCGATTCGGCCGCAGCGAACGGCGCACGAGCCGCGGCGAGCGCAGCCGAAACCTTCGTGCTGGAGCTGGTCGCCAATGCCAGCCGCCAAAGCCGTCATCATGGAGTGTGAAGCGATGCCGTCCAGAAAGACTCTTCTCCTCGCCGGCACGGTCCTCCTGATCGGGCTCGGAATCGGCGGGTATTTCCTGCACGCCCCCGCACCAAGCCATGCAGCTGAGCCCAAGGCGACATCCACGGCCGCGCCGCCCGTTCCGGTGACGGCTGCGCATGCGCACAAGGGCGACGTGCCCATCGTGCTCGAAGGGCTCGGCACCGTGACGCCCATCAACACAGCGACCATCCACACCCAGGTCCAGGGGACGCTCGACAGCGTCGATTTCGTCGAGGGGCAGGACGTGAAACGCGGCGATGTGCTGGCGAAAATCGATCCGCGCGTGTTCGAGGCGCAGGTCGACCAGGCGGAGGCCGCCCTCGCTCGCGATCAGGCGGGCTTGAAGAACTCGCAAGTCAACCTGGCGCGGACGCAACCACTTGCCGCGCGCGGATTTGCGACCCAGCAGTTGCTGGATACCCAGAACTCCCAGGTCGCGCAGAGCCAAGGCACGGTCGCACTCGACAAGGCGGCGCTGGAGGCTGCGCAAACCCAGTTGAGCTACACCACGATCACCGCGCCCTTCGACGGGATCACCGGCATCCGTCACATCGATCCCGGCAATATCGTGCATCCAACCGACACAACCGGGCTTGTGATCCTGACGCAACTCCAGCCGATCTCGATCATCTTCACCCTGCCCTCGACCGACATTCCCGACGTGCAGAAAGCGATCGCCTCCGGTGAGGCGTCAGTCGACGCCTATGACGCGGCCAACACGCACAGGCTCGACCATGGCAGCCTGATGCTGATCGACAATCAGGTGGACGCATCCACCGGCACGGTGCGGCTGAAGGCATCCTTTCCGAACGAAAAGAAGAACCTCTGGCCGGGATCGTTCGTCAATATCCATCTCACCGTCGCGCTCCGCCATGACGCCGTAACCGTGCCGTTGACGGCTGTTCAGCAGGGACCAAGCGGCACCTTCGTCTACGTCGTCGATGCGAACCATGTCGTGAGCGCGCGTGAGATCAAGGCCGGCCAGTCGCGCGAAGACAAAGCGCTGATCGACCAGGGCCTGTCCGGAGACGAAACCGTTGTCACGGCCGGTCAGTACCGGCTGACGCCCGGGACACCGGTCGACGTCGTACCCGACAATCGCAAGGACTCGGTTCAGAACGCCACCACTGCAAGCGCAGGCATGCTGCCATGAGCATCTCCCAAGGCTTCATTCGCAAACCCGTCGCGACCGCCTTCCTCGCGATCGGCATCACGCTGATCGGCCTGATTGCCTTCTTCCGGTTGCCCGTTTCGGCCCTGCCGACGGTGGACACACCAACGATCCAGGTCACTGCGCAGCTGCCCGGCGCCGATCCGCAAACCATGGGCTCGTCGGTCGCCACGCCATTGGAGCGCCAGTTCGGGCAGATCGCGGGCCTGACCGCCATGACCTCGTCGAGCGGCTTCGGCAACACCGAGATCACCCTGCAGTTTGCGCTGAGCCGCAGCACCGACGCGGCCGCGCAGGATGTGCAGGCCGCGATCAATGCGGCGGCCGGGCAATTGCCGAAAACCATGCCGTCGCCGCCGATCTTCCGGAAGGTCAATCCAGCCGACGTGCCGGTGCTCCTGATCGCATTGACGTCGGACACCGAGCCGCTGACCAAGGTCGACGATTATGCTGACAGCATCCTGGCGCAAAAACTGTCGCAGGTGCCGGGTGTGTCATTGGTCACGATCGGCGGCATGCAAAAGCCCTCGATCCGTGTCCAGGTCAATCCGGCAAAGCTTGCAGGGGCCGGCATCGATCTCGAGCAATTGCGCTCGACACTCGGCAACGTCACCGTCAACCAGCCCAAGGGCGTCCTCTACGGCAATGAACAGGCCTACACGCTCGCGACCAATGACCAGGTGCTGAACGCCAAAGGCTATGACGATCTGATCATTGCCTATCGGAACGGCGCGCCGGTGCGGCTGCGCGACATCGGTCATGCCGAAGTCGCGGCGGAGGATGTGACGCTGCACGGCTGGTACAACGACAAGCCGTCGGTGGTCCTCGCCATTCAGCGCCAGCCGGGCGCCAACGTGATCGGCACGGTAGACGGCATCAAGAAGCTGCTGCCGCAGCTGGTCGCGGGCCTGCCCTCGGATATCAAGGTCACGATCGCATCGGACCGTACGCAGACGATCCGCGCCAGCGTTGCCGACGTGCAGTTCACGCTGCTTCTCACCATCGCACTCGTGGTCGGCGTCATCTTCCTGTTCCTCCGCAATTTCTGGGCGACCGTCATTCCCGCGATTTCGGTGCCGATCTCGCTGATCGTCACGTTCGGCGTGATGTATCTCTTGAACTACAGCCTCGACAATCTGTCGCTGATGGGGCTTTCGATCGCGGTCGGCTTCGTCGTCGACGATGCCATCGTCATGATCGAGAACATATCCCGGCATATCGAAGAGGGACTGTCGCCGCTGCAGGCCGCGCTGAAGGGCGCGGGCGAGATCGGGTTCACCATCATATCGATTTCGGTGTCGCTGGTTGCGGTGTTCATTCCCCTGCTCCTGATGGGTGGCGTGATCGGACGGATGTTCCAGGAGTTCGCGGTCACCGTGTGCGTTGCGATCGCCGTCTCCGTCATCGTGTCGGTGACCTTGACGCCGATGATGTGCGCTTACCTGCTTTCCAGCCACGGCGCAGGTACAGGCGTGGTATCGCGGACGCTGGAGCGCGGGTTCGTGGCGATCCAGCGCGGCTACGAAGCTCTTCTGTCCGTTGCGTTGCGGTTCAAGCTCGCGACGCTGACGGTCATGCTTGCGAGCGTCGTGGCAACGGGCGTGCTGTTCGTAGGCATTCCGAAAGGGTTCTTTCCCCAGCAGGACACCGGCATGATCACCGGCATCACGGAAGCCTCGGCCGACGTCTCACCGGCGCAGATGGCGGAGCTGCAGCGGGGCGTGATCGACGTGATTGCGAAGGACCCTTCGGTCGCCAACGCCACGGGTTATATCGGCCCCGGGGGACCTACCGTGACCGAGAATAACGGCCGCCTGTTCGTGCTGTTGAAGCCGCGGAACGAGCGCCAGTTCAGCGCCGACGAGGTGATCCGGCAGCTCGATGCCAAACTCGCCAAACTCCAGGGGATCGCCGTGTTCATGCAGGCGACGCAGGACATCAATCTTGCCAGCCGCCTGTCCAAGACCCAGTACCAGTTCACGCTCACGGATGTGAACCAGGACGAGCTGAACAGCTGGGCCAGCAAGCTGTTCGAGAAACTGAAAAAGCGGCCGGAACTCGCCGACGTCGCCAGCGACCAGGCCAATGCCGCGCGTCAGCTCAAGCTCAAGATCGACCGCGATGCCGCCTCCCGCCTCGGCATCGATCCGGCGGCGGTGGACAATACGCTGTACGATGCGTTCGGCCAGCGTCACGTCGCCCAGCTCTTCACCACATTGAACACCTACTACGTGATCCTCGAAGTCGATCCATCGTTCCAGTCCGGCCCCTATGCGCTCAATCGCATTTACGTCCGCTCGTCGAACGGATCGGTGGCACCGCTCAGCCAGTTCACGACCATCGAATATGGCTCGGCGGCACTGGCGGTGAACCATCAGAACCAGTTTCCGTCGGTCACGCTGAGCTTCAATCTGTCGCCCGGCACGGCTGTCGGCACGGCGGTCGCCGCCGTGCAGCAGGAAACGGCCGCATTGCATATGCCGTCGACCATCGCGACGAGCTTCCAGGGCAACGCCCAGGCTTTCCAGTCCGCGCTCGCCTCCACGCCCGTCCTGATCCTGGCTGCGATTGTCGCGGTCTATCTGATCCTCGGCATGCTCTATGAAAGCACGATCCATCCTGTCACGATCCTGTCGACGCTACCGTCCGCCGGGCTCGGTGCGCTCATGACGCTCTGGACTTTCGGCTTCGGGCTCGACGTCATCGGGCTGATCGGGATCATTCTCCTGATCGGCCTCGTGCAAAAGAACGGCATCATGCTGATCGATTTCGCGCTCGAGGCCGAGCGCCACAGGGGACTTTCGGCCGAACAGTCCGCGTTGGAGGCCTGCAAGGTCAGATTCCGTCCGATCCTGATGACGACCATGTGCGCGATGCTCGGAGGCGTGCCGCTGATGATCGGCACCGGGACCGGATCGGAATTGAGGCAACCGCTCGGCTTCGCGATCGTCGGCGGCCTGATCGTCTCGCAGCTATTGACGCTGTTCACGACGCCGGTGGTCTACATCTACCTCCAGAACGTCAGCGACTGGTTCGCACGTAAACGCAACACGCATAGCGCTCCCCTTCCGGCCGTCAAACCGGAGCTTGCAGAATGAACAGCAAGACTAGGGATGGCGCGAGGGCTCGGGATGACGCGCCATCGACCCGCATGAGCATCGTTCCGGAGCTCTCGGCCACTTTCTGGATCAACTGGCTACTCGCGGCCATGGCGGGCGAGATCGCGGGCCATGCACTCAATCAGATCTACCTTCATCGCTCGGGAAGAGTGATCGTCGCCCTCATGCTGTGCTTCCTTGCGACGTCGATATTGCAGGGAGCGAGCCGTCGGCTTCCGCGGATGATGTTCTGGTCCGCCGCATTCTTGCTAAGTCTGTTGGGTGCGGTGCTGGCGGAGACAACCGATATCTCGATGGGAGTCGGTGACAGCGGCGCGATTCTGCTCATCGCCATCCTGCTCATCTTCTCCTTCGTGATCTGCTATCGCCTCACGGGAAAACTGCCGGGTCCTGCGGATGGCTCCGATGTCCGCGGCTTCTTCTGGGCCACGGCAATGCTGGCCCAAACAGGCGCCAGCGCATGCGCAGACTGGATCATCGACCCCGGCGGGCCGTCGGAGCGCTTGGCGATCGCCGTGATCGCGCTTGGCATCGCAGCGACCGTCGGGCTCCATTCATGTACGCGCATGCCGCGTTCGACGGTGTTTTGGCCGGCTTTCGTCCTGTCGGGGACCGTGGCCGCGCTCGCAGGACACCTCGTTCTCAAATCAATCGGATGATGCACGCAAAGGGGCTCAATGCGCTGCCACGATACGAGAGCAACGCTCGGACACGCGATCAGACATGCAGATCGGCGGACCAGCATCCGGCACGCCGCACGGGATCGCGAAAAATGTTTCGTACCAATGACTTATTGGGTTTGGTGCGCTCGGAGGGCGGTTGCATTTATTGCGGTTTCAATGGCTTAGCGATATGGGTGAAACGATTGGGTGCATTTCAGGACCACGAGAGCCGTTCAAGGCGGAGGACCCAAACCGGCACGAGATCGGACCTGCTTCCCGCCAGATGCATCCGCACCTCATAAGGTGGTGGCGGCTCCGATAATTGTACTACGCAACCATCGGTGGGCGGGGACATCGTCAAAGCGCCGATGCCAGCTCATCACGCTGTGCAGAACTGGGGCTTCGAATGGCAGCTCCCTGATCTCGATCGGATAGGCGCGGCGGAACTCCAGCGCCAGCTTGCGTCCGAGGATCGCGACCAGGTTCGATTGCACCAGAACCGCCCCTGCGGAGAGATAGGGCACGTCAGAGGCGACAAAGCGGGCGTTCTTCCTTGCTTTGAAGAACGCATCCATAAACTCCAAATTCTCCCCGCTTGAGCTGATTCCCAGATGCCCCAGTTCGGCAAGCACCCCCGCCGTCAACCGCTTTCGAAGCGTCGGATGGCCGCTCCGGAGCACGGCCACGAAGCGATCTTCGATGAGCTGTTGCGAGGCGAACCGTTCACCATCGATGACCCGCCCCGACAATGTAAGATCGAGCTCGCCGCGGTCCAATCGATCCGCGAGATTCAGGGTCCCGCTGGGCACGAGTGACAGTCGCACGCTCGGTGCTTGCGCGCGCACCGCGGCCAAGATCGGCCCCACCGCGACCACGGCTGCATAGTTGTTCACCGCGATCGTGAACCGCCGGTCCGCCGTGGAGGGGTCGAAGGTGTCACCCTCGACCGCGAGCTGCAGCTCGTTGAGTGCCTTGCGAACGGGAAGCGCCAGCTGCTCGGCTCTGGGGGTCGGGCTCATTCCCGCGGGTGTGCGGATGAACAGCTTGTCCTTCAACGCATGGCGCAGCCGGTTGAGCGCGTGACTGACGGCCGGCTGGCTGATGGCGAGGCTGTCTGCGGCGCGAACCACGCTGCGCTCCCGCAGCACCGCGTCGAACACCAGGAGCAGATTGAGATCGAGGTTGCGGAGTCTCATGGGCTTCGATGCACAACGTGAATTTGGGAATTAAGTCAATTCATTTGAATAATAGACCCGCGATGCCCAATCTCAAGCCATGTCAATACGCTTGCCCTACGGGATCGCCGCGCGACCGGCACGCACCACCGTAAAGGTCACCGTCGCAGTCATTGCCGGGCCGGACCCCTCGCTGGTCGCGACGCCTGAGGAGCTACGCCGCTGGCGCCGTCTGACGCCACTCGCTTCGTGGTCCATCGTTTCCGTCCGCGGTGCCCTTCCCGGTAAAGACTTGCCCGATGAGATTTTGCACGGCGTTGCCGCTGAGCTGGCGCGGCAAGACCTGGAGGCACACCAGTTGATCCTGCTTGCAGAGGGCAAGACGGCGCGCGCCGCGCTCGAGCTGGTGCTGCGGGGAGCCATCGACTGTGCCGGCCTCCTCGCGATTGCCGTTCCTTGTACGGCGCTGTCGTTTCGCACCGTCCGCGCCGCAGCTGCTATCCGGCTCGTGGTGCGGTGTCAGGATCGCGAGGACTCACCGGCTGATCTCATCACCGCGCTCCACGCCGCAGATATCGACGCGCGGATCATCGGGTTCGATTCGGCCGCAGCGAACGGCGCACGAGCCGCGGCGAGCGCAGCCGAAACCTTCGTGCTGGAGCTGGTCGCCAATGCCAGCCGCCAAAGCCGTCATCATGGAGTGTGAAGCGATGCCGTCCAGAAAGACTCTTCTCCTCGCCGGCACGGTCCTCCTGATCGGGCTCGGAATCGGCGGGTATTTCCTGCACGCCCCCGCACCAAGCCATGCAGCTGAGCCCAAGGCGACATCCACGGCCGCGCCGCCCGTTCCGGTGACGGCTGCGCATGCGCACAAGGGCGACGTGCCCATCGTGCTCGAAGGGCTCGGCACCGTGACGCCCATCAACACAGCGACCATCCACACCCAGGTCCAGGGGACGCTCGACAGCGTCGATTTCGTCGAGGGGCAGGACGTGAAACGCGGCGATGTGCTGGCGAAAATCGATCCGCGCGTGTTCGAGGCGCAGGTCGACCAGGCGGAGGCCGCCCTCGCTCGCGATCAGGCGGGCTTGAAGAACTCGCAAGTCAACCTGGCGCGGACGCAACCACTTGCCGCGCGCGGATTTGCGACCCAGCAGTTGCTGGATACCCAGAACTCCCAGGTCGCGCAGAGCCAAGGCACGGTCGCACTCGACAAGGCGGCGCTGGAGGCTGCGCAAACCCAGTTGAGCTACACCACGATCACCGCGCCCTTCGACGGGATCACCGGCATCCGTCACATCGATCCCGGCAATATCGTGCATCCAACCGACACAACCGGGCTTGTGATCCTGACGCAACTCCAGCCGATCTCGATCATCTTCACCCTGCCCTCGACCGACATTCCCGACGTGCAGAAAGCGATCGCCTCCGGTGAGGCGTCAGTCGACGCCTATGACGCGGCCAACACGCACAGGCTCGACCATGGCAGCCTGATGCTGATCGACAATCAGGTGGACGCATCCACCGGCACGGTGCGGCTGAAGGCATCCTTTCCGAACGAAAAGAAGAACCTCTGGCCGGGATCGTTCGTCAATATCCATCTCACCGTCGCGCTCCGCCATGACGCCGTAACCGTGCCGTTGACGGCTGTTCAGCAGGGACCAAGCGGCACCTTCGTCTACGTCGTCGATGCGAACCATGTCGTGAGCGCGCGTGAGATCAAGGCCGGCCAGTCGCGCGAAGACAAAGCGCTGATCGACCAGGGCCTGTCCGGAGACGAAACCGTTGTCACGGCCGGTCAGTACCGGCTGACGCCCGGGACACCGGTCGACGTCGTACCCGACAATCGCAAGGACTCGGTTCAGAACGCCACCACTGCAAGCGCAGGCATGCTGCCATGAGCATCTCCCAAGGCTTCATTCGCAAACCCGTCGCGACCGCCTTCCTCGCGATCGGCATCACGCTGATCGGCCTGATTGCCTTCTTCCGGTTGCCCGTTTCGGCCCTGCCGACGGTGGACACACCAACGATCCAGGTCACTGCGCAGCTGCCCGGCGCCGATCCGCAAACCATGGGCTCGTCGGTCGCCACGCCATTGGAGCGCCAGTTCGGGCAGATCGCGGGCCTGACCGCCATGACCTCGTCGAGCGGCTTCGGCAACACCGAGATCACCCTGCAGTTTGCGCTGAGCCGCAGCACCGACGCGGCCGCGCAGGATGTGCAGGCCGCGATCAATGCGGCGGCCGGGCAATTGCCGAAAACCATGCCGTCGCCGCCGATCTTCCGGAAGGTCAATCCAGCCGACGTGCCGGTGCTCCTGATCGCATTGACGTCGGACACCGAGCCGCTGACCAAGGTCGACGATTATGCTGACAGCATCCTGGCGCAAAAACTGTCGCAGGTGCCGGGTGTGTCATTGGTCACGATCGGCGGCATGCAAAAGCCCTCGATCCGTGTCCAGGTCAATCCGGCAAAGCTTGCAGGGGCCGGCATCGATCTCGAGCAATTGCGCTCGACACTCGGCAACGTCACCGTCAACCAGCCCAAGGGCGTCCTCTACGGCAATGAACAGGCCTACACGCTCGCGACCAATGACCAGGTGCTGAACGCCAAAGGCTATGACGATCTGATCATTGCCTATCGGAACGGCGCGCCGGTGCGGCTGCGCGACATCGGTCATGCCGAAGTCGCGGCGGAGGATGTGACGCTGCACGGCTGGTACAACGACAAGCCGTCGGTGGTCCTCGCCATTCAGCGCCAGCCGGGCGCCAACGTGATCGGCACGGTAGACGGCATCAAGAAGCTGCTGCCGCAGCTGGTCGCGGGCCTGCCCTCGGATATCAAGGTCACGATCGCATCGGACCGTACGCAGACGATCCGCGCCAGCGTTGCCGACGTGCAGTTCACGCTGCTTCTCACCATCGCACTCGTGGTCGGCGTCATCTTCCTGTTCCTCCGCAATTTCTGGGCGACCGTCATTCCCGCGATTTCGGTGCCGATCTCGCTGATCGTCACGTTCGGCGTGATGTATCTCTTGAACTACAGCCTCGACAATCTGTCGCTGATGGGGCTTTCGATCGCGGTCGGCTTCGTCGTCGACGATGCCATCGTCATGATCGAGAACATATCCCGGCATATCGAAGAGGGACTGTCGCCGCTGCAGGCCGCGCTGAAGGGCGCGGGCGAGATCGGGTTCACCATCATATCGATTTCGGTGTCGCTGGTTGCGGTGTTCATTCCCCTGCTCCTGATGGGTGGCGTGATCGGACGGATGTTCCAGGAGTTCGCGGTCACCGTGTGCGTTGCGATCGCCGTCTCCGTCATCGTGTCGGTGACCTTGACGCCGATGATGTGCGCTTACCTGCTTTCCAGCCACGGCGCAGGTACAGGCGTGGTATCGCGGACGCTGGAGCGCGGGTTCGTGGCGATCCAGCGCGGCTACGAAGCTCTTCTGTCCGTTGCGTTGCGGTTCAAGCTCGCGACGCTGACGGTCATGCTTGCGAGCGTCGTGGCAACGGGCGTGCTGTTCGTAGGCATTCCGAAAGGGTTCTTTCCCCAGCAGGACACCGGCATGATCACCGGCATCACGGAAGCCTCGGCCGACGTCTCACCGGCGCAGATGGCGGAGCTGCAGCGGGGCGTGATCGACGTGATTGCGAAGGACCCTTCGGTCGCCAACGCCACGGGTTATATCGGCCCCGGGGGACCTACCGTGACCGAGAATAACGGCCGCCTGTTCGTGCTGTTGAAGCCGCGGAACGAGCGCCAGTTCAGCGCCGACGAGGTGATCCGGCAGCTCGATGCCAAACTCGCCAAACTCCAGGGGATCGCCGTGTTCATGCAGGCGACGCAGGACATCAATCTTGCCAGCCGCCTGTCCAAGACCCAGTACCAGTTCACGCTCACGGATGTGAACCAGGACGAGCTGAACAGCTGGGCCAGCAAGCTGTTCGAGAAACTGAAAAAGCGGCCGGAACTCGCCGACGTCGCCAGCGACCAGGCCAATGCCGCGCGTCAGCTCAAGCTCAAGATCGACCGCGATGCCGCCTCCCGCCTCGGCATCGATCCGGCGGCGGTGGACAATACGCTGTACGATGCGTTCGGCCAGCGTCACGTCGCCCAGCTCTTCACCACATTGAACACCTACTACGTGATCCTCGAAGTCGATCCATCGTTCCAGTCCGGCCCCTATGCGCTCAATCGCATTTACGTCCGCTCGTCGAACGGATCGGTGGCACCGCTCAGCCAGTTCACGACCATCGAATATGGCTCGGCGGCACTGGCGGTGAACCATCAGAACCAGTTTCCGTCGGTCACGCTGAGCTTCAATCTGTCGCCCGGCACGGCTGTCGGCACGGCGGTCGCCGCCGTGCAGCAGGAAACGGCCGCATTGCATATGCCGTCGACCATCGCGACGAGCTTCCAGGGCAACGCCCAGGCTTTCCAGTCCGCGCTCGCCTCCACGCCCGTCCTGATCCTGGCTGCGATTGTCGCGGTCTATCTGATCCTCGGCATGCTCTATGAAAGCACGATCCATCCTGTCACGATCCTGTCGACGCTACCGTCCGCCGGGCTCGGTGCGCTCATGACGCTCTGGACTTTCGGCTTCGGGCTCGACGTCATCGGGCTGATCGGGATCATTCTCCTGATCGGCCTCGTGCAAAAGAACGGCATCATGCTGATCGATTTCGCGCTCGAGGCCGAGCGCCACAGGGGACTTTCGGCCGAACAGTCCGCGTTGGAGGCCTGCAAGGTCAGATTCCGTCCGATCCTGATGACGACCATGTGCGCGATGCTCGGAGGCGTGCCGCTGATGATCGGCACCGGGACCGGATCGGAATTGAGGCAACCGCTCGGCTTCGCGATCGTCGGCGGCCTGATCGTCTCGCAGCTATTGACGCTGTTCACGACGCCGGTGGTCTACATCTACCTCCAGAACGTCAGCGACTGGTTCGCACGTAAACGCAACACGCATAGCGCTCCCCTTCCGGCCGTCAAACCGGAGCTTGCAGAATGAACAGCAAGACTAGGGATGGCGCGAGGGCTCGGGATGACGCGCCATCGACCCGCATGAGCATCGTTCCGGAGCTCTCGGCCACTTTCTGGATCAACTGGCTACTCGCGGCCATGGCGGGCGAGATCGCGGGCCATGCACTCAATCAGATCTACCTTCATCGCTCGGGAAGAGTGATCGTCGCCCTCATGCTGTGCTTCCTTGCGACGTCGATATTGCAGGGAGCGAGCCGTCGGCTTCCGCGGATGATGTTCTGGTCCGCCGCATTCTTGCTAAGTCTGTTGGGTGCGGTGCTGGCGGAGACAACCGATATCTCGATGGGAGTCGGTGACAGCGGCGCGATTCTGCTCATCGCCATCCTGCTCATCTTCTCCTTCGTGATCTGCTATCGCCTCACGGGAAAACTGCCGGGTCCTGCGGATGGCTCCGATGTCCGCGGCTTCTTCTGGGCCACGGCAATGCTGGCCCAAACAGGCGCCAGCGCATGCGCAGACTGGATCATCGACCCCGGCGGGCCGTCGGAGCGCTTGGCGATCGCCGTGATCGCGCTTGGCATCGCAGCGACCGTCGGGCTCCATTCATGTACGCGCATGCCGCGTTCGACGGTGTTTTGGCCGGCTTTCGTCCTGTCGGGGACCGTGGCCGCGCTCGCAGGACACCTCGTTCTCAAATCAATCGGATGATGCACGCAAAGGGGCTCAATGCGCTGCCACGATACGAGAGCAACGCTCGGACACGCGATCAGACATGCAGATCGGCGGACCAGCATCCGGCACGCCGCACGGGATCGCGAAAAATGTTTCGTACCAATGACTTATTGGGTTTGGTGCGCTCGGAGGGCGATCGCATTTATCGCGATATCAATGGGTTGGCACGATCCCCTTAAGGCATAAGGTGCATTGCGAAGCCAAAAGTACCTTTGAGCGCGTGCAATCGGCGCCGGGGAAACGGTTCGTGACGTACGTCTCCTCTCACCCTCATCCTCAACCGCGGAGAAACAGCCCGTCCGCCATAGCCAGGACTGCTGCGATTGCGGCAGCGATCGCCGCCCATGCACTCCAGCGACTTTGTTCGTAAACCAGTCGCAGTACGGCTTTTGGATCATCCAGGCCACTCCCCAAACCACGCCTGGCGATCGGATTTCTCAGCCTTACGCGGGCGGATGTCAGCCACAACAATGCAGCGGCCGCTGCCGATATCTCAGACAATATTTCCAGTGCCTGCTTCATGGCCAGCCTGACATCGGAGCGTCGGTTCACCGCCGTCCGACACGGTCAGCGGGCCCGCCACGATTCATCGGCGTACCAGGCCGGACCACTGCACGCGCGATCGGTCGCGGTCTCAGCACGACGCCCGCCCGGGCAACGCAGCTTGGGGGATAATCAACGTACTGGCAGTACACGACGGCTTTTGCCGGCCCGCCGCCAATCAGCACGCTCGCCACGGCGAGCGACAGAGTGAATGCCAAACTCGCGCAGATCGACCGAATTTTGGAGCACTGAAGGAAATTCACGACGACCCTCCCCACTTTGATGGCTGTCAATCGGACAGTCGAGCTATGGGCATGGAGCCTTCGTGCGACATTGATTTGGATCAACGCCGGCCGTGCCTGGAAATAGGGAAGCAGTCGAGCCTCGCGTAGGGAGTGGAAAGAGCTCGACTTACCTGACCCCAAGCAGCGAGCGTCGGAAGCCGCTGGCGCGGGCTTCTTTCTGACAAACGAAACCGCCCGTGCTGCCCTGCCCGTAGTGCCGCTGTCGCTTGAGGTAATAAATCTCGTTGCGAAAGTCGATCCAAACAACGGTGTCGCCAGGACAATGACGCTGCGCCTGCGCCTCGTAGCGGAATGGCGTGAGCGGCAGCGCGGTGGCGGCGGGCGCGGCCACGACCATCCCCAGAAGCAAGGGCGCCCAGAATCGAGGGCGAGGACATTTTGCGGCCATCGATCATCTCGCTACTTCAGTGAAATCGTGATTGCGCTGATGTTGGCGGCGAATTCCAGGCCGGCCTTGGGTCCCTGCAGCACCATCGTGACGCCTTTCTCGTTGCGCAGATGGACGCCGTTCAGGCCGCCAACCAGCGCAGCACCACCACCGACGGAACTGTAGGAGCCGGCGAAGTCGGAGACGTCGCGGATGCCTGACGCCCGGCCCTCGAGGCGCCCGATGGTCGCGCCGGCCGTGATGCCGAGGCTGATGCCGGACAGGCGGAAGGGATAGGTGCGACCGCGATAGGTCAGGACGCCGCGGCCCACGCCACCGCCCACGAGCAGGCCCGCCTTCACGATCTTCAATCGGACGTCGCCAGAGGCTTGCGCCAGGGATGGCGTCACCGGAACAGTCAAGGCGAGCAGCGCAACCGCCGCAAGTCGATTGACGAACCAACGCAGCGCGGTTCGCCGGCGCTCACGGTTTCGCTGCATCGACTTTCTTCCAGGTCTGGTCCGGATCGAACAACGTGGTGCGCTGGGCAATGAACGCGGTCCGTTTTCCAAGATCCTTCTGGTAGACGGTGCCGGCATGATTGACCAGGAAGGTCATCACGCCGGAATTGCCGTATTCGGCCGGCCAGGCGATCAGCGCAAAGCCGCCGATCATCTTACCCTTCACGACATAGCTGAGCGCGCCACCGGGCGCGTCCGCCCCCTGTCCTTTCAGGATGCGGAAAAAGTAGCCGTGATACGGCGTCACGCCACCCTCACCGGTCTTGTAGCCTTCAGCCGAGGCCTCCGCCGCCAGCGCGCCGAGCGGACTTGGGTCGGCGTCGTCGCGCCAGAACAGCCCATCCTTCTTGCCGGGCGTCGAGACGATGCGCTGCGCGTAGACGCCCGCGCCTTCGCCGCGATCCTTGTCGGCATATTCGTTCTGGGCATCGACATAAGCGAGCGCAGTCTGGATCGCGTCGAGCTCATTGCGCCCAATGCGACGATAGAGAACCTCGATGCGCCCTTCGTCGGTGTCGAATTCCCAACCGCTCTTGGTGTTGACAAGTGGAATCGGGAACGGGAAGTCGTCCGGCCCCAGCATGAGCGTGGCCTTCTTGTTGCCCTCCGCCTTGATCGCATGCTTGGTATCGTACATGGAGCTGAAGCGCTGACGGATGTCGGCGTCGGCGACCTCGTCACCGGAAGAGACAATATCGTCGGCAGCCTTGCCAAGGATCTTCAGAATATCCTTCGGGCCGCTCGTGACCGCGGCGGCAAGCGCTGCGGCTGCATCCTCCGGCGTGGAAAAGGACTGCTGCGCCCGTGACGCCGAACTCAGAAGCGCCAGCGCCATAATTGCCGGCATTGCGGCACGTTGAAGCGACCTCAGACTGATCATGGCGTCACCTCTGCGGGGATTCTTGCGCCGCCCGCGAGCCAATCGCTGTAGGTGCGGAATTTGAGGCCGAGCTTCTCATAGTAGACTCGCAGGTAACCGTCGCTGCCGCAGGTCACAGCCTCCGGCTTCACGCTCTCGACTTCCTGCGCCATCACCCCGACATAAGCCTTGTTGCTGCCGAGGTAGCTGAAGCGGTAATAGCCGATCCCACTGGCGAGATGGCCGAGCAGCACAATGTCGTGCTTCAGCGCGATGTCCGAGCGTCGGCCACCGCCGCCGCCTCCGCGGCCTCCTCCGCCACCACCACGGAAGCCACCTCCGCCAGCAGACATGCCGCCACCACGCCCGCCGGAGAAGCCTGCGCCACCACCGCCGCCGCCGCGCGGCATGCTCGCCATGCTCGACCGCCCGCGCGCGGATGCTGCAGAAGCGGCCCGGCCCGACGACACGTTCATGGCGCCGCCTCGGTTGCCGCCGCCGCGATTGGCCGCAGCGGCACGATTGCCTGTGCCGGCGCCACCGCGGTTGGCGGTCTTCGCGCGATCGCCGCCACCTTTGGCACGATCTCCGCCGCCCTTGGCTCGATCGCCGCCACGGTTCGCACTGCCCTTGGCGCGGTCCGCAGCACCCGCGCGGTCGCCGGCAGGCGTGTCACGCGTGCCCGCGCGATCGCCTGCTCCACCGCGATCTCCCGCACGGTCGCCCGCGCCCTGATTCGGACGCAGCACTTGTTGTCCATCTCGACCACGGAAATCCATGCGATCCGCCGCGCCGGCCTTCAGGTTATTGTTGCCAAAGCGTTGCTGGACGTTGGTGTTGTTGTAGCGCACGCCCTGGCGATGCGCCGGATTGTGCTGCCAGCCATTTCCGATGTTGGTGGTGCGATGGTTGACATAGACGTTGCGGTTGCCCCAGTTGCAGCCGCCGCCCCAGTAATTGCCCCAGCGCCCGATGGCCCAGGCCGTGCCGAAGGTGAGGCCGGCTGCGACCACGCCGGCGCCGATATAGGACGGGTAGCCAAAATAGTACGGAGGATAGTCGGTATAGGGCCAGGCGCCGTAGACGGTCGCCGGCTCGTAATAGGGCACATACATCGTCCCGGGCTCGGCCGGCTCGATGACGACCACCTGCTTATTCTCCTGCGTCTGAACGCTCACCTTCTGCTGCTTCGTCGTTACCAGCTTCTTGTTGTCATAGGCCTTGGTGCGCAGGCGCTGGATTGCGTCCATCACGTCCGGCTGCTGGGCCAGGAAAGTATCGCCCAGTTTCTGGGTCCATTCGAGCTTGTCGCTCATCATGGTCAGAACCTCTGGCGTGCTCGCCAGCGCCTTGACGCTGTCGTCCCAGGATTGCTTGTCGACCTCCGTCCTCAGCGCGTCGCCTTTCAACTTCTTGCGCTCCTTCAGCCAGCGGTCGGCCTGCACGACCTCCAGCGGATAAGTCGAGGCCGCCAGCACGTTGGCGAGGAGCTCATCGGGATAAAGCGCGATTGGCGCCACCAGCGCCTCGATTTGCTCAGGCTTCAGCAGTTCCGCGGTTGGCGCGGGCTGACTTGCCGACAGCGCTTGCGGCACGGGTGTTGGCGCGCTGTCCGCTGTTTGAGCCAAGGAAGGCTCCCCAAATGCCAATAGCAGCACGAGCGGAACCAGGATCTTGCCGCCATGACGCATCATGTCCTCCATCGAACCTATCGCAGCAAGCATCAACGCCGGTTGACCGGTCTTCGTTGACAGAGATCAAGAAATCCGGAGCGTTTCACCCCGAGGCCTGACCGCCTTGCCGCGACGCAAGAGCGATGCGCCGGTCATGGATCAAATTCTCAAGGCAAAGGGCGGCGGCATTGACTGCGGTGACATCGCGCTCGCGTTTGATTTCGGAAATATCGATCCAGGTCGATCCCGGAGGAGCGACCAGCAACACGACCGATGGGCGACCGCAACCACCGGCCCGCGCGTCAGCAAGCTCGCCAACATCGCCGCGCACCACGGCGAGATCGACGCTGCCCGTCGAAAAGGCCTTCGCTGTTTCGACCGGCCCCGGCGTCGGGACCAGCTTGAGCCGCACGAGTGCGTTCGATTGCGCGAGTTTACCTCCGCCTCCATCAACAAGCGCTTTGCGCAAGGTAGAACGGCAGATGCTGCGGAGCCGCCGGGTGAAGCTGCTCGCTCAAAATGTTCCCCCAAGCCGGACTTCGTCGTTCAAACCCTCGAACAACAGTGCGTACCAGGTGGCGGAATTGCTTGATCTGGATCAACGGAATTGGGGCGGGCCTACCTACCCTTGCGGCAGCACGCTGAATCGAAACAGCAGGAGCGGACAGCCATGCCCGGCATCGATGATCTCATCCCCAATGCCATCCAGATCCGCAAGGAAGCAGCCCTCAAAGAGGCCGAGAAGGCGGACGAATATGTTCGCCTGGCCGCCGCCGCCGAGGCCGAAAAGCGTGCTTTGATCGAGCGGCTCAGCAAGCCGTCCGGCAAGAGCGAAGAGGAGAAGATCGAGCTGGCATCGACGATCATTCAGCGTGCGGTGCGAAACGGCTTGACCGAAGTGCAGGTCTATCGCTTCCCCAACACGCTCTGCATCGACAAGGGACGCGCCATCAACCAGATGGAAAAGGGCTGGGAGAACACGCTGACCGGCATTCCAAAGGAAATCTACCAGCTCTGGACCGACTATCTGCAGCCGCGCGGCTATCGCATCGCCTATCAGGTCATCGATTTTCCCGGCGGCGTCCCGGGCGACATCGGCGTGACCATTTCCTGGGGCGATTGAGCGCCGTCTGGCCACATTGGGCCTGACGCGGCGAAGGGATGAGCATGGCAAAGAACGAGCCCGCGGAACGGATGAAGCGCAAGGACTACGAGAAGGAGCTGGAAAAGCTCCAGATCGAGCTTTGCCATCTCCAGGACTATGTGAGAGCAAACAAGCTCCGGGTCATCGTGCTGTTCGAAGGCCGCGACGCCGCCGGCAAGGGCGGCACGATCAAGGCGATCACCGAAAAGGTCAGTCCGCGTGCGTTTCGCGTGGTGGCTTTGCCAGCGCCGTCGGATCGCGAGAAGACACAGCTCTTCTTCCAGCGCTACATGGAGCAGTTTCCGGCCGGCGGCGAGATCGTGATCTTCGACCGGAGCTGGTACAACCGCGCCGGCGTCGAATATGTGATGGGCTTCTGTTCACCTGCCGAGCACGAGCGCTTTCTCTCGCTCTGCCCCGAGATGGAGAAATACGTTATCGACGGCGGGATCATCCTGATCAAGATCTGGCTTGAGGTCGGGATGGACGAGCAGGAGCGCCGTTTCAGGGCGCGCATCGACGATCCGGTGCGGCAGTGGAAGCTTAGCCCGATGGATCTGGAATCGTACCGGCGGTGGTACGCCTATTCCCGGGCGCGCGACCTGATGTTGAAGGCAACCAGTTCGAAACACGCGCCATGGCATATCATCCGCTCCGACGACAAGCGGCGGGCGCGGCTGAACTGCATCGCTCATCTGCTGAAATCGATTCCGCACAAACGCATCAAGAAGAACAAGGTCAAGCTGCCGCCGCGTTCCGACAAGGGACGCTACAATGACCAGGCAGGCTTGCGCGGGATGAAGTTCGTCGAAGAACGGTACTGAAAAATCAGGACAGAGCATCGATCGGGGGCCGCACTCATAGCACGGCCCGATCACCTCAATTCTATTTTAAGCGGATCGTGACCCCGCCGACGGCAGCGGACACTTCTGCGCCGATTTTCGGACCGCTGAGTTGCAGGATCACGCCATTGCCGTTCTGTAGCTGAACGGCTCCGGCGCCCGCGGCAACGGCGCCCCCTGCTCCGCCCGCCGCATAGGATCCTTCGATGGACTGCGGGCCCCTCAGATTGAGGGCGCGGCCGACAAATTTGGTGGTCGACGCGCCGATCGTGAAGCCGACGCTCATGCCGGAGACGGTGAACGGATATTTGTGGCCTCGGTACAGCAGGACACCCTCGCCGCCACCAACACCGACGATAAACCCGCCCTTGGTGAAGACAATGGCAACCTGACCGGTCTCGGCGCGCGATGGCGCGCTGTAGCCGGCGACGCCGACGAGCAGGGTAGCGAATGCGAAGCGTGTAGCAATCCCCATGATTTCTTTCCTTTGCATTGATGAGGCCAGCCTATCAAGCAAGGAGCACCGCGCTCCACCCTTCTTTGATCCAAATCAACGGAGTTTTCATTGGCGATACCGGACGCCTACCGATCCGACCGGCTCGCCTCGCGATGCAAGAGGCCCAGACGTCTGACGGGGTGCCCGCTTGTCAGTTGGCCTAGGTTTGATCACGATTGAGCTCAACCTGCTCGATTCCGCCAAGCACACTGTCGAGCGACCGGAACCATTCACCGCTATCAGTCTTCTCCGCCAGTCCTTCCGCCCGCAACAGATCGCGCACTTGGGCGTGCGCCCCCACAATGCAGAACGCCACCTGATGGGACGCGAGTTCATCATGAAGATCGTGCAGCATGCGCGCGCCGGCGAGATCGATATAGGGCGATGCCGAGAGATCGCAGGCCACGAGCTTGATGTCCGATGATTTCCGGAGCGCGTCCAGGACCGTCTCCAGGATGGTTTCGGCATTGATGTAGAGCAGCGAGGCTTCGGGACGGAACGCAATCACGCCGACCAGCGGCTCGACGCCGTCATGCCTGGAGCTGTCCGAGTAGCGGCCGGTTCCAGGAAGCCGACCGAGGAACGCCACATTGGGCTGCGAGGCGCGCGCCAGCAGCAGGAAGATGGATGCGAGCGCCGCCAGCAACACGCCCTGCAGGATTCCCAGCAGCAGCACCGATACCAGCGCGATCGCTGCGGCATAGAAGTCGATTTGGCTGACCTTCCACATGCGAAGCAGCGCACGGACATCGACCAGCCTGTACACGGCGGCAAAGACTATGGCCGCCAACACCGCCTTGGGAAGGTTGGTCAATAGTCTGGTGAAGAAGAGCAGGCACAACGCAAGGGCGATCGCGCAAAACACCAACGCCAGCGGCGAGCGTGCTCCCGCCGAATCATTCACCGCGGATTGCGACAGACCGCCGGCGACGGGGTAGCCATGGCAAAAAGCCGCCGCGAGATTCGCAGCCCCCAGCCCCAAAAATTCCTGCCGCGCGTCGAGACTATATCCGTGCTTGGCGGCAAAGCTGCGGGCCGCAGAGACACCTTCTATATAGGCCAGCAGCAGACATCCGGCCGCGAGGGGAAACAGTTCTTCAGGCTCCACCAGCCCAAACGTCGGCACGGCGAATGCCGGCAACCCTTCCGGGATTTTCCCGGTGACCGGTATGCCCAGCGAGGGAAGACCGAGGAGGGTTGCGACGACGATCGATAGCACGACCACCGTGAGCCCGACCGGCCGGCCAGGCAGGAGCCGCTCGCCGAGCAGCAACAGCAGTATCGCTATGGCCCCGATCGCCAGCACAAACAGATTGACGTCGCCAAGCTGACTGGCAAGCAAGCTCGCGCGGCCGAAGAAATTGTGGCCGCCACCCGCAACGCCGAACAGGCTTGGCAGCTGACTCATGATGATCGTAAGCCCCGCGCCCGCCTTGAAGCCGACGAGAATGCTGTCGCTGACCAGGCGGACGAGCGTGCTGAGCTTGAACAGCCAAGCTATCAGGCAAAGCAGTGCCACAGCACATGCGGCAAGACTCGCAATCTGCGTATATCGCGCCGCATCTCCTCCGGCGAGCGAGCCTACGGTGCCGGCAATCATTAGCGAGATCGCCGACGTCGGGCCGACCGCAAGCTGGCGCGACGAGCCGAGCAGAGCATAGCCGATACCGCCGAGCATGTAGCCGTAGATGCCGACCTGGGGCGGCAAGCCGGCGAGTCCCGCGTAGGCCAGCGACACCGGTATCGCATAGGCCGCGAGAGTAATTCCAGCGATCGCGTCAGGGCGCAGCCACGAACTGCGATATTCGGCAAGCCAGCCAAATGGAGGAAAGGATCGAATCCAGCCGGTTCGCGGCAGGAAAGGTGACTTCATGTGCCAGCCTCCTCCTACTGGCGCTCGGTGTCGCGAGCAGCCCCATAAATGGCGCTCGGAGTCCAGGGGGGGTTGATCTGGATCAAGCCAGTCTCCGCCCTGCGGAAATCAACTCGATGCGAAGACTGATGGAGCCACAGTGCCGCTCGGGCAATTCGCCACTGTCCACAAGGCCGCACCGGCCCAGACGCTCGGGCAATACATCGACGAACAAATGGACCGATCGCGCTAGACGAATCCCATACGGGCCCGTTCAATCGATTCGATGAATGACTGCGCCGTGAAGGGCTTGGTCAGGTAGGCAATACATCCCGACTCGACCGCTGCCAGGCGGTTTGCGCGGCTGTCATTGCCGGTAATATAGATGACCGGCGCGGTGACGCCCTCCTCCGCCAGGCGCCGCCGCAGCTCGATGCCGGATTGTCCATTCAGATCGATATCGATGATGATGCAGATGGCCTCGTCGAAATCACCGTGATCGAGCAGCGCCTTCGTCGAGTCGAACAACGCCGCGCTGAAGCCGTGCTCGCGCAGCAACCGCCTGATGCTCGAGCGCATCGAGGAATCATCGTCAACGACGAAGACGGACGTGCGTGTCGGCAAGAAGCGACCTCGGACTGGCATGCGGGATGAATAGAGAATTACTGGCTCGCGGAACCGTTCCGGACGGCGGATCGATTCTCTCGGCCGAAAAGCTCACAAACAATTGCGCGCTCATAAAGCACACCGTCAACAAACTTTCATATTGTCCCTTTGGGCAGGGTCGCGCTTGCACGGCTCTGGCAGCCGAAGGGAACCGATCAGTTGCCCGGAACAGCGTTTGCATCGAGCAGTCCAAGCCGCTCCGCGATCGACACAAGTTCAGCAAGCGAATGAACTCGCATTTTCTCCATCACCTGGTGGCGGTGCGCCTTCACGGTGCGTTCGGTCGTTCCAAGCTCATAGGCAATCTGCTTGTTGATCCTGCCGCGCACGATCAAGTCGAACACCTGCCGTTCACGGGGCGTCAGGGATGAGACAAGGGCGCGGAGCAGATCGAGCTTGGCGTGCTGTCCACGTGCGGCCTCCTGACGCGCCAGGGCGCGCTTGATCGCGTCGATCAATTGCTCCGACGATACGGGCTTGGTCAGGAAGTCCTCGGCGCCGGCCTTGATGGCCCGCACGGTCGTTGCGGTATCGGCGTGGCCGGTGAGGAAGACGATCGGCACAGTCGAGCCAAGCTCGGTCAAGCGGCTCTGCAATTCCGGGCCGCTCAAGCCCGGGATCTGCACGTCGAGCAGGATGCATCCCGGCTGCGCGTCGCCCGGCAGGTGGTCCAGCAGCTCCAGTGCCGATGCATAGGTCGCGACGTCATAGCCGGCGAGCCTCAGACGACGCTCGATCGCCGTCCGGAACGAAGCGTCGTCGTCTACCACGTGGACAAGGCCCGGCAATCGCATCCCTCGAAAATCTCAATACAACCACAAAACGAAACAATGACAGCTAGAATGACTTAACAACACGCCGACGTGTCCAATTATTGCAAAATAATGCAGACCTGTCCTTTAGTACAATGGCCTTAGAGACAATGGTTGGGAATGCTGCGTTCATCGTAGATCAACTTCGGCGGGAGTGGGACGGCGCGGCGCATTCCCTGCGATGAGACAGTCAGCCTGAGACCAATTCAGCGATGAGTTGAGGAGACGGCCCATGTTTGTACGCATCACGGCCGATCCGCTGCCTTGCGCCAATTCGCTCCGTGATTTCGGAATGACCAGCATCTCGAATCCGATGGTCAGCTTGATCGAATTTGCCTACAAAAAGGGCAAAGAGGTTTACGGTGAAAAGGAGCCGGCTGAGTACGTCTATCAGATCAGATCTGGCGCAGTGCGAAGCCACAAGCTCCTGTCGGATGGCCGGCGTCAGATCGGCGCGTTTCACCTCGCCGGCGACATTTTTGGACTGGAGAACGGCAACGAGCACCGATTCACGGCTGAGGCCATCGTGGACACCACCGTTCGCCTCATCAAGCGTCAAAGTCTGGAGATGGCGGCCGAAAGCGACGCAATGGTCGCGCGCAACCTGCTCAGCATGACCACAATCAATCTGCAGCATGCGGAAGATCACATGCTTCTGCTCGGCCGCAAGACCTCGCTGGAGCGGGTCGCGGCGTTCTTGCTCGAGATGGACAAGCGTTTGACGGCAGCTGGCATCATGGCGCTGCCGATGTCACGGCGCGATATCGCCGACTATCTGGGCCTCACATTGGAAACCGTATCGCGCGCATTATCGCGGCTGCATGAGCTCAAGGTCCTCGGCTTCATCGGCAGCACCCAGCGCCAGATCGTGCTGCTCGACCGGCCCCAACTCGCTAGTCTCGATCTTCAGGCTTGAAACCGGGAGCGCCGATCGCGGACAGGTGCTCCAGCGTCTTGCGCAGGACTTCGAACAGGACCGCAGTCGACCAGCCGAACATCAGGATGCCGTTCATCGCGGTCATCGGCCCCGTCAGCCGCCAGGCTGGCACGGGCGTGATATCGCCGTAGCCGAGCGTGGTGTAGTTGACAAAGGCAAAATAGAGAAGATCGCTGCCCTCCGGTGCGGCGCCGACGACCGCGTAGGCGAGCGCCCAGACGAAGATCTCCAGCGTATGTGCGACCATCAGCGCGGCGGCGGTTCCGACCATCACGGTCATCAAATGCCATCTCGGCCATGATGTCTGCTGCAAGCCCGCTGAACGGGCGAGGCCGACGACGCCGACAGTCGCCAAAGCGTGGATAATGATGTTGATCACGCTGACAATGATTCCGGTCAGGAATTGAAGCGCCATCGTCCTCTTTTCCCCAGCCGGCTCGCCATTTCGGCTTCTCCATCGCCATCGGATTCGCAAGCCGTGGACCGAAACGCCCGTAGGATGGTTGGCCGTCGGACCGATGAGAAGCTTTGACACAGATCAAGGGCGCGCAGCAGTGCTTTGCCAACATTTCAAGATGCCTTCCATCGATCGCCTATTGACCGGAGTCCCAATCATGAAGGCCATTTCCGTCGAAGAAGCCGTTGCGATGATCCCGCCCGGCGCCAGCGTCATGGTCGGCGGGTTCATGGGGGTCGGGACACCGGAGCGCCTGCTCGATGAAGTGGTCCGGCAGCAAAAGAACGGCCTTTCGCTGATCTGCAACGACGCCGCGCTTCCGGGCAAAGGTGTCGGCAAATTGTTCGACGCGGCGTTGGTCTCGCGCCTGACCGCGACGCATATCGGCCTCAACCCGAAGGCGCAGCAGCAGATGCTGGCGAGCCAGATCGCCGTCGATCTCGTTCCGCAAGGAACTTTCGTCGAGCGAATTCGCGCAGGCGGATGCGGCCTCGGCGGCATTCTGACAGCAACGGGCGTCGGCACACTGGTCGCGGAAGGCAAGCGCCAGATCGAAGTCGACGGCAAATCATTCCTGCTCGAGACAGCGTTGCGGGCTCAGTTCGCGCTGGTACATGCCTTTCTCGCCGACTATCTGGGCAACCTTGCCTACGCACTGACGTCCCGCAATTTCAATCCGGTCATGGCCATGGCGGCCGACACCGTAATCGTGACGGCAGAGCACATCGTGCCCGTGGGCGTCATCGCGCCCGACCATGTCGTGACGCCGGCGCCGCTCGTCGACTACCTCATTACGAACGGGTGAGATCATGGATGCACAGACCATCATCGCCCGACGCGTCGCCAAGGAGTTGAGGAGCGGCAACCTCGTCAATCTCGGCATCGGCATTCCGACGCTGGTCGCGAATTACATCCCATCCGACCTGAAGGTGTTCTTCCAGTCGGAGAACGGCCTGATCGGCACCGGACCGATCCCTGAGCAGGGCATGGCGCATCCGACGTTGACTGACGCCGGAGGCAAGCCGATCAGCGCTCTGCCCGGGGCCTGCACATTTGACAGCGCGATGTCGTTCGGATTGATCCGCGGCGGCCATGTCGATGTCACTGTGCTCGGCGGTCTCCAGGTCGATGCGCACGGCCATCTCGCCAATTGGATGATTCCCGGCAAGATGGTGCCGGGCATGGGCGGGGCGATGGATCTGGTCACCGGCGCCAAGCGGGTCATCGTCGCTATGCAGCACGCCGCCAAGGGCAAGTCGAAGATCGTCGCAAGATGCACGCTGCCGCTGACGTCGGCGCGGCCGGTAAACCTGGTTGTGACGGACATGGCCGTGATCGCCTTCCCGGACGGGAAGGCGACGCTGCTGGAAACCGCGCCTGGCATCAGCGTTGGCGAAGTCCTGGCGGTGACCGAGGCCGAGCTTGTCGTCCCCGACAGCGTTCCAGAAATGAAGCTGTGAGGTCACGGCCATGCGGATATTCAGCGATTTCGACGAGATCAAATCCGCCATTGGCACGGAGATCGGCGTCAGCGATTGGGTCGAGGTGTCGCAGGATCGGATCAACCAGTTTGCCGAGGCAACCTGCGATGAGCAATGGATCCATGTCGATCAGGAGCGTGCTAAAAAAGAGCTGCCCGGCGGCACCACCATCGCCCACGGGCTCTTGTCGCTGGCGCTTGCGCCGCTGTTTATCCGCTCGGTGATCAGCTTGAAGGGCCTGCGCAACACCCTGAACTACGGCGCGGACCGGATACGGTATCTGGCGCCGGTGCCGTCGGGCTCCAAGCTCCGCGGCCGCGTCACGGTCGCGGAAGCCGAGGACGTGCCGCCGGATGGCCTGCGCGTGAACTACCATCTCGTGATCGAGATCGAAGGCGGCAAGAAGCCCGCCTGCATCGCCGAGCTGATCGCCCTGCACTATCGCTGAGCGCGTTCAATCGATGATGTGATAGCCGCCATCGACATAAAGAACGCCGCCGGTGATGAGCTTGGCGCCGTCGAGCGCCAGGAATGCGGTGGCGTTGCCGACGTCGTCGATGCTGACGAGGCTGCGCGCCGGTGCCTTCGACTGGGCCTTGTCCATCAGTTCGTCGAACTCCGGAATGCCTGAGGCCGCACGTGTGGCGAGCGGTCCGGGCGAGATCGCGTGCACACGGATGCCCTTCGGCCCCAGTTCCGCCGCAGCATATCGAACGGCCGCTTCGAGCGCCGCCTTCGCCACACCCATGATGTTGTAGTTCTCCACCACCATCTGGCTGCCGTAATAGGTCATCGTGAACATCGTGCCGCCGTTCTTCATCAGCGGCTCGGCAAGATGGGCCATCCGCAGGAATGACCAGCACGAGACATCCATCGTCTTGAGGAAGCCGTCGCGGTTCACATCCACGACGCGACCATGCAATGCCTCCTTCGGCGAGAAGGCGATCGAGTGCAGCAGGAAGTCGAGCTGGCCCCATTCATTTGCGATGCGCTCGAACACCTGCTCCGTCTGGCCTTCGACCATGACATCCAGCGGCATGAAGATCGGGGCTTCCAGCGCCTGCGCCAGCGGCTCGACATGCTTCTTGGCGCGTTCATTGAGGTAGGTGACGGCGAGATCGGCGCCGAGCGCGCGAAACGCCCGTGCGCAGCCCCAGGCGATGGATTGATCGTTGGCGATGCCGACGACGAGGCCTTTCTTGCCCTTCAGGGCGACTTTGCTATCCGGGAATGCGGGGATCATGACACCCTCTCATGTCTTGGGTTGGGCGATTGGCTGTTCATCAGCAGCGACAACGTGTGCTGCGCGATCATCAGTTCCTCGTCGGTCGGCACCACGTAAACGGGGATGGTACTGTTGAGCCGCGATATCAGTCGCGAATGACGCGCATTCTCGGCTGCATCGACCGCAACACCGAGCCAGCCGAGCTGCTCTGCCACGCGTGCACGGATGTTTGCAGAATTCTCGCCAATGCCGGCCGTGAACACGAAGGCATCCAAGCCCTGCAAAGCGGCCGCAAGCATGCCTGAGCTGAGGCCGATCCGATAAACAAAATAGTCGATAGCCAGCTTCGCCTTGGACTCTTGGCTGGCTTCCAGCTCGCGCATATCGTTGCTGACGCCCGAGAGCCCCCTCAATCCGCAATCGCGATATAGGAAATTCTGCACGTTCGACGCCGACATTCCCTTCTCGGAGATGAGATAAAGCACAACGCCGGGATCGAGTTGACCCGGGCGCGTTCCCATCGGCAGTCCGTCGAGCGCCGTGAAACCCATGGTGCTCTCGATGCTCTGTCCATCCCTCAGCGCGCACATCGATGCACCACTGCCGAGATGGGCGACGATGACCCGGCGTTTGGCGATCTCGGGCGCGATCTGCAGCAGGGTCTTCGCAATGTATTCGTAGGATAGTCCGTGGAAGCCGTAGCGCCGCACGCCCTCGGCGTGGAGGTGATGCGGGATCGCATAATGATCGGCGACCGCACTGTGCGTACGGTGAAACGCGGTATCGAAGCATGCGACCTGCGGCAGCGCAGGGAAATTAGCAAGGATCGAACGGATCGGCGCCAGATTGTGCGGCTGATGCAGCGGGGCAAGGCTGACGAAGCGCTCGAGGCGCGCCACCACGCCGTGGTCGATCAGAACCGGACGTGCATAGTCAGGCCCGCCATGCACGACACGATGGCCGACGGCGATCGGCTGGATGCGGAGTTCGTCTCGCAGCCAGTCGCCCGCAACTCGCATCGCAGCCGGAACGTCCGGGACCGCCTCGATCGGATAGGCGCGGTCGGCCAAAGAATCTCCACCCGCGCCGCTCGCGCGCAAGCGCGGGCGGCTGCCGATGCCGTCCATCTGCCCCTTGATTTGGCGCCGCAACGTGCCCTCGCCCTCGACAGAGAACACCTGGAACTTGACGCTGGAGGAGCCCGCGTTGACGACAAGGATCGTGTCCATGGCGGTCACGCGGCGACCGTTGGCGATTTTTGCTGCCGCGCGTGCGCATAGAGCGCGGCCACTGCGCAAGACGCCATTCGCGAGCGCGCCGAATCGGCACGGGACGTGAGCACGACCGGTACCCGGGCGCCGAGCACGATACCGGCGCCATCGGCCTTAGCGAAATAAGCGAGATTCTTCGCCAGCATGTTGCCGGATTCGAGGTCGGGTACGACCAGGATCTGCCCACGACCGGCGACTTCGGATTTGATGCCCTTGATCCGCGCGGCCTCGGGGTCGATTGCATTGTCGAACGCCAGCGGACCATCGAGCACGCCACCTGTGATCTGCCCGCGATCGGCCATCTTGCAGAGCGCCGCCGCCTCGATCGTCGATGGAATCTTGGAGGTGACCGTCTCGACCGCCGACAGAATTGCCACCCGCGGCGATTTGCCAAAGCCGGCTTGGTTGTAGAGATCGATTGCGTTCTGGATGATGTCCCGCTTGGCGTCGAGGTCCGGAAAAATGTTGATGGCCGCGTCGGTGACGAAGATTGTCTCAGCATACGCCGGCACGTCCATGACGAACACGTGGCTGATGCGCCGATCGCTGCGCAGGCCGCCCGTCTTTGCGGTGACGGCGCGCATCAGTTCATCTGTATGCAGGCTGCCCTTCATCAGCATTTCGCCTTTGGCCGCATGGATCAGTTCGACGCCTTTGGCGGCCGACTCATCGCTATGTGCCGCATCGACAACCTCGTAGCCCGAGACGTCGAGGCCATGCTTGCTCGCCGTGTCCCTGATCTTCCCTTCGGGCCCGACCAGGATCGGCCGGATGATACCAGCGCTCGCGCTGTCGACAGCGCCACGGAGCGAGGTCTCATCACAGGGATGCACCACGATGGTCGGCGTTGGCGGCACGGCCTTGGCCGCCGCGATTAGGCGGTCGTACTTGGTGCCGGACTGCATCTTCGTCGTGTCAACCGACATAGTGTCTCCCAATCCTGCCAATCCGCGTTACGACGCCCTTGCCTTCGGATCGAAAGGGGCGACGTTCGAAGCCGGCTCCCCTCCCGCATCCACACCGAAGAGTTCAGCGACGCGCTTCATTCGGTTCGCGCTCTCACCGGTGATGTCCTCGCTTGCGGACAATACCTCTCGTACTGCCTCGATTGCCGCGCGGCGCCGGTTAATGTCTTCGGGCAAGATCTTCGGGATGGCGGCCACGGCCCCTTCCCGATCGAGCACCAGCATGAAGAATTGCTCGCGCACCAGCATCTTGAATTCGGGCAGCGTCAGCCGCGCTCCTGCCTGATCGCGGCGAAGTCGGCGAAGCGCCTCGATGCTCCGCTCATCGACCATGCCGCGCGCCGAGCCCACATAAAGCAGTGCACGAATGGCAGCTTCGCGAAGGCCACCTTCGCCGATCTTCGATTTCAGCTCGGCAATCCGCTTGTCGAGCATCGCGCGGTGTTCAGCCGGCATTTCGCGCCGGCGCGACGGCTCGGATTTCGGGTCGATCCCGACCGCAGCTTGAAGTGTGGGCGAACCGTATACGTTGAGGAAGATCGCCTCGCTCAGCCTCTCCTGCGAGTCCCGCCAGCTATCCAGCGCATGAACGATCTGTTTGGACATCTGCTCCTGGAACGCCAAAAAGGGATTGTCCTTCGCGACCGGCTTGCGGTTGTCCTCGACCTTCTCGGCGGCCGACTTCACCGCGGACATCCATGGATTTTGGCTGCTGAAGGCCTCGTATTGCAGCCGCAGCGGGTGCATGTTGCGCGCCCACTCCGCCATCTGGGGCGTCACCATGGATTTGACCCAGGGCTGGACGAACTTCTGGTAGGCAGCGAGATTGAGCTCGGAGACCCGCTTGGCAGCCGCGAATCGCCGCTCGTCCTCCGGGGAATTGCCGCCCATGGCGCGGATGTCGTCGAGCGTCCGCGCCTCGCAGCGCATGACCCATTGGCCGACGGCGAGATAGGCATTGAGAGTGTCCGATCCTCTCGCCTCAAAAGTCGCTTCATAGAGCCCCGGCGGAAGCACGTCGATCAGATCGATATTGCTGGAGAACTCGGCGTGCTCCTTCTTGGCGACGCCGCCCGACACGAAAATACCGAGATGACCGACGGTTTCGTGAACGGTATAGACGATGGTTTGACCGTAAGCCCTGATCTCGTCGACGTCGGCATAGCAATCGAGGATCCAGTTGAGCGCCTGCTGCGGCGGCGTGACGTTGTCGCCCGCCGAGCAGAACACCACGATCGGCGATCTGATGTTGCGCAGATCCACGATTGCGCCATCGGACATCTTGATGTTTCCGGCGGCGAGGTTGTTGCCGACGAACAATTCATCGACGATGAACTGGATTTCCTCCGCGTTCAGGTTGACGTGTCCGCCCCACCAGCGCTCGAACTCAAGATAGCGATCGGCTTCGGTGTCGACCTTGGAATAAACGTTGTATTGCTTGGTCCAGAGCGTGTTCGAGGGATTCTGGTTCTCGAAGTTCTGCACCAACCAAGCGCCGTCGAACTTGCCACCCCCGAGATCGCTGGTCAGCGCGGTGAGCCAGCTCCCGCCCAACAGGCCGCCCGAATAGCGCATTGGATATTTGCCATGGACGCCCTCCCAATAGGCGAGCGGCGCGCCGGCGATGATCAACGGTCCGAACATTTCTGGTCGCAGCGAGGCCAGAATCATGACAGCCCAGCCGGCCTGGCAGTTGCCAATCACGCACGGCTTGCCGTCAGCCTGGGGATGGAGGCTAACGACCTTCTCGATGAATAGCGCTTCGGCGCGCGCGATGCGCTCGATGGTCTGTCCCGGCATCGGATCCGGCAGGAAGCCGACGAAGTAGCAGGGATGCCCAGCCTTCATCGCAACGCCGATCTCGCTGTCTGCCTTGAACCCGCCAATTCCAGGACCGTGCCCGGCACGCGGATCGACCACGATGAATGGACGCCGCTCGAGATCGATCTCGACGCCCTTGGGCGGAATAATGCGGACCAGCGCGTAGTTGACCGGCTCGTCCAACTTGCGCCCGTCGATGATCAATTCCGCGGCATATTGCAGGACGTGCGGAGCCGTTTGCGCGACATGCTCCCGGTACTGGTCGCCGCGTTGGCGCATGATGTCCAGAAACAGCACGCTGCGCTGCCCCGCATCGACCATGTATTCGATTCCCGAGGCGACAAGGCCGGATAGGGGTCCGCCTGGCAGGTTTGGAGTTTCCATCGACATATTCAGACCTCTCTGTCGCGCGTCTCAATTCAAGTGGCCTCAGGACCAGGCGACGTTGATTTAGGTCAACGTTCGGCACTCACGGCAGCGCTGCCGGATCAGCGCGATCGATACGGATCCAGGCCACCGCCAATTCCCAGGCGACCGAGAGAATGATCGGCCCGACGAAGAGACCGACGATCCCATGCGCCAGAGTTCCCCCAATCACCCCTATCAGAATGACCAGCGTCGGCGTCGTTAGCCCGCGGCCCATCACCAACGGCTTCAATATGTTATCGAGCACGCTGACGATGCCCAGAAACACGCTGAGCAGGAGCGCGATGGGGATATCCTTGTCGAACCAGATCCAGACAATCACCGGAAGCAGAATGACCGTCGCGCCGATTTGCACGATACTCAGGAGCAAGACCGCGAAAGCCAGCAGGCCTGCGCTGGGTATACCGGCCAGCTTGAATCCGATACCGGCGAGCAGTGCCTGGATGACCGCAACGCCGATGACCCCCTGGGATACGGCACGTATCGTCGCGCCCGCCAATTTCAGAAAATGCTCACTCTGTTCGGGCACGATTCGCGCCAGGAATCCCCGAATCGCCGCCACGAGCTGCGACCCGTGGGGAAAAATGAAGCCGGCCACCACCACCGAAAGAAGAAACATGAGCGTGCCCAGGCCGGCATCGCCCACAAAGCCGAGCATGGTGGTCGCGAGCGGTTTCAGATAGGGCACGATTTCGCGCAGGACCGAGCGGATATTGATCGAGGCCTCATCCCACAACGCATGGAGCTGCGGTCCTACCAACGGCCAGCTCTTGATGGCCTGCGGTGGAGAAGGAACGACAAGCTCGCCGGCGTTGAGCTGTCCGGCGATGTCCTTGATGCCATCCACGGCACTCAGGCCGAGCCAGGTTGCCGGTCCGATGACGATGGCAAGATTGATCACGGTGAGAATGAGCGCCGCGAGTTTTGGGCTGCCGCCAAGCAATTTGGCAAGCCAGCTAAAGACCGGATTGAACGCGACGGCGAGCACGATCGCCCAGGCCAGGATCGGCACGAACGGTCGGATCACGACGAATGTCCAGACGACTAACAAGGCGAGCAATCCGAGCCGGATCACAAGCTGGATCATGTCTTCGCCGGTCAAACGCTGACGGAGTGTCTTCAAGGCCACGCCCCATCTGGACTGTGGCTGAGCCTAGCTCTAGCCTTTGCGACGTCGTCTTGATCCAGATCAAACAACCGCGGTCGGCCGGAAGCTTCATCGGCTGGTGCCGCTCAAATAGCCACCCGGCTTGCGGCAAGGGAGCCCAGATGTCGGACCTCGCCAGCTACATCGCCCACGAACAGTTGCGAGACGGCAGCACGGCCGAGATCCGCGCACTTCGCCCAGAGGACGAGGCCGCCATGCTCGCTGCCCTGGAGCAAGCGAGCGCGCAATCGCTGCAGCGTCGCTTCTTCGTGATGAAGCGCCACTTCTCCGACAAGGAGCGTGCTTTCTTCATGAACGTCGATTTCAAGAACCATGTGGGGCTGGTCGTGCTCGCCGAGGACGCAGGCCGAAAAACCATCGTCGGTGGCGGCCGCTACATCGTCTTCGAACCGGGACACGCCGAGATGGCCTTCATGGTGGTCGATGCCTGGCAGGGCCGCGGCATAGGCTCGATCCTGATGCGCCATCTTGTTGCGATCGCAACGGAAGCCGGACTGAAGGAATTGATGGCGGAGGTTCTGCCGGAGAACGCAGCGATGCTGAACATCTTCAGAAAGTTTGACTTCAAGCCCACCAGCAGGCGAGATCCGCAGACAGTCCATCTGGCGTTGCCGCTCGCATGAAACCCAGCATCCGAGCGGATGCGGACCATTTGATCCAGATTAACAAAGATGTCTCTCGGATTTCTAAGCTTCAACCAATGGATGAGCACGTGGGCCGGCCGCGGCCAGGAGGCGACCGGACGTTTCCCGAGTCTACCGCGCAAAACCAGCCCCGCCGGCAGCCTTAGATTAGCGGCGTCCATCGGCAGCCGCGTTAACACCTCGCCGATCTAGTCTTGATCTAAATCAATTACGTGACCGTGGTGTGCCTTTTTGATTGTGTCGCACGGCAGAACGGCGCCGACACCTCTCCTATGGTGGACAGCCCGTCTGCCCTCCAAAAGCCGGGGGAAATATTGAACGCTGTCATATCCTCGCTTGCCGCTTTCCTTGCCGCCGGCGTGCGGCCGCCGACCCCGCTTGCGAAGGCCATCATGCTGGTGCTGACGCTCAAGCTGTTGGCGATAGTGGCTGCAAGCATTTTCCTGTTCTCGACTAACGAGCGGCCGAGCGTCGATCCGGGCGCAATTTCGCGCCTGATAGGTCCTGCGCCGTCACTGAATGAGGGGGGACGTTGACATGTTCGACCTTGATCCCGTCAGCTTATCGCGGCTGCAATTTGCCGTAACGGCCCTCTATCACTTCCTATTCGTGCCGCTAACGCTCGGGCTGTCGTTCCTGCTTGCCATTATGGAGAGCGTTTACGTCATGACTGGCCGCCAGATCTGGCGCGACATGACAAAATTCTGGGGGAAATTGTTCGGCATCAACTTCGCCATGGGGGTTGCCACCGGTATCACCATGGAATTCCAGTTCGGGACCAATTGGGCCTACTACTCGCACTATGTCGGCGACATCTTTGGCGCTCCGCTGGCAATCGAAGGTCTGATGGCATTCTTTCTCGAGTCGACCTTCGTCGGGCTTTTTTTCTTCGGATGGGACCGGCTGCCGAAGCTTGGTCATCTCGCTGTGACGTGGCTGGTCGCGATCGGCTCAAACCTCTCCGCGCTCTGGATCCTGATCGCCAACGGATGGATGCAGTATCCGACCGGAGCGGTCTTCAACGCCGAAACAATGCGAATGGAGCTGATTTCATTTTGGGACCTGATCTTCAATCCTGTCGGTCAGGCGAAATTTGTGCACACGGTGGGCGCCGGCTATGTCACCGGCTCGATGTTTGTTCTCGCCATTTCCTCCTTCTATCTGCTGTCCGGGCGCTTCCAGGCTTTCGCGAAGCGATCGATCGTCGTGGCCTCGGCCTTTGGCCTTGCCGCAGCGTTGTGCGTCGTCGTGCTCGGCGACGAGAGCGGTTACACCGTGTCCGAGAACCAGAGGATGAAGCTCGCCGCCATCGAAGGAATGTGGGAGACGGAGCCGCCTCCGGCAGGCTTCAATCTGGTCGGCTTCCCCGACGCACGCAGCCAAGAGGTCAAATACGCGGTCAAAATACCGTGGATGCTCGGCATCATCGCAACCCGCTCGTTCAACCAGCCGGTGCCAGGAATCAACGATCTTGTGACGCACGCAGAGGAGCGAATTCGCAACGGCCTTTTGGCCTATGATTCGCTCGAGAAGCTCAAGGCGAACCGCGCTGACAGCGCTGCTGCGGCGCAGCTTCGCGAGCATGCTGCCGACCTCGGCTACGCCCTGCTGCTCAAACGCTACGTCTCCGATCCGCGAACGGCCGATGCCGCCACCATCAAGCGCGCTGCCGGCGACACCGTGCCCAACGTCGCTCCCCTGTTCTGGAGCTTCCGCTTCATGGTGGCGCTTGGCTTCTACTTCATCGGGCTGTTCGCGCTCGCATTCTGGCAGGCTACGCATTACGATTTTTCGCGCCGCTGGTCGCTGCGCCTTATGTTGTGCTCGCTGCCGCTGCCATGGGTCGCGGCCGAACTCGGATGGGTCGTCGCTGAATACGGACGACAGCCCTGGGCAATTGACGGCGTTCTGCCGACATTTCTTGCCGTGTCGTCGGTCTCGGCCGCGCAGGTCTTGTTCTCGCTCGCGGGCTTCGTCCTGTTCTACTCCTGTCTTCTGGTCGTCGATATCATGCTGATGCTTCGATACATCCGCATGGGGCCGCTGGGTGCGCTCGGTCTGCCGGAACCCGCACTGCGGCCGGCGGCGCTACCGGCTGAATGAGGTGCGCGCATGACAACAATCCCGATCGACTACGAAATCCTTCGCCTGGTGTGGTGGCTGTTCCTGGGTGTGTTGCTGATTGGCTTCGCGATCATGGATGGCTTCGACCTCGGAGTGGCGATGCTGCTGCCGTTCGTCGCCCGCACCGACATTGAGCGGCGGGTGACGATCAACGCGGTTGGGCCGTTCTGGGACGGCAACCAGGTTTGGCTGATCCTCGGCGGCGGCGCGATCTTCGCCGCCTGGCCGCCGGTTTATGCGGCGTCGTTTTCGGGCTTCTACATCGCCATGTTCCTGGTTCTTGCGACGCTCATCCTGCGCCCGGTCGGCTTTGAATTCCGCAACAAGGTCGCCGACACGCGTTGGAGGTCATTCTGGGACTACGCCCTCTTCGCAGGCGGATTGGTGCCAAGCGTGGTGTTTGGGGTGGCATTCGGCAATTTGCTGCAAGGGGTGCCCTTCCGGATCGATTCCGACCTGCGGATCTTCTATGAGGGAAGCGGGCTGTTTGAGCTGCTCAATCCGTTCGGGCTGCTCTGTGGTCTTGTCTCCGCCGCGATGCTGGCCACCCACGGCGCAGTCTACCTGACGCTGAAGACCGACGGCGCCGTTCGCAAACGGGCGCGAGAGCTGATCGGGACCGGAGCCGCCGTCACGATCGGGCTCTTCCTGTTGGCCGGATTGTGGGTGTGGATCGGGATCGACGGTTATGCCATCACCAGCACGGTGGCAGGTGCCGGGCCATCGAATCCGCTGCTCAAGACGGTGTCTCGCCAGCCTGGCCAATGGTTCGCGAACTATGCAGCCCACCCCTGGATGATCCTGGCGCCCTGTATCGGCATCGCCGGACCGGTCTTGATACTGTTGCTGACCAGGCTTCGCAGATCGGGACTGGCCTTCATTGCCAGTGCGCTCGGCATCTTCGGCATCGTTGCCACGGCCGGCGTGAGCATGTTTCCGTTCCTGATGCCGTCGAATATTGCGCCGATGGCGAGCCTGACCGTTTGGGACGCGTCATCGAGCCAGCTCACATTGTTCGTGATGTTGCTGGCTACGCTGATTTTCCTGCCGATCGTTCTTTGCTACACCGCAGTCGTCTACGCGGCGCTGCGCGGCTCCGTGACCGAAAGCGATATAGAGCGCAACTCGTCGGGTTTCTATTGAGGACACACAATGTGGTACTTAACCTGGATTCTCGGTGTCGCCTTTGCCAGTGCTTTCGGCATTCTCAACGCCGTATGGCATGAGCATCATCTCCCAAACGAACCGATCGACGCTTAGGCGCCCTCCGCATGTTCAGCGAGGGGAATCAGCGTCCCTGGAAATTTATGCCGTCGACAACGGCAGGCTGATTCGAAGCTGAGCCCCTCCACCGGACTGATTTTCCGCAGTGATCCGGCCATTGTGGGCTTCGACGATGGTCCGGGCAATCGCCAGCCCCATGCCCATGCCCTCTGGCTTGGTGGTGAAGAACGGCTCGAACACCCGTTTGAGCTGGTCAACCGGAATGCCCGGACCGTAGTCTCTGATGGAAACTTCGGCCCGGTTGCCGGCACGTACAGCCTCGATGTCCACTTTGCGGACGTTGCCGGCGGAGCCGGTGACGGCATCCATCGCGTTCACGACCAGATTTGTGATGACCTGCTGGAGCTGAATTCGGTCGCCTTTGATCGGAAGCAGCGTCAAATGCGTCACGGCATCGAGCTCGACTTTTCGGGCCGTCGCCAATGGCGCAAGAAAGGTCACGGTTTCCTCGAGAACGTCATTGAGGTCCAGCTCCTTCTCCTCGAACGGCGCCTTCTTGAGCAGACTCCGAAGATGCACGATGACTTCGCTCGCCCGCGCGTCGTCACGTCTGATGTCCTCAATGATCTCGTTCAATTCATTTAAGTCTGGATTCGGCGACCGAAGCATCAATGCCGCGCTTTCGGCATTCGTCAGGATGGCGCCAAGCGGCTGATTCAGCTCGTGCGCGATCGATGCGGTGAGTTCGCCCGCCATCGTGTAGCGATTGACATGGGCGAGCTCCGCGGACTGGCGCCGGGCCTGCACCTCCGCCTTGAGGCGGCCGCGTCGCTCGTGGACGAGGATGCTGATGAGAGCCGCCTGCACCAGGATGACGGATGCAATGAGGAGTATCTGCCAGCGATAGGTCTCCCATGGTGAGGGGTCACGAAAGTAGACCTCGCTGCCAGGTGGCAGGCCGCTTTCAGCAATGCTCCAGCGCCTGAGCTGCCGCCAATCATACTTTGCCGGACCATATTCGAGGGTCGGGATCTTGATGTCGGACGGCCTCTCGCCGCCCAGGATCCGGACCACGGCCCTTGACGTCTTCCGGGCACTGTCGAACGCGGATGTCATCGGGCCGCCGACGGTCTCGCCGCCAAAGAACGCTTCGTCGTAGGAAAAGATCGGCGCATTGGCAACTGCATGGAGCTCCCTCAGCGCCTGCTCGCCCTCGTGGCTTGCGCCGGTCGCATCCACCTGGAGCGGGGCCCAGAAGATCGCACTGTCCGGCGGAAGGCGAGCCGCCTCCTTCAAAATGTCGGGAAATGAAAGTCGATTCCAGAACAGCAAGCGCACGTTCGGCAGAACCGGTTCAAGCTCCTTGCCGATCTCACTTTGCCAGAAGCGCTCGTTCGGAGAATCGCCAACCACGACTGCAATCATTCTGGTCGCGGGCAGCAGCCTGACGATATTGCCAAACAGCGCGGGGACGTCCTGCTTCACGGCGACGACAGCATCCTTGTCCGTCAGCGCGGAACGTTGGACCCGCCGCTCCTCGACGGCCGTCATCACCATCGGGGTGGACGGAAACAGTTGCTGCCGATTTCGCTGGACGAACATGGCCGCCGGGCCTCCCAGGGCAACGATGAGGTCGGGGGCGCCGCGCGCGAACAATGCGCGCAGATAGTCCGCGAATTCAGCTTCCACGTTCCGATCTTCAAAGCGGGCCGTTGCGACGGAGAAATCCTGGATGTCGATCGGCCAGCGCGATTGACGCTCGAGTTCTTGTCGAAGCGCCGTCGAGTAGTCCCGCCACGGCTTGAAGTTTTGGCCATACGAATTGAAGATGACGATACGCTTTAGCTCTGGACTAGCGCCATCTGCAGCGGCGGCAGAAATCGCCGTCGCAACGACTGCCGCCAAGAAAAGCCATGCGGCTGCAAGCCACCTTCCGGCCAATGTATCCTCCCACGCCCGATTTGCTCGGTGAGGCAGCGTGGACCGCCCAAACTACGAATCCGGTTTTTCGCTCAGTATGAGCTTAGCACCGATAGATTGTAAATTTAACCTCCTGGTGCCCGCCGTCGATGGGCCTGATGACGACCTTTGGGCGTGCGAAGCTGAGCAACGTGGCGACGCCGCATTTCTCTCGAAGCCCCTGTCGGGATGAGGAAGCGTTTCCGCTTCTCATTAAGTGCTAAGTGCTTGGCAAGCCCCTGCCGGGCCGGCGCCATCCGGTCAAGACCGCAAGCCGCGAAGCGGTGGTGCGGAACGCGCCAGCCTTGACCGGATGGCGCTGGTCCGGCACGCTTGGCTGCAAGCTAGCAAGGCCTGCTCTTCTGCTCACAATCCCAGGCCACGCTTTCTGCCCAAGCTCCACTCGATGCCGCCATCATTGCGCATGAGGCCGGAGATGTGCTGCCCGATGCGGTTGTTGAGCACGGGCTGCCACGGCACGAGACTGAAGCCGAGGCCGCCATCGCCGCTTCGGGTTTCAATGATGGCGAACCGACCGCTGGATAGTTGGGTGGAGCCGACAAGCTGGCCGGTGACGTAGTTGCCGGGAACAGCGGGCCGCCATTGCAATCCGCGTTCGGCGGCGAGCACCTTGCCGGCTCGTTCGATGTCGGCGGCCTCAAGCCGCTGTATCAGGTCCTTTGGCGCCCGGACGTGGCCGTTACCGAGGTCGGTAACGCGGCCCGCGTCCACAAGGGCACGTCTGCGTTGATCCAGCGCTGCCCTTACCTCCAGCCCGAACCCCTCGCCGGCGAGCGCGATGCGCTCGCGGGAAACCAGCTCGCGGTCGAGCCAGGTCGCTCCGTCATGCCCGATCTGCTGGTCAAGGCCGGTAGACGACAGGACGCTTATTCGAATGTTCGCGCAGTCCCGTGCGAGATCGTAGGCTTGACCGCGCTCGGGGAGATCGGCGGGGACATGCCAGCGATCCGCGTCGATCCGCTCCGCATGGCCGGCACGACGCAGCGCCTCCAGCCGGCGGACATGGGAGCGAACGAAGGCCTCCGGGTCGCAGCCGATGCGGTCGATGGCCGCTCGCGCCCGCTCCAGATGCTCGGACGGGCGATAGACGCCTTCTTGACCTGCGACGTCGATGATGTTGCGGTCCGCCGCGCGTGGCCCGGGAGGGGCAGAGCCGGCCACGACAATCATGCCCCGACCGATTTCCTCGGCGCGGGCGGCATCCATCTCGATGTGATGCACGCGCCCATCCACGCCATCGATCACCAGCCGGACCCGCTCGCCCATCTCGTCGCCGCCAAGCCCCTTGTCGAGCACGCGGCCAACGATGCGCTCGGTCGCGTTCTCGCGGTGCAGGACGTAGCGCGCCGGATGGCGGTCCTCCGCCAAACCTTCGCGCTCCAGTGCCCGGTGCATGGTCTTGATGATGTCGCCGCGCTCGCCAAGCTCCCGCAGCACCGGCTCCGCCTTGGGCGATACGATCCATCGGCCGGTTTCGATCTCCGTCGCCAGTCCCATGCGCTCCAGTTTGCGCGCCCGCTCGATCAGTAGCGCGCGGTTCTGGCGGAACGTGTCGCGCATGTCCTGGTCGGGGCGCAGGTCGGTAAACTCCTTCCCCTGCTGCTCGGCAATCAGCATCCGGTCGAGGCGGGTGAAGCGGTCGGCATCCACTTCCCGCTCCAGCTGCTTCGTCACCTCAAGCTCGGTCTGCCGGCCCAGTTCCAGTGTGACGATTTCGCTCGCGCGCTCGCGAATACCGTAAGCGATATAGTCGCCGGCGATGTTGAGGGTCTTGCCGTCGTCGGTGACGCCGCGCACCAGAATATGGGTGTGTGGGTGACCGGTGTTGTGGTGGTCGACTGCGATCCAGTCGAGATTGGTCCCGAGGTCGGCCTCCATCTGCTTCATCAGATTGCGGGTGGTCTCACGCGGATCGGCCAGCTCCATCCCTTCCTCAGCGGAGACGATGAAGCGGAACTGATGCCGGTCCGCGCGGCCCCGGTCGAGGAAGCTGCGGCCATCCTCCACGTCGCGCTCACCCGAATAGACCTGGCCCTTCTCACCATTCTTCGTCACGCCGTCCCGCTCGAGATAGCGCAGATGCGCGTCCACCGCCTTGGCGCTGACGAACTGCCGGCTGCGCGCCGCTCCGCGCTGCGGATTGAACTTCACCACGCGAGCCTTCACCGCAACGCGCCGCGCCCGTGTGCGCACTCCGCTTCCGTCTCGGCTCCACCCATTCCGGTCCATTAGCGTCAGCGCTGTCGCAGCGCCTCGGCCTCGCGCATTGAACCGGCCGCTTCCCTTTCCGGTCCTAGCCAAGCGGTCCGGGTTGCCGCCCGCCCGACGTATGGCCTGTTGGACCTCGCCGAGGAAGCTGACCGGGCGTGCGCGCCCCCCTCCAAGCCAACGCACACGTGTCCCTACGCTACCATGATCCGGGACCTTACCGGGGCGGATGCGAAAGTCGTCTTCATTGCTCGCCATAAGACGACGATCAGGGGTCGAAAAACACCGAGCAAGAGCCGCACGACACTCGTCGCACAGCAGCGCAGATATACCTGTGTCGGCGTAGACGCTGCGGTCTCTCCTTCGTCGCACATTGCGTACGGTGCCGCTTGGACTATTGCAAACGAAAGGAAAAGTGTCGGGAGCGCCCCCGGCCCACCTCACTGCACGCGCGGCGAGCTCGGCAAAACAATGTGCAGACAAACACTTAGGAACGAAGTTCCGGCAGCGAGGCAACTCGCTTTATCTTGCCGTCAATCCCGGCCGTCGAGCCGTCGTAAGCGTTCGAGTCCTGCACACCTTCCCCTCGTGTGATGTCGTTCCATTTCGGTTTCTCTGCTGCTCTGGAGATTCTCCGGTGTCCGAAACACTTCCAAAATAAAGCGCAACGCGGGTGGTCGTTGCACGTCGACACGTGGCGCCGAAGCGGTCTCGGGATCCGCAAATATTGTTGTGAGCAGCGTCTCGCGGAGAACACGTTTTGCCGTTGGCTGAAGCAGCTTGCCGGCGAAGACACCGCACGTAACTCGCGGAAGATCAGACGGAATTTCGCCGCGAGAAGCGCCGGAAAGAACCAACAAGAGCGCTGCGAAAGTAAAAGCAGCAACGGCTTTCGGTCAGCACGGACTTCCGCAACCGCGCGACACAGGCGTTCTGGGCGATGCATGTGGAGGCGATGAATTGGAGCGGAATTGGCGTCCGTGCCTACGCCGCCGCGATGCAAGCTGTCGCCGCATTCGTTGCGCAAATGGTGTGACCGACTGGATACCGGCGAGGTCGCATCGGCTAGCCCGCGCATCTTCACCCCTCCGCCCGCCCGGACGTTAGCACTAGTGTTAGGGACTCAACTCCCGAAAGGAGCTTGACAGCCGCGGAAATCGGCGATCCGACGGCGCCCGCCGACCCCATCCGACGCTTCTTCAGCGACGCGGAGAAGCTCGCGATCGCGAGGGAAACCGAGCAGCCGAGCGCCAAGGTATCTGCCGTTGCCCGCAAGCACGGGATCGTCACCGGGCTGCTGTTCCGCCGCCATGTACAATTTGGCACTGAGCAAAAAAAGCGCGCGAAACTCGCCGACATCGTGCTCGCGCCAACACGCCAACACAGCGGAGACGCAGGTTCTGCGCAACCTCGTACGTCCGCCCGAGCGAATGGTGGCCGTTGACCTGGCTGGTGGAGGTCGTGTCTTTGCTCCAGTTGTCCAGATGCTATGCGAGCGCAGATCGAGAGCGGAGAGATTGCGCCATGATGTTCAATCCTGCGGGCGCAAAAGTGCACATGGCGCTGGGGCTAAGCCACATGAGAAAGGGCATGGACGGGCCGGCAATACTGGTCCAGGACGTACTGAAGAACGAGCCATTCGCCCGCTACCTCTTTGCATCGCAGTGCTGAGCTTCCCACAACGCATCTTGCGCGATCCAAAGGCGTCCTGCACGTTAAAGGCTATGCTGGCTTCGAACATTTGACCAGCAAAGATGACGTCGCGCTGACTGCGTGCTCGGCACACACGAGGCGCAAGTTTTACAAGTTCGTCGAAACCGGTTCCGGTTGAGGCGTTGCGTCGAATCTGAGAACTCTATGCAATCGATGCACGACTCCGCGGAAAGTCTCCTGCTCAACGGCTTGCCAAGCGGCGTTCCTTCTCGAAGCCGATTGTGGAGGCGCCTCATACCTGGCTCGAAGCGCGCAACCTCCACGCCTGCCTGCAACCAGCACGTACGACATTTGCAGGCCCCATCGCAATCGTAGGCCGTCCAGCTTGCCGTCGCAGTGCAATTGCCGGCACGGTGATGATGGTCCTTGCCGCAGTCTCCCCATAGTTCAACTTTCTGCACTCCCCACAATCGACCCACGAGAACGCCGGTACGCAGAGCGCGGTCCTCCCAATGATGCGCCGGTTGTCGCTGGGTGGTGCGGCGCAACGCGCTCGCATTGGCTTGCACCTGCGCCGCACGAGCAATACGGTTGGCTACGAGCGCGTTCGAAGCTCAAGGACGACTTGTACCCTACATTCTGCTTGCACTCACCTATCGCGACGCCGTGCAGGTGACGGCCCGATGCTTGGATCAGAGGTGGAAGTCTTGAGGTCCGGAGTCAGCCCAAGCCAGCAGATCCGCAAGCGCATACACTACGCGGCCTCCAATCTTCCGATAGAGGGGACCGGTGCCATAAGTACGATGCTTTTCCAACGTCCGTGCTGACAGGCTGAGAAAGCGAACTGCCTCTTTGGTGCACAGGTAGCGCGGCGGGGGAACGTATATTGAGTTCAGCATGACAGTTTCTCCTTGTGAGACGCCGCCACAAGGCGGCGCTCACAATTGCCCCCGTTTCACACTCCAGCGCGGCAAGCACCGCGCACGACACGTTTGTTCCCGCGCAAAACACTAGCCGATATGTGACTCCAGCCTTGCTGTTGATCGTGCATGCCGGCGAATTTCGGCCACTTCATTGCGATAATTTCTGCACTCTGCGGCCACGTCCCTTAACGTCGGGACGAAAGCCGTGATTGTCGGATCGGCTCGCCACATGCGATCGAGCAACGCCAGCATGCTCGCTCCGAGCTCGACCACGAGTGAGTCGTTGACGCACCAATGTTCACGGGTCGGAAGCGCAACATTCTCCGAGTTACCCGTCCGATTTCCACTCCAATCTAGCCGAATGCCGGACGGAGAACTCTTTACTCTTTTATCCGTAGCTTCCTCAGTTTTCATTTCGATGCTTGAGCTGCAGCAGGGCGCGGTCCAAGTGACAATTTCCGTGATGTATCGGATGCAATTTTCGAGACGGATGCCGTGGCGGTTTTGATCTGGAATATGCTTCGAACGAAGCCGGGGGCTTGCGCGCTACTCGAAGAGACCAACGAGTCCTCCACCGCAACCGCGTCTCGTCGGCCGCTGATTGGGTACCGGCTGCGCGGACCATCAGCCCGGCGTTCGGGTCAGTGTGTTGGTCGCGCGCCGACCGCCTTCGGGACGATCGGCGGCACATGACGGGGAAGTACTCGAGTCGGATGGCGCTGAATTTTACACGACTATAGGAGAAGCGTCATGCCGCGGCGTCCAGCCAAGGTCACACAAGCAGACCTTGCCCGCGCGATCCGCGCCGCGAAGGAAGCCGGCGCCTGCGCGGTCACGGTCGATGGAGAGGGCGTTATTCGGATCGCCCTGACGGCAAGCGCCGCGCAGATCAAGCCTACAGGCGATCCTGACGAGATATGGGTTCCATCTAAGACGTTGCGGCGCTACCTGAAACGCACCGAAAGCGGGTGAAACGCACCTTATGCAATTGATGCGGAGTCAACGCATCATTAGACTCCAAGCATTGGTCCACGGAGAAAGCCAATGCTTGGAGACGAACCCCGCAGTCCCCGCGCGCCTGGGGATCTGCGCAGGTATCTCTACTTCGATTATTCCGCGCGGGGCGCGCTGCGCTGGTACGTGAAGGTGAGCGCCAAGGGCCGCCGGATCGGCATCAGTGAGGAATACGGCACCGAAGGGTTCGACCTCGCCTACGAAGCGGCGATCGCAACGCTCGGCGGGGTGAAGCGAATGCGTCGGGTCAAGCCCACCATGAAACCGGACCAGCCGGAGCGGCGCTATCTTCATATCGACGTCAGCCAATGGGGCCAGGTGCGCTATTATGTGCAACTGCGCAACAAGCTGCCGAAGATCCGGATCAAGGCCGAACTCGGCACGCCCGAGTTTGACGCCGAGGTCGATACTGCCGTCGCCGCACAGATCGCGCTGTATGGCAACGAGGGCGACTACATCAACGCGCAGAAGCAGCGCAATGAGTCCCGCCCTACTCTGCCCGCGACGCCGCCGAAGCCGGGTACTCTGCGATGGTACTGGAGCGCGTACAAGCAAAGCGACCATTGGCTCGGCGATCTGAGCGTCGGGCAGGAGGGGCTTGCGGACTCGACACGGCTTCAGCGCACTGGGCTAATCGAGTCGCTGCTGCCTGAAAATGGCGAGAAGCCGTTTGCGGTCCTGACCCGCAAGGTCATCAAGGCAGAGATGAAGGCGCGAACACCGGCACAGGCCGGCAACTTGCTGTCGGCGCTGCGCGGTATGATCCGCTGGATGATCGAGGAAGGTCATCTCGACGAAGACGACGATCCGACCATCGGGCTGAAATCGGGCAAGGGGAAGGCGAGCCGCGAAAGCGGCGGTTTCCTGCCCTGGACCGAGGACGACATGGCGCTCTTTCGGGCGAAGTGGCCGCTTGGCACTGAGGCGCGGCTGATGTTCGACATCCTGCACTACACCTTCCTGCGCCTTGGCGACGCGCACCGCTTCGGGCCGCCGCATCTCCGACAGGTCGTCCGCAAGATGGCCGTGCAGATCACTACCGAGAAGAGCCGCGGCAACACCACCGTGACGGTGCCGGTGCACCCGGAATTTGCGGGCAGCCTGCGGATGGCGCGGGCGGCGGGGATCGTCGGCGTGGAGGTGTTCACCGGCAAGACGGTGCGCGGCCGGGTGCAGCCGATGAACAAGAAGGCGTGGGCGATGAAGTTCAAGAAGTACGCGGTCCTGGCCGGCGTCAACGAGCCCAAGAAAAGCTGCCATGGGGTCCGCAAGGCGCGGGCCGAGGTCGCGGCGTACGCCGATTGCACAGAGAGCCAGATGATGGCGATGTTTGGATGGACCGATCCGAAAATGCCGGCGCACTACATAGCGCAGGCGAACCGGGAGAAGCTCGGGATTAGCGGCATGGAGAAGATCGTGGCGTTCGATCAGAGCCAGTCGCTGGACGACTTCATGCCGGTGCCCGATGCGAACAGGGCCGGAACGTCAGGTGAGAACAGAGTAGTAACTTTGCGTAGAAAATTCCACAAAAAACCTTAGCGATTTCAAGCTTAAAGCTGGGTTTATGGTGCGCTCGGAGGGACTCGAACCCCCACGATTTTACTCACTGCCACCTCAAGGCAGCGCGTCTACCAATTCCGCCACGAGCGCTTTGGGGATGCCGGCTTAGGGCTTGAGGCCTGCCGGATCAACGGCGCCGATCTAACAAATCCATCAGTGGGGTACAAGCCTGGAAAGGCCCTGAATTCCACAAGCTTGGCAGGAAAGTTCCTGCCCCTGCCCCGTAAGCGCCCCTCACCACGTGCCCCGGGCCCTACCGGGTCCCAGGCGTCCGCGGCAGCATCTGCTTGACCTCGACCGCGATCCGGTTGCGGTCGACCAGCACGACGCCGGAGGCCACCGGCAGATTGTTGGCGAGAACCTTGACCTCGTCGGCCTCGGTAGCGTCCAGCTCGATGATGGCGCCGCGGGAAAGACGTAATACTTGATGGATCGGCATGGTGGTCGTCCCGAGGACGACCATGAGATCCACGGTAACTTTATCAAGTGTGGGCACTGTCAGGACCGCCGCAACTGGGGACTTGGATTTGCTCCCGCGATGATCACCACGTTATGGTTAGCTAATGGTTAATTCGCCTCAAAACCCCCGCCAAGAGCTCGATTTGACGTCGTTTTCCGCCACAGACGGCGACCCCGTCGAATGGCGAATCTCGGATGCGCCGGTGCCCTATCCCGAGGCCGTGGCCGAAATGGAGGCGCGCGTCGCTGCGATTGCGGCTGGCGAGGCGCCGGAGCTGGTCTGGCTGCTCGAACACCCGCCGCTCTACACCTCGGGGACCTCCGGCAAGGACTCCGACCTGCTCGATCCCCGATTCCCGACCTTTGCGACGGGGCGCGGCGGCCAACTCACCTATCACGGCCCGGGCCAGCGGGTGGCCTACATCATGCTCGACCTCAAGCGCCGCCGGCCGGACGTGCGGGCCTATGTCGCGAGCCTGGAAGAACTGATCCTGAAGACGCTCGCCGCCTTCAACATCCGCGGCGAGCGGCGCGAGGACCGGGTCGGCGTCTGGGTGAAGCGCCCAGACAAGGGAGCCGACCACGAGGACAAGATCGCGGCGATCGGCGTGCGGCTAAAGCGCTGGGTCTCGTTCCACGGCATCGCCATCAATGTCGAGCCGGAGCTTTCGCATTTTGCCGGCATCGTGCCCTGCGGCGTTGCCGATCCCCGCTACGGCGTCACCTCGCTGGTCGACCTCGGCCAGCTGGTGACCATGGCCGATCTCGATGTCGCGCTTCGGCAGGCATTTGAAGAGCTGTTCGGGCCGACCCGCGCGCTGCTGCCGGAAGCGGCCGCCTGACGCATTCCTGTTGAAGACACGCCGCGCGCGTTCTTCATCGGCGCGAATCGGTTACGCTCGCGTCCGGTGCCGCCCACGCCTCCCCCCTCCGCCGGGAAAGCAGACCTCATGCCGGGCGACCAAACCATCGGACCGACTGTTCGAGCGCCAAGCATAAGGAGGGATTGCGTTTCAGCTCGCAATGGGAGGTTTTGACGATGAAGTTGTCTGCCCCGATTTATCATCTGAAGCGAAAAGCGAAGCGCCTGTCCCGCGACGAAGGCATTCCGCTCCATGACGCGCTTGATCGTATCGCCACGACGGAAGGATTTTCCGTCTGGAGCATGCTCGCGGCGAAAACCGCCGCCGCGACACCGGCCAACAAGCTGTTCCCGCAATTTAGGCCGGGCGACCTCGTGCTGGTCGGAGCACGCCCCGGTCAGGGCAAGACGTTGATGAGCCTCGAACTCGCCGTGGAGGCCATGAAGTCCGGCCATCGTGCCGCGTTCTTCTCGCTCGAATACACCGCGAAAGACGTGCTGGACCGCTTGCGGGCGATCGGCGTGGAGCCGGCGGAGTTCGACAAACTCTTCGAGATCGATTGCTCCGACGCCATCAGCGCCGACTACATCGTCAAGCAAATGGCGACAGCTCCGCGCGGCACAGTCGTGGTGATCGACTATCTGCAACTGCTCGACCAAAGACGGGAAAACCCCGATCTCACCGTTCAGGTGCGGGCACTAAAGTCCTTTGCGCGCGACAAGGGGCCGATCGTCGTCTTCGTCTCGCAGATTGACCGGGCCTATGATCCCGCGATCAAGCCCTGCCCCGATCTCAGCGACGTCAGGCTGCCGAACCCGCTGGACCTGAAACTGTTCGACAAGATGTGTTTCATGAACGAGTCCGAGGTTCAGTTCCGCGCGGCGAGCTGACGACAAAAGCCGCGGGTGAGATGGCTCACCCGCGGCTTGCAGCCTCACGCCTCAGCCAGCGACACGTCGAGCTTGCCGGCGATGTAGCGCCGCTCCTGGGTCAGGCCGCCAAAGCCATAGGCGTCGCCCTTGACCTCGTCGACGTGCAGGTACGTCTCGGGATGCAGCGGGCCCAAAATCTCGGCCATGCGCTTGAACATCGCCGCTAGATAAGCCGCCTTCTCGTCCTTGGTATTGGTGCCCTCGGAGACGTGAATGTCGATCCAGTAGCTGGCCAGCTTCTGCTCGGCGAGCGACTTGCCGCCGGCGAACCAGTCACCGGCATCGACCGGCTTCACGATGATGGCGGTGACCTCCGGATCCTTGTGCAGGATTTTTGCGGTGAGTTCGGAGACGGCATTAGCGATGTCGGCCTTCAGCGAGGGCGACTGGCGGGACGAAGTGTAGGACACGGTGATCAGGGGCATGGTCGTTCTCCTCAGGATGTCGCGCGGTTTTGCGCGGCGTTGGGCAGAAGCTAGACCTCCCCCTTTCATTTTGATATCTTATCTCTGTTGATACCAGTGATAAGAATCCATAATGGCAGCGACACTCGACATCGCCACCGTCCAGGCCTTCCTGCTGGTCGCCGACCTCCAGAGTTTTACGCGTGCGGCCGAAGCGCTCGGCACCACGCAAGCCGCGGTCAGTCTCAAGCTGCAGCGGTTGGAGACATTGCTGGGCAAACGTCTCGTCGAACGTTCGCCGCGCGCAGTCCGCCTCACCGCCGACGGCGCCAGCTTCCTCGATCGCGCCCGCGCGCTGATCGCCGCGCATGACCGCGCGCTGTCGGGCGAGGCAGCGGCCGCACAGTCGCTCTCGCTCGGCATCTCCGATCACGCAGCCGGCCCTGAACTGGTGCCCCTGCTGGAACGGCTGCACGCGATGTCGTCGAACCTCACCCTCGCCGTCACCATCGGCTTCTCGCGCGAGATGCAGGATGTCTATGATGCCGGCCAGTTGGATGCGGTGATCGTGCGCCAGGAAGGCAGCCGCCGCGGCGGTGAGAAACTGACGGAGGACGAATTCGGCTGGTTCGCGTCGCGACGCCTGGCTCTGCCGAAGGGCGAAGCACTGCCGCTTGCGACGCTCGCCCCGCCCTGCGGCGTCCGGGCGATTGCCGTGCGCGCGCTCGACAAGGCAGGCCTCATCTGGCGCGAGCGCTTCGTCGGCGGCGGTGTCACCGCGGTGGTCGCAGCCGCACTTGCCGGACTTGCGATCGCGCCGCTGGCGCGACGGATCGCGCCTCACGGGTTGGTCGATATCGGACCCGCGCACAAGTTGCCGAAACTCGGCAGCTCAAAGGTGATGCTGCATTCGAAGGTCAGCGATCCCGCCAAGCTCGCGGCGTTGCGTGCGGTGGCGGCGACGTTTCGGAGTGTGGCCGCCACCTGACATCACCTCACAAGATCGCCTCGAACGCGCTGCGCAGCGTTTCGTGCCTGAAGACAAAACCGCGGCTCAGCGCCTTGTTCGGCAGCACGCGCTGACCGCCGAGCAGGAGCTCGTCGGCGAAGCCGCCGCCGATCCGGCGCAGCAAGCCACCGGGAATGCGGAACACCGCAGGCCGATGCAGGCGGCGACCGAGCTCCTCGGTAAACTTTGCGTTGGTGACGGGGATCGGCGCGGTAGCATTCACAGGCCCGGCGAGATCGGGCGTCGCCATCACATAGGCGATCAGCCGGATCAGATCATCGCGCTCGATCCAGGACATCCACTGCCGCCCGGTGCCGAGCGGACCGCCGAGCCCGAACTCGAACGGCGTCAGCATCCGCGTGATGAAGCCGCCTTCGGTGCCGAGCACGAGGCCGATACGCAAATTGACCACGCGGACGCCAAGCTCCTCCGCCGGCCGAGCCGCCTTCTCCCAGGCTGCGCAGAGCTCGTGGCTGAAGCAGGCGTGCGATTTGGCCGACTCCGTCAGCACCTGGTCGGCCCATAGGCCGTACCAGCCGATCGCGGAGCCGCTGACGAGCACCTCGGGCTTGCGCTCGAGCCGCGCGATCAGCTTGACGACCTCGCCGGTCATGTCAATGCGCGAGCCAAGAATCTTCGCGCGCTTCGCCTCGGTCCAGAGGCCGTTGCCGATCGGCTCGCCGGCGAGATTGACGATGGCGTCGATTGGCGTGTCCGCGGCAAGCTGATCGAGGCTGGTGATCAGCGTGACCGGTGGCGGCAGCATCTCCGCCTTCGCGGGGGTGCGAATGAGCGCGATGACGTGATGCCCTGCTCCGCCGACGCTCGCCGCAAGGCGGCTGCCGATGAATCCGGTGGCACCTGTGATCAGCACAGTCTTACGGCCGGAGATCTTCTCGACAAGCCCGTCTGCGGGAACGCTCTTCATGCGGCCGAGCCGGCGCACCGCGGCAAAATCCCTGACGCCGCAGAGCGCAGCGCCGACCGCGCAGGCGCTCGCGGCGATGCTGAGCAGGCCCTGATACACCACGCGCACGCCAAAGGGCTGCATCGCCCACTCGATCAGCACCGGCAGAAGCAGCACCAGGATCGCGCCGTAGTTGATCGCGAGCAGCGTATGATTGATCCGCTCGCTCGGCGGCAGCTTTCGGCTCAGATCCTCCTCGACGAAATCCATCAGCGTGATGACGATCTCGGCGACGAGGACCGCGACGATCGCCAGCGCCAGCACGCCATAGACCCCCAACCAGCCGAGCAGCAGGAATAGCAGCGCATAAAGCATGTTGCGAATGGCGTGCAGTTTCAGCTCGAAACGCTGCGACGGGCGCCAGGCCAGGCGCTCGGTGAACTCGTGGTGATAGAAGGTGTCGAACACGCCCATCACAATCTGGATGGCAATGAGCGTCCACAGTAGCGGAGTCATGACACGGCCTCCCTGAACACGGCGGACTGGCGGATCAGCGCGCCGTAACGCGGATGAATGACATCGAGGGTGAAGCGGAACGCGCCCTCGCCGAGATCCGAATGCGTGACCGTGAGATCGCCTGGCGTGAGCCATTGCGGCAGCGGGATCCACAGGCGCCCGAGCTGCAGGCCGTAAGCAGCGCTGCGGAAGGTCAGCGCCTCGCCTTCCACCGCGATGCGGAGCGCCATGGAGACGCCGAAGCCGACATATTCCTCGAGCCCGGTCGGGCCGGCGAAGCGCTTGGCGGAATGGATCACCTGCGGAAAGCCGCGCTTGCGCGCGCAGATGCGGGTCCAGGTCTGGCCGCCGGTCGCGCCGTCCTCGGTGACAGTCACCATCATGGGCACGCCGGTGTCGCGGCCGGTCGGCAGCGGGCCACCAATCAGGCGCGCGGCCTGGGCGAACCACCAGCCCATGTCGCTGAAGCCGACCTCGTCGACGATTCCGAAATAGACCACGCTGTCGCCGTCAGCGACGCGCTTGGAAAAGCGTCGCCAGGTTGCGAGCGGCAGCCGGCCCCAATCCTCGTCCGACAGCAGCGCTCGGAAGCGGCGGTCGTCGAGCAGTTTGATGTGAGCGGAGGGAGGTGCGTTGGAGCCTGATAATCTCGCCGACGTCATCGCACCCTCCTCGGAACTATTTGGCCTTGCCCAGCGGCAGCAGGTTGGCGATCTTTTCGCCAAGCCGCATCAAGGCGACGAGCCGCGGGCGCGGCACTTTCAGCATCTGCATGAACCAGTGGTCGGCGAGCTCCGTGAAGGCGAGCATCTCCTTCAGCCGTTTGCTCGCGACCGGATTGATGGTCGGATCCTCAGCGGCATCGGACACGCAGGCCCTGAGCGCCGTGATCGCGGGATCAAGCTCCCGCTCTTTGCGCCGCGCCGCGATGCGGGCTGCGACCTCCCAGATGTCGGTCTCCGCTTCGTAATGATCGCGGCGGTCGCCGAGGATCGGCACCCGCCGGATCAGGTTCCAGGCGAGCAGCTCCTTCAGCGAGTTGGAAACGTTCGAGCGCGCCATGCCGAGCGTGTCGGCGATGTCCTCGGCCGTCATCGGCGCCTCGGCGAGATAGAGCAGCCCGTGGATCTGGCTGACCGAGCGATTGACGCCCCACTGATCCCCCATGTCGCCCCAATGCAGGATGAAGCGCTCGACGGCGGTGGGGAGTTTCTTCTTTTCGGTTATTTCTGTCATGACAGAAATATCTGATGAATGAGATTGCGTGTCAAGTGCCGCAATCGCCTTGCTTCCTGCATACCCGTCCCCTCGATTTGCCTAAAAATGTTCCAGAGAACGGGAACCAAACGCCATCTGCAACGTTTGCTCCGGTCGAGGCGGGGTTTGGAATGGTCAAAAGGTCCAGTCAACAGAGAGACTTGTTCGAAAACGAGCGAAGTTTCCGGTTGTTGGTTGAGGGAGTCGCGGATTACGCGCTCTACATGCTCGACCCCACCGGCATCATCACCAGCTGGAACATCGGCGGCGAGCGCATCAAGGGCTATTCGCCCGAGGAGATCGTCGGCCAGCATTTCTCGCGCTTCTACACCGAGACCGACCGCGCCAACGGCAAGCCGGCCCGTGCCCTTGGCATCGCCCGGGACCAGGGCCGCTATGAGGAGGAAGGCTGGCGCGTCCGCAAGGACGGCTCCTTCTTCTGGGCAAGCGTCGTGATCGACCCGATCTATGAGGGCGGCGCGCTCGTCGGCTTCGCCAAGATCACCCGCGACATCACCGAGCGGCGCAACACGCAGATCAAGCTCGAGGAGATGCAGAGGCGGCTTGCGGAGTCGCAGAAATTCGATGCGCTCGGCCAGCTCACCGGCGGCCTCGCGCACGACTTCAACAACCTGCTGATGATCATCACCGGCAGCCTTCACGTCCTGAAGAAGGGCGACGTCGGCGACGAGAAGTTTCAGCGCGCGATCTCGGCGATCGAGACCGCCACCAAGCGCGGCGCCGCGCTGACGGGGCAGCTCCTGACCTTCGCGCGGCGGCAAAGCGTCAATCCGCAGCCGATCCATTTTGTCGACCGCATCGAGGCGATCCGCGAAGTGCTGTATGCCGGCGCCGGCAGCGCCGTTCGCCTCGCCTTCGACATCGAACGCGACGTCTGGCCGGTCAAGGCCGACGTCTCCGAGTTCGAGACGGGGCTGCTCAACCTCGTCATCAATGCGCGCGACGCCATGCCCGACGGCGGCACGGTGACGATCGGCGCGCACAACATCGTGCTGGACGATCCGCTCCACAGCGGCGAGTACGTCGCCATTACCGTCGCCGATACCGGGCTCGGCATCCCCTCCGACGTCGTCGACAAGATTTTTGAGCCGTTCTTCACGACCAAGCCGGTCGGCAAAGGCACTGGCCTCGGCCTGTCGCAGGTGCACGGCTTTGCGCATCAGGCCGGTGGCACGATCAAGGTCGAAAGCGAGCTCGGCAAAGGCACCACGTTCACCATCCTGCTGCCGCGCGCAACCGGGGCCGCACCGAGCGATGAAACGCTCGAGACTGCGCCGGCGCGCGGCAGTGGCACGGTGCTGCTGGTCGAAGACAATCCCGATGTCGCCCTTGTCAGCACCGGTTTGCTGGAGCAGCTCGGCTATCGCGTGCGCCGGGTCGCGGATGCCGAATCCGCGCTGCGCGAGCTCGAGAACAATGGCGTCGACTTCGTCTTCTCCGACATCGTCATGCCCGGCAAGATGGACGGGCTCGGCCTCGCCCACCGCCTGCGCCAGATCCGCCCCGACCTGCCGATCCTGCTCGCCAGCGGCTACAGCGAAGCCGCCGCCGGCGTGCGCAGCGATTTCCCAATCCTGCGCAAGCCATATGAAATCCACGAGCTCAGCGAGGCGATCTCGAAGCTGCCGCGGTGAGCGCGACTAAATCGTCGGCAACACCGAGAACGCTTCTCCAGCCCTGCGCAGGTTCAGCTCATCGATGCTCGCGGTCTCACTCGTCACGCTGTCCACCCGCGAGGACGGAGGTCCGTGGCGACACAGTGCGACCATGTCGGCGACCTGTTTCGGCGCTCCCGCGAACAGCGCTTCCACGCTGCCGTCGCGACGATTGCGGACCCAGCCTTCCAGGCCGCACGTCACAGCCTGAGATTCAACCCAGGCCCGATAGCCGACGCCTTGGACGCGGCCGCAGATCACGACTTGAAGGATCGCGCGGCTCATTTTTTCAGCCCGAGGAGATCGGCGCTGCGCGCTTTGACTTCGGCGTCGCGCATGACGCGATTGGTCAGCTCCGTTGACGGCGATCCCTTCAGCGCTTTCGGCGCCGTGCCCTCGCGCAATGCTTTCTGGACGTCGTAAACCGCCTGCGTCGCCGCCGCGATCGGCGCGTGGCCCTGAAGCGCGATGCGGACGCGCTGTCGGGCGAGATAGTCGATCGCGTTCAGTTCGTCCGGCGCGCCACCGAGCACGATCGGCAGACGCGTCGCGGATACGATGGTCTCGAGCTCGGCGCGCGACTTGATGCCGGTGAAGAACAGCGCATCGACGCCGGTGGCTTCATAGGCCTTGGCACGGCGGATCGCGTCCTCAATCGAGCTGATCGAGGCCGCACCGGTGCGGCCCATGATGACCAGCGTGGGATCGCCGCGGCCGTCGAGCGCCGCCTTCATCTTGCCGACCCCCTCCTCCAGCGAGATCAGCTGTGCCTTGGCTTCGCCAAAGGCCGCCGGCAGCAGCGTGTCCTCGATGGTGAGACCGGCCGCCCCCGCCGTCTCCAGCTCCTGCACCGTGCGGCGCACGTTCAGCGCATTGCCATAGCCGTGATCGGCATCGACCAGCACCGGCAGCGCCGCGGCACGCGACATCCGCCGCATCTGCTCGGCCAGCTCGGTGAGCGTGATCAGGGTGACATCGGGATCGCCAAGCACGGCGAGCGAGGCGACCGAGCCGCCGAACATGCCAAGCGGAAAGCCAAGATCCTCGGCAATGCGGATCGAAATCGCGTCATAGACTGAGCCGGGATGGACGCAGGTCCCGCCCAACAGGATGGAACGCAGTTTCTCGCGACGGGAACGAAAGGCCATGCTTGCCTCACTCTCAACTGTTGCGACGCAGCCCGCAATGACGGCAATCGTGGGGCCCAGCGAAGAGCCCCACTCACACGCTTTACGCAAACTCCAAAATCAGCGCGTCCACCGCGAGCGTCGCGCCGGCGCTGGCGTGGATCTTCTTCACGGTGCCGTCCTGCTCGGCACGGAGCACATTCTGCATCTTCATGGCCTCGACCACGGCCAGTGTCTCGCCGGCCTTGACTTCCTGGCCTTCGGTCACAGCGATCGAGACGATGAGTCCGGGCATCGGACACAGCAGCTTCTTGCCGGTGTCGGAGGCCGTCGTCACCGGCATCAGCTTCGCCGAGGCGGCTTCCGCTTCGGTCCAGACATAGACCGGCACCTCGACGCCCTGATGCGCGAGGCGGATGCCGTTGGCGATCGGGCGCGCCTGCACCGCGACGAAATGGCCGTCGATGGTGCCCTGCCAGACCGGATCACCCGGCTTCCACGGCGACTGCAGCAAATGCGCATTGCCAGCCTTGCTCTCGGCGTCGACGAACCGCACCGCGATCGCCTCACCTTCGCGAGCGACCTCGAGCAAAATCTCCTGGTGGTCGAGCCAGACCGCGCGGCGGCGCTCGCGCTGCACGATGCGTCCGCCCATCTGGCCGGAGATCTGCCGCTTGCGCTCACCGAGCACGTGATCGATGGCGGCGCCGACCGCGGCGATCCGTCGCGCGACCTCACCGTCGGGCACGCGCACTGCAAAGCCCTTGGGGAATTCCTCGGCGATGAAGCCGGTGGACAGATTGCCCTCGCGCCAGCGCGGATGATGCATCAGCGCCGACAGGAACGGGATGTTGTGGCGGATGCCGTCGACATAAAATGAATCCAGCGCGGTCGCCTGCGCCTCGATCGCAGCCGCGCGCGACGGCGCATGCGTGACGAGTTTTGCGATCATCGGATCATAGTGGATCGAGATCTCGCCGCCCTCCTGCACGCCGGTGTCGTTGCGCACCGTGATGCCGTCCTGGCTGACTTCGGCCGGCGGGCGATACTTCACCAGACGCCCGATCGAGGGCAGGAAGTTGCGGAACGGGTCTTCGGCGTAGAGGCGCGATTCCACGGCCCAGCCGGTCAACGTGACGTCCTTCTGCGCGATGGCGAGCTTCTCGCCCGCGGCAACGCGGATCATCTGCTCGACCAGATCGACGCCGGTGACGAGCTCGGTGACGGGATGCTCGACCTGGAGGCGCGTGTTCATCTCGAGGAAGTAGAAGCTCTTGTCCTGGCCAGCGACGAACTCGACCGTGCCGGCGGAATCGTAGTTCACGGCCTTGGCCAGCGCGACCGCCTGCTCACCCATCTTGCGGCGGGTGGCTTCGTCGAGCAGCGGCGACGGCGCCTCCTCGATGACCTTCTGGTTGCGGCGCTGGATCGAGCATTCGCGCTCGCCGAGATGGATGACGTTGCCGTGCTTGTCGCCCAGCACCTGGATCTCGATGTGACGGGGATCGACGATGAACTTTTCGACGAAGACGCGGTCGTCGCCGAACGACGCCTTGGCCTCGGCCTTGGCGAGTTTGAACCCTTCCGCGACCTCGGTCTTCGAATGTGCGATGCGCATGCCCTTGCCGCCGCCGCCGGCGGAGGCCTTGATCATCACGGGATAGCCGATCTCGTCGGATATCCGCACCGCGTGCTTGTCGTCCTCGATGACGCCGAGATAGCCCGGCACGGTCGAGACCTTGGCTTTCGCAGCCGCCTTCTTGGATTCGATCTTGTCGCCCATCGCGGCGATCGCGCCTGGGTTCGGGCCGATGAAGACGATGCCGGCGGCTTCCAGCGCGCGCGGAAAGGCCTCGCGCTCGGACAGGAAGCCGTAGCCGGGATGCACGGCCTCGGCGCCGGCCTTGCGGCAGGCCTCGACGATCTTCTCGATCACCAGATAGCTCTCGGCCGCCGCCGGCGGACCGATCAGCACGGCCTCGTCGGCCATCTCGACATGGAGGGCGTCGCGGTCGGCCTCGGAATAGACGGCAACCGTCTGAACTCCCATCCGGCGCGCGGTCTTGATGACCCGGCAGGCGATTTCGCCGCGATTGGCGATCAGGATGCGTTTGAACATTGTTTGTCTTGAGTTTCGTCCCTTGGGCGGGACCCCTCCCGGGCCATTGGCGGGCCGATCGGACGGGGCCGTATCCTGTCGTGGTACAGCAAAATGGGCCGGAGGCAACGGCCAAAATCCGGCCACTCCGGCGTACCAGCGCAAGACCGGAGCGGGCCTGGTGAGTCCCTGGCACGGCCTATGGCTTTCCCGCCTTGGCCACGTCCCGGACCAGGTTGTGGATGAAGCCCAGTTTGGCGACCACGGCCGAAGACAGGATGAAGGGATAGAGGTCGCGCAAGCCCATGGCGCGGTTGACGCTGTTCATGGCGAAGGTGAAGGGCAGCCATGCGTCGACGATTGCCTGAACGTCCCGTGCCTCGTAGGGGTTGAACCGGATCCGCGTCGACAACTCCCCGTCGCGGTCGACCTTGGGGCGCACCTCCATGCCGAACTCGCCAGCCATCTCCAGCGTATCGACGATGTGGAGGTAGTGCGCCCAGGTCTCGGCAAAGTCTTCCCAGGGATGCGTCGTCGCATAAGACGACACATAGCTCTGCTGCCAATCCGGCGGCGCGCCTTCGGCATAGTGGCGTTGCAGGGCCTCACCATAATCGACGGAATCGTCGCCGAACACCGCGCGGCATTCTTCCAGCTTGCCGCCGTCGTGCACCAGCACATCCCAGAAATAATGCCCGACCTCGTGGCGGAAATGGCCCAGCAGCGTCCGGTACGGCTCGCCCATCTCCAGCCTGCGCCGCTCGCGCTCGATGGTATCGGTCTCGGTGAGCGCGATCGTGATCAGGCCGTTGTCGTGGCCGGTCATGACCTTCTGTCCGCTGTTGGGATCGTCGGCGAGGAAATTGAAGATCAGGCCGTGCTCGGGATTGTCCTGCCGGGTCTGGAGCGGCAACTTCCAGCGGATCAGAGAGTAGAACAGCCTGTGCTTCGCCACCTCCAGCTCGCGCCAACCGGCGAGCTGCGCGGGGTCGGACAGATCAGGCACAATGCCGTTGTGACGGCAGGCGCGGCAATAGCCGGTGGTATCGCTGGCATCGGTCAGCCAGTTGCAGGCGTCATACTCGGCATTGCGGCACAGCATCCGCCCCCTGCTCTTGTCGGCGAGCGTGGCCCAGCCCTCCCCGTCGGGCTCGATCGCCGACATCGTCTCCTTCTCCGGCAGGAAGGCGACCTTGTGGCCGCAACGTTCGCAGGCGCGGTTCTCGAAATAGAGAACATTGCCGCAGGCCTGGCAGACAAAGAGCTTCAAGATTTAGCCTCTTGGAAAAGGGAGTCTTACGAATATCAGTTGCGACGCCTCGCACATACGCGCGCCGACGGTTCATCGTTCCAATATTCGGAACAAATAGCCAGACCCCGCGTTCGCTCATACCCGCCACATGCCTTCCGACGCGCCATTTCCCTGCTTAGTCCCTTTTGAGCAATGGCTCTCACGCTTTGTCTGTGTGAATATCGGGTCGGCACGTGCGCTCCCGCATCACAACGGCCGACGCCTTGAACGATCCTTTGCCCGAGACCATTGCCGCCGAAAGGCTGCGCCAGTACCTCCAAGACATCGCGCGAGAGCGCGATGAAGCCTATCGCGCGCTCCAGGAGCGCGAGGCGGAGTTGGCGCGCATCCAGCGCATTGGCAAGGTCGGCGGGCTCGAGGTCGACTTCCGCGAAGGCTTCAAGAACCGCCGCTCGCCGGAATATCTGATGATCCACGGGCTGCCGCCCGAGGCCGTCGACGAGAGCCACGAAGACTGGGTCAGCCGCATCCATCCCGACGACCGCGACGCTGCGGTACAACACTTCTTCGAGGCGCTGGCCGGGACCAGCGAGGACTACACCGCCGAATACCGCATCATCCGCCCCAGCGACCGCGAAACCCGCTGGATCCGCGTCGTCGCCAAGATCGAGCGCGATAGCGAGGGCCGCGCCATCCGCCTCGTCGGCGCCCACATCGACGTCACCGACCAGATGCTGGTGCGCGAGACCTTGCGCGAGAGCGAGGAGCGGTTTCGGCTGATCGCCGACAGCGCGCCGGTGCCGATCTGGGTGACGAAGCTCGACCGCACACGCTCCTTCGCCAACCAGGCCTATGTCGATTTCGTCGGCCTGCCCTACGACCAGGCCATCGCCTTCGACTGGCGCAAGGTGCTGCATCCGGACGACCTGCCGCATGTGCTGCAACAATCGGTCCAGGGTGAAGCCTCGCTCAAGCCCTTCGTGCTGGAGGCGCGCTACAAGGATGCCTCCGGCGAATGGCGCTGGCTGCGCTCGGAATCGCAGCCGCGCTGGGACCCGACCGGCAAGCACATCGGCTTCATCGGTGTCGCCCACGACATCACCGCGGCCAAGCAGGCCGAAATCGAGCTTCGGCAGCTCAACGAGACGCTGGAAGAGCGCATCGTCCAGCGCACCGCCGAGCTCGAATCCAACGAAGCGCGACTGCGCGCGATCCTAGGGACCAGCAACCAGTATCAGGGCCTGGTCAACCTCAACGGCGAGCTGCTTTACGCTAACAAGACCGCGCTCGACGGCATACGCGCCGTGGCGAACGACGTCATCGGAAAGCCGTTCTGGGACACGCCCTGGTTCACAGCGACCCATGGCATGAGCGCAACTGTGCGCGAAGCCTTCGACACCGTTCTCAAGGGCCAAGCGGTGCGGATGGAGATGCGGCTGCGCCTTCCGATCGGCGAGCGCGATTTCGACTTCGGCATGCGTCCCGTGCTCGACCGCCACGGCAACATCACCGGCGCGGTGCCTGAAGCCGTCGATATCACCGAGCGACGCCGCGGCGAGGAGGCGCTGCGGCAATCGCAGAAGATGGAGGCGATCGGCCAGCTCACCGGCGGCGTCGCGCACGATTTCAACAACCTCCTCACCATCATCCGCTCGGCGACCGACTTCCTGCGCCGGCGCGAATTGCCGGAGGAGCGCCGCCGCCGCTACGTCGATGCCATCTCCGACACGGTCGAGCGCGCCTCAAAACTGACCGCGCAGCTTTTGGCGTTCGCACGCCGGCAGCCGCTGAAGCCGCAGATCTTCAACGTCGGCAGCCAGGTCGAGGGCGTGGCTCAGCTGGTCCGCCCTCTGGTCGGCGGCCGCATCGAGATCGTGGTCGAGATCGACGAGGCCGACTGCTTCACCGTCGCCGACATCGCCCAGTTCGAGACCGCACTGATCAACCTCGCCATCAATGCCCGCGACGCCATGGACAGCGAAGGTCGCCTCACCATCGCCGTGCGCAAGGTCGAGGGCATCCCGAACCTGCGTACGCAGTCGGCGCGCGGCGGCGATTATGTCGCAATCTCGGTGGCGGATACCGGTTGCGGCATCGCGCCGCAAAACATCGACGCCATCTTCGAGCCGTTCTTCACCACCAAGGAGGTCGGCAAAGGCACCGGCCTCGGCCTCAGCCAGGCGTTCGGCTTCGCAAAGCAGTCCGAGGGCGATATTGCGGTGACGAGCACGCACGGACAGGGTGCGACCTTCACGATCTACCTGCCGCAGGCGCAGAGCCCGGCCGCCGAGAAGGAAGCCGCGTCGCTCACCAGCGAAAGCTCCACCACCGGGCGCGGTTACCGCGTGCTCGTGGTCGAGGACAATGACGATGTCGGCCAGTTCTCGACCGAACTTCTGGAAGATCTCGGCTATGTCGTCCGCCGCGTTGCCAACGCCAATGCTGCGCTGGCGATCCTCGGCGAGAACGAGTTCGCCGTCGATCTGGTGTTCTCCGACGTCATCATGCCCGGCATGAACGGCGTCGAGCTCGCCGGCATCATCCGCGAGCGCTACCCGGGCCTGCCCGTCGTGCTCACCAGCGGCTACAGCAACGTGCTCGCCGAAAACGCCCATCGCGGCTTCGAGCTGATCCAGAAACCGTACTCGGTGGAATCGCTCTCGCGCATTTTGCGCAAGGCGATCACGGAGAAGCTGTCGGTGGCAAGGTGAGTGCGACGTTCACGAGAAGCTGCCACAAATTCCGTCATTGCGAGCGCAGCGAAGCAACCCAGACTGCATCCGCGGAAGGACTCTGGATTGCTTCGCTGCGCTCGCAATGACGGCGCTAAAATCGTCGCAAACCAACGGATACTTCCCCCATGAAACCCGCCCTCTTCTCCGCCTGGCAGACCTGGGCGCTGCTCTCCGCCTGCTTCGCCGCACTGACCGCGATCTTCGCCAAGGTCGGCGTCGAGAACATCAATCCGGACCTCGCCACCTTCATCCGCACCGTCGTGGTGCTGATCGCCTTCTCGATGCTGTTGTTCTTCACTGGCCAATTCGTCGTGCCCGCGGCGGTGTCGCCGAAGACGTGGCTGTTCCTGGTGCTGTCGGGGCTTGCGACCGGCGCGTCATGGCTTTGCTATTTCCGGGCGCTGAAGCTCGGCCCCGCGACGCTGGTGGCGCCGATCGACAAGCTCAGCGTCGTGCTCGTCGCTCTCTTCGCTTTCGCTTTTCTCGGCGAGCGGCCGACCGCACAGGGCTGGATCGGGATCGCCATGATCGGCGCCGGTGCGGTGCTCTTGGCGGTAAAGTTCTGACGAGGAACAAAATTGCCCCGACATCAGTTTCTGCTGGGTCAGTTGCGCCTGATCGAGACACCGATGTCGAGCAAAAACCCCGATCAGGCAAGGCAGGCCGGCCGTGCGCTGGATGCCGCGAACTTCTTCCTTGCCGATGTCCGCGACGGGCTCGGCCCCTATCTCGCCGTCTATCTCCTCACCGAGCAGCACTGGGACGAGGCGCGCATTGGCCTCGTGATGTCGATCGCGACCATCGCCGGCATCGTGGCGCAGACTCCGGCTGGAGCCCTGGTCGATGCGACACGGGCGAAGCGGACGGTGATGGTGGTTGCCGCCATTATGGTGACATCAGCCTCGTTGTCGCTACCACTGTTTCCCAGCTTCGGGCGGGTCGCAATCTGGCAAGGCATCGCGCAGGCCGCCGCTGTCGTCTTCCCTCCGGCAATCGCCGCCGTCTCGCTCGGCATCTTCGGCCATGCCGCCTTCACCCGGCGGATCGGACGCAACGAGACTTTCAACCACGCCGGCAATGCGGTCGCGGCCGGGCTTGCGGGCGTGTCCGCTTACTGGTTCGGCCCGACCGTCGTATTCTATCTCCTCGGCACCATGGCGATCGCGAGCCTCGTCAGCATCCTGGCGATTCCCGAACGTGCCATCGACCACGACCTTGCCCGCGGGCTGCACGATGCGGAGACCGGCAGCGATCAGCCATCCGGCGTCGGCATTCTGCTGACCTGTCGCCCCCTGCTCATCTTCGCGATTTGCGTGGTGCTCTTTCATCTCTCCAACGCGGCGATGTTGCCGCTGGTCGGGCAGAGGCTCGCGCTCCAGGACAAAAACATGGGCACCAGCCTGACGTCGGCCTGCATCGTCGCCGCGCAATTGGTGATGGTGCCGTTCGCGATGCTGGTCGGGGCAAGTGTCGACCAGTGGGGCCACAAGCGCTTTTTCCTCGCCGCGCTCCTGATCCTGCCGATCCGGGGCGCGCTCTACACGTTGTCGGACAATCCGTTCTGGCTGGTCGGCGTGCAGCTTCTCGACGGCGTCGGCGCCGGCATTTTTGGCGCGATCTTCCCCGTCATCGTCGCCGACCTCATGCGCAACACCGGTCGCTTCAACATCGCGCAAGGCGCTGTGATCACCGCCCAGAGCATCGGCGCGGCCCTGTCGACGACGCTGGCCGGCTACGTTGTGGTGGGTGCCGGTTACAGCGCAGCCTTCATCACCCTCGGCGCGGTCGCGGCGATCGGCGCCGTCATCTGCCTCCTCGCTCTCCCCGAGACGCGGCAAATCGCCGATCGCAGCCCGCGCCCGCGGGAGAAGACACCAGCATCAGCTTCCGCTATCGCTGCCGAATGAATCCACTGCAAAAGGGTTGAACGTGCCGTCTCACAACATCTGGGCCTGGAGCATCATCGTCGCCGCGACCGCAGGCGTCATCATCCGCCCTTTTCGCCTGCCCGAGGCAATCTGGGCCGTGCTCTGCGCCACGGCGCTGGTGCTGCTCGGTTTCCTGCCGTGGCAGGATGCACTCACCGGCATCGAGAAGGGCATCGACGTCTACCTCTTCCTGATCGGCATGATGCTGATCGCCGAGCTGGCGCGGCTGGAAGGCCTGTTCGACTATCTCGCAGCCCTTGCGGTGGAATATGCCGCCGGCTCGCCGCAGCGGCTGTTCCTGCTGATCTACCTCGTCGGCACGGTCGTCACCGTCTTGCTGTCGAACGATGCCACCGCGATCGTGCTGACACCGGCCGTTTGCGCCGCGACGCGCGCGGCCGGCGCAAAACCGCTGCCTTATCTGTTCGTCTGCACCTTCATCGCGAACGCCGCGAGCTTCGTGCTGCCGATCTCAAACCCCGCCAATCTCGTCGTGTTCGGCGCGCGCATGCCGCAGCTCACCGAATGGCTGCGCCTGTTCGCCCTGCCCTCGGCAGCCTCGATCCTGCTGACCTACATCGTGCTGCGCCTGACCCAGCACCGCGCGCTCAACGAAGAGACCATCGCGCGCCGCGTGCCGCATCCAAAGCTCGGCCGCGGCGGCAAGCTCACGGCTGTGGGCATCATCGCCATTGGCGTCGTGCTGGTCACGGCATCGGCGCTCGACAAGCAGCTGGGCCTGCCGACCTTCATCTGCGGCGGGGTGACGGCCGCCATCGTGCTGCTGATCAACCGCCAATCGCCGCTGCCCGTGCTGCACGGCGTGTCCTGGAGCGTGCTGCCGCTGGTCGGCGGGTTGTTCGTGATGGTGGAAGCGCTGGTGAAGACCGGTGTGATCGGGCAGCTCAGCGCACTCTTGCATGAAGCGGTCGCGCAATCCGTTCCGCAAGCCGCCTGGAGCGTCGGCATCGCGACTGGAGCCGCGACCAACATCGCCAACAATCTGCCGGTCGGTCTTGTTGCAGGCTCCGTCGCCGCCAGTGATCACCTGCCGGCAACGGTCGTCAGCGCCATCCTGATCGGCGTCGATCTCGGGCCCAATCTGTCGGTGACCGGATCGCTTGCGACCATCCTCTGGCTGGTCGCGTTGCGGCGGGAGAAGATCGAGGTCGGCGCGTGGCCGTTCCTCAAGCTCGGCGTGTTGGTGACGCCGCCCGCCCTGATCGCGGCATTGGCTGCCGCGATCAAGTGAGGAGCAAGATCAGTCGTTCTCGTAGCCGTAGACTTCTGGCAGGATGAAGATTGCGGCGAGCAATCCGATCAGCGGGAAGATCGCGACGAACAGCGTGGCGCCGGCCTGGCCGATCGCGGCGAACAGTGACGGGAACAGGAAGATCGCCAGGAACGACGGCAGCTTCACGAACATGTAGGCAAAACCGCTCGCCGTGCCGCGGTACTTCGGCTTGGCGACCATGGTCGGGATGGTCATGCAGTTCGAGGCGTCCCAGTAATGGCCCCACAGCATAGCGGCGGCCGCGAACGGCAGCAGCATCTTGTTGTCGGTGTAGAGCGCGAAGGCCGCGACCAGCAGCGAAGCCAGCACGATGCCGAAACCGGCAATGGCGATGCCGCGATGGCCGATCTTCGGCGTCAGCAGCGGCCCGACCCAGCCCGACAAGGCGGCGAAGCAGAACAGCGCCATCGTCACCAGATTGTTGCCGAGCACGCTCGACACGCCGACCATCACGAACAGCACCGGCAGATAGAACGCGAAGGTCGAGAACTCGCTGCCTTGCGCAAAGCAGGCGATCCAGCCGTAGATCGTGGCGCGCCAGCGGATCGGATCCTTCTTCAGATCGGCCAGGAAGGCGCGGGTCGAGACCTTCGGCACCACCACGTCCCGGTCCGGCAGCATGGCGAGATCGTCGTTGAACATCTCGCGCGCGACCTGCTTGGCCTCGCGGTAGCGTCCCTTCTGCACCAGCCAGACTGCGGTCTCCGGCACGTCGTGGCGCATGATCAGGATGATCAGTGCCGGCACCGCGCCGAGGCCGAGCGTCACGCGCCAAAGCATCTCATGCTGGATGTCGAGCAGCAGGAAGATGACGATGACGCCGATGGTCAGGACTTCACCGACCGCGAACATGAACTGCCAGCGGTTGCCCATGACCTCGCGCTCACCCTTGGCCATGGATTCCATGATGTAGGTGTAGCCGGTCGAGATATCTGAACCGAGCGGGATGCCGAGCAGGAAGCGGATCACGACGAGCCAGGTGACGTTAGGCACGAAAGCCTGCGCCAGCGCCAGCACGATGAACATCACCATCGTCACCAGGAACATCACGCGGCGTCCAATCTTGTCGGACAGCCAGCCGCCGAGCAACGCACCAATCAGCGCGCCGCCCTGCGTGCCGGCCGCGGCAAGGCCGAGCATCAACGGATCGGGATTGTACTGCTCCTTGATGAAGATCAGCACGAAGGCGATCGAATAGAGATCCCAGGCCTCGACCAGGATCGAGGCCATCATCAGCCAGCCGACCTTGTTGCCCTTGGGACTGTAATTGGTAATGAGGTAGCGGACCGCGGCTTCGCTTGCGGTCGGTTGTGGCACAGCCATCGTTGACATCTCTGGTCCTCTCTTCAAAACTCTTTACGCGCCGAGTAAGGGCTCGATGCTGCAGTCGAGCAGGCGCGGATCGATCCCCGCCTCCATGCCCGTGAACATCTCGTCCATGTAGTCGATCAGCGCATCGCTCGCCTTCACCGCATCCTCGACGCGACGGCCTGCGACGGCCGCGAGAATGGCGAGATGACGATCGATCGTGCCGGACAGATCGGTCTGTCCCGGCATGAAACGGTGATGGATGTAGCCGATGCGGCGATACAGCGTGTGCAGCGGCCGCAGCGTATGCACCAGGAACGGCTCGCCTGCGGCTTCCAGCACCAGCGCATCGATGCGACGGTCGATGCTGTTGAACTCGTCGAGGGTCAGGGTGGCGCGGCGCTCGCGCAGCAAACGCTCGATGTGCAGCGCCTGATTGCGGTGCGAGAGACTGGCACGATCGGCCGCAAGACGAACGACGAAGCGCTCCATATCACGGCGCAAGGCGAGCAGCATGCGCTCGCGCGCGAGATCGATCGGCGCGATGTGCAGGCCGTGGCGCGGGCGGATGATGATGAGCGTATCGGCGGAGAGACGATTGACCGCGTGGTGCACCGGCGTGCGCCCGAAGCCGGTGATCTGCTGCAATTCCAGCATGGTCATGAACTGACCGGGCTTGAGCTCGCAATGAACGAGCAGCTCCTCGATCTTCTGGTAGGCCAGCTCGAAGAAATTGAGACGGTTGCGCCGCGAGGGCTTGCCTTCGCCGTCGTCCTCGTTTCTCACCACCGCGAGCGCGCGCTTGCGCCGTGCCATCTCTGCCCTCCCGTCCGCCCGCGCACTCGCTGCAGGGCGACGCCTCATTTGTGGCACCCTTAAAACATGTTGTGATATATTACAAGCAAGCGTAAGACTTTCGCAGACGCGCCGCATGCTGCAGCGCAAAATGAAAACACGACCGGCGCGATGCGCCTGTGATGGGAGGACAATCGCCGTGAAGATCACGTCGATCGAGACGTTGCGCACCGAGGAATTCTCCAACGTCATCTGGGTGCGCGTTCACACCGACACGGGCATGATCGGTCTCGGCGAAACCTTCTATGGTGCTGGCGCAGTCGAAGCGCAGATCCACGACACCTTTGCCGGCCGCCTGCTCGGCCGTAATCCCCTGCACATCGAGGCGATCCATCGCGACATGCTGAACCTGCCGATGGCGCAGTCCTCGACCGGCGTGGAATATCGCGCAGCGTCGGCGATCGACATCGCGCTTTGGGACCTGTTCGGCAAGGTCTGCAATCAGCCGGTGCACCAGATGCTCGGCGGCCTCTGCCGCGACAAGCAGCGCATCTACAACACCTGCGCCGGCACGCAATATGTCCGCTCGACCAATATCAGCCCGGTCGCCAATTGGAATCTCGGTGCCGCCAAGGGGCCTTACGAGGATCTCGACGGCTTCATGCATCACGCCGACGCGCTCGCCGAAAATCTGCTCGAAAACGGCATCTCCGCGATGAAGATCTGGCCGTTCGATCCTGCGGCGCAGGAGAACAAGGGCCTCTACATCACCGCCGCGCAAATGAAGCACGCGATCGAGCCGTTCGAAAAAATCCGCAAGGCCGTCGGCGACAAGATGGAGATCATGGTCGAGCTTCATTCGCTGTGGAATTTGCCGACCGCAAAGCAGATCGCCCGCGCGCTCGAGCCCTACAAGCCGACCTGGTACGAAGACCCGATCCGCATGAACTCGCCGCAGGCGCTCGCCGAATATGCGCGCTCGACCGACGTCTGGGTCTGCGCCAGCGAAACGCTGGGCTCGCGCTTCCCCTACAAGGACATGCTCGACCGCGACGCCATGCATGTGGTGATGGCAGATCTGTGCTGGACCGGCGGCCTCACCGAGGGCCGCAAGATCGCGGCGATGGCCGAGACCTATCACCGGCCCTTCGCGCCGCATGACTGCATCGGCCCGATCGGCTTCATCGCCGCCATCCACATGTCGTTCAGCCAGCCCAACACGCTGATCCAGGAATCGGTGCGCGCCTTCTACAAGGGCTGGTACAATGAGCTCGTTACGACGATGCCAACGATCAAGGACGGCTATGTCTATCCGATGGAAGGCCCCGGCCTCGGCGTCGACCTTCTGCCTGCCGTCTTCGATCGCTCCGATCTGACCGTGCGTCGCTCCAACGTCTGAGGATTTTTTGAGATGAGCACCGCCCTCTTCGACCTTTCCGGCCGCACCGCGCTCGTGACCGGCTCCTCCCGTGGTCTCGGCCGCGCCATTGCCGAGGGCATGGCCAAGGCCGGCGCCAGGATCATCATCAACGGCGTGGATCCTGAGCGAGTCGAGCAGGCTGTCGCCGAGTTTCGCGCCGCTGGGCATCAGGCCGAAGGCGCCGCCTTCAACGTCACCGATGAGCCCGCGATCGTCGCGGCGTTCAACGATTTCGACAAAAAGGGCATTGCGGTCGACATCGTCGTCAACAATGCCGGCATCCAGCACCGCAAGCCGCTGGTGGAGTTCACCACCGACGAGTGGCGCAAGGTGATCGAGACCAACCTCACCAGCGCCTTCGTGATCGGCCGCGAAGCGGCCAAGCGCATGATCCCGCGCAAGCACGGCAAGATCATCAATATCGGCTCGCTCGGCAGCGAGCTCGCGCGCCCGACGATTGCGCCCTATACCGCGGCCAAGGGCGGCATCAAAAACCTGACCCGCTCGATGGCGGTGGAATGGGCCCAGCACGGCATCCAGGCCAATGCGATCGGCCCCGGCTACATGCTCACCGACATGAACGAGGCGCTGGTCAACAACACCGATTTCAACAACTGGCTGATGGGCCGCATTCCCTCAAAGCGCTGGGGCAAGCCGGACGAGCTGGTCGGCGCGGCGATCTTCCTCGCCTCGGATGCCTCCACCTACGTCAACGGCCAGATCATCTATGTCGATGGCGGCATGATCGCCGCGATGTAATCGCGAAACAGGGAACGAGACCATGCGCGCCGTCGTCATTCACGCCCCGAAGGACCTGCGGATCGACAACTATCCGGATACTGAGCCCGGCCCGGGAGAGGTTCGCGTCAAGATCGCCAATGGCGGCATCTGCGGTTCCGACCTGCATTACTACCATCATGGCGGCTTCGGCGTCATTCGCATCCAGCAGCCGATGGCGCTGGGGCATGAGATCGCCGGCGTGGTTGCGGCCGTCGGTGACGGCATCACCGGCGTCAAGCCGGGCACCCGCGTTGCGGTCAATCCGAGCCAACCGTGCGGCCAGTGCCTGCATTGCCAGGAAGGCCTCCGCAACCAGTGCCTCGACATGCGCTTCCTCGGCAGCGCGATGCGCTTTCCCCATGTTCAAGGCGGCTTTCGCGAGTTCATCACGGTCGATGCGACGCAGGCAGTGCCGATCTCGGACAAGCTGTCGCTCGCCGAAGCCGCGGTCGCCGAGCCGCTCGCGGTGTGCCTGCATGCCGGCAAGCAGGCCGGTCCCCTCCTCGGCAAGCGCGTGCTGATCACCGGCTGCGGCCCGATCGGCGCGCTGATGATTCTGGTGTCCCGCTTCGGCGGCGCATCCGAGATCGTCGTGACCGATGTTGTCGACGCACCGCTCGCGGTCGCCAAAACGCTCGGCGCCACGCATGCGATCAACGTTGCGACCAATGCCACCGCGCTCGATCCCTGGCGCGCCGGCAAGGGCGTGTTCGACACGCTGTTCGAAGCCTCGGGCAATCAGGCTGCGCTGCGCACCGCACTCGACGTGCTCCGTCCCGGCGCGACGCTGGTGCAGCTCGGCCTCGGCGGCGAGATGACGCTGCCGATCAATTCCATCGTCGCCAAGGAATTGCAGCTCCGCGGCACCTTCCGCTTCGATCCCGAGTTCGAGCTCGCGGTGCGGCTGATGGGCGAAGGCCTGATCGACGTGAAGCCGCTGATCACGGCGACCATGCCGTTCGAGAACGCGGTCGCAGCGTTCGAGCTTGCCAGCGACCGCGCGCAATCGATGAAGGTGCAGCTGACGTTCGCCTAGCGGCTCTCGATCAGCCGGTCGCTGACAAGCCGCACCGCCCCGCGCTTCCAGGAATAGTCGGCGCCCAGGCGCAGGCCGCTGTCGGCGCGCGCCAGCACCGCGCCGGTCCTGGTATCGCGCACCTGAAAGCCGAGCGTGTATTCGGTACGGCTGACCCGCCGCACCACGCCGATCAGCGACTGGTCCGCGCCGAGACTTTGCGCGATCGCCGCCTCGCAACCGCCGCAGTCCCGCAATGCATGCGCCTTCGCTGCCTCGCCGCCGACATCGACGATGCGGTAGCGGCCGGATTGACCGAGCGATTCGCGCACGCTGGCTGTGACCTCGGCGAGATATGACGCATCCGAAGTGGCTGAAGCACCTGTCGAGGCGGCGGTCGTGTCCTCGAGTTCGAAGTCGAACACGGCCAGCGTGACCGGCGCCGGTACGCCGAGCACGGCCATGATCTCGCGGGACACGAAGATCTCGGCGCGCTGCCATGATTCATCATTGTCGCCGCGGAAGGTGTAGAGCTTGTCCATCACGAGCTTTTTGGCGCCGACGTCGATGACGGCGACCTTGGCCCATTGCACCAGCGTGCTCGTCTTCTGGATGCCGCCGATGACCTTGAATGCCGCGCCGTCCTGGGCGGACGGCACCAGCCGGTAGCGCCGGTCCGCGCCGATGTCCCGCCTGAGCGCAGCCATGAACGCCTGCAGCCGCCGCTCGTGGGCGGCGCTCTGGTCGGTCGGCTCGGCCGAGGTATCGGTATAGCTGAAATCGTCGAGCGCAATGGCTGTGGTCTCAGCGGCCATGGCCCGGCCATCCAGCCCGGCCGCAAGAAGAACGAGGAAAGACAGCAACGACAGGGTACGGCGCATCGCGAACCTCGTATGATGGAAAGGCCGCAAGCTAGGCGGACGTTTGCTACGCCGCCGCCGTGGCTATCCCGACCGGCGCCGGGAAAATTTCACGACGTTGCACCGCAGTAAGGGTGCCGCTTTCCGCCGCCTGCGTTCTGCCGTTTAATGCGGCGCCGACAATTCCGTTCGCGCCAGGTGCCCGCCGATGTGGAACCGCCCGAGATTCGATCTCAAGGTCCGTCTGACGTTGCGCGTGGCCGCGATATCGGCCGCCTGTTTCGCCGCGATCTCCGCCTATTTCCTGATCACGGCCGACCGCGCGGCCCATGCCCGCATTGACGGGATCGCGGCCATCGTGGCGAAGACGCTGGAGCTGCAACAGGGCAAAGTCCTGTGGGCGGCGAGCCCCCGCTCCGACTTTCCCAACCTCGACCCCGTCTCGGCCTATGTGATGACGCCCGGCCTGTGCCTGGCCTTCCGTGGCGTCAGCGGTGAGATGCTGCAGCGCTTCTGTAGCGGCGCGCCGATCCCGGAGGACCCGCCGCCGCAGATCTTCACGGCGTTCTACCACAGCCTGTTCGATCCCGGCCGCGAGGCCGCGCGGCCCGTGATCCTGCGCGGAACCAAGCTCGGCGAGGCCGTGGTCTCGGTCGATCCGGCCGTACAGACGGCGGAGGCCTGGCACGAGGCCGGCCGCCTGATGCTCGCACTCGCGATCGCACTGCCGCTGTTGTGCGTCCTGGTCTATGCCGCACTGGCCCGCGCACTGCGCCCGACGCGCATGATCCGCGCCGGCCTCGAGCGGATCGCTGCGAACGACCTCACCGCGCGGCTGCCGCCGTTCGATCTCGCCGAGCTCTCCGCCTTGCGCGACGTCTTCAACCATCTCGCCGAGAGCCTCGACACCGCGCTGGCCGAGCGCGCCGAGCTGACGCGAAAACTGATCGCGCTCCAGGATGAAGAGCGCCGCCACCTCGCCCGCGAGCTGCACGACGAGTTCGGCCAGTCGCTCGCCGCCATCCGCGCGCTCGCCTCCTCCGCCCGCCAGACTGCCGCGCAGGACTGCCCCTCCTTGCTTGGCGAGTGCGACGGCATCGCACGGACCGCAACCGGCATGATGGAGACGCTGCGCGGCGCGCTGTTCCGGCTGCGTCCGCCTGACGTCGAGGAGCTCGGTCTCGTCGCCAGCCTCGAAGGCCTCGTTGCCGGCTGGAACGGACGCAGCCACGGCGAGACCCGTTTTTCGATCCGTTTCGACGGCACGTTCGAGACCCTGCCGGCCACGATCAGCGCCAACCTCTACCGCATCGTGCAGGAAGCGCTCACCAACGCTGCCAAGCATGCCGACGCCACGAAGGTAAACCTCGAGCTGACCATGCATGCCGACGAGATCACGCTCGCCATCGACGATGACGGACGCTCGACCGATCCCGCGGCGAAATCCGGCATGGGCCTGCTCGGCATGCGTGAGCGCGTCGCGGCCTTGCGCGGCCGTTTGAGCTTTGAGGCCGGCCCGAACGGCGGCTCCGCGCTGCGCGTCGTCATTCCGCTTGCAGCCGCCAATCCGCAAGCGCTGGAGCACGCGGCATGACCGCGACCATTCTGCTGGTCGACGACCATTCCGTCGTCCGCGAAGGCTATCGCTCCGTGCTCGAGAAGCAGCCGGGCCTGCGCGTCATCGCCGAAGCCGGCGACGGCGCGGAGGCCTATCGCCTGTACAAATCCGAGGCGCCCGACCTCGTCATCATGGATCTCAGCATGCCCGGCATTGGCGGCGTCGAGGCTGTCAGGCGCATCAGGCAATGGGACAAGGCGGCAAAAATCCTCGTCTTCACCATGCACGAGAATGCCGGTTTTGCCGTGCAGGCCATCCGCGCCGGCGCGAGGGGTTACGTCACCAAGACCAGCCCACCGGAGACGCTGGTGCGCGCGGTGATGGACGTGCTCGCCGGCAAGATCGCGATCAGTCCCGATATCGACCACGAGCTTGCGCTGAGCCGGATCAGCGGCGAGAGCTCGGCCGCCGACGTGCTCACGCCGCGCGAGTTCGAGGTGCTGCGGCTGCTGCTCGCCGAAAATACGACGGAACAGATCGCCGCGACGCTCCACGTCAGCCCGAAGACGGTGGCGAATTTGCATTCGCTGATCAAGGACAAGCTCGGCGTCGGCTCCGACATCGAGCTGGTCCGGCTGGCGCTGCGCCAGGGAATCTTGACGCAGCTCGATCTCGGCGAGGCGTGACGCGTGCCCCGTGGCGGCGGATCATTCGCGCGCGATCACCTGGTCGAGCCACGCGCAATTCAGCGGCGGCACGCGCGGATCGGCAACGCGCACGCCGCGCGCCGCTGCATCCATCCGCATGTCGCGCAGGCGCTTGCGCTGCTCTTCCGGCATATAGAGCCGCTCGTGGCCCCACAGAGACGGGCCGTCAAATGTCTCGTGCGGCTGCCAGGTCTGGGGATCGATGATGCGACCGCCCCAGCCATATTCGATGAAGAAGCCGGACGGTGTATTCACATAGAACGAGGTCATGTGATCGTTGGTGTGCCGGCCCAGCGTGTAGACGACACGGCCGTCTTCGAGCTGCGCGAGGTCGTAGCCCTGCCCGACATCGTCGAGGCTGCCGAGCTCCACCATGAAATGATGCAGCGCCTTCCGTCCCGAGCCGACCATCGCAAAGGAATGGTGGCGGCCGTTGACGTGGAAGAAATAGAGGCCATAGGGCTTCAGTCCAAAATCGGAGACGTGGAAGCCGAGCACGTCGCGATAGAATGGCAGCAGCGGCTCGACATCTTCGACGTTGAGCACGACATGCCCCATGCCCAGCGCGCCAGTGCGAAAGCCCGAGATCGGCCGGCCCGGTTTAAAGGGTTCGGTCGCAAGGTCTGGCTTGCAAAAGGCTTCGAGTCGGTTTCCGGCCGGGTCCGCAAACGTGATCAGCTCCGCCACATGCCGCTCGTCAGCTAGCGCGCGCGAACCGCGCGTGACCTCGACGCCGTGACGTTCCAGCCGGCCGGCCAGCTGGTCCAGCTCCACGGTCGAGGGAACCTCCCAGCCCATCACCGCAAGGCCGGCATCGCTGCTGCCGTCGACGATCAGGCGCTGCTTGCGATCATCCATGCGGAAGGCGCGCATCTTGCCGCCGCGATCGACCTGCTGCATGCCGAGCAGTCCCGTCGCCATCTGTCCCCACTGGTCAAGCTGCGACGAGTTGATCCCGATATAGCCGAGCGCGGTGATTTCCATCGACGTTCTCCCAAGGGCATCGCACAAGGGCATCGCATCCGCTGCAGTGCGGCGAACTTGATACCGGCCGCGCACGATCCTACGGTGACGTCCCGCCATCGCGTCGCGTTCGCAAAGACGATAATCGCGAGGCCGGCAGCCACAAGGGAGGAAATACGAAGTGTCCAAGGAGCGGACGCGGAACGGCCAGCCGCGGCAGTCGGAGGGCGTCCGCGCCTTCAAGCGCGGGCTGGACGTGCTGCAGGAGGTCAATCGCTCGGGCGGCATCCGCGCCGGTGACGTCGCCCGCGCGCTCGACCTGCCCCGCCCGACCGTCTACCGGCTGCTCGAAACGCTGGAGGAGCTCGGCTATGTCGCCCGCAGCGCCAGCGACGACCGCTTTCGCGTCACCAGGCTCGCCCTGAGCCTCGGCGACGGCTACGACCCCGGCGTGGTGATCTGCCAGGCTGCCGCGCCTTGTCTCGCCGAACTCAGCAAGACCCTGGTCTGGCCGGTCGATCTCTCGACGTACGAGAACGCCGCGATGGTGGTGCAGGAGACCACCCATTCGCGCAGCCCGTTCTCGATCGATCGCGGCATGATCGGCAGACGCCTGCCGATGCTGCGCACATCTGCAGGCCGCGCTTATCTCGCCGCCTGCCCCGCGCGCGAGCGCGACCTCATCATCAGCCATCTCCGCCGCATCGACGAGGCCGACGACCGCCCCTTCCTCGACCAGGGCCGCCTCGACCAGATGATTGCTGAGACGCAGGCGCGCGGCTACGCGATCCGCAGCGAAGGCGAATACAATCCCAAGACTGCCTCGATCGCCGTTCCGATCGTTCGCAACAAGATCGTATTCGGTTGCATTTCAATCATCTGGATCAGAACCGCGCTCGCCATCGACAAGGCGATCGCCGACTTTGCCGCGCCATTAGGCGACGCGGCCGCCGCCGTCCCGGTCGAATGAGACTAATGGCTCCGCGCGGACGATGATCTTTGCGCCTGAGCGGACGCGTCGAATACGGCGCGACATTGCGGGCTGAGCCGGTCGAGCTGAGCCGCCATGCAGTCTCGGATTTGAGCGCGATCGGGAACATAGGCAGAGCAAAGACGCATCGCGTCGCCCATGCAGGCCTGGCGCTGCTCGGATTCACTCGGCCCGGCCTGAGCGAAGGCTGGCGTGATCGTGGCGCTCAACAGAAGGCAGGCGACGCGGAAATTCATGAATGCTCTCACTCTCAGGTTGGATTGTCGGCAAGGCGGGCTCACTGGGGTTTGACGCTTCGATCGGACGGCGGAAGGTGAAGGAACGTCGTCACCGTGGTCTCGATCAGCAGCGCACTCGACGCCTCAACGTCGATGTCGGGCGCAAGCTGTTTGAGCAGCACGGGAGCCGCGGGAGGCTGATTCAGCGCGGCATTGAGCAGCGCAAAGAACAGCGCCGGATGACTGCTGCGGATGATGCCGGCTTCAATGCCGGCCACGAAGAGCTCTCGAACGGTCTCATAGGCCGGACGCAGCAGTCGTTCGGTCACGAGCACAGCGCGCTCCGGCGCTTCCGCGCCGTGCCGGACGACAAAGTCCCTGACATCCGGATGCTCAGCATAGAAAGCGCCGATCGCCACGATGACGTCGCGCAGCCGATCGCCGAGCGGGCGGCTGGAATCGGCCGCGATCGCGCGAATGCTGGCCATGGCAGGGATCGCAACCGCCACGATTTGCGCCAGACAGGCCTCCCACAGCGCCGCCTTGTGGCCGAAATGAACGCGAACCAGGTTGGGGCTGACCTGGGCGGCGGCGGCCACGCTGCGCAGATCGGCGCCATCGAAACCGTGGCTGGCGAATGCGCTGGTGGCGGCGGCCAGCAGCGCCTGCCGGCCGTCCGGCATGTCCTTGCTTCGGCGGCCCTTCGGTCGAGAGGGCGGTGCCTTTTGCCTTTTCGTCGTGGCGATCATCGCCTTCCTTCATATATATTCACTTGTACATATAATGACAGCGCACGATTGGCAAGAGGTTTCGCTCGCCCGCAAAGCGGCCGACGTCCGTCCGCTGGGCGGACACTTGGGACGCCGGCGTTGAAGAGCCGGGCATGGCTGGGAGAGATAGCGCCATGCAGGATAAATCCGCCCCCGAGGAGTTTGACGTCGTGATCGTCGGTCGTGGCCCGGTCGGCGCGACGCTCGCCAATCTGCTCGGCCTCTGCGGCGTGCGGACGCTGGTGCTGGAGCGCGAGGCGCGGACCTATCATCTGCCGCGGGCGGTGCATTTCGATGACGAATGCATGCGGGTGTTCCAGACCCTGGGCCTCGCCGATGCGATCCTGCCGCATGTCATCCTCAGCCCCGGCATGCTCTTCCTCGACGCCGACGGCAAAATGCTGCTGGACTGGTCGCGCCCGCAGACGCTGACGCCGATGGGTTGGAATCTCAGCTACCGCTTCCACCAGCCCGATCTGGAGGACGTACTGATCGCCGGCCTCGCACGCTGGCCGCACGTCAGCTTGCGCAGCCGCTGCGATGTATTCGCGCTCGATCAGAACGAGAGTGGCGTACGTGTGCGCTACGAGGACCTCTCCAACGGCAAGCTGAGTGAGGCCCGCGCCGGCTATGTGATCGGCTGTGACGGCGCGCGGTCGCTCGTTCGCCGCTTCATCGGCTCGGGGATGGACGATCTCGGCTTCCACGAGCGCTGGTTGGTGGTCGATGTGCTGCTCAAGCGCGCCCGCAACGATCTCGGCGATTACAGTCTCCAGCACTGCGATCCCAGGCGGCCTGCGACCTATGTCCGCGGCACCGGCACCCGGCGGCGCTGGGAGATCACTGTCCTCCCGGACGAGGATTCGCAAGATGTGGCGCAGCCAGCAAAGGTCTGGGAGCTGCTGTCGCGCTGGATCACGCCTGACGACGCCGAGCTCGAGCGCGCCGCGGTCTACACCTTTCATTCCGTCATCGCGCAGCAATGGCGCAACGGCCGGCTACTGCTTGCCGGCGATTCCGCACATCAGACCCCGCCCTTCCTCGGCCAGGGCATGTGCGCTGGCATCCGCGATGCCGCCAACCTTGCCTGGAAGCTCGCGAGCATCATTCGCGACGGTGCGGCAACCGATCTGCTCGACACCTATCAGAGCGAACGCCAGCCGCATGTGCGCGAGTTCATCGAGCTCGCCATTCGCTTGGGCGGTGTCATCAACACCAAGGCGATCGAAGCCGGCCTTGCCGCCGGGCAGGCGCGCGAGAATGCGCCCGTGAAACTCGAGGTGAAAAAGCCCCTGCTCGGCCCCGGGCTCGCGCTCAGCGACCTGCCCCTCGCCGGCCATCTTGCGCCGCAGTTTGCGCTACGAGACGGCAGCCGTGGCGACGACCGTCTCGGCTACGGCCATGTCCTCCTCGTCGAGAGTGCGACGCGTCTCGCTCTCTCGCAGGCCGAGTTCAAAACCCTGACCAGCGACGATGCCGAGGGCATCGGACCCTGGCTCCGCGAGCACGGCATCACCGCCGCGCTGGTTCGCCCCGACCGTTACATCCGCGGCACCGCCCGCAACGACGCCGAGCTCGACCGGCTCATCGCCGCCATCACACCTCCAACCCACGTGCCGTCCGCGGCCTGACCGAACACTTCTCAAGGATATCCCATGAAGCTGCTCTCTTTCATCGCCAACGGCCGCGCCTCCTTCGGGGCCGCCAAGGACAATGGCGTCGTCGATCTTGGCGCACGCATGGCGCCCTGCACCACGCTGCGGCAGTTGCTTGAAGCGGGGCGCGTGGCCGAGGCGGCAAAGCTGGTCGCGTCCACGGCGCCCGATCATGCGCTCGACAAGATCAGCTTCGCGCCCGTCATCCCCGATCCCGGCAAGATCATCTGCGTCGGCCTCAACTATCGCGACCACGTCGCCGAGACCGGCCGCACCGTCACCGAGAAGCCGGCGCTGTTCGTCCGTTTCCCCTGCAGCCAGGTCGGCCATCTCCAGCCCATCGTGAAGCCTGAGGTGAGCGACGATTTCGACTATGAGGGCGAGCTCGCGCTCGTCATCGGCAAGGCGGGCCGCCATATCTCAGCACGCCGCGCGCTCGACCACATCGCTGGCTATGCCTGCTACAACGAAGGCAGCATCCGCGACTGGCAGCGCCACACCAGCCAATTCCTCTCCGGCAAGACCTTCGCGGAAAGCGGCAGCTTTGGCCCGTGGCTGGTGACGGCGGACGAGATCCCCGATCCGTCGAAGCTCACTCTTCAGACGCGGCTGAACGGCACGATCGTGCAGGATACAACGACGGATCTCCTGATCACCGCCATTCCCGAGCTGATTGCCTATATCTCGACGATCTGCCCGCTTGTCCCCGGCGACGTCATCGTCACGGGCACGCCCGGCGGCGTCGGTGCCAAGCGCACGCCGCCGCTGTGGATGCGCCCCGGCGACACCGTCGAGGTCGAGATCTCCGGCATCGGCATTTTGCGCAACAAGGTCATCGCTGAGGCGGCCTGACCCACCGCGACCGATCCATCAACGATAAAATCAGGAAACGCCATGGCCAATCTCCGCAACCCATCCACCGCCATCCTGCTGATCACGCTGGCACTCGCGGGCCCCACCGCGCGCGCCGAGATCAAGGGCGGTGCCGTCCGCATCGGCGTCCTCACCGACATGAACGGCATTTTCGCGACCGCGATGGGCCCTGGCTCGGTCGAGGCGGCGCGGATGGCGGCGGAGGAGTTCGGCGGCAAGATCAACGGCAAGCCGATCGAGATCCTGCAGGCCGATCACCAGAACAAGCCGGACCTTGCGGCATCGCTCGCGCGAAAATGGTTCAGCGACGGCGTGCAGGCGATTGCGGACGGCGGCAGCTCGGGCGCGGCGCTCGCCGTGCAGGAGCTCGTGCGCGGCAACGGAAAGATCTTCCTCGTCTCCGGCGCCGGTGCCAACCAGCTGACCGATGACGCCTGCGCGCCCAGCAGTGTGCAGTGGACCCAGGACGCCTACTCCACGGCGACAGCCGTGGTCTCCGGCATCATGCGGACCAGCAAGGAGCCCTGGTTCTTCATCACCGGCGACTACGCCTTCGGACATTCGATCGAGGCGACCGCGCGCGACCGTATCGCGGCGCTAGGCGGCAAGGTGGCCGGCGGCGTCAAGGCACAGCTCGGCACGCCCGACTACAGCTCCTTCCTGCTGCAGGCGCAGTCCTCGGGCGCAAAGATCCTCGCGATCAATGTCGCCGGCGACAACGCCACCGCGATCAAGCAGGCGGAGGAGTTCGGCCTTGCCGACCAGGGCATCAAGATCGTACCGATGTCGTTCCAGAACGTCGATATCGAGGCGGTTGGCCTCAAGGCCACGCGCGGCGATCTCATCGTCACCTCGTTCTTCGAGGACGTCTCGCCGGCGGCCCGAAAGTTCTCCGATGCGTTCTTTGCCCGCCGCAAGGCGATGCCGTCCCAGATCCAGGCCGGCGTCTATTCCGCCGTGCGCCACTACCTGCAAGCGGTGAAGGACACCGATTCAGACGACGGCGCGACAGTGATGGCCAAGATGAAGACGACGCCGGTATCGGACGCCTACACGCCCAACGGCCGCATCCGCGAGGACCAGCGCATGGTCCACGATCTCTATCTGGTGCAAGTCAAAACGCCCGAAGAGTCCAAGGGGCCGTGGGACTTCGTCAAGCTGGTTGCGACCATCCCGCCAGACCAGGCCTTCCGCCCGCTCGACCGCAGCAAGTGCGGCCTGGTCGGCAAGTAATCAGGCCAGATAGCGCGTGAGATAGTCTTCCATGGCGTAGAGCGCGCAGAGCGCGAGGCTCGACCAGACGGCGGCGCTGAAATACAGGAACATCCAGGTCAGTTCGCCCTTCCAATGCGCGATGTCGTGGGTCACCACCCAACGCGTCGAGACGTCATGCAGGCCTTCGAGGAAGCCGAGGAACCTGCCGCCCTCTTTATGCCCCGCCCGCCAACGGCTGAGATACATCGGCACGTCGACGGTGACGAGGAAGGCGAGGAAGCATGCGATGCCGATGATGCCGGCGATCAGTGCCCAGCGCACCGGGCCCTGGAATTCCGGCATCAGCCGGCACAGCGCGATGCCGGCAAGGAAGAAGGTCACCGCCCACAGCGAGTTCTCGATCGCGTTGAACAGGAAGTTGGTGGTGACGACCGCGTACCAGGAGAAGCACTCCGCGATGATGATGATCGGCACGATCACGAGCGCGATGTTCACCGCGGTCTCTGCGCCGGTCATGCGACCGAGCTGATGCAGGATGATCGCCCATTGCGCGACGAAACACAGTTCGGCCACGGTCGCGACGGTGCGGCCGACGAACACGCTCGACAGCCAGGTGTCGAACAGGCAGATGCGCTGCACGTCGGCGCGCGGCAGCACCGAACGGAAGGCGCAGCCGAACACATAACCCGCGCAAAGCAGGAACATCAGGCCGATATCCGAGCCGCCGCCGACGCTGCCGGCAACCGTCGGATAGAACTCGCGGTACAGCATGAACCAGACGAGGATATTGGCTGCGCTGACCAGCGTCAGGGAACCCCACCACCACGCCAGGGGATTTGACCGCGCCTGCCACTGCAACATGAATCGCTCCGCCGTAGTCAACATGACATTCAACGGTAGCAATTCTGTCATAAATCTGCAGAACAGCGCGACAAAAATCTGCGTGACGGCACTGTCATAATTCGCCTGCGCGCTGTCATAATCGCGAAGGCGACCGCTCTCCCCACTTGCTCCCAAGCTTGTCCCGGGGGCGCCACTGCGACGGCCCCCGGAATCACGCGGGTCAGTTATTTCTTCAGCCCGCCGACATAGGCCGCGAGCTTGTCCAGCGTCTGGTAGCCGTATTCGACGGCGCCGAAGCCGATCATACCGTCGCGCTGCTCGGTGCTCGCTGCCAGCTGCCGCATCATCAGCACGGTCTTGCCGTTGCTCTGCTCGGCAAAGGTGATGGTGAAGCGGAACATGCCGGGATCATCGTCCTGGTCGAGGCCGTGGTCCATCTCCATGAAGGACGGCCGCTCGATGCGGCGGAAGCGCATGCGGTTCGGATAGACGGTGCCGTCCGGGCCGATCATGTTGAAGCGCCAGACACCGCCGACGCGCACGTCGATCTCGAAGGTCTCGATCTTGAATCCCTTCGGCCCGAACCATTGCGGCAGGTGCTTCGGATCGGACCATGCCTCGAACACCAGATCGCGCGGCGCGTCGATCACGCGCGACATGACGATCTCGCGGTCGATCGACCATTGCGACAGGGCAGCGTTGGCAGCATTCGTCATCGTCAGGTACCTTTCCGTTTGCTTGGCTTGTTGGTGGTCTTGTCGGCCGTCTTGGCCGGCCGCTTGGCAGCCGCCCTCTCCTTCTTGAGCTTCATCACATAGGCTTCGAACCGGTCGAGCCGCGCTTCCCAGATCGCGCGCTGGTGCTGGAACCAGTCTTCCGCACCGACGAGCGCATCGGGGCTGAGGCGGCAGGTGCGCACGCGGCCGGATTTCTCCGATTGCACGAGCCCGCTCAGCTCCAGCACTTGGATGTGCTTCATGAAGCTCGGCAGCGCCATCTCAAAGGGCCCGGCGAGCTCGCCGACCGAGGCCTCGCCGGCGCACAGCCGCATCACGATGGCCCGCCGTGTCGGGTCGGCGAGCGCTGCGAAAACGTGGTCGAGTTGGGATAATTGGTTAGCCATGAAGCTAACTATAGGCCCACCGCCATCCGGCGTCAATGATTGTTAGCCCAAAGGCTAAGTAATTTTAGCCGCTCCATATGGAACCGCAACGCGCAATCGTGAATTGGACGCTGCACCCGCCCCGCTAAGATGGTTACCGGGGGCGCATCGCATCATTCACCGGATCACGTGCCGCCTGTTGTCATCTCCCCTCAAATCACCCGGCGAGCCCTCGCCCGCGCCGCGCTTGTTCCTTTTGCGGTCGCGCTCACCCGGCCACGCCCCGCATCGGCGGATTCGGACATGATTGCGCAAATGCGCGACATCGTCGCCACCGAGCTCGCGCCCACCGCGACGCCGGAGCATCCCGGCGGCCTCGCGGCTGCGCTCTATGCCGGCCGCCATGTCGAGTTTTTCACCTACGGCTTCGCCGACGACGCCACCAAACAGTCGGTGACGCCGGACACGCTGTTCAACCTCGCTTCCTTGCGAAAACCGTTCGAGGCCACGCTGGCGGCGCTCGGCACGCTCCGCGGCGATCTGCGGCTCGACGATCCCCTGGCGAAATATCTGCCGGAGCTCACTGGCGACTATGTCCGCCGCGTCACCGTCGGCGAGCTCGCCACGCACACCTCTGGCCTCTTGTTGCCGACCGATCATCCGCCGTGGCCGAACGACTCCTACTCCCAGGCGCAATTCATCGCGATGCTCAACGCCTGGACGCCGCCCGCGGACGTCGCACCCGGCAAGCAGCGCATCTACAGTCATGCCGCTTACGTGCTGCTGCAGCTCGTGCTCGAGCGCTGCTATCGCACGCCGATCGCAAGGCTGATCGAGAGCCGCGTGCTCGCGCCGCTCGGCATGCACGCGACGTTCCTTCCCGAACGCGGACCGGATAGCCGCGCGATCATGGACGACGCCGTCATGCGGCGCATCGTGCAGGGCTATTCCGACCAGGGCAGCGCGATCGGCCCGATCGGCAACCAGCAGAGCTATTTCGATTTCCCCGGTACCGGCCAGATGCTCTCGTCCGCGCGGGATCTTGCGACATTCGTCGCGGCCTGCGTCGACGGCCGCGCGCTCGATCCGCATTTGCGCGAGGCGCTGCGAATGACACAGCGCGAAAGTTTCCGCGTCGACCAAAGGTTCGGCCAGGCCACCTTCGGCCAGGCCATGGCCTGGGAGACCGTGCACCTTCCCGGCGTCACAATCGTCGACAAGCCGGGCGGCCTCAACAACGCGTCGGGTTATATCGGCCTCGTACCGGCCCACCGGATCGGCATCGTGCTGCTCGCCAATCGCGGCGAATATCCGCACGAGATCGCGCGTTACAAGATCCTGCCTACGCTGGCCAAGCTCGTAGCCTCGCACTGAACCTGCCAACCAAAGCAGAAAGCCCAGCTGAGCCGGGGCTTTCCACACCAGATTCGGAACGGGATGTCGCTCAGTACCTGGCGATGACCGGTCCGCCGAGCCGGGTCGGACGGATCACGTTGAGGAGATACGTATCGAGGCCTGTGTGCCACTGCTCGTCGGTAATCTCCGTGATCGCCGCGCGCGGACCGTGGCCGGCGCTGTTGACGAGCACGTCGATGCGTCCCCATTTCGCGAGCGCGCCGTCGACGAGGCGCTTCAGATCGTCATTGGACTTGTTCGAGCCGGTCACGCCGAAGCCGCCGAGCTCGGCTGCGAGCGCCTCGCCCTTGCCGGAGGACGACAGGATGCCCACGCGAAAGCCGTCGGCCGCGAGCCGCCGCGCGGCCCCTGCCCCCATGCCGCTGCCGCCTGCGGTGACGAGTGCGACCTTCTCTGCTGCCATGACCGATCATCCCTGTGATAACGTTGAGTCGAACCGAAGGTTAGCCTGTCATCAGGCCTTCTACAGCCAGACTTGCTCGCAAACCAGACTTGCCCGCAAACCAGTCTTGCCCGCAAACGAGACTTGCCCTCAAGTCCATCGCCACGAGGCCGCGCCACATGAGCGATTTGCAGATCCGCAATTTACGTCCCGAGGAGATCTCCCTCGCGATCGACTGGGCCGCGGCGGAGGGATGGAATCCCGGCCAGCGCGACGCCGCCTGTTTCGCAATCCCGGACCCGCAAGGGTTCTTCGTCGGCGAGATCGACGGCGAGCCGGTCGCGACCGTCTCCTGTGTCAATTACGACGACCGCTTCGCCTTCCTCGGCTTCTACATCGTGCGCGCAGGCTTCCGTGGCAGAGGTCACGGCCTGCGCATCTGGAACGCCGCGATCGCGCATGCGGGCTCGCGCGTGATCGGCCTCGACGGCGTCGTGGCCCAGCAGGACAATTACAAGAAATCAGGATTCCAGCTTGCTTACGCCAATATGCGCTATGGCGGCACCATCGCCGCACCACCGAAGCCGCCGGCCGATGTCGTTGCGCTCGACACGATCCCGTTTGCGGATATTGAAGCCGACGACACCACGGTCTTCCCAGCCCCGCGCGCGGCTTTTTTGCGTGCCTGGATCAACTCGCCGGGCCATGTCGGTCGCGCACTGCTGCGCGATGGCAGGCTCGCCGCATGGGGCGTGATCCGCCCCTGCCGGACGGGCCACAAGATCGGCCCGCTGGTAGCCGATGACCGCGCAACGGCGGTCGCCGTCCTGCAGGGTTTGCTAGCCGGTCCCCGAAGCGGCGAAATTGTCCTCGATATCCCCGCAGTGAACCGCGATGCTATTGCGCTTGCGGAATCCCTCGGCCTGGAGCCGACATTCGAAACGGCGCGAATGTACACTGGACCGATCCCGTCACTGCGGCTCGACCGCGTGTTCGGCGTAACCAGTTTTGAACTGGGCTAGTACGACTTTGAATTTAGCAATGCCGGCTTGAAATTTGTAATCCTTTTCACGTTCCCCGCTGCGACGCAGCGTATATTCATGTTGCATCCGGCGATTTTGCCGCGCGGCTCGACAATCATTTTTCTGACCATCGATATTCATTCGAGAGAGGATTTCATGACCGAACTCAGAAGCAAGGCGCGCCCTTCCCAGGACACGACCCGCGACATGCAGCGTCCCGCACTCGCGGCTGCGTTGGTGCTCGCCGTTGTGACGGCCTTTGGGCTGCAGACGCTGTTCGTCTCGGGTCCCGCGCTCCGCGAGTCTGCCGAGGCGGAGCTGGCGCGCGTCATTGCGGATGAGGATCGAGACGTCTGCGGCCAACTAGGGCTGCGTCCGGATACCGCCCCGTTTGCGGCTTGCAGCCGCGAGCTCGCAAACGTCAGACGGAAGCAATCCGACCGCGACCATGCGGCCGCGGCGGGAATTCTCTAACGCCTTGTGTGACGCGGTAGATCGCTCAGTAGCAACGCATGATGTTGACGGTGTGCTCGCCGCCACCGCGGCCGGGCACCGTCACCTGCTCCGTCGGGCAGCTCGGCACATAGGGCCGGTCGGACGGCACGACGTTCGGCGGGAAGCGATGCGCCCAGTCCCAGGGAACGTCATAGGTGTAGGTATAGCGAACGTCGTTGGTGACAGGCTGCCCGGCATCGACGAAGGGCTGGCTGTAGGCTGTGCCGTCGTTGAAGAATCCGCCTCCGCCTGGCCAATAGACAAATGAACTGTTCCGACGGTGAAACCGCGCGCCCGGCGCGATCGGCGGGCGTGCCGCAGCCGGCGGCGCGGCTGCAGTCACCATGCCATGCGGGGCGGCGCCGCCCGGTCGTGCAAAACTGTCGCTGGGGCTAAGGAGCAGCGCGGCTGCGCTGAGCGAGGCGAGCAAGGCCCCATTTGATCTGGACATCATGATACGCACCAACTCGTTTGGCTTCGCAGATAGCGGCTCCCCACCGCACGCTAGGCCGGGCTGTCGCCCACCCGCAAACGTATAATTAATTGTTGGTTAAGGCACGGGATTAACGGGGAACCGGATGCGGCAGAACGCCCGGGATTTCCAGCCATTTGAGAGATCTGGTTCCCACGGAATGCGCCTTCGCGCGTCAGCGACCCTGCTGCTTGCGCAGCCAGTCCAGCATGTCCTGCGCGTTTCCGGTGCCTTGCGACACGATCGCGGTATTGCCGCCGCTGCGGCGATAGACCGTGGTGCGGCCCGGCTCCTTCTCGACCTTGACCTCGGCCTGCGCCGGATCGCCACTTTGCGTGATGACCGCGGTTCCATTCTCGTCCTGGACCACCGTGGTGTGACCGTCACCGGTCTCCCCGGCGCCGGCCGGCGCCATAGCAATTGCGGTCATGAAGGTCATTCCGGATGCGAGCAGGAGGAATTTCATGTCACACCTCTTCATCTCGATCATCGTCCGAACTGGAAGATGGCCAGCCAGTTGAAGCGTCCGAACTGCCTGACCGCGCCGGTATTCATGTCACCGACCTGAAGCAGAAGCGCATTGGTCGAATTGCCGACCTGGGTGATGTTGGCGATGTTGCTCACGCCCGACTGCCCGATCAGTGCATTGGTCGTCGTCCCGACCTGAATCACATCGACATAGTTGCGCGTCCCGTTCTGGACAATCGTCGCATCGACCGTACCCGTCCCGATCTCGATCACGCGCGCGATATTGATGCGGCTATTCTCCACGATCGTGACCGGCTGCGGATTATTGCCGAACTCCACGACCGTCTCGATGCTCACGTTCCTGTTGGTCCAGGCAGACGCGAGCCCACCAATGGCTGGCGATGGCCTGGATCCTGCGGATGCCTCCGTCGCCACGCTGACGACGGCGGACAATACCGCCAAAGCCAGGAACTCTCTACCATATCTCATCACCCTGCCTCATCAACACGTCACATCTGGTGACAGCGAGTTCGTGCGCAGCTCAGTGACCGGTCTGGTTCACCGTCGAGAAGTTGATCGCGCCGAATTGCGCGATCGCTGCCGTATTCATGTTGCCAAGCTGCGACACGAGGCTCGTCGCCGACTGGCCGGTCTGCCCGACAAAGGCAAAATTGTTCATGCCCGCCTGGCCGACCGAAGCCGATGTCGTCCCGCCGAATTGCAGGACGCCGACCGCATTGTTGGTGCCGTTCTGGGCCACGGTCGCACTGGTGTTGCCGCCAACCTGGAATATGCCGACCATGTTGAGCGAGCTGCTCTGGTTCACGACAACGGGGGGCCCGTTGACCGAGACGATCGTCTTGATGTCGGCGCCCTGCGCCCGCGCGGGGCTGTTCGCGGCGAAACAGGAGACGAGAACCACTGTCGCAACGACCAGAAGATGCTTGTTCATTATATGCCTCCACAATATTTGCCGAGTCACCACACGATCTCAGGTCACGGAGCCTGCTGCAAAATCGTGGAGCCGTTCAGAATGCCAAGCTGGGATACCCCGGCGGCGTTGTTCAAACCAATCTGGCCAATCAAGCTCGTGTTGGCGCCTCTGACTTGGCCAGCCGTAGCGATATTGGTCGCGGTAGGCGTCGTGCCGCCTTGTCCAATCGTCACTGAATTGACCGAAGAGAACGAACCGAGTTGCACGCTCGATGCCTGGTTGAAGGCCCCGAATTGCAGCGTCGTCGCAGTGTTGTTCACCGGGCCGGTCTGCGTTGTGGACGAGAGATTTGTCGTACCGAATTGCAACACGCTGATCGTGTTGGCGGCTTCGGCATCGGCAGAAGCCAACGCGCTGAGCATGGCTGCTGTTGCGAGTAGATAGTTGATCCGCATGTGAGTTTCCTCCGCTAGGAGCAGCTATTCGATCCGCCACTCCACCAAGAAGCCTGGTCGTGGCCATTGGAACATAACTCTGGGTACGCGGCGCGCGCACCCAGAGGTACGGGGCTGGTTAGTGCTGCGTGATGGTGCTGAGGTTGAGGCCGCCACCGAGCTGCCCGACGCCAGCGGAGTTGTTCGGCGGGAAGCCGAAGAGCGTGGACTGGCTGATCGAGCTCGTGTTGTTGCCGGTGGCAACCTGCCCAGTGGTGGCCGCGTTGCCAAGGACGCCAATCTGGGTCACCGAGCTGGCATTGTTGAGAGACGGAGAGGTCGTGCCCTGCATGGTGCTCGCGCTGTTCACGATGCCGAGTTGGAACGTGGTCGAGGAGTCATTCACGTGGCCCTGCTGGTTCACGGTGGAGCCGTTTGCTGCGCCGATTTGCACGGTGGTCGCGGTGTTGGCGGCCTGGGCTGCGGACGACAGCGCGAACACGGCGACGGAAGCGAGGAGCAATTTACGCATGGAGTATCCCTTTCTTGCTAAGTTGTCTAAGCAGGTTGCAGATGCCGTCTTGGAGGAGGCCGACATCGTAGGGATAACTCTGAACCGGTTGCGCTCCACGCGACAGACTGCAGTTCATGCTAGTCGCTACGGACTAGACGGCGGGCGGCAAGTCGCCGCTCGCGGGACTAGGCGTGCGACCGTCCCGCGCCGCTGTGCACCGTCTCCTGCCGCATGCTGTCGATCAGTCTCGCGACCTCGATGGGCGAATGCAATTCGAGCTTTCGCATCATCCGGGCGCGATGCACCTTGACCGTCACCTCGCTGAGCTGGAGCTTCGCCGCCATCTGCTTGGCGACAAGCCCTTCCGACATCAGCAACATGATCTCGCGCTCCCGCGCCGTCAGCGTCTCGACGCGCTGCCGCGCCTCGCGCACCGTGTCCTCCCGCTCCAGCCGCCGCCGATCGCGCTCGATGCCATGCCTGATGGCATCGAGGATTTCCTGCTCGCGAAACGGCTTTGGCAGAAACTCGATCGCGCCAAGCTTCATCGCCTCGACCGAGACGCGGACGTCCGGGTGGCCGCTGATGAAGACGATCGGAATCGGCAGACCTGATTTGGCCAACCTGCGCTGCAGCTCGAGCCCGGTCGGCGACGTGCCGGGAAAGCGGACGTCGAGCACCAGGCAGGATGGCCCGACGGACAACTCCTCCTCGAGGAAATCGTCCGTCGAGGCAAACAGCTTCACCTGGTGTCCGGTCTCCTCGCAGAGGCTGCCAATCGCGTTTCGTATCTGGATTTCGTCGTCAACAACATAAACTGTGGCTTGAATTGAACTCATTGCAATACGCTCCCGGACTTGGCGCTCGATGATCCAGCAACGAGCCATCCACTGTTCTTGCAATCGATAACAAGGTGCTTGAAAGCATGCGCGATGACCGCGCGAATCCCGCCGGTCCGCAGCTCTCACGTCTTAAGGCCAACAGCCATTTGATGCGAGTGAAGGCGTTCACATATCGGGTTTCGTGATTGAAAAGGTTCGATGCCGCCACAGGCAGCATCACGGCGCGATACCATGTCGAGGATGTGACAGTCCGGCACTGCAGCCGTAATATCGCCCACTGCGTCATGGCGTCGCCACCCATGCGCCGACGCGAACGCCGATCGCCCGCAAAACAGACGAGACGTCCAGTCAGCTGTCGAGTTTCGATACCGCGCGCATCTTTTTGAATACGCCCGGTATGCGCTCCGCGCAAATCACGAAAGGTCGCACCCAGCGGACTTTACTTCTGGATTATGACGCGCGCCCGTCCGTCACCCCGAGAACAATGACATACTGCCAAGCCAACGATATTAGACCGACGAAATACAACCATTGCGCGAGCGTCTTCCGCCAACGACATCATTTATTTAAGACGGCGGGTTTTTGATATGCGATTTGTGCCAGTCATTGTCATGTTTGGAACTGCGTGCGGCCTCGCCACGATCTACGGCGCGGCACCGGATGTCGCTGCGGGCGCCGCGGCGAGTGCCGCGGGCGGCATGAGCCGTGCCTATCAAACGACGAAGCAATTCCTCAAACCCGGCGGCGGCGAGACTCCGACCTTCGGGTCGGACGCCCCCTTATTCCGGTATGCCGCAATCCAGCGCGGCAGCATCGAGCAGACGGTCACCGTCACGGGCGCTCTCCAGCCCGTCAAGACGATCGAGGTCGGCTCGCAACTGTCCGGGCAGCTCGCCCGCGTCTATGTCGACTTCAACGACACCGTCAGCAAAGACCAGCCGCTTGCCCTGATCGATCCCCGCAGCTTTGCGGCCAAGGTCGACGAGGCCAAGGCGGCGCTGGCGGTCGCGGACTCCCTGGTCGACATCGAGCGGGCCAAGCTCGATCGCGCCAGGATCGACCTGCAAAACGCCAAGGGCAGCCGGGACGTGCTCGCCGCCAAGCTCGACAGTGCGCAGGCGGTCAAGGCGTCGGCGCAGAAGACCTTGCAGCGCAAGCTGGCGCTTCAGTCGCAGAATGTCGTGGCAACGTCGACGGTCGATGACGCCCAGACGGAGTTCACGGCCCGCGTAGCCCAGGAGCGCGAGGCCGAGGTCATGATGTCCCTCAATACCTACTCGGTGGATGGCGCGCTGGCCGACGTCCGCCGGATCGAGGCCGAGCTGGACCAGGCCAGGATGGCGGTGCCGGAGAAGGCCGCCGTCCTTGCCGCGGCCCAGGCCGATCTGGACCGCACCGTGATCCGTTCGCCGATCGACGGCGTCGTGGTCGGCAGGTTCGTCAATGAAGGCCAGACGCTCGCAGTCGGCCTCGAATCCCGCACGACCTTCGTGGTCGCCCATCGCCTGGAGGACATGGAAATCCACGCCCAGGTCGACGAAGCCGACATCGGGCGTATCGCCGGTGGCCAGCAGGCCCACTTCACGGTGGATGCTTATCCCGACCGCCGCTTCGACGCGGTGGTGCGGCAGGTGCGCAAGGCGCCGCAGAACCAGCAGCACGTGGTCACCTACACCGTCGTGCTGTCGACCTCCAATCTCGACGGCGCGCTGCTGCCCGGAATGACCGCCCTGGTCAAGATCGTGATCGAGCAGCAGGACAACGTGTTGAAAGTGCCGCTGGCCGCCCTGCGCTTCCAGCCCTCGGGCGCGCGGGCAGACACGGCCCCCGGGCGCAGCGGAGTCTGGGTGCGCACCGCCAATGGCGCACTCCAGCGCATCCCCGTGACCGTCGGCGCCGCGGGCACCGAACAGGTGGCACTCAAGAGCGGAGAGCTCGTCGAGGGCAGCCAGGTCGCCGTCGGACAGGCGATCCGGCCGGCCGGCATGGAATTTCTCGGCATCAGGTTCGGATCATGACAGGCACCCTGCCCCTCATCAGCCTCCGATCCGTCGGCCGGACCTATCGCACGGACGGAATCGCGGTCACCGCGGTACGCAATGTCAGCTTCGACATCGATCAAGGCGAGATCCTCGCCGTGATGGGACCATCCGGGTCCGGCAAATCCACCCTGATGAACATGATCGGATTGCTCGACCTCCCGAGCGAGGGTGCGATCTATCTCGAGGGGACTGATGTCGCCGACCTCTCGGAAGACCGCAGGTCGACCTTGCGCGCCCGCAGCATCGGCTTCGTGTTCCAGTCCTACAATCTGCTCGCGCGCCACAACGCGATCGAGAACGTTGCCCTGCCGCTGGTCTATTGCGGCGTGGGCCACAAGGAGCGCATGGGACGGGCCGAGCACAGCCTCGAAGCTGTCGGCATGTTGCACCGGGCCCATCACTTCCCGCGTCAGCTCTCCGGCGGCGAGCAGCAGCGGGTCGCGATCGCGCGCGCGCTGATCGCCTCCCCGCTGATCGTTCTCGCGGACGAGCCGACCGGCGCTCTCGACAGCCGAACCGGCGCCGAGATCCTGGCGCTGTTTGCCGCACTCAACCAGCGCGGCCAGACCGTCGTGATGATCACGCACGATCCGCGCATCGCGACCCAGTGCCGGCGCACCATCCGCCTGCATGACGGCGAGCTCGTCAGCGACGAGACGGTGGCGGCGTTGCTACCCAGACGGAGCATTGGGTCATGACGATGCTTCAGGGCTTCCGGATCGCTCTGCACGCCTTGCGCCTCAACCCGTTGCGCAGCTTCCTGACCATGCTCGGCATCGTGATCGGCGTTGCGTCGATCGTGACGGTTTTCGCGATTGGCGCCGGCGCGCAGTTGCGGCTCCAGGAGCAGATCCGCTCGATCGGCGCCAACGTGCTGATGATCATGCCCGGCGCGGTCTACCAGGGCGGCGTGCGCCTCAAGGACGGCAGCAAGCTGACGATGACCGAAAGCGACGTGCAGGCGATCCTCGAGCAGATTCCGGAAATCCAGGCCGCGGCCGGCTCGATCGCCGGAACAGCGCAGGTCATCCATGAGGGCAAGAACTGGAACACGACGATCAACGGCACGACGACCGGGCACTTCATGGTGCGCGACTGGCAACTCGCCGCGGGCCGCTACTTTTCCAGCGCCGAGGAGGCCGCCGCCGGAAAAGTCGTGATCCTCGGCAGCACGGTCGCGCACGAGCTGTTTGCGCCGGGCGATGATCCCATTGGCGCACAGATCAGGATCATGAAGGTCCCGCTCGAAGTGATCGGTGTGCTCGATCGCAAGGGCCCCGCGCAGGATGACGTCGCCTTCGTCCCCCTCACCACCGCCAAGCTGCGCTTCCTCGGCAGCGCGAGCAACATCAACCGGGATTCGGTCGCCTACATCATCGCGAAGGTGGCCGCCGACGGTCAGATGGCGGGGGCGCGATCGGAAATCGAAAGCCTGCTGCGGCAGCGGCATCGGACCGCGGCTGGCCAGGAGGACGACTTCAAGGTTCAGGATCCGGCCGCCGCCATGGAAGCGCAGCAGGGTGCGATCCGCACCGTGGCGCTCCTGCTCGTCGCCATTGCCTCGGTCTCGCTGCTGGTCGGCGGCATCAGCATCATGAACGTCATGATCGTGTCGGTGACCGAGCGCACCCGGGAAATCGGCATCCGCCGCGCGCTCGGCGGACGGATGCGGGACATCCGTCTCCAGTTTCTTTGCGAAGCGCTCGTGCTCTGCCTGCTCGGCGGCGCCATCGGCGTGCTCGGCGGCGTCACGCTGTCGATGACAGTCGCACGCATGGCCGGCTGGATCACGTCGATCGACAGCGAAGCAATTGCCCTGGCCCTCGCCTTTTCAATCGCGACCGGCCTCATCTTTGGTTTCTATCCTGCACATAAGGCGTCCAAGCTCAGTCCAATCGAAGCGCTCAAGACGGAGTGACAACATGCTGGGCTGGCCACGACATCAACCAGAGGCCAGGGAGGAGCTAGTGATGAGCCCGGATTCGAAAGATTTGATTGCGCCGACGCCGCGCGAGCGCGAGCTGATGATGCTGATCGCGCGCGGGATGCAGAACAAGAACATCGCCCATGAGCTCAAGATCTCGGAGAACACGGTGCGGGCGCATATCGGCAATATCATGCGCAAATACCGCCTGCATAACCGGACCCAGATCGCGATCATCTACGCGCTCAAGGCAGCCCCGCTCTCGCTGCGGCGCAATCCAGCCAGGAGCGGAGCCAGGCCGGCAGAGGTCAAGCCGGTACAGGCTCTCGCACAAAATCCGCAAATGCCAACCGTGCCGGAATGACCGTCCCGGCCACAACTTCTTGCGTACCCGACGGGCAAAACACCGAAGCCCTGGGTCAAGAGTGCTGCGATAAAATATTTCTCTTTATTCGAATTCGGATTTTTGTTAGAACATACTCACTCCGGCCCAAGGAAGAGGGGCGTATCGCGATCGTCACGAACGCGGGCCGGGCGGCGGTGGACGTGGGTCATATCGGCGCGAAGGGATTTGCAGGGCGGGCGACCGTGAGTGAAGACCTCGCGCGCACGACCGGTGTGATCTGTGTACGGCGAAATCGTGTGGTCCTGACGCCCGGGGTCTGTGCGTCAAGGCTCGTGGTGATGCGTGTGGCTCAACCGGGCCCTCGTGTCAGTCATCTGCGAGACGACGGGGGCAATAGTGCATCGCTCCCCGGGGAGAGCACGACATAAGCCGTTCCAACCATCCGCGCAGGGAAGGCCGGGATGCCTCCGGCTGCCCTGTTACCCGCTGTGCAGTGTAGCGCAATCTACTCTTGGCATAGCGGTCAATGGGAGCCAGCCGGCTCCCGGCCTTCCCTGCGCCCTCTTTCAATGGAGGGTGAGGCATTGAGGCAAAGCTCGGGCGCAATGCGCCGCGAGAATGCGAAGGCGTGTTTGCGATGAAGATCGATTGCTTACGTTGCTGCGAACACCAAACAATCACCGTCACCCTGAGGTGCTCGCCTCTTCGGCGAGCCTCGAAGGGCGACGGCCCGGCTGCATCTCGGCCGTCCATCCTTCGAGGCTCCCGGCGCGATGCGGTGCATCGCGCCACTCGCACCTCAGGATAACGGAATGGACGCTTCCGCCGCGGAAAGACTATGCGCCGCCACCCCGCACTGACAAATGCGTGGACGCCGGGCCACCTCCCCGTCACTTCCGCATGCCAATCCGCTCTTGTAACAAAACTGTCATGCAGCAAAACTAAACGATACCCGGGGGCCGCGGTTCGGCGGCCAAGCCGCCTCATCGCTAGGAGATTTCGATGCGCCGTTCACTGGTGTTGCTGTCAGCCGGACTGACAGTGCTGTCCACCGGATTTGCCTCCGCAGAGAATAACACGCCCCGCAACCTGATCCTGTTCATCCCCGACGGGCTGCGCGCGCTGAAGATCACCCCCGAAACCGCCCCGGCCATGGCCGAGGTCCGCGACAAGGGCGTCAATTTCAAGAACTCGCATTCGCTGTTCCCGACCTTCACCATGGCCAATGGCTCGGCGATGTCGACCGGCCATTATCTCGGCGACACCGGCGTGTTCTCCAACACGATCTGGACCAACTACACCTCGGTGCCGGCCGGCGACACCGTAGTCCCCTTCATCGAGAACGACGCCGTGCTCGGCGACATCGATGAGCATTTCAAGGGCGACTATCTCAACGAAGAGACCGTGTTGAAGATGGCCCGCGACAAGGGCCTGAGCACCGCTGCGATCGGCAAGGTCGGCCCGACCTATCAGTGGGACCACACCGATCACCCGGAGAAGCCGGGCAAGCACTCGATCGTTATCGACGACGCCACCGGCGGCAAGGCCGGCGTGGCGCTGTCGGACGAGATGAAGGATGCGCTGACCAAGGCCGGTCTCGCCCTCACCGCCCCCGGCCGCGGCGACAACGGCAAGGCGGGCGACGCCAAGACGCCCGGCACGACGACGGCCAACATCGTCCAGCAGGCCTATTTCGCCGACGTCGCCACCAAGGTGGTGCTGCCGATGTTCAAGGCCCGCAACAAGCCCTTCGTGCTGGTGTTCTGGTCGCGCGATCCGGATGGCACCCAGCACAACCAGGGCGACAGCCTCAACCAGATCCTGCCGGGCATCAACGGCCCGAGCACGATGGCGAGCATCAAGAACGTCGACAACAACCTCGCCCAGCTCCGCAAGGCGTTGGATGAACTCGGGCTCGCCGCCAACACCAACATCATGATCCAGGCCGACCACGGCTTCTCGACCATCTCCAAGGAGAGCAAGACCAGCCCCTCGGCCAAGGTCAGCTATGACGACACGCCGAAGGACTTTTTGCCGATGGGCTTCCTCGCCCTCGATCTGGCCAAGGCGCTCGACCTGCCGCTGTTTGACCCCAACGACAAGAACGCGGCCGTGACCGGCAACGCCCATCCGAAGGCCGGCAACGGCGTGCTCGGCAAGGATCCGACCAAGCCCGACCTCGTCATCGCCACCAATGGCGGCTCGGACCTGATCTACCTGCCCAACAAGGACAAGAAGCTGGCGGCCAGGACCATCAAGGCCCTGATGGAGCAGGACTACATTTCCGGCCTGTTCGTCGATGACCAGCTCGGCCGCTTCCCCGGCACCCTGCCGCTGTCGAGCATCAATCTGCGCGGCAAGGCGGCGACGCCGACGCCGGCGATCGTGGTCAACTTCCGCTCCTATGCCAGCGAGTGCGGCGAGGCGCCGACCAACTGCTCGGTGCAAGTGGCCGACACCGTGCTGCGCCAGGGCCAGGGCATGCATGGCAGCTTCAGCCGCGGCGATACCTACAACTTCATGGCGGCGATCGGACCGGACTTCAAAGCCGGCTACGTCGACGAGCTGCCGGTCAGCAATGCCGATGTCGGCATGACTGCGGCCCAGCTCCTCGGCCTGCGCGGCTCGGAGAATGGCGGCCTCGTCGGCCGCGTGATGTCGGAGGCGCTGCCCAACGGCATCGTGCCGAAGGCGTTCAAGACCGTGGAGAAGTCGAAGAAGAAGTCCGAGAACGGTCTCGAGACCGTGCTCAACGTCCAGCGCGTCGGCAGCCAGCGCTATTTCGACGCCGCCGGCTTCCCCGGCCGCACGCTCGGCCTGGAGCCGGACGCCGGCAAACAAAAAACGGCGGGGAAATAACCCCGCCACTCTTTCTCGCGCCCCGCAAGGGGCGCGGGAATATCTCGGTCTTACATGCCCGGATTTTTACATTCCAATGTCGAACACGTTCGGCAATTGGCCCGCCAGAGGCAGCGCGGTGGCGCCCAGGAAGGTCGCCACCATCGCCATCAGGCGACGATTGTTGTGGCGCTTGCCGCGCATCTGGCCGGCGATCCATTCCAGCATCTCGCTGTTGACCTTCGCGGCATAGGACGGCGCCCAGCTCTCGATGTCCTGCGCGAGTGCGACATTGCGCGGCGGCACCTTCAGGCCGGAGGCGCTCGCGGCGTAGTGAGCGACGGCTTTGGTCAGGAGGTCGTCGAACCGGCCGCCATCGGTGCGCTCGGTCGCGGCCTCGTTGATTTCGAACAGCGCCTCGGCTTCGGCGCGGCTGACCGGCAGGTCGTTGACGGCGGTGGCGGTCAGGATGCGGGTGCACCAGGCGGTGTCATCGGCATCAAGCGAGCGGGAAAAATGCACCCGGCCCTTGGTGGTCGGGCCTTCGCCCGTGATCACGCCGTCGCGCACGATGGAGAGGGCATGGGCCGCAGTATCGCGGCAGGACGGTTCGAGGGACGGCAACTCAACGGACTTCGGCGCTGCGGCAGACATAGTTCACTTCCAGATTTCTTCTGATCGACCAGCATTTTCATGCTGGCGTAAAGGGGTGGTTAATGATTCGATATGGGGATCGCGACTTTTCTCAATGGTTGCCGATTAGTCGCTATGAGGACCGTTTCGGTTCCGGAGAGCGTCGGGCGAGCGTGATGCGGGTCATAAAAGGCTTTATCGGGGCAATCGAGACCATGAAGCCTGTTTCACCGCATGCGACGCTGTAACAGAAAAGTGCTAGGAAATCGGCCGTTCAGGGAAGGAATTCACATTTTACTTGAAGCGGTTCAGTTGACGTTCACTTGGGCGCGACGAGCCCCTATATTGGTACTGACGGCCAAACTGCAATTCCCAAGCAAACTCAACGTGATGAGGTAGAACCATGACACTCCCGATCGGCGCCACCGCCCCCGACTTCGAAGCAGAGACCACCGAAGGGAAGATCAAGTTCCACGACTGGATCGGCAACAGCTGGGCGCTGCTGTTCTCGCACCCGAAGGACTTCACGCCGGTTTGTACGACCGAACTCGGCGCTCTCGCCAAGTTGAAGCCGGAATTCGACAAGCGCGGCGTCAAGCTGATGGGCCTCTCGGTCGATCCGGTCGACCGCCATTCGAAGTGGTCGGAGGACATCAAGGAGACGCAAGGCGCCGCGCCGAACTACCCGATGATCGGCGACACCGATTTCAACGTCTCGAAGCTCTACGGCATGCTGCCTGCCTCGACCTCGGGCGATCCCCTCACCCGCACGCCGGCCGACAACCAGACCGTCCGCAACGTGTTCATCATCGGGCCCGACAAGAAGATCAAGCTGGTGCTGGTCTATCCGATGACCACCGGCCGGAATTTTCAGGAAATCCTGCGCGTGATCGACTCGCTCCAGCTCACCGCCAAGCACCGCGTCGCGACCCCGGCCGACTGGTCGCAGGGCGAAGACGTCATCATCGCGGGCTCGGTCTCCAACGACGAGGCCAAGACGATCTACCCGCAGGGCTGGAAGGAGCCGAAGCCCTACATCCGGATCGTGCCGCAGCCGAAGTGACTTACTGTCATTCCGGGGCGAAGCGCCTAGCATCGAACTATGGTGCGCAATTGCGCACCTGAGAATCTCGAGATCCCGGGTCTGGTCCTTCGGACCATCCCGGGATGACTGAGCCGAACTACGCCGCTTGCACGCGATCGAGGAAGCTGTCGACCTCGGCCTTCAGATGCAGGCTCTCGCCTGACAGCGCCTGAGCGGAGGCAAACATCCGGCTCGAGGTCTCGCCGGTCTCGCTGGCGCCCTCGGCCGCATGACGGACATTGACGGCGACATCGGCGGTGCCCGAGGCCGCAGCGCGAACGCTGGCCGCGATGTTGTGGGTGGCGCTCCGCTGCTGCTCGACCGCAGCCGAGATCGAGCCCGCGATGCCGCTGATGCGCTCGATGGTCTCGGTGATCGCCTTGATGGCCGTCACCGACTCCTCGGTCGCAAGCTGCATGCTGGCGATCTGGGTCGAGATCTCGTCGGTCGCCTTGGCGGTCTGGCCGGCGAGCGTCTTGACCTCCTGGGCCACAACCGCAAAGCCGCGCCCCGCATCGCCTGCGCGCGCGGCCTCGATGGTGGCGTTCAGCGCCAGCAGATTGGTCTGCTCGGCGATCGAGGTGATCAGCTTGACGACGTCGCCGATGCGCGCGCCGGCTTCCGAGAGCTGCGCGATGCGCTGGTCGGTGGCCTCGGCCTGCTGCACCGCCTCGGCCGAGATCGCGCTGGATTCCTGCGCCCTTCGGGTGATCTCGGAGATCGATTGAGACAGTTCGTCGGAGGCTGACGCCGCCGAACGAACGTGGTCGGAGGCCTGCTCGGATGCGCCGGCCGATTTCGCCGACAGGTCGGCGGTGGACCGGGCATTGTCGGTCAATTGCCGCGCCACGCGCTCGAATTCGCCGGAGGATCGCAGCACCTTGTCGAGGATGCCGCCGACGCTGCCGCGGAACTCGTCGACGAAATTGCGCAAATCGGCCTTGCGCTGCTCGCCGGCCGCGGCCGCAGCTTCCGCCTGCTCGCTGCGCAATCGCGCCCGCTCCAGCGAATTGCTCTTGAACACCGCCACCGTGCGGGCGATCTCGCCGATCTCGTCGGCACGGTTCTCGCAATCGATCGCGACGTCGCTTTGGCCATTGGCGAGTGCGGTCAGCGAGCGCGTGACCGAGGTGAGCGGCCGGGTCACGCGGCGGACCACCAGCATGGTCAGGATCAGAACCAGCAGCGCGGCGATGCCGGCGGCGACCGCCATGCTCTCGATTGCCTGGCCCAGCATGCTCTCATACTGCGCCATGGGAATGCCGACATAGAGAATGCCGACGACCTTGCCGGCTGCATCCGCGATCGGGAAATAAGCGGTCATGAAGGACTTGCCGAACAGCGTGGCCGGCCCCTTATAAGCTTCGCCACGCCGCAAGACGGCTTGCGCCGGATGGTCGGCGGCAAGCTGGGTGCCGACGGCGCGGTCGCCGTTCTCCTTCTTCACATTGGTCGAGCGGCGGACGAACTGCCCGCTCGCATCGTCGAACACGAACAGGGTCGCATTGCCGCCGACATAGGACACCGCGCGATCGACGATGGCGTGATCCCTGAAGTCCGGCATCTTGGCGATCTCGGCACGTGCCACCGCGCCATCACGCATCGTGATCCTGGCGTCGGGAACGACCTCGGCGAAGGCCAAGGCCAGCGTGCGCAGACTGACCTCGATGTCGCGCAGCGCGCGATCGTTGAAGGCGGAGGTGAGCGACCAATAGCCGGCGCCGACCACCAATGCGGTGTTCATCGCAATCAGCAGGATCGCACACAGGACGGCCTTGGTACCCAGCTTGAATTGCGGCACGAACTTCGCCGTTAATGATTTAGACATGAATGAAACCACCTCCGGAATTCCTGCATATACCTGCAATCGGCTTACGACCGCATTAACGACGGTTCTTCCCTGGAAGCTCGACAAGACGGCACTCGCCGCCTGGCAGCACGGCCGCACCGGTTACCCCGGCCTGCGCAAACTCCGGCACGAGCGCCGGCGTCACGCTTGGCAAGACCTATCCGCAACCGCCCGTCGATCAGGCCAAGGGACGCGAGCGCGCGCTCGCCGCTTACGCCAACATCCGCAAAGGTTGAGCGCTGCTTTGACACAATTATGAAACCCGCTATCGTCATCACTCCATGCAAACCGTGGGGGACACGATATGGACGACGATAAGCGGATCACCGAACAGGCGATGGAGACGATCACCAGCGCCGTTGAAGCGACCAAGGACGCCGCAGTCACCGCCGTGAAGAAGGTGAAGAAGGCCGCCAAGAAGGTCGCGAAGAAAGTCGCGCCGAAGAAGGCAAAGAAGGCTTCCAAGAAGAAGGCCAAAAAGGCCGCCAAGAAGACTGCCAAGAAAACAGCTACAAAAACCGCGAAGAAGGCCACCAAGAAGAAAAAGAAGGCCAAGCGCTGATCCAGCCTCAGAGCAAGTCTCCGGGTGCAGGCGCGCCCGGAGGCGTCTCCTCTAACCTCCCCGCTTCGACGCGCGCCGGCCCGGGTGGTGTTTGCCCTTCGGATCGCGAAACTCGCTGCGATGGCCGCGCCGGTCTTCGGCGTTGAAGCGCCGCCGCTTTGCGGGTGAGCCGAACGCCTTGATCACCTTCCTCCCGTTGACCTTCTTGATGACGTAGCCACCCTCGGTCATCGAGAACGGCGCCTTCAGCGTTCCCTTGTGGTCGAACTTGGTGCCGCGGGGATGCTTGAAGGGCTCGAACCAGGACGGATAGACGAAGTTCGACATCGGCAAGCCGTCGACCTCGAAGAGGTCCTCCTCCACCGCGTCGCAGACTTCATAGGCATACTGAGTGTTCCGATTCTTGTCGGCCCAGAGATTGGCCATGGGGTCGAGCACCATTTCGAACAGCTCGTGCGAAGCCGCCGCGCTGATCGGCTCCTCGCCCAGTGCCTTGACGAAGATCTTCGAAATCGGCTGGCCGCGATGGGTCAGCTCATGGCGCCCGAGCATGTTCTTGTGCAAGGCATCGTCGAAATAGACCAATTGCCAGTCGGTGGCCTTCGGCTTGCGCGTGACATAGAGGTCGACCGGATAGCCCCACACCGGCAGGAAATGCTTGTCGTAGCACTTCTGCAGCGCCGCGGTGAGCTGGCTCATGTCGCGGTCGTTGATCGTCTCTCTGGCGTAGTTGATGCAGGCAATCCGAACCGGCTTCAGGGACCTGCCGAGCAGTGCACGCTTTGCCTTCTTCATGGAAATCACCACGGGAAAGGGAAACTGAAATGCGGCAAGCCTAGCACGAACGCGGCCCACACGTCAGGGATGTATTCCGGCAGCCGGGCCTACGAGCCGAAGCGCCGGTTGACCACGAACACGGCGGCCGCGCACATCGCCATGCCGGCGATCGCGAGCGCATCGAGCTTCTCGCCAAACAGCAGATAGGCCATCAGCGCGGTCACCGCAGGCACCAGATAGAACAGGCTCGCGACCGACGTCGCCGCGGCGTGGCGGATCAGCCAGTACAACAGCCCGATCGATCCGATCGAGAGCGCGACCGCGAGCCAGCCGAGCGCAAGCACGAACTCTCGCGTCCAGTGCACGACACGGTCTTCGAACAAGAAGGCGCCGATCGTGAAGAAGATCGTGACGGCCACATACTGCACGAGGTTGCCGGCACGCCACTCGATGTGGTTGCAGTAGTGGCGCTGATAGAGCGTGCCGAGCGTGATGCTGATCAGCGAGACCACCGAGGCGATCCAGCCGAGCCCGGCCTCGCCGGTCATGGGGCGATTGTGCAGGATCAGCGCCACGCCGCCGAGACCGAGCAGCAAGCCGCCCCATTGCACCGGCGTCACCTTCTCGCCGAGCCAGCGGTTGGCGATGGTCGAGGTCAGGATCGGCTGTAGGCCCGGAATGAGCGCGGAGAGTCCCGCCGGAATCGAATGCGCGATCGCAATCGCGGTGCCGCCGAGATAGAAGCCGTGAACGAGAATGCCGGCGACCGCGCTGTGCGCGATGCCGATGCGGTCAGGCCATTTCGGGCGGGCAATCGCCGCGATGATCGTCATCAAGCCGACCACCACCGCCATGCGGATGGCGAGATAGGTCAAAGGGTCGGCGTTATCGATGACGTATTTGGTGCCGATGAAGCCGGTGCTCCAGAGCAGCACGAACAGCACCGGCGCCGCCCGCGCGGCCAAATGATCTTGATTATGATTCATTGCCGTCCTCATTGCCCGAGCAAGGGCGGTGCGGCAATGCGAATTTCGGATGCTGCGCTGCGGGGGAGACGCGGCTCAGATCAGCCAATCACCATTCTTCCGGACAGGGATCGATGATCTTCCAGAGATCCACCCCGTTCTTGATCTTCTTCATATCAGTGGTGAGCCCGCCATTGCGGCGGATCCAATCCTTCACCGTATCAGGATAGTAGGACATCAGGTCGGACGTCCCCTCTGAGCTCGTGACCTTGATGCCGAAAGTGAAGGCCTTGTCGTAATAGGCTTGGTGGAAGCCGAGGCTCGCGCGCGGCGTCACGCAGATCTTGTTCATCGGCACGATGCCGAGCACCAGCGTGCAGGCTGAGTTGCAGATGCCATCGATGATGACCCGCTCGCCCTTGTCGCGGACGCGCTTGTACTTGACCTTGTACTCCTCGACATAGCCGCCATGGTCACGGGTAATGTGCAACTCGGCGCGCGCTGGCGTGGCAGCAGCGACGAGGAGCAACAGCAGGCTGAGGAGCGTGATGCGCATGGCAGCGTGACGACGAAAACCTTGCAGGAACGAGCCGACCTCGAAGAGCACCCCAAGGAAAGCTCAGGGGGCCGGCGGGAGGAATCTAGAACCGAATTCTCTTTGGCCATACTTGTGTGGGGAATTCGTTAAGCATCCGGAAAAGGCCAAAAATGGGCGGGGTTCGCGCGCAGGTCCGGCAATTCTGTCACACTCACCCAGGAATCTGCTGGATTTGCCCCGATTTCCGGGCCCGGGATGGGTGCCCCGGCGGCCCGAAATGGCTATAGATGGCAGGCGTATTCGCGCGGGTTCCGGAGAATCGAGATGAGCAAGTTGAAGCTTGTAGCCGCGGTTGCTGCCCTGTCGGCCGCGATCCTAGCCCCTGGCCTTGCGGAGGCCCGGGGACATCACCGGTACCACCGTTCCTACATCAACCCGCTGCCCTACCCGATCAGCTATCTGCACAATTACGGCCCGGGTATCACTCCCGGCACCTTCGCCTTCTATGACGGCCCGTCGACCATCCACTGCTACCAGAGCGCGGCCGCCTATGTCGGCCAGGACGGCCGGCGGCACCCCTGCTACTGAGGGGCGCCGCGGCGTCTTCTTGCGGCGGGGCGGCCTAACCGACGGCCCCCGACAGCAGCACCTGCTTCTCGATCTCATAAACCGGCAGCTTGACGAGGTCCTTGCCGACCTCGCCCCGAAGTGCGCTTCGAATTCCTCGAAGGACGGCCCGCGACGACGAGACTAGGGAGGAAACCGGGCGTGCGAATTGCGCAGGATCAAGGATGGAGGCGGATGCGTGCCCTTGGCGATCGGCGCGAAGCCAGGGTAGCTTGACGATGCTTGATCAGGGCTATGGTGGACTGGCTTAGGATTTATTCATCAGCATTACATTTCGGTTCTGACACAATTTGATCAGAACACCTTCGATATCCTGTATTGCGTAAGCAGAGGAAGACATCATGGAGCTTAAGATCGGCCTCGTCGCCGCGTCCCTGTTCGGTGCCCTCGCGGCATCATCGCCGGCATCAGCCATGCCCGTTGCGCCTGCACCTGCGACCCCGCAGGTCTCGGACGTCGAGCAGGTCCGCATGGTCTGCGACGCCTGGGGGCGCTGCTTCTGGCGTCCGAATTATTATGGATACTACGGTGCGCCCGCGCCGTATTACGGCCCCCGATATTATGGGCCGCGCTATTATGGTCCCCGTGTCTACGGGCCCCGCTACTACGGCTATCGCGGCTGGTGAGATTCGAAGAGGCCTCGGGCCCCTTCGCTTTTGCGAGATGGTGCAGGCTCCACGACCGTGGAGCAATTCCAAAACTGATCTAGATCAAGGATGAAATTCGTCGCGCCGTCATTCTGTGCCGATGGCCGATTTGATTGTTTTCCGCTGCCCGCAGACGGGCATGAACGTGCAGACTCATCTTGAGAAGCGGCAGGGACACGAGGGACGAAGCTTTGAGTCCTTCAGCTGCCCTGCCTGTACGAGGCTCCATTTCATTGACCTCACCACTGGTCAACCGATGAGCCGGGACCGTTGAGGGGGACATCGATTCCCGTGGTCGTCGCGGCATGATGTCCGCAATATTACGGCGTGGAATCCTGTTTACTGAATCGTCGTGTTTCGCCATTGATGGCGATGTACCGACTTTCATTTTATTGTCACATTGCAACATCCGGCCAGACGCATGTTCTTCGACGCTCTCGCCCCGTCCTCCGCGCTCCAGCTGACCCGGTTTACCGATGTCGACGCGTTTCGACCGGCCGAGTCGCTGGAAGATGCCCGGAGCATTCCGCTCGACGTCGCCAATTTTGCAGCCGCGCGGGCGATCGTGAACCTGCCGGCGTGCCGGATCATCGTCGCCAGATCGTTTGCGCGCATCCTCGACACCGCCTACCGCGCGCCGGGCGGCATGGTCATCCTGCCGATGAGCGATGGTCTGCGCGCCAGCTCGAGCGGAGTGGATCTCGACTCGCGCTTTTTCATGGGCTTGCGCGGCAACCATGATTGCCATTTCGTCGAGCCTCAGACCAATCATCATGCGCTGATCATGTTCTCGCCCGCGCTCAGGGATCGCGGCTGGTTCGATCGCGCCGACGCATTGTGGGTTCGCATCGCCGACCCCGCCGCCCATCTCTACGCGCGGCAGCTTGTGCTCGACATCCTCAGGACCGCATCGGTCGAGCCGCACATGTTCGAGACCACGGAAGCCGCCAGCCATCTCCAGGAAGGGCTGTTGCTGGCTTTCGACGACCTGTTTCGAACCAATCCGTTGTCGGAGCGGAGCGCCCCGAATGCAGGCGCGCGATCCGCCAGGCTCGTGCAGCAGATCGACGATTACGTCGCAGCCTATCCGACCGCCCCGATCTATACAGCCGATCTCGCCGGAGAGTTCGGCGTCTCGATCCGGACCCTCGGCGGTGCAGTGGCCAAGGTGCGTGGCATGAGCCTGCATCAATACATCCGCCTGAAGCGGCTGTGGGCCACCCGCACGCAGCTTCTCAGGAGCGGTGGTGCGTCAGTCGCCTCATGCGCGCGCGCCCAGGGCTTTCATCACCTTGGCGAGTTTGCCGCAGCATACCGTGCGACCTTCCACGAAGCGCCCTCGGACACGCTGGCGCGGGCCCGACAAACTGGTCTTTCCGCAAACTGATCACAATCACACCGCGCAGTGAGATCTGGCTATCGATGGCCTCCGGTCCCTCCATTCACTGGTGGACCGATCGGCTGAAAAATCGGACTCGATCAGCGCTTAGCGACTTTGTTGTACTCCGCGATCGCCCGCTTTAAGTCGTCATATTCATCGCAGGGGATGAGACAGATTTGCTCGAGCGCCGCGAGATGCTCTTTGGCCTTCGCTAGATCACCCCGCGCCAAGTAGGCTTCACCGAGGTGTTCGTGCGCGCTGCGGTGACGAGGATTGAGGGTCAGGGCCCGCTGATAGTGCTGCATTGCCGGATCGAACTGCCGAAGCCGGCGATAGGCGTAGCCAAGGTAGTTCTGGATATCGGCATTGCGGGCGTCGCGAAGGCCCGCATTCGTAAGCGCCTTGATCGCTTCTTCCCAGTCGCGCGTGCCGATCGCTCGCTTGCCTGCCGCGAAATCGGGATCGAGCGCTGCCCAATCGGGCGTTTCCACCATAGCTGCCATGGTCGAGCAGATCGGCCAGGCTTCGGGCGCATTGGCGATGCGGAACGCCGCATTGTCCGGGCTGGCCGACGTTGCGGTCTGGCCTTGGCGGGCAGGCGCAGTCAAGAAGTACGAAGCCAGCACCGCGCTCAGCGCTCCCGCGACGGCGGCGATAAGGATCGAACGCATCATGATCGTTGTGCCATCAGGCTGCTGCCGGACAGGTGCGCCCGGCAGCCGCTCTCTCATTCTCTCGTCGGCAGTTCACTGCTGTATCAAGGAGGATCTGGCCTCGCTGATTTCCACCCGATCGGTATCGGCGTCCTTGGTCATCTCGGCAAGTTTCCGGAAATATGTTGTGGCTTTCTCTGGCTGATTTGCGGCTTTCGCGGCCTTAGCTGCGCCGTACAAGCCACGGAGACGGTTGGGCGTCGACACCAGCGAAGTCTCGTACTCCGTTAGCGCTAGTCCCGGCTGTTGCTGTTCCAGCAGCAAATCGCCCAACAGTTCGCGCATTGGGTACAGCCGGTTCTCCATCGCGATGTGCTTTTCGCTGTCGTCCTCCAGGTCTGCCGCCGCCCGCATGAGCTTCAGCGCCGTCTCCTTCTCCCCCTTTGCTTGCGTAATCCAGGCCGACGCAGCCAACATCTGGATTTCGACCTGCGAGGCCCAATAAGACTGACTTGCGTTCTCCAGCGTCGCACGAATCACCTTGAGATTGTCGACGTCGCGCTCTGCCGCGGCGAGGTCGCCGCTGCGGGCCAATCCCATGGCGCGAGCGAAATGAGTGATAGCCTCGGCCTGTGGAAACTTGCTGCCCCTCGGCTCAAGCACGGCTGCCTCCTTCCACGCCTGACGTTCCAACGCAAAGCGCGCCGGCACCGCCGCAAGCGCGGTATAGCTTGCGAAGTATTCAAACCCGAGCTTTTCTATCGCGTTGCTGTCGTCGCGTACCTGCTTTGCCTGTCCCTCCTGTCCCAATTGCAGCAGAGCGTATTCCATAAAGTCCAGATGGTGCGGCTCGCCTGGATGCGTCGCCCCCGGCCAGAGCTTCGCCGCTTGCCCCTGGGCGACTGCCCGCGATTTCGTGTTCGATGCGACCGATTGTGTCCACATCCCGAGCATGGAATAGGTATGCGATGGCATATGCTGGGCATGCTGAGCCGCAGGAGCAACCTCTGCATATCTGTTTGCCGCATCAAGACCGCGCTGCGCCAGCGTCGGGTAATCGTAGGTGTGGATCAGATAGTGCAGCACGCCCGGATGGTCCGGCAGTTTCGCCTTGATCCTTTCGAGGATCGCTCCGGCCTTGAGCTGATTGGCAAACGTCTTGTCGCTGTGCAGCGCGGTCTCATTGAGAGCGAGCGCGTAGAAGATGGCCGCCTCCGGATCATCGGGATATTTCTGCATCAGCGCTGCCATCGCCTTTTCGTAGGCAAGCCCGCGCTCGGTTTGATCAACCTTGTCGTAGTCCTTGTAGTAAGGCGCGATCGCCTCGAGCCAGTCGCGCTCGCGCTCGGTCTTGGCGCCGATCATCCTGCCCTTCTGCACTGCCTCCAATCCGTTCTTCAAAACGGTGGAGGTCAGGGGCAGGATCAGCGGGTTGGGACGGTGGCTGATCGCGATGCCCCAGTAGGCGATCGCGCATTGCGGATCGGCGGCAGCGGCTTCGGTGAAGGCCTGGACGCTGTCCGGATAGAAGAATGAATGCACCATCGCCAGGCCGCGGTCGAATTTCTCTTGCGCCTGCGGCGCGCACGAGGTCTCGAAGTGCACATTGCCGAGTCCTTGTGCCCAGGCCGCCGTGGCAAATGTGCCTGCCAATAGTGCTGTGACGAACGTTCCAAAATTTGGTCTCATGACGTTCCCTCCTTGCGGTCGAAGTAGCAGTTTCGCGCAATCATCGCCGTGCGCCCGCGCGCACCGCGAATGCTCAGTGAGAGACCGGCACAAAAGGATTGTCGGTTTTAGGAGACTACGATGCTCGCCGACAGCATCCCCGCTGCCCATGTGGCCCTAACGGAGACGTCGGCACATCCCGTCTCGAAGAGCAGCTTTAAAAAAAGACTACACGATCCCACGCCCACTCAAAAGAGGCCGAGATGGAACCGGATGCGGCACTTCTAGCCGAAACTGGTAGCCGCAAATATCCGTTGGGGGTCATTCGCGTCGATATTGCCATGTCAGCTCTCTCGTCCGCTATCCACAACACCGGACACTAACACGTCGGACCGGGACCCGTGTGCCTGTCGCCGTCCTGCGTCCGATCTGCAAACAACCGGCACAACCGCCGCAGCTCCTGCGTCCTGGCCTCGGTCGATTTTGCGACTCATGACACACGCTTATCCCACCAAAGAATCGGCATAACGGCTGCAATGCACCTGCACGCAACCCGCCGCCGAGACGCTGGATCAGAGTTTTTGTCTGATCGCAGTCTGGCGAAGGGTTGCGCGGGTTCGGCGAAGACGAGACCGCCGACCGATCGATAGCAGGATAAAGGCGCAAGGTGCGCAGCGGTCGGTTGAGAGGTATTCCAGGAGCTCAGCGCACGTTACTGCTTTGGCCGCACCTTGCAAGAATCTGAGTTCTCCTTTTCGCTCAAGAAGTCGGCGCAATGTGCGTCCGGTACCAACCGTAGACCTAACCGTCTTGGCCCACCTGATCAGAACGGTGTCCCGCCATCGGGCGTTTGGCAAGCCCGGTGCCGGACCAACCGGCGCCCGTCAAGGCTCGCGGCTCTCGCGCGCCCCGCTCCGCCGGCTTGACGGCCTTGACCGGCGCCGGCTGGTCCGGCGTTTTGACCGCCATGCGCTGATTGCTCAGCGCGAGCGATATACTGCTCCTCCGTTCAAGGGGCTTGGCGTCGCGGCGAACAAATTTGCGCCGTTCTCGGGAAGGAGTCTGCGTGCCGCAGAGGTGCCATCGCTCATCATCAAAAATCTCGACCAAACAAACGCGAGCGCTCGGATCACGACCCGGCGATCTCTACGATTATTTGCGGTCCACTCGGACTGATCCTTCTTGGCCGGGCACCCTCTTCGTCGAACTGTTGGAGGTCGTTACCGGTACTACACTTGCTGCGACTAGCTGTCCCGGGCGCACCGTTCCGATGGAAAATCTCGACAATCTGGTGGCGGAATACATCGAACGGCGTTCGTTGCAGCCACAGCGTCTTGAGCGACTCTTGTCACATGTGCTCGATCGTCGCACCGAGCGCGCCGAACACCGAAGGTCGCACATTGCCGAATTGCGCAAGCGGGCGGCCGAGGCAGATGCCAAACTCAAGCGGCTGTACGATGCCATCGAGAATGGCATCGCTGATCTGTCCGATCCCATGCTGAAGGACCGCATCGGTGAACTGAAGGCCACGCGCGACCAGGCCCGCCTTGACGCGGAGCGGGCCGAGGACGCGATTGATCGCGCCGGGCCGAGCATTACAGCGCAAGCTCTCAAAACGTTCGCCAGGAAAGCCCGCAAGCGCATGCGAACCGAGAACGGCGGCTACCGCCGCGATCACCTCCGAGCCCTCGCCCAACGCGTCGAAGTCGACCAGAAAGAGCGGCGCATTATGGGGTCGAAAAGCGTGCTCCTGCGCACGCTCCTCGCTGCTGAAAGCGCAAAAACGGCAGGTTTTGGCGTGCCCAATTCTGTACCGAAGTGGCGCGCTCGGAGAGATTCGAACTCCCGACCCTCGGAATCGAAATCCGATGCTCTATCCAGCTGAGCTACGAGCGCCCTGATGACCCGGGTATTGGGCCACGAACCGAATCGCCGCGGACATAGGCTGGCAGGCCAGCTGACCTACGACGTTCGGATTGGTTTGAATTAGCAGAGAGCTCGGACAATAAAAAGCCCTCCCGCCTTTATCGAGGCGGCAGAGCGCGCTGTTACCATGTCGTGTTGAAAAGCCCGAAATGCGGCTGCTGTGCCACCAGCATCATCGGCTGGCCGCGCTGTGGCGCCGGATGGGCCCGGGCCACCTTCCGCTTGGGCTGAACTGGGGCCCGAACCTTGGCGTCGCCCTTCGGCGTGAACTGTGCGAAGGTCTCGCGCACCCGCGTCTTTGCCGACATGTCAGCCAGTGGGTCCGCCTGCGCGGTCGGCTGTGGCGCTGCGACGGCAGCCGTCTTCGTCACCGGCGCGGCAATGGTCGGCTGACTGGTGTCGAGCACGACACGTTCAGGCAGATGGCGGTCGGACCGAATCCGGATCAGCGGCTGATCGTAGCTTGCACCCACGACGACCTCTGCAACCGGCGACCTCGGCCAAACGAAATCAGCCGCGAACAACAGTACGAGCAGCGCTCCACCGACGAACATGAAATACCGAAAGATGGGCATTGGCCGCGCTCCGCCCCCCGCATCCCCGCGTGGGCTCCTCGCCTCAACCGGCGATCCCTAGATTGGTTCCTGGGCCCAGCCTTATGGTTCAAATGGCAACGCCAAGATTTTTGGCCAAGGGGCTCGGACGGTAACTTTTCCGCTAGCGGAATGTGTGGCCCTTTAGGCGCGCCGCGCGGTGACCAGCGAACACGTCGCCTGATCGGCATTCACGTTGACGAAGCCGACGGGCACGCGCGCAAAGGTCTTGCGGCTCTTCATGCCGACAATGTCGGCCAGCACGCGGCTGCGGTCGGTCAGATGGCTGCCGTCGCGCCGCGTGAAGGCGCAGACGATCTTGACATCCTTTACGGCATAGTCGTTGTCATTTCGCACGGTGAACGTCACAAACGCCTTCGAGCCGAGCCCGCCGCGCCGCCAGGTCTGCGATGAGATTTTTATCCGGTCGAGCCCGGCGGCCTCCGCGGCCGAGGTATCTGAGGCGATTGTCGGGGGAACTGGATCGATACTTGCCAGCGCTAATGTCACAGGCGCGGATTGCGCGACGTTGCCTTCGGAGGGCGGCATCAGCAACCAGACCGCACCGCCAACCACGAGCGCAGCCAGCAGCCATAACAGTCCTCGCTTGAGCCAGACGCTTATGGCGGACCTGGACCGCGGCGGGTCCTCGCCATTCCCAGCGAAGCTTCCCAGTCCGATCCGGCCAAACCCTGCGTTCATGGGTGCGTCACTCGCCTCCTGTCTCAATCCGTAACACGAATTAAGGTTCCGGCAACGACGCGAATCTCGGATAGGAGCGACGGTGGCGATCGTCGATCGGGATCGCTAACATGCGCTGCAACATCGCGAAGACCCTATCGGGGAGGAATTGAAATGCCAGTCGTCGTCACCTGGGATCACATCCATCTGCGCAGCCCCGATCCCGAAACGACCGCGGCCTGGCTGCGCGACATCCTCGGCGGCGAAATCGTGCGCGCGCCGGGACGCATTGACGTGAACCTGGGCGGCGCGAGGATCTTCATCGCACCGCTGGAAGGCGAAAACGCCGTCAGCCCGCCGCCCCCACACCCGCATCAGGGCCTCGACCATTTCGGGCTCACGGTGAAAGACATCGATGCCGTCGCCGCCGAGATCAAGGCCAAGGGCGTGACGCTCACCCGCGAGCCAACCACGATCCGGCCCGGCGTCCGCATCTGCTTCATCCGCGGCCCCGAAGGCATCTCCATCGAGTTGCTCGAGCGCGACAAGAAATAATACCTGACAGGCGCATCTGAATTCGACGAGAAGCCGGGCGAGCGCTTGCCCGGCTAAGTCATGCTACCGGGCATAAAGCAGCGGATCGTGACGCCCATGTAGCCGTAGATCGGCCAGACCATGGTGCGTCCGACCCGGTTCGGCTCCGAGATCACGGCCTCCTCGGGCACGTCGACCCAGACGAGCTCTTGCTCCCGGCCCTCGATGACGTAGCCAAGGCGCGGGATGCGGACACGATAGTGCCCGTCCTTACTCTCCCAATCGGAATCCGAGATCGCCGAGCCGTCGGCATCGGAACAGCATGGTCCCTTGCCGCTGCGCAAGCCGTCAAACCAGGCCTTCAACTCTGTACTGGTGTTGACGAACTGGCCGCGGTCGCGTGCGCGCCCGAGCGGGGCAATCAGCGCGATCAGCGCCAGCGCGCAAGCAAGACTTGCTGCGCTTTGCCATCGTGTGGGACGGCCAATCCGCCGTCGTTGTGTTTCGCAATTCGTGGGACGCACACTGCACAGACGCGGCTCATTGCCGCCGGAATCGATCCAGTTGCTCACGTTCGTCTTGCTCCAGCACCCCGCGGCCAGTGCAACAATGGTTATGCATTTCGCGGGCCAACTCCGATTCGCAACGACTGGCCTCGCTGCATGATGAGACCGTCATAACCGCGTCACACACAAGCTGGGACAATTACGGTTCACGTGCCGGCATGGGACACCATCGCTGGCAAAACTGCCGCGTTGCGCGAGGGGTTGCGCTTTGGCATAAAAGCTTCACCGGTTACGCCATTGGGCGATGGCCGCCGGCCTACGGGGACGTTATGAAGAACGGCCTCTATTCGATTCATGTGAGCCTGCTCGATGGTCGAGTCGGCAAGGGCAGCGGCGTGATTCTTTTTCGCGATGGCAAGATCCTTGGCGGCGATGCCTACCTCTATTACACCGGCAGCTACGTGGTGAAGGACGACCACACCTTCAAGGGCGAGGTGCTGGTGCAACGGCACACCTCGCCGCGGGGCGATGACAATCCGCTGTTCGGCGGCCCTGCCCCGGTCGGCATCGGTGTCAGCGGGACCTACACGGACACCCGCGCGGAGATGACGGGAACGGCGCTGGTCGGCAAGGCCAGCCTGATTTTCGGTGCCACCCTGCACAAGCTGGCAGAGGCCGACTAGGGCATGATCCGGAAAAGTGTGCAGCGGTTTTTCCTCGCGACAAACGCGGAACGCGTTTGCGCGGAGATCATGCTCAAGCAATAGCAGCTATTCGGCAGCCTGCTCCAGCGGCGCGGTACGCGGCAGGATCATCTGGATGCGAGTCCCCTCGCCCGGCTCGGAATCGAGATCAAGCCGCCCGCCGAGCCGGTTGGTGACGATGCTGTAGACGATATGCAGCCCGAGACCGGTGCCGCCTTGATCCCGCCGTGTCGTGAAAAATGGGTCGAAGGCGCGCCGGCGCACGTCGAGGCTCATGCCGCAACCATTGTCGGCGACGATGATCTCGACATTGTCCTTGCCGGACTCGCGCACCCGGATGTCGATGATCCCCGGACGTCCGTCCGGGAAGGCGTGCGCCACCGAATTCAGAAACAGATTGGTCAGCACTTGCCCGTACGGCCCGGGATAGCTGTTCATGGTCAGGTTGGGCTGGCACTCGACGTTCAGCGTCAGGTTCTGCTTGCGCAGGCCCGGGCGCAGGCTCATCACCACCTGCTCGGTGAGGTCGGCGAGGTCGAAGCTGCGCTGGTCCGAATAGTTGCGGTCGGCCGCGACCTGCTTGAACGACTGGATCAGCTCGGCTGCGCGGTTGAGATTGGAGACGAGCTGCGAGGACGCGTCGCGGCTGGTGTTGAGGTAATCGTTGAGGGTCGAGCGGCGAAGCTCGCCGCGCTCGACCTCGGCGCTGAACATCGCCGTCTTGCGCTCCAGCGCAGAGGCGACCGTGAGGCTGATGCCGACGGGATTGTTGACCTCGTGCGCGACGCCGGCGACCAGACGTCCGAGGGCTGCGAGCTTTTCCGCCTCGATCAGCGAAGCCTGGGTCTCGCGCAGATTGCGCAGCGCCGTCTCGGCGGAGTCCTTGGCCTTGCGCATCTCCTGCTCGCCGCGCTTGCGCTCGCCGATATCGAGCGCCACGGTGACGATCCGCTCGATCTCGCCCTCGGCGTCGAGCAGCGGCAGCTTGTTGACCAGCCATTGCCGCATATTGCCTGATACGTCCTGGTACTCCTCCTCGTAGAAGCCCAGCCCCTTGCGGTGCTTGAGCACCCGCTTGTCGTTTTCGTCGGTCTTGGCCGCGCCATAGCGCGACATCAGATCGGCGGTGGTGCGACCGAGCGCGTCGCCGGGCTCGATACCGAAGATGCCGGCCATGTAGCGATTCATCAGCACGTAACGGAGGTCGCGGTCCTTGACATTGATGACGGCCGGCACGGTGTCGATGACCTGCTGGAGCAGGCGGCGGCCTTCGGCGATGGCGTCTTCCGCCCGCTTCTGGTCGGTGATGTCGCGCAGCGTGCCCTCGTAGCGGACGATCCTGGCCTGCTCGTCCCGCACGCCGGTCGCACTGTCGGAGAGCCAGAGGATGTTGCCGCTGCGCTGGCGCACCTGATACTCGAACTCACGCACCATGCCGTCGCGATGCATCAGCCGCTGGTATTCCTCGCGTGCCTCGGGATCGACGTAGATGGTGTGGGCGATGTCGTTGATGCTGTCGATCAAGTGCTGCGGGCTGTCATAGCCCATCATCCGCGCCAGCGCCGGATTGGCGTTGAGGAGATCGCCGGACGGCGTTGTCACATAGATGCCGTCGACCGACCCTTCGAACAGTTTGCGATAGCTTTCCTCGGCCAGCCGCTGCTCGGTGAGCGCCCGCACCGCCGCTTCGCGCGCCGTGTCGGCCTCTTCGAGCGCGCGGCGGAACACCTCTGCGGCGCGCGCGATATCGCCGATCTCGTTGTCGAGATCGGCCGACGGGATCGAGGTCCTTTTCTCGCCGGCGGCGAGGGCCCGGATCGAGCGCGCGATCTGCGCCAGCGGACGCACCGTCCGACGCACCACGAAGCCTGCGGCGAGGATGCCGATCAGCACGCCCATGCTGCCGAGCACGATGCTCTGCCAGCGCGCCTCCGCGAGCGTCCGGGCAAAATCGCGCGACAGCACATGGCCGCGGCGGTCGCTGACGTCACGGAGCAATTCGGTGACGCGGCCGATCAGCCGGCCCTCGGTTCCCAGCACCTCGCGGTCGATATCGGCAATCTGTCGTTCACGGACGGCGACCGCGATGATGGCCTCGGCGTAATTGTTCACGGCCGACTTCAACCTGACATCGGCAATGTCCATCGCCCGGATGCCCTGCGCGGCCTGTTCGGCAGCCGACGGATTGCGTGCAAGCAGCCCGAGCGCGATCCGGCTCTGCGCCTCCGACAGGCGGGCGGCGAGGTCGCGATCCCCGCTCTCGGAAACCGCCGCATCGAACTGGTCGCGCAGCGGCGGCAATCCGGCAAGCAACTGCGCACGGCGGTCGATCAGGGTCGAGATCCGCTCCAGCCCGCTGCGGTAAGTCGCAAGCCGCTCGGAGACGCCGTCGATCATATCCTGCTGCTCGGGGGCAAGATCGATACGGGTCTTCTTGAGGATGTCGCTCAGGGTCGAGGCGGCTTCGCCCACCTGCTTGAACTGGATGCCGGCGCCGGGATCGGTGACGAAGTCACGCGCGGCGAGCCGCAGGTCGTTCATGCGGCGGTCGATATCTTCCGCGAGATCGCCGACGCTCTGGAGCCGCTGCAACTCGGCGAAGGTGGCGTCGATATGCCGGATCGCGATCACGCTGGCGGTCGAGGTGACGATGATCACCGCCAGCACCAGAATGAAGCTGCCGAACGTCATCTGGCCGATCGACAGCGAAAACGATCGCTTCGGCGGCGGATTCGGTAGCGTTTCGACGGGCATTGGGGCGGAACCGGACTCCATACCCTCCTAATATACGCTGTATCGCCCCTCCGGGGGAACATGCCTCCGCCAGCCGGAAGCAGCTGTTTTTCATGATGGTTTCGCGACGGCCGGGCGCCGGGCCGGGATCGTCATGGCGGCAACGCCGAGGACGACGCAGGCGAGACCAATCCAGGCGGTCCGGCTCAGGGTTTCCCCCAGGAAGGCAACGCTGATAGCGACCCCGATCGGGACACGGAGATAGGCCTGGGCGGTGGTGCCGACCGAGCCGAGAGTCTGGATCAGGCGGAAGTAGATCGCGAACGCCGCCGCGGTCGAGAACACGGCCAGCGCGAGCAGCGCCAGAACCGAGCTCAGCGACGGCGACAGCGTCCAGGGCTGCTCAAGCGCGAGCGAGGCCGGGATCAGCACGGCCGCGCCCGCCAGCAGCGAGCCGGCGGCAGGCGCCATCGGATCGAGGCCTTTGAAGCTCCGGCCGAAGATCGCGGCGCAGGCGTAGCAGATGGTGGCGGCAACGATTGCGGCTTCCGCGACGAGGCCGCTGCCGATGTCGTGGAACGCGTCGACGCCGACGATCAGCAGGATGCCAGCCATGCCGACCACCACCCCGACCAGCTTGCGCGGCGTCGTCGCCTCGTGGCGGGTGACGACGGCCGTGAGCAGGAAGGTGAAGATCGGGCCGGCCGAATTGAGGATGGTCGCGAGCGATGCATCGACATGCCGCTCGCCCCAGGCGATCAACGTCCAGGGGATCACACTGTTGAGCACGGCCTGGAAGGCGAAGCGCTGCCAGGTCGGCCCATCCGTGGGCATCTTGATTCCCCTCGCCCACATGACGGCGAGCAGCAGCAGACCTGCAACCGTCGTGCGCGCGGCGATCAGCGTGACCGGCGGGATGGTGGCGACGCCGAGCTTGATGAAGGTGTAGGAGCCGCCCCAGAGCGTTGCGAGCGCAACCAGCAGCGCCAGCTCGACGGCGATGTTGGTGTCCTGCCGGTTGTCCATCGGATTCATCCCGTCCATTCGCGATGGACGGAACCTAGCGCATCCGCGGCCGCCAATACTTCGTTGGCTGTCGAAGTGTACTAGCCGACAGCGCCGACCTCGAACACCTCGCCGTCATAGCCGGCTTCGCGGGGGATGCGGAGCTGGCGACCAGTTTCGGTTTTGGTCATGACCGGCATGACGGTGACGACGGACATGCCGTGCGCATGCTCCAGTGCGGCGCTCACATTCGGCTGCTTCGCCAGCCGGATCAGGTTGCGCGTGGTCGGGAACGGCAGCTTGAAGCGGCCGCTCTCACCGCCCTCCACCGCTTCGCGCGGCGAGACCCAGATCGAGTCGATCGACTCGCGGCCGTCATGCGCGCCGAGCTGATCGGGCGGTGCGGCGGCCAGGAAGAACCAGGTGTCGAAGCGCTTGGGCATGCCTTCCGGCGTGATCCAGTGCGCGTAGGGCACGAGCGTGTCGAGCGCGAGCTGGAGATCATTGTCGGCCAAGATGCTCAGGAAGCTGATCTTGTGCTCGTTGAGCGCGACGCGATGCGCATTGGCGATCTCGCCGGCGCGCTTCGCATCAACAGGCGTACCGGTACCCTTTGCGCGCGCCAGCAGGATGCCGCTTTCCTCGAACGTCTCGCGGATTGCAGCGATACGAAAACCGCGGTCCGATTCGCTGAGGCCCTCGCCGCCCGAATACAGGTCGGACCGCTTGACGATCTCCTGATCGCCGGCATCGACGCTGCCGCCGGGAAACACCAGCGCGCCCGAGTTGAACTCGATCTGATGGTGGCGGACCATCATGAAGACTTCGACTTCGTCGCGGCTCTTGCCGTCGACCTTTGCTGCGCCATCGCGCAGCAAGAGAATCGTCGACGCCGGGCGTGATGCTGATGTCTCGGGCATTCAACTAACCTGCGGCGCTGGATTGCGGGCCGAGATTGGCGCGCTTGTCGACGCGGGCGACGCGCGACAGCAGGTAGTCGACCTCCGCCTTCGCCGCCGGCGTGATGGTCGCGCCAGGCTTGCGCTGGGCGCTGGAGGCGATGATGCCGCGCTTCTGCAGTACGTGCTTGCGAACGGCAAGCCCGGCACCCGGCTGTTGCTCGTAGCGGATCAGCGGCAGATGCGCGTCGAACAGATCATGCGCGGCGTCACGCTTGCCGGCCTTGGAGAGGTTCACGACGTCGATCAGAAGCTCGGGGAAGGCGTAGCCGGTCATGGCGCCGTCGGCACCGCGCTCCATCTCGAAATCGAGGAACAGCCCGCCATTGCCGCAGAGGATCGAGAGCGGACGCAGCGAGCCGTCCTTCTGGAAACTGCGCAGCGTCGATATCTTCTCGAGGCCCGGCCAATCCTCGTGCTTGAGCATCACGCAGTTCGCATTGTCCATGACGATCTTGCGGATCACGGCCGGGGTGAAGATCACCGAGAGCGTCAGCGGATAGTCCTGCAGCACCCAGGGCACGTCGGGGCCGATCGCTTCGGCGGCCTGCTTGTAATAACCGACAATCTGGTCGTCGGTGCGAAGCCAGGGCGGCGGCGCGATCATGACGCCGGCCGCGCCTGCGTCCATCGAGGCCTTCGCCAGCGAGCGCATGGTGGCAAAGCCCGGCGCGGAGACGCCGACGATCACCTGCATTGTCTTGGCGCGTTTGACGAAGCGCACCGCCACCTGCTCGGCCTCGGCGGCATCCAGCTTCGGCGCTTCACCGAGGATGCCGAGCACCGTGACGCCGTCGCAGCCGACCTCCTCGTAGAAGTCGGTCAGGCGGTCGATCGAGCGCTCGTCGATCCTTCCGTCATCGTGGAACGGCGTCGGCGCGATTGCGAAGGTGCCCTTGGCGTCGGCGGTCAGTTTCATCAGTCTCTCTCTTTCTCCGTCATTCCGGAGCGCGCGCAGCGCGAACCCGGAATCTCGAGGTTCTCAGGTGCGCAATTGCGCACCATAGGTCGATGCTTCGCATCGCCCCGGAACGACAGCAACGCCTAAAACCGCCGCGCGCCCATCTTGATCTGCTCCTCGGAGAAGAAGATCTCCTTGGCATGATCGGCGATGTCCTGGGCCTTCCAGCCCGTGTGCGGCGGTTTCCAGCCTTCCATCTCCATCATCCGCATTTCGCGCACGCCGCGAGGCCCGGACACGCCCAGCACCTTGCCGGTCTGGTCGCCCGACAAATCGCTGACCATGTATAGCACGGCCGGCGCGATCCCGTCGGGCCCCAGCGCCGCCGAGGGGTTCTCCTTATAGCGGGGCAGGTCTGCGGTCATGCGGGTCAGGGCTCCCGGGGCCAGCGTCCAGATCCGGATGTTGTACTTGCGGCCCTCGATCGCCAGTACGTTGGACAGGCCCCAGATGCCGCCCTTTGCAGCTCCATAGTTCGTCTGGCCGAAATTGCCGATCAGGCCCGAGGTCGATGAGGTGTTGACGATGACGCCGCCACCGTTTTCCCGCATCCAACGAAACACCGGCATGGTGCAACAGAAGGTGCCCTTCAGATGCACCTTGATCACCTTGTCCCAGTCGGATTCGGTGGCCTTGGCAAAGGTCTGGTCGCGCAAGATGCCGGCGTTGTTGACCAGGATGTCGGCGCGGCCAAAGTGCTTGATGGCGTCGTCGAACACCGACTGGCCGCCCTCCATGGTGGAGATATCGGCGCCGTTGGCGACCGCCTTGCCCCCCTCCGCCTTGATCGCGTCCACTACAAGCTGTGCCATTGACTTGTCGGCGCCGGAGCCGTCGCGGGGCCCGCCGAGATCGTTGACCACGATCGAGGCCCCTTCCCGCGCGAACAATTTGGCGTAGGCCTCACCGAGCCCCCCGCCCGCGCCGGTGATCAGCGCGACCTTGCCGTCGAGTAGTCCCATGGTGGCTTCTCCCTTGTTTTATTCTTGTCATTCCGGGGCAGCGCGCAGCGCTGAACCCGGAATCCACAGGTTGTGGCGCGAGGGTTCGCGCTTCGCGCGCCCCGGAGTGACGGACGACAATTACCCCAGCACCGTCTTGCCGTTCTTGATCACGGTGACGCTGCGCGACTTCACACTGGCTTCGAACGAAATCGTGTTGCCGTCCTTCCAGAGGTCCATGGTCAAGGTCTCGCCGGGATAGACCGGCGAGGAGAACCGCGCGACATGCTGGCGGAAGGCGCTGGCGTCGTAGTCGGCATAGGTCTGCAGCACGCCGCGGCAGGTGATGCCGTAGGTGCACATGCCGTGCAGGATCGGACGCGGGAAGCCGGCCTTCCTCGCAAACTCGGGATCGCTGTGCAGCGGATTGCGATCGCCGCAGAGGCGATAGACCAGGGCCTGATCAGGGCGCGTGACGATGTCGATGGTCCTGTCGGGCGCGCGCGACGGGATCTTGTGCGGATCGGGCTGGGTCAGGTTCGGCCCGCCAAAGCCGCCGTCGCCGCGGGCGAAGCGCGAGGCGACCAGCGTCGCGAGCTTCTCGCCCTTCTCGTTCTTGAGCACGGTCCGGTGGCTGATGACGACGCCCTTGTCCTTGCCCTTGTCATAGACCTCGACCACCGAGGAGTCCGCGGTGATATTGGCGGCCACCGGCAGCGGCTGGTGGAAGGTGATATCGCGCTCGCCGTCAACCACCATGACGCGGTTGAGGTTCATCTCACCGGGACCCGAGCCCCACGCGGCGACGGAGGCGAAGGTCGGCACCACCTTGAGCGGCCGCGGCGTGAACGTGCCCTCGTTGACGAAGGCGAGCTCGTTCTCGTCCATGGGATCAGCGCCGAGGCCGATGCCGTAGGCGTAGAGCATAACCTCACGATCGCCATAGGCGTATTTCTGGCCGATATTTTTCAGGCCTTTGAGCTCGTCGTATCTGGCGGACATGTTGTTTGTTTCCTCCCGGTGGTTCTCATCCTCATGGTGAGGAGGCGCTCTTGCGCCGTCTCGAACCATGGGGATGCCCAAAACGCTTTCTTGTCGTGGCCATCCTTCGAGACGCTTGCTTCGCAAGCTCCTCAGGATGAGGACCGTCCTACACCGGCGTGAAGAACGGCAGCGGGGCGCCGTCGGTCGGCTTGAACACCACCTTCACCTTCTGGCCGATCTTCAGCTTCCCGAGATCGCAGTCGACGAAATTGGTCTGCACCGAGGGGCCTTCCTTCAGCGTAACGTAGCCGATGGCATAAGGACCGGTCGGCGACTTCCGCATCAGGCTATAAGTGTAGATTGTACCCTCGCCCGACGCCTCTTCCCACACCGTCTTGTCGGAGTAGCAGAACGGGCAGATCGAGCGCGGGAAGTAATGCGCTTCGCCGCAGGCGGTGCAGCGCTTGATCATGAACCTGCCGTCCTTCGCCGCGTCCCAGAATGCGGCGGTCTCGGGGTTCGTGACCGGGGCCGGATATTTCTTGGCTTCACTCATCACACGCGCTCCAGAATGGCCGTCGAGGCGGCGTGGCGAACGCCCAAAAGGCCGCCGGTACCGTGGGCGATGGCGAGATCGCAATTTTTCACCTGCACCTTCGGATGCGCCTCGCCGCGCAGCTGCCTGACGGCCTCGATGATCTTGGTCATGCCGCCGCGATTGACGGGATGATTGCTGCAGAGGCCGCCGCCATCGGTGTTGAACGGCAGCTTGCCGACGCCCGAGATCAGATTGCCGTCTGCAACGAACTTGCCGCCCTCGCCCTTCTTGCAGAAGCCGAGGTCTTCGAGCTGCATCAGCACGGTGATGGTGAAGCTGTCATAGATCGAGGCGTATTTGATATCCTGCGGCGTGATGCCGGCTTCCTCGAACGCACGCGGACCGGACCAGACACCTGCGGAGTAGGTGAGATCGAGATCCTTGCCGCCGCGCGGGCCCTTCATTGCCTCGCCATGGCCGATCAGCTTGACCAGCGGCTTCTTCAGGCTCTTGGCAATGTCCGGCGTCGTCACGATCAGCGCGCCGCCGCCGTCGGAGACGACGCAGCAATCCATGCGATGCAGCGGATCGGAGATCATCGGCGAGTTCAAGACGTCCTCGACGGTGACGACGTCCCTGAGCATCGCATGCGGATTGTATTGCGCGTGATGCGAGGCCGCGACCTTGATCCAGGCGAGCTGCTCGCTTGTGGTGCCATAGTCGTGCATATGGCGCATGGCACACATGCCATAGGCATTGTGCGTGGTCGCGCCGTATGCCGACTCGAAACCGACCTCGGCGCCGGCTGCGCGCGGCGGCATCACGCCGGTCCGCGGCTTGCCGGCGAGCGTGATCAGCGCGATCGAGCACTTGCCGGCCGCGATCGCTTCGGCGGCATGGCCGAGATGGATGATGTAGGAACAGCCGCCGGTCTCGGTGGAATCGACGTGGCGGAGCTTTTTGGTGTTGAGGCCGAGATAATCGACCATCGGCCAGGCGCCGCCGGGCGCATCGCCCGCGCAGAAATAGCCGTCGACATCGTCCTTGGAGAGCCCGGCATCCTCGATCGCGCCCTTCGCGACCTCGGCATGAAGCTGGGCGGTGGATTTGTCCGGCGCATGCCGGGTCGGGTGTTCGTAGATCCCGGCAATGTAGGCCTTGCCCTTGATGGTCAAAACAGAGGTCTCCGCTCGCGTTTCTTCTTGGCTCTTTTTTCTGAACCGCAGTGGCCTGCTTGGCAAGCGCGGAAATATTCCGTCGGGCGAGAGGGCAGCGGGTGGGCGCAAGTGAGGCGATGCTCTCTCCGCGTCATTGCGAGCGTAGCGAAGCAATCCAGAAGTCTCTCCGCGGATGCAGCTCTGGATTGCTTCGCTTCGCTCGCAATGACGGAAGCGCCAGCCAAATCCTAAGGGTGTTTTGCCCGACGGCACAAGCGATTATTCGTTTTATCGGAACAACCATATTGGTCGAAAACAACCCCATGCACAGTAGAACGGTGGTTGATTTCACACGAGAAATCGTAGGGTGGAGCAAAGCGCAGCGTGCCCACCACTCGCATCACGAATACGGATGCATGGTGGGCACGGCTGCGCCTTTGCCCACCTGCGAGATCCGCGCCCCCTACTCCGCTGCGATCTGCCTTGGCGCGGGTGGCGGGCTGGCGAGGTCGGCGGCGAGCTGGGCGTAGCGGGCCTTGGCGTCCGCGACCGCTTTTTCCTTCACCGGGCCGTAGCCGCGGATGCGATCGGGCAGTGACAGCAACTCCACCGCGGTGTCGATCGTGAGCGGCGACAGCAGGCCGAGCACGGTGGCAACGTCCTTCTCGTAGCCCACGATCAAATCGCGCTCGAGCTTGCGGTCGGCGCTGCGGCCGAAGATATCGAGCGGGGTGCCGCGCAGGGATTTGAATTTTGCCAGCACTCCGAACACATTCAGCATCCACGGACCGAAGGCGCGCTTCTTCGGGCGGCCGAGCGCATCGACGCCGGACGCCAATATCGGCGGGGCCAGGTTGAAGCTGAACTTGTAGTCGCCCTCGAACTGGTCGCGGAGCTGTTGCGCGAAGGCGCCGTCGGTGAAGAGGCGCGCGACCTCGTACTCGTCCTTGTAGGCGAGCAGTTTTGCGTAATTGAGCGCCACCGCGCGCGGCAGCGCATCGTCGTAGCCGCCCTTCACCGCGGCGTCGCGCACCTGGTCGACCAGCTTGCGGTAACGCTTGGCGAGGCGATTATTCTGATAGGCGGTCAGATGCTTGGCGCGGTGCTCGATGACTTCGTCGAGCGTCATGGCGTCCAGCGTCTTCGGCGCAACAACCTCGTCCGTCCCCTTCAGCATGTCGGCGAGGCGCTGGGGATCAGCGACAGCAAGGCGGCCGAGGCGGAAGGCTTCCTTGTTCATCTTGATCGCGACACCGTTGACCTCGATGGCCTGCTCGATCGACTCCGCCGACAACGGGAACAGTCCCTTCTGATAGGCATAGCCCATCATCATCATGTTGGTGGCGATGCTGTCGCCCAGCAGCTGCTCGGCCGGCTTGGTGAAGTCGAAGAACACGGAGTCCTTGTGCAGCGCCGTTTCCAGCAATCCATTCAGCTTGCGGGTCTGGAAGTTGAAGTCGCGGTTCAGGACAAAGTCGGCGGTGGGAATGACGTGGCTGTTGATGATGCCGTGGGTGCGGCTGCTGTCGCAGAGCGAGATCGTGTCCTTGGCGACAGCGACCACCTCGTCGGCGGCAAGCACGACGTCCGCCGTGCCGGTGACGATGCGCGAGCACGTCACTTCGGCCGGATGATCCGACAGGCGGACATGGCTGAGCACCGCCCCGCCCTTCTGCGCCAGGCCCGACATGTCGAGGATCATCGAGGCCTTGCCCTCGATATGCGCGGCCATGCCGAGCAGCGCGCCGATGGTGAGCACGCCGGTGCCACCGACGCCTCCGACCGCGATGTTATAGGGCTTGTCCAGCGCCGGACGCGAGGCCGGCTCCGGCAGCGCGCCGATGTCGGCAAGCTCCGCCGGCGCACGATGGCGCGGCGCGCCACCGTCGATGGTGACGAAGGACGGGCAAAAGCCCTTCAGGCAGGAATAGTCCTTGTTGCAGGACGACTGGTTGATGGCGCGCTTGCGGCCGAACTCGGTCTCCAGCGGCTCGACCGAGATGCAGTTCGACTGCACCGAGCAGTCGCCGCAGCCTTCGCAGACTGCCGGATTGATCATGACGCGGCGCGCCGGATCCTCCAGCAGGCCGCGCTTGCGGCGGCGGCGCTTCTCGGCGGCGCAGGTCTGCACGAACACGATCGCCGACGTGCCCTTGTAGTCGCGGCACATCTTCATGACGTTGTCGAGCTCGTCGCGATGATATTTCTTCACGCCCGGCGCGATGGTGTCGGCCGGATAGGCATCGGGCGTCTCCGAGACCAAATAGATCTCGCGAATGCCTTCGGCGTGGAGCTGGAAGGTGATCTGCTGCGGCGAGAGATCGCCGTCATGGCGCTGGCCGCCGGTCATGGCGACGGCGTCGTTGTAGAGGATCTTGTAGGTGATGTTGGTCTTGGAGGCGACCGCCTGTCGGATGGCGAGAAGGCCGGAGTGGAAATAGGTGCCGTCGCCGAGGTTCGCAAAAATGTGGTTCTCGTTGGTGAACGGCGCGATGCCGACCCACGGCACGCCCTCGCCGCCCATATGCGTAAAGGTCTCGGTCGAGCGATCCATCCACAGCGCCATAAAGTGGCAGCCGATGCCGGCCATGGCGCGGCTACCTTCGGGGACCTTTGTGGATGTGTTGTGGGGGCAGCCGGAGCAGAAATATGGGGTGCGGGAGACAGGCGCGACCGCCTGCATCTGGGTGGCCTGGCGGCCGTTGAACCAGTCGGCCTTGGCGCGGAGCATCTCCGCGATTTCAGGGTTGAGATTAAGTCGAAGGAGACGTTCAGTCAGCGAGGTCGCAAGCGATGCGACGCTGAGCTCGGCGGCGAAGGTCAGGAAGCGCTTGTCGTGCTCGTCCATCTTGCCGACGATGCGCGGGCGGACGTCGTCGCGCCAGTTGAACAGCTCCTGCTTGACCTGGTTCTCGACGATCTCGCGGCGCTCCTCGACGATGAAGATCTCCTCGAGCCCGACCGCGAACTGGCGCACGCCTTCCGGCTCCAGCGGCCACGGCATGCCGATCTTGTAGAGGCGAAGGCCGATCTTGGCGGCGACCTGCTCGGTGATCCCGAGCTCGCGAAGCGCCTGGCGGACGTCCTCATAGCTCTTGCCTGACGCCATGATGCCGAAGCGGGCATTCGGGCTATCCATGGTGACGCGGTTGACCTTGTTGGCACGTGCGAAGGCGATCGCGGCGAAGCCCTTATAGTCCTGCAGACGCCGGTCCTGCTCGAAACGGTCGTCGGGCCAGCGCAGATTGAGGCCGCCGGGCGGCAGCTCGAAATCCGGCGGGATGATGAACGGCTTCATCTCGTCGGTCAGGTCGATCTCGGCGGTGGTCTCCACAGTCTCCGTGATCACCTTCATGCCGACCCAGCAGCCGGAGTAGCGCGACATCGCGATGCCCAGCAGGCCCATCTCGATCATCTCGTGGATGCTCGAGGGATAGAGATACGGCATCAGCGCCGAGATGAAGGCGTGGTCGGACTGATGCGGGACGGTCGAGGACTTTGCGCCGTGGTCGTCGCCGGCGAGGCACAGCACGCCGCCGTTCTTGGCCGAGCCGGCCGCGTTGCCATGGCGGAAGACATCGCCGCAGCGGTCGACGCCGGGGCCTTTGCCGTACCAGATGCCGACCACGCCGTCATATTTGGCGCCGGGCGAGAGATTGAGCTGCTGCGAGCCCCAGACGGCAGTCGCCGCCAGATCCTCGTTCACGCCGGGCTGAAACTTGATGTTGTACTGCTCGAGGTGCTTTCGCGCGGCGAAGAGCTGCTGGTCATAGCCGCCGAGCGGCGAGCCGCGATAGCCGGAGATGAAGCCCGCGGTGTTCAGGCCTGCAGCGCGGTCGCGGCGAATCTGGGCCATGGGCAGGCGGACCAGCGCCTGGATGCCCGTCGTGAAGATATGGCCGGTGTCCTGGGTGTATTTTTGATCGAGACTGATCGGACCCTGGTTGATGCCCATGTTGTCCCCTTTGCCGCCCTGCTCAGGTCTTGCTGATTAAGCCGTTGCCTGCCCGTTGTTTTTAGCTAGGGCGCGCCGACCACCTCCGCCACTCTATGTCGGATATTTAACGCAGCGCATCACAAATCTGGACTGTCCGCGGCGACGGGAAAAAAACGCAATTTCGTGGCGGGAAGGGATTGGCGATTTTCAGTTTGTGTCACCATAGCCCGGCGTCGCGAAACGACGTGACGCACGTATGATGCGAATGGGCTGATGAGTCGCAGCAAGAAGGGTCGACGATGCGGAGGATTCTGGCTGGTCTGGTCTTGTGCAGTGCGGTTTCGAGTGCAGCCCTCGCCGCCGAGCCCTCGCCCGAGCTGATCGCCCACGGCAAGTCGCTGGTCGAGGCCGGCGACTGCGCAGGTTGCCACACCGCCGATCCCGCAAAGCCGTTCGCCGGCGGCAAGCGTATCGGCACGCCCTTTGGCGCCATCTATGCGCCGAATCTGACGCCGGACCGCGACACCGGAATCGGCGCCTGGTCGGACGCCGACTTCACCCGCGCCGTGCGCACTGGCACCGCGCCGGATGGCTCGCTTTACTACCCGGCCTTCCCCTACCCCTACTTCACCCACATGACCAAGGACGACACGCTCGCGATCCGCGCCTATCTCGGTACGCTCGCGCCGGTCGCGAACCGCAACAAGCCGCCGGAGCTGCGCTGGCCATTCGGCCATCGCAGCCTGATGCGAGCCTGGAACTTGCTGTTCTTCACACCCGGCCTGTTCGAGCCGGACCAGAGCAAGAGCGCGGCCTGGAACAGGGGCGGCTATCTCGTCACCGGGCTCGGCCATTGCGGCGCCTGCCACACGCCAAAAAACTATTTTGGCGCGGACAAGACCGCGCAGGCGCTGTCAGGCAGCGAGCTCGGCGGTTGGTACGCGCCGCGGCTCGACGGCGCCGCACGGACCGGATTGCAGTCGTGGAGTGCGGACGACATCACCGAATATCTGCAGAGCGGCCGCAACGCCAAGAGCCATGCCGACGGTCCGATGGCCGAGGTGATCGTCAATTCGACCTCGAGAATGAGCGATGCCGATGTGCGCGCGATAGCGGTGTACCTGAAGAGCCTGCCGCCGGCGCGTCGCGAGACCATCGTGACACCGCCCGATGAGGCCGAGATGAAAGCGGGCCAGGCGGTCTACGCAAAATTCTGCATCGCCTGCCATGAAGCGGACGGCTCCGGCGCGCCGCGCATCTATCCGCCATTGCCGGCGAACGCGCTGCTGCAATCGATCAACCCGTCCTCGACCTTGCGCATCATCCTCGACGGCGCCCACACCATGACGACGCCGCGGGCGCCGAACACCGGCGAGATGCCGCCCTATGCCAAGCAACTGTCCGACGACGAGATCGCGGCGGTGACGAATTACATCCGCAACTCCTGGGGCAACGCCGGTCCGCTGGTGACGCCTGCGCAGGTGGCGAAGGCGCGCGGACAGGAGCCGTAGCGGAGGGCTACTTCTCCTCATCTCCCGTGAATACGAACTTCGGCATCTCCCATTTGTAGCGCACCGCGAGCAGGCGCAGGCTGATGCCGAGGACGAAGGTCAGGACGGTCCAGAGTTCGGCGTTGATGTTCAATCCGAACGCCGTGGCATAGAACAGGCCGGTCACCACCGAGACGCTGGCATAGAGCTCCGAGCGGAACAGCAGCGGCACGTCGTTACAGAGCACGTCGCGCAACACGCCGCCGGCGCAGCCTGTCACCATGCCGGAGACGATGACGATCGGCAGCGAGGCATCCATCTGCCAGGCGACGTCGCAGCCGGTCATGGTGAAGATCACGAGGCCGATCGCATCGAGCACGATGAAGGCGAGCTTCAGCCGGTGCACGAGGCGCGCGAACAGGATGGTAAGGAAGGCGGCGCCGCCCGCGAGCGCGAGATAGATCGGGTTTTGCACCCAGGCCAATGGATAGTGCCCGAGGAAGAGATCGCGCAGCGTGCCGCCACCGAGCGCGGTGATGCAGCCGAGGAAGCAGACCCCGAGCCAATCCATGCTGCGTCGGCCGGCGGCGAGCGCGGCGGTCATGCCCTGCGCGGCCACCGCGACCAGGGAGAGGAAATGCAGCACGCTATCGCTCGGCGGCAGGCTCCACATCGCCGTGTTCCCTCTTTCCTCGGTGGAACCACCGCGAGGTTCCCAAATGAACAGGTTCCCGATTCCCGGCGTGAGGGCAACATCCGACGAAAGCATAACGCAGGCGGAACAGAACCTCGCATCCACGGGTTGTCGGGGTGCAATCAACGAGGAGACCCAATCGATGGCTGACGACCGTTTTCCCAACGATCCGTACCGCCCGAACCTCGCGGACGATGAGTACCTTCGCGCGGCGCGTCGGGATTCCGACCTTCAGGCCGATCCCGAGCTGGGCGAAGGCCCCGCCTCCAGCGGTAGGATCGCTCTGTTCGCGGTGGCTGTCGCCCTGGTGCTGGGTGCCGTGTTCTATGGCTTGAACAACACCGGCACGGGCAATCAGGCGAGCAATACGCCTGCTAGCCAGACCGCGCAGCAGACGCAACCTGCCAACCCGGCCGCACCTCCCGGCATGCGTGACGTGACGCCGCGCAACAATGCCGCGCCGGGCGTGACCACGGGCGCTGCGCCGAGCAAGCCGGCCCCGGATACGCAGACTCCGTCTGACGGTGCGAAGTAACACCAGAGCCGTCATCGCCCGGCCTTATGCGCAATTGCGCATTAGGACCGGGCGATCCAGTACTCCGAGACGGCGGTGATTGATCGATAGGCCTCGGCGTGCTGGATGCCCCGCCTTCGCGGAGCATGACACCGAGCGGATGCGACAGCGGCGGGACGATGAGTCCCGCCGCTTTTCGTTTAGCTGAACATCTTGTTGAGCTCGCCGCCGGGATACCCGCTGGCAAGCTCGCCGAACGTCCCCTTCTCCGCCATCTCCTTCGCCGCGCGCATGAAGCCGCCCCAGGCGGCCCGCGCAAGCGAGCCGCCGACGCTGATCCGGCGCACGCCGAGATCTTCGGCTTCCTTCAACGACAGCCCGGAGCCGCCGATCAGCAGGTTGAACGGCTTTGGATGCACCGCCTTCACCGCCGCGGCGATGTCCTCGCGCGTCTTCAGGCCGGGCGCGTAAAGGCAGTCGGCGCCGGCATCCGCGTAGGCGGTGAGCCGGTCGATGACGAGCTTGAGATCGGTGACGCCCCAGAGATACGCTTCGCAGCGGCCGACCAGCAGCGTGCCGCTGTCGCCGATCGCCTTGCGCGAGGCCTTGATGCGCTCGACCGCGAGCGCGTGCTCGTAGATCGGCTTGTCCTTGTCGCCGGTGGAATCCTCGATCGAGAGGCCGGCAACGCCGGTGCGCACGCCGCGCGCGACATTGTCAGCGACTTTGTCCGGCTCGACCGCGAAGCCGCCCTCGAAATCCGCGTTCACGGGGATATCGACCGACGAGCTCAATGCTGCCAGATGCTGACAGACGTCCTCGACGGTGACGTGATTGTCGGCCTTGCCGATGGTCCAGGCAAAGCCCGCGCTCGACGACGCGATCGCCTTGAAACCGAGATGCTGCAACGCCTTGGCGCCCCCGACATCGACCGGATTGGGCAGGATGAAGCAGCCGCTCTCGTGCATCTTCCTGAACGTCGCGCGCTTGTCAGCAGTTGTCACATGCATGTTTCTCTCCCTTGTTGGCCGCGCAGAGATAGGCACGCGTTTTCATGACTGCTAGTGCGCGTCGTGCACGGCGCGGCTGTCCTTCGGCGCCTGCTCGCGATCGTTCATGCCGTAGTCGCGCACCACGCTCGCGATGCGCAGATGATAGTCGGCAAAAATCTGCGCCCTGCCCTTGGCCTGCGTGCGGCGGTGCTCCATCGTGTTGCGCCAGGCTGCGACGGCGGCCTCGTCCCGCCAGAATGACAGCGACAGGATCTTGCCCTTCTCGGTCAGGCTTTCGAACCGCTCGACCGAGATGAAACCGTCGATGGTTTGCAGGATCGGCTTCAGATCGGCCGCGAGGTCGAAATAGTCCTGGCGATGCTCGGGCTTGGGCCAGACTTCAAAAATCACGGCGATCATGGGCGGCTCCTCAATCGTTGGTGGCCTACACTACCACCTTGCGGAGGAAGGTGCGCTCTTCGGCGAGGATGAATTTATTGTCCTCGGCGAAATGGAAGTTCGCCATCCCTTCGGCATCCTGCCGCAGCCGCGCGCGATAGGCCTCGTAGGCGGCGAGGCTCTCAAACGTGATCAGCGCGAACGCGATGTTGTTGGTGCCCTCATGCGGCATGAAATAGCCGATCAGGTCGCCGCCGCATTTCGGGATGATGGTAAGCCAGCGTTTTGAGTATTCCTCGAACTGCGCGCGCTTGAAGGGATCGAGCTGGTAGCGGATGAAGACGGTGACGGACATGTTGGGCTCCTCTGTTTGTTCCGTCATTGCGAGCGCAGCGAAGCCATCCAGGAAACCCTCCGCGGAGACAGCCTGGATTGCTTCGCTGCGCTCGCAATGACGAGGCCGTGAGAGACTACGCCCTTGCCCGACCGCAATGCTTCGGTTACCATCGAAGCATGAAATCAGGACCCGACATCGCCATGGTCGCTTCGCTGGTCGGCGATCCCGCCCGCGCCAACATGCTCACGGCGCTGATGAACGGCCGTGCGCTCACGGCCAGCGAGCTCGCGCAGGAGGCCGGCATCACGCCGCAAACCGCGAGCTCGCATCTCGCAAAACTCGAGGCCGGCCGGCTGGTCGAGCCGGAGAAGCAGGGCCGCCATCGCTACTATCGCCTCACCGACGACGACGTCGCCGGGGTGCTCGAAGGCCTCGCCGGCCTTGCCGCGCGCACCGGCCACATGCGCGTGCGCACCGGGCCGAAGGATCCGGCGCTGCGGCGCGCGCGGATCTGCTACGACCACCTCGCCGGCGATCTCGGCGTGCAGATGCTCGATTCCTTGCGTGCGCGAAACCTGGTCAGGCAGAAGAAGCAGGACATCGAGCTGACCGCTGAAGGCGAGCGCTTCCTCGCCAAGCATCTGCAGATCTCGCCTGATATGCTCAGCCATCCGCGCCGCCCGGTCTGCAAAGCCTGTCTCGACTGGAGCGAGCGGCGCCACCATCTTGCCGGAACGCTGGGCGCTGCGATGATGCAGCGCTTTGCCGAGCTGAAATGGGCCGCACGCGACCCCACCCCCGGCAGCCGCGTGGTGAATTTCACCCGCACCGGCGAGAAGCAGTTCGCCGCCCTGTTCGGGAACGCGAAGGACTGACAACAACACGTTTGCGTGTGAGCTCTCACCGTCGTCGTGGCCGGGGCTTGACCCGGCCATCCACGTCTTTATTGCGGCTGGCACGTGGATGCCCGGGACATCTGCGCGAAGACGCGCTTCGCGCTTTCGCCGGGCATGACGGAGATCTCAATGAACCGCATCTACTCGGCAGCGCTTGCTGTCGCCCTTGTTACTATCCCGTTTACGTCACACGCCGCCGACGCGCCGCAACGCGAGCCCTACGGCGTCGCGCTCGAAGGCTTTGCCTATCCTTATCCCGTGCACCTGCTGCCTGTCGCCAATGACGGCGAGCAACTCAGCATGGCCTATATGGACGTCGCGCCAGCGCAGCCGAACGGCCGCACTGTCGTGCTGCTGCACGGACGCAACTTTCCGTCGAGCTATTGGGCGCCTGTCATCAAGATGCTCACCGACTCCGGCTATCGCGTCGTGGTGCCCGACCAGATCGGCTTCGGCAAATCGTCGAAGCCTGTGGGCGAACTGCATTTCGACAATCTGGCGCGCAACACCATCGCGCTGCTCGATCATCTCAAAATCGACAAGGCGGACATCGTCGCGCATTCGCTCGGCGGCATGCTGGGCGTGCGCATCGCCCGCGCCTATCCTGATCGCGTCGCGCATCTCGTGCTGACCGCGCCGATCGGGCTGGAAGACTACCGCCTTTACGTGCCGCCGACGCCGACCGAGAAGATCGTCGAGAGCGAGGACAAGCTCACCGCCGACGGCTACCGAAAACAGCTCCAGACCAACTACGCGATCAAGCTGCCGCCTGATGCGATCACGCCGTTCATCGACGCTCGCTTCAACATCAAAGGCAGCCCCGACTACCCACGCTGGCTGCGCGCCTTCGTCAGCTCAGGCCAGATGATCTATCGCGAGCCGGTGGCGCATGAAATCCCGCTGATTACCGAACCCACGCTGTTCATCATGGGTGCCGACGACCACAACGCACCGGGACGGCCGAACGCACCGGAGGCGCTGCGCGCGAAAATGGGGCAGAACGCCGAGCTGGCAAAAGCGTTTGCGGTGAAGATGCCGAATGCACGGGCTGAGGTCATTGCAGACACCGGTCACCTCGTCTTCCTGGAGGCGCCAGAGAAGTACAAGGAATTGGTGCTGGGCTTCCTCGGCCACTAAAGCGTATTCGAGCGAAGTGGATACCGGTTCGCGTCAAGAAAACGCGTCGAACAAAAATTGAGAGCCCCGCTCCGATCATCGGGACGGGGCTCTAGCGTCATCCCTGTCGCCCGAGGCCGCATGCGAGAAATGTTCATGCCGCATTCAGGTCATGATTGGCAGATTTGGATCGCCGTGCCGACATGTCGCAAAAATTAACATGTCGAATCGTATCTTTTGATTCATTCTGCGCCGCAAGCGCCAAATCCCCTAAAGCCCACCCCAAGAACTTGCCCCCAAGGACGAGAAGGAAGACCAAATGAAATATCTGTTCGCCGCCGTGATGCTCGCCAGCGCGGTCGTTGGTTTCAGCGAGGCGGCCAGCGCCGCCGGTGGCTGCGGCCCCGGTTGGTACCGTGGTCCCTATGGCGGCTGCCGTCCGATGCGTGGTCCGGTTGTCGTGGCCCCCGGCCCGGTCGTTGTCGCCCCGCCGGTCGTCGTCGTGCGTCCGCGCGTGTGCCCCTATGGCTTCCGCTGGTACGCCGGCCGCTGCCGTCCGTTCTGATCTTTTGCACTTGCGAAATGGCCGCGTTGGATCAGCCCGCGCGGCCATTTTGTTGAGGCGCCTGACGCAATCAAAAAAAGGGATCGCAACCGCGATCCCTTTTTTCATTCCAGGCGCGCCATTACCAGTGACGCCAGTGGCGGCGATGCCAGCCCCAGTGACGGTGGCGCCAACCCCAGTGACGGCGATGCCAGTGGCCGCGCCAATGCACCTGCTCGGGCTTGAGCTGTGCGGCCTCCTCGCTGCTGGTAACGGCGGGATGAGCGTCCGGATTGGCGAGCGGCATGCCGCCATTGCCGAGCGGCTGCGGCGCCAGCGGCGCGGCCTGTGCAGCGGCAGTGAACGCGGCGGTTCCCGCCGCGACACCGAATGCAAGTTTCAGGAAGTTCCGGCGCTCCATGGCGTGTCCCTCTGTCTGGTCGGTTAGGTGATGCAGAGGAAGTGTCGCGGCGATGACATGAACTGCCGCTGAATCGCGCGTTCAGGTTCATTGCAAAAGTGACAGGAACGCGTCCTACTTCGCAAATTCCTGCGCCAGTACCAACGTCTCGCACTTCTCTATCTGGGGGAAGCAGCTCTTGGTGGATTACGCTGTCGCCAATCCACCCACGCACCGGCACGCGCATCGACGCTACAACAACTTCAGCGGCGTATCAGCCACGAGGCGAAGGTCGATCCTGCTGATCAATTGTGCCCGAAGTGCCTCCGCGGCGCGAATGGCATCTTCCGTCTGGTGCAACGTGCTGATGTTCGAACCGAGCGACACGATCCCGCCCAACACCAAAGCGATCGATCCGAGCGCGGCGGTCAGACCTGTCCCCAACAAGCCGAGGATCGTGATCAACAATAGCGCACCACCGCCGCCAATGGCGATCTTGGACGCCAGAATGTACTTTCGGCATCGCTCGGCGATCTCCGCAAGCGCCTCGATTCGGTCCTCGATGTCGGAGATTTCGTCGGTCGGATCGTCTTCGGTCATGGGATTGCGGATGCTAGATCCCGATTGTAGGGCGGACTAAGCGTAGCCGTAATCCGCCGCATGCGTTGTCGAAAGGATTGGCAGACTACACTACGCTGACCCGCCTACGCTTCCCTCACAACGGCAAATTGTCGTGTTTCTTCGCCGGCGTTTCCACCTTCTTGTCTTTCAGCATCGCCAGCGCCCGCGCGATCCGCTTGCGGGTCGAGTGCGGCATGATGACGTCGTCGATGTAGCCGCGCTCGGCGGCGATGAAGGGTGACAGGAAGCGGTCTTCGTATTCCTTGGTGCGAGCGGCGATCTTGTCGGGGTCGCCAATGTCACTTCGGAAGATGATCTCGACCGCGCCCTTGGCGCCCATCACCGCGATCTGGGCGGTCGGCCAGGCGTAGTTCATGTCGGCGCCGATTTCCTTGGATGCCATGACGTCGAAGGCGCCGCCGTAGGCCTTGCGGGTGATGATGGTGACCAGCGGCACGGTGCACTGCGAATAGGCGAACAGCAGTTTTGCGCCGTGCTTGATCAGGCCGCCATATTCCTGGCTCGTGCCCGGCAGGAAGCCCGGCACGTCGACGAAGGTGACGATCGGGATGTTGAAGGCGTCGCAGAAGCGAACAAAGCGCGCGGCCTTGCGCGAGGCATCGCTATCGAGCACGCCCGCCAGCACCATCGGCTGGTTGGCGACGAAGCCGACGGTGCGGCCGGCGATGCGGCCGAAGCCGGTGACGATGTTTTTGGCGAAGCTTTCGGCGATCTCGAAGAAGTCGCCCTCGTCAACGACCTTCAGGATCAGTTCCTTCATGTCGTAGGGCTTGTTCGGATTGTCGGGGATCAGCGTATCGAGCGACATGTCGAGGCGACCGATGTCATCGAAGCTCGGCCATTCCGGCACGCCGTCGGTGTTGTTGGACGGCAGGAAGTCGATCAGGCGCCGCATCTGCAGCAGCGTCTCGACGTCGTTCTCGAAGGCGCCGTCGGCAATCGAGGAGCGCGTGGCGTGCACGGAGGCGCCGCCGAGCTCTTCGGCGGTGACGACCTCGTTGGTGACGGTTTTCACGACGTCCGGGCCAGTGACGAACATGTAGCTGGTGTGCTTCACCATGAAGATGAAGTCGGTCATCGCCGGCGAATAGACGTCGCCGCCGGCGCAGGGGCCCATGATGACGGAGATCTGCGGGATCACGCCCGAGGCCAGCACGTTGCGGCGGAACACGTAGGAATAACCGGCGAGTGCTGCGACGCCCTCCTGGATGCGGGCGCCGCCCGCGTCGTAAAGGCCGATGATGGGCGCGCGCGCCTTCATCGCCATGTCCTGGAGCTTTGTAATTTTCAGTGCGTGCGTCTCGGACAGCGAGCCGCCGAAAACCGTAAAGTCCTTGGCAAAGACAAAAGTCTTGCGGCCGTTGACGGTGCCCCAGCCGGTGACGACGCCGTCGCCGGGCACCTTGGTCTTCTCCATGCCGAACTCGGTGGAGCGGTGCTCGACGAACATGTCGAATTCCTCGAACGATCCCTTGTCGAGCAGCAGCTCGATGCGCTCGCGCGCGGTCAGCTTGCCGCGGGCGTGCTGCGCCTCGATGCGCTTCTCACCGCCGCCGAGCTTTGCTCCGGCACGACGGTCTTCAAGGGCGTCCAGGATATTCTTCATTTGCTCCCGCCAGTTCTTAGCCTAAATGCGATTGCCGGGGGTTCTAACACGGCATTTTGCGGGCCGGGAAGCGGCTTTCGGCGCCGCAGGGCTGCCTTGCCGCAGCGTGAAAGCGCAAGGAATTACAAAGTTTTGCCTGGGAGGCGACCATGGACGAGAGAGCTGCCGAGACCGGGGCCGCGACAGGCGGCGTCAACGTCCTGCTGCGGCTCGAGGGCCTGACCCTGTTCGCAGGGATGGTCATGCTTTACGCGGCCTGGGGCGGCTCTTGGCTGGTCTTTGCGCTGCTGTTCTTCGTGCCCGATCTGAGCTTCCTGGCGTACCTGTCGGACGCCAAATTCGGCGCGCTGGTCTATAACGCCGCCCACAGCTACATGGCACCGGTGGCCCTGCTGACGCTGGGCTTCGGCTTCGCCTCGCCCCTCACCTTGTCCATCGCCTTGATCTGGCTCGCCCATATCGGCATCGACCGTGCCCTGGGCTATGGCCTGAAATATTCGGCCGGCTTCGGCTTCACTCATCTTGGGCGGATCGGGCGGCAGAAGGACGCCTGATCTGGCGGCGGGATGGCCGCCATTTTGTCACCCGCGCCGGTTGACCGGGCCTGCCGATTCAGGCTTGCTCTGCTTTCGATCAGGCGCCGAATGTTGCGTGAGCTCAGTCGGTACGGCGGCGGTCATCACGTCCGGCTGCAATCATTACCCCATGTCCGCCACGGTCGTTCCCCTGCCACCGAACAGCGCGTCCGCGACCACCGACTTCCTGCGGCGGATGGCCAGCATGGTGTCGGGTCGGAACGGCCAGATGCTGCTGCGCGCGGCAAGCCTGATCGAGTCGCTGGCGCAGCGAGCAATGTCGGCCGAGCGGCTGTTTCATGAGCAGCAGGAAGAAAACAAACGCCACGTGGAGCTGCGCGAGGGCGCAGAGCTTGCCTCCGACGCCATGGTCAGCCAGATCGCCGCGCTGCGGGCGCAGCTTGCCGATGTGACCGCGGCCGCGGCGGCCGAGCGCGCCGCGTTCGACACCGAGCGCGGCAAGCTACTCGGCCTGATGCAGAGCGCTGAAAGCCATATCAGCAAGCTCACCACCGAGCTCGATACGTTGCGCGCCTCTGTCGACGCTTTCAACGAGACTGTCGTCTCCGTGCCGATCGAAGTGCTGCGGCTGGCACGGACCCAATTCGACTGTCTCTCGAGCGGCTTTGCGCGGAAGGGCGACGTGATCTCGCAGGCGATGAGCGAGATCGGCGGCTTCGCCATCGACCAGGCGCTGACGGCCAAGAAGCCCGCCGACAAGGCGTGATGCGCCCGCGCGCAAATTGACACTCCGTCATTGCGAGCGCAGCGAAGCAATCCAGAATCTTTCCTCGGAGGGACTCTGGATTGCTTCGCTACGCTCGCAATGACGCGCGGAGAGAGATGCGCGCCAGCGTGATGCGCTAGCGCGTCCGTCCCGACAGCCGCAGCACGAACACCAGCACTTCGGCGACGGCCTTGTAGAGATCAGGCGGAATTTCCTCGCCGAGCTCGATCTTGGAGAGCGCGCCGGCCAGGATCTCGTTCTCCTCGATCGGGATGTCGTTGGCCTTGGCGATCTCGACGATCTTGGCGCCAATCGTTCCCTTGCCCTTGGCGACGACGACAGGCGCGCCGCTGCCCTTCTCGTAGTGCAGCGCAATTGCGAGCTTGGACTCCTCGCTCATGTGGCGCGATCCAGGAAATGCCCGGTGCGCGCCGGCGCTGCTTGCGGCGGGGTGCCGTCGCGCACGACGATATCGCCGGGCTTGAGTTCGGCTTTGGTCAGCGCCTGATTGAGCTCACCGATCCCGGCGCGCAGCCGCTGCGCCGTCGCCGGCCGCTCGGCCCACATCCGCACAAAAGTCTTGTCACCGTTGAGCGTGATCAGTGCGTGCACGGGGCCGCTCGGCTCGACATTGAGCGTGAAGCGCGCGCGCCAGGCGCGCTTGGCGGGATCGGCCTGCTCGTTGCCGCCGTCGCGCGAGATCTCGAACTGCGCCATCGCGGTGCCCTGCGGGATCGCAAACGGAATCTCGAAATTCCACTGCGGAGCGGTCGGATCGATGCGATGGCCGCTGGCATCGACGCGATCGGGCAGCGAGGCGACCTGCAGCAGCGTCTGCCGCGCGATCGCGGCATCGGTGTCGTCGAGCAGGCGGTGCACGGTTGCCGCGAGCGGCGTGTCCGGTGTGAGCGATGGCGAGGCGACCGCCTGCGGAGATGGCGGCGCGCCGCGGAATGGCGGTGGCGTCGTGCGTGTAGCGGCCTCGAAGACGTGGCTGTCAGGCACGGCCTTGTTCGAACCCGGCACATTCCCGGTCATGCGCGGCAGGTTTTGCGTGACCTCTTGCAGCACGCTCGCGGCGAGGCCTGCGGAGATCGTCCGCGGCAGCGCCTGCGGCGTTTCGCCGGCCATGTCCGCCAGCACAGCAGCTACCACATTGGGACTGCGCGGCACTTGCGGCGATTGAGCTATCTCTGCTTCGGGCAGCGGCGCTTGCGCAGCCTCGCCTGCAACTCGAGGCGGCAAGCTTGCGGCCTGCGCCGTGGCAACGGCGTTCATCGCAACCGCAACAGCCTGCGTGGGTGGCGTGGCAGTCTCGAGCCTGCCTGATGTCGCGGCCAGCGTCTGGCGCAACACCAGCAGCGCGGCCTTCAGGTCCGGCACCGCGCCCGACGGCGGCGTCGTGCCTGCCGCAAGCGAGGCCTCGAGAAACAGGCCGGATTTCTGAAAGGCGGATTCGATATCGCCGCCATCGAGCGCGGTGTTGAGCGGCGTCTGTTGCGCCAACACGTCCAGCACGACCTGCTTCAAGCCAACAGGCAGATCGCTGCCGGTCACGACGGAGGCCAGATTGGCGAACAGCGGCGCCTGGCTACCCTGCTTGGTCACGGCCTCGGCCGATGCTGCGGTGACGGCGACCTGCTCTGTCGGCGTCAGGGGATTGCGGGCCGCGGTCGCGGATGGCGCAAGCGACGGGCTGTCGACCAGCGACGCCGCCACCGGCGTCAGTGTGACCTGATCGGCGCTCGCCTCGCCTGCGCTGTTGATGACGGCGAGCCGGATGGTGCTGTCGTTCTGCGACACCGCGAGCTGGAGATTTTGCCCTGGCGTCAGCGACACCTCGGACATCACGTCCATCGACAGATTGGCGATTGCGATCCGCACCAGATTGTCGGCGAGCACGCTGACGACCCTGGCATCAACGACGCTGCCGGCATGCAGCACAACATCGTGCGTCGCCGCATCAGCCACGGGGCTGGCGGCACTGACGGGAACGATCGAGCTTATCGGCGTTGGCATCTCAGGGGCCCGGGGAGCGCGAATCCCACCCTAGGGCCCCGTCGTAAACCTCTCGTTAAGGACCTTTGGCCGCGGGCGCATTCACGGCCGTCAACACCGCCACGGCGGCGTCGAAATCCCCCAGGCGGGTGGCCCGGCGGGCGGCCGCCTCCTCGTCCACCCCCCACTGGTCAGTGTTCCAGTCCTCGTCGACATGGGCGGCGGCCCAGACCTGGCCGGCGTCCCGCACGCCATGGGCCAGCGCCAGCGCCAGCAGCGCCGAGCCGGTCAGGGTCGTCACGATGTGGAGAGCGGCGACCGACCAGGGATCCCCCGGCAGCACGGCCCGGGCGGCCCGGAGCGCCTCGTCCGGCTGCTTCACATGCAAGATGCCCTCGGACAGGATGAAATGCGCTCCGAGCGCGTCCGCAGCCCAGAACAGCACGGGGTCCCAATGCGCGGCCTCGCGGGCGACCAGGCCCTCGGGGTGGCCGGCGCGATAGAATAGCAGGTCGGTCTCGAAGTATTTTACGAGGTCATCGGTGACGAGCGCGACGCGGTCGACCACACCCTCGACCACGCTGTTGGCGATCCGCGTCAGCGGCATGGTCACGGGATCGATCGTCTCGCCCTGCGCCGCCCATTCCGCGGCCACGGCATCCGCCAGCGCACGCGCGGGGATGACCACCTGGCGGGCGGAGGGCGTCCGGATCGGCTTGCCGTCGAGCGTGATGCCGAATCCGCCCTCGGCTTCCGTGACGCCCACCTCCTTGTAGAAGCGCTTGCGCAGCGCCGTGCGCGCGGACGCGCGCGCCGATTCCCGCGGATCCGGCGGGGGTTGGCCGGCTGCTTCTTCGAACAATTCGCGCATGTGAGTTTTCGGTCTCCGCCGCTGAATGCTAGGCTTTTAAGGTAAGATCGGCGGCCGATAAAGCGAGCGGGCATGAGGGAACTTGCGGGCATTGTAGGCCTGTTCGCCGGGCTTTGGCTGGCCGCGGCCGAGGCCGGCTTTCGCACCCCGGAATCGCTCGTCCGCAACGTCTATGCCTATTATGGCGAGGGCGCGCCGGAGCTGTCCAAGGGACTGCCGCGGGATGATGCGACCACCCGGCAATTCTTCGACCCCTCCTTACGCAAGGCGTGGTCCGCGCCGCGGACCGAGCCCTACGATTTCCTGGTGCAAAGCCCGAGCTGGAAGCTCGGCCCGGTCACAATCGCGATCCTCCGCAGGCAATACGACCGGACCTATGTCGCGGCGAATTTCGACAATCACGGCCGGCCGGTGACGCTGAACTTCATCCTCGTCAACGGGCCGGAGGGCTGGCTGATTGCGGATGTCGAGAGCCCGCATGATAGCTTGCGGATGTTTCTGGAGCAGTTTCGGAATTGAGCATTGCTGTCATGCCCCGCGTAGGCGGGGCATCCAGTACGCCGCGGCGGATGCGGTCAGAGCGCGCTCTCTAACGCCGGCCTCTGGAATACTGGATCGCCCGCCCCAGTGCGCAAGTGCGCACAAGGCGGGCGATGACAGCGAGAACGTGGCGAGCCGCGGGCCCTACTAGATCGCCCCCCTACTCCTCCGGCGCGTTCTCGATCGGATCAAAGCGGCTTGCGTCGAGCCCGAGCAGATTCCACGACTGCTGCATGTGCGGTGGCAGTGGCGCGGTGGCATCGATGAAGCCGCCGCGCGGGTGCGGGATGACGATGCGGCGCGCGAGCAGATGCAGCCGGTTCTGCAGGCCGCCCGGCAGCTGCCAGTTCTCGATGTTGAAATATTTGGAATCGCCGACGATGGGGTGGCCGATATGCTCCATGTGGGCGCGCAGCTGGTGGGTGCGCCCCGTCACCGGCTTCAGCGACACCCAGGTCAGCTTGTTGCCGGCGGTCTCGACCACCGCATAGTACGTCACCGCATGGCTGGCGCCCTCGTCGCCATGCTGGGCGATGCGCATGATGGTGTCGTCCTCGCTCTCCTCCTTCGCAAGGAAAGTCGAGATACGGCCCTGCTTCGGCTTCGGCAGACCCGGCACCAGCGCCCAATAGGTTTTTCGCGCCGATCGCGAACGGAACGCACCGGTCAGATGCGAGGCGGCAAAGCGCGTCTTGGCGATCAGGAGACAGCCCGACGTTTCCCTGTCGATACGATGCACGAGGCGCGGCTTCTGGCCCTTGGAATCGCGCATCACCTCCAGCATCTGGTCGATGTGGCGCGTCATGCCCGAGCCGCCCTGCACGGCGAGGCCGGCCGGCTTGTTCAGCACGAGGACGTCGTCGTCCTCGTAGATCGTCATCTCCTTCAGCGCCTTGAGTGTCTTTTGTGCGCCTTCCGAGAGCTCGTCGACGGCCTTCGGCGTATCGAGCTTGAGCGGCGGAATGCGGACGCTCTGCCCCTCCTCCAGCCGATCCTTGCTGTCGACGCGCTTGCCGTCGACACGCAGCTCGCCTTTGCGGACGACGCGCTGGATGTGGGAGAACGACAGGCCGGGAAAGCGCGCTTCGAGGAAGCGATCGACGCGCATGTTGTTCTCGTCGGCCGTCACGGTGACGGTCTGCACCTTGGTCGGCAGCAGTGCCTCGACGGGTTTTGCAGCCGCCGGCATTTCCATCTCCGCTTTGGGCGGACGCCGCTGGGCGCGCTCGGCGGCAAAGCGCGGTGGCTTCGCACCGGGGTTACCGCCCGGACGCGGTCCGGCCTTCTTCGCGGTGCGCGCCTTGAACGGACGCGATTCCTTGCGCTCATCGCGCGAACGGGGCTCTTGGTTGGTTCTTTTGATACGGCGGCTCATGATTGCCTGCCTACCCTAAAAGCCGGCTCCCGTCACGGCGAAATGGCCGGTTCTAGCGCGAGTCACCCCGCTCCTTGCGCAGCTTGGCCCAGTAATCCAGCCGCTTCCTGATCTCGCGCTCGAAACCGCGCTCGGGCGGGTCGTAGAAGGTCTGGCGACCCAGGGCTTCCGGGAAGTAGTCCTGGCCGGAGAAGGCGTCGGGCGTGTCGTGGTCGTATTCGTAGGCTGCGCCGTAGCCCTCCGACTTCATCAGCTTGGTCGGCGAATTCAGGATGTGCTTTGGCGGCAGCAGCGAGCCGGCCTGTTTTGCCACCTGCATCGCCGTGCCGAAAGCCGTATAGACCGCGTTCGATTTCGGCGCGGTGGCGAGATAGACCACGGCCTGCGCGATGGCGAGCTCGCCTTCGGGGTGCCCGAGGAAATCGAAGGCGTCCTTGGCGGCATTGGCGATGACGAGCGCTTGCGGATCGGCAAGCCCGATGTCCTCCACCGCCATGCGCACGACGCGACGCGCCAGGAACAGCGGGTCCTCGCCGGCATCGAGCATGCGTGCGAGATAATACAGCGCGGCGTCCGGATCGGAGCCGCGCACCGATTTATGCAGCGCCGAGATCAGATTGTAGTGGCCGTCGGCCGACTTGTCGTAGATCGGCGCGCGGCGTTGCAGGATATCCTGCAACTGCGCGGCATTGAAAATCTCGTCCGCCCGCGCCGAACGCCAGACCTCTTCGGCAAGCGTCAGCGACGCCCGGCCGTCGCCATCGGCCATGCGTACCAGCACGGCGCGCGCCTCGTCATCGAGTGGCAGCTTGCGGCCCTCGACCTCCTCGGCATGCGCGAACAGCTTTTCGATCGCGGCGGCATCGAGCGAGCGAAACACCAGCACGCGCGCGCGGGACAGAAGCGCCGCGTTGAGCTCGAAGGACGGGTTTTCGGTGGTGGCGCCGACCATGACGACGGTGCCGTCTTCCATCACCGGCAGAAACGAATCCTGCTGGGCGCGGTTGAAGCGATGCACCTCGTCGACGAACAGCAGCGTGCCCTTGCCCATCTCGCGGCGGGCCCGCGCGGCATCAAATGCCTTCTTCAGATCGGCGACGCCGGAGAACACCGCAGAGATCTGCTCGAAATGCAGATCGGTCGCATCTGCGAGCAGCCGCGCCACCGTGGTCTTGCCGGTGCCGGGCGGGCCCCAGAACACCAGCGATCCCAGCGTGCGCGTCTCCAGCATGCGCGTCAGCGCGCCGTCGGGGCCGAGGATGTGATCCTGGCCGACGACCTCCGACAGCGCACGCGGCCGCAGCCGGTCCGGCAGCGGATGCGGGGCGTCGTGATCGAGCCCCGCCGCAGCAAAGAGAGTTGGCGTCTCCTGTGGTCGCTTCGGACTCATCCGCCCAGCGTGACGTTGATCTGTTGACCGCCGCGGACCAGCGTGATGCGCCAGATCCGCTGGCTTGCGCCTGCCGCCTTCTCGAGGTCGCCGGTCTTGCCGATCTTCTGGTTATTGACGGCCAGAATGATGTCGCCCTTCTGGAAGCCGACATTCGCGGCCGCGCTGTCGCCGCCGAGATCGGTGATCACGACACCTTCGGTGTCGGCGTCGAGATGCAGCTCATCGGCGAGCGCCGGCGTGATGGTCGAGACCTTCGCGCCCTGGAACGGCGAGCGCGCGGTGACGACGAGTTCGTTGCGGCCGGTGTCGGGTGCGGCCTCGAGCGCGATCGCCAGCTTGAGCGGCTTGCCGCCGCGCTGCACGTCGATCTGCGCACTGCCGCCGAGCGGACGGGTGGCAAAGCGATAGTCGAACGCGTTGGGATCGTCCACGGCCTGGCCGTCGATCCCGGTGATGAGATCGGAGGATTTCAACCCGGCCTTCGCCGCAGGACCGCTGGGAACGACGCTCGCGACCAGCGCGCCGGTCGGCGAGCGCAGGCCGAGGCTCTCGGCAATCTCGGGCGTCACCGCCTGCAGTTTCGCACCGAGCCATGGCCGCTTCACCGCCGTGCCACCGCTCTTGGCTGAGGCGACGACGACGCGCACCATGTTGGCCGGAATCGCAAAGCCGATGCCTTGCGAGCCGCCGGAGCGCGAGTAGATCGCGGTGTTGATGCCGGCGAGCCGGCCGTTCATGTCGACCAGTGCACCGCCGGAATTGCCGGGATTGATCGCCGCGTCGGTCTGGATGAAGAACTGGTAGTCGGTGATGCCGACTTGCGTGCGCGCGAGCGCCGAGATGATGCCGTGGGTCACGGTCTGGCCGACGCCGAAGGGGTTGCCGATCGCCATGACGACGTCGCCGACCATCAGCTCATCCGAATTGGTGAAGTCGAGCGCCGGAAACTTCTCCTTGGTGTCCTTCAGACGAAGCACAGCGAGATCGGTGCGGGAGTCCTTCAGCACGATCTCGGCCTCAAACTCGCGCTTGTCCGACAGCGACACCCTCACCTGGTCGGCGCCTTCGATGACATGGACGTTGGTGACGACGAGTCCGGAGGAATCGACGATCACGCCCGACCCCAGCGACCGCTGCACCTGCTCCTGCTGCTGGCCCGGCACGCCGAAGAAGCGACGGAAGATCGGGTCATCCAGGAGCGGATTGCGGTTCTGCACCACCTTGGCGGCGTAGACGTTGACGACCGCCGGCTGCACCCGCTGCACGATTGGCGCATATGAGAGCCGCAGCTCGGCTGGCGATGACGGGACGCGACGGTCTTGCGCGGCTGCCGTATTGAAGTGCGCCGAAAAGGCTATGCAAAATGCCGTGACGACGGCGGTCCAGTTCGCTCGAAACATTCCTACCTCTTGGAAAAGACGCCGGAATATAGGCGCGTTCGCCCCTCAATAGAAGGGCGCCCGGCGGCAATATTCGGCCCTCCCCTGGTGTGGCCGGCGCGCAAGCGCTGCGTGCAAAACGACAATTTGCGGGCGCCGCTCATTGGCATGACGCACGTCATCCTGCATGATGGGCGGTGACGGATTCGGCTGCGGCGAAATTACATCAGTAGGAACCATCGCAGCCGTGGCGCGCTGTCGCGGGATGGTCATCGATCATTCTTAGGCTCTCTCGTGGCGACTTGGGGAAGTTGGTCAGCAACGGAGTGGACGACGTGACCAGGAAAACATTCATGGCTGCAACGCTGGGTATCGCCGGCGCGTTTGCGGCATCGGGGGTGCACGCACAATCGGCAAGCAACAGCGACCAGGAGATCGCTCTCCTTAAGCAGCAGCTGAAGATGCTGGAACAGAAGCTCGACAAGCTCCAGAGTCAGACTGCCGCGAACACCGTCGCCACGGCGAAAGCCAAGGCCGAAGCGAAGGCTGAAGCGAAGGCCGAGGCGCGCTCGGAAGCGAAGGCCGTAGTCGCCAACGCCAACGCAGCGTTTCCGGTCAAAGGCGCACCGCCGTTGTCCGGCGTCGTCGTGACAATGCCGAACAACCGGCCGACGATCTGCACCGCGGATCAAGCCAACTGCGTCGCCATCACCAGCCGCGTGCATTGGGATGTCGGCGGCTACGACTTTCGCCCCAACTCGGCCTCTACAGTCCCGCAGAAGCTCGACAGCGGCGAGAACGTCCGCCGCGCGCGCATCGGCGTGGTCGGCAAATTCCTCGAGGACTGGAATTTCGCGCTGATCTACGATTTCGGCGGCTCGTCCGATGGGTTCGGTGGCTCGGCGGCTGGATCGGATCCGGGCGGCGGCGTCTCTGGAATCGAGAACGCCTATCTGAGCTACACCGGCCTGAAGCCATTCGGCGGCAAGATGGCGATCGAAGCCGGCATCATGGACCTTGCCTGGACCATGGATGAATCCACGAGTTCCAATGACATCGCCTTCATGGAGCGCGCCTCGGTCGGCATCATTGCGCAAAATATCGCCGCCGGCGATTTCCGTTCTGCCGCCGGTGCCCGCTGGTACAACGACGTGTTCTACGCCGGCGCCTATGTGACCGGGCCGACGACGGGTGCCATTCACTCGGCCTCGAGCGCTTTACCTCCCGGGACCAGCGAGCAGTATGGTGCGACCGCCCGTGTTGCAGGCCAGGTCGTCAGCGGCAACGACTATTCGGTGCATCTCGGTGCCGACGCCCAGTGGCTCATCCAGCCGCCGCGCAATCTGATCGCGAACACGCAAACGCTCACGCTCAGCGATCGTCCCGAACTGCGCATCGACCCGACAACGCTGATCTCGACCGGGGCGATTGCAAACGTGTCGGGCGCGCAGGTTTATGGCGTGGAAGCGGCGGCCACCTATGGACCGCTCTGGGTCCAGGGCGAATATTACTGGTTCAACATCGATCGTGGTGCGAATACCGCCGTGGCGCCCATCGGCACGTCGAGCCTGAATTTCCAGGGCGGTTACGCACAGGCGGCCTATGTCCTGACCGGTGAAAGCCGCAAGTACAATCCCGGCAACGCCGCGTATGGCGGCGTCAAGCCAAACAATCCGTTCTCGATCAACGGTGGTGGCTGGGGTGCCTGGGAAATCGCAGCCCGCTACTCCACGATGAACTTGAACGATCAGCTCGCGACCGCTGCCGGCATCGCCGGCGGCCGGCAGGACGTCTACACGCTGGCGCTCAACTGGTACGTCAACGGTAACGTCCGCTTCATGCTCGACTACTTGCATGGCACTGTATCGAAGCAGGCCTCGGCGGTGTCTGCGGCGGATGTCGGCTCGAAGTTCGACGCGGTCGCTTTACGCACGCAGTTCGCGTTCTGACGCGCCCCGTTCGGGAGCGGCATCGTCCGCTCCCGAACATCTAAGCCGCGCGCTTCGGCTTCTTGACGGGCTCGGCTTCAGGCGCCGGCGCGCAGGACAGCCGCTGCTGATGGCCCTCGCCCCAGGCTTTCAGAATGTCGATCACCGGGCGCAAGCTCTCGCCGAGTTCGGAGAGCGTGTATTCCACCCGCGGCGGCACCTCCGCATAGACCTTGCGGGTGACGAGTTTGTCCTCCTCGAGCGCGCGAAGTTGTTTGGTCAGCATGCGCTGGGTGATGCCGGGCATCCGACGCCGCAACTCACCGAAGCGCTGGGTACCGGCCTGCAAGTGGAACAGGATCACGCCCTTCCATTTGCCATCGATCAGATCCAGCGTCGCCTCGACCGAGCAGCCGGGACGACGGGCAAAATTGCGCCGTTTCATGCTTGTTTTCCCAATAGTATCCAAACAGGGACTATATCCCCGAATTTACAGTACTTGCCAAATGGGAGCCAGGGCGACAGTTAGAGCGGCAGGCGAATACGCCATCTGATGGAGACAAGCCATGAAGGCCGTCGGCTACAAGAAGTCGCTTCCGATCGAGGATCAGGATGCGCTGATCGATTTCGAGACCGCCAAGCCCGAGCCCAAGGGACGCGACATTCGTGTTGCCGTGAAGGCGATCTCGGCCAACCCGGTCGATTACAAGGTGCGGAAGCGCGCCGCGCCGCCCGAGGGCGAGACCAAGATTTTGGGCTACGACGCGGCCGGCGTGGTCGATGCCGTCGGGCCCGAGGTCACGCTGTTCAAGCCCGGCGACGAAGTGTTTTACGCGGGCTCGATCCTGCGCCAGGGCACCAACTCCGAATTCCATCTGGTCGACGAGCGCATCGTCGGCAGCAAGCCGAAATCGCTCTCGTTCGCGCAAGGTGCCGCCCTTCCCCTCACGTCCATCACCGCCTGGGAATTGCTGTTCGACCGTCTCGGCGCAGTACCCGGCAAGAGCGTCGATCCGCGTACGCTTCTCATTACCGGTGGCGCCGGCGGTGTCGGCTCGATCCTGATCCAGCTCGCGCGCCGTCTCACCGGCCTCACCGTGGTTGCGACCGCGACGCGGCCGGAATCGCGGAAGTGGTGCCTCGATCTCGGCGCGCATGCGGTGATCGATCACGGCAAGCCGATGAAGGAGCAGATCGAGAAACTGAAGCTGCCGCCGGTCGCGCTGGTGGCGAGCCTCACCTTCACCGATCAGCACTACAAATCGATCGCCGAGTTCATGGCACCCCAGGGCCGGTTCGGCCTGATCGACGATCCCCCGGAATTCACCATGAGCACGTTCAAGGGCAAGGCGATCTCGGTGCACTGGGAATCGATGTTCACGCGCTCCTCGTTCCAGACGCCCGACATGATCGCGCAGCATCATCTGCTCAACGACGTCGCCGACCTCATCGACAAGGGCGTGCTGCGCACCACGCTCGACCAGACCTTTGGCACGATCAACGCAGCCAATCTCAAACGCGCGCACGCACTGCTCGAGAGCGGCAAGTCGCGCGGCAAGATCGTGCTGGAGGGGTGGTAGACTGAGGTCCTGTAGGGTGGGCAAAGGCGCACTTGCGCCGTGCCCACCACCTCGCAACACGCGCACTCAAAGTGGCGAGCGCGCTTCCGCCGGCGCTATCTCAATATCCCTGATAACGCCGACAACAGCCGGTCGATCTGGTCATCCGTGCCGATGGTTATCCGCAGATAATCCGAGATGCGAGCCGCGGAGAAGTGGCGGACGATCACCGCCTGCTCCCGCAGCGCCGCCGCAAGCGCGGCGCCCTCATGCACGGGATGGCGCGCGAAGACGAAGTTGGCCAGCGACGGCAGCACCTCGAAGCCAGCGCCCTTCAGCCCGCGGGTCAGCCGCTCCCTGCCCTCGATCACGCGAAGGCGGCTCTGCTGGAAATAGGCGTCGTCCTCCAGCGAGGCGATCGCGCCGGCCAGGGCGGGCCGCCCGAGCGGATATGAATTAAAGCTGTCCTTCACGCGCGTCAGCGCATCGATCAGATCGGCATCGCCGATCGCATATCCGACCCGAAGCCCGGCCAGCGCGCGGGACTTGGACATGGTCTGCACGATCAGGAGATTCCGATGGGACGCCACCAGCGGAATTGCAGTCTCGGCGCCGAAATCGACATAGGCCTCGTCGACGACCACGGGCACGTCCGGGTGCTCGTCCAGCAGTGTCGTGATCTCGTCGCGGGACAGCGCGATCCCCGTCGGCGCGTTCGGATTTGGGATGATGATCGCGCCGGCCGGCCGGCGATAATCGGCGATGCGGATTTGCATGGCCTGATCGAGCGGCACAGTCTCGTAGGCAATACCGAACAGACGACAATAGACAGGGTAGAAGCTGTAGGTGATATCGGGAAACAGCAGCGGTGCATCATGCTTCAGCAGGGCGACGAAGGCATGCGCCAGCACCTCGTCCGAGCCGTTGCCCACGAACACCTGCTCGGGTCTCACGCCATGATAGGCGGCCAGGGCGGCCCGCAGCGCGGTCGCCTGCGGGTCCGGATAAAGACGCAGCGTGTCGGCTGCCGCGTCGCGGATCGCCTCCAGCGCACGCGGCGACGGACCGAGCGGGTTCTCATTGGTGTTCAGCTTGACGAGGTCCACCATACGGGGCTGTTCACCCGGCACGTAGGGCCTCAAATCATGCGTCAAGCTGCTCCAGAAACGGCTCATTTCTCTGCCCGGATTCCTGTAATCTATGTCGTCGCCGCTGCGCCCTCGACGAACAGCAGCCGCCGCTCCAGCGCGCCGGCGCGGATCTTCAACGCCTCGGCATATTCCGGCGAAGTGTACCATTCCTTCAGCCTTGCCATCGACGGAAATTCGACGATGACGATGGCCTTCGGCGGAAGATTGCCTTCCGCCAGCTCCGCCTTGCCGCCGCGGACGAGATAATGCCCGCCATATTGCGCGATCGTCTTCGCGGCGAGCACGCGATAGGCTTCGAAGCCGTCGGGATCGCGCATCTCGACTTCGGAGATGACATAGGCTGCCATGCGCTGCTCTTACGCAATGGTATTGACGATGCCGCCTTCCGCGCGCAGCGCCGCACCATTGGTCGCAGATGCTTCCTTCGAGGCGACGTAGACCACCATGTTGGCGATCTCGTCGACACTGGCAAAACGCTGGATCAACGAGCTCGGGCGATGCTGCTTGACGAAATTGGCGGCGGCCTCATCGACCGACTGACCGTTCTGCTTGGCGAGATCCTTCACAAAAGTCTCGACACCCTCGGACATGGTCGGGCCAGGCAGCACCGAGTTCACTGTGACACTGGTGCCCTGGGTGAGCTGCGCCAGCCCGCGCGCGACCGCGAGCTGGGCCGTCTTGCTCATGCCGTAGTGAATCATCTCGACGGGAATGTTCAGCCCGGACTCCGAGGAGATGAAGACGATGCGGCCCCAGTTGCGCTTCAGCATGCCCTTCATGTATGCGCGCGACAGCCGCACGCCGCTCATCACGTTGACCTCGAAGAAGCGGCTCCAGTCCTCGTCCGGAATCTCGAAAAAGTCCTTTGGCTCGAAGATACCGGCATTGTTGATGAGGATATCGACGTCCGGCAGCGCAGCCACGAGCGACTTGCAGCCTGCGGCAGTCGAGACGTCGGCGGCGATGCCGCGCACCTTGGCGCCCGTCCCCTCCAGCTTGCGCACGGCCGCATCGACCTTGTCCTGGCCGCGCCCGTTGATCACCACGCTCGCCCCCGAGCCGGCGAGGCCCTTGGCGATGGCATGGCCGATGCCGGCGGTTGAGCCGGTCACGAGGGCGGTCTTTCCGGAAAGGTCGATCTTCATGAATCATCTCCATTGAGGTTGAAGCGGATATCGTGCGCTGCACATGCGGGCGCAATCGCCGCTCACCGACGCGTGAGGATCTCGTCGCGGATCGGGTAGGAGGAAGCCTTGCGGCTTCCCCCTCCCACACCACCGTACGTACGGTCCCGTATACGGCGGTTCGTCAAGCACGATTGAGGTGGCGGTGCAGTCCGACGAAGGACGGCAGGCCGAGTTGCGTGAAGAAGGCGGCGCGATAGGCGTCGTTCATGTGGCTGGCCCCGGCATTCCACCAAGGGCCGCGGCCGTTGTAGGCCGACCGCCATGCCCGCTCCGGATCGAGCCCGCGTTGCATCAAACGCTTGAGGCGTGTCCGTGGCCGTTTCCACTGTCGCCAGAGAACACAGCGCAATTTGCGCCGCATCCAGCCGTCGAGCTCCTCGAACACCCCTTTGGCCTCCGCCAGCCGGAAGTATTGCAGCCAGCCGCGCAGGATGGGGGTCAGGGTCTTGACGGTCGATGCCAGTGTTCGTCCACGCCCTTGGCGCAGCGTCGTCCTCAGCTTGCTCCGCAACCGCTTCACGCTTTTGACCGCTACCCGGAGGCGCGGCTGCTTGTGAGCGGTCATGGTGTAGCCGAGGAAGGTCCGCACCCAGGGACGGTCAACCGCGCTCTTCGCTGCGTTGACCTTGAGCCTCAACCGCTCGGTCAGGAATCGCGTGATCGACGCCATCACCCGCTCGCCGGCCCGTCGCGTCCGAACATAGATGTTGCAGTCGTCGGCGTAGCGGCAGAAGGCATGGCCTCGTCGCTCGAGTTCCTTGTCCAGATCGTCGAGCAGGATGTTCGACAGCAAAGGTGACAGAGGGCCGCCTTGCGGCGTGCCTTCGCTCCGTGCCGTCGTAATCCCGCCCGTCATCAGTCCAGCCCGCAGGTAGCGGCGGATCAACCGCAGCACCCGCTTGTCCGCAACCCGGCGCGCCACCCGTGCCATCAGCACGTCGTGGTTCACCCGGTCGAAGAACTTTTCCAAATCGAGGTCGACGACAAAGCGTCGACCCTCAGCCACATGCGCTCGCGCGGCAAGCACCGCGTCGTGCGCGCTGCGTCCCGGACGGAAGCCGTACGAGGCCTTGGAGAAGCCTGGATCGAACAGCGGCATCAGCACCTGATGCATCGCCTGCTGGATCAGCCGGTCTACTACCGTCGGGATGCCAAGTTGGCGCACCCCTCCGCCAGGCTTGGGGATTTCCACCCCGCGCACCGGCTGCGGCCGGTAGCGGCCTTCCAGCAGTTCCTCTTTGATGCGCGGCCAATGCTCCTTCAGATACGGCTGCAATTGCTCCACGGTCATCCGATCGATGCCTGCAGCGCCCTTGTTCGCCATTACCCGACGGTAGGCCGTCATCATGTTCGCTCGGCTGACGATCTCCTCCATCAGCCGCGCTTCCACCTCCGGAGGGGAAGGTTGCGGTCTCGCCGTGGCGATTGATGCACCCAGCCCCTGCTCTGGCGGCTTCCGGCCGCTACCCTCGGGGTGAGCACGACGCATCTCAGCGTCATCGTCTGCATCTGTTGGCACCATCGACAGGCCGGCCTCCTCCGGTACTCGACGTTCGGCCCTTCGCCGGCTTGGTGCTGCCGGTTACTACGGCCTCTGCTGACTTCTGCCGCCCCATCCCGACGCCTTGCGGCGCCGGTAGCACACCCGTTGCCGGGGGCAGGACGGCAGACCTCCCAGGGTCAGTCGCGTGACCTTCGTGCCATCTACCTGTCGCATCTACGGCCGCACCCTCCGAGTGATATCGGGCTTCGGGTATTTGGGCTCCCTCGCCCGGATGCGGACGCCTCTTATGCGCTTGCTGTTCGTCAGGCCGGCACTTTGCTTACAGCTTCCTTCATACCCCGCCTCGCGACGACGCCCTTGCTGTTCGGCTAACGGTTCCTATCACCAAGGTCCGTAGAGGACTCACACCTCCAAGTCATCGACCGGACACCACTCCGGTCAAATCGCGCCACTCACGGCGCTCCGCGCCATGCCTGGCGCACCCAACAAAAAAGCGGCGCCCAGGGGCGCCGCTTTCGAAGATCTCGGTGGCCGGCCGGCTTACGCCGCCTCGGCTTCCTTCGCCTGCACTGGACCGGAGTCCAGGCCCTTGGCATCGACGTCGCGGTCGACGAACTCGATCACCGCCATCGCGGCGTTGTCGCCGTAGCGGAAGCCCGCCTTGATGATGCGGGTGTAGCCGCCCTGGCGATCCTTGTAGCGGGGCGCCAGCACGTCAAACAGCTTCTTGACCTGGTCCTTGTCGCGCATCTCGGAGATCGCCTGGCGGCGCATGGACAGCCCGCCCTTCTTGCCGAGGGTCACGAGCTTCTCGACGATCGGACGAAGCTCCTTGGCCTTGGGCAGCGTGGTGACGATCTGCTCGTGCTTGATCAGCGCAGCCGCCATGTTGGCGAACATCGCGCGGCGGTGCTCCGCCGTGCGGTTGAGCTTCCGATGAACCTTGCCGTGACGCATGTGTGTAGTCCTTACTTCAAAACTGCCGCGACGGTTCGTCGGACATGTTGCTCAGGTGGGCTGCCTGCGTTCGCCCTGATGGCGAGTAGCGAATGGCGAGTAGCGAGTTGTCATTCGCTATTCGCCACTCCCCATTCGCCTAGCTCAGTAGTGATCCTCGAAGCGCTTGGCGAGCTCGTCGATGTTCTCCGGCGGCCAGCCCGGCACTTCCATGCCGAGGTGCAGACCCATCTGGGCCAGCACTTCCTTGATCTCGTTCAGCGACTTGCGGCCGAAGTTCGGCGTGCGGAGCATTTCCGCTTCCGACTTCTGCACGAGGTCGCCGATGTAGACGATGTTGTCGTTCTTCAAGCAGTTGGCCGAACGCACCGACAGCTCGAGCTCGTCCACCTTCTTGAGGAAGGCCGGGTTGAAGGCGAGGTCCGGGATGATCTCCTGGGCGACTTCCTTGCGCGGCTCTTCGAAGTTGACGAACACGTTGAGCTGATCCTGCAGGATGCGGGCGGCGTAAGCCACCGAGTCATCCGGCGTCAACGCGCCGTTGGTCTCGATCGTCATGGTCAGCTTGTCGTAGTCGAGGATCTGGCCCTCACGGGTATTCTCGACCTTGTAGGAGACCTTGCGGACCGGCGAGTACAGGCTGTCGACCGGAATCAGGCCAATCGGCGCATCCTCGGGACGGTTGCGCTCGGCGGGCACGTAGCCCTTGCCGGTCGAGACCGTGAACTCCATGCGGATCTCGGCGCCCTCGTCGAGGGTGCAGATCTGGAGGTCCGGGTTGAGCACGACGACGTCGCCGACGGTCTGGATGTCGCCGGCGGTAACGGTGCCCGGGCCCTGCTTCTTCACGACCATGCGCTTGGGGCCTTCGCCCTGCATCTTGATCGCGATGTCCTTGATGTTCAGCACGATGTCGGTGACGTCCTCACGGACGCCAGCGATCGAGGAGAACTCGTGCAGCACGCCGTCGATGTGCACCGACTGCACCGCCGCGCCCTGGAGCGAGGAGAGCAGGATGCGGCGCAGCGCGTTGCCGAGCGTCTGGCCGAAGCCACGCTCGAGCGGCTCGGCGACGATGGTCGCAAAGCGGGTCGAATCGCTGCCCGGCTGAATCTGGAGCTTGTTCGGCCGAATCAGTTCTTGCCAATTTTTCTGGATCGTCACTGTTTCACCCATACAGGCCAGTCGATTTGAAAATTCAAATACCGGCGTTGGAGAAAGGCCGCAGATCAAACCCGCGGCTTCTTAAAAAAAGCATCGCGGGCGACGATGCGCCCGCAATTTCGTATCAGACGCGCCGACGCTTGCGCGGACGGCAGCCGTTGTGCGGGATCGTTGTCACGTCGCGGATCGAGGTGACGGTGAAGCCCGCGGCCTGCAGCGCGCGGAGCGCCGACTCACGGCCCGAACCGGGACCGGCGACTTCGACTTCCAGTGTGCGCATGCCGTGTTCCTGCGCCTTCTTGGACACGTCTTCGGCTGCGACCTGCGCGGCATACGGGGTCGACTTGCGCGAGCCCTTGAAGCCCATCGTGCCGGCGGAAGACCAGGCAATCGTGTTGCCCTGCGCGTCGGTGATGGTGATGGTCGTGTTGTTGAACGACGAGTTCACGTGCGCGACGCCGGAGGCGATGTTCTTGCGCTCACGACGGCGAACGCGGGTGGCTTCCTTGCCCATGGACTACCTTTCCTGGAGATCTCAAACGCCGCCGTAATGCCAGCGGCTACACCTGTGAAAATGCGAGTGGCAAATGGCGAGTGGCGAATGAATCCATTCGCCACTCCCTATTCGCCATTCGCGTCGAATTACTTCTTCTTGCCGGCGATGGCCTTGGCCGGCCCCTTGCGCGTACGCGCATTGGTGTGGGTCCGCTGACCGCGCACCGGCAAACCGCGACGATGACGCAGGCCGCGATAGCAGCCGAGGTCCATCAGACGCTTGATGTTGATGCCGACCTCACGACGCAGATCGCCCTCGACGAGATAGTCGCGGTCGATGACCTCGCGGATCTGGAGCACTTCAGCGTCGCTGAGCTGATTGACGCGGCGATCCTCGGTGATCTTCACCTTTTCGAGGATCTCACCAGCGATCTTCTGGCCGATGCCATGGATGTACTGGAGCGCGATCAGCACGCGCTTGTTGGTCGGGATGTTCACGCCGGCAATACGGGCCACGGCCTTCTCTCCTGTCGCCGATCCCTCGTCAGGAATCGGGCTTTAAGTGCTTATGTTTCTCGGGCAGGTGTTCACAAACGCGAACACGACGCCCACCCCTGGTCTTCCTGGGGCCCGGCATCGTTTGAAACTATCCGACTTGGATGCGGGGCTTATTAAGGGATTCAGGGGGCTTTCGTCAACCGCCGCTAGCGCTTGGCTCGCTTTTTCGTGACCTTTTTTGGACTCTTCTTCGAACCTTTTTTGACGGCCTTTTTGACCGTTTTCTTGACCGTTCTCTTAGTTGCCTTCTTGGTCGCTTTTTTGGCGCTCTTCACGGCCTTTTTTGCGGATTTAGCCGATTTGGCAGCCTTTTTGGCCGCTTTCGCTGGCTTTTTGGCCGTCTTCTTCGCCACCTTGGCCTTCTTGGCCCCCGTCCTGGCAGGCGCGGCCTTGGCCGCGCTGCGGGCATGGCTCCTGGGTTCAACCGCGCCGAGCGCCAGCAGCTGGCGGTGGATGGCGCGGGTGACTTCGTCGATGGCCATCATGCCGTCGATGGTGGAGAGCTTCCGACGCTCGGAATAATAGTGAATCAGCGGTTCCGTCTGGCTGCGGTAGCTGGCTAACCGCTTGGTCAGGACCTCCGGGGTGTCGTCGACCCGGACCTCCTCCCCGCGCTCCCGCATCTGGGCGACGCGGGTCTCGACGCGGCTCAGCAGCGCGCTCTCGTTGACGCGGAGCTCGATCACGGCGTCGAGCTTGAGATGCTTGTGCCGGAGCAGATCATCGAGCGCCTCGGCCTGCGGCACGGTGCGCGGAAAACCATCGAGGATGAAACCGTTCTTCGCATCCGCCTGGTCGATGCGGTCGGAGATGATGCCCACCACAACCTCATCGGGCACGAGCCCGCCGCCGGCCATGATCTCCTTGGCCTTCAGACCGACCGGCGTTCCCGCCGCGACGGCTGCACGCAACATTTCGCCGGTCGAGAGCTGGACGATGCCATAGCGCTGCACCAGCAGTTGCGCCTGGGTCCCCTTGCCTGACCCCGGCGGTCCCAGAAGTATAATTCTCATCGGCGTACGCCCCCCGAATGGTGAGCGATACGTCGCGCACCCGTGTTTGAAAGTTCAGTAGCAGTGCAAATCATAATCGGCGCCGCACCGCCACCCATATCATAGGGGAGCAAATGCCCGGACGCCAAGAAGGCCTTTGAAATCAGTGATTGTGCTGCGGTGAGAGCAGCTCCGCCGATGCGGCCGAATGACTAGCTGATCGCCTCGGCGGGCGCCGCGCGTTGCTCGCGCGGCGAATCGGCGGCGCGGGCGCGCCGCCTCGAGAGGACGCCGCGTCTTAGCGGCGGCGGCCCCGCAGCTTCGACTTGCGGATCAGGCCTTCATACTGATGGGCGAGCAGATAGCCCTGCACCTGCGCCACCGTATCCATGGTGACGCTGACCACGATCAGCAGCGAGGTGCCGCCGAAGTAGAACGGCACCGAGGCATAGGAGATCAGGATTTCCGGGATCAAGCAGACGATCGCCAGATAGATCGCGCCGAGCACGGTGATGCGCGACAGCACGTAGTCGATATATTCCGCGGTACGCTCGCCCGGTCGGATGCCCGGGACGAAGCCGCCATGCTTCTTCAGATTGTCCGCGGTCTCGGTCGGGTTGAACACGATCGCGGTGTAGAAGAAGGCGAAGAACACGATCAGCGCGAGATAGAGGATCAGGAACAGCGGACGGCCGTGGCCGAGCTGGGTGGTGATCCACTGGAACCATTCCGGCCCACTGCCCGCGTTGAAGTTCGCAACCGTGGTCGGCAAGAGCAGCAGCGAGGACGCGAAGATCGGCGGGATCACGCCGGAGGTGTTGAGCTTGAGCGGCAGATGCGAGGACTGGCCCTCGAACATCTTGTTGCCAACCTGGCGCTTCGGATACTGGATCAGGAGGCGGCGCTGGGCCCGCTCCATGAACACGATGAAGGCGATCACGGCGACCGCCATCACGATCACGACCAGGATCAGGCCGGTCGACATCGCGCCCTGACGGCCGAGCTCGAGCATGTTGGCCAGCGCCGCGGGCAGCTCCGCAACGATACCGGAGAGAATGATCAGCGAGATACCGTTGCCGATGCCGCGCGAGGTGATCTGCTCACCCAGCCACATCAGGAACATGGTGCCGCCGGTCAGCGTGATCGCGGTGGAGAGACGGAAGAACATGCCGGGGTCGCTGACGACGTTGCCGGCGCCTTCGAGGCCGACTGCGATGCCGTAGGACTGGAACGCGGCCAGGATCACCGTGAGGTAGCGGGTGTACTGGTTCAGCGTCTTGCGGCCCGCCTCGCCTTCCTTCTTCAGCGCCTCGAGCTGCGGCGAGACGGTGGTAAGGAGCTGGATGATGATCGAGGCCGAGATGTACGGCATGATGTTCAGCGCGAAGATCGCCATGCGGTGGATGCCACCGCCGGCGAACATGTTGAACATGCCGAGGATGCCGCCTGCCTGCGAGCGGAACACCTGCTCCCAGATGTTGGGATCGATGCCGGGCAGCGGGATGTAGGTTCCGAGCCGATAAACGAGCAGCGCACCCAGGGTGAACCAGATGCGCTTCTTCAGTTCGTCGGCCTTGGCGAACGCGCCGAAATTGAGGTTGGCTGCCAGTTGTTCCGCTGCTGAGGCCATATTGGACTTTCTCCCGCCGCCTTTTGCGCCGTCATACCCGCGGCCGGGCTAATTTAGCGGACGCCGGACATTATCTGGGGCTTCGGCTTCGATAAGTCCATCGTCCCGCATGCGCAAAGGCCCGCGAGGCGCGGGCCAATGACGCAGTTGTTACGCCGCCTCGCCTTCTTCCTTGGCAGGGGCGAGGATCTTCACTGAACCACCGGCCTTCTCGACCGCTTCGATCGCGGTCTTGGTGGCACCATGGACTTCGATGTTCAGCTTGGCCTTGAGCTCGCCGCGGCCGAGCAACCGCAGGCCACCCTTGGCGCGGCGCAGCACGCCGGCCCTCACCAGGGCCTCAACGTTGACGACGCTGCCGGTGTCGAGCTTCTTGGCATCAACCGCATCCTGGAGCCGGTCGAGATTGATCTCGGCGAACTCCACGCGGAAGATGTTGTTGAAGCCGCGCTTGGGCAGACGGCGATGCAACGGCATCTGGCCACCTTCGAAACCCTTGATGCGCACGCCCGAACGCGCGGTCTGGCCCTTGCCGCCGCGGCCGGACTGCTTGCCCTTGCCCGAACCGATGCCACGGCCGACGCGCATGCGCTTCTTGCGCGAGCCGGCATTGTCGGCGATATCGCTGAGCTTCATCGCCCTGCTCCTTGTGTTTTGCGCATGATCTGGTCCGAAAACCGGTTCGGGATCATGCGCGCAATTTTACTTCTCGTCGACAATGCGAACGAGATGGTGAACCTTTTCGATCATGCCGCGGACCGCCGGGGTATCCGGCAGTTCGCTGGTGCGGCCGATCTTGTTGAGCTTGAGCCCGATCAGCGTCGAACGCTGCGAGTGATGGCGGCGGATCGCGCTGCCGGTCTGCTCGAGCTTGATCGTCTTTGCGGACATTGCGGCGTCCTTGGCCATCGTCGTCTACTCCGAAAAGCGTTCGTTAGTCCGCAGCCGCCTCGGCATCGCCGCCGACGCGACGACCCTGAAGGGTGGACACCTTGATATTGCGGCGCGCCGCGACCGAACGCGGGCTATCCTGATGCTTCAGCGCATCGAAGGTCGCGCGAACCATGTTGTACGGATTCGACGAGCCGATCGACTTCGCCACCACGTCCTGGACGCCGAGCGTCTCGAACACGGCGCGCATCGGACCGCCGGCGATGATACCGGTACCGGCCGGAGCTGCACGCAGGTAGACACGGCCCGCGCCATGACGGCCGGCGATGTCGTGATGCAGCGTACGGCCCTCGCGCAGCGACACGCGGGTCAGGTTGCGCTTGGCGGACTCGGTGGCCTTGCGGATCGCCTCAGGCACTTCGCGCGCCTTGCCGTGACCGAAGCCGGCGCGGCCCTTCTGATCGCCGATCACGACCAGCGCTGCGAAACCGAAGCGCTTGCCGCCCTTGACGACCTTGGCCACGCGGTTGATGTGGACGAGCTTGTCGACGAACTCACTGTCGCGCTCCTCGCGCTGCTGGCGGTCACGTCCGCCGCCGCGTTGATCGCGTCCACCACGTTGTTCGCGTTCTGCCATTTTTCCAATCCTTCAGAGGCTTGCGCCTCAATCCTCAAATTCTGTTAGAAGCTCAGCCCGCTCTCACGCGCAGCGTCGGCCAGTGCCTTGACGCGCCCATGGTAGAGGTAGCTGCCGCGATCGAACACGACTTCCTTGACGCCCTTCTCGGCGGCGCGCTCGGCCAGCAGCTTGCCGACCGCCTTCGCCGCATCGATGTCGGCGCCGGTCTTGCCGCCGTCGCGCATCGACTTCTCGAGCGACGAGGCAGAGGCCAGCGTCTCGCCCTTCAGGTCGTCGATGACCTGGGCGTAGATGTGCTTGGACGAGCGGAACACCGACAGACGCGGGCGGCCAGCACCGGAGCGGCGCAGCTTCAGCCGCACACTCCGCTTGCGCCGGGCATTTGTAACCTTGGCTTTGGACATGACCGGCTCCGTTACTTCTTCTTGCCTTCCTTGCGGAAGATGAATTCGCCAACATACTTCACGCCCTTGCCCTTGTAGGGCTCCGGCGGACGATAGGAGCGAATCTCGGCGGCGACCTGGCCGACACGCTGGATGTCGCTGCCCGTCACCGTGATCTCGGTGGGCTTCGGCACCGTGATCGTGATCCCTTCCGGGATCGTGTAGACCACGTCGTGGCTGTAGCCGAGCGCGAGCTGCAGGTTCTTGCCCTGCATCGCGGCGCGGTAACCGACGCCGGTGATTTCGAGCTTCTTCTCGAAGCCCTTGGTGACGCCTTCGACCAGATTCGCGACCTGGGCGCGAGCGGTACCGTACAGCGCCCGCGCGCGGTTGGTCTCGACCCGCGGGTTCACCTTGATCTGGCCGCTCTCGAGCTTCACCTCGACGTCGTCATGGACGACGAACTGAAGCTGGCCCTTCGGCCCCTTCATCTTGACGGTCTGCCCGTCGACGGTCGCGGTCACTCCGGACGGCACCGCAACAGGCCTTTTGCCAACACGTGACATGGATCAAAAATCCTTCTCAGAACACCGTGAAGAGGACTTCACCGCCCACGTTCGCTTCACGCGCACTGTGGTCGGCCATGATCCCCTTCGGCGTCGACAACACCGAAATACCGAGTCCGTTATTGACCCGCGGCAGGTTCTTCACCGAGGCGTACACGCGACGCCCGGGCTTGGAGACACGTTCGATCTCGCGGATGACGGGCTCGCCGTCGAAATACTTCAGCTCGATCTCGATCTCACTGCGGCCCGAGGAGTGCTCGAGCGTGGCGTAACCGCGGATGTAGCCCTCGCTCTTGAGCACTTCGAGGACGTTCTCGCGCATCTTCGAGCCGGGCGTGGAGACCTTGCTCTTGGCGCGCATCTGCGCGTTGCGGATACGGGTGATCAGATCGCTGATTGGATCGTGCGTAGACATCTAAACGACCCTCCTTACCAGCTCGACTTCACGAGGCCCGGGACCATGCCCTTGGAGCCAAGGTCGCGCAGCGCGATACGGGACAGCTTGTTCTTGCGGTAATTCGAGCGCGGGCGGCCCGACAGCTCGCAACGCAGACGAATGCGGGTGGCCGACGAATTGCGCGGCATTTCCGCCAGCTTCAGGGTCGCGGCGAACCGCTCCTCCATCGGCAGCGTCTTGTCGGCGATGATCGCCTTCAACCGCTCGCGCTTCGGGGCGGCGTTCTTCACCATCCGCTTGCGCCGGTTGTTCTTCTCGACTGAACTCTTCTTTGCCATGCTTGGCTCCTGGGTATCCGCGTTTGAGAGGCTTTAGGTCAGCGTCTCACTGCCGGAACGGGAAATTGAAAGCGGTCAACAAGGCCCTCGCCTCTTCGTCGGTCTTGGCCGTGGTGCAGACGGTGATGTCCATACCGCGGGCTTCCGTGACCTTGTCGAAGTCGATCTCGGGGAAAATGATGTGCTCCTTGATGCCGAGCGAGTAGTTGCCGCGACCGTCAAAGCTCTTCGGGTTCAGGCCGCGGAAGTCGCGGACGCGCGGCAGCGCGACCGTCACCAGGCGATCGATGAACTCGTACATACGGGCCTTGCGCAGCGTGACCTTGCAGCCGATCGGCTGATTCTCACGCAGCTTGAAGGTCGCGATCGCGATACGCGAATAGGTCACGATCGCCTTCTGGCCGGCGATCTGGCTCAACTCGGCAGCGGCGGTCTCGGCCTTCTTGCGGTCGTTGACGGAATCGCCAACGCCCATGTTCAGCACGATCTTGTCCAGGCGCGGAACCTGCATGACGTTCTCATAACCGAACTTCTCGGTCATGGCCGTGCGGATCTTCGCATCGTATTCCGCGCGCAGGCGCGGGGTGTAAGCGGCCTCAGCCATCGATCTCAGCTCCCGAGCTCTTGGCGATGCGGACCTTCTTGCCGTCAGCCAAAATCTTGAATCCGACGCGGGTCGGCTTTCCGTCCTTGCCGACATACGCGATGTTGGACAGTTGGATCGGCGACTCCTTCGAGATGATGCCGCCCTCCTGGGCCTGCGTCTGCTTCTGGTGACGCTTGACCATGTTGATGCCACGCACCAGCGCCGTGCCGGCGTCGGGGCGGACTTCGAACACTTCACCGGTGCGACCCTTGTCGCGGCCGGTCAGCACGACGACCTTGTCGCCCTTGCGGATCTTCGCAGCCATCACAACACCTCCGGCGCGAGCGAAATGATCTTCATGTGGTTCTTGGCGCGCAGCTCGCGCGGCACGGGCCCGAAGATACGGGTGCCGACCGGCTCGGACTGATTGTTGATCAGAACGGCTGCGTTGCGGTCGAACCGGATGACCGAACCGTCAGCGCGGCGGATGTCCTTGCGGACACGCACCACGACGGCCTTCATCACGTCGCCCTTCTTCACCTTGCCACGCGGAATCGCTTCCTTGATCGAGACGACGATGATGTCGCCGATCGTGGCGTAGCGGCGCTTGGAGCCCCCGAGCACCTTGATACACATAACACGGCGTGCGCCAGAATTATCGGCCACGTCGAGGTTGGTCTGCATCTGAATCATTGATGCACCTCGTCCTCTTTCTCTTTGCGCCAGCCTAGCCGGCGCTCAACATTTCCCTGAAGTCAGTCGGCCAAAGCCAACAGATCAGGCGCTTTTCTTGTGCTCGCCCCGGATCACGATCCAGGACTTCAACTTCGAAATCGGCTTCGATTCCTCGATCCACACCATGTCGCCCGGCTTGAACTCGTTGTTCTCGTCGTGCGCGTGGTAGTTCTTCGAACGGCGGATCGTCTTCTTGTAGATCGGATGCGTAAAGCGGCGATCGACGCGCACCACGACGGTCTTGGCAGTCTTGTCGCTGACGACCACGCCTTGCAAAGTACGTTTCGGCATATTCGTAAGCCCCTTACTTCTCTTTCGCGCGCTTCTGCGCGGCGACGGTCTTGATACGGGCGATGTCGCGGCGAGCCTCGCGCAGGCGCGAGGTGTTCTCGAGCTGCCCGGTGGCGCGCTGGAAGCGCAGGTTGAAGCGCTCCTTCTTCAGGTTCAGGACGGCGTCGTCCTGCTGGTCGGGGCTCATCGCGCGGATGTCTTCGATCTTCATCTGGGCCATGGCCATTACTCCGCAATGCGCTCGACGAAGCGCGTCTTGATCGGCAGCTTGGCGGCCGCCAGCGTCAGCGCTTCACGCGCGGTCTGGGTGTTGACGCCGTCGATCTCGAACAGCACCCGGCCCGGCTTGACGCGGGCGACCCACAATTCCGGCGAACCCTTGCCGGAGCCCATGCGGACTTCGGCCGGCTTCTTCGACACCGGAACGTCGGGGAATACGCGGATCCAGACGCGGCCGGCACGCTTCATGTGGCGGGTCAGCGCGCGGCGGGCCGCTTCGATCTGGCGCGCGGTGACGCGCTCAGGCTCGGTCGCCTTCAGGCCGAACTGGCCGAACGCCAACGTCGCGCCCGAAGACGCAACGCCGTGGATGCGGCCCTTATGCGCCTTCCGGAACTTCGTTTTCTTAGGTTGCATCATGGCTTTAAGCCCTCAAATTCTCTGTGCTGGCGTCAGGCCGCAGCGTGGTCGCGGCGCTGACGGCCACCACGATCACCACCGCCGCCGGTCTCGCCTTCGGCCATTCTCTTGTCCTGGGCCATCGGATCGTGCTCGAGGATCTCGCCCTTGAAGATCCAGACCTTGACGCCGCAGGTGCCGAAGGTCGTGAACGCGGTCGCAACGCCGTAGTCGATGTCGGCGCGCAGCGTGTGCAGCGGCACGCGACCTTCGCGGTACCACTCCATGCGCGCGATTTCAGCACCGCCCAGACGACCCGAGCAGTTGATGCGGATGCCTTCCGCGCCGAGACGCATCGCCGATTGAACGGCGCGCTTCATGGCGCGACGGAACGCCACGCGGCGCTCGAGCTGCTGCGCGATCGATTCGGCCACCAGCGTCGCATCGAGCTCCGGCTTGCGGATTTCGACGATGTTGATGACGACGTCGGACGAGGTGATGTCCGCGACCTTCTTGCGAAGCTTGTCGATGTCGGCGCCCTTCTTGCCGATCACCACGCCCGGACGAGCCGAGTGGATGGTGACGCGGCACTTCTTGTGCGGACGCTCGATCACGATTCGGGCGACGGCCGCCTGCTTGAGCTCCTTGTGCAGGATCTCGCGGATCTTGACGTCCTCATGCAGCAGCTTGCCGTACTCCTGCTTGCCGGCGAACCAGCGGGAATCCCAGGTCCGGTTGATGCCGAGACGCAGACCGATCGGATTGATCTTTTGACCCATCGTATTCTCCTGCGACCCTTAAGCCGCTGCTGCTTCGGCTTCGACCTGACGCACAATGATCGTCAGCTGCGAAAATGGTTTGTAGACCCGGCCCGAGCGGCCGCGGCCGCGAGCGGCAAAGCGCTTCATCACGAGACCGTTGCCGACGAAGGCCTGCGCCACGACGAGATCGTCAACGTCGAGGTCGTGGTTGTTCTCGGCATTGGCGATAGCCGATTCCAGGCACTTCTTCACGTCAACCGCGATCCGCTTGCGCGAAAACTGCAGGTCGGCGAGCGCAGCGGAAGCCTTCCGGCCGCGAATGAGCTGGGCGACCAGGTTGAGCTTCTGCGGGCTCACCCGCAGCATCCGGGCGACCGCCTTGGCCTCGTTCTCGGCGAGGCTCCGTTCGCGCTTAGGTTTGCTCATCGTTTAATCCTCAAGCCTTCTTGGCTTTCTTGTCGCCGGAGTGGCCATGGAAGGTCCGGGTCGGCGAGAACTCGCCGAACTTGTGACCGACCATTTCCTCGTTGACGGCCACCGGCACGTGCTTCTGACCGTTGTAGACGCCGAAGGTCAGGCCGACGAACTGCGGCAGGATCGTCGAGCGACGGCTCCAGATCTTGATGACGTCGTGACGGCCGGACGCGCGCGCGGCATCTGCCTTCTTGAGCAGAGAACCCTCGACGAACGGGCCTTTCCAGACTGAACGAACCATGTCCGGCGTTCCTTACTTCTTCCGCTTGTGGCGGCTTAGGAGAATGAATTTGTTGGTCGACTTGTTGGTGCGGGTCTTCTTGCCCTTGGTCGGCTTGCCCCACGGAGTAACCGGGTGGCGACCGCCCGAGGTACGACCTTCACCACCGCCGTGCGGATGGTCGATCGGGTTCATCGAAACGCCGCGGTTGTGCGGCTTACGACCCAACCAGCGATTACGACCAGCCTTGCCGATCGAGGTGTTCATGTGATCGGGGTTCGACACCGCACCGATCGTGCCGCGGCAACGGCCGTGCACCAGGCGCTGCTCGCCCGAGTTCAGGCGGATGATGACGTAGTCCTGGTCGCGACCGACGAGCTGGGCGTAGGTGCCGGCGGAACGGGCGAGCTGGCCGCCCTTGCCGATCTTGACCTCGATGTTGTGGATGATCGTGCCGACCGGCATGTTGCCGAGCGGCATGACGTTGCCCGGCTTCACGTCGACATAGTTGCCGGCGACGATGGTGTCGCCCACGGCCAGCCGCTGCGGCGCCAGGATGTAGGCCTGCTCGCCGTCCTGATACTTGATCAGGGCGATGAAGCCGGTGCGGTTCGGATCGTATTCCAGCCGCTCGACGGTCGCAGGAACGTCGATCTTCTCACGCTTGAAGTCGACGGTGCGCAGCGTCCTCTTGTGACCACCACCGCGGAAGCGAACGGTGATGCGACCGGTGCTGTTGCGGCCGCCCGAAGAGTGCTTGCCTTCGGTAAGCGCCTTGACCGGCTTGCCCTTGTAGAGCGCCGAACGATCGACCATGACCAGCTGGCGCTGGCCCGGCGTCGTGGGATTGAATGTCTTCAGTGCCATCGTCGTACGACCTTACAGACCGGTGGTGACGTCGATCCGGTGGCCCTCTTCGAGGGTCACGATCGCGCGCTTGGTGTTCGACTGCGAGCCGAGATTGCCGCGGAAGATCTTGGTCTTGCCCTTGCGGACTAGCGTGTTGACGCTCTTGACCTTGACGTCAAACAGCTTCTCGATCGCTTCCTTGATCTGCGGCTTGGTCGCCTTGGCGGCCACCTTGAACAGGACCTTGTTGTGCTCGGACGCAAGCGTCGCCTTTTCGGTGACGACCGGGGCGACGATCACGTCGTAATGGCGAGCCTCGATATTCTTCGTCATTTGAAGCGCGCCTCCAGCGCATCGATGGCGGCCTTGGTCAGAACGAGCTTCTGACGGCGCAGGATGTCATAGACGTTGATGCCCTGGATCGGCAGCACGTCCATGTTCGGGATGTTGCGGGCCGCGGCGGCAAAGCCGTTGTTGAGCTCGGCACCGTCGATGATCAGCGCGTTGGTCAAGCCGAGGCCCGAGAAGTGACCAAGCAGCGCCTTGGTCTTGGCGGCTTCCAGGGCGGCCTTGTCGATCACGAGCAGATCGCCGTCCTTGGCCTTGGCCGAGAGCGCATGCTTGAGCGCGAGCGCACGGACCTTCTTCGGCAGATCGGTGGCGTGCGAACGCACGACCGGACCGAAGGCACGACCGCCGCCGCGGAACTGCGGCACGCGGGCCGAGCCGTGACGAGCACCGCCGGTGCCCTTCTGCTTGTACATCTTCTTGCCGGTGCGCCAGATCTCGGCGCGGCCCTTGGCCTTGTGGGTGCCGGCCTGACGCTTGTTGAGCTGCCACTGCACGCAACGCGCAATGATGTCCTGACGCGGCTCAAGGCCGAAAATGGCGTCGGAAAGCTGGACCGAGCCGGCTTCCTTGCCCTCGAGGGTGGTGACCTTCAGTTCCATCTCACGCACCCTCTTGCTGGGCCGCAGCCTCGGCTTCGCCGCCCGCAACCTTGAACTTGCCGGGCTTCGGAGCATCCTTCGGCAGCGGCTTCTTGACGGCGTCGCGCACGCGGATCCAGCCGCCCTTGGAGCCGGGAACGGCGCCTTCGACGAGGATCAGGCCACGCTCGACATCGAGCTGAACAACGCGAAGGTTGAGCGTGGTGATGCGGTCGACACCCATATGGCCGGGCATCTTCTTGTTCTTCCAGGTCTTGCCGGGGTCCTGACGACCACCGGTCGAACCGATCGAACGGTGCGAAACCGACACACCGTGCGTGGCGCGCAGACCGCCGAAGTTCCAGCGCTTCATACCGCCGGCAAAGCCCTTACCGACCGAGGTGCCGGTGACGTCGACGAACTGGCCGACGACGAAGTGGTCGGCGAGGATCTCGGCGCCGACGGGGATCATGGCGTCCGCGGAAACGCGGAACTCCTCGACCTGCCGCTTCGGCTCGACCTTGGCGACCGCGAACTGGCCGCGCTCTGCCTTGGGCATGTACACGGTCTTGCGGCTGCCAGAACCAAGCTGGAGCGCGACGTAACCGTTCTTCTCTTCAGTGCGGTGGCCTACGACCTGGCAATTGCCGAGCTTCAGCACGGTCACGGGGATATGTTCGCCGGCCTCTGTAAAGACCCGCGTCATCCCGACCTTTTGTGCGATCACTCCGGAGCGCATCGGCGTGCTTCCTGTTCTTTCTGTCCGCGAGGTGCGAACGTGATCCAAAAATCTTAGAGCTTGATCTCGACGTCGACACCGGCGGCCAGGTCGAGCTTCATCAAAGCATCGACGGTCTGCGGGGTCGGATCGACGATGTCGAGCAGGCGCTTGTGAGTGCGCATCTCGAACTGTTCGCGGCTCTTCTTGTCGACGTGGGGCGAACGGTTGACGGTGAACTTCTCGATGCGGGTGGGCAGCGGAATGGGTCCGCGGACCTGCGCACCGGTGCGCTTCGCCGTGTTCACGATCTCGCGGGTCGACGTATCGAGGATACGATGGTCGAACGCCTTGAGACGGATGCGAATATTTTGGCCGTTCATTGCCGTGTCTTTCTTAGTGAGTGGCGAGTAGCGAATAGCGAATGGACTTCATCCACTCGCCACTCGCCATTCCCTATTCGCGTGATTACTCGATGATCGAAGCGACGACGCCGGCGCCGACGGTGCGGCCACCTTCGCGGATCGCGAAACGGAGCTTCTCTTCCATCGCGATCGGCACGATCAGGTGCACTTCCATCGCGATGTTGTCGCCCGGCATCACCATCTCGGTACCTTCCGGCAGATGCACGACACCGGTCACGTCGGTGGTGCGGAAGTAGAACTGCGGACGGTAGTTGGTGAAGAACGGGGTGTGGCGACCGCCCTCTTCCTTGGTGAGGATGTAAGCCTCAGCCTTGAACTTGGTGTGCGGCTTGACCGAACCCGGCTTGCACAGCACCTGGCCGCGCTCGACGTCTTCGCGCTTGGTGCCGCGGAGCAGCGCACCGATGTTGTCGCCGGCCTGGCCCTGATCAAGTAGCTTGCGGAACATTTCGACGCCGGTGACGGTGGTCTTCTGGGTGGCACGGAGACCGACGATCTCGATTTCCTCGCCGACCTTGACGATGCCGCGCTCGACACGGCCGGTCACGACGGTGCCGCGACCCGAGATCGAGAACACGTCTTCAACCGGCATGAGGAACGGCTGGTCGATCGGACGCTCCGGCTGCGGGATGTACTCGTCGACGTTCTTCATCAGCTCGAGGATCGCTTCGTGGCCGAGCTTCTTGTCGGAATCTTCGAGAGCGGCGAGAGCCGAACCCTTGATGATCGGGATTTTGTCGCCCGGGAAGTCGTACTTGGAGAGCAGCTCGCGAACTTCGAGCTCGACGAGCTCGAGCAGCTCCGGATCGTCGACCATGTCGCACTTGTTGAGGAACACGACGAGCGCGGGCACGCCGACCTGGCGGGCGAGCAGGATGTGCTCGCGGGTCTGCGGCATCGGGCCGTCAGCGGCCGACACGACCAGGATCGCACCGTCCATCTGGGCGGCGCCGGTGATCATGTTCTTCACGTAGTCGGCGTGGCCGGGGCAGTCGACGTGGGCGTAGTGGCGGTTCTTGGTCTCATACTCGACGTGTGCGGTCGAGATGGTGATGCCGCGCGCCTTCTCTTCCGGCGCCTTATCGATCTGGTCGTACGCCGTGAACGTCGCACCACCAGTTTCAGCGAGGATCTTGGTGATCGCCGCGGTCAGCGAGGTCTTGCCATGGTCGACGTGACCGATGGTGCCGATGTTGCAGTGGGGCTTGTTACGTTCAAACTTTGCTTTGGCCATTTGACTCTCCGTTCAATCGTCAGTTCGAGACCGACGACAATCAGGCAAACTTCTTCTGGACTTCTGCCGACACGTTGGCCGGCGCTTCTGCGTAGTGGTCGAACTGCATGGTGAAGGTTGCGCGACCCTGGCTCATCGAGCGCAGGTTATTCACGTAACCAAACATGTTCATGAGCGGCACCATCGCGTTGATGACGTTAGCGTTGCCGCGCATGTCCTGCCCCTGGATCTGACCGCGCCGGGAATTCAGGTCGCCGATGACCGAGCCGGTGTAGTCTTCCGGGGTCACCACTTCGACCTTCATGATCGGCTCGAGCAGGACGGACTTGCCCTTCTGCAGCGCTTCGCGGAAAGCCGCGCGCGATGCGATTTCGAAGGCGAGCGCCGACGAGTCGACGTCGTGATACTTGCCGTCGACGAGCTGAACCTTGACGTCGACCACGGGGAAGCCCGCGACAACGCCAGAGCTCATCACGCTGTTGAGGCCCTTTTCAACGCCGGGGATGTATTCCTTCGGAACCGCACCGCCGACGATCTTGGACTCGAACTCGTAGCCCTTGCCGGGCTCGTTCGGCTCGACCACGATCGACACTTCCGCGAACTGACCGGTACCGCCGGTCTGCTTCTTGTGGGTGTACTTGACCTCGGCCTTCTTGGTCACGCGCTCACGGAACGCCACCTGCGGCGCGCCGATGTTCGCATCGACCTTGTAGGTGCGACGAAGAATGTCGACCTTGATGTCGAGATGGAGTTCGCCCATGCCCTTGAGGATGGTCTGGCCGGACTCCTGGTCGGTCGAGACGCGGAAGGACGGATCCTCCGCAGCGAGCTTCGCCAGCGCGACACCCAGCTTTTCCTGGTCGGCCTTGGACTTCGGCTCGATCGCGATCTCGATGACCGGCTCGGGGAATTCCATCTTTTCGAGGATCACCTGCTTGTCGGGATCGCACAGCGTGTCACCGGTGCGCGCTTCCTTCAGGCCGGCCAGCGCGACGATGTCGCCGGCATAGGCTTCCTTGATGTCTTCGCGGTTGTTCGCATGCATCAGCAGCATGCGCCCGATGCGCTCCTTCTTCTCGCGCGTCGAGTTCACGACGCCCGTGCCGCTCTGGAGAACACCAGAGTAGATGCGGCAGAAGGTGATGGTGCCGACGAACGGGTCGTCCATGATCTTGAACGCGAGCAGCGCGAGCGGCTCCTTGTCGTCGGCCTTGCGCACGACCTCGTTGCCGCGATCGTCGGTGCCCTTGATCGCGGGCACGTCGATCGGCGACGGCAGATAGTCGACGACGGCGTCGAGCAGCGGCTGTACGCCCTTGTTCTTGAAGGCCGAACCGCACAGCACGGGGTAGAACGCGCCGGTCAGCACCGCTTTGCGGATCAGCCGCTTCAGCGTGGCTTCGTCCGGCTCGTTGCCATCGAGGAAAGCGGCAAGCGCATCGTCGTCAAGCTCGACGGCGGCTTCCACCATCTTCTCGCGGTATTCCTTGGCCTGCTCGACCAGATCTTCCGGGATATCGACATAGTCGAACTTCGCGCCGAGCGATTCATCGTTCCAGATGATGCCCTGCATCTTCACGAGGTCGACGAGACCCTTGAAGTTGTTCTCGGCACCGATCGGAAGCTGGATCGCGATCGGCTTGGCGCCGAGGCGATCGACGATGTCGGCCAGGCACTTGAAGAAGTCGGCGCCGGTCTTGTCCATCTTGTTGGCGAAGACAATGCGCGGAACCTTGTACTTGTCGCCCTGACGCCAAACGGTCTCGGTCTGGGGCTCAACACCCTGGTTCGAGTCGAGCACGCAGACAGCGCCGTCGAGCACGCGCAGCGAACGCTCGACTTCAATGGTGAAGTCGACGTGGCCGGGAGTGTCGATAATGTTCAGGCGCTTGCCGGCCCAGAACGCGGTGGTCGCAGCCGAGGTGATCGTGATGCCACGCTCCTGCTCCTGCTCCATCCAGTCCATCGTCGCGGCACCTTCGTGCACTTCGCCGATCTTGTGGCTCTTGCCGGTGTAATAGAGGATGCGCTCGGTGGTCGTGGTCTTGCCGGCATCGATATGCGCCATGATACCGAAGTTGCGGTAATTCTCTATGGCATGAACGCGAGGCATGGGCTGTTCCTTAGATTCCGTGTGCCGCCGTTACCAGCGATAGTGCGAGAAGGCGCGGTTGGCTTCCGCCATCCGGTGCACGTCTTCACGCTTCTTGACGGCGTTGCCGCGGTTGTTCGATGCGTCCAGGAGCTCCGCGGAGAGCCGCTCGGTCATCGTCTTCTCGTTGCGCTCGCGCGCAGCCGAGATCAGCCAGCGGATGCCCAGCGCCTGACGGCGCACCGAGCGAACCTCGACCGGAACCTGGTAGGTCGCGCCGCCGACGCGGCGGGAGCGCACTTCGATCGTCGGCATGACGTTCTCGAGCGCCTGCTCGAACACGCCGAGCGGGCTCTGCTTGGTCTTGGCTTCGATGAGACCGAACGCACCGTAGACGATGCCTTCGGCGACCGACTTCTTGCCGGCGTACATCACCGAGTTCATGAACTTCGTGACGATGATGTTCCCGAACTTCGGATCGGGAAGAACTTCGCGCTTTTCCGCTGAGTGGCGACGAGACATTGAGCTGGTTCCCGCTTACTTCGGACGCTTGGCGCCGTACTTCGAACGACGCTGCTTACGGTTCTTGACGCCCTGGGTATCCAGAACGCCGCGGAGGATGTGGTAGCGCACGCCGGGCAAGTCCTTGACGCGGCCGCCGCGGATCATGACCACCGAGTGCTCCTGGAGGTTATGGCCCTCACCGGGGATGTAGCCGATCACCTCGAAGCCGTTGGTCAGGCGCACCTTGGCAACCTTACGAAGCGCCGAGTTCGGCTTCTTCGGGGTCGTGGTGTAGACGCGGGTGCAAACACCACGCTTCTGCGGCGACTGCTGCAGCGCCGGCACCTTCTTGCGCGACTTCTGCACTTCACGCGGTTGAGCGATCAGCTGGTTGATCGTCGGCATCCTGGCCTTACCCTTTGTTATCGCAGCCCCTTGCGGGCCCGCTGTCTTGCCGCGGCCCGTTGCCGGGACCGCAAATTCTTTCGAGCTACCCACCCGACGGGGCCACCTCGCACGGAACAATCCGCACAAAGCGAAATTGCGCCAACCGCTCCATCACTGAGCGGAAAGCGTTTCGACGCCACAGAGGACCGCAGTATCAAGGCCAACCAGCATAAAGCCGCGGCCCGCGCACTGAGGTCATGCATCCGAATTCGGTCTCAGGAGAACATGCTCCAGAGGCCTAAAATCGCACTGGCATTGCCTAGCTATTATCGACAGCGTTTGAGCGGCATTGGTCGAGGTTGGTGCCCGCCTTTAGCGACCCCTGGAGATCAAATCCCTGGGGATCAACGGGTGGCCCGTTCCGACGTTGGCTATGCTCACCGCCTGTCGTCAAGTGAGGCGCTTTCTATAAGTGAGAATCGGTCAAGTCAAGGTGAAATGACCGTCAGAAAGCGCTTATCGCGCCTGAAGAAAAAGCCTGTTCGCCCTCTCTTCCCGCACCTTCCCGATATGGGATCGAACTACCGGTTCCGCTAGGCCGCGAGCAGATTATACCCGGGAGAAATGTACTTTTATAACCAATGCTAAGGCTTTTTTTCCTCTTGATGGTCAATCTGCCCTCTTCGGCAGAGACAAGCGCCATGCGGTACACCGACATTGCCATCATTGGCGGGGGACTTGCCGGCTCGACCGCCGCCGCGATGCTCGGGCGCGCCGGCATTTCGGCGGTGCTGATCGACCCGCATCAGACCTATCCAGCCGACTTTCGGGTCGAAAAACTCAGCGGTCGCGGACAGGTCGAGCGATTCCAGCGGACTGGAATCGCAGAATCAGTGCTGCGCCGCGCGACGTTCTCCGGCGAGAACTGGATCGCGCGATTCGGGCACCTGCTCGACAAGGCGCCGAGCCAGCAATTCAACATCCTTTACGATTCGCTGGTTAACGCGATCCGCGACGAGATTCCCGAAGCCATCGAGCGAATCTGGACCAAGGCGGTGTCGGTCGAGACCAGCCCCGAGCGCTCGAGAATCGCGCTCGCCAACGACGAGACGATCTCGGCCCGCCTCATCGTGCTCGCCAACGGCCTGAATGTCGGCCTGCGTCACCAGCTCGGCATCACGCGAAACATCGTCAGCGCCTGCCATTCGATCTCGATCGGGTTCGACGTGGTGCCGGCCGGGCGGAATGCGTTCGACTTCCCGGCGCTGACCTATTTTTCGGAGCGGCCGAGCGACCGCATCCCTTACATCTCGCTGTTTCCGGTCGGCACGCGGATGCGGGCCAACCTGTTCGTGTACCGCGGCTTTGACGATCCGTGGCTGCACGAGCTGCGCCGCGCGCCGGCCGCAACGCTGGACGCCGCCCTGCCGCGGCTCAAGCGCATCACCGGCGCCTTCGACATTCCCGGCGAGCTGAAGATCCGCCCGGTCGATCTCTATGTGAACGATGCCAGCCATCAGCCCGGCGTGGTGCTGGTGGGCGATGCCTTCGCCACCTCCTGCCCGGTCGCCGGTACCGGTTGCGACAAGGTGTTCACCGACGTCGAGCGGCTCTGCAACATCCACATCCCGCAATGGCTGGCGTCCGACGGGATGGATGCGGACAAGATCGCCGCCTTCTACGCCGACCCGGTCAAGCGGGGCTGCGACGAATGGTCGGCGGCGAAAGCCTTCGACTTCCGCTCGGTGTCGATTGCGACGAGCCCGTACTGGACTGCGCAGCGCTGGGCGCGCTTCATGGCGTGGTCGAGCCAGGGATTATTGCGGCGACTGGGAGGGGCGTTCCACCTGGAGCCGAATTTCCTCGGTCACTCCTCCTCGTCGTCCTCATCATCCGCGTCGAGGTCGTCCTCATCCTCGTCGCCTTCGTCATCATCGCTGTCGTCGTCGGCCTGAGCGGCCGCGCCGTGCGGCTGGTGGATCTGGTCGTTCCACAGCTTGCGATAGGTGCCGTTCTTGGCGAGCAGCTCGGCATGCGAGCCGCGCTCGATCGCCCTGCCCCCCGAAATCACGATGATCTCGTCCATCTCGACCACCGAGGTCAGGCGGTGGGTCGACCAGATCATGGTGCGGCCCTTGGCGACCTTCAGCAGCGTGCGGTTGATCGCGGCCTCCGTGGTCTGGTCGAGCGCCGAGGTGGCTTCGTCGAGCAGCAGCACGGAGGGATTGCGGATGATGGCGCGCGCGATCGCGATGCGCTGGCGCTGGCCGCCTGACAGCGTGTCGCCGCGCTCACCGACCGGGGTGTCGTAGCGCTGCGGCAGGCTCATGATGTAGCGGTGGATCTCGGCCTTCTTGGCAGCGTCCTCCACCTCCTTGTCGGTCGCGCCTTCCTTGCCGAGCCGGATGTTCTCCCGGATCGACATGTTGAACAGCATGTTCTCCTGGAACACCACCGCCATGCTCCGGCGCAGCGAATCCAGCGTCACCTTGCGGACATCGACACCGTCGATGGTGACCCGCCCCTCGTCCGGCACGTAGAGCCGCAGGATCAAATTCAGCAGCGTGCTCTTGCCGGAGCCGGAGGGGCCGACGATGGCGATGCTCTTTCCCGCATTGAGCTTGAGGCTGAGATTGTCCAACACCGGCGTCTGGCCGCCTTCATACTGGAACGTCACGTGGTCGAAGGTGATGTCGTGGGTGATGCGCGGCAGATCGGGCGCGCCGGGACGATCGGCGCCGCGTGTGGGCTCGTCCAGCAACTCCTGCATGTGGCGGATCGCGGCTGCCGAGGAGATCGACACCGGAATGAAATGCATGACGTGGGCGATGTTGTAGGAGACCTCCCAGAATGCGCTCTCGAAGGTGACGAAGGTGCCGATCGTGATCTGGCCCTTGGTTGCGAGATAGGCGCCGATCGCGAGCACGACGAGGTGCAACAACAGCACCGAGATGGTGACCGTCCGCTCCACCATGGTCGACAGGAACGCAGCCGCGGCAATCCTGTTGCGGGTCTCGTCGTTGCGGAAATTGAAGAAGCCGAACATCCTGCGTTGCAGGCTGAACGCCTTGATCACGGCCTGCGCCGCGACGTTCTCCTGCACCATGCCGAGCAGCGCGCTTTCGTTGAGCTTCTGCTCGTAGTTGGCCTGCACCGCTTTCGGCGTCAGGATGCGCGGGCCGATCAGCGTGATCGGAAACACCAGCAGCGCAACCAGCGCGAGCTGCCAGTTCAGAAAAAACATCAGGATGATGCCGGCGAACAACTCCAGGAACGGAAGTGCCGCGCTGTTGGCAAAGGTCTTGACCGACCCTTCGAAGGCCGAGAGATCGACCGAGAAGCGCGACAGGATTTCGCCGCGCTTGGTGCGGCCGAAATAGGCCGCCGGCAGGTCCTGGACGTGCTCGAACAGGCGCTTGCGGACGTCGGAGATGATGCAGGCGGCCAGCCGCGCGTCCCAGCGCTCGTACCAGACCGCGACGATCGAGGTGAAGATGCCGGCGGCCGCGAGCACGCCGAGGATCTTGTACAGCGCCTGGAAATCCTCCTCGCCGAGCGCGTCGTCGATCAGGAACTTCAGACTGAGCGGCATGATGACGTTGAACAGCGTCTCGACCGTAACGCCGAACGCCACATAGCCCAGGATGCGCTTGTAGTTGGACAGGAACGGCTTGACGAAGCCCAGGATGGTCGCGAGCGCGCCGGCGGCTTCGCGGGCGGTAAAGACGACGAGATCCTCGTCCTCATCGTCGTCGAGCTCAAGCTCGTCGTCGTCCTCATCGTCGTCGTCCTCGACGTCTTCGAGGTCCGGCTTGGCGCTGGAGGCGAGCTTGTCGTCTAGCTCCGCCGCCTCTTGTGCGGCGAGCTTCTGTTTGTCGGGAGAGAGAGGCTTGGACGCCATGAAACCAACCGATGCTGACGGCCGGCATGACCGCAGAGAAAGCAGGACATAGCGGAACGCCGCTACTTCCACCGATTCTATGCGATCAGGATGAATTCGGCAAAACAATTGGCGAATTCATCCGCGCTGTGATGCTAGTCGTCGTCTTCGTCCTCGACCTTGTCGAAGAAGGAATAGCGCAAGGAGTCGGCGTCGGCATACCACTGCCCCGGCCCCTTGTTGGCCGCGAGCGTCGCCGCCCAGAGCGCGTCGGCGCAGTCCTTGCGGTGCATCGACAGGTCGAAGCCGTTGCCGAAGAACAGTTCGGACCATTCCCACCAGGTGCCGAGCTTCTTGACCCCGCGCAGCAGGTCGTAGCGGTCGATCACGACCGAGGCCATGTCCGAGGTGATCGAGCCGAACACGAGGCCGGTCTTGACCACGCGGTTCAACTCTCGGATCGCACGGACCACCTGCTTCGGGGCAACGTGGCAGAGGCTGGTCTCGAACACGTAGTCGAATGAGCCGTCCTTGAACGGCATGTCCAGGATCGATCCAAGCTTGTTGTACTTCTTCAGCGCCTTCGGCGTCTTGGCGTGAATGACGCGGTTGTTCTCGATGCCCCAGGCATCGATACCACGCTCGCGCAGCGCGCCGACCAGCTCGCCGCTGGCGGAGCCCGCGACCAGGAGTTTTGCGCCCTTCGCCTTGCCCCAGACGATGCCGATCAGCTTTGCAAGGTAATCGGGATCGGTGAACTGCCGCCATGCTTCGCTATAGGGGCCAACGCCGCGATAGTTCTCAAAATAGTTGCGGTCGATCTTGTCCGAGACCGCCTTGCGGTCCTGGGCGTGCTCGCGGCGCAGCCGCATCATCTCGGTCAGGATGATGTCGGTCGCCGCGTCCGACGAGTCGAGCAGGCCGTTCAGCGTGGAGTCGAACAGATAATCGCCGACCACGACGATCCCGGGATGTTCCTTCGGCTCGGGCCGGTGATTGGTCATGACGTCGCGCACGGGCAGACCACCCGGTATCGCGTTCACCGACGACAGCCAACGGTGGATCTTGCCTTCCACGAAATGCCCACGCGCATCACCGAGCGAGGCCGGCAGCGATTTCAGCGCGGCGTCGATCAGTTCCTGGTCCGACAGATTGGCGAATGCCAGCGCATCGGAGCCGGGAATGAGCCAGTTCAGGACGCCGTGCTTGCCAACGTCGTGGCGCGCGCCCTCATTGTAGACGCAGCAGCCACCGAAGGCTTCCGACATGAACCAGGCGCCGGAAATCTTGTCACCCCAGAACGGGGACTCGAACAGGATCGAGACGCGCAGATAATGCGCGGGACGATCGAAATACGAAACGTGCTTGACCATCGATCTGCGGAGCTGCTCGCCTTCCCAGCCGACGGTGGAGAGCCAGGAATGCGGCAGGCAGACCAGCACGAGATCGAAGTCGCGCGTCTCCGGCCCCTTCCCGTTCATCATCTTGAGCTGATAGCGGCCGGTCGACGCCTTGCCGACGGTAAGCACGCGGTGATTGAGCTGGATGTCGGCGTTGACCTCCGACTGCAGGCATTCGATCAGCTGCTCGTTGCCGTTCTGGATGGAATATAGGCCGATATAGCCGTCGACATCCATCAGATAGTTCTTGAGCGCGTTGAGACCGTTGGTGTTGTGACTCTCGGTCGCAATATCGGAGCGCGCCATCACCTTGAAAAAGCGCTTTGCGGTCTCGTCCTCGACCTCTTCGTCGAGCACCTGCTCGGCGGTCTTGTAGGCCCAGGGGTTCTCGTTGTCGTGCGCGCCGACGCCCTCGTAATATTCGATCGGCGTCATCGCCTCGGCGCAGCGCATGCGGAACGATTCGATCGCTGCCGCAGTCTTGGCGCCGTATTTGCGGCGCATGCCGGCGACGTCATTGAGCAGTTCGCCGCCGAACTGCACCTGCTCGGCGTCCATCGGAATGGTCTGCAGGCCGAAATGCTGGATCAACTCGCGCAGCGGATCGGGACCCGTCATCGAGTAGTCGTAGATCTCGGCGACGCCGGCCTCGTACATCGCCGGCGCGGAATCGAATTTGCGCGTGACGATCTTGCCGCCGAGCCGATCGGAGGCTTCGTAGATGGTGATGCGGCAGAGGTCGCCAAGCTTACGCTTCAGGTACCAGGCGCTCATCAGCCCGCCGGGGCCGCCGCCTACGATTGCGAGATCAAGCATGTCAGTTCCGTGGTCTCCGGCCCTGCCCCCGTCACGGGACCACCGGCCTAAGCTCCCCTAGCAGAAGCGCTTTTCTGACTGAAGGAAAGATGAACAAAGGTTGATCCCGCATCGCAACAGGCAAACAAAGCAGCAAAAAGGCCGGCTTTCGCCGGCCCTTTCGTTGTCCTCTGTATTCCTACGGATGAACCATTATTCCGCGGGCGGCAGCGCAGGAAGCTCCGCTTCCGGCGCGGGCGACACGACGGCCGCCTGCTTCTCGCGCTCGTCGAGAATCATCTTGTCGCGCTTCACTGCGACTTCGCGGATCTTGGCCATGGAGGCGCCGGTGCCCGCCGGGATCAGCCGGCCGACGATGACGTTCTCCTTGAGACCCTCGAGCGGGTCGACCTTGCCGTTGACCGCCGCTTCCGTGAGGACGCGGGTGGTCTCCTGGAACGAGGCCGCCGAGAAGAAGGAGCGGGTCTGGAGGCTCGCCTTGGTGATGCCGAGCAGAACCGGCGTTCCCGTGGCGATCTTCTTGCCCTCTTCCTTGGCCTTCTCGTTCAGCGCGTCGAACTCGATCTTGTCGACCTGCTCGCCGGAGATCATGTCCGTGTCGCCCTGGTCGGTGACTTCCACCTTCTGGAGCATCTGACGGACAATCACCTCGATGTGCTTGTCGTTGATGAGCACGCCCTGGAGCCGGTAGACCTCCTGGATTTCGTTGACCAGATAGGCCGCGAGCTCCTCGATGCCCTTGACCGCAAGGATGTCGTGCGGCGCCGGGTTGCCTTCCACGATGAAGTCGCCCTTTTCGACGACGTCGCCGTCCTGAAGGTGGATGTGCTTGCCCTTCGGGATCAGGTACTCGCGCGGCTCGTCGGTCTTGTCCATCGGCTCGATCGAGATGCGACGCTTGTTCTTGTAGTCGCGTCCGAACCGGATGGTGCCCGCGATTTCGGCGATGATCGCCGCATCCTTCGGACGCCGTGCCTCGAACAGCTCCGCCACCCGCGGCAGACCGCCGGTGATGTCACGCGTCTTGGCGCTTTCGGTCGACACACGGGCGAGGATGTCACCCGGGTTGACCTTGGCACCGACGTCGACCGACAGAATGCCGTCGACCGACAGCATGTAGCGAGCATCGCCGCCACGGGCGAGCTTGAGCACCTTGCCGTCCTTGCCCTTGACCACGATGGCCGGACGCAGATCCGCGCCGCCGCGGGTCGAGCGCCAGTCGATGACCACGCGCTTGGCGATACCGGTGGCCTCGTCCAGCGTTTCCGTGATCGACTGCCCTTCGACCAGATCCTCGAAGCCGATGGTTCCTTCGACCTCGGTGAGCAGCGGACGGGTGTAGGGATCCCACTCGACGATGCGCTGGCCACGCTTGACGGTGTCGCCCTCGTCGACGTGCAGGCGCGCGCCGTACTGGATACGGTGCGTCGCACGCTCGGTGCCATCGGCATCGACGATCGCCACAACCATGTTGCGCACCATCGCGACCAGGTGACCTTCGCTGTTGCGGGCGATGGCCTTGTTCCGGATCACGATCTTGCCGTCGAAATTGGCTTCGACGAAGGACTGCTCGTTGAGCTGCGCCGCACCACCGATGTGGAAGGTGCGCATGGTGAGCTGGGTGCCCGGCTCGCCGATCGACTGCGCCGCGATGACGCCGACGGCTTCACCGTGGTTGACCGGCGTGCCGCGGGCGAGGTCGCGGCCGTAGCACTTGCCGCAGATGCCGTTGACGAGCTCGCAGGTCAGCGCCGAGCGGATCTTCACCTCCTGCACACCACCCTGCTGGATGGCGTCCAGATGGCTTTCTTCCATCAGCGTATCGCGCTTGATGATCACCTTGCCGGAGCTGTCACGGATGTCTTCGCAGGCCGTGCGTCCGAGGATGCGCGAGCCGAGCGAAGCGACCACGGTGCCGGCATCGACGATGGCGCGCATCTTGATGCCGAGCTTGGTGCCGCAGTCGGACTGCGTGATGATGCAGTCCTGCGCGACGTCGACCAGACGACGGGTCAGGTAGCCCGAGTTCGCGGTCTTCAACGCGGTGTCCGCGAGGCCCTTGCGGGCGCCGTGGGTCGAGTTGAAGTACTCGAGAACCGAGAGGCCTTCCTTGAAGTTCGAGATGATCGGCGTCTCGATGATCTCACCCGACGGCTTGGCCATCAGGCCGCGCATGCCGGCGAGCTGGCGCATCTGGGCCGGCGAACCGCGGGCACCGGAGTGAGCCATCATGTAGATCGAGTTGATGTCGGCATCGGCTCCACTCGCCGTCTTCTTGGTGGAGGAGATCTCCTTCATCATCGCCTTGGCGATTTCTTCCGTGGCCTTCGACCAGGCGTCGACGACCTTGTTGTACTTCTCGCCGTGGGTGATCAGACCGTCGTTGTACTGCTGCTCGAAATCCTTCGCCAGCGTACGGGTGGTGTCGACGATCTTCCACTTGCTGTGCGGCACGACCATGTCGTCCTTGCCGAACGAGATGCCGGCCTTGAACGCGTTGTAGAAGCCGAGCGCCATGATGCGGTCGCAGAAGATCACGGTCTCCTTCTGGCCGCAGTGGCGGTAGACCTGGTCGATGACGCCCGAGATCTCGCGCTTGGTCATCAGCTTGTTGATGATCTCGTACGAGATGCGCGGGTTCCGCGGCAGCAGATTGCCGAGCATGACACGGCCGGCGGTGGTCTCGATCCAGCGCTTGGAGATCTTGCCGGTCTCATCCATGCCTTCCCACCGATACTTGATCTTGGTGTGGAGGTGGATGACCTTCGCATGCAGCGCGTGCTCGAGCTCGGCCATGTCGCCGAACAGCTTGCCCTCGCCGGGCAGGCCTTCGCGCATGATCGAGACGTAGTAGAGACCGAGCACGATGTCCTGCGACGGCACGATGATCGGCTGGCCGTTCGCCGGATGCAGGATGTTGTTGGTCGACATCATCAGCACGCGCGCTTCCAGCTGCGCTTCGAGCGACAGCGGAACGTGCACGGCCATCTGATCGCCGTCGAAGTCGGCGTTGAACGCGGAGCAGACCAGCGGGTGAAGCTGGATCGCCTTGCCCTCGATCAGCACCGGCTCGAACGCCTGGATGCCCAGACGATGCAGCGTCGGCGCGCGATTGAGCAGCACGGGATGCTCGCGAATCACCTCGTCCAGGATGTCCCAGACCTCGGGCCGCTCCTTCTCGACCAGCTTCTTCGCCTGCTTCACGGTGGTGGACAGGCCCTTGGCGTCAAGCCGCGAATAGATGAATGGCTTGAACAGCTCGAGCGCCATCTTCTTCGGCAGGCCGCACTGATGCAGGCGCAGCTCGGGACCGACCACGATCACCGAACGGCCCGAATAGTCGACGCGCTTGCCGAGCAGGTTCTGGCGGAAACGGCCCTGCTTGCCCTTCAGCATGTCGGCGAGCGACTTCAGCGGGCGCTTGTTGGCACCCGTGATGACGCGGCCGCGACGGCCGTTGTCGAACAGCGCATCGACCGCCTCCTGAAGCATGCGCTTCTCGTTGCGGATGATGATGTCAGGCGCGCGCAGCTCCATCAGCCGCTTCAAGCGGTTGTTGCGGTTGATGACGCGGCGGTAGAGGTCGTTGAGGTCGGAGGTCGCGAAGCGGCCGCCGTCCAGCGGCACCAGCGGACGCAGGTCCGGCGGGATCACGGGAACGACAGTCAGGATCATCCATTCCGGCTTGTTGCCGGAGTGGCGGAAGGCCTCGACGATCTTCAGGCGCTTGGCGAGCTTCTTGTGCTTGATGTCGGAGTCGGTCTCCTGCATCTCGGCGCGCAAGGTCAGCTCGAGCTTCTCGAGGTCCATGCCCTTGAGCAGTTCGCGGATCGCTTCCGCGCCGATCATGGCGGTGAAGGAATCCTGGCCGTACTCGTCCTGCGCCTTCAGGTACTCGTCTTCCGACAGCAGCTGACGGTCCTTCAGCGCGGTGAGGCCGGGCTCAAGCACGACGTAATATTCGAAGTAGAGGATCCGCTCGAGATCCTTCAGCGTCATGTCGAGCAGCAGGCCGATGCGCGACGGCAGCGACTTCAGGAACCAGATGTGGGCGACGGGAGCCGCGAGCTCGATATGGCCCATGCGCTCGCGCCGGACGCGCGACAGCGTGACCTCGACCGAGCACTTCTCGCAGATGATGCCCTTGTACTTCATGCGCTTGTACTTGCCGCACAAGCACTCGTAGTCCTTGATCGGCCCGAAGATGCGGGCGCAGAACAGGCCGTCGCGCTCGGGCTTGAAGGTACGGTAGTTGATGGTCTCCGGCTTCTTGATCTCGCCGTAGGACCAGGACAGAATCTTCTCCGGGGACGCGATCGAGATGCGGATCTGGTCGAAGACCTGAGCCGGCGTCGTCGGGTTAAAGAGATTCATAATTTCTTGGTTCATCGTCTTCTCCTCGCGTGCCGGTCGCCTCCGGCCGCAAATTCGAAAATCACTCAAGCGGGGCGCCCTGCCCTCAAGGCATCGGGAGGGGCGCCAATGCCCGGCCGCGAAGGCCGGGCATGAAAGGTCGAATTACTCGGCCGCTTCCGACGTCGGCGCCGGGCCCACCTTGGAATTGTGCAGGTCGACGTTGAGGCCGAGCGAGCGCATTTCCTTGACCAGCACGTTGAACGATTCCGGGATACCGGCCTCGAAGGTGTCGTCGCCACGCACGATCGCCTCGTACACTTTGGTACGGCCGGCGACGTCGTCCGACTTCACGGTCAGCATTTCCTGGAGCGTGTAGGCCGCGCCATAAGCTTCGAGCGCCCACACCTCCATTTCGCCGAAACGCTGGCCGCCGAACTGCGCCTTGCCGCCCAGCGGCTGCTGGGTGACGAGCGAGTACGGACCGATCGAACGCGCATGGATCTTGTCGTCGACGAGATGGTGCAGCTTGAGCATGTAGATGTAGCCCACCGTCACCTTGCGGTCGAAGGCATCGCCGGTGCGGCCGTCATAGACGGTCGACTGACCCGAAGCGTCGAGACCGGCAAGCTTCAGCATCTCCTCGATGTCGGCTTCCTTGGCACCGTCGAACACCGGCGTCGCGATCGGCACGCCGCGGCTGAGGTTATGGCCGAGTTCAAGCAGCTCGTTGTCGTTGAGCGTCTTGATCGTCTCGTCCTCGCCGTAGACCTTCTTCAAGGTTTCCTTCAGCGGCTTGATGTCCTGCTTCGACAGGTAGGCATCGACCGTCTGGCCGATACGCTTGCCGAGGCCGGCACAGGCCCAGCCGAGATGGGTCTCGAGGATCTGTCCGACGTTCATGCGCGAGGGCACGCCGAGCGGATTGAGCACGATGTCGGCATGCGTGCCGTCTTCGAGGAACGGCATGTCCTCGATCGGCACGATCTTCGACACCACGCCCTTGTTGCCGTGGCGGCCGGCCATCTTGTCGCCGGGCTGGATCTTGCGCTTCACCGCGACGAAGACCTTGACCATCTTCATCACGCCGGGCGGCAATTCGTCACCGCGCTGAAGCTTCTCGACCTTGTCGAGGAAGCGCTGCTCGAGCCCCTTCTTCGATTCGTCGTACTGCTTCCGCATGGCCTCGATCTCGGCCATCAGCTTGTCGTTCGGCGACGCGAACAGCCACCACTGCGACTTCGGGTACTCCTCGAGCACCGCGCGGGTGATCTTGGTGTCCTTCTTGAAGCCCTTCGGGCCCGCAATGCCCTGCCGTCCCTCGAGGAGCTCGGCAAGACGGTTGTAGACGTTACGGTCCAGGATCGCCTGCTCGTCGTCGCGGTCCTTGGCCAGACGCTCGATCTCTTCCCGCTCGATCGCCAGCGCACGCTCGTCCTTGTCGACGCCGTGACGGTTGAACACGCGGACTTCCACGATCGTGCCCTGCACGCCCGGGGGAACGCGCAGCGAGGTGTCGCGAACGTCGGAGGCTTTTTCGCCGAAGATGGCGCGCAGAAGCTTTTCTTCCGGCGTCATCGGGCTCTCGCCCTTCGGGGTGATCTTGCCGACCAGGATGTCGCCGGCGCGCACTTCCGCACCGATGTAGACGATACCGGCTTCGTCGAGGTTCTTCAGCGCTTCTTCCGAGACGTTCGGAATGTCGCGGGTGATTTCCTCAGGCCCGAGCTTGGTGTCGCGGGCCATCACTTCGAACTCCTCGATGTGGATCGAGGTGAATACGTCTTCCTTCACGATCCGCTCGGAGAGCAGGATCGAGTCTTCGAAGTTGTAGCCGTTCCACGGCATGAACGCGACCAGCACGTTGCGGCCGAGCGCGAGCTCGCCGAGATCGGTCGACGGACCGTCGGCGATGATGTCGCCCTTCTTGACGATGTCGCCGACCTTCACCAGCGGACGCTGGTTGATGCAGGTCGACTGGTTGGAGCGCTGGTACTTCATCAGCCTGTAGATATCGACGCCCGACTTGGTCGGATCGAGATCTTCGGTGGCGCGGATGACGACGCGGGTTGCGTCGATCTGGTCGATCACGCCCGAACGGCGCGCCGCGATCGCAGCACCCGAGTCACGCGCAACCACGCCTTCCATGCCGGTGCCGACGAACGGCGCCTCGGCGCGAACCAGCGGCACCGCCTGACGCTGCATGTTCGAGCCCATCAGCGCGCGGTTGGCGTCGTCGTTCTCGAGGAACGGGATCAGGGCCGCGGCGACCGAAACCAGCTGCTTCGGCGACACGTCCATGTAGTCGACCTTGTCCGGCGTCACCGGCAAGACTTCGCCGGCGTGACGGCAGACCACCAGGTCTTCGGTGAAGCGGCCCTTCGGGTCGAGCGGCACGTTGGCCTGCGCGACCGTGTAGCGGCCCTCTTCCATCGCCGAAAGGTACACGACCTCGTCGGTGACGCGGCCGTCCTTCACCTTGCGATAAGGCGTCTCGACGAAGCCGTACTTGTTCACGCGCGCGAAGGTGGCGAGCGAGTTGATCAGACCGATGTTCGGACCTTCCGGCGTCTCGATCGGGCAGATGCGGCCGTAATGCGTCGGATGCACGTCGCGCACCTCGAAGCCGGCGCGCTCGCGGGTCAGACCGCCCGGTCCAAGTGCCGACAGGCGGCGCTTGTGGGTGATCTCCGACAGCGGATTGGTCTGGTCCATGAACTGCGAGAGCTGCGAGGAGCCGAAGAACTCGCGCACGGCGGCAGCCGCCGGCTTCGCGTTGATCAGGTCCTGCGGCATGACCGTGTCGATGTCGACCGAGGACATGCGCTCCTTGATCGCGCGCTCCATGCGCAGGAGGCCGATGCGGTACTGGTTCTCCATGAGCTCGCCGACCGAGCGCACACGGCGGTTGCCGAGATGGTCGATGTCGTCGATCTCGCCCTTGCCGTCGCGCAGGTCCACCAGCGTCTTGATGACGGAGAGGATGTCCTCCTTGCGCAGGGTGCGCTGGGTGTCGGGCGCATCGAGGTCGAGGCGCATGTTCATCTTGACGCGGCCGACCGCGGAGAGGTCGTAACGCTCGGCGTCGAAGAACAGCGACTGGAACATCGCCTGCGCCGAATCCAGCGTCGGCGGCTCGCCCGGACGCATCACGCGGTAGATGTCGAACAGCGCGTCTTCACGCGTCATGTTCTTGTCGGCCGAGAGCGTGTTGCGGATGTAGGCGCCGACATTGACGTGGTCGATGTCGAGCAGCGGCAGTTCCTTGTAGCCGTGCTCGTTGAGGGCCTTCATCGACTTGTCGGTGATTTCCTCGCCGGCTTCGGCGTGGATCTCACCCGTCTTCGGGTTGACGAGATCCTCGGCGAGATAGTTGCCGACGAGCTCCTCATCCGACAGGCGTAGCGCCTTGAGCCCCTTCTCCTGCATCTGACGCGCACCGCGCACGGTGAGCTTCTTGCCGGCCTCGAGCACGACCTTGCCGGTGTCGGCGTCGATCAGGTCGTTGATGGTCGAATAACCGCGGAAACGGTTGGCGTCGAACGGAACGCGCCAGCCTTCCTTGGTCCGCTTGTAGAGGATCTTCTTGTAGAACGTGGACAGGATCGCCTCGCCGTCCAGGCCGAGGGCGAACATCAGCGACGTCACCGGAATCTTGCGGCGACGGTCGATACGCGCATAAACGATGTCCTTGGCGTCGAACTCGATGTCGAGCCAGGAGCCGCGATACGGGATCACGCGGGCCGCGAACAGCAGCTTGCCCGAGGAATGGGTCTTTCCCTTGTCGTGGTCGAAGAACACGCCCGGCGAACGGTGCATCTGCGAGACGATGACGCGCTCGGTGCCGTTCACGATGAAGGTGCCGTTCATCGTCATGAGCGGAATGTCGCCCATGTAGACGTCCTGCTCCTTGATGTCCTTGACCGACTTCGCGCCGGTTTCCTCGTCGATATCGAACACGATGAGGCGCAGCGTCACCTTGAGGGGAGCCGCGAAGGTCATGCCGCGCTGGCGGCACTCGTCGACGTCATACTTCGGCTGCTCGAACTCGTAGCGGACGAATTCCAGCATCGAGGTGCCCGAGAAGTCCGAGATCGGGAACACCGAGCGGAATACGGCCTGCAGGCCCTCGTCGAGGCGACCGCCCGTGGGTTCATCGACCATCAGGAACTGGTCATAGGACGCCTTCTGAACCTCGATGAGGTTCGGCATCTCGGCGACTTCCTTGATGTGTCCGAAGAACTTGCGAACGCGTTTGCGACCGGTGAATGTCTGCTGCGCCATCGTGGCCTCTCATTTCGTCGCCCGCTCTGGGCGCGCCGTCCAGGACGCGGCTGCCACCGCTCCCCGGGTTGAATTTTTCGAACCCGTTTTGGGGAACCGAAAATCCAGTTTCAGGCCGTCATGTCCTGAATCTGTTCTTCAGACCTTCAAAACGCAAAACGACGCGCGGGGCGCATAGGCACGCCCGCCCGTCACAACGATCGTCTTCACGGACTGCAAAAGCCCGAAATAGCCTGCTCTCCCAACGGCTTACAGGGAAATCCGGCATCCCTGCCCACCGCGCTTTCGTGCTGTCGACCCGATATGGGGCGACAATAGTGGAGATTCGAGGGGCACACCCTCAAATCCCCACACATTTTCGTGTTCGGCCTGCGTCGGGACGATCCGTCGCACGCCTTTTGCATCCGGCCCACCCTTTTGAGGGATGGACCAAGGGCCCCGGGGCTCGGCCCGGGGCCTCGTCAGCAAGCGTTGCTTACTTGAGCTCGACCTTCGCGCCAGCCTTCTCAAGCTGGACCTTGATCTTCTCGGCTTCGTCCTTGTTCACGCCTTCCTTGACAGGCTTCGGCGCGCCCTCGACGAGGTCCTTTGCTTCCTTCAGGCCCAGGCCGGTGATGGCGCGGACTTCCTTGATGACCTCGATCTTCTTGTCGCCGGCGGCGGCGAGAACGACCGTGAACTCGGTCTTCTCTTCAGCCGGAGCGGCGGCAGCGCCACCACCAGCCGGGCCGGCCACGGCGACGGCCGCGGCAGCCGAAACGCCCCACTTCTCTTCGAGGAGCTTCGCGAGTTCGGCAGCTTCGAGCACGGTGAGGCTCGAGAGGTCGTCAACGATCTTCTGCAAGTCAGCCATTGTTCAGTTTCCTTGAATGTAAGTCTGGTTCGGGTTTGAGTTTTGCGAAGGGCGTCAGGCCGCTTCGCCCTTTGAGGCATGAGCCTGGATGACGCGCGCGAGCTTGCCCGCGGGCGCGTTGGCGAGCTGAGCGAGCTTGGTCGCCGGGGCCACAAGCAGCCCGACGATCTTGGCACGCAGCTCATCAAGCGACGGCAGTGAGGCAAGTGCCTTCACGCCGTCGACATTCAGGACGGTCTTCCCCATCGAGCCGCCAACGATGACGAACTTTTCGTTCGCCTTGGCGAATTCGACGGCGACCTTTGGCGCCGCTACCGGATCGTTCGAAGTGGCGATCACGGTCGGTCCCTTCAGCATGGGGCCGATGGCAACGACGTCAGTGCCTTCAAGAGCAATTTTGGCGAGACGGTTCTTCGAGACCTTCACAGAGGCGCCAGCCTGCTTCATCTGCGTGCGCAGCTTCTGCATCTGGGCAACTGTGAGGCCGGAATATTGAGCAACGACCGCGACGCTCGTGGTCTTGAAGACCCCATTGAGCTGTTCGACCGCTTCTTTTTTTGCCGCTCGTTCCACAGCAAGCTCTTTCCGGTTGGCGGTCATCGCGAAAAGCGGGACCGCCGGGTTGCACCCATCGCCCCACCCAAAACCTGAACCTCAGGGTCAAAACCCATCGGACACGCGCCGGGCGAGACGACAATTCAAAGCCTGCCCTCCGGGAGCTCGTTGGAGCCCACGGCGTGTCGAGGTCCGAACCAAACCCATTCTGCGACCACCTTAAGGTGGAACGCGAAGTGAAATCCGGTCTTCACCCGTCTATGCAGGCCATGCGATTAAGCCATTGAGAAATCGAAATTTCCCGCAGGCGCCTGCAGTCTTGGACAGGACAAGGCCAGCCGGCGAACCGCCTGACCTCTGCCCGCATCCCACCAACCGATGGATTTTCCTTCCTTTTCGGGCAAATCCTCACGGACGTCCTGAAAAGGAATGATCTCCTGCGTGTCGGGTTTTCGGAATGCGTGCACAGACGCGCCAGCCAAGGCCGGCACGTCCGGAAGCGGTTCTTTAACCGCTCTCTGCCCGCTTGCCAAGAGCAAAATTCACACCAGTTCCAATCCGTTGCCGGTGGGGCTTGAGGCGGCCTGACAAGGGCCGATTCAGGCCGATTTGACCCACAAGGTAGCGGCTTGCACAAACGACGAAGGGCGGAATCGGTTGCCCAATTCCGCCCCTCGCCTCGTGCAATTTCCAGACTTAGCCGAGAATGGTACCCGGCTCGACCTTCACGCCCGGGCCCATCGTCGAGGACACCGCAACGCGCTGGATGTAGGTGCCCTTGGAGCCAGCCGGCTTCGCCTTCGAGACAGCATCGGCGAGAGCCTTGATGTTCTCGACCAGCTTCTCCTCGGAGAACGAGGCCTTGCCGACGCCGGCCTGCAGGATGCCGGCCTTCTCGACGCGGAACTCGACCGAGCCGCCCTTGGCGCCCTTGACCGCACCGGTGACGTCCATAGTCACGGTGCCGATCTTCGGGTTCGGCATCAGCCCGCGCGGGCCAAGCACCTTACCGAGACGGCCGACCAGCGGCATCATGTCGGGAGTGGCGATGCAGCGGTCGAAATCGATCGAGCCGTTCTGCACCTTCTCGACCAGGTCTTCGGCGCCGACGACGTCGGCACCGGCAGCCTTGGCTTCATCAGCCTTGGCGCCACGGGCGAACACGCCGACGCGGAGCGTACGGCCGGTGCCGTTCGGCAGGGTCACGACGCCGCGGACCATCTGGTCGGCGTGACGCGGATCGACGCCGAGATTGATCGCGACCTCGATGGTCTCGTCGAACTTCGCCTTGGCGCGTTCCTTGACCATCTTGATGGCGTCCGCGAGCGGGTAAAGCTTTTCGCGGTCAACACCTTCGCGGGCTTTGTTCAAACGCTTTCCGATTGCCATAAGCCCTTACCCCGCCACTTCCAGACCCATCGAACGGGCAGAGCCCTCGACCATCTTCATGGCCGATTCGATAGTGTCGCAATTGAGATCCTTCATCTTCTTCTCGGCGATCTCGCGCACCTGCTCCTTGGTCACCTTGCCGGCCTTGTCACGGCCCGGCGCCTTCGAGCCGGACTGGATTTTTGCAGCCTGCTTGAGGAAGAAGGACATCGGAGGGGTCTTCATCTCGAACGTGAACGAACGATCGGCGTAGATCGTGATCACGACGGGAATCGGGGTGTTCTTCTCTTCCTTCTGGGTCTGGGCGTTGAACGCCTTGCAGAACTCCATGATGTTGAGACCGCGCTGACCAAGCGCGGGACCGATCGGGGGCGAAGGATTCGCCGCACCGGCCGGGACCTGAAGCTTCAGGTATCCGGTCACTTTCTTTGCCATGTATCACTCCTGTTGTGCCGGCCTGGACCGGCGGTTTCAGGTTCGTGGTCTGGGTCGGATGCGGCTGGCAACCGCCCCCTCCCTCCCACGGCCTCTCTTTGCGGGAAGCCTTTCGGCTTCACGCGTGACCCGATCAGACCTTCTCGACCTGACCGAATTCCAGTTCGACCGGCGTGGCGCGGCCGAAGATCGACACCGCGACCTTCACGCGCGAGCGCGCCTCGTCGATTTCCTCGACAACACCCGAGAACGAGGCGAACGGTCCGTCGGCCACGCGCACGTTCTCGCCGATCTCGAACGACACAGAAGCCTTCGGCCGTTCCACACCTTCCTGCACCTGGTGCAGGATGCGCATGGCCTCGGCTTCCGAGATCGGCATCGGCTTGTTCTCGGCGCCGAGGAAGCCCGTGACCTTCGGGGTGTTCTTGATCAGATGAAACGCCTCGTCGGTCAGCTTCATCTTCACCAGCACGTAGCCGGGGAAGAACTTGCGCTCGGCGTCGATCTTGCGGCCGCGGCGCACTTCCGTGACCTTTTCGGTCGGAACCAGCACCAGCTCGAACAGCTCCTCGAGCCCGCGCTGCTTGGCCTGCTCGCGGATCGATTCGGCGACCTTCTTCTCGAAGTTCGAGTAGGCGTGGACGATGTACCAGCGCTTGTCGGTCGATTGGGTTGCAGCGGCTGCTGTTGCCATCAGTGAATGCCCAAAAGGAAGGTGATGAGGTAACGGATGATCTGGTCGGCGGCGAAGAAGAAGATCGAGGCCACGGCGACCATCACGAACACCATGATGGTGGTGATCGTGGTCTCACGACGGGTCGGCCAGGTGACCTTGGCGGTCTCCGAGCGAACTTCCTGCAAGAACTTGAACGGGCTGACTGCCATCGTTTGAGGTCCAACGTCCTTCGCCAGACGCGATTAAAGATTTCAGGGATCCGAACAGCCGCCTGTGGCCCAGCCCTCTGTCTCGAAGGATGAGCCGGAAAACCGGGCTCGATTGTTCGGGGGATTTCAAAGCCGCGCCGGAAATCCGCGTTTAACGGGCCGGCTGCGAGTGCCGGGTAGATACTGCGGATGGGGCCAAAGGTCAAGGCGTGGCGGGGCGGAATGCGTGTGGACCCGGCTCGCGGACGCGATGCGGATCAAGGGCTTATGGGCCCCGCATGATGCACGGTCCGAGCTTTTCGGCCCGCCGCCGTCCTGCCTGTCGATCCTGATTGTCCGGATTAGCTGGCAGGAGTGGCAGGGCTCGAACCTGCGACCCCCGGTTTTGGAGACCGGTGCTCTACCAATTGAGCTACACTCCTACGGACCCTGCGTTGCCGCGGATCAGGGGCGCTTTCAAGCACAGGGGACGGCTCAATTGCAAGGGTGAAGCGCGCTGGCTTCGCTTGTTTGTACCGTGGCTTCCGGGCCAGAGTTCGTTCCCGACAATCATGGGCCCCGGGAGTGAACATGACCGCCACAGCCGCGACCGCGCTGAAAACACGGCCTCTCCCCGAGGCTAAGCCGGAAACGCTGGGTCTGTCGCGGCCCCGCCTCCAGGCGATGTCGGATGCCTTCAAGCGCGAGATCGACAAAGGAACCGTGCCCGGCGTGACCGTGCTGGTGGCCCGCCGCGGCCAGGTCGGCTGGTTCGAGGCGCTCGGCAAGCAGAGCCCGACGGGCTCGACGCCGATGGCGCTTGAGTCGATCTTCCGGATCTTCTCGATGACCAAGCCCATCGTCTCGGTTGGCATCATGGCGCTGGTCGAGGACGGCCACCTCCTCCTCGGCGATCCCGTCGCGAAATTCATTCCGGAGTTCGCCAACCAGAAGGTCGGCGTGGTCAGCGGCGACACGCTGAAGCTGGTTCCGCCGAAGCGGCCGATGACGGTGCAGGACCTGCTGCGTCACACCTCGGGCCTCACCTACGAGCACCAGGGCGACGGCCCCGTGCACAAGCTCTACCAGGAGTCCCGCGTCCGCAGCCGCAAGATCACCAGTGCCGAGCATGCGGCGTTGGTGGCGAGCTTCCCGCTCGTCTGCCACCCCGGCGACGAGTTCAACTACAGCCGCTCCACCGACATCCTCGGCCGCATCATCGAAATCATCAGCGGCAAATCGCTCGGCAGCTTCCTCACGGAACGTATCCTCGCGCCGCTACAGATGACCGAGACCGGATTCTCGACCTCCGAGGCCAACGCCGGTCGGCTCGCCCAGCCGTTCGAAGCCGATCCCTGGACCGGCGACAAGGTCGCGCTCTTCAACATGCTGGAGCAGCCGGTCATGGAGTCCGGCGGCGGCGGTCTCGTCTCAACCACGATGGACTACGCCCGCTTCGCGCTGATGCTGCGCAATGGTGGCACCCTCCATGGCAACAGGATCATCGGCCGCAAGACGCTGGAGCTGATGGCGTCCGATCACCTCGGGCCTCACGTCGTCACCAACGGTACGCTGCTGTCGCCCGGCCACGGTTTCGGCCTCGGCTTCGCCGTGCGCCGCGAGGCCGGCATCGCGCCCTTCCCCGGCAGCGTCGGCCAGTATTTCTGGAGCGGCATTGCGGGGACGTTCTTCTGGATCGATCCGAAAGAGGATCTGTTCACGGTGTTCATGAGCCAGGGCCCGGGCCAACGTGATTTCACGCGGACACTGGTGCGGAATCTGGTGTACGCGGCGGTGGATTGAGGGCAGACCTGCATCCACATTCTCGCTGTCATGCCCCGCGAAGGGGCATCCAGTACGCTGCGACAGATGTGGTGAGATCGAATTCCCTAACGCTGGCCTCTGGGATACTGGATCGCCCGCCTTCGCGGGCGATGACACCTGTGGATGACACCTGTGTATGGGCGAGCTGCGTGCCACACCGCGCGCAATCGCCTCAGCTAATCGTCGCGCCGCCGTCGATCACCATGGTCTGGCCGGTCATGAAGTCGCCGGCCGCGGATCCCAGGAACACCGCGGCGCCTGCGATCTCGTCGGGGACGCCGATGCGGAGCAGCGGCGAGCGCGCCGTCGAGGCTTTCAGATTCTCCGGATTGTCCCACAGCGCTTTCGCAAAATCGGTCTTGATCAGGCCGGGCGCGATGCAGTTCACGCGGATGTTGTGCTTGCCGTATTCGCAAGCCAGGTTGCGCGCGAGCTGCATGTCGGCGGCCTTCGAGATCGCGTAGGCGCCGAGGATGGTCGACCCCTTGAGGCCGCCGATCGAGGAGACGATGATAACCGAGCCATCCTTGCGCTCGATCATCTGCGGCACCACCATCGAGATCAGCCAGTTGTTGGCGACGATGTTGTTGTCGAGAATTTTTCGGAACTGATCGTCTGAGATGCCGGCGAGCGGACCGTAATACGGGTTCGATGCGGCGTTGCAGACCAGCACGTCGATCTTGCCGAAGGCGCGGTTGCTCTCGTCGACGAGGTTTTGCAGATTTTCCTTCGACGAGATATTCGCCGCGATCGCGACCGCGGTGCCCTTGCCGAACTTGTCGTTGATGCCCTTGGCGACTTCCTCGCAGACATCGGCCTTGCGCGAGGAGATCACGACCTTGGCGCCGTGCTCGGCCATGCGCTCAGCGATCGCAAGCCCGATGCCGCGCGTCGAGCCGGTGATGACGGCAACTTTGCCCTTCATGTCGAACAAGGTCATGTTTCTCTCCCAGATTATGACTTGAATTGCTTGAAGCTTACGCCGCGTCCGCGTGAGCGGACAACGGTCTCAGGCGAGCTTCTTGACTTCCGGCCCCGCCGGCTGATGCATCTCGGCATGCGCATCATCGGCGATCCACGGCTGCTGGTTCACCATCGGCAGCCGCCAGACGGAGCGCTCAGGGCTTGAAAAACAGTCGAGCCGCGTGATCGAGACATTGTCGATGTCGAACGCCAACGCCCGCTCCACCTGGCCGTCGAGTGCGAGACCGATCGCCGCCTTGATGGTGCCGCCATGCGCGACCGCGATCACGTCCTGTCCGGCTGCCTCATTGTTGATCCGCTCGACCGTGCGGCGCGTGCGGTTGTAGAGATCCATAAAACTTTCGCCGCCCGGCGCGGGCTCGTTGATGTCGGCAAACCAGCTCGAGCCGATTGGACGGCTGGCGATGAACTCGGCGCGGTTCATGCCCTGCCAGCGGCCGAGATTTTGCTCGGCGAGATCCGCTTCCCATTTCATCGACGCAGGACGCGGGTAACCCGCCTCCCAGATCGCTTCGGCCGTCTGATGCGTGCGCATCAGATTGCTCGAATACCAGACCGCCTTGCGTGGCAGCACCTTGGCAACAGCGTTGAACACGTAAGTGTCGCTGATGTCGCAGGCGAGATCGCTCTGTCCGTAGATGTTGCCGCCGTCATTGCGCACCGGCGCATGACGAACCCACCACCAGCGTGTCGTGACCACATTCGGCTTGTCTGCGGTTACCATGAGCCTCTTCCATCCCGTGTGATGTCGCTGTACGTCAGGTGCGAACGTGTCTCAAGACACTTTACCGTTTGAAATTCTGTTTGAAATTCCGTCGCGCGGCAAGCGTCACGCGGCACACCAAAGGGAGGAGAAACGCATGGGCCGTCTGCAAGGCAAATCCGTCATCATCACCGGCGCCGGCAGCGGCATCGGCCGCGCGGCTGCGCTGCTGTTCACCAAAGAAGGCGCCAGGCTGATCGCGGTCGATCGCACCGAGGCGGTGAAGGAGACCGTCGACGAGGTGAAGAAGGCCGGCGGCGTTGCGGAAGCGATGCTGGCGGATGCTGGCTCCGAGAAAGACGTGATGGCCGTGATCGACAAGGCGGTGAAGACGCACGGCCGGCTCGACGTGATCTGGGCCAATGCCGGCGTCTCCGGCGGGCTCGTTCCGCTCGGCGAGCAGACCGTCGAACAGTGGCAGGAAGTGCTGCGCGTCAATCTGATCGGACCGTTCCTCGCGGTGAAGCATGCGATGCCGCACATGGTGAAGCAGCAGTCCGGCGCGATCGTGCTCACCGCGTCGGTTGCAGGCCTCAAGGCGGGCGCCAGCGGACATCCCTATGCCGCGAGCAAGGCCGGCGTGATTTCGCTCGTGCAGACCACCGCCTATTCGCTCACCGGCACCGGCGTACGCATCAACGCGGTGTGCCCGGGCCTGATCGAAACCGGCATGACCAAGCCGATCTTCGACCGCGCCAAGGAGCGCGGCACCGCCGACAAGATCGGCCAGCTCAACCCCTTGAAGCGTCCCGGCCAGCCGCACGAGCTCGCGGCGATGGGATTGTTTCTGGCCAGCGACGAGGCGTCGTATGTGAACGGCCAGGCGTTCCCGGTGGACGGCGGCCTGACGGCCTCGATGCCATATGCGGGGAAGCCGGTTTAGCACAGGCGCTCTCGTGTCCCGGACGCGCTGCAGCGTCCTTGCGCTGCTGCGCTGCGTCCGGGGCACGAGACCGTCTTTGAAATATCGACATGAGTTCGCATCCTCGCGGCGCATTTCGCCCGAGCTTTGCTTCAATGCCTCACCCTCCATTGAAAGAGGGCGCAGGGAAGGCCGGGAGCCGGCTGGCTCCCATCGACCGCTATGCCATGAGTAGATTGCGCTACACTGCACAGCGGGTAACAGGGCAGCCGGAGGCATCCCGGCCTTCCCTGCGCGGATGGTTGGAACGGCTTATGTCGTGCTCTCCCCGGGGAGCGATGCACTATTGCCCCCGTCGTCTCGCAGATGACTGACACGAGGGCCCGGTTGAGCCACACGCATCACCACGAGCCTTGACGCACAGACCCCGGGCGTCAGGACCACACGATTTCGCCGTACACGGATCACACCGGTCGTGCGCGCGACGGCTTTGCTCACGGTCGCCCGCCCTGCAAATCCCTTCGCGCCGATATGACCCACGTCCACCGCCGTCCGACCCGCGTTCGTGACGATCGCGATACGCCCCTCTTCCTTGGGTCGGAGTGAGCGAAACATACGCCGTTTCCGAATTTCGGTAAAGTGGAATCTTTTTCACGGCGCGGATTGACCGGCGGCTTGGGTGTTTTGCCCGACAGGCACCGCAAGATGTTGATTTGCCCGACCGGCTCCTTCGTTGGTATGGTTCATGCAGGCCCCGCAGAGCCGTCCTCCATCTCATGAACGAGACAATGCCAAGCCAAAGATCTGACCGTATCCGCAAGCTGCTCGCCGACCTCGTCGGCTTCGACACCATCAGCGACCGCACCAACCTCCCCTTGATTGCACATATCGAAAACTATCTCGCAGCCTTCGGCATCAAGGGCGAGCGGATCACCGACGTAACAGGGCAGAAGGCTTCGCTCTGGGTCACGATCGGGCCAGAGGATCGGCCGGGCTTCGTGCTGTCGGGCCATACCGACGTCGTACCGGTGGTGGGCCAGGACTGGAGCCATGATCCGTTCAAGCTCATCGAGCGCGACGGCAAGCTCTATGGGCGCGGCACCACCGACATGAAGGGCTTTGTCGCGGTGTGCCTGGCCATGGTGCCGGAGATGCTGGAGGCGAAGCTTTCGACACCGATCCATCTTGCGATCTCCTATGACGAGGAGATCGGCTGCGTCGGCGTGCGGCCGATGCTCGCCGATGTCGCGAAGAAGAAGGTGAGACCGCTCGGCGCCTTCATCGGCGAGCCGACCGAGATGAAGGTCATCATCGGCCATAAGGGCAAGCACGGCGTGCGCGCGACGTTCCACGGCCTCGCCCGCCACTCCTCGATAGCGCCCGACGGCGTCAACGCCATCGAATACGCCGCCGAGTTGATCACCGAGATCCGCCGCCGCGCGGTGAAGCTCGCAGGCGAAGCCGAGCGCGGCAGTCTCTACGATGTCCCGCACTCGACGCTGCTGACCAGCATCGTGCATGGCGGTGCGGCGCTCAACATCGTGCCCGATACCTGCACGGTGGATTTCGAATGCCGCGGCATCGGCATCACGGAGTCGCGGGAGGTGACGGATGCGATCGTCGCATGGGCCAAGGCCGAGCTGGAGCCCGCGATGAAAACGAAGTGCCCGGAATGCAGCATCGATTTCGAGGAGATCCTCGATTACCCCGCCCTCGACACCAAGGCCGACGCGGCGATCGTCACGTTGGCCAAGCAGCTAGCCGGGCGCAACGATCACGCCAAGGTCGCCTTCGGCACTGAGGCAAGCCTGTTCGCCAGCATGGCCGACATCCCCTCGGTCGTGATCGGCCCCGGCGCGATCGCGCAGGCCCATACGCCGGATGAGTTCGTGGCGATCGTGGAACTGGAAAAGTGTGCGGGGTTCGTGGAGAAGCTGATCGCGCATTGCGCGGAGGCGGCGGCGTAGGCGACGCTGCCGTAGGGTGGGCAAAGCGAAGCGTGCCCACCCCCATTCGTCGTTGAGGAAGGGTGGTGGGCACAGCGCTGCGCGCTTTTGCCCATCCTACGAGAGCTCGCGTAGCCAGCATGAGCGAAGCGACATGCGGGACCACCTGCCCCGGATATCGCTTCGCTCATCTGCGGCAACGGAAGCACGCGGCGCCTCATCGCTCCTGCAGAGCCAGTCGCACACCGACGGCGCAGTAGATGGTCCCAACTACCTTGCCCTGCCACTTCACAACAGCCGGATGGCGGCGCAGGAGATTGCCGAGACGGCCGGCGCCGACGGCGAATACAACGGTGCTGAGCAGGCCGAGCATCACGAAGACGACGCCGAGAGTCGCAAGCTGAAATGCGACCGAACCGTGCTCCGGCCGCACGAATTGCGGCAGGAAGGCCAGGAAGAACAACGCAGTTTTGGGATTGAGCACCTCGGTCAGCACAGCCTGCCGGAAGGCGCGGCCCGCACTGATCGCAGGCGCGCCGTTCAACACGATCGGCGCCTTGTCGAGCATGGCGCGAATGCCGAGATAGATCAGGAAGCCGGCGCCGGCATATTTGACGATGCTGAACAGCAGCGCCGACGTGGCGATGATCGCCGACAAGCCGACGATCGCCATGCTGGTGTGGATGATGTCGCCTACGGCAATTCCTGCGCCCGTTGCGATGCCGACCCGCGTTCCCGAACTTGCCGCCCGCGCCATGGTGAGCAGAGTCGCCGGGCCTGGAATGAAAACGAAGCCGAGCACGATAAGGACATAGGTGATGAGGGTGGCATGATCGATCATGTGGCTGGCTCCCTTGGCTTCGCGCCAGCGACTTATACAGGCGTGCGAGAGGAGCGATCAATCCGACAATGCCCGCCTGATGTCATGGCCGTAGAGGGCGTAGATTTCGAGCAACCTGTCGAAGGTCATTCCACGCTGCTGCTCCAACGCCAGCGGATGCTCGGTCGGCTCCAGCTCGACTTTCGGACGTTGGCGATCGTTCTGAAAATGCAGCCGGCATTTGAGATTGAGGGTGTCGGGATAACCTGCGAGCCGGTTTGAGAACCAGCCGAACCACGGTCCGAGTTCCGCTTGCTCGCCGCTGTCGAAGCTCTCGACATAGCGCTCGAAATTCGGGCGCGACAGCGTTGCCCACACGCCGAAGCCGAAGCACCTGCCGTCGCCGCCAATAATCGGCAGTACGAGCACCGCGCGCACGAAGAAATGCTCGCCGCGGAGCACGCAGAAATCCTCGGAGAGGAAGTCGCCATTGAGATCGAGCGCGCTGTTCGGCGCGCACTGCACCTTTCCCGGCCATTGCTCGGGATTGTCGCAGGCGAGATCGAAGACGCCCTTGTGCTCGCCCCGGCAGGACTCACAGCGCCAGGGACGCTCCCACATCCGGCGCCAGCGGGGGTCGTTGGAGAGGTCGTTGTCCTGCATCTCTTGGCAGCCTCTGCGTCACAAATCACAAGCGCGGCCATCAGCCGCGCCTTCGCTCTTCCTACACCGCACCTGCCTTCTGCGCATATTCCCACGACGCCTTTGACAACGGCAGGGTGCGCTTGGCGGATTCGAGCGCCTTGGCGTTGGCGGCGGTGCCGTCGCGGACGCGGCCGGCGATGCCTTGGGTGATGCCGGCGAGCCGGAACAAATTGTAGGCGAAATACCAGTTGAGATCCGGCACCGTCATCCTGGTGACGTTGCAATAGATCTGTGCGGCCTCTTCCACGCTCGGGATGTTGAGCGCCTTGAGGTCGGCGCCGTGCAGGCCCGGCATGACCCACTGCATCAACAGATAGGTGAAGTCGGCCATGGGATCGCCGAGCGTCGACAGCTCCCAGTCGAGCACGGCCTGCACGCGCGGTTCCGTCGGGTGGAAAATCATGTTGTCGAGGCGGTAGTCGCCATGGACGATCGAGACGCGTGCCTGCTCCGGCAGGGTCCTGGGCAGCCACTCGGCAACCTTCTCGAACTCCGGAATGTGTTGCGTCTCAGAGGCGCGATACTGCTTGGTCCAGCGATCGATCTGGCGCGCGAAATAATTGCCGGGCTTGCCGAAATCGCCAAGGCCGATCGCGACGGGATCGTACATATGAAGTTTCGCCAGCGTCTCGATCTTGCTGGTGAAGATTTTTCGGCGCGCATCGGCATCCTGGCTCGGCAGCGTCGGATCCCAGAACACGCGACCGTCTTCCATCGACATGATGTAGAAGGCAGCGCCGATGATGCTGTCGTCCTGGCACAGCGCATAGGCGTGCGCGACCGGAAAACCCTGCTTTCCAAGGGCCGCGATGACGCGGTATTCGCGATCGACCGCATGCGCCGAAGGCAGCAATTTGCCGAACGGCTTCCTGCGCATCACGTAGGAGCGGTTCGGCGTGTTGAGCCGGTAAGTCGGATTGGACTGGCCGCCCTTGAACTGGAGGACGACCAGCGGGCCTTCATAGCCTTCGACGTTGTCGCGCATCCAAGCCTCGAGCCGCATCTCGTCGATACGATGACGCTCCTCGACCGGCTTGGTGCCCGAGAACTCTTCGTCTTTCCTGACGCCGTCAGCCACGGTGACGCTCCCTTGAATTTCTTGAAGGGAGCGCCACGAAGCCCTCCCCGTTCTTAATGCTTGGGAGAATTGGCATACTTCCGAACTTCGAGCCTTGCAATGGCGCGGTTGTGCACCTCGTCCGGACCGTCGGCGAGCCGCAGCGTGCGGATGCCGGCGTAGTCCTTGGCAAGGCCGGCTTCGTCGGAGACGCCCGCGCCACCAAAGGCCTGGATCGCCTCGTCGATGATCTTCAGCGCCATGTTCGGAGCAGCAACCTTGATCATGGCGATCTCGGCCTGCGCGGTCTTGTTGCCAACCTTGTCCATCATGTCGGCGGCCTTGAGGCAGAGCAGCCGCGTCATCTCGATGTTGGTGCGGGCCTCGCCGATGCGCTGCTCCCACACACTGTGCTCGACGATCTTCTTGCCGAAGGCGGTGCGCGACATCAGCCGCTTCACCATCTTCTCCAGCGCTTCCTCGGCCTTGCCGATGGTGCGCATGCAGTGGTGAATACGGCCAGGTCCGAGGCGGCCCTGCGCGATCTCGAAGCCGCGGCCCTCGCCGAGCAGGATGTTATCCTTCGGCACGCGCACGTTCTCGAGCAGCACTTGGGCGTGGCCATGCGGCGCGTCGTCGAAGCCGAACACGGGGAGCATCTTCTCGACCTTGATGCCGGGAGTGTCGAGCGGAACCAGGATCTGCGACTGCTGCTGGTGCTTGGCCGCGTTGAAATCGGTCTTGCCCATCAGGATCGCGATCTTGCAGCGGGGATCGCCGACGCCGGACGACCACCATTTGCGGCCGTTGATGACGTAGTGATCGCCGTCGCGCTTGATGCTGGTCTCGATGTTGGTCGCATCCGACGAGGCCACCGCCGGCTCCGTCATCAGGAAGGCGGAGCGGATCTCGCCGTCCATCAGCGGACGCAGCCATTTGCGCTTCTGCTCCTTGGAGCCGTAGCGCATGAACACTTCCATGTTGCCTGTGTCGGGCGCGGAGCAGTTGAACACTTCCGAGGCCCAGGAGATGTGGCCCATCTGCTCCGACAGCAGCGCGTATTCGAGATTGGTCAATCCCGCGCCACGGAATTCGTCGTCCTCATGCTCGTTCGGCGGCATGAACATGTTCCAGAGGCCTTCGGCCTTCGCCTTCTTCTTGAGGTCCTCCAGCACCGGGATCACCTTCCAGCGCTCGCCGCTGTGATCCTGCTCGTTGTAGATCGGCACCGCCGGACGCACGTGCTTGGTCATGAAGGACTGCACGCGGTCGAGCCATTCCTTCTGCTTGGGGGACAGATCGAAATCCATGGGACGCTCCTCGGTCTCGCTTTTGAAAGCCTGTTTTGCGCCGGACTGTCCTCCCGCAATGTGCGGCCCGCAAGCGCCATTCGGCGGTTGACGGGGCGTGGAACCGGCGCTGCGTGGATCTTGGCGCAATTCCATCATGCGGATTGACATTTACCGGCCTTCAAACGATAGTTTCATACAAGTGTTTGAATTGCAACTCCCTCCCTGAGGGCATCCATGGCCAGCGATCATACGAGGTCTGCCATTCTCGCCGCCGCCGAACGGCTCTACGCCGATCGCGGTTTTGGCGACGTCACGCTGCGCGACATCGTCGCGGAGGCCAACGTCAATCTGGCCGCGGTCAACTATCATTTCGGCTCGAAGGACGAGCTGATCGCGGAATTATTTGTCACCCGCTCGATCGCGACCAATCGCGAACGCTTGCGCCAGTTGAAGGCCGCCGAGGAGCAAGGCGGCGGCCGTGCACCGATTGACGCGATCTTGCATGCGCTGGTCGGCCCGCCTCTGCGCGGCTGCCTGGGACCGGAGAACCAGCGCTCCACCGCGGCGCGCTTCATGATCCGCGCCTCGATCGAGTCCGTGCCGCCGATCCGCCGCATCAAGAACCGCGAGATCGACCATCTCAGGAAATTTGCCGGCGCGATGCGAAGGTCCCTGCCCGACCGCAGCGAGGTCGATATCTATTGGGGCCTGAATTTTGCGCTGGCGATGGCGCACCACACCATCCGCGAGAGCGAGCGACTGACAAAACTGTCGGAAGGCCAGTGCGATCTCGACGACGTCGAGGACGTGGTCGCGCGCGTCGTCAACGTCGCGACGATGGCGCTGACGGCGGGACGGACGGAGACAAAGGCGCGCGCGGTGGCGCGTTAGCGCCTCACATCATCGCGATGCAGTCGATCTCGACGTCGAAGGGGCCGAACCATTCCGGCGTGCAGACGAAGATGCGCGCTGGCGGGTCGACCGGGAAATAGCGCGCATAGACCGCATTGAACGCGGCGAAGTGTTTGGTCGAGGTGCAATAGACATTGCACTTCATGACGTTGTCCAGCGACGCGCCCGCTGTCTCCAGGCAGAGCTTCATCTGCTCCATGATGATCTCGCTCTGCCGCTCGATTGGCATCCCCCCGATCTCGCCCGTCTGAGGGTCGAATGGCGGCAGCCCCGAAACGAAAATCATGTTGCCGGCGCGCGTGACCGGCGAGGCCGGCGCCTTCACGCGGTCGAGAAAGGACGAAATTGGTTCGACGCGGAGCGCTTCGCGTTTCATGGGCCACCACCTTCGGTTCAAGCGAGACTGGTGCCTGCCTACACTATATTGCAGCCGGCATGTTTCGCATCTGACCGAAGTGTGATCGCCTGGCGCGGGCTAGGCCCGCTGCGGCATCTCCTCGGCCTCTTCCTTGGCGAGCAGCAGCAGCATCTCGATGCCCATGTCGCCTTCCTGCGGCGAGCGGATGAACTTGATCTCTTCGGCGCTTTGCCGCAGCGCAGCAATGATCGCGACAGCCTGGTTGGCCGTCGCCGCCTCAGTCGCCAGAATTGCCTTCTGATCCTTCGCCTGGAACCCGATGGTGTAGGACATGCATTTCCCTCCCGAAGTCAGTGGAGGGATCGAATCAGAGTCGCGCGCGAAGTGGAAGCCTGTGCGAGTACGGACCGGGTTTATCTGGGGATTGCGCGCAAGCCCCGCGTAAGGCCACGAGATCATCATGCTTCCGTCACCAGGTGATGCGCAGCGATGAACTCATGCAGCTAGGCCAGGTTAGCGGACGGCATCCACATCATGCCACCTCCGGCTGCGGCGCAGCGAACACCGTGTGGCATCGGCGCCACAATCGCGCGGATAATATTGTCGTGGACGGAACGGTTTCGAACGCAATGGCGTGACGGCGCGTCATAGAGTTCGAGACGATGTTTTCTGGCGGGGGCCAATGCAGGACACGGGATCGCTTCAGCGCGCACGAATCTCTACGGACGCTTTTCCGGAAGCCAGGCGGCTTCAGATGTGGCGCGAGGTCTACGGGCGCGGCCTCGCCGCCGTCGACATCGAGCCGATCGGAGACACCCCGTTCCATGCAGAGGTGATCTTCAGCCAGCTCGCCGGCATCAGCATCGCCGCCGGCTCACGCTCGCCAGCGCATTACCGCGCTTCCAGGGAGCTTGCGGCGCGGGCCAAGGACTTCATCGTCGTCAGCGTGCTGCGCGCGGGCCGCGCCAGCGCCACCCAGTTCGGCAAGGAGCTGATCGCGGGCGTCGGCAGCGCCAGCGTGATTGCCCCGCTCGATGCTTCAACCAGCACCATGCTGACGGAGGGCAGCTTCGTCACCCTGCTGCTGCCACTGCCAGCGATCGCGCGCCGCGCTCCGCACTATACGCAAGCGTTCGGCCGCCCGATTCCGAGTTCCAACACCGCACTGCATCTTCTGAACCGCTACGCGGACGTCGTCGCCGACACCTCGGTGACCGATCCGGCGATCGCGCGCAGCGTCTCCGAGCATATGCTCGACCTCGCCGCGCTCGCGCTCGGCGCTCATGGCGACTATGCCGAGCTCGCCCGCATGCGCGGCGGCACCGCCGCACGGCTGACCGCGATCAAGTCGGACATTCTCCAGGCGCTCGGGGATAGCGAGCTGTCCACCGAAGCCATCGCCATCCGTCACGGCATCTCGCCGCGTTATGTGCGCAAACTGTTCGAACAGGATGGGTCATCATTCTCGACCTACGTGCTGGCCGAGCGGCTGGCGAAGGCCCATCGCATGCTGGTCGACCAGCATTTTGCCCATCTCAACATCGCACAGATCGCCCACGAAAGCGGCTTTAGCGACATCTCCTATTTCAACCGCACCTTCCGCCGCCAGTTCGGTGGCCGCCCGTCCGACTTTCGCGAGGCTGCAAAATGCGTGTGGCGCGCGCAGCGGGACTATAGTCAAAGGCCAGCCATGGCAGATCGAGCTCTCAGACGAACAAATCAGTCAGCTCTTCGCAACCGGGCACGACGCACCAAGCAGCCGTCCACACATGACTCATTGCAGGCGTGTTTGCGCGGCAACGTGCGTGTTCCAGGGATGGTGACCAGCGATTACTACCGCTCCCGGAAAGCTCGTGTCATGCTGTCCTCAAGCGGCTTGGCGATGTACTGGAGGAAGGTCCGCTCCGAGGACTTGATGAAGACCTCAGCCGGCATTCCGGGCGTCGGGCTAAAATTCGGCAGGGTCGCAGCCTCTGCCGCATCCAAGCGGACCCTAACGACGTAGACGTCTGTCGGCCCGACTTGCATGGACTTGTGCTCATCGGGCAAGGAATCCGCCGAAAGATAGATGACATCGCCGCGGATCATCGGTGTGACGCGCTGGCTGAGCGCGGTAAGTCGTACCATCGCATGCTGCCCTTGCCTCACGCTATCGATATCCTGAGGTCTCACCCGCGCCTCGATGATGAGTTCGGCGTTGAGCGGCAGGATCTCCATGATCGGCTTGCCAGGCTCTACGACCCCCCCTTCGGTGTGATACCGCATTTTGACAACGATACCTTCGACCGGAGCCACGATGTTGACTCGATCGAGCATCGCCTGGGCACTATGAACCCGCTCGTTGACGTCTGCGAGCTCGCCACGGACGTCGCGCAACTGATCGACCGCCTTCTTCACCGCGTCCCTTCTCAGTCCGGTGATTTGCTCCTGGGAACGGGCGATGCGCTCCTTGGCGTCACCAATGTCCGCCATGATCCGCCCGACTTCGCCTTCGAGGCTCGCTTTAGTCCGTTGCAACAGCAAGACATCCGGCTTCTTCACCAGACCGGATTGGAGAAGGTGCAGCTTCGTGTCGATGTCCTCATCGAGGAGGCGCATCTGACGTTGGACGCTGTCGAGCTGCACTTTCGAACCTTCGATGCGCTCTTCGATCGCCTTGATGCTCGCCTCGACGGCGGCGATATCGCTCTTCAAATTGTTGCGGCGGGCAACAAGCGTCATTCGTTGAGTATTCAGAATCTCCAGTATTTCCGGATCGCTCGCCTTTTCAGTCAAGTCGTCCGGAAAACTGACTGCGTCCTGCTCCTGAATTTCGGCCTGCAGGCGAATGTCCTCCGCGACCAGGCGGCTCTGTCGGATCTGCAGCCGTCGCAGTTCAGCCTTTGGCGTTGTCGGATCCAGCTCGACCAATGTCTGGCCGGCCTTCACAACGTTTCCTTCCCGCACGGCAATCTTCCGGATGACGCCTCCCTCAAGATGTTGGATCGTCTTGTTTTCACCCGTGGCGACGAACACGCCTGAAGCAACCACCGCTCCGGCGATCGGGGCCGTGCTGCCCCACACGCCAAAGCCCATGACGGTGGACGCGATGATCATGAGCCCACCGAGTGTGGCTGCCTTCGTCGAGCGCGGAAGATCCGCATCCCAGGATGGCCGTGCCTCGACCCCTCTTCGCCTGACTGCGTCAATAAGAAACTTCATGGATAAGCCCCTGGATAAACCATACGCGCTTCACGCACTGAGGATCGGCGGCCCGCCAGGAGATGGCCCGCTCCCGTTCGGCGGCTTGCGGCCGGAAAGGAGATGGATCATTTCATCTCGCGCCCCGAACGCCTGCACTGATCCATTCTGCAGGATCAAGATCTTGTCGACGCTCTGCAGCAGCGCGGGGCGCTGCGTGACCGCGACGATGGTTGTGCCCTTCTGCTTGGCTCGGGTCAGCGCCTTGGCCAGCGCGAGCTCTCCACTCGTATCGAGATTGGCGTTTGGTTCGTCCAGCACGACGAGGCGCGGGCTACCGTAGAACGCGCGAGCCAGTCCGATCCGCTGCCGCTGGCCTCCCGACAAGGGGCTGCCATCCATGCCGATGACGGTTTCGTATCCTTGAGGGAACTCGGCAATCATCTCGTGCACGTCAGCGGTTTCCGCAGCATCGAAAATGTCCGCGTCGCGCGCATCGTCCCGCATACGCGCAATATTGGCCTTGATAGACGCCGGAAAGAGCTGAACGTCCTGGGGCAGATAGCCGACGCATTCGCCAAATTGGCGAGGATCCCAGTTGCGCAGATCCATCAGGTCGAGCCTCACGTTGCCGGCGGTAGGGATGATGGAGCCGACGAGCATCCTTGCAAGCATGGTCTTGCCGGTGCCGGACGGGCCGACGATCGCCAAGGATTCGCCGGGATCGAGCGCGAAGCTCACGCCGTTCAGGATCACCTTCTTCGTCGGCGGCGGGACGTAGAGAATTCGCTCGACGCTGAGACGCCCTTCCGGTCTCGGCAACCGCAGCCGACGGAGGTTGAGCGGAGTGTTTTGCAGAAGCGTCTTGATGCGCTGATAAGCGGACCGCGCATGAACGTAGCTCCGCCATCCCTCGATCGTGCCTTCAAGCGGGGCAAGCGCCCGGCTGGACACAATGGAGGCGGCAATGATCATGCCGCCCGTGAGGTGCGACTCGAGCGCGAGGATCGCACCCCAACCGAGGATTGCGATCTGCGTCCCCAACCTCAGGAACTTGGAGAGGCCGGTCATAAGGACGTTGCGATCCTGAGCGATCACCTGTGCTTTGAGGGACTCCACAGTCTCTTGGCCCCACACTCGAACGCCCTCAGGAATCATGCCCATGGCGTTTATGACCTGCGCATTACGCGCCATGGCTTCGGCCTGAAGGTTGGCACGGGTGACGAAGACGCTGGCTCGGGTAAACGGATCGGCGGTGACATGCTGGTTCAGCAAGGCGAGCCCGGTCAGGCCAAGACCAGCCGCCGTGACGATCAATCCAAGCTGCGGGTGAATGAGGAACACGACGATCAAATAGACGGGCGCAATCGGCGCATCGAACATTGTCAGCAAGACCGGTCCGGTCATGAAGGATCGAAGCTGCTGGAGGTCGGCAAGCGTCTGGAATTCGCGGCTTGATCCGCTCTGTGCCGCCTTCGCCGCCGCACTCAGCACAGGACCGCCAAGCCGCACCTCTGTATCAACGGCAACCCGCATGAGAATGAAACGACGCATCATATCCATGAGCACATGTGCTGCGATCGCAAATATAACGATCGTCGTGAGCATGATCAGCGTGTCGACGCTCCGGCTGGTCAGAACGCGATCGGACATGTTGAAGAGGTAGATCGGAATCGACAGCGCCAGCAGGTTGACGACAAACGAGAAGATTCCAATCGTCAGAAAATTGCGTTTGATCGACGCGAGACCCTTGGAGAGAGTATCGCGGTATTCGTCGCCCCCCGTGGCTTTCTGTAATGGCGACCATCCGCCGCCGCCACCGCCTCCGCCGCTCCTGGTTCCACCGCCGTTCGATCCGCCTTGATGTGATACCTCTTGTTTCTCGGCCCTAGCAATGACTGCCGCGCCCGATCCGTCCCCTTTTGCGAGCGGAGGACTCGCCTGCGGGTCTTTCGAGTGGACCTGCAGATGCCTTGTCTCTGCTGGCTGGCTGGCTGCCGGGCCGGAAGCCGCCGCGTCGGCACGGTGTGATGTCCGGACTTCGCCCAATTCGTCCAGAGCGGCGCCGGCGTGATGGCGCGCGGCTCCCGGATCGAACCTCGAGACGTTTGGCGTTCGCGGATTCCCGCCCGTCCGCGCTGCGTCCGATGAATTTCCTATGCCCCATCTATCCATTACGCGGCCCTTCCGCTTGCGCTCATTTGCTAGTGCATCATGTGTGACATCGGATCATCGTGATTCACCGTGGTCGTCACGTGAACGATGGGATGCGGAGTCGGATCCACGATTTTCGTGTCGTTGAGGAATGCGACGATCTCCGGAGCAAGCGCGTGAGGATCGTTCCAGTGCCCACTGGAGCATCCGCCCTGAGGGAGCATGTTCGCCTGAATCAGCACAGAGTCGGAGTAAACCTGCCCACCGACAAAGGTCTGATCGGGCTTCACGCAGACGATCGACGCCAGGTTGAGATCCAGATCGTGACCGGCAATGAGCGACTGCTCCGCTGTACCATTCGCTAGCGGATTTCCTTGCGTGGGCGATGACTCGTCCTGCAGAACGTAGTTGCTGTTCTGTAGAAGATTGGTTTGCCAGATTGCGTTGACATCGTAGCAATCGCCCGTCACGTACAAGACGTGAAGCGTTCCGCCGTAGCCGTGAATCAGGGATGCCAGCGATGGATCCATGCTAGTCTGGCCATTCTCGATCTCGTTGACGATCTGCTGAAAGCCGCCATTGAGCGGATTGAAATTCTGACCTCCGTATGTATCGATCGTCGCCGCATTGATGAGGTGGTTTCCGCCGAGGCTGATTGACGGCTCACCGAAGCCGCCGGTGCCACCCGCGCTATTCACGGAGTGGATGATGTCGTTATTCACCAGGATATTGTACTGATAGATCATATTGGCGGAGTGGTACGATCCGCCCACGATGATCATATCGTACTTGAAGTCACCGTTCGTGAGCTGAGCCACATTCATCAGCTGGTTCTCGCCAGCCACAACGTCGTAGTGCGTATCCGCGCTCTTCTGCTCGACGACATCGTTGTTGGAGAGGTAGTTGACCTGTGTCAGCGTATGGACCTGGTAATAATTTCCGTTGACAACATCGAAATCCCACGTGGCGCCGGGCGCTCCCGGAGATCCGGCATAAACCGACGCGTGCTGGACAAACCCGGCCGCATTGGTCGACTCGTCGGGCGTAAAATGGACGGAGCCGCGGGGTCCCCAGCTGCCGCTCGTTTCGACATGATCCTTGTTCGCACTGGCGTTGACCTGGAAGATCGCGTTCGTGGTGTAATCGTTTCCCAGCACGATCATTGTCTTGCAGGCGCTTCCGATATCAACGATCTGCGCGGCATTGGTCAGGTGATTGTCTCCGACATCGGCCCATTGTCCGAGCTTGTGGCCGGTGTCCGCGGGCTTATTGTCGAGAGGCGATGACAGATTCTGATGAAGCGCATCCGGCTCCGTTGTGACGGGCTGCCCGTTCAATTGGTACCCGTTCTTCACGGACGGGGGATTGCCTGAATCACCATGGCTGTTGTTCCAGCCTTGGTCCATCGCGCCAAGTGCCGAAACGATCGCGGACGTGTCGTGCGGAAACTTCCAGGACTCCGGAACGGCATCGCTGACCTGGTGGATCATCGTACCAAGCAGTTGATCCGAAATCTGGATGAGGTGGTTCATGATCGGGGGATAGGTGGTCCCGATCAGGTCATTGCCGTCGTTGAAAAGCGCGTTGACCTGATGAGCCTCGATCTCGCTTTGCTCGCCCCCGGGGTGATACACAACCTTAACTTCGAAGCTGGCACCGCCACCGCCGCCGCCTCCACCACCGCCGAAGAATGGCGGCGCCGGCGAGAGCGGCCGATCAGGTTCGTCGGGGACGTCTTCGTGAGGAAAGGTAATTTTTGGAAGATGTGACTGCGGCGCTCGGTGGAATTGGTAGGTGTCATCCGGCAGGTTTCCTGGAGGTGCCACGGCGGCCGTCTGAAGATCGTCGAAGCTGAGTGGGTCACTATTCTGCGGCGGGCGTGGCGTATCGTCCTCATCGGCGGCACGCGCGCCGGGACCTCCGTCAAGTTGCGCGCGATCGCGCGCTATGTCATCGAAGAGATGAAGGTAGCCGGAAAAATAGGAGATTGCTTCCGTCAAGCCGCCCGGAATCATTGTCGATCTCCGCTCACAGATTGGGTCTCTGCGAGCTCAATGGCCGCAATATGGATCAGTGCTAAAATGGAGCGGCCCGCGCGGGTTGAAGCCACGCGGGCCGTGGAGATGACTAATGTGTGCCGATGTCGTGCGTGTCGTGCAGGTCGTTCCCTGCCACCTGCATCGTCAGGCTGTTGAACTGGATGTTGGCACCCAGCGTGATCGTCTGCGTGAAGGCAGACTGCGTCAGGGCGGCATCGGCATGAGAGGTGATGCCGCTGGCCGACGTGCCGGTGACGTCCCCGACATGGCTGTGGTCGGCACTGGAATCGCCGCCAAGGGCCTTGGCGTCCATGCTGAACCCGCCGCCATGCTCGGTCTCGCCACCGGTGAAGGTGACGTTCGCGTTCTCAACATGTCCGTTGTTGATCAGGTTGTTCACCTGATCTATGTTGAACTGGTTGCCGTCGCCGTTCAGCGTTTGGTTCACGACCTGCGGCATGATCAACGAATCGCTGAAGTGGCTCATGTCGTGCATATCGATCACCGGCGAGCTCAGGCCGGTTGCATGCAGATCGAGGTCGACCTTGACGTCGACGTTGACCTTGGTATCGACAGTGTTCTCGACGTTGTTGTTGACCGCATTGTCGACCTTGTTGTGAACGTCGTTGTCGTTGTGGTCGAAGTTGCCGTTGGCGTTCAGATTGCCGTTGCCATTCCAGTTGCCGTTGTCGTTGCTGTTGTCGCTGGAATTGTCGCTGGAGCTGTAAAGCGCCTGCGAGGCAGTCTGCGTCTCGTTCTGACCTTGACCTTGGCCCTGACCTTGACCTTGGCCCTGACCTTGACCTTGCAGGTTCAACTGGCCTTGACCCTGTCCCTGCAAGTTCAGCTGGCCCTGAGCTTGCCCTTGAAGCTGGCCCTGTTTCTTGGACATGAGATACTCCTGTTTCGGTTTGGAGTATCGTCAACGCTTGCGGTCGCTGATCTTCTGCGTCTGCGGCCCCTCACGTCTTTCGATACTGCTCTGCGTTGAGACGGGTTCTCCCGACTACAGACACCGCCTGATGTCTGTGCAATCAGCATCATCAAAGATGTAGAGGTCTTCAAATGCCTTTCCGGAGTAGTGGGCTTGGTCCGCGGGTTGGAATTCGTCTGCTAAGGAGGTAAGCACTTCGACGAGGACGGCTACTACGTTTGAGGTATCGCCCATTCCGTCATTGCTGCAGGTGAGCCTCGAGCTTCGGCAGAAATTCCCAAACATCTCGATTGATGCGGATCATCGCGCGAACCGTATCAGAAAGCGCCTTCAGACGAGCCTCGTCGACCGGTCGCGTTTCTCCAAACGCAAGGCTTGCACGGGTCTGGACCACGCGCATGGATTGAGTCTGGACTATTTCGCCGCTTTCGTCGACCGTATACATGCAATGCGTGAGCTCGTTACGAACTTGCGTCGTATCGTTGAAGCGCTCGATGAGCTTGTTCAACTCTCTATCAAGAGCTGGATCTCTGATCTTGATCCTGGCCAACCGTTGAATCAAATCGAGACGTGCGCGCGTCGTATTCAATGTGGCGAACACTAACGCAGCCGACGCTTCATCCGTGCTGAGCAGGAGCATCAGGACGTAAATGAATAGGCTCTCATTGTTCGACCAATTGAAGATCAGGTTGCCGATCAGCGCGAGGACGTTCGTTCTATGGCCGGCAGATTCCGGCGCGGTCGCCTCAAGCGCACTGAAATTCGGTTTGGGAGGTAACTTGCTCACGGTCATTGGCCTGGACCCCGCGTGACTCCCGACGACTCGCAATCGCTTGCCAAGTCGACTAACCTTGGCACTCTAGCTCAGTTTGACTCCGCCGCGCTACGCTCGTTTGTTGGCGCCGATGGCCCGATGGCAACGCTGGAAGCCAGAATGCTGAGGTGGCTTTTCGCAATGATCGACGTGGCCCGTGTGCGCAATGCCGCCGTCGCGACGATCCAGCCATTGGTTGAGGCAAGCAGAGGACGTCTCGACGGCATTCCCGGCTCGATCTGGCTTGAGCCGTATATGATCGGACTCTTGGGCATGCTGATAACCTTGGCGGCAGAACGGGAGGCGCGCCCTATCGAGGGGGCCGCCCTGCGCCAGGTTCAGACAGAAGCCTGGCGCAAGATTACCGGGCTGGACTATCGGATAGGCGAAGAGATCATGCTTCTCAGTGCGACCCATGACGAGCAGTTCCTCGCAGGGTGCATAGATGCCGCGAGAATAGCCTCCGAGCTATACGGTTATGAAGCAGCCTCTTGGCGCGGCTGGGATGCCCCTGACCTGCCGGGCCCATCGCTCTTTGCGGATCCAGTCGCAGCTCATCAGGTCCGGGACATCGTCCGATGGCGCGAGACATTCGATTCCTACGTCGTGCGCCGGCAGTAGATCGGTCGGCTAGTTTAGGAGCTTACGCCAACCCGAACATCGCGCGCACATCCCGCGGGATCGCAACCGTCGCGCCGAAACTTAGATGATCCCCCGCTTCTTCAGCTCGTCAATCTTGCCCGCATCGTAGCCGAGCTTGGCACTGAGCACCTCCTCCGTGTGCTCGCCGAGCAGCGGCGGGGCGCGGTAGGTCTTGACCGGGGTCTCCGAGAAGGTCAGCGCGTTGCGGATCAGCGACAGATCGGGCTCGAAGGGATGGTCGACCTTCACCCGCATGCCGCGCGACTGGACGTGCGGATCGGAAAACACCTGCTCGAAATTGTTGATCGGACCGGACGGCACGCCGGCCTCCTCGAGCTTGTCCAGCCAATAGGCCACAGGCTTCTTCAGGAACAGACCGGCGAAGATCGCCATGATCTCCTTGCCGTGCACGACGCGGTCGTTGTTCTTGACGAAGCGCTTGTCGTTGGCGAGCTCGGGCTCACCGAGCACGGCGCAGGTGCGCTGGAACTGGCCGTCATTGCCGACCACCAGCATCAGCTCGCCGTCGGTGCAGCGGAACACGCCGGCCGGCATGCCGCCATTGCCCCAGGTGCCGCGGCGTGGCGGCATCTTGCCGTTGACGAGGTAGATCTGCAGCCAATGCGACAGCGACGCGATCACCGTATCGAACAGGCAAACGTCGATGTGCTGTCCCTGCCCGCCATTGACGTCGCGATGGTAGAGCGCCGACAAAAGCCCGATCGACGTGTTCATGCCGGTCATGTAGTCGACGATCGACGGCCCGACTTTCATCGGGCCCTCGCCGGGCTCACCGTCGATATGGCCGGTGACGCTCATCAGGCCGCCCATCGCTTGCAGGATCGCGTCATAGCCGGCGCGCGGCGCATAGGGGCCGGTCTGGCCGAACCCGGTCACCGAGCAATAGATGATTTTTGGATTGATCGCCTTGATCGTCTCGTAGTCGAGGCCGTAGCGCTTGAGATCGCCGACCTTGTAGTTCTCCATGAAGACGTCCGCATCCTTGGCGAGTTCGCGAATGATCGCCTGCCCCTCGGGCTTGGCGATGTTGACGGTGACCGACTTCTTGTTGCGGTTGGCGCACAGATAGAACGAGTTGTTGTTGTTCGCCTTGCCCTCGGGATCGGTCAGGTAAGGCGGGCCGAAGGCGCGCGCGTCGTCGCCGGTGCCGGGCCGCTCGATCTTGATCACGTCGGCGCCGAGATCGCCCAGCATCTGGGCCGACAAGGGTCCTGCAAGCACACGCGTGAGGTCAAGGATCTTGATGCCTGAGAGCGGCAAGGCCGACATGTCGATTTCCTCCGGGGAACTGGATATTGGCGCGGCGGCGAGATCGCGGGCCGGGCTCCCTGCGGATACACCATTTTCGGGCCCCGAGCACTGCGCTGCGGGCATACGGCCATCCCCCGCCCCGCAGCAGAGGTAGCCCGTGACGCAGAATTCCGCGCCGTGAATATTGCTCAGGTCGCGGCTGCTGCCGTAGCCAATCGCGGGCGTCGGCGGCCCAGCAGAATCAGGATCAGCACCGTCGCGCAGGAAAAGGCCAGGGTGAGCCCAAGCGCACCGCGGCTGCCGAACTGGGTGAGCAGGCCAGCCAGCAGTGGCGGCGAGATCGCGGAGGCCAGATTGAGCGGCAGCGCGATCATCGACATCGCCTTGGCGAATTCGGCCTGGTCGTAGAACACGAGCGGGATCGTCGCCCGTGCCACCGCCATCGCACCGCTGCCGGCGCCATAGAGCAGGATGAAGGTCGCGACCGCCCAGGTCGCCCCCTCGCTCAGCATCAGCAGCACCATGGCAACGGGAAGCGCGGTGCCGGCGACGAGCCCCGTGGTAATGCCGTCCCATCGGCCGCCGCCGAGGAAGTCGAGGCCGCGGGCGCTGACCTGGATCACGCCCAGCATCGAGCCGAATGCAAGCGCCTGCGCCGGTGCGAGGCCCTCAGCCCGCAGCAGCTCGATCAGGATGGCACTGATGCCGAAATTGACGAAGGCGTTCATCGTGATCACGCAAACGACGAGACCGAAGGTGCTTCTTGCAATCGCGGGCGGCGGCGCGGCCTTGACGGCCTCGCCACCATCGTCCGTCGCAATTTTCCGGCGCGGCGCGAGAAATGCGTAGAGCGGAAGGTTGATGGCGAGCATCATCGCAGCATAGACGAGACAGGTCCCGCGCCAGCCGAGCCAGGCGCTGAGGAACGACGTGGTCGGCCAGAAGATGCTGCTGGAGAGACCCGTCACCAGCATCAGCCCGCCGATGGCATTCTTGGCGCCCCGTCCGGCGACCTCGTTCAGCATGATATAGGCGCCGGTCGACAACGTGGCGCTGCCGCCCATGCCGAGAATGACCCAGCCGGCGAAATAGAGCATCGGCTCGCGCGCGAAGAACAGGACGATGTAGCCCGGCACGGAGACAATAGTGCCCGCCATCATCACCTTGCGCGCACCGTGCCGCGCAAAGGCCTTGGCGAGCCAAGGCGCGCACAGGCCCATGGTGACATAGAGAACCGAGCTGCCCGCAAACACCGCCGGCAGGCTCAGGCCGAGGTCGGCCCCGAGGTCGCGACCGACCACGGCCGGAAGCCCGATCGTACCCCATCCAATGAGTTGGGTGATTGCCAGCACCAGCAGGACCCCTATGAGCCTGCTGTCAGATTTCAAGAACCGCATTCCAGTCGTCGCCTGCCCGGCAGGCGCCGATCACGCCTGTGACGCCTGTCTTACCCGGAGACTCAGCGCACGGGAACGCCGGCCGCCGAATGGCAATACGGCGCCAGCCGCAGAGCAGCGCGCGGCTCGGCACTTCGCAACACGGGTAGTCGGTCGTCTGATCGTGTTAGCGGCGGATCGGCGTCACGCGGTGTGACCGGGATCAACGTGCTTCGGCGTCTTTTTCTCGCGCTGCGGCGTCATCTTGGCGGGATCCGGCGCATTCGGCACGCCGCGTGGACCGAGCTCATCGCGCTGGATGTCATCTTCGGAGCGGGATGGCTCGACGCCGTTCGGCTCACGGGGCTTGGTCATGGCGGTCCTCCTCCTGCCGAATTCTGTTCCGCAGCCCGAGCGCTAAATGCCGAGCGCGTTATCCCCGGCTTCGCGGCCCGGCACACTGACATGAACTTCGTGTCCCTCGCGAAGAGCCAGGGACGCGGCCGCGACCGCCGACTCGAATGCTGCTTCCTTGGTGGCGTATCTGCTTTTGACGTCACCGTCATGCAGCACGCCCCATTGGTCCTCGACCGGCACGATCGCGTATTGGGCAAGGCCCATCATCCCTCTCCTATCGTTGCGTGACCTGCGGATGCGCGGCTGTCACCCGCCACACCGTGTTGCCGCTGTCGTCGGCGACCAGCAGCGCGCCTGATTTGTCGATGGCAACGCCGACGGGACGGCCGCGCGCCTGATTGTCGCTATTGAGGAAGCCGGTGACGACGTCCTGCGCCGGCCCGCTCGGCTTGCCCTCCGTGAACGGTACGTACACGACCTTGTAGCCGTTCAGCACCTGCCGGTTCCAGCTGCCGTGCTCACCGACGAAGGCGCCGCTGCGATAGGCCTCCGGCATACTGCTGCCGCTAGAGAAAGCGAGACCGAGCCGAGCGACGTGCGAGCTCAGCGCATAATCGGGCACGATCGCCTTGGCGACGAGGTCCGGCCGCTGCGGCTTGACGCGGGGATCGACGTGCTGGCCGTAATAGCTGTAGGGCCAGCCGTAGAAGGCTCCGTCCTTCACCGAGGTCATGTAATCAGGCACAAGATCGGGCCCGAGCTCGTCGCGCTCGTTCACCACCGTCCACAGCGCGCCTGTCTGCGGCTCGAAGCTGAGCCCGTTGGGATTGCGCAGGCCGCTCGCAAAGATCCGCCAGCGGCCGCTGGCGCGATCGACCTCGAGGATATCGGCGCGATTGTGCTCGGCCTCCATGCCGTTCTCGGTGATGTTGCTGTTGGAGCCGACACCCACATAGAGCTTTGAACCATCCGGACTTGCAACGAGGCTCTTGGTCCAGTGGTGGTCGATCGGGCCGCCCGGCAGCGGCGTCAGCACCGTGCCCGGTGCCGTGATCCTGGTATCGCCGTCGGTGTAGGGATATTTCACGATCGCGTCAGTGTTAGCGACATACAGATCGTTGCCGACCAGCGCGACGCCGAACGGCGAGTTGAGGTGATCGAGGAAGACGTTTTGCCTATCCGGCACGCCGTCGCCATTGGTATCGCGCAACAGCGTGATGCGATTGCTCTCGCCGGTGTCGCCGCCGGAGGTCGCCCAGGATTCGATGAAGCCCATCACGATTTCCTTGGGCCGCTTGATCGCGGCGGCCTTCGGCGCCTTGGATTCCACCACCAGCACGTCGCCATTGGGCAGAACATAGAGGAAGCGCGGATGCTGCAGGCCGGTCGCGAACGCCTTGGCCTGCAGGCCCTCGGCAACGGTCGGCGTCTCGTCCTTCTTCCAGCCGACGATCCGCGCGATGTGTACCGGCGGCAGCAGATATTGCTGGATATCGGGCAACTTCGGATTGGCGCCGATTTGCGCGCTGGGATCACCGCTACCATCGTTGCAGCCGGCGAGACTGAGGAGCGAAGTGCACAGCAAGGCGCGTGCAGGCAGAGACATCATCGCGCAACTCCTACACCGTGGCGGTACACCATGGCCCAGCCGAGCCAGCCGGTCACCGGCAGGATCAGCACGGTAAGCACCGACAGAATGAGACCGAGCGGCCACACCGAGGTCCAGGCATCACGCGTGTGAATGAGCGCATTGCAGATCGCCAGGATCATCGCCACGGCGTTGCCGATCAGATGCGGCCAGGCCGGCGCCTGCGCGCGCACCAGGCGATTGCCGAGGAAATCGGTTAGCCCTGCAATTGCGGCCAGCACGCCGAAGATGACGCCGACCAGCAGAAGCCAGGCAGAGAAATTCGCCCACATCATCTCGGCCGAGACCAGATAGGCGATGTCGGTCAGCAACGCCCCGACGAAGCACGCGATGGGGATCGGCACCAGCATCGGATGAATGGGATGGCCCGCGATTTGCGCTGTCGAGCGCACGCGCACGATGTCCTGCACGGTCGGCCTCGTGTGACGTTTTGCCCGCCCCGATCGGCCAACTCGTTCTGAAAACGATGGTTCCTACTATTGTGCGGGGACAACCAAGCCGGCGAGGTACGCGTCGTAGGACCGCTTCAAGCCATCGTGAAGCGACATTGTCGCGCGCCAGCCGAGCTGTTCGAGGCGGCCGATATCGAGCAGCTTGCGCGGGGTGCCGTCGGGGCGCGAGGTGTCGAAACTGATCTCGCCGCGATAGCCGACGATGTCGGCGACGACACGGGCGAACTCGGCGATGGCGATGTCCTCGCCGGCGCCGATGTTGATCAGCTCCGCGCTCGAATAGGTCTTCATCAGGTGCACGCAGGCATCCGCCATGTCGTCGACATAGAGGAACTCGCGCCGCGGCGTGCCGGTGCCCCAGACCACGACGCTCTTCGCGCCCGAGACCTTTGCCTCGTGAAAGCGGCGGATCAGCGCGGCGACGACGTGGCTCAGCTCGGGGTGATAATTGTCGCCGGGGCCGTAGAGGTTGGTCGGCATCACGCTGATGAAGTCAGAGCCATACTGGCTGCGATAGGCCTCCGCCATCTTGATGCCCGCGATCTTGGCAATGGCGTAAGGCTCGTTGGTCGGCTCCAGCGGGCCGGTCAGAACGGTGTCCTCGCGCAAGGGCTGCGGTGCGAGCTTCGGATAGATGCAGGACGAGCCGAGGAACATCAGCTTCTCGGCGCGGTTCACATGCGCGGCGTGGATCACGTTCGCCGCGATCGCGATGTTGTCGTAGATGAACTCGGCGCGTAGCGTGTTGTTGGCGACGATGCCGCCGACTTTTGCCGCAGCGAGGAAGATCACCTGTGGCCGCACCTTCGCGAACCAGTCGAACACGGCGGCCTGGTTGCAGAGATCGACCTCGCGCCGGTCCACCGTGACAAGCTTCACGTTCTCGCGCGCCAGCCGGCGCAGCAGCGCCGTACCGACCATGCCGCGATGGCCGGCGACGTAGACGCTCTTGCCCTTCAGCTCAAACGGTGCGCTTGCCATTTGCGATGTCCCGTTTGGCCTCGGCCAGATCGCTCGCCATCATCTCCTCGACCAGCTGCGCAAAGGTCCGCTTCGGCTTCCAGCCGAGCACCTCGCGAGCCTTGCTGGCGTCGCCGATGAGGAGATCGACCTCGGTCGGGCGGAAATAGGTCGGATCGATCTTCACCACCGTCTTGCCGCTTTTGGCATCGACGCCGGTCTCCTCGACGCCTGCGCCGCGCCATGCGAGGCGACGGCCGACCTGCGCAAAGGACAGCTCGACCATCTCGCGCACCGAATGCGTCTCGCCGGTGGCGAGCACGAAATCGTCGGGCTTGTCGGCCTGCAGGATCATGTGCATGCCCTCGATGTAATCCCTGGCGTGGCCCCAGTCGCGCTTGGCCTCGAGATTGCCGAGATAGAGCGTCTCCTCGAGCCCGACTTCGATGCGCGCCACGCCGCGCGTGATCTTGCGGGTCACGAAGGTCTCGCCGCGGATCGGGCTCTCATGATTGAACAGGATGCCGTTCGAAGCAAACATGCCGTAGGCTTCGCGGTAGTTCACCGTAATCCAGTAGCCGTAGAGCTTTGCGACGCCGTAAGGCGAGCGCGGATAGAATGGTGTGGTCTCCTTCTGCGGGATCTCCTGCACGAGGCCGTAGAGCTCGGAGGTCGAGGCCTGGTAGAACCGCGTCTCCTTCTCCATGCCGAGGATGCGGACCGCTTCCAGCAGCCGCAGCACGCCGATACCATCGGCATTGGCGGTGTATTCCGGACTCTCGAAGCTGACAGCGACGTGGCTCTGGGCGGCAAGATTGTAGATCTCGGTCGGCCGGATCTGCTGCACCAGGCGGATCAGATTGGTCGAATCCGTCATGTCGCCGTAATGCATCAGGAACGGCACGTCGCCGACATGCGGGTCCTGATAGAGATGGTCGACGCGCGCGGTGTTGAACGAGGACGAGCGCCGCTTGATGCCGTGCACGACATAGCCGAGCGACAGCAGATGTTCGGCGAGATAAGCGCCGTCCTGGCCGGTCACACCGGTGATGAGAGCGACCCGCTGGCTCATAATGTAGACTTGCTCCCGATGACACCCCGACAGGCGCGATTGACGCCACCGTCGAAAACTCTCCCTTCTTTGACATATCGGTCGCCGCGGTCAACCTTACAGGTGCGCCCGGGCGGGAATCCCGGGCGTTCCTGTCGAATTAGGCCGCAGCCGGCAAAGACTGTGGGACTTTACTGCGAACGGTCCGAGGTCCAGCCCTTGTAATCCTTGATATTATCGCGGGTCACGAGCTTCGACGGCAGCAGCTCGACGGTCGAGGCCGGCTTCTGCCCGTTGAGAATGCCGACGCCGACCTGCACGGCTCGCCGTGCCATGAAGAATGGGTCCTGCGACGCTGACGCCTGGATCTGCGGGGACGCGGGATCCTTCAGCGAGGCCTCGATATCCGGCGCGCCGTCGACGGCGGTGATGATAATGCCGCTGCGATTCTGCTGGCGCGCCGCAAGGTCGGTGCCGATCGCCTGCGGGTCGTTGATGGCGAAGATGGCGTCGATCTTGGGAAAGCGCGTCAGATAGCCCTGCGCGACGGTGAGGCCGCCCTCACGCGACCCCTTGCCATCCTGGTCGCCGGACAGCACCTTGATCCCCGCATTCTTCGCGAAGACGTTCTTGCAGCCGGTGACGCGGTCGATGACCGCGGAGACCTGCGGCCCATTCTCGATGACGACGTCGCCTTTGCCGCCCAGCTTGTCGACGATGTACTGGCAGGAAATCTCGCCGGCCTGGACGTTGTTCGTGGTCACCGTGGCATCGGCGCCTTCGGCCGCGGTGTCGACCGCGACGACAACGATACCCGCCGCCTGCGCCTTCTTGATCGCCGGCCCGATCGCCTTGGGATCGCCGGGGTTCAACAGGATCAGGTCGACGCCGGCGGCGATGAAATTGTCGATCTGGGTGACCTGTTTGCCGAGGTCGTATTCGAAACCGACGGTGGTGATCTTCACATTGGGATTGGTCTTCTTGGCCTCGAACTCGGCGCCCTTCGACAGCGCGACGAAGAACGGATTGCCCATCGACCCCAGCGAGACGCCGATCGACTTGAGCTCCTTGGCGAAGGTTGGCGCGGTGGTCAGGGCGAGCGCCATCGCGGCGCCGGCAAGCGTGGTCTTCTTCAACATAGGTTTCCTCCCTGGTCGGTCCTTAATCCGGCACGGCAGACCAGTTGCCGCAACGGAATTTCGCATCACGCAGCGCGCATTCAGGTGCGCGCGAAGCCTTCAGGTTCTGGCGGACCCTTTTCAGGTTCTGGCAGAGCCTTTTTCACGTTCTGGCAGAGCCTTTTTCACGTTCTGGCGGAGCCTTTTCACGTTCTGGCGGAGCCTTTTCACGTTCTGGCGGAGCCTTGCAGCCGATAGCGGTCCAGCGCCACGGCGCCGATGATCACCAGACCCTTGATCACATATTGCCAGATGTCGGAGACGCCTGTGAGGATCAGGCCGTTCGAGAGCACGGCGATGATCAGCGCGCCGACCAGCGTCCCCCAGATCGAGCCGATGCCACCGACGAAGGACGTGCCGCCGAGAATGACTGCAGTGATGGCGTCGAGCTCGTAGCTTTGCCCGAGTTGCAGACCATTGGCCGCGTAGAGCCGCGCCGCCTGCATGGCGCCGCCCAACCCGGCCAACAATCCCGACGCGCCATAAACGAAGATCAGGACGGCCCAGACCTTGATGCCGGCAAGCCGCGCCGCGCTCTCGTTGCCGCCCACCGCATAGATATGCACGCCGAGCACGGTCCGGCGCAGCACCAGCCACGAGATCAGGATGACGAGCAGAGCGATCACCGAGAGCCAAGGGATCGACGCCACGCCGGGCACAAGCGTCAGCGATCCGTTGCCGATGAAGGCGTAGGGAATGGATGGATTGAACACCGTGGTGTCAGCGCCGAGCAACCGCGCCAGACCGCGCACGGCGGTGAGCGACCCCAGCGTGACAATGAAGGGCGGCAGGCGCAACAGCGCAATCAGCGCACCGTTGACGACGCCGAAGCCGAGCCCGGTAAGGACGGCGGCCGGCAGCCACAGCGCCCCGAGCTCGGGCAATTTCGACATCGTCAGGCCGGCCATCGCGGACGCCGCCAGGATCGAGCCGACCGAGAGATCGATGCCGCCGGTGAGGATGACGAAGGTCATGCCCGCGGCGAGCACGGTGTTGACGGCGGCCTGCTGCAGGACGATGCCGAGATTCTGTCCGGTGAAGAAACGGCCGTCCGACAGATAATGAAAGCCGGCGCATAGCAGCAGCAGCACCGGCAGCATGCCGGCCGCGCGGATCAGCAGCCGGATGCGCTGGCGCTTGGTTTCCTGGGCGGCGGCAAGTCCGTTTGCCGTGGCGACCTTCACCTGTGTCGATCCGTTGTCAGGCATCGAGATGCTCCGTCCCCGTGGCGAGGGCCATGATGTCTTCCTGGGTTAATGGCGCCGTCTCGGTTCGCCTGACCTCGCCCGCGACATGTCCCGACCGCATCACGATGACCCGGTCGCAGATGCCGATGATTTCAGGGAGGTCGGACGAGATGACGAGGATCGCGGTACCGGCCTTGGCAAGATTGTCGATGATCGAATAAATCTCGGACTTGGCGCCGACGTCAACGCCGCGCGTCGGCTCGTCGAGGATCAGCACCTTTGGCGCGATGGCGAGAAGCCGCGACAGCAACACCTTCTGCTGGTTGCCGCCGGAGAGGCCACCGGCGGGCACGCCGACATTGGCGGCGCGGATGCTGAGCCCTACAAACGCCCTGTCGGCGCGCTCGCGCGCCTTGTCGCGATCGAGGAAACAGCCGAGCTTGGCATCGCGCCCGAGCACGGCGAGATTGATATTGTCCAGGCACGACATGTCCAGAAATAGGCCAAGCGCCTTCCGGTCCTCGGTCAGATAGGCGATACCGGCCTCGAGCGCTTCGCCGGGCGTGCGGATATCGATTGGCTGGCCCTCAAGCTCGAGACGGCCCGAAATTCTCGACACCGCGCCGATGATGAGATGCGCAAGCTCGGTGCGGCCGGCGCCGATCAGGCCGGCAAGCCCCACCACCTCGCCCGCATGCACGGTGAGCGAGCAGCCCTTGACGCGCAGCCCGTCGGCCATGTCAATAGCGCTGAGCACGGGGTGCCCCTTCCCGGCCTCGGGATCATGATCCTTCTTGTAGAAGGAGGAAACGTCGCGCCCGACCATCATGCGAACGATGGCGTCGGCGCGGATGTCCTGCTTGTCGAGCGAGCCGACCAGGCGGCCGTCGCGCAGCACGGTGACGCGGTCACCGAGCGCATAGACCTCGTCCATGCGGTGCGAGATGTAGATGATGGCAAGTCCCTCGGCACGGAGCTGACGGATCAGCGCAAACAGCCGCTCGCTCTCGCCGGCTGACAGCGCGGTGGTCGGCTCGTCCATGATCAGGATTTTCGAGCGCGCGTGCAGCGCACGCGCGATCTCGACGAGCTGGCGCTGGCCCATGGAGAGATGCGCGACCAATGTCGACGGCAGGAAGTCCGCCCCCAGCCGCTCCAGGATCGGGCCGACGCCCTCGCGCATGGCGCCACGTGCCAGCAAACCTGAACGCGAGATCTCGCGGCCGAGATAAATATTCTCCGCAACGCTCAAATTGGGGGCCAAAGACAGTTCCTGATAGATGATCGAGATGCCCGCGGCACGGCCGCCAAGCGGGCCTTCAATGCGCACCGGCTTGCCCTCGATGCGGATCTCGCCGCCGGGATCGGGCCGGTAGGCACCTGACAGGATCTTCATCAGGGTCGATTTGCCGGCACCATTCTCGCCCATCAAGGCATGAATCTCGCCGGCATAGACCGTCAGATCAACCGCTCGCAGCGCCTTGATGCCGAAGAAGGATTTTGAAACTCCCCGCATCTCGAGGATCGGATCGTTCATCGTGCCTCCCGGCGCACAATGCATTTGCTGTCCGCATCTCGTTTTCTAGGCGCGGTTCGCCATTAAACAAAAGGCCGTCGCACAGGGCAACAGCGAACAGGCAGAAATGCGCAACCAAAGCGACCGCTAGTGGCGCGGCCGATACAATTTGTGCCAGGCGGGGAGCCGTTCGGCATAGGATTCGACCAGCGCGCGATCGGGTTCGAAGGTTTCGACGCGCTGCGGGGGCGTGCAGACGGCCGCGATTGCCTCGCCCGTGACAGCAAGCCGCCCCAATCTCGCCGCACCGAACGCCGCTCCGGTTTCACCGTCGGCAAAGCGATGGATCGGAACATTCAGAATATTGGCCAGCACCGACAGCCAGAACCGGGACCGCGATCCGCCGCCGATGACATCGGCTTCGGTCACCGCAATGCCGGCATCGGCAAGTGCGTCCCGGCAATCGGCGAGCGCAAAGGCGACGCCCTCGAGCACGGCCTGCACGATCGCCGAACGGTCGGTGCCGTGACTCAAGCCATCGAGCATGCCGCGCACGACGGGGTCGTCATGCGGTGTCCGCTCGCCGGCGAGATAAGGCAGGAAGCTCACGGGAGACGGCGCCCGCGGGCGCGCGCCCAGCGGTGCCAGCAGCTCGGTCTCAGTGACGCCGAACAGCCGCGCGGCCCAGGCCAGACACGAGGCCGCCGACAGGATCGCGCCGGCCTGAATCCACATTCCAGGGATTGCATGGCAGAAGGTGTGGACCACGCGGTCCGGATTGGCGGCCATGTGGCTGGTCGGCGCCAGCACGGCGCCCGAGGTTCCCAGCGAGATGAACGCGGTTCCGGGCCTGATCGCGCCGATGCCGATGGCACCCGCCGGATTGTCGCCGGCGCCGCCCGCGATCATCGGGCACCTCGCCATGCCCCAGCGCTGCGCCAGTTCGCTGCGCAATGTCGCTGCGGGCGCGCACCCCTCGACCAGGCGCGGCATGTACGCGCGCGACAGGCCGGTCGCGGCCAGCGCCGCATCCGACCAGTCCCGCCGCGCCGCGTCGAGCCACAACGATCCCGACGCGTCCGAGACGTCCTCGACCGCCTCGCCTGACAGCACCAGCCGCAGATAGGCCTTCGGCATCAGGACGCGTGTCGTCGCCGCAAAAATCTCGGGCTCGTGTGCGGCGATCCAGAGCAGCTTGGGCGCGGTGAATCCGGGCATCGCCTTATTGCCCGTGATCGCACGCAAGGCGGGCCAGCGCTGCTCGAGGATGCGACACTCCGCGGCGGAGCGTCCGTCGTTCCAGAGAATGCAAGGCCGCAATGGCTTGTCGCTCGCATCAAGCAGCGTGGCGCCATGCATCTGGCCGGACAGCCCGATGCCTTCGACCGCTGCCAGCTCGTTTCCGTGTGATGCCTTCAAGGCGTCGAGCGTGGCAAAGGTCGCCTCGATCCATTGCGCGGGATGCTGCTCGAAATAGCCCGGCTGCGGCGAGGCAATCGTCAGGGCCCGGCTCTCGCTCGCAATCACGCGCTGCGCGCCGTCGACGAGAACGGTCTTGACCGCTGAGGTGCCGAGATCGATGCCGAGATACATGACAATATGGTTCCCGAGGTTTAGCGGCGACTGCGAACACGACGCCAGGCATTACGTTCCCATTTAAAAGAACTTTGCTTCCGCAGCCTAGTGCATCGCGACTTTGCGCGCAGATGTTACATGAATGCAGCAGTTGGCGATTGCCAGTTCTGGTTGATTGGACCACAGTCCTTGAAAGTGGGGGTCGTCTGTTGCGCTTGCGCGGCACAGGCGCGATCCGTTTTCCGCGCCGGAGCAGCCATGCAGCGATCCAGGGCAGTCTTTATCACGGGTCTCGTCTACGCTCTAATCGGTCTGGTGCTCGCGGGCGGCGGCCTCTGGCTCGCCGCATTGGGTGGGTCGATCTTCTATGTTGTTCTCGGTGTCGGCGTTCTCGCCACCGGTGCGTTGTTGCTGGCGCAGCGCCGTTCGGCGCTGTGGCTGTTTGCGATCGCGCTGGTCGGCACACTGGCGTGGGCGGTCTCGGAGGTGCAATTCGACTGGTGGCCGCTCGCATCGCGCGGCGACATCGTCTTCCCCATGGCGCTCTGGCTTCTCACGCCGGTGATCGTCCGCGGTCTGCTGCGAGACGAGCCGGCGTCCTACCGAAGCGCGACGCTGCCACTCTGGATCGGCGTAGCCGCTTCTTCCGTCGTACTCATCATCGCGCTTCTGTCGAGCTATCACGACATCAACGGCTCGATCGTCGCGCAAGCTTCTGCCGTGCCGCAAAGCGAAGCCGATCCTCAGCCTGAGGCCGATTGGCGCGCGTATGGACGCACGCAATTCGGACAGCGCTATTCGCCGCTGAAGCAGATCACGCCTGACAATGCCGCCAAGCTTCAGGTCGCCTGGACCTTCCGCACCGGCGACGTGCCGACGCCAGAGGATTCCGGCGAGACCACCTTCGAGGTCACGCCGATCAAGGTGCGCGACACGCTCTATCTCTGCTCACAGCACCAGGTACTGTTTGCGCTCGATGCCAAGTCCGGCAAGGAACGTTGGCGATACGATCCCAAGCTGGTGTTCAACAAGACGTTCCAGCACATGACCTGCCGCGGAGTCTCCTACCACGAGACCGCCGCGGGCGCGGTCGACAGCAGTGGCAGTCCCGCGCCCGCGGAATGCCCCCGCCGGATCTTCCTGCCCGTCAATGACGGGCGCATGATCGCGCTCGATGCCGACAGCGGCAAGCTCTGCGATGGTTTTGGCGATCATGGCAGCCTCGACCTCCAGCAAGGCATGGGGATCAAGACGGCGGGCTTCTTCGAGCCGACGTCACCGCCGGTTGTCAGCGACAAGATTCTCGTCGTCGCCGCCGCGGTGATCGACAATTACGCAGTCGAAGTGCCTTCGGGCGTGATCCGCGGCTTCGACGTCTACACCGGCAAGCTGGTTTGGGCCTGGGACTCCGGCGCGGCGGACGAGAATGAGTTGCCGTCGCCGACGCGGCACTACACCAACGGTTCGCCGAATTCGTGGATCGCAGCCTCGTTCGATCCGAAATTGAACCTCGTCTACATCCCGACAGGCAATAACGGACCCGACATCTGGGGCGGCAATCGCAACGCGCTGGTCGAGCGCTATTCCAGCTCGATCGTTGCGCTCGACGTCAACACCGGCAAGCGCGCCTGGTCGTACCAGACGGTGCATCACGACCTCTGGGACATGGACGTGCCCTCACAGCCGAGCCTGGTCGATGTGACCACGGCCAAGGGCGTCGTTCCCGCGATCATCCAGCCGACCAAGGTCGGCAACATTTTTGTGCTCGATCGCAGAACCGGCGAGCTGATCGTTCCGGCGCCGGAGCGCACCGTCCCGCAAGGCGCCGCACCCGGCGACCGCGCCGCGCCGACGCAGCCGTTCTCCGAGCTGACATTCCGCCCCGAGGCGAAACTGACCGGCGCGGACATGTGGGGCGGCACGATCTTCGACCAGCTGCTGTGCCGGATCATGTTCCACCGGCTGCGTTACGAAGGCACGTTCACACCGCCATCACTGCAGGGCACGCTCGTCTTTCCGGGCAATCTCGGCATGTTCGAATGGGGCGGCATCGCGGTCGATCCGGTGAGACAGATCGCCATCGCCAACCCGATGTCGTTGCCATTTGCCTCAAGGCTCATTCCGCGCGGTCCGCAGAATCCTCCGGCGCCGACGACCGAAAAGCCGGTCGGCAGCGAGGTCGGAACGCAGCCGATGTACGGCACGCCGTTCGGGGTGGAGATCCAAAGCTTCCTCTCGCCCCTCTCGGTGCCGTGCTACCGGCCGCCATGGGGCTCGATGGCCGCAATCGATCTGAAGACGATGAAGATCGTCTGGCAGCATCCGAACGGCACGATCCGGGACACCACGCCGCTGCCGCTGCCTTTCAAGATGGGCGTGCCGATGCTGGGTGGGCCGATCACGACTGCCGGCGGGGTCGCATTCTACACCGGCACCTATGAGTACACGATCCGGGCTTACGACGTGCGCGACGGCAAGGTGCTCTGGGAAGACCGCTTGCCGGCCGGCGCCCAATCGACGCCGATGAGCTACGAGGTCGACGGCAAGCAATATGTCGTCACCGCGGCCGGCGGCCACGGCTCGTTCGGTACAAAACGCGGTGACTACGTCATCGCCTACGCCTTGAAGGACTGAACCCCGGCGGCACCGCCGCCAATCCGAACGCGTTGATGTCGGGCTGAAGACGGTCGCGAATATCTGAGATTGCGCGAAGCGCGTTCACCGCCCGCGTTTCGGACGATTGAGATCACTACAAACAGCGCGCACTGGGATTTAATGCCCGGCCGATTGCCGGCTCATTTTCTCCAAAAGATCACGCATCGCGTCGATCTCCTTGCCGAAGCCTCCCCAATCCCCAGACCTCAACAGCTCCATTGCCCGGTTGTAGCGATCGAGCGCCTCCTGCGCTCCACTTTCCGCAGGGCTTGCACGTGGCATTTCCGTTGCAGTACTCGGCGATGTCGGCGACGCGTTGGTTTCTATGAAAAGCGCGGACAGGGCCTCGGCAAGCGTCTCTTTCATCACGACATGCTCGCCATAGGCCGCGATCACGCGCTTGAGCTCCGGCAAATGTCCCTGCTCCGCTCGCAAATACAGCGGCGATATATAGAGGATCGAGTTCTCGATTGGGATCACAAGCAAATTCCCGCGGATCACCCGCGAGCCCATCTGGTTCCATAGCGATATTTGCTGGGAGATCTCGGTGTTCTGGTGAATACGCGCCTCAATCTGGAACGGTCCGTAGACCAGCTTTTCCTTCGGGAATTCGTAGACGATCAGCTTGCCATAGTCGGGTGCGTCGCAGCGGGCTGCGAGCCACGCGATCATGTTATCGCGGCGGCTCGGCACCATGGGGATCATGATAAAGAACTCAGCCTGCGCTTCTCCGGGCAGTCGCATGATGATGTAGTAAGGGACCATCGGAGCGGCGCCGCCGTCGCTGGTCGGCTGCCGCGGAAATTGCCAAAGATCCTCGCGGTTATAGAAAACGTCGGCAGCTTCCATGTGGTAGGTTTGGTAAAGCTGCGCCTGAATCAGGAAAAGGTCCTCGGGATAGCGAATGTGCTTTTGCAAATCCGGCGGCATGACCGCGAATGGCTTGAACAGTCCCGGAAAGATACGCTGGTAGGTGGCGGCGATCGGGTCCTCCGGATCGATCAGATAAAAATCAACCGTGCCGTTATAGGCGTCTATCACGATCTTCACCGAATTGCGGATGTAGTTGAGATTGAGGTCGGGCGCTGGCTGCGCCGACGGGAAATATTCGCTCGTCGTATAAGCGTCCTGCATCCAGAACATCCGTCCCTCGCTAATGACCAGATAAGGGTCATGATCGAGACTGAGGAACGGGGCGATCATGTGTACCCGTTCCCGGATGTTGCGCCGGATCATTATTCGGCTGTCGTCGGTGACGTAGTCCGAGAGAAGCAGGTTCACGTCGTTGAAGTGGTGGGCGAAGATCAATCTCCGCAGCATCCCTCGCAACGAGATGCCACCGGAGCCGCCATAAGCGGCGTAGACGTTTTCCTTCCCCTTCGGATAGTCGAATTCGGGTGTGGTTCCCTTGACGATGACGTACTCGCTTTTCTCCTGTCCATAATAGATGCGCGGCTCGCGGATTTCGGGACCCCCGTCCGCAACAGGAGGAATATCGCGCAGATAGAGCAGCGGAAGTCCCTCGCCGCTCTTTTGGGTTACCGGACTCATCACCGCACCATTGCCGTGGGTGAATAGAACGTGGAGGTTGACCCACGTCTGTGCATTGGGCGGCAGAAGCGAGGATTTGAGCTCGCGCGCCGAGAGCATCACGCTTTGGTAAGTACTGCCAAGCCAGTAGCGATCCACATCGAGATCGCGCAATTTATAGTAAGTGCGAATCTCCTGCAGTTGCGCGTAGGTATCCGACAATGGTTGCCAGTCCCACAATCTTATATTTTCAATCGTCGCCTTGTTGGCTTCGAGGGTCTTGAAGGTGAGGTTCTGTTCGGCGGGAAATGGCTTCGCCGCGATCCGATCGAGATTGTAAGCCTCCCGGGTAAGCTTGATGTTGCGTTCGATGTAGGGCCGCTCCCACTCCAATTCGTTCGGGCTGACGTAAAATCGCTGGAACAATCCGGGGATCACGCCGGATAGCAAGAAGGCGCCGCCGAACAGCAGCACGATCGCGGCAGCGGGAAGCCGGTAGGTGCGCACCCGCGCGTTCGCACATGCGGCGAATGCTGCGATGCTCGAAAGTCCGACCAGCAACCACAGGACGGGCAGTCCTACATGGATGTCGGTGTAGCCAGCGCCGACCACAACGCCATTGTTGCCGTACAACAGCAGGTAGCGGTCAAGAACGTAGGACAATGCCTTCACGGCAAAGAACAGGCCGAGGAGCGCCGAGCCGTGGGCAATCGCCGTTGGCGATATCGACTGTCGCTGGGCCTGGTATTCGATGGCGCCATGCAGCCAATAGATCAATCCGGCGAACAGCGCGCTCATGAACAGCGTGAGCATTGCCCAATTCTTGATGGCGATATAGCCGGGCAGCGAAAACAGATAGAATCCAATGTCCTTGTCGAAAAGCGGATCGTGGGCGCCATAGGGCATCTGATAGAGGAACTGCAGAATAACGCTCCAGTTGCCGACCTCTCCCCAGGCGACAAGCAGCGCGAGGAGTCCGGCGCTGCCGGCGATGGTGAGCGGCCACGGCAGCCGATCGCGTATGAATTCGAAGAGATCGGGCGGCGTCGCAGTGGCCGCGAGCTTCCAGTCGAAGCCGGGGGGAAGCCAGCCTCGCTGTCGTCGGACAAGAAAGAGTGCGAGCCGTGCGTTCGCCCACAAGATGACGGCAGTTGCCACGAAGACGACGGAAAAGACTCCGGCTTTCGCGCCGATCGTCGTCCAAAAAACCTGCGAATAACCGACCGCGGAGAACCACATCCAGTCGACCAGGAGGTCGCCGACGATCGCGAGAATGATCAGGCAAATTCCGGCGAAGATGCCAGTCACGATCAGTCCGACCACGGCGTTTCGCCCTGGCGACTTCCGTTCGGGCCCGGTAATCCCGATCGACATGTCTGGATTATAGCAGAAACGAGAAACGTACTGGCACCTGTCGCGGGCCTGGCACCTGTTTTTTTGCGTCTCCCTTCCCACATAAGGCCAGAGGCGCGCATCCCCATACGCGCGCCCGAATCGGGAGAGCGCGCCATGGGCAGTGATCTCACGACGCTGTGGCGCCTATGCGCCTTCACAAATGGTCGGAATGGCGCGCCAAGCCGGCGCGGCGGATGATGGCGACAGGAGCGCAGTCATGACCGATTTCGCCGGCCTTGAAGTCCGTTTCGGCGCAGGAAACTACGCTCGATTCAGGCCTAGCGGCCGCCAATGTTGGGCAGGCCTGCTCCGATCCAGTCTCGACGCCGGTCGACAGCCGGCCCGTGACGACCAAGACCGAGATCGCGCGGCGAACCAGCGACGATCGAGTCGCCGCGAGGAACGCCAGATAGGCGGCGCTCGCGCCGCGTAGCAAGGCATACTGTCGATGGAGTTGGCGATGAAACGAACGTTCGGAGTCGCTGCGCTGGGCCTCGCGCTTCTCGCCGCGACGGCGCAGGCGCAAGAAATGATGCGTGACGTCGACCTCTCGTCACCCGATATGGTCTCGGCGGAATTGACTCGCGCGGAGGTCGAGACCGCGCTTGCTGCAGCTACTGCTGCCGCGCCCGCCGATTTTACCAATAGGCGGCTGTCTGGCCTCGACCTGTCCGGGCTCGACCTGTCCGGCGCGATATTTCGCGCCGCACGGCTCAACAAGACGAAGCTTACCGGCGCAAAACTCGATCTCGCCGTCCTCGACCAAGCATGGCTGCTCGAAGCAGATCTCACCGGCGCAAGCCTGAAGGGCGCAAACCTGTTCGCCTCGCAGATGCTTCGCGCCCGGCTCGACGGCGCCGATCTCTCACAAGCACGGGTTGCGGCTGACCTGACTGGTGCGAGCCTTGTTGGAGCCTCGATCGCGGGCGCGAATCTGGGCGTCGACATGCGCAACCAGTCGATGGGCCTCATCCGCACAGTATTGAAATCTGCTAATCTGGAACGGCTTAACGCGCGCGGCGCCGACTTGTCCCGCGTTGACCTCGAATTCGCTTCGCTGAAGAATGCCGACCTGACCAACGCTTCTCTCAAGGGCGCCCAGCTCGGCGGCAGCGACCTGACTGGCGTCACCTTCATCGGTACCGATTTCGACGGTGCCGATCTTGCTTCGGCGAAGGTCAGCGCGCCGATCGGCCTCGACCAGGCCAAAAATTTCGACAGGGCCAAAAATCGCGACCGGCTGATAAGAGAGTGACGGCTCCAAGCGTTCGGTCACCACGAAACGATGGGCATGATGCGACAGAAAACACGTCAAAATAAGAATCTAGAGCCCCGTTCCGATTCCATCGGAGCGGAAATGGCGATCGTGTCCCAGGGAGTGGTGTAACTGGCGGTGGGACACCGCGCTCGCCGGCAAGGGCCGGACTGGTCAGCTGGCGATAGCCGGAAGGCTGACGGTTGGATCATCGCTCAACGGCGCGATGGTTTCCAGCGTCATGTAGCGGGCACGTTGGACGGCCCATTCATCGTTCTGCTCGAGCAGGATCGCACCGATGAGGCGGACGATGGCATCCTCGTTGGGGAAGATGCCGACCACCTCGGTGCGCCGCTTGATCTCGCCGTTGAGGCGCTCGATCGGGTTGGTCGAGTGCAGCTTGGTTCGATGCTGCGGCGGGAATGTCATGTAGGCCAGCACATCGGTCTCCGCTTCGTCGAGGAAGCCGGCCAGCTTGGGCAGCTTGGGGCGGAGTTGATCGGCGACCTTCCGCCATTGGGTTCGCGCGGCCTCGGCATCGTCCTGGGCGAACGCGGTGGCAATGAAGGCGGAGACGACGCGCCGCCCACTCTTGCCGGCATGCGCCAGCGCGTTGCGCATGAAGTGGACGCGGCAACGCTGCCAGGTGGCGTTGAGCACCTTGGCGACGGTGGCCTTGATGCCCTCGTGAGCGTCGGAGACGACCAGCTTGACGCCACGCAGGCCGCGGCGAGCAAGCTTGCGCAGGAATGCCGTCCAGAACGTCTCGGCTTCGGAGGGACCGATGTCCATGCCGAGCACTTCGCGGCGGCCGTCACTGTTGACGCCGACCGCGATAATCACCGCGACCGAGACGATGCGGCCATTTTGGCGCACCTTCACGTAGGTGGCGTCGATCCACAGATATGGCCAGTCGCCCTCGATCGGCCGGGCGAGGAAGGCCTTCACCTTGTCGTCGATCTCGCCGCACAGCCGGCTCACCTGGCTCTTCGAGATGCCGGTCATGCCCATGGCCTGCACGAGGTCGTCCACCGAGCGGGTCGAGACGCCCTGCACATAGGCTTCCTGCACCACGGCGGTCAGCGCCTTCTCGGCCATGCGGCGTGGCTCCAGGAAGCCCGGGAAGTAGGAGCCCTTGCGCAGCTTGGGAATACGCAGCTCAACTGCGCCGGCGCGGGTCTCCCAGATCCGGTCGCGGTAGCCGTTGCGCTGGGCCAGACGTTCGGGGTTCTTCTCGCCATAGCCCGCTCCGGTCTGGCCTTCGACTTCCAGCTCCATCAGCCGCTGGGCCGCAAAGCCGATCATCTCGCGCAACAGATCGGCATCAGGGGTCTTCTCCATGAGCGCGCGCAGGTTCATCATCTCGTCGGTCATCGGTGGTTCCTCGAATCAGGTTGGTGTCAGCAACCCGACCCTACCGACGAATCATCGATGACCACCGCAAAGCCGCCCGCCCGCTACGGCGCTATTTGACGGCGCGCGTGCGGGCGGCTTTGCTCTACCGAGCTACACCATCAATTGGGACACGACCGAAATGGCTCCAGGCTGGCGCTGCGCCGCCGCTGAGTCCAATCCCGTTTGCGAAAGAGACCCGGCCCTCGCCGCGCGGCAAACGCGGCTGGCAGGTGGCTGCTATCCGTGCTTGCAAAGCGAAAACGATGGAGCGGGTGAAGGGAATCGAACCCTCGTATTCAGCTTGGAAGTCTCCGAATTTCCGTAGTGTTTTCAAGACCCCTTCCGACATTTTTCAGCTTTCCGGGCGATTGAGATCACTACAGAATTTCTCCTTGTCGGAATGGCCTGGCGAGACTCATGAGCGATCAGGTCTATGGAAAATCCGTGACGTATGGGCGGCAACGCCTGTATCAGCAAAACGGCGCTTCCGCCCAATCCGGTCGCCCCACCACGAGCAGGAACAGGACGCGTTCCCAAAGCCATGCCCGATTGGTGTCGGATCTGTTGTTGCTCCGGCCATTGGCGTTCATTCGGCCCAACTAACGAACCAAGCGCGCGAAATCGTAGTTTGGCGCACAAAATCGCGCAAATGGCGGAGAGAGTGTCAGTCAACCCCCATTGAAAGACAAAACATTTTCGACCTTCCTGGACCAAAACCCACCGATTGAGCTACCGCCGGAAAACGGATTCCTCCTTCGACTGAAGGCTGTCGTCAACGGGCCTTCTGCCACGATCTGGGTGACGGTGATGAGTTGGATCAGAAAGTGCGGCGACTGATCTCAGCCCTGTTTGTGCATGCGCCGCCGAACGCTGAGAAGCTCGAGGTAGAGATCAGGGGGCGACTTGGGAAACTACGCAGCCGCCGGCCGCAAGAAGCTGTCAGGCCGCCATCTCGACCGGCAGCCGCGCTCCCGTCATGAAAGCGACCGCATCCGACATCGAATACGCCTTGGGATCGATCACGGTGAGCCGCCGTCCCAACCGGTGAATATGGATGCGGTCGGCAATCTCGAATACATGCGGCATGTTGTGGCTGATCAGAATGATCGCCACGCCACGCCGGCGCACATCCTGGATCAGTTCGAGCACCCGCCGCGACTCCTTGACCCCAAGCGCCGCGGTCGGCTCGTCCATGATGACCACGCGTGAGCCGAAAGCGGCTGCGCGGGCGACCGCCACGCCTTGTCGCTGCCCGCCCGACAGCGTCTCCACGCGCTGATTGATGTTCTGCACCGTCAGAAGACCGAGCTCGGTGAGTTTTTCGCGCGCGATACGCTGCATGGCGCTGCGATCCAGCATGCGGCAGATCGAGCCGAGCGGACCAGGCCGACGCAATTCGCGGCCGAGGAACATATTGTCTGCTATCGAGAGGCTCGGCGAGAGCGCGAGTGTTTGATACACGGTTTCAATGCCGGCAGCCTGCGCATCGAGCGGCGAGTAGAACGCAATCGGCCTGCCATCGAGCCTGATCTCGCCTTCGTCCGGCACCAAAGCCCCGGACAGCGCGCGGATCAGCGACGACTTACCGGCGCCGTTGTCGCCGATCACGGCGAGGATCTCACCGGGATAGAGATCGAGATCCGCATGGTCCAGCGCCGTGACGCGCCCATAGCGCTTGACGAGGCCGCGCGCCTGCAGCAGCGGCTCCACGGATTGGGATGTGTTGAGTTCGACAGTCATGCCGACACCTTCCGGATCCATTGGTCGAGGGCGACCGCGATGATAATCAGCCACCCGACGGTGAATTCCTGCCACAACACATCGACGCCGGACAAAGCGAGGCCGTTGCGGAACACGCCGACGATCAAAGCGCCGATCAAAGTCCCGACGATCGAGCCGCGACCGCCGAACAGGCTGGCGCCACCCACCACCACCGCGGTGATGCTGTCGAGATTGGCGGTCTGACCGGCCTGCGGGCTGATCGAGCCGATCCGCCCGATCAAGGTCCAGGCGCCGAGCGCGCAGATCGTTCCAGCCACGACATAGACGGTGAACAGGACGCGCCCGGTGCGGATGCCGGCGAGCCGTGCCGCATCCGGATCGTCACCGACGGCGTAGAGGTGACGTCCGAAGGCGGTGCGGTTGAGCACGAACCATACGAGGCTCAGCAGCGCCAGCAGGAAGAACGAGCCATAGGTGAAGCGTGCGCCGGCTATGTCTACGGGCATTCCCAGCCATTGCAGGAACGGCGCCGCCTTGCCGACATCCTGTGCGCGGATGGTTTCCGATGCCGAATACCAGAGATTGAGCGCGAAGAAGATCGACCAGGTGCCGAGCGTGACGATGAACGGCGGCAGCTTCAGCCGCGTCACCAGCATGCCGTTGACCGCACCGCAGCCTGCGCCCGTGGCGATGCCGGCCATCAGCGCGAGCGGTGCCGGCAGGCCGGTCGCGATGGCGAGTTTGCCCATCACCACCGAGCACAGCACCATGATCGCACCGACGGAAAGATCGATACCGGCGGTGATGACGATCAGCGTCTGGGCAATACCGATCACGCCGATGATCGTCACCTGCTGAATGATCAGCGATAGGTTGAACATCGACAGGAAGCGCGCGCCAACGATCAGGCTGAACGCCACAACGCCGAGCAGGAGCACGATAGCCGGCACGGCTGTGGGATTGGCGTGCAGGAAATGCTGGAGCTTCTGCAACGGAGACTTGGCGCGCACCTCGAATTCAGCGACGCGGGTGTCAGGCTTGGCGAGCGCGGCCTCAAAAGCCTGCACACCGGGATGGCTACTGCCGATATCGGTCATCCTTGGTCCCTCGCAGCGGGGAGACACCGACGCGCTTGTCGGCACCGGCGCTTCCCTCGTTTTTACCGCCGGCTTGAAGTTCAGCCCCAGCACTTCTTCAGGGCGACCGCACTGTCGATCGACGTCTCACCAGCGAGCGGCTTGTCGGTCACCAGTTCCACGCCGGTATTGAAGAAGGTGAGACCGGGAGACGGCTGGGGCTTACTGCCGTCTGTCGCGAATTTCTTGACCGCTTCGACGCCCTTGGCCGCCATCAGCAGCGGGAACTGCATCGAGGTTGCGCCGATCACGCCATCCTTCACGTTGCGTACGCCAGGGCAGCCGCCGTCGACGGATACAAGCACCACGTCCTTGTCTCGGCCGACCGAGCGCAGCGCCTCATAGGCACCGGCCGCCGCAGGCTCGTTGATGGTATAGACCACCGAGACACCGGGGTCCTTCTGCAGCAGGTTCTCCATCGCCTTGCGGCCACCTTCCTCGCTGCCGGCCGTGACGTCATGTCCGACGATGCGGGCATCCTTCTCGTCGCCGATCCTGGCAGGGTTGCCGATATCGATGCCGAAGCCCTTGAGGAAACCCTGATCGCGGGCGACGTCGACCGAGATCTGGTTCACATTGAGATCGAGCATGGCGATCTTGGCCGATGCCGCCTTCTCGCCGAGGGTCTTGGCGGCCCATTGGCCGATCAACTCGCCCGCCCGGAAGTTGTCAGTGGCAAAGGTCGCGTCCGCCGCATTCGGTGGATCGAGCGGCGTGTCGAGCGCAATCACCAGGAGGCCGGCTGCGCGCGCCTTCTCGATGGCCGGCACAATGGCGCGTGAATCGTTCGGCGTGATCAGAATGCCCTTGGCGCCGGCGGCAATCAGATTTTCCACGGCCGCGACCTGACCGTCATTGTCGCCATCCACCTTGCCGGCGAAAGAGCGCAGCTCGATATCATTGGCCTTTGCGGCCTCTTCGGCGCCCGCCTTCATCTTGACGAAGAACGGGTTGGTGTTGGTCTTGGTGATGAGACCGACGATTGGCTTGTCGGCGGCATTGGCGGCTTGAAAGCTCACAGCAAGCGCGAACGCAGACACGGCGAAAAGCCCGTATGCCTGACGCATGGTTTCCTCCTTGGAACTGTTGTGATCGGCGCGGTTCGACCGCAGGCCTTTTGTTTGAGTGATCTTATGAGACACGGACCGAGGTAACCTGTCAATAAATAAATCATCCCGATTTAATAATTGACACCGAGGAATCATTGGGCTCATTCTCGGTGCGGATTTCGCAAGCGGCGCTACGGACGCTACAGAGCTGTCGCGAAAACAAAACGAACAAGGTTTTTGGGAGCTGAGGATGGGAGAAGGAGCGCCGCTCCCGGAGACCGATCAACCCGTGGCAACGGTTTCCGCCGAGGGTCGAGGCACTACGCAGACGGGCGTGCGGCTCTACAACGAGCGTCTGATCCTGTCGCTCATCCGTCGACACAAAAAACTCGCCAAGGTCGAGATCGCGCGCCTCACCGGGCTCTCGATCCAGACCACGACCGTCATCATGAACCGGCTGGAAGCGGATGGGTTGCTGCTCGCGGGAGAGCCTCAGCGCGGCCGCATCGGTCAGCCGTCGGTGCCCTATTCGCTCAATCCTGACGGTGCGTTCGGGATTGGCTTGATGATCGGTCGGCGCAGCTCCAACCTTGCCCTGATGGATTTCACTGCTGGCATCCGCGCCAGACGTCGCACGATCTACGCGTTTCCTGCACCGCGCGACATTCTGGCGTTTGTCGAGCGCGAGATGCCGAACCTTCTCGCAGAGATACCGGACACACAACATGAACGTATCAGCGGCCTCGGCGTCGCCATGCCGTTCGAGTTGTGGAACTGGGAAACTGATCTCGAAACGCCAACGGGCGCACTCGGTGAATGGCGGGATTTCGACGTCGCCGCCGAATTGTCGCGCCATTTCGCACCATGGCCGGTGCGACTCTGCAATGACGCGACCTCGGCCTGCGCCGCCGAGCTGACATTCGGCGCCGGCAGCGCCTATCGCGACTTCGCCTATTTCTATGTCGGCACCTTCATTGGCGGCGGCATCGTGCTCAATGGCAGCCTGCTTCCCGGCCGCAGCGGCAACGCCGGCGCGCTTGGCTCGATGCCGGTGATGCGACGCGAGCAGAACGGCGCGGCCAGTCTCCAGCAACTCATTCGCACTGCCTCCATCTATCGCCTGGAACGACGGCTGATCGACGCAGGCCAACGCGGCACCGACATCTGGCTCTCGCCCGACGACTGGTCGAGCTTCAAGGAACCGCTGGACGCCTGGATCGCGGAAGCTGCCGAGGCCCTGGCGCAAGCCGTTGCTGCTGTGCTGGCCGTGATCGACTTCGAAGCAGTCGTCATCGACGGCGCCTTTCCCGCCGACGTGCGTCGGCGTCTTGTCGGGCGTGTCAACGAACGGCTCGCCGGCATCGACCGGCAGGGCCTGACCGAAGCCGCGGTCGTGGAGGGCTCGATCGGGCGCGATGCGCGAGCAATCGGCGGCGCGGCGCTGCCGCTGCTCGCCGCCTTCGCCCGCGACCACGATGTCCTTTTCAAGGATTGAAGCATGATCCTCGTGTGCGGCGAAGCCCTGATCGATCTCTTCGTTGGTCCGCCAGAGGACGCTGAAATGCCGGCTCGCGCTATTGCCGGCGGCTCTCCCTTCAACGTCGCCATTGGTCTTTCCCGGCTCGGCATACCAAGCGCCTTCCTCGGCGGTATCTCGCGCGACCGCTTCGGCACGCTGCTCGCCGATACGCTCGCCCGAGAGGGCGTCGACCATCGCTTCCTTGTACGCGCCGATCGGCTCTCGACCATCTCCGCTATCGCCACCGCCCGTGACGGCCAGCCGAGCTACACTTTTCATGGCGAGGGTGCGGCCGACCGCTCACTTGGACTCTCCGATCTGCCTGCCGTACTGCCCGAGGAGATCCAGGCTTTGACCTTCGGCTCCTACACGATGGTGGTCGAGCCGGTGGGCTCCGCCTTCGCGGCACTGGCCGAACGCGAGAAGTGCCGGCGTGTCATCAGTGTCGATCCCAATATGCGCCCGAACGTAATCGGCGACATGGCGCGCTGGAACACCGCGGCCGAGCGCTTCTACCGGACTGCGACGTTGATCAAGGCGAGCGACGAGGATGTGCGCATCGCATGGGGCGGCCGCGTCTCCATCGCCGAGGCCGCCGCCTATTGGCTCGGCTGCGGCGCCCGCCTGGTGGTGGTGACAGAGGGAATACGCGGAGCGACCGCTTTCTCCGCCGCGGGCAGCGTCTCGGTGCCCGCCCCCTCCGTCGTGGTGCGGGACACGGTCGGGGCCGGCGACTCCTTTCACGCAGCCGTGCTCGCACAACTCGCCAAGGCCGGCAAACTTCATCCTGATTCGATAGCGGCGCTCGACACGCAAGCGATCGGTGATCTGCTCGCCTATGCGACTGCGGTCGCCAGCATCACCGTCACCCGGCGTGGCGCAGACCTGCCGACCGCGGCCGATGTCGAAGCGAACCTGCTTCATGCCTAGCGTCCGAACTGGATTGAGATTGAGATTGAGATTGAGATTGAGAGAGGCCCTTGCATGACCAGCCGCGTGATACCGGTGGCTCCCTTTGTCCTGACCGTGTTTGGCGCGACGGGCGATCTCGCGCGCCGCAAGCTGCTACCGGCACTGTTTCATCGCGATTTTGCCGGCCAGTTGCCCGAAGAAGCGTCCATTCTCGGCGTGGCGCGGCGCGCGATGGCCCCGGACGAGTTCATTGCGTTGGCGCGCAAAGCCGTGATCGAGCATGTGCCGGTATCGATAGCGACCGGCCCCGAGCTCGAGCGCTTCCTGGCACGGCTGAATTATGTGGCGGTCGATGTCGAAGGTGAGGATGGCTGGACCGATCTGGCCGGGTTGATCACGCCCCATGCAGGTCGCATCCAGGTTCATTATCTGGCCACGGCACCGCATCTCTTCGGACCAATCTGCGAGAAGCTCGGCCGCTATGGTCTGGCTGAAAACGAAGCCCGGGTGGTGATCGAGAAGCCGATCGGCAAGGATCTCGCTTCGGCGATCCGGGTCAACGAAGCCATCGGCAAGGTCTTTCCGGAGGAGCGCGTGTACCGGATCGACCACTATCTCGGCAAGGAGACGGTGCAGAACCTGATGGCGCTGCGCTTTGCCAACGCGCTGTTCGAACCAGTCTGGAACGCCGCCCATATCGACCATGTCCAAATCACCGTCGCCGAGTGCCTCGGCGTCGAGGAGCGCGCAGATTATTACGATACGGCCGGCGCCATGCGCGACATGGTGCAGAACCACCTCCTCCAGCTCCTCTGCCTCGTCGCCATGGAGCCGCCGCCCTCGCTCGAGGCCGATGCGGTACGTGACGAGAAGCTCAAGGTGCTGCGCGCGCTGAAGCCGATCGACGAGCATAACGCGGCGAGCCTGACCGTGCGCGGCCAGTACCGCACAGGCGCCTCTGCAGGCGGCGCCGTCCCGGGCTACCTCGACGAGCTCGGCAGCAGCCTCAGCCGGACCGAGACCTTCGTGGCGTTGAAGGCCGAGGTGGCGAACTGGCGCTGGGCTGGCGTGCCCTTCTATCTGCGCACCGGCAAGCGCCTCGCCACACGTGTCTCGGAAATCGTGGTCGGCTTCCGGCCTGTGCCGCATTCGGCCTTCGGCGGGACGGCAGGGCCGATCCACGCCAATCAGCTGGTGATCCGGCTACAGCCGGACGAAGGGGTCAAGCTATGGCTGATGATCAAGGATCCCGGTCCCGGCGGCATTCGCCTCAGCCATGTGCCACTCGATATGAGTTTCGCCGAAGCCTTCAAGGTGCGCAATCCCGATGCCTATGAGCGCCTGATCCTGGATGTGGTGCGCGGCGACCAAACGCTGTTCATGCGCCGCGACGAGGTCGAGGCAGCCTGGCGTTGGGTCGATCCCATGCTGGATGCCTGGCGCATCATGAACGAACCACCGCGTCCCTATACCGCTGGCACCTGGGGCCCCTCGGCCGCGATCGCGCTGATCGAGCGCGACGGAAGGACGTGGCAAGAGGACGGAGTGTGAGGAGTCCGTATGCGGATGCGGCGCCGGCAGCGCCGCGAGCCCCGGCTCAACGCGTGCAGAGACTTTTGGGCTCTGTCGCCGACAAGCCTGTCAGTACGCGCGAAACATCTGCCGCGGGTTTGCCGCGTTTCTGATTGCAGCCCGACTAGACCAGCAAAGGAGATGCGGATGACCGACCAAGCCAACCACCCCATGATCAATGCCCGTATTGGCGAGGTGACCGATCGCATCGCCAAACGCTCCCACGACACGCGCGGGCGCTACCTCGACCGGCTGGCTGCTGCCGCCGACAACGGCCCGCGCCGCCAGAAACTCGGATGCGCCAATCAGGCCCATGGCTTCGCCGCCTGCGGACCCGGCGACAAGGCGATGCTGCGCGCCGGCGCAGCGGCCAATCTCGGCATCGTCACCGCCTATAACGATATGCTCTCCGCTCATCAGCCTTATGAGCGCTTTCCCGAGTTGATCCGCGCCACGGCCCGAGCCGCCGGTGGAGTTGCCCAGGTTGCGGGCGGCGTGCCGGCCATGTGCGACGGCATCACCCAGGGCGAGGCCGGCATGGAACTCTCGCTGTTCTCCCGCGACGTCATCGCGCTCGCCACCGCAGTGGCGCTCTCGCACCAGACTTTTGATGCGGCAGTGTTCCTCGGCATCTGCGACAAGATCGTGCCGGGCCTCGTGATCGGCGCGCTCTCCTTTGGTCATTTGCCGGCGGTGTTCATCCCGGCCGGACCGATGACCTCTGGCCTCTCCAATGACGAGAAGGCAAAGACCCGGCAGCTCTTCGCCGAGGGCAAGGTCAGCCGCGATGCACTGCTGGAGGCCGAAGCACAATCCTATCACGGCCCCGGCACCTGCACGTTCTACGGCACCGCCAATACCAACCAGATGGTGATGGAGATCATGGGCCTGCACCTGCCCGGCGCCTCATTCGTCAATCCCAATACGCCGCTACGTGATGCGCTCACCAAGGCAGCCGCCGAGCGCGCGATGGCGATCACCGCGCTTGGCAATGACTATACCCCGGTCGGGCGCATGCTGGACGAGCGCGCCTTCGTCAACGGCGTGGTCGGACTGCATGCCACCGGCGGCTCGACCAACCACACCCTGCACCTGGTCGCCATGGCCGCGGCCGCCGGCATCCGGCTGACCTGGGACGATTTCGCCGATCTCGCCGAAGCAACGCCGCTGCTCACGCGGATCTATCCGAACGGCAAGGCCGATGTGAACCATTTCCACGCCGCCGGAGGCATGGGCTTCGTCATCCGCGAGCTGCTTGGCGATGGGCTCCTGCATCGCGACGTCGAAACGGTCTGGGGCAAGGGGCTCGATGCCTATGTCCAGGAGCCGATGCTTGGCGCCGACGGCGCGCTCGCCTGGCGCGATGGCGCAAAATCCAGTGGCGACGAGGCGGTGCTGCGCGGCGCCAAGGCTCCTTTCCAACCGACCGGGGGCCTGACGCTGCTCACCGGCGATCTCGGTCGAGCGGTGATCAAGACCTCCGCAATCGCCAGGGAGCGTCACGTGATCGAGGCCCCGGCCTGCATCTTCCACAGTCAGGAAGCCTTGCAGGCGGCGTTCAAGGCCGGCGAGATCGAACGCGATTTCGTCGCGGTGGTGCGCTTCCAGGGGCCACGGGCAAACGGCATGCCCGAATTGCACAAGCTGATGCCACCGCTCGGCGTTTTGCAGGATCGCGGCTTCAAGGTCGCGCTGGTCACCGACGGACGGCTCTCGGGTGCATCCGGCAAAGTGCCGGCGGCGATCCATGTCACGCCGGAAGCCGTCGATGGCGGCCCGATCGCGCGCATTCGCGACGGCGACCTGGTCCGCCTCGATGCGGTGGCCGGCACCCTGACCGTGCAGGTGGATGCCGACGAATGGGCGGCACGCCGTCCGGCTGAAGCCGATCTTGAACCGTCACATTGGGGTGTCGGTCGGGAGCTGTTCGGCTCCCTCCGCACCAAGGTTGGCACGGCCGATCGCGGCGCGACGATTTTTTCTGACTTCCCCGCGTGACGCCACGAACCGCGCGATCGGCTTCGTTAGAACCAGCAATTTTCACTGGTGACAGTTGCTTCTCAGCGCATTGGGCTCGCCCTCGCCGTCCGTTTCGCCGGAAGGTGCGAATGTCGCAATCAAATTCCTTGTTTCCAATGCCATCGCAGAAGAGCCGTCCGCTCTCTGAAGGCCGCGTCGGCAGAAGCAATACGATGACGGCCAGCTTCTCTTGCTTCACGCAGACGTCGGCAAGTTCGAGGATTGCGGGTCACGCAAGCGCTTCGATCTGGTAATATTCGTTGTCGCAGCGCGACCTACTTTGCCAAATCGTTGTGGTGCGAATCACGGCTGAGCATGCGTTGAGTTGGAAAGAGCCGAATCTCCCACCGCCTCGAGATCTCGCCCCAGATGCCCTTGGGCATGAACAGCACTATTAAAATCGCAACGGTGCCGAGTACGACCAGATAGAGACTGCCGTATTGCGCCAGATGTGTGATCAGGCCCCACAACGTCAGCACGCCGATCATCGGTCCTTCGATGGTGCGGACGCCGCCGATCACCACGATGAAGATGACGTAAGCAGTCCAGTCGGTGACGCTAAACGCCGCATCCGGCGAAATCCGCGCCTTCTGGAGGTAGACGACCGCGCCGACCATGCCGGTCGCGAACGCAACCATGATCCAAAGCAGGTATCGGATGCGGCCGGTGCGCACGCCGACGCTCCGCGCGGCGGCGGCATTGTCCCGGCTGGCCGCGAGCGCGAGCCCCATCCGCGAGCGGGCGAACGCAGTGATGCCGAGGGTCACCATCACCGCGAGCAGCAGCGCGATCCAGTAGATCAGCACGTCCCGCGCGGCAGCGGGACGCATGCCAAACAGCGCCTGAACCGGTTTCAGGCCGATCATCTGCGACAGATCCGATGGCGAGATCGACATGCCGGTGCCGCCGCCGAGTGTCTTGAATTGCGCGCAGACGAGCCGCAGCGCTTCCGCCGCCACCCAACTGCCGATGGCAAAATAAGGGCCGTCCAATCGAAACAGCAACGGTCCCAGCATGGCGGCGACCACGGCCGCAAACAGACCGGCGAGCGGGATCGCGAACATCGGATCAATCTGGACCATGATGACGCCGGCAAACAGCGCATACGCACCGAGTCCGACGAACGCCTGCTGCCCGACCGAGACCAGACCGCCCCATCCCGCCAGCACGTTCCACAATTGCGCCAGGGTCAGCATCGTGAACACGAAAATCAGATCTTGAATCAAGTTGCGCGACGCGATCGCCGGCAGCAACGCCAACGCCACCATGATGGCCGCAGCGGCAATCGCCGCTGCGCGCGACAGCGACGTACCGACGCGTACCCGCCACACCGGCGCGGCTTCAGCGTTCTCGATCTCGATCTCGATCTTCTCGCGCACGGCCACCACACTCATGCTCGCCTCGATGGGAACAGACCACGGGGACGAACCATCAACACCACCAGGAAAGCGAGATGGCCGGCGAGAATCTGCCACTCGGGATTGATCCGCGCGCCAATGGTTTGCGCCAGACCGAGCACGATGCCACCTGCTAGCGTGCCCCACAGGCTGCCCAAGCCGCCGATGATCACCGCCTCGAACGCATAGAGCAGCCGCGCCGGTCCGATCGAGGGATCGAAATTGGCACGGATGCCGAACGTGATCGCGGCGATCACCGAGACCGCAAGCGAGATCCCCACCGCGACGGCGTAGATGCTGCGCTCGTTGATGCCCATCAGCTGCGCGATCTGCGGATTGTCGGCGGTCGCGCGAAACGCCCGGCCGAGCGACGTACGATAGAAAAGCAGTTGCAGCAGCGCGACGGCAATGATGGCGGTGAGCAAGGCCGTCAGCGGCGCGAGACCGACGCTCAATCCCCCCGCCAGCGCCACCGACGATGACTCGAACGCACCGGCCTGGAGCCTGTGGCTGTCGGCGCCATACGCCAGCAGCAAGCCATTCTGAATGACGATGGAGAGCCCGAATGTCACCAGCAATGGCGGCAGGATGTCGTCCCCAAGCACCCGCTCGAGCACCAGCCGCTGCAAGGCAAAGCCGGCCGCAAACATCACCACCACGATCATCAGCGTGGCGACGATCAAGGGAACGCCGAGCACGGTTGTGACGCTGAATAACAAATAGGCCGCAAGCAGGATCAAGTCGCCATGCGCCAGATTGACCAGCCGCATGATGCCGAAGATCAGCGAGAGCCCCAAGGCGAACAGTGCATAAACGCCGCCAAGCAGCACACCCTCGATCGCCGTGTCCAGTCCGATCATCGCGGCCTCATGTTCCGAAATACGCCGAGTGAATGGCGTCCTGGCTCGCTTCCGCCGGCCGGCCCGCGAGCGTGACCCGGCCCTCCTGCAGGCAGTAGAAGCGATCGGTGCTGCGCAGCGCGCGGGCGATGTCCTGCTCGACGACGATGATGCCGGTGCCGTTGTCGCAAATCCGCGGCAGCATCCGGTAGATGTCCTCCACGATGATGGGCGCGAGGCCAAGGCTGATCTCGTCGCAGAGCAGGACCGATGGATTGGACATCAACGCGCGGCCGATTGCCACCATCTGCTGCTGGCCGCCCGACAGCACGGTGACGCTGCCGCGCCTTCGTTCATGCAGCACCGGAAACATCCGGTACACCGATGCCAGATCCCACGGCGAGGTGCGCTCACCGCCGAACGCGCCGATCAAAAGATTTTCCTCGACGGTTAGCGAGGGAAACAACTGCCGGCCTTCCGGCACCAGCGCGAGCCCCAGCCGCACGATGCTTGCAGCCGGACTATCGCCGATCTGCCGGCCGGCAAGACGGACCGCATCGGGCCGGTTGCGCACCAGTCCTGCCAGCGACTTCAACAGCGTCGATTTGCCCGCGCCGTTTGCGCCAATCACTGCCACCGCCTCGCCTTCTCGGAGCTCGAAATCGATACCGAACAGCGCCTGGAAGTCGCCATAGAACGCATCGAGTGCGGTGACCCTGAGCAGCGCGGTCATGCCGGCACTCCCATGTAGATGGTCTGCACCTCGCTGGAGCGCATGACCTCCGACGGCGCACCCTGCGCGACCACCCGCCCGAAATCCAGCACCGCCAGCCGTTGCACCACCGCCAGCAGCGCGTGAACCACGTGCTCGATCCAGATGATGGCGATGCCTTCCGCGTGAATGGTACGAATGGTCGCGATCAGCTCGTGACACTCGCCTTCGGTCAGGCCGCCGGCGATTTCATCGAGTAGCAACGCGCGCGGACAGGTGGCGAGCGCACGCGCCAGTTCCAGACGCTTGCGATCGAGCAGCGGCAGGCTTCCCGCCAGCCGGTTGGCCTTCGCCTCAAGTCCGGTCAGCACCAGCGTCCGGCCGCAGACCTGAACGGCCTCGGCCTCCCCCAGGCCGCCGCCGAACAGAGCCGCGACCGAGAGATTTTCGAACACCGACAGATGATCGAATGGCCGCGGGATCTGAAAGGACCGACCGATGCCCGCACGGCATCGGTCTTCCGGCGCAAGATCCGTGATGTCCTCGCCATCCAGGACGATGCGGCCGGAATCCGGCCGCAGCATCCCGGTGATGAGGTTGAACAGCGTCGACTTGCCGGCGCCGTTGGGTCCAATGACGCCGAGCGCTTCGCCGGACGACAGGCGGAGGTCGATGCGCTCGGCCACGACGATGGCGCCGAACGCCTTGGAGACGGCTTTGAGTTCAAGCATCGTTGCGACCCGTTATCGATCAAAAAATGCGAAATGCGCCGGCGTTAACTCAGCGCCTGCATGTCGCCACCGAGCGGAATCTGCGGGGCCTGTTTATTTTCGGTGATGACCATGTCGTACTTTTCGTCGTTCAAACGCCACTGGCCACCGACGAGCGGCGTCTTGGCGATATTCTTCGCGGCGAACGGCGGCACCTTGTCGGAGCCGAACGCCACCGGTCCCACGATGGTTTCGAGCTTGGTAGTGCCGATCGCCTTCGCAAGCGCGGCGCCATCGGTCGGATCACCAGCGCGCTTGATGGCATCGACCGCGACCTCGAACAGCGAATGGACGAAGCCGATCGGCTGGGTCCATTGCTTGCCGGACGCTTGCTCGTAACCCTTGGCGAGATCCCTGGCGCTGACGCCGGTCAGGCTCGATTTGTAGGGATGGCTCGGGGTCCACCACACCTCGGTCGAGATGTTGTTGCCGCTCTTGCCCAGCGCCAGAACAGTGGTCGGGAACAACAGTGCCTTGGCGACCGACACGACCTTGGGCTTGAAGCCCTTCTGACGTGACTGATTCCAGAACGTCGTAAAGTCCGGCGGGATGATCACGCCGGTGACGATCTCGGCGTCGGCGCCGCGGAACGCAGAGATTTGCGAGGAGAAGTCGTCGGTCAGATTCTGGAAACGGCCCGGATCGGTCAGCTTGAAACCTTGCGTCGAAAGCACCGGCGGGAAGCCGATACCCTTGTCGCCCCAAGCATTGCCATCGGCGTCGTTCGGAAACAGCGCACCGACCGATTTGTTGGTCGCGACCTGCTGCCACATGCCTGTGAACACGCCGATGACGTCTTCAAGCCCCCAGAAATAATGGAAGGTGTAGTCGAACGGCTTCCAAGTCTTGGGATCACCTGGATTGGCCTGCCGGCCGATGAAATTGGTCTGCCACGGCGCCACGCTCGAGATGCAGGGGATCTGCTCGAGCTCGCATTGCGTCGCCACCGGATTGTTGGTCTCGGGCGTAGCGGCGACCAGGATCAGCGAAACATTGTCGCGCGTGATCAGCTCCTTGGCGACCTCTGCCGCACGATTCGGATTCGACTGGCTGTCCTTGGTCACGACCTCGATCGGATAGGTTTGCGAGCCGACCTTCACGCCGTCCTTGACGAATTTGCGGAATTCACTAAGCACGAAATCGTCTGCCTCGGCGAAAGCGGCGAGCGGCCCGCTTTTCGGCGAGACATAGCCGACCTTGATCGGCTTTGCGGCACGAACCGCGGGGGCGAACAACGTCATCGCGCCGGTCGCAGCGATGCCGCCGGCGAGGCCTTGCAGAATGCGGCGACGACTCATTCCTGCCGCCGGATATCCAAATGTCTTGCTGGTCATATGATTTTCCCTCCTCCGTGTCGGCCGGTGCATAGCCGGCCGCAATTCATTTGCTTGAAAGCCTCGTCAGGCCGCGGCGACGGAAGCCTCGGAGCGCCCCGTTTCGGCGGCGCGGCCGAGCAATTGTCCGAATACGCCGATCAGGACATCCGAAGCGCCCGCCACGGCTTGCCTGGCGCGCCAGGCGACGTAGATGTCCGGCCGCACCACGACGCAGCCGTCCTCATCGACCTCGCTCTGCCGATACCAGTCGGCATAGATGTCCTGCGCATCGCAGCCGGCGGGACCAATGCTCACGACATCGACGGGCAAGCCATAGGCCGCTTCAACCGCGGCGGCGGCATCACGCCAGCATTCGCCGCCGATGCCGGTCAGCAGGGTGAAACGACCCTTGCCGACGAGGTCGAGCGTCGACTTGCGAACGCCGTGATGCTCGATCCAGACATGGGGAAGATGCGCGCCCGGCCAGGTGGTGGCGTGGTAATAGAGCTCGTGGTCGCGGGTGAACGCCGGCTCCGCCGTGCCGTCGGAGACCACGGCGCTGGACGCGTAGCGCTGGTTCATCTCGACGCCGTGACAGTTGAACTCGTAGCTCTTGTGCGCAATCGCGGCATAAAGCTTCTTGCGCCGCGCCTTGCCTTCCTCGGTCGGAGCCTTACGCGCCTCGATATTCTTCCTCGCCTGATCCGGATCGGTGGACGACAGCAAGCCGACCGCCTCGAAGATCGGCGGAAAGTCGCCGATGCTCTTGTTGGCGCGGGTCACGATCTGCTTCCCGACTGGCTGACGTTCCGCGGAGTAGCTGTCGAGCAGCGCTGGCGCTGCCTTGTTCTCCAGAACCAGTTTCAGCTTCCAGCACAGATTGTAGGCGTCCTGTATCGAGGTGTTGGAGCCGAGCCCGTTGGTTGGCGGGTGCCGGTGCACCGCGTCGCCCATGCAAAACACCCGGCCCGACGAATAGTGCCCCGCATACATTTCATTGACCGTCCATGTCGAGGTCGACCGGACCGTGACCTCGATCGTCTCGTCGCCGACCAGATTGCGCACGATCGAAATCGCCTCATCATCGGTCAGTTGCCGTTCGCCCTGCTCGATGTCGTAACCCCAGATGAACAGCCATTCGTTCCACGGCCGAACCATGCGCACCAGGCCGGCCCCGATGCCGCCGATCTGCGCGCCGGGTTGCAGCACCCAGTACAAAACGCTCGGTCGATGGGCGACGTATTTGGTGAGATCAGCTTGCACGATGATGTTCATGCTGCCGGCGCGGCCCATCTGTCCCTGCATCGGCAGGCCGATGACCTCGGCGACGCGGCTGCGACCGCCGTCGGCGCCGATCAGGTATTTGGCGCGGATCTCGTAGGTCTCCCCGGTCTGCCGATCCTTCACGGTCGCGCTGACGCCGTCGGCGTCCTGGACCAGATCGACGAATTCGGTGTTGAATCGGATCGAGGTACCGCGCTGGCCCGCGGCCTCGAGCAAAATCGGCTCCAGAAAATTCTGCGGCAGGTCGCAGATGCTGACCGGGCTCGCCAGTTCATAGTCGGCGCGCCTCGCCGGATGATTGCCCCACGAATACAACCGGCCGAGCTCTTCACCCGCGAGGCTTTCACAGAACACGTTGTTGGCCATCAGATGCTGCGGGGTCGCCTGGGCAACGGCCTTTTCCTCAAGGCCAAGGTCGCGCAACACTTCCATGGCCCGCTGGTTGGTGATGTGGGCGCGTGGTGTATCGGCGAGCCAGCCATATTTGGTCACCAGAATATGCTTGACGCCGTACATGCCGAGCAGCGCCGCGGCGGTCCCACCGGCGGGCCCGCTTCCAACCACCAGAACGTCCGTCTCAACTGTGGTCCTAACCGTCTTGGCCATTTCCCTCTCCCAATTTCGTCTGTGACGTACGAGATCGCGCTACTTCGCTGCGACCATCATCGGCCGCGGCACGACGCCCGTCCCCGGCTTCATCTGAAATTCATAAGACATGAGATGCCACGACCCGGATGCTGGCGTGCCATCGGGCATCACCGGCAGGTCGTGACGTTCGACCCTGGCCACAAGCTCGTCTTTGACGCCGAACACCGCATCCGAGGCGAGGTATTCGTCGCCTTCGATGAACACGTGCGTCACCAGCGGCTCAAAGCCTTTCGCCTTGACCAGGAAGTGGACATGGGCCGGGCGCATCGGATGACGTTTGGTCGCCGCGATCAAATCGCCGACCGGGCCATCGGTCGGGATCGGATAGCTGCAGGGCAGAATGGTGCGGAACGAGAACCGCCCCTCGGCGTCGGTAACGAACCGCGCCCGCAGCGATGGACCTTGCGTCTCATAGGATGGCTTTTGCGAATCGTAGAAGCCGTCGTCGTCGGCGTGCCAGACGTCGATCTCGGCGCCCGCGAGCGGCTGGCCGGCCAAATCGGTGACGCGGCTGCGTACGAACATCGGCTCGCCGGTGATGCCCCGCGAAATATCGGAGCCGTGCGGCGTCGGCTTGTGTTCGCCGACATAGAACGGCCCAAGCACGGTGGTCTGGGTGGCGCCTTCCCGTTCGCGGTGATTGACCGCATCGACCAGCATCGACACGCCGAGCACGTCGGAGAGCAAGATGAATTCCTGCCGCAGCGGCGTGCAAGTCTGTCCGGTTCGGGTCAGGAAATCGATCGCCAGCTCCCACTCTTCAAAAGTGAGATTGGTGCGGCGCACGAGATCGTGCAGCGACGTCACGACCTGTTCGAGAATAAATTTGAGCCTGGGATCTGGTGTGGCGTCAAAGCTGCGGATCACTTCCGCGGTGAGTTCCTGATCGTCGAACTTGCCTGCATGTTTGGCATCAATACCGGCGATGCTCATGGCGTCCTCCCGCGCCGGAGGTCCGGCGATCTGGATTGCTTGTCGTTTTGGGTGGGAGGCTATGCGCGACGGGCGGTGCGGGCCTGCACGAAACCGGAGGACTCCTGCACAAAACTGCGAAAATGATGCCCTCTCCTGCCAAGAGGACAAAAGACCGGCTTAGCGCACGGACGCGCGTTCAGTGGGGGCCGCGGTAGCGGCCCGGGGTCATGCCGGTGAAGCGGCGGAACATGCGCGTCAGGTGTTCCTGGTGCGAGAAGCCGCATTGCAGGGCGACATCGGCGATGCTCGAGCCTTCCTCGCAAAGCAACGCCTTGGCGCGCTCGATCCGAAGATTGAGCACGTATTGATAAGGCGAGATGCCGACCGTCGCCTTGAAGATACGCACGAAATATTCGGTGCTGCGGCCGCAGACGGCCGCCATCATGTCCAGCCGGATATCGTTCTCGAGGTTGGCCTCGACGAAGTCGCGGATTCGCTGCATCTGCCGATGGTTCAGCCGCTGCGTCTGCTTGCCCGGCTCGACCGCCGGTGTGTGATAATTGATGGCTATGAAGCGGTTGGCGATCGCCTTGACGATCGGATCGACGAACAGCGATGCGGCCGGCAGGTCACCGATGATGGTCTCGCCGATCGCCGCGGCGAGATGCTCGAGGACCGCGTCGCTCTCGCCAAGCCTGGGAGCCAGTCCGCCGACGACGTTGTGGGCGCCCCTCTCCTGATCCGCGAACAGGTCGGAGCGAAGATAGATGTGGGTCGTATCGAGCGCGGCACGCAGCGCAACGTCGCATTCATGGCCAGCCGGGAGAAAGAACACGCCGCCCTTAGGGATGTGCCGGTTAATGGATCTTCCGTCCACGGTATAAGTGATATCGACCGGGCCGCCGCGATGCAGGACCATCAGGCTGTCCGAGAGCACATGCAGCTTGCCCTCATAGGCTCGTTCGCGCTGGATCGAGGCAAATGCCGAAGACCAGCCCAGGCCCTCGCTTGAGGCGCGGATGTCGGCCTGGAACCGGTGCAGGATACGATGGGTGTCCTCTATCCCAAAGACCGGTTTCAATTGCATTGGGCGGCCAGCACGGTTTGAGGCGTCAGGCGCGGAAGTGAAGCCCAAGAGCTGTAGAATTTCAACAGACGGGAGGAGCCAATTGCCGCGCAGTTCCGGGTTTGGCCATTTTGTTGCAGTGCGACACGTCGATGAATCCCTATGCGAAATCCTCTGATTGTCGAACCTGCCTGTAGCCCTTTAGCAATTGGCTGGTGGGCGCCGCGCAGACTCGGTGTTTTCCGTAGGCATTCCTACGAGCCCTCGAGTTCTTCCGACGTGCTCCGAAATGCTGACACCTCTGATCGCGCAGATTGTCCGATTTGCTCGCCCCAATATCCAAATCTAGGACGCGCACAGAGTCACCGCGTACCAATGGGACTGTACGCGGTATGGTGCTCAGGATGAGGAGGAACTGGCGGAGAGAGTGGGAGTCAAACCCAAGATCTTCGATCATTCAACCTCGAACAACTGAGACTGCTCGTAAGCACTCGCCCGCTTCCTGCACTCGGAAATTCAAACCGTGGACATGCGCCACAGGCCTGCTCACGTAAGCTGTGACAAGATTTTTCTTGATCTGCCGGTGCACACGTCGTGCACACGCCGCCTTCTAACCAACTGAAATTACTGAACTCTCGCTCCGATCCATCATGGGCAAGTTTGAGCCAACCGCTGCCAACAACATCAGGGCCGATAAGTTGTGGTCAACCTTACGCCAACGACTGCCCCTCCCCTAAGCCGCGGTTCGTATGCTGGCGATGCCTCTCACAGCTCGGCAATAGTGCCCCCGAGGTCAGGTACGATTGAAGATCCCAGGCGGCTCGCGGCTGCATTCGATTTCATCGTCGTGAAACGGCAGCGGGCTAGGTACCTAGCCCGCCGCCGTCAAGCTCGGACTACTTCGCAATGCAGGTGTCGACGTTCTTGGACGTGCAAACGTCGAGTCCCGTATAGGTCGGATCTTTGGGCGGAGCCTTGCCTTCCTTGACGTCCTTCAGCGCGAACATGGTCTTGTAGCCCATCTCAAACGGACGCTGTCCCACTTGGCCGAGCGAAAACCCCTCCTTCATCTGGTCGATCTGAACCGGCAGTGTGTCGGCAACCACCAACGCTAACTCCTTCTTGGCGATCTTGTCCTTGAAGGGCGCAACCGCAGCGCGGTTGGCGTCCGGTACGAATTGCGGGAAGCCGCCCGTCGGCGTGAATGCGTCCAGGCTGGGGTTCTTTGCCATGGTGTCCTGGAATTGCTGCACCGACAGAGGGAAATCGTCGTTGGTGTAGAGCGGGCAGCCGTCGATCTCTTTCCAGCCATTCTGTCCAGTCAGCCGCTCCCCGGGCGATTGCGCAGACTCCTTGCCGGCCAGCGTGTCACGGATGCCCTTCATGCGCTCATTGTGGTTGGCTGCAGCTGCGCCGCCGGACTGGATACAGATCGAGCCGCCTTTCGGCTTGATGGTCTGCACGATCTTGGCGATGTTGACGCCAATTTCGTAGTTGTGGGTGCCAATATAGGCAAGGCGCAGATCCTTGTTCTCGGGGAGAACGTCGGAGTCCCAGGTCAACACGGGAATGCCTGCGCCCTTGGCGGCCTGCAGCGCGACGGCCATCGCTGCAGCGTTGGCCGGTGCCACGGCAATGCCGTCCACCTTCTTTGCAACGAGGTCCTGCACGATCTGCACCTGCTCCTCGCCGCCGCCGTGCTCTCCGGGGCCGATATACATGCATTGGAAGGCGCCCTTGGACTCGGCTTCCGCCTTCTTGCAACCGTCGCGCGCCTGGTCGAAGAACGGATTGTTCATGTTCTTGGGAACGAGCGCAAAGGTGAACTTCTGCTGCGCGTAGGCCTGTCCTCCCATCAGCGCTGAAAACGCGACGGCAGCCATTAGTAGATGTTTATACACGTGTCTCCTCCCTTTTGTTGATTCCAAGTCTCCGACACTATCTCCATCGGATTCCTAACTACGCTTCCAGACAACCCACTCACGGATCGTAGCGACCAGCGACGTTCCGCTCGCCTGCATGCCGAGCAGCACGGCGATGACGATGAACATGCCAACGAAGGCACCTTGCCAGTTCGAATCTATGCCGGCCATCAAAAGCGCGTTGCGAATAACCTCGAGGAACGCCGAGCCGATCACGGCGCCGAAGGCGGTCCCATAGCCGCCCATCAGGTTGGCGCCGCCGATGACCGTGCCGGCGATGACGCGGAGCTCGTAGCCGGTCCCCATCGCGTTGATGGCCGAGCCGCTGTAGCCAAGGAGCAGCAGCGAGGCGATGGAGGCCGTGAACGACGAAAGGACGTAGGCCTGGAACTTGATCCAGTCGACCGGCACGCCGGTCAGGCGCGCGGCGTTCTCGTTGGAGCCGATCGCGTAGAGGTGGCGCGCCCAGGCCGTGAATATGAAGATGGCGCCAAGAATGGAGGCAAGAATCAGCATTACCCAAAAATGGGAGGACAACTCCGGAATCGAGCGTGGCGCCCAGCCAGCTGGCGCATGGAGCGGCCATTTTGCCTGGCCGATTGCCCTGACGATCGGCGCGTCCGGACCAAACTGGTACAGCATCTGGTTGCCGGACAGCACGACGGCCAGCGAGCGCGCGATCGACAGCATACCGAGCGTCACGACGAAGGACGGCATGCCAACATAGGCAACAAAGAAACCATTGAAAGCGCCGCACGCCAGTCCCGCGAGGAGTCCGGCGGCGAAGGCGACGTACCAGGGATGATGCCAGGTCAGCAGCAACCCGGTGACAATGGCAACGAGCCCCATCACCGAACCGACGGATAGATCGATGCCCCCTGTGATGATGACCACAGTCATGCCGAGGCTCATGATCGCAAGCGGAGCGAAGTTGCGCGTGATGTTTGTTACGTTGTCGGCTGTGCCGAAACTCGGCTCCAGCCAGGTCATGAAGATCACCAGAGCCAAGAGCGCGGCTGCGACCCAGAATGCCTGACTGGTCACCAGGCGTTGGAAGGCCGTCTGCTCGCGAATGCTGACGACGTCGCTGAGTGCGGCGTGTGTTTCTTCTATCACTTTGGTGGAGCTAGGCTTCACGGATCGCCCCCGTAATCAGGCCGGTGATCTGCTCCGGCGAGGTCGCTGCGGTTTCCTTGTCAGCCACTTTTGAGCCACGCCGGAGCACAATGATACGATCGCAGACGGTAAACACGTCAGGCATGCGGTGGCTGATCAGCATCACCGATACCCCGCGAGACTTCAGTCGGCGGATGAGCTCGAGCACTTCGGCGACCTGTCGTACAGAAATGGCAGCAGTCGGCTCGTCCATCAGGACGAGCTTGGGGTTGGACAGCCGGGCCCGGGCAATCGCAACAGCCTGGCGTTGCCCCCCGGACATCTTTTTCACGAGGTCCCGTGGACGAGTTTCCGACTTAAGCTCCGCGAAGAGCTCGCCGGCGCGTCCGATCATCGACTGCTTGTCGAGGATGCGGAACGGCCAGATCCCCTTCTTGACTTCCCTTCCGAGGAAAACGTTCTCCGCTGCGGTGAGGTTGTCGGCGAGCGCAAGCTCCTGATAGACAACTTCGATGCCCTCGGCCCGCGCTTCGATTGGCCGGTGAAAATGGCATGCCTTGCCGTCGACGACGATGGCGCCCTCGGTTGGCGGGAAGTTTCCGGCGATCAGCTTCACCATGGTCGATTTGCCGGCGCCGTTGTCGCCCATCAGCCCGACCACTTCCCCCGCATCGATCGAAAAGCTGACATCGGACAGCGCGCGAATGGCACCAAAGCTCTTCGAGATGCTTCGCACATCGAGCAAAGCCACGCATTCCCTCCATCGTGCGATGGCGGCTCTATCCGGCCGCTTCATATCGCCTGCAATTAATATTGCACGAACTACGTTTGCGCAATACCTATTTCACTTGCTAGGCGGGTGTCCTTGCCGTGGATCGTTCATGGCGGCTTGGCCAGAACGCCCGGAAATCAGAAGTGCGAGAGACCATATCATTGCTCGCCGGGCTAAAATGGGCGACACGAGAGCACCGACGCCATCAACGAAGCCAAAGGCCAGTGCGGTCGCCGTTCGTCACAAAGAAAAGCCTGCCTCGGATCGTCTCAGAGCGGCGTTTCCGGTTGCGGCGACGTATCGTAGGCGCCCCAGATGCTTTGATCGAAGTTGATTGTGGCTCCCGTCATCATTCCGGACTCGTCGCAGGACAGGAACGCAACGGCTCGCGCGACCTCGATGGGATCGAGCAATCGGCCGAAGGGCTGCTGCGCGGCGGCTTCTTCGAGCCAGTTCGCAGACCGGCCATGGTGGACCTGCTGCGTGTTGAACTCGCCTTCCGAGGCCATCCATCCAATGTTGAGACCGTTGACACGGATGCGGTTGCGCAGCAGCGCATGAGCGGTATTTCGCGTCAGCGTATCGAGTGCCCCCTTCGATGCGCAATAAGCAGCAATGAAGGATTGGCCCCCCATCGCCGACATTGAAGAGACGTTGACGATCGTGCCCTGCACGCTGTCGCGGCGCATGAGCTTGATCGCGTCCTGCATCAGAAAGAAGGGGGCGCGCGTATTGACGGCGAAGATCTTGTCGAAAAGCTCGGGGCTTGTGTCGATGATGGTGCCGCGGCTTGTGTCGCCCGCGGCGTTCACCAAGGCGTCGACGCGCCCGAAGGCCCTGTCCGCTTCAGCCACGACTTTGGCGCAATCCTCGATCTTTGTCAGGTCAGCGCGCACGAATGCCACGGCTGCGCCCGTGGCTGTGGCGATTGCATCGGCCTTTGCTCGCCCCTTCGTCTCGTCACGACCGCACGTTACGATGCCCTTCGCGCCGCGCTCGGCGAAGAGTTTGGCGATGGCGGCACCGAGCCCCTGCGTACCGCCCGTGACAATCGCGATCTTTCCATCCATCGAAGTCATACAAGTTCTCCAACGATCGGATCGGGCTCTCGGTTATGAGACCTTGCGTAGCCTGACCCTGCTGCTGTTCGACGCCCCGAAGGCACGTTTCAACGTCACGCGATATTGCGGACCTCGACCTTTCTGCCGGTCTTGGCGGAGTCGATCGCCGCCTCCGCGAGCACGAGCGCACGGTAACCGTCATCGAAAGTCGCTTGGGTCGGCCGACCATCGCGAATGGTGGCAATGAACGCGGCGATCTCGGCTTCGTAGGCCTCCGCATAGCGCTCGATAAAGAAGTTGAGGTAGGGCTCGGCCGCATCGGTGGTGGTCGAGCCATAAAATTTCAGCTCGTGCGCCTTCCTGTTGTCGGAGATGAACATCCCCTCGCTGCCAAACAACTCTATCCGCTGATCGTAGCCAAAGGCAGCACGTCGAGAGTTATTGATATGGCACAGCTTTCCATCAGCAGTGCGCATAACAACCATGATAGAGTCGAAGTCGCCAAAATCGGCTCCGATGGTGGGATCAACAAGCGCGCTGCCGGTCGCGAAGACCTCGGTCGGCTCGTCGTTCAACATGAACCGCGCCACGTCAAAATCGTGGATCGTCATGTCACGGAAGATACCGCCGGAGACTGCCGTGTAACCTCGCGGTGGCATCCCCGGATCACGCGATGTGATGACGACCTGCTCAAGTTTCCCGATTTTGCCTGCGGCGCAGGCGTTGCGAGCGGCGCGGTGCCCGGGGTCGAAGCGGCGATTGAAGCCAATCTGAATTGGGACGTTGTAGCCTTCGATCGCCTTCCGGCATGCCCGCACCCGATCGAGACTGAGATCGATCGGCTTCTCACACAAAATCGGCTTGCCAGCTTTTGCCGCGAGTTCGATCAAATCGGCATGCGTGGCAGTCGATGTCGCAATCAGAACTGCGTCGGCCTTACAAATCGCATCTTCCACGCTTGCGGATACCCCGCAGCCATGCACTCTGGCGACCGCTTCGGCGGCAGTTGTGTTCGGATCGAATACCGTCTCCAGGCGCGCCCCGTCCGCCTTCGCAACATTCCGAGCGTGCAAGACGCCAATACGCCCGCACCCGAGCAATGCGAATTTGATCGCCACCATGTCCTCCCGCGACGCCTGTTCGATTTACTTGCAAGAGTTATTGCTAATATGCAAAAGTGTCAATAATTGTTCGCCGGCCCTATCGATGATTCTATGCCGCCGCCAGGGATGGTGACGCGAGGGCGCGTGAGTCACCTTGGGTCTTTAACCCGGCCGATCGACGACGAGGCCTTATTGCTGGATACCTGGGTCACGGAGATGCCTTAACTATCGCAAATTGACTTAGGGAGGGCCGCTTCCCAAACCAGGGCAAATTGTCGGCATTCGCAGGCAATGAAACGAGAATGGCGAGAGCACGGTAGATGCAGGACGTGAAGACACCGGAAAACTACGAGGAATTGATCCGTGTCATCCACGATCGCTACGATGACATGAGCAAGTCCTATCAAAAGATAGCCGTTTACCTGACCCAGAACCCGAATGATGTCGCGGTCCTGTCGGTAAACGCGATCGCCGATCGCTGCGGCATCCATGCTTCAAGCTTCGTGCGCTTTGCGCAGTCGCTTGGCTACGAAGGCTTCAAGGAACTCCAGGTACTGTTTCAAAGGCGCTTGTCGACCGCCGCCCCGGGTTTTGAGGCGCGCATTAAAGCTCTGGAAATCGAGTTGGGTGCTCGTACGGATCGCAGCGAAGTTGGCTTTCTGCGCGACCTGGTCGTCCGTGACATTGCTTCTCTTCAGGACATGCTCACGGATATTTCGCCGAAAGCTCTCTCGGAAGCGGTGAGTCTCCTTGAGAGAGCGGACTCGGTTTTTCTGATCGGGCAACTGCGTTCAGCGCCCGTGGTTGAATTCCTTCGCTACATATTGACCATGCTGGGCAAACGTTGCGTGTTGCTCGACGCAGGCGGCGGACTTGCTACGCACATGGCGCGTACGATCCGCAAGAAGGACGTGCTCGTTGCCGTGTCGTTCCGATTCTACGCAAACGAGGTCGTCAACGTTGTGGAGGAAGCCGGGCGCAATGGTGTTCCCATCATTGCGATGTCGGATAGCACGCTATCGCCGCTGACCAAGAGCGCCCGCGTTCTGTTCGCTGTTCCAGAGCATGAATACACCTTTTCGCGTTCGCTCGCCGCTCCGATGTGCCTTGCACAGGCTTTGACGGTAGCGCTGGCAGCGAGGCTACAGAAAAACGACATCAATCCGCGGATTCCAACAGTGACCAGTCAGTAGAACTACTCGAGTGGGCTTACTACGCTAAGATGCCACGCAGCGCTTCAGAAAACCAGTCGCCGATCGGTTACGGGGGTCACTCGCACCATGTCGGGTGTCGGATGGCGGTCACGTGGAGGGGACGCGATCGTTTGTGGTTGTCCGGTCAGGGCGGCCGTCTCAATTGCGACCAGTGCGCGCAAGTCCGCCAACCCCTCCTCGCCATCAGCCTCTGGCGGTGTTCCGGCTTTGATACAATCTGAAAAGTATTCCACCTGGGCGCCAAAATGGTCGATTTGCGGAAATTGAGTTTCGCGGACCTCGCCGTCGCGGCGCAGACGGAGTTTTGTTGCAGTCTCGAACCTGAAGCCGGGATCGAGTTCGAGATCGCCCGCCGTCCCGACGACCCGATAGTTGTCGACAGCGGCCGCCCCGAAGCTGGCGACAAATTGCGCCAGGCCGCCCGAAGGGAAACGCAGCATTGCTGCGACAGACGCTTCCACCTCGCAAAAGCGCGGGTCTCCGTTCGGTCGGTGCACCATCGCCATGGCCTCAATTGGCTCTTCTGCAAAGACGTGACGAGCCGCATTGACGCAATAGACCCCGACGTCCTGGAGCGGTCCGCCCCAACTCGCAGCTTTCAATCTGTGGTTCCCTGGCGGCGCTTGAAAGCTGAACACCGATTGAAAGAAGAGAGGCCGGCCGATCGCGTTGTTGCGGATCTGTTCGAGCACCGCGACGGTTCCGGGTTCGTTGTGGAGTCTGTACGCGGTCATCAGAAACACGCCGGCCTCGCGCGCAGCGGCGATCATGGCGAGGGCATCTTGTTCGCTTGTGGCTAGCGGCTTCTCGACCAAGACGTGCTTGCCGGCGCGAGCCGCGCGAACGGCGAAGTCGGCATGCAAGTGGTTGGGAAGAGCAATGTACACCGCATCGACATCGGAGCCCCTCAAAAGGGCATCATATCCGTCATATCCGACAATCTGCCCGATGCCATAGAAATCCGCCAACCGCACTGCCTTGTCCGGATCGCCCGTCACAATCGCGGTAACCTTCGAGTTTGTGGACTGTCCGACTCCCGGCAAGAAGGCTTGTTGCGAAATCCAGCCCGCGCCGACAACTGCATACTTGATCATCATTTCCTCTCCAGCACTCGCATTGGATCGCGTGAGACGTTGTCGACTTCCGTGCAGCCTCGTTCGCTCTGTCAGTCATACAGCGAGGGACGTGGCCCATATCGCAGCGGAGCCACACCATTTCCGGCGAGAGCCTCAGCGACTTGCTCTGCGATGGCCGAGGCGACATAGCCGTCCCATGCACTTGCTCCGACCGACGCTCCGGTCTTCACAGCGCCGACCCAATCGGCCATCTGCCTGCGATACGCCTCTTCGAACCTCGGCACCCAATTGTCCGGATACGAATGACCGCCAGCTTTGTCTCTGTTCAACAGCGTCAGCGACGCCGGCGCCAGCGATACCGTGCCCTGCCGACCGACCAGTTCGACATGGACGTGGTAGCCGTAGCCGGCGTTTACGAAAACCTCCGTCGAAACAATCTCGTCCTTGTCGGTCTTCATCGTGATCATGAGGGGCTCGCCGCCGGGCCCCGCCTCCACGTGCGCAGAAACCATCTCCGACCCCAGCAGCCAACGGCTGACGTCGATCTCGTGGACGAACGAATTCGTGATGGCCATCGAACCGTTGAACCACTCCGGCGCGCGAACGTTTCGGTGCACGTTGTGCAACAACACGGGGCCACCCAATTGGCCGGTGTCTTTGACGCGTTTGATCTCCTGATAGCCGGGGTCAAACCGGCGCATGTATCCGACCTGGATGAGCCTGCGACCCAAAGCGACTTCCGCCTGCACCACGTCCAGGGCATCCGCCGCTGAGGACGCCAAAGGCTTTTCGCAGAGAACAGGCTTCCCCGCCTCGACGCAGGCGCGTGTTAGCGCCGCATGTGTTGCATCGGGCGATGCAATCACGATGGCGTCGATCTGATCCGACGCGATCAACAATTGAGGATCCGAAAAGACGGTTGCTCCAGAGGCAACTGTCTGCGCCCGATCCGGGTTGGCATCACAAATCCCAGCAAGATGAGCGCCGGGAGTCCCGTGTCGGAGTATCCGAGCATGCTCGGCGCCCATTACACCTGTGCCAATGATCCCTATACCGATGCTCATTTCACACCTCCTCTCCCGACTTGACGCCAAGATGACCCCGCCAGGACAGGGCGAGACCTGAGCGCTTCTTCGCGTACGCCCGGTGTGGTTCATTGCGCGACTTCGTATCCAGCAGATGCCATCAAGCGCATCAATTCCGCGTGACCTTTCTTGGCCATTTCCAGCGGCGGACTGACCTTCGGATCCTGCTCCGCCTCGACGACGAACCAACCCTCGTAGCCGTAGGACGCGAGGCGGGCGATGATCGCGGCGAAATCGAGCGAGCCGTCGCCCGGCACGGTGAAGGCCCCTTTCACGACCGCGTCGAGGAAGCTCTGCCGTTTCCGGTCGAGCTTGTCGATGACGCTGCCGCGAACGTCCTTGGTATGCACATGGCCGATGCGAGAATGATGTTTATCGATGACACGCAAAACGTCGCCGCCGGCAAATGCCAGGTGACCAGCATCGAACAACAACGGTAACGCCTCACCAGAATTCGCCATGAGCATGTCGAGCTCAGCTTCGGTCTCGATCGCAGCAGCCATGTGGTGATGGTAGGCGATCGGCATTCCCTGCCCGGCACACCATTCCGCGAAAGCCGTCATCTTGCGTCCATACGCCTTGATCTCCGCCTCCGAAAGCCTGGGTTTGGTATCGAGCGGCGCAGAGCGAATGCCTTGGATCGAGCGCGCCGTTTCGCCGTAGACGATGCAGGGCGCCTTCGCCGCAACGAAGAAATCCATTTGAGCGCGAATGCGGTCCTTTTCCCGTTCGATGTCACCGTCGAGCAGAAGACCGGAGAACCAGCCGCCGCACACGGAAATGCCAAACCGCGCGAGTATCGGGCCGAGCTCCTTTATGTTCATGGGGAATCGCCGTCCGGTCTCCATTCCCGTAAAGCCGGCGACGCTCGCCTGCCGTAAGCACTCCTCCAGGCTCACGTCGTCGGAGAGTTCGGCAAGATCGTCGTTCCACCAGGCAATGGGGGCAATTCCAAGTTTCGCCTTCATGACTCATCACACTCCAATGCGCTGCTTCGCGCGAATCTCGTCCTGCTGCTTGCGCGCGCTTCGAACCGTCTCGCGCGAAGATACCTGAGGTACGCCGACGTCCCAGTCGGCATCGCCTGGAACCCACGAATACGCGTCCGAGGCGATCGAAAGCACGGTGGTGCGGTCGTTGCCTTTGGCCCATTCGAGCGCGGCAACAAGATCGGCAAGACTCTCGCAACGCCGTGCAGCCGCCCCCATGGCCTCCGCGTGCTTGGCAAAATCTACGTGAGGAGGATTGTCGCGATTCTGAACGCGACAATCGGTCAACAAATTGTTGAAGCCTGGCACGCCCTTGAACTGCTGCAATCGGTTGATCACCGCGAACCCGCCATTGTCACAGACCACAACAATCATCTTGTGACCGCTCAGAACCGTCGAGTAGATGTCCGAGTTCATCATCAAATAGGTACCGTCGCCGACCATCACGATCGGCGTGCCGCCGAGTCCACCGGGCCCGGAATTGGCCATCGCATGGCCCCAACCGGCCGCGACCTCATAGCCCATGCAAGAGAAGCCGAACTCAAGGTCAAAGGTATTCGGCGCCTTGACGCGCCATCCTTTTGCCACTTCGCCAGGCAGCCCGCCGGCGGCTGAAATCAAGGTATCTGTCTCACCGGCGGATGCATTCACTGCCTGCACGACCTGCGCGTAGGTCGGTACCGGAGCGTTGCTGGGGGCCTGCAGCGACTCGAGCAGCGCATCCCATTCCCTAAAGAGCGTCTGAGCACGCGCCATATAGGCGGGGTCGACGCGCCATGAGCCGAGCGCCGCATCGAGTTCCTCAAGCGTCTCCCGCGCGTCCCCCACCACCGCCAGCGCACGATGCTTCACCGCATCGAACCTGGCCGCGTTGATCGAAATGAAACGAGCGTCCGGGCTAAAGGCGGTCCATGAGCCTGTCGTGAAGTCCTGAAGGCGTGTACCCACCGCAAGGATAACATCGGCTTCGGCTGCGAGCGCATTCGCTGAGGTTGAGCCGATAATTCCGATCGGCCCCGCATGAGCCGGGTGATAGTGAGTCACCGCGCCCTTGCCGGCGACCGTCTCCACAATAGGAACTCCACGCTCGACCGCAAAATTCGCGATGACATTTCCCGCCAGCGAGTAGCGCACGCCGCCACCAGAGATGAGAAGCGGCTTCTTCGCGGTCTTGAGCAGCGCGGCCGCTTCCGCGAGTTTCTGACGGTCGGGACGCGGACGCGGGATGATCCAGGTTCGAGACTCGAAGAAGACCTCGGGGTAGTCGAAAGCTACCTCCTGGGTGTCCTGTGGTAGCGCGAAAAAGGCCGGGCCGCAGTCGGCCGGATCGAGCATCGCGGCTACTGCCTGCGGCAGCGAAGACATGATCTGCGCGGGATGAGTGATCCGATCCCAGTAACGCGTGACCGCCTTGAAGGCGTCGTTCACAGTGACGGTCGGGTCGCCAAAATGCTCGACCTGCTGGAGAACTGGATCCGGCAGCCGGTTGGTGAACGTATCGCCAGCGATAAGAAGGAGGGGCAATCGATTTGCATGAGCTGTTCCCGCCGCCGTCACCATATTCAGAGCGCCGGGCCCAATGGACGACGTCGCCACCATGATTTGCCGCCGAAGCTTGGCCTTGGCGAAACCGATAGCCGCCAACGCCATCGATTGCTCATTCTGTCCACGCCAGGTCGGCAGACGATCCTGCACCGCCTCCAAGGCCTCGGACAGACAGGTCACGTTTCCATGACCAAAAATGCCGAAGACGCCGGCGAACAGGGGCACGCGAACACCCTCGATTTCGGTGAACTGTTGGGTCAGCCATCGCACCAGGGCCTGGGCCATTGTGAGTCGGATTGTGGCGCCAGTCATGTGATCTCCTCCTTCGACGGGTTGTGAGAAACATAACCTCATGCATTGAATATTGACAATGATATTTTTTCGCAACAATTATTGCCGTTGGCGCCTTCCATTCAGAACGTGCTCGATTTCTTCGCGGGTCGCCTCAACTCCGACCTCATCGTGAACAAGGATTTTCGGCATGACTAAACCGAAGCTTCGCATCGGCCTCATCGGTAGCGGATTCATGGGGAAGACTCACGCTTTCGGTTACTCCATCGCTGCGCGTGTCTTCGACCTCCCCTTCGAGCTGGAACTGCATACGATCGCGGATATTAGCGACGAGGCGGCCGCGAAAGCAGCCTCGGCACTGGGCTTCGCGCGCGCGACCTCGGACTGGCCGTCACTCGTGGCGGACCCAGGTATCGACGTCGTGAACATCACCACGCCCAACGCGCTCCACAAGAAAATGGCCTTGGCCGCGATTGCCGGGGGCAAACATGTGTATTGCGAAAAGCCGCTGGCGCCGCTTGCGATCGACTCCCGCGAAATGGCTGACGCCGCTGAAGCGGCCGGAGTCAAGACGCAAGTCGGTTTCAACTACCTGTGCAACCCTATGCTGGGCCTCGCGCGCGAAATGATCGCCGCCGGAGAGCTCGGCGAGATACGCGGCTACCGCGGAGTCCACGCCGAAGACTACATGGCAGATAGCGCTGGGCCGTTCACCTTCCGGCATGATCCGACTGGCGGCGGCGCACTAGCCGACATTGGCAGTCACGCGTTGGCAACAGCCGAATTCTTATTGGGTCCAGCCGCTGGACCGATCACCCGGGTCATGGGCGATTGCGTCACGATGATTGAGGAGCGTCCCGATGGTAAAGGCGGCCGGAGGCGCGTCGAAGTCGACGATGTCGGCCGAGCTTTCCTCCGTTTCGCGAACGGCGCCTCCGGCTCGATCGAAGGGAATTGGATTGCGACAGGGCGGAAGATGCAACACGACTTCGAGGTCTATGGAACAAGGGGTGCCCTCGCCTTTAGCCAGGAACGATTCAACGAGCTGCATTTCTTCTCGACCGATGACCGCCGTGACCGTCAGGGATTCCGCCGGATCGAAGCAGGCCCGGACCATCGACCATACGGCCTGTTCTGCGTTGCGCCTGGCCACCAGCTTGGCTTCAACGACCTAAAGGCGATCGAAGCCGCGGGCTACCTTGACGCTATCGCTGGACGTCGGCCGGAGCCATTCAACTTCCGCGCTGGCCTGCGCATCCAAACACTCGTCGAGACGATTCACGCCTCGAGTCGCGCTGGAACATGGAAGGACGTTCCTTGAGAAATTCTTCCCTCGAAAATCGCCACGTGGGGCGGCACCCACTTCTACGGACGTCACCGTCGCTTCAAAGAACGATCGCGCTCACTTGCGCTCAATAGATTTTTCTTGATCTCCCAGTGCACACGTCATGCACACGCCACCCTCTAACCAATTGAAAGACTTAAACTCTAGCTCCAATCCATCATGGGGAAGTTTAAGAGAGCGTGAGCCATACAACAGCAGCCTGGTCCAACTGCACTTCACCGCTTCTACGAGCTCAACGAAATATGATCGCTAATCTCTCCTGTGATCGCTCTTCCTTACTTCAAATCTAGACCCCGTCAGATGCTCCACCATGCACCAAGCTTTCTCTACTTTCAGTGGAGCGATCACTACGGGTCATGATTGAATGAATTACCAATTGCGCCTTCGCTTCCGTACCCTTCCGGCTTGGATGTCGACAGTGGTGGCAAAGTCGCGCGTGTCGAGATTTGGCCTGACGGACGCATTTCTGTGTTGATACGAGAAGAAAGATCGACTCCAATAGATCCTGAGGACGATCCGGAGGTGTCTAGGAGTTTGCCGTGATGAGGGTGGGACGTTCGGCGCTGCCGCTGCCTCGCTACACAAGGCACAAACGCCTTCAGAAAGGACCTTTGCGTATTTCTTCGACGTGCCAACGTGGGCACGTAAAAAAGGTTGTCCAGTCAAGAACAAACCGCTCGGCGCCGATTACGATATGGCCGTGCAGCGCGCCGAGAAGATCTTGCTGCCTGCGTTCGACAGCTGGCTAACGGGGAGCGATGATGCGAATCCCGTGGGCATTGGAGTGGTGATCGGAACGCTGGATTGGATGTTTCACGAGTATCGTCGAACGTGGAAACAGAAGACGGCTAAGCGTTTGCAGCCTTTGAGCCCCGGTCAATGTCGCGTGCATGAGACCGGCATCAAGATGATCTGCGAATACCTGTTGAAGGACGGAAGGCGTCTTGGCGCGCTGCGCGTTTTGAGCATCGATACGGCATTTGCGGACGATTTGTTCGAGAAACTGCTCTACAAGACTGCTCTACAAGAATGTCGACGGCGAAAAGGTCGAACGCCGCACGACCGTGAACCACGCGATGAAGACCGCCCGCGGCGCGTGGAACACGATCTCACGGGCGCACCCTCACCTGTTTCCGCCGAAGAACCCATTTGAGAAGATGGGCCTGCAATCGACCTCGCGCGAAACGCCGCATGCCAATTTTGACGAGTTGGCGGCGTTCCGTGAGAAGGCGATCGAGTTGGGCTATCCGTCATTGGCAACAGGTGTCCTGATCGGCTGGGAATGGCTACAGCGCAAGGCCCATATCTTCATCCGGTTTATGGCGGAGCACTACCGGCCGGAAAGCCGCCCGAACCATGTCTACGTCATCAACTACAAGACGAGCACGGGCTCGTGGGAGCCGCTCTTTGATAGGAAGGGTAAGCCGCTCTATCCCCTGCTGATGGCCGAGCTCGACGCCATGAAAGCTTTGCGGCCGACCGGCGGACTGATGCTGCGGCGAGATGGAAGCAGTCTGCCCTGGAGCGGCAAGGGCGAGATGCTGACTCAAGTCGAGCGCATTTCGAAGAAGATCATTTTGGCCGCGGGTTTGCGTCCTGAGCTGACCTTCACGTCGTTTGGCCGGCATGGCGGGACCACTGAGGCGAGCACGTCCGGCCTCACAGAAACGCAGCTGATGAAGAAGGGCCAATGGTCATCGACCAAGGCGATGGCGCACTACCTCCATCACGACGACGAGGCCAAGCAGGACGCACAAATCAAGCGCATCAAGCGGCGCAAGCAAGCGGCCAGAAAGTGAACATTTGTCGGAATGGATTCCGCGGTCTTGTCGGAATGAAAACTAACAAGCCGATAAGTTCTTGAAATCATTGGAGCGGGTGAAGGGAATCGAACCCTCGTATTCAGCTTGGAAGGCTGCTGCTCTACCATTGAGCTACACCCGCGACACCGGCTCCCTAACACGGCCGGGCGGCGGTCTCAACTGCCCCCAGGACCACTTTCGGCTTTCCGTCCCCTTGCGCACAGGCCTGGTTCCGCCCGCCCCGCCGGCCCTTAACAGCGGTGGCCTTCCCGCCTATATTGAGATCTCCCGCAATCAACGAAAGGAGGTGATCCAGTGTCTTTTACCAAGCGCTGTCACCTCGCTGGGATCGCCCGCTAAGCTTTAAGTGAGGCTTGGCATCGGGGCGCTCTCAGCCCTGGACCAGCGAGCAAGAGATCGGGCGCGACGGGGTTCTCCCCGCCGCGCCTTTTCTTTGGCCAGGCCCGCTTCGCCGGCATCGCGCGTGCCGCTCAGAGCGGTCTCTCGCCCGCAAGCATCTCTCGAATCTTCTGAGACAGGTCAGCCTTCCGATACGGCTTCCGAAGCAGGGCCACGCCGGGATCGAGATGTCCCTCGTGGACGATGGTGTTGTCGGTATAGCCGGATGTGTAGAGCACCCGCACGCCCGGCCGGCGGAGGCGGACCGCTTCCGCCAATTCCCGCCCGTTCATGCCGCCGGGCATGATGATGTCGGTGAACAGGAGATCGAAGCTCGCCCCCTGGTCGACCAGCGCAAGCGCGGTTGCGCCATCGCTGGCAGTCAGCGTGCGATAGCCGAGGCTGCCGAGCTGGGCGATGACATAGCCCTGCACGAGCGGATCGTCCTCGACCACGAGGATGGTCTCGTGCCCGCGCGCCGGCGCGGGCGCCGCCACCGGCCCGGTCCTCGCCACAGACTCGCCCGCTGATCTCGGCAGGAACAGCCGCATCACCGTGCCGCGACCCTCCTCGCTCTCGATCGCGACGGTGCCGCCGGTCTGCTTGGCGAAGCCGTAGACCATGCTCAGACCAAGTCCGGTGCCGCGGCCGAGCCCCTTGGTGGTGAAGAACGGCTCGAACACGCGGTCGCGGATGTCGGCCGGGATGCCGTGGCCGGTGTCGGCCACGGCGACCATGACGTAGGAGCCGGCATCGCCGTCACCGTTGCCGGTGCTGTCGAGCTCCCGGTTTGCCGTCTCGAGCGTAAGCCTGCCGCCATCCGGCATCGCATCGCGCGCGTTGACGGCGAGATTGACGATCGCCGACGACAGCTGCGACGGATCCGCCATCGCCAGCCACGCATCGTCCGCCAGCCGGGTCACGATATCGACATGCTCGCCGAGGATCGGCCGCAACAGCTTCGCCGTCTCGACCACGAGACCATTGACGTCGATCTCGCGCGGCTCCAGTGGCTGGCGCCGCGCAAAGGTCAGGAGCTGAGACGTGATCTCGGCGCCGCGCGAGGCCGCATCGTCGATGAGCTGGGCGATCGCGGCGAGCTGTGGCTTGTCAGCAAGCCCCTCCTGAATGATCTCGATGGTGCCGGTGATGACGGTGAGCACGTTGTTGAAGTCGTGCGCGACGCCGCCAGTGAGCTGGCCGATCGCATCCATCTTCTGGGATTGGCGAAGCCGCTCCTCGGTCTCGTGCTGCGACGTGAGATCGGTGGCGGAGCCGCGATAGCCCATGAAACGCCCGTCCTCGGCGAACACGGGCTGACCGTTGACACTGAAATAGTGCAAGCGCCCGGCGCTATCGCGGCCGCGATACTCGAACTTCCGGAACGGCTCATGGCGATCCAGCGTCGCCATGTGATCGCGCCATTTCTGCACTTCGGCGTCTTGATCAATGGCGGCATCCGGACGTCGCTTGCCGATCAGGGCCTCGCGATCCATGCCGAACGCGCCGGCCCGGTCCGATATGTAGGTGAACACATGATCCGGCCCGGTTTCCCAGAACCAGTCGGATGCAGTCTCGGCATAGTCGCGAAAGCGCTGCTCGCTCGCGCGCGCATCCTCTTCGGCGCGCCGGCGGATCTTCAGATCACGTTCGAGATTCGCATTGGCCTCGCGCAGCTCGCCATAGGCACGGCCGAGATTGGCGCACATGGCGTTGAACGCATCGATCACCTTGTCCAGCTCGTCGGGATCGTAAGGAGGCCGTCGCTGCAGGTGCAACGGCGGCGGCGGCCGCGCCGGGCTGTACTTGCTGACGAAATCGGCAATCGCAACCAGATGCCGCGTCACCAGAATGTGGACCATGTAGATGATGAACAGCGAGACGATGAACGTCTTTGCCGCCTGGCTTGCCAGGATGACGAGGGCCCGGTTCAGCAATTGCTGATAGACATCGCTCAGCGTCGCCTCGACATGGAGCACGCCGATCGCGCGCGCGGTCCCCTGCACGGTGGTGGTCAGGGGATAGTCGCGCGTCACGACCGAGCGGCTGCTTCGCTCCCCGACGGCGACACGAATAGGATTGGGGCGATCGGCAATCTCACGGACTTCGGCGGCGCGCATGCTGGGCAGCCGCAGGATACCGTCGAGCTGGAGCTTGAGCTGGTTCTGGTCGAGATTCCACAGGCTCTCGCTGAGGCTGCCGGTAGTGCTGCGGCCGACCTCCTCGAGCCGCGTCTCGATCACGCCGACTTCACGATCATAGTCCAGATAGAGCTGGAGCGCGGTCAGTGTCAGCGTCACGATCGAGGAGAACAGCAGCACTGCGGCAAGCAGGCGGGGCCCGATGCCGCTCCGCGACCAGTTGAAGATCCGCGACGGTAGTGCCGCGAGCATCGGTGACGTGAACGCGGTTCCGATGCCGTTCAAATCCTGCTTCGCAGCCGCCGGCGCAACAGCGCGGCCGCGATCGGGATTCTTGTCACCTGCATTGCCCATGCATCCCGTTCCCGAAAATGGCGACACCTCTCCGGCCTGCCGGTCGCAGCCTTATGCAGTTCAACGGTTTTGATTCTTCCTCAGCGCGCGATGCGCGCAGCGATCCTGTCGGCCCTTGGGCGATCCGAGGTCGGTGGGGTCATATCTTGCGCCCAGCAGCAGGATCCTCGCGCAAGGTACCACTTCACATGCTAGAATGACATCGGTGAAAATCAGGAGGCGCGCCGCGTGGCCGGCGAGCGGTGAGCATCGTGGCTTCGCACGAGCGCCATCTCCGGTAGATCACGCGGGCCCCAAAACCCAATGGTAGCAAACAAGGGTCAGATAGGCGCCCCATGTGGCGGATAGTTGTCGTCTGCCTGTCGCTGTTCGCAGCCGGCTCGTCCTCCGCACAGTCGGTGATCCGGCTGGCGCGGATCGCCGACATCCCCGATCAATATGTCGGCGGGGAGATGCTGCGGGCCGTCTACGCCAAGCTGAACATCAAGCTCGAATTCGAGGACGTCCCAGGCAAGCGCGCGCTGGCCCTGTCGAGCGCCGGCGAGGTCGATGGTGAAATCCAGCGGATCGGAACGCTGTCGCGCGAATACCCGACACTGCTGCAGGTGACGCCGGCGATCAACTACATCGAACCCGCGGTGTTCGCGACCAAACTCCATTTCGACGTGGACGGCTGGAATTCGATCAAGGACTACAGCATTGGCATCGTCCGCGGCGTCGGCTCGTCGGAAGCCGGCACGCGCGGCATGGACCGCGTCACGGCGACCACGAGCCTCGAGAACATGATCAGGATGCTCGATGCCGATCGTTTCGACGTGATAGTCACCGACCTCTTCAGCGGGCTGGTCGCTGTTCGCAAGCTCAATCTACAGGCCAGGATATATCCGCTCTCCCCGCCACTCGAGCGCATTCGCATCTTCCACTACCTGCACGAACGCCACCGCGATCTCGTGCCGAAAGTTGGACAGGTGATCGAGCAGATGGAGGCGAGCGGCGAGCTGGCGGCGCTGCGCGAGGTCCTCGTCAAGCAGGTTCTAAGCGCCCCCTGACAACCCCGGCCCAGCGCGGCTCAGAAACCGAAGAGGGCGAGCACGGACGGACGCTTGCCACGGCGGCTCTCGACAATGCGTTCGCCGCCACTCTCGACCGAGCTGCCGTAATAGCGATGATGGCCGGCCTGGTCGTGCAGGTCAGCAGGTTCGGACTTCCCTGCCCGCCGTGCGTCGCAGATGATCTTGATGGTCTGACCCGACATTGCCGCCTCCGATGAGCCTCAACTGTTCTTGTGGCAATCAGTCGCCTCTTCTCCGGACGGCGTTCACCCCGCCGGCCGGCAATCGGGTTTCAGAACGGTTTCGTCATCATCGCCGCGACGCAATATTTTGCGGTCGGCCGTTGTCGGTATCGGCGGCGACCATACGTCCTTCGGGCTGCGTGCCCGAAACAAACGAGGTGAAGATGCTTTACGCGATCCTGGCTTACCATGTGGAAGACGAGGTTTTGGCGTGGTCGCCGGCGGAGGACGCCGCGGTCGTCGCCAAGGTCATCGAGGTTCAGGCGCCCTTGAGGGCAAGCGGACACCTTGGGCCGGCCGCCCGTCTGGATGACACCCAAAAGGCCCGCACCTTGCGTGGCCCCGGCCCCGGGATCGTGCTGGATGGCCCGTTCGCAGAAACCAAGGAGCAGCTTCTGGGCTTCCACCTCGTCGAATACGACACCGAAGATGAGGCGATCGCGGCGGCGCGGTTGCTGCGCCAGGTCAATCCCAGTGCGGTCTACGAAATCCGTCCGGTCAAGCTTTACGTGCCCGCCGATGGGTTCGGCGCGACGCCCTCGAAAGGATGAGCGCCGGCTTCACACTTCGGTCTCGGCGCCGGCCCCATGGAAGCGCCGGATCAGAAGTCCGCCGAAGGCGATGAACCACAGGAAGGGCGCGACATGCGGCGCGAACCCCGCAACGATCGTGCCCGGCACAAACACGAGCAACGGAAACAGCGAGGCCATGGTCTCCCGGCGCCAGCCGCCAAGGATCGTCCACCAAAGCCAAGCATTGAGGCCAGCGATCGCGGTGAGGTGCAGGCCGTAAAGCACGGCGACGGCGCTGCTCATGGCGTAGTTGGTGTAAAGGCCGTTGGTCACCGGCAGCAGCACGATCGAGAGCAGGAAGAACAGATTGAGGATCACCGCGCCGCGGCTGCCCATCGGCTGGCGCGCGAGCCGGCGGTGATGGCTGATCCAGAACAGGCCGGCGATGATGAAACTGAGCGCAAAGCCCGCAAGCTTGCCGGAATAGGCCTGGGCCAGATCGCTCCAGTCCGGCGCGTTGGTGAACACCCCCGCCTTCGGCAGGTCGTAGGCGAGCAAGGTCATGGCGACACCAAATATGGTGTTGCTGAGCGACTCCAGCCGCCGCATTTCGAATTGTTCGGGCTTGAGCTCGGTCATGCCGGGGTGCGTGTCGCGGGCTGGAACTTAAGGCGGTCTTTTCCCTAGGTGTTAAATCCGGTTCCGTCCAGCCGCATTGCGATTCGCCAGCGGATCGCCGACTCTCTCCCTTTCACCGGGGCGATTCGTGACAACCTATCTGGACACGCTCAATGCGGAGCAGCGCCGCGCCGTAGAGCATGGCGTGGCCGATGGCGCGACCGTGGGCGCCCCCCTTCTCGTTATTGCCGGCGCCGGTTCCGGCAAGACCAATACGCTCGCCCACCGCGTCGCGCATCTGATCGTCGCCGGCGCCGATCCGCGCCGCATCCTACTGATGACGTTTTCGCGCCGCGCCGCCGCTGAGATGGCCGGCCGCGTCGAGCGCATCGCCCGAAAAGTCCTGGGCGAGAACAACGCCGCGATCATGCGCGACGCGCTCACCTGGGCCGGCACATTCCACGGCATCGGCGCGCGGCTGTTGCGCGAATATGCCGAGCGCATCGGCATCGATCCCGCCTTCACCATCCACGACCGCGAGGATTCCGCCGACCTGATGAATCTGGTCCGACACGAGCGCGGGTTGTCGAAGACGGAGAGCCGCTTTCCGGCCAAGGGCACGTGCCTGTCGATCTACTCGCGCTGCGTCAATGCCGAGATGGAGATCGAGAAGGTGCTCGGACAGCACTATCCCTGGTGCGCAGGCTGGGCCGCCGAGCTGAAGGGGCTGTTTGCCGCTTATGTCGAGGCCAAGCAGGCCCAGCACGTGCTCGATTACGACGACTTGCTGCTCTACTGGTCGCAGATGATGAGCGACGCGCTGATCGCCGACGAGATCGGCGGCCGCTTCGATCACGTGCTGGTCGACGAATACCAGGACACCAACCGCCTGCAATCCTCGATCCTGCTCGCGCTGAAGCCGGATGGACGCGGGCTCACAGTCGTCGGCGACGACGCGCAGTCGATCTATTCGTTCCGCGCCGCCACCGTGCGCAACATCCTGGACTTCCCGCAGAGTTTTTCGCCGCGCGCGGAAATGATCACGCTCGACCGCAACTATCGCTCGACCCAACCCGTACTGGCGGCGGCCAACGGCGTCATTGGCCTTGCCCGCGAGCGTTTCACAAAAAACCTCTGGACCGAGCGCACCTCCGCGCAAAAGCCGCAGCTCGTCACCGTGCACAATGAGGCCGACCAGGCGCGCTACATCGTCGAGCAGGTGCTGGCCAATCGCGAGCAAGGCGCGCTTCTCAAGCGCCAGGCAGTGCTGTTCCGGACGTCCTCGCATTCCGGCCCGCTCGAAATCGAGCTGACCCGCCGCAACATCCCCTTCGTGAAATTCGGCGGACTGAAATTCCTCGACGCCGCGCATGTCAAGGACGTGCTGGCGCTGCTGCGCTTTGCCGAGAACCCGCGCGACCGCGTCGCTGGTTTTCGCATCCTGCATCTGCTGCCGGGCATCGGTCCCGCCACCGCGCAGCGCGTGCTCGACCAGATGGCCGAGAGCATGGACCCGCTGCACGCGCTCGGTCAGCTTCCGGTGCCGGCGCGCACCGGTGCGGACTGGACCGATTTCGTCCGCACCGTCGAAAACCTGCGCTACTCGGAATGGCCTGTAGATCTCGAGCGCGTGCGGTTGTGGTATGAACCGCACCTCGACCGCATCCACGAAGATTCCGAGACGCGCCGCGCCGATCTGATGCAGCTCGAGCAGATCGCGAGCGGCTATTCATCGCGCGAAAAATTCTTGACCGAGCTCACGCTCGATCCGCCGGATGCGACAAGTGACAAATCAGGCCCGCCCTTGCGCGACGAGGATTATCTGATCCTCTCCACCATCCATTCCGCCAAGGGCCAGGAGTGGAAATCGGTGTTCGTGCTCAATGTGGTCGACGGCTGCATGCCGTCCGACCTCGGCGCCGGCACCAGTGCCGAGCTCGAGGAGGAGCGCCGCCTGCTCTATGTCGCAATGACGCGCGCCAAGGACGATCTGCACCTCGTGGTGCCGCAACGCTTCTTCGTCCATGGCCAGGCCGCCAAGGGCGACCGCCACGTCTACGCCTCGCGCACCCGCTTCATCCCGGAGCAGTTGGTCTATCTGTTCGAACGTACCGCCTGGCCGAAGGCCGCCGCGGCCGGTGCGCGCGCCGCATCACAGGGCCCGAAGGTCGACATCGGCGCACGGATGCGGGGGATGTGGCGGTAGATCGCACAAACGAAAACCGAGCATTTCCGAAAGCCGCCTTGTGACTTGGCCGCCGTCCATTAAATCCGGTCGATCCTCCCCACAGAGACCTGATCGATGACCGCACCGCTCGAATTCGGACTGGATACCTTTGGCGACGTCACCAAGGACGCCACCGGCGCCATGCTTCCGCATGCGCAGGTGATCCGCAACGTCGTCGATGAGGCGGTGCTGGCCGACGAGCTTGGACTCGACTTCATCGGGCTCGGCGAGCATCACCGTGCCGATTTCGCGATCTCCTCGCCCGAAACCGTGCTCGCCGCGACCGCATCGCGCACCAAGCGCATTCATCTCGGCTCGGCCGTGACGGTGCTGAGCTCCGATGATCCCATTCGCGTGTTTCAGCGCTTCGCGACCTTGGATGCGCTCTCCGATGGCCGCGCCGAGGTGATCCTCGGCCGTGGCTCGTTCACGGAATCCTTTCCGCTGTTCGGTTTCGACCTGCGCAAATACGAAGAGCTGTTCGAGGAGAAGCTCGATCTGTTCGCCGCATTGCTGTCGCAGAAGCCGGTGAGCTGGGAAGGCAAGCTGCGCCCGCCACTGAAGGAGCAACTGGTCTATCCGCCGGTTGAGAATGGTCAGCTTAAAACCTGGATCGGTGTCGGCGGCAGCCCGCAATCCGTGGTGCGCGCCGCGCATTACGACCTGCCCCTGATGCTCGCCATCATCGGCGGCGATCCCGAACGTTTCGCGCCCTACGTCGATCTCTATCACCGCGCCTTCAAGGAGTTCGGCCGTCCCGCACAGCCGATCGGCGTGCACTCACCCGGCTATGTCGCCGAGACCGACGAACAGGCGCGCGAGGAGCTGTGGCCGGACTACAAGGCCATGCGCGACCGCATCGGCCGTGAGCGCGGCTGGCCGCCGATGGGCCGCGACGAATTCGTCAACGAGGCCGAGCACGGCTCGCTCTATGTCGGCTCGCCCCAGACGGTCGCGCGCAAGATCGCCAAGACCGCCAAGGCGCTTGGCATTGCGCGGTTTCAGCTGAAATATTCGGCGGGGCCGTTGCCGCACGAAAAGCTGATGACGAGCATCGAGCTCTACGGGCGGAAGGTGGTGCCGATGGTGCGGGAGATGGTGAGCTAGCCGGAGTCATCTGGACCCGCGCATGCGACGCAGATCGCCGGATGTGTAACCGGGTTCGCGGCGCATCCATCGCGACAAGTCAGATTGATGAGTCGGCGGCCGGTGGTGCCAGGACGTGCTGAGGACGCATGCCGGTGTCCCAAGCTTTGGCGGAACGTGTCCAAGATTTGGCGCATCGTGCTCGAACTTCAATGGAACCAGGCCACAGAGTCTTGAGACGATGATCCAAGAAACCCTGTCAGACCGAGGCCGGCCATTTAGCGCAAGGAGAGACGTCCGCTCCGATCACTAAGCAGATCGATCGCTCACCCGCCGCAGCAGGTCTGTACGGCCCTGCGGACATCCTCAAGAAACCATGGAAGCAACATCATGAACATCGACCGCCGAACCTTCGGCCGTGCCGCACTTGGCGCCGCCACCCTGCTCGCTACAGGGACCAACTCCTACGGCACGAAGGCCGCAACACTCGACGCGACGCCACCTGCGCGGCTACCCGCCGCCCATCGCTTCGCGCTCGGCGACTTCACGATCACGGCGCTCAGCGACGGTTACCTCAATCTCGGCCTCGAACTCTTTCCAGCCGCCAGTCCGGCTGTCGCCGAGTCGCTGCTGGCAAGAGCATTCCTGCCAAGTTCTATCCCTACATCCGTAAATGCCTACCTTGTCACGCGTGGCGACCGGCACGTCCTCGTCGATACGGGCACCGCATCGGCGATGGGACCGACGCTCGGCCATCTGCCGGAGGCGCTCGCCGCGGCCGGCGTCAGGCGGGAAGAGATCGACGCCGTCATCGTCACCCACCTGCATCCCGATCATGCCAACGGCTTGATCGGCGTGGACGGCAAAGCCGCCTTTCCCGCCTCTGAGATAGTGGTTGCGGGCGCCGAATTCGGCTTCTGGCATGACGACGGCATCGTGTCCCGGGCCCCCGATCAGATGAAGCCGTACTTCGAAATTGCGCGCAAATCACTCGCACCGTACCGCGGCAAGATCCGGCAGATCGTCGGCGAGGTCGAGATCGCACCTGGCATCACCGCGGTGCCGGCGCCCGGCCACACGCCGGGGCATCTTGCCCTGCGGATCGGCGCCGGCAACGCCAACATGCTGCTCTTTACAGACGTCATTCACGCATCCGCCTTGCAGTTCGCCCATCCGGAATGGGCGATCGCCTTCGATGTGGATCAGGCGGCCGCCGTCACCACACGCAAGAAGATGCTGGAGATGGCTTCGGCTGACAGGCTGCTCGTCGCCGGTATGCACCTGCCCTTCCCCGGCGTTGGTCACGTCACGCGCGAAGACGGCGCCTACGGCTACATTCCGATGCCGTGGCCGGCACTGTGAGAGGTCGATAAAGGCGCTCTGTCGGGTCGACAGCTCGCCTTGCCCCCCACGGGCTACGGGCGCGGCAGCCTTCGCTCGCCACGCGCCACGATCGTCTGAGCTGGCTTGCCTAGCTGAAGCTCGCGAAGCGAGCAAAGGCTGGTGGGGGAGGCAGGACTCGAACCTGCGAAGCCATGAGGCGGCTGATTTACAGTCAGCTCCCTTTGCCACTCGGGACACTCCCCCGCTCGACGGCAGCACAATCGGGCCGGACCTTGCCGGCGGACCGAATACGGCCATGGAACGTGAAGGCCGCGACAGCCCGGATGGGGGCGCGACCGGGCGCGGTTATGGGCGATCCGGTGGGGCAAAGTCAACCGAGGCGAACAGCTAAAATCACCCTCGAAGCCTCCCAAATTGCCATATTCCAGGACCCGTGACACAAGCGAGCCCATGAAGGATCGAAAATTCATCCCCAAGGGTCCCCGAAGCGGGTCTAAGCCCTTCAACAGGCCCGGGAAATCGACCCGCCGTCCGGCCTGGCGCGAGCGCGATTCGCACGCTGACGGGCCCGTCATCCTCTATGGCTGGCACACCGTCACCATGGCGCTCGCCAACCCGCAGCGCCGGATCCGCAAGCTGACGCTGACCGAGAACGCCGCAAAGCGGCTCGCGGACGAAAACATCGAGACCCGGATCGCGCCCGAGATCGTCCAGCCGCAGGAGATCGACCGCCTGCTCTCGCCCGACGCGGTGCATCAGGGCCTGCTCGCCGAGGCCGATCCCCTGCCCTCACCTGACATCGAGACGTTGGCGCAAGAAGGCATGGTGCTGGTGCTCGACCAGATCACCGATCCGCACAATGTCGGCGCGATTCTGCGCTCGGCTGCGGCGTTCGCGGTGAAGGCGATCGTCACCACCGCGCGCCACAGTCCGGAAGCGACTGGCGTGCTCGCCAAAGCCGCCTCCGGCGCGCTTGAGCTGGTGCCTGTTATCACGGTGCCGAATCTCGCCCGCGCCCTGAACGAGCTGAACGAAAACGGCTTCCAGACCGTCGGCCTCGACAGCGAAGGCACCGAGGACCTCTCGGACGTCGCGCTGCGCGAGCCGCTCGCGCTGGTGCTGGGGGCCGAAGGCAAGGGTCTGCGTCAGCTGACGCGCGAGACCTGCAGCGTCGTGGCGCGGCTCGACATGCCCGGCGAGATCAAGAGCCTCAACGTCTCCAACGCCGCCGTGCTCTCGCTCTATGTCGGCGCGAGCCGGCTCGGCTTGATGAAGCGCTAACGAAACAAAACGCCCGTCCGCATCACGCGGACGGGCGTTTCGTTGGCTCAACCGATCAGAGATCAGTAATAGCGGCGCAGCACGCGATGGCCGCCGTAATACGGCGCGTAGCGATGGGCGTAGCCATAGCGCGGACCGTAGCCGTAATGCGTGCGCGGCAGGTAGCCGTAGCGCGGGCCGTAGCCGTAGCGATACGGACGGTAGTACGGGCGGCGATAGGGATAGGCGGCCGGCGGCGCGACAGCAGCAGCGCGATAGCCATAGCCGTAGCCATAGTTAGCGGGCGCGACGACCGCGTCCTCCTGGTAGGTCGGATACGGCGCGAAGGCGCCCGGGCCGGTGTAGGTCGGGCCCTGGTTGACGTAGTAATATTGCGTGGTCGGTTCGGCGAGACGCTCATAGCCTCCGCCATAGCCATAGCCATAACTGGCACCATAGCCGTAGCCATAACCACCACAGCCGGTGTTGCAGCCGGAGAAAACCGGCGCAACCGGCTGGCACGGGTTGAAGCCGCAGGCCGTGGCGGGCGCAGCGCCCACAAACATCACGGCAGCCGCCGCGACCAGTCCCGAAATCATCTGACGCATTACTCTCTCCTGTTGATTTCCGTCTTGTTGGATTTTGACGTTTCTTAACCCGGCGGCTTGCCGGGTATTGCTGCATGCGGCCGTGGCCGAGGCCGCCGCGGATGGTCATTGATCTCGGGCGCGAGGATCACCGGCGGCGGATTGACGGGCACATCCATCTGCGGCGGCAACGGCGCGGACTGCGCGCCCCAGCTCTCATGATAGCTTTCGGCCGGCTTCGGCAATTTGCGGTTCGCAGGCGGCTCGACCTCGAGGCGGCCATAGCCGGGCTGCAAGCCCATGCTCGGATAATAATGGCCGACGTCAGAGGGCTGCCGCTCGGCCACGTAGCGCCCGCCATAGATCGTGGGCTGCACCTGGACGTTCTTGCCCAGACCCCAGACGCCCTCGACGACGGAATAGGACACATCGATATTGTTGATGATGATGGGCACACCGGGACGCCCGGGCACGACGATATCGAAACCGCCGCCGGCAAAGGCCGTTGCAGGCAGTCCGATCAGAAAGGCTGCGAGCGCGGAAGCGCGCATGGGAGGATCCCGGTTGTACAGCCGGCAACCTATCCGATCACGGCAGACAGAGGGTTAAGGCCCCCTCACCAAATGCCGGTAAGCCTAACGCACAAGGGTCGGTAGCGGCTCAAATGCTGCCGGGCGCACTAGCGAAACGTTAACGGCACACAACCCCTCGCACCGGCGAGGGCGCCGGGTTGCGCGATATGAACCGCACATCCTGTGCGGGCTCACGTTGATGTGACCCCGTATCCGAGAAACCGCGGAACCACCGCCGAATGTCGCACTTAGCACAGGTCTCAACAACATGGAGAAAACGCCATGACGCGCCTGAAACTTCTGGGCCTGGCCGCAATTGTCGCGTCCACGCTTGCCGCACCAGCCTACGCGCAAACCGTGATCGACAATTCGGCCCGCTGCACTGGGCCCTTCCAGGATCCCAATTGCCAGAATCTTCGCGCCGGCAATCCGACCGCCGATCGCGCCTATCGGCGTCGGCACATGGCGCGTCGGCAGGTGAATGACCAGTCGGGCTTCTGGCCGCTCGACACAGCGGGCGCGGTGGCCGGCGCCGCCGTCGGCACCGCGGCAGCCGTCGCCTCCGCACCGTTCCAGGGCTGGAGCAATTCCTATGCGAGCTACGACCGCGGCGGACCGGGCTGGCACGGCAATTGGGACGCCTACGCAGCCCGCAATGGCATTGTGTGCAGGCCCGGCACCCGGTTCAAGGGGGAAGACGGCCGGCAGCACGTCTGCCAGTAGCCCACAGTCAGGCGAAATGGTTCAGGCGGCCCCAAGGGGCCGCCTCTTTCGTGCCGGCGAACGCCACCGCCAGGTTCTGGTACTTCCCGGACAAGTCTGGTATTGCGACCGCGCACAAGCGGAAGCGCCGGCGCCAGCCGGAACCCGCGCGGGCTCCTAGCAAAGTGGCCGGCTTAGCTCAGCGGTAGAGCAGCGGTTTTGTAAACCGAAGGTCGGGGGTTCAATCCCCTCAGCCGGCACCACCACTCAGCTGCGCGATCAACTTCAAGTCTTCCACGCGCTGCCCTGTTGAAGATGCTCGAGCGGCCTGTCAAACGGGCTCGGCGCCGCCCTCCGGCAACTCATTCAGCCGCCAGAGCCCGAGGCTCTTGTCGCGCCAGCCGCCACCGCCCTCGTCGCAGCGTTCATCGATCAACTCGCGCGGAGGCGGCCAGTGGAACGGCGCCTTGGTCATGTTGAGCGCGCGCCAGTCGCCGTCCTCGCAATCGCCATTGTCTTTCCACTCCGGAAACGTCGTCATCAGCAGGAATTGCGCGCCGCTCGCGCGAAAGCAGGCGATGGCGCGCGCGATGTTCTGAAAACTCAGATGCACAAGACAGTCGCGGTACAGAATGACGTCGCAACCCGGCAGCGGATCGCGCGTGATGTCGGCGACGAGAAAGCGGCCGCGCAGATCACCTCGCGCCGCACGCGCCATGTTGGCTTCGATCAGGTATAATCGACCTCGAGCTTGACGCTGCCGATCCAGCCCGCATCGCCGCAGGGCGCATCGAGCAGCGAACGCGAGCCAAGCCGCCGCAACAGGCCGGGCAGCGCCGCGCGGATCCCCGCGGTGGCGCGATCCTCGGAGCCGAGGCCCGAGACCGAGGTCGGAGCCCCCCAGAGGTTGGTCCGCTGAATCCGCTCAAAGCGCGCGGCGAGATCGAGGCCGGCAAAATTCGCGCTGTCGGCAACGAACCGCTCATGGGCAAGCACGGAGGGGCGATGGGAGATCATCGGGTGGGACTCGTGTCAAGATTCCGTCGCAAGCGCAGTATAGAGGCGGCACGTCGCGTCCGAAACATGTCTCCGAGCTCGCCGATGATCAGCCGACGCGCGGCTCTGGCCGCCATCGCCGCACTGCTGTCCCCCGTCGCCGCACGCAGCGCGCCCGGCGAGCAATTCGACGTCACGAGTGGCCATGACAGCCTGCCGGTGTCGCGCTATGCGGCGGCAGTCGACGGAAAACGTCCGGCCGTGATCGTGCTGCACGGCTCACGTGGCATCGAGCTCAGGGCCCGCGCCTATGAGCGATATGCCGACGCGCTGACGGCACGGGGCATCGACGCCTATTTTCTCCGCTACATGACCCCGGCCGATATGGCTGCGTTGACATCCGACGCGCATGAGAGCCGCGAGGCCTATGAGACGACGCGGTTCGACGGCTGGGCCGATACGGTCGGCGCCACCGTGACTGATGTCCTCGACCGACCCGACAGTTCGGGTCGCATCGGCCTGCTCGGCTTCTCGCTGGGCAGCTACATCGCCGCCGAGGCCGCCGCGCGCGACAGCCGCATCGCAGCGCTGGCGGTGCTCTACGGCGGCATGCCCCACGCCATGGCCACCAAGGTCAAACACCTGCCGCCTTTGATCGCGCTGCACGGCGAAGCGGACAAGAATGTCCCGATCGCGGAAGGTCGGCAACTGGTCGCGCTCGGCAAGCTGGTCGGCACCGAGACTGAATTCGTGCCCTATCCGGGCAAGGCTCACGGCTTTGATTTCTCGGACACCGACCCGATGACCCAGGATGCGATCGATCGGGTCACGCGGTTCTTCCAGGCCAAACTCGCTGTCTGACTGGACAAGTCTCAAGTTGGATCAGAGTTCAACATGAGGTAGCGTCCAGGCCGCATGCGGCCCACCACCAGCCGAGAAAACGCCAAGATCATCGCCGGAGCGGTGGCGGCCGTCGTCGCGACGCTCTTCCTCTTCGCTGTCGCGATGGCACTCTTGCTGCCGCAATAAGAGCGGCAGCGTGCCGGCGGCGCGAGGCCGCCGGACCTTTTACGTCGCGCGGCTCAGGCCGCGCGGACCGTCCGCAGGAATTTTCCGACTTCGTCCTTCAGCCGGGTGCTGTCGGTCGCCAGCATCTTCGCGGTGGAGAGCACCTGCGAGGACGCCGAACCGGTCTCAGCGGCGCCGCGCTGCACGTCGGTGATGTTGGTCGAGACCTGCTGGGTGCCGTGCGCGGCCTGCTGCACGTTGCGCGAAATCTCCTGGGTCGCGGCGCCCTGCTCCTCGACGGCGGCGGCAATGGTCGAGGACACTTCTGACAGCCGCTCGATGGTCGCGGAGATGTCGCGGATCGCCGTCACCGATTCCAGGGTGGCGTTCTGGATGCCGGAGATCTGCTGGCTGATCTCGCCGGTCGCCTTCGCGGTCTGCTCGGCCAGCGTCTTCACCTCGGAGGCGACGACGGCGAAGCCGCGGCCGGCCTCGCCTGCCCGCGCCGCCTCGATGGTGGCGTTCAGCGCCAACAGGTTGGTCTGGCCCGCAATGGTGTTGATCAGCTCGACGACATCGCCGATGCGCGTGGCCGCGACCGAGAGCTCGCTGACCCGTTCGGTGGTGGTGCGGGCCTGATTGACGGCTTCGCTGGCCATCCGCGCGGATTCCTGCACCTGCCGGCTGATCTCGTTGACCGACGAAGACAGCTCCTCGGTGGCGGTCGCAACCGACTGAACGTTGCCCGTGGCCTCGCCCGAGGCAACCGCGACCACCGAGGTCAGCTCTTGCGCGCGCTGCGCCGTGGTGGCCAGCGTCGAGGACGACGCTTCGAGCTCGGTAGAGGCGGATCCGACGGCGTCGATGATCTCGCCGACCGCGCGCTCGAAACCGTCGGCGAGGTTGAACATGTCGCGGCGGCGCTGCGCTGCGGCCTGCTTCTCGACTTCCACCTGTGCAGCCTTGAGGCGTTCGACCTCGAGTGCGTTGGTCTTGAACACTTCGACCGTCTTCGCCATCTCGCCGATCTCGTCGCGGCGGTCCTTCTCGGGCACCTCGATCTTGAGATCGTTGCGGGCGAGGCCCTCCATCGCGAGCTTGAGCCGTGCAATCGGCTGCGACATCGCCTTGAGGCCGATGAACAATGCAATCGCGATGCCGAGCAGCAGGCCACCGGCACTGACGCTCATCACGGTCCAGATCGCGGATTTGGCGTCGCGGTTGATGGCAGCCTTGCGCTCGGCGACCGCCTTGCTGACATCGGAGGCAAATGCCGCGACGCGCGTCAACGATGCATCGATCAGCGGGTCGCACTCCTTGTGCGCCCGGTCGGCAGCCTTGGCATTTTCCTGTGGGCTGCTCGCGGCCGCACCGGCCTGAAGCACCGGGTCGCAGCCTGCGAACACGCCCTTCAGCTGGTCGCTGAGGCCCTTGATCTCGGTCGTGCGCGACGGATCGTCCTGCTCTGCCGCGTCGAGGAATTGACGAATTTCATTGCGGTTCTGGTCGGCGGTCTTCAGGCGACCGGCATTTCCCGCTTCCGTCGTCTCGGTGAAGACCGCATAGAGCGCCGCATGATAGGTCTCGAGGCGGCGCTGGGCCCGCGTGAGATTGAGGGTTGCCGACTGCATGGCGGTGAGCTCACTGAAGCCGTCGACGACTGCCGAGAGTTCGCGAGTGCCGAAGGCCGCGACGGCGACCAGGGCAAAGCCCATCACGGTCACGATCAGCGCAACCTTCAACACGATCTTCAAATGGTTCAAAAAGCTCATCGCAGCCGCCCAATAAATTTATCCGGTCACCATTGACCGAAGTGCCCAGCAGCGGCCATTGGAACCGGCTAACGTTAAAAATTGATACTGTTTGGCCGGGCAGCCTTACGGAAAAATAACTTTCCGGCGCCCGGGCATCGGTTCGGCTGGTTGGCGCCCGCTTCGTACCCAACGTCAATCCGCGCCAGCACTAGCTGGCGATCAGGTCGGAGTGGCCTCTTGGCCGTCCTCGGGCCGGGCATGGGCGCGCACCAAATCCTCGACGAACGCGATCACCTCCGCCCGCTTCTCAGGCGGCAATGACAGAAAGGCGCGCACGAGCCGCAGGCCCTGCGCTTCGTCCGACGGGTCGATCTTGGAATCCATTTATCCAATGTCGGGCGTTCGGGAAAAATATGCAATCCCTTGCAGACAGCCTTCTTGATTCGGCGCTCCGGCTTTGGTGGAATAGCTCTAACCGGGTGGTGGATCATGAAGTGGATCAGGGAGCGCGACGCACTGATCGCGCAGACACTGGCCTTCGTTCAATCGGTCTCCGGCAGGAAGGACGACGTTCGTCAGCCGGATACCGCTGCGGCTGCGCCGGTCCTGGCTGCGGAGATCGTCTCCGTCCAGACGGTGACTGTCGCGTTCGAGCCGCCGCAAGCGGATCTACTGCGCCCGGTCGCGCCGCCGCCCCAGCCGCTGCCGGCCGCCCCGCCACGGATGGCCGGCGATTTCCGCAGCGAGATGCAGGCTCGCATCGCCAATTTCAGAAAGCATCAAGAGCGCTTCGAGCGCGAGCGCGAGGAATATTGCGCGGCGACCCTGAGCAAGCTGCGCGCCGCCATCCGCGATGGCGCTCCGCCGCCGGCCCAGAAGTAGGGCTGGCCGGCCCGCCTACGACCTTACAGCCACGACCACACCAGCCAGAGATTGGCTGCGCAGGCGCCAAACAGTGCCAGCGTCAGTGGCAGAAGCATGTGCCCGCAGGAGGTTTTCAGGTCGGCCGACATGGCCGGAAACATCCGCTGATTCCGCCAAATGAGTCCCAAAGTTTCTTTTTTGGGGGATTCAGGACTCGTTAAGGACTCAGAGCCCGGCTGCCTTGCAGTCTGACCGCGGTCGATCACGGCCCCGTGATCGCTCCGGAACCCCTCGCCCCATCAAGTCGTTAACGCGCTTTCCGGGAGCGGGAAGCATGCCCTACGCCCTGTTCTGCAACGACAGCCAGATCAGCAAAGCCTATCCGAGCGAAGCCGACGTCTGGAAGCTCGCGCAACAGAGCGGTCTGGTCGTGGACGTCGGCACCGACGAAGCGCGGCACGGTCCGCGCCGGGTGCTCGACAATGACTATGAGATCAAATCGTGCCGGGCCGCCCAAGGCGAGGACCCCGCCAAGAACAAGGCCGACGCCGAGCGGGAATCCAGGATGGAGCTTCAGCTCAACTCGTAAGATTGGCCCGAAGGCTAGCCGCGTGCCTCAGGGCGTCGCGGTCGCCAGCGATGCCTGCTCACCGGCGAGCGCCACGCAGGCCTTGCGGCGGTGCAGTCCGCGGATCGCCCCGGTGACCTTGAGCACCTTGCCCGACTGACAGGAGGCGTCCTTCACGAAGGCGACCTCGTAAGGTGCCAACATCAGAGGCTCGGATTTGAGGATTGTTTGGGCAGAGCACGGCAGGGCGACGAAGCACGAGAGAGCCACCACCGACGCCAAGATACGCATGTTCGTTGTCCACCAGCCCGGCAATTCAGTAATAACGCCTTCCGGAGCGCGAGTTCCGTAAGTCGCAAAAATTATTTTTGCTTTACCCGATCCCCGTGACACGCGTGAGAAGGCACGCGCCAGACTGTTTGCTGGCAAATGACGTGCCAGATGGTTCACGCGAAGCGAACAAGAGCTCGGAATGGGGCTGGCAAACGAAAGGCCGGCGGCAAGCCGGCCTTTGTCAGATCGCGGTCGTGCTGGCGCCCGGCGGTTCAGTAGCGCGAGGCTGCCGGACCGCCCCAGCCGAAGCGATAGTTCACGCCGACCTTGACGGTATGCTCGTCGTCCCGGCCGCGAACGCCGACGACGTCGGCGGGACCGGAGGTGATCGTCGTGCTGCCGAAGTTGTAATACTGGTACTCGGCCTTGGCCGACCAGTTCGGCGCAAACATGTATTCGAGGCCGGCGCCGACGGTATAGCCGTCCTTGCTGTTGCCGGTGGTGGTGAAGGCCTGTGGCACGCCGGCGATGTTCACGCCAAGGCCGCCATTGCGCCAGGCGTAGCCGCCCTTGGCGTAGAGCAGCGTCGGGCCCCAGGTGTAGCCGATCCGACTGGTCACCGACCCGATCTGGTCGGTGTTGGATGTCACCTGCGTCCCAAGCGGGAACGTAACGCCGTTGTTGTTGGTCGGCAGCCAGGAGTACTGGGCCTCGATACCAACAACCCAATTGGGCGCGAACTGATAGTCGAAACCGCCCTGCACGCCGCCCATGAAGCGGGCATCGCTCGACTGGAAGCTGCTGTCACCGGCGAAGGCGCCGCCGACATGGCCGCCGATGTAGAAGCCAGTCCAGTTGTAGATCGCCTGCGGCGGTGTGTAGGCCGGCGCCTTTGTGTAGGGGCGCGGCTGCATGTCCGCCGCGGCCGCCGGTGCGGCCAGAGCGAGCAGAGCTGCTGCCCCGAGCAAAATCGTCTTCATGGTCATCCCCGTTCTTTCATTACGACACTCAGGAAACAACGTGGCGTGAATTGGGTTGCTTGGCGGCGATGCCGGAACGTTGATCGTTCGTTACTGCGACGGAGCGGCAACATCACGCTTTTGTTCCATCACGTCGGCCCGCGCCGACAGATTTCGTCGTTCGCACAAGTCCAGCCGTAACGATCTGTCGCAAGGCAAAACCGATCCGTTCAAAGCTCGCCGAAATGTGATCCCGCGGCTTCGGCGGCTGTTGTGTAGCACCGTCCGATGAAGGCTGGCTTTGCGCTACCGCGTCATCTTTTCCAGTTCTGGAAAGGGTGCGTAAACCGCACCTGCGCAGAGCTCGTTGGCGCGATCGATGACGCGGTCGGCCCGGCCGTTGACGTAGACAACGGCGCGCTCGCGCATCGCCTTGTAGCTGCCATCGGTCTCGCGCGGTGTGAAGTGCAGGCAACTGACATAGAACTGCCGCCCCCCGACCTCCCGCAGCACCGGATCGGCCATGCTGGCGTCGTGCACACCGACCGGATTGTTGAGATAGGCGCGCATCAGGGCCAGCGCGTCGCTACGAAAATTATCGGGGAATGGCTGCGGCCCTCCGGCCTGGGGCCCCTCCATCAGGGACGGGCGGTCACCCTCGCTGCCGAAACAAGCCGCGAGCGCCAGAGGCAGCGTCAGGATCGCCGCGCGTTTCGCCAATCGCCCCAAGGGATCAAATTCTCCAGCCAGTCCGACTCGGAGATGTTTCTAGCTTCAAGGTGGCTCAAAGGGAATTCGCTTCCACAAACGGCGCACCCGCCCGCCGCCAGCGCCTCACGCTTGCGCGCGGGGCGTGACGAGCGAGCCGGGCCTGAACTCCGCACGCGGCAGCAGGGCAATCCAGGGATGCCGCCGCGCGGGATCAGTCGTTAGCTGCGCTTCTCGGTGGTCACCGGCTTGGTGACGTCCGACTGCGTCTTCAGCGACTTCTTGGCCGACAGATGCTTGTGGTGATGACGATGCGTCCGCACGGTCTTGTGCTCGTCGGGCGTGATCGCGGCGTTGGCGTTCATCGCCTTGGTCTTGGGATCGACCTTGGGATCAACCTTGGCATCGGCCTTCACATCTGGCTTGGCGCCGACCTTGGCGCCCGATTTGATGTCGGCGGTCTTGCCGTCGGTCTTGACGCCGGCGTCGGGTTTGGCAGCGGTGGTCGACATCTTGCTCTGGGTCTGGTCCGCCTTGATGACCGGCGCGGTGGTCGTGGTGGTCTTGCCGGCCTCGGCGGCGAAGGCCGGAGCTGCGATGACGGAAGCTGCAAGCAAGGCTGCGGAAATGGTCTTCAACATGGTGGTCTCCTCTTGGAAGGATCTTGAGGCGGCGCCCTCTTGCCTACCCTTCGATCGTAGGTGGGAGCCTAGAACCCGCGCACTGAACCCAGTCTGAAGCCGGTTGCAGGCTTCCGTTCATCTCGATGACAAGTTTGTCATCTGCCAGAAGGGCGAATAGGACGGGTTGCGGGGAATGTTTTTGCGTGCCGGGTGTTCCGGTCTCTGGGCAATCGTGTAGGATCGCCACGTTCCATACGGGAGAACTTAGATGCGCAAACTCTCAATGCTTGTCGTGCCGGGACTTGTCGCCATGTCGCTGGCGGCCGCGCCGGTGCTGACCAGCGCCTATGCGGCGGGCAGCGATGAGCCTTCCTCACCGCCGAAGTCGGATAGCTCGTCCAAGAAGGGCAAGAAGAAGAGCTCTTCCGTCAGCGATCCCAAATTCCTCGCGGCCTATCGCACCGCCTACACCACGATCTACGATGGCCACGACTACACGAGCGCGATCGGCCAGTTGAAGTCGCTCAAGCGTGACGACGTCGCCGACGTTGCCAACCTGATCGGCTATTCCTATCGCAAGCTCGGCGATTACCAGTCGTCCAAGGTCTATTACGAGATCGCGCTGAAGGACGATCCGAACCACGTCCGCACCTGGCAGTATTACGGCCTCTGGCAGCTCGAGCAGGGCAACCGCGAACAGGCGCAGTATCACCTGAACAAGATCGCCCTGCTCGCCGGCACCGACAGCTCCGAATATCGCTCGCTGGCTGCCGCGCTCGACAAGCCGACCGGCGCGACGCTCGTCTACTAAAGACATCGCATCTTCGCACGACGCGAACGGGCGCAACCTTCCGGGTTGTGCCCGTTCTGCTTTCTCGGCTAGCTTCTCGCACCGATCTCCCCTCGCAAACCGGTAGCGCAATGGACACCTGGCTGCGATCCGCGATCGACTACATCGGCTCCTGGATCGAATTCCAGCAGACGACGTTCCAACAGCCCGGCGTCATGGTCGCGTTTGTTCATCGCGGCGAGGTCGTCGCCGAGCATGCGTTCGGCCTTGCCAATCTCGACACCGGCGAGAAGCTCACCCCGCGCCACCGCTTTCGCATCGCCTCGCACTCGAAGAGCTTTACCGCGGCCGGCATCATGAAGCTGCGCGAGCAGCGCAAGCTCAGGCTCGACGATCCCGTTGGTCAGTATGTCAGCGGCCTGCATCCGCGCGTGGCCGAGACCACGATTGCCCAGGTCCTTTCGCACAGTGCCGGGCTGACGCGCGACGGCGCTGATTCCGGCCAGTTCATCGACAGCCGCCCCTATCTCAACGCGAAAGAGCTTCTCACCGAGTTGATGGAGCCTCCCGCGATCGAGCCCGGCACGCGCTTCAAATATTCCAACCACGGCTTTGCCCTGATGGGGCTCGTCATCGAAGCGGTGACCAAGGAGCCCTATTCCGCCTGGATCAAGCGCGAGATCGTCGAGGCTGCAGGCCTGCGCGAGACCGAACCGAACGCACCGCTTCCCAGGGGCGCGCTGTTTGCGCGCGGCCATACGCGCAAGCTGCCGCTCGGCGAGCGCTGCGTCATCCCCGGCGATCATCCGGCACACGCGATGGCATCGGCCGCGGGCTTCGTCGCCACCGCCGCCGACACCGCGCGTTTCTTTGCCCAGCTCGCCCCCAACGCCAGAAAGAGCGTGCTGTCAGTCGCGAGCCGCCGCGAGATGACGCGCAATCATTGGCGCGTGCCGCAAGCCTTGGAGGCCTATTACGGCCTCGGCGTCAACGCCGGCAAGACCGACGGCTGGGACTGGTTCGGCCATGGCGGCGGCTTCCAGGGCTACATCTCCCGGACCTGCTCCATCCCCGGATGCGAACTTGCGATCAGCATCCTCAGCAACTCCATCGATGGCGCTGCACCGTTCTGGATGGACGGCGCGATGCAGATCCTGCGCGTCTTCAGGAGCCGTGGTGCACCCGACCGGCGTGTGCGCGACTGGACCGGCCGCTGGTGGACGATCTGGGGCGCGACCGATCTGGTGCCGGCGGGCAACCGCGTGCTCGTCGCCAATCCGCAGTTCAACAACCCGTTCATGGATGCCGCCGAGATCGAGGTTACCGGCCGCGACACCGGCAGGCTCGCCTGGGCGGCCGGAGTTTCCAGCCATGGAGAGCCGGTGCGCCGCGTCCGTAACAAGCGCGGCAAGGTCAGCGACATCTGGATCGCCGGCGCCAACGTCAAGCCGGCAGCCGTCGTCGCGCGCGAGATCGCACGGAGATATCCGCCGCGCAAACGCCGACCTACTCCCTGATCAGCGCCTCGACCTCGCCGCGAAGCGCCTGTCGCGAGCCATCGCGCGAATAGAACATGTGGCCGCCGGGATAGACCACGAACTTCACGCGCGACGTCACAAAGGCCGGCAACTGGTCGAGCGCCCGCTTCGTTCCGAAATAGGGCGTGGCAAGATCGAACAGGCCGTGTGCGACCAGCACGTTCAGCTTCGCATCGGTGGCGAGGATCTGGCGCAACTCCGACAGCGATTGCGGCGGGTTGATGCCGCCGCCAAAGTCCCAGTTGCGCTCGACGGCACCGTTGAGGACTTCGTAAGAGCCATCCGGCCGCCAGTTGAGTTTCCGCGTGAGAACATCGACCGCGGCACTCGTCAGCGGCGCCTGGAGCACATCGCCTGAGGGGTCGCCGAAGCGCGAGCTGCTCGAATCCGGATAGGGATCGAAGCCGCGCACGGAGGCGTCGTAACGCCCGGTCACCATGCCGTTCTTGCGGTCGAGTTCGCGGCGGAATTCGCCGACGTCGAAGCGGCCGGCGAGCCTGCGGCTCACCGCCTGGTCGATGCCGGTGAGCTCGGCGACCTTGTCGGCCAGGCGATTGGACGCTTCCTTGTCAGCCTGCCCCTTGACGAGATCGGCTAAAAATTCGCCGCGGGCGTAGGCTTCGACATCGGCGAGGTCGGCGCGCTTGACCGGGCCCTTGGCTTCGCGCGCGACCGCCACATAGCTCGGCAAGGTCGCGACATATTGCAGGAGGCTCGTGCCGGTGAACTCGCGGAAATCCAATAGCGGCGACATCAGGATCAACCCTTTGACGCCGACGCCGTGCTGAATCTGCAACTGGCGCACGACCTTCGGCCCGCGAATGCCGCCATAGCTCTCGCCCGCGACATATTTCGGCGAGGTCAGGCGGTTGTGCTTCTCGAGCCAGCGGCGGATCACGAGCGCAATCGAGTTGATGTCGCCGTCGACCGAATAGAACCGCTTGCGTGCATCCTCGCCGCTCGCGATGACGCGGCTGTAGCCGGTGCCGACGGGATCGATGAAGACGAGATCGGTGAAGTCGAGCCAGGTTTCCGCATTCGGCTTCACCTCGGGCGAGGCCGACGGCGACAACCCCTCGCCGTCGAGCGGCAGCCGCCAGGGCCCAGCCGCGCCGAACTGGAGCCACGCCGACGAGGCACCGGGCCCGCCGTTGAACAGGAACGTCACCGGGCGCGTGGCGCGATCGGCACCATCGAGCTCGTAAGACGTGGTGGCGATATCGGCGAGCGGCTCGCCCTTGTCGTCGAACACGCGGATGGAGCCGGCGGTCGCGGCAAAGTTGAGCGTTCGGCCCGGCAGATCGAGGGTCTGCTTGGTCGTCGAATCTCCAGGGAGACGACGATCGGAAGCCGATGACGAAGCCTGCGCCGCATTGCCGCCGCGCCCGCCCTTTTGCCCCGCAGGAGCCGCCGCCTCGTTGCGCGGCTGCGGCGGATCGTCCGCACGCGCCAAATCTGCGAGCGTCACGTCTGCGAGCGCGAAGGCAGACACCGCCAGCACCAATCCCGCGTAGCGCAGCGCCGGCAAGCTCATGATCATGATTGTTCTCCCTGCCGCCCGCACCAGCAACGTGTCGGTCGCAGCTTTAGCCGCCAATTGCGACGGTTTGGGGGATCGGAGGCTTGGGACCGGCTTTTCGGGCGAATCAACCCGGGTTTTGCCCTGAACCGGGACCCCTGCCCCGACCGACCCGTTTGCCTCGCCGGGCGGTCATCCTCGACAATAGACGCCCATGTCGTATAGACGACCTCGGCGGAACTTTCTCGAGCCAGCGACACCTGCCTGGAAGCCATGACCAAGCCATCGCGATACGACCGGATCGCCTTCGTCGCCAGCCCGAGCAGCGAGGCGCAGACCGCCTTCCACCAGCTCACCACGCAATATGGCAATTGCGATCCGAGCGAGGCCGACGTCGTGGTCGCGCTTGGCGGCGACGGGCTGATGCTCCAGACGCTGCACCACCACATGCGCTCGGGAAAACCGATCTACGGCATGCACCGCGGCACGGTCGGCTTCCTGATGAACGAATACTCGACGCACGATCTGCGCGCCCGGCTCGAGGCAGCGCATGAATCCGAGATCAACCCGCTGCTGATGCGTGCGACCGACGCCAATGACCGCGTCCACCTGCATCACGCCATCAACGAGGTCTATCTGTTCCGCCAGACCTCCCAGGCGGCGCGCCTGCGCATCCTGATCGACGAGCGCGAGCGCATGCCCGAGCTGATCGCCGACGGCGTCATCGTGTCGACGCCGGCAGGCTCGACCGCCTATAATCTCTCCGCCCAGGGGCCGATCCTGCCGATCAACGCTGCGCTGCTGGCGCTGACACCGATCAGCGCTTTCCGGCCGCGGCGCTGGCGCGGCGCACTGCTGCCCAACACGGCCTATGTCGTGATCGAGGTGCTGGAAGACGACAAGCGGCCCGTCGCGGCCGTCGCCGACCATGAGGAGGTACGCAGGGTCCGGCGCGTCGAGATCCTGTCAGACAGGACCATCTCGATGCGCATGCTGTTTGACCCAGGCCACAGCCTGGAAGAGCGCATTCTTCGCGAGCAGTTCGGCTACTGAGCTGCCTGCCCGGCCCCGCCAGAGGCCCGTTCGCAACGCTTCGTTAACTCCCGGCGCGATATGGTTAACGAAGGTTGACCGCTCTGGCCCAGGCGTCATGTTCCGCATCGATTTCAACAAGCTGCGCTTCCTTGTCTGCGACGACAATCCGCACATGCGCCGCATCCTGCGGACGCTGCTGCATTCGTTCGGCGCGCGTGAGGTCTACGAGGCCGAGGACGGCGCGACCGCCCTGGAAATGTACAGCCACTACGTGCCCGACATCGTCATCACCGATTGGGCGATGCCGATCTTCGACGGGCTCGAGCTCGCGCAGATGATCCGGCAGCCGGAGTCCAAGGGCAACCCGTACGCGCCGATCATCATGCTGACCGGCCATTCCGAAAAACGCCGCGTCACGGTCGCGCGCGATGCCGGCGTCACCGAATTCCTGGCCAAGCCGATCTCAGCCAAGGGCCTCTACCAGCGCATTCTCAACGTGGTCGCCAGTCCCCGGCCCTTCATCAAGACCAAAACCTATTTCGGCCCGGACCGGCGCCGCAACACCAACTCCGCCTATATGGGCCCGGAGCGCCGCGTCGGCGAAAAGCACGAGGTGCTCCAGCAGCCCTCGTTGCTCGACAAGGCCCGCTCCTCCATCTAGCGCAACGTCTCACCCGACTAGGCAGGCATCATGGCGAAGAACAGCGCAAAGGACATCGAGGTCACGGCCTTTGCCACGCATCATGTCATCACGCAGCCCAATCCGCTCCGCAAGGTGCTGCGCCGGGTCGAAGAAAAGGATATGGACGATCCGATCGCACGCGCCGAGCAGGCGCTTGCCGATTTGTCCGGCGAGTTCAAGAGCTGGATGACGACCGAGGTCAACCGGCTGTCGGCTGCCTACGTCGCGATCCGCAACGACGGCTTCACCAAGGAGCGCCGCGACGAGCTGTTCCACGCCGCGCACGACATCAAGGGCGACGCCGCCACGTTCGGCTTTCCGGCCGCGGCAGGAGTCGCCGAGAGCCTGTGCCGCGTCATCGAGCATGCACCGGATCTCGAGAGGGTGCCGGCCGAGCTGTTCACGCACCACATCAACGCGATCCTCGCCATCGTGCATGAGAACACCAAGCTCGACAGCATCAGCGTCTCCGCCGAGCTCAGCCGCCGGCTACGCAAGGTCGCCGACGACTATCTCGCCGACGTCAACCGCGACCGCCCCGAGCATCTCGAAGTGATCCTCGCCCCGAGCATCGTGCCGGCGGAGTAGGTTCGGCTCTCTCCTCTCGTCATTGCGAGCGCAGCGACGCAATCCAGACCGTCCCCGCGCGTCGCTGCGCTCGCAATGACGGAGTTTGCGGGTCCGGCGAGAACTACGCCGCAATCAGATCATCATATCCCGGATCGATCGCGTCTTCCGCCACGAGCTCGTCGCAGAACAGCCTTGCCTCTTCGCGGGCGGATTCGGTGGCGAAGCGGCGCAGCAGGACCATGAGCGGCTCGGTGGCACCGCGGTCGGTCTCGCAATGGGTCAGCACACGCTCGACCATGCGGCGGCGCAAGCGCGCCGCGGTGTCGTCGGTGTCGACAAAGCCCTGCTCGTGGCAGGCATCGAGCGCGACCTGGAACGCGGCGAACGTCGCCTCAGGCAACCCGGCGCGACGAAGCAGCGCGTGCAAGCTGTTGCCGCCACGATCGTGCAGCAGAGCGGACACGCGCGCCAGCGGCAGATCGGCGAGTTCAGCGAGCGCGGCATCAAACAATTCGAGATTGCTCGACAGCAGCGCGCGCAGGATCAGGCCCGCGGTGAGCTGGCCAGTGATCCGCAGGTGCTTCACCAGGCCCTGCATGTCGTCGCCGCGCGAGCGCGCCGCGATATTCATGGTGGAGCGATCGCGCGCCTCGGTCGTCATGCGCTCGGCACGGTCGGCGCTCAGCCAATTCCGCGCCACGACGAACTGCGCCAGCGTTTCGGAGAGCTTTGCCACCAGCGCGGCGCGCGTCGCGGCCGGAATGTCGTCCAGCACCAGCATCGCCTCGCGGATCGCGGCGAGATGGCCGTGACGCTCGACGATGCGATTCCAGGAGAACGGCGCGAGCTCGGCGTGCGGATTTTCGATCAGCTCCAACGCGGCCGCCGCGCAGCCGACCTCGGCGATGGCGGCGCAGACCGAGACCGGCAGCGCGATGCGGCGGGCGACCGCGCATTGCACCTCGTCATTGCCGGTCGCGACGATATCGACGAGATCGGCATCGATCAGCAGCGGCGAATGTTCGAGCACGGGCAGCGCCACGGTCGGCTGGTCCGCCGACAGCGCCCGCACGATCGACGCCGGGGCATCCGTGCTGCGCGCAAAAGCCTCGGCCATCGCCTGCCGCACCAGCGGCGACGGGTCGTCGAGCAGCATCAGCAGCGCGCCTTCGGCGGCGACGCGGTCGTCGTGGGAAAGGTCTGAGATCAGCCAGGCCCGGGCCAATGCCCGCGTTGCCTCCGCCCGCTCTCCAGCGGGCGCGGTCCTGATCCAATTGATGAACTGCCGAACAATCATGGTGCTTCCGGCTTACGCAACGAAAAAGCGAAACGGTGACGGCCCGTCACCTGCAACACAAAATAAACCACGACGCTTAACAAAGCGTTCACCATAACTGGCTGGTTTTATTGATGATTTGTTAAGTTCCGGAAGCAGCCAACGGCTGCCGATCGCGCGTTAGCTGGAGAACGTGCCGCTGCGATCGCTGAACAGATCGAGCGGTTGCGGCGGACGCACATTGGGCGTCGCTGATGCAACGGAGGTGAGCGAGGCGTTGTTGCCCCACAATTTCTGTACCGTCGTCGAGACCGGTTGCGTCGCATCGCCGGGCTGGTAGATCGAACGGAATGCCGGCGTGACCGGTGTGTCGTCAGCCACCGTCGTCGACGACATCGCGCTCACCTGCGTCACGCCACGTGCATCCGGAAAGGTCTGGAGATAGGCGGCGCCATTGACCATCGGCACGGTGGGCTGCACACCGTTGGCGCTCGCGACCTGCGTGGTCGACGGCGTGCCGCCATACATCGCGATCGCGCTGCGCGTCGATTTTGCATTCGAAGCGCTGGCATAGCGCGCATTCAGCACCGAATAGACTTCGGAGACGCTGCGCGCACGACCATCCTTGGCGTAGAAGATCGAACGGTTGGCGGAGGCCGCGTTGGGAAACAGCCGCGCACCGACCGCTTGCGGGTTGTCCTCGGCATTGGCGATCAGTTTCGCCGCGCCGCCGACGCCCATGAAATGCGCCATGTAGAGCTCGCTGTCGGACGGCCTGCGGCCGAGCAGACCGGTGAGCTTGAAGCTGTTGGACTGCGTCAGCGCCGCAGCCATGCTGGAAGCGGCCTCGGGATCGTCGCGCAGCTTCATGATCGAGCGCTTCATGAAGGGATCGTCGACGGTGTAAGTGCCGGACGACGTCCGGGTGATGGCATCGGAATAGTTGCCATAGCCAAGCTGGATGCCCGCCTCCTTCACCGTGCCAAGCCAGGTCTGGTCGATGAACTGATAGAGGCCGTGGGCGGACGAGGTGGTGGCGCCGGCCGACGGATCGAAATCCGATTCCATCTTGGCGGTGGTCAACATGTATTCGAAACTGACGCCGGTCTGGTTCGAGGCCTGCTTGATCGCGCCCGCAACACGCCGCGACGCGTCGGTTGCGACCGTCTGCGAGGCACTGGAATTGTCGACCGACATGATGGCGTGACCGGCCCGCGCGGCGTTTGAGCGGCGCCGGCAATTCGGACGCCTGATCGTCTCACCGTGGGACAGCTATGGTTAATGCGGGGTTAATTCGCGCCCCGTCGTCATTCCGGGGCGCGCGAAGCGCGAGCCCGGAATCTCGAGATTCCGGGTCGGCTCTTCGAGCCGCCCGGAATGACGAACGTCATTTCTTATAAACTGCATCCGGATCGAACAGCCTCTCAGCATCGACGAAGACGAGCTTTGCACCGCCGCCGTCGGCTTCAACCTTGCGATAGAAGCAGGACCGGCGACCGGTGTGGCAGGCGGCGCCGATCTGCTCGACGCGAAGCCAGACTGCGTCCTGGTCGCAATCGGTGCGGATCTCGACCACGTGCTGGGTCTGACCTGAGGTCTCACCTTTTCGCCACAAGGCATTGCGCGAGCGACTGAAGTACCAGGCCTCGCCGGTGGCAATGGTCTTGCGCAAAGCCTCGTCATTCATATGCGCGACCATCAGCACGTCACCGCTGGCGACGTCAGTCGCCACGCAGGTCACGAGGCCATTCGCATCGAACTTGGGGAGAAAGGTCAGGCCTTCCTCGATCTCGTGGGAGTGAGCGGACACGACACATCTCGCCGGTTATTCGCGAGGTCAGCGCGTCATGCCTCGCACCATGGACAGGAAGCGGGCCTGCTCCGCCGGGTTGTCGCGGAACATGCCGGTGTAACGGCTGGTGAAGGTCGAGGCGCCATGCTTGGCGACGCCGCGCACCGACATGCAGGTATGCTCGGCCTCGATCAGGACGGCAACGCCACGCGGCTTCAGGATCTCATCGATCGCGGCTGCGATCTGCGCCGTCAGATGCTCCTGGGTCTGGAGCCGGCGGGCGAAGATGTCGGTCAGGCGCGCTAGCTTCGACAGGCCAACGACGCGCTCGACCGGCGTATAGGCGATGTGTGCCTTGCCGTAGAACGGCATCATGTGATGCTCGCATTGCGACGTGAACTCGATGTCGCGCACGAGCACGAAGTCGTCATAGCCGGCGGTCTCGCCGAAGGTGCGGTCGAGCACCTCTGCCGGGCACTGGTGGTAGCCCTGATAGAGCTCGTCGAAGGCCTCGACCACGCGGCGCGGCGTGTCGAGCAGGCCCTCGCGCCCGGTGTTCTCGCCGATATAGGCGAGCAGGGTCTTCACCGCAGCTTCGGCCTCGGCACGAGCCGGGCGCGGCTGGTCGGCGCGAACGGCGGCCGCGAGAAATTCGGAAGGATCAAGCTCGGCCGGGCGGCTCTCGGGCTGCCGGTCGGAAGGCTTGTTCGGGCGGATGGATTTGATCGTAGCGTCCATATCGACTCCGTTCGACGGCCTTGCGGCCGGAGTGTCACCGGCAGACGGGGCGGACAAGCCGCCGGACGCCTGAAGAGATCAGTATTTGGCGAAAGAGGTCTCTTGGCAATAACGCGGCAATGCAGATCTCGATCATCGCCCACGCGCCGCCGGACTGTTTTTCCGCCAGTTCCGACCCTATATAGGACCCTGGACCGCGCCCGCCAAGGCCGATCCGGCAGGTAAGTGTTGGACTCCATCACATGCTGAACGACATCTATAACAAGCGGATCATCGAGCTGGCCGGGAATATTCCGCGCCTCGGGCGTTTGTCGGACCCCGATGCCACCGCCACCGCCCATTCCAAGCTGTGCGGCTCGACCGTGAAGATCGACCTCAAGATGGAGGGCGACACCGTCACCGACTTCGCCCATGACGTGAAGGCCTGCGCACTGGGCCAGGCCTCTTCATCCATCATGGCAAGTCACGTGGTCGGCTCGACTGCGAGCGAACTCCGTGAGTTACGCGAAACCGTTCGCAAGATGCTGAAAGAGAATGGGACACCTCCCGAAGGCAAGTGGGAGGAAATCAAATTCCTCGAGCCGGTCCGCGACTACAAGGCGCGCCACGCCTCGACGCTGCTGACCTTCGATGCCGTGGTCGATGCGATCGGCCAGATCGAGGCCAAGGCGAAGCAGCCGGCCACCGCGCAGGGCTGAGACTGGACTGAAGCTCTTACTTCTGCGACGGCGCAGCCGGTGCTGTGACCGCGCTACCCGTCGGCACCGCGGCCTCCGCCGTCTTGGTCGACTTGGCTGGCTCCACCTGCTCCCCGCCGAACCTTGCTTGCGTCTTCGGCGCGAGCTCCGCTAACGCCGGCGCCGTGATGTCCACACGCGGCAGCACGTCAGCCACCAGATCGGTCGTCACGAGATTGGTGAGCTTCAGCTCGGCTGCGTCGAGCTGGTGCAGATCTTCCCAGGGCGGGACATTGAGTGCGAGCGACAGGAGGTCGCCTGCCCCGCCCATGTCAAAGGTGTATTTGGCGAGCCGGCCGATGTCGCGTTCCACGATCATCAAATCCTGCGCGCTATAGCTCGCCGCCTTGGCATCATCGGCGCGGTCGCCCATCCAGATCTGATGGACGCGGACATGGGCCGCTTCCGGCACGAAGCGCTTCTTGCCGGCCAGCAGCAGGAACACGCACATGGATTCGCAATAGGCTTCCGAGGCGACCGTCGGACGGGCGCCCTGCCCGCCGCGCTGCTGCGTGATGCCGACAGTGGTCAGAAGGCCGAGATTGCGGAAGCGCCGACCGAGCGTGATCGCATCGTTGACGGAACCGCCGCTGGAGTCGAGCACGACGGTGGCGCCGCCGAGCTGGCGTCCGCGGGCGAAATCATCGAAATCCTTGGGGGTATCAGCGGTGATGATGCCGACCGCGCTGACCCAGCCGCGGCAGTTCGTCTCGCAGGCGACCCAGCCAAACTTCATTGGCAGCTTGCGCTCTTCGAGGGCAGCGCCGGCTCGGGCCGACGACCCGACTATCGCGACGGCGCCAGCCAGCACGATTCCACATACGGCGGTTCCCACCAGCAACCAGCCGCGAAGATTGAGCGACTTCAGAAGTTTCAAACCGATCCCTTCCCCAAAACCCCAGCTGGCGCGATTATCCCCGCTTCGCGCTCGATGAGTCGATCATACAGACGTATGTTTCCACGAGTGTCACAAAAATGGTATCCGGAGGACTACAGCTCGTCCATACGACTTGCTGCACTGCTCCCTAAAAACATGCAAAATATGGCGAGCGTGCAACGGGTTGAGGTTCCCTGCGCAGGAACCGCGCATTCAGGACAGAGATTTGTAAAGCGCACATGAAGCATTCAGCCTGCGAGCACTGTTCCACTCCCGTTGCCGAGGCGTTGCGGCTGCCGCGCAAATTCGGTCGCGCGCTGATCTGGCTGTATCGACATACGCTGTCGCCGCTGGTCGGCTACAACTGCCGCCATCTGCCGACCTGCTCCGCGTACGGCGACGAGGCGATCGAACGGTTCGGACTCTGGGCCGGCGGCTGGATGACTCTCGCGCGCCTGTTGCGCTGCAACCCCTTCGGCACCTCTGGCATCGACAACGTGCCTCTCGCCGCGCCGAGAGGTGCGCGTTGGTACCTGCCCTGGCGCTACGGCCGCTGGCGCGGCGTCAACGCCTCGTAAGCATGCTGCGATGCTTTGCGCATCCCTGCTCTGACTGGAACCGGAACTCCGCCCTCGCGTTGTTGTGATGCTCCCACGGGGAGGAAACAACAATGCGCTGGAAAATCAGCCCTCATTTTCACTTCAGACCTGGCTCACATCTTGGCTTTGATCCGCGGGATCACGATCCCCGAACCATCGACATGCTCGCGATCGTCGCGCTGCTCGTCCTTGTTATCGGCTCCGGCTGGTATCTGGCGACAAGCCTTGCGACGCCGCCAAGCACGACAGCGTTCATCGTGCCAAGCCAGAGCGTGCACTGGTAGCTAGCGGAACCAGAAGAAACGTCCGGGCGGCGGCTCGGGCGGACGCGGCCGCTTCGGCCGCGGCTTCGGCGGCGGTTCGGCGAACGAGGTCGTCTCCGCGGCCGGCGCGGCTTCGCTCCCGGGGATCTTCACCGACAGCAGCAAGTTCGACTCGTGCATCCGCCAGCGATAACCGACGCCGAAATCAATCGGCTGGGCGCGCGTGAACAGCTCGGCGTAACGCTCCTGATAGCGGCCGGGGAATTCGTCGATCGGCCCCAGATAGCGGCCGAACGGGAAAAAGCGCCATTGCCGCGAATTGTAGTTGGCGAGCGGAATGCCGGAATCATCCTGGATGATGGTCGCACTGTTGGCGAGCAGCCAGTCGCGGGCGACGGTGAAGTTGCCTCCGTGCAAGAGATACGACGCGCTCTTGAGCAGGCTGTTGCCGGGCCCGAGCGTCTCGCAGAATTTCAGGAAGCCGGCTGCGCGCGCGCCGGAATTGGAGAGATCGGTCGAGAAATAATACAGCGTGCGCGCCTCGCCGTCGGCGCCTGCAAAGGTGATGCGGACCCCGCGTGTGGCATTCGGCCCGGGATTGTCATTGCCGGTGTGCACGCCGCCCTTGTCGTCGAGCGCGACCATCTCGACGTTGCGGATGGTTTTGCCGGAGCGCGCCAGGAAGACGTAGAGGATCGGCAATGTGCCGTTGACCTGGTTGGCGTGCAGGTCGACTTTCATCTGCTTGGTGATGAAGAAAGAGAAGCTCAGGATCGAGCCGAGCGAGCGCTCGACATTGTAGAGCGCGGCATTGACCGAGCCGCGCGGCAACCTGGTCAGATCGGGCACCGCACCGGCCGGCTCCAGCGCGCCCAGCACGTAGGTGCTGGCCCTGGAATAGAAGGCGTTGGCGTAGAGGAAATCCGGGCCGCTGAAAAAATAGAACATGGTCGGCCGCGGCGCGGCGAGATTGACGTCCGACCAGCTCCGGATCCTCGACAATTGCCGCTGCTCGAGCTGGGCGAAGGCGCCGTCGAAGAATTTTGCGTGATGCTCCCAGGACGGATCCCTGGTGAGCGCCACCAGCGGCGAGTCCGCTGAAGGCTGCATGCCCGCGAGGAAGCGCGCAGTGTCGTCGAAGGTGACCTCGGCTGCACGCGCGGACGAGATGGCCGCAGCCATAAGGGCAAGAGCGACGGCCGCAAGTCTCATGGGACGAAACATGTCTATTCGCGATTGTGTGACGTGGCAGCGGCGACCGGCCGCCTGCGGAAAATAGCATAGATCAATAGGCCCGAGAGCATGACCAGCATCCCCGACAGCGACTGCACCGGCCGCTCGGTCAGGAGGTAGTACATCATGGACGCGGTCACGAGCAGGAAAATCAGAGGCGTGAACGGGTATCCCCAGGTGCGATAGGGCCGCGGCAAATCAGGATCGGTAATGCGCAGCTTGATGACGCCGGCCACCGTGAAGAACGAGCAGAACAGCAGCGAGAACTGGATGAAGTCGAGCACCGCTTCAAAACTGCGCGTGAACAGCAACAGGTTGGCGACGGCGAGCTGAAACAGGATGGCATAGGCCGGCGCGCCGCGCGCCGACTTGCGCGAGAACACGCGCAGCGCCGGGATGTCCTCTCCCATCGTCATCATCACGCGCGGGCCGATCCACATCATCGCGCTGATCGAGGAGATCAGGCCGACACAGATCATCGCACCGACGATCCGGCCGCCGAGGCCTCCGAAGATGGCGCTGCCGGCCACGCTTGCGATGTCGAGCTGGCCGGCCAGCGCGCTGATTGGTGTCGAGTAGAGGAACACCGCGTTGAGCGCGACATACAGCACCAGCACGATCAGCGTGCCCGCGAGCAGCGCGCGCGGCAGGCTCTGCTGCGGCGTGTTCATCTCGCCAATGATGTAGGTCGCGGCGTTCCAGCCCGAGAACGAGTACATCACGAAGACGAGCCCGATCGCGAAAGGCGCACTCACGATATGGGCGAGGTCACCGGCGTGCGGCGCAAAGGAGATCGGCTGCGGCGTGCCAACGACGAAGCCAGCAACGAGGAAAGCGACGATCAGCACGACCTTGAGGATGGTCGAGATGAGCTGGAAGGTCGAGGAGTGCTTGACGCCGGTCAACTGCACGATCGAGACCAGCCACACCACGCCGATGGCGAGCGGGATCGGCGGCACCTCGGGCACGACGGACTTGGCGTATTCGCCGAAGGCCATGGCCGCGAGCGCTACGGGCGCGGCGAAGCCGACCGTCGCCGAAACCCAGCCGGCGAGAAAGCCGAAGGCCGGATGATAGGCGCGGCCGAGGAAATTGTACTCGCCGCTCGAGCGCGGAAACATCGCGCCCAACTCGCTGTAAGAGAACACGCCGCAGAGCGCGACGACGCCGCCGACGGTCCAGAGCGCGAGAATAGAGAAGCCGGAGGGGATGTCCTTGACCTGGAAGCCGAGGCTGGTGAAGACCCCGACCCCGATCATGTCGGCAACGACGATCGCGGTCGCGACCAGAACGGAAACCCCGGAGCCGCCGGTCAGCCGCCCGGTCCAGGGCGCGGTTCCCGCATCTGATGCCGTCATCTGGGTCCTTAGCCTCAGGCGTCGCGCCTCATGGGAAGCATCGTGCAGATTGGTCCAGTCAATTCAAGCAGGGTTAACAAGGGTTAAATGTGGCGACCGGAATAGGTAATTAGCCACCCTTCATACCCGCCCTTGGGCAATAAACCCGTCATCGGCCGCGAAAATCCGCTCTCCTCTCCCACATTCGCGACACGATTCCGTGGTCTTTTCTGAACGTTCCGGATGTGGGGAAGTTTCTCCGGACACTTAACGTCGCCTAAACGCCAGTCGGCTCAATTGTCTTAAGATTGCCGATAGACGTGACTTGGGGTCATGGGTGGATGGTCGGGGCCGTTCCGAAACTGAAAGCAGACACGCGCGCTGACCGGACCAAGGCGTCCGGGGCGCGCGGTCGTGCGCTGCGGATCGCCCTGATCTCAGGCTTGGTGCCGTTCTCGCTGACGTTGGTTCAATGCGGCAACGCGCCCAATCCGACAGCGCTCGCAGCGAACTCACAGGCCAATGTACAGGTCGTCAATCAGACCATCGCCAAGACAAAGATCGCAAGCGGCGACACATTCGAGGATCGCTTCCCCGCCCCGCAGTTCAAAGAGCGCTTTCCCTCGGCGAGCGAAAGCCTTCTGCAACGACAGATGTCGGACTTCTCGCCCAAGCGCGCCGTGCAGCAACAGCCGGAGCAGACGCCCTACAAGGTCGCCTCGCTCGCGCCGCAGGTCCCCTACCAGCGTCCGGCGCGCGACGACCTGACGACCCTCATCAGCATGAAGTCCTCGGCCTTCCCCTATTTCGGCAACAACCCCGCCTCCGACTCGCCCTTCCTCAATATCTCCAAGGGCGACCGCCGCGGCCATCGCAGCTATTCGGGGCGGGTGTTCTGGCAGGACGAGACCTACAACGACAGCCGCGTGCTGGTGCATGTCCCCGAACATTTCGACGTGCGCAAGCCCGGCGTGATCGTGGTGTTCTTCCACGGCAACGGCGCAACGCTCGAGCGCGACGTGCGCGACCGCCAGCTGGTGCCGCAGCAGATCACCGATTCCGGCGCCAATGCCGTGCTGCTCGCGCCGCAGATGGCTGTCGACGCCGCAGACTCCAGCGCCGGAAAATTCTGGCAGCCCGGGGGCCTCAAGCGCTTCATGGAAGAGTCAGCCAGCCACCTCGCGCAGCTGACCGGCGATCCCAACAGCGCACGTGCCTTTGCCAACATGCCGATCGTGATCGTCGGCTATAGCGGCGGCTTCCTGCCAACCGCCTGGAGCCTCGAGGTCGGCGGCATCAGCGATCGCGTCCGCGGCGTCGTGCTGCTTGATGCCGTCTATGGCGAAATGGACAAGTTCGCGTCCTGGATCGAGAGCCATCGCTCGGGCTTCTTCGTCAGCTCCTATACTCACTACACCGCACGGCGCGACCGCGAGCTGATGAGCATGCTGCGGCAGAAGGGCATCAGCGTCTCCGAGGACATGGAGGGGCCCTTGCGTCCTGGCAGCGTCGTGTTTGTCGAGACCGGCGACGGCATCACCCACCGCGACTATGTCAACCGCGCGTGGACGCAATACCCGCTCAAGGACGTGCTGGTGAAAATGTCGGCAACGCCGGCGCTGGCGCTGACGCGGGTCGCAGCCACCAGCTCTTCGGCATCGAGCCGTTAGTTGCACACGCCGGCATTTCGGCGCTCGCCGGCCGGGAGGACGGCGACACGGCCGAGTTCGAAGGCACCGCGCTGCAAGTGCCGGGCGTTGCCTTCAGGGCGGTGTTGGGCCGGATCGCCGACCAGGCGCCCGGCCCTCGAACCTCAGCTCTCGATCTCTAGGTTTTGGGCAGCTTCGGAATGCTCTCGGCAAAGCCGTTGAAGCAGGCCAGCCGCTCGTCTTCTTCCTTGAAGAAACGGCAATCGGCGTAGCCTTTGGCCTTTGCCGGCTTCGGCTTGGGCGTCGGCGGGATAATAGCGTCGTAGCAGTTGAGCCGGTCCTTGGTGCCGTCGTCAGTATCGAGGCAGGCCTGAAGCCGAGCCGCGATCGATTGCGGCTTGCCCTTGGGCGCTGCAGCCGGCTTGGCGGCGGCCTCTTTGGTGCCGGCCTTGGTCTCCTTGGGCTTCACCTGCACCAGCGGCTTGTCCCCCACCATCGGTGGCTTGTCGGTCTGCGCAAACGCGGAGGCTGAATAGAGCACCGCGGCAACCGCCAGAATCATCCTCATTTCAGTCAACTCTCTTTGGTCCCCATGACGGGCGTTCTAGCGCTCTCCCGCGCGGTTTGCCAAGCGCCTTGCACACAGGAATGCCTGCTTCAGCCCGGCGCGGCAGCCGCCGGCCGGGGACGGCTCACAAGCACCAGGACCAGCGCCAGCACGACAAAGCCGACAGCCACGAAGCCTGTGCTGTGCAGCAACTCGCGGGCAAACAGCAGCCCCCCGACGGCCGAGCCAATCGCCTGGCCGATATAGAGGACCGACGTATTGAGCGCGACGGTTGCAGGCGCGAGCGGGGGCGCGGCCGCGACCAGGCGCACCTGCTGCATCGAGTTGGTCGAGGCAAAGCCAAGTCCCCAGATCGCCACCGCGATCGCCATCAATGCGAGGGTGCCCGCGCTCAGCGCCCACCCGGTGATACCCGCGAGTAACAGGCACGTGAACAGCAACGAGGTCCGATATGGCCCCCATGTGTCGACGATGCGGGTCGCCACCGCAACGCCGAGAAAACCGCACACCCCATAGATGCCGAACACCAGGCCGATCGCGTCCGGGCTCGCCTCGGTCAGCTTCTTGAGCAGCGGGCCGATGAAGGTGAACACTGCGAACTGTCCGGACATCTGCAGCATCGTGATCGCGAGCAGCAGCAGGATCGTCTTGTTGCGGCCGACCTCGCTCCAGGTTTTCAGGTCGACCGGCGTCCCCTTCAAGCCAGCCGGCAGGCGCACCAGCAGCAACAGGAAGCTGACGCAGCCAAGCGCGCCGATCTCGCCATAGGCGGCGCGCCAGCCATAGCGGCTGGCGATAAAGGTGATCAGCGGGAGGCCGACGGCGGCAGCCAACGACCAGCCGAGGAAGATGTAGGCAATCGTGCTGCCGCGCCGCTCCGCCGGCACGATCAGCGCCGCCGTACCGGCAGCCTGCGGCGTGTAGAGCGCGCCGACGGCAAGCATCACCAGGCGAATGACAAGGAGACTTGCGTAGTCGGGCGCAAAGGCCGAGGCGAGATTGCCAAAAGCGAGCACTGCAAGTGTGGTGGTGAGCAAAATTCGGCGTTCGATGCGGCTGGTCAGCCACGCCGTCAGCGGCGAGCCGATGCACAGCGTGATCGCGCCAAAGGTGATGAGCAGCCCGGCCGCATGGATGCTGACGTCGAGCCCCGTCGACAATTCCGGCAGCATGCCCGCCGGCGCCAGCACCGAGCAACCGGTGACGAGATTGCCGAGCATCAGGGCGGTTGGCGTGAAACGGCCGACGGCAGGCGATTTTTCCATGCAAATGCATGTAGAGCAGGGCCGCGGCCAGTGAAAGGGCGCGGACCGAAATAGTTGAAGCACCGCCCCGGCTTTTGCGCGCCACTTTCTTGGAATTGCCGGATTGCACAGGCCGAATCGCCTGATATATCGCTCGTTCCCGCTTACCTGCGCTCGTTCGCAGGAGTGAGCCTCAGGAGAAAAGCAATGACCGATGATCGCAAGTCCGAATCCGGCTTCCAATACTCCCTCAGCAACCTGAAGCCCGTGACCCCCGCCGCCAAAGTCACCCTCACCTTCCCCGACGGCGCCCAGCGCCAATATGACCAAAACATCACAGGTCTCGATATCGCCAAGGGGATATCGCCTTCGCTCGCCAAGCGCACCGTCGCGATGGCGCTCGACGGCGTGCTGACCGATCTCAACGATCCGATCGAGGTCGACGCCAAGATCAAGCTGGTCACCCGCGACGAGCCGGAGGCGCTCGAATTGATCCGCCACGACTGCGCGCACGTGCTCGCCGAAGCCGTGCAATCGCTGTGGCCAGGCACGCAGGTCACCATCGGCCCGGTGATCGAAAACGGCTTCTATTACGACTTCTTCCGCAACGAGCCGTTCACGCCGGAAGACTTCGCCGCGATCGAGAAGAAGATGCGCGAGATCATTGCGCGCGACAAACCTTTTACGAAGGAGGTTTGGGACCGCGAAAAGACCAAGCAGGTGTTCCGCGACAAGGGCGAAGCCTTCAAGGTCGAGCTGGTCGACGCCATTCCCGGCAACGAGCCGATCAAGATCTACTATCAGGGCGACTGGTTCGATCTCTGCCGCGGCCCGCACATGACCTCGACCGGCAAGGTCGGCAACGCCTTCAAGCTGATGAAGGTGGCCGGCGCCTATTGGCGTGGCGATTCCAACAACCCGATGCTGACACGCATCTACGGCACGGCTTTCGCCAAGCAGGAGGACCTCGACGCTTACCTCAAGCAGATCGAGGAAGCCGAGAAGCGCGACCATCGCAAGCTCGGACGCGAGCTCGACCTCTTCCACTTCCAGGAGGAAGGTCCGGGCGTCGTGTTCTGGCACCCGAAGGGCTGGACCATCTTCCAGCAGCTGATCGCCTATATGCGCCGCCGCCTGACCGGAGATTACAACGAGGTCAACGCGCCGCAGATCCTCGACAAGTCTCTGTGGGAGACCTCCGGCCATTGGGGCTGGTATCGCGAAAACATGTTCGCGGCGCAGTCGGCTGGCGACGAGGCCGAGGACAAGCGCTGGTTCGCGCTCAAGCCGATGAACTGTCCCGGTCACGTCCAGATCTTCAAGCACGGCCTGAAGAGCTACCGCGACCTGCCGCTCCGCCTTGCCGAGTTCGGCGTCGTGCATCGCTATGAGCCGTCCGGCGCCATGCACGGCCTGATGCGCGTGCGCGGCTTCACCCAGGACGACGCGCACATCTTCTGCACCGAGGACCAGCTCGCCGAAGAGTGCCTGAAGATCAACGACCTGATCCTGTCGACCTATGCCGATTTCGGCTTCACCGGCGATCTCACCGTGAAGCTCTCCACGCGGCCGGACAAGCGTGTCGGCACGGACGCGATGTGGGATCACGCCGAGCGCGTGATGGCGACCGTGCTGCGCGAGATCCAGTCGCAGAACAATCACATCAAGACCGAGATCAACCCGGGCGAAGGCGCCTTCTACGGGCCGAAGTTCGAGTACGTGCTGCGCGACGCCATCGGCCGCGACTGGCAATGCGGCACCACGCAGGTCGACTTCAACCTGCCCGAGCGGTTCGGTGCGTTCTACATCGACCATGACGGCGGCAAGAAACCGCCGGTGATGGTGCACCGCGCGATCTGCGGCTCGATGGAACGCTATATCGGCATCCTGATCGAGCACTATGCCGGCAACTTCCCGCTCTGGCTCTCGCCGGTGCAGGCGGTGGTCACCACTATCACCTCGGAAGGCGACGAATACGCCAAGCAGGTGCTGGAGCAGGCGCGGCGCGCAGGGCTTCGGGTCGAGATCGACCTTCGCAACGAAAAGATCAACTACAAGGTCCGCGAGCATTCGCTGGCCAAGATCCCGGCACTGCTCGTGGTCGGCAAGAAAGAGGCCGAAACGCATTCGGTCTCCGTCCGCCGGCTCGGCAGCGACGGGCAGAAGGTGATGGCGACCGCGGAGGCAATCGCCGCCTTGGTCGACGAGGCCACCCCGGCGGATGTCCGGCGGATGCGTGAGGCGGTCTGATCCCTGAAATCGATCTAAACTCGCTTTCGGTTGCGGGCGTGCATGCTTATCTCGGCATGGCACGCCCGACGACCAGCCGAAGAGGTAACCGCAGTGCCCGACGCCATTGAACTCCTCAAGACCCGCCGCTCGGTCAAGCCGCGCGAGATGACCGGCCCCGGCCCCTCGCCGACCGAGCTCGAGACCATTTTGACCATCGGCGCACGGGTGCCCGATCATGGCAAGCTCGCGCCCTGGCGCTTCATCATTTTCGAAGGCGAGGCACGCCAGCGCGCCGGCGAGGTGATCGCCAAGGTCTTTGCCCGCAAGAATCCCGGCGCCCCCGCGGCCGATATCGAGACCGAGCGCAAGCGGCTCACCGATGCGCCGCTGGTGATCGGCGTCGTCAGCTTCACCAAGCCGCATCCCAAGGTGCCGGCATGGGAGCAGGAATTGTCGGCCGGCGCGAGCGTCATGAACATCGTCACGGCCGCGACCGCGCTCGGCTACGGCGCCTGCTGGCTCACCGGCTGGTTCGCCTTCGATCGCGACGTGCTGGACGGGCTTGGCCTCAAGGCGGACGAAAAGCTCGCCGGGCTCGTTCACATCGGCACGCCGACCAAGCCGAGCGAGGATCGTCCGCGACCGTTCCTTTCTGAAATCGTGACGCGTTTTTAGTCGAAGTCTCGTTGACGCCTCGAACGTCTTGCGGCTTTGATCCCTCCCGCGAGGGAGGAAGCCCGGATGAAGCGTCGTGAATTTTTGGTGGGGGCCGCGATGCTGGCCGGCACGATGGCGCGGAGCCGCGCCAGCGACATCCCCGCTCCCTCGGCCGACGGCCTGCGACGCATCACTTCGTTCTTCGAAAACGAGGTCACTGCCGGCCGTTTGCCAGGGGCGATCGTTCTGATCCAGCAGCACGGCAGGCCGGTCTATTTCAAGCTGTTCGGCGAGCGCGACGTCAGGACGCGGCTGTCGATGACGCCGGACACGATCTTCGCCATCCATTCCATGACCAAGCCGATCACCAGCCTGGCCGCGATGATGCTGATCGACGAGGGTAAGCTCGCGCTCACCGATCCCGTGTCGAAATACATCCCCCTCTTCGCCGGCACGAAAGTGGGAATGGAGATCACCAAGCCCGACGGCTCGATGGCGCTCGACCTGGTGCCGCCGGTCCATCCGGTGACGATCCGAGATCTGATGCGGCATACCTCGGGCATCAGCTACGACTATATCGGCGGTAAATGGGTCGAGCTCGCCTACAAGGCGGCCAAGATCTTCGAGGGCCACTTCAACAACAGGGAATTCGCCGACCGTATCGCCAAGCTGCCGCTGGCGCGCCAACCGGGCACGCTGTGGCGCTACGGTCATTCCACCGATGTGCTCGGCAGCGTCATCGAAATCATCACCAGGCAGACGCTGTACGACGCCTTGAAGCAGCGCATCTTCGATCCGCTCGGCATGACCAACACCAAATTCGTGCTGACGACGCTCGACGAGCTCGAGCGCATGGCGCGGCCGTTGCCAAGCGACCAGATCCTGCTCGATGCCGAGCGCGAGCGTCTCGACCATCCGGAATGGCAATCCGGCGGCGGCGGCCTGCTCTCGACCATCACCGACTATCAGCGTTTCTCGCAAATGCTCCTCAACGGCGGCGAATTCGACGGCAGGCGCTATCTCAGCCCCGCCGCGTTCAAGGCCATGACGACCGATCAGATCGGACCCGGCTCCGGCGTCGATCGCGACTATTTCTATTTCCCGGGCGATGGCTTCGGTTATGGCTATGGCCTTGCCGTGCGCACCGACCCCGGCAACGCAAAGCCGCCGCCCGCGGGCTCGATCGGCGAGTTGAAATGGGACAGTGGCAGCGGCACCTATTTCGGCGTCGATCCCAAGCTCGACATGGTCTACCTCCTGATGCAGCAGACCCAGAACGAGCGCGGCCGCATCACGCCCGCTTTCAAGGAATTGGTCTATGACTGCTACCCCGAGGGCTTACGCCGCCCGTGAGGCGCGCTGGCCGAAATCGGCCAGCAGCTTTGCGATCTCGGCCGCGGGCCGCGCCGCGCTGAACAGGAAGCCCTGCACCTCGTTGCAGCCTTCGGCGCGAAGCCAATCGAGCTGATCCTCGGTCTCGACGCCCTCCGCGGTCGTGGTGATGTTGAGGCTGCGGCCGAGCCCGGAGATCGCACGCACGATGGCGACGCAATCAGGCCGCTGCGCCAGATCCTTGACGAACGAGCGGTCGATCTTGATCTTGTCGAACGGGAAGCTGCGTAGATAGCTGAGGCTGGAATAGCCGGTGCCGAAATCATCCATGGAGATGCTGACACCGAGCTCGCGCAACTGGTGCAGGATCGCGAGATTGGCATCGGTCTCGGCCAGGAAGATCGACTCGGTGATCTCGAGCTCGAGCCGCTTCGGCGACAGGCCGGATTGCGCCAGCGCCGAGATCACGACCTGAACCAGGTTGCGGCTGCGGAATTGCGCCGGCGACAGATTGACCGCGACCTTGACGTCGGAAGGCCACTTCACCGCTTCGGCGCAGGCCTCGCGCAGCACCCACTCGCCGAGCTGGGTGATGAGACCGATGTCTTCGGCAACCGGAATGAACTCGGCTGGCGAGATCATGCCCTTGTCGGGGTGGTGCCAGCGCAGCAGCGACTCGAATCCCGAGATGCGGTCGGAAGCGATCGACACCAGCGGCTGGTAATGCAGCTCGAACTCGCCATTGGCAAATGCACGGCGCAGATCGAGCTCCATGTCGCGGCGCTTCTGCGCCTGCAGGTCCATCTCGCGCTCGAAGAAATGATGCACGCCGCCGCCGTCGGACTTCGCCCGATACAGCGCCATGTCGGCGTTGCGCATCAACTCCTCCGACGTCACGCCGTCGCCCGGCGACAACGCGATGCCGATGCTGGCGCCGATCACCATCTCCTGGCCGTCGATGTCGTAGGGCGTCTTCAGCATGTCGATCAGCAGAGCCGCACAGGCGCTGGCCTCGTTCGGCGAGACGTCGGCGGCGAGGATTACGGCGAACTCGTCTCCGCCGAGCCTTGCTGCGACATTGGCGCCGCGGACCGCGGTGGTGAGGCGTTCGGCCACCTCCTTGAGCAGGCGATCGCCCGAAGGATGCCCGAAGGAATCGTTGATGTTCTTGAACAGGTCGAGGTCGATGTAGAGCACGCCGACACGCTTGCCGCCGGCCTGGTCGAGCGCCTGTTTCAGGCGTTCCTGGAAAAATTCGCGGTTCGGCAGATCGGTGAGCCCGTCATGGTGGGCCATGTGCGCGATCCGCGCCTCGGCCTTGCGCCGCTCGGTGATGTCGACCACCGCGACCAGATAGCCGTCGCGATCATCGAAGACGACGCGACGGCCGAAGGTCAATACCTCGATCTCGCTGCCGTCGGCGCGCAGATGCCGCCAGTTGCGCGAGGAATGATAGGTGTCGCCGATGCGCTCGAGTGCCTCGGCGTGACTGTCCCATTCGTCCTGCGGCCAGATCTCCGGCAATGTCATCCGCAGGAACGCCGCACGGCTGTAACCGTAATGCTGGACCGCGGCGTCGTTGACGCCGAGGAACTGCTTGGTGTCGGCGTCGAACACCCACATCGGCATCGGATTATTGTCGAACAGCAGGCGGAACGAGGCATCGCGGCGCTTCAGCGCGGTGACATCCGAGATTGTCAGCGAAACGACGTCGGCGAAGGCGGTGGCACTCAGCCGGAGATAACGGCCATCGTGCTCGATCTCGAGCTGCTCGCCGCGGCCGCCGGAGACGGCCTTGAGCAGAAACGTCATGATCTCGGGCGAAGCCAGCAGCGTGCTGCCCTCGCCGATCCGCCGCCACAGCAGATTTCCGCTCGCGATCTTCAGCAGCAGTCCGGCGCTCTTGTTGTGATGCACGACCTGGAGATCGAACGGCGCGCCGTTGCCGTCGCGCAGGGTCGCCAGCGACACCACCGCGTCATCGGTCGACGAGAAGATCGCGTCGAGCAGATTATATTGCGCGCCGCGCTCGTTGACGTACGTACCGACCAGCGTCGCGCCCCAGCGCGACGAGGTCGGCAGCGCCAGCAGATCGTAGGTCCTGACCATGCCGTCGCGCACGCAATGCGCGCTCGCCTGGTGCGGCTGTCCGTTCTTGAGTGCGTTCGCCGCCGCTTCCGACAATGCGGTCGCGCAATCCGGCGACAGCTCCGCGACCGGAATGTCCCAGCGCTCCTCGCCGAGCCATTTCTGCACGTAACGGCCGCTGCGCGAGAGCTCGAGCGCGCTATCGTTCTTGAGCAGCGCGATATGATCGGCGAGCCGCCCAAGGCTGCCGAGCATGACGTCCTCATAGCGCGGCAGCCGGTCACCCGGCTTCAACGCGGCACGCCATTTGCGCTGAAGCACCGGGATGTCGTCAAACATTTCGGTGGCCGGTTTGCCCGGCATCTTCTTCGCGGCACTCATTGCAGTCCCCAACGCACTTTCCCCGCGCATCCAAATGCCGGCCCGCTTAATGGCGTGTAAAAAGGCCACAGCCGCGGCTCCATTTTAGTGATTATGACAGTTTTAAGTCGCGTGTTGGTTAGTGGGCGTTAGAGACTATGACGGTTGCGTAAAATGTGATGCGCCCGGGGTGCTAAATTCCTGCACAGGACTGTCTCCACATCGTCATTGCGAGTTTAGCACCGGCCGGTGGCCGACCCGCGCTTGATGTAACGGCGTCGAGGTCGGAAGATGGGGAGCTGCCGGCAGCGAGGTCGGCTGCTGTCTGGTGCCGAGAGCCCGATTGCGAGTTTGGACCCGGGATGCCTTGATGACCCCAACTGGAGCCCGGGGCGAGAGCCCCGGAGCCCGCTTCTTAGACTTCCTATCGATGAGGCCCCACGCCGGCAGTGCAAGCGTTGGAGGCGCCAATGGATGTCTTATACGAACGAGTGGCCGGATTGGATGTGCATAAGGCGACGGTCGTTGCCTGTGTGCGGAGAACGACGGCAGGGAAGGTGGAGCGGGAATGCCGCACCTTTGAGACGACGACGGCAGGGTTGCTGGCCTTGCTCGAGTGGCTGAGAGAAAGCAAGTGCACGCATGTCGCCATGGAGGCCACCGGCGTGTATTGGAAGCCGGTCTGGAACATTCTGAGCGATGGCGCTTTCGAGCTCATCCTGGCCAACGCCGCGCATATCAAGAACGTGCCTGGCCGCAAGACCGACATGAACGATGCGATGTGGATCGCCGATCTCGTGGCATGCGGCCTGCTGAAGGCGAGCTTCGTACCCAAGGAACGGCTGCAGGAGCTGCGCTCGCTGATGCGGACCCGCAAACAGCTTACGCGCGAGCAGACGCGGCATGTGCAGAGAATCGACAAGACGCTGGAATCTGCCAACATCAAGCTCGGTTCGGTGATCTGCGAGGTCATGGGTGTCAGCGGCCGACGCATGATCGAGGCGATGATCGCGGGGGTGCGTGACCCGAGCAAGCTGGCAGCGTTGGCTCATGCGCAGATCAAGGCCTCTCCCAAACAGCTTTATGACGCGCTCCATGGTCGGCTGACTGAGCATCATCGTTTTCTCCTGCAATTGCACATCGGGCAATACGATGCCCTGAGTGCGGCCATCGATCAGATCGATCGGCAAGTCGACACCGCGATTGCCAGGCTGGATAAGGAGGCCGCCGACGGCCAGGCCTCCTTTCGCGATCTGATCTCGCTCCTTTGTACGATCCCAGGTGTCAGCACCTTGGCTGGCACATCGATCCTGGCCGAGATTGGCCGCGACATGAGCCGCTTCCCGAGCGCAGGCCATCTCGTCGCCTGGGCTGGGTTGTGTCCGGGACAGAATGAGAGCGCCGGCAAGCGCAAACGCACGCGGCTGCGCAAAGGAGCGCCATGGCTGAAGACCATGCTCGTGCAGTGTGCCTGGGCCGCCAAGCGAAAGAAGGACAGCTTCTACAATGCCCGCTTCAACCGCCTGAGCCGCCGCCGTGGACCACAGAAAGCCATCTGCGCCGTGGCAGCCTCCCTGCTCACCGCCATCTATCATATGTTGAAGGACGGAACCGAGCACCACGACTTAGGCGCCGCGCATTTCGATCATCGCTCAACCGCCGCAAAGGCCAGACGTCTCGTCGCCCAGCTAGCCAAGCTTGGTTATGCCGCTCAGCTCCAGCCACTTCCGGAGGCCGCCTGATCCAGCCTAGTTACTTCTTACCGCAGCGAAGCAATCCAGAGTCTTTCCGCGGCGACAGTCTGGATTGCCTCGCTACGCTCGCAATGACGGAGCAAGCAGACACAGCTTCGCATCCTCGCGGCGCATCTCGCCCGAGCTTTGGCCGTCGCCTCACCCTCAATTGAAAAGGGCGCAGGGAAGACCGGGTGCTGGCTGGCACCCGCGGTCCACTGTGCGATGGTTGCGCTACAAGAGGCTGCACAGCGGCATACAGGTGAAGCCGTGACATCCGGCCTTCCCTGCGCAGTGGTTTGACGGCTTATGTCGTGCTCTCCCCGGGGAGCGATGCACTATTGCCCCCGTCGTCTCGCAGATGACTGACACGAGGGCCCGGTTGAGCCACACGCATCACCACGAGCCTTGACGCACAGACCCCGGGCGTCAGGACCACACGATTTCGCCGTACGCCGATCACACCGGTCGTGCGCGCGAGGTTCTTCGCTCACGGTTGCCCGCCCTGCAAATCTCTTCGCGCCGATGTAATCCACGTCCACCGCCATCCGGCCCGCGTTCGTGACGATCGCGATACGCCCCTCTTCCTTGGGCCGGAGTGAGCGAAACATACGTCGTTTCCGAATTTCGGTAAAGTGGAATATTTTCGATGATCAGTATCGACCAAGGGATGGCGTGTTTTGCCCGTCAGGCAACGCAAGGGATTGTAGCCGGATGGGCGAAGCGACGTCCGGGATTCTACCACGAGCGGTCCGGGTGTCGCTTCGTTCACCCAGGCTGCGGACCGATACCGATCGAATCTAGTCCTCGCTCGCAGCCGCGGAACGATTGTGCAAATGAGCCTGCGACAACAGGAAGAATAGCGCGCGCTCGCCATAGTATTTGGCGGACGGCCGCGTGCGCTCGAAGCCGTCGGCAAATATCTTGCCGGACTGGTCGCAGACCTGCCACCGCCAACCGAACCGTTTGCGCCTGGTGAGGATCACTTCGAACATACCGACGAGCTTGGCCCCTGCTCCTGCCGGTCTCGCAAAGCCACCAAGCCTGCGCCGGCCTCCCCCATTGGACGGATGCCCGACATATAACCCAGCAGCGTGGAAAGCGAATGAAATTGATTATCGGAAATACGTATCTTGCACCGGTTATGACGACTTCGGGCCGAGCCCGGAATAAGCCGGTGTTTTCCAATCCCTCCGCAGCGGCGCTTGGTAGCGCTTTCAGCGATACACGGGACAAAGATGTCCGGTAAGCGAACGCTCACCGGACATTCATAACAAATGTTAGCGGCCGACCCGCGCCTGGAGATGCGCCGGATAGCGGTCGCCTTGCACCGCCACATTGGCCAGCACCTCTGCAATGGCCCCGAGATCGGCCTGCGACAGCGTCACCGCAGCCGCGCCGAGATTTTCCTCGAGCCGGTGCAGCTTGGTGGTGCCAGGTATCGGCACGATCCACGGCTTCTGCGCGAGCAGCCAGGCCAGCGCGATCTGCGCCGGCGTCACCTTCCGCGCGGCAGCAAGTTCGCCGAGCAGATCGACCAGCGCCTGATTGGCTTTGCGTGCGCTCGATGAGAAGCGCGGTACGATGTTGCGGAAATCGTTGCTGTCGAAGGTCGTGCTCTCGTTGATCGCGCCGGTCAGAAAGCCCTTGCCGAGCGGGCTGAACGGAACGAAGCCGATGCCGAGCTCTTCTAGCGTCGGCAGGATCTCCCGCTCCGGCTCGCGCCACCACAGCGAATATTCGCTTTGCAATGCGGTGACGGGCTGCACCGCATGAGCGCGGCGGATGCTCGAGGCGCCCGCCTCGGACAGGCCGAAATGCAGCACCTTGCCCTCGCGGATCAAATCCTTCACCGCGCCTGCGGTGTCCTCGATCGGCACCGCGGGATCGACGCGATGCTGATAGAACAGATCGATGCGGTCGGTCTTGAGCCGCTTCAGCGCGGCCTCCGCCACCGCCTTGACGTTGGCGGGGGAGCTGTCGAGCCCGGCGTCGACCTTGCCATCCCTGAAGCCGAACTTGGTGGCGATCACCGCCTTGTCGCGGAACGGCGCCAGCGCCTCGCCCACCAGCTCCTCGTTGACGAAGGGGCCGTAGGCCTCGGCGGTGTCGAAAAACGTCACGCCGCGCTCGAATGCCGTCCTGATCAGCGCGATCGCCTGCGATTTCTCGGTCGCGGGGCCGTAGCCGTAACTCAATCCCATGCAGCCGAGGCCAAGGGCCGACACTTCGAGACCACTTTTGCCGAGTTTGCGCGTCTGCATCGCAGCTCTCCTTTAAACACCACGTTCGACTGCGAATTTAGGCCGCGCGCGGCCCCGCGATTAGGTGATAAAATCGGCATGTACTCATGAACTGGACTCATGAATGGCCCGCACCAACACCAAAGACCTGATCGCCTTTCTCGCCGTCGCGCGCGAGCGCAGCTTTACCCGCGCTGCCGCCCAGCTCGGCGTGTCGCAGTCGGCGCTCAGCCACACGGTGCGTGCGCTAGAGGAGCGGCTGGGCTTGAGGCTTCTCACCCGCACCACCCGCAGCGTCGCGCCGACGGAGGCCGGCGAACGGCTGCTCCGCACGATCGGGCCGCGCTTTGACGAGATCGACGCCGAACTGTCAGCGCTCACCGCATTGCGTGAGACGCCGGCCGGCACGGTGCGCATCACCACAGGCGAGCATGCGGCGCAGACGGTCCTGTGGCCGGTGCTGGCAAAGCTCCTGCCGCGCTGTCCCGACATCAAGGTCGAGCTCGTCGTCGACTATGGCCTCACCGACATCGTCGCTGAGCGCTACGACGCCGGCGTGCGCCTCGGCGAACAGGTCGCCAGGGACATGATCGCAGTGCGGATCGGGCCGGAGATGCGGATGGCCGTAGTCGGCGCGCCCGCCTATTTCGCCGCGCGCGGCAAGCCGAAACAACCGCAGGATCTCACCGAGCACAATTGCATCAACCTCCGCCTGCCGACCTATGGCGGGATCTATGCCTGGGATTTCGAGAAGCGCGGCCGCGTCATGAAGGTGCGCGTCGACGGCCAGCTCGTGTTCAACACCGGCCTGCTGCGGATGAACGCTGTGCTGGCCGGGCTTGGCCTCGCCTACATCCCGGAAGATCTCGTGAAGCGCGAGATCGCCGACGGCCGGCTGATCCGCGTGCTCGCCGACTGGTGCGCGCCGTTTGCGGGCTATCACCTCTATTATCCGAGCCGGCGGCAGCCAACGCCGGCGTTTGCCGTGCTGGTGGAGGCGCTCAGGTATCGGAGGTGAGCGCTAGCGCGCGACGACTTCGACTTCGCCGTCGACGCCGTTGACGACGTTGAAGCCGCGCTCGTAGACCTTGCCCTCGTTCTTGGCGATGGCGCGGTATTCGCCCTCGGAGAGCACGACGCGCGGGAAGGCGCCGATGGATTCCTTGATCACGTCGCCGCCGGGGGTCAGCACCGACCAGGCGGTGTTGGCGAGCGCCTCGCCGCCCTTGTCGCTGACGAGCTTGAGCGTGATCACGGCGGCGCGGTGGGTGATGGTGACGTCGGTGAGCTTGCCGGCCTGGACGCGGATGTCCGAGCGGACCACCGAATTGGCGTCGCCATAGTTGGAGATGATGTAGTAGGTGCCCTCCGGCAGCAGCACGACGTCGCCGGCGGCGACGTTCGGCACCAGCGAGGCGCGCTCGCCGGATTCGAACTGGCTGCCCTTGTAGATCGCGAACGAGATCTGGTTCAGCGGAATGCGGCTGGTGCCGACGCGGCCCTCGATGCGCAGGCCGCCGGCCGGCAGCACGAAGGATTCGCGATCGGTCTCGGCCTTCAGGCTGACGGTGCGCACCGCGCTGACGAGGCCGAACGCGACGTGCACGACGTAATTGCCAGGCGGCAGCACGATGTTGGGCGTCGCGCTGCGATCCTCGCGGATCAGCTTGAAGGTGCCGTTCTCGTCGGGGCGATCGGCAAACACCCGCCACACCAGGCCGCTGCTGATCGCGGGCGTGTCCTTGCCGTATTTGGCGCTCAGGGACAGCACGGCCTGTCCGGGCGCGGCGGCATTGAGGGGGGCTGCCGGCGGAACGCTCGTCACCGCGGGCGGCGGCATGCTGGGCGTGTTCGGCTGGGTCAGGGTCGGCGGCAGGCTCAGAGGGCCGGCCCCCGGACCGGAGGGCGGCGCCAGGCTGACGGCGCCGCCGGGATCGGGCACCGAAGCCGGGGGCACCGGCGGCGGCCGATCAGAAAAAAGCTGGGCCTGCGCAGCATTCTGGCCTGATACGGCGAGGCTTGCGGCAAGGGCGAGCACCGGCAGCAGCTTGCCGCCGCGCCGCCATCCGATGATGCCGTCACCCCCGAGAGTCATGCCCTCTGCTTTTCACCGAAAACGCGGCAAATTCAAGCCTCTGAAACCCCAGGAATTACGGCCCGAGGCAGTTCTTTGGAACCCGGTTGACGCCTGCGTGATTACATCAGGGGCAACCCGCCCTCGCCACACTCCTGCCCACTGCGTCCCGAACGCTATAAACGGAGCTTTGCCCTCTGTCTGGCGAAGCGGCAGCGCGGCGCCTACTCTGGAGTGAGGATGGCCCGGAGTAGGAGAGTTTCGGTGCTGGAGATGTTGAGAGGTCGGAGCCTGAATGGCTCCAATGGCGAGAAAGTCGGGCTCGGCAGCATTCGCAAACCGGTTATTGGCTTGGCCCTCGGCGGCGGCGCGGCACGCGGTTTTGCCCATATCGGTATCATAAGGACGTTGCTGGCCAACGGCATCGTGCCCGATGTCGTGGTCGGCACCTCGATTGGCGCGGCCGTTGGCGGCGCCTATGCGGCCGACCGGCTCGACACGCTGGAAGACTGGGCGCGCAGCCTCCAGGGCGTGCGCAACATCCTCGGCTATCTCGACATCCGTCTCGACGGCTCGGGCCTGATCGGTGGCGAGAAGCTCGCAAGCCGGCTCGAGAAAGCGATCGGCCAGACCATGATCGAGGATCTCCCGATGAAGTATGCCTCGGTCGCGACCGAGGTCCGCACCGGCCACGAGATCTGGCTCACGCGCGGCCGCCTGATCGAGGCGATTCGCGCCTCCTATGCGCTGCCCGGCATCTTCTCGCCGGTGATGATCGGCGACCGTTGGCTGGTCGACGGCGCGCTGGTGAATCCGGTGCCGGTTTCGGCTGCGCGGGCACTCGGGGCCGAAATCGTCATCGCCGTCAATCTGTCCACCGACGTCTTCACGCATTCGACGACGATCTATCAGCACGGTGCGACGCCCGCGCCGGTTGCCCCAGTCACCGAGGAGATTCCGGCCAAGCGGCGCTTTCCGCGCTTCTTCTCGCCGGAGAAAACTGTCAAGCGCGAGTTCTTCGGCACCGCCGGGCGTCCCGGCATCTCCTCGGTGATGGTGGATGCCTTCAACATCATGCAGGACCGCATCACCCGCGCGCGGCTCGCCGGCGATCCGCCGGACCTTCTGATCACGCCGCGGGTCGGCCAGTTCGGCTGGTTCGACTTCCATCGCGCCGAGGAGCTGATCGCGCACGGCACCCGCGCCGCCGAACGCGCGCTGGAGTCGATCCAGGAAACGATCGACGTGCTGGCGCCGGCGCCCGAAGGCGTCGCGCCCAAGCCGATCGAGCAAGGCGGGAAATAACCGCCCCGCTCAGGCCGTCTTGATGTAGTCGCGCAGGGCTTCCTGCTCGGCCTCGTATTCCTGCACGCGGCGCTTGACGATGTCGCCGATCGAGATCAGCCCGACCACTTGGTTGTTATCCAGCACCGGGAGGTGGCGGAACTTGCCGGTGGTCATCATTTCCATCAGTTCGGCGACCGTGTCGGTCTCCTTGCAGGTGACGACCTTGCGGGTCATGACCTGAGACACCGGCTCTTCCAGCACGCCGGCACCGCGCTCACCGAGCACGCGGACGATGTCGCGCTCCGACAGGATGCCCTCGAGCCGGCTCTGGCTCATCACCAGCACCGCGCCGATCTTCTTTTCGCCGAGCAGCTTGACTGCGTCAGCCAGCTTCGCGTCGGGCTCGACGCTCATGATCTGGTGGCCCTTGGTGTTGAGAATGGAACGTACCGTCATTGTCGCCTCCCTGAATCGGATCCGTCCGCTTGGCGCGGCACGGACTTGTTCGCGAGTCTTCAACTAACAGTTTCGGCGCCGGTTTCACCTTCAGGCGCTTTGCGAAGCAAAGCCGCTACGAGCTTGTCGCTTCGGAACATTCTTCACGAGAATGATGGATGAATTCGGGCCGCACCGCAAGCGCCGCTTCAAATCCCGCCTGTAATGTCTTGCGATGACGCATCCGCAGCATCATCGTTTCGCACACGCGGCACAGGATCGAACAGCGCGAACAGCAACAGCCCTGCGAAGAAGCCGCCGAAATGCGCCTCCCAGGCGACGCCCGCGGTGTCGCTTTCGACGCCGATGGCACCGACGCCGAAGATGATGTTGAGGGCGAACCACACGCCCAGGAAGCCGACGATGCGCCGGTCGCGCAGTGCCTGCAACAGCGGCAGTGCCGGAACCTTTGCGGCGGTATCGGCGTCCGAACGGCTGAACGACAGGAAGCTGCCGCGCACGAAGGCGAACCGGATCGCCGCCGCCATCGCGCCCGACACCGAGGCCGAGGCGCCGATCATCGGCACCACCGCGTGCTCATGGGTGACGAGATGGGCGAGCGCACCGGCGGCGGCCGTCACCGCCAGGAACACGAGGAAGCGCACCGCGCCAAAGCGCCGCGCGAGCGCGCTGCCGAATGGCAGCAGCCACAGCACGTTGAAGGCGAGATGGGTGAGATTGGCATGCAGCAGCGAATAGGTGACGAAGGTCCAGACCTTGGCACCGGCGCCGCCCTCGAATTGCAAATTGACCAGCGAGGAATCGTAGCGCTTCGGGATGAAGCCGAAGACGTCGATGGTCCAGTTCTCCAGCTCCGCCGGCAGCAGCACCCGCTGATGGATCACCGCCAGCAGGACCACATAGGCGGTCAGCGGCAACGGCAGCGTCAGGATCGGCTCGCGCGGGGCGACCTCTTCGAGGACGACCGGCTGGTCTGACGGTGGTTGTGGCGGGGAATCCAAGGCGGTTTCGCTTTCAGGCGCGATCGAAGCAACGGCTTGGAGATAGTCGCCTTTACCGGCCTTGCGCAAGTGCACAAAAGGAAAAGGCAGGGCCCTGGGAAAGCCCTGCCTGTCCGTGTCGATCTTGCCGGCACTGCGGAGGAACAAGGAGTATCCCCACCCCTCCCCGCGGCCAGTGACCAAACTGTTTGACGCCCGTGTACAGGCCTCGCCGAGAACCTGGAAGAAAGCGGCGAGGCTTGCGACCGCGATCACCATAGCAGCCGCGCCGCCACGGCAAAGCGCATAGTTAATTTAACGTTAACGCCGCAAAGTCGGCCCGTGCGAGGCCAAAAACGCCCCCGCGGCATGGACGCTGCAATTCCCCTGCTGCACAACAACACAGGGATCTCAGGTGCACTGAAGCGGGACAGCTTTGTCCCACATGGTGCGGCCCCGGGGTAAGCGTCAGTCATGAAACATCGGTCGAGCCGCGCATTCTTCGCGTATTGGGACAGGAAGCGCGGCAGCGCGCGAGCCCCTGATCGGGCCGATATCGACCCCGCCGCCGTGCGCGAGTTGCTCGGCGACATCTTCGTCCTGTCCTGCGAGCCGAAGCTCGGCTTTCCGTTCCGCGTCGCCGGCACCCGCGTCTGCGCGCTCGCGGGCTGCGATCTCAAGGACGCGAGCTTTGCTGCGCTATTTACCGAAGCGAGCCGCGGCGAGATCGAAGAGATCGCGACCATCGTCGCCGACGAGACGCTGGGCGCCGTCGCCGGTCTCACCGCCACACGCGAGGACGGCAGCAAGGCGCATCTCGAGCTGCTGCTGCTGCCCTTCAACGCCCGCCCGCACACGCCGGTGAGCGTGACCGGCGTGCTTGCGCCGTTCGACGACGAATGCGGCGCGCTTGGCCCGTTCACCGTCACCTCCTGGCGCTATCTGCATCAGCCGGAGAAATTGCTGCCGCGCGCCATCCGCAAATTGCAGATCGCTCGCGGGCTGATGGTGTATGAGGGGCTGCGGTAGAGCAACGTTCGTGCCGTGCGCAGCGTGTGCAAAACGGCCCGACCGTCGCCTCTGAATCAGATGGCGATCGGACGCGCCGGCCTGCAGTCCTGCGATCCCTCAACGGAACCTTACCCCCTTCGGTACGTTTGCTTGTTTGCCGGGCGAGTATCTGCACGGCAGCGCGGCTCGGCCGCAGACGATGCGTTCCTAGCCGCTTCCGTCGAGGGACGATTACCCGTGATGGAGCACGCGACCAGAGTTGGTAATCGCCTGTTAGCTGCTTTACCGCCGGCCGACTTCGCTTTGCTTGCACCGCATTTGCGCAAGGTACCGCTCCAGCACGACGCAGTCCTGCTTCGATCGGGAGACCGGATCGATCACCTCTGCTTCCCCTGCAGCGGCGCTATCGCCCTCATCATGGAGCTGCCGAACGGACAGACGGCCGCAACCGCCGTGATCGGCAACGACGGCGCCGTCGGACTTATGACGGCGCTCGGCCCGCACCGCTCACCCATGACGGCGGTCGTCCGCGTCGCCGGCACCGCGTTGCAAATCTCGCCCGCGCGATTTCAGACGGCGCTCGAACGCAGTCCCGCCCTCAGAAATTTAGTTCAGCTTCTCGCCAGGGCGCTGATGACACAAATCCAGCACGTCGCGGCCTGCAATGCGCTGCACTCCGTCGAAGCCCGCCTGGCCCGCTGGCTGCTTCACATTCACGACCGGACGGATGGCGGTGACGTTCTGCCCTTGACGCAGGAGACGCTATCGGAATTGCTCGGCGTCCGGCGTACCACGGTCACGCACGTCGTGGGCGCACTTCGAACGTCAAGGGCCCTGAAATCCAGTCGGCGCGGTCAACTCGAGATCGACAGGCGGCGACTCGAGGTCGTCGCATGCGAGTGCTACAAGGTGATGAGCCGCAGGATCGATCGGATCGTTTCGCAGGATGCCTTGAGGCTCCTTCACGCCGCGCCGGCGCCGAACGACTCCCCGCCCCCGTACTTCCCGTTCGCCAAGGCCGACTCGTAGACCCAGGCCTCCTTGGCGAACCACTCGTGCGTCGCCGCGCACATCCGGCAATATGTCCGCGAAAAGAACACTGCACTGCATCGAAACCTTTCGCGATCCATCTCGATGCCCGTCGGAATGACGCTTCCCGTTTCCGGGCACTTGATCATCACCATACCCATCCTGATTTCCTCCAGCTTGGCATCACCTCACGGCGAGGGATGGCCGCCATCGGCTGGACGGCGTCTCTTCTGGCGAAGACGCTCGTCCAGCCGATCCACGCGGCCGGTCGCTTTCAAGCAGTCCTGTGCAGAACCCGGTTGAAGCTCTTCTTGATCGGCTCGGTCGTCTCGATCGCGGCCTTTTGGGTCAGGTCCCAAAGCTCCCGATTTTGGGCGGAAGCCGCTTCAAAGGTCTTGCGGCTGTGGGCGGTGGAGAGGTTCACGAGATCCGCAAACGATCTCGCATCCGCAAGCTGGGAGAGGAAGTCCAGCGTGGAGGTGGTCCTGGTGTTGGATATTTCGATGACCTTGGTGCCGTACTCGGCGGCATGTTTGGCAGTGGTCGAACAGGCGTCGTAGAGAGCGCCGGTGATGTCTTCAGAAGTCGCCTTCATCTGCTCGAAATTCGCCTTGGCCCGCGCGGCGGCCGGCTCAGCGAGATTACCGAAAATCGTCTGGATGTTGAAAAAGGGTACGTCGAATGGGAGCTTTGCGCTTCCGTTGGCCATTCCATTCAGCGGAGCGGCATTCGTTTCGGCTTTCACATTCGCATCATTCACGGGCTTTCATCCTTTCAAGCGAAACTAGATAATGGATTGAAGACTCCCCGACGCGTCCAGGTGCTTGCTGCACCGGGACACCAGTGCTCCTACTTTTCACGTTGGTGGGATGCCGTTGCGGCTGTGCCGCTCTCGCCCCCTGCCGGAGCCAACTATGGCCAACGACAGTCGAAGCTTCGGTTCGCTTTCGGACTCTTGGCTTGATTTAATTCGAATCATGCGATGATGCGGCGCAGACCGCGTCCCGCCTCTTTAAAGTTGCTGCAATCGTATGCGCCAACTTGAGATCAGTGGCGGCGTTGGCGCCGGACATCGCCTGCACCGGCGATGCCCGGCTCCGTACTATCGATCCATCACGGCATCGCCAGATGCCAGGCGCCATTCAGGAAGCCGTCGCCGGTGATATCGCCGGGCTTGGTGTCCTTCGCGAAAGTGTAAAGCGGCTTGCCCTTGTGGGCCCACTGCTTGGAGCCGTCGTCGCGGGTGATGATGGTGTAGCCGTCGTCGGCGGCATCGCTGGCCTCGGCTTTCAGCGCCGGCCAGTTCGTCGCACACGGGCCGTTGCAGGCCGACTTGCCGTCCATGTCCTTGTCGAAGGTGTAGAGCGACATGCCCTTGGCGTCGGTGAGGACGTTGCCCTTGTCGGTCTTGCCGGTCTTGGTCGGCGGCGCCGCGAAGGCAGCCGAGGTCATCGCAAGCGACGCAACAAGCGTGAGCGCGAGGCGGATCGAGGAAGTCGTCATGGTGTCTCCTGTCATGCAATTGGCTTTGCAGATTTGGTTTGCAAATCCGGTTCGCAAATTTGGTTCGCAAATTTGGTTCGCATGGGTAGGACGCCGCACCGCGCGCGCTATTCCTCAGAATGGCGCAAAGATATTTTTGGCTGCGCACAGCAGCGCGACGGAATAAATTGCGTTGGTTGATACGGAACAATTGAGATGAGCAAGCCGCATTGGCGCCACGCGCGCACAACCGACCTCGACGCGATCAGCGCGATCGCGGCGCGAATTCATCCCGATCTCCCCGAACGCCCCGAAGTATTTGCGGAAAAGATGCGGCTCTATCCGGACGGCTGTTACGTGCTCGTCGCAGGTGACGAGATCTCCGGCTACGGCCTCGCGCATCCCTGGATACAGCAACAGATTCCGCCGCTCGACGGGTTCCTCGACCGACTGCCCGATGCTGCGGACTGTCTCTATGTGCACGATGTCGCCGTGCTGCCCGACTTCCGCGGCGGCGTGGCGCGCGTTTATGTCGCGGAGATCGAAGACCTCGCGCGATCATCAGCCATCACGACGCTTGCTTTGGTCTCGGTCTACGGCACGCGACCGCTGTGGGAGCGTCTCGGCTTCCTAGGCGTCGCACCGGATGCGGCGCTGCGCGACAAACTCTCGTGCTATGGCGAGAGCGCGACCTACATGCTGCGCGAGCTCACCCAATAGCCGCCTATCCCGCGGCAGTTCAGCTGCGGCGCTTCTTCTTACCCTTCTTCGCGGAAGCACCCGGCCATTCGGTGACCGATGGCGCATATTTGGCGTCACCGGATTTGTCTCCGAATTTCTTGTTCTTCTTGCCGAACGCCGGCTTGCCGAATTTCCCGTCGTCGTGAGACTTGGCGTGAGGCTTGGCGTGAGGTTTGGCGTGAGGTTTGGCGTGCGGCTTGCCTTGGTGCTTGGCCTCTGGCTTTCCCCGCGGCCTGTCGTGCTGCTTCGGCCCGTTCGGGTTCCAGGGATTGTCGCGGCGGCGGACAACATGATCGTCGTCACCTTCCTCGCGCTCCGGAGCGCGTGCGCGCTTCTCCGTCGGCGCCTGTGCTTGCGGTGCGCCCGTCATCGGCTCGATGCGGATGCTGTCTTCCTTGTCCGGACGCTTGACCTTGGCGGCGAAAGATTCCGCAACGCGCTCGGAGATCTCGAACTCGGTGGTGGTGTCCATGACCTTGATGGCCCCGATGTCGCGCTTGTCGATGCCGCCGCGGCGGCAGATCATCGGCAACAGCCAGCGCGCTTCCGCATTCTTGCGGCGGCCGATGGCAGCCCGGAACCAGACGGTGGGCTCCGCCATGACGTGCTTCGGCGACGATTTGCCCGATTTGGCACGAGGTCGCTCAGAGCGATCGTCGCCACGCGGTGCGCGATCGTCGCGGTGACGATCATCGCGCGGCCGGCTGCTTCGCTCGCCGGGATCGATGATATCTTCAGGCGACGGCAGCCGCGCGCGATAAAGCCGCGCCAGCGCCGCGGCGATATCCTCGGCGGACCGCTCTGCCAATAAGGCCTTCGCCAGTTCGAGATCGTCGGCGGTCGTCTCCTCGGTGAACAACACGTCCTTCATGCGGTCATGATCGAGCTTGCGAATCTCATCCACCTGCGGCGCCGTGCCCCAGTTCGCCTCGATGCCGGACAAATTCAGCAACACCTCCGCACGCCGCCGTCGTATCGGCGGCACCAGCAGGACGCTCGTGCCCTTTCGGCCCGCGCGCCCGGTGCGGCCTGAGCGGTGCTGCATGACCTCGGGGTCGTTCGGCAAGTCCGCGTGAATGACGAGGTCGAGGCTCGGCAGGTCGATGCCGCGCGCGGCGACGTCGGTCGCCACACAGACGCGGGACCGTCCGTCCCGCAACGACTGGAGCGCTGTGGTGCGCTCGTTCTGGGTCAGTTCGCCGGAGAGAGCGACCACCGAGAAACCACGCTCCAGCAACGCCGCCTGCAAATGCCTGACGGCATCGCGCGTGTTGCAGAACACCAGCGCGCTTGGCGCTTCGAAGAAGCGAAGCACGTTGACGACCGCGTGCTCGACATCACCTGGAGCAACCCGGATGGCGCGATATTCGATATCGGCGTGACCGCCTTCGTCGCCCGCAACCTCGATGCGAAACGCGCCCTGCTGATACTGCTTGGCCAGCGCCACGATGCCACGCGGAAACGTCGCCGAGAATAATAGGGTGCGCCGCGTCTCCGGCGTGGTCTTGAGGATGAACTCCATGTCCTCGCGAAAGCCGAGATTGAGCATCTCGTCGGCTTCGTCGAGCACAACGACCTTCAATTCCGAGATGTCGAGGCGGTTGCGCCGCAGATGGTCGCACAAGCGGCCGGGCGTGCCGACGACGATGTGGGCGCCCGCGGCCAGCTCGCGCTGCTCGCGGCGCGGATCCATGCCGCCGACGCAGGAGACGACGCGCGCGCGGGCATGCTCATAGAGCCAGGTGAGCTCGCGCTGGACCTGCAAGGCGAGCTCGCGGGTCGGCGCGACGATCAGGGCCAGAGGTGCACCGGCCTGCTCGAACCGCTCGGCACCATCGAGCAGATCCTTGGCCATCGCCAAGCCGTACGCGACGGTCTTGCCCGAGCCGGTCTGGGCCGACACCAGCAGGTCGCGATCGAGGGCATCCTCGCCGAGCACGGCGAGCTGAACCGGGGTTGGTGAATCGTAATTGCGCTCAGCCAAGGCACGGGCGAGCGGCGGGGTCAGGGCCGGAAAGGACACGGGATGGAAAACCTTGGTTGGTCCGGGGGCGCGGAACGGAAAGCCGAGGGGAGTGATGCTGCAGTCACTGCAGAAGGCCCGGTCACACCCATCATGATTTTGATTTGGACGCTCTTTACGCCAGAAGCGGCCAAACCACCATGGCTTTGATGCATGGCATTGGCGACAGGGTGAACATGCCCGGGATGCTCAAACCGGCGCTTTTTGACGCGCTTTGAAGCCTCCGGCACGCTTTTTGGCCCGGAACGGCGGACTTTTGCGGTCATCTCGCCTAAATTGCGCCACGCACCAGCTATCGCAAGCCGGACGGCTCCGAAGGAGCTGGCCGGTACACGGACGACTGGCAATTCCGGGATGGACGTTGGCAGTGCGTCTCTGCTCACGTGTCTCGTGCATAAGCGAGACGGTCGCAGGCATTAGGCTTGGCGTTGAGAGAACAGGATACGGGTAAAACATGGCCGACAGCATATCTCTTGCCGACAAGCTCGCGACCTTCAATGATTTCTGGTCGCCGCGCACGATCACGACCTTCAACGATTGCGACGTGATGGTGGTGAAGGTGAAGGGAGAATTCACCTGGCACAAGCACGACGACACCGACGATTTCTTTCTCGTCCTGAAAGGCCAGCTGGACATCGAATTGCGGGACCGCACCGTGACGCTCGGAACTGGCGAGCTCTACGTCGTGCCCAAAGGCGTCGAGCATCGCCCGGTGGCCCGCGAGGAGGTTCATCTCATGCTGATCGAGCCGAGCGGCACGCCGAACACCGGCGACAAGGCCACCGCCGCAGCGCGCAAGCTCGCATAAGGCGCGGCTCTAATCCCTTGATGTCACGAGCCTGCTGAAGCCGCCGGCCAGCCTTGCTCTGGCCCGCACGACAAAGTCCTTCGCGGCTTGGCTCAGGGCGCGGATGGCGCGCCAGGCTTCGGTGGCCTGCAGCCATGCCCTCATCGCGGTGAACTTACCGTAGCCCCACGCGAACGCTGGAATCCGCATCAGCTTGTCCCGCGTGAGATGGAACAGGCGCTCGACCAGCACCAGCTTGAGCAGCTCGCAGCCGACAAACGCCGCCATACCGCTCAGGAACTGACCGGTCGCGACGAGGTACGCGGCCAACGGCTTGATCGGTTCCAGAATGATCACGGGCACGGAAAACAGCGCAAGCGACGGATAAGGCGGCAGCGATTTGATCCAGGCCCGTAGCCGCTTAAACACAAAATGCCGTGCCAGCCAGCGGGAGATTGGCATCGCCACGGCCATGAACACCGCGTCCACCAGGAAGTAGATGGCGGCCAGGACGTAGGTGATGGGTTTCAGGATTCGCTTCACAATAACTCTCCCGTGAACTGAAAGCCGGAACTGGGGCCTAAGTTTCACCGCGACGTGAATAAGTCGCGGATTCCCTGAGGAACTTTTTGGGCGTTTGCCCCGGCCCAACTCATATCTCGGCATAGACCTCCAGCAGATTGCCGTCGGGATCCCGAAAGAACAGCGTCCGATGCCCAAACGGCTGGTTTGTCGGTGACGACAGCAGCGGCACGCCCTGCCGCACGAGTTCGTCAGCACAGGCATCGACCTCGGTTGCGGAGACCCTGAAGGCCAGTTGCAGCGAGGCGCTCCCCACTGGCATCGGCGCATCCGCCGCGGTCCGGCTTGGTCGCGCCAGGACGAGCGTGTTGCTGCCCAACCCGTATTCGATCCAGTTCGGCGAAAGCTCGCGCAACGGGGATAAGGCGAGCACGTCCTCATAGAAGCGGCGCATCGCGGCCATGTCGCGCACGAAGATCACGGTGTAGTCGATCGCGCGGATGGCGCTGAAGGGCGAGTGGGTGCGCGGGTTGGCTCCTGTTGTCTGTTCGCTCGTCATTTCGCCCTTCATTCCAAACTCCAAATCGTAGCCCGCATGGAGCAGAGCGGAATGCGGGATCGCCCGCCCCGGATTACGCTGCGCTCCATCCGGGCTACAATCTTATTCCACCAATTCCGGCCACGGCACGATGGTCGACTTCACCGTCTTCATCGCCATCGCGTCCTTCACCGCCTGTGCCACGCCCGCTTCCGTGAACGGATAGATCGTCTGCATCTTCAACCAGGGATATTTGTCACGGGTGCGGTAGAGCATGTCGACACCGAGCGGCAGATCGTTGCCGGTAAAGCCCCAGGACCCCAGCACGTTGAGGTCCTTGGTGCAGACGCGGTGCCAGGAGGTCTCGATCGAGCCGGCATCGGTGAACTGGCCCATCTCGACATAGGTGCCGCCGTCACGCAGCATCTCGATGCCTTCGGGGCCGGCGGTCGGATGACCCGAGCAATCCATCACCAGATCGGCGCCGAAGCCACCGACGATCTCGCGGACGCGCGCGATACGATCTTGCGGCGATGTGATCTGCTCGATGTTCACGGTCGCTTCCGCGCCGAACTCGCGCGCGAGCTTGAGCCGCGGCTCCTCCGGCGCACCGACGCAGATGACGCGCCCTGCCCCCATCTCTTTTGCGGCCGCGACCGCCAAAATGCCGATCGGGCCCGAGCCCTGGATCACCACCGTGTCGGCCCAGGTGAAGCCGCCGGCGCGGGTCGCACGGTTGAAGGCGCGGATGCAGGAGGTCAGCGGCTCCGACAGCGCGCCAAGGCGCAGCGACATGTCGTCGGGCAGCTTGTAGATCTTGGTGCCCGGCAACATGTCGAGATCGACATAGACATATTCGGCCCAGCCGCCCCACATGTGCGGCGCCTTGTCGAAGCCGAGATAGCGGCCGTAATAGACCGGCGTCAGGCATTTGTTGGCGGTCTGCGGATAATGAATGCAGTAATAGCAGCGGCCGCACGGCATCAGCGGCGGGATCATCACCTTCGATCCGACCTTGAGCGGCTTGCTCATGAAATCCTCAGTAAATTCGTCGCCGCATTCGACGATGACACCGCCAATCTCGTGGCCAAGCGTGAACGGCCAAGGCAGCGGCTTCGGCCAATGGCCTTTCAGGATATGCAAATCGGTGCCGCAGACGCCGCACGCACCGATCTTGATCAGCGCACCCTTCCGGCCGACCGTCGGCCACGGCACGGTTTTGATCACGGGCTCTGCGCCCGGCCCTGCGTGGGTGCAGACGCGGATCTGTTCCATGGCTGTTTCCTCGCCGCCCCTCTGTTATGATTGTTGGTCCGGGCGTGAGGCGAAGCGTATGTGAGATGCGTGGTCGTGCCAAGCGCGGGTCTCGTGGCCCGCTTGAGCGCAACACATGCCGGAAGAGAAAAATCCGAATGTCGCTGCACTCATGGCTGAGGACGAAAGCAGTCCGGCGCAGCCGGTTGACTCCGGAGCACTGCCACAGCACGCTCTTCGCAACGGCCGGGGAGATCGGGCATTGCGCAATCGCTGGGCTATTCTTGCGATCCTGTTCGTCGTTCGGCTCACCATCGCGTTCCAGTTTCAGAGCGTGGCGGCAGTTGCGCCGCTGCTTGAAAAGACCTTCGGCGTCGGGCTCGCCGATATCGGCATCCTGATCGGGCTCTATTTCACCCCGGGCGTGGTGCTGGCGCTGCCGGGCGGCGCGATCGGGCGAACGCTCGGTGACAAGCCGACCACGATCGCGGCGCTGCTGCTGATGACGGCGGGCAGCCTGGTGATGGCGACCACCGACATCTGGGGCCTGCAGCTGACAGGCCGGCTCGTCTCCGGCGCCGGCGGCGTGCTGCTGACGGTGCAGCTCACGAAGATGGGCACCGACTGGTTTGCCGGTAAGGAGATTGCAACCGCGATGGCGATCTTCGTCAACTCCTGGCCGGCGGGCGTTGCGATCTCGCTGCTGGTGCTGCCGGCGATAGGCACCGCCTATGGCGCCGGCGCCGTGTTCGCCGCGACCGGTGCACTGAGCGCGATTGGCGTTGCACTCATCATGCTCTACCAACCGCCGCCGAGCGTAACAGTCAGCGCAGCCGGATCAGGCCGGCTCGATCCGCTCGCACTGCTCGCGGTGATCGTCGCTGGGCTGATCTGGGGCCTCTATAATGTCGGCTTCGCCATGATCTTCTCGTTCGGCCCCTCCTTGCTCGCCGAGCGCGGCTGGAGCATTTCGGCGGCAGGCTCGGCGATCAGCGTCGTGATGTGGCTGTCGGTGATCTCGGTGCCGGCGGGCGGGTACCTCGCCGATCGCTTCAAGCGGCCCTTTACATTGGCGATCGCGGCCAGCCTCGTGGTGGCCGCCCTGTTGGCCTGGCTGACCCGGTCGGATGGCGTGATCACGATCCTGGTCCTGATCGGCCTGATCGGCGGCCATCCGGCCGGCCCGATCATGAGTCTCGCCGCCCGCGTGCTCGTCCCGGAGACCAGGGCGATCGGCATGGGCGTGTTCTATACCCTCTTCTATGGCGCGATGATGTTGGGGCCGGCGGTGGCGGGGTGGCTGGCCAAATCGGCGGGGACCGCGGCGGTCGCGCTCGACCTTGGCGCGTTGACGGTTTTGGCCTGCCCGCCGCTGATGTGGCTATTTGAACGCATCGTGTCGGTGCGTGTTCGCCGCGCCAAATCATAACGCGGCATTAACCCTATACACCTTAGGGTCGTGCCGGAGGCCGCCCGGGCGGGGGGTCGGGTAGTGAAAATGGCGTTGGCGAACAAAAAATTTCTTCCGGCCGCCGAGGAGCGTCGGCGTTTCCAGCGGGTGAAGGTGCACCTGCTCGGCCGTTACATGCTGCCGGATCGCCGTGAATTCCCCTGCCAGGTGATCAACATGTCGCCCGGCGGGCTCGCGCTGCTGGCGCCCGGCATCGGCAATGTCGGCGACCGCGTGGTCGCCTATCTCGACCATATCGGCCGGGTCGAGGGCAAGATCACCCGGATCATCGACAACGGTTTTGCGATGACGGTCGGCGCGACGCCGCGCAAGCGCGACAAGCTGGCGGCCCAGCTGACCTGGCTCGCCAACCGCGACATCCTCAACCTGCCCGAGGACCGCCGCCACGACCGTATCGTGCCGCGCAACCCGATCGCGGTGCTGACGCTCGAGGACGGCACCAAGATGACCTGCCGCATCATCGACCTCTCGCTGTCGGGTGCTGCCATCGCCGCGGAGAACCGTCCGCCGCTGAAATCGACGGTTCTGCTCGGCCGGGTCCAGGGCCGTGTGGTCCGAAACCTCGAAGACGGCTTCGCGCTGGAGTTCTTGCACTCGCAGCCGATCGAGACACTCGAAGAGAGCGTTACCGCGCGGTAAAGCGCGACAACGCCAAAACCCCGGTTTTCTCAGCCTCAAAGGCGGCCTCCGCGATACGGATGCCGCTTTTTTTGCGTCCGGATGCGGTATCACGCAGGTTAACGCACGGCCCCTGCGCGGATGGAAACAGCACTTCCGCCAGCGTTTCCGCGTTAATCCCTACAATTTGAATCGATTGCAGTATTCTCAAATTTTATTCGAATTCGATTCAAGTATAGATCGAATTCGCTGCGCCTTTTACTTGCATTCATCTCGACTTGACTTGGCTGACTTAGCGCCAACTCAAAAGCTCCGTGCGAAACGTGGTCCCAACAAGAAACGGGGGCCGCAATGTTGGACTTCAGGGCACAGGGGAAGGCGCTGGCACTTGCTGCCATGCTCTTCGGGATCAGCGCGGCAGCGCAGGCCGGTGAAAGCCGTCTGCTCTACGCAAGCCTCGGCGACACCGCGCGTGCGCCGATTGGCTGGGTCGAGTTTTGCGCAGAGAATGCCGCTCAGTGTCAGAGCGGGCCGACGCAACCGCGCGACATCGCGATGTCGCAGACCGCGTGGCGCGACCTGACCAAGGTCAATCGCTGGGTCAACGAGACGATCAAGCCTTTGACCGACCAGGACCACTGGGGCGTGATCGAGAAGTGGTCGCTGCCGACCGATGGTTACGGCGACTGTGAAGACTACGTGCTGTTGAAGCGCAAGATGCTGATTGATGCCGGATGGCCGCGCGAGGCCCTGCTCATCACCGTCGTGCGCGACAAGAAGGGTGAAGGACACGCGGTGCTGACGGTGAAGACCGACAAGGGCGAGTTCGTTCTCGACAATCAGAACGAGAGCGTCGTTGCCTGGACGGAGACCGGCTACCGCTTCGTCAAGCGCCAGTCGCAGGCCGATCCCAACGTCTGGGTTTCGCTCGGCGATACCAAGCCGGCGGTCTCCACCGCCAGCGCAAGAGACCAGTAAGTCGATCAGTAGGAACGAGACAACGAGTTACGCGACCCGGTCACATCCCCACCCCTCCCCGTCCCAGACCGGTTCGCGCGCGCCCAGCCATCCCCCAATGGCTGGGCGCAACTTTTTTGGCGACAGCCTTCAGTGCGTGAGGATGTTCTTGTAGATCTTGCCGCCCTTCACGATCACCATGAAGTTCTTCGCGGGATCCTCGACGAGCGCGATGTTGTCGAGCGGATTGCCGTCGACCAGCAGGAGATCGGCGAGCGCACCCTCCTCCACCACGCCGAGCTTACCGGGATAGGGATTGCGCAGGCCCGACAGGCTCAAGAGTTCGGCATTGGTCGACGTCGCCATGGCCAGCGCTTCGGCCGGCGTGTACCAGCGGGTCAGCGCGGCCAGCATCGAGCCTTGCTTTTCCGCTTGCGCCTGCGAGAACAGGACATCGGTGCCGAATGCGGTCTTGAGGTGGTATTTCTTTGCCAGCGCATAGACGCGGTCGGTGCCGGCAACCACCTGCCGCATCTTGTCCTGTTCCGAAGGCCCGAGCGCGGCGGCGCCGGACAGATCCAGGAAAGGCTGCGTGCTCAGCCAGATCCCCTTCTCAGCCATCAGCTTTGCGCTCGCCTCGTCCATGAGATGGCCGTGCTCGATGCATCTGACGCCGGCGGCGATCGAGCGCTGGATCGCGACCGGCGTATAGGCGTGGGTGGCAACGTAGGTGCCCCAACTGTCGGCGGCCTCGACGGCGGCGCGCAGCTCGGGCTCGGTGAAGGTCGAGACGTCCAACGGGCTGAACGGCGAGGCCACGCCGCCGCCCGCGGTGAGCTTCACCTGGGAAGCACCCTGCATCAGCTGCTCGCGGGCGCGCACGCGCACCTCGTCGGGACTGTCGGCGACCATGCTGCCGCCGATCCGCTCCATGCGGCTGAGCATGCCGCCGATGGTGCGTGGCAAGTCGGAAAGCTGGCGGAAGTCGCCGTGGCCGCCGGTGATGGTGATGATGGCGCCGGACGGATAGATGCGGGGACCTGCGACGAGATCCTCGTCGATGGCCTGCTTGAGGCCAAAACTCGGCCCACCCATGTCGCGCACCGTGGTGAAGCCGCGCATCAGCGTCGCGGTCGCTTCGCCGGCGGCGAGCAGATTGTTGTAGCCGATATCGCCTGCGAGCGCGGCCATCGGCGTCGGGCGCACCAACATTGCGTGCCAATGCGCATCGATTAGCCCCGGCATCAGCACGCGGCCGCCGCCGTCGATCACCTGGCCGGTAGCACTGATATCCGCGGTCGAGATCTTCTCGATCTTCCCGTCCCTGACCAGGACATTGGACGCGGCTGAGAGCGTTCCGTTCTTGCCGACGAAGATTTTGACGTCGCGGAACAGGACGGCAGAATCCTGCTGGGCCGGTGCTGGCGACGCGCTGCAGAGAAGCCCTGCAAGCAGCACCGCGAGCCCGGCCCGCGCCTTCAATCCCAACATATTCAGTCTCCGCCCCGACCGTTGTTATGCAGTTGCAGCCACGGGCCGCCACGCAAACGTCAGCCAGCCGATGCCATGCGACAACAGATCGATGCCGAGCAGCATTCCGAGCACCCAGAGCCCGGTCATCGGAAAACCGGTGAGAATGATGAGACCGGCCAGCACGCCGAACAGGCCGGACGCCAGCATGATGCCGCCGCCCTGCCGCCAGCGGCCAAAGCCGATCAGCATGCGCACCACCCCGGAGACGAGAAGCGCGAGGCCAAGCACATAGGTCAGCAGCAGCGCGCCGGTCAGCGGCTGGCTGATCAGAATAATGCCAAAGGCGATGTAGAGAACGCCGAGCGCCACCTGCCAGACGAAGCCGCCCCAGCCCTTGGTCCAGAACGCGTGAAAAATCTCGAAGGCGCCGGTGGCAATCGCCATCCAGCCGATGAACAGCGCGCTGATCACGGTGAAGAAGGCAACGTCGCCCAGCACCATCAGTCCCGCGAACACCATGAAGAGACCCAGCAGCACGCACACCCAGCGGGACGGTTGCGGCAGGCCGGTCGCGCCCATCGGCGCGCTGTGATCGTAAGTCGTCATGACGTCCTCCCTTCGTTAGCGCCAACGCCGGCAGCCTCATCGCTCGGAATTTCGCCAGGCAGGTAGTTCGGCAGCCGTCCCGCCGGGATGATCGCGATCAGCGCGAGACCCGCCATCACCAACAGTCCGATCTTCAGCGCACGCAGCCGCGCCTCGGTGTTGACGCGGACGGCCTCCGCGACCTGCTCCGGCGTGCCGCTGGTGCGTTCGAGCACGCTGCGCAGGCGGTCATTGCTGACGAAGGTGATGTTGCCGAGATCGACCTGCGCCTGGAGCTCCGGCGTCAGCATCGGGCTCGCCGTGATCTTGCCGAGCGCAATGGTGCTGAGCAGGCCGACCAGCAGTGCCCCCGCCACCGCCGTTCCGAGCGCTGCGGCGAGGTTCTGCGTGGTGCCGCGCAGGGAGCCGACGTCACCGGCGAGCGTCTTCGGCGATGCCGTCACCAGGACGTTGAACAGCAAGGTCACCAGCGAGCCCTGTCCGATGCCGAACAGGACGAGCCCGAGCAGCACGGGAACCTCGCTCCAGTCGTTGCGCACAACAAAAGCAAGCCAGACCAGCGCGACGGTGCAGAGCGCAAAGCCGTAGCGGCCGATCTGCCGCGGCGTCAGCCGCTCATAAACTTTCACGATCAGCATCGCCGAGAAGAAGACCGTGAGGTTGAACGGCATCATCGCCACCGCGGTCGCGATCGGCGAACGGCCCTGCACGATCTGGATATAGAGCGGCACGGTGAAGTTCAGCGCCGCCTCGAGCGCGACCACCGCGAACAAAGCAAAAACCGCACAGCGCTCCTCCGGCGAGTCGATCACCTCGAGCGCCAGGAGCGGCGTCTTGCCGGCGGCCTGGCGCCGGTGCGTCCACCTCAGGAAGCCCTGACCCAGCACGATGCCGACGACGATCATGACCGGCGCGGGCGACAGGCCGAGCAGATCGAACGGCGCATTTGCGGTCGCAACCGCAAGGCCCCAGCCGTTCAGATTGTTGAAGCCGAAGCTGATGAGAATGATCGCACTCGCCGCAAGCGCCACCCCGACCAGGTCGATCTGCACGTCCGGCCGGCCGCGATCAGGCTTGAGGCGAAAGCTCATCAGGAACACGATGGCCGAGGCGGCGATCAGGATGCCGAACGCCGGCCGCCAGCCGATATAGGTGCCGAGCACGCCGCCGATCACGAAGGCCAGCACACCGGCCGCCGCACGCGCGGAGCCGAGCGCGCCAAGCGCGGTTGCCTGCTGGCGACCGGCATAGTTCTCGGCAATCAGCGCCACGAGCGAGGGTACGATGACCGCCCCCGACGCACCGCAGAGCGCCTGCGCGGAGATCATGACCGTCGCCGTCGGACTGAACGTCATCATCAGCTGCGAGACGAAGAACAGCACGACCGCGCCGCGGAACACCTGCAAGGCGCCAAAGCGCTGGGCGAGCTTGGCGCCGAGCATCACGAAGCCCGCAACCAGCATCGAATACGCCACGATCCCGGTCGCGACCGTGGTCGGCGCGACACCGAAGCTCGTGACCATGCCACCCATCGCGACCGGCAGCGAGGCCACGTTGAACGACATGATCATCTGGCCGAGCGCGATCGAAATCATGGGAATCCATGACACGCGCACTTCCCCGTGGATGCCGCCGATCGAGATTGTCTGCGTGGCCATGGCGTCCTCCCGTTAATCGGCGTTGCGATCGGTCGGGCCAGCGGGCCGCCGATCTTTTTTGCGCATTCACTGTTCCGGTTGCGATACGAACAGATCCATCCCCAGCCGCTGCGACAGGAACTTTGCGGCAAGCTGTCCCCGGACGCTGTTGCCAGCTGCGTCGAGCGGCGGCGCGAAGGTGCCGAATCCTCCCTTGCCCGGCGACACCGCGACGATGCCGCCGCCGATCCCACTCTTGCCGGGCAGGCCGATGTCGTAGAGCCAGTCGCCTGACGTCTCATACAGCCCGGCGGTGATCATGACGGCGAGCGCGTAATGGCAGACCGAGGCATCGACGACACGCTGCTTCGTGACCGGATTGACGCCGCCATCGGCCAACGTCGCGCCCATCACGGCAAGATCGCGGGCGCTCACATTGAGCGAGCACTGCCGCGTGTAGAGATCGGTCGCTTCCTTGGCGTCGCAATAGATGCGGCCGTAGCTCTCCAGCAACCGCGCGATGCTGCGGTTGCGGAAATTGGTCTGCGAGGCTGACGCATAGACCTCTTCGTTGAGCGGCAGCGTGCGGCCGGCAAAGCGCGAGAGCCCGTCATGGATGAATGTCCACCGCGCCCCGGCAGTCGCGCCCGGCGCCAGGCTGGTCGTCGCTATCGCGCCGGCATTGACCATCGGATTGGTGCGGCCACTGCCTTGCTCGATCGCGGCGAGCGAATTGAATGGAAGCCCGGTCGCGTTGGCGCCGAGCTTTGCGCGCGCCTCCTCGGGCCCGATGGTCTCGCAGACCAGCGCGAACAGGAACGGCTTCGACACGCTCATGATCGAGAATTCGTAGTCGACATCTCCGGCGCCATAGACGCGCCCGCTGGTGCCGACGACGCAGACGCCGAACAATTCGCTCGGCACCCGCGCGAGCGCGGGATAGACCTGCGAATTCTCACCGTCGCGGTTTGATTGAAAGCGTCGCTGCGCCTCGTTCACCAGCGACTGCACAGCCTCCGGACCCGGCAGATGGCCGGTCGAGACATACGCAGGCTCCCGCTCTTCGACGACGGCATGCGGCGCCATTGCACTACTCCGAGGAACGGTGCGCCTGGTGTCGGCTCCGCTCCAGAACTCAAAGCGCGCAGCAAGTTGATGCTGATGTCGATGCGGAGTCAATTTACAACTATAGGGCGATTCTGCAGTTCAGCCATACCACTCCGACGGTGATGCATCGCAACAGATGATCGCCTCGGGAATTTTAGGCAATTGAGTAAGTGCGTCTGCCTCACAAGCGTCGAACTCAAATTAAATGCAATTGCCACGAAACGTTTGCGGTCAACGCAAGATTGCAACCAGCGCGATCGAGCGTACGATGGGCGGAGCCTGTTCGACGGGGATATGACAGCAGGGGCAGCGAACGCAGGCGCGACAACAAGTGATGAGGCGTAACATGGCGGCACAAACAAGTGACGGACACGTCCTGCTCATCAAGAAGCTCGGCGGGCTCTTCGCGATCATCGTCGGATGCCTGCTGACCGCAGTCGGCGTGACCTTCGAATCCGGCGACACGACTTTCGTCGGGGTTCTCTTCCTGATCCTGGGCGCCGGTCTGCTGGTGCTGAAGATCGTCAGACGCAACGAGGGATCTTCGCTGCCCTAGGAGGCCGTGCGGCTCGCTTACGCGCCCAGCACGTCCGCGAGCCGCAGCTCGTCGGCGGCGGGATCCTTCAGGAACAGCTCGGCCTCGATCTCGTTCAGATGCGACAGCATCTGCGAACGTGCGGCCTGCTTGTCGCGCGTGCGGATCGCGGTGACGATCTCGGCGTGATGATCAGTGCCGCAGGCCGGCGTGTCGTGACGGCGATAGAGCAGGATGATCAGCGAAGAGCGCGCGATCAGCTCTTTCAGGAAGCCGAGATAGATGCTGTGGCCGCTCATCTCGGCTATGAGCCGATGAAAGTCGCCGGAGAGCCGGACCGAGGCGCGCGCGTCGCCACGCAGCTCGGCCTCGCGCTCCTCAGTGAGGTGCTGCTGAAGGCGATTGATCCACGCGGGCGAGACGGCATCGACAGCGTGATCGACGATGGTGGGCTCGATCAGGCGGCGCGCCTCGAACACTTCGCGTGCGTCCGCCGGCGTCGGGCGCGCAACGAAGGCGCCGCGGTTCTTCTCGATGTTGACGATGCCCTCATGCGCGAGCTGCTGCAGCGCCGTGCGGACCAGCGTGCGGCTCGCGCCATAGATCTCGCCGATCTCGTCCTCGCCGAGCTTGGTGCCCGGCAGCAGGCGATGCTCGAGGATCGCCGCAGTCACTCCCTCCCTGATCCGGCTGACGCGATCGCTCACGTCGGGCGCATCGGATTTTGGGCGGGATTTGGCGGCCATTAGTTCGAAGGCTGAGTTTGAGGGCTTGGTCGACGACGTTTGGCCTCGTATGGTAATCGACGAGCTGTATCCAATCACAGGCGAAACTTTATACAATCTCCGCCCATTTCGTGTGCACATCCCTGCGCGGCCCGTGCGCTGCACAACCGCGCCGAATTCGATCTAACGACCTGACTCCGCTGCACAGTTTTTAGATTCGACCAGATTTGCGCTGTTGGCACGGACCTTGCGGAGAGAGGCGGAACACTACATCGTCCCGGACACACCATGGCCACTCCCGCCGCTCTCGAACTGGTCGCCGTCACCAAGCGCTACGACACGACGCTGGCGGTCGACACCGTCAATCTGAAGATTCCCGCCGGCACCTATTGCTGCCTGCTCGGCCCCTCCGGCTGCGGCAAAACCTCGACGTTGCGCATGGTCGCGGGCCACGAGGCGGTCAGCGAGGGCGACATCATCCTGGGCGCGCAGAACGTCACCGACCTCGAGCCCGCCAAGCGCGGCACGGCGATGATGTTTCAGTCCTACGCACTGTTTCCGCATCTGAGCGTGCTCGACAATGTTGCGTTTGCCCTGAAAATGCGCGGCGTCGATCGCGCGACGCGGCACAAGCGTGCCGGCGAATTGCTGGAGCTGGTGGCGATGAGCCCCTACGCCGGCCGCCTGCCGGCCCAGCTCTCCGGCGGCCAGCAGCAGCGCGTCGCGCTCGCCCGCGCGCTGATCACCGAGCCGCAGATCCTCCTGCTCGACGAGCCGCTGTCCGCGCTCGATCCGTTCCTGCGGGTGAGGATGCGCGGCGAATTGAAACGGCTGCAGCGCGAGCTCGGCATCAGCTTCATCCAGGTCACTCATGGCCAGGAAGAGGCGATGGCGCTCGCCGACCACATCGTGGTGATGAACCAGGGCAGGATCGAGCAGCAGGGCACGGCCCGTGACATCTTCCACCACCCCCGCACCGAATTCGTGGCGCGCTTCATCGGCGGCCACAACGTCCTCAGCGACGCCGGCAGCCTCATCGCCGTGCGCGCCGATCAGCTCGGCATCAAGCCGGTCACTGACGGCGCGTTCGGCGCGCCGGCGCTGCTGACCCAGACCGAGTACCAGGGCTCCTATGTCGCCGTCTCGCTCACGCTCGACGACGGCACCGCCCTGTTCTCTCACGTTCCTGAAGCCGCCTTCGACGTCCACCCGTTCCGTCCGGGCGATCGCGTGCTGGCCACCTGGGATCCCGCCAAGGCGCAACGTCTGCAATAGCGCCGTCATCTCTAGAAAATGCGCAACACAGAGGAGTGACTGGAATGACCGAGACCACCAAAAAGACCGGCGTCAGCCGCCGCACGCTACTCAAGAGCACCGCGGGTCTGGCGGGCCTTGCCGCCGGCTCCGGCGCCATCACCGGCTTCCCCTACGTGATGTCGGCCGAGCCGAAGGTGCTGCGCTATCTCGGCACCGCCGTGAACGAGGGCGACGACATCTCCAAGCAGTGCCTGAAGGACACCGGCATCAAGATCGAATACATCACCGCGACCACCGACGACGTCACCAAGCGCGTGATGACCCAGCCGAATTCCTTCGACGTGCTGGACATCGAATATTTCTCGCTGAAGAAGATCGTGCCGTCGGGCAACATCCTTGCCCTCGACGCCAAGAAGATCAAGGAATTCGACAACATCACGCCTGTCTTCACCAAGGGCGAGACGCCCGGCGGGAAGAAGATCGGCGGCCAGGGCACCGCACCGTGGAAGGTGCTCTATCTCGAAGGCAAGGACTCCAAGAAGTTCGCGACGTCGGCGACCGAGTTCGTCACGCTGATCCCGACCGTCTACAATGCCGACACGCTCGGCATCCGCCCCGACATCATCAAGCGCCCGATCAGCTCCTGGGCTGAGCTGCTCAACCCCGAGTTCAAGGGCAAGGCCTCGATCCTCAACATCCCCTCGATCGGCATCATGGATGCCGCGATGGTCGTGGAAGCCACCGGCAAGTACAAATATGCCGACAAGGGCAACATGACCAAGGAAGAGATCGATCTCACCATGAAGGTGATGACCGAGGCGAAGAAGGCCGGCCAGTTCCGCGCGTTCTGGAAGGACTTTAACGAGAGCGTCAACCTGATGGCCTCGGGTGAGACCGTCATCCAGTCGATGTGGTCGCCGGCGGTGACGAAGGTGCGTTCGATGGGCATCGCCTGCACCTTCCAGCCGCTGAAGGAAGGCTATCGCTCCTGGGCCTCGGGCTTCTGCGTCTCCAAGGGCGTCTCGGGTCCGAAGCTCGACTGGGCCTATGAGTTCGTGAACTGGTTCCTGTCCGGCTATGCCGGCGCGTACCTCAACCGCCAGGGCTATTACTCGGCCGTGCTCTCGACCGCGAAAGCCAACATGGAGCCCTACGAGTGGGCTTACTGGATGGAAGGCAAGCCGGCCGAGAAGGACATCAAGGCGCCCGACGGCTCGCTGCTGGAGAAGGCAGGCTCCGTGCGTGACGGCGGCTCCTACGAGGACCGCATGGGCGGCGTCGCCTGCTGGAACGCCGTGATGGACGAGAACGACTACATGGTCCGCAAGTGGAACGAGTTCATCGCCGCGTGATGGATACGTCGGAAGACATCCTGCAACAGGCAGCCCCGGGATTGATCCCGGGGTCGGGCACAGCGCGCGCCGCAAAGCCGACGCGCCTGTCGCCCTCCTTCATCTCCTGGCTTCAGGCCGGTCCGATGATGCTGGTGTTTCTCGCTTTCTTCCTGATCCCGCTCGTCTTCGTCGTCATCGTCTCGTTCTGGGACTACAACGAATATCAATTGCTGCCGGCCTTCTCCGGCCGCGGCTACACCGACACGTTTGAAGGCTGCATCGCGCAGCTGCCCGATCTCTGCACCATCGCCAAGACCTATCTGAAGACGCTGAAGCTGTGCTTCCTGGTCTGGGCCATCACGCTCTTCATCGGCTTCTGGGTCGCCTATTTCCTTGCCTTCCACGTCAAGTCCAAGACCTGGCAGATGGGACTGTCGCTGCTCTGCACGATCCCGTTCTGGACCTCCAACGTCATCCGCATGATCGCCTGGATCCCGCTGCTCGGGCGCAATGGCCTGGTGAACTCCGGCCTGATGAAGACAGGCCTGATCAACCAGCCGGTGGAATGGCTGCTGTTCTCCGAATTCTCCGTGGTGCTGGCGCTGGTTCACCTCTTCACCTTCTTCATGGTGGTGCCGATCTTCAATTCGATGATCCGGATCGACAAGTCGCTGATCGAGGCCGCCTATGACGCGGGCGCCACCGGCTTCCAGACGCTGACTAACGTCATCATTCCACTCGCCAAACCCGGCATCGTGATCGGCTCGATCTTCGTCATCACCATCGTGATGGGCGACTTCATCACCATCGGCGTGATGGGCGGCCAGCAGATCGCGGCCGCCGGCAAGATCATCGAGACGCGGGTGAACGCGCTGCAATTCCCGGCCGCGGCCGCCAATGCCGTGATCCTGCTCGTCATCACCTTCCTGATCATCACCATGATGTCGCGCATCGTCGACATCAAGAAGGAGCTGTAGGCGATGAAGGAAGGACGCTCGCGCTCGTTCTACGTGCTCGCGATCTTCTTCGCGGCCTATGTGCTGTTTCTCTACGGCCCGATGATTGCGATCTACGTGTTGTCGTTCCAGGGGCCGCAAGGCGGCCTCACCTTCCCGATGAACGGCGTGTCGACCTATTGGCTGACAAAGCTGTTCCAGGGGACCGGCATCGTCGATCTCGGCGCGGCCTTCCGCCGCTCGCTGCTGCTCGGCGTCATCGTGATGGCCGTCACCGTCGTGCTGTCGGTCGCCGCCGGCATGGCCTTCCGCCGGAAGTTCAAGGCGCAGAGCATTCTGTTCTATTCGGCGATCGCGAGCCTCATCGTGCCCTCGATCATCACCTCGCTCGGGATCTCGCTCGAATTCCGCATCGTCGACGATCTGATCAAGGCGCACTGGAACGAGAGTTTCGAGACCTCGATGGGCCTGCTCACCTCCGGGCTCGGCGCGCACCTGACCTGGACGCTGCCGTTCGGCCTCCTGATCATGTTTGCGATCTTCAACCGCTTCGATCCCCGGCTCGAGGAAGCCGCGCGTGATCTCGGCGCGACGCCGTGGCAGGCCTTCCGTCATGTCGTGCTGCCGATCATCCTGCCCTCGGTGATCGGTATCGGCCTGTTCGGCTTCACGCTGTCCTGGGACGAACTCGCGCGCTCCAGCCAGGCGATCGGCGCGGTGAATACATTGCCGCTCGATCTCCAGGGCCTCACCACGACCGTGACGAACCCGGACATCTATGCGCTCGGCACCATCATCTCCGCGGTGTCCTTTGCGGTGATCACGCTTGCGCTCGGCACCATCCACATGCTCAACAAGCGGCAGGCGGCCAAAGGCTCGGACGCCGGCAAAGGGCTCGTCTGATCACGATGCGACTGCACGTCGTCAATCCCAACACCACGGCCACGATGACGGCGAAGATCGCCGCGGCGGCGCGCGCGATCGCGCTGCCCGATACTGTGATCGATGCACGCCAGCCCGCGATGGGGCCGGTCTCGATCGAGGGATTTTACGACGAGGCCTTCGCAGTCCCCGGCATGCTCGGCTGCATCCGCGAAGCCGACCGCGACGGCGCGGACGCGCATCTCATCGCTTGCTTCGACGACACCGGCCTCGACGCGGCACGCGCTGTGGCGAAGGCGCCGGTGATCGGTATCGGCGAAGCCGGCTTTCACATCGCGAGCCTGATCGCAGCGCGCTTTGCGGTGGTGACGACGCTCGGTGTCTCCATCGTGCCGATCGAACACAATTTACGGAAATACGGCCTCGCCGAGCGCTGCGCCCGCGTCCGAGCCGCCGAGGTCCCGGTGCTCGCGCTCGAGGAGCGCAACGCAGATGCCCTTGGCAAAATTTCCGCGGAGATCACGGCCGCGATCCGCGACGACCGCGCCGAGGCCATCGTGCTCGGGTGCGCCGGCATGGCTGATCTGGCCGCCGAACTGGCTGCCACTCATGGCCTGCCCGTGGTCGATGGCGTCGCCGCTGCGGTGACACTGGCCGAGGGACTGGTGCGGCTTGGGCTGACGACCTCGCGGCTCGGTCCCTACGCGGCGCCGCGGTCGAAGACCTATTCAGGCCCATTTGCGCCGTTTCAGCCGTAAGCCTGCGGTCCACACGCTGATAGCGCGATCAAATTTTATGTATCTGTCATAAGCGTCCCCGGTTTCGCCCGAAGCTGTGCTAAGAGGCCGCGCCAGTATTTTTACGGGGTTTGTATGAAAAAGGACGATGTCACCTGCTCAGCGTGCGGGGCCGGTTTTCGGCGACTTGAGCTCGCTACGCCGCCCGCCAACACAGGCGAGTATCGCTGTCCGGCCTGTGACGAGGTTTTGGAGACGTTCGACGGCAGCGCCTTCATTGCCTATCGCATGACGATCCAGCCTTCGTTGAAGGCCGCGCGCCCGTAACGGCCCCGTTTCCCCGCCGCTAGCACGGTGGGCTGCTAAGCATATTCTGATACTGCCCGCTCAAGCCGAATTCGGCCTGGACAGGGACTTCTTTTGGGCGTGCCGCCGGAGCCGTGGCCCTGGGTCAATTGCGCTTTTTCCGCCGGCGGCCACCTTTTCGTCCCATTTGTTGCTGAACTGTAACGCTTTCGGGACGCCCCGGCCGCCTCGTTCTGCGTTCTTGCGCTGCCGCTCTTCGCCACTCACCAAGTTTCAATTTGGGTTTTGTCAGCGATGATCGATCTCGCAGAGGACACAACGTCCAATCCGCTCCTCCGTCTCGGTGCCCAGCCGATCGCGCTCACGGCCGTAGCGCTGCTGCTGCTGATCGCAGGCGTGACCTCGATCGCGATCTGGCGCGCCTATACTGGCGCTACGCCCGAGACCGACCGGGTAGTCGCATCGCGGCAGCTTCAGGCGCGCACGGCGCAGGCCTCCGAGCAACTCGTCGAGAAGACCAAGGGGCTGGAAGCGACCCAGCAGGAATCGATCGACCAGCTCCAGGTCGTGCAGGACCAGCTTTTGACCATGAAGCGGCTGCTCGCCTCGCAGCAGGCCGATACCAAGCGACTGTCGGACCAGGTCGCCAATTTGAACGAATCCATCGACGGTCTGCGGCAATCCTTTGCCAGTGTCCGCTCCACCGAGGCGGATAGGCCCTCGGTTACCTCGAGGAAACCTGCGCGTAACCGCCATGCCAGCGCCCGCAAACGCTCACGCGGCTGATTAGATCCCGCGCCGCCGCCTTTTATTTTCGTCACTTGTGAAATGGATCACACTCGCCCGTATGATTCCGCGCGATGCTCGCCCATACCGGATGGCGTGAGCCGATTTCAATATCCGGGGCTGGCAAGGTCGTTGACGGTATACTGCGTCAACGGCCTTGTTTTTTGCTGCCTCGGTAGTCTGGTGCCTCAGACGGGCACCCACGCTGGTCGCAGCTCCTATTCACAGACCTGAGCGCGACGGACGCGCCAGCCCGCTGGCGTCGTGACCCGCTTCCGCACGGGGTAGCACTGCGCGCCGTAGTCCTCGTAGCCGACGCCATAATAATAGGGGTTGCCATAGTACGGGTAGCCATACGCGCCGTAATAGCCGGCGCCTGCGATGCGAGCGCCGATTGCGACACCCGGCCAGAAGCCGCCGCCGTGCCAGCCATGACCCCAGCCGCCATGGCCCCAGCCACCGTGTCCCCAGCCACCGCCGCCCCAATGGCCGCCTCCGCCAAAACCGCCCCGCGCTTGCGCCACCTGGGGCGCTGCGAGACCGACGGCTGCGACAGCCAGTGCGGTCATGATCATCTTGCGCAACATCAACTCATCCTCCGCGTGGAAACCGTCCACGCTCCAAAGCGAGGCCAAGCTAATGTCACTCGATCACGGATGATAGGCGGACAGGCTCACTTCCACGCGAGCATCAGCAGCCACGGCAGATGCTTTTCATCTTCTTGTCGAGCTGCCGGTTCTCGGTGCTCACCGTTGCATCGGCGTCGGCGTTCGATCCGGAAGCGGCGCCTGTGGTCACCCCCGGCGCCGTGTTCGCGCCGGACGATTGCGCCGTGCCCAAGCTGTTGGTGCCGGGCGGCGGCGCTGATGCCTTGGGGACGCCGCCAGTCAATCCGGTCGACCCGCCGATGGTTTGCGCGAACGAGATCGCTGGCGTCGCAGCGAGAGCGAAGATCACGATCAGCGTCTTGATGGAAGCGCTTGCGGACGATCTGGTCATCGGAGATTCTCCCTGCCTCACCAACGGCTGCGGCAAAGACAGGTTCCGGAGCCAAGCCAGTCACATCAGCTTGAAACAGGTGGCAGCCACGATCATGCGCAAACTGATCGCGTAGCGCTACGCGGCTGCCACCATCTTCTCTGTTCGGTCCTCGACCATGGTCACGAACATGTGGGATTCCTCGCCGGCGCCGCCGATCTGAACCCGGCGGGCCGAGATCACGCGGCGCCCGCGCGTCGGATTGTCGATCGTATCGATGATAGGTTCGAGCTGCTGCTTCTGTGCGAGAAGCTGCCGGTCGCGCCGCTCGATCAGCTCGGCCGCCTCGGCGGAGAACAATTCCCGCGCGGTCTTGCCGATGATCTCGCCCCGCGACATGCCGATCATCTTCTCGGCCGCCTTGTTGACGAAGACGTAGCGCTGGTTCCGTGCATCCTTGGCGATGATGCCTTCGGTCACGTTCTCGATGATGGTGGCGAGGAAACGCTCCATGCGTTCGAGCATGCGCTCGCGCTGGCGCTGTTCGGTGACATCCTCCTGCACCGACACCCAGCCGCCGCCGTCCATCGGACGCTCGTAGATCTTGATGATGCGGCCGTCGTTCAGGCTGATCTCATAGGCCGTCGGCTCACGCCTGGCGATGCGCTCGCGAACGGCCGCGACATATTTTGCGACGTCGCCGCTGAACAATCCGCTCTTGACGCGGTGCTGGAGGATTTCCTCGAGCGTCGATCCCGCCTGGATGGTTTCGGGCAGATTGTAGATCCGCCGGTAATTGGTGTTCATGGCGACGACCACGGCCGCCTTGCCGTCGAGCATGATCAGGCCCTGCGGCATGCTGTTGATCGCTGCCGAGAGCTGCCACTTCTTGGCCTGGTACTTGTCGTTGAACTTGTCGCGCTCTCTCCTTGCAGCGTCGCGCGCCTGCGCGGTACCGAGCTCAAGCTCCTCCAGCTCGAAAATGCGCGCCACTGCGTCGCGGAAGTGCTGCACGGCGCGCGCAAGATGTCCGATCTCGTCGTGACGGCGCAGATGCGGCACCTCGCTCTTGACGTCGCCGTCCGCAATCCGGTCGGTCGCCTGCGTGATCTCGGCCAGCGCGCCCACCACCGCGCTCCGCATCACGACGACGTTGAGGCCGGCGAGAACGAGCGCGACGAGTCCGAGCATGAACAGATAGGCGGCAGCGTAGCGGTTCTCGTTCGCGAGGTCGTCGGCCTCGCTGGCGCGTTGCCTGTAGATGCGTTCGAGCGCCTCGAGGTCGACGTTGAGCTTGCTGCGCAGCGTCCGGTTGGCATCATTGTCGCCCCACTCGCGCGCTGCCGCCGGGCTGATCTCGAGCCCGCGTCGCGCCAGCTCCTGGCGGAAGTCGATGAATTGCGCGATGCGCTGACGGAAGCTCGCCAATTGCTCGGCGTCGTCGTCGCCGGCGGTCCGCTCCATGCTCTTCACGGCGACAGCGAGCTCGTGATTGCGCCGCACCAGCCCGTCGGCAAACGGCCTCATCGCGCCACGATCACTGGACATGTAGATGCCGCGCGATTCCATCACGATGGCGTAGATCATCGCATTGATGCGTCCAGTGTTGATCGCTGCTTCCACGGAGGTCGCATGCATGTGGCGATAGGACGTTTGCAACCGGACCGTCTGGACCGACATCACGAGCAGGAAGGTGGTGACGATCGCGAGGAAGCCCGCGATGCTGTACACCTTCTCCGCGACGCTGAGCGTGTCGGTACCGCGCGCGAAGCTAGCGAATTTCTTGAACAGTTTGGTTCCGGCGTCGAGCCTGGATCCAAGTGTCGCAGCGCCCATGGCGACGCTCCTCCTGGTTGTAAGCGCGCCAAGGTAGCCTGATTGCGCTAGCGGCGGATTAAATTGCCGGCACGTATTGTTACGGTATGGAACCACGGATCGGCGGATCCGCGTCCATCTTCAGCCGATCCGCTTCAGGCCCTTCTTGAAGCGCGGACCGTTGGCGACGTAGAACCGCGCAGCACTTCCCATCTTCTGCACCTGGGCGTCGTCGAGCGTGCGGATCACGCGCGCGGGCGAGCCGATGATCAGCGAGCGCTCGGGAAACTCCTTGCCCTCGGTGATGACGGAGCCGGCGCCGACGATGCTGTTGCGGCCGATCCTGGCGCCGTTCATCACGATCGAGCCCATGCCGATCAGCGCGCCCTCCTCGATGGTGCAGCCGTGCAGGATGACGTTGTGGCCGACGGTGCAGTTTTTGCCGATGACCATCGGAAAGCCGAGGTCGGTGTGGCAGGTCGAACCGTCCTGCACGTTGGCGCCCTCGCCGATCTCGATCCACTCATTGTCGCCGCGCAGCACCGCGCCGAACCAGACGCTGGCGCCCGGCTTCAGGCGCACGCGGCCGATCACTGTCGCGGTCTCCGCAATGAAGTAATTGCCGTCAGGGGGAAGATCGGGCGCCTGCCCGTCGAGCTCGTAGATCGCCATGGAGGTCTCCTGTCACTTCAACCTCAGCCATAGCGAAACGACGGCGCGGAGGCAAAGGGCCGCCGCAGCGGGCAGCCCTGCAAGGCGTCAGCCCAGCACGCCGGTCGCGCGCAGCGTCATCAGGAAGAAGGTGCCGCTCATCATGCTCCAGAAGCCGGCGATGACGGTCGCCATCATCACGAACTCGAAGCGGCGGCTCTCCAGCCGCATGCCGCGCAGCGTGTTGCGCATGATGATGAAGGGCGCCGCGAACACCAGGAACGGTACCGCTGCAAATGTCCTGGGGGCCACGCCCTCCTGCAACAGCCCGAAACCGGCGGGCCGTTGCGACATCGCCTGGTATCCGTTTGCGAGCGCGCCCGCGAGCGCGAAGCCGATGCAGATCGAGAAGAGAGTGTTGAAAGCTTCAGGTGTCATCGGAAGTCCGCCCATACGCAACGCGAGGTGCTTTCCTGTGACAAATCGTGCCGGTTAACGCTACATTATCCTTAAGCGAAGGTTAACGCTGGCGCCCGGCCCGCGCAGAGCTCTCCCCCGTTCCCGGTAGCCGGGAACCTTCCGCGAAATCGCCGCCGCGTGGCATATTCGCCGGTGATTCGTCGGCCACCGGCCGACCTCCCGGGCCATTTGCGCGACGTCATGACGGTGTTTTCGGCAACCTCCCCTCGCTCTTCCAAGACAAGCGCAAGGACAAGCGCAAGGACGCGCGCCCGGGCGCATCTCGTCCCGTTTGCGCTCACCGGTGTATTCGCGGCGAGCGCGATCGCGCTGGTCGCCTATCTCTTGTGGCCGACCTGGAGCACCGGCGGCGCGGACGCGCCGGACAAGCTGCCGGTCAGCGTCGGCGGAACGCTGTTCAACCTGCCGATCTCGGCGATCCGGATGAAGATCCAGCGGCACTCCGGACCGCAGGAGCGCATCGATCTCGATTTCCTCTATCCCTCGCTGGACGCGCCTAACGGACCGCGGCACGTGACTGCCGACAGCGTGGACACGGCCATGCAGCCGATCGACCGCATCTTCCTGTCGATATCGGCGCATCACGATGCGCTGTCGCCCCAGCAGCGAACCGCGACGATCTATCCGCGCTATTTCGACCAGGCTGCGGCAACGCCGGGCGATGGGCTGACGATGCGGATGTTCCGCAGCGACACGCCCTATGGCAGCGAGGATTTCTATTCCGCGACGAGCCCCGCCCTCGCCGCGCGCTGCACGCGCGATGCAGCCACGCCCGGCATGTGCCTGTCCGAGCGCCGCGTCGGCGGCGCCGACCTCACCTTCCGCTTTCCGCGCAGCTGGCTGTCGCAATGGCGCGACGTCGCGGACGCGATGGAGCGGCTGATAACGCAGTTGCGCGGGCCGCGGAGCTGAACGCGGAGCCAGCCCGACAAAAAGTCGAAAACAACCCCATGCACAGTAGACAGGCATGGGCATGGCTTCGTTTTTTTCGAAGACGAGCTTGACCCGTCGGGCAAAACAGGGGCACACTGGGCATCGTGGGGAATTTGATTTGAATGATGCGGTCACGCATCCCGGCTCGGCGCCCCGTTGACTGGATGGCGCAGGGATGTGTGACAAGCATCACTGATCGTGGATTGCATTTGGCCATTCTGCGAATAATCTGACGCGATTGCATTCGGGGGCTGGAATGCGGCTTCGGCTGTTTGTTTTGTTGATTGTTTCGACTTGGTTTGCGACCTGGCTTGGGACCGGCTCCGCACAGGCCGAAAGGCGCGTCGCGCTCGTCATGGGCAACTCGGCTTACAAGAACGTGGCGAGGCTGGCGAACCCCGCGAACGATGCCGCGCTGGTCGGCGGCATGTTCAGGAAGGCCGGCTTCGATACGGTCGATGTCAAGCTCGACCTGAACGTCGCCGAGATGCGCAAGGCGCTGCGCGATTTTGGTGGCAAGGCGCGCGAGGCCGACGTTGCGGTGGTCTATTATGCCGGCCACGGAATTGAGCTCGACGGGACGAATTATCTGATCCCCACCGATGCGACGCTCGAGACCGACAGCGACGTCCTCGACGAAACGCTGCCGTTGGACCGCGCCCTGTTCGCGGTCGAGCCTGCCAAGCAGCTCCGACTCGTCATCCTGGATGCCTGTCGCGACAACCCGTTCGCCAAGACCATGAAGCGGACGATCGCCGCCCGGGCAATTGGGCGTGGCCTTGCCAAGGTCGAGCCGACCAGCCCGAACACCATGATTGCCTTCGCGGCGAAGGCCGGCTCGACCGCCTCGGACGGCGACGCGAAGAACAGCCCGTTTGCCACCGCTCTCGTCGAGCGTCTGCCGATGCCGGGCCTCGACCTCCGCAAGGCGTTCGGCTTCGTGCGCGACGACGTCCTCAAGACCACCGGCTACAAGCAGGAGCCGTATGTGTACGGCTCGCTCGGCGGCGACGATGTTTCGCTGGTGCCGGCCAAACCGGCAGCAGCGCCGGGCCCGCAAGCCAATCCCCAGGACAGCGTGCGCCGGGACTATGAGCTGGCGCTCCAGGCGGGAAACCGAGACGCATGGGAAGCATTCCTGCAGGCCTATCCCGACGGATTCTATGCGGGCCTCGCCCGCGCGCAACTGAAGAACGTCGCGGCCGAGGAGGCGCGCGCAATTGCGGCCGCGAAGGCACGCCAAGCCGAAGACGAAAAGGCAAGGCTCGCAGCCGAGCGTGCCAACAAGGCCGAGCAGGAGAAAGCGGCCGCCGCCGCCAAGGCCGCCGAAAACGTCCGCCTTGCCGCGGAAAAGGCCAAGCAGATCGAGGAGGCCAAGGCGGCCGCAGCCGAGCAGCGCCGCAAGGACGCCGAGGCCGCGGTCGCGAAAGCGTTGGCCGACAAGCAAGCCGCTGAGAAGGCGCTTGCCGACAAGATCGCGAACGACAAGGCTGCCGCAGAGAAGCAAGCTGCCGAGAAGCAGCAAGTCGCCGATAGCGCACAGAAGGTTGCAGCCGTTGCGCCGACCTCATCGCAGCCGAGCTTGTCCCCCGCAGACACGGCAAAGCTCGTTCAGTCCGAGCTGCGCCGCGTCGGCTGTCTGGCCACCGCTGCCGATGGCGACTGGAATGCGTCATCGCAACGCTCGCTGACGCTGTTCAACAAATATGCCGGGACGAAGTTCGACGCCAAGGTCGCGAGCTTCGACGCGCTCGACGCGATCAAGGCCAAGCCGGGCCGGGTCTGCCCGCTGGTGTGCGATCATGGCTTCAAAGCCGACGGCGACGCTTGCGTGAAGATCGCATGCCGCGCCGGCTATCGCATCAACGATGACAATGAATGCGAGAAGGTCCAGGACAAGAAGCCGGTTGCGACCCGCGAGGATGCCAAGAAGCGAGACGACCAAAGGAAGAACGGCGAGGCCGCGCCCGCGAAGCCGCAAGCAACCGGACAAATGATTTGCAACAACGCGGGTTGTCGTCCGGTTCAGCCTGGCTGTCGCGCACAACAGGCCAGTCCTACCGATCTATGGCGGCGGGGGGGAATAGTGGAAGTTTGTAATTAGCTTCGGCACCGCAGGTACAGGCTTCAAGAGGCTACGCTGACAGTGCGCCAAATCCGCTGATTTTGCGCGACCGCCACCGTCTTCTCGTTGACCTACATCTAATGTGACTGAGTGTCGCCGTAATGGCCGCGCTCTTCGCCATGAACGAATAGCTGCGCCATCCAGCGCCAAAGCGCAGGACGTATCGTCATCTCGTTGGCGAGCAGATTGACTGAACCGCCTTGCGCGGGATCGACTGCTTGATACCCCTTACCGTCACGAAATCATTGCGGCGACCGATATGACCGATGCAGCAGAAAACTTGCCACCAGGCGCCCAACTCCTGGGACGCGAATGGATTGGCACTGACGAGAGCGGGCATGCCGTGATCCGCTTCCAGGCTCAGGTCGCGTTCACCAACAGGCACGGGACCGTCCAGGGCGGATTTCTCGCGGCGATGCTGGACTCCGCCACCGGGGCTTGCGGGCTCGCAAGACTCTCGCCTGACCTGACCGTGGTCACCAGGAGCCTCGACACGCGCTTCCTGAGACCTGCGGCGGTGGGAGCCATTACGGCGCGGGCGCGGGTGATCGAGCAGACGGAGCACGACATGGTCGTGCAAGCCGAGCTCATCGATGCGGAGGGCATTACGGTCGCCGACGCCACGGCGCGGCTGCGGATTCTGGCAAAGAAATAGAGTTGTGAGGCCGCGACGGCGGTCGCGGGGATAGGATCCGTCATTGCGAGCGAAGCGAAGCAATCCAGGCTGCATCCGCGGAGGGACTCTGGATTGCTTCGCGTCGCTCGCAATGACGAGAGAGAGTGGCTATTCCTGATCGACCAGATCGTCTTCCAGGATCGCCATCTGGAACTGGAACGAGCGATCATCGTCCTCGTCGTCAACGAACAGCACGCCGATGAACTCCTCGCCGATATAGACCTCGGCGGAGTCGTCCTTCTTCGGCCGCGGCACGACGCGGATCTTGGGATTGCCGAATACGCGCTTCAAATACGCATCTAACTTTCTGACTTCTTTGACGTCCACGGCAAGTCTCCGATCAAAATTGGTCGGCGGGTTTTAGGACGAGACGCGGCCAACCGCCAGCATGAATCGCCAAAGAATTTGGGGACGAAAAGGGCCGGAATATCCGGCCCTTAACGCGCTAGTCTCAAAGCCCCAGCGCGTTGATCATCTGGTCCATGGTGCGCGACGGCTCGGCACAGCCGGCTTCGCCCACGATCTTGGCCGGCACGCCCGCGACCGTGACGTTGTGCGGCACCGGCTTGACCACGACCGAGCCTGCGGCGATGCGCGCGCAATGGCCGATCTCGATATTGCCGAGGATTTTTGCACCGGCGCCGATCAGCACGCCGTGGCGGATCTTGGGATGACGGTCCTCGTTCTCCTTGCCGGTGCCGCCGAGCGTGACGCCGTGCAGGATCGAGACGTCGTCCTCGATCACCGCGGTCTCGCCGCAGACGAAACCGGTGGCGTGGTCGAGGAAAATGCCGCGGCCGATGCGCGCGGCGGGATTGATGTCGGTCTGGAACACCGCGGAAGCGCGGCTCTGCAGATAATACGCAAAATCCTTGCGGCCCTTCAGATAGAGCCAGTGCGCGAGGCGATGGGTCTGGAGCGCGTGAAAGCCCTTGAAGTAGAGCAAGGGATCGATGAAGCGCGAGGTGGCGGGATCGCGGTCGTAGACGGCGACGAGATCGGCGCGGAAGGCGTTGCCGAGATCGGGATCCTCGCGCAGCGCTTCGTCATAGGTCTGGCGCACCAGATCGCCGGAGAACGCGGCGTGATCGAGCCGGTCGGCGACGCGGTGGACCACCGAATCCTCGAGGCGGCTGTGGTGCAGCACCGTCGAATAGATGAAGGTCGCAAGCTCGGGCTCGCGATGGACGATGTCCTCCGCCTCGCCGCGGATCCGGTCCCAGATCGGATCGAGCGTTGCGAGCTTTCCTCCCGGATTGACCTGATGCACTGCCATGGGATCTGCTCTTTCGAATTGGCTCGTTTGGCTGGCTCTATAGCACAGTCTAGGCGGCAAAGTCCTGACGGGCTTGCCTGAGAGTGAACAGTGCCTTGCCCCGCGAAAGCATACCAACGCGTTGAAACACAATAGGTTCTCGGAACGCCCCAAGCGGCAAGGTCGGCTCAAAATGGTCAGAGTCTCGCCAAATTCAAGCCGGGCGGCGTCAAACTATTGGTGAATTTCGTCCCGAACGTTATTGCGGTCATGGTCTGTCGGGGACGGGGAGCGGATTTGAGCATCACCACCGATATTTTGCGCGCCCGCGCCGCCGGGTCGTTCTGGCTGCAGCTGGCGGCGGTGGCTCTGCCCCTCCTCCTGATCGCGCCGGCATTCTGGAACGGATATCCGCTGTTGCAATGGGATACCGGCGGCTATCTGGCGCGCTGGTACGAAGGCTATCTCGTTCCCAGCCGGTCCACCGTGTTCGGTCTCTATCTGCATTATGGCGAGAATTTCGGCTTCTGGATCAACCTCGCGGTCCAGTCGCTGGCGACGTTGTGGCTGTTGCAGCTGACGCTGCGCGTGCTCGGCCTGATGCAGACATTCCGCTTCGTCGCGATCAGCCTGCTGCTGATCCTGTCGACGGCCCTGCCCTGGCTCGCCAGCATGCTGCTCACCGACATCTTTGCGGGACTGTCGATCCTGTCGCTGTTCCTGCTGATCGTTGGTGCAAGCCGGACCTCGGTGCTCGAAAAAATCTCGCTGTTCGCCTTCACCGCCTTTGCCGCCGCGACCCACAGCGCCACGCTCGGCGTGCTGCTCGGGCTCTGCGTCGCCGGCTGGATGATGCAGCCGTTCCTCGGGCGCCGTCTCCCGATTGCCGGGCTGGCGCAGGCGAGCCTCACGATCGTCGCGGGCGGCCTGATGCTGATCGCGGCCAACCACGCGCTGTCGGGCAAATGGGCCTGGACGCCCGGCGGCACCGGCGTCGCGTTCGGCCGTATGATGCAGGACGGCATTGTCGCGCGATTCCTGAGCGACAATTGCCCGCGCGAAAAGTTCAAGCTCTGTCCCTATCGCGACGAGCTGCCGGCGACGGCCGATGAATTCCTGTGGGGCAAGAGCATGTTCAACACGCTCGGCCGCTTCGAAGGCATGAACGACGAGATGGGGGCCATCGTCGTGCAATCGCTCGCCGACTATCCGGCCTGGCAAGCCGGCGCGGCCTTGCGCGCGATGGGGCAGCAATTGCTGCATGTGGCGACCGGCGAAGGCGCCAGTGTCTGGATTCCGCACACCTACGGCATCATCGAGCGCTACATCCCGACGCAGGTCGCGCCGATGCGCGCGGCGCGCCAGCAGAATTGGGGCCTCGATTTCGACTACATCAACTGGCTGCACGTGCCGGTCGCACTGGTCTCGATGCTGGGTCTGCTCGCACTGCTCGGACACGCGCTCGCCCATCGAAGGCTCGACGACCTGACGCTGCTGGCGGCCACGGTGACGCTGGCCCTGCTCGGCAACGCCTTCATCTGCGGCGTGATCTCGGGCCCGCACGACCGCTACGGCGCGCGCATGGTGTGGGTTGCGACCTTCGTGGTGCTGATGGCGCTGTTTCGATCGATCGGCGACGACGACGACGAAGAGCCGGCGGATGAGGCCTCAGCCGCGGCGCGACAGGAAGTCGAGCACGCCGGTCTTGTAGACCTTGTCGCCGACCGCGCGCATGTGGTCGCGGCCCGGAATATCGAGCACGTCCGAGCCGGGGATGATCGCAGCTAACGCGCTGGCCGAACCCGCAACGTCATCGGTCGAGCCGACCGCGATCAGCACGGGCACGTCGATGCGCGCGGCCTCGCCCCTGGTCATGAGATCGCGCGTGCCACGCAGGCAGGCAGCGAGCGCACGGCGATCGGAGCGGGTCTGATCGGCGAAGGCGCGAAAGGTGCGGCCGACGGGATCGGTGACGTCGTCGAGCGAGGGCGCTTCCAGCGCCTTCGCCACGTTCTCGCCGGGCCCGGTGCCCTCGATCAGGCCGCCGATGCCGATGCCGCCGAGGATCGCCGAGCGCAGCCGCTGCGGCTCGTTCAGGCCGAGCCAGGCCGTCATCCGCCCGCCCATCGAATAGCCCATGATGTCGGCCTGCGGGATGGCGAGATGGTCCATCAGCGCGAGCACGTCGCCGGCCATGGTGGGAATCGAGTACTGCGCGGGCTCGTAGAGTTTTGCGCTTTCGCCATGACCGCGATTGTCCAGGGCAATGACGCGGCGGCCGTTCTTGCGCAGTTCCGAGACCCAGGTCGGATAGACCCAGTTCACGTTCTTGCTCGAGGCAAAGCCGTGCACCAGGATGATCGGATCGCCCTCGCCTTCGTCGAGATAGGCAATTTCAACGGCGCCGTTGTGAAAGCTCGGCATCATCAGTTCCGCAGTGTTTTGGGGATGGGTTGATCTTAGGCCGTGACGGCCGTGTTTGCCAGAGCGGCCTCAGCAGCGATCCGCGCCTGACGCAGCCTCCGCGCCCGCCTGCGATCGCACCAGGCTTGTGTCAGGCGCTCGGTGGTCGCCTTGATCGAGGATAACAGGCCGAACAGTGTCAACGCTGCGCCGAATAGCCAGAGCGTGAGATCGAACGCGCCGCCGAGGAGCAGCAGCGCGCCGCGGCCGAGCACCTTCATGATCGCGCGTGTCTTGCTTCCTTGCGCTTCCGCAAGCCGCGCCGCGCGCGCGACATCCTTCGGACCCTCGGCGATGCGCAGCGTGTCCATGGCGCCGCGCGTGCCGGTCTTCTCGGCCACGCGCGTGACGTCCTTGCCGAGCCGGACCAGCGCACCGGCCTTCTCGACGCGGAACGCGGCCTTGATCGCGCTCACCGTCTCACCCGGGCGGAACACCGAACCCTTGGAAACAGCGTTCTGAAGCATCGGCGTATCGACCACTTCGCGCGCCGACCGGCCGGCCCATGCGGCGAGACCTTCGCCGAGCCGCCCGACCTTGCGGGCATCCTTCACCAGTGTCAGCCCGGCGCGCACCGGCGCGGCACCGCCGGCCGACACATAGGTCACCGCCGTCACCGCGAGGCCCGCGGTCGCAAGGCCGAGCACGAGGCGATCGGTGTTCTCGCCCATGGCGAGATGCTTGCTTTCACGGATGACGTCCCTGATATCGCCGATCACGAAGAGATCGCCGGCCACCGTTCCCGAGAGACTCGCGACGTCGTCGGCATTGCCGGTGACGAGCCCGGTGGCAAAGCGCTTGGCGAAATGCGAGGTGGAGTTTTCGATTTTGACGGCATCGCTGACCCGGCTCAGGAGATCCTCGGGCAGCGCGATGTTGCGGTCACGCGCGAGCGCGACAAAACTGTCGGCGAGATCGGCATCGGAGGCCGCAAGCGCCGCCTCGATATTGTCCTGAACCAGGCGCTCGTTGTGCGCCAGAGCCGCATCGAGCTTGAGCTCGGACAGCGCCGCCGGATCGTCCTGGGCGGCGAGAACAGCGCCAGCCTCGCGGGCATGCGGCGCTACCTGCGCGAGCACAAAGCTGCATGCAGCGATCCCGGTCAACGCTGAGCTGATTCGCAGCCACTTCATGCCAAGAGCCTGGACGGTCCTAAGATCAGTTGCGCCTGATGGTTCGTCTTTCGCCGCAATTGTACGCGTGCACTGACATAGTATGCCAAAATTGCGACACAACGTCCCCGACGAAAGAAGGGCTTCTCTCAGGCCGCAAGATTGTGTCGAATTTGCATGAGCAAATGAGCATGGGGCAATTGCGAACCTTTCGGTTCCGCCGGGCTAGCAATCACCTGCACCCATCAGTATGGTCCGCGGCGTCGAAATTATGCCGCGTCACTGCTGATTGTGTCTGCCGCCATTGCCACTCCAGGATGAACTACGATGTCCGACCATGTCGTCCCGCACTTCCATAACGATGCCGGTGTCCCCGTCATCGAGATCGGCTCGCAAGAGTTCATGTGCGTCGGCGCCAACCCTCCGTTCGATCATCCGCACGTCTTCCTGGACCTCGGCAACGACAACGAGATCATCTGCCCGTACTGCTCGACGCTGTACCGCTTCGCGGCCGACCTGAAGGCGGGCGAAGCCCGTCCGCCGGAATGCGTGCTGAAGGACAAGGTAGCCTGACCGCTCATCTCGGTCAGGGGTGGCCCTCCCGCGAACGATCGTCATTGCCGGTGCCGGAATCGGAGGACTGACGGCTGCGCTTGCGCTGGCCGCCCGCGGTTTCCGCATCGTCGTGCTGGAAAAGGCCGAGCGGCTCGAGGACATCGGCGCCGGCCTGCAACTCTCTCCCAATGCCAGCCGCGTGCTGGTCGAGCTCGGCCTGACGGAACGGCTGAAGCTGCGCGCCGTCGTCCCCGACGCGCTCTCGATCATGAGCGCGCGGGCCGGCGGCGAACTTTTGCGGATGCCGCTCGGCGAGGCTGCCGTTAATCGCGCCGGCGCGCCCTATTGGGTGATCCACCGCGCCGACCTGCAATCCGCGCTCGCCGGCGCGGTCGCCGACCATCCCGATATCGACTTGAAGCTAGGCGCGACATTCGAGGATGTCGCACTGCATGCCAAGGGACTGACGGTCGTCCATCGCAGCGGAACCATCCGCCGCAGCGATCTCGCCAGCGCCCTGATCGGCGCCGACGGCATCTGGTCGACAGTCCGCCAGCATCTGTTTCCCGAGGTGCAGCCGCGCTTCTCCGGGCTGATCGCCTGGCGCGGCACGCTGGATGCCACGCAGCTGCCCAAGGAGTACACCGCGCGGCGGGTGCAGCTCTGGATGGGCTCGAACGCCCATCTCGTCGCCTATCCGATCGCGGGCGGCCGCCAGCTCAACGTGGTGGCGGTGCTGCCCGGCACCTGGAACAGACCGGGCTGGAGCACACCCGGCGATCCCTTCGAGGTGATGGACGCCTTCGCCGCGCCGCGCTGGCCGCCGACGGCGCGGATGATGCTCGCCGCCGTCGACAGTTGGCGCAAATGGGCGCTGTTCGGCGTGCCGGAGGGATGCCCCTGGAGCAAGGGCCCGGTCGCGTTGCTCGGCGACGCCGTGCACGCGATGCTGCCGTTCGCAGCCCAAGGCGCCGGCATGGCGATCGAGGATGCCGCCGTGCTCGCCCGGCATCTGAGCCTCGAGGCCGCCGAGGACGCAGGCAGCGTCGCCGCGGCGCTGACGCAATATGGCCTGATACGTCAGGCCCGTGTCAGGAACGTGCAGCGCACCGCGCGGCAGCAAGGCCGGATCTATCATCTCGGCGGCCCCTTCGCGCTCGCGCGCGATCTCGCGATCCGCGCGCTCGGGCCGGAGCGCATGCTGGCGCGGCAGGACTGGATCTACGGCTGGCGTCCCTGACGCGAGAGCTGCAGCACCTTAGCGCTTCGGAGCGGGCTTGATGTCCGGCCGCTGCGGCGTAGATGTTGCCGGCGCCGCGTTCGGCGGCGTTTCCCGGCACCTGTTGCGGCGCCAGGCGTCTTCGGCCAATTGCGCCGAGCCACGGACCGCGACGTAATCGTTGCGATAGGCAAGCTCGGACACGACGGCGCCACCGGTCCCGGTCTCCGCCTTGTCCATCAGCTTCTGCAAGTCGGCGGTACGGACGGCGAGCGCCTTGCGCTCCCCTTCGAGCTGCTTGCAGTCGTACAATTCGTATTTGGCGGGGTCGGCAAAGGCCGGAGCGATCGTCTCGCTCACGCCGGCGCAGCCGGACAGCGCGAAGGCGGCCGCGACCAGCGCAGCAACCGCGCAACCGGCGCGCAGGGAAGAGGAAAGCGGAGCAGGCATGGCCGGAAAAATAGTCCCCGTGAATTGAGAATGCCTAAAGCAGGGCCGGATGTCGGGATTGAGGCTTTGCCTTGTGCCGCCGGCTCGCTTAAGGAAGAACCGCCTGTCCAGCACGATAAGCGCCAATTCCAGACCGCTGGGCAGGACTTAAGTGTTTGATCTCGTTGGATCAAGCGGGCATGGCGGAATTGGTAGACGCAAGGGACTTAAAATCCCTCGGTGCGCAAGCGCTGTGCCGGTTCGACCCCGGCTGCCCGCACCATTTGAACTGACGACGCCGTCTGCGCCCACAGCATGATCCAGAAGCAGACGATCGCGACCGCGAGCAGGTCGAATCCGTCCACGAACGCAATGCCGGAGACCGCCACCACGAACGGAATCGCGATGACCATCGCCAGCATGACCGCGACCATCACCGCGGGCAAGTCGACGATGAGAACGGCGGCGTAAAGCGCCGCCTCGAAAAAGGCATAGACCTTCAGTCTCGGTGCGCAGAGATAGAGCGCGTACATCGCAAGCACAGTGATACGCATCGCGGCGCCGGGATGATCCATCAGCCAGTCGTCGAGGGCTTGAAGCGGCGAGATCTTCGTGCCGCTGCCGTGCGCCCTGACCATACGCCGCACGAAAATGACGAGCGGTGCGAGCAGGAGTGCGACCGCGATGAGCCCATAGAGCACGGCAACGACCGGCTTGCTGCCGGCGAGCGACGTTCGGTCCGCAAGTGTCTGGGCCAGGAAGAGCAGCGACGGATTTGTCTCGCCTCCCGGCGAATGCTGTCCGGGAATCTGGCCGAAGATCGCGCTCAACCAGCTTGAAAACAGCTCGGAGTAGAACACCGCCGAAACCAGGATCGGCAGCGCGAACATGCCCGCCGCCACCGCGATCAGGACAAGCTTGCGACGTCGCGGCTGCGGCAGGAGATAGAGCGCGGCGAGGACCGGGACAAACACCAGCTTGAACGAGGTGACGAGGCCGAGCAGCGCCGCGCCGGCGAGCTGTGGCATGAAGCTTCCGTCCTCGCGCCCTTCGGACTGCGCGGGACGCAGCAGCAGCGCAAGCGATGCCGCCGTCAGCAGGCCGCTCAGCATCGCGAAATTGCCGCTCGCCAGCACCCATTCGAACCCGAGAAAACCACCCAGCGCGAACACGCCACGCAGCATGACGTCGCGCAGGCCCTCGCGGCCCCCGCCGAGACCGGGCAGCAGCAGGACGCAGATCAGCCCAAGAACGAGATAGATGGCGTTGTAGTGCGCGACGAGAAAGCCGCCGGCACAGAGCGGCCGAAAGGCATCGAGGGTGACTGGAAGATAGGGATAGGAGAGATCAGTGCCCTTCAGGTTTCTGACGAAATAGGGATCAAGTCCCTCGCGATGGGCGTCCACCGCCGCGCAATTCACCCGCACGTCCGAGCCGAAGGTCTTGTTGACGCTGAGATCGACGGCGATGGCCGTAGGGATCAACACGGCCAAGATCAGCAGGAGGCGGCTCAGCCGGCTCCTCCGCGGCGCCCCCGCGGCAAGCGACCGCTCCTCTGCCGCATCTGCGGACGAGGCGATGCTTGTCATGGACACACGCCCTTCTGCTCGAGGCGTTTTGGCCCGGCTCGAAAATCGGGCAACAGGATCCAGAAACACATCAGCGCGACCGCGAGCTGGACAAAGCCGCCTTCAATCGACATCCCCGTCATCGAGACCAGCGTCGGAACGGCAACGCCGATGGTCAGCACAGCGACAAGGGCTGCGGCCGGAAGATCGACGATCAGGACGGCGGCGTAGACGGCGAGCTCGAAGAAGGCATATTCCTTCAGACGTGGCGAGCAGAGATAGAGGCCGTACATCGCGAGCACCGTGATCCGCATCGCGGCCCGCGGATGATCGATCAGCCAGCGGTCGAGGCGCGCCGGCAACGATCCCTCATTGTTGCGGATCGCGTGCAGCAGAGACCAACCGAGCGGCGCGAGCACGAACGCGGTCGCCGCCAGCGCGTAGAGCGCGAACACGAGCGGCTTGCTGTCAGCGAAGCCAACGCGGTCCACGATGGTCTGCGCCAGCAGCAGCAGCGACGGATTGGCCTCCTCGATCTGGACCGAACGCTGACCCGGGATCCCGCCCGTGATCGCGAGCAGCCAGCTCGAGAACAAGCCTGGATAGAAGACGACCGAAACCAGGATCGGCAGCACGAAGCCGAGGCCCGCCACCGTCATCAGGACAAGTTTCCGCCGCCGCGACAGCAGCAGGAAATAGAGTGCGGCCAGCACCGGGCAGAACACCAGCTTGAACGACATGACGAGGCCGAGCACTGCCGCCCCTGCAATATGAAGGACGTCATGCCGATCGTCGGACTGGGCGGGGCGAAGCAGAAGAGCGAGCGCTGCGGCCGTCAGTCCGCCGCCCAGGATCGCGAAATTGCCCGAGGCCAGCACCCATTCGAAACCAACGAACGCGCCGAGCACGTAAAGTCCCCTCAGCGCCACGTCACGCAAGCTGCGTGTCCGGCCAATCCCGGGCAGCAACAGTCCACTGAGCACGCCGAGGAGGAGAAAGACGCCGCGGTAATGATCGACAAGGAAGCCGCCCGCACACAGCGGACGGAAGGCATCCAGCGTCGCCGGCAGATAGGGATAAGAGAACTTGGTGCCTTTCAGATTTTTCATGTAGTACGGATCGAGCCCGTCGACACGTGCATCGACCGCCGCACAATTGACGCGGACGTCCCAGCCGTATCGAACATCGAACGCGGCATCGTTGGCGAGATTGGCGAACACCAGGAACGCCACCAGCGCGATCAGGCAGGCAAGCCAGACGTTGCGCTTGCCGGCCATGTCGGCCGACGGTCCTGACCATCGTGCTGTTCCGGTGATATCGGACACGTCTGATACCTGCCTGTTCCCTGAGTTCCCTCGGCGCCTGATCCGCCGTCCGATCAGGCCACATTGGACAGGATGCGTTGCGGATTCATCTCCCTGACGGGCGGTCGCCGCGGTTATGGTGAATCCCTGGTTTCCAAACCGCATCATCGCGCTCCAGGGGTGACGGCACGCGCGAGCAGATCGTCGTCGCGGCGACGCGCCTGTTCTATGGCGAGGCCATCAGGGCTGTCCCGCCTGACAGCCATCCCAAAACATGGGTTGTGCGACGCAGCATGGGCACTAGATATGGCCTCTGAAATCAGGGGTGAGCTTTTTGTCCGACGTCAATGCTGACGACTGGGTGTCCTCCGGACACCGTCCGATGGGTTTTCCCGAATTCGTTGTCGTGATCGCGTCCATCATGGCGCTGAATCCGCTTGCCATGGACATGATGCTGCCGGCGCTGCCCAATATCGGGGCGGCCTTCGGCATTCCCAACGCCAATCATCTCCAGCTCGTGCTGTCGACCTTCCTGATCGGCTTCGGTGCCGGACAGTTCGTGATGGGCCCGTTGTCCGACCGGTTCGGGCGACGGCCGGTGCTGCTCGGCGGAATGGCGGTCTATGCGGTGGCGAGCGTGCTGGCGGTTGCGGCGCCCTCGTTCGAGACGCTGCTGCTCGCCCGCGCGCTGCAAGGCCTCGGCACCTCGGCGACACGCGTGATCGCGACCTCGATCGTGCGCGACTGCTATGCCGGCCGCCGCATGGCGAGCGTGATGTCGCTTGCCATGATGATCTTCATCGCGGTGCCCGTGATCGCGCCTTCGTTCGGACAGGCGGTGCTGCTGGTCACGCAATGGCGCGGCATCTTCGTCGTGCTGATGCTTTACGGCGTGCTCGCGCTCGCATGGAGCGTGCTGCGGCTGCCTGAAACCCTTCCCGAGTCCGAACGCAGGTCGCTGGCGCCCGCCGACGTGCTCTCGGCCTTCCGCCAGACCGTCACCAACCGCCAGACCATCGGTTATGCAACGGCCGCCGGCGCCGTCATGGGCGCGCTGTTCGCTTTCGTGTTCTCCGCGCAGCAGGTCTTCACCGGCATCTATCACCTCGGCCACTCCTTCCCGCTCGCCTTTGCGGCGATCGCGGCCGGCACAGCCGTCGCCGGCTTCCTCAACGCAAAGCTGGTGGGGCGGCTCGGCATGCGCGTGATCTCACACGGCGCGCTGACGCTGTACACCGCGGTGGCCGGCGTGATGCTGCTGACCGAGATCCTCGGTGTGCTGCCGCTTCCGCTGTTCATGGTGTTGTCGGCGCTGATGATGTTCTCGTTCGGCATGATGGTCGCCAATTTCACCGCCCTCGCGATGGAGCCGCAGGGCCACATCGCCGGCACGGCCTCCTCGCTCTACGGCTCGATCACGACGCTGATCGGCATCGCGGTCGGCACGGCGATCGGCCAGAGTTTTGACGGCACGCTGCTGCCGTTCTCGATCGGATTCTTCCTGTCGACGCTTGCAGCGCTCGCGATCGTGCTGGTGGTGGAGAAGGGACGGCTGTTCAAGCCGCATCATCGCCCCATCGTGTGAGGAACTTCGCAGCCCTCGCGATGTTGTCCTGCAGCAATTCGAGAGGCGGCTTCAATGGAACCGGAACACCACGACGAACGTCACGATCAGGACCGGCGACAGACTGAAAAGCCGGCCCCGCCTGCCGAACAAGCCGTCGTCAACCCGCCCTTTGCCAGCGAAGGGCTCGAGCAGGTCCGCGACAGCCACTGCTGAGGGACCCCTACTCCGGACTTCGTTTGCTGGCGCTGAATTCCTGCGCGGCGCTTTCGGGCGATGCGCCGCTGCTCGCACGCGGCGGCACCATCAGTACGACCACGTCCCGACTCAGGCCCGGCCGGCCCCACAGCGACGCCTGCACGGTGAATTCCCGCCTGACAAAATTTCCGGCGCGCGCGGCGACCCATTCCATCCAGCGGCCGCAATCATCCTGGCCACGGAAGCAGAGTGCGGCCCAGCCGCGATCGAGCGTCGTCTTGCGCGGCAGGCCCCAATCATATTGGTGCTCGAACGGTCGCGCGTAATGCGGATGATCCGGACTGTAGAAGGCCGTGGCGAAGGCGAGCGAATCGTCGCCACTGACGGCGCCGAGCGGCTCGCCGGTCAGCTCGCGCCATTGCCGGGTGAGCTCGCCCGCAGCTTGCGCGTAGAGATTCCGTCCCTCTTCATAACCGTGGCTGTTGCGATAGACCGCGTGGATTGGTGCGGCTACCAGGACGGCGACAAGCGCAACACCTGACACAATGACCGTGACATTGACGGTGTAGAACCGTTCGACCGGATAGCGCGCACCGCAGACGATCAGCACGACGAACAGGAACAATCCCTGCAAGGCCCATAGTGACGGCAGATCCGTGCCCATCGCGAGCGACGTCAGGACCGGCAGAGCGATCGTGCCGATGGCGACATAGAAGAGAAGTCGAAGACCTGAGCCCATCGCGGCGAAGTCGGCCGGAAATTGTTTGAGGCGCGTGCCGGCGATGAGCACCCAGATCACGGCAGCGACGCTGATGGCCGCCACAAGTCCCAGCAGAAAATTCCTCACGTCACCGAGCGAGCTGACCGCATGGCCGTTGGCGTGGTTCAGCGCGTAGGTGAAGGTCGATGCGCCCGTGGTCGCGAGCCAATAGATGTGCGGCGACAGCACCGCGAGCCCGGTGACGACCGAGATCCAGGGCGACGCGGAGGTGAAATAGGCGCGCCGCGCCGGGTGCGCCAGCGCGGCGAATGCAAAGCTCGTGACCAGGAAGATCGAGTAGTATTTTCCGACCATCGCGAGCGCCGTGGCGCATCCGACCGCAACCGCCCAGACAGCGGATCTGGTCTCGAACGCGCGCAGAAAACACCACGTGGCCAACGGCCAGGCCGCGAGCAGCACGGCATTGGCGTTGAAGCGCTGGGCGTGGAATTGATAGGCCGGTGTCAGCATCAGGAGCAGCAGCACCAGGATGCGCTTGTGCCCGGTCACGAATTGCCGCGCGACGCAATCGACGAAGACTAGCGCCAGCCCTGCGTTCACCATCGCCATCAGTTGCAGCGACCAGTCGCTGAGCGGGAAGACGGAGGTCCAGCTGGCTGCGATCCAGCCCATCAGCGGCGGATGCTTGTGATAGCCGAAGGCGAAATTCCGGCCCAGCGTCCAGGCCTCGAGCGTGTCGGGATGCAGGCCGCCGCCGGCATAGGCGACGGCAAGATACAGCGTCCAGATCGCAACGAAGCACGCAATGAGAAGCGGCACGGCCCAGCCTGCCTCCACGCCATCGAGCCAGCGCAGCAGCGGCCGCCGCCAGCGCGCCGGCGCGCGATCCGACCGTTCGGCCATCGCCTGAAGTGCAAAATCGATCGCCACGTGATTCAAATCGATGGGAGGGAATGTGATGTTCGAAGACGACCATCTATTTCAGGTCGGAAACAAATAGCAACGATTGGAATCTGGAAGACTTAAAGGCTCCCCGGCTTTCGCCAAAGCATGACCGCCAAACGACAACGACGCCGCTGATGACAGCGGCGCCGCGTGATATCGGGACGAAAGGTGCGAGATGCACCCTCCTCCTTACTCGGACTTGTCGATGTTCCAGAACACCGGGGTCGCCGGGCCGTCGAGCACACCGGTGAGCGATTTCCGCCACGCGCTCGGCGCCAGATACTGGCCGAGCGGGATGTAGATCACCTGGTCATAGGCTTCCTTCTGGATCTCGGTCGCGATCTTCTTCTGATCGTCGAGCGAAGCGGCACGGACGAATTTGTCCTTGAGCTCTTCGATTTTGAGATCTTCCGCCCAGCCGAACCAGCCGCCCTTCTTGCCTTGGCCGCCGATCGAGAGATTGGCGATCGGATTGGACACGTCGGCGCTGACCCAGTTGGTGAAGAACATGTTCCAGCCGCCCTCCTTCGGGGGCTTCTGGCTGGCTCTGCGGCTCACCACCGTCTGCCAATCGGTCGCTTGCGCGTCGACCTTGAAGCCGGCCTCGCGCAGCAGCTGCACCGCGACCGTCGGCTGTGCCTTCAGCGTCACGACATCGCCGGGCACCATGACCACGACGGGCGTGCCGTCATAGCCGGACTCGGCGAGCAGCTTCTTGGCTTCCGCCATGCCATTGCCCTTGACCAGCGTCTCGGAGCCGACATCGGTCGCGAACGGCGTGTCGCAGATGAAGAAGGCGCCGCAGATCTTGTAGTATTTGGGATTGCCGACCAGCGCGTCGAGCACATCCTTCTGGTTCATCGCCAGCATTGCTGCACGGCGGATCTTCGGATTGTCGAAGGGCGGATAGAGGAAGTTCATCCGACCGAGCGTCTGGAAGCCGAACTTGTTCAGCGTCTCGACCTTGAGGTCGGAATTGCCTTCGAGCACCGGCAGCAAATCCCACGGCGGCACTTCCATGAAGTCGATGTCGCCGGATTGCAGCGCGTTCACCGCGGTCTGCGCGTCCGGCATGGTGAGCCACTCGACGCGGTCGACTTTCACCACCTTGCCGCCGGCGGTCCAGCTTGCCGGCTCCTTGCGCGGCACGTAGTCGGCGTTCTTGACATAGACAGCCTTCACGCCGGGCTGGAATTCGCCCTGCACGAACTTGAAGGGGCCGGAGCCGATTTGTTCAGGAATCTGCTTGTCCGGCGGCGTCTCGGCGAGCCGCTTCGGCATCATGAACGCGACGCGCGAGGATGGCTTTCCGATCGAATCGAGCACTAGGCCGTAGGGCTCCTTCAGCTTCAGCGTAATGGTCTTGGCGTCGGTCGGCTCAATGCTTGCGGTGAACTGCAAAAGCTTCTGGCCCATGCCGTCGACGGCGGCCCAGCGCTTCAGCGAGGCAACGCAATCTTCCGCGGTGACCGGCGTGCCGTCATGCCATTTCAGGCCGTCGCGCAGCGTGAAGGTGTAGGTGAGCTTGTCGTCGGATATCTTCCAGTCCGCCATCTGCGGCTGGATCTTGAAGTTCGCATCCGTCGTGATCAGCGTGTCGTAGACCATGTAGCCATGGTCACGCGTGATGTAGGCGGTGGTGAAGATCGGATCGATGATGCGCAGATCCGAATGCATCACCGCGGTGATGGTCTTGCCGGCCGCAAACACCGGCGAAGCCATCGCCGTGGAAAGCGCGACGACCGACAGCGCAAGTGTGGAGGCGAACGCGCGACGCCCTCGGCGCATCAAGCTCAACATAAAAGTTTCTCCTGACGTGAAACTGTTCAAAGGCAGGTCATTGGTTGAGCATTCGGTTCGTTCCTTGGGCGAACTAACCTCATGCAATGCCTTTATCTTTCGAGACTTGCAGACAGTCTTGAGCGCGTCAATCCGGTTTCGGTGCAGCCCATGGTATCGCAGGCACGGGCTCCACAAAGATCGGTTTGGCTCTACAACTCTCTCCGCCTGTCCTGCCCGCGCTGATGCAATGCGCGTTCCATCTTTCGAAGCTTGAGGGATATTGAGATGAATCCAGCCAATCTTCCCTTCGATTCCGAGGCGATGCTCGAGGGTCTGCGCACCTGGGTGGAATGCGAGAGCCCGACCTGGAACGCAGGCGCGGTCAACCGCATGCTCGATATCGCAGCGCGGGATATGGCGATCATGGGTGCGACCATCGAGCGCATAGCCGGCCGTCAGGGCTTTGGCGGCGTCGTCCGCGCGCGCTTCCCGCATCCGAAGCAAGGCGAGCCGGGCATCCTGATCGCCGGGCACATGGATACCGTCCACCCGGTCGGCACCATCGAGAAGCTGAAATGGCGGCGCGAGGGCAACAAGTGCTACGGCCCCGGCATCTACGACATGAAGGGCGGCAACTACCTCTCGCTGGAAGCGATCCGGCAACTGGCGCGCGCGTCCTTCACCACGCCCCTGCCGATCACTATTCTGTTCACGCCGGACGAGGAAGTCGGCACGCCCTCGACACGTGACATCATCGAGGCGGAAGCCGCGCGCAACAAATATGTGCTGGTGCCCGAGCCTGGCCGCGCCGACAACGGCGTCACCACCGGACGTTACGCCATCGCGCGATTCAATTTGGAAGCGACGGGGCGGCCGAGCCATGCCGGCGCGACGTTGTCGGCGGGACGCTCGGCAATCCGCGAGATGGCACGGCAGATTCTTGCGATCGACGCGATGACGACGGAGGATTGCACCTTCTCGGTCGGCGTCGTGCATGGCGGACAATGGGTCAACTGCGTTGCCACGACTGCCACCGGCGAAGCACTCTCCATGGCCAAGCGCCAGGCCGATCTCGACCGCGGCGTCGAGCGGATGCTGGCACTGTCGGGCACCGCGAACGACGTCTCGTTCAAGGTGACGCGCGGCGTGACGCGGCCGGTGTGGGAGCCCGGTGCCGGCACCATGGTGTTGTATGAAAAGGCGCGCGGCATCGCCAAATCTCTCGGCGCGGAATTACCGCATGCGAGCTCCGGCGGAGGATCCGACGGCAATTTTACCGGCGCGATGGGCGTCCCGACGCTCGACGGCCTCGGCGTGCGCGGTGGCAACGGCCACACGCTGGAAGAGTACATCGAGGTCGAAAGCCTGGTCGAACGCGGCCGGCTGATGGCAGGACTGCTGGCAACGCTGGAGTGACACCGCAGCCTGTAAGATGGGCAAAGGCGCGCTCCTCGCGCACCGTGCCGATCATTCCCATCGGAAGCGTGGTCGTGATGGTGGGCAAGCTTCGCTTTGCCCACCCTGCGAAGAAGCCACCATCGAAAGCCGGACATGCCGCCATGTGTGGTATGACGCCACCGATGGCACGGGAATTGCTGAAATGTTAGGCTGATGGCAAGCTGCCAATGGCACCTCGCTGATTTGACTCTAAACTGACGGATCCAATTTGCTCGGATATCTCATACGCCGAATTCTCGCTGCCGTGCCCGTGATGGGCGTGGTGGCCCTGTTCGTGTTCCTGCTGCTGCGGCTGACGCCGGGTGATCCGGCCGCGATCCTTGCCGGCGACAATGCGACGCCGGAACGGCTGGAGCGTATCCGCACCTCGCTCGGTCTCAACGAGCCGCTGATCGTGCAGTTCATCACCTGGGTCGGCAAGCTGCTGCACGGCGACCTCGGCACCTCGCTGATCTCCAACCTGCCGGTCATGAAGATGATCGGCCAGCGCGTCGAGCCGTCGATCTCGATCGCGCTGTCGACCATCATCCTCGCCGTCGTTGTCGCCGTGCCGCTCGGCGTCATCGCGGCCTGGAAGCATGGCACCTGGATCGACCGTTTCGTGATGGGGCTCTCCGTGCTCGGCTTCTCGGTGCCGGTGTTCGTGGTCGGCTATGTCCTGATCGAGGTGTTTGCGATCGACCTGCGCTGGGTGCCGGTGCAGGGATTCAAGAGCATCTCGGCCGGCTTCGGTCCCTTCTTCGAGCGCATCATCCTGCCGACCTGTGCGCTCTCCTTCATCTACGTCGCACTGATCGCACGCATGACGCGCGCGGCGATGCTCGATGTACTGGGCGAGGACTACGTACGAACGGCGCGCGCCAAGGGCATCAACGAGGTCGCGGTGATGATGCGGCACGCGCTGCGCAACGCCGCCGTGCCCGTGATCACCGTGATCGGCACCGGCTTTGCGCTTCTGATCTCCGGCGTGGTCGTCACCGAGAGCGTGTTCAACATCCCCGGCATCGGCCGCCTCACCGTGGATGCGGTGCTGGCGCGCGACTATCCGGTGATCCAGGCGATGATCCTGCTGACTTCGCTGATCTACGTCGTCGTCAATCTGCTGATCGACGTCGCCTACACGCTGCTCGATCCCCGGATCCGGTACTGAGGCAAGGACAAGAACAAAAATGTCAGTCGATACCCTTCCCCAGCCGTCCATTCCGATCACGTCGCCGCTGCGGCCGCGTTTCGGATTCCTCACCTCGACGCCGATCATTGCCACGGCCACCGTGTTGCTCGCGCTGATCGTGCTGATCTCGATCCTGGCGCCGCTGATCGCGCCGCATGACCCGATCCAGCTTGCGCCGTCGCTGCGGCTGAAGCCCTCCTCGGCGCAATTCCTGCTCGGCACCGACGCCTATGGCCGCGACCTGCTGTCGCGCGTCATCTATGGCGGTCGCATCTCGCTTCTGATCGGCATCGGCTCGGCGATCCTCTCGATCGTCATCGGCCTAGCGATCGGCCTCGTCTCCGGCTTCTTCAAGCTGGTCGACGCCGTCCTGATGCGTGTCATGGACGGCTTGATGGCGATGCCGAGCATTTTGCTTGCGATCGCCGTAGTGTCGCTGTCCGGCGCCAGCATCTGGACCGTGCTGATCGCGATCACCATCCCCGAAATCCCACGCGTCGCGCGCCTGGTGCGCTCGGTGGTGCTGTCGGCACGCGAGGAGCCCTATGTGGAAGCTGCGATCTCGGTCGGCTCGTCGCTGCCGAAGATCATGTGGCGGCATCTGATGCCGAACACCATCGCGCCGCTGATCGTCCAGGGCACCTATGTCTGCGCCTCCGCGATTCTCACCGAGGCCATCCTCTCCTTCCTCGGCGCCGGCATTTCGCCGGAGACGCCGACGTGGGGTAACATCATGGCTGAGGGCCGCCAGTACTTTCAGCTCAAGCCGACGCTGATCTTCTGGCCGGGCCTGCTGCTCTCGATCGCCATCCTCAGCATCAATCTGATCGGCGACGCCGCCCGCGACGCACTCGATCCCCGCATGAAGCAGCGGGAGGGGAAGTGATTTGTCCCGCTGGCCCATCCCCTTGTTCCGTCATTGCGAGCGAAGCGAAGCAATCCAGTCTGCATCCGCGGAGAGATTTCTGGATTGCTTCGTCGCCAGCGCAAAATTGCTTTGCAATTTTGTCGCGGGCTCCTCGCAATGACGACGGAGTGACCTGATGACCAACATCGTTCTCGACATCAACAACCTCGTCGTCTCCGTCGGCAAGAAGCCGGGCGGGCCGAAGATCATCGACGGCATCTCGGTCCAGGTCCGCGAAGGCGAGACGCTGTGCCTCGTCGGCGAAAGCGGCTCGGGCAAGTCGGTGACCTCGCTCACCACCATGGGCCTGCTGCCGAAGGGCACGCTGGTGCCGATCAACGGCAGCGTCAAGCTCGTCGGCGAGGAGATCCTGACCGCGACCGATCGCCGCCTCCGCCAGCTGCGCGCGACGCGGATGGCGATGATCTTCCAGGAGCCGATGACGGCGCTCAATCCGGTGGTCCCGGTCGGCCGCCAGATCGACGAAGTCTTGCGCGCCCACACTGATCTCGATGCCAAGGCACGTAAGAAGCGCATCCTCGACATGATGGAGCAGGTGCGCCTGCCCCAGGTCGAGCGCATCTTCGCCTCCTACCCGCATCGCCTCTCCGGCGGCCAGCGTCAGCGCATCATGATCGCGATGGCGCTGGTGCTGGAGCCGAAGCTGCTGATTGCCGACGAGCCGACCACCGCGCTCGACGTCACCACGCAGAAGCAGATTTTGACCCTGATCCGCGACCTCCAGCGCGATCACGGCACCGCCGTTCTGTTCATTACGCACGACATGGGCGTGGTCGCCGAGATCGCCGACCGCGTCGCAGTGATGCGGCAGGGCCGGCTGGTCGAGACCGGCACACTCGATTCCATCCTGCGCAATCCGACCATGGAGTACACCCGCAACCTGCTCGCCTCGGTGCCGAGCCTTGTGCCGCGTGCGGCGCGGCCTGAAACGAGGGAGCCAGTGGTGCTCGAGGCCAACGACCTCAGCAAGGTCTATAAGGAACGCGCGTTCTTCGGCAAAGGCCGCGAGGTTGTCGCCGCCGACAAGGTGACGCTGACGCTGCGCAAGGGCCGCACCCTTGGCATCGTCGGCGAAAGCGGCTCGGGCAAGTCGACGGTCGCGCGCTGCATCGTGCGCCTGATTGATCCGACCTCCGGCGGAGTCCGCCTCGCCGGCCGCGAGATCTCCGACATCTCGCGTCGCCTGCTGCAGCCGCATCGGCAAAAAATCCAGATCGTGTTCCAGGATCCCTACCGCTCCCTCAACCCGCGCGTCACCGTCGGCGAGAGCATCGCGGAAGGCCCGATCAATTACGGCGCCTCGCATGCCAATGCGATGAAGCGGGCGCGCGAGTTGCTTGAGCTGGTCGGCCTGCCGCCCGACGCCGTGTCGCGCTATCCGCACCAGTTCTCCGGCGGCCAGCGCCAGCGCATCGCCATTGCGCGCGCGCTCGCGCTCGATCCCGATGTGCTGGTCGCGGACGAAGCCGTCTCCGCGCTCGACGTCTCCGTGCAGGCGCAGGTGCTGGAACTGCTCGACGAGATCCAGAAGCGGCTCGGCATCGCCATCCTGTTCATCACCCATGATCTGCGCGTTGCCGCCCAAATCTGCGACGAGGTCGTGGTGATGCAGCACGGCCGCGTCGTCGAACAGGGCCCGGCCGCAGAAGTGCTGACGCATCCGCAGGAGGCCTACACCCGGGCACTGCTGGATGCGGCACCGGGACGCGGCTGGGACTTTGCGAATTTCCGGCCGGTGTCGGAGGGCGTGGCGGCCACGGCTTGATCCCGCATACTCCGTCGTTGCGCGCTTCGCTCGCAATGACGGGTGGCGATCAACAGCATTCGAAAATGACGTAAAGCCATGCGCGGCGGCATGGGCTCCTCGCTTGCCCTTGCCTCAAGGCCAAGGCTAACGTCCCGCACCTTTGATTGCCTGGGCTTGAATTGATGACACGTATCGCCGTCGGCGGCTTCCTGCATGAGACCAACACCTTCGCTCCGACGAAGGCGACATTCGCGGACTTCCAGCATGGCGGCGGCTGGCCGGCGATGACTGAAGGTGCCGACGTGCTGAAGGTGATGCGGCGCATCAATGTCGGCCTTGCCGGTTTCGTCGACAGCGCCGAAGCCAACGGCTGGGAACTCGTTCCGACGATTGCCTGCGGCGCGAGCCCATCGGCGCATGTCACCAAGGACGCTTTCGAGCGCATCGTGAAGGTGATGGTCGACGGCATCGCGGCCGGACCGATCGACGCTGTCTATCTCGATGTGCATGGCGCGATGGTGACCGAGCATCTCGACGACGGCGAAGGCGAGATTCTGACGCGCGTGCGCCGCGTCATCGGCAAGGACATCCCGCTGGTCGCGAGCCTCGACCTGCACGCCAATGTCACGCCCGCAATGATGGAACATGCGGACGCGCTGATCGCCTACCGCACCTATCCCCACATCGACATGGCCGAGACCGGCCGCGCCGCCGCGAAGCATCTCGCTTTGCTGCTGCAGACGAAGCAGCGCTTCGCAAAGTCGTTCCGCCAATTGCCCTTCCTGATCGCGATCAGCTGGCAGTGCACCAACGACTTTCCCACCAAGGGCATCTACGAAAAGCTCGCCGCGCTGGAGAGTGATGCGGTTCCGACACTCTCTTTCGCGCCCGGCTTCCCCGCCGCTGATTTCCACGATTGCGGACCGAGCGTGTTCGCCTATGGCCAGACGCAAGCCGACGCGGACCGTGCGGCCGATGCGATCGTCAAATTGATCGAAAGCCACGAGGACGATTTCGACGGCAAGATATGGTCACCCGATGACGGCGTGCGCCACGCCATGGAACTTTCGAAGAGCGCGAGCAAGCCGATCATCATCGCCGACACCCAGGACAATCCCGGCGCCGGCGGCGATTCCGATACCACCGGTATGCTGCGCGCGCTGGTGCGCAATAAGGCGAGTGCCGCGACCGGCGCCATCTACGATCCCCAATCGGCCAAGGCCGCGCATGCTGCCGGCGTCGGCGCCACCGTCACGCTCTCGCTCGGCGGCAAGTCCGGCATTCCCGGCGACGAGCCCTATACCGAGACGTTTGTCGTCGAAAAGCTCTCCGACGGCCGTTTCATCGCGCCCGGCCCCTATTATGGCGGCCGCGAGATGGAGATGGGCCCGTCCGCAGCCTTGCGCATCGGCGATGTCCGCGTCGTCGTCTCATCGCACAAGGCGCAGCTCGCCGATCAGGCGATGTATCGCTATGTCGGCATCGAGCCGACGGCGGAGAAGATTCTGGTCAACAAAAGCTCGGTGCACTTCCGCGCCGACTTCGAGCCGATCGCGGAAAAACTGATGATCTGCGCCGCGCCCGGCGCGATGCCGGCCGACACCGCTTCGCTGCCTTGGACGCGCCTGCGTCCGGGCATCCGCATCAAGCCGAACGGCCCCGTTTTCATGCCCAAATCTCGCTAATCAAGTCACGCCAACCGGACAGGACATATGCCCACCATTGATCGCATCGACGGCTATGCCGACGAACTCACTGCCATCCGCCGCGACATCCACGCCCATCCCGAGATCGGGTTCGAGGAGGTCCGCACCTCCGGCATCGTCGCCGACAAGCTGAAGGGCTGGGGCATCGAAGTGCATCGCGGCCTCGGCGGCACCGGCGTGATCGGCGTCATCAAGGGCAAGGGCTCCAGCGGCAAGCGCATTGGCCTGCGCGCCGACATGGACGCGCTGCCGATGGAGGAGAACACCAATCTCAAATGGAGCTCGAAGATCCCCGGCCGCTTCCACGGCTGCGGGCATGACGGCCACACCACCATGCTGCTCGGCACCGCGCGCTACCTCGCCGAGACCAGGAACTTCGACGGCACTGTGCACCTGATCTTCCAGCCGGCCGAGGAAGGCCTCGGCGGCGCCCGCGCGATGATCAAGGACGGCCTGTTCGAGAAATTCCCCTGCGACGAGCTCTACGGCCTGCACAACGCCCCCGACCTCAATCTCGGCGAGATCGCGATCCTGCCGGGACCGGCAATGGCCGGCGCCGACTTCTTCGATCTCCGCATCACCGGTTATGGCGCGCATGGCGCGATGCCCGAGCGCTCCAAGGACGCGGTGATCATCGCGACCACGCTGGCACAGGCGATCCAGACCGTCGTCAGCCGCAACGTCGAGCCGCTCCAGGCTGCGGTCGTGTCGATCACCCAGATCCATGCCGGCTCCGCCTACAACGTCATTCCCGGCGAAGCGCATCTCTGCGGCACCATTCGAACCTTCTCGGATGAAGTCCGCGCCCTGATCAGCGAACGCATCCGCACGATCTGCGCCGGCATCGCCGCGACCTTCCAGTGCGAGATCGAGGCCGACATCCGTGACACCTTTGGTGTGCTGGTCAACCAGGTCGAGCAGTCCAAGGTGGTCGAGGACGTCGCACGCACCATCGTCGACCCCGCCAAGGTGATCACCCGCAGCCAGCCAAAGATGGGAAGCGAGGACTTTGCCGACATGCTGCAGACCATTCCCGGCGCCTATTTCTGGGTCGGCCATGACGGTTCGGTGCCCGTGCACAATCCCGGCTTCGTGCTCGACGACAAGATCCTGCCGATCGGCGCCAGCATGTTCGCCCGCATCATCGAAACGCGCATGCCGGTAGTCTAGCAATGCAGAAAAAGAGCGTCGAAGAGGCGGTCACCTCGCTGCACGATCTCTCCGCGGTCGATCTGATCGCGGGCTATCGCGCAAAACAGTTCTCGCCAAGCGAGGTGCTCGAGGATTTGCTCGCGCACGTCGCTGCGTGGGAACCGCACCTCAAGGCGCTCTATGCGTTCGATCCCGACAGCGCGCGCGGGGTGGCCGCGGCCTCGACCGCGCGCTGGACCGGCGGCGAGCCGTCCGGCCCACTCGACGGCGTGCCTGTCACGGTCAAGGACAATATCGCGACCAAGGGCGTGCCGGTGCCGCTCGGCGCCGCCAGCGTCAAGCTCGTCCCGGCCGAGAAGGATGCCCCGCCGGCCGCGCGGCTGCGCGAGGCTGGCGCGGTCATCTTCGCCAAAACCACCATGCCCGATTACGGCATGTTGTCCTCGGGGCTCTCCTCTTTCCACGCGCTCACGCGCAATCCATGGGACCTCTCCAAGAATCCCGGCGGCTCCAGCGCAGGCGCTGGCGCTGCTGCGGCGGCCGGCTATGGCCCGCTGCATCTCGGCACCGATATCGGCGGCTCGGTGCGCCTGCCCGCGGGCTGGTGCGGTCTCGTCGGCTTGAAGCCGAGCTTTGGCCGCGTGCCGATCGACCCGACCTATGTCGGCCGCGTCGCCGGCCCCATGACCCGCACGGTCGACGATTGCGCGCTGATGATGAGCGTGATCGCAAAGCCCGACCGGCGCGACGGCATGAGCCTGCCCGCCGAGCCCTTGAACTGGAAGGGATTGGAAAAATCTCCGCGCAAACTCCGCATCGGCCTGATGCTCGATGCCGGCGTCGGCCTGCCCGCGGAAAAGCCGGTCCGTGACGTCGCGGTGAGCGCCGCAAAGGCGTTCGAATCCGCAGGTAGCGTCGTCACCGAGGTCGACGGTATCCTCACGCGCGAGATGCTCGATGGTCTCGACAACTTCTGGCGCGCGCGGATGTGGGACGATCTGTCGAAGCTGACGCCGGCCGAACAGGCAAAGGTGCTGCCCTACATCTTCAAATGGGGCGAGTCCGGCGCAAAGCTGTCGGGCGTCGACGTCATCCGCGGCTTCAACCAGACCATGACGATCCGCGCGGCGGCGTCAAAGCTGTTCTGCGAGCTCGACTATGTGATCTCGCCGACCGCGCCGAACGTGAATTATCCAGCGGAATGGGCCTCGCCGACCAACGATCCGATGCGGCCGTTCGAGCACATCTGCTATACCGTGCCATGGAATATGTCGGAGAACCCGGCGGTCTCCATCAATGGCGGCTTCGACGCCAAGGGTTTTCCCATCGGCGTGCAGATCGTCGGGCGCCGCTTCGACGATATCGGCGTGCTGGGCATGGCCAAAGCGTTCGAGGGCCTGCGCGGCGCGCAGCAGCCCTGGCCCAAGCCGCCGGCAAAGTAGCTGCAGTTCAGTCATTCCGGGTTGCGCCCTCTTGGCGCGAGCTACGGTGCGCAATTGCGCACCGTAGCTCGCGCTTCGCGCGCCCCGGAATGACGTGCTAGAGAGACCGACAAAAAGATAAGGAAGGAAACCGCCATGGCGTATGAGACGATCAAATACGAGGTCGCCGAGCAGATCCTCACCATCACGCTGAACCGGCACGACAAGCTCAACGCCTTTAACGCGCAGATGCAGGCCGAGCTGATCGACGCGTTCGACGCCGCCGACAAGGACGACAATGTCCGCGCCATCATCGTCACCGGCGCTGGCCGCGGCTTTTGCGCGGGCGCCGATCTGTCGTCAGGCGCCGACACCTTTGATCGCGACGCGCGGCGCGGGCCGGTGAAGCGTTTTGCCGACGGCAAGGTCGATTACAGCGATCCGCAGGTCCGCGACGGCGGTGGCCAGGTGACCTTGCGCATTTTCAAGTGCCTGAAGCCCGTGATCGCCGCGGTGAACGGCCCCGCGGTCGGCATCGGCGTCACCATGCAGCTCGCGATGGACATCCGCATTGCCTCGGACGCTGCGCGCTTCGGCTTCGTGTTCTCCCAGCGCGGCATCGTGCCGGAGGCGGCCTCGAGCTGGTTCCTGCCCCGCATCGTCGGAATCTCGCAGGCGCTGGAATGGTGCTATTCCGGCCGCGTCTTCCCGGCGCAGGAAGCGCTGGCCGGCCGCCTCGTCAGCAAGGTCGTGGCGCCGGATGATCTGCTGCCGACCGCCCGCGCGCTCGCCAAGGAGTTTGCAGCCAAGACCGCGCCGGTCTCGGTGGCACTGATCCGCCAGATGATGTGGCGCATGATGGGCGCGGACGATCCGATGGAGGCTCACAAGGTCGACAGCCGCGGCATCTATGCCCGCGGCCGCTCGGAGGATGTGAAGGAAGGCGTGGTGTCGTTCCTGGAGAAGCGGCCGGCGCAGTTCAAGAACAAGGTGTCGAGCGATATGCCGGACTATTTCCCGTGGTGGAACGAGCGGGAGTACGAGTGAAACTCTCACAGGACCTCCTACCCGTAGTCAAGAGGGTCAGGGTCCGTTGATGTCCGTTGATTGGCGAGCATAGCGCCGTGCTCGACGCCGTCCAGGACGCTTCGCGCCGGCTTTGCCGGTGCCGGCGGCATCCTGGACGGCGTCTGCGCGCGACGCTCTAGCGATCGGCAGGTCGGGACGAAGGAATGGTCTCGCCAGGCCGAACAAAGGAATAGGGTTCAGGCTTTTTCTGACGTTTTTGTGTTGTAATCCGCATCGTAAGGGGTCTGACGCTCGAGCGTCGTGCATAGGGCAAAGAGCAGGCGATCGCCGACGCTGCGTAGAGCCCGCGCGTGGCCATGTCCTCGTTGTCGCAAAGCATCATATCGTCGCCGGGTGGCCGCATCGTGCTGGATAGCGACACGGGACCAGTGATGGAGAGCGCTCTGCAGCCGTCTGTTGCAGGCGAGGCGGCGGACCACAAAGCGCTGCTTGCCGCTCTGCCGTGTCACCGGCGCAGCCCCTGCCAAAGCGCGCAAGGCGTGGTAATTTCGTCTGCGCAGAGGCTCTGCGGCCTCGGCAAGCAGTGTGGCGAGATTGACCCTGCCGATTCCTGGCCAGGAGCGTAGGATCGTCACGTCGCACTGCTCCGAACTCTGCCCCGACGGATTCTCCTTGCCCTCGAGCTCGGCACAGAGACGGTCCAGACTCTGATGGGCCTCCTTGATCTGCTGATTGACCAGATGCAGCCGCGCCGCAAGGCTGCGGATGTGGGCACAGGCGGCCTCCGTCGTGCCCGGCGCCACGAACAGCGGTGCCTCGCGCAAAGTCCTGAGCACCGTCGCGGCGTCGAGACGGCGGATACGATAGGCAGTGAGAACGCGCGCGATGGCTTTCTCACTGGCTTTGGCCGCCCGGGCCGGGGTCGGCACCTTCTGCCAAAGCGCCAGGAACCACGCGTCGGCGACATCGTCGGTCAGCTTGGCGGCCTGCGGATAATACCGCCACAACTGCTGGCGCAGGCGATTGGCAAGACGCGTGCGCTCCTGCGTCAGCTCGTCCGCCATGCGCGACCACTCGCGCAGCTCGATGATCACCGGATCGTCGGCCGCAAGCTGGCGGAAGGCTGCACGGTCCGTGCGTAGCGAGCCTCCGAGCACATGGGCATCGCGGCGGTCGTCCTTGGCGCCAGCCACCGTGAAGCGATCACGGAAGCGGTCGAGCTGCTTGGGATTGATGGCAAAGACCGCAAATCCATGCTCGAGCAGCATCTCCACGACCGGGCCATGCGGCATCTCGATCGCCACTGCGATCTGTCCCGGAGCAGCCCTGGTTTTCTCAAGCAACCAATCGCGCAACTCCGTCAGCCCAGCGCCGCCATGGGCGAACTCATGCTGAGCTATTCGTCTTCCTTCGGCATCCAGCAGGCAAACGCTATGGCTCTGCGTTGCCCAATCGATCCCGACGAACCAGTGCACATCTTCCATCATTGTTGCGACCTCCGCGTTCTCAAGGCGGACCACCGCGATCTCGATCGATCCCTGTACTGGCGCTCTCGGCGCATGACCTCCTACTGGATCTCGATCGCGGCCGCTCCGCCGGGGCGCTGTTCCTACGGAGGTGCTCAAGGCACTGGTGGGCAAGGCTGCTCCCAGCGGACCGGTCCGCGCGACCAGTCTATATCAATAGACTGGTCTCGAACCCTCAGAAGGGTACAGGGTGGGCAAAGCGAAAGCGTGCCCACCATTTTGTTCTCCGCCGCCGATCGATGGCGGGCACGGCGCAAGCGCGCCTTTGCCCACCCTACGGCACCGTCACTCCATCACCAGCGCCACGCGCCCGATCGCCTTGCGGTCGAGCAACAGCCGCATCGCCTTGGCGTAATCTTCCAGCGGCATGCGGTGCGAGATATTCGGACGCAACTTGCCCTCCTCTGCCCATTGCAGCAGCGCCTTCAGGCGCACCTCGCCAAGCGCGGGATTTTTCCGCACGGCCTCGCCGGCGCGCACGCCGAGCACGCTGGCGCCCTTGATCAACAACAAATTGGTCTTGGCCGAGCCGATCCCGCCCGTAAAACCGATCACCAGCAGCCGCGCGCCCCAGGCGATGCAGCGCATCGAATTCTCAAACACCTCGCCGCCGACGGGATCGAACACCACGTCGGCGCCGCGGCCGTCGGTGATGCGCTTGACGGCATCGCGAAACGGCTCGCGATCGTAGCGCACGAGATGGTCGGCGCCGCGCGCTTTCGCAATCGCCAGCTTTTCGTCGCTGGAAGCCGTCGCAATCACGGTCGCCCCCAGCATCTTGCCGATCTCGACCGCCGCAAGACCGACGCCGCCGCCGGCGCCGTGCACCAGCAGCACCTCGCCCGGCTCGACCCGCCCGCGATCGATCAGCGCGTGATAGGCGGTGCCGTGACCCGCGAGATAGGTCGCCGCTTCCGCATAGTCGAAGGTCGACGGCATCGGCGTGAGCTGCGACGGCGTCACGACTGCTTCGTCGGTGAAGGCGCCATGGCGCATCTTGACGATGACCTTGTCGCCAACGGCAACGCTCTTCGCCTCCGCACCGACTTCGGTCACGTTGCCGGCGGCTTCCATGCCAGGCGTGAACGGCAGCTCGGGCTTGAGCTGGTATTCGCCGGCCGCCATCAGCACGTCAGGAAAATTCAACCCGGCGGCGCGGATCGCGACGCGAACCTCGCCCGGCTTCAAGGCGCGCGAGGGAAACTCTTCCAGCCGCAGCGTTTCGGGCGCTCCGAGCGCGCGGCAGACGACGGCCCGCACCATCAGGCTGCGCTCGCCTTGCTGCGCAGTAGCGCCTCGCGGATCAGCGGCAGGCGATCATTGCCAAAATACATGTCGGTCTTATTGACGAAGATCGTCGGCGAGCCGAAGCCGCCGCGCGCGACGACCTCTTCCGTGTTGGCCTTGAGCTGATCCTTGATCGCTTGCTCGGAGATACCGGCGAAGAACTTTTGCTCGTCGACGCCAACTTTCTTGCAGATCTCGGCCAGCACCGCATCCTGCGAGATGTCCTTGTCGCCGCCCCAATAGGTTTCGAACAAGGCGGTTGCGAACGGCACCATGTCCTTTCCCAGCCAGATGCAGCCGCGCATCGCCTTGACACTGTTTACCGGAAACACCGTCGGCGGCATCTTGATCGCCAGCCGCGCCGATCGCGCCCAGTCCTGCAGGTCCTTCTTCATGTAGCGCGCCTTCAGCGGCACCGGCTTCTCCCGCTGCGCGTAGACGCTCGGATTGACGGTGTTGAAGATGCCGCCGACCAGGATCGGCCGCCAGGTGATTGCTGCGCCGAGCTCCTTCGCCAAAGGCTGGATGTTGTGGAAGGCGAGATAGGTCCACGGGCTGGAACAGTCGAAGAAGAATTCGATCATGGCGTTTCCCTTGTCGCTTTTATTCTGTCTCGCTCTCTCCTCCGTCATTGCGAGCGAAGCGAAGCAATCCAGACCGTCTCCGCAGTGGCAGTCTGGATTGCTTCGTCGCAAGAGCTCCTCGCAATGACGGCGTGGCGATAAGTCGTCGCCTTTCTGCCCGAACAGTCCCTGCGCACCTCTGTACCCCGACGTTAAGACATGGCAGAAGGGGGCGCAACAGAACCCGCCGGGAGGGACCCATGCTGTTTCCAACGACGATCGCCGGCTCCTTGCCCAAGCCGGAATGGCTCGCCGAGCCCAACATGCTCTGGGCGCCCTGGAAGTCGCAAGGTGACGAGCTTCTCCGCGCCAAGCGCGACGCGACGCTAATCTGGCTGAAGATCCAGGAAGACGCCGGGATCGACATCGTCACCGAGGGCGAGCAGGCCCGGCAGCATTTCGTGCACGGTTTTCTGGAGAAGATCGACGGCATCGATTTCGCCCACAAGGTCGAGATGGGCATCCGCAAGGATCGCTACAAGGCGATGGTGCCGCAGGTGGTGGCGCCGCTGCGGCTGAAGGACCGCGTCCATGCCGACGAAGCACGTGTCGCGCGCACGCACACGAAGAAGAAGCTGAAATTCACCCTGCCCGGCCCGATGACCATCGTCGACACCATCGCCGACCGTTACTATGGCGACCGCGTCAAGATGGCCTTCGCCTTCGCCGAGGCCTTGAACGAGGAAGCCAAGGCGCTGCAGGCCGACGGCGTCGATCTCGTGCAGTTCGACGAGCCCGCTTTCAACGTCTACATGGACGAGGTCAACGACTGGGGCATCAAGGCGCTGGAGCGCGCCGCGCAAGGGCTCACCTGCGCCACCGCGGTGCACATCTGCTACGGCTACGGCATCAAGGCTAACACCGACTGGAAGGAAACGCTCGGCACGCAATGGCGGCAGTATGAGCAGATTTTTCCGGCGATCGATGCCAGCCCGATCCAGCAGGTCGCGATCGAGTGCCGCAATTCGAAGGTGCCGCTCGATCTGCTCGCGCTGCTCAAGACCAAGATCGTGCAGGCCGGCGTGATCGACGTCGCCAGCGATACGGTCGAGACCGCGGAAGACGTCGTGACGGTGATCGACGAGGTGTCCAAATTCGTGCCCAAGAGCAACATCATCGCCACCACCAATTGCGGCATGGCGCCGATGCGGCGCGAGATCGCGGAAGCCAAGCTGATGGCGCTCGGTGCAGGCGCGGCGCTGGCTCGGGAGAAGCTGGGGTGATGGTGGAGGGCAAGGCCGCTGCGCTAGGACGACGCGGTCGGATGCAGCACCGGCTGATAGCCAGCGTTCATCGTGCGTAGCGTCGACGGTGGCGTCAGCAACGCCGCTTCGTCCGGCGGATGCTCCACCGCGACATAACCGGCCGGCGACCACAGCAACGCCCTGCCTTGCGTCACCAGAAAACTCTCCTCGCCCGATTGCACCATCGCGCCCTCAGGCAATTGGTCGAACGGCATCAGCAGCACGTGCAACCGCTTCTTGCCGTGATCGAGCCGCTCATGGTGCAGCACCGTGTCGATATCGTGCATGCGGACGTCGTGCACGCGGTTGCCTTTCTCCCACGCGGCGCGGAAGCGATTGGCATCGTCGCGTCGGCAATAGAAGCACGGACGGTGCCCGGCGGCGAGCGCGGTGGCTTCATCGAGGAAAAACAGCTCGGTCCAGCTTCGCTGCGCCATCACCTCGCGGCGGCGGCCGCGGAATTCGCAGGTGCAGGTCAGCCAAGCCGGCGTCGACCAGCGCTTCTTCAGAAGCGTCTTCGTCGCGGGATCATGGATGATGCCGCGATTGCCGGTGAACAGACCGCGATGCGGGGTGGCGATGATGTCGCCGGTGGGCGTGACGCGGTTTTGCAGGGGCATGAGCGCGCCTATTCAACTGCCGTCATTCCGGGGCGGTCCGCAGGACCGAACCCGGAATCTCGAGATTCCGGGTTCGCGCTCGCGCGCCCCGGAATGACAATTCATCACGCAGCGCCGTCGCGAAGCGGCGGGTGGTAGGACAGCGCAGTGTCCCAGGGAAAGAATATCCAGGTGTCCTGCGACACCTCGGTGATGAAGGTATCGACCAGCGGACGCCCCTTGGGCTTGGCGTAGACGGTGGCGAAATGTGCGTCCGGCAGCATCTCGCGCACCAGCCTGCCGGTCTTGCCGGTGTCGACGAGATCGTCGACGATCAGCAGCCCCTTGCCGGTGCCGCCGCCCAGCTTCATCGCGGCCTCCGAAATGCCCTTCAGCACCTGAAGCTCGCCCTGCTTGGTGTGATCATAGCTGGCGATGCAGACCGTATCGATCACGCGCACGCCGAGCTCGCGCGCCACGATCGCAGCCGGCACCAGGCCTCCGCGCGTGATCGCGATCACCGCGTGGAACGGGCCGACCTCGTTGAGCCGCCAGGTCAGTGCCCGGCAGTCCCGGTGGAACTGGTCCCAGGAAACCGGGAAGGCCTTGCCGGCCTTCTCCTGCGCATTCGGTTCTGGAGCTTCACCAGCCATCGTCGTCTCCTGCATTCGTCTGCCGGCAGCTCCATTTGCTACCGGGTGATGTTCAATCCCGTCAGCATGTCCTTCACCGCCGCCATCGCGGCCGCGAGCTTATCCGCATCGCGCGAACGCACCACCAGATTGGTGTTCGGCTTTTGCTCCTCGTCCATGAAGGGATAGCTGCCGATGATGGTGTCGGGGTGCTCGGCCGCGATCGCTCGCAGCGGGCCGCCGATGTCGCCTTCCCGGGCATTGGCGCGGACCGATTCGGACAGCATGCGGACGCCGGACTTCAGCTTGGGCGAGACGATGTCCATCATCGCCTGCATGATCGAGGGCACGCCGGCCATGACGATGACATTGCCGATCTTGAAGCCGGGGGCGAGGATGGTCGCGCTCTGGATCAGCTCGGCGCCGTCGGGGATGCGGGCCATGCGCAGGCGGGCCTCGTTGAGATCCTGCTCGCTCCAGCGCTCGCGGAAACGCGCGACGACCTCGGGGTGGTGGTCGATGCCGACGCCGAACGCTTTGGCGACGCTGTCGGCGGTGATGTCGTCATGGGTCGGCCCGATGCCGCCGGTGGTGAACACATAGGTGTAGCGTGTCCGCAGTGCATTCAACGCGGCGATGATATCGTCCTCGTCGTCGGAAACGACCCGGACTTCCTTGAGGTCGATGCCGATATTGGTCAGGTATTCGGCGATGAAACCAATATTCTTGTCCTTGGTCCGGCCGGACAGGATTTCATCCCCGATGACCAGAATGCCCGCCGTGACGATCTCGCTCATGCCTTAAGTCCCTCACCTCTGGTCCCGACTTTGCCGAGGTAACGCGTTGAAGTCACGCGGTTTTGCTGCCGAAATAAGCAGTCCTCAGCCATTTTTTCAGGCACGCCGCCGGCCATCCCCGACAAATGCCTCTCCTCCATGCTTATCGCGCTGGCCCGGCCCTTGCTACCTCCTCAAAGTCATGCACTCTTGCCGCATGGCCAGGACGTTGCGGTCTTCACCGAGGCCTCGCGACCTGTCAAATGGCGCAACGCCTTGCGGAGACAAGTCGGGATCTATGGCAGTCGCGTTTGATGAAATGAATATTCCGGGTGGGGACCTTCGCCCCGCCTATCAGGAGCTGGCGCGCTGGCTCAAGGAGACGCCTCCCGAGGCGCTCGAATATCGCCGCCAGGAGGCCGAACTTCTGTTCCGCCGCATCGGCATCACCTTCGCGGTCTATGGTGACTCCGAATCCACCGAGCGCCTGATCCCGTTCGACGTGATCCCGCGGATCATGTCCGGCAAGGAATGGACGCTGCTGGAGAAGGGCCTGAAGCAGCGCGTCCGCGCGCTCAACATGTTCCTGCGCGACATCTATCATGGCCGCGACATCCTCCGGGCCGAGATCGTGCCCGACGATCTGATCTTCCAGAACCCGGTATTCCGGCCCGAGATGAATGGCCAGCAGGTGCCGCACGACGTCTACGTGCACATCGCCGGCATCGACATCATCAGGGTCGATGCCGAGGACTTCATCGTGCTGGAGGACAACGCCCGCACGCCGTCCGGCGTGTCCTACATGCTGGAAAACCGCGAGATCATGATGCGGCTGTTTCCGGATCTGTTCGCCCGCCACAGGGTGGCGCCGGTCGAGCGCTATCCGGATGAGCTGCTGTCCGCGCTTCGCTCGGTCGCGCCGAACAGTGCCTCGGGCGAACCGACGGTCGCTCTCCTCACGCCCGGCGTCTACAACTCCGCCTATTACGAGCACTCCTTCCTCGCCGACAAGCTCGGCATCGAGCTCGTCGAAGGCCGCGACCTCATCGTCAAGAACAACGAAGTCTTCATGCGTACGACGGAAGGGGTGAAACGGGTCGACGTGATCTACCGCCGGGTCGACGACGATTTCCTCGATCCCCTCACCTTCCGGCCCGACTCGGCGCTCGGCGTGCCTGGGCTGATGTCGGCTTATGCCGCCGGCAACATCACCCTCGCCAACGCCGTCGGCACCGGCATCGCCGACGACAAGGCGATCTACTCCTACATGCCGGAGATCGTGAAATTCTACCTCGGCGAGGAGCCGATCCTGAAGAACGTACAGACCTGGCGCTGCCGCGAACCGAAGGATCTCGCTTACGTGCTCGACCACCTCGGCGATCTCGTCGTGAAGGAAGTACACGGCTCCGGCGGCTACGGCATGCTGATCGGTCCTGCCGCAACCAAGGCGACGATCGAAGCCTTCCGCGAGAAGCTCAAGCGCGAGCCGGAAGGTTTTATCGCCCAGCCGACGCTGGCGCTCTCGACCTGCCCGACCTGCACGGCCTCCGGCCTCGCCCCGCGCCACGTCGACCTGCGGCCCTTCGTGCTCACCGGCAGCAAGAGCACGACGATCGTGCCGGGCGGGCTCACGCGTGTTGCGCTGAAGGAAGGTTCGCTCGTGGTGAATTCGAGCCAGGGCGGCGGCACCAAAGACACCTGGATTTTGGACGAGTAGAGAGATGCTGTCGCGTACCGCCGAAAACCTCTACTGGCTCGCCCGCTACGTCGAACGGGCCGAATACCTCGCGCGCACCATCGATGCGACCCTGCGCGTCACCGCGCTTCCCGCCGCCTATATCGGCAAAACCAACGAGTGGGATTCCGCGTTGCTCACCGCCGGCGTCGCGGAAAGCTTCTATCAGACCCACGAGGAGGCCAACGAGCACAACGTCGTCGACTACCTCTCGTTCTCGGCCGACAACCCGTCGTCGATCAGGAACTGCATCGAGGCAGCGCGGCTGAACTCGCGCTCGGTGCGCACCGCACTGACCAGCGAGATGTGGGACACCATCAACTCGGCCTGGATCGAGCTCCAGGCGGTCTGGAGCAAGGGCACCTCCACACGCGAGGACCTGGCAAAGTTCCTGCGCTTCGTGCAGGAGACCTCGCTGCGCTTCGACGGCTCGGCCTACCGGACCATGCTGCGGAACGACGCCTACTGGTTCTCGCGCCTCGGCCTGCATCTGGAGCGCGCCGACAACACCGCGCGCATTCTCGACGTCAAGTATCACGTGCTGCTGCCCGAAGAGGAGCACGTCGGCGGTCCGCTCGACTTCTATCAGTGGAGCTCGATCCTGCGCTCGGTGTCGGCGCTGACGGCCTATCACTGGGTCTACCGCGAGACGCTGAAGCCTTGGCTGGTCGCGGATCTGCTCATCCTCAACGGCACGCTGCCGCGCTCGCTTGCGAGCTGCTACGACAATCTCGTGCGCAATCTCGACCAGATCGGCGTCGCCTATGGCCGCCAGGGCCCGGCGCAGCGCCACGCCCGCGGCATCCGCAACCGGCTGGAACACAGCAACATGAACGACATTTTCCAGCACGGCGTGCATGAATTCATTCAGGAATTCATCGCGGACAACTCCAGGCTGGGCGAAATCATCACGAAGCAGTATTTGATCTAGTCAGGACCGAACCACTCACCCCTTCGTCATTCCGGGGCGATGCGAAGCATCGAACCCGGAATCTCGAGATTCCGGGTCTGGCGCTTCGCGCCATCCCGGAATGACCGACTTAGAAGCACCATGCGCCTGCGAATCCTGCACACCACCACCTATCGCTACGAGCCGGCCGCGACGAGCGTGATCCAGATCCTTCGCATGACGCCGTGCAGCCATGACGGGCAATATGTGGCGGAATGGCAGATCGACGTCTCGACCGACACCAAGCTCGACATCCATGAGGACGCCTTCGGCAATGTCACCCATGTGCTGTCCTGTGGGCCCGTCGACGACATCAAGATCACCGCCGAAGGGCTGATCGAGACCCACGATACCGGGGGCGTGCTGCGCGGCGCCGACGAGCGCTTTCCCGCCGACATGTTTCTGCGCACCACCGATCTCACGACTGTCAATCCCGCGATGGCAGCGGTCGCGCGCCAATTGCGCAGCGAGGCCGAGACCGACACGCTCGGCTTCCTGCACACGCTGATGTCGCAAATCAGCGACCACATGACCTTCGACGAAGATCCGACCAACAGCGGCACGTCGGCGGCCGAGGCGTTCACGCTCAAGCGCGGCGTCTGTCAGGACTACGCGCATATCTTCATCGCCTGCGCCCGCACTGGTGGCGTGCCGGCGCGCTTCGTCTCCGGCCACTTCCTGCGCTCCGACGGCAGCGTGCACCAGGACGCCGGCCACGCCTGGGCTGAGGCTTACGTCGATGGCCTCGGCTGGGTCGGCTTCGATCCCGCCAACAGCATCTGCACCACCGACGCCCATGTCCGCGTCGCGATCGGGCTCGATTATCTCGGCGCAGCACCGGTGCGCGGCACCCGGTATGGCGGCGGCGCAGAGACGCTGACGGTCGCGGTCAAGGTCGAGCAGGCCGGCCGCGGCGGGCAGTCGCAATCGCAGTCGCAGCGGCAGAGCTAGTTTCTTTACCTGCCCCGGAATGACCTCGTCGCGCCCCGGGAATTGGGGTTGGACCAGCCCTTTGAAATTGGCTAGTAATTCCGCGCAAACGCGTTCGGGGACTGGAAATGACCTATTGTTGTGGAATCCTGGTTCGGGACGGGCTGGTCATGATCGCCGACACCCGCACCAATGCCGGCCTCGACAATGTCTCGACCTTCCGCAAGCTGCATATCTTCTCCAAGCCCGGCGATCGCATCATGGCGATCGCCAGCGCCGGCAATCTCGCCATCAGCCAGTCAGTGCTCTCCACCCTGACCGAGGGCCTGGAAGACCCCAACACGGGTGAGATCGAGACGCTGATGAACGCGCCGACCATGTTCCAGGCCGCCCAGCGCATCGGCCGGGCGATCCGGGCCGTGCACGCGACCGAAGGGCCGGCGCTGAGATCCGAGGATGTGTCCTTCGACGTCTCCTTCCTGTTCGGCGGCCAGATCAAGGGCGCGCGCATGCGCCTGTTCATGGTCTACACCGCCGGCAATTTCATCGAGTGCACCACCGACACGCCATACCTGCAGATCGGCGAGCACAAATACGGCAAGCCGGTGCTCGACCGCGCCATGCATTACGACGTCGAGCTCTACGAGGCGCTGAAGACCGGCCTGATCTCGATGGACTCGACGATGCGCTCGAACCTCGGCGTCGGTCTTCCCATCGACGTGCTGGTCGTGCGCGCAGACGCTTGCGATGCCGATCTCAACCATCGCATCGAGGCGGGCGAGCCCTATTTCCACGATCTGCGCTCGCGCTGGTCGGCGGCGCTGCGCGCGGCGCATCAGAACATTCCGCGGCCGCCCTACAAGAACGAAAAAGAACCCAAAACCTGACAACTGAAGAAAAGGCAGGAAACGATGAGTGAAGCAAAAAAGATCGCAGTGGTGACGGGTGCGGGCACCGGTGTCGGGCGCGCGGCGTCGCTGGCGCTGATGAACACCGGCTTCACCGTGGTGCTGGTCGGGCGCAGGCTCGACATGCTCGAGGAGACCGCGAAGCTCGGCCCCGCAGGCAAGAGCCTGTGCGTCACCGCCGACATGACCAAGCCGGAGCAGATCGCCGCGCTGTTCGACAAGGTGAAGGCGACCTACGGCCGGCTCGACGTGCTGTTCAACAACGCCGGCATGGGCGCGCCCGCCGTCAACTTCGAGGACCTGAGCCTCGAGCAGTGGCAGGCCGTGGTGAACACCAACCTCACCGGCCCGTTCCTGTGCACCCAGCACGCCTTCCGCATCATGAAGGACCAGAGCCCGCGCGGCGGCCGCATCATCAACAACGGCTCGATCTCGGCCCATGCGCCGCGGCCGTTCTCGGCGGCCTACACCTCGACCAAGCACGCGATCACCGGCCTGACCAAGGCCTCCAACCTCGACGGCCGCATGTACGACATCGCGGTCGGCCAGGTCGACATCGGCAATGCCGCAACGCCGATGACCGATCGCATGGTCAACGGTCCCGGCGTGCTGCAGCCGGACGGCACTACCAAGCACGAGCCGCGCATGGATGCGAAGGCGGTCGGCGATGCCGTCGCCTACATGGCCGGCCTGCCGCTCGACGCCAACGTGCTGACCATGACGGTGATGGCGACCAAGATGCCGTTCGTCGGACGCGGCTGAACTCAAAACGCGAAAACAACCCCATGCACAGTAGACGGCGGTCTCACCCTGTAAACGGGGTGAGACCGACTAAGCGACTGCGCTGCTTCCACAATCGTCATTGCGCGCGCCACGTCGCGAAATCAAGCTAACGAGGGTGGCTTCGGATTGATCGGCCGACCTTCTGCAAGGCCTCGAAGGCTGCAAAGCGTTCGGTGTTCCAGCTTGCCAGGTCCGCGCGGGGTGGATGTATTTCTCCCAAAGCCGACATCGCTTCCATCGCCTGGCTGACATTGGCGTGATCGCCCGAAGCAACCGATCCGAGCATCGCGGAGCCGAGCAACACGGGCTCTGGAGATGCCGAGGCAGCAACCGTCAAGCCGGTCGTATCAGCGAGCACCTGCCGCACGAGGCGGCTCTGGGCCGCACCGCCGCTGACGACGATCGTATCGATGGCGATGCCCTTATCGTGCTGGGCGCGCACGATCTGTCGCGCGCCGTAACCAAGGCCGCACAGGCCGGCAAGATAGAGGGCCAACAGGCTCTCCAGGTCCGAACGCATCTCGAGTCCGGCGATCAGCGCCCGCGCACCGGGATCGGCAAAGGGCGCGCGGTTGCCGAGGAATTCGGGCACGACATGAAGCTCGCCGACCAAATCACGGACCATCTCTGCACCGCCGCGCGCGTCCACCTGGGCGGCGAGCCAATCGGCGAGCGTCCGCTGGTCCTGACGTGCCGCATGTGTCGCCTGTGCGGAATACGGATGCATCTGTATGAGATGGTCAATTGCGGCACCAGCGACCGACTGTCCGCCCTCATTGAGCCATAACCCCGGCACCATGGCGGAGAAATAAGGTCCCCAAACGCCGGGAACGAAGACCGGTTTCTCAGTGGTCGACATGGTGCAGGCGGACGTTCCGAACACATAGGCCATGCGCGTGAGCGCCGTACCCGCAGCTCCGCGCGCCCCCACCGTGCCGACACCGCCCGCATGCGCGTCGATGAGGCCCGCCGCAACTGATGTGCCCAACTTCAGACCAAGGTCGGCCGCTGCCTCCGCTGTCAGGCCGGCAGCCAGCCGTGTGCCGCCGGGCACGATCTGGGTGCCGATCCGGCAAAATTGCTCGTCCGCCAGCGTGCCGAGACCGACCGAGCGAAAGAAGCCGGCATCCCAGCGGTCTTCGTGGTCCAGATAGGTCCACTTGCACGTGACGGTGCAGGTGGAGCGGGCAAGGCTCCCTGTTGCGCGCCAGGTGAGGAAATCAGTCAGGTCCATGAACTGCCAGGCGTCTGCAAAGCAGCCGGGCATGTTTTCGGCAAGCCACAACAGTTTCGGCGTCTCCATCTCGGGTGAGATCGCTCCCCCGACATAGTCGAGAACTTTCGCGCCCGTGCGGTTGATCCGACGCGCCTGATCCACGGCGCGGTGGTCCATCCATACGATGATGTTGCGGGCGGGATCGCCGGACGGGCCGACCGGAAGCGGCGCGCCGCCGCTGCCCAGCACCACCAACGAGCAGGTCGCGTCGAAGCCGATACCGGCAATGCTGTCAGGCGCGATGCCGGCCTTTCCGACCGCGCCGCGCACGCTGCGGCATACGGCGCGCCAGATGTCCTCGCTCGACTGCTCGACAATATCGCCGGCCTCCCGCCACAACGTGATGTCGGCCTTATCGGTGGCGACAAGTCCGCCAGAGCGATCGAACACCCCGGCTCTCGCACTGCCCGTGCCGACATCGATGCCAAGAAAATGACGGGTCATCGCGGAGTCCCTCACCATGAAGCAAGATCGCAGATGCGGGAGCGCTACAAATCGTTGCTCTGCGGCAGGATAACGAGGTCGCGGATCGTGACATTTCTCGGACGGGTCAACATGAAGAGCACCGCCTGCGCAACTTCCGTCGGCTGGATCAGGCCACCTGCCGCCATTTCCGCCTCGAGCTTCTCCTTCGGCCAGTCGCTGATGAGCGCGGTCACGACCGGGCCGGGCGCCACCGCGCCGACGCGGAGGCCATATTTGGCGACTTGCCGACGCACGGTATGGACAAAAGCCTGCACGGCGTGTTTCGAGGCGGTGTAGATTGGCTCCCAGACGACGGGGACGAGACCGGCGATCGAGCTGGTGACGATGATGTCACCGCTCTTGCGCTCCACCATATGCGGCAGCACCGCGTGGATCGAGCGGAACAGCGCGTTGACGTTGAGGTTGAGCATGCGGTCCCAAGCGTCGGGATCGCCATCGAGCACCTCGCCGCCAATATAGGCTCCGGCATTCGCATGGAAGATGTCCAGCCGGCCGGCCTTTTCCAGCACCTGCGGCATCATGCCCGCCATGCTCGCCTGATCGGTGAGGTCGATACGCAACGGGATCGCGTGGTCGCCCAGTTCGAGGCAGGCACTGTTCAGCGCATCCTCGGCCCGGTCGACCAACACCACGCGCGCGCCTGCTGCGATCATCGTCCTGGCGCATTCGAGACCGATGCCCGAGGCAGCGCCGGTAATCGCGGCAACTTTTCCTGCAAGTTCCTGGCCCACGGTCGGTCCTCTTGTTGGAGTTTGTCTAGGCTCGGCCATGAGAGACGCGCGAGCGTCGTGCCAGCGAGTCGACGATGACCGCGACGGCAAGCACCGCTCCCGTGATCATGTACCGAAGCGACGAAGAGAGATCGAGCAGCGTAAGGCCGCTGGCGATCGACTGGATGACGATGATCCCGAGCAGTGCGGAATAGGCGCTGCCGCGGCCGCCAAACAGGCTGGTGCCGCCGATGACCGCGGCGGCGATGGCGTTGAGGTTCACGTCTCCCGTGCCGGCCTGCTGACTGGAAGATGCCAGCCGCGCGGCGGCAAGGATACCGCCGGCGGCTGCCAGCGTGGAGCACAGCATGAAGGCGCTCGTATGGATCCGGCGAACGTTGATGCCGGCACGACGGGCGGCCTCGCGGTTGCCGCCGACCGCGCTCATTGAGCGGCCCCATTTGGTCCGCTTCAGCGCATAGTTCATGACCACGCACAAGCCGACGAACAGGCCGAACATCCACGGAACGCCGCGAGCGAGATTGAGATAGTAGACAATGAATTCGAGCACGACGACGACCAGCGCACCCTTCAGCAGCAGGCGGCCGAGCGAGCTTGCAGATAGTCCCGCCGCTCGCCTACGTGCGGCCATGCGGTAGCCGGTCGCGAATACGACCACGCCGGCAAGTGCGGCCAGCGTGTAGGATACGATTGGCGGCATGACCAGCATCTGTCCGAAATTGACCAGCGGGGATCCGTAGGGAAGATTGATCGAGCCGGACGAGCCGAGCAGATAGAGTTGCAGGCCGAGCCATGCCAGCAGGCCAGCCAGCGTCGAGACGAAGCTCGGCATGCCAAGGCGGTTGAACAAGAAGGCATAGAGCGCGCCGATGGCGGCACCGAGCCCCAGCGCCGTGACGATCGCCACCGCCACGGGCCAGTCCTGATTGACCCACAGCACGCCAACCAGCGCGGAGGAGAACCCGCTCACCGAGCCAACCGAGAGGTCGATCTCGCCGACCATCAGGATACAAACGATGCCGAGCGAGATGACGCCCACGGTGGAGCAATCGAACAGCAGGTTGACCAGATTGTCGGGCGCCAGGAAGACCGGGTTGAGGCTCTGGAATGCGGTGCAGATGATCAGCAGCCCGACCACCACCGGCAGAGAGCCGAGGTCGCCCGACCGCACGCGGTCGACAAAGGCGCCGATCGTGCTGCCGATCGTGTCCGCATGTGCGACGCGCTCGTCGCGACGGTCCAGCAACCGCGCGGTCGAAACCCGTTGCGTGTTGTCGATCATGGCCGCACCTCCCGCGACTGCTGCGCGCGGCGCCGGCTGGCGCGCCGGGAGACCGAGTTCTCGTCGGCGCCCGTGATGGCCGTGACCAGATCCTGGTTGGAAACGTCGGGTCCGAATTCGCCGTTGTTGCGGCCGAGGCGCAGCACCACGATCCGGTCGGCGACCGCGCGCACGTCCTCCATGTTGTGGCTGATCACGATGACGCCGAGGCCGCGGGCACGCACACGCTCGATCAGGTCGAGCACCTCCGCGGTCTGGGCAACGCCGAGCGCGGCGGTCGGCTCGTCGAGCAAGATGAGCTTGGGCTCGGTCAGCAGTGAGCGCGCGATCGCCACGGTCTGGCGCTGGCCGCCGGAGAGCGACGCAACGGGGTCACGCACGCTCGGAATGCGCGCCGACAGTTCGTTGAGCAAGGTCCAGGCCTGGACCTCCATGGAAACCTCATCGAGCTGGGCGGGATTGAGCTCGCGGCCCAGGAAGATGTTGGCGACCACGTCGAGATTCTCGCAGAGCGCCAGGTCCTGGAAGACCGTGGCGATGCCCAGACCAAGGGCCGTCGCCGGATCGGACAGGACGACATGTTCGCCATCGAAGGCGATCGTCCCCGAGGTGGGCTGGTGCACACCGGCAAGGATCTTCACCAGCGTGGATTTCCCGGCGCCGTTGTCGCCGACAAGCGCCACGACCTCGCCGGCATGAACGTCGAGATCGACGTCGGTCAGGGCGGACACGGCGCCGAAATTCTTGGAAATGCCGCGAAGGCTCAGGACCAGTTCGCCTGGCCCCTGCTGCGGGTGATCGATATCCGAGATCGTGGACATTTCCGCGTCCGCCTTCCCTTCGTTCATCCCGGCCGCGGTGAGCGGCCGGGATCCTGCTTCGCTTACTGCGTGATGCCGAGTTTCTTGCATCCGGCGGCATATCTGCCCGTGCAGAGCTGATCGGCGGTCTGGATCTTCTTGTCGATGATCTCCGCCTTCAGGTTCTGCTCGGTCACGACCGCCGGAATGAACAGCTTCGACGGCGTGTTGAACAGCGTGGTTTCCGCCTTGGGCGTACCGCCCGAGAGGAATTCCATCGCCGCCTGGGCTGCGGCACCTGCAACGATCTCGCTGGGTTTGGAAATCGTATTGTACTGATCGCCGGCGATGATGAGCTGAAGCGCGGCAATCGTGGCATCGTTGCCTGTCACCGGAGGCACAGGATCGACACCGGCGGCCTTGAGAGCGGCAATTGCGCCACCGCCCGTACCATCATTGGCGGCAACGACGCCGAGAATCTTCTTGCCGAAGCGGGTGACCTGGCCGCTGGCCCATTGCTGCGCCTTGGGCGGCGCCCAGTCCGGCGTGTCGTATTCGGCAAGAATTGGATAGCCACTCTTGTCGAGGCCCGCGTGGATGCCCTTCTTGATGAGTCCCGCTGCGGCATCGGTCGGCGATCCGTTGATCTCAAGCACCCCTTCGCCTTCCTTCGGCGTGACCTTGGCGTCCTTCAGATGCTTGACCAGCGATTCGGAGATGGCCTTGCCGATGCCTTCATTGTCGAAGGAAACGTAGAAGTCGGCCTTGGCGTCGGGGATCGGGCGGTCATAGGCGATCACCTTGATGCCCTGGGACTGTGCCATCTTCACCAGCGAAGCGGCCGCGGTCGAGTCGACTGGATCGAGCACGATCACCTTGGCGCCCTGCGAGATCACCGAGTTGAATTGCTGCTGCTGGCGCGCGGCGTCCGCACTGGCGTTCTGGTAGATGACCTTGCAGCTCTGGCAGAGCTTCTTCATCTCGGCAGCAAAGCCTGGATAATCGTGCTGTTCGTAGCGGGTGGAGGCCTGGTCGGGCATGAGGAAAGCAACGGTTGCGTCCTTCACCTCCGCAGCCTGCGAGAACGAGGTCGTTGCGCCGAGCAGCGACAGGACGAGCGCGGCTGTGCCCGTGGTCTTGAACGAGAGTTTCGTCATTCGGACTTCCCTTTCCGAGACTGGGTGTTAGAGTGCTACTCATTGATCTCTAGGAGACACGCCTTCCCTGCTTCCGCAGCCGGACGGCAACGGCGGTCAACGCCGATATCCTCCGAAGCCACGCGGAATTTCCAGACAAGAAATCTCCTTCGCAGGCTGCCATCGGCGCGCCCACGTCATTCTTCCCGTAATCGTCCTCCTCCCTTGCTCCTCCCGGTTAGGCGGCGCGTGCCGCGTTGATGTTGTCCGCCAGCAATCGTCTGAAGCGCGAGGGCGGCATGCCCTTCTCGGCCAGGAACTGGCGATTGAAATTGGAGAGATTGTTGAAGCCGACCTGGAAGCAGATGTCGGTGATGGACGCGTGTTCGTCGCTCATCAGGATCTGGCAGGCCAGATTGATGCGGAGCCGCTTGACGTATTGCACCAGCGACATCCCCGTGTGCCGGCGGAACGAGCGCGAAAACGCGCTTTGCGACTGGCCGGCGATCGTCGCGAGATCTGCTTCGCCGAACGGCTGCGTCAGGTTCTCGCGGATGAAGGCGAGCGCCTTGTTCATTCCAATCGACATGTAGCCGGACGGGTCGGGCAAATAGTTTGGGCTGGAGAGCGGCAGTGCACCTCGGGCGCGGCAGAGCGTCCCCAGGATCATCATGAATAGCTCGATCCGACGCACGCCCTTCGCCGCCACGATCTCCTCCATCAGCGGCGCGAGCTCCTTGCTCGTGTTGCCTGAGAAAAGCACGCCACGCCGGGAGGATTCCAGCAGCGCACCGAGGCCCGAAAGCTCGGGCATCAGCTTCATCGTATCGCCGATGAATTCTTCGCTGAACTGGATGATGCGGCCGCGCAGGGGGATGGCGACATCCACCGGCAGATCGCTCACCCAATTGTGCGGCAGGTTGGGTCCGGTGAGGACGAGATTGCCCGGCTCAAACTGGCCGATGAAATCGCCGACAAAGTAGCGACCGCTCGTCGCCACGACCTGATGGATCTCGTATTCCGGATGAAAATGCCACCTGACCGTATGGAAGGGATAGCCGTGCGACCAAGCCTTGAACGACTCACCGCGCCGTATCTGGACGACTTCCAGGTCTGGTTCCATATCTGTTCCCTCCTGGGCCGGCCCGGTCTGTAAACGCCAGGGCTCGTCCCCGATGGCTGAATTTTGCTCAGCTCTAGCTATTGCAGGAACCGTATCGGGTGGCAGCCGCCGCCGCCACCACGATTCAGATGCCCAACCGATACTCTTTTGACATTCGTTGCCTGGGCGCCGCAATATCGGCCGCCTTCAGGCCTCGTCCTGCTCCCCTATTCCAGGCTCTCCACCTGGCGCAGGCTGGGGAACAGCTTCATCCAGAGCAGCGCCACCGCAACGGTGCAGACGCCGCCGAGCACGGCGGCGGGCATGGCGCCGAACAGGGCGGCGGTGAGCCCGCTCTCGAACTGGCCGAGCTGGTTCGAGGCGTTGATGAAGAGGAAATTGACCGCGCCGACGCGGCCGCGCATCTCGTCGGGCGTTGACAGCTGGACCAGCGAGAAGCGGATCACCACGCTGATCGTGTCGGCGGCGCCGAGCACGGCGAGCGAGAGCACCGACAGCCACATCCACGACGACAGCGCGAACACGATGGTCGCGACGCCAAACACGATCACCGCCTGGAACATGCGCAGGCCCACGTGGCGCGTGATGGCGTGTCGCGCCAGCACCGTCGTCATCAGCAGTGCGCCGACGGCCGGCGCTGCACGCAGCAGGCCGAGCCCCATCGGGCCTGTCTGGAGGATGTCGCGGGCATAGATCGGCAGCAGCGCGGTGACACCGCCGAACAGCACGGCGAACAGATCGAGCGAGATGGTGCCAAGGATCGCCGCATTGCTGCGGATGAAGCGGACGCCGGCGAAAATGTTGTCCGTGACCGTATCCTTGGCGACCGCCTGCGGGCGCGGCCGGATGAAGCCGGTCAGGATCATCCCGAGGATCCAGAACAACAGCATCACGGCATAGGCGAGATGCGGCGCGATCGCATAGGCAAAACCGCCGAGCGCCGGCCCGGTGATGGTCGCGACCTGCGCCGCGCCGCTGGAGACGGCCGTGGCGCGCTGGAGCGATCCTTGCGGCGCGATCAACGGCAGAAGTGCCGCCGTGGTCGGGCTCTCGAAGGCGCCGGCAATGCCGAGCACGAACGTCGCGATGAAAATCTGCACCTCGCTGACTGCGCCGAGATAGGTGATCGCGGCAAGATAGAGCGCGGTCGCGGCTTCCACGAGCTGGCAGAGCTGGACCACGCGCTTGCGCTCAAAACGGTCGGCGGCGTGGCCGGCGACGAAGACGAGCAGCGCAGTGGGCGCAAACTGCACGAGCCCGACCATGCCAAGTTCGAAGGCCGAGCCGGTGAGGTCGTAGATCTGCCAGCCGATCGCGACCGCCGCGATCTGGCTGGAAAAACGTGACAGGCTGCGCGAGAGCAGGAAGAACAGAAAGGCGCGGTGGCGGAGGAGCTCGCCGGCACTGACCGGCGGATTGGCTGAAACTGGCTCGTCTGGCATCGCCGCTTCGGTCACGCTCGGATGGTCCGCCCCTGATATCGACGTGCCCCGCGTGGCTGACGCGGGCCTGCTTGTCAACAGCGGGCAGCGCCTGGAGCCATCCGGCATTGCGTTTGCAACGCAGGCGCGGCCATAATCATTGGGGGCTTGGGGACATCATGCTGCGGCTGCAATCGACACTCGGCGTTTTCGCATTGCTGCTGATCGCCTTCGCACTGGCGGAGAATCGCCGCGCGGTCTCCCTGCGGCAGGCGCTGATCGGCCTGGTCGTGACCTTCGTCACCGCGATCGTGCTGTTGAAGGTGCCCGTCGTCGCGCATGCCTTCGGCGCCATCAACGACGCGGTCGGCGCCATCTCCGCGGCCTCGCGCGCCGGCTCCTCCTTCGTGTTCGGCTATGTCGGCGGCGGTCCCCTGCCCTTCGACCTCAAGGCGCCGGGCGCCGATTTCGTCCTGGCGTTCCAGGCACTGCCGATCGTGCTGGTCATGAGCGTGCTGACGACGCTGCTGTTCTATTGGCGCGTGCTGCCGCCGATCGTGCGCGGCATGGCCTGGCTGCTCGAGCGCACGCTCGGCGTCGGCGGCGCGGTCGGGCTCTCGACCGCCGCCAACATCTTCCTCGGCATGGTCGAGGCGCCGCTGTTCGTGCGGCCGTATCTGGCGCAGATGAGCCGTAGCGAGTTGTTTCTAGTGATGACCGGCGGCATGGCCGGCATCGCCGGCACGGTGCTGGTGCTCTATGCGACGCTGCTGGCGCCGCTCATCCCCGACGCGGCCGCGCATTTCGTCATTGCGTCGGTGCTGGGCGCGCCGGCTGCGATCCTCGTCAGCCTGATCATGGTGCCTGAGACATCCGACAAGCGCACCGGCGGCGCGCTGGAAGATCCCGAGATGGAAGTCTCCAGCACGATGGACGCGATCGTGAAAGGCACGAGCGCTGGCATCGAGCTGCTGATCAACATCGTCGCGATGCTGCTGGTGCTGGTGGCGCTGGTCTATCTCGTCAACGCCATCCTGGGCCTTCTGCCGAACATCGGCGGCGCCGCGATCTCGCTGCAACGGCTGCTCGGCCTCGTCATGGCGCCGGTGTGCTGGCTGATGGGATTGCCCTGGGACCAGGCGGTGACCGCCGGCAGCCTGATGGGCACGAAGACCGTGCTCAACGAGCTGATCGCCTATGTCGACTTCTCAAAACTGCCGCCCGATACTCTCGATCCGCGCTCGCGCCTGATCATGCTCTACGCGATGTGCGGCTTCGCCAATTTCGCCAGCCTCGGCATCATGATCGGCGGGCTCGGCGTCATGGCACCGGAACGGCGCGACGAGATCAATGCGCTCGGGCTGAAGTCGATCGTATCAGGGACGCTGACGACGTGTCTGATGGGCGCGATCGTGGGGGTGTTGAGCTGACTTATAGCAGTGGTCATCCCAGGGCACGGTTAGAGCCTTTTCCGTTCCGATGGAATCGGAACGGGGCTCTAGATTCTTGTTTTGACGCGTTTTCTTTACGCGAACCGGTATCCACTTCGCTCGAAAACGCTCTAGTGTTTCACTTTGGAAACTGACGTTTTTCTTGAGAGACTGCGTGATTTAGATCTTCTTCTTTTTCTTCAATGGCCTGACCTTCGCGGCGTTCTGGGCCGCTGTCCTCGCTTTCCCAATTGCGCGTTCACGCGCATCCCTTTCTTCCGGAGTAAGCTCTCTCAATTCCAATGGTTTCAACGCCATTCGATCCTCCTGTCTTTCGCTAAAACATAATATAGCTACCCCGACAAAGTCGCGAGCCCGGCATCCATTGAGAGCCAGCGTTTGCGGTGAAATGGATTCCGGTTCGCGCTGTGCGCGCCCCGGAATGACAGAAAGCTACGCCTTCAACTCCACCGTCCTAAACTCCGCCGGCAAAATCACCTCCAGCAGTTCGACGTCGTCGGAATAATCCAGGATCATGTGCTTGATCTTCGGCGGCTGGGTCCAGGCGCTACCTTCTTTCATCAAGGTCTCGCCCTGTCCGTCCATGTAGGTCTTCACCCAGCCCTTGAGCACATAGACCATCTGGAAGTCGACATCGTGGAAGTGCAGTTTCGAGACCTCGGCCGGATCGCAAGGGCCCTGCAGGCGGATGACGTGGGCTTGCGCGAGGCCATGGCTGGCGGCGGCGATGCCGAGGTCGCGGTATTTTGCGTAGGCGCGCAGGCCGTCGGCTTTGAAATCTTCCTCGCGGTGATGGCTGATGGCGATGCGCTGCTTCGGGCGCGCGGGTTTCTGTGCCGCAGCCTTGGCCATCGTCGTGCGGGCCTTCGCCTTCACCGCCTTGCGTGCGGAGGATCGCGCTACGGCTTTGGTCGCGGTCCGCTTCTTCATTGCGGCTTGGGCTGCGCTGCGCGATTTTGCTTTCTTGGCCATGGGCCGCCTCCCGTGTTGTTATGAATGGAGGCTAGCACGGAAACAGGTCTCGAAGGGTGGGCAAAGCCACCGGGTCGCGCGAATGCGCGCCCGATGACAGGCTCAGCGTGCCCACCATGGCAGATGCGAGCGCGAGAGACGGTGGGCACGGCGCGCGAAGTGCGCGCGCCTTTGCCCACCTACGAGACCGGTGTCGCCTTCAATTCAGCCGGAACACGCCATCCACGGCACGCAGCTCGGCGGGCTTGATCAACTTGGAATGCGCCACCGTCACCGAATGCAGCGGGCCGTCGAGCTGGTCCTGCCAGAACGCCAGGAAGTCGGTCAGCGCCGGGAATTTCGGGAACATGTCGTAGTTCTGCCAGACATAGGTCTGAAGCAGCGACGGGTGATCCGGCATCCGGTAGAGAATTTGGGCCGTCGTCAGCCCGTAACCCAGCAGCTGTTTCCGGAAATCATCGGAAACGGCTCCAACCCGCAATCCCATGCCAACCTCCTTTGCAGGAGCGCATTCAGGGGGTGGCTTGATCCGGTACGCTTCTTACGAGCCACCCGGTGGAGATGCGCTTACATGAGAAATGTGACGCAAACTGACAACCCATCTCAAGCCCAAAAGTTTAACAAGCTGTTGAAATTCAATGCTTTAGCAGCAGAGGCACCTCCGTGCTAGTACGGATCGCCGATCCGGTTAACGATGGTAAAGGAATCTGGCAGGCGGGCCTTCAGCGTGCCGATTTTTCTGCTAGAAACCCTTGCCCCCGCAAAATTCCTGTCCTATTTCAGCCTCGCCTGTGCTAGCACTCGCTGGCACAGATTGCTAACGACCTAAAATCATCAACTCGTGCAAATGCTTAGGAGAGCTGCATGAAATTCCGTCCGCTTCACGACCGCGTCGTGGTCAAGCGCATCGACGCAGAAGAGAAGACCGCCGGCGGCATCATCATCCCCGACACTGCCAAGGAAAAGCCCTCCCAGGGTGAAGTCGTCGCCGTTGGCCCGGGTGGTCGCGACGAGGCCGGCAAGCTGATCCCGATCGACCTCAAGGTCGGCGACCGCGTGCTGTTCGGCAAGTGGTCCGGCACCGAAGTCAAGATCGACAACGTCGATCTCTTGATCATGAAGGAAAGCGACATCATGGGCGTCCTCGACGTCCCCGCTTCCAAGAAGAAGGCGGCCTAACAGCCCCTTTCTCCCTCAGTCAAACACCTCAAGGAAAAAATCCAGATGGCAGCCAAAGAAGTCAAATTCTCGGTTGAAGCGCGCGACAAGATGCTGCGCGGCGTCGACATCCTCGCCAACGCGGTGAAGGTCACGCTCGGTCCGAAGGGCCGCAACGTCGTGCTCGACAAGTCGTTCGGCGCTCCCCGCATCACCAAGGACGGCGTCACCGTCGCCAAGGAGATCGAGCTCGAGGACAAGTTCGAGAACATGGGCGCACAGATGGTGCGCGAAGTCGCCTCCAAGTCCGCTGACGCGGCCGGCGACGGCACCACCACCGCGACAGTGCTCGCGGCCGCGATCGTGAAGGAAGGCGCCAAGTCGGTCGCCGCCGGCATGAACCCGATGGACCTCAAGCGCGGTATCGACCTCGCGGTCGAAGCCGTCGTTGCGGACCTCCAGAAGAACTCCAAGAAGGTCACCTCGAACGACGAGATCGCCCAGGTCGGCACCATCTCGGCCAACGGCGATGCCGAAATCGGCAAGTTCCTGTCCGATGCCATGAAGAAGGTCGGCAACGAGGGTGTCATCACCGTCGAGGAAGCCAAGTCGCTCGAGACCGAGCTCGACGTCGTCGAGGGCATGCAGTTCGACCGCGGCTACATCTCGCCCTACTTCGTCACCAACGCCGACAAGATGCGCGTTGAGATGGACGACGCCTACATCCTCATCAACGAGAAGAAGCTCTCCTCGCTGAACGAGCTGCTTCCGCTGCTGGAGGCCGTGGTGCAGACCGGCAAGCCGCTGGTCATCGTCGCCGAAGACGTCGAAGGCGAAGCCCTCGCGACCCTGGTCGTGAACCGTTTGCGCGGCGGTCTGAAGGTCGCGGCCGTTAAGGCTCCGGGCTTCGGCGATCGCCGCAAGGCCATGCTGCAGGACATTGCGATCCTGACCGGCGGCCAGGCGATCTCGGAAGATCTCGGCATCAAGCTCGAGAACGTCACGCTCAACATGCTCGGTCGCGCCAAGAAGGTGATGATCGACAAGGAGAACACCACGATCGTCAACGGCGCCGGCAAGAAGGCCGACATCGAGGCGCGCGTGGCCCAGATCAAGGCGCAGATCGAGGAAACCACCTCGGACTACGATCGCGAGAAGCTCCAGGAGCGTCTCGCCAAGCTCGCGGGCGGCGTCGCGGTGATCCGCGTCGGCGGCGCGACCGAGGTCGAGGTGAAGGAGCGCAAGGATCGCGTTGATGACGCGATGCATGCGACCCGCGCGGCTGTCGAGGAAGGCATCGTCCCGGGCGGCGGCGTCGCCCTGCTCCGTGCTTCCGAGCAGCTCAAGGGCCTGCGCACCAAGAACGACGACCAGAAGACCGGCGTCGAGATCGTGCGCAAGGCGCTCTCCGCGCCCGCTCGCCAGATCGCGATCAACGCCGGTGAAGACGGCTCGGTGATCGTCGGCAAGATCCTGGAGAACAAGGCCTACGCTTACGGCTTCGATTCCCAGACCGGCGAATATGCCGACCTCGTCAAGAAGGGCATCATCGACCCGACCAAGGTGGTCCGTACCGCGATCCAGAACGCAGCTTCGGTTGCGGCGCTGCTGATCACCACGGAAGCCATGGTCGCCGAGCTGCCGAAGAAGGGCGGCGCCGGTCCGGCAATGCCCCCGGGCGGCGGCATGGGCGGCATGGACTTCTGATCCAGCCACTCAGGCAAACGACGGAATGCGAAACCCCGGCAGCGATGCCGGGGTTTTGCTTGTGGGCGAAACGCGCGCCGACGATTAACTCTGCGCCAGATCCCGGAAGCAGTGGCGAATCCAGTCTATGGTCACGCGGGTTGCGGCGTCGCGCTTGAGGTGGTTTTGCACGAGCAGCCAGGCGTCGCGCCGCTTCGGCAGCAGCGTGGCGCGCAGGCGGCGATCGCCGAGCAAGTCCGCGCAACTATACTCCGGCAACACGCCGGCGGCCTGATGCGCGCGGATCAGGTTACGGATGACGCGGACGTTGTCGGTGACGCAGCGCGCGCGGGTCTTCTTGGCGCGCAGGAATTGCATCTCGGGAATGTCACCGAGTTCGTCCGGATAGGCGCACAGCACCGGTTCGCCCTCGGTCGCGACAGGCTCGAAATAATAGAGCTTGACGTCACCGAGCCTGGAGATCGCGAAGTCGCCCTTGTCGGGCTTGCGCAGGCGGATGGCGAGATCAGCCTCCCAGCGCGAGAACTTCACGTTCTCGCTCGAGGTGAGGAATTGCAGGGTCAGACCGGGATTGCCGCGCAGGAAATCGCTCGCGCGCGGCGACAGCACCTCCTCTGCGACCGTGTTGGTGGACGCAATGCGCAAGCAGCCGACCGGACCTGCCAGGCTCTCGCCGACGCGACCGATCTCGGCGGCATGTGCGGCCATCGCCTCGACATGCGCCAGCACAGCCTCGCAACTCCGCGTCGGCCGGCGCAATCCGTCGACGGCCTCGAACAGGCGCAAACCAAGCGCACGCTCGATGCGCGACAGCCTGCGCCCAACCGTCGTCTCGTCGATGCGCAGCCGCGCGCTGGCCCCGGCATAGGTGCCCTCGTCCCTGACGGCAGCGATGATGCGCAGATCGTCCCAGTTCATTGCGTGAGGTTATACCGGCTGGAAGGAGGCCTGCAATATCGCAGCCACCCGCTGCAATATCCCTGCATATCGGCAGGCATTCCGCGGGCTATGTTTGTCCAGCCTTTTGCCCCCGGAGATTTCCAAAGCGATGTCGACCGCAAAGACTCTGCTGCAGCTCGCCGGTGCCGATCTCAACCCGCCGCGTCTTGGCGACGCCGCGCTGGTGCTGATCGATATCCAGAACGAATATCTCGCAGGCCCACTCGCTTTGCCCGACGCCCGGCCTGCGATCGCGCGGGCCGCCGCGCTCCTGGCACGCGCACGCGAGAGCGGAGCCGCGATCATCCATATCGCCCATCGCGGCAAGGCCGGCAGCCTGTTCGATCGCGGCGCCGACCGGGGCGCGATCGTCGCCGAGCTCGCACCCGGTGCCGGCGAGCTGGTGATCGAGAAGGAGCTGCCCAATGCGTTTGCCGGCACTGATCTGCAGGCACGCCTTGCCGCAACCGACAAGAAGAACATCGTGCTGGCCGGCTTCATGACGCATATGTGCGTCTCCTCCACCGCCCGCGCCGCGCTCGACCTCGGCTTTCGCACGACTGTTGACGCCGACGCCTGCGCCACGCGCAACCTGCCCGACGGGCGCGGCGGCACGCTGGACGCCCGGACCATCCACGAGGTTGCGCTCGCCGAGCTATCCGACCGCTTCGCGATCATCGCGCGCGGCGATGCACTGAAATAACGGAGCAACGCGATGCTGCAACTCTATTTCTCGCCGATGGCCTGCTCGCTTGCGAGCCGCATCGCGCTGATGGAAGTCGGCCTCGAGGCGCGCTATCATCAGGTGCATCTCTCGACCAAGAAGGTCGCGGACGACGACGGCGATTTTCGCGGCATCTCGTCGAAGGGCGCGGTGCCGGTCCTGGTGCTGGACAACGGCGAGCGGCTGACTGAGAGCGCGGCGGTGCTGCAATACATCGCCGACCTGAAGCCCGAGCGCGGCCTTGCGCCGCCGCCTGGCGATCCCGATCGCTACCGCCTGCAGGAATGGCTGAGCTTCATCGGCGCCGAGATCCACAAGGCGTTCCTGTTTCCGACCTTCTGGTACAAGGACGACGGCTCGCTCGCCAAGCCGCGGGCGCGGATCACGCAGACGTTGTCGGTGCCGTCGGCGCATCTCGCGGACCGCGAATTCGTTGTTGGTCAACGCTTCACCGTTGCCGATGCCCACCTCGCCTGGGCTTTGTTGCTACTCCGCCCCGCGGGCGTCGACATCGCGCAATGGCCGTCGCTGTCGGCCTATCTCAAACGCATGCAGGCGCGGCCTACGGTGCGAGATGCGATCGCAACGGAGATCGCGCTGCGCAAGACCATGGCGGCTTGAGCGCGCCTTACTCCACCCGCGCCAGCACCGCGAGCTTGCGGATGCCCTTGTTGCGATAGGCGTCGAGGAACGCGTAATAGTCCTTGAACGACACGCAGCCGTTGGAGTCGCCGTTCGGCCCGAGCATGAAGGTGTGGGCGAGCAGGCCGTCGCGGCCGTAGATCGCGCTCTCGCCGCCGATCGGGGTCAGACGCAACGCCGGCACGCCGTGAAACAGCGCTTCGCGCGGCTTCAGATTGTAGATGTGCGGCGGCGTCACGCCGCGCATACGGACACGCGAGGAACGGGGATCGTCGAGATTGGAGCCAAGGCCGGAATGCGCTTCGAGCTTGGTGCCGTCGGGCAGGTAAACCGTCTTGGCGGTAATGTCATAGACCGCGGTGTCGCGCTCATAGGGCGCCGAACCGCCGAGCATGGGGTTCTGCTCCTTCGGCGCGATGGCCGAGGTCACGCTGGCATCGGCCGACGCGTAAGCGAGCAAGCCGCCGGACGGCTCACGCTTGCCCCAGAGCTTTTCAACCATCGACTGGCGCGGACCGGTGATCGACATCACCGCGGCCTTGGCGCGATCGGCAAAGGGCTTTGGCTTCGCTTCAGGCGCCGGCACGATCTGGGCCGGATCGGCCGAAGCGAGCTGCACCGGCGCATCAGCGCGCTTGGTCTTCGCGGCGTCCGCGATCTTCTCGACGACCTTGGCCGGGCCCTTCAGCACTTCCGCGACCTTGGCGACGACGGTCGGCTTCGCTACTTCCTTGGCTTCGGCGACCTTCGTCGCGGGCGCAGCACTGGCCGCGTTGGACTCGACGCCCTGCGTCGCTGCCGCGGCAAAGCGCTCGTTGAACATCTCGCGTGAAATCGGTGCAGCCACCTGCAGCCGGTCGGGCAGCAGCGCAAAGGTTTCCCGGATGGCCTCGCCTGCCTCGCGCAGCGCGACCCTGGGCGCGCGCTTGACCACGGGCTCGTCGTAGCCGGAGCTGCCGACAGTCGGATAGACGCTGGCGGCGAAGATGTTGTTGTAGACGGTCCAGCCGGCAAGCACGACGCAGCCGATCACGGCGGCGCCAAGCACGTTTTGGGTGGTCATTTTCCGGGAAGACTTCCGATGAGAATGCTTACTCGGATTCTTGTTCGGATTCTTGGGCTTCCGTGCCGCGTAACTTTGCGCAGCGATACTCGTACTCATTCGCCTTGCGTCCAGGACGGTGTCACTCAGTCCCCCTTCGAAGTGCCGCTGGTCACGTTCCGGAACCAGCATCTCGCAGAGGGTCGGAGCGTCATTAAGGCGACTTTTAGTTAAATGCGGATTAAGTTCGGGCAGATGTGGGGCAGGTCGTTAACGCTGTGCCATTTCGAGAAAAACGCCCGCAGAACTACGGACTTAGGCGAATCTGTTAACTATAATTCTCGGCCGGTTCGGCACGGTCGGCGGACGTCTCCGGCCGCCTCTCTAGACGCACCAACCAAGTCGTTTTCGTGGTCATCAATACCCGGAAGATAGCGGGGAAACGTTGCGCGAGGCTGGCGCGGTCAGCTGCCGATGTCAGCAGCGCAGCAGCACACTCACATCACACATTGCGCGACGATCGCTCACGCGGCACGGCGCCTTGACTGAAAGTTGATCGCGCCGATCTGGAAATGCCCGGGGCGAGAAAGTAGCTACGACCTCGGCACTTTTCAGCAGCCTCTGCGCGTGATACGGTACCGTATCAACATCGCCTTGAACTGTGCCGAGCACGCAAACGGAGGCTCGCATGAGAGGGTTTTCGCACGCTGGGTTTTGCGCCCTGGCGTGGTCATTTGTGTTGATCGGACCCGCAACCGCACAGAATGCCGCCAATGCGGGCTGCACGGCATCGCCGTCGGCCGCAGGGACGCAGACATGGCGCTGCGACAACGGCATCACGATCGTTGCCGAAAGCGGCGCCCGATTTGAACTAAACGACGCCAACCGCGACGGACATATAGACTCCGTGGAGTTGAGCAGCAAAGCGCTGCAGGTCGAGGTGCCCAGGAAGCCCGGCGGCAATCCCTTCAAGGTCCTGACGCCGCAAGCCATCGCCGCCGTGCGCGGCACCAAATGGGCGGTCGATGTCGCCGAGGCCAAGACCTCCGTGTTTGTCGCCAACGGCCGCGTCGGCGTGACCCGCAGGGCGGTGCGTGGACGCGGCGTCGTGCTGGGAGTCGGCGAAGGCGTCGACGTGGAAGCGACCGGTCCGCTGACCGTGAAGACATGGGGGCAGCCGCGCGTCGACGCGCTGATGACAAGGCTGGGTCAATAAGGCTGGGCCAATAAGCTCTGTCGACGCGACCTGCTCAGGCAGGTCCCGACAACAAAAAGAAGATTGCAGTACGACGGAATGAAGAGACGCGTTCAAATTCTGGTGGCACTCGTCCTCACCGCACTGTGGGGGGCGGGCATCTATGCGGGCCACGCCAACGGTCATCTGCGCTTTCTCGACAGGCTCGAGGCTACGCTGACGGATTGGCGAACGCAGGTCCGCGGCGTGCAAGTTCCGCCCGATCTCGTCACCATCGTCGCCATCGACGACACCGTGGTGAAACGCGGCGGCAGCTACCCGCTGCCGCGCGCCGATCTCGCCCGCGTGGTCGACACCATCGTGCAGTTCAAGCCGAAGGTCGTCGCGATCGACCTGCTGCTGGTCGACCGCAGCGCCGCGATCGGCGACGCCACGCTGGCCCACACGCTCGCCACCGGTCCCATGGTGCTCGCAGCCGCTGCGATCTTCCCGAGCGCGAGCGAGACTGTGGCGCCCGGCAGCAGCGAGCCGCTCGCCGCCCTGCCCCAGGCCGAGCGCTTCCTGCTGCCGTTGCCGGCGTTCGCCGAGCACGCCGACGTCGGAATCGTCAACGTCGCGACCGGGCAATCCGGCTCGCCGCTCTCGGTGCCGATGCTGTTCCGGACAGACGACAAGGTCGAACTGTCGTTTCCGCTGCGGGTCGCAAGCCGCGCGCTCGACAAGCCGCTGACGATCGCGCCGGATCATCTCACGCTCGGCGATCGCGCCGTGCCGACCGACACCGACTTCGCGCTGCCGATCACCTATTACGGCCCGCGCCGCACCATCCGCACCGTGAGCGCGCAGAGCATTTTCGACCGCACGCTCGACCGCAAGGCGATCGAGAACCGGATTGTCGTGATCGGCGCCGCCGTCGCCGGCGGCGGCGACTTCTTCCCGACGCCGTTCGATTCTCTGATGCCCGGCGTCGAGGTGATCTCGACCGCGATCACGCACCTCGTCGCCGGCGACAGCATCGTGCGTGACCGCAAGGTTCACATCGCCGATGCGCTCATCGCGATCCTGCTGCCGATGCTGCTGGTGGGCTTGCTGGCCTGGCGCCGGAGCGCGCTCGGCTTCGTCTTGGCAGCCGCGGTGATGGTCGCCTGGGCCGGGCTCAACCTGTTCGCGTTCACGCACGGCGTCTGGCTCGATGCCGCGACCACGCTCGCGGCGGCGGTGCCGCCGGTTGCGGTGTTCATCGGCGTGCAGACGTGGGCCGGAGGCCGCCGCACGCAATATCTCGCCGCCAAGAGCCGATCGCTGGCGCAATTCCAGGCGCCGGCCGTGCAGGAGTGGCTGGCACGCGATCCCAATTTCCTGGCGAAGCCCGTCCGGCAGGATGCGGCCATCGTCTTCATCGATCTCTCCGATTTCACCGCGCTGAGCCAACGGATCGATCCGGAGCAGCTCCAGGACATCCTGCAAGTGTTCCACGCGCTGATCGACCGGGCCGCGGTCGATTGCGGCGGCATGATCACGAGCTTTCTCGGGGACGGCGCCATGATCCTGTTCGGCCTGCCGAGCGCGATGCCGGATGACGCGGCCCGTGCGCTGAAATGTGCGATCGGCCTGCATCGCGGCGTCGAGCGCTGGATCGCGTCACTGCCATCCGAGATCAGCGGCCGGCTCGGTTTCAAGATCGGGGCGCATTTCGGCCCGATCGTCGCCTCCCGTCTCGGCGAGAGCCACCAGCACATCACGGCCAACGGTGACACCGTCAATCTCGCGAGCCGGCTGATGGAGGTCGCCGCGCACAACGGTGCACGGCTCGCATTGACCGACGCGCTGCTCGATGCGGCCGACTTTCACGGGGCGCCCGACGGTGTCCTGTCGGGCCCCCTGCTCACGCAGATCCGTGGCCGCTCCGGCATCGTCACCGTCTGGTTCTGGCGCGACCAGGACAGGCCGAGCCAGGACGCGGCCAAAGTCGAGATGATCGACTGAGGCCGCAGGTGCTTCCGCCTACTACGCCTTGCGCCTCAGTACGCCCAAGCCGCCCAGCTTGCCGCGCGACATCAACTCGCGGAAGCTGTCATTGAGGAGGATCTCGTCGACCTCGTCCGAGATCAGCTTCGCTTCGGCCTCGGTCATGACGTTGGACGTGAATGAGCCGCTCACCTTCATGGCGTTGAGCACATCCTTGACCAGGGGCGCGCCGTTGGACGCGATCTCCGGCGGCTGCCAATCCAGATCCTCGATCACGAACAAGCCGCCCGGCTTCAGCGAGGGAAACAGCACGCCGAGCGTCAGGTGCTGGTGCACCGAGGCGTGAGAGCCGTCATCGATGATGATGTCCAGCGGCTTTTCCTTGGCTGCAAGCTGCTCCAGCAGGTCGCGATCGCCCTGATCGACACGATGGATCCTGACCCGCGGGTGGGAGAACCAGCTGAAATCCTCGATGTCGGCGCCGATGACCTCGGCATTCGGGAAGTAGTCCAGCCACATCTGCAGCGACGGCACCTGATCTTGAGTCCAGCCTTCGACCCGCCCGCGGCACAGACCGATTTCCAGGATGCGAATGGGCTCGAGAGCCTTCGATCGGAACAGCTCGTGATAGATTCGCGTATAGTGATGGGCAAGCTGGCCTTTGTAGACTGCGCCCTTGTCGGAATCGTATTTCGCCGCAAGCTGCGTCAACCAGTTCGGCTCGAGCACCAGCTTCTTGAGATAACCTGCCACGCTCTGTTCGGGGACCGCATCGAAGCGCAGTCCCCTCTCGGCCCACATTTTTCCCCAGAGATGGACACCGGTCACGCGGGGATCGCTCAGGAGGTCGAAGCCGGCCCGGCCCTCGGCGGCGAACAAATCCACTTCGCGCCAGTCGATCGCGTTGAAGGTTGTCGGCGGCAGGATCGACGATTGGAGCTCCTCGTCGCCTGCGACGAGCAGATATTCGCTCAGCAACAGCGGCCCCACCGCGCCGTATTCGACGCGCTTTTCGCTGAACAGCCGCTGCAGTGACAGCGCATACAGATTGGCCATGTGAAGCGAGCCCTTGGGCGCGCGCATCACGTCGCCGACGCACACATGGCCGTTCTCGACGCCCGACCATTGCGCGGAAAACACGTGCTCCCTGCCAAAATCCAGCGGCTTCACGAGCACGATGTCGGTATCGAGCCACCAGCCGCCGAATTCATGAAGAACGGCATAGCGGAAGATGTCGCTGAAGTAGCGGATCTCGCTGTTCACGACGGCATGCTGGTAGATCGCACCCGGCACGAGATTTCCGGCATCGACCACCATGACTCCCGGCGGCACACGCCCCTGCATGGCGGCGACGTTGTCGTAGGTGTACAGCTTGACCGGATGGCCCTGGCGGACCATCGACTGAAGCGAGAGACGCGACATCTCGCTCAACGGCGCGTTCGACCAGAAGCAGTGAATGGGATCGCGGGCTTGTTCCGACCGGGGGCTACTCTGAAGATGAGAGTTGAATTGCGCCGTCAGCGCATTCCAGCCGCTGCGAGGGACCGAACGGCACTCGGCAAGGAATGGCAATTTCTGATACGCGCGAGCGATCAGAAAGCAAAGGCTGGCCTGATTGACATGCCCCGCCCTGTTCAAGGCATTGCCAAAGTTCTCCCAGATTGACGGGTCAACGGGATCGAGCGCCACCGCGCGCTGAAACGCCTCCAATGCCTCCGCCTGAAGCCCCTTCCCTTGCAGAGCCGTTCCGAACGTCGCGAGATAGGTCGCCTTCATCTCGTTCGTCAGCGCACGGCCGGCCCACTCCAGGGCGGCATCGAAATTCCCGTTGAGCAAAGACACACCGGCCATCAGATGAAGTAGGCCGGCATGGTTCGCGTCCGAGGCCAGCCCCTCCCGGCAACGGGCTTCGGCCTGTTCGAGCTCGCCCGTCTTCAGGTGACGAAGACAGATCTGGTAATATTCCTCCCGCGTCGGCGAAGACGGCTCTGTCGAGATCTCGTTTGTTCTTGCGAGAGTGCCGTCGTGATAATTCATCGGGACCTTCCGGATCAAGGGAGAGCGGGCAGCAGCAACCCGATTCCCGAGACTGCAGGAAGGTTGCCCCTTTTCAATTATCCCTTGGAGCTTGCTCGAAGCTGGACACCGCTTTCGCCTCAGCGCGCCGGCGCGTGGCGAATCGAGGGGGCCGTTGATATGGCTGCAACCAGCGATCGGCGCTTTATTCGATCTTTGAATCTGGTCCTTGCATGAAGAACTTTGTCGTCAACCTCAACCGTCAGCCGGAAAAGTACGAAAGCTTCCTGAGACTGAATGCCGGGTCGAAGATCGCCTTCGAACGATTTGAGGCGTCCGATGGCGCATCGTTCTCATCGCAGGATGTGCTCGGGATGAACCTGGTCGTATCAGGAGCACAGTTCACGCCGGGTGCTGTCGGTTGCGCGGCCTCACATCTCCGCATCTGGCAACAGACGGCTCAATCCGAAGTGCCGGCGCTCGTGTTCGAGGATGATGCGATTGTCCGCAATGACATCAGCGAGCGTCTGGATGTCCTTCGCCGTCTCAAGGACTGGGATTACGTCGCGCTCGGCTACAATACGGACTCCATTCTCGAGCTTGAGCTCACGCCCGGCTTCAGGTCCGCGATGGTGTTCACGCCCAAGCAGCCAAGCGACGAAAGTGCGGAAGTTTTTCAGAGATCAACCGCAGAGATCGCCGCGTTTCGGCTCATCAATTGCTTCGGCACGGCAGGCTACGTGGTTTCGCCCCGAGGCGCGAAGAGACTGCTGGAGCTCTGCTTTCCGATGGAGAACCGGTTTCTTCGGGTTGCAGCACTCAATCGCACGATCCCGGTCATGGGGGTCGATGGCATGATGAACTTCATCTACAACTCGATCGAGGCCTTCGCCTGCCTCAGTCCGCTTGTCATTCCAAAGAACAACAACGCGGTCTCGACAACCGTTCCGACCGGCGAAATCCCCCGCTGGTGAATGCAGCCCGCACCGCCAGGTGCGGCCGGGTTCACGGCAGGAGTTCGGGCGGCAGCGAGCGATCCAGCACGTCGCCCTTGGCGCCCTCGAGCAGGTCGACGCCGTAGGTCTCGACCACCAGCGGCCCGCGCTTGCGCTGCAGCTCTGCGACACGCGTCACCTGCGTGAAGAGCTCGTTGAGGGACGGATGACCGTCGGGACGCAGCTCGTCGACATAGATCAGCTTGCCGGCGAGCAGCTTTGGATCGGGCTCGGGCATGTTGACCCAGCGGATGCGCTGGTTCTGCTGCACCACGCAGCTGCCGCGTGGCAGATAGAAGGCAAGCCACCCCGTAGTGCCGTAATCCGGCGTGAGCACGCAGGTCGCACCGCTGCTGACACGCGCCGCTTCGATGCCGGCGGCGAGCTCGCGCCAGCCGACGCCGACACTGCGCACGGTCGCATCGCGGCGATAGCCGGATAACCAGCCCGTATTGGCCTGCAGGATCAGCGCGGCAAACATCACGATGCCGGTTGGCGCAGCCCAGCGCAGGCAAAAATCCACCAGGCGTCGCGCACGCGGCTTCCACTGCACGAGGTTGGCTGCGGCCGCGGCGGCGACGATGAAGGGCGGATAGACCGGCGCAAACCAGTTGGCCTCGACGCGGGCATGCAGCGAATGCCAGACGAAATAGGCGACGATGGTCCAGAACATCGTCTCGATCAGCACGCGCGAGGCCAGTGCACCCGCCCTCCGCCAGGTCAGCGCATGCAGGCCCATCGCGCCGAGGATGAAGACGAGCGGGGTCGCAAACGCGATCTGGGTCGGGATCAGCTCGGCAATGAAGACCGGGCGAAAATCCTCGATCCTGGCGCGCCCGAGCTGCTTGACGAACGAGACCCATTGATGATCCGCATTCCAGAGGATCACCGGCGAGAACAGCGCGAGCGCAACGAGGCCGCCGAGAGAGGGCCAGGGCGACAGGAACCAGCGCCGCAGTTTCGGCACCGAAGCGAGCCAGATCAGGATCGCTGCGCCAAAGAACATCGCGGTGTACTTCGACAGCAGCGCCGCACCGACGGCGGCGCCGACCGCAAGCCACCAGACGCCGCGACCGGTCTCCAGCACTTTTGCGAGGAAGAACAGCACGAAGCTGGAGGCGACCAGCAACGGCGCATCCGGCGTCACGATCAGCGTGCCGACCGAGGCCATCATCGTCGCGTTGAGCAGGATGGCGCTGGTCGCGGCCACCCGGGCGCCGCCGAACAGGATCGCGGCCGAACGATAGATCGCATAGCTCATCGGCAGCGCGAGCAGGATCGAGACCAGACGGACGCCGAGCTCGGTATCGCCGGCGATCATGGTGCCGGCGCGGATGACATAAGCCACCATCGGCGGGTGGTCGTAGTAACCTCCCGCCAGGTTCTTCGACCACATCCAGTAATAGGCTTCGTCGAAGGTGATCGGCGTGAAGGCGGCCGCGACCAGCCGCAATGCGACCAGCGCAAGGACCACCAGCGCCGTATTGCGGACAATCCGCGCGTCAGCCCCGCCCATACAAGCTTCCTTGCAAGCGTCCGTGACGCGCTATTTCTTGCGCCAGACGAACAGTCCGGACATCGCGTAATTCCACACCACGCCCATCAGCGCGCCGGCGAGGCCGGCCAGCCACCAGATCGGCTCCTGGTCGTAGACCGAGAAGGCGACGCCGACATTGGCGAGCAAGCCGACGCTGCAGACGATATAGAACATGATCAGGCCGCGCAGGATCGCAAAGCCCTTCAGCCGCTGGTCGCGATAGGTGAGGAAGTTGTTCAGGACGAAGTTGCTGGTCATCGCGACGATGGCGCCGGCGGCCTGCGCCTCCGCGAACGGCGCCTTGAACAACTCAAGTCCGATGAACAGCGTGGTGAGATGCACCACGAGCCCGATGCCGCCCACCATCGCGAACAGGATGAAGCGCAGCGAGACGATATCGTTGGTCAGCTTCGCCAGCACGAGGCCGAGGAAGTCGAGCGCGACCATGGAATCGAGCTTGCTCTCGCCATGCTGGCGGGCACCGAAGGTGTAGGGAATTTCGACCGCGCGCAAATTGCCCTGCGCGCTTGCGACGAGATCGAGCAGGATCTTGAAGCCGTGCACCGAAAGCTTCGGCGCCAATTGCTCGAAACGGTCGCGGCGAACCATGAAGAAGCCGCTCATGGGATCGGCAATCGCGACCTGGAGCACCTTCCTCGCGACCTCGGTCGCGAGCGCACTGGCGCCGGCGCGCTGCTTGTTGAAACCTTCGCTCTTGTAGCCCTCGATGTAGCGGCTGCCGACGACGAGGTCGGCCTGGTCGCTTGCGAGCAGCAGCAACATCTTCGGCAGCTGTGTCTCGTCATGCTGGAGGTCGGCGTCGATCACGGCTGCGTAAGGCGCGCTGGAGGCCAGGATGCCCTCGATGCAGGCGCCCGACAGGCCGCGGCGGCCGATGCGGCGGATGCAGCGCACGCGGCTGTCCTGCTGCGCCAGCGCCCGCACCACGTCCGAGGTGCCGTCGGGCGAATTGTCGTCGACGAACACGACTTCCCAGGCGACGTTGACAAGCGTCGCCTCCAGCCGCCGGTAGAGCACCGTGACGTTGTCGCGCTCGTTGAAGGTCGGGACGATGACCGACAGTTCCGGCCCCTCTTGAGCCTGCCCGTCGACGCCCGGTCTGATCGCTTCATTCATGACGGCAGCGTATATCCGCAGCGTCTTGCGATGCCAAGCTAGGGATTGTTTCTGTGGGGAACGACCCAAAAGGGGCCTTAAAATACCGACGACCCCGGAATGGCGGACCGCGCGTACATCCGGCGCAAGCCCAAGCTATTCCAAGGTCGTTCCAGCAACGGAGATTGTTACTCAACGTTGCCGTTACAAGCTAAATGGGGACGACACAGCGGCTTCGCAAGGGGCGAAACTGCCTTTTTCGGGCCGCTATTGGTTCGGGACTTCCCGGATCACCGGGCCCCGCGGCGCCGGCGCCGCAGGGGCCATGGCGGAGGGGGCCGGCTCGACCTTGGCCGGCTTCGGGGGTTTTCCGTACTGCCCGATCGGCCCGAAGACGACGGCGACCGCAAGCACGATCGCCGCAACGATCGCGCCACAAATGCCACCTACCGATTCAGACGACATGCCACCCGCCCCTGCTCCAGATGCGGCCAGTCATACCACGGATGAGCGCGCGGCCGGAAGGCCCCCGGGGGCGAGTAGCGAATGGCGAGTAGCGAATGAGGAAGGCGGGTCTTCTTGCCCTATTCGCCATTGGCCATTCGCCATTCGCCACTTCCCTACTTCTGCGGCGGCCGGTGCTTGACGAAGGCGGTCACGATGTCCTTCTGCGCCGCCTCCACCGCCCTGTTCGCGGTCGCGAGATGGGCGCCGGATTCGATGTTCGGATATTGGGAGGTGAGATAGTCGAGCAGCGCCACCCGGTAATATTGCCGCTCCGACGGGCAGGCCCCCGCAACCGACCGGCCAAAATCCTGTTCCGACTTTCCCTGATTGCCGTCGCGCGAATATTCCCGCGCCAGGCAATGCCAGTAGTCGTCGCGGCCCTGCATGGCGAGCTTCTGTGCGCCCTTGGCGTCATCGTCATCCGCCTTGGCAGCAAACGTCATGGCAGCAGATGTCATCATCGCGAGCGCCGCTCCCAGCATCAGCATCCGCATCTTGTTCTCCTTTTTTGCGCAGATTTGTTCGTCAGCTTAGACGGGACACGACAACTGGCCAATCACTTCTGGTTTGAATAGGATACGGCCCTCCCCTTCCCGTCGATGCGAGAGATCCCCGTGGCCAAAGCAAAAACCGCGACAAGAAAATCCGGCAACATCTTCATCGGCGTCGGCGGCTGGACCTTTGAGCCGTGGCGCGGCGTGTTCTATCCGGAGAAGCTGACGCAGGCGAAGGAGCTATCGTATGCCGCCTCGAAGCTGACCTCGATCGAGATCAACGGCACCTATTACGGGTCGCAGAAGCCGGAGAGCTTTCGCAAATGGGCAGCCGAAGTGCCTGATGGTTTCGTGTTCTCGGTGAAGGGGCCGCGCTTTGCCACCAATCGCCGCGTGCTGGCCGAGGCCGGCGATTCCATCAAGCGGTTCTATGATTCCGGGGTGCTGGAACTCGGCGACCATCTCGGCCCCGTGCTCTGGCAATTTGCACCGACCAAAAAATTCGATGGCGCCGATTTCGGCAAGTTTCTGGAGCTGTTGCCGCGCAAGCTCGACGGCCGCGCGCTGCGCCACGTGGTGGAGGTGCGGCATGACAGCTTCTGCGCACCCGACTTCATCGCGCTGATCCGCGAATTCGAGACGCCCGTGGTGTTCGCGGAGCACGGAAAATATCCGGCGATCGCCGACGTTGCCGGCGACTTTGTCTATGCCCGTCTGCAGAAGGGCAATGACGAGATCAAGACCTGCTATCCGCCGAAGCAGCTCGATGCCTGGGCCGAACGCTTCCAGGCCTGGGCCGCGGGCGGTGAACCCGACGACCTTCCGAAGGTCGACAAGGCGAAGCCGAAGAAGGAGCCGCGCGACGTGTTCGCTTACGTCATCCACGAGGGCAAGGTGCGCGCACCGCACGGCGCCATGGAACTGATCGCGCGGGTGAGCTGAGGATCATTCATGGCGAGGGCGAAGAAGCTCTTCACCATCGGCTACGAGCAGACGCCGCCAAAGGCCGTGCTCGACGAACTGGAGCAGGCCGGCGTCAAGCTCGTGGTCGATGTGCGCGCGGTGACGTCGTCACGGCGGCCGGGCTTTTCCAAGAAACAGCTTGCCGCAGGCCTCGACGAGCGCGGCATCGCCTATGTCCATCTCGCAGCGCTGGGCACGCCGAAGGAAGGCCGCCTCGCCGCGCGTAGCGGCCAGTATGACGTGCTGGAGAAGATCTACTCAAAACACCTCAAGACGCCGCAGGCCAGAGAGGAGATGGACGAGCTCTCGGCACTGGTGGAGAAGGCCGGCCCGGTCTGCCTGCTCTGCTACGAGCGCGATCACACTCACTGCCATCGCCAGATGATCGCGGAGATCATCGAGGAGCGCGATGGCGTCGCGGTGAAGAATCTGGCCGGGCGGCAAACTTGATTGTCGTTCCGGGGCAGCCCACAGGGCTGAACCCGGAACCTCGAGATTCCGGGTTCGCGCTTACGCGCGCCCCGGAATGACGAATTACCCCTCCCCCGCCAGTTTGAACGTCCCCTCCATCATCTGCACGCAGCTGCCGCCGACATGGGCGGAGACGATCTTGCCGTCCTGCTTGCGCACGCGGGTCTGGAGGATGCTGGGCCGGCCCATGTCAAAACCCTGGCCGACCGTGAGCTTCAACTCGCCGTCGCGCGTGGGATCGAGATCGGCGAACAGCGCGGCGGCCGCGACCGTCGCGCTGCCGGTGGCGGGATCCTCGGTGAGGCCGCTGGCGCCGCGCATGAACATCCGCGCCTGCCGCTGGCAGGGCGATTCGGCCGCAGGCACGTCGCGCGTATAGAACCACACCGAGCGGGCGCCGTCGCGCGGCAGGACCTTGCCGTAGGCCGTAGCATCGGGCCGGGCCCGCTTCAGCGCCTCGCGCGAATGCAGCTCCATCACCAGAAACGCGTTTCCGACGGTGACGATTTGCGGCGCATGGTTGTCGGTCTTGATGTCCTCTGCACTGAGCGAGATGCAGCTCGCGGCTTCGGCAGCCGGCAGCTGCGACAGCCGCGCCAGCGGCTGCGGCGCAGTGAGCTCGGTCCTGATCACCCGGCCCTGCTCTCTCACGATCTCGACCGGCACGAGCCCGGCCTTCTCCTCGAACAACAGGCGCGGCTTCGGCTCCTTCGCGAGCGAAGCGAGCACGAAGGCGGTGCCGACATTGGGATGGCCGGCAAAGGCAATCTCCAGCACAGGCGTAAAGATGCGCACCTCGGCGTCGTTGGCCTTGTCGCGCGGCGGCAGCACGAAGGTCGTCTCGGAATAGTTGAACTCGGTTGCGATCGCCTGCATCTCACGCGTCGAAAGCCCGCCGGCATCCAGCACCACGGCGAGCTGGTTGCCGCCGAAGGCACGGTCAGTGAACACGTCAACGGTGATGTAGCGGCGCTGCATGTAAAATCCTCACGCATATGGCGGCCGCGACCGGCCGCGTCGCGCAGCACTCTACAAGCCGGTGACATCGCCCGTCATGCCCCAAAATTCGGAGCAATCGGAGCAATCACGAATGACGGATCAGAACCGAAAAAGCTGTCGCGGTGATGCCAGAACCTGTGCGCGCTCACTCTTGTTGACGATCAGCGTGTCGAGGAATTCGCGGTTCTTCGCATAACTCTGCGTTGCCTCGAACTGCGTGTGCGGCCAGTCGCTGCCCCATAACAGGCGATCGAGGCCGTAGGCATTGCGAAGCAGCGGATAAGCCTCGTTCGCAAAGCTCTCGCTGGCCGGACCGTTGCGGTACGGCGCGGAGATCTTGACCCAGACGTTCTTCGTCGCGCCGAGCTTCAGGACCGACTGGAAGCCGGGATCGGCGACGCCGAGCTTTGGATCCGGCAGCGCGTAATGATCGAGCACGACGGTGACGCCGTGATCGAGCAGCTGCGGCGCGAGCGCAGCGAGATCGGAGGCGTTGCGCTGGATCTCGACCTGCCAGCCCATCGCCTTCACGTTCGCAAGCAATCCCCTCCATTCGCTCGCCGCGAGATCGGGCAAGAGCCGGCCAACGAGATTGAGGCGAATGCCGATCACGCCAGCGCGATCGAGTTCGCGCAGCTCCTCTGTGGAGACATTGGGATCGACGACGGCGATGCCGCGCAGGCGAGCGCTGGTCTGCTTCAGACACTCGACCAGATAGGAATTGTCGGTGCCGAGGAAGCTCGGCTGCACCAGCACGCCGTTGGTGATGCCGTTGTAGTCGAGCTGCTCGAGATAGAGCGACAGTGGCGCATCGTAATCCGGCGCGTAGCGCCGGCCGGGCGCGAGTTTCAATCCGCGACGGAAGACATGGGCGTGGGTGTCGATAGCAGGCAAGGCCGTCTCACTCATGGCTCTGGTTGCGGTTGCCGTCGCGAGGGACACCAGGCCCACGCTGAATTGACGGCGCGTCAGACCGCTCTGGGCAAATGTCATGGTTGTTCCTCCCCATTCCCGTCAGACGCGCGCGGCCGCGGTCTGCTCGAAGACCTTGCCGCGGGTTTCGGGTAGCAGCACCACCGCGATCAGGACCAATGCATAAGCAAAGGCAGCATCGATACCGATCGCCGGCCCAAGCCCGATGTGATCGCTGAGGAAGCCGACCAGGAACGGGAATGCGGCGGAGACGATGCGGCCGAAATTGTAGCAGAAGCCGACACCGGTACCGCGCACGCCGGCCGGATAAAGCTCGCTGAACAGCGCGGCCATGCTGGCGGGAATACCGGCCGAGAAGAAGCCGAGCGGAAAGCCGAGCACCAGCATCTCTCCGTTGGTCAGTGGCGCGAAAATGTAGACCAGCACGGTGGCAATGCAGGCGCTGGCGAAGAACGCGACATTGGCCCTGCGGCCGATGCGGTCGCTGATGATCCCGCTCGCGACACAGCCGCAGAAGAATGCGGCGATGATGACGGCGAGATAGCCGCTGGAGCCGAGCACCGACAGGTGGCGCACCTCGCGCAGGTAAGTCGGCAGGAATGTCGTCAGCGCGGCATAGCCACCATGGGCGCCGATGCCGAACAGGCCGCCGACCAGGGTTGAGCGCAGCACGTCGTGCTGGAAAATGCCGGAGAGCGTGGCGAGGAACGGCGTTTCAGCGTCCCTTGCAACGGCGCGCGGCGGCTCCTTCAGCCCACGACGGATGAAGATGATGAGGAGCGCCGGCAACAAGCCGATCGCAAACAGGATGCGCCAGGCGATGTCTGCCGGCGCGTAGGTGAAAACCAGTGCGGACAACAGCACGGCCGCGCCCCAGCCGATCGCCCAGGCGCTCTGCACGGAGCCGAGCGCCTTGCCGCGATGCTCGGAACGGATGATCTCGGCCATCAGCACCGCGCCGCAGGCCCATTCGGCGCCGAAGCCGAGACCCTGGATTGCCTTGAGCACCACGAGCTGGGTGTAGCTCATCGCAAATGCTGAAGCGAACGTCGCAAGCGCGAAGGTCGCGACCGTGATCTGGAGCGCACTGACGCGACCAAAACGGTCGCCGAGCGCGCCCCCGAGCCAGCCGCCGAACGCGCCGAAGAACAGCGTGACCGAACCGAGCAGGCCGGCATCGGCCTTGCTGATGCCGAAGGCCGCGATCAGCGCGGGGATGGCAAGGCCGAACATCTGCACATCGAGCGCATCCAGCGCCCAGCCGCCAAAGCTTGCCCAAAACGTGCGCCGCTCCAGCGGCGAGCTTTCACTGTACCAGTTCGACATGTTTCCTACCCTGTACTCGTTTATTGCTTGATGTCGTTGAAAGTCGCCGTCACCGGATCTCGGCGTGGTAGCGGAAGCGATCCGCCGGCCCGCGCGAGCGGCGCCATTCGATCGGCCGCCGCTCCAGATCGAGCGCGAGGCGCTCGATCACGATCAGCGGTGCGTGAGCTTCGAGCCGCAACAGGCGCGCTTGCATCTCGTTCGCCATCTCAACCGTCAGGATTTCCTCGGCGAAGACCACGACCGCGCCGCAGCGCTCCTCGTAGAGCGGATAGAGCAAGTCGCCGAACTCGGCCGTGTCGATCTCGAGGATCTCGGCGAAACGCGATTGCTGGAGCCAGATCTCTTCGGCGAGCAGCGGCACGTCGTCGATCAGCCGCAGGCGCGACAGGCTGATCACGGGCTCGCCAATGGGAATACGCAACGCCGACGCCACGGCGGATGTCGCCGGCACGCTCTTGCGCCGGATGATGCGGCTCTTCGGCACGCGCCGCTCGCCGCTTTCGGACTGGAAGCGGAAGAAGCGGAACAGCGAGGAGTTGAAGCGTGCACGCCGCACGAAGGTGCCGCGGCCCTGCTGCCGCTCCAGCACGGCGTCCGCGACGAGCTGGTCGATTGCCTTGCGCACGGTGCCGATGGCGACACCATAATGGGCGCCAAGCTCGGCCTCCGACGGAATCGGCTCGCCCGGCCGCCATTCATTGCGGTTGATGCGCGCGGCGAGGTCGTCGCGCAGGCGCTGGTAGCGTGGCAGGCGGTCATCGCGCGGGGCTGAATTCATATGGTCATATAGATGACTAGATGAAAACAGAGTCAAGCACTACTGGAATACCGCGCTTTCGGAGCGCGGTCGCGCTGACTGCCTTGGCCAACCCGACCGCGTCTGACTCGATCGTCAGTTGGTCGTCTTCGGCATGCAAGGCGGCTCCTTGTAGGGCGCAGTGGCATACGCACCCACGGCCGGAGCCCTGACGCAATCCGCCGTTGTCTGAACAGCGGCGCGCCGCGCAGGGGCAACGCCGCGTGCGGCCGCGGACTCGGTTTGATAGACGGCCGCCGCGATCAGGGCGGCTGAGACGAAGGTCAATCGGGTCATGGATTTTCTCCGCGTGGCAAATGGACGACGAAGAATTCCGACGTCCTGAGTGCAAGAGCGGAAGGCAGAGAAAGATATTTCAGCGCGCGTCTTCAAAGAAGCGCGAGCGGCTCCCTCACCCCAATTGAAACACGGCGACCTTCTGTTCGTAGCCGCGCACCGTGACCTCGCCGAGCGCGACCGCATCCTCGCCGTCCTCGCCCAGCGCCTCCCGCACGGACGCGGAGATCAGGAGCTGCGAGCCGAACTCCTTGTTGAGCGCCTCCAGCCGCGAGGCGAAGTTCACGGTGTCGCCGATCACGGTGTATTCCTTGCGCCGGGGGGAGCCGATATTGCCGGCGACGACCTCGCCGAAATGGATGCCGATACCGATCCTGAGCGGCCAGCTCGTCTGCGCGTTGATGCGGTCCATCGCGGTCAGCATTTCGCGGCCGGCGGCGACCGATCGGTGCGCGGCGTCGGAGGCTTCCAGCGGCGCGCCGAACAAAGCGAGAAAGCCGTCACCGAGAAACTTGTTCACGATGCCGCCGTGGCGGTCGAGAATATCGACCAGCACCGCGAAGGCGCCGTCGAGCCGGTCGACGACCTCCTGTGGCGTGCGCGACTGTGCGCCTGCGGTAAAGCCGCGGAAATCGACGAACATCACGGCGACGCGGCGAAGATCGCCCGCCGCGCTCGTCCCCTCCGCCATCAGTCGCTCGACCACCTGCGGCGAGACGTGCTGGCCGAACAGATTGGTCACCCGGTCGCGCGCCGTGGCCGCCGCGATGCTCGCGGCAAATTGCCGCCGCAACTGCGCGCCGACGGAGCCCGCCAGCACGCCGCAGACCAGGATCACCAGACTGCGCACGGTGTGAAAATAGATCAGCGGCTCGCCGTCGTCGCCGGCCGAATTGTAGTACAGCGCGACAGCCAGGAGTTCGGCTGCGGCGACAAATCCCGTGAAGGTGGACAGCCAGAAATCGAGCCGCAGCGTCGAAAGAATGACGAAAATGAAATAGACCAGGGGCAACACAAAGCCGAGCGCCTGGCTCGCGCCCATGCTGCGGATCTGTAGGATCAGGATGAGCGTCGGCAGCGACGTCTCGATGAAGGCGCCGATATAGCGCCTGATCACCGGCAGGTCGCGATCAAGCTTGAGGTTGCGCTTGATCTGGCTGTGGACCCAGACCTCGAAGAGCAGGAAGCCCGTCAAGAGAGCGTATTCGCGGACCATGCCCTCCGTCCCGCGCCAGATCCGGTTCGCGATGGCGGGATCGATCACGAAGGTTGCCGTGAGCAAGACCATCATGACGCAGCCCGTGGTGATCAGCGCCTTCACCCGCAACAGCTCGGTGCGCAGCACCTCGCGCGTCAGCTCCCGCTCGAACTCCTCCGAGAGAACGGCGCGCCCACGGCTCTTCCAATTCGCAAAGCTGACCATCATTCCCCCAGGTCGTTCCGGGGCGACGCGACAGCATCGAACCCGGAATCTCGAGATTCCGGGTTCACGCTTCGCGTGCCCCGGAATGACGTCAGCTATTGTGCCTCAATCCAGCGTGCGGCGGAAGCGCGTCACCGCGATGGTCATGGCGACCAGCATCAGGGCGGCCAGCGCCAGCGTATCGTAACGCAGGTTCTGCATGGTCGCCCCCTTCAGCATGATGGCGCGGACGATGCGCAGATAATGCGTCAACGGCAGGCACTCGCCGACATATTGCGCCCAGACCGGCATGCCCGCGAACGGGAACATGAAGCCGGACAGCAGGATGCTCGGCAGGAAGAACATCATCGACATCTGCATGGCCTGGAGCTGGTTCTGCACCAGCGTCGAGATCGTGTAGCCGATCGACAGATTGGTGGCGATGAACAGCGTCGAGAGCAGCGCCAGCAGGAGAACGTTGCCGAACAGAGGCACGCTGAACAGCAGCACGCCGATGCCGATGATGAGGAAGGCCTGGATGAAGCCGACCAGCACGTAGGGGATGATCTTGCCGAACATCACCTCGACCGGCTTGATCGGCATGGATAACAGGGCCTCCATGGTGCCGCGCTCGACCTCGCGCGTCACCGAGAGCGCGGTGAAGATCAGCATGGTCATGGTGAGAATGGTGCCGACCAGGCCGGGCACGATGTTGAGGCTAGAGTTCGCGGCCGGATTGTAGCGGGCATGCGCCCGGATCTCGAACGGCATCTCGGGGGGATTGCCGATATAGAGATCGTGCGCGAGCGCGGTCTGCACGAGCATACCAAGCGAGCCGAGCGCGGCGCTCGCCGCGACCGGATCGGTAGCATCGGCCGCGACCAAGAGCGCAGGCTTGTCGCCGCGCCGCACCGCGCGCTCGAAGCCGCGGGGGATCTCGACGCCGAACAGCACCTTGCCGGACTTCAAGAGGTTGTCGAAATCGTCGACGTCGTGCACCTCGTAGATGAAGCGGAAATAGGCGGTGTTCTCCATCGCCTTCAACACCGAGCGGGCGAGGTCGGAATCTTCCTGGAGCAGCACGGCGCTCGGCAGATTGTGCGGCGTGGTGTTGATGGCATAGCCGAACAGCAACAGCTGCATCACCGGCAGCATCACGATCATCGCGAACGAGACGCGGTCGCGCCTGAGCTGGATGAACTCCTTGACCAGCATCGCATAGGAGCGCTTCCAGAAGCCGAAGCGCTCCCGGATTTCATGCGCTGGCGCGATACGATCGACGGCGCTCATTGGAACTATCCTTCAAAATTGTCCTTGGATCGGCCCATCAGCTCGATGAACACGTCCTCCAGCGAGGGCGCCGATTTGTGCCAGCGCAGACCGCTCTTGTCGCGCCACGGCGCGATGCTGGCCTCGAGCGCGGCGACGTCGCGCCCGGAGACGTGCAGCGAGGTGCCGAACGGCGCCACCATGTCGACACCGGGCTTGCCGGTGAGCGCGCCCGTGAGGTCGTTCAAATCCTCGCCTGTTACGGTGTAGGTCGTGAGCGCAGATCCCGCGATCACCTCCTCCACCGTGCCATGCGTCAGCAGATGGCCGTAGGCGATGTAGGCGATCTCGTGGCAGCGCTCGGCCTCGTCCATGTAATGGGTCGAGACCAGCACGGTGAGCCCTTCGGCGGCGAGCGCATGGATCTCGTTCCAGAAATCGCGCCGCGCCTTGGGATCGACGCCGGCGGTCGGCTCGTCCAGCAGCAACAGTTTTGGACTGGGCAGCGTGCAGGCCCCGAGCGCCAGGCGCTGCTTCCAGCCACCGGAGAGCTCGCCGGCAAGCTGCTCCTCGCGCCCCGACAAGCCGAGCCGCTTGATCATGTCGCGTGCCGCACCGCGTGCGTCGACGAGGCCATACAGTCGCGCGACGAATTCGAGATTCTCGCGCACGGACAGGTCCTGGTACAGGCTGAATCGCTGGGTCATGTAGCCGACCTGGCGCTTGATCTTGTCGGCGTCCTTCAGGATGTCGTAGCCGAGGCAGGTGCCCTCGCCGCTGTCGGGCGTGAGCAGGCCGCAGAGGATGCGGATGGTCGTGGTCTTGCCGGAGCCGTTCGGCCCGAGAAAGCCGTAGATCGAGCCGCGCTTCACCTGCATCGACAGATCGTGCACGACCTCGCGGCCGCCGAACGATTTAGTCAGCCCCTTGACGTCGATCGCGATATCGTTGCCGGCGTTCATCGCTTGTCCGCTACCGGAGTTTTGGGATTGAGATAGACGTTGATCGGTTGCCCCACGCGAAGCGCGTCGGGCCGCGACGGCCGCGCCTGGATCAAATAGACGAGCTTGTTGCGCTCTTCGAGGCTGTAGATCACGGGCGGCGTGTATTCGGCCGAGGTCGCGATGAAATAGATCTTTGCGGTGAGATCGGCGGCGCAATTGTCGCAGGCAACCCGCACCTCGTCACCAATCGACAATTTCGGCAGCTCCGTTTCCGGCACGAAGAAGCGCAGCTTCATGTTGCCCGGCGGCATGATCGAGAGCACCGGCCGTTGCGCAGCCACCATCTCGCCCTCCCGGAAGTAAATCTGCTGGATGGTGCCGGCAACCGGCGCAAAGCCCTTGCGCCGTGCCAGTCGAGTCTCCGAGGTCACCACCCGCGCTTCCGCAACCCGCAGGTCCGAGACGGCGGAATCGAGCGACGCCTGCGTACCGGAGCCGGTCTTTCTCAGCGACTCCGCGCGATCATGGGTCTGCTGCGCGTTCGCCAGCGTCGCCTTGGTCTGGTTGAGATCGGCAAGCTGGAGATCGTCGTCGACCGAATAGAGGTGATCGCCGACCTTCACCGTGTCGCCCTCGCGGACGTTCAGCTTCGTCACCCGGCCGGCCTCGTCCGGGCTGACATAGATCATGTCGGCCTCGACCCAGCCCTGGAAACCGGGATCGCGCTTCTCATTGCAGCCGGCGAGCGCGGTTGTGAGGACCAGAACCGCGATCGAACAGAGGCGCGGCAGACATTGCTGTCTATCCCTCACCCTGAGGAGCCGAGAAGCGGCGTCTCGAAGGGCGAGAAGCCACAGCCGGGCCTGCATCCTTCGAGACGCGCGTTCCGCGCTCCTCAGGATGAGGTGAGAGATGGTTCGCGACGACCTCATGTCGTCCTCCGTTCGCCAAAAATCAAATCGAGATGGACGCGCAGCATGTCCTGCGCGTCCAGCGGCGCGTGCCGCTCAAACAGGCTTTGCCAGATCACCGCGATCATCGCCGGCGCGACCAGGATCTGCGGATAGCGCGCAAGGTCCTTCTCGCGGATCTCGCCGCGGGCAATGCCGAGCTCGATCAGCGCGCGCATGCCGGCGATCCCGCGCGAAACCACCTCGCGGTAGTAGAAATCGGCGACGGCCGGAAAGCGCGGTCCTTCCGCAACGATCAGGCGCACGAGATCGCCGCGGCGTGTGCCGATGACCTCTTTCAGGAAGTTGCCGGCAAAGGCTTCGACGAGATCGCGCACCGAGCCGGTTGGTGGCGGCAGCGCATTCAGCTTCGCCACGACAGGCACAATCACCGTGCGCACCAGCTCCTCGAACATCGATTCCTTGTCTTTGAAGTGCAGATAGATCGTGCCCTTCGCGACGCCCGCGCGCTTCGCAATGTCGTCGAGCCGCGTCGCGGCAAAGCCGCGCGCGATGAATTCCTCCATCGCCGCCTCGACGATCGCGTCGCGCCGCTCCGCCGCGCGCATCGCACGGTTCGACGCCGGTGCGGTGGCTTCTCCGCCTGCGTCCGGCTTGGGCTTTGGTGTTTTGGCCGCCGCCGCTTTGGTGGGGTTCTTTGTCATTGATTATTTATGACTGACTAGTCAGTCATAGTCAACCGATATCCCCAGCTCGGGACATGCTGATGAATTAGTATTGACTAATGAATTAGCGCCTGCTAATTGATCGACATGATCGAAATCGCCCCTAATCCCGTCACCGCCGTGATGCGCGCCCTCGCCGATCCGACCCGCCGCGCGGTGTACGAGCGCGTCTTCGATAGCAAGGAGATCAGCGTCGCCGAGCTCACGCGCGGCAGCGGCGTGACGCAGGGTGCGATCTCGCAGCATTTGAAATCGTTGAAGCAGGCCGGCCTCGTCGCCGAGCGCGCCGAGGGCCGCAACGTCTACTACCGCGCCGCCCCGCAAGGCCTCGAGCCGTTGGTCACCTGGATGGATCATTACGGTGTCTTCTGGCGCGAGCGCTTCGAGAACCTGCGTGACCTCTTGAAGGAGATCGACCCATGAGTGCAGCCGAGCTGAAAGCCGAGACCCAAGACAAGATGCGGGACATCGTCATCGACGAGGTGGTCCCTCATGCGCCCGAGACGGTCTGGAAGGTACTGACCAGCGCGCAATTGATCGCGCGCTGGCTGATGAAGCCAACCGGTTTTGAGGCCATCGAAGGCAAAGCCTTCACGTTCCAGACGACGCCGGGTGGCAACTGGGACGGCGTCATCCATTGCCGGGTTCTGGAGGTCATCGCGAACCGGCGTCTCGTCTACGCCTGGAAGGGCGGCGATGAGCGCAATACCGGGTATGGCGCGCCGCTCGACACCGTCGTGACGTGGTCCCTCAGCCCAGTCGAAGCCGGCACACGAATCCAGCTGGTTCACGCGGGTTTCGTCATGCCCAGGAACGAGAGCGCCTTCACCGTGATGAGCGGCGGCTGGAAGAAGGTCGTCCGGCAGCTCGACGAGATCAGCGGCGAAGACAGTTAAGGAGTGATCACGATGGATAAGCCCTATACCGGCGGCTGCGCCTGCGGCGCGGTCCGCTATTCGATCACGAGCGAGCCCCTGTTCGCCAACCACTGCCAGTGCCGGGACTGCCAGCGTGAAAGCGGCAGCGGCCACGGCTCCTACGCCACCTTCGCGCGCGCCGGCGTCACCGTGGCGGGCGAGGCCAAGACGTGGGACATGGTCGGCGACAGCGGCAACGTGAAGACGCGCGCCTTCTGCCCCACATGCGGCCTGGCCGTTTACATGACCTTCGCAGCGATGCCCGACATTTTCACCATCCGCGCCGCGAGTCTCGACGAGCCCGCCCGCTACAAGCCGCAAGCGGTCACCTACGCGGCGCGCGCATATGACTGGGATCATCTCGATTCCAGCCTGACCAAATTCGAGACAATGCCGCCGGGCTGAGCGTTTGAGGCCGCACGCGAGGTGCGCTCCCTCTCCCGCTTGCGGGGCCGACCTCTCCCGCAAGCGGGAGAGGTGAAAACAACCAGCACTTGCCTTCAGCTATGGAACTTCAAACCGTCAACAATCTTGTCGATCACCTTGCGCTCGGCGCGCATCGCGATGCCGACGAGATTGAGATCGGTACGCGAAACCGCCTTCACCGCTTCGCGATTCGCGGCATCATGCGTGGTCTTGAACATGTCCTCGGTATAGACCGCCGGCGTGACGTTGCGCGTGAGCGCACGATCGAGTGCGCGCGACAAGGCCGGACCATCGGCACCGTAGATCAGGATCGGCTGTCCGATCAGCGCAAGATATTTCGTTTCTGATGCGTCTTCATAGGCTTCACCGATGCATTCCGGAAAGGCGGCCGCGACGCCGCTCGTCAGGAACGATGCGACATTGAGCTTCTGCCAGGCCGGAAGATCGTTGCGAATGACAACGGCAATCTTGGTGTCGAACTGCATGAATTCTCCCCAACACATATCCAAGCGTCGGGAAAGAAAAGATAATTCCTCGCTCGCCAGCGGCGGACACGAACGTAACCCGGATTGACCCATCGATCACAGCGCGGAAATTTCAATGGAGATGCGACCGGCTGCGCTTCTCCTCGCGAGTCAAGTCGGGTATACGTCGGCGGTCTGTCACCGAACTGTCATAAACTGAGCATGTCCGAAACTGGCGCGATCAAGCGAGCCCTCGACCCCGTACAACGGCTTGCGAAGGCCAACGGACATTCGATCCCCGATGACGGGAAGAAATCCAGCAGTTTCGTTGTTCCCGCTGCTGATGACGCGCCCGGTTCCGCGTTCCCTGACAACGCGTCTTCGCACAATGAGTCTGTTCTGGCTGACCTCCCTGCTGATGAAGCTCGTGCGCCGGAAAGCGCGCCTTCCCGCGATGCCGCGCCTCACGCCGCCGAAATCGAACTCAAGCTGATCGTGGCTTCCGATCGCTTGGCGGATTTCAACGATGCGCCGATCATCGCGGCCAATGCGCGCAACAAGGGGACGCGCAAGCGTCTCAAGGCCGTGTATTACGACACACCCAAGCGCGCGCTTCGGCGCGACGGTTTCAGCTTCAGGGTTCGCCAGAGCGGCGCGCGATTCACGCAGACGGTAAAATCTGAATTCGGCAACGATCCACTGCGCCGCGGCGAGTGGGAGGCAGCGGTCCCGTCGACGACGCCGGACATCGCGCTGGCCATGCCGCTGGTTTCAGACAAGCTGCGCGCCGATCTCGAACGTCACCCCGTCGAAGCCGTCTTCAGCAGCGACATCCACCGGCATCAGCGCCTCGTCAACTTGCCGTCCGGTACCATCGAGGTCGCCTTCGATCACGGACTCCTCACATCCGGCGATCGCTCGCTGCCGGTCAGCGAGATCGAGCTGGAGCTCAAGAGCGGCAGCCCGTCCGCCGTCTGGGAGTTGGCGCTGCGGCTCGCCGAGCATGGTTCGGTGAAACCTTCGATCCGGACCAAATCGGCACGCGGTTTTGACCTGGCGGCCGATACGCCGCCACGGGCACCGAAGCCGCCAAAGCTTCGTCTCGATCCATCGACATCGCTCGATGAAGCATTTTCCGAGATCCTGCGCTCCTGTCTTTTGCATCTGCTGCAGTCGTTGCCCGCCGCCGAGGACGGGCGCGATCCCGAGGGGATGCATCAGCTTCGTGTCGCGCTGCGGCGCCTGCGATCCGCACTCGACCTGATGCGGTCGGTGGTGTCGTTGAACAAGCTCGACCTGATGCGCGCCGAGACGAAGTGGCTCGCCGGAAGTCTCTCCGGCGCACGTGATTGGGACGTGTTTCGACAGGAGACGTTGCGGATCGTCGCGGATGGCTGCCCGTCGGTCGCAGGCTTCGACACGCTGGGTGAGCTCGCTGACGAACGTCGCGCGACCTGCTACGACAAGGCGCGCCTCGCCCTCGCCGACCGGCGATGTCAGTATTTCGTGATCGGGCTCGGCGCCTGGATCGAAGCGCGCGGCTGGCGAAGCGAGGTGGCTCCCGAAGGTCTGGCGCAACTGGCGGAGCCGGCGATCAATTTCGCACGCAACATCCTGTCGGCGCAGCATGCGAAGGTGCTGAAGCGTGGCCGCAGATTCAAGTCGCTGCCGACGGAGGAGCGGCATCGTGTCCGTCTCGCCGCGAAGAAGCTGCGCTACGTCGCCGACTTCCTGCTTCCGCTCTGCGGGCAGCGCAAATCCGCAAGGCGATTTTCGCGCAGGCTCGCCGACCTCCAGCAGGAGCTTGGGGTCTACAACGACATGGCGACGACGACGTCACTGCTTGCGGATGTCGACGCGGGCTCGACCGGCAGCGGCATGGCGGCGGCGGCCATCGCCGGTTGGCAGGCCCATGCCATGGTCGGCATCGAAGCGCGTCTGCTCAAGGCCTGGTCCGAATTCGCTGGGGCCAAGGCGCCGTGGTCGGTGGACGCGCCGGAGCAACCGGCAAAACTGCTGCAAACCAACGCGGGATGGCTGCGCTAGCGGTTCATCGCTGCGCTAGCCGTTGGTTAGCCCTTGGCGTCGCAGGCCCAGGCGCGGATCACGCATTCCTTGCCGCCATATTTGTAGCATTCACGCGTGGCAGCGTTGAGCGTGGCCGAGATCTTCGGCTTCACGGCATAGCCATAGGCGCCGCAGGGGTTGGCCATATCGACCGACATCGCCGCACAGGCGCGCTTCATCGTCACCGTCGTGCAGTCGCCCTTGCACTGCTTTTGTGCAGCGGCACGCGCCTCGTGCTCGGCGCCATAATCATAGGCCTGGCCATAGGCGCCGCACTTGCCGACGGCAAACGCGCCGGCCCCATGGGCTTCGGTGACATGACGGGCGCCGGCGACACACACCGACAGCGCAAAGAAAAACATCGCGCAACGGCGCGCGACGACGTTCGAAACCATGGAAAAGCCCCTCCCCCCAAGGCAGGTGGAGAGGACTCTAAGCGCCGGTCGTTTCCAGATGGTGAACGGGGAGTTGAAATCGCGAGGATTGGGAGGTGCCAATTGGTGGGTTGCAGCGTAGAGAGATGGTGGGCACAGCGCTGCGCGCCTTCCCACCTACGGCACACCGTCATCCGCGTCTCGCCGCTTCCAGCGCCTGCGGAGTGTCGATGTCGAGGAAGGCGCCCTCGCCGTCAACGGGCACTTCGGCGACCGCCTCCGTGTGCTTGGCGATCAGGTGCCGCGCGCCGATGTCGCCGTCGAGCGTCATCAGCTCCTTAAAGAAGCGGCGCGACCACAGCACGGGATTGCCCCGGCGGCCATCGGCTACCGGCACGACAATGAGGTTGCCGCGGTCCGGCGCAAAGCCGTCGATCAAGCGGTCGATCAGACCGGCATCGATCAGCGGCATGTCCCCGAGACAAACCACAGCTCCATCGCTAGCCTCAGAAACGGCTGCGATGCCGGCCTTCACCGAGCTCGCGATGCCGCCGGCGAAATCCGGATTCCTGGCGAAACGCACCTTCAGGCCTTGCAGCGCCTGCTCGACCAGCTCGGTCTGATGGCCGGTGACGACGATCACCTCGGATGCCCTGGAGGCCAGCGCCTGTTCGGTCGCGATCCGCACCAGCTTCTTGCCGTCGAGCTCGGCCAGGAGCTTGTTCGGCCCGCCCATGCGGGTCGAGCGGCCCGCCGCGAGCACGATGGCCGCGATATTGCTGTTGCCGTCGATCTCCGGCTTTGCCCGCGGCTGCGGCCGCGTCACGATCTCCATCAGGAGGCCGCCGACGCCCATGCCCATCAGCTCGGAGCGCGTCACCTTGATGCCAGCCAACAGCCGCATCAGTACCCAGTCAAAACCGTTCTCGACCGGCGAGCGCGCACAGCCCGGCGCACCCAGCACCGGCACGCTGCCGGCGCGCGCGATCAGCAGCAGATTGCCGGGATCGACCGGCATGCCGAAATGCTCGATCTCGCCGCCGATCTCGGTGACCGCGGCCGGGATCACATCGCGGCGGTCGGCGATCGCCGACGCGCCGAACACGATCACCAGCTCGGCGCCGAGTGCGAGCAATTCCTTGATCGCAGCCGAGAGCGCGCGCTCGTCATGCTGCACGCGACGCTCGGCGATGATGCTGGCGCCGGCCGGCGCGAGGCGTTCGGCGGTGACGCGCAGGGTCTTGTCGACCACCTTCGAAGAGAGCCCCGGCAGCAGCGTCGAGACCACGCCGACGCGCTTGATGACATAAGGCACAATTTTCAGCGCGTCCTTGCCGGCGGCCTTCACCGCGGCATCGCGCAAATTTCCTTCAACGCCGAACGGAATGATCTTGACGGTGCCGACCATCTCGCCTTCGACCACCGGCTTGTAGGCGGCGAGCGTGGCGAAGGTGATGGCCTCATCGATATTGTTGATGCGGTCGACCGCGGCGCGGTCAATCACCAGGAGGCCGGGACGCGCAGCAAACAGATTGGCGCGGCCGGTGAAGGCGCGCTCGACATGAATACCCTCGCCGCCGATCGCGAGCGCGATGCTGGCAGCCGCGACGTCCTCGGAGACGTCGCCCTCTTCCATTCGGACCACCACGACGTCCTTGATGCCGGCGCGGGTCAGTGCATCGACCTCGGCAGGCCCGATCGTCGTACCTTTCTTCAGCACCAGCGGACCCTGGCGCAGCGTGTGGACGGTCACCCCGCCGATCGCATCCTTGGGGCTCGCCGGTCCGAACTTCATGCCGCTTCTTCTTTTTCTTTTGGCGGCAGCCGAAGCACCGCGGTGATCTCGGCCATGATCGATACCGCAATCTCGGACGGCGAGACCGCGCCGATCGCAAGCCCAATGGGCGCGTGGATGCGCGCGATGTCAGTGTCCTTTGCGCCCTGCGCGCGCAGCCGGTCGCCGCGCTTGGCATGCGTCTTCCGCGAGCCGAGCGCGCCGATATAGAAGCAGTTGCGCTCGAAGGCGTGCAGCAGCGCGGGATCGTCGATCTTCGGATCGTGCGTCACCGCGACGAAGGCCGTGTAGGCATCGACATTGAGCGGCGGCAGCGCCGTGTCGGGCCATTCGGCGACCAGCGGAATATCGGGGAAGCGCTCGGGGCTTGCAAACGCCGTGCGGGGATCAACGACGGTGACGTCGTAACCGAGCGAGCGCGCCAGCGGCGCCAGCGCTTGGCTGATATGGACCGCACCGACGATGACGAGCTTTGCGGTCGGCGCGTAGACATTCAGGAAGAGCTTTTTGCCACCGACCTCGACATTGGCGCTTTTGCCTATGCGAAGCTGCTTGTCCAATTCGGCGCGGAGCGGATCCTTGGAAAAATCCGCTGACTTCACCAGGCGCTGCTCGCCGCTCTCGGTGTCGGTCACCAAAATCACCGGCCGGCGCGCGGCGCGCTCGGCATTGAGTTCGTGCAGGATTGCGAGCTTCACGGCTAGCCGACCTTCTCGACGAAGACGCGGATGGTACCGCCGCAGGACAGACCGACATTCCAGGCGGTCTCGTCGGCGACGCCGAACTCAAGCATTTTGGGCTTGCCGCTCTCGATCACGTCCATGGCCTCGGTGACCACGGCGCCCTCGACGCAGCCGCCGGAGACCGAGCCGAGAAACGTGCCCTCGTCATTGATGACGAGGCTCGAGCCTGCCGGGCGTGGGGCCGAGCCCCAGGTCTCGACAACGGTCGCCAGCGCGACGCCACGGCCGGCCTTTTGCCAGTCCTCCGCCGCCTTCAGAATATCCTCGTCGCGATCGAGCATGGCTTTGCCTCTCAGGCTGCGGGGCGGATCAGGCTGCGGTGATGCGGCGGCAGCGGCCGGGACAGCGTAGTGATCAGCTCCTGGATCGAACTCAAATTATGTACCGGGCGGAATTCGTCAACGTGCGGGAGCATCATTTTGATGCCCTGGGCCTTGGCTTCGAAGCCGCCGAACCGCAACAGCGGGTTGAGCCAGATCAGCCGCCGGCAGGACCGGTGCAGCCGGTCCATCTCGAAGGCCAGCTTGGAATCGGCCTCCCGCTCCAGCCCGTCGGAAATCAGCAGCACGATGGCGCCCTGGCTCAGCACGCGCCGCGCCCACAATTTGTTGAAGTTGTGCAGCGAGGTCGCAATCCGCGTGCCGCCGGCCCAGTCCTCGACCGCGGCCGAGCAGCTTGCCAGCGCCTCGTCCGGATCGCGCTGGCGTAACGCGCGTGTCACATTGGTGAGTCGCGTGCCGAACAGGAACACCGAGACGCGCTTGCGTGCGTCGCCGATGGCATGCAGGAAGTGCAGGAACAAGCGGGTGTACTCGCTCATCGAGCCGGAGATATCGAGCAGCGCCACGATCGGGGCCGGCTTCTCGATCCGCCCCAAGCGGTGGATGTCGATGATGTCGCCGCCGGTGCGCAAGGACGCGCGCAACGTGCGGCGCATGTCGAGCCGCAAGCCGCGCGGATCGGGCTGGTGCCGGCGCGTCCGCAGCTCCGCCTGCGGCAGCCGCATCATCTCGATGGCACGAAGCGCCTCGGCGATCTCGGCCGCGCTCATCTGCGCAAAATCCTTCTTCTGAAGGATCTCCTTGTCGGAGACCGACAGGCGCAGATCCTGCTCCTGGTGCTGCGGTGTCTCGGTCATGCGCGGCTGCGACATCGCCTCCTGAACCCGGCGCGAGGCGGCCGGCGGCTTCTTCTTGGCGCCATCCGGCAGCGGCACCGAATCCAGCATGTGCTTCCACTCTTCCGAGGCGCGGAAGAACAGGTTGAAGGCCTGCTTGAAGATCAGCGCATGCTCATGGCGCATGACGAAGATCGACTCCAGCGTGGTGAAAACGTCGGCACGGCTGCCGATGTCGATCACCTGCAGCGCGTTCATGGCATCGATCACCGCACCCGGGCCGACCGGCATGCCGGTCGCGCGCAGCGCACGGGCAAAGCCGACGATGTTGTCGGCGAATTGCTCGGTCTGCTCAGGCGCCAGGTGATTGATGGCCATGGTTTGCTACCTGCACCGTTATTCCGAGGCACGCGCAGCGTGAACCCGGAATCTCGAGGTTCTCAGGTGCGCAATTGCGCACCATAGTTCGATGCTTTGCATCGCCCCGGAACGACAATCAATTCTCGCTCGTCGCTTCCTTCAGCACCTTCTGCAGGGTGTCGCCCTGCATCCGCGTGATGTCGTCTTGATACTTGAGCAGCGCGCCCAGCGTGTCGCCGACCACTTCCGGGGTCAGCGAGCGGGCGTCGAGCTCCGACAGCGCGGTCGCCCAATCGATGGTCTCGGCGACACCAGGTGACTTGTAGAAGTCCTGGTTGCGCAGCGCCTGCACGAAGCGCACGACCTGCTGAGACAGCTTTGCCGAGATGCCGGGCACCCGCGACTTGACGATCGCGAGCTCGCGATCGGCGGCGGGATAGTCGACCCAGTGATAGAGACAGCGCCGCTTCAGCGCGTCGTGAATCTCGCGGGTGCGGTTGGAGGTAATGATGACGATCGGCGGATGCGGCGCCTTCACGGTGCCGAATTCGGGGATCGTCACCTGGAAGTCGCTGAGGATTTCCAGGAGATAGGCTTCGAACGCCTCGTCGGCGCGGTCGAGCTCGTCGATCAGCAGCACCGGCGGACCGGCCACATCAGGCTCCAGCGCCTGGAGCAGCGGCCGCTTGATCATGTAGCGGTCGGCAAAAATGTCGCTCGAGAGCTGCTCACGATCGGTATCGCCGGCGGCTTCCGCCATCCGGATCGCAATCATCTGCGCGGCGCTGTTCCACTCATAGACAGCGGAGGAGACGTCGAGGCCTTCGTAGCATTGCAGGCGGATCAGCTTCCGCCCCAGCGCCGCCGACAGCACCTTTGCGATCTCGGTCTTGCCGACACCGGCCTCGCCTTCGAGAAACAGCGGCCGTCCCATGCGCAGCGAGAGATACGTCACCGTCGCCAGCGACCGTTCGGCGAGATAGCCGCGCGAGGTCAAAAGTTCGAGCATCGCATCGACCGATGCCGGCAAGGTCGCTGAAGTCATGAAAGAGCCAGTCTCGCTACGCCCTCACAAGGGGCAGGTATTGGGCCAAAGCGTGAGGGCCACTCACTCCTTGACGTTGGCGGCGTCGACGGCACGCCGCGTCAGCACACCGATGAGATGTGCGCGGTATTCGGCGCTGCCGTGGATGTCGCTGTTCAGCCCCTCCGCCGGCACCTCGATGCCATCAAGCACCTTCGACGAGAACCGCTTCTTCAGCGCCTCCTCAAAGGCCTCGACGCGGAACACGCCGTCCGAGCCGGCACCGGTAACGGCGACGCGCACGTCCGAGGGACGCCGTGCCACGAACACGCCGACCAGCGCATAGCGCGAGGCCTGGTTGCGGAACTTGATATAGGCAGCCTTCTTCGGCAGCGGGAACATCACCTTGGTGATGATCTCGTCGGCTTCCAGCGCGGTCGAGAACAGGCCCTGGAAATACTCCTCGGCCTTGAGGCGCCGCTTGTTGGTGACGATGGTCGCGCCGAGCGCCAGCACGGCGGCCGGGTAATCCGCGGTCGGATCATTGTTGGCGAGCGAGCCGCCGATCGTGCCCTTGTGGCGCACGGCGGGATCGCCGATCTGGCCCGCGAGATCAGCCAGTGCCGGGATCGCTTCGCCGACGATGCCAGAGGCCGCGACCTCGGCATGCCTGGCGGTGGCACCAATCACCAGCGAACGGCCCTTCATCTCGATCGTGTTCAGCCCCTCGATATGGGAAAGGTCGACCAGATGCGGGGGGCTTGCGAGCCGCTGCTTCATGACCGGAATCAGCGTGTGACCGCCGGCGATCACCTTGGCGTCTTCGTTCTTCACCAGGAGGTTGGCAGCCTGCCGCACGGTCCCGGGGCGATGGTATTTGAATTCGTACATCTGAATGTCCTGATCGCGGGATGCGTGCGCGGGTTACGCGAGATCGGATTTCGCCATCGCCTTCGCGCCGGCGGCGATCGAGGCGACGATGTTCTGGTAGCCGGTGCAGCGGCAGAGATTGCCTTCCAGCTCCTCGCGGATGGTGTGGTCGTCGAGCTCGTGGCCCTTGCGATGCACGAGGTCGATCGCGGTCATGATCATGCCGGGCGTGCAGAAGCCGCACTGCAGGCCATGGTGCTCACGGAAGGCCTCCTGCATCGGATGCAGCGGCGCGCCGTCGGCCGCCAGCCCCTCGATGGTCTTGACCTCGTGGCCGTCGGCCATCACGGCCAATGTGGTGCAGGATTTTACGGCCTTGCCGTCGAGATGCACGACGCAGGCGCCGCACTGCGATGTATCGCATCCGACATGGGTGCCCGTCAGCCGCAGATTCTCGCGCAGGAACTGCACCAGAAGCGTACGCGGGTCGACGTTGCCGGTAACAGGATTGCCGTTCACGATGAGGGAGATTTTTGCCATAAGCACTCTCTATCAGCGCCCCGACGGGTCCCGTCGAAGCGGTTCTTTTTTATAATTATTCCAACCCATCATATGGACCATTATCGCCGGGGGCAATATTGCCCCGGGCGCAAGGTGCCATGACGAAAAGCACTATGCTCAAGGTATTTGGGCGTTCAGCCCTGTACCGCCTTGGCGAAATTCGCGAAAAACTCGTCGGCCAGCTTCTTGGCGGTACCGTTGATCAGGCGCTGCCCGAGCTGCGCCAACTTGCCGCCGATCTGCGCCTCGACCTCATAAGAGAGTAGCGTGCCGCCATCCTTCTCGGCGAGCTTGACCACTGCGCCGCCCTTGGCGAAGCCGGCCACCCCGCCCTCACCCTCGCCCGAGATCTTGTAACCGTTCGGCGGGTCGAGATCGCTCAGCGTCACCTTGCCCTTGAAGCGCGCCGAGACCGGGCCGACCTTCATCTTCGCGGTTGCGCGAAAACCGCCGTCGTCGGTCTTCTCCAACTCCTCGCAGCCGGGGATGCAGGCCTTCAGCACCGCGGGCTCGTTGAGCTTTTCCCACACGGCCTCACGCGGCGCCGCAAGCTGGACTTCGCCGTTCATCGTCATGGCCATGGGGCGCCTCCGGGGATATCGAACTTGGATCGCATCAGAATAATATTGCTCAAGTAACGCACGAAGGCCGCAAAGGAAAGGGCAGCCCCCGGTCACGTGCAATGCATATTCGCACCTGCAAAATGTCTTGTGCGGTCGGTCAGGAATTGGCAGAGCCGGAGCATGGTGATTAGGTCCGGCGCAACATGAGCACAGCCCTCTCCCCCCTGCTTGCGCCGATGCTGTCGAGCGCAGCCATGCGCGCCGTCTGCGACGACCGGTCCACGCTGCAAAACATGCTCGATTTCGAGGCAGCCCTGGCCCGGGCCGAGGCCGCCGCGGGTGTGATTCCTGCATCCGCAGTGGGCCCGATCGAAGCCGCCTGCAGGGCTGACACCTTCGACACGGCTGCGCTGGCCGAGGCCGCGACCCGGTCGGGCAATCTCGCGATCCCCTTGGTCAAGGCGCTGACCGCCAATGTCGGCAAGGCCGACAGCGAGGCTGCGCGCTATGTGCATTGGGGTGCGACCAGCCAGGACGTCATCGACAGCGCGACCATGCTCGGCCTGCGCGCTGCAATCGATGCACTGGACGCCGATCTCAGCCGCGCCATCAAGGGCTTTGCGACACTTGCCCGCGCCCATCGCAACACCGCGATGGTGGCTCGGACCTGGCTTCAGCACGCGCTGCCGATGCCGTTCGGGCTGAAAGCCGCCGAATACGCATCGAGCCTCGCCCGCGCCCACTGCCGCCTGCGGCGGCTCCGCCGCGAGGGCCTTGCGCTACAATTTGGCGGCGCCGCTGGCACGCTCGCAGCCCTCGGCGACAACGGGCTCGCGGTGGCCGAACGGCTGGCGCAGGAGCTGAACTTGCCGCTGCCCGAAGCGCCCTGGCATACCCATCGCGACCGCATCGCCGAGGCCGCCTCACACTTCGCGATTCTCGCCGGCAGCTGCGGCAAGATCGCGCGTGACGTCTCGCTGATGATGCAGACCGACGTCGGCGAAGCGTTCGAGCCCGCAGGCGAAGGCCGCGGCGGCTCCTCGACCATGCCGCACAAGCGCAACCCGGTCGCGGCCGCAAGTGCGCTTGGCTGCGCGACCATGGCCCCACAGCTCGCCGCGACGATCTTTGCAGCCCAAGTGCAGGACCATGAGCGCAGCGCCGGGCCCTGGCATGCGGAATGGCCGACGCTGCCGCAATTGATGCTGGTCACCTCGGGCGCGCTTGTGGCCATCGTGGACATCGCCGAAGGGCTGGATGTCGATGCCGCGCGCATGCGCAGCAATCTCGATGCGACGCACGGGCTGATCATGGCGGAAGCCGTCACCTTTGCGCTCGCCGACAAGATCGGCAAGAGCGATGCCCATCATCTGATCGAGGCCGCAAGCAAGCGCGCGGTTGCCGAGAAGAAACATCTGCGCGAAATTCTCGCCGCCGATTCGCAGGTCACTGCGCATCTGACGCCCGAGAAAATAACGGCATTGTTCGAGCCGATGGCCTATCAAGGGGCGTCGCAGGCCTTGATTGACCGGCTGCTCGACAGCCTCGACCGCGAATAGATTCGGAGACGCCGCATGCCCATGATCGATGCCGACGGTTGCCTGATCAACGTCTCCGTCGAGGGCCGTGACGGCGGACCGACCTTGATGCTCTCCAACTCGCTCGGCTGCACTTTGCAGATGTGGGAGCCGCAGATAAAGGCCCTGACGCAGGTATTCCGCGTCATCCGCTACGACCGCCGCGGCCACGGCAAGTCCGGCGTGCCGCCCGCTCCCTATACGATGGAACGTTTCGGCCGCGACGTGCTCGCGATCCTCGACGATCTCAACATCGAGAAGGTGCATTGGTGCGGCCTGTCGATGGGCGGCATGGTCGGGCAATGGCTGGGCGCCAACGCGCCGGAGCGCTTCGGCAAGCTCATCCTCGCCAACACCTCCTGCTATTACGCCGAGCCGACCAAATGGCTGGAGCGCATCGACGCCGTGAAGAAGGGCGGCATTGCTGCGGTCGCGGATGCCGTGATCGCCGGCTGGCTCACCCAGGATTTCCGCGAGCGCGAGCCCGACATCACCGCCAGGATGAAGGCGATGCTGCTCGCGACCCCGGTCGAGGGCTATCTCGCCTGCTGCGAGGCGCTGTCGACCCTCGACCAACGCGCGCTGCTGCCTGACATCAAGAGCCCGACGCTGGTGATCGCCGGCCGCCACGACCAGGCAACCCCGATCTCCGCGGGCGAACTGATCCGCTCGAACATTCCCGGCGCCAGCATGACCATCATTGACGCCGCTCACATTTCCAATGTCGAGCAGCCGCACGCGTTCACCGACGCGGTGGTGGGATTCCTGACGCAACGCTGATTGCTATCGTCGTCATTCCGGGGCGCCTCGAAGAGGCGAACCCGGACTCTCGAGATTCCGGGTTCGATGCTTCGCATCGCCCCGGAATGACTGATCCGGAGGAAACAACATGGACGACCAGAAGCGCCGCGATGCCGGCATGAACGTGCGCCGGAAAGTGCTGGGCAATGCCTGGGTCGACAAGTCGATCGCCAACCGTAACGCCTTCAACACTGACTTCCAGGACATGATCACCCGCTACGCCTGGGGCGAGATTTGGACGCGGCCGCATTTCGACGAGCGTACGCGGCGGGTTCTGGTGATCGGCACCATGGTCGCGCTCGGGCAATGGGACGAATTCCGCCTGCACGTGCGCGCGGCACTGGCCGAGGGCGGCTTCACCCCCGACGACATCAAGGAAATCCTGCTGCAGCAGGCGATCTATTGCGGCGTGCCGGCGGCGAACCACGCCGTCAAGGAGGCCTCAGCGATTGTGCAGGAACTCGGCCTGCTCAAGAGCTAGCAGCGCGGTGTCCGCGACGTCGACGGTCTTTGGCGCAGCCGCGGGCCGCTCGATCACCAGCACGACCGCGGCACCAAGCAGCAGCAGAAGCTCGGTGGCGTGCAGCCGAAGCGCGGCCATCTCGCCGACCTTCGAGGCCATCACCATGCTCACAAACGAGATCAGGCTGCCGATGGCCAGCGCAATGCCGAGCGCCTCGTCGCTCGCGCCGCTCTTGCGGGTGCGCGGAATGGCAAGCAGCGCGAGATAGATCGCGAAGAACGCCACCACGGTCACGCGCCCGAGCGCCAGCAGCCAGGCGGCGCGCACGGTGCTCATGCCAGACATCTGAAGCTGATCGCTGAGGAAGAGCGCCACCGCAACGCTCGGCCGCTCATAGAGGCCGTGCACCGGCGCCATCATGATGTCGAAGGCGACCATCGTCCAGGCCGGAATGAAATAGGCCGCCAGCAGCGCGCCGTTGACCGAGCCGATCCGCCAATTCTTGAACATGCCGCTTCCCGCTTCGCCTGCTACCCGCGCCTTCGACGGAAGGCTTTGCCGGGAGCTAACTCGCATCGGACTGTGGCGGCAATTTAAACCATTTGTTTACCTTAATCGCCCGGCTGGCCGGTTCATCCAATGAAAAAGGCCCCGCCTTTCGCCGGGGCCAGCCTCACTTCACAACCCTTGGTGCTCGGGCTCCCTACTTGTCCTGACCGTGCTGGCCACCCTGCTGCTGGCCGGGCTTATCGCCCTGGCGCATCGGGTCGTTCTGCTGCTGCTGTCCGGGTTTTTGCCCGCCGCCCTGCTGCTGCCCTGGGCGCTGCTGGCCGGGGCTCTGGTTTTGCTGGCCCGGATTCTGGTTCTGCTGCTTCGGCATGGGGAAACTCCCTTGTTGGACGCGGTCCGAGGTAACAACCGGCAGCCGATTTGGTTGCTGTGCGGAACCGGGTTCCTCGCGGTTGCGGGAATTGGGATATGAATCCATAGCCGAAATGATCTCTGTACAAGCCTTTATGCCAAGGCATGGCCAGTTGCAGCCACCAGTTCCCTCCTGTTACAAAACCGTTAGAACGCTCAAGGGCTGCCGGGGCCCGAGAAGAAACTTATCACTCTCTCGAAGAGCTCCCTTTGAGCCGCGTCAGGTTTGGTAACGGCAGCCCATGGACCAGTTCGACTATTTCGCCCAGCAGCTCATCAACGGTCTCGTGCTCGGCTCGATCTACGGCTTGATCGCGATCGGCTATACGATGGTCTACGGCATCGTCGGCATGATCAACTTCGCCCATGGCGACATCTTCATGATCGGCGGCTTCATCGCCCTGATCACCTTCCTGATCCTGGTCTCGATCGGCCTGACCACGGTGCCCGTGATCCTCTTGATCGTGCTGCTGGTCGCGATGGCGATCACTGCGCTCTATGGCTGGAGCATCGAGCGCATCGCCTACCGGCCGCTGCGCCACTCCTTCCGGCTTGCCCCGATGCTGTCGGCGATCGGCATGTCCTTCGTGCTGACCAACTACTCGCAGGTGGCACAGGGCGCGCGCGTCAAGCCGATCCCGCCCCTCATCACCGGCGGCTACACGCTGCATGAAAGCCCCGACGGCTTCGTGATCCAGCTCTCCAACATCCAGATCGTGGTCGTCATCACCACGATCGTGCTGCTGCTGATCTTCAACTGGCTCGTCCTGCGCACGCGGCTCGGGCGCGACATGCGCGCCTGCGAGCAGGACCAGACCATGGCGGCGCTGCTCGGCGTCGACGTCGATCGTACCATCTCAATGACCTTCGTGATCGGCGCGGCGCTCGCCGCCGTCGCGGGCCTGATGTACCTGCTCTATTACGGCCAGGTCGATTTCAACATGGGCTTCGTCGCCGGCATCAAGGCCTTTACGGCCGCGGTCCTCGGCGGCATCGGCTCGCTGCCCGGCGCGATGCTCGGCGGGCTCGCTATCGGCCTGATCGAGACGCTGTGGTCGGCCTATTTCTCGGTTGAGTACAAGGACGTCGCCGCGTTCTCAATCCTGATCATCGTTCTGATCTTCATGCCGACCGGCCTGCTCGGTCGTCCCGAAGTCGAAAAAGTCTGACGAGCCGCGCGTGACAGTCCTCTCGCACGAAACCACCAAAGCCAATCGCACCGCGGGCATCTCCGTCATCCTGAAAAAGGCTTTCTTCAACGCTCTCGTCGCGCTGGTGCTGTTCTCGCTGATGGTCGGCATCCGCACCGAGGCCGGTCCCACTGGGCAACTGACTTATTGGGGGCGCTTCGGCGAGCTCGCCTCCCTCGTCGCCATCGTATTCGGCGGCTCCATCTTCATCGAATTGCTGCGGCAATGGCTCGGGCCGGTGGGGACCGAGAAGCTGGTGCCGCCGGCCGTGCAGCGCGGCCTCGCGTTCGCGGGCCGTTTGGTGGCGCCGGCGCTGCTCATCTTCACGCTGCTGGTGCCGGTTATCTTCTACGACCAGCGCTACATTCTCGACCTCGCAATCCTCGTGCTCACCTATGTGATGCTGGGCTGGGGCCTGAACGTCGTGGTCGGGCTCGCGGGCCTGCTCGATCTCGGCTATGTCGCTTTCTACGCGGTCGGCGCTTATTCCTACGCGCTGCTCGCCACCAATTTCGGCTGGTCGTTCTGGATCTGCCTGCCGCTCGCCGGCATCCTCGCCGCCCTCTGGGGCGTGATGCTCGGCTTCCCCGTGCTGCGGCTGCGCGGCGACTATCTCGCGATCGTCACGCTTGCCTTCGGCGAAATCATCCGACTCGTCATCATCAACTGGCAGAGCCTGACCGGCGGGCCGAACGGAGTCTCCGGCATTCCGCGCCCGACCCTGTTCGGCATCCCGCTCGACAACAGTGATGATGGGCTTGCCGCAAAGCTCGGTATCGAGTTCTCGCCGACCCACCGCATCGTCTTCCTGTTCTACCTGATCTTGGCGCTGGCGCTGCTGACCAACTGGGTGACGATCCGGCTACGCCGGCTGCCGATTGGCCGCGCCTGGGAGGCGCTCCGCGAGGACGAGGTCGCCTGCCGTGCGCTCGGCATCAACACCACGACGACCAAGCTCACGGCATTTGCGACCGGCGCGATGTTCGGCGGCTTTGCCGGCGCGTTCTTCGCGACCCGCCAGGGCTTCATCAGCCCGGAATCCTTCACCTTCCAGGAATCGGCGCTGGTGCTCGCCATCGTCGTGCTCGGTGGCATGGGCTCGCAGCTTGGCGTGGCTCTTGCGGCTCTCGCCATGATCGGCGGCTTCGAGCTGTTCCGCGGGCTGGAAGGCTACCGCATGCTGGTGTTCGGCTGGGCCATGGTGCTGATCATGATCTGGCGGCCGCGCGGCCTGATTGGCCATCGCGCGCCGACGGTCTATCTGACCAAGGCGCAGGCGATCTCCTCCGACCTCGTCAAGGAAGGCCACGGATGAGCGGCCAGCGGATCCTGAGTGTCGACCAGCTCACCATGCGTTTCGGCGGCATCGTCGCCGTCCAGGAGCTGTCCTTCGCAGCGGCGCGGCGCAACATCACCGCGCTGATCGGGCCGAACGGCGCCGGCAAGACCACCGTGTTCAACTGCATCACCGGCTTCTACAGGCCGACCGGCGGCACCATCCGCCTCAGCCACGAGGACGGAAAGACCATCGCGCTCGAACGGCTGAACGATTTCCGCATCGCCAAGCAGGCCAAGGTCGCGCGTACCTTCCAGAACATCCGCCTATTCCCCGGCATGACGGCGCTGGAGAACCTTATGGTGGCGCAGCACAACGCGCTGATGCTCGCCTCCGGCCTCACTTTCCTGGGCCTGATCGGCGTACCCTCCTACCGCACCGCCGAGAAGCGTGCGATCGATCTCGCCACCGCCTGGCTGAGACGGGTCGGCCTCTTGGACCGCGCCGACGACGCGGCCGGCAACCTCGCTTATGGCGACCAGCGCCGGCTCGAGATCGCGCGCGCGATGTGTACCGAGCCCGCCCTGCTGTGTCTGGACGAACCCGCCGCCGGCCTCAACGCGCGCGAGAGCGCCGCATTGAGCGAACTGCTGCTCTCGATTCGCAACGAACAAGGCACCTCGATCCTCCTGATCGAGCACGATATGTCGGTGGTGATGGAGATCTCCGACCATATCGTGGTGATGGACCACGGCGTGAAGATCGCGGAAGGAACGCCGCGCGAGGTCCGCGACGATCCCAAGGTGATCGCCGCCTATCTCGGCGCCGACGAAGAGGAAGCCATGGCCGTCATGGAGGGCGGGTCGTGACGGCGGTATCCCCTCTCCTCGCGATCAGGGGCCTGCGCGCGGCCTATGGCAAGATCGAAGCCCTGAAGGGCGTCGACATCGAGATCAATTCCGGCGAGATCGTCGCGCTGATCGGCGCCAACGGCGCCGGCAAGTCGACGCTGATGATGACGATCTTCGGCAAGCCGCGCGCCCGCGCCGGCCAGATCCTGTACGAGGGCAGGGACATCAGCGCGATCCCCACCCACGCGATTGCCCATTTGCGCATCGCGCAATCGCCGGAGGGACGCCGCATCTTCCCGCGGATGAGCGTCGCCGAGAATCTTCAGATGGGTGCCGACGCCACCGACTGCACCGAGGCGGAACGGGAGACCACGCTCGAACGCATATTCGCGCTGTTTCCCCGGCTGAAGGAACGCATGGCGCAACGCGGCGGAACCCTGTCCGGCGGCGAACAGCAGATGCTGGCGATCGGGCGCGCCCTGATGAGCCGACCGCGCCTGCTGTTGCTCGACGAGCCCTCGCTCGGACTGGCACCCCTGATCGCGCGGCAGATTTTCGACGCCATCCGCACGCTGAACCGGCAGGACGGCCTGACCGTGCTGATCGTCGAGCAGAACGCCAACCACGCGCTCAAACTCGCCCACCGCGGCTATGTCATGGTCAACGGGCTGATTACGCTCGCCGGCAGCGGCGCCGAGTTGCTGCAACGCCCCGAGATTCGCGCAGCTTACCTCGAAGGCGGCCGGAAGGTCTGAAACCCGCGGCCGCCCACGGCGGAACGTTGCGGGATATCTTTGCAATTGCCCGTATTTTGCCGGTGACTTCTCTGCGGATTCATTCAAGAATGCGGCCGGTTTGGACCGGGCATGCCCGGCAATTTCCACAGGCGACCACCCACGAGGTATCTCATGAAGTCACTGAAGCTCATCGGTCTCGCATTCGGCGCATCGATCGCGCTGTCGAGTGCGGCATTCGCGCAGGATCTCACCATCGCAGTCGCAGGCCCGATGACCGGCACCGAGTCCGCCTTCGGCCGCCAGATGAAGAATGGCGCCGATCTGGCTGTTGCCGACATCAATGCCGCCGGCGGCGTTGCCGGCAAGAAGCTCGCGCTCGACGCAGAGGACGATGCCTGCGATCCCAAGCAGGCGCGCTCGGTGGCGGAAAAGATCGCCGGCGCCAAGATCCCGTTCGTCGCCGGCCATTTTTGCTCTTCGTCGTCGATTCCGGCCTCGGAGGCCTATGCCGACGGTAATGTCCTCCAGATCACGCCGGCATCCACCAACCCGCTCTTCACCGAGCGCAAGCTGTGGAACGTGGCGCGCGTTTGCGGCCGCGACGACCAGCAGGGCCTGATTGCCGCCCAGTTCATCGCGAAGAACTACAAGGGCAAGAACATCGCGATCCTCAACGACAAGACCACCTACGGCAAGGGGCTCGCGGACGAGACCAAGAAGGCGCTCAACAAGGCCGGCATCACCGAGAAGCTCTATGAGTCCTACAACAAGGGCGACAAGGACTTCAACGCGATCGTCTCGCGCCTGAAGAAAGAGAATATCGACCTCGTCTACGTCGGCGGTTACCATCAGGAAGCGGGCCTTATCCTGCGCCAGATGCGCGACCAAGGCCTGAAGACGGTGCTGATGTCGGGCGACGCGCTCGCCGACAAGGAATACGCCTCCATCACCGGCCCCGCCGGCGAAGGCACGCTGTTCACCTTCGGACCCGATCCGCGCAACAAGCCGAGCGCCAAGGCGATCGTCGAGCGCTTCAAGGCCAAGGGCATCGATCCGGAGGGTTACACCCTCTACACCTACGCGGCGATGCAGGTCTGGTCGCAGGCGGTGAAGAAGGCGGGGACCACGGACGCCAAGAAGGTCATGGAGACGATCAAGGCCGGCAAGTGGGACACCGTGCTCGGCCCGATCGAGTATGATGCCAAGGGCGACATCAAGCAGATCGACTATGTCGTCTACAAGTGGGATGCCAAGGGCAACTACGCCGAGATCGGCGCCAAGGGCGCCTAAGGACAGCCAACCTGACCTTTCCGTCAGTTGCCGACGCCCCGGTTCGCCGGGGCGTTTTCTTTTCCGATACAGCTCAAACGGCTGCGGACAATTCGCCGCCCGCAGCCCCTTGCGCCTTCCGGAGCGCTTGCAGCAGGTCATTCGGCCGAAACGGCTTTTGCAGGCAGACCACGCCGTCAAGGCCGGGGGCCTCGCCGACGAAGTCCAGCGCCGTCATGCCGGATACCGCCACGATCGGAAATCCGGGGACCCGCTCGCGAATAGCGGCCATGACCTCGATACCGCTGGTGTCGGTAAGAAAAATGTCGACAATCGCTGCGTCGAAGACGTTCTCGCCGAAGGCCTTCAGGCCGGCCGCCCCGCTCTCCGCTTCAACCACGTCATAGCGGTTGACCCGAAGGACAATCGAGACCATGGCGCGGACGTCCTTCTGGTCGTCGACAATAAGGACACGGGGCATGGGAACAACTCCCGGATTCGTATCATGAATTGGTTCAATTCAACGGCAACGTGCGCCGAGGCAGTATGGGTCGGTCAAGTAAAGCCAACCTTACCAATTCCCTGCTCCAAGTACCTGTCCAGGTTAAGTAAGCTGTAACCCTCGGTTGAGTCGCGGGCGCGTCCTTTCGGGGACACGCACCCCGAGCGGGCTACCATGGAGATCAAGGCAGCCGGCCAATGAAGTCACGTGGACTACCCATGCCGACCCAGCGAGAGGTCAACGTGCACGCAAAGAACGACCGAAGCACATTCCTTTCGACCTTGCCGGCCGCGCAGAGCGATCGCACTGCAGCATTGGCAATCATCGGCATCTCGGCGATCCTGTTCGCGCTGGCTGTCCCCTTCGCAGGCAAGCCGCTGGTCCAGGTGCCTGCCTTCGTGGCCAGCTACCAATCGGCGCTCGCCGTCAGCGACATCATCACCGCAGTTCTGCTGCTGTCGCAATTCACCGTGCTGCGCAGCCGCGCGCTGCTGCTGTTGTCGACCGGATATCTGTTCACGGCGGCAGCGGCGGTGACCCACGCCCTCACCTTCCCGGGACTGTTCGCACCGACCGGACTGCTGGGTGCCAGCACACAGACCACCGTCTGGCTCTACATGATCTGGCACGGCGGATTCCCGCTGTTCGTGCTGGCCTATGGCTGGCTCAAGGACGGCAACGGCGGCAACAGGATCGACGGACCGGCCGAGCGTCCCATCGTGCTCGCTGTCCTCGGCGTGATCGTCGCGATGGTCGCGATCGCCTGGATCGTCACGGCGCAGCACGATCTGCTTCCGGTCCTGCTCAGGGACGGCCGCTACACCAACACCATGATCGGCGTGGTGTCGTTCGTCTGGTCCTTGAGTTTTGCGGCGCTGATCACGCTGTGGTTCCGCAAGCCGCATACGGTGATCGACGTCTGGCTCATGGTCACGATGTGCGCCTGGCTGTTCGACATCGCGCTGTCGGCGGTCGTCAACGTGGCCCGCTACGATCTGGGATTCTATGTCGGCCGTCTCTATGGCCTCTGCGCCGCGAGCTTCGTGCTCGCCGTGCTCTTGATCGAGAATGTCCGCCTCCAGGCGCACACGGTGGGCCTCGTCGGCCGGCTGCGCGAACAGTCGGCCTCGGATCGCGACTTCTACTCAAAACGTCTCGCGCTGTATGGCGCCGTCGTCGAGTCCTCCAACGATGCGATCATCACCGAGTCGCTCGACGGCATCATCACCGGCTGGAACAAGGCTGCCGAGCACCTGTTCGGCTATTCTGCCGCCGAGGCCGTCGGCCAGTCGATCTACCTCGTGGTGCCGGAAGACCAGAGGGCCGAAGCCAGGGGCATTCTCAACCGCATCAGCAACAACGAGTCGATCGCCCAGCACGAGACGGTTCGCATTGGCAAGGACGGCCGTCGACACGACGTCGTCCTGAACGTCTCGCCGCTGCGATCGGACAGCGGGCAAATCATCGGCGCATCCAAGATCGCCCATGACATCACCGAAGAAAAGCAATCGCGCGAGAAGCTGCGTCGCGAGATCGAAGAACGCGAACGGATATTCGAAACTTCGCGCGACCTGATCCTGGTCACCGACGGTTTTGGCAATTTCATCCAGGTCAGCCCAAGCGTGAAGGACATTCTCGGCTTGAGCCCGGACGACATGATCGGGCACAGCGCGACCGAATTCATCCATCCCGACGACCTCGAGAAGACGCGCAACGAAATGCGCGCGGCGCGCCACGGCCAGACCAAGCGCAGCTTCGAGGCGCGCTACTACCATTTTGACGGTCACGAGGTCTCACTGAACTGGATGGGGACCTGGTCCGAGCCGGTGAAGCGCCATTTCTTCATCGGCCGCGACCTCACCGAGAAGCAGGCCGCCGAAGCGCAGTTCCGGCAAGCACAGAAGATGGATTCGATCGGCCAGCTGACCGGCGGCGTCGCCCACGATTTCAACAATGTGCTCACCGTCATCACCGGCACGATCGGTATTTTGGCGGAGGCGGTCGCCGACCGGCCCGAGCTCGCCGCCATCACCAAGCTGATCGACGATGCCGCCGAGCGCGGTGCGCAACTGACCAAGCATCTGCTCGCCTTCGCGCGCAAGCAGCCGCTTCAGCCGCGCGAGATTGACGTCAATGCCCTGACGCTCGAGGCGGCCAAGCTGCTGCACCCGACGCTCGGCGAGCAGATCTCCATCCTGCCGCAGCTCACCGAGGATGCCTGGCCCGCTCTGGTCGATCCGGGCCAGCTCTCCACCGCGATCCTCAATCTCGCGCTGAACGCGCGCGATGCGATGCCCGACGGCGGCACGCTGGTGCTGGAGACCCGCAACATCTTCCTCGACGACGGCTATGCCAGCATGAATCCCGACGTCGTCGCCGGCAATTACGTGATGATCGCGGTGAGCGACACCGGCTCGGGCATTCCGGCGGACCTGATCGAGCGGGTATTCGATCCCTTCTTCACCACCAAGGAAGTCGGCAAGGGCACCGGCCTCGGCCTGAGCATGGTGTTCGGCTTCGTCAAGCAATCCGGCGGCCACATCAAGATCTACAGCGAGGAAGGCCACGGCACGAGCGTGAAGATCTACCTGCCGCGTTCCACCGGCGTGCAGGAGACCGAGTACGAGGCGCTCCAGAATGTGCCCATCGCCGGCGGCGACGAGAGAATCCTCGTCGTCGAGGACGACGCGCTGGTGCGGCAGTATGTCATGACCCAGGTCAAGAGCCTCGGCTATACCGCGCTCGAAGCGGCCAACGCGGCCGAAGCCCTCGTCATCATCGATTCCGACAAGGACATCGACCTGCTCTTCACCGACGTCATCATGCCCGGCAACATGAATGGCCGCCAGCTCGCCGACGAGGCGGCGCGGCGGCGCCCCGAGCTGAAGACGCTGTTCACCTCGGGCTATACGGAAAACGCCATCGTCCATCACGGCCGGCTCGATTCCGGCGTGCTGCTGCTGGCAAAGCCCTACCGCAAGTCGGAGCTCGCCAAGATGCTCAGGACGGCGCTGGCGAGTTGAGCGTGCCGCTCGCCTGCGCTATCGCTGAGGCGATGCAGCGGAGTGCCGTCCTTGAAAAACCTCCTCACCGATATCGCCGGCGTCCGCGTCGGCCACGCCCATGATGCAAAACTCGCCTCGGGCACGACGGCGGTCGTGTTCGACCAGCCGGCCGTGGCGGCGATCGACGTTCGCGGCGGCGGTCCCGGAACGCGAGAGGAGGCGTTACTGGATCCTGCCGGCACGGTCGAACGTGTTGACGCGATTGCGCTGTCCGGCGGCTCCGCCTTCGGAATCGAGGCGGGCGGCGGCATCCAGGCCTGGCTCGCCGAGCAGGGCCGCGGCTTCCGCGTGCGAGAGGCGCTGATCCCGATCGTGCCGGGCGCGATCCTGTTCGATCTGCTCAACGGCGGCGACAAGGCGTGGGGCCGCTTCGCGCCCTATCGCGATCTCGGCTACACCGCGGCCGTCTCCGCCGGGACGGAGTTCGCGCTCGGCAGCGTTGGCGCCGGCTGCGGTGCCACCACAGCGACATTCAAGGGCGGGCTAGGCTCGGCGTCCGCCGTCACCAGCAGTGGCATCACAGTCGCGGCGCTCATCGCCGTCAATGCGGTCGGCAGCGCCACCGTCGGCGACGGACCGTGGTTCTGGGCGGCGCCGTTCGAGGTCGATGGCGAGTTCGGTGGCCGCGGGCTGCCTGATGCGTTCACGGACGACATGCTCAGGATGCGCATCAAGGGTGGCCCTGCCGCGACCGAGCGCGAAAATACCACGATCGGCGTCGTCGTCACCGACGCGGTGCTGACCAAGCCCCAGGCCAAGCGGCTGGCGATGATCGCGCATACCGGCTTCGCGCGCGCGATCTATCCGGTGCACGCCCCGATCGATGGTGACGTGCTGTTTGCCGCCGCGACATGCGCAAAGCCGATCGATCCGGTTGTGGGCCTCACCGAGCTCGGCATGGTCGCCGCCAATGTGGTCGCGCGCGCGATCGCCCGCGGCATCTACAGCGCGACCGCGCTGCCGTTCCCGGGCGCGCTACCGGCGTGGAAAGATCGGTATGGTTAGGGCTTCAGAACGCGCTTACACGCTCATCGACATCGAGGAAGAGGCCGCGGTAGCGGACGATACTTGCCCCTGGCGCTGCATCATCTGCGCGAACCAGTCATAGGGCGAATTGCCGGCGCCCGATCCATTTGAAGAGCTCGATGCGCCCGGCACCGTCGTCGTCATCTTGAAGCCGTCGGCATAGGTCACGGTGGTGGTGGTCGAGCCGTCGGCGCCGGTCGTCGTGGTCGAGGTCGAGCCGCCGCTCGAGGAAGACGACGAGGAATCGGAGACGCTGCCTGACGCATCGCCCGAGCCGCTCGCCCCCTGCGCGTGGTGGTGACCGCCGTGATGGCCGCTGCCCTTCAGCGCCTTCGACATCTCGTCGAGGCCGACGTTGCCGTCGGAATTGCCGTCAAGCTTGGAAAACACGTCGTCGGCCTGCGCCAGATTGGTGCCGCCGGCGCCGAGCGCGTTCTCGAACTCCGACTTGGTGATCTGGCCGTCGCCATTGGCGTCGATCTGCGAGAACAGATCTTTCAGCGCATCGTCCTGGCTCGACGAGGTCGAGCTGCTCGTCGCATTCGTGCTGTCCGACGATTGGCTCTGCGCAGCGATCAGCGCGCTCATCGTCTCCGGCGATATCTGTGCGCAGTTGCCTGAATTGACCGAGGAGGTCGCGCCACTGCTCGTGCTGTTGCTGCTGGTGTCGATCGCGAACGGATTGGTCGTCGCGTTTTGCGACGATCCCGTCTTCTGCGTCGACGACGAGGATTTCGAGTTCGTCAGCGATTGAATGGCATCGAGCGCACTCGAGACGGCGCCAAGGGCAAACAACATTGCACAACTCCAACCGATGCGGCATGCCGCGGTCAATGTTCTGGCCGTGAGGTCAGCAAGCGTCGTGCCAGCGCAAAAAGCTCAATGAAATCCGTATCGGCCGCACTCTCTGGGATCGGGGAACATCGGCAATTCATGCCGCCGGCGGCAGAATTTTCCGCCCACAGGAAGCTCATCCTCCGTGCATTGCCCGGCCGAGGGGCCCATGTTAGGCGAGGCCATTCGCTTTTCGGCCGCCACGGGAAACCACGCCATGACCCAAGCCTTCGCCCCCCGCCCCCTGGCAATCGCGCCCTCGATCCTGGCCTCGGATTTCTCGAAGCTCGGCGAAGAGGTCCGCGCGGTGGACGCCGCGGGCGCCGACTGGATCCATCTCGACGTGATGGACGGCCACTTCGTTCCCAACATCTCCTACGGCCCCGACGTCATCAAGGCGATGCGGCCGCACACCAGGAAGGTGTTCGACGCCCATCTGATGATCTCGCCCTGTGATTCCTATCTCGAGGCCTTTGCCAAGGCCGGCTGTGACCACATCACCGTGCATGCCGAGGCGGGTCCGCATTTGCACCGCTCGCTGCAGGCGATCCGCGCGCTCGGCAAGAAGGCCGGCGTCTCGCTCAATCCGGGCACGCCGATCAGCGTGCTGGAATACGTGCTCGATCTGGTCGACCTCGTGCTGGTGATGTCGGTCAATCCAGGCTTCGGCGGCCAGGCTTTCATTCCCTCCGCGATCGGCAAAATCCGCGACATCCGCGCGATGACGGCGGGCCGGCCGATCGACATCGAGGTGGATGGCGGCGTCGGCCCTGATGTCGCGGGCGCGCTCGCCGCTGCCGGCGCCAATGCCTTTGTCGCCGGCACCTCCGTGTTCAAAGGCGGCACGCAGGATGCGTACAAGACCAACATCGCGGCGATCCGCAACGCGGCCGCGGGCGCCCGCGGCGAGGCGATCTGAAGCGTCATAAGCGCGCGCAAATCTGCGGTTCTTGCGGGCGTTGCGAAACGCAATGCCTAAAATTGCAACCACGATCCGTACTCCTCCGGGCTTCTCTGATTCGTGCAAATCACCGCTAGTGATTCCTGCCTGATTTGACAGGAGCACATCATGACGACGACCCTGGTTTGGACTGGCGTAGCGTTGTCGATCGGTTTTTGTGTCTTCGTTGTGTTCGGCCCCTCGGCTGGACCGGTAAGGGCCCCGGCGCGTTCGACCCGCATCATCGGTCGCGACCGCTATCGGGCCTGACGCCATGCAGATCGCCCTCGTGAAGCGTCGGCCGAAACGCAGGTGCCGCATCCCGCGACGTCCGCATCCGAATCTCGACTACTTCTTCGGTCGGCTCGAACGCACCGAGGGCGAGATGCACGATGATCCAGGCGGCGAGACCGCGGACCTGGATCACCCGTTCCGGTCACCGCGCCGGCATTGAAATCTTTTTCCGGACCAAGACTTATGAAACCGCATTGCCCGAACTGCCTGAAGGAGATGACCAAAGCGTCAGCGTCGCGTAACCTCTTCAACTGCGAACCCTGCCGCGAGATCATTCAGCACTTCGGCGGCAGCGCGGATCACGGCGAGGCTGGTCCACACTTCACCTGGCGGATCCGCCGCAGGCGCTCGGTCCACACCGCCCACGCGGCGTGATCGCTTTCCCGACGCCGCCCGCGCGCGGCTTATCCCGCCGCCTCGCCCGCGTCGGCTTCTCCCGCATCCGCAGCCATCCGCGGCGGCCGCACCACAGTGACGGTGCAGGCCGCCTCCGCAGCCACCTTGGCCGACACGCTGCCGAGCAGCGTGCGCCTGAACGAGCCCTGCCGCGCGCCGATGATGACATGGTCGACCTGGTTGACCTCGGCGAACTCCAACAACGCAGCCGCGGGATCGACGGCCTCCAGCACATGAACCGACAGCCGGCTCTCGTCCAGCTTCAACGGCGTCGCCCAATGCCGGAGCGCGACGAGGCGGTCGATGTGCTTGTTGGAGCCCTGCTCGTCCAGCGTCTTGTCGATAGCGATGCGATTAAGCTTCAACACATTGACGCAGGCGAGCCGCGCTGACGGCAGCGTCGCCAGGATGCGTTCCGTGGTGACCCGCAGCGACTCGTTCAGTTCCGGCGCACCTTCCGCCGTGTCGAGCGCGACCGTGACGATCGGGCTCTGCGCGATTTGCGTCGCAAGATCCGATCTCGCGCCCTGTGGCTTGACGTCGGGGTTGAAACGGCGCCGCCAGGCGACGCTGAGGGGATCGCGCTTCATCCGCTCCGCGCGCGCAGTGAGCTTGACCTGGTCTGGATGGGTCAGATCAAAGGCGAGCTGGGCCGCGGTCGGATAACGCCAGTCCGGCTCGATCTCGATGCACCGCAGCACCACCTCCTGGAGCCAGGGCGGATAGTCGCTGCGGAGCGCACGCGGCGGATACGGATCGCGCCACAGCCTTCGCCGCATCGCGCGCAACGTCTCGCCCTCGCCGAAGGGACGTTCGCCGGTGGTGAAAAAATACAGCAGCACGCCGAGCGAAAACAAATCGCTTCGCGGATCGTCGCGGACCCCAAGCAGCCGTTCCGGCGCCATATAGGGTGCGGTGCCGTAAGGCAGGCGAAACTCCGCCTGCAACAGATCTGGCAGATGATCGTGGTGCGAGAGGCCGTAATCGATCAGCACCGCATCACCGCTCTCACGGAACATGATGCTGCTCGGCTTGATGTCGTGATGGATCACGTTCTGCCGGTGCAAATCGGCGAGCGCGGTCGCGATCTTCGCGACGATCAGCCGAACTTCGTCGTAAGGCAGCGGCAGGTCGGGCAGCCGCTTGTAGAGGGTTGTCCCCGAAATGCGCTCGATCACGGCGTAGGCCTGATGCGCGAAATCGCCGGTACCGAAGCAGTGGGGCACATGGGGTCCTGTCAGCCGGGGCAGGATCATCATCTCCATCTCGAAGGAGACGATCGCCGCCGGGTCCTCACCCTCGGACGCTCTCGGAATCTTCATCAGCAGCGGCGCGTCAATGCCGGCATGGGTGACGGTCCAGAGCGTCGCCATGCCGCCGGCATGCACGCATTCGCCGATGGTGTAGCCGTCGATCACGGCGCCGGGTTTGACCAGGGGTTTCGGCATCGGTCTCTAGCGCCCCTCCGACAGCCGGTCGGCGAGTCGATGCGGCAGGCCGTTCTCGCGAATCCGGTTCGCCGCGCTCGCGACGTCATAGGCCGCGCGGCAATACGTGATCTGGCATGAGATCGTGTCGAACAGCACGAAAGCCGCCGATGGATCACCGTCACGCGGCTGGCCGACCGCGCCGAGCACGGCCAGCCATTGCCGCCCGCGCAGGAGTGGCACGGACACATCGGTCTTGGGCACGAGGCCTGTCATCTTCGCCGTTACCGACATCGAATAGAGCGCGGGACGGTGAATGTGGCCGCAGAAGGTCACGTGGGCGGGGGTCGATATCAGGCTCTTGGCAGCATCCGCCGTCGAGCGAATGTAGTGCCAGCGCTGGGGATGAGAGGCTTCCGAGTGCACGAACAGACGGTCGCCGTCCTCGACGAGCATCGGCAGCTCGGCAAGAAACCGGCGCTGTGCGGCGTCGAGCCGTCCGCGCGTCCATTCGATCGCAATCTGGGCCTCATTGTTCATGGTCTCCAACGAGGAGCTCACCGCCTGATCGTGATTGCCACGGACGGCGACGGCGCCCTGGGCAACCAGCTCCATCGCGGTATCCACGACCCATTCCGGATCGGCACCATAGCCGACGAAATCGCCGAGCATGACGAACCGCTCCGCGCCTTTCGCGCGGGCCGCCTTCAGGCATGCCTCGAACGCCTGCCGGTTACCGTGGATATCCGAGAAGACAGCGAGAAGCACGCACCCTCCACCCTCAAATTCTTAATCGATGCCGATAAAGCCAATTTGAGGGAGGTCAACAAGATGCGCCAGCGCGGGGCGGTTTACCAGCGGCACGCTGGCGCAATGGTGAAGAGGCTATTGCTCGTCCTTGGGCGGCATCCGGGGAGGCGGCAGCGGCGTGAAGACCGCTGCTTGCGCGCCGGCCGGCGGGGCATTGAACTCCCCGGTCGAGGAATCGCCGCCGCTGGTCTCGAGGATGACCTTGGGCGTCACATATTCCCGGACCATGTCGATCAGGCTGCCCTCGCCGCCGCCGAAGTCCGCCGCGCGTCCGCCTTGCGGGTGGCCCGCCGCGATCTCGTTCTCGGCTGCATGGGTCTTGTCGGCCAGAGTGTCGTTGTAGGGGACGCGGAAGGCGCGCGGGATGCCGCTCGGACGGTGATCCTCGTCGAGTTCCTCGACCCACAGATAGATCGAGCCGGGATCGCCCTCCAGCGAATGCGGCTCGACGATCCGCGCCTTGAGCAGCTTGAACGCGGTGGGCAGCCTGTCGCTGCTGGCCCAGCCGAGCAGCCCGCGCATTTCCGTGAAGCTGACGACATAGAAGGCGCTGGTCACCACCACCGCGACCGCCTTCAGCGACCAGTGCAGCCGTGCATAGACCAGCACGACCAGCAGCAGCGCGCCGATCACGGCATAGGCGACCGACAAAGTGAGGATGACCGCCTGCAGATTAATCACGACGGATCCTCACACCGGTCTTCGGATCGACGTCAGCGCCGTTGCGCCAGGTGCTGCGGAAGGTTTCCAGCAGCGATTTCGGCCGCTGGTCCACATTGACCACCTTGCCTTCGGTATCGAGCCGGAACCGCACCGCGGTCTTCTCGTCGCCAGTATGGTTGAGCGTGAATTTGTTGTCGAAGACCACCTGCGCAGTCGGATTGAGTTTCTGCACCTTCACATTGGCCGTCACGGGCTCGCCGGTCGTGGCGACGAAATGCGAGACGTTGACGGTGTATTCGCCGGCGACGATGCCGCGCACCGTCACGATCTCCTCGCGGATGGGTGAAGCGATCTTCTTGCCGTTGACCATGATGAAGTCGTTGGCGCCTCCGCGATCGTCGCGATCGAGCGTGAGGAAACCGGCCTCGCGATGGCGATACCAGGCGATGTTGCCGGCGGGATCCTGCACGAACAGGTCGAGATCGTCAGGATGGTTGTCGGGCCAGTCCAGCGTGATCATGAACTCGGCCTTGGAGTCGATCTTGCCTTCCTTGGCGTCGGGAGAGACCGCGAGCAGCGCGAGGAAGAACAGGAAGGCGACCACCTGGAGCGCCTTGAACAGCATCACGCCCAAGGGATCGAACGGCTCCTCGCGCGGATAGAGACCGAAATCATCCATCATGACGGCGTTCCAGCGCCTTTGCGCTCCAGCACCGGCGTCACATAGGTCTCGGTCAGGACCACGGCATCGGAGAACACCCGCTGGGTCGCGGAATCGAGCATGTAGTACTGGATGCGGACCAGGATGGAACCGACGAGACCCGCCAGCGTCGTGTACATCGCAACCGCCATGCCGTCGCTCATCAGCCCCATCGAGGACCTCATCGCGACCTTGTCGGCGGCATCCAGCCCCGCAATCGGCGCCAGCATGATGATAAAGCCGATGATGGTGCCGAGCAGCCCGAGCTTCATCAGCGTATCGGAGACGAAGGCACCGAACCCGTTGGAGCCGCGCAGGCGGTCGGCCAGTGTCCGCAGCAAGAGCGTCTGGTCGACCGGCCGGTAGCCCTGCGCCGCGGCCTTCGTCACAAGGCTCTCGATATGATCGCGCACCAGCCCGCGCGGCAGCGCGGGTGCGCTCGCATCGAGCACCCTGCTGCCGTCGGGCGCCGCCAGCACCGCGCGGCAACGCCGTGCAGCCGCCCCCTCACGGGCGATCGCCCGTGTGCGCAGGAAGCAGTGACCGCAGGTCAGGATATAGAGCACCGCGATCACACTCGAAATATAGGTCCGATCCGAGGTCAGCATCAGATGGATCAGGCCGAACCGCCACAGCAGCACGACGGCAAAGATCGATAGCCCCGTGAAGATCATCCAGAACAGGAGCGCGCTGCGCTCGGATGGGTCGGTCGCGGTGTTCGCAATCGGTCCAATCGTCATCGAACTCATGCGCATTGCTCCTGACCTGCAGGGATTGGCCTGCAACGATTCCACTCGATTAGATCAAAGTCGCCGCGCCCGGTCCAAAGAGCCATGCCCAATCCGGCTTGGGAAATTTGCCCGAGCTGCAATCCGGCCCAAACCTCGCAATTGGCAAGGCCAGGCTGCGTTGTTAGGCTGAGCTTACCAAACTTTGGGGTGATCGCATGCGCCTGGTGCTTCAGCTCGTCGCCCGTCTGCTTGTCATCGTTGCGCTGTGCCTGGGCGCAGCGACCGTGTGGGCCACGTTCGATGCCTACCGCAGCGTCGACCGGGCGACTGCGGCCTCCGCGCAGCGGGTCGCGCAGGCGCTTCAGGGACTGTACTGGCACGAACTCTTGCTGCGCAGCAGCAGAATGCGCGACCATCTCATGCCGGTTCCGGAGTGGCGGACGCTGGAGACGATGAAGCTGATCTCGCCCGGTGTGTGCGTCGAGTTCCAGCCGGCGACTGCATTCGAAAAGCCGCTCTGCGGCCAGAGCCAGGGGATCGGCAGGGCGCCGCCGCACTGGTTCGCGGCCATCGTACCGACCTTCCTCGGCAGCCACGCCGAGGTGGTGCGGCCCGTCAGCCCCCGCGCCGCGGCGGCCGGAACGGTGGTAGCGACCCCGGATGAAGCGGCCGCAATCTCGCTCGCCTGGGAGTACATTCTCAACGTGATCGACGTCGCGCTGCTGATGGCGGCCGCGATCGCGCTGCTCGCCTCGCTCGCGATCGCGCACACGCTGGCACCGGCGCGGACCATTGTGCTTGCCCTGCAACGAATGGCGCGCGGCCAATATCGTACAAGACTGCCGCGCTTCCGCTCGATGGAGCTTGCCATGATCGGCGACGCCGTCGATGCGCTTGGGAGCCGACTGGAAGAGGCCACCGAACAGCGCGCGGCGCTGACGCGTCGCCTGATCGAGATTCGCGACGACGAGCGGCGCGCGCTCGCGCGCGAGCTGCATGACGAGTTCGGGCAAAATCTCTCGGCCATCCTCGCGTTCGCCAACACGATCGAGATGGCGAGCGCGCAGCAGTGCAAGGACCATGGCATCGCGCAGGACGCGCGCATGATCTCGCAGGCCACGCACCATCTGATGGCCTCGCTGCGCGACGCGCTGAAGCGCCTGCGCAATCCCCTGCCCGAGGAATTCGGGCTGGAAGCCAGCCTCGTCAACCTCGTCGACAGCTGGCGCTCGCAGAGCGCGACACAGCCGACGATCCAGCTCGATCTCAAGGGCGACCTCACCGACATCAGCGGTCCAGCCGCCACGACCGCCTATCGCGTCGCCCAGGAATGCCTGACCAATGCGCTGCGCCACGGTGCGGCCCGCGAGATTTCGTTGCACGTCGAGCGGTGCGCGGGCGACGACGATGCGCTTCTGATCCGCGTCGAGGACGACGGCGGCGGCGATGCGGCACGCGTGGCGCGCTCGACCGGCTTCGGCCTCACCGGCATCCGCGAGCGCCTGGCGGCCGCCGGCGGCTCGCTCACGATCCTACCCGCAACCCGCGGCCTCAGCGTCGCTGCAACAATACCGCTCGCCGCATGAGGCCGGCATGAACGAGGTCGCAGCAACAGGTATCTCGGTGCTGCTGGTCGACGACCACCCGATCGTGCGGCAAGGCTACCGGCGCGTGCTGGAGAGCCAGGGCGATCTCCACGTCGTGGCGGAAGCCGACAACGCCGCGGACGCCTACGGCGCCTTCAAGACACACGATCCCGACGTCATCGTGATGGACATCTCGATGCCCGGCGCCAGCGGCCTCGAGGCGATCCGCAATATCCGCGCGCGCAATCCGCGGGCGCGGATCCTCGTCTTCACCATGCACAACGAGGCCGTGCTGGTGAAAGCCGCCTTCAGTGCCGGCGCTTCCGGCTTCGTCACCAAGAGCAGCGCGCCTTCCGCCGTCGTCAATGCCATCCGCAGCGTCGCGCGCGGCGAGCGCGCCATGAGCGACGACATCGCGCATGTGCTGGCCGAGGACAGCCTGTCGACAGGCTCAGCGCTGGATCAATTGGGCGAGCGCGAGATCGAGATTTTGCGCCAGTTCGCCGGCGGCGCCACGACCGAACAGATCGCAACGCATCTCAATCTCAGTGTGAAGACAGTCCAGAACTATCACTATCTGATCAAGACCAAGACCGGCGCGCGCACGGATGCGCAGCTCGTGCGGCTGGCAGCGAGTTGTGGGCTGACCAAGATATAGCAGCGAGGCTGCCGGAATCCAGCCGAACGTACGATTCTTCAATCTGCTGAGCGAAATGGAACGGACACCATCCGGCTTCGGTTAGTAGCCAAGTGGAGGAGTACAACGCCATGAGTAAGGCCCATCATAAGGCAGTCGACCATCCCCCGATCATCACCGTAGGCGAACTCATCGACGAACTTTGCCGCCTGCCGGACACAGCCGTCGTCCACTTCCGTTGCCCTATGCTCGATCAGGAGCTGACATTCTACCACCTTCGCAAGCGGTCAAAGGACGCCGTCGAAATCGCAATCAACACCTACCCGCAGAGCCCGCCGGTCGTGCCGACATCCAACGGCGGATTTCACCGGCGCAGGCAGATAGACGCCTCGTCCCCGGTGCGCGAGGGCGAAGTTCTCCACAAGGCAAGGGGGTAAGTCAGGCGGAGCGATCAGGCCGCTTTCAACCCGCGCAGCAGCAACGCGAGCGTCGCATCGACGCGCGCCGGCAGCTCGGCATCCTTCCACTCGTCGGCATGAGCCGGATGGTGGAAGCGGCAGGTCGCATCGAACAGCGCGCGTGCAGTCGTCTTGACGTCGTCTACAGCGAACACGCCTTGCTTCACGCCGTCGGCAAGGATCGCGGCGATCTGGTCGATCATGGTGTCCTTGTGACACTTGACCGCCGCACAGGCCTCGCGTGCCAGCGTCAGATAGGTCTCGAACATTTCGGGGTCGTCGAGCACGCGCGAGCGCTTCGCCGCGAACAGCGTGCGCAGCCAGCGGTCGAGCCGCGCGGGCGCAGGGCCCTGCTCCTCGGCGATGGCCAGCAGCGGAGCGTCGATGCGGTCGAGCCAGCGTTTGGCGACGGCCTCGCGCAGCGAAGCTTTGCTCGGGAAATGGCGATAGACGCTGCCGTGGCTCACATCGAGCGCACGGGCAACGTCGACCACGGTGGCCTTGGCGAGTCCGTAGCGCCGCAAAACGTCCTCGGTGACTTCGAGGATCCGCTCCGGCGTCAAGACAACGGCTTCGTTCATGCCAGCACCATGTTCCCATTCAGGGCCCAGTTATCCGGCGATGGATGCTTACCGAAGCGCCCATACCGGTCGGTTCGGAAAGCTCTCGCCTAGAGCATGATCCGGAAAAGTGTGTAGCGGTTTTCCAACAAGATCATGCTCAACTCTTAATGAGGCAGTTTTGCAGCCTGCGCCGCGATCTGGCGCGCCACCAGTAAATTGAGCCAATGCCCAATCGTCCCGGTGAGATTGATGATTTCGGTCGTCATTGTCGTAAGTCTCCATTCATCCGCAGTCCCCATCCCCAAACTACGCCCCTCGATCCGCATTCGTTTCGGACCTCAGGCCCCCGGGAGGGACAACCACGGGACGCCCAATCGGAGCGCCCGGGAACGGATATACACGTCTCGCTGACAGATTTCAATATCTGTCATTCAATGATCCGTGATTGACAGTTAATTTCTCAGGGGACCTATGCCTCCCCCAAGCGGATAGCGCGGTGTGATCCGCCTTTCACCCCGATATCGCGGCAGGCTACGCTACGCTGACTCGCCCTACGAACAAGAAACGGACCCAACCCCATGCCCATCGTCAACCGTATCGCCGCCCTTTCCGACGAAATGGCCGCCTGGCGCCATGACTTCCACGAGAACCCGGAGCTGCTCTACGAAGTCCATCGCACTGCCGGCATCGTCGCCGACAAGCTTCGCGAGTTCGGCTGCGACGAGGTGGTGACGGGTATCGGCCGCACCGGCGTGGTCGGCGTGATCCGCGGCCGCAAGTCGGCCTCCGGCCGGACAATCGGCCTGCGCGCCGACATGGACGCGCTGCCGATCGTGGAAACCGCCAATGTGCCCTACGCCTCGAAGATCCCGGGCAAGATGCACGCCTGCGGCCATGACGGCCACACCGCAATGCTGCTGGGTGCCGCAAAGTACCTCGTCGAGACGCGCAATTTCGACGGCACCGCGGTCGTGATCTTCCAGCCCGCCGAGGAAGGCGGCGGCGGTGGCAAGGCCATGGTCGAGGACGGCCTGATGACACGTTGGAGCATCGACCAGGTCTACGGCATGCACAACATGCCGGGCCTCGCCGAAGGCCATTTCGCGACCACGCCGGGTCCGCTGCTCGCCTCTTCCGACAACATCCGCATCACCGTGCACGGCAAGGGCGGCCATGCCGGTGCCACACCGCACCAGGCGATCGACAGCGTCCTGATCGGCGCACAGATCGTCAATGCGCTGCAATCGATCGTAGCGCGCAACGTCGATCCGCTGAAATCTGCGGTGATCTCGGTTACGCAATTCCACGCCGGCACCGCCTTCAACATCATCCCCGAGACCGCCGAGCTCAGCGGCACCGTGCGCACGCTCGATCCTGATGTGCGCGATCTCGTCGAGCGCCGCATCGGCGAGGTCGCCGACAGCATCGCCTGCGCCTATGGCGGCTCGGCGGAAACGAAATACACGCGGATGTATCCGGTGACCTTCAATCATGCGCGCGAAGCCGGCGTCGCCGCCGACGTGGCCCGCGACATCGTCGGCGCCGAGCGCGTCAACGACAAAATCATCCCGATGATGGGTGCGGAGGATTTCTCATTCATGCTGGAGGCGCGCCCCGGCGCGATGGTGCTGGTCGGCATGGGCGACAGCCCGGCGTGCCACCACCCGGCCTATGTCTTCAACGACAACATCCTCGGCCATGGCGCCTCGTTCTGGGTGCGCCTGATCGAGACGGCTATGCCGGTGGGGTAGGAGCTTCATTCGGTGGGTTGGCCGAAGGCTTAACCCAACACGTCCGGCTAAGCGGAAACCATCGCGAGTTGCTTTACGCCTGCACCACCTCGTGCCGCATCACGAACGGCGCGAGCAGCGTGTGCACCTCGCCGGCAACGATTTCGCGCTGGTCCGGAGACAAGCCTGCAAGCGTGACGGTTGCGATCGAGCCGTGGCTGCCATGGGGGCCGACCTTGACCTTGCAATCGATGCCGCGCGCGACGAGCGGCGTCAGCACCTTGGTGAACACGCGTTGCGCCGCATCCCAGCGCAGTTGCGGCTTGAACACCTTGCCGACGCCGGTCACTGGCATCGGGTCGATCGGAATGACCTGCACCGGAACGGCGGCGCGCTCCGGCGTGCGCTCGCGCACCCACGTCTCGAGCTCGCCGGGCTCGACCGACGCGCCGGGCTTCAACTGCACATAGCCCACCGGCAGCTCGCCGGCATAAGCGTCGGGCTGGCCGACCACCGCGGCAAATCCGACGGCGGGATGGTGGAACATGATCTCTTCGATCGGTGCCGGATCGATGTTGTGACCGCCGCGGATCACGAGGTCCTTGGCGCGGCCGGTGATCCAGAGATAGCCGTCGGCATCGAGCCGGCCAAGATCGCCGGAATTGACCCAGACCTCATCGACGAAGGCGCCCCTGTTGTGGGCGTCGTTGAGATAGCCGCCGAACACGCCGGGCCCGGCCATGATGACGACGCCGATCTCGTCCGGCTTGCAGTCGCGGATGAGGCGCCCATCGGCATCGAGTTGCACAATACGAACACGCGCGTAAGGCATGGGCAGACCGACCGAGCCGAGTCGGATCGGCCGTGACGGATAAGCGAGCGTGTGCACGCTCGAGGTCTCGGTCATGCCGTAGACCTCGACCACCGGCAGCTTGAGTTTTTCCTGGATCGCCGAGCCGACCGCGACCGGAATCGCCGAGCCGCCGCCGGCTGCGTATTTCAGGCTGGAGATGTCGGCATTGCCGGGCGGCACCGCGAGCGTCGCGGCGAGCACCGTCGGTACGCTCGACAGCGCCTCGGGCTTGAAGCGCTCGACCAGGCCCCAGATGTTCTTTACCGCATTCGGATTGCGCCAGCCGCTCGGCGACAGCACGACCAGCGATCCGCCTGCGGACAGCGTCAGCAGCACCTGCGTCAGCGATCCGCCGACATGAAACAGCGGCATGCCGAACAGCATGTTGGCGCCGGGCTTCGCTTTCAGCAGCAGATTGAGCGCCCAGGCCTGATAGACTTGGTTGGTGTGGGTGTGCCGCACCAGCTTCGGCGTGCCGGTGGTGCCGCCGGTGTGGAAATAGGCGGCGATGTCGCTGCCCAAAATCTTGCGCCCGCCAACAAGCCGGTCGGACGGCTGCTGCTTGATCAGGTCGTTGAACGCAAAGATTCCGTTGGCGGGATCGCCGCCGCCGGCCACCTGCACGATCGCCTTGAGGTGTTTCAGCTGCGGGCGGATCTGCTCAACCTTTTGCCAGATATCTATGCCCGGCATCGGCCCGAGCGCCACCAGGATCTTCGTGTTCGCCGCTTCCAGGATTTCCGCGATCTGGTGCGGCTCGAGTAGCGGGTTGACGGGATTGGCGATGCCGGCGGCCTCCGCACCGAACAGCGTCACGAAAGCATCGGGCAACAGCGGCAACATAAAGGAGACGACGTCGCCCTTTTCCGCGCCCAGCGCGTGAAACATGTTGGCCGCCTGAGTCACGCGCGCGATGAAGTCGCGGTAGGTGACCACGAGCGGCGTATCCGCCGGATCGGCATTTTGCAGAAACTGGATCGCCGCCCCGTCGGGGTTACGCGCAGCCCCGAGCTTGATGGCATCATAGGTGCTCTCGGCCGCGACACGGTCCGCGTAAGGGACCTGCTCGAAGGCCCGGACCTCCTCGTCCGTCAAGAGCTCCGGATAGTCGTTGCCGATGAGCCGATCGAGCGCGTGTATGCCCGCCATGGAATTCCGTCCTCCCTCAGATGCATTCCCTTGCCGCCTGTCTTTTCGACATTCTGGTTCGGCGAGACCTCGACCGGTGGCCGGTCGAGCGCGGACAGAATGATGGATGATTTGGCGTTCGTCCATGGCTTAACGGCTACGGTCGTAGCGCTCGGGTGCGCGGGCTTTGAACCTCCGCGCCCGATCCGGGGACCAAGAACATGGGGTCGGATTCGCCTGCCAGCGTCCTGCCGCAAGACCTGAGGTGATCATGACCACGCTCCCGCGGGACCGCGCCACACGGCTGATCGTCGCACTAGCCATGGCAGCTGTGATCGCCCTGCCACGCGCCGCACTCGCCGACGACCAGTTCGACAAGATGCGCGCCAAGATCGTGGCCTTCGTCGGCGACAAGATGGAAAAGCTGGGCGGGTCACGCATCATCTACGAGGTGGACAGCTCTGGCCTGCGCGAGAGCGTCGTCACGGATCTGCGCGACGACGTCTACAAGAATTTGCACGACGGGCATATCGCCTTTTCCAATCTTGCGATCCGCGACGGCGGCGTCGATGTAACGATCGCGGACGCCAAAGGCCGCGACCAGCTCGCGCGCAAGCTCGCCTCAGCCGCGGACGGATTGCCATCGCATGCGCTCGCCGTGACCGACGGTGGCGACGGAGCGGTCAGGCTCGCGCCGACCAATGCCGCAGCCGCGGCACGGCTAAATGAACTCGTCGAAGATTCCATCGCCATGATCGAGCAGCGCCTTAAGGATTCCGGCATCACACTTGTCAGCGTCGTCCCCGACGGGACCGACCGCATCCGCATCTTCCTGCCTGGCGTGACCGACCCCGAGCGCATCACCGCGATCTTCGCCCGGAAGGTCAAGGTCAGCTTCCGCCCGGTGGATCTTTCGATACCACCGGAGCAGGCGCAATCCGGCACGCCACCCGAAGGCTCGGAAGTCCTGCTCGGCTTCAAGGACAAGAAGCCCTATCTGGTCACCAAGGAGAGCGCGCTCGATGGCGAGGATATCAGCTATGCGGCCCCCGGCTTTGCGGCCGGCACCAAGGTCCCGGTCGCCATGTTCCACTTCAACGGACACGGCACGCGGCGCTTCGCCCACGTCACCGAAGAGAACGTCGGCAAGCCCTTCGCCATCGTGCTCGACGACAAGGTGATCTCCGCCCCCGTGATCCGCGAGCCCATCACCGGCGGCTCGGGCCAGATCTCGGGGAATTTCACGCTCGAGGAGGCCAACAGCGTCGCCATGTTGCTGCGTGCCGGGTCCTTGCCAGGGCATCTCAACTTGATCGAACAGCAGGTGATCCAGCCTACCGCCAAGCCCTGAGGCGGAGGTAGCCCCGTGTCCGCCTCGCCGGGGCGCCTACGTCCCGTCCCCGACGTCCAGGTCGGCACCCCGGCGACCCCGAATCACGGGCGCGCCGCAGCCATACGCGCAACCAACGGGCAATTGCCGAAACGCCCGATCAGGCTAAAATTTGCCTCTTGCGGCATGGCGGCCGAAGGCTTCATTCAAGCGGTCGTCATTCGATTTCGGCTATACGAATACCGAGCAGGACTGAAAGCCTTACGCAGGGATAGTACCATGCCGTCCGGCAGTGCAGACATTTCCTCGATCCTCGACCGCATTCTGGATGCGGCGACGGATAACCTCAGGATCGCGAAGATTCTGGTCCAGATGGGCCTCGATCCCAACAACGTCACCTACGACGCGATCTTCAGCCGGCTGCTGGAGATCTTCGTCCACAACATCACGCTGGCCAACATGTTCGCCGCGATCGGCGCCGGCTTCTTCGTCGCCACCCTGCTGATGCGGACGATGGTGCCGCTCCGCGTCGCCAACATGATCGGTTGCGGCTTCTTCGCCATCTTCGGCGCGCTCTCGGCCAATGTCTCGACGTTCCTGCTGTATCTGCTGCTGCTTCCGATCAACGCCTTGCGCCTGCGGCAGATGCTCAAGCTGGTCAAGAAGGCGCGCCATGCGGCCGAAGGCGACATGTCGATCGAATGGCTCAAGCCGTTCATGACCGAGCGCAAATATCGCAGCGGCGATACGCTGTTCAAGCTGGGCGACCCGGCCAAGGAGATGCTCCTTACCGTCACCGGCAAGTTCCTGGTCAAGGAGATCAACGTCGAGATTCAACCCGGCGCGCTGATGGGAGAGCTCGGCTTCCTCACGCCCGACAACCGGCGCACCGGAACGATCGAATGCATCGAAGACGGCCATGTGCTGACGATCACCTATGACCGCCTGCTCGAGATCTACTTCCAGGACCCGCAGTTCGGCTATTATTTCCTGGTGCTGACCAGCCAGCGGCTGCTGCAAAACATCGATCGCTTGCAGAATCAGCTCACCGCAGCGCGATCGGCGACCACGAACAGCATCGCGTGAGCACGGGCGACCGGCTGTGCTTCGGCCGCCCGGCTTCCAGTTATTCCCGCGATCAGGCGTTGGTGCCGCCGTCGACCGTGAGGTTCGCGCCCGTGATGTAGGACGCCTCGGGGCTGGCGACGAAGGCGACAAGTGCGGCCACCTCCTCCACCTTGCCGTAGCGGTTGAGCGCGGTCGCCGCCTTCTGCGGGGTCGCCCAGTCGCCGGAGGCAGGGTTCAGATCAGTGTCGATCGGCCCCGGCTGCACGTTGTTGACGGTGATGCCGCGGTCGCCGACCTCACGCGACAGCCCCTGCGTGAACATCCGGATGGCAGCTTTGGTCGCCGAGTAAGGTACCAGCCCGGGCGTCATCATGCGCTCGCCGACGCAGGAGCCGATCGAGATGATCCGGCCGTTGTCGTTCATCTGCTTCAGTGCGGCCTGCGTCGCAATGAACACGCCGCGGATGTTGAGGTTGATCACCTGGTCCAGCTCCTCCAGCGTGGTCTCCCCGAACGTCTTGGGGATCGCCGTGCCCGCATTGTTCACGAGCACATCAAGCTTGCCGAGCGCGCTGACGGTCTTGTCGACCGCGGCCTGCACGGCCTTGGGATCGGTCGCATCCGCCTGGATCGCGACCGCCCTGCCGCCCGCGCCATCGATCGCCTTGACAACGGCGGCAGCAGCGTCCGCACCCTTGCTGTACGTGATGGCGACTTTGGCGCCATCGGCGGCGAGCCGCTTGGCGATGGCGGCGCCTATGCCGCGTGAGCCGCCGGTGACGAGTGCCGTTTTGCCTTCGAGCTTCTTTGACATGGTAGAGTTCCTTGATGGGGGTGGGGGAAAGGACGGCGGCGGCCGGCTCAGAGTTTTGAGCCGCCGTCGACGTGGATGGTGTCGCCAGTGATCCAGCGCGCGTCGGGAGAGGCGAGGAAGGCGACGGCGCCGGCGATGTCGTCGGGCTCGGCGATCCGCTTCAGCGTCTGCATGGCGAGCGTGTAGTCGCGCCCCGCATCGGTCTTGGCGAAAGACGACATCTCCGTCGCCACCACGCCGGGCGCCACCGCGTTGACGCGCACGCCGCGCGCGCCGAGCGCTGCAGCAAAGTGCTTCACCAGCGTATCGATCGCGCCCTTGGTGGCGGCATAGGCCGGCAGCGTCCCGACCACCGCATGGGCCGCGAGCGAGGAGACCAGCACGACACTGCTGCCCTCATGCAGGATCGGCAGCAATTGCTGCACCAGGAAGAACGGCGCGCGGACATTGACGGCAAACAGCCGGTCGAAATCGGCAACCGTCGTCTCTTCGATTGCAGCCGCCTTGCCGACGCCGGCATTGGCCACAAGAATGTCGAGCCGGTCGCCGACGATGTTCTTCACCTGCGCGGCCAGCTGGTGCGGCCCCTCCAGCGCGCTCAGATCAGCCCCGATGGCATCGGCACGGCCGCCGGCTTTGCGGATTTCGGCGACGACAGCCTCCGCCTCCTTGGCGCTTTGCCCGTAATGCACCAGCATCTGCGAGCCGCGCTCAGCCAGCGCCAGCGCCGAGGCGCGGCCGATGCCGCGTGAGGCACCGGTAACGAGCGCAGTCTTTCCCTTGAGATCGGCCATGGTCACTCTCCTTCGCGGCCGGCTGCCTCCCCTCCCTGCCAATCAGGTATGGTTTGGAGCAGCGGCCCTCGTCGAAGTGCTATTTGGTGCAGGCTGGCGATCCTGAAAAAGACTTTGTAAGCTGCGGGACATACCTGCGAGGCATGTACCATGGAGCTACGTCATCTCCGCTATTTCATCGCGGTCGCCGAAGAGGGCAGCCTCACGGTCGCCGCCGAGAAGCGGCTGCACACGGCGCAGCCCTCGCTCAGCCGGCAAATCCGCGATCTCGAATACGAAGTCGGCGTGCCGCTGCTTTCGCGCAGCGTGCATGGCGTCGCGCTGACGGCGGCGGGAAAGATTTTCCTGGATCACGCACGCCTCGCCCTGACGCAAGCCGACGTGGCGATTGAAGCGGCGCGTCGCGCCGGCCGCCCCGAAAAGTCGCGCTTCGCGCTCGGCTTTCTTACCGGCCAGGAGATCGACTGGCTGCCCGAAGCGATGCGCGTCCTACGCAATGAGCTGCCGACGATCGACGTGAGCGTGACGAGCGACTTTTCGCCGATGCTGGCCGAGGGTCTCATGCGCGGCAATCTCGATCTCGCCTTCATGCGGCGCGAAACCGGCGCTGGCGACATCATCTACAGGACCGTGGTCGAGGAAGCGCTGCTTGCCGTGCTGCCGAGCGACCACCGCCTGGCCAAGCTCGACAGCATCGACTTGGTTAAGCTGGAGGGAACACCCTTCATCAACGTGTCGGATACCGCGCCTGCACTTCGCAAGGTCATTGACCGTTATCTCGGCGCCAGCGGTCGGTCGATCGCGGCGGCGCACGAGGCCGACAACCTCGCCATGGCGGTGTCGATGGTCGCCTCTACCCGCGGCTTCGCCCTGATACCGGGCTACATCAAGAACTTTCTTCCCTGGTCCGTCGTCAGCCGCCCGCTCAGGGGCAAGGCGCCGACGATCGACCTCGTCGTCGGCTACCACAAAGCCAATATCTCGCCGATCCTTGCAAAGTTTATCTCGAGGCTGGACGACCTGATCGAGCGCGCAACCAAACACATGCCGCGCTGATCGCGGCTCTGCTCAGCTCAGCAGCAGCGCCATGCCGGGATCGCCCTTGTCCATCGCGCGCCGATAGGCCGGACGTACGCCGATGCGACCGAGATATTTGACCACGTTCGGGCAGCGCGCGAGATCGTAGGGCTGGAAATAGCGCATCGTGGTGAGCGAGAAGCCCGTCATGATGTCGGCCGTGGTGAAGGTGCTGCCGGCCAGATATTCCGCATCGCGCACGCGGGCGTCGACGAGATCGAAGGCACGGTCGACGCGCGCCCTGGTCGCGGCCAGCATCGGATTGTCCTCGGCGAGCTTGAGCCGGTTCAGCATCATCAGCCGGCCCATGCCGGCTTGCAGCGTGCCGTTGGCGAAGTGAAACCAGTACAGGAATTGCGCGAAGCCGGGATCTTCGGCGCGGAGCACCAGGCGACCCTTGCCGTATCTGGCCATGATGTAGTCGACGATGGCGCCGGATTCGGCGAGCACGAGATCGCCGTCGACGATGACGGGGGCCGCGCCGATCGGATGCAGCGCCTTATAGTCGGGCGGCGCCAGCATGGTGACGGAATCGCGCGCATAGCGCTTCAGCTCATAGGGAATCTCCAGCTCCTCACAGAGCCAGACGATGCGTTCGGATTGCGATTTGCCGAGGTGATGGACGGCGAGCATGGGCGTCTCCTTGCGACGTCAAATTGGATTAGCCGCGATGCCACATCATACTCTGTCACAGGGAAGACAGCGTCGATCACCGTCAGCTTTCGTGCCTTTACCCAGCCTCGTCGGTCACCATCCGCGCCACGACGCGGTCGCGGCGAACGAAGTGGTGCCAGAGGGCTGCGACCACATGGACCGCGATCAGCGCGAGCAGCACATAGGCAAAGAAGATGTGCCGATCCTCAAAGGCATCCGCCGCCGCCTTGTCCGGAGAGGTGAACTGCGGCACGTGAAACAGGCCGAAGAAGTCCGAATAGTTGGTCGCGCGCGCGCCGGAATGCGCCCAGCCCAGCGTGGCGACCAGGATGACGACGAGATAGAGCGCGCCATGGCTGACATGGGCCGCGATCTTCTGCCAACGCGAGGTCTCGGCCGGCAGCGCCGGGGTCGGGTTGACCGCACGCCAGACGATCCGCAGCACCGAGAGCAGCAGGATCACGTAGCCGATGTCGGCGTGGATCGAACGGTAGAAGAACTTGTCGGCGCGCGCCGGGATGTGGTTCATCCACCAGCCGAAGCCGATCATGCCGAGGATCGCCAGCGCGAGGCCCCAGTGAAGCCACCGGGCAACGCTCCCCCAGCCGGTCCTCGTGTTTCTGATCATGTCGGCTCCCGAAAATTTACGGATGTCCCGGCCGCAGCGCAGCACGGCTGCAAATAGCGGGAACATACGGCAAAGGTGAAATTGAATCGTTCCAAACTGGGCGCCGGCCGGCCCCGCCGCAAAACCGCCCCAAAAACCGAATGGTAACCATGGCGCCTTAAGGTAACGCCGTGACCAATTCCCCGACGATCCTGGTATTCGATTCCGGCCTTGGCGGCCTCACCGTGCTGCGTGAGGTCGTGGCTGCGCGCCCGGATGCGCATTACGTCTATGTCGCCGACGACGCCTTCTTCCCCTATGGCCATCACGGCGAGAACGAGATCATCGCCCGCGTGGTGCCGCTGATGGGGGAACTGATCGGCACCCATGATCCTGACCTCGTCGTCATCGCCTGCAACACCGCCTCCACCCTGGTCCTATCGCATCTGCGGGCCGCTTATTCCGTGCCCTTCGTCGGCACGGTGCCGGCGATCAAGCCGGCCTGCGCCCGGTCGAAGACCCGCCGCGTCTCGGTGCTCGGCACCAAGGGCACCGTGAAGCGCGAATACACCAAGGCGCTGATCCGCGATTTCGCGCAGGGCTGCGAGGTCACGCTGGTCGGCTCGCCCGAGCTTGCCTCGCTTGCGGAACGCGAGCTCAGCGGCCACCCGATCAGCGACGGCGACATTCTCGCCGAGCTCATCCCCTGCTTCGTCGGCGATGCCGGGGATGCGACGTCGCGCACCGACACGGTGGTGCTCGCCTGCACGCATTATCCGCTGCTGCTCGGCCGGCTGGAGCAGCTGGCGCCCTGGCCGGTCGACTGGATCGATCCTGCGCCCGCCATCGCCCGCCGCGTCTCGGATCTGCTCGGCCCGCTCAATGGCAACATCGTGCAATCCGGCGCCGAGATGATCTTTACGTCGAACCGCGCACATGGGCTCGGGGCGACTCTGACGCCGTTCTTCGGCGGCCGCGCGCTGGTCTGACTTTTCGCAGACACGGCGCGCTGCTAGGCTTCGCCGTCGTCATCTCGCGCAAGGTCATCCCATGCCGGTCCCCGCAACGCCGCTCAATCGCCTCCGCCAATTGTGGAGCGAAGGCCGCCCCGCCTTCGGCGCGATTGCAACAATCCCGAGCGTGCAGATGGTGCAGATCATGGCGCGCTCGCTCGACTGGATCATCGTCGATCTTGAGCACGGCCCGATTGGATTGACCGAAGCGCATGCGATGATCGCCGCGACGACGGGCACGCCGTGCACGCCGCTGGTGCGGATCGCGGCGAACGAGCCGTGGCTTGCGAAAGCGCCGATGGACATCGGCGCCTTCGGCATCAATTTCCCGATGATCACGAACCGCAGCGAGGCCGAGAAGGCCGTGCGCAGCGTACGCTATCCGCCGCGCGGCGATCGTCTGTGGGGTCCGTTCCACGCGCCGTTCCGCTGGGGCCAGTCGATGCCGGACTACATGGCGTCAGCCGACGACGAGATGCTCTGCATGATCACCATCGAGCATGTCGATGCGGTCAACCGCATCGACGAGATCATGGCGACGCCCGGCATCGACGTCGCCGTCATCGGCCCCGGCGATCTCGCCACCTCCATCAACAAGCGCGGACAGATGGACGATCCCGAGCTGCTCGAACTGGTCGCCCGTGCGGAAGCCGGCATCCTCAAGAGCGGCGTGCCGATCGGCGGCGTGGCGCGCACCGCAGGCCAGGCCAACGCCCTGATCGATCGCGGCTACCGCGCGATCGCGCTTGGCTTTGACTGGTCGCTGTTCCAGCGCGGCATCATGGCGGCGTTCGACGGGATCAAGCGTTGAACAGGCCGTGCCATCTTGCCGAAAGCGGGCGATTCCGATCAGATCCCGGCCGGCTGCGTGTATGGCTCCAAGGTGAAAGACACAAGTCTTTGAAATTGCTTGTAATTTACGAAATCGACAAAACCAAGCCGCTGGCTTCGCCGGCGCCCTGATGCGGCGAACCGACCGGCCCCAAAACGGTTGGTTCGTGCTAGAGCAGGCGGCGAGCGGGAACCGGCTCGCTGCCCATATTTTAATCCGCGGGAACCGAAAGAGCGATGCGCGGGAAATCCAAGACCATTTCGCTGCCGCGCCGCCTGATTTGCGACCTCATGCGCGCGTCGATGGACGTGCCGTTCGTCTCGCTGTCCCGTTCGCTCAATATCCGGCCCCTGCTGGAGGCCCGCGCGGGCGCGATGGCGCCGGCCGGCTGGGCCGCGATGTTCGTTAAGGCCTTCGCCCTGGTCGCCCAGGACGAGCCCGTCCTGCGCACCGTCTATGCCAAATGGCCTTGGCCATCGCTCTACGAGCTGCCGAAGAGTGTGGCGCTGATCGCCATCGCCCGGGTCGAGGACGGCGAGGAATGCGTGATGCCACAGCGAATCGCGGCCCCGGAGGCCATGGCGCTGGCTGCGCTCGATGCCGAGATCCGGCGCGCCAAGACCGCGCCGATCGATGACGTCCCAATGTTCCGCAAGATCATGCGGGCGACCCGCCTGCCCCTGCCGCTGCGGCGGCTGTCCTGGGCGGTAGGGCTGAATTTCGGCCGCCAGCGCGGCAACTGGTTCGGCAGCTTCGCGGTGAGCTCGGTGGCCGCCTATGGCGGCGGCGAGCTCCACCCTGTTACGCCCGGCCCCTTCATCGTCAGCTATGGGGTGGTCGAGCCCGACCAGACCATCCATGTCGTGATCCGCTGGGACCACCGGGTCACCGACGCGGCCCCGATCGCCAGGGTCCTGACCCAGCTGGAACAGGTTCTGAACACTGAAATTGCTGCCGAATTGCGGGCGGCCGGCTCCAAACCGATCCGGGCGGTCGGGACGTGAAGTACCGTCGTTCCGGGGCGGCTCGCAGAGCCGAACCCGGAACCTCGAGATTCCGGGTTCGATGCTTGCGCATCGCCCCGGAATGACCGGCTAATGAATTGACAGCGAGCCCCAAACTCCCCTAAAAGCCCCCTGCTCGCGGGCCGATTTCGGCCCGCGAAGCGTTTCGCGACCCGTGGTCCTGTCCCTTCAAGCTTTGGGGATCGGACCTGTCAGTGCCGGGGGTAGCCCGGCACCCAGGAGGGCGCGTTTCCTCAAACCATGTACCTGAAGAGGACGCGATGACTAAGCGCAGTGAGGCGAAGTACAAACTCGATCGCCGTATGGGCCAGAACATCTGGGGCCGCCCGAAGAGCCCCGTCAACCGCAGGGAATACGGTCCCGGCCAGCACGGCCAGCGCCGCAAGGGCAAGCTCTCCGACTTCGGCGTGCAGCTGCGCGCCAAGCAGAAGTTGAAGGGCTACTACGCCAACATTTCCGAGCGTCAGTTCCACGGCATCTATGTCGAGGCGAGCCGCCTCAAGGGTGACACCGGCGAGAACCTGATCGGCCTGCTCGAGCGTCGTCTCGACGCGGTCGTGTACCGCGCCAAGTTCGTCTCGACGATCTTCGCCGCCCGCCAGTTCATCAACCACGGCCACATCAAGGTGAACGGCCGCAAGGTCAACATCTCGAGCTACCAGATCAAGGTCGGCGACGTGATCGAGGTCAAGGACGCCTCCAAGCAGCTCGCCCACGTTCTCGAAGCGAGCCAGCTCCCCGAGCGCGACACCCCCGACTATCTCGAAGTCGACCACGGCAAGATGACCGCCAAGTACGTGCGCATCCCCGGTCTCTCCGATGTGCCGTTCCCGGTGCAGATGGAGCCCCATCTGGTCGTCGAATTCTATTCGCGCTGATAGTTCGGCAGATCAACACTCAAAGGCCCCGGTTTTCCGGGGCCTTTTTGTTTGCGGTAGCCACTCCCACGTCTCGGACCATCCGTGCTATCCTTGCACATAGCGGAGTTGACCATGACGCGTCTTCTGGAAGAGGCCTTCAACAAGGTTTCCGGCTTGCCCGATTCAGAGCAGGACGAACTGGCGCGAGCCCTGCTTGAACTCGCCGGGGTTGATCAGCCTCCGATCCAGCTGACAGCGGCAGAAGAGGCCGACCTCGCCGAGGCCGAAGCTGAGATCGCTCGCGGTGAGCTGGCCAGCGCCGACGAAGTCCGCGCCATGTGGGCCAAGCACGGGCTGTGAAGGTCCGTTACACGAAACGGGCGCTCGCCCAAATCGACGAAGCTCTGACCTACATCAATGCGCGCTCGCCCCAGGGAGCCACGCACGTCCGCGACCGCATTGTCGCGCTCATCGCGCTGCTTGAGGATCGCCCTTATGCAGGACGTCAGACCACTCGCGCATACGTCCGTCGCTTGCCGGTCAACCCTTATCCATATCTGATCGATTATCGTGTTACCTCGACAGAAATCGTTATTATGCGATTTCGCCACGCCGCCCGGCGTCCACCCAGAACTCGTTGACCGCGAGTGAAGCCATTCTCTCAGGGAGCAAGTTGATGCTCTACACCCCTCCCCCGATCGATCCCAAGGCGCCGCCGGTGCGCATCAATCTGCTGTCGGATACGCAGACCAAGCCGACGGCTGCAATGCGCGAGGCGATGGCGCGCGCGGAAGTCGGTGACGAGCAGGTCGGCGACGATCCGACCGTGAATGCGCTGTGCGGGCGCGTCGCCGAGCTGATGGGCAAGGAGGCCGCGGTCTACATGCCCTCCGGCACGATGTGCAACGTCACCGCAACACTGGTGCATTGCCGTCCCGGTGACGAGATCCTCGCGCATGAGACCGCGCACATCATCGCCCGCGAAGGCGGCGCGCATGCCGCGATCGGCGGCTTCCAGGTGACGCAGCTCAAGGGCGCCGACGGCCAGTTCACGCCGGAAACATTCCGCAAGGCGCTGCACCCACGCACGCGCTACCAGCCGACCCAGACGGTCGTCAGCGTCGAGCAGACCGCCAATATCGGCGGCGGCACGATCTGGAAGAAGGCGGCGCTCGACGAGATCGTCGCGATCGCCAAGCAACATGGCCTCCTCACCCACATGGACGGCGCACGCCTGCTCAACGCGACAGTGGCAAGCGGCATCTCGCCGCGCGACATGACCGCAGGCTGGGATTCGGCCTGGATTGATTTCTCCAAGGGCCTCGGCGCGCCGATCGGCGGCGTGCTCGCTGGCACCCGTGCCTTCATCGATGCGGTCTGGCAGTGGAAGCAGCGGCTCGGCGGCTCGATGCGGCAGGCCGGCGTCTGCGCGGCCGCCTGTATCTACGCGCTCGACCATCACGTCGACCGCCTCGCCGACGACCACGCCAATGCGCACGCGCTCGCCCGCGGCCTGTCGCAGATCTCGGGCGTCGAGGTGCAGGAGCCCGAGACCAACCTCGTGTTCTTCAAGCCCGACGGCGCCGGCGTGCCCGGCGACAAGATGGTCGCCGCACTGCGCCAGCGCGGCGTGACGCTTGCGATGATGGACGGCCGCATCCGCGCCTGCACCCATCTCGACGTCAATGCGAGCCAGATCGAGGAGACGATCGGCTATGTCAGAGAGATCGTGCGCGGGGCGTAACGCGCCAAAACAAGAATCTATCGCCCCATCGCCTGATAGATCAGCGTCTTCAGCGCGAGCTGAATTCGGCCGCGTTGCGACGGGGTCTGCACCATGAAAATCCCGAACAGATCGTCTTCGGGATCGATGAAGAAGAAGGTGCCGCCGACGCCGTCCCAGCGATATTCGCCGAGCGGCCACGACGTGCCCGGTGGCACCGAGGTGCGGACGGCGACGCCGAGGCCGTAGCCGGAGCTCTCGCCCGGGTAATAGTTCTTGTCGCGCTCGACGTGAGTCTCAGGACCGACGTGATCCGACGCCATCACGGCGAGGCTCTCCGGCTTGAGATAGCGCCGGCCCTCATAGCTGCCGCCGTTGAGCAGCATCTGTGAGAAGCGTGCATAGTCGCCGACGGTGCCGACCAGGCCGCCACCGCCAGACTCCCACTTAAGCGGTTTCCTGATATCGCGGACCCGCGTCATCGGGCTGATCGCACGATCCTCCGGCATCGGCTCGGCGATGCGCGGCCACTTGGCGGGATCTGCGACATAGAACGCGGTGTCCTTCATCCCGAGTGGATCGAGCAGCCGCTCCTTCGCGAACTCAAACAGCGATTTGCCCGATATCACCTCGATGATGCGGCCGAGCACGTCGGTGGAGTGGCCGTAATCCCAGATCGTGCCGGGCTGTTCGGCGAGCGGCAACGCGGTGATCTTCGCGACCAGTTCGGCGTTGGTCGAATCCTTGTCGAACAGACCGGCGTCTGCATAGAGCTTGTTCACCAGGCCCCCGCCATAATAGCCGTAGGGGATCCCGGCGGTGTGGCGCATCAAATCCTCGATCGTCACCGGACGGTTGAGCGGCTCCAGCTCCAGCGAGATCTTGTCGTCCTCGGCCTTCTTCTCGACGCCGACCTTCATGCCGGCAAAGGCCGGAATGTACTTCGAGACGGGATCGTTGATCGCGAGCTTGCCCTCTTCGACCAGCATCATCGCCAGGACGCACGTGATCGGCTTCGACATCGAATAGAGCCGGAAGATCGTGTCCGCGCTCATCGACATCTCGGTCGCGACATCGCGAACGCCGAAATTCTCGCAATAGACCGGCTTGCCGTGCTGCTGAAGCAGCAGGATCGCGCCCGGAAACTTGCCGGTCGCGATCTCGTTCCTGATGTAATCGGAGACTTTTGAGAGGCCCTCCGGCGTAAAGTTGTGCGCGCGGCCCTCGGAGCCCGCTTGCGCACCGGCAACGCCGAACAAAAAGACGAGCGCCGCAATCAGCCCGCGGCGCCCGAACATGTCACTTCTCCATGGCTTCATAGACTAGCTGCTTCAATGTCCGTTGGATGCGCTGGCGCTCGGTCGGGGTCTGTTCCAGCAGCACAAAGAACATGTCCTGCTTGGGGTCGATCACGAAATAGCAGCCGGAGGCGCCGTCCCACTTCAATTCCCCGAGATCGCCGGGCGGCGGCGGTTTTGCGTTGCCGGGATCAGTGCGGACGGCAAGGCCGAGCCCGAAGCCGAAGCCATCGCCGGGGAAATAGAAATAATCGCGATCGACGCCGGAGCCGGGGCCGATCTGATCGGTCACCATCAGCTTGAACGTCTCGGGCTTCAGGATGGTCTTGCCGTCGAGCGAGCCGCCGTTGAGCAGCATCTGCGCGAAGCGCTCGTAATCGGCCATGGTCGTCACCATGCCGCCGCTGGCGAACTGGATCTTCTTGACGACCGTCGGATCGTTGATGCGGCCAACACGAAAATCGGCGTCATTCGGCACCGGCTGCGCCAGCAGTTTCTGCTTCTCGGGGTCCGTGACGAGGAAGCCCGTGTCGACCATGCCGAGCGGACCGAGCAGCGTCTCCCGCTCAATATCAAGCAGCGGCTTGCCGGCGGCGACTTCCATTACGCGTGCAAGGATGTCGGTGGAATGGCCGTATTGCCAGAGTGCGCCCGGCTGGTTGTGCAGCGGCAGCTTGGCGATTCGCTCGGCGAACTCGGCGAGGTCGAAATCGCCGTCATAGATCTTGGCGGCGCGATAGGCCTGGCGAACGAGGCTGTCGCCATAGAAGCCGTAGGTGATGCCCGAGGTGTGCGTCATCAGATCGCGCACCGTGATCGGCCGGTTCAGCGGCACGAGCTCGAGCGACCTGGTGCCGTCCTCGGCCTTCTTCTCGACGCCGACCTTCACATTGGCAAAGGACGGGATGTATATGGAGACGGCATCGTCGAGCTTGATCCTGCCGTCCTCGACCAGTTTCATCGCGGCCACCGAAGTGATCGCCTTGGTCATCGAGAACAGGCGGAAGATCGTCTTGTCGGTGATCGGCGTCTTGCTGACCACGTCCTGCACGCCGAAGGCCTCATGATAGGCCGGCTTGCCGTGCTGCTTGATCAAGACGGTTGCGCCGGCGATCTTGCCGGTCGCGACCTCGTTCTTGAAGAACTCGCTGATCCTCGCGAGCTTGTCCTGATTGAAATGCGCAGCGGCCGGAATCTCGTAGGTGCCTTCCGCACGCGCGAGCGACATCGCGCCAAACGATACAAGCGCGCCGCAGACGAGCGCACGTAGTCCAAAACGTAAAATCATATCCCCTCCCCGGAACATGGCCGGGCGCAGTGTACTGACGGCGTCATCAGGCACAAGGGTTGCCGTGCCGCGCGAGCGCATCGGCATGGAGTTTGGCGCTTGGCTCGGAGAAGCAGCAGAAAACGACCCGACCAACGGATGGCGCGGCGGGCAACATGTCGACCGTCGTGCGGACGGCGATCTCGGCCGCCCGGTCGGCTGGAAAACGATAGATGCCGGTTGAAATCGCAGGGAACGCCACTGAGGCCAGCTTGTGCGTTCCGCACAGCTCCATCACGCGGCGATAGCAGGAGGCGAGCAGATCGTCCTCGCCGGTTGTGCCGCCATTCCAGACCGGTCCGACGGTATGGATCACATGCGCCGCCTTGAGCCGATAGCCCTTGGTAATCTTGGCATCGCCGGTCTTGCAGCCATGGAGCATCCTGCATTCGGCGACGAGCTCGGGCCCCGCCGCGCGATGGATCGCACCGTCCACGCCGCCCCCGCCAAGGAGCGACGTATTGGCGGCGTTGACGATAGCGTCAATGCTCAGTGTAGTGATGTCAGCAACGATGATTTCGAGCTGGACGCCGCCGATCTGGCGCGTCAGCACCGTCACGTATCAGGCCGCGACCGCGACGCCCTTCTCGGAGAAGAGCTGCTGCAATTCGCCGGCCTGGAACATCTCGCGGACGATATCGCAGCCGCCGACAAACTCACCCTTCACATAGAGCTGCGGGATGGTCGGCCAATTCGAATATTCCTTGATGGCGTTGCGCAGTTCGGCGGATTCGAGAACGTTGAGGCCCTTATAGCCGACGCCGATGTGGTCGAGGATCTGGACGACCTGGCCGGAGAAACCGCACTGCGGAAATTGCGGCGTCCCCTTCATGAACAGAACCACGTCGTTCGACTTCACTTCGTTGGCGATGAATTCCTCGATGCTCATATCCGTGTCCTTTTGGGGCGGAGCCCTTAACAGCCAATTCGGGCAGGCTCAGCCGATTTAACCCGATACCTGCCTATATAGGTAGCCCAAACCGTTGTGCATCCAAAGTAAAATGGCAGCGAATGACCCCTGGGCGGCCGGGCCTGATGGCCCCGGCCCCATTGCATGACGGCACGAATATCATCACCGGGGAGGACTTTCATACCGTAACGGAGCCCCTATCTAGGACGAACCTTGGTTTTGGAACCGGGTCTCGCCAACAACGTTCTCTTGTCCTGTCTGGAGAAAAACGTGACGAAACAAGCCTCCGCTACGGCCAGTCCGCCGCTTTCGTCACCGTCGGCCGACCCGGGCGGCCTCGCCCCGAGGCTGGAGACCGCTTTTCTCGCCGTCCGCAACGAAACCGAGCGCCGCGCCGCGCCGCTCTCGCCGGAAGACCAGCAGATTCAGTCCATGCCGGATGCGAGCCCCGCGAAATGGCACCGGGCGCATACCACCTGGTTCTGGGAGCAATTCTTGCTCGGCGAGCACGCCCCTGGCTACCGGCCCTTCCACCCCGACTTCGCCTTCCTGTTCAATTCCTATTACGTCAGCGCCGGCCCCCGCCATGCCCGCAATCATCGCGGCGACATCACCCGGCCCAGCGCCGACGAGGTCGGCGCCTATCGCCGCTATGTCGATGCGGCGGTCGTCAAATTCTTCCGGGAGGCCGGCGAGGACACGCTCCGCGCGATCGCGCCACTGGTCGAGGTCGGGCTCAACCACGAGCAGCAGCATCAGGAATTGATGTTCACCGACATCCTGCACGCCTTCGCGCAGAATCCGGTTTATCCGGCCTACGATCGCGACTGGCGCTTTCCGTCCGCGACTCGCACCGGCGACGAATGGCTGACGCTCAACGAAGGCATCCACACCGTCGGCCATGGCGATGACAGCTTTCATTTCGACAACGAAAAACCCGCACATCGCGCGCTCGTCGGCCCGGTCAAAGTCGCCCGCAATCTCGTCACCAATGGCGAATGGCTCGCCTTCATGCGCGACGGCGGTTACCGGACCGCAACGCTGTGGCTGATGGACGGTTTTGCTGCCGTCAGCAAGGAAGATTGGCAGGCCCCGGGCCATTGGCGCGAGGTCGATGGCGCGTGGCAGGTGATGACCCTCGCCGGCCTCAAGCCAATCGATCCCAACGCGCCCGTCTGCCACGTCAGCTATTACGAGGCCGATGCGTTTGCGCGCTGGGCCGGAAAACACCTGCCGACCGAGATGGAATGGGAGGTCGCCGCGCGTGCGGGCGCGCTCAACGACGCCTTTGGCATCGTCTGGCAGTGGACGCGTTCTTCGTATTCACCCTACCCCGGCTACCGCGCCATCGAGGGCGCGCTCGGCGAGTACAACGGCAAGTTCATGGTCAACCAGCTGGTGCTGCGCGGCTCCTCGCTGGCGACGCCCGACGGTCACAGCCGCGTCACATATCGCAACTTCTTCTATCCGCACCACCGCTGGCAGTTCACGGGACTGCGGCTCGCCGACTACGAGTAAACATTATCCGACGACAAATACGCGCCGGACAGCGCGTTCAGGAGAGTATCATGAATGTGCACGCCAGCGCTTTGGCCGAAGCCCATCTGCCTGACGAACAGACGACCGCCTTCGCCCGCGAGGCCATCGAGGACCTCTCGCAGCAGCCAAAAAAACTGTCGCCGAAATATTTTTATGACGCGACCGGATCGGAGCTGTTCGAGGCGATCACGCGCCTGCCGGAATATTATCCGACGCGCACCGAACTTGCGATCCTGAAGGAGCGCGGCAGCGAGATCGCAAAGATCATTCCTGAGCATGCGGCGCTGGTCGAGTTCGGCGCAGGCGCGACCACGAAAGTCCGTCTGCTTCTGAATCAGTCCAGGTTCGCGGCCTATGTGCCCGTCGATATCTCCGGCGATTTCCTGAAGGCGCAGGCCAACGGGCTGAAGCGGGACTTCCCCTCGCTCGGCATCTATCCGGTGGCCGCCGACTTCACCACGCCGTTCGAGCTGCCCAAGGCGGTCGCGACGATGCCCAAGGTCGGCTTCTTCCCCGGCTCGACCATCGGCAATTTCGAGCCGCATGAAGCCCAGGCGTTCCTGAAGAGTGCACGCCAAATCCTCGGCAAGGGCGCGCAGATGATCATCGGCGCCGACCTCGAGAAAGAGGAGCGCCTGCTCCACGCCGCCTATAACGATGCCGCCGGCGTCACCGCACGGTTCAACCTCAATGTTCTGGTGCGGATCAACCGCGAGCTCGGCGGCAATTTCGACCTCTCCGCCTTCACCCACGGCGCGATCTACAATCACGCGCGGCACCGCATCGAGATGCACCTGATCAGCCGAAAGAGCCAGACCGTGCGCCTGCTCGGCACCAGCTTCTCGTTCAAGCCGGGCGAGAGTATCCACACCGAGAACAGCTACAAATACAGCCTCGAGCGTTTTGCTGTGCTGGCGCAAGGCGCCGGCTGGCGTGTTCGCGAGAGCTGGACGGATGCAGCCAGGATGTTCTCGGTGCACGCGCTGGAGGCGGTGGAGTAAAGCTCCAGCGCGTCCGGCGGCTCAGTGCTCCTCGGCCTGTTCCGGCTTCGATCCCAGCGACACCGACTCCCACACCGCGACGACGATCATGACCACGCTCGTCGCGACCGACAACCAGAGTGGCGAGAGATCGGCAGCGAGCCACCACAGCGCCAACAGCAGGATGATGCCGATGCCGTGCGAGAGCTGAAGGAAGCCGCGGATCGAGTGCTTGAACAAAATGGTGCCAACCAGGAACACCAAGGGACCACCGATCGTGCTGACGATGGTGCGGACGCCGGAATGTCCGGTCGGGTGCTTCAGCACCAGCTCGTCCGAGACCGCAGTCAGGATGATGCCGGCGATGATCGGCATGTGCAGATAGGTATAGGCCAGCCGCGCCAGCCGGCCCGAATCGGCGGTCTTCGAGATCAGCTCGGCGCCGGCCTCGGCGCCCTTGTGGAAATAGATCCACCACATCGCAATGCTGCCGACGAGCGCGGAGACGAATGCCAGGATGTTGCCCGCGGTCCAGTCTAGCTCGGCAAAGGTCGTGCCGTTGACGACGACGGCCTCGCCGAGCGCGATGATGACGAAGAGGGAGCACCGTTCGGCCATGTGGCCGCCTTCGACGCGCCAGGCCTCGACCGACGAGAAGCCCAGCCTCGGGACCCAGAAGCGCACCGCGGGCGCGATGTACTCCCAGCTGACCGCTGCGATCCACAGCCATAGCCGCGTCTCTCCCTCGGACAGGCCGCCCGCGATCCACAACACCGCGGAGATTGAAAGCCATGTCAGGATCCGGATCGCGTTGTGCCGCACGGCGGTTCGATGCCGCGGGGTCGCCAACAGCCAGAAGGCGGTCCGTCCGACCTGCATGGTCGCGTAGGCGATCGCGAACCAGAGGCCGCGGCCATCGAACGCGGTCGGGATCGTCGTCGACAGCACGAGGCCGCCCAGCATCATCAGGAAGACCAGGATGCGGACCGGCGTCAGCTCGGGGTTGAGCCAGTTGGTGACCCAGGCGGTGTAGACCCAGACCCACCATACCGCCATGAACAGCAGCGTAACCTCGACCGCCCCAAGCGGCGTGAAGTGGTGCAGCAGCGTGTGCGACACCTGCGTAACGGCGAAGACGAAGACGAGGTCGAAGAACAGCTCGGCATTGGTGACGCGGCTGGGCTGGTTCGGCAGGATGACACGAAACAACGCGCCGCGTGGGTTGTCCGCAGCCATCATCGCCCCCGTCGCGCGGTCAGGTCACGTGCCCTCAGATCAAGCGCCCGGCACGCCGGTTTGCAGCGCGAGCGCATGCAGCACGCCGCCCATCTGGCCCTGCAGCGACCGATAGACGATCTGGTGCTGCTGGACGCGGGATTTGCCGCGGAAGGATTCCGAGATCACGGTCGCGGCATAGTGGTCGCCATCGCCGGCGAGGTCACGGATGGTCACCTCGGCATCGGGGATCGCTGCCTTGATCATCGCCTCGATATCGTGGGCGTCCATGGGCATTCGGGTCTTGCTCCTCAGTGTCGGCTTTACAGCCTCGGCGTCGAATCGCTTGCCGGGGTCCCCTCGCCGGCTGGGCCAAACTTAGCGTGAACGGCCTTCTACGTCACGCCTTCAGGCACTATATCCCTGATCCCATCAGGATAAAGGCACGACAAAGTGCCGCGCGCGGCAGATTGATCGAAAAGGCGTGAAATCATGAAGCTTCCAGGCCCCGACCACCCCATCACCATCACCCAAAACCCCCGGCGCGTCCGCGTCACGGCGGGCGATATCGTGATTGCCGAGAGCACCAAGGCGCTGACGCTGAAAGAGGCCAAATATCCGGCGGTGCAATATGTACCACGGGCGGACGCCAACATGGCGCTGCTGGAGCGCACCGAGCGTACCACCCACTGCCCCTACAAGGGGGACGCCAGCTATTACAGCATCAAGGCCGACGGCAAGACGCTCGACAACGCCATCTGGACCTACGAGACGCCGTTCCCCGCGATGGCGGAGATATCAGGCCATCTTGCCTTCTATCCGGACAAGGTGAAGATCGAGGAAGTCGGCTAAGCCCTCTGGCGCCCTGACGCCGGGGGATCATTGGGTCGCCTCCCCTCTGTCGACACAAGGCACGAGATGCCGCGCAAGGCCGCAAGACTAATCGGGGTCTCGTTGCTGGGGTTGGCCGGCGTCCTCGTCGCATTGTCGGCTGCTGGGCTAGGGTTTCGCGCCTATCGTCAGCACGTTGCTGCCGAAACTCTCGCGATCCGCTCGCCGAAGGGCGTGCAGGAAGGCGCGTTCGTCGAGATCGGCGGCATCAAGCAATGGATCCAAATTCGCGGCGAGGATCGGGATAACCCGGTCCTCTTGTTCGTCCACGGCGGCCCCGGAGGCTCCAGTTGGCCAATGTCGTCGGGCTGGCGCCCTTGGGAAAAGCATTTCACCATTGTGCAATGGGATCAGCGCGGCGCCGGTCGCACCTATGGCGCGGCTGGAGACGCACTCGCACCGACGATGACACTCGAGCGAATGACGCAGGATGGCGTCGAGCTGGTCGAATATCTGCGGGCGCATCTACAGAAGGACAAAATTGTCCTTGTCGGGCATTCCTGGGGCTCATTCCTGGGCATTCATATCGTCAAGCAGCGCCCGGATCTGTTTTATGCCTATGTCGGCACGGGACAGGTGGTCGGCAGGGCGACATTCGAGAAGTCATTCGAGCTCGCGATCACGCATCTGCAAGAGTTGGCGCAGTCCGCTGGCAACAGCGAGGCCCTGACGGAATTGGCGCCAATTGCGGCACGACCGCTGATGAATCCGCAGAATCGACTGGTCGCTGACAGGTGGAGCAAGGCGCTGGCCCTGCCATCCATCGAGAGCTTCCAACTGGCGGGTCCAATCCCGCCTCCATTCATGCCGGATTTCTCGCTGCTGGATTGGTACTACTGGCGCAAAGGCATGGCCTTCTCCGCAAGATATCTGCGCGGACGAGAGGGCCCGATGTTCAAGCGCGACGTCGCCTCGCTCGGACTCGCATTTCCGATCCCGGTGATCTTCATCGAGGGCGATGCCGACTACAACACGCCGAGTGAGCCGGCCGAACAGCTATTCAACCAGATCACGGCGCCGCATAAGGAATTCGTGCGGATGCACGGCGGGGGTCACTTCATCCCGTTCGATCGTCCCGATGAGTTCTTGGCGGAGCTGGTTGCCCACGTGAGACCACTCACAGACAATTGAGAGCCGGCGCGACGGCCCGTTACGCCCTGAAGATCGTGAGCCCGAGTATCAGCAGCACCAGGAAGATCACGACGAAGATGTAGAACAGGAAGCGCGCGATGTCGGCGGAGGCGGCCGAGATGCCGGTGAAGCCGAGCACACCTGCCACAATCGAGATCAACAGGAAGATCAGCGCCCATTTCAGGATCGTCATTCGCCAGCTCCGCCGCGTCTGTGCCGCCTTTTGGCGGCCCTCAAGCATTTCGTGAACGCTAACTTCGCCACCCGGAACTGGTTCCTGAGGGTACCGGCCGGTGCAACGAATGGCCCAAACTGGGCTTGCTGAATTCGGTTCCGGGCGGCAGAGTCGTGCAGGGGACAGAGACACAACCGGGGGCCACCATGAGCACGATCTCACAGTCAGCGACGATTGGCGCCGAAGCGCATGCCTCGCCAAAAAGCAAGACACGCAACCTGTCGCTCGATCGCGCCCGCACCTTCCTGACGCTGGTGGTGCTGCTGCACCATGCCGTCATCCCCTATACCTATTTCGGTCACACCGACCCGAAGTTCTTCTTCAGCTTCGACATGATCGTACTCGCCACCGACAGCTTCTTCATGGCGATGTTCTTCTTCCTGTCGGGCTTGTTTGCGTGGTCAGGCATCGCCCGCAAGGGAGCGCTGAGCTATTTGGCAGATCGCCTGCTGCGGCTTGGGCTGCCGTTCGTGATCTGCGCATTCACGATCATTCCACTCGCCTACTACGCCATCTCGCTCCGGCAAAATCCCGAGATCGGCTTCTCGGAGTACTGGTGGAATATGGTCACGAAGGGCCCGTGGCCGAGCGGGCCGATCTGGTTCCTCTGGGTCCTGCTTGGCTTCGACGTGGTTGCCTGCATCCTGCATCGTCTGTCGCCCAACCTGCTCGATCCGATCAATCGCCTGTCGCTGCACGGCCGCCGCCGGCCCGCGGTGTTCTTCGCGGTCATGCTTGCCGTCACCGCGGCGTTCTACGTTCCCGGGCTGATGTATTTTGGGCCAAGCAGCTGGCTCGAGTTCGGGCCGTTTTCGGTCCAGCATGGGCGCGTGATGCTCTATGCGACCTACTTCTTTTTCGGCGCCGGCATCGGCGTTGCGAATATGGATCGCGGATTGCTCTCGGCTGAAGGCAGGATGGCCAAGGTGAGCTGGGACTGGATGGTCCTGGCAATCGTTCCGTATTGCCTGCTCTGGGTGCTGATCTTCATCAAGCGAGTGATACTCGGAAATCCGTCACCGCTGCCGAACTGGTATGAGGGGCTCTATGCCGCCTGCTTCGCTGTCTTCAGCGTGGCCATCATGTTTCTGATCCTGGCCTTCTTCCAGCGGTTCAAACAATCGGGTTCGGCCAGACTACTCGATCCGATGCAGGCGGACGCCTATGGCATGTTTTTGGTGCACTACCCGATCGCGCTTTGGCTGCAATACTTGCTGTTCGACTATGACCTGCCAGCGATCGTCAAGGCGACGGTTGGATTCGTGCTGACAGTCGCGTTCAGTTGGGCGCTGACGCGCGCCTTGCGCCAGATCCCCGGGGCAACGCGGATATTGTAGGGTACGCCATCCCCCGGTCATTGCGAGCGTAGCGAAGCAATCCAGGCTGTCTCCGCGGAGAGATTCTGGATTGCTTCGCTTCGCTCGCAATGACGGAGAATGCGGAAACAGCTTACGCCGTCTTCCCGCCCATATAATCCGGCAGCCAATGCTCGTGCGACCTCCGCAAGCTCTCGATCGACACGGGCGTCTCGCCCGCGATCGCGATCGCATCGCCACCGGTGGTGCCGATCCGCACGCAGGGTACCTCGCAGCCGCGCATCTTGGCGAGCACGCGGCCGGCTTCCGTTTCCGGCACGGTGACGAGATAGCGCGCCTGGTCCTCGCCGAACCAATAGCCGTGCGAGACAAGCGAAGTCGGCGCAGCCAGCAGCTTCGCGCCGAGACCGCCGGCCATCGCCATTTCGGCGAGCGCGATCAGCAGGCCACCGTCGGAGAGGTCGTGCACGGCGGTCGCGGTGCCTGCATGGATCATGCCGCGCACGCAGTCGCCGTTGCGCTTTTCGGCAGCGAGGTCGACCGGCGGCGGCGCGCCCTCCTCGCGACCGCAGATGTCGCGCAGATAAACGGACTGGCCGAGCCAGCCATGGGTGTCGCCGATCAGGAGGATCGCCTCGCCCTCGGCCTTGAACGCGAGCGAGGCCGACTTGGTGAAATCGTCGAGCAGGCCGACACCGCCGATCGAGGGCGTCGGCAGGATCGCGCGGCCGTTGGTCTCGTTGTAGAGCGAGACGTTGCCTGAGACGACCGGGAAGTCGAGCGTGCGGCACGCTTCCGAGATGCCCTTCAGGCAGCCGACGAACTGGCCCATGATCTCGGGGCGCTCGGGATTGCCGAAGTTGAGATTGTCGGTGATCGCGAGCGGCTTGCCGCCGACCGCCGTGATGTTGCGCCAGGCTTCCGCCACGGCCTGCTTGCCGCCCTCAAACGGATCGGCCTCGCAATAGCGCGGCGTGACGTCGACGGTCAGCGCCAGGCCCTTTGGCCCGTCCTGCACGCGCACGACCGCGGCGTCGCCACCGGGGCGCTGCATGGTGTTGCCGAGGATGACGTGGTCGTACTGCTCCCAGACCCAGCGCTTGCTGCACATGTCGGGCGTGCCGATCAGCTTCTCCAGCGCCGCACCGAGCGTGATCGGGGCCGGCACCTCGCGCGCATGCACGATCGGCAGCGCGGCGGAGGGGACATGCGGACGGTCATAGAGCGGCGCCTCGTCGCCGAGCTCCTTGATCGGCAGATCGGCCATGACGTCGCCGCCATGCTTGACCACGAAACGCTTGCTCGGCGTGGTGTAGCCGACCACGGCGAAGTCGAGGCCCCACTTCTTGAAGATCGCCTCGGCTTCCTTTTCCTTCTCGGGCTTGAGCACCATGAGCATGCGCTCCTGGCTCTCCGAGAGCATCATCTCGTAGGCGCTCATGCCGGTCTCGCGGGTCGGCACCGCGTCGAGATCGAGGTCGACGCCGAGGTCGCCCTTGGCGCCCATCTCGACCGCCGAGCAGGTCAGGCCCGCCGCGCCCATGTCCTGGATCGCGATGACGCAGCCCTTCTCCATGATCTCGAGGCAGGCCTCGAGCAGAAGTTTTTCGGCGAAGGGATCGCCGACCTGCACGGTCGGGCGCTTCTCCTCGGACTTGTCGTCGAACTCGGCCGAGGCCATCGAGGCGCCGTGGATGCCGTCGCGGCCCGTTTTGGAGCCGAGATAGACGATCGGCATGTTCACGCCGGAGGCGGCCGCATAGAAGATCTTGTCGGCATCGGCGAGACCCACCGCCATCGCGTTGACGAGGATGTTGCCGTCATAGCGGGTGTGGAAGCGCACCTGGCCGCCGACGGTCGGCACGCCGAAGGAATTGCCGTAGCCGCCGACACCGGCGACGACGCCGGACACTAGGTGCCGGGTCCTGGCATGCTCGGGCGCGCCAAAACTCAGCGCGTTCAGGCAGGCGATCGGACGCGCGCCCATGGTGAAGACGTCGCGCAAGATGCCGCCGACGCCGGTGGTCGCGCCTTGATAGGGCTCGATGTAGCTCGGGTGGTTGTGGCTCTCCATCTTGAAGACCACGGCCTGGCCATCGCCGATGTCGATCACGCCGGCGTTCTCGCCGGGGCCCTGGATCACCCAGGGCGCCTTGGTCGGCAGCCCCTTCAGGTGGATGCGCGAGGATTTGTACGAGCAGTGCTCGTTCCACATCGCCGAGAAGATGCCGAGCTCGGTGAAGGTCGGCTCCCGCCCGATCAGCTCCAGGATGCGCTCGTACTCGTCGGGCTTGAGCCCGTGGGCGGCAACCAATTCGGGGGTGATCTTTGGTTCGTTCTTCATGGATTTTGGGCTTTCGGCGGGCTTTGGCCGTTCTTAGGAACATCGGGGGCTCACGAAAAGCCCTTTATGGCGCATTTTCCCGCTGTCCCGCATTTTGCGGCCGGAGGATGCGGGAACAGGAATTGCAAGGCGCTGACGGATCGGATTTAAGGGCTAACGACCCGCAATTGAAGGCCCATGTCCTTGCACGAATTGACCAAAGCCCCCTCTACCCGCCGTCCCGACCTGCACGTCGCCACCGAGGGCGAGTTCAAGGGCTGGCGGACCTGGATTCGCGACAGTTTTGAGAGCCATATCGGTCCGTTCTGGCATAAGATCGAGGACGACGGCAGCGTCCGCTCAGCGTTCCGGGTCGAGAAAAAGCACCTCAACGGCTCCGGGAACGTCCATGGCGGCTGCTTCATGGCCTTCGCGGACTATTGCCTGTTCGCCATAGCCACCCACGAGCTGGACGGCCCGGCCGTGACCACCAATTTCGCCTGCGATTTCCTCGAAGCGGCGCGCGAGGGCGAGCGGGTCGAATGCACAGGCGAAGTGTCCCGCGCGGGCGGCTCGCTGATCTTCCTGCGCGGCAAGCTGACCTCGGCCGGCCGGCCGCTGTTCACGTTCTCCGGCACGATCAAGCGGGTGAAGCGGAAGTCTCAACCGAACACTTAGCATCAAGCAGCAATCCGCTCGCCAACTGTCGAAATGCGTCCACGGCCTTGTTCAGCACGGCTTTCGGATCGTCGGCTGCGGCGACCCATAATGCGGCACTGAGCGCGGCGCCGTTCAGCAATCGCCCCGCCGCTTCAACATCCACAGGCTTCACCACCTTCTCGTCGATCAGTGAACGGATCGTTCGCATGGTGATGTCCAGGCAGGCGTTCTCGCCGGGCCATTTGGATGGATCACCGAGTACGGCAGGCCCATCCAGAAGCATGATGCGCTGAATCTCAGGATCGAGCGCCATTTCGATATAGGCGCTGCCCTCTGCGAGCAGGCCTTGCCACAAGGTGGGCGCTTGCTCCCGGATCGCACGGAGCCGTTCCGCCATTTCGCCGTCGATCTGCTCGATGACGGCCCAGAGCAGTCCCTTCTTGTCTTCGAAATTGTGATAGAGCGCGCCCCGCGTCAGGCCGACCGAGGCCGTCAGCTCATCCATCGACGCGTCTGCATAACCTTGCGTGGCGAACGCCTTGCGCGCGGCGCGGATGAGCTGGCTCCGATTTTCCGCCATGGCTGCGGCGCGCTTTCCCTCGACCATGCTCGCTCGGTTTCTGGTTGACATACGCCCCGTATGTGAGCGACATCTCACATACGAAGCGTATATGAATGATGTCACGGCCGGCGCCGCATGGCAATTCGGCCGTCTGCTCCACCGTTCTGTCGAAAGGCTCAAGACATGCCCCAACGCGAGGCCATCTTTCCCGCTAACCGCCATGCGCTTTACCAGGCGCATCGGTATTCCCCGGCGATCCGGTCCGGCGACTTGCTCTTCGTCTCAGGGCAGGTCGGCAGTCGTGAGGACGGCTCACCCGAGCCGGTGTTCGAGGACCAGGTCCGGCGTGCGTTCGCCAATTTGCGCGCCGTGCTCGCAGCTGCCGGATGCACGCTGGACGATGTGGTGGATGTCACCACGTTTCACACCGATCCCGACAAGCAGGTCGAAACGGTGATGGCTGTCCGCAGCGCGGAGATTGGTGACGCGCCCTATCCGAACTGGACGGCTGTTGGCGTGAATTGGCCTGCCGGGTTCGACTTCGAGATCAAGGTCGTCGCCCGGATTCCTTCAGCCGCCTAAAGCCTCTCCCGGCAATGCTGGAGGCGCCTAGGGCTTGACGTCATCAGCCAGCATCTTCCGGTATTTCTCGACGTCGCGCGTTACGAGCTTCTGGAGGACCTCGGGCGTGTGCTCGTCGGGATCGGGCGCGACGGTCGAAAGGTCGGCAAAACGCTTCTTCACCGCGTCGGTTTCCACGGCCGTGCGCGCAGCCGCGTTCAGCTTGGCGATGACGGCCGGCGACGTGCCCTTGGGCGCGAACAGGCCGTTCCAGCCCTGCGCCTCGAATTCGGGCAGGCCGGCTTCAGCGGAGGTCGGCAGATCACGCAGCGTCGTGAGCCGCACTGTCGAGCCGACCACGAGCCCTCTCACCAGCTTGTCGTTGATCGACTGCGACACGGAGGCCGCGGCATCGCAGACGCCGTCGATCTGGCTGCCGATCACATCCGTCAGCGCGGGCGAAGCACCGCGATAGCCGACCAGCGTCGCGTCGATGCCGGCGGCCGTCACGAAGCTCTTGCAGATGAGGTAGTTCGACGAGCCGACGCCGGCATGGCCGAGATTGATCTTGCCCGGATTGGATTTGGCGTAGGCGATGAACTCCTTCAGATCCTTCGCCGGAAAATCCTTGCGCAGCGCGACGATGCCGAATGTCTTCGCAACCATCGCAGTCGGCGCGAAGGAGTCCGGCGTGAACGGGAGCTTGGGATAGATCGTGTAGGTCGCGGCATTGGTGCCGGCATTGCCGATCGCGATGGTGTAGCCGTCCGGCTCGGCGCGGGAGGCACGCGCCAGCGCGGTCGAGCCACCGGCCCCGGCAACGTTCTCGATCACGATGGACTGGCCGAGCGCCACGCCCATCTGCTCTGCGACCGTGCGCGCGATCACGTCCGAGGTGCCGCCGGCCGCGAACGGCACGATCATGGTGATCGGACGCTTTGGGAAATCCTGCGCAAACGCAACCGTCGCAAACGACAGCGCCGCGATCGCGGCGAGAGCACGCTTCACCACGAACGAAATCACGCGGCCTTTTCCAGATGCGCGGTGAGGCCTGCGAACAGGCCGCGGCCGTCGGTGCAGCCCATGATGTCTTCGACGTGGTTTTCCGGGTGCGGCATCATGCCGAGCACGTTGCCCTTGTCGTTGACGAGGCCGGCGATGGAATGCGCCGCGCCGTTGATGTTGTGGCTCTCATCGACGGCACCGTCGGCCGCGCAGTAGCGATAGAGCACCCGCCCCTCGCCTTCGATGCGCTTGATGGTCTCTTCGTCCGCTTCGTAATTGCCCTCGCCATGCGCGACCGGGACGCGGATCACCTGGCCCGCATTGTAGCCGCGGGTGAACGGCGTGTCGGAGCGCTCGACGCGCAGATGCACGTCCTTGCAGATGAATTTCAGCCGCGCATTGCGCATCAGCACGCCCGGCAAGAGGCCGGATTCGCAGAGGATCTGAAAGCCGTTGCAGACGCCGAGCACGAGGCCGCCCTTGGCCGCATAGTTGCGCACCGCGTCCATCACCGGCGCCCGCGCCGCAATCGCACCACAACGCAAATAATCGCCGTAAGAGAAACCGCCCGGCACCACCACGAGATCGGTGCCCGCGGGCAGCGAGGTCTCGGCGTGCCACACCATCGCGGGCTCGTTGCCGGAGATCAGCCTCAATGCGCGCGCCATGTCGCGCTCGCGGTTGATTCCGGGAAAGACGAGGATGGCGGCTTTCATGCTTCGGGTTCCGACGGTGACGGGAATCGGACTGGCCAGAGGGCCAATTCGCCTGGAGACATAGCCATTTGACGGGGATTTTACCAGTGCTAGCCTTGCCAAACCGCCTTGTGCACAGGCCATAGCCACGGCGTCCGGCCGCGCGATTTACCCCGGGATTGAAGCCATGAATGTCCCGTCGCTGCCCGCATTCCCCTCTGAACCGGTGTCCACCGAGGGCGTCGTTGCTGCCGGTGCCTATGTCGACGGCCGGCGCGTCGCCAATATCGCCGTCAGCGAAGCCTCGAGCTGGCGGGCCAAGCCCGGCCATGTGGTGTGGATAGGCCTTCACGAGCCCGACATGGCGCTGCTCGGCGCCGTGCAGAAGCAGTTCGACCTGCACGACCTCGCCATCGAGGACGCCAACAACGCCCATCAGCGGCCGAAGATCGAGCAATATGGCGAGGCCCTGTTCATCGTGGCGCGGACCTCGCAGCTGATCGAGGGCCGGATTGCCTTCGGCGAGACGCACATCTTCATCGGCGAAGGCTATCTGGTCTCGGTGCGCCACGGCGCTTCGACGTCCTACACGCCGGTCCGCGAACGCTGCGAAAGCTGCCCCCGGGCGCTGGCGCGCGGCGAGGACTACATCCTCTATGCCATCCTCGATTTCATCGTCGACAACTACTCACCCGTGCTGGAAACGATCCACGAGGAGGTCGAACAGATCGAGGACGACGTGCTCGCCAATCCGATGACGCGGGAGCAGATCGAACGGCTCTATATGCTTCGCCGCGATCTGCTGCGGCTACGCAACGCGATCGGGCCGCTGGTGGAAGTCTGCCGCCGGCTCGAGCACGACAATTTGCCGATGGTGCGCGCGACCATGCAGCCGCTGTTTCGCGACGTCACCGATCATGTGCGCAACATTCAGGAACGCATCGATTCGATGCGCGAGGTGCTGGCGTTTGCGTTCGAGGCGAGCCTTCTGGTCGGCCAGGCCCAGGAGACCGCGGTCTCCAAGAAGCTGGCCTCATGGCTTGCCATCATCGCCGTGCCGACCGCCGTTGCCGGCATCTACGGGATGAATTTCAAATACATCCCCGAGCTGCAATGGGAGTACAGCTACTTCGTCGTGATGGGAATGATGGCGCTCACCTGCGCCGGCCTGTACTGGCGCTTCCGCCGCGTGGGGTGGCTGTGAGGGCGCGGCGAACGCGCGTCGCGCGGTCGCCCCTAGCTTAGGACCTCGACCCGATAATTCTCGATCACGGTATTCGCCAGCAGCTTGTCGGCGGCGTCCTTCAGCGCGGCTTCGGCCTTGGCCTTGTCGGCGCCGGCGAGCTCGATGTCGAACACCTTGCCCTGACGAACGCTGGCGACGCCGTCGACGCCGAGCGACTTCAGCGCACCCTCGATCGCCTTGCCTTGCGGATCGAGGATGCCCGTTTTCAACGTAACGGTAACACGTGCCTTCACGTCACAATCCTCTTCAGCTCTTCACCAGCACCGGACCGGTGCCCTGCGGGCGCTCGTTCTCCATGAGGATGCCGAGACGCTTGGCGACTTCGGTATAGGCCTCGAGCAGGCCACCGAGATCCCTGCGGAAACGATCCTTGTCGAGCTTCTCGTTCGACTTGATGTCCCACAGACGGCAGCTATCCGGCGAGATCTCGTCGGCGACGATGATGCGCATCATCTCGTTTTCGAACAGCCGCCCGCACTCCATCTTGAAGTCGACGAGGCGGATGCCGATGCCGAGGAAGAGGCCGGTGAGGAAATCGTTGACACGGATGGCGAGCGCCATGATGTCGTCGATCTCCTGCGGCGTGGCCCAGCCGAAGGCGGTGATGTGCTCTTCCGACACCATGGGGTCGTTGAGCTGGTCGTTCTTGTAATAGAATTCGATGATCGAACGGGGCAGCTGGGTGCCCTCCTCGATGCCGAGGCGCTGCGACAGCGAGCCGGCGGCGACGTTCCGCACCACCACCTCGAGCGGCACGATCTCGACCTCGCGAATCAACTGCTCGCGCATGTTGAGGCGGCGGATGAAGTGGGTCGGCACCCCGATGTCGTTGAGGTGCTGAAACAGGTACTCCGAGATCCGGTTGTTGAGGACACCCTTGCCCTCGATCACCTGATGCTTCTTCGCATTGAACGCGGTGGCGTCATCCTTGAAGTGCTGGATCAGGGTACCGGGCTCCGGACCTTCGTAAAGAACCTTTGCCTTGCCTTCATAAATGCGACGCCGACGGCTCATTGGGATGTACCGTGTTTTGTTGAAATCCATGTATTTGGTGTGCTCCGGTTACCAGGTTACGACCCACAGCGGAGCTGCCGTGAACGACCCGGAACCCATCTGAAACCGAAGGAAAATTCTAAGGAAAATTCCAAGGAAACAGAACGGGAACCAAGCCTTTAGGCAACCTATCCGATTGGCTGTCCCAGCACAATCGATCCGGCCCATCCGACGCTGACTTATACCGCCTTGCCTGCGGCTTTGCGGCTCGTTGTTTCGCCGACTGTGCCCCCTATCTAGGCATGCGCCGGCGTCCTCGCAACGAGGGTCGCCACGTCCAGCCAGCAGGGAAACGGAAGACGCATGAGCGAAATCAACAAGCGCGAGGAAGGCTTTGAGAAGAAGTTCGCCCTCGACGAGGAGCAGAAATTCAGGGCCGAGGCCCGCCGTAACCGGTTGCTGGGGCTGTGGGCGGCCGAAAAGCTCGGAATATCAGGCGAAGCCGCCGCCGCCTATGCCAAGGAGGTCGTCGCGGCCGATTTCGAGGAGGCCGGCGATGGCGAGGTCCTGCGCAAGATCATGGCCGATTTCGCCGCCAGGAACGTCGCCGTCACCGAACAGGCGATTCGCGGCAAGATGAGCGAGCTGATCGCCGTCGCGGCCGCCGAGGTGAAGGCCGGGAAGTAAGCTTAACAACGAGCGGCGGATGGCCAATGGGAGGCCCCCGCCGCTCGGCCTCTCGGGCTTGCAGCCGGCCCCTGGCAATGCCAAATGGGCGGCATGTCCCAGGATCGCACCCAAGATCGCACCCAAGATCACATTTCCAACGTTCTCGCCCAACGCTATGCCTCGCCCGCCATGCGCGCCATCTGGAGTGGCGAGGGCAAGGTTCGTCTCGAACGCGACTACTGGATCGCCGTGCTGAAAGGCCAGCGCGATCTCGGCATTCCCGTGCCCGATGGCGTGATCGAGGCTTACGAACGCGTGAAGGACCAGGTCGACCTGGACTCCATCATGCGACGCGAGCGCATCACCCGCCACGACGTCAAGGCGCGGATCGAGGAGTTTTGCGATCTGGCCGGTCATGAGCACCTGCACAAGGGCATGACCAGCCGCGACCTCACCGAGAACGTGGAGCAGTTGCAGGTCTACCGCGGGCTCCAGCTCGTCGAGACCAAGAGCATCGCCGCGCTCATTCGCTTTGCCAGGCATGCAAAGCAATTGCGCGACATGCCGTTCACCGCGCGCACGCACAACGTCGCCGCGCAGGTCACGACGCTCGGCAAGCGCATCGCCATGTTCGGCGAGGAGATGCTGGTGTCGCATCAGAGCCTGGTCAACGTGCTCGACACCTATCCCGCGCGCGGCCTGAAGGGCGCGGTCGGCACCCGGCTCGATCAGATCACTTTGTTCAACGGCGATGCCGGCAAGGCCCGCGCGCTCGAGCAGCGCATTCTCGTCCACCTCGGCCTGCCCAGGAGTTTCGATGCGGTCGGCCAGGTCTATCCGCGCAGCCTCGACTTCCGCGCGGTCAGCGTGCTGACCGAGCTCGCCAGCGGTCCCGGCAATTTCGCCAAGACGTTACGTCTGATGGCGGGCCACGAGCTCGCCAGCGAGGGTTTTGCCAAGGGCCAGGTCGGCTCGTCGGCGATGCCGCACAAGATGAACAGCCGCTCCTGCGAGCGCATCAACGGCCTGCATGTCGTGCTGAAGGGCTATCTCGCCATGGCCGCCGGCCTTGCCGGCGATCAGTGGAACGAAGGCGACGTCTCCTGCTCGGTCGTCCGCCGCGTCATGCTGCCCGATGCCTTCCTCGCCATGGACGGCCTGCTCGAAACCCTGCTGTCCGTGCTCGACCAGATGGAAGTGTTCGACGCCGTCGTCGCGACAGAGCTCAACCGCTATCTGCCCTTCCTGCTAACCACCACGGTGATGATGGAAGCGGTGAAGAAGGGCGCCGGCCGCGAAGGCGCGCATGAGGCGATCAAGGAGCACGCGGTCGCCGCCATCCGCGACCTGCGCACCGGCAAGATCGTGCAGAACGACTTACTCCAGCGCCTCGCCGCCGATCAGCGACTCGGCCTAAGCGAAGCCGAGCTGCAGCGCGTGCTCGATCACGGTCGCGCCAATTCCGGCGATGCCGGCGCCCAGGTCGACTATTTCGCCGAGCAGGTTGACGCGCTGGCGAAAGCGAAGCCTGAAGCGGCCAGCTACATGCCGGGCGCGATTTTGTAAGCGAATGGTGAGTAGCGAGTAGCGAATGGAGAAGAAATTCCACTCGCTACTCGCCATTCGCTATTCGCCCTCTTTAAATCCATACTCCGGCACATTGCCGCTGGCGCCGTAATATTTGTACGGCAGGAATTTGCCTGACATCGTGATCTTGACGCGGTCACCCTTCGGGTTGGCGACACGCTCGATCGCCATGTCGAAGTCGATCGCCGACATGATGCCGTCGCCGAACTCTTCTTCGATTAGCGCCTTCCAGGCCGGGCCATTCACCATCACCATCTCGTAGAAGCGGTAGATCAGCGGATCGGTCGGCGGCATCGGCGTGCCGGTACCGCGCATCGGCACCTCGTTGAGCATCGCGGTCTCGGTCTTCGACAGGCCGAACAGCTCGCCGGCATTGGCCGCCTGCGGCTTGGTCAGCTTCATCTGTCCCATGATCGCGCCAACGATCAGCACCTCGGAATAGCCGCCGATCTTCTCGCAGATATGTTTCCAGCTCCAGCCCTTCTCGCGCTTGATGTCGAGCAGCTTCTCGGTGAGGTCTTCGCGTTTCATGTCAGGGTCTCCTTTGGTTAGGCACGTGACGGGCCTGGAGGCACGAAACGTGCCAATAAATGAGGCTTAGGGCTTCAGAGTTTCCGTAAATCGCCTGATCGACTCCAGCACCGGCTGCTGATCGCCGGCAAAGAACCAGCGATCATGGCCGTCGAGCTCGACGAATTGCGCATCCCTGATCCGGCTCGCCACGTCGCGGCCGGCCGCGATACGCACGGCCTTGTCGTCGCGCCGGTGCAGCACCAAGGTCGGCACGGTGATTTGCGGCAGCAGGTGCCGCACATCGGCGTCGCGAAATGCTTCGAGCACGGCCGAGATGCCGCCGGGACTGGACGCCGCGCGCAACAGCCCCGCCCACCAGGCGCGCGCCTGCGGATCGCTCGCAAGGCTCGGCGCAAAAGCTTCGATCCCGACCGGGCCGCCCCATTGCGCGATGAGATGCTTGCTCCAGGCATCATACTGGCTGGCGCGCAGCGCGTGCGGATAGTCTTCCGCCCAGCAGCCCTTGGCCAACGCACCGAACAGAATGAGCCCGGCAACGCGGCTGGGGTCATCGACCGCGAATTTGACGCAGGCGGGCCCGCATTCGGAGGCGCCGAACAGCACGACGCGACGCGAGCCCGCAGCCCGCAGTACGGTGCCGATATCCTCCGCGGTGACATCGATGTCAGGCGCCGAGCCGACGCGGTCGGACAGCCCGATGCCGCGGCGATCGAAAACGATCAGGCGCCCGAGCTTCATCAATGACGCCAGAAATGTCCGGCTTGCGGGATGCTCCCAGGCGCGCTCCACATGCGAGACGAAGCCGGGCATGACCAGGATATCGAGCGATCCGCTGCCGTAGGTCTGATACGCCAGATGCACGCCAGCCCCCTTGACGTAGCGCGTCGTCGGAAGCGCATGCGGCGCGGTGGCGGGGCTCATTAGCGCTTCGGTCTCGGCTTCCGGCGCAACACCAAGCTCGTCGCGCAGCCGCTGCGCCAGCGCGGCGTGATGCCTCTCCGCGGCGCTGCGGTCGCCTGATAGCAGCAGGCTCCGGATCAGATGCCGGCCATAGACTTCGCTGAGCGGATCGAGCTCGACCAGACGCCCCGCATGCGCGGTCGCGGCAAAATGATCGCCGGCGGCATTCTTGTCCTGCACGAGCCGCTCCAGCGCATGCACGAGCCGCCCCCGCAACGCCTCGCGGCGAAAGAACGCCCAATCGTCGAATTCGGGGGAGTCCTCCGGCGAGAAACCGGCCAGGAAGTCGCCCCGATAAATCTGGCAGGCCTGTTCAAACGCGCCGTGGTCGCAGGCGCTCTCGAACAGATGCGAGTCGACCTTCAATTCGGTCTCCGACGACCATCGCACGCTGGTGCGGTCGGTCTCGAAGACCGGCTCGCCAAGCGCGAGTTCGATGCGATGAAGCAGGCGCCGCAATCGCGCCAGCCCAGTCTCGCGGTCGGCCTCGGGCCACAACTGCGTGGCGATCACGTCCCGCGCAACGGCGCCCTTGGCCTCGGCGAGATAGACGAGCAGCGCAAGCCCCTTGCGCAGGGCAAGCTTGATCGGGCGGCCGTCGGCTTGGACCTCCGGGAACCCGAACGTCCCGAGCGAGAAAGCCGTCATGGATATCCTTCCTTCCTCGCAGCAATCCCGGGGGACGCACAGGGGACGGTCGCGCGGTAGCCATCGGGTCAGATCGAGCCCCTTCGCCAGCGAGCGATTCAGGCTCCTGCATGCGGCACCGCTGTCACAGGCACAATAGGAAAAAACATGGTCTCGCGCGTCCTCATCCTGCTCTACGCCCTCGTGAGCTACGCCCTGTTCACGATCTCATTTCTCTATGCGCTCGGTTTCGTCGGCAATTATGTCGTGCCCAGGTCAATCGACAAGTCGATCGACATCGGCAGTCCTTCGAATTTGAGCGAAGCCATCGTCGTCAACCTGCTGCTGATGAGCCTGTTTGCCATCCAGCACAGCGTGATGGCGCGCCCCGCCTTCAAACGATGGTCGGCCAAATTCCTTTCCGCGGCCTGCCAGCGCAGCACTTACGTGCTGCTCTCCAGCCTGATCCTCCTCGTGCTGTTCTGGCAGTGGCGGCCGATCCCGACGCCGATCTGGCAGGCGAGCGGGCTTGCGGCCTGGTTGCTGACCGGCATGCACTGGCTCGGCTGGCTGATCGCGTTCGCCTCGACCCACATGATCGATCATTTCGATCTGTTCGGCTTGCGCCAGGCTGTCTTCGCGTGGCGCGGGGCCGAGATGCCCAGCCAATCTTTCCGGACACCCCTGTTCTACAAGATCGTGCGGCATCCGCTCATGCTCGGCTTCCTGCTCGCGTTCTGGGCCACGCCCGAGATGACCGCCGGCCATCTGCTGTTCGCGCTCGCCAACAGCGCCTACATCCTGGTCGCGCTGCAGTTCGAGGAGCGGGATCTGATCGCCAAGTTCGGCGCGACCTATCAGGACTATCGCCGGCGCGTTCCCATGCTTGTGCCGCGTCTGTTCGCTCGTCGTCCCACGGAAGATCGCAAGCCTGTCGGAGCGCCCCGATGAGAGCAGTGCAGTGCCATTCGTTCACAGGACCGCAGGATTTGCGGCTCGGTGAGATCGCCGAGCCGAAGCCGTCGAGTGACGAGATTCTCATCGACGTTCATGCGGCGTCGGTGAGCTTCATGGACCAGTTGCTGGTCTCGGGCCTCTACCAGATGCGGCCACCTCTGCCCTTCGTGCCCGGCACGGAAGCATCCGGTGTCGTCGTCGCAATCGGCGACAAGGTCACAAAATTCGCTCCCGGCGATCGCGTGGCGTGCAGCAGCTGGACCGGCGGCTACGCCGAACGAATGATTGCCAAGGAATCAAAGAGCGTGCGCCTGCCTGACGGCGTCGCGTTCGAAGCGGCAGCGACGGTGCTGCACAATTACGGCACCGCCTATTATGCGCTGGTCGAGCGGGCACGGGCGCGAGCTGATGAAACCGTGTTCATCACGGGCGCGGCCGGCGGGGTCGGGCTCGCCGCCGTCGACCTCGGCCGCCATCTGGGCCTGGACGTCATCGCAGGCGTCGGCTCCGACGACAAGGCCGCGCTGGTGCGCAGCTACGGCGCCAATGACGTCATCAATTATCGCAGCGAGGATCTGCGCGACCGCATCAAGTCGATCACGTCAGGACATGGCATCGACATCGGCTTCGACACTATCGGCGGCGCGATCCTCGAGCAGATGGCCCGGCTAATGAACTGGGGCGGCCGGCTGATGCCGATCGGCTTCACCAGTGGCGCTATTCCCTCGATCCCGATGAACCTGCCGCTTCTGAAGAACTATGCCATGATCGGCGTCTTCGCCGGCGCCTGGGCGGAGAAATTCTCCGCCGAGGCCGCGCGCATGAACGACACGCTGATGCAATTGCTGGCCGACGGAAACATCCGCCCGCACATCGATCGTGTCCTCCGTTTGGAGGAGGCCGCTGACGCCATGCGCGCCATCGCCAATCGCACGGTTCAGGGAAGAATTGTGCTCAAGATCCGATAGTGTGCGCGTGGCCTAGCAAGACAGGAAGGCAGTTTTGACCGAGATCATCATCGACAAGCGCTTTTGCGGCCCTCCGCACTCCGGCAACGGCGGCTATGTCTGCGGCCGGCTGGCCCAGCACATTCCTGGCGGGGCCGAGGTCACGCTGCGCGCGCCCCCTCCTCTGGACACGCCGCTCGCACCAATCGCGACGGACGACGGCACATGGGAGCTTCGCGATGGCGCCAAGGTCGTCGCCACCGGGCGCGCGGTGGGTGTCGAGCTTGCACGACTGGAGACCGCCAGCTTCGCGGAAGCATCCGCCGCCGAGCTGCTGACGCCGGTCAAGCCGTGAACCGGCCTGTTGCGAACAAGGCCGGGCGCTGCAGAGCGGGTGGGCGGGCATGCTGTTAGAGTTGAGGTCGCTGCGGCGGCAAGCGGTTGGATCAGCGTCCGCCGGTCTTTTCATCCTGATTGCATTCTTCCTGATTGCGACGGCCTCGGTGGCCCACGCGGATTGTACGCCGGCGTCCGCCAACGGCGTGACGGCGACCTGCACCGGCACCACCATCGACCAGGGCGGCGGCGCACCCGGCACCAGTGCCGGCACGGCCGGCTACGGCACCGGCACCGAAACCGGACTCACCGTCAATGTCAGCAGCGGCGGCAGCGTCACCGGCACCGGCAACGGTGGCATCTGGATCGCGGCCGGAACGGTCACCAACAACACCGGCGGTAGCATCAGCGGCGCGGACGGAATTCTTGCCGCCGCCGGCTCCGCCGACGTCACCAATTCCGGCAGCATCACCGGTACGAGCAACAACGGCATGACGCCACCACCGACGCGAAGGTGACCAACAATGCCGGCGCCAGCATCACCGGCGCCAATGCCGGAGTTGACGGTGGCTCAGTCAACATCACCAATTCCGGCAGCATCATCGGCACGGCCGTCTACGGTATCAGGTCAGGCACCAACGCGACGGTGATCAACAACGCCGGCGCCAGCATCAGGGGTGGCCAGTATGGAATTGCCGCCAACGCCGTTGCCGACGTCACCAATTCCGGCAGCATCACCGGCACGAGCACTTACGGCATCGCCGCCGGCACCGACGCGAAGGTGACCAACAACGCCGGCGCCAGCATCAGCGGCGGCGCGGACGGAATTGTCGCCAGCAGCGGCTTTGCCAACGTCACCAATTCCGGCAGCATTGCCGGTGCGAGTACCTACGGCATTTTCGCCAGCACTGACGCGACGGTGACCAACGCCGCCGGCGGCAGCATCGCGGGTGGACAGTACGGAATTTTTACCAGCGCCGGCTCCGTCGACGTCACCAATTCCGGCAGCATCACCACTCAGTCGTCTTCCGCCGTCAGCGCCGCCATCCGTGCCTTCAGCGACGCGACGGTGATCAATAATGCAGGTGGTGTCATCACCGGCGGGAGATTCGGAATTGTTGCCAACGGCTTTGCCGATGTCACCAACTCCGGCACCATCTCCGCCAGCGCTGCCGGCAACGGCTACGCTATTTCTGGTCAAACCGGTGTGGCAGTCACCAACAATGCCGGCGCCAGCATCTCGGGCCTGGGGTACGGGATTTTTAGCGGTGCCGGCGGCTCGTCGGTGTTCAACGCCGGCACCATCAGCGGCGGCACGAACGCGATCCGGTTTTCCGGCACCGGCAACACGCTGACGCTGGCGGCGGGCTCGGTCATCTCGGGCACCATGCTCGGCACCGGCAGCGATACCTTCCAGCTCGGCGGCAGCGCCGCTGCGACGTTCGACGTGTCGCAGCTCGGCGCCGCCGCGCAGTATCAGGGCTTCGGCACCTTCAACAAGATCGACAGTTCGGTGTGGACGCTAACCGGCACCAGCACCTATGCCGGCACGGTCAACGTCAATGGCGGCATTCTGGGCGTCAACGGCGATCTCACCTCGGCGTCGAGCCTCACGGTGAACGCGGGCGGCACGCTTGGCGGCAACGGCATTGTCGGCACCACGCTGGTCAATGGCGGCACGCTGGCGCCAGGCAATTCGATCGGCACGCTCACCGTGACCGGCAGCCTGACGCTGACCGCGGCCTCGACCTACCTGGTGCAGGTGTCGGGCAGCAGTGCCGACAAGACCATCGTCACCACCACCGCCAATCTCGCAGGGAAGGTGGTGGTGGCTCCGCTGACACGGGTGGCGGCGACCACGACCTTTACGATCCTGACCGCGGGCACCGTGAACGGCAGCTTCTCCGGCGCGGACTTCCTCGCCGCCAGCAATTTCGCCCGCAACGCCCGGCTGAGCTATGTCGGCAACGACGTACTGCTGACGCTCGATGCCGGCCTGCTGTCGCCGGCGGTGTCCGGCGGCAACATCAACCAGCGCAATGTCGCGACGGGAATCGACAACGCGCTGACCGCCGGCGGCGCCATGCCGGCCGGTTTCAACGCGCTGTTCGCGCTGTCGGGAAATCCGCTGCTCAATGCGCTGACCCAAGCCTCGGGCGAGACCCCTGTTGGCGCACAGCAGACCACGTTCGATGCCATGAACCTGTTCATGGGCGTGCTGACCGATCCGTTCGTCGCCGGGCGCGGCGATCCGCTTGCATCGCCCGGTGGTGCGACGGGTTATGCCGACAGCGACGCGCTGGCCTATGCCGCTGGCCGCAACCATACGGGTGCCGCGCGCGAGGCCTACGCCGCCATTTATCGCAAGGCGCCGCTGGCGCAGGTCTACGGGCCGCGCTGGAGCGTGTGGGCGGCCGGCTTCGGCGGCTCGCAGGCCACCGACGGCAATGCGACCCTCGGCTCCAACACCACCACCAGCCGCATCGCCGGCGCCACGGCCGGTGCGGATTACTGGTTCTCGCCCTATACCGTCGCGGGCTTCGCGCTCGCCGGCGGTGGCACCAGCTTCTCGGTGGCGAACGGCGGCACCGGCCGCTCCGATCTGTTCCAGGCCGGCGCCTTCGTCCGCCACAACAGCGGCCCCGCCTATGTCACCGCCGCGCTGGCCTATGGCTGGCAGGACGTGACCACCAATCGCACCGTCACCATCGCTGGCGTCGATCAGTTGCAGGCGCGCTTCAATGCCAACACCTGGTCCGGTCGCCTCGAAGGCGGCTACAGATACATCGCGCCGTGGACCGGCGGCGTTGGCCTGACGCCCTATGCCGCGGCGCAGTTCACCACCATCGACCTGCCGGCCTATGCGGAGCAGGTGCTCTCCGGCGCCAACACCTTTGCGCTGAGCTACGCATCGAAGAGCGTCACCGCCACGCGCTCCGAGCTTGGCCTGCGCGCCGACAAGTCGTTCGCGCTCACCGATGCGATCCTGGCCCTGCGCGGCCGCGCAGCGTGGGCGCACGACTTCAACGCCGACCGCGCCGTCGCCGCGACCTTCCAGGCGCTGCCGGGCGCGAGTTTCGTGGTCAATGGCGCGGCGCAGGCGCACGATGCGGCGCTCACCACAGCATCGGCGGAAGTGAAGCTCGCAAACGGCCTTTCGCTCGCAGCCACCTTCGAAGGCGAATTCTCCGACGTCACCCGCAGCTACGCCGGCAAGGGCACCATGCGCTACGCCTGGTGAGGGCGAGCGACGGAGCAGGCGCCGCAATGGACGAGCTCTGAGGAGTGGTTTCGACAGCACCTCAAGACAATTCAGCGCATCGGGGAGTAGTTAGTTGCGGGTCCGGGCTCAGGTCGATTGCGTAATCATCCCCTCGAGCCGCACCAACTCGGCCTCGATATCCCGCTCCACATCGGCGGCCCGGATCTCCAGCACCCGATAATCTCGCGCCTCCAGCCACGCCCGCCGCGAGGCGCGGTCAGCGGCGATCGTCTCGCCCTCGCCCGGATTGACCAGCTCGATCGCGATCCGGTGCTGGAAGGAGACGAAGTCCGGGATGTGGCGGCCGACTGGGGTCTGGCGCTTGAACCCACCTGCGAAGCGGCGATCACGGGTCAACGCCTGCCAGAGCAGGCGCTCGGCATCGGTCGGGTTGCGGCGGAGCAGGCGGGCGAGGCCGCGCACGGTCGAGCCACTGTCGGGGACGCCGCCGCCCTGCCCGTGCTCGGCCAAGAGCGCGCGCAGGCGCGTGGCCTGCTCGCCGTCGAGCACGCCGCCCTTGGCCGGGCCCTTGCGCCCTTCCGCGATCGCCATCACCACGCCGTGGAGGGTGTGCATGTCCTGCTTGGTCGGCTCCATCCGGCTGAAGATGTTGCGCAGGTTGACCAGCATGGTGTCGCGTTTCTCGGCCGGACGCAAAAATTCCACGCGATCGAGCTCGCGGATGAGGTTGTCGAAGAAGGCCTGCATCTGGTGCTGCGAGGCGCGCTCGGAGCGCTCGGGCATGGCGTGCGGCAACTCACCGGACGTCGCCCGCTTGAACCATTCGTAGCCGATCAGCAGCACGGCCTGCGCGAGGTTGAGCGAGGCGAAGCCCGGATTGACCGGGAAGGTGATGATGCGGTTGGAGAGCCCGACCTCCTCGTTGGTCAGGCCCCATCGCTCCCGCCCGAACAGGATGCCGGCCTTGCCTCCGGTCGCGACGTGCCCGGAGATTTCGGCCGCCGCAGCTTCCGGCCCCACCACCGGCTTGGCCTGGTCATGCGGGCGCGCGGTTGTCGCGAACAGCAGCTCGAGATCGGCAACCGCCTGTTCGACCGTGTCGAACAGTTCGACCTTTTCCAGAATGTGGTCGGCGCCGGCGGCGGCCCGCTGGGCCGCGATGTTGGGCCAGCCGTCGCGAGGGTTGACGATGCGCAAGCGGCTCAGGGCAAAGTTGCCCATGGCGCGCGCAGCCATGCCGATGTTCTCCCCGAGCTGCGGCTCGACCAGGATCACGATGGGACCGTCGAGGGCGTGCCCTGCCTTGGTCTTGTCGGTGCCGGACATCTCGTCTCGCTTTCACGCTGGTTCTCAAGGCCTTGTCAGGGCGCTCTCAGGAATTGATTCAAGGCCGCACTTGGGCTCGGTCTTGCCCCGGTCCCAGCCCGGCTGCCGGTCCGCCCGTCGTTTGCCTGTCCTGACAAAATTCTCAAGCGAAATAACGGGTTGGATTCGACTTTTGAATCTCGCCTGAAACTTTAACCCGCCCCACCGCGGGGTCCGCTCCCCGCCCCCCATCTGCGGAAGCTGGATGAGCTAAAAGTGCATAATCCCTTGGCTTTCGCCCGTCGCGCGGCGGTGCTAAGAGGCGCCGGATATTCACGTTGGCGCCGCCGGCGCCGTTCCCAAGAGGGCTTCTCCGATCATGGCAAAAATCAAGGTATCCAATCCCGTCGTCGAGCTCGATGGCGACGAGATGACCCGGATCATCTGGCAGTACATCAAGGACAAGCTGATCAACCCGTTCCTGGATGTCGAGCTGCAGTATTTCGACCTGGGCATGGAGCACCGCGACCACACCAACGATCAGGTGACCATCGACGCCGCCGAGGCGATCAAGAAGGTCGGCGTCGGCGTCAAGTGCGCCACCATCACCCCGGACGAAGCCCGGGTGAAGGAGTTCAACCTCAAGCAGATGTGGAAGTCGCCGAACGGCACCATCCGCAACATTCTCGGCGGCGTGATCTTCCGCGAGCCGATCATCTGCAAGAACGTGCCGCGCCTGGTTCCCGGCTGGACCAAGCCGATCATCATCGGCCGCCATGCCTATGGCGACCAGTACCGCGCCACCGACTTCAAGTTCCCGGGCAAGGGCACGCTGTCGATGAAGTTCGTCGGCGAGGACGGCACCGTCATCGAAAAGGAAGTGTTCAAGTCCCCCGACGCCGGCGTCGCGATGGGAATGTACAACCTCGATGATTCCATCATCGACTTCGCCCGCGCCTCGCTGAATTACGGCCTGCTGCGCGGCTACCCGGTCTATCTCTCGACCAAGAACACGATTCTGAAAGTCTATGACGGCCGTTTCAAGGACATCTTCCAGGACATCTACGACCGCGAGTTCAAGAAGGAATTCGAGGCCAAGGGCCTGACCTACGAGCACCGCCTGATCGACGACATGGTGGCGTCGGCGCTGAAATGGTCCGGCGGCTATGTCTGGGCCTGTAAGAACTACGACGGCGACGTCCAGTCCGACACGGTGGCGCAGGGCTACGGCTCGCTCGGCCTGATGACCTCGGTGCTGCTCACCCCCGACGGCAAGACGGTCGAAGCCGAAGCCGCCCACGGCACCGTGACCCGCCACTACCGCGAGCACCAGAAGGGCAAGGAGACCTCGACCAACTCGATCGCGTCGATCTTCGCCTGGACCCGTGGCCTGTCGCACCGCGCCAAGCTCGACAACAACGCCGAGCTCGCGAAGTTCGCGAACACGCTGGAGAAGGTCTGCGTCGACACCGTCGAGGAAGGCTACATGACCAAGGACCTCGCGCTGCTGGTCGGCGCCGACCAGCGCTGGCTGTCGACCACGGGCTTCCTCGACAAGGTCGCGGACAACCTCACGAAGGCGTTGGCGGCCTAAGCCGGCAACCGCAATTTCGCCCGACTGGGCCAGACATCATCACGGGCCGCGTCTCAACGCGGCCCGTTCGCTTTTATTGGAGCCCTTCGCGGAGACGCGACCATGTCGACCAGGTTTGCTGCCCCCTGCCTGCTGATGCTCGCCACCTTGGCCAGGCCGGCTTCTGCCGCGGAGACGCTGCCCGAGGCCATCGCCGCGCCTGGCGAGAGCGTCGTGCTGAGCGTCCACGCCGAGGGCGCGCAGCTCTATGAGTGCAAGGCCGGCACCGACGGCAAGCTCGCCTGGGCGTTTCGCGAACCGATCGCAACGCTGCTGTCCGAAGGCAAGACGATCGGCCGTCACTATGCCGGCCCGAACTGGGAGCACACCGACGGCAGCACCGTGACTGGCAAGGTCATCGGCAACGCGCCCGGCGCAACGGCTGCCGATATCCCCTGGCTGAAGCTGGACGTCACCTCCCACCGCGGCAGCGGCGTGCTGACGCCGGTCACCACGGTCCAGCGCATCAACACGCACGGCGGCAAGCTCGACGGCGCGTGCGACAAGGCCGGCGAGTTCAAGAGCGCGCCCTACTCGGCCGATTACATTTTCCTGAAGAAGGACTGATCGCTCAGCGGTCCGTGCCCTCGCGCTCGGCCTGCGCCAGTTCTGCCGAGGCGAGATCGCCGGTCTCTTCCAGCCGCGCTTTCGCGGTCTGGTGGACGTGGGCGGCGAGCGTCGGCATGCGCGCGATCAGGGCGTGAAAATCTTGGGCGTCGAGCACGAGCAGGCGCGTCCTGCGCGTCGCCGTCACGGTGCCGCTGCGCTTCGTCTTGTGCAGCAGCGCGATCTCGCCGAAGAAGGTGCCGTCGGTGAGCCGCACATGCTGGCTGGGCAGTGCGATCTCGACTTCACCTGCGGTGATGAAATACATCGACGAAGCCACATCGCCCCGCCGCACCAGGATCTCGCCCTGCTCGATGGTGCGCGCCCGCAACAGCCGCATGATGTCGGCGATCTCCGCAGCCGCGAGATGCGAGAACAGCGGCACCCGCGCCAACATCCCCCAGGTCACGACGAAGTCGCGCCGCTTCACCTCTTCGGCAAAGGCGGTGGAGATGATCGCGACCGGCAGCGCGATCATGGCGAAGCCTGAGATGATCGTGAACACGGAGATGATCTTTCCGAGCGCCGTCACCGGCACGACGTCGCCATAGCCGACGGTGCCGAGCGTCACGATCGCCCACCACATCGCGTCCGGAATGGTGCCGAGCTTGTTGGGCTGCACGTCGCGCTCGATGGCGTAGAGCAGCGAGGCAAACGTCAACACCGCGCCCGCGAGGATGACGAGGCAGCCGATCAGCGCGCGCCGCTCGGCATGCACGGCGGCGAGCAGCGAGCGCATCGCCGGCGAATAGCGTATCAGCTTGAAGAACGGCAGCACGCCGAGCGCGGCCAGCGTCGCGTGTCGTCCCGTGACCAGCACCACTGCGGCCGGCAGGAACGCCAGGAGGTCGATGATGCCGAGTGCTGAGAAGACATAGCCGAGCCGGTCGGCGAGCGGCGAGCCCTTGCGCGGCGTGTGGCCCGCCACCGTCCAGAGCCGCGCGGCATATTCCAGCGCGAACACGATCACGCAGAGGATGGCGACGGCCGAGAACAACACACCGAACTGGGCATCCAGCTCCGGCACCGAAGCGAGGATCATCGCGGCGACGTCGAGCACGATGACGCCAATGATGATCTGGATGAAGCGCGACCCGATCGAATAGGCCAGCGGATCGTGCTCCAGCAATTCGTAGAGGCGATCCCTTAGGTTGGGATCGCGAAGCCCAATTCCTCGCGGAACGAGGCGCATGGCGTTTTACGTGCCCGCCGCTTTTTGTTCGAGCATGGCTTTTTCGATCGCGGCAAGCGCTTCGGTCGCCTTGGCGCCATCGGGGCCGCCGGCCTGCGCCATATCGGGCCGGCCGCCGCCGCCCTTGCCGCCCAGCGTCTCGGAGGCAACGCGCACCAGATTCACGGCGTTGAAGCGCGCGGTGAGATCGGCGGTGACACCGACCACGACGCCGGCCTTGCCGTCCTCGGTCACGCCGATAATGGCGACCACGCCGGAGCCGATCTGCTTCTTGCCGTCGTCGGCAAGGCTCTTGAGATCCTTCATCTCGATGCCCTCGACCGCACGCGCCATCAGCTTGACGCCGCCCGCCTCGCGCACGCCGCTGGCCGCGCCATTGCTGCCGGCTGACGCACCGCCGCCCATTGCGAGCTTCTTGCGGGCGTCGGAGAGTTCGCGCTCGAGCTTCTTGCGCTCCTCCATCAGCGCGGTGATGCGCGCGGGGACGTCGTCGATCGACGTGCGCAGCTCGTTGGCCGCCGTCTTCGCCAGCGCCATGGTCTCGTTGGCGTGCTTGCGCGCATAATTGCCGGTTAGCGCCTCGATCCGGCGCACGCCAGAGGCGACCGCGCTCTCGCCCGTCAGCGTGATCAGGCCGATATCGCCGGTGCGCCGCACATGGGTGCCGCCGCAGAGCTCGACCGACCAGCCGAGTGCGTTGGCGCCGCGCTCGCGCGCGGTCCGGCCCATCGAAACGACGCGAACCTCGTCGCCATATTTCTCGCCGAACAGCGCACGAGCCCCGGCCTCGCGCGCTTCATCGACGCCCATGACGCGGGTGGTGACCTCGTCGTTCTCCAGCACCACGTCGTTGGCGATGTCCTCGACGCGGGCGAGCTCTTCCGCCGTGATCGGCTTCGGATGCACGAAGTCGAAGCGCAACCGATCTGGCGCGACCATCGAGCCGCGCTGGGCGATGTGGTCGCCGAGCACCTGGCGCAGCGCCTCGTGAATGAGATGCGTCGCCGAGTGATGCGCGCGGATCGACGAGCGCCTGCCGTGATCGACCTCGAGCTGCAGCGCGGTGCCGACCTTCAGCTCGCCGCTCTCCAGCGTGCCGACGTGAACGAAGAAATCGCCGAGCTTCTTCTGCGTGTCGGTGACGCGGAACTTGACGCCGCCCTCACCCGTCAGCACGCCGGTATCGCCGACCTGGCCGCCGGACTCCGCATAGAACGGCGTCTGGTTGAGCAGAAGCGCCCCGGTCTCGCCGGCCTTGAGGCTCGCGACTTCCTGGCCGTCCTTCACCAGCGCGGACACCACGCCTTCGGCGCTCTCGGTCTCGTAGCCCAGAAATTCGGTGGCTCCGAGCTTCTCGCGCAGCGGGAACCAGATCGCCTCGGAGGCCGCCTCGCCAGACCCCTTCCAGGACTCGCGCGCCTTCGCCTTCTGGCGCTCCATCGCGTCGGTGAAGGCGGACTGGTCGACGCCGATGCCGCGCGACTTCAGCGCGTCCTGGGTCAGGTCCAGCGGGAAGCCGTAGGTGTCGTACAGCGTGAAAGCGACGTCGCCGTCGAACATGTCGCCCTTCTTCAAGGACGCGCTCTTCTCGTCGAGGATGGCGAGGCCCCGCACCAGCGTCTTGCGGAAGCGGGTCTCTTCCAGCCGCAGCGTTTCCTCGATCAGATTCTCCGCGCGCATCAGGTCGGGATAGGCCTGGCCCATCTCGCGGACCAGCGCCCACACCAGGCGATGCATCAGCGGCTCTTTCGCGCCGAGCAGCTGCGCATGGCGCATCGCGCGGCGCATGATCCGGCGCAGCACATAGCCGCGGCCCTCGTTCGAAGGCAGCACGCCATCCGCAACCAGGAAGGCCGAGGAACGCAGATGGTCGGCGATGACGCGGAACGAGGCGACGGTCTGCGCGTTCGGCCCGCTGCCGAGCGCCGACGCGGTCGCGTCGATCAGGTGGCGGAACAGATCGGTCTCGAACACGCTGTCCACGCCCTGCATGATGCAGGCCATCCGCTCCAGCCCCATGCCGGTGTCGATCGAGGGACGCGGCAGATCCACGCGCTCCTCTTTCGTCACCTGCTCGTATTGCATGAAGACGAGATTCCAGAATTCGAGGAAGCGGTCGCCGTCCTCTTCCGGCGAGCCCGGAGGCCCGCCCCAGATGTGGTCGCCGCGATCGATGAAGATCTCCGAGCACGGGCCGCACGGCCCGGTGTCGCCCATCGCCCAGAAATTGTCCGAGGTCGGGATGCGGATGATGCGGTCGTCGGAGAAGCCCGCGATCTTCTTCCAGAGCCCGTGCGCCTCGTCGTCGGTGTGGTAGACGGTGACGAGCAGCTTGTCCTTGTTGAGCCCGAAGTCCTTCGTGATGAGCTTCCAGGCCAGCTCGATCGCGCGCTCCTTGAAGTAGTCGCCGAACGAGAAGTTGCCGAGCATCTCGAAGAAGGTGAGATGGCGCGCGGTGTAGCCGACGTTGTCGAGGTCGTTGTGCTTGCCACCGGCGCGCACGCATTTCTGCGACGTGGTGGCGCGCTGATAAGGCCGCTTCTCGACGCCGGTAAAAACGTTCTTGAACTGCACCATGCCGGCATTGGTGAACATCAACGTCGGATCGTTGCGCGGCACCAATGGCGAGGACGACACGATCTCGTGGCCGTTCTCGGCAAAGAAGTTCAGAAAGGTCGACCTGATCTCGTTGACGCCGCTCATGTTCATCCAATCGGGTGTGCTTGGACCCGGAAATACGCCATCCAAACCGGTGATTTGGGCTGATATCTGCGGGCCAAAGCGCTTTTAGACAAGGCCAGCTTCGCTGTCCAGAAACTGTGCAGAGAGATCAGTGGGTTGCCGCAGGCGCGTCCTCCCCCTTTGCAATCCCGTTGAAAGCCGCAAAGGGCGCGTTGACAGGCTTGGCCGGGCTGTGGTCTGTACCCATCTGTATCGTACGGCCACGTCGGGAGAGACCGGCTTCACTGCCGGCGCCGAAGGAGCAACCGCCCCGGAAACTCTCAGGCAAAAGGACCGCGTGGCTTTGACGACATCTGGAAAGAGGCGCCGACGGGCAAATACCTTTTAAGAGGGGTTGGCCCGGACTGCGTCCGCCGACGGGATAATACTCTCAGGCACAGCGACAGATGGGGCTTCGACTGGTTCGTCTCGGGGAATCATCCCCGGGGAACCGCCGAGGGCCCCTGTGATGCTTGCGCGCGACGACCAAGATTCCCTCCGACGTACCCCCCTTTACGACCTGCATGTGTCGCTTGGCGGCAAGATGGTGCCGTTCGCGGGCTATGACATGCCGGTGCAGTACCCTGCGGGCGTGCTGAAGGAGCACCTCCAGACCCGCACATCTGCCGGCTTGTTCGACGTCTCCCACATGGGCCAGATCGCGCTTCGGCCGAAATCCGGCAAGGTCGAGGACGCCGCCCGCGCGCTGGAGCGGCTGGTCCCGCAGGATATTCTGGCGATTGCACCGGGCCGTCAGCGCTACGCCCAGTTCACCAATACGGATGGCGGCATTCTCGACGATTTGATGGTCGCCAATTTCGGCGATTACCTGTTCTTGGTGGTCAACGCTGCCTGCAAGGCCGAGGACGAGGCGCATCTGCGCGCGAATCTGTCGGACATCTGCAGCATCGATTCGCTCGCCGATCGCGCGCTGATCGCCCTGCAGGGCCCGAAGGCCGAAGCCGCACTGGCGAAATTGTGTGCAGAGGCTCCCGCCATGAAGTTCATGGATGCCGGCCCGCGCGAGGTTGCGGGCCTCGCCTGCTTCGTCTCGCGCTCCGGCTACACCGGCGAGGACGGGTTTGAGATTTCGGTGCCCGCTGCGGACGCCGAACGGCTCGCGAAGACGCTGCTGGAAAACTCGGACGTGATGCCGATCGGCCTCGGCGCCCGCGACAGCCTGCGGCTCGAGGCCGGGCTCTGCCTCTACGGCCACGACATCGACACCGCGACCACGCCGGTCGAAGCTGCGCTGGAATGGTCGGTGCAGAAGAGCCGCCGCACTGGCGGCGCCCGCGCCGGCGGCTTTCCCGGCGCCGAGAAAATCCTCGCGCATTTCGATCACGGCGCGTCCCGCCGTCGCGTCGGCCTGCGCGCCGAGGGTCGTGCGCCGGTGCGCGAAGGCGCGCTGCTGTTTGCGGATAGCGCGGGCGGCGAGCCGATCGGAAAGGTCACCTCGGGTGGTTTCGGCCCGAGCCTGAATGCGCCGGTCGCGATGGGCTACGTCCCCACCACCCTGAGCGCGCTCGATACAAGACTCTTTGCGGAAGTGCGCGGGCAACGCCTGCCGCTCGCCGTCGCCGCCATGCCCTTCGTGAAAAACACCTACAAACGCTGAGGATCGAGAATGACCACGACGCTGTACACCACCGACCACGAATGGCTCGCGATCGACGGCGATGTCGCCACGGTCGGCATCACGGATTACGCGCAGTCGCAGCTCGGCGACGTCGTGTTCGTCGAACTGCCCAAGGTCGGCCGCGCCCTGAAGAAGGCCGAAGCCGCCGCCGTGGTGGAATCGGTGAAAGCCGCCTCCGACGTCTACGCGCCAATTTCCGGCGAAGTGCTCGCGACCAACCCCGAACTCGCCGCCGAGCCGGCGCTGATCAATTCGGACGCGCAGGGCAAGGCCTGGTTCTTCAAGATCAAGATTACCGACAAGAGCGAACTCGGCGGCCTCATGGATGAAGCCGCCTACAAGGCCCACACGGCTTAAGGACGATGGAGCAAGCGATGACCGCGCACCGTAAATCCAGCGGCGACACCGCCGCCAACTTCGCTCGCCGCCACATCGGCCCGTCGGCGCGCGATGTCACCGCAATGCTAGAGGCGGTCGGCGCCAAGAGCGTCGACGCACTGATGGCGGAAACGCTGCCGGCCTCGATCCGGCAGGCAGCCCCACTCGATCTCGGCAGGCCACTGAGCGAGACCGAGGCGATCGCGCATATGGCCGAACTAGCGCGCCAGAACCAGGTCTTCACCTCGCTGATCGGCCAGGGCTATTCCGGCACGATTTTGCCAGCGGTAATCCAGCGCAACATCTTGGAGAACCCGGCCTGGTACACGGCGTATACGCCCTACCAGCCCGAGATCAGCCAGGGCCGGCTGGAGGCGCTGTTCAACTTCCAGACCATGATCTGCGACCTCACCGGGCTCGACGTCGCCAACGCCTCGCTGCTCGATGAGGCGACTGCCGCAGCCGAAGCCATGGCGCTCGCCGAGCGGCACTCCAAGGTCGAAGCCAAAGCCTTCTTCGTCGACAAGGACGTGCATCCGCAGACGTTAGCTGTGATGCGCACCCGCGCCGAGCCGCTCGGCTGGTCGCTGGTCGTCGGCGATCCCCTCACCGATCTCGACAAGGCGGACGTGCTTGGTGCGCTGCTGCAATATCCTGGAACCTCGGGCGCGGTGCGCGATCTCAGGCCCGCGATCGCGGCGCTGAAGGCCAAGGGTGCGCTCGCGATCGTTGCCGCCGATCTGCTGGCACTGACATTGCTCGCCTCGCCCGGCGAGTTAGGTGCCGACATCGCGATCGGCTCCGCGCAACGCTTTGGCGTGCCGATGGGCTATGGCGGACCGCACGCGGCCTATATGGCGGTGCGCGACGCGCTGAAGCGCTCGCTGCCCGGCCGCATCGTCGGTCTCTCCGTGGATTCCCGCGGGATGCCTGCCTATCGCCTCGCGCTGCAGACCCGCGAGCAGCACATCCGTCGCGAGAAGGCGACGTCCAACATCTGCACCGCGCAGGTGCTGCTGGCCGTGATCGCCGCGATGTACGCGGTCTATCACGGCCCGGAGGGCCTTGCGCAGATCGCGCGCAATGTGCATCGCCGCACCGCCGTGCTCGCGGCCGGCTTGCGCAAGCTCGGCTTCACGCCGAGTAGCGAGGCCTTCTTCGACACGCTCAGCGTCGATGCCGGCGCCAAGCGCGCCGAGATTGTTGCGCGCGCCGCCGCCGAGACAATCAATCTCGGCGTTGGAGAAGCGGCGCTCCGCATCGCGCTCGACGAGACCACGACGCCTGCCACGGTCGAAGCCGTCTGGCGCGCGTTCGGCGGCCAGCTTTCCTACGCCGAGATCGACGCGACCACACGCGAAGCGCTGCCGGAGACGCTGAAGCGCGCGACCTCTTTCCTCACCCATCCCGTGTTCCACGCGCATCGCTCGGAGACCGAGATGCTGCGCTACATGCGCAAGCTCAGCGATCGCGACCTCGCACTCGACCGCGCCATGATCCCGCTGGGGTCCTGCACCATGAAGCTGAACGCGACCACCGAGATGATGCCGCTGACCTGGCCGGAATTCGCCTCCTTGCACCCCTTCGCTCCGCGCGAGCAGGCCGCCGGCTATCATGCGTTGTTTGCGCGGCTGGACAAATGGCTGTGCGACATCACCGGCTATGACGCGATCTCGCTGCAGCCGAACTCCGGTGCGCAAGGAGAATATGCCGGGCTGCTGGCCATCCGCGCCTATCATGCCGCGCGCGGAGAGACGCAGCGGAAAATCTGCCTGATCCCCTCCTCCGCCCATGGCACCAACCCGGCCTCGGCCGCGATGGTCGGCATGGACGTGGTGGTGGTTGCCTGCGAGGCCAACGGCGACGTCGACGTCAACGATCTCCGCGCCAAGGCGGAGAAGCACTCGAACGACCTCGCCGCGGTCATGATCACCTATCCCTCGACGCATGGCGTGTTCGAGGAGCACATTCGCGAGATCTGCGACATCGTGCATGGCCATGGCGGCCAGGTGTATCTGGATGGCGCCAACCTCAACGCGCAGGTCGGCCTGTCCCGGCCCGGCGATTACGGCGCTGATGTCAGCCATCTCAATCTGCACAAGACCTTCTGCATCCCGCATGGCGGCGGCGGCCCCGGCATGGGCCCGATCGGCGTCAAGGCGCATCTCGCCCCGTTTCTGCCCGGTCACCCTGCGACGCAGGCCGATGCCCCAGTCGGCCCGGTCTCGGCCGCGCCATTCGGCTCGGCCTCGATCCTCACCATCTCCTATATCTACATCCTGATGATGGGCGGCGAAGGATTGAAGCGCGCCACCGAGATCGCGATCCTCAACGCCAATTACGTCGCAGCCCGCCTCGATGCGCACTTCCCGGTGCTCTACAAGAACGCCAAGGGCCGCATCGCGCATGAGTGCATCGTCGATCCGCGTCCGCTGAAGACGACATCCGGCGTCACCGTCGACGACATCGCCAAGCGCCTGATCGATTACGGCTTCCATGCGCCGACCATGAGCTTCCCGGTGCCGGGCACGCTGATGATCGAGCCGACCGAATCGGAATCGAAGGCGGAGCTGGATCGCTTCTGCGACGCCATGATCGCGATCCGGAACGAAATCGCCGAGGTCGAGGCTGGCCGCTTCAAGGTCGAAGCGTCGCCGCTGCGCCACGCCCCGCACACCGTGCATGACATCGCCGATGACGACTGGAAGCGCGCCTATACCCGCACTGAAGGCTGCTTCCCTGCAGGCACCTCGCGCACCGACAAATACTGGTGCCCGGTGGGCCGTGTCGACAACGTCTATGGCGATCGCAACCTGGTGTGCTCGTGCCCGCCGGTGAGCGATTACGCGGAAGCCGCGGAGTAGTGGATTCGTAGGGTGGGCAAAGCGACTTGTCCGCCGTAGCTCGGAGAGCGAAGGCGGAAGCGTGCCCACCTCTTTCGTTCGCGTTGAAACTGGTGGGCACGGCGCTTGCGCGCCTTTGCCCACCTACGGGCGCGACTTAGGGTGCAACCAGCGAACGGGTCTGCGGATTCCAACGCCAAAGCCGTTCGTTGGTGAGAAGCGTACCACCCCACCAGCGCCGAATCGGGTTGTGGCGGCGGAAATCCTCCCGGCCTTCAAGGACCGCTCGGCCCAGTTCGGTCAGCGACAGCCGGCTCCGGCGAAAGGCTGCGTTGCGACCTCGTGCATTGTCCGGATCGAGTGTCGCCAGCTTGCCGTCCAGACCTGCAATGGCGGGCGCCGGGCCGAAAGCAAGTCCTTCGAGCAACGCACCCAACTCCCACGGATCGAACACGCGTGACCCGAGCGCGCCCGGCCGAAACAGCGCGTCGGTGCGATTGTGTCCACTCGCGATCAGTTCGAGAAGCCGCGCCTCGGTCGCCCCCAGTCCCGTCGCCGACGACGGCAGTTCTGCGAGCAGGTCCTCCATGGCCGGCTTCACGAAGGACAGCTTGCCGAGCGGCCTGTCGAGCAGCCCGGCGCAGAGCGCGGGCGTCGGCGCGCGGTAGGCCTCCCAGGCCATGCTGGCGATCTCAAAATCGCCTTCTGCGATATCGAACTCCCGCACGTCGCGATGACGAATCTCCGCGGGATCTGCTGCACGCAGTTCGAAATCGACAAATCGTAATCTCAGATTCGCTGGTATGGATGGCCGGGAACGCAGATAGTCGAGGATCCAGATCAACTGCAGCTGACTGTTTGGTTCAGGGTCGAACCAGAGCTCGATGAACTCGACGCCGTAAGTCTCGCAGAAGCAGAGTAATGCGCCTTCCCGATCCAGACGCTGGACATAGGGCAATTGGCGGACGCAATCAGACCAGATGATCTCTTCAAAAATTCTGTTCGCGCGTCCACCGAGATAGCGATTGAGGTGTTCGGCCGAGGGAAGTGGCCCCGACACGAAGCGAAAGATGAACGGGACGACCATGTCGGCGCGATCCGCATGAGCAAGACCAACGCCCGACGAACTGGTCAGGATCACGCGCCTCATGGCATCGAGCGCCCCAAAAAGAAACGGGCACAGACGACGTCGGCAACTCAACGTCCTCAGCGCCCGCTCCTCGCGAAAACTCTACCGGTCAGACTTACTCTTCCGCCGGCTCCTCGCCGTCGGCGTCACGCTCCGGCGCGCCGGCCAGGATCTGCTCTGCGATCAGGCCGGAGTTCTGGCGGATCGAGGTCTCGATCTTGGCGGTGATATCGGGGTTGGCCTTCAGGAACGCTTTCGAATTCTCGCGGCCCTGGCCGAGGCGCTGGCTGTCATAGGAGAACCAGGCGCCCGACTTTTCGACGATGCCGGCCTTGACGCCAAGATCGAGGATCTCGCCCATCTTGGAGACACCCTCGCCGTACATGATGTCGAACTCGACCTGCTTGAACGGCGGCGCCAGCTTGTTCTTCACCACCTTCACGCGCGTGGTGTTGCCGACCACTTCATCGCGCTCCTTGATCGCGCCGATGCGGCGGATGTCGAGGCGGACGGAGGCGTAGAACTTCAGCGCGTTGCCGCCGGTCGTGGTTTCCGGCGAGCCGTACATCACACCGATCTTCATGCGGATCTGGTTGATGAAGATCACCATGGTGTTGGACTTGTTGATGGAGGCCGTCAGCTTGCGCAGCGCCTGGCTCATCAGACGGGCCTGCAGACCCGGCAACGCATCGCCCATCTCGCCCTCGAGCTCGGCCTTCGGCACCAGCGCCGCAACCGAATCGACCACCAGAACGTCGACTGCACCCGAGCGCACCAGCGTGTCGCAGATTTCCAGCGCCTGCTCGCCGGTGTCCGGCTGGGAGATCAGGAGCTCGTCGATGTTGACGCCGAGCTTGCGGGCATAGACCGGGTCGAGCGCGTGTTCGGCGTCGATGAAGGCGCAGATGCCGCCCTTCTTCTGCCCTTCCGCCACCGTGTGCAACGCCAGCGTGGTCTTGCCCGAGGATTCCGGCCCGTAGATTTCGACGACACGTCCCTTGGGCAGGCCGCCGATGCCGAGCGCGATATCAAGCCCGAGCGAGCCCGACGAGACCGCCTCGACATCCATCGACCGGTCGTTCTTGCCGAGCTTCATCACCGAGCCCTTGCCGAACTGGCGCTCGATCTGGGAGAGCGCGGCGGCCAGAGCTTTACTCTTGTCCATGGAAGATCCTTCGACGATACGCAGGGCAGTGGTGGACATTGGTCGTGCTCCTTATGGCGAGGATTCGGGTGCGGGACAAACGATTGGCGCGGCGGGTCGTCGATAAAAACAACGTACACTATTTGTTCTAGGTTCGCAATATGTTCTTTTGCAGATTTCGGTGCTGGCCTGTTTTGACCCCTAGTGGCCTAAGTTGAATTTCGCAGTGGCCTAGTTTGAATTTTGCGCATTGTCTTGTGATGCGCGAGTCCGATGCAGACTGGTTCCTCAATCAGGCTCAGGAGTGCCTGCGAGAGGCTGAGGGAACTAGGAACCCGATCGATAAAGAAGCGTGGTTGCGGCTTGCCGAGGATTGGATGAAGCTCGCGCAAGCCGCCAAAGACCGGGAGCAATAAGTCGGTATAGGCTAAGGAACGATCGCCTTCGTGGCGCGTCTGTTTGGAGCCCCCAGCCAGACAGGTAGCCCCCCGACTGCTGGAGGAAAACTCGCATCAGGCGGGTTGGCGGCCCCCACCTTGGGGCCGTTTAAATTTTCCTAAGGCCGCCTCAGTGGGCGGCCTCTTTCGTTTCAGGCGGCGGCAAACGCTCCATGCCTGCGTATGTAGAATGGAAGTTGTGGCGTCTCATTAAATCGAGGCAGCGAGCGGTCGAGCATTTCGTAGAATTCCGCCCAATTGCGAGCACCGCGCATAGTGGCTAGGACTTCCTTGAAGTGATCGACCAGTTTTGGATGACCTGTCTCTGGCGTCAGCATTTGAAAAAGTTTGTGCTTCGGTCGCCCTTTGTCGTCTCTCGGAATTTTTCGCTTCAACTCCTCAAGCACTGCCGGGGCAAGGCGAGCATAAATGATATCGTTCGTCCAATGGCCGATCACTCCGGGACGCTTTGACGACTCAGAATTGTAGCTCCAGTTGTTGAGCCTGTAGATGTGCTCGTAATAGGCGGCTGGGAACGTCTTGACGTAGGGCTGCAAAATCTTTGCGACAAACTTCTCAAGGATCGCAGCAATACTTTGCTCGGTTCTGAGCCTGTCATAACCAGTCGCGCGGTCGATCAGATCGTTGATGGGCGTGATTAGTGAGCGCCTTACGGTCCGCACCCTCGGTTGATTTTGCGAGTATCCTAATTTCGATCCCGACCATCCCCCGGCAATGTATCAAGGAATTTGCTCCCGACGAACGAATTGCGAGCCGGTGTCTCCGCTGATTGAACACTTGCGTTTTAATGTTCCGGATCGAACTCCAGCGCCCCGAAAAGGTTTATAGTGGAACCTGGTTTCAAGCGGGAGGAGGTCATGACGCGCCTCCGGTTCAAACAGGACAGATCGCTAGGCGAACGGCTCATCCAAGAAGCGCGGCAAGCACGCGAGAAAGCTAAACAATTGCCGCCGGGAGAGGAGAGCGAAATCCTCCTCAAGAAAGCCCGGGAAGCCGAAATCACGGCCAGCATCGATCAATGGCTGAACTCGCCGGGCCTCAAGCCTCCGATTTAAAAGTAAGGCCGCCTCGGTTGGCGGCCTCTTTCATTTGGATAGCTCGTGATTGCCGGCCTCATCCAACTCCTCTTGGTCGGCCAAGAATCCGCCTCTGCGGGTGCGGAAGACGACAGTAAAAGGCCCCAACTCGGGGCTGGCGGAGCTGAGGCCAAGTTACTGGACCAGCTAGGCTTACGCCGGTTCAGGCACGTCAACATGCACTAAGACAGCCTTGTGCGCGATACAGCGGGCGGCGTACCTCGAAAGGGCAGGATGTTCGCTAATTCCCCTCCGCGGGTGTCCTAACTAGCTAGGCCAGCCTGATTCCGGTGCTGTCCGCGTTCGATGACCTCCAGTCGCATGAACGAGATCAGGCAAACCGTCAGAGCATCACCGCGCTCTGGGCTCAACGATCACTGCGGAGGACTGATCCGCCTCTACGGGCTGGTCCTAGCACCGGGCGCTAGAGCCGCTTCGGCGCAGCCGAATCGAGGCGCGCGTTTGCCAGTTTTTGCTCGCGCCCAAATAGTGCGCACCAACAAATGATGAAAAAAGGGCCCCAGCTCGCGAATTGGGGGGCGATGGAGCTGGGGCCAACTTGGGGTCGCCCTTGGGGAAGGGCACCGGGAAAACTTGGCAACGGCGCGAAGGTTCCTATCCTAATTTCAAATCGCGGATGTCCCAATTGGGACAGCCGGATTTCGGCGCTGGCGTGTTTCCGGCCTCAGTGCCCTGACTTGAAAACGGCCGTGGCCTGATTTGAATTTCAAGCATTTGTTAATGACGGAACCACATGGCGGGGCTAACATTTTATCTGCAGATCCAACGGTTAGGACCCGTATGCACGAGGCCCGTCATGCAGCACCGCCGCCGGTTCAAGCAAACCCTGTCCCTTGAAGAACGCCTCGCCCAGGAAGCCGAACGCCTAAGAGCACAGGCCCAGAGGCTCCCGCCCGGCTCTGAGCGCGAAGCCCTCCTCCTCAAAGCCAGACAGGCTGAAACAGGCTCGCACATGAGCGAGTGGCTGCGATCTCCCGGATTGATGCCGCCCGCCTGACGTTCGCATGGCATGAAGGCAACCGGCGCCCCTGCCCTTCGCAAAATGTGAGACCAGCTTCTCCTTCGAAGATGACGCGCATCAAAGACGCGCCGTCATCACTCCGCAATCTTGTGGCACCGAACCTTTCCGCGGCTGCCGACTTGAAACGGGCCGTCGCAATGGGGGATTGGATCATGACGGAAAATACGCAGCACCATGCTGGCAGGCGCAATTCCCGGCTCGAGATGGCGCTCGAGGAGATGCGCAAGTTCGAGCGCAAGGAGAGCGAGTTCCGCAAGAGGGACCGCGCGGAGCGTGCCGCCGATCTGCGCCTGCCGCTGGACGAGATCAAGGTGCACTAGGAAACGCCAGGCGAAACAGGCTGTTGCCTACTATGCATGGGGTTGTTTTCGCGCGGCACGTGCCGCCACAGCTGCGGTTACATCAGCGCCAGCAGCACGATGCCGATGACCAGAATCACGAAGCCAGCCGCCGTCGCGGCGGCGAATGACCGCTCTACCTTATCCATGATGCCACCCCGCTAGCAGCGCGCCACGTTTCCCCCATGGCTTCGCCGTGCCCGCGAAGTGTCGCTAACGGATGTGTCTGAAGTTGTGCGGGGCGATGTCTGAATTGGGACGTGAGAGCGGCTCTCGACGTGGCCGCTAGCTCCATGCCCAGTCGACCCCGCTCTGCCCCGAGCGGGGTTTTCTGTTTCCGGCGATCGGATGCGCGGCCGACTCATCGAAGCGACTCGCGATCCATCGCGGACTGTCAGGCTGTCGTAAGCTGAACCGGCTACGGTCGTCTGGCTATGGTGTTGCAGCCCAGCACCTCAGCCTCCAATAACCTGCTACCCCGCCCGGCTCTCCCCTGGCGGGGTTTTTTCTTGCGCGCATGCATGGATCCATCGTGCACGCTGTGCGTATTTTCCGTGTGAAAAACGCATCCATCAGTTCCATCTTTCGGAATTCGATTTCGCTTGTTTCGAGCTGCGCGCGCTTGCTGAATTCCGATGAGCTATCCGCGACTTAACGGCAAATTTTGCTTGTCGAAGGAATATTTCGACGGCCAACATGTTACCCGACATGGCAAGGTGAATCGTGGAGGTGACCATGAATCACAGGGGCGTCGAGTTCACGGTTGCAAAGACGGCGATCCCAGGCGTCTGGCAGTGGCAGTTCCGGATCGGCGACGAGACCAAGACAGGCAAGACCGAGACGAAGATCGACTTGCTGGCGATCCGTCGCGTGCAGTTGCGCATCGATCGGGAGCTGAAGGCCATCGGCCGCAAGACGGCTGAACCGGCAGGTTGAGAGGCCGGATCAGGGCTAGTCGGCGCTGGGCAGCCGCCGCATGGTGAACTCGATGTCGCCGCCGGGCAGTTCGCGCCAGGTCTCGACTTCGCTCATGTAGCCGGCCTTGGGATAGCGCGCGAAGAAGGCCTGCGCCTTCGCCCGTGCCGCGGCGCGCGGCAGGGTGAAGCTCTCGCGCAGATAGCCGTCGCCCGCATTGCCGCCCGCCCCAGGCGCCGGCTTGCGCCGGCGCGCCATCCGCTCGGCGAGGTCCCGCGGGCGATCCGCCATATCCTGCCTCCTCAACGCAACACTGCGAGGGAATGTAGGATCAGGGCCGGGCCAAGGGGAGTCCCGAAAGTCCGCTTTCGCCGCCGCCCACGGTCAATTGGCGGCCGTACCGGCCTTGGTCCTCTTGGGCGCGCTGGTGGCGGCTGCGGCCTTCGGCGCGGGCTGCTTTGGCGGGTCGGCCCGCATTCCGCCCCAGGGATCGTTGGACGCCTTGGCGTCCGGAATCTTCTTCAACGTGTCCTTGTAGGCCTTTTCGCGCGCAGCATCCGCGGCCTTCTCGTCCTCGGTCTTGGACGGGCCGTCCGCCATCAGATTGATATGGGGCGAATCCTGCGCGAAGGCCGGTCCGGCCACCAGCGCCAGCACCGCCGCCATACGGAAAAGCTTCATCAGTCACTCCTTGATCATTGATAGTGGGGGCGGATGCCGCACCCTGACCTTGTTCATGGCTCCGAGCGCCGCTTCAATCCGCTAGAGCCGGTCCGATCTGCACGATTTCGGCCCGTGGAGCCAGTCGTCCCAGATCGGGCCGCACCTGGTGCAACCGTTCAGCGCCAGACCAAGCGCGGCCAGACAAATGACAAGGACACATCGACGCAACATCGTCCACCCGCTCCCAAGCCCGGCATCATATCGGGCGAAGTCGGGCATTTTCAAGCCGACGGATCACGGGTGACTTTGCCGCGCCCAAACGGGCAGAATGAGCGAAACATCCGACAACACAGGAGCGAACGACAGCCATGTCCGCGCAGCCAGACGTCGAGTTCGGCATCACTGAGGCCAGACGCATCCTCGGCGAAGTCTTTGCGCCCTGGATCCACGATCTCAACCTCTCCGTCGAGCGCCTCGAGCACACCGGGCCTGCCGACGTGCCGGGCTGGCAGCCGGGCGCGCTGCTCCGCATGCCGTTCTCGGAGCGGCTGTGCCGCAATGGCGGGGTGGTCTGCGGCCAGGCGCTGATGGCGCTTGCCGACACCGCGATGGTGATCGCGAACCTCGCCGCCAATCGCGGCTATCGTCCGATGACGACGGTGGATCAGACCACGCATTTCATGCGGGCGGTCTCCTCGTCCGACGTGCTGGCGGATGCGCGCGTGGTGCGGCTCGGGCGCACCATGAGCTTTGGCCGCGTCACCCTGCTCTCCGCCACCGACAACAAGCAGGTGGCGATGGTGTCGAGCGCGTTCGCGATGCTGCCGGGCTGAGTATCATCCAAAAAGAAGAGAGCCGCGTGAGCGCAAATGCTGGCGCTCGGATTCTTTCCGCAATAGGCACCGACCTTCTTGGCGTTCTCGATGAACACGTCGGTTTCGATGATCGCAACGTCGTAAACGAAGTCTGAATCGCTGTGCAAGTAGCGCCAGTATTGAGTTTAGTTCAACGTAATTTCTATGCTCTATTTCACAATCGTGGTCATGGATTAATGCGGATGATCGAGAAGCGCGCATCGCAGCGTTACCGTGTTTTCAAGGGTGGCACGATCACCTTTGAAAATAGCGGTATCGCGTGCACCGTACGAAACATGTCCGACAGCGGCGCCGCGATCGATCTCGAAAACCCTATCATATTGCCGCAATCGTTCACACTGTCGATCGCGCGCGACAATTTTGTACGGAATTGCCGCCCGGTGTGGCGCAACGACAAGCGCGTCGGCCTCGCATTCGTACAGTAGTACATATCGTGTGAATGTCTGTTCGCATCGCGCGCGCGATGCAGCGTCATGCTCGCGCAATATGACGACGGCGACGCATCACCGCAGCCGGCCCGCCACCACGCGCCTCGCGCTATTTCGGTTTCTTGGCGGGCTCGCTCGGACGCGCCCCGCCCCACGGGTCATACTTTTCCTTGGACTCAGGAATGCGCTCAAGCGCCGCCTTATAGGCCTTCTCGTCGACCTTGGGCTTGTTGTCCGCCTTCTGGCCGCTATCCTGCTGCTGGCGCCGGCCGCCGCCCATCTGCGCCTGCGCGGAGGCAACCGTCAGCGCCAGCCCCGCGGCTGCTATGACCAGAATTTTCATTGGTGCAATCCCCCTCATCCAGAGGGCAAACTATCCTGCAATCCCGTAATAGCAAACATGATGGGTTCCACCCCTTCAGCAAATGTTGATCGGCCGGGACTTCGTCCCGTCGGATTCGCGCCTATCTGTTGGCCCGCAGGGGACCTTCACGAATGTTGCGGATTGTTGCTCATGTGGCGCTGCTCGCCGGCGCGCTCGCGCTCGGTGCGTGCGGCTTTGCCGACAGCCGCGCGCCCGTGCCCGACTTCATGCGCCTCAAGGAAGCCGACCAGCCGCCACCCGAACCGCCGCCTGACATCAAGCGCGTGGTCCGCGAGCAGATCGAAGTGGTCTTCCTCAACACCGCCTATCCGCGCGAGGTGCAAGTCGCCCTGCCCCATCACGAGGTCCGCGGACCGGGCTGGACGGCCTGTGTCCGCGCGCAACTCGCCTCGGCCACCGGCTCGGCGCTGGGCACCCAGACCTACATCGTGACAATCAACGGCGGAAGGGTCGTCGACAGGCGGCGCGCGGAAGCCGATGACATCTGCGGGTCGGAAGCCTACGAACCGATTTAGCAATCGATCGTGCCACGACAATCCGATTCCGGGAAAAAGCTGTAATTCACCCGGAACGATCGTCGCCTCCCCTTCTTGTTACCGCCGAGGGCAGTTTCGGAGGAGGAACAGGATGAGGACGTTCACGATTGCATTGCTGGCTGGTGTCGGGGCTCTCGCTGCGGCGAGCGGAGCGAAGGCTGCGGATCTGTACACGACCAGCGAATACACCAACCCCGATCTGATTCAGGAGGTCCGGCTCGTCTGCGACGACGCCGGCAATTGCTATCGCACCCATCGCGGCGCGCGCGTGATCGTGCGCGACTCCTACGCGACCATGCCGCGCGAGCGCTATTACGAGCGCCGCACCTATCGCGACTGGGACGATGGTCCGCGCGCCGGCTTCGGCGTCCGCGCGCCCGGCGTCAGCGTTGGCGTCGGTGTCGGCGACGGCTGGTAAGCGACACAGCATGACTGAAAGGACCGGACGAGACTGCTCGTCCGGTCCTGTCTGCGTCAGGACTCGAGCGGATGAACCGGCGCAGCGATACGCGTCGCTGATTGCAACTGAGCGATGACGCGGGCAAGCACCATGCCGGCGCACATCGCGGCGACGAAGATGACGGCTGAGGTCGAGCCGAAGCCGAGCGCGGTCAGGGCCGGTCCTGGACAGAAGCCGGCCAATCCCCAGCCGATGCCGAAGATCGCGGGACCAACGATGATTTTTGAATCGATGTCGCTGCGCGTCGGCACGTAGAAGCGTTCGGCGAAGAACGGGCGTGCAAGCTTCAAGACATGCCTGAAGCCGGCGAAGGTCACGGCGACCGCGCCGGCCATCACCAAAGCGAGGCTCGCGTCCCATGTCCCTGCCGGGATGCCGCCGAGGTCGAGGAAGTTCAGCACCTTTGCCGGATTCGACATGCCGGAGACGATGAGCCCGAGGCCGAACAGCAAGCCGATTGCGAATTGAACGAGAATGGTCATCGCCGTCAGCTCCAATGCCGGATCACGAAGACCGTGGCGACGCCCGTCGCCATGAAGGTGATGGTCGCGACCAGCGAGCGCACCGACAATCTCGACAGACCGCAGACGCCATGGCCTGAGGTACAGCCGCTGCCCCACACTGCGCCGAAGCCGGTGAGTAGTCCTGCGACAATCAGCATCGGCGTTCCCGCCGCGATCGTCTGCACCGGCAGGCTTCCGGTCACGAGCCGCACCAGCACGGGTGCGGCAATGAGGCCGGCGACGAAGGCGAGCCGGCCGGCAAATTCGCCGTCCTCGTAAGGCGGAAACAACCGCGCCGCGATGCCGCTGACGCCGGCGATCCGTCCCGTCGCCCACATCAAGAGTATGGCGGACAGGCCGATCATCGCGCCCCCGAGCAGCGAGGCAATTGGCGTGAAAGACGTGGCGACCATGTGATCCTCCGGACCGAGGGTTCTCATCATAGCACTCGGAGGCACTCGGAGGCGGGCCAGCCGGATGCTCAATGAGACGTTAACAATACCACTCGAATTGAAGCGGCGTCCCAACGGGATTTTCCAATCTTTTGCGCTAAGCATGACCGCGTAACGCCGGCGACTGCCTGGCGTGAACGGGGACGACGGGACGTGGTCGATATCGCGCATCAGGCTGCGATCAATCCGGCATCGACCAAGGATGCAACGCCCGCGCTCGTCCCGCTCACGGCGATCGAGCCCGGCCAATGGCGCGCGCTGGCGCAGCGGGCGGCCGAGCCGAACGGCTATTATTTGCCTGCCTGGGAGCTCGCCGTCAGCGCAACCGCGCGCAGCCGTATGGGTGCCTCGGCCTTGTCCGTTTACGGCGGTTCCTCGACGCGGCTGATCGGCCTGATGCCGGTAGTTTCGCTTTGGCGAGCCTGGAAGATCCCCCTGCCCGCGCTAGTGAGCGCGCATCCCTATGGCACGCTGTGCAGCCCGCTGATCGACCGCGACGTTTCGATCGAGGCCGCGACGCGCCTGCTGCAACGGGCGCGCGAGGCCGGCGCCCATGCGCTGATCCTGCGCGACGTCGCGCTCGACGGCGCTGCGATGGCATCGCTCGCGGAAGCGCTCGGCCAGTCCCGCCTGAAGCCACGCGTCCTCGGCTCGTATGTCCGCGCCAGCCTCGATGCGACACAGAACGGCGACAGGCTGCTGCACGAGGCGCTCGGCGCCAAGAAGCTCAAGGAGCTGCGCCGGCAGCGCCATCGCCTGGAGGAGCACGGCGCGATCAGCTTCGACGTCGCGCGCAAACCCGACGAGATCAAGCCCGCGCTTGAAGCCTTTATGCAGCTCGAATCCAGCGGTTGGAAGGGCGAGCGCGGCACTGCACTGATTCAGGACGCAGGCGATGCGACGTTCATCCGCCGCGCCGTGCCCGCACTCGCCGAGACCGCGCAATGCGAGATCGTCACTCTGCGCGCAGGCGCGATGCCGATTGCCGCCGGCATCGTGCTGCGCCACCAGGATCGCGCCTTCTTCTTCAAGCTCGGCATCGAGGAACGCTTCGCAAAATATTCGCCGGGCGTGCAGCTCACGCTCGATCTGACGCGCCATCTTTGCGCCGATCCCGCCATCGCAAGCGCGGACTCCACTGCAAGCGCCGATCATCCCATGATCAACCCGATCTGGCGCGGCCGCTTTGCGATCGGCGATGTGCTGATCCCGCTGCGGCGGAACGATCCGATGGTGGCACTCATCCACGCGGCGCTGGTCGCACGTGATTACGCACGCGAGACAGCGCGTCGCGCGACTCACCTGCTGCGCAAATAGACGTACGCTACTCCGCCGCCTGCGCGTTGATCTCGGCCGAGACCTGGCGGATGGCGCGGGCGAGCAGGTTCGGATCCTGCGCGCCCGAGACGGCGTATTTTTGCGCGAACACGTAGGTCGGCACGCCGGAGATGCCCTTCTCGGCCGCCTCCTGCGCATCGGCCGATACGCGCGCGACGTCCTCGTCGGTGGCAAGCCGCTTGCGCACGTCCTCGGCATCGAGGCCGACATCGGCCGCAGCCTGCACCAGCACGTTGATGTCGGTGAGATCGCCGCCATCGCGGAAATACAGCTCCATCAGGCGCTGCTTCATCTCGGGCGCCTTGCCGATCGCGTCGGCCCACAGGATCAGGCGGTGGCAGTCGGTCGTGTTGGGCTGGCGCGCGACCAGCTCGGGCTTGTAGACGAGGCCCTCTTCGCTGGCGGCGGCGACCACGCGCCCCGCAATGCCCTTATAGGCCTCGACCGAGCCGAACTTGGTGGTGAGATAATCCTCGCGGCTGATGCCTTCGCGCGGCACCCACGGATTGAGGAAGAAGGGACGGAAATTCAATTTGACCGGAACGTCGGGCACGAGCGCGAGCGCGCTCTCGATCCGGTGCTTGCCGATATAGCACCACGGGCACACCACGTCGGAGACGACATCGATCTGGAGTGGTTTGAGGGTGCTCATTGGCGCCTCCTTCGGACGGTGCGGTTTTGTCGGAAGATAAGCCGAGAGCCGCCCGAGGCAAGGGCGCTAGGCCACATTTGCGGCCGTCTGTCTTAGCCATTCGGCGGTGCGTTCGTCGGCGGGAAAGAACGTCTCCAGCGCCAGCTCCGACAGGGTGATGTCGACCGGCGTTCCGAACACCATGGTGGTGGAGAAGAAACTCAGGATCCCCCCGTCATGCCGAAGCTTGAACGGGATCGCGACATTGTCGCTCGACAGCGGCCCTGAGCGCGCCGGAATGGGGTAGCTCTTGAGGTCGTGATACAGCTTGATCAGCTCTGGATCGGCCGTCGCCTCGCATTGCCGGTGCAAACGCTCGAGCAGATGCGCACACCATTGTGCGAGATTGACCGTGCGCGGCGCCAGCCCCTCGGGATGAAAGGCGAGCCGCAGCACGTTGAAGGGCTGGCCAAGCAGCCGCTCCGGGATGCCGGCGAGCAGCGGCGCCACCATGCGATTGGCCGTCACCAGATTCCAGTGCCGGTCATAGGCCAGCGCCGGATTGGGTTCGTGGGCTCTCAGCACGAGGTCGATCGCCTGACGGGCTGACTTCAAGGCGGGATCCTCCAGCGAGCGTTGCGGAAAGGCCGGCGCGTAGCCGGCCGCGACCAGCAGCACGTTGCGTTCGCGCAGGGGCACGTCGAGGCGCTCGGCGAGCCGCAGCACCATCTCGCGCGAGGGCGCTGAGCGACCGGTCTCGACAAAGCTGAGATGCCGTGCGGAAATCTCGGCGTCGCCGGCGAGATCGAGCTGACTCATGCGGCGGCGCTGCCGCCATTCGCGCAGATGATCGCCGATATGAACCGGCTGGCTGGGTTCGGCGCGTGCCGTGGATGCATGTGTGGTCATGGTCGAAAACCTACCACGTGCGTTTCGGCCCATCCATTACTCCCGAGGTAATCGAATTGGGGCCCCGACCGGCGCATCTTGCTGGGCACAGGAGAATGACCATGATCGCGCTGCTGCTTTACCGTTCTCTCGCCGACCACCTCATCCCCCTAGTCCTACCTTGGGCCGTGACATTCGCGACCCGGATGCTGGCGCGCAGCCTCAACATGCCCGAGCCGCTGGTGCATTCGACCGGCGACTATGTCGTCGCGCAGGTCACGGCGTTCGAGCACAGCGTCGGCAGGAGCCTCTGCCCATTCCGCCTCGCCCGCCTGCTCCGCGCCTGGTGGCGTGGATTGCATTGAGTTCACCCTAGCCAACCCAACCATGGAGACCTCAGATGATCGACGCATCCACCTTCCTGCGCCGTGCCCTGCTCGCCGACGCCGTGTTCAGCGGTATCGCCGCGCTCGGCTTCACCTTCGGCGCCGGCGCGTTCGCGACTTTGTTCAACCTGCCTGAAGCGCTGTTGCGCGAGACCGGCCTGTTCCTGATCGCCTACACCGCACTGGTCGGCTGGCTCGGCTCGCGCACAGCGGTGCCGAGGCCACTCGTGCTCCTGGTCGTGGTCGGCAACGCGGCCTGGACGGTGGGCAGCATCGCGCTGCTGTTCTCGGGCGCGGTGTCGCCGAACCTCGCCGGCGAGCTGATGGTCGTGGCCCAGGCGATCGCCACCGGCGTGTTCGCCGAGTTGCAATATGTGGGGTTGCGCAAGAGCGGGAGCGTTGTGGCGGCGTGATGCTCTCGTGTCCCGGACGCGCTGCAACGCCGTTCGCGTTGCTGCGCAGAGCCGGGACCCACGCTGCACGGACTGCGCTCGCAATGACGGCGATCGCGAACGCCCCTTTCACGGATCATGATGGACACAGCGATACTACAAAACCGAAGTTCGGTAAATAAGAATATTTTGATCGGTGCGGATTGACTCGGTGGTTTGCCCGACGGGTCGGCGGCTCGCGCAGGCGTTCGGGCCGCGGCCCGTGGAGGCACCGCAGCCTGAGGACCAATCAGGACACTTACGTAAAGGCTGGTACGTAAAGGCTGGCGGCGGTCGAAGCTAAGCCCTTGTGCGGCCGACCTTGCCGGAAAAATGCTTGCCGTTCAGCTTCTTCTTTTTCACCGCGGTGGTTTTCGCGCCCGCCCTCTGCGCCTTGCGCTCCGCGCGCGCCTTCACCTTGGCGCGTTCGGCGCGCGCCTCGGCGCGCTGCTTCTTGCGCTTGTTCTCGCAGGAGGGGCACTTGCAGCCGATCGGCTTCAGATAGGCTTTGAAATAGTCGGTGCCGTAATCGTAGTTGATCTCTTCGCCCGGCTCGATGTTCTTGATGGCGCGGATGAAGACCTTGCGCTCGCGCGGACGGACATCGGATTCCGCGTTGGGCCGGCAGGAATGGTTGATGTAGCGCGCAATGTTCTTGCGCACCGAGCCGTCGATGGTCCAGCGGCCGTTGAGCTCGAACAGATATTTGTTCTCGATGTCGTCCTGCGCAGGGATTCGGCAGTCCAGGATCGGTCCGAAATAACGGATGATCCGGGTGCCCTTCTTGATCGGCATGGTGGCGAAGAGGCCAAGTCCGGTCTTGGAACGGCCGACGCGATAGGATTTGCTGGAAGCGATGACTGGCATGATCAAGTGGAACGAGGACGCGGACCAGGCTGCATGAGCCCAAGCGAAGCCGCTCTTCTAGAACGATTCCGCGCCGCTGTCAGGCCTATCCCGACCGCGCTTGATGCTTGCCCACAGTGAAGATGCCTGATGCGCGCGAGTTCCGCATCATCACTCGCCTGCGCTGGTACCGATGTTCCGCCGATGCCCAATGCTTGGGCGCGACAGCTTGCTCGGGCCGAACGGGCAAGCGGGACGAGAACTGCGAATGTTTCGTTCGATCAGGTTGTTGCCAGCTTTGCTGCCACCGTCGATTTCAGGATCGCCTCAAGGAGTTGCTCCGCCGTGGTGCCAGCCGGCAGCCGTTCCAGAATATCCTCAAGCCGTCCGTCGAGCAGCAGCATGGTGAAGCCGTGCACCATCGACCAGGCCCGTGCGATCGCCGCGCCCTGCTCGATGGTCAGCCTGTCGCCGCTAATCGGCTCCTGCCGCATCGCGCCGATGGCATTGGCAAGGCCGGCAAACGAGGATTCCGCGGCCTCGTGCAGCGAGGGCCTGGAATAGTCGAGCCGCTCGGTGCGGAACATCAGACCGTACATGCCGGGATGGGCCTGGGCGTAGGCGACGTAAGCTTTGGGCCGCGCCAGTGTCCGCTCCAGCGGCGAGGTGGCTGCGTCGCAAGCCGACGCCATCGCTGCGTTGAACTGGCGGAAGCCGATCGCGGCGAGTTCGCTGACGAGGCCGGTGAGATCGCCGAAATGATGGGTCGGCGCCGCATGCGAGACGCCCGCCTCGCGCGCCACCGCGCGCAGCGTCAGGCCGGCGAGCCCATCGCGCTCCAGCACCCGTTCGGCCGCCTGCAGCAGCGCCTCGCGCAAGGCGCCGTGGTGATAGGGCGTCTCGGTCTTCGCGCTCGCCGCACGGCGCGCCGGGCGTGATGCTGCCGATGTTTTTTTGGAGGCACGTGCAGGGCGCGCCGTTTCGCTCTTGGTGTCGGCAGTGGTGTTGCTCTTGGCCATTTGCAAGCTATATGACGCAATATTGACAGTGTAAAGATTTCACTTGACGGAAGCCGCGCATGGCTCTATTTCATCTTTACGATGTAAAGATAGGGAGGGATTCGCCGTGCAGCAGGATGCCATCGCCGAGCGCCGCAACAATATCGCGCCGATTCCCTTCGAGGCGGATGCGCCTTTCCTCAAGATCATCGGCGAATTGCCGCGCGAGCTCAACGGCACGCTCTACCGCAACGGCCCCAATCCGCAGTTCGACGCGCCCGGCGCACATTGGTTCGTCGGCGACGGCATGCTGCACGCCTTTCATCTCGAAGAGGGGCGCGCCTCCTACCGCAACCGCTGGGTCCGCACACCGAAATGGCTGGCCGAGCACGATGCCGGCCGCGCGCTGTTCGGCGGCTTCGGCCGCAAGCTGCCGGATGCGCCCGCCGATCTCACCGACGGCGGCGTCGCCAACACCAACATCGTCTTTCATGCCGGCAAGCTGCTCGCGCTGGAAGAGGGACATCTGCCGACCGAGATCGAGCCGGGCACGCTCGCGACCCGCGGCTATTGCAACTATCAGAGCCGCATCGCCGGCGCCTTCACCGCGCATCCGAAGGTCGATCCGGTCACGGGCGAGCTGGTGTTCTTCGGCTACAATGCGGCGGGACCGCTGACACCCGCCCTTTCCTACGGATCGATCGATGCAAGCGGCAAGGTGACCCGCTTCGAGCGGTTCGAGACGCCCTATGCCAGCATGGTGCACGACTTCATCGTCACCGAAAAACACGTGCTGTTTCCGATCCTGCCCCTCACCGGCAGCATGGAGCGCGCGATGAGCGGCAAGCCGCCCTATGCCTGGGAGCCGGAGAGGGGCTCTTATGTCGGCGTGATGAAGCGCAATGGCGCGGCAAAGGACATCGTCTGGTTCCACGCTGAGGCCTGCTACGTCTTCCACGTCATGAATGCCTGGGAGGACGGCGACCGCATCGTCGCCGATGTCATGCAGTTCGAGCAAGCGCCGCTGTTTCCGCATCCCGACGGAAGGCCGACGGATCCGGAGAAATCACGCGCCCGCCATTGCCGCTGGACCTTCGATCTCTCCGGCAATACCGACCGCTTCCAGCAGACCTATCTCGACGATCTCACCGGCGAATTCCCGCGCATCGACGATCGCCGCGCCGGCTTGAAGAGCCGTCACGGCTGGTACGCCTGCGCCAATCCGCGGCTGCCGATGTTCGGTGCGCTGTCGGGCATCGTTCATGTCGACGGCACCGGCAAGCGGCTCGGCCAGTATCTGCTGCCGGCCGGCGACACCATCTCCGAGCCTGTCTTCGTCGAGCGATCGAAGGATGCTCCGGAAGGCGACGGCTGGCTGCTGGCGGTGGTCTGGCGCGCGCGGGAGAACCGCAGCGACCTCGTCGTGTTCAATGCCACCGACATCGAGGCCGGCCCCGCCGCGCTGGTGCAGCTCGGCCATCGCGTGCCCGACGGCTTCCACGGCAATTGGGTGGGGGCGCAGTAGCTCCCTCTCCTTGTCATTCCGGGGCGCGCCACTTGGCGCGAGCCCGGAATCTATCGAGCCGCAGAGACTGTCTCACGATGGATTCCGGGTTCGCACTGACGTGCGCCCCGGGATGACGGCAAAAGGAGACTTTACGTGCACGTCCCCACCATCACGGCGAACTATCTCGCGATCCTCGCGCTGATCTACGCCGCGCTTGCGCTGCAAGTCATCCGGCTGCGGCGGAGCAACGCGACTCCGTTCAACGACGGCGGCAATGAAGGCCTGCGCAGCGCGATCCGGGCCCATGGCAATTTCATGGAATACGTCCCCATCATCGTGCTGATGATCGCGTTTCTCGAAATGTCCGGCGCATCCTTACGCATTCACCTGCTGATGGGGGCGCTTGTGCTATCGCGGCTGTTGCATCCGCTCGGCATGTACGCGACGCCGGGCTCGCTCAAGTTCATGATCTGCCGCGGCGGCAGCATCTTCCTGACCATCGGCCTATTGGTCTCCTGCGCCCTGACCATCCTGTCGCGCCTGCCCTGGGGCGCATTCGCCGATGAGATTTCAGATCAAGCCATTGCAACAATTGAGTTTTTACAGGTCATTCACGTAATTTTGACACTGTAAAGATTCTGCTTGACCCGGCGCCGGCCCTCCACTATCAATCTTGACATCGTAAAGATTGGCTCGACCGAGGCGTCCATGACGATCTTCCTGATCCTTGCCCCCTATGGCGTCTACACCTTCCTGATGCTCATGACCTCGGCCACGGTCAGCGTGTTCGCGGCCTCCGCGATCTGCTTCGCCACGATCGCGATCGACGTGGCCCGCGGCCGCTCGGTGAAGATCCTGGCAACGGGCTCGGCGATCCTGTTCGCTGGCCTCGGCCTCACCCTCGCGCTGTTCGATCCGAAGCTCGGCAGCCTCGGCGTCAAGCTCTCGGTCGATATCGGCATCTTCATCATCTCGCTTGGCTCGATGATCGCGCGCCGGCCCTTCACGCTGCAATACGCGGTCGAATCCGTGCCGGCCGAAACTGCGGCGATGCCCGGCTTCCTCACCGCCAACTATGTCATCACCGGCGCATGGACCGTGGCCACTCTGCTGATGATGGCCGCCAACATCGTGCTGCTCTACTTCCCGGGCCTGCCGGTCTGGCTCGGCCTCGCGGTCGCCTTCGCCACCCGCAACAGCGCGATCTATTTCACCAAGTGGTATCCAGAACATCACCGGATCAAGTATGGTGCGCCCGCCGGCGCGCTGCCCGAAGCCCAGTGAGACAGGACCGACAATGAAGGACGTATTCGCCCGCCTCGCCTCCGACTTCCTGTCTGCCATCGTCTTCCTGGTGATCTATCTCGTCACCGACAACGTCATCCTGGCGACGTCGGTCGCGATTGCCGGCGCGATCGCGCAGGTGATCTACGCCCGCATCAAGGGGCGCGAGCTCGGCTACATGACCTATGCGAGCGTCGCGCTCGTCATCGTGCTCGGTACGGTCACACTGCTGACCAACGATCCCCGCTTCATGCTGGCCAAGCCTGCGATCGCGCATTTCGCGATCGGCGCGATCATGCTCAAGCGCGGCTGGATGCTGCGCTACATGCCGCCGCTCGTGGCCGAGACCGCGCCTGAATACGTCACCGCTGCGGGCTATGCCTGGGCCGCGCTGATGTTCGTTCTCGGCGCCGGCACCATCGCGGTCGCCGCCACCGGCGATCTGAAGCTGTGGGCGTTCTACATTTCGGCGGTCGCGGGCGGCGCCAAGGCCCTCGCCTTTGCCGTGCAATACGTGCTGTTCAGGCTCGTCGCCACCAGCCGGCGGCGCGCTGCCGCCCGCGCCTAAAGCGCGATATGATCGCGCTTTAGGTTGTTGTTTGAGCATGATCTTATCGGAAAACCGCTGCACACTTTTCCGGATCATGCTCGTATGCCCTGATCGACAGGTTAGGCAGCGGCTTCAAGTTGCGCTATAGGCTCGGCCCAGGATGGGTTGCGGATCATCGCAGCCCGCCGGGACATTGTTCGGGAGACGCGAATGGCCGTGGACGGCAACTGGAATCTGACCATGACGACCCCGATGGGCGAGCGCCAGGCGACGCTGAGCCTGAAGCAAGCGGGCGGCGCACTGACGGGCACGCAGGGCGCGGAGGGCAACACCGCCGAGATTTTCGACGGCACCGTCAGCGGCGACGCCGTCAACTGGAAGGTCTCGATCACCAATCCGATGCCGTTGACGCTCGAGTTCATCGGAACGATTTCCGGCGACAGCATGAGCGGCGAAATGGGCATCGGCCCGATGGGCAGCTTCCCGTTCAACGGCGTAAGGGCTTGAGGCCGCTCCGCCTCACTGTCATTCCGGGATGCGTGCGAAGCACGCAGGCCCGGAATCTATTCTTCTGCACAGACTGAGGCCCGCTGGATTCCGGGTTCGCGCTACGCGCGCCCCGGAATGACGACATCGGAGCATGCCTCAACCCAGATTCAACTCCTTGAAGAAATCATTGCCCTTGTCATCGATGATGATGAACGCGGGAAAGTCGACGACTTCAATGCGCCAGATCGCTTCCATGCCGAGCTCGGGATATTCGAGCACCTCGACCTTCTTGATGCAGTGCTCGGCGAGGTTCGCAGCCGCACCGCCGATCGAGCCGAGATAGAAGCCGCCATATTTCTTGCAAGCCTCACGCACCGCAGGCGCGCGGTTGCCCTTGGCCACCATCACCATCGAGCCACCGGCGGCCTGGAACTGGTCGACGAAAGAATCCATGCGGCCCGCAGTGGTCGGGCCGAATGCGCCGGAGGCGTAGCCTTCGGGCGTCTTGGCCGGGCCAGCGTAGTAGACCGGATGGTTCTTGAAATAGTCCGGCAGCGGCTCGCCCTTGTCCAGCCGCTCGCGCAGCTTGGCATGCGCGCTGTCGCGCGCGACGATCATGGTGCCGGTCATCGAGACCCGCGTCTTGGTCGGGTACTTCGAGAACGTCGCCAGAATGTCCTTCATCGGCTGGTTGAGATCGATCTTGACGACCTCGCCGCCGAGCGACTCCTCCACCTCAGGCAGATACTGCGCCGGGTTGTGCTCGAGCTCCTCGAGATAGACGCCGTCCTTGGTGATCTTGCCGAGCACCTGGCGGTCGGCCGAGCAGGATACGCCAAGCCCGATCGGCAGCGAGGCACCGTGACGCGGCATGCGGATCACGCGCACGTCGTGGCAGAAATACTTTCCGCCGAACTGCGCGCCGACGCCGAGCGACTGCGTCATCTTGTGGATTTCCTTCTCCATCTCGACGTCGCGGAAGGCGTTGCCGTCAGGCGAGCCATGGGTCGGCAGCGCATCGAGATAACGGGCGGAAGCCAGCTTCACCGTTTTCATGCAGAGCTCGGCCGAGGTGCCGCCGATCACGATGGCAAGGTGATAAGGCGGGCACGCCGCGGTGCCCAGCGTCAGTATCTTCTCTTTCAGGAAGGCAAGCAGCCGGTCCTTGGTCAGCACCGAGGGCGTGGCCTGGAACAGAAAGCTCTTGTTGGCGGAGCCGCCGCCCTTCGCCATGAACATGAACTTATAGGCCGAATCTACTTCTGAAGAGCCGCCCTCGGCGTAGATCTCGCACTGCGCCGGCATGTTGTTGGCGGTGTTCTTCTCCTCGTACATCGAGAGCGGCGCGACCTGCGAGTAGCGCAGATTGCGACGGAGATACGCATCGCGCGCGCCTTCCGACAGCGCGGCCTCGTCGTCACCGTCGGTGATGACGTTGCAGCCCTTCTTGCCCATGATGATCGCGGTGCCGGTGTCCTGGCACATCGGCAGCACGCCGCCGGCCGCGATGTTGGCGTTCTTGAGGAAGTCGAGCGCGACGAACTTGTCGTTCGGGCTCGCCTCGCCGTCCTCCAGGATCGCGCGAAGCTGCTTCAGATGGCCGGGGCGCAGATAATGGTTGATGTCGCCGAAAGCCGCTTCCGACAGCGCCCGCAGCGCCTCGCGCGACACCACCAGCATGTCCTTGCCCAAGACCTTCTCGACCCTGATACCCTCGGCCGTGATCTTCTTGTAGGGCGTCTCGTCCTTGCCCAGTGGGAATAGTGGGGTGTGCTTGTAGGGCGGAACGGGTTTTGAGGCATCGGGGAAGGCGGTGGGAGCGTTCATGGGGCGTATCTCGGGGTTTTGGAGCCCTCGCGGGCCTCTAAGCATAGAAGCGTTCTAAGCATTTTTGCCGCAAAGGGAAGGCGTTCTGGCGCGGCCGGGGCATCCCGATTCGGTGCCATGGCGGCCATTTTCCGGTCCCCCTCCTTCGATCAGCGGTTGGCTATGGTTGTGCCCAGCCAAGCCGGGTTGCACCCCTTGCGCTTCGCGCGCAGCGACGGTTGAATGCGCGCGCTCAAGGGGCTTTTGATCATGAATTTCAAACTGCACGTCCGCGGCGCGATTGTTGTCGCCGCCGCCATCACCGGCCTTGTCACCCTCGCCGCGCCGGCGCGCGCGGACCAGTGCGATGACATCGCAAAACAGCTCGCTGGCGGCATCGACGGGCTGAAGGTCAACTTCAAGGCCAGCAACATCATCTACCTCACCCACCCGGCGGCGAAGGAGCTGTCGCTCGGCTGCCGCGCGCAGGGACAAAACTATTCCAACGAGCTCTATGCCAAGGGCGACCGCAAGCCGACGCCGCACTTCTATGATCTGGTCGCCTCCGCGGCCGCGATCATCTTCACGGTAACGAAGGACGACACCACGACCGGCGCGACGCGCTGCCTCAAGCGCATGGGCCTCTTGCGCGGCGACAAGGTGGCGATGCGCTACAAGCGCCTCAACATGGAATGCACGCGCACCAAGACGGACGCCGCGATCGCGATCACGCGGCCGAAGGACGAGTAGGCCGGGCACGATGAAGAGGTCAAATCCCTCGCATTTTAACGATTGGCTTGACGGAGCTTTCGTCCGCTCCGGGGCAGGATCAATTGTTTCAATCTGTGAGGATTTGTGGATGAGCGTTTCCAGCGTTGCGCCGCCGCCTGTAACGATCGTGGTCCCGAGCTACGACACGACCAAGCAGCCGGACGACCAGACCAGGGCCAAGGACAACGACCCGGCCTATCAGCCGACGCCGCCCGCGCCGCTGCCGCCGGGCCAGGGCACGCGGATCGATCAGCTCGCCTGATCCGGCCTGCCTGCGATGGATCGCCCGGTCCGGTTGACCGGGCCTTTCGCACGTCCGGCCGCATCTTCGCCGGATAGCGGGACCATTATCGTGCGCGGCTACTCAGGGAGCTGTGCATGATCGCACGCCTGCTGTTGCAGAACACGGTTCTCACCGCCGGGATGGGCGCGCTGCTGTTCGCCGCCGCCGGCACGTTGCATTGGCCGGGCGCATGGGCGTTTCTCGTCACCTCCGTTCTGCTCGGCCCGCTCTGCGGCTGGTGGCTCTACCGGATCGACCCGGCGCTTCTGGCCGAACGTCTGCGTCCTGTTCTGCAGCGAGATCAACCGGCCGCGGACAAGATCTTCATGATCGTGTTCGTCGTGGCGATGCTGGGCTGGCTCGTCGCGATGGGGCTCGACCGGCGCCATCTTGCGTCACACATGAACGTCGCATGGCAGGTGCTCGGTCTCGTGCTGTTCCTCGCCTCGACACTGTTCACGCTGTGGGTGTTTCGCGAGAATTCGTTCGCAGCACCCGTGGTGAAGCTGCAGGCCGCGCAGCGCGTGATCTCGACCGGGCCGTACGCCTATGTCCGGCATCCCATGTACAGCGGCATGATCCTGTTCTTCGCCAGCGTGCCGCTGATCCTCGGATCAACGTGGGGATTGGCGATTGCGCCGCTCTTCCTCGTGCTGCTTGCGGTCCGCATCCACATCGAGGAGCGCACGCTCATCGCAGGCCTGCCCGGCTATGCCGACTATGCAGCGCGGGTGCGCTACCGCCTGCTGCCGGGACTGTGGTGATTCACACGTCGAGCTCTTTGTAGCGGCGGAAGACGCCCTGCTCGTTGAAGGGAATGCGGCGCTCGCTTGCGAGATAGGCCTTGATGTTCGGCCGCGCCGCGATGCGGTCGTGCAACCCAACGAGACCGGGGATGTTTTTCTCGAACGCCTTCATGCGCTTCGGAAAGGCGTAGCGCAGGCCATCGACGATCTGGAACAGCGAGAGGTCGACGTAAGTCAGGCGCCGGCCGGTGACATAGGCGCCGCCATTGTCGTCGAGCGACTGCTCGAAATAGCCGAGATATTTCGGCACGCGCTCGTCCCAGAAATCGGCGCTGCGCTTCTTCGCCGGCGGCTTCTGGTCTTCGTAGTACATCGAAGGTCCGAGCGGATGATGGGTGTCGTGGATCTCGACCACAAAGTCGGTGATCGTCAGTTGAAGCTGGTGCACCCAGAGTTTTCCGGCTTCGGTCTTCGGCGCGAGGGCGTGACGGGCGCCGAGATAGAGCAGGATGTTGGCGGTCTGGCCGATGACGAGCTTGCCGGCCTTCAGGAACGGCGGCGCAAAGGGCGGCGTGCCCTTGTGGGCCTCCATCATCTTCATCATCGCGCCCGAGCCACGCGGGCCACGTGCGACGTCGTCGTAAGCCGCCCCCGCCTCCTCCAGCGCCAGCCGCACATATTCGCCGCGGCCCTGGATCTCGGGCCAGTAGTAGAGCTCGTATTTCATGGGAGGGGGTCCGTGAGCGTGGAAGCGACGGAACCAATGTAGCATGCAGCCGAAGGTTCCGTCAGCGCGGCGCAATGACGGGCCGAGAGAGCCGGGTCCCAAAAGAAAAAGGCGCCGTGCAAGAAGCACGACGCCTTGATGTCTCCGATCGCGCGCGATCAGTTGGTCTGCTGGATCGCCGACAATTCCCAGGGGCTGCCGGGGCGGCGGGCAAACGTCCAGACTTCGGTGACTTCGCCCGGCTGCTCGCTGCCGGCGACGATCGCGCCGGTGTTGCGGTCGACCGTCTTGTCGATGAGTGCGAAGCGCAATGCCACCGTCGCGTAGTCGGTCTCACCTTCGCGCCAGGCTTCCGCGAGGTCGCCCTGCAGCAGCTTGACATTGGTCACCTTGTTGACGGCATTGCGCGCGCGGTTCTCTGCGAGATCCCTCTCGAAATAAGAGACCATTTCCGGCGTCGCGAGCGTGTGCAGTTTTGCAACATCCTCGTTCGACCAGGCGGCCTGGATGTCGCCGAGCAGACGCTCGAATGCTTCGTAGTCATCAGGCTTGATCTCGAGCGGCGCATTGTTGGCGCCGAAGCCGAAGCCGCCGCCAAGACCACTGCCGAGGCCGCTGCGATAGCTGGTCTGCGGTCCCGGACCGGCGCCGGCGTCAGCGCCGGCATAGGCCGCCTGCGGCGCGTTGCGGCGCTGCCACCAGGACATCGCCAGCCGCACCACGAACACGACGAGCACGATCTGGATGATCAGACCCAGGATCGACGAGAGCCCGCCGAGGCCGCCGAACAGGCCACCGCCGAACAGCATGCCCAGAAGGCCAGCGCCGAGGAAGCCGGCCGCAAGACCACCCAGGAAGCCGCCGCCACGGCCGAACAGGCCGCCGCGCGCGGGCGCAGCCGTGTTCATGCCGGCGCCCGGCTGGCTGTAGGTGCGGTTGAACTGCGAAGTCGAGCCCGGCGCGGTCGTGGTCGACGGCGGGGCCGAGAAGGTCCGCGAACCGCGCGAACCCGACGAGACGCCGCCGCCGACGCGGGCGTCAGCCGACGAGATCGCCAACGCCGTCGGCAGCGCGAGCGCCAGAACGACGGCAATCGTCTTCACGAGAGTGCGGGACCATTGCGAGAAATTCATGTTCGTTTCCCAAATCCCCGGCATGGGGACGTGCCAGTAAGATGGGCAGCCTTTACCAAAAGGGAAGCCGGTTTCGGCTCCCCCGGCTGCGGCCCTCAGTCGCGGGGATGTGGCAAAAGCCCATATTTGCCGGGGGTTTGGTCGGATGCGGGGCGGGAACTAAGGTCGCGGGTTACCGGTGATTTAGACGCGATATCTCCACGACGTCGTCCTGGCGAAGGGCCAGGACCCATTACCCCAAGGGAGCGGTTTGGCGAAAACTGGTCGTTCGGGATTGGCGGCACGCGCAATCGAGAGATCACGCGGTATGGGTCCTGGCTTTCCGCCAGGACGACGGCAGAGCCTCACCCCTGCTTCGTCATCGTCTCCTTCACCGCCGCCACGAGCTGGCTGAGCGTGAACGGTTTTGGCAGGAAGTCGAACTGCTGTCCCTCGGGCAGGCTCTTCTCGAAGGCGTCCTCGGCATAGCCGGAGACGAAGATGAAGCGGATGTCTGGGTTCTTCTCCCGCATCGCCTTGAGCAGCGTCGGGCCGTCCATCTCCGGCATCACGACGTCGGAGACGACGAGATCGATCCCGCCGCTTTGCTCTTCGAGCACCTCCATCGCCTCGACGCCGTTCTCGGCCTCGACCACGGTGTAGCCGCGCGAGCGCAGGCCGCGGGCGTTCAGCGCGCGCAGGCCCTCTTCGTCCTCGACCAGCAGGATGGTGCCCCGCCCGGTGAGATCGGTACGAGCCTTGGCCTCCGCCGTTGCAGGCGCAGCTTCCTTCGCAGCGCCATTCGTCGCGCTCGCCGCGGGCTGCTCGACGTGCACCTCGGACTCGGCGTGATGGCGCGGCAGGAAGATATGGAACGAGGTGCCCTGCCCCGGCTCGGAATCGACGTAGATGAAGCCGCCGGTCTGCTTGACGATGCCGTAGACGGTGGACAGCCCGAGGCCGGTTCCCTTGCCGACTTCCTTGGTCGAGAAGAACGGCTCAAAGATCTTGTCGCGGATGTCGGCGGGGATGCCGGTGCCTGTGTCGGCGACCTCGATCCGCACGTAGTCCGCCGCCGGCATGCCCTTGTAGGCGAGCTTGCCCGCCTCGTCGGTCGCGACATTGGCGGTACGAATGATCAGCTTGCCGCCGTCGGGCATGGCGTCGCGCGCGTTCACCGCGAGATTGACGATGACCTGCTCGAACTGGGAGACGTCGACCTTGACCGGCCAGAGATCGCGGCCGTGGATCAGGTCGAGCTTGACCTTCTCGCCGATCAGTCGGCGCAGCAGCATGGTGAGATCCGACAACGCATCGCCGAGATCGAGCACCTGCGGCCGCAGCGTCTGCCGCCGCGAGAAAGCGAGCAGCTGCCGCACCAGTGTCGCGGCACGCGTGGCGTTCTGCTTGATCTGCATGATGTCCTGGAACGACGGATCCGTCGGCTTGTGCGCGTTCAGCAGGAAGTCGTTCGCCATCATGATGGCGGAGAGCACGTTGTTGAAGTCGTGAGCGATGCCGCCGGCGAGCTGGCCGACCGTCTCCATCTTCTGCGACTGGTTGATCTGGTTCTCCAGCGCGCGCCGCTCGGTGGTTTCGAGCATGTGGACGATCGCGGCTTCAGCATCGTTCTCAGCCGCATCGACCGGCGTGACGAAGAACTGGCCCCAGCGGTCCCTAGTACCCTCCAGCGCCACCTCGACCGGCGCGATGTCGGCCTGGTTTTCGGCGGCCTGGTTGATCGCCGCGATCAGCAGATGACGATCGCGCGCATTGACCGCGCGGAAGATCGACTTGCTGGCGCTATCGAGCCCGAGGCCTTGCGCGAGCTTGGCGTAGCGCGCGTTCGCCCGCACCACGTTGCCGCCGCGGTCGACCGTGGCGATCGCCATCGGCGTGTGGTCGAAGAAGCGCATGAAGCGCACTTCGGCTGCGCGATCGGGATCGCTGCGCTCGTCGCGGGCCCGGCTGATGACGAGCGTGCGCGACGGCCCCGGCGCGCCGTCGGCACCGAAGGCGAGCTTGTGATAGAGCCGGACCGGCATGGTCTTGCCGGTGCGCATGCGGAAATCGATGTCGAAGACTTCCGTCTTCACCTCGCCCGGCACCGCAACGATCGAGCTCAGCAGCGAAGCGCCGTCGCCCGAAACGATGTCGGCAAGCTTCAGCCCACCCGAGCCGATCTCGGCAAGATCATAGTCGAGCCAGTTCGCCAGCGTCGCGTTGACATATGCGAGCTCGCCAACGGGATTGACTGAGAAAAAGCCGCACGGGGCGTGATCGAGATATTCGATCGCGTGCTGCAGCTCCTGGAACACGTCCTCCTGGCGCTCGCGGTCGCGGGTGATGTCGGCAATCGACCACACCGCATATTTGGCCTCGCGCTTTCCGGTGCCGAGCGGACGCACGCGCATGCGCAGCCAGCGTCCGTGGCTGCCGTCCTGGCCGGAAATGCGCACCTCTTCCTGCTGCCTCTTGCCCTCGCGCGCCGCCTTGAGCAGGCGGAACACGGCTTCCGAGACGTCCGGGTTGCCGATGAAGACGCGCTCGACCGGTCGCACATCCTGCGGGCCGGAAGCGCCGGTCAGCGTCAGATAGGCCGCGTTGGAATAGACCACATGGCCGCGCGGATCGGTCACCGCGAGGCCGTCGAAGGCGTGATCGGCGATACGCCCCATCACGGGATCGTCGAGATTGCGGTCGACGAAGCGGATGATGCCGGCGGCGAAGGCGAACAGATTGAACAGGCCGATCATCGCCAGCACGGCGAGGATGCCGAGGATATAGGGCTGCGCCTGCGCGCGCCCGAGCGTCATCAGCCCGACGGCGACCGCGACGAGGCCGGTGGCCACCAGCAGCACCAGCGCAATGCTGCCCGAGCGCGGCGACGGCTCATGCGCCGCAACGGGCTCGCGTGACAGGTCGTGGTCGGTCTCGGCAGTCATTTCACGCTGGCATGGCCTGTCGGCAGAGAATCAACGCGCCACGGGGCACGTGGGGTCCTCCCTGCCTGAATCGGACCCGCGGACGCAAGGGCGGCAGGGGCGAAACCTACGCTGATTCCCAGTTTACCGCCATTTCCGGTACTTTCGGGGGTTTTATTGCCGCGCGGCGCTAAAACCGCGCTTCAGCCGGATGACGTAGCCGATGACTTCGGCGACCGCATGGTAGTGCTCGACAGGGATTTCCTTGTCGATTTCGGCGGTCGCGTACAGCGCACGGGCCAGCGGCACGTTCTCGACGATCGGGATGTCGTGCTCGCGGGCGATCTCCCGGATCTTGAAAGCGAGGTTGTCGACGCCCTTGGCGACGCAGATCGGCGCCGACATGCCGCGCTCGTAGGACAGCGCCACCGAATAGTGGGTCGGGTTGGTGATGATCACCGAGGCCTTGGGAACCGCAGCCATCATGCGCTTCTTGGAGCGCTGCTGGCGCAACTGCCTGAGCTTGCCCTTGATGTGCGGGTCGCCTTCGGACTGCTTGAACTCTTCCTTGATCTCCTGGAGCGACATCTTCTGCCGCTGGAACCAGCTGCGATATTGGAAGAAATAGTCGCCAATGGCGATGATCGCGAGCGCGGCGACCACTGCGCCGAGCAGATGGACGGTCAGGCTGGTGGAGGCGCCCAGCATGGCCATCGGATCGAGCTTGACCATCGCCTCCATGCGGTGCCGTTCCGGCCACAGGATCGTGGTCATGACCGCGCCGAGCACGACGAGCTTGCCGATGCCCTTGAGAAAATTCGCCCCGGCCTGCTTGCCGAAGATCCGCTTGAAACCCGCAGCCGGCGAGAGCTTGCTGAATTTGGGCGTAAGAGATTCGGCCGACCACACCAGCCGGTGCTGGAGCATGTTGCCGGCAATCGCCGCCAGCACCAGCATCAGCAAGGGCACGCCGACCGCCGCGAACACCGCGACCTCGACCTGCTGCATCAGCGCGAGCAGGTTCCCGGGGTCGGTTTTGATCATCCAGGAATTGGCCAGCAGATTGCGCATCGGCGTCAGCAGCCCGCTGCCGACCGAGCCGGAAAAGGTCGAGACCACGAGCGTGCCACCCGCGATCATGAACCAGGTGTTGATCTCCTGGCTTTTGGCGACGTCGCCGCGTTCAAGCGCCTCTTCGAGACGTTTTTGCGTCGGGTCTTCTGTTTGACTTTCTGGATCGTTGTCGTCCGCCATCGACCCCTCTTATTTCAACGGCATCATCTGGTGCATGACACCGATGAAGTAATCGAGGTAAGTGCCCATCATCGCCGTGAGCACCACGGCCAGCACCATGAAGCCCGCGAAGATCGATAGCGGCACGCCGACGAAATAGACCTGCATCTGCGGCATCAGCCGCGCCAGCACGCCAAGCCCGATATTGAAGACGAGGCCGAACACCAGGAACGGCCCCGACAGCTGCAAGCCGAGCAGGAACGCCGCGGAGAAGGCCCGCGTGGCGAGCGAGGCGACGTCGCCGCTCGATACGGTCTCGCCCGGCGCGAATATCGAGTAGCTGTCGTTCAATGCCGCGATCACCAGATGGTGGCTGTCGGTGGCGAACAGCAGCGTGACACCCAGCATGGTCAGGAAATTGCCGACCAGAACGCCCTGCTGCCCTTGCGTCGGATCGACCGAGGTGACGAAGCCTAGTCCCATCTGCTGCGCGATCACGGCGCCTGCGACCTGAAGCGCCGACAGCGTCACGCGCGCGGTCGCGCCCAGCACGATGCCGATCACGATCTCATGCAGCATCAGCACCAGCATCGGCGCCAGCGAGCCCATGTCGACCTGATAGGCGTTGCGATGCAGCGGCAGGATGATCAGCGTCAGAACAAGCGCGATCGACAGCTTCACCCGCGTCGGGATGTTGGTCTCGCCGAGCCCCGGCAGCAGCATCACCATCGCGCCGATCCGGGCGAAGGCGAGCATGAAGGCCGCGGCAAGCGCCGGCAGCAACGAGACGTCGATGCGCATGGTGGGCGCATAGTGCCTCAGCCGCCGATGATTCGCGACGAGATCCGCAGCATGTGGGAATGGAGGGCGTCGGCCATGAACGGCAGCGCCAGCAGCATCGTGGCAAAGATGGCCAGGATCTTCGGCACGTAGACCAGCGTCTGCTCCTGGATCTGCGTCAGCGCCTGGAACAGCGACACGATCACGCCGACCACGAGCCCGACCACCATCAGCGGCGAGGACACGATGACGATGGTCCAGATCGCATCGCGGGCGACGTCGAGGGTCTCGGGTCCGGTCATTGCAAGCTTCCTTTGTTCATTTCCTCGCCTCCCCACCGCCATCCCAGGCGACACGAAGGCCTACCCCCCCGTCATTGCGAGCGAAGCGAAGCAATCCAGGCTGCCGCCCGCGGAAGGATTCTGGATTGCTTCGCTTCGCTCGCAATGACGGTGGGACGAGCACCGAAATCAGATCGGCATCTTCATGATGTCTTCGTACGCCGCGATCACGCGGTCGCGGACCGAGACCAGCGTGGACACGGCAACGTCAGTGTCGGCGACCGCCGTCACCACATCCATGACGTTGGCCTTGCCGGAGGCCATCGCAACGGTCTGCGCGTCCGATTTGCGGCCGGATTCCATGACGCTGCCAACGGCGTCTTTCAGCAGCGAGGCAAAGGACTGCCCGCTCGCCTCGCTGCCCTTGCCGGCACCGGTGTTTTCCAGCACGCGGGCAAGGTTGGCATAAGCATTGGCCGCGATTGTCGGTGTTGCCATGGCTTAGTTGTCCTGTTCAGCTCTTGAGGATGTCGAGCGTGCGCTGGATCATCCGGCGCGTTGCACTGATGATGTTGACATTGGCCTCGTAGGACCGCTGCGCATCGCGCATGTCGGTCATCTCGACCACCGAATTCACGTTGGGATATTTGACGTTGCCGGTGGCATCCGCCGCCGGACTGCTCGGCTCGTATTTGACGCGGAAGTTGGACTGGTCGGGCTTGATCTTGCCGAGCGTGACGACCTGCGCATCGAGCGTGCGATCGAGCGCCGAGGAGAACGTCGGCACCTTGCGCCGATAGGGATCGCCGCCTGAGGTCGACGCAGTCGAATCCGCATTCGCGATGTTTTCCGAGATCACCCGCATCCGCCCGGCCTGCGCCCGCAACCCGGAGGTCGCGATCGCCATCGAGCGGGCAAAGTCGCTGCTGTCATTCGCCATGATTTACCTCCAGCTCTAGCCCTTGCCGATCGCGGTCTTCAGAAGATGCAGGCTCTTCGAATAGAGCGAGGTGACCGCCGCATAATCCATCTGGTTGTTGGCGGACTTCATCATCTCCTCTTCGAGATTGACGGCGTTGCCCGCAGGACGGGTCTCGAAGCCCGCATTCCTGTTCTGGTCGAAGCTCGAGGCCGCGCCCGATGGCGTCATGTGCGAGGTGCTGGTGACGGCCATGGCCAGCGGCCCCATCGAGCCCGCGGGCGCGCCGGTCTTGTCGAATTTCGGCTCGACCAGCTCGCGCGGCCGGAAATTGGGGGTGTCGGAATTGGAGACGTTCTCGGACAGGACGCGCTGGCGTTCCTGGTGCCACTGCATCTTGGTGCGAAGCGCCGACAGCACCGGAAGATCGTTGATGGACATCGTTGCGGCTCCTTGCGCCTCTTGCGGACCCTGAGGTCCGAAGCTAGGCAGAATTTGCCGCGTGTATGGTTAACAGGTGGTTAAGGCGCGGCGGATGCGTGTTTCCGATTGAGACAAGCCATGCTTCCCCCGTGATTTGACCCATTCCAAAAGCCGCATTAACCCAACCGCTTGGCGCCCCCTGCAGAGGCCAAGAAGTCATTTTGGATCGGGCGATTCATGGGTTATTAAGAGTTGGGGACGGCAAAACTTGCCGCGGGACGTTAAAAGATCGCAGTTTTTGGGGCATCGCACGCCGGTGGTCGGCGCATCCGACCATAGGCACGAGAGAAGCGCCATTTGCCGGGGACAGGTATGAACGGTAGCCCTATCACTTTCATCGTCGCGTTCATCGTCGTGCTGGCGTTGATCGGCGTCGCGGCGTGGCTGGTCCGCCGATTCGCGACCACCCGGCTCGGCGCCAACACCCAGCGCGGCAGGATGCCCCGGCTCGCCGTGATCGACGCGGCCGCAGTCGATGGACGCCGGCGCCTGGTGCTGGTGCGGCGTGACAATGTCGAACATCTCCTGATGATCGGCGGCCCGACCGACATCGTCGTCGAGCCGAATATCGTGCGCGCCGCAGCCGGCCGCGACCAGATTCCGCAGCGTCCCAGCGTAGCCGAGCCGCCGCGCCTCGCCCCGATGCCCGATGCCGGCAGCTGGGCCGACGAAGCGCCGCGCCCCGAAGTGCTCGATCATCCCGAGCCGCAGATGCCCGAGCCGCCGCCGCAGCCGGCACGTCCGTCCTTCGCCGACGAAGTCCGCCGGCCGGCGCCCGCTCTGACTGAGCGCCGCGGCGAACCGGCGCTTGGCGGTTTTTCGCCCGACCCGATGCCGCCGCGCGTTGCGCGCAGCGAGCCGCCGCTGATGCCGCGCCCGCCGCGTCAGAGCGAGCCGGTGAAGGTGCCGCCGGTGCGTGCCGAGCGCGCGGCCGCGCCGCCGCCACCGCCTCCGCCGCCCGTGCCGCAGGCTCCGCCCGTTCCGCCGCCGGCGGCTAGCGCCGCGCCGTCGAGTGCCGAGCAAAATCTCGCCGAGATGGCCCAGCGCCTCGAGGCGGCGCTCCGTCGTCCCGGCGGCGAGACCATCGCCCCGCCGGTTGCCCCGGATCCGCCCGCGCCGCCGCCGCGCGCTGCCCGCGCCGAGCCGCCGTCCCCTCCTCCGGCGCCGCCGGCCAGGCCGGCTCCGGAAAAGACCAGCTTTGAAAATCTCGAAGACGAGATGGCCTCGCTGCTCGGCCGTCCGAAGCCGTCTTCGTGAGGCTGCCGTCATTCCCGCGTAGAGTTCTTGTTCCTTCTGTTCTGATCGCCGCGGCCTTGCTCGCCACCCCTGCGCATGCGCAGGATATCAGCATCAATCTCGGTGGCCAGGGCGGCGGTGGCGTCACCGAGCGCGCGATCCAGCTGATCGCGCTGCTCACGGTGCTGTCGATCGCACCGTCGATCCTGATCATGATGACGTCGTTCACGCGCATCGTGGTCGTGCTGTCGCTGCTGCGCACCGCGATGGGCACGGCGACCGCGCCGCCCAACTCGGTGATCCTGGCGCTGGCGATGTTCCTCACCTTCTTCGTGATGGGACCGGTGCTGCAGAAATCCTACGACGACGGCATCCGCCCGCTCGTCGCCAACCAGATCGGCGTCGAGGACGCGCTGCAGCGCGCCGCCGTCCCCTTGCGCGGCTTCATGCAGAAGAACGTGCGCGAGAAAGACCTGAAGCTGTTTCTCGATCTCTCCGGCGAGCCGCCGCCGGCGACACCCGACGAGCTCGCGCTGCGCATCCTCGTCCCCGCCTTCATGATCTCCGAGCTGAAGCGCGCCTTCGAGATCGGCTTCCTGCTGTTCCTCCCCTTCCTGATCATCGACCTCGTCGTCGCCTCGGTGCTGATGTCGATGGGCATGATGATGCTGCCGCCCGCGACGATCTCGCTACCTTTCAAGCTGATCTTCTTCGTGCTGGTCGACGGCTGGTCGCTGGTGGCGGGAAGTCTGGTGCAGAGTTACGGGGGGTAGTGGCGGCGACTTCCGCTGTCATCGCCGGGCTTCGGTCGAGAGGCCAGCAGCAGGGGTCCTACCGCGTCATCTTGATCTGCCGCACGACGGGGATCGTCGGTAGCGAGCCGGTATGATCGGTCTCGTCCTTGGCCTGCGGAGCGGCGGGTGCGCGCGCAGTGGCATCGGGGAAGCGCTGCTTCATCTCGCGGAGGAAGCCGTCGAGCGTGTCGACGCTTGCGGCAAGTTTCGCAATCTCGGCGAATTCGGCGCTGGACGCCGCGGCCGGCTTGCTGGCGATGTCGAAGGCGAGCCGGTCGGCGCTCTCGCTCATCAGGGGGGCGTATTTCTCGCGGAAGCGCGACAGCCCGATCGAGTCGTCGGCGAGCGCATAGCCGACGGCGGCACGGATGATGTCGCTCTTCTCCACCGCGTTGAGCGGCTTGAAGTCGCGGAAGCGGTCGCCGTAATAGAGCTCGATCTGCTCGGCGGATTCGCGCCAGCGCCGCCCCGCCCAGAAGATGTCGGACCGCAGCCGCAGCACCTCGCGCCCACTGACGTTGGAAACGATGTCGAGCGCGAGGTCATGGCGGCCGACATCGCTCTGCGCGCGCGCCTCGAGCAGCAGGCGCTGCTGCCGCAACTCGCCGGAGAGGTCGCTGATGCGGCTTGCGCGCAGCGCCGTGATCGCCATGTCGGGCTTGCGGTTGGCGAGATAGATCATGGCAAGACGCGCGGCGACCTGCGCGCGCGCCGCGCCTTCGAGCCGGTGGTCGACCTGGTATTGCAGGAGCTCGGCGGCCTGGTCGAGCAGATCGATCGAGGCGAGACGATCGGCCAGGCGCCGGATCAGTTCGTCACCGCGTCGGCCGATCGGCGTCAGCTCGCGGAACTCGTAGAACATCCCGAGCGCCTCGACCGGCGGCAGCTCATCGCCCTTCGGCCCGAGGAAGATCTGCGTGAACAGGTCCGACGCCAGATCCTGCGCCTGGCGCGAGGCTTCCGCGTTCGGCTGCAGCCTGGTCGCGGTGCGCGCCGCGGTGAGCGCGTCGCGATAGCGTCCGTTCTCGGAATAAAGCTGCGACAGCATCTGCAGCGTCTTGACCTCGATCGCGTCGCCGCGCCAGGTCATCGACAGCGTCTCGAGCTCCTTCAGCGCGTCTTCCTTGCTGATCTCGTCACGCTTCTGCCGCAGCGCGACCTGGAGCTGCTTGGCTTCGGCGGCGGCCGGCCGGTCGTTCGAGGCGGCGGCGAATTTGTAGTCGTCGAGCGCGTCCTTGTCGTGGCCGAGCGCCTCGGCGAGCCGGCCGTGCAGCACGGCAAAGCCGGGCCCGGCCTCTGGCGACACGCCGACCACCTCGATCTCGCCGCGGCGCTTGGAAGCGCCGGCATAGTCCTTCACCTCGAGCGAGGCGCGCATCGCATCCATCGTCACGATGCGCTGGATGTCGAGCGGCAGCGAGGCGATGGCGAATTCGACATTCTTGAATTTTTCGCGGGCGTCCGCCCATTTGCCCTGGCGCGCATAGGCGAGCGCCTTCCAGAGCTGGGAATCGTGACTGTTGCCGATCACGGGATTGGCGAGATCCTTCAGGCCCTGTGCCGGCCGCCCGATCAGGATGCTCGCGATGGCGTGGATAATCAGCGCACTGCTCTCCTCCTTGTTGAGGGGATCGCTCAGCATCAATTCGGTCACGGACTTGGCTTCGTGATACATCGCGCGCGACATGTAGAACTGGGCGAGATCGAGCCGCGGCAGCGAACGCTGCGCCGGCTCGACGGCCGAGATCGCCGTGATCAGATCGCTCTGGCGGGTCCAGAAATCTTCCGCCTGGCCCTTGCGCCAGCCCTCGGGATTGAAGACCGGCCGCACCGCCGTCGGTGCGCGCTCCGCCGAGACGTCGACCGGCGACAGCGTCAGGCCACTCTTCTTGCCGAGAATGACCTTGTCCGATCCGACCTCGACGCCGACCTCGTCCGAGTTCGGCCGGATCGCGATGCCATGGGCGGATTCCAGCAGCGAGAGATCGACGAGATCCTGCCGCTTGATGAAGCCGCGGACCGGCCGCTGCGCGGTGACGACATAGAGCATGTCGCCGGCATCGGGGTCGGTGAGCTTGTGCAGCAGGCCTGGATTGGCAAAAGGAATGGCGATGTTGGCGAGCGCGGGATCGGTGATGTTGCGCGACATCATCAGCGGCAACGGCGTTGCCTGGATCTTGTCGGCGAGCGTCAACAGCCAGTTGGTCTCCTTGCCGACCTCCTCGCTGGTCAGCGAGTAGACCAGCGGACGGGTGAGACGGATGCGCACCGCCTGCCCCTTCGCGAGCGGCATGCGGCTGACCTCGCCGATCATCGCGCCGCCTCGGGCGCGGATCGCCTCGACGTCAATCGGCTTTGGCGTGTCGAACACCAGCCACACCGTGTCGCCGCGGCGGAACGCGGCGGCCGGCGTTGCAACAGGAATCGGGAACGTCACGCGCAGGCCGTCGCTGTCGCGACGCGCATCGACGCTGGCCGCCGCGGGCGGTGGCGAAGCTTGGGCCTCGACGGGCGCAGGCTTGATCGCCTCCCTGGGCGCTTCCTTGACCGGCTCCTTCGCGGCTTCCTTCACGGCCTCGTTGACAGCTTCGGTTACCACCGGCTTCGCAGGAACAGCCGGCGCGGCGGCTTCCATTGCGGGCGGCACAGGCTTGGGCGCTTCCGTGACGTGCGGAGCTTCGGTCGAGGTGATCGCCGGTGCCGGCTTTGGCGCCTCGGCGGGCGGCATCGCAGCGGGCGCTTCCGGCTTCGCCTCCGATTTCACCTCGGGCTTGACCTCGATCTTGGCTTCGCGCGCGATCGTCTCCGAGGTCGGCGGCTTGATCTCGCCATGAGCGTCATTCGGCTTCGCGGCCGCCGGCTTTTCAGCGGCCGGCCCATGACCGCCGGCTTCGGCTTTCGCGATCGCGGCTTCGGGCGTCGCCGCCATCTTGCCCTTGTCGGGCTGGAAGGCGATGTCGACGACGTAGTTCTTGTCGTCGCGGAAGGAGTGCACGTCGGAATCGCCGATCAGCGCGATCTCGATGCTGGTCTGGTCGATATCGGACTTCTGCTTGATCGAGGCGACGTTCGGCGGTGCGGCGACGACGGCATCCGCGAGGTCGAAGCTGAGATTGGCGTTGAAGGCGAGCGTCAGCTTCTGCTCGTTGAGCACGGAGGAGACGCCGACGCCGTCGGGCATCTCGAACACGAAGCGCACGAAGGTCGGCTGCATCGAGGCGCGCACGCGGATCGGCGGACGCTTCTTGCCTTCGGCCGCGGCGCGCTGGGCGCGTAGTGCGCGCTCGGCGGCGCGCGCGCGCTCGGCGAGTTCCTTGACCACCTCCTGAGGCAGGCTCGGTGGCGGCCCCTTCCAGCCTTCCGGCATCAGATCGACGAAGGTACGCTCGCCGGCATTCATGGTGTTGACGGTGACGCGCCGCGCCAGCGACAGCCGGATAGCGCTGCCGTCGGGATCGCGCCGGGCAGAGTTGACGTAGTCGGGCGCGCCTTCCGGCACGCGTTCGACGGGAACGTCGACGGGACGGTCGAAGCGGATGATGAGAATGGAGCCGGCGGTCGTCACCTCGGAGGGAACGTCCTCGCCGAGCTTGATGACGAGACGGGCAAAGCCGCCACCGGCCGAAAAACTCGCCTCGCCCCGGACCGCATCAGCGGCACGCGCGGGCGCTCCAAGGCTGATCAGGAGGCAGGCTGCCAGCACGTGCGCTTTCCGGACATGGCGCGACAGCCCCAGCGCCGAAGCGCGGGCTCGCGACACAATTCCAGCGGCAGCCTCTCGCGCCATTGGCAATTCTTCCAGCTCGACGGGTCCACGCCGGCACTGGTGCCGGCCCATGCCTTCGAATGTAGGTTTTGCCAATTAAGGACTTCTTAAGTATGAGTCCTCAATTCGGCTTTTGCGTCGGCTTGCCGTCGATCTTGGGAAGATCGCCGGCGGAAGCAGCCTGATCCCCGCCCCCATTGGCGCGGCGCGCCATCTCGACCGTCAGCCGCTCGGCAGCTTCGGACGACATCAATCCGAGGATGTCGGACATCTTGCGCGGAGCGATCGCCGAGGCGATCTCGATCAGCACGCCCATTTCCAGCCGGTCGAACACCCGCGCGGCGTCCTTGGGCTTCATGCCCTCATACATGGTCACGAGGCCCTTCAAGCGCTGGGCCTCCGCGGCCTTCTGCTCGGCCTGAGTCGCGGTGATGCGGGATTCCACCGCCTTCATCTCCTCGACCTTGTTCTCGATGCGCTTCTCGGCCGACTTCAAAAGGCTCTCGCGGATATCGATCTCGCGCTGGCGGGACTCGATCTCCTGGCGGCGCGCCTGCAGCCGTTCCAGGATCGCGCGCTCCGAGGCCGAAACCTGCGGCTGAGCCTCGTCCATCTTGACCGGGGTGCCCTCGGGCTTGGTCTCGGGCGCGGCCGGCTTCGGCGCTTCCTTCGGCGCGCCATGCGTCGAGCCGGTGATGTCAGGGTCCTCGCCCCCGGGAAAATTCAAATTCTCCTGCGCCCAGGACTTCTTCACTTGCTTCGGCTGGTAGTCGAAGACATAGCCGCCATTGATCACGAGCCCCGCCACTTTCAGTGTGGCGAGACCTGCGACCGCAACCAGGACGACCGGAATGACGCGGATGTTACGAAAGGACTTCATACCCTGACTTTATGCAGCAAGGCCGTTGGACCTTCGGCGCTCGGAGAAGGCTTCGGCGGCGGCTGCCACCGCCTTCGCCGGAGACGGCTTGGCCGCGGGCGCGGTCGCCATGTCCGGATTCGTGACGGGGCGCGCCGCGATCGCGATCTTGGAGAGGCGACGCACCACGTTATCGGCCTCGCCGAGCTGCTTGTGGAGCTGGTCGGACATCTGCGTGGCGGCGGCAAGCTGGCTGCCGAGATTCTCGTTGACGTCGCGCACCGCGAGCTTGAGCCCGCCGATCGCGCGCTCGGCGATCTCGGTCGCGGTGATGAGCTCGCCGATCACAGCCTTCAGCGAATGCTCGTCCGCCTTCAGCCGCGTCAGCCGCTTGTTGAGCAGGATGCAGTAGCCGATCGTGAGCATCAGCAGGATAGCCACCAGCGTCTCGATCGCCATTCCCAGGGAGTGGTTCATGGGGCCTCCATTAGCTTGTTCTGTTCGTCCACCTTCTCGAACATCGCAAGTGTCGTACTTGGCTTGCGCAGGGGTTTCGTCACGCGGATCGCAACGCGCTCCCCGACCCGGCCCATGCGTCCTTCGGTGATCGTGACGTCGCCGCAGCGCACGGTGACATTGGCATCGGCGCGCATGTCCAGCGGCAGCGTGTCGCCGACCTTCAGCCGCATCAGCTGCTTGAGCGGAATGTCGGCCTCGTAGAGCACGGCGTCGACGGAAATCTCGGCCTGCACGATCTCGGTGGCGAAATGGCCTTCCCAGATCGGGTCGCGGCCGAACTTCTCGCCCATGAACATCTGGAGCAGGACGGCCCGGATCGGTTCGATGGTCGCGTAAGGCAACAGCAGTTCGATGTTACCGCCGCGATCTTCCATGTCGATGCGCAGGCGCACCAGGATCGCGGCGTTGGCGGGACGGCTGATCGCGGCGAAGCGCGGATTGGTCTCGAGCCGGTCGATCGTGAAGGTTACCGGCGACAGCGGCCGGAACGCCTGCTCGGCGTCCGCCAGCACCACCTCGACCAGGCGCTTGACCAGCTCGGTCTCGATCGTGGTGTAGGGCCGCCCCTCGATGCGGAGCTGGCTCGAACCGCGGCGGCCACCGAGCAGCACGTCGATCATCGAGTAGATCAGACTGGAATCGACCGTCGCCATGCCGAAATTGTCCCACTCCTCGGCCTTGAAGACCGAGAGCACGGCAGGCAGCGGGATCGAGTTCATGTAGTCGCCGAAGCGCACCGAGGTGATGCGGTCGAGCGAGACTTCGACGTTGTCGGAGGTGAAATTGCGCAAGGACGTCGTCAGCAACCGCACTAGGCGGTCGAAGACGATTTCGAGCATCGGCAGACGCTCGTAGGAGACCATCGCCGAATCGATGATCGCGCGGATGCCGGAATGGTCGTCGAGCGTGACGTCGCCGACGGTGAAGCCGAGGAGATTGTCGATCTCCTCCTGCGACAGCACCCGCTCGCCGGAGTTCTTGCCGTTGCCGAGATCGCGGCTGCCATCCTCGACCATGGCCGCCCATTGCAGGGCCATGGTCTCCGATAGTTCGTTTTCGGCAGCAGCCTTCGCGGCCTCCGCGGGATCCTCGGAATCGAGCGACGCCTCCCATTGGGCGGCAATCGCATCCTGGTCCATCTGCTCGTTGCCGGCCATGACGCTAGCCCGTCCCCTTCCGCAGCATCCTCACTGGAGCACGACTTCCTTGAACAGCACCGCGCTGACCTGCACCGGCGCGACCGCGGCGTTGACGCGCTTGGTCAGCTCTTCCTTGAGGCGGAAGACGCCGGCGGAGCCGTTGAGGTCGGAGGAGCGGAGCTCGCGCACATAGGTCTGGAAGATGTCGGTCACGCGCGGCATCGTCGGCTTGATCGCCTCGACCTGCTTCTCTTCCTTCAGCTCGAGCACGATCTTGAGCTTGAGATATTGCACGCGTTCGCCGGGCGCGCCGGCGAGGTTGACCATCATGTCGGGCACTTCGACGAAGACCGGCGGCTTCGGCGGGGGCGCCGCCTCGGCATGGTGCTCGTCTTCGCCATGGCGGAAGAACAGGAACCAGGTTGCGGCGCCGCCGCCGAGCACGACCAGCGCGCCGACAATGATCAGGATCAGCTTGAACTTGCTTTTGGGGGCAGCGGCTTCCGCGCCTTCGGCGGTTGCGCCGCCTTCCGCTTCATTCTCTGCCATGATCGTCCGGGCTCGCTCATCTCAAAATGGGTCGAAAGAGCGAAGCCTCCTGGCAGACAGTGACGCGATACAAATGCCCCAGCGCAAAGCGCTCCTCTTACAAGCAAACGCTACGGTAATAATGGTTAACGGAATCTTTCGATTGGGCCTCCGCTAGGAAAAATCTGCCGGGCAAACATGGCTAACAGAACCTTTCTGCCCCCCACCCGCGCCGCCGGAAAATAGCCAACCCATTGTATTTGCGCATTATTTCAAGTTGGCACGGCTTTCGCTGAGAAAGGGGCGAGACCGAACGGTTTGGGAGAACCCGACGGCCTCGTTCACGGATCGGCCAGGGCGCTTGGGAGAGCGAAATGGCAGATCTCATGCAGGGGAGATTGACCGATGCAGAATGCGCTTCTGATCGGCTTGTCACGGCAGATGACGTTGGAACGGCAGATGGATGTCATCGCCAACAACGTCGCCAATGCCAACACCAACGGCTTCAAGGCCGACCATTCGCTGTTCGAGGAGTACCTCAACTCGAACGCACATGAGGACAATTTCGTCGGCTCCGACCGCCGGGTCTCCTATGTGCAGGACCGCGGCACCTACCGTGACGTCGGCCAGGGGCCGATGGAGGCGACCAACAACCCGCTCGACATGGCGATCAGCGGCAACGCGTTTTTCGCGGTGCAGGCCAATGGCGCCGAGCGTTACACCCGCGACGGCAAGTTCGCGCTGAGCAGCACCGGCCAGCTCATGACCTCCGATGGCAATCTCGTGCTCGGCACCGGCGGCCCGATCGTGTTCCAGCCGACCGACCATGACATCAACGTCGCCGCCGACGGCACCGTCACGGTGCTCGAAGGCACGGCCAAGACCGACTCGATCCGCGGCAAGATCCGCATGGTGTCGTTCGACGATCCGGCCAAGCTGACCAAGCTCGGCGCCAATCTCTATAGCGCCGGCTCCGCCAACCAGCAGACCGACTCCAAGTCCACCCTGCAGCAGGGCTACATCGAGAAGTCGAACGTGAATTCGGTCGGCGAGATGAGCCGCATGGTCGAGGTCATGCGCAGCTACACCGCGATCGCCAACCTGCTCCAGCAGCAGAGCGACCTCCACAAATCGGCGATCGAAAAGCTCGCCGACGTTCCGGCCTGACGAGGGGACCACTGACATGCAAGCGCTCCACACCGCTGCGACCGGAATGGCGGCACAGGAACTCAACGTTCAGGTGATCTCCAACAACATCGCCAACCTGCGCACCACCGGCTTCAAGAAGCAGACCGCGGCGTTCCAGGACCTGATCTACGAACACGTCCGCCGCGTCGGCGCGCAGGCCTCGGACCAAGGCACCATCCTGCCGGTCGGCGTCGACATCGGCGGCGGTGTCAAGACCGTCGGCACCCCCCGCAGCATGACGCAGGGCACGCTGTCGCAGACCGGCAACGACCTCGATCTCGCGATGTCCGGCGAAGGCTTCTTCAAGATCCTGATGCCTGACGGCACCTACCAGTACACCCGCGACGGCACGTTCCAGATGGACAACCAGGGCCGCGTCGTCACGGCGCAGGGCAACCCGGTGCAGCCGACCATCACGATCCCGAACAACGCCTCGGGCATCACCGTCAACGAGCAGGGCCAGGTGTCGGTGACGCTGCCGGGCTCGTCGAGCAACACCATTCTCGGCCAGATCGGCGTGACCCGTTTCATCAACAAGGCGGGCCTGCAGCCGGTCGGCAGCAACCAGTTCACCGAGACGACGTCGTCCGGCGCGCCGCAGGACGGCACCGCGAACTCCGAAGGCTACGGCAAGATCACCCAAGGCAGCCTCGAACAGGCCAATGTCGACGTCGTCTCGGAGATGAGCGACCTGATCGCCGCGCAGCGCGCCTACGAGATGAACGCCAAGGTGATCAGCGCCGCAGACCAGATGATGCAATCGACCACGGCGCTGTTCCGCTGAGGTGATGATCATGATCCGCACCACGCTCATCACCCTCTCCGCCCTGCTCGTGCTGGCGCTGCCGGCGCAGGCCGCCGACGACGGCATCGCGGCGCTGACGCTGCGCGCCAGCGTCACCGTCAGTTCGGATGTGGTTCGGGTCGGCGACCTCATCGACAATGCCGGCTCGGCCGCGCTGATCCCGGTCTATCGCTCGCCCGACCTCGGCACCACCGGCGCGCTGCCGGTCGCCCAGGTCCTGAGCGTGCTCCGGGCCAAGCAGGTGATCGGCGTGATGACCGGCGATATTAGGGAAGTCCAGGTCACGCGGCTGGCCCGCACCCTTGCCAACAAGGATCTCGAAAACGCGGTCGCCGCCGCGCTCGAGCGCCGCTTCGGCCTTGGCGGCGCCGCCAACATCGCCGTGACCTTCGACCGCGGCGTTTCCGACATGCGGCTCGATGCCTCCAACTCCGGCGCGCTGCAGCCGGTCGCGACGCGCTACGACGCCCGCAGCGGCCGCTTCGACCTCGCCTTCGAGATCAGCAACGACAGCAACGCCGCGCCGACCAAGCTGCGGTTGACCGGCACTGCGATCGAGACCGTGGAGGTCGCCGTCCTGACCCGCGACGTCGAACGCACCGAGACGCTGAAATCTTCGGACGTCGCGCAGGAGCGACGGCCGAAGGCCGACGTGACCGGTGAGCCTGCGCTGCGCGACCGCGCCGTCGGCATGCAGCTGCGCCGGCCGATGCGCGCCGGCACGCCGATCCGCGCCGCCGACATCGCCAAGCCCGAATTCGTAACGCGCGACCAGAGCGTCACCGTCATCTACCAGGTCCCGGGGATCTATCTCACCACCCGCGGCAAGGCGATCGAGAGCGGCGCCGAGGGCGACACCGTCAGCGTCCTCAATTTGCAGACCAAGCGTACGCTGAGCGGCGTCGTCACCGCCCGCGGCCAGGTGACCGTGCAGGGCGCCAGCCAGTCCGCGCCGATGCCGGCTGCCGTCGAGCAGACCTCCTCGCTCAGGCGTGACGAAGCGCCCGCCCCCGTCGACACCGATGCCCTCGTCCGGAACCTGGTCCAGGCCCCCGCGTCGCCGGCCCAGATCGCACAAGCCCAGATCCCGCAAGCTCGCGTCTCGCAAGCTCAGGCAAAGTAAGAGTAAGTCATGTCCTCGTTCAGTTCGGCTTCCCGTCTTCGTCGCATTGCGATCTCTGCCCTGCTGCTCGCCACTTGCGCGCTCGCAAGCGGCTGCTCCTCGATCGACCGCCTGTCGCAGATCGGCGAGCAACCGAAATTGTCGGCGATCGACAATCCGACGACGCAGCCCGGCTACAAGCCGGTGCAGATGCCGATGCCGAAGCCGGAAGTCGCCTCCTACAATCCGAACTCGCTGTGGCGCAACGGCAGCCGCGCCTTCTTCAAGGATCAGCGCGCCCACCAGGTCGGCGACCTCCTGACGGTGGCCGTCAACATCACCGACAAGGCCAATATCGAGAACGACACCCAGCGCAGTCGCACCAACAAGGAAGATTCAGGCATTACCGACTTCATCGGGGCGAAGACCATCACGCAGGCGAACAAGATTCTGCCCGGCCGCATTCTGACCGCCGACTCCACCGCCTCCAGCGAAGGCAAGGGCAGCGTCGACCGCAAGGAAGCCTTGCAGACCAACGTCGCCGCGGTCGTGACGCAGGTGCTGCCGAACGGCAATCTCGTGGTCGAAGGCAAGCAGGAGATCCGCGTCAACTACGAGATCCGCGAACTGATCGTCGCCGGCATCGTTCGCCCCGAGGACATCCAGAGCGACAACACCATCGATTCCACCAAGATCGCGCAGGCCCGCATCGCCTATGGCGGCCGCGGCCAGATCATGGACGTGCAGCAGCCGCGCTACGGCCAGCAAGTCATGGACGTGCTGCTGCCCTTCTAAGTCTCTCCCGAGCTCCCACATCGTGTTCGCGAACCTAGGCGCGAACGACGATGTACGACGCGGCCCTCGCTAGCTCCCCTGGCGAGGGCCGCATGTATTTTGGGCGATGGTGTGACCTTACGCTCCGTCATTGCGAGCGTTGCGAAGCAATCCAGAAATGCATCCGCCGAGAGACTCTGGATTGCTTCGTCGCAAGAGCTCCTCGCAATGACGTTGGAGAGAGCGTCCACTCCTCACGCCGCATCCGCGACAGCCCGTATCTCCAGATGCACGCCGGTCTCCTTCTGAAGCGCGTGGATCACCGCCATCAGGTTGGCCATCGTTGGATTTCCGCCCGGCCCGAACATCCGCATCAAGCTCTTCTGCGGGCGATCGAGCACCTCGCTCAGCCGCTCGAAACCGATGGTCGCGTTGATGTAGGTCCGGAGCGCGGTGCGGCAATAGTCGGCGTCGTCTTGCAACAGGGACTGCATCGCCTCCTGAAACAGTGCCTCGCGAAAGGCGGGATCGCGCTCCGCCCGGGCGCGAATGGTTTGTTGAAAACTATGGGTCAACGGCATCGGCTCATCCCTTCTTCCGCTTTCGTGCCTTGTAGTCGCGCCACCGGCGAAGCGCGACACTGATGTCGCTCTGCTGCCTCTGCTTGGTGCCCGATCGACTTCACGTTCGAGGTATTTCCATCGGCGAGCCGTCCAATTGCAACGGAGACAGCCGCGGCTGCCTGCGCGTCAAGCCCATCATGCCACTCGCGAAAGGGGCTGCGATCATCGGTGCTGTATTCCGCGATCTTGACCTTTGGTACCATATTCGTTACCAATTTTCAATTTCAGAATTTTCGGATTAATGAAATTCTTGTTGACACGATCCGACCGTTCCATTATGTTCCCGTTATGTTCTATTCCACAAGAGGGCGTGTGCCAGCCGGCGCCCGGCCTTCCCTGCGCCTTCTTGATCTTCAGGAGGGTGAGACGATTGCAAAACTCGGGCGGAGATGCCGCGAGGATGCGAAGGTATGTCTGCGAATGCGATGTAGATTGAAAGAACGAAGTCGCGCCGCAACCTACGTCGATGACGGCGGAGGGTGCCGCGGCGCCCTCACGTAAACTCCGCCTCCACCACGCCCAGCCCGTCGAGCTCCATCCGCACCTTGTCGCCGGCTTTCAGCCACAGTGTCTTGACCAGGCTTCCGGTCAGCACGAGCTGCCCCGCATGCAAACCCTTGCCGTCGGCGGCGAGGTGGTTGGCGAGCCAGGCGAGAGCGTTGTGGGGATGGCCGAGCACGTCGGCGCCGGTGCCGTGGCTGACCTCCTCGCCGTTGACGAGGGCGCGGCCCTTGACCGCCTTCAGGTCCGGCACCGCCGAGCGCGGAACGGAGGCGCCGAGCACGCAACCGGCTGCAAAGAAATCATCCGCGATCAACGTCGGCGCGCCCATCGTCTGCCATTTCACGTAGCGGTCGTCGACAATCTCGATCGCGGGATGATAGGCCTCGATCGCTTCGCCGACCCATTCGGCGGTGAACGGCGCCTCGCCGGCGGCGAGGTTGCGCTGCAGGCGCACGGCGATCTCGCACTCGACGCCGACCCGGACATAGTCGGAGGCGGCGAGCTTGACGCCGCTGTCATGCACGCCCTTCTGGAACACGCCGCCGCCGCAGGGGTGCGGGATGCCGATGTACTCCTGCATCACCTGGCTGGTGCAGCCGATCTTGTAGCCGACCAGCGGCCCGACATTCTTCAATAGAAGGTCATGCAGCGCGCGCTGGACCTGATAGCCCTCGGCTTCGTCATCAGGCGGAACCTCGAGTGCCGCAAGCGGTGCATGGTTGCGGCGCGCCAGCGCGATCGCCTTTGCGGCTTCGAGAATTTTGTCCATCGGCGCCGCCTCCCACGCATCACAATCGAGGGCGGCAGTGGAGCATCCCTGCTCGGGCCTGACAAGCGCGGTTGGTTCTTAGGCCTTGACCAGGCCGAGCCGGATCAGGCTCTCGGCCGTGGCGAGGATCGCCTCATCGTTGGAACGGGGCTGCCAGCCGAGTTGCGACCTCGCCTTGGCGCTGGTGGAATGCCTGACGCGGCCGAGCATCGGCACGACCGCCTGCAGGCGGGGAATCCGGCGCGCGGCAAGCCGCACCAGCCAATCCGGGGCCTGGAGCCGCGGAACCCGGCGCGCTTTTGGTCCCAGTTCCCGCCGCAGCACCCTGCCGATGTCGAGGATCGACAGCGTCTCGCCGGACACGGCGATGAAGCGCTCGCCTTTGGCTTCCGACGCGGTCATCGCCCGCAAATGCAGATCGGCGACGTCGCGCACGTCGACCACGCCGCCGGCATGGCGCCGTCGAGCAGCGATTTGACGATCTCGATCGAGCCGGAGAAATCCGGCCCCAGCACCGGGCCAAAAATGCCGGCGGGGTTGATCACCGACAATTCGAGCCCGCCGCCCTCGCGCGCGACGAAATCCCAGGCCGCACGCTCGGCCAGCGTCTTGGACTTGATATACGGCTGCACGTCGCTGCCCGCGAGATTGGTCCACTCGGTCTCGTCGAACGGCCGGTCCCGCGGCGGATGGCCGTAGCCGATCGCGCCCAGCGACGAGGTGATGACGACCCGCCGGACGCCGGCGTCCCGGGCCGCACGCAACACCCGCAGCGTACCGTCGCGGGCAGGCACAATCATCTCGTTCTCGTCCTTGGGCACACTGGTCGACAGCGGCGAGGCGACGTGGAGCACGTAGTCGCAGCCCGTCACCGCCGCCTGCCAGCCCTCGTCTGCCGTGAGGTCCGCGGTGAAGAAGGACAGATTCTCCGGCGAACCCGCCCCACCCTCGCGCAGCATGTCCAGCACATCGGCTTGCCGCTCCGGCCGCCGCACCGTCGTTCGCACCGCATGACCGGCGGCCAGAAGCTGCAGGACGACATGGATGCCGACAAAGCCGGATCCGCCGGTGACCAGAACAGTGCTCATTGCCAAATTCCCCTCATGCCGGGTGCGCAAATTGGTTCCGCCATCCTGCTCCAGGCCGCATCTGGTCACTATCTCCCAAGGGAACAAGTAGAATGGATTTCGAGACCGGTATGGAAAACCTGACCAGCGTTTGCGACGGCGACTGCGATTGCAGCCCGGACCCCGCCCTGCTCGCCGATTTCAAGCGCGCCATCCACGCGCTCGGCGGCAAATGGAAATTGGAGATCCTGTTCGCGCTGATGAACGGCGCGGTTCGTTTCGGCGCGTTGCGGCGGTCGATCGGCGGCATCACCCAGCACATGCTGACCACGCAGCTGCGCGAGCTCGAGCAGGACGGGCTGGTGTCGCGCACCGCCTTCGCGGAGAAGCCGTTGCGGGTCGAGTACGAGCTGACGGATGCGGCTTACGGCCTGCTGCCGGCGTTTAAGGAAATATTGAGCTGGTCCAGGCGTTATGGAGAGGCGCGCCTTGCAGCGTCACTTGAAGCCCGATTGCAGCGAAACTTGATGCTGCTTGATCAGTCCCTCAGCATCCGAGCCGATCTCGTTGATGCGACTCGCAAATCCTCCCGCACCTGAAGTGAAGGCTGTTTCTCATGTGAACTCACGTGAGCTTGCAGGAATCGACTCTACCTCATTGATCCCGAGTCATTTTTCGCGATCGCGACGGCACCACGACATGACCAAACCGAAGCTGCTCGCCTCAGGCGTAGCCAAGCGCCATCCGGATTGCAATTTCGACCGGCGAGTAGTCACCGTCTGCGCGATCCAGCCGATAGGGCTCGGCCGGAGGAAGGTCGGGCTGTGCCATGAAGCGTGGTGTCCGTCCGCGGTGCTTTTGCGCAGCGTGCACCAGGAAAGGATGGCACAGATAGACCGTGCCCGCCTTACCCGTCGCAAGGGCGATCTCGCAATCGGCTCCCATGTCATCCAGCACCATTCGCGCACGACCCGCCTCGCCCGCCGGCGCGAGATAGCGCGCCATTGGCATGTGCGAGCCGCTCCTGATCCGCGTCGGCGCGTCGTGCTCGCCAACATCGGAGAACAGGAACAACATCAGCAGCGCGCGGCCGCGCGAGACGATGTTGGCTCGCCACGCCGAATAGTCGTGCTGCTCGTTGGGGTCGCAGTCCTTACCGGGGAAGCTGAGGTCGATATGCCAGCCGGCATCGCCGGGATCGTCCGGATGCGGGAAGCGCACCGGAAAGGTGCCGCCGATGTCCTTGCGCGCCCGCCAACGGCCGGCGCCGACCAGCTGGTCGAACGCGCGATGCAGCACCGGCATGTTGGCGATCTCTCGAAATGGCGGACCGCCATAGCCGGACAGCCGGATCACGGGGCGCGTCCAGGTCGATGGATCGTGCTCGCTGCACGGCAGATCGCGCCACAGGATGGCTCGGCCCTGCTCGGCGAGTTCGCGGGGAAAGGCGTTGTCGATCCGGACAAAGCCCTGTTCGATGAATTGCTGGATTTGCGCAGGCTCAAGCGCACGCGTGTCATCTCGATCGGCCATGATTGTCTCTCAAGCTGTCGCCAGCCATCATCGGCCCGCGTCATGCGGAACCCGGCCGGCTCATTTCGGTTCACTGGAGTTCCGGCAGGCGCAGCCTGCGCGGTCGATCAGCGCTTCCGGCTGGAAGCGGGATCAGCCCAGGAAGAAAACCGAAGCGATATTGAGAGTGCAAACCATCATGGCGGCGGGAATCTACGCGCGAAAACGGCGGCGCTCAAGCGGCGCCGTGAGCCCAAAAACAAAGAGCCGCATCTCTGCGGCTCGGACTCTATTCGTCGCGATAGACCTTCTCGCGTTTCTCGTGGCGCTCCTGAGCTTCCACCGAGAGCGTCGCGATGGGCCGGGCCTCGAGCCGCTTCAACGAGATTGGCTCGCCGGTATCCTCGCAATAGCCGTAGGTGTTGTCCTCGATACGCTGGAGCGCGGCGTCGATCTTGGCGATCAACTTGCGCTGGCGGTCGCGGGCGCGGAGTTCGATGGCGCGGTCGGTTTCGGACGATGCCCGATCGGCGAGATCGGGGTGGTTCACGTTCTCCTCCTGCAGCGCCTGCAGGGTGAGCTTGGACTCTTTGAGGATCTCATCCTTCCAGGCGAGGAGCTTCAAACGGAAGTACTCCTTCTGCCGGTCGTTCATGAAAGGCTCTTTTTCGGTCGGTCGGTAGTTTTTCAACTTTTCCAAGGGCGGCCCATCTTTTTAAGCAACGACTCGTGAACGGAACGGGGTCCGTTGAGCCGGGGCTTATATAGCTACCCCATGTGACAGACAATATTTCCTTAATGGCGCGGTTACCGCCCCCAAGCCCTTGCACAGGAAGGTTTATCCTGGAGAGACCGGGGGCGGCCAAAAGCCTAGTAGCCGACCGTGAAGCGCTGCCTCAAATGGGCCGGCCTCTCGATCTCGTCGGCGAGTGCGATGGCGTAGTCGGCGAAGCTGATCCAGCTCTTGCCGTTCGCATCTGCGAGAAGCTGGTCGGTGCCAAGCCGGAACTTGGTGGTCCGCTCCCCCTCGATGAACAGCGCCGAGGGCGAAAGGAAAGTCCAGTTCAGTTCCTTTTCCTGCCGCAGCAGGTCGAGAAAGGCCCCACCCGCCTCCGCCTCGGCCTGGTATTGGGCCGGAAAACCAGGGGTTGTGACCAGTTTGACGCCGGGAGCGACCTCCAAACTGCCGGCGCCGCCGACGATCAGATAGCGACCGACCTTGGAGTCCTTGGCCGCGCCGATCAGCTTGTGCGGGTCGCTCGCCAGGAAGTGGACGGAACTCACCGCAACGTCATGCCCTGCCCAGAGCTTGGTTAGACCGGCCTGGTCGAGCACATCGCCCTGGGTCGGCGTGACGTTCGGCAGGCCCGCGATCTTGTCCGGGTTCCGGGCAATGGCGCTAACGCCATGGCCACGGCGGGACAGTTCCTTGGTGATCTCCGAACCGGCCCGGCCCGAGGCGCCGGCAACTGCGATTTTCATTGGAAGGCTCCTTTTGTAGTAACTAGTGGTTACTAGATATCGCAAAGGATGCTGGTGTTAAGAGAGCACTTTGTGCTTACCTGATTACGCAGGAGTAACCGATGAGGACCGACGATGAAGCCAGACGTCTATGCAGCGAACTGCCCCACGCGCCAGATCCTCGATCGCGTCGGCGACAAATGGGCCGTGCTGATCCTGCTGCTGCTGCGCGAGGAGCCGATGCGCTTCAATCAGTTGCGCCGCACGATTGAAGGCATCTCGCAGAAGATGCTGAGCCAGGTTCTCAAGTCGCTCGAACGCGACGGCCTGATCAAGCGCCGCGCCATCGCGACCGTGCCGGTGACGGTTGAATATTCGATCACGCAACTCGGCCTGACGCTCGCCGCCGCGGTTGATCCGTTGCGCGATTGGGCCGAGGAGAATCTGAAAGACGTGCTCGCCGCCCAGCGCCGCTACGACGCGCAGCAGAAGGAGCAAGCGGCGTAGTGCGCTCTCGCGAGAGTACGTAGCGCCACCCCAAACTCCGCTGTAATGCCCCGGCCTTGGACCGGGGCATCCAGTACGCCGCGGCTTCTCGGTTCAACAATGACTATCTCTGGAATACTGGGTCGCCCGGTCAAGCCCGGCGACGACAGCTGCTGTGCCTGACTACGCCTGCCCGGCCTTGGCCAGTTCGACCTCGACGCGCAGCTCGATTTCGGAGAGCACGGAATCCAGACCGGGATCGCCGGAGGACGATTTCAGGTTCGCGGCCGCATCGCGCAGCCGCAGCACGGTCGACGCGTCGAAATTGCCGGACAAGAGTCCCATCTTGAGATCGTCGAGCACGTCGAGCGCGGTCTTGCCGCGGGCGACCGAGCGCTTGCGGCGCTCGATCGGATCTTCCTCGATGCCTTGCAGTGCGAGCAGCGCATCGATGTTGGCGGAAGCTTTGGGTGCGGCGGCGCTGCGCGTCTCCTGCGCCGACGTCGTGTCGGGCAGCACGAAGGTGCCGGAGCTCGTTCGCCTTGCCTGGCTGGCCGGCGTCCCAAGCGTGGTGCCATTCGGTCCGTAGATGCGCATCGAAGCAATCCGGGTGATCGGTGCGCCACATTCGCCGCTTTATGGTTAACGGGACGTAAACGGCCCGGCAAAATCTGCCGGGATGCGGCAGTTTCGCTCCTTAGGGCGAATGCCGGCTGGCGCCGATCCGAAGAGATTTATTCAACCTATTCAATCGCCTAACCCCTCTGCCCCGTGTTGGCACAGCGCTCGCAAGGAAAGCGTCGGACCAGCTCGTCATGGGAGTGTCGCAGTCGGTCCGAGATGTGAGGAGCCTCGGGGAGCAGAGGATGCCAGGCGTTCGTTGGGTGAAGATTCTTAGCGGGGTTTTTGGGGTGGCCTGTGCCGCGCTGTCAGCGCTGGCACTCTCGGCTGCCGCTGTAAACGCGACCTCGCGCATCAAGGATCTCGCCAATATCGAAGGCGTGCGGCAGAACCAGCTCATCGGCTACGGCCTCGTTGTCGGCCTCAACGGCACCGGCGATACCCTCAACAACATCCCCTTCACAAAGCAGTCGCTGCAAGCGATGCTCGAGCGCATGGGCGTCAACATCCGCGGCGCCACCATCCGCACCGGCAATGTCGCCGCCGTGATGGTGACCGGCAACCTGCCGGCCTTCGCGACGCAAGGCACGCGCATGGACGTCACCGTCTCCGCGCTCGGCGATGCCAAGAATCTCCAGGGCGGCACGCTCCTCGTCACCCCCCTGCTCGGTGCCGACGGCAACGTCTACGCGGTGGCACAAGGCTCGCTCGCGATCTCCGGCTTCCAGGCCGAGGGCGAAGCTGCGAAAATCGTGCGCGGCGTACCGACCGTGGGCCGTATTGCCAACGGCGCCATCATCGAGCGCGAGATCGAATTCGCGCTCAACCGGCTGCCCAATGTGCGCCTAGCGCTGCGCAATGCCGACTTCACCACCGCCAAGCGCATTGCAGCGGCGATCAACGACTATCTCGGCGTCAAGACCGCCGAGCCGATCGATCCCTCGACGGTGCAGCTTTCGATCCCGCCCGAGTTCAAGGGCAACGTCGTCGCCTTCCTCACCGAGATCGAGCAGCTCCAGGTCGATCCGGATCTCGCCGCCAAGATCATCATTGACGAGCGCTCGGGCATCATCGTGATGGGCCGCGACGTTCGCGTCGCCACCGTCGCGGTTGCGCAGGGCAATCTCACGGTCACGATCTCGGAGAGCCCGCAGGTCAGCCAGCCCAACCCGCTGTCGCGCGGCCGCACCGTGGTCGCGCCGCGCAGCAGCGTCAGCGTCACCGAGGACGGCAGGAAGCTGGCCCTCGTCAAGGACGGCGTCTCGCTGCAGCAGCTCGTCGACGGCCTCAACGGCCTCGGCATCGGCCCGCGCGACCTCATCAGCATCCTCCAGGCGATCAAGGCCGCCGGCGCGATCGAAGCCGACATCGAGGTGATGTGATGCACATCAACACGACCACCTCCACCACTGTCGCCAACCCGGCCTTCTCGGTGGAGAGCCGCAACGGGCGGCCCGACTTCGAGCTCGCCGCCGCGCTTCAGAAGGTCTCGCCACAGGTGCAGACCAAGGCGCAGAAGACCGCCACCGATTTCGAGGGCATGTTCCTCAACAGCATGTTCGCGCAGATGACCTCGGGCCTGAAGGGCGAAGGCCCGTTCGGCGATACGCCGGGCACCGGCGTGTGGCGCTCGATGCTGACCGAGCAATATTCCAAGAACTTCGCCAGCGCCGGTGGCGTCGGCGTCGCCCGCGACGTCTACCGTACCCTGATCATCCAGCAGGCGAAAACCACTCTTCGGACGGCATAAGGTCAAACGAGATGAACCATTTCAGCGCGTCACGTCGGCCGATGCCCGCAGAGCGCCCGAACAACACGCCCGAGAGCTCTGTGGCACGCAAGCTCGCAGAGGACCTGATGGACGCGATGAGCGCCCTGCTCGGCCTGATCGAGCGCGAGACCGAGCTCGTCCGCGCCGGCAAGGTTCGCGATGCGATGGCGCTCGAAAGCCAGAAGCAGGAGCTGTCGCGGCGTTACGTCGGCGCCGTCAGCCAGTTGAAGGCGAACCAGGCACAACTCGCGAAATCCGCGCCCGAGCTGCTCTCGACGCTGCATCGACACCACGACGCCTTCCGCGCGATGCTTCAGGTCAACCTCACAGTGCTCGCGACCGCGCACGCGGTCTCCGAAAGCGTCGTGCGCGGCGTCAATGCCGAGATCCAGAAGCGCAACGTGCCGAACACCTATACGGCGGCGGGACGTCGCGCCACGCCCGGCCCGCGTCACATCACGCCGCTCGCGGTCAGCCGCTCGCTCTGAGCGCGCGAAAACAGCTTACGATTTTAGGAAAAACCGCGCGACGATATCGTCGCGCGGTTAGGCACGTTTACTTACCTGATCTTCAATCCTGGTGTTCCATGGTTGCTTATTGAGAGGGGTTGGGATTTGACTCAGTCGAGGCAACCAGGAGGCTGCCATGAGCACAGATTTCAGCATCAGGCCGGTGGGGATACCGGCCGCTACGCTACCCATAGCGACGTCGAGCGCGGCGGCCAACGACGCCGTGCGGACCGATTTGCCCGTGAGCCAGGCCGTCAGTGCTGGCGACGCCGGCGCGGCCGCGCGCAATGATCTGCAGTACAGCCAGAACGTTTCGCGCCAGGTCGTGTTCAACCAGGCCGCCGCGTCCTTCGTTTTCCAGGTCGTCAACGAGAAGACCGACCGGGTCGTGGAGCAATTTCCGGACGAAGCGATGCTGCGCCGCCGCGCCTATTTTCACGCGCTCGACCTCAGCAAGGCCGATGCAGAACGCCCGCTGTCGACCGACCGCAGCGCCTGAAGACATGCAGGCTGATCAGAGCTAAACGCTCTGCTTCAGCAACTCCTCCTCACGTCTGACGAGCTTCTGGATCTCCTTCAATGAATTGTACAGAGAGCCGCTCAGGATCAGCTTGCTTGCAGCCTCGATCGACGTTCTGAAGCTCGGCACCGCCTCGAGCAGATCCTTGACGAAGCTCACATAGAGCTCCTGGTATTTCGGAATATCGTTTTCCAGATACATCATCTGGATGCAGAGATAGAGCCGCTTCACGGGCGTATTGGCGGTCTCCGCGGTCAGCAGGTCCTTCTCGCGCAGGATCGGCGCCTCTCCCGAGATCAACAGCCTGGTTCGCGTATCGGAGTTGGTGATGAGGCTTTGGCCGATGATGATTCGCTCGAAGGGCTTCAGTTCAACTTTCAGCGCCATCGCTGTTACCTCCTGCGCTCATACCAAAAAAGCCGTCTGCGTTGGCGCATTCGACGAAGCGAGAAATGAAAGGCTCCTGCTCCGTCGAGCTGACCAGGTTCATCGCATGGAACCCCACCGCCGGCTGCGCACGGGCCGGCTGAGCTACTTTCGAACGGTCGGCTTACGGCCTTAGCGTGGATTTCCGTTGCCAAACGGTAAATGGATTTGGTTAACGAGACATTAACTCGCGCGGCGCGACAACGCAGATCGGTGACCAGAACGCTTCGCGATGCGGAGCCCGGGCGCGATCAGACCAGGTCGGCGTATGCCGTGTTGAGCACGTTCGCCCCGGTCGCAGGATTGGTGACGACCGTCTTGATCTGCGCGTGACCGATCTTCTTCAGCAGGAACTTGGAGTCGCCGATTCGGAAGGAATTTTCCTTGATCAGTACGTCCTGGTACTGAACTGGGCCCGTGCCGCTCTGGTATTTGACCTTGGCGCGAAACCCTTGAACGTCAGAGATTGTGAACGAAAACTTCTCGCCTGTGGAGTACGTCCCCTTCCAGGTTCCCGTATAAAGGGTGGAATCGACCGGAACATACTTCACATTCGATGACGACGGCGTTGGCGCCGTCTTATAGCTGTTGCTCAGAATGCTAAGGATGTCGGCCATCGCCCGAATTCACCTCAATCGGCAGGTCCCCTCAGACGCGCCCGCTCAATCCGGCTGCAATGTTGCGGTTTATCTCGATCAGCGGCTTGAAGTGCTCCCGCTGGGGGCTGATCTGCAGCGCCGCTGTCTGGGACAGCACGAAGATGCTGATGTTGGCGATGTTCTGCCGAACATCCATTGGCTGCGGGTTCCCATCGCGCTGAGCTTCGCTGAGAAAGATTGTCCAGAGCTTGCGGTTATAGATCAACGCCTCGGACATCTGCACATAGCTCGCATCGGGGTCGGATACGATGGCTTGCAGCTTGTTCGCCGCCTTCAACAATGCCTGGGCTTCAATATCGCGCGGGGATGAGGTGGTACTCGCGACGCGCGCGTAGGCTTGAGCGGCAGCACTAGACATTCGTCACCTCAGCAAACCTTGTTCCGTCTGACAAGCTTCCGGACTTCCTCGTAGTAACCCCTAAAGGCGGCCAATTAAGATTAACTTACCCGCTGACTGAATTTGCGTCATCAGATCTGAACCAGAGGAGTTTCGGGCTCGAACCAAGGGCGGATTTCGAATTGAGATCGTCGCTGACCGGCCTGCCGAAGCAGGACCCAGCCAGCAGCGCGGCGTTGTCCAGCACTGCCCCAGCCGTCGCCGATCGGAACGTCTCGTTAACCACGTTTCGTAAGCAGTGGTTAATCATATTTTAAAAGCTTTTGTTCACTCTTGCGAAGGCTGAAACCACAAGCGCATTGACCCGGACTAGGACGCCGGCGGTGCACACAAGGGAAGTCATTCAAATGTCCGACGTCGTCCTTACCGCAGCAGTCCGTCAGAACCTGCTCTCGCTGCAGGGCACCGCTGATCTGCTCGCGACCACGCAGGGCCGTCTCGCCACCGGCAAGAAGGTCAACAGCGCGCTCGACAATCCGACCAACTTCTTCACCGCCGCCGGTCTCGACGCCCGCGCCAGCGACATCAGCAACCTGCTCGACAGCATCGGCAACGGCGTGCAGGTCCTGCAGGCCGCCAACACCGGCATCACCTCGCTGACGAAGCTGGTCGATACCGCGAAGTCGATCGCCAACCAGGTGCTGCAGCAACCCACGGGCTACAGCACCAAATCAAACATCCAGTTCACCGGCACGGGCGCTCCCACCGGGACGGGCGGAGCCACTTCCGCGGACCTCACGACAAGCAAGCTCAACGGCGGCGTTTACACGTTTACCAATTCCGCCGGCACTGCTGCCACGATCACCATCGGCACTGCCCCGTCAAGCTTCAATCCGGTGACCAAGACCGCACAGGTCCAGTCGCTGGCACAGCTCAATCAGGCGCTGGCGGATGCGGGCGTCAACCTCGCGGGCTCAATCACCGGCCCTGACAGTCTGACCTTTACGTCGACCAATGACGGTGCGGGACAGGTGATCACGGGTACCGCCGCTCCCGCTGCTCCCGCCGCGTTGGACGCCATCAATATCAGCGGCAATGCCGCGGGCGGTGGCGCAGGTGGTGCCGTCGTTGCGGCGGTGCCCGACCCGATCTCGCAGCAAGCCAGGGCGACCCTCGTCAGCCAGTACAACCAGATCCTTCAGCAGATCACCACCACGGCGCAGGACGCCTCCTTCAATGGCGTCAACTTGCTGGATGGCAACTCGCTGAAAATGATTTTCGACGAGACTGGCAAGTCGACGCTGACGATCGCGGGCGTGACCTTCAATCCGAACGGTCTCGGCCTGAGCCAGTTGACCGCCGGCGTGGATTTCACGGACAACGTCCTGACCGGTAAGGTTCTGACCGCGCTCAATGCCGCCAGCACCACGCTGCGGTCGCAGGCCTCCGCCTTCGGCGCCAACCTGTCGATCGTGCAGATCCGCCAGGATTTCTCGAAGCAGATTATCAACGTGCTGCAGACCGGTTCGTCCGCCCTGACGCTCGCCGACACCAACCAGGAAGCGGCCAACAGCCAGGCGCTCTCGACCCGCCAGTCGATCGGGGTCTCCGCGCTGTCGCTCGCGAACCAGTCGCAGCAGAGTGTGCTACAGCTCTTGCGCTGACGGCTCGTCTCCGCAGCGCTCGCGACAAGCGGCAGGGCTTTGTCCTGCCGCTTTTTTCGTCGCTGGATTCCCGGGCATTACAGCCTCGGAAACGATCCAACGAGATATTCCTGGCCAACTCTCAAACTGGTCCGGTCAATAGAAAAGCGGCGGGACCAAGGTCCCGCCGCCTGGTTTTCAGCTATCCGTCGAACTCAGCGCAGCAGCTGCAGAACGCCCTGCTGCGACGTGTTGGCGAGCGACAGCGCGGACGTCGCAATCGACTGGCGGGTCGACAGCGCCTGGCTGTTGGCCGCTTCCTCGTTGGAGTCGGCCAGCGTCAGGGCGGACGAACCGGTCTGCAGCACGTTGATGATGTTCTTGTTGAAGTCCTGGCGGATCTGCACGATCGACAGGTTGGCGCCGAAAGCCGACGCCTGCGACCGCAGAGTGACGCTGGCGGTGTTGAGCGCCGTCAGGACGGTGTTGGTTGCACTGTTGTCGATGAAGTCGCTACCCGCGGTGAGCGACTTCAGGCCGAGACCGTTCGGATTGAAGGTCACGCCCGCAATCGTCACGGTCGACTTGCCGGTTTCGTCGAACACCAGCTTCAGCGAGTCGCCATTCAGCAGGTTGATGCCGTTGAACGAAGCGTCCTGCGCCGTGGTGGTGATCTGCGTGATGATCTGGTTGTACTGGCTGACCAGCGACGAGCGCGTGGCCTGCGACACCGGGTCGGCAACTGCGGCGACGATCGTTCCGGCGGTGAATGCTGCACCGCTGGTGGTGTCGATATTTACCGAGGTCGACGCCGTGACGGGCGGGGCGACATAGGCAGCACCGTTGGTGATGACCTGGGATGCCGCATCATTGGACGAGGTGAAGGTCAGCGAGCCGTTGGTATTGATGCTTGCGATCAGCTGAATACCCGCCGCCGAAAGCGCGCTGTTGAGGCCGGTGATCGTGTTGACCTGGTTCGCGGCGGAGCCGAGCGTGATCGTGGTGGTGCCCGCGGCCGTATCGAACTTGATGGCCTGGCCACCCAGCGAGTTCGTGCCGCCAACGGTCAGATCGGTTGCCGTACCCGCGACAGACAGCGGACCGGCACCGGTCGGCGCGGCGCTGGTGAAGGTGGCCTTTGAGGTGTAGCCGGAGGGCTGCTGCAGCACCTGGTTGGCGATCGACTTCGCGGTATCGACCAGCTTCGACAGCGAGGTGATGCCGGTATTGGCGGCCTGCAGGACCTGCACGCCGTTGCCGATGCTGTCGAGCAAATTGCTGATGTCGCTGGCGCGGGCGTCGAGACCGGCGGCGGTGAAGAAGTTGGTCGGATTGTCGAGCGCGCTGTTGACCTTCTTGCCGGTGGCGAGACGGCCCTGCGTGGTCGCGAGCAGATCAGCGGTGCCCTGCAGCGAGAGCAGGTTCTGGCGGACCGCCGCGGAGAGCGTGATGTTGGACAGAGACATGCGAAACGACCTTTCTGGTGTAACTCAGCGGGCCTTCCTTGGCCGCGCATGGGGAAACCCTAGGGACCCTATGGTCAACAAAGGATAAAGCAGGCCGGTCTTGGTTAACGCCCGAGGCGCTTTCGAAAACTTATGGTTAACAAACGGTCAAGACCGGTCGATCGGTCAAGCAGCCTCCCCGGGGCCAGGCCTCGAACGATTCCGGAAAACACAAACTGCAGCGCAAGAGAAGAAAACGGCGGGGCCGAGGCCCCGCCGCTCTTCCAGATCGAGAATTGCGCCAGGCTCAGCGCAGCAGCTGCAGAACGCTCTGCTGCGACTGGTTGGCGAGCGACAGCGCGGACGTCGCAATCGACTGGCGGGTCGACAGCGCCTGGCTGTTGGCCGCTTCCTCGTTGGAGTCGGCCAGCGTCAGGGCGGACGAACCGGTCTGCAGCACGTTGATCAGGCTCTTGTTGAAGTCCTGACGAATCTGCACGATCGACAGGTTGGCACCGAAAGCCGACGCCTGCGACCGCAGCGTGACGCTGGCGGTGTTGAGCGCCGTCAGGACGGTGTTGGTTGCAGTGTTGTCGATGAAGTCGTTACCGGCGGTGAGCGACTTCAGGCCGAGACCGGCCGGATTGAAGGTCACGCCTGTAATCGTCGTCGCCGATTTGCCGGTTTCGTCGAACACCAGCTTCAGCGAGTCGCCATTCAGCAGGTTGATGCCATTGAACGACGAGTCCTGCGCCGTGGTGGTGATCTGCGTGATGATCTGGTTGTACTGGCTGACCAGCGACGAGCGCGTGGCCTGCGACACCGGGTCGGCAACCGCGGCGACGATCGTTCCGGCGGTGAATGCTGCACCGCTGGTGGTGTCGATGTTTACCGAGCTCGACGCCGTGGCGGCCGGGGCGACATAGGCAGCACCGTTGGTGATGACCTGGGATGCCGCATCGTTGGACGAGGTGAAGGTCAGCGAGCCGTTGGTGTTGACGCTTGCGGTCAGCTGAATACCCGCCGCCGAAAGCGCGCTGTTGAGGCCGGTGATCGTGTTGACCTGGTTCGCGGCGGAGCCGAGCGTGATCGTGGTGGTGCCCGCGGCCGTATCGAACTTGATGGCCTGGCCACCCAGCGAGTTCGTGCCGCCGACGGTCAGATCGGTTGCCGTACCCGCGACAGACAGCGGACCGGCACCGGTCGGCGCGGCGCTGGTGAAGGTGGCCTTTGAGGTGTAGCCGGAGGGCTGCTGCAGCACCTGGTTGGCGATCGACTTCGCGGTATCGACCAGCTTCGACAGCGAGGTGATGCCGGTGTTGGCGGCCTGCAGGACCTGCACGCCATTGCCGATGCTGTCGAGCAAGTTGCTGATGTCGCTGGCGCGGGAGTCGAGACCGGCGGCGGTGAAGAAGTTGGTCGGATTGTCGAGCGCGCTGTTGACCTTCTTGCCGGTGGCGAGACGGCTCTGCGTGGTCGCGAGCAGATCAGCGGTGCCCTGCAGCGAGAGCAGGTTCTGGCGGACCGACGCAGAGAGCGTGATGTTGGACAGAGACATGAAACAACCTTTCTGGCTTTACGCAACTTCGGCCTTCTTGGCCGAGTACCCCGACGCTACGAAGCAACTGATCAACGAAACCTGAATCGGACCGATAGGATGCCCCGATCCCCGCGGGCTTCGGAACTCATGCTTTAGGAAGGATGAAAATCGTTCGAAAACTTGATGGAGTCGACGGCGGCGGCCCATCGCACGCCAATCATCGTGGTTAATGAGCAACGAACAGGTTGCAGGAGTTATCACTCACGTGCCAAATCGCGGCCGGCAGCCGTCCACGAAAGCTGCGCGACAGTCGCTCGTTACCGAAGCGTTGATGGAGAACAGGCGTGGCCCTCAAAGTCGAGCTCAGACCGCACGAACGCATCATCGTCGGCAACTGCGTGATCACTAATACCGACCAGCGCGCCCGCCTCCTGATCGACGGCGAGAACGTGCCGATCCTGCGCGAACGCGACATCCTCACGCCCGAGACCGCCGACACGCCGGCCAAGCTCGTCTATCTGGCGGTGCAGCTGATGTACATCTCGCCGGATCCGCAGACCCAGCACGGCACCTATTTCAACCTGGTGCGCGACATCGTCACCGCCGTGCCGAGCGCCTGGCCGATCATCGAGGGCATCAACAACAACATCATGAGCGGCGATCTCTACCGGGCGCTCAAGGAAGCCCGCAAGCTGATCGCCTATGAAACGAAGCTGCGGGACCAGTACGAGGCCACGCATCCCAAAGGCGACGTCGGCTCGGCCGTCTGAGCAAGCTTCGCGCATCCGAACGAAAAACGCCCCGGACAAGGTCCGGGGCGTTTTTCGTTTCAGCCGCCGTTGGCCTTACTGCGCCGCGAGCGGCGGCGCATCAACCTCGATCAATCCGCCGGTCCGCTGCGCACCGAACTTGAGCACGGCCGACACCAGCGCGTCGATATCCGTCTCGGCGGTGCGATGATTGACGATGGCGGCACGGATCGCGAACTTGCCATCCAGCGTCGTGCTTGACGGTGCGGCGATGCCGGACTCCTGGACATCGGCGACGATCTCGCGATTGACCGCATCGCTCGCGCGATAGCGGAAGCAGACGATGTTGAGATTGACCGGCGCGAGCAGCTCGAGCCGGGGCTCGGCGAGCACGCGCGTCTCGAGATATTTTGCGAGCGCGCAGCTGCGCGCGATCACCGCACCCAGCCGGTCGGTGCCGAATGTCTTCAGCGTGAACCACGTCTTCAGCGCGCGGAAACCGCGCGACAGATCCGGACCGAGATCGCACGGCCAGACAGCACCGGCCGCAAGCCCCCTCGCCTCGCGGCTCAGATAAGCCGCCGGCTGCGCAAAGGCCTGCCGATGCCGCTCGCCGTCGCGCACCAGCAGGAAGCCGGCATCATAGGGCACCTGCCCCCATTTGTGGAAGTCGAGCGCGATCGAATCCGCGAGCTCGATGCCCTCGAGCAACGGCGCGAGCTCGGGCGAGAGGATCGCGAGCGCACCGAAGGCGCCATCGACATGAAACCAGATGCCTTCTTCGCGGCACAAATCCGCGACCGCCCTGAGATCGTCGATCGCGCCGATGTCGACGGTGCCGGCCGATGCCGTGACCAGGAACGGCTTGAAGCCAACCTCGCGATCGATCGCAATCTGCGCGCGCAGCGCAGCGACATCGATGCGATGATCGGCATCGATATCGATCTTCCGCAACGCGTCGGTACCGAAGCCTGCGATGTCCATCGCGCGGGAGATGCAGCCATGCGCGGCCTTCGACGCGTAGGCCGTGAGCAGGGCGCCGTCATTGCCGATACCGTGTTGCCGCGCCAGCGCGCCGAGCGCGCTCGTGCGCGCAACCAGCACCGCCATCAGATTGGCCATCGACGTACCGGTGACGAAAATGCCGCTCGCGCCTTGCGGAAAACCGAACAGGCCGCGCATCCACGCGACGATCTGGCGCTCGACCTCGATCGGCATGTGATCGCGGCCGCCGACATTGGCATTGAGGCCGGCCGCGAGCATCTCCGCGACCATGCCGACGGCGGTGCCGCCGCCGTGCACCCAGCCCATGAAGCCGGGATGAACATTGCCGGTCGCGTAAGGAGCGACATTCTCGGAGAATTCGCGATAGACATCCGCGAGAGAAGTCGCTTCGCGCGGCACGTCGGTCCGGACCGCCGCGCGAACCTCGTCGGGGATTGGCTGCCAGACCGGACGCGCGCGGACATTGGCAATACCGTCGATCGCCTCGTCCAGCATGCGATGGGCGAGTGCACGAAACTCGCTCCAGTCCTGCGGATCGAGCGATCCGCTCGTGACGGATGCCTGCGTGTTGCGGATGATCTCGTTCATGCTGCACTCCCCACGCCCGCTTTTGCATGCCGCGACAGCATCGCGGTGAACGCGGCAAAGATCTTGCGCATCTGCGGCGGCTTGTACGGAAACACGACGGGCGAATCCATGTTGTGCACGACGGCGGTGTTGTCGGCCTCGAACACCAGAAGCTCGCCGTTCTGGTTCTCGGCGCAATCGACGATGAAATAATCAAGGCCGACGCGCCGGCTCATTTCATCGAGCGCAGCCTTGTGACGTGCTGCGAAGGCGCGATCGAAGTCCTGCATGAAGATGGCTTCTTCAGCGCGCTTCTCCTCGCTGAACGCCATGTAGGCGTTGAGATACCAGATGTCCCAGCGATCCGCGATCGCCATGTGGCAAGCATAAGGCTTGCCGTCGACCATCGTGAGCCGAATTTTGCGATAGAGCCCATCGGGGCTCGCGTAGTTGACGAAGCGCGCGACGAAGAAGTCCTGCTCCTGCCGTTCGGCAAGATAGGCCGCGAGCGCCGCCGCATCGTCGATCTTCGCCAGCCCGACGCCGGCGTGCGTGCCGCGCGGCCGCACGATCATCGGAAAGTGCAATTCGCCCGAGATCTCCGCGCAAGCGATCCGCCCCTCCGAGAGAGCGGTCAATTGCGCACGCGTCGCGTTGGCGGTCACGGGAATTTCGAGGCCGGGGATGCCAGCCAGCAGCCGATAGAGCTTGTCGCGATCGAGATTGCCGATCAACTCGGGGCGATTGAGCAGCGGCCGCGGCCAGCGCGGCGCGGCCTTCTCGATCAGCGCCAGCGCCTCGCGGCATTCTTCGGAGTCGGATGCGACCACGATGGCAACATCGTGATCAGGCAGCGTCTCCGGCAAGCCCGTTGTCTTGGTCACATAAAGCGTCAGGAGCTCGATATCGGAGCCTTCGAGCAAAAATTCGATCGGCGTGTTGCCGCCCATGTCGATGTCAGCTGCAAGCGCAAGCACGCGCAAGCCCGGCTTCGGCACTGCGGCGGGCGTGCGAAACAGTTGGTGGAAGGAGAGCACCTCCGACTGGATCACCAGCCCGGCTTCCTTCTCGCCCTGAAGCTGGGCAATCAGGGACAGATCGAGCCCCTCGCCCGCCTGCGCCGTCCCCTCCGCGATCCGCGCCAGCAGCCGCTCTCGCAACGGGTGCAGATCGACGCCCTCGAAGGCCTGGCGCGTCAAATGCGCAAAGCCGATACGGTCGGCAAAGTTCGGCGCGGCAAGCGGATGCAACATCTCACACCTATAAGGGCTACGCCGGCACAGCGGCGGCTTGGTCAAGCAGCAGCTCGGTCTTCACCAGGACGTGGGCGATGCGATCGAGGATGTGCTGCACATTGCGTTGCGCTTGTGCGCTGTCGGCCGACCAGGCGTCGGTGACGAGCCGCGCGCCGACACACAGCCGCAGCGCAGCCTGCGGCACGCCGTCCGGTTGCTCCAGCCGCACCGGCTGGCCGACGAGACAGCGTTGTGCGGCAACCTGCCGGTCCGCTGCGCTCCCGACGATGTCGTCGTTCATGTCGCGCGCCAACGCACGATGGACGGCGCCGGTATCGGCGATGGACACCGGCTTGCCGTTACGAAGCAGCGTGAATGGAAAAACCGTACGCTGCGCGAATTCCTCGTCATCCGCATTCGCCTTGTCGAAGGCTGCCGGGACAGCGCGCAGCGACGGCGACAGCGCGATCATGCTGTCGATGCCGGCCGCAAGCTCGGCGAGCGCCTTGGCGCGGAACGCCCCGGGCACGGCGTAGTAACTGCCGATCTCGGCCAGCGCCGCTTCCCAGCGCAGCCACTGGCCGAAATTCGGACGGCGTTCGAAGCGCGAGCGCAGTGCCGTCCACGTCATCGGCCAGTCGCAGCGGCCGACATAGTCGAAGAAGCCCGGCGCGACGCCTTCGATCCGGTCGAGCCCGCGCGACAGGCCCTTCGGCACCAGCAGCGCGCCGCTGAAGGCAGGCCCGCCAAAGAACTTCGAACCGGTGATCAGCACCATGTAGCCGCGATCGAGATAGGACCGCAGCCGGCGGCAGCCGAGCCGCGCCTGACAGGCATCGACGACGACCTGAACCTTGCGCGGCCAGCGCCGCGCGATCTCATCGAGGCAGGCGGCACTCGGCGCGCGCCAGCCGAGCTTTGACGAATCCATAACGTGCAACAGTACGCGCCGGCCTTGCGCGAGGCTGTCCTCGATTGCACGCATCACCTCGGCATCCGCATCGGTGCGCATCGCGAGGCCGAACGTGGCGTCGAGCAGCGGCACCGCGATGCTGTCACCGGCGAGGCCCGCGATCGCAGCGTCCTTGCGCACCGCAACGCCGCTCGCCGTCATCGTGCTGAAATGGTGTCCGCGCGCGGTATGCGCCGTGCCGCTGCCGGTCTGATCGGCGCCGACCACGATCGTCACTGGCGGCGCCCCGAGCGCCGCGTGCGCCAGGAACAAGGCATGGAGCTGGGAATCCGTACCCGACGGCGAGAACACGACATCGACGCGCGGCGGCAGCTGAAAGTGCCCGCGCAATTCGTCGCGCAGGTCCTCGCAGCGCCGGTCGAAGGCGATCTCGACTTCGTCGAACAACGATTTGTGGACCAGCTCCTCGCGCGCCAGCGCAGCGCGGTCATAGCCGGCTTGCGAGATCGTCGATGCGGTCGATGAGGCGAAATTCCAGATCTGGGGTTCGGGCGATGGCGCGCAGCCATAGGCGTTGACGCGCTCTTTCGGATCGAGCGCCAGCCGCGGGTCTCCGCCAGAGACGAGCAGCGTATCCAGCGGCGTGAAGAGATCGCGCAGGCGGTAGCGCGAGCCGCCCTCGGACGCTCGCTCGGTCTCTGGCAGACGGGATGCGCCGGCGCTCATCCCGACAGGCTCACGCCGCATCGGCCGCGGCCGCAGGTGCGGCTGCGAATTGCGAGGCGATGTGGCCGTGGGACACCGATGGCGGGACCTGCCCGCCGAAGCTCGGCGTGGCCACGAGTTGCATCCGATCCCACATCAATGGCTCCGCAAGCGGCCTCAATCCTCACCAAGAGGTAAACAGGCATGGTTAATGGAGCCTTAACGCGGGCTCCTACAGGAACTTGACGAGCGACAGCTGCGCGAGCTTTGAAGTGGTCTGGTAGGACGCCTGGAGCGCGTTCTGAAGTGACAGGATTTCGCTCGCCACCTGGTCCGGCGGGGCCGACTCGGCCTGGTCAATGATGTTCTGGAGCTGCGCCTTGGCCTGGGTTTGGCGCGCGGTGGCGTCCTTCATGGTGTTCTGGGCCATTGCGATATCGGTCTGGATGTCCTCGATGCGCTGCTGTCCAGGCTGCGGCGCAAGCGCCTGAGCCACCCTCTGGCTCAGCGCCGAGACCTGTCCGCTGGAATAGGTCCCGGCCGGCGAGGTCGAGAACGTGCCGAACACGGCGATCGCCTGCAACTGCCGCCGGATCGCGCTCTCATCGGCCTGTGCGCCATATTGAATCGTGATGGAATCGTCGACCCGTGCCACCGCGGTCGAGCGCGGCGAGCCGGGCCCGTCATTGCCGGTGTACCATTTCACGGTGTTGGCCGAGCCGTTCACCAGGGTCGTCGCCGAGCTCGCCGGCGAGGAGCCGACGCGCAGCGGCGGTTGCGTGGCGGTGATCGGCGACGTGCTGAAGCCGAGCGCGCCCAGTGCGGCCGTCGCGGCCGGAGTCGAGCCCGATATGCTCAGGCTCGCCGCATCGTCGGTGTTGATCGTGATCGAACCGCCATGGATGGTCGACGGCTTCGAGGTCCCCGTGATCTGGTCGATCTTGCTCATCAGCGTCTGGATGCTATCGGTGACGTTGAGCTGGTTGCCGGTCGCGCCCGACGCGACGAAGCTGAGCGTCGTGCCGTTGACCGTGATGGCGTCGCCGACCGAAAAGCCGGGCGAGATCGAGTTCGAGGGAGCCGTGCCGGACAGCGCGGTCGCCCCGCTGATCGGTGCGGGTGGGGCCGCCTGGTTGTTCTTGGGAGTGCCGATCGCAGAGCTCGCGGTGTTGAAGAAGTTGTCGCCGGCGGTCACGGCGGATGCCGCCACCAGCGAGGTGTTGGCGAGCTTCGTGATCGCGGTGTTCAACGCCGTATTGAGGTTCGCGGCGGTGTTGCCGGGGATGGTCGCATTGATCGCAAAGCTGCCGATCGGCGTCGGCGTGGCGGTCGAGGCGGTCAGGTCGATCTGCTCGGTCGAGCCGTCCGGCAGCGTGAACTGCACGCTGAGCTTGTCGCCGTTGTTCGGGTTCACGCCGTTGAGATCAACGGAGAACGACACCGGCGAGCCGCTTGGGCCGGTGACCGTCGCGCCCGTCAGCGTCGAGGAGACCGCGGCGATCTTCAAGCCGAACGGCGATCCCGCGACGTCCTCCGACACCTTCACCGAGCTCGGCGTCGGCTGCGTCTGCACCAGCCGGCCCATTCCGTTGGCACCGAGATCGGCGGCCTGGCGCTCCGCCATCACGGTCTTGAAGCCCGCCTGCGTCGTGGTGCCGTTGATGATGTCGCCGGCGTCGGTGACCGACGGCGTGTTGACCGCGGTTCCGGAGAACAGATAGCGGTTGCCTGACTGCGTGTTGAGGACGCCGATCATCGAGCCGAACTGGGCAGCCGCGGTGTTCTGCGCCACCGTCTGGCCGTTGACGTTGAGATCCTGCGACGTATTCGCAGCGCCCGTCTGCGCCGTACTGCGGATCGTCGTCAGCGCTTGCAACGCCGTGTTGGTGAGGTTGATGTTGACGTTGACGTTGGTGATCGTGTCGGTATAGGCGTCGATGTTGGACAACTGCGAGCGCGAGGCGATCGCGAAGCCCTCGTTGGTGCCCATCCCCGAATAGTTCTGCGATAGCTTGCCGGTCGAGAGCTGCGTCGACAGATCCGTGAGCTGCTGATTGATGTTGCGGATCTGCGCGCCGAGGATCGACGAGGAGTAGTTGATGCTGCTGATCGACATGTTTCATCGCCCTTACACTTGATACGCGCGGTTATCCTTGAGCCTGGAGCAGCGTGTTCATCATGCTTTGCACCACCGACATGAGATGGGCATTGGCCGCGTAGGCATTCTGGAGCTGGATCAGGTTCGACATCTCGGCGTCGAGATTGACGCTGGAGGTCGAGTTGAACTTCGCCTGGAGCGTCGAGACCACGACGCTCTGGCCCTGCTGGAGCTGGGTCGCCTGGGTCGATGCGTTGCTCTGGACGCTCAGGAATTGCTGAAGGTAGTTCGAGACGCTGCCGCTGAACGGCTGGGTAGCCGAACCGAGACCGGTCTGCGGCGAATAGGAGAACACCGCCGTGGTGAGCTGCGAATAGAGATAGTCCGAGCGCGTGGTGTCGCCTGCCGGTGTCACCGGCGAGGTGCTGTAGACCGACAGCCGGGTCGGATCGGTGGCGAGCTGCGTGTTCACTGCGATGCGCCCGGCAAGGCCGGTCATCTGCGAGCCCGCTGCCGTGATCGCGCCGGTGTAGAGCGCCTGACCGCCGTCGGTGAACAGCGGCAGCTGCGGACTGCCCGAGGTCAGCGAGGAGATCGTCTTGGTGATCGAGGATGAGTTGACCTTGGCTAGGCCGCTGCCGTCATCGGTCATCCGCAGCGTCGTGGCCGTGGCGGGCAGCGGGGCCGCGGAGAATGACAGGTGCGTACCGGACAGCGCGGTGTTGAGCGCAGACGCGATCGCGCTCATGCCGCTGGAGAAGTCGACGCCGACCTGCATCGGGTTCGCATTCGACGCGTTTTGGAGCGGCAAGGCCGCCGGGTCGGTCACGTTGACCAGCGTAATCTGGCGCTGCGTGTTGGTCGTCGTGTCGGTGTAAGTCAGGTTGACGGTGTTGCCCGGTGCGGCGCCGGCGAGATCGACGTCGAAGCCCGCCGGTGGGCCCGAGACCGCCGTGCCCGCCGTGGACTTGTCCGACAGCGCGCTCGACATCGTCGCGGCGAGCTGGTCGATCTGGGTCTGCGCCTGCACCAGCGTCTGGTCGCGCAGCTTCAGATCCGCTGCGATCTGGCCGGAGGAGACCACGTTGTTGGCGACGACGTCGACCTGCGCCCCGTTCGGAAGCTTGATGTTGAATGCGCCGACACCGGACTTGGCCGGATTGGTGTTGTAGAGCGAGGTCGCCGAGAGTGCGCCGGCGGAGGCGAAGGTGAATTGCGAGGCGAGCCCCGCGCCGACGAGCTGGATGCCCGTGGTGGTGTAGATGTTGGCCTGGTTCGATCCGTCGGTGGTGACGCGGACGTCGACATATTTGGACAGCGAGTTGATGGCCTGGTCGCGCTGATCCATCAGCGTCGCGGTGGACGGATCGCTCGAAGACAGGCCCTGCAGCTTGGTGTTGATGTCGGCGATCTGGTTCATCGCCGCGTTGGCCTGCTGTGCCGAGGTGCCGAGATCCTGCTCGGCGTTGGAGCGCAACGACTGGATGCCTTTGGTCGTGACGTTGAGCTGCGTCGCCAGCGCCTGCGCCGCGCCGACCGCGACCGTCTGCGCCGACGACGAGCCCGCGCTCGTCGACAGCGCCTGGAGCGAGCTGGTGAAGTTATTCAGCGCCGTTTCGAGCGTGCCGCTGCCGCCGGGGTTGCCATAGACATTCTGAAGCTGCTTCAGGATGTTGGCCATCTGGTCGGCGTAGCCGCTGCCGCCGGTCTCGGTGCGAAGCTGGTTCTGCACGAAGGTGTCGAGCTCCCGGCTGACGCCGGTCGTCATCACCGACGATCCGAAATCGGCGGTGGTGACCTCGACCTGGTTCGGCGTCTGGGTGACGTAACCCGGCGTCTGCGAGTTTGCGACGTTCGACGAGACGATCGAGAGCGCGGCCTGGTTGGCACGCAGACCGCTCATCGCACTGGCGAGGGCTGAACTCAAACCCATGTTGACCTGCCGCCTTTGGTTACGTTACGCGCCGGTGGACCGATCAGCGCAACACGTTCAAGAGGTCCTGCACCATCGAATTCGCCGTCGTGATCACCTTGGTGTTGGCCGAATAGGCCTGCTGGGTCACGATCAGCTTGGTGAACTCGTCGGCGATGTCGGTGTTGGATCCCTCCAGCGACGAGCCGCTGATGGTGCCCGAGGCGCCCGCGATCGCCGGGCCCGACTGATCGGTCACGGCATAGGCGCCGCCGTCCAATGCCTTCAAATAGTTGGTGCCGTTGAAGTGCGACAGCGTTACCGAGGCGAGATCGAGGTTCTGGCCGTTGGAAAAGGTGCCGACAACGAGGCCGTTGTTGTTGACGGCGACCGAGCGGAGCTGGCCGGCGGCGTAGCCGTTCTGCGTAATTGTGTTGATGGTCACCGCGCCGCTCGTGCTCGCAAATTGCGTCAGCCCGCCCGAGGAGATGTTGAAGGCGACCGAGCCGAGCGATTGGCCGCTCACGCCGACGTTGTTGATGGTGATGCCCGAGCCGCTCGGCGAGGTGAGCGAGCCGTCACTGGCGAAGGCGAAGGTCTGGCCAGTGTTCACCCAGGCCGGCTGCGTGCTGGTGGTCGCACTGGGGTCGGTCTGGTAGAACAGGTTCCAGGTATCGCTGTGTGTGGGGCCCAGGGCGGAACTGTCGGTCTTGGCCCAGCGCAACTGCAGATTCACGGGCGTACCGGCCGCGTTGTAGGCCGTCACCGCGCCGCCGCTGATCGATTCCTTGGTGAAGGTGGCGACGTCGCTGCCCATCACCACACCGGTTGCGGTCATGCCGGTGCCACGTGCCTGGGTCACCGGGCTCGTCAATCCGAGCGCGGAGAATGCGGGCGCCGTGCTTGTGATGCTGAGATCCTGCGCCGTGCCCGTATGGAATGTGATCTTGCCGTTCGAGGCGTTGATGGACGGCGCTACGCCCGTGGCGGTGCCGATCGCCGTTAGCAGGTTGCCGACGGTGTCGTCGGCGCGAACGTGCGTCGCGTCCTGCAGGCCGGTGCCCGCCGCAGTAATCGTGATTGTCGTCGCAGGCGAACTACCGACGATGATGGTGTCACCGGCCGCGAAGCTCGTTGTCAGCGAGTCGCTCGGCGCGGTGCCCGACAATTTCGTCGCACCGGTGATCGGACCGGGCACACTGTTGTTGGCACCCGCACTCGTGATGGTGGCGTCCGTGCGCGGAGGCGGACTGCCGATCGGCAGGGGGTTCGACGCAAGGAAGTCAGTCGGATCGAGACCGCCATTGGCCAGCAGCGTGTGGCTCGCCGCGGTCGAGCTCGCCACCGTGTTCGGCGTGGTCGGCAGGTTCGCCGCATACTGGATCGAGGTCGTCGCCTGCGCCGGGACGAAATTGTTCTGGAATTGCAGCACCGTCGGCACGCTGCCGGTCGGATTGCCGGTCTTCGGGTCGACCGCAACGCCCATCAAATAGTAGCCGGCGCCGTTGACGAGATTGCCGTTGGCATTGACCTGGAAGTCGCCGCGGCGGGTGTAGTAGTTAACGCCGTCGAACACCGGCACGTTGTCGACGACGCCGGTCGCCTTCTGCACCGAGAAGAAGCCATCGCCCGTGATCGCCATGTTGGTGGCGACACTGGAGCCCGAGATCGTGCCCTGCGTGGTGATGGTTGCCTGGGCATGCGCGGTGACGCCGCCGGCGACCTGCTTGTTGGGCACCGAGGAGTCGGGGATGAGATCCTCGAAGCTGGTTCCGATGCCCTTGTAAGCGGTGGTGGATGAGTTCGCGATGTTGCCCGAAATGTTCTGAAGCGCGTAGGACTGCGCCTGCAGGCCACCCACCGAGGTGTTCATTGCATCGAAGATACCCATAACTTTGTCTCCAAATCCGATCTCGGCGGCCGGCAGACCCGTGGCCGCAGTCGGAGGAGACGTCGCAAGGCCTATGCCAATGCGGGTATTCTCAGAAAATCAATGACTTAAATAGACATGCCCCGGTCGGATGACCGGGGCACAATTGCCGGGCCGGCAACAATTGCCGGGATGCATGGTCGTTACGGGGCGATGCGAAGCATCGAACCCCTCGAGAATCCGGATTCGATGCTCGCGCATCGCTCCGGAACGACTCCAGCGAGCTTTACGTCGCCGACGGCGCCGCGGGGTGGAACACCAGCCCGAAACCGTCGATGCAATAGCGCAATCCGGTCGGCTTCGGACCGTCGTCGAAGACATGGCCGAGATGGCCGCCGCAGCGCCGGCAATGCACCTCGGTGCGCACCATGCCGAAGGTGCGGTCCTCGGTTTTGCCGACATTGCCCTCGATCGGCTGGTAGAAGCTCGGCCAGCCCGTGCCGCTCTCGAACTTGGTCTCCGAGGCAAACAGCGGCAGGTCGCAGCCGGCGCAGGCGAAGGTGCCCTTGCGGTGCTCGTTCAGCAGCGGGCTGGAGCCCGGGCGCTCGGTGCCTTCCTTGCGGAGGATCTCATATTGCTGCGGGGTGAGCTGGGCCCGCCACTCGGCGTCGGTTTTCTCGATCTCGAACTTCTGCGCGGCTTTCTCTCCAGCCTCGGCCGGCGTTGCTCTCAGCCAGCGGAAGGCCGAAAGGCCGAACAGGCCGGCGACGGTCGTCAACAGGATGCGGCGGTCAAACATCTCATTCTCCGTGCGCAGGAAATCCACGCCCTGAGATACGGGCTCTAACGGCCGATGTTACACTTCCAGGCGGGATTTTTCTCGGGCTTATTGCGAGACACCGTGCTCCTGGGGGGCTGGTTCCGCCTCCTGCGTCGCAGCCGGCTGCGGCGCCGAGGCCACCCGCGGCCGAACCCCGGGCGGCGGACGGCGCGGACCGGTGCCGGCGGCCCGGTTGGCCTCGGCCAACCGGGCCTCGCGTTCCCTGTCCTTGATCCGTGCCCGCTCGCGGTAGCGGGCGAGCGAGCCCGCGGCGGCGGAACTCGCCCTGCCCCAGATGCCGACCAACTGGCCCGCGACCCGTCCGGTGGTGCCGCCCGCCCAGACCAGCTCGAACGGCGAGAACAGCTTCCAGCGATCGTCGCCCCACAGGATGCTGCGCGCGATCAGCTGCCCGGCCATGGCGGACGTGTTCATGCCCTGGCGGCCGAACCCGCTCGCCACCCACAGGCCTTTGCGCAACTGGCCGATCTGCGGCATGCCGTGCACGGTCCGGCCGGTGGCGCCGCCAAACGTCTCAGTGATCTCGACATTGCCGAGCTCTGGGAAGATCGACCGGATCCGCCGCCCGACGCTTCCTGCAAAGCGCTGCGGCCGCGCGGCCCAGGTGGTCTCCGGGCTCTCCCACATCAGGCGATCGCCATCGACGATGCGGAAATGATCGACGCCGTCGGAATCCATCACCGATCCCTTGAAACCGATGATCTCGTGCACGCGCTCGCCGAGCGGCGCGGTGATGCCGGCATAGCGCCAGACCGGCAGCAGCGTCTCCGACAAGCGCCGTAACGGCGCGCCGAGATGGATGTTGCCGGCGAGCACGATATGCGTGGCGCGCAGCCGCGCCGACGGCGTCACGATGCGCTTGCGGATACCGGAATGATCGATGCTGACGACCGGCGTATCCTCGAAGATGCGGGCACCGGCCCGCCGCGCCAGCGCCGCCAGGCCGTGCACATATTTGCGGCCATCGACCTGGAACGCCCTGGGATAGTACACGCCGTGGAAGTAACGATCGGTCTTGAGCGCCTCACGAACGCGATCGACTTGCCAGCCCTCGGCCTCGGTGTCGAAATCCTCGTTCAGCATTTGGAGCCGGCTGATCAGCCGGTCGCCGGCATCGACATTGGAGACCTCAAGCACCCCGTCGGAAAGTCCAATGCCCGGCATGTTCTCTTCGGTGGCATTGGACCGGACGAACTCGGCGCCTTCCTTCGAGAGCGTCCACAATTCGCTGGCGTCCCCGAAACCAATGCGCTCGATCAGCTCGGTGAGCGGCAGCGCGAAGCCCGGCATCACGGTGCCGAGCTGGTTGCCGGAGGCGTTCCAGCCGACATGGCGGCCCTCAAGCACCGCGACGCTGGCCCCGAGCCGGGCCGCCTCCAGCGCAATGGAGAGGCCGGCAACCCCCGCCCCGATCACGCAAATGTCGGCGTCGAGATCGAACGACAGCCGCGCACGTTCACGAAAGCCGGCTTCTTCCTGGGACACGCTTGTGAAAGTCTCGCTCATGTCGTTTTGTCAACGGAGCGATCTTCTTAAAGGACCAATCGGGCGCTTGTCACCTTGTCCTCAACCGGCGCCTGTAGATTATTCTGGACTGGAACGATTCGAGAATGCCATGCGCCGTTTGATGCTGCTGCGTCACGCCAAGACCGAGACCGACGCGCCGAGCGGCCGCGACCAGGACCGTCGGCTCGCCGACCGCGGCCAGCGGGATGCCGCCGAGATGGGCGACTGGATCGCCACCCATCGGCCCGCTCCCGATGCCGTGCTGGTGTCGCATGCCGTCCGCGCCCGGCAGACCTGGGACATCGCCTGGGACGCCATGAAGGACCGCGTCGCAGCGCCTGAGGTCGAGATCCTGCCGGAACTCTATGGTGCCGATCCCGCGCAGATCCTCGAAACCATTCGCACTGCAACCGCCGCGGCCAATCCCAAGCGCTTGCTGCTGGTCGGGCACAATCCGGGTATGCACGAGGCCGCACTGATGCTGATGAGCAGCGACGATCCGGCCGGCGCCAAGGCGCTCGCCGACAATCTTCCTACCGCGGGACTTGCGGTCCTCGATTTTGACGTCAAGGATTGGGGTGACGTGGCCTACCGCCGCGGCAAACTGGTGCTGTTCGTCAGCCCCAAGTTGCTTCGACTGCGATGAGACGCGCGGGTGCCGTCTCGACCGGTTGATCCAGCTTGGTCACTAGGGAGGCGCAGATGTTCAAGTCCATTCTCGTGCCCATCGACCTCGCCGACACCGATCTGGCAAAGCCTGCGATCGCGACCGCGACAACGCTGTCGCAGAACTGGAGCGGATCGGTCCGGCTGCTCAACGTGCTGCCGATGACGCCGGTGATGCTCGCCGAATATGTCCCTGCCGACTTCGACGAACAGCAGCGCCAGACCTCGGAAGAGGCGCTCGCCATCGTCGCGCGCGAATCCGGGATCGAGCCGTCCCACATCTCCAGCGTGGTGCGCCAGGGCGGCATCTATCACGAGATCCTGGAGGAAGCCGCGCACATGAAGGCCGATCTGATCGTCATGACCTCGCACCGGCCTGCGATGCGCACCTATTTCCTCGGCTCGAACGCCGGGCATGTGGTGCGCTATGCCAAGTGCTCGGTGCTGGTGGTGCGGCACTAAACTCGGAGCAATGTCGTGAAGCAATGGTGGCGGAGATGGACCTACGAGGTCCCGCTCGCGATTGGCGAAGCGTTGTGGGAGGTGCTGGTCGTGCAGCTGGCCGCGCTGCTGGACAGGCTGACGGTGCGGAAGGTCATCGCCTTCATCCCTGTCGTCATCCTCATCGGCGCCTACTATCACAGCATCCCGATTCCACCGGAGCTGATGCTGATCGGCGATTTCCTCGCCTATATCGACATCTTCTCGGTGCTGTTCCTGGTCGGCGTGCTCAGTCGCGTCACGACGATCCTGTTCGTCGTCAAACAGGCGGCGGCGCGCATCGCCTCGCTCGCAGGCCACCTCGTCACACATCTGCAGCGCCTCGATGTCAGGCATCGGCGCCAGCGTGGCGCTCCGACGCGGCCTCGCCGCAAACCCGACAAGTCCGAGGACGATCGCGCTTATGGCAGCGCGTGGGGCCAGGTCGCGCTGGCTTGACGTTCCGGTCTCGTAGGGTGGATTAGACGACGGCTGCGCGAAGCGCAGTCGCCGGCGTAATCCACCAAAGCTGTCACCGCTGAGACAAACAGTGGTGGGTTACGCCTGCGGCTAACCCACCCTACACAGCTATTGCTTGCGTTGCCCGACGGGCAAAACACGCCATCCCTTGGTCGATACTGATCATCGAAAATATTCCACTTTACCGAAATTCGGAAACGACGTATGTTTCGCTCATTCCGGCCCAAGGAAGAGGGGCGTATCGCGATCGTCACGAACGCGGGCCGGATGGCGGTGGACGTGGATTACATCGGCGCGAAGAGATTTGCAGGGCGGGCAACCGTGAGCGAAGACCTCGCGCGCACGACCGGTGTGATCGGCGTACGGCGAAATCGTGTGGTCCTGACGCCCGGGGTCTGTGCGTCAAGGCTCGTGGTGATGCGTGTGGCTCAACCGGGCCCTCGTGTCAGTCATCTGCGAGACGACGGGGGCAATAGTGCATCGCTCCCCGGGGAGAGCACGACATAAGCCGTCAAACCACTGCGCAGGGAAGGCCGGATGTCACGGCTTCACCTGTATGCCGCTGTGCAGCCTCTTGTAGCGCAACCATCGCACAGTGGACCGCGGGTGCCAGCCAGCACCCGGTCTTCCCTGCGCCCTTTTCAATTGAGGGTGAGGCGACGGCCAAAGCTCGGGTGAGATGCGCCGCGAGGATGCGAAGCTGTGTTCGCGAGGCCGTAGGATGGGTAGAGCACTTGCGAAACCCATCATGTTTCCGCGTGGAAGAAGCGTTGATGGGTTTCGCTTTCGCTCTACCCATCCTACGACTACTGCGCAGCAGCGTAAGAACGCTGCAGCGCGTCCGGGACACAGGCAGAGAGACTCACAGATACCGCGTCAGCTCGGCTTTGAACTCTCCGTACACCGCGTCCTCGATCTGGCTGCGGTTGATCCCGATGTCGCGCAGCGCGCGGTCGTCGAGCTCGTTCAGCGTCTTGACGGCGGAGCGGCGCTCCAGGCGGTCGAACAGCGCATAGGCGGCGTTGACGAGCGTGGCAAAAAATCCGCTCGACGAGGATGGGCGTAAACTCCGCCCGGCAGTTTGCGAGATCGTGGTCATGTTTCTTCTCCGGCCTTTGGTCCTGCGCGGCGAAGCGGATGCCGTTGGCGCAAATGCCTGGGCATCTGCACCTCATTTGCCGTCGGATTGCTCTCGCTCTCCTCGGCTCAATCGCGGACCTTGATGGAACTTAAATGCTCCAGTACATTGCTCGGAGCAAGAAAAACATTGCTCTCGGTGCAATAATGTCCAAGTTCGAGTACGTGAAGCTTGCGGATGCCATTGCCGCAGATATCTCTAAAGGCACGTTAAGACCCGGCGACCGGCTGCCGCCGCAGCGCAATTTTGCCTATGACCGTGGCATTGCGGTCTCGACGGCGAGTCGGGTCTATACGGAGCTGTTGCGCCGCGGCCTCGTGGTCGGCGAGGTCGGCCGCGGCACCTTCATCTCCGGCGACATCAGGCGCGAGGTCGAGACCCTCACCGAACCGCACGATGCGCGCATCGATTTCGAGGTCAATTATCCGCTGCTGCCGCAGCAATGGGCGATGATCGCCAAGAGCCTCGCAGGGCTCGAACGCGTCGATGCACTCGAAGCCGTGCTGCGCTCGTCGACCAGCACCGGCACCAAGAGCGCACGCAACGCGGCCGCCGCCTACCTCGCGCGGAAGGATTTCACGCCGCAGGCCGAGCAGATCCTGTTCACCGCCAATGGCAAGCAATCGCTCGCGGCCGCGCTCGCAGCGCTCGTACCGACCGGCGGCCGTTGCGGTGTCGAGGCGCTCAGCTACCCCTACGTCAAGAGCATCGCCGCGCGGCTCGGCATCACGCTGGTGCCGATCCCGATGGACGATTTTGGCGCGCGGCCCGACGCGATCCAGAAGGCGCATCGCGAAGCGCATCTGTCGGCGCTGTATCTCCAGCCGATCATCCAGAATCCGCTCGGCGTCACCATGAACGCAACGCGGCGCGCCGACATCATGCGCGTCGCCGAGAAGCTCGATCTCACCATCATCGAGGACGCCGTCTACGGATTCCTCGCCGACGACACGCCGCTGGCGGCGCTCGGGCCGGACCGCTGCATCGTGCTCGACAGCCTCTCAAAGAAAGTCGCGCCGGGTCTTGCGCTCGGCATCCTCGTCGCTCCCCCGCACTTGCGCGAGAGCGTGATGAGCGCGGTCCGCACCGGCGGCTGGATCGCCTCGGGCCACGCGCTCGCGTCCGGCCAGCGATTGATGGCCGACGGCACCGTCGCCGAGCTGACACGGCTCAAGCGCATCGACGCCGCGCGCCGCCAGCAGACCGCGGCACGACTGCTCGCGGGCTACCAGATCGCCGCCGATCCGCGCTCCTATCATCTCTGGCTGACGTTGCCGCCGCACTGGCGCTCGCAGACATTCGTTGCCGCCGCGTCGCGGCGCGGCATCGCGCTGACGCCGTCATCGACTTTCGCGGTCGCGCATGGCCATGCCCCGAACGCGGTGCGGCTGGCGCTCGCCCCGCCCTCGTTCGAGCAGCTCGATTCCGGCCTGCGCACCATCGTGTCGCTGCTCGGCACCAAGGAGGAAGATTTCGATTCGACGGAGTAACCAAAGCGTTTTCGAGCGAAGTGGATCCTGGTTCGCGTGAAGAAAACGCGTCAAAACAAGAATCCTCCCTCAGGCCTCCGGCCATTCCGCGATAAACCCCTTCGCCTTGTACGGCTCGATCTTGTCCCATTCGTGCAGGACACGGCGGCGAAATTCGGCGGCGGTATGCCAGAGCGTGCGCGGCGTCGCAAAACTGTCGACGGTAAGCAGCAGCTTCGTCACCTCGGGCCAGTGCCGGTGCAGCGTCATCGGATAGCGCCGCGCGGTCCAGGTGTTGCCGAGGCAGATCACGCTGCGGATATGGTGCAGTCCCAGCGCAGCATCGATGATCGGCAGCGAGAAGATCACGTTCTCGCCCGTGTTCATCGCGCGATGCTCCTCGAGGATCCGATCCGCCGGAATGCCCGCATCAACCATTGCCGCCTTGATGATCGTGCACTCGGATTGCTCCGAGCCGGGCGTCACGCCGCCGCTGACAATCGACCAGCGGAAATAGCCCTCGCGCCACAGCCGCGCGGCGGTCGCGGCGCGCAGCGCAACGTCCTCGCGGGTGCCGAACAGAAACAGCAAATCGGCCGGCTGGAGCGGCGTATCGATGAGATGGGTGCGATTGATCTCGGCGATCTCGTCCGCCGTCGGCAGGCGCGTGCTGCGATCCGTGACTGTCATCGCGGCACGATGCGGGACCGGCGCGCGGCTGCGAAGTCAATTTTGGTTGCGGCCGATTGCAAGCGCTAGGGCAGCAAGGACCGAGGCAGCCGATCAAAACCGTAGCTGCGCGGCTGGTTGCGCCGGACGAAGCCGCCGACCTGCCAGGCGAACAGCGCGGCGAAGCCGAGGATGAACAGCACGCCGGCGAATTCGCCGATCATCAGCGCGCGGATCAACAGCCCGGCCATAGCCACGGCCAGCATCGCCAGGAATGCCAGCACCGCCGCATAGGTTTTGCGGCCGAGGCCGGCGGTCAGCTCGGCCCGGCTGCCGGCCTTCGCCATCCGCGCGTGCAGCTCGACGAGAAAATCGCGAAACCCGCGGTCCTGCGGCGCCATCAGCGCTGCGGTCTGCCAGCTCGTCGACAGGATCGCAATGCGACCGCCACTGGCACGGCTGACATCCGCGCGAAAGCGGTGCTGCTGCATCGAGACCGGGCGGAACGACAGCCTGACAGCACTGATCTCATCGTAGCGCCAGACGCCGGAGCGGCCGGCGATGTGCCAGGACAATCCCTCATCGGTCAGCTCGAAGCGATGTGCCGAGCCGATCAGCGACGCCTTGTAGGCATAGCTCGTGACCGGGGCGCCTCGCCCATCCGAAACCTGCATCTGTCAATCCCGTCCGCGATCCGCTTGCGCGATCGCCCTCCCCCATCCTACAAGCGGGGCATGGCTGAGACGATCTATTTTCCGCGCCGCCTGATTCTCGGGGCCGCCATAGTCTCGGGCGTGCTGCTCGCGCTCGCCGTGCATATGTTGGGTGCGCGCTACGGGCTCGACCTCGGCGGCCTCTGGCGCTCGGACACGCATGAGTTCATGCCGACCGGTGCTGCGATCGCCTGGTGGCTGATTGCGACCGTCGGATTCTCCGGCGGCTATTTCACGGCGACATTGATGCAGAGCGCGGTCGACGGCCAGATCCCGCACCGGATGCGGCAGTTCCTGATCGCAGTCGGCGTGCTCCTGCTTGCGGGTGCTGGCCAGGCCGCCTCGGCGCCGAGCGCTGTCCCGACATTCGCAGGCGTGCTGGCCGCCCTCGCGGCGCTGTGTCTCGGCGCCGTGATGGCGTTTTGCGGCGCGCATTTCGCGCTGCGCCGCGGGTAGCAATTAGGCCGAGGCGAGCAGGCGCGGCCGTTCCAACATCATCGCAACGTCGCAAGCAGGCCGGGGCTGGCTGAACAGATAGCCTTGCGCCTGGGTGCAGCCTTCACGGCGAAGCAACTCGAGCTGCGCGTCATTCTCGACGCCCTCCGCCGTGGTGACGATGCCGAGGCTGCGGCCGAGGCCGGTCACGGCGCGGATGATCGCCACCGAATCTTCGCGCGTGGCGAGCTCGGACACGAAGGAACGGTCGATCTTGATCTTGTCGAACGGGAAGCTGCGCAAGTAACTCAGCGACGAATAGCCGGTGCCGAAATCGTCGAGCGAGATCCGCACACCCATGGCGCGCAGGTCGTGCAGCGTGGTCAGCGTCGCCTCGCTGTTCTGGAGCAGCACGGATTCGGTGATCTCGAGCTCGAGGCGGCGCGCCGCGAGCCCTGATTTCTCCAGTGCATCGGTCACCGACGCGATCAGGTTTGGATTCTTGAACTGTACCGGCGAGAGGTTGACGGCGACGCCGATGTCATCCGGCCAGGTCGCGGCATCCGCACAGGCACTGTGCAGCACCAGCTCACCGAGCTGGATGATGAGACCAGTCTCCTCGGCAAGTGGAATGAAGTTGATGGGCGAGATCAGGCCGCGCTGCGGGTGGTTCCAGCGCAGCAGTGCCTCGAAGACGACCACGCGATCGCTCGCGACGTCGCGGATAGGCTGGTAGTACGGCTGGAATTCGTCGCGCTGGAGCGCCGCCCGCATGTCCATTTCCAGCAGGCGCCGCGCCTGTGCGCGCGCGTCCATGCCGGTCTCGAAGAAGCGATAGGTGCCGCGGCCGTCCGCCTTGGCGCGGTACAGCGCGAGGTCGGCGTTTTTCAACAGCGCGTCGGGATTGCTGCCGTCCTGCGGCGACAGCGAGATGCCGATCGAGACGCCGATCACGATTTGATGGTTGTCGATCTCGTAAGGCGCGGAGATCACCTCGACGAGGCGGCCGGCGAGCGCCCGCGCGGCAGCCTCCTCCGAGCGGCCGATCTGGACCACGGCGAACTCGTCGCCGCCAAGGCGGGCCACGGTGTCGTGCTCGCCGACAGTGGCCTTCAGCCTGCGGCCGACCTCCTTCAGCAGTGCGTCGCCGATGGGATGGCCGAGCGAGTCGTTGATGTCCTTGAAATGGTCGAGGTCGAGACAGAGCACCGCGAGCTGGTCGTTGGCACCCGCCCGGCGCAATCCCTGTTCGAGCTCCTCGTGGAACAGCACGCGGTTCGGCAGATTGGTGAGCGCGTCATGGCGTGCCATGTGCGAGATCTTGGCCTGCGCGTCCAGCCATTCGGTGATGTCCTCGAAGGTGGCGACCCAGCCGCCGCCCTGCATCGGCTGGTTGACGACGCGGATCGAGCGGTCGAACCGGCGGACAACATCAGTTGTCGTACGCCCCTCCCGGGCATCCTCGACCAGGCGTGCAAAAAATTGTTCGGGCTCGCCATTCCACTGCCCTTTCGCCGCCTCCTCGCGGAGAATGTCGAGCAGGACGCGGCCGGTGAGCTGCATGTCGGAGCGGCGGACCATCGCCGCATAGCGTTCGTTGAACAGGATGATCTTGCCTTCGGCATCGAACATGCACAATCCCTGCGACATGTTCTCGAGTGCTGTGTCCAGCACGACCTGCTGGCGTCCGATCTCGCCCTTGGCGCGACGGTCGAGCACGGCCGCGGTAAGCGCAATGACGAGAATGGCCGCGGCCGCGCTTGCGGTCAGAATGGACAGCGACTGCGGCGGGATCGAAAGACCGCTGATCACAAGCGTGGGATCGGGCGTCAATTCCAGCGCGCCCATCGCAGTGAAATGGTGAGAGACGATGGCGATCGTCAACAGGATCATCGCAGCAAGCGCGTTGGACGGGCTATCGCCTCGCCCCGCGACGTGCAAGGCGGCCGATCCAAAGAGGATGCCGAGCAAGATCGATACCGTCACGGTCCCCGCGGTCCAGCCGACATGGGCAGGTATCTCGAACGCCATCATGCCGGTATAATGCATCGCGGCCACGCCTGCGCCGACGACGGCGCCACCGACCGCGACCAGACCCCCGCGCGTCGTCGAAGCCGATATGCTGAGACCGATGAAGGTGACTGCGATCGCAAAGATCAGCGACAGGACCGTTACGGGGATGTTGTAGGCGCCACCGGCGCCCGGCCCATAGGCCTGCATCGCGATGAAATGGGTTGCCCAGATACCGCAACCGGCGACGACAGCATCGAGCATGATCCAGACCAGGCGAGCCGACCCGCTCGCCGCACGCGCGCGGTGAAACAGGCTGATTGCCGCCGCGCTGGCGAGCAAACACACCACCCCGCCAAGTGCGACCAGACGCCAATCATGCTGGTCCGTGAGACAAAACAGAACTTGATACATTGCCGGCCTCTATTCCCATCGGGCACTAGAACCGGCAGAAGTGGACAGTCGGTAACCGGCTGTCTGCCGGTTACCCGAATGGTGAACAGGGAATGTGCGCGGTTACTCACATTGTTCGCCCGCGCGTTCGTGCACCAATCCCAATAGTCGCAGCCGCAAGTAGCAGGACAGCGGCTGAGATAACCAGCGCGAGATGCAAGCCCTGCATGAATGCGCCTTCGCCGCCGACCAACGAACCGAACAACGCAACGCCAAGGACGCTGCCGGTCTGCCGCGTCGCGTTGAGCACACCCGCAGCGATACCGGAACGCGCCTTCTCGACGCTACCGAGCAAGGTCGAGGTGAGAGGCGGCACCAGGAGACCAAGCCCACCGCTGATCGCGATCATCTGCGCGAAGATTGCCCAATAGCTCGTCCCCGCCTCGATCCAGACCAGACCAAGACAGCCAAGCGCCGAGATGCAGGCGCCGACGACGATAGTCGGGCACGGGCCGATACGCTCGGCGAGGCGCGGCGCCAGCAGATTGACCGGCAGCACCGCGCCCATCATCGGCACGAAGGCGAGCCCGGTCCACCAGGCCGACAGGCCGTTGATGCGCTGGAAGTAGAGGCTGAGCACGAAGATCAGGCCGTAGATCGCGATGTTGACGAGGAGGCCGACGACCGTGGTCAGGGTAAACAGCCGGTGACTGAACAAGGACAGCGGAAGCATCGGCTGCGACGTGCGGCTCTCGCGCCAGACGAACAGCGTGGCGAGGACCGCGGCCGCCGCGAAGGCCGAAAGCACGAGCGAATGCTGCCAGCCAAGCTCGCCGCCCTCGATGATCGCGCCCGCGAGGGCTCCGAGCGCGCCGATGGCAGCAAACTGGCCGGGCAGATCAATCTCGCGCGAGCGCGCCCGCGTGGTCTCCACCGCATACCGCCAGCTCAGCCACAGACCAGCGAGGCCGATCGGCAGATTGACGAGGAAGATCGCGCGCCAGCCAACCAGCGTGATCAGCGCACCGCCGACGAAGGGACCGGCGGTCAGCGCCAGGCTCGCGCCCGCGGCCCAGACCGCGACGGCACGGCCGCGCGCGCGGTCGTCCGTATAGGTGTGGTTCAGCAGCGCCAGCGAATTGGGCACGAGGATCGCCGCCGCCAGCCCCTGGACCAGCCGCGCGCCGATCAACATGATGGCGTGGGGAGACAGCGCGCAGGCCAGCGAGGCCGCGGTGAAGAGCGCAAACCCCGCCATGAAGATACGCTTGGCGCCGATCCGGTCGCCGAGTGCGCCGGCCGTCAGGATGAAGGCGGCAAAGGCGATGGTGTAGGCGCTGACGACCCATTGCAACTCGGCAACGCCGCCGCCGAGCGACTTGCCCATGGCGTCGAGCGCGGTGTTGACGATGGTGACGTCGAGCTGCACCACGCCATAGCCGAGGCTCATTGCAGCCAGCGTCAGAGCGGACGCAGCTTGCGCGCCTCGCACGTTCCACTCTTTCGAAAACGAGTGCAGCTGAAGATATTCTGCCGGCATGATCCACCTCGATGTTTGCGGGGTGAACGCCATCAATACGCTTTCGTTGCGTGATCATGCTTCGGTTCTGATCGAAACATCATCGCGAGCCCGAATCGTATCCTGCGCCGGAAAGCATTGAGGCCTCGCGCCCTGCTCGCCATGCAAGCCCCGTCTGCGCGGAGGCATGGGAACGCCGCGAATGTGCTTCGTGTTGAGCCCCTTATCTTCTCTGCAAGAAAGCGAAGCCATGGCAAGAGTTGGCACCACCTCGGTTCCGTCAAGCGCAAGATCAGAGTTCGGCAGGACCGCGACCATCCTCGCTGTCGGCTGCCTGATCGGCGCGCTGTTCGCCGGCAGCACGGTCGCAACCCCGCTCTACATCATCTACAAGCAACAGTTGGGTTTCTCCGAGATCACGTTGACCCTGATCTACGCCGTCTATGTCGTCGGAAACCTGACCGCACTTATGATATTCGGCCGGATGTCCGATCAGGTCGGGCGGCGGCGCACTGCAGTCATTGCCGTCGGCATCGCCATCGTGGGGGCGCTCGTATTCCTGTTCGCTCACGGGGTCGCCTCGCTCTATGTCGCAAGGGTGCTCAGTGGTCTTGCGATCGGAATCGGTGCCGGAACCGGCACCGCATGGCTTGCGGAACTGATCGCCGAACAAGATCGCTCCCGCGCCACGGTGATCGCAACGATCGCGAATTTCATCGGCCTTGGTCTCGGCGCGTTGATCTCCGGCCTGCTTGCCGAATATGTCGCGCTTCCGCTGCGAACGCCGTTCATCGCCTATCTCGCGGCGCTGATCGTTGTCGCGGCCCTTCTCGCCTTCGCGCACGAGACGGTAAATCGTCCTTTGACCGCCTTCGCGCAACTGTCGGTGCGGCCGCGCGCCGGCGTTCCTTCGTCAATCCAGCCGCGGTTCGTTGCGCCCGCAGTCACCGGCTTCGGCGCCATGGCCCTCGTCGCCTTTTTCGCCGCGCTCGCGCCGAGCGTGCTCGCCGGCGAACTGCATGTCACCAGCCACGCGGTCGCTGGCGCGATATTCCTCGAGCTTGCGGCTGCTGTTGCGCTCGTCATTGCCCTGACGCGGTCGCTGTCGAGCCGCGCTGCGATGCTCTGGTCGCTCGGCCTGATGTTGCCGAGCCTTGCCCTGCTCGTGACCGCACAGTTTGCGGAATCGCTCGTCGTCATGATCGCGGCGACCGCGACCTGCGGCGTAGCAGCGGGCCTGGGCTATCGCGGCAGCCTGCAGGTCGTGAACCAGATCGTACCCGATGATCGCCGCGCCGAAGTGGTCTCGGCCTATTTCATCTGCTGCTTTCTCGGGAACGCGCTTCCGGTGATCGGAATCGGTGTCCTCTCGACCCTGATCAGCTCGACGGTGGCGAGCCTGGTCTTCGCCACGACGATTGCGGTCTTTGCTGTGGTCGCCCTGGTGTTCGGCCTGAAATACCGAGCCAGCCAGACGCAGCCGAAAAAGGAGACGCCGCGCGGGATGCGCGGCGGCGTCTCCTGACAGAGGGTAACTTGCGGTCAGCTCGCCGCGCGCAGGTTTACCTTGCTCTCGGCAATCGTTGTCAGTTTCTTGTCCGTTGCCTTCTCTTCCTCGAGCGTCTTTGCGAGTACGGCGGCACAGTCGCTGCGGCCGAGCTGCTTGGCCCAGGCGATCAGGCTGCCGTAGCGGACGATCTCATAGTGCTCGGCGGCCTGTGCCGCGTTGATCAGTGCCGCGTCGAGCACCGCCTTGTCCGCGACTTCGCCAGCGGTCTCGTCGGCCTCTTCGATGATGCCGTCGATGGCGGGACAGTCGACCGCCTTTACCTTGGCACCGTGCATCTTGAACACTTCCTCGAGCCGTGTGACGTGCTGCTTGGTTTCTTCAAGGTGCGTCAAAAAGCCCTGTTTCAGCTGCGGATCGGTCGCCTTATCCGCCATTTTCGGCAGCGCCTTGGTGAGCTGCTGCTCGGCGTAATAGATGTCCTGCAGCTGATGCGCGAACAGGTCGTTCATGGTCTTGATGTCTTTTGTGAACAGTCCCATCGTTCCAATCCTCGAGAGGTTTTGGGAACACGGCAGCACCGGCCTGCACGAAAAGCCAGTGTTTTGCCGTGTTCGATTGCTGATGCGGCGCTAACCAGAGCGCAGCGCGGTCGTTCCAAAAAATGCCCGGATCGTCTGCTTCGGAACAACGCTTGCGGCGGCAGGATTTGAAACCATCTGGACATGCGGGTGCACGACGCAAGCTCGACTCATATGCTTAACGCGCGCGCCATATGAACCACTTGTGACAAGAACAGCGGGTCCGGCGCAGAACCTATTGTTGTCAAGGGCTGCACAAGTCGGTGTTTTTGCCTTAAATGAGCTACATCATGCCTAGCGATCGATGCCCATTTCGGGCACTGATCGCAACCGACCGGCCAATGTCTGGCCCGGTCGGTCTTGCCCCCCGCCGGGAGGATGAATGCACGGACTGCTGCCCGCGCTGAAACGCGGCTTCACGAGATGGATCGGCTGGCGACGGCTCGGTATTGCCGCGAGCGTGATGATCATCGCCTTCGCGGTCACCACGCTGCTGCGGACCCTCAAGGGCATCGATACCGGCGTCATCCTGACCGCATTGACCGATATTCCCCGCGGGCATATCGGCCTGGCCGCGATCTGCGTGCTCTTCGCGTTCTGTACGCTGACCTTCTACGACTTTTTTGCACTGCGAACGATCGGCAAGAAGCACGTGCCCTACCGCATCGCAGCGCTGTCGAGCTTCACGTCCTATTCGATCGGCCACAACATCGGCGCCACCGTGTTCACCGGCGGCGCGATCCGTTTCCGAATTTACTCGGACTACGGGCTGAATGCGATCGACGTCGCCAAGATCTGTTTCCTCTCCGGCCTGACCTTCTGGCTCGGTAACATCTTCGTGCTCTCGATCGGCATGACCATCCACCCGGATGCGGCCTCCTACATGGATCAGCTGCCGTCGTCGATCAACCGGCTGATCGCGATCGGCGGCCTCGCCTCGATTGCCGCCTATCTGGCCTGGCTCTGCATGGGCGACAAACGCCGCGAGCTCGGCCAGAAGGGCTGGAAAGTCGTGCTGCCGTCGGCGCCGCTGACGCTGGTGCAGATCCTGATCGGGGTGGTCGATCTCGGCTTCTGCGCTCTTGCGATGTACCTGCTGATGCCGGCCAATCCGCCGATCGACTTCCTGTCGCTTGCGGTGGTGTTCATCCTGGCAACGCTGCTGGGCTTCGCCAGTCATGCCCCCGGCTCGATCGGCGTGTTCGACGCCGCCATGCTGGTGGCACTGCCCGAATTCGGCCGCGAGCAGCTGCTGGCCACCCTGCTGGTCTTCCGCATCCTCTATTTCGTGATCCCGTTCGGCCTCGCCATCTCCATCATGGGCACCCGCGAGCTCTGGATGAACGTCGTCAAGCCCTGGCAGGAGCGGCGACGGCTGGCGGAAGCCTGCGCGCAGGCCAACCTGCCCAAGCAGGTGACGCCGATGGAGCGCGAGCGGTTGGTGCGCCAGGCCAGCAAGCGATAAGGCCACCAGCGGTCACGTCGGCAGCCCGTAAGGCGGCAGACAAAGGTTGCGGGGCGGGACGCTATGCTCTCTTATTTCCGCCTCAACTTTGCCGTTGAAGACGCGGGCCATGATCCCTGTTTCCCTTCGCCGTTGTCTCTCGGGCGCCCTGCTGCTGACCGGGCTCCTTACCGTTTTGCCGCTTCAGCGCGCCGTCGCGCAGGATGGCGGCGCCATCCAGATCAGCTGGGAGGTCCGCAACCGCTTCCGCCTGTTCCGCGAGGAGCGCGACTTCCTGCTGCATGTCGAGAATGCGCGTAACCGCAGCATCCTCGCTGCCGAGCAGTCGCTGGAGCTGCAGAGCGAGGGCCGCGGCTGGGCCCGCAACATGGTCAATCGGCTCTGCATCGACCTCCAGGGCCGGGTCAACCAGCCCTGCACCCGCGACAACGTCAAAGAGAACTACATCACCCCGATCGACCACCCCGTTACCGTTCGCCTGACCGGCGCTGTGCCGGTCGGCGCCACCTGCGCATGGTCGTTTGACGACGGCGACGGACCGCAGACCTCGACCTTCGACTGTGCCGAACCGGTCAATCTGCGGGTCCGCTACGGCAAGCAGACGGTCGCGAGCGTCGACGTCTCCTCCGGCTCCGATCCGAGCCAGCGCGTTCAGACCGAGATCCAGGTCCGCGACATCTTCATCGCCGGCCTTGGTGACAGCATCGCCTCCGGCGAAGGCAATCCGGACCGGCCACTGGCGCTGTCGGACGAGGGCTTTTGCTTCCGCTCCTATCTCGGCACCGCCGGCGGACAGTATTACCGGCCGAGCCGCGCCGGCTTCAAGGGCGGTCGCGCCTGCGAGGCGCCGGATACGCTCGCCAACTGGCAGCGCTACAGCGCGCTCTGGCTCAACTCACCCTGCCACCGCTCGCTCTACAGTTACCAGACCCGCACCGCGCTCGCGCTCGCGGTGCGCTACACCCATATCGCCGTCACCTATCTGCCGCTCGCCTGCACCGGCGCCAGCATCAGCGACGGCCTGCTCGGCTCGCAGCGCGCCCGGGAATGCCCACCCGGCAAGTCCGGCGTCTGCAACACCAGCGTCAATGCCCAGGTCGCGGAGTTGCGCGAGGCGGTTACCGCGGCGAAGAAACGTGAGCCGGATCGCAATCTCGATCTGGTGCTGCTCTCGATCGGCGCCAACGACGTCTACTTCTCCGGCCTCGTCGCCGACGTCATCGTCGACACCGCGACCGAGCGTGCATTGTTCCGCCGCTCCGGCGTGATGGCGAGTGTCGACGATTCCCGCGATGCGCTCCAGCGCGAGCTGCCGCAGAATTTCGTCAAGCTGCGCGAGGCGCTGAAGCCGCTGGTCGGTGGCGATCTCTCGCACGTGGTCTACGTCTCCTACGCCAATCCGGCGCTGGCCGACGGCGGCGTGCCCTGCCGCGGCGGTCGCGCTGGCTTCGACATCCACCCCGCATTCAATGCCGATCCGCAGCGGCTCGCGCACGTCTCGACTTTCGTCGACACCGAGTTCCTGCCACAGCTGAAGGGACTCGCCACCTGCACGCGCGGCGCGCTGTGCCGCGATCCCGAGGCTGACCGCATGACCTTCGTCGACACGCATCAGGCTGCGTTCGCGGATCACGGTTTTTGCGCCCACGCCGGCAATGATCCCGAATTCGATCGCACCTGCTTCGCCGAGAACGGCCAGAGCTTCAATCCGGATATCGTCAGCGGGGCGAGCCAGCCGATGCTGTGTGGCCGCGGCGCCTCGGAATATCGCGCCTACCTGCCGCGCGCGCGCTGGATCCGCGATGCCAATGACAGCTATTTTGCGGCGATGACCTATCCGCAAGGCTTGCCGTCGGCGAGTCAGCCGACCGACATCCACGACGCGACCTGGGGCGTGCTCTCGGCCGTCTATGGCGGCGCCGTGCATCCCAGCGCCGAAGGCCACGCGGCGATGGCGGACGCCACGCTGCCGGCGGCGAGCGCAGTGCTCGGCCTGGATGCCGTGCCGCCAGGCGTCACGCGCGGACTGCTGGCTCCGCTCCTGCCCGGCGCGCGGCAGTAACCAGCGCAGCTTCACAGGTGTGCATTCGACAAACCCGGCGTCGGTTTGATTTGACGGCGCCACGCACAATATTTTCGCGTGCGGCGTAATCGCAGCGTCATCCAAGGTTCATCGCTGCTACCTAGTTTTCCCGGTGCTACGAATTGACACACGTGGCGGCGAGCACAGGCTCTCCGCTGCGCGGTGTCGCCTGCCTGCATGTCAATCAACACATGACACTACTGGGGAGTTCATCAATGACGATCGAGAAACGGCCGTTCGCGGGCGTCGCTATCGCTTTTGTCTCGGCCCTTGGTCTTTCGCTACTGGCTCCGTCGTTCGCGCATGCCGAGGACAAGGACAAGGGCGACGTCAAGCATGTCCTGCTGATCAGCGTCGACGGCATGCATGAGGTCGACCTGCAGCGCTATGTCGGTGCCCACCCTTCGTCGAGCTTCGGCAGGTTGCTCGCGCATGGCGTGCATTTCGCCGATGCGCACACCGCCCGGCCCTCCGACTCCTTCCCGGGCCTCCTTGCGTTCATGACCGGCGGCACTCCGAAAACCCATGGCGTGTTCTATGATGACAGCTACGACCGCAAGCTGTTCGCACCTGGCAGCAACTGCCAGGGGCAGCCCGGCACCGAAGCGCTCTACGCCGAGAATCTGGCCTACGACATCACCAAGCTCGACGGCGGCGGCCCGGCCGGCTCCGACCACATCGACCCCGCGCATCTGCCGATGCGGCTGAAGGGCGGCAAGTGCGAGGTGGTGTATCCGCATCAATATCTGAAGCTGAACACTATCATGGAAGTCATCCACGAGGCGGGTCGGCGCACCGCCTGGTCGGACAAGCATCCGGCCTACGAGATCATCAGCGGTCCGTCCGGCAAGGGTCTCGATGAGCTCTACGCACCCGAGATCAACTCGACCACGGTGCCGGGCCAGCCCGGCGCAGACTGGACCACCGACCCGAGCTTCACGCGCACCTATGACCAACTCAAGGTCACGGCCGTGCTCAACTGGATCAAGGGTTTTGATCACACCGGCAAGACCAAGGTCGGCGTTCCCGCGATCTTTGGCATGAACTTCCAGGCCGTCAGCGTCGGCCAGAAGGTGACGGCCGACGGATATCTGGACGCCGCGGCGACGCCGAGCCCGCAGCTCCAGGCATCGCTCGACTTCGTCGACGCCTCGCTCGGCCAGATGCTGGATGCGCTGGCGGACCAGCACATTGCCCGCGACACGCTGGTCATCGTCGGCGCCAAGCACGGTCAGTCGCCGATCGACGTCAACAAGCTTCACATGCTGACCGGCAGCACCAATCCGAAGCTGGGCGGCGGCGTGCGCGCCGACGTGACCGATCCGGCTGACTTGCTGACGAATGGCGGCGTCCAGCTCGCCCAGGAAACCGCCGATGACGTTGCCTTGATCTGGCTCCAGAATCAGGGCGACGCCGAGAAGGCCGTCGCGATCCTCGAAGCTGATCGCAAGGCCAGCAACCGCGCCCGCATCGAGAAGATCTATGCCGGCGAGCAGCTGGTTGATCGGTTTGGCGATCCGGCGGCCGGCCGTACGCCTGACATCATCATCCAGCCGATCGCCGGCACGATCTATAGCAAGAGCAAGAAGAAGATCGCCGAGCACGGCGGCTTCGCCGAGGATGATACGCACGTCCTGCTCGTCGTCTCAAATCCGAAACTCGCTCCGACGATCGTCCACGAGCGCGTTGCGAACCGGCAGGTCGCGCCCACCATCCTGAAGGCGCTCGGCCTGGAGCCGGACGAGCTCGAGGCGGTCCGCGGCGAGGACCATACCCATCTGCTGCCGGGCGTTCGAGTGAAGGATAGGGACTGACGAAACAAAGCGGGACGAGCCTCTTTCGAGGCTCGTCCCGCTATACTCACCGCCGTCATTGCGAGCGCAGCCAAGCAATCCAGAGTCCGACTGCAGAGAGATTCTTGGATTGCTTCACTGCGCTCGCAACGACGAGTTTGCGGTCACGTTCCCGCGACCTGCCGTTCCATCAATTCAAAAACGGCATCAATCGATACTCCCTTGAACTTGGACACCTTCCCGCGTGCGCCTCTAGGACTCGCAGTGAGGAAACAATCGAGTTCTAAGGAGGCGCCTGATGAGCGCAGTAGTGTCCGCAACGGACGTGAGGAGGTCTCGCGTCAGGCTATTCATCGTGACCATGTTGTTCCTGGTCACGACGGTCAATTACGCCGACCGCGCCACGCTCTCGATCGCGGGCCCCGCGCTCTCCAAGGAGTTGCATCTCGATCCCGTCGCCATGGGCTGGATCTTCTCGGCCTTCGGCTGGTCCTATGTCGTCGCGCAGGTGCCGGGCGGCTGGCTGCTCGACCGCTACGGCTCGCGCCTCGTCTATGCCTTCAGCATCATCGTCTGGTCGCTGTTCACGATGATGCAGGGCTGGGTCGGCTTCTTCAGCGCAGGCACCGCCATCATCGTGCTGTTCGCGCTTCGCCTCCTGGTCGGCGTCGCGGAAGCGCCGTCCTTCCCCGCCAACGCCCGCATCGTCGCGGCCTGGTTTCCCGGCAATGAGCGCGGCACCGCGTCGGCCTTCTTCAATTCGGGGCAGTATTTCGCGACCGTGATCTTCGCACCGCTGATGGGCTGGATCGCCCATGATTACGGCTGGCGCTATGTGTTCTTCGTGATGGGCGGCCTTGGCGTCATCATGGGCCTCGCCTGGATCAAGACCGTCTACGGTCCGAAGGAGCACCCCGGCATCAACGAGGCCGAGTTCGACTACATCAAGGAAGGCGGCGCGCTGGTCGATCTCGACGCGCCCAGAGACGAGCGTGCGCCGGATTCCGGTCCGAAATGGGACCATATCCGCCAGCTGCTCTCCAACCGCATGATGCTCGGCGTCTACCTCGGCCAGTACTGCATCAACACGCTGACCTATTTCTTCCTGACCTGGTTCCCGGTGTACCTCGTCAAGGAGCGCGGCCTGTCGATCCTGCAAGCCGGCTTCGTGGCGACGCTGCCCGCGCTGTGCGGCTTCATCGGCGGCGTGCTCGGCGGCGTCATCTCCGACGCCATCCTGCGCAAGACCGGATCGCTGACCATGGCGCGCAAGATCCCGATCGTCGGCGGCATGCTGCTGTCGATGTCGATCATCGCCTGCAACTATGTCGACGGCCAGGCGCTGGTGGTCGGCTTCATGGCGCTCGCCTTCTTCGGCAAGGGCATCGGCGCGCTCGGCTGGGCGGTCGTCTCCGACACCTCCCCCAAGGAGGCCGGCGGCGTCTCCGGCGGCCTGTTCAACTCCTTCGGCAACCTCTCCTCGATCACGACGCCCATCGTGATCGGCTACATCGTGGCCGCGACCGGCTCCTTCAACGGCGCCCTGGTGTTCGTCGGCATCAACGCGCTGGTCGCCGCGGTGGCCTATCTCGTGGTGGTCGGCAAGATCGAGCGGGTGGTGCTCAAACGTTCCTCCTGAGCGCTCCGAGTGATCGGAGTGGGACAGGCAACTCAACGGCGGCTCACAAGGCCGCCGTCTTTGTTTTGGGGATGATCGATGCTAGAAGTGCCGGGGAAACGCCTTATTCATCTAAGGCATGTATCGATGTTCGACCTCAATCAGCTCCGCTGCTTCGTCACGGTGGCCGAAGAACTGCATTTCGGCCGCGCCGCCGCGCGGCTGAACATGACCCAGCCGCCGCTGTCTCGGCAGATCCAGGTGCTGGAGCACATCATCGACGCGCCGCTGCTGGAACGCACCAGCCGCTCGGTGCGCCTGACGCCGGCGGGGCGCAGCTTCCTCCCCGAGGCCCGCCGCATCCTGAAGCTTGCGGAGAGCGCCTCGCAGGTTGCCCGCCGGATCGCGCTCGGCAAGACCGGCTCGCTGAAGATCGGCTTCACGGCCGCCGCGGCTTACGGCTTCCTCCCCGAACTGGTCGCGGCCTGCCGCGCCAAGCTGCCGGAAGTCGACTTCTCACTGAAGGAGATGGTCTCAGGCGACCAGTTCGAGGCGCTGACCTCGGGCCAGATCGACGCCGGCCTGCTGCGGCCGCCGATCGCGCGCCCTGAAGTTGCCAGCCGCCGCGTCGTCGCCGAGCCCCTGCTCGCCGCGATCCCGAAGAAGCATCCGCTGGCGAATGCCGAGAGCATCACCATCAAGGATTTCGACGACCAGCCGTTCGTGATGTATTCGCCCTATGAGAGCCGCTACTTCCATGATCTCCTGGTCGCGCTGTTCACTCGCGCCGACATCCTTCCGCGCTATGTCCAGCATCTGAGCCAGATCCACTCGATCCTCGCCATGGTGCGCGCCGGTCTCGGCCTTGCCATCGTGCCGGCGGCGGCGGCAAGCCTGAAGATCGCGGACGTGCGGCTGCGGCCGCTCAAGCTGCGCACGCGCGTGCCCGTCGAGCTGTTCATGGTCTGGCGCCGCGACAACGAGGATCCGCTGTTGTCCGCGCTGGTCAAAATCGCAGGCGAATTGTCCGCCGCGGAGGTGGCGGACGATTGATGCTCAATCCGCATCGGTCGATATAGGCTTTGGCTTGGACGCGCATCGAACGGTTGCCTAAACACCAGCGCATGGACGCGCGGCCTTGTTGCGTCCTCCACAACACTGGAAACAAGGAGCAGCGCCCATGAGCAAGATGACCCCGCAGGAAATGGCCCAGAAGATCGGATCCGGGCTCCTGTCCTTCCCCGTCACGCCGTTCAAGGCGGACTATTCCTTCGACGAGGCGACCTACCGCGCCAACATGGATTGGCTGTGCGGCTATGATGTCGCAGGTCTGTTCGCCGCCGGCGGCACCGGCGAGTTCTTCTCGCTGACGCCGACCGAGGTCCCTGAGGTCGTCAAGGTCGCCGTCGAGGAGACCAAGGGCCGCGTGCCCGTGCTTGCCGGCACCGGCTACGGCACCGCGATCGCCCGCGAGATCGCAATCGGTGCCGAGAAGGCCGGCGCCGACGGCCTGTTGCTGCTCCCGCCCTACCTCACCCATTCCGAGCAGGAAGGCCTTGCCGCCCATGTCGAGGCCGTCTGTGCCTCCGTGAAGATCGGCGTCATCGTCTATAACCGCGACAACGCCATCCTCCAGCCCGACACGGTCGCCCGCCTCGCCGAGCGCTGCCCGAACCTCGTCGGCTACAAGGACGGTATCGGCGACATCGAATTGATGACCCGCGTCTACACCAAGCTCGGTGACCGCCTGACCTATGTCGGCGGCCTGCCGACCGCCGAGACGTTTGCGCTGCCCTATCTCGACATGGGCGTGACGACCTACTCGTCGGCTGTGTTCAATTTCGTGCCGGAATTCGCCACCAGCTTCTACGCCGCGGTGCGCAAGCGCGATCATGCGACGATCCACGCCGGCCTGAAGGATTTCATCCTGCCGCTGATCGCGATCCGAAACCGCAAGAAGGGCTATGCGGTCTCGATCATCAAGGCTGGCATGAAGGTCATCGGCCGCGATTCCGGCCCGGTCCGTCCGCCGCTGACCGATCTCACCGAGCAGGAGATTGCGGAACTGACCGCGCTGGTGCAAAAGCTGCCCGCCGCAGGATCGACACAACAGGCGGCAGAATAAAGCGAGACAACAGGGAAGGAGCTGCGATGGCCCAGACTGATATTGCTGGCGCACCGGTCGTCACAACGATGCAGGTGATCCCGGTCGCGGGCCGCGACAGCATGCTCCTCAACTTAAGCGGCGCGCATGCGCCGTTCTTCACCCGCAACATCGTCATCCTCACCGACAATGCCGGTCACACCGGTGTCGGCGAGGTGCCGGGCGGGCAAAAGATCTGGCAGACGCTCCAGGACGCCCGCGATCTCGTGATCGGCAAGACCGTCGGCGCGATGAACAACATCCTGGCAGACGTTCGCACAACGTTCGCCGACCGCGACGCCGGTGGCCGCGGCAAGCAGACGTTTGACCTGCGCGTGATGATTCACGCTGTCACCGCGATTGAATCCGCCCTGCTCGATCTGCTCGGCCAGCACCTCGATCTTCCCGTCGCCGCACTGCTCGGCGAAGGCCAGCAGCGCAAGAGCGTCGAGACGCTCGGCTACCTCTTCTTCGTCGGCGACATCAGGAAATCCAAGCTCGACTATGTCAAGGGCGAGACCGGCAAGCCCGACTGGTTCAATCTCCGCCATCAGGAGGCGATGACGCCGGAGACCGTGGTGCGGCTGGCGGAAGCCACGCAAGACCATTACGGCTTCGCCGACTTCAAGCTGAAAGGCGGCGTGCTCCGCGGCGAACAGGAGATCGAGGCCGTCACGGCCATCGCCAAACGCTTTCCCAACGCACGCGTCACGCTCGACCCGAACGGCGCCTGGTCGCTCGACGAGGCCATCAGCCTCTGCAAGGATATGCACGGCATCCTCGCCTATGCCGAGGATCCCTGCGGGGCCGAGGCCGGCTTCTCCGGCCGCGAGATCATGGCCGAGTTCCGCCGCGCCACGGGCTTGCCGACCGCCACCAACATGATCGCCACCGACTGGCGCCAACTTAGCCATGCGCTGCGCCTGGGTGCGGTGGACATTCCGCTGGCCGATCCCCATTTCTGGACCATGCAAGGCTCGGTGCGGGTCGCCCAGACCTGCCGTGACAACGGCCTGACCTGGGGCTCGCATTCCAACAACCACTTTGACATTTCGCTCGCGATGTTCACCCATGTCGGCGCTGCGGCCCCCGGCAAGGTCACTGCGATCGACACCCACTGGATCTGGCAGGACGGCCAGGCCCTCACCAAGGAACCGCTCCAGATCAAGGGCGGCAAGATCGCGGTCCCGGATCGTCCGGGCCTCGGCATCGAGATCGACCGTGCGGCCATCGAGGCCGCGCATGAACTCTACAAGCAGTATGGCCTCGGCGCCCGCGATGACGCCACGGCCATGCAGGACCTGATCCCCGGCTGGACGTTTGACGACAAGCGGCCCTGCCTCGTTCGGTAAGACAAGACTTCCTCGGAGGAAAAAGAGATGACTGCGATCCTCAAAAACTTCATCGGCGGCGAATGGGTCGACGGCTCCGGCGTCACCAAGAACATCAACCCCTCCAACACCAACGATCTGGTCGGCGAATACGCCAAGGCCGATAAGGCGCAGACCGAGAAAGCGATCGCGGCCGCGAAAGCCGCCTTCCCCGCCTGGGCCCAGTCGACACCGCAGGTGCGCTACGACGCGCTGAACAAGATTTCTCTTGAAATCCTCGCCCGCAAGGAAGAGCTCGGCCGCCTGCTCGCCCGCGAGGAAGGCAAGACGCTCCCCGAGGGCATCGGCGAGGTCGCCCGCGCCGGCCAGATCTTTGCGTTCTTCGCCGGCGAAGCGCTACGCCTGATCGGCGAGAAGGGCGCCTCCGTCCGCCCCGGCCTCGACGTCGAGCTGACCCGCGAGCCGGTCGGTGTCATCGGCATGATCACGCCCTGGAATTTCCCGATCGCGATTCCCGCCTGGAAGATCGCGCCCGCGCTCTGCTACGGCAACACGGTCGTGTTCAAGCCGGCCGAGCTGGTGCCCGGCTCCGGACATGCGTTGTCCGAGATCATCGCCCGCTCCGGCATCCCGGCAGGCGTGTTCAACCTCGTGGTCGGCTCCGGCTCCGTCGTCGGCCAGACGCTGCTCGACCACCCCGATGTCGCGGCGATCTCCTTCACCGGCTCGGTGCAGACCGGCCGCAAGATCGCGCAGGCCTGCGTGCTGTCGACTCCGATGAAGAAGTTCCAGCTCGAGATGGGCGGGAAGAACCCGCTGGTCGTGCTCGACGACGCCGACCTCAAGACCGCCGTCGAAGTCGCCGTCAATGGTGCCTATTTCTCGACCGGCCAGCGTTGCACGGCGTCCTCCCGCCTGATCGTCACCGAGGGCATCCATGACCGCTTCATTGCGGCGATGGCCGAGCGCCTGAACGGCCTGTCGGTGGACGACGCACTCAAGGCCGGCGTCCATATCGGCCCGGTGGTCGATCAGAGCCAGCTCGACCAGGACCTGCGCTACATCAAGATCGGCCAGGACGAGGGCGCCAAGCTCGCCTTCGGCGGCGAGTTGCTTAAGCGCGAGACGCCCGGCCACTACCTCCAGCCGGCGCTGTTCACCGAAGCCAACAACAACATGCGCATCGCGCGCGAGGAGATCTTCGGGCCCGTTGCCGCCGTCATCCGCGCCAAGACCTACGAGGAAGCGCTGGCGATCTCCAACGACACCGAGTTCGGCCTCTGCTCCGGCATCTGCACCACCAGCCTGAAATACGCCTCGCACTACAAGCGCAACAGTGAGTCCGGCATGGTGATGGTCAACCTGCCGACCGCCGGCGTCGACTATCACGTGCCGTTCGGAGGCCGGAAGGGCTCGAGCTATGGCGCCCGCGAGCAGGGCTCCTATGCGCGCGAGTTCTACACGACGGTGAAGACCGCCTACACCTATCCGGGTTGATGGGTTGATATCGTAGGGTGGGTTAGCGTCAGCGTAACCCACCACGTCTCCTACCGCGGAAGCATGGTGGGTTACGCCTTCGGCTAACCCACCCTACAGTTTCGGAGTCCTTCCATGGACCAGGACGTCGCAGCGAAAGAACAGCCCCGCTATATCAAGCTCAACGCGCGCGACAACGTCGCGATCGTGGTCAATGATTTCGGGCTTCCCGCCGGGTCCCGCTTCGCCTGCGGGCTGACGCTACGCGCCTTCGTGCCACAGGGGCACAAGACAGCGCTGGTCGATATCGCGCAAGACCAGCCGATCATCCGCTATGGCGAGGTGATCGGTTACGCACTCGCGCCGATCCTGGCCGGCGAGTGGGTCGACGAGGCGCGCATCCGCATGCCGGAGGCCCCCGACCTCGACAAGCTCGAAATCTCCACCGCCGTCCCCGCGCCGCTGCCGCCGCTCGAAGGTTTCACCTTCGAAGGCTTCCGCAATCCGGACGGCTCGGTCGGCACCAAGAATATCCTCGGCATTTCCTCCTCCGTGCAATGCGTCAAGGGCACGATGGAATATGCGGTGAAGCGCATCCGCTCCGAGCTGCTGCCGAAATATCCGAACGTCGATGACGTCGTGCCGTTGACGCACGCCTATGGCTGCGGCGTTGCCATCACCGCGCCCGACGCGGTGGTGCCGATCCGCACGCTGCAGAACCTCGCGCTCAATCCGAATTTCGGCGGCGAGATCCTGGTCATCAGCCTTGGCTGCGAGAAGCTGGCGCCCGAGCGGCTGGTGCCGGAGGGCATCAGCGATGCGATCGTGCGCATGCAGGACGAAGCCTTCGACGGCTTTGGCGCGATCGTCGATGCGATCATGACCCAGGCGGAGGCCCGCCTGAAAATCCTGAACAAGCGCACCCGCGAGACCTGCCCTGCCGCCGATCTCGTGATCGGCCTGCAATGCGGCGGTAGCGACGCGTTCTCCGGCGTCACCGCGAACCCCGCCCTCGGCTTCGCCGCCGACCTTCTGGTGCGCGCTGGCGCCACCGTGATGTTCTCCGAAGTCACCGAGGTGCGCGACGCCATCCAGCTCCTCACCCGCCGCGCCATCAACGAGGACGTCGGCCGCGCGCTGGTGCGCGAGATGGCTTGGTACGACTCTTATCTGGCCCGTGGCGGTGCCGATCGCAGCGCCAACACCACGCCTGGCAACAAGAAGGGCGGCCTTGCCAACATCGTCGAGAAATCGCTCGGCTCGATCGTCAAATCAGGCTCGAGCGCCATCACCGGCGTGCTTTCGCCTGGCCAGAAGGCGACGCAGAAAGGCATGCTGTTCGCGGCGACGCCGGCGTCCGATTTCATCTGCGGCACGCTGCAGCTTGCCTCCGGCATGACCTTGCAGGTGTTCACCACCGGGCGCGGCACGCCCTACGGTCTTGCGGCAGCACCCGTGATCAAGGTCGCGACCCGCAGCGAGCTGGCGCGGCGCTGGAAAGACCTGATCGATTTCGACGCGGGCGGCATTGCCACCGGCGAGAAGACCATCGAGGAAACCGGCTGGGACCTGTTCAACCTGATCCTTGATGTCGCGAGCGGCCGCACCAAACCGTGGTCGGATCGCTGGGGCATCCACAACGACCTCACGCTGTTCAATCCGGCACCGGTGACCTGAGCGTCGGCAACTCGGCCAAGAGGACCTTGATGTCCGGCATCACGACCCTGCGCACGATCCGCATTGAAGAGCGGCCGAACCTGATCTGGGTCGAGATCGAGACCGACGAGGGACTGACCGGCCTCGGCGAAAGCTTTCGTGGCGCGCAGGCGGTTGAGGCCGCGGTGCATGAGCTCGCCGCGCCGCTGGTGCTCGGCCAGGACTCCCGCCGCATCGAGGCGATCTCGCGCCAGCTGCTGAGGCCCTATCTCGGCTTCCACAGCGTCAGCGCCGAGGTGCGCGCGGCGAGCGCGATCGACATCGCACTGTGGGACCTCAAGGGCCAGCGTCACGGCATTCCCGTGCACGAGGCACTCGGCGGTGCGAGCCGGCTCGAGATCCGCGCCTACAACACTTGCGCCGGCTACTCCTACAACACCAAGAGCGCCAAGCGCCGCGAGATCGGCGCTGATGATGCCGCGCTCGGTCCCTATGACGACCAGATCGCCTTCATGCGCGATGCCGGCACGCTCGCCGAGAGCCTTCTCAGTGAAGGATACAGCGCCATGAAGATCTGGCCGTTCGATCCCTTCGCTGCCAATGGCGGCCATGCGATCTCGCTCGCCGAGCTCAAGACCGGACTGGAGCCGTTCCGCAAGATCCGCGATGCCGTCGGCGACCGCATCGAGATCATGTGCGAATTGCACAGCCTGTGGGGCATGCACACGGCCGAGCGCATCTGCCGCGCACTCGAAGATTACGGCGTGTTCTGGGTCGAGGATCCCCTCAACAAGATGGATGACGCGCAGGGCCTCGCCGATCTCAGGCGGCGCGTGAAGACGCCGATCTGCGGCAGCGAGACGCTGGCGGGCGCGGCGAGCTTCCGCAACCTGCTCGCGGCCGATGCCGTCGACGTCGTGATGCTCGACATCGCCTGGTGCGGCGGCCTGAGCGAAGCGCGCAAGATCGCGGCGCTTGGCGAGGCCTACAACAAGCCGCTCGCGCCGCATGACTGCACCGGCCCGGTGGCGCTGATGGCGGGCCTGCATCTGGCGTTGCATGCGCCGACCGCGATCTTCCAGGAGGTCGTGCGCGCCACGCTGTCGACCTGGTACCGCGACCTCGTCACCGCGCTACCCGTCGTGAACAACGGCGTCGTGTCGGCGCCGACCGCGCCCGGTCTCGGGCTTGCCCTCAATCCGGACTTGCGCCGCCGCGCCGGCGCAGTGGTGCGAGAGACCAAACTCGGCGCGTAAAGCACGATCGGCCGTCTTTCGCGAAACCGTCCAGAAATATTGACGCGGAAAACTTCTTCCTCGTTTCGTCCTGTCGTCTCACGCAACCAAACTTACCCGCGCGCGGGAGACAAATGTTCGCATGCAAGCGAACCTGTTGCGGCACTGCGACGAATCTTTTCCGCGTCAGCATTCTCACGTCATGCTGCCCGGCATGAAGCACCGCACGCGCGGGTGGCCGTCGATATAGTGCTTCCACACCATGGTGCGGCCGATCTTGTTCGGCTCGGTGATCACCGCGCCGTCGGGGACGACGACCCACTCCTCGTCGAGATGCACGCGGTAGTGTCCCTTGTCGGACTCCCAGTCGACATCGGCAACGATATAGCCGTCGGCATCCGAGCAGCACTGTCCATACTCGCTGCGCAGACTCTCAAACCAGGGTTTGAGTGGTGAGCTGGCATAGCGTCCGTCGTCGCGCGCCATCGCCGATGTTGCGAGCAGTGTCATCAGCCCCAGCAACGTCGCCGCACACGGTCTTGCAGGTCTCATAGCGTCATCTCACGGATCGAAGTCAGCGCCGCGTGGAACAGGCGACGTCGCTCACGCCCTTGAACAGGCGCGGCAGCGGCGACTCGTTCCTCCGGCAGATTTGCCGACAGCTATGCAAATCCGGCGCCAGCGCGCATTCCGGGGAACTACTGGCGGAGGCTTTCCTTGTCGTGGCAGGACGTGTACGAAGCTGGCGCGGACGCGACCGCTATCCGCTTAACCGACTGTTTCGAATGGAAGAATTGGGTATTGGCGTGACAGGCATTGGACCGTCAGCGCTATGAGTGACTCGAGGGACCTGCTTCCCGGTCAACAGGACCCGACCGATTTGCCCGCAAACCAGGTGCAGTTTGCGTTGGTGATTTCGCGCATGCTCGATACGGTCAAGGACGACGCCGAGGCCATGCGGCAGATGGTCTACGATCTCGCCCGCTACAAGCTCCAGGAACAGTTCACCTACGCCGACGCGAAAAACATCGACGAGATGAAGCAGGCCCTCGAGGTCGCGATCGACGAGGTCGAGAAGTTTTCGCGCGACCAGGCACCGCTGGAGCGCTTGCCGTCGCATCAACTCACATCAGCCAAGGTGACCGAAGCCGGCACTCTTCTGGTGTCCGGCGACCCGACTGTCCTGCCATCAGCGATCGGGACGTCCCGCAGCAAGCGGCCGGCGGTCTCCGGCCCGCTCCTGCCGGTGATCAAGCGTACCGTCGCCATCCTGGTTGTCGTAGGCGCAGTCGTCGTGATCGTATCGCACCGAGACAGGATCGCCGCGCTGCGCCGGCTGACGTCGTCGCAGACGCCGGAGATCGCGCAGGTCACGCCCAAGCCGGAGACGACGATCACGGTCGCCAAGCCGGAAATGGTCCCCTCCGCCCCGCCTCCACCAGCGCGTGTGCTTCCGAGCGATTACGGTATCTATGCCTTGATCGACGACAAGTCGCTGGCTGAGTTGAACGCGACCAGCGTGATGGCGCCGGACATGCGCATTGCGATTTCACCGGAGTTCAAGAAGCCCGACCGGCCGCATCTGCCGAACGGCCGCGTCAAGTTCATCGTGTTCCGCAGGGACATTGCAAATGTGATCCCCGAGCGCGTCGAGGTCCGTGTTGTCGCAAAGGTCAAGGAGTTTTCGACCGACGCTGCAGGCAAGACGACGGGAGGCGGAGCCGACGTCGGCGTGATCCGCAATTTCTCCTATCCGTTCCGGATATCGCCGATTCCGGGGAAAGCCGAAATGTACGAGCTCCACGCCAGCGATGCAGAGCTCGAGCTTCCGCCGGGACATTACGTCCTGAGCCTGGGACCGCAGGCCTATTATTTCCAGATCGACGGCGAGATCACCGATCCCCGACAATGCCTCGAGCGGGTCGTCGCCGGCAACGGCACGTTCTATGCGCCTTGCAAGAAGGCGCGAACGTATTGACGTCCGTTGCCCGGGCAGTGTGAAAGCAGCCTACTTCTTCGCTGCCGGCGCCATCATCATCGCGCCGCCCTTTTTGGTCGCGGGCGCGGGCTTGGTCGCGGCGGCCTGTGCGGGGAGATATTTGGCGACGATGGCAGGATCGACTTCGGCCATGCTTGCATCCGGCAAACGCTGCCAGGTCTCGTCCTTGCCGAACAGGGAAATGCCGAGGAAGCCGCGCATGGTCAGGACCTGACCATCCGGGCTCACCGTCATCTTGGCCTTCCAGACGTTGCCGTCGCGCGGATTGATGACGTTGCCGCCCTCATACTTCAGCCCGTCACGCTTCATGTCGCGGATGAAGGAGAGCCCGAGCACCGGCTGGTTCTTGCGATCGTCCGTGCATTTCGCGCAGACCTCGTTCGGATCGTCGCCAGGGCGCGGGAAAGTCTTGGCGATGACGCCTTCGAAGATGCCGTTGTGGTCGATGAAGAGGAACCAGCCCACCGGCCTGCCGTCCTCGACCTTCTGCCAGAGGCCCGCAGCGGTGGGCTGCTGTGCTTGCGCCGCAGCCGGGCTCGCCGCGCCGAGCGACAGCGCGAGCGCGAGCAACGGGAGCAGCCGAAAGCTGGAAAAGAGATGGCGCATCATGATCACCTTGCTAAGCCGCCACTGCAATGGCCGCAGACTACGGCGATTTCGCGAACGGTTCCAGCACCAGAAACATGGGGCATCGCCCATCCGCTTCCGTCGCGATCAGTTGACACCGAGTTTCTTTTGCAGGCTGGAGGACGAGGTCGTGTACTGGAACACGAGCCGTTTATCCGGATAGACGTAGCGGTGGGCCTTTTGCGACATCAGTGCGCCCTCGTGGAAACCGCACAGGATCAGCTTGATCTTGCCGGGATAGGTGTTGATGTCGCCGATGGCGAAGATGCCTGATACGTTGGTCTCGAACGCGGAGGTCTCGACCGGCACCAGATTGTTCTCCAGCGCAATGCCCCAGTTCGCGACCGGACCGAGCTTCATGGTCAGGCCGAAGAACGGCAGCATGGTGTCGCAGGCGATATCGCTGACAATGTTGTCGTTGCCCTTGACGGTGGCGCCGGTCAGTTGGCCATCGGCGCCCGAGAGCGCGGTGACCTGGCCGAGCCGCAGATCCATCTTGCCGTCGGCCACCAGCGCGCGCATCTGCTCGACGCTGTGGGGCGCGGCACGAAAATCGTCGCGCCGGTGCAGCAGCGTGATGCGCTTGGCCAGCGGATGCAGATTGAGCGTCCAGTCGAGCGCGGAATCGCCGCCGCCGACGATCAGCACATTCTTGTCGCGGAACATTTCCATCTTGCGCACGGCGTAGTGCACCGAGGTGCCTTCATAGGCTTCGATCCCCGGCACCGGCGGACGTTTTGGCTGGAACGAGCCGCCGCCGGCCGCGATCACCAGCACCTTGCATTCGAACACCTTGCCGGCATCCGTAGTGCAGCGAAACGCGGGATCGCCGATCTTCTCCACGGTCTCGATCATCTCGCCGAGATGGAAGGTCGGATGGAACGGCTTGATCTGCTCCATCAGCGCGTCGGTCAGACCCTGCCCAGATACGTGCGGGATGCCGGGAATGTCGTAGATCGGCTTTTCCGGATAGAGCTCGGCGCACTGGCCGCCGACCTTGTCGAGGATGTCGACGAAATGCGCCTTCATGTCGAGAAGGCCAAGCTCGAAGGCCGCGAACAGACCGCAAGGGCCAGCGCCAATAATCAGCACATCGGTTTTGATCACGTCGCTCATGTCGTCTCTTTATCGGTCGTTATCGGTTGGACGGCGCCCTTTGGGCCGAGGTGACCCTGCCTGTCTAGCCAACGGGGATGGATCAGGGAAGGCATAAAAGCGGGAGCGCCCCGCAGCCGCGCCCACTTGCCGGGTCAAAATAACTGGGCTGTAACGGGTTGGATATGACGGAGATCAATCGGTGAACGCACCAAGCCGCCTCGATACGACGCCGCGCCTGGAGGACTTCCCTTTTTGCCTCGGCGACAACGTCCGCTTCGGCGATCTCGACCCGAACCAGCACGTCAACAACGCGGTCTACGCCACTTATTTCGAGACGGGCCGTGTCACGCTGATGAAGAGCCCCGAATATGGGCTGACACCGCCAGGGCTCGCCTGGATCATGGTGCGGCTAGACATCCATTTCCGCGCCGAGTTGCACTGGCCGAACACGATCGAGCTCGGCCTCGGCGTGGTGAAGCTCGGACGCACGTCAGTGACCTTCGAGCAGGTCGTGTTTTCGAACGGGAAGTGCATCGCGTCAGCGACGTCCGTCGGCGTCTTGCTCGACGAGGCGACGCGCCGGCCGGCGCCGCTGACCGCAGAGGTGATCGAGAAATTCAAACCCTGGCACAAGCGCGGCATCGAGGTCACGCCGCCGGGCGCTTAAGTCACAAAGATCAGGCCTGACGTTCCGGCGTCGACACCACGAGTCCGTCGAGGTCGTCGGAGACCTTGATCTGGCAGGACAGGCGCGAGTTCGGGCGCACGTCGAAACCGAAGTCGAGCATGTCCTCTTCCATCGGCGTCGGGCTGCCGACCTTCTCGCGCCAGGCTTCGTCGACATAGACATGGCAGGTTGCGCAGGCGCAGGCACCGCCGCACTCGGCTTCGATGCCGGGAATGCTGTTGCGGATGGCGGCTTCCATCACGGTGGCGCCGTTCTCGACTTCCACCGTGCGGGTTTCGCCCTTGTGGTCGACAAAGTGAATTTTGGCCATGTGTGCTCGTGCTGCCGCGATCTGGGGAAAGGAGGGTCCGGGCTGTCCTATAACGGGTCGATCCGGACCGCGCCATAGCGTTTTCAAGCGAAGTGGATACCGGTTCGCGGGCAGAAAACGCGTCAAAACAAAAGACTAGTGCGCGAGGCCCCAACTTCCGGGGGGCGCCGGCCTAGTGCTTGAGGATCGCCGCAATGGCCGCGCGAACCTCGGCAACCGCCTCTTTCAGCGCGGCGAAGGCGCGGGGCTGGTTGTGGCCGATCCGGATCGCAGTTTCCAGGCTGGCGGCGGCATCCGCGACCGCAAAGGCGCCAATCCCGCGCGCCGAGCCTTTCAGCTTATGCGCGAGCGCACCGGTCTCAGCCGGCAGCGCTGTCATCGCCGCGATCAGCCGAACCGCCTGCTCGGCGAACATCCCAAGCACTTCCTGCTCCAGCTCGGCATCGCCGAGCGTCATGCGCGAGAGATGGTCGAGGTCGAGGGGGCTGTCGATTGGCGCAAGCGGGGGCGAGGGCATCCAGTCCATCCGTTGCAGTTCAGGCATCATGGCGCAGGCCCCGGCATCGCGCGATGGTCCGCCGGTCCGGCGGTTCGCCCCACCGAAGCATGGAAATGGTTAACGAAGTGTTTGGGCCGTTTTACGCAAATCCGCCCGTTTATTGACGAAAAGTTGCCGCAATCGGCCGAGTTCGGTGGAGAATTTCATTTAGGCCTAAGGTGTTACGGCCCAATGCTGTTAACGATGATTAAGATTGTCTTAATCGCGGGCATTTCATTCGCGACGCTCTGCCAATAGGATGTTGCAGAAATTGGCGGACAAGCCGTCCGGGTGGGGATGGCTCGGAGATCCGCGCAAGCGGCATGATCCGGTCTGTGGGCTTGCGCAGCGCGCAGGGCTCGCGGGGGGACGCGTAAAAGTAACGAGGGCTCAGACTGAACATGGCCAACACTCCCAAAAAGGTCAAAGACCCCACAGAAGTTGCGCTTTCTGCGATCCAGGAAGCCCTCAACATCAGCGATACGGCTGCCGACACCAGCCGCAACGCATCGATGCGCAACGAAACGGCGCCGCAGGTGGCACCGCCCACGCCTCCCGTATTCGACGATCCGGCGTTCGAGCCGCGGCCTGCCGCCAACGAGCGCGCCGTGTTCGATCCGATCGAGGAACCGCGCACCTCGCGCCGCGCCGCCAATGACGACCGCGAGACCATCGGCCAGCTGCTCCAGTCGCTGCAGACGGGCCGCCCTGCCCGCAACATCTACGCCGGCGCAACCATCTTTACCGTCGTCTGGCTTGCGGCCTGCGCCGCCCTGACGGTCGGTTTCCTGCCCTCGATCCAGGCCGCGATGGGCCAGAGCGGCGGCGTGCTGGCGATCGCCGGCCTCGTCACGATGTTCTTCGCGCCGATCATGCTGTTCTACTTCCTCGCGAGCCTGGTCTGGCGCGGCCAGCAGATGAGCCAGGTCGCACAGGCGATGGCGCAGGTCGCGATCCGCTTCTCCGAGCCGGAAGGCTCGGCGTCCGATTCCATGGTCACCGTCGGCCAGGCCATCCGCCGCGAGGTCGCGGCGATGGGCGACGGCATCGAGCGCGCCATCGCGCGCGCCGGCGAGCTCGAGACGCTGGTCGCCAACGAGGTCGCCGCACTTGAGCGCGCCTATTCCGACAACGAAGTGCGCATCCGCGCCCTGCTCCAGGACATCGCGCATCAGCGCGACAATCTGGTCGGCCAGGCCGAGCAGGTCCGCAGCGCCATTTCCGGCGTGCAGATCGACCTCCGCCACGACATCGCGCTGATCTCGGACGCGATCGCCTCGCGCGTCGACGAGGTCGCGAAATCCATCACCGGCGCGCTGGAAGAGCGCGGCGCCCACATCACCGGCGCGCTGAGCCACGCCGGCGACAACATGATCCTGGCGCTCGGCGAGCGCGGCGGCGACCTGCTCGACCGCCTCGAGGAGGCCAGCGCCGAGACCACCCGCGCGGTGCTCGACGCCAGCGAGCGGCTGACCACCAGCCTCAACTTCAAGACCGGCCACGTCCACGACGAGTTCGTCGACCTTGCCGACCGCGTCCACGAGATGCTGAACGAGCGCATCGACCGCATCACCGGCGAGTTCGAGCAGCGCTCCGCCGCGATCGTCGATGGCATCTCCGAGCGCACCGAGCAGGTGCACGATAGCCTGAAGAACTCGTCGGACTCGCTGCTGCTCGAGCTCGAGCTGCGCTCCAACGACCTCTCGGCCAAGATCGACGACGCCGGCAACCGCCTCGCCGGCCAGATCATGACCTCCGGCGACAAGGCGAGCGAAGCGCTCGACGCCACGGTCAACACCCTCGTCGCCAAGGTCGTCAGCCAGACCGAGACCGCGCACGACTCGCTGTCGCTGCAGATGAGCGCGTTCGACGAGCTGGTGAAGAACCAGGGTTCCGAGCTGGTCGAGAAGTTCGCCCGCGATTCCGGCACGCTGGGTGCCCTGATCACGCGCCACATCTCCGAGTTCGACCGCACCGTGAAGACGTTCGGCGGCGAGATCGTCGAGCGCATGGGCCAGCGCACCCATGACATCCATGAGTCGCTGAAGACCTATGTCGATAATTTCGACACCCGCTTCACCTCCAACGGCGGCGCAATCACCGCCGTGCTCGACCAGCGCCTGGTGCAGTTCGAGACCACGATTGGCGAACGCGTCACCAATCTCGACGCCTCGCTGAATGGCAAGATCGCGAGCCTCGACGGCACCATCGAAGGCCACATCAGGACCTTCGACGAGCGGCTTGTCGGCCGGGTCGCCGAACTCGAACAGTCGTTCGATACGCGCGCCAAGTCGGTGACCGAGACCATCGATGGGCGCCTCAACATGCTGTCCACGTCGCTGACCGACGGTGCCGCGCAGGCGATCCAGTCGGTTGATACGCGGTTGACGCATCTCACGACGACGCTGACCGACGGCGCATCGCAGACGATCCAGGCGATCGATACACGCCTGACGCATCTGACGACGACGTTCAACAGCGGCGCATCGCAGGCGCTGGAGTCCGTCGACAGCCGCCTCACCTACCTGACCACCGCGCTGACCAACGGCGCCTCGCAGGCGGTGCAGTCGATCGACACCCGCCTCACCCTGCTGACCTCGACACTCACGGACGGCACGGCGCAGGCGATCGAGGCGGTCGACCGCCGCATCATGGGCGTCGCCGACCTCATCGACGGCCGCAGCATGCACCTGACCGACACGGTCACGGCGCGCTTCCAGGACATCCACCAGGCGATCGAGACCAAGGTCGGTTCGGTTGCCAACGACATCGACGTGCGCGTGGCGCAGTTCGAAGACCTGCTCGGCTCGCGTGTCGAGGCCGTCGCCGGCCGCATCGAAAGCAGCGGCCGCCAGGCCAGCGAGGACATGATGTCCCGCGCCGAGATGATCTCGACCGCGATCCGCTCGCATGTCGAGGACGCCGAGCGCTCGCTCACCAACCTCGTCGTCAACACCAGCGAGACGATCCAGACCGGTGCGCGCACTGCGCAGCAGTCGCTGATGACGGTCTCCTCCGACGTCAACGCCCAGCTCAAGATGACCTCCGCCGAGGTCGAGCGCGCGCTGACCGCGGTCGGCACCGGTGCTGCAAACTCGATCCTGACCAGCGCCCGCGAGGCGCAGTCGTCCCTGGTCGCGGCTTCGGGCGAAGCCTCCAACCAGATCAAGGGGCTCGCGGCCGACGTCGAACGCACGCTGTCCGCAGCCGGTTCGGCCACCGCGGCCTCGATCCTGGCCGGCGCCCGCGAGGTGCAGACCACGCTCGTCACCGCTTCGTCAGACGCGGCCAACCACGTCAAGACGCTCACCGCCGACGTGCAGCGCTCGCTCTCGATGGCCGGCACCACCACGGCGGAATCGATCACCGCCGGCGCCCGCGACGCGCAGGGCACGCTGATCGCGGCCTCGACCGAGACCGCCAACCAGATCAAGGCGCTGTCCTCCGACGTGCAGCGCTCGCTCTCGATGGCGGGCACCTCGACGGCCGAGACCATCATGACCGGCGCGCGCGAGGCCCAGAGCACCCTGGTCAATGCGTCCTCGGATGCGGCGAGCCAGGTCAAGTCGCTCGCGGCCGAAGTGCACCGCTCGCTCTCGCAGGTCGGCCAGACCACCGCCGAAACGATCACGGCGAGCGCCCGCGACGCCCAGAGCACCCTGCTCGCGGTCTCTGCCGAGCAGACCGGCCAGGTCCGTTCGCTTGCAGCCGAGATGCAGCGCGCGCTGGCGACCGCCGGCGGCGCCACCATCGAGGCGCTCACCAGCGGCGTGCGTGAAGCCCAGGGCACGCTGATATCCGCGTCGAGCGACGCGGCAAGCCAGATCAAGTCGCTGACGACCGACATCGAGCGCACGCTGACCGCGGTCGGCGCCGACACCGCCTCGACGATCCTCAACAGCGCACGCGAGGCCCAGACCTCGCTGACCTCGACCTCGGCGGACGCCGCGAGCCAGATCCGCACGATCTCGACCGAGATCGAGCGCGCGCTGAGCACGGCGACGGCGAACGCGACCAACGACATCCAGACCAGCGCGCTCAACGCCCAGAATGCGCTGATCAACGCCTCCAACGAGGCGAGCTCGCGGGTCAAGTCGAGCTCGGCCGACGTCGAGCGCTCGGTGCTCTCCGCCTCGAGCAGCTTCGGCCAGGCCATGACCGGCAAGACCGACGAGATCGTCACCTATGTGCAGCAGCAGGCCGACCGCCTCTCCAACATGATCGACGCCAAGCGCGGCTCGCTCGTGGACGCGATCGGCTCGAAGACCAGCCAGCTGACGCTCGACATCGACCGCGTCACCTCCGACGCGCTGAAATCGATCGAGACGCGCGGCACGGCGTTCTCGCAGACCATGATGGGCAATGGCAACGAAGTCGCCCGCACCATCAACGCGGCGAGCGAGATCGCGACCAGCGCGGTCGGCAGATCGCTGAAGGACCTCGAGACGGCCTCGCGCTCGGCAATCGACCAGTCGCGCCAGGTCTCGATCGCGGCCGTCACCGAGATGCAGGAGACTAGCAAGATCCTGCGCACCGACACGGTCGCCCTGTTCGAGCGCCTGCGCGAAGGCAACATCCTGCTCCAGGAGGTGCTGACCGGTGCGCACGACAACCTGAACTCGCTCGAGCGTGCGCTGGTGACGCGTGTCGCCGACTTCGTCTCGGCGATGAACGACGTCACCTCGCGCAACGGCGCTGCGACGCAGAACCTGGAAGACCAGCTCAACGTCTTCAACACCAAGACGACGCGGGCGCTCCAGGATCTCGGCGAGCTGTCGACGCAGTTCGACGCGCACGGCAAGGCGCTCGTCGATGCCGCGCAGGTCGTCGAGCAGAGCAACAAGAACACCACCGCCTCGCTCGCCGAGCGCAAGCAGGCGCTGGAATCGCTCGTCACCACCATCGACCTGCGCACCACCGATCTCGACCAGCGCCTGTCGCGCTTCACCGGACTGCTCGATGAGTCGCTCGCTGCGGCCGAAGAGCGTGCCCGCGACATCGCTCGCGTGGTCGCCGAGACCGCCGGCGCAGGTTCGGCCGCGATCACCCGCCAGTTCGAGGCGGTGCGGTCGGCGTCCGAAGAGGAGCACCGCCAGACCATCGAGGCCATGCACGACATCTACCGCCAGACCACCGACGAGGCGGATGCGATGTTCAAGCAGTCGGCCGAGAAGTTCGGCAACCTCGTCTCCAGCATGAAGCAGATGGCGTTCGAGATGCACAACGAGCTCGAAGCCACCCGCAACGAGCTGCGCCGCGGCGTGCTCGAGATGCCGCAGGAGGCCGCCGAGAGCACCGCGCAGATGCGCAAGGTGATCGTCGACCAGATCGAGGCCCTCGCCGAGCTCAACCGCATCGTGGCCCAGCACGGCCGCGGCCTCGACGTCACCACGACGGGGCGCGCTTCTGTCGCCGTCCAGCGCCAGGAAGAGCCGATGATGGCAACTGCGGGCGGTCGTGGCACCGAAACCCGCATGCGCGACACCGGCAGCGCCTCGACGCTGCCGCCGCCGGACCTCGGCACGCCTGCCGCCTCGCGTCGCACCGAGGCGCCGCCGGTTGCACCTGCTAGCAACGACCAGGGCCGCGACGGCTGGCTGTCGGATCTGTTGAACCGCACGGACGCCAATCAGGCTGCTCCGGCCGGACGTGAGGCCCCGCGTGGCCGCCAGGCGGCACCCGCTCCGCAGCCGCAGGCCCCGCAGGCTAGCGGCAATCCGCTGGAATCGCTGTCGCTCGACATCGGCCGGCTGATGGACCGCAACCTCGCCACCGAGATGTGGGACCGCTACCAGCGCGGCGAGAACAAGGCCTTCACCAAGCGCCTGTACACGCCCGCCGGCCAGAAGGCCTTTGACGAGGTCGCTCGCAAGTATCGCGCCGACCGCAACTTCAAGGGCACGGTCGACCGCTATATCGGCGAGTTCGAACGCCTGCTCGACGAAGTCGCCCGCGACGGCCGCGGCCCGCAGGAGCTGCGCAGCCACCTGACCTCGGAGACGGGCCTGGTGTACACGCTGCTGGCGCACAGCGCGGGCCGCCTGGGGTAAGCGGCCAAGCTCGCGAACAGGCAAATGCCAACGGAGGCCTCGCGGCCTCCGTTTTTCCTTCTAGCTTAGTGAACCAACAGGAACTGCCGATGGTATTCATTCTCTCGGGTGACGGGCGCGACGATGAATATCCCGAAGCAGAACGCGCATTCGGGCGGTACGAAACCTATCTCGCTGAAAACCAGGCGGTGTTCCCGCCTCGCGCCTACGAACTCGCAACCTCCGACTGGTTCTACCATACGAGAGATCACCGTTGTCCGCACGACGCTTGGCTGGAGTCGTTGCAAGTATTGGAGAAGCCAGGCTCCCAGCCTGGTCAACGATCCTGCTCGATCGCGCTTCGCATACTCGGCGCCTATAAAGATGGGCATATCGAGATTACGTATCCGACGGTGTACGCCTACTCACTCCAGGAGCTCTCGCCAAATGCGCCGTCGCATGGTGATTGGCGCTACGACGAGTTTCGTATCTCGGATCGCGGTCACTTGATTCACGAGATTGAGTGGGCCTATCGCGCCCAATGCAAAGCATTCGTATGGGTGATCGAAGCCGATGATATCGATTTCCGATGGATACCCATGCAGGGAGCTAACGGAAATTAAGACGGTCGGAACTTACTACCGCCGGCGCTCCGTCGCGGCCGGCTTCGACGGCTCGGCCGCCGCCGGCGTGGCGCCTGCCAGCGCATCCGAGGCTTCGGACATATGGCGAAAGCAAGCGGCGAGCGGCTCTACGGGAAGCTCTGACAGTTTCGATCTATGGCTCCGCGGGACACGAAGGCACAGACCGACGTGAAAAGTGACAGCCAAGTCCATGTTTGGAAACTGTACCTGAGAGTACAGGTTGGTCGGATTAGTTATCACCCACCAGCGGTCAACGTTGGTGTGAACATCCCACACGACATGCTGATGGTTGAGAATGGTTTCGGCGTAGACTTTTTGCAAGAACTCGACGGTCAGGTCGGGTGCTTGCCAGTTCATGTAGTCCACAATCGCCTGCATCTCTTCGGGCGTAGATGACAGCATGGTACCGAATAAATGTTTCGATTGATCTTGGCTTGACAATACTCAAGTCTTTACGCCCAGGGAGAGGGCCTGTCATCCAGTAGTTTTAGCGCACCGATACACCTTGCGCGTGCCACCGGCTTCGGTTTCAATGGTCGCTCATTTGCGGGGCCATGTAGTAACTCGTTCTCTCAGGTGTTTCAAAGTTTGAGGCTTGCGCGGTCGCGCGGTCGAGGGCCCAGAGCGCGCCGATCGGCAACGCGCCACTTGATGCGGCTCGAAACAAAACCCGACGCTCTTGCGAGCGCCGGGCTAATTTCTAGTCGCACCGGCGGACCCTACGGACCGAGCCGTCGTCGCGCTCGATCGTAACGGTACGGCATCCGCGATATCCGCGATCATATCCATATCCGCGATCATATCCGTAGGCGCGATAAGCGGGTCGATCATAGTCGCGGTAATAGCGCCGCTCCGGGCCCACTGTCACGCCGCCGATCGGTGTATCAACGGAAACTTGAGCTGACGCGGGTGCAACCGAGATCGGCGTGGCGATAGCGAAACCGGCAACCGCCAATACGCTAGCCATTAACAGAGGTCGCATGACGTTCCTCCTGAATTAATACACATTGCTTTTCTCAACGTCCCCAGGCAGGTGACGGTTCCTGCGCTAACGCCTTCGTAAGCGGATTAGAACTTGAACGGCCGCAGACTTGCGTCCCGGCTTAGGTCCGCCGGACGAAAGATGAGTGATGCGGTCTTCGTAGCCAAGAAGGTCTCCGGCCGCTTGAAGATCGGCGACAAGTGGGAGATCGACAAGGCAGTGTGGCGGAAGCCCCGTGGCGTGAGGTTGACGCCCACGTCCCGCTATATCCGAGACAAGTTGTTTCCGAAGCGACGGCGGTAACTTTCAGTCGCGGGACGGCTCCTTGGCGGGCGGGCCGCTCTTGTTGCCTGGCAGTCCCTTAATATTTGACGGGTCCTGCAACTGAACCTTCGGGTTCTCCTGGTTTGTCGTCGAGCTAGAACCAACCGTCTCTCCTGGTTTGACGGCTGGACCGCTCTTGTTGCCCGGTTGACCGGGGATTCCGGCGCCCGAGTTCTGCGCGCTCGGAGCAGTGGAGACGTCCGGTTTGGTCGTTTGCGCCGACACCGCTGACGCCAGAACCGTCACCACAAGGGCGGCGGCGCTTATGATCAACTTCATGGTGTTTACCTCCCTATCGAAAGGCTCTGTCAGGCGAACGTGCGCCTCCTCAGTGCGTTCCGACCGCTGGTGAATTTAAAGTGGGCGGATGGGCGCATTCACGAGCGAGAAGTGTGGCCACTGCTCGCGCCTTGGCGGCTGGGAGCGCCGCCGCCTGCGCCGCTGACTTGGATCAAGTGAGGAGAGGCCGACCGCCCCCCAGCGTTCTACCATTCTGCCGTCTTGGGGGCCGATCATGGGTAAAGCGAGAGAGACCGACGACGACGCGACGAACGCGCCAAAAGATCCACTCGCCTTGGACACGCGGTCGCGGCGCTCGATCAACTGGAGCCGATTTTTTTGCCTAGAATAAGCCAAGGCCGCCCGCGAAGGTGCGCAACCGTAGCCGAAGCTTCGCTTCGGCGTTCTTAGGAACGGCGGCCGAAGGCAGCCTATGCCACCTTCTCCCACAAGGGGAGAAGGGAGGAGGCGCTACTGCCGCCGGCGCTCCGTCGCGGCCGGCTTCGGCGCCTCGGCCGCCGCCGGCGCGGCGGCTGGTGCGCTGTTGCTGGCGCCGAACAGAACGCGGGTCGGGTTGCGGTCAAAATTGTTCACGGCGCGGCTGATGTCGCCGAGCGTGCGGCGGCCGTCGGTCATCAGCGCACCTGAGCGCTTGTCGAAATCCTCGGCGAGCTCGCGGATCGATTTGACGGTCAGGAACAGCTCGCCACCGTCCTTGCCGCCGGCGAGCGTGTTGAGGCCGAGCATGAGGCTGTCGGCCTTGAGCATGACGCCGTCGACCTTGGCCATCACGCCGTCGATCTTCTCGGAGTTGCGGGCGAGCGAGTTGGTGAAGGTCTCCAGGTTCTTCAGCGAGTTCTTCACCGACTCCTGATTGTCGGCGACGATCTTGTTGATGTTCTGGAGCGTGCCGCGGATCGCCTCGGTGACGTCCTGAAGCTTGTTCGGATCGGCCATCAGCGTCGGGATGCCGTCCTCATCGAGCGCCGGCGGAGGTGCGGCCTCCTCGCCGCCCTTGAGCGAGATCGCGGCGACGCCGGTCAGGCCCTGGAATTCGAGGCCGACCAGGGTATCCTTGCGGATCGGGGCGTTGTTCTCGACCATGGCGAGTGCGACAACCCGCCGCGGATTGTCGAGCTTCACCGAGACCACCTCGCCCACCCGGATACCGTTGAAATTGACGCTGCCGCCATTGCGCAGGCCCGCCGCCGGGCCCTCGAACACGACGCGCAGGGGACTGCGCTGCTTGGTGGTGTGCAAAGACTGGAACCACAGCACGAAGCCGATCGCAGCCGCGATCACCGCCAGCGTGAAGGATCCGATCAGTACGTAATTCGCCCGCGTTTCCATCAGGTGCTCCGGCTACTCAACTCATGACCGCGCGGGCGCGCTTGCCATGGAAATACTGCCTCAGCCAGGGATGCTGCGAGGCCTGCATGTCGGCGATCGACCCTGCCGCAATGATCTTACCGTTGCCCAAAACGGCGATGCGGTCGCAAGCTGTGTAAAGGCTGTCGAGGTCGTGGGTTACCATGAAAACGGTCAGCCCCAAAGTCCGCTGCAGTGTCCGGACCAGTTCGTCGAAATCGCCGGCGCCGATCGGATCGAGGCCGGAGGTCGGCTCGTCCAGGAAGACGAGGTCGGGATCGAGCGACAACGCGCGAGCCAGCGCGACGCGCTTGATCATGCCGCCGGAGAGTTCCGAGGGGAAACGCTCGGCCACCTCCGGCTTGAGGCCGACCATGGCGAGCTTGGCCATGGTGATCTCGTCCATCAGCCGCTGCGAGACGCGCAAATATTCGCGCATCGGAAACTGGATGTTCTGCCGCACCGTGAGCGAGGAGAACAGCGCGCCCTGCTGGAACAGCACGCCCCAGCGCCGCTCGACGTTGCGGCGCTGCGATGTGTTGGAGGAATCCAGATCGACGCCGAACACCTCGATGGAGCCCGCGACCTTCGGCACCAGGCCAATGATGGTGCGCGTCAACACCGACTTGCCCGCACCGGAGGGACCGACGAAGCCGAGGATCTCGCCGCGCTTGACGTCGAGGTTGAGGCCGTCGAGCACGCGCGTCGCGCCGAACTGCACGGTGATGTCGCGGACGCGGATGATGGGGTTTTGAATTTCGCCAGCCATCATCACATTCCGATCGAGGCGAAGAAGATCGCGAAGACACCGTCCATGACGATGACGAAGAAGATGCCCTTCACCACTGACGCGGTCGTGTGCTGTCCAAGCGATTCCGCGCTGCCCTGCACGGCGAGGCCCTCGACGCAGGCGACGATGCCGATCACGGCAGCCATCACCGGTGCTTTCACGATGCCGACGATGAAATGATCGATCGAGATGGCATCGCGCAGGCGCAACAGAAACGCTTCGGGATCGACGCCGCCATAGAGCCAGGCGACCAGCCCGCCGCCATAGAGCGCGGCCATGGCGCCGAGGAAAGCGAGGATCGGCAGCGCCAGCACCAGCGCCAGCATTCGCGGCAGCACCAGGACTTCGATCGGATCAAACCCCATGGTGCGCAGCGCGTCGATCTCCTCGCGCATCTTCATCGAACCGAGCTCGGCCGTGTAGGCGCTGCCCGATCGGCCCGCGACCATGATCGCGACCAGCAGCACGCCGATCTCGCGCAAGACCAGCACGCCGAGCATGTCGACGACGAAGATGTCGGCGCCGAACCGGCGGAAATGGAAGATGCCCTGCTGGGCGATGATGCAGCCGATCAGGAAGGTGATCAGCACGATGATCGGCACCGCACGCCAGCAGACCTGCTCCAGATGATGCACGGTCGAGGTCAGGCGGAGTGAGCGGGGATGGATCAGCACGCGCCCCCCGGCCGCGAGCACGGCGCCGAGCATGTCGATCAGGCCCGCGACCGTGCCGCCGATGCCGGCGACAGTGCGGCCAATCTGCTCCAGCATGCCGGTGATGGTGATCGTGCTTCTATCGACCACCGGCGTCGCCCTGACCCGCCGCACCTCGTCGACAAGGCTCGAATAGTTGGCTGACAGACCCGCGATCTGCGCCTCGACGGCGCCTTGGGTCAGGCTGCGGCGCAGCCGCTCGATCAGCCAGGCCCCAAAGGTGTCGAGCTTGGCGACCTCGGAGACGTCGATGAAGATGCTTTGGGGGCTGCCGGCGAGCTTCTCGGCGTCGGCCACCATCCGCTCCAGGAGCGGCGCGAAGGTCGCGGTCCAGGTTCCGGTGGCGCAGAGGGCCAGCGCGTTGCCTTTGGCAATCCGTTCCAGCTTCGGATCGCCGCTCAAGGTGTCCGCTCCCTAATCAGGGCGGAGAAAATCAGATTGTTGCGCACGCGCCCATACCCGGAAAAGGTATCCCCAACTGGTTAATGTTAGTTGCTAGAGGTAACCAGCTGGTTCAGATTTCGCCAGAGTTCAAAATGACTTCCAGCAAAGTTCCTGCGCTTGCCGCGCGAATCGAGCGGTTTCCCATCGCTGGCAGTTTCACCATCAGCCGGGGCGCCAAAACCGAAGCAGTGACCGTGGTGGCCGAAGTGAGCGAAAACGGCCTGATCGGCCGCGGCGAATGCGTGCCCTATCCCCGCTATGGCGAGACGCCCGAGGCGACGTTGGCCGCGATCCAGGCCATGCAGGCGGCCGTGGCGGGCGGGCTGACGCGGCAGGCTCTTCAGGCCGCCATGCCGCCCGGTGCGGCCCGCAACGCGCTGGATTGCGCCCTGATCGACCTGGAGGCCAAGGCTGCGGGCCTGAGGGCCTGGAACCTGCTGGACCGCCCGATCCCGGGCGAGCGCACCACCGCCTACACGATCTCGCTGGGCACGCCTGAAGCCATGGCGGTCGCGACCGCCAAGGCGGCGCACCGGCCGCTGCTCAAGATCAAGCTCGGTGGCGACAGCGACGCGCTGCGGATCGCGGCCGTGCGCAAGGCAGCGCCCCACTCGGAGCTGATCGTGGACGCCAACGAGGCCTGGACCGAAGCCAATCTGGAGCAGAACCTCGCGGCCTGCGCGGCCGTCTGCGTCACCCTGGTGGAGCAGCCGCTGCCGGCCGGCAAGGACGACGCGCTGGCGCGGATCAAGCGGCCGCTCGCGGTCTGCGCCGACGAGAGCGTGCATGATCGCAATTCGCTGGCCCCGTTGCGCGCGCGCTACGACGCCGTGAACATCAAGCTCGACAAGACCGGCGGTCTCACCGAGGCGCTGGCCATGGCCGATGCCGCGCAGGCGCTCGGCTTCGACATCATGATCGGCTGCATGGTCGCGACCTCGCTGTCGATGGCGCCCGCCATGCTGGTGACGCCGCAGGCGCGCTTCGTCGATCTCGACGGTCCCCTGCTGCTGGCGCGCGACCGCGATCATGGGCTTCGCTATGACGAGAGCCTGGTCTATCCGCCGGATGCCTCGCTCTGGGGCTGAGCCTTGAGCCGATGCCGCGCCGACCAGATCACAATCGCGCCGGCCGCGGCCATTGCCGCCATGATGTAATAGAGATTGCCGCCGATCCGGGCGTAGATCGCGCCTGAGGCGATCGAGGTCACAGCGCCCAACAATCCGCTGCACGCTGCGAGGTAGCCCTGCCCGCGCGCGATCTGATGCGACGGCACGCGCTGCACCAGCAGATTCATGGTGCCGACCACAGTCATTCCGAAGGTCAGGCCGTGACCGAGCTGCGCGATCGCGAGCAGCGCCAGCGGCGGCTCCTGCGCCGTGACGATCCAGCGCAGCACCGCGCTCACTCCGCCGATCGCCATCAGCGATGACGAATGCAGCGCGAAGCGCGGCGACAGCGCGAAGACGACGATCTCGGCGACCACACCCAGCGTCCACAGCCCCGCGATGGTCAGCCCGCTCAGACCCTGGAGCTGCCAGTTGATGGCGGAGAATATGTAATAGGCGGCGTGACTGCCCTGGATCAGCGCAGCCGACGCGATCACGGCCCAGAAGCCGCCATCGCGCAACAAGCCCTTGTCGGCTGGCGTCTCCGTGGTCTTGCGCCTGGCATCGTCGAGCGGCGGAAGCAGCAGGCTGGCGAAGACCGCAGCCACCGCCCATGCGACGATGATCCAGATCAGGTCGCGCGCCGCGATGCTGTCGACGAGATAGCCGCAGGCCAGCGAGCCGGCGGCGAACGCCGCCGAGCCCCACAGTCGCAAGGGCCCGTAATCGAGCCCGTAACGCGCGACGCCGCGCAGTGCGTAGGCATCGGTGAGCGGCGTCGTCGGCGTCCACATCACGCAGGTCAGCGCATAGATCAGGAACAGCGCCAGCGGCTGTTGCTGCAAGCCGAGGACCGCAAGGCCGATTGCGGTCGCGAGCACCGAGATCATGATGCCGGCGCGAATCGCGTGTCGCCTTTCGGCAAAGGCTGTGACCTGCGGCAGCGTGGTGAAGCGCGTGAGCGACGGCAATGCGTTGATGATCCCGATCCAGGCGGCATCGACGCCGATCGCCTTGAGCCAGACCGGGAAGAACGGCAGATGCGTGCCCGACACCGCGAACACGGCCGAGTAGAACAGCGCGAGACTCACGGCGAATCGCCGCTTGACGGTTGCTGCGATGGGGATTTGTGATTCGGGTGGCATCAAACCAATTGCGATTCGGTCGATATCGTGGTGATCGTTACAGTAACGCGCGGTGATTTGCGCGACGAGATTGTCATGGCCAACGAAGCATTCGCCCTCTCGCCCATGTCTGCCCGCGCGGCCGAGCCGAACGAGCAGGATTACGACGCGATCCGCGAAGCCTTCATGGAAACCGCGCGCGGCCGCTGGTTCCTCGGCGAATACGCCAAGCGCAACCGCAATGCCGACACGGCCATGGTGCTCGATGCGGTCGCCAAAATCGAAGAAACCCTTGCGGCACAGCGACAACCCGTCGTCGAGGACCGCCTGCCCGAAGCGCTGGTCGCGATCCGCCGCGCAATCGAGGACGCAGAAAGCGCCGCGGCTAAGGCGTACGATCCGGCCGCGCTCGAGGCGAGCCTCGCACCGATCCCGCGCGGCGTGCGCATCATCAAGGAGATCTCCTGGCGCTGGCGCGAGATCGGCGCCGACGGGCGAATCTGCGACCTGATTGATTCGCAGCTCGCCTCGATCGAAGCAGCCTGCGCCCAGGTGTCGACCATCGACCCGCGCGGCGACCTCAAGGCCGCCTTCGATCTGCTCAAGGACCGGGTCGAGCAGACCGTCGCAGCCGGCGTCGCAGCGTCAGAGGCCGCGGCGCGGCCGCGTCCTGCGCCTGCGCAGGAAGCACCGCCGGTTGCAGAGGCGCCCGCGGCGATGGCGAGCGAAGCCCCTGTGGCTTTGACGGAGACGCCACAGGACATCGCGCCCGAGGCAGCCGCCAACAAGAGCGGCATCGCCGAGGACGCGATGATGGACGTCGCGATCGAGCCCGAGATCGCCGACGAGTTCTCGCTCGATGCCGCCGCGGAGGCCGAGGACGACGCCGTGCTCGCGCGGATCGCGATGGAGATGGCCGCGCCCGATCCGGAGTTCGACGAGATCGTCGAGCCCATCGAGATGGAAGCGGCCATTCCTGAGTCGACGCCCGAGCCGATGGCCGCGGACGTCGCCGAGCCGGTCGCCATGGAGGCGCCGATCGCGCCGCACGTTGAGGAACTGGTTGTCGAGGAGCCGGTTGTCGAAGCCCCGATCGCGATGGAATCGCTCGCGCGCCTCACCGATGCCATTGCGGAAGCCGCCGCCGAGGTGATGGAGCAGCCGGCCCCCGCCATGGCGGCCGCGGCGACATCCGGCGCAGCACCGACCGCGACGCTTCCAATGCCGTCACCGATGCCCGAACCCTCGCTCGGCGCCACCATTCTCGCCAGCGGCATCGTGCAAAAGCCGCGCCCCGCCGCCAACGACGCCCTCGCCCCGATCCGCCGCATGACCCAGGCCGAGAAGATCGCGTTCTTCTCGTAAGAGACGCACGGCTCTCTGCACCAAGCAATCCAGAATCCCCGCGGCGTGATTTAGATCACGACCGCGCCTTGGTGATCGCGATCACAGACCTCGGGCTCGAACGCGGTCAGGCTTCCTCGCAACCAATCTCGCATCGAGATGAGCCCCGAGGGAGCACGCCATGTTCCGCCTGAAATCCGCCCTGATGACTGCCGGCCTGCTGGGAAGCCTGTTTGGCTTCGCCTGCGGCCCGGTTTCCGCACAAGTCGCACCTGTCGAACCGGCTGCGCCTGCCGCGCTGCAGGGCCCGGAGCAGCGGGTGGCGCTGGTGATCGGCAATTCGAACTATCAGAACGCGCCGCAGCTCGCCAATCCCGACAATGACGCGCAGTCGATGGCGCAGTTTCTCAACTCGGCCGGCTTCGAGGTGATCTCGGCGACCGACCTCGGCCAGAACGACATGCTGCGTGTGGTGCAGGATTTCTCCGCAAAAGTGTCCGCGCGTGGACCGAACACGGTGGCGATGGTCTATTACGCCGGTCATGGCGTGCAGCTCGCCGGCGAGAACTATCTCGTCCCTGTCGACGCGAAGGTTGCGAACCAGACCGACCTCGTCAACGACTCCGTTCGCCTGGTCGACGTGATGTCGACGCTGGAGACGATCCCGAGCCGGATGCGCATCGTCATCCTCGACGCCTGCCGCAACAATCCGTTCCCGAACGTCAACGACGCCGGCCGGGGCTTGGCAATCGTCGATGCGCCGAACGGCTCGATCGTCGGCTATTCGACCGCGCCGGGCGCCGAAGCGCTCGACGGCAGCGGCGGCCACAGCCCCTACACGCAGGCCTTCCTGAACGTCGCACGTGAGCCCAACGTGCCGATCGAGCAGCTGTTCAAGCGCGTGCGACTCCAGGTGAACCAGTCCACCAGCGGCGCGCAGATTCCGTGGGAGAGCTCGTCGCTGACGTCTGACTTCACCTTCTTCGGCGACACGGCCGTGGCTGCCAACCGCGCGCCGGTGAACGCGCCGGTGGTGCAGATGGCCTCCAACCTGCCGAGCCGTTCAACGCGCCAGGCCTATGACTACGTCGTGTCCGAGGGACGGCCGGAGTACTATCAGGAGTTCATCCAGATGTATCCGCACGACCCGCTGTGCGATCACATCCGCTGGCTGCTGTCGAACCTCCTGCTCTCGCAGGCCTGGCACCAGGCGGTGCTGGCGAACTCGCCGATCGGCTACAAGGCCTTCTACGACAGCTATGGCAACAGCCCCTATGCGCAGATGGCGCTGAAGCTCGAGACGCAGCCAAAGATGATCCCCTTGATGCAGGCGACGAAGTTCCTGGCTCCGCAGAACATCGCCCCGATGCTCAAGGTCGGCAATCTCGGCCAGCCCAAATACATGCCGCTGATCCAGCAGGGCAATGGCGGCTCTCAGATGAACGCCAACCTGCCGGTCGCGCGGAAGCCGGTCGACAGCAACGTCATCGGCAAGCTCGGCAATGGCGGCAAGATCGTCACCCTGCCCGCGCCGACTAACACGACGACGAACAACAAAGGCATCGGCAAGATCACGACACTGCCGGTGACCACCACGCAGAACACCGGCAACAACAATGCCGGCTCGACCACCGGCACCCCTGGCAAGGTCGTGAGCATGCCCGTGACGATCGGCAGGGGCGGCTCGACCGTCGATGTGAAGCCGGTGAACGTTCAGACGCAGAACAACCCGATCCGCATCAACAACGGCGTGAAGCTCAACAAGAGCCCGGTGAACAAGGTGCAAGTCCAGAACAACGTCCAGAACAACGTCCAGAGCAACGTCCAGAGCAACCGGCCGCAATTCAATGGAATCGGGAATGGCGGCGGCAACAATGTCCGTCAGTCGATGAACCAGTCAAACGGCGGCAACAACCACGGCAGCTTCATGCACTGATGCCACGAAGAAGGTGCGCTCCCTCTCCCGCTTGCGGGAGAGGGCTGGGGTGAGGGTGTCTCCGCAACGGGACAGTTAGTGGCCGACCGAGAATATCCTCGCTTGGAGAAAGCCCCCACCCGGCGCTTCGCGCCGACCTCCCCCGCAAGCGCAGGGCTATCGCATATGGAAGCGGCTTCCCTGCGGCCATCCTTCGAGACGCCCGCCTTTGGCGGGCCCTCAGGATGAGGACGGTGTACGCGGCAGCAGTTTCAGCAGGAAAAGGTGCCGCTTAGCCTCATCCTGAGGAGACCGCAGAGCGGTCGTCTCGAAGGACGAGGCGTGCGCTCAGGCCGTCCAACATCCCATATGCGATTGCCCTGCCCGCAAGCGGGAGAGGTTGCACCGAGCAAGCAGCAGGTTCGAACCCAACAAACATAGCAAAGGGGCAGAGCGGCAACGCTCTGCCCCTTCATGTCAACAAACAAAGCTTCATGGGATTGAGTACCGGAGACGGCCCAGGCGCCACCTCTCCCGAAGGGAGAGGTCGGATCGCATCGACAGATGCGATCCGGGTGAGGGGTTTTGGTCTTACGAGATGCCGCGGCCCCTCACCCGGATTGCACTGGACGATGCTTCGCATCGCCAGGCGCAATCCGACCTCTCCCCGCTGGGAAGAGGCGGACCGAGCACCCTCGCTCGCACCGTTCAATTGGGATCAAGCCACCAGCTCGGCGAACAGATCCGCGTCGACGTTGCCGCCGGAGAGCACGATGACCACGTTCTTGCCGGCGACGTCGAGCCGGCCGGCCAGCAACGCTGCAAGGCCCACCGCGCCGCCGGGCTCGACTACGAGCTTCAGCTCGCGATAGGCAAAGGCGACGGCCGCGCCGACTTCCTTGTCCGACGCGGTCACGCCGCGCGCCAAAAGCTTGCTGTTGATCGCAAAGGTCATTTCGCCGGGGATCAGGGCCATCAGCGCATCGCAGATGGTGCGGCCCGCCGGCGGATGCGGCTCGCGATGGCCTGCGGTCAGCGACAGACCGTGATCGTCGAACGCCTCGGGCTCGGCCACCACGATCTCGGCCAGCGGATAGCGCGCCTTCACGGCCGTGGCGACGCCTGCGATCAGGCCGCCGCCGGAGGCCGGCGCCACCACGATGTCGGGCGAAAGGCCGAGCGTTGCCATGTCCTCCGCGATCTCGCGGCCGGCGGTGCCCTGCCCCGCGATCACGAATGGATCGTCATAGGGCCTGACCAGCGTCGCACCGCGCCTCTCGGCGATGCCGCGCGAGATCGCCTCGCGATCGTCGCGGTCGCGATCGTAGAGCACGACCTCCGCGCCATAGGATTTGGTGCGCTCGCGCTTCGAGAGCGGCGCGTCCGCCGGCATCACGATGGTCGCGTGCATATCGAGGATCTTGGCCGCCGCCGCCACGCCCTGCGCGTGGTTGCCGGAGGAGAACGCGACGACGCCACCGGCGCGCTTGTCCTGCGGGATCGAGAACACCTTGTTAAAGGCGCCGCGGAACTTGAAGGAGCCGGTGCGCTGGAGCATCTCCGGCTTCAGGAACACTTTTGCGCCGACACGCTCGTTGAGCACCGGAAAGGACAACAGCGGGGTGCGGACGGCGAAGGGCGCGAGCACGCGCGCTGCGGCATCGATATCGGCGGGGCCGATCGGAAGGGGCTGTTCGGACATGGGGCGATGTTATCGCGCCCGATGAGGCGCGGGCAAGACACCTCCGCGCGAGGATTCCATAGCGTTTTCGAGCGAAGTGGATACCGGTTCGCGTGAAGAAAACGCGTCAAAACAAGAATCTACCCCACTCAGGCGACGTAGCGTGGCTGTTCCGAGCCGGTCCGGCCGGACAGCACGGCGCCGACCGCCCGGATGCTGTCCACAAAAGCCCTCGCCGAGGCCTCCCAGGTGTAATTGGCGGCGAATTCGACGCAGGCCTGCCTGGAAATGTCGAGCGCCGCGAAGCAGGCGTTGCGCAGGTCATTGTCCAGCGCGCCGACCGGCGCATCGCCGATGACGTCGCGGGGTCCCTTCACCGGGAAGGCCGCGACCGGCAGGCCGCTCGCCAGCGCCTCGAGCAGGACCAGGCCGAACGTGTCGGTCTTGCTCGGAAACACGAAGACGTCGGCTGCCGCATAGATGTCGGCCAGCTCCTCGCCGTGCTTCTCCCCCAGAAAAATCGCGTCGGGATAGGCCTCCTCCAGCGCGTTGCGCGCCGGGCCGTCGCCGACGATCACCTTGGTGCCGGGCAGATCGAGGTCGAGGAACGCCTCGAGATTCTTCTCCACCGCGACGCGGCCGACCGAGAGGAACACCGGGGCCGGCAGGCAGAGGTCGATGGCGCGGGGATGGAACAAATGGGTGTCGACGCCGCGTGGCCACAGCACGACATTGTCGAAACCGCGCTCGCCGAGCTCTCGGGCCAGCGCAGGCGTAGCCGCCATCACGGCGCGGCTCGGGCTGTGGAAGCGGCGCAGCGCCCGCCAGATCAGCGAGCCCGGAACCGGCACGCGCGCGCGGACATATTCGGGAAAGCGGGTGTGGAAGCTGGTCGTGAACGGCAGCTTGCGCTGGCGGCAATAGCGGCGGACCATCAGGCCGATCGGCCCTTCCGTCGCGATATGGATGCTGTCGGGCCGCGCTTCCTCGATCAGCTTTGCGATGCGCGCCGGGCGCGGCATCGCAAGCCGCACGTCGCGATAGCTCGGCATCGCAAAGGTGCGGAACGATTGCGGCGTCAGGAACGTGAACTCGACGCCAAACGTCGCGGCAGCGTCAGCGAGCTTGGTCAGCGTCCGAACCACACCGTTGACTTGCGGGTGCCAGGCGTCGGTCGCGACCAGGATGCGCATCAAGCAGCCCTTGCTGCCACCTGCGGAACTTGCGCCGGCTTCTGCAAATGGTCCGCCCAGGTGATGATCTCGAAACGTCCGTCATCGTGCTCGACGAGCGCGGTGCAGCTCTCGACCCAGTCGCCGCAGTTCATGTAACGGATGCCGTTCTCGTCGCGGATCACGGCGTAGTGGATGTGGCCGCAGATCACGCCATCGGCGTCATGACGCCGTGCTTCGGCCGAGAGCGCCTGCTCGAACGCGCCGATATAGTTCACCGCGTTCTTGACCTTCTGCTTGGCCCATTGCGACAGCGACCAATACGGTACCTTGAACATGCGGCGGAAGAAGTTGACGAAGCGATTCATCTGGATCGCGAAGTCGTAAGCCTTGTCGCCGAGATGGGCGAGCCAGCGCGCGTTCTGCACCACGAGGTCGAAGATGTCGCCGTGGATGACGAGATAACGCTTGCCGTCCACGCCGGTGTGGACGGTGTTCTCGACGACGTCGATGCCGCCGAAATGCGTGCCGTAATAGTTGCGCAGGAACTCGTCGTGATTGCCGGGCACGTAGATGATTTTGGCGCCCTTGCGCGCCTTGCGCAGCAGCTTCTGGACCAGATCGTTATGCGATTGCGGCCAGTGCCAGCTCGATTTCAGCGCCCAGCCATCGACAATGTCGCCGACGAGATAGATGGTGTCGGCATCGTGGTAGCGCAGAAAGTCCAGCAACAGGTCGGCTTGCGAGCCGCGGGCTCCGAGATGAACGTCGGAGATGAACAAGGTGCGAAAGCGCCTTTCAGGGCTCTCGTCACTCACATCGTAGCTTCCCATGCGACAGCCTGTAACAATGTCCCGTGACAGGGGGATGACCAATTGAACCTTTGAGGCACCCTCAGATACGAATCAAACCTCGCCTCGCCCTCCCCGCGAATATCAGTCGCATGCGACAATCAGGCGACATGAGGCGGCAAGGGGCGCCCGCAAAAAGCCCGGAACCGGATCGGCTTATTGGTTAACGGCAGGAACCATCGCGCCGCGCGAAGCCAGCGTCAGTAAAACTTGTGGAAATGATGGATCGGCCCGTGGCCGTGGCCGACACTGAAGCGGTCGGCCGAAGTGATCGCCGCGCTGATCCAGCTCTTGGCATTGCGCACGGCCGTCTCGAGATCCTCGCCCTTGGCAAGGCTCGCCGCGACCGCGGAAGACAGCGAGCAGCCGGTGCCATGGGTGTTTTGGGTGGCGACCCGCGGGGCGGCAAGCGCGATCGTTTTGTCGGCGCTGACGAGATAGTCGACGCTCTCGGTGCCCTCGCCGTGCCCGCCCTTGATCAGCACTGCGCGACAGCCGAGGCCGAGCAGACGACGCCCCTGGCTTTCGATTTCGGCCTCGCCTCGCGCAATCGGCTCGTCCAGCAGTGCGGCCGCCTCCGGCAAATTGGGCGTGATCACCGACGCCAACGGCATCAGCTTCGTGCGCAATGCCTCGACCGCCTCCGCGGCCAGCAGGCGATCGCCGGAGGTCGCGACCATCACGGGATCGAGCACGATATGGCCGGGCTTCCAGCGCGACAGCGCAGCAGCGATCGCATCAATGCTCTCGGCCTGCGCCACCATGCCGATCTTGACCGCGCCGACATCGAGATCAGAGAACACCGCATCGATCTGCGCGGTGACGAACGCAGCCGGCACCGCATGAATTCCGGTGACGCCTTTGGTGTTCTGCGCCGTCAGCGCCGTGATCGCAGACGCGCCGTAGACGCCGAGCGCGGCAAAAGTCTTCAGGTCGGCCTGAATGCCGGCACCGCCGCTGGAATCCGAGCCGGCGATGGTGAGCGCCACGGGCGTCGTCATGGGGTGATTTTCCGCGTTTTCGAAGCCAGGCTTTTCGAAGTCATGACCTGTCCTAGCGCGCCCCCCGAACCCCAGCAAGCCGGACCGGCCAGCGCCGGCGAATCAGGCCAAGTCTTACGGAGGATTGTCGTCCCGGAAACGTGCACATGCAGCGAAAATATGGCCCGGGCATCATCCGGCCTTGGCGCGCCCATCAAGATGAGTGAAATGTTGTTCGATTCGCTGGCGATGCGACGTTGCGGGCCGCCCCGGCCTGCAACCCTCACGGGATTGTATCATGTGGGCCTTTTTCGAACGTCTCCTCGATTCGTCGATGCTGTCACCGCTCGGCATCTGCCTGTTGTGGGAGCCCGAGCTGATCTGGCTGCACGTCGCCTCCGACGCCATCATCGCCATCGCCTATTTCTCGATCCCGTTCGCTCTCACCATTCTCGTCACCAAGCGGCGCGACCTCCAATTCGGCTGGGTCTACTGGGCGTTTGCGATCTTCATCATGGCATGCGGCCTGACACATGTGCTGTCGATCTACACGCTCTGGGTCCCGATCTACGGCATCGAGGGTATCGTCAAGGCGGTCACGGCTGCGGCCTCCATCTTCACTGCCGGTGCACTTTGGCCCCTGCTGCCGAAGATCCTGAAGATTCCCTCCCCGTTCGAGCTGCAGAAGGTTCAGGCCGCGCTCGAAGAAGAGGAGATCAAGAGCCGGGACGCGACGCTGCTGCTGCGGCAGGTCGGAGACGCCCAGCGCGCGATGCGCGAGAGCATGACGCGGCTCACCGCGGTCGTCGAGACCGCGGTCGACGGCGTCATCCTGTTCGACGCGCAAGCCCGCATTCTGCTGTTCAATCCCGCTTGCGAACGGCTGTTCGGCTATCGCGCTGCCGAGGTCATGAATCTCGACATCGGCATGCTGATGTCGAGCGAGGAGAGGCGCCCATCCGCCGGTCACGCGCGGCGCTTCGCAACCGGGGAAACCGCCGGCCTGCGCAAGGACGGGTCGAGCTTTCCGATGGATCTGTCGGTCGGCCAGGCGTGGCAGGACGGCGAGCTGATCTACGTCGGCATCATCCACGATTTGACCGCGCGCAAGCTGACCGAGCAGCAGCTCCAGCAGGCGCAGAAGATGGAGACGGTCGGCCAGCTCTCCGGCGGGATCGCCCACGACTTCAACAATCTCCTCACTGTCATCATCGGCAACGCCGAGCATCTCAGCGAGCAGCTCAAGACGCGGCCCGATTTGCGACAATTTGCCGACGACATCTGCGAGTCCGGCGAACGCGGCGCGGAGCTGACGCAGCGACTGCTGGCATTCAGCCGCCGCCAATTGCTCCAGCCAAAGCCGATCGATTGCCGCGAGTTGCTGGAGTCCATGCTCAAGCTGCTCAAGCGCACCCTGCGCGAAAACATTGAGATCAAGACGGCGTTCGGTCCTGGCACCATCCAGGCCTTTGCGGATCGCGCCCAGCTTGAATCCGCCGTGCTGAACCTTGCGCTCAACGCACAGGACGCGATGCCATCAGGCGGACGTCTGACGCTGAGCACCGAGCTCGCCGCAATCGACGAGGACTATCGCGCCCGGCACCCGGAGGTGGCATCCGGCGCCTACACGCTGATTTCCGTCACCGACGACGGCGAAGGCATGACGCCCGAGGTCATCGAGCACGCCTTCGAGCCGTTCTTCACCACCAAGGAGGTCGGCAAGGGTTCGGGGCTCGGGCTGAGCATGGTCTATGGCTTCGCAAAACAATCCGACGGCCATGTCTCGATCTATAGCGAACAGGGCCTCGGGACGACGGTCCGGATCTACCTGCCGCGCGCCGGCGGCGGACACTCGCCAACCGACATGCCGGACAGCGAAGATGCCGCGCCGCGCGGCCACGAGACTATCCTGATTGCTGAGGACGATCCGTTCGTGCGCTCCTCGGTGATCCTCCGGGTCGAGGCACTCGGCTATCGCGTCGTCGCCGCCGTCAACGGCCGGGAGGCCCTGCAACGGCTACGCGCCGACCCCGGCATCGACATGCTGTTCACCGATATCGTCATGCCCGGCGGGATGAGCGGCTGGGAGCTCGCCGACCAGGCTCGGCGAATTCGGCCGGACCTGCCGGTGCTGTTCACCTCCGGCTATGCGCTGGAGACCCTGGTCGAGCAGGGTCGCGCGCAGGCGCAGGCCGTCGTGCTGACCAAGCCCTATCGCAAGGCCGAGCTCGCCCAGCGGCTCAGGGACGCCTTTGCCGCGGCCACGGTGATTTCGTAGGGCAGAACCGGTATTGGCGCGCGGGCGGCTTATCCCCGCGGGCAGCAAGTCCGCTTGCTAAATCCGGACGGTTTTGGCCTATTAGCCGGAAGAATACGCCTTCGGAGTGACTGCAATGGTTCCCTTTTTCGTCCAGATCAAATGCAAGCTCGGCCAGTCCTACACGGTGGCCAATGCGCTCGCCGAAGCCGAGATCGCCTCCGAGATCTACTCCACCGCCGGCCAATACGATTTGCTGGTGAAATTCTATGTCGACAAGGACACCGACATCGGCCACTTCGTCAACGAGAAGGTGCAGGTGCTGCCCGGCATCCAGGACACACTCACCATCATCACCTTCAAGGCGTTCGGCACGAGCTAGTTGGGCGCGATCGGCGCAAGCTGCAGCGTTCAGCCGTCACCTTCCTTGCGCTTGGGCGGCGTCGGGCCGTCGATTGGCGGCAGCGACTTCAGGTAAGCGGCCATCGCGGCGCGATCCTCGGGTGTCAATTGCGCGAGGTTCTTGATCACCGGCCGCATCGAGCCTGATGCAGTGTCGCCTTCTGGCATGTCGCCGGTCTCGAGGAAGTCGGCAATATCTTTCTCACTCCAGCTACTGATGCCCTTCTGCGTGATGTTGGGCACCCAGCCTTTGCCCTCGGGATTGGGGCCGCCGGCAAAACGCTCGCCCCGGATGACACCGCCGAGGGCGTTGCGCGGGCTGTGGCATTCGGCGCAATGGCCGAAACCGTTCACGAGATAGGCGCCGCGATTCCATTGCACGGACCGCGCTGCATCCGCCATGAACGGCCGGACATCCATGAACAGCAATTTCCAGATGCCGACGTTGCGGCGGATGTTGAAGGGAAATGGCAAATCGTGGTCGCGCACCCGGCCGGGCACCGGCGGCAGCGTCTTCAGATACGCAAAGAGATCGCGGACGTCGTCGACTTTGGCGATGTGGTAGGAGGTGTAGGGAAACGCCGGGAAGTAGTGCGTGCCCTCGGGCGAGATGCCGCGCATCACCGCATTGACGAAATCGACCTCGGTCCAGCGGCCGATGCCGTCGGTGGCATCAGGGGAAATGTTCGGCGCATAGAACGTGCCAAACGGCGAACGGAGCGCCAGCCCGCCGCCGAGCCGCAGGCGATCGGGCTGATTGGGCACGGCGTGGCAGGACGAACATCCGCCGGCGTTGAACAGCTCCTGTCCATTTGCGAGATCGGGTCCGCGCGCCGGCGCCGGCAAGGCCAAGGCGGTCGGCCCGGTCAGCCACCAATAGCCGGCGAGGCTTGCGACGGCGGCGATCAGGATGACAGAAATTATTCGTCGCAGCATTCGGGATCCCATCGAGCTCGGGCGAATTTACGGATCATCCCGCAGCCGCTCCAGCCACGAATAATTTAGATGGTTTGATCGGAATCCGGGAATAAAGTCGGAACCGCACTGTTTGCAAGTTGACCGCAATCAGGCGTCAATAGGGAGAGACCCATGAACAAAGCGCTTTTTGCCACGCTGGCGCTCGGAGCCGCCGTCGCATTCGCAGGCTCGGCCAGCGCGGAGAAACTGAAGGCGACGCTGGACGGCAAGTCCGAAGTGCCCGCCACCGCCAGCAGCGGCACCGGCGCGGCCGATCTCGACTATGACGCCGCCACCAAGAAGCTGTCCTGGAAACTGACCTATTCCGGCCTCTCCGGCCCCGCCACCGCCGCCCATTTCCATGGCCCCGCCGAGACCGGCAAGAATGCCGGCGTCATGGTGCCGATCCCGGGTGCTGCCAAGAGCCCGGCTGAGGGCTCGGCGACGCTGACCGACGCGCAGGCCGCCGATCTCCTCGCCGGCAAGCTCTACGTCAACATTCACACCGCGGCCAACCCGGGCGGCGAAATCCGCGGCCAGGTGACCAAGTAGGTTTTATAAAAACGTCATCGGCGAAGGCCGGGCGCAGGAGGGAGCGCCCGGCCTTTTCGATTCTGCGGGAATGCTTTTTTGTCGGCTGAATTCGCAGTCGCGCAAACCGACGTGGAAAAGCAGGCTCAATGCGAGCTGTCCGCCATCCGTGACACGAATAGCCCTTTCAAGCCGCACTCAACGCATGCTCGAGATCCGCGATCAGGTCCGACGGATTTTCGATGCCGATCGACAGCCGGATCGTGGAGTCCAGAACGCCGATCTTGCGACGGATGTCGGCGGGGACGCCGGAATGGGTCATCGTCGCCGGCAGGCTCGCCAGCGATTCCGTGCCGCCAAGGCTGACCGCAAGCTTGAAGATTTGCAAGCCATTGAGGAATTTCTCCGCCGCCGCCTGACCGCCGACGATGTCGAACGAGAACGTCGATCCCGCACCGAGACATTGCCGCGCGAACACGCGTCCGGCCGGCGAGGTCTCCTCGTGATGACCGAGATAGTGAACCTTGGCCACCTTGGCATGGTCGCGCAGATAGTCCGCGACGAGGCGCGCATTGCTGTTCGCTTTCTCCATGCGCAGGCTCAAGGTTTCGAGCGAGCGATTGATCATCCAGCAGGAATGCGGATCGAGCTGGGTGCCGATGGCGCCGCGCAGCGCCTTGACGCCCTTCATGATCGCCTTGGTGCCGAGGGCCGCGCCCGCGATCAGGTCGGAATGACCGCCGACATATTTGGTCAGCGAGTACAGCGAGAGGTCCGCGCCATGCTCGATCGGCCGCTGAAACACCGGGCCGAGCAGCGTGTTGTCGCAGGCGATGATCGGCGTGCGGCCCTGGGCCTTGCCGATGGTGTCGGCGACGCGGCGCATCAGCGCGATGTCGACGAGGCCGTTGGTCGGATTGGCCGGCGTTTCGACTAGGATCATCGAAACCCGGCCCTTGCGCATCGCGTCCTCCGAGGCCTGGTTGACCGCCACCTCGTCAATGCCGTCGGCAAAGCCGACCGCACCGATCGAGAGCCGCGCCAGCGTGTTGGTCAGCAGCGTTTCCGTGCCGCCATAAAGCGGCTGGGAATGCAGGATGACGTCGCCGGGACGGACGAAGGCCAAAATCGTCGTCGAGATCGCCGCCATGCCGGACGAGAACAGCGCGCAGCTCTCGGTGCGTTCATAGATCGCGAGCCTGTCCTCGACGATCTCGCTATTGGGATGGTTGAAGCGCGAATAGACCAGGCCCGCGCCCATGCCAGCCGGCGGCTCGCGCCGACCGGCAACGTAATCGAAGAAGTCCTGCCCGTCCTCGGCCGTCCTAAACACGAAGGTCGAGGTCAGGAACACCGGCGGCTTGATGGCGCCTTCCGACAGCTGTGGATCGTAGCCATAGGTCAGCATCAGCGTTTCCGGATGCAGCATATGGTTGCCGATATGGGTTTTCGACGGGAACGGTTTTGCCATGGCCTGTCTCGCTGTTGCCTGAGATCGCCGCCGCGCGTCGGAACTCCAGACGTCGTGACGCATCAACGCCGCGACGGCGCGAGCAAACATAGTCGTTCTGACGGCGATCCGTCAGGCCATGCGAACAGAAATAGCTAACGCGCCGCCTTACTTCAGCTTCAGCCGGTACGTCTCGTGGCAATCAGTGCAACGGTCGTTCATCGCGGTGTAGGCGGCCTTCAGGCTCGCGAGATTGGTGATCTTGCCCTTGACGTCGGCGATCGCCTTCTGCACCGGCGGGATCTTGGAATCGAAATCAGCCTTGTGCTGCCAGACCTTTGGCGACGCACCGTAGGTCGCGTTGACCACGTCCTGCTTGGGATTGACCTCAAACGTCTTGGCGATCTTGGCGACATCAGCTTCGAGGCTGGCCACCGCCTGGTCGACCGCCTTCTGATCATAGGGAATTTCGCCCTTGGTCATCTTCAGGATGACGCCATACATGCTCTTGGCCTGCGAGCGCATCAGGTTGTCCTGCTGGACGGCAATCTCCTGCTGCGCCATCACGGCGCCCGCACCCAGAACGAGGGTGCCCGCGACAATCAAAATCCGTTTCATCGGCGTGTTTCTCCGGCTCGCAAGTCGGTTTGGGGGAAGGTCATCGAGGATAGAGCCCGGCGGCGGGCACTTAATTCCCGCCGCGGGAGCGCCGAGCTCTAGAGGCTGTGGCGCCGATGGTGCTCGTTGATCGCGATCCAAACACGTTCCGGTGTCGCCGGCATGTCAATGTGGTCGATCTTGTATTCGCGCCAGAGCCCGTCGACGATGGCGTTGACGACGGCCGGACAGGAACCGATCGCGCCGGCCTCGCCCGCGCCCTTCACGCCCATCGGATTGGTCGTGCACGGAATGTTGTTGGTCTCGAACACGAAGGACGGGCCATCCGCTGCGCGCGGCAGCGCGTAGTCCATGAAGGTCGCGGTGATGAGCTGGCCGTCGCCCGCGCCATAGACTACCTGCTCCATCAACGCCTGGCCGATGCCCTGCATGGCGCCGCCATGCACCTGGCCCGCCAAAAGCAGCGGATTGAGCGTCTTGCCGAAATCGTCGACGATCACGTAGTTGACGACCTTGATGATGCCCGTCGCCGGATCGATCTCGACTTCCGCGAGATGGGTGCCATTGGGATAGGTGCCGTCGGCGCTGGCAAACGTCGCGCTCGCGTTCAGCTTCGAGGGATCGGCGCCGGGACGCTTGGCGAGATCGGCGAACGAGATTGAACGGTCGGTGCCGGCGATGCGCACGATGCCGTCAGTGATCTCGAGGTCACCGGCGCTGGCTTCCAGCGCCTGCGCCGCGATCTCCTTGAGTTTTTGGCCGAGCGCGCGCGTGGCACGCTCGACGCTGACGCCGCCAGAGGGAATCGAGGCCGAGCCACCGGTGCCGAGGCCGGTGGCGATCATGGCGGTGTCGCCCTGATGGACATGCACGCGCTCTGGCGCGACGCCGAACTGTTCGGCCACGATCTGCGCATAGGCGGTCTGGTGGCCCTGCCCGCTCGACTGCGTGCCGATCAGGACGGTGATGTCGCCATTGGGGTCCATCCGCACATTGGCGGTCTCCTCGCCCATGGTGCCGCAGATCTCGACATAGCTCGCAAGACCGATGCCGCGGATCAGGCCACTCTTCTTGGCCGCCTTGGCGCGCTTTCCAAACTCCTTCCATTCGGCGATCTCCATCGCGCGCTTCAGATGCGCGGCGAAGTCGCCGGAATCATAGACCTTGCCGGTCGCGGTCTTGTACGGCAGCGCTTTCGGCTGGATGAAATTCTTGCGGCGGATCGCGTCCGGCGTCATGTCGAGTTTTCGCGCGCACGCATCGACAAGGCGCTCGATGACATAGGCCGCCTCGGGCCGGCCCGCGCCGCGATAGGCATCGACCGGCACGCTGTTGGTGAAGATGGTGCGCACCCGGCAGTGGAAGGCCTGGATGTCATAGAGGCCGGGCAGCATGCCGGCGCCGCCATGCGGGATGTAGGGGCCGAAGGTCGAGAGATAGGCGCCCATGTCGCCCATCAGGTCGCAATCCATGGCGAGGAATTTGCCGTCCTCGGCCAGCGCCATCTTCGCGGTGGTGACGTTGTCACGGCCCTGCGCGTCGCCCATGAAATGCTCGGAGCGGTCAGCCGCCCATTTCACCGCTTTTTTCAGCTTGCGCGCTGCGACCGCCACCAGGGCGTATTCGCGATAGGGAAACAGCTTCGTGCCAAAGCCGCCGCCGACATCGGGGCAGATCACCCGCATCTTGTCGGTCGGGATATTCAGCACGTTCTGACAGAGGATGTCGCGCAGGCGATGGCTGCCCTGGCTGCCGATTGTCAGCGTGAGGTGATCGTTCTTGGCGTCGTATTCGCAGACCGCCGCACGCGTCTCCATGAAGCTCGCGACCACGCGCGGATTGACGATGGAGATCTCGGCCACCGTATGCGCCTTGGCAAACGCAGCTTCAGTGGCGGCCTTATCGCCGATCGAAACGTCGAACAGCACATTGCCGGGCTTGTCCGGCCAGACCTGCGGCGCGCCCTTCTTGATGGCGTTGACGACGCCGGTCACCGACGGCAAAGGGCTCCATTTGACGTCGATCGCCTCGATCGCGTCGCGAGCCTGGTCGATGGTCTCGGCGACGACGAAGGCGACGGAATCGCCGACATGGCGGACCTCGTCCTTGGCGAGGATCGGGTAAGGCGGGCCGGTGAAGGGATCGGTCTCGAGGTTGAACAGGCAAGGCAGATTGCCGAGATCCCCGACCTCAGCGGCGGTCAGGATCAACGCCACGCCCGGGAGGGTGCGGGCGCGGCTGGCATCGATGGTGAATTTGGAATGCGCGTGCGGCGAGCGCAGCATCAGGCAGCGAAGTGCGGCCTGCGGCGCATAATCGTCGGTATAGCGGCCCTTGCCGCGGATCAGCGCGTCATCCTCCTTGCGCAACACGCTTTGGCCAACGCCGAACTTGATGGGAGCCGCCATTTTCTTATCCCGTCCTATGGTTGTTTTGCCGCATATTGCAGCGGAACGAAGGGGAGCGCAAATGGCTTTAGCAATTGGCCGTCCGTAAACGCTATTCAGAGAGATCGTGCCGCGCTGTGCCTGCGCGGGCTGTCCACGCCCTACGTCCGATCAATCAGGTCCCCAAAATAGCCATAGAGGTCTTCAAGCACTGCGGCCGTGCAGTAGTTTATCCCGAAAGTCACTCGTTAACGCACCTCCGTTAACGTGGGTGCGTTTCCTCGCGGGATAGGCCCATGAGTTCGGAGATGAGTTCGGAGATGGGTTCGGAGATCGGAGACGTTTCCCGCCACGCACAGGTCAGCCCGCATGACCGCGAACGGCCGGCCCCAATGCCTTGGCTGCTGATCGGCGCAGTGTTCTTGCTCGCAATCCTGATGCGGGAGCTCGTTCCGCTCAATACCGATGTCAGCTGGCTGCTCGTGATCGGCGAGCGCATGCTGGATGGCCAGCATCTCTATGGCGATATCATCGAGATCAATCCGCCGATGGCGGCGTTCGCCTATCTGCCCGGCGTTGCGCTGGGCCGCCTGCTTGGCGTCGATCCCCGACATGTCATCGATGTTCAACTTCTGCTGCTGGCGGTCGCTTCGCTCCATGCCGTGTCGCGGATCGTGCGGCTGTCGCCGGCATGGACTGAGGCGAACTGGGGACCGTTCGCGATCTGGGCCACGGCCGTCGTCACCGTCTTGCCGATGCACGTGTTCGGCCAGCGCGAACATATTGCGACGCTGACATTCCTGCCCGCGCTCGCAGTTTATGCGTTGCGCAGCGATCGCATTTCGGTTCCGCTTTGGGCGATCTTGATTGCCGGCCTCGGCGCCGGGATCACACTTGCCTTCAAGCCGTTCTTTGCTGTGCCGGTGGCGTTGTGCATGCTGGCGAGCGCCGTTCGCGCGCGTTCATGGCTTGTGTTGTTTGCGCCGGAAAACATCATTGCGGGCGTGCTGGTAGCCACCATCAGTGTCGGCACGTACCTCCTCTATCCCGAATATTTCACGGTGACCTATCCGCTGGTGCGCGACACGTATCTGTCCTGGTCGATGCCGCTCTCCATCATCTTCCTGAATGCGGCCTCGCTGCTCTTCGCCGTCGCGATGCTGTCGGTGCTGTTGGCGATGTGGGGACGAACGCCCAACTCGCTGCTGCTCGCGGCCGTTCTTGCCGCGAGCGGATTTGCGATCTCGTTTTTCCTGCAGCGGCGCGGCTGGGCCTATCATTCCTATCCGATGGTGGCGGTCGCCATGCTCGCGATGGGATACGCGTTGCTGGTCGCGTATGGCGCGCCGGAGCGCCGGCGCCTTGGCTTGGCGGCGCCGCTGATCCTGGCCGCGACCTTTCTGTTCGGCGCCCAATGGTTCAACGGCAACGTCTATGTCGGTCTAGTCAGGGAAGCGGTCGCCGCCCTCAAGCCGCATCCCCGGATCCTGATGCTGAGCGGCGAGGCGGCCCTCGGCCATCCGCTGGTGCGCGACATCGGCGGCACCTGGGTATCCCGGCAGGAGAATCTGTGGATTCGGGAGTTCGTGCGGCTGACGCGCGAGAAGACTATCGTCGACGCGGCAACCGACACGAGGTTGAAGGACTATCTGGCGCTGGAGCGCAACTGGCTGATCGAGGATTTCAGAAAGATGCCGCCGGATATCGTGCTGGTCGATAATCTCCGCGACGGATGGGGCGACTGGGTGCGCGCCGATGCCGAACTGTCCCAGTTGCTCAAGCCGTATACGCTGGTGCGTTCGGTAGACGGAATCGACGTGCTGCGGCGGAACGACTAGTCTTTCTGGCCGGCGCTATTTCTGTGAGACGCCGATGATGAACGTGTAGGGCACCCGCGAATAATCGTCGCGAATCGCGAGGTTTACCTTGCCGAAGGCGCCGCGCAGCACCTGATCGTAGCCGTCGTGATCCCTGACGAATTCGCCACGGTCGTTGTCGAGCAGCCATCTTGCGATGCGCGACTGCCCCTCGCGATAACAGCCGTCGAGCGTGAACAGCACGCCGTCCGCCTTGAGCACGTCCCTGATATCGGCCAGTGTGGTCTGCAAATCCGCATCGGCGATGTGATGCAGCACGCCGTTCATCATGACGACGTCGGCGCCGGCAAATTCCCGCGCGGCGGCGGCATCGAAATGACGGCAGTGAAAGGTGCCGAGATGACCGAACGCGCGCTGCGCATGCGCGATATAGGCCGGGTCGATATCGAAGCCGGTATAGTCGATTCCATCGGGCAGATGGCGCAGGATGTAGCCGGGCCCGCAGCCGATATCGATCACCCGCATGCCCGGCCGCAGCGTGAGATAATCCGCGATCGCCTTGACCCGCGCGCCGAAAAAGCCGCCGGCGTTCTGGTAGGCCTGATAGAGCACGGGATGGTTGAGGATCGCCTTCATCAGGGCACCTCGTCGTGAACCTGGCCGCGCGCCTCCGGTCCGGATTGCGCGAGCAACGTCCTGAATGGCGCCCGCTCCAGATCGGTCGCCGGCTCCGCACCGTGCGGCAGCCGGCCGCGGCGGTGGATATGCGAGATCAGGAACAGCGGGCGGTTCTTCGACTGGATATAGATGCGGCCGATATATTCGCCCATCAGCCCGAGCACGAGGAGCTGCACAGAGGAGATCATGACGACCAGGAGCGTCAAGCTGGTCCAGCCGGGCACGGTGCCGGAGAACACCCAGCCTATCACCGCGGCGATGCCGACAAACGTCAGCAGGGTCGTCAACAGCGCGCCGACATAGGTCGCGATCCGTAACGGCACCATCGAAAAACTGATCAGCGCGTCGGCGGCAAAACCGATCATCTTCACCAGCGGATATTTGGTGGTGCCGGCGAAGCGCGGATGGCGATCGTATTCGTAGGCGACCTGCTTGTAGCCGAGCCATGCCACCATGCCGCGGATGAAGCGGTCATGCTCCGGCATCTGCACGAGCTGGTCGGAGATCCGCCGGCTCATCAGGCGGAAATCGCCGGTGTCGACGGGAATCTGGACGCGGGTGACTTTGGCGAGCAGGCGGTAGAATGCTTCCGCCGATTGCTTCTTGAAGCGGGTTTCGCCGGCGCGGCTTCGCCGCATGCCGTAGACGACGTCGGCGCCTTCGCGGACCATCATCTCGTACATCGGCGTCAGGAGTTCCGGCGGGTCCTGCAAGTCTGCATCGATGACAAGCACGAGATCGCCGCGCACGGTCGAAAGCCCGGCGGTGAGCGCGAGTTGATGGCCATGATTGCGCGCGAGCCGGACCGCGACCACGTTGCGGTCCTCCGCCAGAAGCTCGTTGATGATCTTCCAGGTGTTGTCGGTCGATCCGTCATCGACCAGAATCAGCTCGAACTTAGCGCCGCACAGCGCGCGCGCCGCCGACACCATCTGGCGATGGAATTCGCGCAGGCCCTCTTCCTCGTTGTAGCAGGGCACAACGATCGACAGAAACATCTTTCCAGGGCGCGGCATCTCGTCCTGAAGGTCCATTTATCAGCCAGCTGGTCGGAGGGTTGGATCGGTCCGATTCCTGCCGCCGATATTCGGCGAAGTCCGGTTAATTGTTCATCAATTTTTAGACCCCCTGATGCATGATTCGGGCGGGCAACCCCCGATATCTCATCAAGCGCCGGATAGCTGGATCGCCGTATGGACAAGGCCGAGTTCGATCGCTTCGCAGACGCCTATGAGGACCAGCATCGCGAGAACATCGCAGTGACCGGCGAGGGCCCGGAATATTTCGCGGAATACAAGATCAGGGCGCTCCGCGAGATCGTCGATCACACCGGCCTCGACGTGAAGCGGATCTGCGATTTCGGCTCCGGGATCGGCAATTCGATTCCGCATTTCCGGCGCCATTTTCCCGAGGCAGCGCTGACCTCGTCCGATGTCAGCGAACGCAGCCTCGCATTGGGCCGGCAGCGGTACCCCGAAGCCGGCAACTGCGTACTGATCGAGAACAATCGGATTCCGGTCGAGGCCGACAGCTTCGACGTGGTGTTTTCAGCCTGCGTGTTCCACCACATCCCGCACGGAGAGCACCTGTCGTGGTTGCAGGAGTTGCATCGGATCACGCGGCCGGGCGGCCTGATCGCCATCTTCGAGCATAATCCGCTGAACCCGCTCACCGTGCGTGCGGTGAACACTTGTCCGTTCGACGAGAACGCCAGGCTGATTTTCGCCCGCGATCTGGGCAAGCGGCTGCAAGCCGGCGGTTGGGCTTCATCGCGCATCCAGTACAATTTGTTTTTCCCTCGCGCCCTCGCCCGGCTGCGGCCGTTTGAGAACAAGCTCGGCTGGTTGCCCTTGGGGGCGCAATACGTCGCCACCGCACGCAAGGCTTGATGCTACGGCCATACGGCGAACCAGCGCACGTGAGAACAGGCAGCTGTACCGAGCGCCGCTTGTTCTCAGAGCGCATGTCCGCCTCTCGCAGTTGATCATCTACATCCCGCCGCGGTTCCAGAGATACCGCGTGCTGTCTCTCAGTCTATCGATCGCTCGCTGAGGTGTGAGGTAGTCGATCTCACTGCGCGTCAAGCCAATGTCCATCAGCTCCCTGTCACTCAGGTCCTGCAAGGTGAGCCGTTGGTTCCAGCGCCGCTCCTGAAACGCGAGCCAGACTCGCCTGAGCAGGCCCAGGACGCTTCGCGTCGATGCGGCCGCTGGTCCGGCAGTATCCTTGTCCGGCAAAGCATCGTCCAGCGCCGCAGCGGACGCCTTGAGGCGTGCTGCCAACGCCTGGTCGACTGCGCTCTTGGCCGACACGATCGAAAGGCTGAGGCCGCGCCTTGCGGCCTCGCCCTCATTCCCGCGTGAGATATTCGTCAGTTGTGGTGGCATCGGACGCTCCTGCTGTTGTGCCGGCAGGGAGCGTGGCCGAACAAAAGGCCCCGTCCGATGCCGGCGGGGCCTGGTGGAAAAGGTGTCGTCGTCGAATTCCTAGCGCACGACTCCTTCCACGGCCCAACCGAAGCGGGTCATGTGGTTGAAGGTGACTTTGCGCGAGCATTTGATCATGAGCGGCTCATACCATGGCAAACGCACGTAATCAAGAGATGTAGAAAAATAGGCTGCATCCTGAAGGCGAACCAATTTCGGCTTCTGCTAACCGCGCACCAGCGAGACCAGCCAGCTCCGGCCGAACAGCACGAGGATCGTCAGCGCGTAGACGACCGTGCCCCCGGCGGCCAATAGCACCAGCGTCATCTCGTCCCGGAAGCGCATCGCGCCCAGTGCAGAAACGCCAAAGCGCGCGATCAGCCAGAAGGCCGCGGCGAGGATCACTCCGGTCAGCAGGAATTTGGCGAGCGACAACAACCAGGCGCGGTCCAGCACGAGAAAGCCGCGCCGCACGGCGAAAAACAGCACCAGCAGCAGATTGGTCCAGACGCCGATGGCGGTTGCCAGCGCCAGGCCGATCTGGGCGAGCGATCCCATCAGGGCGAGCTTCAGCGCGACATTGACGGCGATGCCCGACAGCGAGGCGCGGACCGGAGTCGCGGTGTCCTTGCGCGCATAGAAGGTCGCGACCGCGCTGCGGATCAGCACGAAGGGGATCAGGCCGATGGCATAGGCCGCGAGCGTGCTGCCTGCGGCAACCGCATCGGCCTTCGAGAACGCGCCGCGGGCGAACAGCGCGCGCATGACCTCGTCGGGCACGGTGAGGAAGGCCGCGACGAACGGCACCGAGAACAGCAGCGTGAAATCGAAGGCGCGGCGTTGCGCCTTCATCGCGCCATCGTGATCGTTGGCCGTGATCCGCCGCGACATCTCCGGCAGCAGCACCGTGCCGATGGCGATGCCGATGACGCCGATCGGCAATTGATTGAGCCGATCGGCATAATAGAGCGCCGACAGCGCGCCCGCAGGCAGGAAGGTCGCGATGATGGTGTCGGCGAACAGCGCGACCTGCGTGCCCATCGAGCCCAGCGTTGCGGGCCCCAGCGCCCTAAAGAAGCCGCGCACGTCTTCGTCGAGCTTGAGCGGCGCAAAGCGCGGCAGGCCGCCATGGCGGGCGAGGTCGCCCGCGAGCAGAAAATATTGCAGGAAGCCCGAGATCAGGACGCCCCAGGCGGCTGCGTGGCCAGCGGTTGGAAACCAAGCGGCGAGCGCCAGCGTCATCATCATCGCGACGTTGAGGAAGATCGACGCGGCGGCTGCGCTGGCAAAACGCTGCATCACGTTGAGCATGCCGCCATAGAGCGTCACCAGCGTGATCAGCAGGAGATAGGGAAAGGTGATCCGGGTCAGCTCGATCGCGAGCTTGCGCTGCTCGGCATCCTCGCTGAAACCGGGCGCCAAAATGCTCATGGCCTGCGGCATGAACAGCCAGGCGACGATCAGCAGCACCACCTGCGAGGCCAAGAGCAGCGTGAAGATGCGGTCGGCGAACAGCCGTGCCGCCCCCTCCCCGCGCTCGCCATGGACGTGGGCATAGGCCGGCACCCAGGCGGCGTTAAAGGCGCCTTCGGCAAAGATCGCACGGAAATGATTGGGCAGCCGCAGCGCCACGAAGAAAGCGTCGGCCACGGGGCCGGCGCCGAGGATCGCCGCGAGCATGATGTCGCGGGCGAATCCCGTCAGCCGCGAGAGCAGCGTGTAACCACCGACCGTGAAGATGCGTCCGAGCATTCGGTTGTTTTAGAGCATGGCAAGATTAGGTCTAGGTGCAAGCTGCGACGGAAGTGCGCGCCCTCCCCCGCTTGCGGGGGAGGGTTGGGGAGAGGGTGTCTCAACAACGAAGGCCCCCCAAAGGAGAAAGCCCTCACCCGGATCGCTTGCGCGATCCGACCTCTCCCGCAAGCGGGAGAGGTAAAGCAAGATCAGGCCGAAAGCGCGCCGCGCACGGCCGGGATGATTCGCTCCTGATCGGCTTCGGTCAAATAAGCGTGCATCGGCAGGCTGATAACGTCCTGCGACAGGCTCTCGCAACCCGGCAGCCCGCCCTCGGCGACCGGATACTGCTTGTAGGCAGTCTGCTGGTGCATCGACTTGCCGTAATAGATCGCGGTCGGCACGCCCTGGGCTTTCAGCGCGGCGGCGAAGCCGTCGCGGTCGGTACCCTCAGGAAGGCGAATGGTGTACTGCGCCCAGACCGAGGTATTGCCCGGCGCCAGCCGCGGCACCGTCACGACGTTGGACAGGCCGCGCGCGTAGCGCTCGGCGACCTTGTTGCGGGCGGCGATCTCGTCGTCAAAAATCTTCAGCTTCTCGATCAGGATCGCGGCCTGCATGGTGTCGAGCCGGCCGGTCAGGCCGAGGCGGACGTTGTCGTATTTGTCGACGCCCTGCCCGTGCACGCGGATGCTGCGCAGCGTCGCCGCAAGCTCGTCGTCATCGGTGAAGATCGCGCCGCCGTCGCCGAAGCAGCCGAGCGGCTTTGCCGGGAAGAAGCTGGTCGTGGTGGCGAGCCCGAAGGTGCCGAGCTTGCGGCCCTTGTGGCTTGCGCCAAAACCTTGCGCGGCGTCATCGATCACGAACAGGCCTTCATCCCTGGCGATCTCGGCGATGGCATCGTGGTCGGCGGGCTGGCCGAACAGATCGACCGGAATCACCGCGACAGGCTTCAGACCAGCCTTCCGCGCGCTCGCAATGCCGCGCTTGAGCGACTCCGGGCTCATGTTGAAGGTCGCTTCATCCACATCGACGTAGACCGGCGTCGCGCCCATCCGCGCCGCCGGCGACGCGGTCGCGATGAAGGTGAACGACGGGCACAGCACGGCATCGCCGGGACCGACGTTCTTCGCCATCAACACCATGAGCAGCGCATCGGTGCCGCTGGCGCAGCCGATCGCGTGCTTGGCGCCGCAATAGGCCGCGAGCTGCTTTTCGAGCTCGGCGACCTCGGGTCCATTGACGAACTGGCAATGGTGGAGCACGCGCTTGACCGCAGCATCGAGCGAGGCGCCGAGCCGTTGGCGCTGCGAGGCGACGTCGATGAAGGGAATGGGTTCGGAACGCAGATGCTGGTTCATGGCCTGGTTCTTGGCGCCTTCTTGCGTGGTCGACATGGAAAGGGTTTTAGCCGGCGACGCGGCGCGGGCCCTTGCGGGCGGGCGACGTAGCTGCGGGCCGCGACGGTGTTTCGAGGCACTGCGTCGCGATCTCGAGGCTGGCGACGCCCTCGTCGCCCGTGACCGCCGGCGTCTCGCCGCTACGCACGGCCTTGAGGAAGGCGATCAGTTCGGCACGCAGCGGCTCGTCGTGGCCGACCGGCAGATGCCGCATCGAGTAGCTGCCATCAGGCTTGAAGCCGAAGCATTCGGTGACCTGGCGCGTCAAGAGATCGCCCATCACGTATTTGCCGCGGGTCGCGACCGTGACGCTGCGCGCCTTGAACGGCGTCAGCCAGTTGGTGTTGATGTGGGCGAGCACGCCGTTGGCGGTGCGGAACTGGAGCAGCGCGATGTCCTCGCGCTCGGCGACCGCGCTCGACAGCTGCGGCTGCACCTCGACGATGTCGGATTCGGTGAACCAGCGGATCAGATCGATGTCGTGCACGGCCAGATCGATGACGACGCCGACATTGGACATGCGCGGCGGGAATGGGCCGACGCGGGTGATCGCGATCGAGAGAATGTCCTCGCCCGCGATGGCCTGCTTGACGGCGGCGACCGCCGGATTGAAGCGCTCGACATGACCGACCATCAGCGTGACGCCGGCCTTTTGCGCGGCGGTAACGATCTCGCGGCCCTCTTCCACCGTGGACGCGATCGGCTTCTCGACCAGCACATGGATGTTCCTGGCGATGCAGGCGAGCGCAACCTCGTGATGCAGATGGGTCGGCGCCGCGATGGTGACGGCATCGACGCCCTCAGTGAGGAGCTGGTCGAGCGTCTCGAAGCTCGCACAATTGGCAAGCTCGGTCGCGCGCGTCCGATGCGCCGGCGAAGGATCGACCACGCCGACGAGGCTGACGCCGGGCAGACCGCCCAGCACGCGCGCATGGTTGCTGCCCATCACGCCCGCACCGATGACGCCGACGCGCAAGCCGGCCCTTGCCGGCTGTGACCCTTTGGAACTCATCTGATCGAACCCCGATTCAACGCAAATCCCCGGGCCGCTTCTAGCACGGGCGCCACATTTGTGGCGAATGCCGGCAAAACTGCCCGGACACGATTTGATTCAAAAAATTACACGTTCTCCGGGCCTTAAGCCGCTAGAAGCGGACTTTTCAGGCCCGGATCCCGTGACTCGGAGTTTGCTGGTTACGACCTTTGATAGTCGTCTTCAATCCGGATGATGTCGTCTTCCCCGAGATAGGAGCCGGTCTGGACCTCGATCAGTTCCAGCATGATCTTGCCGGGATTCTCCATCCGGTGGACCGCGCCCATCGGGATGTAGATCGACTCGTTCTCGTGCACCGTCTTCACGGTCTCGTTGACAGTGACGCGGGCCGCACCACGAACCACGATCCAGTGCTCGGCACGGTGATGATGCTTCTGCAGCGACAGCCGCCCGCCCGGCTTGACCACGATGCGCTTGACCTGATGGCGCTCGCCATTGTCGACCGACTGGTAGCTGCCCCAGGGGCGATGCACCTTGAGATGCTCCTCGGTGACCTTCGGTGCAACCTCCTTCAGCTTGGCCACGAGACGCTTGAGGCCATTGGCATCCTTCTGCCGCGAGACCAGCACGGCATCTGCGGTCGCGACGACGACGAGGTCGTCGACACCTTCGAGCGCGACCAGGGCATGATCCGTCGTGACGTTGCAGTTACGCGAATCCTCGAACACGGCGGTACCGTGCGCCGCGTTGCCTTGCGTATCCTTGTCGGACAATTCCCACACCGCGCGCCAGGAGCCGACGTCGGACCAGCCGCAGGACACCGGCACCACCGCTGCGCGCGAGGTCTTCTCCATCACCGCATAGTCGATCGAGATCGCCTTCGCCGCGCCAAACGCCTGCGGCTCCAGCGTGACGAAGCCGAGATCGCGGCCGGCGCTGGCAACCGCATTGGACACCGCTTCCACACTCGCCGCATCGAGCTTGCGATATTCGTCGAGCAGCAGGGCCGCGGGAAACATGAAGTTGCCGCTGTTCCAGAGATAACCCGAATTGACGTAGTCGGCGGCCTTCACCGCATCCGGCTTCTCGACGAAGCGCGCGACCGCGTGCACCTCGCCGGAGATCACCTCGCCCGGGCTGATATAGCCGTATTCGGTCGCCGGCCGCTCCGGCTTGACGCCGAAGGTGACGATGCGCCCCGTGCTTGCGGCAACCAGGCCTTCGCGGCAGGCAGCGACGAAGGCGGCATTGTCCTGCACCACATGGTCGGCCGCGAGCGCGAGCATGATCGCTTCACTGGTGCGGCTTTGCGCGAACGCCGCGCCGGCGGCGATCGCGGGACCGGAGTCGCGCCGCATCGGCTCGAGGATCACGTCGGCCTCGATGCCGATCTCGGCGAGCTGCTCGAGCACCATGAAGCGGTAGGAGGCGTTGGTGATGACGATGGGTCGATCGAACAGCGCGGCGTCCGAGACGCGCGTGAGCGTGTCCTGGAAGGTCGAGCGCGCGCCGAACAGCGGCAGGAACTGCTTCGGGCGCACCTCGCGCGAAGCCGGCCACAGCCGCGTGCCGGCGCCGCCGCACATGATCAGGGGGATAATGCGTTTGTCCATCGTCATTTCAAACCTTGTAGTGGTCGCGATACCAGGTGACAAAATTGTGGACCCCGTGCTCGATCGGCGTTGACGGTGCAAAGCCGGTGTCGCGCATCAAATCCTCGACATCCGCGAACGTTTCCACCACGTCTCCCGGCTGCATCGGCAGCAATTCTTTGACCGCCGTCCGACCCAGCTCCCGCTCCAGAAGGCCGACGACATGCATCAGCTCTTCGGGACGGTGATTTCCGACATTGTAGACCCGAGACGGCGCATTTGCGGCAGCCGGATTGTCCGCAGGCACAAGATCGATCAGCTTGGACACTACACGGGTCACGTCGTCAATATAGGTGAAGTCGCGGCGCATTTTGCCATGGTTAAAGAGCCGGATCGGCTGGCCCGCCATGATGGCGTTTACAAACAGAAACATGGCCATATCAGGCCGTCCCCACGGGCCGTAGATGGTAAAGAAGCGCAAGGCGGTGACCGGCAGTCTGTAGAGGTGGCTGTAGGACTGCGCCATCACCTCGTTCGCCTTCTTGGTCGCGGCATAGAAGCTCACGGGATGATCGGTCCGGTCCGGCACGGAAAACGGCAGTTTAGTGTTGGCGCCATAAACGGACGATGACGAGGCGTAGACGAGATGACGACAACCGCACCTCCGGCAGCCCTCGAGCACGTTGAGAAAGCCCTGCAGATTGGAATCGGCGTAACTCTGCGGATGCTCGATCGACTGGCGCACGCCGGCCTGGGCGGCGAGATGCACGACCTCTGAAAAGCGATGCCGCGCGAACAGCGCCGCCATCGTCTCGCGATCGGCGAGATCGGCCTGGACAAAAGAAAAACGGGACTCGTTGCCGAGTTGCGCCAGGCGCGCCTGTTTCAACGCCGGATCGTAATAGCTGTTGAGATTGTCGAGCCCGACCACGGACCGCCCCTCGGCCAGGAGCTGCCGGGCGACGTGAAAGCCGATGAAACCGGCGGCCCCCGTGACCAAAATCGCCTGATCCGTCATCCTGTTCCCAAGTGATCCCAAGCAATCCCCAAAGCCGGCCCGCGGCGCCTCTTTAGCCGGTACCGAGGGGGCGCAACAGGCCGCCGCCCTCCACGACAGCTTCTCCGTGACGGCGCCTGCATGACAGCTATTGCAAGATCGGCGCCAAGACCATACCAAAGCGGCCTAATTCGGCGCCTCGCGTCGGGTTGCCACGAATCTTCGCAAGCCCTGTTCAAGCGGACGAAATGCGCCGAATCCTGCTGTCGACGGCCAAAATCCTGATCTCCGCGGCGCTGCTCTATCTGGCACTGCGCAAGGTCGATCTGACCGAGCTGTTTTCGCGCTTCACCGCGACCAGCCTGTTCTGGATCGGCATGGCGATCGCGGTGACGTTCCTGCAAATCTTCGTCGGCGTGCTGCGCTGGCGCGAGGTCAGCGCCGCATGCGGTGCGCCGCTCGAGGTCGGCCGCGCGATGCGCTACAACGTGATCGGCTCCTTCTTCAACCAGACCTTGCCGTCCGCGATCGGCGGCGACGCGGTTCGGCTATGGCTGGTGGCGCGCGGCGGCGCCGGATGGCGTGCGGCGACCTATTCGATCTTCGTCGATCGCGCGATCGGCCTCGTTGCGCTCGCCATCCTCATCGTCGCGAGCCTACCCTGGAGCTACGCGCTCATCACCGATCCGCACGGCCGCTCGGCGCTGCTGCTCGTCGACTTCGCCGCGCTTGCCGGCGGCATCGGCTTCCTGATCTTCGGCGCGCTGAAATGGTCGTGGCTGAAGACCTGGTGGGCCACCCACCACATCCACGCCTGCGCAGTGATCGCCAACCGCGTGATCTTCAACCGCACGCGCGGACCTGTCATCGCGATCCTGTCGCTGCTGGTTCACGTGCTTGCCGTCGTCATCGCTTGGTGCGTGGTGCAGTCGATCGCAGCGCCGGTCAGCTTCGCGCAGGTCTTCCTGCTGGTACCGCCGGTGATGCTGATCACACTGATGCCGATCTCGATCGCCGGCTGGGGCGTGCGCGAGGCGAGCATGGGGCTCGCCTTCGGCTTCGCCGGGTTGGCTGCCAATGAAGGCGTCAACATCTCGCTGCTGTTCGGCGCGGTCTCCTTCATCGTCGGCGCGTTCGGCGGCCTGGTCTGGATCCTCAGCGCGGAGAAAGCTGCGCACGGCTCGGAGCCGATCGGGGTGCCGGAGTGAACCCGGGCGCCGAAGCCGTTGCCGTCATGCCCTCGCTGCTTGCCCTCGCGATCGCCGCGCTGATATCGGCCATCATCACCTGGACCAGCCGTCCCCTACTCCAGCGCTATGCTTTGGCGCGGCCCAACGCACGCTCGTCGCACCGCATTCCGACGCCGCAGGGCGCGGGCATCGCGGTCATTGCCGCGACGCTTGTCGTCGCATCGGCGTGGGCGGTCTGGGCGAGCGTCGCGATCCCCCCCGCGCTCGTCATTGCGACGATCGTGATCGCGCTAGTCGGCTTCGCCGACGACGTCGTGTCGCTGCCGGTGCTGGTGCGCCTGGTGCTGCAAGCAGCCTGCGTCGGTGCAGTCGTCGTCATCGCACCCGAGACCGCGCGCATTGTGCCGGCGCTGCCGCTCGCACTGGAACGAGGTCTCATCCTGCTCGCCGGTGTCTGGTTCGTGAACCTCGTGAACTTCATGGACGGGCTCGACCTGATGACGGTGGCGGAAGTGGTGCCTATGACGGCGGCGCTGCTGCTGCTCGGATGGCTCGGCGACCTCTCATGGCCAGCCGTACTGATTGCCACGGCCCTGTTCGGCGCCATGCTCGGCTTTGCGCCGTTCAACAAACCGGTCGCAAAAGTATTTTTGGGTGATGTCGGCAGCCTGCCGATCGGCCTCCTGCTCGGCTGGTGCCTGCTGGAACTTGCCTGGTACGGGCAACCGGCCGCAGCGCTGCTGCTGCCGGCCTATTACCTCGCAGACTCGACCATCACGCTGTTTCGCCGGATCGCGCGCCGCGAACAATTCTGGTCGGCGCATCGCTCGCATTTCTACCAACGCGCCACCAATAACGGGTTTACAGTCCCGCGCGTCATCGGCGAAACGTTTACACTCAACCTCGTGCTGGCGGCGCTTGCCATCCTCACCGTCCGCGCCGGCTCGGTGATTGTCACGTTGCTCGCCCTGCTCGCTGGCGCGATCGCGACCGCCTTTGTGCTGCACCGGTTCTCACGTTCTCAGGCGTCCTGAGCTGCCAGCGCTAGCCGCAGACCTTCGTCGAGCGACACCACCGGCTGCCATCCCGTCGCGATCGCCTTGGAGACGTTGAGCTCGAGTGAGCCGATCAGGCTGTCATGGGTGTCCTGCCGGCCGACCAGGCCCAGCAATGAGCTCAGCAGCTCCGGCGACATGCCGAACAGTCGCGGGCGCTTGCCGGACGCCCGCGCCATGCGCTCGATGAATTCGGGCGTCGAGACCTGCTCCCTGTCGGCCACCAAAAAGATCTCGAAATTGCTCGCGGAGTCCGGATGCACAAGTCGGCGCAGGATGAAAGACGAGAGGTTCTGCACGGCGAGGAAGGCGCGGTGGTTGCGGATCGCAGCAAAGGGCAGCGGCAATCCAAAATTCACCACGCGTGTCAGCAGCTCAAAATTACCCTTGGCACCCGCGCCATAGACCAGCGGCGGTCTGATCACCGAGATGTTCATGTCGCTGTCGCGCGCGAGCATCCTCAGGCCAGCCTCGGCTGCCGCCTTGGACATACCATAGAGGCCGCGCGGCGTCAGAATGTCGTCCTCGCTGAACGGGGGGCGGCCCTCGTTGGTTCGGCCATGTACGAGAACGGTGCTGATAAAGATGAACTGGCGCACGCCAGCGGTCGCCGCAGAGCGCGCCAAGTTCAGCGTGCCGGCGATGTTAACGTTGCGATAGAGCTGGACCGCGTGCTCCTCATGCTTGTGATGCACGCGCGCGGCGAGATGAACGACCGCGTCGACGCCCTCGAGCGCGGCCGTCCAATCGGTGTCCGGGCCGACCGTCTCGACGACGACCTCGTCGTCAAGGCCTTTCGGGCTGCGGACCGCGCGGCGGACCGACCATCCCTCGCGCACCAGGTCAGGCACAACGTGACGGCCGACAAAGCCGCTCGCGCCGGTCACCAGCACGACTCGCCTGTTCTCGCTCATCGTTGCTCCGGAAGGTTCGGGTTGCGCAACAATTCGTCGATCAGGGCAGCATAGGCGTTCATCGCAACGCTGCGATCGAACTTCGATGCCGCCTTGACCGCGCGTTCCGCCATAGCGCCGTCGCAGGACGCGGACGCCGCACGGATTGCCGCGGCGAGTTGATCGGCGCGGCCCGGCGTCACCACCCAGCCGAGACCGTTCTCCACCACCGTCAGCGCGGCCTCGGCCTCGGGCTCGGAGACCAGCACGACCGGACGGCCAACCGCCAGTAGATTATAGAAACGACTCGGCACCGACACCCCGGCGACGTCCTTGCGGTACGGAATGATCCAGATGTCGGCCGCGGCCAGGAACGCCTCGAGCTCGGCATCCTTGACCCGCGCCACAAAGGAGACATTAGGCAGGTTCGCATCCGCCTGCAACTGCTTCAACCGCTCGAAGCCGATGCCCCAGCCCGAGAGCAGAAAGTGTATGTCCACCTCGTCGCTGAGCAGGCGCGCCGCCTCGAACACAATCTCCGGATCATGGGTGAAGCCGAGATTGCCGGACAGGCCGACGATGAAGCGGGCGGCCAGCGTCTTGCGGAACGGATTGCCCGATGTCACCGGCCGCGCCGCTGGCGCCAGCGTCGCCCAGTTCGGGATGAAGCGGACCTTGCTCCGCGTCATGCCGGAATAGCTGAGGAGCGGCCGCTCGGCATCGCGGCCGATGGTGATGACGGCGTTGAGCGCTCGGAACATCAGGCTGTTGGCGGCGCGCATCGCGCCCGCCACGATCGAGTGCGGCTTCAACAGGCCCGCCATCACCAGCACATCCGGAAACAGATCGTGCATGATCAGCGCCGAACGCGCGCCCTTGAGCCACGCCGCGGCCGCAACCGCGTAAGGCAATATGAACGGCGCCGTGACGGTGAGCACGACATCTGCTCGCCGCAACTGCCGCAACAGCGCGACGAAGATGCGCAGCACGAACAGCAGTTCGGAGAGGCCGCGCCGGACCAGCGCCGCCTTTCCCGCCATCCGGTTCTTGACGGCGATCACGCGTGGCTTGTCCGTACCGGTCTGCGAGGCCGGCAGCGCGCCAGGCGAGCCCGACAGCACCACGACCTCATGTTCCTCGGCGAGGCGGCAAGCGATCTCAGCCATGATTGCCGCGGTCGTGCTCGGATCCGGCGGATAATGCTGGCTCGCGACGACGATCTTACCTTGGAGCTGCATGGTCAGGCCGCGGTCGACCCGAATTCAGGGATCGCATCCTTCAGAATAGTCCTGATGGTCGCCCGATCGTCGCGCGCGATCGCCTGATCGAGTGCCACGATCCATTTGCGCAGCGTCTGCATCGGCGGTTCGTTCGGCTTCGCCGCCATGACGCCGGCGACCCCGATATCGACGGTCGGCTCCTCGGAGGCGAACAGAATTTCGTTCAGCCGCTCGCCCGGCCTCATGCCACTGAACACGATCTCGATGTCGTGGCCGGGCTGCAAACCCGAGAGCCGGATCATCCGTTCCGCCAGATCGACGATCTTCACCGGTTGGCCCATGTTCAGCACGTAGACCGAAACGTCGAAACGCTTGGCGCCGAGCGCGTGGGTGGCGGCCGTGATGACGAGATCGCAGGCTTCGCGGATGGTCATGAAATAGCGGACCATGTCGGGATGCGTCACGGTGACCGGACCGCCGGCCTCGATCTGCGCCTTGAACTTCGGCACGACCGACCCGTTCGAAGCCAGCACGTTGCCGAACCGGACCGAGATGAAGCGCATCGCCGGCTTGCTGCCGCCGGCATGCGCGACGAGGTCGTGGTCGAGCGCCTGGCAATACATCTCCGCGAAACGCTTGGTCAGACCGAGCATCGAGACCGGCTCGATCGCCTTGTCGGTCGAGATCATCACCATGGCCTCGGCGCCTGCCGCAAGCGCGGCGTCGGCCACGTTGATCGAGCCAAAGATGTTGGTCTTGACGCCCTCGCTCCAGTCCCGCTCCAGAATCGGAACGTGCTTGAGCGCCGCGGCATGGAACACGATGTCCGGCCTGAACTCCGCCATCAGACGCGTGATGCGCTCCCGGTCGCGAATATCCGCGATCCGACCTTCGATCTCGGCGCCGGAACCGCGCGCGACGAGCGCCTCGGTGACCGCATAAAGGGCCGGCTCTGAATTCTCGACGATCAAGAGACGCGCCGCGCCGAACGCAACCACGCGCTCGCAGATCTCCGAGCCGATCGAGCCACCGCCGCCGGTGACGATGACGCTCTTGTCCTTGATCAGGGCTTCGAGACGCGCGTAGTCGATCGTCTCGCTCGGCCGCAGCAGCAGGTCCTCGACCGCAACCGAGGTGAGCCGCGGTACATCCCCCTGCTCGAGCGACGGCAGGCGGCTGACGATCACGCCAAGCCGCCGCGCCCGCATCAGCACGGACTCGGGATGCAATTCGGGCTCGAAGGCGGACGGCGTCATCACCACGCGGGCAATCGATTTATTGCGCTTGGCGAAGCTGCCGATGACATCCTCGATATCGTCGATCGCGCCGACGACCGGCACGTTGCGGATGAGCTGGCCGAGATCGGCCCGGGACGGCGACAGCACTCCGACCGGGCGGAGGTGCTTGATGGCGCCGCTCTCGACGCCGCGCAGCACGACCTCGGCATCGGCGGCGCGCCCGATCAGGAGCGTCATTGCGGCATTTTCGGTCCTGACGTGATGCATCACGCGGGTATAGCGGAAATAGCGATAGGTCAGCCGCAGCGCGCTCAGCGCAGAGATTTCCAGGAACCAGTAGAGGAGGATGGTGATCTTGCCGAGGAAGAAAGCCCCGTGCACGTTCGGCGCGACAAAGATGTAGTCGAGCGCGAGAAGCGCGACCGTCAGCACCGTGGCGACGCGGATGATGTTCAGCGCATCGGGCAGCGAGATGAAGCGCCACTTCGTGGTCGTCAGGTTGAAGACGTAGAAGACGACCACGCTGAAGGCGAGGAAATAAGGCAGGATCTGCAGCAGCAGCGGCAAGCGAGCAAAGAAGCCCGCGCCGCCCTCGAAGCGCAGATAGAACGCAACGAACAGGGCCGCGGCCGTCGCCACCAGGTCGTGAAGCGCGATCAGGAAGTTACGCAAGGTGAGATGCGAAAGACGCGTCATCTGCGGCCGAATATCTCCAGTGCTACATACAACCTGACCGCGCTGATAGCGCATCTCGCCGGGACTTGCCAGCGCTCCGAAGCTCAGCCGCGGGCTTGTCCCGGGCTCCGACCGTTCTGGTGTGAATTGAGCACCATGCCGCCAGCCACGCCGACGCCGATGACGTACATCCAGCCCTCGTGGAAATCAAACAGATGGGAATTGAAGAGCGAGGTGAATACGTTTTGGACAACGACCAGCAACCCGATCCAGCTGGCGAGCGCATCACCGCGGAACAGAAGGAGATGGACCGCCCACATCGCGTACAGGATGATGATGCCGACAACGCCCCATTGCACGGCCACGTTCAGCGTCTGGTTATGGGGATTGCCGATCACCTCGTTTGAGGCCTGGTTGGGGCCGCCGGTCGCGGCCTGCTCGAACAGGCCGCGCGTCGAGCCGGTTCCATGACCGACGAGCGGCGCCTCGGCGAAGAAAGCCAGCGACTTGCGCCAGAACTCGAGCCGAAGTCCGATCGATGTCGGGATGCCCTTGTCCTTGTAGAGCTCGTACTGAACGGAGAATGTTTCAATCGTGTTGTGCAGCGTCGACGAGGTCTTCCATGTCACCGCGGCGAGGGCCGCGAGAGCCGCGAAGATGATCAGGACGCTGCGCCATTTCAAATGCAGCAGCCCGAAGACCGCCAGCATGATCGGTACGGTCACGAGTGCGGTGCGCGAGATCACCACAAAGGCCATGTTGACGAAGAAGCTGAGCGCGACTGCCGCCAGCAGCGCAGCCAGCCAGACCCTCTTCTGCTGCAACAACTTCACGATCGGAAATGCCAGCGCGACCGCGCACAATGTGAATTCCTGGCTCTGGTCGATATAGTTCTTCACGAAGATGCCGCGCGAATTGGGTTCATCAGGCGGCTTCAGCGACAGCGTGGGATGGAGAAACACGAGCCAGGACATCACCGACAGCAGCGCGCAGGACACCAGAAATGAGATGAACACGAGGTGCCCGCGCGACGAGCGTTGGAAATGATAGATCAGAACCGGGAGCACGAGCAGCTTCGTCGTCGGATTCACGGCGTAGAACCGCGCGCCCCAGGACGCCTCCGACCACAGCGTGCCGACGAGCGCGAGCAGGAACAGCGCGATCGGCAGCGCGCAGATCGGCCGCTTCAGCGACTGCAGAAAGTCCCCGACGTCGAGAAACGGCACCATGCAAAGCAGCATCGCGACATTGAAGATCGCCGCCAGCGACGTCGACCACGGCAGCGAGGCCGCGGTCAGGATGGCAAACAGGTCGACCGTCTCGGACCATGCCGCCGGACTGCGCAAGCGCCGCAGCGTCGTCCCCCACATCGAGTCCCGCACGAGCTCCGTCACTTCGTCTCTCCGCGCGCGCGATGAACCAGCGCGGTCGTGCTGAAACCCTTGAGGATATCGACCAGCACGACCGTTCCGCCGGCGGCCTCGACAACCTCGTGGCCGACCACCTGCTCGCGGGTGTAATCGCCGCCCTTGACCAGCACGCTGGGCGTGATGCGCATGATCAGGTCGATCGGCGTGTCCTGCTCGAAGATGACGACGAGATCGACGGCTTCGAGCGCAGCCAGCACTTCGGCACGCGCCCGCTCGTCCTGGACCGGGCGATCCGCACCCTTCAGCCGCCGCACCGAGGCGTCGCTGTTTAGTCCTACGATCAGGCGGTCGCAGGCCGCGCGCGCCGCGGTCAGCACCTTGACGTGGCCGGGATGCAGGATGTCGAAGCAGCCATTGGTGAAGCCGACGCGTAGCCCCTGCCGCTTCCATTCGGCGAGCTGGGCCGCGAGTGTACCAGGCGCGCTCACGACCTTCTCCTCGGCGGCAAGAGTGGCATGCGGCAGGATCCTTCGCCGCAGCTCGTCGGCGCTCACGCTGGCGGTGCCCTGCTTGCCGACCGCGACGGCGGCGGCTGCACTCGCCATGCGCAGCGCCGTGTCCCAGTCCGCCCCCGCCGCGATCGACACCGCGAGCGCGGCGGCCACGGTGTCGCCGGCGCCGGAGACGTCACGCACCTTCACCGGGAAAGCTGGAACATGGACGGCTTCACCCTTGCGCGGCACCAGCGTCATGCCGTGCTCGCCCTGCGTGACCAGGATCGCCTCGCAATCGGCCAGCCGCATCACATCCTCGCTGGCATCGACGATGCTCTGCGGCGTGTCGGCGCGGCTGCGGGTGGCTTCCGAGAATTCCTTGCGGTTGGGCGTGAGCAGCGTGGCGCCACGATAGATCGCCCAGTTCAGGCTCTTGGGATCGACGATCACGGGCTTGCCGAGGTTTCGCGCGGCATCGATGGTGTGGCGGATCACGCGCGCGGTCAGCACGCCCTTGGCGTAATCGGACAGCAGCACGATATCGGCGCGCGCGATCTGCGGCAGGATCGCCTCGATCAGCCTGGTCTCGACCTCGTCGGAGGCGGGCTGCGCCTGCTCCCAATCCGCGCGCAGCATATGCGCGGAAAAATGCTCGGAGACGAAACGGACTTTTCGCGTGGTCGGCCGCGACGGGTCGCACACCAGCGCGCTCTCGATGCCGGCGTGGTCCGCCAGCGCGGCCTTGAGCCGCGCCCCCGCATCGTCCTCGCCGACAAGGCCGACGAAGATGCAGCGCGCACCGAGGGAAGCGATATTGCGCGCGACGTTGCCGGCGCCGCCGATATGGATCTCGCTGCGCTGGGCCGCGATGACGGGCGCCGGCGCTTCCGGCGAAATCCGCGACACCTCGCCGTAGACGAACTCGTCCAGCATGATGTCGCCGATGCAAAGCACCGTGCGGCCGGAGATGCCTTGCGCGAGGGCATCGAAATCGAGAAGGGGCGTCGGCATGGTGATTGGGCCTCAACGGAAGCGATCGGGCCGGTCGAGATAATCCCCGACATAGGCCTTCACCGCGTCCTCCAGCGTCGTGAAGCCGCTGTTATAGCCGGCGCGGTGGAGGCGATCGACCTTGCTCTCGGTGAAATATTGGTAGCTGCCGCGGATCTGCTCGGGCATGTCGACATAGTCGATGTTGGGCCTGGTGCCGAGCGCGGCATAGGCAGCCAGCATCAGCTCCCGGAAGCTGCGCGCCTTGCCGGTGCCGACATTGAACAGCCCCGACACCGCAGGCGTCGCCAGCAGCCACAGGATCACGCGCACGACGTCGTCGACGTAGATGAAATCGCGGCGCTGGTCGCCGTCGGCGATGCCGTCGCGATGCGACTTGAACAGCTGCACGACGCGGCCCGCCTTGACGTCGTCGAAGCGGCGCGCCAGCACGCTCATCATCGTGCCCTTGTGGTATTCGTTCGGGCCGAACACGTTGAAGAATTTCAGGCCCGCCCATTGCGGCGGCAGCTTCTCAGCCCGCGCGACGCGCTCGGCGACGGCGAGATCGAACAGCTGCTTGCTCCAGCCATAGAGATTCATCGGCCGCAGCTTCTTCAGCGCCGGCAGCGAGGCATCGTCGTCAAAGCCTTCCGCGCCGTCGCCATAGGTCGCAGCCGACGACGCGTAGATCAGCGGCACCGCATTGGCCGTGCACCAGTCGAGCAGGCGCATCGAGAAGCGGAAATTGGTCTCGATCACGAGATCGCCGTCGGTCGCGGTGGTCTCGGAAATCGCCCCGAGATGGATCACGGCGTCGAGCTTGCGGCCCTTCAGCCAGTCAGGCAGCTCGGCCGGGGGAACGATATCCACAAGCTGCCGCTTGGCGAGATTGCGCCACTTGCCGTCGCTGCCGAGGAGATCGCAGACCACGACATCGCTATGGCCGGCGTCGTTCAGCGCGGCGACAACATTCGACCCGATAAAACCGGCCCCGCCGGTCACCAGCAACATTCCAAAATCCCTGCCCGAATTATGAGGCCCGATATCTGCCGTAGCGCATCATCTGCCAAAGTGTAAGCATTTTGGGACTGACGCTTTGGATTCGCGCTCTCCCGGCTTTACCTGCCGGCCGGGAGCGGCTAACCGAACCGCCCCAACAGGGCCCCGCGGCACAATTAACGAATGAACAACGATTCGCAATTTGGCGGAAGTGAGGATCGGAGCGACACGCGCCCGATCCTGATCGTCCCCTATATGTGGATCGGCGATTTCGTCCGGAATCACACAGTGGTCCGGGTGCTGAAGGAGCGATGGCCGAATCGGCCGGTCGATCTCCTGACCACGTCCCTGTGCGCCCCCCTGGTCGACTACATGCCCGGCGTACGCGCTGGGCTCGTCTGGGACTTGCCCCGCAGCCGCCTCGCCGTGGGCCGCCAGCTCGGCCTGGCGCGGCTCCTGCGCGAGCGGAACTACGGCACCGCCCTGGTGCTGCCGCGGACCTGGAAGGCGGCCATTGCGCCGGCGCTGGCCGGCATCCCTGAACGGGTGGGCTTCGTTGGCGAGTTCCGGTTCGGCCTACTCAACCGCTGGCGCTGGGGCGAGAAGAAGCTGCCCCGCTTCATCGACAAGAACGCCGCGCTGGCCCAGCCCGACGGCGCCCCCCTGCCGCCGGAATGGCCGGTGCCGCAATTGCGGGTCCCGGCCGAGGAGATTGCTCGCTGGCGGCAGGCCAATGGCCTCAGCGCCGGCGCCACGATCGCGCTCGCCCCCGGCTCGGTCGGGGTGTCAAAACGCTGGACCTACTATCCAGAGGCCGCCCGCCTGCTGGTCGAGCGCGGGCTCGAGGTCTGGGTGGTCGGCGGCCCCGCGGAAAAGGGCCTCGCCCAGGAGATCGTCGCGGCCGGTGGCCCGGGCGTGCGGGACCTCACCGGCAACGATTTGCGCAACGGCATCCTCGCCATGGCCGCGGCCGGCGTCGCGATCTCGAACGATTCGGGCCTGATGCATATCGCGGCCGCGCTCGATACGCCCACCATGGGCATCTTCGGCCCGACCAGCCCCTATCTCTGGGCCCCCCTCAACGGCCTCGCCGCGACCGTGGTCCAGACCAAGAGCGTGCTCGCCTGCCAGCCCTGCCAGAGCACGATCTGCCGGATCAACGACCACCGCTGCATGCGTGACATCGCGGCGGAGGACGTGGTCGAGATCGCACGAGACGTGCTGGCCAGGACACACGGACTTGCAAATGTCTGACGGCCGCCGGGCGAAGCCCGCCGCATTCCTGGATCGCGACGGCGTCATCAATCATGACGATGGCTATATCGGCACGCGCGACCGCATCCGTTGGATGCCAAACGTTGCCAGGGCCATCCGCCGTCTCAACGAGGCCGGCTATTGGGTGTTCGTCTTCACCAACCAGTCCGGCGTTGCGCGCGGCCTCTTCACCGAAGATGATGTGAACCGGCTACACGGCTGGATGCGCGACGAACTCGCCCGCGACGGCGCTGGGATCGATGACATTCGCTTCTGTCCACATCATCCGCAAGGAACGGTTGCCGGCTACATCGGGGAGCACGATTGGCGCAAGCCCGCGCCCGGCATGTTGCGCGATCTGGTCCGGCACTGGCCGGTGCAGCTCGACGGCAGCTTCGTGATCGGAGATCAGGCCCGGGACATCGAGGCCGGCCAAGCGCTCGGACTGCCGGGCTTTCTCTTCCCCGGCGGCGACCTCGACGCGTTCGCGACTGAAGTGATTGCTCAGACCAGGCGGGGGTAAACGGCTGCGATTCGGCCGGCCTTCGAGGGCGAGACTAAATTCTCGAGACTTCGTGATGTTGGCACTCTAGACGTGTTTTGCCCGACGCGTCAAATGAAATTCGAAAAATCCGCATCCACCTCGCACCCGCCCGTCAAGCCGTTGATTTCGCTGCCACGGGCTACTGTGCATGGGGTTGTTTTCGCGTTTTCGGTCTGCGATCACTCAGAGCAGCGGACGATAGACCTCGCCGATCCGGGCCGCCTCGGCATCGAGGCTAAACTTTTCGAGCACGCGCTCGCGACCGCGCTCGCCCATCGCAGTCGCTAGAGCCACATCGCGCATCAACGGCTCGAGCGCCGCCGCCAGCGCCTCCGCATCACCGGTCGGGATCAGCACGCCGCTCACGCCATCCTCGACCACGAGTTCGGCAGCTCCAGCGCGTGCGGCAACGAGCGCGCTGCCGGTTGCCATCGCCTCGATCAGCGTCAGGCCAAAACCTTCGTTGCGCGACGTAAAGGCGTAGATCGTCAGCCGCTGATACCAGCGCTGCACGTCTTCGATCGGTAATTCGCCGGTGATGACGATGCGCGATGGCAGGCCGGCCAGCTCGATGCGCTTCTTCAGGTCGTTGGCAAAGGGCGTCTGTTCGGCCGTGACTTGTCCGACGATGACCGCCGTGAACTCCGGGTAGTGCGGCAGCAATCGGCACATCGCATCGACGAACACATCAGTACCCTTCTGCGCGCGCACGCGGCCGAAGCAGCCGATGGCGTAACGGCCCGGCAGCGCGGCTTCCGCAAACGCCGCGGCGCGATCGACCGGCGGCGCATAGACATCGGTGTCGACGCCGTGCGGGATCACTGTCGATTGCACTTTGAGGAACGAGGCCGAGATGTCCGAGGTCGCGATGATCGCGTCCATGCGCCGGATCAGCCAGCGCGTGATCCAGCTGTGATGCCGCTGCGCCGCCGAGGTGAATACGAGTTTGAGCGGCCAGCCGAGTGCGCGCAGCACAACACCTGCGATCATCTCGTTATTGCGGCGCGCATGCCAGATCAGCGGCGACTTGCGGCGCCATAGTTTCAGGACATCGGCGACGCTCAGCCGCGAAATCCCCTCCGGCGCATCCGAGCCGAACCATGCGGCGCGATAGAGCTTTGCCAGCCGCGGCGCCACCATCCGGTTGGTCGCGGTGACCCCGGAATAGCGCCTGTGCAGATTTGGCACGATCACTTGCAGATCGTCCGGGAAATTGGCCACGTCATGCTCCGTCTGGTGCGCCCCCTATACGCAACATTAAGCATAGTGACCAGTTCACTCCTGCCGAAACCCCCTCTTCACCGCGCAAACGCTAACTTGGTGCGTTGATCGAAGACGGGTGAGATCATGACCGTGCTAGTCACCGGCGGCGCCGGCTATATCGGAAGTCACACGGTCCTGGCGCTGGCGGAAGCCGGCGAGGACGTCGTCGTGATCGACGATCTCTCCACCGGTTTCTCCGCTTATCTGCCGGAAGGCGTGCCGCTGTTCATTGGCGATGCCGGCGACGAGAACCTGCTTGAAGGCGTGATCGCCCAGCACAACATCGAGAGCATCATCCATTTCGCAGGCTCGGTGGTCGTACCGGAATCGATGCGCGATCCGCTCGGCTATTACCGCAACAATTTCATGACCGCGCGCAACCTGCTCAACGTCGCGGTGAAGCGCGGCATCAGTCGCTTCATCTTCTCCTCGACCGCCGCCGTCTACGGCGATCCGGATCAGGTGCCGGTGCCCGAGCACGCGCCGACGCGGCCGCTGTCGCCCTACGGCTCGTCGAAGCTGATGACCGAGATCATGCTGCACGACGTCGCCGCCGCCTACGGCATGCAGTACGTGACCTTGCGCTATTTCAACGTCGCGGGCGCCGATCCGCAGGCGCGCATTGGGCTGGCCACCGCCGGCGCCACCCATCTGCTCAAGATCGCGGTGGAAGCCGCGACCGGCCAGCGCGCCAAGATCGACGTGTTCGGCACCGACTATCCGACCCAGGACGGCAGCTGCATGCGCGACTTCATCCACGTGACGGACCTTTCGCAGGCGCATCGCTCGGCGCTCGCTTATCTGCGCAATGGCGGCGCCTCGACCACGCTGAACTGCGGCTATGGCCGCGGCTATTCGGTGCTCGAAACCATCGACGCCGTGCGGCGGGTGTCGGGCCGCAGCTTCGCCGTGCAATACGCTCCGCGCCGGCCCGGCGACATCATGACCATGGTCGCCGACACCAGCCGCATCCGCGGCCTGCTCGACTGGAAGCCGCAATACGAGGACCTCGAGACCATCGCGGCGCACGCGCTGGCCTGGGAGGACAAGCTGTTCCGCGAGCGCCACGGCGAGCTCCGCCACGCCGTCTCGGCCTAAAATCGCTTCCTGCGCAAGCCCTTAATTGGGCTTGAAAAGCGGAGCTTTAGCGGGCACAGAGGCCATTCGATCCCTGACGTGCGGGCAGGCTTTTCGCCTTGGCCGTCAATGGACACCGGATGGCCCAGTTTCCAAAGAAAATCACCGACGATCCCTATGCGGCAGCGATCCTGATTCGCCGCCTGGTCACGGAACAGGGGATCATCTACTGGCGGCGCTACCTCGTTGCCTTTGCGCTGATGGCGGCTGCGGCCGGATCGACCGCGGGGGCGACCTATGTGCTCGGCCAGGTCATCAACCAGGCCTATGTCGACAAGAACATCCCGGGCATCGCGATGTTCTCGGGCATCACGGTGATCCTGCTCTTCATCAAGGGCGTGGCGACCTACGGCCATATGGTGATCCTGACCAAGATCAGTAACGCCATCCTCGCCACCAACCAGCGCCAGCTGTTTGCCAAGCTGATGCGCGAGAGCGTCGGCTTCTTCTCGGAGCGTCATTCGTCTGAATTCCTGGCGCGGCTCACGGCCGGCGCCAAGTCGATCACCGACGTGCTCAACATGCTGGTCAATGCAGTCGGGCGCGACCTGATGATGCTGCTTGCCATGATCGGCGTGATGGTGTGGCAGGATCCGCTGATGTCGCTGATCGGCCTCGTCGCGGTGCCGCCGGCGATGCTGGTGCTGCGCAAGCTGGTCAAGCGCATCAAGGGTCTCGCCTTCAACCAGTTCACCGGCACTGCCGACATCATGGAGACCATGCAGGAATCGCTGCAAGGCATCCGCACGGTCAAGGCGTTCACGCTTGAAGAGACGATGCAGAAGCGCATCGACGAGAACATCGCGATCGTCGAGCGCACCGCCAACAAGATGGCCCGCGTCGCCAACCGTTCCAACCCGCTGATGGAAATGCTCGGCGGCTTCGCGGTCGCCGGCTGTTTGCTCTATGGCGGTTACAGCGTGGTCGCGCTCAACGCCACGCCCGGCGCGTTCTTCTCGTTCATGACCGCCTTCCTGATGGCGACCGAGCCGGCCAAGCGGCTGGCGCGGCTCAACATCGACCTCAACAGCCAGCTCGTCGGCGCGCGCATGCTGCTCGAAGTCGTCGACAGCCCGGCGAGCGAGCATTCCGACGACGACAAGGCCGCGCTGAAATTGTCCGACGCGCGGATCGAGCTGCGCGACGTCAGCTTCTCCTATCGCGCCAATGAAACCGTGCTCAACCGCATGAGTTTTGTCGCCGAGCCCGGCAAGGTCACCGCGCTGGTCGGCCCCTCCGGAGGCGGCAAGTCGACCGTCCTGGCGCTGCTGTTGCGCTTCTACGAGGTGACGCAAGGCGACATCGTGATCGACGGCCAGTCGATCGGCGCGGTGTCGCGCAAATCGCTGCGGGCGCAGACCGCCTATGTCGGCCAGGACGTCTATCTGTTCCGCGACACCATCCGCAACAACATCGCCTTCGGCAAACCGGGCGCGAGCGAGAACGAGATCATCGACGCCGCGAAGGCGGCCTGCGCGCATGATTTCATCATGGGCTTCCCGCTCGGCTACGACACGCCGGTCGGCGAGCACGGCACGCAGCTCTCGGGCGGCCAGCGCCAGCGCATCGCGGTGGCGCGCGCGCTGATCAAGAACGCGCCGATCATCCTGCTCGACGAAGCCACCGCCGCGCTCGATTCAGAATCCGAGCGGCAGGTGCAGGAGGCGATCGAGCATCTTTGCCAGAACCGCACCACCATCGTGATCGCGCATCGTCTGCACACCATCATGCACGCAGACAGCATCCTGGTGGTCGAGGGTGGCGAGATCGTCGAGCAGGGCCGGCATGACGAGCTCTTGCGCCGCTCCGGCCGCTACGCCTCGTTCTTCCGGCTGCAACATCGCGACGCCGGCGCTCTGGCGCCGATCAGCGCAACCGCATAGAGTTCCCTCCACCTCAAGAGCAGCGAGATCGCTTCATGAACGCCGCCTCCTACGTCGTCCCGCTTCCGCCGCAGGCTTCGCTTCCCGTCGTCGGCGAGGCCGGCCGTTATCCGGTGCGCCGCATCTGGTGCGTCGGCCGCAACTATCTCGAGCACATCCGCGAGATGGGCAATGACGAGCGCGCGCCGCCGTTCTTCTTCGCGAAGCACGCCGACATGCTGATGCCCGATGGCGCCACGATTCCCTATCCGCCGCTGACCAAGGATCTGCATCACGAGGTCGAGCTGATCGTCGCGATGAAGAGCGGCGGCCTGAACATCCCTGCCGAGAAGGCGCTCGATCATGTCTACGGCTACGCCGTCGGCATCGATCTCACCCGCCGCGACCTCCAGATCGCTTCGCGCAAGAAGGAACGTCCGTGGGAGGTCGGCAAGTCGTTTGACGGTTCCGCGCCGTGCTCCGCGGTGCAGCCGGCCTCGAAAATCGGCCACCCCTCCAAGGGCAAGATCTGGCTCACCGTCAACGGCAAGGAAGCGCAGAAGGGCGACCTCAGCGAGCTGATCTGGAATGTGCCGGAGATCATCTGGCAGCTCTCCCAGCAGGTGAAGCTCGCCGCCGGCGACATCATCATGACGGGCACGCCGGCCGGCGTGTCGCAGCTCCAGCCCGGCGACAAGCTCGAATGCGGCGTCGACGGCGTCGGCACGCTGAAGGTCTCGATCGGCCAGCCGGAGTAGGCTCGCCTCTAATTCGCGGAAATCGTCAGAGCCCCGGACGTAACGTCCGGGGCTTTTTTACGAAGGCTTTTCCGGTCTCAGGCCTGCGAACCGTGCGCGCCAACGGCGTTGATGTCCTTGCCGGTGTAGTCGGTCATCAGCGCGGTCGCGATCAGCGTGATGACGGAGCAAGCCGCGATATAGGCCGCAATCGCCGTCGCTGAGTGGAACGCACCGAACAGCCAGGCTGCGATCAGCGGCGCGGGGCCACCGGCAATCACGGATGCAAACTGATAGCCGAGCGACGCGCCGCTGTAGCGAAGGCGTCCGGTAAAGCTCTCGGCGATCAACGCGGCTTGCGGACCGTACATCATGTCGTGCGGGATCAGCGACAGGAAGATCGCGAGAAAAACGATCACCTCCGATCCGGTATCCAGCATCGCGTAGTAGATGAAGCCGAAGATGCCGGTGACGAGCGCGCCGGCCATGTACATGTTCTTGCGGCCAATCTGGTCGGACAGATGACCGCAGACCGGAATCGTCACGAATGACAGCACCGAGGCCGACAACACCGCTGTCAGCAGGAAGTCGCGCGAGAGATGCAGCGTGCCGATACCGTAGGAAAAGACGAACGCGGTGAAGATGTAGAACGGTGCCTGCTCGGCCATGCGCGCGAATGCCGACAGCAAGATTTCCTTCGGATGCTGCTTGATCACCGTCAGCATCGGCGTGCGGTCGAGCCGGCGCTCGGCCATCAATTTGGAGAACACCGGTGTTTCGAGGATGCCGAGCCGGATGTAAAGACCGACACCGACCAGGATGAGGCTGAGCGCAAACGGTATGCGCCAGCCCCAGGCCAGGAATCGGTCGCCCGCCATCTGGCTGAATGCCAGCACGGCCAGGTTGGCCAGGAACAGGCCGCAGGGCACGCCGAATTGCGGCCAGGACGCGATCAATCCGCGTGACCGGTCGTTGCGCGCCCATTCCATCGACATCAGCACCGAGCCGCCCCATTCGCCGCCGACGCCAACGCCCTGGATGAAGCGCAGCACGGTCAGGATCACCGCGCCCCAGATACCGATGCTCGAATAGGTCGGCACCACGGCCACCGCCGCGGTCGCCAGTCCCATCAGCAGCAGCGTCGCAATCAGCGTCGACTTGCGGCCGATGCGATCGCCGTAGTGTCCGAAGATCGCAGCGCCAATCGGACGCGCGACGAAGCCGACCGCATAGATGGCAAACGCCTCGAGCGTGCCAACCCGGGGGTCGGATTGCGGGAAGAACAGCTTTGCGAAGACCAGCCCCGTCACCGTGCTGTAGAGGAAGAAGTCATACCATTCGATCGCAGTCCCCACCGTGGAGGCGATGACGGCGCGACGAAGCTGGAGCCGATGTTCGGATGGGGACAGTTGGGCGGCGTCGAGGCCGAGCGTTGCCATGGAACGTCTCCTTCTGACGCGCCCCCCTTTCGATTTGAACCCTGACCGGGTCTTTTGACTACAAACTGTCTCGCGCGGCCGAGGGTTCCGGCAAAGCCTAGATGGCGCCTAGAACTTTCGTCGGTCGGCAGGGGCTGGAGGCTGGGTGGTCGCGCGAACTCGCTCTACCGCGCCTTCACCGGCCGGTTGGCGTGACTGGCCTGCGGCACGCCGCGATTGAGCGACATGTGCGAATGCACGCACAGCCAGCCATCGGCGCGCCTGGAAAACACCATCGTCGCCCGGCCCGGACGCGGAAACGGGCTGCCATCGAGATGATAGCCCGTGCTGGTCCACGGCGCGATCACCGTCGCCATCGTGCCATCGGAGGATGCCAGGATCGAGGTCTGTTCGAGCACGAACCGAAAGTCGGTCGTCTTCGGCCAGACGTTGTCCCATTGGGATGAGACCCACTGGTCGAGGCCCGGGATAACGTCGTTATGCGTACCGAAGGCCAGCACATCAGGATGAAAGAGCGGCCGCGCCGAGGCGTAGTCGACCTCGCGGACATAGCCTGCGAAGGTTTCCAGCCACTGACGGAAGAACTGCACCAACTCGGTGTTGGCGGTCGGCAAGGACGCTATCGCCGGCTCCATCTGCGGCACAACCACGCCGATCACCGCAGCGCCGACAGCACGATCAGGCCGAGGATCAACGCCGTCAGCGAGTACTTCAGCGTGTAGTAGACGTTACGGTTCCACTCCTTGACCTTGCGGCTGCCCAGATGGATCTCGTAGAGCTTGCCGAACACCTTGTTGAGCACGCCGACGCTCTCGCCATCGACGTTCTGGGTTGCTGACGCCTTGACGATGTGATGGCTGACCCAGCGGTTGATCGCGGTCATGAAGCCGAACTTCATCGGGCGCTCGACGTCACAGAACAGGATGATGCGGTTGACGTCGGTTGCATTCTCCGCGCTGTGAATGAAAGTCTCGTCGAACATGAAGGCCTCGCCGTCGCGCCAGACGCATTCGACACCGTCGACCAGGATGCGGCACTTGTTCGAGTTCGGCGTCACCAGGCCGAGGTGATAGCGCAGCGAGCCGGCGAAGGGATCGCGGTGCGCACCAAGCTTGCCGCCCGGCGGCAGCATCGCGAACATCGCGCCGTGCACGCTCGGAATCGAATTCAGCAGCTCGACCGTCTTCGGGCACAGCGTCCGCGCCGAGGGCAGGAAGTCGTCGTACCATTTCAGGTAAAAGCGCTTCCAGCCGCTCTTGAAGAACGAGTAGAAACCCCAGTCGTTATTCTTCGCGGCCGCGCGGATAAAACCTTCGTCGAACAGGCGAACGGCCTCATCGCGGATGGTCTCCCAGTTCTCGCTGAGCGGCTTCAACTCGGGAAACTGCTCGACGGCGATGACGGGCTTGTTCGGCACCGCCGAGCCCGCATACATCAGCACATTGTAGGGGGCGAGATAGGTCGAGTGATCGCCGAGCTGGCGCGCCAAGCGCAGTCGCTGCTTGCCGCGGAAGTGAACGTAAATCGTCGATGCCGCAAGCACATACAAAATGACAAGTTGCGGCGCAAAAAGCTGCTTCAGCATTTCCCCAAATCCCGAGTGACCCAGCCGGGGACGTGATCTAGCGCGGCCCGATCCCACCGGCAAGATATTCACCGGGGGGTTGCGGTCACGCTCGAGCGAGCTTTGGGGACGGAACTTGCGCTAAAATGGACCGAAACGAGCCGAATTACACCTTGGACAGCGCCTGGAGACCCCTAAAGGTCAGGCGCTTGGGGTCGGTGACGCCGGCGAGATAGAGCCGGCGAATGAATGCAATGACGGCGTCGCGGTCGCAATCGGTCAGCGCGACGACGGCGTCGACCGCGATCTTCTGGGCTTCCATTGGGTTCACCTCGGCCTTGCGAGTAACCCCGGCCGAGACAACGTAGGACCGGCGGGTTAATCCGCCGTTAAGCATGGCCCTCTTGAGCGCAGGCCTTGAATGGTCGAAACGACGCGCAGGATTGCGATCGAGGGTCCGGCACTCCAGTCTCGCGAACTATTCGGGACGGGACTTGGCTACGTTCCTGGCGAGCGATTTCAGCACTTCGGTTTGCTTGAGAACCAGCTCGCACTGCTTTCGTGCATGCGAGCTCGATAGTTCGACGAATTCAGACAGCGTTTTCGCCTGGCCCACCTCCCGCACATACGCAAGGGTCGCGCCTGCGTTGACCTTCATCAGTTCGAGCAGGACCGCACGGCACTCGGCCGCAGATCCAAGCGGATCGAGCTTGTCGCCTTCGCCGGCAGCTATGCCAGCCGCATTCACATCCCCGCCGGGTTGCCGCTGCGGGCGGGCAAGGTTCTTCGTGTAATCCAATGCGGTGTGCATGCTGACCTTCAAGCCTTCCAAAACACGGGCCTGCATGTCTTTGGCAATCTCCACCGACATATCAATGGTGTCGATGGTGCCGTCAGAATACTGGACTTCCACCGGCTGCGGCACCGCCCTGGCAGCCTCCGCGCGCGTTTCCATTGCATCAGCTACGGTCGACACATTGATCGAAGCCGGCGCCGCTGCTTGCTCGACCTGCGGTCCATCTTCTCCAGAGCTCGCAATGAGGCTGGTGGACATTCCCAGCAGGCGTTCCTCGGCGCTCCGGCTCGCCGCCTCCGTCAGCTCCACGAGCGAACGCCGCTTGGCGCGCGCATCGTTAGCAGGCGATCTTGACCGCGCCTTGCTCATGATCCATCGGCTCCGTGCCCAGATGCTGAGCGACCCAACTCCACAGTGCGGCAATTTCGGTCGCAGCCTTTCCCGTCGGAGCGAACTCGCTCACGCCCAATCCTGCGCCAAGCGCATCCTGGTGATCGTTGCGCTGCGCGATGAAGGGAAGCGCCAGCAGGCCTAGCGAGTTCAGCGAGATTGCGGCCTCGCTCAGCCGGCTGCCACGCGGCGGCGTTTGATTGAGCACGAAGGCAAAGCGGCGGCCGAGCTTGCGAATGGCAATCAGTGTCGGAATGGCAGCCTCGATATCAGCCGGGCTTGGACGCGCGGGGATCAGACAAAGATCGGCCCTCGCGATCGCCTGCATCGACAGGCTGTTGTTCGTGGCGGGGGTATCGATGATCGCAAGCCAGGTTCCATCCGCCTCAAGGCGCGCGAGCACCGGCTCGATCTCATCGGGATCGGCAATGCAATTGACGAAGGGGTAGCGACTTTCTCGCCGCTCTTTCCATTTCGAGATCGTTCCTTGCGCGTCCGCTTCGACGAGAGCGACGCGCTCTGCGTGCTTCATCGCGGCCACGGCGAGTCCCGCAGCCAGCGTGCTCTTGCCGCTACCGCCCTTTTGCGTAACCAGAGCGAGGACGTACATGTCCTTCCCTCCCTCCACGGCAGCGAAGCGGAACTCAGTCCGCCGTCGGAATTAAGTTGCATACAGCAACAAAACACTACCGCAAGTCGCGATTCGTCTCAAGCAACGGGTAGATTTCCCGGGAAGACACGGAGATCAGGAATATCGCATCACGCCGTCATTGATCCGGCCGAAGCGCAACGAGACGATGTCGAGGGCGTAGTTCTGGTACAGCCGCCACGGCTGCTTCGAGCCCTGCTTCGGCATCTTGGCGACCGAGCGCTGCACATAGCCTGAGGTGAAATCGAGCGACGGCTGCGCTGATATCTCCGGGTCGTCATTGTGCGGCATGCACTGGCGGAAATCGTGCCGGTCCATGTAATTGATCAGCCTGCAGACATATTCGCAGGTGAGATCGCATTTCAACGTCCACGACGCATTGGTGTAGCCGAAGGCCGAGGCCATGTTCGGCACGTCGGCATACATCATGCCTTTGTAGGTCAGCGTGCTGGCAAAATCGACGGCGCGGCCGTCGACGCTGATCTCGAGGCCGCCGACGACCTGGAGCACCAGCCCCGTCGCCGTCACGATGATATCGGCGGGAAGCTCGCTGCCGTCCTTCAAACGGATGCCGTCGTGGGTAAAGGTGTCGATCTCGTTGGTGACCACGGCGGCGCGCTTTTCGCGGATCGCCTTGAAAAGATCGCCGTCGGGCACGAGGCAGAGCCGCTGGTCCCAGGGGTTGTAGCGCGGCGTGAAATGCGTGGCGATGTCGTAGTCCGGCCCCAGCGCCAGACGCACGCCCCCAAGGATCAGGTTCTTCACCTTGTCCGGCCGCCGCCGGCTGAGCTGGAAGAAGAACATCCCCCACATCACATTGCGCCAGCGGATCAGGTGATAGGCCAGCCGCGCCGGCAGGTTGCGGCGCAATTTGTTGGCGACGGGATCCTGCGCCGGGCGCGACACCACATAGGTCGGCGAGCGCTGCAGCATCGTGACCTGCGCCGCGGTCTTGGCGAACTCCGGCACCAATGTCACCGCGGTCGCGCCCGAGCCGATCACGATGACGCGCTTGCCCGCGTAGTCGATATCCTCGGTCCACTTCTGCGGATGCACCATGCGACCGGCGAAATCCGCGACGCCATTGAACTCCGGCGTATAGCCTGCCTCGTATTTGTAATAGCCCGAGCACATGAACAGGAAATTGCAGGTGAAGTGCACGAGTTCGGTCGCGCCCTCGCCCGCCGTGCGCTCGACCTCGACGGTCCAGCGCGCTTCCCGCGTTGACCACGCCGCGCGCTTGACGCGATGACGGAAACGGATGTGCTTCTCGATGCCGTTCTCGGTTGCGGTCTCGCGCACATAGTTCAGGATCTGCGACCCATCGGCAATCGCCTTCGGATCGGTCCACGGCTTGAAGGAATAGCCGAGCGTGAACATGTCGCTGTCGGAGCGGACGCCGGGATAGCGAAACAGGTCCCAGGTGCCGCCGATGCAGTCGCGGCCCTCCAGAATGACGTAGCTCTTGCCGGGGCACTTGCTCTGAAGATGATAGCCCGCGCCGATGCCTGATAGCCCGGCACCGACGATCAGCACGTCGAAATGTTCTTGTTGCATGGTTTCCTCCGCCGAGGACGATTGTCCGCTCGTCGCTGCGGGCCGTCAATCGGCAAACAGCCGTGCCGCAACTGCAAAGCGAGTTGAATTCCACGCGCCGAAACAACAAAGCCCCGGATCGCTCCGGGGCTTTGCATCGATGATCGATGTGATCAGCTGTTCAGTACCGGTAGTGGTCCGACTTGTACGGACCTTCCTGCTTCACGCCGATGTAGTCGGCCTGGTCCTTGCGGAGCTCGGTGAGCTTGACGCCGATCTTGGCGAGATGCAGGCGCGCGACCTTCTCGTCGAGCGTCTTCGGCAGCACGTAGACTTCCTTCTTGTACTTGCCGTCCTTGTTGTTGGCGAACAGCTCGATCTGCGCCAGCGTCTGGTTGGTGAAGGACGCCGACATCACGAAGGACGGATGGCCCATCGCGTTGCCGAGGTTCACGAGGCGGCCTTCCGACAGCATGATGATGCGGTGCTTGTCGGGGAACTCGATCTCGTCGACCTGCGGCTTGATGTTGGTCCACTTCAGATTGCGCAAGGAGGCGATCTGGATCTCGTTGTCGAAGTGACCGATGTTGCAGACGATGGCACGATCCTTCATCGCGCGCATGTGCTCGATGGTGATGATGTCCTTGTTGCCGGTCGCGGTAACGAAGATGTCGGCGCGAGGCGCGGCGTCTTCCATGGTGGTGACTTCATAACCCTCCATCGACGCCTGCAGCGCGCAGATCGGATCGACTTCCGACACCATCACGCGGCAGCCGGCCTGGCGCAGCGAGGCCGCCGAACCCTTGCCGACGTCGCCGAAGCCCGCGACCATCGCGACCTTGCCCGACATCATCACGTCGGTGCCGCGGCGGATGCCGTCGACCAGCGATTCACGGCAACCATAGAGGTTGTCGAACTTCGACTTGGTGACGCTGTCGTTGACGTTGATGGCGGGCCACAGCAGCGTGCCGGCCTTCTGCATGTCATAGAGACGATGCACGCCCGTGGTGGTCTCTTCGGAAACGCCCTTGATGCTCTTGGCGATCTCGGCGAAGTAGCCCTTCGGCTTTTCCTTGAGCTGCTTCTTCAGAAGCGCGAAGAAGACTTCCTCTTCTTCCGAACCCGGCTTGTCCAGGAACGCGGCGTCGCCGTTCTCGGCGCGCAGACCGAGATGGACATACATGGTGGCGTCGCCGCCGTCATCGAGGATCATGTTCGGGTGACCACCGCCGTGCCAGTCGAACAGTTTTGCGGTGTAGTCCCAGTACTCGGTCAGCGTCTCGCCCTTGACGGCGAAGACGGGAATCCCGGCGGCGGCGATCGCAGCGGCAGCGTGGTCCTGCGTCGAATAGATGTTGCAGGAGACCCAGCGAATGTCGGCGCCGAGGGCTGCCAGCGTCTCGATCAGCACGCCGGTCTGGATCGTCATATGCAGCGAGCCGGCGATACGCGCGCCCTTCAGCGGCTGCTTCGGGCCGTATTCTTCGCGGGTGGCCATCAGGCCGGGCATCTCGGTCTCGGCCAGCGAGAGTTCCTTGCGGCCGAAATCGGCGAGCGAGATGTCCTTGACGATGTAATCGGTAAAGCCGGGCTTCGCGTTCATTGCGAGTGTCCTGTTGTTGAACGGGTCATTCCGCGTCACCCTGAACAGGCGAACCCGGAATCTTGATTTGAAGGATTAGCGATCCCGGTTCGCCGCTCTCGCGGCGTCCCGGAATGATTTCGGTAATCAGACCGCGCGCTTGAGCGCCTCGACGAGATCGGTCTTCTCCCAGGAGAAGCCGCCCTCGTTGTCGGGCGTGCGGCCGAAATGGCCGTAGGCCGAGGTGCGCGCGTAGATCGGGCGGTTGAGATCGAGATGGCTGCGGATGCCGCGCGGGGTCAGGTCCATCGCCTTGGCAGCGGCCTTCTCGAGCTGGTCCTCCGACACCTTACCGGTGCCGTGGGTGTCGATGTAGATCGACAGCGGACGCGCCACGCCGATGGCGTAGGCGAGCTGCAGCGTGCAGCGGTCGGCGAGACCGGCGGCGACGATGTTCTTGGCGACGTAGCGGGCAGCGTAAGCCGCGGAGCGGTCGACCTTGGTCGGATCCTTGCCGGAGAACGCGCCGCCGCCATGCGGGGCCGCGCCGCCATAGGTGTCGACGATGATCTTGCGGCCGGTCAGGCCGGAGTCACCATCGGGACCGCCGATGTAGAACTTGCCGGTCGGGTTGATGTGCCAGATGGTCTTCGGCGTGATCCAGTCCTTCGGCAGCGCCTCACGCACATAGGGCTCGACGATGTCGCGGATCTGCTTCGACGAGATGTCCTCGACCAGATGCTGGTGCGACACAACGATCTCGCGCGCGCCGACCGGCTTGCCGTTCTCGTACTGCACGGTGACCTGGCTCTTGGAGTCCGGACCGAGCACCTTCTCCCTGCCGGAGTGACGGGCTTCGGAGATGAGACGCAGGATCTTGTGGGCGTAGAAGATCGGCGCCGGCATCAGGTCAGGCGTCTCGTTGGTGGCGTAACCGAACATGATGCCCTGGTCGCCGGCGCCCTCTTCCTTGACCTCGCCCGGCTGCAGCGCATCGACGCCCTGTGCGATGTCGGCCGACTGCGGATGCAGCAGGATCTCGATGTCGGCCTTCTGCCAGTGGAAGCCGTCCTGCTCGTAACCGATGTCCTTGATCGCGTCGCGCACGACGCTCTCGATCTGCTCGTTGGTGACGGATTTCGGGCCGCGGGTCTCACCGGCGATCACCACCTTGTTGGTGGTGGCGAGCGTCTCGCAGGCGGCGCGGATGGCCCACGGATCGATGCCGGCCTTCGGCCCTTCGCGGTAAAACAGGTCGACGATTTCGTCGGAGATCCGGTCGCAGACCTTGTCCGGATGGCCCTCAGACACGGACTCGCTGGTGAAAAGATAGGACGCGCGCATCAGTAACCCCTTGTTCCGCCACTTCAGGCGGACGTTTGCGATGTTTACCCTTGGATTATGTCAATCACGCCGGCGCGAGATGACGTAGGATTCGTCGAGAAACCAGAGCCCGTTGTACTTTCGCAGCACATCCCTGGCGGCATCCAGAGTGCGGCCGTTTTGAGTCATATCTGTCAACCGGTCGTCCTCAATCTGAGCGACATACACCGCCGCATTCCACGCTGCAAAGGCCGTCGAGGTTCCGATGGTACCCGTTACCTCGTTGGGCAGCGCTTCCATATCATACCTGAAGATCGAACGGTTATCCGCGTAAGCATTCAAATTTAAGTCGCGGCCCAACGACCCAAGCTCGTACTTGACGGCGCGCAATAGCTCATGACGGCTCACCGAGAAAGGATTTTCTCCGGGCCAGATGGCCTGGATCATTTCCATGCCGGGATCGTGACCATGGGAGTGAATTCCAATCAGGCGGCCGCCCGGCCGCAAGGCCTTAGCCAGCGGTGCAATGATCCGCTTGGCCCGGAAATTGACCGAGGACAGGGCACGGTATGGCTGGGATGCGATGACGAGGTCGAAATTGGCCTCGGTCTGGCCCGGCCGCGGAATGGTCGAATCCAGCAGGAACCTGTGGTCTTCGCGGTAGAGCACCAGGACCACCGGCCGCTCATACAGCGGCATGGCCGTGCGCGGGCTGATCGCGGCACGCCAGTTCTGCTCCAGGAACGGCCGAAGCTCGGCGATCTGCTGCTCGAACTCGCCTGACGAGGCGCCCCGTAGCGGGACCTCGTGCCAGACGGTGGCTGCCGCTGCCGCAGGCGACGCCGGCGTAAGCCACGGCGCCTCCGAATAGAACATGTTGGTGAAGACGAAAATCGACGCCGGATGCTCGAAAATGCGGTCCGGCACCTTCTCCAGCGTCAGGCGCAAATCCTCGAGACTGAGCTCCTTGCCGGCGACATAGAACGGCATGTGCGGATAGCGCTGGTGCGTGGCACGCAGCACCCGCGCCAGCACCGTGCCGTCGCCGACACCGGCGTCGAAGATCCGCAATGCCGGGGGCCGCGGATGGATGGTGGCAAGCTCCAGCGCCACCCGGTCGGCGATCACCCGCTTCTCGCTGCAGGTGTGGACGAACAGCAAATATTTCTGCCGGTTCTCGAAGAAGCGGAAATTGCCGCGCGGATCGCGCTTTTCCGGGGGCACCTGAAGTCCCCGCGGCGGCGGCAGGCCTCCGGTCGACGCGGCCATGTAGGCCTGGATCCGCTCCAGCGTGTCGATGGTGATGCGCTTGCCCTCGCGCAGGCGATGCACGAGCTTCCCATCGTTCACCGCGCGCCGGCCAAACGTCGATTCCGCCATGTCCGCCTTGCGACAGAACTCGGTGATTTCGCTCAGGATTTCGTCGTTCTTCATGAATGGGATGATGGTGGGCAGGATGGTTGGGACCTGTCTCTTAGCAAGTTCTGCCCACTCAGGGAATACCCTCAGGAATTGGCTCCACTCCCCAATCGATTCCTCCGGGTACACCTCATCGTGCATTTGGCCGCGCCTACACTTGTTGGTATACGTGGCCAACGGGGATGGTCGGGGCAGGATATGTTCAGGTTGTTTTGGCTCGCCGCTTGCTTTCTGGCGGCAATATCGGGCGGCGCATGCGCAGGTTACCTGGATGAGAACCCCGACGAATTTTCGCACCAGTCTACGAAAGGATAGGCGCCCTGCCCGTGGCGGCCGCGCGCGATCCGTTTGTCTGGCTGCGCCTGGAAGAGTTGAAGCGCGAGCCGTGCGACCAGAAAAGCATCGGCGATCTCGCGTTGATGCTGGACAAGCTCGGCTACCGGCGAGAGGGCGCCAACGGGCTCTATAAGTTCGTCATGAATTGCGGCGCGCCGATCACGGCACTGCATCGCTCGATCGATATCTATCTCAAGCTCACCGACTATCCCAGAGCCGTGGAGGTCGCCGACGAGTTCATGCGGCGCGCACCGACCAATCACGACGCGCATTACTTGCGAGGCGTCGCGCTTGAAGGCCTGCAAGACTACCACCGTGCGCTGGCCGATTATTCGGATGCCATCGAGCTCTATGGCGCAGACAAGAAATCGATTTCGAGCCGCGTGTTTCTGCGCATGGCAGGCGCCTATGCCGCGCTCAAGCAGTTCTGCGAGGCCGCAGCGCCGATCAGTCTATGGGTAGCGCTCGATCCGGCCATCCGTGATACCACCCAGACTCGGAAGATTATCTCCGACTACGAAAGCCAGGGCCACTGCACCGCGTCGACGGGATTTCGCAAGGAGAGCTTCCCTCTCCGCGGGCAGAAGGACGTCGTTACAGTCAAGGCAACGATCAACGGCGTTTCCGGACTATTCATCCTCGATACCGGTGCGACCTACGTGTCCGTGAAATCCACTTTTGCCGGCCGCGCCAAAATCACCGACGCAGGCGCCAGCGAGATCATGCTCATGACAGCCAACGGCCAGAGCAGGGCGAAGCTCTCCAGGGCCGACAAGGTTGCGCTCGGCAAGCTGGAAGCAACCAACGTGCCCGTAGCGATCCAGAACACGGATGACAAGAGTTACGACGCCGGCGTCGATGGCCTGCTTGGCATGAGCTTCCTGTCGCGATTCGAAGTTCAGATGGCCGGAGGTTCTATCGAGATCCGCACCCGCCAACCGAAAAAGTAAGACCGCATCCGCAACTACTGGGATCTGAACCGGCGATCCATTGGGGGCAACAAAGGGGCACGTTCCCTTTCTGTCGCCTGCCGCAACAATCCGATGGCGCAGCAGGTCGCAAGCGCCGGCAGCAGTCGCGGTATCGAGGGCGCATCAGGCCTTGCCGCGCCGTCAAGCCTCGGATCCGGTGCGACGTTGGGAGCCGGCACGCTGATCGCATTCGCGACCGCACCGGGCCAAGTGGCGCTCGACGGCGAAGGCGCCAATTCGCCCTTCTCCGCGGCGCTGTCCCGCCATATCGGCGCGCCCGGGCTGGAGGTGCAGCAGATGCTGACGCGGGTGCGGGCCGAGGTGGTCTCGGGCACGAAGAACAAGCAGGTGCCGTGGTCGAACTCGTCGCTGCTGGGCGAGGTCTATCTGGCGGTGAAGTGAGGCTGGCGATTGTGCCACCACGTCAGGATCGAGAAGCTGCCCGCCACACACTCAGTGTCATCGCCCGGCTTGACCGGGCGATCCAGTACTCCGAGACGTCCGTGATTTATCGAGATGCCGCGGCGTACTGGATTCCCCGCTTTCGCGGGGAATGACAGCAACCACGAGGCAACTTAATTGCCCCACACTTCCTTCGCGATCTCGACCGCAAGGCTGAGCTTGGCCCACTGCTCCTCCTCGGAGAGGATGTTGCCCTCCTCCGTCGAGGCAAAGCCGCACTGTGGCGACAGTGCGAGCTGCTCCAGCGGCGCAAACTTGGAAGCTTCTTCGAGACGGCGCTTGATGTCGTCCTTCTTCTCGAGCTCACCGAACTTCGAGGTAATGACGCCGACCACGACGACCTTGTTGCCCTTGGGCAGGAAGCGCAGCGGCTCGAAGCCGCCGGCGCGGTCAGAGTCGTATTCGAGGAAGTAGCCGTCGTAATTGGTGCCGGCGAGCATGGTCTCGGCCACCGGCTCGTAGCCGCCCGAGGAAATCCAAGTCGAACGGAAATTGCCGCGGCAGACGTGCGTGGTCACCACCATGTCGGCGGGCTTCTCGGCCAGCGCGTAGTTGATGATACGCGCGTAGATCTGCTGGAGGCCTTCCGGATTGTCGCCACGCTCGCGCGCCTTCTGCAATTCGTCCGGCGAGCAGAGATAGGCCCACACGGTGTCGTCGAACTGCAGATAGCGGCAGCCGGCGTCGTAGAACGCCTTCACGGCCTTGCGATAGGTCTTGCCGAGATCCTCGTAGAAGGCGTCGAGATCGGGATAGACGTCCTTGGAGATCGCCTTGCGGCCGCCGCGGAAGTGCAGCACGGCCGGCGACGGGATCGTCATCTTGGCGGTGACGTGGGCCTGGTCGGCTACCTTCTTCAGGAAACGGAAGTGGTCCAGCATCGGGTGATTGTCGGGGAAGTCCAGCTTGCCGATCACCCGCACCGCGTCATGCCGCGTCTCGACGCCGGCGAACTGGATGCCGGTGTCCGGGTGGAACATTTCGCAGCCGGTGAGCTTGGCCAGGAAATCGAAATGCCACCAGGAGCGGCGGAATTCGCCGTCGGTCGCGAGCTTCAGGCCGACCGAGGCCTGCTTGTGCACGACCTTCTCGATCTCCATGTCCTCGATCTTGCGCAGATCGTCGGCCGAAATCTCGCCCTTCTCGAGCTTGGCGCGGGCTTCCTTGATCTTGGCGGGGCGCAGGAGGCTGCCGACCTCGTCGGCACGGAAGGGGGCTTTGGTTCGCTGCATTTTTTGACTCCCGAGGATTTTTTAGTGGGCCGCCGCCCCTGCGACACCGAGGTGGCGCTCCAGGACCGACGGGTCGGCCTTCAGCGCGGCGCTCGGGGCGTCGTGGACGATCGTTCCGCGTTCCAATATCACAACGCGGTCGGCAAGCCCCAGAATCTTTTGGGCATTCTGCTCGACGATGATCGAGCAGATGCCGCCGGCCCGGGTGATGGTGCCGATCGCCTTCAGAAGCTCCTCGACGATGATCGGGGCCAGGCCCTCGGTTGGCTCGTCCAGCAGCAGAACTTTTGGGTTGAGGGTCAGCGCGCGGCCGATCGCCAGCATCTGCTGCTCGCCGCCGGAGAGCTGGTTGCCGAAGTTGCTTCGCCGCTCCTTCAGCCGCGGAAACATCTCGTAGACCTTCTCCACGGTCCAGGGACCGGGCTGCGCCACCGCGGTCATGTTCTCCTCCACCGTCAGCGAGCGGAAGATGTTGCGCTCCTGCGGCACCCAGCCAATGCCGGCGCGCGCCCGCTGGTCCGGCCGCATGGTGGTGACGTCGGTGCCGCCGAGGGTGAGGTTGCCGGAGAAGCGGCGGGTGACGCCGACGACGGAATTGATCAGCGTGGTCTTGCCGGTGCCGTTACGCCCGAGCAGCGCCAGCACCTGCCCCTCGGCCAGGCGCAGGGACATGTTGGGCAGCACTACGGCCTCGCCATAGCCGGCGCGCAGAGACTTGATTGCGAGCAGGTCAGACATTGACCGCCTCCTCGCCGAGATAGACCGCCTTCACCTGCGGATCGCGCGCGACCTGGTCGGGCGGGCCTTCGGTCAGCAGCGCGCCGGCGACCAGCACCGAGATGCGGTCGGCAAAGGAGAACACGAGATCCATGTCGTGCTCGATCAGCAGCACGGTGACGTCGCGCGGCAGGCTACCTACGACGGCGAGAATGTCGTGGCGCTCGCTCTCCGGCACGCCCGCGGCGGGCTCGTCGAGCAGCAGCACCCGCGGCTTGGCGGCGATCGCGACCGCGATCTCGAGCAGGCGCTGCTTGCCGTAAGGCAGCGTCACGGTCTGTTCGTTCATGACATCGAGCAGATGAAAGCGCGTCAACAGATCGGCGATCTCGCCGTTGACGTCGTTGCGGGTGCCCATTCGCCGCCACCAGTCGCCGCCATGGCCGAGGCGCTCGGAGACGGTCAGGCCGATGGTCTCAAGCGGGGTCAGATCAGGATAGAGCTGGTTGATCTGGAATGTGCGCGACAGACCGCGCAGTACGCGCTTGTGCACGGGCAGATCGGTGATGTCCTGGCCTTCGAGCAGGATGCGGCCCGAGTTCGGCTTGAGCACGCCGGTGAGCTGGTTGATGACCGTGGTCTTGCCCGCGCCGTTCGGACCGATCAGCGCATGGCGGGCGCCCTGCTCGATCTTCAGCGACAAGTCGCGGGTGACGCGCAGGCCGCCAAAGGTCTTTTCGAGATTCCGGGTTTCAAGCGCGATGGTCATGCGTCGCTCTCCGGCACGGCGACGACGGCCTTGCGCCCCATCACCTGCTTGATCACCAGATTGGGCACATAGAGCACCCAGCGATGCAGGCGCTGGCGGCCGACCAGCACGATCACGACCAGCACGAGGCCGATCCAGAACTGCCAATATTGCGGGGTGATCGTGGAGAACACTTCCTGGAGCATGCGGAAGATCACCGCGCCGATCAGCCCGCCATAGAGATAACCGGTGCCGCCGATCACGAGCACCAGCATCAGATCGGCGGAGCGCTCGAAGGCGAACACGTCGAGCGAAGCGATCGCGGTGGTCTGGGTGAACAGCGCGCCTGCAATACCGGCATAGAACGCTGCTAGAGTATAGATCGCAATCAAGCGGCGGTTCACCGGGATGCCGATCGCGGCGGCGCGGAGCGGATTGTTCTTGATCGCGCGCAGCGACAGGCCGAACGGCGAGTGCACGATGCGGCGGGCGAGAAGGAACAGCACAAACAGAACGGCCGACGAATAGAAGAAGCCGGCTTTGCCGAACATATCGAACGGGATCTCGCCAAGGATCGGCTGCATCTCGATGCCCTGCAGGCCGTCGGTGCCGCCAGTAATGTTGGAGAAGCGCTCGGCCAGCGCCTCCAGCAGTAGCGCGATGCCGAGCGTCACCATCAGCCGGGTCAGGTCGACGCCGCGGATCACCAGGAAGCTGGTGGCAAAGCCGAGCACCATCGCAGCCAAGCCCGCAGCGATCAGCGCCAGCACCGGCTCGTTGATGATGCCGTGCAGCGCCAGCAATCCCGCGGCATAGGCGCCGACGCCGAAGAAGGCGGCGTGGCCGAGCGAGACGATGCCGGCATAGCCGAGGATGAGATCGAGCGACATCGCAAACAGCGCCAGCCGCAGGATGTCGGTCATGATCAGATAGCGCGTGGGAAACAGAAAGCCGCAGGCGAGCACGACGAGCCAGAAGGCGGCCTCGCCATAGTGCCAGCGCGCCTGCCGCTGGGCGTGATAACCGACGTCGGACGAAGCGCTCATCGGCAAACTCAACGCGCGGCCGTGCGGCCGAACAGGCCGTTCGGGCGCCAGATCAGGATCACGATCATCATGGTGTAGATCACGAAGGGTCCCATCTTCGGCACGTAATATTTGCCGGCGACGTCGCCGATGCCGAGCAGGAGCGAGGCCAAAAATGGTCCGGTGATCGAGGACGAGCCGCCGACGGTGACCACGATCAGGAAGTAGATCATGAACTTCAGCGGGAAATACGGATCGAGGCCGAGGATCTCGGCGCTCAGCGCACCACCGAGACCCGCAAGCCCGCATCCAAAGGCGAAGGTAAACGCGAACACCTGCGGCACGTTGATGCCGAGGCCGCTCGCGGCGCGGGGATCGTCGACGGCGGCGCGCAGGCGGCTGCCGAAGCGGGTCTTGGCCAGCACCATCTGCAGACCGATGGTGAGCAGGCCGCAGATCACGATGATCATCAGCCGGTAGCGGCCGATGCCGACGCCGAACACGTCGAACTGGCCTTGCAGCGCGGCCGGCAGGTTGATGAACACCCGCGACGAGCCCTGGATGTAGTCCACGGCTGCGACCGACATGAATGTCAGTCCGATCGTGAACAGCACCTGGTCGAGGTGACTGCGCGCATAGAGGTGGCGATAGAGCGTGCGCTCGAGCGCAATTCCGATTGCGGCCGCGGAGACAAAGGCCAGCGGCAGCGCGGCGAAGAACGGCCATCCCATCCTGTTGACCAGCACCATGCAGACATAGCCGCCGGCCATGGCGAAGGCGCCATGGGCGAGGTTGACGAAGTTCATCAGGCCGAGCGTAACCGCGAGCCCGCAAGCGAGCACGAACAGCAGCATGCCGTAGGCAACGCCATCGAACAGGTTGGTGAGGATTGAGGTCATCGTGCGTCGAAAATCATCTCAAGTGTAGTAGCCAGGTGCCGTGCTGCGCTCCCTCTCCCGCTTGCGGGAGAGGGTTGGGGAGAGGGTCTCTCAACAGAGAGACTCCCCTAGAGGAGAGAACCCTCACCCGGCGCTTCGCGCCGACCTCTCCCGCAAGCGGGAGAGGTAAGAAGAGAGCCCCGGGATGACGCGCTTTCGCGCGTCACTTCTTGGTCTTGCCGAGATCCTTGACGGCCTCGAAGGTCGCGAACTCGACGTTGTAGAGCTCGCCGTCGGCCTTCTCGACCTTGCGGATGTAGACATTCTGGACGATGTCGCGCGTCTCCGGATCGATCGAGATCGGACCGCGCGGGCTTTCCCACTTCTGACCTTTCATGGCTTCGACCAGCTTGGTACCGTCGGTGTCGCCATTGGTCTTCTTCAACGCCTCGTAGATCAGGTGGATGCCGTCATAGCCGCCCACTGCCATGAAGCCGGGACGCGTGCCGAACGCCTTCTTGTAAGCGGCGACGAAATCCTTGTTCATCTGCGAGGGATGCGCCGCTGAATAGATGTGCGCGGTCACGGTCCCGAGCACGGCGTCGCCCATGTTGTTCAGCAGGTCGTCGTCGGTGACGTCGCCCGGTCCGATCACCTTGATGCCGGCCTTGTCGAGGCCGCGCTCGGCGTATTGCTTCATGAAGTTGCCGCCCTGGCCCGCCGGCACGAACACGAAGATCGCGTCGGGCTTGGCATCCTTCATGCGCTGCAGGAACGGCGCGAAGTCGGGGTTGGCGAGCGGCGTCTTGACCTCTTCGACCACCTCACCGCCGCCAGCCGTAAAGTGCTCCTTGAAGAAGTTGAGCGCGTCATTGCCCGGCGCATAGTCCGACGTCAGCGTCGCCACCTTCTTGATGCCGTTCTTCACCGCCCAGTCGCCGATGATGGTCGAGGACTGCGCGAGCGTGAAGCTGGTGCGCACGATATAGGGCGAACGCTCGGTGATGATCGATGTGCCGGCCGCCATCACGACTTCCGGGATCTTCGCCTGCGTCGCCAGCGGGGCGGCTGCGAGCGCCGCCGGCGTCACGCCGAAGCCGCCGATGAAATTGACCTTGTCGTTGACGATCAGTTCCTGCGCGGCGGTCTTGGTCTTGTCCGGAATCGCCGCGTCGTCCTTGAGGATGATCTCGATCTTCTTGCCGGCGACGGTGTCGCCCTTCTGCTGCATGTAGAGCTTGATCGCGTTCTCGATCTGCTTGCCGGTCGAGGCCTGCCCGCCTGTCATCGGCAGGATCAGACCGACCTTGACGGTGTCTTCCGCCTCGGCCGGCGCGACGACCGCGAGGCCGGCGATGGCGACAAGTGCGGCCGCCCGAGAAAACTGTTTGCGTTCGAACATCAGATGTCCCTCCCCTTCATTCCTGACCTCTTGTGCGCCGGACCGAGTGCCCGGTCCTTGCCTCACCTTAACCCACGCACGAGCGATGTCGCGCGTCACAAAGGCGTCTTTCGCGCCCTCATTGTCAATCGGACGTTTGGCGACCATTCGGCGCAATCCGCGCATTCCGAATACCAAGCGTGGAAAGCAATGTCGCGGTTACGCCGGGGAAACCCGAGCATCCCCCGAGCCTGCACTTCCATTTGTACGAATGTACAAATAGAATGGACCTGTCAACGAAAAAGCCGGGTCGCCGACCAAGCCAGAATGTCGCGAGGTGATGGCCGTAGTCTAGAAATGCGACCCGGCAGATGGATGGAGGATTTGGTTCTTTCATTTGCAGGATTTGAACATTGCAGGCGCGATGCTCATTCAATTCGGTATTTTGATACCCACCTCGAATAAGCCAATTTTACCTTGTTGAAGGCTATCGTTCCTCACCGCTGGTTATCCGGCGTCCGATCACCTCGTTCCAATTCCGGCGCCCGCACGATGTCCATGCGTTTCCAATCTCTCCTTCTCGTCGGGCTTGCCGCGGGCCTGTCCGGCTGCGGCACCGTCAACGAGAAGCTGTCGGCCGGCATGGGCGACTATGTCCCGCGATGGGCTGGCGGCCTCCCGGCGGACGCCCCACCGCGACCAGGCACCCCGCAATACGACGCATGGATGAAGGAACGGGAGCAGAAGCGGCTGATGCCGGCGGCCAATCGCGAGAGGGAAGAGCAGACGCAGAAGGGCGCGACCGGATCCACCTCGGGAGACGCGCTGCGCTGAGTTGTCATTTCCGCAGCGCCTCGAAGATGCGAACCAGGAATCTCGAGATTCCGGGTTCGATGTCGACGCATCGCCTCGGCGCGCTAATCCATGAACACGACCGTCTTGCGGCCATTGAGGATGACGCGGTCGTCGAGGTGATAGCGGATCGCGCGCGCCAGTACGCGGCGCTCAATGTCGCGGCCCTTGCGGACAAGATCTTCCGGCGTGTCGCGGTGGCTGATGCGCTCGACGTCCTGGTCGATGATCGGGCCTTCGTCGAGGTCGCGCGTGACGTAATGGGCGGTCGCGCCGATCAGCTTCACACCGCGCTCATGAGCCTGATGATAGGGCTTTGCGCCCTTGAAGCCCGGCAGGAACGAGTGATGGATGTTGATGCAGCGGCCGGACAGGTTTGCCGAGAGATTGTCGGATAGAATCTGCATGTAGCGGGCGAGCACGACGAGGTCGGTCCCGGTCTTGGCAACGAGATCGAGAATCTGCGCCTCCTGCTCGCTCTTGGTCTCCTTGGTAACAGGCAGATAGTGGAACGGGATGCCGCCGAAATCGAGCCCGGCATAGGCCTCGCGGGGATGGTTGGAGACGATCGCGGCCAAGGTCATCGGCAATTCGCCGGTGCGCCAGCGGTAGAGGATGTCGACCAGGCAGTGGTCGGACTTCGACACCAGCAGCATCACCTTGCGATGCGCGGCGCGGTCGCGCATCTGCCACTCCATGCCGAAACGCTCGGCGATCGCGGCAAAGCCGGTCTGGAGCGCTGCCAGCTCCACGGCAAGATCGGCCGCGGTAAACACGACGCGCATGAAGAATTTCTTGGTCTCGACGTCGTCGAACTGCTGGGCGTCGAGAATGTTCTGTCCATTATGGGCCAGGAAGGTCGACACCGCCGAGACGATGCCGGGTCGATCCGGGCAGGACAGGGTTAGAACATATTGATGATCGGGCATGGCTCTTGATGAAGGATGGTGCAAAGGCCGCGGAACAACCCGCGATTTGCGTCTTGCTCTAGCACCGACGCGCCCCTTGCGCCAATCCCGACGACGATGCCAAGATAAACAGACGATTGCGATATTTGCTCACAGGAGCACGCCCATGGCCGACCGTTTGACCGGCACCCGCATCCTGATCCTGGAGACCCGCGAGGAGGCGCAGTTCTCAAAACTCCTGGCCGAGCAAGGCGCCGAGGTCGTGCAGTGCCCGATGTTCACCATCCAGGACGCGCCCGACCCCGCCCCGGTCGAGGCCTGGATTCGTCGCGCCGTCGACAAGCCGCTTGACGACCTCGTGCTGATGACCGGTGAAGGCTTGCGGCGGATCATGAAGCTCGCGCGCGCACGCGGCCTCGACCAGGCCTTCGTCGCGGCGCTGGCCCAATCGCGAAAGTTCACACGCGGCCCGAAGCCCGGCAAGGCGCTGCGCGAAATCTCGCTCGAGGCCCAGCAGACCACGGAGAAGCCGACCACCGAGGGCGTGATCGAGATGCTCGGCAAGCTTGACTTGAAGGGGCATCGCCTCGGCCTCCAGCTCTATCCGGACAAGGACCACAGCGCACTGACCGGCGCGCTGGCCGCGCAAGGTGCCGAGGTCGATACCGTGTTGCCTTACGTCTACGATTCCAAAGCCGCGGACGCCAACATCGTCGCGGCCATCGACGACATGGCCGAGGGACGAATCGATGCCATCGCGTTGACCAATCTCGGCCAGGTGCGTCGGCTGATCGAGGCCGCCAAGGCCCATGGCAGCGACGCGAAGTTGCGCGCGGGATTCGAGCGCACGTTGATCGCCTCGGTGGGACCGGCAGTCTCAGGTGAGCTTGCCGCGCACGGCCTGCGCACCGACATCTCGCCTGCGGACGACGCCTATTTCATGCGTCCACTGATCTCTGCGCTGGCGGCGGCGCTGGCGGAAAAACGGCCGAGGACAGCAAGCTAATCGTCTTTGCCTAGCCTGCCACCTGCGAGGCAGCCGACATCAATTCCTGTGGGCTCGGCGCTCCGAACATGCGCTGGCCGCCGTCAGGAACCTCGGTAAACGTCCAGCGCACGATGCCCTCTCGATCGAGCAGGAACTGGCCGAACAACTGGCCCGTGCCCGCTGCCGCCATGCGCTGATCGGCATCCGTCATCTCGTAACCGTCCTTGTTGTTGAGATATGCGGCGGCCTCCGGCCGATTCATCGGGCTGGGCAATTCGCCGGGCATGTCGACCTTCATGCTCATCACCACGTCCATGCCGATCTTGCGCGGCCACTCGGTCTCGTTCTCCGTGAACTCCATGTTGGGCAGGCCGAACGCGCGATGCGAGACCCTCTCGGGGTCGGACGCAGCGAGCAAGTTGGGCAGTGGATGATAGCGGAAGTAGAGCCGCGCCCGGTCGGCCGGCGTATTGACGACCGTGAGACTTTCGATGCCCTTCCCTCGGAGCGCGCCGTCAAGCTGCGCCTGCGCCGCGATGTGGCGACGGCAGAACGGGCAGTGCAGGCCACGATACAAGCCGACCAATATCGGACTATGCCCACGATAGTCCTCAAGTGCGATCTTCCCTTCGCGCGTGACGGCGTCGAGCACGAGGTTCGGTGCGCGGTCACCCGGCTGAAGCGGTGTATCGACATGACGATCTGACATGGTTGAACTCCCTCACATTGGCTAGAGCCTTTTCCGTTCCGATGGAATCGGAACGGGGCTCTAGATTCTTGTTTTGACGCGTTTTCTTTACGCGAACCGGTATCCACTTCGCTCGAAAACGCTCTAGTCCAGAAACGGCAGTACGATCAGCCCTGCGGGATCGAGCCCATGCCGGGCGCAGACATCATGCGCCAACGCGAAATACCGCTCGGCCTCGGGCATGTCGCCTCGATCAAGGTTCAGTGTCGCAAGACCATCATAGCACGGAAAGAGCTGTTGTGGCTCTCCAGTCTCGCTCGCCACCTCGATGGCCTCGTTGTAGCAGCGCGCGGCGAGATCGGGGCGGAAGTGGCATTGATGGATCTGACCGAGCACGATCAGGGGCACCGGGAGATGCTCGCGCTGATCGAGCGCACGGTCGATCTCGATCGCCTTTTCGGCAGCCGGCACCCCTTCGTCGGTACATCTGTCCGTGAAGGTGCAACAGGCGACGGCAAAGTTGGCAAGGAGGCGCGCCTGGAAGCCGAGATCGCCGATGCGATACGCGACATCGAGCCCGCGCCGGCAAACATCGATGGCTTGCGCCGGGTCGATGATCGTGTAGAGCACCCCGAGGTTGGTGTAGCCGCGGCACGCCACGTTGAGGAGGCCGGCGGCTTCGGCAGCTGCGACACATTGCTCCACCTCGCGCACCGCCTCCTGGTGTCGCCCAAGCCGCGCCAGCGCAACTCCTTTGGTGTTGAGTGCCTCCGCAATGGCGCGCGCCGCCTCGGGCCCGTCCTGCCCATCTGCGTCCACCGACACGGAGCGCGCGTAACCGAGCGCCTCGTCGGCCCATCGCGCGGCCGCGACGGGATCACCTACGCGAAACGCGAGACGGCCGCGCTCCTGCAGGAGGTGTGCCCACTCAATCGGCGCGTCGGTCCCGGCAAGCCGTTCTGCCGCCTCGGCATAGTGCGCCTCGGCGTTGACGCGCTTGCCGGCGTCCCACAACAATCGGCCGAGCTTGCGAAGAATTCGCGCTTCGCCGATGCAGTCTTCTACCGCGCGGTGCCCCTCCAGCGCGCCTTGGTAGTGCTCCTCGGCCACGCTTCGGCGGCCGGCTACGCGACAGAGATCCGCGATCCGCTCGTACAGGATCAGGCATTCCGGCTCCCGTTCGACGCCGGTCGACAGTACCGCGAGGGACTGCTGGTAGAAACGAAGGGCATCGTCATTGGCGTAACTTCCACGTGCGCGATCGCCGGCCGCGCGCAGATAGCGCGCGCCTTTCGGCTTGTTCGCGCTCAGACTGAAGTGGTGTCCGAGCAGTACGAGATCTTCGAGCCGCTCCGGCTCGTCGCCATAGAGCCGCTCCAGCGCGGCTCCAATCCGTCCATGAAGCTCGATCCGGCGCTGCAAGAGCAGGTTTTGATAGATGACGTCCTGAAGCATGGTTTGCGTGAAGCGGTAGCTCCGCAGGGAAATCGAGTTCGAGCCCGCGATCTCCTCGATGATCTCGGCGTCGCACAGAAGTTCGAGCCCTGCTTCGACCCTCGCCCGCTCAGTGGCGGCCGCACCGAGAACAGCAGCATCAAAGCGCGGGCCGATCACCGCGGCCTCCTGGGCCAGGTGACGTACCTGATGCGGCAAGCGGTCGAGGCGCGCCAGCAACAGAGCCTGAATGCTCGCCGGAATATCCGCGGCGGCTCCCTCCGACTTCGTTCGCCATAGCGCGCCAACGCGTTCCAGGGCGCCGGCTTCGATGAGGCCGCGGATGATCTCCTCGAGGAAAAGCGGATTGCCGCCTGCACGTTCGAGGATTCGATTGAACAGCCGTCCCGGCGGCTCGCACCAGCCGTGACTGAAATAAGCCGCCAGCAGCCTTTGTCCGTCGGTGTCGCCAAGTGGCGGCAGCCGAAGGGTTGCATGACTGATCCGGCTCGAGCCGAACTGGTCCAGCTCCAGCATGGGCCGATGTGTAAACAGCAGCATCAGCCGCGTCCGCTCCAGACGGTCCATCAGGAACCGCAGCGCTTCTAGGGATACCGCGTCGGCCCAATGCAGGTCCTCGACGATGATCAGAAGCGGCGACAAGGCGAGGCGGCGTTCGAAGACAGTGCGGATCGCGAAAAAGATCTGCCGGCGGAGCTGTTCCGGCTCGACATGCCTGAGCACGGCGTTGGGATCGCCGAGTCCAAGGACGTGCAGATAGAGAGGCATCAGGTGGTCGGCCTCCTCGGCCGGGAGGCCAAGCTCTGACAGCGCTTCGGCAAGCTTTGCCTCCGCCTCTGCAGCGTCGGCCTTCTGCGCGATGCCGTAGGCGCTGCGCAGCACGGCGGCGAGTGTGCCGTAGGATTGTTCACCCAGCGGCGAACAGACTGCCTGCCGGATCGCCACGCCTGCGAAGAGATCCTCATCGCGAATGCGGGCGACGAATTCGTTGACCAGGCGCGTTTTCCCGATACCCGCTTCGCCGACCAGCCGCACCAGTTGAGCGGCGCCACCGCACGCGCGATCCAGGCTGCCGATCACGCGCGCAAGCTCGGCGTCGCGCCCGATCAGCGGCGCATCAAGGCCCAGCGCGTCGAGCCCTCGTGCCGCACGGGGCGTCTCGAGCGGTCCCTTCAAACGATGGACCAGGACGCTGCCCATCTTGCCCTTGAGCGAGACCTCGCCAAGCGAGTCATAGGAGAACGCGTGCCGCGTCAGACGGTAGGTCAAGGGTCCGACCAGCACCTCGCCCGGAGGCGCCATGGACTGCAATCGCTGGGCGGTATTCACGGTGTCGCCGGTCACCGAGTAGGATTTGGCAACGCCAACACCCAGCCCACCCGCGACGACGTGCCCGGTGTTGATTCCGACATGAAGCAGGAGTGGTGAACCGGCATACGCCTTCGCGCGTTCGCTGAGGCGCGCCGTTCGGATGATCATGTCGAGGGCCGCGCGGACCGCCCGCTCCGGGTCGTCCTCGTGCGCGGCCGGTGCACCAAACAGAGCAAGCAGCGCATCGCCGATGAATTTGTCCACGAAGCCGCCAAAGCTTTGCACCGCGGCCGTCAGCTCCTCGAACAATTCGTTCTGAAGCGTCTGCATGACCTCGGGGTCGAGCCGCTCGCTCATCGAAGTGAAGCCGCTGAGATCGGCAAACAGCACGGTGATGGTACGACGATTTGCTTCGCTATCGATTTTATCCGCCTGTGGTCGAAACGCGTGCTGAGCCTCGGCCGTCGGCACGAGCGGTGGAGAGGACGACGACCCGATCGGAACCGTCATCGAGCTCGTCCGCTGCAATGCCTGCTCGCCGCCCTGGGTGGCCTCACCGACAAGAGCGCCGCATTTCGGGCAGTAGACGAAATCGGACGCGCATGGAAAGCCACAGCCAGCGCACGCGCTCGGCTGCTTCGTGCCGCACTTCGGGCAGAAGGCAAAACCGCTCTGAACCTCAGAACCGCAACCCGAGCACGTCATGGCTCAAGACCTCGCGGAAGCCGCGATCCGCGATCTGCTGGACCCATCCAATGGGCCCAGGCTATGGAGCACAATGGGCTCGGCGCGCTGGAAGTGCAAGCGGCGGCCGGTCTACGCGTCCCGCAGGGGACCTGCACGGCGAGGCGACGTTGCCGATGGGCTGGCGAAGGCAGCTGCTGCGCGCCAACCCCCACGCGATGGCCACATGTCGGCATGCGATAGCGTCAATTGACACGAGCACCATCACCGCTGCGGCGCTGTGCGTCGCCTTCCTGGCCAACCTCACGGCCTTTCCGATCATCAACGGATTGCTGCCCTTTCTTGCACGCGACATCTTCCACACCGACCAGACCGGTCTCGGCTATCTCTCGGCGAGCTTTGCCGTGGGCTTGCTGACGGGCTCCATCACGCTGAGCCTGGTCAGCGGGGTCCGCATCGCGCGGCTTTTGATCGGCGCGACGCTGGCCTGGTACGCGATGCTGCTGGTGTTCGTCGAGATCAGGACCATACCGGTCGCCATGGCCTGCCTCGTGCTCGCCGGCATCGCCCAGAGCATGTCGATGATCTCGGCGGCCGTGATTCTGATGCGCACGGCGAGTGCCCATCTGCGCGGCCGTGTCATGGGCGTGCGGATGATGGTGATCTATGGCCTGCCGATCGGCTTGCTTGCGGCGGGCAGCCTGATCGACCTGATCGGCTATTCCGCCATGGGCTCGGTCTATGCGGTCGCGGGTATCATCGCGATGTTGGCGATCGCGGTGCGCTGGCGCGAGGATCTGTGGCCGGCGCACGCCCCGGCCAATGCGGGCTGACGGACCGGCGCCGTCGCGCCTTAATCGCCATACCCGCGCAGCCGCCGATATCGAGGATGGTGACGCCACCGTATTCGAGCCGCAGCAACCCTTCCTTCTCCAGCCGGTTCAGCGCGCGGTTGGCGTTCTGGCGCGACATGCCGGAGAGCGCGCCGATCTCCTCCTGGGTGATCTCCAGATGCGCGGTTGATTCAGGATAGAGGATCGGATTGAACAGCGAGGCGATGCTGCGGGCGAGACGCGAAGTCGCATCGAGCGTGCGGTTGACCTCCAGCATGCCGATGAACTGGCCGAGCCGCTCGTTGAGCTGGCGCACCAGGAAGCGGTTGAAGCCGACGCTGTTCTCGAACAGCCACATGAAGGCGGAGCGTTCCATCAACGCAACGCGGCTGTCGCGCAGCGCGACCACGTCGTAGCGGCGCGGCTCGTTCTTGAGCACGCTGCCCTCGCCGAACCAGGCGCCCGCCGTGAGCCCCGCAAGGCTCGCCTCCTTGCCGTCGCGCGAAACCCCGCCCATACGGGCAAGGCCGCTCACCATGCCGGCCCAATAGTCGAATTTGTCGCCGCGCATGAACACGGTCTCGCCGGTGCCGTAGGACCGCTCCGTGATCCCGGCGCGGGCCACCTCGATCTCCGCTGGCGTGAGCTCGCGCGACCAGGCGGCCACGCGCTTCAGTTGATCCTCTGAAATCATGATCGAGAGGCCAGCCGCACCGTTTTGTCACTCCATTCTTCTGCTGCACTGCAGCACGATCATCCGGCCACCATCCGACGAAAGATGTAAGCCGCAGCCCACCCGAAAAAACTTTGTCGCAGAATTGTCAGGCCGGAGACATTTCAAAATAGCGCTTTCCCCTATTGAGGACCACCTCGGGTGATGCGGCTTTTGATCCCAAACGGGTACGAAAGTGGCGCGGCTCCGGTCGGGACCATGTGCTGCATGGCCTCACCGGCACGACCGTACTAGGATTGCCCGAGAGGAACGGACGAAGAGCGCCGCTGAACGCGCCATCACCGGGAGGGATTTGTTTGGTGGCTACCAGTCTCGAAGTGCGCGGCGTGTCCTTGCGGTTCGGCGGCGTTCGCGCGCTGACCGATGTCAGCTTCGCCATCAATGAGGGCGAGCTGTTCTCGATCATCGGCCCCAATGGGGCCGGCAAGACCTCGATCGTGAACTGCATTTCCGGCCGCTACAAGCCGACTGAAGGCCAGCTGTTCTACGGGGGACGCGACATCACCGGCCTGACGCCGAATGCGCGTCCCACGCTCGGCATCGGCCGCACCTTTCAGAACCTCGCGCTGTTCCACCACATGAGCGTGCTCGACAACATCATGGTCGGCCGTCATCACCTGCTGAAGAACAATTTCCTCACGGGCTCGCTGTACTGGCTCACCGGCGCGCGCAAGGAAGAGCTCGAGCACCGCCGCAAGGTGGAAGAGATCATCGACTTTCTTGATCTCCAGTCGGTGCGCAAAGCACAGGCCGGCACCCTCTCCTACGGCCTGCGCAAGCGCGTCGAGCTTGCGCGTGCCATGGCGCTCGAGCCGCGCCTCATTCTCCTCGACGAGCCGATGGCCGGCATGAATTTCGAGGAGAAGGAGGACATGGCCCGATACATCGTCGACCTCAACGAGGAGTTCGGGATGACCGTGGTGATGATCGAGCACGACATGGGCGTGGTGATGGACATCTCCCACCGCGTCATGGTGCTGGACTTCGGCCGCAAGATCGCCGAGGGCGATCCCGCCGCCGTGCTCGCCGATCCCCACGTCCGGCGCGCCTATCTCGGCGAGGAGGACGAGGTGCTGGTCGATCCCGACGATGCGCCGCCGGCGCAGGAGAGCGCGGCATGATGGATTATGCAGGCCGCGTCGCACAGGCCGATACCTATCCGAAGATGCTCCGGCTCAATGCCAGGGAGCATGGCAACGAGATTGCGCTCCGCGAAAAGGATCTCGGGCTCTGGCGCCCCTTCACCTGGAACGATTACCAGACCCGCGTGCGCGATTTCGCGCTCGGGCTGATCGAGTTCGGCCTTGGTCGCGGCGACGTCATTGGCATCATCGGCGACAACCGGCCGGACTGGGTTGCTGCGGAAGTCGCGGCCCATGCGATCGGCGGGTTGAGCCTCGGGCTCTATCGCGACGTGCTCGATGAAGAGGCGTCCTATCTTCTTAACTACGGCGAGGCCCAGCTCGTGTTCGCTGAGGACGAGGAGCAGGTCGACAAGCTGCTGGCGCTGGCCGAGCGCGTGCCGCGACTGAAGCACATCATCTATTCCGACCCGCGCGGCATGCGGAAATATGACGATCCCCGGCTGATGTCGGCGGAGAAATTCGCCGAGCTTGGGCGTGCCCGCGCGACCCGCGAACCTGAGCTGTACGACAAGCTGGTCGATGCCACCAAGGGCGAGGATGTCGCCATCCTCTGCACGACGTCGGGCACCACCTCACACCCAAAACTTGCGATGCTCGCCGCCGGCCGCGTGCTCGGCCATTGCGCGACTTATCTCACCTTCGATCCGAAGGGGCCGGACGACGAATACGTCTCGGTGCTGCCGCTGCCCTGGATCATGGAGCAGGTCTACGTGCTCGGCAAAGGTCTGCTCTGCCGGATGAAGATCAACTTCGTCGAAGAGCCTGACACGATGATGAGCGATCTGCGCGAGATCGCGCCGACATTCGTGCTGTTCGCGCCACGCGTCTGGGAATCCATCGCCGCCGACGTCCGCGCCAAGGTGATGGACGCGACGCCGTTCAAGCAGCGCCTGTTCGACATCGGGATGAAAAGCGGTCTCGCGGCGCTCGAGCAGGGCAAGCGCTCGGGCTTTGCTGATGCGATCCTGTTCCGCGCCTTGCGCGACCGGCTCGGCTTCACGCGGCTGCGCTCGGCCGCTACCGGCGGCGCGGCGCTCGGCCCTGATACCTTCAAGTTCTTCCAGGCCATGGGCGTGCCGCTGCGCACGCTCTACGGCCAGACCGAGCTGCTGGGGGCCTACACGCTGCATCCCGCCGGCAAGGTCGACCCTGACACGACAGGCGTGCCGATGGCCGACAGCGTCGAGATCCGCATCGACAATGCCGACATCCATGGTGTCGGCGAGATCGTGGTGCGGCATCCCAATATGTTCCTCGGCTACTACAAGAACCCGGAAGCAAGCGTCGCCGACATCCGGGACGGCTGGATGCTGTCGGGTGACGCCGGCTATTTCAACGCGAACCGCCAGCTCGTCGTCATCGACCGCATCAAGGATCTCGCCGAGACCTCGCGCGGCGAACGCTTCTCACCGCAGTTCATCGAGAACAAGCTGAAATTCTCGCCCTATATCGCCGAAGCCGTAGTGCTGGGGGCCGGCCGCGATGCGCTCGCCGCGATGATCTGCATCCGCTACTCCATCATCTCGAAATGGGCGGAGAAGAACAGGCTTTCGTTCACGACCTACAGCGATCTCGCCTCACGGCCCGAGGTCTATGCCCTGCTTCGCAAGGAAGTCGAGACCGTCAACGCCACGCTGCCGCCGGCGCAGCGCATCTCGCGCTTCCTGTTGCTCTACAAGGAGCTCGACGCCGACGACGGCGAGCTCACCCGCACGCGAAAAGTGCGCCGTAGCGTCATCAACGAGAAATACGAAGGCATCATCGACGCAATCTATCGCGGCACCGCCGACATTCCCGTCGACACCGTGATCCGCTTCCAGGACGGCACAACGCAAAGGGTACGAACCACGCTGCGGGTGGTGGATCTGGGCGGACAAAGTCCCCTGGCGGAGGCTGCGGAGTGAATTCGCTTCGATGCAGAGCCGGCAATCGATCTACCCCTCCCTGCGCAAGCGGGGAGAGGCGAAAGGTCCATCATACATGAACACCGCCTTCCTCATCCAGCTCCTGGTCAACGGCCTCGTGGTCGGCACGCTCTATGGCGTGGTCGCGATGTCGTTCGTGCTGATCTACAAGGCGACGCAGGTCGTCAATTTCGCGCAAGGTGAACTGCTGCTGGTCGGCGCCTGGGTGTGCTGGGCGCTGCTCGCGAAATACCAGGTGCCGTTCTGGATCGGCATGCCGATGACGCTGGTGTTCATGTTCGTGTTCGGCATCGCGATCCAGGTCCTGATCCTCAGGCCAATGATCGGCGAACCCATCATCTCGGTCATCATGGTGACGATCGGCCTCTCCACGGTCCTGCAGGCGACGCTGAAATGGATGTTCGGCGTCAACCCGCAGCCGTTCCCCCGCGTATTCGAGAGCCAGTCGGTCGGCCTGTTCGGCCTCCAGATCCAGACCGTCTATGTCATGAGCCTGGTCGTGTCGGTCGCGATGATGATCGGCATGGCCTGGTTCTTCCGTGCATCGAAATACGGCCTCGCAATGCGCGCCACTGCGTTCAACCAGCAAGTGGCGCAGTCGCTCGGCATTTCCGTGAAGAGCGTGTTCGCGATGGCCTGGGCGATCTCGGCCACCGTCTCCGCGGTCGCGGGCGTCGTCGTCGCCGTGGTGAACGGCGTGTCCTCGGGCCTTGCCGCCTACGGCATCAAGGTGTTTCCGGCGGCAATCCTCGGCGGGCTCGATTCCGTCGGCGGCGCCGTGCTCGGCGGCATCATCATTGGCCTGCTCGAGAACATCGCGCAATATGTCGACAGCCAGTACCTGCACTGGGGCAATCTCTACGAGATCGCGCCGTTCTACGTCCTCATCATCGTGCTGATGATCAAGCCTTACGGCCTGTTCGGCACCCACGACATCGAGCGGATCTGATCCATGGCCGGCCCTGCCCTCATCCCTGCTGGTGATTTCCGCACCTCCTACGCGGCCGACACCACGATCTTCCCGACCACGACCAGCCGCAACTTTGCGATAACAGGCGTGCTGCTGCTCTGCCTCGTGCCGCAAGTCCTCGGTGGCTACTGGCTCAGCATTCTCATTCAGATCGGCATCTTCTCGATTGCGGCGCTGGGGTTGAACATCCTGGTCGGCTTCACCGGCCAGATCTCGATTGGCCACGCCGCCTTCTTCCTGCTCGGCGCATTCACGTCCGCCTACATCTCCAACAACGCACCGATCCCGGTGTTCTTCGCGATCCCGCTCGCCGGTGTCGTCACTGCACTGGTTGGGCTGATCTTCGGCCTTCCGGCAGCGCGACTGAAGGGGCTGTACCTCGTCATCGCGACGCTGGCCGCGCAATATATCCTGCTCGATTTCTTTTCACGCGCCGAATGGTTTTCCGGCGGCTCCGTGCCGGCGAGCGCCGAGCCGTTCTCGATCTTCGGCTATGCGCTCCGCGGCGACCGGCAGTATTTCTACGTCGTGCTCGCCTATGTGCTGGCGAGCTACGTCCTCGTCACCAACCTGATGCGCACCCGCGACGGCCGCGCGCTGGTGGCGATCCGCGACCATTATCTCTCCGCGGAGATCATGGGCATCAACCTCACCAAATACCGCACGCTGTCGTTCGGCCTTGCCGCCTTCTTCGCCGGCATCGCCGGCGCACTCTACGCGCATTACCAGCTTGTCGTCTCGCAGGAGGGATTTGGCATCGAGCGCTCGATCCTGTTCCTTGCCATGATCATCATCGGCGGTACCGGCTCGATCATGGGCACGCTGATGGGCACCGCCTTCGTGGTGCTGCTGCCTGAGACGATGGAGCTGATCAGCTTGTATTTGAAAGGCGGCGCGATCGACAAGGCACTGTCGCTCAACAACAACATCACCTTCCTGCGCGAGATCGCGATCGGGGTGATCATCATCGCATTCCTGATGTTCGAGCCTGACGGGCTCGCGCATCGCTGGCGGCAGATCAAGGCGTACTGGAAACTCTACCCGTTCTCGCACTGAGCGCGGGCTGCTTCACTTAAACAATAAACCGGAGGAACCGACCCATGAAGATGAAGTCCCTTTTGAGCACCGCATCGTTCGCGCTTGTGATCGCGGCATTCTCCGCGAGCGCGCAGGCCCAGATCGCGATCGGGCATCTCGCCGATTATTCCGGCGGCACCTCCGACGTCGGCACGCCCTACGGCCAGGCCGTCGCGGATACCTTCGCCTGGGTCAACAAGAACGGCGGCGTCGGCGGCAAGCAGCTCAACGTCGACACCAACGATTACGGCTATCAGGTGCCGAAGGCGATCGCGCTCTACAAGAAGTGGTCGGCACCGGACAGCAAGGTCGCCGCGATCATGGGCTGGGGCACCGCGGACACCGAGGCGCTGACCGGCTTTCTCGCCCAGGACAAGATTCCCGACATGTCCGGCTCCTATGCCGCCGCTCTCACCGATCCCGAAGGCACCAGCGGCAAGGCCAAGCCCGCACCCTACAATTTCTTCTACGGCCCGAGCTATTCGGACTCGCTGCGAGCGATGCTGATCTGGGCGGCCGAGGATTGGAAGGCCAAGGGCAAGCCCGGCAAGCCGAAATTCGTGCACATGGGCGCCAATCACCCCTATCCGAACGCGCCGAAGGCCGCCGGCGAAGCCATGGCGCAGGAGCTCGGCTTCGAGGTGCTGCCGCCGCTGGTGTTCGCGCTCGCGCCGGGTGACTACAGCGCACAGTGCCTGAGCCTGAAATCCTCGGGCGCCAACTACGCCTATCTCGGCAACACCGCCGCCTCCAACATCTCGGTGATGAAGGCCTGCAAGACCGCTGGCGCCGACGTGCAGTTTCTCGGCAATGTCTGGGGCATGGACGAGAACGCCGCCAAGACCGCGGGCGATGCGGCCAATGGCGTGATATTCCCGCTGCGCACCGCAGTGAGCTGGGGCGGCGATGCCCCCGGCATGAAGACGGTGATGGAGATCTCCAAGATGTCCGACCCCACCGGCAAGGTTTATCGACCGGTACACTACATCGCCGCCGTCTGTTCGGCGCTCTACATGAAGGAGGCGCTCGACTGGGCCACGAAGAACGGCGGCGCCACCGGCGACAACGTCGCGAAGGGTTTTTACCAGAAGAAAGACTGGGTGCCGGCTGGCATGGAGGGCGTCTGCAATCCCTCGACCTGGACCGACAAGGACCATCGCGGCACGCTGAAGGTCGACCTCTATCGCACCAAGATCTCGGGCGCGACCGACGGCGATCTCAACGACCTCATGGCCAAGGGCACGATCAAGCTCGAGAAGGTCAAGACCGTCGAGCTGCCGCGCAAGCCGGAACTGCTAGGCTGGTGAGCGCCCGCTTTTTGCCACACACACACAACTGTCATCCTCCGCGAAAGCGGGGGATCCAATACGCCGCGGCTTCTCGTGAAACGTCAGGCGCCTCTGGAATACTGGGTCACCCGCCTTCGCGAGTGACGACATCGAGAAAGTAACCAACCATGAGTGAAGCGGCTCAAACGGAGCGCCCCTCGCCTAGCATCGTGCCCGCGCCGCCCCTCCTCGCCGTGCGCAACATCGAGGTCGTCTATGACGACGTCATCCTGGTGCTGCGCGGTCTCAGCCTTGACGTGCCCAAGGGCGCGATCGTGGCGCTGCTGGGGGCCAACGGTGCCGGCAAGTCAACCACGCTGAAGGCGATCTCGGGGCTGCTCAAGACCGAGGACGGCGAGGTCACGCGCGGCGAGATCCTGTTCGAGGGCGAGCCCATCGCCGGGATCGATCCCGACAAGATCGTCCGCCGCGGCATCTTCCAGGTCATGGAGGGCCGGCGCATCGTCGCCGACATGACGTCGCTGGAAAACCTCAGGCTCGGCGCCTTCACCCGCAGGGACCGCGAGGTCGATGCCGACCTCGACATGGTCTTCAACTATTTCCCGCGCCTGAAGGAGCGCACGGGACTGGCCGGCTATCTCTCCGGCGGCGAGCAGCAGATGCTGGCGATCGGCCGCGCGCTGATGGCGCGCCCGAAGATGATCTTGATGGACGAGCCGTCGATGGGCCTGTCGCCGCTGCTCGTGAAAGAGGTGTTCTCGATCATCCAGAAGATCAACCGCGACCTCGGCGTCACCATCCTGCTGGTCGAGCAGAACGCGCGCGCCGCGCTGTCGGTGGCAAGCCACGGCTACATCATGGAGCAGGGCAAGGTCGTGCTCGACGGCACTGCCGACGAGCTGCGCGACAACGAGGACGTCAAGGAGTTCTACCTCGGCGGCGCCGGCGACCAGCGCAAGAGCTTCAAGAACCTCAAGAGCTTCAAGCGGCGCAAACGCTGGCTCTAACTTTCCAGCACCTGCTCCGCTTCCGTGACCGCGCAGAGAACATGATAGAACGACGACGCAGGAATGGTGTCGATCAGCGATGTGCCGCCGCTGTCGAACTGATCGTACCAGCCGCCCCGCACGGGATGGCTGAGGTAATGCCGTTCGAGCCGCACCAGCGCCGCGCGCGCTTCTTCCGCCGCGCCCGCCTCGCCGGACTCGGCCTGCGCGATCCACGCTTTCGCGATCTCGGTCTGCGGCCACAGTCTGCGCGTCGAGCGGCGGATGTTGCCGGTGTCGCCGCCCTCGTCGACGAGACAGCCGGTAGTGGCGTCGCGATAGCGCAGCGCGGTCGCAAGCAGCTCGGCGCGCCGCTGTCCGGTCGGACAGCCCGTGATACGTTCAAACCCCTTCAACAGCCAGACCCATTCCGCCTGGTGGCCGGCCTCGATGCTGACAGGCTCGATCTTCGACCAGTCCTCCTCGAAATATTCCCCGAGTGCACACTTCCGCTTGTCGTAGAGATTAGCGAGGAACAGCGCGAAGAATTCACCGGCGCGATTCTGGAACGACAGATCGTGGGTCGCGTCGAAGCACGCGATCATCGCCTCGAACAGATGCATATGCGGGTTCTGCCGGCGCGGCAGCGACACCGGCAGGCTTTCATGCACGCCGCCATGGGGCGAGCGCAGATGACCGTCGAGGAAGGCGAGCAGCGCGTCGATCTCGGCGCGGATTTGCGCGTCCTTGTCGAGCGCATAGACGGTCGCCAGCGCAAACAGGATGAAGGCGTGGTCGTAGGCATCCCGCCGCGCATCCAGCACCGTGCCGTCCGGCGTGAGCCGGTGCACGTAGCCAGGCCGGCCGTCGGGCGCCTTTGCCTTCGCCAGCAGGTGCTCGAGCCCCTTCAGCGCGATGGCGCGCCCCTCGGGATACCAGCCCATCTGCGCGGCCTTGGCGTAGCACCAGATTTGGCGCGCCTGCACGAACACGCGCCGCGGCGCGGCTGTATCCGCGGAGCCGTCGCGGTGCAGCCGATCGATGAAGCCGCCCGTCGCGTCGTCCCAGCCGGCGGTCGACCACAGTGGAATCGCGTCCTCGATCATGCGGCGCTTCAGGCGCGCGATGACGTCGGCCGCCTCTTCCGCCGGAATGATGCTCTCGTCCGCCATTGCGTCCTCTCCACGCCCCGCCAATGGCCGTCTGATACCCATGCGAGCGGCGGCGTGCAACGGATGCCAACCCGGAAAGACTTGCCATGAGCGCCCATTACGACGCCCTCGAGACGCGTGAGCACGCGGCGCGCGAGGCCGAGCTGTTCGCCCGCCTGCCAGGCGTCCTGCGCCGCGCGATGAGCGCACCCGGCTATGCCGAGCGGCTGAAGGGCATCGATCCGGTCTCGGTGACCTCCAGGACGGCGCTGGCGGGCCTTCCCGTGCTGCGCAAGTCGGAACTGCCCGCCCTGCACAAGGCCTCCCAGCCTTTCGGCGGCTTCGTAGCGGAGGCCCCGGGGTCGTTCGCCCGCCTCTTCACCTCCCCCGGCCCGATCTTCGAGCCGGAGGGACGGCAGGCCGATCCCTGGCGCGGCGCGCGCGCGCTGTTCGCGGCCGGTTTCCGCCCCGAGGACATCGTGCTCAACACCTTCAGCTACCACCTCACCCCCGGCGGCTTCATCTTCGATGCCTCGGCGCGCGCACTGGGCTGCGCGGTGATCCCTGCCGGCCCTGGTAACACCGAGCAGCAGTTCGAGCTGATCGAGGCCTACCGTCCCGTCGGCTACAGTGGCACCCCGGACTTCCTGAAGATCCTGCTCGATGCCGCCGCATCCACAGGCCGCGATGTCTCCTCGATCAAGCGCGCGCTGGTTTCGGGCGCGGCGTTTCCGCCCTCGCTCCAGGCCGAGATCAAGGCGCGCGGCGTCGATGCCTACCAAGCCTTCGGCACCGCCGATCTCGGCCTGATCGCGTTCGAGACCGAGGCGCGCGATGGCATGATCGTGAACGAGGATCTGATCCTGGAGATCGTCAAGCCCGGCACCGGCGATCCCGTGGCGCCGGGCGATGTCGGCGAGATCGTGGTGACCTCGCTCGATCCGCACCATCCCTGGATCCGGCTCGCGCTCGGCGACCTCACCGCGGCGCTGCCGGGCCCGAGCAAATGCGGCCGCACCAACATGCGCATCAAAGGCTGGATGGGCCGCGCCGACCAGACCACCAAGGTCAAGGGCATGTTCGTCCGCCCCGAGCAGGTCGTCGAGATTGGCAAGCGCCATCCCGCGCTCGGACGGCTGCGCCTCGTCGTCACCCGCCACGGCGAGGCCGACGCGATGACGCTGAAGGCCGAATGCGCTCAGGCGAGCAATGCGCTGCGGGAGGAGATTGCCGGCACCTTGCGCGCGGTGACGAAGCTCGGCGGCGGCGTCGAATTGGTTGCCCCCGGTGCACTGCCAAACGACGGAAAGGCGATCGCGGACGAGCGGTAAGCGCTCAAATTCCAATTTCCTGGCAACAGGGATTTCTGCGCGAGACTGGTGTAAATAGGCAGGCGCGACGGCATACATTCTCGCGCTCTTTGGTGGCACGCACGTGCGTTGGTCGTTGTTGGCGGCGGGGATATTAAGGCATGTAAAATCGGAGCCGTAAGGTGCGCTCCTCGGTTAGGCAGAGGAACGGCCTGTCCGGATGACCCGTTAGGCAACTCCTGTACATTCGCTTCTCAAGTGCATCGTCGAAAAGGCCGAAAATGGCGAGTAACGCGAGCCCCGCCATCCCAATCGAACAGATGGCTACGCGACGCACGGAAAAATTCCTTACCCACGATAATTCACTACTATCCGAAAAATGCACTACCGGGAGTTGCTCCTCCTACCCTAAGGCACGATTCGGATCAATCAAGAAGTAGGCCTCGGCCAAGGTCCGGATGCACCCCCTCATGGGTTTTGGGCGGGTTGATTGGTCTTCACATATGGCGCCAAGCAAACTCCCATGACAGATTACATCATCGAGGCATTTCAGGGGTTGGGGCAACTTTCCGTCACATCGAGTGCTGTTCTCGCGCTGTTCTTCGGGTTGGCGGCGCTGATAGTCTTTCCTCGGACGATCCTTATTGTTGCGGCCGGCGCATCATTTGGAATTGGAGCGGCCGCGATCATCCTCGTGGCCGGCACGGGAGGAACGCTGGCGCTTCTACGTCTTCGAGGCGACCAAGTTCGAGTGGAAAGACGGCGCCCGTGAAGCGGTCAAGCTCGTCAACGACGCGGGCTATTTTGCCTTTGTCGTCACCAACCAGTCGGGTGTGGCGCGCGGGTTCTTTGAGGAGAGCCACGTCCAGGCTCTCCATCGCTGGATCGCGAAGGAGCTGGCGGTGATCGGCGCGCACATCGACGCATTCGAATACTGTCCCGACCATCCCGAAGCGACCGTCGAGCGCTATCGACGCGTCAGCGACCGTCGCAAGCCTGCGCCGGGCATGATCATCGACCTCCTCAAGCGCTTTCCGGTGGCAACCGACAGAAGCACAAGCCAAGCGACCTGGAGGCGGCCGAAGCTGCGGGCATTCAGGGCCTATTGTTTCAGGATGGAAATCTCGAAGCGTTCGTGCGGCAAGCGCTCTCCTTGCGCTGAGCGTGAGCGATTCAACTCAAGGCTAGCACGCCGACAAAGCTAATCGAAGTGGCCGCTTGCGACGCAAGGCGCGTCATTTTCGGAGAGTGATGCTGATCATCCATGTCAGCACACGCATTGCGGCAAGCGGAGCTATCAACCAAACGAGGCCGTAACTATCCAGCAGCGTCGCCGTTAGAGGTACCTGAGTCACGTAATACGCGTAGAGGCAGCCTGCCACCTGCGTGGCAATGCTCATGGGATCGTTGCCCCTCGCAAGGATTGAAATTAAACCAATTAGTGAACCGGCGATCACGGTCGCCAAGACAGCGTAAATGAGTCCCCCCTCAGCATAGCCTGACAGGCTCACACCGGCCGGTTGCGAACCCGTCGTGTATGTGATGGCGGGATAGATCACCGCGAACACTTTCGTGGCCGGATAGCAGGGCTGCGGAGCAAGAAGTCCGCTGAAGGTCGGCCGCACTATGCCGCAACGTTGATCGGAATCCGAAAAAATCTGCACATAGTATGGAATTCCAACCGCCATCCTGAATACGCCCGTTCGCACGATCCAAATTGCCTTCTTCAACAATCCACTGAATCCGCTCTCCTGCCGCTCTCCATCGGCGGTTGATGGCGAGCCAAGCGGGGACGATGAGTCCGAACCGGGCAGCGGAACCGAGAGCGACAGTCCCGGGGGACTCGCAGGCGGCTGGCCGGGGCTCTTAACTTCGCAAAATTGGCTCAGAGCCAGGGCCAGGTAGATCGTTCCTCCTGCCGCGATCGTCACGACCGCGCTGCGCACGAGGCCGAATCCAGAGAGCGCCAACGTCAATCCGAGCACCAGCACATAGAGAAGCGCCGGTGCTTTCTGAATAGTTGCGACATCAAGCCAAAGAACGATCACGCTCAGCGCCGCGCAGGCCCCGAGGCTGACCTTTTCATGCTTGAGCAATCCCCGCGCCAGCAGATAGCAACCGATGATGGGCAAACTCGAATAGACGAACGAATAGTACTTGTTACCAAGCAGCCTGAACAATTCGACCCTTCTCACGATCTTCGCCTCGTAGCATAGGCTCTGATCCCACGCCTCGCTCGCGGACAAGCCGCCGGCCTGCGCAAGCCGGTAAACGCAGAAAGCGATCATGGCGCCCGCCAACACCAGCGGAATCCACAGGGGCACCTCGTCGGAGAATGAGAGGGTTGCTGACGCAAAGACCTTCTCGGTAGCGATCGCAGCAATCGGCAGAACGACGAGCGTCAGCAGAAACAAAAGCCAGTAAGTTGGAGATCCGAGCGTGGTCATCCACGCGTAAGGAACTTCCTGAGGAAGGAACAATTGGCCGAGCTGTTCTTGTCCAACCGGAAACGGAATTAACGCAGCGGCACCCGAGGTCGCGATGTAGGCGGAGACCGCCACACCGACGGCCAGATTGCCCCGTCGCACCTTCCTGAAGCTCATGAAATCGCTCTAGCATTACATTCGTCGGACAAACGGCGTCAGATCCTTCATCAATTCAGGCGGATTTCGCGAGAAGCCCTGACCACAACGGACGAACTGCATCATCGGTCCGTTGAGCTCCCCCGGAGCGATCCCACTTGCCTAGCGCGCCTTCGACAGTCGGTAGGGCCCGAGATACAGCACGTCCAGACCGGAGCAAAAATAGGTGTGCAGCGCCTCCAGAGGCGCGTTCACCGTCGGCTGCTCGTTGATGTTGAGGCTGGTGTTGATCAGGACGGGCAGCGAGGTCGCCTTCGCGAACTCGCCGATCAATCGGCTGTAGAGCGGATTTGAGTTGGCATGGACACTCTGGATGCGCGCGGTGTTGTCGACATGGACCACCGCCGGCATGGTCTCCGCAACCTTCTGATTGACCGGGAATGTTACCACCATGAAGGGCGCGTGTGTCCTCGAAATATTCGGCTTGGCGCTCGTACAGCACCGACGGACAGAATGGACGGAACTCCTCGCGATATTTGATGGTGAGGTTGATGCGGTCCTTCATGCCCGCATGGCGCGGGTCAGCCAGGATCGAGCGGTTGCCGAGCGCGCGCGGACCGTGCTCCATACGCCCCTGGAACCAGCCGACAGTCTTCTGCTCCGTCAGGTCGGCGACACAGCGCGACACGGAATCGTCGAGCAGCTCAAACCGCGCGCCGATCTTGTCCAGCGTCTCCTTGATCGTGTCGTTGGAATATTCCGGCCCCCAATAGGCATGGGTCAGCGGTGCGATCGTGTAGCCAGCCTCCGCGCATTTCATCATCGCAGCGCCCAGCGCCACGCCCGCATCATGCGGCACCGGCGGAACGTAGAGACCCTTCACGGACGGCTCGGAACGCACTGCCTCACTCAGCGAGCTGTTTCTCGACCGCGAAACTGACCCGCGTCGCCGACAGCTGATCGGCGAGCGAGATCGGCCATTTGCCGCCCGGTTTGAAGGCTTCGGCGAGCGCCACCAGCTCCTCGAGCTGTCCCTTTTCAATGGTCAGGCCCTTCCATCCCCCGTTTGCGCCGGCGACCTCCAATCGCTTGTAGTCGTCGAGCACGAGAACTTTCCCGTCCACAAAGATATCAAAGCGCTCCTTGGGAAACTCCTTTGAGCCGAGCGAGGTATAGGTCAGCGTGCACAGCGAGCCGTCCGCATAGCGAACGGTCGCGACGAAATTGTCGTCGCGGCGCCAATGGCCGCTGGCCGGCACGATCGCCCGCGCCTGGACCTCGACGGGCTGGCTGCCGGTGAGCGCGTTGAATAGATCGTAAATGTGACAGGCTTCGCCGATATTGCGGCCTCCGCCGTGCGGGCCGTGCACCCAATGGTCGGAGGGAATGTAGCCGGCATTCATGCGGTAGTTGACGATCATCGGGGACAGACGCCCCTTGATCGTGTCGCGTGCAGCGCTGACGGCCGGCGCGAACCGCCGGTTGAAACCCGTCATCAGGAGCGGCCCGTTGGGATTGGCCTGGTAGAACGCTTCGATCGCGTCTAGCCCCTCCTCGGTCATCGACAGCGGCTTCTCAACGAATACGTGCTTGCCGGCCTTCAGCGCCGCCAGTGTCATTTCAGCGTGCAGGTCATGCCGTGTTGCGATGAGGACTAGATCGACCTGCGGGTCATCGAGAACAGCCTGAAAATCGGTGCTCGCGGTGCTGAAACCAAAGCGCTCGGCGGCCGTGCGCGCAGACAGGCCGGTGCGGCTCACGACACTGCGAAGGTCGAACTTGTCGCCGAGCTTCTTCAGGTTCGGCAGGTGCATGCCCTGCGCAAAGCTGCCCGCTCCGACAACCGCGATCTTGATGCGGCCATCGACAGGCTTAGGAGGAGCAATCTGCAGCACGGACCGCGTGGCCTCTTCCCGGTGCGGATATTGCAACAGGACCAGAAGTGGCTTCTCACCCTCGCCTGCCAGTCGGCCATACGCCTCTTCGGCGCGGTCGACCGGATATGGCTCATGCAGCATGTTCTCGAGCCGAACGCGGCCGACCGCTAGCAGGCGAAGATATTCGCCCATATTGCGGTTCTCGGTCCAGCGGACATAGGCGAGCGGGTAGTCTCCGCCTTCCTCCTCATAGACGGGATCGTAGCGTCCGGGTCCGTAGGAGCAGGAGATCAGGACATCGAGCTCCTTGGTGTAGATGTCCGATCGCGCCATGTTCAGGCCGACGTCGCCGACAATCACCACGCGCGCCTTCTTGCGGCAGGACTGAAAAGCCTGAGCGAGAATATCGCTGGAGGCAGAGGCAGCCGTGATGATCGCGACGTCGGCGCCGAAGCCATCGGTCAGCTTGATAATGCTATCGACCAGATTGCCGTCGTTCGGATTGATGCCGTGATCGAGGCCATTTTCCAGCGCGGTCGCAATACGCTTGTTGTCCACGTCGGTGCCGATGACGCGGCAGCCATTGGCGGTCAGGAGCTGCGCCGTGATCTGCCCGAGAATTCCGAGCCCGATCACGACGACTGTCTCGCCAAGCGTCGGCTGCGCGCGACGCACGCCCTGCATCGCGATGGCCCCGAGCGTCACCGTGGCGGCGGCATCGAAGGAGACCTGCTGCGGGACGGGAACGCACAGATTGACCGGGACGTCGATAACCTCGGCGTGGTTGGCGACGCCCGCGCCGGCGCAGGCAACGCGATCGCCGACCGCGATCCCGTCGACCTCCGATCCGACGGCGATGACGGTGCCGGCGGCCGAGTATCCGGTCGGCAGTCCCGCGTCGAGCTTGCCCTTGACCTGCTTGTAGACGCGCGCCACGCCCTGGTCGCGCATGAGCTGAAGCACGCGCTTGACATGGTGCGGCTGCTTGAGGGCGCGACGATACAGCGGCAGGCCCGACATCTTGACGCCGGCCATCTCGGTGCCGACGCTCACGCACGAACGCTCCACCCGGACCAGCACGTTCTTCGGGCCGGCGACGGGCGCCGGGACGTCCTGCAGGAAGACCTTACCCGACCGGACCAGCAGCTGCTTCACGACCATACTCCGCGCGTGTCGATTACCACCTTGCCGTTCAGTTCGGCCGGCGCGATTTCGTTGTAGGCACGATGATTGACCAGCATGACGACGATATGCGCCTCGGCGATCGCCTGGGCGACGTCATGCACCATGCGCACGTTCTTGTGCGTGGCAAGCTTTCCCGGCAACAGCTCGGCGAAGGGTTCCGACACCAGCAGTTCGCAGAGGTTCCACCGAGCCACCTCTTCGGCGATCTCGAGCGCCGGGCTTTCGCGGAAATCGTCGACGTCGGGCTTGAAGGCGAGACCGAGCGTCAGCACCTTCGGGTAGGCGCCCACCGACCGCGCGCCGGCGATGGCGGTCTTGATCTTCTCGAGAACGTAGGACGGCTTGCCGTCGTTGACTTCACGCGCGGTGCGAATCAGGCGGGACTCCTGCGGAGCCGCCTCGACGATGAACCAGGGATCCACCGCAATACAATGGCCGCCGACGCCTGGGCCCGGCTGCAGAATATTGACGCGCGGATGATGGTTGGCGAGCCGGATCAGCTCCCAGACGTTGATGCCGAGCTTGTCACAGACGATCGATAGCTCGTTTGCGAAGGCAATGCCGACGTCGCGGAACGAGTTTTCGGTCAGCTTGCACATTTCCGCCGTCCGGACGTTGGTCTTCAGCAGGCTGCCGGTACAGAAGATGCGATAGAGCTCCTCGGCGCGCGCCGAGCATTTGACCGTGATGCCGCCGATCACCCGGTCGTTCTCGACCAGCTCGACCAGCACACGTCCGGGCAACACACGCTCGGGGCAATAGGCAATGTGAACGTCGCAATCTTCGACATCCGACGTGGGCATGCGCAGATCGGGGCGCAGAGCCGCAAGCTGCGCGGCCATCCGTTCCGTCGTCCCCGGCGGAGAGGTCGATTCCAGCACGACGAGATCGCCGCGCTTCAGGACCGGCGCGATGGATGCCGCAGCGGCCTCGACATAGCTGAGGTCCGCCTTCCCATCATGAAATGGCGTGGGGACAGCAATGATGAAGGCATCCGCCGGCGCAGGCTTCGTCGCCGCGTGCAACTTTCCGACCTGAACCGCGCGCGCGGTCACCGCATCGAGGTCGGGCTCCACGATGTGAACCTGGCCACGGTTGATCTTGGCGACGACCGCCTCGCTGACATCGACACCTACGATCGAAACACCGCGCGAGGCGAGTACGACCGCAGTTGGGAGCCCTATATAGCCGAGCCCGACCACACAAATCGCTTTTAGCTTTACGTCGCTCACAATTGATCCTCGATCACCTTGCGAATTCGCTTTGCGGCGAGGCCGTCGCCGTAAGGATTAATCGATTGCGCCATCCGCCCATAGTGATCGCGGTCGGTCAACAGCCTGGTTGTCTCTTCGACAATACGCTCCCGGGACGTGCCCACGAGAATCACGGTTCCAGCGTCGACAGCCTCGGGACGCTCTGTGGTTTCGCGCATAACCAGGACCGGCTTGCCCAGCGACGGCGCCTCTTCCTGCACGCCGCCGGAGTCGGTGATGATGAGACGCGAACGCTCCATCAGATAGACGAACGGTTCGTAGTCCAGGGGGGCGATCAAATGAATCCGCTTCTGTGCACCGAGCACGCGCTGGACGGGCGCCAGAACGTTGGGATTGGGGTGGACAGGATAGACGATCTGCACGTTATGCTGTGTGACAATGTCGAGCAGCGCATTGCAGATATTTTCGAACCCGTCACCGAAGTTCTCTCGCCGGTGCCCCGTCACGAGGATGAGCGGAAGATCGGGATCGAGGAAGCCGAACCGCTCTCGCAGTTCGGTGCGGACGGAGGTCGCGCTCTTGAGCCGCTCCACGGTTTCCATCAGCGCATCGATGACGGTGTTACCGGTCAGGTGGATATGGATAGGATTGACCCCTTCAGCGAGGAGATTTTGCCGCGACTGCTCGGTTGGCGCGAAGTGAAACCGGGTCGCAAGGGTTGCGACGCGGCGGTTCATCTCTTCCGGCCACGGCGCGGACAGCGAGCCGGATCGCAGACCTGCTTCCACATGCCCCACGGGCAGCCTGCGATAGAACGCAGCCAGCGAACCGGCGAGCGTGGTCGAGGTATCGCCGTGGACCAGGACCAGGTTTGGCTTCTCCTGATCCAGCACCTCCCCGATCCCGGTAAGGAGCTTCGCGGTTAGCTGGTCCAACGCCTGGTTCGGCGACATCAGGTTGAGGTCGTGGTCGGGCTTGATCGCGAAGAGATCCAGCACCTGATCCAGCATGCCCCGATGCTGACCCGTCACACAGACCCGCAGATCGAGGCTTTGGCTGCGCCGCAGCTCGGTCACGACCGGTGCCATCTTGATGGCCTCCGGACGCGTTCCAAATATTGCAATGACTTTTCGCATCTTCGGGTTTGCTGTCCGCCTTGACGCCCATCAGGGCCCACCTAGCGGAGCGGTGTGTAACCAGTCGCGCGAAAATATACAAACTCAAACGAGGGGCGGCACCTAATCAATCGGGAGGAGCCAGCCCCACTGAAAAAACATTAGATTTCAAGCAATTGGAGCGGATGTCCTGGCGGTCTGCGGGTCATCCTGCCTTGTCCCGAACGATACTGCGACCAGACCGGCCTGATTCCTCGGGCTTCCCAGGGCACAACCGCTGTAGTGCTTCTAGCATACTGTCGGCCAGTACCGTGCGCTCGTAACGTTTGCCCCCGGCAGCGGCGTTTGCCGCAAGCAAACGCCGGCGCGCTGGATCTCGTGCGAGTTCCGCAATGGCGCGCACCAGTGCTTCCACGCTGTCGGGCTCGATGGTCTCCGCTGCATCAAGCGGCTCGAGCAGGCGCTCCAGTTCACCCCGCACGTTCGTGATGATCGGCGTGCCCGTCGCCAAGGCCTCGAAAACCTTGGACGGCAATACGGTCCTGAACAACGGGGTGTTCTTTAGCAAGACCAGCGTCAAGTCGCTCAGACGCCAATAGTCGATGGTCTCGTCGTGCGACACGCGACCGACAAACGATACGTTCCGCAGTCCCCGACGTTCGGCTTGTTGTTGCAGCTCCTCGCGCTCCGCACCGGATCCGACGATGATGAATTGTGCCTCGGGAACGCGGATCAGGCACTGGTCAGCCGCATCCAAGATGAGCTGCAACCCATGCGCCATGCCGACTGTGCCGATGTATGAAACGATGACCTTGCTCTCGGTTCCAAATTTCTCGCGCAATGACGATGTCGCGCATCCCGCGCTGAGCTTCGATGTGTCTGCGCCATTGGTGACGACCACGATCTTGTCGCCACTAATTCCCCGCGACATCAGCACGTCACGGGTCGCATGGGTCACCGTGACGATGAGATCGGAGTGTCGATAGAGAAAGCGCTCTACACGCCGGACGAGATTCAATACTCGCCCTTCCTTCATGGCGCCGACGGCGACGATCGAATCCGGCCATAGATCGCGCACTTCGAACGCGAAAGGCCTGCGGTGAACGCGGCTTGCGATCCATCCCGCAATAGCGGCAAAGATGTGTGGTGACGTCGCGACGACGACGTCCGGCCGCGCAACGAAAGGCGATGCAAGGCTAGCCATCACCACAAAGCTTAAATAGTCAAAGATTCGCAGCAACGAGCCACGATTGGGGAACACCAGTGTCGGCACGCGCAAGACGTCCACCGTATCAAACACCTCACGCTTGTAGAGCGATTGCCGATAGCCGCCGAACACCTTCCCATCCGGATAGTTTGGAAAATTGGTCAGCATCGTGACCTGATGACCGCGCGCGATCCAACGTTTCGCATGCGCGCTGCAGCGGACGGACGCCGCACTCGCCTCGGGCGGGTAGTGGTCGGTGATGAAGAGTATGCGCAAATCAGAGCTCGAACCGGGTTTCGACTTCCATCGGTAGCCCGCCCCTATAGCTCCAGGCAAGCACCGGTCGCAAAATTCGTTGGCCAAAGCTCGGCGCGTAGTAACCTTCGCCCAGCGAGAATTGAGAGGCTCCTTTCGCGGTCACACGGATCCGCTGCTCGTCCGGCAACTCGATCGACCAGCCTTGTCCGTCCGGGCAAATATGACCGACCAGCGGGTGCAGCGGAAAACGACCGATGATCGTGTGGTTTCCCTCGCCCGTGACACGGTCCCGAACAACTAGCGAAGTCGGCGACACCGTGACGCTGCGGCAGTGGACTGGTCGGCCAGGGAGCCAGCGGTACCCATCGTGACTGGCGGAGGCCGACTGGATGTGGCCGGTCGCGGATACCGATCTGCCGAACGGATGCGCACGCCGCCCGACGCGAAAGCTGGCCCACACTTCGGTTGAATTCTCTGCGTCGATCTCGACAGTCGCGTGGGCGCCGGTCGAACGCTCTTCATCTCGAATTGCATCGTGGGCGTAAGACGACGTTCCGGAGTTAGTGATCAGACGACGATCGCCAAACGACACTTCGAGCGAGAGCGTGTCTGCATGCGCATGCCCTGGCAGGTAGGAGGGGCCGACTTCGGCCGCGTCGAGGATCGCGAGCCAGGGACCGGAGCGCAGCCGTACGTACCCGCTGTCAGCCAGCCGACTGGTAGTGTCGTCTGCGCTCCGCAAGACGTGCAGCGATGCTCCATAGTCCGCAAGCTGCCTGTACGTCCTTGCGATGCCTAACGCCGCGTCATTGAAGAAGGCGATTTCCCCGTCCGGATGGACCATTTCACTCAGCCAGGCCAGCATACGCGCGGCCAAAGCCGGCCATTGCGCCGCCGGTTCAGCAAGCTCGTGCGGATAGATCTTCGAAAGCTGAATGAGATCCAGGGCATCCTCGAGCAGGATGGCGTGATACATCGGACTGAGCTCAAAGTGGCCGCCGTCCGGAAGCACCTGTTCGCGCCATTCTCGTTGCAGCAGATCCAGGCCGGTGCGTCGCCATCGGTCGGCTTCGACTCCCGAGAAATAGCAACCCGCGAACACAAGGGCTTTCGCGTTCGCGAGCAGATGGTTGCCCAGCAGATGATACTCGAGCGAGGAGTTCAGCGCGCGCGCCTGCGTTGCCAAGCTGTCGCGCACGGCGGAGCCCAGATCGTTGCCCGCCAGCGCCCATGCGACCCAGTTCACGATGCGCAGCGATATCGGATATGGTTCCCAGCCGTTTCCCGTTATGGGACGATTTTCGGCGATCCAGGCGTCGATCAGGTCGCGATGCCATGACGCACGGGCCTCGCTTGCCTCAGCGCGCAAATCGTCGAAATAGTGCAGGTTGTACAGCCACAGCTTCGGCATTGCCGGATTGTTCCAGCCGGCACCGTCCAGCAGCTCCGCCACCTGCCCAAGAATCCGGAAGCGCCGGGGGGACAGCATGGTGGCCGGCCGGCCCGCAGCATACCGCCATCTCGCCGTCGGCGTGCGCAAACCAGGTGCGGGTCCATGCGCGATGCTGGGCGGAAGAATTCGGCGCTTGAGGCGATTGATGATCTGTTCGGAACGCAAGTGGCGCACTGTTCGGATTAGGCGCGCGGGATCCCCCCATCTTTTTCCAAACATTCCACGTACCGGCTGTGTTTCGCCCAAGCGCTGATACCATTTCCGGTGCCGAGTTCAATAGCAAGGCCTGCATGAGACAGTGCGCTTGCGGCTTGCCGGTAGATTTTGAAGGCCGAGGGAGCCTTGCCCTGCCGGTGCGGAGGCTGCGGAACTCGGCAGATCGGCAATCGCCGGCGCCTATTCTTGTGCCAGGCTCATGGGGGGGATACAGTTGTGCCATGATGAGAGTGCTCCCATGAACAATAGGGTTGTCCGCGATTTCTGGAACGAGGCGGCCTGCGGCGAGGCCGCTTATGCCGTCGGCATCGACGCCTCAAATCGCTTCTCCAGCCAACGCGAGACGAGGTACGAGCTCGAGCCCTTCATCAAGCCCTTCGCCCGCTTCGAAGAGGGCCACGAGCAGGCTGTACTCGAAATCGGCGTTGGCATGGGTGCCGACCATGAACAATGGGCGCGCAGCGGACCCGCCCGCCTTTGCGGCATTGACTTGACCCCGCGCGCCGTCGACCTGACGCGCGAACGCCTCGCCCTCGCCCACCTTGAGTCCGAGCTCCGAGTGGCCGACGGGGAACGGCTTCCTTTTCCGGATGCGACGTTCGATATCGTCTACAGCTGGGGCGTTCTGCACCACAGTGCCGATACAACGCAGGCGTTCAAGGAGGTTGCCCGTGTGCTGAAGCCCCGGGGCACTGCGCGGATCATGATCTACCACAAGTGGTCGATCGTCGGTCTCCTGCTCTGGCTTCGCTATGGACGCTTCTCGTCCAGCCTTGCCTCGATCTATGCGAACCACCTCGAAAGCCCTGGCACCAAGGCCTACTCGACAAGGGAGGCGACTGCGATCGTCGAGGCCAGCGGCTTGCGGGCGGTCAAGATGGAAGTCGAGCTGAGTCCAGGTGACTTGCTCTCCGGCGCAACGGGCCAGCGTCATCGCGGGCGTCTCCTGTCGATCGCCCGGCGCCTTTGGCCACGATCGCTCCTGCTTGGCGTCGCGCGCCAGCTCGGCCTCTACCTCATGATTGAAGCGGTCCGTCCCTCGGAATAGGTTGCCGGAATATCTTGCTCGCGGCCTTCGCCGGAGCTGGAGCGCCGGTTCCGCGAGCCATCCGGAAGACGGGACGGCGGCGAAGTGCCTCGCTCCAATTCGTTGCGTCAGAGATCCGCGGAAAGGCCGGACCTGAGGCTGTTGAGAAGCAGCCAGACACAGACAAATCCGGCACTCGCACTCTGAATCCACGCCAGACCAACGGCACCGAACTGTCCGAACAGCGCAACCGAGAGCGCGGCCTGCAGGGTCGCCCCGCAGAGCCAGGCCATGACCTGCGACCAGGGAAATCCGCTCGCCGACAGGAACTGGGAGGCAGCGGAGGCGACGCCGATGAAGAATACGCCGGGAAGCAGTGCGAGGATGATGGCCACGGCCGGCTCGTACTCTTTCCCGAATATGATTGTGACGATCGGGCTCGCCAGCACGGCGCTGGCTGTGCAGACCAGCGCCATCAGCAAGGTGATCTGTAGCAACGCGACCTTGTACTGCTGCACGCGCGCCGCACCTTTCGCACGCACGAGCGCGGGAAACAGCAGAAGGCCGATCGTCGAGGGCAGGATCAGCAACGCGTCGGCGATCTGTGCCGCAATCGACCAGTAACCGATATCCGCAAACTCGCCGAATTGCCTGAGCACCATGACGCTCATGCGGCCCATGACGAAGCCCAGCAGAGTCGCGATATGAGCCCGCAGCGCAAATGCGATACCATTGCGAAACAGCCCGAAGTCGAAGCGTCGCGGAATGTCGATACTCTTCGCCAGGACGGCCCAGGCGGCGACGCAGGCGACGAGCGAGGCGATCACCGCGGCAACCAGGAAGCCCCCAAGCCGTGGAGCAAGCCAGGATGCCAGCAGCGCCGCACCAATGGCAACGACGCCGTTGAGGATGATCAGACCGTTGAAGGTCCTGGGGCGATTAAGAGCGACCGCGATGTTGGACAGGTAAAGGAACAAGAGGAGCGACGGTGTCAGCGCCGTCACGATGGCAACGAACATGACATTTTGCTCGGGACCGCCGATCGCCAGATCGACGGCAAGGACGCCCGCCGCCGCCGCAACCCCGGCCAGGCCCGCAAGCCACAACGAGTTGGCCATGATCTGAGCGAGCAGCGCCGGCGTCCGCGCAATCAAGTACGTGTTGCTAGACTGAACGCCGAGGGAGGCGATCTGCAGGGCAATCGCAGCGAGCGTCACGATGTAGTAATAGTGCCCGCGCTCGGCGGGACCGAGCATGCGCGCCGTCAGGATCGCCACGCCGAACGAGCCGAGGATAGCGAGGCCCCGCGCCAGCAGCATCTCGGCGTAGGTGTGGATCAAGGAGGGCACGAGGTATCGTCCCCGTCCGGCTTGATCGTTACCGCCAGCTTCGCCGGCAAGGCGCCCCGCCTGCGCCACACCAGCCGATGCGACGGCTCGACAACGCCGTAGCTCGGCGAGATCGACGTGGGCTCGATGGTCAGCTCCCAACCGTCACCGAATGCCGAAAGGGAGAACAGACGTCCGGCTGAAGCAAGGCGGACAGCGGCTCCGCTGCGGTCGACGCGGACGGAAGACGCCAGATGCAAGGGTACGGCGATCTCATGTTCGCCTTCGCCTTCGATGGTATCGATGATCTCGACACGGCCCGATCGCCTGTCCAGGCTGATTTCCCGCGCAACGTCGACGCCGAGGCGCCGGTAGCCCTTGTGCCTCCCGGCAAACAGGTCCTGCTCGTCGCCGGTCCGCCAGCTCGTGCATTCGGCTTGCGCATCGTCCTGGAGGTTCCAGAGATTGCCGGGGTCGAAGCGATTCATCTCCGCGCCATCGATCCCGGGCGTGTTGTGGGACGAGGTCGAACGAAACTCGTTCCGCTTCTCGAACGAGGCCGTATAGACGAACGAGCCGCGATCGATGACGACCGGCGCGCCGGCGAGCCAGGCTTCAAACGACAGCGCGTCGTTGTGTCCGTGGCCGCCGCGGCCGGCGAGGCCGACCGGGCCGCAATCAATGAATACGTGATGATCCCCGGCGCGCATGACATACGCACCGCCGTGCGGGAATGCCATCGACGACGCCGGCGAGCGAACGGCTGGCGCGAATGATGCGGCCAACTCGGGCCCGACCACCCAGACGAGTTCGGAGCGAGGCCCCTCCGCTTGCGCCGCCAGATCGCTATCGCCGAATGCGAGTGCAATCAGGCTGACCAGATAGCGATGGTCGCCGAGCTTCTGTCCACCGAATGGCAACGCTCTTGCGTCGTCGGCATCCCCCCACAGCGGGCTGGTGCCGTCGGGGCGCGAATAGGCCGCGGCAAATCGCGCCATCGCGCGCAGCCGCTGGACGTAACTGTCCGACAGGCTGGCGCCGCAGGCCTTGCGGAACAGTGCCGGCCACACGAAGAGTTCGCAGACCAGCCGGTGATAGGGCACCGACGCCTCGAAATCGACCCCGTCGGCGAAGACCTGTTTTTCGATTTCCTCTTGCAGCCCTCGCCAGCCGGCATCTTGCCAGCGACCGGCATTCCCCACGTCGCCGAAAAAGTGGCCGGCCATCACCAGGCCGGCAAGATCCGCGGTGTAGTGGTTGCCGTTGACATCGGCTTTCTCGATGTGCCTCAGCGTGAAGTCGCCGTGGAGGTAAAGGCAGGCCAGAAACTTCGCGCGAAAGTCCTCGTCACGCCACGAGGAGCTGTTCGCGAATACATGGAACAGCCAGGTCCAGATGAAGAGCCGCATCGCGGCTTCCATCGTGCAAGACCAGTTCACGGTGTAGCCGAGCGGATTGCCATCCATCCACTCCTGCAGGATATCGCGGGCGGCGACGGCATATTGCTCGTCGGCATCCAGCAGGTAGGCCTGTCCCGCCGGGATCAGCCATTGCAGTCGTGAAATCTCCCAGGGCACCTTGACGTCGCTGGGACGATCGCGGTTCACGTAGTCGATCGATCGCGCGAAGCCCCCCGGCCAGCCCATCCCCACCCGGTAGTCGCGGGCCCAGTCGATCGGCCTGCCCAGCGCCACCGGTCCGACGCCCAGGAGATCGACCGTTCGTGCGCAAGCCAGGTGCGCGGCGTCACGAATCCGCGCGCTCTCGCCGGGTTCGACACGGTCGAGCGCGGCGGGATCCATCGCCGATGTCCATGCCGGATACGGGCGCTGGCGCAGCCGCGTCCACAATTCATCGATGGAGGATGCCCGCGCCATCGCAAGCAGCCGCCCGCGAGAGAGGCTTCGCTCCCGCATCGGCGCGAGCCAGCGGTCGAGCTCGCGCTCCCCCTCCTGCAAGGCACGCCTGGCAACGTAGGCCGGAGATTTGCCGAGAATCCTCCTGGCGCGGCGCGCCGCGTCAAGCAACCGCATCGGACAACTGCGACGTATCGACCACCTTGCGATCGATCCACAAATCATACCAGGCGGTCAAATTGTAGATCGCCCAGAGATACAGGCTGGTATCGGTCCGCCCCGTGAAGTGCCAATCGAAGAGCTTCTCGATATAAGCGGCCTTCAGGAGGCCGCGCCGCATCAACCCTGACGAGAACACCGACGCACGGACCGCGCGGCCGAAATCGCTGCGCATCCAATCGCTCATCGGCGCGCCAAAGCCCATCTTCTTCCGATAGATGATGTTGTCGGGGATCAGGCCCTCGACAGCCTTCTTCAGAAGGTATTTCGGCTCGCCACCCTTGGTCTTCCATTCCTCGGGGATGTCCATCGAGAACTCGACGAGCTTGTGGTCGAGAAAAGGAACGCGCGCTTCCAACGATTCAGACATGCCGATCTTATCAACCCGCATCAGCAGCAGCTCGGGCAGGCGCAGCCTGAACTCGCTGTGAATCATGCGGGTCAGCGGATCAAGGTTAGAGAACTTGGCATCCAGAGGATCCATGAAGCTGCGGACAATGTTGAAGCTGTCGAGCTTCAGATATTCGGGGTCGAGCAACCCCGCCGCGTCCGCATGATCGTCGTTGGCGGCCGCGATGGCGGTGGCATCGACGAGCTGGCTTTTCATGAGATCGGGGAACACCATCGCGCCAGACCAGAAATGCTCGCGGCTCCGGGCCGCGCGATCGATGACGTCGGCATAGACGGGCAGCTTCGGATGAATGCCCGAAAGCAGACTGGCAGTGCCCGCTGCAAGGCGCTGCGCCGGCTGCGGCAGATACTTGCGGAATGGTGCCCAATATTTGTGATACATCTTCAGGTACGTCATGTAGCCTGAATAACCGCAAAACTGCTCGTCCGAGCCTTCGCCGACCTGGACCACCTTCATGCCGTTGTCGTGCGCGAGCTTGGAGACGAAGTAGAGCGGGATGCACACCCAGTCGGCGATCGGCTCGTCCTGCGAGAGCAGCATCTGTGGCAGGTAGTTGATCATGTCCTTCTTGCTGATCCCAATCTCATGATGATTGGTGCCGAACTGACGTGCGATCTGGTTCGCCTGCTCGTATTCGTTTAGATGCTTGTAGTCGCTGAATCCGATCGTGAAGGTCTCGACGGGGCGGCTTGAAAACTCACTCATCAGCGCCACGTTGGTGGACGAATCGACGCCGCCCGACAGGAACACGCCCATCGGCACGTCCGACATCATCCGCTTCTCCACGCTGGCGCGGAGCCGGTCGCGAATGCCGTTGACGTAGAACTCCTCGAGCGCCGCGTCCGAAAGATTGGCGGTCTCGCCCCGCTCGATACCGCGTCCGGGCACTGCATCCCAGTATCGCGATATCGTCGCCTTGCCGGAGCGATCGATCGTCATGCTGCATCCGGCCGGCAGCTTGTAGATGCCGCGCATCATCGTCAGCGGCGCCGGCGTCGTCAGGAACGAAAGATAGTGATACATCGCGTAGGGGTCGATCTCCCGCACGAAGTCGGGATGCTCGACCAGCGCCTTCATCTCCGAGGCGAAGGCGAAGCAACCCTTGATCCGGGCGAAATAGAGCGGCTTGACGCCGATGCGGTCCCGCGCAAGCGACAACAGCCCCCTGCGCTCGTCCCAGATCCCGAAGGCGTAATCGCCTTCGATCCGCTCAAGCAGGCCGTCGAGCCCCCACTCCTCGTAGCCGTGGACCAACACCTCGGTGTCACTGTGATCGGTACGGAACTTGTGCCCGCGGGCGACGAGCTCGGGCCTGAGCTTGGCGTGATTGTAGATTTCACCGTTGAAAGTGATGATGACCGCGCCGTCCTCGTTGCGCATCGGCTGCGTCGCGGCGACGTTGAGGTCGACGATCGAGAGGCGGCGGTGACCGAGGCCAATTCTGCGGTCGTCCGAAACCCAGCCGTCTCCGCCGTCCGGCCCGCGATGCGCCATGGCGTCGCGCATGCGATCCAGGACGGAGCGATCGACCCTGCCGGCGTCGCCGTAAGATAGCAAACCCACTATTCCACACATTCAGAACAATCCCCTTCGTTCGGAGACGAGATCATGCCGCGTCGCGATCCGGCCGACGCACGAGCAACCCGTTGCGGGCCATCGCGGTAAGGATAGCATCGACATGTCGCCTCCAGGTATAGCGATTCAGAACCTCGGCGCGGGCAGCCTTCGCCACCCCGGCGGCGGCCGGCATGTCATCCACGACCCGCCGCAACGTGTCCTTGAACGCCTTCGCATTGCCCGGTTCGTAAAGTAATCCGCAAGGCGCCCCCGCCCCCGGCGGCAGCGCCCCCAGGCGCGTGGCGCCGCGGCCGGTGATGACATCCTCGATCTGGCCGAGCGCTGATGCGACGATCGGCTTTTCCATCGCCATATACTCGAACAATTTGGTCGGCGATCCAAAAAATCCCGAGCCGTCCGCGTTCGGCACGTGCGGCGAGAGCAGCAGGTCCGCGCAGGCGAGATATCTGGGGGCCTCCGATTGCGCCACCAGACCCGTCAGTGTGACAAAGCGCGCGACCTCGGGCGGTCCGACCAGCCGACGCACCTCGGGCATCTTCAGACCGTCGCCCACCAGCATGAAATGCAGCTTGCTCCGCTCGAGCCAGGCGGCGTCGTTGCGCGCGAGGTCACGGATGCATTCGGCGAGAAACTCGATGCCATGCCACTGGCCGAACGTTCCGATGAACCCGGCGACCAGCGCATCTTTCGGGATGCCACACTGCTGCTTCAGATCGGCGAGATCGTCCGTCGAGAATCTCGTGGAATCAAAAGCGGCCGGATCGACACAGTTGGGATACACGAGAATCCGGCTATCGGGAATTCCTCGCCGCTTCAGCTCATCCCCCAACTCGTCCGAAACGGTGACGATCAAATCCGCAGCGTCCAGCGCGACTGCTTCTGCCTTCTCTGCGGCCCCGTGCAGGCGGAGCCGCGTTCCCCAATTCGCGGACGCCCAGGCCTCAGATCCGTTGAATTCGACGACGACCGGCACGTTCAAGCGGCGCCCGAGGTGAGGCCCGGTGAAATCGTGCAGGGAAAATCGTTGATAGATGAACGACCATGGATTGGAGCTGTGCAGCGGAACGATCCTTTCCTCGATCGCCTCCGCATACGGATAGAAATTCAACTCCGCCGGCATCGCAAGCAGCCCATCCGGCTGCAACTTCAGCCAGCGCGCGCCCGCGCGATCGGTGGGCAGCGACTTGAGACTTGCGTAGTCCACCTCGAAGGCGTTGTCGAGAAACCCTCCGATGACGCCAGCCGTGTGTCCGACCGAGCCGCCGACGGCCGCACCCAGCGAGATGTTGGCATCGAGATAGAGAATGCTCGCGCCGCAGCTGGGTGGGACCTGGCGGGGCATCGGCAACCGTCTCATCGCCTCTCCCTTGCGCAAACGGCGGAAAAGAGCACGGCGGGACGACAGGGTATCGACGCCGAGCTGCAGCAGGTTCTGCAGCCCGCCAAGCCGCCCGAGAGCCTCGACCCGCAAATCGGGCCAGACAACCGCAAGTGAGCCTACCCGGGTCAATGCAGCCGCGATCGAGAGCGGTGCAATCAGCGCCGTGGAAACCTCGCTTTCCAGCGCGATGACCAGCTTATCGGCACGGAGACTGCGCAACTGCCGAAGCGCCGCGACGGGCGACAATTTGCGCAGGTTCGCCGCGTCATAGTAGCTATCCACCGGACCGCAGACCTCCGTGATTCGATCGGCAAATGATCTCGTCACGGGATGAAAGCTCATGACGATCAGCTTGGGGCTTGTGGAGAGGTCAGGACGCATTTGCTTCGCGGAGGGGTTGGACATATGGGGTCAGGCTATACAAGCAATACAGTGTCAAGACCAGCTCCCAGGAGCCTCCAGCAAGGTTCGCGCGCCGCAGGCCCAAGCCATTCAGTTCCCGTCATTTTACCGGAACTCCGAAGACCCCGCCCGTCCCCCGCTAAAGCGCCGCCAATACGGTCCACGTGCTTGCCGCCACCCTTGGTCGCCGAGACGCACTGTCTCGCGCAATCGCTGGTATTCGCGGAACGACACATCAAGCCATCGGGCGAACAACCGAACGGCAGGCAATTGAGCTGCCCTGCCATTGCTTGGATATCGTGACGCACGTCGATGCCAGTGCACCAGGCCGTGCCGTTCGGCAGATCCTGACCGAGATCCGACGGAGCCGGGCAACTTTGCGCGGCTGGACGAGGTCTTCAGCAAACCACCTCAACCGCCGCACGCGTTGAACTTCCCTAGCTGTCAGGATACGTTGCTTTGGGGTTGTTGAAGTGAGATCGGGAGCAATGGCCGAGTCCGTCAATTCAGTGCATCGCGGGCTTGCCGGCCTGTTCGATCGAGACCAAAAGCGTCCGCTACTCCTCGGGCTTCTGATCTGTCTTCATATCGTAATCTGCGCCGCCTCACTTCGCATATCATTTCCGGTCTATCGATCAGAATACGTGATGTACGACCCCGCGGGGCTCGCAAACGCGATAGCGGCGACCGCGATCTTCTGCCTGATTGCTCCGCTCTTCGTGTTTGCCCGCTTCAGCTTCGGTTATCTCTGCGGATTCTACCTGTTCACCATGGTGGCCGGCTTTCTCTGGCTGAACTCGTTCTCGAAGCTTCAGTACGACCATGTCGCCGCAGGTATCTCCGCGGGCTTGTCCTGCCTGACCTTCCTGCTGCCTGCCCTGCTCATCACCTCCCGGATCGGCCGCCCCATCGAGATCTCGGAGCGCAGGTTCGAACGCGTCCTCTACGTCATCGTCGCGTTCTGTCTCGCAACGTCGATAGCAGCGGCCACATACGGCTTCCACGTCGTCGCGATCAACGACATCTACCACTATCGCAGCGAGCTGCAGTTTCCGACCGCGCTGAACTACGCTATCGCATCGACCATGACCGTGCTGATACCGTTCGCCTATGCGTGCTTCGCCCTGCGGCGTCGATACTGGATGGCAGCGGCGATGCTCGCCATCGCGATCTCATTTTATCCGAGTACGTTCACCAAGATCGCGCTGTTCACGCCGGCATGGCTGCTTTGCATGACGCTGCTTTCGATATTCCTCGGACGGATCGCAACGATCCTGTCCCTGTTTCTGCCGGTTCTCGCAGGCGTGCTTCTCATCATCACAATCGGCGAGCCGATGAGGCGCTATTTCGGCATCGTCAATGCCAGAATGCTGAGCGTTCCATCGGTAGCAATGGATGTCTACAACGAGTACTTTGCCCAGCACGAGCTGACCCATTTTTGCCAGATCTGGCTCCTGAAGCCCTTCGTAAGCTGCGCACTGAAACAGCAGATCTCCGTCGAGATGAACAGCACCTACCCGCTGGGTTTCCTCAATGCTTCCTTGTTCGCCACGGAGGGCATCGCATCCGTCGGTCTTTGGTTAGCTCCCCTCGCGACGTTCGCCTGCGGACTGGTCATTGGTTTGGGCAACCGGCTATCGGCAGGCCTGTCGGAGCGTTTCATTGTTATATCTGCGGCCATCGTGCCTCAGGTCATCACGAACGTACCGTTCTCGACACTGATCCTGACCCACGGCCTCTGGCTTTTGTTCTTGCTCTGGTACGTGACCCCTCGAACGCTGTTCGGTGGCCCTGCAGAACATTGAAGCCCGATCACGCCGAAGCTCGGTTCGCTATGGCGAAACCGATGAAGCGAGCGAGCCTTCCTACCAAGCTAGCTTGAACGGCTCGCTGGCTCGAATTTATCCCCTCTTGCCAGAGCGAGAAGAAGCTCAACTACAGCGCCAGACAGCAAGAGAAGGAAAATTTTGACCGGAGAGAGATAGAGCTCCGTGTAGTGAAAAAGACCCGCTTGCCCTAGAAAGGCCGCAACAAATACTGCACTCACGGTGAATACTGCGTCGTAGGGAGACCAGCCTGTAGAGCGGCGGGCAAGTGAAAGCCGCGCCCAGGCGAAGATAGCAGAGACGACTATGAGGACGTAGATCATATTATAGGTGGCGAGCGCTTTCGTCACCTTCTTCAGATAAATCGCGGCCACTTCGATCGGGTGATGAAGGACAATCTCGAAATACTTGCGCTTCAATATCGAATAATATTCAGCCGACAGATACACTGTTGTGGGGTTTACCTCCCTTACGGCTCGTATACCGTCGTCATCGTTCCACACGATACCGAACGGGTTCTCGACGACCCCCAGACCGATATACAGATTGTGCCATGCCCCGTGCTGCTCCATCCGGGTGGACGGCGCGATATCAAGGACGGCATCGCGAGCGCGAAGGATGGAGTATGGCGCCAGGATCGTCAGAATTGTTGCCGCGGCAACCACGAGATGGGCCAGCCCCGCACGCCGCATATTCATGAGCGAACAAAAATAACTGACGCCAAGGGCTAGAAGGGCCGTCACGACCCCCATAAGCCCGATCGCCTCACGGAAAATCATTCCGACAGCGAGACCAAGCAGACCGGCGATCATCCATAGCCACCAATTGGCGCGCGACGGGCCCGTGGACGGAACTCCGAGAACCGCCAACGGCAGCAATGCGACCAGACAGGCAACACCAAAGTGGCCAGGATGCGGCCCAAGCGAATGAAGCTTATTGGCAATCACGGCTCCGACCGTCAGGACGAGAAGCGAGAGAAATGGCAAGCGCAGACAGAAAAGCAGACCTGCCAGACTTACAATCCCGACATAATTCAAGATGGTATTCACCCTCGAGACATCAGTTTCGATTACGACCGCACCGCTAAGGGCCGCATAGAGATCCAAAACAAGGGGGAGCCCCGGATCGTCACCGGCCGAGACGTCCGCGATAGGTAAGAGACGGTCCCCCTGACAAATCGCCAGGATAGCCTTCGTCGTTCGCGCGCAATCGGCGCTTTTCACCCATACGGCGGCGGAGGACCAGGAATGCTCGAGTTTGCCGGCTTCGTTCAAGGAACGAAAGAAGCTAGGAACGGAGAATAACATCAGGACCACCAGAAACAGCGCGGCCTGGATCGGCCTGCGGTCCAGCTGTGCAATAAACTCGCGCAACAATTCAGGCCCCTCTCCGTTCAAAATACACTATTGATGACTGGCGCCGCAATCTGGCTCACGGCTGCTTTGACGGTAGACATATGCGATAACGCCTCCCGCGCTGCCTTCCGCAACATACTGATTGTCGATTCGTGGCCCATGCATGGTCTCGCGCGGCGGTCGCGTTCGTATCAGCAGTGCGGGACGTTCAAAAACCTTGCACCGTGCTGGAGACGAGAGATAACCCCGATAGCGTTGGATGATCGGAGCGACACTTTCCTTGAGTTCTGCCTGACGCACCTTGCGGTTGTCGCTCGCCGGATACCATGCATCGCGAAAGCTGAACAGGTAGCTCAGATTTGGTCCAGCCCCTTGCTGGATTTCCGCGCCCAGCAACTGCTCTGCCGTCTCGGGGCTCACGTCCGTTCGAAACCAGTGCTCGAAGAGCTCGTTCTCGTAACGGCTGGGATCGGCGCTCTTGGCCTCCGGCGCCATGTTCGGAATGAAGTTCATGGCAACCCGGTAGAAAGTCAGAACAACATCGTAGCGGTTGTTCGTTCTGACCTGCAGCATCGGCGCAATGCCCGCGTCATCCAACACCAAGCTCGCCTGGCTCGCCGTACCGGCGTCGACAGCCCGCAACGCGCGGACAACGGCGATGGACTCCATGTTGTAGGCCCGCCAAGCCAAAAACGAGGTCTTCTCCGCCTGCGCAACAACGACAGAAATGAGAGCCGAACATATCCACAACACCGGCGCAGGAAACGACAGGCGCGAGACGCAAGACTGCGCCATGACCGAAAGGGCCGTGACAACGCCGAACAGGAGTATCGGATAGCTTACAGTGCGCTCCCAATCCCGCGCGCTGAACATCAGCCCGGTCACGATCTGCTGATTGCTCAACACCAGGGGCATAACGAGACAGCCGAACGCCAGGAACGCCAATGGCCCCCTGTATCCGCGCAAGATCATCCAGAAGCCAAAGGCGACGCTGAAGGTGAGGCTGCCGATGACAGCAGGCGTAATAATCGGCAGACGCGTTGGGTAGGTAAGGCCGGCGAGCATCCCCGTCGTTGTCTGACCGCCATTGTGATCCCAATAAACTGCGCTGAGCGACACCAATGCGGCACCCAGCAAGCCGACTGCAATTGGGATGGCCGAGACCTGCCTGAAATATCCCTGCACCAGCAGGAATCCGCCAGCAATCGCCGCCACCGGAAGCGTCACGAACGTGTACCCGATCGGAAGCAGAGCTATGGTTATGACCGCTGCGGCAAGAGCCGCTCGTTCTCGAATTCCGATGACGACGGCGTATCGCGCGAGAAGCCCGAGACTCAGGAACATGAGCACAAAGCTCACCTGCGGCTCCGGCGTCCTAAGAACTGCGAGAAAGCTCGTCTCATAGAACGGGACAAGGTTGGGGTGAACCAATCCGACGATCTGGGAAAACCGCGAAATATTGAATTGGCCCGATGTCCAGAGAATCACATTGCCCAGCGAAAACAGATCATTCGCAAAAACCAGCGTCAGTGCCGCCAACACCCTTGCGGGCCGGCGGGATACGAGCTGACTGACGGCGAAATAGGCGGCACAGCTCGCCAGGAACGGAAATATGAAATCCGATGCGGCCAGCGTCGCGTCCAGCGAGGATCCGCAGACGCGATAAATGGCACTGAGCGCAAAGCCGGACAGCGCGCGCGTCGACCTCAGCGTTCCCAGCAACCAGCTTAGAACGTAAGTGTCCTCATCATAGGCACCCTGAAAATACCGGAATTCGCCAATCTCTCTGGCGAATTGCAGGTGCGGCCAAAGCCCCAGGATTCCGACGAAAGTCGCGACCAGGCCGGCGGCCAGCACGTCGGCGCGCGACCAGGCGCAAGGCAATGGACGGTTCTTTGTCACGTCGACTTCCAATCAAGTCCCGGCCGTTGCGAGCGTCCGTTTCAGGTCCTCCTGTACCGCAAGCAAGCCGGATACGTCTCCCCCAAAAACTGCTGCGTCTGTCGCACCCATCACCTGCGACAAGAACGCTCCAAGCTCAAGCCGCAAGGTGCTGGCCATCTCCGCCATGTGCGGCTCGAGCGCGTGCGGCTCGCTGTTGATCGTCATCAGCCCGTGGACGCCACTGAAGTCGATCGACGCATGACCGGATTTGGTCCGGATATTCAGCAACCTTCGACGCGCCTTTGCATTGGTGTGACAGCAAAATTCGTAGCGCCCTCCCCGATCATCGCGGAATTCGATACATCCCTGACGTCCATCCGGGCTCTCCTGTGCTGCGCCAATCCAAAGACCGGCGTTTGGGACAAAGACCCTGAAGATCGAATAGGCATGAGGCAACAAGTCGTACAGCAACCCTGTCTCCTCATGCCGGGTCTTTGTCGCGCCATGTCGCACTTCGTTTTCGACGTCTTCCCATATCAGCGTCATATCCGCGATGTCGGCGCCGGCGAGTTCCTCGGACAATTGATGGAAGGCTGGCAGGTAGGCGAATTCCGTACCCACCGCGAGAATGCGCTTCATGTGCTGAGCTGCAGCCACGAGCGTCCGGCCGCTTTCCGGATCGACACCGAGCGGCTTTTCGACAAGAACGTGCAGACCATGGCCGAGCGCGTCCATTCCGTCGCGCACATGATCGCGTGGCCGGCTTGATATGATCGCCGCTTGCGGCTGCCGATCGACAAGCATGGCCTCGGCAACCGTCGGCACGACCGTCAGGCCTGCAAGCTCGGCGCGCGCAGCGGCCCATGTCCGCACCTCGTCGGGACGGCTGCGGGCGGCTAGGACCACGCCTTCCGCAGAACCGCGCGCGGCGACGACGACAGAAAGCCAGGTGCGTCCCCAACGACCGCCGCCGACGATCACAAGCGGAATAGGCAGGGCCGCCGCGCGCCAGAAGTCAGCCAGTTTCAAAGCGATCGCGGTCAGATGCGTCCCTCCCGCTTCAGGACGGCGATTTCACGCCGCTGAGGTAGTATTGGGCGCCGAACGGAAGATGCCCTAAAAACGAGTCGAGGCGGCTGAGGAATGGGCCGGCGGGCGGCACCGAAATGATTGTCTTCGTTTCGACCTTGGCAAAGCCGCCGTCCGCAAACATTCGCCGCAGCTTCCCGGGCCGCAACAACACCGCGTCCTTGTCGATGTCGCAGGTCTTCACAATGTACTGTGTCGCCGGGTTATAGGGATTGTGCTCGAATACGAGCACCAGCCCGCCGGCCTTTGTCACACGAAATATCTCCGCGACGAACCCCGTCCATTGCGGCGGCGGCACATGATGCATGACGCATACGGTGAACACGATGGAGAATTGCCCGTCGCGATAAGGCAGCCGGGCTCCGTCAAACGTCGAATAGTGCACGAAAGGATGCCGCGCCGCGGCAAGCTCGACGCTCTGCGCCGATACGTCGATGCCGTGCAGTTCGCGGAACTCTCCTTCGAGGCCGGGATGATACGCGCCGAGCCCGCAGCCGAGGTCCAGAACATCCAGCTCTGTCAGATCAGGAAAATGCTCTCTGCCGAGCCGCAAGATGTGCTCACGCTTGATGTCGATGTAGAACGAGTGCTCACGCCCGGCAAAGGCAAGCGCCGAATTGATCTTGTCCTCGTAGTCGCCGGCGACGTTGTCAAAATCCGTCGCGACCTGTGACTGCGTCACTTGAGAGATCTTCTGTTCGGTCATTCCGACTCTCCCGTTGCAACAGTCTGCTCGCGCCTGCCGCGGACGGCAAACACCCAGCCGCGCAGCAGGAAGAAATTCAGCACGGGTATGATCACGCAAACGCCAATTGCGCCGGTCAGATAGGGCCAATGCAGCAGGTCGACGCTAAGCGCCATCACGCACCAGGAAACCACAAGCCCGGCCAGGGACATGACCACGAAGCGAGCAACCTGGTCGAAGGAATGGCCAGCGACCCGGAAGGTGAAGCAGCTCTGCATCAGGTACGAGATGGCGACCGAGATGACGTACGCGCACACCGACGAGAGGACCGGCGTCATCATGCGCGAAAGCACGAACGCGTTCGTAAGCACGAAATACGCGAGCGTGGTCGTCACGCCGGACACGCCAAAGCGCATGATCAGGCGCATGGAGGATGACGTCATCAGTGCGAATAAGCCGGACGTGGTGCCGGTGCCGTTCATCGGAGCAAATTCCGTTCGACGCTGTCGATCTGCTCGTTGAAATTGATCAGGTCGGAAATGATCGTCGGCGGCCGCAACCGGACCTGATCGTAAATTCGCCCGACATAGATACCCAGCACGCCGAGGAAAAGGCTGTTCAACCCAATACCGAACAGGATGAGGATCTGCGTGGTCGTGAATCCCGGCGGAACGATCTGGTGAGAGAACAACCTGACGACGAGATAGAAAGTCGCGAGCAGGACAGCGGCCAGCGCGATCACCAAGCCGATATAGAACGACACCCGCAGAGGCAGGCTCGAGTGCGCGATGATGCCGTCCATGGCCAGACGCACCAGGCTTCCAAATCGAAACTTGCTCTCGTTGTGCAACCGCGCAGCGCGATCGAAGGGAATGCCGGTCTGGCGCCTGGCGAGCGAGGAAATGAGACCGCGCAGATACATGTGCGGCTCGTGAATCGGACGGAGCCGCTCAATCACGGATCGGTCGATCAGCCGAAAATCGCCACCATCCGGAATGAGATGAGGCCCGCCAATCCGACGCATGAATCGGTAATATGCCCGCCTGCCGCGCCGCAGGAGCAGGCTCTCTTTCCGGCTTCGCCGCACGCCGACCACGACGTCAAACCCTTCGCTCCATTTTTGCAGGAATGCAGCGAACATCGATGGCGGGTCTTGAAGATCCGCGTCGATCTGGATTGCCGCCGCTCCGCGCGCCAGCCGGTAGCCGGTCAGAACAGATTGCTGAAAACCGAAATTTCTTGCAAAACGGGCGACCCGCACGGCCGGATCGAGGGCGGCAATGCTGGAGAGCTTTTTGAAGGTGGTATCGGTGGAGTGGTTGTCGGTAAACAGAAACTCGAACTGATAGTCCATCAGCTCTCCCGTAACCCGCTTCAGCTCCGCATATGTCCGATCGACGTTGTCTTCTTCATTGAAAACCGGAACGATGATCGAAATGAGAGGCCTGCTCGAGGACTCAGGTCTCCCATTCGCGGATTCGGCGTTTTCACCTGACGTCGTTTCAGCCATCAAAGCCATTCCCGTCACGCGCAGCACTAGGCCCGCTCAAACTCCTCTGGCGAAAATAGATCGATGATCTGACCGTCATATCCCTGCTTGCGCATGTACCCGTGAATTTCATCAGAGATGTGCCAAGCCAGATTGAGAAGCGGTACATCCCGGTTCGGCCGCTTGTCGAAATCATCGTCGGAAAGGATCGGGATGCGGGTGCCCGGGATGTAGTGCCCGATCTTCATCGAGCCCGGCTTCTCGTAGACCGCCTGCAGGGTGGACTGATCGAGATCGAGCAGCTCCACCAGGATAGCCGCGCGACCCGGAAAGGCCTTGCCGACGAGTGGACCATGGCGAGAAACGGCCGCTTCGATTTCGGCGCGCTTGCTCTTCTGCCACGCAGGTATCCGCTTCGCCATGTCGAGCAGGCGCTGCTCGAAGCCGCCTTCCGCTGCGTCCACCTTGGCGAGTTCGGGAGCAGCCTGCTCCTCACCGTCGCCTCGCCGCATCATGACGCGGATGTTGCCGCCATAGCGTGCCGGGAACTCCAGTGCCTCGATCCGCGCCTGAAGCGATTTGGCGATGTACCGGAAGGACGTCAGACTATAGGTGCGCGGATGCTCGTGATAGAACGTATCGAATTGATAGCGATCGAGCACGGAGCCGAGATAGTGGTTCTCGATGACCAGCAGCGTGGTCGGCCCCATGAGCGCACCGACGGCCGAGAGAACGCTCCGCAGATCCTCGATATGCGCGAAAACATTGGTGAACGTGATGATGTCCGGCAGACCACCGCTCGCCGCAATTTTTTCAGCCAGCGAAGGCGCGAAGTAGTCCTGATAAACCGTGTGGCCTGCCAGCTTCGCGTCTGCGGCGGCGCCGGTCGGCTCGACACCAACGGTCCTCGCGCCGCGTTCCCTGAAAATCGACAACAGGCTGCCGTCGTTGCATCCCACGTCGAGCACCAAAAGCTCGTTGAGTGAACCGACCTGCTTTTCGCATCGCTCCACCAGCTGACGCATTCCGTTCAGCACATCTGCGGTGTGCCGTGCCCTGTAGTGGTACGTACTCGGAAACAACGTCCGTTTCGGAACCTGATACGCCTGGTGAGCCGTCTTACAGGTCGGACAAAAGACGATATCTATTGGATATGTTTCAGGAATTGCCGGATTCCCGACCGGCACGAGATCGTCGCACAGCGGATGGCGTCCAAGATCCAGAACATCCTTGAGTTCGGACCCGCCGCACACCTCGCAACCTTTAATTGTACGCGCCATCTATAGTTCCAAATCGGGAGAAAGCAAGTCGCCTTATAAGTGAAGTCCGCGACATTGCAAACGTGCCATTTGATGTCACCGCCTCCCCAGTGAAACCAGTGTTTCTCGCGACAGGACCGGTGGTCAAGTGCAGGCCGCGCTTCTTCGTGCCCCTATCGTCACCACGAATGTTAGGGCTATAAGAATTGGCAGCAGCAGCGTTGAGATTATGACGATATACCGTCCCGACATCGATGGGTTACGCGCGGTCGCCGTATTCCTGGTCCTTGGTTTTCATGCCTTTCCGGAAGTTGTCCCCGCCGGTTTTGTCGGAGTTGACGTCTTCTTTGTCATTTCTGGATTCTTGATCACGGGCATCATTCTGGCAAATGATTTTTCATTTGCAGGTTTTTACGCGCGCAGGGCGCGTCGTCTGTTTCCGGCGTTGCTGTTAGTAACCACGACCGCGCTGAGCTTTGGCTGGGTCTTTTCGACGCCCAGTCTTTTCGAAGCGCTCGGGAAACAAGTGGCCGCCGCAGCCTTATTCCTACCCAACTTGCTGTTCTGGTCTGAAACGGGCTACTTCGATCTTGCCGCATCGACAAAGCCGCTCCTGCATCTCTGGTCGCTCGGGGTCGAAGAACAGTTCTATCTGGTCTGGCCGGTATTGATGCTTGTCGGCGTGAGATTCCGTCTCCGAATGGAATGGATGCTTCTCACCATTACTCTGCTGTCACTTCTGCACTGCTGGAGTCTCAGCCATTTCGGTCACACCTCTGCAGCTTTCTACTCGCCGCTTGCGCGGGCTTGGGAATTGTCGGCGGGAGGTTTGTTGGCGGTGATGAAAACGGGAAGCGCCAAGTCTGCCAACTCTACAATCGGTGTCATCGTTGGAGTGTCGATGATCGCACTCGTCGCATTCTTTGGCGGCGGCCAAGCGGCTTGGCCAAACAAGTTCGCGCTAGTGATCGTTGTTGGGTCGATGCTCGCGATCCGTTACGGCGCAACATCGAGACTTGCGATGCGGACGCTGGGTAGCGGCTTGATGGTTTTCCTGGGCAGGATCAGCTACCCGCTCTATTTATGGCATTGGCCAATCCTGGTTTTCGCCTATATCAAGAATGGCACTACACTCGCGCCATGGCAGGCATCGGCGTGTTTGGTTGCGAGCATCTGTCTAGCAATCCTGACCTACCTGGCGGTCGAAGTGCCGCTCAAGAAGCATCTTCGACTTTCGCCTCTCGCGCGGGGCGCTGTCGCGTCGCTTGCCGTTGTCGGACTGGCCGGCTTTTCAATTGCATTTGCGCATGGAGTCCCCAGCCGGCTACCGGACGCATTGCGAGCCGCTCTCGCCTACGAACGCTATGATTTCAAGACGGATGCCTACAATCCAGGGTGCTGGCTCGGAAATGACGAGGATACTTCCAAGCTGCTGCCGGTATGCCTGAAGACAAATCGCAGCGACGCCATCGTGATCTGGGGGGACTCTCATGCTGCGCGGCTCTCGCCAGGTCTTCGGGAGGTTTTCGGTTCGGAGCGCATTTCGCAGCTCACGAGAAATGGTTGCGCGCCCCTGCTCGGACTTGGCGAACCCGCGTCGTCGGGATGTCGCGACGGCAATGCGGCGGTCTTCGAGCTAATTCGGAAACATCCCCCCAAGACTGTCATCTTATTTGGTGCCTGGCAGAATTATCCGAACGATTGGAAGACCGGATCAGCGTATGCAGCTATGCTTGAGGACACGATCGCGAAGATAAGGGCAGCCGGCGTAGCCGAAATATTCGTCCTTGGACCTGCTCCGAGATTCGATCCGAGCCTTCCCTCGCGCCTGCTGCAATCTTGGTTGCAGCGCAGGTCGGATATGTTGCCAGGCCGCTTGCAAATTGACCTCAGCAAGACACTTGCCATCGAGAACGGAATTGAACGCGTCGCCAGAGAGAATGGGACGCGGTACATTTCCCTGATCAAGCTGTTTTGCAGCAACGAAGGTTGCCTCACCAAAATTCCAGGCTCAACCAGCGATCTGGTCACTTGGGACTACGGTCATCTGACAACGAATGGCGCAATCCTTGCTGCTCAGGCGATCCAGAAGATGGACACCGCACTATCGACAGCAAGGTGAATGGCGATCGCGTGACACGAGTCCCCCTGCCGCGATTTTGTCGTCGCCCAGGGAGAGCACACCAAGACGTTCCGGTTCATGAACGCAGGACGCGAACGACGGTCAACTAGAAAAAGAACCCCGAATGCTGCTCCCCATTCAAGACTGCCCCGTGGAGAGCTCCAATAACACCGTCCCCGTTCAGGTCTTGATGGAAATTGCTCTCTAAAGCGGCCAACGAAGCGCTTGAGCCCAGCACCCCACCGATCAGGTTGCCCGGCGGACCGTCCGCGAATAGCAAACCATCATGCTTCAGTTCCGGGCCAGCGCCGCCATTTCCAAGGTTGCCGAAATAGAACTTAGCGGAGGCCAGCTTGTTCGAACCGAAAGCTTCGATCCCCGTTGTCGGTGCTGGCGACGCACCAATGACCCCGTCTCCGTTCAAGTCCTGATGAAAACTGCTCTCGAAGGACACCAACGAAGCGCTTGTCCCTGACACACCACCGATCAAGTTGGAAATGTAGTTGCCATTGCTGTCGGTGCTCCAAACCGAGTAGTTATCGGCGCCGTCCACTTTCCACGCTACCTGATATCCGGAGCCGATCTGCTCGACCCCGATAGGACTCCAACCGCCCGCCTGGCCCGCCACAAATGGAGAACTGTTGTATTTCAGTTCTGGGCCCGCGCCGCTACCAATGTTGTCGAGATAGAATTTACTGCCGACCTGGACCAGCTTGGTCGAACCAAAAGATTCGATCACCGCTGTCGGTGCTGCCGACGCTCCAATTACTCCGTCTCCGTTCAAGTCCTGATGAAAACCGCTCTCGAATGACACCAACGAAGCGCTTGAGCCCGACACGCCGCCGATCAGGTTAGAAATATAATTGCCATTGCTGTCGGTGCTCCACACCGAATAGTTGTCAGCGGCGCCCACTTTCCAGGCGACCTGATAGCCGGAGCCGGTCTGCTCGACGCCGATCGGGGTCCATCCGCCTGCCTGACCGTCCACGAATGGCGAACCCTTGTATGTCAACTCCGGGCCAACGCTGCCGCTGCCGACGTCGCCAAAATAGAAATTAGAACCCACCTTGACCAGCTCTGTTGATCCGAAGGACTCAATCACCGTTTTCGATGGTAAACCAATGATGCCGTCCCCATTCAGGTCTTGGTGAAAAGCGCTTTCGAATGACGCCAACGAAGCACTTGAGCCGGAGACGCCACCAATCACGTTGGAGATGTAGTTGCCGTTGCTATCGGTGCTCCACACTGAATAGTTATCGACGCCAATCATCTTCCAGGCCACCTGATAGCCGGAGCCGATCTGCTCAACTCCGATCGGAGTCCAGCTGCCGAACTGCCCGGCCACATAAGCCGTGCCCTGATATTTCAGCGTTGGCCCTGTGCCGGCGCCAACCGGGTTAAGATTATAGAGGCCGCCCGACTGGACGAGCGCGGTGGTGCCCATTGCTTCTATCGTGATAGGGATCAACGACGAGCTGGCGAACGTGCCATCTGCGAACTGAAGGTACTCAATGCCCGTGTCGGTATCCATGCCATCGGGCGAGGCGCCACGCAAATCCGTGACGGTGAACGTCTGCGTGCTCGCATCGAACGAAATAGAATAGTTCGCCCTATTGCCCGAATACACCGCCGTATCGGTACCAGCGCCGCCAATAATGGTGTCGTTGCCGCCACCGCCAGTGATCGTATCGTTGCCGGAGCCGCCGTTCAGTGTGTTGGCGATGACGTTCCCGATGATCGTGTCGTTGCCGGAGCCGCCGGTGGCGTTGTCGATATAGGAGCGCGCGTCGCCATTGTAGAGATAGGCGTTGTAGACATTGCCTGACGCATAATGTCCGTCGCCCAGATTGGCGAGTTGCACAGTGGAGAACACCGACGAGGCGCCGGGATTGAGATTGATGCTCAAATTCGTCGTGTAGTTCGACAGGTCGTAGGTATCGACGCCACCGCCGTCCCAGACCGTGTCGTAGATGCGGTTGGCCGAACCGCCGGCGCCGCCACCAGGCGCGAGCTGTCCGACGCCGTTGATGAACTCCTGCCCCGTCGTCGGGCTCCAGGTGTAGACGGTGTTGCCGCTCTGGGTCGTGTAGTCCGCGCCATACAGTGTCTGCAGCGCGAGGATATCGTTGGCCATATAGGTCTGCGGATATCCGTAGGCCTCATTGGTGTAGCCGGTTAAGGGACCACCGACATAGCTGCGATAGCTCATGACGGTGTATTCGCTGTCGTCATGCGCACTCGGCACCGCGACATTGGCGACGCCGCCGGTCTCCTGGCTGTGCTTGAGGCCAAAAGCGTGGCCGAGCTCGTGCAGCCCGGTCGTGAAATAGTAATTGCCGAGCTGTGCCTGCGTGTAGTCGTACTGCGTGCCGAACCAGACGTCACCGCCGGCCGCGTAGTTGCCGGGGTAATAGGCGTAGGAAGTCGGATTCGCCGCCGGCGACTGCGCGACCATGATGTCGGCGCCGTTCGTGCCCGCGTACCGGATGTCGGCGTTGGTGTAGCTGAGGATCAGTCCGATCGCGTAATTGATCGCCGTCTGCATCTGGCTCGGCGCCGAGGCGAAGCCGGCCTGCGTCGGCTCGCTGCTGCCGCCGGAATAGGGACTGGCGTAGTCGCTAGGCGAGTCGGGAAAGCTGTAGGTGATGGTGCCGGACCATTCGTAGCCCGACAGCAGGCCGTCGATCTCGGCGTTGTTGGTGGCACTGACAGTGACAGAGATAGCCAAGGAACTCTCCGGGGCAGCGCTTCAGCAAGATTCGAAGTACAGGCGCATGATTCTAGCTTGAGAGTTATACATTTGGTTTAAATTTAGCATCGGCGCGCATCAATTTCCATTGCGCCGTGTTAGCTATCAAATCCCGTAGTGATACGGAGCACGGCAGGATGCAGGTTCCGCCTCGCGTGTCAATGGAAGGGAAGTCATGAAACTGGGTCCGCTTTCAGCCGGTCTGATCGGGGCGCTGGCAGTGCTTGCCGGACCGGACCAAGAGCCCTTCGGAGAACACCCTGTGATGGTCGGGAAAGCCAAAGCGGACGACAGCGCCAAGGAAAGCGCCAAGCAAAGCGCGAAAGCCGGACGCGCAGCCTCCATGCCGATGGCGCGCGATCCGTCCGCCGCGGTGGCGGAGGAATATGAAGCCGCCCGGCGAAGGGGAACTCGGGAGGCGTTCGAGCTCTTCATTGCGCGCCACAGCGATGACCCGCTGGCCGAGCAGGCGCGCGCCGAACTGAAGCGCCTGTCACGCTGATCTCCCGGGCATCGCTTTTCGGCAGGTGGCCTCGGCGCCGGCGGCCTGGTTGAGCCGCGCGCGCTCGGTGTCGGCTACGATATCATCGGCGACCTGCTAAACGACAACATTGCGGTATCGACCACGGTCCTGATCCTACTCGTGAAGTCTGCGATCTGGATCGCTGCCCTGGCATCAGGCACCTCCGGCGGCGGCCTCGCGCCGCTCGGAAGTACTGCGGTGACGCGCGGGAAAGCGCCGATGGTCGCACCACCCTGTTCAACTGCGCCTCAGACCGCTCGCTCACGCTCGGCTATCCGGACGAGCCCGTCTCGCATGTTGCCGATCGGATGGTTCTGGCCGACGTGGGGCGGGTGCCGATCGTCGAGCGCGCGACCGGGCATCTCGTCGGCTGGTTGCCCGCAAGGACCTCCTGCGCATTCGCGCCACCGCGAGATCGGTCGAGACGCGGCGGTCCACTTTCTTTGGCCCCGGCCGCCGCGAGCCGTCACATTACGCGGGCGTCCTCGACGATGCGCCGAGGACCTGGTCGAGCTGATCGAGCGAGAATTTGCGCAGGTCGCGTCCCTCGCGTAGCGCCTTGTACCAGTCGACGGTAAGCCGCAGACCCTGGGCCAGCTCGAGCCGCGGCGTCCAGCCGAGCTCACTCCGCGCCTTGGCGCAGTCGAGCCTGAGATAGGCGGCCTCATGCGGATGCGGGCCGGCATCGGCGGTCCAGCGCGCGTCCTCGCCCCACTGCGCAATCAGATGCTCGACCACGGTCCCGACCGGCACCTCGCTTGCGGCATCGGGCCCGAAATTCCAGCCGCCGATGCAACTCTCGTCGCGCGCCAGCCGCTCGACCAGCGTCAGATAGCCGAGCACCGGATCGAGCGCGTGCTGCCAGGGCCGCACCGAATTGGGATTGCGGATGCGCAACGCATCGCCGGCGAGGAAAGCCTGCATCGCGTCAGGCACCAGGCGGTCGCGCGCCCAGTCGCCGCCTCCGAAAACGTTGCCGGCGCGCGCCGTCGCGACGCGCGCGGCATCCGGCGCCCTGAAAAAGCTGTGGCGATAGGAATGCGTCACCAGCTCGGCGCAGGCCTTGCTGTTGCTGTAGGGATCGTCGCCGCCGAGCCGATCGACCTCGCGGAAGGCGACGCCCGCGCCGTTGTTCTCGTAACACTTGTCGCTGGTGACGTTCAGGATCACCTGCACCGAACGCAGTTGCCGCGCTGCCTCCAGCACGTGCACCGTGCCCATCACGTTGGTCGCAAACGTCTCGACCGGCTCCTCGTAGGACGGGCGCACCAGAGCCTGCGCCGCCATGTGGATGACGATGTCGGGATCGGCCTCGGCCATCGCGGCGCGCAAGGCGGAGAGATCGCGGATGTCGGCGATGCGGTGCTTGATGTCATCGGCAATCCGCGCCGTCACGAACAGCGACGAAGGATGCGTCGGCTCGAGCGCATAGCCGTAGACGCTGGCGCCGAGGCGGCGCAGCAGTAGCGAGGCCCAGGCACCCTTGAAACCAGTGTGGCCGGTGAGAAAGACCTTCTTGCCGCGCCAGAATGCCGGATCCGTCACCAGATCCTCCATTTGGCGCGATTGCCCGCCCACTCACCCTCGAGGAAATTTCGATCGCGCAGCGAATCCATCGGATGCCAGAAGCCGGGATGCACAAAGGCGCGCAAATCGTCGCCACGGACGAGCTGCTCCATCGGCTCGCGTTCCCAGATCGTCTTGTCGCCCGCGATCAACTCGCCGACTGATGGTGACAGCAGGAAGAAGCCGCCGTTGATCCAGCCGCCGTCATCGTTCGGCTTCTCCTCGAAATTGACCACCCGGTCGCCCTCGATCGCGACCGCGCCAAAGCGTTTGGCCGGCCGCACCACAGAGACGGTTGCTCGGCGCCCATGCGCCTTGTGGAACGCGATCTCGGCGGCCAGATCGATGTTGGCGACGCCGTCGCCATAGGTCAGCGCGAAGAAGGGCTCGTTCGCGACATAAGGCAGCACCCGCTTCAGGCGGCCGCCGGTCTGCGTATCCTCACCGGTGTCGACGAGCGTGACCCGCCAGGGCTCAGCGGTTTCGCGATGCACCTCCATCCGGTTCTCGGCGAGATGGAAGGTCACGTCGGACATGTGCAGGAAGTAGTTCGCGAAGTACTCCTTGATCATGTAGCCCTTGTAGCCAAGGCAGATCACGAAGTCGTTGAAGCCGTAATGGCTGTAGATCTTCATGATGTGCCAGAGGATGGGCCGGCCACCAATCTCGACCATCGGCTTCGGCCGCGTGCTGGTCTCCTCGGCAATTCGGGTTCCCAGACCACCCGCGAGAATTACGACCTTCATTAACCTGCTCCGAACGAGAGGCGCTCCCCGCGCATTCCAGGCGGCTTCTATACGAACCCGCGGGCCTGGAAAATCGTCCCAGCACAAATCCACAGATTTTAACGGTATTTTATTACCCAATACCAACTCTATTGGCGTTTGTGGCAGTAGCCGATACCACTCTGCCGGCCGTGCCTGGCAAGGGGTGCCGCCAAAACGCAGTTGGAAACCAATAGTGCCGTTTGAAAGCTACAAAAACAGCCACACCGTCGTGACCGGGGGCGCAAACTTCATCGGATCGCACGTCCGCGAGCGACTGCTCGATGCGGAAGCCGATCCACTGCCAATGCGACGGCGGCGCGAACTTCGGTCATCTTTTCGATCTTCATTTTCCCTGATGTCATCAGGCGTGCTGCCGTACGTCCTGGTCAACGTTGTCGCTCTCGGTCGCCATGCTCGCCCATGGCAACGCGATCCTGTTCCTGCTCTGGTGCGTGACGCCCCGCAGCCTGTTCGAACTGAGCCGTGACACCGTGCGCATCCTGATCCTTAACGCCGACTATCCGCGCTTCCTCTCCTGGCTCTACCGGCGCCATCCGGGCCTCGAGAATGAAACCTACGCGGCGCAGATGGGAGCGCGGAACGCCAGCCTGTTCGGCGTCGCCGACTTCTACTCGCGCAATTTCGCCGGCCTCGGGCATGTCGCCGCCGACATCCATGTCAACAATCCCTGGATGCGGGCGGCCTGGGCGCGCGAGCATGGCCTTGCCGTCACCGATCCGCCGCCGCCCGGCGCGCCGGCCGCGCGCGATGTCGTTCCCGGCTGGCTGCAACGCGCGGTCGCACCGTTCAAGCCGGTGCTGAGGCCACTCGCGCGCAAGGTCGGGCTTAGCCCGCGGCTCGACGCGGAAGCTGAAAATATCTTGCTGGCGCAGATCGAGGACTTCAAGCCGGACCTGGTCCTGAACCAGGATCTGTTCCACGTCGACACGCGCCTGGTGCGCCGGATTAAGCAGATCTGCTGCCCCATCATGGTCGGTCAGGTCGGAATCGTGCCCTCGCGCGGCGAAGACTGGTCGGTCTACGATCTACTGATCTCGCAGATCGCCGCGGTGGTGGATTTCTTTCGTCAACAAGGCGCCCGCTCGGAGGTCATCCATCTGGGATTCGAGCCCGCGATCCTCGACGTTCTTCCGCCTGCACCGGCGCGCAGCATAGACGTCTCGTTCGTCGGCGCCGTATCGGCCGATCACCAGCAGCGCGTGGCGCAGCTGGAAGCTGTCGCGCGGCGCTACGATCTGAAACTGTTCGGCAGCGGCCTGCATACACTGCCCGCCTCGTCGCCGCTTCACCGCTGCTATCAGGGCGAGGTGTGGGGCGTGGACATGTATCAGGCGCTGCGAGCCTCGCGCCTGACGCTCAACTCGCATATCGACATGGCCGGACCCGAAGCCGGCAATGCACGCCTGTTCGAAGCGACCGGTATCGGCGCCTTCTTGCTCACGGACTTCAAGGACAATCTTCACACGCTGTTCGAGCCCGGCCGCGAGGTAGCGACCTGGCGTTCGGCCGATGACTGTATCGCGCTGATCGATCGCTATCTCAACGATGAGCCCGCGCGCATGGCGATCGCTGCGGCCGGACAGGCACGCACGCTTTCGACCCACACATTCCGTCAGCGCGTGGGCACGATCTTGCAGCTTGCCGGCCACACGTAAGAGCCGCCGGCGCGCCCTTGACGGTCCCGGTCAAAATCGCCAAAGTGCCCCAGCGTGACGCTATGTCACTCTAATTGCAGCGCTTTTTGTCGAGGGCCCAGGATGGAACACGTCGAACATGTTCGATTCGGCGACCAGCTCTATGCGATCATCGTGCGCGCCTCGTTTCGCGAGCCGGGTATCCACTTCTTTTCGTCGCCGGAACTGTCGCAGCAACTCGCCTATATGAACCATCCGAAGGGCAAGAGCATCGAGCCGCATCGCCACAACAAGGTGACGCGGGAGGTGCACTACACCCAGGAAGCGCTGCTGATCCAGAAGGGCAAGCTTCAGGTCGACTTCTACACGGTCGAAGAAAAATACCTGGAAAGCCGCGTGCTCGGCGCCGGCGACATCATCCTGTTGTGCAGCGGCGCGCACGGCTTCCACGTGCTCGAGCCGGTCGAGATGTTCGAGATCAAGCAAGGCCCCTATTCCGGCGAGAACGACAAGACCCGCTTTGCCGAAGTCCCCCAGTCCGAAACCCGGATCAAGGGTCCAGGCCTGTGAGCACGCCTGTGACCGCGCCGTTCATTCCCGTCAACACGCCGCTGCTTGACGGCAACGAGGCCGACTATCTCGCCGAATGCATCCGCACCGGCTGGATCTCGTCGGAAGGACCGTTCATCAAGCGCTTCGAGCAGGCGCTGGCGGAGGCCGCCGGGCGGCGCCACGGCATCGCGGTGACCAACGGCTCGGTCGCGCTCGACATCGCCGTCCATGCGCTCGGCCTCGAGCAAGGCTCCGAAGTTATCATCCCGACCTTCACGATCATCAGCTGCGCCGCTGCCGTGGTCCGCGCGGGCCTCGTGCCCGTCGGGGTCGATTGCGATGAAGCGACCTGGAACATGACGGTCGAGGGCGTGGAGGCCGCGATCACGCCGCGCACGCGCGCGATCATGCTGGTGCACATCTACGGCCTGCCGGTCGATCTCGAACCGATCATGACGCTCGCCCGTAAGCATGATCTGAAGGTGATCGAGGACGCGGCCGAGATGCACGGTCAGACCTATCGTGGCGCGCCCTGCGGCAGCTTCGGTAACGTCTCGACATTCAGCTTCTATCCCAACAAGCATGTCACCACCGGCGAAGGCGGCATGATCCTCACCGACGACGACGCGCTCGCCGACCGGCTGCAAGGCTATCGCAATCTCTGCTTCCAGCCGCAGCAGCGTTTCGTCCACGAGGAGCTCGGCTGGAACGCGCGCATGACCAACCTCCAGGCCGCGCTCGGCGTCGCCCAGGTCGAGCGCCTGCCGCGCACGGTCGAGCTCAAGCGCCGGATCGGCCGGCTCTACGACGAGCATCTCGCCGGCGTCGACCGCATCCGCCGCCCGGTCGCCAGCACCAACTATGCCGACAACATCTACTGGGTCTACGGCGTCGTGCTGGACGACAGCGTGCCGTTCGACGCCAAGGAGGCGATGCGTCGCCTCGGCGAAAAGGGCATCGGCACGCGACCGTTCTTCTGGTGCATGCACGAGCAGCCGGTGCTGCGCCGGATGGGCTTGATGCTCGACGAATCTCATCCGAATGCGGAATACATCGCCCGTCGCGGGTTTTACCTGCCGAGCGGACTTGCCTTGACTGATGACGAGATCGCGCGCTCCGCACAGGTGCTCAAGGAGATCCTGGCGTGACGGTGTTCGCCGACTACGCGCCCTGGTATGACCTGCTCTATCAGGACAAGGATTACGCGGCGGAGACATCGTTCGTCGAAGCACGCCTGCGCGATCACGGCGTATCCTCCGGCAAGCTGCTCGATCTCGGCTGCGGCACCGGACTGCATGCACTCGCGTTCGCCCGCAATGGGTGGAACGTTGCCGGGATCGATCTCAGCCATGAGATGATCGCGAGCGCCAAGGCGCGCGCCGCGCAGGCCGGGCTCTCGATTCCGTTCCGGCAGGGCAACGTCTGCGAGACCGGACCGGAACGCGACTACGATGCGGTGGTGTCGCTGTTTCACGTGGCCAGCTATCAGACCAGCCGCGATGCACTGACGGCGATGTTCCGCACGGCGCATGCCGCGCTGAAGCCAGGCGGCCTGTTCTTCTTCGATTATTGGTATGGCGGCGCCGTGCTGGCGCAGGGCGTCGAGACGCGCGTCAAGGTGATCGAGCAGAAGCCGCTGCGCCTGACCCGGATTGCGCAATCCGAGCATGATGAGCAGGCCGCGACCGTCACAGTGAACTACACCCTGTTCTGCGAGGACACGGATCGCGCCACGATCCGTCGCGTCGATGAAGCGCACCACATGCGCTACTGGTTTCCGTTCGAGATCGACGCCGCACTCGAGGCGAGCGGCTTCCAGCCCGCCGCTCACGCCGCATGGCTGACGCAGGACGCGCCGAGTTCGAAGAACTGGGCGGCCTACGCGGTCGCCAGAAAGAGCGGCACGCCGTGAGGCCGCTGCGGCTCGCCGTCATGCTGGAACAGGCGCTCGAGGTCGGCGGCGGCTTCCAGCAGCCGCTCAATGACCTGCTCTGGCTGCGCGACTGGGCGGCCAAGTCCGGCAACGAGATCGTGGTTTACTCGCCCTATCCGAAGACGCTGGAGATCCTGAAGCAGTTCGGCGTCGCGGCCCACCTGCGCAAGTTCGGCGCGCTCGACTATGCTTTCCTGTTCCTGAAATATTGTGGGCCGTTCGATCTCGTCCAGATTGCGCTGAAGCTGAAATCACCGTTCGAGCGCGCTTTGATCCGCGACGGCGTCGACGTCGTGCATTTCACCTCGACCTCGAAACGGCACCTGCTGCTTCATCAGCTACCTTTCATCATCACGATCTTCGACGGCTGCCATCGCGATGCGCCGGAGTTTCCGGAAGTGCGCACCTTCGGCGAATTCGAGCGCCGCGAGATCCTGTTTCGCCTGGCCAGCACCAAGGCGGTCGCGGTGATCGTCAACGCGTCCGAGCTGATCGACGATCTCTGCCGCCGCTACGCCATGGAACGGGACCGCGCGATCTGCATCCCGTTCTCGCCATCGACCTATATCAGCAGGTCTGCGCCCGATGCCGCCGCCGATGCCGCCGTGCTGGCGAAATACCGGATCGAGCCGGGTTATCTGTTCTATCCGGCGCAGTTCTGGCCACACAAGAACCACATCACGCTGCTCGCTGCGCTCGCCCTATTGCGCGAACGTGGCGTCACCGAGCGACTGGTGCTGTGCGGCTCCAACCGCAGCGGTCGCGACAAGATCGACTTGGCGATCCGCACCTACGGATTGTCCGACCAGATCTCCATCATCGGCTTCGTCGAATCCGCCGAGCTCGGCGCGCTCTACCGCGGCGCATCGGCGCTGGTGATGCCGACCTATTTCGGCCCCACCAATCTGCCGCCGCTGGAAGCCTGGGCGGTCGGCACGCCTGTGATCTATCCCGAAGCCTTCAAGGCGCAGGCCGGCGACGCCGCGATCCTGTTCGACTATGACGACCCGCGCTCACTCGCAGACGCCATCATCAGTCTCCGCGCCGAGGGCACGCGCGGGCGCCTGAGCGCGGCCGGACATCTCCGGCTCGCGCAGTTTGCCGAGGAGACCAAGGCCGGTCACCAGGAATTCGGCCGTCATTTGGAACGGCTGAAGCACCGGCTGGCGCTGACTGCACGCTGAGATCATCGGCTACGCAGGAACCAGCGCCCGCAGCCGCTCGCGCAGCGCCGTGTTCAACAGCGGGCTTGCGAGCCCGCCGACCACCGCCATCCAGATCGCGCACTCCAGGACGAAATGCACGAGCCCGCTCCCCGGCAGGAGTGCGGTGATTGCGAGCCCGATCAGCCAGCCTGGCGCCACGATCCCCGCGGCCGTGAGCATCAGGAATGCGGCGTGCCTGAGCGGGTGGCGCAGGGTCTGCCATATGATCACCAGCGTCAGCAGTCCGAACTGAATGAGAACGTCGCTCGCGACTACGGCAAGTGCCGCGCCGAGCGGTCCGAGCCTCGGTATCAGGACGAAGGCCAGCAGCAAGAATACGACGAACTGGAGCCCCTTGGTCCGGATCAGAAGCGCGCCGCGATTGCTGTGATTGGCAAAGACCAACGCCATCAGCGAGGGCGCGCCTGCGGCCGAGCCGAGCAGCAGCGTCACTGCAAGCAGCCCGTCGTAGGGTATGCTGCCATGGGTCCACAGTGCGAAGAAATCGGGCCAGAACGGCAGAAAGCCCGCGACGACCAGGCACGCAAGCCCGGTGACGAACACCGATCCATGAGCGTAAAGACGGCGGAGCCGCTCTTTGTCTCCGATGGCATGATCGTGCCCGAGCTCGGCACCGAGCGGCAAGGCGGTTTGGAGACATAGCCCGCGCACCAGGCTCGCGATCGCGCGCGTCAGCCCCCACTGCACCACCGCGACGCGATCGGTGACAAGCGCCGAGACGAGCAGAACCGGAACGTTGACGAGCGCAAGCTCGGTGATGTTCGCGATCGCGAAGGGCAGCGCGCGGCCGAACTGGCCGATGCTCCAGCGCCAGGATGGCGAGACGGGTGGCGTCCGTGCGGCACGGCGCAGGAACGGAAAACGGTGCGGCGCGTCGAAGCCGACAATGAAGATCGTGTAGAGGAGCTGCGTCGACACGAAGGCGATCGCCACCGCGAGCAGGCTTCCAAACGTGGTGAGCGCTGCAAGCTGCGCGATCTGGCCGAGCAGCAGCGCGGCGTTTTGCAGCCACACGGCCCGGCCATACAGGCCCCGGACGCGATAGAGGCCGGAGCAGAGATTGGCGGGCAAACTCAGGAGCGTTCCCAGCGTCATCATCAGCATCGCGGCGTCGAATGTCGGCATCGCGTGAAAACCGAGCACGGCCGACGGCGGTGCGAGATACAGGGCCGCGCAGAGCAGGACGCCGAGCCCGGCGACGAGCGCGAGATAGATCCGCAGCATCCCGAGGTAGACGCTCGCCGTGCGCCCGTCGCAATCGGCGCAGGACTTGAAGGCGAGAAACCGATTGATGGCGCGAAACTGCAATCCGGCATCCGCTACGATGACAAGGTTTCCGGCGGCATAGATCGCAAGCCACCCCGCGAGCAGGTCGCCGCTCCAGACGTGCAGGAATGCGGGGATCAGCAGCAATTGCTGGGTCAGGCCCAACACCATCTGGACCAGATTGGCCGACCAGCCGCGAACGAGCCGGTGGGCCCGCCCGGCGCCGCCGGAGCCGCTCGGACTATCAGCCTTGCCGGGCGCGTCAGTCTGCGTGTCGGTCAAGCCGCATCCTTCCCGGCAATTGAGGCGTTGAAGCCGCGTCTTAAGGCGGTTGAACGGCTTAGGCAATGGCGTCCGAATGCGTCCACATCGCGCCAGCTGGTGCGGCGCTCAGAGCCCGTCCGCCTCGCCGTTCTTCGGCGTCGACCGCGGCACGAAAGGCGCAAACGACGTGTTGGCCGTGGTCGGCATGGTCAGCTTGCCGCCGGAGTCGGCGGGCGCCGCCGCCGTTGCCGGCGTGCCTGCCGGTGCGGACGTTCCGTCGGGCCGTTGCAGCGCCAGCACCTCGCTGCGATCGCCCTGCTTGAACGTCACCTCGCGCGGCTGGACCGAGATGAGCGACCAGCCGCCCAGCGATTCACCTTGCCGCAGACGGACGACTTTCTGGTCGGTGCGGTTGACCAGGATCGCGATGGCATCGCCCTCGCCCACCACGGCCCCGACCAGCATCAGCGGCGGCGGCGCGTCGACGGGCTTCGGCGGCGGCGCGTGGGCCTCTTCGATCGGGGCAGCCGCAACCGCGCGCGGTGGCGGCCGCCGCGTCGCCGAGAAAATCGGGCGCTCCTGGGTCCCGGTCAGCGCCGACAGCGGCACCGACCAGAGCGGATTGCCGCGCGGCGCAGGCTTGCTCGTAGCCGGCGCCGGCCGGGCAATCGGCCTCACCGCGCCGACATCGACGCTTTCGGCTGGGCTGCCAGCGCCATCGTCAGACAGGATGTCCACGCGTGACGACGTCGCAGCCATAGTCGCGGCGATGCCGAGCACCACGCACAGCACAGCCAATCCTGTCGATCTCAGCCAGACGGACATCGGGATTTCCTTGCGGCCGACCGCGCCAGCGCGCGGCAAGCCTCTCGCAGCAAACTAAATCCGATACGCCTTGCCTTCAACCCCACTCCGAACCACGGTCGATCCGCCCTACTTCCCCGCCTGCCATTGGCCGGAGACGCCCAAAATCACCCTGACGCGGCCGGTACTGGCTTCGTTCAGCGCCGTGGCCTGCGGCACCTGGACGTCAAGCTGGTCGACGAACAGGAACGGCATGCCGGCCTCGAGATCGTAGAGCACCTTCTGCAACGCGGGCTGCTCCAGCTCGCAGCTGACGACGAGGCCGACGAAGCCGTCCTTCATTTGCGCGCCGGAGACGTCGACCTGCGAGGACTGCACCGAGCCGCCGACATTGCCGACCGCGGCCGCAACCCGCTGCAGCAAGTTGGCGCCCGCGACCGTCACCGTCGGCCCTTCCAGGAACGGCGTGCCGGGATGCTCAGCCGAGATGGCCGCGGCATTCTTGGCGGCGCCCTTGCGGCCGCGCAGCTGGTCGAGCAGGTCGGAGGTCTGCGCCAGCGCCTGGCGGTGGGCGATGACGTCGGCGATCGACAGGCCCGCCATCAGCAACAGGGCGGCCGTCACCGCGAGGTAGAGCGTGACCGCGATCAGCGGCGAGCCGCTCAGCCACCGCGCGACCACGTTTCCGCTTGCCATCCCGCCGCTGCTCATGCCGCTTTTCATGGCGCGTTCCTCGGTTCGATCTGCGCCTCGATGTGAAAGCGCTCGCCGGGATCGGTCGAGCTGCGCGTGGTCGGGGCGTAGAAGGTCGCGCGGATGAAGTGCTGGGACTGCTCGATCAGCGGGATCAGCGAGGGCGCATCGCGGGTGATGCCTGCTATCTGGAGCTTGTTGCCGGCCAGATGCATCTCGGTGACATAGGTGTGGTCGGGCAGCAGACGGCTCAGCGATTCCAGCACGATCACGCTCGCCGGCGTGTCGTATTTGCGCCGCTCCAGCAGCGCCAGCGGCGATCGCTCGCCACCGTCGGCACCGCGGATCGCGGCACGGCGCTGGGTGATCTGTTGCTCGAGCTCGCTCTCCTGCGCGCTCAAACTGTCGGCCAGATAGCCCGCGACGATAGAACCGAATACGGCGGCGATCGCGGCAACCGCCAGCACCGCCTGCAGCGTCCGGCTCAACCGCACCGGGTCGATCGCGCCGCGCGACTTCTGCTCGAACACCTTGACGCGCCCGCCCTCGGCCGGCTCGGTCAGAACCGCGATCGCGGACGGATGAAAACCGGACACTGCCTCGACATAGCCCATCGCCAGCCGGCGCGGTGCGGCCGCGATCATCGTGGTGATGCTCTCGCTGCCCTGCGCGACCGGCGCGCTGCAACCGAACACGGCATCGCCCGCGCTCCACGGCGTCAGCCGATCGATCTGCGCCCGGACGATGCCGTCAAGGAAATCGGCCGCACGCGCCGGTAGCTCCAGCGGACGGAACAGGAAGCGCGCCGGCCGCAGCACGATCTCGACGCGGCAGCCGCGGACGATTGGCGCGAGATTGGCGCCGGTGAACTTGCCGTCCTCGAACGCGATCTCCCTCGGCGCGTTCTCCGGCTTCGCAACCTCCAGCGCGAACGCGCCGGTCTCGCCTTCGACCAGCCGCACCAGGCGCGGCGAGACCATGCGCTCCAGTCCGGCCACCGCAGCACCGGCCACCGTGCCGGTCCAGGCATCGAAGATCGCGCGCAGGGAATTGAGCGAACTCATCTCACAGAGGCTTTCCGGCAGAGCCGTCGAAGGCGTTGTGCCACGACAATACACGATAAGGCTCATCGCCGCTTTCAAGAAGCAGGATGACGATCTCGGCCGAGCTCTGCCGGTGCGACGGCGCCTCGGCGGCAACCGTCACACGGTAGGCCTTCGATCCCTCGATCGTCGCGCTGGCACTGCCGGCGAGCCCAATCAGGGACTGCGGGTCCACGTTGGGATCGGCACGGTCGCGCAGCAGGCGTTGCAGGGTCTCCGGTGTCATATTCGGCAACGCCGCCACCACCTGCGGCGCGGCATCCAGCACATTCACGGTGCGCATGTTGCTGAACACGGTGACGAAGGGCAGCACGCGCTCGATCACCGCCGGCGGGATGCCGCGCACCAGCCACAGCTCGTCGCTGTGCGGAAACGGCGCGTGGCGCGGCAGGTAGGGCGCGCCGAGCGTGCGGTAGTAGGAATCTTCCGGATTGTCCTGGCCTGGCTCCGTCGACGACCGCCACGCCAGGATCCTATCGGCGTAGTCGGGCGCATCCGACGCGGAGACGCCGAGCCCTGTCATCAGGCCTGCGAGGACGGCTTTTGACGCCATGTTGAGATCGATGCGCGCGGCCTCCGAGCGGAACGTCACGGCCACCCGGCCCGCCCCGACGCGGGCGTTGAAGGTGCCGCTGGTCGGGCGGGTCGCCTCGCTTTGCGCGGTCAGCCGATAGGCCGCGAGCTCGAGGCCCGCGTTCATCAAGGCATCGGCTTGCAAGCGGTCGGTGTTGACGGCGACCGTGACCGCGGTGTTGGTGACATAGGTCAGATAGATCAGCGCGAGCGTAGCGAGCGCAGCCAGCATCCAGAGCACCACGATGACGATGAAGCCGTGGTCATCGCGAAGCTCTCCCCGATCATGCGCCGCGCCGCTCACAGCTGCTGCTCCTCTTTTTTCTCCGCCTGTTGCGGCCCAGTGCCCGCCACACAGGTCGTCGGATTCTTGGCACGCGCGCATTCGGCCGGCGCTGTGATGTGCGGCAACACCGCGGCCGAAACCGCCAGCACCTGACCAGTGGCGCTATCGCGCACCGTGATGCGGATGCGATCCGGCAGTTGCGACTGACCGTGCCAGATCGGCTGCCACTGCCTGTCGGGCCCGGCATAGGCGAAGCTGACGCGGAACGGCGCGCGGATCAGCACCACCTGGTCGACGAAACGGATCTGTCCGTCGGTCGGCATCGGCTGGAACGGCGCGCGCTCGCGCACCAGCGCCAGCCCCTGCACGTCGGCCTTCTCGATCAGGCGGATGAATTCCAGGCCCGGGCGCGCGCTCGGGCCGAGCGCGGTGCGCAGGAAGGTCACCGACAATTCGGCGCCGTCGAACAGCGGCACTCTGGCATCGCCGTTCACGGTCATCTGCTCGGCGACGGAGAGATCGGCCACGATGCGGTCGAGCCCGGTGGCGAGGCGCTCGGCGCGCTGCACCCGCGCAATGCCGCGATTCCAGTTCGGCAGCCACTGCGCCGTCACGGTCGCGAGCGCGGCCAGGATCACCGTCATCAGCAGCGTTGCCAGTAGCACTTCGAGCAGCGTGAAACCCGCTTCGGACGCCAACGCGCGGTGCAGGCGCTTCATTGCGTTGGCCTCGGCACCAGCTTCACCGTCGTGACCTGGATCGCGCTGCCGTCGGCGCGCTGGAGGCGCAGGTTGACCGCCAGTGGCACGAAGCGATCGGTGGCGGGATTGCCGCCGGCAACGTTCATCGGCGCAATATCGACGCGCCAGCGGCTGCCGGCGAGCTGCCCGCTCTGCCGGCCGGGCTTCAGCAGGCCGCGCGCCGGCAAATCCGCAAGCAAGGTCTCGGCCGTGCCGGCCAGCGCCAGATGCTGGTCGATCGAGCGCGTGCCCTTGGTCGTGACGGCGATGACGGAGCCGATGGTTCCGAGCACGATGGCGATGATCGCAAGCGCGACCAGCGCCTCGATCAGCGTGAATCCGGCGGCGCCGTCAGAGCAGCTTCTGCGGGACAATCTCGACACCTCCGGTCAGCCAGTTGACGCGCACCTCGTAACCCATGCCAGGCCGCGCCAGCGCGATCGTCCCGCCGCACGACATGCCCGACGGAAAAAAATCGATCGACCGCCCCGTGGCGCGATCGGCGCAGCGCGCGGCCAGCGTCGCCTGCACGACCACGTCGCGCGGCAGGCGGATGGTCTGTCCGGTCACGCCGGAGCGGATCGCGCGCGCCTCCGCGTCGACCTGGGTTGCGACCCAGACCTGGCGGCGCAGTGCCGAGTTGCGATCGGATTTCAGCAGCGCCGCGGTTTCGACCGCGTAACTCTCAAGCTTCGCCCGCGTCGTCGAGCGCGGGATTGCCGGCAGAATGATCGCCGCGAGCAGGCCGATGATCGCGAGCACGCACAGGATCTCGATCAGCGCAAAACCGCGCGCATCGCGGATTGCCTCAGCGCGCGCCGCTGACAATGTCGGCCGCCGTTCCACTGCCGCCTTCCTGACCGTCCGAGCCAAGCGAGATGATATCGTAGGGCGCGCTCGCGCCCGGCGAGCGATAGACATAGACGTGGCCCCAGGGATCATTGGGCACGACCCCGCCGCGCAGATAGGGCCCGTTCCAGCCGGCCTGGTTGTTGCTGCGCGTCAGCCCGGTGAGGCCCTCATTCGACGTCGGATAGCGGCCGAGATCGAGATAGTAGAGATCGAGCGCGCTGGAGAAACTCTCGATCTGGATCTTCGCCGCCTTGGCCTTCGACTCGCTGAGATAGTTCAGCACCCGCGGGCCGACCAGCGCCATGATCATGCCGATGATGGTGATGACGACGAGCATCTCGACCAGGGTGAAGCCGGCCTCTCCTCCGGAGTCGCGCCGCAGGCGCCGCCTTGACGATCGATGTCTGGTCACTTTCACGCCCCTCCCGTTACCCTTCACCTAACCGACAATCTGGCTCACCGACATCAGCGCCGTCATCACCGATGTGATCAGGCCACCGACGACGAGCGAGATTGCGATGATCGCCGCAGGTCCGGCAATGCCGACCGCGCGGTCGAGCGTGCGTTGCAGCTTGGTCTCGTAGAATTCGGCGACCCGGCCGGACAGCATCGGCAGCTGACCGGTCTCGTCGCCCAATCTCAGCATCCGCACCGCCATCGGCGGCAACGCCTCGGTCTCGGCGAGCGCATCGGACAGCTTGGAGCCATGGCGGACGCGGTCGGCGGCATCGCTCCAGACCGTGGACGATCCTGTCGTCGCCATCATGTCGACCAGGATGCGCAGCGTGACGGTGAGATTGACACCGCTACCGAGCAGCAGGCCGAGATTGCGGCAGAACAGCGCCGTACGGTACGCACCCATCACGTTGCGGATCGCCGGCAGCCGCACGATCGCATTGGTTAGTCCGCGGCGGACACGCTCCTGCCGCAGCACGAGCCACGTCGCTGCGACGGCGGTCGTAAGCCCGGCCAACACCGCGTCGGAATTGCCGCGCAAGAACGTCGAGATATTGAGGAAGACGCCGACGATCGGATCGACCTTGGCGCCGAAATCCTGCAACACGCTGGCGAACTGCGGCAGCACGAATGTCAGGAAGAACAGCAGCACGCAGCCGGCCGCACCCAGCACGAACAGGGGGTAGCGGATCGCATCCGACAGCCGGCGCCGCAAGGCCTCGCTGCGCGCACGTTCGCCGGCCAGCACCTCCAGCACCTGGTCGAGCGATCCTGAGGCCTCACCGACCCGCACAAGCGCGATATACATCGGCGGAAACAGCCCCTCGTGCCGCGCCAGCGCTTCGGCAAAGCTCTCGCCCGAGACGACGCGCGACCGGATGTCGGCAACGACCGGACGCAGCCGGCCTAAATCGGGATCGGCCGCAAGCAGCTCCAGTGCGTCATTGATGCGGGCGCCGGCGCGCAGAAGCAGCGCGAGATCGCGGGTGAGGACGGTGACATCTTCCGGCTTCGGCCGGCTGAAGAGGCTGAACACGCTGCCCGCTACGCCGCCCTCTTCTTGCGTGACGTTGTCGACCAGCACCAGGCCGAGCCGCTCGATCCGCTGCGCCACGTCGCCCGGCGCCGGCGCGGCGATGGCCCCGGAGACCAGTTCGCCGTTGGCACTAAGCGCGCGATAGCGATAGTTCGGCATGTGTCTAACGCACCGTCGTGACGCGGAAGACCTCGGGCACCGTCGTCAACCCGGAACGGCATTTGGCGACCGCATCCTCCAGCATCGTCGTCATGCCGCCCCGCATCGCAGCGGCGTCGATGGAGTGGGAGTCGGTCTGCGGCCCGATCAGCGTACGGACCTCGTCGGACATTTCGAGGATCTCGAACACGCCGTTGCGGCCGCGATAGCCGGTGCCGCCGCAGCGTTCGCAGCCGCGGGCCTCGTGCACGACCTCGCCGCACCTGAAGCCGATCACGGCAAAGCGCGGATCCTTGGCAAGATCGGCCTCGGTCAGTGCGTGCGGCACCTTGCAACGGTCGCAGAGCATGCGGACCAGCCGCTGCGCCACCACCGCGCGTAGCGTCGACTTGAGCAGGAAACCCTCGATGCCGAGATCGATCAGGCGCGGCACGGCCGCAGCCGCGGTCTCGGTGTGCAGCGTCGTCAGCACGAGATGGCCGGTGAGCGCAGCATGGATCGCGATATGCGCGGTCTCGGCGTCGCGGACCTCGCCGACCATGATCACGTCGGGGTCCTGGCGCACGAAAGAGCGCATGGCGGAGGCAAAGGTCAGCCCGATCGACGGCTTGACCTGGGACTGGTTGATGCCGGGGATCTCGTACTCGACGGGATCCTCGATGGTGAGGATCTTGCGCGTCGGCTCGTTGAGGATCGACAGCATGGTCGCAAGCGTGGTGGTCTTGCCGCTGCCGGTCGGCCCGGTGATCACGATCATGCCGTGCGGCATCGCGAGCAGCCGCGTCATCACGCTCTCGTCTCGGGTCCGCAGGCCGAGCTTGCTCATCTCGAGCAGACCGCGGTCGCGCGGCAACAGACGGATCACGGCGCTCTCGCCATGCTGCGTCGGCATGGTCGCGACGCGGACGTCGAGCTCGTTGCGGCCGACGCGGACGCGCGCCGCGCCGTCCTGCGGCAAGCGGCGCTCGGCGATGTTGAGGCTGGCGAGAATCTTGATGCGGGAGATCAGCGCCTGCGGCGGGATGCCGTGCGGCGACGGTAGCGCGCGCAACAAGCCGTCGACGCGCATGCGCACTACGAGACCAGCCCGGAACGGCTCGACATGAATGTCGCTGGCGCGCAGATCGACCGCGCGCTCCAGGAGATCGTTGAGCGCGCGCACCACCGGCGCACCGCTGGCGAGATCGCGCAGGCTCTCGATGTCGTCGTCGGACTGCACCGCGCGGTCAGTGCTTTGGTCTGCATTCGCACCGTCGGCATCGGCTCGCTGATCCAAGACCGTCGTAATATCCTCATATGACGCTACGACGACATCGACCGGCGTTCCGAACACGATTTCGACGGCACGGACGGCCGCCGAGTCGGAGGGATCGGCAACAGCCAGGTGAAATCCACCATCCGGCGCGCCAAAGGGAAAGATGGTGGATTCTCGCAAAAATCGCCGCGAAAAACCTTCGAGGCGGGGCGTGGTCGTGAGCAGTTGCGGAAGGCTCATCCGCGGCAGAGCAAAATAATCGGACAGCTCGTCGGCGAACTCCGCCGCCGACAGATCAGTGGCCTCCCAAAATTCACGCAGTGGACGCGTCAGCGCCGGATTGGCTGACCGTTCGACACGGACGTGCGCTCGCGGCGGCAGTGAATATTTTTCGAGGAGATGCTGCCTGAAGCTATCGGCGGAGCGGTCGCGCATCGCATTCACGGCGTTGACCTTGCTATTACTTGAATACAACAGCTTCGACGGAGCACGGAAGGTCCTTTGCCCTTGACTTATTTCTTAGCAAAAACATAATCGTGTCGCAAATTATTGCGCGTCCGAACCAAGGGGATCGGATGCTTTTTTCTCGCAGCGTTGGTAGGCGTATCTTGTTCGAAGTGGTCCAGCCGCTTTTGCGCCGACACTCAGCGTTGACTGGAATGCTCCTCCTGTTGTCGTCCTCCTTCCTGCTCGCAGCCTGCATCGTCACCGCGGACCAGTCGGTCGAGGCGGACCCGAAGGACCCGCGCGCCCAGGATCTTGTCGACAAGATCCGCGGCCTCGACCTCCAGCCGCGGCAACCTGCGGATGCCGGGGCAACCGGCGTTGGCCAGCCGAGATCGTCGAAACCTGCGATCTATCTGAGCGATGGCGCACCGCAGGGCGGAGCGCTGGCCGAGCGCGACGACGGCGGCGGCAGCGGGTATGACCTCAATTTCGAGAATGCGCCGGTCGCAACCGTGGCCAAGGTCGTCCTCGGCGACGTCCTCAATATCGGCTACACGATCGATCCCCGCGTGCAGGGAACCGTGACGCTCGCGTCGGTGCGGCCGGTTCCGAAGGCCGACGCGATCTACGTTCTGGAAAATGCGTTGCGCATGTCAGGGGTAGCGCTTGTGCGCGATCGCACCGGCTATCGCCTGCTGCCGGCGCCGGAAGCCGGGCCCGGCGGCATCGACCGCTCGGCAAGCACCGAAGCAGGCCAAGGCATCACCGTCGTGCCGCTGCGCTACACGTCGGCGCAAAACATCTTCAAGCTGCTCGATGCTTTCGGCGTGAAAGCCTCAACCATGCGCCCCGACAATTCCCGCAACACGCTGATCGTCAGCGGCAGCGGAACGGACCGGGCGACTGCGGTCGACACAATTCTGTCATTCGACGCCGACTGGATGCGCGGACAATCGGTCGGCATCTTCCCGGTGCGCAATTCCTCGCCCGAGCCTGTCATCGCCGAGATCGAGAAGATCATGGATTCCGGCGAAGGCGGCATGGGCCAGAACGTTATCAAGCTGCAGCCGATCGCGCGGCTCAACTCGATCCTCGTGGTGAGCCAGAAGCCGGAATATCTGAAGCGCGCGCAGACCTGGATTGCGCGGCTCGACCGTTCCGATACTGATGGCGTGAACCTGAAATCCTATCCGTTGCGCTACGGCAATTCCAAGCTGGTCGTGGCGATGCTGAACGAGATGCTGTTCAACCAGAGCGCGGCGAGCAACTCGACGCTCGACAGCGCGTCGAGCCAGGTGGCGCCCGGCGCGGGGATTTCGACGTCGACCTCGACTAATCCTGTCGCCTCACTGAGCGCACTGCCGACAGCTGCGTCCGGCGCTGCGACCCCGGTCACCGGACCTCCGGGATCATCATTCGGCGCCCGCCCCGCGCCTGCCGCGTCCGCAACACCTGCGCAGGACAACAGCGCCGGTGGATTGTCGGGCAATGGCAACGGTGCGAAGTCCGGCATCAACGGCATCCTGCAGAACGTGCGGATCACCGCCGACGTCACCAACAATGCCGTTCTCGTCTATGCCAATCAGGACGCGCAGCGCGTCGTCGAGCAGACGATCCGGCAGATCGACCGGCCGCAGCGCCAGATCGCGATCGAGGCGACGATCGCTGAGGTGACGCTCAACGACCAGTTGAATTACGGCGTGCAGTTCTTCCTGGCGAGCCAGAAGGGCTCGATCTCCAACACCATCTCCGGCGTCAGCAATGCCGCGACCGTTGGCAGCGGCGCCGTCGAAGCGGCGTCCAACGCCGTCAACGCCGCGTCCGGCGCGCTGCTCGGACGCGTGCTGCCGGGCTTCAACTTCCTGATCGGCTCGGAGAACTCGCCGCGTGTCATTCTCGACGCGCTGCACGGTGTCACCAACGTCAAGGTGTTGTCGAACCCGTCGCTGGTGGTGCTCGACAATCAGCCGGCGACGTTGCAGGTCGGCGATCAGGTGCCATTCTCGACCGGCACCGCGACGGTGCTGACCGCCAACAACACCGTGGTCAACACCATCGACTACAAGAACACCGGCATCATCCTGCGCGTGCTGCCGCGCGCCAACGCCAACGGCAACGTCGTGCTCGACATCGAGCAGGAGATCTCGAGCGTGGCCGCCGGCAGCGCCAACTCGCTGACGCCGACGATCTCGCAGCGCCGGGTCAAGAGCTCGATCGCGGTGACGAGCGGGCAGACCGTGCTGCTCGCCGGCCTGATCAGCGAGACCGAGAACAAGCAGCGCCAGGGCATTCCCGTCCTCGATTCAATTCCCGGCGTGGGCGATGCCTTCTCGCACCAGACCAATGCGCGCGCACGCACCGAGCTGATCCTGTTCATCCGCCCGACCGTCATCAAGGACGGCGTCGATGCGCATGTCATCGCCGAGGAGATGCGCAGCAAGATGAACAGCCGCCTGGTCGGGACCAGCAATCCGGTGGTCACCGTCAGCCCGCCCAAGGCCGCGCGCTGACGGCGTGGCCGAGGAAGATCCGCATGACGGGATACGCGCTCCGCTGGTCCTCAGCTTCGCGCTGCTTGTCGGCGTGTTCGCAAGCCTCGTCACGGCCCCCGCCGCGGAAGGCCTCTATGGTGCGTTCCTGGTCGCTCTCATGCTCGCCATCGCCGCGAACGATGCCCGCCACTATCTGATCCCGAACGAGCTGACCGGGGCCGCCTTCGCGCTCGCCCTGCTCCGCGCCGCCGCCTTCGTGCCCGATGTCGGTGCCGAAGCGCTGTTCTGGCCGGTCGCGCGCGCCGTGGTCGTGGCGCTTCCGCTGCTGCTGCTGATGCTGGCCTACCGGTACTGGCGCGGCCGCGACGGGCTCGGGCTCGGCGACGTCAAGCTCGCTGCCGTCAGCGGGGCCTGGCTCGATCTTGCGACGGTGGCCGCGGTGATCGAGCTCGCGGCGCTGCTCGCAATCGGCGCCTATGTCGCCAATGCTGCCTTGCACAGGAGAGCGCTGCGCGGGACCGCCTTCCTGCCGTTCGGCCTGTTCCTGGCGCCGTCGATCTGGATCGGATGGCTGGGCGAGACCTGGTATCTAAACTGGCTTGCCGGCTGGCCCGGCTAAAGCCCGACGCGCTCAGGGTGAATCCTCGTCGCGGCGCAGGCGCCACGCATCCGCCGGCTGCGATCGTCTACTGTGCATGGGGTTGTTTTCGACTTTTTTGTCGGAGGGGTCGTGGACCCCCCGGCGCCCGGCGTCAGTGCTCGCGGCTCGGCGCCCATTCCAGCGCCCGCAGGCGGGCCTGGGCAATCTCCCCGCGCGTCATCTTGGTGGTGACGGCGTCGCGGATCCGGGCCCGGGACTCGCGCACCCGCGGCGGCGATGCCGCGGTCGACAGGTTCAGCCATTTGGAGGCTTCGACGATATCCTGCGGCACGCCCTGGCCGCGATCGTAGAGCAGCCCCAACGAATATTGCGCGCGGCTGTCGCCCTGCTCCGCCGCCCGCCGGTACCACATCGCAGCTTCGGTGTAGTTCTGCGGCACGCCGCGGCCGGTCTCGAACAGGAAGCCGAGATAGGACTGCGCCGCCACGTTGCCGCGCTCGGCGAGCGGAATGAAGACGCGGGACGCCGTCACATAGTCCTGCCGCTGGAACGCGGAGATGCCATGGCCGAGGGACCGGGCGTGGGCGTGGATCGGTGGCAGGAGCACGAGCACCGCGGCGACGGCCCAGCCGACCCATCGCAACAGCCGGGCATGGTGCCGGAAATCGGAATCGCGTTTGCCGCAAGATGTCATGCCGCCCCTTCCCTGCTCGCGCTCGATACTAGTTCCACGGTGTTAGGGAATCCAGAGGCACCGGTTTCGATGGGGATCGAAACGACGCACGATTTTGGGGAGGATTGACGTCGAGTGCAGATCGCCAAAGCGACTCCAGCGACCACGCGGTCGATGGTGCCCTTGGTCGTTCGGCCAGCTGCCGGCACAACGAGAATCTCGATGCCCATCGTGCCGCTGCTGAGCACAGTCGTGCGAGTGATCATGAAACCGATAGCGCCGCCGCGCCGCGGTGACGACCGGCTCGCCGACAAGGCGCGTGCCGACCTCAGGCGTCTGTCGCGCTAATCGGCGTCGAGCAATGCCGGCTCGTAGTAGCTCATCCTATCAGATCTTCTCGAGGTCAGCGCATGGCCGGCTGCTCCAGTCGACGCTTGCCGCATGATCTTTCGACACTATGGTAGGCCGGCAATCTGTTCTCGGAGCCACCAAATATGCCCTTTCCGCATGCCTCGGAAGCCCTGTCGCGCTTCACCGTGCTCGATCTGACCCGCGTCCGCTCCGGGCCCACCTGCGTGCGCCAGCTCGCCGACTGGGGCGCCACGGTGATCAAGATCGACGCGCTTACCGAGGATTCCGGCGGCGAGCAGCCAGGCGGGCCGCGGCGGGGCTCCGATTTCCAGAATCTGCACCGCAACAAGCGGTCGATGACGCTGAATCTGAAGGACGAGCGCGGGCTTGCGGTGTTCAAGCGCCTCGCCGCCAAGGCCGACGTTGTCGTCGAGAATTTCCGGCCCGACGTGAAGAAGAAGCTCGGCATCGACTATGACAGCCTGCGCGAGATCAACCCGCGCATCGTCTATGGCAGCATCTCCGGCTTCGGCCAGGACGGGCCCTATCACAAGCGGCCGGGCTTCGATCAGATCGCGCAGGGCATGGGCGGGCTGATGTCGATCACCGGCGCGCCGGGTGAAGGTCCGATGCGGGTCGGCATTCCCGTCGCCGACCTCACCGCCGGCCTGTTCTGCGCCATGGGCATCCTCACCGCACTGCTCGAGCGCGAAGTCTCCGGCAAGGGCCAGTGGGTGCAGACCTCGCTACTCCAGGCCCAGATCTTCATGCTCGACTTCCAGGCCGCGCGCTGGCTTATGGAGAAGGAGGTCGCCAAGCAGGCCGGCAACAACCATCCGACCAGCATCCCGACCGGCGTGTTCAAGACCTCGGACGGCTACATCAACATCGCCACCACAGGCGGGCGAATCTGGGAGCGTTGCGCGCAGGCAATCGGCGCGCCGGAACTCTTTGACCATCCCGACTACGCGACGGCCCCTGCCCGCTCCAAAAACCGCGATGCGCTCAACGCTGAGATCGAGAAGCGCACCGTGACGAAATCGACCGAGACCTGGGTCCGTGAACTGAACGAGGCCGGGGTGCCCTGCGGGCCGATCTACGCCATCGACCAGATGTTCGAGGACGCCCAGGTCAAGCATCTCGGCATCGCGCAGGATGTGCCGAACGAAGATAACCGCCATATTCGCCTCGTCGGCCAGCCCATGACACTATCGCGCACGCCGAGCAAGATGGTGGCGCGGCCGCCTGAATTCGGCGAGCAGACCGACGAGGTGCTGAAGGAGTTCGGCTTCGGCGCTGACGAGATCGCCAAGCTGAGGGATGCCAAGGTAGTGTGAGACCTCGCGCGAAGCTTTCGCGGGTCAACGCGCGGACTTCGCTCGGCGCGTCCATCCGACGCGGCCCAGCAAACCGTCGATCACCGGCCAGAACAGCAGCAGAATCGCCAGCGTCGTGATCGAGCCGACCAGACCGTTCGACCAGAACACTTTGAGGTCGCCACCGGAGCCGATCATCGACAGCCGGAAGGCGTCCTCGGCGCGGTTGCCGAGCACAAGCGCCAGCGTGAACGGCGCTAAGGGAATGCCAATCTTCTTGAAGACGTAGCCGACGACACCGAAGCCGAGCATCAGCCAGATGTCGAACATCGCGTTCTGGATCGCATAGGCACCGATCGCGCAGGACACTATGATCATCGGCGCGACGGCCGCGAACGGCACGCGCAGGATCGAAGCGAAGATCGGCACCGTGGTCAGAACCAGCACGAGGCCGACGACATTGCCAAGATACATCGAGGCGATCAGGCCCCAGACGAAATCCTTGTGCTCGACGAACAGCAGCGGACCCGGATTGAGCCCCCACACCATCAACCCACCGAGCAGGATCGCAGCGGTGCCGGAGCCGGGAATGCCGAGCGCCAGCATCGGCAGCAGCGCCGAGGTGCCGGAGGCATGCGCGGCGGTTTCCGGCGCGAACACGCCCTCGATGCGGCCCTTGCCAAAGCTCTCGGGCTCCTTGGCGAAGCGTTTGGCGAGATTGTAGCCCATGAAGGACGCCGCGATCGCGCCGCCCGGCGTAATGCCGAGCCAGCAGCCGATGAAGGAGGAGCGCAGCAGTGTCACCCAGTATTTCGGCAGGTCCTTCCACACGCTCAGCACCACGCGCAGCGAGATGCTCGCGGCATGACCGCGCAGCGCCAGCCGCTCCTCCATCGTCAGCAGGATCTCGCTGATGCCGAACAGGCCGATGACCGCGACCAGGAAGTTGATGCCGCGCAACAGCTCGGCCGAGCCGAAGGTCATGCGCAGCTGGCCCGACACCGTGTCCATGCCGACACCGGCAAGCAGAAGCCCGAGCGACATCGAGATGACCGTCTTGTGCTTGGCCTCGCGCCCGAGGCCGACGAAGGAGCAGAAGGTCAGCAGATACACCGCGAAGAACTCGGGCGGGCCGAACTTCAGCGCAAAGGACGAAATCATCGGCGCGAGGAAGGTGATCAGCAGCACGGCGACCAGCGAACCGATGAAGGACGAGGTGAACGCCGCGGTCAGCGCCTCGGCCGCCCTGCCCTGCTGCGCCATCGGATAGCCGTCGAAGGTGGTGGCAACCGACCAGGCTTCGCCGGGGATGTTGAACAGGATCGAGGTGATCGCGCCGCCGAACAGCGCGCCCCAGTAGATGCAGGACAGCATCACGATCGCCGAGGTCGGATCCATCGTGAAGGTGAGCGGGAGCAGGATCGCGACGCCGTTGGGGCCGCCAAGACCCGGCAGCACGCCGACGAAGATGCCGAGCACGAGCCCGACCATCATCAGCACGAGCGTCTTCCACGTCAGCAGGACGGCGAAGCCGTGAAGCAGAAGACCGAAAGCTTCCATCGCGGGTCCGCCTAGTAACCGAAGGCCGCTTCGAGCGGCCCTTTCGGCATGATGACGTCGAAGGCGACGTCGAAAGTGACGAACATGATCGCCGTGAACAGGAAGGCGGTGAGCAGCGACTTCCACAGCGCGATCTTGCCGACGAGGCGCATGAAGCCCGCGATCAGCAGGAAGCTCGCGACGTAGAGGCCAAGGAACTGCGTCACCACGCAGAACAGCAGCGTCGGCACGAACACCGCCATCACGCGGCGCGCCTGCGCGCGCGTGACGAAGGTCTCGGCGGCCCCGCGACGCGCAACCAGCGCGACGATCAGGCCGTAAAGGCTGCCGCCGGCGAGGATGACGGAGAGATAGAACGGAAAATAGCCGGGCTCAGGCCCGGTCGAATCCCAGGAGGCGCCGGTTCGCCAATTGTCATAGCCGAGGATGGCCGCGAGCGCGAGCAGCAGCAGGCAGACGATGATTTCGATCGTGCCCGAACTCGTGACGGAGGGAGAGTTTTCCTCAGGCGCGGTCGGATCGTCGACGACGATTTCAAGATCGGTTTGGGACATAAGCTGTCAAGTCAACTTGCGCTGTCATCATCTGCGAAGGCGGATGATCAAGTATTCAGAGACGGGCGAGGAATACGGATAAGCTGCGACCTACTGGATGCCCCGCCTTCGCGGGGCATCCCGTGGGAGGCGTGATCACTTCGCGACGAATCCGGCTTCCGTCATCAGCGATTTGTTGATGGCATCGTCCTCTTCGAGGAATTGCACCATGTCCTTGCCGGTGAGGAAGATCGGCTTCAACGCCTGCTTTTCCATGTAGTCCCTGTATTCGGCGGTCTGCGTCACCTTGTGGAACAGCTCGACATAGAACGCCTGCTGCTCCGGCGTGACCTTGCCGGGCAGGAACACCGCACGCAGCATCAGATACTGGATGTCGACGCCCTCCTCCTTGCAGGTCGGGATGTCGGCCCAGGACTGCGTGTCGGTCACCTTGCTGGTGTAGGCGATGCGCTCCTTGTCGAACACGCAGAGCGGACGCACCTGGCCGGCCCGCCAGACTTCGAGATTTTCAGAGGGGTTGTTGACGTTGGATTCGGTGTGGTTGCCGACCAGCTGGGTCGCGGCCTCGCCGCCGGACTTGTACGGCAGGTAGGAGAATTTCGCGCCGGTCTTCTGCTCGAGGAAGACGGTCAGCACGTGATCCTCGCGCTTGGAGCCGGTGCCGCCCATCTTGAACGGCGCGGCTGCAGCCTTCGCGGCCGCAACGAATTCCTTCACCGTCTTGGGGCCGGCGCTGTTGTCCCACAGCACGAACTGGTCGAGCGCGATCACCGAGACCGGGGTCAGTTCGCGCCAGTTGAACGGGATCTTGGCCGACAGCGGCAGCATGTAGATCAGTGAATAGGCGATCAGCACCTTGTTCGGATCGCCCTCGCTGGATTTCATGTACATCAGCGCTTCCGCTCCTGACGCGCCGCCCTTGAGCGAGACCACCATCGGCTGCTTCATCAGATTGTTCTTCTGGATCGCGGCCTGCATCATCCGCGCCATCTGGTCGGAGGCGCCACCCGCGCCTGCCGCCACGACGATCTCGACGGGTTTGGTGGGCTCCCAGCCGGCAAAGGCCGGCGCGCTCAACAACAAGGCCGTTGCGGCTCCAACGGCTTTCACTGGAATTCGCACGAGTTTCGTCCCCTGGTTATTATTGGCTTTGTGATGCCGGGAAATCTATCGCTGCATTGTGCGGACTAAAGATCGCGAGTTCAAGCAGGCGGACATTGCGCCGCATATGACTTTCGGCTGACGAAGCCCGCGCTACTTGCCCTTCCAGTTCGGCGCGCGCTTGTTGAGGAAGGCGTCCATGCCCTCGCGGAAATCTTCGCTCATATAGGCCTTGAGGATCAGGTCCTCGCCCTGTTCGCGCGACAGCGTGGGGCGGATGCGGCGGACCGATTCCTTGGTCGTTTCGAGCGTCAGCGGAGCGTGGCTCGCGACGAGCTTTGCGGTTTCGTCGGCGCGGCGCTGCAGCGTCTCGACGTCGGGTACGATTTCGGTCAGCAGGCCGAGCGACAGCGCTTCCTGCGCCTCGATCAGGCGCGCCCTGAAGATCAGATCCTTGGTGCGGGCGGGACCCACAAGCGACACGACGCGGCTGATGTTCGACATCGACAGACAGTTGCCGAGCGTGCGCGCGATCGGGAAGCCCATGCGCGTCGTCTCGGTGCCTATGCGGAGATCGCAGCAGGCGGCGATGCCGGCGCCGCCGCCGGTGCAGGCGCCTGCGATCGCCGCAATCACCGGCACGCGGCACTGCTCGAGCGTGCCGAGCACGCGGTCGATCCGCGCCTCGTAGTCGAGCGCGTCCTGTGCAGTTTTGAACGCGCGGAATTGCGAGATGTCGGTGCCGGAGGCAAACGCCTTGTCGCCGGCGCCGGTGAGGATCAGCGCCTTGATCGACCGGTCTGCGTTGATCTCGGTGCAGATCTCCGCCATACGGTCATACATGGCAAAGGTCATGGCGTTGCGCGCCTGCGGGCGGTTGAAGGTGATCCGCGCGATGCCGTCCGTGACGGAGTAGAGCAGGTCTTCGTTAGCAGTCGTCGGTGCGTTCATCGCGCGCTCACTTTCCAGTTCGTTCAGGCCACCTGAGCCTTCGTCATCGGCACCACGTCGCGTCCCTTCAGGACGTCCATGGCCGCCAGCACGCCGCCGCTCCGGTGCGGAATCTTAGCAAGATCCAGCCCCATCTCGACGCCGGCGAGCGTGCCCATCAGCATCAGATCATTGAAGTGACCGATATGGCCGATGCGGAACACCTTGCCCTTGACCTTGTTCAGGCCGGTGCCGAGCGACATGTCGAAGTTTTCCAGCACCACCTTGCGAAAGGCGTCGGCGTCGTGTCCGTCAGGCACGCGCACGCCGGTCAGTGCCGGCGAATGCGCGGCCGGATCGACGCACTGCGTCTCCAGGCCCCAGACCTTGGCCGCCGCGCGCGTCGCCGCGCTGTGACGCTTGTGGCGGGACCAGACGTTCTCCAGCCCTTCCTCTTCCAGCATCTTGACCGCTTCGCGCAGGCCGTAGAGCAGATTGGTCGCGGGCGTATAGGGGAAGGTGCCGAGCTTGTTGAAGGAGATGACTTCCTGCCAGTCCCAATAGGAGCGCATGCCGGGATTGGCTTTGGCGACGGCAAGCGCCTTCTCCGAGACGGCGTTGAAGCCGAGGCCGGGCGGCAGCATCAGGCCCTTCTGCGAGCCGGCGACCGAGACGTCGATGCCCCAGGCGTCGTGCTCATATTCCATCGAGCCGAGGCCCGAGATGGTGTCGACCATCAGGAGCGCCGGATGCTTGACGCGGTCGAGCAGCTTGCGCACGTCGAGCGGCGGCGTCACGCAGCCGGTCGAGGTCTCGTTGTGGACGACGCAGACCGCCTTGATCGCGTGCTGCTTGTCGGCGGCCAGGCGCTTCTCGATCTCGGTGAGGTCGGCGCCATGGCGCCAGTCGCTCGGGATGAAGTCGACGTCGAGCTTGAACTTCTCGGCGATGCCGCGCCACAACACGGCGAACTGGCCGGTCTCGCACATCAAAATCTTGTCGCCGGGCGCGAACACGTTGACCATCGCCGCTTCCCAGGCACCGGTGCCGGATGAGGGGAAGATGATCACCGGCTGCTTGGTGCGGAACACCCGCTGCATCGAGGCCAACACCGCAAAACCGAGCTCGGCGAACTCCGGACCGCGATGGTCCAGCGTCGGCATGTCCATCGCCCGCAGCACGCGGTCAGGCACGTTGGTCGGTCCTGGAATCTGGAGAAAATGCCTTCCAGTATGCACGGTCATAGGCGTCCTTCCCGGTCTAGCCTTGTTTTGATGGCCGCCGAATAGCACCATTTGACCGGCTTGTCCCCTCTCCAAAGGACGACTTCCATGCATAACCGGGGACCCTCCGCCGCCCCTACTCCGCGGCCATCACCTTGCCGGACGGCACCCGCCCGTCGACGTCCGTGAACGGGCGCTCCGGGTGCATCAGGAAGGCGGAAAAGCCGCCGAGTAGCAGCAGTCCCATCGACATCAGGAACGGCAGGTACCAGTTTCCGGTCGCGTCGATCACGAAGCCGGCGACCAGCGGGGAGACGATGGCGGCAAAGGCCGAACCGGTGTTCATGAGGCCCGACGCGGTCCCCGAATATTTCGGGGCGATGTCCATCGGGATCGACCACATCGGGCCGATCACCAGTTCGGCACAGAAGAAGCCGGCCGACAGGCACAGCGCGACGATCGTGATGTCGTGGACGAACAGGATCGGGAACAGCGAGAGCAGCGCGCCCGTAAATCCCGCAACGGTGACGCTGAGCCGCGCCAGGCGGACATTGCCGGTGCGGTCGAGGATCTTGTCCGAGATCACGCCGCCGACGCTGTCGCCAATCACGCCGGCGAAGAAGACGCCGGAGGCGAACAGCGCCGAGTTCTTGATGTCGAGATTGTAGTTGTTCTTGAAGAACAGCGGCAGCCAGTTGAGATAGAGCCACAGGCACCAGCCGTAGCAGAAATAGGTCAGCGTCACCGGCCACATCCGCCCGAACAGCGGCCGCCACGGCACGCGCGGCCGTTCGCCGGTCGGGCGCGGCGGCAATGTGGCGAGTTCGGCCTCGGTGATGGAAGCGTGCTCCTTCGGCTCGTTGCGGAAGTACCAGACCCAGATCACGCCCCAGACGAGGCTGACGAAGCCGAGCACGACGAAGGCGCCGCGCCAGGTCAGCCAGAGGATCAGGAGCGCCACTACCGGCGGCGTCACCGCATTGCCGAGCCGGGCAAAGGAATGGGTCAGGCCTTGCGCAAAGCCGCGGCGGTTCGCCGGCGTCCAGTATTGCATCGCGCGCGTCGCAGTCGGGAACGTCGCGCCTTCGCCGAAGCCGAGCGCGAAGCGCGCGACGAACAGCGCGCCGAGACTATTGACGAAGCCGGTCGAGATGGTCGCCACCGCCCAGATCATGCCGCACCAGAACAGCGTCTTGCGCGGGCCGAAGCGATCGCCGACCCAGCCGCCGATCACCTGGAACAAGAGATAGGGATAGGCGAAGGCGGAGAAGACGAGGCCAAGCTGGGTGTTCGACAGACCCAGTTCCTTCTGGATCTCGCTTGCCGCGGTGCCGATGTTCACCCGGTCGACATAGGTGATGAAATACATCGCGCAGAGCATCGCCAGCACCACATGCGTGGCCTTGAACCGAATTCCCATCTCCACCCTCGTGATCGCTTTTGTGATTGTCAGCCCGCGTGTCCCGCGCGGATTAAGTGCCGACCACTTTGAGATGCGGCGATGCATTGCCCTGCGGACGCTGCTCCAACAGCTTCATCGCGACGTCGACGCCGCCGGAGCGGTGCGGCACGCCGGCAACCGACAGGCCCATCTCCACGCCGGTGAGCGCGCCGAGCAAGGTCAACGCATTGCATTCGCCGAGATGGCCGATGCGGAAGACCTTTCCGGCGACCTTGGAGAGGCCGGAGCCGAGCGACATGTTGTAATTCTCGAGCACGATCTTGCGGAACTGGTCGGCGTCATGGCCGGGCGGCATCAGGACCGCGGTCAGCACCGGCGAGAATTCCGACGGCTCCTGGCAGAGCACTTCGAGCCCCCAATGATTGACAGCGGCGCGCGTTGCGGCGGCGAGCCGCTGATGCCGCGCGAACACGTTGTCGAGCCCCTCCTCGAGCAGCATCGCGATCGCCTCGCGCAGGCCGTAAAGCAGGTTCGTCGCCGGCGTGTAGGGGAAGAAGCCGTTGGCGTTCGGCTTGAGCATCTCCTCCCAGTCGAAATAGGAGCGCGGCATCTTGTTGGTCTTGGCAGCCGCGCGCGCCTTCTCGGAGATCGCGTTGAAGCCGAGACCAGGCGGCAGCATGAAGCCTTTCTGCGAGCAGCTGACGCTGACGTCGACCTTCCACTCGTCGTGGCGGTAGTCGACCGAGCCGAGCGAGGAGATGGTGTCGACCATCAGCAGCGCTGGATGGCCCGTGCGATCGACCGCGGCGCGGATCTCGGCGATGCGGCTGGTCGCACCGGTCGAGGTCTCGTTGTGCACGACCATGACGGCCTTGATCGCGTGCGCCTTGTCTTCGGTGAGCTTTGCTTCCACCACAGCGGGGTCGGCGCCACGGCGCCAGTCGCCCGGCACGAAATCGACCTCGATGCCGAAGCGGGCCGCCATCTGCCGCCACAGCGTGGCGAAATGGCCGGTCTCGACCATCAGCACCTTGTCGCCCGGCGACAGCGTGTTGACGATCGCGGCTTCCCAGGCCCCTGTCCCTGAGGAGGGGAAGATGATGACCGGACCCTTGGTCTGGAAAATCTTTTGGCTGCCTTCGAGCACGGTGCGACCGAGTTCACCGAATTCCGCGCTCCGGTGGTCGATGACAGGCATGTCCATGGCGCGCAGGACGCGCTCGGGGACCGGGCTGGGGCCCGGAATCTGAAGGAAATGGCGTCCTTGATGCATGAAAACCTCCCTATCGGCGGATTCTGGCCGGCTCTGCTAGCTATTTTGCATTCATTTTTTGTCATTACAATCGAAATTTGGTATTCGATTGTGGACGTCGACGCGGTCAATCGAGCAAACTATTGTGCTGCAAATGAAATCCACGATTCCCGACACCGGGGTCCCGATCGTCCCGCCCGCCACGAATGGCGGCGACCGCGAGGCGGCCTCGCTCCATGGCGAGGTCCTGCTGCGGCTGCGCGACTATGTCGTGGAAGGCAACATTCCCGACGGCGCCCGCGTTCCCGAGCGCCAGCTCTGCGAGATGTTCGGCATCTCCCGCACGCCCCTGCGCGAAGCGCTGAAGGTGCTCGCGGCCGAGGGCCTGATCGAGCTTTTGCCCAACCGCGGCGCCCGAATCCGCCAGCTCAGCCAGCGCGACCTGGAAGAGCTGTTCGACGTGATGGCCGGACTGGAGAGCCTGGCTGGACGGCTCGCCTGTGAGGCCATTACAGATGAGGAAATCACCGCGATCGAGCAGCTGCATTACGAGATGTACGGCCATTATCTACATCGCGACATGCACGGCTATTTCCAGGCCAACCAGCGCATCCACGAGAGCATCGTCGCGGCAGCGCGCAACGAGACGCTGAAGACCGCCTACGCGAATTTCGCCGGCCGCATTCGCCGCGTCCGCTACTCCGCCAATTTCGCCCGCAAGCGGCAGCGCTGGGCGGAGGCAATGCGCGAGCACGAGGCGATCCTCGACGCACTGCGCCGCCGCGCCGCCAGCGAGCTCAGCGACATCCTGTTCCAGCACCTGCGCAACAAGCGGGTGGCCGCGATCGAGCACTTGGCCGAGCCCGAAGAGGACGCGCCGGCGGCGCCCTGATGCGCAGCCGGCTTGCTCATTTTGAATTCATAATATAATCGGCCAGAAACAAGAATGCATAATCCAGCCGGACGCGCGCCGCGCTGGATCACTCCGGGACCAAGGATGACAAACGCCTCCTCGCTCGAACGGCGCCTGCGCGCGGACATGACCGGCGACGTCCTGTTCGACGGCTTCAGCCGCGGCCGCTACGCCACCGACGCCTCGTTCTACCAGATCGTGCCGTCGGGCGTCGTGGTCCCGAAGACCATGGACGAGGCGCTCCGGGCCCTGGCGATCGCCCGCGACGAGGGCGTGAAGGTCACGCCGCGCGGCGGCGGCACCTCGCAATGCGGCCAGACCGTCAATGACGGCCTCGTCGTCGATCTCTCAAAGCACCTCAACCGCATCCTGTCGCTCGACGTCGAGGGCCGCACCTGCATGGTCGAGCCCGGCATCGTGCTCGACGACCTCAACCGCCGGCTTAGAAAGCACGGCCTGTGGTTTCCGGTCGACGTCTCCACGGCCTCGCGCGCCACCATCGGCGGCATGGCCGGCAACAATTCCTGCGGCGGCCGCTCGCTTCGCTACGGCACCATGCGCGACAACACGCTGTCGATGGAGGCCTCGCTTGCCGACGGCACGCTGAGCCGCTTCGGCGAAGTCTCGCGCGATCTCGCCGATCTCGACGCCGGCGAGAGCATGCGCGCGCTGTTCCGCGACATGCTCGACCTCGGCACGCGCGAAGCCGACGAGATCGCGGCGCGCTTTCCCAAGGTGCAGCGCCGGGTCGGTGGCTATAATCTCGATGCGCTCACGCCGCGCAACGCGCGCAACAACATGGCGCATCTGCTGGTCGGCTCTGAAGGCACGCTCGCCTTCACCACCAAAGTCGAACTGAAGCTGTGGCCTGTGATCCGCAACAAGGCGCTTGGCGTCTGCCATTTCGGCAGTTTCTACGAGGCGATGGACGCGGCCCAGCATCTGGTCAAGCTGAAGCCGATCGCGGTCGAGCTGGTCGACCGCACCATGCTCGCGCTCGGCCGCGACATCGCGATGTTCAAGCCGATCATCAATGCGGCGATCAAGGGCGATCCGGACGCCGTGCTGGTGGTCGAGTTCGCGGAGGAGGATCAGGCTGACAATCTCGCGCGCCTCAAGCAGCTCAGCGAGCTGATGGGCGATCTCGGCTTCGGCTGGAACAATGACACGCGCAAATGGGGCGGCGTGGTCGAGATCACCGAGCCCGCCTTGCAGGCCGGCATCGCCGATTTCCGCGCTGCCGGCCTCAACGTCATGATGTCGATGAAGCAGGAGGGCAAGCCGGTCTCCTTTGTGGAAGACTGCGCCGTGCCGCTGCCGCATCTCGCCGACTACACCCAGCGGCTGAACGAGGTCTTCGCCAAGCACGGCACCAGCGGCACGATGTATGCCCACGCCTCCGAGGGTTGCCTACACGTGCGGCCCGTGCTGAATTTGAAGCTGGAGAAAGACGTCAAGGCGATGCGCGCCATCGCCGAGGAAGCCTTCGCGCTGGTGCGCGAATACAAGGGCTCGCATTCCGGCGAGCACGGCGACGGCCTGGTGCGCTCGGAATTCCACGAGAGCATGTTCGGGGAGCGCCTCGTCGCCGACTTCAGGGAGGTGAAGCACCGCTTCGATCCCGACGGCGTGCTCAACCCAGGCAAGATCGTCGATGCGCCGAAGATGGACGACCGCTCGCTGTTTCGATTCAAGCCCGACTATCGCGTCGCTGACCTCGAGACAAAGCTCGACTGGTCCGCCTATCCCGGCGCCGGCGGCGGCTTTCAGGGCGCGGTCGAGATGTGCAACAACAACGGCGCCTGCCGCAAGCTCGAGGGCGGCGTGATGTGCCCGTCCTATCGTGCCACGCGCAACGAGAGGGATGTCACGCGAGGGCGCGCCAACACGCTGCGGCTCGCGATCTCCGGCCAGCTCGGCCCCGATGCGCTCGCCTCCGACGAGATGATGGAAACGCTCAAGCTTTGCGTCTCCTGCAAGGCCTGCCGGCACGAATGTCCGACCGGCGTCGACATGGCCAAGATGAAGATCGAGGTGCTGGCCGCGCGCGCCGCCTCCCACGGCCTGACCTTGCGCGATCGGCTGGTCGGCTATCTCCCGCGCTATGCCGGCCTCGCCTCGCGCTTCGCGCCGCTGGCGAATTTGCGCAACCACAGCCCGTTCCTGCGAAAGCTGTTCGAGCGCTTCGCCGGCATCAGCGCGCGCCGCGCCCTGCCCGCGTTCCGCAGCGACGTGTTCGTGCCGCCGGCTGACAGCGTCGGTCCGGAGACGGGCCGCGAGGTCGTGATGTTCGCCGACACCTTTAATCGCATCTATGAGCGCGAGAACCTCGAGGCCGCGCTGCGCGTGCTCGCGGCCGGCGGCTATCGCGTGCATATGCCGAAGCCTGCGAGCGGCAGCCGCCCGCTCTGCTGCGGCCGCACGTTCCTGTCAGCCGGGCTCGTCGACGAAGCCAGGTCCGAGCTTGACCGCCTCGTGGCTGCGTTCGCGCCCTTTGCCGCGCGCGGCGTGCCGATCGTGGGCCTGGAGCCGAGCTGCCTGCTGACGCTCCGCGACGAGCTCGCCTCGCTGCGCAAGGACAACGACGCCAAAGCGGTCGGCGCCCATGCCCTCACCTTCGAGGAATTTCTGGTGCGCGAGGCTGAGGCTGGCCGACTGCAACTGCCGCTCGGCACCGTCGCCAAGAAGGCCGTTGTGCACGGCCATTGCCATCAAAAATCCTTCGGCGCCTTCAAGCCGGTCGAGCAGGTGCTGCGGCTCGTCCCAGGTCTTGAGGTCGAGACCATCGAGTCGAGCTGCTGCGGCATGGCGGGTGCTTTTGGTTATGGTGCCGATACCTACGACGCCTCGATCGAGATGGCCGAGCTCTCGCTGCTGCCGGCGGTGCGGCGGGCGGACCAGGCCACCCTGGTCGTCGCCGATGGCACCTCCTGCCGCCACCAGATCCACGACGGCGCGCGACGCGAGGCGCTCCACGTCGCGCGCGTGCTGGCACTGAGCCTCGACCGCGCCGAGACCCAATCCAATTCAACCGCTGTAAAGGAACCCAGCCATGGCTGACCTCACGCTCGACACCGCCCGCAAAATCCTCGACGCCGCCTTCGCCAAGTCCACCGAGCTGAAGCTGAAGCCGCTGGTCGTCTCGATCCTCGACGCACGCGGCGTGCTCAAGATCGCAGCCGCCCAGGACGGCACCAGCCTGATGCGTGCCGAGATCGCCCACGGCAAGGCCTATGGCGCGCTCGCAATGGGCATGGGCTCGCGCGCGCTGTACCAGCGGGCACAGGAGCAGGCCTATTTCATCGACGCCGTGAACACCATCGCCAAGGGCGCGCTGGTGCCGGTCCCCGGCGGCGTGCTGATCATGGACGGCACGACCATGCTTGGCGCCGTCGGCGTCTCCGGTGACACCTCGGACAATGACGAAGCCTGTGCGGTCGCGGGTATCCAGGCTGCCGGCCTGAAGGCCAACGCGGGATAGGTTGTCATTCCGGGTTCGCGCCAAGGGGCGAGCCCCGGAATGACGCTAAGTCTTGCGCTGCCCGCCGGGCGAAACACGCAAGCACTGGGTCAATCGGCACACGTCAAAATATTCCACTTTACCGAAATTCGGTTTTGTCGTACACACAACCCATCCTGATCCGGCGAAAGGGGCGGTCGTACGTCGTCACGAACCGCGGATCGGGCTGCGGTGGACGCTGGCAGCGCCGTCGCGGATGTGAGACGCAGGGCGGGCGATGGATTGAGCCGAACCCCGTGAGCGACTTGCAAGCCGCGTTGTACGAACGGCGCTCGATGCCCTGCATAGCCCTCGGGCGACGCAGGGAAGCTCGCGTACGGCAAAACCGCGTGGTCCTGGCCGTCGTTGCTACGGCCAAGTCTTGCGAATGCGGCGTCGCTTCAACCGGGGCACGTCCGTGACTTTCGCAAGGCGACGGAGGCAAGAACGAATTCGTCTCCGGGGAGAGCGCGCATATGCCGTCAAACCACTGCGCAGGGAAGGCCGGATGTTCGGCTGCCCTGTACCGCTCCTGTGCCTTGCGTGTGCATCATTCTTGCACGGGAGTTTTGCGGGTGCCAGCCGGCACCCGGCCTTCCCTGCGCTCTTTCTTCGGAGAGGGCGTGAAGCGGAGAGCAAAGCTCGGGCGGAGGACGCCGCGAGAAGGCGAAGGCGTGTCTGCTGTTTGAGATGTGAATTGGTGAGACGGCTTTGCCGCTTGCTCCGTCATTGCGAGCGCAGCGAAGCAATCCAGACTGCCGCTGTGGAAAGATTCTGGACTGCTTCGCTGCGCTCGCAATGACGATGTGGAGAGAGCGTCAGCCACTCTACTTCCCCGTCCAGACCGGCTTCCGCTTCTCGCCGAACGCTTTCAGACCCTCCTTGGCGTCCTCGGTCATCGCCAAAAGTGCGATCTGGCTTTCGGTGTAGGCGATGCTCTCGTCGAAGGACATCGAGGCGATCGCGCGCATGGCGTATTTGCCACGGCGGATTGCGGTGGGGGATTTGTCGACGATGCGGCCGATCAGCCAGTCGACCTTGGCGTCGAGCTCGGCCGTGGGCACGACGTAGTTGAGCAGACCCGCGCCCAGCGCGGCTTTCGCATCGAACGGCTCGCCGGTGAGCGCCCATTCGTTGACGAGGCGTCGAGGTGCGATCTCCTGCAACAGGCTCAGCACCTGCATCGGAAACACGCCGACCTTCACTTCCGGCAGGCCGAAGATGACGTGATCCGCCGCAACCGCCATATCGGTCATGCAGAGAAGACCCATGCCGCCGGCCATGCAGACGCCGCCGACGCGCGCGATCGCGGGCTTGGTGGCATTCTGCGACAGGCGCAGCAGATCGGCATAATCGACGTTTGGCCTGGAATGATCCATCGCGAAGGCCGCGCCGGAGTTCTGCAAGTCCGCGCCGGCGCAAAACGCCTTGTCGCCCGCGCCGGTCAGCACGATGACGCGGACGTCCCTGTCGTCATGCGCGTCGCGATAGCCGCGTGCGATGCCGGCGATGACGTCGCCGTTCAGCGCATTGCGCTTCTCCGACCGGTTGATGGTGATCCAGAACGCCTGCCCGCGCTTCTCGGTGATGACGCTTGTATTGTCGGTCATGACGCTGCTTCCTTGCTCCCGGTTTACAGACATTTGCGGCACCTCGGGTGCGCGGTGCAAGGGCAATCTGTCACGAGGCGCCGCTTTAGCGCCTCGACACAAATTTGCGCGCGATCAGAGCACGGCTCAGACCGCAGCCGCTTTCCTGATCCAGACCTTGTTGTCGTGGAACGCCGCGCCACCGATCGGGGCAATGGTGTCCGCACCGGTCAGCACGTTGATGCCGCGGCCACCGATATGATTCTTGTTCGGATGCACGGACTCCGCGATCAGCACACCGCGCCGCACGCCCTCGAACAGCGCGGCAATCAGCGTGGTCTCGCCGCGGGTATTGCCGAGCGTTACCGCGTCACCGTCGGCGATGTCGAGTGCCGCGGCATCGAGCGGATGGATCATCACGCTCGGCTTGCCCTCGCGCGCCTGCGAGGACGGCGTCTCGTTGAAGGTGGTGTTGAGGAAGCTGCGCGACGGGCTGGTCGCGAGCCGGAACGGATGAGCCTGATCAGCGTGCTCGATCACGGCCCAATGGTCCGGCAGCGACGGCATCTTGTCGAAATCGCCCATGGTCTGGCCGAACGGCGGATGCGCCCAATCGGCCTTGAAGTGGAATTTCTTGTCGGCATGGGCGAAGCCATCGAGATAATGCGAGGTGCGGAAGTCCGGCTGCAAATCGCGCCAGATGTCGGCCTCGAGTCCGGCGATGTCGCCGTGGTCGCTGAGCTTCAGCGTCGTGTCGATCAACTCGCGCGGCGTCATCTCGAAACCTGGATGCTTCGCACCAAGCCGCGGCGCCAGCCCCTCCAACACCTGGTGGTTGGAGCGACATTCGCCGGGCGGGTCGATCAGCTTGGGGCCGACCGAGATGTGCTGGTGGCCGCCGCCGTAATAGAGGTCGTCATGCTCCATGAACATGGTCGCCGGCAGCACGATGTCGGCCATAAGCGCGGTCTCGGTCATGAACTGCTCGTGCACCGCGACGAACAGATCCTCGCGGGCAAAGCCGCGTCGCACCAGCGCCTGCTCCGGCGCCACCGTCATCGGATTGGTGTTCTGGATCAGCATCGCCTTGACCGGGCCCTTGCCGAGCAGGGCCTCGGCATTGCCGGTGAGGATGCGGCCGATCTGCGACTGGTCGAGCGCGCGGGTCGACGTGTCGATTGCGTCGTGACCTTCGATGACGGATTCGTTGAATTGCCACAGCGCGTAATTGTTGAAGAAGGCGCCGCCGCCCTCATACTGCCAGGCGCCGGTCACCGCAGGAATGCAGTTCGCGGCGTGCATCTGCATTGCGCCGTTGCGCGAACGGGTGAAGCCGTAGCCGAGCCGGAAGAAGGTCCGCTTGGTCTCGCCGACGGACTTGGCGAAGGCCTCGATCTCCGCCACCGGCACGCCAGAGATTGCGGAGGCCCATTCCGGCGTGCGCGTCTTCAGATGCGCCTCGAGCTCGGCGGGGCAATCGGTGTATTTGTCCATATAGGCGCGGTCGGCATAGCCATCGCGGAAGAGCACATGCATCACGCCGCAGGCAAACGCGCCGTCGGTTCCGGGCCGCAGCAGTATCTTGATGTCGGCCTGCTTCATGGTCTCGTTGTCGTAGACGTCGACGGCTGCGATTCTGGCGCCGCGCTCCTTCCGCGCGCGCGCGGCATGCGTCATCACGTTGACCTGGGTGTTGACGGGATTGGTGCCCCAGATCACCACGAGATCGGACAGCGCCATCTCGCGCGGATCGACGCCGGCGATCTTGCCAGTGCCAATCGCAAAACCGATGCGCCCGACATTGGCGCAGATGGTCTGGTAGAAGCGCGAATATTTCTTCACATGCGTGAGACGGTTGAGGCCGTCACGCATCACCAGTCCCATCGTGCCGGCGTAGTAATAAGGCCAGATCGACTCCGCACCGAACTCGCGCTCGGCCTGATTGAAGCGATCGGCGATCTCGTCGAGCGCCTCGTCCCAGGAAATGCGCGCGAACTGGCCGGAGCCCTTCGGCCCGGTCCGGCGCAACGGATACATCAGCCTTTCGGGATGATGGATGCGCTCGGCATAGCGGGCGACCTTGGCGCAGACCACGCCAGCCGTGTAAGTCTGCTTCTTCGAACCGCGGACGCGGCCAATGCTGCGACCCTCGACCACCTCAATATCGAGCGCGCAGGCCGACGGGCAGTCATGCGGACAGGTGGAGTGGCGGATCTCGATCTTGGCGTGCTGGTTCATGGCCAATTTCGTAACACCAAAATACCTGACAGCCGAGGGCATTTATCCGGCAATGCCTATGCAAAATGCTCAAACCATGCACGCGTCGTGTTCCTCCCGCGACCGCGAAATGACCCGCAGCCACACCGAAAACGGCCCGATATTCCCTCCGAAATCGACTTTGTGAGGCGTCGACAGTCCGCGCCCGCTGCCGCTACAGTGCCGGCCAACAAAAACGAGTTGAGGGAGGCGGGTGTGACGGCCCCGAGATTTATGCTGGCGCTGGCCGCCGGCCTGCTCACCGCATTTTCCGCAAGCCCGTCCCCGGCGCAAGATTATCCCGCGCACGCGGTCCGCATCGTCGTGCCGTTCGGCGCCGGCGGCCCGGCCGACGTCGCGGCCCGGCTGATCGGCCAAGCGCTGCAGGAGCGCTTTGGCCAGCCCTTCGTGGTCGAGAACCGCACCGGCGCGGGCGGCGTCATCGGCACGGTCGAAGCCGCGAAGTCGCCGGCCGACGGCTACACGCTGCTGATGATGTCCAACACCCAGACCGCGAATGAATCGCTGCTGACGCCGGAGCAACGCAAATACGAGCTGATGCGCGACCTCGCGCCGATCGCACCGGTGAACTATTCCGATCTCGTGATCGTGGTGAACCCGCAAGTTCCGGCGAAGACGGTGCAGGAGTTCATCGCGCTCGCCAAATCGCAGCCGGGCAAACTGAACTACGCCTCCTCCGGCCAGGGCACGCCGTACCATATGGCCGGCGAGCTGTTCAAAGCGATGGCCGGCATCGATGTCGTCCATGTCCCCTATCGCAACAGCGGCGAGGCCCGCAGCGGCGTGATCGGCGGCCAGGTCCAGATGATGATCGACGCGGTGCCGGCGATGGCGCCGAACATCGCAGAGAATCAGGTCCGCGCGCTTGCGACCACCGGCCAGCAGCGATCCGCGGTGCTGCCCAATGTGCCGACTGCCGGCGAGGCCGGCGTTCCCGGCTACGAGGCGACGATCTGGCTCGGCCTGATGGCGCCGGCGGGCACGCCAAAACCTATCATCGACAAGCTCAATTCAGCGGTGAACGCGATGGTGAAGCGACCCGACATCGTCAAACTCTGGACCGAGCAGGGTGCCGTACCCATGTCGATGACGCCGGAGGAGTTCGAAAAATTCCTGCGAGGCGACATCGCGAAATGGGCCGACGTCGTCAAGAAGTTCGACAAATCCTGAGGCCTGACCAGTCGTGCCCACGATTCAATTCCACCTCAACGGCGCAGCAGTTTCCGTTGATGCCGATCCGGATCAGACGCTGCTCGATCTGCTGCGCGGCCGGCTTGGAATCACCAGTCCGCATTTCGGCTGTGGTGCCGGAGAGTGCGGGGCCTGTCGCGTCATGATCGATGATCGCGCGATGGCCTCCTGCGACCTGCCGATGTGGTCGGTGGAGGACAAGGACGTCGTCACACTGGAGGGCCTCGGCACGGCCGAGCAACCGCATCCGCTGCAACGCGCCTTCATCACCGAACAGGCGATGCAATGCGGCTATTGCGTCTCTGGGATCCTGATCAGCGCGGCCGCGTTGCTGAAGCGCAATCCGTCGCCGACCGAAGCCGAGGTCAGAACGGCGCTCGATCGCAATCTGTGCCGCTGCGGATCGCATAATCGCATGGTCCGCGCCGTGCTGCGGGCGGCATCGGAGATGGCGACGTCATGAGTGCTCCCTCCCCTGCCCCGAAACTGCCCGTCAGCCTCGCAGCCAATCCAAGATTGTCGTCCTGGGTGAAATTCACCGGCGAAGGCCGCGTGGCGATCTCGCCCGGCAAGGTGGAGATCGGCCAGGGCATCGTCACGGCGCTGGCGCAGATCGCGGCGGACGAGCTCGACGTCGAGATCGGACGCATCGAGATGATCCGCGCCTCGACGGCTGCGAGCCCGAACGAAGGCGTCACCTCCGGCAGCCTGTCGATTCAGCAATCCGGCCGCGCACTACGCCACGCCTGCGCCGAGGTGCGCCAGCGTTTTCTCGCAGCAGCCTCGGAGCGTCTTGGCGTCGATGCATCGCTGCTCGGCGTCGATGACGGCACGATCTCGGGCCCGGGGAACGTCAGGACCAGCTATTGGGAGCTGTCGGGTGACGTGTCCCTCGACCACGATGTGACTGCGGGCACCGTAGCGAAGTCCGCCGTCGCACGCCGCGTGGCCGGGCATTCGATCGAGCGCGTCGACATTCCCGACAAGGTATTCGCGCGGCCGCGCTTCATCCATGACTGCGCGTTGCCGGGGCTGGCGCATGGACGCGTGCTGCGGCCGGATATCTCCGGCGCCGAGCTGATCGCGCTCGAGGAAGCGGCCGCGCGCGCCGTTTCCGGGTTCATTGCGGTCGTCCGCGACGGCAGCTTTTCGGGCGTCGTTGCCGAGAGCGAGGTCGCGGCGGAAGCCGCGCTGAAAGCCTTGCGCAAGGGCGCGACATGGTCGGCCGGCGAGCCGCTGCCCGACGAAAACGATCTGGCTGGCTTCCTGAAAAGCCAGCCAGTGGAAACCATAATCATCGACACCAAGGCCGCGGCGACGACCAAGGCTGCGCGCACGCTCCGCCGGCAGTACACCCGCCCTTACATCGCACATGCCTCGATCGCGCCGTCCTGCGCAATGGCGCAATGGGACGGCGACCGGGTCCATGTCTGGACGCACAGCCAGGGCGTTTATCTGCTCCGCGCCGATCTCACGATCGTGCTCAGGCTGCCGGCCGAGAACATCGTCGTCGAGCACATGGAGGGCGCCGGCTGCTACGGGCACAATGCGGCTGACGATGTCGCGCTCGATGCCGTGCTGCTGGCGAAGGCTGCCGGCGGCCGTCCGGTGCGGGTGCAATGGTCGCGCCACGACGAGATGTCCCATGCGCCGTTTGGCGCCGCGATGGCCATCGAGATCGAGGCCGATCTCGATGCGGACAACGAGATCGTCGGGTGGCGCCATGGGATCTGGAGCAACGGCCACGCCGCGCGACCGGGGCGAGCGGCGGAGCCCGCGCTGCTGGCAGCGAGCGAGATCGCAAATCCCTATCCGCGCATGATCTCGACGAATCCCCCGGCCGCCAATGGCGGCGGTGGCGACCGCAACTCCGTTCCGCTCTACGATCTCCCGGCTTGGACGATTACGAGCCATCGCCTCCTGACCATGCCGGTACGCACCTCGGCGCTGCGAACCCTCGGTGCGCAGGGCAACGTGTTCGCAATCGAATCCCTGCTCGACGAGATCGCAGCATTGCGCGGCGAAGACCCGATCGCGTTCCGCCTGCGCCATCTGCGGGACGACCGCGCAAAGGACGTCGTCCGCGCCGCGGCGCGACGCGCGGGATGGAAGCCCGAGAGGCGGTCCGGCGTCGGACACGGCGTCGGCTTCGCCCGCTACAAGAACACAGGCGCCTATTGCGCCGCGATTGCCGAGATCGAAGGCGCCGACGACATCCGCGTGAAGCGGCTCACGCTTGCGGTCGACGTCGGCGAGGCCATCAATCGGGACGGAGTGATCAACCAGATCGAGGGCGGCGCGATCCAGGCGACGAGCTGGGTGCTGAAAGAGCGCGTTCGCTTCGACCGGACGCGGATTACATCGACTTCGTGGACGGACTATCCGATCCTGACATTCAGCGAGGTCCCGGCGGTAGACGTCGAGATCATCCAGCGGCCGGAGATCGAGCCGGTCGGCGCCGGCGAAGCCGCGCACGGCCCGGTGACGGCGGCCATCGCCAATGCGGTCCATGATTGCCTCGGCGTGCGCGTGCACGACCTGCCGATCACACGCGACAAAATCATCGCAGCCATGGAGCTTGCATCGTGACCACAGTGAACATTTTGAGCGGCGGCGCGGCGCAAGGCCTGGTGCGCGGCCTCAGAGAGGCCTTCAAGGCGAAGACCGGATTCGGCATCGACGGCGAATTCGGCGCGGTCGGTGTGATGGCGGACAAGCTGCGCGCAAGCACGCCAGCCGATCTCGTGATCCTGACGCAGGCCCTCCTTGCAAAGCTTGCCGCCGAGAAGCTTGTCGTCCCCTCCTCGATCGCCGATGTCGGCCGGGTCGAGACTGCGCTGGCGGTCCGCAGCCGCGATCCCCAGGTGACCGTGAAGACGGAAGCCGATCTGCGCGAGGTGCTGCGGTCCGCGGACGCCATCTACGTTCCCGACACCAAGGCGTCGACCGCGGGCAAGCACGTCGCAAAGGTGCTGGATCAGCTCGGCATCGCCTATGAGATCACGTCGCGCCTGAAGATATTTCCCAACGGCGCAACGGCGATGCGCGAGCTGGCGGCGTCCACCGCGACGCGGCCGATCGGATGCACGCAGGCGACCGAGATCATCGCAACCGACGGCATCGCGCTATCAGGGTCGCTGCCGCCGGGCTGCGAGCTGGTGACGATGTACACCGCCGGCATCGCCACGCAGGCGGCGCATCCGAACGAAGCCGCCGCGCTGATCGCACTGCTGGCTGGCGCAGATCACAGGGACCTGCGCCTGCGCATGGGCTTTGCCGGCTAGATGCGAACCTTACTTGTGCAGCTGGGTGAGACCGGTCGGCGGACCGTCGACCCCGGTCCAGCCGCCATCGACGAACAGCGTGCTGCCGCTGACGTAGCTCGCAGCATCCGAGGCGAGATAGGCCACCGCCGTCGCGACCTCGTCGGCGCTGCTCCAGCGGTTGAACACGGTATGGCCGGCGTAGAGATTGTAGATGTCGGGCCGCTGCTTGAACGGGCTGGTCAGCGCGGTCTCCACGATGCTCGGCGCGATCGCGTTGACGCGCACCCCGGCATGACCGACCTCGGAGGCAAAACCCTTCACCAGCAGGCCGATCGCCGCCTTGGTCGAGCCGTAAACGCCGAGGCCCGGCTCGATGGTCACCGCACGCACCGAGGAGCAGGCAATGATGCTGCCGCACTTCTGCTCGACCATGATGCGGCCAAAGGCCTGGAAGAACCAGACCGTGCCCTTGACGTTGAGGTTCAGGACGCGGTCAAGATCCTCCTCGGTGTAGTCGAGGATGGTCTTGCGGATGTTGAGCCCTGGCGTGGTCACCGCGATATCGAGCCGCGAAAACTTCTGCATCACGGCTTTGGCGAGCGCGTTGACGTCGGCAGCGCTCGCGGCGTCGCACGCGGCCGCCTCGGCCCAGCCGCCATTGTCTCGGATGCCCGCCGCCGTTGCCTCTGCCGCGTCAAGCGCGCGATCGGCGCACACGACGCGGGCTCCGAGCCCGGCCAACGCCTCGGCCGACGATTTGCCGATGCCCGAGGCGGCGCCGAGCACCACGGCCGTCTTGCCGGTGAGATCGAAGAGCTTGCGATAGTCAGTCACGGACAGATTCTCCCTGTTGCTGTGACGCAAACTATCGCAGGCGCGGTTCGCCGGCCAATGCCGGCGAACGCACGACAGCTATCCCTTGTATCCCATCAGCAGGCGGGGCAGCCACAGCGAGAAGGCGGGAACGTAGGTCACGAACATCAGCGCTGCGATCAGGGCGGCGTAGAACGGCAGGATGGTGCGCATCACCGCGCCCACCGAGATGCCGCCGATGGCGCAGCCGACGAACTGCGTGGTTCCGACCGGCGGGGTGTTCAGCCCGAGCGCGCAGTTGATCAGCATCAGCATGCCGAACTGCACGGGATCCATGCCCGCCTTCATCGCGATCGGCAGGAAGATCGGGGTGCAGATCAGGATGGTCGCCGCCATGTCCATGAACGTGCCGAGCACGAACAGGATCACATTGATCAGCAGGAAGATCATCCAGGGCTGCGAGGACACCTTGCTCATCAGGTCGCCGGCGAAGTCGGCGACTTCATAGAGGCCCATCAGGTATTGGAACATGGTGGAGACGCCGATCAGCAGCAGCACGACGCCCGTCGTCTTCACCGCCTTTGATGCGGCGCGCAGGAAGTTCGGCAAGGTCATGGTGCGGTAGATGAAGAACGTCAGCACGATCGTGTAGGTGACCGCGACGGCCGCGGATTCAGTGGCCGTGAAGACACCGGACAGGATACCCGACAGGATGATGCCGACGATCAGCAGGCCCGGCAGCGCGGCCGCGAACGAGCGGAACACCTCGGCCCAGCCCGGGAACTTGCCGGCCGGATAGCCGCGCTTCACGGCGACGGCGTAGGCGGCGACCAGCATGCACACCATCAGCACCAGCGCCGGCAGGAGGCCAGCCGCGATTAGCGCGCCGATCGAGACCTTGCCGCCGGCGGCGAGCGCATAGATGATCATGTTGTGGCTGGTCGGCATCAGCGCTCCGACCAGCGAAGCGTGAGTGGTGACGTTGACGGCGTAGTCGGTGTCGAACCCCTCCTTTTTCATCATCGGGATCATCACCGCGCCCATCGCCGACACGTCGGCCACGGGCGAGCCGGAGACGCCGCCGAACAGCGTGCAGGCGACCACGTTCGACATGCCGAGGCCGCCGCGGATGTGGCCGACGAGATTCTTGGCGAGCTGCACGATCTTGTCGGCAACGCCGCCATGGAGCATCAGCTCACCGCTGAAGACGAAGAACGGAATGGCCAGGAAGGAGAAGATGTTCATTCCCGACATCATCTGCTGGAAGATGACGGCGACCGGCAGGCCTTCGTAAAGGATAGTGCAAATCGCCGATAGCCCGATCGCGAAAGCGACAGGTACGCCGAGGACCAGGAAGCCGAAGAAGGTGGCGCCGAGAATAATCAGTTCCATGAGGGGACGACCTCTTCGCCACGCAGGAGAGCAATGATGTGCTCGATTGAAAAGGAGACAATCAGGACGCCGGAAGCGATCAGCGGCACGTAGCGGACAACCTCTGGGAGACCGAGATTGGGGATCTTCACGGTCCCGACCGACGCACCGAGAATCCAGCCGTTGTAGACCATCGCAACGCCGAAGATCGCCACCAGGACGTGGATCACGAGCTCGATCTTCTCACGTGCACGATCCGGAAGCATCACCAGCAAACTGTCCATGCCGATGTGTCCGGCATCGCGCACCCCGACGGCGGCGCCGATCAGGGTGACGTACAGGATCAGGACCAGGGCGAGGTTCTCGGTCCAGGTCGGGCTGGAGTTGAGGATGTAACGCCCGAACACTTGGTAGAACACGATGGTGACGATGACGAGCAGGCCGGTCACCGACAGATACATGCCGAGCCGCGCGACGACGGCATTGATCCGCGACAGCAAGCCGGTGGACGGGCGTCCTGCTACCTCCTGCTCGTGGTCTGCGACGTGCGGGTCTGTCATCATCGTCTCCTTGCAGAGGGCCCGGTGCCGCCTCGCGGCGACGCCGGACCCGATGCGCTATGGTCTTACTTCGTCGCCTGGATGCGCTTGACGAGGCTCTGCAGCTTGTCATCGCCGGCGAACTTGGCATAGACCGGCTTCATCGCATCGACGAATTCCTGCTTGTTCGCGATCGTGACGACCTGGACGCCGGCTGCCTCGACGGTCTTGCGGGATGCCTCCTCACGCTCGTCCCAGAGCTTGCGCATGACGGGCACCGATTCCTTGGCCGCCTTGCGGATCATCGCCTGATCCTCCTTGCTGAGCGTGTCCCAGACCTTCTTGGACATCACGAGCACTTCCGGCGCCAGCGAGTGCTCGGTGACGTTGTAGAACTTGGCGGCCTCGAAGTGGCGCGAGGATTCGTAGGAGGGCCAATTGTTCTCCGCGGCATCGACCAGACCGGTCTTGAGGGCGGTGTAGACCTCGCCATACGGCATCGGCGTGGGGTTGGCGCCGAGGCTCTGGATCATGCCGACCCAGAGGTCGGACTGCTGGACGCGGATCTTCAGACCCTTGACGTCCGCGAGCGACTTGATCGGTGCCTTGACGGTGTAAATCGAACGGGCGCCGCTGTCATAGTAAGCAAGGCCGATCAGCCCCGCAGGCTCCATGGCCGCCAGGATCTCATCGCCGATCGGCCCGTCGAGAACGGTTCGCATGTGCTGGGTGTCGCGGAAGACGAAGGGCAGGCACAACGCGACGGTTTCCGGCACGAAGTTGTTCAATGGCGAGGCGTTGATCCGCATCATGTCGAGCGCGCCGATCTTGAGCTGCTCGATGGTGTCCTTCTCCGAGCCCAGGGCTCCGTTGGGAAACACCTTCACGCCAAGCTTGCCGCCGCTCGCCGTCGCGAGCTGCTTGCCCATGAACTTGACGGCTTCGACGGTCGGATAGTCGGCCGGATGGACGTCGGCCGAGCGGAAATCGCGTGCGGTTGCGAGCGGCGCCGAGACTGTCAGTGCAGCGGCTGCGATGATACCGATTAGTGTCTTCATCTGGGGCTTCCTCCTGAGTTGATTATGTCGCCGTTGGGCACGTATTGCTGGCCGCCTTGGGTCGCTCCACTTCAGGTGTGAAGTCAAGCGCTGCAACTGCACCACCTTCGTAGGATTGCCTGGCGGAGTCGAGGGGATTTGGCTGATTGGTAATGTCTGCCATGGACAGTGCGGTGCTCGTCGCGCCCGCTCGTGCGGGGGACCTGTGCGGCAGGTGCCGGCTCCCCGGCGATCGGGCCGCGCCATCGGCCAATGCCGGATGCGCGGTAACGATGCTCATCGTATCCATGGACGTCCCTCTGGTTTGTGCTCGACCGCTATTGGTTGCGGCTTGGAGTTCGGGCGAGACGGTCGCCTCATTCATTTTGAACGCGCGGCATCGGCGCGATATCGCCAGTGTCGTCCCTAGGGCGGGCGGCATTCTGAGTCCAAGCCAAATGCGGCATTGATCGATGCTGGAGTTGCATTGATCCGCCAAAGGGCACTCAGGGAGCGATCGGCGCCAAATTTTGATTTTCAGAAAAGCTGCAGGATGCCGGCCTGATCTGGGAAGGCCACAAGGCCGGACGGCAATCTCGAGCAATTGCCCTCGACCGGGTTCACGATCTCATGCTTCCCGGTGAAGATCGAACGGGCGTCGGCGGGATGGACCCGCGCGGTCGCCATCATCGACGGCTAGACCGGCAAAAAATCACTCGCCGTCGAGACCACTTTCGGCAAGCTCGCGCAGCGCATCGGTGTCGAGCACGACGATGGCGCCGTGCTCCAGGCGAACCCAGTTGCGTCCAGACCACGCGCGCAATTGCTTGTTGATGCTCTCGCGCGTCATCCCCACCATCTCGCTGATCTCCTGCTGGGTGATCGCGAGGGTGCCACTGCCGGAGTCGAACTTGCGCTCTTCGGTGAGGCCGAGCAGCGCGCTCGCCAGCCGGCCCGGCAGATTCTGCAGGATCACTTGCTCGACCTGCTGGCTGGTCCAGCGCAGCCGCGCGCAGAGCAGTTCGATGAATTTCATCGCGAGCGCCGGCTGACTCTTCACGAACGGAAGGAAGTCGCGGCGATCGATGATGTAGAGCTCGCAATTGGTGTTGGCGGTCGCATCCGCCGACCGCGGTGCACCGTCAAGCACGGCGATCTCGCCGAAGATTTCTCCGGGACCGATCAGATTGAGAATAGCATTCCGGCCATCTGGCGACGAGGAGGATATTTTCACTGTTCCGGAGATCACCGCGAACAGATTGTTGCCGGGGTCGCCCTTGGCGGCGATCGTCGCACCACGCTTGACGGTGGTGTGCTTGGCATAGCGGCAGAGCTGATCAAGCGCATCTGGTTCCAGATCCGCGAAGATCGGATGCTTGCGCAGAACCGAGAGTTTGTTACCCGACGGCTGCCGGGGGTCGCCGGTCTTGTCCTGAGGCACGCCGGGACTCCTAAGACTGCGAGGCACTGGAGTTCCTGCGTAGTCAGTGTTGTCCGGCTTTTCAACCGGAAAGCATGAACACGGGTTGAGACGAATGCCACTAAAATGCCACGGTCACGCCATGGACCGCGCATCCGAAGGGTGCGTCAATGTGCTTCGGACCATGCAGAGTTGCCGAGAGGGCGCATGGCACGACTGCGGCAACCGATATTGGTCAACAAGTTGTTCCGTCGATCGTAGCGACTGGCACCCGAACCTTTGCGGGCCAGCGCAGAGCGGCACGACCACTTCATTTGCGCTTACTCAGCCAACGCATTTCGCGGATAAGCTGATCCGCATTATTTAAGGTTCAGCCCGGTCGGACGGCTTTTATCATGAGATAGAGGCCCAACTTCCGTCCGATCATACGGAGCAATGTGCGTGGCCAGAGTAGCTTGAGCGTATGGAGAAGCGGCCCATTGTGCCTCTGTCCAGCGGCCCCTGTTAGTAGATCGCCTGGGGACAATTCGGTTGAGACTTCGTAAACGTTGAGGCCGGCCGCTTTGAACATCGATACTGCCTCCTTGCGAGAGAAGGCTTTAGTTCCCGGGCTTTCTAAATGTTGCGCGTATATCGAATTCAGCGGCGCCGTAAGGCGTCCATACCGCAGCCAGAGCAGCAATCCTGTAATGGATAGCTTATGATAGATCATTACTCGCGCATATCCACCGGGCCGAAGCACACGGGCAACCTCCTTGATCGCCAAGGCCGTGTCGTCTGAGTGATGAAGAACGCCCCAACTATAGACAAGATCGAAAGATTGGTCAGCGAACGGCAACGCTTCGGCGTCGGCTCTCTGAAGCTCTGACTGAAGGTTCGAAAGACCTAGGCGCTCACGCGTCAGTTCGGTCGCACGTTCGGTGAGATCGATACCGCAGAGGCGGCGAGGCCCGCTCCTTGCCCAACGTTCATGGTCGGCGCCCATACCAACGCCGATCTCAAGAACGCGCACATTTCTCCCTTCGTCGAAGACGGCGAAGCTCTCGATATATGGCTCAAGTTTGAAGCGTGCAGCGGAGTGAGCGCCAAACCGCTGGAGTGGAGTGTGGCCTACTGCGTAAGCGGTTTCCCCACAGGCCGCCTCATCCCAGAAATCTCGCACTGCTGAGTTTTCCATCTCTTACCGTACCACCTCACTCCCCAATAGAGTCAACCCATGGTAGGCATGAACGCCCTGATTGCGGCGAACGCAAAGCGCTTCGCGAGTGCCAAGCTCACCAGGAATATGTCAGTATCGCCAATTCTCTGGTGACAGCAAAACGACGCTATCAAGCTGTAGAGACGGCCACAGACGTACCGTGGTGGGGCCATCGCATTCATTTATGAGCGCGAGCCCTCTCAGAACTGGTTCGGCTCGCTGGGGCAGGGCGACAATTGGCACTACGTTTCGGAGTTAACCCGTGCAACCGATGTGGTCCTGATTGCCGGTCGGACCCGTTAAGGGCTCAAGACCGCCCTCCGGTTCTTAACGTCGATGTGGGGTTCCCTAGTCCGCATTATGCACTATAGGTGGCTCAATTTTGGATCTATCTTGCAATGACTACGCGTAAGCAGATCAAGTACTATCGCCAAATGGAGCGCCTGTGCTCGGAGCAGGCAATGCAATGCCGTCCTTTCCTCGGCCGAGAAGCTTTAGAAGAGTTGGCCAAAAACTATCGAATGGCGGCGGAGCGTCTGGAAGGCGAGACTCAGTCAGATTGAGGCTTCCACACTCACGACAGACGGCAGCTCGTGAGCATTCCGAAGCCTCAGCCTAGTTTCTCGTCCCGAAGCTGCGTCTCCATTGCCCTTGCTGCGGCGCAACAATCTTCGGCAACGCTTAATAGGGCACTTCTCTCCAACTGCGAGCCCTTCTCGGCCTCCGCGCGACATATTAGCTCAAGCTTGCACAGCTCCTTGTAGTCTTGGAGCAGGCGTTTTCTGATCACGTCCTAGACCTCCTCAATCTCAAGTACAGGACCAGACTATCGGAATCACGCAACGGGCGTATTAAACCCCAATTGGGGTCCTCGGGCAAATGCACGCAGAGAGAAGAGGCCCGGGCCAACGCCATCGGGCCTCCTGGCCTTTGTGTCGAAACACAGACAAGGCAGCAGAGTTCCTATTTTAGAACCTTGCCCAGACCTTTGAGCGAGCTGGCACGCAGCAAGCATGTGGAGGTGATGTCCCATATTCGACCTCCGCGAAGTATTTCGGTTCGACCCAGGCAGCGCGCTGCATTTTACTGCACTGCGCCAAAGTCGATTGACCCAGATCAAATTTGGCGGACATTCCCGCCCTGTTCTATTGAAGAGCTCGAATGTCAGACCGCTTGCACCGTCCAGCCGACCAGCTCGTTGGCAATGCGGGCGAAGGCCGCGTCGAACGCCGCGACCGCTGCAGCCGGCTCGACCTTGTCGAGCTTCTCGCTGGTCTCGACGAGGCGTGATGCGATCACCTTGCCAGCGTTGTCGACGATCCGCGCCGACAGTCCGATTTCGACCCGGGTCTCGCCCTCCGTGGCGATCCGGAAGCGCCTGATGTCGATCAGGAGCTGGTAGTCCGCTTGCCCCAGGTCAGCCGTCCGCAGCGGGGCGTGCGCAATATCGTAATTCTCAAAGCTGTCGATCAGCCGCGCCTGCACCAGCTTTGGAATGCTGTCGGCCCACAGGAAGTCGGCAAAGCCCTGGTTGTCACCAACCGGCGCGAACAGCATGCGCTGCGTTTGAAGCATCGCGACCGCGGTCGGCTCGGGAATCGCCAGCGACGCCGAGAGCGTCCTGTCGGCCGGCCCGAGATTTTGCGGCGTGCGGAGATCATAGGTAATCTTCTGCGCGGGCGCGCCGCCGCCGGTCATTTTCTCGAGGCCTGCCAAAATGCCGTCCAGCTTGCCGCTGTTACGCGCAAGACCGTCGGCGAACGTCTTGAAATTGGCGATGGTGTCCTTGAGCGGGCCGGAATTGTCCTCCAGCACGGTATCGACGCGCCGCAAGGCATCGCGCGCCGCCTGGGTCATGCTCTGGCCCGCGCCGGCCTCGGCGATCAGGGTCAGCGGCTCGCCGGATTTGGCGACGATCACGCCGCCCTCGAGCGTCACCACCGGCACGCCGGTCAGCCCCTGGAAATCGAGCCCGACCTTGGAGTCGGGACGCACCGGCGTCGTCGAGGCAACCGAGATCGTCGCGTTAACGAAGCGCGGATTGTCAGGCGCAAGCCCGAGCTGCGTCACCTCGCCGACACGGATGCCGTTGAATAGCACGCCGGCACCGACCAGAAGGCCCGGCACCGGCCCCTGGAACTGCACATGGTAATTCGTGCGCGGCCCGATGCCGCCGGTGTTGTTCAGCCAATAGACGAAGCCGAACACTGCGAGGATCGCGGCCAGCACGAAGCTGCCGATCAGCACATAGGGAGCGCGGGTTTCCATGTCTCATCTCATTTGTGGTTGCAGCATCTGCGAGCGCTTGCCGTGGAAATAAGCGCGCACCCAGGGATGCTCGGATTGCAGCAGTTCGCGCATCGGACCGATTGCCACGATCCTGTCGTCGGCGAGCGCCGCAACGCGGTCGCACACCGTGGTGAGGCTGGCGAGATCGTGGGTCACCATGAAGACAGTCAGCCCCAGGGTCTTTTGCAGCGTCCGGATCAACGCATCGAAATCTCCGGCGGCAATGGGATCGAGGCCCGACGTCGGCTCATCGAGGAAAAGGGTCGGCGGATCGAGCGCGAGCGCGCGCGCCAGCGCCACGCGCTTGGTCATGCCGCCGGACAGTTCTGACGGATATTTGTCGCCGTCCCGCGCCCGCAGCCCGACCATCTCGAGCTTGGCGATCGCGATCTCGTCCATCAGCTCCTGTGACAGCACGAGATTTTCGCGGAGCGGAAATTGCACGTTCTGCCGGACCGTCAGGGAGGAGAACAGCGCGCCCTGCTGGAACAGGATGCCCCAAGTCGCTGCCCGGCCGCGGTCATGCGCGCCATCGATCGGCCGTCCCATCACTTCGATGGTCCCGCTGCGACGCGGGATGAGGCCAATGATGGTGCGCATCAGCACCGACTTGCCGCCGCCGGACGCCCCCACCAGCCCGAGGATCTCGCCGCGGCGGACGTCGAGCGACAAATGATCGAGCACGGTCTGGCGGCCGAAACCGACCACGAGGTCATGGACGCGGATCGCGAACTCTGCTTGCGCCTCGGGCATGGTCACATCCCGATCGAGGCGAAGAAGATCGCGAACAGGCCGTCGAGCACGATCACCAGGAAGATCGACTTGACCACCGAAGTGGTCGTCTGCCGACCGAGCGACTCCGCGCTGCCCTTGACGCGCAATCCCTCGCTGCAGGCGACGATGCCGATCACCAGCGCCATGAACGGCGCCTTCAGGATGCCGACCTCGAAATGGCTGACGGAGATGGCCTCATGCAACCGCGCGATGTAGATCGCCGGCCCCATGTCACCGTAGAACTGCGCAACCAGGCCGCCACCATAGAGCGCGGCAATCGATCCGATGAAGGCGAGAATTGGCAGCGCTATGACGAGCGCGGCCACGCGCGGCAAGATCAGGACGTCGACGGGATCGAGCCCCATGGTCGAGAGCGCATCGATTTCCTCGCGCATCTTCATCGAGCCGAGCTCGGCGGTGTAGGCGCTTCCCGAACGTCCCGCGACCATGATGGCGACGATCAGCACGCCGAGCTCGCGCAAGACGAGGATGCCGACCATGTCGACGGTATAGGACTCCGCGCCGAACCTGCGGAAATGAAAGAACCCTTGCTGAGCAATGATGGCGCCGATCAGGAAGGTGATCAGCACGACGATGGGAATTGCCTGAAACCCGATCCGGTTGAGCTGATAGACCAGCGATGTCAGCCGCAACGAGCGGGGCCTTCGCACGACGCCGGTGACCGCCATGAACAAAGCGCCCAGCATTTGCAGGAAGATCGTGACGTCTTCGCGGGCACCGATCGTGGCCCTGCCGAGATCGTTCAGCCTGAGCAGGACCGGATTGGGCGCGGCCGCCGACGCCGGCGTGTGCCGATTGACCTGCCGCACCTCCTCCAGCAGGCCTGTGAAATGGTCGGCCACACCGACGATCTCGGCGGGCCTACCGGATGATGATGCCTTGCGCGACAGCTTCTCCAGGATCCAGGCACCGAGCGTGTCGAGCGCGCTGATGCCAGACATGTCCAGCGTCACGGCCCTCGATCGACCGACATCCGCCCCGACCGATCGGGATAGAGTTTCAAGCTTTGCGACATTGGCCGCGATCCATGGCCCCTCGGGTCGCAATTCGAGCGCATCACCCAAGGGAGTTGCCAGCAGCAGAGGTTCCGAATTCACGCGCATATCCTCATGGGACGATCGGCCCCAATGGTTGTGTTCTAGACTAGGCCGGCATAGGGCGGCTCGATTGACTTGCGTCAAACAGACCTGTCTCAAACGGGTCCGCTCCCGTCTCCCTGACCCAAATCAATGGCCGTCACGCCCGCGCATAGGCTCACGCCATTCAATGGGAGACCCGCCAATGTTCGACACCGGCAGAATGAGCGACGAGCTGAAAGCACTGAAGGTCGACGTCGCACGTCTGCTGAGCACCGCCGGCGAGGAGATGTTCGAGACGTCAAAGGACCGTACCGAGGTCCTCGCCGATCAGATCAAGGCCGCGTTGGCCGAACTTGGCGAAACCGTCAGCGAGGAGCAGGAGCAGCTCCATGATCTCATCACAGAGCGCCCTGTCGCCTCGCTCGCGTCCGCCTTTGCGCTCGGCGTGGTCGTCGGCTTCATGCTGAGGAGGCACTAGGTGAATACGGAGAATGTGGTCAAGCATTTGCGCGCCCTGTGGCGCACGGACAGGATCATCGCGGATATCAGGCTCCGCCACCTGTTGGTCGGTCAAGAATATGCGGAAGACGGCCAGGGAGCCCGCCGCAGACGCATCGTCCGAAGCGCGCTCGTAGCCGGCGCGCCTCAGAGCTTCAGCCGGACGTCACAGATGTCAGGCTCGGTCGGATCCGGCTTGATCTCGAAGCCGAGCTGCCGGCACATCTCGAGCATCACGACGTTCTCCTTGAGCACGTCGCCCGAGATGGTCTTGAGCCCTTCCGACCTGGCGTAGTCGATGATCAGCTGCATCAGGGCCCATCCGAGCCCCCTGCCCTTGAGATCGGACCGCAGCAGGATCGCGTATTCGCCGCTCTCGTAGATCGAATCCGAGTGAAGCCGCACCACGCCGACCATTTCGTTCTTGTCATCGAACGCGATGAACGCCATGGCGCGCGCGTAGTCGAGCTGGGTCAGGCGGGCGATGAACTCATGGGTAAACTCCTTCATCGGCGCGAAAAAGCGTAAGCGGAGATCGTGGGGCGTGACGTGGCGCAGAAATTCGTGGATGGTCGGCTCGTCCTCGGGACGCAGGGGCCGCACCGAGATGCGCCAACCGTCCTTGAGGGCCAGACGGCGCTCCCATTGCGACGGATAAGCGCGGACGGCGAAATTGGCGGGACCGGAGCCCGCAAACTTCCGCTGCGGCTGCGCCACCGCGACACGGGCATCAACAGCAGCTACACCAGTTTCATCCGCGAGCAGCGGATTGATATCTAGCTCGTGGATTTCGGGGATGTCCGTCGCCATCTGCGCCAGCTTGACCAGCACCAAGGCTACTGCGTCCTGCTTGACGGCCGGCACGTCCCGGTACGCCGGCAACAACCGCGACACACGGGTGCGCTCGATCAGGTCACGGGCGAGTTGCAAATCGAGCGGCGGCAGCGCCAGGGCCTTGTCATTGATGATTTCCACTGCCGTCCCGCCGCGGCCGAACACGATAACCGTGCCGAAAGTCGGATCGTCAGCGAGACCCAGGATCAGCTCGCGCGCCTTCGCCTTGACGACCATCGCTTGCACAATGACGCCGTCAATGCGGGCTTCGGGCCGCAGCTTCTTCGCCCGGGCGAGAATATCGACAGCAGCCGCGCGTACCGCAGCCGGCGTGGTCAGATTGAGCACGACACCGCCGACATCGGACTTGTGCACGATGTCGCGCGACATGATCTTGAGCACGACTGTCGTGCCTTGCGCGAAGATCTCGTCTGCGTAGGCGACCGCCTGCTCGACATCTGCCGCCGCATAGGTCGGCACCATTGCGATGTCATAGCACCCAAGCAGATGCTTGATCTCGACGGGCTCAAGCCATTTCCGACCGTCCGCGATGGCCATCGTGACGATTTGCTTCGCCGCCGCCACATCCGGCACGAAGGTATCGGGCATCGCAGGGGGAACCTGACTCAACTCGTCCACCACCTCGCGATGACGGACCAGGTGCATGAAGCCACGCACCGCGTCGTCTTCGGTCGGATAGTTCGGAATGCCCGCGCCGGATAGCGTCGCAATGATCTCCTGATCAGCCCCGACCCAGGCCGCAAGCACGGGCTTGGCCCAACTGCGGTGCTTCTCGCGATATTTGCCGACGAGCTCGGTCACGGTGGTCGCGATCTCGGCGGCTGATGCGATCGCGGTCTGCACGTTGAGCACGAGGACCGCGTCATTGCCGGGATCGTCGAGCAGCACCTGCAGTGCCGCGGCGTAGCGCGACGCATCCGCGTCGCCGACGATATCGACAGGATTTGCGCCGGACCAAGTCGGCGGCAGCACCGCGTCGAGCTTCTGACGCGTGTCTGGTGTCATCGGTGCGGGTATCCCGCCAAGGTCCGCCAACCGGTCGACCGCCAGGACGCCGATGCCACCACCATTGGTCAGAATGGCGAGGCGCTTACCCGCTGGCGATCCGATGCGGCCGAGCGTCTCGGCACAATCGAACAGCTCGCGCAGATCGGACACCCGGAGGACGCCGGCGCGGCGGAAGGCCGCATCATAGACCGCGTCGGCGCCTGCGAGCGCGCCCGTATGCGTGGCGGCCGCCTTCGCGCCCTGTGCCATGCGGCCCGATTTCACCACGACGACGGGCTTCACGCGCGCCGCCGCGCGCGCCGCCGACATGAATTTCCGCGCATCCTTGATGGCCTCAATATAGAGCAGGATCGCGCGGGTCCTGTGGTCCATCGCGAAATGGTCGAGCAGGTCTGCGATATCGACGTCGATCTGATCGCCGATCGTGACAATGCCGGAAAAGCCGACGCCGCGCTGCGCGGCCCAGTCCACCATGCCGGCCGCGATCGCGCCCGACTGCGAGATCAGCGCGAGGTTTCCCGCCCCCGGCATGTGTGCCGCGAAGCTCGCATTGAGGCTGACGCCGGGCATCATGATGCCGAGGCAGTTGGGGCCGATCAGCCGCATGCCATATTTGCGGGCGGCAGCGGTGGCGGCATCCTGAAGCGATCCCGGTCCGTGACCAAGCCCGGTCGAGACGATCAGGGCGCCGGCCGAGCCGCAACGTCCGGCCCGGTCGATGATGTCGGGGACCTCTCGCGCTGGCGCTGTGATGACGACGAGCTCAGGTACGAATGGCAACTGCTCCAGACTGCTCACGGCCGCAACGCCGCCGATCTGGGCACGGCGCGGGTTCACCAAACCGAACAGCCCCTTGAATTCCGCCTTGCGAATGTTCTCCAGGACCGCGCGCCCAACGGAGACCGGGCGGGAGCTTGCGCCAACCAGCGCGACCGATCGGGGCGACAACAGGTTTTTCAGGCGGTAAGTCGACATGATTGCATTCGTCCGTTCGGCCGACGGGTCCGACGGCTGCGAGGCTAACCCGGATATCGGTTGGAACGCCCCTAGTGCGACATCATCACCCAGCACGGTGGCTGGCCGATGACGGTCTTGGTCACACCGCCCCAGACGATCTCGTTCAGGCGCGAATGGTGGTAAGCGCCCATGACGATGGCGTCGATGGCATGGGACTGCGCCCAGCTTCCCAGCACCTTGCCGATCGAGCTGCCGTTGCCCCTCACGGTTTCGAACGACGCATAGACCCCATGTTCCCTGAGATGATGAACGAGGCTGGTGCCAGATTGCGCGATCGCTTCGTCCTTGTCGTCCGCCACCGTGATTACGCGCACCACAGCGGCAGCTTGCAGGATCGGCAATGCATCGCCGACCGCACGCGCGGCGCGCGCCGAATGGTCCCAGGCGATCATGACATTCTCGAATTCCGGCCGCAGCGCCTCCACATGCTGCTCCGGGCAAAGCAGCAGCGGCCGGCCGGATTGGAACAGGAACGTTTCAACGATGTTTTCGGTTCGGCTGTCGTGCAGCTTAACGGGGATCAAAGTGAGGTCGCTAAAGCGCGCATGCTCGGCCAGAGTCGATGCGATCTGGTCCGCCGGCACCCTGCCCGATCGGCTTTGGGCCCGAATGCCGGCACGCGAGGCCGCATTGGTGAATGCATTCAGGAGCTGCTGCATGTCGCCGGCCTCGCGCATAACGCTGAGTTCGGCGGCCGGCGGGTCATCGGGAAATACCACCTTCGGCCGCACGAAAGCATCGTCCTCGAGCGCGAGACCGGTGATCCTGGCGCCGAGGTCGGCGGCAACGGCCACGCACTTCTCGATCGCGGCCAGCGTGGGGGCGCGCGGCTCGCCGAAGAGCGGCAGAAAGACGTCCTTGATGGGCATCGGATTCTCCTTGCCGGCCAGAATAGGCCGCCTTCGGTCCGGACGCTTGATCCTCCTCAAGCCGGGAAATCTCCGCGTCACCAGCCGACGACAGCCTTTGACGGAAGTCAAGGACTGGCCCCGGTCCCGGCTTAAGGGTTACCCTGGTTTGCGGCCGGACCGCTTGGCGCCCTCATCTGCAACAGGCCGGCAGGGATGACAGACAATTCTGCGACCCAGGAACGGATCTTCGCGGCACTGACCGCACATCCCGGCGTGAAGCGGATCGATACGCACGCGGCTTCGGTCTTCCTCGACGGGACGCGCGCGCTGAAGATCAAGCGGGCGGTCAAGTATCCCTTTCTCGATTATTCTACACTCGATAAGCGCAAGGCGTCCTGCGAGGAGGAGCTCCGGATCAACCGGCCGCATGCGCCCCAGATCTATCATCGCATCGTTGCCATCACGGAAGAGCCGGACGGATCGGTGACAATCGACGGCCGCGGTCGGCCGATCGAATATGCCGTCGACATGTCACGTTTCGACGAGAGCCGGACGCTGGATCATCTGGCGAAGGCCGGACAGTTCGATGCGGACTTTGCGTCGGCCATCGCCGACGCGATCGCGGCTTCGCATGCGGCGGCGACGCCCGCCGACGGTGAGGCCTGGATTTCCTCCATCCCCGCCCTGATCGACGGCAACAGCTCTGGCCTGCGGAACGGCAATCATGTGCCGGCCGCGGAGATCGAGCAGCTTGCGCAGGCCTCGCACGAGGCGTCGCTGCGCACCCGCAACTTGCTTGAAGAACGCGGCCGCCGAGGCTTCGTGCGCCGCTGTCACGGCGATCTGCATCTTGCAAATATCGTGCTGATCGAGCAGCAGCCCGTGCTATTCGACGCCATCGAGTTCGACGCGCAGATGGCGACTGTCGACGTTTTCTACGACCTCGCTTTCACCCTGATGGATCTGCTGCGCCACGCTCAGCCGCTGGCGGCCAACACCGTCCTGAACCAGTATCTTGCCGCGACGCCGCTGGAAAACCTCGACGCGCTCGGCGCGCTGCCGCTGTTCATGTCGATTCGCGCAGCGATCCGCGCACAGGTCGCGCTCGCACGGCTGAAGCCGCCACATTCCGATGATGCCGGCATTCTCGACCAGGCGCACCGCTATTTTGACCTTGCCCGGGCGTTGATTCAGCCTCCCGCTCCCCGCCTCATCGCGGTGGGCGGACTGTCCGGCACCGGGAAGACGGTTTTGGCACGCATACTCGCGCCGACCGTCGCTCCGCAGCCCGGCGCCGTCGTGTTGCGCAGCGACATCATTCGCAAGCAGATGTTCGGTGTCGCCGACACGGACCGGCTGCCGCCATCCGCATACACGCCCGAGCCTGCGGCCCGCGTTTACAAGGCATTGGCCGAGCGCGCCCGGCGTGTGCTGGCCCAGGGCCATTCGGCGATCGTCGACGGCGTGTTCGCCCGAGATGTCGAGCGGGACGCCTTCGCCACGCTTGCCCGGGATTGTAACGTGCCTCTCAGCGGCCTCTTCCTGGTGGCGGATCTGGCGACCCGGCAGGCCCGAATCGGCGGCCGCAGCGGCGACGCATCCGATGCCACGCAAGAGGTTGCCGCGTTGCAAGAGCACTATAATATCGGCCATATGGGTTGGACGACCATCGATGCATCCGGGACACCAGCGCAGACGCTCCAGAGCGGCCGGGACGCGATCGCTGAGGGCAGGTAAGGCAATCTGATTGGCGTGGGCTAGGATGGCGCGACCCACCACGAGTTCGACAGCGACCGCCCGCACAAGGCCGGCGGCGAACCGCAATACATTGCCCGGGCGCCTCAGCCCCGGCATGGCCTGCGACACCGCCTTTCGGATCATCGCCCGCCGTCACCTCGCCGCCGTCCTCGCCCAGCATGACGGGACCTGTGGTGGCGATCCGGAGGCGCTGCATCAGATCCGAATCGCGCTGACCCATCTGCGGACAGCGATCCGCTTTTTTTCGCTCATGGTCGAAGATGCGCTGCGCCCCAAAGTCTGGGCCGAATTGAAATGGCTGAACAGCCAGCTCGGCATGGTGCGGGACCTCGATGTGGCGATCGCGCGCGTGGTGGCCGAGACCGGCGACGAGTTCGCCGGGATCGCCGAGCTCCAGCACTGGGACGACAAACGCGCCGAGAGCCATCGCCTGCTGGCGCGCGCGCTGCAATCGGCGCGATATCGCCGCCTGGTCGAACAGACCTCGAGCTGGATCGAGAGTGGCCCCTGGTCGACCAGGCGCAGCAAGGAGGCCATCCGGCTGCGCCGCTGCCCGCTCGCCGACCACGCGACAGCGCAACTGTCCGAATGGGAGAAGACGCTGCTCAGGAAGGCCAAGACGCTGCGCAAGCTCGACGTCGAGAAACGGCACAAGCTGCGGATTCTCAACAAGCGACTGACCTATTCGATCGAGTCGCTGCAGGATTTGTTTGCCGACAAGTCGCTGACGAAGCAGAAGTCGATCCTCAAGCAATTGCGCAGGGCGCAAAAGTCGCTCGGACAGTTGAATGACGATGCGCGCGGTCAAACGCTGGCCGCGTCACTGAACGAGGCCGTCCCCGAGGCCGGCATTCGCTTTCTCGACCGCAAGCGGGAAAAGAGACTGCTGCGAACGGCTTCAACGGCCTATCGCAAGCTGGACAAGGCCAAGCCGTTTCATCCTTCAGATCTCGCACCGAATGCGGAGCCCGAGGACTAGGCGTGGACGAAGTCTCCCGGCGCCTCGGACGGCCGAAGCCGCCTCCAATGCCGATCTGCAGCGGATCGCGGGGCGCGACGATCTTGCCAAGGCAAGCTGAGCGTCGTTCAACGAGGAATAACGGCGGTGGCTTCGATCTCAACGCGCGCCGCTTTCTCCACAAGGCGTACGACCTGGACCAGCGCCATCGCGGGATAGTGCGCACCGAAGACGGTACGGTAGGTCTTGCCGAGCTCCTTCAGGTTCGTCAGGTACTCCTCCATGTCGACGACGTACCAGGTTAGGCGCACCAGGTGCTCGGGCCGCGCGCCGGCCTCGGCAAGGATTTCCGCGATGTTGCTCAGGGTCTGGCGCACCTGCGCGACAAAACCGTCCGCGAGACGCTCCTCGGCATCCCAGCCGATCACGCCGCCGGTCACGACGATGCGCCCTTCGGCGGCCATGCCATTGGCATAGCCCTTCGGCACTGGCCAGCCGGATGGTTGGAGCACCTCCACCCTCGGGCTGGCGTCATCCTCGGCTGCACTTGGCAGCACCGCGAGCTGTGGGCCTTTCGGCGTCGTCACGGACAATTCTTGATCCTCATCTCATTCTGCCGCGACGCCCGAAGACGTCGCCGCCGCCTGCGCCAATTGCCGCAAGGCGAAGCGTTTCAATTTGCCGGTCTCGGTCTTCGGCAGTTGCGTCACGAACTCGATCGCGCGCGGATATTTATACGGCGCGATCTCGCGTTTGACATGCTCCTGCAACTCGGCTGCGAGCTTCGCATCCGGCGTCACGCCGGGCGCGGCAATGACATAGGCCTTCACAATCATCCCGCGCGCCTCGTCCGGCGCACCGACGACGCCACACTCGGCAACCGACGGATGCGTGAGCAGCGCTGCTTCGACATCCGTGCCCGCGATATTGTACCCGGATGACACGATCATGTCGTCGGAGCGCGACTGATACCAGAAATAGCCGTCGCTATCCATCAGATAGGTATCGCCGGTGATGTTCCAGCCGTTCTGGACGTATTTCCGCTGCCGCTCGTCGGCGAGATAGCGACACCCGGTCGGCCCGCGCACCGCGAGCTTCCCCATCGTGCCCGGCGGCAGATCGTTGCCGTCATCATCGACGATCTTCGCCTCATAGCCGGGCACCGGCTTGCCGGTCGCGCCGGGACGAATTTCGTCCTCGGTCGCGCTGATGAAGATGTGCAGCAGCTCAGTCGAGCCAATCCCGTCCATCAATTTGATGCCGGTGGCGTTCAGCCATGCATCGAATGTGGGCTTGGGCAATGTCTCGCCCGCGGACACGCACTTCCGCAGCGAGGAGATGTCGCGGCCCGGAAGCTTGCCGATCATGGCGCGATACGCGGTCGGCGCGGTGAAGCAGACCGTGGTCTCGTACTGCTCGATCGCCGACAGCATGTCGTCCGGCGTCGTCTTCTCAAGAACGACGAAGGACGCGCCGATGTGCATTGGGAACAGCACGCCGCCGAAGCCGAACGTAAAGGCCAGCGGCGCCGAGCCGACAAAACGGTCTTTCTGTTCGGCCCGCAAGATGTTGCGCGCGTAACCGTCGCACACCGCCAGCATGTCCCGGTGGAAATGCATGGTGCCCTTGGGATCGCCGGTCGTGCCCGACGTGAAGGCGATCAGGCAGACGTCGTCAGAGGCGGTGTCGACCGCCCTGAACTCGGGACTCGCATCCGCGATCAGCGCCTCGAGCGAGTCGGCCGCGCCATTGCCCCAATAGACCACGTGCTTGAAACCGGGCGCAGCCAGCTTCGCCTTATCCATCTCATCGGAGAGTTTTCCGTCGCAGAGCGCGAGCGTGATTTCCGCCTTCTGAATCGGATAGGATAGCTCCTTGGCGCGCAGCAGCGGCATGGTCGCCACGCAAATGCCGCCGGCTTTGATCACCGCAAGATAGGTCGCGACCATCATCGGGCTGTTGGCGGAGCGCAGCAGCACGCGCCCGCCTGTGACAAGACCAAGCTTGCCGACCAGCACATTGGCGATGCGGTTCACCAACGCTTGCAGCTCGCGATAGGTGTAGCTGACGGCGGGACTGATGACACAAGGCGCATCGCCGTGCCCTTGCTCGACCCAGCGGTCGAGGAAATAGCTGACGCAGTTCAATCGCGGCGGGTAGCGTAGCTCCGGCCGCGTGAAGATGAAATCCGGCCAGAGCTCAGGCGGCGGCAGATGCTGCCGCGCGAAAGTATCGACATGGGCCGACGCGGCATTGCCGTCATGCGAGCCCGAGACTTGAACCTTGGCGGCGTTGGCCATCGCACGCTCCTTTGCGCATGGAAAGCACCCGGCAGCATTAACTCAGGAAACATTTTAGGCTTAAAACAATTCGGCGCAATAGCGGATTTTGGGCATCCCATGCATTTTCGCGCGGCAACGGGAATGAGAAGGGCGCGTCGGGCCGCGCCTAGGGCCGGCGACGCGCTGCCGATTTCTGCGCCGACGCCTTGGTCTTGGCCAGCAACCGCATCAGCTCGCGCACATCCTTTGGCGTGAGGTCGGCGAAGAGATCGGCGATCCAGGTTTCGTGTTCGGCAGCCATCCTGCGAAACTCGGCGCGGCCGAGTTTCGTGAGGCGGATGACCTGGACGCGGCGATCGGTCTCTGAGGTGCGGCGGTCGAGATGGCCGGATTCCACCAGACGCTCGACGAGCCCAGTGACGTTGCCGTTCGACACCATCATTCGTTTGGAGACGTCCGACAGCGTCATGCCGTCGGGCGCCTTGTCGAGCTGCGCCATCAGATCGAAACGGGGCAGCGTGACATCGAAGCGCTGCCGCAGCCGGCCGCGGACTTCTCCCTCGATCAGGGTCGTGCAGGTGAGCAGGCGCAACCACAGCCGAAGCTCTTCGGCATGGTCCTCCGGCGTTTCGACGGCCTTGGTCTCGGAATCGAGCATCTCGATGCAGTCACTCACGGCCGGCATTGGCACCGGCACGGATTCCCAACGTTTTGAGCTTCAAGTAAATCGACGCCGGCCGCAAGCCCAAAGCTGCAACAATCGATCGCAGGCCAGTTTCTTTAGGCTTCAAATAATTGGCGCGCCGCTTGCATGCACCGCTTCCCGCAAGACAGTGACGCCTTGAGCTTGGCTTGCCGCGGGTGCTGTCATCGGCATAAGCTTGGATCAAGGTGCGCGGCTTGCGGCACAAGCCCGATGTTGATGGGGACAGATCATGAAGACGCAAATGACTGTGGCTGCCGCCGCCTTGCTGCTCGGCACCGCGATGAGCCCTGCCCTCGCCCAGGAGAAGATCAAGCTGGGTGTGATTGTGACCCTGTCGGGCCCCGGCGCCGCACTCGGCCAGCAGGTTCGCGATGGCTTCGCGCTCGCAGTGAAGGATCTCGGCGGCAAGATGAGTGGCCGAGATGTCGAAGTCGTCGTTGTCGACGACGAGTTGAAGCCCGACGCGGCCGTGACCAAGGTCAAGGGTCTTCTGGAGCGCGACAAGGTCGACTTCGTTGTCGGGCCGATCTTCTCCAACATCCTCCAGGCGATCCACCGGCCGGTTACGGAATCGAAGACCTTTCTGATCAGCCCCAATGCCGGCCCGTCGACCTTTGCCGGCAAGGACTGCAACCCGTTCTTCTATGTGACGTCGTATCAGAACGATCAGGTGCACGAGATCCTCGGCAAGGTGGCGCAGGATCGTGGCTACAAGCGGATGTATCTGATGGTGCCGAACTATCAGGCCGGTAAGGATTCGGTCGCCGGCTTCAAGCTCGACTACAAGGGCGAGATCGTCGAAGAATCCTACATGCCGTTGAACACGCTGGACTTCCAGCCGGAGCTTTCCAAGATTTCGGCGCAGAAGCCCGATGCGCTGTTCACGTTCATGCCTGGTGGCCTCGGCGTCAACCTCGTCAAGCAGTACAAGCAGGCCGGTCTCGCCGACAGCATTCCGGTGCTCTCGGCTTTCACGGTGGATGAATCGACCCTGCCGGCACAGCAGGATGCGGCGGTCGGCATGTTCGGCGGCGCGAACTGGGCGCCCAATCTCGACAATCCCCAGAACAAGAAGTTCGTTGCCGCCTATGAGGCCGCCTATAACGGCGTGCCCGGTACTTACGCCTTCCAGGCCTACGACGCTGCGATGCTGATCGACAGTGCGGTCAAGGGTGTGAAGGGTGACCTCTCCAACAAGGAGGCCGTGGCGGCTGCACTGAAGAAGGCGGACTTCACGTCGCTGCGCGGGTCGTTCAAGTTCAACACCAACGGCTATCCGATCCAGGACTTTTACCTGACCAAGGTCGCCAAACGTCCGGACGGCAAATTCCAAACCGAGATCGTCCAGAAGGTATTTGAGAACTACGGCGACCGCTATGCCAGGGATTGCAAGGCAAACTAGGGCCGCGCGTCGCGTTTAGGGAGGACTGCAATGAAGAGTGAAATCACCGGCATCACGCGGGCCAATGAAGGAATCCAGGGCATTTCCTGGAACATCCTCGGCCAGACCTATGTGCCAAAGAGCAACACCGAGAACAGCTTCTCCTGGCACGCCACGCTGCCGCCGGGCACGTTCGTGCCGCCGCACATTCATCCCGACCAGGACGAATATCTCTACATGCTGGAGGGCAAGCTCGATTTCATGCTCGGCAATTCGGAGGCGCAGGCGACGCCCGGCGACCTGATCCGGCTCGGCATGGGCGTGCCGCACGGCATCTTCAACAAGTCGGACCAGACCGCAAAAGTGCTGTTCTGGGTCTCGCCGACCAAAAAGCTGTTCGACCTGTTCTGGGGCCTTCACAACATGAAGGAACAGAAGCCCGAGGACGTGGTGGCGATGGCCGCCGAGTTCAACATCCACTTCCTGCCGCCGCCTCCCGGCGCCGGCTAGCGGGTCAAGATCAAGCGCGCACAGCCGCGAGTCCCGGAACCGCGGCGAAGCCGGCTTTGGTCGCATAACCGCGCACGATCGCCTCGCGCTGGGAATAGCTCAGCACGTTGTCGACATTGTCAAACCCGTCGGGCGCAAGCTGCTCGACGGCGTCGATGACGCCCTCGGGCCCGCCGCGTCGGTTGGAGCGGACAATATCCGCCGTCATCGGCAGGCGCTTCTTCTCATATTCCATCAAGGCCTGACGCGGATGCTCGGCGCGCACCAGCGCGTCGGCGAGGCAGCGCGCGTCAAGGATCGCCTGCGAGGCGCCATTGGAGCCAACCGGATACATCGGATGCGCGGCGTCGCCGAGCAGGGTGACACGTCCGGACGACCAATAGGGCAAGGGGTCACGGTCGCAGATCGGATGTTCATAAAACTCGGGCGTCGCCGAGATCAGGCTCTTGACGTCGATATAGGGCACCGAGAAACGCGCCACATGTGGCATCAGCTCTTCGCGCCGGCCCGGGCGCGACCAATCCTCTTTCCGCGGCGGCGGCGCATTGCCCTCGCCGATCTTCACGAGCACCGCCCAGTTGGTGAGGCGGCTCGCAGGGCTCGATCCCTCCGCGATCGGATAGACCACCACCTTCGCGTTGAGGCCACCGGCGACGATCATCGACTTGCCGGTCAGGAACAGCGGCCAGTCGCGCGCACCGCGCCACAGCATCAGGCCGTTCCAGCACGGCGGCCCTTCGTTCGGAAACAGCGTATCGCGCACGCGCGAATGGATGCCGTCCGCGCCGATCAGGATATCGCCACGCGCGGTGTGAATATGCGAGCCGATGCGATCGAAGAAATAGGCCGTGACGCCGCCCTCGTCCTGCGTGAACGCGCCAAGCCGGCAACCGGTGTGGATCGCCTCCGCCCCGAGCCGTTCCTCGACAGCGCGATGAATGACACCCTGGAGGCGGCCGCGATGGATTGAGAATTGCGGCACATCGTGGCCGGCGTCCACGCCGCGGGCTTCGCGCCAGACCTCCTGACCATGACGGTTGAGGTAGTAGAGCTGGTCGGTACGGATCGCGACGTCGTCGAGTTTTTGCAGCAGGCCAAGACTGGCAAGCTCACGCATTGCGTGCGGCAGCGTGTTGATACCGACGCCGAGCTCGCGGATCGTATCGGACTGCTCGAAAATATCGCACCCGATGCCACGGGCCCGCAGCATCAAAGCCGTGGTGAGACCACCGATACCGCCACCGACGATAATCGCCTTCATCGCCCCTACTCCACTCAGTATACAGGCAATCGGGTTAGCGTCGCACGGGCGGTCACTCCGCCGCAAGCGGCTTTGTCGCCTCCGCCTTGAGCTCAGCTCGGGTCTTGGGCTTAGCCTTAATTCGCAGCTCCTCGAGATCCTGCCGATCGCGGACGCTGTTGCGGAAGATCTGGTCCTTTCCGGGTAGGTATTGCGGCGGACAGAACGCGTCGTTTGCGCCGTACCAGGCCGCCGCCTTCATGGTGAAGAAGGGGTCGACCAGATGCGGCCGGCCGAGCGCGACGAGGTCGGCCCGGCCGGCCGCCAAAATGGTGTTGGCCTGGTCCGCGGTCGTGATGTTGCCGACGCACATGGTGGCTACCCGCGCCTCATTGCGAACCTGATCGGAGAACGGCGTCTGGAACATGCGCCCATAGACCGGCTGCGCATCACGCACGGTCTGGCCCGTCGAGACATCGACGAGATCGACTCCAGCTTCGGCGAAGGCGCGTGCGATGGCAACCGCATCGTCACCGGTAATGCCGCCGTCGGCCCAGTCAGTCGCTGAGATGCGCACCGACATCGGCTTGTGCTTCGGCCATACCGCCCGCAGCGCCTCAAATATCTCGAGCGGGAAGCGCAGCCGGTTTTCGAGCGAACCGCCATATTCGTCCGTGCGGCTGTTCGTCAGCGGCGAGATGAAGCTCGCGAGCAGATAACCGTGGGCGCAGTGCAGCTCGAGCATATCGAAGCCACAGCGCTCGCCACGCTTGGCCGCGGCAACGAAAGAGTCTCGCACGGCGCTCATGCCGGCGCGATCGAGCTCGCGCGGCACCTGGCTGTCGGGGAAATAGGGCAGCGGCGATGCCGAGAATACCTCCCAGCCGCCCTCCTCCAGGGGACGGTCCATGCCGTCCCACATCAGCCTGGTCGCACCCTTGCGGCCCGCGTGCCCGAGTTGCAGGCAGATTTTTGCGGCCGAGTTGCCGTGAACGAAATCCACGATGCGCCGCCATGACGCCTCCTGCTCGTCATTCCACAATCCGGCACAGCCAGGCGTGATCCGGGCGTCGCGGCTGACGCAGGCCATCTCGGTGAAGATCAGGCCGGCGCCACCGATGGCGCGCGAGCCGTAGTGCACGAGGTGGAAATCACCGGGAACGCCCTCCTTCGCCGAGTACATGCACATCGGCGACATCACAGCGCGGTTCGCGATCTCCATCTCGCGCAAGCGGAATGGCTGGAACAGCGGCACCATCGGCTTGTCGGTGCTGACGTCGAAACCATGGCTACGCACTTGCCTGGCGAAGGACTTCTCGACTTCGGCGACGAAATCGGGCGCGCGGAGTTTCAGATTGTCATAGGTGATGGCCTTCGAGCGCGTCATCACGCCGAAGGCGAACTGCACGGGATCGAAATCCCAGAAGCGGTCGACATGCTCGAACCAGACCAGCGAGACGTCGGCAGCGTGCTGGGTCTTCTCGACCTCCTCGCGGCGGCCGTGCTCATAGACATCCAGCGCGGCCTTGATGTCGGGTGCCTTTGCCATCGCGTCGGCCAGCGCGATCGCATCTTCCATTGCGAGCTTGGTGCCGGAGCCGATCGAGAAATGCGCGCTCGCCTTGGCGTCGCCGAGCAGCACCATGTTGCCCTTGACCCAGCGCTTGCTGCGGATCATCGGGAAATTGCGCCACATCGAGCGGTTGGTCAGCAACTTGTGCCCGTCGAGGAACCAGCCGAAGATTTCAGCCATCCGTGCGGCGGACTGGGTCTCGTTCAGCCCCGTCAGCCCTGCCCGCTCGAAAGTCTCCGGATCGGTCTCGAAAATCCAGGTCGAGTGCCCCGCTTCATATTGGTAGGCGTGGGCGATGAAAGGTCCCCACTCCGTCTCCTGGAAGATAAAGGTGAAGGCATCGAGCGGCCTGGTCGAGCCCATCCAGGCAAACTTGTTGGTACGGAGATCGACCTCCGGTTGGAAGTGCTCGGCATATTTCTCACGGAAACGGCTGTTGACGCCATCGGCAAGCAGGATCAAATCGGCATCCGCAAAGCGCGACTCGTCGTCGATATCCACTTCGAAATGCAGGCTGACGCCGAGCTCCTGCGCCCGCTCCTGCAGGATCAGGAGCAGTTTTTGCCGCGAGCAGCCGCAAAAGCCATTGCCCCCGACCCGATGCACCGTGCCGCGAAAATGCACGGCGATATCATCCCAATAGGCGAACTCCTGGGTGATGCGGCGGTAGCTCGGAAGATCGTGCTTTTCGAAATTGTCGAGCGTGGCGTCCGAGAAAACCACGCCGAAGCCGAACGTGTCGTCGGCGCGGTTGCGCTCATAGACGATGACATCGGCGCTTGGGCGCTGCTTCTTGAGCAGGATTGCTGCGTAGAGACCCGCAGGTCCGCCACCGATGATCGCGACTTTCATGGGAGCCTCGCCAATTCACCCGGCCATGAAAACTATTTTAAGCCTAAAATAATTTCTGGCAAGTCCCCGTTCCGGCTTTCCCGCAGGAAAGGCAGCTCAGTCGCCCCGGAAGACCGGCTTGACCTTGTTGGCAAAAGCTTCGAAGGCACGCTCGAAATCAGCCGTCGTCATGCACAGGGCTTGTGCAACGGCCTCCGCTTCGATCGCTTCCTCCACCGACATCGCCCATTCCATGGCCAGCATCCGCTTGGTCATGGTGTTGCCGAAGGTCGGCCCTTCCGCCACCTGCTTGGCCAGCAATTGCGCCTGGGGCAGCACCTGCTCCGGCGTGACGATGCGGCTGAAGAAGCCCCAACGCTCGCCCTCTTCCGCGGTCATGAACCGGCCGGTGTACAGAAGCTCGGAGGCGCGGGACTGGCCGATGATCCGCGGCAGGATCGCGCAGGCGCCCATGTCACAGCCGCCAAGACCCACCTTGTTGAACAGGAACGCCACCTTGGCGCCGCTCGCGGCGAGCCGCATGTCGGATGCCATGGCGATGATCGCGCCGGCACCGGCGCAGATGCCCTCGACCGCGGCCACGATCGGCTGCGGGCACGCCCGCATCGCCTTGACCAGATCGCCGGTCATCCGGGTGAACGCGGTCAGCCCCTTGGTGTCCATCTTTACCAGAGGGCCGATGATCTCAAACACGTCGCCGCCAGACGAGAAATTGCCGCCGGCGCCGGTGACGACGATCGACTTGACCGTGTCGTCGAACGCGCAGGCACGGAAGAAATCCGTCAACTCGCGGTAGCTCTCGAACGTCAGCGGATTCTTTCGCTCGGGACGATTGAGCGTCACGGTCGCAACGCCGTCGACCACGGCCAGCAGAAAATGTTGCGGCGAATAATCCGCGAGCGGCACGGTGACGGGATTGGCTGGTCTGCTCATGCGATCTCCTTAGCTTCCTTGTTCCGTACCTCGGCCACGCACGCTAGATTTCGCCACCGGCGACCGCAATCGCCTGCCCCGTGATCGCACTGGCATTCTCACTGCACAACCACAGCACGGCATTCGCCACTTCCTGCGGCGTGATCAGGCGTCCCTGCGGATTGTGCTTCGCGAGTTCGGCAATGGCCTGTTGGCGGGTTCGCCCGGTCTTCTTCATGATGTTGTCGATGCTGCCGGCAACCAGATCGGTGTCGGTGAAGCCGGGGCAGACCGCATTCACGGTCACGTTGCTGCCGGCCATCTCCAGCGCAAGCGAACGCACAAGACCGATCACGGCGTGCTTCGCCGCCGCATACGCGCTCACATAGGCATAACCCTTGAGCCCGGCCGTCGATGCAATCGCAACGATGCGCCCATAGGGGCGATCCTTCATCCCCGGCAATACTGCGCTGACGGCGTGAACAACGCCCATGAAATTGACGTCCATCATCCGCGCAAAAAGGGCACTGTCCGATTTCGCGAACGGCGCGGATTCGGCGCTGCCGGCGTTTGCGATCAGGATATCGATCGGCTTTCGCACATGCGCTGCGGCGATCGCTGCCTTGAGCGCCGCTTCGTCCGAGACGTCGGCGACGGCTGCACAATGCGCGGCGCCTGCGCTCACCGCCTCTTCGAGAGTAGCGGCATTCCGGCCAAGCACCGTCACGGTGGCACCGGCGCCGACAAGAGACGCTGCGATCGCGCGGCCGATGCCGCGACCGCCACCGGTCACCAGCGCGTGCGGCGAATGCGGCAATGCGGACATGCGCGGGCTCCCTCAAGATCTGCTGATCGTTCCTCCGATATATTTTAACCTTCAAACTTTTGCAACGAAAGCGCGGATCGACGCCGCAAACACTCTCTTGCAAGAGACCGGCTCGAAAATTGCTTTAAGTATAAAATTATCTCTTTCCATCCCCCACAGGCCTGTTAGCATCACGTAGCCAAGCAAAAGGATGTCGCGTGTCGCAGCCTGCGCCAATGATAACAAGGGACGGACGCTTCGCCTATGAAGCCGCGGGCGATCCGGACGCGATACCCCTGATTTTCCTGCATGGCATTGGCGGCGCGGCGCGGGCCTGGCGGCAGCAGCTTGCCACATTCGGCAATCGTTTCCGCGCGATCGCGTGGGACATGCCGGGCTATGGCGGCTCGGCGCCGCTCGCCAGTGTCAGCATCGCTGCCCTGGCCGATGCACTCCAGCAATTCATCGAGCAGACCGGGGCGACAAGCCCCATTCTGGTCGGCCATTCGATCGGCGGCATGATCGTCCAGAAATGGCTGGTGCAATCGCCGAAACTCGCGCGCGCCGTTGTCCTCGCACAGACCAGCCCGGCCTTCGGCAAGGCCGACGGCGACTGGCAGAAATCGTTCATCGCGGCGCGGCTGGGCCCGCTCGACCGCGGCGAGACCATGAAGTCGCTGGCACCGTCCCTGGTGAAGGAGCTCGTCGGCGACGACCCCGATCCCAAGGGAATGGAGCTTGCACGCGATTGCATGGGGAGTGTGCCCGAAGCGAGCTATCGCGCCATGATGCTGGCCTTGATCGGGTTCGATCAGCGCAGCACGCTCAAGGACATTTCCGTGCCGACGCTGCTGCTGTCTGGTTCCAAAGACAACAACGCGCCTGCGCCAATGATGGCGAAAACAGCGACCTACATTCCCGCAGCTGAGTATATCGAACTCCCCGGCGTCGGCCATCTCGCCAATCTTGAACGACCTGATGCGTTCGACAAGGCTCTCGGCGGCTTCGTCGATTCCGTTGCTGCAAAACACAGGTGACTGCGCCATGACCATGCAAGTCAGCAAGACCGTTGGCGCCACCGACAGGGTCGTGCTGGATGCGCCGATCTTCGATCCCGTGGCGTTCCGCGTGAGCGACGAGCAGGCTGGCATCATCGCGCGGGCGCGCGAGATCGGCCAAAGCGTGTTCGCGGGTCGCGCCGCCGCCTACGATCGCGAGGCGATCTTCCCGACCGAGAATTATCGCGACCTGCACCGCGTCGGCCTGCTGGGCATCGCCGTACCGAAGAAACACGGCGGGCTTGGCGCAAACTACCAGACCTACGCCTTGGCAGCCGCTGAGATCGGCCGCTATTGCGGCGCGACCGCGCTGACCTGGAACATGCATGTCTGTTCGACGCTATGGTCCGGGCCTCTGGCTGATGATCTCGACATGGACCCGGAGACCCGCGCGGAACACGAAAAACGGCGCGCCGTCCATTACAAGCGCATCGTCGCGGACGGCGCGATCTACTCGCAGCCGTTCTCCGAGGGCGGCGCGGCAGCCGCCGGCGGCGTCGCTTTCGGCACGGAAGCAAAGCCCGTCGAAGGCGGCTGGATCGTCAACGGCAAGAAGATCTTTGCATCGCTCTCCGGTCACGCCGACTATTACGGCGTGCTCTGCACCGAGATCGAGGAAGGCGAGAAGGCCTCACGCCGCAATACGCTGTACCTCGCCATCCCCGCGGAGTCGCAAGGCGTGTCCGTCGTCGGTGACTGGGATCCGCTCGGCATGCGCGGCACGGTCTCGCGGACGCTGCTGTTCAAGGACGTGTTCGTCCCGGAGGATTCCGCGCTGATGCCGCGCGGCGTCTATTTCCAGGCGGCGATGCGCTGGCCGCACATGTTCCTGACGCTGTCGCCGACCTATATGGGCCTCGCGCAAGCCTCTTACGATTTCACGGTGCGCTATCTGCGTGGCGAGGTTCCAGGCACGCCGCCGGTCAAGCGGCGGATGTATCCGACCAAGCAGATCGCGGTCGCGCAGATGCAGATCAAGCTCGAGCAAATCAAGGCGATCTGGTTCCAGGCCGTGACCGAGGCGCGCGCCAATCCGAGCAAGGAGCAGGTGCTACGCGCCTATGCCGCGCAATATTCGGTGATGGAAGGCGCCAATGAGCTCGCCGCGCTCGCGATCCGCACCTGCGGGGGGCAGGCCATGCTCCGCTCGCTGCCGCTGGAGCGCATCTATCGCGACAGCCGCTGCGGCTCGCTGATGCTGCCCTGGACAGCCGAGCTCTGCCTCGACCGGATCGGTCGCGAGGCGTTGTACGAGGCCGGCGAAACGGACGACTGACGGTGGATCTCTGCAGTCTGATCGATCGCAACGCGGCGTTTTCGCCGGACAGGACCGCCATCGCCTTCGAGGGGGAGCGGCTGAGCTACGCAGCGTTCGCCGATCGCATCGAACGGGCCGCAACGGCCTTGAAGCAGGAATTGAGTGTCGGCCGCGGTGACCGCGTCGCGATCCTGAGCCTGAATCGGCCGGACTATCTGGTCCTGCTCTATGCATGCGCGCGGCTCGGCGCAATGCTGGTGCCGTTGAACTGGCGGTTGGCTGTCGCCGAGCAGCTCTTCATCCTGACCGATGCCGGCGCCAAAGTGCTGGTGCTCGAGCAGGCATTTGAGGGAATCCTTCCCCAACTTGCGCCGGGGACCACGGTCATCGGCCTCGATTTCACGCCACCGTACGGAACGACTTTCGAAAGCCTCCTGACGCGCAAGGCGAGCAGCGGACGCAACCCGCACACCGATCTCTCCTGCCCGCTGCTCATCGTCTACACCTCGGGAACAACCGGGCGGCCGAAGGGCGCTGTGCTGCGCCAGGAGGCGCTGTTCTGGAACGGCGTCATGAGCCAGCACATGCACAACATGACGTCCGACGATCATGTGCTGACGGTGCTGCCGTTCTTCCACGTCGGCGGGCTCAACATCCAGACCACCGCGGCGCTCCAGCTCGGTGCCACCGTGACGATTCATGCCCGCTTCACGCCGGACACGGCACTTGCGGCCATCGAACGGGAGCGGCCGACGTTGACGGTCATGGTGCCGGCGATCATCCAGGCCATCAGCGATCAGCCCGCCTGGGCGACAACCGATCTCTCGTCTTTGAGAGCCGTCGCGACCGGCTCGACCATCGTGCCGCCCCACCTGATTGATCGCTTCGTCGCGCGCGGTGTGCCGGTGCTGCAAGTCTACGGTTCGACGGAAACCTGCCCTATCGCCGTTTACACCCGCCTCGGCGGCGATCTCTCGCGCGTGGGGTCGACCGGACTTGCCGGCCTGTGCTGCGAAGCGAAGGTGATCGATCAGGCTGGCAACGAAGTGCCGGCGGGCACGCCCGGCGAGATCGCGGTGCGCGGCCCCAACGTCTTCTTCGAATATTGGGGCAATGCGGACGCCACGCGAGATGCGCTGCACGACGGCTGGTATCGCACCGGCGATATCGGCCTGTGCGACCCGGACGGCTACTTCTGGGTCCGCGACCGCAAGAAGAACATGATCATTTCCGGCGGCGAGAACGTCTATCCGGCTGAGGTCGAACGGGTGCTGCTCGAACATCCTGATGTCAGCGAATGCGCCGTGATCGGCCGGCCGGACCCGCGCTGGGACGAAGTCCCCGTCGCTTATGTCATCCGACGATCCGGCTGCCGGCTCGAAGCGGACGAGCTGAGGGCACACGTTCAGGCCCAGCTCGCCCGCTACAAGGTCCCACGCGACATCGTTTTCGTCGCCGACCTGCCGCGTACAGCGCTGGGCAAGGTCCAGCATTTCCTGCTGAAGCAACTCGATGCGCAGTCACGCGCGCAAGGAGAAGCAACTTGAAGATCGCGGTTCTGGGTGGCGGGAACGGTTCTTTCGCGGCCGCGGGTGACTTTGCGCTGTCGGGGCATGAGGTCCGACTCTGGCGCCGTGACGCAGAACAGGTCGCCACACATCGTGCTGCCGGCTCGCACATCCTGGTGAAGGATCACAATGGCGAGCACGACGTGAAGCTGGCGCTGGTAACCACCGACATCGCCGAAGCCGTCAGCGAGGTCGAGTTGATCCTGTGTCCCGCCCCCGCCTTCGCGCAGGCGGATATCGCCCCGCTCCTCGCGCCGCATCTGCGGGATGGCCAGGTCGTGTTTCTGCCGCCCGCAACATTCGGCTCGATGATCTTTGCGCAGGCCGCGCGGGACGCCGGCAATCGCGCAAAGGCGAGCTTCGCTGAAACCGGCACGCTGCCGTGGCTCACCCGCAAGCACGGCCCGTTCGAGGTCGCGATCACCATCCGCGCCAAACGACTGCCGGTCGGCGTGTTCCCGCTCGATCAGGCGCCACATGCGCTCGAGGTGATTGGACGCGCCTTCCCCGATGTGATCGAGCCTTGCGGTGACGCGCTATCCGGCGCGCTGATGAATGCGGGCTGCATCATTCATCCTCCGCTGATCGTGATGAATGCGGGTCCGATCGAGCATTTCGAGCGGTGGGACATCCACAAGGAGGGCACGCAGGCCGCAATCCGACGGATGACCGATGCCCTCGACGCCGAGCGGATCGCCGTGCGCGAGGCGCTTGGCTACGGCGCACCACATTTTCCGCTCGCTCATCACTATGCGAAGGAGGGCGAGATCTGGATGTATGGCCGTGGCTCACATGATCGCCTGACCGATTCCGGCGACTGGCGCGAGCAGATCGTGCTGACCGAGCACCGCTACATGCGCGAGGATCTGCGGCTCGGCTTGTCGCTGCTGGTATCTGTCGCCCAGCTAGCCGGGGTGGCTGCTCCGCTCGCCAAGGCTTTCCTGGCCATCGGCGGCGCAATCTGCGGCGAGGATTTTACGCAAGGCGGCCGGACGTTGGAGACGCTGGGGCTTGGCAAGCTCCACAAGGCCGAATTGCAGATGCTGCTTCGTGAGGGATTTTGACCGATGATCCGTCGCGCCAACATTGCCTGTCTTGGGGCCGGTCGCATGGGCCGCGGCATCGCTGTCGCGTTCGCCTATGCGGGGCACACGGTCACGATGATCGACATCAAGGCCCGTTCAGCGGAGGACTTCGCCAGGCTGGAGGCGGATGCACTCGGCGAGATCAGGAAGACCTTTGCCAGCCTGTCCAAGCTGGGGCTGCTGAACGAGACCGACGTTGATCCGCTGATCGCGCGGGTATCGGTGGTGCCGGCGAGCCAAAGCGGCGCCGCGTTGTCTGGAGCCGGATTGGTGTTCGAGGGCGTTCCGGAGGTCGTCGAGCTCAAGCGGGAGGTGCTGGGGACGGCTTCAAAGCAGGTCGGCCCTGACACGATCATTGCATCGACGACGTCAACCATCCTCGTTGACGATCTCTCGGGCGCGATCGCGAATCCCCGCCGTTTCCTCAACGTGCACTGGCTCAACCCGGCCTATCTGATCCCGCTGGTCGAGGTTTCGCCCGGCAAGGCCACCGATCCCGCCATCATCGATGAGGTCAAGGCCCTGCTCGAAGGCATCGGCAAGGTGCCCGTCGTCTGCGCGGCAACGCCCGGCTTTATCGTTCCGCGCATCCAGGCGCTGGCGATGAATGAAGCGGCGCGCATGGTCGAGGAAGGCGTCGCCAGTGCGGACGAGATCGACAAGGCGATCCGCTACGGCTTCGGCTTCCGCTATGCCGTGCTCGGACTGCTCGAATTCATCGACTGGGGCGGCGGCGACATTCTGTATTACGCCAGCCGGTATCTGGAGGGCGCACTCGGCAGCGACCGCTATCGCGCACCAGATGTCATTTCACGCAACATGCACGAAGGCCGGATCGGCCTGCGCACGGGGGCCGGCTTCCTCGATTATTCAGACATGGACGTTGACGCCTATCGCGCAAAGCGCCTCCAGGCCATGGTCGACCTGCTCCGACACTTCGACCTCGCTCGCCCGCCCGTGCTCGACCGCAGCTAGCCGAAGACGTCCTGAAGCACGCCTTCCCGCACCACCGCGACGTCATCGAGCTCGATCGTCGTTCCCATCATTGGCAGGTCGAAATGGCCTGCGGTATAACGGCCGGCAAACTCATTGGCACCGGTCGAGAACAGAAAATTGCCAGAGACGGCGCGGATCTCGGTGCCGTTGGTGTCGCGCTGGTCATACATTGACAGCGCCTCGTAGCGCGCAGCGGGGTTCATGCCGAAGCCGACATGCGACACGGCATAAGCCTCCCGATCGCCCCAGGCCGCGAGATAGGCGCGCATCATGGCAGCATCCGTGCCCTCGCCTTCCAGCTCGACCACGTAATCGTCTTTCAACGTCATCTTCACCGGCGATGTCAGGTAACGCTTGAATGTGAGATTGATGTCGCCAGGGGCCATCACCAGCGTGCCATTGATCGTCCCGCTCTTTGGAAAGCTGACGACGATGCCGCCCGGCCAATGCGCCAGCGTGCCGGGTTTGTCGGTCCAACCCCACACGCCGACCGTCGAAGCGCCGACCATGTCCACATCGAGCGCCGTGCCGGCCTTCGAAGTGACCCGCATCCGCTTGGTCCCACGCAGCATCTTTGCCGCGGCGCGAACGCGATTCTCCAGCGCCGGGTCCGGCACCATCCGCTCCAGCGCCTCAGGATGCTCGTTGGAGATCACCAGAATCCGCGCGCCGGCCTTCAGTATCTCGGGCGTCTCCGCCGCGTGCATCAGGCCTTCGATGGTGCAATCGACCACGAAGCCAGCTTGCTGAAGCGCAGTGATGACAGGCCCAAGCTTTTGGATCGCTTCGCTGGCGCCGGTTGAGCGGACCGGAACGATGTTGCGGTTACGCGGCGTCGGCATGACGACGTGAAACGGTTTTGCTCCCATTCGCAGCAGAGCGAGTTCCGCCAGATGCACATTAAGGGCGCGCGACTGGGTTTCCGAGAGGATCGCCGCGGTGTCGCCGGCCTTGACCGCGCATCGCTCAAAGATCTCGCAAAACGCGTCGATCCACTTTGCCTCGATACGATCAGCCAGCATGGTTTACTCCCGGTCTTCTGTTTTCTTGTTCGTCAGTTCACGCTTCGGGGAAGCCCCGCAAGAGGTACGACCTCAGCGCGCCCAACAAGGCATTCAGGATCAACCCTAGCAGCGAGATCGTGATCAAGGGTACGAACATATCGACCGCCTGGAAGGTGCGGGCCGCCGTGACCAGCACATGCCCCAAGCCGTCCGTCGATGTGATCATCTCAGCCAAAAACACCACGATACAGGAAATGACAAGACCGATCCGGCACCCGGTCAGGATCGACGGCATCGCCGCCGGCAAGACGACCTTGAACAGGAGTTCATAGCGCGGCGTTCCCGCTGCCATAGCCGACCAGATCAGCTTCTGCTCAACCATAGAAGCCCCATAGTAGGTGGACAACAGAATGGGAAAGAGCGCATCCGCGGTCACCAGCGTGATTTTCGACCCGTGGCCGAAACCAAGCAGCAGCAATAGCGCCGGATAGAGCGCGACTTTCGGCAATGGTGCCAGCACCCGCACGATTGGCCGAACAATGGCGTTGATCGCCGGGCTGGCAGCGGCCGCAATGCCGATGCTGACGCCAAGCACGACTGCGATCGCGAAGCCGGCGAACAACCGGATCAGGGTCGCCGCGATCTCCTGCTGAAACGTCCATGTCACGAGCTGCTGGAGCAGCCGGCTGAAGACGATGCCCGGCGGCGGCAGCAAAACCGCGGGCGCGAAGCCGAATGACACCAGGCCCTGCCATAGCGCGATCACCAGCACGATTGGCGCGAGCCCAAAGACGACGTTTACTGAGAGAGGACGGGGCATCATGAGAAACTCAGCGGCATGTCGAACTGAGGCTCGGACCAGCGCACGAGCCTTGCGCGGACGCGCTCGAAGATCGCATCGAGACAGATGCCCATCGCCCCGACGATGATGATCATCGCGTAGACCGTGTCGTATTGACCCATGTCGAGCGCGTTGAAGAGGATGTTTCCTGCGCCCGATTGGCGTGCGATCATCTCGCTGGTGATCATCGTGATCAACGCCAGTACCAGGCCGGTGCGGCACCCGGTCAGGATCTCGGGAAGCGCGGCCGGCAACACGATCCGGACCAGGCGCTGCAAGGACGAAAGCCCCATCGCCGCGCCCGACCACAGCATCTTCTCCTCGACGGCCTTGGCGCCTTCGAAACTGTGATAGATCACCGGAAGGCTGACGCCGAGGAAGATCACCAGCGTCTTGGTGATGTCACCGACGCCGAGCCACAGCATGATGATCGGCATCAGCGCGGCCTTCGGCACCGGATAGATCACCATCAGCAGCGGATTGAAGAAGGCTGCGACTGCCCGGCTTCGGCCCATCAACAGTCCCAGCGGAATCGAAACCAGCACCGCGATGCCGAACCCGATCGCCATGCGGCGGAGCGAGGCCAGGATATTGATCAGGGACTCCTTGTCACTGAGGATATCCGGGATTGCGCGAATCGACTCGAGCGCCGTCGGAAAACTATCGTTCTTCAGTGCGAGCGACGCGACCTGCCACACCGCCAGCAATCCGATGCAGGCAAGCACCGGCGCACCACGTTTCAGCAAGGCCGCCGGCCAGATCATGACGGTGGTCCGCTCTCGTCGACCTCATCGAACATACGCTCGATGTCGACGACGTATTTCTGGTAGCGCGAATCGAGCAACAGCTCGTTGCGGCGCCGCGGCCGCGGCAGATTGATATCGATGATCTCCCGGATACGCCCGGGGGACTTCGACATCATCACGACCTTGTCCGACAGGAACACGGCTTCATCGACCGAGTGGGTGACGAACAGCACCGTCTTGCGGTCACGCTCCCAGATACTCAGGAGATCGTTCTGGAGGCGCGTCCGGGTGTGCGCATCGAGCGCGCCGAACGGCTCGTCCATCAACAGGACTTCGGGATGGTAGGCGAGCGTCCGGGCCAACGCGACGCGCTGCTTCATGCCACCCGAGAGCTCCTTGGGATAGAAGTTCTCGTAACCCTTGAGCCCGACCATTTCGATCAACGCGTGGCTCTGCGCTTCTGCCTCTGCGGCTCGCACGCCCTGCTGGCGCGGGCCATACATCACATTGCCCAGCACGGTCTTCCATGGAAACAGCGCGAACTCCTGGAACACCGGCCCGCGATCCGGCCCCGGGCCCGTGATCGCCTGTCCCTTCATCGTCGCCGCGCCGCTGGTCGGGCTGACGAAACCACCCACGATGTAAAGCAGCGTCGACTTGCCACAGCCGGACGGCCCCAGGATGGAGACGAACGCCCCCTCCTCGATCGTCAAGGAAATATCCGATAGCGCCAAATGATCCTTGCGCGCCGAGGTCTGGAAGACCTGCGAGACGCGGTCGATCTCGATGATTGCAGAAGCCGGCTTTCGCGATGTCACCGGTCTCACCCATTCGCTCGATCTCGAAGGCACTACCTTCATCCCGTCTCTCGATTCACTCACGCGCGAACGTCACGCAACCGATCTGCGGAAAGTCCTCCATCAGCGGCACGAGCTTAGCAAGAAACCTGCCAAACAGGTCGCCATTTTCGCGCGCGCGACTTCTCAGTCAAACCACGGCCACTCCGCCGGTCCCTTATGCGTGACCGCTCCACCCGGTGCCTGGCCGACCAGACGCGCATATTTTGCCAGCGCACCTGCGCGATGACGCGGCGGGCGTTGCTTCCAATCGCCTCGGCGTGCAGCGAGTTCCTGCTCGTCGACCAGCAGGTCCATCCGGCGGCCTGCGGCGTCAATCCGGATATTGTCGCCATCGCGAACAAGCGCCAGCGGGCCACCGACGAACGCTTCGGGCGACACATAGCCAATACACATGCCGCGCGTGGCACCGGAGAACCGTCCATCGGTGATCAGAGCCACCTTCTCGCCCATGCCCTGGCCGTAGATCAGCGCAGTGACGCCGAGCATCTCGCGCATGCCGGGACCACCGACCGGCCCCTCATTGCGGATCACCAAAACCTCGCCAGCCTCGTAGCTGCGGTCACGAACAGCCGCGACGCAAGCCTCCTCATCCTCGAAGACGCGCGCCACGCCCTCGAAGAACTGGCTCTTCAGGCCCGCGACTTTGATGACGGCGCCATCGGGACAGAGATTGCCCTTCAGAACCGCCACACCACCATCGGGCATGATCGGCGCGCGCGCCGTGTAAACAACTTCGCCATCGGGCGCGTTGGCCGCGCCATATTCTTCCGCGAGCGTACGGCCCGTGATGGTCACGCAGCTACCATCGATATGCCCGCCTTGAATCAACTCGCGGATCACAACGGCCGCACCGCCGATGTCGTAAACATCCTTCGCCGTGTATTTGCCCCCCGGTCGCAGGTTTCCGATCAGCGGGGTCCTGGCAAAGACCTCGCCGACATCATCGATCGTGAACGCAATGCCGGCTTCGTTCGCGATCGCAGGCAGATGCAGCGCGGCATTGGTCGATCCGCCCGTGGCGGCAACGATCGCGGCACCATTTTCCAGAGATTTCCGCGTCACGATGTCGCGCGGCAGCGGCCCGCCGCGTTCGAGCATCTCCATGATCATCCGCCCAGCGCGGCGTGATATCTGCGCGCGCTCGGCATAGACGCCGGGCACCATCGACACGTTGGGAATGGTCAGGCCCATCGCCTCCGACACCATCCCCATGGTGTTCGCAGTGAACTGACCGGCGCAGGCGCCGATGGTCGGCAGGCAGGCGCGCTCGATCCGTTCGAGCGTCGCAGCGTCGATCTCTCCAGTCATGAAGCTGCCAACAGCCTCGTAGGAGTCGAGGACGGTTAGCGTGCGTCCATCCACGCGGCCTGGCAGCGAACTACCGCCATAGATGAAGATCGACGGCACGTTGCAACGAACCATGCCCATCATCACGCCCGGAAGCGTCTTGTCGCATCCGCCGTATCCGATCAGCGCGTCGTAAGCGAGGCCATGGACGACGGCCTCGATGGAATCGGCGATCAGTTCTCGCGAGAACAGCGAAAACTTCATCCCCTCGTGATTCATGCTGATGCCGTCAGACACCGATATGGTTGAGAATTCACGCGACGTCCCGCCGGCTTCCTCGATTCCGGTCTTGGCCGCGGCCACCTGGAAATCGTGAGTCATATTGCAGGGCGTCTGCTCGCCCTTCATGCTGACAACGCCCACCATCGGCTTGGCAATGGCCGCGTCGTCCAGCCCCATGGCGCGCATGAAGGCGCGGTGCGGAGCCCGGTCGAGGCCGTCAGTCGTTATCCGTGATCGCAACTTCTTCATGCTTGCATCATCTTCACGCAATGTCCCGCACGCGGCGGGACATTGCGACCTCATGGGTCCAGCGAATAGCCCGATCGCCTATTGCAGTGGCGCGACGATCGTCGGGTGCTTGAACTGCGCAACATCCAGCTTCGGCAGCATTCCCGTGTCCGCGTAGATGTCGAGCATCTTCTGGATCGCCGGGAAATTCGGCGCCGCACCGGGATCGCGACCGAAATCATTGTCCTTAAGCAGATAAGTCTCGAGCACCGGGATGGGCGCTTTCAAGACCTCATTGACAACCTTCAACGTCTCTTCGCGATTCGCCAGCGCCTTCTTCATGCCCGACGTGATGTCGCGGACATAGGCTTTGACCAACTCCGGGTTCTTGTCGACGAAATCGGCACGGCAGGCTTCCAGGATGTGCACAATGTTCGGCATGGCCTGCGACAGCGAGAACAGTTTTCTTGTGCCGCCCTTGGCCTCGGCTCGCGCCGCAAAGGGCTGGTTCATGTTGACCGCATCGACCCGGCCCTGACGCAGCGCATCCTCGGAGACGGCAAAACCAACCTCAACCAGCTTGATGTCCTTGGCCGGATCGATGCCGTTCTGCTTCAGAAGCAGGTTGAACGGGCCTTGCGTGCCGCCGCCGATGACGGAAATGCCGACCGTCTTGCCCTTGAGATCTGCCATCGTCTTGATCGGCGAGTCATCCATGACCGCCCAATAAACCGAGAAGCCACCGGGCTTCTCGAAGACGTGCTGCGCCACGATGTAGGCCTTGAGATTGCCGCCGACCACGCCGTTGGCAAGCGAGAGCGGCGCCTGCGTCGCGCAATCCAGTGCGCCGGCCGCCAAGGCCTGCGTCATCGGCGCGGTGCCCTGAAACTGGGTCCACTCGATGTTATAGGTCTTGCCGATATCGGGAAATTCGGCCGGCCTGCGCATCATCCAGTATTTGGATTCCTCGGCCGGGATGGTCCAGCCCACGCGGATCGTCTGCTGCGCCCGTGAAGGGCTTGCGCCCGCGATTATGGCCGCCACAGCCCCTGCTGCCAGCATCCACCTCGAAACTGCCCGCATCGTGCCCACTCCGTTGCTCCGGCGCCGACCGACGCCACCCAACCCGACCGGCCCAAATGTTTCATGGTTCAAACAATCAAGCAAGCTATGCATGCCGGCCCGTTTCGCTGCACCATGCGTTATGTATGGTGCGCAGCGGTCGCGCGGCGTTGCGCCGCGACACAAGGAGGCAACCTATGGCTGATGCGAGCAAGGCAAACCCGCAGGGCGTCGAGAAGCTCGGCTATCTCGGCCTCGGACTGATGGGGACGCCGATGACCCGGCGCCTGCTCAAGGCCGGCCATGACATCAGCATCTGGAACCGTACAGAAGGCAAGGTAACTCCGCTCGTCGAGGCCGGCGCCAAGCGCGCAGGCACGCCTCGTGACCTGTTGGCGAACTGCGACATCGTCTTCATGTGCGTGACCGATGTCGCAGCCGTCGACGAGGTGATCTTCGGCCCGGAAGGTCTTGCGGCAGCTCCCGGCGCAGGTAAGCTCGTGGTCGATTTCTCGTCGATCCACCCCGATGCCACGCGCGAGCTGGCAGCGCGATTGAAATCCGCGAACGGCACAGGCTGGATCGATGCGCCGGTGTCCGGTGGTACCAAGGGAGCCGAAGAAGGCACGCTCGCCATCATGGCTGGTGGTGCAGCCGATGATATTGAGAGGGCGCGGCCTTACGTGCTCGCCATGGCGCGCAGGTTCACCCACATGGGTCCGACCGGTGCGGGGCAGACCACAAAACTCTGCAATCAGGTGATCGTCGGATGTGCGATGGCCGTGCTTGCGGAGGCAACGCGCCTTGCCTCGAATGCTGGAATTGATGCAAGCCGGCTGCCCGAGGCACTCGCCGGCGGCTTTGCGGATTCGATTCCGCTTCAGCTCTTCGTGCCGCGGATGGTCCAGGGCATCCACTCACCGCCGCTCGGCCACATTGCGACGATGCTCAAGGACCTCGACACGATCGCCGACGTCGCCCAGGCGACGTCAACGCCGGTGCCGATGGCGACTCTCGCCGGACAGATCTTCAGGCTGGCCAAGGCTGCACGCGGTGCAGACGCGGACGCTCTGGAAATCTACAAGCTCTCGGCCACAGACCGTTGAACCGACCGGCGTTCCTGGATCGCCCTAGGGCGACTTCTTGCGCTCGTCGTCAGCCAGAAACCGGCCATACGTCCCCCGCGCAAACAGCAACGGCTCTGTTGTGTTGTAGGCATAGGCCTCGACCGCGCCGAGAAAGATCACGTGATCGCCGCCATAATAGCGATTGACGGATCGGCACTGAAAATTGGCCACGCTCTCGGCAAGCACCGGCGTGTTGCCGAGGCCCGGGGTCCAGTCCACGCCGGCGAATTTGTCGTCGGACGATTTTGCGAATTTGTCTGCAAGCGCCTGCTGCGAAGTGCCCAGCACATGGACGGTGAAATGGCTGGCGTTCTGAAACACGATCAGACTCGATGAATACACTCCAAGGCTCCAGAGAACCAGGGGAGGATTCAGGGAGACCGACGCAAACGAGTTGCAGGTGATGCCATACGGTTTTTCATCAGCGGCCGTAGCCGTGATGATCGTTACGCCTGTTCCATACGTGCCGAGCGCGTTGCGAAAATCACGTGGATCAATCTGCGAGCTGTCGCTCGCGAGCTCATTGGCTGGATCGGGAACGGCCGGCCGTTTTGGCAAATCATTCATCCGCGGCCTCACAAGGTGAGATTCTCGGACGGCAGTCCAAGCGCCACACGTCCATAATTGGTTCCGGCCGCATCGAAATTGAATGCGAGGTGCGAATTGATTGCATGCGCATCGCGGAATTGCCGCTGCAACACTCCCGTCGTGAACAGGCCACGCGCCCCGCTCGCCGCGAACAGCATCGAGACGGCATCCGTGCACAGATTGACCGAGAACGCCCCATCACGCCGATATCTGGTCTTGGTTGCCATGTCGGGCGTGCGGTTGCGTCGCGCGTCCTGCATCGCCTCGATACAGGCCGCGCGCATGATGAGACGCGCAGCATCGATCTTGGCGGAAGCCTCAGCGATCTTGATTTGCGTGCTCTGGAAATCGCTCAGCTTGGCGCGGTTGTACGTCGATATGCGGTGACGCGCGACTTCCGCGTAGTCGTCGAGGCACGCCTGCGCATTCCCGAGCGCGACGCCGGAGAGAACATAGGGAAACAGCGAGAACACCGGCAGCGCGTACAGCGGATTGGGGTTCACCTTGCTTCCGGGCGCTGCGCCTCCCGCAAGGTCACCAACGGCAACCGTCATATGTTCGGGCACAAAGGCGTCCCTGACTTCGACATCCGATGACCCGGTGCCGCGCAATCCTGCGACGTTCCAGGTATCGAGGATTTTGTAGTCGGCATTGGGCAACAGGAAGATGCGGTATTCGATGCCGTCGGCCTCGTCGTCGGAGGACACGACGCTTGCGAGCATGTTCCATGCACAGGAGCCGACGCCCGACGAGAACGGCCAGCTTCCGCGCAGCCGGTATCCGCCCTCGACCTTGCTGGCGCGGCCGGCGGGGAAGATGAAGGACGATGCGATCAGCACGTCCGGGTCTCGGCTCCAGACCAGATCCTGCGCGCGCTGCTCGAACATGCCGAGCATCCAGTGATGGCTTGCCAGATTGGCCAGATTCCAAGCCACCGACGCGTCGGCTCGCCCGAGCAGCTCGGCGCAATCGATCAAAGCGACGTAGTCGAGCTCGGCCCCGCCGACGCGCTTCGGCTGGAGCATCCGGAACAGGCCGGCATCATGCAGGTCCCGCTCGGTCTCCGGCGGCAGGTGCCGCAGCTCCTCGGTGCGAGCCGCACGTTCCCGCAATTGCGGCAGCAGCGACCGGGCCCCGGCAATCATCGCCGCATAGGCTCGTTCGCCGGAGTCTGTCGCTACCGACTGACCCATATTCGGCTCTTGACCAGGCGCCATTCGTGTCCCTCGCTCTCATGTATTTATGCGGCGGGAACCTTGCCAAATCAAGCTGTGCCGCGCTTAGTCCGATGTCGTGGCCTTTCGCAGCCCGAATGCCCCCTTTTCGGTCAAGGCCGCAATCCGGCCCCGGTCATAACCAAGCGTCTCACGCATGACGACCTCGGTATGCTCGCCCAACAACGGCGCGGCCGCGGGATCAATTGCTGCCGTTACGCTCATACTGATCGGCGGCTCGATGTTCGGCACCCACTGCGCTGTGCGATGCGGGATCCGGCTCAGGCGTGCGCGTTCGCGAGCTTCGGGCGCATTGAATCCCTCTTCGACGGTTCGGAGATAGCCGACCGGAATATTGGCCAGCTTCATCTTCGCCATCCAGTTCTCGAGCGTGTCGTTCGCGAACACCTCGGCGATGGCGCTACGCAGGAGCTCCTTGTTCTCGGACCGCGCTTTCCGCGTCGCAAATTTCGCGTCGATAATGAGATCCGGACGGTTCATCACGTCGATCACCAGTCGCCGATACAGTCGGTCATTGGCGCAGGCCATGTAGAGCGGACCATCGGATGCCTCGTACACGCCGACGGTCGGAGACCCGCTCGGCGAGTTGCCAAACCGGCCGGGGTTCTCGCCATTGATCAGATAGGCCATGCCATAGAAGCCCGTCATCCCCATGGCGACGTCGAACAGCGCGACCTCGACATGCTGTCCGCGGCCGAGCCGATCCCGCGCTAATAACGCCAGCAGGATGGCATTGCAGGCCGACATCCCCGTAGCCATGTCGACGATCGGCGGGCCGGTGCGAACTGCCGGGCCATCGGCAAACCCGTTGAGCGACATAAAGCCGCTCTCGGCTTGCGTGATGGGATCGAAGCCGGGGCGCGAGGCGAATGGCCCGGTGCGTCCGTAAGCCGAGATCGAGCAATAGACCAGTCGCGGGTTGAGTGGCGCCACAGCCTCATAGTCCAGCCCGAACTTCTTCATCACCCCGCTGGAAAAATTTTCCACGACCACGTCCGCCTTGCGGATCAGATCGAGCGCAATCTCGCGCGCCTCAGGCACGGCGAGATCGAGCGCGATTCCGCTTTTGTTGCGGTTGAGGCTGAGATAGGCCGCGCTTTCCCCGCCAATCTCGGCATGCTCATAAGCGCGCGTGTCGTCGCCACCATCGGGGTTTTCGATCTTGATGACCCGCGCGCCAAAATCGGCGAGCGTCTGTGTGCAGGCGGGACCCGCGACCACGCGCGTGAAATCGACGACCAGCAGACCATCAAGTGCGGTTGGTCCTCCCGCCGCCCGCGACGGACGTTCCGGCAATTGAGGCTTGGTGGACATTCCTGGGGCTCCCTTACATCGGCTTGTGCTCGCCGAATTTCCTGCAAGCGAACTTAAAGCCCGGGAGGGCCAACTTCGCAAGTGCTTCAGCAACAACGCTTCAAAACGCAAAAAAGGGCCCGGCAGCGGTCAAGCTGCCGGGTCCAGGTGAACAAGGCCGCGCTTGCGTCGGCAGGCGCCGCTTGATGCTGCGAAAAGCACCTTCCGCACCGCGGGAAACCCCGTTCAGCGCAGCGACCTTCGCCAATAGAGCGTGTGCGACCAGGCCCAGGGCACCTCGGGTTCGAAGAGCCGATAACCCGCCTTGATGAAGTTATTCGCAGAGAAACTGTTATCCGTTGTATCCGAAACGATACTGTCCCATCCGATGCGCCGCCCTCGTGCTTCAACGGCCCGCATCAGCCGGAGCTGAAGTCCGCTGCCCCAGTGCCGCTGCAGGACGCCGACCCTGGAGAGGTAACCGCTGTTGCGCGCATAGGTGGACGGCACGACGCCTGCAAAGGCGACCGCATCATCGCCTTGATAAGCGAGCCACCACGCTCCGAGCTCGAACTGCGGCATGGCCGCGGCATCGAAGAACGTCAGCCGATGCAGATCATCTAAGGTATCGGCAACGTCATCATCTGATGCGTCGACCATACGAATTCTGTACATGGCGTGCCCCATAGCATCGCAACGACCTGCCCCACCACGCGGCGATGTTACCGCCACGAGAAGCTCACTTGCTCAGCACGACCTTCACGCCGAGCCAGACGGCCCCCATCAGGCCGGTCGCAATCACCGTAGTCACGGCCTTGAAGGTGTAGCTCTGCGCCTGCTCGACGCTCTTTCGCCACCGCCGCAGGTGCTGGAAATCCGCCCTCACCTCCTTCCGGTCATCATCTTCGATGCCGAAGGAAGCCAGCACCGATGCCACCGCCCTCAACACGATCGCATCGATGCTGTCCTGCTGGAGCCTGTGCTGTTCGGCGAGCGTCTCGGCCACGATCGCCCTGATTTCGTCATCTGGCATCTTCACCGCTTGATGATCCTTGCAACGTTCTCAAAGCCGCGCTTGGCGAAGTAGAAGGAGACGACGAGATTGGCGGTGATCGCCGCGAACCCCGCCAGGGGATCTGTTGATCCGAGACCGAGAACCTTGTCCCAGACAAGAAGCTTCGCGAAATAGATCGACACGCAGTAGCCGATTAACTTGTCTGGCTCGTACCAATAGCCGAGCTCCGCCGTTCGATATTGCATGACGGCTTTGGTTTCGGCCGTCTGCGCCGCGATCTCGCTCGCAGCGAGATCCGCCGCGATCTTGCTGTCGACGCTCTCGGCCTTCAGCTTCGCGCTATAGGCGTCGATCAGCGCCTTCACGACAGGACCGCCAAGAAACGAGATGATCGTCATCCACATCAGTTTGTCCTCCTTAGCGTTCGCAGCCGGGCGATGATTGTCACGACGGAGATCGCAAGCAGGATGCGTCCCGTGACCTTGACATCGCCGATCGCTGCGCTGATCTGATCCTTGATGCCGGGATCGCCAAGGGCGTCGGCAAGGTCATCGACGATCGCGGCCAATGCACCGGCGAGCGCGATGCAGTAGCTCCAGGCGATCGTCATGGAGTGCAGGCAGGCCGCCTTGATCCGGACAAGCATCACAGCATGGCCCGCAGCAAAGCGAGCTTGGTCTCGAGCGACTTGACCTGGGCCTCGGTTCCGGTCACGAACCTGAGTATCGTGTCCTTGCAAGTCCAGCAGGCGCCGAAGCCGGCGGCGAAGACGATGACGTCAAAAATGGTCTGCATGTTCATGTCCTTCTAAAAATGGCTCGGATCAAATTGACGACGAACGCGCCGATCGAGCCCTTAGACGGGTTCGTCAGTGAAGCTCTGGTCGGATCACTACTCGCAAAACTCTTTGCGATCCTTGTCCCTGCAAAGCTGATGTCCGGATCGAGCTCCGCGAGCGCCATCAACAGCGCTGCGCCCCCCAACTGCGGATCGACCTTGCCGGGATCGTAGACGCCATCGCGCACGTACTTTCCGGCCCGGTACTGGTTGGTCCCCGACCAGAGATACGGCGACGGCACAGCGCGCGCGGCGTAACCGATGCCGTTGTAGGTCTCGAGCGCTGTCAACGCGCCGGCGATGGTCCAATCCTTGTGGCGCGCCAGAAACGGCGGACACTTGACCAGCGCGTCGATTGCGGCCGCCTCCCAGGAGTCAAAAGGACCTCGACCAGCCGGGACGTGAACCGAGACTCGATTCCAGGGATCGCCCTGAGCCAGGGAGGCATTCCATTGCTGGGACGACTCGCGTTCGTGGATGACCGCGATCGCGGGCCAAGGAACGCCCGTCTGCCGCTCGACCGCCTGATAACGTTGCCGCACCTTGTAAAGGCGCAACGCGACATTGGCGGCTTCTGCCTTCCGGGTCAGCTTGGCATTCGCCCAGCGTTTTGCGTTCGCCGCAGAAAGGGCGTTGAGGTCTACCATGGGTTGACTCGGTTGGGGGTGAGGCGGGGGCGGTGAAGCGGTCCGTTATAGGTGCCGTGGCCGCCTTCGGGAAAAGTTGCCGGGATGATTGTTTCGCTTTTGCTTCCCGCTCATGTCTGTGTATTGCGCTATCTGCGGCTGTGAGGCATAGTTTGGTCCATGCTCAAGATGCTCAAGAAAAGCGCACCCCTACGCCATATCTATTATCGGTCCAAGCTGGGGAGGGCCTCCGGACAATCGGATGAGGGGCGGATTATTACAGAACTCGCCGCCGACGTTCCGCGGACGTTTGTCGAGATCGGATTCCACCCGATCGAATTCAACTGCGTGAAACTTGCGCAGATCCCGGACTGGCGCGGCCTCCTAGTCGATGGCAGCGAAAGGCAGGTTGCTGACGCAAGGCGCCTGTTCCCTGATCGCGTTCGGATCGTCCAGCGCTTTCTAACCTTGGACAATCTTGGCTTTGTCAAAGAGGCGTTTCCTGAAATCGGAGTTCTATCGATCGACGTGGATGGAAACGATTACTGGTTTCTCAAAGAGCTGCTGTGCACCAGGCCGCGCGTGATCTGCGTCGAATACAATTCGACTTTCGGCCTCGCCCCTATCTCTGTCCCCTATGATCCAGCCTTCGATCGCCACAAATCTCACCCGCGTGGCTGGTATCACGGCGCGTCTCTGACCGCTCTCGCCGCCCTCTGCCGCGCAAATGGGTACGGTCTGGCGGCTGTGTCGGCCGGTGGTACGAATGCGTTTTTCACTCCCGATGGAAATTTAGAGCCTGCCTACGCATGGAGGCCAAATACCTTCCGAGAGAGCTTTTCGGGGGTGGCCCACGATGCCCAATGGGCCAGCGTGAGCCACCTTCCATTTGTCACCGTCTAGATGATGCGAATGATGTAGTTGCAGACGATCGTCGGCGGCACAATCGAGAACGGCGTGCTCGTGCCGCCTTGCGGCGTACCCGATAGTGTTCCAGACATGCTGGAAGAAAGAGCGCTGAATGATGGCGTGTTGTTGAGACCGAAGCCAAGAAGTGACCCGCCGCCGGCGCCTTGGATCGAAATGACAGGACCGCCGTTTTGCATAACGCTATTGCTGCTTGTCGCCGTCCCAGAAACGCTTCCGCTTGGCGTGTAAGCCGGGAGATTTCCCGTTACCAGTGTCGCGTATTGGGAGCCCCCGGCAGAGCCGAGAGTAGCTGCACTCACGCCGCCAGTGTTGAGTCGAGCCGTCGCGTTGCCGGTATCAAATCCGGCTGAAATGCGCCCTCGCTTGTCCGGCAGATTGAACGTGGTCGAGCCGTCACCGCCACCATAGGTCGTTCCAATCAGCGCGAACAAGGTTGAATACGTCGTTCGAGAAATCGCCTGCCCGGTCGGAAACGCAAACGAACTGTTCGGCGTGGTCGCGGCCCAATAGTCCATGCCCGCCGCGAGCGGAATGTTATACGGATTGCCGTAGAAGCCATGCAGGTAAAAGACCCCATCGGCGTTGTTGTAGAGCGCCACATAGGGCGTGCCCTGAACGACGGTGCCAGCCGGCAATTCTACATTCGGCGCCGCGCGCAAGGGCTTCGCGCCTAGGCCGTCAACGTTGATTGTTACGGTTGCGCCGTTCGTCGCGTGCGGCGTGAATGCGACAGCCTGCCCGCTGAGGTGCGCCAGTGTGTCGAACTGCTGATAAGATGCAACGGTGTAGGCGGTACTGGTACCGCTTGTCACGATCGCGCCGGCGATGTCATCGCGGTGTTTCGCAATAGCCGCCATCATCGCTCGCGCGGAATCGTTCACGCTGGAGGGGGATTGCCCCTCGGCCCAGTTGATCGTCGAATCCGCCGTTGCGTCGGCGGACGCCGTTTGGGACCACTTATAGAGAGTCATCTTGCTTCCTTGATGTAGGGGCGCGCATCATCGTCGCCATTGTGGTTGCGGAGGGCGTCACCTGCCCTGCGACTGTCAGTCCGGATCCTTCGCCTTGCTGCCACACAGCTCGATATATTGTGCACAGCGGCAGGACGGCGCCCGGGCCGTGAGCAGGTTGCGGATCACGCCGGGCGGCACTCCAGGGCTCTGGCTTGCGATCTTGGCCACCCGGTCGTCGATAATGCCGTCGATCTCGGCGCGCAGGTCCTCGATCCGCTCTTCAAGTCTCGTCGCGCGCTGTTGCTTCGCCATGCGTCGTTCCGTCCTTCAATTGGGTTTCAAGCGCCGCCAGCTTGCGGCTGGCGGACGCAGCTTCGTTCTGCGCACGGCGGAGCGCACGTTCGCGCTGCGTCTCGTGAGCTGCGAGATAGGCCTGGATGTCGTAGGGCAGCGCGCAAAACCGCTCCTTGAAGCGCCCCGGCCAGGACCGGGGCGGAGCGATCGCGGCCACCGCGCTCATCGCATCCGCGGCGGGGCCGCCAAGCGTGGGATCGGCGAGGCCGAGCGACGCATGCATCCGCGATATCTCCTGCACGGCCGGCCACAGCCGGCTCACGCCCAGGGATGAACAGTCGGAGACAAATCGGGCTACCGACGCAGGCGCCGCTGGACAGGCGATCACATTGTTCAGCTCACACCATCTCACAAACATCGGCGCATCGCGACGCCGCGCCTGCGCGAGCGCTGTCAGCAGAGGATGGGTCATCGCTTCGCTTTACGCAGCTCCTCGTGGAGACTGCCCAGGCGCCGGCGCAGTTCGACGAGCTGAACGCGCCGCCGCAAGCTATGGGGACTCGAATCGATCTCGCCGCCTAGCTCTGCATCGAACCGCTCGAGCGCGGCGACGCGCTTCGTCAAGCCGTAGAGCGCAAAGTTCTCGGCGATCCGATCCGGTGACATCGGCTCGCCGTAGAGATTTCCGGTGATGGAGGCGGCGCGTTCGATGAAATTTCTGTCGTCCTCGCTCATGGTGCGTAGTCCTGTCGTTAATCTACTTTGATTGGCCGGTCGGTACGGTGAGAAGACCGACGGAAGCTTCCCTAAAACGGGAAGAATATTGGTGGCGCGATGCGCCGCTCCGGCCTGGTCGTCCCGCTGTCGGGCAGGCCCCTGGAGGTTGTCGAAACTGCCCACTCCTCTCGCCGATGAGGATCAGCATCCATCGGGGGTGCAACCGGATTCGGCTCGAGATACAGCTCGTTCTTGTCTCGGGTTGTTGGCGATAATCCTGGCGGCAACTCGATTGGATCGGAGGGGCCCGCGGCTCCGATTTGATCGCGGAAGGTCTTGGCATGTTGGCGGAGATACCTGATCACATCTCCGAGGATGTCAGCAGGATCATTGGCGCGTCCTCGCAAGCTCTTGAACGATCTAATGTATCCGTCGAGATCTTCGGCCCGTGCCTGCCAATCCTTCTGGACCCCATCCGGATAGTAGGACTGGTCTCCTTCCAGGAGATCAGCCAACTGCTTGCGAACGATATCGTACACACGTGGGCGATCCGCCTCCGCGATCGTCGTCTCGGGATTCAGGGGAGGCAGGTATTGTCGCTCGATGGTGGCCATCATGAGTTCCTGTGGAAGCATGCCGATCCGGCCCCGCGATCAAGACAAGGATCGCAGGAGGACTCGGCTGACGAATAAGGACAACGGTGGATTAGCGGCGTTCTCGAACGCCGAACTATCTCAAATTTGAAAATTGGAGATACAGAAGCCCCAAATGGATATTTTGGACGACTTCGTTTCTCTTGCGAGCGTGCCCATCGTAGATGCGCAGCCAAAGCATTGGCTGAGTAAGGTCGCCTTCAGCGCGCTGCTCCCCGCCCGAAAAATAGCAACAACCGATACTGCGGCTACGACCGCCGTCGGCGAAGACGACCACCTTATGGCGCCCCGAACGTTGTACGTTCAACGATATCGTCAGATCCGACTTCGTCAGCTCTATCGTGCAAGGGCTGTCATACTGGCATTCCTTCGCGGTCCCCACTTCGTTGAGCGGGTTCGCTGCACCCGTGGCGACACCCTCCGTCGTCGTACCGTCGAAGGCATAGGAAACGGTGTAGTCACCGGCAAATGCATCGACCGATCGGAGAAGGCCTGTCGCGACAATCATGACGGGCAAAATACGTCTCAACAGCATGGGCATCCTATCCTGTATGCACACCGTCTCTATTCAGAGCCAGAGAAAAACATTTATCGCCTTTTCATTCGGCGAAGGGCTGCTCGCGCAGACTCCCTCACCGCCGGCCAGCTGTCTTCGCCTGGTAGAGCGCGACCGCGTCCTTGAGATCACCCGAGCTGGAGAGCCGGGCGCTCAACGCACGCAGATCATGCTGATCACGCTCGCCTCGGCCGACTGCCATACCCGGTCTTTGCACTGGCGGTATCGGCTTTGCCGTGACGGCATCCCTCGCTTTCATCATCAGCCGGTATTTGCCCGCGTCATCCAGGAGCCCGCGGAAGATGATCAGCCCGTCGCCGGGCGTCTCGATCTTGTCGCTGTAGAGCTTGAAACCGTGGCCGAGGCCGAGGCTCGCGATCTTGGCCTCGATCAGCCGTTTCGACGATTGCGCCAGCGTCCGCTGCGCCTCGCGAATGCAAACCGCAAGCGTACCGCGCTCGGCCTGGCAGGTCTCGACCAGGAGTTCACCGAAGAAATGCGATTTCCCCGAGCCGCGGCCGCCGTAAATGCCCTTGTAGCGTGCAGGCTTCAGCAGCGGCTCGAAGATCTCTGCCGTTGGAATTTTCAGGATCGACAATGGATACGCTCGCTCGCCCTAGCGCAGGCCAGTGCGCCTGCGTCGCGCCCGGCATCACCATCGCCAGAGCCTGTCGGATGCACGATGATGCGTTCGATCCGGTGGATCAATTCCAGCACGTCGTCCTCCCCGTTCTCGATCGATTGCGCGAGCGATATCAGATAGACGGTCATCTTCTCTCCAACCAAAACAACAATGCGGCAGATCGCGAGACGACGCGCGATCGTTTCGGCGCGAACCTTATCCCCATCTTTCGGAGACCGCGGCGGCGCAAGCACAGGGCTCGCGCCGCGGGCCGGCACGTTCGCGCGTGCTCGGCCAATAAAATGGTTCGGACGGCGGCGCGCTTGTCGGCGCTCCATGAACGCGTTTCAACGAGGGCGAGGCCGCGATGCGCGGGACGCCGTCCGATGGCTGCAATCGAAACGAAAAAGCCCGCAGCGGATGCTTCCCGCGCGGGCCTGACAAACTCGTTTCGATGATGCCATTGTGCCGGTGTTTTGCCCGACGGGTCAACTTCTTTTTTGAGGATAAACCGAAACTGCTCAATACCGGGGACGCTTCAGGCATTGCGGTGACGGTGCACTCAATGATGCGAGCCACTGTCGTGCGCTCGTAGGCTTACCGAATTTAAGTGCACTGGACCCGTAGTGCTTGTCGGAATTCTCAGGATCGACAATGGATGTGCTCGCTCGCCCTAGGGCAGGCCGATACGCCTGCGCCACATCGCGGACCAGTCTTCGTCGTTTGGTGTGTCGGGTTGTCCTGCGGAGCTTGATTGACACCGGGAAGGGCGCCGTCTCCGGAAGACGAAGGCCAGGTCCTGTATCGTTCCTCGAAGTCGCTCCTTGACAAAGACGGAAACGAAGCGTCGGGAGGAATAGCGGGCACCGGTACGGGATCATTCGAATTGAACACGGATCGATCCGATTTTCCGACTGGCATCCTTCTCAGAATCCGCACATCTTCGGGACGCGTTGCAGGCATAACATCCCCGTTTTGCAGATACTGCAGATACTCCGGAATGTAAGCCGGCGCGGGGACTGGATCGAACGGTCCTTGCGCATCGGCAAACGCACCGGGGTCAAGAACATTACCGGCGGGATCCTTGATTCGATAATGGACGCGCTGCTGCCCTGGATTGCCATCCTTATCAGAAAGACCGGTATTCCCCATCGTGCCAATCACTTGACCCGCCGCAACCACATCGCCAACCTTAACGTGGCGCGAGTTGGTATGCAGGATCTGGTGCCGCAATCCATTGTTGTCCCTGATCGAGATTGTCCCCCACTGATCCTCACCGGCGTGTTCAACGACGCCATTCACGGGCGACCGCAATTCCGGGTGATTCTTGTTCAGCCGACATAATTGAAGTCGATTCCCCGGTGCGGGTTACTTGATCCGCGCGGCCTGCCTGTTACGGCACCGTATGGACTTGTAACGTGAGGCGATATGCCCCCGATGGGCCCAAGTATTCGCCGCATCATGTCGTCCCACATGTTGAGATTCCCTTTGAGAGAGATCTTCCCGCTAATTGACAAACCGCGGTCCACCCCGCTTCGCTGGCGGGCAACGGCTTGCTCAACTCTAGCTAATCAATTAACTAGTTTGCGCCAGGTAGTTACGTCGAAGCCACATGCCGCATTCGTCGAGGAATGGGGAGACTTAGGTGAACAGAGATATTTGTCGCGGAATTCTCGGTCAGGCTATCTCTGCGACCGCGCTGATCGCTCTCGCACTTCCTGCCTTCGCACAGGAGTCGCTCGCTCCGACATTCGACAAATGGCGTCCCAAGGGCGGCGCCTACGCCGAGCCGGGCAAAAATTTCCAGGCTCCGAATGGGGCTGCGACGTCAAGAAGATCGTCGATCTCGCGCCGGGTTCGCTGAAGATCGATATGATCTGCAGGGACTACAATTTGGCGCAAAACCTCGACCCTCGCGATCCCAACTGGGAGAACAGGCATTTCAAGGAGGTCATGTTCATCAAGCGGCTAGATGAAACGACAATCTCCGTTCAGAAGAGCTTGAATGGGAAGCTCAAGAGTTCTCCTTGGCGTGAAGCCTACTGCCCTCTAGGGACGCAGCGCGCGCTTGCCGAAGCCAAGCTGACAGCCAAGGTTGAGGCCAATCAAAAGGCTGAGGAAGCCAAGCGGAAGGCCGAAGAGGAACGCACTCTCAAGAGTGCTCATCCGCAAGATGGCGTCTACGCCGCGGCGGGTGCCGATTTCGAGGAACGTTGCTCGAAATTCGGCGACACGGTCGTTGCGTTCGCCAGGAAGTCTATCGTTACTGCCTCGAACAAGTGCGATATCCACCGCACGCGGGTTCAGCTCCCCGATACCGTCAGGGTCGGTGCCGATTGCGTATTGCAGCCGGCTTCAGACGGGAACGCCGTTAGCGTACAAAATGTCGACACCACGCCGGACCGCGAGAACCTGATGTTCAAGAAGGTCGACGACAAAACCGTCATCCTCTGGATCATCAATGATGGACATTTCTCCGGCGACGGCAGGACGCTGTCCTATTGCAGCGCCCAGGTTCAGCGCGCCTATGCCGGACAACGCCAGACCGGGAAGCAGAGCAAGAAATAGCAGAACTGAGGGTACGAAAAACCCGCGACCGACTGCCCGGCGCGGGCTGAACCAACATGTCTCGATGATGTCATTCTGCCGGTGTTTTGCCCGACGTGTCAAACGTTCAATCGAATGGAATTTTCAAATCGAAATTTCTAACGACTCACGCGCTGGCATCACCATCGCCAGAACTTCCCGGATGCACGATGATGCGTTCGATCCGGTGGATTAATTCCAGCACATCGTCCTCGCCGTTCTCGAGCGGTTGCGTCGCCTTGCCCCAGCCGCGATCGAGGATCGCGTTGGCGGCCGAGACACGCACCGCCGGCGTCGCATCGTCGCTGCGCATGACACCGACGAGGACACGGATAGCCGTCCTGGTGTGGCTGCGCGCAATCGACCGGATCTCGGTCAGCGTTCGTGCTTTCGACGCCTTCCTGGCAACAGGCCGGTAGACGTCCCCGACCCCAGGCTCGTCTTCAAGACCATCGCTCATGCAAAACTCTCCCACACAACAATCGCGACCAGGCCCGCAAGCGCGAGCGATATCAGATAGACGGTCATCTTCTCTCCAACCAAAACAACAATGCGGCAGATCGCGAGACGACGCGCGATCGTTTCGGCGCGAACCTTATCCCCGTCTTTCGGGGACCGCGGCGGCGCAAGCACAGGGCTCGCGCGGCGGGCCGGCACGTTCGCGCGTGCTCGGCCAATAAAATGGTTCGGACGGCGGCGCGCTTGTCGGCGCTCCATGAACGCGTTTCAACGAGGGCGAGGCCGCGATGCGCGGGGCGCCGTCCGATTGCTGCAATCGAAACGAAAAAGCCCGCAGCGGATGCTCCCGCGCGGGCCTGACAAACTCGTTTCGATGATGCCATTGTGCCGGTGTTTTGCCCGACGTGTCAAACTTCAAATGCAATTGGGTCGCGGTCGTCGCGATGACGACGTTGCGATCTGCGACGGCATGAAAAAGCCCGCCGCGGATCATTCCGCGCGGGCTCGACCAACTCATCTCGATGATGCCACTCTGCCAGTGTTTTGCCCGACGTGTCAAACGATGTTGGCTGAGTTGAAGGAAATCGGCAGGCTTTCAATCCTGGCGAAGCAGCGGCTGTATCCAGCGAGAGAACCATTCTTCTGCATCATTTCGCCGATTGGCTGAGGCTTCCAATCCCCAAATCGGCGGCGGAATAACATAGTCCGGCTCATCAGCGAAGGTGCCGACCGGACTGCTCACCTGCTGTGGCCGCTTTTCTTTCACTCGCCAATTACCAAATCGATCGTTGAATTCAGGAGAAGGCAGATACGGCACTGGAGCGCTACCAGACTCAAACACGCTGCCAGCGTTCGAGGCGTTCGCGCGGGTGAGGCGCCTGACCTCTTCGGGCGCAGCGACTCCGGCAGTGGGAGTAGCCGGCGCATCCAGCTTGCTTAATAGCTGGGGCGGTGTGGCGACAGCCGCAGTTCCTGGCCAGTTGCCAAAACGATCATTGAACGTACCGGAGCGCGCCGTTTCCTGATCAAGAGTGTTGCCCGTCAGCGGATGTGCACTGGATTGGGTTCCGAACGGCTGACCACCGTTGCTGTTGGCGTTCGGTACGCCGCTTGGGCCGAACGGATCGTACGGAGGCGCACCTGCGGCAAAAACTCCGCCGCTGGAATTGTTCCTTGGTTCTGCCTTAGCAGCTGATCCTGCCGCCATGCCTGCTCCGCCCAGAGCGCCCAATGTCGATACCCACGCCGGCAACGTGGGTAGCAGCGCGGGGGCGGCCATCGCCCCCGCGAATATTCCCAGCCCAAGAAGCGGGGACGGATCTGCAGGGTCACGAGGCATCTCGTACGGGTTCGGCCCCATCATGGGCGAACCATCGGACATGAACATCTGCCGGCCAGTTTCCGAATGGAATTGGAGAATCTGGGGCATCGATGGCGCGGCCGTACTTGGAGGCGGCTGTCCGATCCGTTGCCAATCCGGATTCAGCGCCGGAAGTCCGCGCAGTCCATAGGTTCGTAGGGGATCCCTTGGTGCAAATCCTTCCGGCTGATTTAGATCGCCGGGCGGAATGGGATTGAAGCCAGGCAGTCGGGTGTTAACAAAGCTTGGCACCAGACCTGGAAGCGCAGGAACCGGTCCAACGGCAGTAAAATGTTGGGTGATCGGAGAGCCCTTAGGAAACCGCTTCATTATCTCGATTCGATCTGCAAGCTTGAGCGCGCTGGTGGGAGAAAGAATGGGCCAGTGGAGAGCGCCGTCCAAATTTCCAGAAGCGTTCAACTGGTCGACCGTGTCCTGCATCTGCCGGATCGGTTCTTCATTGTCTTCGGCATACTTTCTCCAATTCGAAAACCATTTCGTGTTCGCTTCATTCGCCTGCTCGCGCGTCATGCCCGTCGGAGTGTTGGCAAACAGATGGCCATTCGCCTGTGCGTACTTGGCAGCAGCAAGAAGCTTGTTCAGATCGGAAACGGCATCGTCGAGCTGCCATTGGCGGCCGGCTACGCCTGCCTTGAATTCGTCAGAACTGATCTTGTCAAGATAATCGGAAAACCCATCGTAGTACGATCCAAGATGTCCGCCCGTGTGCGGGCTCGACTTGAGAAGTTCGGACAGCTCCTGCGTGGCAGGCAGCGCCATACGATTTCTGATCCCGTCAATGTCGAACCGATTGGCCAGGAAATTAATGACCGGGTGACTTGCAAGATGCTGGGGCAAAATATGATGGATCGGAAACATGCGACCGTTACTTTCTGGCGCACGCCGGCATCCGAGCTGATCGTGAGCTCAGCCGGCAATTTTGATTGGAAATGTTTGGTGGGACGGCCAGCGATGTGAGCTGGCTCTAGATCTGCGCGCGGCACGTCGATGCAGCTACGCCAGCCGACGTCGCCGCTTAAGCCGATGTCAAGACAACGACATTCTGTGCCGCCGCAACTGGGGTTGCGGCACGCGCCTCGTTATGCCGATTTCGTAAAAAGGCTTCTCTTGAGAGAGAGCTATCGCGCAGGTCAGCAAATGACCACGGCTGGCCTTGCGTCTCTCAACGTAAGAGATTGCAAAGTGCGACCATTAACCAGCGGCATCTCGGAAGCGTATTCCCCTCATGCCTGCGGCCTTACAGGCGTCCTTCATAGCGTCATCACAGATGATGTCTCCCCAGAATCGCGGCCTGAAGATATGGGCCAGACCAACAATCTCTTCCTTGAAGACAAGACTGGGCCCTCCCATAGGGCTATATCGTCTGGACTCGGTCCCATCGTCCAAGATTTCGCCCCGCGACTTTTCCTCGTCGATGGCATCGAGGACCCGAATGACATCGCAAAGCCAGTAATCCGGCGCGGGCTTCCGACCCAGAGACCGTGATTCACATTTAAGAAATGCGACGCCTTCTCGATCTACGGCCTTGAGAAGGCCCTTCATCCGATCGGAGACGAGCCAGAAGTCGTGAAAAAGCTCCCAATCGTTGGGGGCACGGCCGAGAGACCGATCGATCAGCAGTCGCGGCGGCTCGGAGAGCGTCGGAAAGCTTCGCTCGCCCGGCGGCGACATCAGAGTGCGGCTTCCGATATTTTCCATCCGCAGCCCTGGCGGAGTGTGAAATCTAAAATCGAGCCCTACGCGGTAGAATTTTCTCGCCTTTGGCTTCCGCAAGCGCTTCTCAGTAGAGGGTGTAGCCATGAACTTTCGCTCTCTCTGCCAGTCAGCTGTGTCCGAGGGTGACGGGACTGTCAGTACAGAGAAACACAGGTATGCCGTTAAACTTATCAGAATTCTTATAGCGAACAGCGATGCGCTCCTGCGCATCGCCTCCAAACGTATCGCCGTCTCTGAGCACGCGTCCATACTCGATTAGATAGACGGCTAAGCCCAGCACCTTTTTGATCAGCGCCCCAAGCGTCAGACTGGAGGTCTCGAACTCAATCTCACGGTCGACAAAAGCGGATAATCCCATCGTCACTGCACCGATGCCCGGTTCAGAGCGGAACGGTAGAACATCGATCCAGAGCGGGAAAGGATAGTCAGGGAACGGCGCATAGGATTGCGTCGACAGATGCAGCCAGAGATCGGCAGGTCGTGCGATCTTCCCATCCCAGACTACAGCACAGCATTGCGGCATGGTTGCAATCAACGCGCCGAGAACCGCTGTCAACAGACGAGCGGTGGGCAACGATTGCTGTTTTTGGCCAAGTACCGAGACGATCAAATGGCCACGGTGCCGCGCAGCGACTGCTTTCGCCTCCGGCCACACGGAAGCGGCACGCGACCAGAGGCCGGAGTCCTGCGGAATCGGCGTCGGCATCGACATCACCGCAATGAGTTGGTCGCCAAAGCGGATAACGGACGCCCCTGCAGAATTCTGGCGGATGCCGGGCGCGTCACCGTCATCCAGATTCGCCGCCAACTCAGGGTGCCGACTGCGAAGCGCCGCGGCAAGCGCGACCATGTTCGGAGTTGCGGGTCTTTCCAGCAAGACAAAGGTAAGAAACGATCTACTCATCGCTCGCCCACAGGTTGAATTTCGGTGCTGAAATAGAACAAACCACGAACGGTGTCAACTTCTTTTTGTTGAGAGGCGCAACGGGACACACGCGCCCGCGTCGTGCCACGCGCGACATCGGAGGTCGACTTCAAGGACATCGCCGCCTTCTGTCGAAGATTGGCCTCGTGGTCTTAATCGCGGACTGCGTCTTCACAAATGAAAGCTTGCGACTGATCACTCCCGGCGGGCTCAGCCTGATTTTTGATTTTCCGATAATACCACTCTGCCAGTGTTTTGCCCGACGTGTCAAACCTCTTTTGCGATCTTATGCGCAAAAACCGAAATCACGCCTCGTCCAACCCCGCCCCGCGATCCATCACGACCGCTTGCCCCTTCGCGGTCAGCTTGTAGATGTCGCCATCCCTCTCGACGTAGCCATCCGCGATCAGCTCGAACAGCTCGCCGTGCCTGTCATCGCTGAAGGCGATGGACTGGCCGATGTCGCAGAGGATGGCGATCTGGGCATCCGTCAGCATGATATCCTCCTGACGGTATGAAATCCGAGGGCGGTGGACGGTTCCTCAGCCGCGAGGCCGGAGGCCATTCCAACATCAAAAGCCCGCGGCGGATTACCTCCGCGCGGGCGCGACCTGATTTTTCGACTTTTCCGATGATGGCATTCTGCCAGTGTTTTGCCCGACGTGTCAAACGAATGAATTCGCCAAATATCCGGAGTCAGCATCAGGACCGGATATCGGTCTGAAAGCGGTCACTGCCCGGTCGCACCTGTTCGTCTGGGCCAACCGGAAGATCTCCAGTTACGCGCGTACATTGCCGATCTCAATCTATTGAGCAGATTGATCGAGCATCTGTGCAAAGTATTCCTTTGTCCGCTTGAACGAATCCTCCGCTGCTTTCGGATTTCCGCCCATCTTGTGCTTCTTCACTCCTCCACCGACGCTCCAACCATTAACCTCGGTGACACTCTGTGTTCGGTCAAACCCATGGTACGCTCCGGGGTAGAAGACCATCTCTACCGGAGCGGCCTTCTTCAGGTCTCCATCGGCCTGCAACTCGTGGCACAGCGAAGCTGGAGTCCAGTTATCCTCTTCTCCTATGAGCACGAGCAGCGGCATATCAACTTTGGTGTCAAGCTTTGGGTTGCAATACGGATAGTAAGCTACTGCGGCTCGCACGCCGAAAAGCTTGAGTTGGTACTTCACCTGTACTGCTTTCATGATTGTCCAGGCGCCGTGTGAAAAGCCGAGAAGGCCAATCCGATCTTTCGCGACATATGGAACATTTCTTAGATACTCAGCTGTTCCATAGATGTCGGAAACTCGCATCTCGGGAGTGATAGCGGTGGTTTCCTTGCAGATGTTGCCAAAACCACGCGAGCCAAAGCTATCAATGACGACAGCCACGTAGCCCCACGACACTAGCCGTTCGGCCCAAAGCTCGTGATGATCATCATGCCCACCGCAACCATGCAAGACGATAACCGCCGGGGAAGGGCCGTTTTCCCGAGGCCGATATATTTCGGCGCGAACGGTCACCTGCTGGATAGTGGTGCCTGGCAACACCACGTTTGGGTACCGGACGTTATCCTTGGCGACCGCGGGCTGATTTATTCCAATAACTGTGCCAAGGAAGCACGCCAAAGCCATCACAAGCTTCGTTCTGATCTGCATGGTCATTCCTACCCCCAGCGAAAATGTCCGTTCATCTTGCCTGATTCGGATTGGCAGGAAACTTTGGATGTGGTGGCGATTTCGCTCCGGGTCACAGGACATCCGCTATTGTGGACCAAGCGACATCAAGCGAGTGCCGGCTCACAGAAAAGCCCGCGACGGATTGCCTCCGCGCGGGCTCGACCCGACATTTCCAATTTTCCGATGATGGCATTCTGCCAGTGTTTTGCCCGACGTGTCAAACGAACGATTGGGCAAGCCTGCGCGTTGGTCGAGCAGGAGAATCCGCCAAGAGACCTCAACAGGACACCAAACCATGACACCCAAGACTTCACGCAATCTGCCGGGACCCAAGCCGCGCAAGGACAAGGACCGCGACAGGCAGGAGGCGGTGATCGAAGACGCCGGCGAGACCGAGGACAACAGCCGCGACCTCGTGCACGGCGATGGCGGAACCATCGACCTTCCCACTAAACCCGGCGATTTGTCGAAAGACGATTAGGCCCCCGGCTGTGCGCCTCCCGTTGAGGCCATCCTGCCGGCGTTTTGCTGCCGGTGTTGCCTGGCGGCCCGAGGGCGCCGACCCGAACGGAGAACGCCTCTCCTCCCAGCTCAATATGTGGTGTGCAAGGGCCTTGCTTCAAGCTCCCGGCCCCGGTGTACACCCCCGCCTCACAACCAGCCGAGGGGTCACCACATGCCTGTCCTGCTTCCGATGTCACGCCCGCGCGCCCTCGCCTCGCACACCCGCACCGGCAAGGCGGCCCACCATGCCGTCGTGATCGCCGGCGGCGGGCCGACCGGATTGATGCTGGCGGCGGAGCTGGCGCTCGCCAAGGCTGACGTCGCCATCGTCGAGCGCCGCGCCAGCCAGGACCTCACCGGCACGCGGGCCGGCGGCCTGCACGCGCGCAGCATCGAGATCCTCGATCAGCGCGGCGTTGCGGATCGCTTCCTGCGCGAAGGCAAACTCACCCAGCTTGCCGGCTTCGCCTGGACGCGGCTCGACATCAGCGATCTCCCCACCCGGCACGCTTACGGACTGGCGCTGCGGCAGAACCATATCGAGCGCATTTTGGCCGATCGGGTCGAGGAGCTGGCCGTCCCGGTCTATCGCAACCGCGAGGTGACGGGTTTCGTGCAGGATGAAACCGGCGTCGACATGATGCTCTCCAGCGGCGAGACCTTGCGCGCGGATTACCTGGTCGGCTGCGACGGCGGCCGCAGCCTGGTTCGCAAGACGGCCGGCATCGATTTTGCTGGCTCCGATCCGACGCTCAGCAACCTCATGGCCGAAGTCGCGATGCGCGAGGCGCCGGCATGGGGGCTGCGTCACGATGCACTCGGCTTTCACGGCCTCAGCAAGACGGAGGACGGGCGCGTGCTGGCCGTCATGACGGAAGCGACGCTCGCGCGCACCGGCGATCCCGGCTTGCGCGATCTCAGCGATGCGCTGATCGCCGTGTACGGCACCGATTTTGGCGTCCACAGCCCGTCCTGGATCTCCCGTTTCACCGATGCGGCGCGACAGGCCGTCTCGTATCGCAGGGGGCGGGTGCTGCTCGCCGGCGACGCCGCGCATATCCACCACTCCGTCGGCGGACAGGGCCTCAACATCGGCCTGCAGGATGCCGTCAATCTCGGCTGGAAACTGGCGCAGGTGGTCAAGGGCACTTCGCCCGACGGCCTGCTCGACACCTACCATGCCGAGCGCCATGGCGTTGCCGCGCGCGTCCTGCGCAACACCAGGGCGCAGATCGCCCTGCTTCGCCGCGATGACGACGGCCGCAAGGCCGCCCGCGAGGTGATGTCCGAGCTGCTCGCCATGGACGAGCCGCGCAAGCGCTATGGCGCGATGATGAGCGGGCTCGACATCAGCTACGATCTCGGCGAGGGGCATCCGTTGCTCGGCCGCCGCATGCCCGATCTGGCGCTGACCGTCGAGGGCCGCCCTCTGCAGCTGTTCACGCTGCTGCATCATGCACGCGGCGTGCTGTTCAATTTCGGCGGCCCTGATGGTCCTGACATCTCGCCCTGGGCCGATCGCGTCACACGCATCGATGCCGACACTGACGACGCGTGGGAGCTTCCGGCGATCGGAGTGGTCACCAAACCTGCGGCGGTGCTGGTGCGGCCCGACGGGCATGTGGCGTGGGTGGGGCATGCGAGCCAAGCCGGACTTCAAGCCGGACTTGCGGAGGCGCTGACGACCTGGTTCGGTCTGGCCAATTGAAGCGCAGGAACGTCGGAGGCGTTGCGGAAACAAAAAGCCCGCGACGGATGCGTCCCGCGCGGGCCGAGCTGTTTCGATGGTGCCATTGTGCCGGTGTTTTGGTGCCGGTGTTTTGCCCGACGTGTCAAATCAAGAGGACGGCCCCGGCGCGGACGGGGGCTCGGGCGCCGGAGCCGCCATTCCAGGCCGGTCCATCGGCGGGCGGACCGACCACCTAACCAAATCAGCTTGGAAACCGGAAGTTCCTAACCGAGCTATCGGCCGTTACGCAGCGTGCGACAATTCCGCCGCGCGGGGCCTGGGTGCCTCACTCCTCCGCCAGCTTCCGCTCGATATAGGCATCAACCGTCTCCGCAAATGAGCGCTGCACGCCCACTGAGCTGACATGCAGCTCCAGCGCATCCTGCTGAAGCACGCGCAGGCCGCGGCTGCGCGCGCTGACCGGCGCCATCGCGAGATAATCGTCGATGGCGCTCATCGCCAGCGGAATGCCTTTCGGATCTCCCCTTGCGATCAGCAAACGCAGAAAGCTCAGGCAATCGGCCAGACCCGGCATGGGTTGGTATCTCAGCCTTGCTGCGATTTCCGCTTGGGTCTCCTGACGGGCTGGGTATGGGTCCCGAACAGCGCCAGCAGCAACGCAACTTCTTCCTTCGAACCGATCTGGATCATGGTGATCTCCTTTTCGCTCCGTTGGTCGGGCCCAACAGCAAAGACGTTCAGGACGATCTGGTTTCAGGACTGTTTCAAAACTGTTTCATCCCGACGGATCGCACTTTAATCAAAAGCAACGTAGCGGATTTGGCGAAATGAAATTTGTTCGCGCCATGCTGGCACATACGCGTCTTGAGGAGACATGCGCGATGTACTACGTCGCCGCCGCATTGCTGGGACTGTCAGGACTGTTCTATTCCGCGAGCCATCACGAGCTCGGCCAGTTCGGCTCGAACGTGTGCAGCTATGGCAGCACGTTCTGCGAGAATCCGGTGGTCGTCTTCACCGGCGCGGCGCTCGCCGCCGCCTGGGGCATGTTCGTCAGCATCAAGTAGCCCGCCGCCGATAACGGCGAGCGTCCCCACCCCGCGCGCCGGAGAAGACCGCGGGCACGGCATGTCGCTGGCCGGCCGAGGAACTTTCCGGCTATGATGGCGCTTGAGCCTTGAATTCGTCATTTCCGGAAGGTCAACCCTGTCGAACCGATCGCAACACCGGCCCACCAAGCACGGTCGCTCGGACGCGCCGGCGAAGTCCGCTCCGATGTGGCTGCGGCGGCTCGGTCCTGGCCTCGTCACCGGCGCGGCCGACGACGATCCGTCGGGCATCGCCACCTATTCGCAGGCTGGCGCGCAATTCGGCTACGGGCTGCTCTGGACGGTGTTCCTGACCACGCCGTTCATGATCGCCATCCAGCTCGTCAGCGCCCAGATCGGCCGAGTCACCGGCAAGGGGCTGGCGGCCAATGTGATGGAGCTCGCACCACGCTGGCTGGTGCTGGGGCTCGTGGCGCTGCTGGTCGCCGCCAACACCTTCAACATCGCCGCCGACATCGCGGCGATGGCGGAGGCGCTCTCGCTGGTCATCGGTGGGCTCAATCATGAGCACGCGCTGATCTTCGCGGCCGGATCGACCCTGCTCGAGGTGTTCGCGCCCTATCGACGCTATGCGCCGGTGCTGAAATTCCTGACGTTGACGCTGTTCGCCTATGTCGCCACCGCCTTCACGGTGAACATCCCGTGGAGCACGGCGCTGCTTGCCACGGTGTGGCCGAAAGCGACCGTCAACGCAGATTATTTCATGATGGTCGTCGCGGTCCTCGGCACCACCATCAGCCCCTATCTCTTCTTCTGGCAGGCGTCGCAAGAGGTCGAGGAGATGAACCAGGGCAAGCGCGACAAGCCGCTGCGCGATCTGCCGAACGGCGGCGATCCCGAAATCGCGCGCATCAAGGCCGACACCACCGTCGGCATGCTGCTGTCGAACGGCGTCGCCTTCTTCATCATCCTGACCACGGCCTCGGTGCTGAACGCCAACGGCGTCACCAACATCAGTTCGGCGACGCAGGCGGCCGAAGCGCTGCGGCCGCTCGCCGGCGACTTCACCTTCGCACTGTTCGCGCTCGGCATCATCGGCACGGGCCTCTTGGCGATCCCGGTGCTGGCAGGCTCGGCGGCTTATGGCGTTGCGGAGATTTTCGGCTGGCGTGCCACGCTGGAGGCAAAGCCGGAGAAGGCGGTCGGCTTCTACACCATTATCGCAGCCGCGACCGTGATCGGCTTCGTGCTTGGTTTCACCGGCATCAGTGCGATCCACATGCTGGTGTGGAGCGCCGTGCTCAACGGCATCGTCGCCGTTCCGATCATGGCGATGATGATGTTGATCGTCTCGAACGGGACGATCATGGGGCGCTTCAAGGCCCGGTCGTGGATCGTCACGCTGGGCTGGCTCGGCACCGCGCTGATGGCGCTTGCCGTCCTCGCTCTGCTCGGCTCGTCCGCGATGGGTTAGTGCGGCGACAGCGCTGCCGAGATCTGCGAGGCGATGACGAAGGCCGCGAACACGGCCGGCACGCTGATGAACCGCAAGAACTGGTCGACTGAAAGCATTGTTGTCTCCCCAAAGACAAAGCGCCCTCGCGAGGCTTCACGGCAGTCGGTGGTTAGCTTAACAATTGGGGCTTGGGCCGGGCTTATGACCGGACCAAAAGAAAAACAACGCCCGGCCGGGCGACAGGGAGCGATTATGACAAAATCATCAAAAGCAACAAATCTCGAGATCCTCGCTTGCGACGCCGGCTGGAGAAACTATCACTTCGTCAAAGTGACGACCGAAGACGGCATCGTCGGCTGGAGCGAGTTTGATGAGGGCTTCGGCTCGCCGGGCGTCGGAGCCGCGATCCAGCGCCTCTCCGCGCGCGTGATAGGCCAAAACGTCTTCCAGCACGAGCGCATCTTCGCCGAACTGTTCGCCGCCACCCGCCCTGCGGCCGGCGGCGTGGTGGCGCAAGCGCTCGGCGCGATCGAGAATGCATTGCTCGATGCCAAAGCGAAATGCCTGGGCATCCCCTGCTACGAGCTTCTCGGCGGCAAGATCCGCGACCGTATCAGGGTCTACTGGTCGCATTGCGCGACTTGGCGGATCAACCATCCGTCCTGGTACGGGCCGCCGATCGAAAACCTCGACGGCGTTAAGGCGATGGGGCGCGAGGTGCGCGAGAAGAAGTTCACCGCGCTCAAGACCAACATCTTTTCCTATGACGACGGCAAACCGACCGGCTGGCGGCCCGGCTTCGGCTCGCCCTTTGCGCCCGAGATCAACGTCGATCGCAAAATCCTGCACGACCTCCGCATGCATCTCGAAGCGATCCGCGACGGCGCGGGTCCCGACGTCGACATCCTGCTCGACTGCAACTTCAACGCCAAGACCGAAGGCTATTTGAAGATCCTGCGCACGATCGCCGACCTCGACATGTTCTGGATCGAGATCGACAGCTTCAATCCGCAAGCGCTCGGCCATATCCGCAGACAGAGCCCGCATCCGATCTCGTCTTGCGAGACGCTGTTGGGCCTGCGCGAATTCCTGCCCTATTTCCACGAGCAAGCGATGGACGTCGCGATCGTCGACACACCCTGGAACGGTGTTTGGCAATCAATGAAGATCGCCTCAGCCGCGGAAGCATTCGAGGTCAACGTCGCGCCGCATAATTTCTACGGCCATCTCTGCTCGATGATGAACGCGCATTTCTGTGCGGCAGTGCCGAACTTGCGCATCATGGAGATCGACGTCGACCGCCTTGCCTGGGACCGCGAGCTGTTCACGCATGAGCCGGAGATCCAGAACGGCCATCTGATCATTCCGGACCGACCGGGCTGGGGCACCGAGCCGAACGAGGAGGCCCTTCGCACCCATCCGCCGAAGACCACCGGCGGGCTCCTCAGCTACGGCCGCAAGAGCTGACGCTTACGGCGTCACCGGATTGACGGTCGGGGACGTCTTGGGACCCGGCCGCTCCGGTTCGACCGGCGATTTGGGCTCGGTCGGAAGCACCTTGGCGCCTGCCGCATGAGCGGCTTCGCCCGTGGTCGCATACATCGCGACATGAGCCGGCTGGGTCTTAGCGCGGTTCCACGGCCCGTGATCAACGATCAACATCGCAGCAATTGTCACGCCCGCCACAATCATCGCGATCACGCCGGGATGGCGAAGCGCTGAGGACATGGAGTTTGCGAAGCGGTCAGTTGGCATCGAAAGACCCATCATTTTTCCTCTCGCAGGTTAATTCAAATATGGCCCACGAGTTCCGCACCTGACTTAAGCAAGTTCCGAGCCAATGCCTGGAACTTGACCATTTCCATTCGTTCACTTTTTCACGTCGGGGCGCGCATCACCGACGAACTTGTCGCGGTTTGGCATTTTGATCGCCGCGAGCGATTTGGCATCGAGCGTCGCATCCGCTCCGACCAGCCCATTCAGATTCAAGACATAAGCGGACACCGCGTAGACGTCCTCATCGCTCAACGACTGCGGCGCGTTCTGCGGCATGGCGCGACGGATATAGTCGAACAACGTTGGCGCATAAGGCCAGTAGCTTCCGACAGTGCGGATCGGCTTGGCAGTCCCGATCGTGCCCTGCCCGCCGACGAGGCGATCGCCCAGACCGCCCTCGCCGTTGTCGCCATGACATGACGCACATTGCTGCGCGAACACCTCCCGTCCATGACTGACCGAACCGCTTCCCTTCGGCAGATTGCTGCCATCGTGCCCGACATCGATATTCCAGCCCGCGATCTCGGCCGCCGTCGCCGGTCGCCCGATGCCATAAGGACTTTGCGCCCGCGCGGTGTTCGCTGAAGCGCAGAGTAAGAACGCGAGAACGCTGCCGCAGATATTACGCCAGCGCATTGGTCACCTCCCCGTCGGCCGCGATGCGCCAGGGCCAGATCGCATTGTTGTGGTAGAAATAGTTCTCGCCGCGTACTGCGAGCAGCTCGGCGAGCGTCGGCTGCACATACTCTGTTTCATCGATTGCGCGGCTCTGGATCACCGCAGGCTTGCCGTCCCATTGCCAAGGCAGGCGGAAGCGCGTGAGGGCACGGGTCAGCACCGGCTCCTGCAAGTGCGCAGCCTGCCAGCTCCTACCATCATCGACGGACACCTCGACCCGCTTGATCTTGCCATGGCCACTCCAGGCGATGCCGGTGATTTCGTGGAAGCCGGGTGCGCCCAGATGCTGGCCGCCCGATGGACGCGTGATGATCGACTTCGCTTCCATGTAGAAAGAGAACTCTCTTGCCGTACCGTCCGGCAGGAGGTCGGTGTATTTCGAGGTCTCCTCGCGCGAATATGCGGGCTCTGCGGTCACGTGCAGGCGCCGCAACCACTTCACGTTCATATTGCCTTCGAACCCTGGCAGGAGCAGCCGCAACGGATAGCCCTGCTGCGGACGAAGCCGCTCGCCGTTCTGGCTATAGACGAGCATGGCATCCTCGAGGCATTTCTCGATGGGGATGCTTCGGGTCAGCGCAGCAGCGTCGGCGCCTTCAGCGATGATCCATTTGGCTTCCGGCTTCAGCCCGGCCTCCTGAAGCACCAGCTTCAGGCTGACGCCGGTCCATTCGGCGCAGCTCAGCAGGCCGACGAGGTCCGACGCCGTCTTGCCATAGGGCTTGGCGTAACCGGGATTGCCGGAGCATTCGAGAAAGTGAATGCGCGACTCCGACGGGAAGCGCCGCAGATCGTCCATGGTGAAGATCAAGGGCCGCTCGACAAGGCCGTGAAGCATCAGCCGGTGCTGCGCCGGGTCGATGGTCGGAACGCCGCCGTGATGCCGCTCGTAGAACAGGCCATTCGGCGTGATGATGCCATCGAGCTCCTGCAATGGCGTCCGGCCGGATGCGGAGATGTACTGTTTGAGGTTCTTCGAGATATTCTTGACGACGCCCTTCTCGAACGGCGACGGCGCGCCGTAGGGCTGGCTTCCCATCGGTTCGCCCGGCGCTTTCATCCAATCGGGGACATTGGGCGGAAGATTTTCGGTCTCGGCGGCGGCTGATGCTCCGGCTCCCAGAACAAAGCCGCCTGCCACGGCGCTGCTCCCTTGCAAGAAGCGGCGCCGTGTGGACCTCGTGGATTTGTCGCGGTTGTCGATCGTGCTGCTCATTGCGGACCCTCGGCTCAAGCTCGGCCCGCATGAAACCTTCCGCGAAGCGCATTTGCAATTCGCGTGCATTTCAAAAGCAGTCGATTTCGATCAGGACTGATCTATATCCGCCCCGCCGCGACAGCAGTTCCATTCTTCGCAACGCACAAACGGCTCGCGTGTCACTCACCCGGCGCGATTGCATTGCTGGGTGTCGGCCGATCGGTGATCTGCTGGCCGAACAGGCTGCCGATCAGTTCGACCGCGGTGCGTGCAGTGCGGCCGCGCTCGTCCAGGAACGGATTGAGCTCGACAATGTCGAGCGACCCCACCACACCGGAATCATGCAGCAATTCCATGATCAGATGCGCCTCGCGATAGGTCGCCCCTCCCGGCACCGTGGTGCCGACACCCGGCGCGACGCAAGGGTCGAGGAAATCGACATCGAAGCTGACATGCAGCACGCCGTTGCTCGCTTTGACACGTTCGATGACGCGCCGGATCAGCACCGCGACGCCGAACTCGTCGATCTGGCGCATGTCGACAACCCTGATCCGGCGCGTGCGCATCAGCTCCTTTTCGAGCTTGTCGATCGAACGCGCGCCGAACAGGTCGAGCCTGTCCGGATCAATCGAGGCGCGCGGATCATCGCCCAGGAGGCCATCGAGCCCCGCCTCGCCGCACAGGAACGCCGCCGACATACCATGCATATTGGCTGTGATCGTCGTCTCCGGCGTATTGTAGTCGGCATGGGCATCGAGCCAGAGCACGAACAGCTCACGTCCACGCTCCTGCCAATGCCGCGCCATCGCATTGACCGAACCCATTGACAGCGTGTGATCGCCCCCGAGGAAGATCGGCAAGGCGCCCGTTTGCGCGATCTCGTAGCCGCGACCACTGAGCATGCGCGTCCAGCGCTGGATTTCGCGGTAGTGATTGGCCTTCTCCGGCGGCCGGTCGACGAGGTCCCAGACCTCGGCCACAGAAAGATCGCCGTAATCGACGACTTCGAAATCCAGGCTTTCAAGCAGCGTTGCAAGGCCGGCAGTCCGCAGCGCCGCGGGACCCATCAAGGTGCCGCGCTGTGAAGCGCCCATATCGATGGGCGCACCCAGCAGCGCGATGCGCCTGGCTCGATCCGTGATGGTTCGATCGGTCACGGCAATCTCCTGAGGTCAGCAAGGCTGCACCAGCGTAACAGAGATTCGCATCCGTCGTTTCACGGGGAGCCGGAACAAAATCCCGCGCCCCGCATTTCCCCCGCAAGGCCGGCACCCGCCGTTCAAAACGGCGCCTGTCGCGGATAGCCAAAGGTCTTCGGGCCCGCTGTTCAAAACGAGCGCACGCGCGGATAGCCAAAGGTGCCGGCCTCAGGTTCGTCAGGTCTGGAGGTCTCGCTTGAGCATGGACATACCCCAGCCCAATCCTCAGCCAGGCATGGCCGAGCGCGCCATCGATGCGGCGACCGACGTGTCCCACACCATCGGCGAGGTCACCGGAGGTTTGCGCGCTGCCGTCGATCGCCTCACCTACGCGATCGACGAAGCGCGAAGGCCCGGACGGCCGCTCTCGACAGTGGCGGCGATCACGCGCGAAGCCCCCTTGGCCAGCCTGTTCGTGGCTTTCCTCCTTGGCGTGGCGGTTGCGCGCCGGCGCTAGAGCCAAACAGGCGCACTTAGGCAGCGCTGACAGTTTCCAGCTCGCCCACCAGAAATTGCTTCTCGAACGCGCCGGCAGGCATCGGACGGCCGAAAAAGTAGCCCTGTCCTTCCTGGCAGCCCATGCTGACCAGGAAATCCGCCGTGGCGCGATTCTCGATACCTTCGGCAACGACCGTAAGACCGAGCTGCTTGCTGAGGCCGATGGTCGAGCCGACGATCGCCGCGTCGTCGGAATCCGCGAGCAGATCGAACACGAACGAGCGGTCGATCTTGAGCCCGTCGAGCGGAAACTTCTTCAGGTAGCTCAGGCTTGCATAGCCCGTTCCGAAATCGTCGAACAGGATGCGGACGCCGAGTTGCTGGATCCGCTTGAACATGTCGAGCACCCGGCCCTCGTCGCGCAGCAGGATGTCCTCTGTGACTTCGATCTCGAGCAACGAGGGGGTTAGCCCCGTCGTTTTCAGCAACTCCGCAACCGAACGCGCGAGATCGCCGGAGTGGAGTTGCGACGGCGAAAGGTTGATTGCGACGCGTACGGCGTTGCCCGAGAGCTCCCACGCACGCGCCTGCCGGCCGGCCGTCTCCATCACCCAATTCGCGATCCGCTCGGACAGGGCCGAGGTGTTGACCACGGGCATGAACTCTCCGGGCGAGACATAGCCGCGCACCGGGTGCCGCCAGCGGATCAGCGCTTCGGCCCCGACCAGGCCGCCATCGATCAGGCGAACCTGAGGTTGGTAGAACAGTTCGAACTCGCCGCGGTCGGCGGCAAGCGCCAGTTCACTCTCAAGCGTCAGCCGGTTCTCCAGTTCCTGCCGGATGACGCTCTCGAAGATCACATGACTGCCGCGCCGGGTCGCCTTGGCGCGGCTCAGCGCCAGATGGCCGTTGCTCAGGAGATCATCCGCGCTTTGTCCGCCTTCCGGATAGATTGCGACGCCGACGCTGATCCTGACGCGGTGCTGGCGCGTGCCTGTCACAAGCGGCGCCTCGAATGCGCGCGCAATTCGCTCGGCGAACGCGGTCATCGGCTCGTCGCTCTCTGCGCAATTCAGCGCTATCGCAAACTCGTCGCCGCTGAGCCGGGCGACCACCGCCTTGCCATCGGCCTCGGTCCGCAAGCGCTCAGCCACCGCCCGCAGCACGAGATCGCCGGCCGAGTGTCCAAGCATATTGTTGATTTGCTGAAAGCCATCGAGCCCCAGCACGAGAAGTGCGACCTCTGAGGACCGCCGATGTGCCCCGGTGATCAGGCTGGCAAGCCTCGCATGCAGCGTGTTGCGGTTGGCAAGCCCTGTCAGCGCATCGTACTCGGCGAGATATCTGACGCGTTCGGCCTCGCGCTTGCGCACGGAGATGTCGCGCAGGATCGCGCCGTATTGGAAGCCGTCCGTTCCCTGCCAACCCGAGAAGCTCGCCTCGACCGGGAAGGTTTCGCCAGTCTTGCGCCTGCCCTCGAACTCGACGACCACGGCACCACCCGGGACCAGCAGCGCCTGGCGCGCAGCGCCGCGCATGGCGAAAGTCCTTGCAGCTGCCTCTGCCGGCATCGCGCAAAGCGCTTCGAAGGGTCGGCCGATCATCTCGGTCGGCATGTAACCAAAGATCGCACTCGCGCCGGGATTCCAGACCGTGATCCGGTGATCTTCGTCGGTGCAGACCAGACCATCGCCGAGCGACATCGCGATACGGTGAAAGCGGCTCTCAGCGATGCGTCCCAAGAGACCGCGGAAATCGATCTCGTCCAGCGCGATGGCCGCGAGATAAGCGACGATCGCAATGTGGAACAGCGACGTGTCGATGACGAGTGGCCAACGTTCCTGCACAAGGACCGCGGTCATTTCGATGCCTGCTCCGGCTGCGACGAGGATCGCAACGCGGACACCCGGTGCGACGCGGCGCCATGAATACATCATCAGCAGGCAGATCACGCCGAAGCCAGCGATCATGCCGGCATCGGACGTCCAGCACAGCATCCGGTTCTGAAGGACCGATTCTGCCGCCAATGCCTGAAGGACGGGCCCCGCGACGATGCGGCCATTTGGAACACTGAACCGGTCGCCCAGCTCGAGTGCCGTGGCGCCGACGATGACCTTCTTATCCCTCAGCTTGTCGAGCGCCGCGGCGTCTCCCCGGAGCACGTCGACATAGGAAACGCTCGGAATGGAAGCCGCACGAATGCTGAAGTCGATCAGGAAGGGTCGCCGCCGATTGGCATCCTGCCCGGCCAGCACGACGGCCATCGACGGCATCTGCGCGTCGCCGAGCTTTTCTGCAACCGGATAACGGCGAACGAGCCCATCGGATTCGACCGCGACATTGACGACGGCCGGCCACGACTGGTTGCTGAACGATTTCAGCGGACGATTGATATGCGCCGCGCCGCCATTTGGCGTCGGCTGCTTGAAGGATGGCAGGATCGTCGAGCCTCCAACCTCCCGAAGCGCAGTGGCGAAAGCCTCGTCGGAAGCCGGATCCGACGGCGAACTGAAATCGATGTCGAAAGCCACGTCCTGCGCACCGGCGGCCTCGAGCCGGTGCAGGAGGTCGGCGTGCAGGCTGCGTGGCCAGGGCCACACGCCGATCTGATCGATCGAGGGAGCGTCGATAGCCACCACGACGACATTCCCGCTGGCGGAGCGCGACTGCCAGGCGAAGCGCAGATCAGTGAGCGCGCTGCGAAGCGAGCCGTGCCATCCCGTGGACAGCACAACCGCCAGCGCGATCACGACAAGGATATGTGGCCGATAGCGTTTCACCCGATCCTCCCGCACCCGCTTCGACGGGTGCGCCCCCTCATCCCCTAGCGAATCACCTTAGTGGTGATGACCATTCCCGTTGCCGTTCCCGTTGCTGCCATTCCCGCCGCCATTTCCGTAGCCGTTACCTTGATTGCCCTTGCCGTTACCGATGGGACCGCCATTGCCGTTGCCGTTGTTGGTGCCGTTGTTGTTCCCAACCGAATTATCGCTAGTCGACCCAGCGGTGGTCGCAACAGTGGTTGATGCACTTGATGACGTCGATAAGGCGCTGGCCGCAGATCCACTGCTGCTCACGGTGACTGCCGTAACCGTGGAGCTGTTGGCGGCCGTAGTCGTCGCGCTCGCCTTGCTCTCGCTCCACACCGTATCGGTGCTGGGATTCGCGTTCCGTACACGCCCCGGTACGACGGCGTCGTGGGCGAGCCCATGGGTAACCTTGTGGAAGTTCAGCTTGACCTCGCCGAGCGAGCTCGAGACGCGCACGGCTCCGGCCTTCGGCGCGTGAGCCCCAGATGCCTGGCGCGATTGCGTCGGCGCGCCGGCCGTCTTGGTGCCCTTGTCGATCGTGCCAAGCGCATGGATCGCAGGGCCGTTCGCCGCATTGCGCGGCACTGACAGGCCTGACTTCGGCACAGGGACGCGCTCGATCGTCGACGCGCGCGGCTTGCCTTGCTCGATCGGATTGAGCGTACCGGAGCCGCTCAGGCTAAGACCCGGCTTGCCGTGTTCGAAGGCGGTGGCCACCTGCCCCGGCATGACCTGCGCAATCTGGCCGGTCTTGAAATCGGAGACTTCAACCTGGCCGCGGAGCACGCCCACCTTGGTGCTGCCCGCGCCCACTGTGACGCTGAAATGCGTGCCCTTGACCACGGCGGCGAGGTACGGCGTCTCGACCTCGAAATGCTTGACGTTGCGCTTCTCGACCTCGAGCAGGATCGAACCCGCCTGCTGGATGATGGTGGTCGAAAGTCCCTCGTTCTTCTCGGCCGGCACACCGACCACCGAATTGGGGGAGATCAAAATCGTCTCTTCGCCCCGAACGAGCAGCACGCGGCCGTTGCGCCCGGTGCGGATGGTATCGCCCGGCTTCAGCGTCTCTTCCTGTTTCAACGACACCTGCTGGGTGCCGCTGGTGGCGAGCCAGACCTCGCCCGACGACTTGCTGACCGACCAGACGCCGTCATCCGCAGCCGATGCACCTGACACCGTTCCCAGGATCAGCGCTGCCATTAAGGCGCACTGCATTCCAATTCGAGCAAGCATGATGACCCTCAGTCTGAGTTGCTGCGAGCCTGAGGCGTATCCGAGATCACTCAAGATTGGCTTAGCGGAATCCGGGGAGTCCGGCGGCGCCATTAACCGATCATTGACCATAAAAAACTAAGAAAAATCATGCGGCTACCAAATCCCTACCGGCGCCTGGCGACATCTCCGTCAAACTACGTAGAGCGACCCGCGCATGGCTTGACCGGACGGTATCTTGCTGCCGCACTGGTTCTGTTTGGACCGACATTTGCGGGAACTCCGCAGGCGTTCGCGCAACAGGCGAACCAGCCGGGGTTCGATCCGCGCCAGCCGGAGAAGTATTTTGAAAACCAAACCGAGCAGGAATCTCTGAGCCGGGCTCCGGTGAAGTTACCCTCGGTAGGCCAGCCGAACACTGGCGGCGACACCAGGCCGCAATTCGTGCTGCGCGGCATCAACATCAGCGGCGCCCACGTCATCCCCTACGACCACATCGCCGCCGTCTATCAGACCTATCTCGGCAAGAAGGTCTCGCAAGCCGACCTCGCTGCGATCGCCGGCGCAATCAGTGATCTCTACCGCGCCCGGGGATTCCACCTGAGCCGCGCGATCGTGCCGCCACAGGACATCGCCGACGGCCGTGTCCGGATCCGGGTGATCGAAGGCGCCATCGTGCAAGCCGATCTGAAGGGTGACGGCGCCGAGCAGTTCGGCGTGAGGCCAATGCTCGGGCCGGTCCTGGCCGAGCAGCCGTCGCGGCTGGCTACGCTCGAACGCCAGCTTTTCCTTATCAACGGCAGGCCGGGCGTTCGGATCACCGATACCGCGCTGGAGGAGATCGGCGGCGCGACCGGTCGTTTCCGCCTCATCGTCTATCTGAAGACCTGGCACGTCTTCAGCTCTTTCGGCCTGGACAACCTCGGCTCGTCGTCGGTCGGTCCATGGCAGACCTACGCGACGGGCGCCTTCAACTCCTATCTCACGCCGGGCGACACCCTCGCGGTCAACCTGTCGACCATTGCCAACGATCCGCGCGAGCTCGGCTTCGCGCGGCTGTCCTATGACGCACCGGTCGGCGTCGACGGCGTACGCCTCGGCGCCTCCGTCCTCTATAGCGCAGTCCGGCCGGGCGACGCGCGCCGCCTCGACAGCGACATCACCACGACGGAGGCTTTCGAGGTGCGGGCAAGCACCGTGCCCTTCATGTCGCAATCGTCGGGACTGACGCTCACCATGGCTGGGACCTTCAGCAACGTGTCGGAGCACGATCTCTACGGCCCCTGGTACAACGACCACATCAGGACCGCGAGCCTCACCGCCGATTACCGCCTTCAGGATCGCTTCGGCGGCACCAACTACGCGACGATGACCCTCCGCCAGGGCCTCGACGTCTTCGGCGCCTCGCATTTCGACGATGATCTGTTGTCGCGCGATGGCGCGTCGTCGAATTTCTCTGTGCTGAATTTCTGGTTCACACGCTACCAGACGCTCAACGACGCCTGGTCGCTCAAGCTGTCTGCGGCGAGCCAGACCGCGTCGCGGCCATTGTTCACCTCGCAGCAATTCTATCTCGGCGGCGCAGCCTTCGGCCGCGGCTATGGTGCGGCCGAGATCAGCGGCGACAACGGTCTTGCCGGCTCGCTCGAGCTGCGCTTCGACCAGAAGCTCAATTTCCCCTACTGGAGCGGCTACCAGCTCTACGCTTTCGGCGACGCCGGCGCAGTCTGGAACGACGGCTACCGTCTGAGCGACGGCCTTGCGCTGACGTCCGCCGGTGCCGGCGTACGGTTCTTCCTGCCGCAGGATTTCCAGGCGGATTTCGGCGTGGCCGTGCCCCTGAGTTACCGGGCGCCGGACAATGAGCGCCGCAGCCCGCGCTTCCTGTTCACCCTGTCGAGCGCGTTCCGGCTTTGCCCCGAACGCGGCAGAGGCGGCTGCCTCTAGCCGCGCGATCCTCGCCTCGATGCGACCCTTTTGGGGTCCTTCTCACAGACTTGCCTAAATTTAATCCCGTATCGTGCTCACGATCGCTCGATCCGGGGGTTTTCAATAGCCATGTTCAGTCAAAAGTGATTGAGACGGAACCATGAAGAGGGTGTTTGCAATCCTGGCTTTTCTCTGCGTCCTCGGGGCGGGCCAGTATGTCGTCGTCAGCAAGTTCGCGATCCGTCACGAGATGCTGTCCTTGTTCGACGCCGCGCGCCAGCGGCCGATCTCGGTCGAGATCGCGGTGCGGCGCGACTACGAGACCAAGGCCAATCTCGGCCTCTGGAAGCTTCCGGTCGCCATCATCAGCAACGGCAACACGGTCAAGGCCACCGAGTATTCCTTCCTCGCCAACGTGCTTGCCGCGCGCGGCTATCTCGTTGCCAGCATCCAGCAGGATCTGCCGAGCGATCCGCCCTTGATGACCCGTGTCGGCCAGAAATATGTCGGCCGGCGCGAGGTCTATATGCGTTGCGAGGCCAATATCCTCTACGTGCTGCACACGTTGAAGGGGCGGCAGGAGAACGCCGACTATGATCACATCACGCTGGTCGGTCATTCCAACGGCGGCGACGTCTCGATGTATGTCGCCCAGCAGCATCCCGAACTCGTGTCGAAGGTGATCACGCTCGACAATCTCAGGGTGCCCTTCGTGCTCAACGACCGTATGAAGATCCTGTCGTTCCGCTCCAAGGATCCGCATTTCCAGACCGACCCCGGCGTGCTGCCGACGCCCGAAGAGGCCAAGGCGCGCGGCATCGACATCATCCATACCGGTGCGCAGCATACCGAGATGAGCGATCGCGGGCCCGACTCGGTCAAAGAGAAGATCCAGGCGACACTTGACCGCTTCCTGCGCGACAGCGCCAGCAGCGCGCTCGCGCCGGCCGATACGACCTCCCCGATGATCATGAATCCCGGCGACTATTAGCCGGAACGCTTTGCGGCAGATCAACGCAGCTCCATGCCGGCCATCATAGAAGGGCGGTACAGCATGGGAGAGGCACGTGTCGCACCATATCGAAGGGCTTGATACGGCGAGCCTTGATACTCGGGGCCTTGGCCTGTTCCCGGCGCGGGTGCCCGGGCTCGCACGCCACCTCTATCGTTCGGCCCGCAGGCTGCTGCGGTCGATCATCGCCCGCATCGACCTCTCGCAATCTCCGGGCTCGTGTTGCGGCTGAGCTTTGCGCCAAGGGCGCAAACAAGCCCTCAAAATGCAAATCCCTGCCGGGTGAACCGACAGGGATCAGCAGAAAGGACGACGGACGGCGAATGAGGGTTCATCCGGTGGCCCATCATGGACCTGCACCAGGATTGAAATGCGCAGCGCGTCACTGCGCAAGATCAATTTGTGAGCACACGGTTATGGCGCGGGAAATCGGAACTTCCCTTGTCAGGATTTGCCCTTGCCCGGCTGCATGAAGTTGCCGGTCATCTGGCGCATGTGATCGCCGGCATTGGTGAACTGGCTGCGCAGGAATTCGGACTGAATCCGCATCGCTTCCTGAAGGTCGGTTGCGTGAACCAGCTTGCGAGCGTGTTCGAACGCCGCCTTCATGTTCTGCTCGGTGAAAGCAAGCGCCTGCTTGGATACGTCCGCGCTCGCTCCGGGAACGGACGACATCGATTTGGTGGCGGCATCGAAAAACATGCCGAATGCCTGCTCGGCCTGGTCGATGGTTTTCTCAGCCAAGTCGCGCAGTTCGGCCGGAACTTCGAGCTTCGGTTCGATCATGGTCGCACTCCTCCCTCTTTTTCCTGACTGATTACCACATTTGCCGCACCGTCTTCCAGCGCCCAAGCGCCGGCAACGGACGCCACCTGGCGGTCCGCTTGCCGGTCTGAAAGATGGACAAAGCGCAACGTCGGCCCGTGGCCGGGCTCAGGACAGCGGATGTTCGGGGATGGTTTCGTCGGTGACGAGGTCTTCGACGAGCTTGATGACCTCAAAGCGCTGCCGGGGGGCGAGCTTGAGAAAGGCGCGCAGCAGGCGGAGACTTTCGACGGTACCGTTCGCGGGTGCGCCGAGCTTAAGGTGCAGTTCAGCCGCGAAATTGAGGTTTTTCATCTCGCACCTATGACAGGACTGGGCTCTTCGGGGTCGGGCGTCGGGAGCCCCGATCGAGAACCGCACGCCGTCACCGAATGCCATGGCAACGACGAACTCTAGGTCGGGGCACCCCAGCAGATTGGTACGCTGAGCTGCATTTCTGGAGAGACTCGGCCCGACCCGAGAAGTTGCAATTATGGCAAGGAACAACCCCTCGATCAAGCCAAACCGTAGACTTAGCGATGCTTCGTCGGCATCATGCCACGGCGATTCCGGATAACAGGAATACGCGCTGCCGTCACCCACCTGCGTCAAGAAGCAGCAATCAGTCACCACACGGCCCCGATCGCTGTCAATTGGACCTGCGTTTCACTACGTTTCCCGGCGTGAACGGAAATTGGCAACCGCGGACTAGCGCTTCAGCGCATACACGTAATCGTTGAGCCCGATTTCGGCGGTTGCATCGTCCACAAAATGAACATCGATTCCGCAGCCGCTCTCCAGCGTCCATGAACCGTCGTTCAAGATCGTACGACCAAGCGGTTGCGAAACGGCCACGCAGATCTCGGGCGCCATGGCTGATGGACTGTTTGATTCGGGCGCGCGTCAGCACCAAAGGACGACGGCATGCTTTTTCGCTGCGATCTCATCAAGGGCGCCGCGGTTGCGCTTCTGACACTCTCGGCACAGGGCGCATGGGCGCAGGAGACCAAAATGAACCTTTTCAAGATCGTCACCATCAAGGACGAGATCATCGTCGGGCTATCGCCCGAGGAGCTTCAGGCGCTCGGCGGCAATGACGCGAGCGCGGTCGCGCACGCACTGGCGCAGAAGGGCGACCTCACCGTCTGGCAGTACAACGTGCATCGCGGTCAGAACGGTGAGATGCAGCAGGCGCCCACGGCCAAGATCGGGCTGCTGGCCGCCGCCTCGCTCCGCGTCGAGCCCTACACCACGCCCTACCAGATCATGCCGCATCCGTGAGGAGCGACGGAACAATGCCGGCGGCGGAAGCCGCCGGCAGCCACATTCAGGGGCGCCGCGCCGACGCATCGGTGGCAAAGCCGTAGACCAGCGCCAGCCGGTCGAGGCATTCGCGAAAACGCCGCGCAAAATAGTCGTTCCAGCGCTGGGTGCGCGCGGCGCGTCGCTCCCCGATCTGGTCCATCGTCAAGCCCAGCACCAGCACGTCATGCACCAGCGCGGCGCCGTCGGTGCCGAGCTCGCGCTCGACCCGGTTCAGCCGTAATACGGCCTGGCGTTGGCTCTCGGTGACGGGCTCGCGGGAGCGTGTGCCGTCGACATATTCGCGGGTCGGATCCATGGCCTGCGGGCCCCGTTCCGCCCGCTCCCAGTCGCTCTGGTAGGCGCGGCCACCCCGATATTGCGCCTCGTCGATCTGGTGATGCGAGTGCAGCCGGCCGAGCGGATCGTTGCGAATCGACCGCATCGCCACGATCTTCTCGTCCGGATCGAGCGCCAGGGGATTGTCGACCGCGACCTCCGCCAATTCTGCATTGAACGGCAGATCGCGCGATCGGCGGTCGTGAAGCCCGGTCAATTTGTAGGACATGTTGCGTCTGGCACGTGCCACTCGAGTACTCCTTGCGACACCAGAAGGGACACTGGCTGGTCAGGCGGCGGAGACCAGCCTCAGCACGACGGCACCGGCGGTCCGGCCGGACGCTGCTCCGGAACTGCGGGTCAGATGCGCATGCGGCGCGCAATAGCTCGAGCCAGGCTGACGCGGATGACCGCAGAAGCTGATCTCCTCTCCCTCCCTGTCACCGCCATAGGGATAGCGGCAGTCGCCTCGCTCGAGCTCGAGCAGCGCGATCAGTCGCGGCTGGACGCCGACGCAGCGCAATTTGACCGGATTGGCCGGCTTGAGTGCCGATGGCGGCGGCAGGTTCAGGCCGGGTATTGCAACACGAGGCGGCGAGTGCAGACCGGGCTCGCCCGGCAAGGACGGCACGATCGATGGACTCGTCATCCTTTCGGGCTCGGCGAGCCCGAGCCGCTTGGCGCGACCGACCACCGCATTGCGCGTGTAAGCCGTTCCAAACCTTGCGTTAATCTCCCTTCCGATCTCCGCATATGACAATCCCTTGAGAAAATAGTCGCGAAGCGCGTCGGAATGCTCCGACGGCCAATGGCCCGGTTCCATGCTGCTGTCCTGTGATGCGCCTCCCCGATCGATCCGGAGGCGGGACACACATTCCGGTATTCCGAAGAGAAAGTCAAGCCAGATTTCTGATATTCATAATTGCATCAATTCCGAATTTCGGATTATAAGAGAGACAAGGCGATTGGAATCGAAGGAATCACCATGTTGGACGTTGCAATGATCGAGCGGGGCCTGGAAAAGACAGGCAAGAGCAAGGGCGGCCTGGCAGCGGCCATGGGCGTGCGCCCGGGCGCGGTGTCGGAGATCCTCGGCGGCGAACGTCTTGTAAAGGCCTCGGAAATTGTTCCGATCATGGAATATCTCGAGCTCAATCTTGCGCCGATCATGGGCCGGGTCGGCGCCGGCGCCGTGATCGAGCCGGACTACGAACAGGTTCCTCCGGAGGGACTTGGCGACATCGCACTGCCGTTCCCGATCATGGAAGAGACCGTCGCCTTCGAGATTGTCGGTGACTCGATGCTGCCCAAATACCAGAGCGGCGACGTGATTGTGGTCTACAAGGATCAGCGCCACCCCTTGTCGAGCTTCTACGGTGAGGAGGCCGTGGTTCGGCTCAAGACCGGCGAGCGCTATCTGAAGACCATCGAGCGGGGCAAGTCTCCCTCCGTCGTCAACCTCACCAGCTTCAACGCCAAACCGATTGTCGGTGTGAAGCTCGATTGGGTCGGGGAGATCTGCATCTCCATGCCCAAGGGCCAGCTCGAGCGGCTGCGCGCCAGGTCGGCCCGCCCCCGCAAGAAGGGCAAGTAGGCGCCGATTTCCGATTTTTGGAAATCCAACTTGACTTAATTCCGTTTTTCGGAAATAAATCTGCCGCGCCCCGGGCTTGGGGCGCGCGGCAGGATCGTTTCATGCAGTATTTCGTCGTGATGATCGATTACGGGCGGCGCGGTCGCGAGGCGATCGTCGACCCGGAGATCACAAGACGCGAGGTCATCTCCCGCGTCACCTCCGGCGAGTACCGGAACATCTCGTTCATCCACGAAATCGCAGAGAATTCGGTCGAGGACGTGACCGAGGCGATCCTGGCCGAGGCCGCCCTTCCCCAGGTCCCGCCTGAAGATGTCGACCTCCAGGCGATCCGCCACGATCATGCCCGCGACCTGCGCAAGCACGAAAAGGCGTGACGCAGGCTCAGGCAGCCTGCGCCACTGCTCTATCTGAGATCACACCGTCAGAACGGTCGATCCCGTGGTTTTGCGCGCGGCGAGATCGGCGTGCGCCTTGGCAGCGTCCTTCAGCGCATAGGTCTGGCGCACCTCGATCTTGACTGCACCGGACTTCACGACGTCGAACAGCTCGTTCGCCATCGCGACCAGGTTCTCGCGCTTGGCGGCGTAAGTGAACAGCGTCGGGCGGGTGACGTAGAGCGAGCCCTTCTGGGCGAGCAGTCCAAGATTAAGCGGCTCGACCGCGCCGGAGGACGCACCGAACAGCGCGGCAACGCCGAGCGGCGCGAGGCAGTCCAGCGACTTCAGGAACGTGTCCTTGCCGACAGAATCGTAGACCACCGGCACCTTCTTGCCGCCGGTGATCTCGTCGACACGCTTCACGAAATCCTCGCGCGTGTAGATGATGACATGGTCGCAGCCATGCGCCTTGGCGAGCTTTGCCTTCTCGTCGCTGCTGACCGTGCCGATCACGGTCGCGCCGAGATGCTTTGCCCACTGGCTCAGGATCAGGCCAACGCCACCGGCCGCCGCATGCAGCAGAATGGTGTCGCCGGCCTTCACGCGATAAGTCTGCCGGATCAGGTACTGCGTGGTCAGCCCCTTCAGCATCATTGCGGCCGCGGTCTTGTCGTCGACGCCGTCAGGCAGCTTCAACAGCCGGTCGGCGGGGATCAGCCGCGCCTCGGAATAGGCACCGAGCGGTGCTGCACCATAGGCGACGCGATCGCCCGGCTTCAGATCGGTGACGCCTGGCCCGACCTCCTCGACGACGCCCGCGGCCTCGCTCCCGAGCCCGCTCGGCAGTGGCGCGGGATATACACCCGAGCGGTTGTAGATATCGACAAAATTAAGACCGACGGCAGTGTGGCGGATGCGCGCCTCGCCCTGCCCCGGCTTGCCGACGTTGACCTCCTCCCAGACCAGGACTTCCGGACCGCCGGTCTTGTGAAAACGAATCGCATGGGTCATGGGCGTTGCTCCCTTATCGTTGCGTTGATGGTCCGAGAAAAGCGGATCGGCCGGAGAAATAGGCATTTGGTCCGCCGGTTACAGTACAGAGACGTAACAAGAATGTCACAGCGAACGACAAACCCTCGCCGTTCCGTCTCTGTTCGAAAGAGTTGATGACGGCATCTACGCGACCGGCAGTAGCCTTTGCGCGGGGTTTGGTGGTCGCCTGCGAAGGAGAGCCGAGATGCCAGCTTATGTACAGCATCATCTGGATATCGAAATCGCGCCTGTGATTTGCCCGACGTGCATGGGGTTCCTGCCGATGTATGTGCGCGAGGTCGAGCCGCACTGGAGCCTTGCCAAGATCGACTTCGTCTACGAATGCGCCGATTGCGGCGCCGAGGTCAGGCAGACCATCCGCAAGCCGGAGCTGCTGCAGCACTGACCGCACCATAACTCGCCCGTTAAGTATTTGCGCTGAACGGAAAAAGCAGCCGTCAGCGCGGATCAGGCCCGTCCCAAACGAGGCTTGTTCTTTGCCGGGAACGCAGGCAGAACAAGCCTCAAGCAAGACCTTTGGGAGCGCCCTTTCGTGGCTGAACAGAAGGCCTCGACCTCGATCGAGGCAGTGGAGAGCGGCCTCGCTGCGCAAGGCTATATCGCGAGCCGGCAGATCGCGACCGCCGTCTATTTGTCGCAGCAGATCGAAAAGCCGATCCTGGTCGAGGGTCCTGCGGGCGTCGGCAAGACCGAGCTTGCCAAGGCGATCGCGGCCTGGCGCGGCATGAAGATGATCCGTTTGCAGTGCTACGAAGGCCTCGACGAAGCCAAGGCGCTCTATGAGTGGAAATACGCCAAGCAGCTGCTCTACACCCAAATCCTCAAGGACAAGCTCGGCGAAGTCCTTGGCGGCGCGCAGACGCTGCACGCCGCGCTCGAACAACTTCATGATTTCGGCGACGTGTTCTTTTCCAAGGAGTTCGTCGAGCCGCGTCCCCTTCTCCAGGCGCTGGAGCAGCCGGGCGGCTGCGTGCTGCTGATCGACGAGATCGACAAGTCGGATGCCGAATTCGAATCGCTGCTGCTGGAAATCCTCTCGGACTTCCAGGTCACGATCCCGGAGCTCGGCACCGTCTCGGCGATCACGCCGCCGACGGTGATCCTCACCTCCAACAGCGAGCGCGACCTCGGCGACGCCCTGAAACGGCGCTGCCTGCATCTGCATATCGGCTTCCCCGAGCAGCGGCTTGAGGAGCGTATCGTCGAGAGCCGCATTCCCGGCATCTCGCAGACCCTGCGCCGGCAGATGGTCGGCTTCATCCACGAGATCCGTTCGCTGGATTTGAAGAAGCTGCCCTCGGTCAGCGAGACGATCGACTGGGCCCGCGTGCTGGTGCTGCTTCAGGCTTCCGAGCTCGACACGGAGATCGTCAAGGACACCCTCAACGTGCTCCTGAAATACGAGGCCGATATCGAGGCAGCGCACCCCCAGATCACGACCTTCATTGCCAAGGCGGCACGGTCCAACGTCTTCGGTTGACGCCCGATGCGCGAGAACCTCCATCGTTTCTTTCGGGCGGCGCGCGGGGCCGGCGTCCATGTCTCGCCCGCCGAAAGCGTCGATGCGATGCGCGCCGTCGCGCAGGTCGGTCTCACCGACCGTGCCATCCTGCGCGACGCGCTGCTTCTGACGCTCGCAAAGTCGCAGGACGAGAAGCTCGCGCTCGGCGACTGCTTTGATCTATTCTTCAGCCAGCCCGAGCCGCGGCAGGATCAGCCCGAGGCCAATAGCGACGATGCTTCGCAGGATGCGGATCAACAGGCTGATCAGTCTCCGTCATCAGGCCCGGTGAGCGAGCCCGGCGAAGGTCAACCTCCCGAGAGCCTGGGCCCGCTTGCCCAGATGCTGCTGTCGCAAGACCGCAACGCAATCCAAGCCGCGATCGCCAGCGCCTCCGGTGCGGCCTCGCTGTCCGACATCCGCTATTCGACCCAGCGCGGCATGTTCTCCAGTCGCATCCTCGACGCCATGGGCCTTCAGCGCCTGCGCGACGATCTCGACGCGCTGACCGCGACCAACCCGTCGCTGGCCGAGCGTCTGCGGGCCGCGCTCGACGCCCTGCGCGAGGCGGTGCGTGATACCGTCTCGCAAGGGCTTGCGCTCTATGCCCGCGAAGAGGCCGAAAACCTCCGCAACGACATCCTGCGCAACGCGCCGCTGGCCCGCATCGAGCGGCGTCAGGTCGCCGAGATGCGGGCTCTCATCCGTCAGATCGCGCGCCGCCTGCGTGAGCGCTATTCGAAACCGCGCAAGCGGCAGCGCCGCGGTCACCTGGATGTCCGCCGCACGCTGCGCCGCAACGCCGCCTGGGGCGGCATCCCCTTCCTTACCGCATGGAAGCGCAAGCACCGCGACCGACCGAAGATCGTGGCACTGTGCGATGTCTCCGGCTCGGTCGCGCAGGTCTCGGATTTCTTCCTGCTCCTGATCCACTCGCTGCATGAAGTCGTGGATGACGTCCGTTCCTTCGCATTCTCGTCGCATCTGATCGAGGTCAGCGAGATCCTGGAGAAGAAGTCGCCCGAAGAGGCGATGGCCGAGATCATGTCCAAGGTCGGCTTCGGCTCGTCCGATTACGGCTCTTCGCTGGTCGATTTCGAAAAAGACTTCATGAGCACGCTGACGCCGCAGACCACGGTGATCGTGCTCGGCGACGCCCGCAGCAATAATCTCGACCCGCGCGCCGATATCCTGCGCCGAATCTCCGAACGCTCGAAGCGGCTGGTCTGGCTCAACCCCGAAGGACGGCTCGCCTGGGGCTTTGGCGATTCCGAGATGCCGCGTTATGCGACCTTTTGCAGCGTGGTGCGGCAATGCGCCACCGCGCAGCAGCTCGAGCGCGCGGTGTCCGATATCGTTGCGACTTACCAGTAAGTCCTGAGCTGGCGGCCAACGTCAGCTTCGCGCAAGCTCCGCCCGAGGAATGTTCCCCTCGCGAAAGTGATAGGCAATTTCGTCGAGCGCGCGCTGTTCCCATTCCTGGGCTTGCGCAAGCCAGAAAACCCGACGCTCAAAATCGAGCGCGGCGCGCTCACGGCACAGGGATTCCTGACTGCGAATTTCGACCAGCCTGTTCATGCACTCACACTCCTGTGTGTGAAGCTATTCCCCGCGAATCAGCCTAACAGAATCAAGACCGGCCGCCCCATCAATTTCTGTGCGTATCGCGACGCAGAATGAGACAGCAACACTTCCCGTGCACTGCGACGTCGCATCGCAACATCAAGTGAGATCATCAATTAGTGATCAGCGATGGGGACGATATCCGTATCCGAACGATCTTAACCATTGTGGCGCAACAGACTGCGGCAATTCGTGAAGAGAAGTTCTAAACAGCTCACCGAATTCCCGACTCATTGTCGTCGCATGGTCTTCATGCAGTGCCGCTAACAGGGGCGCTGCGAACGTGACTATCGCTTGAGGCAACATGAACGACGATTTCGACTTCGATCTTTCGCCGGATCAATGGGCAGCCCTGCGCACACTTCGTAATCCCGTAGTGAGCAATCGCCTCTCGAAGGCCTATCTCGTCGACAGCCTCGTCAAGCTTGGCCTCGTTGTCATTGATAATGGCGTGCCCACGATGACCCCCATCGGACGCAAGGTGCTGGTGCGCGGATCGTGCCGATTGCTGGACCTCGCGGCGTAACGTACGCATCAAAAGATCTGTGCGATCACGATCGCATATGCGACGAATACGACCCCGAGTCCCCACACCATCGCCGGAATCTGCGACCGCCGGCCGACGGCCACTTCCAGAGCGATGTAGCTCAGTGTACCCAGCGCCATTCCGTTGATCAGGTTATTGGTCAGCACGGTGACCAGCAGCGTCAACGTGATCGGAGCCGCATTGACGAGGTCGGTCATGTCGATGCGGGCGAGCCCTTGCATCATCAGCACGCCGACGAGCACGAGTGCGGGCGCGGTCGCTTGCGGCGGGATAACGACGAAGATCGGCCAGAAGAACAGCGCAAGAAAGAAGAATCCCGCGACGGTCAACGAGGTCAGGCCGGTGCGACCGCCGGCCTGCACACCGGTGATGGATTCGATATAGGCCGTGACGACGGAGGTTCCGAGCAGCGGTCCGACGATTGATGCTGTCGCATCGGTCGCAAACGCGGCGGTGGCATTCGGGATTGAGCCGTCTGGCTTGCGCAAATTGGCGGCTCCGGTCACGCCGATCAGCGTGCCCAGCGTCGAGAAGAATTCGGCGCACAAGAAATAGAACAGCAGCGGCAGTGCGACGACGAAATGGCTGAAGAGATAGCCGATGTCGAGCGCCATGAAGGTGCTGGTCGGCCAGCGCGGCCACGCCATGATGGCTGATGGCACTGACGTCACCATCTTGCCGTTGGCGCTTGGGACGAAGAAGCCGATCAGCGTGAGCACCGCGATTGACAGGATCAGCGCCGCCGGCACCCGGCGCACCACCAGCACCGGCGTGAGCAGGAGACCGAACAGCGTCAGCAGCACCGGCGGGCTGCGCAAGGAGCCCATGGCGATATAGGTTGACGGATTCTGGACCACGAATCCGGCGCCCCGTAGCGCAATGAAGACGATGAGAGTGCCGACCGCCGCCTGGATGCCGATCTTCAGCGCTTCCGGCACGTCCTTCGCGACTTTCTCGCGCAGCTTCGACAGGCTGAGGATCAGGAACAGCACACCGGTGAAGGCGACCATGGCGAGCGCGCCCTGCCAGGGCATGCCCATCTGCTTGACGATGACATAGGTGAAGATGACGTTCGAGCCCATCGCGGGCGCCACCGCAAGCGGCAGATTGGCCCACAGCCCCATCATCACCGAGCCGACGATCGCGGCGAGCGCCGTGGCGCTGACGAGATCGGCACGGTCCATCCCGGCGTTGGACATGATCGCGGGGTTGACGGCGATGATATAGGCCATCGCCGCGAACGTCGTCGCGCCAGCCATCACCTCGCGGCCGACGCTCGTGCCACGCGCGGTGAGACCGAAGGTGCGATCAAGCAGCCCCGAGGCTGCGCCCGGTGCCGGCTCGGCGGGAGCGGCTTGCGGCTTCGTCATTTCGTCCATCGCCGTCTTCCCCCTACCAGACCACCGGATGCGCTTCGCCGGTCTGCACATCAATGAACCCGAGCGGCGCCTGCTCGCACGGCGCCACCAGCACCCAGCTCCAGGGCGCACAGGTCAGCGTCGCAAACATGAGCCTCTCCGGGAATCCCGGATACCAGCGCGGCCGGAACGTCGGCTCGTACATCCAGTCGATCTTGCGACCTTCCGCATAAAGCGCCTGCATCTCGGCATCGAGCGCTTGCGCCGAGCGACAGCTCATCAGCCCGCCGACCTCGAAACGCACGGTGGCAACGAGCTCGCCCTCGCGCACCAGCGCCCAGCCGCCCTGAAGCTCGATCAGCGCGTTGACCGCCTTTGCCATCGCCGCGTCGGACGAGCCGACCACCCAGATGTTGTGCTTGTCGTGCGCCACCGAGCAGGCAACAGCCGTCTCCGGCGTGCGCGGGCCACAGCCGCGCCAGAACATCTTGGCGACGCGCCCGTCGCCGGAAAAGCGATCGACGATGGCGAATTTGGTGATGGCCTCGCTCTCGTCGCGCTGCACGGCACCGTTACGCACCGGCAGCTCGAGGGTGTAGAATTCGGGATGCCAATGGAAGGGACGGATCACCGCCGCCTTCATCGTGCTACGGCCAGGCTCGGCCGGCAGTTCGAAATCCTGAGGCTTGATCGCGCGCTTGATGTTGACCGTCTTGGTTGCCCAATCCGGCCACTGGATCTCGGGCACTTGGCCGAGATAGCGTTTGCCCTCGGAGACCTGCGCGCCATCGGCCCACACTTCGGCGATCGTGAGCTTGGCCACGTCCGAGAGCAGCACGACATCGCCGAACCGCCCCGGAGCCAGGCTGCCGACGAACGGCGTGAGGCGCATGTGCCGCGCCGGGTTGATGGTGAGACACTGGATTGCGATCTCGGGCGCAAGGCCGGCCTCGATCGCGACCCGCGCATTGTGATCGCTGGCGCCGAGCTCGAGCGTGTGGCTGGCACTGCGGTCATCCGTCGTGAACGCGATCTGCGACCAGTCCTGCAGACCCTTCGCGAGCAGCCATTTCACGATCTCATCCATCGCGTAGACTCGCAGCTCGACGAACAAGCCGCGGGTGAGCTTGTCCCAGGTCTCCTCCGGCGTCTGCACCTCGTGGTCGGAGGCGAGCCCGGCCGCGGCAAAGGCGTTGATGGAGGGCAGATCCCGCAAGCCCGAGGCGTGGCCTTCGACGACGCCACGCGCTGCGAACGTCGCCTCGATCATGCCCCAGAGCCGCTTGTAGGAGGGATTGTCGGGATTCCACACCGCCGGCCAATCCATGACTTCGTCGAGCCCGGTGACCATCAGGCTCTCGGCCATGAAGCCCGCCTGCTCGTCGTGGCCATACCAGCCGCCACCCCACTCATAGGCTGTCGGCGGCACCGCCGATCCCGGCTGCGGAAATATCTTGAGCGGCGAGCCGCGGCGGCGTGCTTCGAACCAAAACTCGAGATTGCGGGCGCCGTTGACGTTGGAGAACTCGTGGCTCGCCTCGCAGGTCCAGGTATTGCCATGCGGCAGCACCAGCGCCGCCTCCCATTCCGGCGTCAGATGCGAGCTTTCGATATGCTTGTGCACCTCGCCGAAACCGGGGACCGCCGCAAGATCCGGCCGATGCACGCGCTCGCGGACCTCGCCGGGATAGCTGCCGGCCGGCCCGACCCAGGCGATGCGCCGTCCCTTGAAGACGATCTCCTGATCCTCGCTCCAGCTGCGGCTGTGCACATCGAGCAACCTGCCGACCCGCAAGGCGCGATCGGCCGTGCGACGACCGAGCGCCGTCAGCACCAGGACCTGACGAATGCGAACCTCGTCGGACGCGTTGATCAGGAGGTCGTCGGGAATCGCGTTCATGGCCTGCCTCACTCCACGCCGGTGCGTTCGCGCGCAGTGCTTCGCTTGCGCGGCGATTTGCCATCCTTGCCGTTGCACGCCGCAGCGGCATCGCGCTGACGGACATCTTTCAAAAGGGTCGTGAGCGCCCACTCGACCGTGTCGGCGACCTCGGCGCTGGACATGCCAAAGTCCTCACGCATCGCATTCCAGGCCAGCACGTTGTTGAGATAGGATGCGAGCGCCTCCGCCTGGCGGACCTCCTTTGCGGGGAGATGCCGCACCAGCGGCGCCATCGCCTTGCGATGCTGGTCGATCAGGTGCCGCCGGAAGCCGGCGCGCACCCGCCGGCCAGCCCGCGTCATCGCAATGGCACGCGCCAGATGCGGATGACGGTCAAATCGTTTGCACAGCTTGCGGAAAATATCCGGCAGTTCGTCGGGCGAGGTAAAGGGAATATAGCTGAAGACGTTGTCCTCGATCCACTCGCCGGCCGCCGCAAACAGCTCCGCGCGGGTCTTGAAATGCCGGTAGATGGTTCGCTCGGCCACCTTTGCGCGCTTGGCTACCGCGGCCATGGAAATGTCGTCGGCCGCCTCGTCCTCCAGCGTCTCGACAAAAGCCGCGACGATGCGCTGCCGCGTCATCTCGGCATATTCGTCGCGAAGGCTGGCGATATGTCGCTTTACTGTACTCATGTCATAAGTCTGACATCGGTCAGATTGGAGGGTCAAGCCGAGACTTGAGGCACACCGCGCCGCAACAATGGGCGTCGGCATGGCCTGGGGCCGGCGGCCCCGTGCGAGCACCGCTATCGCCATCGCAGACGTCTGCATGTGCAGGCCGGAAAACCAGACGTTCTCCTGGATAATCCGCGACAATCTGGCACGTTAGTTGCTCGTTCTTGGGACGAAACGTCGTCAGAATCGAGGGATTTGTCATGTCGACCATTGCCGCGGCCCCGGCCGCAGAGCGCAAACCACTTTACGGCTCGCTGTTCGTCCAGGTCCTCGCAGCGCTGATCCTCGGTATCATCCTCGGCGTGGTCGCGCCGGACTTCGCCATCAGCCTCAAGATCCTCAGCGATGCCTTCCTGAAGCTGATCTCGATGATCGTGGCACCGATCGTGTTCTGCGTCGTCGTCCACGGCATTGCCGGCGCCGGCGACCTCAAGAAGGTCGGCCGGGTCGGCGTCAAGGCACTGCTCTATTTCGAGGTGATGACCACCGTGGCGCTCGTGGTCGGGCTGATCCTCGCCTACATCTTTGGCCCCGGCCATGGCATGAACATCGATCCCTCGACGCTCGATGCCAAGGCCCTCAACACCTACGCCGACAATGCCCACAAGCTTCAGGGCGCAGGTGTCGGCGCTTTCCTGCTCAACGTCATTCCAAGCACGTCGTTTGATGCGCTGTCGCGCAACGACGTGCTCCAGGTGCTGTTCTTCGCCGTGCTGTTCGGCATCGGCCTCGCACTGGTTGGCGGCGAGAAGGGCAAGCTGGTCACGTCTGTCATCGACGCGGCCTCCACGGTGCTGTTCCGCGTCATGGGACTTATCGTCCGCGTCGCTCCGCTTGGCGTGCTCGGCGCGGTCGCCTACACCGTCGGCAAATACGGCGTCGGCTCGCTGAAGCAGCTGGTCTCGCTGGTCATGCTGTTCTACGTCTCGGTCGGCATCTTCGTGCTGGGCGTGCTCGGCGGCGTGATGGCGCTTGCCGGAATCAACATCCTCAAATTCCTCGCCTATCTGCGCGAGGAATTGACCATCGTGCTCGCGACCGCCTCGTCCGACGCGGTGCTTCCCCAGATCATGAAGAAGCTGGAGCGCATGGGTGTGAAGGATTCCGTCGTCGGACTGGTGATTCCGACCGGCTATTCCTTCAATCTCGACGCCTTCTCGATCTATCTGACGCTTGCCGTCGTCTTCATCGCGCAGGCCACCAACACGCCGCTGTCGTTCGGCGATCTTCTGCTGGTGCTGGGGGTCTCCCTGATCACGTCAAAGGGCGCGCACGGCGTACCGGGCTCGGCGATCGTGATCCTCGCCGCGACGCTGAACGCGGTGCCGAGCATTCCGGCGATCGGCCTCGTGCTGGTGTTGTCGGTCGACTGGTTCATCGGCATGGCTCGCGCAGTCGGCAACCTCATCGGCAACTGCGTGGCGACAGTCGTCGTGGCCGCCTGGGAAGGCGACCTCGACCGCGCCAAGGCGGCCAAGATGCTCGAAGGCGGCGAGCTCGTGGACGTGACGGCAGGCTAAGGCGTTGTCGTTCGTCCTAGCGCAGATGCCCGCGCTCGAAATGCCTGCGTTCCTCGCGCGTCAGCGGAGGCCTGGCCGCATTTGCCGGCGTCACCGCAGCGACCGGGGCGGCGCCGGGTTGTTGCGGCGCCAGTACAAGTACGTCGACGCCGTCAGCGGTGACCTGCATCGCATAGTCATGGCCGCTGAGGAGCCGGGCCACCACGCGCCGCAATGGTCCATCGAAGACTCCCGTCGTCGGCGTGTCGAGCGCATCGGTGGTGCGATAACGCAGATTGAAGCGCTCTTGCAGCGCCGTTAGCACATCGCGGAGCGAAGCGCTCTGGACTTCGAGATGCACGGCCTCCGGCCTGCCTCCGACCTTCACCTCGGCTGACGCGGCTCGACCGAAGGCCAGGAGGACGGCAGACGCGATCACGAGGAGCCTCGATGGTCGCAGCATCGTCACGCCAGCTCCGCTTCCGGAATCTCGCGTGCCAAGCGTTCGCGAAGCGGCCACAACCGTTCGGCATGGTGACGCCATTTTCCGACCGAAGACGCGTAGACCGGCCGGCGCACCTGAACGGCGCTGGCAGTCGCCGATGGCGCCGGGCTTTCATGAAAGCGCATCACCCCATCTTCCCAGGGCAGCCCGAGAAAGCCGATGATATCCCGGCTTGCCGCCGCCTGATCCCGCACAATGTCCTCGTAGTTGATTTCCATGAGCACATTCGCCGGCAGCACGGTGCGCCAGTGTCGCGACAGACGGCGGTACGCAAGATAATAGTCCGCAAGCTCGGTCTGCTGATATGAGAATGAGAACTTGCCGCGGAAGTGCGCCTTGTAGATCGCCCAGCACGCGTCCATCGGATGCCGCTGCACGAGGATGATCTTCGCGGACGGCAGCGCCGTGTGGATGAGACCACAATAGAGGTAATTCTCCAGCGTCTTGTCGATGAAACGCACATTGGCTGGCACGCGAAGCGCCGCGGCCGAGTCCAGATAGCGCCTGCCGATGCCTTCGGGGTCGCGGCCGCCCGGCCGCCCTGCCAAGGCGCGGCGCATCTCGGCTGCGAACGCGCCGGTCTCGCCTGCCGAATGCATCGCCGAGTGGCTCGCGATGATGCGCTCTACCAGCGTCGTGCCGGTGCGCGGCAGGCCGGTGACGAAGAAAGGCGCAGCGTCGACGTAGCCGCGCGGCGCTGCTTCGATCCAGCGTCGCGTGTGCGCCTGGATGATGGCATCGATCTCGCCAATTTCGGCGGCGGGGTCGCGAGGAAGCGATCGGCGCTGCAGGTTGCAGCCAGCCTCGACATGATCGAAGGCGCGCTCCCAGAGCTCGATGTCCTCGCACTCCTTGCCGAGCGCAAAGCGCAGCATGATCTCACTCGGAGCAGACAAACCTCCCTCACCGATCAGCGCTTCCATCTCGTCGATATGGTTGCGATCCGGGCTCTGGATACGCAGGTCCGACCGCAAATAATGCGCAAGGCCGTAACGGCGGTCGCTGGCAATGGCCGCGTCGCAATGCGCTTCGGCATCGCCGAGTGCGCCGATCATCCGCTCGGTAGCGGCCAGGTTGAAAAGATATTGCGGCACGTCCGGCCGGCCGAGGACGGCGCGACGAAAGAGTTCTCTCGCCCGTTGCTGTAGCCCGAGCAGACCGAACATCGCACCGACCGCATCGAGCGCATCCGGCGCATCGTCGAGATGCTGTGCCGCGACGTCGGTCGCCGCACAGGCCTGGCGCGTGTCACCGGTCATGAACAGGCATTTCGCGCGCAACACCAGCGCAATCGGGTTTGTCGGCGCCAGAGCGACGGCCCGATCGGCGCTGACGGCCGCTGCATCCTGCCTGCCCCGCAGCAGCGCCGTCTCTGTCAGCAGCGCCCAGGCACGCCACTCGGAGGGATTTTGGCCGAGAATCCTGGCGCAGATCTGTTCCGCGGCACCCACGTCGCCTCCGGCAAACGCGTCACGCGCGACGTCGATCGAAGCGGCACTCATCGAGAGCGCAACATCCACGCAAATGACTCCATGACACGACGAGTGATGAAATCGACCCGGTGGCCAATCAGCCCCAGGTCGATTGGTGGACCCATCAGTTGTGGTCAGTCGTCGTCGCGGTCATCGTCGCGACGATCGGCAAAGTTGAAATTGCCGAAGAGATCGCCGATCGACGGCCGGTTGACGGGAACGTAGGGATTGTCGTCCGACGCTATCGGGTTGGGCAGAGTGTCGCGCGTCTTGGGCCCGAGCGGCTTGAGATGCCAGTTGCGCTCGATGAACTTGGTGATCGAGACGTGATCGCCATATTCATGCGACATGTGTCCGCCGCGCGAGTATTTCGACACCACCAGCAACGGAATCCGCGTGCCATCGCCGAAGAAGTCGACCGGCTGGATATAGCCGGAATCGTAGTAGCCGCCACCCTCGTCCATTGTGATGACAATCGCGGTCGACTTCCACAGCTCCTTGTTGGACTTCACCTTGTCAACGATGTTCTTGGTGAAGGCCTCGAAGAGATCCACACGGGAGGACGACGGATGTCCGTCGTTGAACGTGCTCGGCTTGACGAAAGACACTGCCGGAAGATTGCCATCGGCGATGGCGTCGTAGAGATCGAGCGTATCCTTCATGTGCGCATTGCGTTGTGCCGCATTGGTCATGACCGAGGCGGAGAACAGGAACGGATTGCAGATGTTGCAATAGAGATAGGCGACCGGGTCCAGAGCGCCAAAATTGGTGCCTTCACCAGGCGCGGTCTTGAAGTCATTCCAACGCTCGCCGAAATAGGCCCAGGAGACATCGACCTGGGTCAGCGCGTCGCCGATGTGCCGCTGCTTGATGACAGGCGGCAAGGTGAAGGGACCGTTGTTGTTCGGATCGGTGGCGCCGCTGCCGATATAGGCCGGCACGTAGTTGTTCAGGAGATAGTAGGCGTTCGGCGCACAGCGCGGCGGCACATGGATGGCGTTGAGGTAGGTGACGACCGGACCAACGCCCGGCTGGCCCGGATCGGAGCAGTTCGAATAGCTGCCACCACCATATCCGTCATTGAGATACCAATTGTTGGTGCCGGGCGCCGGGTTCGGGTTCTCGATCTCGTTGACATATTGCGGCGGATTGGAACCCGGGACCTGCACGTGGTCAGGCTTCGCGGGGTCGCCCTTGTCGTCGGCATAGTAGAGCGCGTCGGCGTAGCCGATCATCATGTGATTGGCGAAAGTGCCGCCCATCACGCTCTGGTGGAAATTGTCGTTGAGCGTGTACTTGCGCGCAAGCTCGGTCAGATATGGCGCGTCGCCCTTGGCGACATTGTAGAAGCCGAGCGCGATCGCGCCTTCCTTGAGGGCGTGCGGCGTTGGATTGCCGTTGCTCCCCGAGGAAACGCTCGCTTCCACAAAGGTGAAGAGATCGGCTTGGCAGCCGCTCGGATTATGATGCGTGGCCTTGGCGGCATCGCAGTCCAGCTGCTGCCACATCTGGTAGAACCGGTGCACCGGACTGCCACCATAGGTCTTGTAGAGGCTGGTCGGGGTCTCGCCGGCCTGCGCCAGCGTCACCAGCGGATAGGCTCCGTTCGGCAGATTGTCGAAATCCAATATGCGCGAGTCCGGCGAATTGCCCGGCAGTCCTGTGGCGCCCGTCGTGAGCAGCGGCAGATCCTGCTGGCGGAGGCCGTAATCCGCCTGCTGGGCGACTTGCAGCGTTGCGACGCACCCGGGCCCGTTGAGCGCGGCCTGATCAACGGAGGTGTAGCAAGATTGCGGCGCGTAGGAGGTTCCCGGCGCCTGCACCTTGTTGGTCGTGCTGTTGTACGGAGCCTTCTGACCGGGGTTGATGGAGTAGGTGTTGTTGACCACGGCGGAGAATTGTGCCGACTTGGCGTAGTTCGGTCCGGGCAAGCCGTCCTTGGTGATAATGCCCTTGGAGAGCAGATTGTCGACACGCTCGCCCGGACGATGCGGCTCATAGGTGGCGAAGACGTGGTCGAATGTACGGTTTTCGCCGAGGATGACGATCACATGCTTGATCGGCGACTCAGTCCGATCGCCGTTCTTGTTGCTCCCGCCGAGCAAATTGGTGTCGGCGGCATAAACGTCATATCCCATCAGCGACAGGATCGCGGCGGTGATCACGGTGCGATCGCGTAGACGTCGTGTCGTTCTCGAAAGCATTGCACACCCCTCTGCTCGTTTCTGAAGGCTGAAATTATTCAGTGCACTTCAAGCTAGGGGTCGCACTTGTCAGACATGCTGCACGAGAATGTCACTTGCATTACGCGATTGTGACGGCGTGCAGAGACACGTTGTCGCAACCGGCCGGCAGTTGCGGATTGCTGTCAATGGCTTGCTAGCCATCCATCCAAGGGTTCCATTGCGAGAAGGGCCAGACCGCGAGCTCGCGCTGCGGTGCCTTCAGTCATTCCACTGGAGGAGCGGCGTCCCAAACGCCCTCCTCCAGACTGACAGGAAGCGCGGAAACCAGGAGTGGGCCACCGCGCCTTTGTAGGCCCAGGTGCGATATTTCAGGCCCTGCTCGGAGATCAGCTCCTGATAGCCGCCGTGGACTTCGGTCGCGGTGCGAATGTCTTTCAATATCCCTTGCGCGCAGCCGCGGTAGGTATCGCTCGCCGCGAACTCGTCAAAGTCCAGCATGCGGTCCGCGAACTCGACGTTGAACGTCGGCCAGGACGAGCGCCCTTGATAGGCCGGCGCCGCGATCTTGTGGATCATCTTGTTCCGCGGATTATCGGCCGACACCAGGAAGTGGAATGTGCTGGGGATGCGGAAACGCGGCTCGGCAATGATCAGATCCGTCGTGGCCGCAAACAAGGCGCGCTCGCTCGCATCGCTCATATCCCAGAAGCCGCGATGCACGCTGACGAAATCCAGCGCGACCAGGGACACCGGCGTGCCCGCCGGTCCATCCAGCGAATGCCTGATATAGCCGTCCTTGCCGAACAGACGGAGCAGGCCCTTCTTGTACTCTGCGAGGTCGCGCCCGAGCAGCCGCTTCAGCTCGTTCTCGTCGACCACGCCGAGCTGCACGCCCCACACGAAGGTCGTGTAGACGCAGGCATTGGTGACAAAACGCCGGCGCTCGGCGCGGGTGTCCGTTGCCGCAGAGCGTGGCCCGCCGGCATCGCACAGCAAATATCGGACGCCGTCAGCCTCGAACGGCTCGAGCTCGCTTGCGAGCTTCAGGATCGCGCGCTTCAGATCGCCGCCGTATTCGGCCAGCAGCAAACGACCGGCATGCGCGCATTGCGACATCGCCAGATAGGACGACGCCCGCTCCTCGGCGGAGAGCATCTGCCGGAGGCCCGCGAGAATGCCGAGCAGCGTATCCGAGGGACGCGAGAAATAGTTCACGCCGAGATACCGGCCGCGTCCCGCGGGAACGATGGTCGTCGTGACGACGTCGGCGCGAACCGCCTCCAGCAACAGGCGCACGCTCTTTTCAAGCAGGCGCGCCCGGCGCACCGCGTCCTGTGCATCCATGATGGTCTCAGGGTCGAGAACGTCGGGATAGAACCAGGCGAAGTCGCGCGGGTAATAGGCGGAGGCGTGCGGTGCGCCCGTGACGAGGAACGCCTCGGTCACCGAAAAGGCGCTATCCATCGAGTGCCGGTAAAGGTCCTCGATGGCCGACAAGGAATGATGCGACTGTCTCAGGAACCGATCACCGAGAAAATTGAGCGCCTGAAGCGCATTCGCGACAAAGGTCGCAGCCCTGCCCTGGTAAAACCGGTTCTCTCGATGGGATGGAAAGGAAATATCGCTGTTCATCTGTGTGGGTCGGCTGATATCTGGTGATCCCGGGGCTGGCAGTCGCCATTCTAGCCCTGCCTGATTCGTATCTCTACCCGGTGACTTGCGGGGTGGGCTTACCCCTCCCGTGGCCTGAAATTCTCGATCACCCGTAGCAGCACCCGCGCGCCGGCATCGGCGTCCGCGAGCTCGACATGCTCGTCCGGATGATGGCTGATGCCGCCGCGGCAGCGGACGAAGATCATGCCGACATCGGCGATGTCGATCATCGCCATGCCGTCGTGCCCCGCTCCGCTCGGCAGCTCGAAGGCGGACAAGCCTTCGGCGGCGATCGCTTGTGCGATTTGATCCTTCAGCCAGGGCGCGCAAGGTGCGGTGCGGTTCTCATGGGTGACGTCGAGCTGAAGCGCCAGTTGCCGGCGCTTGGCGATCGCCTCGATCTGGCGGACGACGTCGGCGACCGCGCGCTTGCGATGCATATCGGTCGGCGCGCGCATGTCGATGGTGAAGGATACTTCGCCCGGAATGACATTGGTCGCGCCGGGCCGCGCCTGGATGTAGCCGACGGTGCCAACCAGGCCACCCTCGTCGGTCCGGCAAAACTGCTCGATCGCACCAATGCATTCGGCAGCGCCACTGAGCGCGTCACGGCGCAGCGCCATCGGCACGGTGCCGGCGTGACCAGCCATGCCGGTGAGCCGCGCCGCCAGCCGTGTCGCGCCCGCAATCGCGGTGACGACGCCGACAGGGAGATTCTGGGCTTCGAGCACCGGCCCCTGCTCGATGTGCAATTCGAGATAGGCCAGCAGCTCGCGCCGCGCGCGCGCCGCCGCGCCGATATGGTCAGGGTCGAGGCCGAACTTGACAAGCGCATCGCGCATCGACACGCCGTCGCTGTCGCGCGTGTTCAAGACGCTCTCGTCGAAAGTGCCCGCCACGGCGCGGCTGCCGAGCAGGGTCGAGGCGAAGCGCACGCCCTCTTCATCGGCAAAGCCCACCACCTCGATCGCAAACGGCAAACGCTTGCCGCGGCGATCGAGTTCGGCAACACAGGCGATCGCCGTGATCACGCCCAGCGGTCCGTCCCATTTGCCGGCGTCACGCACCGTGTCGTAATGCGAGCCGAGCATCAGGCACGGGGCCCCCGGCCGCTCGCCTTCGTAGCGGCCGCAGACATTGCCGATCGCATCGAGATGCGCGCTCATGCCGGCCTCGCGCATCCAGCCAAGGATGAGGTCCGAGGCCGTGCGCAACTCCTTCGTGAGATAGATACGGGTGAGCTTGCCGTCTTCTTCCGAGATCGCCGCGAGCTCGTTGATCCGACGCACGATCTCCTCGCCGAGCGATGCATGTTGAACGGCGGTCACGGCAGCCATCTCGGTCAAGCCTTCCATCCTGGAGACCGCGCGGGCGGTCCCACCCAATCGATACAAGTTCGGTGCCAGCGAATTCAGGCGGCCGGCGCCGCTTCAACTCAGCGCGTGGTTAGCATGAATGGGGGTGGTCGGCCGACCGCCCCAGTCGCATCATGCACACGCGAGAGCCGGTTAAGATTGCTTAACCACTTTGCATACAATGGGACAATACTGCTCATAATTTAATCTGACGATTTCTTGATCAGGATTTCTGCATCAGTAATATTTGATATTTTCCAATTACTTATGTCGAAATGCCCGCTCCACAGCCTCTGGCACGAAGCTTGCGACATCCTATCCGGGCTCCGCCATACCGGCGCAGCCGCGAGATTGGGGCGGTCCAGCCGCCAAGGGGAGCAAGCAATGGATTTTGGCAGGATTTCACGACGTCACTTGTTGCGGGGCGGAGCCGCCCTCACCCTCGGCGCGGCGGCCGGCGCCCGCCCGGCCTTCGCGGCCGACACGACCATCGGCTTCATCTATGTCGGCTCGCGCGACGACTACGGCTACAACCAGGCACATGCGCAGGGCGCGGCGGCGCTGAAGAAGATTCCCGGACTGAAGGTCGTCGAGGAAGAGAAGGTGGCGGAGACTGACGCGGTCGAGAAGACGATCGAGTCCATGATCAACCTCGACGGCGCCACCCTGCTCTTCCCGACCTCGTTCGGATACTACAATCCGCACATGATCAAAATGGCCACCAAGTACCCGAAGCTGCGCTTCGAGCATTGCGGCGGCCTGTGGAGCGACAAGGATCCGAAGAACGCCGGCAGCTATTTCGGCTACATCGACGAAGCGCAGTATATCTCAGGCATCGTCGCCGGCCTGACGTCGAAGAGCAGCAAGCTCGGCTTCGTCGCAGCCAAGCCGATCCCGCAAGTGCTGCGGAATATCAACGCCTTCGCGCTCGGCGCGAAGTCCGTCAATCCGAAGGCGACGACGCAGGTGATCTTCACCGGGGACTGGTCGATGCCGGTCAAGGAGGCCGAAGCGACCAATAGCCTGATCGACCAGGGCGTGGATGTACTGACCTGTCACGTCGACGGCCCCAAGACCATGGTCGAGAACGCCACGCGGCGCGGCGCCTTCGTCTGCGGCTATCACACCAACCAGTCGGCGCTTGCGCCCAAGGCGTATCTCACCGGCGCCGAGTGGAACTGGGAAGCGCTCTATCCGAAGTTCGTCAAGATGATCGCCGCTGGCGAAGGCATCCCGAATTTCTACCGCGGCGGCCTGAAGGAAGAGATCGTCAAGGTCTCGCCCTATGGCGAAGCCGTCTCGGCCGAAGCGCGCAAGGCGGCCGACGAGGCCAAGGCAAAATTCCTGTCCGCGGAAGGGTTTGCCATCTTCAAGAGTGGGCTGGTCGACAACAAGGGCAAGACGGTCATCGCGGCCGGCACCGATCGCGGCCAGAAGGATCCCGAACTCGAGAAGATGGACTATCTCGTCGAGGGCGTGATCGGAGCGACTTCGTGACAGCGGAAGCGGCGGCGGATTCTGCCGAGGCGGTCGGGACAGTTGCCCCGGCCGCCGACCCGGGGTTTCTCCAACGCCACGGCGGCACGATCGAATATGTCCTGATCCCGGGCGCGGCGCTCGCGGGCGCGCTTGTGGTCTTCGGCATCTTCGTCATGCTGTTCGGCAAGAACCCGCTCGACCTCTATTTCTACATGTACTACGGCGCCTTCGGCACCTGGTTCTCCTGGCAGAATACGCTGACGCGTGCTGCGCCCCTCATCCTCACCGCGCTCTGTACGGCGCTGCCGGCGCAACTCGGCATGGTCATCATCGGCGGCGAAGGCGCCTTGCTGATCGGCGCGTTGTCGGCGACGAGCGCCGCACTGTTGCTTCCAGGCATGCCGCCGCTCGTCGTACAGATCGCGATGGTCGTCGCCGGCGTCATCGGCGGTGGGTTGTGGATCATGCTGGCAGGCGCGCTTCGGCAGTATCGCGGCGTCAACGAGACGATCTCGAGCCTATTGCTCGTCTACATCGCGCTCGCAATTCTCAATCACCTCGTCGAAGGCATGATGCGGGATCCCGCGAGCCTCAACAAGCCATCGACCCGCGAGATCGGCGTCGCCAACATGATCGGCTCCATCCCCGGCACCGACGTGCATTGGGGCCTCGTCTTCGGCCTGATCGCCGCGATCGCCGCCTACATCCTGATCTATCACACGGTGTTCGGCTTCGCCGCGCGCGTCGCCGGCGGCAACATCCGCGCCGCGAAGATCGTCGGCCTCGGTGTCAGCAAGCTGATCCTGACCATCTGCTTCCTCGCCGGCGGCGCCGCGGGTCTTGCCGGCATGGTCGAGGTCGCCGCCGTACAGGGCCGTACCAATGCCAATCTCGCGGCCGGCTACGGCTTCACCGGAATTCTGGTTGCCTTCCTGGCGCGGCAAAATCCGCTTGCGATCATTCCTGTCGCGATCCTGCTCGGCGGCATCAGCGCCAGCGGTGGCCTGCTGCAGCGCCGGCTGGGACTGCCAGATGCTTCCGTGCTGGTGCTCCAGGGCATCATCTTCGTCTTCGTGCTCGCCAGCGATGCACTCTACGGCCGCATCGGTTTCCTGAAGGGAAAATCCTGAGATGGCAGACGGATCGATCGGCCTCTGGACCGTCCCGCTCGCCGTGCTCGGCGGCGCCATCCGCGTCTCCACGCCCTTCCTGTTCGTGAGCCTGGGCGAATGCATCACCGAGCGCTCGGGGCGCATCAATCTCGGCCTTGAAGGCACGCTGGTGATGGGCGCGATGAGCGCCTACGGCATTTCCTATCTCACGGGATCGCCGTGGCTGGGCGTGCTCGCCGCCGGCGTCACCGGCGCCCTTCTGGGCGCGCTGCACGCCGGCATCTGCTCGCTGCCACGCGTCAACGACGTCGCGGTCGGCATCGCCCTGATGCTGTTCGGCACCGGCCTCGCCTTCTATCTCGGCAAGCCGCTGATCGAGCCGACCGCGCCGCGCCTGCCCGCGATCGATTTCGGCTGGTGGAGCGACATCCCGCAGGTTCGGGCCGCGCTGCGCGTCAACGTGTTGTTCCTGATCGGCGTCGCACTTGCACCGATCCTCTATTGGGCCTTCCGCACCACGCGCTGGGGCTTGCTCATCCGCACCGCCGGCGAGAGCTCAGACGCCGCGCGTGCAATGGGCCACTCCGTGCTCCTGATCCGCCTGCGCGCCACCATGGTCGGCGGCTTCCTCGCCGGCATCGGCGGCTCATTCCTGTCGCTATTTTATCCCGGAAGCTGGAACGAGGGCCTCTCCTCAGGCCAGGGCATCACGGCGGTGGCCCTCGTGATCTTCGCGCGCTGGGATCCCCTGCTCTGCCTGTGGGCCTCGCTCGCCTTTGGCGGCGCCGCGGCGCTCGGACCGGCGCTGCAATCGGTCGGCGTCACCTCCGGCTATCACCTCTTCAACGCCGCGCCCTACATCCTGACGCTGGCGATCATGATCATCACCTGCTCGCCGAAACGCACGCTGACCGGAGCCCCGGCCGAATTGTCGATCACCCGCTAGAGAGCAAAATCATGCCCGAGCGCTATATCAAGTCCGAGCCTTACGCCTGGCCCTACAATGGCGATCTCCGTCCGCAAAACACCGCGCTCATCATCATCGACATGCAGACCGATTTCTGTGGCATCGGCGGCTACGTCGACAAGATGGGCTACGATCTGTCGCTGACGCGAGCGCCGATCGAGCCGATCAAGAAGCTGCTCGCGGCGATGCGCAAGCAAGACTTTCACATCATCCATACCCGCGAAGGCCACCGCCACGATCTTTCCGATCTTCCCGCCAACAAGCGCTGGCGCTCGCGCCAGATCGGCGCCGGCATCGGCGATCCCGGCCCGTGCGGCCGCATCCTGGTGCGCGGCGAGCCCGGCTGGGACATCATCGAGGAGCTTAGCCCCTTGCCGGGCGAGCCTGTTATCGACAAGCCCGGCAAGGGCTCGTTCTGCGCCACCGATCTGGAGCTGATCCTGCACGTGCGCGGCATCGAGAACATCGTTCTCACAGGCATCACCACCGATGTCTGCGTCCACACCACCATGCGCGAGGCCAACGACCGTGGCTTCGAATGCGTGCTGCTGCACGATTGCTGCGGCGCGACCGACAAGAGCAACCACGACCATGCGCTGAAGATGATCAAGATGCAGGGCGGCGTGTTCGGCGCTGTCTCGACGTCGGATGCCTTCATCGGAGCGATTTCGTGATCATCGGCGAACCGCCTCCGCCCTCCGGTGCCTTCGGCGTCGATGCCATCGCCATGACCATGCGCTTCGGCGATTTCCTGGCGCTGGACAATGTCGAGCTGAAGGTGCGGCCCGGCTCGTTCCATGCGTTGCTCGGCGAGAACGGCGCCGGCAAGTCGACCCTCGTCAAATGCATCATGGGCTATTACCACGCGACCGAAGGCGACATCCTCGTCGGCGGCCGCGAGCAGGCGATCGCCAATCCGAAGGACGCGCATGCGCTCGGCCTCGGCATGGTCTACCAACATTTTACGCTGGTGCCGGCCATGACGGTCGCCGAAAACCTCGTGCTGGCGCGCGATGACGTGCCGGCCGTGGTGAGCTGGCCGAGGGAGATGAAGGAGCTCGAAACGTTCCTCGCCCGCATGCCCTTCAAGGTCCCGCTCTCAGCAAAAGTCTCCGACATCTCGGCCGGCGAGCGGCAGAAATGCGAGATCCTGAAGCAGCTCTATCTGGAGCGCCGCTTCCTGATCCTGGATGAGCCGACCTCGGTGCTGACGCCGGCAGAAGCCGACGAGGTGCTCGGCATGCTCCGCGACATGGTCGTCGAGGGCGAGCTGACCATCCTGATGATCACGCACAAGTTCCGCGAGGTCATGGCCTTCGCCGACGAAGTCACGATCCTGCGGCGCGGCAAGCTCGCCGGTGCCGGCAGGGTTGCCGAGCTGACGCCGGACGCAATGGCGCGCACCATGATCGGCGCCGAGGAGTTGACCGTGCAGCCGCCGCGGACCGGCGAGGCCGGACAGGCGCGGTTGGAGCTGGCAAAGGTCCGTGCGCTCGACGATGCCGGCGCCATCGCCGTGCATGACGTCTCCCTCACCGTGCGTGCCGGCGAGATCGTCGGCATCGCCGGCGTCTCCGGCAACGGCCAGCGCCAGCTGGTCGAAGTCCTGGCCGGTCAGCGCGACGCGGAGGGCGGTGAGATCCGAGTCGCAGGCGATCCCTATCGCGCCAGCCGCGAAGAGATGCGGCGCCACAAGATGTCGCTCCTGCCCGAGGAGCCGTTGAAGAACGCCTGCGTCGGCGGCATGAGCGTCGCCGACAACATCGCCTTCCGCGAATTCGACCGCGCACCCTTCGCCAGTGGCGGCTGGTGGCTCAACCGCGGCGCCTTCCGCGACGACGCAACGAAGAAGATTGGCCAGTACAAGATCAAGACCCGCACGCCGGATACGCCGATCTCGGCGCTATCAGGGGGCAACGTGCAGCGCGCCGTGCTCGCCCGCGAGCTTGCGGGCGATGTCGAGGTGCTGATCGCGGCCAATCCCTGCTTTGGCCTCGACTTTGCGGCCGTGGCGCAGATTCACGCCGAGATCATGGCTGCGCGCAACCGCGGCGCCGCGGTGCTGCTCGTCAGCGAGGATCTCGACGAATTGCTCGAACTGTCCGACCGGCTGGTGGTGATGTTCCACGGCGAATTCGTGTATGAAGCACGGACCAGCGACGCCGATCTGACCGAGATCGGCCGGCGCATGGCGGGACATTGACTACGGAGGCGCGATGGACGGCCTATCCGAACGCGACGAGCACTTCTTGCGTCTGTCCTTCGCGGTCGCCCGCCGCTCCCTCACGCACGGCAACCATCCCTTCGGCTGCATCGTCGTCGATGCTGACGGCAAGGTGCTGATCGAGACCGAGAACGGCTACATGCCGGACCACGACGGCACCGCGCATGCCGAGCGTCTGGCCGCCACGGAAGCGTGTCGCACGCTCAACCGCGAGACGCTGGCGACCGCAACGCTCTATTCCTCCGCCGAACCCTGCGCGATGTGCGCTGGCGCGATCTACTGGGCCGGCATCGGCCGCGTGGTCTACGGCCTCAGCGAGCACCGCCTGCGCGCCGTCACCGGCAATCACCCGGAGAATCCGACGCTCGACCTGCCCTGCCGTGAGGTCTTTGCCAGCGGTCAGCGGCCGACGACGGTGGTCGGCCCGCTACTCGAAGACGAGGCCGAAGCGCTGCACGACGGCGTGTGGACGAAGTAGACCGCGCCACGAACTCGGAAGCGTAGGGTGGGTGAGCCCTGCGGCTGCGCGAAGCGCGGTTGCAGGGCGTAACCCACCGCTTCTCTCTCGACTGGGGAACAAAAGATGGTGGATTACGCCTTCGGCTAATCCACCCTACGACGCAAATGACGCCGCGCATTCCCGCGCGGCGCCATGCGTACCCATCAGAACTTCACAGTAATGCCGCCATAAACCGTCGACTCGGTGCAGCTCTTGGTGCTCTGGCCCGTCGCGGCGACCGTGCAGACGCCGGGCATGGCGTTGTGGTCGAGGCCGAACTTGTTCTGCCAATAGCGATAGGCAACCCAGAGGTCGACGAAGTGCGAGTACTTGTCACCCCAGGCCGCTTTCGACGCGTCGAAGGTCAGACGGATCGGCTCGCTGTTCAGCTCGGTCTTGGACGCCGTGGAGAACCTGCCAATACCCGAGAGGGCAGCGAGGCCGTTGGAGTCGCCCTTCGGGCCGTACCAGCCGGCGCGGCCGCTGATCGACCAGAACTGCATGTTCGGCGGCAGGAAGCCGAGGTCCATGTAGTAGTTGATTTCGACGGCCCAGGTCGGGTTGTAGCTGACATTACCGTCGGAGTTACAGGTCACGCCGGCAACGCCCGCGCCGAACAGGCCGCACTGCGTGAAGGCGTTATGGTTCGAGAACTCCCAGTACATCAACGGAGCGACGTTGATGTAGCCCTTGTAGGGAAGGTCGAAGGCGAACTGCAGACCGGCGACGACGTCGCGCTTGGCCGGCGCCAGGAAGGTGTTCTCGGTGTTGGCATCCATACCGACTTCGAACGAGATGTTGTGGAGCGGCCCCATGGTGAAGGCCTTGGTGTTGAAGATCTCGTTCCAGCCGAAGGTCGAGCGGAACAGGCCGTAGATCTCGGTCGCGCCCGCGCAGTCGCTGGCGGTGCCGTTGATGTTCACGCCTGGAGCAGTACAGGGCGAAGCGGGGTCGTTATGGCCCGACTTGAACATCGAGATGGTGAAGAAATTGGTGCCATAGGCCCAGAGGTCGAAGTGAGTGAAGGAGTAGACCTGCTTGGCGGTGGTGCCGTTGATGCTGCCATCCGGACGGACGCTCCACATGCCGGGATCGGTGCCCTTGGGCATCCAGGAGAACGACACGCGGTTATCGATCACGAGGAAAAACGGGAGGTCAGACGCCTTCTTCACGGCCTTGACCGGCAGATCCGCCGCATGAGTCCAGCCACCGATGGCCAGCGTAGCAAGTGACAGCGCCATTGCTGCAATTGCCTTGAAACGAAACGACATCCTGAATACCCCCAAGTTTGGACACGTAAAATCAACGTCCCCTTGGGTGCGACACTTGCGCTGAAGTTCCGGAGTGAGAAGCCTCAACTTTTTTCAAGGCATGCCGCTTGTTTCGGCAGCGCGCCGCGTTTCACTGCGGAATCTTGAGGGGTTTGGTGCCGCACCATCAGCGGCCGTCGACAACGCCGGAGACGCCATTGCCGAACATTCCCGTTTGATTCTGTTTGTCTTTTGCGTCAACGCGACGACCCAACCGCGACTGTCGAAGACAGTCGCCGCCGTCACGACGAAATGCATACGAGCGATGGCGCGACGTTGCTCAACTTCACGTCAAGCCTGCATAGCGGGTTCCGATTTGGCTTGAACCGTCACAAATTTGCAACAGCCGCCACGTGCAGCGCGCGACCGCAAGAGCCGTGTGGGGACAGTTGGGGACGCCTGGCGTCTGGAAACAGCCGCGACTCGCGCGACCGGCCTCCTGCCGAAGCGTTGAGCAAGGGATGACGCATTTTCACACCTTACGCGGCGGTTCAAACTAGCCCAGTATTGAGGCACTTCATCCCATGCAAGCGTACCAGCGAATGTTAGATCCGACGCCTAACGGCCCGCATTCCGGCGAGTCCCCGTTACTCAGGACGGTGGGGCTCACCAAACGCTATGGGGATTTCCTCGCCAACGATTCCATCGACGTCGACATCTGGCCGAAGGAAATCCACGCCTTGCTCGGTGAGAACGGCGCCGGCAAGTCGACACTGGTGAAGGCGATCTATGGGCTGATCCAGCCCTCTGCCGGCGAGATCCGTTGGCAGGGCGATCGAATCGTCCTGTCCGGCCCGTCGGAAGCGCGCAGCCGCGGCATCGGCATGGTGTTCCAGCACTTTTCGCTGTTCGACAATCTCACCGTCGCCGAGAACGTTGCGCTTGGGCTCGACGGCAAGGAATCCTTCAAGGACATGTCGGCACGGCTGGAGCAGGTGTCGAAGACCTATGGCCTGCCGCTTGATCCCAGGCGCGAGGTCTGGCAGCTCTCCGTCGGTGAACGCCAGCGCATCGAGATCGTCCGCGCGCTGATGCAGGACCCGAAATTCCTGATCCTGGACGAGCCGACCGCGGTGCTGACACCGCAGGAGGCCGACCAGCTCTTCATCGTGCTTGAGCGGCTCACGGCCGAAGGCCGCGCCATCCTCTACATCAGCCATAAGCTCGAGGAAGTGAAGCGGCTCTGCGATACCGCCACGATCCTGCGCGGCGGCAGGAAGATCCAGACCTGCAATCCCCGGCTCGAGACTGCGGCCTCGCTCGCACGCATGATGGTTGGCGGCGAGATTAGGGAGGTGAAGGCGGCCGCCGGACGTCGGACAACGATACCGCGGCTGGTCGTTAACGATCTCTCGCTCCCGCCTGACGAGGCGCATGGTGTGCGGCTCGAGCACATCTCCTTCGAGCTGAAGGGCGGCGAGATCCTCGGCATCGCAGGCGTCGCCGGCAACGGCCAGGACGAGCTCTTCGCCGCACTGTCCGGCGAGCGGCTGTCGAAGGATCCCAGCACGGTGGTGATCGAGGGCATCGCCGCCGGCCACCTCTCGATCACCAAGCGGCGGAAGCTCGGCGCCGCCTTCGTGCCCGAAGAGCGGCTCGGGCACGGCACCGCACCGCGCATGAGGCTGTCGGAGAACGCGCTGCTCACCGGACACGCGGCCAGCGGCATGGTCAGTCACGGATTCATCGATACCGCCGCCACGCTGAAGACCGTGGACCAGGCGACCGAAACCTTCGACGTGCGCAAGGCCAAGCGCGATCCGGAAGCAGCCTCCCTCTCCGGCGGAAACTTGCAAAAATTCATCGTGGGTCGCGAGATCCTGCGCAATCCAGCTGTGCTGGTGGTGAGCCAGCCGACCTGGGGCGTCGATGCCGGTGCCGCCGCCGTCATCCGGCAGGCGCTGCTTGATCTCGCCACCGCAGGTGCCGCGGTGCTGGTGACCAGCCAGGATCTCGACGAGCTCGCCGAAATCGCCGACCGTATCGCCGTGATGTTCCACGGCCGCTTGTCGGAGCCGCTCGCCACGCCCGATGCGACACGCGAAAAGCTCGGCCTGTTGATGGGCGGCAGCAGCCTGGAGCCGAAGGAGGCCGCGCATGCAGTTGGTGCTTGAGAAGCGCGCTGAGCGCTCCAACACGATCGCGCTGGTCTCGCCGCTGATCGCGATCGGCTTGACGATCGTGACCATGACCATCCTGTTCGCGATCCTCGGCAAGAATCCGCTGCTCGCCCTGCAAGCCTATTTCATCGCGCCCTTGACGGACGGCTATTCGCTCCAGGAGATCGCGGTGAAGGCGACACCACTGGTGATGATCGCGATCGGGCTGTCGATCTGCTATCTCGCCAACGCCTGGAACATTGGTGCCGAAGGGCAATTCCTGATCGGGGCCGTCGCCGGAAGCTGGATCGCGGTGAAGACGCAAGGCACCGACGCCGGCGCCTGGGTGCTGCCGGCGATGCTCGTGCTCGCAGCCGCCGCGGGCGCGCTCTATGCGCTGATCCCGGCGATCTGCAAGGTGAAGTTCGGCGCCAGCGAAATCCTCACCAGCCTGATGCTGGTCTATGTCGCCGACCTGCTGCTGGACTATCTCGTCCGCGGCCCCTGGCGCGATCCGAACGGCTTCAACTTCCCGACCACGGCCGAGTTCGATTCCGTTGCGACGGTGCCGCTGCTGATCGAAGGCGGCCGGCTGCATCTCGGCTCAATCATCGCGCTGCTGGTCGTTGCGGCGGCAGCAATCCTGCTCGGGCGCACCATCAAGGGGTTCGAGATCCGCGTCGTCGGTGCCGCGCCGCGCGCGGCACGGTTCGGCGGCTTCAACGCCCATCAACTGATCATCCTGACCTTCGCGGTGTCGGGCGCGTTGGCTGGCCTTGCCGGCATCATCGAGGTCGCGGGCCCTGTCGGACACCTCCAGCCGGGTATCTCGCCCGGCTACGGCTTCACCGCGATCATCGTGGCCTTCCTCGGCCGGTTGAACCCGATTGGAATATTAATTGCAGGCCTTTTTCTCGCACTGACTTTTATCGGCGGCGAGCAGGCGCAGATTGCAATGAAGATCCCGTTGGACGTCACCAAGGTCTTCCAGGGCATCCTGCTGTTCTACGTGCTCGCCTGCGACTCGCTCATTCTCTACCGCTTCAAGCTGGTCTTCCCGAACCGTCAGGTGGCCCGTGGAGCTGGTTGAAGCCATCATCCTGTCGGTGCTCGCCGCCTCGACGCCGCTGCTGATCGCGGCAACGGGCGAGCTCGTGACCGAGCGCTCCGGCGTGCTCAACCTCGGCGTCGAGGGCATGATGATCGTCGGCGCGGCCTGCGGTTTTGGCGGCGCCTGGCTGACGGGATCGATTCTGATCGGCGCGCTGTTCGGCATCGTCGCGGGAACGCTGATGTCGCTGATCTTCGCGCTGATGGCGCTCGGCCTCGCCGTCAACCAGGTCGCGACAGGGCTCGCGCTGACCATTCTTGGCGTCGGTCTCTCGGGCCTGATCGGTGCCGGCTTCGTCGGCGAGCGCATCACGCCGGCGATCCATCTCCACATTCCAGGCCTCACCGACATTCCGCTGCTCGGCCGCGTGCTGTTCGGCGAAGACGCCTTCGTCTATTTCTCCATCGCACTCATCATCGGCGTCTGGTGGTTCCTGTACCGCACACGCGCGGGATTGATCCTCCGTGCCTGTGGCGACAACCACATCTCCACGCATGCGCTCGGCTATCCCGTGCTGCGTATTCGCACCCTCGCCGTGATGTTCGGCGGCGCCTGCGCCGGACTTGCGGGAGCCTATCTTCCGCTTGCCTACACGCCGTTCTTCATTCCGGGCATGACCGCGGGCCGCGGCTGGATCGCGCTGGCGCTGGTCGTGTTCGCGTCCTGGCGGCCGGGCCGTCTCGTGGTCGGCGCCTATCTGTTCGGCGCGGTGACGATCCTGCAGCTGCACGCGCAAGGCTGGGGCGTCGGCATCCCCTCGCAATTCATGTCGGCGCTGCCGTATCTCGCGACCGTCATCGTGCTGGTGCTGTTGTCTCGCGCGCGCACCGGCGGCTCGACCGCACCGGCCGCGCTCGGCACCGTGTTCGTGCCTGACCGCTAGAGTTTTGATTTTCGCGGCGTGCGCGATGGGGCGCGCACGTCGCGGATCGTGGCTTTCCCCTGATGTTTGGAGATTGATGATGAGAAAATCACTTCTTGCGCTGGCTGCCGGCCTTCTGCTCGCCGGGAGCGTCAGTGCAGCCTCCGCTGCCGACAAGCTGAAAGTCGGCTTCATTTACCTCGGCCCGATCGGCGATCTCGGCTGGACCTACCAGCATGAGCTTGCCCGCCAGGCTCTCGTGAAAGAGCTCGGCGACAAGATCGAGACCACCTATCTCGAAAACGTGCCGGAGGGACCCGATGCCGAGCGCGCCATCGAGCAGCTGGTCCGCGCCGGCAACAAGCTGATCTTCACGACGTCGTTCGGCTACATGGACCCGACGCTGAAGGTCGCCAAGAAATATCCGAACGTGCATTTCGAGCACGCCACCGGCTACAAGCGCGACAAGAACATGTCGACCTATTCGGCCAAATGGTATCAGGGCCGCTACATTCAAGGCCTGATCGCGGCCAAGATGTCGAAGTCCGGCGTGCTCGGCTATATCGGCTCCTTCCCGATTCCCGAGGTCGTCTCCGGCATCAACGCGACGATCCTCGCCGCACAGACCATCAACCCGAACATCAAGGTCAAGATCATCTGGGCCAACACCTGGTTCGATCCGGGCAAGGAGGCCGACGCCGCCAAGGCGCTGATCGACCAGGGCGCCGACGTCATCATGCAGCACACGGATTCGCCCGCCGCGATGCAGATCGCCAGCGAGCGCGGCAAGCTCGCTTTCGGCCAGGACTCCGAGATGATCAAGTTCGGGCCCAAGACCCAGCTGACCTCGATCCTCGACACCTGGGGCCCCTACTACATCGAACGCGTCAAGGCCGAGCTCGACGGCGCCTGGAAGTCCGAGGACAGCTGGGGCGGTCTCGACAGCCACATGTTCGCGATGGCGCCGTATACCAACATGCCTGACGACGTGAAGAAGATCGCCGAGGATGCGCAAGCCGCGATCACCGCGGGCAAGCTGCATCCGTTCAAGTGCCCGGTGATTGGGCAGGACGGCAAGGAGGTCGAGTGCAAGGGCGGCGCCAATCTCGCCGACGGCCAGATCCTCGGCATGAATTTCTACGTCAAGGGCATCGACGACAAGCTGCCGGGCAAGTAGCACGCTTCTTGCATTGCCTAAATCACCTGCTCCTCCCGGAGGAGGTTCGGAGGGGGTGGCCAGAAGCACCCGGCACTTGTGGTCGCCCCCTCTTTCTATTTTACCCCGCCTGCATCGCCCGCGCCGCGGAGCTGTGCCGGCGGATGAGGTCCGGCACGTCCAGTCCCGGGATCGCGCCGTCGACGACGGCCCACTTCCCCGCCACCATCACCCGATCGGCCCGATGCGCCCCGCACAGCACCAGCGCCGCCAGGGGATCGCCATGGCCGGAGAAGCGCAGCTCGTCCAGCCTGAACAGCGCGAGGTCGGCCGCCTTGCCGACCGCGATCTCGCCGAGTTCCGGCCGACCGACACACGCCGCCGAGCCCTTGGTCGCCCAGCGCAGCGCATCCTTGTGGCTGACCCTGGTCACGCCATAGCGCGCCCGCTGCAGCAGGAACGCGGCACGCACTTCCTGCATGAGATTCGAACCGTCGTTCGACGCCGAGCCATCGACGCCGATCCCGATCCCGACGCCGGCCTCCTCCATCTCGCACACCGGGCAGCAGCCGGAGGCCAGCAGCTGATTGCTGCAGGCACAATGGCTAATGGTCGTCTTCGCTTTGCCGAGGCGCTTCATCTCGTCGGCGTTGAAGAAGATGCCGTGGGCGAGCCAGGTCCGCGAGTTGAGCCAGCCGCATTGTTCGAGATAGTCGAGCGGACGGCAGCCATACATCTGCTGGCAGAATTTGTTCTCGTCCTCGGTCTCGGCGAGATGGGTGTGCAGGCGCACGTCGAGCTTGTCGGCGAGATCGGCGGTGGCGCGCATGAGCGAGGTCGTCACCGAGAACGGCGAGCACGGCGCGAGCGCAATCTGCACCATCGCATCCGCACCGCGCTGGTGATGTTTTGCGACCACGCGCGCGCTGTCGGCGAGGATGGTGTCCTCGTCCTGCACGACGCTATCCGGCGGCAGGCCGCCGTCGCGCTGCGACCGGTTCATCGAGCCGCGCGTCAGCAGCACGCGCACGCCAAGCCGTTTTGCAACGCCGACCTCGATGTCGACGGATTCTTCGAGCCCCGCCGGGAAGACATAGTGATGATCGGTCGTGGTGGTGCAACCCGACAGCAGCAGCTCGGACATCGCCACGGTGACGCCGAGCTCCAGCGATTCCGGGGTGAGCTTCGCCCACACCGGATAGAGCGCCTGGAGCCAGGGAAACAATTCACGGTCCATCGCCGCCGGCAGCGCTCGCGTAAGCGTCTGATAAAAATGATGATGGGTGTTGATCAGGCCCGGCAGCACGGCGTGCTCGCTTGCATCGAACACCGTGACATCGGCCGTCGCCGGTGTTCCGCCGGCCGGCACGAGCTCAACGATACGGCCATCCTTAACGACGATGCCGCGCCCGGCGCCGTCAGCGAGGATGGCCAGGGGATCCCTGATCCAGATCGGCTTTGCGTCGCTCATGATCCTGTGTCTCCTCGCCCTCGTTAACTAATGGCCTGCAGGGCAGAGGCCATCCCGAGAGCCTTATTTGCTGCGACTTGTTGTTGCCACTTGGCGCTGGTCTTGCAAGACTTTCCCTCGACACAATTCACCCGGCACAGGCGCAGCCATGGACTTGAATACCATCACGGCGGTCGTCCATCCGCAAACGCGCAGCGACCTGCCCGTTTGGACGCCAGGTGATGCTTGGCTCGCGGGCGGCACGTGGCTGTTCTCGGAGCCCCAAGTCCATCTGACGCGGCTGATCGATCTCACCGATCTGAAATGGCCGGCGTTGACGATCACCGAGCGCCACCTCAGCATCGCCGCCACCTGCACCATCTCGCAACTCGACCCGCTCACCTGCCCCACCGACTGGCTCGCAGCACCGCTGATCAGCCAATGCTGCCGCGCGTTCCTTGCCTCGTTCAAAATCTGGAAGACGGCGACGGTGGGCGGCAATCTCTGCATGTCGCTGCCGGCAGGGCCGATGATCTCGCTCACTGCTGCGCTCGACGGTGTCTGCACCATCTGGAAAGCCGGCGGCGGCGAACAGAGGATTCCCGTCGCCGAGTTCGTCACGGGCAACCAACGCAACCGTCTGTCGCCGGGCGATCTGCTGCGGCAGATCGACATTCCGATTGCCGCACTGAAGCGTCGCTCCGCGTTTCGCCAGATCTCGCTCGCGCCGATCGGCCGCTCCGCGGCCCTTCTGATCGGCAGCGTTGACAGCGCTGGTGCGCTGAAGCTGACCGTGACCGCATCGACCGTGCGTCCCATCGTACTATCGTTTCTAAAGCCGCCCGATGCGAGTGCGCTTCGCACGGCAATAGCCGAGGCAATCACCGACGATCTCTATCATGCCGACATTCATGGCAAGCCGCTCTGGCGCAAGCACATGACGCTGCGGCTCGCAGAGGAGGTCCGCGCCGAGCTCCTGGGTGCAACGCCGCCATGAGCTTCGAGATCAATGGCACGAATTTTCCGCAAGCGCCGCGCGCCGGCCAGTGCCTGCGCACGTTCCTGCGCGAGCTTGGCCATTTCGGGGTGAAAAAAGGCTGTGACGCCGGCGACTGCGGCGCCTGCACCGTGCTGCTCGACGGCGAGCCCGTGCACAGCTGCCTGATCCCTGCGTTTCGCGCCGAGGATCGCGCGATTACGACGATCGAAGGTCTTGGCGGCGAAATTGGCGCGCATCCGATGCAGCAGGCCTTCCTGGACGCGCAGGGATTTCAGTGCGGCTTCTGCACCGCCGGCATGATCGTGACCTGCGCCGCGCTGAACCAGGCGCAGCGCACCGACCTCGGCGCTGCGCTGAAGGGAAACATCTGCCGCTGCACCGGCTATCGCGCGATCGAGGATGCGATCCACGGCAAGACCAATGTCGAGGCAAGCGTCGAGGCCGGCGATGCCTTCGGCCGCAGCCTGGCGGCGCCCGCGGGCCCGGACGTCGTTCGCGGCATGGCGCGCTACACGTTCGACACCGAAATCGAAGGCCTGCTGCACGTCAAGCTGCTGCGCTCGCCGCATGCGCATGCGAGGATTATCGCGATCGACAGATCGGCGGCGATGACTGTGCCCGGCGTGCACGCGGTCCTGACGCATGAGGACGCGCCTTCGGTGCTGTTCTCGACGGCGCGGCACGAGAAAGACTGGATGGACCCCGAGGACACTCGCATCCTCGACGACATCGTCCGCTTCGTCGGCCAGAAGGTCGCTGCCGTCGTCGCCGAGAGTGAAGGCGCTGCCGAGGAGGCCTGCCACCGGCTGAAGGTCGACTACGAGATTTTGCCTGCGCTGATCGATCCCGAACAGGCGATGGCGCCAGGCGCTCCGCTCGTTCATCCCGATCGCACCAGCGCGAACCGCGTTGCCGACGCGCAGCGCAATCTCGTCGCGGAGACGCATGGCGAGTTCGGCGATGTCGCAGCAGCGCTTGCTGCGTCTGCTGTCACTTACGAGGCCACCTTTCACAGTCAACGCGTGCAGCACGCGGCGCTGGAGACCCATGGCGGCCTCGCCTGGCTCGATGATGCCGGTGTGCTCAACGTCCGCACCTCGACGCAGGTGCCGTTCCTGACCCGGCGTGCACTCTCGGACATCTTCCAGCTTCCCTTGGACAAGGTCCGCGTGTTCTGCGAGCGCGTCGGCGGCGGTTTTGGCGGGAAGCAGGAGATGTTCGTTGAGGACATTCTGGCGCTCGCCGCGCTGAAGACCGGTCGGCCGGTCAAGCTCGAGCTCACCCGCGAGGAGCAGTTCACCGCGACCTCGACGCGGCATCCGATGCGAGTCCACATCAAGGCCGGCGCCGATGCCGACGGCAGGCTCACCGCGCTGCAGCTCGACGTGCTTTCCAACACCGGCGCCTACGGCAATCACGGCCCTTCCGTGATGTTCCACGCGGTGTCGGAGTCGATCGCCGTTTACAACTGCCCGAACAAGCGGGTTGACGGCTTCGTCGTCTACACGAATACGGTGCCGGCCGGTGCGTTTCGCGGTTATGGCCTGCCGCAAGCATTGATCGCGGTGGAGGCAGCGATCGACGAGCTGGCGAGGCAGCTCGGCATCAGCCCGTACGACATGCGCCGCCGCAACATTATCAAGCAGGGCGATCCCATGCTGTCGCCGCCACCGTCCGAATATCACGACGTGCTCTACGGCTCCTACGGGCTCGACCAGTGTATCGACCTCGTCGAGCGCGCGATGCAGGTCGATCAGCCACAGCCCGAATTGTCGCCAGAATGGCTGACCGGCGACGGCATCGCGCTGACCATGATCGACACCGTGCCGCCCGCCGGCCATATCGCCGACGCGATGATCGCGCTCAACGACGATGGCGGCTTCGATCTCACCGTCGGCACCGCCGAGTTCGGCAACGGCACCAGCACCGTGCACCGGCAGATCGCCGCGACGGTTCTCGCGACCACCGTCGACAGGATCCGCCTGCGCCAATCCGACACCGCCCATGGCGGCCATGATACCGGCGCCTATGGCAGCACGGGCACGTTCGTTGCCGGCAAGGCGACGCAGGCCGCCGCGATACAGCTTGCGACCGAATTGAAGGCGGCCGCCGCCGGCGCGTGGCTTTGTGATACAGCGAGTTGCACCCTCGAGGGCGAATTCGTCGTCAGCGGCGTGCGGCGCATGTCCTTTGCCGAGCTGGCCAAGCTCGCGCGCGAAGCCGGTCGTCCGCTCGTGGCGCACGGCAGTTCCGAGGGAACGCCGCGCTCGGTCGGCTTCAACGTGCACGGCTTTCGCATCGCCGTGAACACCGGCACCGGCGAGATCAAGATTCTCAGGAGCGTGCAGGCGGCCGATGCCGGCGTCGTCGCCAATCCCATGCAGTGCCGCGGCCAGGTCGAGGGCGGCGTAGCCCAGGCGCTCGGTGCGGCGCTCTACGAGGAGATGGTGATCGATGCCGAGGGCCGCGTCACCAACCCCAAATTCCGTGACTACCATCTGCCGTCCTTCGCGGATGTGCCGCGCACGGAGGTGTTGTTCGCCGAGACGTCCGATACGATCGGACCGCTTGGCGCCAAGTCGATGAGCGAGAGCCCGTACAATCCCGTCGCCGCCGCGCTCGGCAACGCGATTGCGGATGCCACCGGCATCCGCTTCACCGCGCCGCCCTTCAAGCCGGACCGGCTGTTTCCGGCCCTGCACGAGAAATTCGGCGACTCCGGTGGTCAGCTCCCGCGATAGGTCGAGTAGCTCCACGGTGTCACCAGCAGCGGCACGTGGTAGTGCCCCTCAGGCTCGCTGATCGCGAAGCGCAGCGGGATCACGTCGAGGAACGGCGGATCGGCGAGCTGCACGTTACGCTCGGCGTAATATCTGGCGACGTTGAAGCGGAGCTCGTAGCGGCCGATCGGCAGCGGACGGCCGCCGATCAGCGGCTGGTCGGTGCGGCCGTCGGCGTTGGTCACCGCACGCGCGATCACGCGGCTCTCGCCGAGATTCGCGAGCTCGACCAGCTCCACCGCAATTCCGGACGCGGGCTTGCCGGCGTGATTGTCCAGCACATGGGTCGAGAGCCGGCCGTGCACCTTCAACTTGTCGTCGGCGATGACGAGCTGATCGAGCCGCAGCGCCGAGATGCGGCCGATCTCCTCGATCGCGCGGCGCGTCTCGGTCTTGGCAATGTTACGCAGGCGCGTCTCGAAGTCGCGCAGCACGGAATCCTTGGTGTGACGGCGCACGCAGACGATATAGGGGAAGCCGAATTTTTCGCGGTAGGCGCTGTTGACGCGCTCGAACGCCGCATATTCGGCCTCCGACAGCCGGTCGAGGCCGGCGCTGTTCTGCTCGTCGGCGGATTCCGCCGTCAAGCCCGCCACGCGCTGGGTCTTGTTGGCGAGATCGGGATGCGCACGGATCAGCGCCAGCTGCACATCGGGCTCGGCAGCCTGGATCGCCGCGATCAGCGCGGCGTGCAGCTGGTTGACGCCGGCGAACGGCCGCTGCGCGGCGAGCTGCTCGGCGATCCAGGGCGAATATTCGACGACGTTGACGAGCGCGGCGACGAAGTCGGCTTGGTTTGCGGCGTTGAGATCAGTGAGCGAGATCTGCGGCATCGCGCTCTCACCCGATCTCGAATGCATCGGCGGCCAGATGCGCATGCCTGTCGTGCCAATGCTGCGCGATCTGCAGCCGCGTCGGCACCCAGACGCCATCGTGCTTGCCGATATAGTCGAGAAAGCGGATCAGGCCCGCGGCACGACCCGGCCGGCCGGCGAGGCGGCAGTGCAGCCCCACCGACATCATCTTCGGTGCTGTCTCACCTTCGGCATAGAGCACGTCGAAGGCATCTTTCAGATAGGTGTAGAACTGCTCGCCCTCGGCAAAGCCCTGCGGGTTGATGAAGCGCATGTCGTTGGCATCGAGCGTATAGGGAATGATGAGCTGCTTGCCGCCCACGCCCTTGACCCAATAGGGCAGATCGTCGGCATAGGAATCGCAGAGATAGAGGAAGCCGCCCTCCTCCATCAGCAGACGGTTGGTGTTGATCGAGGAGCGCCCGGTGTACCAGCCGAGCGGCCGCGAACCGGTCGCCTCGGTGTGGACGCGGATCGACTCGGCAATCTCGGCGCGCTCCTGCGCTTCCGTCATGTCCTTGTGCTCGATCCATTTCAGGCTGTGGCTCGCGATGTCCCAGCCGGACTCCTTCATCGCGGCGACGATTTCCGGATTGCGCTTCAGCGCCGTGGCGACACCGAACACGGTGGTCGGCCACTTCCGCTCATTGAACATCCGCCACAGCCGCCAGAACCCGGCGCGCGAGCCATATTCGAACATGGATTCGATGTTGGCGTGACGCTGGCCGGGCCAGGGCTGCGCGCCCAGCACGTCGGACAGGAAGGCTTCCGACGCGCGGTCACCGTGCAGGATGTTGTTCTCGCCGCCTTCCTCGAAATTGATGACGAACTGCACCGCGACCCGCGCGTTGCCGGGCCATTGCGGATGCGGCGGATTGCGGCCGTAACCGCGGAGATCGCGGGGGTAGCGGGCGTCAGTCACTCAGACTTCCTCGAAGCGGATCGGCAGCGCGCCCTTCCACAGCACGCTCTTGCCCAGCGTCGCGAGATTCTCGAGGCCCGAGGTCACCGTGATGAAGTGATTGCCGGCGAGCTGGCCCATCTTGCTGGCGAAATGCACGCCGCCATAGGCCATCAGGATCTCGGTCTCGCTGATGCCGCCGGGATAGAGGATGATCTGGCCGGGCGCGGGATAGCTGGTGTGGTTCTCGTAGCCGACGCCGAAGTCGAGATCGCCGAGCGGCATCCAGACGCCCTCGCCGCTCCAGCGCACATGAATGATGTGGCTCTCGAACGGCAGCGCCTTGCGGAACGCCGCGACGGTCTTGGGCGCCGCCTGCTCCTCGAAGCGGGCATCGAAGGTGAAATCGCCGGCGCGGATAACGAGTTTGCTCATCTCATCTCTCTGGATCGGGGGCCGCGGCCCCACGGGGAATTTGCAAGCAAAGAGCATTCCAGCGGGCTTCGCGCAAGTGGCGCCGGGCCCCTCACCTGCGGTCGTAAGACCAGCCGAACAGGCCGCTCCGCCGCACTTCCGGCTCGGACTCTGCGGCCGGTGCCGGTACCTCCTTCAGTTCCGCCTGCGGCGGGGGCGGAGGCGGCGCCGGCAGGCTCTCGCACTTCATGGAATAGACCAGCTTGCCATCCGAGGTGCGCCCGATCGGCGCGCAGGAGTCGGGATGCGCCGCGGAGGTTTTGGCAGCAGGCTTCACCTGCGCCACGGCCGGCGAGGCGATCAAAAGCAGGACCAGCAGATATTTCGACATCGTTGTCGCGCCTGAAACCTTGATTGGCCCCATTCAACCGGATTGCCGGGGGCAAGTCCACCGGGCCCGGCTGGGCGGTTGCCGAATATTTAGCCGGGACCAAAAAATTTGCTCGCCCCATCGTGAAGCTGGCGACGATGATATTCGGCCGGACGTGTTGCCATATCAGCGGCGACGACAATGAAACCTCTCGAACCGGGACGTCGTCACGGGAGAAACAACCATGCAAAAGACTCTTGCCAATCTCGGCGCCACGCTGATCACCGCCGTCACCATCCAGACCGCCGCGGCGAGCGACCGTCACCACGTTCGCAAGGCGCAGCCTGTCCCCACCACCCAGTCCGTGCGCGACTCCAACGCGGCCATGTGGCCATCGCAGCCAACCGCACCCGACTGGTCGCGCTACGCCAACGGCGCAATGTCGGCGCCGGCCGGACGGTGATGCAGGACGCCTAGCGCGGTAGAACGCAACTGCTTCCACGTCGTCATTGCGAGGAGCCCTTGCGACGAAGCAATCAAGACTGCCCGCGCGGATTGCTTCGCTGCGTTCGCAATGACGGAGTGTGAGGCAACGGCTTCGCTCTTCCGGTTCGCGTTTTTGAGTCATAGACACGCCTTCGCGTTCTCGCGGCTTGTCTCGCCCGAGCTTTGCTTGATCACTCCACCCTCTTGACCAAGAGGGCGCAGGGAAGGCCGGGTGCTGACCTCGCACCCGCGGTCCGCTGCGCGAAAAGCACACGCAGGAAGAACCGCACAGCAGCATACAGGTGGTGCCAATCACTCGGCCTTCCCTGCGCGATGGGTTGACGGCTTATGCCGTGCTCTCCCGGGAGCCGAGTTCCTTCTGGCCTCCCTCGCCCCGCGAATTGACGATGTGGTTGACCCGGTTGGGCGCTCCACATCTCCGCGACAGGCTTGACCGTAGCAACGACGGCCAGGACCACACGGTTTTGCCGTACGCGCGTTCGTCTGTTGCCACAGGGTTCGATGGCATCGTGCACGTAGCCATCGAAATGTTGGCGAGACGAACTGAACAGCGCCGCTCATCCGCACGCGGTTGCGGGCTCACAGGGACTACCCGCCCTGCCCGCACCTTTTCGTGCCGACGCTGCCGCGTCCACCGCAAGCCCGGCTCGCAATTCGTGACGACGTACGATCGCCCCTCAAGGATGAGCCGGGATGGGCGACACATACGACATTTCCGAATTTCGGTAAAGCGGAATATTTTTACCTGGAGGCATTGACAGGCCGGCAGCTGTTTTGCCCGTCGTGCACCCTCAATACGGATTGTAGTAACGCGGTCCGCCGTAATAGCCGTAGCCGGGACCGTAATAGCGCGGGCCGCCATAGTAATAATTATCGTAGTACTCCTGGCGCCGGCTCTCGGCGATCGCGCCGCCGATCAGACCGGCCGCGATGCCCATGAAGGCAAGGCCCGCAGCGTTCGGTCCGCGCCGGTAGTAGTGACGACGCCGTGCGGCGCTAAAATCGGTCGCGCTGGACGAGCCTTGCCCTGCCACTGCAGCCAGTGCCTTGGCCGCGGTCGGAGACGCGGCAGCCGCAGGCGACAGGGACGCCGCGACCAGGGCGAAACTGGCGAACGCGGCCAGCGCAGTGTTGCGGCCAATTCTCGAATTCACGGACCTGTCACTCATCTTAGCGCCCTCTGTTCTCGCCAAATAAAAGATATGGAAACAACACTTAACGCGCAAAGCACTGAAATGGTTTCGTGATCGCGGCAATCTGCCACGCTTTGAACGATTGTAAACCGAACCGCCAGATCCAGCTTGATCCATCCAACCTGAGCGGATAATGAACGGCCGCGCCACTTTTCCGGCCGCCGTAAGCGTTCACGTGAACCAACGCATCAACCGACGTCGTCGGGATCGATGCCAATTTTGGGGTTCAACGTGACTGCTTCTACACTTCCCACCTCGTCCGTCGCGCTGGTGCGACACCCTCCGCTGCTGCTCTACATCGCCTCGCGCACCCTGTCGGAATTCTCCTATCAGGTCGCCACAGTCGCTGTCGGCTGGCAGATCTATGCGCTGACCGGCAGCGCCTTCTATCTCGGCCTCGCCGGTCTCGTGCAGTTCATTCCGAGCGCGCTGCTCGTGCTCGTCGCCGGCCACGCCGCCGACCGCTACGACCGCCGCCGCATCGTCCAGCTCTGCGAGCTGACGCAGGGGCTCGCCGCTGGCTACCTTGCCATGCGGCTGCTGATGGGGACGCTGACCGCGCCCGAGATCTTCATCATTCTCGGCGTGTTCGGGCTTTGCGGCGCCTTCGAAAGCCCCGCTTCGTCCGCGCTGCTGCCAGCCGTCGCGCCGGATGGCATGCTGCAACGGGCGACTGCGCTTGCGACCGGCACCTGGCAGGTCGCGACCATCGGCGGCCCGGCCGTCGGCGGGCTCGCTTATGCCCTCTCGCCAAGCGCGCCGTTCGCGTTGATGGCAGTGCTGTCGCTGATCGCGTGCGGCCTCAGCGGCCTGATCCGGGTCGAACGGGCCGCTCCTTCCGAGCATGAAAGCGTCGACGGGCTGTTTGCCGGCCTGCACTTCGTCCGCAGCAATCCTGCGATCCTCGGCACGATCTCGCTCGACCTGTTCGCGGTCCTGCTCGGCGGCTCCACCGCGCTGCTGCCGATCTATGCCAAGGACATTTTGCAGGCCGGGCCCTGGGCGCTTGGTGTGATGCGCGCGGCGCCTGCGGTTGGTGCGCTCTGCATGACCGCGATCATCGCACGGCATCCGATCGCGCGACGCGCAGGCTTGCGGATGTTCCAGGCGGTGATCGCCTTCGGGCTCGCGACCATCGCGTTTGCGCTGTCACGCAACATCTGGCTCTCGGTGATCGCGCTCGCCGCGATGGGCGCCGCCGACACCATCAGCGTCGTCGTCCGCGTCGCGCTGGTGCAGCTTTCAACACCGGATGCGATGCGCGGCCGCGTCGGCGCCGTGAACTTCCTGTTCATCAACGCCTCCAACCAGCTCGGCGAGTTCGAGAGCGGTATGGCGGCGGCCCTGCTCGGCGCGATGCCGGCCGCCGCGCTCGGCGGTCTCGGCACCATCGCGATCGCACTGCTCTGGATGAAGCTGTTTCCGGTGCTGCGCGAGGTCGATCAACTCGAATGAACCTGCGCCCCCTAGTGGGCGCGATAGCTCCAGTGCCAGCGTCAACTGGCCCGGGCGCCTACGACAACGCGCCAAGCACGCCGCGCGTCGCCTTGTCGATCTCCTCGACATAGCGGCGGCGGGCAAAGGTCTCGGTGAGGAAGCCGACCACCTTGCGGCTGTCGGTGGAATCCACCACCGCCAGCATCTCGGCCTCGGCCTCGTCGAACACCGCCATCGCGCTCTTCACGTTCATTTCCGGAATCAGCACGATCTCGGTCAGGCGCGCGAGCTCGACGACCTGGATCTCGTCGGCGATGGCGTCGAGGTCGCTGGAGAACAGATCGGGCAGCAGGACGAGGCCGACATATTCGTCAGCATTGTTGACAATGACGATCCCGGGCCGCGACCCGAGCGCAAATTCACTCCGTGTCGCGGCGATGGTGGTGGTCGACGGCACCTTGCCGACGTCGGAGCGCATCAGGCGCTCGACGGTGAGGTTGCGCAGCCAGCCGACGTCGTTGGCGCTGCGGATGGTCTCGCCGCGCAGATGCAGGCGCCAGGTCGAGAAGGAGTGGCCGAACATGAAGCGGACGCAGATCGAGGTGACGATGCAGCCGGCCAGCACCACGGCGGTGACGTCGACGTTGCGGGTCATCTCGAGCACGAGGAACGACATGGTCAGGGGACCGCCGACGATGGCGACGCCGAGCGTCGCCATGCCGGTCAGCATCGCCACCAGCGGATCGATCACGAAGGTCGGGCTGATCAAGAGCAGCACCGCAGAGAAGAACTTTCCGATCAGGCTGCCGACGAACAGCGAGGCGAAAAACAGTCCGCCGCGGAAACCGGAGGCCAGCGAGATCAGGCAGGCCGTCACCTTCAGCGCGATGATGATCGCGATCAGGCCGATCGTCATGTCGTGGAAGAGATCGAGCACCATGGCGCCGTGGCCGGCCGCGAGCACCTGCGGCGTCACGATGGCGAAGCCGCCGACGATGAGGCCGCCGATCACCGGCCGCAGCCAGACCGGCAACCATTTGAACAGCCGCTCGAACATCGAGGACGAGCGCATCACGGCGATGCCGACGCCACTGGTGACGAGCGCGAGCACGATCAGCGCCAGATATTGCTCGACACCGACGGCGCTGACCTTGGGGATTTCGATCGAGTAAGGCGCGCCGCCGAGCCATTGTGCGGTCAAGGCGCCGGCGAGCGAGGCCGCCAGGATCGGCGCGGCGCTGCCGACCGAATAGACGCCGACAATCAGCTCGCAGGCATAGAACGCCCCGGTGATCGGTGCGCCGAAGGCCGCCGCGATCGCCGCCGCCGCGCCGCAGCCGACGATGAGGCGGAGGTCGTTGCGGCGGAGATTGAAGAACTTGCCGAGCAGCGAGGCAATGCCCGAACCGATCTGGGTATAGCCGGCCTCGAGGCCGACGGAGGCGCCGCATCCGTTCGAGATCAGGGTCTGGCTCGACACCACCACGCTGTCGCGCATCGACAGATTGCCGCCGCGCAGCGCATTGGCCTCGATCGGGTCGACCGCGCTGGAAATCTTCAGCCGTCGGCGCCACCATTCCATGACGCCGAGCACCAGGCCGCCAAGCGCGGGGGCGATCAACGCCGCCCATGGATTGATATAGGTGTGGGCGGAGAGGCGCACGTCGATCGGAATGCCGTAGATCACGACATGGGCGATCTGCGCGATCTCGGCCATCAGCGTGACGATCGCGCCGGCCAGCGTGCCGATCACGAGCGCCAGCGGGATCAGGTAGAACTCGTTGCTGCGCAACAGGGCGCGCAGCCGGACCATGGTGCGGTTGGTTGCCTTGCCGTTGACGAAATATCTGATCCGCGCGAACACCTGCTGCCAGCCCTACCCTTCCGACAGGCCGTAGCCGGCCATGCGCTGGCGGACCCGTTCAATTTCGGCGCTGGAGAGCAGCGGTGGTTTGCCGATCTGGAGACAGCCATGATATTGCCGCGCCAGCGTCTCGACCTCGACGGCGAGCCACATCGCCTTGTCGAGCGTGTTGCCGACCGCGATCATGCCGTGATGGTCGAGCAGGCAGGCAAGCCGGTCGACCAGCGCGCGCACCGCGTGCTCGGACAGTTCTGCCGTGCCGAAGGTGGCATAGGGCGCGCAGCGGATGCTGTCGCCGCCGGCAGCCGCGATCATGTAGTGCACGGGCGGGATGTCCATGCCCATGATCGCCAGGATGGTGCAATAGGTCGGATGGGCGTGCACGACGGCGTTGACGTCGGCGCGCGCCTTCAGGATGTCGAGGTGGAAGCGCCACTCGCTGGACGGCTTCTGTTCGGGGGCATGCGAGCCGTCCATTGCCATGAACACGATCTGGTCCGGCGTCATGGCGTCGTAGGGCACGCTGGTGGGCGTGAGCAGGAGCCCATTGCCGAAACGCACGCTGATATTGCCCGATGTGCCCTGGTTGATGCCGAGCGCGTTCATGCGGCGGCAGGCGTCGATGATGGCCTGTCTCGTGGCGAGTTCGTCCGCTGTCATCGACACCTCGATTTCATTTCGGCCTTCTTGGCGATGGGCGTTTGTTAGACCGGAAGTACGTCAAAGCAATATGGCAGCGCAAGCGAAAGCGGCCCTGTTCGGGCGCCATCTTGCCGACGGGTCCGCTACGCCACGAATTACATCGTAAAATCAAGAGATTAACAGATTGTCGCGACCCCAAGAAAACCTCAAGACAGGCTCGCCCGGACGGCCGCAATGCCGTTGATCACAAACTGCACCGAATAGGCCGCGAGCAGCATGCCGAGGACGCGCGACAGCACGGCATTTCCGGTTCGCCCGAGCGTCCGCGCGATCAGGCCGGCTGAGACGAAGCAGAGCGAGCGTTGGTCGGATGGCCAGCCATAGCGGCTCGCGAAGGCCTTCGCGAGGAACATTTGCAGACGCCGGCTCTTGATCGCGTGAGGATTGAGGAAGGACGTGCCTTCCCGTGTCACCTCAAGAGGAGGATTTATGGCCAAGAAAGCAAAGAAACGTGCACCTAAGAAAAAGACCGCATCGCGCCGCCCGCGTCAGGCGCCTAAGCTGCTGAGCGATCTGTTTCTGGAAACGCTGAAAGACATCTATTTCGCGGAGAACAAGATCATCAAGACGCTGCCGAAAATGGCCAAGGCTGCCCACTCGAAGGACCTTGCGGCCGCCTTCAACAAGCATCTGCGGGAGACGCAGGGCCAGGTCAAACGTCTGGACCAGGTCTTCAAGATGCTGGGCAAGCCCGCGCGCGGCAAGCCGTGTGAGGCGATCAACGGCATCACCGACGAGGGCGCCGGGATCATGAAGGACTTCAAGAACGCCCCTGCCCTCGACGCCGGCCTGCTCGCCGCGGCGCAAGCGGTCGAGCATTACGAGATCTCCCGCTACGGCACGCTGCGCACCTGGGCCGAGGAGCTCGGCATGCCTGACGCCGCAAGGCTGCTTCAGGAGACGCTGGACGAGGAAGAGGCGACCGACCATGCGCTGACCGAGCTCGCCACCTCGGTCATCAATCTCGAAGCGGAACAGGAGTACCGCGCCGCCGCCTGACCATAGAGTCCCGCCCAATTGTTGCCTCCGGCGCCGCGGAATGTCTCCGCGGCGTCGATGCGTCTGAGCGCAAGGGCCTCGTCTGCTTCGAGGGCCAGGCATGCTCTGAACGCGCGATGCTGGAATTTGCGGGAACCATCACCATATCCCCGTTTTCCAACCGCAGCGCCTTCCCCCGAGTTTTGCCATGCAACCCAAAAATCCCTTCGACTGGATGCTGTCCGAAGCCCTGGACTCGCTCAACCGCGCCGAACGGATGCGGCAGCAGTTCGGCCGTCAGGAGGCCTGCTGGGAGCCGCCGATCGACGTGCTCGAAACCGAGCATGAGCTCCTGATCCTGGTGGCACTTCCCGGCGTCAATCCGGACAATGTCGAGACGGTGATCCAGGACGGCGCGCTCATTATCTCTGGCCAGCGCACGCTCCCGCCGGAGCTTCGCAACGCCCGCATCCACCGGCTCGAGCTGCCGCAGGGGCGTTTTGAGCGCCGCATTGCATTGCCGCTTGGCCGCTACGCCATCAGCCGCTTCGTGATGGACGGCTGCGTCGCACTGCGCCTCGCCAAATCCTGAGGTCGATCATGGCCACCGAACAGATGAATACCGCACAGACCAATACTGACGTGAATATCCCCGAAGACGCACTGATCATCATCCCCGTGCGCGAGATGGTGCTGTTCCCCGGCGCCATCGCGCCGATCGCGATCGCCCGGCCGAAGTCCGTCGCCGCCGCCCAGCAGGCGCTGCGCGAGCAGCGGCCGATCGGCATCGTCCTGCAGCGCAGCCCCGAGACCGAGGAGCCCGGCCCGGACGATCTCTATCGCGTCGCGACCATCGCCAACATCGTGCGCTACATCACCGCGCCCGACGGCACTCATCACATCGTCTGCCAGGGCGTGCAGCGCGCGCGCATCCTCGACTTCCTGCCGGGGGCGCCGTTCCCGGCTGCGCGCATCCAGCAGATTCCGGAGCCGACCACGTCCTCGCCCGAGATCGAGGCGCGGGCGCTGAACCTGCAACGCCAGGCCATCGAGGCGGTCGAACTGCTGCCGCAGGCGCCGCCCGAGCTGGTCGCGATGTTCCAGAGCACCACCGCGCCCGGCGCGCTGGCGGATCTGGCGACCTCGTTCATGGACATCAAGCCGCAGGACAAGCAGGAGGTCCTGGAGACCATCGACCTCGCTCTGCGCGTCGAGAAGGTGTCGAAGCACCTGGCCGAGCGGCTGGAGGTGCTGCGCATCAGCAATGAGATCGGCCTGAAGACTCGCGCCAGCTTCGACGAGCGGCAGCGCGAGGCGATCCTGCGCGAGCAGATGGCAACCATTCAGCGCCAGCTGGGCGAAGGCGACGGCAAGGCCGCCGAAGTCGCCGAGCTGACGGCTGCGATCGCCAAGGCCAACATGCCGCCCGAAGCGGATGCGCACGCCAAGAAGGAGCTGCGCCGTTACGAGCGCATGCCCGAGGCCGCCGGTGAGGCCGGCATGGTCCGCACATACCTCGATTGGCTGATCGAGCTGCCGTGGGCGCTGCCCGCGGAGAAGCCGATCGACATCAAGGAAGCGCGCCGCATCCTGGATGCGGATCACTTTGGCCTGGAGAAGATCAAGAGCCGGATCATCGAATATCTGGCGGTGCGCAAGCTGGCGCCGCAAGGCAAGGCCCCGATCCTGTGCTTCGTCGGCCCGCCCGGCGTCGGCAAGACCTCGCTCGGCCAGTCGATCGCGCGTGCGATGGATCGCCCCTTCGTGCGCGTCAGCCTGGGCGGCGTGCATGACGAGGCCGAGATCCGCGGTCACCGGCGCACCTATATCGGCGCGCTGCCCGGCAACATCATCCAGGGCATCAAGAAGGCGGGCGCACGCAACTGCGTCATGATGCTGGACGAGATCGACAAGATGGGCCGTGGCGTGCAGGGCGATCCTTCTGCCGCCATGCTGGAGGTGCTCGACCCCGAGCAGAACGGGACGTTCCGGGACAATTACCTGGCCGTGCCCTTCGACCTGTCGCGCGTGGTGTTCATCGCGACTGCTAACATGCTGGACCAGATTCCCGGTCCGCTGCTGGATCGCATGGAGCTGATCAGCCTCGCCGGCTACACCGAGGAGGAGAAGCTGGAGATCGCCAAGCGCTATCTGGTGCGGCGGCAGCTGGAGGCCAACGGCTTGACCGCCGAGCAGGCGGAGATCGAGCCGGAGGCGCTGAGGCTGATCGTCAAGGGTTACACCCGCGAGGCCGGCGTGCGTAACCTCGAGCGCGAGATCGGCAAGGTGTTCCGCCATGGCGCGGTGCAGGTCGCCGAAGGCACGGCGGCCAAGGTCGTGGTGACGGCGAAGGACATCGCCGATGTGCTGGGACAGCCGCGCTTCGAAGGCGAGATCGCGCAGCGCACCAGCGTTCCCGGCGTAGCCACCGGCCTTGCCTGGACGCCGGTCGGCGGCGACATCCTGTTCATCGAGGCCTCGCGCGTGCCCGGCCGTGGCGGCATGATCCTGACTGGCCAGCTCGGCGAGGTCATGCGCGAGAGCGTGCAGGCTGCGCTGACGCTGGTGAAGAGCAGAGCCACCCAGCTCGGCATCGATCCCCAGGTGTTCGAGAAGAGCGACATCCATGTTCACGTTCCCGCGGGTGCGACCCCGAAGGACGGACCGAGCGCGGGCGTGGCGATGTTCACGGCGCTGACGTCACTGCTTACCAATCGCACGGTGCGGAGCGACACCGCGATGACCGGCGAGATCTCGCTGCGTGGGCTGGTGCTCCCGGTTGGCGGCATCAAGGAGAAGGTGGTGGCTGCGGCCGCCGCCGGACTGAAGCGGGTGATGCTGCCGGCGCGCAACAAGCGGGACTATGACGACATCCCGAAGAGCGCGCGGGACAACCTCGAATTCATCTGGCTGGAGCGCGTCGACGAGGCCATCGCCGCGGCGCTCGAGCCGGCGGAAGCCAAGGTCGAAGCGGCGGAGTGAATGCGATGAAAAAGTTGCTCGAAGAAGCGAAGCGATCGCGGACAACGCAGCGGCTACGCCAGCTGCTCGATCGTGCCATCGATCGGGTGCGCGACGCACTCGCAGGACCGGAGCCACGGCTTCAGCCGATCCCGGTCCGGGTGAAGCGCCGCAAGGGCTGAACCCCTCCGTCTCAGCCCTCGCGGTCACATACTCAGTACAAAAGGCCCCCTCTCATCGAGGGGGCCTTGCGTTATCAGGCCACTGCGTCCTTGGCGGCCTTGACCGGGCGGGCGCGGACGATCTTCCGAGCCGGCTTGGCCTTGAACATCATCTCTTCGCCCGTGAACGGGTTGGTGCCCTTGCGCGCCTTGGTCGCGGGCTTCTTTATGACGACGAACTTGGCGAAGCCCGGCACCAGGAACAGGCCGTTCTTCTTGAGCTCCTTGTGGCCGACGTCGGTCAGCGTCTCCATGACGCTCTTGACGTCGCGCTTGGAAAGCTCGGTGGCGGTCGCAATCTTTTCGATCAACTGCGATTTGGACATTTGGGCTGGCATCGTGTCTCCTCTGATTCGTTGCCGGTTGCATATTAGACCAACCGGCGAAGGCCTATAGCCTTCTGCACAGTTTTGTCGCGGTTTTACGGGCTTTTTTGGCCCCCTGAGGCAAAAAACCCCTGCATTTTAGCTACTTCCTGAGCGGAAGGTGCCTCGAGCAGCGGTTTTTGCCTTGTTTCAAAGGCCCGCAAGCAGCCTTGCTAAAGCTGATTCGATGCTTTCGACAAGCGACGACCGGCCTCTTTGCCGGAGGCGGAGCGCGATTCACCCTGAAAATAAGCTAGATCGACGCACTGTGGCCGCGCAATCTTGCGTCACCTCGCCGCGGTTGCGGGGAGAGAGACCTACGCTCCCGCCGCGTTGTTCGCGATGACGTTGCGATAGAAGCTCGCGCTGAGTTTCGGCGTCCGCACCTGGGTCTCGAAATTGACGTGATAGAGCCCAAAACGCTTATTGAGCCCGAACACCCATTCAAAATTGTCCATCAGGCTCCAGAGGAAGTAGCCGCGCACCGGTACGCCTTCCGTGGTTGCGCGCTGGAGTTGGGCGAGATAATTGCGCAGATACATGATGCGGTCGGTGTCGTAGATCTTGCCGTCCTGCATCACCTGGTCGTCGCCGGACGTGCCGTTCTCGCTGATATAGATCGCATCCGTCTTCCAGATATTTGCAGCCAGCTTCGGCACCCAGTAGATCGTCTCGGGGCCGACGCGCAGCCAATCCGAATTCATGTGTGGAAAGGCTTTCGGGATCGGCAGCGGCATGAAGCCCGCCCCCTGGTCGGAGGCGACGATGTAGTGCTGCGGCGCGTAGATGTTGAGGCCGAGGAAGTCGACCGGCGAGGAGATGATCTTCAGCTCGGCGTCGGTGTATTTCGGCGCGTCGGCGCCGGCGTAATTCAGGAACGCGTCGGTGTAGCGCCCCGTCATGATGACGTTGAGATAACCGGCATTCAGCTCGCGCAACGCAATCTCGGCGGCGCGGACGTTCTCGGCCGTATCGATCGCGGGAATGCAGGCATCGACGTTCTCGGCCGGCCCGACGCGCGTGCCGCGGCGGCCATGGGCGCGCACTGCCTGCACCGCGAGCCCGTGCGCGAGCGCGCTGTTGTGCCGGATCTGGTTCAGCTCAGCCTGCGGCAAGGTCAGGCCCGGCGCGTCGATGCCGATGCCGTAACCGAAATAGACGAAGCGGCCGCTCTCGTTCAGCGTGAACACGTTCTTGACGCGGTCGGTCAGGTGCTCGGCGACATAGGCCGCGTAGTCGCCGAAGATCTTGCAGGTCTCAGTCGAGCGCCAGCCGCCAAAACGGTCCTGCAGCGATTGCGGCAAGTCCCAGTGATAGAGCGTCAGCCACGGCTCGATGCCGTTCCTGAGGAGCTCATCGACCAGGCGATTGTAGAAGTCGAGCCCTTTCGGGTTCGGCTTGCCGTCTCCATCTGGAAACACCCGCGGCCAGGCCACCGAGAAGCGATAGGCCTTGCAGCCGAGCTCCCTGATGAGCGCGATATCGTCCTTATAGCGGTGAAAATGCTCGTTGGCGCGGTCGCCGGTCGTACCGTCCTCGATCTTGCCGGGGATGCGGACGAACTCGTCCCAGATCGAGGCCCCTCGCCCATCCTCCTCGACCGCGCCCTCGACCTGATAGGACGAGGTCGCCGTGCCCCAGAGAAAATTTTGCGGAAAGCCGCCGGCGCTGCGCGGCGCCGCCGCCGACATCGCGTCGGCGAGCTCCAGGGGGGCCGCCATTCCGGCTGCGGACACCCCCGCGATTTTCGCGAACTGGCGACGCGAGACCCTGTCCGACATTGATGCTGCCCCAAGATGATTGATGCGGCGGCACAATGACGGGACGCAGGCGGTTTGAGAAGCACCGACACCGAAGTTTTCGGATGCAGAATTGCGCTGCCCGACGGCGCGACATGTCGATGCAGGCGAAGCGGCGGGCTGCGATGGTCCCAGCGATCAGCGCGAGCGTTTCGGCAGCTTTGGGAGCTTGGCGGGATCGAACGCCGGGATCTGCCCGGTTTGTTCAGGTGCCGCCGCCGGCTGTTCCGTCAGAATGAGCGTTCCCTGGAGGACGACGCCCCCTGCCTGCCCGGCCGTCGCCGTGTAGGTCGCGATCTTGTCGGGGCACGTGCCCTCGATGTCCAGCGTCAGTTCGTCATAGACGCCGAAGACGGTGACACGTCCTTCGGTATGACGCTTCGTCGACACGGTCGCGGTGAAGCGATCGCCGTCGACCTTGCAGGAGCCATGATACGTCATCAGGCTGTCGCGGCCCCAAATCTGGCCGTCTGCAACATGGACGATGCCGGTGCCCTGGTCGAATGGCGTCTTGTACCACGCCGCGTAGGTACCATCCTTCAGCATGGGAGCAGTCTCCCTTGGTCTCCCCGCCCTGATCATCCGCACGGTCAGCACTAAGGAACGGTTAATCGCGCGGCCCGTGTGAATCCGGCCTCCAACGAGCGTGGGGCCGACGTCACCAGGCGTCCGCACCTCCATCCGGTCTCAGAATGTCACCCGCGCGCCCACATAGAACGCTCTTGGCCTGGCCGGGCTCAGCGAGCGCGGGTCGGTGAAGGGGCTTCCGCCGTTGGTGAAATTCGGCAGAGCGCCGGTGTCGAAGAACTGTCCGTAGGTCGCGTAGCGGTTGTCGAAGATGTTATCGACCTTGCCGTAGAGCTGGAGGTTCTTGGTGACCTGGTAGGACGTGTGCAGGTTGAAGACCGTGTAGGATGGCAGCTTCGAATATTGGTTGGATTCGTCGCCGACCAGGTATTGGCTGGAGACGAACAGCGCATGACCGCCAACCTTCCACTCATCGGTGACGGCATATTCGACACCGACCTTGACGCGGTGGCGCGGGATCGCGGGGATCTGGTTGCCGGGCAAAACCTGGATGTTGCCGTCGGCATCGGCGAACGGGCTGTTCGAGCCGAGCGTCAATGCGTCGAGAAAGCGGGCATCGACGAAGGTATAGCTCCCCTGGAACTGAAGCGTCGGTGACTTGATGTTGACCTCGGCCTCGAGCCCTTGCCGACGTGTCCTGCCGACGTTGGTGAAATAGCCAAAGCCGGTCCGGCCGGGAACGGGGACGGCCAGGATGTCATCATAGTTGGTGGCGCGGAAACCGCCGATCTTCCATCCGAGCGTGCCGATGTTCAGCTCCCTGGTCCCGCGCAGACCTGCTTCCACGGTCTTGGACACGACCTGCTTCAACGGCGGGTCGGAGACCAGGAATGCTGCGATGAGACAGGGATTGTTCGGATCGGCGCAGCCGAGCTCGAGCGGCGTCGGCACGCGGTTCGCCTCGGAGTAGCCGGCATAGGCGGTCAGCTCCGGCGTGATCTTGTAGGTCCCGCCGATCACCGGATTGAAGCGGGTGTAGGTGTAATCGCCGTTGAGCGCGGTGCCGAGCTGGTCCTCCAGCGTGATGCGCGCCACGTTGAAGCGGCCTCCGCCGGTAATCGCGAAGGCATCCGTGACGTTGAACGTATCCATCGCATACAGGCCGTTATATTGATTGACGGTCCGCAGCGAGACGGGACCGGCAAATCCGGTATCGATCGTACCGGTCGGCCCCAGGAAGAGGCCGCCGCCGCTCACGACATAATTCTCTCCGATCGAACCGATCTCGGCGGTGGCATCGTAGCGCGTGACGCTGGCATCATAGCTTGTCCCCATCACGAAGCGGTTCTCGTGCCCGAGCAACTGATCGGTGTTGGTGGCCTGCCCGGATACGCCAAAGCTGGTCGACCGTATCGAACTGCGGTCGATCTCGCCGAGGATCGTTCCCGACGCAAAGGGATTGCCAAGCTGCACGCCGTTCGTGCCATTCGCGGGCGTCGCGCCGTCGCCAAAGCACAGCAGCGTCGCGTCCGCCGTGCACGCGCCGACGTCGGTTGGATTGCCGTCGACGATCTTCTGCTCGTACCTGCGCACATGCGCGGTGCCTTCGAGCGTCCAGGTCGGCGTCGCATCGGCCTTGGCGGTCAGGTTGAGATAGCCGACGCGGTTGGAGCTGATCTGCGGTGTCGTGTAGGTCGCGCCCCAATATTGATCCAGCAGCTCTGCCGGAGCAGTGGCGTTGGCGCCGAAATCGTTCTTGGCGACCCCCATATTGACGTGGAATTCGCTGTCGCCCGCCTTGTAGCCGACGTCACTGTAGAAGCGCCGCACGTCCGATTGGGAAAAGTTGCGGAAACCATTATCGTGCAGGCCTTCGAGCGCGGCGTAGATGCCGTAGTTCTGGTCGACCTGCTTGCCCCATTGCGCCGAGCCCTGGAGGCGGCCGAACGAGCCGCCCATGACATCAAGCTCTGCGCCTTGATAGGTGAAGCCATCCTTCATTTGCAGATTGATCGCGCCCCCGAGCGCGTTGAGGCCGAAGGCGGGGTTGTTGGTCACCAGCGTCACCGACCTGATCGCTGCGGTCGGGATCAGGTCCCAATTGACGGCGTCCGAGAAGGCTTCGTTGATGCGCACGCCGTTCTGGTACACCGCGAGTCCTTGCGGCGTGCCTGTCACGGGCGAGGCGACAAAGCCGCGAAACTCGACGCTTGGCTGGAACGGGTTGCCGGTGACCTCGCTGATGCTGACCCCGGCGATGTTGTCGCGCAGCGCATCCGTGACGTTGAGCGAGCCGGTGCGCTTGATCTGGTTGGCGTCAACGGCGTTGATCGCCGACGGAACCTTGTCGACCTCGATACCCCTGCCGGTGCCAGGTGCTGTCGGATAGACGTAGATCCTGCCGGTCGCGGGCTTGCCGACGCTTGCAGCCGTCCGCGCAACCGGTCGTGACGGGGCACGTCGTGCGGTCGGCCGCGGCGCCACCACCTCGACCGCGGGCAGGTTCTGGACGTTGGTCTCCTCGTCCTGCGCAGCGCGGGCGTTGGTCCCGAAACAGGGGCCGGACACCAACCCGGCCAAGACCGAGGCCATCAGCAGACGTCGCCTGTGTCCCAGCTTGCGCATTCCTATCGCCCCACCCGTAACCTTCGGCTGTTCTGGTTTTCGCCGTTTGGTTGCGATGAGTGTAGTCGGCGGCAGCTCATGCACTAGCCACAAAAGGTCGGGCACGATCCGCTCCCGTTTTCCCGACGAAATCGGGAATTTTTCCCGATCGGGAATTTTCCTCGATTTAACCAGGCGCGATCAGGCCACCGGTCGGAACCAGCGCCTCCACGGTGACACCGCCCTCGCCCGACGCCACGTTGAGCGTGCCGCCCAGCGCCAGAATGCGCTCGCGCATGCCAACGAGACCGAAGCCGAGTTTTTGGCCCGGCTCCATGCCGTGGCCGTTGTCGCTGACCCGGACCCGGGCGCAACCGCGACCATTGTGCCCCGGCTGCTCCGCCGGCTCGATCACGACATTGATCGCGGTCGCGCCGGCGTGGCGGAACGCGTTGGTGAGCGCCTCCTGCACGACCCGGTAGATGGTGAGGTCGGCGGTCTCGCCCGTAACCCCCAGCGCCGGCGAGATCGTGGTCTCGATGGTCACGTCGGGATGCGATTCCCGCCACAGCCGCGACAGCGATTCCAGCGCCTTGCCAAGGCCAAGCTCGGCAAGGCCGACGGGCCGCAAGCGCTCCAGCACGCGACGGGTGAACTGCTGCAGCGCGTTGATCTGCTCGAGAAGCGCGCCGCCGTGTTTTCGCACCGCGTCTGCACTCGGCGCACGCCCGTCGACGAGCTTCGCCAAAGCGCTGGCATGCGCGCGCAGCGAGAACAGATAAGGCCCGAACTCGTCATGCAGCTCACGCGCGATCTCCTTGCGCTCGAGGTCCTGGAGCGACACCGCGCGCTCGGCAAGCCTTCGCTTGTCCTCGACCGCCTCGCCAAGCGTCGCCGCGAGATGATTGAGCTTGGTGCAGATCGCAGCCAACTCGGGCGCGCCGCCGGGCGTCGCGCGCGCGTCGTAACGGCCGCCCTCGAGCTCGCCCATCGTCTGTGTCAGCGACTCGAGCGGCGCAAGCGCCCGGCCGACGACATTCATCATCACCAGGAACAGCGCCAGCGCGATGACAGAGCCGACCTCGAGCTGCGTCACGATGGCGTCCCAGATCTCGGCGATCTCGTCATTGGGATGCGAGGTAATCACCAGCGAGCCGGGCTTGCCATGGACCGAGACCGGCACGCTGACCGCGGTCTGCTCAGGATGAACCAAGTTGACGAACCAGGCCGGCGGCCCTTGCGCATCGTCATCGGTCTCGGGCCGCGGTGGCGTCAGCGGGTTCCCGCCGGCGTCCCGGAGTGCAATGCTGACATGGCGGAGCCGATTGAGGTCACGCGCGATCTGGTTCAGCCTGGCATCGGGATCCGGCGCCTCGTTGAGATCGGCAACGATCATCTCGATGAACTCGCGCGCCAGCCGGATCACGCTCTGGTCCTCGGCCTGCACGCGGGGACCGGCCTCCGCGACCTGTCGGCCGATGTTGACGGCGAGCCCGAGCGCAAGCAGCAACGCCAGCAGGAGGTTGATGCGCCCGCGCAAGGATAGATTTTGCCACATTGCTTTCGCCTGCCCCACCAAGGATCGCTCGGGCCTGTCCGATAGCGTTGACAGAGACGAAGCGCCCGATATCTAATCGGAAGCGTACAGCAATCCCGGCCGGGTTGCATGACCCGACATGAGATGCGCGTCTGTCTCGTCCGGAATCATGCGGCACGTAAACAGGCCGGCGCTGTCACGGGGAACGCTTATGCGCATTCTGATCGTCGACGATCATCCCATTGTCGCCTCCGGCTGCCGCGCCGTGCTGGCCGACGAAGGCGAGATCGAGATTCTGGAGGCCGCCGACGCCGAGGACGGCGAGAGCATCTTCATCGTCGAGCGCCCCGATCTCTGCGTGGTCGACATCAACCTGCCGACCGTCTCCGGCTTCGAGCTCGCGCGCCGCATCCTCTCGCGCGCGCCGGAGGCCCGCATCATCATGTTCAGCATGAACGACGACCCGGCCTTCGCCGCGCGCGCGATCGAATGCGGCGCCAAGGGTTATGTCTCCAAGACCGGCGACCCCGACGATCTCGTCGAGGCAATCCGCACCGTCGGCGGCGGCGGCACTTACCTGCCGAGCGCGATCGCGCGCAGCATCGCCTTCGCAGGACCCGCGCTGGCGCAAAGCCCGCTGTCGAAGCTGAATGCGCGCGAGATGGAGATCTTGCGGCTGCTCAGCGCCGGAAAAAGCCTGTCCGAGATCGCCTGGCTGGTGCAATCGTCCTACAAGACGGTCGCCAACACCTCCTCGATCATGCGCCAGAAGCTCGGCGTGAAGACCTCGGTCGAGCTGGTGCGGCTGGCGATCGACAGCGGTGTGGCCTGATCTTGCGCCCGCTCTGGCGCGCGCCGCAAATTTCGGTCACACAAGCATTGCATTCTCGATGTGGTGAGATGCCACGGAGCACAACGGCATGACGATCCAGACTGTCTCGACCAACACTTCCTATGGCGGCGTCCAGGGCGTGTATCGCCATGCGAGCCAGGCGACCGGAACCGACATGGTGTTCTCGGTCTATGTCCCCCCGCACGCCGACGGCGCCAAGCTGCCTGTGGTCTGTTATCTCTCCGGGCTCACCTGCACCCACGCCAACGTCACCGAGAAGGGCGAATTCCGCAAAGCCTGCGCCGAGCTCGGCCTGATCTTCGTGGCCCCCGACACCAGCCCGCGCGGGCCCGACGTGCCGGGCGACGCCAACAATGCCTATGATTTCGGCTTGGGTGCCGGCTTCTATGTCGATGCCACGGAAGCGCCGTTCGCGCGCAATTATCGCATGTGGAGCTACGTCACCGACGAGCTCCCCAAACTCGTGGCGGGAATTTTTCCCGTCGATGCCAAGCGGCAATCAGTGATGGGCCATTCCATGGGCGGCCACGGCGCGCTCACGGTGGCGCTGCGCAACCCGCATCGTTATCGCGCGGCCAGCGCCTTCGCGCCGATTGTGGCGCCGTCGCAGGTGCCGTGGGGCATCAAGGCCCTGACCGGCTATCTCGGTCCGAACAAGGATGCCTGGCGCAGCCATGACACGGTGGCGCTGATCGAGGACGGCGCGAAGTATTCCGGCTTCCTGGTCGACGTCGGCGAGGCCGATAATTTCCTGAAGGAGCAGCTTCGTCCGGAACTGCTCGAGGCCGCTTGCAGCAAGGCCAACATCCCGCTGACGCTGCGGCGTCAGCCGGGCTACGACCATAGCTATTATTTCATCTCGACCTTCATGAGCGACCATCTGCACTGGCATGCGGAGAGATTGAAGGGGTGAGTTTTCGACTCTATCCTACTCCGGCTTGCCGTAATTCGGCGCGAGCAGGCGGTTGCGGATCAGGTAGCTCATCGTGCGCGACCAGGATTCATCGGTGTTGCCGCGCATGTCGGCGCTCGCCGCCGTGATCATGTTGCCGGTCTTTACGTCGCGCAGATAGATGTTGAGATTGATGATCAGGTTCGAGACCTTCTGCACCATGCCGGTGATCTCGAGGTCCGCCCCGAGCTGCCCGGCAAGCTTGAGATCGCAACCGCCGCAGGCCTGCAGATTGCCGTGACGGGCGGCATCCCGCACCGGCGCGATATCGAGCAGCTGGAACCGGCCTGATTCAACCAGTTCTTTGCGCAGCTGGTCACTGATGTGCGCAAGCCGCGCCTCCTCCGGCTTCGAGCCGTAGAACTCGCCGGGCAGGCTGGTGTCGATCAGCTCGAAATCGAACACGGCGAGCTTTGGCGGATCGGCGGCGGCCTGCGAACCCATCAGCAGCAAGGCTGCGAAACATATCAGCGCTCGCATGATCGTGATTCCGCTTGCCATGTCGCGACGACCAAATGCGGGGTTGCAAGCCCGGCCAAATCCGTCATGCTTCAGGAGAGACAATTCTTCACCGACGGTCAAGCCGGGGAGAACGTCAGGAGGAAGCATGATCCGATGGTTGCTCGGCCCGATCGGTCTGTGTCTGGCGGCAGCGCAGGCGCTCGCGGCCGACCCGGTCACGATCGGCGTCGGCTATCTCGGTCTAGCCGGCACCAGATCGACGCTCTCGCTGGTCGAGCAGCCCGCGGACAATGACGGCGTCGCCGGCGCGAGGCTCGCGATCGATGACAACAACACCACCGGAAAATTCCTCAACCAGCGCTTCACGCTGGAGGAACGCCGCATCAAGGAAGGGGAGGACGTGGTCCAGGCCGCGGCCGCGCTTGCCGAGCACAACGGCTTCATCGTCGCCGACTTGCCGGCCGATGCACTTCTGAAAGTCGCCGACGCCTTGCGCGATCGCGGCACCTTGCTGTTCAATGCCGGCGCCATCGACGAGCGGCTGCGCGAGGCCGATTGCCGCGCCAATGTCATCCACGCCGCGCCGACGCGCTCGATGCTGGCCGATGCGCTCGGCCAGTACCTGGTGTGGAAGCGATGGCCGCGCTGGCTGCTGGTGGTCGGCTCGCATGACGAGGACAAGCTCTACGCCGATGCACTCCGTCGCGCCGCCACGCGGTTCGGCGCCAAGATCGTGCAGGAGCGCACCTTCGAAGACGCCGGCGGCGCGCGCCGCACGGACTCTGGTGTGACGCTGATCCAGCGCCAGATGCCCGTGTTCACGCAGCAGGCGCCCGCCTACGACGTGCTGGTCGCCGCCGACGAGAGCGAGGTGTTCGCAGCCTATCTGCCTTACCGCACCTGGGATCCCCGTCCCGTCGCGGGCTCGGCCGGCCTGGTGCCGCGCAGCTGGGACGCCGCGCAGGACCAGTGGGGCGCGACGCAGATGCAGAACCGCTTCATGAAGCTGAATTCGCGGCGCATGACCGCGCTCGACATGCAGGCCTGGACGGCGGTGCGCATGATTGGCGAGGCCACCTCGCGCACCAATTCCGGCGACGTCAAGAAGGTCACCGATTTCATCAAGGGACCGGATTTCTCCGTCGCCGCCTTCAAGGGCACCAAGCTGACGCTGCGCGACTGGAATCTCCAGCTCCGCCAACCGATCCTGCTGGTCGACGGCCGCATGGTGGTGTCGGTGTCGCCGCAGGAAGGATTTCTGCACCAGGTCTCCGAGCTCGACACGCTCGGCTACGATCGCCCGGAGAGCAAATGCAAGCTGAAATGAGCAATGTGATCCGAAGGAGCCGTCGCAGAGATGGTGCGCTCCCTCCCCTGCCCGCGGGGGAGGTAAGAACCGCCCGCGGACAGATGTTACGTATGCTGATGACAATGGTGCTCGTCGCACTCGCGTTCGTCGCAGCGCCCGCCCACGCCTTCATCGCCTATGTCTCGAACGAAAAGAGCAACACGGTGTCGGTGATCGACACCGACAGTTGGACCGTGACGAAGACCATCAAGGTCGGCCAGCGCCCGCGCGGCATCGAGTTCAGCCGCGATGGAAAGTTCGTGATGGTCGCGGTCGGCGACGACGACACCATCCAGCTGATCGACGCCAAGACGCAAGCGGTTGTCGACACCCTTCCCTCCGGTCCCGACCCTGAATTGTTCACCCAGGATGCCGCCGGCAAAACGCTCTATGTCGCCAACGAGAACGACAACACGGTGACCGTGATCGACCTGGAGAAGCGCGCGCGTCTCGGCGACATCCAGGTCGGCGTCGAGCCGGAGGGCATGACCATCAGCCCGGACGGCAAGATTCTGATCAACACGTCGGAAACGACCAACATGGCGCATTTCATCGACACCGCGTCGCGCCAGATCGTCGCCAACGTGCTGGTCGATGCCCGGCCGCGCTTTGCCGAGTTCAAGCACGACGCGTCCGAATTGTGGGTGTCCTCCGAGATCGGCGGCACCGTGTCGATCGTCGACCCGCAGAAGCACGAAGTGATCGGCAAGGTCAATTTTGAGATTCCCGGCTTGAGGAAGGAGGCGATCCAGCCAGTGGGCATCGGCATGACCAAGGACGACAAGACCGCCTTTGTTGCGCTCGGCCCCGCCAACCGCGTCGCCGTGGTCGATATCGCTTCGCGCAAGGTGACGAAATATCTGCTGGTCGGTCAGCGCGTCTGGCACATGGCGTTCACGCCGGACGAGAAATACCTGCTCACCACCAATGGCGTGTCGAACGACGTTTCCGTCATCGACGTCGCCGCGCAAAAGGTGATCAAGACCATTCAGGTGGGCGAACTGCCCTGGGGCATCACGATCGCGCCATGACCAGCCCCGCCCCCATCGCCGAACCTCGCGAGACACCACGCCCTGATCCGGCCGCGGTGCCGGCGCTGTCGATCGACGGCGTTAGCCATTCCTATGGCGCGCGCCGCGCGTTGGTAGACGTCTCCTTCAACGTGCAGCCCGCGAGCTTCACCGCCCTGCTCGGCCTCAACGGCGCAGGCAAGAGCACGCTGTTCTCGCTGATCACGCGGCTGTTCGGCATCCAGACCGGGCGCGTCGGCATCTTCGGCCATGATATCAGCCGCACGCCCGGCGAGGCGCTGCGGCTGCTCGGCGTCGTGTTCCAGCCACGCACGCTCGATCTCGATCTGTCGCTGACGCAGAACCTGCTCTATCACGCAGCCCTGCACGGCATCAGCCGTCGCGAGGCGGCGGCGCGCAGTGCCGAGCTGCTCGCGCGCATTGGCCTCTCCGACCGCGCCGGCTGCAAGGTGCGCGATCTCTCCGGCGGGCAGATGCGGCGGCTGGAGATTGCCCGCGCGCTGCTGCACCGGCCGCGGCTGTTGCTGCTGGACGAGCCGACCGTCGGGCTCGACGTCAAGGCGCGGGCCGACATCATCAGCCATGTCCGTCAGCTCGTGACCGAGCAAGGCATCGGCGTGCTCTGGGCCACGCATCTGTTCGACGAGATCTTGGCCGGCGACGATCTCGTGGTGCTGCACCAGGGCAAGGTGCTGGCGCAGGGCCCGATGAGCCGCGTCATCACCGAGGCCGGCGCGCAGGACGTCAACACCGCCTTCATGCGCCTGACCGGCGCGCAAGTGATGCCGGGGGGCGGCGCATGAGCAGCATCACCACGCACAACGCGCCGCGCGGCTTCTCGGCCTCCGAGTACATGACCTGCCTGACCGGCATCGTCTGGCGCGAGGGGCTGCGTTTCCTGCACCAGCGCGAGCGTTTCGTCTCGGCGCTGGTGCGGCCGCTGGTGTGGCTGTTCATCTTCGCCGCCGGCTTCCGCCAGGTGCTCGGCATCTCCATCATCCCGCCTTACGAGACCTACATCCTCTACGAGGTCTTCATCGCGCCGGGGTTGATGGCGATGATCCAGCTCTTCAACGGCATGCAGTCCTCGCTCTCGATGGTCTATGACCGCGAGATGGGCAATATGCGCACGCTGCTGGTGAGCCCGCTGCCGCGCGGCTTCCTGCTGTTCTGCAAGCTGCTCGCGGGCACCGCGGTGTCGCTGCTCCAGGTCTATGCGTTCCTGATCATCGCCTGGTTCTGGGACATCACCCCTCCGCCGGTCGGCTATCTCACCGTGCTGCCGGCGCTGATCCTGTCCGGGCTGATGCTGGGCTCGCTCGGCATGCTGATCTCGTCCGGCATCAAGCAGCTCGAGAACTTTGCCGGGGTGATGAACTTTGTCATCTTCCCGATGTTCTTTGCCTCCTCCGCGCTGTACCCGCTGTGGCGGGTACAGGAGGGCAGCCCTTATCTCTACTATGTCTGCCAGGCCAATCCGTTCACCCATGCGGTGGAGCTGATCCGCTTCGCGCTGTACGGACAGATCAACTGGGTCTCGCTGACCGTGGTCGGAGCTTGCACAATCGTCTTCATGGTCGCCGCGATCTATGCCTATGATCCCTCGCGCGGGCTGGCACGGCGCGGGCCTGCGGGAGGCGAAGGATGACGGTTCGGACACTTGCCATGGCAGCGCTAGCGTTGGCGATCTCGGCCACAGCCGTGCGCGCGGCCGATCCGCGCTATCCCGACTGGCCCTGTTCGCAGGCCAAGGTACCCGAGATCTCGCTCGCGGCGGTCTGGGCGGGCCCTGCGCTCGACGACGCCGCGAGCAAGTGGAAGGACGACAGCAAGGTCAGCGCGCTGGTCTCGAAGCTGGCGGCACGCAAGACGCCGCTGGATGAAGCCGAAAAGTCGGTGAAGGAATTTTTGACCGGGTCTGCCGCCGACAAGACCACCAACGCAAAACTGCTGTTCGCCGGCCTGTTCGACACGCTGAACGCCCAGCGCTCCCAGGTCATGAGCGGGCTCGAGCGCGTCAGCCGCAAGCAGCGCGAGGCCGCCGACAAGATCCGCGAGGAGACCATCCAGCTCCAGGCGCTGCAGGACGCAACGCCGCGCGACGACACCAAGGTCGACGCGATGAGCAACGAGCTGATCTGGGAGACCCGCATTTTCGAGGACCGCCGCAAGGTGGTGCGTTTCGTCTGCGAGGTTCCGACCACGATCGACCAGCGCTTGTTCGCGCTCGGCCGCGTCATCCAGCAGGAAATGGAGTAGCGTTAGCCCTGCTGACGGCTTTCATGAAAGTTCCCGCGATATCAACGCGATCATTCATGTTTGCCGGGCTATCTGCCGGAACCAAAACGATCTAGGATGGCTTGTCGATGTGAATCTCCAGGAACGGGAGGCCTCGATGGGAACAACAAAATTCATCTTCGCAAGCGCTGCAGCCATCACCATGCTCGCATCCAGCGCCTTTGCTGACGACATGACCGGAATGGTCACCAGGATCGATCGACTCAACAACACGATCTCGATCCAGCAGACCCAGAAGGGCACGGTCGGCGGCAGTGCCGGCGGCGCCGGCGCGCTGCAACAGTTCAAGGCCAAGGACGCCGCCATGCTGGATGCCGTCCATGCCGGCGACAGGGTGACGTACGCTGCGACCGACACCGACGGTTCGGGCACGCTGACGAAGCTGCAGAAGCAGTAGGGCGACGCTCCACCCACATCGTCATTGCGAGGAGCCCGCGACAAAATTGCGAAGCAATTTGCGATGATGCGACGAAGCAATCCAGAGTCCCTCGGCGGAGAGATTCTGGATTTGCTTCGCTGCGGTCGCAATGACGCGGAGAAGGCTGTGCGCTTCTAACCGAGACGCCTATTGCTCAGGCCGCGGCTCCGGCTGTGCTTCCTCCGTGGGGAGCTTCGCAAGCTCCCAGCCGTCGGTGCCCTCGGGATACCACGCAATGTTGGAATAGCCGTAAGCGAGCGCGCGCTTGGCGGCGTTCCAGGACATCCAGCAATCGGCGAGGCAATAGATCACGAGCAGCGCGGCCTTGTCGCCATGCGACGCCTGCGCGAGACCGCGCTGGAAATAGTCGTCCATCGCCGGCGCCAGCGCGCCGTAGCCGGTATCCGGCAGCCAGATGCTGCCGGGAATGTTTTTCCGGGGCGCATCTCGCCACACCGTGCCCGCGGGAAGGTTCTTCGGCTTCGGGGCGCGCGGCAGCACGTCGATGAAGGCACCGCCCTTTGCGCGCCAGATCGCCTCGGTCTCCGCCGTCGTCAGCACGCGTGCGCCTTCGAGCGTCGCCGGTACCGGTGCGCGGTAATTGTCGGTGCGATAGCCCTCGGGCTCGAACGGCTCCTGCTGCTGCGCCGAATCTTGCTGCGCGACGGCCGGCGCCGCCAGCATGGCGGCGACGACCGCAGCGGCAAGATGTCGCCTCATTGCGCTTTCTTGGCCGTCTCCGCGCCGAGCGGCCGGTCGTTTTCGTCCAGCAGCGGCACGCCGAAGTCGAGCAGGATCTTGTTGATCTCGCCCTGGTTCTCCTGGATCAGCTTGTTGAGCTGCCGCTTCCAGTTCTGGTCGGCGGCGCGCACGCCCATGCCGATGCGATAGACCAGTTTTGGACCGGTGGTTTCCTTCACCAGCGGCGTCACGTGCAGCGAGCCGACCTTCTTGGCGTAGTACCCCGCCATCGGTCCCCACAGCACGCCGGCGTCGATCTTGCCGGCGGCGAGGTCGTCGATCATGGCCTGCGCCGAATTGTCGTAGCGCGTGTCGATCATCAACGGATAGGGTTTTGCATCGCCCATCAGGCCTGCGATCGCCATGTTGGTCGCCGGTGGCGTGCCGGCGACGATGCCGACATGCTTGCCTTTCAACTTCGGATCTTCGAGCGTGTCGACATCCTCCAGCCCGCTGCCCGCTTTCGCGACCAGCGCGTACGACGTGCGATAGTAAGGATTGGTGCCCTGCACGAGCTCGTCGCCCTGCGGAAAGCCCATGATGACGTCGCAGCGATGCGCGCCCAGCGTCATCCGCACGAAGCCGGTGGCTTGCGGGAAAAACACGTAGTCGAGTTTCTTCTGGAGCTTGTCCGCGAACAGCTCGGCGAGCTTGTTCTCGATCCCTTCACCTTTCTCGTTGGAGAACGGCAGATTGCGCGGGTCGGCACAAACGCGCAGCACCTTGGGGTCGACCAGCTCGAACGAGAGATCGCCACTATCAGTCGTTTGCGCGACGGCAGCGTCACCGATCAAGCAAGACGCCGTCATCACACACAGCGAAAACAACCAGCGACGATGTCGTCCGGCCTTCATCATCGCGCTTCCTCCTCAATTCATCCGAATGCTATCCATGCAACGCAGGACGCACGATGTTTTGCCAAAGCTTGCGTTGGCTTGTTGTGCTGCAGTGCAATGCGGCAAGCCCTGAACTGAGGCGGAAAAGTGTCGCATCTCACGTCAAGGATCGCAGCCCTGTCCCTGCTGGGGATAGTGACGCTAGCACGCGCCGGGGCAGCAGAATTGCCTGTGAGCGAAGTCGCACCGGGAATCTTCGTGCACTCCGGGACCATCGCCCTGATGACCCGCGAGAACGAGGGCGACATCGCCAATGTCGGCTTCATCGTCGGCGAGGATGCGGTCGCCGTGATTGATACCGGCGGCAGCCTGCGTGAAGGCGAGGCGCTGCTGGCGTCCGTGCGGGCGCGCACCAGCAAGCCGATCCGCTACGTCATCAACACCCACGGCCATCCCGACCATGTCTTCGGCAACGCGGCCTTTGTCGTGGAGGGAACCAGTTTCGTCGGCCACAGCAGGCTGCCGCAGGCGCTGGCGACACGCGGACCGTATTATCTCGACAATTTTAAGCGCATCATGGGCAGCGAATTGATCGATCCCGTGAAGATCGTGCCGCCCACCCTGCTCGTGAAGGATACGATGACGCTGGATCTCGGATCGCGCCGGCTGACCTTGCGGGCGTGGCCGGCCGCGCACAGCGACAATGACCTCACGGTGCTCGACGAGACGACGAAGACGCTGTTCGCGGGCGATCTGGTCTTTCTTCGCCACATTCCGGTGGTGGACGGCAGCATCCGGGGCTGGCTTGCCCTGCTGAAGCAGCTGGAGACCGTTCCGGCGGTCCGCATCGTTCCCGGTCACGGCCCTGTGAGCGACTGGCCTGCCGCGCTCGCCGATGAACGGCGTTATCTCTCGACGCTGCTGTCGGACGTCCGTGCCTCGAACAAGAAGGGCGAATCGATCCGGACCGCGGCCGAGAAGGCGGCCGAGACGGAGCGATCGCATTGGGACCTGTTCGACGACTACAACGCCCGCAACGCAACCGCAGCATTTTCGGAAATTGAATGGGAGTAGCGGACGCGCTACGTTGAGGCATTGCTTTGCCCGTGCGAGACCACGACCATGATGGGATGCACACGCCGCCTGCCCCTGATCGCCGTGCTGTTCGGCATCGCCTTCGCGCTGCCGGCGAGCGCCGAAGAGGCTTATGATCCCTGGCCGGGCCTGGTGCAGGATATCTTCAGCAATCGTCCGACGAACGACGGCAACGAGGTCATCGCCATCGAGATGCCGTATCGCGCCGAGGACGCGGCGATCGTGCCGGTGACCCTGCGCAGCAAGCTGTCACCCGGCGATGCCCGCCGCATCCGCTCGATCACGCTGGTGATCGATCGCAACCCGGCGCCGATGGCCGCGAAATTCGAGCTTGGCGCGGATGCCAATGTCAGCGAGATCTCCACGCGCGTCCGCGTCAATAACTACACCGACGTGCATGCCGTCGCCGAGCTCAGCGACGGCCAGCTCTACGTCTCCAAGACCTATGTGAAGGCGTCAGGCGGCTGCTCGGCCCCGGCGGGGAAGAACGCGGAAGAGGCCCAGAACCGCCTCGGCCAGATGCGCTACCGGCAATTCGCGCGCGAGGAGGCGCCGGCGAGCCGCATCCGCGAAGCGCAGATCATGATCGGCCATCCCAACAATTCCGGCCTGCAGATGAACCAGGTCACGCAGCTCTATATTCCCGCCTTCTTCATCAACCAGCTGAAGCTGACGCAGGACGACAGCCCCGTGCTGTCGATGGAAGGCGGCATCTCGATCTCGGAAGATCCCAATCTGCGCTTCTCCTATGTCTCCAACGGCGCGAAGCGATTCCGCGCGGAGGCCAAGGACACGGACGGACACGTGTTCCGGAATGAGTGGGACGTGGAGAAGCCGGGGACGTGAGGTGAACTGACTTTCCCTCCCCTTCTTGTGGGAGAGGGTGGATCGTCGCGCAGCGGCGAGACGGGTGAGGGGTCTGCCTCCGCCAGCACAACTCTCAAACGTCCTTGCGTAAGGAGAGATACCCCTCATCCGGCTCTTCGCGCCACCTTCTCCCACAAGGGGAGAAGGGATCGCACCGCCTACGCGGCGCTAAATCAGAAACACCTCACCTCGGCTTCGGCCTGCGCCCGCCGCAGATCATTCACGGCCGAATTCGCCTGTTCTGATGTCCGGAACTGGGTGCCGAGATTGCCGCGGACCTGGGACATGCTGAGCGCGGTCTCGGCGGTGACATAGCGTTCGTAAGGGACAATCGAGGCGACCACGTCGATCGAGCAGGAGCATTGCTCGATCGCCTGCCGCGTCTCGCCATTGGCTTTCATGCAGCCGTAGACATATTCCGCGCGCGCCGACGTCGGATAATCATTGGCCTCCTCGGCCAGCGCCGCGCAGACGGTCGCCGCGAGCACGACCATGGCGGCGACAATCGGTCGTACCTGTACCGCAAAACTCATGAACGTCCTCCCGCTGGTTGCGATGGAAGCTATGCTATGCCTATTGTCCTGAAAAGCGCTCCTTCGAGGAAATGGCTCACAAGGTGATGAGAGTTTTGGCACGAACATTGGCGCTCGCGATGTTGCTGGCGCTGACGCTGGGCACGACGGCTCATGCCTCGGACACCATCCGCTTGGCGGTGCAGAAGACCGGAACGTTCTCCTGGGAACTGGCGACCATCCGCGAGGCCGGGCTCGACAAGGAAGCCAATTTGTCGCTGGAGGTCACCGAGCTTGCGAGCCCCGAGGCCGGCAAGATCGCGCTGCGCGCCGGCAATGCCGACATCATGCTATCGGATTGGCTGTGGGTGTCGCGCGAGCGCGCGCTCGGCGCCAAGCTCACTTTCTATCCCTATTCCAGCGCGCTCGGCGCGGTGATGGTGCCCGCGGCGTCATCGATCAAGACACTCAACGATTTGAAGGGCCGCAAGCTCGCCGTCGGCGGCGGTCCCATCGACAAGAGCTGGCTGCTGCTGCAGGCGCGGATGAAGCAGGACGGCATCGACCTCAAGTCGGATGCGACGATCGTCTATGGCGCGCCGCCCCTGATCGCCGCCAAGGCGCTCGACGGCGAGATGGATGCGAGCCTGAATTTCTGGAATTTCTGCGCCCAGCTCGAGGCCAAGGGTTTTCGGCGCCTCGCCGGCATCGAGGAGATTTTGCCGAAACTGGGCGCCAAGGGTGCGGTCTCCGCCGTCGGCTATGTCTTCGACGAGAGCTGGGCCGCGAGCCATCGCGACGCCGTGGCGCGTTTCATCGCCATGACCCGCAAGGCGAAGCGGCTGCTGGTCACTTCGGATGCGGCCTGGGACAAGATCGCCCCGCTCACCGGCGCGACCGATCCGGCCGTGCTCAAGACCTACCGCGACCGCTACCGTGACGGCATTCCACGCCGGAACATCAACGATGAGGAGGCGGATGCGCGCGTGCTCTATCACGTGCTGGCCGAGATCGGCGGCCGCGACCTGGTCGGTCCGGCGGCCGATCTCGACCCCGGCACGTTCTATCACGCAGTCCCCGGAGACTGAGGTGCTGCGCCTTCTCTCCTTCGCCCTGTTTCTCGCGATCTGGTGGACCGCCGCGCTGTTCGTCGGCGGCGCAAAGCTGCCTTCCCCGCCAGCCGTGCTTGACGTCATCATCGCGGAAGCCGCGAGCGGCGCGCTGTTCCTGCATCTCGGTGCGACCCTCGCGCGCGTCGCGTTGTCCTTCGTGCTGGCGATGTCGCTCGGCAGCGCCATCGGCTATTTGATGGGGCGGGTGAAGCTCGCCGACCGGCTCGGCGATCCCTGGCTGATCCTGCTGTTGAACCTGCCGGCGCTGGTGGTGATCGTGCTGGCCTATATCTGGGCCGGGCTGACCGAGGCCGCGGCGATCGCCGCTATCGCCATCAACAAGCTGCCCACTGCGGTCGTTACCTTGCGCGAGGGCACCCGCGCGCTCGACAGGTCGCTGGATGAAATGGCGATCGTATTCGCGATACCGCGGTGGCGCGCGTTCCGCCATGTCGTGCTGCCGCAGCTTGCGCCCTATATTGCGGCCTCCGCCCGCTCCGGCCTCTCGCTGGTGTGGAAGATCGTGCTGGTCGCCGAGCTGCTGGGACGGCCGAACGGCGTCGGCTTCGAGATCGGCGTTGCCTTCCAGCTGTTCGACACGCCGCGGCTACTGGCCTATTCCCTGACATTCGCCGCGGTCGTGCTCGTGATCGAGACGGCGCTGGTGCAGCCGTTCGAGGCCCGCGCAACGCGGTGGCGACCCCGTGCGGCTTGAGGTCGAGATCACAGGCAAGACGTTTCGAAGCGCCGCGGGCGAAACGCACGAGGTGCTGGCGCCGGTCAAATTCGCGCTGCAATCCGGCGAGGTCGGCGTGCTGATCGGCCCGTCCGGCTGCGGCAAGAGCACGATGCTGCGCATCATCCTCGGGCTCGACCACGATTTCGACGGCCATGTCGCGCGCCCGCCGAAGGCGCGGATCGGCATGGTGTTCCAGGAGCCGCGGCTGTTGCCGTGGCGCTCGGTCGAGCAGAACGTGCGGTTGGCTGCGCCTGACGTTACCGACGCCAAGCTGTCGGAGCTGTTCAAAATCCTGGAGTTGGAGGCGCACCGCAGCCACTTCCCGGGCGAACTGTCGCTGGGCCTCGCCCGGCGCGTTGCGCTCGCCCGCGCCTTCGCAGTTGAGCCCGACCTGCTCGTGCTCGACGAGCCCCTCGCCTCGCTCGACGACGCGCTCGCCGGCCGTCTGCGCGACGAGATCGCGACGCTGGTGGCGAGCCGCCCCGTGATGACACTGCTCGTGACCCACAGCCTCGACGATGCCATTCGTCTCGGCGACCGCCTGTTCTTCCTGTCGCCGCGCCCCGCACGCATCGTGCAGGAGGTGCCGATCTCGATTCCGCGCGCCGACCGCACCGAGGCTGACCTTGCCAGGATCAGGGCCGAGCTCACAGCACTGCCGCTTGAATCGAAATGAGAACCCGTGGTCAACTGTATCAAACGAGATCGTCGAGGGGAGGTCACCATGCGCCGTCAGCTGATTGCGATCGGCATCCTGTTGGTTGCGTTGCCGGGCGCGGCGCTCGCGCAGACCAAGGGCAAGGGCATCCGGCTCTGGAATTTGACGAGCGAGACGATCTCCGGCTTCCAGCTCGCACCTGCTGGCAAGACCGACTGGGGTCCGAACCAATGTCTGAACGACAAGGACAAGGAGGTCGACCACGACGAGCGCCTGCGCATCACCGGCGTCGAGCCCGGCCGTTACGATGCCAAGGTCAGCTATCCCAACTCACGACAATGCGTCGTTCGCGATATCGAAATCAAGGCCGACGCGGTGTTCTCAATCGCAGACAAGGATTTGAAGGACTGCACCAAGTAGCGGATCACGCCTTATCGTTCGGGTGCGGATATTCGCAGCGCCAGCGCACCGCCTGCCACTTCGGGTGCTCGCCGACCCATTGCGCGATATAGGGCGGCGCAGCCATTGCACATTGCATCGGCGACCCCGCATAGTTGAACACCAGATGCTGCTCTTCGCAGGTCGCAGGCGAGAGCACCGCACACACAGTCACCACCAAGTCGATCGGATTCATGCCGGGATCCTTCGGGATCATCAAGAAACTACCATAAAAATCTACGTCTCAGGCAGCCAGAAGTTTCAAACGGGCGTGAGCCATGCGGGAATGGTCATGGCTTCGCAACCGTGCGCACCGACCATCACAAAAGTGGCTGACACGCACCGGCGCCTTGCCGCCCGTTAACTTCATCAGTAAGCTGGTTCCCGAAAACTGCTAACAGGCTGATGGCTCTTACGGAAACCTCCCAGCGCGGCGTCGCGGCCGCAGTCTGCGTGCTGGTGCTCATCGCCAGCACATGGGCCGTCACGGGTTACGTTCGGCGAGCTGCCGCTGCGGAAACGCCGCCGAACCAACCGGGTTCGGGCCGCATTGAGCCTCCCCGCACCGCAGACAGCGACCAGCCGGTCGTCAAGCTGACGCCGAGCCAGCAGGCTCAGGTCGGGCTCGAAACCGCGGCTCTGGAAGCGGCACCCCATCCCGAGCAATTCCGCGCCTATGGCGCCGTGCTCGATATCTCGCGCATTACGGAACTCACAAACAGCTACACCAATGCGCAAGCTCAACTGCAGACAGCGCAGGCCAAGCTCGAGGTCGCGAGGAGCGCATATGACCGGACCAAGAATCTCGTCGACTCCGCCGCCCTCCCGAAGAAGGAAGCCGAGACCGCAGAGGGAACATTGCGGGTCGACAAGGCTGCGCTGACCGCGGCGGAATCACAGCTCAGGACTCTCGCCGCAACAGCACAGCAGGAATGGGGGCCGGTCGTCGGCCGAGGAATCGTCGAGCGCTCGCCTGCCGTTGTGAGCCTGATCGAACGCGATCAGCTTCTGGTTCAGGTGACGCTGCCGCCTGGCGTCACTGTAGCCGGCACGCCGGGAACGGCGCTGGCGCAGGCACCGACTCGGAATGCGAATATCGATCTGCAGTACATCTCTCCGGCAACGCGCACCGACCCTCGTATTCAGGGATTGAGCTATTTCTTCTCCGTGCCGGGCGATAGCGGCCTGCTGCCCGGCATGAACACGACAGTCTATGTGCCGTCGGGCAAAACCTACGAGGGCGTGTTCATCGAGGACACCGCAATCGTGCGGTGGCAGGGTCGATCGTGGGTCTATCTGCGCGTAAGCCCCGAGAGCTTCCGACGGCATCCGATCAGCATGGATCAGCCGGTCTCCGATGACGACTACGTCGTCCGGGACATCCCATCCGGGTCCGAAATCGTCATGCGGGGCGCGCAGGTCCTGTTGTCCGAGGAGGCCAAAAGCGAGCTTCGGGGCGGCGATGACGACTGATGGCGCCGGCTCCGGCAGATCAGGGCCGCAGGCCGCTCTCGTCGCATTCGCAGTCCGCTTCCGCGGCATCGTGCTCGCACTTTCGATTGCGCTGCTGGGTTACGGCCTGTTCGCAATTGGTGAAGCCAAATACGGTGTCTTCCCCGAATTCGCACCTCCACAGGTCACGATCCAGACCGAAGCCCCGGGCCTCAGCCCGGAGCATGTCGAGATCCTGGTCACGCAACCGATCGAAACGTCGATCAACGGCCTCGCTGGCGTCGAGAGTCTGCGCTCGTCATCGATCCAGGGTCTCTCGGTCGTAACCGTCGTCTTCCAGCCGCGCAGTGATATCTATCGGGCGCGCCAGTTGGTGACCGAACGTCTAGCCGTCGTGGCCGCGCGGCTGCCGCAAGGCGTTCAGCCGCCGTCGATGACGCCGTTGACCCCACTGGCGGGCACGGTGCTGGTCATTGGCCTCACGTCCGACCAGCGTTCGCTGATGGATTTGCGCACCATTGCGGACTGGACCGTGGCAAGACGGCTTCTCGCCGTGCAGGGCGTGGCACAAGTCTCGACTTACGGCAAAGATGTCCGGTCTCTGCAAGTGCAGGTCCGCCCGGACGATCTGATCCGCTTCCGGGTCGGCCTGAATGATGTGCTGGCCGCTGCGCGCAAGGCCACTGGCGTGCGCGGCGCCGGCTTCATCGACACTGCCAATCAGCGCATCACGCTGCAAACCCAGGGACAGTCGTTGACCCCCGAACAGCTGGCCCGCACCGTGCTTCTGCACGAAGGCGGCGCAAGCGTGGTTCTCGACGACGTCGCCACCGTCGTGACCGCTCCCGAGCCGCCGATCGGTGCGGCTCTCGTCGACGGCGTGCCTGGCGTCATGCTCATGGTCAGCCAGCAATATGGCGCGAATACGCGAGAGGTCACCACGCGGGCAGAAGCTGCACTGCAAGAGCTGCGACCGGGCCTCGAAGCCGACGGCGTCAAGCTCCATGCGGACATATTTCGTCCTGCTAATTTCATCGATGCGGCGACCGAGAACGTCCTCACTGCCCTGTTGATCGGCGGAGCACTCGTGGTCGTCGTTCTCTTTCTATTCCTGTTCGACTGGCGTACCTCGATCATCAGTTGCACCGCAATTCCCCTGTCACTGATAGCAGCCGTGCTCGCACTGCAATGGATAGGTGAAACCCTGAACACGATGACGCTGGGCGGGCTCGCAATCGCGATCGGCGAAGTCGTCGATGACGCCGTGATCGGCGTCGAGAACGTCGTACGCCGGTTGCGCGAGAACCGCCGGGCGACAGTGCCGAGACCCGAGCCTCGCGTCGTGCTCGACGCCTTCCTCGAGGTACGAACCGCCGTTGCGTATGCGACGTTTGCGGTGCTGCTGGTGTTCTTTCCGGTCCTGGCGCTTTCCGGCATTGCCGGCCGTCTGTTCGGCCCCCTCGGAATTGCCTACATCTTCGCCGTGATCGCATCGCTCGCGGTCGCCCTGACAGTGACGCCGGCGCTCTCCATGCTGCTCCTCGTCGGGAGAACCGGCGGACATCGCCTGCATGAACCGCCGGCGGTGCGCTGGTCCCGTCGATACTATCAGGCCTTGCTGCGCCATATCGGCCGCTTCCCGAAGCTGGTGATGACGGCAGCCGCAGCCGTCACGATCGCCGGCGCGGCGATGCTGCCTTTCTTTGGTGGGACCTTCCTGCCCGACCTTCGGGAAGGCCATTTGATTCTGCACGTCTCGGCAATCCCCGGCACCTCGCTCGACGAATCTCTTCGTATCGGCAAACTGATGACGGATACGCTCCGACGCATTCCGGGTGTCCGCAGGGTGGCGCAGCACGCAGGCCGGGCTGAGGCCGGCATCGACACGGTCGGCCCACATTCCAGCGAGTTCGAGGTCGATTTGGTGCCAGGGCTCTCGGGTCAGGCTCAATCCGAAGCAGAAGCGCGCATCAGGGAAGCCCTCGCCGACTTCGCCGGGGTTTCCTTCTCTAGCAAGACCTACCTGACGGAGCGCGTGGAGGAAACCGTCTCCGGCTTCACCGCGGCGGTGGTCATCAACATCTACGGTCCTGATCTCGACTCACTCGATCGCGCTGCACGGGATGTCGCGCGAGAGCTCGACGAAGTCGGCGGTGCCGCCGATGTGCAGCGACGCTCACCGCCGGGAATGCCGCAGGTCAATGTGACGCTTCGGCCGACCGATCTGCAGCGATGGGGACTTGATGCGGTCGAGGTGCTCGAGCTGGTGCGCACCGCTTACCAGGGCGACATCGTCGGCCAGGGATATGAAGGCAATGCCGTCTTCAACATCATCGTGATCCTCGATGCGCCTGCCCGCGCCCGGCTCACCCAGATCGGAGACCTGCCGGTGCGGACGCCGAGCGGCGCCTACATTCTGCTCAAGCAAATCGCAGATGTCTATGAAACGTCGGGCCGCTATCAGATCCAGCACCAGAATGCCCAGCGCGTTCAGACCGTAACGGCGAACGTCAGTGGACGCGATCTCGAATCCTTCGTGGCGGCCGCCAAACGCAAGCTTGCGCGCGAGGTCAAACTCCCGCCCGGCGCTCACCTTGAATTTGCCGGAGCGGCCGAGGCTCAAGCCCGATCGCGGCGCGATCTCATCGTGAATTCTCTGCTGGCCGGGACGGGCATCGTCGTTCTGCTCTCGATGGTTACCGGCCATTGGCAAAATCTGTTGCTGGTGATGATCAATCTACCGTTTGCATTGGTCGGGGGTGTGCTCGCACTCGCGTTAACCGGCGGTCTGCTTTCGCTCGGATCGATGGTCGGCTTCGTCACGCTGTTCGGCATCACGTTGCGGAACTCGATCCTCATGATTTCGCACTACGAGCACCTCGTCCTCGTCGATGGTCGCGTGTGGGGACCCGAAACCGCGATTGAGGGTGCGGCAGATCGTCTTGTCCCGATTCTGATGACGTCGCTCGTGACCGGCTTAGGATTGCTGCCGCTCGCCGTAGGCGCAGGAGAGCCCGGTCGTGAAATCGAGGGCCCGATGGCGATCGTCATCCTTGGGGGCCTCATGACCTCAATGGCGCTTAGCCTGCTGGTCTTGCCTACCCTTGCGCTTCGTTACGCGCGTTTCAAGGTCCGTGCTGAATGAACGCAAATCCGCATTATGTCCTCCGCCACATTGCCAGGAAAAGGCAGCGACACTGGCAGGCGGCGCACAACAGCGCATAAGCTGGCAGTTGAAATTTCGAGCCCGTTGCTCGATCGCTATCGCGGCCGGACGTTAGGGAAGTCAAATGAACTGGCGCCGAACGCCGAAACACTGCCACGGCCCCGACGGCATCCGCCGTCGAAGCCGCGGCAGGTTCGTCAGTCTTACTTGCGCGTAGCGCAGACGTACATGTTGATTTCCATGCCGACCGGCACTTCCACGATCTTCGGAGCTTTCCAAGCCATTCGGGTCTCCCCACGTATTGAGCGCGACATCGCGCCGGGCAAAACCTAGGGCTGCCTCAGGCACTGCGCAAGTCTGGAATCGAACCGCGAACACAGCGAATCGTCGCGTCACGCGCGTACAGTTCACTCTCGGGCAAACCGCCTTCGCTCCCAGTCAAGCGCAGTTGGTCTCAGCGCAACAATCGCAGCAGCGCTCGACCCGCGCGCGAGTTCAGCTCCTTCGCATCCAACGTTCCATCCTTGTCGGGATTCGCCGCGTTGAAGCGCTGCTCCACCACGGCAAGATATTCGTCGAGCGTCAGCGTCCCGTCGTGATCAGAGTCGGCGGCGGCGAGTTCTTTCGCCGTTAACCGTCCACGCAATTCACGCACGTCCAGCGTCCCGTCATGGTCGGGATCGAGCTTTGCGAACAGCGCGGCGGCGGCCTTCTTCACCTCGGCCAGATCGAGCGTGCCGTCATTGTCGGTGTCGAACATCTTGACGGCGCCGCCGGATGCCGACCAGGCCGGGCCGGACAACACAGCGAGCGAGAGCACAAGTGCAACTGAGCGACGCGATATCATTTGAGACCTCCCTGACCATGAGCCCCGATTCGAACGGGGATCGAGCGACATAAATCCACAAGCAGGCCCCGGTTCAAGTCCGGAAGTGCAACCTGCGCACCGCACAATTCGCCGATCCCGGCCAGCCCGCGCGACAGCCGATCGCTGGCCTGCATCATGCCACGGAATTTTTTCAGCGCCCGCGCGCAAGTGAGAACAGATTGTCAGGTTTCCGTCAGGTGACCGGCATCCGCCGTCCAACATATTGGCAGCGCAATTTCGACTTTCGTATTGACGGGTTTTGCATTCGAGCCGAGTGTTGTTCCCGCAGCGTCAAAAGGCGCGCATATTGGGAGGAACGGATGAAACGCTTTGCGATGGCCGCGAGCCTCGTCATATCCGCATGCTCGGTTGCGAGCGCACAGACGACCGATCAACTGGTCAAGGGTGCAACCGATACGTCGAACGTTCTCAATTACGGAATGGGCTACAATCTCCAGCGCTTCTCGACGCTGAACCAGATCAACAAGGACACCGTCAAGAACCTCGTCCCGGTCTGGAATTATTCCTTCAACGACGATCGCAGCGAGGAATCGCAGCCGCTGGTGTACCAGGGCGTGATCTACGTGACCTCCCACAACGCGACCATGGCGGTCGACGCCAAGACCGGCAAGCAGATCTGGAAATCCAAGATCGAGTATCCGGCGGAGACGCCGCGCATCGTCTGCTGCGGCATCATCAATCGCGGCGCGGCGCTGTTCGACGGCAAGCTGTTCCGCACCACGCTCGACGCCAACGTGATCGCAATCGACGCCAAAGACGGCAAGGAGCTGTGGCGGCAGAAGGCGGCCGACATCAAGGAAGGCTATTCGATGACGGTGGCGCCGCTCGTTGCCGACGGCGTCGTCATCACCGGCATCTCCGGCGCCGAGTTCGGCACCCGTGGCTTCATCGACGGCTGGGATCCGGCATCGGGCAAGCATCTCTGGCGCACCCATTCGGTCCCCTCGCCGGATGAGCCCGGCGGCGACACCTGGAAGGGCGACACCTGGAAGCTCGGCGGCGGCTCGACCTGGATCACGGGCTCATATGATCCGGAGCTGAACACAGTCTATTGGGGCATTGGCAATCCCGGCCCGTTCAACGCGGCCGTTCGCCCCGGCGACAATCTCTACACCTGCTCCGTGCTGGCGATGGATCCCAAGACCGGCAAGATCAAGTGGCACTACCAGTTCTCGCCCAACAATCCGTTCGACTATGACTCGGTGGCCGAGATGGTCCTCGCCGACATGAACGTCGAGGGCAAGCCGACCAAGGTGCTGATGGATGCCAACCGCAACGGCTTCTTCTACGTGCTCGACCGCACCAACGGAAAGGTGCTCGCGGCCAATCCTTACGTGAAGGTGAATTGGGCAACCGGCGTCGATCTCAAGACCGGCAAGCCGATCGAGACCGACGTCGTCAAGGATGCGCGCGACGGCAAGAAGGTCACGGTTTATCCGTCAGTCCTCGGCGGCAAGAACTGGGAGCCGATGTCGTTCAACCCGCAGACCGGCCTTGCCTACGCCAACACGCTCGCCTTCGGCGGCAGGTACAAGTCGGAGCCGGCCACCTTCAAGCAGGGTGAATGGTATCTCGGCATGGACCTCACCGATCCCTGGGAATGGGGTGACGGCGCGCGCGGCCATCTGAAGGCGATCGATCCGATGACCGGCAAGGCGAAGTGGGAGGCGGCAAGCGACATCCCGCGCTTCTCCGGCGTGCTGTCGACTGCGGGCGGCGTCGTGTTCACGGGTGCGCTGACCGGCGAGTTCGAGGCCTTCGACGCCGACTCCGGCAAGAAGCTCTGGCAGTTCCAGACCGGCTCCGGCATCGAGGGACAGCCGGTGACCTGGCAGCAGGACGGCGTCCAGTACATCGCCGTCACGAGCGGCTATGGCGGCGTCTACTCGCTGTTCTCCGGCGACGAGCGGCTGGCCAAAGTGCCGCCCGGCGGCTCGCTCTGGGTCTTTGCGGTGAAGCAGTAACGGCAACAGACGTTGAGAGACATGGCTCACAAGACGGTGGCGATCCTCGCCACCGTCGCGGTGCTGACGGTCGCGCTTGCGGCGACCGGTCGTGCCGCGGATGATTCGAACGGCAATCCCGTGCAGGCGCAGATCGACCACGGCAAGTCGACCTATGCCGAGAAATGCTCGCACTGCCACGGCCCCAACATGATGAATTCCGGCACCATCACGCCCGACCTGCGCGCCTTTCCCGACGACAGGACGCGCTTCGTCACGACCGTGAAGAACGGCAAGAACAACAAGATGCCGCCCTGGGGCGACATCTTGAGCGACGACGAGATCGGAAATCTCTGGGCCTTCATCTCGAGCCGGAGGAAGCCATGAGAGGCCGGCTGGCAGCGCTTGGTCTCGCCGCAATGCTTGCGGCTCCGGCAACGGTGGCGTGGGCGGCAGATCCCCTCAGCATCTGTCTCGACGAGGACCGGCCGCCGCTCTCGGCGCATCACAAGGGCAAGGCGGACGCAGGCTTCGACGTTCTGCTGGCACAGGCGATCGCGGAGCGGATGGGACGCCCGCTCAAACTCCAGTGGTTCGAGAGCAAGCTGGATGAAGATTCGAGTCCGCAGCTCGAGGCCAACGCGCTGCTGTCCGACGGCCGCTGCTCGCTGGTTGGCGGCTACGCGCTGACGACGGATTCCCTCGTCAAGCCCGGCTTGAAGACGGCGCGCTTGCCGGATTTCGCGGGCGCTACGCGCGACGACCGGCGCCGCCGCGTTGCGCTCGGCGTCCTCGCGCCGAGCCGGCCTTACGTCTATTCGCCGATGACGGTGGTGCTGGGGCCGAAGGCGCACGACCGCAACATCAGCGACATCGGCGACCTCGCCGGCCTGCGCCTCGCGATCGAAAGCGGATCGCTCGGCGACGCCATCCTGATGACCTTCGACAAGGGACGGCTGATCGACAACATCACCCATCTCGTGCCCGCCCGCGATGACCTCCTGGGCGCGCTCGCTCGCGGCGATTATGATGCGACCCTGATCGATCTCGCGCGCTACGACGCCCACCGCGCCGCGCATCCTGATACGGCGATATCAGCCTCCGGCTATTATTATCCGATCGGGGCCAATCGCGGCTATGTCGGGCTTGGCAGCGATCTCGCCTTGATCGAGGCTGTCAACAAGGCACTCACTGATCTTGCGGCCGAGGGCAAGATCGCCGAACTCGGCAAGCAGGCCGGCCTGACCTATCTGCCACCGCGCGAGCCTGCGATCCTCGGCGACGTCTGGACGAAGATCATTCAGCGGTGAGGGTTCACCCGTGCCGCCGCGACAATGGTGTCATGCCCCGGCTTGAAGTCGGGCGATGACAGCGAGAGTGTGGCGCGGCTGTCGCTCCACACGCTAAAGTGCTGACGTCCTTTCGTGCTACGTCGCTCCCATCCGGTGCCCTGTGAACGCCCCAACCATCCCGCCCGCGATGGGCCTGCGCGATCTCCTCTCCCGCGAAATCAAGAGCAGCGAGTTGCTGCGCGCGCTGATCGTCGTCGGCCCGTTCGTTGCCGCCTATTTCATCTCGCGCGAGACGGCGTTGCTGAATTTGGGTCTAATCGCGCTGTCGCTGCTCATTCCGGCGCTGCGGCTGCACTTTCCGCCAAAAGTAATTGTGTGGCACTACCTCGCGATCCTCGTGGCGTTTGCCGCGCTCTTTCTTGCGGCTCCCGTCAAGCCACTGTTCGTGGTGCTGACGGCGCTCATCGGCTTCGTTGCGGTGGCCGCAACACACCAGGGCGAGCACTTTCGCACCCTCGGCAATTGGGTGTTCATTCCAGCCGTCTACCTCGCCTGCGAGGTGCGCGAGGGCGTAAGCACATCGGAAGCGTTGCGGCATGCCGGCATCATCATCGTCTCCTCGCCGGTTGCGCTGGTGCTGGTCTGCGGCATCCAGATTTACGACCAGCGGCGGCGTGGCAACACCGCGACCTCGTTCGGGCCGCCAGCGGCCGAATGGCTGCTGCCCGCAGCGGCCACCGCCATGGCGGTGTTCGCCGCGGCGGCCCTGGTCGAGATTCTCGACCTTGCGCAGGGGCAATGGGTGATGTGGTCGGCCGCGAGCGTCGTGGTCGGCGATCTCTCCGCCTCCACCGACAAGCTGAAGCAACGTGCGATCGGCGCCTTCGTCGGTGTACCCTCAGGCTTCCTCGCTGGCCTCGTGCTGCCACAAAACCGCGTCGGTTATGCACTTGCAGTTCTTGCCGCCACGCTGACGCTGATCTCGTTCTCTCGCTATATCGTCGGCTTCGGCCTGCGCTGCTTCTTCATTGCGCTCGCCGCATCCTTTGCCGGCGGCGCCAGCGGCATTGCGGAGGAACGCGTCGCCAATGTGATCGTTGGTGGCGCGTTTGGTCTCATCGCGGTAGCCCTGACCGACATCGTCTGGCAGCGTGTAGTGCGGAAAGGTGGTTCGCCGCCCTCGCATCCGACCAAACCCTAGTGTCGCAAGCGCCCCGGCCGGCTATGATCATGCGCTGTCGCCGGAAGCCCCTCGCCTTGCCCTCCCGAACGAGAAAGGCCAGCTCGCATGAGCCCCGATGCCGTCGCCGTGGCCGCTTTGGTCATCCTGCTTTTTCCGATGGGCTATTTCCTGCTGGCGTCGCCGGCATTCCTGCTGGTGAAGCTCGACATCCCCCCGGTCACGCAGCTTTTGCGCGGGATGTTCAACATCCAGTTCAGAATGATCAGCGTGACCGGCGTCATCGGGACGGCGGCTTTCACCTTCGCAGGACGGCCGCTGTTCGCGGCAGGTATCGGCCTGATTACGGCCCTCGCGATCTGGGGACGCCCGCGGTTCATGCGCCAGATGGACGACCAGCTCAGTGCGAGAGATGCGGGAAACGCGGACGCGGTGCGCCAGCTACGGCGTCTGCATTGGAGCGGAATGCTGTGTAACGCGGCAGTGGTCGCCGCTCTCGTGGCCAGCATTCCCTACGTCGCCCCGTCGGCGTGAGAGGATCGCGCGTCCTAATGCTCGTCCACGGCAACAGCGCTCTGCTGCCCCTTGTGGATCGAGGACGGCACCACGCCGAAATATTTCCGGAACACGCGGCTGAAATGCGATGAGCTGGAGAAGCCCCAGGAGAATGCAACGTCGGTGATGGTCTTGCCGCCGTGGGCCTCGAGCTCCTGGCGGCAGTTCTGAAGGCGGGCCTGCCAGATGTAATCGCTCACCGTGGTGCCGCGCTCCGAGAACAGCATGTGCAGATAGCGCTTGGAGCAGCCGAGCTCGGCGGAAATCTGATCGATGCACAGATCGGGATCGCGCAGATGCTCGCGGATGAAAAATTGCGCACGCACATACATCGCCTCGGGCCCGACCCGATCGAACATCGTGTCGGCTTCGCGCAGCGGCAGCAGCAACAGGTCGATCAGCGAATCGGCAACGCCGACCGCGCTGTTGGCCGACAGCTTCGCCGCCTCATCGAACGTGGCATGGACGAAATCATGGGCGATCCGCCCCGTCCCCGTCTTCGCCGACAGCTTGCAGGCCGGCATGCGCTGCGACGGGAAGCCGCGATCGCGCAGCAGCGCCTTCGGCACGATCACCACATCGTGGCGCGTGAAGGCGGGGCTGATGATCAGATGCGGGCATGAGACGTCATAGGCGAGGATGTCGCCAGGGTTCAGCTCGATGTGGCGGCCTTCCTGCTCGAAATAGGACACGCCATATGTCTGGAAGTGAATCTTGATGTAGGGGTGCTCATTGGCCTTGGCACGCGCAAGCGTGTGCGCGATGCGGTGCTGGCTGACCTCGATCTGACAGAGCTTCAGGCGCGAGACGCTCGTGTAGTCGATGCGCCCTTCGAGCGAAGATGCTTCCAGCGGATCGACATCGAAGTGTCCGCACAGACTCGTCAGCCCATCGATCCAGCTCTGGATCTGTCGCTTCGGCGTCAGTCCGGTCGTCGAGAGCGTGTGAATTGTGTCGGACATTAATCCAGCCACTGCTGATACCCGGAGATCCGACGCGAATCGCGGCCAGCGCCTGCTGAAGCCCTCAGCCATGATTGCGTGACGTTTACCTCAAATTTGGGCGGTCTTTGAAACGAGCGCGATCGTTCCTTTGCCACCCTAGTAAGTTAATCCTCCGCCTTAGTTGCAGCGCCGTCAAGGGGAACCTGAACGTCGCGCGCGGCGTGGGGCCGCACGGAAGCCGCTGAATTCGCTACCGCAAAATCAAAAACTTTGCCTCCGTGCGCTGTCGAGCAAAGCGGGTTCACTCTTGGGCAAGTTTCCCGTTGGCGAAGTCGTTAGGGATTGCTGCAGGAACAAAAAGAACGGGCCGCTCCCGCACGTGGACCCGTAGCTCTCATCGTAGGAGGAAACAGCACAGTATCTTTTCTGGTCCCCAACGTGACCGCCCTGCACGAGCAGACGCCGGACGAGAAGCCCGGTGATTGAGCAATGCTTCGGAAACAATAAACGAGACCAACGGAGGAATGACTATGCGCAAGGTGCTACTGGCGACCTTTCTTGGCTCCGCGGCGGCTCTCGCCGTCGGGAGCGCCTCGGCCAATGACGAGGTCCTCAAGATGTCGCAGAACCCAAAAGACTGGGTGATGCCGACCGGCGACTACGCCAATACCCGCTATTCCAAGCTGAACCAGATCAACGCGCAAAATGTCGGCAAGCTCCAGGTCGCCTGGACCTTCTCGACCGGCGTGCTGCGCGGTCACGAAGGCGGCCCGCTGATCATTGGCAACATGATGTACGTCCATACGCCGTTCCCGAACAAGGTCTACGCCATTGACCTTTCGCAGGAGAACAAGATCGTCTGGAAGTACGAGCCGAAGCAGGATCCGAACGTCATCCCGGTGATGTGCTGCGATACGGTAAACCGCGGCCTCGCTTTCGGTGACGGCAAGATCTTCCTGCATCAGGCCGACACGACTCTCGTCGCGCTCGACGCCAAGACCGGCCAGGTTGCATGGACCGCCAAGAATGGCGATCCGAGCAAGGGCGAGACCGGCACCTCGGCACCGATGGTCATCAAGGACAAGGTGCTGATCGGCATCTCCGGCGGCGAGTTCGGCGTTCAGGCCCACATGAGCGCCTACGACATCAAGACCGGCAAGCTGGCCTGGCGCGGCTTCTCGGAAGGACCGGATGACCAGCTCCTGGTCGACGACAAGACCACTGCGCTCGGCAAGCCGATTGGCAAGGACTCCAGCTTGAAGACCTGGCAAGGCGATCAGTGGAAGATCGGCGGCGGCGCCACCTGGGGCTGGACCTCCTACGATCCCGAGCTGAACCTGATCTACTACGGATCGGGCAATCCCTCGACCTGGAATCCGAAGCAGCGTCCCGGTGACAACAAGTGGTCGATGACGATCTGGGCACGTAATCCGGACACCGGCGTCGCCAAGTGGGTCTACCAGATGACGCCCCATGACGAATGGGACTATGACGGCGTCAACGAGATGATCCTCTCGGATCAGTCGATCAACGGCCAGCCGCGCAAGCTGCTGACGCACTTCGATCGTAACGGTCTCGGCTACACGCTCGATCGCACCAACGGCGAGCTGCTGGTCGCCGAAAAGTACGATCCGAAGGTGAACTGGACCTCCGGCGTCGACATGGACAAGAACTCCGCGACCTATGGCCGTCCGAAGGTGCTCGACGCAGCTTCGACCGACAAGGCCGGCGAAGATCACAACGTGAAGGGCATCTGCCCGGCCGCGCTCGGCACCAAGGACGAGCAGCCGGCGGCCTACTCGCCCGACACGCAGCTGTTCTACGTCCCGACTAACCACGTCTGCATGGACTACGAACCGTTCAAGGTGAGCTACACCGCGGGCCAGCCCTATGTGGGTGCGACGCTCTCGATGTATCCGCCGCAGGGCGAGACCAACATGGGTAACTTCATCGCCTGGGACGGCAAGACCGGCAAGATCGTCTGGTCGAACAAGGAGCAGTTCTCGGTCTGGTCGGGTGCGCTCGCAACCGCCGGCGGCGTCGTGTTCTACGGCACGCTCGAAGGCTATCTGAAGGCGGTCGACGCCAAGACCGGCAAGGAGCTCTACAAGTTCAAGACTCCCTCCGGCATCATCGGCAACGTCACCACCTACGAGAACGGCGGCAAGCAGTATGTTGCAGTGCTCTCCGGTGTGGGCGGCTGGGCCGGCATCGGTCTGGCAGCAGGTCTGACCGATCCGACCGCGGGCCTCGGCGCAGTCGGCGGCTACGCCGCGCTCAGCAACTACACGGCCCTCGGCGGTACGCTGACCGTGTTCTCGCTGCCCGCGACGAACTAGCCTCGCCTTCGTATCGCTCCGGCGCGTGGATCAACTCCACGCGCCGGCTCGTCTCCACCTGATGCCTTCGAGGAACACCTTTTGCGTAAAATCTGCTCTGTCATTGCTGCGATGATCTTCGTTGCGTCCGGAGGAATTGCTGTCGCGGACGACGGCTCGGGCGACCCGGCCGCCGTCAAGCAGACCGAAACTGGCGAATGGCTCGACAAGGAGGGCAGCCCGACCTACAAGATCAACGGCGACTCCGTCGACTGGTACACCTATTCCGGATACCGTCGCTATCACTCGGACTGCCATGTGTGTCATGGCCCGGACGGCATGGGCTCGACCTATGCACCCGCACTGAAGGATTCGCTCAAGACGATGAGCTATGCCGATTTTCTCGGTGTCGTCGCCTCGGGCCGCAAGAACATCTCGACCGCCGCAGAGAACGTGATGCCGGCCTTCGGAGATAACCCGAACGTCGCCTGCTACATGGACGATCTCTACGTCTATCTGCGCGCCCGCTCCAACGAGGCTTGGGGCCGCGCCCGTCCCGGCAAGCATGAGGACAAGAACGCCGCCTATACCAAGAATGAAGACTCATGCATGGGCAAGAAGTGAACGTTTGGGGCCCGGCCGAGACCTAAGTCTTGGCGCCCTGCGAGAATATGAGGAGTTACCGATGAAGACACGTGCCGCCGTCGCTTTCGAAGCGAAAAAACCGCTCGAGATTGTCGAAGTCGATCTGGAAGGGCCGAAGGCCGGCGAAGTCCTGGTCGAGATCAAGGCCACGGGCATCTGCCACACCGACGCCTACACGCTCGACGGTCTCGACAGCGAAGGAATCTTTCCGTCGATCCTCGGCCATGAGGGCGCCGGCATCATCCGCGAGATCGGCGCGGGCGTGACCTCGGTGAAGCCCGGCGATCACGTCATTCCGCTCTACACGCCGGAATGCCGCCAGTGCAAAAGCTGCCTGAGCCAGAAGACCAATCTCTGCACCGCGATCCGCGCGACGCAGGGCAAGGGCGTGATGCCCGACGGCACCAGCCGCTTCTCCTACAAGGGCAAGCCGATCTACCACTATATGGGCTGCTCGACCTTCTCGAACTTCACGGTGCTGCCGGAGATCGCGGTAGCGAAGATCCGCGAGGACGCTCCCTTCGACAAGAGCTGCTACATCGGCTGCGGCGTCACCACTGGCGTCGGCGCCGTCGTCAACACCGCCAAGGTCGAGCCGGGCTCCAACGTCGTCGTGTTCGGCCTCGGCGGTATCGGGTTGAACGTGATCCAGGGCGCCAAGATGGCCGGCGCCGACAAGATCATCGGCGTCGACGTCAACGACTCCAAGGAGGAATGGGGCCGCCGGTTCGGCATGACCGACTTCGTCAACCCGAAGAAGATCACTGGCGACATCGTCCCGCATCTGGTCACGCTAACCGACGGCGGTGCCGACTACACCTTCGACTGCACCGGCAACACCACGGTGATGCGCCAGGCGCTGGAAGCCTGCCATCGCGGCTGGGGCACCTCGATCATCATCGGCGTCGCCGAAGCCGGAAAGGAAATCGCAACCCGTCCGTTCCAACTCGTCACCGGCCGCAACTGGCGTGGCACCGCCTTCGGCGGCGCGCGCGGCCGCACCGACGTGCCGAAGATCGTCGACTGGTACATGAACGGAAAGATCCAGATCGACCCGATGATCACCCACACGCTCAAGCTCGAAGACATCAACAAGGGCTTCGACCTGATGCATGAAGGCAAATCCATCCGTTCAGTCGTCGTGTTCTAGCCCGAAAGCGTCACACCCAAGGAGGATCGACCCATGACTGTTGCACTCCATCCCTCGATCGATAACGGCATTAAACAAGGCACTGGCCATTTTGCTGGCGGCACGCTCGTCTGCAAATGCAATGACCATCAGGTCAAGGTCGGCATCAAGGGCGACGTGGCCCACAATCACGCCTGCGGCTGCACCAAGTGCTGGAAGCCGCAGGGCGCGACGTTCTCCGTCGTCGCCGTGGTGCCGCGCCAGAACGTCACCGTGCTCGAGAACGGCGACAAGCTCCAGATCGTCGATCCTTCTGCGGTGATCCAGCGCCATGCCTGCAAGGCCTGCGGCACCCATATGTTCGGCCGCATCGAGAACAAGAACCATCCGTTCTACGGCCTCGATTTCATCCATCCGGAGCTGTTCCAGGAGCAGGGTTCGCAGGCACCGCAATTCGCCGCCTTCGTCTCCTCGGTGATCGAATCCGGCGTCAAGCCGGAGCAGATGGCCGGCATACGGTCGCGGCTGAAGGAAATCGGGCTCGAGCCCTATGACTGCCTGTCGCCGGCGCTGATGGATGCGATCGCGACCCACGTGGCCAAGGCCAAAGCCGCCTGACAAGGCCGCCAAGAATTTGTCCGTCGCCTCGCTGGTCGCCAGCGAGGTAACGGACAGCTCTTGAATGATTTGCCGCGAGTTTGCCGCCTGTGCACTTTGCGTCTGCGAGCGCGTTCCGCTCCCTCAGTCCTGGTCTCTGAATGACTGCGCAGTGCCGCCCACTTCCTGCTTGAAGTCAGCGTGCCCTGCGATTCTCCCTCCCTCGACTGAGGCATAACTGCTTCGTCCGCGCAGTCCCTCGGGCGGACGAAGCTTTTTTCCCGTCTCAGATTCCATAATTGTGCAACGCGCGACATGTGGCCGCGCCCTGCTTTTGACAAACCCCGGATGCATTCTGTTCACGTCGAGAACACCGGGCTGTGAATGCCGGTCCGGCGCGACCTCTGCTACGGTCGCGTCGTCACGATGCCGCGCGAGTTCAATCAATCAAGAACAAAACGAGAGGTATCGAGCACATCCGGACATTGCGATTCGCATTTCAGCTTCCTGCCGGGATTTGCCCGCGCGGGACAACGGGCCGGGATGCGGTTGCGACGACACACGGACCACGGAGCCGACCGACGTCGGCTATTCCAACTTCGGCAAGCTTATGAAGAGCGAGGGACGATCATGATCAAGGTGAAGATCAACGGCCAGGAACAGAGCTGGGACGGCGACCCCGATCTCCCGCTACTCTGGTTCCTGCGCGACGAAGCCGGGCTGACCGGCACCAAGTTCGGCTGCGGTCAGGCCCTGTGCGGCGCCTGCACCGTCATCGTCGACAAGGAGGCGGTCCGCTCCTGCATTACCTCGATCAACGACGTGGCGGGGCGCGAGGTCACCACGATCGAGGGGCTGCATCCGGACGGCGATCATCCCGTCCAGAAGGCCTGGCGCCAGGTCAATGTTCCCCAATGCGGCTTCTGCCAGGCCGGCCAGATCATGCAGGCCGCGGCGCTCCTGATGGAGAATCCCAAGCCGTCACATGACCAGATCCGCGAGGCGATGGCCGGCAACATCTGCCGCTGCGGCTGCTACCAGCGTATCGAGAACGCCGTCCACCTCGCATCGACGGGAGTGTGACATGAATTTCATCGACAATCCCCGGAAGCTTCGCGGATTCGAAAAGAATCTGAAGGTCGAGAAGGTCTCACGCCGCAGCATCTTGAAAGGGCTCGGCGTCACCGGCGGTTTCGTGCTCGCCGCCCCCGTGATGTCGCGCCAGGCCTTTGCTTATGAGACCGGTGCCGGCAAGATGCCGCATGGCGTCGTGGTCGATCCGCGCGTGTTCGTCGCGGTCGCACCCGATGGCACCGTCACCATCCTCGCCCACCGCGCCGAGATGGGCACCGGCGTGCGCACCAGCCTGCCGCTGATCGTGGCCGAGGAGATGGAGGCCGACTGGTCCAAGGTGAAGGTCGAGCAGGCCCATGGTGACGAGGTCAAGTTCGGTAACCAGGACACCGACGGCTCGCGCAGCACGCGTCACTATCTGGTCCCGATGCGCCAGATCGGCGCCTCCGCCCGCACCATGCTGGAGCAGGCCGCGGCAAAACGCTGGAGCGTGCCGGCGACCGAAGTGAAGGCGGTCAATCACGAGGTCGTCCATAGCGCCAGCGGCCGCAAGCTCGGCTTCGGCGAGCTCGCAGCCGACGCCGCCAAGGAGTCGGTGCCGAGCATCGAAGGCCTCAAGCTGAAGGACCCCAAGGACTTCCGCTATCTCGGCAAGGGCCAGGTCAGCATCGTCGATCTACACGACATCACCACCGGCAAGGCCCGTTACGGCGCCGACGTGCGCCTGCCCGGGATGAAATATGCCGTGATCGCGCGTCCGCCGGTGACCGGCGGCAAGCTCACCTCGTTCGAACCGGACGCGGCACTGAAGGTGCCCGGCGTCGAGAAGGTGATGCAGGTGCGCGGCTGGCCGTGGCCGTCGAAATTCCAGCCGCTCGGCGGCGTCGCGGTGATCGCGCGCAACACCGGTGCCGCGATCAAGGGCCGCGACGCGCTGAAGCTCGTCTGGGACGACGGCGCCAACGGCAAATACGACTCGGTCGCCTATCGCAAGGAGCTCGAGGAGGCCTCGCGCAAGCCGGGCCTCGTCGTGCGCCAGGAGGGCGACGCGGACGCCGCGCTGAAGGCCGCCGACAAGGTCGTGATCGGGGAATATTATCTGCCCCACCTCGCCCATGTCAGCATGGAGCCGCCGGTCGCGGTTGCCGACGTCAAGGGCGACAAGGCGGAGATCTGGGCGCCGGTCCAGAGCCCCGGCGGCACCCGCGAGGACGTCGCCAAGACGCTCGGCATTCCAGAAGGCAATGTCACCGTCAATGTCACGCTGCTCGGCGGCGGTTTCGGCCGCAAGTCGAAATGCGACTTTGCGCTCGAGGCGGCGCTGCTGTCGAAGGAGCTCGGCACGCCCGTCAAGGTGCAGTGGACCCGTGAGGACGACCTCCACCACGACTTCCTGCATACCGTTTCGGCGGAGCGCATCGAGGCGGGACTCGACAAGAACGGCAAGGTGATCGCCTGGCGCCACCGCAGCGTGGCGCCGACCATCGCCTCGACCTTCGCCGCCGGTGCCAAGCACGCGGCAGCATTCGAGCTCGGCATGGGTCTCGTCGACATGCCGTTCGAGATCGCCAATATCAGTTGCGAGAATCCGGAAGCAGCAGCGTTCACCCGCATCGGCTGGTTCCGCTCGGTCTCGAACATCCCGCGCGCCTTCGCGGTGCAGTCGATGGTCGGCGAAATCGCGAATGCGACCGGGCGCGACCAGAAGGAGACGCTGCTGGCACTGATCGGCACGCCTCGGATCGTCAAGCCCAACGTGAAGGACATGTGGAATTACGGCGAACCCTATGACAGCTACCCGATCGACACCGCGCGCCTGCGCAAGGTGGTCGAGCTGGTCGCCGAGAAGGGCGAATGGGGCCGTCAGGTCCCGAAGGGGCATGGCCTCGGCATCGCCGTGCACCGCAGCTTCGTCAGCTACATCGCGACCATCGTCGAGGTGGCCGTCGACGACAAGGGCAAGCTGACAGTGCCGCGGGTCGACACCGCGATCGACTGCGGCACCTATGTCAACCCGGAGCGTATCGCCTCGCAAATCGAGGGCGCCGCGATCATGGGCCTGAGCCTCGCCAAATATGGCGCGGTCACTTTCAAGGACGGCAAGGTGGAGCAGAAGAATTTTGACGACTTCCAGGTCGTCAGGATGGACGAGGCTCCGCTGGTGACCAATGTCTACATCGTGCCGCCCGGCCCCGACACGCCCCCGAGCGGCGTCGGCGAGCCCGGCGTACCGCCATTCGCACCGGCGCTGATGAACGCAATCTTCGCGGCGGCCGGAAAGCGCATCCGCGCGCTCCCGATCGGCAAGCAATTGGAGGCGTGACGGAACATCCGGCGGCCTCGCGCCGTTTCTCTTCGATCTGACAGGAGCAGATCGATGATCAACATTCCAAGGGCGCTCGCAGTCTCGCTGCTGTCGAGCGCCTTTCTTTTGACTGATACAGCCGCGTTCGCCCAGAGCAACACCGCCTCGCCGCCAACCACGGCGACGCGTCCTACCGCGCCGGAGCAGAATTCACTTCCTAACGCCAGCGCCCCACCCGCCTCCCCGACCCAGACCACCGGGCAAAGCACCTCTGATCCGAAGCTTCGGGAGATGAATCAGGCGGAGAAGGACAAGGTCGACCGCCAGGGCAAGTAGGCCACGGTCGTCCACGCAAGATGCGGCGGACGTTGCCGTCCGCCGCACTCGCCACCCCCCCGCTGCTCCGCCTACTTCGATCCGCCGCGGAGCTTACTTCTTCAGCGCGAACACCCAGATCACGCCGCCTTGTGGCACGTTGGACTCGATGCCGATATTGTTGGTCGCGAGCGCATCCTGGATGCGTTGCGCGTCCACACCCCAGCCCGACTGGATCGCGATGTATTGCGTGCCGTCGATCTCATAGGACATCGGCATGCCCATGATGCCGGAGTTGGTCTTCTGCTCCCACAACAGCTCGCCGGTCTTCGCGTTGAAGGCGCGGAAGTTGCGGTCGTTGGTGCCGCCGCCGAAGACGAGATCGCCCGCAGTTGCCGTGACCGACCCGAACATCTGTGATTTCGGGAAGTTGTGCTGCCACACCTTCTTGCCGGTCGCGGGATCCCAGGCCTGGATCTCGCCGAAATGATCGGCGCCCGGCTTGGTCTTCAACCCGATGTCCTCCGGCTTGGTGCCGAGCCAGAGCTCACCGGGCTTGAGCGCGATCTTCTCGCCGGTGAAGCCGCCGCAGAAGTTCTCGTTGGCGGGTACGTAGACGAGGCCGGTCTTCTGGCTGTAGGCCGCCGACGGCCAGTCCTTGCCGCCCCACAGTGACGGACAGAACTCGACGCGCTTGCCGACGACCGGCTTGTGCGCGGGATCGACGATCGGCTTGCCGTTCTCGTCGATACCCTTCCAGACGTCGGTCGAGACGAACGGCCAGCCGGCGATGTAGTTGATCTTGGTCGGCGTGCGCTCGAGCACCCAGAAGATCGCGTCGCGGCCGGGATGGACCAGGCTCTTGATACTGCGGCCGTCACGCTGCAGGTCGATCAACATTGGCGCATCGACCTCGTCCCAGTCCCAGGAATCGTTCTGGTGGTACTGGTGATAGGTCTTGATCTTGCCATTGCCCGGATCGAGCGCGAGCACCGACGAGGTGTAGAGATTGTCGCCGGGATGCATCTCGCCGGGCCACGGCGCGGCATTGCCGACGCCCCAATAGACCGTCTTGGTGTCCTTGTCGTAGGTGCCGGTCATCCAGGCCGAGCCGCCGCCGTTCTTCCAGTCGTCGCCTTGCCAGGTGTCATGACCGGCTTCGCCTTCGCCGGGAATGGTGAAGGTCCGCCACAGCTCCTTGCCGTCCTTGGCATCATAGGCGGCGACATAGCCGCGCACGCCGAACTCGCCGCCGGAGCCGCCGACGATGACCTTGCCGTCGACGATCAGCGGCATCAGGGTCATGTACTGACCCTTCTTGTAATCCTGCACCTTGGTGTCCCACACCACCTTGCCGGTCTTGGCGTCGAGCGCGACGACGTGATCGTCGGTGGTGGCAAGATAGAGCTTGTCCTCCCACAGGCCGACGCCGCGGCTGGTCGGATGCAGCTGGAACAGATCGTCGGGAAGCTGCCGCTTGTAGCGCCAATATTCATCGCTGGTTTTCGCGTTCAGCGCGATCACCTGCCCCATCGGCGTTGCCACGAACATCACGCCATTGTTGACGATCGGCGGCGCCTCGTGGCCCTCGACCACGCCGGTGGCAAACGTCCAGACCGGCGTGAGATCCTTGACGTTGGAGGTGTTGATCTGGTCGAGCGGGCTATAGCCCTGCCCGTCATAAGTGCGGCGATAGAGCATCCAGTTGCCCGGTTCGGGATTCTCCAGGCGCTGCTGGGTGACGGGCGCATAGCTCTCGATCGGGCCGGCGATCGCGGCGGTCGAGGCGACACACGTGAAGGCGACGAAGCCGGACAGCAGCAATTGCTTCCTGGTCGCGTACGTTTTGATGGACGTTTTCATGGACGTTCCCCTTTTTCATCCAATTGAATTCTTGTTTTGAATTCTTGTCGTTCGTCCCGACGTCCGCCCTTCGGCGGATGCGGCCTCTCATGACGCGGGCACACCCCGCACCGTCCATCATCATCCCGGCTGCGCGCCACCTACCTTTCCGATGAATCCGCCCGCGACGCTGAGCGAACCGTCAGCGAGCGCCAGCGGCAGCGCGGCAAGCCGCCGCAGCGCCGGTCCGAACACCACCTGCGCGCCCGCGCGTGGGTCGTATTCGGAGTTGTGGCACATGCACTTGAACACCTCCTTGTCGCCGACATCGCTCTTGACCCAGGCGGTGACGGGACAGCCGGCATGGGAGCAGATCGCCGAATAGGCGAGGATGCCGTCGACGGCACGAGCTTTGGTTTGCTCGTCGAGTTCGGCGGGATCGAGCCGGATGATCAGGATCTCGTTGAGCCGCGAGGCGTTGCGCACCACCGACGTCTTGGGATCCTGCGGCCAGGCATGGACCGGTGGCCCGCCAGACGTCAGGTCGGCCGCTTTGATGAGCTTTCCCTCGCTGTCGCCTTCGGAGAACACGAGCACGTCGCCCTTTTGCGGCCGCTCGTCGGAGCCCGGTGGATCCTCTCCCGCACGCGCCGGCGCAGCACAGCCGAGACAGGCGGTGGTGGCGAGCGCACCAAGCAATAGCGTTCGCCGCGTTTGCTCCGCGCAGGATTCAGGTTCCGCAATGGTGTCGGAGGATGACGATGCGGTGTTGAACGATGCATTCGACATGCATGCTAGCAGGCGCTGGAACTCTGCCGAAATGAAGGCGAAGAATTGGCGCCGCAGTGCATCAATATGGCTATGCTCGCTTTGATTGAACACGATTGAACGCATTCAACGCGATTTTGCCATTTCAACGTCATGCCGCGCGATTGGTATGATGATTTTGCAGATCAGACCGATGATGCGGGAATTGGTGTGACGCGCTGTCGATGGCGCAACGCAACCGCAACGCGATTCAACTGCACGTTTCACGCAGGCCTGTCGTGTTCAGGACCTGAGCATGTGACGCGGCGACGCGATGCGGCCGGCGATGGTGGCCGACGCCATCTCAAAACTGTCGGCGATGCGGCGCGCCTTGTCGATGAACAGCGCGGCCGCCGGCGGCGGGCAAACTTCGCACGCAGTCTGCTCGAATAGATCGAGCCAGCGATCGAAGTGATCTCCGACCAGGCTGAATGGCATATGCGCCCGCATCGGCGAACCGTGATAGCGGCCGCTCATCAACACGACCGACGACCAGAAATCCTTGAGCTTATCGAGATGCTCGTCCCAATTCTGCACGATCGCGAACACCGGCCCGAGCAGCGCATCCTCACGGACGCGTCCGTAGAAGCGGGTGACGAGTTCCCCGATCATCGCCTCGGTAATCCCGGTGCGCTCGATCGCATCCTGGGTCAGCAGGTTCCGCCGCGTGGCCGCCGCCTCGCGCTCGGCCTTCAGTCGATCCGACATGTCCTTCGTTTTCCGTTTTGTTGTTCCCGCGAACCACCCGTTCGACATTGTCGGGCCAATTGCACACGACGTCTTTGTCGTAGCGCAAATTGCGGGATGGAGCGGCGGACGCCGAAGGTCCGCCGCCCACACCTTGATCAGGCGCCGTAGGTGTAAAAGCCCTGCCCGGTCTTGCGGCCGAGATGGCCGGCATCGACCATTTCCTTGAGCAAGGGGGCCGGACGGTATTTGGGGTCGTTGAAGCCTTTATAAAAGACCTCCATCACCGACAGCATGGTGTCGAGGCCGACGAGATCGGCCAGCGCCAGCGGCCCGATCGGATGATTGCAGCCGAGCTTCATGCCGGCGTCGATCTCCTCCGCGGTCGCAATGCCCTCCTGGAGCGCGAAGATTGCCTCGTTGATCATCGGGCACAGGATGCGGTTGACGGCGAAACCCGGGCTGTTCTTGGCCGTGATCGCCACCTTGCCGACGCGCTGGGCGAAATCGAGCGCCTTGGCGTGGGTGTCGTCCGAGGTCTGCAATCCGCGGATGAGTTCCAGCAGCGCCATCACCGGAACCGGGTTGAAGAAGTGCATGCCGATGAAGCGATCGGGACGATCGGTCGCGGCCGCAAGCTTGGTGATCGAGATCGACGAGGTGTTGGTCGCGACCAGCGTGCGCGGCGACAGCGTGGCGCAGAGGTCCTTCAGGATCTTGACCTTCAACTCCTCGTTCTCGGTCGCGGCCTCGATGACGAGATCACAATCGGAAAGTTTTGCGCGATCGGTCGTGCCGGTAATGCGCTTCAACGTCGCCTCGCGATCGGCCGCCGACATCTTGTCCTTCTTGACCAGGCGCTCGAGGCTGCCGCCGACGGTCGAAATGCCGCGGCTCACCGCCGCATCGGAGATGTCGACCATCACGACCGAAAGCCCGGCCGCCGCGCAGATCTGGGCGATGCCGTTGCCCATGGTCCCTGCTCCGATGATGCCAACGGTATTGATCATAAAATGACGTCCTTCTCGTTGAGCGAGCCCGGCCTCTGCGGCAGCGCGCCCGGCTTGACCTAAATTTGACCCGCGGCGCGCCTTGAGTGCTGCGTCGCATCCAGGCTCTTCCTTAAAGCATCCGTGGCGAGAATAAAGTCGCCTTTCCGCTGGCAAAGGGCATGATTTCCAAACGGCATGATTTCGCGGCCTCGCGGCCGTTTCGGCCCGAGTTTTGCGGCTGGTCTCGCCCCCGGGAATGCCGAGGGCGCAGGGAAGGCCGGGTGCTGGCTGGCACCCGCGGTCCGCTGTGCGCATGTAGCGCAACGAAAACTGCACAGCGGCGTACAGGGCAGCCGAGACATCCCGACCTTCCCTGCGCGAGTGGTTTGACGGCTTATGCCGTGCCCTCCCCGGAGCCGAATTCCTTTGGCCTCCGTCGCCTTGCGAAAAGTTGACGGTGAGGAGCCGGTTGGCCCGCTGCCGCCTTCCGCAAGGCTTGACTGTAGCGACGACAGTCAGGACCACACGGTTTTGCCGTACGCAGCGCGCGCCGTTCGTCACACGCGGTCGAAGCTCACGAGGTTCGGCTCAATCCTCCGCCCGCCCTGCTCCCGACCCTTGCGTGCCGACGCGCCCGCGTCCACCGCAACTCACCCACGTACCGGACGACTCGCGATCCGTCCCTCGTGCCGGGTGAGGTGAAGCGATACATACGCCATTTCCGAATTTTGGTAAAGTAGAATATTTTTTTGCGTAGCAGTCTTGACTCTTCAGGGCGCCGCGGACGGCTAAGTGTTTTGCCCGTCGGAACAGCGGAGATTTAAGTTGACGCGCCGGCATCATTTCAATAATCGTTGAAACATGGAAAAGACAGATGCCGTCGCGGCCCTTGGCGCGCTTGCGCAGGATAATCGTCTCGACGTGTTCCGCCTGCTGGTGCAGGCAGGCCCCAAAGGCATGGCCGCAGGCGCGATCGCGGACGCGCTGGATCTCGCCCCCAACACGCTGACGTTTCACTTCGACCGGCTGCGAATGGCCGGGCTCGCCACGGTCCGGCGCGAGGGGCGTTCGATGATCTATGCGGCGCGGTTCGAGACCATGAATTCGCTGGTCGGCTTCCTGACCGAAAACTGCTGCGACGGCGTGTCGTGCGCCCCGTCTTCGAAACCCGCGCGAAAGCGCAGCAAAGTTTTGGCCTGAAAGGACAGAGCATGAAGCGCCTGCACGTTCACGTCTCCGTCGACGACCTCTCCCGCTCCATCGGATTCTATTCCGCCCTGTTCGCAAGCGGGCCCTCGGTGGTGAAATCCGACTACGCCAAATGGATGCTCGAAGACCCTCGCGTCAATTTCGCGATCTCGACTCGCGGTCGCACGCCGGGTCTTGACCATCTCGGCATCCAGGTCGAGACCGGTGATGAGCTGCGAGAGGTCTATGCGCGGTTGCGCCAGGCCGGCGGCAACATCATCGAACAGGGGCAGACGGCCTGCTGCTATGCCAAGTCGGAGAAATCCTGGATCGACGATCCCGCCGGCATCGCCTGGGAAACGTTTCACACCACCGGCGAGAGCACCGATTACGGCGACGGCAGCGGCGAGAACCGCGCCCGAGTTGCGCATGAGCAGACATCCGCCTGCTGTGAGCCGCAAGCCGCGCCGAAGCCGTCACAGGCCTGCTGCTGAAGGGACCGGCGATGGACGCGATCATTTACCACAATCCAACCTGCGGCACCTCGCGCAACACACTCGCCATGATCCGGAACGCCGGCATCGAGCCGCATGTGATCGAATACCTCAAGACGCCGCCGTCGCGCGCTTTGTTGCAGCAGCTTGCCGTACGCATGGGCGTCTCGTTGCGCGAGCTGCTGCGCGAGAAGGGCACACCCTATGCCGAGCTCGGGCTCAGCAACGCGGCCTTGACCGACGACCAGCTTCTCGATGCCATGATGGCCCATCCGATCCTGATCAACAGGCCGATCGTGGTCACGCCGAAAGGCGTGAAGCTTTGCCGTCCCTCCGAGTTGGTGCTGGATCTCCTCCCCGCGCAGCACGGCGAATTCGTCAAGGAAGACGGCGAGCGCGTCCGACTGGACCGCGGCGTCTGATGCCGGGCCTTGCACAGCGCGCATTTGCCGAATGGCTCGGCACGGCGTTCCTGCTCGCCGCGGTAGTCGGCTCCGGAATCATGGCCCAAAAGCTCTCCGGCGGAAACGTCGCGCTGGCGCTCTTGTGCAACACGATCGCCACAGGCGCCATCCTCGTCGTGCTGATCCTGATGTTTGGGCCCGTATCGGGCGCTCATTTCAATCCGGCGGTGACTCTTGTCTTCGCGCTACGCAGTGAGACGACCTGGACCGATGCTGCGATCTACACCGCTGCGCAGATCGCCGGTGCAATCATCGGCGTGTGGATCGCGCACCTGATGTTCGGGCTTCCCGTGCTCCAGCTCTCGCTGACCGAACGCAGCGGGACAGGACAGTGGCTCGCCGAGGCCGTGGCGACCTTCGGTCTGCTGCTGACGATTTTTGGCGTCGCATCGCGAACCTCGGCCGCCGTTCCCTACGCGGTCGGCCTGTACATCACATCGGCCTATTGGTTCACGGCCTCGACGTCATTCGCCAATCCCGCCGTCACCATTGCCAGATCCCTATCCGACACCTTTGCAGGCATCGCTCCGCAGGGCGTGCCGGCCTTCATTGCCGCGCAACTCATCGGAGCGATCCTCGCCATTCCGCTTGCAAGCTGGCTGTGGGGCGGAGCTTCCGCGAAGCAGAGTGCCCAGCCCATTGCGGCCCGAGAGCCGGCCTGACGCGAAGGCGGCATCTGCTTGCGAATGAATAGAGTTTCAAAACCGCTGGTCCCCTGTATTCTCTGACTGTCGGCACAAGCGGCAGGGACCCGTGTGAAGCAACTTGGCAGCCACGACATCGACCATTCCAGCACATTCGGCCAGGCGCTGAGGCCTGAGGCCGGATGAACGACTTCGCACGATCCATCGTTGCTGCCTTCACGCTGATCGGCGAAGCCGATCCGGAGCTGCTCGGCATCGTCGCCCTGTCGGTGCGCGTGAGCCTGACCGCCAGCATCGTCGCACTGCTGATCGGCGCGCCGTTCGGGGCCTTGCTTGCGATCTCTCGTTTCCGCGGGCGGCAGGTGGTGATCGTGTTGACCAATGCGCTGCTTGGCCTGCCGCCGGTCGTGGTCGGGCTCGCGCTTTATCTTCTGCTGTCGCGCTCCGGCCCGCTCGGTGCGGCCGGCCTGCTGTTCACGCCGACGGCCATGGTGATCGCACAGACGCTGCTGGCAACCCCGATCGTGGTTGCGCTGGTGCACCGGCCGGCGAGCCTGCTGTGGGCGGAATATGGCGACCTCGCGCGAATCGATGGACTATCGACGCTGCGGAGCATCGGCCTGCTGTTCGCACTGGGCCGGACCTCGCTGCTGACGGCCTTTCTCGCGGCGTTCGGACGCGCCATCGCCGAAGTCGGCGCCATCATCATTGTCGGCGGCAACATTCGCGGCTTTACCCGCACGATGACCACCGCCATCGCACTGGAGACCAGCAAGGGCGACCTGCCTTTGGCGCTCGGGCTCGGGCTGATCCTGCTCGCGCTCAGCGTGGCGGTCTCGACCGTCGCCTTCCTGCTAGTGGGACGCGTTGGGGAAAAATAGCTGCTCGCCGCCGACCTTGTAGCCGGCGATCGCGTCCTGCCCCTTGGGCGAGATCAGCCAGTCGATGAAGGCCTGCCCGTCCTTCGCCTTCACGTTCGGATGCTTTTCCGGATTGACCAGCATGACACCGTACTGATTGAACAGCCGCTTGTCGCCATCGGTCAGGATCGCAAGCTCGCCCCGATTCTTGAATGACAGCCAGGTGCCGCGGTCTGACAGAAGGTAGGCGTTCGACGACGACGCCATGTTCAGCGCCGGCCCCATGCCCTGACCGATCTCGCGATACCAGCTGCCCTTGCCGGTCGCGATGTCGATGCCTGCCTCTTTCCACAATCTCAGCTCGGCCGCATGGGTACCGGACCTGTCGCCGCGCGAGATGAACGGCGCTTTTGCAGCCGCGATTTTGCGCAGGGCATCAGCGACGTCCTTGTCGTCGGCGATTTTCGCGGGGTCACTCTTCGGGCCGATGATGATGAAATCGTTGTACATGACGTCAAAACGCTTCACGCCCTGCCCTTCGGACATGAACTTGTCTTCGGCCGGCCTGTCATGGACGAACACCACGTCGGCATCGCCGCGCCGCCCGATGTCCAGCGCCTGGCCGGTGCCGACGGCAACGACTTTCACCTCGATGCCTTCGGCCTTCGAGAACAACGGCAGCAAATAGCCGAACAGGCCCGACTGTTCCGTCGATGTCGTCGAGGCTACGGTAATGCTGCGGTCCTGCGCGTAGGCACAAGTCGACCAGACCAGAACCGCTGCGATGGCGGCAAGCTTCTTCATGGCGTTCCTCACTCCCCGGATGTTTCAAATTAGGCCGGAAGGATGGCGCTGGAAAGCCCGACGTCATGTCCTGCAGGTATGTCCTGCAGGTCACTTGTTCGCTCCTTCGCTGTCGAACGGACACGCCCCCTCACGCCTGCCTCACGGCCGTTAAATCCCACGTGAGCTGCCGCGCGGCCATGTGGCGGCGCGGAATATCGCCCCGCCTCGCCTGATCCTGCTGATGGAACGGATTGGAGCGTCCCATGACAAAGACAATCATCGTCACCGCCTTGCGGCTCATCTTGTCCCTGGCAATCGCCGGCCCGGCGCAGGCGTGGTCCGCACAGTCGTCAGGCCTCGACTGCGCATGGAGCAGCGAACAAGCGGAATGCGACGCGCTGACCGTGGTACTGCTCCGCAAGCACGCGCCTGCCCATTCGCACATCCGCAAGACGGAGCACGCGGTTGCTCCGACGCATCTGCCCGACCGCGACGACGATCCGCTCGCATCAATGCATTTCGAATGAACGCCTGTGGCGCGCGGGACTGTGCAGATGTTCTGCAATTGGTCCCGCCTAGATTGACAGGGGTGTGACGGCCGGGCAGTTTTTCACATTGCTGGCGAATCAGCGATTGTCAACGGCCTGAGTACCTCTTGGACAACTCCCAGTGCTTTCGAGACTGATATCGTTGCTGAGCCGCATTCCAGCGGTGAAATGGGCGTTCAACCGGCTTCGGCCTCTGCCGCACAGCGTCAGCATCGACGTGCCGCAGATCGCCGCGGAAGAAGAGCCCGCCCTTATCGCAGCAGCTGCTCCGGTCGCCGAGGACAACACCATTGTCTCCGTCATCGAAGAGAGCCCGTCCGCGGCGCTGACCGATATCAACGTCGGCCACGATTCATCCCGGGAGACGCCGGCGGAAGTCGAGCCTGTCATCGAGGGGGAAGTTTCGACGTCTTCGGTCGAGGTCGCGAGCGAGCCGGTTGACGCGCCCGGACTCATCAGCAGCGATCCGCCTGCGGTCGAAGCAGTTGAGGCGCCTGAGCCCGTTGTCATCGGCGATGCATCTCCGGAACTTCCGGCCGATGTCGGGCCGGTCGTCGCCGAGCTGGTCTTCATCGCGCCTGTCGAGACGGAGACGTTTTCGGGTGAGCCCTCGGAGCTCGTCACTGAAGACGAACCCGCATCCGTCGCTTCCGTGGAGCTCGAACCGGTTTCCGTCGATGAGACGCCCGTCATCGTCGTCGACGCTGAGGTCCCCGCGCCTGTCGTCGCCGCGACCAGCATCGACAGCGAGCCTGCTCCCAGCGTTGCCGTAGAGATCGAGCCGGTCGTCGCCAACGATCCTTTGCCCGTCGCGGCCGTTGTCGCTGAGGAGACGATCGCCGGCGCGCCGGTTGCCGCCGCGGACATCGAGCCGGCGCCCGTGTCGCCCGCCCCGAAGAGCCCGAGCGCGCCGAAGGCTCGTGCCAAGGTCGTGGAGCCCGCCGATCGCGCGGCGCTGATCCGGCAACGCTGGGCCGAGACCGGGATCAGGATGTGGAATCCGCGGCTTCACGGCACGGGCGATGCCACGCTGAACATCCAGGGGCGCATCGGACTGCTGCCGCCCGAGCACGGCGAGACGATGCCGCGCTACGACAAGCTCGAATTCAAGATGCTCGGCGGCCAGATCGTCTGCGAAGGCGTGATCGTCGAGGCGCCCGTGCATGCGGGCCAGCGCAGCTTCACCCGGCTCGCCGAGCCGCGTGGCGCCGATCGCAGCCGCGAGCCGATGCGGGAACGCCAGGCCGCCCTCGCCTGACGTCCAAAGGACGTGGCGCGCTCGACCGCCGGGGTGACGATTTATTCCGCGCATGACGCGGAATTTTTCGAACGCTGGCCGTTGCTGCCTCACCGCTTGACATTTAGCGTGCGGCTGGTCGATCGGCGCGAAGGCGCGGTCGCAACGACAACAACAATCGGGAGGACCCATCCATGAGAAAGCTCATGACCGCGCTGTGTGCGCTGACACTCTTCGTGCCCGTTGCGCAGGCGCAGACCCTCAAGGATTTCCTGGCGCAAGTCATGGTGAAATGGACCGCGCCGTTCGAGCCGTTCCATCTGATCGATAACATCTACTATGTCGGCACCGACGGCATCGCGGTCTACGTCATCAAGACGTCGCAAGGCCTGATCCTGATGGACACGGCGATGTCTCAGTCGACCGGCATGATCAAAGACAACATTGCCAAACTCGGCTTCAAGGTTGCCGACATCAAATACATCCTCAACACGCACGCCCATCTCGACCACACCGGCGGCTTCGCCGAGATCAAGAAGGAGACGGGCGCGCGGCTCGTGGCCGGCGAGCGCGACAAGCCGCTGCTCGAAGGCGGCTATTATCCGGGCGACGAGAAGAATCAGGATCTCACCTTTACCCCCGTGAAGGTCGACCGCGCCGTGAAGGAGGGCGACAAGGTCACGCTCGGCGACGCCACGCTGACGGCGCATGCGACGCCCGGCCACTCGCCGGGCTGCACGAGCTGGGAGATGACGGTGAAGGACGGCGGCCAAGACCGCGAGGTGCTGTTCTTCTGCAGCGGCACCGTGGCGCTGAACCGGCTGGTCGGCCAGCCCACCTATCCCGGTATCGTCGACGACTACCGCGCAACCTTCGCGAAGGCCAAGGCGATGAAGATCGACGTGCTGCTCGGGCCGCATCCAGAGGTCTATGGCATGCAGGAAAAGCGTGGGCGGCAGATCAAGAACGAGACGCCGAATCCGTTCGTCAAGCCAGGCGAGCTTGCGACCTACGCTACGGGCCTGTCGGAGGAATTCGACAAGCAGCTCGCCAAGCAGACCACCGCGCTTCAGGGCGCGAAATAAGATCCCCCGGGGAGAATGGCTGCGGTGTCGTCAGTGACGCCCCGCGCGGGGTCAAGGTCGTCGCTGACGTAGCGCTACTTGGAAAGGCTCGGCAGATCCAGCCCCTTGTCACGGGCGCAGTCGATCGCGATGTCGTAGCCCGCATCCGCATGGCGCATGACGCCGGAGGCCGGATCGTTCCACAGCACGCGCTCGATCCGCCTGGCGGCCTCCGGTGTGCCATCGGCGACAATCACCATGCCTGCGTGCTGCGAATAGCCGATGCCGACGCCGCCGCCGTGATGCAGCGAGACCCAGGTCGCGCCGCTGGCGCAATTCAAGAGCGCGTTGAGCAGCGGCCAGTCGGACACCGCATCCGATCCGTCCTTCATCGCTTCGGTCTCGCGGTTGGGGCTTGCCACCGAGCCGCTGTCGAGATGATCGCGGCCGATCACGATCGGCGCCTTCAACTCGCCGCGCGCCACCATCTCGTTGAAGGCGAGGCCCAGGCGATGACGATCGCCAAGGCCAACCCAGCAGATCCGCGCCGGCAGGCCCTGGAACTTGATGCGCTCTCGGGCCATATCGAGCCAATTGTGCAGATGCTTGTCGTCGGGCATCAGCTCCTTGACCTTGGCATCGGTCTTGAAGATGTCCTCGGGATCGCCCGAGAGCGCGGCCCAACGGAACGGCCCGACGCCACGGCAGAACAGCGGACGGATATAGGCAGGCACGAAGCCCGGGAAATCGAACGCGTTCTTCAGGCCCATGTCCTGCGCCATCTGGCGGATGTTGTTGCCGTAGTCGAGCGTCGGGATTCCTTGCGCGTGGAAATCCAGCATCGCCTGGACGTGCTCGACCATCGATGTCTTCGACGCACGCTCCACCGCCTTCGGATCAGACGCTCGCTTGGCTTCCCAATCAGCGAGCGTCCAGCCCTTCGGCAAATAGCCGTTGATCGGGTCATGCGCGCTGGTCTGGTCGGTGACGATGTCAGGCTTGACACCGCGGCGCACCAGCTCCGGGAAAATCTCCGCGGCATTGCCGAGCAGGCCGACCGAGACCGCCTTCTTCGTCTTCGCGGCGTCCGCCATGATCGCCAGCGCTTCGTCGAGCGTCGCGGCCTGGCGATCGAGATAGCCGGTGCGCAAGCGCATCTCGATGCGGCTCGGCTGGCATTCGACCGCGAGCATCGCCGCGCCGGCCATGGTCGCGGCCAGCGGCTGCGCGCCGCCCATGCCGCCGAGACCGGCGGTGAGAATCCATTTTCCCGCGAGGCTGCCGCCATAATGGCGACGGCCGAGCTCGACGAAGGTCTCGTAAGTGCCCTGCACGATGCCCTGGCTGCCGATATAGATCCACGAGCCCGCCGTCATCTGGCCGTACATCATCAGGCCCAGGCGATCGAGCTCGTTGAAATGGTCAAGCGTCGCCCAGTGCGGCACGATGTTGGAGTTGGCGATCAGCACGCGCGGCGCGTCGGCATGGGTACGAAACACGCCGACCGGCTTGCCGGACTGCACCAGCAGCGTCTGGTCGCTCTCGAGCTTGCGCAACGCGGCTGTGATCCGGTCAAAGCTCTCCCAGTCGCGCGCGGCGCGTCCGATGCCGCCATAGACGACAAGCTCGCTCGGGCGCTCCGCGACATCCGGATCGAGATTGTTCATCAGCATGCGCAGCGGTGCTTCGGTCAGCCAGCTCTTGGCGCTGATCTCGCTGCCGCGGGGGGCGCGGATGGTGCGGTCGTTGTCCAGTCGGCGGTTCATGCGAAGACCTCTTTTAGTCAAGTCTCGGAAATGGATCGGATGAGAGTGCCGCGATCGCCGCGGCCGGCAGCGCGTCGGCTTCGACCAAGGCGGCGGCTATGGCGAGATCGCCGGCCATGTAACGATCGGCGCCGAGCGCAGGCACCTGTTCGCGAAGCTTGGCAATGACAGCGACGAGCGGCGCGCTGGTCGCATGCGGCGCGCGCAGCGTGATGCCTTGCGCGGCAACCAGAAGCTCGATGCCGAGGATCGCAGCGAGATTATCGGCCATGTCTGACAGGCGCCGCGCGGCATGGGCGGCCATCGAAACGTGGTCCTCCTGGTTGGCACTGGTCGGCGTCGAGTCGATCGAGCAGGCCGCCGCCCGCTGCTTGTTCTCGGCGTAGAGCGCCGCCGCCGTCACCTCGGCGATCATGAAGCCGGAATTGATGCCGGGATCAGGGGTCAGAAACGGCGGCAGGCCGAAATTGAGCGCGGGATCGACCAGCGTCGCGATGCGCCGTTCGCTGATCGCACCGATCTCCGACATCGCCAGTGCGATCGTATCGGCGGCAAAGGCCACCGGCTCGGCGTGGAAATTGCCGCCGGAGACGATCTCTCCGGTCTCGACCAGCACAAGAGGATTATCGGTGACGGCATTGGCTTCGACGATCAGCGTGCGCGCGGCCTGCGTGATCAGGTCGAGTGCAGCGCCCGCGACCTGCGGCTGGCAGCGCAGGCAATAGGGATCCTGCACGCGCTCGTCGCCTTCGAGATGCGACAGGCGGATGTCGCTGCCGTCGAGCAGCGCAGTCAGCGTCGCGGCTGCGGCGATCTGGCCGGGATGACCGCGCAGCGCCTGGATCTCGGAACGGAACGGCGCAGTCGAGGCCATCGCGGCGTCGACCGACAGCGCACCGGTCACCAGCGCAGCGCGCAGCAGGCGAAATGCGCGCAGCACAGCGGCAATCGCGTAGGCGGTCGAGAACTGCGTGCCGTTGATCAGCGCCAGCCCCTCCTTGGGGCCCAGTGTCAGCGGCGCAAGGCCGACGGCGGCGAGTGCCTCGCTGCCGGCTACGATCTTGCCATCGACGACCGCCTGCCCCTCGCCGGTCATCACCGCCGTCATGTGCGCGAGCGGCGCGAGATCGCCGGAGGCGCCAACCGAGCCCTGCTGTGGCACCAGCGGATACACACCTCGCGCCAGCATCGCCTGAAGCTGCTCAATCACCGCGCGGCGGACACCAGAGGCGCCGCGTCCGAGCGAGACGATTTTCAGCGCCATCATCAGGCGCACGATCGGTTCGGGCGTGGCCGGCCCGACGCCGCAGCAATGCGAGACGATGAGATTGCGCTGGAGCAGCGCAGTCTGGTCCGGCGGAATCCGCTTCGACGCCAGCTTTCCGAAGCCGGTATTGATGCCATAGACGGGAGCTGCAGCCTGCGCGGCCTTCGCGACGATCGCCGCGGCCGCATCGACGCGCGGCCAGAATGCGGCATCGAGCACCACGGGTGCACCTCCAAGCACGCGCGTGAGGTCGTCGAGGCGGACCGCTCCCGGCTTGACGACGATAGCGGTGCCCTGCTCCGTCATTGACCCCTCCACACCCGGCGATGCAGCGGATTGAAGCCGATCCGGTAGACGAGCTCGGCGGGGCGTTCGATGTCCCAGATCGCGAGGTCGCACCATTTGCCGGTTTCCAGCGTGCCGGTTTCATTGAGCACGCCGAGGGCGCGCGCGCCTTCGCGGGTGATGCCGGCCAGGCATTCGGCGACATTCATCCGGAACAGCGTCGCGCCCATGTTCATCGCGAGCAGCAGCGAGGTCAGCGGCGAACTGCCGGGATTGCAGTCGGTTGCGAGCGCCATGGGGACGCCGTGCTTGCGAAACGCCTCGACCGGCGGCTTCTGCGTCTCGCGGATGAAGTAGAATGCGCCCGGCAGCAGGACAGCGACCGTTCCGGCCTTGGCCATCGCGGCCGCGCCGGCTTCGTCGGTATGCTCGAGATGATCGGCAGACAGCGCGGAGAACTTTGCAGCGAGCGCCGCGCCGCCGAGGTTCGAGAGCTGATCGGCATGGAGCTTGACGGGCAACCCGAGCGCCCTTGCCACTTCGAACACCCGCGTGGTTTGCTCTGCCGAGAACGCGATGCCTTCCATGAAGGCATCAACGGCATCAGCCAGGCCTGCCTTTGCGACAGCCGGCAGCATCTCCTCGCAGACGAGATCGATATAGCGGTCCTTGTTGCCATCGGCCTCCACCGGCAGCGCGTGCGCGCCCAGAAACGACGTGCGAATCGCGACTGGACGCTGACGGCCGAGGCTGCGCGCGGCGGCGAGCTGGCGCATCTCGGTCTCGGTGTCTAACCCGTAGCCGGACTTGATCTCGACCGTGGTCGCGCCCTCGCCGATCAGCGCGTCGAGCCGCGGCAATGCACTCGCGACCAGTTCGGCCTCGCTCGCCTTGCGCGTCGCGGCCACCGTCGAGACGATGCCGCCGCCGGCGCGCGCGATCTCCTCATAGCTCGCGCCCTTCAGGCGCAGCTCGAATTCGTGCGCACGGTTGCCGCCATAGATGAGATGGGTGTGGCAGTCGACGAGGCCCGGCGTGATCCAGCGCCCCTCGCAATCGATCCGCTTGATCGCGTCGGCATCCGCCGGAAAATCCGCCGCATCGCCCGCATAGACGATGTGGCCGCCGCGTATGGCGATCACGCCATGCTCGATCTCGCCGAGATCGCGACGGTCGGCCCGCATCGTGGCGAGCCGGGCATTATGCCAGATCCGGTCGAAGCGTTCTGCCATGCCACTGTCCCTTCGCGAAGTCCCTGCGCCCTGGGATGCTTGACTTATATGTCTAGACATATAATCGTAAGGCGGTTCTGTCCAGCCGGCGTGTCATCATGTCCCGACTGCATTTCGCCTCCGCGCTCCTGCCCTCGGGCTGGGCCAATGACGTGCAGGTGGTCATCACCGCCGGCGCGATCGCGGCGGTGACGCCGGGCGTGGCGCCGGCTGCCGGCGACGAGCGCCACGCCATCGCGCTTCCCGGACTTGCGAGCCTGCACAGCCACGCCTTCCAGCGCGGCATGGCGGGACTTGCCGAACTGCGCGGCGATAGCACCGACACGTTCTGGACCTGGCGCGAGACGATGTATCGTTTTGCGCTGGCGATGACGCCGGACGATGTCGCCGCCGTGGCGACGCTGCTTTACGTCGAGATGCTGGAGCAGGGCTTTACCCGCGTCGGCGAGTTTCATTATCTGCATCATGATCGCGACGGCTCGCACTATGCCGATCCCGCCGAAATGGCCACGCGCATTGCAGAGGCTTCCGAGGCATCAGGCATCGCGCTAACGCTGCTGCCGAGTTTTTATGCGCACGGCTCCTTCGGCGGCGCCGCGCCGCATGACGGCCAGCGCCGCTTCATCTGCTCTGTCGATCAGTTCGCTAAGCTGATGGCTGCCTCGCGCAAGGCGATCGCAAATTTGGCGGACGCCAATATCGGCATCGCGCCGCACAGTCTGCGCGCCGTGGCACCGGACGAGCTCACGGCGATCATTCCGCTCGCCGATGACGGGCCGGTACACATTCATGCCGCCGAGCAGGTGAAGGAAGTCGAGGATTGCCTGGCCTGGTCGGGACGACGCCCGGTGCAATGGCTTCTGGAGCATGTGCCGGTTGATCAGCGCTGGTGCCTCATTCATGCAACCCACACCACGAATGAGGAAGTCAACGCATTCGCGAAGACCGGTGCTGTGGCCGGCCTCTGCCCCATCACCGAAGCCAGCCTCGGCGACGGCATCTTTCCGGCGCGGGAATTTCTCGACGCTGGCGGCCTGTTCGGTGTCGGCACCGATTCGAACGTGCTGGTCGGCGTCGCCGACGAGCTGCGCCAGCTCGAATATGGCCAGCGGCTGAAACATCGCGCACGCAATGTGCTGTCCGGCGGCGCCGGCCGTTCGACGGGGCGCACGCTGTTCGACGATGCTCTTGCGGGCGGAGCCCGGGCGCTGGCGCAACCGATTGCGGGCCTCACGCCGGGCGCGCGTGCCGACATCGTCACGCTCGACGCCGCGCATCCGTCTCTGGCGGGACGCGCGCGCGATGCCGTCATCGACGGCTGGATCTTTGCGGCGGGCAATGGCGCGATCGATTGCGTCTGGGCCGGCGGCAACAAAGTTGTTGAGGGCGGGCAGCATCAATTGCGCCAGGCCGCGCGCGAGCGTTTCAACGCATCGGTGCGGAGGCTCGTTGCATGAGCTTCGCGACCGATGCCGCCGACAAGCCGACGCTCTACAAGCGCATCCGCGCCGATATCGAGAAGCGCATCCTGACCGGCGAATGGCCGCCGGGCCACCGCATTCCATTCGAGCACGAGCTGGTCGCGCGCTACGGCTGCTCGCGCATGACGGTGAACAAGGCGCTGTCGGAGCTCGCGCAGGCCGATCTGATCGAGCGCCGGCGCCGCGCCGGCTCGTTCGTCCGCCGGCCGCAGCACCAGTCGGCCGTGCTCAAGATCGCCGACATCCGGGCCGAGATCACCGCACTCGGGCGCGGTTACGGCTACGAGCTGATCGGCCGCAAGCTGCGCGCTGCGACCGCCGCCGATCGCGAGCGTCTTGGTGTCAAGAAAGCCGGCAAGGTGGTTGCGATCAGCTGCCGTCACAGCGCTGATAATGTGCCTTTCGCCGTTGAGGACAGGCTGATCGATCTCGCGTCCGTGCCCAATGCCGCGTCCGCGGATTTTTCGCGCGAACCGCCCGGCTCGTGGCTGCTTCATCATGTCCCCTGGACAGAGGCAGAGCATACGATCAGCGCCATTGTCGCGGATGATCGCACGGCGGAAGCACTCGACATCGCCGTCGGTGCGCCCTGCCTCGTGATCGACCGCTTTACCTGGCGCAGCGCGCGCACGATCACCGCGGTGCGCCTGCTCTATCCCGGTGACTCTCACCGCCTTGTCGCCCGATTCAAGGGAGGCTGAGAGAACGATGTCGGCACAAATCGTGCAACGCTTCGGGCAACGGTCCTTGGGGGCCGACAGAGATCAACAAGACGTCAAACCATCGATCGGCAAGAGGACGACAATCATGCGTAGTTCGACAGTTTTTGCGACAATCATTGCACTCGCGGCCGCCACTCCCGTGCTCGCCGACGACGTCAAGGTCGGCGTCGGCATCTCCGGTTGGACCGGCTTCGCGCCGCTGACGCTGGCGAAGGAAGCCGGCATATTCAAGAAGAACGGCCTCGACGTCACCATCAAGAAGATCCCGCAGAAGGACCGCCACCTCGCCATCGCCTCCGGCGACGTCCAGTGCGCCGCGACCACGGTCGAGACCTGGATCTCCTGGAACGCCAACGGTGTCGCCACCAAGCAGATCTTCCAGCTCGACAAGAGCTTTGGCGCCGACGGCATGGCCGTGCGCAACGACGTCACGTCGATCAAGGAGCTGAAGGGCAAGACGGTCGCAGCGTCCGCGCCCGGTACGTCGCCCTATTTCGCGCTGGCCTGGATGCTGAAGAAGAATGGCCTCACGGTGAAGGACGTCACCGTCGTGAACCTCGAGCCCGCCGCGGCCGCACAGGCCTTCGTCTCCGGCCAGAACGACGCCGCGATGACCTATGAGCCGTATCTGTCGACGGTCCGCGCCGCTCCAGACAAGGGCAAGATCATCGCGACGACTCTCGATTATCCGATCGTGATGGACACGTTCGGCTGCACGCCGAAATTCCTCAGCGAAAACCCGAAGGCGGCGCAGGCGCTGGCCAACAGCTACTTCGAAGCGCTCGACATGATCGCCAAGGATCAGGCCAAGGCCTATCAGATCATGGGCGCCGACGTGAAGCAGACCGGCGAGGCGTTCGGCAACTCGGCGAAGTACCTGCGCTGGCAGGACAAGGCCGCGAACCAGGAGTTTTTCGCCGGCGACTTCCTCGCCTTCAACAAGGATGCGGCCGACCTGCTGCTGGAGATCGGTATCATCAAGGCCGCGCCGAAGGTCGAAGACCTCTACGACGCGAGCTTCATCAAGTAAGCCTAGATAAGCTGCTGGTCCTGCCGCGCGGTGGGGCCAGCCCAAGACGACCATTCGGATAGACCATTGATGCGTCCCCTGGATTCCGTGACATCGAAGCAGCGCGTGGCCTATGGCCTCGCGTTCTTCGTGCTGTTCGTCGCCCTCTGGTCGTGGGCGACCTTCGGCGGCCATGTGTCGAAAACCTTCCTCGCCAATCCGTTGACCATGGTGCAGGAGGGCTATGACCTCTTGGCCAAGCAGGGCTTCCTGTTTGACATCGGCATGACGATCTGGCGCGTGGTCGGCGGTTTTGCGCTGGCCGCAATCATCGCGGTGCCGCTTGGTGTGCTGATGGGCGCCTACAAGCCGGTCGAGGCCTTCCTCGAGCCGTTCGTCTCCTTTGCGCGCTACTTGCCCGCCTCGGCTTTCATTCCGCTCCTGATCCTGTGGGCCGGCATCGGCGAGTTGCAGAAGCTGCTGGTCATCTTCATCGGCTCGGTGTTCCAGGTCATCCTGATGGTCGCCGTAACCGTCGGCGCGACGCGGCGCGATCTGGTGGAAGCCGCCTATACGTTAGGGGCCAGCGACCGCGGCATCATCCGTCGCGTGCTGCTGCCCTCCTCCGCGCCGGAGATCGCGGAGATCCTGCGGCTGGTGCTGGGTTGGGCCTGGACCTATGTCATCGTCGCCGAGCTGATCGGCTCGTCCTCCGGCATCGGCCACATGATCACCGACAGCCAGGCGCTGCTCAATACCGGTCAGATCATCTTCGGCATCATCGTGATCGGGCTGATCGGCCTGCTCTCGGACTTCATGTTCAAGGCGTTCAACGCCTGGCTGTTTCCGTGGAGGCTCGCATGACCACGCTCAGAATCGAGCAGGTTTCGCGAACCTTCCCCGCGCGCCACGGCAACGCTCCTACAAGAGCACTGGAGCCCACCGACCTCATCATCGGCAACAACGACTTCGTCACCATCCTTGGGCCCTCCGGCTGCGGCAAGTCGACGTTGCTGCGAATCGTCGCCGGCCTCGACCGTCCGACCAGCGGACGCGTCACGCTCGACGGGCGTGAGGTGACCGGCCCTGGCGCCGATCGCGGCATGGTGTTCCAGTCCTACACGCTGTTTCCTTGGCTCACCGTGCGCGAGAACATCGCCTTCGGCCTGCGCGAGCGCGGCGTGCCCGAGACAGAACGCAACAAGATCGCCGACGCCTTCATCCGCCAAGTCGGACTGTCCGGCTTCGAGAACCATTGGCCGAAGCAGCTCTCGGGCGGCATGCAGCAGCGCACGGCAATCGCACGCGCGCTCGCCAATGATCCAAAGATCCTGCTGCTCGACGAGCCCTTCGGCGCGCTCGATAACCAGATCCGCGCCTTGATGCAGGAGATGCTGCTGGGCATCTGGGAGCGCGACCAGAAGACGGTGCTGTTCGTGACCCACGACATCGAAGAGGCAATCTTCCTCGGCAGCCGCGTCATCGTGATGAGCGCGCGTCCCGGCCGGATCAAGGCCGAGATCAATGTGGACCTGCCGCATCCGCGCTCCTACAAGATCAAGACCACGGCGGAATTCGTCCAGCTGAAAGAGCGGCTGGTCGAGGAGATCCGCACCGAGGCGCTGAAGGTTGCCGAACATGCCTGATACCAAGCCGCGCGCCAATGGCGCGCGTGTTCTCGCCGATCTCAATGCGCTGCGTGCCCTAGGCGCCTACAAGACCGGCGTGCACAAGCCGACCTTCTCCGAGCCGCACCGGCAATCGCTGGACTGGTTGGTGCGGAAACTCCCAGAGGCCGGCCTTGCGGGTGCGATCGACGGCATCGGCAACATTCTCGGCACGAGCGCCAAGCCCGGGCCAAAACTGCTCGCGGGCTCCCATTTGGAAAGCCAGAACTACGCCGGCTGGCTCGATGGTCCGCTCGGCGTCGTCTATGCGCTCGAGGCCGCGCGCGTTCTCAATGCCGACCCTTCCGTGAAAGGCGCCGTCGAAGTCGCCGCGTGGTGTGACGAGGAAGGTCATTTCGGCAGCTTCCTCGGCTCGCGCTCCTATGTCGGACAGGTGACCGAGGCGGAGATCGACGCCGCGCGCGACCGCACCAATGGCAGCGCCATGCGCGACGCGCTGGCCGACATGGGGCTCGCCGGGCGTCCGCGTATTGCCGCCGAGTCCGGACGGCACGTCGGCTATCTCGAGGCGCATATCGAGCAGGGCGACACGCTCGAGAGCGGCAAGCTCGCGATCGGCGTCGTGACCTCCATCGTCGGCATCTGGCAGTACCGCATCAATTTCGCGGGTGAGCAGAACCACGCCGGCACCACGCGGATGGCCGTGCGCAAGGATGCCGGCCTGGCGCTTGCCAAGTTCTGCGTGGCAATCGACGCGCGCTTCCCCACTGTGTGCGGGCCGCGCACGGTCTGGACCACCGGCCGCATCACACTCGATCCGGGCGCACCGAGCATCATTCCCGGCGGCGCCGAGATGCTGTTTCAGATCCGCGACGACGATCCTTCCGTGATCGCGCGGCTGGAGGAGCTGCTGCGAACGATGACGGACGAGGCCAACGTCGAAGGCCCCTGCACCGTGACCGTGGAGCGGATCCGCGTGGGCGCGCCCGCGATGATGGATTCCCGCTTCCAGGATGCGATCGAAGCCGCGAGCAAGGCGCTGGCCGGCGGACGATCGCTGCGCATGCCGAGCGGCGCCGGCCATGATGCGCAGATGCTCGCGACCATCATGCCCGCAGGCATGCTGTTCGTGCCCTCGATCGGCGGCATCAGCCACCACTGGACCGAGAACACTGCCGATGCCGACATCGTCACCGGCGCGCAGGTGTTCGTCGACGCCTGCCTGCGGATTTTGGCAGACTAGAACGACGCCGCCGACATCACGGCAGATTGTCCCGCAGAAAAATGTCGATGCGGATGCGCTCCTGGTCGGGGCTGATCGGCTCGCCCGAACAATGCGCGAGCAGGACGCGCGCCGCAGACCGCGCCTCGTGGCCGGGATCCTGGTTAATGATGGCATCGAGCGTGCCGCGGACCAGGAAACGCCGCGTGTACTGCGTCAGCTCATGGGTGATCCAGACCACTTCGCGCGCGCGGCCGGCGGCCTCGAGCGCATCGGCGATGCCGCGGTTTCCGGCGCCGCAGCAATATATGCCGCGGAGATCGGCATGGCGCGCGAGCAGCGCGGCGGTGAGCTCCCGGGTGCGCGCGCTGTCGTCGCGGCCTTCGATGACCGGTAGCGCGCGCAGGTTCGGATACTCGCTGGACAGGATCTGGTGGAAGCCGAACTGCCGCTCGGTATGATCGCGCAGCGACAACGATCCCGCGATCACGGCGACCGTTCCCTCGCGCCCGGCAAGGAAACGCCCCATCAGCGTCGATGCAGTCCGCCCCGCGGCCGGGTTGTCGATACCGACATAATGCAGGCGGCGCGAGCTCGGCGCGTCCGATACAAGGGTCACCACGGCGACCCCGCGCGCGGTGAGCTCGTCGATCGCGGCCCGCACCCTGGGATGGTCGAGTGCGATGATGGCGACACCCTGATAGGCCGGCGACAGGTTTTCCAGCGCACCGGCCAGTACATCCGGATCGAACACGTCGACATGAAGGATATCGATGAAGCCGCGCTGGCCGGCGAGCCAGTCCGCGGTGCGCTGGACCTGTTCGGTCAGGTTGGTCATGAAGCTGTTGCTGCCGGACGGCAACACGAAGGCGAAGCGAAAACTCTGCCCGCGTGCGAGCCGTGCGGCCGCCACGTCAGCGCGGTAGCCGAGCTTGGCGACCGCAGCCTCGACACGCGCGATAGTCTTGGCACGCACGCCCTCGCGCCGGTTGACGACGCGATCGACAGTGGCGAGCGAAACGCCCGCCGCACGCGCCACGTCCTCCAGCGTGGCACGAACCGCCGGCTGCGTCGCGCCTGCTGTCATTCGCGCGCCGCCCACAGCATGCCGCGGGTCATCAACGTGCGGATCTCCGGTACGTCGAGCTCGTAGGCGCGATGGCCGAGCGAGGAATAGAACACCCTGCCCGCGCCGTATCGCTTCTTCCAGACCACCGGCATCACCACGCCGTCGATCCAGGATGCATGCTCGCCGGTAAAGGTCGTCGTCGCCAACACCTCGTTGGCGGGATCGACATGCATGTAATACTGCTCGGAACGGTGCTCGAAACTCTTCAGACCCTTCATGATGGGATCATCCGGCTTCGTCAAGTCGACCTTGTAGTCGATGATGTTGCCGGGATGCGCGACCCATTGCCCGCCGCACAAGAACTGGTAGTCGACGGACTCGCGAAACGCATCGCACATGCCGCCATGATGGCCGGCAAGCCCGACGCCGCCGCGCACCGCCGCGCAGAGATTGAGCGCGTCCGCCTTCTCGATTTTCGACATGGTGTAGATCGGGATGATCAACGAAAGATCATGGATCGCCGGATCGCCGAACGCCTCTGTCGTCGTTTCGATCCGGACCTCAAAGCCTTCCGCCTTCAGCCAGCCACGAATCATCGAGGCACAGAGATCGGGATCGTGTCCCGGCCAGCCGCCCCATACAATCAATGCCTTGCGCATGGTCATTCCCTCAGTCGATCTGTCCGGTTTCACGTCCGGCCGGCAGCATCGCCGGCCGCTCGACGCGGTTCTCGATCTTGACGCGCCGCCCTTCGTCGGCGGAGGTCCGGAACGCCTCCATCACCTCCAGCACATGGAAGGCAAGCGCGCCGCTGGCACGATGCGGCCGGTTGTTCAGGATCGCGGAGGCCATGTCGGCGACGCCGATGGAACGGAACTCGCCTTCAACGTGACCGTGTGTCAACGGCACCGTCTCCCATTCACCGCCGGTCTTCGCGACCTGCACCTCGCCGCCGAAGCGGTTCGGATCCGGCACCAGCATGCTGCCCCTGTCGCCATAGATCTCGATCGGCGCGTGCCGGTGCTTCGGCACATCGAAGCTCATCGCGATCGAGACGACCGCCCCGCTCTCGAATTCGAGCGTGCCCGCGACATGGGTCGAGACCTCGACCGGGATCAGGGTGCCGTTCATCGGCTGGCTGGTGACCAGACGCTCGGATTTCGGGCGCGCGGTCGAGCCCATCACGCTCGCCACCGGGCCAAGCAGCTGCACGAGATCGGTGATGTAATAAGGGCCCATGTCGAGCATCGGCCCGCCGCCGCGCAAGTAATAGAATCCCGGTGCCGGATGCCAGCGCTCGTGGCCGGGGCAGCCGAAGAAGGCGCTGCCGGCCACCGGCGTGCCGATCGCGCCGTCGTCGATCAGCTTGCGTGCCGTCTGGTGCCCACCGCCGAGGAACGTGTCGGGCGCGCAGCCGACGCGAAGGCCGTTCTGCGCGGCGAGATCCATCACCTTGCGGGCTTCTGCGACATTGATGCCGAGCGGCTTCTCGGAGTGAACGTGCTTGCCGGCGTTCAGCACCGCGAGGCTGACGTCGGTGTGAGCGAGCGGCACGGTGAGATTGATGACGATCTCGACGTCGTCGCGTTTGAGCAGCTGATCGACCCGCATCGCCGGCAGCCCGAAGGCGGCCCCCTGGCGCTCCGCGACATCGCTGCGCATGTCGGCGAGCGCCTTGATCTCCATGACTGGAAAGCGCCGGGCCGCTTTCAGATAGGCGGTGCTGATATTGCCGCAGCCGATGATTCCGACGCCGACTTTTCTCATTGTGGTCTCCGTGAATACCGTTCATCCCTTGACCGCGCCTGCAGTGAGGCCGGCGACGATGTGCTTCTGTGCCAGCAGGAACAGAATGATCGTCGGCAGGATGGTGAGCGTGATGAAGGCCAGGATCAGATGCCACTCGGACGAATACTCACCCTGGTAAATCATGATGCCGAGCGGCCATGGATAGAGCGCATCGGTGTTGAGCATCACCAGCGGCAAAAGATAGGCGTTCCAGCTGTTGACGAAGGTGATGGTGCCGACGGTCGCCAGGATCGGCCGCGACAACGGCAGCGTCACGTAGCGGAAGAATTTGACATAGCTGCAGCCATCGACCAGCGCAGCTTCAAGCAGTTCATGGGGAATATCCCTAAAGAAGCGCCGCAGCAGCAGCACGCTCATGGCGAGGCTGAAGGCCACCTGCGGCAGCGCAACGCCGAAATAAGTATCGAGCAGTCCGAGATCGCGCACCTTGATGAACAACGGCAGCACGGCGGTCGCCGCCGGAAACAGCAGGCCGAGCGTCAGGTAGCTCAGCAGCATTGATGAGCCGTAGAACTTGACATGGGCGAAGGTGAATGCGGCCATCGAGGCCGTGATCAGGGTCAATATCACCGTGAGCGTCGAGATGATCAGCGAGTTGCGCAGGAGCTGCCAGTAACGCCCGGAGAACAGGATGTCGGCATAGTTCTGCCATTCCCAGTGACGCGGCAGGCCGAACGGATTGACGCGCAGTTCGCCGAGCGATTTGAAGCCGCCGAGCAGGGTCGCGAGCAGCGGCACCAGCACGAAGACGGCAACGACGGCGAGGAACGCCGCCTTGAACAGCACAGCGGGATCGAACGGCGTGCGGGCGATCTCGGCGTTACTCATCGCGCATGAACCATCGCTTGTAGGTGAAGGCAAAGGTCACGCAGATCACGAACAGGATGACGCCGATGGCGCTGCCATAGCCGACCCGCATGCGCGAAATGCCATTGTTGTAGAGGAAGCTCACCATGGTGTTGGAGGAGTCCGCAGGCCCCCCGCGCGTCAGGGGCATGACGAGGTCAAACAGCTGCAGAGAGCCAATGATGGCGAAGAACACGGAGAGCCGGATCGTCGGATAGAGCAAGGGGATGACGACATGGCGCAGGGCTTGCGAGCGCGTTGCGCCGTCGATCCGCGCCGCCTCGATCAGGCTCTTGTCGAGGCTCTGGAGCGCCGCGATGAACAGCATCATGTGGAAGCCGAAATACTTCCAGACGATCACGATCAGCACCGCCAGCATCGCCGTGTCGGTCGAGGCCAGCAGATGTGGCGGCTCGGCGCCGAAGGTGCGCCAGATCGAGGCGACCAGGCCGTAGTCGCCGTCATAGACGAAGCTGAAGATCAACCCGGTCGCGATCTCGGCCAGGATGTAGGGCATGAAGAACAGCATGCGCAGCGCGACCGCCCCGCGAAATCGTTCGGCGAGCATCAGCGCCAGCGTGAGCGCGAGCGGCAGCTGGATCGCGAGCGAGACCGCGATGATCAGCCCGTTGTTGCGTAGCGCGAGCCAGAACGCGCGCGTTTCCAGCACGAAGCGGTAATTGTCGAAGCCGATCCAATTGGTCGGCCTGCCAAAGCCGTTCCAGTTGAAGCCGGAATACCAGGCCGCCTCGCCGATCGGAAGCACCACGAATAATGTGAACAGCAGCAGCGCCGGCGGCAGGAACAGGATCAGGACGGTGAAGCGGCCGTCCCAACTCGGGCCGCGGACCGCGGTCTGCGGCACCGCCTTGCCGGCAACGCCCATCGGCGACGCGATCACGATCCGTCGCGCCACCGTCAGTTGCCCTGCTTCCGCGCCGCTTCGATCGCTTTCGCTGCGTCCTGCGGGCTCATGCTGCCGCCGGCGATCTCCGCGCTGACGTCGTTGACGACGCGACCGACCGAAGGGCCAAGGCTCTGGTCATAGAAGTTCTGGTGGTAATTCGACTTCGTCAGATTGGCCGCGATCAGCTTCATGAAGGCGTTATTGAGGCCGGCGTCCGCACCCTGCACGACGGGGATGATATAGTTGCCGGCCGCAAGCCGCGTCTGCACGTCCTTCGAGATGAAGTACTTCAGGAAATCGACTGCCTCCTTCGGCGAGTCTTTCGTGATCAGCCAGCCGGTGATGCCGCCGAGCGTGTCCGTCGGCGCGCCCTTGCCGCCTGGTACCACCGGGAAATCGAACCAGCAGATCTTGTCCTCGCTCAACCCGACCTTGTCGGCGGCGAGCGCGCGCTGCAGATTATAGATGCTGGAGATCGCCAGCGTCATCGCCGCCTTGCCGTCGCCGAAATAGCCGACGGCCTGCGGGTTCTTGAAGCCGAGGAAGCCGTTCTGGAATGGCTGCAGGTCGACGAGCTGCTTGAACAGCTCGCCTGATCTTTGGAAGGTCTCGCCGGCAAAGCCGCCATTCTCGCCACGCAGCGCGGCTTCGAAGGCCGCCTTGCCGCCGACGCGCACCGCGAGATGCGTCCAGTAGAAATGCAGCGGCCATTTGTCGGCGCCGCCGACCACGATCGGCGTGACCCCGGCCGCCTTCAGTGTCTTCACCGCGGCGAGCAGATCGTCCCAGGTCTTGATGGCGGCCGGATCGACCTTCGCCTTCGCCATCAGTTCCTTGTTGCAGACGAAGCCGACCTGCGACAACGCGATGGGAAGGCCGTAGACATGGCCATTGCTGGTGAAGGCAGCGAGTGCCGCCGGCGTAATGCTGTCGCTGTAGCCCTTCACCTGGTCGGTGATGTCGTCGAGAACACCGGCCTCGATCTGCGCCTTCAGGACGCCGCCGGCCCAGCTGTAGATGATGTTTGGCCGGTCCTTGGATTGCAGGATGGTCGGCAGCTTGGCCTTGTAGGCCTCGTTCTCGAGGAACTGCATCTCGACCTTGACGCCCGGATGCGACGCCTCATAGCTGCGCGCGACCTCCTCCCAGATCTTGACTTGGGCTGGATTGACCTCGATGTGGAGCCATTTCACTGTGGTGTCGGCTGCGGCGACGTTGGCGCCAAGCAGGCATGCGACAGCGGCGAGTCCCAGCTTCGTAAGCAGTCTCATCACATCCTCCCAACCGGCTCTTGTTCTTTGGCTGCGATCCTGCCTTTGATTTTTGAGGTACGCAACACAAATTCTGACCTATGCACCTCACGAAAGGAATGGCTAAGGTCAGGAAAAGAATCGGGCCGGCAGTCGCGCCGCCCGCAACAAACTGAGAGGTGCCCATGGCTGCCATCTATCCCGACCTCGCCGGCAAGGTCGTTCTCGTCACCGGAGGCGCAGCGGGCATTGGCGCCGCGATCGTGCGGCGGTTCGCGGAGCAGAAATCCAAAGTCGTGTTCTTCGACATCAAGGTCGACGAAGGCCAACGCCTGGCGCGCGAGCTATCCGATCAGGGACTGGCTGCGCATTTCCAGCACGTCGACCTGACCGACATCCCCGCGCTGCGCACCGCCGTGGAGGAGGCACGCAAGGCGCACGGCGCGATCAATATCCTCATCAACAACGCCGCGCATGACGAGCGGCACAAGACCGAGGAGATGACGCCGGAATATTGGGACGACCGCATCGCGGTGAATCTGAAGCACCAGTTCTTTGCGTCGCAAGCCGTGCTGCCGGACATGAAGGCCGCGAATGCCGGGGCCATCATCAATTTCGGCTCGGTGTCGTGGATCGCCGGACAAGGCGGCATGGCCGCTTACACCGCCAGCAAATCGGGCGTGATCGGCCTGACGCGCTCGCTGGCGCGCGACTACGGTCCCTACAATGTCCGCGTGAATGCGATCGCGCCGGGCTGGATCATGACCGAGCGCCAGCTCGAGAAATGGATGACGCCGGCGGGCGAGCTCGAACTTCAGCAGCGACAGTGCCTGAAGCGCAGGCTGGTGCCGGACGAGGTCGCGAAATTCACCGTCTTCCTCGCCTCTGACGAGGCCTCCGCCTGCACTGCTCAGCACTACGTCGTCGATGGTGGCTGGGTGTGATGCTTTGAGTATGGACGCGTTGATGATGCGGCGTGTTGACTTGTCAGCGGATTCGGCCGCTATTCCGACAAACGTCTCGTCGTCCCTGCAACGTCAAAGGTGGCACAATGATCAAGCGCGTCCTGCCGTATGAGGGATTGCTCCACGAGGTGGTCGAGCATAACGGCGTGCTCTACATCGGCGGGATCGTCCCTGAGGACACGAGCCTTGATATGGCTGGCCAGGCAAATGATGTCCTTGGCCAGTTGTCGCGTTTGTTGGAAACCTTGGGGTCTGATCGGTCCCATGTCCTGCAAGTGACGATCTTCGTTACGAAGCTCAGCGAGAAAGCCGCATTCAATACGGCCTGGAAAGCATGCTTCGCAGAGGCCTCCCTACCGGCGCGCGCGGTCATCGGAGTGGCCGACCTCGGTCCCGGCGTCAAGCTCGAGATGACCGCAATTGCGGCTCGTCGACCTTCGAGCTGAAGGCGCGCAGCTGATCCGAGGCGAACGATCAGCGCACCGTTGAGTGAGTCGCGAGGGAGCGGCCACCTGAGGCGCATCGAAGAAACCGTCGACGAAAATGCCCGAATGCACTGGAGCGAATCTGCATTGGTCGCGAAATCGTTGGCGGCACTGCTGCCGGTTTCACGGTTGAAAGCTCCATCAAGGACTAACCAGCTTCCTGCGGATGGCGTAGCGGACCAGTTCGGCCGTCGATGACATTCTGAGCTTGCGCATCGCTGACGCGCGGTGGGTCTCGACCGTCTTTACGCTCAGCTTCAGGATGACGCCGATCGATTTGTTGGTGTGCCCCTCTGCAATAAGCTGGACGACACCCTGCTCTCGTGCGGTGAGCAGCATGTCGGACGTACTGTCCTTGCCGGCCTGGTATTCGTGGAGCAGCTTCTCCAACAGGACGCCGGTGAAGTAAGGTCTGCCGTCGAGCAATGCCTCGATCGCGAAGATCAGGTGTTTACTGGCGTCCGATTTGAACAGGAAGCCGCGAACGCCAGCCAGAATGGCCTCCGTCAGCAATTCCTCATTCTCGTGCATCGTCAGGATCAACACTTCGGTGCGCAGGCGCATCGACTTGAGGCGGCGGCTGACCTCAAGTCCGTTCATCAGCGGCATCGAATAGTCGGCGATCACGACGTCTGGACGCGTCTCGCTCGCCGCGGCCACAGCCTGCTCGCCGTTGGTCGCCTCTCCGCTGACGATCCAATCTGAGCGGGTCTCAACGATCGCCCGGAGCCCGGAACGTACGACTTCATGATCATCCGCAATCACGATGCGTTTCACGGCGTCGTTCCCGTATGCGGGCCTATCGGGCAATCAATGGAGATTTCCAGTAATCAACTTTGCCAATCTACCGATTATCCTTCAATGGGTTATCCTGCAAAACCCTGATATCCCCGGGCGGATGTACCAGAGATCAGCGCCTCTCCGCGACGACTCGCCAATCAGGGTCCTGCGGGAATTCCGCGCGCAGGCCTGATCGGACCGCTTCACGGCTCGTCGTCGATCAGAGTTCGTTTCATGGAGGGAACTCCGGGAACCGGCGGACAAAGATTGCCTGCCGTTGGGACCCCGATGTCCGTCGTCCCGTGCACACGCTGATATTCATGATTGCAGAGACCTGCGCCGATTTCGCCTCTTGATCACAAGGCCATGCGGAAACACCGCGCACAACGTCGTGCCGGCATGCAGCGTTTCAGGATCGGACCGGATCTCGAACGTGCCCCCAAGCTGCTTAAGCCTCGCTCTCATGGCGGGAATGCCGACACCGGGCGATATCGCACCGCTGCCACGCATTGCCCGACTGACCGGAAAGCCGCGTCCGTTGTCGTTAATCGTCAGATGGAAGCGCCCCTCGATCGCCTCGACGACGATTTTGGCCTCCGTCGCCTTCGCGTGGCGGAATATGTTCGTGAGCGCTTCCTGAATAACCCGCAGCACCGAACGCTGGCTCGCGTAAGGCAGCTGATCGACGACGGCGGGAATCCTGGTGCTCACCCGCAACGACGTACGTGCACCAAAACCCAGGGCATACTGCTCGATCGTCGCCTTCAGTCCCTGGTTCGACAGGTCCTGGGGATGGAGCAGATAGGTCAGGGAGCGAATTTCCCTGAGTGCCGCGTCGATCGACGCGTCGATATCATCGCAAAGCCGCGCGACGCCGCGCGGGTTATCGAGGCAGGTGCGAACACGCATCAGGCCAAGACTCGCGGCAACCAACTCCTGGCATGTCGAATCATGAAGTTCCGACGCAATCCGCTGGTGGATGTCCTCCTGGATCGACATCAGGCTAACGTCCCCGTGAAGGTAAGAATCCTCATCAGTTCCACTGTCGAGACCTTCCTTGTGCAGTAACCGATGGCCGCCAATCAATCGGGCCGCATTGGCGGTCATCGGATGGAGGATCGGAACGACGGTTGTCTCGACATCGCGCCGCAAGCCGCCGAGCATCAGGCTGTGCTGGATCTTGGCTTCGGTTCCTTCGGCAAGACAGGCTTGGAGGATTTCACAGAGAGCTTCGGCGTCTTCCCTGGCAAGACAGTCGAAGACGTCCAGCTCCCGGACCTCGTGCTGCAACATTCCAAGCAGAGCCTCGAAAGCCTGATTGATTGCTTCGTACACGAAGCGCCCGCCACGCGAGGGACGGACCGCAAAAAGAAGCTCTTCGGAGTGTGTCCAATAGGAGCGATCGCCAACTGCATCCGGGCTAATCAGGCGATCGTCGATAAAGGGACGCGTCGGCTCGCGAGCAGGAGAACTGTCTGGCTTCACGGTACGCACCAACTTTCCGGGTCATTCTCGATATCGATCTCAACGATCAATCTCGAAAACTCCCCTCTCCGATCGTCCGGCATCGATCACCGGACCACAGGAATCCCCTAGGGAAGAGATCGGATTATACGCTCGATTTTACCCCCTAGCCAGCAGGTTGTATTCTCCAAAAAGCAAAACCTCACATGACTGGCATGAATTCCGGCATTTGAATATGCAGTTCGTGCCACGCAAATGTGGCAGCGGCCCTCAAGACGCGACAATAACGATTAAAGGTCGCCGTGAATGCTGCTGCGCCCTGGCGATCAATCGTCGACCGCTCGAGGTTCGAAGGCGCGGCGGCTGCAAGCGCGCTGCGCTCCGGGATTTGAACCGACCGAGCGCCGTGCAATTGCGATACTTTACAACCGAAATGGCACACCTCACCGAAATTTCGATCCGCTGACGGAGCCGCCTTGCGATCGATGGAATCGAGCGCAAAGTTCGATGTACCTGAACGTGCCAACGGGAGGCTTGAATGCCGACGTTCCGAGCGCTTTGCGGCATCGCATCAATCGCAATATTCGCCAGTCCGGCTTTGGCGCAGACACCCGCCAGTCAGGAGCAGAAGCCTTCCATGGAAGAGTTGATGCGCCGTCTTGATGCGCTGCAAGCCCGCGCAACAGAAGGTGACAAGCTGATCAGCGCGCTGCGCCATCGCGTCGATGAACTCGAAACGCGCGATAAGCGTTCGAAGTCTCAGGCCACCACCGCACGTCGCGACGTCGTCGCACCCACCACCGGGCAAAAGCCGCCTGCGATTCCGATTGCATCAACTGCCGCGGTCCTGCCACAAGCCGCAGCGGCGGCCATTCCGGGCCTGCGTCCGCCCGAAGCAATGGGAAGTCAGTACGACGGAGAAGGCCAGGACGCGTTGCGTTCGGATCTCCCGGGTCTATCCTTGCGTATCCCTGGCTCGCAGTCCGAGGTGCGGTTCTACGGTTTCGCCAACGTCCACGGGTACCACGACTTCAATGGCCGCAATCAGTCCGATGCGCCGACTGTGCAAGCCATTCCACTTTCCGGAAGCCCCGCCGACATCCAGGGAGGTGATACCGGATTGTCCGCCCGGTTTAGCCGCATCGGCATGGATACGCGCACGGCGATCGCCTGGGGGACTCTGGAAACCCGCGTGGAAGGAGACTTCGGCGGGGGCACGGCGGCTTCCCCCAATGCGGTCTTTCGGCTCCGTCAGGCCTGGGGCGAGCTCGGCACCGAACAGTTTCGCGTACTGGTCGGCTGGGCGAACAGCCTGTGGAATGAAGGCGTCTATGAAACCGTGAACTTCTCGACCAATCTCAACCAGTCGTTTGTGCGCCAGCCGCAGGTTCGGGCGACCGCGACATTGGCTCCGGGATTGACCGGGCACGTTTCGATCGAGATGCCGGATACACAGTACACGTCCGCGGCAGGCGTATTCACACAGATCAGCACTCCGGCTGGCTTTGGGGGACTGAGTCCCTCATTTGCCTCTGCGCCCGATTTGCTCGGCCGGCTGGAATACCGGAACGATGGCTTGGGCCTCGATCTGCGTGGCCTGCTGCGCGATCTCACCATCCGTACGGCCGGCACGGCGGCGCCGCTGCCGGCGGTCGAGCGCAATACCGCCGGTTGGGGCGTCGCCGGCAGTGGTCGCTTCCCGATGCGATGGCTGTCACCGGCATTCGGACCGGACGAGCTGGTTGGCATGGCCTATTACGGCCAAGGCATCGGGCGCTATTTCGGCGCCAATACCTCCGGCCAGGATGCGCTGTCGAACATCGGCTTGCCCGGCGTTGTGGATCCCAGCCTCGACGCCCTGCCGACATATGGCGCAAGCGTGGGTTACCGCCGCTTCTGGACACCGCAATTGCGTAGCAATTTCGTCTATTCCTACGCATGGCAGCAATATCCATCCTATGCCCAATTCTTCGTGCCGGGGTCCGCCGCGGCCACGTCGCTGAACAGCACCATGCAGCAGGGGATCGTCAATTTGATCTGGAGCCCATTCGCGGAGCTTCGTGGCAACACCGTCGGGACGGGATGGCTCGATGTCGGCCTTGAATATGTCTACTCGCATCGGGACGTGTATGGCGGGACCACAGCAACAGCCCCGATCAGCACCGGCTCCGGTACGGCCAACCGCATCCTCGGCTCCGCTACCGTGCGGTTCTAAAGGCAGCCTTGTTGCTTCGAAGCCAGATATGGAAGGCCCGCTGACACAGACATTCGTTCGGATCGGTAATTGCCCTGGAACAATCTAGGCGCATTCGGTATTCAGCCGGATTTTGATGCGCCCTATTGATTGTTCGCAAGACAGCGCGTGAACAGACCCGAAGGGCGGGCAATCCTCTCCCGAGCGGGCCCCGTGCATGGAGCGGGAGGATTTCCGACATGAGCGCGCGCAGTGATGTCACCAACACGGCACCATCGAAGACGATGATGCAAAGAGTTCTCGACACCGTCGAGCATGTTGGAAACAGCGTCCCGCACCCGGTCGTGATCTTTCTGATCCTCATCGCCATCGTGTTGGTGCTCTCTCACCTGCTCTACATGTTGGGGGCCAGCGTCACCTACCAGGCCATCAATCCCGATACCCACAAGCTCGAGACCGCGACCACTGCCGCCAATAGCCTGCTGACGGCGGACGGCATTCGTCATATCTATACCCGGCTCGTGCCGAACCTGATGGGTTTCACTGCGGTTGGGCTGCTGATCGTCGCCATGATGGGTGTCGGCGTCGCTGAGGAAGCCGGCCTGGTGAACGCGTTGATCAGAAAACTCGTGGCCGTCTCTCCGAGCTGGGCACTCGTTTACATCGTCGCGTTCGTCGGCATTTTGTCCAGCATCGCCGCCGACGCCGGCTATGTCGTGTTGATCCCGTTGGCGGGCGCGGCCTTCCTGAGTGTTGGCCGGCATCCTCTCGCTGGGCTGGCTGTGGGGTTTGCCGCAGTCGCCGGTGCGTTCACCGTGAACATGATTATCAAGCCGCTTGATGCCGTTCTGACGGAAATCACCAACGATGCAATTCACATGGTCAATCCCACCACCTCGCTGGATCTGACCGCCAACGTCTCGTTCTCGATCGCGTCCGTGCTTGTCCTGACCGTCGTTATTGCCCTCATCAACAACCGGATCATCGAGCCCCGGCTGGGCGCGTACCAGGCCGAGAAAACCGCCAACACCCAGCCGGGAGGGAACGGCGGCCAGCTTTCCGTCGACGAGTCCCGCGGGCTGAGGTACAGCGGCTTCGCACTGCTTGGGGTAGTGACCCTGTTCCTTCTGTTGACCGTTCCGTCCGGCGCGCCCCTGCGCAATCCGACGACGGGCGTCCTGATCGGTAACTCACCATTCATGAACGGCCTGATCGGGGTCATCATGGTGCTGTTCCTTGCAACCGGGATCGCATATGGCATCGGCGCAAAAACGGTGAACAGCTCCGCAGCCATTATCGCGGCCATGACCACGGCGGTTGCCTCACTCAGCGGCACCATCCTCCTGTTCGTCGTCATCAGCCAGTTCGTCGACTACTTCAACTACAGCAATATTCCGACGCTGATGGCCCTGACGATGGCCGATGTGCTGAAAGGCGCGAATATCGGCACGCTGTGGCTGCTGATTGGCTTTATCGTTGTCGTCATGATTCTGGACTTCGTGTTCACGCCGGCAATCGCCAAATGGGCCATCTTCGCGCCGGTCTTCGTGCCGGTGTTCGTGCAGCTCAACGTCGATCCCGCAGCCGTCCTGGCCGCGTACCGTGTCGGCGACTCGCCGATCAACGCGATCACCCCGCTCAACGCCTATTTCGCCATGGTGGTCGGGTTTGCTCAGATCTACGACAAGAAAGCCGGCGTCGGGACGGTTGTGGCCCTGATGCTGCCGTACACACTCTGGATGGCCATCATCTGGACCGTGCTGTTCGTTGTCTGGTACCTGCTCGGCCTGCCCTGGGGATTGTGAGGTGCAACGCACCTCACCCGGAAAAACCCCGAGATGTCAGGGTAAATAGCCTGATTGTTCACCAAGGAAATTCAACGTTAGATAATGGTCCGCTGGGCCTCGCCAAAAGCGGTGAACGAAAAAGGCGGGTAAGGAGCGTTGACCCGATCGCGCCCGCTCGTAACGACCAACGGCTCAGAAGATCCTCCGGTGGGCTCCATGACCAAGCTCGACGATGTCTTGTCCAACATAGACGCCAACCTCGATGCGGCGCTCGAGCGTCTGTTCGCGATCCTGCGCATCAAGTCGATCTCGACCGAACCGGCCTACAATGCCGAATGTATCGCCAATGCCGAATGGCATGTCGCGGACCTGAAAGGCATCGGCTTCGATGCCACTGTGCGCCCGACACCGGGGCACCCGATGGTCGTGGCGCATGACCGCAGCGTGCCCGGCCCCTCGGCTCTGTTCTACGGCCATTACGATGTGCAGCCAGTCGATCCCCTCGAACTCTGGGGTCGCGCCCCCTTTGACCCGTCCATCCAAACGATGCCCGATGGCGCGAAGATCATTACTGGTCGCGGCGCCGCCGACGACAAAGGCCAACTTATGACCTTTGTCGAGGCCTGCCGCGCCTGGAAGGCGGTCACCGGCAAACTGCCAATTCCGATTTCGATTTTGCTGGAGGGGGAAGAGGAATCCGGTGGCGTGAACCTGCCGGGCTTTCTCGATGCGCACGCCGCGGAGCTGCGCGCAGATATCGGCCTGATCTGCGACACCAACATGTGGGACCCCGAGACGCCGGCGATCCAGACCATGTTGCGTGGTCTCTGCGGCGAGGAAGTCATCATACATGCCGCCGACCGCGATCTGCATTCAGGCTTCTATGGTTCGGCCGCAGCCAATCCGAACCGCATCCTCGCCCGCATCCTCTCTGACCTGCACGACGAGAACGGACGCGTCACGCTGCGCGGTTTCTATGACGGCGTACCGGAACTTCCCGAGGCGTTGCGCCTGCAATGGGACAGCTTGAACTTCAGCGCAAAGTCCTTCCTCGGTGCCATCGGGCTTTCTGTTCCCGCCGGCGAGAAGGGCCGCGGCGCGCTCGAGATGGTCTGGTCGCGCCCGACCTGCGAAATCAACGGCATGGGCGGCGGCTATCAGGGGGCTGGGTTCAAGACGGTGATTCCCGCCACGGCCTCGGCAAAGGTGTCTTTCCGCCTGGTTTTCGATCAGGATCCCCATGCCATCCGCAAGGCCTTCCGGGAGCATGTACATGCGCGCGTCCCGGCCGATTGCCGCGTGGAATTCCTAGAGCATGGCGCGGGTCAGGCGATCCGCTTCCCGATCGAGGCTCCCGCCTTCGGCAAGGTGCGCGACGCACTGACGGCCGAATGGGGCAAGCCCGCGGTCTTCATCGGCGGTGGCGGCTCCATTCCCGTGACCCATCAGCTCAAACAGTCGCTGGGCATGGACGTGGTGCTCGCGGGCTTTGGCCTCGAGGATGACCGCATCCACAGCCCGAACGAGAAATACGATCTCAAGAGCTTTCATAAGGGGATCCGCTCCTGGGCGCGGATTCTGGAAGCGTTGTCGCGGTAGAGCGGCACGGGCAAGCAGCGCTGGCTCCAGGCCGGACCGCCCTCGCGAGGTGCGATGACGCCGCATATACTCATTACCTTCGCCATCATCGGCGTGATGGTCCTGCTCTTCGTCTCGAACCGGGTGCCGGTCGCAGTCGTGGCGCTAAGCGCGGCGCTCGTGCTTTACGCGACCGGTATTCTGGAACTCTCCGAGACGTTGGCAGGTTTCGGCGACACCACGATACTCTTCATCGCTTCGCTCTTCGTGGTGAGTGCCAGCCTGGATTCGTCCGGCGTCACCACCTGGGCAGGCCAGGTGCTAATTCGCTACGCGGGCGAGAGCCGGACGCGCCTGCTGGTGCTGTCGATGCTGCTCGTGGCCTCTCTCACGGCGCTGATCGGCTCGGGTGGTGCAGTGGCTGCCCTGCTGCCCGTGCTGGTGATCGTCTCCGTCCGGCTCAGGCGTCCGCCTGCGCAGCTCATGATGCCTCTCGCCTTCGCATCCTATTCGGGCTCGATGCTGGTGCTGACAGGAAGCCTTGTGAACGTGCTGCTCTCCGACGCGGCGAGCGATGTCGGTCTCGCACCCTTCGGCTTTTTCGAGATGACGGTGATCGGAGTGCCGCTTCTGGCTGGTACCGTGGCCATTGTCGTTCTTTTTGGCCATAGGCTGCTGCCGGTGCGCACCAGTCGGGAAATGCCGGAGGATCTGAGCCACCATTCGCGCATGCTGACCGAGCAATACAAGCTGTTTGATCGGGTGTACCAGTTTGAGATCACCGCCGCATCGCCCTATCTCGGCACCTTGCAGGCCGTGCTGGAATCGCGGCTGGAGCGCGAGAATCATCCGGAGCTCAGCTTTATCGCTGTTCGCCCGCGCCGCCAGAACAGCATCTCGTGGCAACATTCTCTCGTCGAGGGCGATCGACTCATCATGCGCGGTGAACAGGCGGCAATGGATGCCTTCGCCGAGCAGCATGGCCTGATGCCTTGCCGAGAGACGGCCGGCAGGATGCGGGAGGCGCTGTTCAATGATAGCCATGGCTTCTCCGAGGTCGTGCTGCCGCCCCGCTCTCGTTTGATCGGTGAGACGGTCTTCCCCGGCATGGTCACCGAAAGTGGCGATCTGATCATCCTGGGCGTTCAACGCGGCGGCGAGAATCTCGGACCCGGAGAAACCGTTCTTGCGGCGGGCGACACGCTGTTGCTGCAAGGCCGTTGGGAAGCGCTGGAGGAGTACGGACGCGATCCAAACGTGCTCGTCGTTGCCGCCCCTGACATGATCCGCCGTCAGGCCAGGCCCTTGGGCGCCGGCTCCTTACGCGCCATTGTCATTCTCGCGGTCATGGTGACGCTGCTGGCGACGGGCGCCGTGCCAAGAGTCGTCGCCGGGTTGGCGGCGGCCTGCACGGTGATCCTGTTGGGCGTACTCAAGATCGAACGGGCTTATCGGGCGGTCAACTGGAATGTTCTGATCATGGTGGCGTCGCTGATCCCGCTCTCGACCGCCATGTACAAGACGGGTGCGGCCTATCTCATCGCCGATACACTCGTCGCCATTGTCGGCAATGCGAGCCCGTACGCGCTGCTGGCCGGGCTGTTTTTGCTCACAGCGCTGATCGGTCAGCTGATCAGCAGCACAGCGACGACGCTTATCGTCATTCCGATAGCGATCGCCTCCGCGGAAGCCGTCGGCGTCTCGCCGCGCACCGCGTTGGTGACTGTGGCGGTGGCTGCAGCCGCTTCCTTCCTCACGCCTATCGCCGCCTCGGCGAGCCTCATGGTGCAGGGCCCCGGCGGCTATCGATTCGGTGATTTCTGGAGGATGGGCCTACCGTTGCTGCTCTGGTTCTTCCTGGTAGGCACGTTTCTCGTGCCCATCTTCTGGCCGTTCGAAGGATGAGCAGCTTGCACACAAGATGAGCCGCTTGCGTCTCAACCGATCGGGTATTCCGCATGAACACCAATCTCGCTTTGGTTCTTCTGCTGCTGGCGGCCGCGATCGTGATGTTCATGGCCAATCGCCCACGCATGGATGCGGTTGCGCTGCTGATGATCGTGATCATGCCATTCACCGGAGTGATTACCATCAACGAGGCACTGGCGGGGTTCAGTGATCCCAGCATCGTGCTGATCGCAGGTCTATTCGTGATCGGAGAGGGGCTGGTGCGCACCGGCGTGGCGCGTCGCCTCGGCGATTGGCTGAATGCGACCGCCGGCAGCAGCGAGACGCGCATGCTGGTGCTGCTGATGCTTGCGGTCAGTGGGCTCGGCGCATTCATGAGTTCGACCGCCGTGGTCGCCATATTCATCCCGGTCGTACTGCGCATCTGTCAGAACACGGGCGCCGCGCCGAGCCAGTTGATGATGCCCCTGAGCTTTGCGGCCCTGATCAGCGGCATGCTCACCCTCGTCGCGACGGCGCCAAATCTGGTGGTCAACGCCGAACTGATCCGCCAGGGCGAGGTCGGTTTCGGCTTTTTCAGCTTCACGCCCTTTGGGCTCGCGTTCCTCGCGCTTGGCATTGCTTATATGCTGTTCGCACGGCGGTTTCTGCCCGTCTCGGCCAAGCGCGTAGACGGCGAGTGCCGTCAGCCGAACCTGCTTGATTGGGTAACGCAATACGACCTCACCGACCGAGCCCTGCGCGTGCGCGTGCTGCCTGACTCGCCGCTGGTCGGCAAGCGCCTGGAAGGGCTTCCGCTCCGGGATAGCGGCGTGAACCTCCTCGCCATCGAGCGTCACGGCCACTTCGGGTCCGAGGCGATCCGCCCGAACGCAAGGACCGAGCTCGCTGCCGGGCAGATCCTGCTGCTCGACGTCATCGCACTTCCTACCGAGACCGACCGGATGCTGCGCGACTATATGCTCGAGAAGCTTCCCTTGGGCGACTGCGGCTACTTCACCGACCGTTCGCAGGAAATCGGCATGGTCGAGGTCATCGTCCCGGCGGAGTCCAAGCTGATCGGCTCAAGCGTCTTGCAGGCGCGGGTGCGCAGCGAAATGGGATTGACGGTGCTGGGGTTGCGGCACGGTCGCAAGGTCGTCAGCCAAGGGCTGCTCGATGAGACGTTGAAGGTCGGTGACACCCTTCTGCTGACCGGCTTCTGGTCTGACATCAACAAGCTGCGATCCGAATTCTCGGATCTTGTCGTCCTGAACCTGCCGACCGAGCACAAAGAGGTTCTGCCGGCTGCGAACCTCGCACCTCAGGCACTTGCGGTCCTGGCATTGACGGTCGGCATGATGGTCAGCGGTGTGGTGCCGAACGTGCATGCGGTTCTGATCGGCTGCTTGCTGATGGGGTTGCTCCGCTGCGTTGATTTTAACAGCGCCTACGCCTCGATCAATTGGAAGAGCCTGGTTCTCATTGTCGGCATGCTGCCCTTTTCGCTGGCGCTGCAACGAACCGGCGGCGTCGATCTCGCAGCCTACGCCGTGACGCATTCTGCGGGCGAGGCAGCACCGCGGGTCCTGTTGGGGCTGCTTTTCGTGATCACGGCCGCCCTTGGTCTGTTCATCTCGAATACGGCGACCGCGGTGCTCATGGCACCCGTCGCACTCGCAGTGGCGAAGGATATCGGCGCTTCCCCCTATCCTTTCGCGATGACTATCGCCATCGCGGCCTCGGCCGCCTTCATGACGCCGGTGTCTTCGCCGGTGAACACCTTGGTGGTCGGACCGGGCAATTACGGTTTCGGCGATTTCTTGAAGATCGGTGTCCCTTTTGCCGTCGTCGTGATGTTCGCAGCCTTGGCGCTGGTGCCCTGGCTGCTGCGATTTTGACGGCAGTCAGGCCGGACGCGCTCCCGCGGGCGGTTGCTCTTTTTCGTCCCGCGCAAACCAGGTCACATACAATGTTGGCAGGAAGACCAGCGTCAGGACGGTGGCGATCAGAAGTCCGCCCATGATCGCGAATGCCATCGGTCCCCAGAACACCGTTGGTGCGATGGGGATCATGCCGAGAACGGTCGACACCGCCGTCAACATGATCGGCCGAAAACGGGAGCTGCTGGCATCCACCGCCGCGTCCCAAGGCGTCTTGCCCAAGGCGCGTTCGGCGTCGATCTGACCGATCAGAATGACAGCATTCTTGCTGATCATGCCGAGCAGCGCCAGTACACCGAGAATGGCGACAAAGCCCAAGGGCCTGCCGGACAGCATCAACGCTGCAACGACGCCGATAAGGCCGAGCGGAGCTACGCTTAGCACCATGAACAGCCTCGGAAAGCTCTGGAGTTGCACCATGAGGACGGTGAACATGACGAACAGCATCACCGGCACCACCGCCAGCACGGATGCCTGCGACTTCTGACTTTCCTCCACGGTGCCGCCCACGACGACGCTATACCCCGAAGGAAGGGTTTTTCTTAGATTCTCGATCGCCGTCGAGAGCGACGTGACCACGCTCTCCGGCAGCTTGTCACCGGCGATGGCAGCCTGAACCGTCAGGGTTGGAATGCGGTCGCGCCGCCAGACGAGTGGAAACTCCTGGTCATACTCAAAGGAGGCGAACTGACTGAGAGGAACAGTCTGTCCACCCGGCAGCGCCACCTGCAGGTTACGTAAGCCGTCCAGAGAGACCCTCTGCTCGTTGGTCGCTCGCGCCACCACGTTGACCAGATAGATATTGTCGCGAACTTGGGTAATGGGTGTGCCGGATATGACCGTATTCAAGACTGTCGCAATCGCTTGCGAGCTGAGGCCGAGAAGGCGGGCCTCGTTCTGGTCCACCCGAATCCGCACTTGGCGATTGGGTTCCATCCAATCGAAGTTCACTTGTTTGGTGTCCGGACTGGAAGCGACGATCTGTCCGACCTTGAGCGCGATTTCGCGCACCCGTTCCACGTCAGCCCCACCAACCCGATACTGCACCGGCCATCCGACCGGCGGTCCGAGTTCGAGCGGAGACACAAACGAAATCGCGTTAGGAAACTCCTGCGCGAGCAGCTTTTCGAGCTTGGAATGCAGACGGTCGCGTGCCGCGACGTCCTTGGCGATCACGACGGCCTGCGTGAAGAAATCGTTCGGGAGTTGAACATTAAGCGGCAAATAGAAGCGGATGGCGCCGCGCCCGATATAGGTGCTCCACCGCGCCACATCGGCATCGGTCGAAAGGGCCGTATCCAGCCGCTTTGCTGCGACGTCGCTCGCATGGATTGACGAGTTCTGCGGCAAGCTGAGGTCCACGAGCAACTCTGGACGGTCCGACGATGGAAAGAACTGTCGCGGAATGAGCGGCAGCGCAAGCACCGAACAAACAAAGAGTGCCAAGGAGAGTGCGATCGTCAGCCATTTCGCGCGCATCGCGAAAGTCAGGAAGCTCCGATACATGCGGAAGATCCTGCCCTGATCCGCCGTACTTGTTTGCTTCGGCGGAACGAGGATGGCTGCTCCGAGAAGTGGGGTGAAAATGACCGCAACGAACCAGGAAACCAGCAGTGCGATCGTGACCACGGCGAAGAGCGAAAACGTGTATTCACCGGCGGAACTCGCAGCAAAACCGACCGGTATAAAGCCAGCTATCGTTACCAGCGTGCCCGCGAGCATTGCCATTGCATGAGTCCGGTACGCGAAAGTTGCCGCCTCGATCTTGCTGGCTCCCTCTGCGAGCCGACTGAGCGTCGCATCAGTCGTGGTCATCGCATCGTCGACCAGCAACGCAAGCGCAATGATGAGCGCGCCAAGCGATATTCGCTGCATATCGATGCTGAGGAGTCCCATGATCGGAAACACGATCGCCAGCGTGAATGGTATGGCGAGCGCGATGATAAGGCCGGGTCGCACGCCCAGGCTGATGAAACTCACCGCCATGATGATGCCGATCGCCTGCATCAATGAGACTGTGAACTCGCGAATCGCCTGGTTGACGACAACGGGCTGGTCCGCCATCAGGCTGGGCTCGATTCCGATGGGGAGATCCGCGGTGATTCGCGCCATTGCCTTTTTGATATTGGCGCCGAGCGCGAGAATGTCGCCGCCATCCCTCATGGCGATTGCAAGACCTATTGCCGGTTTGCCATTGACCCGAAACATCGGCTGGGGCGGATCCGTGTAGCCGCGTTGCACCTGCGCAATATCGCTCAGGCGAAGCATGCGCCCGCCGGCGGAGAAATTGATGTTGGCGATGTCCTGCTCCGATTGGAAGCTGCCTGACACCCGAATCGAGATACTTTCCGAGCCGGTTTGTATCGTTCCCGCCGGACGCACGATGTTTTGCGACTGGAGAGCCGCAATGAGAGCGGATCGATCAATTCCAAGGGCGGCAAGTTCCTTCGTGGAGAACTCGACGAAGATCACCTCATCCTGTTCACCCACAAGCTCAACCTTCGACACGTCAGGTACGAGAAGCAGCCTTGATCGGATGTCCTCGACCCGATCGCGCAGCTCACGCTGCGTGAAGCCGTCGCTGGTAAAGCCATAGATGATGCCGAAGGTATCGCCGAATTCGTCATTAAACCCGGGCCCGATCACGCCCGCGGGCAGCGTGTGACGCATGTCTCCGATCGTCTTTCGTACGTGATACCAAGTGTCGGCCACCTGTTTCGCGTTCGCATTCCCCTTCAGATTTACAAAGACGGTCGCGACACCGGCCCTGGTGAAGCTTCGCAGGAAGTCCAGATGCGGCGTTTCCTGCAAGTGACGTTCGAGGCGCTCGGTTACCTGCTTCATCGTCTCTTCCACAGTTGCGCCGGGCCACGCGGCCTGGACGACCATGGTCTTGATGATGAAGGCAGGATCTTCATTGCGCCCCAACCGGAAATAGGACAGTGAACCCCCGACCACCGCAATGATCATCATATAGACAACCAGCGAACGGTGTTTCAGAGCCCAATCGGAAAGATTCATTCTGTTCATGGCTCGGATCCAAGAACGCGGACCTTCTGACCCGGATGCAGCGCCTGAACGCCGGCGGTGACAACAACTTCGCCGATGTCGAGCCCCTGGGAAATGATAGCCTGCGCTTCATCAAACCGCAGCACATCCACATTGCGTACCGCAACCGTATTGGTGGTCCGATCGACGATCCATACAGCAGGCTGCTGGTTCATCCTGGTCAGCGCGGAAGACGGAATATCGATCATCGGCCCTGCAGTTGTGTTCACGCGTCCTATCACCGACGCACCCAACTGCATCGCAGCTGGCGGATCGGTCAGACCCACCTTGACCTCGAAGGTTCGGGTCACAGCACTAGCCTGTGCAGCAACTTCGCGAATGCGCCCTTGCGCGGCTATCGTCGGATCATCTGCCAGGCTGACGGTGATCTCTGGATCGGCGGAGGCCGACCTGATCAATTGAGCGGGGACATCGAAGACCGCATCGCGGCCATCCTGCCGCGCAACCCTGGCGATCATCTGCCCGGCCTGAACGACCTCGCCGGCGACTGGACCAGTAGCTGTTATCACGCCGGGAGCATCAGCCTTGAGCTCGGTGAAGCCGACGAGGTCATGCGCAGAACTCAGTTGCGCTTCGGCCGCATCGACCTGCGACTGCGCGGTTTGCCGTGCCTGGGTTGCCGCATCATAGTTGGCCCGCGTGGTCCACCCCTGCGCCAACAGCGTCTCCTGGCGATCGAAGTGATTGCGCGCCTGCGTCAGTTGCCCCTGAGCGGCAGCAAGGGACGCCTGCGCCTGTCGCAGCGCGCTCAGTTCATTCTGCGACTCCAATCGCGCCAGCACCTGGCCTGCCTTGACCCGGTCGCCTACCTTGGTGTCATTGCTCAACAGGCGGCCCGAGATTCGGAAGGCAATATTCACCTCGTCTTCTGCCTCGACCCGTCCGGAGAATGTCAGCGGCGTCGTGACCTTGCGCTTTTCGACGGTCGCTGTGCGTACGATCCGCGGCGGAGATGCGTCCTTGGTTTCGGTCTCCCGTCCACATCCTGCCAGCATCAGCAAGAATGCCGCCACCAGCGTCGATGTGAGGATGTTTCGAGGCGGGGATCGGCTGTCGTACATGAACATGAACTGTTCCGTTCCGGGAGTGAGATCTTGCCGGGAGCATTGCGCTTTCCGCGGTCGTATGTTCCCGGTGCCGCCATCGGCATTTTTGCCGAAGGGGTCCGCCGTCAGTATCGGTAAATCTACTCGGTGGCGCCGGATGGAATCCGTGGTCGACCATCAGCAGATTCCCAGGACATGATCAGGCAATCACCCGATGTCGCCGGTTCCGCCGACGACGCATGATGCAATCGTCTATACGGCACGCAAACGCGCTTCTTCAAAAATGCGGCACAGCCAGGCGACACAATCCGGGAGCAATCGAGGAAACCGGCATGACAGGATCCTCAGGTGATCGAGATGGGAGCACGGCCGTCGCGGTTGAAGGTTTGTGGCGGGTTGCAACTTTCAGGGCCGCATTTTTCCTCTGCCTCTGGCTCGTGCTTGCCGGCGTCAATCCCACAGACATTCCTGCCGCGGCGGCCGCAATCGCGGCAGCAACCTGGACGAGCCTGCACCTGCTGGAGCCGAGCAGATCCCGGTGGTCGGGTCCTGCCTTGGTCCGCCTGGTGCTGCTCTTCCTGTACCAGTCGGTGGTCGCCGGCGTAGATGTCGCGCGCCGCGCGCTCGATCCCCGGCTGCCGCTGCGTCCGGGATTTGTGGTCTATCCAACCGGCCTCTCACGCGGGACGCGACGTAACGTTTTCGCGACCCTCACCAGCCTTTTGCCTGGCACGGTGCCAACCGGGGAGGAGAGCGGGCAGATCGTCTATCACTGCCTCGACGTCGGGCAACCGGTCGTTGCCGAACTTGCCGCGGAGGAAGGGGCGTTGGTTCGAGCCCTCTACAATGACTGAATTCCTGACAACCGCAGTCGGCTTGATCCTGGCGATGCTCGGGCTCGGGCTGGTGTCCATCTTGCGTGGCCCGGCAGATGCCGACCGGATGATGGCGGCGCAACTGATCGGGACTGCCGGCATTGCCGTCTTGCTACTGATCGGCACCGTGACAGGCGTGCCTGCTGCTGTCGACGTGGCATTGATATTGGCACTGCTCGCGACTTTCGCGTCCATCGCATTCGTCAAGAAGGGGCTTTCCCGCCTCGAAACCGATGGGGCCGGTCCGGGGGAGGACAGATGAGCGTCGCACGCGACATCATCACGGTTGCGGCGGTGCCGGCAGGCGTGTTCTTCTTTTTCGCCGGCACTGTCGGCCTTCTTCGCTTTCCCGATACGCTGACTCGGCTGCACGCGCTCAGCAAAGCCGACAACCTCGGCCTGGGTTTCGTGGTGCTCGGGCTGCTTCCCCAAACAGGAGGCCTGCGCGACGGACTGAAGTTGATCAGCATCTGGATGTTCGTATTGCTCGCGGGCGCCACCGTCTCCCAATTGATAGCGCGCGCGGCACGTCAAAGCGGATCGGGTAGATGAGCATCGCAACAGTGTTCGAGATCGCGCTCGCCGTCGTGGTGCTGGGCCTCGCCATCTGGACGATAGCCGTCCCCGACACCTATTCGGCCACGGTCGGTTTTATCGCCTATGGACTGCTGGTTGCGCTGATCTGGGTCCGTCTGGACGCCGTCGATGTCGCGCTGACCGAGGCTGCAATTGGCGGAGGCCTGGGCGGCGTCGTGCTATTGGGTGCTGCGGCCCGGCTGCGCGGTACCGAGGCGATGACAAATGAACGACCAAGTCTGACTGTGCGTCTGAGCGCCGCAGCGCTGTCGGCGTCGATCGCAGCAGCGCTGGCTGTCGCGATCCTGCTTCCGCCCAATCCAGCGCCAACGCTCGCGCCCGAGGTCGTCTCGAACGCGGGGGCGACCGGAATGGCCAACCCCGTCACCAACGTGCTCATGGCATTCCGCGCGATGGACACCATGCTCGAGAAGGTCGTGCTCCTGCTCGCCATCGTCGGTGTCTGGTCCCTTGCGTCGGACCAGGCCTGGGGAGGTCGTCCCGGACCACGCCACCAGGCTGATCCAAATGGTGTTCTCGCCTTTCTCGCGCGCCTGTTGCCACCCGCCGGCATCGTCGTCGGCATTTACATCCTGTGGACGGGCGCTGATCACCCCGGCGGAGCATTTCAGGGCGGCGCGGTTCTCGCATCGATGTGGCTGCTGGTGATCATGGCCGGGCTGATGGATACCCCACCCGTGCGCAGTCGATGGCTTCGGCTCGTTCTGGTGGCCGGCCCCGGCTTATTCCTTGTCGTCGGCCTTGGCGGGATCTGTTTTGGGTCGGCGTTCCTTGCCTATCCGGCTGCGTTCGCCAAACCGCTGATTCTGAGCATTGAGGCCGCGATGCTCCTGACGATCGCGACGACGCTCGGCCTGCTGCTCGCCGGTGCACCTGAAAGGAGCGCAGAGCGATGAGCGCCGTGACCGTGTTCGGATCGTACGCTGCCGCGGCAGTCGGACTCGGACTCTATGGCCTGATTGCGGCCCCGCAACCACTTCGCAAGATCATCGCATTCAACCTGCTCGGCAGCGGCGTATTTCTTCTGTTCGGCATCGTCGGGCGACGAGGCGCGGCGGCGGGCTTTGGTAACGACCCGGTGCCGCAGGCCCTGGTGATTACCGGAGTCGTGGTCGCGTTTTCCGCGACGGCTCTCGCAATCGGCTTGTTGCTGCGGCTTTTCCAGATCACAGGCTCCACGACACTCAACAGTCGGGCGGCGGCGAGCCCGCGCTCCGATCCGTCCGGTAACTGATGCTGCCCCAGGCCCCCGCGCTGGTGACGACCGCCGGCGGCTTCCTGCTGGTGCTGTCGATCGTCGTGCCGGTCGCGGGCGTTCTGCTGGAGTTCGCTCTCGGCGAACGCTACGTCCGGCCGGTTGCCTCCGCGGTCATATCGGTCGGATTGGCGATTGCTGCCGCTGTCCTCGTGCTCTTGCCGCGGAGCGATGGCCACCTCGTCTATCTGCTCGGCGCCTGGCCGCCACCGCTCGGCGTAGCCCTCCGCGCGGACGGATTGTCGGCGGTCATGCTCGCGACGACGGCGGTCGTGATCTGCGCGGTCGCCATTTTTGCCGCGACCGATTTTCGTCCTCAATCTGTCGAAGCGCGCGCACCATTCGCATTCTGGATCCTGCTGCTGGCAGTCTGGGGCGCGCTGAACACGATCTTCGTCGCGGGAGACCTCTTCACGCTGTATGTTGCACTGGAATTGCTGACGTTCGCCGCGGTGCCCATGGTCTCTCTCGATGGCCGCGCGGAGACGCTTCGGGCTGCGTTGCGGTATCTGCTCTTCGCACTGATCGGTTCGGTCCTCTATCTGATGGGCACCGCGCTGCTCTATGGCCTCTATGGCACGCTGGATATCGTGCTGCTGTCTCATCGCGTCTCCGCCGAGCCCGGCGCGCTCATTGCGGCGGCGCTGATGACGTCTGGCCTCCTCGCTAAGACCGCACTGTTTCCGCTGCACCTCTGGCTGCCGCCTGCTCACGCCGGCGCCCCTGCCGCAGCAAGCGCGATCCTGTCCGGCCTGATCGTGAAGGGATCGTTTTTCATCCTCCTGCGGCTCTGGTTCGACGTGCTGCCCGCCCTGCCGGGCTTTACCGCTGCACAGTTTCTGGCAACGCTGGGGGCCGGTGCCATCTTCGTCGGGAGCATCGTTGCCCTACGGCAGGAGCGCCTCAAGCTGCTCGTCGCATATTCGACACTGGCCCAGATCGGGTACCTCTTCCTGCTGTTTCCTCTCGCACTCGATGCCTCGGGCCGACTCCAGACTGGACAGGCCCTGGCGGGTGGATTGATTCAGGCGATCTCCCACGCCACCGCGAAAGCGGCGATGTTCATGGCAGTCGGGTCGATCTACGCCGGACTGGGCCATGATCGCATCACCGGGATCCGCGGCGCTGCACGCGCTCTGCCCTTGAGCGTCATGACTTTCGCCTTAGCCGGCTTCGCACTGATGGGAATCCAGCCGGGCGGTGCGTCGCTTGCGAAGGAATTGTTGCTCCAGGAGACGGCGCGGACGGGACAGTGGTGGTGGGCTGGCGTGCTCCAGGTTGGCGGGATGTTCACGGCCGCCTATGTCGTACTGGTACTCGCCCACGCGCTTTCGCCTCCGGATCAGCCGGTCGCCCTCGCCGCGAGGCCACCACGCGGCAACGGTTTGGCGGCGCTAGCCTTGGCGCTCTGCTCGCTATTCCTTGGCCTGCTGCCATGGGAGCCGTATTTGCCGATCCCGTATGCTCTGGAATCGAAACTGTTCGGCGTCGAAGCGTTCGTCAAATTGCTTGCAACCGTGCTCGGAGGTGTCGCGCTCGCGATCCTGCTCAGTCCCTGGTCACATCCGCTGGCCGGTACGGTGGCCCGGAACGATTTGAAGACCGTGCGCAGCCCCTTCCGGCGCGCGTGTTTGGGGTTTGGCAGCCTTGTCGAAAGAGGCGATCACGTTCTCCGTCAATGGCCGGCGGCCGGCATCTGCATGCTCGCAGTGACGCTGCTGCTCGCCGCCTCGATATTCGGAGCAACTTGAGTACCTGAACGCTCGAATCCTATCGTGAAGCGGTCCTCCCGGATAGACGTTTGTCCAGCGCCACCATAGGATCGCGATCGAATGGTCCGCAAAAACTTTTGCTCGGCTTGCCAACGGACTCGTGAGTGCGGCGCGGTCCATGTCTGCCGCGCCGCACTCTGATGGATATAACTCACGTTCAAGCCAGTCACCACCTGAGGAAGAGCTGCGCGATTTACGTCCGTCTGCGGACGCAAGTCCCGCTTCTTCCGCTGAGCGATGCGCGGCATTGATCTTCAGTATGGTACATACAGTGAGTCCCTCGTCCGGCGACCTTGGCGCACCACTGGATTTCGCGCGCCGCTTCTCCCGGCGCAACAAACGCGAACATGGTTGCCGTGAACGTGAGCAACGCTGCTGCGATCATGGATTTGCGAATTGGCGCACGGACCAGCAAAGCGGATGAAAGGGACGGCTTAAACCTCGGCATGTTTCTCTCCCGTGTGAGTGTGTCATTGCGCCAGCAGATTGAAGCATTCGAACCCATCGGAATATCAGGTGTTCACCTGTTAGAAGATCGGGAGTCACCTGATGTAAGGCGTCGTCAACGAGCGATGCAGCCTTCTCCACAGTACTAGCTGAACGTATTACGGCGACTACCGACCTGTTCTTCGCGCATCGGAAATTCATCCTTCGAGCCCGGGGTTTTCTCCGATGCCGGGCTGGCGGCTTACCCTCTAGTCTCGACTTCGCACCGTGCAGTCGGGATCGGTCTCTCCTGGGCGGGGCTATCCCAATGGAAACGGAGGTCTCCATGTCCGACCTTGTCGCAATCGTGTATCCGAACGAGGCGAAGGCCGAGGACGTTCGTCAGCGGCTGCTCAAACTGCAAAAGGAATATCTGATCACCATCAGTGACGCCGTAATCGCCGTCAAGACCGAGAACGGCAACATCAGACTCAACCAACTCGTCAACACCACGGCGACGGGCGCGATGGCCGGCAGCTTCTGGGGGCTCCTGATTGGCGTGCTCTTCCTCAATCCGATCATCGGTGTCGCGGTCGGCGCTGCGTCCGGCGCGCTTGGAGGCGCCTTGTCCGATTTCGGCATCAACGACTCCTTCATGAAGGAGCTGTCCGCGTCGCTCCACCCCGGCAACGCCGCGCTCTTCGTCCTGATCAAGAACATGACAGCCGACAAGGTGTTGAGTGAGATCAAGGATGCCGGCGGGGTCGTGCTGAAGACATCCCTGGACGAGACCAAGGAAAAGATCCTGCGCGATGCGCTCGCCAGTGCGGCGGAGAGGCCGGCGGCCTGAAGCCGCCTATCGTCGACCGCCGAGCAGACGCAGCAGCATCATGAACAGATTGAGGAAGTTGAGGTAGAGCGATAGTGCCGCGATCACGGACTTGCGGCCTGCCGTTGTCTCATCGTCCCTGTTCTCATACATCGCCTTGATCCGCTGCGTATCGTAGGCGGTAAGCCCCGCAAAGACACCGACGCCGACGATCGAGATCAACCAATCGAGCCCCGTCGATCTCAGGAAGATGTTGACCAGGCTTGCGATGATGATGCCGATCAGGCCCATGAACAGGAAGCTGCCGGCCGCCGACAGGTCGCGCCTCGTGGTGTAGCCGAAGACGCTGAGTGCCCCGAACATTGCGGCCGCGATGAAGAAGACGCGCGTGATCGAGGCGCTAGTATAGATGTGCAGCAGCGTCGAGAGCGAGACGCCAACCAGCACAGCATAGACGAAGAACAGAATGCGCGCCGTTTCCGCCGACAGCGTATTGATGCGCGCCCCGATGAAGAACACAAGCCCGAGTGGCGCAAGGATGAAAACCCACATCAACGGGCTCTCAAGCAACGCGGGACCCATGAGCTGATACGTCAGCCACGCTACAATTGCGGTCAGGCCCACGCCCGCAGCCATGTAATTGTAGATACGCAGCATGTAGGCGCGCAATCCGGGATCGATCGCAAGCGCGCCGCCACCAGTGCCTGAGGCAGTCAGGTTCGGATCATAATTCGACATCGCTTGCCTCCTCGATTGGTCCGCACGAACAAACCAAGCTAGCCATCCGGCCCTTGCGGGAACATCGGATGATCACCCGAGTGCCGCAGGATATATCACCCTATCTCGGGATACCCGTATCACGCCAGAGCGACTTACCGAAACGTAACCTGGGGTTGCTGAAGCTGTTCATCCTTTTTGCCTGGAGTCTTACACCTTTGTCACTGGAAGCTGGTCACGCACCGGCCTAATAATCCGTCCGCATGCGCTACTTCTTTCACATCGTCGACAAATACGGCCTTTGTCCAGACGGAACTGGATGCGAGTGCGCCGACCAGGATGCCGCCGCTCTGCATGCGGGGCGAATCGCGGCTGAACTGGCAAAGGCTGGCGAGTTGTTCCGCGCGAGCTTCGTGTTGGTCACCGGGACCGCTGCGCTCGGGCCGGCGAGCTCATTGGTCGGCAAGTCCTCACGAGAGGCCGTCGACCGATTTCCTGCCTCCCCCTCTACATAGAATCCCCGATGTGCGAACGGGAAAGCCGCCCCTAGTCTCGTAGCCGAGGGTGGCCGGCCTGCCCCACTCAAATTCGCCCCTTGCGGCCACCTCATCGCCGGGATTGAGGATTCGCCGCATGCGTCCGCGTCTATGTGTTGGCCGTCGGCGCCATCACGATCTGCTGTGTTGTGGGTCAGTTGGAGACAGACATGAATGTCCGGACCGTTTGCGGCGCCCTCATCCTTGCCGGATCGATTGTGGCCGCGCAGCCGACCAGTTCCCAGGCGCAGACGACCGATCCGGCCGCATCCGCGCCAAAGCTGGTCACGACACCTGCGCCAAACGCTGCCGCGCCAAATACGAATACGAACCCCACCAAGCATCGCTACTGGCGTCATCGCGGCGGTTCGCATCCCCATTATGGCAGCCGCCGTGTTCGCACCTGAGCCCCGGCGCAACAGTTCATCATTGTAGTCCGCCGCCGAGACACCCGATCGATGAGCGACGTGAGGACAGGACAAGAGCAACCGCGCGAGGTCGTGGTCCGCGAGCCTCCAGACCAGGGCATGACCGACAGGCGGCGCGGCTTTCTCGCAACGGGTCTCGCCTTGCTCGCCGCTTGCGTTGCCCTCTTCCTCGTATGGCAAACGGCCTCGAGTCTTCTCATCATCTTCGCCGGCGTGCTGTTTGCGGCCTTTCTGGATGCCGCCGCGCGGGCACTGACGCTCGTGATTCCACTCAATCGCCTCTGCCGGCTGACATCGTGCTGCTGCTGTTCACCACCATCGTCGGACTGGGCCTCGCCTGGGGAAGCGGCAAGCTGCCGGAGCAAACACGCATCTTGCTGAAGGTCATGGACACCCAGTTCGACGTCTTGCAGCAGCGTCTTCTGACCTATGGCGTCGATCTACTTGGTCCGGAATGGGGCCGCGATCTTGCGCAGTGGCTGTTGTCCGATCAAGGCCGGTTTTTCAGCCACGCCCAGCTCGTCCTTGGCAGAGCGTCGAGCTTTCTGACCGGTGTGCTGGTGATCGCGTTCCTCGGTATCCTCTTTGCGTTTGATCCCACCAGCCACCGCGAGAGCCTTGTGTTGCTGGCGAAGCCCTCGTATCGCGCCCGGGCACGCGCGGTGATGAACGAGATGGGAAACGTCATGCGGCTGTGGTTCGTCGGACAGCTGATCCGCATCATCCTGACGACACTGTGCGTGTGGATTGCGCTCTATCTTATCGGGCTTCCCGGCCCCTTCGTGCTTAGGCTGCAGGCGGGGCTCTCCAACTTCGTTCCGTATCTTGGACCTATCCTTGCAGCAATCCCGATCGCGCTCGTCGCGATGCCGCTCGGCGGATCGGCGCTGATCTGGGCCGTCATCATCTACACGATCATTCAATCGATCGAGGGCTATGTGATCGGCCCGCTGATCCAGCGCCAGGCGATCGAAATTCCTCCCGCATGGACATTGGTCGCGATCGTGCTGTTGGGCGCAATGCTGGGCGTAATGGGTATCGCACTCGCCATGCCGCTGGTCGCCGTGGGCCGGGTCGCAATCATCAGATTCTACGTCGAGGACTACCTGGGCGATGACCATGCGCGGATGTTCAACAAGGGACCATCGCAAATGAGTGCGCCATGAGATTGGAGCCGAACGGAACGATGGAATGGATCCATCCCCGGCGATTTCCTGGTTGCAGCAATCCATCATCTTCTTCCTGTTGGGCGCCGTCCTGCTGGTCGGTCTCGGTATCACGCTTTGGCTTCGCCAGGATCTCAGCCCAAGGAGTTCGCCCGCCAGCACCGGAAGCCAAACGGAGGCCTTAATGCGCATTAACCTGCTTCTTGCGATCATCTGCGGATCCGCCCTGACTTGCGCCGCTGCCTTGCCCGCACGGGCCGAGACGTTCAGGGTCGGCCGCCTTATATGCACCAGCACTCCACGCGTTGGGCTGGTGCTTGGCTCCGCGCAAGAGCTTCGTTGTATATTCATCACGAGACGCCCGACTCGACAGTACATCTACGACGGATGGATCAGGCGCGTTGGTCTCGACATCGGCGTGACCAGTGCGGGAACCCTCTCATGGGCTGTCTTCGCCAGGAACTCGCGGGTCGGCCCCGGCACGCTGCGGGGGAGCTACGTGGGCGCGAGCGGCAATGTCGCGTTCGGCCCCGGTCTGGGAGCGAACGTTCTGATCGGAGGCTCTCGCCGGACGATTGCGCTCCAGCCTCTGTCGATCGAGCGATCGATCGGATTGAACGTTGCCGCGGGAGTTACGAACCTGACACTCGGTCCTCGCGAACGGCGATAGCGGCTTGCCCCGACCCCTGTTGCAAGGAGCGGACAATGGACCTCGCGCGGTAATCGCGGTAATGATGATATCGGTTGCCTTCATTCTCGGGCTCCTCCCGCTCGTGCCCGCAACCGGCGCCGCCGAGCCGCAGGGCCGTCGGGACCGCTGTCTTTGCCGGCATGCTCGCCGCGAGCTCGATCGGGATTTTTATGGTGCCGATGCTGTACGTCACGTTTCAGCGCCTGCGCGAGCGCGCGAAGGCACGACCGGTCTCGACCCGAACCACATAACCTGCGCAACCAGGATGCCGGAAATATTCCCGGCCTGCTGCTCAGGGTTTCGTCGGATAGCGACGTTGCCATTGCCCGCTACCATCGTTGCCGCGTGCAACTGCGTAACGAGAAGAGAGGAGAAAAACACAATGAACGCTCCCACACGCCGTGCCTTCCTTGGTCTTGCGCAGGGTGCCGTTGCCGCCACTGCTCTCGGCGCGATCGGCGTTCGTTTCATTGCGTCGGCGGAGGCTATACCGGTCGCACCAAATCTGGGACCGGCCGCGACAATCACGGATCTCGCGACGCAGGCGCAGTGGGGTCCTCCGCATAGCCCCGGTTGGGGGCGGCCAAGACCGCGCAGGCGCCGTTGGGTTTGCTGGTGGCATCGTGGTCGCCGCCATTGCGGGTGGCGGTGGAGGTGACCGTCCGCGATCTCTTAGAGCTGCGCTTCCACACCGGCAGCTGCTGGTCTCCTTCACTCGTCAATCAATTTAGCTCTGATCGCGTAGCGGACCAGTCCGGCTATCGAATTGACCCCCAGTTTTCCCATGGCCGAAGCCCGATGCGTTTCCGTGGTTTTCACGCTTGAGCTCAGCATAGCGCTGATACCCTTGTTGCTGTAGCCCTCGGCCACGAGCTTGACAACGAGCCGCTCTCGCGGCGACAGCTTCGCATGCCCCTCGCCTGATCCGTCTTCTCGACCCGATTGACCACAAAATCGTCCGCCGACGAATGGCTTACGTGCCATTAGCGCTTCAACGGCAGCCAACAGCAGCTTGTTCGCATCCGACTTGACCAGGAACGCGCGCGCACCCGCCTGAAGCGCCTCTTGAGCCAGCACTCCGGATTCGTGTGCGGTAAAGATCAGCACCTCTGTTTCGCGGAGATGCTTTTTTATTCCTCGAGTTATTTCTAGTCCCGTCATGCGCGGCATGAAGAAATCGACGATCGCAACATCAGGCCGCTCCTTGAGAGCGGCCTCAAATGCCGATTTTCCGTCGGCCGCCTCGGCAACAATCACCCAACCCGGCCGCTGCTCGAGGACCGCCCGTAGCCCGGATCGAACAGCATCATGATCATCAGCAATGAGAATTCGTTTCATGAGAAGGCTGCCCGATCTTGTCGCAAGAAAACTTGGTTGCCAGTCAGACTGAGGCTCGCCGCCACTAGGTGCGGGCCCATTGAATCGTGAAGCTCGGAAGCAATTTGACGATGCACTCTTTCTTGGAGAGCGAGCTATTCCTTGGAGAGGAGCTATTCGGAATTCGCCTTCTCCAGAGGCATTTCGAACATGCCGGTCAACCGGTGCCTCCTGAAGGGGCATGATACACCCCGCTTTCCTGCAGCGCTAACTTTCGAACCGCGAGTTCCGATATATATCCGGACAACTCTCAGATAAATTTAGCCGACCTCCACGCCACAAACCGACCGCTGACTACCAATCAGTATAAGCCACTAGCGGCATGCAAGGAGCAGCATGCGAGTCGTCGAGAACGCGATTGTGAAGACGCGTCTGCCTGTAGCATCGACCGCTTGACGGCGGCGCGGCAGCGATCGAGGCCCTGCGAGTATGTTGCGTCGCAGAACAACCCACAGCTGTTCAGGTAAGGCGTCTTTGCATTTTCCGACAGTGGTCTGGGGTTATGAGGACGAGCATTTCATCTGCTTTTCATCGCGCCGATCGCCTGCGTCGCCTGGCCGAGCGCGACATTGGTCGCCAAGTTAAAGGAAATCGTCACAGCCGGAAACTGGCCCTGATGATTGATCGCCAGCGCTAGACTTGTCGCGAGAGGCAAACATCGAGCACCGCATGACGCCCCGCTCGCGAAATGCCTTCAGTCCGACGCTGTCTTGGCAGCGACCGACTGGCTCGTCCGGGTGCCCTCGCCCGTGTCCAGACGATAAAGCGCCATGGCGCCGCCGGCCAGCACGAGGACAATAATGACAATCGCAATCGCGTTCTTGCTGCTCAAGGGATCATCCTCCGCTGTTCTGTTGGCATAGTAAGTGGCGGTCAGGGCAGCCAGTTCCGTGAAGTTTCCATGACGTCGGCCCTATCTGGACGTTCGCGTTTTCCAGGATGATTCGACGCTGGAATGTCCGCTGGAATTCGGAACTTCTCGCCGTTGCGCCGCTTGAACCCCGCAACGGAAGCCTCCCATGATGACAGAAACGGAACTCAAATTCCGCCTTGCGCCGCGCCAGCTGTCGACCGTTTTGCGGAACGGCGCATCACGCGGGCAACGCGAGCAGACCAGGCAGACGCTGGTCTCGACCTACTACGACACGAAAAAGCACAAGCTCCGGCGGAGCGGTCTGACCCTCAGGGTCCGCAAGGTCGGCGACCAGTATATCCAGACTGTGAAAGCGCGCAGCCTAGTGGGTGTGACGCGCGGCGAATGGGAGAACGAAGTCGCCGGGGCAAGGCCTGACCTCACGAAGGCAAGACACACACCGCTCGAAGACCTCGCCACCAAAAAGCTTCCGGGTAAACTGAAGCCGATCTTTCAAACCGACGTACATCGCACGGCGCGGACGAGGCATGTCCGGCAGAGCCGTGTCGAGCTTGCGGTCGACCAGGGCCGGATCGCAGCTGGCCGCCGCTCCAGGCCCGTTGCCGAACTCGAGCTGGAATTGAAGTCCGGCCATATTGCCGACCTGTTTCGGCTGGCGCGGGTGTTTGAACGCAAGGCGGAGGCCGAACTCGACCTGCGCTCGAAGGCCGAGCAGGGATTTGAGCTCGTGGCGGGGAACGGCCCCGATGCGCACCGCGCCGAGCCGATCCAACTGACCCCCGAGCTCTCGCCCCGGGACGCCTTCCGCGTCATCGCGCATTCGACACTTCGTCAGATCACGGCGAATGCCGATCCTGTGCGCGACGGAGTTTCCGAAGGCGTTCACCAGATGCGCGTCGGCCTGCGCCGCCTGCGGGCAGCGATATCGCTGTTCGGCGATGTTCTGCCCCGGGCGCGCACGACGCAGATCAAGGCCGAGCTGAAATGGCTTACGGCCGAGCTTGCGCCGGCACGCGAGACCGACGTTTTTGTGAAGGAAAGTATTCTGCCCCTCGCCGAACAGGGCGTTCCGCGACGCGGCGCCCGTGCGATGCGCAAGACATTCTCCGCGCAACGGAAGGCAGCGTTCGGACGAGCCGGTGAGGCGGTCGCGTCGGCACGCTACCGTCGCCTGCTGATCGATGTGGCTGAATGGATCGAGACCATGCAGCCTCGCGCCGATGACGGCCAGTCGATTGCCGCATACGCCGCGCAGTTGCTCGACCGTCGTACCAGGAAGGTGCGAAAGCAGGGCAAGCGGCTGAACGATCTCGATCCGCAGCAGCGCCACAAGTTGCGAATCAGGGTCAAGAAGCTTCGCTATGGCGTCGATTTCTTCAACGGCCTCTACCGGGATCGCGATCAGAACGACCTCGCGGATTTTTCCGAGCGGCTGAAGCAGCTGCAATCGGCGCTGGGATCGCTGAACGACTTCACGGCGCATCGCGAGCTGGCGACAGAAGCAGCGCTAACAGCGCCTGTCGCGAACCGGCGCGCTCAGGCTTTCGCATCCGGCTTCATTGTCGGACAGGAACGCGAGGCGGCTCACGGGTTGCTGAAGAATGCCGCGAAGGAGCTGCATCGATTACATCGGCTGCGCGTCAAGCCGCGCAAATGATCATGGAGAAACCGGCATGGCATGGGTCGGCGACTGGCGCAATCAATTCGGATCGATCTTGCGCATCATCAGCGATGCGGAGGGACGCATCGAGGGGACGTTCGAGACTGCGCTCGAGGACAGCGGTTTTTATGGACAGAAAGTCCAGGTCATCGGATTTCACAGGGGCAATTGCATCGGCTTTGTCGCCGTGGGCTCTTCTCCGACGGCGACCGCGTCGTTTCCTACACGGGCCTGCCGCGTCACGGGAAAATGGAGACCGCCTGGTTTGTGGTCGCCGACCAGGCGCTGAGCGCTGCCGGCGAGGGCGAGCCCGCGAAGCTCAAGCCGCTGAACTGGTGGCGCGCCGTGACGACGAACGTCGACACGTTCGAACGGGCCTAGATCCCAACATCTCCTCCGATCCGCGCAACGAGCGATCCGCATGTCCGATCTCGCACTGAACGACACCGGGCCGACCTCGCAATCCGCCGGCAAGCCCGACCTGCACCGGAAGCCGCATGTGAGCATGGTGGCGGTGTTTCTGCTCTTCCTCGTCAGCGGGATCGGTTACGCCGCCTACGGCATCTTCACCGATACGCACAGCGTCGGCGAACCGCTTGCGATCAGCGCGCTGCTTCTTCTGGGCGTCGCCCTGATGATCGCGCTCGGCTTCGAGTTCGTGAACGGCTTTCACGACACCGCGAATGCCGTGGCGACCGTCATCTACACGCACAGTCTTCCGCCGCTGACCGCGGTGATCTGGTCGGGCGTGTTCAACTTCCTCGGCGTGCTCGTGTCCACCGGCGCGGTCGCCTACAGCGTCATCACGCTGCTGCCGGTCGACCTGATCCTGCAGGTCGGCAGCACCGCCGGCTACGCCATGATCTTCGCCCTGTTGATTGCCGCCATCGTCTGGAATCTGGCGACGTGGTCGATGGGCATTCCCAACAGCTCCTCGCACTGCCTGATCGGTTCGATCATGGGCGTCGGGCTCGCCAACCAGCTCGTCGCGCCCGCAGGGCAAGCCACGTCGGGCGTCGACTGGTCCCAGGCGATCAGCGTCGGCAAGGCGCTGCTGTTCAGCCCGGCGGCCGGCTTCGTGCTGTCCGCCCTGCTGCTACTTCTGCTGAAAGTCGTCGTTCCCGTGCAAAAACTCTACGAGGAGCCGAAGGGCAAGACGCCCTGGTGGATTCGCGGCATATTGATCCTCACCTGCACCGGCGTGTCCTTTGCGCATGGCGGCAATGACGGACAGAAGGGTATGGGCCTCATCATGCTGATCCTGATCGGCGTGGCGCCGACCGCCTATGCGCTGAACCGGACCATGCCGGAATCGAGCACACCAGCATTTATTGAGATTACCGGCAAGGCCAGCTCCGTCTTCGCAAGCCATGCGCAAGGAGCGCAGCCGGGTAGCCCCGACGATTCACGAGGCCTGATCGGTGACGCGCTCAAGACGCGCAGCCTGAACCGCCCGGAGGTGTTCGCCGCGCTGGCCACGCTGTCCGATGACATCGCGAACGGGGTGAAGAACTATGGCTCGATCAGCCGCATCCCGGCCGCGGCCACGCCGAACATGCGCAACGACATGTATCTGGTGTCCGACGCGGTCCGCCTGCTGCCCGAAGCCAGCGCCAATTTCAACGCGACCGACGGCGCGATCCTGAAGCAGTACCGTGCCGGCCTCGAACATGGCACGCGTTTCATTCCCAACTGGGTCAAGGTCTCGGTCGCGATCGCGCTCGGTCTCGGCACCATGGTTGGCTGGCGCCGGATCGTCGTGACGGTCGGCGAACGCATCGGCAAGCAGCACCTCACTTACGCGCAAGGTGCATCCGCAGAACTGGTGGCGGCCGGGACGATTCTGGGAGCCGAGTTCTATGGGATGCCGGTTTCCACCACGCACATCCTGTCGAGCGGCGTCGCCGGCACCATGGCGGCCAACGGCTCCGGACTGCAGACGGCGACGATCAGGAACATCGTTCTAGCCTGGGTCCTGACATTGCCGGCAGCCATGCTGATCGCCGGATGCCTGTACCTGATGTTTCGCGCGGTGATCTAGCGCGGTTGCGAATCATGTTGAGGGCGGGGGCAACTGGCCTAATCGGAATTGTCGAGCCGACCAAGACGGTTGCGAAAGGCAGGCTTATTTGCCGCCTGACCCTCGCGCCATTGTTGCCGCCCCTCGAACCGTGTCGACATTGGCACGTTGCAACGTGGCCCGCCTCTCGGCAATCGCGTTGCTCAACAGCTCGAGCACCAACCCGAATGCCGCGAGCTCCTCTTCCTCGATTGCGCCGTCGTCGTAGCACGCGAGTGTTTCACGGATGATCCCATCGGCCTCCTGCTGGAGGGTCAGAAGCTGCTGGTTGGACTCCGCGGTCCGCGCACTGGAAACCATGGCCAGGATTCTCTTGCGATGGCTGGTATTTTCCTCCCTTTCGTCGCGGTTCAGATAGCGACGCAACCACGCGGCCGCTGAGCCGACGGCGGAGAGGAGCAGTAGCCCGAACCAGAAGTAATCGCCGTAGCGGTCGAGAAAGGTGCGTTCGTTGCCGTCGATCACGGCCGCCGCTCCCCGATGGACCGGCAGCTCGGTGTCCTTGTCGAGGTCCGGCTTGGTGATGTGAGCGGCCCCAGGGATCTGCTTCGCGATCGCCTGACGAACGGCAAAGAGCTGCCGAAAGAAAGCGGCCACGGTCGTTTCGGACAGGGTCTTTCTCGCCACGATGAGGTGGCTGACGCTGACCGTCTCAACCTTGTCATCCGGCCAGGCCGGGTCCGCATTGAAGACGCTGGGCGGAATTTCCTCGGATTCATACCGGGGATGCTTCAAGGCGATCGCTTCCGATGTCTCGATGGCGAGGAACTTCGGCTCGCCTCGTAGGCGCGCCGTTGCTGCGATGGCGTCCGATGTGATTTTGCTATCGAGCGGCCCGACCGCCATGAATGCATCGAGGTGGGGGTCGCGCGCCAGCTCCTCGACGTGGTCCGTGCCAAAGTGCGTCACCGTGACCTTGTCTGCCTCCACCCCGGAGGCGCTCAGGATGACCCGCAGCAACGCGGCATTCGCCTGGGTCTTCCCGATGATGCCGACACGACGCCCTGCGAGATCGGCAACCTCCTTTATCTTCGGCGTCTGCTTTCTTTTCGAGGTCTTGGTTGCAAGTCCGGAAGGGACCCAGAGCACAACGAAGTTCTTGCGCACGACCGCGACGGCTTGCGCCTCCGCGGGCATATCCAGGTCGCCGCGGCCAACGGCCAGGTCGGCCTTGCCAGCTCCAAGCAGGGCAAGGGACTGCACCGCCCCCTCGGTCTTGATCGGCGACAGCCTGAGAGTTCGGCTCTCGGTGCCAAAGGCGTCGGCCATCGCCTGAATGACCTTGTCATCGTCGCTGCCTGTCGGTCCAACGGCGATCCGAAGCGTCTCCGGCCGCAACGCGTAATAGAGTGCACCCGATGCGGCACCAAAAACAAGAAATCCAACCGCGAGAACCAACAACAAGGAATTGCTTCTTCTCCGCTCTCGGCGGGCCGCGTCACTGGTCGTCTGGCTTGTACTCTCGGACAAAGACATCGCCGCTGCCAATCGTAGATCACTCGCTTCGCGTCATACCACGTTTTCCCGAGAACAACGTCTTGACGGCCGAGCCGGTTCATCGGCCTGAAGCCTGAAATGGGCCGACCTCGGGGATCCCGGCAGGTCGGCGGTCGTGGAACGGCTCTCAAGCCCTTGCTGGCGGGATCTGTCCTCAGGTCCGGCCCGCCCTGCGCCAACGCCTCCCCTCCAGCTGTTGGCACGGGCCGTCCGATCGTGTAACGGCACCAAAAACCCTTGCCGGGACGGGACGCTGATGAGTGCGGTTGCCAATGATGCCGCGGGACATGGCACCCGTGCGCTGATCTTTGCGCTGGTGGCGCTGGCCTGCGGGCACATGCTGTCGACCTTGCTGCGCACCATCCCGGCGCTCAGCCTCGATCTGATGGCGGCGAATTTCCACGTGCAGCCGCAGGCGCTGGCAAGTCTCACCTCGGTCTATCATTTCGCCTTTGCTGCCTCGCAGATCCCGGTCGGTGCGGCGATGGATCGCTTTGGCGTGCGGCCGGTGTCGCTGGGCCTGCTTGCGGGGACCGTCATCGGCGCAATCGCATCGGGCCTTGCGACGGGGCCTGAGAGTTTTGCCTTCGGGCAATTGCTGCTCGGTATCGCGACCTCGGGCATGCTGATGTGCCCGATGACGCTCGCGGCGAAGCAATTGTCGGCGGCGCGCTTCGGGCTGTGGTCGGGCGCTATCCTGTCGATCGGCAATATCGGCATGCTGCTGTCGTCGAACCCGCTCGCCTTCGTGATCGATCACTACGGCTGGCGCGCCGGATTCTGGATCGCAGCGGCGGGCGGCGTCGTGGTGGCGCTCGCCGTATTCGCGCTGGTGCCGAACCAGCCGGCCGAGCACAAGAACGAGTCCTCACCACTGTCGCAGATGATCGAGGTGCTCAGGCTCGGCCTGTCGCGGCCTCTGCGCGGACTGATTGCGCTGGCGCTGGTGTCGCTCGCAACCTCGCTGGTGCTGCGCGGATTGTGGGGCGGGCCATGGCTGATGCAGATCAAGGGATTGTCGCGGATGGAGGCCGGCAACCAGCTCGGCGCCTACACGCTGGCGATGATCGCGGGCCCCCTGTGCATAGGCATGATCGACCGCAGGATCGGCCGCCGACGCGAACTGGTCGCCGGCACGCACACGATCGCGGCGCTGCTGGTGGTGCTGATGGCGCTCGGTGCGCCGCACTATGCCGTTGCACGGCTATTCGGCGTGCCGGTCATGCCGCCGCAATATGATCTCGTGCTGTTCGTGCTGATCGGGTTTGCGACCTCGGCCCAGCCGCTGCTGTTCGGCATGTGCCGGCAGCTGGTGGACGCGCAGACCGCGGGCAAGGCGCTGGCGGCGGTGAACCTCGCCTTCTTCCTCGGCACCGCGCTGATGCAATCGATCACTGGCGCAGTGGCGGCAATCGCGGGGCTACCGGCGGTGCTGCTGTTCATAGCGGCGGCGCTGCTCGTGGGGGTGATGATCTTTTTGACTTACACGTCATCGCATTCGTAGGATGGGCGGCTCGCACCTCAAGGGAATTCAGTCCATGCCTGTCGACACCAAAGCCGCCACCGACCGCCTCATGCGCTTCCTCGCCGTGGAAGGCGTCACCGGACAGGAGGCGGCGATCGGGCGTGAGCTCACCGCCGCGCTAAAGGAGAGCGGCGTGCCGGCCAAGGCGATCCGGCTCGACGACGCCAACACCCGCATTCCGGTGCCGACCGAGACCGGCAATCTGATCGTCGACCTGCCCGGCCGCGGCGCGATGCACAACCAGCCGCGCATCATGTTCATGACCCACATGGACACCGTGCCGCTCTGTGCCGGCGCCAAGCCGAAGAAGTCCGGCCGCAGAATCGTCAACGACGCCAAGACCGCGCTCGGCGGCGACAACCGCTGTGGCTGTGGCGTGCTAGTGACGCTGGCGGCCGAGCTCGAAAAGCAGAAGCTCGACCATCCCCCGATTACGCTTTTGTTCTGCGTGCGCGAGGAGAGCGGGCTCTACGGCGCGCGCCACGTCAAGCTGGACAAGCTCGGCTCGCCGGTGATGGCCTTCAACTATGACGGCGGCTCGGCCTCCAACGTCGTGATCGGCGCGGTCGGCGCGGACCGCTGGACCGTCGAGATCATGGGGCGCGCCTCGCATGCCGGTGTCGCGCCGGAGCGCGGCATCTCCTCGACCATGATCATGGCGCTGGCGCTTGCCGACGTGAAGGCCGGCGGCTGGTTCGGCAAGGTGGTGAAGGGCAAGCGGCAAGGCACCAGCAATGTCGGCCCCGTCACCGGCGGCGAGGGCCGCCCCGCGGGCGATGCCACCAATGTCGTCACCGACTACGTGCATGTGCGCGGCGAAAGCCGCAGCCATGACGGAAAGTTCTTCAAGGAGATCACCAAAGCCTACAAGGCTGCGTTCGAGAAGGCAGCCAAGAAGGTCACGAATGCGCAAGGCAAGTCCGGCAAGGTCAAGTTCAAGGCCGAGACGGACTATTATCCGTTCCGCATGAAAGAGAGCCTGCCGGTGGTCAAACGTGCGATCGAGGCGGTGTCCGCGGTCGGTGGTACCCCGAATGTCCGCGCCGCCAATGGCGGCCTCGATGCCAACTGGATGGTCCGCCACGGCATTCCGACCGTGACCTTCGGCGCCGGCCAGAACGAGGCGCACACGATCGACGAGTGGATCAATCTCGACGAATACGACCGCGCCTGCGCGCTGGCGCTGCAGCTCGCGACGATGCGGTGAGCTGCTTTGCGTTGATGTAAGAACAGGCATGCACATCGGGCCTGCTCGCATGCGCGAGCGCGCAATCGATACGCCGCACATTCGATAACCGGAACGAACGAAATCGCGCGACGTTTGGATGCAACGAAATAGAAAATCAGCAGCTCGGCCGCTGACCAATGCAACAACTCAAGGCGCCGCCGGGCTTTCGGCAGGTTCCGCTTCGACGCTCCGGAGGATCGCGATGGACAAACTGGATATCGGGCGGAGTGCGGTCCGCCTCGCGATCATGGCGACGGTTGTCGTTGCAGGCGGCCTCGGGACCGCATTTGCGCAGCTATCGCCGGATGCACATGATAGCGGCCCTCACGCCACGGCGCTGACACAGAGCGGTCTGCCGGACGGATTTCGCGACGAATTTCACGATCGTTTCGCGCAGGTCAACGGGATCCGGCTGCACTACGTCATTGGCGGGCCAGACAATGGTCCGCTCGTGGTCCTGCTGCACGGCTGGCCGCAAACCTGGTACACATGGCGCAAGGTGATGCCGCCGCTGGCGAAGGCGGGTTATCGCACCATTGCAGTCGATTATCGCGGCGCCGGCGATTCCGACAAGCCTGCTGGGGGCTACGACAAGGCGACCATGGCCGCTGATATCCGCGCTCTTGTCCATCACCTCGGCGCAAGCCGGCTTCATCTGGTTGGCCGGGACATCGGCGTGATGGTTGCTTTCGCCTACGCCGCACAATGGCCGGACGAGGTTCAGACGCTGGCGATGCTCGATGTCCCGATCCCGGCGACAACGGCCTGGAACGATGCCAAATCAAAACCCGATCCGGAACTATGGCACTTCGGACTGTTCCAGCAACGCGACATTGCCGAGATGCTCGTGAAAGGTCACGAATATGAGTTCATTCGGGACTTCTACAAGAAGCGGGCCTTCCGGCCTGTCTCGGACGATGACATTGCGGTCTACGCCAGGGCCTATGCCGCGCCCGGCGGCCTCCGCGCAGGCTTCGAGCTCTATCGCGCCTTCCCCGAGGACGAGCGCCGTTTTGCAGAATTCGAGAAGCACAAGCTGCCGATGCCGGTGCTGGCGTTCGCAGGCGACAAAAGCAATGGCATGATTGAAATGACGATGGCCAGAGAGATTGCCAGCGATGTTCGCGGCGGCGTCGCGCCGGATACGGGACATTGGCTGCCGGACGAAAATCCTGAGTTCTTGACTGCGCAGCTCCTGACCTTCCTGCGTCAGCCGAGCACACAAGGTCAATCGAACCGTTGACATGTCTCACATGAAATGGCGGCCGTGTCCTGCTCCGGCGCTCGCGGCACATTCGATTGCCCACATCGCGCGAACGGCTTAGGCTGCAAGGAAAGTACCGGGATGGACATAATAACATGCCGCGCATCGCGACCATCGAGACCGGGCTCTACCGGATTCCCCTGCCCCTCACGCTATCCGACTCGACCCATGGCGAGATCGTGGCGTTCGAGCTGATCACCTGCCGCATCCGCGATGCCGATGGCGCCGAGGGCGTCGGCTACACCTACACTGTGGGCCGCAATGGCGGCGCCGTCGCCGATATCCTGAAGCGCGAGATCCCGCCGCTCGTCGAAGGACGCGAGGCTGACGACACCGAAGCCGTCTGGCACCACGTCTGGTGGGGCCTGCACTATGGCGGCCGCGGCGGACCAGCGGTGCTGGCGCTGTCGGCGCTCGACATCGCGCTGTGGGACCTGAAGGCGCGGCGCGCCAAATTGCCGCTGTACCAATTGCTCGGCGGATTCGATGCGCGCGTGCCGTGTTACGCCGGCGGTATCGACCTCGATCTTTCGGTCGAGGCGCTGCTCAAGCAGACCGATGGCAATCTGGCAAAGGGCTTTCGCGCCATCAAGATGAAGGTCGGCCGGTCCGATCTCAAATCCGACGTCGCGCGCGTCGCGGCAATGAGAAAACATCTCGGCGATGGCTTTCCGCTGATGGCGGATGCCAACATGAAGTGGACGGTGGAGGAAGCGATCCGCGCCGCCCGCGCGTTCGTGCCTTGCGACCTCACCTGGCTGGAAGAACCGATCATTCCTGACGATGTCGCGGGCCACGTGCGCATCATGCAAGCTGGCTGTGTGCCGATCGAGGCGGGTGAGAATCTGCGTTCGCTGTGGGAGTTCAAGAACTACATCGCATCAGGCGCGGTATCCTATCCCGAGCCTGACGTCACCAATTGCGGCGGCGTCTCGAGCTTCATGAAGATCGCGCGGCTGGCGGAGGCCTTCAACCTGCCCGTCACCAGCCACGGCGCGCACGATATCACCGTGCATCTGCTCGCGGCCTGCCCGAACCGGTCGTATCTGGAAGCGCACGGTTTTGGCCTGGACACATATATCGAGCATCCGCTGGTGCTAGAGGACGGCAAGGCGCTGGCGCCGGCGCGACCGGGCCACGGCATCGGCTTTGACTGGGAAGGGGCTGGCGAAGCTTTCGCCATAGACGACGCATTGCTGCACGCGAGGCATTCCAAGGGGCTTGATGTGGAGCACGGATAATCGGCTAGAGTGGCGCCAGCTGACACCATTCGAGAGAGCCGCGCCTTGCCCCCTGAGCTGCACCAGAGACTGACCGCGTGGCGCCATCATCTGCATGCCCACCCCGAGCTGTCCTTGCAGGAGAAGGCGACCGCCGCCTTCGTGCAGGAGCGGCTGACCGAGCTCGGCATTCCCTTCGAGGCAGGCATCGGCGGCCACGGCATTGTCGCGACGCTGACGCGCGGGTCGGCTCAAGCACGCGTCGGCTTGCGCGCCGACATGGACGCGCTGCCGATCACCGAGGATACCGGGCTTGTGTATGCCTCGAAAACGCCCGGCGTGATGCACGCCTGCGGCCATGACGGGCACACCGCCTCGCTGCTGGGCGCAGCCGCGCTGCTTGCCGCCGACACCAGCTGGAGCGGCACCGTCGACTTCATCTTCCAGCCCGCGGAAGAGGGCTATGGCGGCTCGCGCGCGATGGTCGGCGCCGGCCTGTTCGAGCGCTTCCCGATGGATCGGGTGTTCGGCTTCCACAACTGGCCCGGCCTCGAGGCCGGCACCATCGCGGTCCATGACGGCGTGGTGATGGCCTCCGGCGGACGCGTCACCATCACCATCGAGGGCCATGCGGGACACGCCGGCATGCCGCATCTGACGCGCGATCCGGTGATGGCGGCCGGCCATCTGATCGTGGCGATGCAAGGAATCGTGTCGCGCAGCGTCGATCCGCTCGACACCGCCGTGTTCTCGCTGTGCACGATCGAGGGCGGCACCGCGCCCAATCAGATCGCCGGCAAGGTCGTGATCCGCGGCACGCTGCGGCATCACCGCAACGAGGTCAAGGACATCATCCTCACACGGATCGGCGAGATTTGCGCCGGCATCGCCACGAGCTTTGATGTCAAGGTTACGCCCGACATCGTCATGGGCGTCGGCGTGACGATCAACACGCCGGAGGAAGCCGGCTTCGCACGCATGGCTGCGGACAAGGTGCGGGCGCCGGTGCGGCGCGATCTCGCGCCGAGCATGGCCGGCGAGGATTTCGCCTTCTATCTCCAGAAGCGCCCCGGCGCGTTCGTCTGGATCGGCAACGGGCCCTTGCGCGACGGCGCCGAGCTGCACGGCCCGCGCTACGATTTCAACGACGCGATCCTCCCCGTGGCATCGAGCTGGATGGCCGAAGTCGCCAAGACGGCGCTATCGGCGAACTAGGGGCGGCCCCGTGGCTCCCCCGGATCGGTTGCGCTAGGATGGCAACGCGTTCGAGCCAGCGAGATCCGGATGAACCGGCGTGAATTCGTGTCAAGGTTGACGGCGGCAACCGCGTTTGCGGGCGTGACGTTGACGGCGGCGGCAGCCGAAGGCAGGCGGGTCGCGCTCGTCATCGGCAACGGTGCCTACAGGAACGTGCCGGCGCTGCTCAATCCGCCGAACGACGCGAGCGAGATCGCCGCGGCGCTGAAGCGGCTTGGCTTCACCGTCTCCCTGGCGACGAACGCCGGCTTCGACGACATGCGGCACGGGCTGATCGCATTGGGGCGCGACGCCGCCGGCGCCGACATGGCGGCTGTGTATTTCGCCGGCCATGGCATGGAGATCAATGGCGAGAACTGGTTGATCCCGATCGACGCAGAGCTGAAGCGGGACACGGACGCGGCGAATGAAGCCATCAACCTGCAAAGCGTGATGTTGCAGGTGTCCAACACCACGAGCCTTGGTCTCGTCATCCTCGACGCCTGCCGCAACAATCCGTTTGCCGCCAGGATGAAACGATCGATCGCCACACGTGCGGCCACCATGAGCGGGCTCGGCCGCATCGAGCCCGTCGGCAACGTTCTGGTCGCCTATGCCGCACGCGACGGCACTACGGCACGCGACGGCACTACGGCACTCGACGGCGATGCGCGCAACAGCCCGTTTGCAGCGGCGCTGCTGCGCAACATCGAAACGCCCGGCGTCGAGGTCACGTTCATGTTCCGCAATGTCCGCGACGACGTGATGGAGGCGACCCGCAACGAGCAGCAGCCGTTCGTCTACGGTTCGCTGTCGCGCAAGGCGATCTACCTTGCCGGCCTGCCACCGGCAGGTCGCGAGCAAGCAGCAACGCCCAGCCCGGTTCCGGCCGTCACCTCCCCTGCTCCACCGCACGCGACGACGTCGCCAACGATCGATCCCGCACTGGTCGGCACCTGGGAGATCATGGTGCCGAGCGGCCGCGGGCAGTCGCGCTGGATCTGGCAGATCATGGGCGACGGCACCTACAGATTCCACGCCGAGCCGCAGCGCTCGGCGCGTCCGCACGAAGGCACGATCACGGCCGCGAACGGCCACTGGACCCTGCGCGCAACCAGGGGCCTTTCAGGCTACAGCGATGGCGGCGCCTACGAGATCCACGATGCGATGGCGATGATCTCCGGCAAGCTGGGCACCGGCGCCTGGAAGCGCAGCGCCGAGTAGATGCGCATGCGAGCGATAGCGCCGCCAAGGGCCGCGTTCGCGGCCGCGTCATAGCTGCCCACCCTGATCTCTGGAACCCGGATTTCCCCGATGCCTCGACGCGTGCGCTTGACGCACCGCGCCGGGGCAGGTTTAATGGATTTCGACAACATTTGTTCGCATTCCGAACATTCTGCCATCGGGCAAAAGCGGGCTCTCAACACCGCGTCCCGCGCCACCAGAGGAAACGTCACCGATGCAAGCCCTCCTCAACGGCGAAAGCACGCTCGTCATCGCGATGATCGTCGCCTATATCGCCTTCACCTCCTGGCTCACGTTCAAGCTGCGCAGCCGAACCAGCGATCAGTTCATGACCGCGGCGCGCGCGATGCCGGCCGTCGTCGTCGGCGTGCTGATGATGTCCGAATTCGTCGGCGCCAAATCGACTGTCGGCACGGCGCAGGAAGCGTTCCAGTCCGGCATGGCTGCGGGGTGGGCCGTGCTCGGCGCCTCGATCGGCTTCCTGCTGTTCGGCCTCTTGATGGTGAAGAAGCTCTACAATTCCGGCGAATACACCATTTCGGCCGCGATCGCGCAGAAGTACGGCAAGTCGACCATGCTCACCGTGTCGGTGATCATGATCTACGCGCTGCTGCTGGTGAATGTCGGCAATTACGTCAGCGGCGCGGCTGCGATTGCCACCGCGCTGCATGTCAGCCTGCCCGTCGCGATGTGCATCATCGCGGTGGTTTCGACCTTCTACTACGTGTTCGGCGGGCTCAAGGGCGTCGCCTGGGTGACGATATTGCACAGCGCCTTCAAGGTCGTCGGCGTCATCATCATCTTCGCAGTCGCGATGTCGCTGACCGGCGGCATCGCTCCGATGCAGGCGAAATTGCCGGCCTATTACTTCTCCTGGGATGGCAAGATCGGCTTCACGACCATCTTCGCCTGGACCTTCGGCACGGTCGGCGCGATCTTCTCGACGCAATTCATCGTCCAGGCGATCTCCTCGACGCCGAGCGCCGACGCCGCCCGCAAGGCGACCTACTATGCCGCCGCATTCTGCCTGCCGCTCGGCTTCCTGCTGGCGCTGATCGGGGTTGCCGCAAAATATCTCTACCCCGACATGAACAGTCTCTACGCACTGCCGGTGTTTCTGGAGAAGATGCCGCCGCTGGCCTCCGCCTTCGTGACGACCTCGCTGGTCGCCTCGATCTTCGTCAGCGTCTGCACCGTCGCACTCGCGATCGCTTCGCTGGTGGTGCGCGACTTCTACGTGCCCTATTGGAAGCCGACGCCGGAACGCGAACTGAAGATGACGCGCGTGTTCTCGATCGTGATCGCGATCGTGCCGCTGGTCTTCGTGTTCTTCATTCCGGAGATCCTGAAGCTGTCGTTCTTCACGCGCGCGCTGCGGCTGTCGGTGACGATGGTGGCTATGATGGGCTTCTATCTGCCGCTGTTCGCCAGCAACCGCGGCGCCACCGCCGGCCTGATCGGCGCCGCCGTCTCGACCACGGTCTGGTACCTGCTCGGCAATCCCTTCGGCATCGACAACATGTACATCGCCGCCGCGACGCCGCTGGTGGTGATGGCGATCGAGCGACTGGTGATGGGCCACGCACCTGCTGCGTCGCAGGCCGCGGAATCAAATGCTTTCGTTGAGAGGACTTCGACATGACGACCGAACTCGAGATCACGGCCGACGGTACCGTTCGGCCGGCGGCTGGCGATCCCGACCGGTTCGACGCCTTCATTCCCTCGCCTTGCGTGCAGAACCACGCCGCCAACCTGATGCCGCTCGCCAATGGCGATCTCGCCTGCGTCTGGTTCGGCGGCACGCAGGAGGGCATGTCCGATATCTCAGTGTATTTCTCGCGTCTTCCCCGCGGCGCGACGCAATGGTCGGCGGCCGAAAAGCTGTCGGACGATTCCGGCCGTTCCGAGCAGAATCCGGTGCTATTCCCGGCCCCGGACGGCACGCTGTGGCTGATGTGGACGGCGCAACTGGCGGGAAACCAGGACACCGCGCTGATCCGCCGCCGCCTCTCGCGCGACCATGGCAAGAGCTGGGGTCCGATCGAGACGCTGTTTCCCGAGCATCGCGGCCGCGGCACCTTTATCCGCCAGCCGATCGTCGTGCTCGACAATGGCGACTGGCTGCTGCCCGTGTTCTATTGCCACAGCACGCCCGGCAGGAAGTGGAACGGTGACGAGGACACCAGCGCGGTGAAGATCTCGTCCGATGCAGGCGTAACCTGGCGCGACATCGACGTCCCCGGCAGCCGCGGCTGCGTCCATATGTGCATCGAGCGGCTCGACGACGGCTCGCTGATTGCAATGTATCGCAGCCGCTGGGCCGACAACATCTATCAGAGCCGCTCGACCGATCACGGCCGCAGCTGGTCGGCGCCGGTTGCGACCGCGCTGCCCAACAACAACTCCTCGATCCAGCTCGCGCGGCTCGGCAACGGTCATCTCGCGCTGGTCTTCAACGATTCCAGCGCCAGGGATGCAACGGGCCGGCGCCTCTCGCTCTATGACGAAATCGAGGACGGCATTCCGCCCGTGCTCGCCGGCGATGGCGGCAAGTCGGACGGACGCACCGCGTTCTGGGGCGCGCCGCGGGCGCCGATGACGCTGGCGATCTCGACCGATGGCGGACGCTCGTGGGCCAACCGCAACGTCGAGACCGGTGACGGCTATTGCATGACCAACAATTCGCGCGACCAGACCAATCGCGAGCTGTCCTATCCATCCGTCAAGCAGACCGCCGACGGCGCGATCCACACAGCCTTCACCTTCCATCGCCGCGCGATCAAGTATGTGCGCGTGACCGAGCTGTGGGTGACGCGAGGCTGAGAACATGGACAAGCAGCCGCACGCGCTCGTCACGGGCGCCAGTTCCGGGATTGGCGCGGCGATCGTCGAGCACCTGTTGCGCGACGGCTGGCGCGTTACCGGGATCAGCCGCCGCCCTGGGACGTTCGCCCATCCGGCGTTCGAGCATTTGTCGCTTGATCTGAATGACGTCGACAGTATTGCGGGCGCCGTCGCTGACATCGCACCAACCGCGCTGGTTCATGCCGCAGGCCTGCTGAAGGTCGGTTCGCTCGGATCGCTCGACCATGACGACGGCGCTGCGATGTGGCGGCTGCATGTCGATGTCGCCGAACGTCTTGCCGACGCGCTGGCGCCGCGCCTGCCGCAGGGCGGGCGCATCATCTTCATCGGCAGCCGCACCGCATCGGGCGCCGCCGGTCGCGGACAATATGCCGCGACCAAAGCGGCGCTGGTCGCGCTGGCGCGATCCTGGGCGAGCGAACTCGCGCCGCGCGGCATTACGGTCAACGTGATTGCGCCCGCTGCGACCGAGACGCCGATGCTGAAGGACCCGACGCGCGCCAATGTCGCGCCAAAGCTGCCGCCGATCGGCCGCTTCATTCAACCAACGGAAGTCGCAGCCGCCGTGGCGTTCCTGCTCTCGGCGGACGCCGCCGCGATTACCGGGCAGCAGCTTGTCATCTGCGGCGGCAGCTCGCTCTGAGTGCGCCCGCGATTCAGCTCACGATATGTCGCGCGGGAGCTTCCAGTCCGGCCGCGGCTCGCATACTTCATCCAGCCGCTCGACGTGATATCCGGAGGGCAGGAGCCGGCCTCCCTCCTCGTCCGCAACCGGAACATCGGTCACCAGTCCCTCGATCAAGGCTGCCTCCCAGACCTCCTTCTCGGTCGGAAACGGATCACCGATCTGCTTGTTGCCTTCGAACAGCGCATACATCCGTCCACTCCCTGCCGGGATGAGGTGGAGGCGGAGCCTCCACCATTCCGACAGCAACGTATCCTCGGCACAGACGTTCCTGTTCGAAAGCACGGCGTCGCGTCGCCGCACCAACAACCAACAAAAGTACGCAAGCATGGCGCGCGTTCTGATTGGCACCTCCGGCTGGCACTATGCCTCCTGGCGCGGCCCGTTCTTTCCCGAGGGCTTGTCGCTGAAGGAACAGCTTCGCTACTACGCCGGGCAGTTCGAGACCACGGAGCTCAACGGCGTATTCTACCGCACGCCGACACCGGAAGCGGTGGAAACGTGGCGAGAGCAGACCGGCCGCGACTTCGTCTTCGCCTGGAAGGCGTCCAAATTCATCACGCATTGGAAGCGTCTGTCCGATCGCTCTGTCAACAGCTTGGAACTCCTGGAGGACCGCATTTCGCTGCTGCGCGGCAAAGTGGGGCCCATCCTGTTTCAGCTGCCCCCGCAATTCGAGGCTGACGCCGATCGACTTGCCGCGTTCTTCAAGCTGCTGTCCAGGAAGCGCCGCTACAGTTTCGAATTTCGTCATCCGAGTTGGTATCAGTCCCGCATTCTCCGAATGCTATCCGACCAGAACATTTCGCTCTGCCTGTCCGACCATCACGATGCACCGGCGCCGTGGAAACGCACCGCCGACTTCGTTTATGTCCGCGGACATGGTCCGAGCGGGCGCTATCACGGCCATTATTCGCGGCCGGCGCTCACGCAATGGGCACGGCATATCAAATCCTGGAAGCGGCAGGGCTGCGACGTCTACGTCTATTTCGACAACGACCAGAAGAGTGCCGCACCGACCGATGCCCGGACGCTGAAGGAACTGCTGTAACGGGCGAGCTACGGCCCGCCGGCGAGCGATCCTGCGATCACCATGACGAGCTCGGCCAGGTCGATCTTGCCGTTCACGATCAGCTCGTCGGCACCCTCGACCTTGAGCGATTGCGGCCGGTTGGCCGCCTGTCGCTTGAGCTCGCCGATAATGGCTTCCTTGAGTTTCTCTTCCAGCATTTGCCCGCTCCTCAGGCCGCCATGGCGCGGCATGATTCGGCGCACGATCTGCACATGGCGACGCATTCGTCCATGCCGCCGACCCGCGCGCAATCCTGCGCGCATTCGGTGCAGATCTCTGCGCATTCGCCACAGACGTGCCGGTGATGTGGCGTGTTGATCAGCATGAAGTGCGCGGCTGTGCGGCAGATCTCCGCACAGGCCATCATCACGCGAAAATGTTTCGGCTCGACGTGCTTGCCGCCGGTCTCGAGGCAGTGATTCATCGCCGTGCCGAGACATGTCTGGTAGCAGCTCATGCAAAGCTCGATGCAGCGGGTCATGTCTTCGGATCGGGCCATCTGGTTCCTCCAGTCAGCGATCCCCCGCTCCATCCAATCAAAGCAAGGCGACGCGCTTCGTTCCCCTGTCACTTCGGGTTCGGATCCTCGAGGCCGGCCCCGGGCTCACGCAAACGCCCGCTCCGCGCGAGCCGTACTGCGTTGCCAAGCGCGCGCGCCGCATTCAATACCTCCTGCTGAAACGCGCGATCTTGATCCAGCTCATGATGCGAGGTGGCGTATTGCTCCATGTAGCCGACATAGCCGTCGAGCTCGCCAAAGCGGCCAACGGAAATGAGATGCATGTCGGTCAGCCAGTCGGACAGCGTTCTGCGCACGCCCTCGACGCCGACACTGTCGCCGTGAACGACGAGGCCGAAATGGCGTCCGGCGAGGTGGCGCGGGTAGGACCAGCCTTTCAACTCGATCGCCTTGGCCTCATCGGCTTTCTTGCCGTGGGTCGACGTCGGATCGGGATTGCCGCCGTCAGCGCAGACCAACCGGTCCATCATCGCCTTGAGCCCGCCCGGCACGTGATACCAGTTCACCGGCGTCATGATCAGGATGCCATGCGCGGCGACCCAGAGCGGATAGATCTCGTTCATCCAGTCATCGGTCTGGCCCAGCGAGTAGTTGGGATAGCAGCTGCACGGCCAGTGGCAGAGCGGCATCGCGGTGGAGACGCAGGATTTGCACGGATGGATGTTCTTGCCGAACTCAGAGGTGAGGCGCGAGAGATCGAGGATATCGACGGCAAATCCCATCTCGACAAGGATGGGCTCGGCCAGCTTGACCATGCGCCAGGTCTTGGACATCTCGCCGGGACAGGTGTGCTCGCTGCGGGCAGAACCGTTGATGATGAGGATGCGCGGGATCGCGCTAGCATCGTCATGCCGCCGCTGCGCTTCAAGAACGGCCGCGCGCGCAGCGAGCCAATCGGCGGCGAGTTCATAATCGGGATCGGCAAAGCCCGGACCCGCCTTGCGCGTCAGCGGCGCTTTGCGCGAATGGCTATAGGCGTCCCAGGCAGCGCCGACGAGGGCATCGAGTTCCGGCCCCAGCCGCGCAAAGGCCGGATCGACGAACCGGCTCCTGTAACGGCTCTCGAATGCTTCACGCGATAGCTTGACGGGCGGCATCCCCTTGCGAATGTCCGGTTCCGTCATCTGGTCCCTCGGCGAATTGGTCCAATCTGACCAACTCGAGGTGCTGCGTGGGGTTCCTATGCGCGGCGCGTGTCCGGCATCGCTGTCACGCCTCGTCCAGAAGATCGAACAACTCTTCGACCATGTCGAACGGGGAATCGCGCATCTGGCTGTGGTAGACGACGCGATCGCCATCGCGTTGCAGCGATTTCCCTTTTGACTTCCGCAACCGTCCCGGCAGGAATGTCGCGGCCACCGCACTTTGCCCGACGTCGAGGCGAACGATGCCTCTGCGCTTGCAATCCATCCTCAGTCGCGCCGCCGAAAAGAAGTCGCGGGCGGCCGGCGGCAAGGGTCCGAAGCGGCGCGACGTCTCCTCTTCGAGATCGTCGAGCTCGTCCTCGCTGGCGCAGCGCGCGGCACGGGCATAGAGCTCGAGCCGCACGGGAGCGGATTGCACGTAGCTTTCGGGAAGCATGTCCGCGACCGGCAGGTTGAGGTCGGGCACCCACACCACAGACATGCCGTCGTCGACCTTCTCCGAGGCCATCTTGAGCAGATGACTATAGAGCACCGGGCCGAAGACCTGGACGTGGCCGGATTGCTGCTCCGAGAACAAATCGCCCGCGCCACGGAGATCGAGGTCGCGCTCGCTGATGGCAAAGCCGGCGCCCGGCCGGCTGAACTCCTCCAGCACGGCGAGCCGTTTCTCGGACTGCCCCGAGGCCGATTCGGTCAATAGAGATGCGAAGGCCCGGATGCCGCCACGGCCGACGCGCCCGCGCAGCTGGTGCAGCTGAGCAAGACCGAAATTTTCGGGCCAGCACACCACGATGGTGTTGGCGCGCGGGATGTCGAGACCGCTCTCGACGATGTTGGTGGCAAGCAGCACGTCGGCCCTGCCTTCGACAAAGGTCATCATCCGCTCGTCGATCTCTTCGGCCGGCAATTTGCCATGCAGGCACACGATCTTGAGATCAGGTGCCACCGCCTGCACGCGCGCCAGCATGGGCTCCAGGTCCTGGATGCGCGGGCAGATCAGAAAGCTTTGCCCGTGCCGCCGCTGCTCCCGCAGCAGGGCCGAGGCGATGGCGGCATCGGAGAGCGGCGCGATCTTGGTTGCAACCGGAAGGCGGTGAACCGGGGGCGACGCAATGACACTCAGATCCCTGAAGCCGGCAAGGCCCGCGGCGAGCGTGCGCGGGATCGGCGTGGCGCTCATCCAGAGCGTATGTGCATTCTTGGCCAGCCCCGAGAGCTTTGCCTTTTCGGCGGCGCCAAAATGCTGCTCCTCGTCGATGATGACGAGGCCGAGGTCGTCAAACTTGACGTCCTTGGACGTGAGCGCCTGCGTTCCAACCACGACCCTCACCCGGCCGCTGCGCAGGCCTTCCTTGGTCTCCCGAGTCTCGGCACCGGACGTAGCGCGCGACAGGCTGCCAACCTCGATATCGAGCGGCGCAAAACGCTTGCGGAACGTCGCGACATGCTGCCGGGCCAATACGGTCGTCGGCACCGCGATCGCCACCTGCTTTCCCGAGAGCACCACGGCGGCCGCCGCGCGCAGCGCCACCTCGGTCTTGCCGAACCCGACGTCGCCGCAGATCACGCGGTCCATGGGATGACCGGAAGCGAGATCGTCCAGCACGTCGTGAATCGCCTTGGCCTGGTCGATCGTCGTGAAATAGGGAAAGCGCGCCACGAATTTCTCGTAGACCGATCCCGGTGGCACCAGCTTGGCGGCCTTGCGCCGGCGGCGCTGACTGATGTGCTTGGCAAGCACCTTGCCGGCGAGCTGGATTTCCTGCTCGGCAGCGGTGCGGCGGGCCCACCATGTGCTGCCATCGGCCTTGTCGAGCGCGAGCTTGCCGCGCTCGGCCGAGTAGGGCCACATCTGCGCCAGATCGGGCGGCGGCACCAGAACCGCGTTGTCGCCGGCGAAGGACAGCCGGACCATCTCGCGCATTGCGCCGCCGCCCGTGTTCACCGTCTGCAGGCCATCGAGCACGGCAAGGCCACGCTGAAGATGAACGACCACCGTGCCCTGCTCCGGCACGTCGGCATGATCGAACGCCGCGATCCAGCTGCGCGCCATCGGCTGCGGATGATGCGCACGGCTGCCGAGCACGTCACTCGCCGTCAGGACGACGGTGGGCTTCTTGCCTGGAATGACGAAGCCGGCATCGAGATCGGCCAGCAGCGCCACGTCGCGATGGCGTGCGCTCTCGGCCTCGTCCCAATCCGCGACGCGCTCCGCTTTCACCCCGCTCATCCGCTCCATCGCACGCAGATCCTCCTCCTGCGCCGCGACGAGGATCAGGCGCGAACCGGCACGCCTGGTCTCCTCGACGAAGGCGCGCAAGGCTTTCCTGGTGGATGTCAGCTTGGAGAATTCCGGCGTCGACTGGAAAGGAGCGGTGCGCGGCAGCACCTTCATGCCGCGGGTCGCCTGCTTCCAGTCGGGGCGTCCCAGATATTCGCGCTCCCTGTCCGCGCGGCCCGTGGCCTCTTCGATTGTGCTCAGCCAGGCATCGGCATGCACCGACACGCCCGCATCGGCGATCCACTTGGCCTTGCCGCAATAGTCGAACAGCGTCGCGCGCTTGGCCCGCGCACCGGCGATGGCGAGCCGCTCCGACATCGGATCGACGAGAAGCTCCTTGGTCTCGAAGATGATGTCGTGCTCTTGCGGATCGAATGCCACGATCCGGCGGATGGCCCGCCCGGAATGCTCCACTCGGAACGGCCCCAACGCACCGGCCGGAAATATCTCGAAGGTCTGGCCGTGAAACAGGGCACCGCCCGGATAATCCGGCTCGTCGTCGAGATCATAGCCCAGCTCTTCGAGACGGACTCGAAGCTCGCTCTCGGAGAAATTTCCGCCGACCTTCAAGCCCGTGTTCAGGCGCAACAGGCTCGCCGGCGGCGGCAAGCGCTCCATCACGGCTTCCGCCGTCGAGATGAGAAAGATCGGCTGCTTCGATTTCGCCAGGCGCCGGAGCACCGAGGCGCGACGGCCGGCGATCTCGCGCGATGGTTCCAGCTGATCGAATGGCAGGGTGTTCAGCCGCGGGAAGACCAGCACCTCGCAGGACGGGTCGAGCGCGTGAATGACGCTGCCGAGCCGTTCTGCCCGGTTCTCGCTCTCGGCGAGGAACACGAGACCGCCGCGCCCGGACTCCTTCCACTGCGCCAACAGATGCAGCGCCATCATGCCAAGCGGCGACGACGACGCGATCGTAGCGCGCTGCGCGCCCTTGCTCGTCTTCGAAGAAGACTTGCTCGGCGAGCGCCTGCTTGTCGAGCTATTCGCCGGCGAGCGCTTCTTTGGCGAACTCTTGACTGGCGAGTTCTTCTTTAGCGCACTCTTGGCCGCTGGCCACAGTTTCCTGGAATGACGCACGTGAATCCGTTTCTCGTCGTAGGCAATCGTCAATGGCACGCGCGCCGAATTCACGCCAATTCGGCCGCCCACGGTCACACATAGGGGATTTGCCGCGCAAACGCGCGTACCCCCGCCTCAGCGCCGTCGAACCAACGCGGCGAAGCGGAATTACCCTAAACGTTGCCGGGTGACAACCGGTCATAACGGGCACGATGAACGTGGCGCTCGGTTTTCCGGTTTCTGGGCGCGACACCAACGCAACGGTACGCGCTGACATCTAACCCGTTCCCGGCGCGCGCAGCCCTTCCCAGAATTCTGCCACAACCCAGGCGCGGCGTCGTTCGATTACTATTCTCGCCAGAACTCCGCCAACTCCTCGGCCGTCACCAAGTCCACCTGACCGTGAAATCGGGTGCGATACATCGTCATCAACGCGTCGTGGCCTACGTCGGACGAACTGCATAGCGCGTCTTCCACAATCACGACCTTGAAGCCGAGATCGACGGCGCTCAGGACCGTCGAGAGAACACAGACATCTGTCTCAGCACCAGTGATCACTACCGAACCGACTTTCTTTTCGATCAGCAGGCTCGCCAGATCGGAATTGCTGAACGCGGAATATGCCGGCTTGTCGACGACGCGGGCCGGAGGAACGAACTGCGCCAGCTCGGGCACCAGTTCGAGGGCGGATGGTAAAAGGTGGTTGCGGGTGGCCTGGCGCCATCGTCGAAAATAATGCTGCCACTGCCCGGGACGATCCTCGGGATCCTGCGGCGTGATGAAACGCGAAAACACGGTTCTGACCCGATAGCGCGAGACGATCGAGACGATCGTCGGCAACACCTTCTCCATCCACGGTGTTTCCCAGAGACCCCCGGGCGCAAAGATGTTCTGCATATCGACGCAAAGGTGTACGGCATCCCGAATTCGGTTCGCAGGCGATTTTGCGTCCATCATCGGCCGGCTCGATCAGAATCCGACGCTCTCGCGCCGTGTAAGTCACGGTCTTGTTGCCATCGAGATCGCGCACGAAGGCAAGCGGGACGGGAGGTGGCATCGGCCTCCCCTCCCGCAGTCCGTTGCAATGCGGATGACTCAGCAGTCCTTGTCGGTGGTGCTGCCGCTCGTTTTCGACTGTTCGGCTGCAGTCGGTTGGCCCTGCATCTGACGCTGGGCATCCTGCGACGAGGTCGCCGTGTTCTCGCTCGCCTTGTCCATGGCTGATGTCGGCGGATGTTCCTTGGCATTCGACGACGCGGTGCCTGTGGTCTGGCTCGTCGAGCTGGTCTTTGCCGGCCCTGACCCGGCGTCGCGGTTGGCGGTATTGCAGGGACCACCGAGAGCGATGGTGGAACTGAGGGTCAGGATGGCGCCTACCAGCATTGATTTCGTAAGCATGACTGTCTCCTCTCTGCCTTGCCGGTTGCAGCGGACATGCCGATGCTCGCTCTCCGGCCCGATAGAAACGGCAGACGCTTGCCGCCGTTCCAAAGCTTTCCGAGACATCGGAAATGGATTGCTCACCAAGGACATCAAATCGATGGAAGACCTGCGGCGTAGACTGCCACATCACGACTCCGCAGTTTGATTCCAATGCGGACGCGAACGAAGCCAGCCCTGATCATCTGCTAAATGATGCCGGTCTGCCGAAGCGCTGCAATAGCAGCATTGTCGTAGCCAAGTTCCGTCAGCACAGAATCAGTATGCTCGCCGAGCGTCGGCGGACGCGTCGCGATCTCGCCGGGCGTTTCCGACAGCCGGATGGCGGCACACGCAACCGGTGCCTGTTTCGGCAAGCCGGGATAGTCGACGTCCCGCAAAAAGCCGGCGGCGCGGATGTGCGGATGATCCAGCGCCTGCTGCGGGCTCAAAACGGGCCCGGTCGGAATCATCGCCTTGCCGAGGGTGTCGACCGCCTCCTGCGTGGTACGCTCGGCGCACCAGCGCGCCATCCGCTCGCTGATGATGGAGCCATTGTTGCCGCGGCTGATGTCATCGGCAAAGCGCGGATCGTTCAGCCACTGCTCCTCCTCGCCCATCAGCCTGGCCCAGCGCTTGAACAGCGGATGGCCGGTGACCTGGCACAGCACCCAGCCGTCCTTGGTGCGGTAGATATCGGCGGGCGCCGCGGTCTGGCCGAGATTGCCGGTCGGGACGCGATTGACGTTGATGACGGCCTGCTCGATCAGCGTGGCGTTGGTGAAAGACAGCGCGGTCGCCAGCAATGCGCCCTCGACGATCTGCCCGCGCCCGGATTTGCCACGCTCGATCAGCGCGGCGAGCGTCCCGAAGGCGCAGTGCAGAGCGGTGCCGAAATCGACCCAGTTCACCGCCGCGCGGTAAGGCGGATTGCCGGCGCCGGTCATGTAGACCGAGCCCGACATGACTTGGCCTACGCCATCAAAGCCGACGCGATCGGACCACGGCCCCGGACCGCCGAACGCGGTTGCGATGGTCAGGATAATGTCCGGCTTGATTGCCTTGAGTGAGTCGTAGTCGAGCTTCATCGCGCGGAGCGTCTGCGGCGGCAGATTGGCGACGACCACGTCTGCCGACGCCACCAGCCGGCGCATCACCTCCTGGCCTTCAGCGGTCATCGGATCGAGCGTGATGCACTTCTTGTTGCGGTTGACCTGGAGGAATAGCGCGCCCTCGCCGCCTTCGCCGACCGGCGCCACGAAGCGGTCCTCGCTGCCGTCGCGCTTTTCGACGCGAATGACCTCGGCGCCGAACTCGGCCAGCAATGTGGCGCAATACGGCCCCGCGATGTAGCGCCCGAAATCGAGGACGCGCACGCCTTCCAGGACTCCCCCCATCGACCTCTTCTTTCCCTCACTATTTCCGGTCAGATTACAGGGAATGGGTGCCACGGCAAGGTACAGCGCACACGATGCCCTGTCCTCAAGAAGCTGCCCTCAAGATGTGATCGGCCAACCGTTTCGGCTGGCCGAAATTCTGCTCTAGTATGGACCCGTCCGTCCCTCCAGCGAGAAGCGCACATCCATGCCGCAACAATTCGATCGATCCGCAGAAGATCTCGGCAACGCCATTCATTTCGAGCACGTCAACATCCAAGTTCCGGACCAGCGCCTCGCCACGCTGTTCTACGTCACTGGCCTTGGACTGACCCGCGATCCCTATCTGATGGTGTCCGACACCAACATGTGGATCAATGCCGGAAGGAGCCAGTTTCATCTGCCTGATGGCAAGGCGCAGGTGCTGCGCGGCCATACCGGGCTGGTCATCGAGGGCCGCGAGGCGCTGCTGGCGCGATTGGCCTCGGTCGCCGGGAAGCTCGCAGGCACTGCGTTCGCGTATGCCGAGCATAACGATTATGTCGAAGCGACCTGCCCATGGGGCAACCGCATCCGCGTCCATGAGCCGGACGCGGCGCGCTTCGGGCGCATCACGCTCGGCATCCCCTATGTCGAGTTCGATGTACCGGCCGGATCAGCGCAGGCGATCTGTGCCTTCTATCCGGAGATCATGGGCATGCCTGCCAGCCTGCAGAACGGCGATGGCAAGGTTGCCGCGGTGAAGACCGGCCGCGACCAGCACCTGCTGTTCCGCGAGACCGATCGGCCGCAGCCCGGCTATGACGGCCACCATGTGCAGATGTACATCACCGATTTCTCCGGCCCTTACCGCAAGCTGCTGGCGCGCGACCTGATCTCCCGCGAGGACAACCAGTATCAGTACCGGTTCTGCGACATCGTCGAGCTCGATAGCGGCAAGCCTCTGTTCACCGTCGAGCACGAGGTGCGCAGCGCGACGCATCCGATGTTCATGCGGCCGATGGTCAATCGCAATCCTGTGGTCAACAACCGCAACTACGCCTACGGCCACGACCAGGCGTCGTGGGCGATGGGGCCGGATCAATATGACTGACAGGCAACTTTCGCATTCGTCATGCCTGGTCGCCCGTTCTCACCGGCACCGCGTCAACGCCGCGCGATGATGCCCCCTGCTGTCCCTGCACAGGCGTCGATTTCGGCGCCGTGCGGGCGATGCCGGCCAGCGCCAGCTTGCGCCGGCGCCGTTCCTGCAATTGTTGATCCGCCAACACGCCGATCAGAATCACCGTTCCCATCACCGCGAAGTTCAGGGAATTGGGGATGCCCAGGATATTCACGAGGTTCTGCAACACCTGCAGCAGCGCGGTCCCCAGCACGATACCGAGGATAGAACCCTCGCCGCCGCGCAGGCTGCAGCCGCCCAGCACGGCAGCCGCGATCGCGTAGAGCTCATAGAAATTGCCGAAGGAGCTCGGAGACACCGAGTTCGTGTAGAACACGAACAAGACCGTCGCAACTCCGGCGAGCCCCCCACTGATGATATAGGCGGTTGCGATCACGAGATTCGTATTGATGCCGGAGAAGCGCGCCGCCTCCTCGTTCTTGCCGACGGCATAAAGCCAGCGTCCGTAGACCGAGCGGTGCAGCAGCACGCCGAGGACGAGCGCAAGGATGATCAGGAGGATGAAGGTGTTCGGGATGCCCGCCACATGGCCGGAGGCAATGTTGCTCAGGGTCCCGGCCTCGTCGCCGTAGCCGAAGCCGCGTGTCGAGTCGGTCGTATAGTAGCGGGCGGCGCCGCGATAGATCAGCAACCCGCACAGCGTCACGATGAAGGGCTGCATTTTCAGCCGGGTGATCAGGAGCCCCTGAATCGCCCCCAGCACAAGTCCACCCAGCAGCACAGCCAGCAGCGCCAAGGGCCAGGGAACCTGATACGTCGTCAGAAGATCGACGAAGACGACGCCGAGCAGCGCGAACATCGAGCCGAGCGAAAGGTCGATGCCGCCGGTGATGATCACGAGCCCCTCGCCAAGCGCAAATACGCCGAACAGGCCGATCAGATTGGCCATGTTCAGCAGGTTCACCACCGACAGGAAGGCCGGATTGATCATGCCCGTGATGACGGAAATCACCACGAGCAGCAGGCCGAGGCCGAGTTCTTTCTTGTTCATGGCGCAGCGGCTTCCACGGTTTCCAGCGCCTGGCCCATTGCGAGCCTTAGCACGTTGTATTCACTGAATTGCGGGCGTTCCAGCACGCCGCTGATGCTGCCTTCATGCATCACCGCGACCCGGTCGGAGACGCCGATAACCTCCTCCATGTCCGAGGAGATCATCACGATCGCGACGCCCTGGTCGGCAAGCTCGCGCATCAGCGCGTAGATCTCGCTCTTGGCACCGACATCGATGCCACGGGTCGGCTCGTCGAAGAACATCACGCGCGGCTGCATGGAAAGCCACTTGCCCAGCACGACTTTCTGCTGGTTGCCGCCGGAGAGCGTCACGGCCTCCATGTCGATGCTCGGCACCTTGATGGACAGCCGCCTGACCTGCTCCTTGGCAACGTTGCGCTCGGATGCGCCGCTGACCAGCCACATCCGGGCATAGTTCAGCAGGTTCGCCAGCGTCACGTTCTCGCGGATCGGCAGCTCCAGCACGAGCCCGGCTTTCTTGCGGTCCTCCGGCACCAGATAGATGCCTTGCCTGATCGCGTCCCGGGGCGATGCGATTTCGACCGGCGCGTTGTCGATCCTGATCTCGCCACCCAGCAGCGGGTCGACGCCGAAGGCCGCGCGGGCAAGCGAGGTGCGACCAGCGCCCACCAGCCCCGCCAGTCCGAGGATCTCGCCATGCCGCACGGAAAGATCGATCTGCCGGTCGGGGAAGGCTGACGTCACGAGGCCGACGATGTCGCAGCCGCCCGGCTGCGGCGGCCGTTTCGGCGGTGTATGCAGCGCTTTCAGGTCGCGGCCGATCATCAGCCGGATCATTGCGGCATGGCTGAGCTTGTCCCGCGCCAGCTCTCCCACCGTGCGCCCGTCGCGCAGCACCACGACGCGGTCGGCGCAGGTCATGATCTCACCGAGCCGGTGGGAGATATAGATCACTGCGATGCCGTGTGCCTTCAGATCGGCAATCACCTCCAGCAGCCGCTCGGTCTCCGAAATTGTCAGGCTCGAGGTCGGCTCGTCCATGATGATCACGCGGGCGTCGATCGAGAGCGCCTTGGCGATCTCCACCATCTGACGTTCGGCGATCGACAAATTGTCGACCAGCGTGTCAGGGGTGAAATCGGCGCCCAGCCGCTCCAGCAGCGGCGTCACGCGGGCGTGCATCTCCACGCTGTCCACCAGCTTCAGCGGGCCGCCGAAGAGCTTCTCGCGTCCGATGAAGACGTTCGCGGCGACGTCGAGATTCTCGAACAGGTTCAGTTCCTGATGCACGAAGGCGATGCCGGTCTGCGTCGCCTCGGTGACCGTCAATTGGGCATGGTCAGTGCCGTTGATGCGGATCACGCCCGCGCTTGGCGCGATCACGCCGCCCAGCACGCGCATCAACGTCGACTTGCCGGCGCCGTTCTCGCCGATCAGGCCCAACACCTCGCCGTGGTGCACGCGCAGGCTGACATCGTTGAGGGCCATGACGCCGGGATAGGACTTGCTGATCCCGGCGAGCTCGAACAGGATTTCCGCCATTCACTTCCTCCCAACCGACGCCCGACGGCCATGCCCGCCGGGCGTCGAAAGGTACTGAGGGTCACTTCTTCAGCAGATCCTTCATATGAGCGGTGAACTCCGCGACGTTGGTCTTGCTGATCACCTGGGTCGGCACGATCAGCTTGCTGTCGGCCGGAATCCAGGACTTGTCACCGTTCAGCGTCTTGATGATGTTGGTGGCGGAGAGATAGCCGAATTCGAACGGCTGCTGCACCACCGTCGACTCGATCGTGCCGTCGGAAATTCCCCGCAGCGTACGCTGATCCTCGTCGAAGCCGACAATCTTCACCTTGCCGGCCTTGCCCGCCGCCTTGACCGCATCATAGATCAGCGGTGTCTCGTAGCTCCAAAGACCGGACAGCAGCGCAATGTCGGGATATTTGACGAGCACGTTCTCCATGTTCGCCTTGGCCTTGGCGGAGTCCACCTGGTCGGTGAACACGTCGACCAGCTCGATCTTGGTGCCGGCGATCGCTTCCTTGATGCCCTGCACCCGCTCGCGGGCGTTGTCCGCGTCCATCGTGCCGACGAACAGCGCGATCTTGCCGCCGTTCGGCAACGCCTTCTTGAACTCCTCGCCTGCTTGCCGCCCGGCCGCGACGTTGTCGGTGCCGATATAGGCGAGACGCTTGCTCTGAGGCGCGTCGCTATCCGTCGTGATCAACACGGTCTGGGACGCGACCTTGTTGAGCTCTTCGGTTGCGTGCGGCGCATCGTCGACCGAGATGGAGATGCCGGCGACGCCGCGCACCAGCAGGTCGTCCAGCTCGCGCCGCTGGCCCGCCGCGGTCGCATCGTTGGTGACGATCAACTGGATATCGTATTCCGGGTGCTCCTTCTGGGCCTTCTCGAGGCCGCGGCCAGCGATAACCCAGAAATCAGCCGCAGCATTGGTCACCAGCGCGATGGTCTTTTTCTGCTGGGCCTGCGCCGCACCCGTGGCCATCGCGAACGCAGCGGCGGTCGCGAGCAACGGCACTAGCAATGTCTTCATTGATCCGTTCATGTGTACCTCCCTTTGGTCCCCCAGATGCGGGGGCTTCACAGCGCTTTTGCGCCTTATTTTATTCACGCAGCGAAGAAATGTTGCAGAGCAGAACATCAAGATCAAGATGTGCTGGCCGCTTCTTCAAGCGGAAATAGTACATGAGGCATGGTAGTAGTAAATATGGCTTGCCACGACGTGCTCCGTGCTGTGCTTTTCCAACCACACCGCCGCAATTCGCGCTTATTAAATTCATGCTCCGAATTAAATAGGACAGCATGATTGACCAGACCGAGTCGCCGAGACGAATTTCAGGCATGGCCCGTGGCTCGAACCGGGGCCGCCTGGTGGAAGTCCTGCGACGCCACGGGCCGTTGCCACGTGTGGAGCTGGCCCGGAGCACGGGACTGAGCTTCCCCGCCGTTTCCGGCCTCACGTCCAGGCTGATCGCGGAGGAATTGCTGTGCGAGACCGAGACAGCGATACCCTCATGGTCCGACGACCCGGACGAAGAGGATCCGGATGGGCTGAATGGCCGCCGCCGTGGCCGGCCGGCCGTGCTGCTGACCCTGAACCCGGAGTTCGGCCGCATCATCTCGGTCTCGCTGCGCATGAACCTGATCGAGACACTGATTGCGGATTTCAGCGGCTTCAGCCTGGCACAATCACGCCTCGAAATCGCGACGCGGGCTCTCGATGCGGGCGCGTTGTGCGACCTCGTGATCGCGCAAATCAATGCGATGCTGGAGGCGACGGCCACACCGCGCCATCGGCTGTTGGGAATAGGGATTGCGCTCCAGGGTATCGTGAACGCGGACACCGGCCGGCATCTGTGGAGCCCGGCGCTGTCCGTCACCGACATCGATCTGGCGAAGCCGGTGCATCAGGCTTTCGGCACCGAAGTCGTGATGGCGAATGATGCCGTCGCGGTTGCGCTCGCTCTCGCCGCCGCGGAGCCGTCATTGGCGCAGGGCCTCATGGCCCTGATCCTGATCGGTCACGGCGTCGGCATGGGCATCGTGGTCGACGGCGAGGCGCGTTTGGGCGCCGGCGCCGGCAGCGAGATCGGCCACACCAAGCTGGGATCGAACGGCCCGCAATGCCGCTGCGGCCAGCGCGGCTGCATCGAGGCCCATCTCGCCGACTATGCGCTCTACCGCGACGCCCGCACCTTTCTCGACTTGCCGCCAGCGGCATCGCAGCAGCCTTCCGAAGCGCAGATGGCCCTTCTGCACGAGCGGGCACGGAGCGGGGATCCCCGTCTCGCGCACGTCTTCCAGCAGGCAGGTCGCGCGCTTGCCGAGGCGGTCGCGGCCACGATATCCGTGCTGCGCCCGCACCATGTCGTCCTGGCAGGACCCGGCCTGCAGGCATTCGACATGATGCGGCCCGCCTATGAGGAGCGGCTCGAGCAAGCGGTATTGCCATGGTTGCTCAAGTCCACGACGATCCATCTGCGTCCGAGCGAGTCGGCGGCCATTGTCGATGGCATGATGCGACGAACGCTGCGGGTCGTGGACCGAAACCACATGGACACAACCGAATAAGCGACGGTCCTAGCAACCGATTCCCGCCATGGCGGCGACGAAGCACGACAGCCGAAGCACAGGCAACCTCGCGATTCTCTCGGCCAAATTGTATCATCCGCGCATGAGAGAATCCGGCACCGTGGAAGGCGACGCAACACGCGTTCGCAAGATCATCCATATCGACATGGATGCCTTCTACGCGTCCGTGGAACAGCGCGACAATCCCGAGCTGCGCGGCAAGCCCGTCGCTGTCGGTGGCTCGGCCGAGCGCGGCGTCGTTGCCGCAGCGAGCTATGAAGCGCGCAAATTCGGCGTTCGGTCCGCAATGGCGTCGGTCACGGCGAAGCGGCAATGTCCCGACCTGATCTTCGTGAAGCCGCGCTTCGAGGTCTACAAGGCGATCAGCCGGCAGATCCGCGAGATTTTTGCCGAGCACACGGAGATCATCGAGCCCTTGTCTCTCGACGAGGCCTATCTCGACGTGACGGAGAACTTGCAAGGCATCCCGCTGGCCCGCGACATCGCGCTGCGGATCCGCGAGAAGATCAAGGCCGAGACCGGCCTCAACGCGTCGGCGGGCATTTCCTACAACAAGTTCCTGGCCAAGCTTGCCTCCGATCACCGCAAGCCCAACGGTCAGTTTGTAATCTCCCCTGAGATGGGACCCGCCTTCGTGGAGACGCTGCCCGTCGGCAAGTTCCACGGGATCGGACCGGCGACGGCTGCGAAGATGAACGCACTCGGCCTGTTTACCGGTCTCGACATCCGCAACCAAACGCTCGAGTTCATGAACGCGAACTTCGGCAAGTCGGGCGCCTATTACTACTGGATCTCGCGCGGCGTCGACGAAAGGCCGGTCCGGGCCAACCGGATCCGCAAGTCCATCGGCGCGGAGACCACGTTCTCGACCGACCTTGCCGAATTCGACGCGTTGGTCACCGAGCTTCGGCCCCTCGTCGACAAGGTCTGGCGCCATTGCGAGACGAGCGGCAACCGGGGCCGCACCATCACCTTGAAGATCAAGTTTGCCGACTTCGAGATCATCACACGCAGCCGATCCCTGCTCGCGCCGGTCGCAGGCCGGGACGAGCTGGAGCGCCTCGCCTGCGGCCTGCTCGAAGTCGAGATGCCGCTGCCCAAGCGGATCAGGCTCCTCGGTGTCTCGCTGTCGTCCCTCCAGCTCGGAGACGATGCGGAGCCGCAACTGACCTTCGAAATTTAATCCGAACCCCTGCGGCCATTTTCTCTCACCGACCCGGAATCAGGCCGCAATCTCTTCCGCCCCGGTCCTTCCCTCATCGCGCTTCGCGTTGATGAGGTTGAGGAGATGCGCGGCCGCGCGGGCGTCGCATAGGGCGCGGTGGTGGTCCTTGAGTTCGATATTGTAGGCACGGGTGAGCTTCCCAAGCCCGTAGGATTTGTGACCGGGGTAGTGCCGGCGCATGCCCGCGCAGGTGCAGAGTTTTGGAAAGCGGAAACGGCGTTCGAGGCGCTCGTATTCCGCGGCGATGAAACCATAATCGAAATTGACGTTGTGGGCGACGAAAACGCCGTCGCCCATGAACTGCATGAAGCTGTCCGCGACCTCTGCGAATAACGGCGCGTTCCGCACCATCTCGTTGGTGATACCGGTCAACGCGACGATCTTGGCCGGGATCGACCGCTGGGGATTGAGCAGCGAATGCCACTCTGCCACGACCTGATGATTGCGGATCTTCACGGCGCCGATCTCGGTGATGCGATCGCCGCCGGTCCAGCCGCCGGTGGTCTCGATGTCGACGACGACATAGTCCTGGTCCGGATCGAAACGGAAATCGGCGCGGCCGATTTCCGCGGGAATGCCGGCGTTGCCGAGCTGACGAAGCCGCGCCAGCTGGTTGCGCCTGATGACGTCGCCCTCGGCCTTCACTTCCATGAACGAGACGCTGCCGTTCGCCACGAGCATGAGGTCGGGGAAGCCATCGCGCATCGCGCGATAATCTTCACACATCAGGCGAAGGATGGTGGCGAGGCCAGCAGCACGCGCGCCTGCAAGCAGCGCGCGGAGTGCATCGATATCGACATGGTCCCAGGCGAACACGCCGTTCGGCTTCCCCCACTTTGCGGCGACGATCCGCAGAACCTGAGGGAGCGCGGCTTGCGAAGCGACGGCTGCAAGCTTGGTCTCAATCTGACTGGCAAAGAGCTGCGCGAAGGTTCTGTCCTTCAGGCAGTGCGGCATCCAATCGAAACCGCTGTGCAGCTGTCCGGATTCGAACAGCTCGTCCCAGAACAGCAATCCGAACAGGCAGTGCCAGAGCGTGTTTTCGGCGTAGAAAACCTCAAGGCCCTGCCGGCGCAAGACGCCCGCAATTCCTGCTTCCGGATTGCCGCGCCAGGTATCGTCGACCCGGAGCGTTCGCCCCGCCCGCAGCAGCTCGGTGCATAGTCCCGTCCGGCGTCCATCGAACTTCCGGGCATAGAAATCGCTCGCGAAGACGAATTCGTCGTCGCTGGCGGGATCGTCGATCATCCGACGCAGCAGCTCCTCGGCGGCGTCCTTGTCGCCTTCCGCGTAGAGCAGACGGGCGAGACGCTCGTGACATTCGGCCGAGGCGCCGGCGCGATAGAGCTGCACGGCCAGCCCGACCTCCCCCTTCTTCTCAAAGTGCAGACCCGCCTTGTGCACCGCGCGGCTCCGCAGATCGACAGCGTAGTCCGTGGGGCAGACAGGACCGCCGAGAACGTCGGCAATGGAATTGCGATACACATCGTCTGATTTGGTCTCGAACTGACGCAGCAGGCGGGCGTAGTGGAAGCATGCCCTCGCCTCATCCGCGTCGGCAAACCGGGCGCTGAAATCCGCCTGGTCGTTCGTGCGCAAGATGCCGAGGTCGCGCAACGCGAAGTTCTTGAGGGTGTTCTCGGTCTTGCCGAAATAGAGATAGAGCAGAAACTCCAGCGGCTCGGTGTCACCGAGCGCAATGAAGGCCTCGCCGCCGCAGTGCTGGAATGCAGTACCGAACGGCAGGTTGGCGAGACAATACTCCGTCAGCTTGCCCTTGGGCCATGAGGCCCGGACATCGTTCATGCCGGCGGCCTTTGCGCCGTCAAACAGCACCGGCTTTGCAAGACACGCCACGAACGCTGCGTAGTCCTTCTCGATCAGGCCCCGGACGCAGCCGGCAGCAGCAAGCTCCCCCAGCGCGCCGAAAAGGTCGGCGATCTCGGTGTACTTGAACGTGGCGGGATTGAAGACCGTGCCGTTCCGGTTGACCATCCGGATGAACAGGCACTGGGCGTCTTTGGACAGCGACGAGAAGCGAGCGACAAACGCATGATGCCCTTCGGTCAGCACCGGACCGTAGGTCTCGCAAACGAAGCCCAGCATCTCCGTGAAATGGTCGTGGTAGTAATAGACCGGCAGGACAGGCAGCGTCATCCGTGCTTCGCCCTCGGCACGGTGCAGGGGGATTCCGCTCTGGTCAGATTTGCGCGGGCGGCGGAGACACCGCCCGCCCCTGGGTGATGGACGGCCATGTTCGACTTCTGTTCTTTTCGTCCGACAGTGTCAAGCTCGGAACGTCGAAGCGTCGAGTATCACAGCGATCGGCAATTTCAGGGAAGCAAAACATCTGGCTGGGGCGGGAGGAATCGAACCTCCGAATGGCGGAATCAAAATCTGTTCGGTTATTCAACGATTTCAGAGCGCATTTGGAAAATATGACCGAATTGGCCTTTAATAATATCAATTGCTTAGCATGCATTTCCAAATAAGGAAGCGGTTCTCCCGGGGATCGCCTCTGAATAACGAGGAGCTTGCGCGCCTCAGTAGCGCGGTTGATCGAAGATCAGATGCATCCCGAAATGACTCCTATTCGATGGCGCCGCGACCGCCGAAGTAAACCTCTGTATATTCCAGGTTCCGCCAAATCCTGTGTTAAAGGTGCGCCTTTGATTTTACGGAGGGCGTATGAAAAAGTCCGACGTGACATGTCCGGAGTGCGGGGCGGGCTTTCGACGTCTTGAATTGCAGTTGGGACCCGGCGCCACCGGCGAATACCGCTGCCCTGTCTGTCATGAGGTCTTGGAGGAGTTTGAGGGCAACGCGCTAGTCGCCTATCGCATGACTATACAGCCGTCGATTAAAGGCATTCGAGATTAGGGTCGTCTCAGTGAGTGGCTTCACTGATCTTTGTGCGGCTCGCACTGAATCGGACGAAGCATCCGATTCAAGGCGATAGAGCGCCTACCCAAAAAGCCAGGCGACGGTGAATATGAGGCAGCCGGCACAAGCTCCGACGATGGTACCGTTCATGCGAATATATTGGAGGTCGCTTCCGACAACGAGTTCAAGGCGATCGGAAAGGGTAGCCGTATCCCAGTTTCGCACGACCTCCGCGAAGAAAGAGCCGATCTCGCTGCGCCACGCGATGACGGAATCAGCCAAGTGCTCCATCACTTCATCGATGTGCCGCTGCATCACAGTGTCAGTCGCCAGCGCCTCAGCTACAATCGAAATGGGCTTTTCGAGCCCTCGTCGAAGGCGCGATGATGGTTGCGCCAAGTCGTCGAGCATCGCCTGGCAGAGTTCGTCCCAAACCGATCTGACCCAAGCCTGCGCCTCGGGATGAGCCAGCAGACGCCTCACGCCCTCATTTATTTTTTCCCGCTGCTCCGGTGAATTGAGCATGTCGTCGATTGTCGAGGCGAGCGCCTCGCGAAACCTCGAGGAGATTTCGCTGTCCGGCTGAGACAAGCCGTCGAACAACTCGGTGACACCATTGATAATGGCGGTCGCAATCCGGCGATCGATGGCCTTCGGGATCCACCAGCGGCTGCGCGCGGCCACCACCTTTTCGATCTGGTCGCGGTTCTTCTCAAGCCGGTCGCTCGCGACCTCGCTGATGCGTTCGAACAGAGCATTTGCTTCCTCGCTCGCCGTAAGAAGACGAAGGCCGCGTGCAATCATCGGCGCGAAATCCGCCTGAAGAAGCTGGTCGCTCAAAATCCGCTGCACGAACTCATGAAAATCCGGGTTTCGTAGCGAGTGGATGAGATAGGGCAGCATTGCCGTGATCGAGTCTGCGATCAGGGGTGCAGTGCTTGGCGCCGCGAGCCAGCCTGCAAAGCGTGCCCCAACACCCATTTGGCGCAGCTTCGGCAGAAGCACATCCCGCGTCAGAAAATTGCGTTCGATGAAATGCCCGATCGTCCGGCCGATCCTGTCCTTGTTCTTGGGAATGATCGCGGTATGCGGAACAGGGAGTCCCAGCGGATGGCGAAAGAGCGCCGTTACGGCGAACCAATCGGCGATACCACCCACCATGCCCGCTTCCGCGCCGGATTGGATCAGCAGCGTCCCGAAGCCGGGCTCTGGAACCAACCGTGTCAAAGCGAATATACCTCCCATGCCGGCGAGCAAGGTGCTGGCTACGATCCGGTTTCGTCTTAACCGGTTGCGTGCCGCCCGGTCCGATTCGCTTGTCAATAGTGGGAGCGGGTTGCGCGGCGATGCCGGTGCGTGCTCTGGAGACATTTGGCTCTCGCTTCGGTGCTGCCTTCGTTACCCCCTGCATGTATGATCGGCTTTCTTGAGCTGCACCTGGACGCGATTGAACCGAGTGGAGGCGCGTGTCGAGATGACCCCAATTGCTACCATCCAGCATCAGATCCCGGGACGGCTGCGCCTTCGAATTCCAGCACGTCGCGGGGACGTCTCGTTCTTCCATGGCATAGTCCAGGCGCTCTCAAAGCTTCCCGGCGTCGAAAAACTCGATGCGATTCCCCTCACCGGAAGCATCATTATTCGTCACGATGGATCGGCGCAGGCGATTGCCGCGGCGGCCACCGAACAAGGGCTTTTCGAAATTGGACCAGAGGAGCCCAAAGAGGCTCCAGCTCCATCCACTCGCCGACGGCCCTGTTCCGGATTGCGCAGCACAGCGGCCACGGGATTGAGCGGATTGGCACTATTCCAGGTCGCAAGGGGCCAGCTGACCGGCAATGCTGCCGAGAATTTCTGGAACGCGTATGGAGCGCAGCGGATTCTCGGCCGTCCAGAGATCGCAGCAGGGTTTGTGCTGCTTGGCATTGTCCAAGTGCTAAGGGGCCAGTTGCTCGGGTCGGCCTCCTCACTCTTGTTCTATTCCCTGATCACGCGTCAGCTGGCGTCAGTCGATCGCGGTGCGACCGCATCCTACAACTCGGGGGTGACGGCCCCGAGCGTCTCGGGAGATCAGCAGACCGGCTATTAGGATTGCCGGACTTTCCGCATCCAGGGCGCTTGCCATTTGGCGTAGACCAGGTTCCCACTTGGGAGAACATCGGAACTAAGAAAAAGATAGGCTTCATGTCACATTAGATTCGTCAAATCGGGTGCAGTGTCCGGCCCGCCAGCGTGGCTTGCCAACGCTAAGGACCGCAGATCATGCACGCACTAACCCGGGCTTTCGTTGTCCATCGCACAGCGACACGCATTCGGATCAAAATACCTCAGCGGCGGCGACAGCAGGCTTATTTCGCTGCACTTGAGCGGGTTCTCGTCGAACATCCCGATGTTGTCCGCGTGCACTCAAATCCTCTCACGGCCGGGGTGATCATCGAGTGTCGGAAAGGATTCGACTTGACGGCGCAACACCGCCGGTTTCTCGGATTGGAAATGCACGAAACAAAGGGCGTACTGTCGACGGGCGGTCGTCTGGCCTCCATTGCGCGACCGAATGATGGAATTGACGCCCTCCCGGGGGCACTCACCTTCGCCTCGGTGACACTCAAATTTATTGTGGCGATCACCACCAAGCAGGTCGGTGTACAATTAATCGAATGGGTCATCGATGCCATCGTTCAAGCTGCAAGGCATGAGGCTCACCGACGCGCTATAGGTCACCAGCCGCTCCTCGTTGCACCTTCGGAATAGACAGCGACACAGCGGTGGCCCATTTCCACTCCAGTCGTTTAGCGACCTCCAATGAGGTCTCCGAACGACTATCGATATCAGGCCTGTGGAAGCGCAACCGTTTCAGCCCGGCGCGCGCCTCAGAGCTACGCATTTGCGCTATTGCGCTCGGCAGCACTCCGCCTGCAATCATGGCACCGGCATCTACCAAGCCGAGCGGTGCGACGTTAAGCGCGTTTCGCACGCCCGGAATGAGCATGGCCGCGAGTTGCGCGGCGACCGAGCCGGCAATGATCTGCACCAAACGTGACTGCGACCAGGGCGCACTTGGTTCGAGTGCGCTTGTCTTGGACGAGCGATAGTTGAGAGTGTGCAGAAGTTGGCCCACGGCCAAACTGCCAAAAGCCATTGTTCTCCCCTGCGGCGAGTTGAAGCCGTGACGCATCGCACCGAATACCGCCGTCCCGAACGCGCTTGCCGTGAGGACCGCGGCTTCGCTGCCGAGGCGGGAGAATTGGTCGGATCGGATTATCGGTTCATCGGCGGCGCGCGGTCCGCGCTCCATCACGTCGGGATCGATAGGCTCCATAGCGAGACCGATCGCGGGAAGGACATCGGAGATGAGATTGATCCATAGGAGCTGAATTGGCGAGAGCATCTCACCAAAGCCGGCAGCGGCCCCCGCCAGCATCAGCAGGATCTCGCTCGTGTTACTGCTGATGATGTAGTGAACCGCATTGCGGATACTGGTGTAGGTGCCACGGCCTCGCTCGATGGCGAGCGGCAATGACGCAAGATCGTCATTCGCAAAAAAGATGTCGGCGACTTCTCGTGCTGCTGCATCTCCGTTTCGTCCCATAGCCATCCCAACGTTAGCCGCACGCAGCGCCGGGCTATCATTGATGCCATCCCCGATCATCGCCACCACGGACCCCGCCTCCTGAAGGGCACGCACGATCTGAAGCTTCTGCCCGGGACTGATTCGTGCGAAGGCATGCGCCTCGCGCGCCTTGGCAGCGAGTTCGAGAGGCGCTATGTGGTTAAGGTCTGCCGTATCGATAATCCTGACCTGACCATCTGAACTAAGGCCAATTCGTTCCGCCACTGCGCGCGCCGTCGTACTCTGATCGCCAGTCAGCATGATGGTCTGGATGCCAGCGTGATGCAGCTTCTGCATCAGCGCGGGAAGGCCGGACCGCACCGGATCGGCAAGTCCGACAAGGCCGCTCCATATCAGTTCTTCTATTTGTATCTCGCCTGCCTCAAGATCGGCACTAGGCACCTGTAATTCACGGTACGCCATTCCCAGCACCCGAAGTGCCTGCTCAGCCATCTCGGCATTTTGAGCTTCGATCTGAGCGCGCCGTGCCGCGGTGAGAATTTGCCGAGTACCGTCAGGCAATGCTTCAAACGCGCAACGTGCCAACACCTCGCCGGGGCTGCCCTTCACCGCGATCAAGACGCGAGCTTCGTCAGCATGCGTCGTTGCCATGAACCTGTAGGCCTCGGTGCGATGCTGAATCGACCGCCTTACGTAACGGCGCCGCAGCTCGCTCACGTCAATGTCGTGATCGAGTGCTGCCTGAACGAGCGCAATTTCAGTTGCTGAGCCGCTGAGCTGCATTTGCCCGTCGCGCTCCTCTACCTCGGTCTCGCTGCAAAGAGCTCCGACCAACAGCAGCATACGAAGACGACGGTCCTGCTCCGGTCGGGCAACCAGCCCACTCTGGTCCACTAGGCCGTTCTCCCGTCGGCCGCAGACGCGGTCACCGATAGCGACGACTTCCAATGACATGGAGCCGTGGGTCAGCGTCCCCGTTTTGTCGAAGCAAATGACATCGACGGAGGCCAGCGTCTCCAGTGCTTCGAGCCGTCGGACCAGAATTCCCTGCTGCCGCATCTCCTCGACGCCAAGGGCGAGCGTCGTCGTGGCAACCATCGGCAGCCCTTCCGGAACAGCCGCGACCGCTACCGATAGCGACGAACGCACCAGCTGGAGGACCGCCAGCCCCCGCAGCCATCCCACACCGAATACGGCAGCGCTTGCTGCGAGTGTGGCCCAGACGAGTTGTTCTCCGAGCTCGCCGAGATGTCGTTGCATCGGAGTTTCGGGTGTGTTGGTTGCGCCGACAAGCCGCTGGATACGTCCGAGCTGGGTTCTCGCCCCGGTCGCCACAACGACAAACGTTCCACTCCCGCCTGTCACGATGGTCCCCCGATGGACCATGTTCATCCGGTCAGCGAGCGCCGCCCCGTGAGGGACAGTTTCGACTGATTTTACGACCGGCAAGCTCTCACCAGTGAGAGCAGCCTCGCTGATAGTGAGCGCGCGCGCGCTTACGAGTCTGCCGTCGGCGGAGACAACGCTCCCGCGCCGGAGAAGGACGAGATCGCCAGGGACGAGCAGGTCGGCGCGTACATCCATCTCCGATCCGTCGCGCACCACGCGCGCGGTCAGCGACGCGGGGGCTCCGAGGCTCCGGATGGTCTGCTCAGCCTGATTTTCAGTTGTAAACCCGATAGCGGCGTTGAGCGCCACGACAGCCATGATCGCCCCGGCCTCGAGCAACGTCCCGGTCACGACTGAAACGACGGCGACCCCGGCCAAGAGTGCCACTGGCATGCTCTGGAACTGATCGAGAAAAATACTGAGCTCCGAGCGCTGATGCAGCAGCGGGATTGAATTACCAAGCCCTTGAGCAAATCGTTCCGTCACCCGCGCGCTCGATAGGCCGTCCGAACAGGAGGTGTCGAGTTCGGACGCGATGGCTCCCGTCTCAATTGTATGCCACGGGAGCTCGGCCGGATCGTCTACGGCGGGCGTGATCTCGCCCAGGAGCAGTCCGCTTATCCGTTCGACGAGCTGATCGATCGAGATCGAGTCCTCGTAATGGATGAGGATGTTGCCAGTGAGGGCGCTGGCCGAGACGTCACGGATGCCAGACATCCCGGTGAATCCCCGCTCCAATAGGGTCGCAATTGCCGGCGCGCCACGCATACCTTCGATCTTCAGCCGAACGCGTCCGGCCACCGCCGTGTGCAGCGGCACGATCGAGATGGGCATTTGGGTTTGCGGGTTCCGCAACGACGGCGGAACTATCGCCCCTTCGTTTGATGGAACAACAAGACTCATCGCCCTCGGACCCGTAGCGTGCCGAGTGACACAACCCCGCTGCGCCGCGATCAAATCGCTGCATGCAAGCTGGCCGGGATTAATTCAATTCGAAAGCTACGTGCCCTGATGAGCAGCTTCCGACTTTCTCGACCTTTTCGATTTTTCCTCTTGGTCGGTTTGTTCGGCAAGCTCAGACCGAGCCTCGGCCAGCACGTCGCCGGTCTGCTCATTGAGCTCTGCCAATGCGACCCGACCTTGATCGTAGGCGACGAGCCCGGCCTTAATGACCGTTTTTGCGATCGGCCTGAGGACGGGGATAAGTGCCGGCGCCACGACTCCGGCGCCGATACCTATGGCCAGCCCGGTGACAATATTACCACCTTTGAAGATGTCCTCAAAAAAAGCCATGGGGATCCTCCTTTCACTGGCTGGATCGCCAGCGCACCTGCCCTCAGCTAACGTCAACGAGACGGCCAGGGCGAAGTTGCTGCGGGGCTGCTGAGATTGCGCTCCCTGATGTCAGAATCAAGCCTGATAATTTTTAATTTTGGCAAAAGACCTGCCGTTTCGCAGGAGACAACGCGCGGCCCAGGCGCGTTCAACCGGGGAGGCTCGTGCGGACGTTGCAGTTCAATGCGGAGACCCGAGAAGAGATTAGAGTTTCCCAGTGGTCAGATCCAAGGAGCAACGACATCACTCCACATTTTCCAGTGGAATTTAGGTGAGATCGGCGAAGGGAGAGCGACTCGCCCCCGAGCTATCCGCTGAGCGAATTGCGGCACGCGCCAATTGCGCACAAGTGGATCATTTCGATTGGTGTCCGATTTGTTCGCCGCAATATCCTATTCTACGATGAGGAGGTAACAGACCCGCCCCGAGTAGCTTTCGCGATATATGTTGGGATGAAGCCACGGAGGTAAGCTGATATATCATCAATATAATTGCATGACGCCGTTTAGCTCGATTCTGGACCGAGCGAAGCTCCGTTTCCAAACGCGTCCAAAAAACTGGCAGGAATAGAGCCGCTTACATAACGAACTCAGCAGCTTAATTGCTGGCTGGGGCGGGAGGGATCGAACCTCCGAATGGCGGAATCAAAATCAGTTTGATTATTCAATGATTTCAACGCGCGTTTGGAAAAACGGTCGAAAACACGCCCTAACAATCTCAATAGGTTGGCCGCCATTTCCAAATGAAGACGGCCTTGCAACGAGCGGGGCCGCAGCGCACCAATGCCCGAAGGCAAAGGTCACTCGGTCGACACAAGGACATCGTGTGACAGCCACAGCGTCGCGATACTCGTAGGCACCACACACCGCTAACGGACCGGCATAGTCTGCGAGATGCGGCCTCGCGAATTCGGCTGAGGCCGTGCATTCGATTGTTGGCGCTTGAAGGCTAACGTTAAGTTTACTGGCGCACGAGGCTCAACGAACGACATCCGTCTCCGGAAAGCCAAGCCCCCTTCGGCTTCCACCAACAAGCGGAGACTCACCATGATGAACCTGACGCTCCTGTCGACCGGCCTGATCGCGGTCGCCATGCTTTCGACTCCTGCCATCGCTCGCGAGCATCACATCGCTTTGCGGCGATCGTGTCCCAGGGAGTGGTGTAACTGGCGGTGGGACACCGCGCTCGCCGGCAAGGGCCGGACTGGTCAGCTGGCGATAGCCGGAAGGCTGACGGTTGGATCATCGCTCAACGGCGCGATGGTTTCCAGCGTCATGTAGCGGGCACGTTGGACGGCCCATTCATCGTTCTGCTCGAGCAGGATCGCACCGATGAGGCGGACGATGGCATCCTCGTTGGGGAAGATGCCGACCACCTCGGTGCGCCGCTTGATCTCGCCGTTGAGGCGCTCGATCGGGTTGGTCGAGTGCAGCTTGGTTCGATGCTGCGGCGGGAATGTCATGTAGGCCAGCACATCGGTCTCCGCTTCGTCGAGGAAGCCGGCCAGCTTGGGCAGCTTGGGGCGGAGTTGATCGGCGACCTTCCGCCATTGGGTTCGCGCGGCCTCGGCATCGTCCTGGGCGAACGCGGTGGCAATGAAGGCGGAGACGACGCGCCGCCCACTCTTGCCGGCATGCGCCAGCGCGTTGCGCATGAAGTGGACGCGGCAACGCTGCCAGGTGGCGTTGAGCACCTTGGCGACGGTGGCCTTGATGCCCTCGTGAGCGTCGGAGACGACCAGCTTGACGCCACGCAGGCCGCGGCGAGCAAGCTTGCGCAGGAATGCCGTCCAGAACGTCTCGGCTTCGGAGGGACCGATGTCCATGCCGAGCACTTCGCGGCGGCCGTCACTGTTGACGCCGACCGCGATAATCACCGCGACCGAGACGATGCGGCCATTTTGGCGCACCTTCACGTAGGTGGCGTCGATCCACAGATATGGCCAGTCGCCCTCGATCGGCCGGGCGAGGAAGGCCTTCACCTTGTCGTCGATCTCGCCGCACAGCCGGCTCACCTGGCTCTTCGAGATGCCGGTCATGCCCATGGCCTGCACGAGGTCGTCCACCGAGCGGGTCGAGACGCCCTGCACATAGGCTTCCTGCACCACGGCGGTCAGCGCCTTCTCGGCCATGCGGCGTGGCTCCAGGAAGCCCGGGAAGTAGGAGCCCTTGCGCAGCTTGGGAATACGCAGCTCAACTGCGCCGGCGCGGGTCTCCCAGATCCGGTCGCGGTAGCCGTTGCGCTGGGCCAGACGTTCGGGGTTCTTCTCGCCATAGCCCGCTCCGGTCTGGCCTTCGACTTCCAGCTCCATCAGCCGCTGGGCCGCAAAGCCGATCATCTCGCGCAACAGATCGGCATCAGGGGTCTTCTCCATGAGCGCGCGCAGGTTCATCATCTCGTCGGTCATCGGTGGTTCCTCGAATCAGGTTGGTGTCAGCAACCCGACCCTACCGACGAATCATCGATGACCACCGCAAAGCCGCCCGCCCGCTACGGCGCTATTTGACGGCGCGCGTGCGGGCGGCTTTGCTCTACCGAGCTACACCATCAATTGGGACACGACCCTTTGCGGCATTTCGCAGAACGCGCGAATGCCTCCACTTCGCCAGCCGCAGTGAACCTGGGCGGCCGTCCCTGCTATCCCGCACCGCGTGTCGGCGCATTTGCGACGGCGCCGTGGACCGGAAACAATGTCCCCTGCGAACCAGGACCCGGCGAGTACTGATACGTTCGGATCGGGGCCACCGATCGGCCATCAAAATCAACCGGTGGCCTTCGATAAGGTGCATTGGCCACAACGGTGCTCGCCTGGAATTCGTGCAAGTCGGACTGGAGGTTGTCCTCCAGTCCGATTTCTTGTCCCTACGGGACCTCCGGCAGCATAGAGATAACCGACAACGGTCACTCCGCCGTCGCGGATGATCTCACGGAGAGTGCGGACGAGTAGCAACATCTTGGTCCGTTTCATCAGCAGAGTGTAGCCCACCCGATGTACGTAGCGTCCACGATATGCATTGGCTTTAGAGCCATTATGGCTTTTGGTCCGCGGTTGGTTCAACCCTCTGATCGCTTCGCAGTTTTCAACGGCCTGTCGGATTAGCGCGAACTCAATCCCCGAGCCGGCCTTTAGCGCAATTTTCGCTAAGCCGACTTAATTTTAGCCAAGCCATTCGCGGCCATATGGCTAGGCTACCCTGGGCTGAAAAATCCAGGAGCCGCGCATGCCGACGCAGATTGTAATGGATCACACGGGCGACACGCGTCACGTCTTCGACGTGAACGACGTTGAGGCGCTCGCCAAAGCAGAAGAACGGTTCAAGGCGCTTGTCGGGAAGGGATTTACGCCCGCTGTTCGCGACCCGGCCGGCGAAGCCAGGGTTGCACGCTCATTTGGTCCGACTGCGCAAGAGATGCTGTTCTATCCGCGGCTCGTCGGCGGCTAACGGCGGCCGAACATGTTGCCGGATAGGCTTGTCACTGCGGCAAGGGCTATACGCAGGCGTTGGATAGTTGGGCGGGGTTTCTGCGAGCGCTGCGTCGCCCTAAGCCGTGCCCTCACCAGCAAAGACGTTCGCGAGGACCGCGGCATGACGCTCCTGAGAGAATGGCTGTTGCCTGAGCAGCGCGCGCAACTTGATGCTAGCAACTGGTTCGACGTTATCGGCTGCGACACTGGGAAGCGATACCGCATTCGTTACGGCCGGGCAGCGAACGTCGTTGAAATCAGCGAAGAACACTGCCCAGTAATCGGCTGGTGTTTTGTGCCCAGGGGATCGCTGGTCGCCGGCGACATCATGCTTGCGCAAAAGATCGCTTTGGAAACCGATGAACACACTGCGCTATCGGTGGCACAGCCGTTTCCCGTTCATGCCCCACTACACATACGGGGTCAATCTTCGCTCACTCACTGATCAGAGCGGAGAAATGATCCACGGGAAATCGCCGGTTTGCGACGAATGACTTGAGATGCAAGGGAGGTAATATGCGCGGATGTTCAAGCGCCTCGACGAAGCAGCAGCAAGCGGTCTGCGAGCTCGTCATGGAAGGATTTGGCAACAAGTCGAGTACACGGCGTAAGGTGGCTCGCTGTTAGAGCGATCCAGATCCATGGCGTTTGAATCGGCGAGCTGGAAAGCCTCCATGCGGATCAATGATGGAGTGGCTGACGGCGCCAATCAGCCACCGGCCCCCGCGCCTATTCACGAGCACGCTCGCGAGCTCTCCGACATCCCGATACCTCGGTTTGATTACGACAGCAAACGTGTCGATCCGGTCTCCCCCGGGTATAATGGACCTCGCGGCTCAATGGGCTACTACTCAGGCCTGATCACGATCAGCGACTGAACAGATCGGTCGAATTTCAAGGAAGCAGGAGAAGCCGATGAACGGCCTTGTGTGTGGACGCAATCGCATCAGACTGGACGATCTCGATCTCGATGCGGCGCGTACAGTGAAGCCGCCCTTCGATGAATGGGGCGCCGGCGTCTTGCGGGTCCGGAGCACACGATGATGGAGCCAGCTATCGAATTGCCTTGCCTGGAAGAACTCACGCTGCTGAACGAGCTCAGCCACAGGGTCAAGAACGAGTTTGCCTGTGTGATCGGCATCGTTGCTCACGCTGCAGTTCATTCCGACAACGAGGAGGTCAAGACCGCCCTGACAAGGGTCTCTGAACTGCTTCACAGGTTTGTCGACGTCCATCGCGCCATGCAGAGGCCGGAATATCACGCTTTCGTGGACGCAGCAGCGTATCTTGAGGAACTATGCGCGTCGATCCGCCGGTCCAGGCTCGATCATGCGAAGATAAAGCTGGTGCTCGCCACGTCGCCACTGCAATTGCAGTCGGACCAATGCTGGCGACTGGGTCTGATTGTCTACGAGCTCATAACCAACTCGGCCAGGCACGCCTTTGCTAACGGGAGCGGCGAAATTCGCGTCGAGTTGTACCGGGCGGGACCGTTCGCAGAATGCAGGGTGCTCGACAACGGATCGGCTCCAGCCATAATACAACCTGGCCGAGGCCTGAACGTCGTCCGCGAACTCGCCAAAACTCTTGCCGGAAAGCTCGATCACCAGTTTGGAACGGCGGGAACGAGATCAATTCTCACCTTTCCGTCGTGCTGCGAACCTCAGAGAAACGCGCACGAACGAATCCTGCCCATACAGGGCAGCCGTATTGCAGCGGAGTAGTCCCCGAAAAGGCCTTCCGCTACTTCGACTGATGCGGCAAAGATCAAGATGGTCCGAGCGTCGATCGCGGGCCGAACGCTGCCTAATCCAGACCTTGCAGGCGCGCTCGCGGCAGGATCGCGCGCGAGCACGTCAAGACAGGGGCACTACCGCAGGCACTGTGAACTGAAAAATGGCGCCTCGGGAAACGTTCGCGCTCGCCCACAAGCGGCCGCCATGGGCCTCGACGATCGAACGACAGATCGACAAGCCCAACCCCAGACCGCTCGGCTTGGTTGTGTAGAACGTCTCGAAAAGGCGATCGCGACCTGCTGGCGTCAGTCCCGGACCCGAGTCACATACGGTGACAAGCACGCCACCCGAGTCGGCGATCCCGCTGCTGATCGACAATTCGCGCGGCCCCTCACCGACGCCACTCATGGTCATGGCTTCGATTGCGTTGATGATCAAATTCAGGAGCACCTGTTGCAATTGGACTCTATCTCCCTCCACCATCGGTAGGCCGCCCGCGAAGTCCGTATGGACAGAGACGCTGTTCGTCGCCGTTTCGCCGCGAGTGAGCTCTATCACCTCGCTGACCGCGCCGTTGATCTCCCACCGATCCCGGCGGCTCGGCGCCTTCTTGACGAGATCGCGGATCCGGCTGATGACCTCGCCTGCGCGATTTCCATCTCTCACGATGTCGTGGAGGATCTGCCTTACCTCATCAATATTCATCATCGGACCATCAAGAAAGCGCAATGCGGCTTGCGCATTCGTCATGGTCGCGGCGATCGGCTGCTTCACTTCGTGAGCAATGGAGGCCGTGAGATGTCCCATTGTCGCCACGCGGTTGGCGTGGGCCAATTCCATCTGCATTTCGCGATTTCGGCGGTCGCTCTCGCGGGCTTCGGCCTCGGCCCGCTTTCGATCGGTGATGTCGCGCGCCAGCGAAATGGCCAACCGCTGGCCACCTTGGCTGAACTCTCGCACGTGGATCTCGACGGGGAACGTTGTTCCGTCCCTTCGGCGGCTGCGGCTCTCATACGTCACGATTTCCGAAGCCTCGATGCGCTCCCTCATGTGCCGCATAAATGCTGCGTTTGCATCTGGATCGAAGGCACTCGGAGCCATGCCGATTAATTCGTCGCGGCTATAGCCTAAGGCTTCGCACGCTTGGCGATTGACGTCCAGGATGGTTCCGTCGTCGCGATGCAGCATAAACAGGTCGGTCGCGTGGTCTACGAAGGTGCGGAAGCGCGCCTCGCTCGCTCTCAGCTCCTCCTCTGCCCGCTTGCGCTCGGTAATGTGCCGACCCACGCCGCGGTACCCGATAAAGCGCCCCGTCTCGTCGAAAACCGGGAGCCCCGAAACGGACACATAGCGCTTGCCGCCATCAGGCGTGGGACGCGCGAGCTCGAAGTCACGGAACGGCAGGTGGGCATCGAGCGTCTCCCGATGCTTGCACCACGCATCTTCATCAGGCTCCAAGTGGGGCACTTCCCAGCGCGTCTTGCCGAGTTCGGAGCCCGTCGCCGGCGCGTCGCTAACGCTTTCGGCGAATTCCTGGCGAATGAAGCGATGCTGCGCGTCGGTCTCCCAGTATGCGTCGAAGGAGAATTGCACGAGCGTGCGAAAACGCTCCTCGCTCTCACGCAGCTCCTGCTCGGACCGCCTGCGTTCGGTCAGATCGAGCACGAAGGCGACGAGCTGGCGTTCTTCATCGAACGCAGCCACACCCACCAGGACGGGGACGCGGCTGCCATCTTTACGAAAATACTCCTTCTCGAAGGGTTGGATGGTCCCGGTACTGTCAAGTTCAGCAAGCGCCAGTGCGGTTCGCTCGAGTGATTCGGGCGCTGTTAGATCCATCCATTGCACACGACCCGCGACCAGATCCTCGCGGTCATACCCGACGATCCTCAGAAACGCATCATTTGCCTCGATGATGCCACCATCCCGCGTCGAAATGCAGATTCCGATGATGTTGGCCTCAACCAAGCGCCGGATCTTCGCCTCGCGCAGCTCAAGATCGCGGTACAGCCGCGTGTTTTCCAGCGAGACGGCCGCTTGCGAGGCGAGCAGCTTCAGTACTGCAATCCGGGCCGGCGCAAAGACGCGGGGCGCGAGGTTGTTTTCCAGATAGAGTACCCCGCTGAGCTTGGCCTGGTTGATCAAGGGCAGACAGAGAATGGAACGCGCCTCGCGCTGACGGATGTAGGGGTCCGCAAGAAACGAAGGCTGAATCGCGGCATCGTCGACAATGACGCTCTCGCGGGTGCGCAGGACGTAGTGAAGAACCGTCTCCGGCAGCACAGATCCGGTTACGGGTGCATCGCGAATCTCCACGAGGATCGTCTCGCCCGAGGTCGTTGCTTCTGCCGCGATCCATTGCTCGGCCGCGTGTGACAGGATCAATAGGCCACGCTCGGCACCCGCCTGCGCGATTGCGGTACGCATGAGCGTGTCCAGCATTTTCTCAAGAACGATCTCGCCCGAAATGGCCTGCGACACCTTGATCACGGTCGCGAGGTCAAGGTGTTCGACCGGCGTTGCGATCGTGCCCGTCGGGCTGGGCACCGGCTCCTGCTTACCGAGCTCCGGATAAAGCTCGTCGAGCTGCCGCACCTTGCCGCCTGCTCCCCAACGCAGGAAGCAGTAGCGGGCGTCCTGCAAATACACACGGGAAATCTTCTCAAAACCACGCGCCGCATAGAAGCGGGCGGCGAGTTCATTGGCGAGCGCCTCGGTATGTAAAAATCCGTTGGCGCGCGCCGACTGAATTGCCTGTTCGTAGAGGTGCTCGGCATCCAGCTTGCGGCCCTCCAGGCGCGCCAGTTCGGCGCCGACAAGCGCCGCGCGGTTCTCGAAGTTCTCCGGGCAGTTCGCCGCCCAGACCTGGAGCTGCTTGTGATGTGCAGCCAGCGCGTCCAAGTGCTGCGCCCGTTCGTCGGCCGATGCGGAATCGCGGTAAGCGGCTTTGGCCAGCGCGCCGTAAAAGTGAAACTCGGCTTCCTCAAAGAACGAGGACGTGGTCCAAAGCAGCCGTTGCGCCTTCGATGCGGCATCGATGGCCGTCACGAAGTCGCCAGCTATATAGCGCGCCTGCAATTTTCGGATCCAGTACCAGCACGCAGCGAGCGCCAAGGCCGGATTGCGGGACAAATAGTCTTCGAAGCGAAGTTCATCGAACTGCCCGTCGTCAAAGCAGCCAAATTCCGGCGTTAGCCCGCGAAGCATCCGAATCAGCGCAAGTTGCGGTGTGATGTAGTCAATGACAGGGCCGAACCGCGCTTTCCCGGCGAATGCGAGGCTATTCTCGGCTTCGCCTTGCACGTCCAGCAGCGGTTCGCCGGCAAAGAGAAGATCCGAGTTGAGATTGTTGCACGTGTAGCCCGCATACATGAGATCTCCGATCCGGTTCGCCGCCTCGAAAGCGCGGCGCAGCAGATCACGGCAATCCCGCACGTGTTTCATCCAGGGCACAACGTAAACCGAGAAGCAAAGATAGGTGCTCGCCTCGAAGCGCCTTAGCCCGCGTCGTTCCACGAGTTCGTAGCCGAGCTGCCCAAAGCGAAATCCCGCCTCGTGGTCGCCGAAGCGCGGTCCGGCGATCCTGGCGAACCATACATATGTTAGACACGAAGCATCGCAGTTGCCGTGCTCGAGGCTGAGACCGACCGCCTTGCAGACCGAGAGGGAAGCCAAATTCGCGTCCGTAATCAAGGCTGACGGGAAGATCTTGCTCAGAACATCGACCGTCGCGAGGGACGCCGGGTCGGTCATCAAGGGCAGGTCGATAAGTTCCTCAATCGCGCGGCTTCCGAGTTGCGACCAAATCCGCTCATACTCACGGTGCGCTTCCTCGTCCTGCGGACGGGGTGACCACTCGATCCCGACATGCCGGAGATAGTCCAGACAGACGAGCACCGCCCGGTCGCTCTGATCGAGGGCCGTGCAGACATCTATGCGCAAGCACGCGACGAGGGCTTGTTCGACCGTTGTCGTAGCCCGACTCGACAGCGCCGCCAATCGCCCGTCTGCGGCGGACAATTGGCCGGTCAAAAATTCGCATTCCGCCCGATTCAGCTCCAGCGTGAAGGCAAGCTCACGCCTGCGCTCCCAGCTATCCTTCGCCAACAGAGCCACTCCGGCATTGAGATAGATGAGCGCCGAGGCGTAGGCCGTCGCCCCCTTCGCACGCCTGCCGGCGATCAGGTCGAGCGCGGCGAGCTCGTCCCGCTCCTCTCGTAAGGTGATCAGCGCGGCGCCGCGGTTGAGCTGACCAACGATCTCAAAGATCGCCTCCTCACGTCTCTCGGGAGGCGTTTGAGCCACGAGCAGACGACCTATCCGAAGATGCGCCTGGGCGCGCAATGGCTCCGGAATCAGCGAATAGGCGGCCTCCTGCACCCGGTCATGGATAAATTTGTAGGAGCTTTCGAGACGCACAACCAACTCGAGGCGGGCCGCCGGCCACAGCGCCGCGTGCAGACGTTCCTCCGAGCTCCCGAGAACGGTCGAAAGCAGCGCGCTCGCGGCAACGTTGCCGAGGCAGGCGAATTGCTGCAACGCCTGCTGAGTTTCGGCCGGCAAGCGGGTGAGCTTGGCGACCATGAGGTCCACGACGTTGTCGGTGTAGCTTTTGGCGCGTATGCGATCGAGCTCCCAGCACCAAGTCGCCGCCTCGTGGTCCAGGCGGAGCAAGTCCTCTTCCGCGAGCGAGTAAAGAAATTGAATCACGTAGAACGGATTGCCGGCAGTCTTCTGGTATAGAAGTTCCGCGAGGTCTGCGGCGCGTACCGACTCACAGCGAAGGGCGTCCGCGATAAGCTGCTCAAGGTGCTCTGGGGCAAGCGGGGCAAGCGCGATCTCCTCTACCTTCGCGCCTACGTGCTTCATTGCTTCAAGCTTTCGCCTAAGCGGGTGAGCGGCGTCGACCTCATTGTCCCGGTAAGCGCCGATCAGCATGAGGTGTTGCAGCTCCGATCGGCCCAGCAGATCCTCCAACAGGTCGAGTGTCGCCGCGTCGAGCCACTGCAAATCGTCAAGAAACAGGGCCAGCGGATGTTCCGGTCGGGCAAATACGCCGATGAAGCGTCGGAACACCGACTGAAAGCGGCTCAGGGCCTGCTGTGGCGCCAGTTCAGGGACCGGCGGCGGATCACCGATGATGAGCTTCAGCTCGGGAATCAACTCGGTTATGAGCCCTGCATTCGGCTCCAGTGCCTCCAAAAACGCACCTCGCCAGCTCGCCAGCTCGATATCGCTCTTGCCGAGAAGAGGCCGCACAAGGCTCTGAAAAGCCTGCACCAGCGTCGAATACGGAATGTCGCGTTTGTATTGGTCGAATTTGCCGGCTGCAAAGAGCCCACGCGGCGGGACAAGCACCTTCTGCAGTTCATTGACAACGGAAGACTTGCCTATGCCGGAATAGCCGGACACCAGGACCAACTCCGGCGCGCCGCTTTTGATGATCCGATCGAACGCTGCAACCAAAGTATCAACCTCGCTCTCCCGTCCGTACAGCTTCTCCGGAATCAACAGCCGGTCCGGCATATCGTGTTCGCAGAGCGAAAAATCCTCAATGTGGCGAGCCCGCTCCCACATGCCGAGACAGCGTTGCAAATCACGCTCAAGACCAGCAGCCGTCTGGTAGCGATCTTCGGCGGTCTTGGCGAGCAGCTTCATGACGATCTGCGAGAGCGGAGCAGGAAGACTCTCCAGCCGCTCGCCCGGCGACACCGGCTTTCTGGCGATGTGACAGTGCACCCATTCCATTGGGTCGGCGGCGGAAAATGGCAAGGCGCCGGTAAGCATCTGGTAGAGCGTGACACCAAGCGAATAGAGATCGCTACGGGAATCGATAGAGCGGTTCATGCGTCCGGTCTGCTCAGGCGCCATATAGGCCAACGTGCCGGCGATGGTCTCAGGGGGATCGAGCGACTGTCGCTCGCGAGGAAGCCGTGAGGCGATGCCGAAACCAGTAAGCCGCACCTCCCCGGTCCGGCGATCGACCACGATGTTGCTCGGCTTGATATCCTTGTGAACCAAGCCTCGTTGGTGAGCCTTGCCTAACACCGCGGCGATTCCGATAGTGAGGTGCAGGAAGCTACCGATCTCCATGGGCGCTCCGATCAGCCGCTCGAGCGGCTCACCGCAGGAGTCGTCGAGCACCAGCATGATAGAGGCGCTCTCGTGCAACAGCTCCAACGGCGGTACCGCCCAAGTCGCGTCCAGTTCATCCTTCAATGCGCATTCATGGGCGAAGCGTGCGAGGATGCCGGGGGATGGATGCTCCCCAGCAGGCACGACTACCAGCACAGCGCGCACCTTCTCATCGTCGTCCAACCGCCACCCTCGGCAGAACACGCGTTCGCCGTCCTGCCAAAGGATTTGCAGACCCTTGTTGTCATCAGGGCCCAATCCATTTTTTCGGGTCACTTGGTCCAAGTGGCGGGTCTCCGGACGTGCCGATGGCGCGGCGTTCAAGTGTCGTTCGAGTTGCCCTCGTGCCTCTTCAGCGCGCGATGCACGCAGTCGAGCAGTCGAGGTTCATCGAATGGCTTGCTCAAGAAGTCCACGGCTCCCGCTCTCATTGCGCGTTCTCGAATTCGCTCCTCCGGAAAAGCCGTTATGAAGATCATCGGCGTATTATAACCGTTTGTGACCAAGTACTCCTGCAGCTCAAGGCCGCTCATGCCGGGCATCTCCACGTCGGCAATCAGGCATGACGTTTCATGCAATCGAGGCGACAACAGTAATTCCTGAGCCGAAGCAAACGCATGTGCGGAAAATCCCAATGACCTCAACAATCTTGCGGTCGCGGTGCGCACCGAAGCATGATCATCGACGACCGCGATTGTCGGGACATTGTCCAGGCGACTTACCTTGGTTCGAGGGAAGGCGACCGGGATCGCACCCCGACTGTGGTGCCGCCTGAGTGCAGGATAGGGTGGAATTTGAGGTTGAGAATTATACTTGGGTATCGAGGGGCCGGCAGCGGCGCATCTTGAGGGACTATGCGGATCGATCAGCCGGTCTCAACGCATCAATCACGAGGCATGCTCCGAACCTGCGGACGCGCTGCGGCGATTAATCCATCCCGCGCTGATCATCCTTGAGTGGTCAGCAGGGTGAGCGGGCAGCACAAATTGAAAGACGGCGCCGTTCGAGCCGTTCGCAACCGCCCAGAGTTGCCCGTCATGCGCCTCAATGATCGAGCGGCAAATCGAAAGTCCCATTCCCATGCCCTGGCTCTTTGTCGTGAACAGCGGATTGAATATCCGATCGAGCTGTTTCGGATCCACTCCGGCGCCAGTGTCTGTCACCGATACGATGACACCGCCGGAACTGTGGACTTCCGACGTCACACCCAACACCCGCGGCCTCTCGTTGGCGGCCATCGAATCGATCGCATTCATGATCAGGTTCACGAACACCTGCTGCAGCTGGACCCGATCCGCATTCACGCGTGGCAGACGTTCGTGGGCTTGAACCCGGACCGCTATCCGAGCGGCCCGCAACTCTCCGATCAACAAGGCGAGGGTTTCCCGGATGAGCTCGTCGATATTGAGCGGCGATCTGGACCTGGCGTCCTTCTTGAAGATCGCCCGAATACTTTCGATCACCGCTCCAGCGCGGCGGCCGTCGACCACAATTTCCTGGAAAACCAACTTTGCTTCTTCAAGATCCGGCCTGCTACGATCCAGCAAGTGTGCTCCGGCGGCGGCGTTGGCCATCATCGCTGATAAGGGTTGCTTGATTTCGTGAGCGATAGAAGCCGACAGCGCGTCTGCTGTCATCAAGCGCGCCTGACGCTCTCGACGCTGGGCCAGCACCGCACGCAGCAGCCGTGCGTATAGAGTCGTTATCTCATACAACAATACAAATAGAACAAGGCTGCCGGATACCAGCCCGAATACCCGCCCGCCATACCAGCCAATGCTGTAGCGGTTTGGAGTAGGAAAAGAGATCAAACAAATCTCGATGACATACGCGCACATGATCACCACGAGCCACAGATCAAGCACCGAGCGTCGCCGCCGCCATAGCAGAGCGGCTGCGGAGAGGCTCGACAGGGACGCGAATCCGGCAGCATAGGGCCAGAAACCGGAAAGGTGGATTGTGTCGATCATGAGGTGGGGTAGAAACTCGTCGCCAGCTATCACGAGAAATGTCGCTGCACACACGGCGCTCGCAGTTGCAGCGACACTCGAAAGGATCGCCACACTGACTGAGCCCGTCGACAGCCGTTCGGCTGGATCGCGGTCCTTGAGTATCGTGTAGGCGATGACGAATGCCGGAAAACCGGCGTACCAGACGATGTAGAGCCACGCGGTAGTCTGCAGCCCGGCGCCAAGCAGGCCACTGGGCGCGAAGATGCCCGGAAATGTCAGCATCCATGGGACCAGTATAAGCGCCGTGAACAGATAACCGCTTGAGATCGCCAGGAGCGCGCGAGACCTCAATATGGAGAACTGGGCAAACAGCAAGACTGCGGTGATCGAGTCGTTCACCAGCATCGCAGCGGCATAGGCCGGGACGAACGCGTTGATCCGCGCCAGCTGAATGTGCGAGAGCGGTCCCGCCATGAGGATAAATCCAACAAGCAGGATCACTACAACGCCGAGCGCAAGCCGCTTTTGTGTCAGGCTCGGCGCCAGCTCCGAGAGGATGAGCTCCTGCTCCTCAGCGCTGCCCTGAGATGTGCTCATTTTTGCGGGCCTTTGGAAAGGCACCCAGCGGACGGCTCATGCTTGGGATCGCCCGGAGGGCCCTGTTGGACCAGCTCCCGCGGCAGACGTGGCTGATCGTCCAATCTGATCAAGGGTCGTTCGGGCGGTCTTGGCGCATCGCCAGTGCCCGCTCCACGCATTCGAGCAGCCGCGGCTCATCGAATGGCTTGCTCAAAAAATCGATCGCCCCCGCCTCCATCGCGCGTTCTCGAATCCGATCCTCTGGAAATGCCGTGATGAAGATCATCGGCGTGTTATGGCCGTTGGCAATCAGATACTCCTGCAGCTCTAGGCCGCTCATGCCGGGCATCTCCACGTCGGCAATGAGGCACGAGGTTTCAAGCAGTCGCGGCGATGACAGGAATTCCTGAGCCGAAGCAAACGCATGGGCTGAGAATCCCAGTGACCTCAACAACCTCGCGGTCGCCGTACGCACCGAAGCATCGTCGTCCACGACCGAAATCATAGGGCCATCAGTCACGCGACTTACCTTTGTTCGAGGGGAAGACGACCGAGGTCGCACCCCCGATAAACGGCGCCGCCTGAGCGTATGATACGGCTGATTTGAGAGATGAGAACTATACTCAGGTATCGAACGGACCGTATCTCAGTGTTGGAGCGTCGGAGACTTTACCCCAAGGGCTTCAGCCATCCTGACCAGATCGGCCACCGATCTGGCTTCCATCTTCTTCATGATATGGCTACGATGCACTTTCACCGTGATTTCGCTCAGATTGATCTGAGCCGCGATTTGCTTGCTCATCAATCCGCTTGCGACTAGAGCCATGATTTCGCGCTCACGAGCGGTGAGGGATGCGAAGTGCGCCCTCATGTCTGCGATCGCATGTTCATTTTCGCGGCGCTTCTTGTCGCGCTGGATCGCAGCCGCGACGGCATCCAGAAGGTCCTGGTCACGGAACGGTTTGGTGAGGAAGTCGATGGCACCGGCCTTCATGGCTCGCACTGACATCGGAATATCGCCGTGCCCCGTAATGAACACGACCGGAATAGGAAGGGCGGCCTCCGTCAATCCGGCTTGAAAATCAAGGCCACTCAGCCCAGGCAGGCGGATATCGAGCACCAGACAAGCAGGAGCATCCGGCCGCTCGGCCCCCAAGAACTCCTGGGTCGACGCAAATACTTCAACCTTCAACTGGACCGAGTAGAACAGCCGTGCAAGCGCCTCACGCATTGACGCATCGTCATCGATGACGAAGACGGTCGGCTCGTCCGTGCCTCCAGCCGGCTTCGTTGATGAATTCTGCCTCATCTTGGTCCTTCACCATCTGCAGCCGGTCCGATTAAGCAAATCACAACACTTCAGCGGCTCGGCCAAGCTGAGGTCAGATTGTAACGAAATCCACTGGACAGGCAAATCCCGCACGCTCCGCCGCCTGTTATTTGCCTGCTCCAGCCGGGATGGCTAATCCTGGCCTTCCCGGGTGTTCCAACGAGCGGTATGGTTGCGGAATTTCAGCCTCCAGGGCGAAAGCCGTCAGGAGGCTTTGGTCTCGGTAACGAACGTTGATGATGCGCGATCCAGTTCAGGAGGTGCTGCGGTTGTTGGTCGGCGTCCTCGCGCTGGCAGCACTAACATGGCTATGTTTTTGGCTGAACCTGGGCCTGGTGTCCGCGGCCTTCACATACCTGATTCTCATTGTTCTGCTGTCACTCTCCGGCGGCCTGATTTCTCTCATCGTTCTATGCTTCGCTGCCGTTGCATCCCTCAACTACTTCTTTGCGCCTCCCATCTTCTCCTTTCGAGTTGATTATCCGGAAGACTTCATCGCGTCGGCCGCGTTCCTGATCACCTCCCTGGTCATCACCGGCCTCGTAGGCAGGATGAGGGCGGGGCGAGACCAACTGGTACAGATCCTGGACGGGCTGCCTGCCCTGGTTTGGAACATGTCCTCAGACGGCACAGCTGACTTCTTCAATGATCGCTTCCTGAACTACACCGGCTTGTCCGCTCAGCAGTCGCGGGGCCCAGGCTGGCTGAATGTAGTGCATCAGGATGATCGCGCCTGTGAGGAGTGGAGCACCGCGTTCGCGACCGGGAAGCCGTTTGAAAGAGAAATACGCATTCGAAGCGCTGGCGGTGAATACCGTTGGTTCATTGTCCGCCTGGTACCGATCTTGGGCGAGCGGAATAATATCTTGAGATGGTGCGCCAGCGCCGGCGACATCCAGGAGCGCAGACGAGCGCTCGAGGCCTTGCGCGATAGTGAAGAACGGTGGCGCGCGGTGTTCGAGCACAATCCGACCATGTATTTCATGCTGGATGCTGCAGGAACTGTGCTCTCGGTCAATCCCTACGGCGCCGGCCAACTGGGCTACGAGGCGACCGAGCTGATAGGCTGTTCCGTGCGGGACGTGTTTCACGTATCCGATTGGCCGACAGTCCAGCGCAAGGCCGCCATCTGTCTGGAACGGCTTGGCGAGCCGACAAGCTGGGAAGCACGAAAGCGGCGCAAAGACGGAACCACCCTGTGGGTACGCGAAACGGCCAAGGGCATGCTAGTCAAACAGCAGCCGGTACTCTTGGTCGTCTGCGAGGATGTCACCGATCGCAAACGCGCCGAATATCTGGCTCAACATGTCTTTGACACGTTACCAGACGTCGTATCCGTGATCGGTAAGGATTACCGATACCGACGATCCAATCGGGCACATCAGCGAGTTTGGGGACTAACCGCCGACAAGCTCATCGGGATGCACGTTGCCGATGCCATGGGAGGGGACGCGTTCGAGCAACTGGCCAAACCGAATTTGGATCGGTGCTTTGCTGGGGAAGAGTTCAACTTCAGTCAATGGTTCGATGGTCCCGCCGGACGAAGATACTGGGTCGTGACCTATTCGCCGCTCCAGCTCGAAACAGACGCGGTCGACAGCGCGCTTGTATTGGCGCGCGACTTGACGGATCACATGCTGGCCTCCGAAGCCGTACGGGAGGCCCAGGCCGAACTTGCGCATGCAAATCGAGTGGCGACAGTCGGTCAACTAACCGCCTCGGTTGCGCATGAGGTCAATCAGCCCGTTGGAGCGCTGGTTACGAACGCCCATGCCGCCTTGCGCCTGCTCAGCGCAACGCCTCCTGACCTGGAGCTGTCCTCCAGGGCTCTCGAGGATATCATCAAAGACGGGCGCAGGGTCAGCGAAGTCATCAACCGGATCCGCGCATTGGTCAAAAAGACGCCAGCGCAGATCGACAAATTAGATATCAACGAGGTGATCACCGAGACGATGGCACTGACCCGCGGCGAGATTATCAAGAACCGGATATCACTGGAGGCAGACCTTGCATCCAATTTGCCGTTCGTTCGCGGAGATCGGATTCAGCTGCAACAAGTCATCATGAATTTGGTGATGAATGCTATCGAGGCCATGAGCAATGCCGACAACGACGGACGAGAGTTGCAGATTAGCTCCGCAAAGGACCGAGAGGACGGCATTTCGCTCACGGTTCGCGACTCAGGTCCGATATTGCGCCCAGAAGCTCTGGACCGTTTCTTTGAGGCTTTCTACTCCACCAAAACCAGCGGGATGGGTATCGGACTATCGATCTGCCATTCAATAGTTGACGCACACGGCGGCCGCATTTGGGCCACTGCGAATGCTAGCCGAGGCGCTACGCTTCACATCGTCCTGCCGGCGTTGCGGGAATCTGCGTCTCGAGATGTTTCGTGACCCCACAACCGTTCCCCACGGTCGGACGTCGGCTGGCCTGCACAATCACCCTAAGCTTCGGCGGTATTGCGTGGGAGTGATCCCTGTCGTCTGCCGAAATGCTGACGAAAATGAGCTCGTCTCGCTGAACCCCAGCGCGAGCCCGATGTCAGTCACTGACTGTTCCGGATCTCCCAGCAAGGCCTTGGCGCGCTCGATACGGCGATTGATGTGATACCGGTGGGGTGGCATGCCGAATGATTGCTTGAATGCGCGGCAGAAATAGTAAGAGCTTAGACGAGCGAGCGCCGCCAGCGCAGCGAGCGAGATAGGCTCGGCCAGGTGTTCCTCGATGTACCCTGTGACGGCGCGCTGCTGCCAGACAGCCAGCCCACCCCTCGCCAATGGTTTGCCGCGTGCAGAATCCCCGTGGTTCTGCATCAGCTCATGCGCGACGATCACCCCAAGCGCTTCACAATAGCGCTCGTTTTCACAGCCCTGGTCGATTGCCGCTGTCAGCTTGGCGGCGGCATCCCACAGCCCGCTATGTTCGAACAACAGTCGGGGTGCAGGTTGAGCATCCGGTGAATCCGCATCGATGGCAGAAATTTTGGCCGGATCAAGATAGAAGCAGGTCATACGACTGGGAACGCGCGGCTGCTGCCACTCGTGGTATTCGTGACCGGCGGGCACGAAGGTGAGCTTGCGCTTGAGCGTTCGCAGCTTCGAAAGCGGCAGAGTCCGAACGAACGTCTCGCCCTGGTCGCGAACACCTTCTTCATGGACAACCAGCAGATGGCACGGTGCACGGAATCGAAACTCGACCCTGTCATGTGCGACGCACCGGACGATCTCGACGGTGATCCCATCCCAGGCGATCGCCCGACGACTGACGGCATGAGCAGGAAATATCTCAAGAGCGTGGCGACTGGCTTTATGCGTCCCGGGGTCACGGGGCTGCTCACCGCGCCCGCCGCGCGGCAGATGATTGTATTCGAGATGCGGATGATCGATGCGCGGCAGCCTCGTCTCTTCCTGATGCTGGCGGTTGTTTAGAACGGAGACTTCGGAGAAGTCGGCGAGCCGTGCAGCGTTGACATCGAACGAGTAGGTCAGCATCGTTGCTCCCCTTGTGCGGGTCCATGCGGCCCCTGCTCCTCGACAGTCGTAGGGTTAGAACGGCGACCGCTCAATCGTAGCGAGGTTGACGCGACTAAATCGCTCGTTTCGGCAGCAGATACCCGTAGGTCGCGGCTCTCATACCTAGGTTGCCTGCCCTATACCTCGGTATGCAATGGAGGCAGATGGTGGGCCACAGCGGAGCCGATCGAATGACTTCGCGCAGAATATGGGTGAGCACGCTCGCCAAATGGGGAGCGGCTATCTTCCTTCGACCACCGGGATAGTAAACTGAAAGACCGCGCCCTGGGGATCGGTCGGACTCGCCCACAGGCGTCCGCCATGGGCTTCGACGATCGAACGGCAGATCGACAAGCCGAGCCCCAAGCCGCTCGGCTTGGTCGTATAGAAGGACTCGAAGACGCGATCACGCATGGATGGCTCCAGTCCCGGACCCGAGTCTCGCACTCTCACGAGCACGCCGCCCGGCTCGATTGTGCCGCTGCTGACCAGTAATTCCCGCGGTCCCTCGCCGAGGCCGCTCATGGCCTCGATCGCATTGATGATCAAGTTCAAGAGGACCTGTTGCAGTTGGACGCGGTCCCCATGAACAATTGGCAAGCCGTTCGCGAGCTCCGCGTGAATGGAGACGCTGTTCTTGACCGCCGCGCTACGGGTCAGTTCCAGCAGTTCACGAATCGCTTCGTTTATGTTCAAGCGATCCCGCCGGGGTGGCGCTTTTTTGATGAGATCCTGGATACGACTGACGACCTCTCCTGCTCGATTGCCGTCTTTCAGCATGTCGTTGAGTATCTGTCGTACTTCATCCAGATCCACCGTTGGGGCGTCAAGAAAGCGCAATGCAGCTCGCGCGTTGGCGACCGTCGCGGCGATCGGCTGCTTCACTTCATGGGCGATCGAGGCCGTTAGCTGCCCCATGGCCGCAACGCGGTTTGCGTGCGCCAACTCCATCTGCACCTCGCGATATCGGCGTTCGCCCTCGTGCGCTTCGGCTTCAGCCTGTTTGCCCTCCGTAATGTCGCGTGAAACTGAGAGCAGTTGCTCGGGCTGGCCGTCTGCATTGCAGATCGGGGTGGTGATGACGTCCCACCAGCGCGGAGCCCCCTTCGCCGATGGACAGAACGCCTGAAATTTCCCAATTCCGCCAGCCCTTGCAGCGGCGACGGCTTCGCTGATCCTTGGGCGGTCCTCCGGCTGCCAGAAATCTATCCAGCAGGCATTCATGTAAGTCTGGATATCGTCTATTTCGAGCAACCGCTGACCGCCGCTGCTCATGAACAGCAGGTTTGCATCCAGGTCCAGCACCTAGATGCAGTCCCTGCTGCTCTCGATGATTCTCCTCTTAAGCTCTTCGCTCGCGCGCAGCTCGTCCTCGGCCCGTTTGCGCTCGGTCAAATCGAGTACGAAAGCGACACCTTGCCGTCCGCTTTCTTCGAAATCAGCCAGACCGATCAGGACTGGCACACGGCTGCCGTCTTTCCTGAAAAACTCCTTCTCGAACGGGTGCAAGCGCCCCGTCCTCACGTACTCCGGCCCCCGTTGCACATCGCCTTCGAGCCACTCTGGCGGCATCAATTCCGTGCAACGCAATCGGCCCGCCGCAAGATCTTCGCGGTCATATCCCATGATGCGAAGAAATGCGTCATTGGCTTCGAGAATTCCGCCTTCGACCTCCCAGATGAAGATGCCGATAATATTGGCGTCTACCAGGCGCCGGATTTTGGCTTCGCGTAGTGTGAGATCGCGATCCAAGTGGGCACGTTGAATCGCAACCCCCGCCAGATGGGTGATCTGTTCTATGATCTCCTGATCGCGCGCGCTTGGGCTCCGCGGCTCGCTATAATACATGGCGAAGGTGCCAATCACCTTGCCTTCTGAGGACATGATGGGCGTCGACCAGACGGCGCGCAGCGAAGGAAAGAGAGGCAGAACATCGCGAAGCTCGTCAAATGACGGGTCGGTCGTGATATCGGAAACGATGACTTGTCTGGCGAAATACGCCGCGGGCCCGCATGATCCGACCTTGGGTCCAACCGCGATTTTTCCCTTGACAGCCTCGACATAGGCTGGAGGAAGGCTCGGCTTCCCCACATGCCTCAGCCGGCCGTCCTCGACCAGAAGGATCGCAGTGAGCGCATCCCGAGTATGCTCTTCCACCAGCAGGCAGAGGCAATCGAGGATATAGGGAAGCGATTCCCCTTTGGCCACCATCTCGAGAATGCGATTCTCTCCAGCCAACAGGGCCTCCGCCCGGTTGCGATCCTCGATGTCCGTCAGGATTTTATACCACCTCAGAATATTTCCTTGGTCATCGCGGAGCGGGACAGCGCGCCCTAAGAACCAACGGTATCCCCCGTCGGCAGCGCAACGGAAACGCGCCTCACCTTCGAACGGCTCGCCGGTGGCCAGGGACTCACGCGATTTGTGCAAATATTGCTCAGCGTCTTCTGGATGAATTGCAGCCTGCCAGCCCGAACCCACGGTATCCTGCCGAGATAGGCCGCAATATTCGGCCCAGCGCCTATTCGCAAATGCGTTGGAGCCGTCAGGCAACATCGTCCAGGCCATCACCGGAATGGTTTCGATGATGTCAAAAAGCTGCTTGTCACGCGGGCCTACGGCCTCCCCAGCACCATCCGATTTTGTAGCGGCGCCGTCCATATGGCGAAGTGGCGCCGCACCGCCCAAGTGCGGCCGGCGTTCGTCCGTGTAGGTCAACTCGCGTTCTTCGACTTGGGAAGGCTCGCCGTTAGTCATCGCGTGTCAACTCCGCCGCGTCGCGTGTGAACTCGACCGCTCCAGACGAGGCTTGTTCTTCACCGATAACAACAAATCGTGCCCTTTGCGCCGGCCAGCGAGAGCGAAACTCCGGTCAGCGGCGACCCGCCGGCGCCGGGCTGGACGAGACGCCAACATCGTTCACACAACCAAGCCGCATTCGAGAGCAGCGGGCCATGCCCACCCTCGATCTCACGGTATGCTCCGGGATGATAGCGCGGCGTTTATAGATGAGAACTATACTTGGGTATCTACAGCAGATCGCCGCTCACGCGGCAGCCGGAACAAAAGTCCACGTGCTGAGCGGACCCTGATTGCAAGGCTTGCGCATTTGAGTCGCGCCTATTGGAGGACCGCAAGGTCGAGTGACAGATCCGAGAGGGACCCGATGACAGGATTGACGCGAATAGCCGTTGCCGAAGTGGGCGGCGTTAAAAGGGCGAGCACCATACACCTTCGTATCGTTCCGTGACGCCTTTCGATGCCGGACGATAACCTACGTTCAATTGAGACACTGATCGCAATCGTCTTAGGCTGCATGCGTTGGACAAGCGCGCAGGCTCATGAAGTGCAGTGAAAACCGATGATCGACGTACAGCGATGCTGAAGCCAAGAGGAGACCACGATGCCCAACTGCTCCGAAAGTCCTAGATCCGGCAGAGCCGCGCGATGCGCGGTCTGTGATGGCAAGTTTGGTCTCGTCCGGCACTACTCGTGGCGAACTCCGCTGTGTTCCAAGACGTGTGTCGAGCGCTTCAGAGCTCGCAGGAAAAGTGAGCGCAATCGGGCGTTCGACCAGTTGCTGGAGAACCGTGGGAGGATTTCATGACGGTCCATATTTCACAACGAGGCAAGGAATATCTGGAGATAGCACGGACTTTGCTCCGCGCTGCCCAAACCATGACCGACACAGCGGTTGCCGGTCAGCTTAAGGCCCTTGCCGACGATTACCAGCGGCGAGCCGAAAAGGCTTCGCACGTTGATGCGGCCAATGCTCATCGTAGCGACCGGGTTGTCCTGTCATGATCAAGATCATCGCCGTGCTCTGCAGTCTTTCTTCTCCGGCAAATTGCCACGAGCAGACCATCACCACCTCGGACTTCGCTGACGTGTCGATGCAGTCCTGCCTGATGGGCGCGCCGCAGCTCGCTGAGTGGATGAACCAGCATCCGGCCGAACGCCTGGCCGCGTGGCGCTGCGTGATTGGCAAACAGGATGGCAAGCGAGCTTAGGGGCAAGCAGCTCCACCGGATGCTTTGAACTGCTCCACCGGTCATTCGATCGCACCTCTGCAACAACAAAGGGCAAATCTGGACGGCCTACGGTACGCGCATTCTGTCTCTAGGCGATCGCCGGACTGCTCCCACCGACTAGGATCGTGCTTCAGCAAAGAGCGATCGAAGTGCACGCGCAGCAGGCGGCCCGGCTTCGTCGTTGAACCAGAACGCCACGATAGTCTGTGGAAGCTGCATGCGTGCTGCGATGGCTGGACGCAATCGACGTGCACGTGCGGGTTGGCGAGCGCCCAACTTTTCAGCCAGTCACGCCTTTCCTAATTCCGCTAGCACCTTGTCCGGCGTAAACGGCACAGAACGCAGCCGCACTCCCGTTGCTTCGAAAACGGCACCCGCAATCGCCGAAGGCACGACGGCGCAGGCCGGCTCCCCGCCACCCCAAGGGACTTCTTCCGGCCGATCGATCAGGTCGATCACGATCTCGGGGATTTCCGGAAAGGTCAGGATGGGATAGCTCGCCCAATCGAGGCTCGTGACCATCGACCGATCGAATGTTACCTGCTCCTTCAAGGTGCGGCTCACCGTCTGAACGATGCAACCTTCGATCTGATTCCGTAACCCGTCAGGATTGATGATTTGTCCGCAATCATGCGCGACATAGAAGCGCTTGACCGCAAGTTGTCCAGTCTTGCGGTTGATCTCGACCTCGGCGACTACGCCGACATAGGTGCGGACCAATTCGTATTTGACATAGGCGAGTCCGCGTCCAGTCACAGTGTCCGCACCACGATCGCTCTTCGGGCGCTCACGCCATTTGCTTAATTTGGCGAGCCGCTCGAGAAGCTCCTTGCCGCGAGCGTCGGTGAGATGTCTCAGCCGAATCTCGAGCGGATCGGTGTCCGTTGCGGCGGCGATCTCGTCTAGAAAGGACTCGTTCGCAAACGTGTTCTGCAACCGCCCGGGTGAGCGGATCCAGGCCGGCCGCAACGGTGTCGATGCCAACCGGTGAGCCGTCGTCGTGACATTCGGAAAGGCGTAAGGGACTGCCAGGTCATTTAACACACCACCGGGGCTGAGCTTGCCGAGACTGTCGAGTCCGGCGAGTTCGGAGCCGACCAGTGTCACGAAACCGGCGGTTCCATCCGGCACGTAAAGCTCGGATTCCCAGGCCGCTACGGCTCCAACCTCGTCGATCGCGGCGCGCATGTCGAGAAGCGTAGGCGGTCCTTTTGGATCCCAGCCGTGCTCGTCCGCGCGCATCCATTGCACGCGCACCGGCTTGCCGACCGCGCGCGACAGCAGAGCCGCGTCGGCCGCGGCATCCTCATGTCCGTTGCGGCCGTAGCACCCCGCCCCTTCGACATAGATGCAGCGCACGTCTGCATCTGATATCGCGAGCGTGGCAGCGAGTTGCTTGCGCAGGTCGTGCGTTGCTTGCGACGCAGTCCAGCACGTCAGCTTACCGTCGGCGAACGTTGCCACGGCGCAGGAGGGGCCGATGGAGCCATGGGTATGGATGGCGAATTCGTAGGTTGCAGCAAGCTTGTTTGGTGTGCTTGCGAGCGCAGAACGAGAATCGGCAGTGCGGCTGGTGACATCGTCGCGGACGACCGGGGTGCTGCGCACGTGCTGCCATATTCTGCTTTGATCCGGCAACCCCTCCCACTTGGACCAGGTCACTGCCAAATTGCTGGGCGGCCCTGATTGCGCTCCACTCGCTTTTCGCAACGACGCCGAGAAAGTTATTGATGCGGACTACCTTGACGATGCCGGGGATGTCAGCGACTGACGATTCGTCACAGGACACGAGTGTGGCACCGAATCCGGACGGGCGTACCACCCGGCCGTGTAACATGTCCGGCAGCTTGAAATCCTGCATGAAGGTGAAGCGGCCGTTGACCTTGTCAGGAATGTCCAGCCGAGGCACGGCCTTACCGACAATCGTGTAGGCATGAGGGGATTTTTCCCGCACGTCTTTGGCGACATCGAGTGCCAATGTCGTGCCGTCCACGACCTCGCCAATCGGCAGCCGCCTGCCATCGCCGGCCGTTATGACGCCCTCGTGAAGCGACAACGTTGAAATGTCCCGCCGCAGCCGGGCGGCCGCCCGACGGAGGACAGCCCGGCGCGCAGTCGCGGCGGCCCGGCGCAACTGCATGCCGCCGTTCTGAATCGAGAGACTTCCTGATGTCACGCCCTGGTCGGGAGTCAGCGCCGTGTCGCCCTCGACGAGGGAGACGTGGCTCATCGGAACGTCAAGCTCCTCGGCAACGATCTGGATCAGCGCCGTCCGTACTCCGGTGCCGAGATCGACCTTGCCGGAGTAGACGGTGATGCGGCCGTCCCGCGTAATGGCCAGAAAGCCATCGACCCGATCCGGCGAGACGGTTTTCGGTCCAGAAACAGGCTTGGCCGTGCTCGAAGATAGCGGCAGTCCAAAGCTGACAACGAGCGCGCCGCCTGCCTGCAGCACCGAACGTCTATCGATCTGGTTCATGGGCCTGTCTCAGGTGCCAGCGGCGCGCAGGACCGCGCCCACGATGCGCAGGTGCGTGCCGCAACGGCATAGATTATTCGCCAATTCGGCTTTGACCTCTCCTTCATTCGGCTTTGGGTTGCGCGCCAGGAGCGCGGCGGACTGCATGATCATGCCGTTGATGCAGTAACCGCACTGCAGAGCCTGCTCCTGGACGAAGGCCTCCTGAAGCGGATGCGGCTTTGCGCTCGTGCCGAGCCCCTCGAGCGTGACGATCTTGCCTTTGACCGCAGATAATGGGGTAACGCACGAGCGGATCGCCGCTCCATCAACATGCACAGTGCAGGCGCCGCACTGGCCGAGACCGCAGCCGAAACGCGGACCATGCAGACCGAGTTCATTTCGCAAGATGTAGAGCAGTGGTGTGTCAGGGTCATCGACGGCTACCGAGACGGTTTTGCCGTTCACGTTGAGGGCCGTTGTCGCCACAGCATCTTCCTCTTGCTTGTCCCGATTGAGGTGGGGGAATGCGGCCGGCCACCGCACTACGGAGGCCAGCCGCGCCCAAGCCGGTTGCGACACGGGGGCGGGAGGAGACAACCGACCGACCAGAACGTATCGATCCGTTGGACGAGCGACTTTAGCTCTCTTGCTGCGGTCGTTGCGATCTTGCGCATTTGCGCTCCGCGGCGACATCTTCGCCGCAGTGCCTGCGCGTAAACCTGCGCTCGCGCCGTTGGGCAATAGCACGCAAAGCGCGGCAATCACCCAAAAGCATCAGATGAATTGATGACTATCTCGTATAGCGACTAATCAGGACAAGCTGCGATCAAACGCAGTGGGCAAGTACATTATGACCGAAAGTGAAAAGACCACCCTCCTGACCCGCCGCCGGATATTTGCGTCCGCGGTTGCGATAGCCGGCGCGATACGCCTAGCGCCCGTAACGCGAGCCGTTGCTGCACCCGAACGTCGCGCCGCTGACCTTCGCCTGACGGCCGAAACCAGAATCCTCTCCGTCAACGGCAAACCGGCACAAGTATTCGGCCTCAACGGCCCGAAGGGAAAACCTGGCATCGCCCTCTTGCCCGGCGAGCGCTTTCGTGTCGACCTGCTGAATCGGGCCGGCGCAGCCACTATCATCCACTGGCATGGCCAGTTGCCACCCTGGAAGCAGGACGGCTTTCCCTGGCCGCAGACGCCGCCGATCCCGGCCGGCGACACCCACGCCTATGACTACGCACCTATAACCGGCACGTATTGGATGCACTCGCATCACGGCATGCAGGAACAGAGATTAATGTCCGCGCCGCTGATCGTGCATAGCCCGGAGGATCTGCGCGCCGACCGGCAGGAGGTGGTGCTGATGTTGCATGATTTTAGCTTCCGCACGCCGGAGGAGTTGCTCGCGGGGCTCACCAACCCGAGCGCGACAGAGAAGAGCGGCATGCGCAGCAGCATGAACATGGGATTTCGAATGGGTGCCCTGAACACCAGCTCCGGCATGTCCGCCGTGGGCATGGGGTCCGGCATGAAGATGGACCTCAATGACATCGACTACGACGCCTTCCTCGCCAATGACCGCACGTTGGCCGATCCGCAAGTCATCCGCACCGAACCGGGCGGACGGGTCCTGCTGCGGCTGATCAACGGCGCGTGCTCGACCGAGTTCTGGATCGATCTCGGTGGGCTCACCGGGACCGTGATCGCCGCCGACGGCCATCCGGTTCGGCCGGTGCGCGGCACCCGTTTGCCGCTTGCCATTGCTCAGCGGCTCGACGTCATCATTGATCTTCCCGGCAAGGGGGCCTATCCGATCCTCGCGCAGGTCGAGGGCAAGCGGGCGCGCACCGGGATCATCCTTGCGGCGTCCGGCGCGCCCGTGTCACGCCTTGCCACGGAGGCCGCAGAATATGCACCGCCCGTCGATCTCTCGCTTGAACATCGCCTGGAAGCGGTGACGCCTTTGGCGCCGCGCGCGCCCGACGTAACGTACCGGGTGATCCTCGCCGGCGGCATGTCGCCGTATGCCTGGTCCATGAACGGCCAATTCTGGCCAGACGTAACCCCACTGATGGTCACCACAGGGCAGCGTGTGGTGATCGAGATGATGAACGCGTCGATGATGGAGCACCCAATGCACCTTCATGGCCACGCCTTCCAGGTGATCTCCCTAAACGGTACCCCAGTCGCAGGCGCTGTGCGCGACACCGTCCTGGTGCCGCCGATGGGCAGCGTCACCATCGCGTTCGACGCGAACAATCCCGGCCGCTGGGCGTTTCACTGCCATAACCTCCATCACATGATGACGGGCATGATGACGGAATTGCGCTACTCCGGAATCATTTGAGCTCTTGGCCATTCTTCGCTGCATTCAGACAGCCGGAGACTTCGAGCGCGATCGGGTCCGCAAGAACTCCGCAGTCTGAGCAAAGAGCGACAAGTTGGATCGTGATGAATCGCCTAAAACTTTCCGCGGCACCAATCGCGAGGTATTCACAACATGCGGAACACAATTGACACACTCCTCCCGGCGCTCGCCGTTGCCATAGCAACCGGGATGATGTTTGTCGTCTCATCGGCCAAGGCGACCGGCAACGCCACGGCGGGACAGCAGGTGTTCGCCCGGTGCGCCGGATGCCATTCGACGACGCCGGGCGAAAACAAGATCGGCCCGTCGCTGGCCGGCGTTTTCGGCCGCAAAAGCGGATCCGAGCCTGGCTACAACTATTCGCCAGCGCTGAAGGCAGCGAACATCACATGGGACGAACATACTCTCGATCAGTTCCTCGCCAATCCCGCGGCCGACGTCCATGGCACCAAGATGTTCATCAACCTCCCGCAAGCGGCAGACCGCGAGAATGTCATCTCCTACCTGGAGACGTTGAAGTGAGCACAAATGACAAAGATTGAAGTCAGCATCGGGATAGTCGCCACGCTCTTCTGCATGTCGGCCCACGGCCAGACCGTCAAAGTGCTGCTCCTCGATCAGACCGGTGCCCAGACAGTCCTGCAGGCCGCCGAGAAGACGGCGCAACAGCGGAATGCGCCGTCTGCCATCGCAGTTGTTGACCCCGCCGGCGATCTGCTTGCATTCCAGCGAATGGACGGGGTCCGCCCGGCAAGCGTCGATCTCGCCATCGGGAAAGCGCGAACGGCTGCGCGCCTGCAAAGGTCGACGGCGGAAATCGAGGACAGCATCAACCAAGGTCGGACGGCATTCGTTACCGCCGGTGTCATGGCGCTGCGCGGCGGCATGCCGATACGCGTGAATGGCGAAGTCGTGGGTGCAGTCGGTGTTGCTGGACTGAGCAAGGAGACCGACACCGACATCGCGAACACCGCTGCAGCGGTTCTCAGCCCCTCGTCTGCCGCACCTCAGCGCAATTGAGAGAGCTGCCGTTGGCGCGGACAGCGGCGTCACGGTGGATTCGACGCACGCGCGTGGCTACCGTTGCATGTACCCATCGCTAAGCGTCTGCATGAAGCTGACTAGTGCATCCTCCTCCTCGTCGGAAAGACCGAGGCGTCCGACGAACTTGGTGTTCATGTTGCGGGTGGATTCCGGGGCCGGCCAGCACGCAGTCCCCTCGCCCGGATCGTTGCGACCGCAGCGCGGCAGCACGTCACGCGTGTTGTAGAAATGCACGATCGACTTGAGACTCGTGAAATAGCCGTTGTGACCGTAAGCCTTGACGAAGTCCGGGTAAGGCCTCTTGTCGACGTTGCGCAGCGTCGGAACCTGAAAGCGGCCGACATTCGCCGGCGCGAGCGGGGCCCAGCGCGCATCGACGGATGAAGGTTGGCTAAGCAGATGATCGGCGACGAGAAAGCCGGCGACGCCCGGATCCACATACGATGAGCCTGCGGGATTGGCGCGATAGCCACGTGCGTCCGGTTGCTGTTCGGCGTAGTACGGAAGCCGCGGATTTGCGGGAGTGCCGATGTTGCTCGCTGTGAAATCGGTGAACAGCGGATCTTCGCCGGGCCCTCCGTCGCGGTGGCAATTGTTGCATTGCCCTTTGCCGCGGAACAGCGCGTAACCCGCCTGCTCCTGGGGCGTGAACTGCGCCTTCCCCGCCTGCACCGCATCGAACTTGGACGTAAGCGCCGTCACCTCCGCCGATGCTTCATAGCCGGAGATGGACTGCGCCATCTGGTCGAACGTTGTCGCGGCCCGGCCGCGATCTATCGGCGTCAGGTGAACCGGCGTCGGATCGTTCGCAGGAGGTGGCCCTGGTTGACTGCACACCTGCTCCACGTCACCGGGCCACTGGATGGCAAATGCCTGTAGACCCCAGACGGCCTCGAACAGGCCGCGATAGGGCCGTTGGGCGGCTCGATAGACCGCACAAGCGACATCGGGCAGGCCCATCTCGACGGGATTGGTCGGTGGCCCCTCTGCCTGTTCGGCCGCCGGGTTACCCAATCGGCGGCCCGTTGCGCGCATGTCCCAGAAATTGCCGCCGACGAGATCGCCCTGGCCGGGATTGTAATGCAGCACGGGCGAGAGCGGCGCGTAGGCGTGCGATTGCGGCTTGCGATTGCTGAATCGGGTGCGCACCGAACCCGGATAGGAGGCGGTCGTACGATTGAGCTCGGACACCGGCCCCGTGAAGCCCGTCTCAGGTGTGTGACAAAACGCACACGCCTCGTTGCGATTCACCGACAGCTCCTTGTCATACAGCATCAACTTGCCGAGCAGTTCGATCTGCTGCACCTGATTGTCAGGTGGCGCCGCCAGCCGCTGGAGGCTTTCTGCTTCGATCCGGCCGATCTCTGCCTCAACCCGCGCAATTTCCTTCAAGGCGGCCGGCGAAAGCGTTGTGCCTGTCTCCTGCGCCCACACGACGGCAGCCCCGGCACAGGTGAGCACCACAATCGCGGCCCTGATCGAGACGTTCATCCGGCGTGATCTCACAAATAGAATGTCCATTGGCATGCTGTTCTCGGCGACATCGGGACGGAGCGCTTGTTGGTAATTGTTTCAATCAGCGAGTTCTTGCCTGAAACAGCCCAGACGGCGTTGCGCACGAGCAAGCAGTCTCAGTTCAGAACGAGTGATCGCAGCAATCGCAATCAACAAAAGACAAGGGCTGTCAAGTTGATTTTCGCCGCGGCGACTAGCTTTGGGCATGTCGTCAACATCGGCTGCTCATATGCAACAAGTCAAGATCAACGGTGCTTTGCACAATATTGATGCCGATCCGCAGATGCCTTTGCTTTGGGCGATCCGCGACATTCTCGGGTTGGCCGGCACCAAATTCGGCTGCGGCATCGGCGCCTGCGGCGCATGCACCGTGCACATGGACGGACAGGCGGTACGCTCTTGCGTGACGCCGTTGTCGGCCGCAGCCGGGCATGAGATCGTCACCATCGAAGGACTAAGCTCCGATGGCACGCACGCCGTCCAGCGCGCGTGGCGCGCCAACAACGTGCCCCAGTGCGGCTACTGCCAGCCGGGCCAGATCATGCAGGCCGCGGCTCTCCTCAAGGAAACGCCAAAGCCGACGGATCAGCAGATCACCGATGCCATGTCAGGCAACATTTGCCGCTGTGGCACCTACGCGCGGATTCGCGCCGCGATCAAGTCAGCCGCGGAGACCATCTGATGACGAGGGTCGTAAACCTCAGCCGGCGCGAAGTCGTCGCGGGCGGCGCCACCGGCCTCGTTCTCGGCTTCACGATCGGATTCAGCAACTTTCCGGCTCTCGCGGCTCATGCTCATGCGAGCGGTGTTTTTGAACCCAACGTCTACCTGATGATCGATCAGACCGGTTTGGTGACGATTGTCGCGCATCGGTCGGAGATGGGCACGGGAATCAAGACGGGATTGCCCATGGTGCTCGCCGATGAGCTTGGCGCCGACTGGAGCCGCGTCAGGATCGTGCAGGCCCAGGGTGATCCGAAATATGGCGACCAGAACACTGATGGGTCCCGCAGCATGCGGCAATTCTATCAGCCGATGCGCGAGGCGGGCGCGTCAGCCCGGCAGATGCTCGAGGCGGCGGCTGCCCGTGTCTGGAACGTCAACGCAAACGATTGCCAGGCGCGCAATCACGTGATCGTTCACGTTCCAACGGGTCGGCAGCTGTCGTTCGGCGATGCCGCCAAGATGGCGGCGACAATGGAGATCGCGCCACTCGATCACATGGAATTGCGTTTCACGGCGGCGGACGAACGGCGCTACGTCGGCAAACCCGTTCCCATAGTCGATCTCGACGCAATCACGCGCGGCACGGCGACCTATGGCATCGACGTCACCCTTCCCGGGATGAAGTACGCGTCCGTCGAGCGCTGTCCAGTCTACGGCGGCAAAGCCTTGCACTTCGACGCCACGGACGCGCTGAAAGTCCCCGGCGTCGAGCAGGTGGTGGAGATTCCGGCCACCCCTATTCCGTCCGGCTTCTATCCCCTCGGCGGCATTGCCGTCATCGCCAGCAATACCTGGTCGGCGCAGCAGGGCCGCGCAAAGCTCAAGATCACTTGGGATTTTGGCGCCAATGCCGATCACGATTCGACGACTTATCGGGCTGAGCTTGAGGCAACGGCGAAGCAGCCCGGACGGGTCGTGCGCAGCCAAGGCAACGTCGACGTCGCCCTCGGCGAGGCCCATCGCCGCATCTCGGCGGATTATTTTGTGCCCTATTACGCGCATGCGCCGATGGAAGTACCGAACGCCGTCGCCCACTTCGCCGATGGGAAGTGTGAGATCTGGGCGCCCACGCAATTCCCGCAGTCCGCACGTACGACCGCCTCCCAGGTCCTCGGCGTGCAGTTCGAAGACGTCACCGTCAACGTAACGCTGCTGGGAGGCGCATTCGGCCGTAAATCCAAATCCGACTACGTGGCCGAGGCGGCACTGCTGTCACGCCGCATCGGCGCGCCGGTCAAGGTCACGTGGACGCGCGAGGACGAGATCCAGCACGATTATTATCACGCGATTTCTGCCCAGCACCTCGAAGCCGGGCTCGACGCCGAAGGACGCCCGTCGGCCTGGCTGCACCGAACCGTCTTTCCGGCCATCGAATCGACCTTCCAGCCAGACGTCACGTACGGCAGCGCCGGTGAGCTGCAGCAGGGCGTGACCGACATGCCCTACGCGATCGACAATGTCCGCTGCGAAAACGGCCAGGCGGCCAACCATGTCAGGATCGGCTGGTATCGGTCGGTCTACAACATTCCTCACGCGTTCGCGGTGTGCTCGTTCGCCGATGAGCTTGCACACGCGGCCGGCAAAGACCCGCTCGAATATCTGCGCGAGCTGTTGGGCCAGCCGCGCAAGCTCGACTTCGCCGCGATGCACGTCGATTATCCCAACTACGGCGCATCGCTCGATACTTATCCGGTCGACACCGGCCGACTACGAGGTGTCCTTGACCTGGTCGCCCGCAACAGTGGATGGGGCAGCAGCCTGCCGACACGGCACGGACGCGGCGTCGCCGTCCACCGCAGCTTCCTGAGCTACGCGGCAGCGGTCGCGCAGGTCGCCGTCGGTAGCGACGGCCAACTCACCATTCCCAGGGTGGATATCGGGCTCGATTGCGGTCTCGTCGTCAACCCGGACCGCGTGCGCGCCCAGCTCGAAGGCGCCGTGATCATGGCCATCAGCAACGCGCTCTACAGCAATATCAGCATCAAGCAGGGGCACATCGAGCAGAGCAATTTCAGCGACTACCTGGTCGCTCGTACCGATATCGCACCTGAAACTCACGTCCACCTCGTCGAGAGCGACGCGCCTCCCGGCGGGGTTGGCGAGCCCGGCGTACCACCGGTCGCGCCAGCCATCTGCAACGCGATTTTTGCCGCAACCGGTAAGCGAATTCGTGCGCTGCCGATCGACCCTGCGCAATTGAAGGTCACCTGACAGGCGGAACGGCCGCTTCGGCCAAGGGGACTGGAAAGGCATCGAGTAAGGAGCAAGCTTATGGCTGATGAAGCCAAGACCCTCGAAAACAAGGCACTCGACTACAAGGCTCCGGCGAGCACGCCTGTCCGAATCGGCATGGAGCGCGTCGAAATTCAGGGAACGCCGCTCCAGGTCTCACGCGTCGCGCTAGGGACGTGGGCCATCGGGGGCTGGATGTGGGGCGGCACGGATGAAGCGGAATCGATCAAAACGATTCAAGGGGCGGTCGAGCACGGCATCAACGTCATCGACACCGCGCCGGCCTACGGGTTCGGCCGTTCCGAAGAAATTGTCGGCAAGGCACTCGCAGACGGTGGTCTGCGCTCCCGTGTGCAGATCGCCACAAAGGTCGGATTGGAATGGAAGGATGGGCGCGTATTCCGCAATGCCAGCCGCGCGCGGATCCTGCGGGAATCGAAAGATTCTCTTCGTCGGCTTCAGACCGACTACATCGATATCTATCAGATCCACTGGCCGGATCCGTTGATCACGATCGAGGAGACTGCCGAGGCGATGCGCGACCTGTGCGAACAGGGAACAATCCGCGCAATCGGCGTCAGCAACTTCTCGGTCCTGCAGATGGAGCAGTTCCGGCGAATTGCGCCACTTCACGTGCTGCAGCCGCCCTTCAATTTGTTTGAGCGCGGCATCGAGACCGATATCCTGCCGTATTGCCGCGAGAACAACATTGCGACCTTCGGGTATGGCGCGCTGTGCCGTGGTCTCCTCTCCGGCCGAATGCGGCCGGAGAGCAAATTCGAAGGGGATGACCTCCGACGAACCGATCCGAAATTCCAGCAGCCGCGCTTTGCGCAATATCTTGCGGCCGTCGAGCAGCTCGATTTACTCGCGCAGCGACGCTTCGGCAAGCGAGTGATCCACCTGGCCATCCGGTGGATGCTCGACCAGGGCATCACGACGGCGCTCTGGGGTGCGCGCAATCCGGCGCAACTTCTCCCGGTCGACGAGGTGAGCGGCTGGCATCTGGATGAGACGGCCAGAGCGGATATCGATCGCATCCTGCACGACACGATTACCGATTCGATCGGCCCGGAGTTCATGGCGCCGCCGGCACGGAGTTCTGCAGCGCACTAGGCCCAAGGACCAGGCGTGGCGGTAAAGGCATTAGCTTCTTAGAAAGGAAACGGCATGAGCAGCACAGTGGCGGACCAATTCGTAAAGATCCTCGTCGCGGCTGGCGTCAAGCGAATGTATGGCATCGTCGGCGACAGCCTGAACGGGCTGACGGACGCGATTCGTCGCGACGGCAAAATCGAATGGATCCACGTCCGGCACGAGGAGGTCGCAGCCTTCGCGGCTGGCGCCGACGCTCACCTTACCGGCGAGCTCGTCGTCTGCGCGGGCAGTTGCGGGCCCGGTAACCTGCATCTCATCAATGGCCTGTTCGACTGTCATCGCTCCAGGGTGCCGGTCCTCGCCATCGCCGCGCAGATCCCGTCGAGTGAAATCGGCTCCGGATATTTCCAGGAGACGCATCCGGAGCAGCTGTTCAAAGAATGCAGTCATTATTGCGAGGTCGTCTCCGGTGCCAACCAGATGCAGCGCACGCTCGAGCTCGCCATTCGGCAGGCCGTCACAAACCGCGGCGTTTCCGTGATCGTCATTCCGGGCGATGTTGCGCTACAGCCAGCCGAAATGGGATCGGATCCGCAGCCCGCGAACCTGCTGCCGGCCCGACCGGCCGTGCCGGCAGCGAACGATGCCTTGGATCGATTGGCCGCACTGCTCAACGGAAACGGGCGCGTGACGATGCTCTGCGGCTCCGGCTGTCAAGGCGCTCACGAACAGGTTGTGGCGCTCGCCGAGCGCCTCAAGGCGCCTGTCGTTCACGCACTGAGAGGCAAGGAACATGTCGAGTGGGATAACCCATACGACGTCGGCATGACTGGTCTCCTCGGCTTTTCATCGGGCTATTACGCGATGCTGGATTGCGACGTCCTGCTGATGCTCGGGACCGACTTCCCGTATCGGCAGTTCTATCCGCGCGGTTCGGAGGTCAAGATCGCACAGGTCGATCTGAGAGCGGAGGTCATCGGGCGACGAACTCCGGTCGATCTCGCCGTGATTGGCGACGTGCGCGCGACGATCGACGCGCTTCTGCCGCTCCTCAAGGAGAAGCGAGACGGTAGTCATCTTGCCCAGGCGCGCGAACACTACGGTAAAGCACGCGAAGGGCTCGATGAGCTAGCTCGCAAGGGCAGCGGCAAGTTGATTCACCCGCAGCAGATCGCGAAGGCCGTTAGCGATTTGGCCTCCGATGATGCGGTCTTCACCTGCGATGTCGGACTGCCGACCGTCTGGGCAGCGCGATATCTCGCGATGAACGGCAAGCGGCGGCTGATCGGGTCATTCTGGCACGGCTCGATGGCCAATGCGATGCCGCAGGCAATTGGCGCACAAGCCGCTTTTCCGGGCCGACAGGTGATCTCGCTCTCGGGCGACGGGGGCTTCACCATGCTTATGGGCGACTTGCTCACACTCGTGCAGCACCGCCTTTCGACGAAGGTGGTGGTGTTCAACAACGGCGCACTCGGTTTCATCGAGCTCGAGCAGAAGGGCACCGGTTTCCTCGATTTTGGCACCGAGCTCAAGAACCCCAATTTTGCGGCCATGGCCGAAGCTGTCGGCATTCGCGGCATTCGGATCGAGGACCCCACCAAGGTGGAGGAGGGAATCGCCGCGGCGCTTGCGCATAATGGCCCCGTTCTCATCGATGCCGTCGTCAGCCGGACAGAGCTTGCGGTGCCGCCGTCGATAAACGTCGAGATGGCGAAGGGCTTCTCGCTCTACATGGTGAAGGCGATCATGAGCGGCAGGGCCGACGAGGTCATCGACCTCGCAAAGACCAATCTCTGGCGGTAAGGGCGGCGGCATCATGGAGATCACGGCGCTACTTCTGTCACGACTGCAGTTCGCGTTTACCGTTTCGTTTCACATCATCTTTCCGTCCTTCACGATCGGCCTGGCAGCGTGGCTCACTGTCCTGGAGACCCTCCATCTCGCGACGGGGCGCCCGGCGTACCGGGTGCTGTTCGACTTCTGGCTCAAGATCTTCGCGGTGGCTTTCGGACTCGGCGTGGTCTCGGGGGTCGTCATGGCCTTCGAGATAGGCACGAACTGGAGCGACTTTTCACGGATGACGGGACCGATCCAGGGGGTGCTTCTCTCGTATGAAACATTCACTGCTTTTGCGCTAGAGGCGGGTTTCCTCGGCGTACTTCTGTTCGGCCGACCGAAAGTCCCTCCGTGGTTCTACCTGTTTTCGACCGCAATGGTCGCCCTCGGCACCACGCTGTCGGCGTTCTGGATCATGATCAACAACAGTTGGATGCAAGTTCCGGTCGGGTATGTCGTCGAGAACGGAATGTTCGCGCCAAACGATTGGGCCAAGATCATCTTCAATTCGGTGGTCTGGTCGCGCTTTCCGCACATGCTTCTGGCAGCTTACCTGACCGGCGCATTCTGCGTGGCTGCGACGGGCGCCTGGTATTTGCTGCGGGGAATGTTTATCGCCGAAGCAAAAATTATGCTGCGTATGGGCTTGTATCTCGCGGCCGTGCTCGTTCCCGTCCAGATCATTTTCGGTCACCTCAACGGTGAATACGTTGTCCGCTACCAGCCCGCGAAGATGGCCGCCATCGAGGCGCGATGGCACAATGAACAGCCGGCATCCGAAGTGCTGCTCGCGTGGCCGGACGTCGCCAATCGGCGCAACCTTTTCGCGATCACTTTGCCCCCGCCTTGGGGCAGCTTGATCGACTCTGACAGCCTCGACGCCGCGGAAGTCGGGCTCGATAGCATTCCCGAGAGCGATTGGCCCCCGATACTCATTCCCTTCTTCAGCTTCCGAATCATGGTCGGCTGCGGCGTCCTTATGTTGGCTCTGGCCTGGGTCGGAACATATTTGAGCCGCAAAGGGCATCTGGCGCGGAACCGGACGGTGCTCTGGGCAACGTTTCTCAGCTTTCCTCTGCCCTTCGTCGCCACCTTGACCGGCTGGTTCACGGCGGAGGTAGGACGTCAGCCCTGGGTGGTCTACGGCGTGCTGAGAACCGCGGATGCAATGACGCCCTTCCTCACGAGGGGCACGGCAATGATTTCGCTCATCGTTTTTTGTGCGATCTACACTTTCATCTTTGCGTTCGGCATCTTCTACATCTACCGGCTGCTGCGTGCAGGACCGGTCGGTCGCCTCCTGCCGCCAACAGCCGTTCTTCCTAATCGGCCCCTGTCAGCCGTCGACCGGCCAGATGCGGCAGCAGCCCTCGTTCGCCTTCCGGCCGGAGAATAGCCATGGTCATGTTCTGGGTGACGATCCTTGCCGTTAGCATTCTACTTTATGTCTTGCTGGACGGGTTCGATCTGGGCGTCGGCATGCTGTTCGGGTTGGCTTCCGACGAGCAGCGAAGGCACGCCATGATAGGCGCCGTGGCGCCGGTCTGGGACGGCAACGAGACCTGGCTCGTCGTCTCGGGCGTGATCCTCTGGGGGGCGTTTCCGGTTGTCTATTCTGTGCTGATGTCGGCGTTCTATCTCCCGGTTGTGCTGATGCTGGCGGGTCTGATCCTGCGCGGTGTGGCGTTCGAGTTTCGCAGCAAGGCCGCGCGGATGCGGTGGATCTGGAACGCAAGCTTTGTGGGAGGCTCGCTTGTCGCAACATTCATGCAGGGCTTGATGGTAGGCGCTCTCGTGCAGGGCCTGCCGGTCTCCGGCGACCGGTATGTCGGCGGTGAATTCGGCTGGTTCAGTCCCTTTGCGATTGCATGCGGCATCGGTCTGTGTGTCGGCTACGCGCTGCTCGGTGCCTGCTGGCTTGTGCGAAAATGCGAGGACGAGGTCCGCGACCAGGCCTATCGCCTCATTCCCTATCTGGCAGCCGCGTTGCTTGTCATCTTGATCGTCGTGTTCGCCTACGCGTTAGCCGGAGATTTTGCAGTGATGACGCGTTGGCTTGACCGGCCATCCTTGTTCGTCTTCCCGGTCATTGGCATGTTGGCCGCGATCACGCTGGCCGCCAGCGTTCACCGCCATCAGGACGCGCTCCCCTTCCCCATGGTCGCTCTCATCTTTGTGGCCGCGTTCGGCACGCTGGCGATCTCGTTCTGGCCCTACATGATTCCGTTCTCGATCACGATCGAACAGGCGGCCGCCCCTCATTCGAGCCTTGCTTTCATGTTCTGGGGAGAGGGGCTCTTCGTATTCCCTCTCATGCTGCTCTACACCGTGATCAGCCTGACCGTGTTCAGAGGGAAAGTCGCAGCGTCAACAGACCATTACTAGGCGGGCGGGCCTCGCAAGCTTCGCCCTTCCACCAATTTGCCGCCCTCAGGCGCGGCCATTTCGAGACCACACAAAACGGAGCGATCACAAGATGACCACACCCGTCAGCAAAAAAATCGAACCGGCACTCGGCCACCCCACCAGCTACCAGTTGCTGCACGATCCGCGCCTCAACAAGGGCACCGCCTTCACCGAGGCCGAGCGCCGCGCCTGGGGTCTCGAAGGTCTGCTGCCCCCCGCCGTCACCAATATTGAGTTGCAGGTATCACGCCGGCACGCCGAGATCGCCGCGCTCGACAATGATCTCCTGAAATACCTTGTGCTTTCGGATCTGCAGGCGCGCAACGAGACGCTCTACTACGCGACCCTGATGTCCGACCCGGCCACCTATATGCCGCTGGTCTACACGCCGACGGTCGGCGAAGCCTGCCAGAAGTTCGGGCACATCTTCCGCCAGCCGCGCGGCATGTATCTGCCGATCAGCGCGCGCGGTCGGGTCAAGGAATTTCTTTCCAACTGGCCGGAAAAGGACGTGCGCTTCATCGTCGTCACTGACGGTGAGCGCATCCTCGGTCTGGGCGATCTCGGCGCCGGCGGGATGGGCATTCCAATCGGCAAGCTCGCGCTCTATACCGCTTGCGCCGGCGTTCCGCCGCAGGGCTGCCTGCCGATCGTTCTCGATGTCGGCACGAACAACGAGACCCTGCTCGATGACCCGCTCTATCTCGGGCTGCGGCAGCACCGCGAGCGCGGCGACGCCTATATGGCCTTTGTCGACGAGTTCGTAACTGTCGTGCAGCAGCTCTACCCGAAATGCTGTATCCAGTGGGAGGATTTCGCCAACATCAATTCCGTCCCGATTCTCGCGCGCTATCGGGACAAGATCTGCACCTTCAATGACGACATCCAGGGCACTGCCGGGGTGGCGTTGGCCGGCATCCTCGCCGCTTCCCGCCTCACCGGGAAGAAGCTTGCCGAGCAGCGATTCCTGTTTCTCGGTGCGGGATCGGCTGCAACCGGCATCGCCGAGCTGATCAGCCTCGCGATGACGCGCGAGGGCATGGATCCCGCCGAGGCGCGGCGGCGCAACGCGCTGTTCGACGTCCACGGGCTGCTGGTGACCTCGCGCACCGATCTGGCCGAATTTCAGAAGCCGTTCGCCCAGGACCGGGCGCCCGTCTCCACTTTCGCCGAGGCTGTTGAGTCAGTGCGACCGACCGGCATCATCGGGGTCAGCGCCGTTCCGAAACTGTTCAATCAGGCGGTGATCAGCGCGATGGCGCGCGTCAACGAGCGGCCGATCATCTTCCCCTATTCGAACCCGACCTCGCGCTCCGAGTGCACGGCCGAGGAAGCTTATCGCTGGTCGAACGGGCGGGCCATTTTTGCCAGCGGCAGCCCGTTCCCGCCGGTGGAGATCGCCGGCCGGCGCTTCGTACCGGGCCAAGGCAACAACGTCTACATCTTCCCGGCGCTGGGCATGGCGGTGTTTGCCACGGAGGCGACTCGGGTGACCGACGAGATGTTCCTGGTCGCTGCGCAAGCCGTCGCCGAGCAGGTCACCGAAGAGAACCTCTCGGTCGGACTGATTTATCCGCCGCAGAGCCGTATCCTCGAAGCATCGCTCCATGTCGCGGAGCGGATCGCGGCCTGCATTTTCGACCAGGGGCTGGCTGGCGTGAAGCGACCGGACGATATCAGCACGCTGATCCGCAGCCGCGTCTACCGTCCCGGCTATCTGGGGTGATGCGGATGGCCGACGTGTTGCAACGCGATCCCGATCAGGACTTCACTCGTGCAAATCCGCGCTCTGAGTCGGCGACGCTGCACCTTGGCGACCGCGTTGGCGACATGGCGCTGCACCGCATCGTCGTTGTGGGCGGCGGTGCAGCAGGGCTCGAGCTCGTCACCCGGCTCGGCGATCGCCTCGGCCGCAAATCACGGGCGTCCATTACCCTGGTGGAGTCGGCCCGAACCCATCTCTGGAAGCCGCTCCTGCACGCGGTGGCGGCAGGAAGCATCGATCCCGGCGAATACGAGGTGAACTATCTCGCGCAGGCGCATTGGCACGGCTTCAGATATCACTTCGGCGAGATGATCGGGCTTGATCGCACCAGCAAGGAAGTGCATCTCGCCGCCACCTTCGACGACGAGGGGCGCCAGATCACGCCGCCCCGCGCGGTCGGATACGACACATTGGTGATCGCTATTGGCAGCGTGACCAACGATTTCGGGACGCCAGGCGTCGCAGAACATGCCGTTCCCCTTGAAACCCCCGCACAGGCCGAGCGGTTCAACCGGCGACTTGTCAACGCCTGCCTGCGCGCGCAAACACAGCCGGGCCCGGTGCGGCCGGGTCAGCTTCACGTGGCGGTGGTCGGGGCTGGCGCGACCGGGACCGAATTAGCCGCTGAGCTCCATCGTACCACGCGCGAGGTGGTCGCCTACGGCCTTGACCACATCGACCCAGAGCGCGACATCCGCGTAGTGTTGATCGAGGCCACGTCGCGCATCCTGCCTGGCCTGCCGGAGCGGATCTCCGAGGCGACGCGCCGCCTGCTTGACCAGATCGGTGTCAAGGTTCGCACCGGCGCAAAAGTCAAGGAGGTGACGCCGGTGGGTGTCACGCTCGCCGACGGATCGTTCATCGCGTCGGAGCTCGTGGTATGGGCCGCCGGGGTCAAGGCACCGGAGGTATTGGGCCGGCTCGACGGCCTCGAGAACAATCGCATCAATCAGCTCGTCGTCGAGCCGACACTGCAAACGACGCGCGATCCCGCAATTTTCGCGATCGGCGACTGCGCTGCTTGTCCGCGCCCTGGCGCATCCACCCCGGTTCCACCGCGGGCGCAGGCCGCGCATCAAGAAGCGGCGCACATGGTGCGCCAGATCGAGCGGCGGCTGCGCGGGCAGCGGCTGCGAGCGTACAAGTACCGCGACTTCGGCTCGCTGGTTTCGCTCGGCAGATGGAGCACGGTCGGAAACCTGATGGGCTTTTTCGGCCGCAGCATCTTCGTCGCGGGCCTGTTTGCCCGGGTCATGTATCTCTCGCTGCGCATCATGCATGAGCGCGCGCTGGGTGGCACCTCGCGGGCACTCCTCGCTCTCGTCGCCCGCGCTCTGACGCATCGGACCGGCCCGCCGGTAAAGCTGCATTGATTTCGCAGCTTTCGGGGCAGTGATCCACGAATTCCGAAATCGCCTCTTCACGGAAGTCATGCCAAGGAACGAAGTAAACGCGCTGGAGCGCTCGGTCTCTAGTTGCACCGATCGCTGTGATCGTACTCACCATCGCATGCGGAGCTCACGATATCCGATGCTGAACCCAAATCGGAGAACAAAAGGGCCGATCTCTGCGTCGGCTTCGCGAATCCGGCAACTGCAATGACGAAGACATCGTTTCGATTGGTTCCGTCGTTGCTGACGCTCGCGGCCACCGGGTTTGCCGTGTTGCTCGGCTGGGCAATGTGGGAATCGTATATGGGGACGCCCTGGACACGCGACGGTACCGTTCGCACCTATGTCGTGACCATCGCGCCGGAGGTAGAGGGGCGTATTGTTCAGCTAACGGTGGGCGACAATCAGTTCGTGCACAAGGGCGACTTGCTGCTGGTGATTGATCCGACGAACTACAGGATCACGCTCCAGTTGGCTGAAGCAGCTGTCGCGCAGGCTCGGGCCACGGCCCAGAATGCGCAGCGACAGGCAGCGCGGCGCCGCATGATGACCGATCTGGCGGAGACCGTCGAAGACAGACAGACCTATGAGGCCAACGCCGCTGCGGCCCAGGCGCAATACCAGCAGGCTATCGCCAGCCGCGATCAGGCAAAGGTCAATCTGGAGCGCACCGAGCTCCATTCTCCGGTGAACGGGTGGGTAACCAACCTCTTGGCGCGACTTGGGGACTATGCCGGCGTTGGACGGAACACGATCTCGGTCGTCGACGCCGATTCCTTCTGGGTGGATGCATATTTCGAGGAAACGCAACTAGCCCTCATGCACGAAGGCGATCCTGCCAGTATCAAGCTGATGGGCTACAGGCAGGTCGTGCACGGCGAAGTCGGCGGCGTGGCGCGCGGCATCAACATCGCAAATGCGCAATCCGACCCGCAAGGGCTGGCTACGGTGAATCCGATTTTCACCTGGGTACGCCTCGCTCAACGCATACCTGTGCGCATCCGGATCGATCAGGTACCTGATGGAGTTCGGCTGGTCGCCGGCATGACGGCGACGGTCCAGATCGACCCGCGAGATAAGCCACGCAGGAACTGAGCACGGGCTCACCACACGGACTTCGGTTGCGCATCACCCGCGTCTGCAAGTGCCCGGCGAAGGACGCACCAGAGACGCTCGGCCGAGCCGCCGAGCTAAACCAGCGCAAGATCTCGCGCAATGCGGCAATAACTGCAAAGCCACGCCTTTCCGGCGCTGCTAAATCAGATGCGCCTGGTGACCTCATCCTCCCCCCAAACCAGGCTCGCTGCGGCCGTCCATTCGTCCCTAAGTGGACGGCCGCTTTCTTTTTTCTGCCGAACGCGCGCTCCGCGTGCCGCCGGCCGGTCGACTGCTCCAATGGAGTGCCAAAAATGCATGACATTACAAGACCAACCCGCCTTGTTGGCCTATGTGGGAGCTTGCGCAAAGCCTCCTATTCACGTGCGACCTTGTCGGGCCTGCATGACAATCTTCCGCTGTCGACAAACCTTGAAATCTGCGATCTGCAGCTTCCGCTCTATAACGAGGATGAGGATCGAGCCGATGGACCGGAGCAAGTGCGGCTCTTTCGAAAGGCCATTGGTGCCAGCGACGGCGTTGTCATCGTGACGCCGGAGTACAATCACGGCATTCCGGGCGTATTGAAAAATGCCCTGGATTGGGCCTCGCGCCCATTTGGAAAGTCCGTGCTGATCGACAAGCCGGTGCTGGTCATAACGGTCTCGCCTGCCTTTACTGGCGGAGTGCGAGCCCATGCGCAGGTCAACGAGACGCTCCTCTCGATTCCCGCCCGCATCATGGCCGGGCCACAGGTCGTTCTCGGGGGCATTGCAACAAAGGTCAAAGACGGCATCGTCGATACCCATTACCTCGCCTTCACTCTGGAAGCTATCGATCGGCTGGTCACCATGTCACGACAACGGACGTGACCGAGCGTTGGAGATTGCAAGATGAAGATCGGCGTCATCGGACTTGGTCAGATGGGCAGCGGACTGGCCTTGTCGCTCCTGCGGGCCGGCCATGATGTCACGGTCTACAACCGCACGGCAGCAAAGGCCGGCGAATTGCTGAAAAAGGGCGCTGTCGCGGCGCCGCGCATATCTGACGCGTGTAGTGGCGATGTTATCATGACCATGCTGGCCAATGATGCGGCGGTTGAGAGCGTCGTCTATGGCGCCGATGGGCTGCTCGCGAGCCTGCCTAAGGGCCGGGTCCATATCTCATCGAGCACGATCAGCGTGGCGCTTTCAGAGCGCCTTGCGGCTGATCACGCGAAGGCCGGCCAGCGGTTCGTCGCGGCACCGGTGTTTGGGCGCCCTGATGTTGCAGCGGCCGGAGATCTCTCCGTCATTGTCGGTGGCGACAACGACGCGGTCCAGGCTGCCGCACCTGTTTTCCATGCAATCGGGAAGCAGACGTTTGTGGTTTCCGACAAGCCCAAGACTGCCAATCTCGTCAAGCTCAGCGGCAACTTTCTCATCGCGTCCGTCATCGAGTCATTGGGCGAGGCCGTCACGCTTGTCGCCAAGGATGGCGTCGACCGCCAATCATATGTCGACATGCTGACGTCCACCCTGTTCGACGCGCCCGTCTACAAGACTTACGGCAAGCTGATCGTTGAGGGAAAGTTCGAGCCCGCTGGCTTTGCTGCGCCACTCGGCTACAAGGATATTCGGCTTGTGCTGGCGGCTGCCGGCGATTTGCGCGTTCCCATGCCGGTCGCAAGTCTGCTTCGCGATCGCTTCTTGACTTTGCTGGCTCACGACGGTGACAAGCTCGACTGGTCTGCGGTCGGAGCATTGGCTAGCCGAGATTCCGGCACCTCTTGATCCCTTAGCGGACCAACAATCCAATCCGCGGCTGGACGAACCTGCACTGCGCCGAGCAGCTTGCAGCAATGAGCGTTGCTGCGCTCGACTCCCGCATCCGCATCAACGGCAAGAATGACGCAGCACGAGCAATTTGCGCCAAGCCGCGCCGTGTTCATCACCTATTATTCGGAAGCAAGAAGGCCTTCGCCGGGCGACACCCGGCGCCGCGGGGAAGCACACCGGTGAAGATGACGGCGCGGACGTCGCAGCGGGGCGCTGGCTGTTGCTGTAGTTCCTCGCGACCGCACCCGCGAACCATAAGGATGGAAAGAAATGCAGCACGCTACGATAACGGAAGCGAGTTTCAGGCCCGAAGCAGCCTCGGCCCTCGAGGCCGGCGTTCATCCGGTTCACCGGATACTAACGCCGTTTCCAGTCGCCTATTTTACGGGAGCACTCGCAACTGATCTCGCCTATTGGCGGACTGCGGACGTGATGTGGGAAGATTTCTCGGCCTGGCTGATAACGGCCGGCCTGATCGTGGCCGGCCTGGCGCTCATCACCGCCGTGATCGAAGTTGCAACCGGCAGGCAAAGGGCAGCTTGGGCGCGCGTGACTGGCTATGTACTCGCAGTCCTCCTCGCGCTGGTGAATATCTTCGTCCACAGCCGTGACGCGTACACCGCCGTTGTGCCGACGGGCCTGATGCTCTCGGCGCTCGTCGTCATCATTCTGTTGGCCATGGCCCCAACCGGTTGGGTCCTCACCTCGTCCCGTCATGTTGGAGCAGACACGTGATGCCGATCCTCAAGACTGCCCGCGCGGCGAACCTGCCGCGTCTTGCCACCGTCTTTGTCGCGGTTGCCGGCCTGGGGCTCGCGAGTTGCGAAGACGGCGGCGGCGACCCACGAAGCCAGATCGGCGCGCATCCCACGCTGCCCGCGTTGCAGCAATATCTGCTGCCGCCAATCCGCATTGCGGACCCGGTCGGGTGGGAAAACGGTGAAAAGCCGACCGTGCCGCAAGATTTGCAGGTCCAGGCAATGGCCACCGGCTTGGCGCATCCGCGCTCGCTTTATGTCCTCCCGAACGGTGACGTGCTGGTGGTTGAGAGCAACGGTCCGAAGGCGCCGATTTACCGTCCCAAGGACATTATCACTAGCTGGGTAAAGTGGTTCGCCGGCGCCTCAGCAAAGGACGCAAACCGCATCACGCTGCTGCGCGATGCAAATGGCGATGGCATTCCCGAAGTCCGGACCGTCTTTCTGGACCATCTGAATTCTCCTTTTGGCGTAGCCCTCGTCGGTAACGACCTTTACGTCGCCAATACCGATGCCATCGTCCGCTATCCCTACCAGGAAGGACAGACCAGCATCACGGCCGCGCCGACCAAGCTGACTGACCTTCCCGGCGGTCCGATCGATCATCACTGGACGAAGCCGCTGTTAGCAAGTCCGGATGGCTCGAAGCTTTATGTCGGGATTGGCTCCAACAGCAACATCACCGAAAACGGGATCGGAGCCGAATATGAGCGGGCCGCGATCTGGGAGGTCGACCGTGCATCCGGCGCCCATCGCATTTTCGCCAGCGGAACGCGCAACCCGACCGGCCTTCAGTGGGAGCCCGAAACAGGCAAACTCTGGGCCATCGTTAACGAACGCGACGAGATCGGACCAGACCTGGTCCCGGACTATCTGACCGCGGTGCAGGACAGAGGCTTCTATGGCTGGCCCTACAGCTATTACGGCCAGCACCTGGACCCGCGAGTTCAGCCACAGCGCCCGGATCTGGTGGCCACAGCGATTGTGCCGGACTACGCCCTAAGCTCCCATGTGGCGCCACTCGGCGTAGCAATGTACGCGGGCGGCGATCTCCCTGCCAACTATCGAAGCGGTGCCTTCGTCGGCGAACACGGAAGCTGGGATCGAACTCCACTCAACGGTTATAAAGTCGTCTTCGTGCCGTTTACCGGCGGAAAGCCCAGCGGGCCGGCGCGGGATGTCGTCACAGGATTCCTTGATCAAAACAATCACGCCCGCGGACGGCCCGTTGGTCTCGCGATCGATCGCGCCGGCAGATTGCTGATCGCCGACGACGTTGGAAACACGGTTTGGTGCGTATCGTCAGTTCGCCCAGGCCCCAAGCCAGCCACTTAGCAACAGACGGTCCACGCTGCGGCACCGGTCGCGAAATCGTTTCAAGACCCGGCATGCGCCGGGTCTTTGTCGTTGCGTGTTTTCCGGTGCGTGCATCACGCTTCTGTTCTGCTCGAGCGCGCGCCTCGTTCAGTCTGATGAACGCAAGTATAGTGGAGAGGCTCGTTAAACATTCCCATCTCCTGCCTGTCGCGAGGCTTGTGGCCTTCCTCGGCCATGCCGGCCTTGGACAACGCCTGTGGGCGGATAACCCGCCCCCTTGAAAGGAGAATGTTATGAGAAGACGAATGACGACGATTATGGCAATTGCGCTGCTCGCCGGCAGCCTTGTGGCCACTGCCGCGCAAGCCCGCGGCGGCGGTGGTGGTGGCGGGGGACATGGGGGCGGTGGCGGATTTGGTGGAGGCGGCCATATGGGCGGCGGCTTCGGCGGCGGAGGCCATCTCGGTGGCTTTGGCGGAGGTCACATGGGCGGCTTTGGTGGAGCCCACATCGGCGGGTTTGGGGGGACTCACTTTGGAAGTCACGTCGGTGGCTTCGGCGCAGGTCACATGGCGCATGTAGGTCGCGCCCACTTTGGACGACGCCGTTATGCTCACGGCTTTTACGACTATGGCCTCGATTGCCCATATTACCGGCCATACACCGGGCGATACCCCTGCAACTACGACTACTACTGATCGGGTTGATCGGCTCGACGCGACAGCAGACCGCAATGAGGAACTTCATTGCGGTCGCTCTGACCTTTTTGCAGCCAGACTGGCGGTCACCGGGGCCGAGCAAACAGCACACGCGTATTCCACACTCGCGCCACTTCGATACCGATGTACATAAGAAGATACCAAGTTGCGATAACACCAAACCCGAGTGCAATACGAGGACTAAGCGATCTCCGTTACCCTCGCACCAAACGACTGGTCCAAAAGCTGGTCGGTCTCGGTGCTCGCCCCAAAGGCGCGGCTGAAACGGAGAATGCCAATGAGATCCTCCCTGATTGCCGCGGCACTTCCGGCACTCCTTTTCTGCAACGTTGCCATCGCGCAGGGAATACCGGCGCCAACCCCGAGCCTGAGCCCGACGTCGCCGCTTGGCCTGGGAACGGGTTCGACGGTTTCCCCGACCATTCCTCTCGGCGCCACCGAACTCGCGTCCCCCGGAATCAGTCCGGCTCCGACAGGTGTAACGGGCACAATCGCGATGCCCGGTAGCACCACCTCATGTTCAACGGTCGGGATCTCACCATCGACGATGTCCGGATCGACCTCCACTTACGACGGCGGCGGATTGGCCGTTGGCGGTGCAACGCCGGCCGCCGCCGCAACGTCTGGAATGTCGACGTCGGGCATCTGCGGCTCCGGCTCGGGAAGCGTCGCTGCATCGTCGGCTCCAACGCCAATGTCGCCCACAACGACGGGAGGCCTCGCTCAAACCGGCATTCCGTTGGGATCCACCGAAATCGGCAATCTCGGAGTCAGCTCCGCAGTACCAGTGCCGATAACAGGAGTCTCGCCCACCACGGGTAGCGTGACGACTAGCGTGGCCCCAATGGCCCCCTCTGTGTCGTCGCCGCCCTAGGCCTCAACGACCGACACAAAAGGCACGATCGGAACGTCAATCCTTCCAGGCCAGTGAGAGTGATCTCTCACTCGCAAACGAGAGCAAGCATGAAAAAGAAGGTCATCGTTCCCGTTGCCTTGCTGATCGCCGCTGTTGCGGCGGGCGGCCTCCTCTTCTTCACACGCGCTGACCCAGTCGAGGCTACCGCCACGCCCGCGGCTTCGCCCGCGGTGCCGGTCGTCGGCGGCGTAGTCGCCCAGCATGATGTTCCGATCTATCTAAGCGGCGTCGGGACCGTGATCGCGTACAACACCGACGTCGTGCGTGCTCAGATCCAGGGAGAACTCCTCAGCATCAACTTCACTGAAGGTCAGGCAGTTCGTGCCGGCGATCTGCTCGCGCAGATCGACCCGCGTCCTTACCAGGCGATGGTCGAGCAGTACACGGGTAACCTGCAGCGGGATCAGGCGCAGCTTGCAAACGCCCAGGCAAACCTCATCCGCTACAACGCGTTGGGCAAGAACGGCTGGGCCACGCCGCAACTGATTGAAACTCAAAAGGCGCAGGTCCGCCAACTCCAGGCGGCCATCAAAACCGATCAAGCGTTGATCGATGCCGCGAACGTGCAACTCGGCTACACCCGCCTCACCTCCCCGATCGACGGTGTCGTCGGGATACGTCAGATAGACGTCGGCAACATCATCAGCCCGTCTACCACGAACGGACTCGTCGTCGTCACGCAAATCAATCCGATCTCGCTGATCTTCACGCTTCCCGAGACTGTCCTCCCGCAAATCCAGCAGCAACAGCAAAGGACCAACGCCCCGCTCCCGGTCCTTGCCTACAGCCAGGACAATACAATCTTGCTCGATCAAGGCGTGCTTGGCCTTGTCAACAACGAGATCCTGCAGACAACGGGTTCGATTCAACTCAAGGCGAATTTCCCCAACCAATCGCACCGGCTCTGGCCCGGCCAACTCGTCAATGCCCGACTGCTTGTCGATACAAGACACAACGGCCTGACCGTTGCCGCCTCGGCTGTTCAGCAGGGGCCGAACGGATCTTATGTCTACGCCATCAATTCCGACAGCACGGTCCAGATCCGGCCGGTCAAGGTGACGCAGATCGGCGGCGGCCAGGCGCTCATCGATTCCGGTCTTACGGCAAACGAGCAGGTCGTGGTCGACGGACAATACAGGCTGCAACCGGGCACGCGTGTTACGCTGCTGCACGGAACGGCGGCGGATGAGGCTATCGCACAGACCGCCCAACAGGCGCCGATTCCATGAACATATCCGCGCCGTTCATCCATCGGCCGATCGCTACCGCTCTTCTGATGGTCGGATTGCTGGTCGGAGGCCTGGTGAGCTACCCACTCTTGCCGGTGGCCTCACTGCCCAACGTCAATTTCCCGACCCTCCAGGTCACGGCGCGATTGCCAGGCGCTGATCCGCAGACGATGGCGTCTTCAGTGGCGACGCCGCTTGAATTGCAGTTCGGTCAGATCCCGGGCCTCACCCAAATGACGTCGGCGAGTGCGCTTGGCTTTGTCCAGGTCACGCTGCAGTTCGATTTGAGCCGCGCCATCGATGGAGCAGTGAGCGACACGCTCTCGGCGATCAACGCTGCGCAAGCGCAGCTACCCCTGAACATGCCGTATCCGCCCACGATCCGTAAGGTCAATCCGGCCGACACGCCAATCCTGGTACTCGCCCTGACCTCTGACAGCCTGCCGCTGACGACAGTTGACGCCTATGCAGAAAACATCCTGCTGCAAAAGATCTCGCAGATATCCGGCGTTGGTCTCGTGGGTATCGCAGGTCAGCAGAAGCCCGCCATCCGCGTGCAGCTCGATCCGCAGGCGCTCGCTGCTCGCGGCATCAGCCTTGAGGACGTACGCACGGTACTAGGACAAGCCAACGTCGATTTGCCCAAAGGCACCCTTAACAGCCCGCGCCTGACCTACACGCTCAATACCAACGATCAGCTGCTCAAGGCCGACGACTACGCCAATCTGATCCTCGCCTATCGCAATGGAGCGACGGTTCGCGTCCGTGACGTCGGCCGCGTGATCAGCGCGGCCGAGAACGACCTGATCGCAGGCTGGTACAACCAGGACCGGGCGATCATCCTGCCGATCCAGCGCCAGCCTGGCGCCAACGTCATCGAGACCGTCGAGAATATCAAGAAAATGATGCCGACCCTCCAGGCCTCGATCCCGCCGGCTATCAAAGTCAGTATCATTACCGATCGGACCGAAACCATCCGTGCCTCGGTGAGCGACGTCCAGTTCACGTTGCTGCTCACCATCGCGCTGGTGGTGATAGTGATTTTCGTGTTCCTGCGCAATTTTTGGGCGACGATCATTCCGGCGGTGACGGTGCCGCTCTCGCTGGTCGGCAGCTTCGCGGTTCTCTATGAGCTTGGCTACAGCCTTGATAACCTCTCGCTGATGGCATTGTCGATCGCCGTCGGCTTCGTGGTCGACGATGCCGTCGTGGTGATCGAGAACATCGTGCGGCATATGGAGCTCGGCTCTTCGCCGTTCGAAGCGGCGCTGAAGGGTGCCGGCGAGATCGGCTTCACCATCGTATCGATTACGTTGTCCCTGATTGCCGTCTTCATTCCGCTGTTCCTGATGGGCGGATATGTCGGCCTGTTGTTCCGGGAATTCGCGATCACAGTTAGCGCGGCTCTGGTGTTGTCGCTGCTGATCTCGCTGACGCTTACGCCGATGATGTGCGCATATCTACTCAAGCACGAGAGCAAGCAGCACGGACGGCTCTACCGGCTTTTCGAACGTGGCTTCGATGGCTTGCTCAACCTCTATGAGGCCGGCCTCAAGATCGTGCTGCGTCACCGGTTCATTACCCTGATGACGATGCTCTGCACTATCGCGCTAACCGGATATCTCTACGTGATAATCCCCAAAGGCTTCTTTCCGCAGCAGGACACCGGATTGATCATAGGCCTGTCCGAGGCGGCACAGGATATCTCATTCCAGGGGATGGCCGAGCGCCAGCAGGCGTTGCTGAACGCCGTAATGCAGGATCCTGCGGTCGCCTCGGTCGGGTCGGGCGTCGGCGCCGGCGGCGGCAACACGACAGTCAACAACGGCCGTGTTTTCATTGCGCTCAAGCCCCAGACTCAGCGCGCCAGCATGGACCAGGTGATCGCGCGGCTGCGCACCAACCTCGCCAAGATCCCGGGGATCACGCTCTACATGCAGGCCGCGCAGGATATCACCATCGGCGGACGGATATCGAAGACGCAGTACCAGTACACATTGGCGGATGCCGACCCGGGCGAGCTGAACCATTGGGCGGCGCTCTTTCTAGAGCGGATAAAGGCTACTAAGGGCGCAGCCGACGTCACCACCGATCAGCTCAATGCCGGACCGATGCTCGATATCTCGATCAAGCGTGACGTCGCCTCGAGCTACGGTATCCAGCCCTATGCAATCGACAACACGCTCTCCGATGCCTTCGGTCAGCGTATTGTCTCAACCATGTTTACGACGCTGAATCAGTATCACGTCGTCATGGAGGTTGATCCCAAGTTCCAGTATGGGCCCGAGGCCCTCAACGGCATCTATGTCAACTCATCGAGCGGGCAGCAGGTGCCGCTGTCCACCCTGGTCGATAGTGCCGTGACGGTCGCTCCGCTCGTGGTCAACCATCAAGGCCAATTTCCGTCGGTGACCGTCTCGTTCAATCTTATGCCGGGCACCGCGATCGGCCAGGTCGTCGGCGCGATCCAACAGGCTGAAAGGGACCTGCATAAGCCGCTCTCGCTTCAGACTAGCTTTCAAGGCAACGCCCAGGCATTTGGCGCAGCGCTTTCGAGCACGCCGATCCTGATCGTCGCCGCGCTCTTCGTCATCTACATCATCCTCGGTGTGCTCTATGAAAGCCTGATTCATCCGATCACCATCATCTCGACCCTGCCGTCGGCCGGCCTCGGTGCGCTGCTGCTGCTGATGGCGGTTCACTTCGATCTGAGCGTGATCGCGATCGTGGGCATCATCCTGCTGATCGGCATCGTCAAGAAGAATGGCATCATGCTGGTCGATTTTGCTCTGCACGTCGAACATGAACAAGGGTTGACCGCCGAGGAGTCCATTTATCAGGCCTGCATCATGCGTTTCAGGCCGATCCTGATGACCACGATGGCGGCGCTCCTTGGCGGTGTTCCGATTATGCTCGGCAGCGGGAACGGATCGGAGCTTCGCCAGCCGCTCGGCTATGCCATTGTCGGCGGCCTCGCTCTGTCGCAACTGCTCACGCTCTATACGACGCCGGTTGTCTATATCTATCTCGATCGGCTGCAGACCAGGCTGTTTGGCGGGAGGAAGCCGGCCGCCGCAAGCCAGGCTGCCCCCGCGCCTGCTGAATGAACGATGATGACGAAAGGGCTCCGATCAGTGGCACGACCTGACTCCCACCCTGATGTAACGCGGATTTCGTATGCGGCCCATCGCTGCTTTCTAAATCCCGCCTGTTGCGCTTCGTCGATCCAGATCGTTCGTTTCAGGCGTCGGTCTCTTGACGGACGGGGCAGCTGAGATGAGCGCAGAGGAGAACAAGGATCGTTGCGGACTAACCACTCGAAGCCTGAATGCACCTTCTGCCGACAACCGCGGTTCAGGCTACTTCGCTGACATTCGACGCTTCTCATTGCTCGAGCGAGAACGGGAATATCAGCTCGCCAAGCGCTGGCGAGACCATGGTGATCGTGATGCTGCGGACCAAATCGTCACCAGCCATCTGCGGCTGGCCGCCAAAATCGCGATGAGATATCGCGGCTATGGTCTGCCGACCTCGGAATTAATATCGGAAGGCAATGTCGGCCTAATGCAGGCCGTTCAACGCTTCGAGCCCGATATGGGATTTCGTTTTTCCACCTACGCAATGTGGTGGATTAAAGCCGCGATACAGGACTACATCCTGAGATCCTGGTCGTTGGTGAAGATCGGCACGACTGCGAACCAGAAAAAGCTGTTCTTCAAGCTACGGTCGGCCAAGGCCAAGATCGCCGCTCTCGATAACGCCAGTTTGCGCCCTGAACAGGTGACGGAAATTGCAACGACGCTGGGGGTGACGGACCAGGACGTGGTAGATATGAATGGACGCCTCGCCGGCGACACATCGCTAAACTCACCGGTACGCGAAGGAGAACAGCCCAGCGAATGGCAAGACTATCTCGTTGATGAGAGCCCATCTCCGGAAACCATCGTCCTTAACCACGACGAAATGGATCACCGGCAAGAAGCGCTCGCTCGCGCTATCAGCGTACTCGATCATCGAGAGCGGCGCATCTTTGAGGCGCGTCATCTCATTGATGATCCACCAACGCTGGAGGATCTTGCACTCGAATTCAACGTTTCGCGCGAGCGCATTCGCCAGATCGAGGTGCGCGCCTACGAGAAGGTACGGATTGCAGCGAGGCGATCATTGGAACGAACCCTGCAAGGAGCAATGCACGCGTAGCGACGATCGTAATCCGCGCAAATTTTCACCAAACGCCGCAATCTCGGCCGAGTGCTCCTAACCGGGAGCTCGCATAATGAGTGCTCCGACCGCGATTCCCAAGGGGCACCATGAGTACGACCGCCATCCATATCGTAAGCCCAGCTCAGTTTGATTCCGGAACAGCTCAGACGCCTGGCTCTCAGCGTCGTGCGGCTATCGCTCCAGAACTGGCTATCGCTTCGGCAATCTGGGGCGGTCTGTTCGAAGTGGCCCCTGGACTGCGTACGGGACTCCACCACCACGGACAGCAGGAGACTATCGCCTACGTCCTTTCCGGCATCTGTGAAGTGCGCTGGGGTGAAAGAGGCGAATTCGTCGCACATGCGAAGGTCGGCGATTTCATTCACGTCCCGGCTTTCCTGCCGCATATGGAAATCAACCCTTCGAAGCTGGAGCCGTTTCGGTGGGTTGTCGTACGTAGCACAGCGACGCCCATCGTGGTCAACCTGCCGGACGACACCTGGACCTAGGGTCAAACGCTGCGGCCGTGCATCGGCCGGACTGGGCCGCATTCGGGCGGGGGAGCTTATATGAACTACGACGCATTCTTTGCCGGCGCCCTGAGCCGGTTGAAGCACGAGCAGCGCTATCGTGCCTTCGCGGACCTTGAACGCATCGCGGGTCGCTTCCCGCACGCCATCTGGCATTCTCCCGGCGGACCGCGCGAGGTGGCGATCTGGTGCTCGAACGACTACCTCGGAATGGGCCAGCACCCGAAGGTGATCGAGGCCATGGCAGCGACCGTGATGCGCCTCGGCGCCGGCGCCGGCGGGACACGAAACATCGCCGGCACCAATCATCCCCTGATCGAGCTGGAGCATGAACTCGCCGAGTTGCACCGCAAGGAGGCGGCTCTCGTTTTTACGTCGGGTTACGTGTCAAACCAGACCGGAATCGCGACCATCGGAAAGCTCATTCCGGACTGCCTGATCCTCTCCGATGAACTCAACCACAACTCGATGATCGAAGGCGCGCGTCAATCCGGTTGCGAGAAGAAAATCTGGCGGCACAACGACGTCGATCATCTCGAACGGTTGTTGCAAGTGGCCGGACACGACCGGCCGAAGCTGATTATCTTCGAAACCGTCTATTCCATGGATGGCGACGTGGCGCCGATGCACCGCATCTGCGACCTCGCCGAATACTACGGTGCGATGACCTATGCGGACGAGGTGCACGCCGTGGGCATGTACGGCGCGCGCGGTGCCGGCGTGGCGGAACGCGATGGGGTGATGGATCGGATCGACGTCCTGGAAGGCACGCTCGCCAAGGCATTCGCCTGCGTGGGCGGATACATTGCGGGAAACAGCATCTTGATCGACGCCGTGCGCTCGTATGCACCGGGGTTTATATTTACCACCGCTTTGCCGCCTCCGATTTGCGCCGCTGCCACCGCCGCGATCCGACACCTCAAGGCTTCCAATTGGGAACGCGAGCGACATCAGGAACGAGCTGCGCGCGTCAAAGCCGCGCTCACTGCTGCCGCGCTGCCGGTTATGCCGAGCGAGACCCATATCGTACCGGTACTGGTCGGAGATCCCGAGAGGTGCAAGGCGGCCTGCGATTTATTGCTCGCCGAGCACGGCATCTACATCCAGCCAATCAACTATCCCACGGTACCGCGCGGAACCGAACGGCTGCGGATCACACCAACCCCCTACCACGACGACATGCTCGTGGATGCTCTCGCCCACGCACTGGTGGATGTGTGGGCAAGGCTAGAGCTTGCGCCAAAGGGCTCGTCGGCAGCAGCTGATTATGCGGCTCGTCTTTGCGCCCAATAACCAGTGGCCCCTAGGTCAGCGCCCGCCCCCGCGCAGATAGAAGCAACTCCGGCGCAGTCACGGCAATAGAGCCACAGTCGTCCCAAACAGAAAGGCTACATCTGCTCCAGCCAGTCTTTCGCAAACGCAGTTATGCAACAGACGAGCTTGCGAACAGAAACGGGCAGCCGCACCAGCGGCACCGTTGCCGGCTAACTAACGCCTCGCATACAGGAGCATTTCGTGGCCAAACGCCCTACCCTCACCACAACCAGCGGCATGCCGGTCGCCGACAACCAGAACAGCATCACCGCCGGCCCACGCGGCCCGGTTCTGATGCAGGACTTCCATCTCCTGGAGAGGATGGCGCACCAGAATCGCGAGCGTATTCCAGAGCGCACCGTGCATGCCAAGGGATCGGCTGCCTACGGTACGTTGACCATCACAAATGACATCACGAAGTACACGAAGGCCAAAGCGCTACAGAAGGGCAAGAAGACCGAGGCTTTCCTGCGCTTCTCCACGGTGGCGGGCGAGCGTGGCGCGGCTGACGCTGAGCGCGACGTGCGGGGCTTTGCCCTCCGCTTCTATACTGAGGAAGGCAACTGGGACATCGTGGGCAACAATACGCCGGTGTTCTTCCTTCGCGATCCGCTGAAATTCCCCGACTTCATCCACACCCAGAAGCGGCACCCGCGGACCAACATGCGATCGCCGACCGCGATGTGGGATTACTGGTCGCTATCACCTGAAAGCTTGCACCAGGTGACCATCCTGATGTCTGACCGCGGCTTGCCCCAGAGCTATCGGAATATCGATGGCTTCGGTTCGCATACCTATTCGTTCATCAACGACCGGAATGAACGCCATTGGGTCAAGTTTCACTTCAAGACCATGCAAGGCATCAAGAATTGGACCAACGCCGAAGCGGCCCAGAAGGTCGCCTACGACCGCGAGACCCATCAGCGCGATCTGTTCGACTCGATCGAGAAGGGCGATTTCCCGAAATGGAGGTTTTCCGTGCAGATCATGCCGGAGAGCGACATCGACAAGCACTGGTACAATCCGTTCGACTTGACCAAGGTGTGGCCTCACGCGGACTATCCACTGATCGAGGTCGGCATCCTCGAGCTCAACCGCAATCCGACGAACTATTTTGCCGAGGTCGAGCAGGCGGCGCTCGCGCCATCGAACATCGTACCCGGCATCGGCCACTCGCCGGACAAGGTGCTGCAGGCCCGCATCTTTTCCTATGCGGACGCGCATCGTTACAGGGTCGGCATCAATGCGCACCAACTTCCGGTAAATCGGCCGCGAGCAGAGGTGAACGATTATCATATCGACGGCACGATGCGGCTCGAGGGCAAGCCTTATCCCGACGCTTACTACGAGCCGAATTCGTTTGATGGCCCGCTTGGGGACCACAGCTTCCGCGAGCCGCCGCTCAGGATCACGGGAGATGCCGCCCGCTATGATCATCGCGACGGCAACGACGACTATCGGCAGCCGGGGGAGCTATTCCGGCTGATGACGGCCGATCAGAAGCAGCAGCTGTTCAACAACATCAAGGAAGCGATGGACGGCGTGCCGCCAAAGATCGTCTACCGTCAGCTCGCTCACTTCTACCGCGCCGATCCCGCATATGGTGCCGGCGTCGCCAACGCCCTCGGCGTCGATTTCAAGCCTGGGATGGTCGCCGCGGAGTAGGCCTGCGCTTTGTCGGCCGGCGGCGCTTCCGCGACCGCCGGTCAAGCCATAACGTTCCGCAGCGCCAAGCGATCGCGCCAAGCGGTCATTCCGTTTCCGGAGAGAGCAATGTCCTACAGAATTGCGTCCAAGCTCCTAGCGGAGTTCGTCGGCACCTTCTCGTTCGTATTCATCGGTGCAGGCGCCGCGGCGATAGTCGGCACCGGTGTCGGCCTGCTCGGCGTCGTTGCAGTTGCCTTTGCACACGGCTTGACGATCATGGCGTTCGCCTTCGCGTATGGCTCCCTGTCGGGCGGGCACATGAACCCCGCCGTCACCGTCGGCGTGCTCGCCGCCGGCGCGATGCGTGTCGGCGAGGCGGTTGGCTATATCATCAGCCAGCTCATCGGAGGTATCGCAGGCGCACTGTTGCTGCGGACCGTCTTAGGTGGTTCAGCCACCGGCCTCGGCATGCCGACGCTCGCTCACGACCTCGCGCTCGGCGCCACGACCCTCACGATCACGCCCACAGTCGGCTTTTTGATCGAGGCCGTGCTCGCCTTCTTCCTGGTTACAGTGGTACTCAGCACGGCGGTTGCGGGTCGCGCCGGCAGCCTCGCGCCGCTTGCGATCGGAATGACGCTGACCCTCAACATCCTGATGGGTGGGCCGCTCACTGGCGCCCCGTTCAACCCAGCGCGGGCGCTCGGCCCGATGGTCGCCACCGGCAACTACGGCGATGTCTGGCTGTACTTGGCCGCCCCTATCGTGGGTGCCATCATCGCCGCTATTCTGCATACCGTTATCGCGTGGCTCGCCCATGAGGACGCAGCATCCGCGCCGGGCAGGACCGGACAGGCACCCGCCGAATGACCCCGTCTCTCAAGACTCATTGTTCACGGCCGACCCAAATTCCGCCAAGGCCGGTCGGCCACAACGCGCCGCGGCTCGACAGCTCAATATGAAATCATTCGATCAGCTTACGGAGCAGGAGATCCTCGCGCTCGCCATCAGCAGTGAGGAAGAAGATGGACGGATCTATGCCGACTTCGCGGAAGATTTGAGAGACGAACATCCCGACACGGCGCAAGTCCTCTCCGATATGTCTGTGGAAGAGAACGAGCATCGGCGCGCATTGATCGAACTCTATTGTTCAAGATTTGGAAATCACATTCCGCTCGTGAGACGACAGGACGTCCGCGGCTTCGTGCAACGAAAGAAGCTTTGGCGCGTCCGCCTCCGGGGCATCGAAGCCGTGAGGCAGCAAGCAAGCCAGATGGAGCAAGATGCCCGGCGTTTCTACGACCTGGCCGCTTCCCGAACGATCGATGCTTCTATTCGCATATTGCTCGGCGACCTGGCGAGAGCAGAATTGCAACATGAACGAACGGCAGGAGAAATTGCGGCCAAACGCCTACCGCAGGAGGCCAGAGGCGTTGAGGACGAGAACGCCCGGCGCAGTTTCATCCTCCAGATCATTCAGCCGGGACTCGTCGGACTGATGGATGGATCGGTTTCGACGTTAGCCCCGGTGTTTGCAGCCGCGTTTGCCACGCACAACTCGTGGAATGCCTTTCAAGTCGGCATGGCCGCGTCGCTCGGCGCCGGAATTTCAATGGGATTTGCAGAAGCTCTCGCCGATGACGGAAAGCTGTCAGGTCGCGGTACGCCATATTTGCGAGGACTTGTTTGTGGTCTCATGACAGTCGCAGGAGGCATAGGGCATACGCTTCCATACTTGATACCAGACTTTTTCACTGCGACCGCGACAGCCGCAGCCGTTGTTGTGGCCGAGCTGCTCGCGATTGCCTTCATTCAATGGAAATACATGGACACAGCGCCGATCTCCGCCGCCGCCAAGGTCATGCTCGGAGGCGGACTTGTTCTCGCGACCGGCGTTCTCATTGGAAACGGCTGATCCAACCGCCGATCTGCCATCTGTTTCGCGCCTTTCAGCACCGTCCGCCTGAAAGCAGCTCCCCTCATTCGATCACGTCATCTGTAAAACGCCCTGTTCGCGCAGGAGTGATGTCCGCGCGCTTGGCTTTGTCGGATGCACTTGCCACATCGTCGTTGCTTAGAAACGTCCGCAGGAAACAGACCAACCAGAGCAGCGGTTATCGCGGCGCGAATTGTCCGCACAGAAAGCAAAACGGAGAACGATTATGACTGCATTGAAAGCTTTGGTCGCGGCAACTCTATTCTCGACGATCACCATCACGTCTGCAAGCGCCCAGCTCCCCGTTTGGGCCATCCAGAATCCAGACACGTTTCAGGCCGAGTACCCGAACCGTGACGTCCTGAATGGAGGCGCGCCAACGCCTGCAGGCAGAGCGGGTATGGAGCTGCCTGATGGCGGCGCTCCTCCCGGTTATCGGGCGCGCGGTGCTTATGCGGCCATGGTTGGCGCGCCTTCCTCTTCCTGCGCTCGGCGCTATCGCTCCTACGATCCCGCATCTGCCACCTTTCTCGGGCGCGATGGTCGGCGCCATGCCTGCGAGTGACGCGAACAGCCTCCTGATATGGATCGGGAATGCGACCGCCACTCGGCGGCGCGTTCACGCTCTGACAACGTTACTGGTGACGAGCACGACCTGGTCCAGGGCGTGGACTGATAAAATCGACGCGAATGACCCATTGCGGACGAGCACCTTCCGCACCGAGCGCTACGGTGACACCGATGAAGGTGGAGGCTTGCCATGCTCGACGACGCCATGATCGTCTGGTTCGCGCTGACAGCGGGCAGCGTCGTCTTCGTCGTCTGGGACTCGATTTTCAATGGCGTCACCAGCTGGGTGCAGCGCATCGCCTGGATCCTCGTCACGATCTATACGGGGCCGGTCGGCGCGTTCTTCTACCTGCTCGCCTGCCGCAGGCCCCTGCCGGGCACCCATGATGCCTTCACCGCGGCGAGGTGGAAGCAGTCGCTCAACAGCGAGATGCACTGCCTGGCAGGGGACGCCACCGGCATTGTCGTCGCAGCCTCCATCCTGCCGGTCTTCAGTCTCACCAACGGCTGGGACGCGACCATCGAATACCTGGCGGGCTTCGTCTCCGGCCTGTTCATCTTCCAGGCGCTAATGATGGTCGGCATGTACGAGGGCGACTACTGGAAGGCAGTGCGCAAGACTTTCTTCGCCGAGACCGTGTCGATGAACATGGTGATGACCGGCATGATCCCGGTCATGCTGATCCTCGGCACCCACTGGGCAGGCTCGGAGGAGCCGCAGGCCCTCTCGTTCTGGTTCCGTATGAGCATCGCGACGATCGTCGGCGGCGTCGTCGCCTATCCGATCAACCACTGGATGGTTGCGAATCGCCTGAAGCATGGCTGCATGACTCTGCCGGATGCAGATAGACCCGCACCGGACCTGGGCCACGCCTCGCCCGAGCCCTCGAAGATGATGGATCACGCCCAGATGCATCACGCGGAGGGAACGGCCGGCGCGATGTATCACCACGATCACGCGATGAACGAGCTACCCGCAGGCCGCGCCGCGGTCATCATCGCCGTAACCTTCGCGGTTCTGCTCGCTGCGGTTTGGCTGACGAGTTTCGTAGTTCCGGTGAGGTTTTAACGAGACGTTGCTCAGTTCAGCTGAATGACGAACGGATACTATTCAGTCGGTATCCGACGCGGTCACGGAAGCTTTCCACTCCGATCCCAGCGACGCCTGCAAAGAGAACTGCTTAATATTCATCACGGTTCAGGACAGCCGGGCGGTACCCCATTCGTATCAAGCCACGCTCGGAATCTCGATCTATGAATACACGCCCTAACAATCGCGACAAATGCCGTTGATCATGCGATCGAGTGCGGCGTTCTCCTGATTTACCGGGTCGTTTGGATCCATCAGGTTCTTCTCCGACGGCACCTGGTCGGCACGCGGCTGGCGATGTCCCACCGGCGCCTCCGGGAGGGATCGCCGCTCCGCGTTCATCGAAGGTGGCACGGACGAATTTGGCAAATCACGAGGCCGCGCTACCGCCATCGAGCTACCGATGACCGCGGCCAATGCTACTGTGGCAATCAACTCACGCATAACTGGCTCTCCAGGTGATCCTCGCTCACCCCCAGAATGGTGCGAGAAAACTCGATCGCAAGCTGCCAAGGCTCACGTTTGGTTCAAATCATCGCGGCGCGGGTGAGTGCCGCGCGTACCGTCGCGATGATCGCACTGCGATTGCCACGCTGGCGACTCCAAGTCCCTGTCCAAGGGCAGCTCCCGCCGGCGCGCTCGAGCCGGTGGTGAATGGCACTCGTCAGCTCTCGAGGACGATTGAACATCGGCCTGTGACCGAGTGATCGGCGCGATCAGGCCTCCCTCCATTCTCGTTTAGATCGCGTGCCGAGGTGCCGCGCGCCGATCCTGTTGTTCGAGCAATTTCGGGCCAAAAAGGGCAATGGCCGCGCAGCGGATAACGCGGCGGCTGCTAAACTTTATGTCAGCCCGAAGTTGGAGTTCTTGTTAGATGCTATCCCCGTCCAAGCCCGTCTTATGGCTGGCGATCATGGCGTTATGGGCGCTGTGCTTGACCACCAGCACCCGCGCTCGCGATCTCGGACAGTGGGAGAACGCCGATCCACAGGTCCGCGGTTGGTACCAGAGCCTGATGATGCCGGATGTCCCGACTGCATCATGCTGTGGCGAGGCAGATGCTTACTGGTGCGATGACATCCACGTCAAGGATAGTAAGACCTTCTGCACCATCACCGATGACCGCGACAACGCCAAGTTGAGGCGCACGCCAGTCCCGATCGGCACTGAGATCGAAATACCGGACCACAAGCTAACCTGGAAAGACGGGAATCCGACCGGCCATAGCGTCGTGTTTCTGAGCACCGGGGGGCTAGTCTACTGCTTCGTGCAAAACGGCGGGGTATGAATGGCGAAGAGCCCTAGCCTCCAGTCTAGACGTACAGGACGGAGTTCGACATGCGCGCGCGAAACTCATCTCGATCTTATGGTGCTATCGCGATGGCTCTTCACTGGGCCGTTTTCGTATTTGTTTTGGGCGCATGGATGTCGGGACAATTCGGCGCGGAATTGCCGCGCGGGGCACGCGAGACCGGCTTGTTCGTGCATATCTCACTGGGTCTCGCGATCCTCGGCTTCGTGATGGCTCGCCTCGCTTGGCGTGCCGCTGACCCAGTGCCTGCACCGGTAGACTCGCCGCTGGGATTGTGGGGAGAGCGCGCAGGGCAAGCGGTTCACTACATGCTCTATGCGCTGCTGATCGCGGTGCCCATTGCCGGCATCGTGGTGCAATTTGCAAAGGGCCACGCGCTGCGGATCTTCGGCCTGTTCGAGATCGTGTCGCCCTGGACGGCCGATCGCGCCTTTGGGCGGGATACCAGGGAAGTGCACGATTTGCTTGCGAACGGGACGATGACTTTGATCGGCCTGCATGCCGCTGCAGCCCTCGTCCATCACTACATCTTCCGCGACCGAGCGCTTCTGCGAATGCTACCGTGCTCGCGATCCTGAGCTTCAACAGACGCGAGGCAGACGTGGACGAACATGTCATCCGATCAATGCAACACATCCCGTAACCTGCAGTCCTCGCAATCTGTAGCGGCTTCACGATCAGTCAGATTGGAGGGATCAGCGGCACATGCCTGCCATCACCGGCCGCGGTGGTCCTGTCGCCCGCGAAGGGTACCGCCGCCCCTGGTCACAGCCACCGGATTTCGGAAGCGCGGATCCAATTCAGGTTGCGTGCTCGTGACGGTACGGGAGTCGGGTCCGGCTTGACGCCAGCAGCTCTCGATCGCGTCTTCGAATGTCTCCACACGATTATAGCGATCGGCACGGGTCGGGGCTATCGATCTGCCGTGCGCTCCTCGAAGCCCACCGCCTGGCTGATGGTACCGGAACGTGCCGGCAGGACTGAACGCGATCGTCGCGTGGTGCGGGGACGAAGGCGCCGATAGCGCGTCAGGCTCATCCCGCCGCAAGGGTTCATCAAAAACAGCAATCCTCACACAGTCATATCCGCCGGGCATGACTACCTTTCAATCGACTGAAGAACGGAATGCACTCGGAGGCAACCAGTGCGTTTGCAACGTCGAGCTCGGATCATTTTGTTTTCACACTTGGTGCATTCATGGCCGCGTCTGTTCGTGTTTCCCGTGACCGGCGTTGGCTTCAATCACGCTCGCCGCGAGCATTCGAGTGAATACCAAATGTCCGCGATCATGGAGTGACACATGCGAATTGGGCTCTTCGTTCCCTGTTATATCGACGCATTCTTTCCGCAAGTCGGCATCGCGACACTCGAGCTGCTCGAGCGCTTCGGTCATGAGGTCGTGTACCCACGCGATCAGACCTGCTGCGGACAACCAATGGCCAACAGCGGGTTCAACACCGACTGCGCCGCCACCGAAGCCCTGTTCGTGCGCAATTTCTCTGGCTTCGACTATGTCGTAGGTCCGTCCGGCAGCTGCGTTCACCACGTGCGCGACAATTTCGACGCTATCGAGCAGACCGCCGACGTCAAGGAGGTTCGGTCGCGAACCTATGAGCTCGTCGAGTTCCTGCACGACGTCCTGAAGGTCGATGCATTTCCGTGGGCGAGGTTTCCGCACCGGATCGGCCTGCACAACAGCTGTGGCACCCTGCGTCGGCTCAAGCACGCAACACCATCAGAGCTACACGAGCCATTCTTCTCCAAGCCAATGGATCTGCTGTCCAAGGTCGACGGCATCGAATTCGTCAAGCCGGCGAGACCTGACGAGTGTTGCGGCTTCGGAGGCACCTTCTCGGTCTTCGAGGAAGTCGTTTCTACCAAGATGGGGTACGACAAGGTCAGCGATCACGCCCGGGCCGGTGCCGAGTACATCGTATCGGCGGACAGCTCCTGCCTGATGCATCAGCAAGGCTGCGCCGAGCGCATCGGCGTGCCGCTCAAATTCATCCACATCGCCGAGATATTGAACGGAGCCAACGCATGACGAGCTCTGCTGAGCCGCTGCCCGGCCACGCCATGCTGCATCCTGAGATGGTGGGAGCCGAGGACACTCAAGCCATCTACCGCGATGGTCACCGCCTCGATCACGCCGAGGGTGCCTCCAAACCGTTGCGTTCGCGGCCGGAACCGCAGCCGCGCGGTGCAAAAGTCCACGGCAATCGTCCGATCGACCAGGCGGAAGCGGCCGCACGCTTCATTGCCTCGCCAGAGCACGAAAAGATGCATGACGAGCGCCTTTGGGATCTTCGCCAGAAGCGCGATCGGGAAATGCACCATATTCCCGAATGGGAAGAGCTCCGTTCCCTCGCGTCAGCCATCAAGGAGCACACGCTCACCCATCTCGACGAGTACCTCGATCAGTTCGAGGCGCGTGCGCGGGCGAACGGCATCCATGTGCACTGGGCACGCGACGCCGCCGAGCACAACCGGATCGTCCACGGGATCCTCAAGGACCACGGCGCGAAGTCCCTGATCAAGAGCAAATCGATGCTGACTGAGGAGTGTGGCTTTCGCCCCTACATGGCCTCCGCCGGGATCGAGGTGATCGAGACCGACCTCGGCGAGCGGATTCAGCAGCTCGACAAGGAAGATCCCAGCCATGTCGTGGTTCCGGCCGTGCACAAGCTCCGGACTGATGTGGCGAAGGTATTCGCCGACACGATCGGCACGGACCCCGACAACAGCGACGTCCACTATCTCGCGGAAGCGCAGCGCGAGGCGACGCGCCCGCTGATCCTCGCCGCTGATGCCGGCATGACGGGTGGCAATTTCGTGGTCGCGGAGACCGGCACGTTTGTTGTCTGCACCAACGAGGGTAATGCCGACCTGTCGGGCAACGTACCGAAGCTGCACATCGCCTCGATCGGCATCGAAAAGATCATTCCGCGCCTGGAGCACCTGGCGGTGTTTGTCCGCCTGTTATCGCGCAGCGCTTTGGGTTCGCCGATGACCCAATACACCTCGCACTTCCGCAGCCCGCGGAAAGGCGGCGAGATGCATGTCGTGCTGGTCGATAACGGCCGCTCCGAACGGCTCGGCCTAGAGGAGTTCTGGACCTCGCTCAAATGCATCCGCTGCGGGGCCTGCATGAACACCTGCCCGGTGTATCGGCGTAGTGGCGGCTTGAGCTACGGCGCAACCTACTCTGGACCGATAGGCCTCATCATCGATCCGACCTTCAACGCGCGAAAATACAGCAACTTGCCCTTCGCCTCATCGCTCAACGGCAGTTGCACCAACGTCTGCCCGGTGAAGATCAATATCCACGAGCAGATCTATGCCTGGCGAAGAGAGCTGGTGAAGCGGCACGATGTGCCCCTAGTCAAGAAAGCCGCGATGAAGGCCGCCGGCGAGTTGCTGTCCCGGCCCGCGGCTTATCGAGTGGCGATCGCATCAGCCGATGTTGCACTCGCGCATCTGCCTCGCTTCGTCATCTATAACGGCCTCGACGCCTGGGGAAAGCACCGCGAGGTGCCGCATCCGCCGAAGCAGACATTCCACAACTGGTACAAGGCGAACCGCGGAGGCGAACAGTGACAAGCCGCGATGATATACTGGAGTCGATCCGGGCGAACCTGCCGCGAGTCGATCGGCCGGTGCCGCATGTTCCGATGTTCGACGAAGACCCGCCGGCATCGCTTCTTTCTGCGTTCAAGGACAGCCTGGAACGCATGGGAGGGATATTTCTCGCTCCGCCGGCTTCAGGCGATGTCCTCGCGCCGGTGCGGGTGAAGATCGCGGGCGCGAAAGTCGTGTGCTCGACGGTCCCGGAGCTCTCCGGCAGCCGCGATATCGCAACAGTCGGCGCGACGCAGGAACTGGCGGATGTGGATTTCGCGATCGTGCGCGCTTCCTTCGCCGTGGCCGAGACCGGCTCGGTGCTTTTGAGCGAAACGGACCTGAACATCAACGCCCTCGCTTACCTCGCACAGCACCTGATCGTTCTGCTGGATCCGGCCGACATCGTTGTCAATCTGCATCATGCCTATCGCCGGCCGGAATTCCGAGAGCGGCACTATGCCAGCTTCCACACCGGCCCCTCCGCCACTGCAGATATCGAGGGCGTGCTCATCCATGGCGCGCAGGGTGTCCGCTCACTCTCTGTTCTGCCCATCCCGCGAAATCACCAACCGCAGCCGACTTCACCCCAGGAGAAGAAGCATGACTGAACGAGCAAAGATTACCGCCAAGACCAAGCCGGTGGAGGTTCCGCACGGGGCTGCGTTTCTGGGTGACCCCACGCGCAACAAGGGTACGGCCTTCACTTTGGAGGAGCGCAGGCTCCATGGGCTCGAAGGTCTTCTACCGTATTCGGTTGACAGCATCGAGCATCAGGTCGAGCGCGTGCTCGGGCATCTGGAAGCCAAGCCGACCGACCTCGAGCGATACATCTATCTTATCGGCCTGGAGGAGCGGAATGAGACGTTGTTCTACCGCACTGTGATGTCCGATCCTGCACGCTTCATACCGATCCTCTATGACCCGACCGTTGCCTACGCCTGCCTCACGTTCGGCCATATCTACCGGCGGGCCCGGGGCATGTACATCAGCCGCGACATGAAGGGCCGCATCGCCGAGGTTCTGCGCAATTGGCCGCAGCGCGACGTCCGCTTTATCTGCGTCTCCACCGGCGGGCGCATCCTCGGCCTCGGTGACATCGGCGCAAACGGCATGGGCATCCCGATCGGGAAGCTGCAGCTCTACACCGCGTGCGCAGCGGTGCCGCCTACCACCCTGCTTCCGGTGCTGCTCGACATCGGCACGACCAACGATGCGTTACGCGCCGATCCACTCTATCTCGGTATGCGGGAGAAGCCGCCGTCCGATCAGGAGCTCAACGAACTGACCGATGAATTCGTCGACGCGGTTCAGACAGTTTTCCCGGACTGCTGTATCCACTTCGAGGACTGGAAAGGCACTGACGCCATTCGGATGCTCAAGCGGTATCGAGACAAGGTGCTGTGCTACAATGATGACATCCAAGGCACTGCCAGCGTCTCCCTCGCAGGGCTGATAACTGCATTGCAGATCGTTGACGCGCCGCTAACCGAGCAGCGTATCCTGTTCCTGGGGGCCGGGTCGGCGGGCATCGGCATCGCCGGTCTCATAGCTGCCGCGATGCAACAGAAGGGCCTATCTCCGGACGAAGCGCGTAGCCGCATCTCGATGTTCGACATCAATGGGCTAATCGAGCCGTCTCGCTCCGATCTCTCGGATGCGCAGAAGCTGTACGCGCACAAGGCTGCGCCGTCGAAGGATCTTGTCCAAACCATCGAAGCGTTCAAGCCGACCATCCTGATTGGCGTCAGCACCAAAGGCGGCGCGTTCACTCAAAAGGTCGTCGAGGCGATGAGCCGGATCAACGAGCGACCCATCATCTTCGCGCTCTCTAACCCGACCGAAAAGGCAGAATGTTCGGCCGAGCAGGCCTACACATGGTCAAAGGGCAAGGCGCTGTACGCGGCCGGCGTCCAGTTTCCGGACGTGACGGTGAACGGCAAGACCTATCACCCCGGTCAGGCCAACAACTTCTATATCTTTCCAGCAGTTGGCCTTGCAACCTATGTGGCACGGCCGAAGAGGCTCACCGACGCCTGCTTTATCGCGGCGGCCCAGGCGTGCGCCGATCAGGTCGGCCCCGAACTGCGCGCCAAAGGCATGCTCTATCCAAGCCAAGCCGACATCCTGGAGTCGGAAGTGACGACCGCGGCTCGCGTGGCGGAGTTCATGTTTGATCATGGCCTGGCGCAGGTGGAGCGGCCGCGCGACATCCGCGCCTGGATCGAAGAGCAACTTTACAAACCAGAATACTGACGCGGTACCCGGGCGGCCAATCGGGGCCGCCCGGCCCCACACGGAGCGCAAAATTCATGATCGCGACCATCCTTAGCGGCCTGCTGCCGATCCTGTTCGTCGCCTTCCTCGGATGGCTCGCAGGGCGCATGGGCCTGTTCGGCCCCAAATCGACCACCACGCTTTCCACTTTCGTCGTGAGCTTCGCGTTGCCACTATCCCTGTTCCTGGCGGCAGCCCACGCCAAGCCAGAGCAGCTGACCGACGCCGCCTATGCGGGAAGTCTGGCTGCCGGACTGCTCGGTACCTACCTGCTCGGCATACTCCTTGGTCGCCTGGTATTCCGGCATGACCTCCGGTCGAGCACGCTCGAAGGACTGTCCTGCGGCTTCCCCAACATGGCTTATTGCGGGCCGCCTGTGCTCACGGCGGCGGTGGGTGCGCAGGGCGTGCTCGCTGTCATCGTAGGTAATCTCATAGTCACCATCATCATGGTGCCGCTCACGATGGTGATGCTTCAACTCGCGATTCCGTCAAAAGGAAACGCGAAGGAAAGCGAGATGCTGCTGGTCGAGCGCAGCCTTTTCAGCGCAGTCAAGCAGCCACTCGTTTGGCTCCCGGTGCTCGGCGCCATACTTGCGATTGCAGGCGTGCAGCTTCCCGATCTGATCGACAATTCGGTCGAGCAGATTGGACAGGCCGCCGGCGGCGCAGCGCTGTTCACGCTTGGCCTGATGCTCGCACAAAACCCGATCCGGCTCGGCCGCGATGTCGTGGCGAACGTTGCGCTTAAGAATCTAATTCAGCCCGCAATCATCTTGGGGGCGGCGCTGGTGTTTCGGCTCGACTCCACGCTGACCAAGGAAGTTTTTCTGATTGGCGTCATGCCGTCAGCAACTGCGGCCTCAGTGCTGGCGCAACGGTACGGCGCCTATGCACAGGAGGCTGCCGCAACGACTGCGGCCAGCACGTTCTTCGCCATCATCTCCATCAGTCTCGGCCTGGCCATCGCCGCGACCCTCTAAACCATGAAAGGAGCTATCCTATGAACGATCAAACACCCATCCTGCAGGACATCCCGATCGGCATCAATGCGACCGGTAAGCGCCATGAAACCGATTCGATGGGCGGCATCGACGTGCCGGCCGACCGCTATTGGGGCGCTCAGACCGAACGCAGCCTCGTCCATTTTTCGATCGGCAATGACCACATGCCGAAGCGGGTCTACCACGCCTACGGATACGTGAAGAAGGCGGCGGCGCTGGTCAACGCCGCGGCCGGCCGGCTGCCGCAGTGGAAGGCAGATGCCATCGTCCGAGCCGCCGACGAAGCAATCGGCGGCAAGCTTGACGAGAACTTTCCGCTGTACGTCTGGCAGACGGGATCTGGCACCCAGTCGAACATGAATGTCAACGAGGTGCTGTCGAACCGCGCCATCCAGCTGCTCGGCGGCAAGATCGGCAGCAAGTCACCGATCCATCCCAACGACGACGTCAACATGGGACAGTCCTCGAACGACAGCTTCCCAACCGCGATGCACATTGCCGCGTTGCTGGAAGTCGAAGAGCATTTGCTGCCGCACGCGGAGGCCCTGGCTGACGCGATCGAGGCCAAGGCAAGAGAATGGAACGATGTCGTCAAGACCGGCAGGACGCATCTGCAGGATGCCGTGCCGCTGACGGTGGGACAGGAATGGTCGGGCTACGCGCGTCAGATCCGCGACGCGCTGGAGCGCATTCGCGTCTCCGAGGAGGGACTTCTCGAACTGGCGGCAGGCGGCACCGCGGTCGGCACCGGGCTGAACGCGCCGGCCGGCTTCAGCCGGGAGATCGCGGCCAAGATCGCGGAGTTGACCCGCCACCCCTTTGTCACCGCGCCCAACAAATTTGCGGCCCAGGGCTCGCTCGATGGAATGGTCGCCGCGATGGCGGCGCTGCGAGGGCTCGCAGTTTCCTTGATGAAGGTCGCCAACGATATGCGCTGGCTCGCGTCCGGCCCGCGCTGCGGACTTGGCGAACTGCTGCTGCCGGAGAACGAGCCGGGCTCCTCGATCATGCCAGGCAAGGTCAACCCGACCCAGTGCGAAGCGATGGTGATGGTCTGCATCGAGGTGATCGGCGAGGACACCGCGGTCGCGTTCGCCGGCAGCCAGGGCAATTTTGAGCTCAACGCGATGCGCCCGGTCATCATCAACAACTTCCTCCATTCCACCGGCATCCTCGGCGATGCCTGTGACAAGTTCCGGCGCTTCTCGGTTGAAGGCACGCGTCTCAATCGCAAGCGCATCGACGAGGCGGTCGGCCGCTCGCTCATGTTGGTCACCGCGCTCAGCCCGGTCATCGGCTACGACAAGGCCTCCGCGATCGCGCACAAGGCCAATGACGACGATCTGACCCTGAGGGAAGCCGCGCTTCAGTCCGGCTATATCGACGGGAAGCGCTTCGACGAGATCGTCGACCCCAAGAAGATGATCGGGCACGGTCTCGCCGGAGCATAGCTCCGGCGGCGACATGCTCGGTTCGGGACGTACCAGCTTCGCTGAGGAGCGCATGCGATGAGCAAACTAACAAGGCTGTCCTTGTGGGACGTGGTCTACGCCTTGGACATGGCCATCGCATGCGCGATCTCGTATTGGGCCATTACCCATCTCCTTCATCCTCTGGCCGACAAGGATTCCGATTTGCTGGGAGGGATGTGGGCTGTGGCCGCGACGGTGTTCGTGTTCCGCGAAACGCGCCAGGACAGCGTCTCCGCCGGAGTAGCGCGTCTGATTGCCACATGCGTGAGTTTTTCGCTCTGCCTCCTCTACTTGTGGTTCTTTCCATTTACCCCGCTGGGAATGGCGGTCCTGCTCGGAATTGGAACCCTGGTGATGATGCTCTCGAATCGGCGCGGCGACATTGTAACGACCGGCATAACGACTGCGGTCGTCATGGTGGTCGCGGGCATGTCGCCGATGAATGCGTGGCATCAGCCATTGCTGCGCCTGATCGATACCGTCGTCGGAATCGCCGTCGGTGTTGCATGTAAGTGGATCGCCTCGGCTGTCTTCTTCAGGATCACCGGGGAGCCGGTACGATGATTGGTGACACTTGCAATCGTCACCGAGAAAACGTCCGAGCTCCTGCGTGTACTCGTCAGGAGACGGCACATGTTTGAACGCGTGACATCCAATCTCGGGCCTCCGCTAGTGGACGAGTCCCTCGCTGCAAAGCTGCTTCCGGGCGTCCTTAGCCTGATCGCCGGCAGTACGGACGTGATCAGCTTTCTCGGGCTCGGCGGCCTGTTCACCGCCCACATCACGGGCAATCTCGTCATTCTGGCCGCGCACGTCGTCGCCGGAGGCGAAGCACCATTGGCTCTGATGATTTCGGTTCCCATATTCATTGTCGTGCTTGCCCTGACGCGATTCCTCGCAGCTGGATTGGAGTGGATGTGCGTCGCCTCGCTTCGACCTCTGCTCCTTCTCCAATTCCTGTTGCTTGCTGGTTTTCTAGCGCTTTGCGTAGGTGCCGGTTCGCGGCTCGATTCAAACGCTGCAAGAGGGATAGTGGCGGGGATGCTGGGCGTCTCCGCTATGGCGGTGCAAAACGCTCTCGTGCAGATTTCCCTGAAGGGCGCGCCGTCCACTGCAGTGATGACGACCAATGTTACGCGCTTCGTCATGGACCTCGGGGAGGTTCTGCTCGGACACAGTCCAGGTGATGTGACGAACGCAAGCCGGCGCGCGCGGCGCAGCGAACTTGCGATCGTTGGCTTCGTCGTGGGCTGTGGCCTCGGCGCTGGGTGTCTAGCCCTAGCTGGGCTGTGGTCGCTGGCGCTACCCACCGGCCTTGGGCTAGTGGCGCTGGTCATGGCGGCTGCGGCCAAGCTCGACGGCGCTCACGGCCACCTCCTGATTCCGGGTCTCGCTGCCGAGACGAGGCCGGAACGGAGCGACTCGCACCGCGCAAGCGCATCAGAGACAGCTTCCAATGCCGGGCGCGCTTGACGAGCCCGGCAGGATCGGTGCGAGGCGCTTTGCGGCCCGATCAGGCACGCTGACAAGCGCGGTCGCGGCCGCGGGTCCGCCGTTGCTCTTTGGTATTCGGCTGTGGGCCTCCGTCTGCCTCGCCCTCTATGTCGCGTTTTGGCTGCAGCTCGACAATGCGTATTGGGCCGGCACGTCCGCGGCGCTGGTGTGCCAGCCCTTTCTCGGCGCGTCGCTGCGCAAGGGATGGTTCCGCATGATCGGGACTTTGGTGGGCGCGGTCGCGATAGTGACGCTGACGGCCTGCTTCCCGCAAGAGCGCGCAGGCTTTCTGGTCGGCTTGGCGTTGTGGGGCGCAGCCTGCGCGCTCGTGGCCACGTTGCTGCGCAATTTTGCGGCCTATGGTGCAGCGCTGGCCGGCTACACGGCCGCGATTATCGCAAGCGACGAGCTTGGCGCGACCGGCGGCACAGATGGCCTCGCCTTCACTTTCGCTCTCGCGCGCGTCACCGAGATCTGGATCGGCATCGCATGCGCTGGGATCGTGCTCGCCGGGACCGATTTCGGCGGCGCCCGGCGTCAGCTTGCCGCGCTGCTCGCCGGCCTGTCAGCCGAGATCGCTGCCAGGTTCAGCTCCGCACTGACACAGGCCGGATCGGCATTGTCGGAGATGCAGCCGGTTCGCCGCGAGCACATCCGCCAGGTTATTGCGCTCGACCCTGTCATCGACCAGGTAAAGGGGGAGTCCTCGATCCTTCGCTATCATTCGCCGGTGCTGCAGGCGGCGGTGGATGGCCTGTTTGAAGCGCTGGCCGGTTGGTGCGCAGTGGTATGGAGGCTCGCGCGCTTGCCGGATGACACTGCTCGGCGGGAGGCCGATGCCGTGCTGCGCAGCGTTCCAGCGGAGCTGCGTTCGGCTCTCTTGCAGGCCGATCCGCTCCCCTGGACAACCGACCCGATCGGAATGCGTCGACTGTGTGACGGGGCGGCCCGGGCGCTGATCGCCATACCGGCCGGTGCGCCGTCGCTGCGGCTGCTGGCGGATCAAACCATCCGGGTGCTGACCGGCTTGTCCGATGCGCTCGGCGGACTGGCGTTGCTGGTTGCCGAGCCCGCCGGTCGCACTCCTCCCCTTCGCAGCGTCAGACCTCACGTGCCCGATTGGTTGCCGGCGCTCATCAATGCCGCCCGGGCGTTCGTCACCATTGGTGCAGTCGAGCTGTTCTGGATCATGACCGAATGGCCAAACGGGGCGGTAGCCATCACCTGGGCAGCCATTTCGGTCATCCTGTTCGCGCCGAGAGCCGACGAGGCCTACGCGCGGGCCGTCGACTTCACGATTGGCACCGGCCTTGCCACGGTTTGTGCCGCGGTCGTTGCGTTTGCGATATTGCCAAACGTAGCAACCTTCGCCGGCTTGAGCATCGTCCTGGCGCTCTATCTGATTCCGGTGGGAGCCCTGATGGCCCAACCATGGCAGGCCACAATGTTCGCTCCCATGGCCGGCAACTTCGTGCCGCTGCTTGGGCCCGCCAACCAGATGAGCTACGACACAGTGCATTTCTACAACAATGCTCTGGCGATCGCCGCAGGGTGCGGCGCTGCGGCGCTTTCGTTTCGCCTGCTCCCACCGCTCTCTCCGGCACTACGAAGCCGACGGCTGATCGCGCTGACCTTGCGCGACCTGCGTCGCCTCACCACCGACGCCGGCCGGCTACCGGGGGACGATTGGGAAGGCCTCATTTACAGCCGCCTCGAAGCTCTGCCGGACCAAGCCGAACCGCTGCAGCGGGCACAGCTCATCGCGGCCCTTTCGGTCGGGACCGACATCATCCACCTCCGCCGCCTCGCGCCTCGACTGGGCGTGGTCCAGGAACTCGAGGCGGCGCTCGCGGCATTTGCGCAAGAAGACAGCGCCGCTGCAATCGCTGGGCTGACCGCGTTCGATCACCGTCTTGCATCCCTCGGCGAGACTGGCCCAGAAGATTCCGTTGTGCTTCGAGCGCGCAGCCGGGTTCTTGCAGTCTGTGACGCCTTGGTCCGGCATGGCACTTATTTCGAAGCACGAGCATGCGGATGAGGTTCGTCGAGATCAACCTGCTGGGCGTCTACGTCGCACCGATCTCCCTGCTGATGGTAGCGGCGTGGCTCGTCACGATCGTGCTGCGCAGGATCGCGGTCCGAACCGGCTTGTTGGTGCACGTCTGGCACCCGGCGCTCTTCGTGTTCGCGGTGTATGTCATCGTGCTGTCCTCAGCTGTACTCGTAATCGCACGCTGAGCTCGCACCCGCGCCCAGCATTGTTAACCACGAGGAGCGTCATGGACGAGAGTATACGAAGCAAGCGACACCAGCTCTCCGGCCAAAGGCCGAAGAGCTGCGCGCGTAGTATCATCTTTGACGAGAGGCTCGCCGCACTTCAGCAAAGAGATAGGCGTTAGATTCAAGCCCTTCGTCTTGCAGCCGGCGTTGCTCGGGTCGAAAGAGGTCTACGGTTTGGAAGCTTGGCCTCCCGCCCCTGTAGTTTGATCGACCTCGGTAATGGCCGTTACCGAATCCGGATTCACGACCATCATCACAGGATTGCCATCCTGGTCTTTGGCGCGCACCAGAAACGAACTCGGCATGATTTGTATGTTGGTAAAGCCGGCTGCCTGCAGATTATTCTGGATCTTGGTGCCAATCGGCGCCTGATTCTGCATCGAGCTCTGCTGCGATCCTGAACCGGAGGGCGGTGTGCTACTCGAATTTGCGCTCTGCGCAGAGGCTGCGGAAGCTGCCATCAACGCGGCGGCGACGACTACAAAAGCGGTTCGCATGTATTTGCTCCTTTGATGCGCCCCCCGAGCTCAAGTGGTTTGACAGCGCAGAGCTGCAAGTTTGCGGACGGTTTTTGACGCAAACGCTCACAAGCGATCGCAATTTTCGACTAGTGTCGTTGACCGCTCGCGCGCCCGCCTTCGATGCTCAAACGTTGGGACTTTGTTTAACGTCCCTGACCCCGAAGAGCTACCTTCGTTTCGAGCCCCGATACAAAGATACCACGTGGACGAACCTCTGGATCATTCAGCTTCTCGCTTTCATTCCATAAGCTTCTTCCACCGACGACGAAGCCAACCAGCTGGAAGGATGAAAGAGATGCCTGATAACGATGCCATCGTTGCCGTCTTCACCGATCATCAGGGTGCAGAGGCGGCCACAAAGAAACTGGCCGAAGGCGGTTTCGACTTGAAGAAACTCACTCTGGTCGGCAAGGGCTATCACAGTGAGGAAAAGATCATTGGATTTTATAACACAGGCGATCGCGTCAGATTCTGGGGCAAGTACGGCACATTCTGGGGCGGTCTGTGGGGTTTGCTCTTTGGCGGCATCTTCGTGACCGTCAGCGGGGTGGGGCCCGTCGTTGTCCTTGGATACCTCGCCGCTGTGATCCTGTCTGGCATCGAGAGCGCGATCGTAGTTGGAGGTGTGAGCGCGCTGGGAGCCGCGCTTTACAGCATCGGGATTCCGAAAGACAGCGTACTCAATTACGAGACGGCTGTGAAGGCGGACGGATTTCTGGTCATGGCCCATGGCACGGCCGAAGAGATGGCACGGGCGAAAGCTATCCTCGACACCAGCAATCCCTCACGTGTCGACGTACACGAAGACTTGCCTGAGCCGCCTCCTGCCGATCATTCCGCACACGCGGCTGTATGACACCATTGAACCTTCGCCATTTCGCGAAGGTTTCGCGGACCGGATCGGTTTAGTTTCCCACGAGGACAAGGATTACTCGGTCTTGACGCTCTTGGCGACTTACGATGTCTGACAAAGTTGGGCAACACGAGACCGGCGGCTTCGCTACTCTAATGGTGGCGATAGTGGTGCTGTTTGCCGGCTTGGGGATCTGGCAACTTCAGCATCGGATCGAGGAGCACGCGCTCCTTGCGGCCCTCGGTGAACGCGTTCGCGCAGCGCCCGTGCCTTTGCCCGATCCGTCGCAGTGGCACGCGCTGGCGGCGGAGACCGACCAATTGCGACGCGTCAGCTTTACGGCAACCTATGAGTCCCGTCTGGATGCAATGGTTTACAGCTCTGCCTCCGCCGAGCGCGCCGATATTGCGGGTCGCGGCACATGGGCCTTTCTTCCCGCCCGCCTGTCAACCGGCCAAATCGTGGCGATCAACGCGGGGTTCGTCCCGAACGCGACTCAGGACCGCGACCAACAGGATCGCGCGGTGGCCCACCTCATTACCAACAAGCCCGTCATGATGACCGGCTACATTCGTTTTCCAGAGCGGGCCGGCGCGTTCACGCCAGACGTAGAGCGCGATACTCGCCTGTGGTTCAGCCGCGATCACCTCGCAATGGCACAGGCGCTCGGCTGGGGGGAGGTCGCACCATTCTACATCGATTTGGAAGCGCCGGTGCCGGCGAGCGGCGTCCCGAAGCCCGGACCGCTTCGGGTCCATCTGGTCGACCATCACCTGCGATATGCGATCATCTGGCTTTCGCTTGCAGCTTTAGTGCTGTTGGCGTTTGTGGTCTCGCTGCGCAGCCGTCGGAGCCGTCGACCTCTATGAACGATGCGCCTGTCGGATGGTATTGGGCTCGTTTCATCTCGGCTGCGACTCCTGATCACGTGCTACCCGGACTGACATCTAGATCGCAATTTGGCGTCCGATCTCGACCACCTGGTCATTAGGAAGGTCGAAGAACTCGCCTACATGCTGCGCATTGCGCTCCATGAGCGCGAAAACCCGCTCTTGCCAAGCCGGCAGGCCCTTGCCGTCCACGCGCCGGATCACCGTCTCGTGCCCGACGTAGTAGGTCACGTCCGAGAAATCGACGGTGCATCCCAGTACCTTGCTCTGGGCGAGCAGTTCGGCGAAATGCGGCCGTTCCATGAAACCGTAACGGACTTCGGCGCGCCAGAAGTTGGGCGCACTTTGCTCGATTCTGATCCGGTTCGTGATGGACACCCAGGGTACCGACAGCACCTTGAGGCGCAGCACGAGAACGTGCTCGTGCAAGGCGCGGTTATGCTTGTCATGCCACGCCATCACCGGCGGCGTATCGCGTTCGGTCCGAGTCAGAAACACGGCGGTGCCCGGCACTCTGGGCACTTTCCTTGCAGCAATCTGTGCCATGAACTCCGGGACCGGAATGAGCGCGTCATGTAGTCGCTGTGAAACCGCGGCGGCGCCGCGATGCCAGATCCACATAATACCGTAAGCCGCCAAAGCAAAGATCAACGGCACGTAGCCGCCCGAGGCGATCTTGACGAGATTGGCGAGGAAGAAAGTGCAGTCAACGACAAAAAAGCAGCCGGCGACCGAACCGGCCGCCAGCATGCTCCAACTCCAGATCTCGCGCATCGCAATGAAAAGCAGGGCAGACGTCGACAGCATCGTCAGCGACACCGCGATGCCGTAAGCGGCCGCCAGATTCTCAGATTTTCCAAACCCGATGGTCAACCCGACTGTCACGATCATCAGCAGCCAGTTGACCACGCCGATGTAGATCTGCCCAAAGCCCTGTGACGAGGTCTGCTTGATCAGCAATCTCGGCAGCCAACCAAGCTGGATCGCCTGTCGCGTCATCGAGAAAGCTCCGGTGATGATCGATTGGCTGGCAATGATGGTTGCGATGGTCGCGAGCAGTATCAGCGGCAGCAGCAAAATCTCAGGGCACAGCCTGAAGAAAATATTGCCATCGGTCGGCGCGCCGTCGAGCACGAGAGCGGCCTGCCCAGCATAGTTCAGGATCAGGCTTGGAAACACGATCGCGAACCAGGCAAACCTGATCGGTCCGCTGCCAAAATGGCCAATATCGGCATAAAGCGCTTCGGCACCCGTCACGTAGAGAAATACAGCGCCTAGCACGAGAAAGCCGGTCGTACCGTTCGAGAACAAATACGACAGGCCGTAGACCGGATTCAGCGCGGCAAACACCGCCGGATGGCTCGCGATGCCGAAGATTCCCATCACGGCCATGGTCATGAACCAGATCAGCATCACGGGGCCGAACAGTTGGCCGATGGTCGCCGTGCCATGCGACTGGATAGCAAAAAGTGCGAGCAGGATCGCCACGGCCGCCGGAACGACATAGGGCTGAAGCGCCGGCGTCACCATGTTCAGCCCTTCCAGCGCCGACAGCACCGAAATCGCCGGCGTGATCGTGCCATCGCCATAGATCAGCGCTGCCCCCAACAAGCCGATGGCCACGATGGCCGGTCGGTGTCGTTTCTTCACGCCGATCAGCGCCATCAGTGCGAGAATGCCGCCCTCGCCGCCATTGTCGAAGCGCATGGCAAACAGAACATATTTGACGGTGGTGATGATGAAGAGCGTCCAGAGCACCAGCGAAAGCGCACCGAGCACGACGTAGGGAGACGGCTCGGCCGTGCCGAGAATGGTCTTGAAGGTGTAGAGCGGACTGGTTCCAATATCGCCGAACACGACTCCAAGCGCGGAGAGACTGAGCACGCGAAGTGCGCCTCGTGCGCCGAGCTGCCCTCTATCGCTGGTCACTGGTGCCCAGTCTCTGCGCATGCAACTTCCGTTTGGATCAGACAAACTTCTCGGCTCCTTCCGGCCCTCCAGGTCGCTGCACGGCAACAAACGTGCCGAGTCGCGGTGATCGTCCATCAAGTGGTGCTTGGTGGTTGCGCCATGCTCAGCGTCACAGAGCCAGTTCGGCTTCCGAATTGAACGGCGACGGGCCGGCATGTTTTCGGAATGACCGAGCCTCTCTGACTTTCTCATCGCTGCCCGCGGATCGCATTGCGCCAGACAACCCGACGCTTCGCTTCGCGCTTTCGGGGCACGAAGGGAAGTGGCCGTCGGGGCGAAGGGACGGCCGCAGCGCGCCTGGTTTTCGGGGCTTATGCGAACCAAGCGCATCGAGCGTAGCAGTCTCCGCAAAGTAGAGTTTTGCGATTGTTGCCTTTGTCCGCGTGATCTTGCGCTCGTTCTATCAGAGGCAATGGCTCCTGCCCACACCGCACCATCTCCAGCAACAACGCGGCAGTCAGAGCAATCCCGAGCAAGCGTCGCAACTCGGTGTGTTGAAGATAGCGGATCAACCTGGCCGCGCCTTTGATCGCTGCTTTAGAGCTCTGGCATTGTGGGCAGGGCCCGTCACATGCCTGCGTACAACCACTGCGAGGGAAACGTGCAACCTGTATTCTCCTTGGGATCCGGCAAACTTTCGTTGGGTTTCGCCGGCACATGCCTGGCCATCTTTATGGCAGCATCAGCGCCGGCAGCTGCCTTTGAGTGTCCAGTCGCACATGGACGTACCAGCAGCTCGGCGATCAAGGAAACTCAGACCCAGATAGCGCAGCTAACGAGAGAATTGGAGGGCGATGAGACAGGCAACACCGCTATGGCCACGATTTTGGAGCTTAAGTCCAAGTATCCCAAAGCTGGCTTCAACGAGATCGTCAACTACATGGTCACGGCCTATTGTCCGATTGTTGCGCAGAACGCTTCGTTGGGGGACGATGAGAAGAAGGACCGCCTAATGCGCTACTCGCAGCAGATCGAGGCACTCGCGATTCAATAGCGACCTCCCCGCGTCCGGGGCACGGTTGCCAGCGTAGCTGGAAGCACTCTGATCGACGGACACTTGATCTCGCGAAAATCAGCCGCCCCGCAAGAGCTAGCGGCGCCCGTTGGCAGGCGCGGCTGCGGAATGGGGCCGCAGAGTGATTGGAGAGCTGGTGAATCGGTGTCAATTCGTCGATGAGCGGTTTGACGAACGCGAACGACACGGGACGCGAACCGGAGCCAAGATCAATCAAATGTGGGCAATCCCCACACATTCATCTCCGACGATGATCGATAGTCTGATCAATGTACAGAGATGAGCAAAAGGATGGGCGTATCGCTTGGCGTGAGGGACGGATGGGATACGGTCCTTAACAAATCATAGCTAAAGCTCTTTTTTGGCTCCTGCTATCGATCGCACGGCGAGGCAGGCTTCGGCAATACAACCGCGCAAAAGGGAATTCCCAGTGCCGCTCGGAGAACTTGCCCAACCGAAAGCCCTACAGCCCCTCAACAAGCCACCATTTCCTGGCTTTCTCGGCTATGTGGCTATTGGATTGCTAATTGGAATTGCGGCGCAGGAATTCCGCTGGCGAAACTGGGACATGGCACCACCATATCAACTGGCGCAGGCGGAGCATGATGCAAACGCTGGTGATTATCGGGCAGCAGTGCAGTTGTTCGATGGTCTCGCGAAAAAGAATGATCCAGTCGCCGAGTATTGGATAGGGCATCTTAATGAACTTGGTCTTGGCGTGGCGCGCGATCCGGCCAAGGCCATCGAGTTCTACACCAGAGCCGCAGCCCAAGACGTCGCTCCGGCTGAGCTTCGGCTCGGAGAGCTATATCTGCATGGGAACCTTGTGTTGCCGGACTTCGAGAAGGCCAGATCCTACCTGGAAAAGGCGGCCTATCGCGGCGAACCTCAGGCCGCGATGTTGCTGGGCCAAATGTATCGTGATGGCATTGGAGCGCCCGCCGATCAAACCCAGGCCTATGCCTGGTCAGAAGTGGCCACGCTGGAAGGGAGCGCTTTCGCACAACGTGATCGGGATGTGTCAGTCCGTGACTTGAATGCTGTCGATCAGAAAGGCGCAATAATCCGCGCGCGGGAAATCCTCGACGCCGTCAAGAAACAGACGCCTCGGGTCAAATCACCGACAGTGAATTGAAGAGTCGGACAACATCTCCGGGACACAGCTCCGTGCTCAGCTCGAGCAGGAGCTGGCCGAACCCGTCTAATGCCAAAGAGAGCAAAGGATTTCTGCACGGACGGCGCGTGCCCAGGGCGAGGTAGGAAATCCGTCTCATTCCATGCGGCTCATTCCGCAAAAGCCACGGGTGAAATGGCATGCTTCGCGCGCATTGGTCGTCCGATTTGCTCGCTGGAATACCCTATTTTACGATGAGGGCGTAACGGGCCCTGCCCCGAGCCGTCTCCGCGGTTTATGTTGGGATCAAAGCTATGGAGATAAGGCAATGGACTGCGTGAAACACAAAGCAGTTTAGTTCGATTCTGCACCGCGCTTCACAAGCTCTATTCCGAGCGCGTCCAAGAATTTCGCGGGAGTAGAGCTGTTTATGTCGTGAACTCAGCAACTTGAGTGCTGGCTGGGGCGGGAGGGATCGAACCTCCGAATGGCGGAATCAAAATCAGTTTGATTATTCAATGATTTCAAGAGGCGTTTGGAAAAAATGCGAAAAATGGGCTGTTAGTAGTTTCAATAGCTTGGCAGCCGTTTCCAAATGAAAACAGCACTTTCAGGCATATGCCCCTGAGACGGTGCCGCATCTGCGCCGACGTTGCAAAGCGTCTTGCTATCCGAGTGCGACACTCGAAAAGCCAAGACTCTCGCGAATGCCCGTCTGCCAAGCCGCCAGAAGTCTATCTCCGATCTCGCGATGAGCAGAATTCTCGCCGAAATACTTCGTCATCTCCGGTGCCAACTTCGCCAGAACATCAGCGGCTTGCTCAATGACCTTGTTGATCGCCGGCAGGGAGAGATCGCAGCGGGTTTGACCAAGACGCACCAACGCTTTGCGGTCTGGCCATTTGGTCGAGCCATTCAATGTAAGCGCCATGCCGTCCTTCGGCAAATAGGGCACCGTGCTGACGAGATCATACACCGGCGCAAGACGTGCGGGACCAGTGACATCTTCATAGATGACGCCGAAGTTCTTCAGATGTGCGTCACCATTGCGAAGAGCGCAATTGAGGACGAACAGCTTGAACATATCCTCTAGCGCGTTGCGCTGTCCGGCCGGATCAATGAAATCGCGGGCGCGCTTGAATAAGCGTGTTTCGTAGCCACCGTTATATTTCTCGGTAGTGGGTACACCGTTGAGGACGCAAAAGTCCTCGTAGCCCAGATAAGTGCCATCAAGCCGCAGATCGAAACGCTTCAAAACGATGGCGGTACCGTTGTCTGAGAGCTGGAAATCCGGAACGGTCAATCCCACGGCCCTTGCGGCCGACAGGCAGAAATATTCGTTGGCAGCCAGTTCGGGATATTCGTTCGGGTCCCAGAACTTTACGATGTGCGTAGCGCTGCGGAAGCTCTGGGATTGGCGATCACCTGCACCTGTTCCCGCGTCCTCGACAGCGCGGATCATTACCTTCGGCTGGATGCCCGAAAGCCCTGAATGGACCGCGAACTTCTCAAGAAGATAAGCGAACAGCTCGCCACCGCGCTTTGCACTGAGGATCTCGTCGATGGATTGGAATGGAACGTCCTCATTTAGCTCGGCATCGAGATCAGAGTAACGGATGCGCCCGATCTGGCTTCGTCCAACAACCGCCAGCAAATCGAAATCATCAAACGTTCCGGTCGCCTTGGCAAAACTGCGCACAAGGTACGCCCGGAGCGCCCCCTCCGGGAGATTCATGTCGAATATCGGCGCAAGACTGTGTTGCATATTCCAAGATGCCGTCCGCACTGGCATCGTGATCGAGACTGCACGTTCGGCTGCCACTTTCGGCTCGTAGACGAAAGCTGTCCCTCGCGGTCCATGGCGGTCCAAATGTCCAGCGGACTGCTGATCTGTCCAGACCCGGAGCATTAGCGAGCCTCCTCCGCTGCCAGATCCTCAAGTGTCGGGCGACCGCGATTAAGCTGCGTCAACCTCAGGTCGAGATCCAACGCATTCAAGATACGAAGCAGATTTTTGATGCCCATTTCCGCAAGGCGGGCATTCTCAAGCGCCTCCAGGCGTGCGCGACTGATGCCCGCAGTTTGCGCCAGCTTGGTCTGCGACCATCCCTTGGATTTACGGGCCGCCTTAACACGCTCACCGAGTTCCATAAGGTCCATATTGCAGCCTATAATACTCATCTCTCCGATTTCGACCGCATTTGCCTATTATAATTGTCACAACGAGCCTGGCGCAATGCCTTGTATAGAAGTTAGTTTATCAAATATTGGCAGGAACGTCTCTTTAAGTAGGCAGATCTGGAGTTGGCAAGATATTGGCCGGTGAAGACATTGACTAAATAGAACCAATAGGGAACAGATTCAAGCCAGCCAACCGATCTCGCCCGCGACGGACGCTCCGTGCTGCCCTCACAGCGACAACCGTTGTCATTCGACGAGCCGCGCCGCATGGCCACCGCCGCGATGCCGACGAAGGATCTCACCATCGCCGCTCGTGACAGGACACCGAACGACAACCAATGGCTATCTGGGATTCTATAAATCAGGTGTATTTCGAGGACCGAGATAGCACCGCAGGCTGCAGCGTGTGGGAAAATAGACTAGCCTATCGCGCAGGTTGCGGATCTCCGTCGGAATATCGAGAAGGCTGCCCATGCAAGCCGTAAGCGATTCGGCCGAACTTTTCAGGCACGTCAGCGCCGAAAAGGCCTACTTTTATCGCTGCATCATGGACGTTTTCGCCGCAGCCAAGCGGCAGTACCGGCTGCAGCTAAGACCGGACGAAGTGCTTGCCGAAGCTCGATGGCCAGCCAAGCTCCCTGAGATTGAAGAAGTCAATGCCGCGCTGACCCAGCTCACGGTCTGGGGCAATCTGGAGTCGCATCCTGACACTGCGCGGGTGTCCAGTCTCAGTGATTTCTACCGTGCTCGCTATCTCTATCGGCTCTCGCAAGGCGGTGAAGCCGTAGAATCGGCGCTGGCGCTTTTCGTGCAGACCCTAGAACGTCGCGCCGAACTGCAAAGCATAGCCCTCGAAGACATCGCGAGCCGGCTCGAAGCTCTGCGGGCGCTGGCTGCCGAGACCGAGCCGGATGTGGCCAAGGTCCATGAAACGCTTCGAGATCTCGTCCGCGTTTTCGAAGGCCTTGCCGAGAATGCACAGGCGTTCATGGCCGGCGTTGCACGGAGCATTGAGCTGCAGCAGGCACAGGCCGGTGCAGTGCTAAACTACAAGCGACAACTCATCGATTATCTGGAGCGCTTCATCGGCGATCTGGTGCGCCGGTCCGACACTATCGCCGGCTTGATCGATGCTCTGGAGCCGAGGATCGATGCGATGCTGCAACAGGTCGCCGCGCGCGAAGGGCGCGATGCCGCTCCAGGCGAGATCCAGGATCAGATCGACGCGCAAACCCGTTACCGGGAGGGATGGCGCGAGCGCTGGAGGGGGCTGCGTGGCTGGTTCTTCCGCTCCAGCCACGAACCATCGCAAGCCGAGTTGTTGCGAGCGAGGGCACGATCGGCCATTCCGCAGCTTCTGGCCGCCATCGCGGCACTCAACGAACGGCGGAGCGGCCGCAGCGATCGCTCTGCCGACTTCCGCGTTCTGGCCGGCTGGTTTGTCGCCTGCGCCGACGACAACGAGGCCCACCGACTTGCCCGCGCCGCCTTTGCGCTGAATCCCGCGCGGCATTTTTCGCTCGACATCGATGCGGGGATTGACGTGCCGGCCACCACCCGCTGGGCCGACGCCCCGCCCTTGGTGATTCACCCTCGCTTGCGCGAATACGGCGAAGCCGCTCCAAGAGGGCCTCTGCCGCGCGTGCGGGATCGTACGGAGGCCCGCACACGCCTGGCGCGCGAACTCGCGCAAGAATCTCAGCAAGTCGAGGCGGCTCGCAAGCGTCTGGCGACCGGACAGCCCACGTATCTCTCCAACCTGGGCGAACTCGACACACACGCCTTCAGCCTGTTCCTGGGATTGCTTGGCGAAGCTCTGTCCGAACAGGCTGGTCCAGAATCCGTGGCAGAACGGCCGACAGGTGACGGTCCATTGCACGTTCATCTGAAGCCGCTCCCTCCCGACAGTTATGCCGAAATCAATACACCGCGGGGCATTTTCGGCGGGCGCGACCACGTGATCACAATTACATCGACACAAGACGTGCAATGAAGACAAGTCGTCAGAGATCCAGGGACAGCCGCAGCATCGGCCAGCAACAGCGCCAGTTCCAGCGCGAAGAATTTCGCGGCGCTCTCCGCGCCTTGTTGATGACGCCGTTGATGAGTCCAATGCATGAAGACTTTATTGCAGTGCGCCGCCAGGCAAACGCCCTGCAAGAGTGGTTTACCCGCGAAACCGGATGGCCGTTGCAGATCGGACGGGAGGGCGCGCGTCTCTACAAGCGGCCCGCAGATCTCAACAACTCCACTCGCGGCCTGCCCGACTATGATCGCCGCAAGTATGTGCTGCTCTGCCTTGCCTGCGCGGTGCTCGAACGCGCCGACCCCCAAGTCACCCTTCGCATTCTGGTAGAAAGATTGCTCGGTCTTGCCGCCGAACCAGGACTGACGTCACTCGGCTTCACCTTCAGGCTTGGCTCCCATCACGAGCGACGTGAACTGGTAGCGGTATGCCGTACCTTGTTGAGCCTGGGCGTGCTGCAGCGTGTTGCCGGCGATGAAGATGCCTTCGTGCAGGGTGGAGGCGATCAGGCAGATGCGCTCTACGACGTGCATCGGCCAGCGCTCGCCGGCATGCTGGCGGCCGTGCGGGGCCCGTCGACCTGGCCCGCCGAAGAGGCGCCCGACACACTGGACCAGCGGTTGCACACCCTGCTCGATGAGCACGTCGCGGACAGCGACGAGGGTCAGCGCACGGCGTTGAGACACCGGATCGCGCGTCGCCTCCTCGACGATCCGGCGGTTTACCTTGAAGACTTGAACCCGGAGGCCCGCTCCTATTTCATAAACCAACGCGGGGCGATGGCCGCCCGTCTGTGCGACGCGACAGGTTTGGTCGCAGAGCAGCGAGCCGAGGGGCTGGCCCTTGTCGATGAAACAGGCACGCTAACGGATATCGCAATGCCTGCCGAAGGCACCGATGCACATGTGACATTGCTGGCTGCAGAATACCTCGCCACGGACTATAGGCAGCAGGCCGATACCGCCGGCCGAAGGCAGCCCTTCGTCAAGCGCGAGCACGATATCGTCGACCTCCTGCGTGACGCCAAGGGCCGATATGGTCGCTATTGGCGGAAATCGGCACGTGAACCAGGCGCCGAACGTGAGCTCGCGAAGGTTGCGATAGGGCGTCTTGAGAAGCTCCAGCTAATTGTCAGGAGCGCCGACTCCATCCTGCCGCTTCCGGCGCTTGCGCGTTTCGCACTGGGCGAGGCCGAAATCCGCCAGGAAACACCGGACATGCCAATCCCCGTCTCCGACTCTCTCTTTTCCAGATGAAGACGATGTTGGCCTTGCTTTCGCTACCGCACGAAAGACCGAATCTACCGGTTCCAACGCGGCCGCGCTGGCAACCCTTACGGCTCGGGGTCATAGAGCTGTTTCATTACGACAGTGAGGAATTCTGGTTCCGCGACGGCCACTTGCTGTTGCGCGGCAATAACGGCACCGGCAAGTCGAAGGTGCTGTCGTTGACCCTGCCCTTCCTGCTCGACGCACAGGTGAAGCCATCGCGCATCGAGCCCGATGGGGACAGCGGCAAGAGGATGGCCTGGAATCTCCTGATGAACAGCCATGATCGTCGCAATGGTTATGCGTGGATCGAGTTCGGTCGCCTCGCCGAAGACGGCACGCCGCGATATCTGTCGCTCGGAGTTGGGCTTTCCGCGGTCGCCGCCCGCCCGCAGGTGGAAAGCTGGTTCTTCCTGATCGAGGAGGCAGAGCAAGCGCAGCGCATCAATCAAGACATCTGGTTGATGAGCGACCAGCGCGTCGTATTGACCAGGGAACGCCTTCGCGACGCGCTCCACAGCCACGGCCAGGTCTTCGACACCGCGACCAGCTATCGTCGCGCGGTCGACGAACGGCTGTTTCACCTCGGCGCCAAGCGTTACGATGCATTGATGGACACCCTTATCCAGTTGCGGCAGCCGCAACTTTCGAGGAAGCCGGATGAAACCGCGCTCTCGAACGCACTGACTGAGGCCTTGCCGCCACTTGCGCCGGAGTTACTCGGCGATGTGGCCGAAGCGCTCGGCCAACTCGAGGAGGACCGCCGTCAGCTTGAAGAATACCAGGCGCTGGCCAAGGCGGTCGCGCAATTCGACCAACGCTATCGCATCTACGCCGGAACGCAGAGCCGCCGGCAAGCGCGCGCGCTGCGTCAGGCCCAGACTGAATTCGACAGCGCCAGCCGAGCGCGCAGCGAGGCTCAAGTCCGGCTTGAAAACGCAAGGAGCGATGAGGCAATAGCCCAGACCGCGCATCACGAGACGGAGGTCGCGCTGGCCAGCGAACGCGCCCGCCTCGAAACGCTGCGTAGCAGCCCGGCGATGGAAGATGCTAACCGCCTCGAATTGGCCGTGAAAGAAGCGGACGCGCGTGGACGCACAGCGCAGGGAGCAGCTTCAACCCTCGAGGAGTCGATCAGGCGATCGGAGCGCAGCACGAAGGACACGGAATTCGCCAATCAACGCGCGCTCGCGGCCGAACGCAGCATGGCCGGATTGCGCCAGGACGGCATGGTCCATGCCGAAGCGGCGGGTATTGCCAGCCTTCACGCAAAGAACCCGCTGTCAACGCTCACGACCGATGCACTGGTCGAACTGGCGCAAAAGACGTTCGACGGCGCATCGGTCGCGCTGCGGGAATTGGTCACCGGACGACGCGAGCAGATCGCGCTGCTCCGCCAGCGCCACGCCGACATGGCGCTCGTCGAAGTCGAGCACGCGCAGCGCTTGGGCGCACGCAACGATAGACAGGATGCGGTCGAAGCCGCAGTGCATCAACGTGAGTTGGCGGATGCCGACGTCGAACGCAAGGGCACCGATCTTATCGAGGCCTGGGAGCGATACTTCGCCGGCCTGAAACAACTGCAAGTCGGCTCCGACGATTGTCTTGCGGCGTTGGCAACCCTGGGCGACTGGGTCACAACTCTGGATGGAGATAATCCGACGCGCCATTTGCTGCAGGCAGCCCCGATGCAAGCCAATCAGCGGCTTGCACAACGTCGCGTCACGCTCGACGGCGAACGCCAGGTGCTGGAGGTTGAGCGCGAGACCCTTGAACACGCGCGTAGCTGTCTCGAAGCCGGCATCGACACGATGCCCCCCGCACCTTACACGCGAAGCTCCGATGCGAGGGCTGCTCATACCGGCGCGCCACTCTGGCAATTGGTCGACTTTCGCGATGCGGTGACCGGCCCGCAGCGCGCCGGCCTCGAAGCTGCGCTGGAAGCTGCTGGCCTGCTCGATGCATGGGTTTCGCCCGGTGGCCGGCTGCAAACCAAAGACGGCGGCACCGCGCTGCACGATACGCAAATCTTGCCGCGGCGACCGCATCCGGCATCACTTGCCGATTGGCTGCAGGCTGCCCTGCCGGACCACAGCACCGTATCGGCTGATGTCGTCGAGCAGGTGTTGGCGGCAATCGCCTGCAGCGACGATGATCCTGTCGAAAGCGAGGTCTGGGTGGTTCCCGACGGCCAATTCCGCCTTGGCAGTCTGGCAGGCGCCTGGGTTAAACCCGCGGCGGTCTATATCGGATACGCCGCTCGCGCCGCCGCCCGCGAGCAGCGGCTGACCGAAATTGCCGAGAGATTAGTGTCAATCGGCCACGAACTCGCGACCCTGCAGGCGAAGACCGGGCAACTCGCCAGCGATCAGCACGAGGCAGACGCCGAATGGCGGCAGGCTCCGCCCGATGACCTCCTTCGAGAAGCACATCTCGCCGGCACCGCTGCTGCCCGCGACGCCCAACTTGCCCGCGACCGGCTGGTCGAGGCCGACGCTCCATACCGGAAGGCGGAAGAAAACCTGCGGAGGGAGCGTGAACGGCTTTCCGCCGATGCTATCGATTTGCGTTTGCCAATATCACCTGCTGCGTTGCCTGCGATCGAAGCGGCGCTGAACAACTATCAGGATTCGCAGATCCGGCTCACGCAAGCCATCCATGAGCTGCGCCTGGCGCTCGCAGATCTACACAGGCAGCGCGCCCGCGAAGCTGAAATGCTTGACGACGTGAAGAGGCATCAAGAGCAGCGCGATGCGGCTCGGATCGAGGCGGAAGAAGCATCATCCCGGCTTGTTGTATTGCGCGAAGCAGTAGGTGCAAGAGTCGAGGAACTGCAGCAGATGCTCAGTGAGGCGCGTGCCGGCGTCGAACGGTGCGAGACAGGATGGAAGAAGGCAGGGACGGCCTTGCAGAAGGCCGGCGAGGCGCGTGCTGTCGCCGATGAGCAGTCCGCAACCGCTAATGCGGCGTTTGAGCGCGGCAGCGAAGCGCGTGCACAAGCCATTTCGAAGTTCCGGCAATTCACCTTGGCAGGTCTGCTGTCGGCCGCATTGCCAGACCTGGAGGTACCGGACGCGAGTAGCCCCTGGACGATAGATCCAGCGCTGACGCTGGCCCGCCGTGCCGAACATGCCCTATCCAGCGTGACGGATGACGACGAGGCGTGGACGCGCGTCCAGCGGCAGATTGGCGAAGACTTTACAGAACTGCAACGTTCCCTCAGTGCGCTCGGCCATCAGGTGCTTGCCGAACAGAGCGACTGGGGCCTCATCGTAAGCGTCATCTACCAGAATCGGTCCGAACGCCCGGACCGCCTCGCGACACGGCTTGAGGCAGAGATCGACCAGCGCACCGAACTGTTGAACGCCAACGAGCGCGCTGCGCTGGAAAATCATCTTCAAGCCGAGATCGCCTCCGAAATTCAGCGTCTGCTGCAGACAGCGGAGGCGCAGCGCGACGCGATTAACAAGGAACTGTACAGTCGGCCAACATCGACGGGCGTCCGCTTTCGCCTGTTGTGGCCGCCTCTGTCGGAGGAAGAAGGCGCCCCAGTCGGCCTCGAGGCTGCGCGTAAGCGTCTCCTCAATACCAACGCGGACCTGTGGTCGTCCGAGGACCGTCGGGTTGTCGGTGCGATGTTGCAGCAGCGCATCGCAGCCGAGCGCGAGCTCGCCGAAGCGGATGGCGGTAGCCTGATCGACCAGCTTTCGCGCGCGCTCGATTATCGACGCTGGCACAGATTCCGTGTCGAACGCTGGCAAGACGGTCAATGGCGCAAGCTTTCCGGACCGGCTTCCAGCGGGGAGCGGGCCCTCGGCCTCACCGTGCCGTTGTTTGCCGCTGTCGCCAGTTTCTACAGCCAAGGCAGCTACGCGCTAGCACCGAGGTTGATTTTACTCGACGAAGCTTTTGCCGGCATCGACGATACCGCACGCGCTCATTGTATGGGCCTCATCCGGGAGTTCGATCTGGATTTCGTCATTACGAGCGAACGAGAGTGGGCCTGCTACGCCGAACTGCCTGGCGTATCGATCTGCCAGTTGCAGCGCCAAGAGGGCATCGATGCAGTGTTCGTTTCGCGTTGGACCTGGGACGGAAAGGCAAGAGTACGCGAGGCCGATCCCGACCGCAGGTTTGCGCCGGCATGACCGATGGGGCCGAAGAACGCCTTCGACGCCTGCTCGGCGGCAACCATCTCGCCTCCCTGCGCAAGCGCCTGCGTCGGCGCTTCGAACGCGTGCCGTTGAATGGCGTGGTCGAGAGTTTTCGTATCGGCGATTTGACGGCGCCGGAGCACGCTGCGCTGGCGTCGCTGCTCGGTCGTCCGCAGCACTATGCGAATTCGCTGCGGATCGATGTTCGCCAGATCGACGCGGCCTTCCGGAATTCTGGCATCGCTTCCTCGCTGCGCGACGCGCTTGAGCGGCTTGACGGCCCGATTGCCAACCTCGCCAGCGAGCGGTTTCATTCACAAGTCCTTTGGTCGGACGTAATCGGGAGTTGCAATCACCCCGGACTCGTCGGATTGCTTGGGAATCCGGCAGGCATGGGCCTGCTCAAACGCCTCGCCAAACGAGAGCCTTCGGCCGCGAGCCAAATATGTCGCCGTGCTGAAGCGGTCCTGCAATGTCTGCCGGCCAACGGCATCACGCGCTCGCAACTGGCTGCCGAGGTCTTGGGCGACGCCCATGCGCTGGATAGCGGACGGCCAACGGTGACCATCGTGATGGCTGTCTGCCGCCAAGCCTTTCCGCGAGCCTGCGATGACTCCATGGAGGAGAGCGCGGACGAAGAAAGGCAAAACGGAGAACGGGACCGCGACATCTGGGCGAAGGTGGGTGTTCTCGTCAATGAACTGGCACGCCCAGCCCTCTTCCTGAATCTTCCCACGAGCGAAACGGAAAGCTACGGAAGGCCGCCGGGAGAGCCGGCCTACGCGTCGCTGCGCGTATTGCTGCGTTCAGCGCCCACATGGAACGTCGCCGGACGCGAAGTGTACGTTTGCGAGAATCCAAACCTGCTTTCGATCGCTGCCGACCGCTGGGGCGCCCACTGCGCACCGATGGTTTGCACCGACGGCATGCCGGCCGCCGCGCAGCGATGCCTCCTGTCTCAGCTTACGTCCGCTGGCGCGCGACTTCGATATCATGGCGATTTCGACTGGCCGGGATTGCGCATCGGCAATCACGTCATGCGGGAACACGGCGCGCAACCGTGGCGTTTCCGCGCGGAGGATTACGAGGTTGCCCTCCGGGCGGCCTCGGCCATCGCAGCGCCCCTCGCGGGAAAGGTGGTCGACGCGGCCTGGGATCCGGCGTTGACGAAGGCTATGCAACATCATCGAGTCTCTATCGCCGAAGAAGGCCTGGCGGCCTCATTGCTCGTCGATCTGGGCGACTGCTAACCTTCCAGCGCCTGTGACAGATCCAGAAGACTCCGCAACTCCCGAGTCCGCCAGTTCATGCGCTCTTGGGTATTCAGTCCGGCTGTGAAAAACGGACAACATCTTAGAGTTGGGCTCAGTCGAGATGCATCATTTCGACGGATTGTCCGATTTGTACGCCGTAGTACGCAATTGTACCATGCGGGCAGAATAGACCTGTCGGCGTGGCCTCCCCGCGGTATATGTTGCGGATGAAAGCCACGCAGATAGGCCAATATGCTCGATGTAATGCATGACGCCGCTTTGTTCGATTCTGGGACCGAGCATTGGAAGCTTCATTTCCAAACGCGCTCAAGAAATTGGGCGGGAATGGAGCTGTTTATATCGTGAACTCAGCAACTTGAGTGCTGGCTGGGGCGGGAGGGATCGAACCTCCGAATGGCGGAATCAAAATCCGCTGCCTTACCGCTTGGCTACGCCCCATCAGGCGACGAAGGGAACGGTGGAAGAACTGGCATCCGCAGATTCCCCTTGGTCGCAGCCGGTCTATAGGGAGCGGCGCGGCATTTCAACCGCTGGAGGGGCAAAATACCACAGACCGGAGGCCGGCCGGGCGACACACTATTATAGGCCCGATCCTCGTCCCTCCCGCCCATTGAGACCTCCCGCGTTTCATGGGAATACGGCGCCAAACCTGTCCTCGGGGAGTGAGCCATGACCTACCGCGCGCCGATCTCTGACATGCTGCTGTCGCTCAACCACGGCGCCGGCCTCAAGGCCGCCGTGGAAGCCGGCCATTACGGCGATTTCGACGGCGACATCGTGTCCGCGGTGCTGGAGGAGGCCGGCAAATTCGCGACCGACGTGCTGGCGCCGCTCAACAAGGTCGGCGACCAGCACGGCATCAAGCTCGACGACGGCAAGGTCACGACCGCACCGGGCTGGCCGGATGCCTACAAGCGCTGGACCGAGGGGGGCTGGAACGCGGTTTCGGGGCCGCAGGATTTCGGCGGCCAGGGCCTGCCGCTGGCGATCAACGCCGCCTGCACCGAGATCTGGAGCGCCTCCAACGTCGCCTTCGGCCTCTGTCCGCTGCTGACGGCTTCCGCAATGGAGGCGCTGGAGGAGCATGGCAGCGAGGAGCTGAAGACGATCTATCTCGAAAAGCTCGTCTCCGGCGAATGGACCGGCACGATGCAGCTCACCGAGCCACAGGCCGGCTCCGACGTCGGCGCGCTGCGCACCCGCGCCGAGAAGCAGGCGGACGGCACCTATCGCATCAAGGGGACGAAGATCTTCATCACCTATGGCGAGCACGACATGACCGACAACATCGTGCATTTCGTGCTGGCTCGGCTGCCGGATGCGCCGGCCGGCACCAAGGGGATCTCGCTCTTCCTCGTGCCGAAATTCATGGTCAATGCCGACGGCTCGCTCGGCGCGCGCAACGACATCTTTGCCTCCGGCGTTGAGCACAAGCTCGGCATGCACGCTTCGCCGACCTGCACCATGACCATGGGCGACCATGGCGGCGCGATCGGTTTCCTGATCGGCGAAGAGAACCAGGGCATGCGCTGCATGTTCACGATGATGAACCAGGCCCGCCTCGGCGTCGGCCTGGAGGGCGTCGGCGTTGCCGATCGCGCTTATCAGCAGGCGCTGGCCTATGCGCAGGAGCGCAGGCAGGGCCGCGCAATCGACAAGAAGGGCGACGGGTCGGATGCGATCTTCGTGCATCCCGACGTCAAGCGCATGCTGATGCGGATGCGGGCGCAGACCGCGGCCGCGCGCACCATCTGCTATGCGACCGCTGTCGCGATCGACGTCTCGACGCGCGCCAAGGACCCGAAGGTGCGCGCCGATGCCGCCGCACGCGCCGCGCTGCTGACGCCGATGGCAAAGGGCTATTCCACCGATATCGGCAACGAGGTCGCCTATCTCGGCGTGCAGGTGCATGGCGGCATGGGCTTCATCGAGGAGACCGGCGCAGCGCAGCATTATCGCGATGCGCGCATCACCGCGATCTACGAGGGCACCAACGGCATCCAGGCGATCGACCTCGTCACGCGCAAGCTCGCCGCCAACGGCGGCGCGTCGGTGTGGGCGTTGCTCGACGAGCTGTCCGCCACCGTCAAGCAGGTCGAAGCCTCGAACGATCCAGCCTTCGGCACTACGGGCGTGAAACTGCGCGAGGCGCTGGAGGCGCTGGCGCGAACGAGCAAGTGGCTGCTGGACCGCGTCACGTCAGCGCCGAACGAGGCGCTCGCCGGCGCCACGCCGTATTTGCAGCAGTTTGGCGCGACGCTCGGCGGCTGCATGCTGGCCACCGAGGCGCTCGCCGCCAAGGCCGACGGCAGCGCCGAGGCCGCACGCTACGTCTCGCTCGCGCGCTTCTTCGCCGAGAACATCACCGTACAGGCCGGCGCGCTCGAGCGCACGGTGACGGAAAGCGCGGAGTCGGTCGCAGCAGCGGATGCGGTGCTGTTGGGGTAAGCGCCCTCCTCGCTGTCATTCCCCGCGAAGGCGGGGAATCCAGTATGCCGCGGCTTCTCAATGAACCGCAGAGGTCTCGGAGTACTCGATCGCCCGATCAAGTCGGGCGATGACACCGATTATGTAGTACGCGCGTGCCATACGTCCGCCCTACGAAGCCACCGTCTTCACTCCTCTCCCTGGCCGCCACAGCACGATGCCGGCAGCGATGACGTCCAGCACCACGCACATGGCAAATGCCATCGTGTAGTCACCGCTCACGCTGCGCACGAGGCCGATGAGGCCCGGGCCGAAGGCGCTGACGATGCCGCTGATCGACGTCCCCAGCCCCATCGCGGCCGCGAAAGCCGCGCTGCCGATCTCGCGCTGGATGATCAAAGGCGGAAATGTGATCATGTTGCCGATCGAGAAGCCATAGACGGCGCAGCACATGAGCAGCACGGTCGGGCTTTGGCTTTGCAGGAGCACAAGCAGCGCCGCCGCCTGGCTGGTCATCGACGCCGCGCAGGCAAGCCGCGGATCGAGCCGGTCGACGAACAGGCCGAGCGACAGCCGGCCGACCACCGCCATCGCCGCCATGATGGTGACGGCGAGGCCTGCACTGGCGCGGCCGATCAGCGGCTCGAGAAACGTCACCTGGTGGATGATGAATCCCATCTGCGCCAACAACGCGATCGCGATCGGCAGCACCATGGTCCAGAATGACGCGTTGGCGAGCAGTTCCTTCCGCGAATGACGCGCCACCTTGCCGCCAGAGACATCTGCGGCATTCGGCGACGCGTCGACCGGCCAGCTGGTGAAGACGACGACCACCGGCAGCACCAGCACGACCATCACGATGGTGGCTGCCAGCATGGCTGAGCGGAAACCGATGCTGCTGCTCAGCGCCAGCAAGACCGGAACGAGGATGATGCCGCCGAATGTGGCGCCGTTGAAGGCGAGGCTGAGCGCGAGCCCGCGGCGCCGCGCGAACCACGCGTTCAGCACCGTCGCGATCACCACCGAGCCCATGCCGGTCCAGCCGACCGACATCAGCGCATAGGCAAGATAGAGCTGCCAGGGCGCCTGCATCAGTCCCAGCAGCGCGGTCGATGCGCCAAGCGCCGTCAGCCCGCACAGGATCAGCCCCCGCAGCCCAATGCGGGCGAGCAGATCGTCGGTGAAGATGACGAAGACGGAGGTCAGCAGGAACGAGAATGTGCTGGCCGCGGACACCAGCGTACCGGGCCAGCCATGGGCGCGCTGGAGCTCGGCGAGATAGACGCCCTGGCCGTAGAGGCCAAAGCCGAACATGAAGAAGGCCATCAGGAAGCAGGCCAGCACCACGCGCCAGCCACGGTAGTGAAGCGAGGATTCATCAGCACCCGTTGCGGCGATCAAGTATCGGCCTCATGGAACGAGACGGCTGATCGTGACGCACAACCACCGGTTTTTCAAATGAAACATTGTAGCTGATTGTTGCAATGCGCAAAACGCCGCAGGATGTGTGATGCACCTACCGCGAGGTTCCCGGCGAACGCCATCATCGGACGGGTGTGATGCAACCGCTTACGAGCGTCACCGCCGAAATGGTTGAACCGCAGGATTGGCACGCGTGCCGGATCATGTAGGCTCAGTCTCGCAAGACTCGCCGATGGCAGGCGCCGCGGCGGCCGCAGGGAGTCCTCATGCCGAACGGCAATATCATCGTCACCGAAGACCGTGGAACGCGCGTCATCACCCTGCGCCGCCCGAGCAAGAAGAATGCGATCACCCTGGACATGTATCGCGAGATGAGCCGCGCGATCGACACCGCGCAGAACAATCCCGATATCCGCTGCATGATCATCACCGGCGGCTCCGGCGTGTTCACGGCCGGCGACGACATCGACGACTTCATGCACGCCGACACCTCGCGCCCGGAAACATTGTCGGACGGCGCAAAATTTCTCTATTCGCTCACCCTCAACGCCAAACCGATCATTGCGGCCGTGGACGGCGCCTCGATCGGCATGGGCACGGTGATGCTGTTCCACTGCGACTATGTGCTTGCCTCGAATGCTGCGACATTTTCAGCGCCCTACATCCATCTCGGGCTCGTGCCGGTCGGCGCCGCCAGCCTCTTGATGCCGCACACGATGGGCTATCAGCGCGCCTTCGCCATGCTGGTGATGGGGCGCACTTTTACCGCCGCCGAGGCCCACGCCGCAGGCTTCGTCAACACCGTGGTCTCGCCGGGACATACCGAGGTCGAGGCCCGCAAGGTGGCGCGCGAGATCAGCCGGCTACCGGCCGAAGCCGTCGCAACCTCGCGCAAACTGCTGCGTGCCCCGCCGGAAGAGCTCACCCGCCGCATCGACCGGGAAGCCCATCTGTTCGGCGAGCGGCTGAAATCGGACGAGGCGACGGCCGCATTCAATGCGTTTGCGAACAGGAAGAAGCGGTAGGCAAGAGAACTTTCGTGAAATCTTCGCGCGGAATGACTAATCTTGTTCCATGCGACATCTTCTCCGCCTGACCAGCTTCGCCCTCGCGCTCGCCGCCCTGCCCGCCGCGGCCCAGACCGTGGCGCCCGTCGAGCTGCGTATTCTCGCGATCAACGATTTCCACGGCAATCTCCGTCCGCCGCCGGGCGGCATCCGCATCAATGACCCCGAGGACAAGAACAAGAAGGTGATGGTCGCCGCCGGCGGCGCCGAGTACATGGCGACGCTGGTGCAGCAGCTCCGCGAGGGACACAAGAACACCATCCTCGCTGCCGCCGGCGACCTGATCGGGGCGAGCCCGTTTTTGTCGGCGATGTTTCACGACGAGCCGTCGGTCGAAGCGCTTTCGATGATGGGGCTTGCGATTACCTCAGTCGGCAACCATGAATTCGACGAGGGCAAGACCGAACTGCTCAGGATGCAGAACGGCGGCTGCCATCCGGAAGATGGATGTCAGGGACCACGTCCCTTCACCGGCGCGAAATTCCACTATCTCGCGGCCTCCACCATCGAGACCGCGACCGGCAAGAGCGTGTTGCCGCCATACGAGATCCGGGAGTTCGAAGGCATCCCGGTCGCCTTCATCGGGTTGACGTTGAAGGAGACCGCCGGCATCGTCTCTCCGTCAGGCATTGCCGGGCTCGAATTCCGCGACGAGGCCGAGACGGTGAACGCGCTTGTGCCGCAGTTGAGGGCACGGGGTGTCGAGGCGATCGTGGTGCTGATCCACCAGGGCGGCGAACCCTCGGGCGACTACAACGAGTGCCCCGCAATCACAGGCCCGATCGTCGACATCGTGAAAAAATTCGACCGCGCCGTCGACGTCGTTGTCAGCGGCCACACACATCGCGCCTATGTCTGCCAGATCGACGGCCGGCTGGTGACCAGCGGCGACAAATACGGCACGCTGGTCACCGCGATCGACCTCAAGCTCGATCCGGCAACACGCGACATCGTCAGCGCCAGGGCCGAGAACGTTATCGTCGCCAACGCCTCGCTCGCCAAGGATCCCGAGCAGACCGCGCTGATCGACGCCTATGACAAGCTCTCGGCGCCGATTGCCAACCGGCCGGCCGGATCGGTGATGCAGACGCTGTCGCGCGTCCCGAACGACGCCGGCGAAAGCGCGCTCGGCGACGTCATCGCCGATGCACAGCTTGCCGCCACCAAAGACGCCAAGGATGGCAGCGCTGTCATCGCGCTCACCAATCCTGGCGGCATCCGCACCGACATCATCCCGAAAGAGAACGGCGCGGTGTCTTACGGCGAGCTGTTCGCGAGCCAGCCATTCCGCAACCGCCTCGTCACCATGACGCTGTCAGGCAGCCAGCTCAAGGACATGCTGGAGCAGCAATGGCTCGATCCGAAGCGGCCGCGGATCCTCCAGGTGTCGATCGGGTTCAGCTACAGCTGGGATGCATCAAAGCCGTTCGGCGAGCGCGTGATCGTCGACAAGATGACGCTCAATGGCAAGCCGATCGAGCCGGCCACCGGCTACCGCGTCACCGTCAACGATTATCTGGCGGTCGGCGGCGACGGCTTCACGGTCGCGAAACGGGGCGCTTCGCCGCAATATGGCGGCTATGACGCCGATGCGCTGTTTGCGTTTTTCAGGGCGCATGGTCCGATCGGCCCGCTGCCGCCGACTCGCATCCTGCGCGTGAATTGATCCGGATCAAACCTGGGCGGAACGGGACAGCCCTTTGCCATTCGCGGTGGAACCCCTAGATTGGGTTTTGCATTGCGTTTTGGCGCCGGATGCGTCAAGCGACGCCGAGAGTTCGTTCCCAGTGAGGCCGACCTGATGAGCACGCTTCTCCTTTCCCACAAGGCCTGCCTCGACCACGTCACGCCGCCGGGACACCCTGAAAGACCCGACCGCCTGCGCGCGGTGGAGGAAGCGCTTGCGGTTGAGCGCTTCCAGTTCCTGGCGCGTGATCTCGCGCCGGAGGGCGATCTCGATCTCGTGACGCTCTGCCACAACGAGGACTACGTCACCGAGCTGCGCCACATCGCGCCGACCAGCGGCCAAGTCTATATCGATGGCGACACGTCGATGTCCCCGGGCACGTGGGAAGCGGTGATGCGCGGCGTCGGCGGGGCGGTGGCTGCGACCGAAGCGGTGATGAACGGCGAGCATCGCAACGCCTTCGTCGCGGTGCGCCCGCCCGGCCATCACGCCGAGATCGGCAAGCCGATGGGCTTCTGCTTTTTCGACAATGTCGCGATCGCCGCGCGCCATGCACAGCGCAAATACGGCATCAAGCGCGCCGCCATCGTCGATTTCGACGTGCATCACGGCAACGGCACCCAGGACATCTTCTGGTCGGACCCGACCGTGATGTATTGCTCGACGCATCAAATGCCGCTGTTTCCAGGCACCGGTGCCAAGGGCGAGCGCGGCGATCACGACACCATCGTCAACGCACCGCTGGCCTCGGAAGACGGCGGACCCGAATTCCGCTCGGCGTTCGAGAATTTGATCCTGCCGCAACTCGAAAAATTCAGCCCCGAGTTGCTCATCATCTCAGCGGGCTTCGACGCGCATTACCGCGATCCGCTGGCCTCGCTGAATTTGCGCGCGGAAGACTATTCCTGGGTCACGCGCAAGCTGATGGACCTAGCCGACAAATCCGCAGAGGGCCGCGTTGTTTCTGTGCTCGAAGGCGGCTACGACCTGCAAGGACTGAAAGAATCTGTTACGGCGCATGTCGGCGCCCTGATGGGTGCTTGACCCACTCGCCACATTAAGCCCGCAAAACTCTGCTGTTTTACACGAGTAGCGAATCGGGCAATCGGAAACGGATATGGCCGAAAATACCCAAATCGACATCTCCCGGCTCACCTTCGAGCGCGCGATCGAGGAACTCGAAACGATCGTGAAGCGGCTCGAGGACGGCAAGGTGCCGCTCGAGGAATCCGTCACGATCTACGAGCGCGGCGAAGCCTTGAAGCGGCGCTGCGAGGAGCTGTTGCGTCAGGCCGAGGCGCGCGTCGACAAGATCACCACCGATGCCAGCGGCCAGGCCACCGGCACCGCACCGCTCGACGTGCAGTAAGGCACGGCGCCCCAAAGCCGCCCGTTTCAAGCATCGGCCACCTGCAATTTTCAAGATCGCACGCCGCTGTCGCCGCTCGCGGACCGGGTGGCGGGGCAGCAGAATTGGCGAATTCCCTCGCCGCTGCGTTTTGACCCGGCGAATCACGCCAAAATAGCTGTTCTTATGCCCAGAATCCTGCCAAGGAACCGGGCAGAATTGGAACCTCCCCTCCGGCGCCGAGATTAACCAAATTAGCCCGCCGGTTGCACCTGCATACCCGTAGTCGGTCGGGCGGGTTGGCTTTGGCCCAAGCTTTGGTGTAAAGCTGCGCGGAGTGTGGCTTTTTGTTAGCTTTGACGTGGGGACCGATTTCCGACGACAAGCGCTTCAAATCGCTAATGAAATTGGCTGGGACGGACGAAGCCGATCTACGTGACAGGGATCACAGAGACTGAACCGGAGCGCACTTAAGCTCACCTAAGCTTGAAGACGGGGCTTTGCCCCATGCAGGTGGCTCCGACGGTTTAAGGACTCGCGCTGCGCCGACATTGTGCAAACCCATCGCGCACCGGAACAATCTTCCGGTGCTGACAAATTGGAAATCGCCGTGAACGCATACAGTAAAACGCCGCTTCTCGACACTATCCGGACGCCGGACGACCTGCGCAAGCTCAAGGTCGAACAGGTTCGCCAGGTCGCCGACGAGCTGCGTCAGGAGACCATCGATGCCGTCTCGGTGACCGGCGGTCACTTCGGCGCGGGCCTCGGCGTTGTCGAGCTCACCACCGCGATCCACTACGTGTTCGACACGCCGCGCGATCGGCTGATCTGGGACGTCGGCCATCAGGCCTATCCGCACAAGATCCTCACCGGACGCCGCGACCGCATCCGCACGCTGCGCACCGGCGGCGGCCTGTCCGGCTTCACCAAGCGCAGCGAGAGCGACTACGATCCGTTCGGCGCCGCGCATTCCTCGACCTCGATCTCGGCCGGTCTCGGCATGGCGGTCGCGCGCGACCTCGCTGGCGGCAAGAACAACGTTATAGCAGTGATCGGTGACGGCGCGATGTCGGCGGGCATGGCCTACGAGGCCATGAACAACGCGGGCGCCATGAACTCGCGCCTGATCGTCATCCTCAACGACAACGACATGTCGATTGCGCCGCCGGTCGGCGCCATGAGCGCCTATCTCTCGCGCCTCTACTCCGGCAAGACCTATCGCACGCTGCGCGATGCGGCCAAACAGATCAACAAGCGCCTGCCGAAGATCCTCGCCAACCGCGCCAACCGCGTCGAGGAATATTCCCGCGGCTTCATGATGGACGGCGGCACGCTGTTCGAAGAGCTCGGCTTCTATTACGTCGGCCCGATCGACGGCCATAATCTCGACCATCTCCTGCCCGTGCTGAAGAACGTCCGCGACATGGAGACCGGCCCGATCCTGGTCCACGTCGTGACGCAGAAGGGCAAAGGCTACGGCCCGGCTGAAGCGTCCGCCGACAAGTACCACGCCGTCGTCAAGTTCGACGTCGCCACCGGCACCCAGGCGAAAGCCAAGCCGAACGCGCCGGCCTACCAGAACGTGTTCGGCCAGAGCCTGGTCAAGGAAGCCGAGAAGGACGACAAGATCGTCGCCATCACCGCGGCGATGCCGTCGGGCACCGGCGTCGACATCTTCAACAAGGCGTTCCCGGATCGCACCTTCGACGTCGGCATCGCCGAGCAGCACGCGGTCACCTTCGCCGCCGGTCTTGCGACCGAAGGCTACAAGCCGTTCTGCGCGATCTACTCGACCTTCCTGCAGCGCGGCTACGATCAGATCGTCCATGACGTCGCGATCCAGAGCCTGCCAGTCCGCTTCGCCATCGACCGCGCCGGCCTCGTCGGCGCGGACGGTGCGACGCATGCCGGCTCGTTCGACAACGCCTATCTCGGCTGTCTGCCGAACATGGTGATCATGGCGGCAGCCGACGAAGCCGAGCTCGTCCACATGGTGGCGACCCAGGTTGCGATCAACGACCGTCCGAGCTCGCTGCGCTATCCGCGCGGCGAAGGTCGCGGCATCGAGATGCCCGACGTCGGCGTTCCCCTCGAGATCGGCAAGGGCCGCATGATCCGCCAGGGCAGCAAGATCGCCCTGCTCTCCTTCGGCACGCGTCTGGCCGAATGCGAGAAGGCGGCCGACGAGCTCGCCGCCCATGGCCTCTCGACCTCGATCGCCGATGCGCGCTTCATGAAGCCGCTCGACACCGAGCTGGTGCTCAAGCTCGCGCGCGACCACGACGTCCTGATCACGGTGGAAGAAGGCTCGATCGGCGGCTTCGGCTCGCATGTCGCGCAGTTCCTGACCGATCAGGGCGTGCTCGACACCGGCATGCTCAAGTTCCGCACGATGGTCCTGCCCGACGTGTTCCAGGATCACGACACGCCGAACGCGATGTACGCCCGCGCCGGTCTCGACGCCAAGGGCATCGTCGCCAAGGTGTTCGAAGCGCTCGGCAAGGACGTCAAGACCGAGACGGTCAAGCTCGCCTGAGGCTTGTTCACCTCTCCCGCTTGCGGGAGAGGTCGAAGGCGCGGGTGAGAGGGCTCTCTCCTCTAGGGGATTGTCCCGTTGCGGAGACACCCTCTCCCCAATCTTCCCCCGCGAGCGGGGGAGGGAGCGCAGTTTTTGCCGCGGTTCGCAACTCGCCTGATTTCTCCTGAGCAGTTCTCATGAAAATCTATCTGGCAGGTCCCGACGTGTTCCTGCCGGATGCGGTCGGGATCGGCCGGCAGAAGGCCGCGATCTGCGCTGCTCACGGGCTCACCGGCCTCTATCCCCTCGACAACGCCATCGACCTCTCCGCGCCTGATGCGTCGCGGCAGATCTTCCGCGGCAACGAGGCGATGATGGACGCGGCCGACGCCATCATCGCCAATCTCACCCCGTTCCGCGGCGCCGGTGCCGACCCGGGTACGGTCTACGAGCTCGGCTACATGGCCGGCCGTCGCAAGTTTTGCCTGGCCTATTCCAACGATGGGACCACCTATGCCGACCGAGTCGGCCGTTACATGGCCGTCACCTCCGAGGACGGCCGGCTGGTCGATGCGCAGGGACTGACGGTCGAGGATTTCGGTCTCGTCGACAATCTCATGATGATCCATGCGCTGGAGCTGCACGGCTGCCCGCTGGTGACGCCGGCAGAACCGCCGGCCGACGTCTGGCACGATCTCGCCGCGTTCGAGACTTGCGTCCGGATGGCGGCCGCGCGATTGATCGCTACATAGACGTTTCAACCGTCTCCGGAGAGATCATGCCCCCTGCCCGCAAGCGCGCGGATGTTCTGCTGGTCGAGCGCGGCCTGTTCGAGAGCCGGGCGCGGGCGCGCGCGGCAATCGAGGCCGGCCTCGTCACGGCTGACGACAAGCAGGTCGCAAAACCCTCGGAGACGATCGCCGAGGACGCGGTGATCCAGGCCGAGCCTGCGCACCCCTACGTCTCGCGCGGCGGCGTCAAGCTCGCAGGTGCCCTCGAGCGCTACCCCATCGAGATCGAGGATCATGTCTGCCTCGATGTCGGTGCATCTACCGGCGGCTTTACCGAGGTGCTGCTGGCGAACGGCGCGAGCCTGGTATTCGCCATCGATGTCGGCACCAGCCAGCTCCATGCCTCGCTGCGCGATCATCCCAGGATCGTGTCGATGGAGGAGACCGACATTCGCAGCTATGAGGGCAAGCGACTGCCAGCGCGGCCCGATATCGTCGTCATCGACGTCAGTTTCATTTCGCTCAAGATCGTGCTGCCCGTGGCGCTGTCGCTGGCAGCCGCCCCGATGAGCCTGCTGGCGCTGATCAAGCCGCAGTTCGAGGCCGATCGGAAGCACAACAAGAAGGGCATCATCCGCGACGCCGCGGTGCATCAGGAGATCTGCGACGACATCGCAGCCTTTGCCGCGTCGCTCGGCTGCACCGACATCGCCGTGTTTCCCTCTTCGATCGCGGGCGGCGACGGCAACATCGAATTCTTCCTGGGTGCGCGCCGTGGTTGAACGCATCACGATCGATCATGTCGGCCATCGCGGCGATGGCGTCTCGCTCACGACCGGCGATGCGGTCTACGTGCCCTACACGCTTGGCAGCGAGAGTGTCGAGGTCGACCATGTCGGCGGCCATCCAGACCGCCGCAAGCTGCTCGCGGTCGACGTCGCAAGCCCCGAGCGCGTTGAGCCGTTCTGCCCGCATTTCGGGGTCTGTGGCGGCTGCGCGATCCAGCATTGGGCGGCGGAGCCCTATCACGCCTGGAAACGCAACATCGTGGTCGAGACGCTGGCCCAGGCCGGCATCGATTGCGAGGTGGCGCCGCTGGTCGATGCCCACGGCGCGGGCCGTCGGCGCGTGACGCTGCATGGCAGGTTCGGCACGCATGACGTGCTAAAGGTCGGCTTCTCGGCGGCGAGCTCGCACGACGTCATCCCGATCCATCGCTGCCCGATCCTCGATCCCGCGCTCGACGGCGCGCTCGATGCCGCCTGGGCGCTCGCAGAGCCGCTGACATCGAAGATGCCGGTGACGAAACCGCTGGATATCCAGGTCACCGCGACGGCCAACGGTCTCGATGTCGACGTGCGCGGCTCCGGGCCGTTGCCGACGCCGCTGGTCACGGCGCTGTCGCGCGTTGCCGAGCAGCATCGCCTGGCGCGGCTGACGCGGCATGGCGAGCTGGTGCTGCAACGTCTGCCGCCAACGATCAGGATGGGCCGTGCTGAAGTGGCGCTGCCGCCGGGCTCGTTCCTGCAGGCAACGGTAGCGGGGGAAGAGACCCTCGCTGCACTCGTTGCCGAGCGCGTCGGCAAGGCCAAGGAGGTTCTCGATCTCTTCTGCGGCGTCGGCCCGTTTGCCCTCAGGCTCGCCGAGAAGGCGCGCGTCACGGCTTACGACAACGACGCCGGCGCCATCGCCGCGCTGGCGAAAGCCGCGCGCACGTCGGGGCTGAAGCCGATCAAGGCCGAGCCGCGTGACCTGTTCCGCCGTCCGCTGGTGCCGCCGGAGCTGCGCGATTTCGACGCCGTGGTGTTCGATCCGCCGCGCCAGGGGGCACAGGCGCAGGCGCTGAAACTCGCGGCGAGCAAGGTGCCGGTCGTGGTTGCAGTCTCATGCAACGTTGCCACCTTCGCGCGCGACGCGCGGCTGTTGATCGACGGCGGCTACAAGATCGAGAGTGTCGTGCCGGTGGACCAGTTTCGCCACACGCCGCATGTCGAACTGGTGGCTAAGTTTACGCGATGAAGTCTTCAGCGCCGTAGCTGGCCGAGCGCCGGCGACTCGCCGGGCAGCATGTCCGATCTGATATCGCTGTCCATGCGGCCCGAATCTCGCTGGGTGAACCCGGCCCCGAAGGACAGGCTGAGGTTCGACGTCGGCTTGAACTCGACACCGGCAAATCCGCCATAGCCGGGCGCAGCGCCGGAGGTCAGCGGCGCAACCGAACTGCCGATGCCGTTGCCATATTTCAGCGTGTCGAAGCCGGCAAAGAACGTGACGGGCGTGCCGCCCGTGGTCTTCATGTTGTAGCCGAACTGCGTGCTATCGTAGGACAGCGCGCTGAAATTGCCGGTCACACCTGTCTGGCCCAGGCCGCTCCAATTGAGGTTGCCGCGTTGGCTTCCGACAAAGAAGCCGTTCGCAAAAGTGGTGCGCCCGCTCGCATCGACACTCGAAGAGTTGCCGTAGGTATCGCTGCCGCCAAAGCCGAAAGGCCCGCCCGGTATAAAATACTGTAGCGGCGCAACCTGCGCGTGAACCGGCGTTCCACCGAGGCCAAGCACGGCGAAGAGAACTGCGAATCCGCAAGAAGCTGTGAGGCGTGACATTCAGGCTACCGTCCAAAACGTCTCGAATTATACCCTCCGGGCAACGCGAATGCCAGCAAGGCGACGCCTCGCGAGTTCCCGATCACGCCTGCCTGACGCTTTGAACCTCCTCCGTGGCGGATTGACCCATTGAGAGGACGCGCAAGTTCAGGCCATGGCTTTGACCGCGAAGCCTGGCGCGGTCCCGCAGCGCGCAATTGCGCAGACCCTTGAAAATGCCCAACGCTCGTATGGAGGCTGTCATGGAGGTCAATTCCGACAGGTTGAATGCCTTTATGGGCAAGATGATCACCGAAGTTGGGGCCGCGATGAACGCATCACTGGTCCTGCTGGGCGACAAGCTCGGCCTCTACCGCGCCCTCGCCGCCAAAGGGCCGATGAACCCCGCCGAGCTCGCGAGCGCCACCGGAACGAAGGAGCGATACGTTCGCGAGTGGCTGGCGAGCCAGGCGGCGTCCGGCTACGTCGAATACGATTCCGCGTCGGGCAAATTCTCGATGCTGCCGGAACAGGCGATGGCACTGGCCGACGAGGACAGCCCGGTGTTCCTCGGTGCGGTCGGCAATGTCATTGCCGCGGCGTTTCTCGACGAGCCGAAGATTACGGACGCATTCAAGAGCGGCAAGGGGGTCGGCTGGAACCGGCGCAGCGAGTGCCTGTTCTGCGGCACCGCCCGCTTCTTCCGCACCGGTTACATGCATCATCTGGTGCAGGAGTGGCTGCCCGCGCTCGACGGTGTCGTGGACAAGCTGAAGCGCGGCGCCAAGGTTGCCGATATCGGCTGCGGGCACGGCGTCTCGACGCGACTGATGGCGGAGGCCTTTCCCAATTCGCGTTTCTACGGCTTCGACTATCACGAGGGCTCGATCGAGGCGGCGCGCAAGGCGGCCGCCGAGGCCAAGCTCGGCGATCGGGTGAATTTCGCGGTCCACTCGGCCAAGACCTATCCGGCCGAGGGCTACGATCTCGTCTGCTTCTTCGATTGCCTGCACGACATGGGCGATCCCGTCGGCGCCATCAGCCACGTGCGTCAAACCATGGCGAAGGACGGTACCTGCATGCTGGTCGAGCCGTTCGCGGGCGACCGCCTCGAAGATAATCTCAACCCGGTCGGGCGCGTCTATTACGCGGCGTCGACCATGATCTGCACGCCGGCCTCGCTCGATCAGGAGGTGGGCCTTGCACTCGGCGCGCAAGCCGGCGAGGCAAGGCTGCGCAAGGTCGCGAGCGAAGGCGGATTGTCACGCTTCCGCCGCGCCGCCGAGACACCCTTCAACCTGATCCTGGAGGCGCGGATCTGATTTTGATCGCGACGGGCGCGGCCGACCACGTCAAGCGCCGCGTCCATCCCCATCCCGAAAGTGACGAAGACGGTTGCGGCGCCAACCATCATCGGGGGCCCGCCGGTCATGCGGTTCTCCCATCTGGCAAGCGAGATCGTTCGGCGGCATCATAGATATCATCGGCCTGATCGGCTATTAAGACCTGGTCTTGATGACATTGGTCGCGAAGCAGGCGGAAGCACCGGACGAGGGCGTGGCGCCGCTGCCGCCGCTTGTAAAGACAGCAGACACCGTTCATGCCGCACGATCCTTTGCTCACGCGCTTGACGTCCGCTCTTGCCGCGGTGCCGGGCATCGCAGCCATCGTGCTCGGCGGCTCGCGTGCGCGGAGCAGCGCGCATCAGGCGTCCGACTACGATATCGGTCTCTATTTCACGGCGGCGATCCCGCTGGATACGGAACGATTGCTGGCAGCCGTGAAAGCGATCGCCGACAGCCCCGCAGCCACTTCGGTGACGCCAATCGGCGAATGGGGGCCGTGGATCGTCGGCGGTGCGTGGCTCGCGGTCGACGGACACAAGGTCGATCTGCTTTACCGCAATGCCGACGCCGTCGAAGCGGTGATGGACTCCTGCCGCGCCGGCATCGTCACCATGGACTACCAGCCCGGCCATCCGCACGGCTTCTGCTCTGCGATCTGGATGGGCGAGATTGCCTACTGCCAGCCGCTGCACGATCCGCAGGCCCTGATCGCCCAGCTGAAATCGATCGCACAGCCCTATCCGCGGCCACTGCGCGATGCCTTGATCCGGCGCTTTCGGTGGGAGGTGTCATTCGGCATCGACAACGCCGAGCTTGCCGTCGCGCGCGGCGAGCAGACCCACGTCGGCGGGTGCATCTACCGATCGCTTGCCTGCGTCGCACAGGTCCTGTTCGCGCTGAACGAGCGCTATCTCATCAATGAAAAGGGGGCGCTGCTGGAAGCGGCGCACCTGCCGCTGACGATTCCGCATCTGGCCGAACAGGCAAAGGAGGTCTGGCGGCTGATTGGCGAAGACGCCCTTGCGCCCGCCTGCGACGTGTCGCGAGAAATCGATCGGCAATTGCAGACGCTGACGCAGTCGAGCGGGAAGCAGCCGTGAGCGGCTACGCCGTTCTGTCCACCGAGGACGACGAGTCGGCCGGCGGTTATTTCGTCACCGGCACCATGAAGGACTTGTTGCCGACCTGGTAGATGATCTTGCCGTTCTGGCCGTCGTCGGTCGCGATCTGCGACTGCCCGAACATGATGACGTTCTTGTAGACAATGCCGGTGCCCTGGCGGGTGATGCCGTCGGTGGTGACGCTGACCTGCGCTTCATTGCCGTTGACGGCGAGCACGCGAAAGCTTGCGCTCTTGCCGTTGTCGCTGGACTAGCCGCCCCAGCTTCCCATCAGACGGCTGTCGGAGGCCGGCGGCGCCTGCTTCTCGAGGGTTGCGGTCTGCTTGCCGGCGCCGCCCGCGGAGAACAACGGCACTAGGTTCTTGCCGTCCTTCGTGCCGACCGTCACCGAGCCGAAGGTGATGAGCGAGCCGCTGATCTGGGCAAAACCACGCTCGGTGTGCCCGTTGTGGGTGTACTCGACCTGGGCACGGCTGCCGCGAATGTTCACGACCTTGAAGCCGACGGGCTGGTTGTTGCCCGCCCAATTGCCCTTCCATTCACCGAGCAGAGCGCATGGTGATACATCCGCTCATTGGCGGGCGAAATCTGGCTGGTGCTCTGCGTGACGATGGCCATGAATCTGCTCGGAAGCAGTGTCTGAAATATTCAGAAACAATTGGATTAGGACCACGCCACACTTAACGAGCGGTTAATTTCAACCACCCGACACGATGAGGCAAACGGCCTCATCGCGATCGACCTTCAGCGGCCCCAGCGATCCGACCAGATCTTCTCGCCGATCATGCAGTTCACGCGCGGCTCTTTCTCCTTGTCCGCAGCGTGCACCACCGGACGGTCGGGCGTGCGGCCGGCGACTTCCATCAGCAGCTTGGTCCGGATCGCTTCCTTGAACTTGTCGCGATCCTTGATCGCGATGACGAAGGAGCCGGGACCGCCGACGACGCAGTCTTCGTAGTAGTAATCGAGATTGTCGATATCCATGGTCGAATAGGACGGCTCCTTGACCATGATCGGCAGGCCGTTGATGACGACGCCTTTCTCGAGTGCGGCGTCGCGCGCCACGGTGACCGGGCCGCCATTGTTGTTGGGGCCGTCGCCGGAGATGTCGATGACGCGGCGAATCCCGCGATAGGGATCCTCATCGAACAGCGGCATCGCAAATCCGATCGCGCCGGAGATCGAGGTGCGTGAGGCGCGCCGGATCGGCGTCTTCAAGATCTCGGCGGCGACCGCGTCCGCCGTCTCCGGTCCGTCGATGAGGCGCCACGGGATGATGATCTTCTGATCGGAGGATGCAGCCCATTCGAAATAGGTCACCGCGATCCTGCCATTGGGGCCGACCTTCAGCGCCTGCAAAAACTCCTTGGACTGGATCGCCAGCGCATAACCCTCGCGCTGGACCGCGAGCTCATCCATGTCCATGGAATAGGAGACGTCAACCGCGAGGATCAGCTCGACATCGACCGATTGCGCATCACCGTCGGCCGCCTGTCGCTGCGGTTGATGTAATTTTGGCCCTGGTGCCGCGACGCCCGCGACATCCCCTCCAGCAAGCACGCCGGCCACCAGCACAGCCCCGATCGAGAACAGCAATCGCATCGCAGTCTCCCGTCGTATGACGCGATGGTGACATGCAAACGCCTTGCCGCAAAGCGCGAAGATCGCTTGTGCTTCACATTCAGGTTAGAGATTTGCGAGCTTGCGCAAGAATGCCGCTGCGTCGCCATGGTCGTGCCGCAGGAAGACGCGTGACAACATACAAGTCATTCCGGGGCTCGCGAAGCGAGAACCCGGAATCTCGAGATTCTCAGGAGCGCAATTGCGCACCGGAGCTCGATGCTGCGCATCGCCCCGGAATGACGGGGGACATCTCTTGTTCCACGCCATTTCCATGCTAGGCTGACTGCACAGACGGGGATGGAGTCCCCCGAACAACCGCCCGGCGGTCGCATGACCGTAGTGGGCTGATGACTGCTGCTCGAGGCGAGGCAATCAGTCTCTGCCTTTGGCGGGAGCATGGACAAGCCCGCCGGTGGCGGGTTTTTTGTTGCCTGAAACGAAGGTCAGGACGTGACGACGACCACACCGACTGTTTCGCGCACCAGGCTACCCAGGGGAATCTGGGTGCTCGGCTTCGTCTCGATGCTGATGGACATCTCCTCCGAGATGATCCACGCGCTGCTGCCCGTCTATCTCGTCACCGTGCTCGGCGCCTCCACGCTCACCGTCGGCTTTATCGAAGGCGTCGCGGAGGCGACCGCCTCGATCACGAAGATCTTCTCCGGCGCATTGTCGGACTGGCTCGGCCGGCGCAAGCTGCTCGCCGCCCTCGGCTATGGCCTGGCCGCCCTGACCAAGCCGCTGTTCCCACTCGCCCCCAGCGTCGGCTGGCTGGTCGCGGCGCGCTTCATCGACCGCGTCGGCAAGGGCATTCGCGGCGCGCCCCGCGATGCGCTGATCGCCGACATCTCGCCCATCGGCCTGCGCGGCGCGAGCTTCGGCCTGCGGCAGTCGCTCGACACGGTCGGCGCTTTCGTCGGCCCGCTCGCCGCAATCGGCCTGATGTGGTGGACGGCGGACCATTTTGCCACCGTGTTCTGGGTAGCCGTGGTGCCGGCGTTCTTGTCCTTCGGACTGATCGCATTTGCGGTCAAAGAGCCGGAGCCGGATGCTAGCCGCGAGCCCGCGAAGAACCCACTCAACACCGCCGCCATGCGGCAGCTTGGACCCGTGTACTGGCGCGTCGTCGCGGTCGGCATCATCTTCACGCTCGCCCGCTTCAGCGAGGCCTTCCTCATCCTGCGCGCGCAGAACATCGGCCTCAACGCGATGTGGGTGCCGGCGGTGCTGGTGCTGATGAACATCACTTATGCGCTCTCGGCCTATCCCGCAGGCGTGCTGTCGGACCGGATCAACCGGACCGCCCTGCTCGCGCTTGGCCTGGTCTTCCTCGCCGGCGCCGACCTCGTGCTCGCGCTGCTGCCTAGTCTGTCCGGCCTCGCGCTCGGCATCGTGCTGTGGGGCCTGCACATGGGATTGACTCAAGGCTTGCTCTCAGCGCTCGTCGCCGATACTGCACCACCAAACTTGCGCGGCACCGCCTTCGGCTATTTCAACCTGTTCACGGGCCTTGCGCTGCTGGCCGCAAGCGTGATCGCCGGCGCGCTATGGGATGCCTATGGGCCGGCGGTCACGTTCCTTGCCGGGCTCGGCTTCGCGCTGGTCGCGCTCGTGGGGCTGCTCGCTGTCAGGAATGGTCTGACAACGGAGAACAAGTGAGGACGGGAGGCTATTCATCGTGCTGAGCGGAGTGATCGCAATCGTGGTCGGCAGCGTGCTGGGCGGCTGCGCCCGCTATTTCGTCTCCGGCGTGATCGCGCGGCGGCTGGGCGAGACCTTTCCCTGGGGCACCATGACAATCAACGTCACCGGCGCCTTCCTGATCGGCATCTTCAGCGCGCTCGCGACCCATTCCGGCTCGGTGCTTGCCGCGCCCAATCCGTGGCTATTCGCGGTGACGGGCTTCCTCGGCTGCTACACCACAGTGTCCTCGTTCAGCCTGCAAACGCTGACACTCGCCCGTAACGGTGAGCCGGTGCACGCACTCGGCAATGTCGTGTTCTCGGTCGGACTGTGCCTCGCGGCTGTGAGCTGCGGCTTCCTCCTTGCGGACAGCCTGGGAGGCTAGAGGCAGATGAATTCCTCCTCTGCCGACCGCTGGCGTACGGCGATGCTCTATGCCTGGGTTTCTGCCGGCAGCGTTGTCGGCGGGCTGACCCGCTATCTGGCCGGACTCACCCTCGACACCGGCCCCGGCTTTCCCTTCGCGACGCTGTTCATCAACGCGACGGGCTCGCTCATCATCGGCTTCTACGCGACGCTGACCGGCCCCGACGGCCGCATGCTGGCGCGGCCTGAGCACCGGCAGTTCGTCATGACCGGCTTCTGCGGCGGCTACACCACCTTCTCGACATTCAGCCTGGAGACTTTCCGTCTGTTTCACGGCGGCATGAAATACACGGCACTCGCCTATGTCGCGGCGTCCGTCGGCTGCTGGTTGGTGTCGGTATGGGCTGGGCATATGATGGCGAGCCGCTACAACCGCTTGACCAGGAGTTGACCATGCAGATCCCCAATCAGGCTGTTTTACTCCGCATCTTCATTGGCGAGAGCGACCATTTCGACGGCAAGCCGCTCTATGAAGCGATCGTGATGACGGCGCGCGAGCGCCACCTTGCGGGTGCCACCGTGCTGCGCGGGCCGATGGGGTTCGGCAAGTCGAGCCGGCTGCACACCTCGAAAATCCTGCGGCTTTCGGAAGACCTGCCGCTGTTGATCGAGATCGTCGACAGCGAGGACAACATCAACGCATTCCTGCCCATCCTGGACGGCATGATGTCGAGCGGCCTGATCACCTTGGAGAAGGTGCAGGTCCTCCAATATGGTACGAAAGCCGCGAGCTGATCGCTCCGGCTGGGAACCCGAGCCCGCCGTGTCCAGGAGGCGGAATGAACGACACTGTCACCACGCCGAAAACCAGGACCAGGACCAGGACCAAGGTCGAGCGGCCAAAGCTGCACAAGGTCATCCTGATCAACGACGACTACACGCCGCGTGAGTTCGTCACGATGATCCTCAAGGCCGAATTCCGCATGACCGAGGATCAGGCCTACAAGGTCATGATCACCGCGCACAAGCTCGGCGCCTGCGTCGTCGCCGTCTTCACCAAGGACGTCGCGGAGACCAAGGCCACCCGCGCCACCGACGCCGGCCGCGCCAAGGGCTATCCGCTGCTGTTCACGACCGAGCCGGAGGAGTAGGACGCACCGCCTCAAGCTCATCCCTGAGCCGCGCCATGAGGATCTCGTCGTGATAGGTGCCGTCGACCGGGATCGACGGCGGCACGGAAGGCGTCGGTGTCAGCGATCTCGATCTGACGGAATTGGACGGTCGTGGGCGGCCCGCCTGCTTCACGCCATCACCACCGGCGTCTCCTCGGCGAGCCCGTACACACGCTGCGCCTTGGAAAATCCCGCGATCGGAAAATCACCGAGATCGCGCCAGTCGTGCTGGCAGACATCGGCAAAGCCTTCTGACGCCACGACGGTGCGTCCCAGCCGGCCCGCGATCTTTTCCATCCGCGCCGCGAGATTGACGGCCGGCCCGATGCAGGTGAAGTCGAGCCGGTTGCCGCCGCCGATATTGCCGTAGAGGATGTTGCCGACATGCAGCGCGACGCCGAAGCGGAAGCGCTCGACGACATCGCCGACCGGAAAGGCGAGCGCCTCGACGCTCGCGCGGGATTCGCGTGCGGCCTCCAGCACGCGCGTGCAGACATGGGCGGCATCGCCGACATATTCGTCGATCGGAAACACCGCCAGCAGTCCGTCGCCCATGAATTTTAGCACCTCGCCGCCGTGGCCGCGGATCGCCGTGACCTGGCAGTCGAAATAATGGTTGAGAATCTCGACCACCGTCTCGGCCGGCAACCGGTCCGACAACGCGGTGAAGCCCCGCAGATCCGACAGCCAGATCGCAGCCTGCATGGTGTCGTTATGACCACGACGGATCTGGCCGCCGAGAATGCGTGCGCCGGCGCGGTTGCCGACATAGGTGTCGAGCAGCATCTCGGCTGTACGGCGCAGGGTGACGATCTCGCTGACCCGCGCTAGCGGCGCCATGATCATTCGGATCGTCGCGATGTCGTCATCGCTGAAGCCGCCGGGATGCCGCGTGACCCAGCTCGTGGCATGGATCGAGCCATCGAGAAACGGCATCGGCACCGCGATGTAGTCGGTCACGCCTTCGGCACGCATATCGTCGAGAAACGGAAACCGCCTGCTGTCGGGATCGTCCATGCGGCCCCGTACCTCGATTCCCTGCTCGAACACGATGCGAAGCGGGCTCTTGGCGAACTCGGGCGTCTCGAGAATCTCGAAATCGACGGTGCCGATTTCAACTTCCTGCCCTTGCCGCCAAATGAAGTTGCGGCCGAAGATTTCCGGATGCAGCGTGCGGATGAAGATGCCGAACCGCGACAGCGGCAGGCCGGCATCGACCAAGCGCTCGCAGACGGCGGCGATCATGTCGGCTGAAGTCCCCGAAGACCTCGCGCCGTCAATCAACCAGTTCAGGACGCGCTGAAGCCCGGAGCTTTCCATGCCCGCATTTGCCGACGAAGTTGTGGAATCGTCAAGCTGCGCGGTGGGCTAGTGGCGCCACACAAAAGCTTCAAGCACGGCGCTCTACCGCCCCACCTGTCCGCGATCCCGGATGAAATGATCCGCCAGCACGCAAGCCATCATGGCCTCGCCGACCGGGACGGCGCGGATGCCAACACAGGGGTCGTGGCGGCCCTTGGTGAAGATCTCGGTATCGGCGCCCTGGCGATCGACCGTGAGACGTGGCTGCAGGATCGACGAAGTCGGCTTCACCGCGAAACGTACCACTACCGGCTGTCCCGTGGAGATGCCGCCCAGAACGCCGCCGGCATGGTTGGACAGGAAGCGCGTGCCGTCATTGCCGGTGCGCATCTCGTCAGCGTTTTCTTCGCCGGTGAGCTCGGCAGCGCCGAAGCCGGCACCGACCTCGACGCCCTTCACCGCGTTGATGGTCATCATCGCGCCCGCCAGATCGGAATCGAGTTTTGCGTAGATCGGCGCGCCCAAACCAGCCGGCACGCCTTCGGCGACGATTTCGAGCACCGCGCCGATCGAGGAGCCGCTCTTGCGGATGCCGTCGAGATAGGTCTCGAAGAACGCAGCCTTGTCCTTGTCCGGACAGAAGAACGGATTCTTGGCGATCTCGTCCCAGTCCCACTTCTCGCGGTCGATCTTGTGCGGGCCCATCTGCACCAGCGCGCCACGCACCTTCACATCGGGCAGCACCTTTCGCGCAATCGCACCGGCGGCGACGCGCATTGCGGTCTCGCGTGCGGAGGAGCGGCCACCGCCGCGATAGTCGCGCAGACCGTACTTCGCTTCATAGGTGAAGTCGGCGTGACCGGGGCGAAACTTGTCCTTGATTTCCGAATAGTCCTTCGAGCGCTGGTCGGTATTCTCGATCAGGAGCCCAATCGGGGTGCCCGTGGTGACCTGCACGCCGGTCTCCGGATGCGCCATCACGCCGGACAGGATCTTGACCTGGTCCGGCTCCTGGCGCTGGGTCGTGAAGCGCGACTGGCCCGGCTTGCGGCGATCGAGGTCCTGCTGGATGTCGGCCTCGGTCAGCGGGATCATCGGCGGGCAGCCGTCGACCACGCAGCCAATCGCCACTCCGTGGCTCTCGCCAAAGGTGGTGACGCGGAACATGTGGCCGAAGGTGTTGAAGGACATCAGTCTCTAGCTCGTAAGGTCAGGTGCTGACCTGTGGTAGCGCCCGGAAACACCGCATTCAACCCTGTTCCCGTCGTTCCGGGACGATGCGGGAGCATCGAACCCGGAATGACGGTGGGTTGTCCTAACTATACTTGTCCAGCCGGCCGTCGCGGAACACGTAGACGGCGCCCTGCTCGATATAGAGATCGGCGGCACTGGCCGGCGTCTCCAGGCCGAGCGAAACCATCAGGGCCCGGCAGGTGCCGCCGTGGGCGACCGCGACGGTGTCGGTCCGAAGCTCGTCATACCAGGCGCGCACGCGGACCTGCACATCGGCGTAGGTTTCCCCGCCCGCAGGCCCCACCGTCCATTTGTCGGCGAGGCGCCTGGCATAGATGTCGGGATCTGTCGCCTCGCTCTCGGCTAGCGTCAGCCCTTCCCAGCTGCCGTAGCCGATCTCGCGCAGGCGATCGTCCAGCGCATAATCCGTAACAGGCAATTCGAGCTTGCCGCGCGCCAGTTCCATGGTCTGGCGCGCACGGCCGAGCGGGCTCGACACATAAGGCAGCGCCGCCTTGTCCTTGCCATCCCGCTGGAGGAGGTCGCCCAGGATGAGGCCTGCCTGCACGGCCTGACTGCGGCCGCGCGCGTTCAGCGGAATGTCCTTGATGCCTTGGAGCCTGCCGAGCGCATTCCACTCGGTTTCGCCGTGGCGAAGATAATAGATCGTGGGCACGGGCATTCCGCGTAGCGATTAGTCCTTCGGCACCGTACCGGATGCCTCGGGCCGGCTCATGCCCAGCACGTTGTATCCGGAATCGACGTGATGGATTTCGCCGGTGACGCCGCGCGACATGTCCGACAAGAAATAGACCGCGCTGTCGCCGACCTCCTCGATCGTCACGTTGCGCCGCAGCGGTGCGTTGACCTCGTTGTATTTCAGCAGCAGGCGGGAATCCGAGATGCCGGCGAAGGCAAGCGTCTTGATCGGCCCTGCAGAAATCGCATTGACGCGGATCGCCTTCTCGCCGAGGTCGGCGGCGAGATATCGCACGCTCGCTTCGAGTGCGGCCTTCGCCACGCCCATCACGTTGTAACGTGGCATCCACTTCTCGGCGCCGTAATAGCTGAGCGTGAGGATCGAGCCGCCGGCGGTCATCAGCTTCTCGGCGCGCTGCGCGAGCGCGGTGAGCGAATAGCAGGAGATCAGCATCGATTTGGAGAAGTTTTCCGGCGTGGTGTCGACGTAGCGGCCGTCGAGCTGTTCGCCATAAGCGATCGCGTGCACGACAAAGTCGATCTTGCCCCACTTTTCCTTGAGGCCTTCGAAGGCCGCATCGATCGTCGCGGCGTCGGTGACGTCGCAATGGCCGAGCACAAGTGCACCGACTTCGGCAGCCAGTGGCTCGACGCGCTTCTTCAACGCATCGCCCTGATAGGTGAAGGCGAGTTCGGCGCCGGCCGCCCGGCATGCCTTGGCGATGCCCCAGGCGATCGAGCGGTTGTTGGCAACCCCGAGAATGACCCCGCGCTTGCCTTGCATCAGTCCCTGCATCAGACCTGAATTCTGCGCCATTTGCTAACGTCCTGTGGCTCTCGTTAAGGTCTGGAGGTACACCAGCCCTCCCCTGCGGTACAGCCCTATTACGTGGCGTTAACGCTGTTTCCAGCGCCGGAATAGCCGTTCCGTTCGGGTGTTATGATCGCTATAGGCGCTCGCGCCTGATGTGAAGGACGTCCAGACGGCATGAGCGCGTTTCGCCAGAGCGTGGAAGCCATGATCCCGGCGTTGCGCCGCTACGCCCGCGCGCTCACGCGCGATGCGGATGCGGCCGACGATCTGGTGCAGGACACGCTGGTGCGTGCGTTGCGTTCGGAGCGATTGTTTCTCGGAGGCGATGTCAAGAGCTGGCTCTACACGATCCTGACCAACCTCAACAAGAACCGGCGGCGGTCGCTCGCAAGGCGGCCGCAATTCATGCAGCTGACGGAGAACAACCCGGATGCCAGCGGGACGGAGGCCGAAGGACGCGACATCGAACGGGCGCTCTCGACGCTCGTCGAGGAGCAACGCTCGGTGCTGCTGCTGGTGATGCTGGAGGGCATGAGCTACCGCGAGGTCGCCGACATCCAGGGCGTGCCGATCGGCACCGTCATGTCCCGCCTGGCGCGCGCCCGCGCACACGTTAAGGCGTCGCTGGAGGGTGAGCGCCCGACGCTCAGGCGGGTGAAATGATGGCAGGATTGATGCATCGCGCAGGCCGCGTCCGCTGCACGGAGAGAGAAGCAGCGCAGTTGAACCGCGTAAGATTTTTTGGGCCGCAGAGCCAGAGACGACCGATATGAACGACCGCGATATTCCCGTGACCGAAGACGAGCTGCATGCCTTTGTCGACGGCGAGCTGCCGCCCGAGCGCCGCGCCGACGTCGAGGCCTGGCTTGCCGCACATCTTGATGATGCCGAGCGGGTGCAGTCCTGGCGTGCCATGGCCGAGATGCTACACGCCCGCTACGACAGCGTTGCCCAGGAGCCGGTGCCGGCCCGGCTGGAGCTCGAACGGCTGGAGCGCCGTCCGCGGCAATGGCTTTATGGTGCGGTTGCGGCTGCGCTGGTCGCCTTCGTTGCCGGCGGCGCGGCCGGCTGGGTGGCGCATGGCGCCGCCAACGCACCCACGACCTTCCAGAGCTTTACGACGGATGCGCTCGACGCCCACCGCCTCTATGTCGTCGAGGTCCGCCATCCGGTCGAGGTCGGCGGCAACGAGCGCGACCACCTCCAGGCCTGGCTGACCCGGCGCTGCGGCTGGACCGTGTTCGCCCCCAATCTGGAGGCGAGCGGGCTGAAGCTGGTCGGCGGCCGGCTGCTGCCGGGGCCGAACGGGCCGGCGTCCTTCCTGATGTATGAGGGCGCCTCGGGCGAGCGCTACACGATCTACACCGCCAAGACCGAGAGCGGCGCAACACAGATGCGCTACGCCAAAGAAGGCAAGGACGGGGCACTGTTCTGGGCCGACCGCGGCGTCGGCTACGTCGTCAGCGGCGGCAGCGACCGCGATCGGCTGACCAAGGTGGCGCAGGCGGTCTATGACCAGGCCGAGAAAAACGGCGGTTGAACAACCCGTCATGGCCCAAGCTTCCCATGGGCATCCTTCAAACCGCGCCGTGCCTCGATTCCGTCATTGAAAATTTGGAATCAGAACATGTATGCGTCTCATTATCGCACCGGGTGTTCACGCGAATATGAGCGGCGTTCGATCCGCCGATCGACGCGGGCGGCCTCGATTGGGGTTTTTGGTACCGCGCTGGTCCCCCTCTCGAGGCCGCACCTCTCTATCGGCTGCCCCGCCGGACATCCGACACGTCGAGCATTCGAGCCGAAAAGCGCTACCACGCCTCGGGCATATGACGAGCATCATCCGTTGGAAGATGCCCTAGACCTTTAGGAGAATCCCTTCAGTTCGAACTCGCCCTACCCAAGCCCGCTACGTGGATTGTAGGGGTGTTGGTCCCGCCACTTCTCCATCAATGCTTCAAGCTCGGCGTCGTTCCCGTCCGGTAGCATAATCCTGATGGTGACGAAGAGATCCCCGGTTCCTCCAGATCTCGGCAAGCCCTTACCTTTGAGGCGGAAGGTCCGGCCACTGGAGGTGTTTTTCGGAACCGACAATTCCACTGCGTTACCGAGCGTGGGCACACGGACCTTGCCGCCGAGCACAGCCTCGTAGAGGGTAATTGGCAGGTCGATCCTGAGATCAGCACCCTCGATCTTGAAGAAGGGATGCGGCGCGATGCTGATGGTGATCAGGAGATCTCCGGGCGGATGGCCCTGGGCGCTCTCGCCCTGGCCCCGCAGCCGGATCTGCTGGCCCTCGACGACGCCAGCCGGAATCTTGACGTTGAGTTCCTTGCCATTCGGCAGCCGGACGCGCTTCTCGCCACCCTGGACCGATTCTTCCAGCGCGACGGACATAGCGACGTTGACGTCGAGATCGAGCCCGATCCCGCCGGTGTCGAATTCGAACTGGGCCCCGCCGCCGGCCCCGGGGCGCGCACCGCGCATCCCGCCGCCGAACATGCTGTTGAGGATGTCCTCGAAAGCGCCGGCGCCCTGGCCGGGGCCTGCCCCGCCGCCTCGGAACGTATAGCTCTCGAAGCCGCCGGGACCTGCGCCTGGCCGCCCGCGCGGTCCGCCGCCGCCCGGAAAACCCTGGAAGCGCGGCTTGCCCTCGGCGTCGATCTCGCCGCGGTCGAACTGCTTGCGCTTGTCCTCGTCGCCGATGATCTCGTTGGCCGAATTGATCTCGGAGAAGCGCTCGGCGGCCTTGGGATCACCCTTGTTGCTGTCGGGATGATGCTTCTTGGCCAGCTTGCGATAGGCGCTCTTGATCGCGGCAGCGTTGGCGCTCCGCGGCACCCCCAAGACCTCATAGGGGTCGCGCATCCGTCACGTCTCCTGTTGGGAAATCCAATCCCGGGAAATCCAAATGTTCAAAAGGGCTCCCCGCCCCACCTGAGCCTCATGTGGGGGGCGAGTGGTATTTTTGCAACTAGTCGACCAGCCTGATTCCTAGCTCCGCCACGGCTTTAGCGTATGAATCTCCCAACGGCCACGGCTGCTTTGGCAGCCGGCGCCCTGGAGCCAGCTTTCGGTCGTCCCGTTGACATAGCTCGCCAGGAAATCGCGGCACTTGCGGCCATCCTCGGCGGCGTAGGATTGCGCGATCGGCGTCACCGAGCCGCGCGCGCCGGTTTCCGGATTCTCCCAGTGCTGGCTGGCATCCTTGTCGCCCTTGCTCAACACGTCGGAGGCGGCGTTGCGGGCGAAGGCGAGATCGGTCTCGGTTGGGGGCGCGTCCTTCGCCGGCCGCACGATCGAACCGGTGAGGTCGTTGTCGTCGGCCTTGGCATAGGCGTTGGTGTCAGTGCGGGACAGACTGCATCCGCCGGCGCCGAGCCCGATCAAAATCATCGTCATGGCAAGGCCCGACGGCCGCATCACCGATAGGCCAACCCGTCCCCATGCCCTATATAGGGCGGGAGCAGACAACAGCGCGCTTTGGGCCGCGGGACGCAATTCGGATTCCAGACATGACCGACACGACCTCGATGAAACACCAGACACCCTTAACATCCGGTGATTTCACCGCCGCCGACGAGCCTTTTGCGCTGTTCGAGGCCTGGCTGAACGAGGCGATCAAGAGCGAGCCGAACGATCCCAACGCCATGGCGCTCGCAACCGTCGATCCCGACGGCCTGCCCGACGTGCGCATGGTGCTGATGAAGGGCTTCGATACCGAAGGTTTTGTCTTCTACAGCCACATCGCCAGCCAAAAGGGCCGCGAACTCGCCGCAAATCCTAAGGCGGCTTTACTTTTTCACTGGAAGTCGCTGCGCCGTCAGGTCCGTATCCGCGGCAACGTGACGCCGGTGACCGACGCCGAGGCCGACGCCTATTTCGCGACGCGACCGAAGCAGGCGCAGATCGGCGCCTGGGCGAGCAAGCAATCGCAAGAACTCGAGAGCCGCTTCGCCTTCGAGCAGGCCATCGCAAAGGTCGCCGCCAAACATGTCATCGGCGAAGTGCCGCGGCCGCCGGGCTGGAGCGGCTGGCGCATCGCGCCTACGCGCATCGAGTTCTGGCACGACCGCCCATTCCGCCTGCACGACCGCATCGAATTTCGTCGTGACGCGGCCGGCCAGCCATGGTCCAAGACGCGGATGTATCCTTGAGCCTTGTCTCGAATCCTGGGCCGACCTGAAAGATGTCCATGCCGCATTCGTCAAATGCGCCGCGCCGCACGCTGCTCCTGACCGGAGCGAGCCGCGGTATCGGCCACGCCACCGTGATCCGCTTCTCGTCGGCGGGCTGGCGGGTCATCACCTGCTCGCGGCATCCCTTCCCGGAGGATTGCCCGTGGGATGCGGGTCCCGAGGATCACATCCAGGTCGACCTCGGCAATCCCCAGGACACCACGCGCGCGATCTCCGACATCCGCGACCGCCTCGAAGGCGGCATGCTGCACGCGCTGGTCAACAACGCCGCGATCTCGCCGAAAGGTCCCGGCGGCTCCAGGCTCGGCTCGGTCGACACCGACCTCGACACCTGGACGCATGTCTTCCACGTCAACTTCTTCGCGCCGATCATGATCGCGCGCGGCTTGATCGAGGAATTGAAGGCCGCCAAGGGTTCTGTCGTGAACGTCACCTCGATCGCGGGCTCGCGCGTGCATCCCTTCGCAGGCGCCGCCTATGCGACCTCCAAGGCCGCGCTCGCATCGCTGACGCGCGAGATGGCCTCCGACTTCGGCCGGGTCGGCGTGCGCGTCAACGCGATCGCACCGGGCGAGATCGACACCTCGATCCTGTCGCCGGGGACAGAGAAGATCGTCGAGCAGCAGATCCCGATGCATCGCCTCGGTACGCCGGACGAGGTCGCCAAGATCATCTACGTGCTGTGCACGGACACCAGCTCTTACGTCAACGGCGCCGAGATCCACATCAACGGCGGCCAGCACGTCTAGGCCAGGTGACGCATGGGCCGGTTTGCAAGCACGGCTTCGCTCTACGAACATTTGCGCCCGCCCTACCCGCGGGAATTTTTCCGCGCCGTCACACACAAGGTCGGCCTCACCAAAGAGAGCAGCCTGATCGATCTCGGCACCGGACCCGGCCTGCTGGCGCTCGGCTTCGGCCCTTATGTCGGCCGTGTCGTCGGTGTCGACCCGGAGCCTGCGATGCTTGACGCCGCCCGGCTCGCCGCTTCGGGCGCGGGGCGACATCTCACGCTGATCGAAGGCAAGGCAGAGACGCTCCCCTTCGACATTGGTACGTTCGACATCGTCACGATCGGCCGAGCGCTGCACTGGATGGATCGCGACGCGACGCTTGCGCGGCTCGAGGAACTGGTCGCCTGCGACGGCACCATTCTGATCTGCGCTTCGTTCTCCGTCACCGACGGCCGCAACCCATGGCTTGACGGCTACAACGAGATCCGCCGCCGCTGGTCACCCGCGAAGCTCTGGGAGGAGGCCGGCAAAGGCACGCGGACCCATCGCGACTTGCGAGCGTTCTTCCACGGTAGCGCCTTTGCACCCACCGAGCTCGTCACGGTCGAGACCAGCTACACGGTCAGCATGCAGGACCTGGCGCAACGCACCCTCACCTACTCGTCGTCCTCGCCGGAAGCGTTGGGCGGCGACAACGTCGAGGCGATGTTGCGGGACGTCGAGAGCCATCTGGCATCGTTCAGCCGCGACGGCTTGATCGCCGAGACCATCGTCTCGACGGCGCAGATCGTGAAGCGCTAGATGATTTGCCGCGAAAGGCGGAAAGCTAGGCGATCCAGACAACGCCGCCGCAAGGCTGGATCGCCCGCCCTTCCTTCCACTCCTCAATCGACTCGAACCCGACGCGACCGTCGCAATCTCAAAGCTGCAGCATTTGGAGCGGCAGCGTCGAATGCAGTCGAGCAGTCGTCATCGTTCTCGCCGTCGAGCAGCGGAGCACCACAGTGCCGGCACATGCGCGCCGACAACGACGGCGCCTTGCCGCTCGCCACGGCCTGACGATAGCTGGTCAGATCAATGACGTTGCGGGGCGTCGTTATGTGTTTTTCAACCATGGCTGTTCCTCGCGGCTAACCCATTGCTTATCGCAGACAAGTTTCGCGCAAACGTTCAGCCCACTGCTCAAATTTTACCGGAGGAATTGGGGCACAGCATACGCATCACCGCGTCGCCGCAATGACGCTCTATTCTGCGACACCATCAGCCCTGTCTCAGCGACCCGCGTAAGGTCTCGGTCACTATTTTCAGAGCGCAGGCCGGCTCAGAGCCACTTCTTCAATTTGAAGATCCAGTACGGGACGATCGCTGCGATCACCATCAACACCAGCGCAAAGGGATAACCGTGCGCCCATTCGAGTTCCGGCATCGATTTGAAGTTCATGCCGTAGATCGAGGCGATCAGGGTCGGCGGCATCAGGACAACAGCCATGACCGAAAACAGCTTGATGATGTTGTTCTGCTCGAGATTGACGACGCCGAGCATGGCATCCAGCACGAAGGTGATCTTGCTGGAGAGATAGGAGGCGTGGTCGGTCAGCGAGGCGACGTCGCGCTGCATGGTCTTGAGCTGCTCGCGCATGTCCTTTGACCATTTCACGCCCTCCACCACCGCGGACAGGAACGTGACGACGCGGCCGATCGAGACCAGGCTCTCGCGAACCTTGGAGGTCAAATCCCCCTTGCGGCCGATCGAGATCAGGATCTGGGAGTATTGCTTGGCGTGGCCGTGGCGCTCGCTCTCGGGCTCGAAGATGTCGTGGGAGACCTGGTCGATCTCGGCGCCGCAGCGCTCCAGGATGTCGGCGCAGCGGTCGATCACCGCGTCCAGCAGTTCCATCAGCACCATCTCGCCGGTGATAGCCGGGGTGCAGGTGCGGGCGAGCTTGGCTTCGACCAGGGCGAACGGCTTGGGCTGGTCGTAGCGCACCGTGACCAGACGGTGGTCGCCGAGGATGAAGGTCACCGCCGTGGTCCGGGGCATGTCGGTGTCGGAGTGGCACATCAGCGTCGCGGTCATGTAGCGCGCGCTGTTCTCGATATAGAGGCGGCTGGAGATCTCGATCTCCTGCATGTCCTCCCGGGTCGGGATCGCGATCCCCGACAGCCGCTCCACGGCCTTGTCCTCGGCCGCGGTCGGGTTGAACAGGTCAATCCACACTGCGTGCTCCGGCACCGCAGCGAGATCGTTGACAACGGCCTTCTTCAGGGAGGAGTCGGTTGGAACGAACACAGAAAACATGAACAACTCCAGGAAGGGGCCTGCGATAGAATGACAGCCCTTAGCGCGATTCTGACAAGTTCATGATGACAAGCACATTAACGGACCATTTGCATTTGTGGCGACTGCATGGCCCAACTGTGGCATGGAATCGACAGTTCGGCGTTCTCTGCCCCAAAACCAGCCCAAAGCCGCAAAATTTGCGGCAAAAAAGCCACAGGTTGGGTCTCGCAGTGCGGGAAAAGTCCCTAAACGCTGGAATTGTGGCAGATTTCAACGATAATGAAATCAACGGAGTCGAAGGCCTTGGGCGCTACGCTCAGGACCTGCGCGGTATTGTTTTGATTGGAACCAAACCATGTCGTCGCTGAAAGTTATGTTGGGAATTTTGGCTGCCGGCTTCATGCTGTCGGGCTGCATGCAGGCCACGCATTTCGAAGCCACCAACACCCAGAATTTCAAGCCGAAGGACAAGGAACTTCTGGCCAAGGTCCGGTACGAGAATACGCCGGTGGCAGAGCCGTTCCGTCGCGCCATCGTCGACTATCACCGCAAGGAGTCGCCCGGCTCGATCGTGGTCGATTCCGACAACCACTACCTCTACTACGTGATGGATGGCGGCAAGGCGATCCGCTACGGCATCACCGTCGGCGAAGAGGCGATGGCCTGGTCCGGCATCGCCAAGGTCGGCAGCATGACCGAATGGCCGGCCTGGCACCCGACCCCTGGCGAGATCTCGCGCCTTGGCGTTCCGACCTACGTCGCCCCCGGTCCGGACAATCCGATGGGCTCGCGCGCGATGTACTTGTATTCCGGCGGCAAGGACACGCTGTTCCGCATTCACGGCACCAACCAGCCGGAATATATCGGCGCTTCGATCTCGTCGGGCTGCATCCGCTTGACCAACGAGGACGCAATCGACCTCTACAGCCGCGTCAAGGTCGGCACCATCGTCGTGGTGCTTGAGCCGAAGCACGGCGACTCGCCCTACAATTCGCGCCTCGCGCTCCAGGGCGGCGGTTCCGGTACCGGTTCTTACTAAACGGGCCAGATCCTACGGAACAAGCCTTGCCTGAGGCTTTTGAAAAGCGCCGATCTCACCGGCGCTTTTTTGTTGCCGGCTTGCTCTTGCGGGAGTCGGCTGCCGGCTTGTCCGGCGGCGCGGCAGGTTTCGCGCTCTCCTGCTCGTCAGCCCCATCCTTCGTTCCATCCTTCGCTCCCTCCTTGGCGCCTTCCGACTTGGCCGCGACCTCGCGGGGCGGGGCCTCCTCGGGGCGCTCGGCCGGCAGCAGGGGCGCGACCTGGGGCAAGGGGTCCCAGACGTTCCACTGGCAGATCCGGTAGTCGTTGCGCCGCTGCGCCAGATCGAGGTGGATGTGGTCCTCGTGGTACCAGTCCGAGCCCGGACCGAGCACCGTGGAAAAGCGCGAACAGACCGAATGCAGCACGCGCTCGCGCACGTCGCGCGACAGCGTGCGGTCGGTCAGGCCGATCGACTGCCCGTTGGCAAGCTTGAGCGAGCGCACGTCGAGCGCGTTGGCCTTGCCGTGTTCGGACAGCATCGCGCCGACAATGCGATTGCGGCCGCGGCACTCAAAACTGTCGAAATTGTCGAGGTCGGTGATGGTCGAGCCGAGGCTCGCAGCCAGCGGCACCATGTCGGTGCGCACCCAATCGGCGATCGCTGACGCCATGGTGCAGCGAAGGATCGCCGCCGGCTTGACTGCGACCTTGCGCTTGTCCGGCAGCACGATGGCCTCCAGCCGCACCAGATCCTCGCCGCTGCAGGCGCCGGGACCGTGGATATCGGGAATGGATGGCGCGACCGCGATCTCCTCGGTCAGTGCGATACGGCAGGCCGATAGCTGCTTCTCGGGAGGCGGCGTAGCCTCGGCCGGCTTGTTCGCGGCAGGCTTATCCGGGGAAGGATTGCCGTCGGCCTCCGGCGCGGCCTCGTCCGTTGCTTTGGGGGCGTCCTCGGGGCGAGGCTTTGGTAGCGGTATTCTGGCGGCATGAACGCTCCGGCGCGGCCGTGGTGTACCAAGCCCAAAGATATCGAGCGGCGCAGCATAGCTTCGCGCCTCCGCCCGATCCGCGAGCACAAGCGTTAGCCCGAGCGCAGCGGTAACCAGTGCCGCGCGGGCGGACATATTGCCGCGACAAGACCATTTGCGGCGAAAGTCCGGCAGGCTAAAACTCATGACAATTCTTTGGCCCTGCGCTGAGAGCGATAACGCGCCCAGCGACTTCTCGGAGGAACGTCTGAATGCTCGGCTTGATGCAAGATTGGCCCCTGCTCTGCCACCGGATCATCGAACACGCCGCCAAGATTCATGGCAAGCAGGAGGTCGTGACGCGATCGGTCGAGGGACCGATCCATCGCACCACCTACGCCGAAATCCACAAGCGCGCGCTCAAGGTCTCGCAGATGCTGGAGCGCGATGGCATCAAGCTCGGCGACCGCGTCGCCACGATCGCCTGGAACACTTGGCGCCATCTCGAGGTCTGGTACGGCATCATGGGCATCGGCGCCATCTGCCATACCGTCAATCCCCGGCTTTTCCCCGAGCAGATCGCCTGGATCATCAACCATGCGCAAGACCGCATCGTGATGGTCGACCTCACCTTCGTTCCCGTGCTGGAAAAGCTCGCCGACAAGCTGCCGAGCGTCGAACGATACGTCATCCTCACCGACAAGGCGCATATGCCCGAGACCACGCTGAAGAACGTCATGGCCTATGAGGACTGGATCGCCGAGGCCGACGGCAAATTCAAATGGAAGGACTTTGACGAGAACACAGCGGCCGCGATGTGCTACACGTCAGGCACGACCGGCGACCCGAAGGGCGTGTTGTATTCGCATCGCTCCAACGTGCTGCACGCGCTGATGGCCAACAATGTCGACGCGCTCGGCACCAGTGCCTCCGAGACGATGCTGCCGGTGGTTCCGCTGTTCCATGCCAACAGCTGGGGTATCGCCTTCTCCGCGCCATCGCAGGGCACCAAGCTGGTGATGCCCGGGCCGAAGCTCGACGGCGCCTCGGTCTACGAACTGCTCTCGACCGAGAAGGTGACGCATACGGCCGGCGTACCGACGGTGTGGCTGATGCTGCTTCAGCACATGACCGCCAATAATCTGAAGCTGCCGGACCTGAAGATGGTGATCTGCGGCGGCTCGGCGATGCCGCGCTCAATGATCAAGGCCTTCCTCGACATGGGCTCGAACGTCCGCCACGCCTGGGGCATGACCGAGATGAGCCCGATCGGCAGCGTCTCGGCGCTGAAGCCGCCGTTCCAGAACGCGACCGGCGATGCGCGGCTCGACGTGCTGCAGATGCAGGGCTATGCGCCCTTTGCGGTCGAAATGAAGATCACAGACGATGCCGGCAAGGAGCTGCCCTGGGACGGCAAGACCTTTGGCCGCCTCAAAGTCTCCGGCCCCGCCGTCGCCAAGGCCTATTTCCATCTCGATGCCAACATCCTCGACGAGAACGGCTTCTTCGACACCGGCGACGTCGCGACTATCGACGAGGGCGGCTATATGCGGATCACCGACCGCTCCAAGGACGTGATCAAATCTGGCGGCGAGTGGATCTCTTCGATCGACCTCGAAAACCTCGCGGTCGGCCACCCGGCCGTGGCGGAGGCCGCCGTGATCGGCGTCTTCCACCCCAAATGGGACGAGCGGCCACTGCTGATCGTGCAGCTCAAGCAGGGCCAGCAGGCCACGCGCGACGACATCCTGAAATACATGGACGGCAAGATCGCCAAATGGTGGATGCCCGACGACGTCGCCTTCGTCGACGGCATCCCGCATACCGCGACCGGCAAGATCCTGAAGACCGCGCTGCGCGACCAGTTCAAGGAGTATCGCTTCCCGAACGCGGCGGCGTAACTGCCTCGCAAATCGCTCGGGGGCGATGCCAACCGCATCGCCCCCGGAATGATCGGCAGTAACAACCCGGACTCCCTTGAATTTGCCCCCGGGCCGTGGTCTCAACGGCTCATCGTCGCGCCAAATCGGCCGGCACCGCACCCGAGACCCCGGCAGAGCTCACCCGATGGCCCGCAGGTTTTCCGCTCCCTATCAGTCGGAGCCCGTGTCCAGCCTCGCGACCTGGGCGCGCAATCTGGCCGTGTTCGCCGTAGTGGCGGTGGTGGTGTCGATCATTATCGTCCGCTTCGACTTCCTGGAGATGAAGCCGGCGCTGGCCACCTTCTTCGGCGGGCTCGCGATATCAGCGCTTTCCATCCTGTTTGGCCTCGCCGGCTTTGCAGCGATCTGGCAGAACGGCTCACGCGGCATGGCGCGCATCCTGCTCGCCTTCCTGATCGACGGGGCGATCCTCGCCTATCCCGCTTATCAAGCCCTGTTGTACCGCAAGCTGCCGCCGATCCACGACATCACCACCGACCCGATCGACCCGCCGCGCTTCGATGCGCTGTCGCGCCTGCGCACCGGCGACGGCACCAACACTGCCGTCTATGCCGGTCTCTATTCGGCCGAGCAGCAGCGCCAGTTCTATCCCGACATCGAGCCGATCGAGCTCGAGATCCCCGTCGACCGCGCCTATGCGATCGCGCGCCAGCTCGTCATCAAGCGCAAATGGACCGTCATCGACGACCGCGAGCCGCAGCCACCGCGCCGCATGGGCCGCATCGAGGCGGTGGCGCGCACGCCGATCATGGGCTTTCGCGAGGACATCTCGATCAGGGTCGTGCCTGACGGCGACGATTCCCGCGTCGATATCCGCTCCGCCTCGCGCTACTTCGAGAGCGACCTCGGCAGCAACGCTGCACGCGTGACGAAATTCATCGACGACCTCAATACCGCAGCCGACGCGGACGCGTTGAAGCCGGTGAAGAAGACCCCGGTCGCGCCACCGAAGGCGCCGGCGAAGACAGTCAAGAAGTAGCGAATAGGGAGTAGCGAATAGCGAGTGGAAGCCACCTTCCCTATTCGCTACTCCCTATTCGCCATTCGCCTCACACCATCCGGTACGTCCCGCCGATCACGGGATCGCCGTCCGTCGCGACAACGCCGCGTGCGACCAGGTCCTCCAGATGCGCCAACACGGAATAGCCGGCGGCCGTCGTCAGACGCGGATCGATACCGATGTAGATCGCGCGCACCATGGTCGGGATATCCGTCTCGCCCTTGGCGAGGCGGTGCAGGATCGAGGCCTCGCGCGCCTTGCGGTGGCGGATCAGGAAACGCACGAAGCGCTGACCGTCGGGTATCTCCGGACCATGGCCGGAGAAATACAGATCCTCCTCGCGCGCGACGAGCCGGTCGAGCGACTCCATGTAGTCGATCATCGAGCCATCGGGCGGTGCCACGATCGACGTCGACCAGCCCATGACGTGATCGCCGACGAAGTTGAACTTTCGCTCGGGCCAGGCAAAGGCGAGATGGTTGGCGGTGTGACCGGGCGTGGCCACGGCCTCGAGCCGCCACCCGGCGCCTTCGACGACGTCACCATGGGCGATCCGCACATCGGGCGCAAAGTCGCGGTCGGCGCCTGATTCCGGATTGTGCTTCTCGCTCTCGAAGCGCGGGCGCGAGGCGCGGTGCGGCCCTTCGGCATAAACCGGCGCGCCGGTCGCCTGCTTGATCCGCGGCGTGTTTGGCGAATGGTCGCGATGGGTGTGGGTGACGAAGATATGGCTCACTGTCTCGCCGCGCACGGCGTCGAGAAGTGCTGCCGCATGAGCCTCATCGTCGGGACCGGGATCGATGATCGCGACGCTGCCGGTACCTACGATGTAGCTGACGGTGCCGGTGAAGGTGAACGGGCTCGGATTGTTACAGAGCACCCGCCGCACGCCGGGGCGGACTTCCTCGACGACACCAGCTTTCAGCTGAAAGTTGCGGTTGAACGGGACGTCGTCGTTGTCGGACATGGCACTTCCCTGCGCACTGCTACCCCAACCCTCGCCGTCATACCCCGCGAAAGCGGGGTATCCAGTACGCCGTGGCGGCGATGGCGAAGGCGAGGTCTCTGGAATACTGGATTGCCCGCCCCAGTGCGCAATTGCGCACAAGGCGGGCGATGACAGCTGAACCCTCAGAAAAACGCCTGAATGCCCGTGATCGCGCGGCCCAGGATCAGGGCGTGGACGTCGTGGGTGCCCTCGTAGGTGTTGACTGTCTCGAGGTTATGGACGTGGCGCATCACGTGGTACTCGGCCGAGATGCCGTTGCCGCCGTGCATGTCGCGGGCGACGCGGGCGATGTCGAGGGCCTTGCCGCAATTGTTGCGCTTCATGAGCGAGATCATCTCGGGGGCGAACTTGCCCTCGTCCATCAGGCGGCCGACCCGCAACGAGCCCTGGAGGCCAAGCGCGATCTCGGTCTCCATGTCGGCGAGCTTCTTCTGCACGAGCTGGGTCGCGGCCAGCGGCTTGCCGAACTGCTTGCGGTCGAGCGTGTACTGGCGGGCGCGGTGCATGCAGTCCTCGGCGGCGCCGAGCGCGCCCCAGGAGATGCCGTAACGAGCACGGTTGAGGCAACCGAACGGGCCTTTGAGGCCGGACACGTTGGGGAGTAGCGCGTCTTCCGGAACCACGACGCCGTCCATCACGACCTCGCCGGTGATCGAGGCGCGAAGCGAGAGCTTGCCACCGATCTTCGGCGCGGAGAGGCCCTTCATGCCCTTCTCCAGCACGAAGCCGCGGATCTGGTTGTCATGCTCGGCCGACTTGGCCCAGACCACGAATACGTCGGCGATCGGCGCGTTCGAGATCCACATCTTGCTGCCGGTCAGGCGATAGCCGTCCGAGACCTTCTCGGCGCGGGTCTTCATGCCGGCCGGGTCGGAGCCGGCATCGGGCTCGGTCAGGCCGAAGCAGCCGACCCACTCGCCGCTGGCGAGCTTCGGCAGATATTTCTTGCGCTGGTTCTCGTCGCCATAGGCGTAGATCGGGTACATCACCAGCGAGGACTGCACCGAGTTCATCGAACGATAGCCGGAATCGACCCGCTCGATCTCGCGCGCGACGAGGCCATAAGCCACGTAGCTCGCGTTGGCGCAGCCATATTCCTCCGGCAGCGTGATGCCGATCAGGCCGAGCTCGCCCATCTCGTTGAAGATCTCGCGGTCGGTTTTCTCTTCCAGATAGGCCTTGGTGACGCGCGGCATCAGCTTGTCCTGGGCGTAGGCGCGCGCCGTGTCGCGCACCATGCGCTCGTCTTCGGTCAGCTGCTCATCGAGCAGGAACGGATCGTCCCACTGGAAGGAAGCCGCAGCCGGCTTGTCCTTGGTCTGAGGGCGCACGCTCATGAAACGTCCTTTCGGTCTGGTTCCGTCTAAAAATTGCCCGACAAATTAATGCGCCGCGGCAACAAGTGCAATTGCGTTGCAGATGTACGGGTCTGCGTGAATCCCGGGCATGCATCGCGCGTCCTGGAATGACAGCGCTAGCTTTCGAGCTGCTCGTTGGCGACGATCTCGATGCCGAAGCCCGAGAGGCCCTTGTAGTCATGCACCGACGAGGTGAGATGGCGGATCGAGGTGACGCCGAGATCGCGCAAGATCTGCGCGCCGACACCGACTTCGCGCCACTGGCGGTTGCGGTCGGCTTCCGTCGCGCTCTCATCAGGCAGCGGGGCGACAGGGACACCGGCCGCGCCGTCGCGCAGATAGACCAGCACGCCGCGGCCGGACTTCTTGAAGTGCTCGAGCACGGCCGCCATGCGCTTGTGGCCGGTAAAGGTGTCCTTGACGATGTTCGGCTTGTGGAAGCGCGTCAGCACGTTCTTGCCGTCGCCGACGCCATTGTAGACGAAAGCGACGTGGGCGATCGAATCGAACGGCGAGCGGTAGGCATAGCCCTGGAGCGGCCCGATCGGACTTTCTGTGGTGAAGGTCGAGACCCGCTCGATCAGCTTTTCGCGCGCCTGGCGATAAGCGATCATGTCGGCGATGGTGACGTGCTTCAACTTGTGCTTGGCGGCGAATTGCGCGACCTGCTCGCCCTTCATCACGCTGCCGTCGTCGTTCATCAATTCGCTGATGACGCCGACCGGCGGCAGGCCCGAGAGCTTGCAGAGATCGACCGCGGCCTCGGTGTGGCCCGACCGCAGGAGCACGCCGCCGTCCTTGGCGATCAGCGGGAAGATGTGGCCCGGCCGGGCGAAGTCGTTGGCGCCGACATTGGGATTGGACAGCGCACGGCAGCAGGAGGCGCGTTCCTCGGCCGAGATGCCGGTGCCGCCGTCGGGCTTGTAGTCGATCGAGACCGTGAAGGCTGTGGTGTGGGCGGAATCGTTGTGGGCGACCATCGGATCGAGCCGCAGCCGCCGCGCGTCCTCGGTGGTAACAGGCGCGCAGACGATGCCGGAGGTGTGGCGGATGATGAAGGCCATCTTTTCCGCCGTGCAGAATGAGGCGGCGACGATCAGATCGCCCTCGCCTTCGCGATCTTCGTCGTCGGTCACGACGACGAGTTCACCCAGGGCAAAGGCCTGCAAGACTTCCTGAACGGTATCGGGCATTTCCCAATCTCTATTGGTTATGGGCCGGAGGCTTAACGGACGCCTTAGCCGGACGCCTTAGCCGGACTTGGGCCCAAGCGCTAGTGTCCTGGATGCAACCGCATTTGCCCGCAGGCCGCTCCCCGGACGGGCTTTCCGACTTGCGCCGAAGATACCAGCGATATAGGCGCCAATCTCTCAGGCGGAAGGCAGCTCGAGACCGATCATGCATCTGGCCCCGCTCGGAGAGGACGTTGGTTGATTCCTGCGACCTGACCGCAGTCCCGCGTCGAATGGACCTATGCAGACGCCGGCGATAAGGTAAGGCCAGGATCCGCGGTTGCGGGGTGGGCGAGCAGGTCCCAACATCCCGCCAAACAGAATACAGAGGGTGATCTCGCGAATGAGTCCATACGTGCCAGATTGGTCCGTTTTGCCGCCCCGTGGAGACCGGTTGCGATGCGGCAAGCGAGCAGCTCATCACGTACGGAGCTTGCTCTGGCTGATGGTCCTGCTAGGTCCGCTCGGGTCCGCTCTGCCGGCAGTCGCGCAGCCCAACGTGAACCTTGAACAGACCTTCGCCGATTCGCTCACGGCGCTGCCGAAGGAGGAAGTCGCCGTCTCCGGCGGCTTCTACGTGCCGGCTTATTCCAGCGTCGCAATGAGCCGGGGCAAGCTGCGGGTCGATTTTTCGGTGACGCTGAGCGTCCACAACGCTTCTGAAAGCCAGCCGCTGGTGGTGCGGCGCATCGCCTATTTCGACACTGCGGGAAAGCAAGTCGAGAGCTATCTGAAGGCACCGGTCGCCGTGAAGCCGCTCGCCACCATCTCGATCTTCATTCCGACCGACGATGTGCGCGGCGGGACCGGCGCCAATTTCATCGTCGACTGGGCCGCCACAGGCGAGATCGCCGAGCCGGTTGTCGAGGCCTTGATGGTTGGCGGCGTCGCCAATGCGCATTACGCTTTCATCAGCCAGGGACGTCCGACCAGGAGTGTCAGCAAGAAATAGCGCAGGTCGAAGCGGCCCGGATCGAGGACGTCGATCAGCCGCTGCTTTGAGCGAGCGCTGTCGCGACCGCAGATCGAAAAGGCGAAAACAACCCCATGCACAGTAGCCCGCACCAGCAAAATCAATGGCTTGTTGGTACGCGCGATAGGACTGCGGATTTTACGAATTTTGTTTGACGCGTCGGGCAAAACACTGGCATGATGACATCATCGAAATCGCGGTGCCCGGTCGGTACCAAGCCGGCCGCTCAACAAGAATAACGAGGAACCCTCCCATGACGTCCAGCTTCGATTTCGCGCCCCTGTTTCCCGCAGGGCTGCCGGCCCCTTCTGCGCGCTGGACGGGTCTCGCCAAATACAACTTTGTCGGCGGCAACAACGATTCCGAGCAGGTGCCGGTCGACGAGCTGATCGAGGCCGCCAATCAGGCCTTGCGACGCGAGGGCCGCTCGCTTGCCACCTACGGCCTGGCGCACGGCCCGCAGGGTTACCTCCCCCTGCGCGAATTCCTGGTGACAAAACTGAAGCGCGATGCCGGCATCAGCTGCACGGTCGACGATCTCATGATCGTCTCCGGCTCGCTCCAGGCACTCGACCTCGTCAACAACACGCTGCTGGCGCGCGGCGACACCGTGATCGTCGAGCAGGAGACGTATCAGGGATCCCTGCAGCGGCTGATGCGGCTGGGCGTCAACACCATCGGCATTCCGCTCGACGACGACGGCATGCGCATGGATGCGCTGGCCTCGACGCTTGCCGATCTGAAGGGCCGCGGCACCCGGCCGAAATACATCTACACCATTCCGACCGTGCAGAATCCGACCGGCAGCATCATGCCGGAGACACGCCGCGTCGAGTTGCTGCGGCTTTCGGCCGAATATGGCGTGCCCGTCTTCGAGGACGATTGCTATGCCGACCTGGTCTGGTCGGGGCAACGGCCGCCCGCGATCCACGCCTTGAGCAAAAATGGCGGCGTGATCCATATCGGCTCGTTCTCGAAATCGATCGCGCCGGCGCTACGCGTCGGCTTCATCGTGGCGCCCTGGGATGTGATGTCGCGGATGCTGGCGCTGAAGACGGATGCCGGCTCCGGCGCGCTGGAGCAGATGGTGCTCGGCACCTATTGCAAGCCGCATTTCGCGAGCCACGTGCCGGCGCTGACCAAGACGCTGCGCACCAAGCTCGACACGCTGATGGAGGCCCTCAACGAGCAGTTCGGGACCGCGGCCGAATTCGAGGAGCCCAAGGGCGGCATCTTCCTGTGGGTGAAGCTGCCCGACCAGGTCGATACGCTGAAGCTCTATCAGGCTGCGCTCGCCGCCGGCGTCTCGATCAATCCCGGACCGGAATGGTCGACCAACAAGGGCCACTCAGGCTCGCGCCTGCGCTTGTGTTTTGCGAGCCCCTCGCATCAGCAGATCCGCGAAGGCGTCGCCGTGCTGGCCGAGGTCTGCCGCAAGGAGTTCGGCGTGCCCTCTCGCAGCGCCAATGTGGAGAAGCGGGCGTGACGCTTATTGTTAAAGCATGATCTCCGCGCAAACGCGTTCCGCGTTTGTCGCGAGGGAAAACCGCTTCACACTTTGCGCTAACGCGGCCCTTCGGGTCCGGATCATGCTTAGGCCACCGGGGGCTGGCTGCGGTGGATCGCGGAGGCCAGCCGCAGCAACAGGACGATCGAGACGTTGCCCTTGCCGGCCTCGATCTGGGCGATGTAGCGCTCTGAAATCCCGGAGCGGCGGGCGAGTTCCCGGCGCGACAGCTCGCAACGCGTGCGCGAGGACCTCAGGCGCTCGCCCAGCTCGGCCAGGAACGCGGTCTCGGAATAAGGCGGCAGCGCACAGCTTCCCGGCAGCACCTCGCCCGCGAAATCCATCACTTGATTCAGCATCGCTCTCACCACGTTCGCCTTCGGGAGCGCCATCTTACCCCCGACGCGCGCGGCCTCATTGACGCGGATCAAATTCGCGCGCGATTGGGGACGAGCGTGGACGACCGCGCGCCGGATGGTACACTTTGGAATTGTTCGAGGCGGGGCTTTTCGGGACATGAGGCGTTGTTTGAGCCGCTGGATGACAGCAGCGGTGCTTTGGATTGTGTTCGCGTCGCTCGCGCGTGCTGAGACGCTTGCGGAGACGGTCGAACAATGGGGCTTGCTCGGCTCATGGGCGGTCGATTGCGCAGCCCGGCCCGACCGTAACAAGGGCGCACTGCTGACTTACGAAATCCGGAAGGACGGCCGGGTGGTGTACCGGCGCAATTTCGGCGACGCCAAGGACGAGAATGAGGTGGTGTCCGCCACGGTCAACGCCGAAGGTCTGCTCAATGTGATGGTGTACTTCCCGTCGCTGCAGCAGACGCGCGAGTTCGGATTGCTGCTCTCAGAGCAAGGCAGCCTGCGCGCAATCTACAATCGCAGCGAGCGCGGCGAATACACGATCAGGGACGGCAAATACGTCAAGACCGGCGCGCCGACACCTCCGCAGCAGCGCTGCGACTAGCGATCGTTCTGATCCTGAATATCCATTCAGAATTCTCTTCCCGTTCCTCCGGAACGTTCGCGCGTATGTGCCGTTCTCAGTTGCATTACGTTGGAGGAGGACATCATGAAGACGCTTGGTTATGTCGTTGCCGCTCTGGGTGCGCTCGCAGTTGCGGCGCCGACGCTGGCAAGTGCTGACACTGTGGTGATCAGGCACGGTCATCACGGCCCGTACGCCGCCCGCGCCGAATTCCGCGAGCATCGCGACTATGGCTGGCATCGTGGCTGGCACCATCACGACCGTGTCGTCGTGGTCAAGCGCAGTCATCGTCATATGGACTACTAATGCGCAACGCAAACTGGAAATGGCCCCTCACAGGGCCATTTCTTTGCATTCGAAAGTGGACTGCCGAGACTAATCCCAAGCCGGCGCGAAGCCCGGATTGACGCAACGCCTGTCCTTCGGCAGCGCTGCGATCTTCTCGCGGTCGGCATCATCCAACTTGATCTTCAGCGAGTCCAGATTGGCCTGCTGGCTCTCGCGGCGTGATGCCTTCGGGATCGCGGCGACACCATCCTGGTCGAGCAGCCATTTCAATGCCACTTGCGCGGCGCTCGCGTTGTGCCTGGCGCCGATTTCCGCCAACATCGGGTCCGAGGCAATACGCCCCTGCGCCAGCGGGCAATACGCGACGAGCGGAATCGACTTGGCGTTGAGATAGGCCAACACTTTCGATTGATCCAGCATCGCGTGATATTCGATCTGGTTGCAGGCGATCGGCGCCTTGACATCCTCGACCGCGATCTTGAGCAACGCCGTGGTGAAATTGGCAACGCCGATCGCCCGCGTGCGCCCCTCTTCCTTCAGCTTCATCAGGGTCTCGAACACCGCGCCCCAGTTCGCCGACTTCGACGGCCAGTGCACGAGATAGAGATCGACGTGGTCGAGCCTCAGTTTCTTCAGGCTGGCATCGAAGGCGCGGCGGATCGCGTCCGGCGCCAGATTTTCGTGCCAGACCTTTGTCGTGACGTGCAGCTCACCACGCGGCACGGAGCCCGCCGCCAGCGCGGCGCCGATAGCCTCCTCGTTGGCATACATTTCGGCGGTATCGATATGGCGATAGCCGATCGACAGCGCGCTCTCGACCGCGGCGCGGCAGGCATCGCCCTGCATGCGGAAGGTGCCGAGGCCAAGCTTGGGCATGCTGATGCCCTGTGTTTTCACATTGTCCATTGAACAGGCTCCTGAGGTATTTCAGCCCGCCGGATGCCAGCGGCGATGCCGCGCGAGCAGACTCTTCGGTGATGGAAAAGAGGTGGCGGGAGTGGCCAGCATAGCGCCGGAGGCGCGGAGCGGCCAATCAAGATTGGGTTAGGTGACCCCTCTCTCCCGCTTGCGGGAAGGCTATCGCATTTGAACGTTTTTGCTGCGGCCATCCTTCGAGACGCCCGCTTTGGGCGGGCTCCTCAGGATGAGGGCGGAGTATGCGGCGCCAGATTCAGCGGAGACCAATGCCGATTAGCCTCATCCTGAGGAGACCGCGGAGCGGTCGTCTCGAAGGACGAGGCGCGCGCTCAGGCGACCACCAAGAATCATATACGATGGCCCCTGGAGGGCGCTTGCGGGAGAGGGTGCAGCCGCAACGGGACAATCCCCCAGAGGAGAGAGCCCTCACCCGGTGCTTCGCGCCGACCTCTCCCGCAAGCGGGAGAGGTGAACCAGTTGCGCGTCCCTCACGAATGCTGCGCAACCATAGCCGGGCGCGCCTGCGGCTGGGGCACGATGTCGACGGACCAGAGGTCGCGGTTGTCGACGTCCTTCAAGGTCACGGTCATCACGCCACCGGCGCCATCGATGTCGACGCGGCCGAAGAACTGTAGGCCGAAGCACGGCGCGAGGTTCTCGCCCTGGGCTTCGCTACACCCGTTCCGGTACATCGCCACGGGGCCAAACGTGTTGTCGAGCTCGCCCGGGCCCCAGGTGCCGGCATGCAGGGGGCCGGAGACGAACTCCCAGAACGGCTCGAAATCGCTGAACTGCGCCTTGTTCGGGTCATAGTAGTGCGCGGCCGTGTAATGCATGTCGGCGGTGAGCCAGACGATGTTGCGGACGCCCGCGCGCTTGATCGATGCGAGCAGATCGGCGATCTCGTGCTCACGTCTGTCCGGCGGACCGTCGCCGAGCGCGACGGCATCGAGGCTGATCAGGCCGATCGGCAGGTCGGCCGCGATCACCTTCCAGGTCGCGCGCGAAGCGGCGAGCTCCCGCTTCAGCCAGGCGAGCTGCTCGGCGCCCAGAATCCAGCCGCGATGATCGTTGCCCTTGTTCCAGGTCTCGTCGCGGTAGCTGCGCATGTCGATCATGAAGACGTCGAGCAGCGGGCCGTAGGCGATCTTGCGATAGACCCGTCCCTGCCGCGCGCCGATGTCCCGGATCGGCATGAAGTCGAAGAAGGCGCGGCGGGCACGCGCGACCAGGCGCGGCGTGCCGTCGTCCTCATGGCCGGCATCGTCATAGCTGCCGGTCGGCGACCAGTCGTTGGTGACCTCATGATCGTCCCATTGCGCGAACATCGGCACTTGCGCGTGGAAGGCGCGAAAATTCTCGTCGAGATGGTTGTATTTGTAGTTGCCGCGAAACTGCGCCAGCGTGTGCGCGACTTGCGCTTTCTCCTCGGTCACGACGTTGCGCCAGGTCTCGCCGTTTGGCAGCTTCTGTTCGGACGGGATCGTGCAGTCGGCATAGATATGGTCGCCGGAGTGGATGAAGAAATCCGGTCGGTTGTCGAGCATGGTGCGATAGCTGCGATAGCCGCCGCGCGAGATGTCGATGCCCCACCCCTGCCCCGCGACATCGCCGGACCACAGGAACGAGATCGATTTCCCCTCGGCCGGCGCGGTGCGGAAATGTCCGACGCGGTTTTCGCCGGCGATGCCGGTCGCGATGTCGTCGAAGCGCACGCGATAGAAGATGTCCTGCCCGGGCGGCAAATCGTCGAGCTGCAGCTTTGCGGTGAAGTCTGCGTCGGGCAGTGCGTCACGCGACGCCGAGGCAATGATCGTTTTGAAGCTCTCGACGGTCGAGCATTCTACCTGCATCCGCGCAGGCCGGTCGGCGCGCGCCCAGATCACGGCCGAGCCATCGGACACGTCGCCCGACTGGATCCCGCCCGCGATCTGCGGGCGATCGGCCGCGCGGCTGATACAGGGTTTTGCGAGCGAGGCGATGGCGAGAGAGGACGTGGAGCGGACCAGAAACTGCCGCCGGGTCCATGCGCGCGAGGCGCGGAGCGTTGCCATTCAGGAGACCTTCGTCGAATCGCGACGGAAGGTGCCTGCGCTCCTTGACTCCCGGCTTACGGTTTCTTGACTTCACGCCTACGGTTTTGCGACGCGGAGGTGACGGTCTCGGACTGGGTCAGTGCTTCCAGTTACAGATGCCGCCGGAACGGCACGGCCAGGTCTGGATGCGGGTGTCCATCGCCTGGGCGTTCAGCGGATTGCCGTGACGATGTGCGAGCTTGGTGCGGGCTGCGCCACGCGGCTGCGCACTCTTCGTGTGAGCGACCTTCGGCTCCGGCGCGCGCACGCGTTCGACCGCGACCTTCTTCGGCACATCGATGAGCTCGGCGCGGGCATGCGCCTCATTGCCGCCCTTCGCCTCCAGAGCGACCGGCGCGAATTGCGTCTCGGGTCCGAGCCGCTTCGGTGACAGCACCGCCTTGGAGAGATCGAGACCGAGATATTCGTCAGGCTTGTAGTCGTCAGCGTATGCGATGCCGCCCCATGCGAGCACGAGGGCAACAACAACTGCAAAACGAACGCTTTTCAGGACCACGGACGCCTCCTGAAATTGATTAGTTAAGGAGTAATTTACTCCTATCTAGGAGGCGTCGCGCGCATTTCCAGCCGTCAAATGCGGCCGTGGTTAAGAAGTTCGACAGTGTCAGGCGACCTTTCGCGTCGCACCCGTCCCATCCAGGAACCCCATCAGCCGGCTGCGGATGATTTGTTCCGCCTCGGTCATGGTGCGGTCGACGAGTTCCTTGCAGGTGGGGATGTCGTGGATGAGCCCTGCGACCATGCCACAGCTCCAGGCGCCGGCATCCATCTGCCCGTCCAGCATGATCTTGGGATAGACACCCGCGACCTGGTCGTGAATGTCGTCGATCGTGAGCTTGGCGCCCTTCTCGCGCTCGATCTCGAGCAGGCGGTCGACATTTGCGTTCTTCAGGACGCGTTCGGTGTTGCGCAGGGCCCGCATGATCAGGCGGGTGTCGAGCTCGGTCGCCGCGACCAGCGCGTTCTTCACGTTCTGATGCACAGGAGCTTCCTTGGTCGCGATGAAGCGCGTGCCCATGTTCATGCCCGCCGCACCCAGCGACAGGGCCGCGACGAGGCTGCGCCCATCGGCCATGCCGCCGGAGGCCACGAACGGGATCTTCAATTCCTCCGCCGCGCGCGGCAGCAGGATCATGTTGGGAATGTCGTCCTCGCCGGGATGACCGCCGCACTCAAACCCGTCCACGCTGACGGCGTCGCAGCCGATGCGCTCGGCCTTCAGCGAATGGCGCACCGAGGTGCATTTGTGGATCACCTTGATGCCGGCCGCCTTCAGCGCCGGCATGTATGCTTCCGGGCTGCGACCCGCGGTCTCCACCGCTTTGATGCCGCCCTCGACGATGGCGGCAATGTATTCCGGATAAGGCGGCGCCGAGAAGGCCGGCAGGAAGGTGAGGTTCACGCCGAACGGCTTGTCGGTCATGTCACGGCAACGCGCGATCTCCTTGGCGAGCAGCTCCGGTGTTTTCTGCGTGAGACCGGTGATGATGCCGAGCCCGCCGGCATTGGAGACGGCGGCGGCAAGCTCCGCAAAGCCGACGAAATGCATGCCGCCCTGGACGATGGGGTGCTCGATGCCGAACAGTTCGGTGATCGCGGTCTTCACTTACATATCCTCCCGGATTTTTGCTTGGAATCAGTCTAGCCGGACTGTTGCGCCGCGGTCACCATTTCTCGCCGAACGGGCGGATCTCCATCTCGAAAGTCCAGGCGCTCTTCGGCTGCTGATAAAGCTGCCAATAGGAATCGGCGACAGCCGAAGGCGGCATCAGCAGATCGGGATTGTCGAGCGCATTCGGCCCGAGCGCGTCGAGCCGGCGCTGCCGTACCCATTCGGTGTCGACGCCGGAATCGATGATGAGATGCGCGACGTGGATGTTCTTCGGCCCGAGCTCGCGTGCCATCGCCTGCGCCACTGCGCGCAGTCCGAACTTGGCACTGGCAAAGGCGGCAAAGCCGCTGCCGCCGCGCAAGGACGCCGTCGCGCCGGTGAAGAAAATCTTGCCGCCACCGCGCGACAGCATCAGCCGCGCCGCCTCGCGCCCGGCGAGGAAACCGGAATAGCAGGCCATCTCCCAGACCTTGCGAAACACCCGCTCGGTGGTGTCGAGGATCGGGAAATTGACGTTGGCGCCGACATTGAAGATGCAGACTTCCAGCGGTGCGTGCTTGTCGGCATCGTCGAGGAACGAGATGACCTCCTCCTCCTTCCGCGCGTCGAGCGAGCGCGCATGGATCTCGCCGCCGGCCGCTTCGATGTCCTTCACCAGCGACGCGAGCTTGTCGCCGTTGCGGCGGCCCGCATAGATCGAAAAGCCTTCGGCGGCGAATTTCTTGGCGATCTCGGAGCCGATGAAATCGCCGGCCCCGATCACGGCGGCTGTCGCGTTTCGCTTGGGCAAGGTCGCCTCCTCCGATGAGAGCATATGTTGGAACGAACGCTATAGTTCTAAAATAGAACTGTCAAATTGAGAGAAGGAATGCTACGCTACATGACGAATTGTGCTGTTCATTCAAGTTAGTTCCTTTTTCTGACTGACTAAGCCGGAGACCGAACCATGAAGTGGGATACGCTGGATGAGGAGCCCTGCTCGCTGTCCCGCGCCGTCGCCGTGGTCGGCGACCGCTGGACGCTCTTGATCCTGCGCGAATGTTTTCTGCGCGTGCGCCGCTTCGAGGCGTTCCAGTCCTCGCTCCAGATCACGCGGCATCTGCTCTCGGAGCGGCTGAAGAAGCTGGTGCGCTTTGGCATCTTGCGCCGCGTCCCCTATTCCGAAGCGCCGAAGCGCTACGAATACATCCTCACGCAGAAGGGGCTCGACCTCTATCCGATCATCATGGCGATGGTGCATTGGGGCGATACCCACATGGGCGACGAGCGCGGCCGCCCACTGCTGCACGAGCACAAGACGTGCGGCAAGCTGTTCGATCCGGTGATGGTGTGCTCGGAATGCGGCGAGCCGCTGCATGCGAAACAGGTGCATGTGCACGCGGGCCCGGGACGGCAAGGAGCCGACGCTGCCTAGTGCCCCCGCGCCGGCGCGCCGAGATCGATTGAGCGGAGCGTGGCGGCGATCGGGATCAGCAGCGCGGCGATGATGGCGAGCGACCAGAACACGTCGATATAGGCGAGGAAATCGACCTGCTGCTGCAAGGTTTTCCCCACCCAGGCGACCGCCTGCGACGCCGCATCGCTGGCATTCGAGCCTTGGGCCTGGAAATAGCGCGTCATCGTGTCGATGGTCTGCTGGTAGCCGAGGTCGGAGGGTGCGGCATGCTCAATGAGGCGACTTTGATGGAATTGCTGACGCTGGGCCAGCAGCGTCTGCGCCACCGCCACGCCGATCGAGCCGCCGATATTGCGCGCGACATTGATCAGCGCGGACGCCTGGTTGGTCTTCTCGGGCGGCACGCCGTCATAGGACGCCGTCGTCACCGGCAGGAACAGGAAGGGAAGGCCGATCGCGAGATAGATGCGCGCCAGCGCAGCATAGCCGTAGGAGATATCCCCCGTCAGTCCCGTCATATGCCACATCGACAGCGCGGCGACCGCGGCGCCGAACATGATCAGATATTTTGGCTGCACCACGCTGACCAACCGTCCCGCCACTGGCATCAACATCATGGTCGCGATGCCGCCGGGGGACAGCGCCAACCCCGCCAGCATCGCGGTGTAGCCCACTTCGGTCTGCAACAGCTGTGGCAAGAGCTGCGTGGTCGAGATCAGCACCGCAAAGGTGCCAAGCATCACCACAGCGCAGGCACCGAATTGCCGCGTACCGAGCAGGCGGATATCGACGATGGGATCATCGCGCGACAGTTCCCATGGGATCAGCGCAAGCAGGCAGAATGCCGCGAGCAGCGCAAACGACAGGATCATGTTGGATCCGAACCAGTCGTTGCGCTGGCCTTCATCGAGCACGAATTCGAGCGCGCCGAGCCCGACAGCAATCAGGATGAATCCGACATAGTCGACGCGAAGCCCCTTGCTCAATAGCTCCGCCCTCTCCTCCTCGGCACTCGAAGGCTCCTTGACCAGCGTGCCGACCAGCAACAGCGAGAGCAGCCCCATCGGCACGTTGATCAGGAACACCCAGTGCCAGGAATAGGTATCGGTGATCCAGCCACCCAGGGTCGGGCCGACCACGGGGGCGACCACCACGGCCACACCGTAGATGGCGAACGCTTGACCACGCTTCTGCGGCGGGAAGGAGTCGGCGAGAATGGCCTGCTCGCTGGTCGCCATGCCACCACCGCCGAGACCTTGCAGGATGCGGAACAGGACCAACGATTGCAAATTCCAGGCAAGGCCGCAGAGCAGCGAAGCGATCGTGAAGGTCGCCACGCACATCATGTAAAAGCGCTTGCGGCCGAGCACCGTCGAGAGCCAGCCCGAGATCGACAGCACGACGGCGTTGGCGACGAGATAGCTGGTGATGACGTAGGTGCTCTCGTCGAGGCCGACGGCGAGCCCGCCGGCGATATGGCGCAGCGCGACATTGGCGATGGTGGTGTCGAGTACCTCCATGAAGGTCGCGATCGAGACCACGAAGGCGATGAGGTAAGGATTATGCCCGCCGGCTGCCGAGCGCTCCGGCGACCAGCCTCCGGCAGATGCGCCGCCTTGCGCGACGTCGGTCATCGTACTTTGGTCCAGGGCACGACCGACATCCCGGGACCAACAGGCAGATCAGCCGGCCAGTTGTCGACCACGATCTTCACCGGCACGCGCTGCACCACCTTGACGTAGTTGCCCGTGGCATTCTCCGCCGGCAGCAGGCTGAAGGCGGTGCCGGAGCCCGGCTGCACGGAATCGACGTGGCCGGTCAGCTTGCGTCCGGGATAGGCATCGATGCGAATCTCGACCGGCTGGCCCGGCCGCATGTCGTTCAGTTGCGTTTCCTTGTAGTTGGCGACGATCCAGACATCGTCGGGCACGAACATCATCAAGCTCTGCCCCGCGGTCACGAACGTGCCCTTGGCGCCCGAGAGCTTGACGACGCGGCCGGACTGCGCGGCGATGACACTGGTATATTGCAAATTCAGCTTCGCTTGATCGAGCTGCGCCTGCGACTGCTCCAGTTGCGCCTTGGCACCCTCGAGCTGGGCCTGCAGTGTCTTGATGCCGACCTGCGCGGCTATCACCGCGGTCTTGGCGCGCTCGGTGTTGGCCTGCTGGGCCTGAAGATCGGAGCGCGTCTGCTGCTGGCGCTGCACGGTGCCGGCGCCCTTCTCGACCAGATTTTCCGCGCGATTGAACTCTTCCTGCGAGAATTGAAGCTGGGCCTGCGCCTGGTCGAGCTGCGCCTGGGCCTGCTTGATCTGCTCCTGCTGGGAGTCGATCTGCGCCTCGACATTGGCGATGTTGGCCTTGGAGACCTCGACCTGCGCCGCAGCCTGATCGACGGCGATGCGATAGTCGCGCTCGTCGATCCTGGCGAGGAGATCGCCGGCGTTGACGTGCTGGTTATCCGTGACCGGGACATCCGTCGCGTAGCCGCCGACTTTCGGGGCCACGGAAAAGCTGCGCGCCGCGACGAAGGCGTCGTCGGTGGATTCGTAGTGGCGGACTTCGAGCCAATAGAGCAGACCGCCGGCCAACGCCGCGATCAGCGCAATGGCACCGACGGTTGCGAGCAGCCAGTGCTCGGCGAGCCGCTCGCGTAGCGACGGCGCCGGCTTCTTCGGCTGGTCCTTGGCCTCGCCGGTCTGATCAGGAGAAGTCTTTGGAGCTTCTTTCGCCCTCTGCGGTTGTTCCGCAGACGGCTCACGCTCCCGTGTCTGAGCATCCACGGTGAACACCTTTCTCGGCACGAAATCGGCAGCAGGTGTAGCCAGAGCCGGCACCCGCGCTGCGAGCCCAACCGCAGCGCCAAAACATGGTTCCGGGTTCTGAGAGCACCACTGCTATTCGTGATTGCATTGCCCAAAAAAGAAGCGCGGCACTTGACCTGCCGCGCTCGTGTCAATCGGCGCACCTAGTGCGTCTTGGTCTCGTGCCACCTCTCCAGATCAGGCTTCTTGTCGCCGGACTTCTGCTCCTTCTCCGGATTGCCCTTCCAGGGCTTGTCCGTCTGGGCATGCGATCCCCAGTCATTCTGGTGCCGGGGATCGTTGTCAGGCTTTTCCTGGCTCATCGGATCTCCCTCTCGATCGGGCGATCAAGCGAAGGGAACGCCGTAATAGGCGTTGATGCTGCGGGTAGCGGCGTCATCACCCCAGTTCCAATCGCTGCGCTCGCTATATTTCGGCGCGCCTTCGAGCGCCTTGGCAGTGATCCCGGTGACATAGCCACCAAGCTCGGTGTCGTATTTCAGCGACTGCCAGGGCAAGGGATAGTGATCGTTGCCGAGCCCCAAAAATCCGCCGAAGCCAAGCACGGCGTAAGATACCTTGCCGCTGACCTTGTCGATCATCACACGTTCGATCGAACCAATCCGGTTGCGATCGGAACCGTAGACCGATGTTCCCTCCACCTTGTCACTGCCGATCAGCCGGCCCATCTCGCTGCGGTCCAGTTCTCCCTGATTCAACATCTCAATTCTCCACTCAGCCAATGTGTAGAACAACTTGTGTGAAGGGGTGATCGTTCCAGAAGGTGCCTGCTCCAAACAGGAACATCGCCGGGAACGCGCTGTTCTTGATGTTTCAGTGCAAGGAAACCGGGAGCCGCAATGACCCAGACCATCTCCGACTTCATCGTTCGGCGTCTGCATCAATGGGGTGTACGCCACATCTTCGGTTATCCAGGCGACGGCATCAACGGCGTGTTCGGCGCTATGAACCGGGCGGAAGCCAAGATCGGCTTCGTGCAGGCCAGGCACGAGGAGATGGCGGCGTTCATGGCAAGCGCTTATGCGAAGTTTTCCGGCGAGCTTGGCGTCTGTATCGCGACCTCCGGGCCCGGCGCCTCACATCTGATCACCGGCCTCTATGATGCGCTGCTGGATCACCAGCCCGTGCTGGCGATCGTCGGCCAGCAGGCGCGAAACGCGCTCGGCGGGAGCTATCAGCAGGAACTCGATCTCGTCTCAATGTTCAAGGACGTCGCGGGCGCGTATGTCGCGCAGGCGTCCTCGCCCGCTCAAGTGCGACACCTGATCGATCGCGCAGTGCGCATCGCGCTCGCACGCCGTGCTCCCACCGCGATCATCCTGCCCAATGATCTCCAAGAGGAGCCCCACGAAGCGCCGCCCCGCGCGCACGGCACCCTGCATTCCGGTGTCGGCTACAGTGCCCCACGCGTGATGCCGCGCGAGACCGAGCTCGATCGTGCCGCGGAGGTGCTCAACGCCGGCAAGAAGGTCGCCATGCTCATCGGCGCCGGCGCGCTGCAGGCCACGGACGAAGTGATCAGCGTTGCCGATCGCCTGTCGGCCGGCTGCGCCAAGGCGCTGCTCGGCAAGGCGGCACTCCCGGACGATCTGCCATGGGTGACGGGCTCGATCGGCCTGCTCGGCACCGAGCCCAGCTACAACATGATGATGGAATGCGACACGCTGCTGATGGTCGGCTCCGCGTTCCCTTACGCAGAATTCCTTCCGAAGGAAGCCGCCGCGCGCGGCGTGCAGATCGACATTGATGCCGGCATGACGTCGATCCGCTTCCCCATGGAGGTCAGCCTCGTCGGCGACGCCGCGGAGACATTGCGGAGCTTGCTGCCACGGCTCGCGCCCAGGAGCGACGGCGCCTGGCGCAAGGGCATCGAGGATGACGTAGCGAAATGGTGGAAGACGCTGGACGACCGTGCGCATCAGCCCGCCGCGCCCATCAATCCCCAGCTCGTCGCCTGGGAGCTGTCGCCGCGCCTGCCCGAGCGCGCCATCATCACCAGCGATTCCGGCTCCTGTGCCAACTGGTTCGCGCGCGATCTCAAGATCCGGCGCGGCATGACGGCCTCGCTATCCGGCGGCCTCGCATCGATGGGCGCGGCGGTCCCTTACGCGCTCGCGGCGAAATACGCCCATCCGGACCGGCCGGTGATCGCGCTGGTCGGCGACGGCGCCATGCAGATGAACAACATGGCCGAGCTGATCACCGCCGCGAAATACTGGCGATCCTGGCGCGATCCGCGCTTTGTGGTCTGCGTCTTCAACAACGAAGATCTCAACCAGGTTACCTGGGAGCAGCGCATCATCAATGGCGATCCCAAATTCGAGGCCTCGCAGCGTATCCCCGACGTGCCCTATTCGCGTTTCGCCGAGATGATCGGCCTCACCGGCATCTTCGTCGATAGCCCGCAATTGCTCGGCTCGGCCTGGGAGCAGGCGCTGGCAAGCGAGATGCCTGTCGTGCTGGAGGTGAAGACCGATCCCGAAGTGCCGCCATTGCCGCCGCACATCACCCTGCAGCAGGCAAAGAACTTTTCGCTCGCTTTGATGAAGGGCGATCCTGACGAGACCGGGGTGATCAAGGGAGCGGCCCGGCAAGTGCTGGAAAAGATCCTGCCTGGAAACGAATGAGGTCAACCATGGGCGATTTTCGTGACATTCAGCACGGCGTCAACGATCCCGTCGACGGCGTCGACGTGAAGCGCCAGATCAATACCAACCAGACGCCGCATGAGCGGGCGCAGCGTCATGCCGATGTGCGCGCCGAGCCATCAGCCTCGCCGTCCGAGCCATTCCTGCCCGAACGGCTGCGGCGGAAGCCGACTGATCCGGTCAATCCCCGCACTGGCCGCAATCCAACGGATTAGGAACCTTGGTTCTGAGGCCGTGTTGGTCGCCGCAAAGACCCGCGCGGCAAAGGCCGTGTGGCCAATCAGAGGGACCTGACCATGAAACGTACCGTCATCGCCATCGCCTGCGTGCTTCTCGCAGGCCCAGCGCTTGCCCAGTCGCTCGGTGAGAAAACCGGCGTCAACTCGGCGCTCGGCGTCGCACCGACCACCGCCGATTTCGTCAAGGAGGTCGCCGTCAGCGACATGTTCGAGATCGAGTCGAGCAAGCTTGCCGAGCAGAAGGGCAACGCGCAGGAGAAGAGCTTCGCGCAGCAGATGGTGACCGACCACACCAAGACCAGCAGCGAGCTGAAGGCCCTCGTCGGCAATGGCAAGGTGCAGGCCACGCTGCCGACGGCGCTCGACAGCTCGCACCAGAGCAAGCTCGACAAGCTCAAGAATGCCTCCGGCAAGGACTTCAGCTCGGACTACAACTCCTATCAGGTCAGCGCGCACGAAGACGCGATCTCGCTGTTCGATCGCTATGCCAAGGGCGGCGACAATGCCGCGCTGAAGGATTGGACCGACAAGACGCTGCCAGCACTCAGGCATCATCTCGATATGGCCAAGGAGCTTGGCCGGGCGCCGAGTGTCGGACAGTCGAAATAGACATTTTGCGGGGATGCCGGCCTTACCGGCGTCCCCTCGCCCTGGACAGAGTATCCCGCCAGCCCATCGTCCACGCGGCGAGCGCCATGCCCGCTGCGGCTTCGCTGGCATCCGCGACAGCGAAAGGAAGCACCGACATGGCCAAGCAGGACCTGATCGATCCCGTCACCCGCTATCCGAAGCCGCCGTTCAAGAAGCAGTCGCAGCCCTGGCCCGGCCTCGCCGGCAAGATGGAGCCGCGACCGGACCATGGCGAGGCCAGCTACAAGGGCTCCGGCCGGCTCGCCGGCCGCAAGGCGTTGATCACCGGCGGCGATTCCGGCATGGGCCGCGCAGCCGCGATCGCCTATGCGCGCGAAGGCGCCGACGTCGCCATCAACTATCTGCCGGCGGAGGAGCCCGATGCCCGGGAGGTGATCGCACTGATCAAGAAGGAGAGCCGCACGGGGCTCGCCATCCCCGGTGACCTCAAGGACGAAGCCTTCTGCAAGACCCTGGTCGAACAGGCCGTGCAAGGCCTCGGCGGCCTCGACATCATCGTCAACAACGCGGCGCGACAGCAGGCGCGCACCTCCATCCTCGACGTCTCGTCGGAGGATTTCGATGCGACCATGAAGACAAACATCTACGCGCCGTTCTGGATCATCAAGGCGGCGCTACCGCATCTCAAACCTGGATCCTGCATCATCGGCACGACATCCGAGCAGGCTTACGATCCCTCACCCGATCTCTATGACTACGCACAGACCAAGGCGGCGACCATGAACTACGTGAAGTCGCTAGCAAAGCAGCTCGCTTCCAGGGGGATTCGCGTCAACGGTGTTGCGCCGGGACCAATCTGGACGCCTCTCCAGGTCTCCGGCGGCGCCACCATGGAGAAGCTCGAAAAGTTCGGCGGCATGACGCCGCTCGGGCGGCCCGGCCAGCCCGCCGAGTTGGCCTCGATCTACGTGCAGCTCGCCGCAGCCGATGCGAGCTATGCGACCGGCCAAGTCTATGGCTCCGCGGGCGGATCGGGACAGCCGTAACGCAGGAACGATCGTCGGCGTTCGGCCTTACAAAACCGTCATGGAGAATTTTTCGCCCATCCCGGATCAATGGCGCTCGTAACAGTCAAACCCACGCGGATCGATATCGCGATCGCGAATGAGATCGCAGATCACACCAACCCGGAGCTCGAGGGGACTGCCGAAGCCCTGACCTGGGGCGCCGACGAACATGTGCTGCTCGTTCTCGCCGCTGCGGGGTGGCTCTTCGCCAGGCGGCGCCCCGCCGAAGAGCGCCGTGCGGCCAACCACATCCTCGTGGTGTCGCTGGTGACGGCGATAGTCCCCCACATCCTGAAATCCGCGTTCAACCAGATCAGGCCGGACCGGCTGACGATACGAGGGCATCGTCGCGGCATCCCGTTCTCCGGACAGGCGCGCGATGCCTTTCCGTCGGGCCACGCGGTGCACATGGGCGCGCTGGCCTCCGCGGCCGGCCTGCTGCCCCCTCCCCGGCGACGTTTCGTTCGCGTCATCGCGACAGCCCTGTCGTTGACACGCATCGCGCTGCTCGCGCATTGGGCCAGTGATGTGATCGCGGGCTTCACCCTGGGCATCGTCATCGAGCGAATCCTGAGGCCGTGGACGCTGGCAAGGCGGAGCAATAAGCCAGCGGATCGGCGGATTCGGTCATGAGTGAGTACGTCCTCCGTTTCATCGCCGGCGGCGTGATCGTGTCCGCCTTCGCGATCCTCGGCGACATGTTGCGGCCCAAGAGTTTCGGTGGCCTCCTCGGTGCCGCGCCATCGGTAGCCCTGGCGACGCTGGGGATCGCTGTCGTCCACCACGGGCCGCAATATGCGGCAGCGGAAAGCTGGACCATGATCTATGGTGCGGTGGCCCTCGCCTGCTACAGCATCGCCGTGTGCCATCTCCTGGTGAGATTTCGATTCTCGGCGCTACCTGCCACCATCATCGCTTCCGTCGTATGGCTTGCGGTTGCCTTTGCCTTGCTCGCGGGTTTCGGAGGCGCCGTGTGATGCTGGTCAAACTGTCGACGTCGGCTCTGAGACAAACGCGGTGGTACGAATACGGCGTTCGCTTCCTGCTCGGTGGCTTGGCGACGGTTTTCGCGGGCGTCATGAGTGCACGCTTTGGCGTCGCCATCGGTGGGCTCTTCCTCGCCCTCCCCGCCATCTTCTGCGCCAGCGCGACATTGATCGAAAGCCATGAACGCCGGACCAAGGAGAAGGCAGGTCTCAGCGGACGGAGACGCGGGCAGCAGGCTGCAGCTCTCGATGCCACGGGTGCCGGCCTGGGGAGCTTGGGTCTTGCCGCGTTCGCCGCCACCTTCTACGCCCTGGTCGCGGCCAGCGTGATCATTGCATTCGCGGCCGCCATCCTGGCATGGGCTGCCGTCTCGGTGTCAGCGTGGTGGTTGAGGCGGAAGCTTCGCATCACCGCCCACGTTAAGCGGACTGAACGCCAAGGGTGATCAACGCCAAGGGTGATCAGCGAGAAGCCGCAGCATCTTCCCGTGTCATCAGGAAATCGTACATCTCGGCCGCAGTCTGCAGCTGATCGATGCGCGCCACCAGGGTGTCGCGCTGTTGGCCATCCGGCACGCGCGACAGCTCGTGCTCGAGCCGCAGCCTCTGCGCGTCGAGACGTTCCTCGAATGTGTGGGGTTCAGACCGTCTTCGCATCATCCGTCCTCGGTGGTTGTAGGCCCGGGCTGTTGGCCCAGCGCTCGACTTGCTCAATCACCTTCTGATGGCTCGGGCGCACCGGCTTCGGCGCTTCGGGTTCCTCGGAAAGCTTGCGGGGTAATCTGACCTTGTCCGTCATGACCCATCTCCCTTTCCTATAAAATGCGCTTCTCGGAGAGTCGTTTCAAGGCTTAACCTATTGTTTTTACTTTACTTTTTTACTCATTTTGGGGTTTTGCCGACTCTTGTGGAACTCGCTCCGAGTTCGGCCGTTGAGCGAACTACTCAAACTACTCAATTTATGTGATCGACCATGAATGACCTTCGCGCCGAGCGCCTTCAGGTCATGCTCTCGCCGGAAGAGCTGGCCGCCATTGATGATTTCCGGTTCAAACATCGCATGCCGACGCGCGCCGCGGCGGTTCGCGAACTTCTCAAGTTCGGACTGGCCGTCGCAGACGTTGATGCTGCAGCTGGCGTGAAGTCGAGCAGCTTCGGGGTGTTCGGCCGCGGGCCGGATGGGCACACACAGGGCGCCCCCGGGAACGAAGACTGATCACAACCATCGCAAAGCAAACGACCCCGGCACAGTGGGGTGCCAGGGCCGTCCTTGGAGATTGCTTCCGGACCACCGGGGGCATGACAACCGGAAGCAATCAGTCGACTCATCGCGCAGGGATTCGTTCCTCGCTCGGTCAGCCGCTCGGTGCGGCGCCGGAATCATCCGGCGTCATGCCGGAGCCGGGCGTCTTGCTGTCGTCATTGAGCTTGGGATCGCGCGTCGCCTCACGTGACGGCGAACTCTTTTGGTCTGTCTTGTGCACGGTTTGCGCGCGCCGCTTGTCGCGTGGCTGATCCTCCGCGCGCTTGTCCTTGACGATGCCGTGGTCGGAATGTGCCATGATGTCCTCTCGCGTGTTCCGATGCCTCGAAGCGCTTACGCTCCGGTGCGTCGAATGTTCCGAACGTGCGAAAGGTGTGCGACGCTAGCTATGCGCCGCATGCACCGCGACCGATGCGTTTTCCTGATGCACCTGCCGGACCGTCGTCACCGTCGCGAACGCGACCGAAACGCCGAAGGCGAGAATGAGTGAGAGAAGTGCCAGACGTGGAGCCATCGCAAAACCTCCTTCTGGAATTGGAAAATCAAACGCGATCGACTATTCCCGTATGATTGTTGATTGGTCCCGCTGATACCGTGAGCGGTCTCACACACGTGGACTCACGAAAGCGAGAGCCGTCAGGCACTCTGGCTGTGCAGGGCGCCGACCTTAACGGGTGGGATCTCTCCATCGAGCCAGTCCTGCTCTTTCGCCAAGGCCATCCAGGCATCCGCCATGCGCGAATAGCGATTATAGGCGGGTTGCCCTTCCGAACGCTCGGCCAATTGCAGGCAGTTCTCGGCGTTGCCCCTGAAGATGTCGGACTGTTTCATGGGAAAGACGTGGGCACGGAACACGCGTTCCGCAACCGTCCTTACGGGATCGTAACGTCGGGCGGAACTTCGCAGGTTACAAGTCATTGGATAGTCATGCAGATATTGGTCGCGATCGTCCTGGCCTCCATCAGCACCGCAGCTCTTGCCGACAGCACGGGCGAGCAGATGCGCGGCGACCGTGCGCCTGACGCGACGGATGTGATCAGCGGCCTCTACGCCTTCAGCCGCTTCCAGCAGGGCCTGCTGGAGAGCACCGATTTGAAAGGCAATGCAGAGGTCAAGAACCTCGCCGCGTTTCGTGCCGAAGAGTCGGCCAAGCGCGACAAGGCGCTGAAGGAGATTCAGCTTGCCATCGGCACCGAGCCGCGCGTGAGCAAGATAGCGTCGGCGAGCATCAGCCTCGCCAAACCCGATGATACGGACGGGCCGGCCTATGTCAGAAGTTTCTATGCAACCCAGATTCCCGAATACGAATCCACGATCACCCTGCTTGAGCGCTATCTGAGGACGCCTGACAATCCGGCGCTAGCCACTTTCGCGCGCGAGCACCTGCCGGTGCTGCGCGCGCAGTTGAAGGACGCCGAGCGCACCATGGCCGACAAGTAGCAGCCCTACTTGTCCTCCGGATGATGCTGCTGGTTCATCGGCCGCACGGTGCGATCGCTGTCGGGCATCTTGTCCCGGCCCGCATCGCCATTGGCATCCTTGCCACCCGAGGTCGAGGTGCCGCTGCCGCTGGGGTTCGACTTGGTGGCGGTCCCCCTGGTCTGCGAGCCCGCGTGCGGGGTGGCGGAGCTTGCGGCGGGATCGCCGGTCACGGCCCCACGCCCGCTTGGCGCACCGGCCTGGGCCAGAGCCGATCCGGCGGCGAATAATGCGACGACAAAGACGGCCAATCCGGCTTTCATTTGCGCTCTCCCTGTCTTTGCCAGCTAACCTCGGCGCCCATCCCGGCGTTCCTAGGCCGATGGCCGGGAGTTTCTGAACGGGATGGTCATGGGCGGATGGTCATGGGCCACCCCATAAAACCGGAGTTTACTGAAACCGAATGGAACCCTTGGCGATCCTCGCCGTTAGTTTTGCCGGGCTAAGCACGGCAGGTTCCAATTCGTCGCGTCGCAACCTTGGCGCTTGATTTCGAATTTGGCTGACGCTCTATTTTGACCAGTCGCGTCGCGCCTAAGATTCGGCCGACGCCTGCGGGGGAATCAGTATGAGCGACCTCGATCCCGGAACAGCATCACGCTCCGGTCGTCGCGTCCCAAAACCCAAGCCCAACGGTACATCGGAGCCGGATTCCCGGCCGGAATTGCTGCTGGCGCTGCAGGCGATGCGCAGCGGCGATTTTTCGGTGCGGATGAGCGGCGACTATCTCGGCATCGACGGCAAGATTGCCGATACTTTTAACGAAATCATCGCCGCCAATCAGCGCATGGCGCAGCAGCTCGAGCTGGTCGGCCAGGTGGTGGGACGCGAGGGCAAGACCCGCCAGCGCGTGAAGTTCGGCCTCGCCTCCGGCTCCTGGGCCGATATGGAAGGCTCCGTCAATACGCTGATCGACGACCTGCTGTGGCCGACGCGCGAGGTAACCCGCGCGGTCGCAGCCGTGGCGCAGGGCGACTTGCTCGATACCGTCAAGCTCGACGTCGAGGGCCGCCCGCTGCGCGGCGAATTCCTGCAATCGGCGACCATCGTCAACACGATGATCAAGCAGCTCGGCGTGTTCACCTCCGAGGTGACGCGCGTCGCGCGCGAGGTCGGCACTGAAGGCAAGCTCGGCGGCCAGGCCCAGGTGCCTGAGGTGACCGGCGTCTGGAAGGACCTGACCGAGAGCGTCAACTCGATGGCGAACAACCTGACCAACCAGGTTCGCAACATCGCCGAGGTGACAATCGCGGTGGCCAACGGCGACTTGTCCAAGAAGATCACGGTCGACGTCCGCGGCGAGATTCTTCAGCTCAAGGAAGCCATCAACACGATGGTGGACCAGCTCCGCTCCTTTGCCTCCGAAGTGACGCGCGTCGCCCGCGAGGTCGGCACCGACGGCAAGCTCGGCGGCCAGGCCATCGTGCCCGGCGTCGCCGGCACCTGGAAGGATCTCACCGACTCCGTCAACGCGATGTGCGGCAACCTGACAGCACAGGTTCGCAACATCGCCAACGTGACCACCGCCGTGGCGCGCGGCGACTTGTCCCGCAAGATCACAGTGGACGTGCGCGGCGAAATTCTGGAGCTGAAGGACACCATCAACACGATGGTGGACCAGCTGAACTCGTTCGCCTCCGAAGTGACGCGCGTGGCGCGCGAGGTCGGCACCGAAGGCAAGCTCGGCGGCCAGGCCCAGGTGCCCGGCGTCGCCGGCACCTGGAAAGACCTCACCGACAACGTCAACTTCATGGCGTCGAACCTGACCGCGCAGGTCCGCAACATCGCCGACGTCGCCACTGCCATCGCGGGCGGAGACCTCTCCAAGAAGATCACCGTGAACGTGTCGGGCGAAATCCTTCAGCTGAAGGAAACGCTCAACACCATGGTCGATCAGCTCAACGCCTTCGCCGGCGAAGTCACGCGTGTCGCCCGCGAGGTCGGCACCGAAGGGCGGCTTGGCGGTCAGGCCAACGTGCTCGGCGTCGCCGGCACCTGGAAGGATTTGACGGAAAGCGTCAACTCGATGGCGTCGAACCTGACCGCGCAGGTTCGCAACATCGCTGAGGTGACGACGGCGGTCGCCGGCGGCGACTTGTCGAAGAAGATCACCGTGGACGTCCGCGGCGAGATCCTGGAGCTGAAGGACACCATCAACACCATGGTGGACCAGCTCAACGCCTTCGCCGGCGAAGTCACGCGCGTCGCCCGCGAGGTCGGCACCGAAGGCAAGCTCGGCGGCCAGGCCCAGGTGCGCGGCGTCGCCGGCACCTGGAAGGATTTAACCGACTCGGTCAACTCGATGGCCTCGAACCTGACCGGCCAGGTCCGTAACATCGCCGAGGTCGCGACCGCGGTCGCCAAGGGCGACCTGTCGAAGAAGATCACCGTGAACGTGTCGGGCGAAATCCTTCAGCTGAAGGAAACGCTCAACACCATGGTCGACCAGCTCAACGCCTTCGCCGGCGAGGTCACCCGCGTGGCGCGCGAGGTCGGCACCGAAGGCAAGCTCGGCGGCCAGGCGCAGGTGACGGGCGTCGCCGGTACCTGGAAGGACCTCACGGACAACGTGAACTCGATGGCAGGCAACCTCACCGCCCAGGTCCGCAACATCGCCGAGGTCGCGACCGCGATCGCCGGCGGCGACCTCTCGCGCAAGATCACGGTGGATGTCCGCGGCGAGATCCTTCAGCTCAAGGATACGCTGAACACGATGGTCGACCAGCTCAACCGCTTTGCGGGTGAGGTGACGCGCGTGGCGCGCGAGGTCGGCACCGAAGGCCGCCTCGGCGGTCAGGCCAACGTGCCCGGCGTCGCCGGCACCTGGAAGGACTTGACCGACAGCGTCAACTCGATGGCCGGCAACCTCACCGCCCAGGTCCGCAACATCGCCGAAGTGACCACGGCGGTCGCGCGCGGCGACTTGTCCCGCAAGATCACCGTGGACGTGAAGGGCGAAATCCTCGAGCTCAAGAACACCATCAACACCATGGTGGACCAGCTCAACGGCTTTGCCGGCGAAGTCACGCGCGTCGCCCGCGAGGTCGGCACCGAAGGCAAGCTCGGCGGCCAGGCCGAAGTGCCCGGCGTTGCCGGCACCTGGAAGGACCTCACCGACAACGTCAACTTCATGGCCTCGAACCTGACGGCCCAGGTCCGCAACATCGCCGAGGTCGCGACCGCTATCGCCGGCGGCGACCTGTCCAAGAAGATCACGGTGGACGTGCGCGGCGAGATCCTGCTGCTCAAAGACACCCTGAATACGATGGTCGAGCAGCTGCGCTCCTTCGCCGCCGAAGTGACGCGTGTGGCGCGCGAGGTCGGCACCGAAGGCCGGCTTGGCGGTCAGGCCGTCGTGCCCGGCGTCGGCGGCACTTGGAAGGACCTCACCGACAACGTCAACCTGCTCGCCGCGAACCTCACCACGCAAGTCCGCAACATCGCCGAAGTGACCACAGCCGTGGCGCGCGGCGACTTGTCCCGCAAGATCACCGTGGATGTGAAGGGCGAAATCCTCGAGCTCAAGAACACCATCAACACCATGGTGGACCAGCTCAATGCATTCGCCGGCGAAGTCACCCGCGTGGCGCGCGAAGTCGGCACCGAGGGCGAGCTCGGCGGTCAGGCCCAGGTGCCCGGCGTGGCCGGCACCTGGAAGGACCTCACCGACACCGTCAACTTCATGGCGGCGAACCTGACCGAACAGGTCCGCGGCATCGTCAAGGTGGTGACCGCTGTTGCGAACGGTGATTTGAAGCAAAATCTCACCGTGAAATCGAAGGGCGAGGTGGCGGCGCTCGCCGATACTATCAACAACATGACCGAGACGCTCGCGACCTTCGCCGACCAGGTGACGTCAGTGGCGCGCGAGGTCGGCGTCGAGGGACGGCTGGGTGGTCAGGCCGACGTGCCCGGTGCGGCCGGCACCTGGAAGGACCTCACCGGCAACGTCAACCTGCTCGCGGCCAACCTCACCTCGCAGGTCCGCGCGATCGCGGAGGTCGCGACCGCCGTGACCAAGGGCGATTTGACGCGATCGATCCAGGTCGATGCCCGCGGCGAAGTGGCCGAGCTGAAAGACAACATCAACACGATGATCACGAACCTCCGTCTGACGACGGACGTGAACACCGAGCAGGACTGGCTGAAGACCAACCTCGCCAAATTCACCAACATGCTTCAGGGCCAGCGCGATCTCACGACCGTCGGCCGGCTGCTGCTGACCGAGCTGTCGCCGCTGGTCAACGCGCATACCGGCGTGATCTACCAGGTCGAGAACGAGGACAATCCGCAGCTGCTGCTGCTTGCCTCCTATGCCGGCGACGGTGTCTATCCCTATCAGCGCGTGCTGCAATTTGGCGACGGCCTGATCGGCCAGTGCGCGCTCGACAGGCGCCCGCGCGTGGTCGCCGACATTCCTCCCGATGTGGTGCCGATCAACTCGGCGCTGCTTCGCGTCGCACCGAAGAACCTCGTGGTTCTGCCGGTGCTGTTCGAGGGCCAGGTCAAGGCGGTGATCGAGCTCGCCTCGCTCACCTCGTTTACGACCTCGCAGATGACGTTCCTGGAGCAGCTCACCGACTCCATCGGCATCGTGCTCAATTCGATCGAAGCGACGATGCAGACCGAAGGCCTGCTGAAGCAGTCGCAGCAGCTTGCCGGCGAGCTCCAGACCCAACAACGCGAACTGCAGCAGACCAACGACCAGCTCGAGCAGAAGGCACAACAGCTCGCCGAACGCAACGTCGAGGTCGAGCGCAAGAACCAGGAAATCGAGCAGGCCCGCCGCGCGCTCGAGGAAAAGGCAACCGAGCTCGCGCTGACCTCGAAGTACAAGTCCGAATTCCTGGCCAATATGAGCCACGAGCTGCGCACGCCGCTGAACTCGATCCTGATCCTCGGACAGCAGCTCACCGACAATCCGGACGGCAACCTCACGGGCAAGCAGGTCGAATTCGCCCGTACCATCCACGGCGCCGGCACCGACCTCCTGAACCTCATCAGCGACATTCTCGATCTCTCCAAGATCGAATCCGGCACGGTGACGGTTGACGCCGAGGAAATCCTCACCGCCAACCTGCTCGAGACGGTCGGACGGCCGTTCCGGCATGAGGCGGAGAACCGCAACCTGTCGTTCAAGATCGACGTCGATCCGAACCTCGCGCGCAGCATCGTCACCGACTCCAAGCGCCTGCAGCAGGTCCTGAAGAACCTGCTCTCCAACGCGTTCAAGTTCACCGGCGAAGGCGAAGTGCGGCTGCAGGTTGCCGGCGCGCTCGGCGGCTGGAGCACGGATCATCCGGTCCTGAATTCCGCCCCGGCCGTGATCGCCTTCGAGGTCTCCGATACCGGCATCGGCATTCCGCTGGAGAAGCAGAAGCTGATCTTCGAGGCATTCCAGCAGGCGGACGCCGGCACCAGCCGCAAATACGGCGGCACCGGCCTTGGCCTCGCCATCAGCCGCGAGCTCGCGAGCCTGCTCGGCGGCGAGATTCACCTGCGCAGCGCGCCCGGCAAGGGCTCGACCTTCACGCTGTATCTGCCGCTGAAATACTCCGGCCCGACCCTGGCGCCGCGCGCCGCGCCAGGGTCGCAGCACAACCAGCCGCCGGCACTCCAGCCGACCGCGCCGGAGCAGCAGCGCGTCATCGAGCAGCTTCCCGACGACCGCCTCAATCTCGAGCCTGGCGACAGCATCCTGCTCATCGTCGAGGACGATCCGCATTATGCCCGCATCCTGGTCGACCTCGCGCGCGACAAGGGCTTCAAGGTCCTGGTCGCCGCACGCGGCGCGGAGGCGCTCGAGCTTGCCAAGCAGTATCAGCCGCGCGCCGTTTCGCTCGACGTGTTCCTGCCCGACATGCTCGGCTGGACGGTGCTGAGCCAGCTCAAGCACAACCCGCTGACGCGCCACATCCCCGTGCAGATCATCACGCTCGACGAGGACCGCCAGCATGCGCTGGCCCGCGGCGCCTTCTCCTTCGTCAACAAGCCGACGACGACAGAGGGGGTCGCCGCGGCACTGACGCAGATCAAGGAATATGCGCAACCGCGGCGCAAGCGGCTGCTGATCGTCGAGGACAACGAAGCCGAGCAGCTGTCGATCCGCGAGCTGCTGCATCACGACGATATCGAGATCGTGACCACCGGCACCGGCGCCGGCGCGCTGTCGACGCTGCGCGAGGCGCCCTGCGATTGCGTGGTACTCGACCTACGCCTGCCCGACATGAGTGGCTTCGAAGTGCTCGAACAGATCCGGCGCGACGATACGCTGTCAAATGTTCCCGTGGTGGTGTTCACCGGCCGCGAGCTCTCTGCGGAAGAGGATGCGGAGCTCCACACCATGGCGCGCAGCATCGTGGTCAAGGGCGTGGAATCGCCCGAACGCCTGCTCGACGAAACCGCGCTGTTCCTGCACCGCGTGATCACGGAACTGCCGATCGAGAAGCAGCGCATGCTGGAGAAGCTGAACAGTTCCGACGAGGATTTGATCGGCAAGACCGCGTTGCTCGTCGACGACGATGCCCGCAACATCTTCGCGCTGTCGAGCGTGCTGGAACGGCGCGGCATGAAGGTGCTGACGGCGACAACCGGCCGCGAGGCGGTGACGCTGGTCGAATCCAACCCGGAAATCGCCATCGTGCTGATGGACATCATGATGCCGCAGATGGATGGCTATCAGACCATCGGCGTGATCCGGGAGAACCCGGCCTTCCTGCGCCTGCCGATCATCGCACTGACGGCGAAGGCAATGAAGGGCGACCGAGAGAAATGCCTGGAGGCAGGCGCGTCCGACTATCTCGCAAAGCCCGTCAACACCGATCAATTGCTGCTTGCGATCCGCATGTGGCTGCACCGCTGAGTTTGGATCCGAGAATGGACCACGAAAAGGTCAACATCCTCCTCGTCGACGACCAGCCGGCAAAGCTGCTTGCCTATGAGGTGATCTTGAAGGAACTCGGTGAGAACCTCGTGATCGCCTCGTCCGGCCGCGAGGCGCTGGAGGTTCTGCTCAAGACCGAGGTCGCGGTGATCCTGGTCGACGTCTGCATGCCCGAGCTCGACGGCTTCGAGCTCGCCGCCATGATCCGCGAGCATCCGCGTTTCCAGAAGACCGCGATGATCTTCATCTCGGCAATCCAGGTCAGCGATATCGACCGCCTGCGCGGTTACGAGATGGGTGCGGTCGATTACGTTCCGGTGCCCGTCGTGCCGGAAGTGCTGCGCGCCAAGGTCAAGGTGTTTGCCGAGCTCTATCGCAAGACGCGCGAGCTCGAACGGCTGAACCAGGATCTCGAGGATCGCGTCCGGGCCCGCACGGCCGAGCTCGAGAACTCCACCGCAAAGTTGCGCGAGAGCGAAGAGCGGCGCAGCATGGCGATTGCCGCCGGCAAGATGGGATCCTGGGACTGGGACTGGGTCAACGGCGACTGGATGTGGGACGAAGGCCAGTACCGCATTTTTGGCGTGACGCCTGAGACCTTCAACGTCACCTCTGCCAACATCCAGGCGCTACTGCACCCGGATGACGTCGACCAGTTCGGTCAGGCGATTGCCGCGTTCAATACCGGTGCCCATGCCCATGAAGGAGAGTTTCGCGTCCGCCGGCCCGATGGCGAGGTGCGCTGGTGCGTCGGCACGGCGGCCGCAACGGTGGATCCGGGCGGTCGCGTCGTGCGGGTGAGCGGCGTCACCGTCGATATCACCGAACGCAAGCGCGCCGAGGAACGGCAGAACCTGCTGGCGCGGGAAGTCGATCACCGCGCCAAGAATGCGCTGGCGCTGGCGCAATCGATCGTGCGCCTCACCCGCGCCGACGAGGTCAAGGCTTATGTCAGCGCCGTCGAGGGGCGCATCAATGCGCTGGCGCGCGTGCACACCATCCTGTCGCTGTCGAGCTGGCAGGGTGCCGAGCTCTCCAAGCTGATCGAGGAGGAACTTGCGCCCTATTCGCTCGGCGGACAGATCAAGCTCGCGGGTCCCGAAGTGCAGTTGCCGCCGGCGACCGCACAGACGCTGGCGCTGGCGCTGCACGAGCTCTTCACCAATTCGGCCAAGTATGGCGCGCTGTCGACCCGGTCGGGGCGGCTCGCGATCGGCTGGCAGGCCGAGAACGATCTCCTCGTCTTGACCTGGGAGGAGACCGGAGGGCCGCTGGTCAGGACGCCGAAGTCGCGTGGCTTCGGCACAAGAAGCCTGCTGGCCAGTGTTGAATCCCAGCTCGGCGGACAGGCCCAGTTCGATTGGCGTTCAGAGGGCCTGCTGTGCCGTCTCGATGTGCCGTTGACGCGCAAGAGCGCGGCGACATCGGGGGCGCAGGACAAGTACGAGGCCAGCACCTCTCCCGAACTTCAGCGCGCGTCGGGTTAGCGCGACCTAGCGACCTTCAACCGTGGCAACGGCCGCGGTTCGTCAGCGACGCGCCCCTCGAGCCAGGCTTCCGTTTGCGCGAGATCACGCAACGCCGTCGCGTAGCGGCGGGCGGCGCTGCGCTCTGCACCGCGCGGCAGCTTGCGTGCCTTGCGCAGCATGTCGGCCGCTGCGTTACGGTAGGCCAGCGAGCGATAGAGAAAGACCACCTTGCCCATATCGAATGTTCCCGTGTTGATGGCGTTTATCCTCGCAAAGTCGGCATGAACGTCGGATGAAGCGGCTGATAACAATTCCTTCATGAAGGTGGAACCCGTGATCACCGCGCGCGTTTTCACGCCAGATCGATCGGCAGTTCCATGCGCACAAAAAAGTCGCCGAAACAGTCGCAAAGTCTGATCTCTCCCGCCGGCGTCATCAAGCTGATGACGCATGCGATGATGGGCGCGGCACTCGGTCTGACCTTCACACTCGCGCTCATTCTGGCCAATCCTGCGGTCGCAGAACTGCTGAACCATGGTGGCCGTGCGGCAGCCTTCGTCTTTGTCGGCACGATGGTGACGACGTTTGCCATCGGCGCCGCATTGACGGGCGTCGTATTCATCCTCGACGAGGACAAGGAGTCTTGAAGCAAGCGCGAACGACAGTGACGCTTTGTTGGGAACTCCTGGGGGCAAATGATAGTTGGCTGCCTGCGTCAATTCAACTCAGGGAGTTCCCCCACATGAAGACGACCAAGCTGGCTCTCGCCGTGATGTTGGCAACCGGCCTTGCCGCCGCGCCGTTCGCAGCTGAAGCGAAATCGCACAAGAAGCACCACTCCTCTATGTCGCAGACCACAACGGGCGCGAACATGAAGAAGACCGTTCCTCCCGACGCGTCCGGCCAGGGCGGTGCCGGGCCTGGCAGCGATCAGGGTGGCAGCATGACCAAGCCCCAGAACGGAATGAGCAAGTAGGCGCGGCCCTCACGGCAATAAAAAGCCCCGCGGCGACGCGGGGCTTTTCGTTGCGTGTTCGCAGCTCCCTCATGCGCCGGTTCACGCTGCGCTACGTTGGGTGTCGCGCCCTTCCTTGATCTCTTCGATGATCTTGGCGCCTGAAGGCTTCAAGGTCATCCTCGCTCAGCGCCACATGGTCGGGGCGCGGATCAGAGCATCCCGGCCGGCCCGCCTCAAATCGTCGACCGAACATTGCCGCGCTCGAACAAGATCGCTCAGTCGTGCGCCAACGCGTCCGCGCGTCGTCGTATCCCACGGAGGAATTTCAGCACAGACTTCATCGAGCACCGCCCGCAGCAGGGCGGCCATTTCGGCATCCGGCATGGACGAGCTCCGGCATGTCGCGTTGCGCGACCGCTTTAGCTGCGTCGGATGTCAGTGATGTTAAGGCGGCGACTTGCGGAGCCCGCCTTCACGAGGTGGTCGAGCTGCGCCCGCTTGCGTGCAATCAGGAGCTGGGCCGCAGCATCGTCGAGGCCCTCACGCTGCAATTGCCGGATCGCAGAGCCCAATTCGAGGATCTCGGCGCGTAGTTTCAGAATCCGGTAGGTGTCCGGGTCTTCCTCCACCGCCTGTCTCCATCCGTCGCCTGCGTGGCATCATTTCCAGCCTCAAGGCGCTGATTTTACGTCGAATTTCATCAATTCTGTTGTCCACGACTTGTTAGAACAAAATAAGAACATATAGTCAAGCCACGAATTCAGAATGGAGAGCGGACATGCAGGTTCAGGGTAAATACGACGCCAAGGCTTTTCTGATGGAGCAGATGACCCGGGCGCAAGGGCTGCGGCTAAAGCGGCTCAGTGAAGAGGCCTATCAGCCCGCCCAATACGATCGCGGTCTGTCCTCTGCCGAAGCCGCGCGCCGCATCCAGGTGCTTGAAGCGGAGATCGAGCTCGCAAACTCCTTCTGAGGCACACAGCCGGCGCCTTTGGAACGTTACGTCAGCACTCCTGTTCTCTTCCGGGGCCAAGGGAGAGAGTTGATGGCACGCAAGGCAAAGAAACGCCGCTACTCACGGAGCTCCGGCAGCGACGTCGAGCGCGAGATGCGGCGTTACAAGAAGGGTACCGCGAAGAGCGGACGCGGCGGGCGCGGTGGGCGCGTGAAGAGCCGCAAGCAGGCGATCGCGATCGGCCTGTCGGAAGCGCGCGCGAAGGGTAAGAAGGTCCCAAAGAAGGCGTCGAAGCGAAAGGCATCCAAGAAGAAGACCAAGAAGAAGACGACCAAGAAGAAGAACTCGAAGCGCAAATCCGCCAAGCGCTGACGCCGGCCGGCGTCAGGTCATGGTGCCGGGCATGAAGCAACGGATCGAAATGCCGAACGCCGTCTTGACCGGCCAAACCATGGTGCGGCCGGCGCGGTTCGGCTCGGTGATCACGGCTTCATCGGGGACCTCAACCCACTGCCCATCAAGACGGACCCGGTAGTGCCCGTTGTGCGAGTCCCAATCAGGATCGGCCACGGCAACGCCGTCGGCATCCGAACAGCACGGACCGAGATGGCTGCGTAGGCTGTCGAACCACGGCTTTAGTGGCGAGTCGGTGAAGCGGCCGTCATCGCGCCCCATGGCACTTCCGGACGACAGCACGAAAGGCGCCGCGAGCAGCGCAAGCTTCAGCGAGAGTTTCAATCGATCCATGTCGGCACCGATCAAATGCGAACTACCGGCCGGTTCCACAAAGCCGCCGGACGTCCGAAGTTCCACTCCTGCACTTTGCCTCGGCGCCGTCATTGCCGCCGAAGCCCACACGCTCCTCCAAAGTATGACGAGCGAACGCGGCTTTTTCGGACGAACCCGTCATCATCGCTGCCGTTAACGAGAATGTTATCGGCGGCCTGTGGGTATCTCGCAAGCGCGCACGAAAAAGGCGGCCCGCAGGCCGCCTTTTGAATTTGCCGTCGAGGCCAAGAGAGGCAAACAAATCAGGCGAGCGGCACCGCCACGAAACGAGTCGCCTCCGCGTTCTTCACCTGCAGCAGCACGCTGTTCTTGCCGGACGATTTGGCCTGCGCCAGCTCGGAGCGGACGTCGCCGACATTGGCGACCGCCTTGCCGCCGACGTTGAGGATGACGTCGCCGGTCTGGATGCCGCGCTGCGCCGCCGGCCCCTGCGGGTCGACCTCGGTGACCACGACGCCCTTCTGGCCTGCGCCCTGGACGTCGCCGGCCGGCGCCAGGCTGAGGCCGAGGCGCGGCGTGCCGGGGGCCTGCTGCGTCTTGCCGTCGTCAGTATTGCCGCTTCCTTTGGCTTGCCGCTCGTTCGGCAGTTCGCCGAGCGCCAGCGTCACCGTCTTGGTGTCGCCCTTGTGGACGACATCGAGCTTCACGGACGTACCTGGTGCCAGCGTGGCGATGGTGCGGGCGAGATCGCGGGAGTCCTTGATCGCGGTGCCGTTGACGGCGGTGATGACGTCGCCCGCCTCGATGCCGGCCTTCGCCGCCGGGCTGCCGTCCTGCGGGTTGTCGACGATTGCGCCGCGCGCCGCCTTCAGGCCGAGGCTGTCGGCGATTTCTGCGGTCACCGGCTGCACCTGCACACCGAGCCAGCCGCGGGTGACGGCGCCCTTATCCTTCAGCTGCGCGACCACAAGCTTGGCGGTCGAGGACGGAATATCGAAGCCGATGCCGACCGAGCCGCCCGAGGGCGAGAAGATCGCGGTGTTCACGCCGATCACGTTGCCGTTCATGTCGAAGGCCGGGCCGCCGGAATTGCCCTTGTTGATCGGCGCATCGATCTGGATAAAGTCGTCATAGGGACCGTTGCCGATGTCGCGGCCGCTGGCCGAGACGATACCGGCCGTGACGGTGCCGCCGAGGCCGAAGGGATTGCCGACCGCAACCACCCAGTCCCCGATCCGCGGCTTCTGGTCGGAGAATTTCACGAACGGGAAGTCCTTCTTGCCGTCGACCTTGATTAGCGCGAGGTCGGTCTTCGGATCGGTGCCGACGACCTTCGCGGTGTAGATCGTGCCGTCGTCCATCGTCACCTGCACGGACTCGGCGTGGTCGACGACATGGTTGTTGGTCACGGCGTAGCCGTCGGCCGAGATGAAGAAGCCGGAGCCTTCGCCCGTGATCACCTGGTGACGCTGGCGCGGCATGCCGTTCATGCCACCCGGGAAGCCGAACTGCTGCGAGAACTGGTCGAACGGAGAACCCTCGTCCTGATCCATCCGGTTCTGTTGCAGCATCGCGCTCTTGTCGTTGTCCTGGTCGATCTTCACCCGCACCGAGATGACGGCGGGCTTGACCTTGCTGACGAGGTCGCCGAAGCCCGGCGGCGTCGCGGCGCTTTCAGCGGCATGCGCCGGTGAAATCAGGGAGTTCACGCCGAACGGCGTCGAAGCGGGAGACGCAGCCAGCACGGCCACGCCAAGCGCTGCCACGGTGCCAAGCAGCGCGAGCCGGCGCGGCTTCAGAATTGTACGGATCCTGGTGGTGTCGGAATTGACGCGATCGATCATATCGAAATGTCCATGTTGGGTAAGTCGCCTTGCACCCAACATGGACATCGTCACCTTACGACGTCCCGTCCACGCGATTAAATCTTGGCAAAGAAAGTGCGGCCGGCGGCCGCAGTCCTTGTTCTTTCAAGATCCTTGTTCTCTCAAGAGACGTCGAAGCCTCAACAACCGTCGCTGTGAAGAATTGCGGATAGACCCTCACGCCGCGGCGGGTCGCTCCCATGCCGCGGCTGCGACGGCGTCGTCTTCGCGTTGTGCATTGCACGCGTCGAAATGCGCTTTCAACGCTACCTCGGCGAGATATTCGAAATGTTCGGCCTGGCCGAGCAGCTGCCAGTTCTGGAGCGGCCGATAGGCGGCCTGCTGGCGACAGAGGGACGCCAGCGCGCGGTAGCGACGTACGTTCTCCATGAGACCCTCCCTCGCATTCACACAGAGCTTATTGCCCTGATTTGCGTCAGGCCGATGGCGATTGTGCAAAACATTTTTTGCGCGCGCCGCACGCCGGATCGCAGTTAACTTTTGAGAAATGCACGCGGGGACTTTAGTTCCAATCGCGCCGAATTGCACGTGGAACTTGGCTAGGTGGCTAGTGGGCCTAGGCGTAGCGGCGGCCGAGCGCCTTCAGCCTCCGCAGCAGATTGAGGGCGCGGGTGAAATCGTCGATCAGCACGCCCTCGGTGGTCTCGACCTCGAGCCGCGTCGGCGCAAGTCCGGTCTCCAGCAGGATCTGGTGGATGGACCGTTCGAGGTCGCCGGCCTGAAACTGGACCGGCGACAGGTTGACCGACCTGCAATGGCCGCGGCCAGGACGCCGCCTCGCGGCACGCCTCGCGCAAAACCCATTCGCCGATCTCAATGATCAGCCCGTTCTCTCTACCGGATACGCACGCTTTCTCCTGCACGCATCGGCAACGCGGAATTATCGTGCAGCTTCGGAACCCCGCCAGCCTCGGAGGCCACGCGAATGGCCGCGATGTTGGCAGCATAATCCGCACAGTTGCTGCCGCGGAACACGGCGGAACCTGCAACGAGTGTGTCAGCGCCCGCGGCGGCAACAGCAGCGGCATTGTCGCGCGTGATGCCGCCATCGACCTCGAGCCGGATCGGCCGCTCGCCGATCATGCTTCGAATGCGCGCGATCTTTTCGAGCTGAGATTCGAGGAAGGACTGGCCACCGAAGCCAGGGTTTACCGTCATCACCAGCACGAGATCCAGACGATCAAGCACGTATTCGATCGCGCTCTCGGGCGTTGCCGGACACAGGCTGACACCGGCCTTCTTGCCGAGTGCGCGGATCGCCTGGAGCGAACGGTCGAGATGCGGGCCCGCCTCGGCGTGGACGGTGATGACATCAGCCCCCGCCTTCGCGAACGCCTCCAGATAAGGATCGACGGGCGCGATCATCAGATGGACGTCGAAAATCTTCTTCGTCACCGGCCGAATCGCCTTGATGACGTCGGCGCCAAAACTGATGTTCGGCACGAAGTGGCCGTCCATGACGTCGCAATGGATCCAATCGGCGCCGGCCGCATCGATTGCTGCGATCTCCTCGCCGAGGCGCGCGAAGTCCGCCGCCAGGATCGAGGGGGCGATAATGATCTCCTTGGTCATGGATTTGCACTCCGCGCATCGGCTCCGCCACTGAAGACGCGGCTCGCCAGGACGTCGATGGGATCGATCGTCTCGAGATCGGCGACGTCGAGCATGCGATCGAGATCCGACACCAGGCGATCGGCCTGCCGCAGCCGGATACGGTCGACCGCGTTGCGGATCGAGCGCGCGTTGGAGAAGAACGGCTGGGTTCGGCGTAACGCGATGTACTTCTCGAACGCCTCGCGCGCCGCCGCCGAAAAGCGATAGCCGCGCTCCCGCAGCATCAGCTCGGCGATGACCAGCAACTCGGCTTCCGCATAATCGGGAAATTCGATGTGATGGGCGATGCGCGAGCGGAAGCCGGGATTGGAGGCGAAGAAGCTCGTCATGCGCTCGCCATAGCCGGCGAGGATCACCACGAGGTCTTCGCGCTGGTTCTCCATCACCTGGAGCAGGATCTCGATCGCCTCCTGGCCGTAGTCGCGTTCGTTGTCGGGCCGGTGCAGGTAATAGGCCTCGTCGATGAAAAGCACGCCGCCCATCGCCTTCTTCAGGATCTCCTTCGTCTTCGGCGCGGTATGGCCGATATATTGCCCGACAAGATCATCGCGCGTCACCGAGATCACCTGCCCACGCCGCACGAAGCCGAGCCCGTGCAGGATTTTTGCCATACGCAGCGCCACCGTGGTCTTGCCGGTGCCGGGATTGCCGGTGAACGACATGTGCAGCGTCGGTGGTGTTGATGCGAGCCCGGCGCGCTGGCGGATCCGCTCGATCAGCAGCAGCGAGGCGATCTGGCGCACGCGGTTCTTGACCGGCTTCAGACCGATCAGCTCCTGCTCAAGCTGTTGCAGCGTGTCGGTGATCCCGGCCGCTTCGGCCTCCTTGCGAAGATCGAAGCTGGTTTCGTTGGGCTCGGTTGTCGTGGCGTGGGGAACGTCGAGCATCGGCACCTCGAAGAAAAGAGCTTCGCCGCGGGGGAGCGGCGAAGCAGTGATCCGCCAAGGATACGGAGCAGGGAGTGCTCCGCGCGGAAGGGAGTGGCTATTGCGAGGCGTGGGTAGCTGGCTTGCGCACAGTGGTGTAGCGGATCGCGCGGCCGCCAACCTCCTGCCGCACCAGCTCGAACTCGGCCTCTTGCGGCGGACGGTTGACCAGGAAGGAGATCCGCACCGATTCCCAGCCGTGGCTCGAGTCGAAACCGCTGATGCGGATGTAGCGATCGCCATAGACCCTGCGGCATTCGGCGAGCTCCATCATCACGCCGGCGGCGTCCTGGAGATCGAACATCGGCAGGCCCCACATCTCCCAATAGGTGTTGCGGGGATGCGGGTCGTCGGTGAACTCGATGTTCACCGCCCAGCCATTGCTGAGGCAATATTGGACCTGCTTGGTGATCTGGTCGTCGGTGAGATCGGGCAGGAACGAGAAGCAACCCTGGGTTAGTTTCATGTCAAAACTCCTCAGACAGTTTCCAGCGCCGTCGGCACGAAGTCCGGCGTGTCGGTGGATTGATAGTTGAAGGTGACGTCCTTCCAGACCTCAAGCGCGGCCTTCAGCGGCGTGCAGGTCTCGGCCGCCCTCGCCAGGATCTCCGGCCCTTCATGGACGTAGTCGCGCCCCTCGTTGCGGGCGAGGATCATCGCCTCCAACGCCACGCGGTTGGCGATCGCGCCCGCCGCAATGCCCATGGGATGGCCGATGGTTCCACCGCCGAACTGAAGCACGACGTCCTCGCCGAGCAGATCGAGCAGCTGGTGCATCTGGCCCGCATGGATGCCGCCGGATGCGACCGGCATCATCTTGTTCAGGCTCGCCCAGGACTGGTCGAAGAACAGACCATGCTCGAGCTTCATCGGATTGAAATCCTCGCGGCAGACGTCGTAATAGCCGCGCGTGGTGTTGGGGTCGCCTTCGAGCTTGCCGACCACCGTGCCGGCATGGATGTGGTCGACACCGGCCAGCCGCATCCATTTGGCGATGACGCGAAACGACACGCCGTGGCTCTTCTGCCGCGTATAGGTCGAGTGGCCGGCGCGGTGCAGATGCAGGATCATGTCGTTGCGGCGCGCCCAGTTCGCCATGGACTGGATCGCGGTGTAGCCGATCACGAGATCGATCATGACAATGCATGACCCGAGCTCCTTGGCGAACTCCGCGCGCTCGTACATGTCCTCCATCGTGCCTGCGGTGATGTTCAGGTACGTGCCCTTCACCTCGCCGGATGCGGCCTGTGCACGGTTCACCGCCTCCATGCAATAGAGGAAGCGGTCGCGCCAATGCATGAACGGCTGCGAGTTGATGTTCTCGTCGTCCTTAGTGAAGTCGAGTCCGCCCTTCAGCGCCTCGTAGACGACGCGGCCGTAGTTGCGGCCCGAAAGTCCAAGCTTCGGTTTGACCGTTGCGCCCAGCAGCGGCCGGCCGAACTTGTCGAGCCGCTCGCGCTCGACCACGATGCCGGTCGCCGGTCCCTGGAACGTCTTCACATAGGCGACCGGGAAGCGCATGTCCTCCAGGCGCAGCGCCTTGAGCGGCTTGAAGCCGAACACGTTGCCGATGATCGACGCCGAGAGGTTGGCGACTGAACCGGGCTCGAACAGGTCGAGGTCATAGGCGATGTAGGCGAAATATGAGCCAGGCGTGCCGGGCACCGGATCGACGCGATAGCACTTTGCACGATACTTCTCGGCAGCAGTGAGGCGGTCGGTCCAAACCACCGTCCAGGTCGCAGTGGAGGATTCGCCGGCAACGGCGGCCGACGCCTCGATCGGATCGACGCCGTCCTGCGGCGTGACGCGGAACAGCGCAATGACATCGGTGTCCTTCGGCGTGTACTCGGGCTCCCAATAGCCCATGCGCTTGTATTCCATCACGCCTGATCGATAGCGTTCCTTGCCGCGGACGGTTCCTGCATGTGCATTCATGGCTCTCTCCTGCTCTTCTCTCTCTGAATGATTAGGCTGCGACCGACTCGCGAGAGCCGATGCGCGGGTCGAGCTCGCCAGTACGGTAGCGCCGCGCCATCTCGCTCAAGGGAACGACCTTGATCCTGCTCGCGTGGCCCGCGGTGCCGAACTGCTCGAAGCGATCGCGGCAGAGCTCGCGCATCGCATCCATCGCAGGTTTCAGGAATTTGCGCGGATCGAACTCGTTGCGGCTCTGTGCAGCGACCTTGCGGAACACGGCGGTCATGGCGAGCCGGCAATCCGTATCGATATTGACCTTGCGCACGCCGCTCTTGATACCGCGCACGATCTCGTCCACCGGCACGCCCCAGGTCTGTGGCATCTCGCCGCCGAACTGGTTGAACATGTCTTGCAGTGGCTGCGGCACCGACGAGGAACCGTGCATCACGAGATGCGTGTTCGGCAGGCGGTTATGGATCTCCTCCACCACCCGCATCGCGAGGATGTCACCATCCGGTTTGCGGCTGAACTTGTAGGCGCCGTGCGAGGTGCCCATTGCAATGGCGAGCGCATCGACCTTGGTGGCGCGAACGAAGTCGACGGCCTGGTCGGGATCGGTCAGCAACTGGTCGTGGCTGAGCTTGCCCTCGACGCCGTGGCCATCCTCCTGCTCACCACCACCATGCTCAAGCGAGCCGAGCACACCGAGCTCTCCTTCGACTGAGGCGCCGACCCAGTGCGCGAGATCGACGACGCGACGGGTGATCGCGACGTTGTAGTCGTAGTCGGCCGCCGTCTTGGCATCGGCCTTGAGCGAGCCGTCCATCATCACAGAAGTAAAGCCATGGGCAATCGCCGACGCGCAGGTCGCCTCGTCGTTGCCGTGGTCCTGGTGCATGCAGAGCGGAATGTCCGGATAGGTCCGCTCCAGCGCGTCGATCATGTGCGAAAGCATGAGATCACCGGCATAGCTGCGGGCACCGCGCGAAGCCTGGATGATGACGGGCGCATCGACCTCGGCCGCCGCCTGCATGATCGCGATGCCCTGCTCCATATTGTTGATGTTGAATGCCGGCACCGCGTAGCCGTGGCTGGCGGCATGATCGAGCAATTGGCGAAGAGTGATACGGGCCACGAGGAGTCCTCCTGTTATTGCTTGCGAGCGCGGGCGATCGCCCGCCGGGCAGCTTCGGCGACGCTTTGCGGCGTGATGCCGAATTCGCGGTAGAGCACCGGAGCCGGTGCCGAGGCACCGAAGCCGCGCATGCCGACGAATTCGCCGTCCGTGCCGATCCAGCGATGCCAGTCGCCAGCCACCGCCGCCTCGATGCCGACGCGCGGCGCGGTGCCAAGAACGGCTGCGCGATAATCGTCCGGTTGCTCCTCGAACAGGGCGAAGCACGGCGCCGACACGACAGCGGCGCGGACATGCTCTGTTGCGAGCAGGCGTGCAGCTTCCAACGCGATCGAGACTTCCGAGCCGGTCGCCATCAACGTCACGTCGCGTCCGCCATCGGGCGAGACAATGACATAGGCGCCGCGCGAGACCCGGTTCCTGCCGCGGACATCGCTGCGGAAGGTCGGCAACGCCTGGCGCGACAGACACAGCACTGAGGGACGATTTTCCGCTTCGAGCGCGCAGTCCCAGGCTTCCAGCGTCTCGACCGCGTCCGCGGGGCGAAACACGAGCAGGTTCGGAATGACGCGGAGCGCCGCGAGATGCTCGACCGGCTGATGCGTCGGACCATCCTCGCCGAGGCCGATGGAGTCATGCGTCATCACATGGATGACGCGCAGCCGCATCAGGGCCGCAAGGCGGATCGCCGGCCTGCTGTAGTCGGAGAAGGCGAGGAACGTGCCGCCATAGGGGATGAAGCCGCCATGCAGCGCGAGACCGTTCATCGCGGCCGCCATGCCGTGCTCGCGGATGCCGTAGTGGATGTAGTCGCCGGCGAACGCGTCACGCTTCACAGGGGCCTGCGCCTTGGCATACGTCAGGTTCGAATGCGTCAGGTCCGCCGAGCCGCCGACAAATCCAGGAATGGTTCCTGCGATGCCGTCGAGCACCTGTTGCGAGGCCTGCCGCGTCGCGAGCTTCGGACGCTCGGTGGCAAAGCGCTCGCGCAATTTCGCCGAGGCCTGGGCATAGGCATTCGGCAGGGCAACCGCTTTGCCCTCGATGAACAGGTCGCGCACCTCGGGCGTCGCATCTTCGTAGCGATCGAGCCAGGCGAGACGATCCACCTGCCCGCGCTGGCCGATCATCCGCCACGCCTTCATGATCGTGACAGGCACCACGAACGGCTGATAATCCCAGCCAAGCGTCCGCCGCGCCGCCGCGGTCTGCTCGGTGCCGAGCGGCGCGCCATGCGCCTTCTCGGTACCTTGTCGGTCCGGCGCGCCATAACCGATGATGGTGCGACAGGCAATCAGCGACGGCTTTGCGTTCTCACGCTCCTCTGCGATCGCCTGCGCGACGGCCTCGGGATCATGCCCGTCGACGCGGCGCACCGACCATCCGGATGCAGCGAAGCGCGCCAGTTGGTCATCCGAGGTCGCGAGCGATGTCGGTCCGTCGATCGAGATGCCGTTGTCGTCGAACAGCACGATCAGGCGGCCAAGCTGGAGGTGACCTGCGAGCGAGATCGCCTCCTGGCTGATGCCTTCCATCAGGCAACCGTCGCCGGCAATCACATAGGTGAAGTGATCGACGAGGCCATGGCCATGACGTGCATTGGCCATGCGCTCGGCGAGCGCCATGCCGACCGCCGTCGCAATGCCCTGCCCCAGCGGACCCGTCGTGGTCTCGACGCCCGGCGTGTGGCCATATTCAGGATGCCCCGGCGTCTTCGAGCCCCATTGCCGGAACGCCTTGATGTCGTCGAGGCTGACGTCGCCGCCGGTGAGATGGAGCAGCGCATAGAGCAGCATCGAGCCGTGGCCGGCCGAGAGCACGAAGCGGTCGCGGTCCGGCCAGTTCGGATGCGCCGAGTCGAACTTGAGGAAGCGCGAGAACAGGACGGTCGCGACATCGGCCATGCCCATGGGCAGGCCGGGATGGCCGGACTGGGACGTCTCGATCGCGTCGACCGCGAGGAAGCGGACGGCATTGGCGAGATCGCTGTGCGCGACTGCCGTGAGGTCGGCGTCGGCATGAACCGAGATGTTCATCAAACCCTCCCGTTGTTGTCGTTGTTGTGGATCATTTCAGGCCCCGCTTGCGCTCGATCAGCTGCATGATCAGCGGCGTCAGGATGAGCTGCATCGCGAGGTCAAGCTTCGCGCCCGGACACACGATCGAGTTCGCGCGGGACATCCAGCTGTGCGGCAGCATCGAGAGCAGATAGGGGAAATCGATGCCGCGCGGATTCTTGAAGCGGATCACGACCATCGACTCGTCCGGAGTCGGAATCCATCGCGCGATGAACGGATTGGACGTGTCCACCGTCGGCACGCGCTGGAAGTTGATGTCCGTCTCGGTGAATTGCGGGCAGATGTAGTGGATGTAATCCGGCATCCGCCGCAGGATGGTGTCGGTGACGGCTTCGGTCGAATAGCCGCGCGCGCTGCGGTCGCGATGCAGCTTCTGGATCCATTCGAGATTGATCACGGGCACGACGCCGATCTTGAGGTCGGCATAGCGCGCGACGTTCACCCTGTCGGTAACCACAGCGCCATGCAGGCCTTCGTAGAACAGCAGGTCGGAGTTCTCCGGCAGCCGCTCCCATTCGGTGAAAGTGCCGGGCGCGGCACCGTGCAGTGCAGATTCCTCGGCGTCGTGCACATAGTGCCGCGTCATGGCTGTGCCGGTCTCGCCATAGTCGCGGAAGGCCCGCTCCAGCTCCTCGAACAGATTGGTCTCGGGGCTGAAATGGCTGAAATGCTTGTTGCCGCGTTCGGCCTCCGTGGCCATCTGCGCGCGCATCTCGGCGCGGTCGTAGCGATGGAAGGCATCGCCTTCGATGTAGGCGGCGTTGACCTTCTCGCGGAAGAAGATCTGCTCAAACGTCTTCTTGACCGAGGTGGTGCCGGCGCCGGAGGAGCCGGTGATGGAAATGATCGGATGCTTCCTGGACATGTGTCACCTCGCTCACAAGCGGAAGAAGCCGCGCCGCGCGAACAGCGGCGCCGAGACGCTCGCAACCAGCAGCGGATCGCAGTGCAGTTCGGCGACGCGCCGCACCTCGTTGCTGGAGCCCATGACCAGCGGCACGCGCTGATGCAGGTTTTGCGCTGAGAGATCGAGAATGCGCTCGCGTCCGGTCGAGGCCGAGCCGCCGGCTTGCTCGATGACCATTGCCATCGGGTGTGCCTCGTAGACGAGACGCAGGCGGCCGTCGCCATAGCCAGGGCGCGCATCGGACGGATAGAGGAACACGCCGCCGTGGGTCAGAATGCGATAGGTCTCCGCGACCAACGAGCCGATCCAGCGCATGTTGAAATTGTGGTTGGCGGGCCCATCGATGCCGGCGAGGCATTCGTCGATGAAGGTCCGCACTGGCGAATCCCAATGGCGACGATTGGAGACGTTGATCGCGAACTCCTCGCACGCCTCGGAGATTTGCACGGCGCTACGCGCGAGACGGAAGCAGCCGGCCTTGCGGTCGAAGGTGAAGATGTCGACGCCGTCGCCGAGCGTCAGCACCAGCGAGGTCTGGGGACCGAAAGTGACGAAGCCCGCCGCTAGTTGCGCCGAGCCGCGCTGATGGAAGGCGAGACCGAGATCGTCCGGCGCGGGCAGAATCGAGAAGATCGTGCCGACGGTCATGTTGAGGTCGATGTTGGAGGAACCATCGAGCGGATCGATCGCGACGCAGATTTTGGCGTCGCGGTCGCCGATCTGCGGCTCGTGCATCTCTTCGGACGCCAGCGCCGCGATCGGTAGCTTGCCGAGGCAGCGGCGCAGGATCGCATCCGCCTGCACATCGAGGTCGCGCTGGACGTCGCCGTCGCTGTTGCGGCCGGTCGTGAGGCCCGAGGCGTCCGCAAGATCGCCTGTCGCGATGAGATCGGCGATCTCGATCGCCGCAGCTGCGATGGCGTCGACCGCGGCCGCGACGGCCAGCGCGTGCGACGCCGTCTCGGAATAGCGTTGAAGGTGGTCGTCCAGCCTGAATTGCCCGGTCATCTGCGTCCATCCCTTTGCTGGCGCCGCATCCAGTTCCCTCCCCGGCGGAGGTCGGTTGCGGTCGATCCCGGCACGAGGAGATTGACAGGAGCGGCTTAATAAGCAAAATTTCTATTCATAATGAGTGCCAAAGAATTTTCTTATAACGCCCCTGGCCATGCGGCGGCCCAGCTCCGGCATCTGACGATCCGGCAGTTGCGATCGCTTGCGGCGCTGTCGGCCAAGGGCAGCGTCACCGCGGCCTCGACCCAACTCGGGCTGACCCAGCCAGCCGTGACCCAGCAGCTGCGGCAGCTTCAAGACCTCGCCGGCCTGCCGCTCGTCCAGCGGACTGGCGACGGCATGCTGCTGACGGAGGCAGGCAGAGAGGTGCTGGCGCTCGCCGAGCGCGTCGAAGCCGCGATCACGGACTGCCAGGGCGCGCTTGATCTGCTCGCGGGCAGGACCGGCGGCACGGTGCATCTCGGCGCGGTCTCGACCGCGAAATATTTCGTGCCGCACGCGATCGCGGCATTCTCGAAGCGTTCACCAAACATCGAGATCAAGCTGACCATCGGCAACCGCGAGGAGATCCGCGAGGCCATGCATGGCTACGAGCTCGATTTCGCCGTGATGGGTCGGCCACCGGCCGATGTCAGCGTCGATGTGCGCCAACTCGGGCGCAATCCGCACATCATCGTCGCGCGCAAGGGGCACTGGCTGGAGAAGGATTCCGGCCTCAGCCTGACCGATCTCGTGCACGAGACCTTTCTCACCCGCGAGCCCGGCTCAGGCACGCGCACACTGATGGAGGGGATGTTCCAGAAGTCCGATCTCGAGCCGATCATCGGCATGGAGATGAGCAGCAACGAGACCATCAAGCAGGCGGTGATCGCGGGTCTCGGCATCGCCTTCATCTCGGCGCATACAGTGGCGCATGAGCTTGCCGAAGGCCGCCTCATCGTGCTCGACGTCGCGGGCCTGCCGATTGTCCGGCAATGGTACGTGATCCGCCGCAGCGACAAGGTGCTGTTGCCGCCGGCGCAGGCGATGTTTGACTTCCTCGGCTCGGAGGGCGCGAATTATCTGCCCGCGGTGCCCGATTTTGGCGAGCGATAGCGCCGCCCGCGCTCACCCCATCAGCTTCATTGCGGCCGTCGCCGCCAGGATGACGATGATCTGAAGCAGACGCTCTGTCGTGAAGATGCGGTTGAAAGTGGTCATCGCTCGCCCCCGGCCATCGTAGAGATCTGGGCCAGTTGCTAGCACAGGCGGGCAGCGGGGTAACTCCGTAATCGTCACGGGTTCTGCTCGCGACCGGGCGTCGGATGGTTAACGCTTAGGCGGCGCGCGGCGTGGCGTAATCGGCGCGCGCGGCGAAATAGGCTTCCAGCTCCGACAGCGCGCGGGCTTCCCACTCGCTGGCCTGCTCCAGCAGCGACCAGCGCTGGCCCGGCCGAAATGCCGCGGTCTGCCGATAGAGCGATGCGATGCCGCGGTAGCGGCGCACGTTCTCGAAAATGGCGTGTCCGTTCATGTCGAAAACTCCCTCGTATTCCCACGGGGGAAATTGCGGCCAAATCTTTTTTGAAAAGTTAGCGGCGCGATCCGGCTGCGCGGATGGTTGCCGGACTGTTGCGCGCGTGCAACGCGCGCTCCGTGCAGCACCTGATTATTGCGAATTCGTTGCCGGGCTCTCGCCCGACGCCTTCAACCCGCGACAGCTGTTGATCGTCATGCTCGCGCGGCAGAGGTCGGCCAGGCCAATCACAAGCACGGCGAGCAGGCAGAACAAATTGATGGAATCGGCGTTCGCGCTGGACAGCGGCGTGAACTCGAAGAAGGGCGGGATGAACGCCCACCACACCACCGGAATGGTGAGCAGTGCGGCGAACATCGCTGCCGGCGCGCCTGCGACAACGCCGAGCACGAACAGGCTCGGCAGGAATGCCGCGAAATAGAGCTTTGCGCCGAGCGCGACGCAGGCGCCTTGAATCGCAGCCGACACTGCGACGACGACAAATCCGAGCAGAAATGCCTGCCACGACCATGGCCGTACTCGCGGTACGCCAACCAGTCCCGCACGCCTCATAGGGCCTCCTCTGCCGCCGTTGACCAGGCCGCTTGCGACCAAAGTACTACAGCTGCAGGGACTCCGCGAGGTGGAAATTGCATCGACCAGGCCGCCGTATCGGCGGCTTGGTAAACGCCCACCCCGCATGATCGTACCGCTATTCGGTTGCCGCATAGAGCAGGCTCGCGACCGGCAGCGCAAGGCCAATGGCCGAGGCCAGCGGCCAGCCGCCTTGCGCGAACGCCCAGGTGCCGAGCGCGGATCCAGCGGCACCGGCGGCCAAGAACGTTGCCATGTAGAGCCCGTTGAGGCGGCTGCGGTGTTCGTGCCCGAGCACGAAGATGGCGCGGAAGCCCAGCACGACGTTGCCCTGCACGCCGAAATCGATCGCGATCGCGGCCACGACGAGGCCGGCGAGGTTGAGCATCGATCCGGCCGCGCCGACATGCGTCACCAGGAAGCCGAGGGCGACGAACAGCATCGCGGCGAGCGTGGCGATGCGGCTGTGGCCGCGATCGGCGAGCCTGCCTGCGATCGGCGCCGCGAACACGCCGGACACGCCGGCGAGCGCGAACAGGGCGATGCCACGCTGGGTGAAGTCGAATTGGCTCGCAAGCTGGAGCGGCACCACCGTCCAGAACAGCGTGAAGGCGCCGAACAGGCCCGCCTGGTAGAGCGCGCGCCGCCGCAACAGCGGCGTGGCGCGCACCAGATGCGGCATCGACAGCAGCAGCGCACCGTAATGCATCCGTGCCACCGGCTTGCGCTTCGGCAGCGTGAGACGCAGCACGATCGCGAGTACGATCATCAACGCAGCCGAGCAGAAGAACACCGCATGCCACGACAGCGCCGCGGTGACGAAGCTCGACACCGGCCGCGCCAGCATGATGCCGAGCATCAATCCGGTCGAGACATTGCCGACGACGCGGCCGCGAATGGCTTCCGGCGCAAGGTGCGCGGCATAGGGAATGATGATCTGCACCGCGACCGAGCCGAGGCCGATGAACAACGCGGCGATCAGGAACGGCAGCGCATGGGTCGCAAACGCGGCCGCGAGCAGCGACGCCGCGCCGAGCGTGATGACGGTGCAGATCAGCGTGCGGTTCTCGACGAGATCGCCGAGCGGCACGATAAACAGCAATCCCGTGCCGTAGCCGATCTGCGTCATGGTCACGATCAGGCCGGCGGCCGCGTGCGACAGGCCGAGCGCGGCGCTGATCGGAGCGATCAGCGGCTGGGCATAATAGATGTTGGCGGCGACCATGCCACAGGCCGCGGCAAGCACGAAGGTCAGTCGCTGCGACACCGCATCCGTCTCCGGCGCGGTCTCGATGGTGGCATTCATCGTCATTCCAAACTCTCCGACACGTCACAGTCTCCAGATATCGGAAACGATCATTTCCTAATTTGACACAAATTCAGGCAAGCAGTTTCATCGCAACGCCGACCAGGCGGTCGCCATCGAGCGGCAGCCGCGCCTTGCCGACGACGCGCAGGCCCTGCGTGATGCAGATCATCAGCCGCGCGGTATCGTCGGCCGCGACATGGTCCGGGATCGAGCCGTCGGACTGCCCCTCGCGAATGAGGCTGGCGATGAAGGTTTCGTTGGTCTTGAGCTGCGCCGTGACCCGCGTCCGGATCACCGGATCGACAGCCGACAGCTCGACCGCGCTGCCGACCACGATGCAGCCGCGCCGCCCCTCGCGGCCCTGGGAGTGCTCGACATAGGACTTAAGCACGTTGCGCAATTTTTCGCGGCCGTCCACACCCCGCGCCGCCGCGTCGCGGGTCTGGCCCAGGCGCACCGTGGTGTAGCGCTCGAAGGCAGCGACGAATACGGCATGCTTGTCGCGAAATGCCTTGTAGACGCTGCCGGTGGCAAGCCGCATGGCCGCCGTCAGGTCTCCGATCGAGGTGGCATGATAGCCACGCTCGCAAAACACCCGGATCGCACCGTCCAGGGCCGTGTCCATGTCGAACTCCCGGGGACGGCCGGGCGGCTGAGGAGAGGAGTGGGACTGGCGGTCGGCCTTTTGCATCGCGGGATAATAGGGAATGATTGTTTCCAAATAAAGACACGTGGTTGTGATTTGGGGAAGTGGGACCGACCTGCCAACCCGTCATCCTGAGGCGCGAGTGATGGGGCGCGCAGCGGCCCATCAGGAGCCTCGAAGGATGCACGGCCCGGATGCAGCGGGGCCGTCGCCCTTCGAGGCTTGCTCCGCGGCGCGGTTGCGCCGCAGAGCGCGCACCTCAGGGTGACGGTCGTAGAGTTTTGTGCGTTTCCTCGAGTTCTGCATTTTCTGGCTCCAGACACACCTTCGCTGCCTCGCGACGCAATTCGCCCGAGCTTTGCTTGATCTCTCCACCCTCTTGTCCAAGAGGGCGCAGGGAAGGCCGGGTGCTGACCTCGCACCCGCGGTCCGCTGCGCGAAAGCACACGCAGGAAGAACCGCACAGCAGCATACAGGTGGTGCCAATCACTCGGCCTTCCCTGCGCGATGGGTTGACGGCTTATGCCGTGCTCTCCCGGGAGCCGAGTTCCTTCTGGCCTCCCTCGCTTCCGCGAATTGACGATGCGGTTGACCCGGTTGGGCGCTCCACACCTCCGCGACAGGCTTGACCGTAGCAACGACGGCCAGGACCACACGGTTTTGCCGTACGCGCGCTCGCCTGTTGCCACAGGGTTCGATGGCATCGTGCACGTAGCCATCGAAATGTTGGCGAGACGAACTGAACAGCGCCGCTCATCCGCACGCGGTTGCGGGCTCACAGGGACTACCGGCCCCTGCCCGCACCTTTTCGTGCCGACGCTGCCGCGTCCACCGCAAGCCCGGCTCGCAATTCGTGACGACGTACGATCGCCCCTCAAGGATGAGCCGGGATGGGCGATACATACGACATTTCCGAATTTCGGTAAAGCGGAATATTTTTACCTGGAGGCATTGACGACCGGGCGAAACACCTGACGCCTGGAGCTTCCGTTGCCAATCTGCAACGGTTCCCGACGATCTAAGACCCGACAAAAGAAACACCCATTGCGGCCACGAACCCTGCTCACAACGCCGTGAGACAAGTCAGGGGAACGACGATGCGTGCACAACGCGTTTGGAACGTGAATGGAGCCGCCAGCATCGGGCAGCTTCAGTCCAGATTGGACGATTTGAACAAACGACTGAACCAGCTTGAAAGTCAGCATTCCGAGAGCTGGAAGGTCGACGAGCTGAAATCGAGCGCGCTCAGCCTGTCGCGGGAGATCGACGACATCCGCTGCGCCGAGGCGACGGCGGCGTTGCGGGAGCTCTTGCGGAAATAGCGGCCTGACGATTCGGCGTGGCGAGGGAACCAACGCCCGTGCCCGCCATTGCCATGGAGAGCATGGAGCAAAATCATGACCAGGCACCTGACGCGAGCCCATTTCGCGCGCGGTGTGACCGGCGCGATTTCCACGCTGGTCCTGTGCGCGACGGCGGCCTTCACCATCGCGCACCACTTCGCGCTGTGAGGGATATCGCAGTGAGGGATATCGCATGATGTCCGACCCCGAGGAATCGGTGCGGCTGCAAGGTTTTGGCGAGATGTCGTTGCGCACGGCGATCGCGACAGTGATGCCGCTTGCCCCGCGCGAGCGCGCGGAGGCCGCGATCTTCCGGGTTCGTGACGGTGTGCGTCTGGCAGAGGGCGAGATCGCCGAACTCGCATCAGAGTGGGGTATCGCGCCCGCACCTGAAGTCAGGTCGCCGAAACTCGCCCCGGAGCCGCACTGGTCCGACATCGTCCGCGGCATGGTGCGTGAGGCGCCGCTGCCGTCGCTGATGGTGGCGTTTTTGCTGGGCGTGCTGGTGACGCGGCGGTAGTCGCATACGCGCCAAACACCGGCGTATGCTGGTTTTTAAGCTGCCTTCAACCGGATGAGCTGAGTCTCGAACTCGAACCGTAATTGCGCCGCCTCATCATCAGGCAGGCAGCGCGTCATCTGTGGAAAGATTGTTTGATAGAGCGCCGCTTTTCGGGGTTCCCACGGAAGAGTCTTGGCAGCTCTGGCCTCGGTGAGGATGCGTTGCAGCTGGGCGCGCACCTCATCTGGATCGGGACGATATACGGGAGTAGGCGCATCGTCGAACAGCTCGGGCTGCTCTTCGTAAAATAGGTCGCGCTGGCGGGTCGAGTTCATGTCACATTCAGTCTTCGAATCGACGCATAATGGGCGATCTTCGTGCTACTTGCGACCCATCTATCTCAGTTGTCCCCACAGCTCACGGTTCCGGTTTGGCCTTGCTTTTGGGCTTGCTTTTTGCAGTGGTCATCAGATCGGGCATCGCAAGAGCGCCGGCCGCGCGCAGTTCTTCCAAGCTCAACAGTGGATTATCGCAGATCCGATTAAGAAGATCGCTTTGTTTCGGCTGCAACGCAATCAGCCGTCCAAGCACATGCAGCAGATCCATCAGATCATCCGTGTATTCCGGTAGCCAGTAGTCCGGCTGAATCTGACCTAGCGGTGAGGGTGAGCGACGATCGCCGATTACCGGCCGGCTGCGGTCACGGCGACGGTAGCTAAACCAGTGCCACAACACCTGCTTACCAGAAACCTCATAAGCGTACACTTCTGGCGCGACATTCGCGACATAGCCCTTGCCGATCTTCAACCGCCATGTACTGGGATCGTAATTCATGTCATCAGGCAGCGGCTCCGGCTCACCGGGAATGGCTCCATCTGCTGGGATGTAAGGCGCCCCCTCCTTCGGGAGACGCGGAGCTTGTTTTTTCCGTCCAGCAGTAGGATCTGTAAAACGCTCCCCGTACGTGTGTAGCCAGACGACTTCTGCACCAAGACCGACGGCTTCCGCGAACAACTTCGCGTCCGCGGTCAATGGAACACGCAAACCCGGGCGGACCAAATCGGCCTTGAGCGAGCTGTGAAGCCTGGATGTGCCATCACGGCCGCGAGATAGGCCATCACGTCTTCAGCCTTGACTTGCCGCGCATAGATGTTGGCGAGATGCGCGAGCAGCGCGGGCTTGATGTTCGGCTGAGTCGCAGCGCGGTCGCGCCAGAGCGGAACTGCGCGACCGGCAAACGAACCTTTGTAGTGGTCATTGTCAGGAGGCAAGCTTGCATAGCTTACTGCAGGTCCATTCTCTGGCGACTGCGCTTCAAGATATGTCATGTAGAGCTGCTTTGGAGAATCTTGTGCCCACAACTCAGGACGAGCTTGGCTGATCAGGCGGTGGTCTGGGACTATCCACTGTCGATCAAACGAGCGAAAGGCATACCGCGTAGGTGGAACTACAGAACCTTGATCCTGAGCGACGGTGATCGGCCTGACATGATGAGAGCCGAGGTCACGGTTTACTACTCGATCCAAGCTACGATCTCGATCCGGATGAAAGAGGTCCTTCTTCCTCTCCGGATCTTGCTCATTTCGCAGGACATCCCAACGTCGGTTCAGCGTTTGGACATCTGGCGCAATGACCCATGTGCGATGAGTCTTAACGCCCGGGCTGGACCATACAGAAAAGTCCAAGAGAGATGGAAAGGTCGCCCATTCGCCGCTCTGCTGCGGCAAGAATGGCTCGCGCCAATTAGCGGCACCATTCTTCCATGTCGGGTCATTCAATGAGAGCTTTTCGAGGGCGCTGAACTTGTTCTCGCGTTTGCCTTCAGGCAGCGTTATGTACCGTAGACGAGCTGGCACACTGGCATCCTTCGCCGCAGAGCGCGCAGCAAGGACGATGCATACGGGTTGCTGCACGTCTTGAAAGATTCGGGTCGGCACATCCGGCTGATGACCTTCCGGCGAGCAGTCGATTACCCAAATTTCATTGCAGTCGCGGCGCAAATCCTCTCGCATCTTCTGGAAGCCTGGGCCGTTCAAGAAGCCTGCAACCGTGATGAAACAAACTACGCCTTGGCGATCCTCAGTGGCCAATCCGGTAGACTCATTCCAGCCGGCGCCAAACACTTTCAGAGTCGCCCAGCGCCAGAAATAGATGTAGAGATTCTTGAGGTGGTGCGCGTGGGCGCCGATGCCCCATTCTCTCGGCGGCACCCAGCGACTGAGCGGTGCCGGACGGCCGGCACTGCCGCTTTCAATCCAGCCCCCAAGTCCGCCCGCGCGATTGTCATAGGGCGGGTTCCCGATCACGACAGTGATGGGCTCGTCTTTCTTCACCTTGTTCGCGGCCCGCCTTGACAGCGCAATGGGCTCATAGGTGTGGCCAAGCTTCTCCTCCTCGATGAAAGGGTTGCCCAGCGTATCGGTAATGAAAAGGCGAAGCTCAGGCAGCGGCGGCTTTCCCATTAGGGCCTGCAATTCAGCGATCAGCCGAAGCTGGGCCACCGCGAAAGGGCCAAATTGCAGTTCGAATCCTATCAAGCGCTTTGCAGCGTTCTCGATAGCGCCCCGTACGGCGCCTGGGCCCTGATCATCAGCCACTGTCAAGGCGATGCGTCGGAGCACTCCGAGCAGGAAGGTGCCTGTGCCGACCGCAGGATCAGCTACGACAACGTCGGATGCCGCGAAGCCGTTCGCGCGCTCGAACAAAGGCCCACGCAAGCATTCGTCCACGAGATTGACCATCGCCGAGACAACTTCCGGCGGTGTGTAGTAGGAGCCGGTGCGTTTGCGCAGCTTGTTGTCATAAACTTCGAGGAAGTTCTCATAAAAATAAAGCCATGCCTCCGGCTTGTCCTTGCTGATGGTGTGCCAGTTCACCTCGTTGAGCACGCGCGTGAGCGTCCCAAGGGATGTCTTGAGGGCTTCCTGATTTGATGAGTCCTCGGTCAGGACGCGCAGCGCCGTTCCGATCAGGGAGTTCGACTTGCGTAGTTCTTGTGCAGCAGCTTCAGTGCCGTTCTCCAAGGAGATGTCGCGAGCGCGGGCCACCAGCAAGCCGAAAGTCACCGCCTGCGCATAACCGTCCGCGAACTGCGCGTCATCCGCCTGGGGAAAGAGGAGCTTGCGCCAGTCCTCAGCGAGGCCAGTGAGCCCGGAAGCCTTGCGCTCCAATTGCTCGACAACTTCGTCGCGCAACAGACGACACAACCGAGCGCTAACCTCCGCAAGTTGTTTTGCCGTCTTTGGGACAATCGGCGTCCAGCGCAGAAAATCGCTGATGAGCGGCAAGAGGGTCGTCGGGGCGGAGAGCTTGGCGCCGGCACTTTCGACGTTTCCCTCCAGGTGGACAATCGACCCAGCGAGCTTGCCATCGCGCCAAAGGCTGAACGAATTACCGTCAGTGTAGAGCAAATTCGGCAGGGACTTGAGCTTCTCCCACTGCTCTCGGTCGTGCTGATCATTGAACTTGCGCGGATCTGCGCCCTTGCCCGGCGCCTTGACCTCGATGAATCCAACGAGCGCCTTGAAAACCGTGACGGCGAAATCGGGACGCGTTTTCAAGTCGGATTGGACGGTCTCTCCGACCAAATGAACCGAATTCGGCGGCAGTTCGGCAAGCTCGGCCAGAGCGCGCAAGAGCACGTCGAGCGGCCCACGCAACTGATCCTCAGGAGAGCCAACGATTGCGATATTGGAGAGCTTCGGCTTGACACTCGCGCCAAAGCTGGACACCGCGTCTTCGATTGTCTTGGCCGCCAATTCCCACCCCGCCAGCGCCCGCCCGTTTTCGACTGATACCAGCGGTACTTGAATCGCCCGGCAACTACAATCTCTCGGCCATTCTACTCGCCTTCGGGAGGGGGCAAATTACGCTTTGTGCGTTCGATGTCCATCGCAGATGCGAACCAACCTGGCGAAAGCCCAAAGCCATGCCGAGGGCTCAGACGCCCCTGCCCGGCCAAATCGGTCGTGGACCCGCCCCGAAAATCGTTGCAATAAGGCGTTCCGAGGCGTTGGCGGCCGGTCCGCCAAGCCTCTGGAAAACGTCGACTTTTGGAAGAATGGTCGGAGTGGCAGGATTCGAACCTGCGACCCCTGCGTCCCGAACGCAGTGCTCTACCGGGCTGAGCCACACTCCGACAAGAGGCCGGCTTATAGCGTCGGGTGTGACGCACCGCAAGCGGCCGAGCTGAGGAATTTTGTCCCTGTGAAAACGGGTCTTGAAACGTCGATTTTGCCGGCCGGCGAGGCTGGCGCGGAAGCTGCAGCCCGGACCTTGGCCGCCGGGGGGCTGGTCGCGTTTCCGACCGAGACGGTCTATGGGCTCGGCGCGGACGCCGCCAATGCCACCGCGATCGCCCATCTCTACGCCGCCAAGGGGCGGCCGGCCTTCAATCCGCTGATCGCCCATGTCGCCGACCTCGCCGCTGCACGGCGGATCGGAAGGTTCGATGCGCGCGCCCTGAAGCTCGCCGAGGCGTTCTGGCCGGGACCGCTGACCCTGGTGGTGCCGAAGACGGACGATTGCCCGGTGGCGGATCTCGCCACCGCCGGCCTCGACACCGTCGCGATCCGCATTCCCGCCCACCCCGTGGCGGAGGCCATTTTGCGCGCCTTTGGCGGGGCGGTGGTGGCGCCGTCGGCAAATATCTCCGGCCATGTCTCGCCGACGCTGGCCGCCCATGTCGAGAGCGACCTTGCGGGGCGGATCGACCTGATCGTCGACGGTGGGCCGGTCGCGGTCGGCGTCGAATCGACCATTGTCGGCTGCCTCAACGCGCCGATGCTGCTGCGCCCCGGTGGGCTGTCGCGCGAACGAATTGAGACCGTGCTCGGCATGCCCCTGGCGCGACCGCCGGTGGAGGCCGGGAGCGACGACAGCCAGCCGCTGGCGCCGGGCATGCTGGCCTCGCATTACGCGCCGCGCGCGACCGTGCGGCTCAATGCGCGTGACGTGGCACCGGGCGAAGCGCTGCTGGCGTTCGGCCCTGCGCGCCTGTCCGGACTTGAGGGCGCCGCCGCTGTCATGAATTTGTCGCCCGCGGCTGATCTCGATGAAGCTGCCGCCAACCTGTTCGGCTATCTTCGCGCCCTTGATGCCAAGGGCCCGCGGGCGATCGCCGTGATGGCGATTCCCGAAGAGGATTTGGGCGAAGCAATCAACGACCGGCTGCGGCGGGCCGCGGTGGCGAGATGAGAGCGGAGTAGAGACCAGACGATGAACATCAATAAGGCTGCCATCCCTCCGCTTGCGCCCGAGCTGATCGACCAATTCCGCAAGATCGTCGGCGAAAAGCACGCGATCACTGATCCGTCCGACATCGAGGCCTATGTCACCGAGGAGCGCAATCTGTTCCACGGCCGCTCGCCGCTGGTGCTGCGTCCGGGCTCGACGGCGGAAGTCTCTGATATCTGCAAGCTCGCTTCCGCGCATAAAATCGCGCTGGTGCCGCAGGGCGGCAATACCGGGCTCGTCGGCGGACAGACGCCGCATAATGGCGAGGTCGTGGTGTCGCTGCGCCGGCTCGACAAGATTCGCGAGGTCGACACTGCGTCGAACACCATGACCTGCGAGGCCGGCGTGGTGCTGCAGATCGCGCAGCAGAAGGCATCCGACGTCGACCGGCTGTTTCCGCTATCGCTGGGCGCGGAAGGAAGCTGCACCATCGGCGGCAATCTCTCGACCAATGCCGGCGGCACCGCCGCGCTCGCCTATGGCGTGGCGCGCGAGATGGCGCTGGGGCTGGAAGTGGTGCTCGCCGACGGGCGCGTGCTCAACGTGCTGTCGAAGCTGAAGAAGGACAACACCGGCTACAATCTGCACAACCTCTTCATCGGCGCGGAAGGCACGCTCGGCATCATCACCGCGGCGACATTAAAGCTGTTTCTGAAGCCGCGGGCGATCGAGACGGCCTATGTCGGGCTGCAATCGCCGGCGGCGGCGCTGAAACTGCTCACGATCGCGCAGAGCGAGGCCGCGAATGCGCTGACGAGTTTTGAGCTGCTGTCGGAGATGGCGGTGGACTTCTCAGTCCGCCACGGCATCGACGTGCGCGATCCGCTCAGCGAGAAGCATCGCTGGTACGTGCTGATGGAATTGTCCGCACCGAGCGATGACGCCCGCACGCCGCTGGAAACGATCCTGGCCCGCGCCATGGAAGAGGAAATCGTCGACGACGCGGTGATCGCGGCCAACCTCACCCAGCGCGCTAATTTCTGGAAGTTGCGCGAGGAAATGTCGTCGGCACAAAAGCCCGAGGGCGGCTCGATCAAGCACGACATCTCGGTGCCGATCGCCGCCGTGCCTGAATTCATCGAGGAAGCCAACGCCGCCGTGGTGAAGCTGATCCCCGGCGCGCGGCCGGTGCCGTTCGGCCATCTCGGCGATGGCAATCTGCACTACAATGTCAGCCAGCCGATCGGCGCCAACACCGCGGATTATCTCGCGCGCTGGCACGAGATGAACGCCGTCGTGTTCGCGATCGTGCTGCGCATGGGCGGCTCGATCTCGGCGGAGCACGGCATCGGCGTGCTCAAGCGCGACGAGCTGCCTGACGTGAAGGACAAGACCGCAATCGAGCTGATGCGCGCGATCAAGGCGATGCTCGATCCCCTTGGAATCATGAACCCGGGGAAGGTGCTGTGAGTGCTCTTGCGATCGACGCGATTGGGGACGCCGATGTCGAGCCGGTGGTGGCGCTGTGGCAGCGCTGCGGCCTGACGCGGCCGTGGAACGATCCGCATGCCGACATCGCGCTGGCGCGGCGGCGGGACAATTCGACCATACTGATCGGCCGCGACAATGGGGCGATCGTCGCAACCGTCATGGTCGGCCATGACGGTCATCGCGGCTGGGTCTATTACGTCGCGGTTGATCCGGACTGTCGCAAACGCGGCCTTGGCCGAGCGATCATGGCGGCCGCCGAAGCCTGGCTGCGCGCCGCCGGCATCACAAAGCTTCAGCTCCTCGTCCGCCGCGAGAATGCGCAGGCCAATGCGTTCTACCAGTCGCTCGGCTTCGAGGAATCGACCTCGGTGATGTTCCAGAAGTGGCTCGACGGCCGCGCGACCACTGCAAGCAACTGAGATCAAGCCATGACCATTTCCGACCGCGTCCGCATCAAGGACGTCCGCGTGCTCTCGGACGGCTGGACGCCCCTGAAGACCACGACGTTCGAGTACCGGCGCGCCAATGGCGAATGGCAGACGCAGCACCGCGAGACCTATGAGCGCGACAACGCCGCCGCCGTGCTGCCCTACAATCGCGCCGGGCGCAGCGTGATCCTGGTACGCCAGTTCCGCCTGCCCGCCTTCATCCGCGGCTACGACGACCTGCTGATCGAGGCGGCCGCCGGCTTGCTGGACGATGCTTCGCCCGAAATGCGCATCCGCGCCGAGGCCGAGGAGGAAACCGGCTATCGCCTGCACCACGTCCACAAGGTGTTCGAGGCCTTCATGAGCCCGGGCGCAGTGACCGAGAAGCTTCATTTCTTCGTCGCCGAATACGAGCCTTCGATGCGGGTGAGCGACGGCGGCGGCCTCGCGCACGAGGGCGAGGACATCGAGGTGCTGGAACTCGGCATCGACGACGCGCTCGCCATGATCGCCGACGGAAGGATCATCGACGCCAAGACAATCATGCTGCTGCAATACGCCGCGCTGCATGTGTTCAGGTAGCGTGCCGCCGCGAGCTCGCTGCACCTCTCCCGCTTGCGGGAGAGGTCGGCGCGTAGCGCCGGGTGAGGGCTCTCTCCTCATCGGGGCTGTCCCATTGCGGAAGCACCCCCACCCCAGCCCTCCCCTGCAAGCGGGAGAGGGAGCAGACTTCCGTCGCGGCAAGCTATTGCGATACGCAATTCTGGCCTGCGCGGACGTGGCGCCTGTTGAGCAAACCGCCGACTATCTCTAGTCTGGTCTCTAACCAAGAACCAGGAGACGCGCCCATGTCCGCTCCGCGCGACGACGAATTCGGCTTTGCGCCCGACTACGACGCCCCCGTCCCCTATATGCAGCGCACGCGGGACTATTACGCGGCGATCGGCTACACCACCGCCTATCGCTGGGCGCACTACACCGAGGCGCCGTTTCAGAAGCTGAAAAAGCCGCTGGCGCAATCGCGCGTCACGATCATCACGACGGCTGCGCCCTACGATCCGACCAAGGGCGATCAGGGGCCGGGCGCGGCGTATAATGGCAGCGCGAAGTTTTATCAGGTCTATGACGGCGACACCTCGCAGCCACACGATTTGCGCATCTCGCATATCGGCTACGACCGCAAGCACACGACGGCCACCGACAACGGCACCTGGTTTCCACTGCCGCAGCTATTGAAGGCCAGCGCCGCCGGCCGCATCGGCGAGGTCGCGCCACGTTTCTTCGGCGCGCCGACGAACCGCAGCCATCGCGTCACGCTCGACACCGATGCGCCGGAGATTTTGGCGCGCTGCATTGCCGACAAGGTGGATGTCGCCGTGCTGGTGCCGAACTGCCCGGTCTGCCACCAGACCACCGCGCTGGTGGCGCGGCATCTCGAGGCCAACGGCATTCCGACCGTGGTAATGGGCTGCGCCAAGGACATCATCGAGCACGCCGCGGTGCCGCGATTTTTGTTCTCGGACTTCCCGCTCGGCAATTCCGCGGGCAAGCCGCATGACATGGCTTCGCAGGCGCAGACGCTGGAACTGGCGCTGAAAGTGCTGGAGAGTGCGAGTGGGCCGCAAACGACGATGCAGTCGCCCCTGCGCTGGAGCGAGGACGCCTCTTGGAAGCTCGACTACAACAACGTCGCGCAGCTCTCGCCCGAAGAGCTGGCACGCCGCCGCGCCGAATTCGACAAGCAAAAGGAGATCGCGCGCGGCAATCGCGCCGCCTGACGTCCTCCAATCAAACAAGACAACAAGGGGAGAGCGACGTGACGCGACCGTTCGTGGGCGTGAAGATTTTGGACTTCACGCAAGTGCTGGCCGGCCCCTATGCGAGCTATCAGCTCGCGCTGCTGGGCGCTGATGTCATCAAGGTCGAGCGGCGCGAGGGCGAGGACATGCGCCGCACGCCGCTGTCGCGCGAATGGGCCGAGCGCGGGCTGGCGCCGGCGTTCCAGGCCATCAACGGCAACAAGCGCAGCCTGACGCTCGATCTGCAAAAGCTAGAGGCGATCGCGATCGTGAAGAAGTTGGCGGCGCAGGTCGACGTCGTCATGGAGAACTTTCGTCCGGGCGTGATGGACAAGCTCGGCATCGGCTATGAAGCGCTCTCGGCGATCAATCCAAAACTGATCTATTGCGCGGTGTCGGGTTTTGGCCAGACCGGCCCGGATCGGTTGCGGCCCGGCTATGACGGCAAGATGCAGGCGCTATCTGGCATCATGGCGATCACCGGCCATCCCGAGACCGGGCCGACGCGTGCTGGCTTTGCGGTGTGCGACGTGCTCTCCGGCGCGACGGCGGCATTCGGCGTGTCGAGCGCGCTGTATCAACGCGACCGCACCGGCACGGGGCAGCTCATCGACGTCTCCATGCTGGAGGCGACGATGGCGTTTCTCTCCGGCCAGATCGCGGATTGGTCTGTCGCCGGCCATCGCCAGCAGCTGTCCGGCAACCAGGCGGTGAGCCGTCGCACCACGGCGAACCTGTTCAAATGCGGCGACGGCCACATCCTGCTCGCCGTCAACAACGAGAAGCAATACCGCGCGCTGATGGCCACGCTCGGCCGCGAGGACACGCTGAGCGATCCGCGCTTCGCCGACTGGTTTTCCCGCAACGACAATGAACCCGCGCTGCGAGCCATCATCGAGGAGGCGCTCTCGGCCAGGCCTGCGCGCGAATGGGAGACGATCCTGGAGGACGCCGGTGCGCCCTGCGCCAGCATCTGGAAGGTCGAGGAGGTGATCGATCATCCGCAGATCAAGGCGCGCGGCGCGATCCAGGAGCTGGACACGCAATACGGCCGCCTGCGCTTCGCCGGCAGCGCCTTCAAGCTCGCGCATGGCGGCGGCAGACTGGACCGGATGGCGCCGGAATTGGGCGCGGACGCGGATGCGGTGCTGGGCGAGCTGGGCTTCGATGCGGCGGAGATCGCGGCATTGCGGGCGCGGGAGATTGTGTGAGGCGCGGCCGCCTAGAACAACGACCCCTGCCCGTCATCCGCTGACCCGGCCGCAACCTTCCGCGCAACCTTCTTCGGCTTCACCGCCTCTGCCTCCGCCTCCATCTCCTCTGCGCTGATCGGCAGGAGCAGCTGCTCATCGTCATTGGCGACGCGGTTGACGCGGGTGGAGACCGGGTGCCAGGCGAATTCGCCGATGCGGGGGGCGGTCATCAGCGGCAGGATCGAATCGATTTCGTCGCTGCGAGAATCGAGCCAGCGCTCGAAATCGCGCGGGCTGATGGTGACGGGCACGCGGTCGTGCAGCGCAGCCAGATCCTCGCCCGCGGCCGCCGTGACGATCGCGACCGTGTCGAGCTCCTCGCCGTTCGGCCCGACCCAGGTCTCGAACACCGCCGCGAAGCCGAGCGGCGCGCCATCGGCGCGATGGATGAAGAACGGCTGCTTGCGGCCGTCGACCGCCTTCCATTCGTAATAGCCGTCGGCCGGGATCAGGCCGCGCCGTCGGCGTATCGCTCTCTTGAAGGCGGGCTTCTCCGGCACCGTCTCCGAGCGGGCGTTGATCAACAGCGTAAAGCCTTTGGGGTCCTTGACCCAGCCCGGCAGCAGACCCCAGCGCATCAGGCGGAAATGGCGCGCGCCATTCTCGATCAGGACGACCGGAATCGGTTGCGTCGGCGCGACATTGTACCGCGGCGGGAAATTCGGCTGCTCGATATAGCCGAACAGTTGCCGTAAGGCCGCGGGGGCCGAAGTTATGACAAAGCGTCCACACATCGTTGCGCCAATATAGGGTCCGTTCAGGTCCTTTTAACCCCGAACGTTAACACTGCGGCCGATGAGCTCAACGGCCTCCCAACCCGCGACGCGCGCACAGACGGGCCCCGAGGCCGCGGCCTGGGCCGAGCGGCTGCGCGTGGCCAACATCAATCCGCGGACCGGGCTTGCCACGGACTATCTCAACCATTTCAATGAAGCCGTGATGCTTCTGGAAATGATCCCGGACATGCCGGAATGTGCCGAGGACTTTTTGACCTGGTCGCCGCTGTCCTATGCCGAGCATTTTACCGCCTCGAACTTCAAGGCACGGGATCTGGCAATCGAAGCTTATGAGAAGGCCGAGCCCAACGTGCGCGCCCAGTTCGACCACATCACCGACACCATGACCTCGATTCTATCGGCGGTCGGCACGGCCATGCGCGAGGTCGACAAGGACACGACCCGCATTAGCCTGGCTGAGCAGGCCACCCTCTGGGTCAAGCCGTTGATCGCGGCCTGCGGCGGCATCATCAATGGCGGCGCGGAGGCCGACGTCGACAGCATCATGGCGAATTGAGCCAGGGTCGTTGAAGATATGCCTGCCGTTATCCAGCCCACCCGTCCCCAGATCGCGGTCAGCGCGGCCATCTTCCGCGACGGCAAGGTGCTGCTGACCCGCCGCGCCCGCTCGCCCGCAAAAGGGTTCTATTCGCTGCCCGGCGGCCGGGTCGAATTCGGCGAATCGCTGCACCAAGCACTGAGCCGCGAGGTCGACGAGGAGACCGGGCTCGAGATCGAGATCGTCAGCCTTGCCGGCTGGCGCGAGGTGCTGCCGGCCGCGCCCGGTGCCGGCCATTATTTGATCCTGTCCTTCGCCGCCCGCTGGGTGGCCAGGGAACCGGTCCTGAACGACGAGCTCGACGACTACCGCTGGATCGCCCCGGACGCGCTAAGCAGCTTAGGCGATATCAAACTGACCGGAGGGCTGGAGGAAATCATCCAGTCCGCCTACCGGCTGATCGGCCCCTGAGGGCCCCGCCTTGCGTCCTCCGCCCTGAGGGGGCATACACCCCGCCGATGTCGACGCGATTTCTGGCCATTTTTGCCCTGATTCTCGCCTGCGCCTCCGCGCCCGCCCGGGCCCAGGACGTGGCGGCGCCGTTCGACGCCGATTTGCAGCGGCTGGCCGAAATCCTCGGCGGCCTGCACTATCTGCGCGGCATCTGCGGCTCCAACGAGGGCAACAAATGGCGCAGCGAGATGCAGGCGCTGATCGAGGCCGAAACCCCCGCGGGCGAGCGCCGCACCCGCATGATCGCCGGCTTCAACCGCGGCTATAATGGCTTTCAGCAGACCTATCGAAGCTGTACGCCGGCCGCGACGGTGGCGATCCGCCGTTACATCGAGGAAGGCTCGAAGATCTCGCGCGATCTCACGGCGCGCTACGCGAACTGATCTCTCGGGAACTCTGTCATCGACTTTGTTCACAGCCGTTAACCGTTCTTAAAGATGTGGCCTAGCGGTCGTTAATGCGCGTGCTACACCTCTTGCACAGCGCATCGCCGTGGATCGCGCCCCAGCCTGATTGAGATTCATGAGCCAGCCGATTTCCTACGCCCCCGCCCGCGCGCCGCTGCCCGATCACGAGCAGAAGCAGGCCGCACTGAGCTATCTCAACGAGGCCTGGGCCGAAGCGCGCCATGACGGCGTCGACGGCGACTGCCTGGCGCAGGCGAGCCTGTTTGCGGCACTTGCCGAGCTCGTCGGCACTTATGGCGAGGACGCGGTGGCGAAATTCGTCGAGGGTTTTCCGGCCCGCATCTGCAACGGCGAATTCTCGGTCTGCCTCGCAAGGCAGTAAGCGGCTTTCGAAAATGCCCCCGCCGCACGCGGGGCCATTCATCACGGCTCGATCTTGAGCGTCGCTTTCATGTTAGGATGATAGCGGCAGTAATAATCGACCGTTCCGGCCTTCTTCACAACTGACGTCACCGCCTTCTTCGGCGGCAGCGTCACGTCGAAGTCACCGTTCTTCGCGGTGGCGGTGTGGGCGAAGATATCCTTGTTGATCCATGCGATGGTGTCGCCGACCTTCGCCGACAGCTCGGCCGGCGAGATCACGAGATTCTCCATCGTGATCTCGATCGTCGCGGCGTGCGCCGGGACGGCCATCGACAGCAAAGCGACCGCAAACGCGATCGAAGACAGCCGCCCCGACATCATCACGCGCTCCCTATTTCAGCTCGGCCGCGACGTGCTCGGCGTGCTGCTGATGACCCTGAAATATCTTCAAGCCGGTCTGGAGCAGGCTCTTCAGCTCGGCATTGCTCGCGGACGGGATGAGCTGGGTCTCCAGCGCGCCGTTGACCGTCTTGTGGTAGGCGACCTCGTTGGCGACATAGGCCTTGTCGAAGGCAGCGCCATCCAGCTTGTCGAGCTCGGCCAGCTTGTCGCTCGCCTGCTTCGACAGCGCCTTGCTGGTGTCGTTATCCTCCGGCGTGACGTTCAGCTTCTTGACCAGCGCGAGCGCCTGCTTGTTGACTGCCTCGTGGTCGCGCAGCATGTCCTCGGCAAACGCCTTGACGTCCTTGTTCTTGGCCTTCTTCTGCGCCTGCTTGGCCGCATTGATGTCGATCACGCCTGCGGTGTAGGCAATGTGGGCAATCTGCGGATCGCTGAGCTTGTCGGCAGCGCGCGCGCCTTGCGGCAGCACGGGGCTGGACAACAGAATGGCTACGGCGAACGCCGCGCTCCAACGAACGAACATGGTTTGACACTCCTGTGCTGCCGGGCGGTTTTTCCGGCGTTGCTTCACAGGAATTGGATGGGCGTTTCGCGCAAACGTTCCCGAAAAATTTCAACCGCCGATTCCGAGCCGCTTCAAAACGGCCTCGGTCAGGCGCTCGCAGCGCCAGCCGGCAAACGGGAACGCGTCCATCATCACCGGGCCGATCTCCTTCTCGACGTTCTCGCGCAGCAAGGTGCGGGCGCGGTGCAGCCGCGTCTTCACAGTCTCGGGCTTGACGCCGAGCAGATCCGCGGTCTCCTCGATGTTCATGCCCTCCATGACGCGTGCGACGAAGACCATGCGAAAAACATCCGGCAACTCGTCGATGGCGCGTTCGACGACGCGCTGGATTTCACGTTGAGCCATGGTCCTTTCCGGATCGCCTGCGGGAGAGACGGGAAACTTGATGATCTGCGCCTCGAGCGCGGCTTCGCCCACCGAGCCGAGCTCGACATGCGGCTTGGCGCTGCGCGCCCGGCCAAGCGCCTCGTTGATGGCGATGCGGGACAGCCAGGTCGACAGCCCGGACTCGCCGCGGAAGCCGTCGAGATGGGTGAAGGCGCGAACATAGGTTTCCTGCACCACGTCCTCGGCTTCGCTGTCGCTGCGCAATATCCCGCGCGCGAGGCGGTAAAGCCTGCGGTTATTGGCCTGCATGATCTCGCGGAGCGCGGCCTCGTCACGGCCTCGCGCGCGGTCGATCAGCTCGGCTTCCGATGATCTGGCGCCGGCGGACAGGCCGGCTGCAGTCCGTTGCATGGCGGTCACCTGCTCGTTTCCGTGAGTTCCAGACATTGGATGTAGGCTGGTAGAAAAGGTTCCCAACTTTCTTACCCTCCGCCGGAGGGTCAGATTCGCCCCCTAATCCGTCTCGATCGGCAGCGCCGGGTCCCTCGCCCACTCGCCCATGGAGGCATCGTAGAGCGTCAGTTTGTCGTAGCCGAGCTGCGCCAGCAGAAACAGGTCGATCGTCGCCGAGATGCCGCCGCCGCAATACAGGATCACGTTCTTGTCGCGAGTGACGCCTTGGGCTGCGAATTTCGCTTCGGCATCCGCAAGCGAGGTCAGGGTCTTGTCGGCGTTCACGAGCGTTGCAGCCGACACGTTGACGCTGCCGGGCACACGGCCCGGCCGGCCGTAGCGGCTTGGCTCAAGCCCTTTATGAAACTGCGGTCCGAGTGCGTTGACGGTGACGGTCGAGGGATCGCCGATACGCGCCTTGACGGTATTCTTGTCGACGAAGAAGCTCGCGCGCAGCGTCCCCTTGAAGGTCGTTGCCGGATAGCCCTTCGGGGCGCCGGTCTCGACCGGCCGCCCCTCTTCCTTCCACTTGTCGAAGCCGCCGTCGAGCACCCGTGCGTCGACGCCGAGCGAACGCAGCGTCCACCAGAACCGCGTCGACCACATCATTGAGCCGATGCTGTAGAGCACGATGGTCTTGCTTGCATCCGCACCGTGGCGGCCGAAGGCGGCTTCGAGCTGGGCCACGCCCGGCATCATGAAGAAGTGCTGCGCGGAGGTGTCGGAGAACTCGCCTTGCAGGTCGAGGAAATCGGCGCCGGGGATATGGCCGGCCGCGAACGTCTTGTCGCCGGGAACGGCGCGATACGGCACGTCGCTGCCGGGCGGGACCGGCTCGTTGTAGGTCGTGCAGTCGTAGAGGCGGAGATTGGGGTCGCCGAGGATCGAGGCGAGTTGCTCGGTGGTGATGAGGGCGGTTGGCTGGGACATTGCTCTCTCCCAATTTTAGCTTACGCTTTCCGGCACCTTGTCATTGCCCGCCTTGTGCGCAGTTGCGCACTGGGGCGGGCAATCCAGTATTCCAGAGGCCGCAATGATTGAGCCGAAAGGCCGCGGCGTACTGGATGCCCCGCCTGCGCGGAGCATGACAGCGGAGCGAGAAGCTAGATGCTGCCCGCTACTGCTTCAGCGTCTCCAGAAAGCGCACCGGCTCGCCCTGCGACGGCGTCACGAGTTCGCCCTGCCACATCACGCGGCGGCCGCGGATGAAGGTGCCGACGGGCCAGCCCGTAACGCGGACGCCGTCATAGGGTGTCCAGCCGGCTCTGGAGGCGACCCATTTGTTGGTGATGGTCTCGCTGCGCTTGAGATCGACGATCGTAAAGTCGGCATCGTAACCGGCGGCGATACGGCCCTTGCAGGCCATGTTGTAGAGACGCGCCGGGCCCGCGCTGGTGAGATCGACGAACCTTGCGAGCGACAGCCGGCCGGCGTTGACGTGATCGAGCATCAGCGGCACCAGCGTCTGCACGCCGGTCATGCCGGAGGGCGACGCCGGATAGGTCTTCTGCTTCTCTTCCAGCGTATGCGGAGCGTGATCGGAGCCGAGCACGTCGATGATGCCCTGCTCGATGCCGCGCCAGATGCCGGCGCGGTGATCGGCGCCGCGCACCGGCGGGTTCATCTGCGCCAGCGTGCCGAGCCGCTCGTAGCATTCGGGCGCGACCAGCGTGAGATGATGCGGCGTCGCCTCGCAGGAGGCGACATCCTTGTGGTCACGCAGGAACTCGATCTCTTCCTTGGTCGAGATGTGCAGCACGTGGATGCGCTTGCCGGTCTCGTGCGCGAGCTTGACGAGGCGTTGCGTTGCCATCAGCGCCGCGGTCTCGTCGCGCCAGACCGGATGCGAACGCGGATCGCCCTCGATGCGGAGCGACTTGCGGTCGTTGAGACGATATTCGTCCTCGGCATGGAACGCCGCGCGGCGGCGGATCACCTGAAAGATGCGGCGCAGGCTCTCGTCGTCCTCCACCAGCAGCGCGCCGGTCGAAGAGCCGATGAACACTTTCACGCCGGCACAGCCGGGCGCGCGCTCCAGCACAGGGAGATCCTGCACGTTCTCGCGGGTGCCGCCGATGAAGAAGGCGAAATCGCAATGCATGCGGTGATGGGCGCGTTTCACCTTGTCGGTGAAGGTGGCTTCCGTCACGGTCAACGGAGACGTGTTCGGCATCTCGAACACGGCGGTGACGCCGCCCATCACGGCACTGCGCGAACCGGTCTCGAGGTCTTCCTTCTGCTCCAGCCCGGGCTCGCGGAAATGCACCTGCGTATCCATCACGCCGGGCAGGATGTGGAGACCCTTGCAGTCGATCACTTCAGCGGCGGAGCCTTGCGACAGCGGGCCAAGCTCGGCGATGCGACCATTGGTGATGCCGATGTCGCGAACGCCCTCGCCGTCCTGGTTGACGACGGTGCCGCCTTTGAGGATCACATCGAAGCGCTGGGTCATGGCTGGAGGCCTCTGTCATCCCCAAGCGCAGGGCTCGAGGTCTTGTCGTTTATGCCCTGCGGGCTTACGTTCCGGAGCAACATGTCGCAAGAGATTTTCACATGAAATCAGCGTTTCTTCCTGACCGGGGCGTGATCAAGGTCGCGGGCGAGGATGCGCGCAACTTCCTCAACGGGCTCGTCACGACCGATCTCGACAAGCTCAAGCCGGGCCTGGGGCGATTCGGCGCGCTGCTGACGCCGCAGGGCAAGATCATCGTGGATTTCCTGATCACGGAAGCCCCCGCCGGCCACGGCGGCGGGTTCCTGATCGATTGCCCGAAGGCGCTGGCCGACGGCCTCGCCACCAAGCTGAAATTCTACAAGCTGCGCGCCAAGGTGACGGTGGACAACCTCTCCAACGATCTCGGCGTGCTCGCGGCCTGGGACGGCCAGCTGGCCGCGCAGCCGGACCTCGCCTTCGCCGATCCACGCAATGCAGAGCTCGGCACTCGCATCCTGGTCCCCGAAGATCTCAAGCAGAAACTGTCGGACCTGATCGGCGCCGAGCTGGTCGATGCCGCCGACTACGAGGCGCATCGCATCGCACTCGGCGTGCCGCGCGGCGGGCTCGATTTCATGTACAGCGATGCATTTCCGCACGAGACCAATATGGACCGTCTGGCGGGCGTCGATTTCGACAAGGGCTGCTATGTCGGCCAGGAGGTCGTCTCGCGCATGCAGCATCGCGGCACCGCGCGCACCCGCAGCGTGAAGGTCCTGCTCGAGGACTCCTCGCCTGAGGCAGGTGTCAGTGTCATGGCCGGCGACAAGTCCGTCGGCACCATGGGCTCGTCGGCGCAAGGCAAGGGCATTGCGCTGGTGCGCATCGACCGCGTTGCGGACGCGCTCGATGCCGGCCAGCCGCTCACCGCTGGCGGTCTCGCGTTGAAACTGGCAGAACCCGACGTCGTCCGCATCCCCGCAAAGCAGCCCATCGCATGAGCCGTGCTCCCCGCCTGCATCCCGACGGAAAGACCCGCTGCCCCTGGCCGGGCGAAGATCCGCTCTACGTCGCCTATCACGACACCGAATGGGGCGTGCCCGAGTATGACGACCGCGCGCTCTATGAAAAGCTGATCCTCGACGGTTTCCAGGCCGGCCTCTCCTGGATCACGATTTTGCGCAAACGCGACAATTTCCGCAAAGCGTTCGACGATTTCCAGCCGGAGAAGATCGCGCGCTACAACGACAAGAAGGTGCATGCGTTGATGAACGACGTCGGCATCGTGCGCAACCGCGCCAAGATCGACGGCACGATTCTGAGCGCGAAGTCGTATCTGGAGATCATGGAGAAGGGCCCGGGCTTCTCGAACCTGCTGTGGGACTTCATGGGCGGACGGCCCAAGGTCAACAATTTCAAGACCACGGCAAGCGTGCCGGCCTCGACGCCGTTGTCGGTGCAGGTCTCCAAGGAGCTGTCCTCGCGCGGCTTCAAGTTCGTCGGCCCGACCATCGTTTATGCCTTCATGCAGGCGACCGGCATGGTCAACGACCATCTCGTCGACTGCCATTGCCACGCGACCTGCAGCAAGATGCAGCGCAAGCCGCGCCTGAAGGCCAAATGACGACGAAGAAGACGGCGTCGCGTGGCGTGCAAATGCGCGCCTGGCAGCGCATGCTGTCGGGCCGGCGGCTCGATTTGCTCGATCCCTCCCCGCTCGACGTCGAGATCGCCGACATCGCGCATGGGCTCGCGCGCGTCGCCCGCTGGAACGGGCAGACCATCGGCGCGCATATCTTCTCGGTCGCACAGCACACGCTGCTGGTGGAGACCGTGCTGCGGCACGAGATGCCGCGCGTCGATGAGCGCATGCGGCTCGCCGCGCTGCTGCACGATGCGCCTGAATATGTCATCGGCGACATGATCTCGCCGTTCAAGGCGGTGCTCGACGGCCATTACAAGGCCGTGGAGAAGCGCCTGCTCGGCGCCATCCACATCCGCTTCGGCCTGCCGCCGGTGCTGCCCGACGAGATCACGCTGGTCATCAAGGCCGCCGATCGCGGCGCGGCGTATCTCGAGGCAACCGAGCTTGCCGGCTTCAGCGAGAGCGAGGCCAAGCGCCTGTTCGGCAGGGACCCGGGCCTTTCCGACAGCGTCCGGCGCGATTATCTGACGCCCTGGACGGCGGCGCGGGCCGAGAAGCAGTTTCTGGAGCGGTTTGGCGCCGTGTTTGCGTAGGTCTTGTAGGGTGGGCAAAGGCGCATTTGCGCCGTGCCCACCATTCTCTTCACGCTTGCGACAAAAATGGTGGGCACGCTTCGCTTTGCCCACCCTACAGGCGCCCGCTATAGTCGCCGCCAAAAAGGTCCATCATGATCCACGTCTGTTCGCTCGCCGCCCTTCCCGAAACCGTCCGCCGCACCGGGGCCAGCCATGTGCTGACCGTGATGGCCAATGTCGAGCAGGTGGCGCGGCCGGTGTCGGTGCTCCCTGCCAATCATCTCAAGGTGTCGATGGACGACATCACCGAGGAGATGGATGGCTTCGTCGCACCCTCCGAGGCTCATATCGACCAGGTGCTGAACTTCGTGCGCGGCTGGAACCGCGGCGCGCCGCTTGTGGTGCATTGCTATGCCGGCATCAGCCGCTCCACGGCGAGCGCATTCACCGCCGTCTGTGCGCTCAATCCCGATCGCGACGAAATCGAGATCGCGAAGAAGATCCGCGCGGCCTCCCCGATCGCCTCGCCGAACCGGCGCATCGTCAGCCTTGCCGACCGTGCGCTCGGGCGCAACGGCCGCATGCTGCGCGCGCTCGACGAGATGGGCCCGGGCGAGATGCTGGTCGAGGGCCGCCCCTTCGCGATCGAGCTCGAATGACATCAGCGATCGTCACCGCATGAGCGACAAGCTGCTGACGCCGATCGAGATCGGACTGACTGCCGCGATCGTCGCGATCGAGGATCATGAGCCGCTGGTGCTGACCGCGCGCGGCGTCGACGGCTTGACCGGACTGCCGTTCGGTCCATTCGATGCGCCGAGCCATCGCACCTTCGAGATCGGCCTGCGCGCCTGGGTCGAGGAACAGGCGAGCTTGCGGCTCGGCTATGTCGAGCAGCTCTACACCTTTGGCGACCGCGGCCGCCATGCGGAAGCCGGTGACACCGGCGCGCATATGGTGTCGATCGGCTATCTCGCGCTGACGCGCGCCGCCGAGGGCGCTGCGAACGCGGCGAGCTTCGAGCCCTGGTATCGCTTCTTCCCCTGGGAAGACTGGCGCGAGGCGCCGCCCGCGATCATCGCCCGTGACATCATCCCGGAGCTCAACAAGTGGGCCGAGGAGGAGACGCCCGAGACCACACGCGCATTGCCGCGAAAAGATCGCGTGCGGTTCTATTTCGGCCTCGAAGGTGCGGCCTGGGACGAGGAGCGCGTGCTCGATCGCTATGAACTCCTGTACGAGGCCGGCCTCGTCGAGGAGGCGCGCCGCGACGGCCGGCCTGCGGCATTGGCGCGCAAAACGCTGCCTGCGCTCGGCACCTCGATGCGGTTCGACCACCGCCGGATCCTGGCCACCGCGATTGCCAGGCTGCGCGCAAAACTGAAGTATCGCCCTGTGGTGTTTGAACTTTTGCCCGCCGAGTTCACACTCACTGAGTTGCAGTACACGGTGGAGGCGATCTCCGGCCGCCACCTGCACAAGCAGAATTTCCGCCGTCTGGTCGAAACCGAAGCCCTGGTCGAACCGACCGGCGTGATGTCGACACAGACCGGCGGGCGGCCGGCGGCACTCTATCGCTTCCGCCGCGATGTGCTCCAGGAGCGGCCGGCGCCCGGCTTGCGCGTACGCTCCCGGCGCTAGGTTAAGATGTGGCGATCGGCCCGCGCGCCGATTCGCCTGGAGGCCTCATGTTCGACGCTCCGTTCGACGACATTGTGATGGTCATTGCGATCATCGCTTTCCTGATCGCAATCAAGGCCTCCAGCCAGGCGGCCGAGCTGCGCCGGCGGCTGAACACACTCGAAGGGATGTTGTACGCGCAGCGACAGGTCCAGCCGCCGCCGCTGATGCCGGTGCAGGAGCAGGCTGTTGCGCCCACGACGAGCGCGGCAGAGCCGCCGCCGCTAATGCCCGAAGCCGAGGTCGCGCCGCCGCCGCTCGCGGATCAAGTGGCTCCGCCGCCGCTCGAACCAAGCGCCGATGCGCCGCCTCCTCTGCCGGCACCAGAGCCTGGCTTCGAGGAGCGGCTCGGCACGCGCTGGGTGGTGTGGATCGGCGGGCTTGCGCTCGCGCTCGGCGGCTTCTTCATGGTGCGCTATTCGATCGAGGCCGGCCTGCTGGGCCCCGGCGTGCGTGTGTTCCTCGGCGCCCTGTTCGCGCTCGCTTTGCTGGGCGCCGGCGAATGGACGCGGCGCAAGGAGAGCATTTCCACCATCGCGGCGCTGCCGATCGCCAATATCCCGGCGATCCTCACCGCGGCCGGAACCGCGGTCGCGTTCGCAACCGTATACGCGGCCTACGCGCTCTATGGCTTCCTGGTGCCCGCCACGGCCTTCGTGCTGCTCGGCCTCGTCGGGCTCGGCACACTCGCGGCGGCGCTGCTGCACGGACCGGCGCTCGCCGGCCTCGGCGTGGTCGGCGCGTTCGCGACGCCTGTGCTCGTCTCCAGCGGCAAGCCGGATTATTGGGCGCTCTACATCTATCTCGCCATCGTCACCGCCGCGAGTTTTGGCCTCGCCCGTATCAGGCTGTGGCGCTGGCTGGCCGTGACCACCATCGTCTTCGCCGTGCTCTGGATCTTCCCGGGACTCGAAGCGAGCGAGCTGCAGGTCGCGCCGCATGCCTTCCATGTGATCGCCGGCTTTGCGCTCGCCGCACTGCTCGTCGTCTGCGGCTTCATGTTCGGCCCGACCATCGAGGACGGACAGATCGAGCCGGTGTCGTCGAGCGCGCTCGGCGCCTATCTGTTCGGCGCGATGCTGATCGTGCTGTCGAGCGCGCATGCCGATCTTGCGCTGATCGCCTTCACGCTGCTCGTTGCGGCGACGCTGTTCGTCGCCTGGCGCGCGGAGGCAGCAGTCGGCGCGCTGGGTGCGGCCGCTGCGACCGTGTTCATCGTGTTCGCCGAATGGGCCGTGCGCGCCAATCCGGACATGCTGGTGCTGCCGGGCGGCGCCATGCCCGGCATCACGCCGACCGCCACCGACAGTGCGGTGACGCTGCATCTCGTCATGGCCGCGATCTTCGCCGCCGGCTTCGGTCTTGCGGGCTTCTTCGCGCAAGGCCGCTCGAATTCGGCGGTCATTCCGGTGGTGTGGTCGGCAGCAGGCGTCGCTACGCCGATCGCCATCCTGGTGGCGCTCTATGCCCGCATCGCCCATCTCGACCGCTCGATCCCGTTCGCGATCCTCGCGGTGCTGCTCGCAGCTAGCCTTGGTGCCGCGACGGAAACGCTGACCCGCCGCGAGACCCGACCGGGGCTTGCGATCTCGACGGCGCTGTTTGCGACCGGCACGCTCGGCGCGCTGGCGCTGGCGCTGACCTTCGCGCTGGAGAAGGGCTGGCTCACCATCGCGCTGGCGCTGATGTCGCTCGGCACCGCCTGGATTGCGATGCAGCGGCCGATCCCGTTCCTGCGCTGGCTTGCCGCCATCTTCGCCAGCATCGTCACCGCGCGCATCCTCTATGATCCGCGCATCGTCGGCGATGCCGTCGGCACCACGCCGATCTTCAACTGGCTGCTGTGGGGCTATGGCCTGCCGGCCGCCTCGTTCTGGGCGGCGAGCATGTTCCTGCGCCGACGCGCTGACGACGCGCCGCTGCGCATGGTGGAGGCGGCCGCGATCCTGTTCAGTGCGCTGCTCGCCTTCATGGAGGTTCGCCATCTCGCGACCGGCGGCGACATGATCGCAGCGCCGTCGCAGCTCGAAGCAGGCCTCCAGGTCTGCGTGTCATTGGCCATGGCGATTGGGCTGGAGCGATTGCGGCTGCGCAGCCACAGCATCGTGCACAATGTCGGCGCGGTCGTGCTCACGGCGATCGCCGGCGTCGTCAGCGTGTTCGGCCTGCTGCTCCTGGAGAACCCGCTGCTGTGGCACATCGATGTCGGCGGCGCCGTGTTCAACCTGCTGCTGCTCTGCTACGCGCTGCCGGCGGCGCTGATGCTGCTGCTTGCGTATGCGGTGGTCGGTGCACGCGGTAAAGTCTATGCGAACACGATTGCGGGCGCGGCCCTCGTGTTTGCGCTTTCGTATTTGACGCTGGAGATCCGCCGCTTCTACCACGGCCCGTTCCTCGCCAGCGGCGAGACCACGGGCGCGGAGCAATACACCTATTCGATCGGCTGGCTCGCCTTCGGCGTCGTGCTGCTCGGCATCGGTATTCTCGTCAACTCCGAGCGGGCGCGGCTGGCGTCTGCCGCCGTCATCGCGCTGACGATCCTGAAAGCCTTCGTGATCGACATGTCGACGCTGACCGGCGTCTACCGGGCGCTGTCGTTCATGTGCCTCGGCATCGTGCTGGTCGCGATCGGCTGGCTGTACCAGCGCATCCTGTTCCGGCGGCAGGTCCCGCCGCCGGCTCCGCAGACAGGCAGTTGAGGATCAGGCCGCGCGGACCGATTCCAGGAACTGCGCGACCTCGACCTTGAGGCGGGTGCTGTCGGCCGCCAGCGACTTCGCCGCCGACAGAACCTGCGTCGAGGCCGATCCGGTCTCGATCGCACCGCGCTGCACGTCGGTGATGTTCATCGAGACTTCCTGTGTGCCGAGCGAGGCCTGCTGCACGTTGCGCGAGATTTCCTGCGTGGCGGCACCCTGCTCCTCGACGGCGGCGGCGATCGCGGAGGACACTTCCGACAGCCGCTCGATGGTGCCGCCGATCTCCTGGATCGCGCTGACCGATTCCTGCGTCGCAGACTGGATGCCTGCGACCTGCGCGCCGATCTCGCCGGTCGCCTTCGCGGTCTGCTCGGCCAGCGCCTTGACCTCGGAGGCGACGACCGCAAAACCGCGGCCGGCCTCGCCCGCGCGTGCCGCCTCGATGGTGGCGTTCAGCGCCAGCAGATTGGTCTGGCCCGCGATGGTGTTGATGAGCTCGACGACGTCGCCGATGCGGGATGCCGCCTGCGACAGCTCGTTGACGCGCGCATTGGTCCGCGCCGCCTGGTCGACCGCTTCCGCTGCCATGCGCGCCGAATCCTGCACGCGTCGGCTGATCTCGGTGACGGAGGACGACAGCTCTTCGGAAGCCGAGGCGACCGATTGCACGTTGGTCGATGCTTCCTCGGAGGCCGCCGCAACCGCGGTCGAGAGTTCCTGACCGCGGCGCGCGGTGTTGGTCAACGTCGTTGCAGACGCCTCGAGCTCGATCGAGGCTGAGGAGACGGTGCCGACGACCTCGCCGATCATCGCCTCGAACTTGCGGGTGATGGCATCGACGCGACGCCCGCGCTCGATCTTGGCCTCGGCGTCGCGTGCGGCTGCTTCATCGGCGATCCTCTTGGCAATCAGCGCTTCCTTGAAGATCTGGAGCGCATCCGCCATCGAGCCGATCTCGGTCTTCTCGCCGCGATGCGGCACCTCGGCCGAGAGATCGCCCTCACCGAGCGACTGCATCGGCTTGATGATCGAGGCAATGCCGCGCGAAACGTCGCGCACGAGATAATAGGCCGCACCAATCGCGATCGCCACCGAGGTGATGATGATGCCGACCAGCACGCGGAAGATCGTGGCGTAGCTGTCGGCCGCCTGCTTCGTCTCCAGCTCGGCGCCGTGATTGTTCATCTCAATGCCCTTTTGGAGCAAAGGATCCGCCGCCTGCGCCATCTTTGCGACCTTGGTCTGCAGCATCTCGTTGGCATCGGCCGGGAACTTGCCGGGACTCTTGCGCGACAGTGCCATCACGTCCTGCACGCCGTTCAGATACTCGGCCCACGCCTTGGCCCATTGCCCATAGAGCGAGCGCTCCTCGGCCGAGGTGATCAGCGGCTCGTAGACTTTACGGGTCTGGTCGATACGCTCGCGCAGCGAAGCCAGCCGCCTCTCGGCGGCATCCTTGCCCTCAGCGGTGTCCTGCATCAGGTGAAGGCGCAGCGCAACGCGCAGCTCATTGATGTCGGCGCGCATCGAGCCCAGCGCGCGCACGCTCGGCAGCCAGCTCTGGGCGATCTCGACGGTGTGGGAGTTGATGTTCTGCATCGTGCCGATCGCCACGACGCCGACGCCGGCGAGCGAGAGCACGAGGACCGACAACACGGACAGAAGCTTGAAGACGATCGACAACTTCGACATCACGACAAATCCCGATGATACCTGAACGCACAAGTCACCCGCGCCGCGGCCGTCGCGACGGACGGTGGGCGGTGGTCATTCCAACAATGCTGGCTGGTTCTTATCCGGTAAGATTGCGCCCATAATTGCAAACAGGCGTTAACAAGAACCTAGAGGAACTACTGATTTGCCGATTCTCGATATTTAAACTGACTGCAACTATTTGTTGCAGTTGTGAGTATATCGCGCAGCGCTGCTCCTTCGTCGCGGAGCCGCGATATGCTCGCGGCCAACGCTGCGCGATCACGCGCGGCGGTTGCAATCCTGTGTCTGCTTGAAGCATGCCGCCGTCAGGCCGCACGAACAGTGCCGAGGAACTTGCAGACCTCGACCTTGAGGCGATTGCTGTCGCCTGACAGCATCTGGGCAGCCGACAGCACCTGCGAGGATGCCGAGCCGGTTTCGCTCGCCCCGCGCTGCACCTCGGTGATGTTGGACGACACCTGCTGAGTGCCCTGGGCGGCCTGCGCGACGTTGCGGGAGATCTCCTGCGTCGCCGCGCCCTGTTCTTCGACGGCAGCGGCGATCGTCGAGGAAATCTCCGAGAGTTTCTCGATCGTGTCACTGATGTCCTTGATCGCGCCAACCGACTCCTGCGTCGCGACCTGAATGCTGGAGATCTGCTGTCCGATTTCGCCGGTCGCTTTCGCCGTCTGCTCGGCCAATGCCTTGACCTCGGAGGCGACCACGGCAAAGCCGCGTCCGGCTTCACCTGCGCGCGCCGCTTCGATCGTGGCGTTGAGCGCCAGGAGGTTGGTCTGACCCGCGATGGTGTTAATCAACTCGACGACGTCGCCAATGCGCGTCGCCGCTTTTGACAGTTCGCTGACGCGCTCGGTGGTGGTGCGGGCCTGGCCGACGGCTTCACCGGCAACGCGCGCGGATTCCTGCACCTGACGGCTGATCTCGGTGATGGAGGAAGACAGTTCCTCGGTTGCGGAGGCCACCGACTGCACATTGGTGGAGGCTTCCTCCGAGGCCGCTGCCACCACGGTGGTGAGCTGCTGCGCGCGCTCCGCGGTCGAGGTCAGCGTCGTGGCGGACGCTTCGAGCTCGGTCGAAGCCGACGATACGGTTTCGACGATCTCGCCAACTGCGGCCTCGAAACTGTCGGCCAGCTTGTGCATGTCGGCCTTGCGCCGCTCGGCTGCGACCTGATCCTGCCTGATCTTGGCCTCGGCTTCCGTGCGCGCCTTCTGCTCGGACACGACCTTGAATTTCTCGACGGCGCTCGCGACGCCGCCGACCTCGTCCTTGCGGCCAAGCCCGGGCAACACCACGGCGAAATCGCCACCGGCAAGCTTCTCCATCGCCGCAGTCAACGCGCGCATCGGACGCGCGATACTGAAAATCGAGAAGATACACGCCCCGATCAGGACCAACGCGACCAACACGCCCGCGACGAGCGACGTCCGCGCCACGGAGGCGGCTTCCGATTCAGCCTCGGCACGGCTCTCCGCACCGCCCTGCTTGGCAGCATCCGTGATCTGGTTGGTCAGCCGCGCGATCTCTTCGTTGATCGGAAGGGTCACCTCCTTACGGATGCGATCGATTTCCGACCCCAGTTTCGCAAGCTGGGCGATTGCGTCTGCGCTCGGCTCCTTGCCGACCTGCTTCGCCTCGAGCTCGATCGCCTGCTTACGCACCGCTTCGATCTGCTGCTGCCCTTTTCGAAAATCTCTGATCACGGTCGTCAAGCGGTCGATGCGCTGACGGTTTTCCGGAGAGCGCGAAAGCCTGGCCATTTCACCCGCGAATTTAAGGGCCGCCGTCTGGCGCTCGCTGAAATAGTCGGCGGCCTTCTTCAGATCGGTCGGCGAGGATGAGAGCAGCGTGTCGCGAATGCCGATCTGCATGCCCCGCACCGAGGCTTTCGCTTCCGCGGCGTTTTGCGCAATCGCCTGGTGTATCGATGCCGCGATATCGAGCTTCTGGACCTCGGCGTTGCCAGTCATCTGCAGGAAGATCATCAGCGCGACCAGGGCTATCGTGAGCGCCGAGGTGATCGCCAGCTTGGTGCCAATTCGCAGGTTCTGGACGAAGCTCAACATGGTGCATTTCCCGGAAACATGCAGCCAAGTCATTGCCGGCCGCCTGGACGTTGATCGCCCTTACCGGGAAAGCTATCGGTCAAAGTTCCATCTTCTGGTTAACAGGGGGCTTCGCAGAAATACTGACCTTTTACGCTAAATGATTGAAATCGAAGGGTTTAGGTCTCGTCATAGTTGTAAATTGCAGCCTGAAGTCAGCCTTGGAAAACTTTGCAGCCGACCGTCTCGCCGACCAGGCTAATGCGAAAGACCGGCTGCTTGTTCTCGTCGAGCAGCTCCATGCTCCACTTCGCATTCGGCTTCAGATTGCGCGAGATGCTGCCGAGCAGATTGCCACACACCTCGGTCATCTCTTTCCAGGCGGCGTCGCGATCCTCGAATTCGTATGGCTGGTCGGCGGCGCCGGAATAGCGGCCGGTGCTGATGCGGAAGAAGTACAGCGACATTTTTTGAACCCTTGCGTAGGGCCGCCCCCCGGCCGTTACGCAAGGCTGGGGCGCCAGTCGCTACCAAGGCATAAAAACCGCGGGCCGTATGACTACGGCGCCGCGGTTTCGCCTGCGATGCAGTCGTCAAAGCCGGGAAAATTGCACGCGCAGTTTTGCGCTCGATATCACTCGGTCGAGCGGCGCAACTCGAGCGGACCTTCGTTCTTCGGCTCGGATTTCACTTCCGACTTCACCGGTTCGATCCGGCTGCTCTCGACCCGCGGAGTCTCGACGCGCGCGGCGACCTCGGTGCTCGACGTGTTGACCGAACCGGTCTGCTCCGGCGCACGCAGCGAGCGCGGCCGCGCAACGGCGCGCGCCATCAGCATCTGGTTGCCGCCCTGGTGGTGGAAGTCGCAATAGGCGAAGCCCATGCCCGAGACCGAGCCACGGAAGCTGCGGTCGTCGGTCTTTTCCAGGTTGAAACAAGGCTCGAACGGAATGCCCTTGATCGAGGCGCAAACGTTTTGGCCGCGGATCTGGAGCGTGTTGCCCGGCAGGCGGAGATGGCGCACCGGGCCTGAGCCCGAGAACTGCACCGCGCCGGCGGCGCCGAGATCGTCGAGGATACGGCCTGCACCGCGGGTGCCGTCGAAGCAGGTGAAGGCGAACACCTTGCCGGCGACGAAGCGGCGTGCCTCATCCGCGTTCATACTCCCGGCCAAAGCGATGGCCGGCGCAAACGTCACGACTGCCGTGACAGCCCCCAACACGATACGCGCAAGCATGCTCAACTCCGAACTAACCCCCGCAGCGGGCGATGCCTTATCTCTTTACCCGCTGCTTACCATACTAACCAAGGCGACATTGAAGCAGCTTGGTTGGTAAAGTCTGAACGCCGTTAGACAATTTTTACCACGATTCGACCGCGGACCTGGCCGGCGAGGATCTTCGCGCCCCATTCCGGAACTTCGGCAAGCGGAATTTCCGTAGTAATTTCAGATAGTTTTGACCGATCCAGATCGGACGCCAGGCGCTGCCAGGCGGCTTTTCGGGGGTCGATCGGGCACATCACGGAATCGATGCCGAGAAGGCACACCCCGCGCAAAATGAAGGGTGCGACAGAAGACGGCAGGTCCATGCCGGCAGCGAGACCGCAGGCAGCGATCGCGCCACCATATTTCGTCATCGACAGCAAATTGGCGAGCGTGGTCGAGCCGACGCTGTCGACGCCACCCGCCCAGCGCTCCCGGGCCAGGGGCTTTGCCGGCGCCGACAATTCATTGCGGTCGATCACCTCGGCAGCGCCGAGGCTCTTCAGGTAATCGGCCTCCGAGGCGCGGCCGGTCGAGGCAATGACGTGGTAGCCAAGCTTCGACAGCACGGCGGTCGCGACCGATCCGACGCCGCCCGCCGCGCCGGTCACGACGACTGGGCCGCTCTTCGGCGAGACGCCGTGCTTCTCTAGCGCGAGCACGGAGAGCATCGCGGTGAAGCCGGCGGTGCCGATCGCCATGGCATCGCGCGCCGACAGGCCCTGCGGCAGGGCGACCAGCCAGTCGCCCTTCACCCGCGCCTTCTCGGCATAGGCGCCGAGATGGGTCTCGCCCATGCCCCAGCCGGTGCAGACGACCTTGTCGCCCGCTTTCCATTGCGGATGCGATGAGGCTTCGACCGTGCCGGCGAAGTCGATGCCGGCGATCATCGGGAAGCGGCGCACCACCGGCGCCTTTCCTGTCAGCGCGAGTCCGTCCTTGTAGTTCAGCGTCGACCATTCGACGCGGACGGTGACGTCGCCGTCCATCAGCTCGGCTTCGTCGAACTGGGTGAGCGCGGCGGTGGTGCCCTTGTCGGCCTTGTCGATCCGGATCGCCTTGAACGTGGCCATAGCAAGCTCCCTGACTTGTTTGACCGGGATGTTTAGCCGATCAGGCAGGCTGCGCAACCGCCCGGGCGACCGGCTTCTCCACGATCGGAAGATTGATCAGCGCCGAGAGCACGCCGAACAGGATCGAGAGCCACCAGATCGGCGTGTAGGAACCGTACTTTTCGAACACGATGCCCCCCAACCAGACGCCGAGGAAACCGCCGACCTGATGGCTGACAAAGGCGAAGCCATAGAGGGTGGCGAGCCAGCGCGTGCCGAACATCAGCGCCACCAGCGCCGAGGTCGGCGGCACCGTCGACAGCCAGGTCAGGCCGGAGACCGCACCGAACGCGATCGCCGAGAACGGCGTGATCGGGAACGAGATAAAGGCGAGCGTCGCGAGCGCACGGGTGAAATAGATCGTCGAGAGGATGTAGCGCTTCGGCAGCGAATTCTGAAGGTAGCCGACGCTGAGCGAGCCCATGATGTTGAACAGGCCGATCGCCGCGATCACCCAGCCGCCGGTTTGCGTCGAGAGGCCGCGGTCGACCAGAAACGCCGGCAGATGCACGGTGATGAAGGCGAGCTGGAAGCCGCAAGTGAAGAAGCCGAGCACCAGCAGCACATAGGAGCGATGGCCGAACGCCTCCGCGAGCGCCCTGGTGATGGTTTGCTCATCCGCAGGCGACGCATTGGCCGTGCTTGCGACCGGCGGCGTCGAGATCGCCAGCGCCAGCGGGATGATCAGCAGCATCAGGAAGCCGAACACGGTGAGCGCCTGCTGCCAGCCGAAATTGTCGATCAGCGCGACACCAATGGGCGCGAACAGGAACTGGCCGAGCGAGCCCGCCGCGGTGCCGGCGCCGAGCGCAAGGCCGCGCTTCTCGGCCGGCAGCAGCTTGGTGAACGCAGACAGCACCAGGTTGAACGAGCAGCCGGCGAGACCGAAGCCGACCATGACGCCCGCGCCGATATTGAGCGACATCGGCGTCGAGGAATAGCGCATCAGCAGCAGGCCGCCGGCATAGAGCAGTGCGCCGACGCACATCACGCGGAACAGGCCGAAGCGATCAGCAACTGCGCCCGCGAACGGCTGGCCCAATCCCCACAGCAGATTCTGGAAGGCGATGGCGAGGCCGAATACGTCGCGGCCCCAGGCGAATTCGTGGCTCATCGGCTGCACGAAGAAGCCCAGCGCCGAGCGCGGACCGAAGCCGAGCATGCCGATCGCACAGCCGCAGAGGATGATGACGGCCGGCGTGCGCCAGTTGGAGGAACGGGTCGGACCGAGCTCGCTTGCTTGCATCGACATGGTGTTCCTCCTCGGCCCTGGACGGATCTGCAAAATCGGCAGTCGCCTGTCAGGCGTTTAATGCAAATGCATGAAAATCCCAAGTCAAAAGTGATTGCGTTCCACGAGGGGCTGTCGCGGGAGCATTGCGTTTCATCGCGACCTTGCTGGACGCGACGAGACCGGACTTGACGAGAATGTGTGCGGCGAGACCTAGCGGCTCCCCGATCAGCGTGTTATCTTTGATCTACTCAGATTGAGTATATGTAAGCGCTGGCGAATCCTACCGGCCCTCTCGGCCGGATTTCTCAGGCTCCATATATACTCTAATTGAGCATAATTATCATACACGGGAGGCTTCGATGCCGATTACTGGAATTTACGGCCCCGACGATCTTGCAAGCCGGCCGCAGAGCCAATCGACCACTCCTCGCACTGCGCCGGCGCGAACCGGACCCGCGTTGCCGCGGCCCTCGCTGGAATGGACCAGTGAAGTCGAACGCGCCACCGCGCCGATCTACCAGCGCGTCAAGCATGTGATCCCGCCGATCGAATGGCCGCTGATGGCGCCGACGATACACGCGATCAATGAACTGAAGCGCGCGCGCAACGCGGTGATCCTCGCCCACAACTACCAGGCACCGGAGATCTTCCACGGCGTCGCCGACATCGGCGGCGATTCGCTTCAGCTTGCCGTCGAGGCCACCAAGGTGAAGGCCGATGTCATCGTTCAGTGCGGCGTTCACTTCATGGCGGAGACCTCAAAGCTGCTCAATCCGGACAAGACCGTACTGATCCCGGACTCTCGCGCCGGCTGCTCGCTCGCCGCCAGCATCACCGGCGCGGACGTGCGGCTGCTCCGCGAAAAATTTCCCGGTGTGCCCGTGGTCGCCTATGTCAACACGTCCGCGGAAGTGAAGGCCGAGGTCGACATCTGCTGCACCTCGTCGAACGCGGTGCAGGTGGTGGAGAGCCTGAACGCGCCAAGCGTGATCTTCCTGCCCGATCGTTATCTCGCGACCTATGTCGCCTCGAAGACCGACGTAAAAATCATCGCCTGGAAGGGCGCGTGTGAAGTGCATGAGCGCTTCACCGGCGACGAGCTGCGCGCCTTCCGCGACGCCGATCCCTCCGTGCAGATCATCGCGCATCCCGAATGCCCGCCGGATGTGCTGGCGGAAGCCGACTTCACCGGCTCGACCGCGCACATGATCAACTGGGTGCGCGAGCGGCGGCCGAAGCGCCTGGTGATGATCACGGAGTGCTCGATGGCCGACAATGTCCGCGCCGAGCTACCTGACGTGGAGATGCTGCGTCCCTGCAATATCTGCCCGCACATGAAGCGCATCACGCTCACCAACATCCTGGAGAGCCTGCTGACCCTCGGCGAGGAAGTGACGATCGATCCAGCGCTTGCGGAGCGCGCACGGCGCTCGGTCGAGCGGATGATCAATCTGAAGAATTGAGGACAGAAGGCAGCAACACACACCACCGTCGTCCCGGACAAGCGAACGAAGTGAGCGCTGATCCGGGACTCATAACCACAGGACGTGGGTATTGGCACGCTGGTCGCTCCGGCTTGCCGCAACAACCCGCAGTCGGGGTTATGGGTCCTGGCTTTCGCCAGGACGACCATTAGGAGAAGGCTATGCAAGACAACATCCACAACCTCACCCGTTCCACCGACGACGTCGTCATCGTCGGCGGCGGTCTCGCCGGCCTGTTCTGCGCATTAAAACTCGCGCCGAGGCCGGTGACACTGATCTCGGCGGCGCCGCTCGGACAGGGGGCGTCATCCGCATGGGCGCAGGGTGGCATCGCGGCCGCCGTCGCCGAGGGCGACAGTCCCGAAGCGCATGCGGCGGATACCATCGCGGTCGGTGGCGGCATCGTCGATGAGGCCATCGCGCTCGGCATCGCGCGCGAGGCCGCGCCGCGGATTCATGATTTGCTCGCCTACGGCGTCCCATTCGATCGCGATCTCGAAGGCCGGCTGGCCGTGGGACGCGAAGCCGCGCACTCGGCGCGACGGATCGTCCACGTCCGCGGCGACGGTGCCGGCGCGGCAATCATCGCGGCGCTGAGCGAGGCCGTGCGCCGCACGCCGTCAATCCGCCTGATCGAAGGCTTTGTCGCCGAAGCATTGCTCACCGAAGACGGCGCCGTCACCGGCCTCCAGTTGCGCGAGGCCGGCAATTTCGCCGCGAAGCCCCTGATGATCGCCTCGCGCGCGATCGTGCTGGCGACCGGCGGCATCGGCCATCTCTATGCCGTCACCACCAATCCGGCCGAGGCCAATGGATCGGGCCTTGCGATCGCCGCGCGCGCCGGCGCTGTGATCGCCGATCCTGAATTCGTGCAGTTCCATCCGACCGCGATCATGGTCGGCCGCGATCCTGCGCCGCTTGCGACCGAAGCGCTGCGCGGTGAAGGCGCGACGCTGATCAACGGTCAGGGCGAACGCTTTATGGCGGCACTGCATCCGCTCGCCGAGCTTGCGCCGCGCGACATCGTAGCCCGCGGCGTATTCGCCGAGATCGCAGGCGGTCGCGGCGCCTTCCTCGATGCACGAGAAGCGCTGGGCGCGCGCTTCGCCGACAAATTCCCGACCGTGCACGCAAGCTGCATCGCCGCCGGCATCGACCCGGCGACGCAGGCGATCCCGATCGCGCCGGCCGTGCACTACCACATGGGCGGCATCGCGGTGGACGCACGCGGCCGCAGCTCGATCGGTGGGCTCTGGGCCGGGGGTGAGGTGTCGTCCACCGGTGCGCACGGTGCCAACCGGCTCGCCTCGAATTCGCTGCTGGAGGCCGTGGTCTATGCCGCCCGCATCGCCGACGACATCGCCGGCCACGCGATCCCCTCACCTGCTCGCCTCCCCGAGGCGCTGGTGACGCCGCGTGGTGGCGCGCCGGACGCAGCTAGCGTGAAGCGGTTGCGCATGATGATGAGCGCGCATGTCGGCGTGATCCGCGAGCGCGACGGCCTTGCGGAAGCCGTGCGCAGCTTTGCGGCACTTGAGCACGCGGCGACGAGCGTCACGGTCCGCAACATGGCGACAGCGGCCCTGCTCGTAGCCACTGCTGCCTGGAGCCGGCGCGAGAGCCGCGGCGCGCATTTCCGCTCCGACTATCCGACGGATGTTCCCGCGCTGGCGCAGAGAACGATGACCACACTCGCTGCCGCACGCGAGGTCGCGGACGGCCTTACCGAGCATCCAATGCCGCGCATCGCGCAATCCATGATCGCCTGACGGAGTCTTTTATGATCGCCCCGACCTCCCTGCTCTATCCCGACGCCTTTCTCTCTCCGCTCGCCATCGACGAGGCCGTGCATCGCGCGCTCGACGAGGACCTTGGCCGCGCCGGCGACGTCACCTCGCTCGCGACGATCCCGGAAGCGACCAAGGCGCAGGCTGTCCTGGTGGCACGCCAATCCGGCGTGATCGCCGGCCTGCCGCTCGCGCTGGCGACGCTGCAAAAGCTCTCCCCCGACCTCGAGGTGCGCGCGCATGTCCGCGACGCCGCGCGCGTCGCCCGCGGACAGCACGTGCTGACGATCTCCGGTCCGGCCCGCGCCATTCTCACGGCTGAGCGAACCGCGCTGAATTTCGTCGGCCGGCTGTCCGGCGTCGCCACGCTCACGGCCGACTACGTCGCGCGCACCGAGGGCACCAAAATGCGCATCTGCTGCACGCGAAAGACCACGCCGGGATTGCGGGCGCTGGAGAAATACGCGGTGCGTTGCGGCGGCGGCTTCAACCACCGTTTCGGCCTCGACGATGCGATCCTGATCAAGGACAATCACATCGCGGTCGCCGGCGGCATCCGCCCGGTGCTGGAGCGTGCCCGCCGCCATGCCGGCCATCTCGTCAAGATCGAGATCGAGGTGGATACGCTCGCGCAACTGCGCGAGGTGCTTGACACCGGCCTCGCAGAAGCCGCGCTGCTGGACAACATGGACATCGCGACGCTGCGCGAGGCGGTGCGGATGACGGAAGGCCGCCTCACGCTGGAAGCCTCCGGCGGCGTCACGCTGGACTCGATCGCGACGATCGCGGCCACCGGCGTCGACTACGCCTCATCTGGCGCGCTGACGCATTCGGCGCCGAATTTCGACTGCGCGCTGGATATCGAGACGTGAGCGGCTACCTTCGCTCGACCACGCCCATCTCGGCGGAGCTCTTGGCTTCCTGGGTGAGCTCTGCCGAAAGTGCGGCGGTCTGCGCCGGGGTGCCCCAGCTCGGCTCTTCGCTGCCATCGCCCCAGTTGCGCGGCCGGTAGAAGGTGTGCACGCCGAATTTGTACATCTTCTTCATCTCGGCGACCCAGGACGGGCGCACCCAATAGGCGTGGTAATGCGTCGACTTGCCGACTTCGGGCAGCCAGATCTGGCCGTCGAGCATCGCCTTCGAGATCCTCTTCGCGCGCTCCCACATCTCGGGCTCGCGGATCACATCGGGATTGTTGTCGCAGGCGAAGGTGAACTGGCAGGCGAAGTGGCGGTACTTGTTCTGATAGACCACGCCGCACACGGTGTCCGGATATTTGCCGGAGAATACCCGGTTCATCACGACTTGCGCGACCGCGATCTGGCCGCGCACGGCCTCGCCGCGGGATTCGAAATAGACCGCCTCAGCAAGGCATTTTTCCGACTTCGCGCGTGACTTGTCGTCGAGCGCCAGCCGCTCGGCCGGCGATTTGGCGCGCTGATTGTCGGCGTTGACCTCGCCCTTCGGCGCGACGCTCTCGCCGCTCTCGGTGGCGTTCGCGATATCCTCGTTCGGCGGCGACAGCGAGGCCAGCTTCATGTCGGGATCGGGCGTCACGATCAGCGGCTCGGCGCCGGGCTGCCAGCTCTCGATGCTCTCGACAGAGCCGCCGAGCGAGGAGCTGCCGAAGAACAGGTTCGAGGTCTTGACGCTGAAGGGATCGCGCGGCGGGGCTGCGACCGTCGCCTGCTTGAGCGCGTTGAGCGGCTGCGCCGCAAACGACAGCGCATTGTCGTCGGCCTTCGGCGGATTGGCATATTGCGGCAAGGGCGGCGCGCGCATCGCCTCCTGAAGCTCGGGATCGAGCGCCGCCGCGGACTCCGGCGACATCGCTTGCGGCTGCGCTGCCGGCAATTGTACAGTCTTGGCGCCGAACACGGAGCTGTTGGAGGTCGCCGGATCTTGCTGCGCGGGCGCGGCGGCCGGTGCAGCCGTCTCGGGCGCCGGTGTGACGGTGGCGAGACGGTCGCCTTTCAGCGCGCGATCGACCCTGGGGAAATCGGAGGCCTGGTAGCGCGTCGGCGCCTGGAGCGTCGGATTGCCGCGTGAGATGGTGCCGGTGATGTCGCGGCCATCGAGGCTTGCGAGACGAACCATCGCGCTCTGTGGAACCGACGTCCCGATCGGGCGCGAAAAGCTGTAAGTGGCAAGCTGAATGGACGAGGCCGCAGAAAACACCTGCTTCTGCCAGCGCTCGGCGACGCCGGGCTGACGCGCCAGCAACGAGCCTATGTCCTGATAGCCGGTCTCTCTCGGCATCAATGCGAAGATGCAGAGACCGATTCCGAAGGATGCGAACCGTGCACCCTTCGGATGGTTACGCAACACTGACATCGATACGCTCACGCTACGCTTACACCAGACAGATCGATCCGCAGTACATCCGTGCAATTCGATCTTTATCGTGAGTATCTAATTTAGGTTGCCGGGGCGTTAATCGACGTTGCGCAACCGACACACTCAAGCGATGTCAGGTGTTTTCACGGGGCAATGCTGCGCGTTGGTAAATGCGGCCCCACTTGAAGCGGTAAACATCTGGTCAACGCGAATGGTGAAGGAACTCTTGCTGATATTTCTTGCGCGCACGTATCATTACAGGACGCGTGCGGTTCCGCCCTCCGTCATTGCGAGCGAAGCGAAGCAATCCAGAGTCTCTCCGCGGCGACAGTCTGGATTGCTTCGCTTCGCTCGCAATGACGGCGTGGATGGGAGTGTAGCGTAAGACAAAAGAGGCGGGGACTGGCCCCGCCTCTCTCAACTCAATCGTGCTCTTCGCCTTACGCCTGGCTCGCAACCACCTTGCCGAGCGCAGCTTGCGCCGCTGCGAGGCGCGCGATCGGCACGCGGTACGGAGAGCACGAGACGTAGTCGAGGCCGACATTGTGGCAGAACGCGACGGAGGCCGGATCGCCGCCGTGCTCGCCGCAGATGCCCATCTTGAGCGAGGGGCGGGTCTTGCGGCCGCGCGTGACGCCGATCTTGACGAGCTCGCCGACGCCTTCCTGGTCGAGCGAGATGAAGGGATCGATCGAAAGGATGCCCTTCGCCACGTAGGGACCGAGGAAGCTCGCGGCATCGTCGCGGCTGATGCCGTAGGTGGTCTGCGTCAGGTCGTTGGTGCCGAACGAGAAGAACTCGGCACTCTCGGCGATCTCCTCGGCGAGCAGGCAGGCGCGCGGCAGCTCGATCATGGTGCCGACCTGATAGGCGAGCTTGGTGTTGGTATCGCGCATCACCGCCTTCGCGGTGGCGTCGATGCGCGCCTTGACGAGGTCGAGCTCGGCCTTGGTCGCGATCAGCGGCACCATGACCTCGAGGCCGACGGCCTTGCCGGTGCGCTTCTCGGCTTCGACCGCCGCCTCGAAAATCGCGCGAGCCTGCATCTCGGCGATTTCAGGATAGGCGATCGCGATACGGCAGCCGCGGAAGCCGAGCATCGGATTGAACTCCGACAGCTCGCGCGCGCGGTCGGCCAGGCGCCGCGGATCGGTGTTCATGGCGCGCGCCACTTCCTCGACCTCGGCATGGGTGTGCGGCAGGAACTCGTGCAGCGGCGGGTCGAGCAGACGGATCGTGACGGGCAGGCCCTTCATGATCTCGAACAGCTCGACGAAGTCGGCGCGTTGCATCGGCAGCAGTTTTGCAAGCGCCGCACGGCGCGACTGCTCGTCCTCGGAGAGGATCATCTCGCGCACCGTGCGGATGCGCGTCTCCTCGAAGAACATGTGCTCGGTGCGGCAGAGGCCGATGCCTTCGGCGCCGAACTTGATCGCGGTGCGGGCGTCATCCGGCGTATCGCCGTTGACGCGGACGCCGATCTTGCGGACCTGGTCGGCCCAGTTCATCAGCGTGCCGAACTCGCCGGAAAGCTCCGGCTCGATCATCGGCATGCGGCCGGCCAGCACCTGGCCGAGCGAGCCGTCGATGGTGATGACATCGCCCGCCTTGAAGGTGCGCGAGCCGATGCTCATGGTGCCGCGGCCGTAATCGACGCGGATGGTGCCGCAGCCGGAGACGCAGGGCTTGCCCATGCCGCGCGCGACCACGGCGGCGTGCGAGGTCATGCCGCCACGGGTGGTCAAGATGCCTTCGGCGGCGTGCATGCCGTGGATGTCTTCGGGGCTGGTCTCGATGCGGACCAGGATGACCTTGCGTCCGTCACCCTGGAGCTTGGCCGCTTCGTCCGACGAGAACACGATCTCGCCGGAGGCCGCACCTGGCGACGCCGGCAGGCCGGTCGCGATCACGTCGCGCTTGGCGTCGGGATCGATGGTCGGATGCAGCAGCTGGTCGAGCGAGGCGGGATCGATCCGCATCACCGCTTCCTTCTTGGTGATCAGCCCCTCATTGGCGAGCTCGACTGCGATACGCAGCGCCGCCTTCGCCGTGCGCTTGCCGCCACGGGTCTGCAGCATCCACAGCTTGCCCTGCTCGACCGTGAACTCCATGTCCTGCATGTCGCGGTAGTGCTTCTCGAGCAGCGTGTAGATCCGCGTCAGCTCCTTGAAGGCTTCCGGCATCGCCGATTCCATCGACGCCTTGTCGGAGCCCGACTCCTTGCGCGCATCCTCGGTGATGTCCTGCGGCGTGCGGATGCCGGCCACCACATCCTCGCCCTGCGCGTTGATCAGGAACTCGCCGTAGAGCTTGCTCTCGCCGGTCGAGGGGTTGCGCGTGAACGCAACGCCGGTCGCCGAGGTCTCGCCCATGTTGCCGAACACCATGGCCTGCACGTTGACCGCGGTGCCCCAAGATTCTGGAATGTCGTGCAGCTTGCGGTAGGTCACCGCGCGCGCATTCATCCAGGATGAAAACACCGCGCCGAGCGCGCCCCAGAGCTGGTCATGCGGATCCTGCGGGAAATCCTTGCCGGTTTCGCGCGCGACCGCGTCCTTGTACTTGCCGACCAAATCGACCCAGTCCTCGGCGGTGAGGTCGGTGTCGAGCGTGTAGCCCTGACTGTCCTTGAAGGTGTCGAGGATTTCCTCGAAGTGATGATGCTCGAAGCCGAGCACCACGTCGGAATACATGGTGATGAACCGGCGATAGCTGTCATAGGCGAAGCGACGGTCGCCCGACAGTTCCGACAGCGCTTCCACGGTCTCGTCGTTGAGGCCGAGATTGAGCACGGTGTCCATCATGCCCGGCATCGAGGCACGCGCGCCGGAGCGCACGGAGACGAGCAGCGGGTTCTTGGTGTCGCCAAACACCTTGCCGGTCAACTTGCCGACATAGTCCAGCGCCTTCTCAACCTGCGACTGCAATTCCTTCGGATAGGATTTGCCGTGGGCGTAGAAATAGGTGCAAACCGAGGCCGGGATGGTGAAGCCCGGGGGCACCGGCAGGCCGAGATTGGCCATCTCGGCAAGGTTGGCGCCCTTGCCGCCGAGCAGGTCGCGCATCTCCGAGCGGCCCTCGGCTTTGCCGTCGCCGAACGTGTAGACCCACTTGCCCGCCTTGACCGCGGCCGGCGCTGCTTTGGCAGGCGCAGCCTTCGCAGCGACCTTGGCGGCAACCTTCGGCGCAGCCGGCTTGGTCGCAGCCTTCGCCGCCGGCTTGGTCGCAGGTTTCGCAACCGGCTTGGCAGCGGCCTTCGCCGCAGGCTTTGCAGCGGCCTTGGCAACCGGCTTCGGGGCGCTCTTGGGGAGCGCCTTGCGGGCCGCCGGCATGGTCTTCGCCTTGGCGGAGGGCTTTGATTTCGCTGCAGTTTTAGAAGGCTTCGAGGCGGCTTTGGCCATAGCTTGCACACAACCTGCGAGAGGAATGGGAAATCGCGCGCCTTACACCACTTTGGGCAGGCCCGCGCAAGTCGAAGAGTTCCGGAAAATGAAGGCCTAGAGATGGAGCCACTTCAATAAACCGAGCCCGATCGCACCATTGATGATGAGAAAGATCGCAACGATCAGGTTGAGAAGGCGCGGCATGATCAGGATGAGCACACCCGCAATCAGCGACAGGATCGGCGAAATGTGGGCGATGGTGAGGTGCATGAACTATCTTTCCAGGCTTGGGTAGCTTGAGGCGAATCGCGGGCGGATCATAGCGGACCGGGTTCCGCGGGTAGAGACGCTCAAGGGACGAATGAGTTCCCGGCTTCGCGAAAACTGCCCGAAATTGCCGCGTATGCGGCAGCTCTTTTCCGGAACATCGCGCGCGCCGCAGCATTGGCAACCGGTCGCGCCACTGGCGCTTGCCGAAAAACTTGTCGAAGGAGTTTTCCATGCGGAACAGGATTCTCGCCCTTGCAGCGCTCGCGGCCGCGATCGGCTCGCCCGTCGCAGCGCAGGCGCAAACCGGGATCACGGTGGGACGCGCGCCAGCCGTGGTCGATAGCGGCCCGACCATTGCGGTCGAGCAGCGGCCGGCCTTCCGCGACTATGTCGTCGAACAACGTGTGCCGGCCTTCAGCATTCCGGATCGCGTCGTGGTCGGTGCCACCTTACCTGAAACCGGCATCACCTATTATGACGTGCCGCAACGTTTCGGCGCCACGACCTATCGCTACACCGTCGTGAACGGTGAGACCGTGCTGGTCGAGCCGCGCTCGCGGCGCATCGTCGAGGTGCTGAACTAGCGCTTTTAGGGATCAACTAGATGTCCGGCGCGTCACATCAATCAGGCTGACGCGCATCGCGTAGTCGGACATCAGGCCCCGCCCGGTCTTCCCCCCGCCGGGTGGGGCTTTTTTGCAAGATCAATCCTGGATTTTCGAGAAGTCCGCCACCGCACGCGTGGCGCTGCGGATCTCGTTGAGCAGTTTCAGGCGGTTCTCGCGCACCTTGGCATCGTCGTCGTTGACGCGCACCTTGTCGAAGAATGCATCGACCGGCGGCCGCAGCTTCGCCATCGCGCTCATGGCGGCAACATAGTCATCCCGTAACACAGCGTCACGTGCCTGAGGCACTATCTCATCGATCGCCGCCGCAAGCTCCCTTTCTTCGCCCAACGCGTAGAGACCTGGATCGGGATCATCGTGATAGATCTTGCCGTCCTTCTTTTCCTCGATACGCAAGATATTCTCAGCGCGCTTCGTACCGGCGAGAAGATTCTTACCGTCGCTCGTCTCGAGAAACTGTCCCAATGCTTCAACTCGACGAACGACAGACAGAAGCCCAACCTCGCGTCCGCCCAAGTCGATAACAGCAGCGACCAAATCGTGCCGAGCCCCGTCTTCGCGAAGTTGGACGGTTAAACGATCCTCGAAGAACACCCGGAAGGAATCACCAATATCCGAGATATCCGCATCGGATAGGGTCGGCCGTATTTCTTTAATGTGCTTTTCAAGGAAATGACGCGGATAGAAATCAAATCCACGATCAAGTGCAATTCTAATCACGCCAAGTGCCGCTCGACGCAACGCGTACGGGTCTTTGCTCCCTGTCGGCTTCTCATCAATCGCCCAGAACCCGACCAACGTATCAACTTTATCCGCAAGCGCGACCGCAACGCTCACCGGATCGGTCGGCACGCGATCCGTGGGCCCTTGCGGCTTGTAGTGCTCCTCGCACGCGGCAGCAACCGACGCGTCCTCGCCTTGGGCCAAGGCGTAATACTTGCCCATGAGCCCCTGTAGTTCCGGGAATTCGCCAACGACCTCCGTCAGCAGGTCCGCTTTGGCCAGATGTGCAGCGCGCTTCGCTTTAGCGGCGTCGGCTCCCACCAATGTCGCCGTGTACTCGGCTAGCCGCTCGATACGACTAATGCGCGCAGCCTGTGTGCCCAGTTTCGCATGAAACACAATCTGCTCGAACTTCGGCAGCCGATCCTCGAGCTTGGTCTTCAGGTCGGTCTCGTAGAAGAACTTTGCGTCCGACAGGCGTGGACGGATCACGCGCTCGTTGCCGGCGACGATGACCTTGCCGCCGTCGGCCGCCTCGATATTGGCGGTGAGGACAAACTTGTTGGTCAGCTTCCCGGTTCTGGGATCCTTGACCACAAAGCACTTCTGGTTGTTGCGGATGGTGGCGCGGATGACCTCGTCCGGGATCGCGAGATACTCTTCTTCGAACGATCCCATCATGACAACAGGCCATTCGACGAGGCCCGAGACCTCGTCCAGCAACGCCTGATCCTCGACCAGTTCGAACCCTTGCGCGAAGGTCAGCTCCTTGGCGTCGGCGAAGATGATGTCCTTGCGCGCCTGCGGGTCGAGGATGACTTTGGCAGCCTTCAGCTTCGCCTCGTAGTCCTCGAAGCGACGCACGTTGATGGCGCTAGGCGCCATGAAGCGATGGCCGTAGGTGGTTTGGCCCGTCTCGATGCCGTCGACCGCGAACTTCACGACATCAGGCTCTTCGGTCTCGAGACCGAACGTCGCGGTGATCGCGTGCAGCGGACGCACCCAGCTCAGCGAGCCGGGCTTGCCGGAGCGCGCGCCCCAGCGCATCGATTTCGGCCAGGGGAAGGTGCGGATAATGACGGGCAGGATTTCCGCAAGCACGTCGATCGCGTCGCGGCCAGCCTTCTCGATCAGCGCGATATAGAAGTCGCCCTTGGGGTCGCGCTGGATCTTGGCCTCGTCCAGCGACTTCAAGCCGGTCGCTTTCAAAAAGCCCTGCACGGCCGCATCGGGCCCGCCGACTTTCGGTCCGCGGCGTTCGGTCTTGAGATCGGGTTGGCGCGCAGGGATTCCATGCACGGTGAGCGCAAGGCGGCGCGGCGTCGCAAAGGCTTTTGCGCCGTCATAGACGAGGCCTTCGGCGACGAGCTTGTCGGTGACCAGACGGCGCAGATCGTCGGCCGCCTTGGCCTGCATGCGTGCAGGGATTTCTTCCGAGAACAGTTCAAGCAAAAGATCGGGCATCAGGCCGCTCCGCCCGCTTCAGTATGGATCCAGGCCTCGCCGCAGGCCTTTGCCAGCTCGCGCACGCGAAGAATGTAGCTCTGCCGCTCGGTCACGGAGATCACGCCGCGCGCGTCGAGCAGATTGAAGACATGGCTCGCCTTGATGCACTGGTCATAGGCGGGCAGCGCCATCAGGTGCTCTTTGCGATTGCCTTCGCGCCAGCCTGACTCGAGGTATTTCCGGCACGCGGCTTCTGCCATCCTGAACTGCTCGAACAGCATCGCGGTATCGGCAATTTCAAAGTTATGCCGCGAATATTCCCGCTCGGCCTGCAGGAAGACGTCGCCATAGGTGACCTTGGCATCGCCTTCGCGGCCGTTGAAGTTGAGGTCGTAGACGCGATCGACGCCCTGCACATACATCGCGAGGCGCTCGAGCCCATAGGTGAGCTCGCCCGCGACCGGCGCGCATTCAAAGCCCGCGACCTGCTGAAAATAGGTGAACTGGCTGACTTCCATGCCGTCGCACCAGCACTCCCATCCCAGGCCCCAGGCGCCCAGCGTCGGGCTCTCCCAATCGTCCTCGACGAAGCGGATGTCATGCACGGCGGAATCGATGCCGATCGCGGCGAGCGACTTCAGGTACAGCTCCTGAAGGTTCGGCGGCGACGGCTTCATGATCACCTGGAATTGGTAGTAGTGCTGCATCCGGTTCGGATTCTCGCCGTAGCGGCCGTCCTTGGGCCGGCGCGAGGGCTGCACATAGGCCGCGTTCCAGGGCTTCGGCCCGAGCGCGCGCAAAGTGGTGGCCGGATGGAAGGTACCCGCGCCCATCTCCATGTCGTAGGGCTGCAAAATCACGCAGCCCTGCTCGGCCCAGAACTTCTGGAGCGCGAGGATAAAGCCCTGGAACGAGCGTTCCGGGCGCATATGGGCGGGCAATGAGGCGTCCATCGTCAGATCAGGCTCTCGCGGGGGGTTTTGAATCGCGCGGGACCGTATCGACGGCGGGGGTGGGAATCAAGGCAAAGGGGGCGACTTCGGGCTCAACGACTGCCGTAGGGTGGGCAAGGGCGCACTTGCGCCGTGCCCACCATCTTTCCAAAATTGCGATTGGCGGTGGGCACGCTTCGCTTTGCCCACCCTACGGCACCTTGCGCGCAGCGAGAGCTAACCCGGCCGGTACGCTCCGGTCACGGGGTCGCGCTTGAGCGTCTGGATATTCCCCATATGGGCGGCTTCGGCGACACGCGACAGGCGCATTTCTTCCAGCTCCTGGTTGATCCGGACAGCGGTCTTGTAGGCCCAGCGGACCACGGCAAGCCCGCCCAGGACGCCCGCGAAAGCGACGAACGGCGGCATTTGACGATCCTTGTTGAGTGCTCAGCCCCCACGCGCATTCTTGCGCAGACCGGGCCGCGCCGCAATTGGTTCGGCCCGGACCAAATGGCGCGGGAGTGGCTCCGCCTAGAACCCGAATTTCGCCCAAATCGCCCGCGTTTCAACCGCCGAGATCAGCTCGTCCGGCAGGCCGGCCATTGATTCCATGGCCGAAAGCTGGCCGGCGCCTGGCGATTTCCGCCCCAACAGGCCGGACAGCAGACCGGACGGCTGCGCAATCACAGGGGTGAGAACCTTCTCGCCGTAGCGGGCACGAAGAGTTGAGCGGATATCGCCGATGCCGTCGGCGAGCCCCAGCGCGATCGAACTCTCGCCGGCCCAGTACTCGCCGGTGAACAGGGTGTCGTCGGCGCCCTTGAGCCGCGCGCCGCGGCTTTCCTTCACCAGCGCGATGAAGATCTGGTGGATCTCACGCTGAAGCGCCATCAGCTTGGCGACGTCGTCGGGATTCTCGGGCAGGAACGGATCGAGCATCGCCTTGTGGGCGCCGGCCGTGTAGAGCCGCCGCTCGATGCCGAGCCGCTTGATCGCCTCCTGGAAGCCGAAGGTGCCGCCGACCACGCCGATCGAGCCGAGGATCGAGGACGGATCGCAGAAGATCTCGTCGCCGGCACAGGCGATCATGTAGCCGCCGGAGGCCGCGACGTCCTCGACGAACACCAAAACCTTCAACTTCTTCTCCGCCGCAAGCTGCTTGATGCGCAGATAGATCTGGCGCGACTGTACCGGCGAGCCGCCCGGCGAATTGATCACCAGCGCCACCGCCTTGGCATTGCGGACCGAAAACGCCCGCTCCAGCACGCGGGCGACGCCCGAGAGCGTCATGCCTGGACGCAGCGGCGTCACCGCGCCGATGACGCCCGAGAGCCGCACCACCGGCACCACCGCCGTGCCCGGGCGGAAGCGCGCCGGCAGATATTGCAGCAGCTTGTCGGCCAGGCCGGAATTTTCGCGATCGTTCAATTGTTCGGCCATGCCGTTACCTCTGATTAACCATTTCTTATCACGCGACTGTCATTGGAAGTGCCTGGAACGTGTTTTGCAGATTCCTTGTTGGGAAGCTGCAATGAAGCAGCGGAGGAAATGCCATGAAGATCTATCTGCTGTTGATGCTGATCGGCGCGCTTTTCACGGCTATCCGCTTTACGTCCCCGCAGGAACAGCAGTCGGAATCGCTTCCGCAGTAAGTCGTCACGACTCCGCCAGCGGCAAGACCGCCCTCCCTTCCAGAATATTCCTCACCTTTTTTTTAGGCACGCGTGACTCATCATTGAGCATGAGTCCCGGCAGCAATCGCGTCGGGGCCCGTCCGCCTTTGATCGCGCGGACCAGCACGCGGATCGCAGGCCTTCCCGCTTCGCCATGAACCGGCAGGACCGACAGGCTGCCGAAGCCGCGTGACAACGCTGCCAGAACCTCCGCGATCCCATCCGCGCGCCAGATCAGGGTCAGCACACCGTTCGATCGGAGAATGCGCCGCGCTGCATGCACCCAGGCATGCAGCGTCGCCTCGGTCGCGACATGAGCGGTGCGGCGCGCCTGGTCCGGCGAGCCACGGTGGCGCGTGGAATCGTTGAAGGGCGGGTTCATCAACACGCAGTCGGCGCTGCCGGGCATGAGCCCATGTGCCGCAAAAGCCTGCGCATCCGCCGTGACATCGAGCACAATCACCTCCGCGGCAATCGCATTCGCGGCCGCATTGGTGCGCGCGAGCCCGGCCAGCTCCGGATCGATCTCGACGAGGCAAAGATCGACCCCGGCCACGCGCCGGGCCAGCGCCAGCCCGGCCGTGCCGACACCAGTGCCGAGATCGACCACACGGTCGCCTGCGCGGGCATCTGTCGCGGCCGCAAGCAGGATGGCATCGTGTCCGGCGCGGTGGCCGGAGCGCTTCTGCTTGAGCAGCAGCTGGCCGCCGAGAAAGGCGTCCTCGGTGAGATCTGTGACGACGTCAATCATCGCCACGCAGTTCGTGGCTGAGCCCGGCCTCGGTCAGCAATTGCCGGGCCTCGATGGCGTCGTCCTCATGGACCAGGATCCGCCGCGGCAGGACGCCGAGCGAACCTTCGATGATGCTCATGTTCTGGTCCAGCACCAGATGATGGATGTTGGCGCCGTCGAGCAGCGCGCCGATCGCCGACACCAGCACGATATCGTTGGTCCGAACCAGTTCACGCAAACGAGCCTCCTGCCTGAAAGGGGTCAAAGCGGCAAATGTCAATGGTTCCACAGGCCTTGCCGCATCCCCGTCCAGTTTCTATTGTCTTTCCATCAGAATAGCCCTTCCAGGGCAAATATTGGAGACCGGCGTGGCCGTCATCGTACCTTTCGAAACTCCCGGCGCGTCGATCGAAGAGCTGGTTGCCCTTGTCGCCGGTGACATGGAGCGCGTCAACGCCACGATCCTGTCGCGGACCGGGTCCGACGTGACCATGATCCCGGAGGTGGCCAACCATCTGATCTCCTCGGGCGGCAAGCGGCTGCGGCCGATGCTGACGCTCGCCATGGCCAACCTGGCCGGCTACAGCGGCGACGGCCACATCAAGTTAGCTGCCAGCGTCGAGTTCATGCACACCGCGACCCTGCTCCACGACGACGTCGTCGACGAGAGCGAGATGCGGCGCGGCAAGCTGTCGGCGCGCATGCTCTGGGGCAATGAGGCCAGTGTGCTCGTCGGCGACTTCCTGCTCGGGCAAGCCTTCCGCATGATGGTCGAAGTCGGCTCGCTGCGCGCGCTCGATATCCTTTCCGCGGCCGCTGCCACCATCGCCGAGGGCGAGGTGATGCAGCTTGCCGCCGCCAAGAACACCGCCACCACCGAGGACGAATATCTTGCCGTGATCCGCGGCAAGACCGCCGAGCTGTTCGCAGCCGCCTGCGAGGTCGGGCCCGTGATCGCCAACCGCCCGAAGGCCGAGCAGACGGCCTGCCGCTCGGTCGGCATGAATCTCGGCATCGCCTTCCAGCTCGTCGACGACGTGCTCGACTATGGCGGCAAGAGCGCAAAGCTCGGCAAGAATACCGGCGACGACTTTCGCGAGGGCAAGATCACGCTTCCCGTCGTGCTCGCCTTCCGCCGTGGCAACGACACCGAGCGCGCCTTCTGGATCAAGGCGCTCGAGCGCGGCGAGATCGGCGCCGGCGATCTCGATCACGCCCTTGGGCTGATGAACAAGCACCGCGCGCTCGAGGACACGCTGAGCCGTGCCCAGCACTACGGAGCCATGGCGGTCGACGCGCTGGCGCTGTTCCCGTCCTCGCCAATGAAGAGCGCGCTGGAGCAGGTGGTGGCGTTCTGTCTGGCACGGTCGCATTAGGCGATCGCCTGACGCGCTTTCTGATTCCCCACTGCGGTTAGCCCCGTCATCGTTCGAGGCTCGCTCCCTCACCCCTCAAGGTGACGGCGATCGATGTGCGCACGCTGCCCCCTCATCGTCATTGCGAGCGGAGCGAAGCAATCCAGTCTGTCCCCGCGGCAAGATTCTGGATTGCTTCGCTCCGCTCGCAATGACGGAGTGTGTCCCCCTGGCCGTCGCCAGTGACTTGCATTTTGCAAGTCGTTCACCTACCTTCCCGCCATGCAGCCCAAATCCCCCTCGATCCTGGAATGCCCGGTCGGCCGCGCCGTGGAGACGGTTGGCGAGTGGTGGAGCATTTTGATCCTGCGGGATGCGTTTCAGGGCTCGACGCGGTTTGACGAGTTCGAGCGCAATCTCGGCATCGCGCCGAACATCCTGTCGCGGCGTCTCGCCCATCTCACCAAGACCGGCATGTTTGTCCGCCGCCGCTATCACGAGCGGCCGCCGCGTTACGAATATGTACTGACGGACAAGGCGCGGGATTTCTTCCCCGTGATCGCCACGCTGCTCGCCTGGGGCAACAAGCATCTCGCCTCAAAAGGCGAATCCATCCTGCTGGCGAACCGGGACGATCGGCGGCCGCTCGATCCGGTCGTGGTCGACGCCGCCGATATGCAACCGATCACGCTCGCAAATGCGGTGGTGATCGCAGGCCCCGGCGCGAGCCGCCTGATGCGGCGGCGGCTCACTTCGCTCAAAGCCATGAACCCGGCGGTCGCGCCGGCAGGAGACTGACATGCGTCGTATCGTCGTGACAGGAATGGGCGCGGTGTCGCCGCTCGGCTGTGGTGTCGAATTGTCCTGGCGCCGGCTGCTCGCGGGTCAAAGCGGGCTGCGACCGCTGCCCGAATGGTCGCAGGCGCTGCCGGCGCGCATCGCGGGTCTCGTGCCCGACAAGGCCGACGATGCCGATGGCGGCTTCGATCCGGCAGCGGCGGCAGCGCCAAAGGATCAGCGCAAGATGGACCGCTTCATCCTGTTTGCACTGCTCGCCACAGCAGAAGCAGTCGCGCAGGCCAAATGGACGCCGCAGGATGCGGCATCGCTGGAGCGGACTGCGACGATCATCGCCTCGGGCATCGGCGGCTTCCCGGCCATGGCGGAGGCCGTGCGCATCACCGAGCAGCGCGGCCCGCGTCGGCTGTCACCATTCACGGTCCCCTCGTTTCTCGCCAATCTCGCCGCCGGCCACGTCTCGATCAAATACGGTTACAAGGGCGCGCTGGGCACGCCGGTCACGGCGTGTGCCGCCGGCGTACAGGCGATCGGCGACGCCGCGCGCATGATCCACGCGGGCGAGGTCGATGTCGCGATCTGCGGCGGCGCGGAGGCCTGCATCGATATCGTCAGTCTCGGCGGCTTCGCGGCAGCGCGCGCGCTGTCGAGCGGATTCAACGACGAGCCCGCGCGCGCCTCGCGCCCGTTCGATCGCGACCGCGACGGTTTTGTCATGGGCGAAGGCGCCGGCATTCTGGTGATCGAGGAGCTCGAACATGCGCTCGCGCGCGGCGCCACGCCGATCGCCGAGATTGTCGGATATGGCACCACCGCGGACGCCTATCACATGACGTCGGGTCCGCCCGATGGCGACGGCGCCCGCCGCGCGATGGAGATCGCGCTGCGGCAGGCGAAGCTTGCGCCGGCAGATCTGCAGCACCTCAACGCGCATGCGACCTCGACGCCGGCCGGCGACGAGAGCGAGCTCGGCGCCATCGCTGCGCTGTTTGGCCGCAACAATTCTATCGCGGTGAGCGCAACCAAATCCGCCACGGGCCATTTGCTCGGCGCCGCCGGCGGGCTCGAGGCAATCTTCACTGTACTCGCTTTGCGCGACCAGATCGCGCCGCCGACGCTCAATTTCGAAAACCCCGACGCGAGCGCTGATGGCATCGACATCGTCTCAGGCAGCGCGCGGCCTATGCCAGTGCAGCATGCAATCTCCAACGGCTTCGGCTTCGGCGGGGTGAATGCCAGCGCGATCTTCCGCCGGATCGGCTAGCGAGAGGACTTGCAATCACGCCGGGCATCGTTACCAAAGCAGGATGACCGACACGAATTTCTGGCTGTTCCTCGCCGCCGCTCTTGTCATCGCCGCCATTCCCGGCCCCGGCATCTTCTATGTCGCGGCGCGAACCTTGTCGGAAGGGCGCGCCAGCGGCTTTGCCTCGACCGCCGGTACGGCGCTGGGCGGACTGGTTCATGTGGTCGCGGGCAGTCTCGGCATCTCCGCGATCATCCTCGCCAGCGCCGAATTGTTCGCCGTCGTGAAGTTCATCGGCGCGCTCTATCTGGTCTGGCTCGGCATCAAGACCTTTCGCAGCGCCGGCCGAACCCTGTCGCTCAAGAGCGAGCCCGTCGGCGACAAGCGCGCGTTCCGTGACGGCATGCTGGTCGAGGCGCTGAACCCGAAGACCGCGGCGTTCTTCCTCGCCTTCATTCCACAATTTCTCGATCCCACGGGAGCGAGCCCCACGCTGCAATTCATCGTGCTCGGCGCCATTTCGGTAACGCTGAACACGCTGGCCGATGTCGTGGTGGTGCTGATGGCGTCCGCGACACGCACGCAGCTCATCGGGCGCCCGCAACTGATGCGTCGCCTCACCCAAGGCTCCGGCGTCTTCATCGCCGGTCTCGGCCTGTCGCTCGCGCTGGCGCGGCGACCGGTGAACGGGTAGCCACGATGCTCGCCCCGCAAAGTCGCCACTACGAGTCCCATGGCCTGCGGCTGCACTATGCCGATTGGGGCAACGAGGACGCGCCGCCTCTCATCCTGGTCCATGGCGGCCGCGATCATTGCCGGAGCTGGGATGCCATCGCCCGCTCGTTGCAGCCGCACTTCCATGTGATCGCGCCCGATCTGCGTGGCCATGGCGATTCCGACTGGACCAGGGGCGGCAGCTACGCGCTGACGGAATATGTCTACGATCTCGCCCAGCTCGTCCGCAGCATCGCAGCGCCTCAAGTGACGCTCATCGGCCATTCGATGGGCGGAATGGTGAGCCTGATCTTTTCAGGATCGTTCCCCGAGCTGGTTTCCAAGCTCATCGTGCTCGACGGTGTGACAATGTTGCCGGATTCACCAAAACCGCCGACGCATGAGCGCATCAGCAAATGGGTCGCACAGCTCGACAGATTGCACGACCGCACGCCGCGCCGCTATGCGACCCTCGAGGACGCGGCCGCGCAGATGGTGCTTCACAACAAGCGCCTCGCCCGCGATCTCGCGCTGCACCTTGCCACGCACGGCGCGCGCCGGAACGAGGATGGCACCTACAGCTGGAAGTTCGATCCCTATCAGCGCGCCTCCGCGCCGCACCGGCTCTGGCCGGACGACCACGTCGCGCTATGGTCGCGCATCGCTTGCCCGACGCTGCTGCTCAATGCCGGCGAAAGCTTTCTTGCCGGCGCTCGGTCGGCGGGACTGGAGCGCTATTTCCGAGAGGCGCGCATCGAGACCATCGCCGGTGCCGGGCACTGGCTGCAGCATGACAAGCCGGAGGAGGTGCTGGGTGAGATCCGGCAATTTCTGGGGCTTGCAGAGGATGGCGCGGGTTAGCCGCACGGCTCGGCTTTATCCTCGTCATTGCGAGCGGAGCGAAGCAATCCAGACTGCCAACGCGGAGGGATTCTGGATTGCTTCGCTGCGCTCGCAATGACGAATAGGCCTAGCTCAACGTCCCCGCATGCACCCACCAGCCGGGATGATCCCTGCGGATATTCTCCGCGGCAGCGTGCGCCTCCGCGGCCGCGCCATAGATCGCAAAGCACGTCGCGCCCGAGCCGGACATCCGCGCCAGCTTGACACCGGCAGAGTTACGCAAGACCTCCAGCACGTCACCGATGACAGGCTCGATGCGCAGCGCAGGGGCTTCGAGATCATTGGCGACGGTTTCGAGAACATCGACCCAATCGGCAATCGACGCGCCCTGCTCCGGCCAGGCCGGTGCTTCAAGCACATCGGTCGCGCCGACCAGCAATTCGCCGTTGCGCAGGCCCAACTCCCTGAACACGTCCTTGGTCGCAACCGGCACGCGTGGATTGACCATCACGCAGGGCATGCTTGGCAACGCCAGCGGCAGCAACTGCTCGCCAACGCCGGTCATGTCGCAGGCGCGCGAGAACAGGCACACCGGCACGTCGGCGCCGGTCGCGAGCGCGACCTCCTGGAGCCGGGGATCATCGAGCGACAAATTGTTGAGGCCCGCGAGAAGACGCAGCGCCGCCGCGGCATCGGCCGAACCGCCGCCGATACCGGCTGCGACCGGCAAGACCTTGTCGAGCGCGAAGGCGCCGAGCTTCAAATTCGGCACCGCGTCGGCCAACAATTTTGCGGCCTTGAACACGAGATTGTCCGATGTCTCGCCGCAGGCCGCGGCAAGCGGCCCCGTGGTCGCAAGCCTGAGCTCGCCACCCGGTTCCAGCGTGAGCCGATCAGCACAATCGGCAAACGCCACCACGCTTTCGAGATCATGATAGCCGTCGGCGCGACGGCCGACCACGCGAAGGCTCAGATTGACCTTCGCGCGCCCTTCTTCAACCAACGCCGGCATCGGCGATATGCCCCCAGTGACTCGGATCAACCGCCCTTGCCGTCGTCCTTCTTCTTGTCCGCCTGCGCGGCCGAAGAGTTCGAATTGTCATCGGTCATGCCGTTGGCGATCTTGGCCTCTATCTTCGGCAGATCGTCCGGCTCGGGCTTGAGATCGCGCGCATGCGCCCACTGGAATTTTGCCTCCAGCGTGCGGCCGACGCGCCAGTAGGCGTCGCCGAGATGGTCGTTAATGGTGGGATCCTCAGGCTTGAGGTCGATCGCGCGCTCGAGGTTCTTCACCGCCTCTTCGTAATTGCCGATGCGGTAATAGGCCCAGCCGAGGGAATCGACGATGTAGCCGTCGTCGGGCCGCTGCTCGACGGCACGCTTGATCATCTTCATGCCTTCGTCGAGGTTCACGCCCTGGTCGATCCAGGAATAGCCGAGATAGTTGAGGACATGCGGCTGGTCGGGCTGCAGCTCGAGCGCCTTCTTCATGTCGGCTTCGGCCTTGCCCCACTCTTTGGTGCGCTCCTCGCAGATGCCGCGGTAGTAGTACCAGACGCTGTTGGCCTTGTCGTTGCCGGCCGGCAGCACGTCGATGCCCCGCGAATAGGTCGCGCCGCAGTCGCCGAACTTCTTGCGGCCGCGCTCGAGATTGCCAAGTGCCATGATGGCTTCGAGATCCTTGGAGTCCTCGGCGGTCACGCCCTTGAGGATCTTGATCGCCTCGTCGGTGCGGTCGGCGGAATCAAGGTCAATAGCGAGCTGGATCTGCGCGTTGCGCTTCAGGGGCGAGGACGACGGCACGCGCTCATAGATCTTGATCGCCATCTGCGGCCGCTTCACCGATTCATAGAGGTCGGCGAGCGAAAGCAAGGCCAGCGGATGCGTGGGCTGGAGATAGAGCGCGAGTTGGAGATAGACCAGCGCGAGATCCTCACCGCCGCGGCGGGTCAGGGTGGCGCCGATGCCGTAGAGCGCCTCGGCCGCACCGGCCTGCGCGGAATCGACCAGCGACGGCATCTTCTTGCCGGCCTTGGTCTCACGCAGCCCTTCCACGATCAGCGGATGGCGGGCGAGCTTCTTGTCGAAGGCCTCATAGATCGCGGTCGCCGAGGCGGCGTCCTTGTTGCGCGACAGCCAGCGCGCATAGGCCTCGCTGACGCGCAGCATGGAATCGTCGAGCTTGTAGGCGCGCTCGAAGCGGGTGCCCGCATCCTTCTCCTTGCCGGCGTTCTCGAGGATCATGCCGGCGTGCAGGTCCTTGAACAGCGGATACCATTCCGGGCCCGCCAGCTTGTCGATGGTCGCGACCGCGCCCTTGGCATCACCCGCACCGTAGGCGGCCCAGCCGGACAGCAGCGTCGCGACGAGATCGGTGATCGGCCCGCGAATCGACTGGTTGATGTTGCTCTGCGCGCTCGGATATTTTTTCAGCTTGAGATCATGCACGCCGACCACGAGGCGCGCGACGCGATTGGTCTTGTCGATGGCGAGGATGCGTTCGGCGAGCTTGACCGCTTCCTCGATGTCGCCATCGCCGACCGAGGAGATGAAGGCGCGGTCGAGCAGCTCGTTGTTCTTGGGGTCGGTCCGCAGCGCGGAGCGGTAGAAGGCGGCGGCCGAGGTCGCGTCGCGCTCGACGCTGGCGTGGCGGGCGGCGAGATAGCTGCCGGCGGTGGTGAGTGCCTTCAGATCGTTTCGGGTCGGAAACTGCGCGGCCGTATCGGCCGGATGATCCGGCGTCTGCGCCAGCACCGCGCCAGGGACCGCCACGATCGCGGAGCCGGCAAGGGCGATGGCAGCAGCAGTCCAGCGGTTGAAACGATTTGAAAACATCAGGGCTCGCCTTGAGTTGGTAGTGCCTGGGTTTGGAGCAAAAGGCCGTCTCGCACGCGAACGCGGCCGGCGACATCGGGACCCGGAACCGTCGGGTCGGGACAATGCCGCTTTTGGCGCTTGACCGCAAGGATTCGCACCGCGCGGTCCCCTCCGCACGCCCCAAATCGGCAGTCAGCGCCCCAAGACGCTGCTACTATGGCCTTATCGTGGCCGCGGCGGGCGGCCACGGCCGGATCCTCACGCGAACGTGCGCCAGATCACGCTTTGTGACCCAGCGCGCCGTTACATCGCCTCGTAGTTCGGGCCGCCGCCGCCTTCCGGAGGAACCCAGGTGATGTTGCCGTTGGGGTCCTTCACGTCGCAGGTTTTGCAGTGGACGCAGTTCTGGGCGTTGATCTGGTAGCGCGGGCTGCCGCCCTCCTCGACCCACTCATACACGCCGGCCGGACAATAGCGATTCGACGGCCCGGCGAAGACGTCATGCTCGGACATCTTCTGGAGGTTCATGTCGGCCACCCTGAGATGGACCGGCTGGTCCTCCTCATGGTTGGTGTTGGACAGGAACACCGAGGACAGCTTGTCGAAGGTGATCTTGCCGTCCGGCTTCGGATAGTTCTTCGGCGCGTGTTGCTTGGCCGGATCGAGCGTGGCGCGGTCGGGCTTGGCATGCGACTGCGTGCCGAACAGCGAGGCGCCGAACAGCGTGTTGAACCACATGTCGAAGCCGCCGAGCGCGACGCCGAGCAGGGTGCCGAACTTCGACCACAGCGGCTTGACGTTTCGGACCAGGAACAGATCCTTGCCGACCGATGACGAACGCCAGGCGTTCTCGTAGTCGATGATCTCGTCATTGGCCCGATCGGCCGCGAGCGCGGCGGCGACATGCTCGGCAGCCAACATGCCGGTGCCCATCGCATTGTGGACGCCCTTGATACGCGGCACGTTGACGAAGCCGGCCGCACAACCGACCAGCGCGCCCCCGGGGAAAGTCAGCTTCGGCACCGACTGGTAGCCGCCTTCGGTGATGGCGCGCGCGCCGTAAGCCAACCGCTTGGCACCTTCGAAGGTGCCGCGGATCGACGGATGGGTCTTGAAGCGCTGGAATTCGTCGAACGGCGACAGATACGGATCGTCGTAGTTCAAATGCACGACGAAGCCGACGGCGACGAGATTGTCGTCGTAATGATAGAGGAACGAACCACCGCCGGTCTTCAGGTCGAGCGGCCAGCCGAACGAATGCTGGATCATGCCCTTCTGGTGCTTGGCGGGATCGATCTGCCAGACTTCCTTGAGGCCGATGCCGAACTTCGCCGGCTCGCTTTTGGCATCGAGCGCGAATTTGTTGATGAGCTGCTTGGTCAGGCTGCCGCGTGCGCCCTCGGCGAACAGCGTGTACTTGCCGAGCAACTCCATGCCACGGGTGAAGGAGTCCTTCGGCTTGCCGTCGCGACCGACGCCCATGTCGCCGGTGGCGATGCCCTTCACCGCGCCTTGCTCGTCAAAGAGCACTTCGGTGGCGGCAAAGCCCGGATAGATCTCGACGCCGAGCGCCTCAGCCTTGCGCGCCAGCCAGCGGCAGACGTTCCCGAGCGAGCCGATATAGCAGTGATGGTTGTCCATCAGCGGCGGCATGATGAAGTTCGGCAGCTTGATCGCGCTGCCGGTCGTCATCCAGTAGAAGCGGTCATCCTTGACCTCAGTCTTCAACGGGCAATCGGAATCTTCGCGCCAGTCCGGGATCAGCTTGTCGAGCCCGGCCGGATCGATCACGGCGCCGGAGAGAATGTGCGCACCGACCTCGGAGCCCTTCTCCACCACGACGACGTTGAGATCGGCATTGATCTGCTTCAGCCGGATCGCCGCGGCCAGGCCCGAGGGGCCGGCGCCGACGATGACGACGTCGAATTCCATGGATTCGCGCGGGGGAAGTTCTTCGGTGCTCATCTGATCTCAGCCCTTGAGACGGTTCCTCGTCATTTGCGCCCTCTTGTTTCCGATTTTTCCGGGTAGGACAACCACGGAAATGCGTTCCGCTGGGATGCAAGGCGCCTTAAGATGAACTAATAGTCTGACTTTCCAAATGATCCCCGAGCCCGCACCCACCGTCCGAGAGCTTCTCGCCTTCTATCTGGAGGCTGGAGTCGATTGCGCGCTCTCGGAGGAACCGGTCGACCGCCTGGCGGAATTAGACGCCCCGCCGCCGGCCCCGCGCGCGGCGCCGGTCGAAACACCGCAACCAGTCGCCGCGCCTGCAGTGCTGCGCGGCGAGGCCGCACCGGCGCCGGACGTCGCCATTGCCTCGGCGCGCGAGGCCGCGCGCACAGCGCCGACGCTGGAGGCGCTCCGCGAACTGATGCAAGACTTCGAAGGCTGCGCGCTAAAACACACCGCAACGCAGCTGGTGTTCGCCGACGGCAATCCGCAGGCGCGCATCATGTTCGTCGGCGAGGCGCCGGGCCGCGACGAGGACATCGAGGGGCTGCCCTTCGTCGGACGCAGCGGCAAGCTGCTCGATTTGATGATAGGCGCCATAGGCCTCAGCCGCACCACGGCCTACATCACCAACGTCATTCCCTGGCGGCCGCCCGGCAACCGCACGCCGACGCCGCAGGAGACGCAGATTTGCCTGCCCTTCATCCAACGCCATATCGAGCTGGTGAACCCCGATGTGCTGGTGACGCTCGGCAATCCCTCGACGCAGACGCTGCTGTCGACCCGCGACGGCATCATGCGCACCCGTGGGCGCTGGTTCGACTACGACACAGGCGGGCGCACCATCCGCGCGCTGCCGACCTTCCACCCGGCCTATCTCTTGCGCTCGCCGTCCTACAAGCGCCTGGCCTGGCAGGATCTGCGCGCGATCGCGAAGGCGCTGGCGGGGGCGTGAGGGGGGAACGCTCCCTCCCGCGAGCAGCTCACGACCCCTTCGGCCGCACGATGGCCCAGCCGACGCGCAACAATCCCTGACGGCCATTGACCAGCCATTCGAAGGCGCGCGGCACTTCCGGCACGATGCCGGGGAAGCGCGCCAGGATTTCGGGCGGCGGGGTGCCGGCGGTATCTGAGGCGCGCCAGACCACGACGCCGCCGGTCTCGCTGAATTTTGCCTGTGACATCCACGGCGTGCGGGCGGGCGAAGCGTCGATGAAGAGATGCGGCCGGCCGGAGTGCAGGGTGATCAGGCTCGCAAGCTGGGTTTCACCTGCGACCGCGCGCAGACGATGGTTGGTGCGGCGGGCAAAGCTGTCGTCGAAAAAGTCCGAGATCGCGCGCGCCGGCATCGATGTCGCGATCTCGCCGGTGCCGCTCCAGGGCAGGAACAGCACGGCCAGCACGACGCCAATGGCGGGCGCCACGATGGCGGCGATCCAGACCGTGCGCAGCATGCGCGCGCGGCGCATGGCGATGAGATCGCCGGCCACCACGACCATGGCAAGGCCCGACATCACCAGCACCACGCCGGCGCCACCGACGACGGCATCGAGCCCGAACAGTCCGGAGATCAGGACCGCACCGAGCGCCGGCGCGAGCGCAAAGAAATAGACGAAGCTGCGCGCAAGCGGCTCGACCGGCGGCCGGTAGATGATCGGCGCCTCCTCGCTCTTGCCGGCGAACACGGGTGTGTTGAGGAAGCTCAGCACAGGGACGGCCACCGCGCCGAGCACGAGCCCGCCGAGCAGCCAGACCGCGTGCAGCGCGCGGGCGCTGAGGTCGGCAATTTGCGGCAGGGCCGGCAGCACAAGGGTTTCGGCGCGCATCAGCCAGACGGCATAGGGCAGCGCCAGCACGGCGACGACGACGAGCGCGAACAGCGGATCGAGCGCAAGCAACGTCCGGCGGCCGCCGGCGGTCGAGAGCGCGAAGATGACGAGCAATGCGAGCAGGAAGATCGCGGCGGGCGTGGTCAACAGCAGCAAGCCGGCTTCGATCGACCAGGCGAACCAGGCATTGCCGCGGCGCTGGCCGATGATCTGCCAGGAATGCAGCAGCAACAGCGCCCACAACGGCCGCGCCAGCACCAGCGGACCGAAATCGAGCGCCGACGAGGAGAAGGCCAGCACCGTCATGGTCAGGAGCACGGCGAGCACCGCCTGCTGGGTGCCGACGACGGCGCGGGCGAGATGATAGAGCGCGATGAAGGTCGCGATCTCGCAGAGCTCGGCCAGTACGTAGACGCCGAACATGTGGCCGCCCACGGCGCGGTAGGCGATATCGGCGAGCCAGATCGACAGAGGCGGGCCGAGATCAGTGCCGACCTGGTATTCCCTGCCGAAGGCCAGCAGGGTCGCGAGGCCGCCGGGCGGGCTGCGGTAGAACAGCAGCGCCACCAGCAGCCACATCGCGGCCTGAAGCAGCACGGCAATCCAGACGATCAGCCGCGGCCGGGCGCGAATGAGCTCGATGACCAGGGAGGTAAACCGCATGCAACGTCCGCAAGATGCAGCCAACCCGTCCAGCCGGCCCTATTCGCTCACCCTGTTTTGATAAAGCGCGCCACGCGTCGTGGCAACGACAGTCTGCGCTAGAGGCTCGCTGACGTATCGATGTCCACGGTCGCGTCCGTCTGCACCTCAACCTCGGCGACCGAGAACAGGTCCTGCACCGTCTCGACGGTCCAGGGCATGTGCTTGGCGCGGACGGCCGCGACGGGGGCGAAGAAGCTGCGATGGTGGATGGTGGGGCCGAGGCGGTCGAGCGCGTCGAGATGCTCAGGCACGCTATAGCCCTTGTGCTGCTCGAAGCCGTAGCCCGGGCAATCCTGCGCCAGCGCGCACATCAACCGATCGCGCGTTACCTTGGCGACGATCGAGGCCGCCGCGATCGACAGCACGATGCCGTCGCCGCCGATCACGGCCTCGCAGTCGCACGCCGTATCGAGCCGGTCGCGGCCGTCGACGAAGACGTGCTTCGGTGGCTCGGGCAACGCAATCACCGCACGCTTCAGCGCCCAGAGCGAGGCACGCAGGATGTTGTCGCGGTCGATCCGGGCGCGTGAGGCGACGACGACCGAGACCTGCGCGGTGGCGCAGATCTTGTCGAACAGCTTTTCGCGCTCTTCCGCCGTCAGCCGCTTGGAATCGTCGATACCGCGCGGGATGCGGTCGGGGTCGAGAATCACCGCGGCCGCCACCACCGGACCGGCGAGCGGCCCGCGGCCGGCCTCGTCGCAGCCGGCGACCGGCCAGACGCCGCGCTTGATCAGCGCACGCTCGCGACGGAAGCTTGGCGGCTTCGCAGGCGTGGCCTTTGTGGCAGCGTCCTTCTCTGGCGCGTCCGTGGCTGGCTTCTTGGCAGACTTGTCCCGAATCATGGCCGGGATCGTGCGCAAGCAGATCGGCCAGCGCAACCGGGAACCCTCGCAATTCCCGCTATTCAGACATCCCTACTCCGCTAGATGGACCCGCCGATCATCGCCGACCTCGATGCCGGGCGCGACGACGACCTCCCAGGGATGGCCGTCGGGATCGGCAAAATAGCGGGAATAGCCGCCGTAATCGGTTTCATGCGCGGGTTTCAGCAGGGCGGCGCCCTTGCCGAGCGCAAACGCCAGCACTGCGTCGACCTCCTCGCGCGTCGCGCAGTTCCATGCCAGCGTGACACCGCGGAAAGTCGATGGCCTTGGCTGATCCGGCAGCTTGGCGTCGGCCGCGAGCTGGTCCCAGGGAAACAACCCGAGCACCGGACCGCCGGTGTCGAAGAACGCAACGGCTTCGCCGGTCGCCCTCAGCCGGCGCGAAAAGCCAAGCGCGTCGTAAAAGGCGATGCTGGCGCGGATGTCACGCACGCCAAGGGTGATGACGGTGAGCCGCGGTATCGGAGCCGGCAGTTCCTTACTCATCACACACCTCGTTCGCTCCTCAGCCTCAGAACAGGCTGAGCTGCTCGCCGTTCTGCTTCGGTCTGGCAAAATGATCCGTCGTCAGCTTCGAGCGGCGCTTGTTGAGCCCCAGCCTGTCGCAGGCGATCTCGATGCGGCGGCCGATGGTCCAGGCCATCGGCCCGGTGCCCTTCATCCGCTCGCCCCATTTCGCGTCGTAGTCGCGGCCGCCGCGCATGTCGCGGATCAGCGTGAAGACGTGGCGATAGCGATCCGGATAGTTCGCCATCAGCCATTCGCGGAAGAGATCGCGCACCTCGAGCGGCAGCCGCAGCAGCACGTAGGAGGCTTCCTTGACGCCGACATGGGCTGCGGCATCCAGAATGCGCTCGATCTCGGAATCGTTCAGCGCAGGGATCACGGGCGCGACCATCACGGTGGTGGGAATGCCGGCGTCCGAGAGCTGCTTCAGCGCCTCAAGGCGCTTTGGCGGCGTCGAGGCGCGCGGCTCCATGGTGCGCGCGAGCTTCGGGTCGAGCGAGGTCACTGAGATTGCGACCTTGGCGAGGTTGCGCTTGGCCATCCGCGCGAGAATGTCGATGTCGCGTGTGACCAGCGCGGACTTGGTGACGATGCCGACGGGATGGCCGGTGCGCTCCAGCACCTCCAGAATGCCGCGCATGATTTTGCGCTCGCGCTCAATCGGCTGATAGGGATCGGTGTTGGTGCCGATCGCGATCATCCGCGGCTCGTAGCCGGCGGCCGCCAGCTCCTTCTCGAGCAGCGCCGGCGCCTCAGGCTTCACGAACAGCTTTGACTCGAAATCGAGCCCGGGTGACAGGCCGAGATAGGCGTGCGTCGGCCGCGCGAAGCAATAGACGCAGCCGTGCTCACACCCACGATAGGGATTGATCGAACGATCGAAGCCGATGTCAGGAGAGTCGTTGCGGGTGATCACCTTGCGCGAGGTGTCGACCGCGACCGAGGTCTTGAATGGCGGCAGCTCTTCCAGACTCTGCCAGCCGTCGTCGAAGGCGACGCGCGCCTCGGCCTCAAAGCGGCCGCTGGCGTTGGACTGTGCGCCCCGCCCCCGCCTGCGCGCGCGGTCGATGGCGACGCCAAGCTCGGGGAAATCAGCAGGCGCACCCGCCGGCTCGGAGGGCGCCGTGACCGGCGGGTGCTTGAGAGCAGAAGAAGATGCTGGACTCATGAAGCCAAGATAGCACGCAAACGGAACAAATCAAGAACAAGAATGAAAAACGTGAAAACAACCCCATGCACAGTAGCGCTGCCCAAACTTCGCGCGCTGACCTTTGACCTCACGCAACATCGCGTGAGCCCGATCCCGTCTGATGACGGCAAGTATCAATCTCGGGATCGATCTCGCCGGAACAAGGTTGATGACGATCGCTGGGTGGAGGTCCCCATGAATATGACAAATCAACAACAATCGGCCGCTGCGAGCACTGACCTCGATCTCCTCGATCGCTACTGGCGCGCCGCCAACTATCTCTCGGTCGGGCAGATCTATCTGCTCGACAATCCGCTGCTGCGCGAGCCCTTGCGGCCCGAGCACATCAAGCCGCGTTTGCTCGGCCATTGGGGCACGACGCCGGGGCTGAACTTCATCTACGCCCACCTCAACCGCGTCATCCACGCGCTGGACCTCGACGTGATCTATATCTGCGGCCCCGGACACGGCGGCCCGGGCATGGTCGCCAACACCTATCTGGAAGGCAGCTACAGCGAGATCTATCCTGATATCGCGCGCGATGCGGACGGATTGCGAAAACTTTTCAGGCAGTTCTCCTTCCCCGGCGGCATCCCGAGCCACGCGGCGCCGGAAACGCCGGGCTCGATCCACGAAGGCGGCGAGCTCGGCTACGCGCTGGTGCACGCCTATGGCGCGGCGTTCGACAATCCCGACCTGATCGTCGCCTGCGTCGTCGGCGACGGCGAGGCCGAGACCGGCCCGCTCGCAGCGTCCTGGCATTCCAACAAGTTCCTGAACCCCGCCCATGACGGCGCGGTGCTGCCGATCCTGCACCTCAATGGCTACAAGATCGCCAATCCCACCGTGCTCGGCCGGATGCGTGATGACGAGATCCGCGATCTCTTCCGCGGGTTCGGCCACGAGGCGCTATTCGTCGAGGGCGACGATCCCAAATTGATGCACCGGACCATGGCCGATGCGCTCGATGTCGCGTTGACCAGCATCCGCTCGATCCAGCAGCACGCCCGCGAGGGGCAAAAAAGCGTCGCACGGCCACGCTGGCCGATGATCGTGTTGCGCAGCCCCAAGGGCTGGACCGGCCCGAAGGAAGTCGACGGCAAGAAGGTCGAAGGCTTTTGGCGCGCGCATCAGGTTCCCGTTGCGAACTGCCGCGAGAACCCGGCGCATCTGAAGATTCTCGAAGACTGGATGAAGAGCTACGAGCCGGAAAACCTGTTCGACGCCAGCGGCGCGCTCGTTCCAGAGCTTCAGGCGCTGGCGCCCGAAGGCATCCGCCGCATGGGCGCCAATCCGCATGCGAATGGCGGGTTGTTGAAGAAGGAGCTGAAGCTGCCGGACTTCCGCAGTTTTGCAGTCGAAGTGCCACAGCCCGGCAGCGTGACGGGAGAAGCAACGCGCGAGCTCGGCAAATTCCTGCGCGACGTCATCCGCCTCAACGCCGAAGAGCGCAACTTCCGCATCATGGGTCCGGACGAGACCGCGTCAAACCGGCTCGACGCGGTGTTCGAGACGACCGAACGCGTCTGGATGGAGCCGATCGAATCTTACGACGTGCATCTCGCGCAGGACGGCCGCGTGATGGAGGTGCTGAGCGAGCATCTCTGCCAGGGCTGGCTGGAGAGTTATCTGCTCACCGGACGCCACGGCTTCTTCTCCTGCTATGAGGCTTTCATCCACATCGTGGATTCCATGTTCAACCAGCACGCCAAATGGCTGAAGGTGACGCGACACCTGCCATGGCGGCGCCCGATCGCATCGCTGAACTATCTCCTGACCTCGCATGTCTGGCGCCAGGACCATAACGGCTTCAGCCATCAGGATCCCGGTTTCGTCGATCTCGTCGCCAACAAGAAAGCCGACATCGTCCGCATCTATTTCCCGCCGGACGCCAACACGCTGTTGTGGATCGCCGATCACTGCCTGCGCACTTACAATCGCATCAACGTCATCGTTGCCGGCAAGCAGCCGGCGCCACAATGGCTGTCGATGCAGGAGGCGGCCACGCATTGCGATGCCGGCATCGGCATCTGGACCTGGGCCAGCAATGAGGCGTCCGGCAGCGAGCCCGACGTGGTGATGGCTTGCGCCGGCGACGTGCCGACGCTGGAAACGCTCGCCGCTGTCGATCTGCTCCGCAACGCGCTGCCGGACCTCAAGATCCGCGTCGTCAACGTCGTCGACCTCATGACGCTGCAACCGAAGGAGCAACATCCGCATGGCCTCTCCGATCGCGACTTCGACAGCCTGTTCACGTCGGACAAGCCTGTCATCTTCGCCTATCACGGCTATCCCTATCTCATCCACCGGCTGACCTATAAGCGCACCAACCATGCCGGCATGCATGTGCGCGGTTTTGCCGAGGAAGGCACCACCACGACGCCGTTCGACATGGTCGTGCTCAACGAGCTCGATCGTTATCATCTCGCGATCGAGGCGATCGAGCGCGTGCCGGGGCTCGCGACCAAGGCCGCACAGGTGAAGCAGCAGTTCCGCGACGCGCTGATCGAGCATTCGCGTTACGTGCGCGAGCATGGCGAGGACATGCCCGTGATCCGCGACTGGGCCTGGCCGGGCAAGGCGGGCTGACACGATGCCGGCCTCCGACGCGGTGCTCGTCCTCAACGCAGGCTCGTCAAGCATCAAGTTCGGCCTGTTCGAGATCTCGGGAAGCGAACCCGCCCTGCTCTGCAAAGGTCTGCTCGACGAGCACGAAGCAAAGCCGCGGCTGGTGGCAAAGAGCCCATCGGGCGAGGCGCTGTTCGAGACGCAGCGGGAGGCGTCGGATGCGGACGGCGGTCATCTGTTCGCCGACGTGCTCGGCTTCATCGAGGAGCGTTTTCGCGAGGCCCGCTTGCGCGCTGTGGGCCACCGCATCGTTCATGGCGGACCGGATTATTCCGGCCCGGTCGCACTGACCGATGACATCTATGGCAAGCTCGAGGCGCTGACACCGCTGGCGCCGCTGCATCAGCCGCGCTGCCTGGCGCCGGTCCGGACCATCAGGGCGATCCGCCCCTCGCTGACGCAGATCGCCTGCTTCGACACCGCCTTCCATCACGGCCTTTCGCCGCCGGCGAGCCGCTTCGCCATTCCGGGACGCTACGAGGCGCGTGGGCTGCGGCGCTACGGCTTTCACGGGCTGTCATTCGAATATGTCGCAGGGCGTCTCGCCAGGATCGCGCCGGAGCTTGCAGCCAAGCGCACCGTCATCGCCCATCTCGGCAATGGCGCCAGCCTCTGCGCGTTGCACGACGGCCGCAGCGTCGACACCACGATGGGACTGACGCCGCTCGACGGCCTGGTGATGGGCACGCGCTGCGGCTCCATCGATCCCGGCGTGCTGCTCTACCTGTTGCAACACGAGAATATGTCGGTGGAGGATTTGCAGCACCTGCTCTATCACGAGTCCGGCCTGCTCGGCGTCTCCGGCATCTCCGCGGACATGCGGACGCTGCTTGCGAGCGGCGATCCTGCAGCACGCGAGGCGGTCGATCTCTTCACCTTCCGTGCCGCACAGGAGATCGCGGTGATGGCCAACACGCTCGGCGGACTGGACTGCCTCGTCTTCACCGGCGGCATCGGCGAGCACGCCAGGGAGATCCGTAGCGCGATCGGCGAGCGTCTCGCCTGGCTCGGCGTCCGGATCGATCCCGCGGCAAATGACGCGGCGCGCGAGCGCATCAATGCCGGCGACAGCGCCGTGGATGTCCTCGTCATCCCGACCAATGAGGAGCTCACGATCGCGCGCCATTGCGCCGAGGTGTTGCTACACCTCTCCCCGACGGGGAGAGATTAACCGCGTCCTTGGCTCGCACCGCCAACCAAACTCAGATCGCTCAGTGAATCCCGGCAAAGATCTGAATACACCCAATCACGACCTCGATCACGATCAGCACCACCACCGCGATCTCGAGGCGGAGCGAGCGCTGGGTGTCGATGATGTCGGTCAGCGCATCGGCCGTCTCCGCGACGACCGTGAGCTTGCGCTCGAGCGTGTCGAGACGCTCCTTCAGCTCGTACTCGTCTTCAAGACGCGCATAGAGCCGGTCGAGCTGCGGCTTTTCCCAGAGCGCATCGGGCTTTTCCGCGACCGCGACGCGGCCGGCGACGCGCTGCTGGACGAGCAGCGCGTTGCCAATGAGCTGCAGAATGCCCTTGCGCGGCCGCGACGTCCGGCCTTTCTCGGCGAGCTCGCGGGCAAAAGGCTCGATGACGTCGAAGACCGCAGCGACGCGCCGCTCGTCGCGCGCCAGCGACGTGCTCTTGGCGAGAGCGTCCGCGATCAGCAGCAGTCGCTCGTCGGAAAATTTCGAGAGGTTGATCGGCCCGCCCGGCTGGATCGCTTCGGCGTTTTCGTCGTGGCAAAGCTGCGCCTGCGCGGTCTCCTCCTCATGGGGGCTGAGCTCGCCGATCACGCGCGACTTGAGACTGTCGATGAGAACCTTCTCCTCCGACGGCAACAGCCCGATCATCACCACGACGCCATAGCGGAAGATCACGGCAAGGCCGCCATGGACTCGGAAGGCAGCCGGCGTCGAGGACACCAGCGCGCCGAGCTCGAGCCCCGACGGATTGATGCGTTCGCCCAGCATCACGGCGCGGATCCGCAAGGTCGGCGCGGCGTCCGGCTTCGGCGATATCGGCGGCGCGCCAATGGGAAGTTGACCGGCATTCATTGGACAAATCTCGCTCTGTGCAGCGGCGCTTGCACGTTTTCCCTACGCACGTCATGTGAGACTGCCGATGCAATCTCGCGGAACGGCGTCGTCACCTTCGACGATATCGGCAGGGAAACGCCCCGTTTGAAGCTCACGAAACCGAAATTCGCCGAAACTTTCGGCAAGGTGAGCACCCCGCGCGCGACATATTCGGCTGCGATGGGCTCGCCTCGGTTTACCATCGCACGCCGGGCGGCCTGCGAGAAGTTGCGCTCGGCAGCGCCGCGTGTTTATGACAACATCATAACGAGTTACGCTTCTCCCGAATTGCGGACATCGAAGTCTCAATCATGCTGAGCGTCATCATTCCGACCGAAGGCGTCGAACAGACGGCTGTCGCAACTCTGGCCGCGCTGGTCCCCGGTGCCGCGTCAGGCATCATCAAGGAAGTTCTGCTGGTCGACGGCACCCGCAACGGCGTCATCGAGCGCGTTGCCGACGTCGCCGGCTGCCGCTTCGTCGGCTGCGAGGGGTCTTCGCAAGGCGCGGCGCTGGCCGCCGGGGCGCTCCAGGCCCGCTCGCCCTGGCTGATGTTCCTCCCTGCCGGCGCGGTGCTGGACACCGGCTGGATCGAGGAGACCACCCAGTTCATCCAGGCCGTCGCGGCCAGCGGGCGGGATCGTGCGTCCGTGTTCCGCTACGCCCGCTCACCTTACGCAGATACCGGCTTTCGTGACGTCTTGTGGTCCGTGGCACGCAAGCTGGTCGGCCCCCTCGGCGATCAGGGGCTTTTGATCGCGCGCGACCATTACGACCGGATCGGCGGCTACCCACCCCTGGCCCGCCGGTCCGAGGCGCGGCTGCTCAGGCGGCTCGGCCGCTCCTCCCGGACCATGCTGCGCAGCCGGATCGTCATGGTCGCGTGAGGCCACCATATACTTGCCAAAGTCAAATAATTATTTGACAATGGCAATTATTGAGGTGTCCCATGCCCGTCGACGGTACCGACGACCAGATCGCGGCGGTTCGCGCCTTCAACCGCTTCTATACCCGCAAGCTCGGCGTGCTCGACCAGCATCTTGGAAAGAGCCCGTTTTCGCTCAGCGAGGCCCGTGTGCTCTATGAGCTCGCGCATCGCGACGACCTTGCGGCAAAAGAGATCGGAAACGAGCTTGGTCTGGACGCCGGCTACCTCAGCCGCATCGTCCAGAGCTTCGACGAGCAGGGGCTGATCACGCGGAAGCCCCTGCCCGCGGATCGCAGGCAATACCAGCTCAGCCTTACCGCCAAGGGCCGCCAGACCTTCGCCAAGCTGAACCTGAGCTCGCAAAACGAGGTCGCCGCAATGCTGGCTCGGCTTTCGGCCAGTGATACGTCGCGGTTGACGCAGGCCATGGCGACCATTGAGACCGTGCTGGAGCAACGTCGAAACCAGCCCGCTTCCGTTGTGCTGCGCAGCCATCGCGTGGGGGACATGGGCTGGGTCATCTCCAAGCAAGGCGCCGCCTATGCCGCGGACTACAACTGGGACATCAGCTACGAGGCGCTGGTCGCCGAGATCTGCGCACAGTTCATCAAGAACTACGACCCCGCGCGCGAGCATTGCTGGATCGCGGAAGTCGGCGGCGAGCCGGTCGGCTCGATCTTTCTGGTCAAGGCCACGGACGAGATCGCAAAACTCCGCCTGTTGCAGGTTGAGAAGAAAGCACGCGGACTCGGTGTCGGCCGCGCGCTGGTCGAGCAATGCATCCAGGGCGCGCGCGCGAGAGGCTATCGCCGCATGACACTATGGACGCAGAGCATTCTGGTCGCCGCACGCGGCATCTACCAGAGCGCAGGATTTAAGCTCGTGAAGGAAGAGAAGCACCACAGCTTCGGTGCCGATCTGGTCGGCGAGACGTGGGAGCGGGATCTCTGATCATTTCGCGACGAGCGAGATGCGCATGAATGTGCCCTCGCCCCTTGTGGGAGAGGGCAGCGACGCTGGTGGACGCGGGCTCACTTGGGTGAGGGGTATGTCTCCACAAGCATTGACGCGCACGGATAGATACCCCTCATCCGGCGCCATAGCCGATGCAAAGCATCGGCGTTTTTAAGAACGGCGGCCGAAGGCCGCCTATGCCACCTTCCCCCACAGGGCAGGGCTATCGCATATGATTCTTGGCGGTCGCCTGAGCGCGCGCCTCGTCCTTCGAGACGACCGCTCCGCGGTCTCCTCAGGATGAGGCTAATCGGCATTGGTCTCCGTTGAAACTGGCGCCGCGTACTCCGCCCTCATCCTGAGGAGCCCGCCCAAAGCGGGCGTCTCGAAGGATGGCCCCAGCAAAAACGCTCAAATGCGATAGCCCTGCCCACAAGGGGGGAAGGGAAGAGGCACCGTAAGCGGGCATCACACCGTCGCGCCCTGCGCTTTCGGCCTGCGCAGATGCTCGTCCAGCCGCGGCATGATCTCGACGAAATTGCAGGGGCGCGTGCGGTAGTCGAGCTGCGCGGCGAGGATGCCGTCCCAGCCGTCACGGCACGCGCCGGGCGAGCCGGGCAGGCAGAAGATGTAGGTCGCACCTGTTACGCCCGCAGTGGCGCGGCTCTGGATCGTCGACGTCCCGATCTTGGCGTGGCTCAGCATGTGGAAGGCGATGGAGAAACCGTCCATCCGCTTCTCGAACAGCGGCTCGATCGCCTCCGGCGTCACGTCGCGCCCGGTAAAACCGGTGCCGCCAGTGGTGATGACCACGTCGACGCCGGCATCTGCCACCCAGCGGCGGATGACAGCGCGGATGGCCTCGACATCATCGGTGACGATCTCGCGCGCGGCGAGATGATGGCCGGCTGCTGTAAGGCGATCGACGAGCGTCTGGCCGGATTTATCATCGGCAAGCGCGCGCGTATCGGAGACGGTGAGAACCGCGATGTTGAGCGGGATGAACTGTTTGGATTCGTCGATGGAGGCCATTTCGTTACACCTTCTCTCCCACCCACCGCCGTCATCCTGAGGTGCGCGCGAAAGCGCGCCTCGAAGGATGGGCCGCGGATCCGTCATCCTTCGAGGCTCGCAAGGGCGAGCACCTCAGGATGACGTTACGAACAGTCTACGGCCCGCCGCCGCCGAACGTGTTGCAGGCCTGCAGCGTGCCCTGCTGATAGCCGGTCATGAACCACTGCTTGCGCTGCGCGGCCGAGCCGTGGGTGAAGGAATCAGGCACGACGCGCCCCGTGGCCTGACGCTGCAGCGTATCGTCGCCGATCGCGCTCGCCGTGGTCAGAGCGGCGTCGATGTCGCCGGCTTCGAGGAAGTTCGGACGCTTCTTCGACTCGCGATTGACCCAGACGCCGGACAGACAGTCGGCCTGCAATTCGACCTTCACCTGAAGCGCATTGGCTTCGGCCTTGCTGCCGGCCTGTTGCTGCAGTCGCGTCACCTTCGGAATGATGCCGAGCAGGTTCTGGATGTGATGGCCGGCTTCATGGGCGATGATGTAGGCGGTGGTGAAATTGCACGCCGACTTGCCGGAGCAGCCACGGAAACGCGTCTCGACCTCGCGGAAGAACGCGGTGTCGAGGAAGATGGTGCGGTCCGGCGGGCAATAGAACGGACCCATCGCCGACTCCGCCCGGCCACAGCGGCCGCCATTGGTGGCGTTGCGGAACAGCACGACCTTCGGGCCGGTATAGGACTGGCCGCTGGCCTGGAAGATCTCGCTCCAGCGGTCGTCGATCTCGCCGAGGATGCCGGAGATCATGCTGCCCATCTCGTCGGTCGGCGCGCCGCGCTTGGCCTGGGAAGACGGCCGGTCGCTCTGGTAGCTCGGCGCCTGGCCGCCGCCGGTGAGGATCTCGGCGCCGCCGATCAGGATGCGCGGATCGATGCCGAAGGCATAGCCGACCAGCCCGAGCACGATGATGGTGCCGATGCCGAGACCGCCGCCGCCCATCGGCAGGCCGAACCCGCCGCCGCCTCCACCGCCGCCGCCATCGTCGCGACGATCCTCGATGTCGTCGCTCCGGCGGAAATCATCGTAGCGCATGGCGGGCTTCCCTTAAGTGCTTGATGGCGTCAATTGGGCGGCGCGGAAACGCTGGAGCTCAACGCGCCACATACGTAAAATCTCCGTTGCCTTTATCAATATAGGGGTCGGCAAAAATTGCCTAGTGCGAGGGCGCCGTCGCACCAGCAATTTTTTCCGAGGGCCATGCACTTTTTTCCGAGAGAATTTTGGAGTCTTTTGCAGCTCCAGCCACTCCCGCAACGCGAAGAAACGCGAAACACACTGTAAAACACGGCAAATGCGCGCAGCCAGTCGCACACAATGCGCGATGGCCGGCCTGCTCACGAAAGCAGCGGGTTAAGTCGATTTTTACTTTGCCGCTTCAATGTAACGGTCAGTCGGTTGTTTGGTCCCGCGTCGCCGACAGCGTCGCCTGAGTCAGAGTTCTTGAGTCATGGTAGTGTCGCGTCGCGGGGCGTCTGCAAGGGCGCCCCGCACAAATTTTGAGTCCGCTTCGCACAGCATCATCCTCGGTGATTGCGTCGCCGAGATGTCGAAGCTTGAGGCTGGTTCGGTCGATCTGGTGTTCGCCGATCCGCCCTACAATCTCCAGCTCAAGGGCGATCTCAAGCGCCCCGACGAATCCCATGTCGATGCCGTCAACGACGACTGGGACAAGTTCGATTCATTCTCCGCTTATGACGATTTCACCCGCGCCTGGCTGCTGGCCGCACGCCGCGCGATGAAGCCGTCGGCGACGATCTGGGTGATCGGCTCCTATCACAACATCTTCCGCGTCGGCGCGATCATGCAGGACCTCGGCTTCTGGCTCCTGAACGACATCGTCTGGCGCAAGACCAACCCGATGCCGAATTTCCGCGGCCGCCGCTTCACCAACGCGCATGAGACCATGATCTGGGCCGCGCGTGATGAAAAGGCCAAGGGCTATACCTTCAATTACGAAGTGCTGAAGGCGGCCAACGAGGACGTGCAGGCACGTTCCGACTGGCTGATCCCGCTCTGCACCGGCGAGGAACGCCTCAAGGGCGCCGATGGCAAGAAGGTGCATCCGACGCAGAAGCCGGAAGGCCTGCTCGCGCGCGTGCTGCTGTCGTCGTCGAAGCCCGGCGATCTCGTGATCGATCCCTTCAACGGCACCGGCACCACCGGCGCCGTCGCCAAGCGTCTCGGCCGCTCCTATATCGGCTTCGAGCGCGACAAGACCTATGCCAAGGCGGCCGCAGCGCGCATCGCCGCGGTCGAGCCGCTGCCGGAAGAGAGCCTTGCCCCGTTCATGACCGCGCGCGAAGCCCCTCGCGTGGCGTTCTCCGAGCTGATCGAGCGCGGCATGATCATGCCCGGCACGAAACTGTTCGACGCCAAGAAGAAGCTTGGCGCGCTGGTCCGTGCCGACGGCGCCATCATGTTCGGTGACAAGGTCGGCTCGATCCACCGCATGGGCGCAGTGGCGCAGGGCGCGCAGGCCTGCAACGGCTGGACCTTCTGGTACGTCGAGACCAAGAAGGGTCTCAAGCTGATCGACGAGCTCCGCGCCGAGATCCGCGCCGGCATGGCGGCGGAATAGCCGCGCTCTGCGCTCTTGTAGGGTGGGCCGCAACGCGCCGTGCCCACCATCTCTCCAATAAATCGATGGAATTGGTGGGCACGCTTCGCTTTGCCCTACGGCACAGGAAGCCGTGGATACGAAAGCAATCGGCCTTTGTTACGCCGGCCGGTCTGCGCCTCGCGCAGACACCGCACGGCAATCTCGCCGGTTGCTCTCCCCGACAAGGTTCAGGCAAGAGAAGGCCGCCGCGCGGCAATGATGCTGCGTCCGCTCTCGGCCACCACCACTGGCACCCACACTTGCACCCATACTTGGGAGATGCCCGATGCTCAAATTCTATTTCAACGGATCGCCGAACCCGACCAAGGTCGCGCTGTTCCTCGAAGAGGCCGGCCTGCCGTTCGAGCCGGTGAAGATCGACACCCGCAAGGGCGAGCAGTTCACGCCGGACTATCTGAAGATCAATCCGAACGCCAAGGTGCCGGCGATCGACGACAACGGCACGATCGTGTTCGACTCGAACGCCATCTTGCTCTACCTCGCCGAGAAGACCGGCAAATTCCTGCCCGCGAACCGCGCTGAATTGCTGTCGTGGCTGATGTTTGTGGCCACCGGCGTCGGGCCGTATTCGGGTCAGGCCGTGCACTTCAAGCATTTTGCGCCGAAGGACCAGAACCACGACTACGCCCATAACCGCTACCAGTACGAGACCGACCGCCATTACAAGATCCTCGACGGTCACCTCAAAGGCCGCAGCTACATGGTCGGCGACAGCTATTCGATCGTCGACATGGCGCTGTGGGGCTGGGCGCGGATGGTGCCGTTCAAGCTCGGCGACGACGCCTTTGCGCGCTACCCGAACGTGAAGCGGCTGATCGACGAGATCTCGGCGCGGCCGGCGGCTGCGCGCGCGATCGCGCTGAAGGACAAGTTCACCTTCAAGGCCGAGATGGACGACGAGGCCCGCCGCAACATGTTCGGGCACATGACGACGAAAGTGGCCTGATCACATCTCGCCGCGATTGAAGGCCACGCGCATGCGCGTGGCCTTTTGCTTTCAGGCGGCGTGGACCGACTCGAGGAATTTGGTGACCTCGAGCTTCAGCCGGTTGCTGTCGGCCGACAGCGAGCGCGCCGCCGACAGCACCTGCGATGACGCCGAGCCGGTGTCGGAGGCGCCGCGCTGGACGTCGCCGATATTGGTCGAGACGCGTTGGGTGCCGTGGGCGGCCTGCTGGACGTTGCGGGAAATCTCCTGCGTGGCCGCGCCCTGCTGTTCCACGGCGGCGGCAACCGTCGAGGAGATTTCCGACAGCCGCTCGATGGTGCCGCTGATCTCTCGGATGGAGCCGACAGACTCTTCCGTCGCGGCCTGGATGCCTGAGACCTGCTGGGCGATCTCGCCGGTGGCCTTCGCGGTCTGCTCGGCCAGCGCCTTGACCTCGGAAGCGACCACGGCAAAGCCACGGCCGGCTTCACCCGCGCGCGCCGCCTCGATGGTGGCGTTCAGCGCCAGCAGATTGGTCTGGCCGGCGATGGTGCTGATCAGCTCGACGACATCGCCGATGCGGGCGGCCGCCTTGGAGAGCTCGCTGACGCGGGCGTTGGTCTTGGTCGCCTGCCCTACCGCTTCGCCGGCGATGCGGGCGGATTCCTGGACCTGACGCGCGATCTCGCTCACCGACGAGGACAGCTCTTCGGTGGCGGACGCGACGGCCTGGACGTTGGCGCTGGCCTCTTGCGACGCGGAGGCGACTTCCGTCGACAGATCCTGGGCACGCGTCGCGGTCGTGGTCAGCGTGCCGGCGGAGGCCTCGAGCTCGCTCGATGCCGACGACACGGTGTCGACGATCTCGCCGACGGCCTGCTCGAACTGGTCGGCGAGCCGGACCATGTCCTTCTTGCGGTCCTCGGCCTGGCGCGCCTCGATCTCGGTCTGCTCGTGGCGCATGCGCTCGGTGTCGATCATGTTGTCCTTGAACACCTGGATCGCCTTGGCCATGTCGCCGATCTCGTCGGCCTTGCCACGGCCGGGGATCTCGACCGCGAGATCGCCGCCGGCCAGCGCACCCATCGCCCGCGTCATCGCGGTCAGCGGCCCAACGATGCTGCGGGCGATCAGGAAAGCCACGATCAGTCCGAACAGGGTCGCCACCCCGCCCACGATCTCCTGCATGGACGTCGTGCCGTCGATCGCGGCTTCCGCCTGGCTGCGCGCGTCCTTGTAGTCCTTCTTGAGGGCGGTCTCGGCAACCTTGAGCTTGGCGATGCTGTCGACGATGAGCGGCGCGAGGCTCTTGTGATAGATCTCGTCGGCCTGGAGCATCGCGGCCGACGTGGTCTCGAATGCGGACTTGTAGATTCCGAGCGAGGTCTTCACCGGCGCCAGCGTGGCGCGCAATTCCGTCGCCTGCGGGCTCTTTTCGAGCGCGGCGAGGCGCTGGGACGCCCTGTCCACATTGGTCCTGAAGTTGGCAGGACCTTTGGTGTCGCGCAGCGCCAGGAAGCGCCAGTTTGCGATCTGAACGAGCAGCAGCCGGGATTCGAGGTCTGCGACGAGGGACGCGGTGTCTTCGTCGACGGCTGCGCGCGCCACGTCGACCAGCTTGTTCATCTTGACGCTCAGCTCGTCGCCGCTCGGCAGCAGCGTCGCCTTGCCGGTCCGCGCCTCGTTGACGGCGTCGCCGAGATTGTCACGCAGGCTTTTCATCTTCGCGATGTCGGCGATCAGATCGTTGTAGAGCTTGCGCCGTTCCTCGGAGAGCGTGCCCTTGGCGCCGACCTGCAGCAGCTCGGTCGCTGCGGTCTCCCGCTCCGAGGCCTCTCGCATCGCGGACTCATTGGCGTCGTAGATGTAGCGCAGATTGGCCCGCTGGATCGCCTGGAGATGGGTCGAGATCTCCAGGACCCGCGCCGTGCTGTCCGAAAATGCCGAGGCCTTGGCGACCTGGTCCTGCACGGACCGCAAGTTCCAGATGGCCACCACCGCCATCACGAGACCAACCACGACCAGCGCCATGAAGCCGGCATAGAGACGGCCCCTGATCCGCAAACGAAAGCTCGGCATTCCCACTGTCCACCCGGATGCATGTGAATTCAGGCGGGCGCACAACTCCGGCGATCGTCGCGGCCACCCCAGCAGCCGCGCGTCACCTCTTCGGCGACTCACGCTGCACCGCGACACAATGCGGGACACTCGTTAATTGAACCTTCAAGTTCTTCGCGCCTGCGCGCATCAGCCGGCACGAGGCTTGCTGGTATAATCGGCAGTCACGGTATTGTCGCACAGCCCGCAGCCCTATGCAGATCGCTGCAAAAGGGCGCGTGACGCCGCTCAATCCGCTCAGCTCGCGGCCCTCGCAGCCGTTTGCGGAAACGGACCGAGCGCTTTTTCGGTCAGGACCGAGTCGCAGTACTCGCGGATCTCCTTGATCCTGCCGTCCTCAAGCCGAAACACGAGGCAATAGTCATTGTCGTAGCGGACGCCCTCGGGCGTGACGTTGTCGCCCTTGGCCTCCACCACGACGATGTCACCATCGGCGATGAAGCGCTCGGCGACCGTGCGCGTCCGGTCACGCAGACGGGTACGCACGTAGCCGTGCAGATCGTTGAGGATCGCCTCTCTCCCGGTGAACGTGCGGGACCAGGAATACTGGCCGGTGACGATCCATTTGGCGTCGTCGGCAAGGCTTGCGGCGAACAGCGCGCGGTCGCGCACCGCCGGATCGGGGTTGGCGGCGGCGGCGAAAATATCCTGCATCAGTTTCTTGTTGGCGCTCGCGCTCATGGTGGCATCTCCGTTTGGTGGGCAACACGGAGAGCATCGCTGCCTGACGAGAATTCTTCAAATCGATAGTAGATATGATATCTATTCACTTCATGAATTTGAATTCGCTTGACCTCAATCTATTGACCGCGCTCGATGCGCTGCTGCGCGAGGCCAATGTCAGCCGAGCGGCCATGCGGATCGGCCTGTCGCAGCCGGCCACGAGCCATGCGCTGCAACGGCTGCGCGACATCTTTGGCGATCCGCTGCTGGTGCGCACCGGCGCGCGGATGGAGTTGACGCCGCGGGCGCAAGCCCTGCGCGCGCCGTTGGCGCAGGCGCTCGACCAGGTGCGCGGGCTGTTCGTGCCCGACGAGTTCGATGCCGCGCGCAGCGAGCGGCCATTCCGCCTGATGATGCCGGATCTCGCGGTCGAGCTGTTGATGCCGCCGTTGATGGAGAAGGTGACGCGCCTTGCGCCCAGCGTCCGCATCGACGTGGTGCCGTGGCGGGGCCCGGCGATCTTCCACGCCGAGTTCGCTCGCACCATCGATCTCGTGATCTCGATCGGCAACGCGTTCAAGGGTTTTCACCGCCAGTTGCTCTATACCGACAGCGACGCGCTGGCGGTGCGGCGCGGTCATCCCATGGGCGCCAAGCTGAAGCGGCGCGAGACGTTCCTCGCCGCACGCCATGTCGGCGTGATCATCCGCGGCAATAGCGAGGATCTGATCGACACCTGGCTGCGACCTAAGGACATCGAGCGGCACGTCTCGCTGGTGGTGCCAGGCTATCTCGAAGCGCTGCACGTTGCCGCCCGCACCGACCTCGTCGCCTTCGTGCCGCGCCGGCTGATCGCGGCGCTGTCAAAGCAGCTTGGGCTCGTCACGGTGACGCCGCCGCTCGATCCCGGGATCGACGAGCAGTTCATGTTCTATCCGACACGGGCGCAGATGGATCCGGGATCGATCTGGCTGCGGCGGCTGATGCTGGAGACGGGGCGGGAGTTGGAGAAACGCAAACGGTGAGCACCACAGCGACGTCGCAAGACGCTCGACTTGAAACGGGGCCACTCTGCGTCTTTAATGAGCCAACCACAGGAACCGAAGGGGATCGAGAGCATGCTGGACCCGCACCAACCACTTGGATGGTTGATCCGTCTTCCGTTCAAGCTGGTTTCGCCATCTTCCGTCATGCGGGTGCTCACCGGGCCGAACCGAGGCCTGAAATGGGTCGCCGGAGCCGGCAATCAGAGCTGCTGGCTCGGTACATATGAAAGCGATCATGCCAGGGCGATCGCCGCCCGCGTAAAGCCAGGCATGACGGTTTTTGATGTCGGCGCACACGCCGGATATTACACCCTGATGCTTTCGAGGCTTGTTGGACCGCAAGGCCGTGTTCTTGCGTTCGAAGCAAACCCTGCCAACGCGTCAAGGCTTCGCAAACATCTCAATCTCAACGACATCGGGAATGTCGAGGTGATCGAGGCGGCCGTAACCGACCGAGAGGGCGAGACGTTTTTCCATACCAACGATGATGTCGGCAAATACGGCTACATGGGGAAGATTTCAGAAACCGGAACTTCGATCAGGACGGTCCGCCTCGACGACTTTCCGACCCCGGACCTGATCAAGATGGATATCGAGGGCGCTGAGACGCTGGCGCTCACGGGAGCGGCGCGGCTCTTGTCCGAGCACAAGAGCACGATCTTCCTCGCCCTGCATGACGGCGCCTTCGAACAGGCGCCGTCTATCTTGAAACAGCATGGTTATCGGATCGAGCCAGCGGGAGAGCGTGAACTATGGGCCACGCCGACCTAGCGTCGCCGAGATCTTACGCCTTCTGCGCGTCCATCACCTTGCGCACGGCGGGGCGGTCCGACATGCGCTTGAAGTGATCGGCGATCTTCGGCGTGGCATTGATGTCGACGCTGTCTCCCTCGAGCCAGAGCGAGAGCGTGTGGAGATAGGGATCGCAGATCGTGAACTGGTCGCCCATCACCCAGGGGCCTTTGAACATCTTCTGCTCGATCAAGGAGAAGCAGGCTCCCATGGTCTTCGGGACCATCGCCTTCATGTCGGCGAACGAGCTCTCCTGCGTCGCCCAGCGCGCACCGCGAATCTTGTGGGCATGGTTGATGTGCGCGGTCGAGCAGAGATAAGAGTTGAACGACTGCGCTTGGGCGAAGTCGAAGGGATCGTCGAGCGGCGCGAGCTTCGCCTTGGGGAAGGTTTGCGCGAGGTAGGCCAGCATCGCCGGCGTCTCGGTGAGGACGCCACGATCGGTCACCAGCGCCGGCACGCGGCCCTTCGGATTGATCGCGAGATAGTCCGGGCTGTTCTGCTGATTATCCTTGAAGCTCAGCCGTTCAGCCGTGTAGTCGGCGCCGGCCTCCTCCAGGGTCATGTAGGTGGCGAGCGCGCAGGTGCCGGTGGCGTAGTAGAGCTTGAGCATGTCGGACCTCATGGGAAAATTGGAAATTAACGGCTGCGGGCCGCCAGGTCCATAGTACGTCGTTCTCAGTGCTTTTGCTCTTCGCAGTTGCCCACCGCGGCCCGCCTATGCCAAGACGCCCGCAATCGGAGGGGTTTGGTCATGACGGTACTCATCGCCGGCGGCGGCATCGGCGGGCTGACGCTTGCGCTCAGCCTGCACGGAATCGGCATTCCCGTGAAGGTGTTCGAGAGCGTCGCGGAACTGAAGCCGCTCGGCGTCGGCATCAACGTGCTGCCGCATGCGGTGCGCGAGCTGATCGAGCTCGGCCTGATGGACAAGCTCGATGCCAGCGGCGTGCGCACCCGCGAGCTCGGTTATTTCTCCAAGCACGGCAAGCCGATCTGGAGCGAGCCGCGCGGGCTGGAAGCCGGCTACAAATGGCCGCAGTTCTCGATCCATCGCGGCACCCTCCAGCAACTCCTGCTCGACACCGCAATCGAGCGGCTCGGCCGCGACAACATTTTGACCAGCCATCATCTGACCGGCTGGACCGAGACGGCGAACGGCGTCCGCGCCGACTTCATCGACAGGGCGACCGGCAAACCGGCCGGGACTTGCGAAGGCGCCATCATGATCGCCGCCGACGGGATCCATTCCGCCGCGCGAGAAAAGCTCTATCCGCAAGAGGGCCCGCCGATCTGGAACGGTCGTATCCTCTGGCGCGGCGTAACGCCGTCAAAGGCCTTCTTGACCGGCCGCACTATGATCATGGCCGGCCACGAGATCCTGAAATTCGTCTGCTACCCGATTTCGAAGGAGCCGGATGCGGCGGGCAATCACCTGATCAACTGGGTCGCCGAGCGCCACATGCCGCCGACCTATCAGTGGCGGCGCGAGGACTATAACCGCACCGCGCGGCTGGAAGAGTTCTTGCCGTGGTTCGAGAGCTGGCAGTTCGACTGGCTTGACGTGCCCGGCCTGATCAAGAATTGCCCGCACGCCTATGAATATCCGCTGGTCGACCGCGACCCGGTCTCGCAATGGACCTTTGGCAAGGTCGCGCTGATGGGCGATGCCGCGCATCCGATGTACCCGATCGGCTCGAACGGCGCCTCGCAAGCGATCCTCGATGCCCGCACCATCACCCGCGAGATTTTGGCGCACGGCCCGACGCAAGCCGCGCTGCTCGCCTATGAAGCCGAGCGGCGGCCCGCGACCACCGACCTCGTGCTGCTCAACCGCAAGAACGGCCCGGAGCAAGTGATGCAGCTCGTCGAGGAACGCGCGCCTGACGGTTACAAGGTCGTCACCGACGTGCTGTCGCAGAAGGAGCTGGAAGACATCGCCGCGAACTACAAGCGCGTTGCGGGTTTCCAGGTCGAGGCGCTGAACGCGAAGCCGCCGATCGTCAGTGGGGATGCGAAGCGCGCGAGCCCTTGATCGCGCCGCGTTGACGACGGAAGTGCAACTCGTGACATTGGCTGACGAACTGGCCGATTGGTACAGGGCTAGGGCTTAAACAGACAAGCGGGGCGGTAAGAGTGGTCCAGCCGCCCCGCATGCGTCACGGCCCATCAATATCCATACTGTCCGGAACACACCCAATTGCCGTAGGCATCGTAGCAACGGTTGTTGTAGTAGCCGTATGCACCTGCCGCCGCCGCTCCGACTCCTACTGCTGCGGCTCCGTATGCCGCTCCCCGGTAGACGCCTCTACGCGCCGCTGTGCGCGCTACAGGGTGCCTTGCTATCGGCCGGGAGACGTAAGCGCGGCCGCCGTAGCGACCAGCGTGAACGGCACCGCCCCTGTAGTGAGTGCCTCCTCCGTGAAATCCTCCTCCACCGCGATAGCCGCCACCTCCTCCACGGCCACCACGGGCGAGTGCGTCATCGGGAACAAGGCTTGCGCCGACAAGAGCGGCTGCGGCCAGGCCAACTAAAGCATATCGAAACATGGGCGTTCTCCCGTCGTTGGATCCGCAGGGTGATGCCGTCAACGGGACAGGCACTTACGCCATCATTTGGCGCGCCCTGCATGTCCAATTGACCTAGATCAATGCCTGTCGGTTTCAACGCCCCCGGGATGGTCCTGCGCTTTCAGCGCCGAGGTTGAAGACCATGAGCGGTCGCAACCGTTCGCTCGTGCGCTTTGATCTACGCCAGTCCTTGAATGCGAGAGAACTTGTCCATCCGATAGACGCCAATAACCGAGGCCGCGATCATGAAGTTCCGGGCAGAGTTGCTTGCGGCGGCTATCTTGCTGGCCGAAATGCACGCAAGTCATGCGGCGATACGGATCGCCGGCGATCGTGGCGGGCTAATCGACACCTACGTTGACAGATATCAGCGCCTGCGCACGTCCGGAGAGACCGTAATCATCGATGGACTTTGTGCCTCGTCGTGCACCATCGTTCTCGGTGCAGTTGCCGCTGACAAAATCTGCGTGACCTCGAAGGCCGCTCTCGGCTTCCACGCTGCTTGGGATTTCGGTCGGAAGGGAAGGACAATTACCAACCCTGACGCCACCAATTACCTGTGCTCCATGTATCCCGGGCCGGTGCAGCGTTGGATCGCGGCGCGCGGCGGGTTGAGGCCGCAACTCATGTTGCTGCGCGGCAAGGCGCTACAAGCGCTGTATAAGCCCTGCGTGCAGGGACGCCGCGTGCGCGGCTAGACTACCGCACCACCCTTGCCGCCTCCAGCAGCCGCTCGGTCGCACTCGCCGTCGCGAGCACGGTGCCATCCTCGGCCATCAGCTTCGCCTCGACGAACGCGATCGTCTTGCCGAGTTGCGTCACCGTCGCCTCGGCGATGATCGGGCCGGGCTTTGCGGGCGCAAGAAAATTCACGGTCATGCTGATGGTAGTGGTGTAGAGTCGGCCCTCGCTCATTACGAGCACAGCGGGGCCCATGGTGTCGTCGAGCATGGCCGAGAGCATGCCGCCCTGGATGAAGCCGGCCGGATTGCAGAATTCGGGCTTGCCCTCGAAGCCGAGCTTGATCCAGCCCTCCTCGGGACGGGCATCGAGCAGGCGCCACCCCAACAGTTCGGCGCAGGGCGGCCTTGGAAAGTTGTCAAGCGCGGTCTTGATCATGTGAACCTCCGTTACCGCTCGTACATAACGCAAGGCTGCTGACAGGCTAGTGTCAGCAGGAGCGAGGGCTAGAGGCTCAATCCGTGCGCGATCACCTTGCGCATGACGTTGGGCAGCGCCTCGCCGGCGAGCGTCGCGATCGGCACCCAGCGCATGCCCTCGGGGGCGCGCGTGCGGGGTTCGGCCTTCGCGATGTAGACCACGAGCTCCAGCGGGAAATGCGTGAAGACGTGGGTGACAACGCCGAGCTTGCGCTGCCAGCGCGATAGCCCTTTTAGGTCCGGCGCCTGCTGTTTTGCCGTCGCGTCCTCTTGTCCGGCGAACCAGCCGGAACCTGGCACCTCGGTCATACCGCCGAGTAATCCCTTTTCAGGTCGGCTGCGGACGAGCAGTTCATCGCCGCGCGTGACGACGAAGGCGGCACCGCGCCGCAGCGTTCCGCTCTTCTTCGGCGCCTTGCGCGGAAACGTCTCCTGCGTCCCAAGCGCGCGTGCCGTGCAATCCTCGTTCAGCGGGCACAGCGAGCAGGCCGGCTTTTTCGGCGTGCAGATCGAGGCACCGAGATCCATCAGCGCTTGCGCACTGTCGCCGGCGCGGGCGTTGGCCAGCAGCGTCGCCGCCAGTTGCTGGATCAGCGGCTTGGCCTGCGGCAGCTCCTCCTCGACCGCGAACAGGCGCGACACCACGCGCTCGATATTGCCGTCAACGGGCATGGTATGGCGATCGAAGGCGATGGCCGCAATCGCAGCCGCAGTGTAGGGCCCGATCCCCGGCAGAGTTCGCAGCCCCTCCTCGGTGTCCGGAAAGGCGCCGCCATGCTCGCGCGTGACCGCCACCGCACAGGCATAGAGATTGCGTGCGCGCGAATAATAGCCGAGCCCGGCCCACATCCGCAGCACGTCATCCTGCGAGGCGTTCCCCAGCGCTGTGACATCCGGCCAGCGCGCAACGAATTTCTCGAAATAGGGTTCGACCGCCTTGACCGTGGTCTGCTGCAGCATGATCTCCGACAGCCAGACGCGGTACGGATCCGACGTCTCACCGGGCGCGGCGCGCCAGGGCAGCCTGCGGCGGTGCCGGTCGTACCAGGCGAGCAGCAGCGTCGGGCGCGATGACGCTACCGGCTGCGTTGGTTCCGACTTGGCCTTGAGGGCAGATTTCGGGCTCATGGGGCCACTGTAGCGGCGCCGAGCCGATCTCTCCACGTCGTGCCCGCGCTCGTCGCGGGCATCCACGTCTTTCTTCACGGCGAGGAGCCTGTGGCTGGAGCCACGGAGTGCTATAAGGGCCCATGTCCAAATTCCCACCCAAACCCGGCCCCATCAGCGCCAAGCCGCTCGGGATCCTGCTCAACGACGTCTTTGCCGAGGCCTATGCCAAGCAGGGTTTTGCCGCGCGCGAGCTGGTGACGCGGTGGGCGCAGATTGCGGGGGCTGAGATCGCGGCCCATGCCGAGCCGCTGAAGATGCAATGGCCGCGGCCGGTCGAGGGCCAGCCGCAGGAGCCGGCGACGCTGGTGCTGCGGGTCGAGGGCCCGATGGCGCTGGAGATCCAGCACTCGGCCGACGTGATCCTGGAGCGGGTGAACCGCTTCTTCGGCTGGAGCGCGGTCGGCAAGCTCGCCTTCCGCCAGGCGCCCCTGTCGCGGCCGCGGCGCCCTGTGCGGCCCGGCCCGCCGGATCCCAAGGCCGTCGCCAAGGTGGCGGAGAGCCTGGGGGATATCGAAGATGAAGAGTTGAAGACGGCGCTGGCGCGGCTCGGAGCCGCCATCAAGCGAAATTGAGCCTCATTCTGCGGCCAATCTGGACCTTGCCCTGCCGCTCGCCATTGCCTCAAACGACGTTTCAAGCTAGCGACAGGCCGCCCGGGAACCTTCATATGAGCCTCAGGGCGCGAGACCACGCCAATTCGGGAGCCGACCTTGATCATCACCCGCCGCGCCTTCACCACGATGCTGTCGCTGACCGGTCTTGCCGCGCTCGCCGGGCTCTCGCCGCTGCGGTTCATTTCCGAAGCCATGATTCCTGAAGCTATGGCGCAGGCCGCCGGCGATGTCGCCAAGCCGGTGTCGCTGCCCGACATGGCGCTGGGCTCCAAGGACGCCGCCGTCACCATCACCGAATACGCCTCGATGACCTGCCCGCATTGCGCGGCCTTCAACGAGCAGGTGTTCCCCAAGATCAAGTCGGAATACATCGACACCGGCAAGGTGCGTTACATCTTCCGCGAGTTCCCGCTCGACATCAAAGCCGCCGCCGGCTCGATGCTGTCGCGCTGCATCGCCAATGGCGACGCGCCGAAATACTTTGCGGTCACCGACATGCTGTTCCGCCAGCAGAACGACTGGGTGACGAAGAACACCACCGAGACGCTGACGCGGATCGGCAAGCAGGCCGGCCTCACCCAGCAGCAGGTGGAAGCCTGCCTGAAGGACCAGGCGCTGCTCGACAAGATCGCCGCCGACCAGAAATATGCCAGCGACGTTCTGAAGGTCGATTCGACGCCGACCTTCTTCATCAACGGCGAGAAGATCAAGGGCGAGACCTCGTTCGAGGAATTCGCGAAGAAGATCAATCCGCTGCTGAAGAGCTGATTCGCTCGTCAAGATCCTGATTCGCATCTCGAAAACCGTAGCTTTCCCGGCATAAATCCCTTGGGAAAAGCGGCTTTCACAGGTTGCCCTTGCGGCGCACCGCGGCCATTGTCCGCCGCATGAGGCGCCCCGCGCGACTCGCCCAGACAGCGACATTGCCTTCCATGGTATTGTCCGGGCAGGGGGATTCGCGCCTGCCAACAGAGATGCGTGTTTATGAAAATCACCCGCCTGCGCCTTCACGGCTTCAAGTCTTTCGTTGAGCCCACGGACTTCGTCATCGAGCCCGGCCTGACCGGCGTGGTCGGACCGAACGGCTGCGGCAAGTCGAATCTGGTCGAGGCGCTGCGCTGGGCGATGGGCGAAACCTCGTACAAATCGCTGCGCGCCGCCGACATGGACGCGGTGATCTTTGCCGGCTCCGGCAACCGTCCCGCGCGCAACCATGCCGAAGTGACGATGACGATCGACAATGCCGATCGCACCGCGCCGGCGGCGATGAACGACAGCCAGCTGCTGGAAATCTCCCGCCGCATCGAGCGCGAGGCCGGCTCAGTCTACCGCATCAACGGCCGCGATGTCCGCGCCCGCGACGTGCAGATTCTGTTCGCCGACGCCGCCACCGGCGCGCGCTCGCCCGCCCTCGTCCACCAGGGCAAGATCGGCGAGATCATCCAGGCCAAGCCCGAGCAGCGTCGTCGCGTGCTGGAAGACGCCGCCGGCGTCGCCGGTCTGCACGCCCGCCGCCACGAGGCCGAGCTGCGGCTGAAAGCCGCCGAAACCAATCTCACCCGCGTCGAGGACGTGATCGGCCAGCTCGCAGGCCAGATGGAAGGCCTGAAGAAGCAGGCCCGTCAGGCCGTGCGCTATCGCGAAGTCGCAGCCAAGGTCCGCAAGGCCGAGGCCACACTGTTCCATCTGCGCTGGATCGGCGCCCACGCCGACGTCAACGAATCCGGCCAGACCCACGATCTCGCCGTGCGCGAGATGGCCGAGCGCACCCAGCACCAGGCCGAAGCCGCCCGTATCCAGGCGATCCGCGCCGCCGAAATGCCGGCGCTGCGTGATGCCGAAGCGCGCGCCGCAGCCGGGCTTCAGCGCCTGACCAATGCCCGCGAACTGCTCGACCGCGAGGAAGAACGCGCCAAGGAGCGCGTCGCCGAGCTCGAACGCCGCCTGGCCCAATTCGAAGGCGACATCGCGCGCGCCCAGCAGCAGACCATGGATGCCGACGTCGCCTTGCAGCGGCTCGACGCCGAAGATGCCGAGCTGAAGGAAGAGATCAAGTCGCGCGTCGAGAAGCGCTCCGGCGTCGACGAGCGCGTCGGCGAAGCCGAGGCGGTGCTGACCGAAACCGAGCAGCAGTTCGCCGAGCTCACCACCGCGCTCGCTGATCTCACCGCCAAGCGCAATCAACTCGAAGCCAACGTCCGCACCCACCGCGACAAGCTCGCCCGTCTCGACCAGGAAATCACCAATGTCGCCGCGGAAGAGCAGAAGCTCGCCGACGAGACCGGCGGCTTCGGCGACCTCGACGAGCTGACCGCAACCGTCGAGACCGCCGAGCAGACGCTTGCGGCGTCGGAAGCGGCAGCGCAGGCGAGCGAAGCCGCGCATGTCGCCGCGCGCCAGACGCTGGAATCCTCACGCTCGCCGCTGGTCGAAGCCGACAAGCGCGTGCAGCGGCTCGATACCGAGGCGCGCACGATCTCAAAAATCGTCAACGGCGAGACCAAGAATCTGTGGCCGCCGATCATCGACGGCATCACCGTCGACAAGGGCTTTGAAAAGGCGATCGGTGCCGCACTCGGCGACGATCTCGATGCGCCCGTCGATCCCTCGGCGCCGATGCGCTGGACCAATGCCGGCGTCACCGACGGCGATCCGGAGCTGCCCGAAGGCGTCACCCCGCTCGCCAACCATGTGCAGGCGCCGGCCGAGCTGACGCGCCGCCTGGCGCAGATCGGCGTGGTGCCGCGCGAGCGCGGCGCCGAGCTGGTCTCGCAGCTCAAGACCGGCCAGCGGCTGGTCTCGCCCGAGGGCGACGTCTGGCGCTGGGACGGCTTCGTCGCCGCTGCTCACGCCCCGACCGGTGCCGCGCGGCGCCTGGCCGAGCGCGCCCGCCTCGTCGACATCGAGAACGAGCTGGAGCAGGCCCGCATCGACGCGCAGATCAAGCGTCAGGCGCTGGAGAATGCCGAGTCCGAACTGCAGATGGCCGCCAGCACCGAAGGTGCCAGCCGCGAAGCCTGGCGCGCCGCGCAGCGCGAGCTGAACGTCGCGCGTGAGCGCCATGCCACCGCCGAGCGCGAGATCAGCCGCCACGCCGCGCGCAAGGCGACGCTGTCGGAGGCGCACAGCCGTCTCGCCGCCGACCGTGCCGAGGCCGAAGCCGCGTACGAATACGCCGAGGCCGGCATCAGCGAGTTGCCGTCGAGCGAGGACACCGAGACCCGTCTCGCCGCCGTCCGCAGCGACATCGAAGGCCATCGCCGCATGGCCGCTCAGGTCCGCGCCGAGGCGCAGGCACTGGCGCGCGAAGCCGAGCTTGCCGACCGCCGCGTGCAGGCGATCCTCGCCGAGCGCACCGAATGGCAGAACCGCAAGGAGAGCGCGGCCTCCCATATCGACACCATCCAGACCCGCATCACCGAAGTCTCGATCGAGCGCAGCGATCTCGAAAACGCCCCCGCCGTGTTCGCCGAGAAGCGCAGCGCGCTGATCACCGAGATCGAGTATGCCGAGAACGACCGCCGCATGGCCGCCGACGCGCTCGCCACCGCGGAGACCGCAATGGCGGAGACAGATCGCGTTGCCAAGCTGACGCTCGAAGCGCTGTCGAGCTCCCGCGAGGCAACTGCACGTGCCGAGGAGCGCATGGAGGGTTCGCGGCGCCGGCTCGAGGACATCGAGCGCGAAATCCGCGACATGCTCGAAGTCGAGCCGCAGGCTGTCGCCGGCCTTGCCGAGATCGAGCCCGGCGCGGAGCTGCCGCCGCTGCATGTCATCGAGGAAGACCTCGAAAAGATGCGCCGCGACCGCGAGCGCCTGGGCGCGGTCAACCTGCGCGCCGAGGAAGAGCTGCGCGAGGTCGAGACCCAGCACACCGGCCTGGTCACCGAACGCGATGACCTCGTCGAAGCCATCAAGCGCTTGCGCCAGGGCATCCAGAGCCTCAACAAGGAAGCGCGCGAGCGCCTCTTGACCTCGTTCGAGGTCGTTAACAACCACTTCAAGCGCCTGTTCGTCGAGCTGTTCGGCGGCGGCGAGGCGGCGCTCCATCTGATCGAAAGCGACGATCCCCTCGAAGCCGGTCTCGAAATCATCGCCAAGCCGCCGGGCAAGAAGCCGCAGACGCTGTCGCTGCTCTCGGGCGGTGAGCAGGCACTGACCGCGATGGCGCTGATCTTCGCGGTGTTCTTGACGAACCCCTCGCCAATCTGCGTACTGGACGAAGTCGACGCGCCGCTCGACGACCATAACGTCGAACGGTACTGCAACCTCCTGCACGAGATGACCGGCTCGACCGACACGCGCTTCGTCATCATCACGCACAACCCGATCACGATGGCGCGGATGAACCGCCTGTTCGGCGTCACCATGGCCGAGCGCGGCGTCTCGCAACTCGTGTCGGTGAGCCTGTCAGAGGCGGTGGACATTCTCGACCAGAACGTGGCGTGAGGCGCAATCCATCCGTACCCATTGACGTCATCATCCGCGCAGGCGGATGATCCAGTACGCCGCGGCTTCTCGGTTGACGGCACTGTCTCGGAGTACTGGATGCCCCGCCTGCGCGGGGCATGACCGCGGATGATGATCTCACCCACCCTCCCCGCCGAACTCAAGGCCGCGCTTGATGCCAGGCTGCAAGGCTTTTCCCGCACCGACGCTGCACAGCGCTCGCAGAAGATCTCGACCACCTATCGCTCAGGCGGCGGCTCCGGCACGATCAAATCCGAAGCCGATGCGCTCGCCTACGCGCTGGCACGCATGCCGGCGACCTACGCGGCCGTCGCAGCGAGCCTGAATGCGCTGACCGAAATCGTGCCGGACCTCGCCCCTGAAACGCTGCTCGACGTCGGCGCAGGTCCGGGCACCGCAAGCTGGGCTGCTGCGGAAGCCTTTCCGTCATTGCAAGATTTCACCCTGCTTGACGCCAACGCCACGCTCAGCCGGCTCGCGCTCGAGTTGGCGCGCGACAGCACGCGCCTCGCGGACTGCCGCTACCTGCCGGGCGATGCCGGCGGCAATCTCGCCGAGGTCTCGGAAGCCGATCTCGTCGTCGCGAGCTATGTCATCGGCGAGCTCGCCGAGAGTGACCAGCGCAAGCTCACCGAGACAATGTGGGCCAAAGCGCGCCACGCGCTGGTCGTGATCGAGCCCGGCACGCCTGCCGGCTACGCCCGCATCCTCGCACTGCGCCAGCAACTGATCGCGGCGGGCGCTTATGTCGCCGCGCCCTGCCCGCACGAAAAGCCCTGCCCGCTCATCGCGCCCGACTGGTGCCATTTCAACCAGCGCCTGCCCCGCTCTCAGGCGCACCGCCAGATCAAGGGCGCCGAGGTGCCGTTCGAGGACGAGCGCTTCATCTACGTCGCCCTGACACGCGCTCCGCCCGTAACCCGCGCCGCGCGGATGCTGGCGCCGCCGGATGTCGGCAAGGCCGAGATCACGGCGAAGCTCTGCACGGAGGACGGTGTCGAACTCGCCAAGGTCGCGCGGCGCGACAAGGCCGCCTATGCAGGCGCCCGTCGCTGGCGCTGGGGCGATGCCGTTCCGTCCGAAAGTTAACCCCGTTCGGCCCTTTTTGCCTTGAACTCGGATGGTTCCTGATCCGACCAAGTCTTACCTCTCTCTGCGCTGGGGCTCTCGCTCCGCGCCAATTTGGTCTAGGCTGCGCCCGCCTTCTTCCCCCTTCAGGAGTTCTCCATGTCGACCGGCTGGATCGTTCTCGGCGTCATCGTTGTCCTCGTGCTGTTCGCTTTCAGCGCCTACAACCGACTGGTGGCGCTGGGCCAGCGCGTCGGCCAGGCCTTTGCCGATGTCGACGTGCAGCTCAAGCAACGTCATGACCTGATCCCGAACCTGGTCGAGACAGTGAAGGGCTATGCCTCGCATGAGCGCGGCACGCTCGACGACGTCATCAAGGCGCGCAATTCGGCGATGTCGGCGCAGGGGCCGGCGCAGGTGTCCGCCGCCGAGAACCAGCTCTCCGGCGCGCTCGGCCGGCTGATCGCACTGTCGGAGGCCTATCCCGACCTCAAGGCCAACGCCAATTTCCAGCAGCTCGCCAGCGAGCTCTCCGACCTCGAGAACAAGATCGCGGCGAGCCGCCGCTTCTTCAACAACGCGGTCCAGGAATACAACACCGGTATCCAGCAGATGCCCGTCGCCCTGTTCGCCGGCATGTTCGGCTTCACCAAGAAGGACTTCTTCGATCTCGGCACCAGCCGCGCCGAGGTCGAGGCTGCGCCTCAGGTGAAATTCTGATCTGAGCCGATCGACCGGCAGGGCAACGCGTCATGGCCGCGTATGGTCTCTACACGCACATCGCCTCGAACAAGTTTCGTTCGATGCTGCTGCTCGCCGGCCTGTTCGCGCTGGTCTATGTGCTGGTCTATGCCGGCGCGCTGGTCGCCGAGGTCGTCATCAACGGCAACGGGACCGTCGCCTATTATCTGAACCGCGCCTTCCACGACCTCATCGTCGCTTTCCCGTTTGCAACGCTTGCGGCGATCGCCTGGATCGTCATCGCCTATTTCTTCCACCAGTCGATGATCGACGCGGTGACCGGCGGCCATGACGTCACCCGGCAGGAGCAGCCGCGGCTCTACAATCTGCTGGAAAATCTCTGCATCTCGCGCGGCATCACCATGCCGAAGCTGAAGATCATGGACTCTCCGGCGCTGAACGCGTTCGCGACCGGCCTCAATCCGCGGCAATATGCGGTGACCGTCACCACCGGTCTCCTGAAGGCGCTGAACGACCAGGAGATCGAGGCGGTGCTGGGCCACGAGCTCACCCACATCAAGAACGGCGACGTGCAGCTGATGGTGGTCGCCGTGATCATCGCCGGCGTGGTCGGCTTCTTCGGCGAACTGTTCTTTCGCGTGTTCACCAATTTGAGCTGGAGCTCTGGCGGATCGTGGTCGTCAGGCTCTTCCTCCTCGTCGTCGCGGTCGTCCTCGTCGTCGAGCGACAGCAAGAGCTCCGGCGGCGGCGCAATCGTGGTCATCATCATCGCGGTCGTGCTGATCGTGGTGGCCTGGCTGGTGTCGCAAGTGGTCAAGCTCGCACTGTCGCGCTCGCGCGAATATCTGGCCGATGCCGGCTCGGTCGAGCTGACGAAGAACCCTGACGCCATGATCTCGGCGCTGCGCAAGATCGAAGGCCGCGGCGAGTTGCCGGGCGCGACCTCCGCGGTGATGGAGCTTTGCCTCGACAATCCCCGCGAAGGCTTTGCCGATCTGTTCGCGACCCACCCCTCGGTGCAGTCCCGCGTCGACGCGCTGGTCAAGTTCGCCGGCGGTCGTGATCCCGGTCCGCTGCCGCCGCCGAACGACGAGACGGAACAACCCGCCGCGGACGAGCCCGAGGCGCAGGCCGATCAGCAGGACGCCCCGCCGGCACTGCCCCAGGGTCCGTGGAGCGATGCAGGCGGCCGGGCCACATCGCCGCCCGTCCCTGCGCCACGCCCCTCCGGAACCGCGGCCGGCAATCCGTTGGGCAGTTCGATAGGCAATCCCATGGGTCCGTGGGGCCGCCACTGAGCGTGCGGTCTGGCCGCGCCTCAAGCCGGTTTCACTGCGTTTGGGAAAAACTTCGGGAATTGCCGGCACGGCATGCCGAGGATTTGAATTCTCCCTTGTTTCTGCCATGTTCGCGCCCAACAGCAGACTTGGGACATCCTTGGGACATCGATTTGGGGCCCGGCCGATTGCGATCTCGCGATCGGGGGCGCGTTAGGGGACAGCAATGGCAAAGCCGGCAGTGGTTGTGGTGGGCGCGGACAAGGGCGGGGTCGGCAAGACCACGGTATCGCGCACCCTGCTCGATTATTTTTCCGCCAACAACGTGCCGACACGCGCCTTCGACACGGAGTCGCCGCGGGGAACGCTGAAGCGTTTCCATCCGGAGATTACCGAGATCGTCGACATGATGACGACGTCGGATCAGATGAAGATCTTCGATACGCTCAACGCGGCGAGCCCGTCGGTGACCGTGATCGACGTCCGTGCCGGCCTGCTTTCGCCGGCGCTGGCCTCCTTGCGCGACATCGGCTTCCTCGACGCCGCCAAGGCCGGCCAGATCACCTTCGCGGTGTTCCACATCCTCGGACCCTCGATCGCCTCGCTGGACGAGATCGCCGAGACCGCGGGCTTCATGGGTGGTGCAAAATATTTCCTGGTGAAGAACTTCATCAACGACACCCAGTTCTTCCAGTGGGACCAGTCGACCTACAATTCCTACTTCCACCGCATCAAGGATGCGACCGAGCTGACCATCCCCAAGCTCAACGAAATGGCCTATGAACAGGTCGAGGTTTCGTCAGTTCCGTTCCTGAAATTCGTCGCCAACAAGGGCATCAACGACGAGGCCGCGAATTATTCGTTCGTGCTCCGCGGCTATGTCCGGCATTGGCTGGCGAACGTGTGGAGCGAGTTCGACCGGATTCGGCTGACCGACATCGTCGGCTCGAAGTCCGGCACCCGCAGCAGCGAAAAATAGTTGCGGGCGAGGTACGGATACGGCTGGATTGGGCGGTGAGTTCGCTCAGATAATAGCTCGTGATGCCCGCGACGCCCCTCTACATCATCTGCTCGCCCCGCCCGCAGGTCGGCAAGACGCTGCTGGCGCGGCTGCTTGCCGAATTCCTGCTGCTCAAGAACGGCAACGTCACGGCGTTCGACGTCAATTTGAAGGAGCCGTCGCTGCTCGATTACCTGCCGAAGGTGACCGAGACTGCCGACGTCATCGACACCTACGGCAAGATGCAGCTGATGGACCGCGTCATCGTCGATGACGGGCTCGCCAAGGTCATCGACCTCGGCTTCCACGCCTTTGACGAGTTCTTCAAGATGACCGACGAGATCGGCCTGCTCAAGGAGGCGGCGCGCCGGCACGTGGCGCCGATGATCCTGTTCGTCGCCGACACCGATCGCGTCTCCGTCCGCGCGCACGAGATGCTGCGCCAGCAGATCCCGCGGATCAACCTGATCACCGTCGACAACGAGTTCATCATCCGCGGCGAGCTGCCGCCCGCGATGGCCGGCGGCCGGCTGTTCCGTCTGCCGGCGCTGCCCGGCTTCCTCAAGACCTATATCGACCGGCTGAACTTCTCCTTCACCGGCTATCTGCGCCAGGAGAAGGACTCTTCGACCGAGCTGCACCAGTGGACCCGGCGGAATTACCTCGCCTTCCGCGAGCTCGAGCTCAGCCTGATTCTGCAGCGGTCCTGACTATTTTACCCGGGTAATATTGACGCCGAACGTCCCTGCTGCTACTAAGACTGCGCAGCAGCGTCCCTCAGCAAGGCCCCTCCCCGTGAGCATCGACCGGAAAGCAGCCATCGCCGCCTACAAGGAGCGGAAGACCATTGCGGGCATCTACGTCGTCCGCTGCGCGGCCTCGCGCGAGGCCTGGGTCGGCCAGGCGCCGAACCTGGAGACGATCCAGAACCGCATCTGGTTCACCCTGCGCCAGGGCAGCCATCCCTGCCGCAGCCTCCAGGCCGCCTGGAACGCGCATGGCGAGGCCGGCCTGACGTTCGGCGAATGCGAGCGTCTGGAGGATGAGGAGAGCGGCTATGTCAGGAACGCGCTGCTGAAGGAGCGCGGGGCCCATTGGCGGGCCGAGTTGAAGGCGGAGGCGATCTAAGGATCGCCACGGCGGAGACTCAATGCCCCTCGAACGTCATCAGCGTGCGCACCGGCACGTCCATGGCGCGCAGCTTGGCGGCGCCGCCGAGCTCGGGCAGATCGATGATGAAGCAGGCGGCGACGACGTTGGCGCCGATCTGGCGCAGCAATTTTACCGCACCCTCGGCAGTGCCGCCGGTCGCGATGAGATCGTCGACCAGGATCACACGCTCGCCGGGCGAGATGGCGTCGACATGCATTTCCATTTCGTCGATCCCGTACTCGAGAGAGTAAGCGATGCGCACGGTGGTGTGCGGCAGCTTGCCTTTCTTGCGGATCGGCACGAAGCCGGCCGAGAGCTGATGCGCCACCGCGCCGCCGATGATGAAGCCCCGCGCCTCCATGCCGGCGACCTTGTCGATCTTGTTGCCGGCCCAGGGATTGACGAGCTCGTCGACCGCGCGGCGAAACGCCCGCGCATCCGCAAGCAAGGTCGTGATGTCGCGGAACATGATCCCCGGCTTGGGATAGTCGGGAATGGTGCGGACGCTCGCCTTCAGATCGTGGTCAAAGGTCATTGGTCTCTCGCTTTGGTTTTCTCGTCATTGCGAGCGAAGCGAAGCAATCCAGATCTCTTCTGGATTGCTTCGTCGCTTCGCTCCTCGCAATGACGGCACTCAATTCGCTCCCGCATCCAGCCGGAACGCATTCTCAACAATCTTTAGGCCCACCTCGTTGCCGAGCGACATCAGCGATTCCGGATGGAATTGCACGCCGCCGACCGGCAGGGTCTTGTGCTCCAGCGCCATGGCGACGCCGTCCTCGGTGCTGGCCGTGACATCAAGAACTTCGGGCATGCTGTCGCGCTCGACAAAGAGCGAGTGATAGCGGCCGATCACGATCTCGTTCGGCAGATTGCGCATCAAGCGCCCACCGCGCACCTGAACCCGCGAGGGCCGGCCGTGCGCGGGATGGGTGAGCTGGCCGAGCTCGCCGCCAAAATATTCGCCGATCGCCTGCACGCCAAGGCAGACGCCGAACACCGGCAGCTTGTTCTCCAGAGCCGCGTCGATCGTTGTCTTGATCCCGAAATCTTCGGGGCGGCCCGGGCCTGGCGACAGCACCAGCAAATCCCACCTCTTCTGCTTGAGCATGTCGAGCGCATGCACGTAGCGGACCACGGTAACGCTGGCGCCGACCTGACGGAAATAATCGGCGAGCATGTGCACAAAACTGTCGTCGTGGTCGATCAGCAGCACGCGCTTGCCCGAACCGGTGGCATCGGGGGCAAACGCCGACAGCGGCTTCGGCGGATCGCCGCGCAGCGCCTGAAACAGGGCTGCGGCTTTCACCTGGCATTCGCGATCTTCCGCGGCGGGATCGGAGTCGAACAGGCATGTAGCGCCGACGCGAACCTCGGCGAGACCGTCCTTCATGCGGATGGTGCGGATGGTGAGACCGGTGTTGATGCTGCCATCGAAGTTCACCGCGCCGATCGCGCCGGCATACCAGCGCCGCGGCGAGCGTTCGTGATCCTCGACGAACTGCATGGCCCACAGCTTTGGCGCCCCGGTCACCGTCACCGCCCAGGCGTGGGTGAGGAAAGCGTCGAGCGCGTCGAAGCCGGGACGCAACATGCCCTCGACGTGATCGACGGTGTGGAACAGCTTTGAGTAGGTCTCGATCTGCCGGCGCGCCAGGACCTTGATCGTGCCGGGGACGCAGACGCGCGCCTTGTCGTTGCGATCGACGTCGGTGCACATGTTGAGCTCGAACTCGTCCTTCTCCGAGTTCAGGAGCTGGCGGATCTGCTCGGCATCGCCGATCGCATCGGTGCCGCGCGCGATCGTGCCTGAAATCGGACAGGTCTCGACGCGGCGCCCGTCGGAGCGCACGAACATTTCCGGCGAAGCGGAGACGAGGAATTCGCCGTCGCCGAGATTCATCAGCGCGCCATAGGGCGACGGGTTGATGACACAGAGTCGCTGGAACACTTCGGCCGGCGAGCGGTCACAGGGCTCGGCGAAGAGCTGGCCCGGCACGGCTTCAAAGAGATCACCGCGGGCAAAGGCCGCGCGCGCGGTCTCGACTGTGGCCTGGTATTCGCCGGGCGCGTGATCGGCAAAGCCCTGGCGCCCCGTCTTCACATACGGGCTGTCGGCTGTCTCGCGCGGCAGGCCTTCGGTCGACTTGCCCTTCCACGCGAAATCGTAGCTGAGCACGACGCCGCGCCCTGTGGCACGGTCATAGGCGAGCAGGCGATCGGGGACGTAGAGCACGATGTCGCGCTGATCGTCCTCGCGCCGACGCTTCTGCACGAGGTCCTCGATCTGGAAGACGAGATCGTAGGCGAAGGCGCCGAACAGGCCGAGCAGCCCGTCGTCATTGGCGGAGAAGGCGGCGACGAGATCGCGCACCAGCGACATCACGCTGGCGCGCCGCGTGCGCTGGTCTTCCTCGACCGGCGCGTCGCCACGGATGATGTGGCCGGCAAGGCGCGTGGCGGTCTTCCCGGAGACCACGACGCAGGGCTCGCGCAGGACGTCAGCGAGGAAGGCGATCAGCACCTCGCCACGCGCGTTGAGCGCTTCGAGCTTGAAATTGACGCCAGTGGTCTCGAGCTTGAGCGGCGGATCGGAGAAGCCAAGGTCAAAGCTCTCGTAGCGCCCGGGGACGGTCGTGCCGGAGGACAGCACCACGCCGCGGCGCCGGTCGAGCAGGCTGACGAGATCGTCGAGCCTGTTGGCGCCGCCGGTGAACTGCTCGGCCACGCGCGAGATCGCGAGACCGCCGCGGGTGACGTAATCGCTTCTGGCCGGGAGGGCAAAGACTGTCCTGTTCATGGGGTCCTCTTACGAAACTTGCCGAGGAAACGCCACACAGGACAAACGATCAGGCCGCCGCGCTGTGCTGGCGACCTCAGACGATTTTGGGAAAAGAAATCGCACCGGCCACCTCTTAGGAGGTGCGCCACCAAAGACGGGCTGGGCGGGCTGCGATGCTCATGGACGGATACTCACCATGGCGCGGGGACGGCGTCAAGGGTGCCGCCCCGCACAATGGGCTACGGCGATTACCCCAAGTGCTTCCTGAAAAACTCCGTCGCCCTGCCCCAGGCGAGCTCGGCGGCTTCGCGGTCGTGCACGGCCTGGCGCTGCTCGTTGACGAAGGCGTGCTCGGCGTCATAGCGGAACAGCTCGAGCGACTTGCCGGCGGCCTTCATGGCTTTTTCGAAGCCGTTGACCAGCTCCGGCGTGCACCAATCGTCTATGTTGGCGAAATGGGCCTGCAGCGGGATCTTGACGTCGGCGGGCTTGGCCGCTTGCTCCGGCGGAATGCCGTAGAACACGACGCCGGCGGCGAGCTCCGGCACATGCACCGAACCGATGATGGTGACGGCGCCGCCAAGGCAAAAGCCTGTCAGCCCGACCTTGGCGCCGTTGCGCGACAGATATTGCGTGGCGCCGCGCACGGTCTGCGTGGTGGCGTCCATGAAGTCCAGCGAGTTCATCTCTTTGCCGGCCGCGTCCATGTCGTGGTACGGCACCACCTTGCCCTTGTAGAGATCGGGCGCCAGCGCATCGAAGCCGGCGAGCGCAAAGCGGTCGCACAGGCCCTTGATCTGGTCCGACAGGCCCCACCATTCCTGGATCACGACCACGCCCGGCGCGTTGCCGCGCGCAGCGTTCGCAAGATAGCCCGAGGCGTCCTTGCCGTCCGGGCGCTTGAAAGTGATGACGGTTCCCATGGTGTCCTCCGACGATGTGCTGTGGAGCGGTTGGCGGTATTTTGGCCGCTGGGAACGCGATAGGCAACCGCGCTAACAACACACGCGCGTGTGCAACAAAAAAGCCCCCTCGCGGGGGCTTTTCATTCTCGTTTCGCGTCGGCCGCTCAGTGCGAGTCGGCCCAGACCTTCTTCTTGGTGAAGTACATCAGGAACGCGAAGATGATCAGGAACACGAACACCTGGAGGCCGAGGCGCTTGCGCGCTTCCATGTGCGGCTCAGCGGTCCACATCAGGAATGTGGTGACGTCCTTGGCATACTGCGCAACCGTCGCCGGCGAGCCGTCGTCATAGGTCACCTGGCCGTCGCTGAGCGGCTTCGGCATCTTGATGGCATGGCCCGGGAAGTACTTGTTGTAGTACGAGCCCTCGGGGATGGTCACGCCTTCCGGTACCTTCTCCTCAAAGCCCTGGAGCACCGCCGAGACGTAGTCCGGACCCTGCTCCTGGTACTGGCTGAAGAAGTCGATGATGAACATCGGGAAGCCGCGGCCATAGGAACGCGCCTTGGTGATCAGCGACAGGTCGGGCGGTGCCGCACCGCCGTTCGCCGCACGAGCCGCCTGCTCGTTGGGGAATGGCGAGGGGAAGTAGTCGGCCGACCGGCCCGGACGCTCGAACATGTCGCCCGCATCGTTCGGGCCGTCCTTGATCTTGTAGTCGGAGGCAAACGCCGCCGCCTGCGCCGGCGAATAGCCGGGGCCACCGGCTTCCGCAAGGTTGCGGAAGGCGATGTAGGACAGGCCGTGACAGTTGGAGCAGACTTCCTTGTAGACTTTCAAACCGCGCTGAAGCGCACCGCGGTCATACTTGCCGAAAGGGCCCGCGAACGACCAATTGTTGCCCGGCGGCCTGGTGCCACCTTCCTCGGCGCGGGCATCCTGCAAGCTGCCGACGAACAGCGCGCCGGCCGCGACGAGCGCAACCGCGATCGAAGCCATCGCCTTGCCGCGCTTGGCGAGGATCGCCTCCGAGATCGAGTTGGGCACCGGCCGCGGCGTCTCGATGCGCGCGAGCAGCGGCAGCACGATCAGGAAGTAGGCGAAGTAGCAGGCCGTCAGGACCCGGCCGGCGATCACGTAGATGCCTTCCGGCGGCTGCGCGCCGAGATAGCCGAGCAGGATGCAGACCACGACGAAGATCCAGAAGAACTGCTTGGCCAGCGGACGGTACTTCGACGACCTGGTCTTGGCGGCATCGAGCCAGGGCAGGAAGCACAGGATGATGATCGCCGAGAACATCGCGGTCACCCCCGCGAGCTTGTTCGGGATCGAGCGCAGGATCGCGTAGAACGGCAGATAGTACCATTCCGGCACGATGTGCGGCGGCGTCACGCCCGGGTTCGCCGGAATGTAGTTGTCGGCGTCGCCGAGATAGTTCGGCATGTAGAAGATGAACCAGGCGTAGAGCAGCAGGAAGCAGGCGACGCCGAAGCCGTCCTTGATGGTCGCATGCGGCGTGAACGGCACCGTGTCCTTTTCCGTCTTCGGCTCGACGCCGTCCGGATTGTTCTGGCCGGCGACGTGCAGCGCCCAGACGTGGAGCACGACGACGCCCGCGATCAGGAACGGCAGCAGGTAATGCAGCGAGAAGAAGCGGTTCAAGGTCGGGTTGCCGACCGAATAGCCGCCCCACAGCAGCGTCACGATGCTCTCGCCGACATAGGGAATGGCCGAGAACAGATTGGTGATGACGGTGGCGCCCCAGAAGCTCATCTGGCCCCAGGGCAGCACGTAGCCCATGAAGCCCGTCGCCATCATCAGGAGGTAGATGATGACGCCGAGGATCCAGAGCACCTCGCGCGGCTCCTTGTAGGAGCCGTAGTAAAGGCCGCGGAACATATGGACGTAGACGGCAACAAAGAACATCGACGCGCCGACCGCGTGCATGTTGCGGAGCAGCCAGCCGTAGTTCACGTCACGAACGATCAGCTCGACCGACTTGAAGGCGAGATCGGCGTGCGGCGTGTAGTGCATCGCCAGGATCACGCCGGTCAGGATCTGCATCCCCAGCATGAAGGAGAGGATGGCGCCGAACGTCCACCAGTAGTTCAGGTTACGCGGGGTGGGATAAACGACGAAGGAAGAATGGACGAGACCCAGGATCGGCAGACGCCGCTCGATCCATTGCAGGGCCGGATTGCTCGGCTGGTAGTCGGATGGTCCGCTCATGATGCGATCCTGAGGAAATAAAACGGCGAGACGGCGCGAAGCTTCGGACGCGGGTCCGAAGCTCAGCCGATCTGGATTTTGGTGTCGGAAACGAACTGGTACGGCGGCACCGGCAGGTTCGCGGGCGCGGGCCCCTGGCGGATGCGGCCGGACGAATCGTACTGCGAACCATGGCAGGGACAGAAGAACCCGTCGTAATTGCCTTCGTGGGCGATCGGGATGCAGCCAAGATGGGTGCAGATGCCGATCACGACCAGCCACTGGTCGTGGCCCGCCTTGACCCGGGCTTCATCGGACTGCGGATCGGGCAGGCTCGCCACCGGAACGGCGCGCGCCTCGTCGATCTGCTTCTTGGTACGGTGGCTGATGTAGATCGGCTTGCCGCGCCAGAACACCTTGATGTCCTGCCCCTCGGCAACCGGGCTCAGATCGACCTCGATCGGCGCACCGGCGGCGATGGTCGAGGCGTCCGGATTCATTTGGGAGATAAAGGGCCAGAGCGCAGCTGCGCCCCCTACTGCTGCAGCTGCCCCCGTTGCAACGAATAAGAAATCACGGCGTGTCGGATGGTCCGCCGAAGACGCTGTCGTCACGATTCCAACCCTTTCTTCTTATGCTGCCGGTGGAACTTCTTATGCTGCCGGTGGAACCGTTCCAGGAGCCCCCAAGGTCCCCGGAACAGTCTGCCGGCGCCCGCGGCCCCCGCGGCGGCAGAACTTGGCGTGTCCCCCACCAAAACAAGGCGAAAAACAGCAGTCCAGAATCGTTCTATTGGCACCCTTGCCGGGCGAGCGCAAGCCCGCTAACGGCGCGGGAGCGTGCAATGCACGAATTCCGCGGCTGGCGATGTTTTATTGAGACATTTCCGGCCCTCAACCAACCTGTCATCGCCCATGCAGATCGCACTTTTCCAACCCGACATCCCCCAGAACACCGGCACGATTCTCCGCCTGTGCGCCTGCCTGGGAATCGCCGCCCACATCATCGAACCGGCCGGCTTCCCGGTCTCCGACCGGCATTTCCGCCGGGCGGGAATGGACTACCTCGACCACGTCAGCATCGTCAGGCACGATTCCTGGTCGAAATTCGAGGAGTGGCGGGCGGCACAAGGCAGCCGCCTGCTGGTGTTCACCACCAAAGCTGCCACCGACTACCGCGATTTCCGTTACCAGACGTCGGACATCCTGCTATTCGGGCGCGAGAGCGCCGGCGTCACCGACGCGGTGGTAGAGGCCGCGGATGCGCGGCTGGTGATCCCGATCACGCCGGGGCTGCGGTCGCTCAATGTCGCCATGACCGCGGCGATGGCCGCAGGCGAAGCGCTGCGGCAGGTCCGGAACCCGCAAGTTTGATATCAAGTTTGATATGACGAGGAGAGAGCAGTGAGTTACGCGGTCAAGGAAATCTTCCTGACCCTGCAAGGCGAAGGCGCCCATGCCGGACGCGCATCCGTGTTCTGCCGTTTTGCCGGCTGCAACCTCTGGAGCGGCCGCGAGGCCGACCGCGCCGAGGCGACATGTCAGTTCTGCGACACGGATTTCGTCGGCACCGACGGCACGCTCGGCGGCCGTTACGCCTCGGCCGTGGAACTCGCTGACACCATCGCGGCACAATGGACTGGTGCCGGCGACAACCGCTACGTGGTGCTGACCGGCGGCGAGCCGCTGCTCCAGGTCGATGATGCCCTGGTCGAGGCTCTGCATGCCCGCGGCTTCGAGATCGGCGTCGAGACCAACGGCACGGTCGCGCCGCCTGACGGCCTCGACTGGATCTGCGTCAGCCCCAAGGGCGGCAGCGAGCTCGTCGTGCGCCAGGGGCACGAGCTGAAGCTGGTCTATCCGCAGGCCCTCGCGGCGCCCGAGACTTTCGAGGGCCTCGCCTTCGAGCGCTTCTCGCTGCAGCCGATGGACGGACCACAGGTCGCAGAGAACACCGTGCGCGCGATCGACTATTGCCTGCGCCATCCGCAATGGCGGTTGAGCGTGCAGACGCATAAATCGCTCGGCATCAGATAGGATGGGTGACGGACAGATGTGGGAATTGACGAAATCGTTCCGCTTCGAGGCGGCGCATTCGCTGTCGGGAACGACCTTTGGTGCGGCGAGCGAAGAGATCCACGGCCACTCCTTCCGCGCCGAGGTGACGGTGCGCGGCACGCCGGATCCTGCGACAGGCATGGTGGTCGATCTCGGCCTGCTTCAGCGCGCCATCGAGGACGTGCGCGTGATGCTCGACCACAAGTTCCTCAACAAGATCGAGGCGCTGGGCACACCGACGTTGGAGAACCTGTCGCGCTTCGTCTGGGATCGGCTCGCGCCTATCGGCAAGCTCACCCGCGTCAGCATCCACCGCGACAGTTGCAACGAGAGCTGCACCTATTACGGTCCGCAGGACTAACGGCATGACATCCCCATTGGACCCGAGCTTAATCGAAGACCGCAAGGCGCGCGCCAGTAGCTGGTTCGAGCATCTGCGCGACGATATCTGCGAAAACTTCGAGCGGCTCGAGGACGAGGCGCCGCAGAGCCTCTACCCCGGCGAGGCCGGCCGCTTCGCGCGCACGCCCTGGCAGCGCACCGATCACAGCGGGGCTGCCGGCGGCGGCGGCGTGATGTCGAGGATGTCAGGCCGGCTGTTCGAGAAGGTCGGCGTGCATTGCTCGACCGTGCACGGCGAGTTCGCGCCCGAGTTTCGCGCGCAGATTCCGGGCGCGACCGAAGACCCGCGGTTCTGGGCGTCCGGCATCTCGCTGATCGCGCATCTGCGCAATCCGCACGTGCCGGCAGTGCACATGAACACGCGCTTCGTCGTCACCACCAAGGCGTGGTTCGGCGGCGGCGCCGATCTCACGCCGGTGCTCGACCGAAGGCGCACGCGGGAGGACGCGGACGCGCTCGCCTTCCACGCCGCGATGAAGGAGGCCTGCGATCAGCCCACCGGCGTTGCCGATTACGACAAGTACAAGACGTGGTGCGACGAGTATTTTTATCTGCCGCACCGGAATGAGGCGCGCGGCGTCGGCGGCATCTTCTACGACTGGCATGACAGCGGCGACTGGGACGCCGACCTCGCCTTCACCCAGGACGTCGGCCGCGCGTTCCTGAAGATCTACCCCGACATCGTCAGGCGTAATTTCGCAACAAGCTGGACGACCGATGATCGCGAGGAGCAGCTGATCCGCCGCGGCCGCTATGTCGAGTTCAACCTGCTCTACGACCGCGGCACCATCTTCGGGCTCAAGACCGGCGGCAATGTGGATTCGATCCTGTCGTCGCTGCCGCCGGAGGTGAAATGGCCATGACGACGATCAAGCCCGCAATCAAGCTGCTGCCCCGCGCCATGCTGATCGACATGGACGACACCATCCTGTCGGCCTATGGCCGGCCCGAGATCGCCTGGAACAAGATCGCAGAAGAGTTCGCCGAGGAGCTCGCGCCGCTGCCGCCGGCGCAAGTCGCCACGGCCGTGCTGGCCTATGCGCGGCAGTTCTGGTCGACCGCAGAACCGATCTGGCGGATGAAGCTCGGCGAGGCGCGACGGCTCACGGTGCGCGGCGGCTTCGCCGCGCTCGCCGCCAATGGCCACCGCGCCCTCTCCGATGATCTCGCTGCACGCCTCGCCGACCGCTTCACCACCTATCGCGAGGAAGCGATCTTCGTCTTTCCGGGCGCACATGATGCGATCGACGCGTTCAAGGCGCACGGGGTCAAGCTCGCGCTGGTCACCAACGGCGCCGCCGACATGCAGCGCGCCAAGGTCGAGCGCTTCGAGCTGACCCATCGCTTCGATCACATCCAGATCGAGGGCGAGCATGGTTTCGGCAAGCCCGAGGAGCGCGCCTATCTGCATGCGATGGAGGCGCTCGGCGTCACCGCCGAGGAGACCTGGATGATCGGCGACAATCTCGAATGGGAAGTCGTGACGCCGCAGCGGCTCGGCATCTACGCGATCTGGATCGACGTGCACGGCGACGGCCTGCCCGCAGGCTCGACCGTCAAGCCCGACCGCATCATTCGCTCGCTGACTGAGCTCGTGCCGGGCTAAATCCCGAAAACAACCCCATGCACAGTAGACAGCTATTGCGAATTCAATAGCTTGCGGCAAAACGCAACGGGACTACTGATTTTACGAAATCATTTGACGCGTCGGGCAAAACAGGTGCATGATGCCATCATCGCCGCGCCCGGGACGGAATAATCCCTGGACGACCATCGCGCGATCTCCCACTCGAACCTCTGCCATCGACGTTCGCGCAGTCCACGCAAGCCGGCGCAAATTCACGGGTCTCGCAGCCCGTGATCGGCGTGTCATGACGGCTTGCTAGCCTCCGCTCTCGTCGATCAACTCGAAAGGACCATCCATGGAACTGAAAACCGGCGACGTCGTGATGCTGAAATCCGGCGGCCAGCCGCTGACCGTCGCAGAGGTGAAGGGCGACGACATCCTCTGCCTCTGGATGGGCTCGGAGGGCGATCTGTTCCGCGAGACGCTGCCGCTGTCCACGCTCGAGCGTCTGGAAATCGAAGACGACGAGGATGAGGACGACGAAGACGAGGAAGACGACGAGGACGACGAGTAGGCGCGCCCAAGATCGTACCCTGGTCACACCGGCGCGCTCAGCTCCGGCACATCTGATGTCCGCTTCTCCGCCAACAACGGCGTAGTAGCGGACATCGCTGGATAGCGCAGAAGGGCCAGAAAGCGGACGTCGCCTTCACGCCGCGATCGACTCCACGGGGCAGACTGCGCACCGGAGACCTGCCCGCACGACGGCTAGAAGATCAGGACGGCGCCCGAAACCAACAGCAGCAACAGCACGACCTTGCGAAACGTGGCTTCGTTGATGCGGCCGAACAATTTGAGGCCGAGCCACGTTCCCGCAAACAGCGCAGGTAGTCCGATCAGAAACAGTTTGACGCTGTCCGGCGTGATGGCCCCTTTCGCGCCGATCCATAGCGCGCTCATCAGGAATATCGTTACCGCGACAGGTTGGAAAACGGCGCGCTGAACGTCCTTCGGCCAGCCGCGCAGACCGCACCAGATGGTGACCAGGATTCCCGCTAGCCCCGTGATGCCGCCCAGCACGCCGTTGAGAAAACCAACGCCGGCGTCGGCTGCGGAGCCGCCCTTCATCGGGGCGATCGCGGGACGAAACCACGCGTACAAACTGTAGGCGACGAGGAAGGCACCCACACCCATGCGTATGTGCACGGGATTGGACCAAGTCAGGATCGTCACGCCAACGGGCACGCCAATCGCTGCGCCCAGCACAAACGGCCAGAGCTTGTGCCAGTCCAGTGCCTGGCGAAGCTTCCAGACCGAATAGCCCTGCACGATCAGGCCAAAGGCGATGACGAGCGTGGCGGTTTGCAGGGGCGTGAAGATGTAGAGCCAGATCGACGAGACGATGAGCCCGAACGCAAAGCCGGAGAGCCCGGCGACCAGAGCACCGGCAAATGTCGCAAGAAGAAAAAGCGGAAGCTCGATGGGTAACCCGTCCATGTGTTCGCTCCATAGCATAGGATAAGCGAACAGCACTTGCGTGGGATCACCACTTGACGGGGAGGCTGCTACAACCCCGAGTGGGAAACCTTAGGCCGAATGGTGAAGAACTTCAATCGGGTTAAGGCCTCTGCGACCAAACTCCCGATGGGCCGGCGGACTCAGCCCCGGCACATCTGATGTCCGCTTCTGCGCCAACAACGGCCACTAGCGGACAACGCTGGATATCGCAGAAGGGCCCGAAGGCGACACCGCTGACGCGCCACATGTCGCCGACGACGTCATCGCGTGAGCTGCCTAGCTGTGAAGTTGCGAGTTGAGGCCGTCCCAATTCGGTGTGCGTCTGGTTGCCTCGAGAGCGCCGCTCTGGGAGTTCCGACGAAAAAGCAGGCCCTTTTGGCCTGAAAGTTCTTTGGCTTTCAGGACTCTGCCATCTTCCAAAAGGATGCGCGCGCCGGCTGTGACATAACAGCCTGCTTCGACGATACAATCGTCACCCAACGAAATGCCGATACCGGCATTGGCTCCGATCAGGCAACGCTCGCCAACCGTGATCCGCTCTTTCCCGCCGCCGGACAGAGTGCCCATGATCGACGCTCCGCCACCAACGTCGCTGCCACGTCCCACAACCACACCGGCGCTGATCCGACCTTCGACCATGCAGGGACCGAGCGTACCCGCATTAAAATTGCAAAAGCCTTCATGCATCACGGTCGTGCCCGGCGCCAGATAGGCTCCGAGCCTGACGCGATCCGCATCCGCAATTCTCACGTCCGCAGGCATCACATAGTCAGTCATGCGCGGAAACTTATCCACGCCTGTCACCTCGAATGCGAGGGCACGCTTTCGTGCTGCGATTTGCGCTTCCGGCACACGAGCGCCTTCACAGGGACCGAGGGTCGTCCAGGCAACGTTAGGTAACAGACTGAAAATTCCATCAAGGTTCAGGCAATTCGGCTGGACGAGCCGGTGGCTCAGGAGATGGAGTCGAAGATACGCGTCGTGCACATCGGTCGGTGCAGATGCAAGGGAGGCAATGTCGGTACGGATTGGAACGATCTCGACATTGCGAATGTCATCGTGTCGCGCATATCCGTCCGCCGACCGACCCAACGATCCAATGATCTCGTCGTTCGTCAGCCGTACCGTTGCCGCCTTGTCGGCCTCCGCAACCAGGCGCAGCTGAAGAAACCAGGAATCCAACACGCGACCGTCAGCGGCAATCGTCGCAAACCCCTCGCCGCTCGCACCCCTCAGCTCTATCGCCATTTGAATTGCTCACACTCCGATCCTGCATACGATGCATACGCGAGTTCTCCCCGAGTTGGCAAATTTTGCACGCTCAAACACGTGCGCTTTGGTTCAGGTGCCGACATCGTTGACCGGCTGTAAGACGGTTGGGCGGTCAGACGAACCTGCAGACGCCGTCATGGGAAAGAAGCTGCCGAGCGCGGCTCAGCAGCCTCTCTTTCCCTGTCAGGTCACGAGACGAGAATGTCAGCGACCGGTGGGATCGTTGCTCCGGCCGGGACGAATATTCTGGGGGCCACCCTGGCCACTGCTGGTCCCGCCACTGCCGGTAGCACCTGCGTTGGATCCGGCACCCGCATTGCTGCCGCTGCCCATGCCGCTTGTGCCGCTGCCCGATCCGTTGCCCGCCGCGGAGCCGGCTCCTCCAGGGCCCGCACCGGCGCCCGCACCCGCGCCGGCTCCAGTACCCGCTCCGCCCCCTCCCCCTGCGCCGCCCGCCTGCGCATGGGCGAAACCGATCGACGCGCCGGCAAGCAACGCACACATGGCCACAGAGAAAATTGTCTTTCGCATGTTTCAACTCCGTTTGACGTTATGCTCGTCAAGCCAAGCTGCTTGCGGATGTTCCTAACAACTGATCACAAGCTTTCCCAGTTCGTCAGGAACGATGTCGTGTAACGCCGGATTGGCGCTTGCCGCTGGGACGACAATTCGTTAGCCCTGCTCAGCGACCGGCTAGTCTTTCCAGGCGCCGTCCGGCCGGCATGGACCCGCTGACCACGGCAACGCTGGCACGCGCTCAGCGCAGACTGCGCCCCCAGTCCCATTTGATCGCAGCGCCGGAAGGCTCATTCAACTTCTCGCGTACTGCGATGTCGCCAGACCACATTTGTCAAATCGCACGATCGCTCGCCCCATGCGGGTCCGTAATGTCGGGGATGTGACCAGTCGTGAAGCCCATATCTGTTGGGACTCCGCGGCCGAGCCTTACCTAGGGATGCAAGGGGCAGCTGGAGAAAAAGCGATGCGTTCCATTTTGGCCTTGGGCCTTTTGATTTCCCTGTGCGGCGCTGCGAACGCGGCGACGGTGCATCACACCCACCGGCACGCGGTTGTTCACTCCCATCAGGGCATGTTACCACGTTCCGCTTCGAGCTTTGCCTACGCGCCAGACCGGCCGCCGACGGAATTCGGCTCCCCGCCCTCCGGTGGCAACGGTGAAGCGTATTACGGCGCTTCTCAGGGGTATGCGCCAGGCGAAAAAGAGCGATTTCTGCACAGCCTGTTCAGCCCGTAGATGCCCAAGCGCGAATCCTTGGGGCCACTCTGACCTCGACCATCAATCCAAGGGCACGTTCAGACTGGTGCCTTTGGTGATGATGCCGCCGCGGTTTCCAATCTCGATCGAGCCATAGCGCTGCTTGAAGCAATCGGGCAGCGGCCGGTCGTCCTTCATGCTGAGCCAAAGCCGCAGCAAATGACGCTTTTGGCTGGCATCGGGCCAATCGCGGAATCCGGTCCGGTCGTGCAACAGGGCATGATTGTAGACGAACTGCATGTCGCCCGGCTGAAGCCGCATGCCAAAATGCAAGCCGGGGTCATTTGCGAGCGCGTCGAACAGATCGAGTGCCTCGACGTGAGCCGGCGTCAGTCTTGGCGCATCGGGAAAGCGCTGCGCGCTGTCGATATATTGGCGCTGATAGAACCCGGTCAAAAATCCCGCATGCCAATTCAGCACCGGGATTTCAAGATACGGCTTTTCGTTCTCCGGCACCTCGCCGCGCCGGTCCGTCGCGATTGCGTCGAACAGGAGAGCGGCAAGGTCGGGACGCCTGTCAAACATCGCGTTGTAGATCGACGTCGTGCTGACGAGGAGAGAGTCGCCTCCCTCCATGGCCTCGCGAATGCAGAACAGTCCCACCACGTCGGATGAATCCGTGTGGAAGGTTTGCCGTTCCGACGTCTGATAAATCCGGGTGTTCGGATCCCTCGCATCGGCGCCGACGTCGCGGACGTGACCGAGAATGTGACCCGCTGCATTTTGCGACCGCGCCGACCCCAGATGCGCGCCCACCCCGCAAAAGATCGTAGCCGCAAACTCCTGGCTGTAATTTGCCACTCGCAGGCCGCGGATGACTTCGAAGCCAAGGCCCACCAGCAGCTTTGTCTTGAGCTCTTCCAGATGCGCGCCGAAGCGGGGAAGCGGAAAGCTATCCCTGGTGATGTCGGCGATTTTCCTGCTTCTGCCAAGATAGGATTTTGCCGCGCTCTCAAGCTCCGCGATCTCGCTGGCCGCAAGCGATATCAACCATCGATCCGGATTGGCCTTCATCTCAGCACCCAGCCAGGCCGATGGGATGTCGATCTTCCCGGAAGGGCGATTGATGCCGCGGGTCGTTGAGACCACGTTCATGGTGTTTACTCCCGAGAAGATTGATCGCCAGAAAGAGCGTCGGACCATCGACGATATTGTGCTTGCTTGCAACTTGGCCAGGCAAGATGCACGGGCCGGGCAATCGTCGCACATAACGTTGAGATCAGATCTGCGACGGAACGCAAACGAATGACTCGTGCCCCGCGCTGAAGCGCAGCCGCGAGCCGAGTGCACGGTCACGGCAATACACTCGACGCCGGCTTCTCTGCGAACAACGGCGCACCAGCGGACGTCACTGGAGGTCACAGAAGAGGCAGAAGCGACATTGCAACGGCGCGATCGGGCGGCGTTCTGTCGGCCACCATGTCGATGGCGCGGATGCTCCTACGTCCTCCGAATTGCCGGTATCAGAATGTTGTGATACAATCTCTAGCTGTCGGGACGGCTGTTCCGTCCCGCATTTGGGGAGGTACGTTATGCGATCGTCACTAGGCTTCGCCGTGCCGTCAGTCGTCGCCACCTTGTCAGCTGTCTTGCTGTGTAGCACCACGGCAATGTCGCAACCCACGCCAAACTCCACCCTTCCCGCCGTCTCGGTCGAAGCGCCGAAGGCAAGACCGACAGTTGTGCCGAGGCAGGGGCCAACGACCGTGACATCTCATCACCGGGCAACCGGCTCATCATCAGCTCAAAATCCGCAGTTCGCCCCGGGTTCAGCATTGTGGAGGCTTGCCAAGCTGGAGAGAGAAGCCCGCAGCTGCAACGGTGGTTGCGAAACAAGTTTCAGGGTCGGCAACGCTCCCTGGGTTGGATGTAGCCTTGCTGGCCAGGGAGGGGTTGATGGTAGCATGTTCTCGCCAACATGCACAGACACGCTCAGCTACAACACTTACGCGCAGTGCGTAGAGACCAAGGCCTTCCTTGGCGCGCAACCCAGAGAATCTCGGTGGCTTTGCAGCAGCCTGCTGGCCGGGGGCAAGCTGCCCGGCGAAAAGCGCGTCGCCGAGCAATTGGGCCGCCGCTAGTTCACGTCGCCCGGCGGCTGCATCAGAGACATTGGTTAGCATGGCTCGAACGTTTCGAGCCATGCGGAATGCTTATTTCGGATCAGGAGCGCAGGTTCGGACAAGGTGCCGACAGCGTGCGCGTCGGCCAACCCCAGCCATCAAGCCGTCAGCGCCGCCCCGTCATCGCGCTCAATTCTGTCTTGACGCGCGCCACGGACTTTGGGCCATCCGGGTCGGACGGAACGAATTGCGCGTACGCTTCGAAGTCGGACAATGCATCTTGGAGACTGCGCTTCTTCTCCAGCGCCACGCCGCGGTTGTAATAGGATTTGGCAGATTTCGGATTGAGCCGGATCGCCTCGTCATAGTCTGCGATGGCGCTGTCGAGATCGCCCTTGGCCAGGAAAGCGTCGCCGCGGTTGTCATAGGCCTCGACATATTTCGGATCGAGGCGGAGTGCGGAATCGTAATCGCCGATGGCGCGATCGCGATCGCCCTTGACCGTCCAGGCGTTGCCGCGGTTGTTGTAGGCTTCGACGTAGTTCGGATCGAGCCGGATAGCCTCATTGTAATCGCCCATGGCGCGATCGGCCGCCCCCTTCTCCGACCAGATGACGCCGCGGTTGTTGTAGGCCTTGGCGTAGCCCGGATCGAGCCGAATGGCCTCGCTGTAATCGGCGGCGGCGCGGTCAAGGTCGCCCTTGGCTCGCCAGGCGTTGCCGCGGTTGAAATAGGCCGCGACGCGCTTGGGATCGGCCTGGATCGCCTCGCTATAGTCGGCGATGGCGCTGTCGAGGTCGCGTCTGTTCTTATATTCGATGCCGCGGTCCAGGTAGATTGTCGCAAGCTCCCCGCCCCTGAGCTCGCCCGACGCAATGGCACGGGAGCACCGCCGCGATGGCAGCATCGCCCGATTGCCTTGCGCAGCTGTCCACGTCGTCCGCCGCAGCCACCGTCGGCAACCCGGCGAGAGCCACCACGGTCAGCCATGGAAACAGCCGGTATGCCGACGAGCGCATCTGCATCGCATGTGGTCCGCGATTAAATGGTGAAGCCGGGATAGCGGCCTCGCTATTCCGCTGGGCGCTGAGCCCGCTCCCTTAGTCGGGGGCGCAACGCGAACGGTTCATCGGCGAGGGGCTGCTCGCGGCACCAACGCCAATGGAGGAACGTCACCTACCCGATCAACTGCCTCGCTGCCGCCGAGATCATCACCAGCCCGCCGGTGATCACGGCGACGTCGAGAATGGCGGTGTGGATATGAACCGGAATCCGCTCGACGAAAGCTTTTGCCAGGAACGCGCCGGGGATGGCGATGCCGCCGATCAGGAGCGCGAAGGCGAGCACTTGCGTGGTGACCGCGCCGGCGAGGCCGAACACCGAGATCTTGATCAGGCCGGTGCCGAGCGAGATCATCGCGTCGGTTGCGATCACGGCGGCGCCTTCGAGGCCTGCGGCCATCAGCAGCGAGAGCAGGATCACTCCCGAGCCTGACGTGCCGCCGACCAGGACGCCGTAGCCGACCGATCCCGCGGCGAGCCCGGTGTCGCCGATCTTGACCTCGCGGCTCCGCAGCACGCGGCGCAGCGGCACGCTCAGGATCAGCATGGTGCCGATCACCAGCGCCGCGCCCGCATTGGTGAGGCGCGTGTAGCCATAGGCGCCGTGCGCGGTCGTCAGTGCCGCGCAGGCCAGCACGATCAGCGCGCGGCGACGGTCGGCATAACGGAGATAGGCAACGGCACGGCTGGAATTGGTGAAGAGCGCGGAGATCGCGATGATCGGCACCACCGGCTCGGCGCCGACCAGCGGCACCAGCACCAGCGGCATCAGCGCGCCGGTGCCGTAACCGGCGAGACCACCGATGATCGAAGCAAACAACGCCATCAACGCGACCAGCAGGAGCTGAAAAATCGAGATGTCGGCGAAGCCTGAAACGATGGTCAATTTTTCTGTTCGCGGGCGACGCGTGCTGCGGCTTGATCGGCGATGGAAGCGAGTGCGGCTTCCTCTAGTGGAAAATCCGCCGCGAGCCAAGCGTCCTCGGCGAGCGTCAACACATGTCCGAGCGCAGGTCCTTCAGCCATGCCGCGCGCGATGAAATCGGCGGCCAGAAGCGGGAATTTCGGCGCGGTCCAGCGTTGCGGCAGCTCGGCGAGCTCGCGCCAGCGCGATGAGGTCACGTCGCCGCCGGCGCGCGCCCAGGCCAGCAACACGCGATCGTGATAGCGCTCGGCACCAAGTCGGTACAGCAGGCGCCGCGCATTGGCTTCGTCCTTGGTGGCGAAGCGCCACCAGCGATGCCCCATCGAGTCCAGCGCCTTGGCTTCGGCGTTGGAAAGCCTCAAGCGGGTCGCGACACGCTTGGCGTCTTCGGTCACGGCGACCGTCAGCGCCGCGAGGCGGCGCGTCGCGTTCGCCGGCAAGCCCATCTCGCGCTCGATCGCGATAATCGCCGTCAGCGGTCCGGTATAGACGACGCCGCCGATCAGCGCCTGCAGCAAGCCGGCATCGGCCATCGCAACCGCCGCGCTGGACGCGCCGCCCGCCACCAGCAATTTCAGCATCTCCATGCGCACGCGCTCGGCCGAGAGCGCGGCGAGGCCCGCGCGGCCGCGGATGCAGGCGAGAGTGCCGTCGCGATCCGGCTCGCCGGCGCCGAAGGCGGCATGGATGCGGTAGAAGCGCAGGATGCGCAAATAATCCTCGCCGATGCGCTGGTCGGGATTGCCGATGAAGCGCACGCGCCGTGCCCTGGCATCCGCGATGCCGCCGACATAGTCGTAGACCATGCCGTTCGCATCGACCGACAGGCCGTTCATGGTGAAGTCGCGCCGCTCGGCGTCCTTCACCCAGTCGCGGCCGAAGGCAACCCTGGCCTTGCGGCCGAAGGTCTCGGTGTCCTCGCGCAATGTCGTGACTTCGTAAGGCGTGCCGTCGATGACGAGCGTGACGGTGCCGTGGTCGATACCGGTCGGCACGCTCTTGATGCTCGCGGCTTTCGCGCGTCGCACCACCTCCTCCGGCAGCGCCGTGGTCGCGATATCCGTGTCGCCCGGCGGCAGGCCGAGCAGCGCGTTGCGGACGGTGCCGCCGACCACGCGCGCCTCCTCGCCATTGGCGTTGAGCAGTTGCAGGACGCGCGCCGTCCCGCCGGCGGTCAGCCAGGGCGCACCAGCGAGTATTGGCTCAGCGCTCATCATCCGGCCCCTGTTTTTCAGTGCCTGGCACGAGCTTGCCGTTCACGACATGGGCGGGAACGTAGGTCGAGTTCGGCGCGGCGCCGGAGAAATGCGCGAGCCCAATCAGGCCCGCGATGACAAGCACCAGCGCCACCAGGATCAGGCGCGCGACGACGGTGATCGGCCAGGACGATTGCACGAACAGGCCGGTCCGCGTGGCGGCCAGGAACAGCGCATAGACGGCAAAGGGGATGAGGAAGATTCCGATCTCGGTCAGAACCGGCCGGATCATGACGAATAGATCCGCTCATACAGAACACGCAGCATTCCGGCCGTCGCACCCCAGATGTAGCGCTCTGCAAACGGCATCGCATAGTAAAACCGCTCCATGCCGCGGAATTCCTTGCTGTGCACCTGGTGGTTGGCCGGATTCATCAGGAAGGATAGCGGCACTTCGAATGCGTCATCAACCTCGGAATGATTGATGGTGAGCTGAAAGCCCGGCCGCACCCGGGCCACCGTCGGCAGGATGCGGAAGCCGAACGCGGTGCCGTAGAGATCGAGATAGCCGATCGGCTCGACGAAATCTCTGGACAACCCGACCTCCTCCTCGGCCTCGCGCAGCGCGGCGTCGAGCGGCGAGGAATCGGTCGCGTCGATCTTGCCGCCGGGAAAGGCGATCTGGCCGGCGTGATCGTTGAGATTGGCCGAACGCAGCGTCAGCAGGATGGTCGGCTCGGGATGATCGACCACCGCGATCAGGACGGCAGCGGGGCGCACCGGCTGCTCGCGCGCGACGATCTCGAGCATCTTGTCGGTGCCGGGATCGCCGGAAGCCGGAATGATGTTAGGATCGAACAGGCCGGGCGGAACGTCGAAGCCGAGCTTCGCCCTGGAGCGGGCGAAGAAATCCGCCGCGCGGAAAGCGACGGGCTCGCTCTTCTCGCTTTTGGAGATAGGCTTGTTCAAAGCGCGGCCCTCACCTGCTCCGCGTCGGCCATGGCGAAGAATTCGCCGGCCGACTCGACGCCGAACATCGGCTGGCCATCGACCATCCGCTCCTCGCCCATGTCAACCAGATCGTAATAGAGCGCGCGGGTGACCTTGGCCCAGAGGTCGGCGCGGACATGCAGATACGGCGTCAACCCGCCGTCCCTGGCCTGCTCGAAGCGCAGCCGGTGCGCGGCGTCGCAGGTGACCCAGTCGTCGACATTGGTGCGGAAGCTCAGCACGCGATGGTTGTCCTCGCCGCTCTTTTGCATCTCGACCGCCATGAACGGCGCGTCGTCGACACGGATGCCGACCTTCTCCACCGGCGTGACGAGGAAATGCTTGTCGCCTTCGCGCTTCAGCACCGTCGAGAACAGACGGACCAAAGCGGGCCGGCCGATTGGCGTGCCCATGTAGAACCAAGTACCATCGGAGGCGATTCGGATATCGAGATCGCCGCAAAACGGCGGATTCCACAGATGCACCGGAGGCAGGCCCTTTTTGGCGCCTTCGGCAGTGGCAGCACTTTTGGCGGCGGCAGTCAGCCCCTCAAGACCGCGATCGGCGCTCTGCCCTTGGTTCGCCATGGTTTGCCCTGACTCTGTCATTTGGCACGATTGGTGCAAGTCTGATCAGTACGTCTACGTTGTACGTATCTGTACGGTTCCACCCGGTAAAGTGCGGTGTGGAGGTCGCCACTTCGTGATGCCGTACATAACCCGAAGCCGATAAGGTGGGGATAGGTTAATTCAACGAATACATGGTCTTCCTGCAAGTCTAGCATAGGGCCCATGTTGCAAAGTTGATGCGATCATTTGACGACGCAGAAAAGCCGCGTGGCAGGCTTAAGGAGCTAACGGATGGCGGAAAGTGTCGAGAAGCTCGAAGACGGCGTCGTCCGTTCGGCCGAGCAGGTGTCGAGCCAGGTGCGCGCCGCGAAGGACGCGATCGCATCGGTGATCTTCGGCCAGGATCGCGTGATCGAGAACACGCTGGTCACGATCCTCTCCGGCGGTCACGCGCTCCTGATAGGCGTGCCCGGCCTTGCCAAGACCAAGCTGGTCGAGACGCTCGGCGTCACGCTCGGTCTCGATGCCAAGCGCATCCAGTTCACGCCCGACCTGATGCCGTCGGACATTCTCGGTGCCGAAGTGCTCGACGAGAGCACCGCCGGCAAACGCTCGTTCCGCTTCATCTCCGGCCCCGTCTTCGCCCAGTTGCTGATGGCCGACGAGATCAACCGCGCCAGCCCGCGCACGCAATCGGCGCTGCTGCAGGCGATGCAGGAGCAGCACATCACCGTCGCCGGCGCGCGCCATGATCTGCCAAAACCGTTCCACGTGCTCGCGACGCAGAACCCGCTGGAGCAGGAAGGTACCTATCCGCTGCCCGAAGCGCAGCTCGACCGTTTCCTGATGGAGATCGACGTCGATTATCCCGATCGCGATGCCGAACGCCGCATCCTGTTCGAGACCACCTGCGCCGAGGAGACGCTGGCGAAGGCATCATTGACGGCGGACGCGCTGATCACCGCGCAACGGCTGGTGCGCCGCCTGCCGGTCGGCGATTCCGTGGTTGAGGCCATCCTGTCGCTGGTGCGCTCGGCTCGTCCGGGCGAGGAGAGCGGCGAGGCCGGCAAGTTCATCGCCTGGGGCCCCGGCCCGCGCGCCAGCCAATCGCTGATGCTCGCCGTGCGTGCCCGTGCGCTGATCGACGGACGTCTCGCGCCCTCGATCGACGATGTGCTCGACCTCGCCGAGCCGATATTGAAGCACCGCATGGCCTTGACGTTCCAGGCACGTGCCGAAGGCCGCACGATTCCGGACGTGATCAAACAATTGAAGACACGGATCGGTTGATGGCCGCAGAGACCGGGCACACAGCGAAGGAGGCAATAGCGATCCGACGTGCCGATGGCGAAAGCCGAACGCTCGCCGCTTCGCTGCCGCGCCTGGTGCTCGAGGCCCGCCGCATTGCCGCCAACGTCATCCACGGCCTGCATGGCCGCCGCCGCGCCGGCTCCGGCGAAAATTTCTGGCAATACCGCCGCTTCGTCTCGGGCGAGCCGTCGCAGAACGTCGACTGGCGCCGCTCGGCGCGCGACGACCATCTCTATGTCCGCGAGCTCGAATGGGAAGCCTCGCACACGGTCTGGATCTGGCCTGATCGTTCGCCGTCGATGGCGTTCGCCTCGAAGACCGCGCGCGACTCCAAGCTTGAACGCACGCTGATTGTCGCCTTCGCATTGGCGGAGCTGCTGGTCGCGGGCGGCGAGCGCGTCGGCATTCCCGGGCTGATGGCGCCGACCACAAGCCGCAGCGTCATCGACAAGATGGCGCAGGCGATGCTGCATGACGATGCCGACCGGCTGAGCCTGCCGCCGTCCTTCGTCCCTGCGGCGCTGGCCGAAACCATCGTGCTGTCGGATTTCTGGTCGCCGATCGCCGAGATCAGGACCACGCTCGCGGGCCTGTCCGGCTCGGGCGCGCATGGCACGCTGGTGCAGATCGTCGACCCCGCCGAGGAATCGTTTCCCTATTCGGGCCGCGTCGAGTTCGTCGAGCCGGAAGGCTTTGGCGTGATCACCGCCGGCCGCGCCGAGAGCTGGGCGGAGGATTACACGGCGCGGCTTGCGCTGCACCGCGACCAGATCCGCGCCGAAACCAACAAGCTCGACTGGCTGTTCACGACGCATGCGACCGACCGTTCGGCGGCCGAGCTGTTGCTGTTCCTGCATGCCGGCATGCAGGTGAGCAAGTCGGGCGGGCGCACTACGACGATCAAGGCGGGGCCGGCCGCATGATGGGATTGCCGCTCGCCTTCACCGAACCGCTGCTCCTGATCGGCCTCGTCAGCCTGCCGGTGCTGTGGTGGCTGTTGCGCGTGATGCCGCCGCGGCCGCGCCGCATCGAATTTCCGCCGACACGCCTGCTGTTCGACATCGCCCCGCGCGAAGAGACGCCGTCGCGGACGCCATGGTGGCTGACCGCGCTGCGGCTGCTCGCGGCGGCCCTGGTGATCTTCGCCGCCGCCGGCCCGATCTGGAATCCGCAGACGGGCTTGGCCGCCAGCAAGTTGCCGCTGATGATCATGCTCGACGACGGCTGGAGCGCCGCATCGAACTGGGAAACGCGGATCCGGGCCGCCGACGAGCTGATCGCCAATGCCGACAACGACCGTCGCGCCATCGCGCTGGTGCCGCTGTCCGAGCCGAATCGCGACATCACGCTCATGCCGGCGGGCGCGGCACGCGTTGCGCTGCGGCAGATCGTGCCGAAACCCTATTCGATCGAGCGCGTTGAAACCCTTACCGCGATCGATCGTTTCCTGAAAGCGACTGGCGACTGCGAGATCGCCTGGCTGTCTGACGGCGTCGACACCGGCCGTGGCGAAGAGTTCGTACAAGGGCTCGGCAAGACCATCGGAGATCGCAGCTTGACGGTGTTCGAAGGCGGCACCTCCTCCCCGCTGGCGCTGGTCGCGGCGGAGAACGCGGCTGCGAGGATGACGGTGAAGGTGCTGCGAACCGACAGCGGCATCGCCGCCGGCACCGTGCGGGCGCTGGACCACAAGGCCTCGCCGATCGGCGAGGCGCGCTTCACCTTCGGCCCGCAGGACAAGGAGACCGAGGCGGCGTTCGACCTGCCGGTCGAGCTGCGCAACGACATCTCGCGGCTCGAGATTTCCGGCGAGCGTTCGGCCGGCGCGGTGCAGCTGCTCGACAAGCGCTGGCGGCGGCGCGCCATCGGCATCGTCTCGGGCGCGAGCAGCGAAACTGCGCAGCCGCTGCTGGCGCCGACCTTCTACCTCACGCGCGCGCTGGCGCCGTTCGCCGACGTGCGGCTGGCCGACAAGGGCTCGCCGCAGCAAGGCATCACCCAGTTCCTCGACCAGAAGCTGCCCATGATCATTTTGGCCGACGTCGGCACGGTCGCGCCTGAATTGCGCGAGCGTCTCAACGCCTGGATCGACCAGGGCGGCGTGCTGGTGCGGTTCGCAGGTCCCCGGCTGGCGCAGGCCGAAGACGATCTCGTCCCGGTCAAGCTGCGCAAGGGCGGGCGCACGCTCGGCGGCAGCCTGACCTGGGAGAAGCCGCAGCATCTCGCCGCGTTCGCCGCCGACGGTCCGTTTTCCGGCGTCGTCGTCCCCAAGGACGTCACCGTGAGCCGGCAGGTGCTGGCCGAGCCCGATGCGGTGCTCGCCACCAAGAGCTGGGCCTCGCTCGAAGACGGCACGCCGCTCGTGACCGGCGAGCATCGCGGCAAGGGCCTCGTCAGCCTGTTCCATGTCAGCGCCGACATGCGCTGGTCGGATCTGCCGATGTCCGGCACCTTCGTCGAAATGCTCAGGCGTGTCGTCGACATGTCCGGCTACACCGCCAAGCCCGGCCCCGGCGTTGCCACTGAGGCCAGCACCGAGACGCTGGCGCCGCTGCGCATGCTCGACGGCTTCGGCGCCTTCGGGCCGCCGCCCGCCACCGCAAAGCCGCTGACGGCTGATTATCGCGACCGCGCCACGCCGGACCATCCGCCCGGCTTCTACGGTCCGGCAGAAGGACCGCTCGCCGTGAACACGCTCGCCGCCGCCGACCGCATCGCAGCCCTCAACACCGCAAGCCTGCGCGCCCGGCACGCGACCTACACGAACGCCGAGCCGCGCGACCTGCGTGGCTGGCTGCTGTCGACCTCGCTGGCGCTGTTCCTGGTGGACGCGATCATCGTGGCGCTGCTCGGCGGCGGCCTCGCCGCGCTGCTGCGCCGCCGCGCCGCGCCTGCCATGATCCTGCTTGGGGTCATGCTCGCAGGCATCGCGGTATTTTCGCCGACGCCGTCGCGCGCCGACAGCATGTCGGACGAGTTCGCGATGAAGTCGACGTCGCAGACCCGCCTCGCCTACGTCGTCACCGGCAATGCCGACGTCGATTCCATCGTCAAGGCCGGCCTGTCCGGCCTGACGCTGTTCCTGGCGCAGCGCACCGCGCTCGAGGCCGGCGATCCCGTCGGCGTCGATCCCGCGCGTGACGAGCTCGCCTTCTTCCCGCTGATCTACTGGCCGATCGTGCCGGGCGCGCCAAAACCGCCGCAGGACGCCATCAACAAGATCGACGCCTATATGAAGCAGGGCGGCACCGTGATCTTCGACACCCGCGACGCGGTCGAAGCGCCGCCCGGCGACAACGGCGCATCGCAGACGCAGGGCATGCAGGCCCTGCGCGAGATCCTGTCCTCGCTCGACGTGCCCGAACTCGAGCCGGTGCCGCGCGAGCACGTGCTGACCAAGACCTTCTATCTGCTGCGCGACTTCCCCGGCCGCTTCAACTCGGGCCAGGCCTGGGTCGAAGCGCTGCCGCGTGAGGACGACGACGAGAGCGCACAGCGCCCCGCCCGCGGCGGCGATGGCGTCTCGCCGATCATCATCACTTCCAATGACCTCGCCGGCGCCTGGGCACTCCGTCCCGACGGCCAACCGATGCTGCCGCTCACGCCCGGCGAGCCGCGCCAGCGCGAATTCGCCTACCGCGCCGGCGTCAATATCGTGATGTACACGCTGACCGGCAACTACAAGGCCGACCAGGTGCACGCGCCGGCTTTGATCGAACGGCTGGGGCAGTAGAGATGCGCGTGACGAGCTTGAGCTACACGCCCCGTCATTCCGGGATGGTCCGAAGGACCAGATCCGGAATCTCGAGATTCTCAGGCGCGCAGTTGCGCACCGGCGTTCGATGCTTCGCATCGCCCCGGAATGACGCTGATAGGTCTGTCTGATGAATTACGGCATCGCGTTCACGCCGCTGGTTCCCGCGATCGTCCTGTGGATCGCGCTCGCTGCGATCGTTGTCATCGCAATCGTGCTGCTGCTTGCGCGGGCGCGCGGCGGAGCCGTGCGCGTCGCCGCGCTGGCGCTGTTCTTGCTGGCGCTCGCCAATCCCTCCTTCACGCGCGAGGACCGCGATCCCCTCACCTCGGTCGCCGCCGTCGTGGTCGACAAGAGCCCGAGCCAGAATTTCGGCAAGCGCAACCAGGAAGCCGCGAAGGCGCAGGAGGCGCTGGTCGACAGCCTGAAGAAGATCAAGGGACTCGAGGTGCGCGTCGTCGATGCCGGACAGGCCGACGGCGAGACCGACGGCACCAAGCTGTTCGGCGCACTGGCCTCGGCGCTGTCGGACGTTCCGGTCGACCGCGTCGCCGGCGCGTTCCTGATCACCGACGGCCGCGTTCACGACATCCCGGCCAACGCCGCCGCGCTTGGGTTCCAGGCGCCGGTGCAGGCGCTGATCACCGGACAGAAGGACGAGCGCGACCGCCGCGTCGCGATCACGGCGGCGCCGCGCTTTGGCATCGTCGGCCAGAACCAGACCATCACCTACAAGCTCGACGACCAGGGCGTCGCCGGCGAGCGCGCCAAGGTCACGATCCGCCGCGACGGCGAGGTCATCAACGAGCGCACGCTCTCAAGCGGCCAGAGCGCCAGCGTCGACGTCGAGATCAAGCATGCCGGTCCGAACATCGTCGAGATCGAGGCCTCGCCGCTCGAGCGCGAGCTGACGCCGGTGAATAATCGCGCCGTGGTCGCCATCGACGGCGTGCGTGACAAGCTGCGTGTGCTGCTGGTGTCCGGCGAGCCGCATTCCGGCGAACGCACCTGGCGCAACCTGTTGAAGTCCGACGCCAGCGTCGACCTCGTGCATTTCACCATTCTGCGTCCGCCGGAGAAGCAGGACGGCACGCCGATCAACGAATTGTCGCTGATCGCGTTTCCGACGCGTGAGCTGTTCCAGCAGCACATCAACGAATTCCAGCTGATCATCTTCGACCGCTACGCGCGCCAGGGCGTGCTGCCGATCGCCTATTTCGACAACATCGCGCGCTATGTGCGTTCGGGCGGCGCCGTGCTGGTCTCGGCCGGCCCCGACTATGCCTCGACCACCAGCATCTGGCGCACGCCGCTCGACACCGTGCTGCCGGCCGAGCCGGTCGGCGTCACCGAGAAGCCGTTCTATGCGCATCTCTCCGACATCGGCAAACGCCATCCCGTCACGCGCGGGCTGGAGGGCGCGGCGTTCGAACCGCCGCACTGGAGCCGCTTCTTCCGCACCGTCGAGACCCGCAATTCGGTCAACCCGCCGGTGATGACCGGCGCGGACGGCAAGCCGCTGCTGTTCCTGTCGCGCTTCGGCGAGGGCCGCGTCGCGCTGCTGCTGTCCGATCACATCTGGCTGTGGGCGCGCGGCTATGAGGGCGGCGGTCCGCATCTCGATCTGCTCCGGCGGATGTCGCACTGGCTGATGAAGCAGCCGGACCTCGACGAAGAGGCACTGCGCCTGCAAGTGCAGGGCAAGGATCTCGTGGTAGTGCGCCAGACCATGGCGGACAGCGTGCAGCCGGTGAGCGTGACCTCGCCCTCCGGCGTCTCGCATGATCTGACGCTCAGCCCCGGCGATCCCGGCGAATGGCGTGCCAGCCTGCCGGCGAACGAGCTCGGCCTGTGGCAGGCGACCGACGGCACGCTGAAGGCGCTGATCAATGTCGGCCCGACCAATCCGAAGGAGTTTTCGGAGGTCACCTCCACCACCGAAACCCTGAAGCCGCTGACCCAGGCGACCGGTGGCAGCGCCGTGCGGATCGCGGATGGCGGAAGCGTCGAGCTGCCGCGCATCCTCCCGGTGCGCTCGACCAGCGTCTTTGCCGGCGACGGCTGGATGGGCGTACGGATGCGCGACGCCAGCGTCGTCAAGGGCGTCGGCGTGCTGCCGATCTTCGCAGGCCTGATCGGCCTGTTGCTGCTGCTCGGTGCCTTCGCCGCGACCTGGCTGCGCGAAGGGCGCTGATCTCGCTCCTTGTTAAGGTCCCGACGTGCTGCGGAGGCAAACCCGCCATCGCAGCGGGTCGGCCGGCGACGTCTATCCGGCAAACGTCCAGAGGCGCTCGCTCTCCAGATAGCCGGCCAACAATAGTCCTCCGAACGCGACGATGAGCGCCGCGGCGCCAATCTCAATCGCTCGCATGACAAGCATGCCCGTTCCGGCGCGTGACCCGGCAATGCGGCCCGCCACGCGGCGCGCGCCAACCGCGAGGGTTGCGATCGCGGCCACGGTGATCGCCGTTCCCAATCCCATGATCAGCGTTGCACCCACGCCGGTCCAGAACAGGTCCTGCGCCAGCGCGAAGATCAGCACGATGATTGCGCCGGAGCAGGGGCGCATTCCAACCGCAACCACCGCAGCGATCCCTCGCCGCCACCCGCCGACGCCGGCGAGAGCGGCTGGCTCGGGCCCATGGGCATGGCCCCAAGCCGAAGCATGATGGTCGTGATCGCCTTCACATTGGAAGCCGTGAGCGATACATCCGTCGAGTTGACACTGCGCTGCGCGCATGGCCATCGCACCCGGCCGTTTGCTGGACAATTGAAGGGTCGGGGCCCGGACGGCCGTGGCCGCGGGAACCGACACAAAAGCGAGGTCGGCCGCCGGGCGCCAGGTCAGCTTGCGGCTGGCGATCAGAAAGGCGCGGCCTTTGACATAGAGAAGCCGCAGGCCAATCAGGACAACGAGACTATAACTGACGATCTCGACCAGATGGACGGTCAGACCGATCGCCTTGGCCGTTGCGCCAAGCAGGACGGCAGCGATGGCCACGACGATGATGGCAACGACAGCTTGAACACCCGCGGACGCAAACGAGAGGACGACGCCGCGGCGCCAAGTCTCCTCATTGGCGACGAGGTAGGAGGAGATAACGGCCTTGCCATGTCCGGGACCTACCGCATGGAAAATGCCGTAGACGAAGGAAATGCCGAACAACTCCCACATCGCGGCCCCATCCTCGCGGGATGCTCGGATGAAGCCCGACAGCGAGCGGTAGAAGACGGCCTGCTCGGCAAAGATCCAGCCTGTAAGTCCAGACGAGGATATGGCTGTTGCAGGATGCGACGCACCGAACGGTGCGGCCCATGCCGACGCCACACCGGTCGCGCAGGTCACAAGGATCACGGTCCAGGCAGCCCATGAGAATTTGGGGGATTTTGTCACGGGCACTTCACCTGGATTTTGTTGGCGAAGATTTCTCCATAGGTGCTGGAGGAATCGAGCGGCACGGCATCGAGTTGGCTGAGCCGAGCCTGCTCGGCCGGCGTCGGCTGGTGCGGAAGATCGTAGGTCACGGCGCATTGCGGCGCGCCGCTCAGGGAAACCGGCTTATCCTTGGCGAATTCGAAGTCCACGAAGATGGTGGGGTCGTAGACCTCGATCTGCATGGCGTTGGCAGCGGCCGCCGCTCTCAGAGGCAAGGTGAAGTGCAGGGTTAGCGCGGCGTTCTTGTATTCGAGCCAATACTCGACAGGGTCGCCGAACTTCAGCTTCTTGCCGTCGGCGCGCGCGTAGGTGAAATAAGCGTACTCCTTCAGGGAATCCATGTTGGTCTGAGCCAGCGAGGTCAGCTCCTCGCGCGTGTACTGTCCTTTTTTGGCGTGGGAGATGCCCTGAAGCGCATAGGCCGAAAACATGTCGTCGAACGTCCAGGCATGGCGGACGCCTGTCATCTTGCCGTCGGCCGCGTAGAGCACTTCGCTATGGAACGTCACCCAGACGTGGGGATGCGCCTCCGCACGGTGCACAAGCGACCAAAGCAGAATGACTGCGCAGCAGTAAGACATCAGTTTCATGATGATGTGTTCGCCGAATCGAGAGATTGAGCACCCGCAGCAGCGGGGACGGTGGCCTGAAGCCCTCTTGTCCTGCGCGGGCTGGCGCATGCATGCGCGCGCATGCTACGCAGGGAATATCCCGGCAGGCACGGAGAGCGTCGTCGATAGTCAAGGGGCCGGCGGCGCGCGCGACAGGAATGCCGCACGGCGCTGTTGAAATATTCGATCGGAAACCGGGTTCAACGCACGATCAATTTCCGCGAACTGCAACGAATGCGGATGCGCCGGCGCAGCCGGCAGCGAAGAGTTCGAGAGCAGGAAGCTCGAGAAGCAGATTTGGCAGCGGTCCTCGTCATCGGCCAGCCGCGACGGGAGCTTCTCAAGGGCTTGCAGGGCCGAGCGGTCGTACCCGATGCTTGCGATATCGGCGCGGTCGAACCCTGAAGAAGCGAGACTGTGCTTGTGGACGTGCGCGAAGGACAGCGCGAACTGCAGCATCAACGCCATCAGCGCGAGATACGCTCCGCATCGATGTGCGAAGTGCCTTGCCGGCACGGTGTTCGCTCCTGCCAAGAGAGCTGTCCCCTTCTGAGGGTTCTGCAGCTTGAGAACCAGCAGCATCACACTTAGCCATCTTGCGCGGCGATCATTGCGCAATGGACGCGGAGAATGTGGCGACCGAGGGGCTGCCAGCGGCCCCCGACAAACCTGCAATCGTCCGCGCAGTCGCCCCCCATTCGACGATTGGACGCAGATGCCCGACGCGATGCATTGCGGCTTGACGACCTCGGCCATGGCGGTGTAGCTAAATGTAATGTTATAACATTACATATCGGAGCGTTCATGTCCAAGCCTCTCATCGCGAAAGTCCTCAGCCTGCCCGTCAGTCGCGAGCCGACACTTTGCAAGGCTTTGACCGCGGACGTCGTCATTCTCGGAGTTGATTTCAGGTCCAGGCGTCAGGAGCGGATTTACGACGCCGACAAGATCTGGTCCGGGGAGCACACGATCCTGGACTACACCGAGATCTAAGGCCGCTTGCGCTGCGGAATTCGATGCGAAGCGCCCGCAAGCCTGTCCTCGACTGTCCACGTTTGATCCGGAGTGTTCATGAGCAAGCCCCAAATCGCGGGAGATCGTCGTCTCGCCGTCACCGTCCTGTCCGGATTCCTTGGCGCGGGCAAGACCACGCTGCTCAATCACATCCTCAACAACCGGGACGGAATGAAGGTCGCAGTCATCGTCAACGACATGAGCGAGGTGAACATCGACGCCGAACTGGTGAAGCATGACGGCGGACTCTCACGGACCGACGAGAAGCTGGTCGAGATGTCGAACGGCTGCATCTGCTGCACGCTTCGCGATGATCTTTTGAAAGAAGTGCGGCGCCTCGCCGATGATGGACGCTTCGACTACCTCGTCATCGAGTCGACCGGCGTCGGCGAACCGCTGCCCGTTGCGACCACCTTCGACTTCCGGGACGAAGATGGCCTTTCGCTTGCGGACGTCGCGCGGCTCGACACCATGGTCACGGTCGTCGACGCTGTGAACCTGCTGAAAGACTATTCCAGCCAAGACTTTCTGCGCGATCGCGGCGAGGTTGCCAGCGAGGCGGACGAACGCGCCCTCGTCGACCTTCTCGTCGAGCAGATCGAATTTGCCGATGTCGTCGTGCTGAACAAGTCCGGGTCCGCCTCGCTTGAACAACGAGAGCTGGCGCGCAAGATTATCGCCTCGCTCAACGCGGAGGCTCGTATCATCGACGCCGATTATGGGCGCATCCCGCTCGACGCCATCCTCAACACGGGCCTGTTCGATTTCGAGCGTGCGCAAACCCATCCGCTCTGGTTCAAGGAACTGAACGGTTTCAAGGACCATGTGCCGGAGACCGAGGAATACGGCATCCGTTCTTTTGTCTATCGCGCCCGTCGTCCGTTCGCGCCAATGGCCTTCAACGCTTTCGTCAGCAAGTCATGGCCGGGCGTCGTTCGCGCCAAGGGATTCTTCTGGCTGGCGACCCGCCCCAATTTTGTCGGCGAGCTCGCCCAGGCCGGCGCGATGGTCCGGACCTCCAAGCGCGGCCTGTGGTGGGCCGCTGTGCCGCGCGAGCGCTGGCCTGACAGCCCTGAATGGCACGACAGCATGAAACCCTATCTCGATCGCTTGTGGGGCGACCGGCGTCAGGAAATCGTGTTCATCGGCCTCGCCGATCAGATGGACGAAATGGGCATCCGCGCAGAACTCGACGCCGCACTGACCGGCATGATCGATGCTTTCACGCCAGAAGCCTGGCGTCATCTCCCCGATCCATTTCCCAGTTGGGACAGGCAAGTGGCCTGATGCGCGACATCCGAAGTTGCAGGAATATCACATCGCTTTGTCGAACGAGTTTGGCGGCTCGGCCAAGGTTGACATCGGCCAAGTCGCCCTGCGACTGTCATTTGGTTGGCAGAGGAATTCTGACGGCGGCGGGGTGCATTTTCATATGATGTGGGTTCGGTCGAACATTCAGCACGGTGCCCGGCTCGCGCTGTTCGCGCTGCTGGTGCAGCTTGTGCTGACGTTCGGCCACAGTCACGGGTTCGCCCAGGCTGTCCCCCTCGTTCACTCGTCGCAACAGCAAGCTGACAGTCACAAACGCAGTACGGCGATCGATCACGTGTCGGTCGACAAGCAGTCTCCGGCCGGTCCCAACCGGGAGCACCCGGCGGAGGACAATTGCGCAATCTGTGCCATGGTCGCGATGGCCGGGACCGTGGTGTTCGCGACGCCGCCGCTACTCGAACTCCCGCGGGCCGTCCAACTCCTCTATCTCACCACCGATGCCGAATTCAACCATCTGAAGTCGGAAGGCCTGGCGTTCCAGCCCCGCGCTCCTCCCGCGTCCTGACTTCCAATATTTTTCGCGCTCGCGCCGGTGCCGCGTAATACGCGGACGAAACCAGCACAGCAATGGAAGTCGAATTCCGTCGTGTTTCGACGGCAGGGACGCCCTTGATCGACAATCGGATCGGCGCCTGGGTGGGGAATCGAGACAATGATATTCTGTTCAAGACGCGCGCAGCATTTGGGCGGAGCGAGTTTGCTCATGCTGTGTGCCGGCGCGACGCCGGCGATCTCACAAGACGCGGCGCCAGCCGAGCTCCCATCCGTAACGGTAACGGCGCCGAGTCCGATCGTGCGGCGACACGCAGTACCGTCGCGTACTGCTGCCCCACGCGTCGCACGCAGGGCCCCTGCCCGCACTCAGCCGCAGCCGGCGACGCCAGCTGCCGCAACCGTTGCCGCAGCGCCGCAGCAGGGCGTGCTGCCGATCGTGACCGACCAGTTCGCAACCGTCACCGTGGTCCCGAATGAGGAGATCCGCAGGGAGGGTGGCGGCCAGCTTGGCGATCTCCTGTTCTCCAAACCCGGCATCACCGGTTCGAGCTTTGCGCCCGGCGCTTCCAGCCGGCCGATCATCCGGGGTCTCGACGTCAACCGCGTCGGTATCCTCGAGAACGGCACCAATGCCGGCGGCGCATCCGATCTCGGCGAGGATCATTTCGTCCCGATCGATACGCTCGCGACCAACCAGGTCGAAGTGATCCGCGGACCCGCTGCGCTTCGCTATGGATCACAGTCGATCGGCGGTGTCGTCGCCGCCACAAATAACCGCATCCCGGATGCGGTCCCGTCGTGCGGCGCCTCGCCGTTCCAGACCTACGGCTTGCCTACCAAGGCTCCGCTGGCGACAGCGCAAACGTCGCCCTGCGTCACGGCGGAGACGCGCACCGCATTCGACTCGGTCAACCGCGGCGTCGAGGGCGGTATCCTGCTCGACGGCGGCGGCAACAACTTCGCCGTCCACGCCGATGCCTACGGCCGCAACACGTCCGACTATTACATCCCGAGCTATCCTTATCTGTTCGACAACACGCGACCGGTCGGCAGTCATCAGCCGAACTCGGCGGCCCGGTCGGACGGCGCCTCGATCGGCGGCTCGTACTTTTTCACCGGTGGCTTCATCGGCGCGGCGATCACGCAGAACGACGCGCTCTACCACATTCCCGGCATCGACGGCGCCGATCACCAAACCCGTATCGATGCGCATCAGACCAAGATCACCATGAAGGGCGAATACCGGCCTGACGCGGCGGCAATCGATGCGGTCCGTTTCTGGGCCGGTGCGACCAATTACCGCCACAACGAAATCGGGCTCGCCGACCCGGCCGATCTGACCACCTTGGGCGTACGGCAGACCTTCACGAACAGGGAGGAGGAGATCCGGGTCGAAACGCAGCTGATGCCGTTCAATGTACGCTTTGCGGAGGTGACGACTGCGTTCGGCTTTCAGGTCGGCCATCAGGAACTGACCGCGCCGAGCCCGGACGATCCGGGCACTCTCTTCAACGGGCTCTGGGACCCCAACCGCAACATGCGCGAAGCGGGTTATGTCTTCAACGAGCTCAAATTCACCGATACGACCAAGGCTCAGATTGCCGGCCGCATCGAGCATGTTGATCTGAGCGGATCGACGCCCGATTTCCCGGCCGATTTCCTGCCGAACGGCGATCCTCAGACCAGCATTGCGCGCAACCTGCATTTTACGCCGAAGAGCGGCAGTGTCGGCTTGATCCAGATCCTGCCATACGACCTCGTCGGCAGCCTCACGGCGCAATATGTCGAGCGCGCGCCCAAGCCCGCCGAGTTGTTTTCGCGCGGCGGACATGACGCCACGGCGACGTTCGACATCGGCAATCCCAACCTGACGATCGAGACCGCCAAAACGGTCGAGGTCGGCTTGCGCAAGGCGACGGGACCATTGCGATTTGAAGCGACCGCCTACTACACGCGCTTTGACAATTTCATTTTCCGCCGCCTCACCGGCGTGATGTGCGACGGCGACTTTGCCTCGTGTGGAGCGCCCGACGCGGGGCTCAATCAGGCGGTTTATTCGCAGCGAAACGCCATCTTCCGCGGCGGCGAATTCCAGAGCCAGGTCGATGTCGGGCCGCTCTACGGCGGCATCTGGGGCTTTGAGGACCAGTTCGACTTCGTTCGTGCCACCTTCACCGATGGCACCAACGTTCCCCGGATTCCGCCGGCACGCATCGGTGCGGGCCTGTTCTGGCGCGACTCCAACTGGCTGACGCGCATTAACCTGCTGCACGCCTTCCCGCAGAGCAATGTCGCGGAGATCGCCGAGACGCCGACGGCCGGCTATAATCTTCTGAAGGCGGAGGTCAGCTACAAGACCAAGCTCGGCCCCAACTGGATCGGCGCGAAGGAAATGTATGCGGGTCTGGTCGGCAACAATCTTCTCAACGAGAAGATTCGCAATTCGGTCTCCTACAACAAGGACGAGGTCTTGATGCCCGGCATCGGCGTGCGGGCGTTTGCGAACTTCAAGTTCTAGGCTTGCTCCGGTCGGGGCCCTAGCGGCCCCGACGTCTGGTCCTCTCCGCCAGTACCGCTTTGCGAGCGCCGCCAATCATTTGCGATAGGCGACGCAATCGATTTCGACCTTGCAATCCACCACCATGCTCGACACCACGCAGGCCCGCGCCGGTGGATTCGCGCCGAAATATTCGGCGAAGACCTTGTTGAAGCTTTGAAAGTCTCTGGGATCGTCGAGCCAGACGCCGCAACGCACGACATCCTTGGGCTCAAAGCCGGCCTCGGCCAGAATGGCGAGCAGGTTGCGGATTGCCTTGTGCGATTGGGGAATGATGCCGCCCTCGATCACCTCGCCGTTCTCCATCGGCGTCTGCCCCGAGACGTAAAGCCAGCCGTCGGCCTCGACCGCGCGGGCAAAAGGAAGGTGCTGGCCGCCGGTGCCGGTGCCGCCGGCCGCGCCGTATCGTTTCAGCGTCATTGGTCTCGTCCTGTGTGTGGTGATTATGTCAGGGCCCGGCCCGGCCGCGCGAAAGTGCTGCGTCCATCTGCGACCACGGCCTCGCCTGCGACGAATACCGAACGGATGCCTGCGGGCATTTCCGTCGGCGTCTCGAACGTCGCCTTGTCCATGATGGTCTCGTCGAACAGCGTGAGATCCGCGATCATACCCGGCCGCAGGATGCCGCGGTCGGACAGGCCGAAACGCTGGGCGGGCATCGCCGTCATTCGCCGCACGGCATCTTCCAACGTCAGCCAGCCCTGCTCGCGCGTCAGGCGCTGGCGACGCGCGGGAAACTGCCATAGGCGCGTGGATGCGGCTTGGTGCCCGGGCGCGGAATGCCGTCGGAGCCGACCATGTGCAGGCGATGGGTGAAGGCCGCGCGCAAATCGGCCTCATCGAGCTGGAACATGATGATGCCGGTCTGGCCCTGGTCCTCCTCGATGCACCGAACCATGAGATCGAACGGCGTGATGCCGAGCTCGCGCGCGGCGTCGACCATCGACTTGCCCTCAAGCGGCTTCAGCGCGAGATTGCCGGTGCCGGAGATGCGCACATTGTGCCAGCCGATCAACACGATCTTGGACTGCGCCGCATGCGGATCGGAATCGCCCTCCTCCACCAGCACGCGCAGCGCTTCGCGCTCGGCCGGATCGCGCAGCCGCGCCCGCAGCGCGTCGACGCCGCCTTCGAGCGCGGCCGGCGGCAGCAGTTGGAGCATGTAGGAGCTGCCGACAGGATAGGGATACATGTCGAACGAGATATCGATCCCCTCGGCGCGCGCGGCCTCGAGCCGGTCGAGCGCCCTTGGGATCGCCCCCCAGTTCGGCTTTCCCGCCGATTGCAGATGCGACAGCAGCCCGGCCGCCTTGGAGGCGCGCAGGATCGCGATGAACTCGTCGATGGATTGCAGCAGGCCCGCCTCGTAGCTGCGGATATGGGCGGTGAGCAGCTTGCCGTGAGCCCGCACCGTCTCCGCCAGCGCGCACAGTTCGTTGGTGTCGGCATAGGCACTCGGCGGATAGACGAGGCCGAGCGACAGGCCGGCAGCGCCTTGGGCGAGTTGCTGCGCGAGCAGCGCCTGCATCGCCGTGATCTCCTGCGCCGTCGCCGCGCGGCGGTCGTAACCGAGCACGGCGAGCCGGATCGCGGCATGGCCGACCAGCGAGACCAGGTTGAGCGCCACGCCCGGCCCTTCCAGGGCCAGCCGGTAGCCGTCGAAACTGTCGAAGACTTCGTTCGCCCGGGTTTCGCCGGCGAGACCCGAGAAGTGCAGGCGCAGCATCTCGGCGGACCCCGCGGTCGCCGGATAGAGCGAGAAGCAGCAATTGCCGACCACGAGCGTGGTCACGCCCTGCAGCGCCTTCTCGGGCCTGTCAGGTTCGCGCAGGCAGATCAGGTCGTCATGGCAATGGGCGTCGATGAAGCCCGGCGCGAGATAGCATCCGCGCGCGTCGATGATGTCGGCCTCCTCCGCCGGCAGCGAGGCCCCGATAGCCGCGATGCGGCTGCCGCTGATGCGCAAATCGGCCTCGAACCACGGCGCGCCGGTGCCGTCGATCAACCGGGCATTGCGGATGAGCGTGTCCTTGGCGCTGCTCTGGCTTGTACCTTGGGGCATGCCCCTCTCCTCAGTGAGCCGGCACGGCGTCCGGCGGCGGCGCCTCGGCGAAATCGGGAATTGATTCGATGCGCCCCAGCACCACGACATAGAAGAAGATGCCGATCAGCAGCACGACACCGGCGATCATGAAGGCACCGGCAAACGATTGCGTCCAGTCGACGACAATACCAGTCACGATCGGTGCGAGCACGCCCATCATGTTGTTGGTGAAATTGAGAATGCCGCCGACCGTTCCCGCCCCGCCCTTCGGCGCGATCAGCGATACGATCGAGGATCCGACCGGCGCCGCGGCGGACAATCCCGAGATCGCGATCGACAACCACAGCAGCGCCCAGCCCGGCTTCACGGTGAAGGCAGCGCCGATGACGGCAAGCCCCATCAGCATGCCGACGATGATCACCGACTGGCGCACCCGCGTGCTGTCGTAACCGCGCGTGATCAAATGGTCGACCAGGAACCCGCCGATCAGGAGGTCGGACAACGTGGCGAAAATCCACGGAATCGTCGAATAGCCCGCAGCCGACATCAGATTCATATGCATGGTCTGCGCGAGATAGCCCGGCAACCAGGTGAGGAAGAGATAGAAGGTGTAGCCATAGGCGGAGAATCCGATGGTCAGGCCCCAGACCTTGCGGTTGCGCAAGAGGTAGCCGAGCATGCGGCTCTGCCCCGCCGTGGCAGGACCTTCCGGCGTGCCGCCGCCGGCGATGATGTAGTCATGCTCCGCCTTGGAGAGCTTCGGGTCCTCGCTCGGATTCCGATAGATGGCGTAATAGGCGACGAAATACAGGAAGCTCAGCAGCGCGGTGATGCCAAAACCCCAGCGCCAGCCGTAGAGAAAGATCACATAGGCGACCAGCGGCACGCCGATCACGTTGGAGAATTTGGCGGCGGAATCGAAGATCGCGGTCGAGCGCGCGCGCTCGTCGAGCGGAAACCAATGGCCGGTCGCCTTCTGGCTTGCCGGAAACGCCGGCGCTTCCGCGACGCCGAGCAGCAGGCGCGCGGTGGCGATGCCCCAAAGCCCGCTGGCGAGCGCGGTGATGGTGGCGGCGACCGCCCACAGGAAGCTGCTGGCGCGACCGACGGCCGTGACGCCGTAGCGGTCGAGCACCATGCCGCCGGGGACCTGCAGCAGCGAATAGGTCCAGAAGAACGCGCTGCCGAGCAGCCCGATGTCGGTGGCGGTGAGGCCAAGCTCCCTGGTGAGTTCGGGCGTCGCGGCGGAGAGCCCGACGCGATCGATGTAGTTGATGAGAATTCCGACGCCGAGGAGGCAGCCGATCAGCCAGCGTCGCCCGGGTACCTGTTGGCTTGCATTCGCCATTTTGAATCCTCCATGTCCCTTATAACGGACAATATTATCTTATAGCGTCAGTTAGATATTACAGCGCCCTGATGTCAAGCCCGGACATTCCGGACCGCGTCGCCTGCGCGCGCGGCAAGGACCGCGCACAACGATGCGCGTTCGGCGACCTGTCGGCGCGGTTCAGTTGCGATCGGAGAGTTCGGTTGCGGTTGCGACGAGATCGTCGAGCAGCGCGGTCCTGCGCTCCTTGAGCGAGTCCGCGGGAACGACGAAACATAGCGTCGCGACCGCGACCCCCTTCTTGTCGCGGATGGGCGCGGCAAGACACGACGTAAACCGATCGGACAGCGCCGTCGTCACGCATTTGCCGTCACGTCTCGCGCGTGCGACGTCCTTGATGAAATCGTCGATATCGAGGACGCGGCCGTCCGGAAGGCGAAAATCCTCTTTCGGAACGAACGCGCGAATTTCCGTTGGGCTCATGTGATCCAGCAGCAAGCGGCCAGACGCGGTCCACGGCAGCGGCACCTCGATGCCGACATCCGTGGTGATCCGGAACAGGCCCGACCCGTCCCGTGTATCGACCACCACATATTTGCGGCCACGCAACGCGCAGAGTTGCGCGGTGGCGCTGTGCTGGGTCGCCAGCCGGTCGAGGGCTTCGCGGCACCGGCGATGCAGGGGATTGGCCTCCGCATAGGCCCGCCCGTAAAGATGCACCGCCTTGCCGAAATAGACCTGACCGCCTTCGCCGACGCTCTCCAGCAGATCCGCCTCGATCAGGCGGTTGGCGATGGCATAGACGGTCGATCGCGGCGCGCCCATTTGCTTGGCGAGATCACTGAGCCTGGAGGGCTCGCGCAAATGCAGCAGCGCTTCCAGGAGATCGATGGTCCGATCAATCCCGTTCTGGCGTTCCGCGGGCGAGGTGCCCTTTTTGGATGCGGCCAAACTTCACATATCCTTCGTCAGCTTTGCCTTCCGGTTTTGGCATAAACCGCGCTGACGGTATAGCGTGTCAGCCCGAAAGAAAATGCACCAGATCCATCATGCCCTGCCCCTCACCGTCTGGAACAGCCTCCAGCTGCTCGCGCGGCTGCTTCTGCCTGTTGACCCAGAAGGTGGGATAGCCGAACAGCTTTGCGCCGGAGGCGTCCCAGCCGGCGAACGCGGCAAAGAGAATCTCCTCGCGCTTCAAGCCGAAGGCGTCGACGCCCATGTGATAGGCGCGCGGGTCAGGCTTGTAGGCACGAACCGCATCCGTGCTCAGCTGAAACTCGAAAGTGCCCTCAAGCACCGTCCCGCCGATATTGCCGTCGAACATGGCGGGCGAGAAATTGCTTAACAATGCCAGCCGTAAACCGCTCTCCCTCAACATGGACAACGCGGGCAATACGTCGGGCCAGATCGGCATTTTGAGATAGCTCTCGACAAGCGCAGTTCTCTTGATCCCAGTCAGCTCAATAGCGAGCGACTTGCACGCGAACACCAGCGCATCGTCGATCACACCGAGAAAGTCGCGATAATGTCCCGTCATGGTACGGAGCCATGTGTACTCGAACTGCCTGGTTCGCCAGACGTTGGACAGCTCGGTACCGCGCCCGGGAAACAGGTTCTCGGCAAGAGCGAAGATCGGGCGCAGGTCGAAAATCGGAAAGCCGTCGAACGCGACCGCCCGGATCGGCGCGCCTGCTCCCCGGGAAGAGCTTGCAATCCCGGATGCGACCGTCAGCGACGTGATCGCGAGAAGTTGGCGGCGACTGAAGGGCATCTGTGCGTCCTCATGCGACGGATGATATGGGCTGCGATTTGCCCGGCTTCGGCCGGACAAATCGCGCTAACTACGATCCTCCATCGCCTTGGAATATTCCCGTTTGGGCCGGCTTGAATTCGTGCGCCGCAAGCGCGTGGGCGTCAGAACCCTGCCAAAGGGGGACATCTCTTCGCTGGTTCATTATAGTACGTTCGGGCCTTCCCATTCGTGAGGAGCAGTGAATTGGGCACCACATCATGGAGCAAGGTACGTGCGGGCCTATGGGCCGCTTCGATGTCAGCGTTCTCACTGCTCGGCCTTTGCCAGCCGACCATGGCGCAAGAGAGCGTCTATCGCTGGCGCGTCTTGACGACTGACGGACACTCGTTCCTGAATCAGGCGGACTCCGAAGCGACGGACACCGTTGGTCGCTTCGGGCTATCGTGCACCGTCGGATCGGGGAACGTCGAAGTCACGGTGAGAATGAAGGACGAGCAGCGCGCCCAATTTGCGGAGATCCTGAAAGGCGGACGCTATCCCGATGTCGTACTTTCAGGTGACAGCGCAGGCAGATCGGTGATCGACGCGTTGAAAATGACGGACGATCCCGGCTGGTTGTACACTTTCAGCGTTTCCGCCGACACCAAGTGGCTGGCTGATTTCGAGGTGACTGGAGCACTGCGCTTCGTTGTCGGCAAGACCATCAGAGACGGTGACAGCCTCAAGGTCGGCCTCGACGCCATCAGCGACTTTCGAAGCCAATGCACGAAGAAGCCCCAGTCGCCGCCGCCTGCTCCGCAATCGTCCCTGCCGTGGACCCGGCCAGACCCCAACGCGTTTCCGCCAGTGACGGCGCCGCCTGCCGCATCGCGCTAATGTGCGGTGAGCTTGGGCTAAATCGCCATCGCGCTTGGGTGCAGAACCGGCAGATCAGGAGCCCTGCATGTAGCGAACTGGATTTTCAGGATCCGCTTTGAAGATGCCGGCAACTTCCGCGAAGAGGGTCGATACCGCATCGAGCTTGAGGTCGTCGAACCGCTCGAAACTGAAGTTGTTGCCCCCCAATCGTAGTTCGCCGAGTTTTCCGGCATAATTGGATACGACAGGCACGCCTTGCCTGGTCACCGCCACGTACACGCTGATGTAGTTTTTCTGGAGCGCAACACCGATCACCGGCCACTCCGTGCTTTTTCCCGATTTGACGGCGTAGCGAAACTTTCCATAGCCGATCATCTTCATGCGCATCCCCGCCTCTCCCGCGGGCGTTCCGCGATGGAAATAGCGCTTGAGGGCCGGCGCGGCCGGAACGACCAGCTTGTGCAGCTCGGTCAGATCGCGCTTTCGCTCAGGATCGAAATCGACGTAGGCCTGCAATGTGTCGGCTGTCACGCGGAACATGTGAGCCTCGACCGCTATTTGATGCGCTACCCTCGCGCCTTGCTCCAGTCGGGAGCGACCGTGCCCGAGACGCCTTCGAAGGCGCCGTCGACAAGCTCGAACACCAGGACGCGGGCGGCATCGACCGGGCCCGGCATGGTCACGCGTCCCTTGGGGACGAGCTTGAAACCGACGCGGCTGTAATAGGGCTCGTCCCCGACCAGCAGCACGAGGGCGTGGCCTTTATCCCTGGCGTCCTTGAGCGCCCGCTCCATCAGCATGCGGCCGATGCCGCGGCTGCGAAACGGCGGCTCGACGGTGAGCGGCCCGAGCAGCAACGCCGGCGTCTCACCGATCATGACAGGCAATTGCCTGACGGAGCCGACCAGCAGCGTGCCGATGCGGGCGGTGAAGGAGACGTCGAGCAGATGGTCGACATGCTCGCGGATGCGGTAGGCGCTCAGCACGAAACGGCCGGGGCCGAAGGTGCGCTCGTGCAGCCGCTCGATCGCCTGGGCGTCGCCCGGGACTTCGGGACTGATGGTGATTGAGAGATCGTTCATGTTGCTTCGCGGAGTAGCATCTGCATTTGTCGAGGTCCATGGGCGTTGCGCCCGACTTCAGTTCCTTTCCGGCGCCGGCTGGGACAGATAGGCCAGCATCTTCATCTCCCGCCGTCCTCGCGTCACGGTATCGAGCACGAGGCCCGACGAGACCGACAGCATCGCCACGATCGTCAATCCCATCGACAGCACGGCGGTCGGCAGGCGCGGCACGAGGCCGGTTTCGATGAACGTGACGACGATCGGGATCGCAAGGGTGATCGCGGCCAGCGCCAGCAAAATCCCGATCACGGTGAAGAAGCGCAGCGGCCGCTCCGAGCGGTACAGCTTCAGCATGGTGCCGAGAATGCGAAAGCCGTCGCGCCAGGTGTTGAGCTTCGAGAACGAGCCTTGCGGCCGCGCGTAATAGGGCGTCTCGACCTCGGCAACCGGCAGCGACAGCTCCAGCGCGTAGACCGCGAGCTCGGTCTCGATCTCGAAGCCATCGGACAGCACGGGGAACGATTTGACGAAGCGCCGCGAGAACACGCGGTAGCCGGACAGGATGTCCTTGAAGGCGTGGCCGAAGGTCGAGGACAGGAAGCCGGTCAGCATGCGGTTGCCGGTGCGATGGCCGAGACGGTAGGCGGCCTGCGACTGGTCGATGCGGAGCCCGACCACCATGTCGAGATGTTCCTCGAGCAGCTTGTCGATCATGCGCGGCGCGCTCGGCGCATCGTAGGTGGCGTCGCCGTCGACCAGCACATAGATGTCGGCCTCGACATCGGCGAACATGCGACGAACGACGTGGCCCTTGCCCTGCCGCCGCTCGCTGCGCACGATCGCGCCGGCCTCGCGCGCGACGGCAGCGGTGTTGTCGCGCGAATTGTTGTCGTAGACGTAGATCTCGGCCCCGGGCAGCGCCTTGCGGAAGTCGGCGACGACAGTCGCAACCGCCGCCTCCTCATTGTAGCAGGGCACCAGCACGGCGATGCGGGGTTGAGTGGATGTCATCGCGGCAGCGCTCCCAGATTGGCCGGCTCGCAGCCAACCGATACAGTCTCACGCACCTCGGCCGGCTGCGAAAGCCGGGCAAACGACAATGTCCACAGCGACAGCATCGCGATCGGCACGACGTAGTACGGCGTGAAGACCGGATGGCTGAGGAAGAAGCCGAGATTGACGACGAGGTTGCCGGCAACGACGAAGGCGGCCTGCCGCACATGCCACTCGCCGGACCACACCAGCGAGAGCGTCGCGCCGGTCGCAAGCACGATCAGCACGATCTGCATGTCGTGCAGATACTGACCGAAAACCGCGAGATCGAACGCCGGCGCGACCACATCGGCGCTGCCATAGGTCGTCGCCAGCGCGCTGCCGGCGTTGATGGCCTGGGCGGCCAGCGTCGGCGCCATGCCGACGAGCACGCCGGCACCGAAGGCGAGGCCCTGCACGAAGGTCGCGAGCGAGCGCGTCCACAGGAAGGGAATGCCGAGGAACAGGAAATAGCCGGCCGCGAGCAAGGCATTCGGCAGTCTGAAATTGACGGATGCGCCGAGCAGGAGACCGATCAGCGCGATCAGCAGAACGCTGCGCTTGCCCCTGGCCAGCCACAGCGCCGTCAGGAAGCCCGCGACCGCGCATAGCGCCATGGTCGGCGCAATCGAATAGCTCGCCTTCGCCGGATTGACCATGAGATAGACGGCAAGTGCACCGAACACGCCAGCGCCCAGGATCGACGGCAGCGTCCGCGCCATGGCAATGCCTGATAGCGCCAGGCCGCACACGATCAGGCTCGCGGCAATGTAGAACGGCACGACCTGGTGGCCTTCCGGAAACAGCGCCAGCAAGAATCCCGTGCCCGGCGGATATTGCAACACGACCTTGCCGCCCGGCATCGGATTGTGGCAGGGCCAACGGATCGGATCCTTCCACTCTGCAAAGGCAATCTCCTTCAGCTTGCCTTCGAAATAACGGTCGTCGTCCCCAACCGCGTTGGTGTCGAGCCCACCGACGCCGAAGCGCTGGAACAGGTGCGCCTGCCGGAGATAGCAGATGTCGTCATACACCCCGCGCGCCTCGCTCCAGCGCGACATTGTCGCAATGTTGCTGGCGAGGATCGCGAGGCAGATCAGGCCGAAGGCGAGTTTTGCGGCTTTCATCAGGTTTCCGTGGCGCGCATTCGGACTGGTACTAGCATAGCCCGTCCTCAGCGCCAGGTCGCAATCAGGGGCTTGCCGTGAAGCACTTCCGCGAGCCGCAGCCGCGTGCCGGGCGTGGTACCCTCAGGCAGTCCGGCCGTGTCGAAGAACCCGCATTCGATGATCTCGTGGTTGGGCGCCGGCAGCCGGTCCTGCCGGAAATGCCTGACCACATAGACCGCGACATGGTCGCGGCGCGAGATATGGCTGTTGAGGAAGATGCCGTGCAGCGCGGCCTCTCCGGTCAGGTCGATATCGCCCTCCTCCTTGAGCTCGCGGCGCATCGCCTGTTCCATGGTCTCGCCATAGTCGACACCGCCGCCCGGCAGATACCAGCCCGAGACGTAGCTGTGCCTGACCAGAAACACTTTGTTGTCGGCATCGAGCACCACGGCGCGGACGCCGAGCGTCATGCCGCGGATCAGCAGGAAATAGGCGTGGAAGACACGCCGCAGCAGCGGCTCAAATCTCCGTCGAATCTCGTCCAGGCGCTTCGCCATTAGTCTCTCGTGATGCGCCCTTTCAGGCGTCCCTTGCGCAGATGTCGCGACCTTGCCATTACAGCAAGCGAATAGCGAGGCAATCGCGCGCCATGGCACCCTTCACGCTCGCCCATCTGTCCGACCCGCATCTGCCGCCGCTGCCGAAGCCGCGGCTGATCGAGCTCGCCGGCAAGCGCGCGCTCGGCTACGTCAACTGGACGCGCAACCGTCACAAATACCAGCGCCGCGACGTGCTCGACGCGCTGGTCGCCGACATGCAGACGCAGGCGCCGGACCACATCGCGGTCACCGGCGATCTCGTCAATCTGGCGATGGAGGCCGAGTTCGCGCCGGCGCGCGCCTGGCTCGACGGAGTCGGCTCGCCCGATCGCGTCACCACGATTCCCGGCAATCACGACGCCTATGTCCGCGCCACCACGCATCGCTTCGGCGAGACCTTTGCGCCCTGGCTCGCCAGCGATGACGGCAGCGTCGGCTTTCCCGGCGTGCGCCGGCGCGGGCCGCTCGCGCTGATCAGCCTCTCCAGCGCCGTGCCGACGCCGCCTTTGATGGCGACGGGCACGCTCGGGCGCGATCAGCTCGACGCGCTCGATAAGGTGCTCGACCAGCTCGCGGCCGAGGACGTCTTCCGCGTGCTGCTGGTGCATCATCCGCTGAAGTCCGATGCGCGCCAGAAACGGCTGACGGATTCCGCAGCCCTGCTGGCGCTGCTCAAGCGCAGGGGCGTCGAGCTGGTCCTGCACGGGCACGACCACATCCATTCGACGATGTGGTTCAAAGGCCCCAACGGCAACATTCCCGCAATCGGCGTGCCGTCGGCCTCGGCGCTCGCGCACGGGCGCTATCCGGCGGCGGCCTACAATCTGTTCAGAATCGAGAAGGACAATGCCGGCTGGCGCTGCGAGCAGACGGTGCGAGGCGTCGGGGCGGGGTTTCAGATTGGCCAGATCAGGCATGCGAGGTTGATCTAGTTCACCGTCATTGCGAGCACAGCGAAGCAATCCAGGAATCTTTCCGCGGAGGGACTCTGGATTGCTTCGCTTCGCTCGCAATGACGGCGGAGAGATCCTCACCAGCTCCGCAACGCCGCGAGCACAGCGAGGCCGAACAGCGCGGCAGCGCCAAGGATGAAGCCGAACACGAACGGCCAGAGGCGCGAGCGGCGCGGCGGCTCCACGATCTCCGGGTTTGGCTCGGGCAGGATGACCATCGCGTGCTCGCGCTCGATCATGCGGCGGGCGACGTAATCAGTCACGGCGTCCACGATGACCGCAGTGTCGTGCGATTCGGCGAGCACGATGCGGCCGAAGCGGGTGTCCTGGACGAAGCGGTACATCCTTTTGTCGCGCCCCATCATGATGTGCGCGACGACGTCGATCCAGAGCCTGGGCGTATCGCCCTGGCTGATGCCACGGTCGAACAAATCGATCCGCTCGGGCACCTGGGCGAACAGCGGATCGAGCGCGTCGTTGAGAATCTCGAGCCGCGCCACCTCGGCGTCCCTGAGATCGACGACGACGCCGGTCCGGTCGGCGGCCTCGATCCGCGCGCGCAGCAGCGCATCGCGCAGCCGCATTGGGCGCGGCTGGCTGGGATGTGTCCCGCTGGTCTCGGGCTCTGACATTGTCGGCCTTGTCCTCGACTTTCTGCCATTAACCTATCAGCAACCACAGCGCCCGCAAAGGGTCCATAATTCCAGATACTTACGGGCCCACAGGCCGTTGATGTGTGCCAAAAACAGACGATCCCACCCGGCTTGCGCCGGATGGGACCCTCCGTCCTTGGACGTCTTCTTAGATTTTGTCAGGCAGCCGTCAGGCCGAGACCCGCGACGGCTCTTCCACGATCGAGAAACGGACGCCGGCCTTGTGGCGGTTCTCTTCCGAAACCGAGCGCCAGGCGTCTTCGGCTTCCTTGCGGGTCTTGAAAGGACCCTGCACCTGGGCCGAGCCTTCGACGAGCTTGTGGAAGTTCATCGAGCCGAACTCGCCGCCGATCACCCAGAAATTGCTGCCGTTGGTCATTGTCAGTCTCCTGTTGCGTGGCGTTAGCCGAACTGGTTCATCGTGTTGTGGGCGCCGCCCGCCTTCAGGGCAGCCTCGCCTGCGAAATATTCCTTGTGGTCGTCGCCGATGTCGGAGCCAGCCATGTTCTGGTGCTTGGCGCAGGCGATGCCCTGACGGATCTCCTGGCGCTGCACGTTCTTCACGTAGCCGAGCATGCCCTGCTCGCCGAAATACTCGCGTGCGAGGTTGTCGGTCGACAGCGCGGCCGTGTGATAGGTCGGCAGCGTGATCAGGTGGTGGAAGATGCCGGCGCGCTTGGCCGAATCCGCCTGGAAGGTGCGGATGCGCTCGTCGGCTTCAAGCGCCAGCGGCGTATCGTCGTATTCCGGCTTCATCAGCTCGGCGCGGTTGTACTTCGAGACATCCTTGCCGGCTTCCTTCATCGCGTCGTAGACCTGCCAGCGGAAGTTGAGCGTCCAGTTGAACGAGGGCGAGTTGTTGTAGGCGAGCTTCGCGTTCGGCACGACCTTGCGGATGCGGTCGACCATCTTGGCGATCTGCTCGATATGCGGCTTCTCGGTCTCGATCCAGAGCAGGTCGGCACCGTTCTGCAGCGACGTGATGCTGTCGAGCACGCAGCGGTCCTCGCCCGTGCCGGGACGGAACTGGTAGAGGTTCGAGGGCAGCCGCTTCGGACGCATCATCTTGCCGTTGCGGTTGATGATGACGTCGCCATTGCGGGCGTTATCCGCCGTGACTTCCTCGCAATCGAGGAAGCTGTTGTACTGGTCGCCGATGTCGCCCGGCTTGTGGCTGACGGCGATCTGCTGGGTCAGGCCAGCGCCGAGCGAGTCGGTGCGGGTGACGATGACGCCGTCCTCGACGCCGAGCTCGAGGAAGGCGTGGCGGCAGGCGCGGATCTTGGCGATGAACACCTCATGCGGCACGGTGACCTTGCCGTCCTGGTGACCGCACTGCTTCTCGTCGGAGACTTGGTTCTCGATCTGCAGCGCGCAGGCGCCCGCTTCGATCATCTTCTTGGCGAGCAGATAGGTCGCCTCCGCATTGCCGAAGCCGGCGTCGATGTCGGCGATCACAGGCACGACATGGGTCTGGAAGTTGTCGATCTTCGCGATCAACTCCTTCTCCCGAGTCTTGTCGCCTTCCTTGCGCGCCTTGTCGAGCGCGCGGAAGATGTCGTTGAGCTCACGGGAATCCGCCTGACGCAGGAAGGTATAGAGCTCCTCGATCAGCGCCGGCACCGAGGTCTTCTCGTGCATCGACTGGTCGGGCAGCGGTCCGAACTCGGAGCGCAGCGCGGCGATCATCCAGCCGGACAGGTACAGGTAGGTGCGATCAGTCTTGCCGCCGAAGTGCTTCTTGACCGAGATCAGCTTCTGCTGGGCGATGAAGCCGTGCCAGCAGCCCAGCGACTGGGTGTACTTGGTCGGATCGTTGTCATAGGCCGCCATGTCGGCCCGCATCACCGCCGCGGTGTAGCGGGCGACGTCAAGGCCGGTCCTGAAGCGGTTCTGCAGGCGCATGCGCGCGACGGCCTCGGCCGACACCCCGTTCCAGGTCGGTTGGGTCTCAAGGAGCGCCTGGGCCGCATCGACTTCGCTCTGATACGAAGCCGGGCCCTGGAAGGTGCTGATGCCGCGTGGCTGGTAATTCATGGCCTTATCCCTTTCGACTGATGGCAGAGGCGACCGGCCTCATCATCGACATTTTTGACAGTGCATTGCGAGATGCGTGTCACGAGCTAAACGCGAGAAAGGGAAGTTGGTACAGAGGCCTTGTATTTGAATGGTGATGTCATGTAACATCGGAACATGTAATAGATGTTAATTTGTCAATCTTGTAAATAATACAGTTCAGCTTGCCTGTCCTTAACGTGCCTGGAGGCCTGAAAATGCCCGCCGAATCCGGGAAAAAGCTGTTCGTCGGTCCGCGCTTCCGGCGGATCCGGCAGCAACTTGGGCTGTCCCAGACCCAGATCGCCGAGGGGCTCGGGATCTCGCCGAGCTATGTCAACCTGATCGAACGGAACCAGCGCCCGGTGACCGCGCAGATCCTGCTGCGGCTGGCCGAAACCTACGACCTTGATCTGCGCGATCTCGCGACCGCCGACGAGGACCGCTTCTTCGCCGAACTCAACGAGATCTTCTCCGATCCGCTGTTCCGCCAGATCGACGTGCCCAAGCAGGAGCTGCGCGACCTCGCCGAGCTCTGCCCTGGCGTCACCCATGCGCTGCAACGGCTCTACGCGGCCTATACCGAGGCGCGCCAGGGCGAGACGCTGGCGGCGGCGCAAATGGCCGACCGCGACGTCGGCACCCGCTACGAGGCCAATCCGGTCGAGCGCGTGCGCGAGCTCATCGAGGCCAACCGCAATTATTTTCCGGAGCTCGAGCAGGCTGCGGAGACCCTTCGCGATGAGCTGAACGTGCCGGCCGAAGGGCTCTACGCCGCGCTCGCCGCGCGCCTGCGCGAAAAGCATTCGATCCAGACCCGCATCATGCCCGTCGACGTGATGCGCGAGACGCTCCGCCGTTTCGACCGCCACCGCCGCCAGCTCCTGATCTCGGAGCTGGTCGATCCGCCCGGCCGCGCCTTCCAGCTCGCTTTCCAGCTCGGCTTAGGCGAATGCGCGCAAGCCCTGGAGACCATCATCGGCCGCGCCGGCCCGCTCGACGACACACCGCGCCGGCTGTTCCGCATCACGCTCGGCAATTACTTTGCAGCAGCGGTGATGATGCCCTACCCGGCGTTCCTCGCGGCGGCCGAGGCGCTCAACTACGACATCCATGTGCTGGCGCAGCGCTTCAATTCCGGCTTCGAGCAGGTCTGCCATCGCCTCACCACGCTGCAGCGGCCGAACGCGCGCGGCATTCCATTCTTCCTGCTCCGCGTCGACAATGCCGGCAACGTCTCGAAGCGCTTTTCGTCGGGCACCTTCCCGTTCTCGAAATTCGGCGGCACCTGTCCGCTGTGGAACGTGCACTCGACCTTCGACACGCCCGATCGCCTGCTGAAGCAGGTGATCGAGCTGTCCGACGGCACGCGCTATTTCTCGATCGCGCAGATGGTGCGCCGCCCCGTGGCGCCACACCCGCTGCCGCAGCCGCGCTTCGCCATCGGCCTCGGCTGCGAGATCCGCCACGCTACGCGCCTGACCTACGCCGCCGGCATGGATCTGGAGAAGACGGAGGGCACGCCGATCGGCGTCAACTGCCGGCTCTGCGAGCGCGAAAACTGCGCCCAGCGTGCCGAGCCGCCGATCACGCGCACGCTGATCCTGGACGAGACGACGCGACGGATGAGCTCGTTCGCGTTCTCGAATGCAAGGGAGCTGTGAAGGCGTACGTGTTTTGCGGAAAGCGTGCGCTCCGCACACAACTGTCATTCCCCGCGAAGGCGGGGAATCCAGTACGCCGCGGCCTATCGGCTCCATCACTGCTGTCACGGCGTACTGGATCGCCCGGTCAAGCCGGGCGATGACAGCGGAGAGTGTGGCCCTACGCCAGCGTATGCACGATCACCGGTCCCGCCGCGGCACTGGCATGTCCCGCGAGCAGCGAGCTCAGATCCTTTTCGATCCAGGCGATGGCGCGCTTGTTCGCTTCCTCGGCCTGCTCGAACTTGTCGAAGATGGAGATCGCGGTCACCGTGTCGTCGCCGGCATAGACCACGTAATAGGCCCTGAAGCCGTCGACGTCGCTGATGATCGGAACGGCGCCGTCCTTGATGCGGCGCGCCAGCTCTTCGGCGCTTCCGCTCTTGGCCTTGGCCTGACGGATGGCGGCATACATGGCATCCTCCCTTCGGCTTCCGATGTGGGGCATGGTGCCCGAAGCGAGATGCTACGCCGAAGTGCGCGGCCGATCTACGGCTTGGTTAACCCTGCCCTAATCCACTCCCGCGATCTGCAACCAGCGATTAAGCACGCCTCAACATCGCTGCCTTAGTCTCGCCCCACTCACTTTTCGCAAACAACGGCAGCCTATCCTGCCGCGTGAAGTGACATCAGGGGGTTCATCATGCGCATTGCGTTGCTGCTGACCGCGACCATTGTCGGCGCGCTCTTCGCCAGTCCATCCTACGCCGGCTCGCTCGACCTCGCGTCCGCCGATGCCGCGAAGGCGCTGCCGCCCGGCTTCCAGAGCTACCGCGGCTACATGTTCGACGTGTCGGAGAATTCCGGGCGCAAGGACGTCGACAAGCTCACCGAGAATCTGAAGCAGCAGATCGACGTCGTCGAAGGCGCCGGGTTCTCCCCGCGCGTGCTGCGCTTCTTCCGTACCGTCCCGATCATCGCAAGCGAGCTGGCCTGCCTCGACGAAGGCGCCGCGACCGCGTGCTACGGCCGGGTCACGCCGGACATCCAGCGCACCACCCCGCGCACGCTGACGGTGTGGGACCACGACAAGCAGCGCTGGACCAACCCGAACGCCGTCGACCTCGCCGTCGATTCCGGACTCGGCGTGATCATGGTTCGGCCGGACATGATGCGTTACGAGAAAGAGGCCGTGCTGCTCCACGAGATGCTGCACGCCTATCACGCGCGGCTGCTGCCGGACGGCTACGCCAACAAGGGCGTGATCGGCTATTACGCCTATGCCAAGTCCAAGGATTTCCTGCCGAAGGAATCCTACGCGCTGAAGAACCACATGGAGTTCTTTGCGGTGACCGCCAGCATCTTCCTGGCCGGCAAGAGCGAATTCCACGATCCCAAGACCCGCGAAGCGCTCAAGGAGAAGATGCCGGACTATTACAAATATCTGGTCGGCGTGTTCGGCTTCGATCCCGATCCGGCAGCAGCATCGAGCGGACCGGTCGCCTCGCTGAAATAAGACCGACACGGCGCGCCTCGCGCGAGACGAATGCCAAAAGCCGCGCGAAAAGCGCGGCTTTTCTGTTTTGGTAACCGGAAGCTGCGGATGACGCCCGGGCGGGAATTGCCAAGGCGGGGCCCGATCTGCATAGTCCCGCCGCTTCGATTGAGACTGTTTCGAAAAGGATAGAAGACATGGCGGACGCCGACCTGGATGTCGTGATCCGGCAACTGGCCAGACAGCTGCAGACGGGCCTGATGACCCGCGCCAAGGAGCGGCGGGATCGCTTCAGCGGCCTCGCGGCCAAGGCCAAGGGCAAGGCGACCGGCGCCCGCTTCAAGATGATGGCCAAAGCCACCATGGAGCAGGCCACGGCAGCCGCAAGGCGCCTCCAGATGTCCGCCGACAACGTCGCTGACAGCTACGCCCGCGCCATGCGACTGGCCGCCAGCACGCCTGTGGAGACGAAGGCCGAGAAGCCCGCCAACGACAAGCCGGCGAAGAAGGCCGCGAAGGCCAAGAAGGCCAAAGCCAAGAAGGCGAAAGCGAAGTAGCGACGGCTGCTGCGTTTCACCTCTCACCGCCGCGGCGTGGAGACCTGGTTCGGCTCGACGTGCGTGAGCTCGGCGATTTTCGCGCGCGCGGCGTCGCGTGTACGGCCGTCCTTGCCGGGCGGCAACGCAGCGGCGGCTTCGAAATCGGCGCGGGCATCGTCGGCCTGGCCGCGGGCGAGGAACGCAAGACCGCGATCGAAGCGGGCCTGCGCGTCCGTTGGGTCGAGGCGCACGGCGGTGCTGTAGCTCAGGATCGCGCGGTCGAGATCGCCCTTGGCGGCGAGCGCGAGGCCGCGCTCGTGATAGGGCACCGCCGGCCTGGGATCGAGCGCGATCGCTTCGTCAAAATCGGCAATCGCAAGGCTCAGCTCGCCGTTCGCCCGATACGCCTGCGCGCGGTCGCGATAGAGCGAGGCGCGGTTGGGATTGAGGTGGATGGCCTCGTTGAAATCGGCGATCGCCCGGCCGTTATCGCCGTGGCGCAGCGCGATCCGTCCGCGCCCCTCATAGGCGAAGGCAATCAGGGAGCCGCGAAACGGCGAGAAGCCGATCACGGCCGAGCAGATGTCGGGCTCGTCCTCGTCGCCGCAATTCACGACCGTATGCGTGGACAGGCCAATGGCCACGCCCAGGACGATCAACAATGACACGGCAGCTCTGGTCATCTTCGACGGTGACCGGCGACGGGCCGGCCACGCATCCCCTTTCGAAGGAATACTCTCGATCGGGTGTTAACACCGACCGGGCCGGCCCTGTGTGCGCCAGGTCACAAAGCCGGGCGAGATCCGGCCGGTTTCTTATCAGCCCCAAGGACCACGTGAAGGACCACGTGAAGGACCACGTGAAGGACCATTCGAGGGACCGCGTGAGGACGAGCGGCCCCATGGGCCCTGCGGCGGATAGTTCTCATTGGCGCCGACCGACGGCGCGGCTCGGGTGCCGAGCTCGGCCGCGAGTTGCTGGAGCGCCGCAATGCGGTTCTGCGTCGAGGGATGGGTGGCGAACAGATTGTCGACGCCATGGCCCGACAGCGGGTTGATGATGAACATGTGCGCGGTCGCGGGATTTCGCTCGGCGTCATAGTTCGGCACCTGATGCGCGGCGCCCTCGATCTTGACGAGCGCCGACGCCAGCCACATCGGCTGTCCGGCGATGCGCGCGCCGAGATTGTCCGCGGCGTATTCGCGGGTGCGGCTGATGGCCATCTGCACCAGCATGGCCCCGAGCGGCGCCAGGATCATCATCAGGATCGAGCCGACGATGCCGGGGCCGTTGTTGTCGCGATTGCCGCCGAAGAACATGCCGAACTGCGCCAGCATGGAGATCGCGCCCGCAATGGTCGCGGTAACAGTCATCAGCAGCGTGTCGTGGTTCTTGATGTGCGCGAGCTCATGCGCGATCACGCCGGCGAGCTCCTCGCGGCTGAGCTGGTTCATCAGGCCGACGGTGACAGCGACGGCGGCGTTCTCGGGATTGCGGCCCGTCGCGAACGCGTTGGGCTGTGCCTCGTCCATCAAGAACACGCGCGGCATCGGCAAGCCGGCGCGGCCCGCAAGCTCGGCAACGAGCCCGACCAGCTCCGGCGCGCTTTGACGGTCGACCTCATGGGCGCCGTACATCGAGAGCACCGCGCGGTCGGAGTTCCAGTAGGTGAAAAGATTGGTCGCGGCAGCAATCACGAGCGCGATCATGGCGCCGGTGGCGCCGCCGATCAGATAGCCCACGCCCATGAACAGGGCGGTGAGGCCTGCGAGAAGCATTGCGGTACGCAGATAGTTCATGGCCGTCTCCCGGGCCGGCCACGGCCGTTTGGCGGCCGGCGATGATGAGGTAGGAATGACCCCTGCCGGGGTGCAAGGTTTCAGGGTGCGTCTCGGAGCCGCGGCTATTGACCCAGCCCGGGACACCCGAGCACGATTGACATCATGCAATTCGAGATTGTCGGAGAGATTACCGCGATCGAAACCTTCGCCAGCGGTTCCGGCATCCGCGAGATCGCCCGCCTGCGGCGGATTTATGGGCGTGGACGATGGCGCAAACGCAAGGGGATCGCCGAGGTGCGATTATCCAATGGCTCTGCCCACCTCGCTGAGATACACTGGTACGAAGCTGCCGGCCGCAAGGATTCAAGATCAAGAGCCTGCTCTGACCAACATGACGAAATCGCGAAGCAAGCAACTGGTGATCTGCGTGGACAATGAGGGCTACGAGGTGTCCCTTGAGAAGCGCAAGATCTATGTGACGTTGCGCGATCCGGCGGCCGAAAAACTCGACATGCTGCGGATCGTCGATGAGTCCGGCGAGGACTACCTCTATCCGAAGACATTCTTCCGCGAGATTGCCCTTCCCCTCGCTGTGAAACGCGCCGTATTGGCGGCCTAGCAGCTCCCCGACAGCACCAGAGATATCGATGCCGATGAACTGCCTTGGTTCTCGCCTTGCGGTCGTGACGATCGCGGTCTCGTTCGCTCTTCCCGCCGCCGCCCAGTTCGCGCCGCCACCCGCAAGGCCCGCCGCGCCCAAGGCTACGGCACCCAAGACCACCGCGCCTTCGCCGCGCGCGGCGTCGTGTCACAACGGGGCTAGCTTCGATCGCTTCCTCGCCGACGTGAAGAGCCAGGCGGTTGCGGCCGGCGTGTCGCAGCGAACGATATCGGAGGCTTCGCCCTACCTCGTCTACGACCAGGGCATCGTCAACCGCGACCGCGGCCAGCGCGTGTTCGGCCAGCTCTTCACCGAATTTGCCGGCCGCATGGCCGCGCCCTATCGCATGCAGAACGGCCAGCAGCACATCAAGCAACACGCGGCGGCGTTCGCGCGCGCGGAAAAGGAATATGGCGTGCCGCCGGCGGTGATCGCCGCGTTCTGGGGCCTGGAGAGCGATTTCGGCGTCAACATGGGCAATCTGCCGACGCTGAAATCGCTGGTGTCGCTCGCCTATGACTGCCGCCGTTCGGAGATGTTCGTGAACGAGACCATCGCCGCACTGAAGATCATCGATCGCGGCGATCTCACGCCCGACGAGATGATCGGCTCCTGGGCGGGCGAGCTCGGCCAGACGCAGTTCCTGCCCGCGCACTACGTCAACTATGCCGTCGACTATGACGGCGACGGGCAGCGCGACCTTCTGCGCAGCGAGGACGATGTGATCGGCTCGACCGCGAACTACATCGCCAATGGCTTGAAGTGGCGGCGCGGCGAGCCGTGGCTGGAAGAGATCAAGGTGCCGCAGAACCTGCCATGGGATCAGACCGATCTCAGCGTGCAGCTGCCGCGTTCGAAATGGGCGCAGTTCGGCGTCACCTATCCCGACGGCCGTCCGCTGCCGAATGACAATCTCGCGGCGTCCGTGCTGCTGCCGATGGGACGCAACGGGCCGGCCTTCATGGCGTATGCGAATTTCGCGGCCTATACCGAATGGAATAACTCGCTGATCTATTCGACCACCGCCGGCTATCTCGCCTCGCGCATTGCGGGCGCTGCCCCAATGCGCAGGCCGGCCGGGCAGGTCGCGCAACTGCCGTTCAATGAACTGAAGCAATTGCAGCAGCTTCTGGTCCAAGCCGGCTTCGATGTCGGCAAGATCGACGGTGTGCTCGGTCAGCAGAGCCGTGCCGCCGTGAAGGCGATGCAGATCAAATACGGCCTGCCCGCCGATTCCTGGCCGACCGCGGAGCTTCTGGCTCGCATGCGCGGCGGCACGGCACAGGCGCAGCCGGCAGCGATGGTGCGGTAGAAATTTCGCGCTGCACAAACCACTTTGACGATTGTATTATTCCATGAGACTCCCATGTGAGTGGCTCAGGTTTTCCCCTGAGATTTCCCACCATTTGAAGCGAGCATCACATGTCCTTCCATGACGCCGTCGTCCCCGCCTATCTGCAGATGCTGAACAGCCTCACCAGCCTGCTCACCAAGGCCGAGGCGCATTGTGCGGCCAAAAAGATCGACCCGAGCGTCATGCTCGGCTCGCGCCTCTTCCCGGACATGCTGCCCTTGTCGAAGCAGATCCAGCTCGCCAGCGATTTCGCCGCCAAGGGCTGCGCCCGGCTGACCCATAGCGAGGTGCCTTCGATGCCCGACACGGAAAAGACGTTTGAGGAGCTGAAGCAGCGGCTCGCCAAGACGATCGACTACGTGAAATCGTACAAGCCGGAGCAGTTCGAAGGCGCCGACACCAAGGACGTGACCTTCCCGGCGGGCCCGGACCGGACCATGACGCTCAAGGGCCAGCAGTTCTTCAGCGCGGTCTCGTTGCCGAACTTCTATTTCCACGCCACCACCGCTCACGGCATTATGCGTCATAACGGCGTCGAGATCGGCAAACGCGATTTCCTCGGCGCGAACTGACTTCGTCAGATCGCACGGCCGCGGCAGCAGAAATGCGCTGCCGCAGCCTCCGATTGCAGATGAATCATGCTGCGCGGAGCCTGCCGCGCAGCTCGCCTGCACTTTCCGTATGGCTCGTCCCTTGCGCTGATTGTCGCGATGCACAATTGTTCCAGACATCTTAACTCCTGGAAGCATCCCCAATGAGCCGTCCGACCAAATTGTTTGAGACCTACAAGCTCGGCCCGATCACGCTGGCGAACCGTCTGGCGATGGCGCCGCTGACGCGCAACCGCGCCGCGCCGGGCACTTTCGTGCCGAGCCCGCTCGCTGCCGACTATTACGGCCAGCGCGCTTCCGCAGGCCTGCTGATCACCGAAGCGAGCCAGGTCTCGCAGCAGGGCCAGGGCTACCAGGACACCCCCGGCATCTATTCGAAGGATCAAGTCGCCGGCTGGCGCAAGGTCACCGACAAGGTGCATGAGCGCGGCGGCAAGATCTTCATCCAGCTCTGGCATGTCGGCCGTATCTCGCATGTCGACCTGCAGGCCAACGGCGCTGCCCCGGTGGCGCCGAGCGCGATCCGCGCCAAGGGCAAGACTTTTGTGAACGGCACCTTCGCCGACGTCTCCGAGCCCCGCGCGCTCGAGCTCTCCGAAATTCCAGGCATCATCGACGACTTCAAGCGCGCCACCAGGAATGCGCTGGAAGCCGGCTTTGACGGCGTCGAAATTCATGGCGCCAACGGCTATTTGCTGGAGCAATTTGCCAAGGACGGCACGAACAAGCGCACCGATGCCTATGGCGGCTCCATCGAGAACCGCGCCAAGCTGATGCTGGAAATCTCCAAGGCCGTTGTGGCCGAGGCCGGCGCCGACCGCACCGGTATCCGCATCTCGCCGGTGACCCCCGCCAACGACATCTCGGACTCGAACCCGCAGGCCCTGTACGACCACATCGTCGACGGCCTCAGTGCGCTGAAGCTGGTCTATCTCCACGTCGTTGAGGGCGCCACCGGCGGCCCGCGCGACATCGCGCCGTTCGACTACGCGAGCCTGCGCAAGCGCTTCTCCGGCGCCTACATGGCCAACAACGGCTACGACTTCGACCTTGCGACCAAGGTGCTCGACGCGAACGCGGCCGACCTGATCGCCTTCGGCAAGCCGTTCATCTCCAACCCGGACCTCGTCGAGCGACTGAAGACGGGCGCGACGCTGAACGATTGGGACAAGAACACGTTCTACGGCGGTGGCGCCAAGGGCTACACGGATTATCCGACGCTCGCGGCCGAGCCGGCGGAGTAAGGACGACGCCGGCGCTCCATCCTCCGTCATTGCGAGGAGCTCGCGACAAAATTGCGTAGCAATTTGCGCTGATGCGACGAAGCAATCCAGGCTGTCTCCGCGGATATATTCCTGGATTGCTTCGCTTCGCTCGCAATGACGGCGCAGTTGCAGCGTTCGTTCGCAAAAGAAAAAGGCCGGGATTGCTCCCGGCCTTTCGTCGTTATGCGACGTCGCTTACTGCAGCGAGGCGCGCTTGGGCGGGGTGGCCGGCCACGACTTGATCAGCGTGTCGTAGTCGACCGTTTCGCCCTTCGGCTTCTCGTTGGCGAGCTTGCGCTGCGGCGCGATGGTGCCGTCCTTCTGGGCCTTGGCGAACCAGAACTCGGCCGACTCCTTCTTGTGCAGCTTCGGACCGCAGGCGCCTTGCACGCCGGACTTCTCGATACGCTCCATGACGGAGTCCTGCGCGGCGGCAAGAGCATCCATCGCAGCTTGCGGTGTCTTCGCACCGGACGACGCATCGCCGATGTTCTGCCACCAGAGCTGCGCGAGCTTCGGATAGTCAGGCACGTTGTTGCCGGTCGGGGTCCACTGCACGCGCGCGGGCGAGCGGTAGAACTCGATCAGGCCGCCGAGCTTCGGCGCACGCTCGGTGAACGACTTGTCCCAGATGTCGGATTCACGGATGAAGGTGAGACCGACATGGCTCTTCTTCAGCGACACCGTCTTGGAGACGATGAACTGGAGATAGAGCCAGGCTGCCTTGCGGCGATCCGCCGGGGTCGACTTCAGAAGCGTGAGCGAGCCCGCGTCCTGGTAGCCGAGCTTCATGCCTTCCTTCCAGTAAGCACCGTGCGGCGACGGAGCCATGCGCCACTTCGGCGTACCGTCCGCGTTCATCACGGCGATGCCCGGCTTCACCATATCGGCGGTGAAGGCGGTGTACCAGAACATCTGCTGGGCGATGTTGCCCTGCGCCGGGACCGGACCCGACTCAGAGAAGGTCATGCCCTGCGCCTGCGGCGGAGCGTACTTCTTCATCCACTCGAGGTACTTGGTGATCGAGTAGACCGCCGCGGGACCGTTGGTGTCGCCACCACGCTCGATCGACGAACCGACCGGGCGGCAGCCTTCCATGCGGATGCCCCACTCGTCGACCGGCAGGCCGTTCGGAATGCCCTTGTCACCGTTGCCGGCCATCGAGAGCCAGGCGTCGGTGAAACGCCATCCGAGCGACGGGTCCTTCTTGCCATAGTCCATATGGCCGTAGACCTTGACGCCGTTGATCTCCTTGATGTCGTTGGTGAAGAATTCGGCGATGTCCTCATACGCCGACCAGTTCACGGGCACGCCGAGATCGTAGCCATACTTGGCCTTGAACTTGGCCTTGTAGTCGGGGTTGGTGAACCAGTCGTAGCGGAACCAATAAAGGTTCGCGAACTGCTGGTCGGGCAGCTGATAGAGCTTGCCATCCGGCGCGGTGCCGAACGACTTGCCGATGAAGTCGTTGACGTCGAGCTGGGGATCGGTGACGTCCTTGCCCTCGCCGGTCATGTAATCCGACAGCACGATGGTCTGGCCGTAGCGGAAGTGGGTGCCGACCAGGTCGCTATCGTTGATCCAGCCGTCATAGACGTTCTTGCCGGACTGCATCTGGGTCTGCAGCTTTTCGACGACGTCACCTTCCTGAATGATGTCGTGCTTGAGCTTGATGCCAGTCAGCTCAGAGAACACCTTGGCGAGCGTCTGCGACTCGTATTCGTGGGTCGCGATGGTCTCGGAGACGACGTTGATCTCCATGCCCTTGAAGGGCTCGGCGGCCTTGGCGAACCACTCCAGCTCCTTCTTCTGGTCGTCCTTCGAAATGGTCGAAGGCTGGAATTCCGCGATCCACTTCTGGATCGTGGCATCGTCCGCGGCGCGGACCGGCGCCGAGGCAGCGAACGCGGTGGCGAGAATGGCCGCGGCGCTCGATACGGTCAGAAAACTGATCTTGGTCAATGGACCTTTCCTTCTCCTAAACTGTCGCATGTTGTTCCTCCGTTGCAGCGACAAACTTTTATACAGGCCCGGGTTGCCCCCGGATCTGGCCGTCCCTTCGCAAGCTTCAGACCGTGCGGAAAATGAGCACGGCCGTGACCAGCGAAATTCCACTTGCGAGCCACAGGCTCGAAATCTCAATCCCCTCCTCGCCAATCGGCAGCGAGGCGATCGGGTCGGTGCCGACCAGGCCGATCCATACCAGGTGGATGACGGCAGCCAAAATCAGCGAGATGAACAGGCGATCGCCGCGCGTGGTCGGGATGCTGAGCACGCCGACACGCTCGGCCTCGGGATAGACTGCCGCAAGCCACGTCATCACCGCGAGCGTACAGGCGAGCGCGACGAAGAAGATCGCCGTCGGCAGCGTCCAGGCCATCCATGCGATGGATTCCACAAGCGCCTCCCTAAACTCTGCCGAGCGCAAAGCCGCGCGCGATGTAGTTGCGGACGAACCAGATCACCAGCGCGCCCGGAATGATGGTGAGCACGCCGGCAGCCGCCAGCAAGCCCCAATCCATGCCGGCCGCCGACACCGTGCGCGTCATGATCGCCGCGATCGGCTTGGTTTGCACCGAGGTCAGCGTCCGCGCCAGCAGCAGCTCGACCCAGGAGAACATGAAGCAGAAGAAGGCGGCGACGCCGATGCCGCTCGCGATCAACGGCACCAGGATCCGGATGAAGAAGCGCGGGAAGGAATAGCCGTCGAGGAAGGCGGTCTCGTCGATCTCGCGCGGCACGCCGGAGACGAAGCCCTCGAGGATCCACACCGCCAAGGGCACGTTGAAGATGCAGTGCGCCAGCGCAACCGCCCACGGCGTATCGAACAGGCCGATCGCCGAATAGAGGTTGAAGAACGGCAGCGCGTAGACCGCGGCCGGCGCCATCCGGTTCGACAGCAGCCAGAAGAACAGATGCTTGTCGCCGAGGAAGCGGTAGCGCGAGAACGCATAAGCGGCCGGCAACGCCACCGAGATCGAGATGATGGTGTTGAGGACGACGTATTCCAGCGAGTTGATGTAGCCGGAATACCAGCTCTCGTCGGTGAAGATGCGCTTGTAGTGCTGCAACGTCGGCGCATGCGGCCACAGCGTCATCGTCGAGACGATCTCGGCGTTGGTCTTGAAGCTCATGTTGACGAGCCAGTAGATCGGCAACAGCAGGAAGATCAGGAACAGCGCCATGATGAGGCGGCGGCCGGGGATCGAGTGCATCAGACCACTCCTTCCTTTGGCTTGAGCGCAGTCACGGGCTTGAGGCTGGCCGAAGGCTTGGGAACCGCTGCCGGCTCGCTCTCCGCCTGGACTTTGCGCTCGGCGCCGGCATTGGTCATGACCGTGTAGAAGATCCAGCAGACGATCAGGATGATCAGATTGTAGACCAGCGAAAGTGCTGCAGCCTTGCCAAGGTCGAACTGGCCGAGCGCGATCTTGACCAGCTCGATCGACACGAAGGTGGTCGAGTTGCCGGGCCCGCCGCCGGTGACGACGAACGGCTCGGTGTAGATCATGAAGCTGTCCATGAAGCGCAGCAGCACGGCAATCAGCAGCACGCGATTCATCTTCGGCAGCTGGATCGCCTTGAACACCGCCCAGCGCGAGGCGCCGTCGATCTGAGCTGCCTGGTAATAGGCCTCGGGGATCGACTTCAAGCCGGCATAGCAGAGCAGCGCGACGAGGCTGGTCCAATGCCAGACGTCCATCACGATGACTGTAACCCAGGCGTCGACGGCGTTGGACACGTAATTGTAGTCAATGCCCATCGCATTAAGCGTATAGCCGAGCAGGCCGATGTCGGGCCGGCCAAAGATCTGCCAAATCGTGCCGACCACGTTCCAGGGAATCAGCAGCGGCAGCGCGAGGGTGACGAGGCAGGCCGCGACGGTCCAGCCCTGCCGCGGCATCGACAGTGCGACGACGATGCCGAGCGGCACTTCGATGGCCAGGATCACCAGCGAGAAGAACAGATTGCGGCCGAGCGAGGCCAGGAAGCGGCCGCCGAGATCGGTCGAAGGATCGAGCAATTCCTTGAACCAGCCAACGCCGTTCCAGAAGAACTGGTTGTTGCCGAAGGTATCCTGCATCGAATAGTTCACCACCGTCATCAGCGGCAGCACCGCCGAGAAGGCGACGACCAGGAACACCGGCAGCACCAAGAACCAGGCTTTTTGGTTGATAGTCTTGTCCATCAGGCGGCTCCTTCCACCAGAAGGCTGTCGGCGTAGACGTGGACGTGCGCCGGATCGAATTTCAGCCCGGTCGTGCCGTCGGAGCTGGTGAAGCCTGCCGGAGCCCGCGCCGCGAGCTTGGCGTCGCCAAGACGCGCACGCGCAAAGCGGACGCGGCCGAGATCGTCAATACGCTCGATCTTCGCGGTGAGCAGCCCCGCCGTGGGCGCGACAACCTCGACGAATTCCGGACGCACGCCGATCTCGATCTTGGCGCCTGCCGGTAGATTGTCGTAAGCGCGGTTGAGCGCGATGACATGGCCGCCGATCCGCGCCTCGCGCCCCTTCACTTCGGCTGGCAGGATGTTCATGCCGGGAGAGCCGATGAAATAGCCGACGAAGGTGTGGGCCGGCTTGTCGAACAGCTCAGCCGGCGTGCCGCTTTGCACGACGCGGCCGTCATGCATGACGACGACCGTGTCGGCGAAGGTCAGCGCCTCGGTCTGGTCGTGGGTGACGTAGATCATCGTGAGGTCGAGCTCGCGATGCAGCGCCTTCAGCTTGGAGCGAAGCTGCCATTTCAGCTCCGGATCGATCACCGTCAGCGGTTCGTCGAACAGCACGGCGGCGACGTCGGAGCGGACCAGGCCGCGACCGAGCGAGATCTTCTGCTTGGCGTCGGCGGTGAGCCGCGTCGCCTTGCGGTTCAGATAGGGTTCGAGATCGAGCAGGCGGCCGATCTCGGCAACGCGCCTGTCGATCTCGGTCTTCGGTACGCCGCGGTTCTTCAGCGGAAACGCCAGGTTCTGCCCCACCGTCATGGTGTCGTAGATGACCGGAAACTGGAACACCTGGGCGATGTTGCGCTTCTGGGTTGACAGCGGTGTGATGTCCTTGTCGTCGAACAGGATTTTCCCCCGCGACGGCGTGATGATGCCGGAGATGACGTTGAGCAGAGTGGTCTTGCCGCAGCCGGACGGGCCGAGCAGCGCATAGGCGCCGCCCTGCCGCCAGGTCATGGTCACCGGCTTCAGCGCAAAGGTTTCCTGCGGCGCATCATTGCCGCCGTAGGAATGGGCGAGATCGACGAGGTCAATGCGGGCCATATCGCACCTCCCTCACGAGCTTTTACTTGTTGACGCGTTTTCGTCACGCGAACCGCTACGCACTTCGCTTGAAAACGCTACGGCAGGCGCGGCGACTAGGCGATCAGCCGCGTCGAAGACAAAGACGTCATTGGGGTCGAGCACGGCGTCGATGGTCTGGCCGGGCTCGAACTCGTGCACGCCGTGCAGCACCGCAACCCAGTTCGATCCGTCGCGGGTCAAATGCACGAAACTCTCCGAACCGGTGATCTCGGTCACCGTCACTGTGGCATGGAAGGCGTGACGATCAGTCTGGCCATTGGCGAGTGCAAGCTGATGCGCGCGAAAACCGACGCGATAGGCGCCATCGGCGAGTGAGGAATAGAGACCGGAAGCCGGTGCAGCGATGCCTCCCGCATATTGCACCGAGCCGTTCTTCTTCTCGATGCCGACGAGATTGAGCGGCGGATCGGAAAACACCTGCGCGACCCGCAGGGTCTGCGGCTGGCGATAGACGTTGGGCGTCCTGCCGATCTGGAGCGCCTGCCCTTCCCACATGCAGACCGTGTTGCCGCCGAGCAGCAGCGCCTCGGTCGGCTCGGTCGTGGCATAGACGAAGATCGCGCCCGACGCCTCGAAGATGCGCGGCAGCTCGGCGCGCAGCTCCTCGCGCAGCTTGTAATCGAGATTGGCGAGCGGCTCGTCGAGCAGCACGAGATCGGCGCCCTTCACCAGCGCGCGCGCCATCGCGGTGCGCTGTTGCTGGCCGCCGGAGAGCTGGAGCGGCGTGCGCTTCAGGAACGGCTCGAGCCGCAGCAGACGCGCCGCTTCCGTCACGCGCGCCTCGATCTCCTCCCGCGGCTTGCCCTGCACGCGCAAGGGCGAGGCAATGTTCTCATAGACCGTCAACGAGGGGTAGTTGATGAATTGCTGATAGACCATGGCAACCGAACGCTGGCGCACGTCCACACCGGTAACGTCCTTGCCGTTGACCAGCACCTTGCCCGTGGTCGGCTTGTCGAGGCCGGCGAGCAACCGCATGATCGAGGTCTTGCCCGACAGCGTCGGCCCGAGCAGCACGTTCAGCGTGCCGCTCTCCAGCGTCAGCGAGACGTCGCGAATATGTGGGACACCGTCGACGGTCCGGGTCACGTGATCGAGTGTCACGCTCATGAGCGTCCTCCTGCTTCCAGCAGTGGACTTTGCGACACGACGTGGGTCCTGATCCAGTCGTCCAGAGCGGCAATTTCATCGGCAGATAGTCGCAGACCGAGCTTGGAGCGGCGCCAGACGATATCCTCGGCGGTCACCGCCCATTCATTGGTCATCAGGTAGCGAACCTCGCGTTCGGTCAGAGTTGCGCCAAAGGCCTGGCCGAGATCGGCGGCCGATTTGGCGTCGCCGAGCAATTTGATGGCGCGGGTGCCGTAGGCGCGCGCGAGGCGTCGCGCATGCTCATGGCTGAGGAAGGAATAGCCGCGCTGCAGCTCGCCGATCAGGCCGTCGACGGCCGACACGTCCATGTCGCCGCCGGGCAGCGGCCATTTGCCGGTCCAGCCCTCGCGCGCTTTCGCACTGCGAAGGTAGGGCGCGAGCCGTTCCAACGCCTCTTCGGCAAGGCGGCGATAGGTTGTGATCTTGCCGCCATAGATCGACAGCAGCGGCGAACCGCCGGGCGTGTCGAGCTCGAACACGTAATCGCGGGTCGCGGCCTTGGCTTCGCTGGCGCCGTCGTCATAAAGCGGCCGCACGCCGGAATAGGTCCAGACCACGTCGTCTGATGTCACGGGCTTGGCGAGATATTCGCTTGCGGCCGCGCAGAGATATTGGATCTCCTCCGCTGTGGCCTTCACCTTGGCGGGATCGCCGTCATAGTCGCGGTCGGTGGTGCCGATCAGCGTAAAATCGTCCTGATACGGGATGACGAAGATGATGCGGCCGTCGGCGTTCTGGAACATGTAGGCGCGGTCATGGTCGTAGAGCTTCTTGACCACGATGTGCGAGCCCTGCACCAGGCGCACCTTTGCTTTCGCATTCACGCCGGCACCGCGTCCGAGCACGTCCTCGACCCAGGGGCCGCCGGCATTGACCAGCGCGCGGGCCTGGATCTGCGAGCGCGCGCCGGTCAGCGTGTCGACCATGCCGACGGTCCAGATGCCGTCGGACTGCTTGATATCCGTCGCACGGGTGCGGGTGCGAATCTCGGCGCCCTTGTCGGCGGCGTCGCGCGCATTGAGCACGACCAGGCGGGCGTCATCGACGAAGCAGTCGGAATATTCGAATGCGCGGCTATAGCGATTCGGGATCAACGGACGGCCGACCTCGTCGCGCCTGAGATCGACCGAGCGGGTCGCCGGCAGCAAATGACGACCGCCAATGTGATCGTAGAGGAAGAGGCCAAGGCGCAGCAGCCAGGCCGGGCGCAGGCCTGCGTGGTGCGGCAAGACGAAACGCAGGGGACGGATGATGTGGGGCGCGATGCCCCAGAGAATCTCGCGCTCGATCAGCGCTTCGCGGACCAGCCGAAACTCGTAATATTCGAGATAGCGCAGGCCGCCATGGACCAGCTTGGTCGACCAGGACGACGTCCCGCTCGCCAGATCGTTCATTTCGCACAGGAAAACCGTGTTTCCGCGGCCCACGGCATCGCGCGCGATGCCGCAACCGTTAACACCGCCTCCAATGATGGCGAGGTCGAAAATACGCTCCAACAGACGCATCCCCCGGCGACCACTCGTTCCGTCGAGTGGCTACTTTCGTTTTTGATTAGATCACACCGAAAAACGAAAGCAAGACGAAAGAGAGGGGACCGGAAGTGAAAGTGGAACTTTTTCCTCCACCAGAATGGCGCAGGAATAGGCAGAGAGACAGGCAGATTCAGAAGCAATCGGCGTGATTGCACGGCATGTGGATGATTCAACCAATGAGCCGATTCGTGGCCTTGAATGTAGAAACATGCCTACATATACTTACCCAAGATACCGTCGCAACTGGGAGCTCTGACCATGGTGACCACCCTCTCCAGTCGAGAATTCAATCAGGACACTAGCGGCGCGAAAAAAGCCGCTTCGCAAGGACCCGTCTTCATTACGGATCGCGGCCGCCCGGCCCATGTGCTGCTGACGATCGAAGATTATCTGCGCCTGAGCGGCGAACGCATGAGCCTTGCCGAAGCTCTGGCGCAAGCGAGCGCGGACTTTGATTTCGATCCGCCTCGCGTGCCCGGCGGGGTCTTCAGGCCCGCCGATCTCGATTGATGTTTCTACTGGATACCAATGTCGTTTCCGAACTCAGACGACCGGATAAAGCCGATCGCAACGTCGTCGCTTGGGCCAATGCAGCTCCCGTGGCGAATTTCTTCTTGTCCGTCATCTCGATTCTCGAGATTGAACTTGGCGCGCGTCTGATCGAGCGCAGGGACGCTGTGCAAGGCGCTGTCTTGCGCGCGTGGATCGGGGATCAAGTTCTGACTCGCTTCGAGGGACGCATCCTGGCCATCGACACGGCCGTGGCACAGCGCTGTGCGCAACTTCATGTTCCCAATCCGCGGGCCGAACGCGACGCTCTCATCGCAGCGACAGCGCTAGTTCACGGATTGACGGTTGTCACGCGCAATGTCGGGGACTTCGAACCTACTGGCGTGCCGCTGCTCAATCCGTGGCGCGCCACCTAACGCGCTATCTCAGCCGCACCACTGGTGCGGCTTCCGGCGCGGCGTCCTGCGCTTCGGCCTGCGCGTCATCGATATCTCCCGCTCCTTTCGGCATCGCTTCCACCACCTCGATGCCCTTGCTGTGGCAGATGGTGGTGAGGCGCTCGGGCAGCTCCTGATCGGTGACGAAGGTCTGGATCTGGCTGATATGGGCGATGCGGACCGGCGCGCTGCGGCGAAGTTTTGTGGAATCGGCCACCAGCATGACGCTGCGGGCATTGGCGATGATGGCCTGCGCCACCTGCACCTCGCGATAGTCGAAGTCGAGCAGCGCGCCCTCCTCGTCGATCGCGGACGCGCCGATGATGGCGTAGTCGACCTTGAACTGGCCAATCAGCTGCGTTGCAGTCGAACCGACCACGGCGCCGTCGGCGCGCCGCACCGTGCCGCCGGCGACCACCACCTCGATGCGGGGGTGGCGGTAGAGCAGCATGGCGACGTTGAGGTTGTTGGTGATGACGAGGAGATCCTCATGCGAGGTCAGCGCGCTCGCAACCTCCTCCGTCGTCGTGCCGATGTTGATGAAGAGCGAGCAGCCGTTCGGGATCAGCGAGGCTGCGGCCGCGCCGATCGCCTTTTTCTCGTCGGCGGCGACGAAGCGGCGCGCCTCGTAAGCGAGATTTTCGACGCCCGAGGCGATGATCGCGCCGCCATGGACGCGGGTCAGCGAACGGCGCTCGCAGAGATCGTTGAGGTCCTTGCGGATCGTCTGCGCCGAGACTTCGAACCGGCGCGCCAGCTCTTCGACCATGACGCGGCCGGAAGCGCGGGCGATGTTGAGGATCTCAGCTTGGCGATGGGTCAATCCGGTCACGGCAATGGCCTCAAATCAGAACGATGCATGGTGCGGCGGTTTGCGCGCGCGGTCAATGCGCGCGCCGATCACGGTTAATGGATGAAACCCTCAACACGCCGTTTCTTACCAGGTCATGGCAGCAGCGAGCCGCGCGAGCAGCGCCGGATCGTCGAAGGCACTCGCGGAGGCGACCGCGCCTGATCCAACAAGGTCAGCGTCGCTGAGGCTGGTCCGGATGCCGATGGTTGGAATGCCGGCGGCGGTGGCCGACTGCACGCCGGAGCGCGAATCCTCGAAGGCGATCGAGGCAGCCGCGCTGGCGCCGACGAAGCGCAAGCCCTCCTGATATGGCAGCGGATGCGGCTTGCCGTGCGGCAGTTCGTCGCCGATCACGAGCGCCTTGAAGCGGTGCGTGATGCCGAGGCCGGACAGCAGCAACTCAGCATTGAGACGCGGCGCATTGGTCACGGCGACCATGGGAATGCCGGCCGCGTCCGCGCGGTCGAGCAGCGCCATCAGGCCCGGCAGCGGCTCGACCTGTCCTGCGACCAGCGTGCGGAAGACTTCCTCCTTCTCGCCGAGAATGGCGGCGCGTCGTTCCAAGGTCTCGTCAGGCAGAAAACGCTCACCGATCGACACGTTGGCGAAGCCTTGCAGCTCCCTGGAGAAGCGCACGTGGTCGAAAACATGACCGTGAGGACCTAGTACCTGATTGAACGCCTTCAGGTGCAGCGGGTCGGTGTTGGCGAGCGTGCCGTCGATATCGAACAGCAATGCCCTGCCGAGAGTCTCGATCATGTCTGTACTTTCCCGAATGCGCGACGCATCAATGCCGAAGACGTATCAATAGAGCCTCGCGCGCGCAATGACGCACACGCATGACGACCACGCGCCACTCGACAAAGCCGCGCGCTGCTGCAACACTCCATACAAGATCAAAAAGGAGGAAACGATGACGATCAACCGACGCGATCTGGCTCTCTCGACTCTTGCCGTCTCCACGCTCGCTTTCGCAACACCGGCGCTGGCGGCCTCTGCCGACGATGAAGCCGTGGCGAAGCAGGTCGAGGCCTTCCGCCTCGCCCAGATCGCGGCCGACCCGAAAGCGCTCGGCGCGCTGTGCTGGGACGATCTCAGCTACAGCCATTCCAGCGGCAAGGTCGAGGACAAAGCGACCTTCATCGCCAACGCCACCGACGGCAAATCGAAGTTCCTCTCGATCGAATACAAGGATCCGACCATCAAGGTGGTCGGCCCCGCCGCGATCGTGCGCTTCCACTGGGTCGCGGAACAGGAGATGGCGGCCGATGGGAAAAAAGTGCCGACCAACCTCCACATCCTGATGAACTGGCAGAAGCAGGGCGGCGAGTGGAAGCTCCTGTCGCGCGCGGCGACGAAGCTGTGATTGACGGGTCATTCCGCGGCGCGCCGAAAGGCGCGAACTATGATGCGGAATTGCGCATCTGAGAATCCGTTGATCGGCAATTTCTGCAGCACGATATATTCCGGGCTCGCGCTTCGCGCGCCCCGGAATGACCGGCGGCTGACTACGCCGCCTCCTTCACATCGCCGTTAACCAGCTTGCGCGCAGCGCGCTCGGCTTCGCGCGCGTTGCGGAAGAGCTGGCCTTCGAGGCGATTGAACTGATGGGACGAGGCGAAGAAGCAGTAGCCTCCCTGACCGCGGACGACAATGCCCGCGGCCTCTGAATTCACTTCGATGATGTAGCTGTCCGGCATGGCCCGTAGATTCCTCAGTGCGGGCAATAACGACGACTCTGCCCAAAGGTTCCTGAGGACAAATCGGCCGTTTCCACCCCGAATCGACGCGTTATTGAGTACCCTGGGACCTCATCCGTTTTATGACTGGTTGTTGGCAAAGCCGCGGCGCGTTGACTCACGGTCGCCGCGTTTCACGATGCTGCAAGATTTCGTGAGATGCCGGAACGCTGCGCGCGGTTACGTCGCGATCGGCGGAGCATTTCGCTGGATCGCCTGCGGGTGGCCGCTATCGTCGATCGAGACGTAAGTAAAATTGCCGTCGGTGACGAGGATCTGCTGCAGCTCACGCCGCCGCAGCGCCCAAGCTTCAAGATGGATGGTGAGCGAGGTGCGGCCGACGCGCACCAAATTGGCATAAACCGAGACGAGATCGCCGACATAGACGGCCTTGCGAAAATTCATCGCGTCGATCGCAACCGTCACAGTGCGTGACTTCGCGAGTTTTGATGCGAACACGCCGCCGCCGACGTCCATCTGGCTGAGCAGCCAGCCGCCAAAGATGTCGCCATTGGCGTTGGTGTCGGCGGGCATCGCCAGCGTACGGATGCAAAGATCGCCGCTCGGCTCGGTGTCGGCCTGTTCGCTCATGTGCCTCTCACTTGAAATTGTCCCAGCCCGGATCGGGCGCGAAGCGCCCACCGAATCGCTCGGCCAGCGCGCGCATGGTCGATACGACATTCTCCACGCCGCGTGCACGTGCATAGTTCAGCGGCCCGCCGCGGAACGGCGCATAACCGGTGCCGAAGATCATGGCGCCATCGACCGCATCGGGATCGTCGACGATGCCTTCGCGCAGGCACGCGACGCAGACATTGGACATCGGCAACACCAGGCGGTCGATCATCTGGTCGGTGACGCGCGGACCGGTCTCCGGCAATGGCGCCTTCTCCGCCTTGCCGTCCTTCCAGGTGTAAAACCCCTTGCCGGTCTTGCGGCCAAGCTCGCCCTTGGCGACTTTTTCGCGCAACCACGCCGGCGTCGGCGGCAGCAGGTCACCAAACCTGGTGCGCAGCATGTCACCGACGTCGAGACAGATGTCGAGACCGACCTGATCGGCCAGCTCGATCGGACCCATCGGCATGCCGAACTGTTCGGCGGCGGCGTCGATCAGGCGCGGATCGATCTTCTCGTCCAGCATCACCATGGCTTCCAGCATGTAGGGCGTCAGCGCGCGGTTGACGAGGAAGCCCGGCGAGCTCTTCACCGACAGCGGCAGGCGGTCGATCGCACCGACGAAAGCGAGCGCCTCCTTCAGCACCTGCCCATCGTTGCCGTCGTGGCTGACGACCTCGACCAGTTGCAGCCGCGACACCGGATTGAAGAAGTGCAGGCCAACGAGGCGCTCTGGCCGCGTCAATGTCGTTCGGAGGTCCTGAAGCGGAATGCTCGACGTGTTGGTGGCGAGGATCGCATCCGGCTTCATCTTGGGCTCGAGGCCGGCATAAACCTTCTGCTTGAGCTCGAGCTTTTCCGGCACCGCCTCGATGATGAGATCGGCATTGCGGACGCCCTCGCCGTCCATGTCGGGGATCAGGCGATCGAGCGCATCGCGGACCTCGGTCGGCTTGCGGATGATCTTGCCGTAAAGCTCGGCCGCGCGCTTCACCGCGCCCGCGATCGGCTCGGCCTTCATGTCGGCCAGTGAGACGCGCAGCCCCTGCCCCGCGCACCACGCGGCGATATCACCACCCATGGCGCCGGCCCCGATGACATGGACGTGCTTGACCGTGTTGCCGGAGCCGGCGGCTTTCTTCATCTGCTCGCGCAGGAAGAACACGCGGATCAGATTCTGCGCGGTCGGCGTCACCATCAGCTTGGCGAAGGACGCCTGCTCTGCCTTCAGCATCGCAGCCTTGCTGCCGCCATGCGTCTCCCAGAGATCGATCAGCGCGTATGGGGCGGGATAATGCTCGCGGGGCGCGGCCTTCGCCGCCTCCGAGCGCATGCGTTTGGCAAGGAGCCCACGCACCGGGCCGAGATTGGCCGCGCGGGTGAGCAGGCCGGCCCGGGCCCGCTTCAGCCGGCCGAACAGCACATCTTTCACCGCGTTGCGGACATGGCGCTCCTGCGTCACGCTGTCGACGAGGCCGAGCGCTTTGGCGCGGCGCGCATCGATGGTGCGGCCGGTCAGCATCAGCGCCATCGACTGGGTCGGATTGACCAGTGCGGTGAAACGCGCGGTGCCGCCGAGACCGGGATGCAGGCCTAGCATCACTTCCGGGAAGCCGAAGCGCGCGCCGTCGATGGCGATGCGCGACTGGCAGGCGAGCGCGACCTCGAGTCCGCCGCCGAGGCAAAAACCGTGGATGACCGCGACCGTCGGCAGCTTCAGCACTTCAAGATGGTCCACCACCGCATGCGCGGCGCGGATGCGGGTTTCCACCATCGCGGGATCGCTGGCGCCGCGGAATTCGTTGACGTCGGCGCCGGCGATAAAGCCGGACGGCTTTGCCGAGCGGATCACGAGGCCCGCGGGCCGCTCGGTTTCGATCGCCGCGAGCACGGCGTCGAACTCCTCCATCACGTCGGAGGACAGCGTATTGGCGCTGGCATCGGCCCGGTCGAACAGCAACCAGGCGACGCCGTCGGCATCGCGCGTCAGCTTGAAATGCCTGTACGGACCGTCGGCCGCGGGCTGGGGTCCGAGCGCCAGCACGCGGTCGCCGAGCGCGGTCATGATTTTCGAATCCATGGTCACACCGCCTCGATCAGCATGGCACCGCCGAGCCCGCCGCCGATGCATTCGGTCGCAATCCCGCGCCGCGTGCCGAGCCGCTTCATGGCATTGACGAGATGCAGCACGATGCGGTTGCCGGAGGTGCCGACGGGATGGCCGAGCGAGATCGCGCCGCCATCGACGTTGAGTTTTTCGCGATCGATCTCGCCGGCCGCGCCGTCGAGCCTGAGAATCTCGCGGCAGAATTTGTCGTCGTTCCAGGCTGCGAGACAGCCGAGGACTTGCGTCGCAAAGGCCTCGTTCAGCTCCCAGGTCTCGACGTCCTTGATGGTGAGATTGTTGCGGGTCAGGAGCGGCGTGGCCGACATCACGGGGCCGAGGCCCATGATAGCAGGATCGAGCGCGGCCCAGTTGCTGTCGACGATCGCAGCCTTCGGTGTGAGCTTGTGCTTTGCGACCGCCGCGTCGGACGCCAGGATCACCCAGGAGGCGCCATCGGTGATCTGCGAGGAATTGCCGGCGGTCACCTGGCCCCAGGGACGCTCGAACACTGGCCGGAGCTTTGCCAGCGTCTCGGCCGTGGAGTCCGGACGCACGCCGTCATCATGGTCGAAAAATTTTCCGTCGCGGGAGAAGGCGGTCTCGACCTCGCCCTTCAGAAAGCCCGCGCCTTGCGCATGCGCGAGCCGGCGATGGCTTTCGGCGGCGTAGGCATCGGACTGGGCGCGCGTAATGCCGAAGAGATGGCCGACCACTTCGGCCGTCTGGCCCATGTTCAGTTCGGTGATGGGATCAGTGAGCCCGCGCTCCAGCCCGATGATCGGCTTGAGATAGCGCGGCCGCAGCTTGAACGCGGCGGCGAGCTTGGCGGCCATGCCCTTGGCAGTGGCGAGGCCGGCGAACCAACGCACACCGGAATTCGGCCAGACCAGCGGCGCGTGGCTGAGCGCCTCGGTGCCGCCGGCAAGGACCATGTCGGCATGGCCTTCGCGGATGTAGCGGTAGGCGGTTTCGATCGACTGCATGCCGGAGCCGCAATTGATCTGCACGGTGAAGGCGACCATGTCCTCGCCCATGCCGAGCCGGAGTGCGGCGACGCGCGCCGGGTTCATCTCGTCGGCGATCACGTTGACACAGCCGAGGATGACCTGGTCGAAATCGGTTGGCGAAAACGGCTGGCGCGCCAGGAGCGGCCGGCCGCACTGCACGGCGAGATCGACCGGCGTGAACGGGCCGGGTCCGGAGCGCGCTTTCAGAAACGGCGTCCGGCTGCCGTCGACGATGAAAACCGGTCGTGCCATCAGCTCGCCGCCCTCTGTTCACCGAGTTCCTGGAAGAACTGATGCACGTCGCCGGATTTCTTGTAAATCGGCGACAGCGCTTCCGGCGCAAAATCGTCGACCTCGATCACTTTTGTGACGGCTTCATGAGCGGCCGCGAGCTGCTCGCCTTCCGCCTGCGTGATCACGCCCTTGGTGACGGCGTCCTTCCAGTCGCGGATATGCGCGGCGCGCATGCGCTTGGCGATGGCATCGGTCGCCACGACCAGCTTGAACGCCCGCTCCAGCCGAGCGAAGCCGTTGTCGTCGTCGACATGTGCGAGATCGGGTGTGAGCCGATCGCGCGCCGCCGAGGGCTCCAGCACGAGGCTTGCGCATTGGTGGACGACGCGGTCGGACGGGCCGAGCACGCGGGCGCCGAAGGGCTGCACCACGAGCTTGAGGATCACGGCGACGAAGCGATTCGGCAAATTGGCGAGGATTTCGGCAAGCCGGTTCTCGATGGTTCTAAAGCCCGTCGCCATGCACCATTCCAGCGCAGCAATGTCCTGCTTCTGCCGGCCCTCGTCCTGCCAGCGTTTTAGCGCGGCCGAGAGCAGATAGAGTTCGGAGAGAATGTCGCCGAACCGCGCCGACAGCATCTCCTTCCGCTTCAGCGCACCGCCGAGCGTGAGCAGCGCCATGTCGGCGCAGAGCGCGAACGCCGCGGAGTAGCGCGAAAGCTGGCGATAGAATGGCGTGGCATCGCCCGCATCCGGTGCAAGCGCGAAGGCGCCAAAGGTCCAGCTGCGGCCAAAGGCGCGGAACAGCGTCCGGAAGCTGTGGCCGACATGCTTCCAGAACGCGCTGTCGAACGCTGTGAGCCCGCGCTCGTGATCGGTGTCGGCGAGCGCCTTCATCTCGTCGAGCAGATAGGGATGTGCGCGGATCGCGCCCTGCCCGAACACGATGAGGTTGCGGGTGAGGATGTTGGCGCCCTCGACCGTGATGCCGACAGGCACGGCGCGGTGGAGATTGCCGAGGTAGTTCTGGGGCCCGTCGATCACGGCCTTGCCGCCATGGATGTCCATGGCGTCGTCGATTGCGATGCGCATCCGCTCGGTCGCGTGCAGCTTCATGATGCCGGAGATGACGGCGGGATGGACGCCGGCATTGAGCGCCGCGCAGGTCAGCCGCCGCGCCGCGTCGAGCTGATAGGCTGTGGCGACGATGCGCGCGAGCGGCTCCTCGACGCCCTCGAACTTTGAGATGGAGATGCCGAACTGCTCGCGGATGCGGGCATAGGCGCCGGTGGTGCGCGCCGCGTAGGCGGCGCCGGCCGCAGAGAGTGACGGCAGCGAGATGCCGCGGCCGGCGGCGAGCGCGGTCATCAGCATCTTCCAGCCTTGGCCCAGCCGTGCCTCACCGCCGATGACATAGTCGAGCGGAATGAAGACGTCGCGGCCCCAGTTCGGGCCGTTCTGGAACACCTGCATTGACGGCAAATGGCGATGGCCGATCTCGACGCCGGGCAGATTGGTCGGGATCAGCGCCACCGTGATGCCGAGCTCTTCCTGTTCGCCGACGAGATGATCGGGATCGTAAGCCTTGAAGGCGAGACCGAGCAGCGTCGCGACGGGGCCGAGCGTGATGTAGCGCTTGTGCCAGTTGAGCCTGAGGCCTGTGACCTCTTGCCCCTCGAAGTTGCCCTTGCAGATGATGCCGGTGTCGACCATCGAGGCGGCGTCGGAGCCGGCCTCGGGGCTGGTGAGGCCGAAGCAGGGAATGTCGCGGCCATCCGCCAGGCGCGGCAGCCAGCGCTCCTGCTGCTCCTTGGTGCCGAAGCGCATCAAGAGCTCGCCGGGGCCGAGCGAGTTCGGCACCATCACCGTGACGGCGGCCGCGATCGAGCGCGTCGAGATTTTTCGCACGACTTCCGAATGCGCATAGGGCGAGAAGCCGAGCCCGCCAAACTCCTTCGGAATGATCATGCCGAAGAATTTTTCGCGCTTGATGAAGGTCCAGGCCTCCTGAGGAAGATCGCGCCATTCCCAAAAAATCTTCCACTCGTCGAGCATGGCACAGAGCTCGTCGACGGGACCATTGAGGAAGGCCTGCTCCTCGTCGGTCAGTTTCGCCTGCGGGATCTTGAGCAGCTTCGACCAGTCGGGATTGCCGGTGAAGAGGTCGGCGTCCCACCAGACGTCGCCGGCCTCCAGCGCCTCGCGCTCGGTGTCGGACATCGCCGGCAGCACGCCGCGCGCCCAGGAGAAGATCGGCTTGGTGATGGTGTCGCGGCGGAAGCTCATGGCGGACCTCATGCAACGGCGCGGTTATCGGGTATTTTAGCGGAAATTGGCCGTCGGGAGTGAAGACTTCGCGGGCAAAAAGATGCGAATTGACGCGGCCGGGCAGCCGCCCCCGGGGACGATAACGGCCGAGGCGTGCTGGCAGTTCCGGGAGGGGGCGGGGCCGAATGCCTCCGCCGTCATTCCGGGGCACGCGAAGCGTGAGCCCGGAATCCATCGTGTGGCAGCGTTGGTTGATGAATGGATTCCGGGCTCGACGCTAACGCGTCGCCCCAGAATGACGATGGGAGAGAGACTTGGACCTAATCCGGCCGGACCAACTCGAACATGTTTTCCGGCTTGATCTCGAAATAGTCGCCCCGGCGCCCCGCACGAACGATCGGGCGGGCGGCGGCGGTCTGGTAGACGCCGTCCTTGATCATGGCCCTGTCGATGTGGACGGCGACGACCTCGCCGAGCGTCAACCAGGCGTCGGCCTCCTTGCCGTCGGCGCCTTTGAGGCGGACGATGTCGGAGACCTTGCATTCAAAGGCGACCGGGCTTTCGCCGACGCGCGGCACGTTGACGAGCTTGCCCGGCACGGCGGTGAGGCCCGCGATCTCGAACTCGTCGACCTCAGGCGCGACATGCGCGGCGGTCGCGTTCATGTGCCTGGCGAGATCCATCGTGGCGAGATTCCAGACGAATTCGCCGGTCTGCTGGATGTTCTCAACCGAGTCCTTCCAGTTGGTGGAGGAGAAGCCGATGATCGGCGGCACGTAAGCGAAGGCGTTGAAGAAGCTGTAGGGCGCGAGGTTGACGTGGCCCCTGGTGTCGCGCGAGGAAATCCAGCCGATCGGCCGCGGCGCGATGATGGCGTTGAAGGGATCGTGCTTGAGGCCGTGGCCCTTGGCGGGCTCGTAGAAGTACAGGTCTTTGTCGGTCACGCTAGCGCTCCACTTTGCGTCATTCCGGGGCGATGCAAAGCATCGAACTCCGGTGCGCGCGCCCCGGAATGACGACAGGTGTGCTTATAGGGGAAACTCGGCCGCCCGTCAGTGGTGCGGCGACAGACCCGCGATGACGAAATCGATCATCTGGTCGATGCTCGGGCCCGGCTTGGTGGCGCACTGGGCGATCATCTGGGGGTGGAAGAAGCGCATCATGGCGGTGCAGGCGCATAGCGATGCCAGCTGCAGGTCGGGCGCCTCGAACTCGCCGGTGGCCGCGCCTTGCGCGATCATCTGGCCGATCACGCCGGCGATGCACTCCATATGGGTGACGCAGACGTCCCAGTCTTCCTGCATCGCGATCTCGACCATCTCGTGCAGCTTGGAATCACCGACATAGCGCTCGGTGTTCATGCGGTGGATGGTGGTGAGCAGCTCGCGGAAGCGCTCCTTGACCGGACCCGGCTTCGCCACGATCCGCTGCGCTTCCAGCTCGACCTCGCCCATCAACCCCCGTGCCACCGCCTGGTGAATCGCCTTCTTCGATTCGAAGAAGCGATAGACGTTGGCGGGGCTCATCCGGAGCTCTTTGGCGATGTCCCCGACCGTGGTCTTCTGATAGCCGATTACGCGGAACAGCCGCTCGGCCACCTCGAGAATACGGTCCCGGGTGTCGCCTTCGATATGTTCCGCAACCAGTGTCATGTTTCAGGACTCGTTCATCGGTAGTCTTCTCATTTATTCAGCCGCTTCAGCAAGCGGAATTGCGTGCTCGTCATCGCTCCCATGCTGCGGCGCGGCAGGCTGCTCCGGCGTCCCCGCCTCGTCCAGGCTCTTCCTGAACCACAGGGCATAGAGGCCCGGCAGGTACAGCAGCGTCAGGAAGGTCGCCACGAACAAGCCTCCCATGATCGTGATCGCCATCGGGCCCCAGAAGGCCGAGCGCGACAGCGGGATCATGGCGAGGATGGCGGCAAGCGCCGTCAGCACCACCGGACGGGCGCGGCGAACGGTTGCTTCCACGATCGCCTCGCGCCGGGTCAGGCCGTGCGAGACGTCGGTCTCGATCTGGTCGACCAGGATGACCGCGTTGCGCATGATCATGCCGGCGAGCGCAATCAGGCCGAGCAGCGCCACGAAGCCAAACGGGGCATTGGCGACGTTGAGGCCGAAAGAGGCGCCGACGATGCCGAGCGGCGCGGTCAGGAACACCAGGAACAGGCGCGAGAAGCTCTGCAGCTGGATCATCAGCAGCGTCAGCATCACCATGACCATCACCGGGAAGAGGATGAAGATCGAGGCATTGCCCTTGGCGGATTCCTCGAACGCGCCACCCGGCTCGATGCGGTAGGCCGGCTCGAGGTAGTCCTTGATCTGCTGCAGCTTCGGCGTGATCTGGCTGGTGACGTCGGGCGCCTGCACCCCGTCGACGACGTCGGAGCGCACAGTGATCGCCATGTCGCGGTTACGCCGCCACATGATCGGCTCCTCGTGGGCATACTCGATCTTGGCGATCTGCTGCAGCGGCACGGCGACGCCGTTCTTCGAAGTGATGGTGAGATCGCCGACGCCGCCGAGATCGAGACGCTCGGACGGGATCGCTCGCGCAACCACGCCGACCTTCTCGATGCCATCACGCACGGTCGTGACCTGCGCACCCGAAATCAGCATGGACAGCGCCTGGGAGACGTCCTGCGGGGTGAGACCCATGGCGCGGGCGCGATCCTGGTCGACGACGAGCTTGAGGTAGGGCGACTGCTCGTTCCAGTCGAGCTGGACGTCCTTCACGCTCTTGTTCTGCCGCATGACGTCGCGAACCTGGTAGGCGATCTCGCGCACCTTGTTGGCGTCGGGGCCGATCACGCGGAACTGCACGGGGAAGCCGACCGGCGGACCGAAATTGAAGCGGTCGACGCGTACGCGCGCTTCGGTCAGCATGCCGTCGGCAACCGCGCCCTCGATCTTGGCCTTGACCCGTTCGCGCGCCTCGACCCCCTTGGCGACGATGACGATCTCGGCAAAGGCCTCGTTCGGCAGCTGCGGGTTGAGACCAAGCCAGAAGCGCGGCGAGCCCTGGCCGACGTAAGACGTATAGGTTTCGATATCCTTGTCGTCCTTCAGCAGCGTCTCGGCCTTCTTCACCGCCTTCTCGGTGACGTTGAAGGCGGTGCCCTCGGGCAGGCGCAACTGCAGGAACAGCTCAGGCCGTTCCGACAGCGGGAAGAACTGCTGCTGAACATGGCCGAAGCCGACGATGGAAGCGATGAAGACGCCGACGGTCGCGGCCACCACGGTGATGCGGTGGTTGACGCACCATTGCACGATAGCGCGCAGGCCCCGGTACATGCGGGTCTCGTAGACCGCATGCGGATCGTGGTTGTGGTGCACCTTGATGTTGGGCAGCAGCATGACGCCGATATAGGGCGTGAAGATCACCGCCACGAACCAGGAGGCGACCAGCGCGATCGCCACGATCCAGAAGATGCTGCCGGCATATTCGCCGACCGCGGAATTGGCAAAGCCGATGGGGAGGAAGCCAGCGGCCGTGACCAGCGTTCCCGTGAGCATCGGAAACGCAGTGGATTCCCAGGCAAACGACGCCGCGCGAAAACGATCCCAGCCCTGCTCCATCTTCACCACCATCATCTCGACCGCGATGATGGCGTCATCGACCAGCAGGCCGAGCGCGATGATCAGCGCACCCAGCGTGATGCGGTGCAGGTCGAGCGACATCGTGTTCATGACGATGAAGACGATGCCGAGCACCAGCGGCACGGACAGCGCGACCACGATGCCGGTGCGCCAGCCCAGTGCCAGGAACGAGACGAACAGCACGATGACGAGCGCTTCCATGAAGGAGTGCACGAACTCGCCGACGGCGTGCTCGACCACCTTGGGCTGGTCGGCAATCAGGTTGACGTCGACGCCCTGCGGCACCGCCTTCATGAACTCAGCCGTCGCCTTCTCGACCTCCTTGCCGAGGTCGAGGATGTTGGCACCCTTGGCGGTGACGACGCCGATGCCGATCGCGGGCTTGCCTTCCTGGCGCACCACGAAGCTCGGCGGATCGACATAGCCGTGGGTGACGGTGGCGATGTCGCCGAGGCGGAATACGCGGCCGTTGCTCTCGACCGGGGTCTCGGCCACAGCCTTGGCGCCGTCGAGCGCACCGGTGACGCGCAGCGGCACGCGCTGCGACGAGGTCTCGACAGTACCGGCCGGCGTCACGTTGTTCTGCTTGGCGAGCGAGTCGAACAGCGCCTGCGGCGTGATGCCGAGCGTGGCGAGCTTCGCATGCGAAAATTCGACGAAGATGCGCTCGTCCTGATTGCCGTAGACGTCGACCTTGGTCACGCCGGGCACCTTCAGCAGGCGCTGACGGAAACCTTCCGAGACCTTCTTGAGCTGGGCGTAGTCGGCGCCGTCGCCGGTCATCATGTAAAGGATGGAGTCGACGTCGGAGAATTCGTCGTTGACGACCGGTCCCAGAATGCCTGCCGGCAACTGGCCCTGCACGTCGACCAGCTTCTTGCGCAGCAGATAGAAGAGGTACGGCACGTCCTTCGGCGGCGTGGAGTCGCGGAAGGTGACCTGGAGCGCCGTGAAGCCGGGCTTGGAATAGGTCTGCACCTTCTCGAAGTAAGGCAGCTCCTGGATCTTCTTCTCGATGGGATCCGCGACCTGGGTCTGCATCTCCTGTGCCGTCGCGCCTGGCCACATCACGGAGACGTTGACCACCTTCACGGTGAAGAACGGATCCTCGGCGCGGCCGAGCTTCTGATAGGAGAAGAAGCCGGCGACGCCGAGCACGAGCATCAAGAACAGGACCAGCGTCGGATGGCTGACGGCCCAGGCCGAAAGGTTGAAGCGCTTCATCGCTCTCTCCGGAAAAACGATCCAATTGCCAAAAACGACAGCCGCTCTGTTCAAGGCGTCGTCGCGAGGCAGCGAAGCAATCCAGGGGGCTGGGCAGATTCTGGATCGCTTCGCCGCTTCAGCCTTTGCGTAGGGGCAAAGGCCGAAACTCACCTCACACGACGTAACTGGTACTTCTTTTGTCATTCCGGGATGGTCCGAAGGACCAGACCCGGAAATGACACCAACTAAAAGGACAGTGACGACACGACCCGCACCTTCTGGCCGGGATCGAGCTTCTGCACGCCGAGCGTGACGATCTTGGCGCCCTCGTCGACACCGCTGGTGATGACGACGTCGTTGCTGTCGTAGGACTTCACCGCGACAGGCTTGAGCGTGACCGCGCCATTGTCGTCGACGACGTAGAAGGACGGCTTGCCGCCTTCGTTGAACAGCGCCGACAGCGGCAGCCGCGCGACACGCTCGGTGGCGGCGTCCGACAGCGTCAGCGTCGCCGTCATGCCGAGCGAAACCTTGTCGTCGGCTTCGGGCAGCGAGAACTTTGCGAGATAAGTGCGCGTCGCGGAATCCGCGGTGGGCGCGATCTCGCGGAGCTTCGCCGTATATTTCTTGTCCGGCTCCGACCAAAGAGTGACGCTGGCGGCGCCCGACTTGGCACGTCCGACCAGCGTCTCAGGGATCGCGACGACCGCTTCCTTTTCGGCAAAGCGGGCGACACGGATCGAGGTCTGGCCTGCGGCAACCACCTGGCCGGGCTCGATCAGCGTTGCGGTGACGACGCCACGGGCGTCGGCATTGAGCGTCGCGTAGGAAAGAGAATTCTTGGTCAGCTCGACCGAGCGGACGGCGCGGTCGAGGCGCGCACGTGCCTCGTCGGCGGCGGCGCGGCTCGAATCCATGGCCGCGTCGGTGGTCCAGCCCTTGGCCTTCAAATCCTTGGCACGCTGTTCGGCCGCGGCAGCCTGGGCCAGCACGCCGGTGGCGGCGGTCTGCTCGGCGACGGCCTGCTCGGCCTGCAGTTTCAGATCGACCTCGTCGAGGGTGGCGAGCGGCTGTCCGATCTCGACGGTCTGGCCGACTTCCACGAGACGCTTAGCGACCTTGCCGGCGACGCGGAAGCCGAGATCGCTCTCGATCCGGGGCCTGACGGTGCCGACGAAGCTGCGCTCCGGGGTCTCGGCATCATAATGGGCGGTCGCGACCAGGACCGGCCGCGGCGGCTCGGCTTTTTGCGCCACGGTATCATTACACCCGGCCAGCGCAGCGGCCATCAGGGCCAGCGACACACCCGCCAAGAGCCTGGAATAGCTGGACAAAACGGACCGAACGAACATCGGAGGACACTCCTGCGTCTGCAATGAGAGGAATGTCGACTAATCACTGATAAAAGTCAATAATCGTCAGTCATCAGGAAAGCGTGATCGTTAAGGGGTGGTAAGTCATCGACCATTGGCCGAGCTCGCCTGTTTTGATATGGTTACATGTAACCGAATGGAGAGACCTATGCCGTCCTCGTCCAAGTCAAAGTCGTCGCGGGCGAAGGTCCGCGAGCATCGAGAGCGGCTTCGCGCGCAAGGACTCCGCCCGATCCAGATATGGGTCCCTGACGTGCGCTCAGCGTCCTTCAAGGCGGAAGCCCATCGCCAGTCACTGGCGGCCGCATCGAGCCCTCATGAATATGAGGATCAAGCCTTCGTCGATGCGATATCCGACTGGCCTGGTGAGATCGAATAACCTGTGAGTAGAGGGCGGAATCTAGTCGGCAGGACCTCGGGCGCGAAACATTTTTCAGCAGACTTCGACTCAAACTCGCTCCCACAGGATGGCGGTTTATCGACCTATGCAGAGAGGCCAGGTTTGGACAGCAGCCGGCGGAAAGGACTACGCGGGGAAACCACGTCCGGTCGTTGTCGTGCAGGACGACGATTTTGACGCAACAGAATCGATTACGGTTTGCCCAATAACAACATACGAAACTCAGGCGCCGCTCTTCAGGTTGCAGGTCGAACCGGACGATCGCAACGGACTCCGAGTGACTTGCCACCTGATGGTCGACAAGATCACCACGGTGCCGAAATCCAAGATGGGGGCACTGATCGGGCGCCTCGATGATGAGGATCTCTTGCGCCTCAACCGGGCTCTGCTGGTGTTTCTCGGGTTGGCCGGCTCACAAAAAGCCACCCGCGCAGATTAGCCATCCGCACGCTCGTCGCAGCGGCGTCCTTCCGGGATGGTCCAAAGGACCAACCCAGAAATGACAGCCAAACTTCACCGCCCCCGTTCGGCGAACTCGTGCTTGCTCTCGTGGCCGCCGATGAAGGCCAGGATGCCGGCCAATAGCGGCAGCACCGCGAGCACCAGAAGGCCGGTCGAGGTCTGGCCGGTGGCTTCCTTGACCCAGCCGATCAGATAGGGCCCGCCGAAGCCGGCGAGGTTGCCGACCGAATTGATCAGCGCGATGGCGCCGGCAGCGGCCGTGCCGGAGAGCCAGGCGGTCGGCAGGGTCCAGAACACGCCGAAGCAGCAGAACACCCCGATCGCGGCGACCGTCAGCACCACCATCGTCATGGTGGGATCGGTGAGGGAGCTGGAGACGGCGAGCGCGACCGCGGTGAGCAGCAGCGGGGCGCCGACATGCATCACGCGCTCGCGCGTGGCATCCGAATGCCGCGCCCACAGGATCATGGCGACGGTGCCGAACAGATAGGGGATCGCGGTGACGAAGCCGGTCTGGGCGTTGGTCAGGCCGAACGCCTTGACGATCTGCGGCAACCAGAACTGCATGCCATAGAGCGCGCCGACGAAGCCGAAATAGATCAGGCTGAGCGCGATCACCTTCGGCGACGAGCGCTTCGCCGAGCGAGGGGTGCTTTACCGCCTGTTTGATTGCGATTTCGGAATCGAGCCGGGCCTTGAGCCAGGCTTTCTGCTCGGCCGAGAGCCAGTCCGCCTTCTCCGGCCGGTCGGTGAGGTAGAACCAGGTGACGATGCCGAGCAGCACCGAGGGAATGCCCTCGAGAACGAACAGCCACTGCCAGCCCTTCAGCCCCATCGCGCCGTCGAGCCCGAGCAAAAGGCCCGAGATCGGCGCGCCGATCACGGTCGAGACCGGCACGGCAATCGCGAAGGCCGCGAGGAAGCGGCCGCGATATTCGGCCGGATACCAATAGGTGAGATAGAGGATGATGCCGGGAAAGAAGCCGGCTTCCGCTACGCCGAGCAGGAAGCGCAGGACGTAGAAGCTCGTCACGCCGTTCACCAGCGCCATCATCGCCGAGATGATGCCCCACGTCACCATGATGCGGGCGATCCAGCGGCTGGCGCCAAACCTCTCCAGCGCCAGATTGCTCGGCACCTCGAAGATGAAATAGCCGATGAAGAAGATGCCGGCACCCCAAGAGAAGATCAGCGGCGTGAACTTCAACTCGGCGTTCATGGTCAGCGCAGCGAAGCCGAGATTGACGCGATCGAGATAGGAGAAGAAGTAGGCCAGCACCAGGAACGGGATCAGGCGCCAGGAGATGGCGCGGATGGTCGCCGTCTCGATTTCCGACTTGGCTCCCGTGGAACCGATATAGGTTGTGGTCTGGCTCATGGCTTCCCCCGATTTGTTGCTTTTGTGAGCTAAAAGGCGGTTTTCAGCATCGTCGGCAAAGAGTCAATGGAAGCCATGCAAGTAGCGCAGCCAGTCAACACCATTACGCTGCGACGGAAGATGCTGATCCGAGCCGGGCTGGCGCTGGTGGTGATCGCCTGCGGGCTGTCCCTACGCATATACGGCTTTCCGCTCGGCCTTCCCGCCTTCGTGGTGAAGTATGGCGGCTCGCTGCTGTGGGCGACGATGGTGTTCTTGCTGATCGGGGTTTTGCTGCCGCGGCTGTCGCGGACGCAGATCGCGGCCATCGCGACTGCTATAGCGATCGTCGTCGAGTTAACCCGCCTGGTGCATGCCCCCTGGCTCGACGCGTTCCGGCTCACTACGGCGGGCGCGCTGCTGCTCGGGCTTCTCGCTGTGGAATTTGGTTGCCTACCTCGCCGGTGTCGTGGTCGGCCTCTGGCTCGACGTCCGCGTCGCGGATTTCGTCACCCCAAACCGGATCGTGCCTCAGGCGAGCACGTTCAGTTCGCAAGAGACCGGCTCGACCCGCGAATGATCAGCTCCGTCGGCACAATGAGAGCGCGGCCAAGTTCGATCTCATCGCCGCGCATCCGCTCCAGCAGCATTGTCGCTGCGTGGCGGCCCATCGCCGCCAGATCCCACTCGATCGCGGTAATCGGCGGGGTATGCAGTTCAGCTAGGTCGGAATCGCTCCCGGTCACCACGGAGATCCCGTCCCCGACCGCAATGCGCATGGTCCGTAGCGCTCTCAGGCAGCCGCCGAGCATGTCCATCGCCGCGACGAAGAGCGCCGTCGGAGGATCCGCGAGATTCATGAGCGACGCCGTCGCCCGATAGGCGTCTTCGCTCGAGAGCACATTGTCTCCCGACAGTCTCGAATCCGGCGTGATGCCCGCCGCCGAATACGCCTCACGGAATCCCTCCAAGCGGCTGCGCGACGGAAAGGCCTTGATATCGCCGACCAGCATGGCGATCCGCCGGTGCCCGAGACCGAGCAGATGGCTGGTCGCAAGGCGTGCGCCCAGGCGATGATCGGCCGTGACGCGATCGAGCGCCTCGATGCTGTCTCTGTCGATGAGCAAGACCGGCATCGGAGCCTCCGCCAGCGCCTGGCGCACGTCCCGGTGCGCCTCATCACTCAGCGTCATCATCACGCCATCCACCCGGCGCCTGCGGAAGGCGCGCAGCAAGGAGATCTCGACTTCGGGGCGGTTGGTCGTGCTCGCCAGAAGCAGGGTATATCCGGCCTCGCGCAGGACCGCCTCGGCCTCCTTGATGAACAGCGCGAAGCGCGGGATGTCGAAGTCGCGAATGGCGCAGGCCACGAGCCGCGACCGTCCCGCGCGCATGCTCTGCGCCGTGACGTCAACCTCATAGCCAAGGTCGGCCATGGCCCTTTCGACGCGCTCGCGCAGCTCTCTGGTCACCGTGGGATGATCGTTGAGTACACGGGATACCGTGCCGACCGCGACGCCGGCCGCCCGGGCCACGTCCCTGACTTTCACGGTTTGCGGGCGGCGGGTCTGCGAAGTCATGCTCCCACATGAACCGGTTCACCATTCTAAGCAAGTCTTTCGGCCATTATCTGCCGAAATATTGGCCAGCCCCGATACTACGGGAGTAAGATTGTCCCCGGCCCGATGAACCGGTTCATTGACTCCAGCGCCGAACTTGGCACAATGGCCGCGATGAAGCCGTGCGCGGAGACCTCACCCTTTCCGTCGAGCGATCCGGAGAAGTTTCAGCCATGCCGCAGCCCAAGGTCGCCTTTGTTGGATTTGGCGAAGCCGCGCAATGCTTTGCGTCGCATCTGGCAGCTCAGACCGGAGCGCCGATCGTCGCATTCTGTCAGGGCAAGACCAACGCACCGCCCTACTCCCAAGCCTTTCTTGCGGTCGCGGCCAGATGTGGCGTCACGCTGGTCGAACGGCTCGACGACCTGTCGGAGGCGGACGTAATATTTTCCGCCGTTGTCGTTGCCGTCGCGACCGAGATGGGAGAGGCCATAGCCAGAATTCTGCGTCCCGGCTGCCTCGTAGTGGACATCAACGCGGCGACCCCGAGAACGAAAAAGCGTGTCGCCGAGGTCGTGGAGGCGCGCGGCGGCGTGTTCGCGGATGCGAACCTGATGGGCTCGGTCGATCTCTATGGCGCCGCAGTCCCGCTCTACACGTCGGGGAGCGGCGCCGAGCGCTTCGCAGAGACGTTCAGGCCATTTGGCTTCCACATCGAGGTGGCCGGCCCCGAAGCCGGGACGGCAGCGGCCGTGAAGATGCTTCGGAGCGTGGTGACGAAGGGTATGGAAGCGCTGCTGGTCGAGGCTCTGACCGCCGCAACGCTCGCCGGCGTGCGCCGTGAAACCATGCGCGGGCTTTGCCAATCCATGGATGCCACCACCTTCAGCAAGTTCCTGGACATGTGCGTCCGCTCCGACGTGCTGCATGCCGAGCGCCGCGCAGTGGAAATGGACGGCGTGGCGGCGGGCCTGCGGGAATTGGGCTTCGATCCCCTCATGACGAGCGCGACAGCGGAGCGACTGAGGGTCTCGGCGCGACTGGAATTGCGCGAGGAGTTCGCGCGACGCTCGGGCTATTCGGCCGACGAAGTGCTGGACACGTATGCGCATATGCTGTCCGACCTTGGCGGCGAACCGCGAGGCACGCGCGACCTCCAAGAAAGGCCTTAGACAGGGCGACGGTCACGCTCACTCCGCGAGCTGAAACCGCTCAAACCGCTCGAGCTCGTCCTCGATCTTCTGCTTGAGCTCCTTGCGCCCCGCTAGCTTCTTGCCCTGCCCGAGCCAGGTCCATTTCTGCATCAAGAGCTTCTTGGCCTGCCGGTCGGTCTTGAGATCGAGCGCGGCAACGATCTCGTCGCCGACCAGCACGGGCAGCGCGAAATAGCCGAGCTTGCGCTTGGCCTTCGGCACATAGGCCTCGAACAGATGGTTGTAGCCGAAGATGAGATTGGTGCGCTTGCGCTGGATGATCAGCGGATCGAACGGCGACAGGATGTGGACGAGATCGGGCGATACCTCGGCAGGCTCGAGCGCCGCGGGCGTCGCCCAATGCTCCTGCTTGCCGGCGCCCTCGACCGCGACAGGCACGAGCTCGCCGCGGCGGACGCGCGCGGCGATCAGGCTTGCCACCGGCTTCTTGCTCGGCGCATCGAGATGGCAGATCGAATCGAGGCTGACCACACCTTGCGCGCGCAGCGCGCGGTCGAGCAGATAGGCCGTGATCTCCTTGGCCGAGGCCGGCTTCGGCACCTTGTCCCAGCCGAAATGTCGCGTCATCAGATCATAGGTCTTGAGCATGCCCTGGCGCGCGCTGACGGTCGCGACGCCGGTGTAGAAGGCAAGCTGAAGTGCCCGCTTCGAGGGTTTTCGGCTCTGCCACAGATGCTCCTTCTCGGTGAGCACGTCGTCCTCGATGTCGCGGATCGTCAGCGGGCCGGCCCGCAACAGCCGCATCACCTTGCGCGTGTCGGACGGCGTCACCGAGGCATACCATCTGTGCCCCTCGCGCTTGTGCTCGCGCATCGCCGGCAGGAAGAAACGAAAATCGTTCGACGGCACGTAGGACAGCGCATGGGTCCAGTATTCGAACACGCTTCTGTCGACGCTCTGGGCCTCACGCAGATCGGCGCGGCGATAGGACGGGATGCGGCTGAAGAGGATGTGATGGTGGCAGCGCTCGATCACGTTGATGGTGTCGATCTGCACATAGCCGAGATGGGCGATCGCCTCCGCGACGGCCTGCGCGCCCTCGCCAAACGGTGCGCGCGTGTCGAGCCGCTGGGCGCGCAGCCAGATCTGCCGGGCCTGTGTCGTCGAAAGCGGGAGGGGTTTTGGTGCGCGGGACATTGCGAGGCGCAATGTAGCGGGATTCGCGCCAGGAAAAAGAACAGGTGAAAGATCGTGGCAAAGAAAAAGCCGCGCTGCCATCTGCTGACAGCGCGGCCGGATGGGGTGGCCGAGGCCTACTTCATCATCATGGCCTTCTGCGCCTTCATGTAGTGCATACAGGCGCCCTTCATCTTGCCATTGCTCATGTCCGTGTTGGCCATGGCCATTTCCTTGTTCGCGGCCACCTTGGCGGGCGTATCGGCGGTGCCGGTCATCATGGCCGTCGATTTCATCATGTTATCGCCGGTGCACGCCATCATCGCGGCGGATGCCGGCGAAGCTGAAAGAGCGAACGCGATAAAGGCTGCAGCGGTGAGCAAGATCTTCATCGAAAAGTCTCCTTGAGCAAAACGAAACCGGCGTCATGCCGGCCTTCGCAACTACGTATTCTCTCGCGACAATGTTTCGTGGAGAAGAAAATTGTCTTGCTGCAATGCGAAGCGATACGACCTCAGCGGCCGTCCTTCGGCGGCTTGGGCCGGTCGTTGGGCCGGTCACCGAGGCTGCCGGTGGCAACGTCGGGCTCGCATGCGGCTCTGCCCCGGCCCTCCGCCTGGCAGCGATAGACGCTGCCGGTGAGGCGGTCGACCAGCCACATGTTCTCGTCGGTCGGCGCTTCGAGGCCGACATAGCGGGAGGTCAAGCCCGTGATCAGCGTCGAGAGCAGGATCGCGACCGCGATCATCGCCGCGCCGATATAGATGGGCATGGCGTTCAGAGATACAGTCCGATCCGGCGGGCCGCTGCGATAGAATTGATAGTCACTTGGCCTCGGCACTGGATGGAACTCGGCTCCCTCGCCCGCGATGTCTGATGAAGGCTGTCTGCTAGGCGCGCATCTGGCCGATTTCTTGTTCGCGAGCAGGCCATGCGGCGACGGCTTTGCGACGATCAATGTGCGCCGGTTTCTGCGATGCCTGCCCGCGGTCACCAGCGCCGGAGCGGAACCAAAGCTCCCCCGGTACAACCCAAATGGGCAGGATAAATCCGGAAGCCTCAGCGGCCACCGTGACCAAGATCACATCCGAGCCTTTGAACCTTCCCTATGCTCGCAGCATCAAATCGCCATCAGGCGTCACAGCGAGGATACGACAATGACCCATTTCAATAAGTTTTTTGGACTGAAGGCGATCACCCTTACGGCCGCGCTGTCGTTGACGGCGGGTCTGGCCTTCGCCGGTGACGCCAACGTTTCCACCAACCAGATCCTGGATGCGTTGAAGCCCAAGCCGATCACCCGCGGCCTGTCCGCCGGTCCGCAGGCCGATCCGACGGCGCAAGCCAAGGAAGCGACCTTCCTCAACACCGTGCGCAACCGGCAGACCCGTTCGCTGTCGATGGGCGAGCGCGATCAGATCGCCGAGCTCGCGGCGACCAAGCCGAACATCGATCTGGAGATCCAGTTCGACTACAACTCGGCCGACATCGCCAAGACCTCGGTGCCGTCGGTGCAGGCGCTCGGCAAGGCGTTGTCCGATCCGTCACTGAAGGGCTCGACCTTCGTGGTCGCCGGCCACACCGATGCGGTCGGGACCGAACAGTACAATCAGGGCCTCTCGGAGCGTCGCGCCGACACCATCAAGAAGTACCTGGTGCAGAACTACGGCCTCAGCGGCAACGATCTCGTCACCGTCGGCTATGGCAAGACCAAGCTGAAGGACGCCGCCAACGGCGCCGACCCGATCAACCGTCGCGTCCAGGTCGTGAACATGGACACCAAGACCGCATCCAAGTGATCTGAGAAGCAATTGCGGCAATCGAAAAACCGCCTGCCGCGACAACGGCAGGCGGTTCTCTGTTGTCAGATCCAGCTCTGGAACAGCATCAGCCGGTTGAACATCTGCATCGACGTGCCGATGAAGGCGGCTGAGATCGGCAGCATCACCGCAAAGCCCATCGCCGCAGTACCGACATACGCCCACAACAGCCAGCGCGGCAGGCCCTCTCTGCGCAGTGCATAGACCAACGCGAGCGAGGCCGCGGTGGCGGCCGGCAGATAATAATAGATGAAGCCCAGCGTGCGCGGCAGCAGCGCCCAGGCGAGCCAGAGGCCGAAATAGAACGCCGCGATCAGGAACGCATCCCAGCGACGCGTGATGATGAAGTCGCGCAACACCACGACGAGCGCGAGCAGCGCCGGCCACGCGACCAACGGATTGCCGAGGAAAACGACCGCCGCGACGTGGTCGTCCGAGGTCTTGTCGAACAGGAACCACACTGGCCGCGCCAGCAACGGCCAGGACGGCCATGAGCTCATATAAGTGTGGCCGGCGATCGCGGTGGTGGTGTTGTCGGCGAAGATCCGGTGTTGCGCTTCGATCAGATCCGGCAACGACACCCCGTAGAGCGGAACGAAGGCGGCGAGATAGGTCACGGCCGGCAACAGCGCGAAGCAGAGCGCAGCATGATGGGCCCTGAAGGCCGGCCAGAGATCGGGGCGGTACCAGTCGCTTGGCCTCGCATCCGCGAACAGCGTGTGCCAACCCTGCATCAGGCGGATCACCGCAACGATGACGATGCAGACACCGAGCGGAAACAGGCCGCTCCATTTGCAGGCGGCGGCGAGGCCGAACAACGCCCCTGCAAGCGCGAACAGCGCCTGCGGCCGCTCTCGTCGAAAGCCGTGCATGAAGGCGGCGATGGCGAGCAGACCGAGGCCGAGCGCAAAGATGTCGAGCATCGCGATGCGCGCCTGCACGTAGAGCATCTGGTTGAACGCCGCGATCAGTGCTGCCGCGATCGCGGACCCCTGCGATCCGAACAGCGCGAGGCCGCAGAGATAGATCGCGACGATCGCGAGCGCACCGAACAGCGTCGCCGGATAGCGCCAGCCCAGCGCATTGTCGCCGAATGCTGCGATCGAACCAGCGATCAGCTCTTTCGCCAGCGGCGGGTGCATCGGATTGAGCATCGGCTGCGACGTCTCGGAGCCCAGCATCTGCCGCGCCGCCGGCACGTAATGCACCTCGTCGAACACGAACTTTTCCGGCGTCGCCAGCCCGATCAGCAGCGCGAGATGCGCAGCTAGGAAGATCGCGACAGCGACCACTGCGCTTCGCGACAACTTCGGAACCGCATGTGCTTCGCGCGACTGCTGTGGGGCTATTTTACGTGGCAAATCTGCGTCACCGCGAATAAAAAACAACTCAGCCGATCCATTGAACGCATTCTGCCGCAACTGTCACTAAGCTAACGCTCGTCTCGCGCCGCTTGTGATCATTCTACCACAACAGAGGCGTGCGCGATCAGGGACTTCGATCGGGTACGGTATGAATTTGCGTTTTCTGCTTTTCCCTGCACTGCTGTCGGCCATACTGTGCGCAGCGACTAGCGCGCAGGCCCAAGCGCGCGTCGGCGAAGCCGTCCTGGTTCAGAACGAGGTGGTACGCGTCGCCGCGACCACGTCGCCGATCAGCGTCGGCGACAGCATGCTGCGCGACGAGACCGTGCGCACCGGCGCCGACAGCGCAGCGCGCTTCGTCATGGCCGACAGCACCAATCTGTCGCTGGGACCGAGCGCCACGCTGAAGCTCGACCGCACCGTCTTCAACGACGAGCACAGCTATCGCGACGTCGCGATCCGCATGGCCACCGGCGCCTTCCGCTTCGTCACCGGACATTCGGAGAAGACCGCCTACAAGATCACGACGCCGCTCGCGACCATCGGCGTTCGCGGCACCACGCTCGACATCCTGTCGCAGCGCGGCCGCTCGGTCGTCGTGCTTCAGGAGGGCGCGGCCAGCGTCTGCACGCTGAACTTCCAGTGCATCCAGCTCACCCAGCCGGGCGACACCGCGGTCATCACCTCGACCGGCGGGAAGGCCTCCATCACCAAGACCAACACGCCGCCCTGGACTTTCGCCGCCAACTGCGCCGCCAATGCCGGGCTGTGCTCAGTCAACCAATATGCCGACGCCTCACCGACCATCACGCCCGCCCTCCATGACGATGGCATGCTGTGCGGGCGCTGACGATGGCGATGGCGAAGCTCGGCTTCAAGCGGCTAGTCCTTGCGGGCGCATTGCCCGCAACCGCGGCGTTTGCACTGTTCGCGCTCGACACCCGTCCCGCCGCGGCCGCGAGCACCTGCGAGTTTGAATGCGGCGATCCTAACCCCTATCCGTCACCAAGCCCATATCCGTCGCCGAGTCCCTCTCCGGCGCCGAGCCCGTCCCCATCACCGACCCCATTCCCGTCGCCAAGCCCGACGTCAAGCCCGACTCCGACCGGCTCCGATTCCAGCGGCAACTCGGTCGGCGGCCTCGCCAACCAGCGCTTCAACCAGATGATCACGAACCGGGTGCTCGGTACGGTGCTGCTTGGCGTCAACGAGCAGGTCAATTGCAGCGACTGCGTCAGCGCGTTCGGCTCGGTCGGCTCGTTCTCGGCCGGCATCCATGGCCGCAAGGAGCTGACGCCCAATCTGTCGCTGCTCGCCGGCCTCGCCTACACGCAATACAGCGAGGGCGGCTACAACATTACCAGCGCACCGATCGGCGCCTTTGCGCTGCGCTATGACTTCACCGATTGGGGATCGTCGCGTCCGTTCTTCGACGTCGGCACGATCCTGACGCCGTGGGAGAAGGCGCGCTACACCCGCAGCTACAACACGAGCCTGGGTCCAGTGAGCGTGACCAGTTCGACCAATGCCGCGAACTACGCGGTCTACGGTCGCGCCGGCTGGACGAGCCGGTTGTCCCCGCGCGACGAGGTCGCAGCCTCCGTCGAGGTCTGGCAGCTCTGGCAGCGCGTATCGGGCTATGCGGACAACACGGTCGCGTTCAATCCGTTCGACGCCAATATTGCGACCGGCACCGACCGCACCAGCCTGGTCAAGATCGGCGGCCAGTGGACCCATCTCTTCGCCGGCGACATCGAGACCAACATCAATGGCGGCTGGGTGCAGTCGTTCGCCAGCCATAGCGGCATCGTCGCCACCGTGACCGGCGACGGCATGGTGGTGCCGACGACGGGCAACCAGGGCTGGTTCGAATATGGCGGCCGCCTCGGCTTCCGCGTGCAGAAGGGCTGGGTCGCGGACCTCTTCGCCAACGGCACGCTGGGCCCGCAGCCGGTCGGGAACACCATCCATGGCGGCGTGGGGCTGAGGATCAATTACTAGCGGGCGGGCACGGTCTCGTAGGGTGGGCAAAGCGAAAGCGTGCCCACCACTCCTCTCTCGACCGGGGGACGGATGATGGGCACGGCGCTATCGCGCCTTTGCACCACCCTGCGGCACCTCTGCTGACGTCACGCCGCCGACTTGCCCTCGAAGGCACGTCGCAAGGCGTCCACATCAAGCTTCACCATTTTCATCATGGCCTGCATCGCACGTGCGGCAGCGGCCTTGTCAGGGCTCGACAGGAAGTCGAACATCACCTTCGGCACGACCTGCCAGGCCACGCCCCAGCGATCCCTCAGCCAGCCGCACTGCTCTGCCTTGCCACCGTGAGCCAGGAATGCATTCCACACGCTATCGACCTGGGCCTGGTCGTCGCAATGGATCATCAGCGAGATCGCGTGCGTGTACTCCATCTTCATGCCGCCGTTGAGCGCCACCAGGGGCTGCCCGGCCACCGTGAACTCGACAACGAGCACCGAGCCTTCCTTGCCGGACGGGCCGTCCGAAACATTGTGCTGAACGTGCGTGATCGCCGAATTCGGCACCAGCGAGACGTAGAATTTTGCGGCTTCCTCGGCATCGCCATTGAACCACATGCAGGGCACGAGGTTGGACATCGTAAATGCTCCTCTTCAGTTTTCGATCAGGCGTTCGCCATTGCTGGCTTCGGGGGGACCGTTGCCATATCCAGCCAGTTCACACCCCACATATGACCATCCGGATCCTCGAAGCTGCGGCCATACATGAAGCTGTATTCGTCCTTCGGGCTGGGATCGGCCACGCCGCCCGCAGCCTCGGCGTTGCCGACGATATCGTCGACCTCGTTCCGGCTATCGGCGGACAGGCAGAACAACGCCTGGTTCGAGGTCTTTGCATCCGCGATCGGCTTCGGCGTGAAATGACGGAATTTGTCGTGGGTCGTCAGCATCACGAAAATGGTCTCGGAAAAGACCATGCAGCTCGCGGTGTCGTCGCTGAATTGCGGATTCCTGGTCGCGCCAATCGCCTCGTAAAAGGCAGTCGCACGCTTGAGGTCGGTCACCGGCAGATTGAGGAAAATCATCCTGGGCATCGGAAGCTCCTTGGGCGGGGTTCTGCCCAAGGACGGACGGCTTGGCCGCCATCCGACACCGGCTTCCGAAATATTTTCCGACCGTCGGCTGTGGGGTTCTGTCGCACCGCCCCCCGCGCGGTCTTCAGCCTTACTTCTTCTCGTTCGGATCCCGGTGGATGGGATCGACCCACAGCACGGTCTCGGGCTTCTCGACCGGCTCGATGTCGAGATTGATCGCGACCGCCTCGCCGTCGCTGCGCACCAGCACGCATTCCAGCACCTCGTCCGGGCTGGCATTGATCTCCTGGTGCGGCACGTAGGGTGGCACGAAAATGAAATCGCCCGGGCCCGCCTCTGCGGTGAATTGCAGGCTCTCGCCCCAGCGCATCCGCGCCTTGCCCTTCACGACGTAGATGACGCTTTCGAGATGCCCGTGATGATGCGCGCCGGTCTTGGCGTCGGGCTTGATGCTGACGGTGCCCGCCCACAATTTCTGCGCGCCGACGCGTGCGAAATTGATCGCGGCCGCGCGGTCCATGCCCGCCGTCGACGGCACGTTGGTATCGAGCTGGTTGCCGGGAATGACGCGCACGCCGTCATGTTTCCAGCGATCGTCGTGATGATCGTGGTCATGGTGGGAATGCGTGTGGTCATGGCCGGTCATGGGACTTGCTTTCTGTTGGTTCCTTGCCGGTGAAACTAACCCAAAGCTACCGCGGCAAGCCACACCAAAATCGGAACTCTCATAGTCGCCCAATGTTTTTAGCTGTAGCCATCTGGAAGGAGAGTTTCCATGGGTAGCAGCGGCACGTCGCGCGGCGGAGTAGCGCGCGTTCGACTGAAAGCGAAAAGACCGACCCTGAGGCCGGTCTTTTTGTTGTCTGCTCACTTCACCGCGAGCAATTCCACGTCGAACATCAGCGTCGCGTTCGGTGGGATCACGCCACCGGCGCCGCGCGCGCCGTAGCCGAGCTGCGGTGGGATGATCAGCGTGCGCTTGCCGCCGACCTTCATCGTGGACACGCCCTCGTCCCAGCCGGCGATGACGCGGCCCTTGCCGATCGGGAATTCGAACGGCTCGTTGCGATCGACGGAACTATCGAATTTCTTGCCCTTCTGGCCATTCTCGTAGAGCCAGCCGGTATAGTGCATCACGCAGATCTGGCCGGGCTTCGGCGAAGCGCCGGTGCCGACGACGCTGTCGATGGTCTGCAAGCCTGAAGCTGTGGTCATGGGTTTTCCTGCGGTCTGGGCCGATGCCGTGGTGGAGACGAATGTCGACACGCTGGCGATCACAGTGATCGCGAGTGCCGACATGATGGCGAGGAGTGCGCGCTGAAAACGCTGCATAGAACACCTTCCGTTTGAGGCGGAAGGTGTCTAGCGCAAGGCCGAGGCCGTTTCCACCCCTCAGACCTCGATATTTTCCAGCCGCACCGGCAGCTTGCGGATGCGCTGGCCAGTGGCGTGATGGATCGCGTTGCAGATCGCGGCGTTGGTGCCGACATTGGCGAGTTCACCGAGGCCCTTTGCACCGGCCGGGTTGATATGATCGTCCTGCTCGGAGAGCAGAATGACCTCGACACCAGGCACGTCCGCATTCACGGGCACGAGATAATCCGCGAAATTGTCGTTGACGTAGCGCGCGGTGCGTTCGTCGATCTCGGTGGCCTCCAGCAGCGCCGAGGACATTCCCCAGATCAGGCCGCCCATGAGCTGGCTGCGCGTCGTCCGCGGATTCATGATGCGACCGGCCGCGAACGCACCGACCAGGCGGGGCGCGCGAATCTCGTGCGTATAGCGGTTGACCCTGACCTCGACGAACTCCGCACCGAAGGCATAGGCGATCTTGTCCTTCATCGCCGCGCCGCCAACGAGACGCACGTGGCCGCTATGCATGGCCTTGAAAGAATCCAGCGGCGCACCTTCCGGCTTCCATTCGCCGTATTCCTCGACCACGCCGGCGCCGAGCGCGTCGAACGCCTTCTCGATGTCGAGCGGACGGTCACTCCTCGCCGCCTGCGTCGTCGGCGCCTGACTGAGGCCTATCGTTTCCTTCGCCTTGTCTGTGAGGGTGTCGCCCGGCATTACCGCCTTGAACAGCCGCTGGCGTATCTGGTCGCACACCATCATCACTGCCGAACAGGTGCTGGCCGTCGAATTCGATCCACCGGCGACGGGTCCCGGCGGCAAGTCGCTGTCGCCGATGAAGACCGCGACCTTCTCCAGCGGCACGCCAAGCCGCTCGGCTGCGGTCTGCGCCAGAATCGTGTAGGCACCGGTGCCGATCTCATGACCGGCGATTTCGACGCGGGTGCGGCCGTCACGCTGCAAGCGAACGCGCGCCGCTGCAGGCCCCATCTGCGTCGGATAGCAGGTGGCCGCGCAGCCATAGCCGATCAGCCAGTCACCATCGGACATCGATTTCGGCGCGGCCGAGCGCTGCCCCCAGCCAAAGGCTTTGGCGGCCTCGTCGAAGCATGCCATCAGCGACCGCGTCGTGTAGGGCTTGCCGCCGATCGGCTCATTGGTGGTGTCGTTGATGCGACGGAGCTCGATCGGATCCATGTTGAGCTTCACGGCAAGCTCGTCCATCGCGCTCTCCAGCGCGAACAGATACGGCACCTCCGGCGGCGAACGCATGAAGCCCGGCGTGTTGCGGTCGGCGCGCACGATCGATACGAGGCTGTCGACATTGGGGCAGGCATAGAGCCGCGTCGTGGTCTTGGTGCCTCCGACGCAATAGGCATCAGCGCGCGAAGACACCTCGGCGCCCTCGTGCCTGAGGGCGACCAGCTTGCCGTCCCGGCCAGCGCCGAGCTTGATCTCGTGCCGAGTCTCGGCGCGATAGGTGGCAATGGTAAAACCCTGGTCGCGCGTCGGGACCAGCTTGATCGGCCGGTTCAGCCGCTTCGCGATGCCGGCGATGATGGCGGTGCGCGGCGTCATCGAGCCGCGCGAGCCGAAACCGCCGCCGACATAGGGATTGACCACCCTCACCTTGTCGGCGTCGATGCCGAGCTGCTCGGCCACGCCGTTCTTCAGGCCGTACACATATTGGCTGGGCTCATAGATGACGAGATTGTCGCCCATCCAGGCGCAGCTCGTTGAAAACAGCTCCATCGGATTGTGGTGCTGCGTCGGCGTGTCATAGGAAGCGGTGATCTTCACCTCCGCCTCCTCAAACGCCTTGGCGAAATCGCCGACCTGCGGGTCCTCCTTGAACTGCGCGTTCTGGCCTTTCGCGGCGGCTTTCGTCGTTCCTGGCGAATCGAAGCTCGCGCTCGGGGCTATGGCTGAGTAGCTGACCTTGACGCGGTTAGCGGCCTCGCGCGCCGCCTCGTAGCTTTCCGCAACGACCACGGCGATGATCTCGCCGTCATGCGCGATGTCGGCCGACTTCAATGGCTGGATCGTGGTCCCGGCGTAGCCGCCATTGCTGAAGAGCTTTGATTCCTTCAGCTTCGGCGCATTCTCGTGCGTGACGATATCGATCACGCCACGGACGTGTCTGGCATCGTCGAGATCAAAACTGTTGATGCGGCCCCTGGCAATCGCGCTGGTGACCAGGAACGCATAGGCCGGATTGTCCAGCGGCATATCGGACCCGTAGGTCGCCCGCCCCGTGACTTTTGCTGCTGCATCATAGCGCGGCGCCGGCTGGCCCATATTCGCCTTCGGATCGGGAGCAGCTACGGTCATGGTCAGATCTCCATCGTTACGGCCTGCTGCAGCGCGCGTGCCACCACGCGCTTGCCGAGCGCGATCTTGAAGCTGTTGTGTTGGCGCCCCTTCGCGTCCGCAAAGGCGGCATCGGCGACACGCTGTGCCAGACCGTCATCGAACTTTTGCCCCTTGAGCAGCGCTTCCGCCTCTCGCGCGCGCCAGGGCACCGTGGCGACACCGCCAAGCGCGACACGCGCATCCCGGATCGTGCCGTCCTGCACGTCGAGCGCGACCGCAGCCGAGGACAGCGCGAATTCATAGGACTGCCGGTCGCGCGCCTTCAGGTAAACCGAGCGCGGCCAGCGGCCGCGAATGACGAAGGCGGAGATCAGCTCGCCCGGCTGAAGCACGGTCTCGATCTCGGGCGTATTGCCAGGCGCCTTGTGCAGCTCCGCGAACGGCATGCCGCGGGTCCCGGATCTGCCGGTGATCTCGACCGTGGCGTCCAGCGCGATCAGCGCCTGGGCAAGATCGCCGGGATAGGTCGCGATGCACTGGTCGGAAGTGCCGAGCACCGCATGCATGCGGTTGACGCCATCCATCGCGGCACAGCCCGAGCCGGGATTACGCTTGTTGCAATTCTCGTAGGAAACATCACGAAAATAGCTGCAGCGGGTCCGCTGCATCACATTGCCGCCGAGCGTGGCCATGTTGCGAAGCTGGGCGCTGGCGGCAAGCTTCAGGGAGTTGGCGATGACCGGATAGTTGCGCTGAATTTCGTCATGCGCGGCGACATCAGACATCTTCGCAAGCGCGCCCAGCCGCAAATTGTCGGCTCCCGGATCGATCGCCGACCAGCCTCGCGCCAGCGGATTGATGTCGACGATCGCGGCGGGCCGCATCACGTCCAGCTTCATCAGATCGATCAGCGTGGTGCCGCCGGCGAGCGGCTGTGCATTGGCCTGCGTCAGTGGATTGTTGGCAGCCGCGGCGGCGCTGAGCGTCTGCACGGCCATGCCCGGGTCTGTCGCCCTCTGATATGAAAACGGTCGCATGCACCTAACCTTTCATGATCTCCGGCGCTGCCTGCTTCACCGCGGCGACGATGTTGGGATAGGCCGCGCAGCGGCAGATGTTGCCGCTCATGTACTCGCGGATATCGGCGTCGGTGCCGGCATGTCCCTCCTTCACGCAGGCAATCGCCGACATGATCTGGCCTGGCGTGCAATAGCCGCACTGGAAGGCATCGTTGTCGACGAAGGCCTGCTGCATCGGATGCAGGCGGTCGTCGGTGGCGAGTCCTTCGATGGTCGTGATCTCCTGCCCTTCGGCCGCGAGCGCGAGCGTCAGGCACGACACCACCCGGCGATCGCCGATCAACACCGTGCAGGCGCCGCACTGGCCGTGATCGCAGCCCTTCTTGCTGCCGGTGAGCTTGAGATGCTCACGCAGCGCATCCAGCACGGTGGTGCGCGCGTCGAGGCTCAGGCGCTTGTCCTTGCCGTTCACCCGCAGCGTAACGTCGACGGGAAGCGCCGGATCCTGCGGGGCTGGTGCGCTCGCATCTTGCGTGGCGGCTCGCGCGGTCATCGGAACGAGCGCGCTGCCGGCAGCGCCTGCGATGAAAGCACGCCGGTGGAATCCGGAGGGTGGGGAACCTGAAGCGTTGGACATAAGCGGCCTCCGCTGCTTGCAAGGAAAGCAGCGCACGCCTGCACCGCTTATCGCCCCTCAACTTTGGGCCGCGAGCTCCGTTCCGAACGGGACGGGGCGACGCAGCAGAAGTCGCGTCGTCCCATCGTCAACTTTTGCTGATTGGCGCGGGAACTTGTTCCCACGAAGATCAATAGCCGAGCGCGCAGCCATCCTTGCGCGGATCGGAACCGCCGGTGAGCGTGCCCTTGTCCCAGTCGATCCAGATCGCCTGGGCGCCGCCGAGCGGGCCGACCACGCTGGTGGTCTTGTGACCGAGCTTCTTGAGGCCCTCGACGATATCGGCCGGCACGCTGTCCTCGAGCTGGTACTGGCCCTCGTAGTGCAGGCCGCGCGGCATATCGATCGCCTCCTGCACGTCGCATCCGTAGTCGAGAATGTTGGTCACGACACGGGTCTGGCCGACCGGCTGATACTGACCGCCCATCACCGCGAACGGCATCACCGAGCGGCCGCCCTTGGTGAGCAGGCTCGGCATGATCGTGTGCAGCGGACGCTTGCCGCCTTCGATGCAGTTCGGATGACCCGGCTGGATGCGGAAGCCGCCGGCGCGGTTCTGGAACAGCACGCCGGTCTTGTTCGAGACGATCGCCGAACCGAAGGAATGCGCGATCGAGTTGATGAACGAGCAGACGTTGCGATCCTTGTCCACGACCGTGATGTAGATGGTCGATGGATTCATCGGCGGCGCGACGTTCGGCAGGTCGAGCATGCCGTCCATGCGGATTTTCGCGATGTGCTCGTCGCAGAATTCCTTGGCGAGGAGATTGGAGACCTCGACCTGCATGTGATTGGGATCGGCGACATGCAGCTCGCGATGCATGTAGGCGATGCGCGCGGCTTCCGCCTCGAGATGGAATCGCTCGACGCTGAGCGGCGCGTACTTGGTCAGGTCGAACCGCGACAGGATGTTGAGCATCAGCAGGGCGGTGAGGCCCGGCCCGTTCGGCGGGCACTGCCAGACGTCGTAGCCCTTGTACATGGTGCCGATCGGCGTCGTCGTCTCGGTCGTGTGCGCGGCGAAATCGTCGAGCGTGTGCAGGCCGCCGATCCCACGCAGGGTCTCGATCATGTCCTCCGCGATCGCGCCTTTGTAAAAGGCGTCGCGGCCGTCCTTGGCGATGGCACGCAGCGTCTTGCCGAGCTCGGCCTGGCGGATGACGTCGCCGGCCACCGGCGGCTTGCCGCCCGGCAACAGGTAACGCACGGTGTTGGTGCCGCCCTTCAGCTTCTCGAACTGGTTCTTCCAGTCGAACGCGATGCGGGGGGCGACGACGTAGCCTTCCTCCGCCGCCTTGATCGCGGGCTGGAGCAGCCGGTCGAAGCCGAGCTTGCCGTGGTCGCGCAGCACGGTCGCGAAGCAGTCGATCACGCCGGGGATCGAAACCGCATGCGCCGAGGTCAGCGGCACGGAATTGATCTTGCGCTCAAGATACCAGTCGGCGTTGGCCGCCTGCGGCGCCCGGCCGGAGCCGTTATAGGCGATGATCTTGCCCTCGCCGCGCGGCTGAATCAGCGCAAAGCAATCGCCGCCGATGCCGGTCGATTGGGGCTCGATCACGCCGAGCAGGGCCGAACCCGCCACCGCCGCGTCCACCGCCGTGCCGCCCTCGCGCAGCACCTCGATCGCGGCAAGGGATGCCTGCGGATGCGAGGTCGCCACCATCGCGTTGGTGGCGTGGACCGTGGACCTGCCGGGGAAATGGAAGTTTCTCATCGAGTTTTGCTTTCTCAGACCGTGGGCGCAGAGGACGCGCCGTCTCGGAAAAAATCGGGCCTTCATGACACATTCAGGGCCGCCCGGGCAATGCTGGCATACCAGGGAAATGGCTGCCATTCGCTGGGAATAGAGCTGTCGGTTGCGGGTTTTCCGGGCGCCGGCCGCCTGCTAAAGGGGCGCATGACTTACAAGGTCTGCGCCTTCTACCAATTCGCTGCCCTGCCCGATTACCGCGAACTGCGCGAGCCGCTGCGCGCGCTCTGTGCCGGGCTGTCCCTGAAGGGCAGCGTGCTGCTGGCCCAGGAGGGCATCAACGGGACGATTGCGGGCGCGGGCGAGGCGATTGACGCCTTTGCCCACGAGCTCGCGCAAGGCGCCATGTTCGGGGGCCGGCTCAACAATCTCGAGCTGAAATGCTCGACCGCGGAAGCGATGCCGTTCGGCCGGCTCAAGGTGCGGCTGAAGAAGGAGATCGTCACGCTCGGCGATGCGGCCGCCGATCCGACTCGTCAGGTCGGGACCTATGTCGAGGCCGCCGAATGGAACGCGCTGATCGCCTCACCCGACACGCTGGTGCTCGACACCCGCAACGCCTTCGAGGTGGCGATGGGGACGTTCGAGGGCGCGGTCGATCCTGACATCAAGAGCTTTGGCCAGTTCAAGGATTTTGCGGCAGAGCAGCTCGATCCCGCGAAACATCGCAAGATCGCGATGTTCTGCACCGGTGGTATCCGCTGCGAGAAGGCGAGCGCGCATCTGCTGGCGCGCGGCTTCGCCGAGGTCTACCACCTCAAGGGCGGCATCCTCAAATATCTGGAACAGGTGCCGGAGGCGCAGAGCCGCTGGCGCGGCGAATGTTTTGTGTTCGACGAGCGCGTGGCGCTCGGCCATGGTTTGCAAGAACTTGGTTTGCGCGAGCTGGACAAGGACGCGATACGTGACGAACGAGATCAGGGCGCTCGCCGAGCGCATCGACACACTGGAGACCCGTCTTGCCTATCAGGACGACACCATCGATACGCTGAACCAGACCATCACCGCGCAGTGGAAGCAGATCGATGTGCTGACGCGGCAGCTCGCGCAGCTCAATGAGCGATTGCAGGAGGCCGAAGCGAATGCGCCGGGCCCTGCCAACGAGCCTCCGCCACACTACTGAGCAGACTTACTGGCCGGATGCCTTCAGCAGGTTCATGACCTCGCCCGACATCATCAGCCGGTCGCGGCCCGCGTCCTTGGCGGCGTAGAGCGCCCGGTCGGCGGATTCCACCAGCGATCCCGCGCCCGCGGTGCGCTCGAACGACGGCCGGCAGGCCGCCCCACCGACCGAGACGGTGACGCATGCCGCCGTCGGATTTGAGGCATGGACCAGACCTGCATCGTGGACGGCGCTGCGAATCCGCTCGCCGATCCGGGCACAGCCGGCGGCATCGGTGTTCGGCAGCAGCATGGCGAATTCCTCGCCGCCGTAACGCGCCGCGAGATCGCCGACCCGCTGCATCTCGGCCGCGATGATCTTTGCAACCACGCGCAGGCAGGCGTCGCCGGCGGGATGGCCGTATTCGTCGTTGTAGGCCTTGAAGTGATCGACGTCGATCATCAAGAGGCCGAGGCTGGAGCGGTCGCGATAGGCGCGCGCCCATTCTTCCCTGAGCCGCTCGTCGAAGCGGCGGCGGTTGGCAAGCCCGGTGAGGCTGTCCTCGATCGCGAGCGTCTCGAGCCGGGTCTCCAGCTTCTTCTGCTCGGAGATGTCGCGCGAGATCGCGACCACGCCGTCGACATTGCCGTTGTCCTTGCGCGTGACGCGCATGGTCGATTCCAGCCAGACCTCGGACTTCTGCCGGTGCACGTTGCGGTAGGTGACGCGCGCTTCGTCCGTATCGCCGCGCTTCATGGCATCGACAATGGCCTGCACATGCGGCCGGTCCTCCGGATGGATGCCAGCGAGCGCGTCGGTGCCGATGAGCTGATTGGGGCGCCAGCCGACAACGCGATTGGACGATGGCGAAACGTAGCGCAGCCGCTCGTCGAGCCCGATGCGGGTGACCATGTCGCTGGAGCCTTCGGCGAGCAGGCGGAAATGCGACTCCTTCTCGATCAGCGCCGCCGCCATACGCTGGCCACGCTGCAACTGCCGCACCAGCACCGCGCCGATGACCGCGATCAGCATCACCAGCGCGACCACGTAGAGCATGCGGGAGATCGCAGCAGCCCGCCACGGCGCGAGCAACTCGTCCTTGTCGACGGTTGCGAGCAGCACGAGCGGATAGCGGCCGCTGCGCTTGAAGAAGCTGACGCGCTCGGCGCCGTCCAGCAGCGACTTGAAATGATAGGCACCGCTCGGCCGTTGCAGGCTGGCGTCGCGGAACAGCGGAGCGTCGCCGATACTGCGACCGACGAATGTCTCGTTGTTCGGATTGCGCGCGATGATCATGCCGTCGCCGGACATCAACGTCACGGAGCTATTGCGGCCGATCTCGAACTGCTCGTAGAAATGCGAGAGATATCTCGAGCCGATCGCCGCGAGCACCACGCCGCCGAAGCTGCCGTCCGGCTTGTTGAAGCGGCGCGAGAGAGTGACGACCCATTCGCCGTCGACGAGGCTCTTCACGGGTCGGCCGACATAGGCCTCGCGCTTAGGCGAGAGCTGGTGGTGGCGGAAGAACGTGTCGTCGCTGAGGCTCGAGGCGATCGTGCCTGGCGAGGTCAGCCAATTGCCCTGGTCGTCGATGATGGCGAGGCTGTGGACGCGCTCCACCGCCTTCTTGCGCGCGTCCAGGAGGTTGCGCAGCTTCGCGATCGTGGTGGGGTCGGCGCCATCCATCTCCAGCCGGCTGACGACGCCGACAACGCCGGAATCCAGGAGATCGAGGCTGTCCTCGGCATGCTGCGTCAGCGAGCGGGCGACGTTCGCCATCTCGGTTTCAGCGCCCTTGAGCACCGCATCCCGCGCGGCCCATTCGCGCCAGCCACTGACGCCGAGGATCGCTACGCAGGTGAACACGACGAACGCCGCCGCACGCAACGGCAGGCGGCTCCATCCGGCTCTGTGTGAGGCGACGTTCATGCGGCAGAATTCTCCAGTCCGGGGAAACTCTGCCGCTTCTCTTATTGAACCCTGAAGCGCCTGCCGGGATTCGCATTTATCTGCGGGTTTTCCCGTACTCCTACGGACCGGAGCTTCCGCAGATCGCTAACAAGGTCTTATCAAGCCTATCGGAAACCGGCGGCCCCTAGCTGAAGATCGACTTGACCTTCTCCCAGAGCGAGGGATTGTCGGCATCCGCGTCGGCCTTCGACGGCGTCGGCTGCGTGGCGCTCACGGGATCGGAGGCGGGGAAGGTATCTTCCAACCCGGTATCCAGCTTGGCGTGGCGGTCGGCCGCGAGCGCCTCGCGCGGATTGTCGGCGTGCTTGTCATGCGGCGCGGGATTGAATCTCTGAGCCATGGAATTCCTCCTCCATTTGGCGGGTCAACGCTGCGCATTTGCGCTGGTTCCCCTGTTCCGCTCGGGCCGCGCACGGTGTATCAGGAACTCCAATCTGCATCAGGATCGTTCGTGCCCCAGTCTGCGACAAAGCCCTTCATCGACGTGCTCTCCGGCCAGCGGCAAGCCGTCCCGCCCATGTGGATGATGCGGCAGGCCGGCCGCTATCTGCCTGAGTATCGCGAGGTGCGCGCCAAGGCCGGCGGCTTCCTCGATCTCTGCTTCAATCCGGAGCTTGCCGCCGAGGTCACGCTGCAACCGATCCGCCGGTTCGGCTTCGACGCGGCGATCATCTTCTCCGACATCCTGGTAATCCCCTACGCGCTCGGCCGCTCGGTGCGCTTCGAGGTCGGCGAAGGTCCGCGGCTGGAGCCGCTGGATGATCCGGCCAAGGTCGCAACGCTCGCCGCGCAGGCTGACTTTGGCAAGCTCAAGCCGGTGTTCGACGCGCTCAGGATCGTGCGCGGCGCGCTCGATCCAAAAATCGCGCTGATCGGCTTTTGCGGCGCGCCGTGGACGGTTGCGACCTACATGGTCGCGGGCCACGGCACGCCGGACCAGGCGCCGGCGCGGATGATGGCCTACCGGCATCCGGAGGCGTTCGCGAAAATCATCGACGTGCTGGTCGACAACTCGATCGCCTACTTGTTGGCGCAGCTCGAAGCGGGCGCCAATGCCTTGCAAATTTTCGACACCTGGGCCGGCGTGCTGCCGCCGGCCGAGTTCGCGCGCTGGTCAACCGAGCCGACCCGCCGCATCGTCGAGGGCGTGCGCGCGAAAGTGCCGGATGCCAAGATCATCGGCTTCCCCCGCGGCGCCGGTGCGCAATTGCCCGGCTACGTCGAAGAGACCGGCGTCAACGCCGTCAGCATCGATTGGACCGCGGAGCCGGCGTTCATCCGTGAGCGCGTGCAGAGCCGCGTCGCTGTGCAAGGCAATCTCGATCCGCTGGCGCTGATCACGGGCGGCTCAGCGCTCGACCGCGCGGTCGACGATGTGCTGGCGAATTTTGCGCAAGGCCGCTTCATCTTCAATCTCGGCCACGGCATCCAGCCGGAGACGCCGATCGCCCATGTCGAGCAGATGCTCAAGCGCGTGCGGGGCTAAAAAAGTTGCGCTCCCTCAGGGGGCAGAAACAAAACCGCGAAAACAACCCCATGCACAGTAGAAATCATTGAAGGATTTCGCACCGCGCGGGTTGAGTGGCTGTCGCACTGACATTTGACACGTCGGGCAAAACAGGAGCACGATGGCATCATCCCGACGATCGTGACTTCGCAGTCAGGCCTAGCGCGGCCGGCTGCGCGCGATGATCTCGGCGGCGCCCTTGTCCAGCAGATCCAGACCGACCGCACGGCCGAGCTCGCGCGGGCGATTGGCGGGGCCTGCGCGGGAGGCTTCGATGATGGTGTTGCCGGAGAGGTCGAGCACGGACGCCGCAAGCGACATCTGATCGCCTGATATGGTCGAGAAACCCGCCACCGGCGAGTTGCAGTGGCCGTTCAGCACCCACAGCACTTCGCGTTCGGCATCGGCGCAGGCGTGTGCCGCGGGATCGTCGATCGATGACAGGATTTTTCGCGTTTGCCAGTCCTGCGCCGCACATTCGACCGCGACGATGCCCTGCCCCGCTGGCCGGCAACATCTCAAGTCGACTTGCCGACTAGTTTGAGGTTGCGAACATCGCATCTGTGAAAATCACTTCGCCGTCCACCATCGTCAGCAAGCTGGTCGTGGCGGGCAGTTGTGGCGCCGGAATCGTTAGGACATCCTGGGAGAGTACGGCGATATCGGCGGAAAAACCGGGCGCGAGCCTTCCTTTGCGTTGCTCCTCGCCTTCGGCATATGCGCCGCCGGCGGTATAGGCCGTCAGCGCCTGTTCCCGCGTCAACGCCTCGGCACGATCTCCCGGTCCAAGAACGGCCAGCATCAAATTGAGGAACGGATTTTGCTCTTTCGGCCCGGCGTCGGAACCGAGCGCCAACGGAATACCGGCATTAATGAAGCTCTTCAGCACCAGATCGTGATCGAGCATTTTCTTACCTTCGATCGGCGGCGGTGCAAGGTGGGTCGGGTTCTGGATCACGGCCAGGCCGAGACCTGCCACGCGTTGGAATGCATCAGGCCCGATGCCGTCGCCATGTTCGATACGTACCCGCTTGGCTCGCCAGGTTGAAGCGGGCGCCAGTTGCTCCATCAAATTCAGCAGGCGGTCGGATTCGGCGTCGCCGACCACGTGCAGTGCCAGTTGCGTCGGTCGCTCCAAGGCAAGTTGCAATATCTCGCGCAGTTGTTGGTCGGTGAAATTCGATCGTCCGCGCCATCCGGGACGCCCATTGTAGGCCGCACGCTGGAAGGAATTCTGTTCGATCGGTGTTCCGTCCAGCATCCACTTCGGTCCTTCGACGCGCACCTTGGCCGGCGCTTGTTTTACAGCGGCATCGATGACGGCCCAGGCGTCGGGAATGCGTTGTGTTTGCCAGGTGCCCCACGAATAGACCGTCCATTTTTGCAGCGGCTTCGCCGTGGCAAGGGCCGCGAGCGTCACCGCCAGCGACTTGTCATTATTCATCAGGTGGATCGATGTGACGCCCCAGCGCGCATAGCGTTTTTGCGCTTCGCCGAACGACATGGCCAGTCGTTCGGCAGTGGCGGGGCGAATGAGCGGCGTCATCGTTTCGGCCGCCTCATAGGCCCGCCCGTCCAGACGGCCGCTTTCGTCCCGACCCCACCAGCCGCCAAGGGGATCGGCGGTGTCCTCGGCAATGCCGAGCCGTCTCAGACCTTCGCTGTTGAGGATGCTAGTATGCGCGCCCCATGAGCCTCTGAGAAACACAGGCGTTTCGGGCGCTACGGTGTCCAAGGCCTTGCGCCAGTTGCGGCGATCACGCGCGACAAGAGGCCCGACATAGGCAGTGATCCAGTCCCTGCGCGTCCTCGCGGCCTCCTCCAACACGGCCAAGGCTTGCTCGGGGGTCGGCCCTGGAAATGGCAAGTTCGGCATCGCGAGCGGCGGCGTCGGCAGCTCGGTTCCGAGATGGACATGCGCTTCGATCAGGCCGGGTGTGACCAAACGGCCGCCAGCGTCGATGATGCGGGTGTCCGGTCCGGCCAACGCGCGAACTGCTTCGTTACTGCCGACGGCAAGGATGCGACCGCCCTCGACTGCAACGGCCTGGGCGTAAGGCAATGTTGGATCGGCCGTGAACACCTTGGCATTGACCAGCAGCACCTGCGGTTCGGCGAGCGCGGCCGAGCCGACAAGGAGCACCGCAACAATCCCGGTACATCCCGCAAGGCGGCCAATCCGGCCATTGATAGGCGACATCCTCATGAAATCCCTCCGCTGGCACGAGTTGGGGCCGTTTTGGTTTGACCCACGCCGATGGACATATTTGACCGCCGCAAGCCTTTGTTTGACCGCTGCAAGCCTTGCGCGTCCCGAAGGAACGCTGAAGAATTGCCGAAGCAATGCTGAAGAATGCCGACCGGCGGCCTTTTGGCCGAGTTCGGTCCGGAAGGGGCAAGATCTCGATGTCGGCAGATCGGTACCTGATCGGCGAATCGACGCTTGATGTCACCCTCGGCTGCCTGTGCCGAAACGGCACGGAGGTTTCACTGCGGCCGAAGAGCTTCGCGTTGCTGCAGTATCTGGTTAGCCACGCCGGCCGCCTCGTCACAAAGGACGAACTGCTGTCAAAAATCTGGCCCGACGTCGTGGTGACCGAGGATTCGCTGACCCGTTGCGTGAGCGAGGCACGGGCCGCGCTCGGGGATACCGACCAGAAGTTGATCAAAACCGTATCCAAGCGCGGCTACGTCTTTGCCGGACCGGTAACGCGGCTCGACGATAACTCCGTCGTTCCGTCACCTGTGGAAGTGACGCCTCGCGAGGAGAACGATGGCCGGACATGGCGGTGGAGGACGGCGTTCCCGGCATTGGTCGCTATTCTCGCCATTGCGGGGATGGCCTGGTACGGCGTCTTTTGGCAGCACCAAACGACGTCCCCACCACGGTTGTCGTTGGTCGTGCTTCCTTTCGCCAATCTGAGTAATGATCCAGGGCAGGACTACCTTGGAGACGTCATTACCGAGGATCTCACGAGGGCACTGTCGCTGCTGCGCGGTTCGACGGTCATTTCCGCCGGTAGCGCTCTCACTTTGAAGGGCCGGACCGTCGACATCAAACAGATCGGTCGGGATTTTGGCGTGCGCTACGCACTCGAGGGCAGCGTGCTTCGAAGTGACGGGTCGGTACGCATCAATACGAGACTGGTCGATACGGAGGCCCTGACTACGCTGTGGTCGGACCGCTTCGATGTGAATCGCGCCGATCTCCTCCGGACACAGGATGAGATCGTCGCGCGGCTCGCCAGCGCGCTGCTGGGCCAACTGGTGCAGGCAGATGTCCGTCGCTCCACGAACGAAGCTGTATCGAACCTGGACGCCGAGGATCTGGCGATGCAGTGCGAGGCCTCCTCCTACCGTCTCACAGGCGAAGCGGCAAAGCCCAGTCTCGACCTATGCGAGCGCGCCCTTCGCATCGACCCCCGCAACGTTCGTGCGCTGGTGCGGCTCGCGACCTATTATGGCTCGCGCGTCTCGCGCGTGCAGAGCCCAGACCCGGAAGCCGATCTGGAGCAAGCCAATTCCCTGGTTTCCAGAGCGCTCGAGATTGACCCTGGCTACTATGCGGCCCATTGCGCCAAAGCCAATGTATTCGCCGGCAGACACCGCGTGCGCGACGGCATCGCAGCCGCCGAACGCTGTTTGGCGCTGAACCCAAGCTACGTCGGCGCCTACAGGCTTCTGGCCAGCCTCAGCTTCTTTCTCGCTCAGCCCGACCAGATGCTCGCCTACGTCGACCGCGGAATTCGTCTGAGCCCACGCGATCCGGAGACGTCGATATTCCTGCTGTTCAAGGGCTGGGCTTACTTCATGATGGGCCAGGATGAAGAGGCACTGGTGTGGCTGCGCCGGGCGGCAGCCGCATCTCCCGAAACGCCGGTCATTCTTGCCGCGCTAACGTCAGAACTCGCCTTAACGGGGCAAGATACGGAAGCACGCGCGACGCTGGCGCAGTACCTTGCGCTCAGTGGTACACGCACCCGGACGGTTGCGCAGTGGGACTACGTCCCGGACGACAACGCTGCGTTCCTGCAATTCCATCAGCGATTTAGGAGTGGGCTGCGCAAGGCGGGAATGCTGGAACGGTGAGCGCTCAATACGGTCGCTCCACGGAGGATTACAATGTACTGCGACGAGCTATGCCTGGTGACCGCTGGTCGTGGCGACTTCCGGTTCTGCGCCAATGTGGATCCCGCCCTACGTACCGGTTGCCGAGGTCGCGTTCTAACGCGGCCGGCTGCGCGCGATGATCTCGGCGGCGCCCTTGTCCAGCAGATCCAGACCGACCGCACGGCCGAGCTCACGCGGGCGATTGGCGGGGCCTGCGCGGGAGGCTTCGATGATGGTGTTGCCGGAGAGGTCGAGCACGGACGCCGCAAGCGACATCTGATCGCCTGATATGGTCGAGAAACCCGCCACCGGCGAGTTGCAGTGGCCGTTCAGCACCCACAGCACTTCGCGTTCGGCATCGGCGCAGGCGTGTGCCGCGGGATCGTCGATCGATGACAGGATTTTTCGCGTTTGCCAGTCCTGCGCCGCACATTCGACCGCGACGATGCCCTGGCCCGCTGCGGGCAGCATTTCGGCCGCGGTGAACTCGTAGGCGATGCGGCTGGAAAGACCGACGCGATCAAGACCCGAGCGCGCCATGATCAGCGCATCCGCCGGCCCGACCGCGCCGCCCTCCGGCAAACGCTGCATCTCGCCATTGTCGAGCTTTCGCACGCGCGTGTCGGCGGCGCCGCGGAAGTGGATGACTTCGACATCGGGAAACAACCGTCGCGCATAGGCCGCGCGGCGGACGGCGTTGGTGCCGATCTTGAAACCCTTGCCGCGCGACCGGCGCAGCGCTTCCAGCGTGACGCCGTCGCGCAGCACCAGCGCGTCACCCGGCGGATCGCGCGACAGCGTGGCGCCGATGACGAGGCCCGGCGTGTCCTCGTTGCCCGGCATGTCCTTCAGCGAATGCATCGCCGCCTGGAGTTCGCCCGACAGCACCGCGGCGCGGATCTGCGCGACGAAGGCGCCGCCCTTGCCGCCATGGGGCAACAGCTTGCTGGTCTGGTCGAGATCGCCCGTGGTGTCGAACTTGACGATCTCGACATCGAGATCAGGCATGGCGGCGGTCAAGCGGCGCGCAATCTCGTCCGTCTGTGCCAGCGCCATCGCGCTCTTGCGGGTGCCGATCTTGAATCGCGTAACCAAGTCCTGGTCCTTTCAATGCGCGTCGTCTTATCTGAGCATGATCTTATCGGAAAACCGGTTCCCACTTTGCGCTAACGCGGCCCTCCGGGTCCGGATCATGCTCTACCGCGCATCCTCCAATATCATATCGGACGCCTTCTCCGCGATCATGATGATCGGCGCGTTGGTGTTCCCCGAGACGAGATCCGGCATGATCGAACCGTCGACGACACGCAAGGCTTCGAGCCCCCGCACCTTCAGCCGCTGGTCCACCACCGCGAGCGCATCATTGCCCATACGACAGGTCGAGGTCGGATGGTAGATGGTGCTGCCGCGCTCGCGGCAATAATCCAGCAGCTCGGCGTCCGTGGATACCTTCGCCCCGGGATCGTATTCACTGACCACGAACGGCTTCAGCGCCGGCGCATTCAAGATCTTGCGCAGGATCTTGAGGCCCTCGACGTTGGTGGTGCGGTCGGTCTCGGTGGACATGTAGTTGATGCGGATCTCCGGCGGCACCGTCGGGTCCGCGCCCCGGATGCGCAAGGAGCCGCGGCTTTCGGGCCGGAGCTGGCACACCGACGCGGTGAAACCGGAAAAATCGTGCAGCCTCTCGCCCATCTTGTCGGTCGAGAACGGCAGAAAATGCACCTGGATGTCGGGCGAGGCCAGCCGTGGATTGGTCTTGAAGAACGCGCCCGCCGTGCCGGCCGCGATCGTCAGCCAGCCTTTCCGGAACAGCGCATAGCGCGCGCCGGCCAGCGTACGGCGGAGCGGATGGTTGACGGTGTCGTTGAGCGTGATCTTCCGCGAGCAGCGCATCACGATGCGGACCTGCATGTGGTCCTGGAGATCGTGGCCGACGCCTTGGGCATCCAGCACGACGTCGATGCCGTGCTTGCGCAGGAGATCGGCAGGCCCGACGCCGGAGAGCTGCAACAGCTGCGGCGAGTTGTAGGCGCCGCTCGACAGCACGATCTCCGTCCGCGCCCGCGCACGGCGCACGGTTGCGCCTTGCCGGTATTCGACGCCGACCGCGCGGCGGCCCTCGAACAGCACGCGCTGGCCGAGCGCCTCGGTCTCGACCTTGAGATTGCTGCGCGTCTTCGCCGGGCCGAGATAGGCCACCGCCGTCGAGGCGCGGCGGCCGTTGCGCGTCGTGGTCTGGAACAGGCCGACGCCTTCCTGCGTGGCGCCGTTGAAATCGGGATTGTAGGGTAAGCCATTTTCGACGGCGGCGTCGATAAAGGCTTTCGACAGCGGATCGGTCACGACCATGTTGGAGACCGGCAGCGGTCCGCCGGTCCCGTGATATTGATCGGCGCCGCGTGTCTGGTTCTCCGCCTTCTTGAAGTAAGGCAGCACGTCGTCATAACCCCATCCGGCATTGCCGTGCTGACGCCAGCGATCGTAATCCTCGTGCTGGCCGCGGACATAAAGCAGGCCGTTGATCGAGCTCGATCCGCCCAGCGTTTTTCCACGCGGCTGGAACACCTGCCGCCCCTTCAGCTCGGGCTCCGGCTCGGTCTGGTACATCCAGTTGAGGGTCTTCTCCTTGAACAGCTTTCCGTAGCCGAGCGGCACGTGGATCCAGATGTTGGAATCCTTAGGGCCGGCTTCGAGCAGCAGCACGCTGTGCTTGCCGTTGGCCGACAGGCGGTTGGCAAGCACGCAGCCGGCAGAGCCGGCGCCGACGATGATGTAGTCGAACTCGGGATCTGACGGCGCGAGGGCGGAATTTGCGTTCATGCGCTACGCTTCTTCTTGTTGGTGTGGGCGTTTCCGGTTCGTCACTGGAGTCCCGTTCCGATAGAATCGGAACGGGGCTCCAGATTCTCGTTTTGACGCGTTTTCTTGACGCGAACCGGTATCCACTTCGCTCGAAAACGCTTTAGCACAATCATGCGCGCAGACGCAGCGCCTCGACCAGCGACTTGAACGCACGGGCATATTCCGCACCCGCCCTTGCGATATCGGCGCGCCCGGCGCAGGCGACCGCGGCCTCGGTCACGGCACCGAGCAGCAACCGCGCCAGCGGCTCGACCGGCTGCCGCGCGATCAAGCCGGCCTCCATCGCCATCGAGAGCGCGCGCGGCAGCTTGCCACCAAAATGCCTGGCGTCGATCTCGCGCCAGCGCTCCCAGCCGAGCACGGCCGGACCGTCGCGCAGGATGATCTGGCCGGTCGGGCCTTTGGCGGTCGCGGCAAAATAATGCTGGGTGCCGGCGACCATCGCGGCCAGCACGTCCTTCTCGGCGCGCGCGGCACTGTCGATCTCGACGACGAGATCACGCGAGACCAGGTCGAACACCGCTTCGAACACCGCCTCCTTGGTCTTGAAGTGATGATAGACCGCGCCCTTGGCGATGCCGGCGGCTTCCGCTATCTCGTCCATCGTCGTCGCGGCAAAGCTTTGCGTCCCGAACAACCGGCGGGCCGCCGTCAGGATCGCCTCTGTCGTCGCCGCCCGCCGCTCCGCCTGTTTCGCCATGTCGTCTCTTCTCCACCTCTCCCCAGCGGGCCCCACCAGCGGGAGAGGTGTTCCGGGTTCTTGGCTCGCATCGATTCAAACTCACCCCGCTCTAATCGAATTCGCGTCACGCGGCCAGTTGACTTTTCGACTATCAGTCGGTATTTACCGACCAACAGTCTGTTTTAATCGAAAGGTGCGCCATGCCGAGCCGGGACGTCGCCGAAGCCTTTGCGAAGCGCCTGGAGGACGGGGATTTCGTCGGCGCGATCGAGCAATTCTACACGCCCGATGCCGTAACTTACGAGAACAACGCCGCCCCGACGATCGGCCGCGACAAGCTCGTCGCCAAAGAGCGCGGCGTGCTGGCGGCCTCCAAGGAGATCAAGGCCGTCCGCGTCGGGCCGAGCCTGATCGAGGGCGATCATGTCGCGACGCGCTGGACCTTCAGTTTCACGAACGCCGAGGGCGTCACGCGAACGCTGGACGAGATCGCGTGGCAGACTTGGCGCGGCGATCAGCTGATCGAGGAGCGGTTCTATTACGACCCGAAGCAGCTGGGGCGCTAAAGCACTTCCGCGACGGACAGCGGAGGTGATAGCGAACATTCGGCCAGCGTTGCAGCCGTAACGCGGAGCGCCGCATTTGTATCGATTTGTTATCGATACTCTCGGCCAAACACGCAGAAGTGGTCGCGGTGACCGCGTCAATCGGGGATAATTCATAGTTCGTCAAAGGTTTGCGGCGAATTCTTCCGATCGAGCCGGACAAACGGCCCATGCTGCTGCAGGCTCTCGAATGCGGACTCAACTGACCAATTATGTCGCGCGGTTGTTTGCCGGCGATCTGTCAGCCTTTGGCGGTCCCGCAACCGACGAAGCCGTCGCCGGCCATATCCGCGCCGAACAGATGTCGCTGGTGCTCGGCTATTCCGTCGGCATCATGCTCGCCAATGCCTGCAACGCCACCGTGCTTGCCATTGCGCTATGGCCGACACCGGACCGGATACCCGCCCTGATCTGGGCGGTCGCTGTCGCCGGCGCCGCGATCGCGTTCGGCCTGCAATCCCATGCCTCGCGCCGGATCACAAAGCCGCAATTCGTCTCGCGCCGGGCGATGCACCGGCTGGTGCGCAACGCCTTCGTGCTCGGCACCGCCTGGGGCATCGTCCCCGTCGCCTTCTTCGCGAACGCTTCGACCGGCGGACAGCTTGTCATTACCTGTTTGTGCTCGGGCATGCTGGCTGGCGGCGCGCTCGCCTTTGCCACCATCCCGATCGCCGCCATCGCGTTCACCGCCCCCATCTTCGTCGGCATCGCCATCTGTCTCAGCCGAAACGGCGACCTCGCCTTCCTGCTGATCGCTTTCCTTGTCGTGGTCTATGGCAGCGTTCTGCTGCGCGGCGTGTTCGTGAATTCGATCGCCTTCGCGCGCCGCGTGATGCGGCAGATCGAGGCGGAGCGCACGGTGCGGCAGGATCCGCTGACGCAGCTGCCCAACCGCGTCGCCTTCAACGAGACGCTCGACGGCGCGTTCAAGCGCCTCGCGCTGTCCGGCGAGGAGTTCGCCGTGCTGCTGCTCGACCTCGATCGCTTCAAGGAGGTCAATGACAGGTTCGGCCATCCCGCCGGCGACGAATTCCTGGTCCAGGTCGCAAGCCGCTTGCAGCGCTGCACCCGTGCGGCCGAGCATGTCGCGCGTATCGGCGGCGACGAGTTCGCGCTGGTGATGGCCAATCTGGCACGATCGGAAGATGCGCTCGAAATCGCCGAGCGTTTCGTCGCGGCCTTCACCGAGCCGTTCCTAATCGAAGGCCGCGAGTTCGTCGGCGCCACCAGCGTCGGTATCGTGCTGGCGCCGCGCGACGGCAACACGCCGCTCGACATCATGAAGAACGCCGATGCCGCGCTGTATCGCGCCAAGAAGGCCGGACCGGGCACGGTCTGCTTCTTCGAGGAAGCCGACGACAAGGCCTCGCGCGACCGCAAGGCGTTGCAGACGGACCTCGCTGGCGCCCTCACCCGCAACGAGCTGTTTCTGGTGTTCCAGCCGTTCCTCGATCTCGACGAAAACCGCATCACCGGCTTCGAGGCCCTGCTGCGCTGGCAGCATCCCTCGCGCGGGCTGGTTCCGCCGAGCGAGTTCATTCCGATCGCGGAAGAGACCGGGCTGATCCACGAGATCGGCGAATGGGTCATCCGCCGCGCCTGCGCAACGCTGGCAGACTGGCCGGAGGACATCCGGGTCGCAGTGAATTTCTCGGCGGCGCAGTTTCACAACACCGGCATCCTCGAGACCGTCGTGCAGGCGCTGGCCGACGCCCAGGTCGCGCCGCACCGGCTCGAGATCGAGATCACGGAATCGATGCTGCTGTCGAAATACGGCTCCGCCGCGTCGATCCTGAACGCGCTGCTGGAGCTCGGTGCCACGGTGGCGCTGGACGATTTCGGCACCGGCTTCTCGTCGCTGACCTATTTGCGCAAACTGCCGTTCAGCCGCATCAAGATCGACCAGTCCTTCATCCGCGACATGCTGGTGCAGCCGGACTGCGCCGCGATCGTGAAATCGGTGATCTCGCTGGCGCGCGACCTCAACATCGACGTCGTCGCCGAAGGCGTCGAGACCGCCGACCAGCTCGAATATCTCAGGCAGATCAGTTGCGACGAAGTGCAGGGTTATCTGATCGGCCGGCCAGTGTCGGCGGAGGGCGTGCAGGCGCTACTCAATTCGAAGAAGCTTCGGGCGATTTTCGCGGCGTAGGCGCGCTCAAACCGCATCCGCCCGCAGCAGCGTGTCCACCGTGATGGTCCCTCGCGCGCGGGAGACGCAGGCGCAGATCTTTTCGTTACCTTGCTTCTGATGGTCGCTGAAGAAGACGTCGCGATGGTCGATCTCGCCGTCGACAGCGACGACGTCGATGGCACAGAGGCCGCATTCGCCGCGCTTGCAGTCGTACATCACCTCGTGACCGCTGGCGTTGAGGACATCCAGCATCGAACGCTCGCGCGGAATTTCGAGTTCGACATCGGAGCCCTTCAGGCGCACGCGAAACGTCTCTGTCGGCAGCGTGCCGCTGGAGCCGAAGGTCTCATAGCGGAGATCGGCGAGCGGATGGCCTGCGCCGATCCAGGCATGGCGCGCGGCATCGAGCATGCGCATCGGGCCGCAGAACAGCGCCAGCGTGCCTTTCCGCAATGAGGCGAACAGCGTGTCGAGATCCAGTCGCTTGTCTTCGTCGCTGGCATGGACGACCAGGCGGTCACCGAGCAGGTTCGCGAGATCATCGAGATAGGCCGCATCAGCGCGCCCGCGCACGGCGTAGTGCAGCGTGACGTCGGCGCCTCGGCGCGCCAGCGCCTGCGCGGCGCCGATGATCGGGGTGATGCCGATGCCGCCGGCGATCAGGCAGTAGGTTTCGCGCGTCCAATCGACCGCGACGAGCGAGGTTGGCCTCGTGATGTCGAGCCGCGCGCCCGGTGCGAGCTGCCACATGTAGCGCGAGCCGCCGCGGGAGTCCTCGGCGCGACGTACCGCGATCCTGAAGCCTTGTGACGAGGCTTCGCCGACCAGCGAATATGAGCGCGTCTCGGGCTGGCCAGCGATGGTCACGCCGACATTGATGTGGCTGCCGACCGGATAGGCGGCGCCGTCGAACTGGTCGGGCCGGATCAGGAATTCGCGGATGCCGGGCGCAAGATCGCGCGTCGAGACGAGCGTGGCCGGAATCCAGGTTTCGATGAAGCGCATGGTGCCCTCAATCGGTTGCGGTCTTGATCAGCGCGAGCGCCGGCAAGAGGTCGAGATGGGTGCGGTTACGCAGCGCGAGCCGCAGATTGCGCACCGCAAGCCGCGCGTGCTCGCGCATCACGGCTTCGGCGCGCCCCCCCTCGCGGTTCTCGATGGCGTCGATCACGACGCGATGATGCTCCTGCCCGATGATCAGGATCTGCTGCGCCTCGGGGAGCGCCGACTGCGCCATCACAAAAGCGCTGGGCGAGGCGAACGGCAGCGCCGAGGCGCGGTCGATCTGCCGCACCAGCGGCGGGCTGCGCGACAATTCGGTCAGCAGCGCGTGGAAACGCGCGTTCAGCGCGACATAGGACGAGAACGCTTCGATCGAGATCGGCACCTGGCGCAGCAGCTCGTCGATCGCAGCCAGGCATTCCTTCAGCGGCTCGAGCTCGCGCGCGGAGACGCCGCGCTCGGCGGCGAAGCGCGCGGCGAGGCCTTCCAGCGTGCCGCGCAGCTCGATGGAATCGGAGATGTCGCGCTCCGAAAACGCCTTCACCATGAAGCCGCCGGAGGGGATCGCCTCCAGGAGGCCCTCCTCCTCCAGCCGCACCAACGCCATGCGCACTGGCGTGCGCGAGGCGCCCGTGGTCTCCACCGCCTGAAGCTCGGAGATGCGCTCGCCCGGACGCAAGGCGCCCGACAGGATCTGGTCGCGCAGCGCGAGTTGCGCCTTCACGGTTTGCGAGACGGAGCGGTCGACCTCGCGCTCGGCCATGACCTACTCCGCGGCCTGGAGGTGTGTCGGCGCGTTTTCCTTCGCCACCATCTTGTCGATCAGCTTGCGCGTCCACATCGCGCCGGCGTCGATGTTGAGGTTGTAGAAGATGCGATCCGGGTTTTCGTCCATCGCGCGCTGCTGCGCCTCGAGGATCAGTTCGTCCTCGCGGAAGATGCCGGAGACGCCCTCACGGATTTCGGTGGTGATGCGCTGCTCGCCAATCTGGTAGTTGCGGACAAAGGCCCAGAAATAGTGGCAGGTCTTCTCGGTTTCCGGCGTGATGGTGTTGAGCACGATACCGTTGACGCCCTGCGAGCGGTCGCCTTCCGGCGCGCCGGTGCCTGTTGGCGCCACGCCGACGTCGATGGCGATGGTGCACGGCGCCTCGAAGCGGATGATCTGCCAGCGGTCGACCAGACCGGGCTTGCCGAGTTGTTTCGCCCAGAACGGCGGCGCCTCGATGCCGCGCATCCAGCGCGTCACCGTCACCGTCTTCTCGCCATGGGTGACGTCAAACGGCGCTTCGGCGACCGCGTCATTGCCGATGGAGGAGCCGTGCACGAAGGTCTCGTGGGTGAGGTCCATGAGATTGTCGAGCACGAGCCGGTAGTCGCAGGCGACGCGGATGGTCTTCCCATCGCCGGCCCAGGCCGGATCGTGATTCCAGTGCATGTCCGGGACGAGCGCGGGATCCGCGAGCGCGGGGTCGCCCATCCAGAGCCAGATGTAGCGGTGGCGCTCGACCACGGGGTAGGCGCGGACGCAGGCCGACGGGTTGATGGTCTCCTGCGAGGGCATGAAGGTGCAGCGGCCCTGCGCGTTGTATTTCAGGCCGTGATAGCCGCAGACGACGGTGTCGCCTTCGAGCCGGCCCTTCGACAGCGGCACCAGGCGATGCCAGCAGGCATCCTCCAGCGCGGCCACCGAGCCATCGGCCTTGCGGTACATCACGACGTGCTTGCCGCAAATTGTCCGCGGCAACAGCGCCGGCTTCACCTCGGCGTCCCAGGCGGCGGCGTACCAGGCGTTCATGGGGAAGGGTTTTGTCACCGGCGATCTCCCAGGGCTTATGTATGCGTTGTGTATACAATAGCGCGGAAGACGAAACGTTCAATGCCAATTATTCTGTATCTTAGTATCTATTCGGGTAATTGTGTATACAGACTTAACCCCGGCCATTCCCCGCGAAAGCGGGGAATCCAGTACTCCGCGGTGGTCATTGGTTCGCATAACGCGCGCCGCGGAGTACTGGATCGCCCGCCTTCGCGGGCGATGACACGGCGCGATACGGCACCCATCCCTTGGAGGAGCAGCCTAAGAGCGGCACCCGCGCCCGCAGCTACGCCCCGAACACCTTCTTCAGCCCCGCCTGGGCCTCCTCCTGAATCCGCTTCAGGTGCTCGGTGCTGCGGAAGCTCTCGGCGTAGATCTTGTAGACGTCCTCGGTGCCGGACGGCCTCGCCGCGAACCAGCCGAAATCGGTCTCGACCTTGATGCCGCCGAATGGCTGGCCGTTGCCCGGCGCCTTGCTCAGCGTTGAGCGGACGGGATCGCCGGCGAGATCTTTCAGGCCGAGCTGCTCGGGCGTGACGGATTTCAGGATGTTCTTCTGCGGCCCGGTCGCGGCCACGTCGATGCGGGCATAATGGGGCACGCCGAACTCGGCCGTGAGATCATTGAACAGCTGGCTCGGATCGCGGCCGGTCTTGGCCATGATCTCGGCCGCAAGCAGGCCGAGGATGATGCCGTCCTTGTCGGTGGTCCACACCGTGCCGTCGCGGCGCAGGAAGGAGGCCCCTGCACTCTCCTCGCCGCCGAAGCCGAAGCTGCCCGTGACGAGCCCATCGACGAACCATTTGAAGCCGACCGGCGTCTCCACCAGCTTGCGGCCGAGTTTTTTCGCGACACGGTCGATGATCGAGCTCGATACCACGGTCTTGCCGATCGCGGCATCCTTGCCCCAGTTCGGCCGGTGCGCGAACAGATAGGAGACCGCCGTCGCCAGATAATGGTTGGGATTCATCAGGCCGCCGGTGCGCGTGACGATGCCGTGGCGATCGGCGTCGGTGTCGTTGGCGAAGGCGACGTCGAAGCGGTCGCGCATCGCGATCAGGCTCGCCATCGCGTAGGGCGAAGAGCAGTCCATGCGGATCTTGCCGTCCCAGTCCACGGTCATGAAGCGGAAGGTCGGATCGATCGCCTCGTTCACGACGGTGGCCTTGAGGCCATAGCGCTCGATGATCGGATGCCAGTAATGCACGGCGGCGCCGCCGAGCGGATCGATGCCGAATTTGATGCCGGCGGATTTGATGAGGTCGAGATCGACGACATTCCCGAGATCGGCAACGTAAGGCGTGATGTAGTCGTAAGCGTGAACGGTCGACGATTTCAGCGCCTTGGCATAGTCGATGCGCTTCACGCCCTTCAGGCCGTCGGCAAGATAGGCGTTGGCGCGCTTCTCGACGACGGAGGTCGCGTCGGTGTCGGCGGGACCGCCATGCGGCGGATTGTATTTGTAGCCGCCGTCCTCCGGCGGATTGTGCGAGGGCGTGACGACGACGCCATCGGCCAGACCCGACGTGCGGCCCTTGTTGTAGGTCAGGATCGCGTGCGAGATCACCGGTGTCGGCGTGTAGCCGTGGTCCTTGTCAATCATCACCTCGACGCCATTCGCCGCGAATACCTCGACGGCGCTCGCGAGCGCAGGCTCGGCCAGCGCATGGGTGTCGATGCCGATGAAGAGCGGACCGGTCAGCCCCTTTTCTTGTCTATAATCGCAGATGGCCTGCGTGGTCGCGAGGATGTGGCCCTCGTTGAAGGTGTTCTTGAACGAGGTGCCGCGATGGCCCGATGTCCCGAACGCCACGCGCTGCGCCGGGTCCGCCGCATCCGGTCTGTTGGCGAAATAGGCCGTCACGAGCCGCGGAATGTTGGCGAGCGCGTCCGGCGAAACCAGCTTGCCCGCCGCGGGATGAACATCAGCCACTGAAATATCCTCGTCCTGTCGTACAGAGATTGCGCCACACCATAGCATCGGCCGGGCCCGCGCCAAACCACAACACGCGCGATGGCGTGGCTGTTCCTGAGATCGTGCTATGGTCTTGTTTTGATCGGGTCTTTTCGAGAAGGCACATGGCGCTGTTTCACAGGCTGTTGTTGATTCTGATCGCCTGCCTTGTCGTGGGCCTGACCCTGGGCGGCGCGCCGGCGCGCGCCGCCCAGTTCTACACAGAGGATCTGCGCATTCCGATGGCGGAAGCCGGGCCGCAGGGGCTGGAGGCGTTTCTGGTCCGCCCGGCCGGGACCAAGCGCTATCCGCTCGCGCTGCCTATTTCGGTCCCGATCTCGCGCGCCGGCTCTATGATGGGTTTCGCGCTGGCGGCGGGGATGCCAAATTCGTCGCGGCGCCGCCTTACGGCGATGACGGTCATTATCTGTATTCCGTCGTGGCCCGCCCGCAATGGACGCCCTATCTCGACGCCTTCCTGCGCGAGCGCGGGCTCGCCCACGACATGCTGAGCCCGCCCGATCCGCTGCCGCCGCCGAACCATTTCAGTGATGCGGCGAAAGCCGAGTTCGCGCGCTATCTCGCCAGCACCATGTCGCACAAGGCTTTCGCGGTGTCGCCCAATGGCGGTTACGGCTGGCGCTCGGGGCGCAACACCGTGGACGACGCGCAACGCGATTCGCTCGCGGCCTGCATGAAATGGTCGCCGACCTGCACGCTCTACGCGGTCGACGACCAGCTCGCGGGCGCGACGCGACAGATCACCACGGATCAAAGCGCCCGCGCACGATAGCTGCGCGGGCGAACAGATCTTTCGACAGGTGAGATCAGAGCCGCTCGCTGAGCGCGAGCTTGTAGCCGACACCGGTGACGGTGGCGACGACAGGCGTGCCGCGGCCGACGAGCTTGCGACGCAGCCGCGCCACCAGCGCATCGACCGTTCGGATGTCGACCTCGGCCTGGCGGTTGCTGACGACCTCGATCAGATAGTCGCGGCTGAGCGGCCTGCCACCGCACCGACGAGCGCGGCGAGAAGATCGAACTCGGCACGCGTTGCACTGAACGACCGCAGCGCCGGTGTGTGATCGGCCTCAGGACGTCCCCACCTCGACCCGGAACGACAACTGCTCCTCTGCCCCGGGTGCGATGTGCATCAGGCCCGGCTTGTCGCTGAACTCGCCGTCGAAGTCTTTGGGGCTGGGATAGCCGCGCCAGGGTTCGATGCAAAGGAACGGCGCGCCTGATGGTTTCGACCAGACACCGAGCTCGCGAAAGCCGCGCCAGGACATTTTGAGCCAGGGCCCGGCGCCCTGCCCGGCGGCGTAGCGGACCGCATCGCTATTGATGGGATCGATAATGACGGCGTCGTTGGTGAACAGGGCTTCCGACAAAGGAAGCACAGTGCCTCGGACGGGGCTCGGATCCGTTGCCGCGAGCAGGAGCCCGCCCTCGACACGGCGGACCGGAGACGGCTCCTCGTTCGCGAACGTCAGCGCGTAACTGTCCTTCGGCACGCCAGCCTGAAGCGGCCAGTTGAAAGCGGGATGGCCTCCGAGCGACGCCGGCAATATCTCCTTGCCGGTGTTGGCGACCGTGAGCCAAAGATCGAGACCAGCTTCATCGAGCGCGTAGGCCGCCGTCAGCCGGAACGCGAACGGATAGAGCGCACGCGTCGCCTCGCTGTCCTCGAGCACGAGCGCGCAACGGCTCTCGCCACGCTCCGCCCAGACGAAACGGCTGTCGCGCGCAAAGCCATGCTGGGTCATCCGGTAAGTCTTGCCCCGATGCCGCATTTCGTCACTAGCGAGACGCCCGACGATCGGAAACAGCAGCGGCGCATGGCGCGCCCAGGCAGGACCTGCCTGCCAGACGAATTCAGTGCCGTCCTTGTGCTTGAACGAGCACATCTCGGCGCCCTGCGCCTTGATGGTCGCGGTGAGGGAGCCGCTGCGGAGCGTATGCGTCTCGTCGGCCATGGTAGTCTCCATCGCAGCAGCAAGGCTGACGGCCCAAAGGGTGGCCTCATGCGAGCGAACCATACCGCATTGGAAACGATTTCGCTCGCCTCGGGCCGAAGCGAGCGAAACGCCGCAACGCTCAGCGGCGCATTGCCGTGCTAGGCTTGAGACGACCGTCCCACGCTTTCATAAACGAAGCCGGCGGCAGCCATGTCCTCGGGGCTGAAGATATTGCGGAGGTCGACGACGACGGGCTGCGCCATGACGCTCTTCAGCCGGTCGAGATCGAGGCCGCGGAACTGCACCCACTCGGTGACGACGACCAGTGCGTCTGCACCTTGCGCGCAGGAATAGGCGTCCTCGGAGTAAGTGATGCTGGGTAGCTCGCCCTTGGCCTGCTCCATGCCGACCGGATCGAACGCCTTGACCTTCGCGCCCATGTCGAGGAGGCCAGTCACCAGCGGGATCGACGGCGCGTCGCGCATGTCGTCGGTATCGGGCTTGAAGGTGAGGCCGAGCACGGCGATGGTCTTGCCACGCAAGGAACCGCCGAGCGCCTGGCTCACTTTCCGCGCCATCGCGCGTTTGCGGTTCTCGTTGACCGCGAGCACGGATTCGACGATGCGCAGGCTCACGTCGTAGTCCTGCGCGATCTTGATCAGCGCCTTGGTGTCCTTCGGGAAGCAGGAGCCGCCGAAGCCGGGACCGGCGTGCAGGAATTTTGTGCCGATGCGGTTGTCGAGGCCAATGCCGCGCGCGACCTCCTGGACGTTGGCGCCGACCTTCTCGGAGAGATCCGCGATCTCATTGATGAAGGTGATCTTGGTCGCGAGGAACGCATTCGCGGCGTATTTGATCATCTCGGCGGTGCGGCGCGCGGTGAACATCAGCGGCGCCTGATTCAGCGACAGCGGACGATAGACATCGCCCATCACCTTGCGGCCACGCTCGTCGGACGTGCCGACGACGACGCGATCGGGGAACTTGAAGTCGCGGATCGCCGCGCCCTCGCGCAGGAACTCCGGATTGGAGGCGACGACGACGTCGGCCTTGGGATTGGCCTCGCGGATGATGCGCTCGACCTCGTCACCGGTGCCGACCGGCACGGTCGACTTCGTCACCACGACGGTGAAGCCGGACAGCGATTGCGCGATCTCTTTCGCCGCAGCGTAGACGTAGGAGAGATCGGCATGGCCGTCGCCGCGACGCGACGGCGTGCCGACCGCGATGAACACGGCGTCGGCATCCGCGACCGGCTTCGACAGGTCGGTGGTGAAGTCGAGCCGCTTGGCCTTGACATTGGTCGCGACCAGCTCGTCGAGGCCGGGCTCGTAGATCGGAATCTCGCCGCGGTGAAGGCTAGCGATCTTCTTCTCGTCCTTGTCGACGCAGGTGACGTCGTGACCGAAATCCGCAAAGCAGGCTCCGGACACCAGTCCCACATACCCCGTGCCGATCATCGCGATTCGCATGAAAAACTCTTTCCGTTGACGACGGATGTTCCACTGAACATCCTAGACCATTTCTCTATCCGGCCGCACGCCCAACATTAGGGCAAGCTGCTTCGCGAACCGAATAAACCTTAGCCGTCGCCGCCCGAGTACTTTTGTATTTGGTCTTGCCGTTCGCTTCAGCGATCACACGCCGTGGTACTTTCGATACCATTCGACGAAACGCGCAAGGCCTTCGGCGATTGGCGTCGACGGCGCGAAACCGACGTCGCGCTGAAGTGCGGAAATGTCGGCACGCGTCTCCAGGACGTCGCCGGCCTGCATCGGCAGCAGCTTGCGGATCGCGGGCTTACCGATGATCTTCTCGAGCGTCTCGACGAACTCGAGCAGCTTGACCGACCTGTTGTTGCCAATGTTGTAGACGCGATACGGCGCATAGCTCGACGAATTTTCCGGCTGCTCGGCATTCCACGCGGGATTCGGAGCTGCTGGCCGATCGAGGGTGCGGATCACGCCTTCGACGATGTCGTCGACATAGGTGAAGTCGCGCCACATGTCGCCATTATTGAAAATCTTGATCGGCTGATTCGCAAAAATCGCGCGCGTGAACAGATAGGCGGCCATGTCGGGCCGGCCCCACGGACCGTAGACGGTGAAGAAGCGAAGACCGGTCACCGGTAGCTTGTGAACGTGCGCAAAGGTGTGCGCCATCAGCTCGTTGGCCTTCTTGCTCGCGGCATAAAGGCTGACCGGATGGTTCACCGATTGCTCGGTCGAATACGGCAGCGTGCGATTGGCGCCATAGACCGAGCTCGACGAGGCGTAGACGAGATGCGCCAGACCATGGCGCCGGCCGGCCTCGAGCACGGTGACAAAGCCGTCACAATTGGCACGGATGCTGGTGATGGGATCGTCGATCGAGGCACGAACGCCCGGTTGCGCCGCAAGGTGCACAACCCGATCGGGCGCGACTTGATCGAATACGCGGATCACCGCGGCATAATCGGCAAGGTCGATCTCGTGGAAGCTAAAGCCGGGACGCTGCTTGAGCTTTTCAAGGCGCGCGCGCTTCAGCGCCGGATCGTAATACGGCGTGAATGCATCGATACCCACGACCTGTTCGCCACGCGCCAACAGCCGTTCACAAACATGCATTCCAATAAAGCCGGCAGCACCGGTCAAGATCACTGGTCGCAAAGTTATCATCTCGCTCGTTCATTCCGCGAATGCAATGCCAGACCAGGACATGAGAGGCAAGGTTTGGACGATGACGACATCATCGAGTTAGGCGCGTCCATGTAAGCGCATCGAAATGTGTAGGAAACATGATGGCATCATGCATCCACGCATGCTATCCGGCTGCGACGATGCTCGGATGCTAGCGCTGCATGTGCTAGAGATCATATCGACCGTACATTCCGCGCGGATGCCCAGTCTTGAGGCATTGTTCGCGCAAGACACGCGCAAAGAAAAAGATCGACTTTGAAACTCTCCATCAACGGCAGGTTCCTGACACAATCGCTGACAGGCGTGCAACGCTATGCTGCCGAGATCGTCAAAGCGATGGACCGCCTGCTCACGAGCGGCAAGGCGGCACAGCAACTCCTGGATGCGGAGTGGCAGATTCTGGTGCCCCCAGATGCACAGACGCTCGCCGGTCTTGGCCGCATCAAGGTCAGGCAAGTCGGAACTTTGCGCGGGCACGCGTGGGACCAGATCGATCTGGCGCGCGCGGCCGCCGGCACGCGGCTCGTCAGCCTCGCCAATTCCGGTCCGGTGCTCCATCGCGACCATCTCGTCGTGATTCACGATGCGCAAGTGTTCAGACGGCCGGACTTCTTTAGCTGGCAATATCTCGTCTTGCATCGATCGCTCGGCCATTTGCTGGCACGCACAGCAACCATCGCAACAGTTTCCACGTTTTCACGCAACGAACTTGCCGACGCGCTTTCGCTGGATCCCACATCGATCCCGATTGTTCCAAACAGTGCAGAACACTTCGCGTCGGTCGAGCCCGATTTCTCGATCATCGAGTCCCTGCGGCTCGAACCCCACCGCTTCTTCCTCTTTGTCGGCTCGATGACGAAGAACAAGAATGTCGACACCGCCGTTCGCGCGGCCGAGCGGCTCGGCCGCACGGATTTTCCGCTGGTCGTGGTCGGAGGCGACAACAGCAAGGTCTTTGGCGGCGGCGCGACCGAATCAAAAGCCGGAATCGTCATCACCGGCCGCCTCAAGGACGAGCAAGTCGCCGCACTCTTCGCCAGGGCTGCAGCTTTCGTGTTCCCGAGTCTCTACGAGGGCTTCGGCATCCCACCCCTGGAGGCGATGTACTTCGCCTGCCCCGTCATTGCGAGTTCCGCGGAAGCCGTTCGCGAGACCTGCGCTGACGCCGCCGTCTATTTCGACCCGCTCAACCCCAGCGAGCTGTCGGCACGGATGCACGAAAGAATTGATCTCGGCAGGATTTCGCCGGCGGAACAAGAGAAGCAGCGAGAGCGGCTCGCGACATATTCTTGGACCAAATCGGCCGCAGCCATGCTCGATGTGCTCGCCAAATCGGTTCCGCAGGCCGCATCCCGCGGAGCGGCGCGATGACGCGGCCCAAATATTGCTGCTTGGAGACGCTACACATGGTCTGTGCAAGACAAGGAAGGAGCGACCGTTGCCCAGCGGCCTGAAGATTCTGCATGTCGCCGAAACGGTGAGAGGCGGCATCGCAACCTACCTCAACGAGCTTCATCCGCATCAGAGCGCGAGCTTCGGACGCGGCAATGTCAGCTATGTCGTTCCGTCCGACCATCGCGACGACCTGGTCAACATCGAGGATGAGGCCGTCACCACCTTCCCGCGCGACGGCCGCAACGCTGTCGGCCTGTTTGCCATGCTGTCCGCGACCATGCGCGCGGTCCGGCGGCAGCGGCCGGACATCATTCACCTGCATTCCTCGTTCGCGGGGCTCGTGGTGCGGCCGGTGCTGTGGCTGACCTACCGGCGCTCGCGCATCGTCTATTGCCCGCACGGATGGGCCTTCGGCCGCGAGACGGGCCGTCTCAGCCGCGCCGTCACTGAGTTCACCGAACTTCTGCTGTCCAAGCTGACCCATCGCATCGTCTGCATCTCCGAGAGCGAGCAGGTCGATGCAAGACGGGTCGGAATTGCGGCGAAGCGCCTCGTCCTCGTGCACAACGGGATTTCCAGGCAGCGCCCCACGCTCGACAAGCGCGCAGCATCATGGCGGTCGGAGAAGATCAAGGTCCTGTTCATCGGACGCCTCGACCGTCAGAAGGGATATGATCTCCTGATCGAGGCGGCCCGCGCGCTCGGAGACAAGCTGGATGTGCGCCTCATCGGCGCCTCGGTCGTCAGCAAATTCCGGAGAAGCGACCTGCCCGCCAACGTTTCACTGCTGGGCTGGATGGACCGCAACCAGATCGAGGCCGAACTGGATCAGGCAGACATGGTGGCGATTCCGTCGCGCTGGGAGGCATTTGGCCTCGTCGCCATCGAGGCGATGCGGGCGGCCAAGCCGATCATCGCATTCCGCATCGGCGCTCTGCCGGAAATCGTCGAAGACGGCACCACCGGTGTGCTGTGCGACGAAGTCTCACCCGAAAAGCTGGCTGAAGGATTCAAGCGCGCAGCCAGGCTCGATCTGCCTGCGGTCGGCCGGGCCGGATATAAGCGTTTCACCCGCCTCTACGACATCGAGCAGACTCATCGCAACCTGAGCCAGGTCTATGCCGACGTGCTGCAATTGGGCGAAAGCGAGGCCGGCGAGGCCAAACTGCAGTCCGATTTCTCGAACAATCTGCGACCGTAGAGAGCTGTCGATCAGGCCATCCGGTGGGCATCGTCCTCCGCCAGATCAGCATCGATGACACGTTGATCGGAGAACGACCACGCGATCGCGAACATGACGGCCATCGCACAGACGAGAAAGCCGGCCGCGAACAGCCCGGTTTGCAACATTGTCTTCGTCTTCCCTTTTGTTTGCCCGACACCTAGCCGGATCGGGATTAGGAAGACCTTACGGACGCCAGCGTGACGCCAGCTTCCAAATCTAAGCGTTAACGGAGGCGGAATCCCGTCACGGAAATATCGATGCAGATCCTGACGTGCCACTGCCAAGCCCACCGCAAGGCCCGCGGAAATACAACGCAGGGTACGCTCTGATTGGAATGCGACGCCTGGAGTCTACGGCGACACCACGTTGCGGAGATGCCGTCGAATGCGCCGGTCGAATTCGCGCGCTGCTCACTGGATGAACCGAGGCCTCAATCGTGACGTCGATCTGACACTGGTATGTCTAATTTGCGGATTGCTTAGAAAAGAGCAGGCCTCGCATAAGATTTGACCAGTTGATTGCACGTGCACGCTGGTTCACAAGTGGCAATAAGGTCACAGCCATAAGTGCTTTACCATAATCACGAAGACGCAGCAGTGACTCAGTAGCTGGACAGTTGCTACGGTAATTCAGATTTTAGGTGTGTGCGAGGAAATGACATTGGCGACGACCGAACAAGCTCATTCGGATTTCGGGATTAGCCGGATTCTGGCCGTTGCTGCGATCAGCTTCTCCCTGACGGGCTGCGGGGGCTTCATTCCGTTAGACGCTCCCGATGCCGCTTCCACGCAAACACATGCCGCGCTGGTCACCGAGCCGACCGCGCCGCTTGCCTATGCGTTGATGCCGGTCAATCCGGCCGTGCTGCAGGCGACCAATGGATTTACGGACAGCGCTGGACTGCTGTTCTCGCGTCTCCCCGGCGGCAACTACCGCGACGTCACGATCGGCGTCGGCGACATCGTCACCGTGACCGTTTACGAAGCCCAGGCCGGCGGCCTGTTCATTCCGCGCGAAGCCGGCGTGAGGCCAGGCAACTTCGTCGATATCCCGCGCCAGCAGGTCGACCAGTCCGGCAACATCAACATCCCCTACGCCGGATCGATCAAGGTCTCCGGGCTGACGCCGCGCGCCGTCTCGAACATTATCCGCGAGCGTCTCAAGGATCGCGCCATCGATCCGCAGGCGGTCGTGAGCGTCGCAGAACAGCGCGGCAACCAGATCAGCGTGCTCGGCGAAGTCAATTCGCCGCAGCGCTTCCCGGTCGACCCGGGCGGCATCCGGCTGATGGGCGCGATCGCGCGCGCCGGTGGCCCAAAATATCCGTCCTACGAGAGCACGATCACGATCAAGCGCGAAGGACGCACCTACAACGAGTCGATGTCGTCGGTCGTGCATCACCCCAGCGAGGACGTGCTGCTGGCTCCGGGCGACGTTGTCTTCCTCACCCGCATTCCCAGGGTGTACATGGCATTCGGATCGACGCCGTCGCCGGGTTCGATCGGCGGCACCAACAACCGCCGCTTCACCTTCGAGAACGACAACATGTCGCTGGCCGAAGCGCTCGCGAAAGCCGGCGGTCTCGACGGGTCCCGGGCCGATTCCAAGTCGATCTATGTCTATCGTTTCGAGCCGAAGCCGCTGCTCGAGCAGATCGGTGTCGACGTGTCGCAGTTCCCGACCAAGACCATTCCGGCCGTCTACAAGTTTGACATGAGCAAGCCGGACGGCTGGTTCCAGGCTGACACGTTCAGGATGCGCGACCACGACGTGATCTCGGTCGCTGAATCGCCATCCACCGAGTTCATCAAGCTCATGGCCCCGCTGGACGCAGCTTCAACGAACGCGTCGAACATCTCCAGCGTCGTGGTCAACTCCAAGTAATGGCCACACTCGATACGCTCGCCTGCCCGAATCTCGCTGCTCGCGAAGGTCCGGACAGGACGTCATGGCCCGCTTCTTGAATATTGTGTGACTATTTCGGCTCCGTTCCGGCATGATCATTCACGCCGTTGTGGGCTCGAATGCGATTGCAGATCCAGCTATTGCGTGGCAAGCGAGGTGCGCCCCCGTCTACGATCAACGCATGAGGCGATCGTTGAAGATACTTATCGTGAACACCCTCTATCCTCCCGACATCATGGGCGGAGCCGAGGTCTCCGTATCACTGCTCGCAGAAGCCTTCATGCGCAATGGCCACCAGGTCGCCGTCGTCTGCCTGCAGCAAGCGGGCGATGTCTCGGTCGGGGATCGCAACGGCATCCGCACCTACCGGGTGCAGATCGATAATACGTACTGGCCGTTTGGGCAGACGCGGAAGCCGCCGAGGCTCGAGCGACTGCGATGGCACCTGCGGGATACCTGGAATAGGCGTGCAGCCAAACGCTTTGGCGCGATTCTCGACACCGAGAAGCCGGACGTCGTTCACACCAACAATCTGACCGGATTCTCCGTGTCGCTGTGGGCGGAGGCCAAGCGCCGCAGCATCCGCGTCGTCCATACGCTGCGCGACTACTCGCTCATCTGCAAACGGTCCACGCTCTTCAGCAACGGCGACACGTGCAAAGAGCGCTGCCTGGCATGCAAGACGATGACCATGCCATATCTCTACGCCTCGCGCATGGTTGATGCGGTGGTCTCCAACAGCCAGTACGTACTGGACCGGCACCTGAAAGTCGGCTTCTTCCCGGGCGCACCCCACAAGGTGGTCTACAACATCGCGGACGCCAGCGCGGGACTTGCCCCGCCGTCTCCGGACGCCGACCTGACTTTCGGCTTTATCGGCCGGATCGAACCCGAAAAGGGCATCGAAGTCGTCCTTAAAGCGGTCTCTCTGCTTCCCGATTCGGGCTGGCAACTCAAAATAGCCGGAAAGGGCCTTGAAGCTTACGTGAGAGAGCTGAAGGGACGGTATGGTAATCCGAGGATCAAATGGCTTGGCTTCGTCAAGTCCGCGGAATTTTACCCCGCCGTGGATGTTTGCCTCATTAGCTCGGTTTGGCCTGAGCCATTGCCGCGGACACTGATAGAAAGCATCAATGCCGGACGCGCGACCATTTGCTCTACCGCCGGCGGAATACCAGAAATCTCTCATTTCTCGACGACACTCGGCTCGTACGAGCCAAGTGACCACCACAAACTGGCTGAACTGATGAAGCAGGCCATCAGTGAAGCACCAAAATGGAAGCAGACTTTTCCGCCTCGGCCTGACTTTGCAGCCAGCTTCACACCGGAAGCTGTCACCGGACAATATATCGACGTCTATTTAGAAGGCACCTCGAACACCGATGGAGAAAGATGAGAGGGGCTCTCGGGGTTCGTTCACAGACGCATATTGGATGAGATCCTTCCCATGAGAATATTGATCACATCGTCACTGTACCCGACACCGGGCGCACCGAAGGTGGTCGGCGGGGCCGAGATATTCGTGCGTCGCATTGCCGAAGGCCTTTTGAAGAGTGGCGATGCCGTCGAAGTCGTTCGCGCCGCCTCGGTGCCCGAACAGGCGATGGAGACGAGCAACGGCATCGACGTGCACTCGGCGCCGGTCCAGAACATCTACCGGCCCTTCACCGGACAGCGAAGCGCGCCGGCGAGAGGATTGTGGCATGCGATGGAGGACTGGCGCGGAAGCGCCGAACTCGTCGCCAGCAGAATTAAGGCATTCAAGCCTGACGTACTGCACTCGAACAACCTCTCGGGCCTCACCACGGCGGTGTGGAAGACGGCGGCCGAGCTCAATGTGCCGGTGCTCCACACGTTGCACGATTACTACCTGACCTGCCCGCGGTGCTCGCGCTTCTCGAAGGGGAAGGCCTGCGAGCATACCTGCATGAGCTGCAGGCTGCTGACCGTCAACCGCCGAAACGCAACCAGATATCTGCGCGGCGTCGTCGGCGTGAGCCAGCGCATCCTCGACATCCATCTGGAGACGGATCTGTTCGCCGACACGCAGCTGCGCAAGGTCATTCCCCACGCATCGACGACGCCGGTCTCCCCGCCTTCGAAATATTCCGCAACTCCGGTCCTGACCCTCGGATTCATCGGCCGTCTGACCGAAGAAAAAGGCATCTACAATCTCGTCAAGGCGCTCGCCTACCTTCCCCATGATCGGGTGCGCCTTGTCATCGCAGGCGTCGCAGAGGCGGAGATCCAGCTCGAGCTCAGGGCCATGGCGCCGAAAGCGAGCATCGAATTTCTCGGCTTCGTCGAGCCCGAGACATTCTACCGTCAGATCGACGTCGTTGTGATTCCGCCGATCTGGGAGGAGCCGGGTCCGCTCGTCGTCGCTGACGCCCAGGCGGCGCGAAAGCCTTTCCTCGGGACGCAATTCGGCGGGATTCCCGAGGCCGTCCAGCGCGGTGCCGTCGGCTGGTTGACCGCGCCCGATCCGAAGTCGCTCGCGGACAGCATCATGCGCATCATGTCGAATCAGGAGGAGCTGGCGGCGATGGTCGACAGGCTCGCCGAGAAGAACGACCATCGGACATTCACCGACGTCATCGCCGAATATCGCGACGCCTTCGAGCTCTTGAGCCGGCACAAGCAATAGCCCTGGGATGAGCGGTTTGCGCAATGAGCCCGTTCTGTCCTGCGCTTCGGCCCGCAGGCTGAACCTCCCATGACCCGTCTGTTCGCGCTTGTCGGGGTCGTCTACCAGAGTGCGGCGGCGATCATCCTCATCTTTGTGCTCGGCCGTATCCTCTCGCCGCTCGCTTACGCCAATTTCTCCCTCACGCTCGCTTCCAGCCAGCTGCTCAGCGTGCTGATGTTCGAATGGCTGCAATTGGCCGGCGTGCGCTTTCTGGCCGCCGCCATGCAGGACGACGCGGCGCGATTGAGGACTTCCCTGTTCGGCGCCGCGCTCGCCAGCGCGCTCGCGCTTCTGGTGATCGGCGGCCTCGCCGTTTCGATCGCAAGCCCGATCGCCACGAGCGTAGGCCTGGTCGGGCTTGCACTGGCCGTAGCTCAGGGCGCGACCGACCTCCACTTCATGGTTGTCCGCGTCTCGCACCGGCTTGGCGCAGCCGCGTTTCTCCTCATCCTGAGAGCCACGCTGATGGTGGGCGGCGCGACGGCCGGCGCGTGGCTCCACGGCACGGCGCACGCGGCGCTGCTCGGCATGCTGGGCGCCCAGATCGCCAGCCTGATCGCCGGGCAGTTGCTGCATCCCCAAACGCTTCAGAAAGTGACGCGTCCGGCGCTGCTCGCGGATTGGAGCGGCTTCGCGCGCTACGGCATGCTCGCGGCCGGCGCCTCGGTGCTGCACCTCTCGGTCCCGGTCTCGATACGCTTCGTCGTCGTTTCGGCGCTGGGGGCGACCGCTCCCGCGGTCACCGCAGGCTTCTCGATGGCGATCGACCTGCTGCAGCGGCCGTTTGCAGTGCTGGTCGCGGCCATCCACACCGTCAACTATCCCGAAGTCGTCCATCAATACGAGCGCGGCAGTGCCGACGACTCCCGCGCGGCCGTCGCGCATCTGCTCGACTTCATCATCTGCGCCACGCTGGTGATGCTCGGAGGCCTGATCGGCTTTCTGCCGGACGCGGGACAATTGTTCGTTCCGGCACCCATTCTGGCGAGCTTTCTCCAGACCTCGGCGGCCGCAGCCGGCTTCTATTTCATGCATTGCCATCTGCAATCCACGCTCGCGATCGCACCCCATTTGACGAAGTCCGCCACGCGTCTCGTCGTCGTCGCTCTGTGCCAATTGCTGCTCGTCCTGGTCGTGGCGGTGCCGACGCAAGCGATCACGGGAGCGCCGACCTATGTCCTGGTCGGTGCGATCCTCGCAACCGCGATCGTCATCGTGCTCGCGGCGAGACCCATGGTGCGGTTCGGCGCAACGCCGCGATGGGGGCTCGTCGCGGCATCCGTCGCGGGGGCCGCCGTCATCGGCGCATTTTCGGCCGTGCCCTCGGCGTCCGCGATTGCGCTGGTTGCGAAGATCGTGGCCGCAACCGCCATCGTCGCACTGCTCGCGTGGAAGGGGCGTTTCCTCGAGGCTGCCGGCGCATCCCGATCGGATGTGTAACGACAGCGTGACGCCCGGATGCTGTTCAGAAGGAAAAATGGCCTGCCCAACAACTTGGCAATGCCTGCTGCCCGATTGCTTGTCTTGCCAGTTGTGCATGTGCGAGATAAACGCGCGGGTGCAGGGCTGGGCCGTATGGAACCTGAGTGGGCGTCATCCCGTGGCGCCCGGAGATCGACGTAATGCTGAAAAATCTGCTGTCGATGTCCGGCATGAACGTTCTCAAATCCGGCCTGCAGTTCGCGATGACCGTCATGATGACGTATTTCGCGGCGCCGGCCGAATTCGGTCTCGTCACCTTTTCATTGCCGTTCGTCGGATTCATCGCGCTGTTAACCGATCTGGGCATGTCGAGCGCCATGGTGCAGCGGCCGACGCTCGATCGGAACGACGCGGGCGCCGCGATCACGCTGATCTGCGCCATCGGCTTGCTCTGCGCCGTGATCCTGGCGGTCATCTCCGCGCCTCTCGCCGCCGGTCTCGAGATGGAGGGATTGGGAAGCGTGCTCGCCACGCTGTCGATCTCGGTGGTGCTCTCCATTGCCGCCCTCGGCCCGCGTGCCGTCCTCGAACGGCATCTGCGCTACCAGGTCGTGGCGGGCGTCGAGATCGTCGCCGTCATCGTTTCGGTGCTCACATGCGTTCTGGGCGCCTTCCTGGGCTGGGGCGTCTGGGCACTGGTCGCCTACTATGTCGTCGTCCAGATCGTTCGCGCCGCCGCCTTCGCCGTCATCGCGCGAAAGGATGTGCAGCTCAATTTTCAATGGGGCCGCGTGCGCTCGATCCTGACCTTCGGCGGTTGGGTGTTGGCGAGCAATCTGCTCAACTTTGCCGGTCGCGCGGTTGGCAACGTCCTGATCGGCGGTGCCGTGGGCGCGGCTGCCGTCGGTCTGTACGGCCTGGCTTACCAGATCATGATCCTTCCGCTGATGGTGATCACCTGGCCGGGCAGCGGCGTGCTCATGGCGACACTCAGCCGTCAGGCCGCAAAGGGATCGCTGCAAGAGCGCAACGAGATCATTTGCGGTGTGCTGTCGCTGACGGCCGCCGTGGTCTTTCCCGGCATGCTCTATCTCACGTTCGGCGCCGACTATCTTTTCACCGCGTTCTTTCCGGCCAAATGGACCGGCATCATTCCGCTGGTCGGGCTGATGTCGATTGCCGGCGCGGCGCAGTCGATCACCGCTTATAGCGGCGCCATGCTGCTGTCGCGGGGCAAGGCTCAGCTGCAATTCTGGGTTTCCACCGCGAACAGCATCTCGACCATCGTGGCGTTCGTCATCGGCCTGAAATTTGGGCTCATCGGGATCATCAAGATCTATCTCGCGGTGACACTCATCGTGTCCGTCGCTACGATGCTGATCACCTCCTGGGAAACCAAGCTGCCCGTGGTCGATCTAGTCAAGGCGCTTGCGCCCGCAACGGTCGCCACGACGCTCGGCCTCGTTGCCGCAAATCGCGTCATGGAGATGGCCGCCACGCCGAAATCAGCCTGGCTGCTTGGCACGACCGCATACGTCCTGACGATCGCGATCAGTTACCTGCTGTTTCATCGGCAGCTGGCACGAAGCCTGCTCGGCTTGCGCGATCTCGAACTGAACAAGGAGCGCGTCGCGGCTATCTAGCCATGACGCCGCGAGGGATTGATGAGATGACATCGAAAGGACCCATGAATATTCTGATCATGACGGCGACCATCACGCCGAAAGCCGACGTGCGAAGCCTCGGCCGGAAAGATCCCGCCCTCCGCCGCAAGGACTACGAGGACGCGCTCTGGTTCTACGGCCGGCTGGTGGGCCAGTGCATCGACCAGATCGTCTTTGTCGAGAACTCGGAATCCGATCTGTCCAGTCTCAAGGCCATCGCCGAGCAGTTGAACATCGTCGACAAGATCGAGTTCATTTCCTTTGCGGGGCTCGACTATCCCCAGATGTACGGCCGCGGCTACGGTGAGTTGTTCCTGCTCGACCACGCAATGGCGAATTCGCGCTTCATCAGGGAATGCGATACCGACACCCCGATCTGGAAGGTCACCGGCCGTTACGTTGTCCTGAATCTCGCCAGGCTGATCCAGAAGACCCCGAAAGGGTTCGACTTCTACGTCAACATGCGCAACTACCCCAAAAGGGTCGTCGACATGTACATGATGGCATGGACCAAAGCCGGCTATCGCCAATATCTCCAAGGCAAATGCAAGCTCTATGAGGAGACCTCCGCCGCCGCGTTCCCCGAAAAGGCGCTGCGTGACGATTTCGAAGCCGCGCCGAGAACGTCGAAATTCGTTCCACGGTTCCGGACGGTGCCGCTCGTCAGCGGAATCCGCGGCCTCGACAACAAGGGATATGCAACCGACAACATCTGGAAGTTCTACATCCGGGTCGCCCTGGACACCGTGTGTCCGTGGCTCTGGATCTAGGCCGAATGTTGCCGCAGGCGCGGCACGTGCCGCGCCTACATTCCGCGCTTGGCCAGCTCCTCCGCCTCGTGCGGCGCTAGGTTCTTTCCCGCAAACCGTGACAGCATATAGAGCGGGATCTTCGGCGTGTTGAGGTCGTACATCAGGCCGAAGCGGTTTTCCGGCGGGGCCTTCTTCGGCTCATCGAACAACTCGTAGATCAGCACGCTCTCGACATCGGCGTCGACCTGTTTGGCGATGAAGCTCAACGTGGCGTGCAGGCTCTTGTAGCATGCCTCGGTGAGGGGTTTGCCGGCTTCGTTCTCGTAGGCCGGCTTGTAGATCTCCGCGCAATTGACCTCATTGAAGACGACCGGCTTGCCGTACGTCGCGAGCTTCTTGAACAGATTGTAGGGCTGCCTGCTGCCGCCCCAGGCGCGGTTTGGATTCTGATTGAGGGATTCATAATAGTGGTAGGAGATGACGTCGAATCCGACACCCTTCGACGCCATGAAATCGAGGAAGCCGAACATCGTCGACGTGGTGTTGAGCACGCGTCGCAAATGCGTTCCGTGTTCGCGATTGATCTTGTCGATCGCATCGGACATGCCCTTGAGGACCGCGACCCAGTCGTTCATGACCGGGATGTCGAATTCCTCGGCGGTCCAGCCGTGGCCGTAGAGCTTCTTGCCGCTGGAATCCAGCGCCAGAAGGTTGATCTCGTTGCCCATCTCCCAGTCGTTGATCTGATCCTTAAAATTGATCACGAAGGTGTAAGTTCTCGAATAGGCCTGCTGATACAGCGCATTCCAGTCGCCGGCCGGATACTTGCCGCCATCGGTGCGATCGCCCCAGGCAAACGGGGTCGCCAATATCGGCTTGAGCGTGATGCCATAGGTCTTGGCCAGCGCCAGCATGTCCCGGTACATCTGGACCTCGTACGGATCGGTGTCCCGCGCGAGATTTGCAGCGACCCTGTACTGCGTCAGTCCGCGGGCTCGCATGACCTCGAAGATCGCCTTCAAGTCGGCGCGCCGTCCGTCGGGGCCGTCGACCCCCCATGTGAGCGGACCCGCACTGGCATTCTCGACGGATGCCACCAGCCCGAGTGCCAGCAGCAGTGCAGCCAGAAACACTCTCTTCAATGCCAGGAACATTGCGCCTCCGTGCGCCCGAGAAATTGCCTGCATCCGTTTCCGATCCACCATCATCTACATCTGCGCGACCGACCTTCACAATATGATCACAATAGGCCCTCACCGGCAAAGCGCAGCCGCTGTCGGAGCGAACAACACGTTTGCACGCTTTTGTGGCGAAAATTGCTGGAGGAATTGCCGTTCCAATTCGACTGAGTATCTATAATGTCGCTCGAATGGAACGACTTAACGCCAAGCGAGAGTAAATTGTCGAACGCTCCCCTCGAATCGAAGCCACCGACCGTCCTCAATCGCTCGACCGAAGCGGGGCGCTCGGTCGCATGTGTCATCGTGACGTATGGACGACGCGAGCAGCTGGTACGGCGGACCGTTGCTGCCGTTCAGGCCAGCCCCGCGGTCAAACGTGTGATCGTGGTCGACAATGGATGCAACCGTCCGGTGAGGGTTGATGATTTCGCAACCACACCTCCCGTCGATGTCATCAGGCTCGCTTCAAATCTGGGATCGGCCGGCGGCTTTCACGCCGGCATCGCCGCTGCCCAGCGGCTCGAAGACGACGATTTGGGGTTCGTCCTCATTCTGGACGACGATAATGTCGGCGAGGACGGCTTCCTGGACCGCTTGCTCGCGCTGCATACGGCGCTCGGCGCGACGGACGATATCGGACTGTGCGCATTGCGCAGGCATCGCGGCATCTATCCGGCTTTGCTCGCCGATCAGAACGCGGTGGCCATCCGCGCCAACTCGTTCCTGAACTTTCATCTCGCCTCGCTTCCGTCGAAACTGTGGCGACGGTTCGCACGATCCGCGCAGCGAGACCCGGAGAATTACGGAGAGTTTCATCTGCGCCGGATCGAGACCGCGCCCTATGGCGGGCTGCTGCTGCCGATTGGCGCCGTCCGGAAGGTTTCGCCTCCGAACAAGGAGTTCGTCCTCTATAGTGACGACCACGACTACTCGCTGCGCCTGATGGACGCCGGCGTCGCCATCTATCTGACGGATGTCGGTTGCATCAACGATGCGGAAGAATCCTGGGACCAGAAGCCCAGCGCCAGCGCGCGCAGCGCGCTCGTCAGCCCCGACGCACCGGCGTGGCGGCTCTATTATGCCTGCCGGAACCGGATCCTGATTGAGAAACGGTATACGACCTCGCCGATTGTCTATCGTATCAACCGTACGAGCTATGTCGGCCTGCTAGCGATCGAGGCAATCCTGGCTTACCGCAGCCTTAGTGGTGCCAGAAAGGCGCTTCGTCCGCTGCTCGAAGCCATCGCCGACGGCGACGCACAGCGACTCGGTTGGCGAACCGAGTATCAATTGCCCGGCGCGTCACCGTCGAGCACCGCGTCCGCGCATTAGCGCACGACGAATCGTTTTCACTTGCGCGAATGACTCACGTCGCTGTCATGGAACATTCCGTAGAATAACGGGCCAAAGTGAATCGTAATTAGGCAATCGCGGCGAGTTCCTGTGAGGAACAAGCAGCGTCGCGCAATGTGCTGAAAATACTTGCAGTTCGTTCCGTGAAAAGCCGCGGATACCTACATCTTTAGCCTTCTTTCTAACGTCACTGACAAACTCTGCCGCTACGCATGGAGCAACACCAGCGGGCATCACCAGAGTAAGTCATGGCAACGATCACCAGCAGCGACCAAACTGTTCTCTCCGCAAGCGCGTTCACAAGTTCAATCGGCGTCAACACGCACGTTTCATATGCGTGGGGCAGCTACAACAATCTCGCACTCGTCGAAGCCGATCTCAAATATCTCGGCGTCACCACGCTTCGTGACGGTTTGACGAACATCCCGGGAGCACAGCCCGTGCTCGACGGTCTGGCGAACGACGGATACAAATTCGATCTCGGCGCTTCATCGTCGATCCCGGCGACGGGTGCCGCGGGCTTGCAGCAATACATCGCCGCGCTCGACGCGTTCGAGGCGGCTCATCCGGGCAGCATCATCGCGCTCGAAGGTCTGAACGAGGTCAATCACCAGGCGTTCAGCTATAACGGCAGCTCGACGATCGAGGCGGCCGCGCAATTTCAGCAGGCGCTCTACAGCGCGATCAAGGCCGATGCGTCGCTCGCGAAGTTTCCTGTCTACAATCTGACTCTCGCTTATGACGATCCCGCGGACTTCGCGAAACTCGGTAATCTCGGCGCGTCCTCGGACTACGCCAACTCGCATGCCTATGTCAGCACCGGCACCACGCCGGCGGCTGCGCTGGCGTCAGCGCTGAATCTGGCGAGCTCGGCATCTTCCGGCGATCCCAAGGTGATCACCGAAACCGGCTACACCACGCTGAGCACCACGCCATATCTCGGCGTGAACGAATCGGTGCAGGCAAAATCGATCCTCAACACCTTGATGGACGCCTTCAAAGACGGCGTCGGCACCACTTATCTCTACGAACTGCTCGATCGCAATTCGTCGAGCAGCGATACCGATCCGCAGAGCCATTTCGGACTGTTCTACGACGACGGCACGCCCAAGCTGGCTGCCACCGCGGTCCATAATCTGACGACGATCCTCAACGACGACGGAACCGGCAGCGGCCAGCCGACCAGCCCGCTGAGCTATACGCTCAGCAACATGCCGGACTCCGGCAACAGCCTGGTGCTCGGCAAGAGCAACGGCGCCTACGATCTGGTCGTCTGGGCCGAGCCGAAGGTCTGGGATCCGAGGACGAACACCGAGATCAGCAATCCGAGCCAAACCGTCACGGTTCAGCTCGACGGCGTGCACCAGTCCATCAAGGTCTACGATCCCACCGGCGGTACCGACCCGATCGAGACATTCACCAATGTCAGCTCGTTCACGATTCCCGTGAGCGATCACCCCATCATCATCGAGATCGACGGCGTGTCGCGTGCGGCCTCGAACCCGGCCCAGGCCACCGACGTCACCGGCACGGCCGCCCAGATTGTCGCGGAACTCGCCGACCTCTCGGCATCCACCGCTCTGCAGTCGATCACGCTGACCGACACCCACGTGCTCGCTGTCGCGTCGGCGTCGACGATGAACTACATCATCTCGCACTACGGGAACGCGCTCGCCGCGATCCAGGGCGGCTACTCGTTCTCCGTCACGACCTCCACGTCGAGCTGGAGCGAGACGAAGTTCTTCAACGCGTCCGGCACGCAGACGGGAACGCAGACGTCGAATTTCAGCAACGGCGTCATCACCAGCAAGTCGCTCGTCAACGTCGACTCGAGCAGCGACACGATCCTGTACGCGGCCGGCGTCAAGACGCAGGAAGTGATCGTCAGCGCCAACGGCGCCAAGCAGACCACCAACTACAATTCGGACGGCAGCATCTCGAGCGAGACGGATGCTGCCTCCGACAAGACCGTCACGACCACGGTCTACACAAACGGCCTGAAGTCCAAGGTCTATGTGACCAATGCCGACGGAACGCACACCAACACGTTCTACGGCATCACCGGGCAGGCCTACACGACCCAGATCCAGACAACCAAGGCCGATGGAACGATGACTTCCATCACCCAATTGCACGCCGACGGCACGACGCAGTACACCAAGGTGCTCAACGCCGACGGCAGCACCACCACGGACCTCTACAACAGCGCCGGCCAGAAGACGTCGGAGGTGCGCAACTATGCCGACGGTTCGCGCCTGACCACGAACTACGACACCACCGGCGCGGTGACGCAGACCGTCGCGAAGGCTGCCAGCGGTGCAAGCACGACGACGAACTACAGCGCCGGCGTGCTGGCATCTGTCTACATCACCAGCGCCGACGGCACCAAGGAAGCCAAGCTGTATACGGCGGGGCAGATCGCCAGCGATTCCGTGCAGAACACCGACGGATCGTCGACGATGACGGTCTATGCCAACGGCGTCAAATCCAAGGTGTATGCCACCCACGCCGACGGCACCCACACCAACACCTTCTACAACATCACCGGTCAGGCCTACACGACGCAGATCCAGACGACCAAGGCCGACGGAACGGTGGTCACCATCACGCAACTGCATGCCGACGGCACGACGCAGTATACCAAGGTCACCAATGCGGACGGCGGCACCACCACCGGCCTCTACAACACCGCCGGCCAGAGAATCACCGCTGTCCAGAACTACGCGGACGGTTCGAGCCTGACCACGACCTACAACACATCAGGGGTCGCGACGCAGACGGTTTCCAAGGCAGTCAACGGCACCACCACGACCACCAACCTCAGCGCCGGCGTTCAGACCTCGGTCTACATCACCAGCGCCGACGGCACCAAGGAAACCAAGCTGTTTGCGGCCGGCGTGATCGCCAGCGATCTCGTCCAGAAGACCGATGGATCGTCGACGATGACGGTCTATGTGAGCGGCGTGAAATCGAAGGTGTATGTCACCAACGCCGACGGCACCCACACCAACACCTTCTACAATATCACCGGCCAGGCCTATACGACACAGATCCAGACCACCAAGGCCGACGGAACGGTGACCGCCTTCACCAATCTGCATGCCGACGGCACGACGCAGTACACCAAGATCACCAATGCGGACGGAGGCACCACCACTGGCCTCTACAACACAGCGGGCCAGAAGATCACGGAGGTGCACAACTACGCCGACGGATCGAGCCTCACGACGACCTACAATACTTCAGGCGTCGTGACACGGACCGTGGCCAAGGCAACCAACGGCACCACCACGACCACCAACCTCAGCGCCGGCGTCCAGACCTCGATCTACATCACCACCGCCGACGGCACCAAGGAAACCAAGCTGTTCACAGCCGGCGTGATCGCCAGCGATCTCGTCCAGAAGACCGACGGGTCGTCGAGCATGACGGTGTTCGCCAGCGGCGTGAAATCGAAGGTGTATGTCACCAACGCCGACGGCACCCACACCAATACCTTCTACAACATCACCGGCCAGGCCTACACGACCGAGATCCAGAAGACCAAGGCCGACGGCACCATCACGGCGATCACCGACCTCCACGCCGACGGCACCCTGCAGTACTCCAAGGTCGTCAACGCCGACGGCAGCATCACCACCGACCAGTATGACAGCACCGGCCACAAGACGACCGAGGTCGTCAACTACGCCGATGGCTCGACGCTGACGTCCACCTACGATACGGCAGGCGCGGTCACGCAGACGGTGACGAAGGACAGCGGCAATTCCACGACGACCAACTTCAGCAGCGGCGTCAAGACGTCGGTCTACATCACCAACGCCGACGGCTCGAAGGAGTCCGATCTCTACACGTCCGGTCACCTGACCAGCACGCTGATCCAGAAGACCGACGGCTCGTCGGCAACGACGGTCTACAGCAACGACATCAAGACCGCGACCTACGAGACGCATGCCGACGGCACGCACACCAACACGTTCTTCAACGTCACCGGCAAGGCCTATACGACCGAGATCCAGCAGAGCAAGGCGGACGGCACCATCACGTCGATCACCGATCTGCACGCCGACGGCAGCCTGCAATACACCAAGGTCGTCAACTCGGACGGCAGCGTCACGACGGACCTGTACGACAGCACGGGCCACAAGACGACCGAGGTGCAGAACTACACCGACGGCTCGACCCTGTCGTCCACCTACGATACGACCGGCAGCGTGACCCAGACGGTGGCGAAGGCCAACGGCGACACCACGACGACCAACTTCAGCGGTGGGGTCAAGACTTCGGTCTACATCGCGAATGCCGACGGCTCGAAGGATACCCAGACCTATTCGAGCGGCAAGATCGCCAGCGACTACGTCCAGAATACGGACGGCTCGAACGCGACGACGGTTTACACGGATGGCGTCAAGGCGAAGATGTACGTCAACAACGCCGACGGGACGCACGACAATTTCTACTTCAACGCGACCAACACGGAGCACGACTCCTACAACACGGCCGGCAACCTGGCTTATGTCGACATCCAGAACTCGGACGGAACGCATAACACGTCGGCCAAGGTCGCGGGCATCACGCTTGCCGGCGGCACCGGAAACGACATCTTCGCGGCGGCCGGCGTCGGATCGACCACGATCTCCTTCAGCGGCGGCAACGACACGGTCAACGGCTTCCACGCCGGATCGGCGACGGGCCACGACACGGTCGCGATCGCCAAGCTGATGGCCGCCGACTACAGCCATCTCCAGCTCAGCCAGTCCGGTGCCGATACCCTGATCCACGTCACGGCGAACGACACCATCCTGCTGAAGAACGTCGTTGCCGCGAACGTGACCAGCGGCGACTTCCTGTTCGTCTGATCGAGCCGGGATAGCGTGCGGCGGGGCCCCTCGCCGCACGCATCCGGGATCGGCGGCACGCCTACATGCGGCCGCTTTATCGCTGCGGCATTGCCTCATCCATCATCGTCGCGCCAAAAAATCAGGATTTGACCGATCACTGATGCGATCGGTAAAATCGAGCACCAGCGCGGCATTGAGGCGACATTGACGGATATCGAGGGTGCGCGGTCCCCCAGGGGCGGGATCGTGCCGGGAATTCAATACTTGCGCGGTTTTGCAGCCATTCTGGTGGTGATCTGGCACGTCAACTGGCTGGTCAGCCTGCCGCCGTCTTACGGCGAGAGCCCCTTCGCGCTCGCCGAAACCGGCCTGTTCGGCGTCGCAATCTTCTTCGTCATCAGCGGCTTTATCATCACGATTGTTTCATTCGGGACGATCCGCAGCACGCGCGCGGAATTCTTCGTCCGGCGCTTCGTGCGCATCATTCCCTTCATGTGGGTATGCGTGATCGGGTACAACCTGCTGTCGATGGCCGGCACGGCGAAGATCGATCTTCTCCCCGGCCTGCGAGCCATGGCGCTCTGGCCGATCGGAGAGCTGCGGCCCCACGTGGTCTGGACGCTCAGGCACGAGTTCATTTTCTACATCCTGTTTGCATTCACCATGCTGCGGCCGCGCCCTCTTTCATATGTGCTGGCCGCCTGGTTCCTTGCGCCGCTGGCGTGGTACGCGGCGTCTCACCTGCTGGCGTGGCCGGAACTGCTGCAGCCCGAAAGTTCAGGCCTCGCGCTTGCGACCGTGGTCGGTTACGGCAACATCATGATGCCCAACCTTCAGTTCGGCATGGGTTTCGCGCTGGGCCTGCTGTGGCTGAAGGGGCATCCTCTCGTGCAGAGCCGATTCCCGGTGGCGTTCCTGCTCACACTCGCTGCGACCATCCTGGCAACCGCCCTTGTCGGGGCGACACTGTCGGAAGACAACGCCCTCCGCGCCCTGTGGTGGACGCTGTTCGCGACGATCGTCGTCTGGCTCGGCGTCGTTTCGACGGAAAAGCCGGGATCGCTGCATTCCCTCGGCATGCTGCTCGGCGATGCCTCCTATTCAATCTACCTCACCCACGCCGCGACTGCGGTCGTGCTGATTCAGATATCCGCGCGTCTCCACAATCCATTGCCGACCGCGCTGTTCGTCATCGTTGCCGTGATCGCGTCGGTCCTCGCCGGGATCCTGATCCACTGGTATGTCGAGCAACCGCTCATTGCCTATTGCCGTAGGCTCGGACGCCGCCGCTCGATTGTCGCATAGCGGCGATCGATTGGGCGAACGCCGCAATTCGATGCTATGCCAATGCGGCCTCACGGCCATGAATTGGCTATGAATTGGCTTCAACTCCGTGGCATCCGCTGATGCCGCCAAAACCGGCGTACGAAAGGCTGACGAGCATGTCGCAACCGGATCGAGACGCAGAGCTCGCAACCGTTTCGTTGCCGGGCGCCCTCGGCCGCGAGCGTCCCTCCGCTCCGACGCGCCTCTGGCGGCTGCCCGACACCATCCAGTCTGGCCTGGCGCGGCAGGAAACCGCGGAAAGCATTTTGGCGAGGAACAAGGGTCTCGGACCGGGCTTCAACATGATGCGGCATCTGCTGTCGCTGATTATCCTGTCGCATCACTGCAGAGTCGCTGTCGCCGGCCTGTTCGCCGGGGCCGCCTTCGTCAAGAAGCTCGATGAACCTGGCATGGCCGTCTATATCCTCAGGGACCCCGGCGCCGCGGCCTTTGACAAGATGGGCGGACTGACCGCGCTGTCCTTCAGCCACCTCCATGCGTCCGAAATCATCCAGGAATTGCTTCGGCCAGGGCTGATCGCGCTCGTCGGGATGTTCTTTGCGCTCAGCGGCTTCCTGGTCACTGGCAGCGCCATCAAGAACCCGGATCTCAAGACGTTCTTCATCAACCGCGTGTTGCGGATCGTCCCGGCGCTCAGCGTCGAGGTGACGCTCTGCGCGCTGGTGGTCGGGCCGCTGCTGACGCAATTGCCGCTGTCGCAATATTTGGCCGAGTACCAGTTCTACCGCTATTTCGGCAACATCGTCGGTCACGTCACGTTCGAGCTGCCGGGCCTGTTCCTGCACAATCCCTGGCCGGAGATGGTCAACGCCAATCTCTGGACCCTGCCCTGGGAGCTCTGGTGCTACGTCTTCGCCTTCGCGCTCCTGCTTGCGCGCATGATCTCTGGTGAGTCGCGAAAGATCCGCTGGATCACGCTCCTGGTGGGCGCAGCGCTCCTCGTCGAACTGGTCGCTTACCTCGTCGATCCCGCGACCTTCAACGTCCGATCCGATTCGACGCGGCTCGCCGGGTGGTACCTCGTCTTCATGTTCTTCTTCGGCATGTTGTTCCGCCTGCACGCCAGATACGTGCCGATCCACTGGACGATCTTTGCGGCGTCGGCGCTCTGCTACGCGGCGATCATGTGGCTCAACGTTCTGCTGCCGCTTGCCGGGATCTTCCTGACCTATTGCACGGTCTACATCGGCATGCAGAGCTTCAAGGCATTCGATCGCCTGTTCACCCAGGATCTCTCCTACGGCATCTACCTCTACGGCTTCCCGATCACGCAGGCGACGATCGACATCTTCCAGCGCGTGCTGGGGCCGGATCACCACCTCTCGCTGGCGATGATCCTGCCGATTGTCATCGCGCTGACACTCGGCTTTGCGGCCTTCTCCTGGAACGTCATTGAAAAACCGGCGCTGCGGCTGCGCCGGTTCTACCAGAGGCCCGCTTGACGCGATCAGGCCGCCCGGCTCTGCGCCATTTTCCGTGCGAAGATGTGTCGGAGCGTCCCATCGATGAACCGGCGCAGGCGTACCTCGATGATCTCGTAGCTGAGCGAGCTTGCGATCAAGGCGAGCGCCAGCCCAAAGATCACGAACCCGCTCCATAACAGCCAGCGATCGACACCGCGATCGACCAGCTTCAGCCCGATGACCTGCAATGGGAACAGCACGAACGGGTGAACGAGATAGAGGCTGTAGCTAATCTTGCCGAGGTACTGCAGCGGCGTCAGGCTGAACAGACCGGACATTCCCGATCCTATCGCCAACACCATTCCGAATAGCAGAAAGCCCGGAATCAGCGCAGCAAACGGCAGCACGTCGAGGGCGGCATACATGGCGGCAAAACAGGCGAGCCCGGCAACGACGCCTGCGGCTCCGCGCGTCCGAAAGCGCAGATTGGTCGCGCTGAACAACATGCCGATCACGAAGAAGGCAGTGATCGGCCAATGCAGGATGCAAAGAAAGCCGAGAAGGATTAGTGGCGCCGCAAGCAACCAGCTCTTCAGTCCCGCGACGGCACCGAAGCACAATGCGAACAGGATATAGAACGCCCATTCGTAGGTCAGCGTCCAGGCGTTTTGCTGGGCGATCGGAAGCCCGATCGCGTCCTGGACGAAGAACAAATTGGCGAAGAACGCCTGGAGATAGGTCGGCAGGTCCATGCCCCGGAAGAACTTGTATCCGACGATCGGGCCGGCCACGAACAGCGCCAGATGCAGCACGACGAAGACCGGCATGATGCGCAGAACGCGATCATACATGAACTTTCCGATCGATCCGTGCCGCACCAGGCTCGCGGGGATCAGAAAGCCACTGATCATGAAAAACAGTTCCACGCCGTGCCCGCCCGAGTTGATGACCGATTGCAGCCAAGGCCAGATCGGCGGCAAAAATCCCGGATTGGGGATGTCGTAGACACCGCCTTTCGGCATGTCGCAGAAATGGTCAATCAGAACGCTAATCGCTGCGACGCCGCGAAGGCCCTGAATGGATGGCACAAAACCGCCGCCCGTCTCGGCATAAGACGCGGGCGCCGGTACTGTCACTCTGCCACCTGACTGCGCAGGGACGGCTGGAGCGAAACCGAAGCAAGGCCTCGCGGGGAACGGAAACGATGCCCGAAACTGATGCAGGGCTTTTCGACCGTCAGATAGGTCAACCAACTGACAAGGATCGAAGCGGTGACGACTGCGGCAGCAAAGAGGAACCACTGCAAGGGGCCGTTCCCCGCGCCAAAAAAGTAGAAGATGACGATCATGGCAAACGATCCCATCAGGTAGACCGAATAACTGATCATCCCGACAAAGGACATGGAGCGCCAGGCGGCTTTCTCGCCGAGGGCCGCGAAGCCAATGAATACGCAGGCCGCCAGAATGTAGGCGGCGCCCATGCCGTAAGCGCAGAAAAAATTCTCCTGGTAGTCGACGCCGTAACGCCTGTACGCAACGCCCGCAGCAAAGATCACATAGAGAACAGCACAGATTCCGACATGGCGCCAACTGAGCTTGCCTTCCATGACGGTATCGCGGATCACCTTGCCGAAAAACATTGCCGTCAAATCGAGCGCCAGCTCAAGCACACCCCAAACGGCATGAATCTTGATGACTGGAAACGCAACGATTCCTACGACGCAGATTGCGATGACGATTTGGAACGCAGTCAAGCGACGTGCGAGAAAGCCGCTCGCGAACAGGCAAATACAGCTGACATAGAAAATCAGCTCTACCGCGAGTGTCCAATAAGCGATCCTGATGTTGGGAAAACCCATGAACATCTGAAACATGGTGGCATTGGCCGCGACATGCAACAGCGGGAAAGATTTTCCCTCAAGGGTGGGAGAGAGAACCAGTAGAAGAACGATCGACAACCAGTACGCCGGGTAGAGACGAAAAAAGCGACTGACAGCGAAATCCCGAACGGGCGCGGCACTGTTCGGAAAGCTGTAGGGAATCACGAAGCCGCTGACGAAGAAGAACAGCACCACGCCAAATCGACCGAAGTTGAAATATTCTCCAAGCGCATAGTGAAACGCCCAATAATAGCTCCCGGTTGGCTGATTGAGCACGATCTGCTCTAGAGCGTGCTGCAGTACGACTGCCAGCACGGCGATGCCGCGAAGTGTGTCAACGAAGGCCAATCGTTTATGCATCTTCATTCCTTTTACCGGTGGCTCACGTTGCCGATCGCGGCAGACTTGGCGCAAGACCGGGCCCCTCGTCCGACAGGCCCGCACGCACCATGCTTGGGCGCCGCGAGGGCTCTTGAAGCGCCACAGATACACGTCGCGAGAAGACATCGCTAAAGCTGAGCGCAATGATCAACAGCCCTGTTGCCGGACCATAGTTCAGCACGGTGATCGTGAAGAGATTAACGGTAAAGATCAGCGATAGCTTGTAAATGTCCGTAACGAAGAATGCGGAACGAAACACTATCCACATAAAGATGACGAACGGAAATCCAAACATCAGGTAGGTTCCGACATAAAAATTGTCGACCGGTACCCAATAAGACGCGAGATTCGAGAACAGCTGCTGCGGGTAATTGAAGCAACCGATGCCACATCCGGTGATGTAGCCGATTGGCATCAGCTCGCTCATGTAGACGAACGGCAACTGCCAGCTATTGTTGATTCGATCCATGATACTGAACAGCAGGCTCTTGTTGCCGACCGCAGTTCCCGAGGCAAGCAGGATGAGGGTAGCCGGCGCGAGGATCGCGGCAAAGGACGATATCGCGAGCGTCCTGACCGCGGAAAACTTCATTCGGTCAGGCAGCATCCGCACAATCAACAGCACAAAAAGATAGAAGGCGAGCACCAACATCGTCGTCTTGCTCGTGGTCAATTTGATCGCGTAAATCGCAATCGACCCGCAAACCACACACCAAAGGGTGCTTCGCCGGATCGACGTCGTAACAAAGCAAATTAGAATAAAGAAGCCCGCCATCGTGTTGTCGGACGCAAACCCGGACAGCCGCTGCTCCGCAGCCGCCCACCACAAGCGCCCCGCTTCGCGAACGGCGCCGAACGACTCGTATTTGAATCCGGTCCACGGCATCGTCCAGTATTTGGACAATATCACGCCGATAACCGAAGCGTAGAATACGCCTGTGAAGATAGCCAATAGCTTCTTGTACGACGACAGATCGGAATCGCAGAACGAGAAGCCAACGAAAACAGGAAGGATCATCTTGAATGACGATGACAGGGCGTTCACCGTGCCCAGGAAGAAGTAGCCGATGCCTAGCGAAAGGACGATCTGGAGCAGAACGAGAATCGCCAGAATGCTTCTGTTCCTAATGATGCAGCGATTAACGAACAAGAAGATGCAGAGCATCGCGATCACGTCCGGCAGGAACCAAAGCGCTCCGACGTGCAAGATCGTCGTGTAATACCGCACGACGCCGCCGAACGCATCGCGAAAGATATACGCAGTCAGCGCGATGGCTTCGAGGTTGAGGCCGAAGTCCGGAAACACAGGGCGCCTGGGACCTACCATGCGGACCAAATCCTAGTTTGACGGCCGAGCAGATGGCGCGGCCGTCGATGGAGAAAAAATTGGAGCCTTGCCAAAGGCGCGCCTGAGGAAGCTGCCGCCTGGAATCTCAACATAGCGATACGTAAAGTCCGAGAGGATGAGGACGGCGGCAAGGACGACAATGAGGTTCATGCTCGTGGCGAGCCCTGGATAAACAGAATCGAGCGCAGCAATCGGACGTGCGCCCAGGGCCTTCGCGAAATACTCGGCAAGGAGAACGACAAAGGCGTGAACCATGTAGACGGAGTAAGAGCGCCGTCCGAGCCAGACGAGCGGCTTCGTGGAGAGCAGCGTCGGCACCAGTGCGGCGTTGGGGAATGCGAGGAGCGAGCCCAAGAAGATTGCAAATGTGAGCGGAGCCACGAACGTCGTACCGGGATAGGCTTCTGCGATCGAGACCTGGGTGAGCGTGAGACCAAGGGCCATCATCTGGATCGCCCCTTGTGTGTAGCGATTGATCTCGTGTGGCAGGCGCGATACGAGCTTCGCCGTGAGAACGCCGAGGAAGAAGCTGGCGATACAACGCAGCAAACCGAAGTCGGTTTGAAGCTGCAGATCGGACTTTCCAAGGGCAAACGTGACGACGATCCAGCAGCCGAGGACAAGACCGATCGCGCAAACGTAGAAATATCTGATCGAGGCCAATCTTTCAGAGATCAGCAGCAACATGCCAAAGATCAGATAGGTATAGAACTCGACACTGATGCTCCAGCTCGGCCCGTTCCAACTCAGATAGTCCACGATTCCCAGTGAATGCAGCAGGAACACGTTCAGCAAGAAGGAATAGGCGTTGTTGACTTCGAACGCGGCTGGGTCGCTGGACAAAACGCCGATTGCGACGAAGCCGATTCGGACAAAGCGAAACACAAGAAGTGCAACGAGCATGACCAAATGGAGCGGATAGACGCGTGCAAGACGCCTCACCATGAAATCCGACAGAGAAAAGCGCCCAAAGTCGGTCTCGGCATAGCTCAGCGCCATCACGATGCCGCTCAAGACGAAGAACAGATCGACGAGTAGCCAACCGCTTCGAAAGAACGAGCAATCGATCCAAGCCTTGTACGGCAATGCCGCAAGAAACATCGGCATCAGAATGATGTGGTGAATCACGACGGTGACGGCAGCCACACCACGGACGCTGTCCAACGGAAGAACATGCGCTTTTTCGCGATGAGCGGGCACTGTCACCAGCAATTTCCTTGCACCTTGCAGTGCAGCATTTCTACTGGACATTCGACGTGAATACAATGTCCCGCCCGCACTCGTCGCATGCATGTCGATTGGAGGTGTCGCGCATATCCGAAGTAGTGGCGCGACGGTCCTTTTGCCGCAAGCGATGCACCCGACAAGCCACTATGAAGCGGCCGCGTGCCCCAGGATGTGCAGCTTGCCATCTGCAGAACGAGAAGCTCACCGCGCAACACACCTTTTGTTGCGTTAATGCTGCTCGCTTTGCGTGTTCGCGGATTGTGCAATTAACCTATTCATTCGGCGCGAATGTGGCAAAAGAGCACCGAGATTGGGATTGAAAGGCGGAGCCGCGGCGCGGCTCTCGGGAGTTGATCTTGTACAAGGCTTCGCGGTTTGCGGCGATCGGGGTGTTCGTGCTGTCCCCGCTGCCGTTCGGCTCCGCCGAGACGGTCTGGATCTGCATCTGGACGATGCTGCTCGCGTTCAGCCTCGCCACCGCCGACCTGCGCAGCGCGATGCTCGATGATTTCTACCTGTTGCTGCCGCTGTTCGCCGTTCTCGTTGTCGTCGCGGCCGTGATCACGGTTCAGTTATGGCCGAATTCACCCCTTCACGAGGTCGATGCAGCATGGGCGGTGGCGCGATGCGTGGTGGGAGTAGATCTGCCCGGCCGCGTCTCAGTCACCGCCAACGGCCCATGGCTCGCATTCGGCTATCCGCTGTTGTTTGTGCTTGCCTTCACACGCGCCGTCTACATCGCCACCGACGCGGAGGACGCGCGGCAGCTGCTGCGCATCCTCGCCTGGACGGGGCTCGCCTACGCACTCTACGGAATCCTCGCAGGGATCGGCGATCCGACCTCGCTCCTGTTCCGCCGCAAGGAGGCCTATATCGGCTTCGTCACGGGCACATTCGTCAACAGAAACACGGCTGCCACCTTCTTCGCGAGCTCTGCCCTGCTGTTTCTGATGCCATTGCTGCGCTTCATCTATCGCCAGGATCGGCCGAGCCGACCGCCTTCGCGACGAATGACCGCGCGGATCGCGTACTATCTGTCCTCCCCCGTGGCGCTGGGAGGCGGCTTTGTCGTCTGCCTGGTTGCGACGGCGATGACAGGCTCGCGCGCGGGGCTCCTGCTGCTGATCCTGACCATCTTTATGGCGACCGCCCTCTTCTTCGCACCACTGCGCATCGGCAAGCTGCGCCGCTGGGGCTGGCTCGCAGGAATCGCAGTGGCAGCGCTGCTCCTGTTTCAGCTCGTCGGCGGCGCAGTGGCGGGGCGAATCCTGTCTTACGGCCTCGTGGATGAACAGCGGTTCACGATGTATCGCACCGTACTGACCATGATCCAGGAGCATCCGCTGCTTGGGATCGGCTACGGAAACTTCGAGAGCGCATTTCCGGCCTACCGGCCGGATTCACTCGGCAGTCTCGGAGTCTGGGACCGCGCGCACAGTACACCGCTCGAGCTTGCAGTCGAGCTCGGCCTTCCCGCGGCTTGTTTGATTATAGTCACATGTCTCTGGTATCTTTACCATTTGTTAAATGGCAGCTTGCATCGGCGGCGCGACCGCTACATACCGATTATCGGTGCAAGTGTGGCGACGCTTAGCTTCCTGCATACGAGCATCGATTTCTCGTTGCAGATTCCAGGCTTCGGCGTGTTTTTTGCCGCGATCACCGGCTGCGGGCTGGCACAAAGCAGGCCCTCATCCGAGCAAAAAAAGTAGCGTCATTGCGGTTTTGGCAATATGTTAAGTCGAATTTATTCGATTGCATTTATTTGATTGCATGGCTGGGGAGTCGAATGCATAAATTAGTGGGGCTCGGGGCTGCCTTGCTCGCGATGACGGCAGCGACGTCGACTTTTGCAGCACAGAGCGGCTGCGTTCCAAATCCAGCAGTCCCATCGGAACGGGCAACCCAGTTCCTCGGTAATCCAGAGGCTCTTCTTGACCAGTTCAAGGACGGCCAGGGCGGCCTCGCCGCACAGATTCGCGATCTCCTGACCAATCGGCCAGAGAGTCTGGAAGGCATGGCCTCGCTCGCCAAGGCGAGCTCGGATGATCAGGGCCGCGCGATTGGCGCAGGAATGGGCACCGCCGCAGCAGTCTGTGTGCTGACGCAGCCTCAGTTCGCCCAGCAGATCCAAGAGGTCGCGTTGAAGTCCGACAAGCCCGGGCTGATCCAGTCATTCACGAGCATCACCGGTGACATCCCGACCGAGGCCATCACCGGCGCGGACGCCAACGGCGATACGACCGCAGGTGGCGGACAGGGGACGACATCAACTCCGAGCGCGGGCGGCGCGATCAGTCCGGCTCCGCCCCCCTCGTTCACCGCCGGAGCAGGCGCTGCCTCTCAGTCGACAACGACGACCCTGTTCGCGGCGTCAACCGGAACATCGTCGCTCACGGCCACCAGCCCGTCACGCTAGTCCCGGAACGAAATCAAACTCAGCGCATTGATTAACTAAGCCGGCCACGCGCACACGTGGCCGGCCAATTGCATGCAATTTTAGAGGTTCGGGGAACCTCGCTCTAAAAGCTTTGTGCGAGACCTGTTGCGTCAGACGGATAACGGGGGATGACATGAAACTGTTGTACGCGCCGTTGCTCGCAGCCCTCATCGCCTGCGCCGGCAACACTGCGAAGGCCGAATCGGATAGCGCACAGCGTCCGGCCGGAGCTTCGTTCATCGAAGAGTTCGACAACGCACTTGCGCCGATGAACTTCGTCAAGTTCTGCATGAAAAACGAGGCGGAATGCGGCACCGACACCAGCGAGCGCACATTGCCACCTGCCGGCACCGCCATGGTGATTCTTCGTCAGGTGAATATCTCGGTCAACGAATCCATTGCGCCGATGCGCAAGCCGACGGATCCGGTGACCGCAAACTGGACCGTCTCGCCGTCAGCAGGTGACTGCAACGACTACGCGGTCACCAAGCGACACCAACTGATCGCGATGGGATGGCCGCAGGCGGCCTTGCGTCTTGCGGTTGTGCGGATCGACGGCGGACAGGGCCACTTGGTGCTGGTGGCACGGCTTTCCGATGGCGACGTGGTGCTGGACAATCTGTCCTCGGACGTTCGCCCCTGGAATTCGCTCGGCTACGAATGGATTTCGATGCAGTCCGGTGCCAACCCGCGCTTCTGGGTGAACATCGGCGATCATGGACGCAAGCTTCGCGAGAAGCGCTTCGCTTCCCTTTCCGGTTCGTCGCTCTGATCGTTGCACCTTCGGATCCCACTTCTTAAGCTGATCCTGTAGATCGACGCCCGCGGCTCTCGCCGCGGGCGTCGTCGTATCCTCTGTTCAAAACAGGTCATCCCCGCATTGTGAAATTTGCTATGAATTTCTGGGGTTTCAGACTATATTTTGCACCGCACAAGAATTTGACATAGTTAAGCGCGACACTCGGTTTGAGCGAAGTCTTGCGGCGATTTGAATGAACGCAATGGATGGTTTGACCCTGCCTCAACGACGACAATCTGTCGATCGCTCCGCGAGCGGTTTCCGCCTGGTGATCGCATTGGCACTGCTGATTGCTGTCTGCCTCGGTGGCCGGTGCGAAGCTCAATGCGTCGATCAGGCGAACCGCGTGCCTGCAGCCGCCCTGCAAGGCTTTCAAATGGAGCCTGCATCGCTGTTGCGCGAGGTTCGCAATGATCGAAGCAAGCTCGCCGGCCGCCTCGCCGCCTATATCGTCACTGACATCTCTGTCCTGCCCAGGGTGCGCGATCTGGTCAGCGAGTCGGCTGGCGCCGATCGCAACGCGATCGGCGCAGCCTTGCGCCGAGCACAGCTGATGTGTTTGCCTCGCAAGCCTGAAACCTCGCAGAAGATCAGTGAGTTCGTACGAAAGCTGGCAGACTCGGCCGTGAGCTCCGGCTACTCAGCGGAGCTGGAGGCCGTGGAATTCGACCCGAATTCGGCCGCGTCCCACCCCATCGGAAATGCACCACCGCGGTCGCCCGATAAGTCGGCTGGAAGCGCCAGCGCTTTAATGACCGGAGAGTGGCAGACAAACATCGCCGATCCGTTCGACGCTCCACCGCTTCCCCAATAACCTCATGTCAGTTTGATGAACATTCAGATGTACCAGCCCAGAGAGCAGTTTCAGCTGCACGAGAGATCCGCGCTCGAACTGGCAGGGGCGACGCTGAGCGTCGAACGCGTGCTGGGAATCCTGCGGCGGCAGTGGCCGCTGATCACAGCGATCATCGGCGGTGCCCTCGCACTCGTTCTCGTTTACCTCCTGACCGCGACGCCGATGTACACGGCGAACACGCGCATCCTGATGGACACCCGCCAGACCCAGGTGCTCGACAAGGACACCGGCGTCTCCGCGCTGATCGACCCCGGCTTCGTCGACAGCCAGGTCGAGATCATCACCTCGGACGACCTGATCCGGTCCGTCGTCCGTCGCATGAATCTGACGGCTGATCCCGAGTTCAACGGCTCGGATCCGGGCCTGCTGCCCGCCATTATCGGGAAGGTCATCGGACTGTTCGGATCCGACGGGCCTGCCTCGAAGGAACGCATTGAACGCGGCACGGTCGCCGCGGTTGAGAACAACCTCAAGGTCGAGCGCCTGCTGACGACCTACGTCTTGTCGGCCAGCTTCCGTTCACGGGACCCCGACAAGGCGGCCCAGATCGCCAACGAGATCGCCGATGCCTATATCGTGGGCGCTCTCGACGCGAAGTATCAGTCCACCAAGCGCGCCAGCGAATGGCTGCAGCAGCGCAGCGCCGAGCTGCGCGAGCAGGCGACCGCCAGCGATCGCGCCGTGCAGACCTTCAAGAGCCAGAACAATATCGTCGGTACCAGCCGCGGCCTGATGAACGAACAGCAGCTCACCGACGTGAACACGCAGCTCATCCAGGCGCGCGCGGCCACCTCCGAGGCCAAGGCACGGCTCGACCGCATCGAGGCGATCAGCGACAAGGATCTTGCCCAGCCGACGGTCACCGACGCGCTGAACAATCCCGTGATCACTCGCCTGCGCGCTCAATATCTCGATCTGTCGGCGCAGTATTCCGATTGGTCGGCCCGCTACGGCAAGACCCACCAGGCCTCGGTCAATCTCGCCAACCGCATGGAAGAGCTGCGCAAGTCGATCGCGGACGAAGTCAAGCGTATCGGCGATGCCTATCGCAGCGATTACGAAATCGCCAAGAGCCGCGAGACCTCGCTGGAGGAAAACCTCAAGAATCTGGTCAGCCAGGCCGGCAATACCGGACAGGCACAGGTGAAGCTGCGCGACCTCGAGAGCGCGGCCGACACCTACCGCAACCTGTACAACAGCTTCCTCGAGAAGCAGCAGCAGGCAATGCAGAACCAGAGCTTTCCGATCAGCGAATCCCGCATCATCAGCACCGCTGTGAAGCCGGACCGCAAGAGCTCCCCGAAGACGGTGCTCTCCCTGATCGGCGCCCTTTTCGGCGGTCTCTGCTTTGGCCTGGGCGCCGCTTTTGCCCGGGAGATGCTGAGCGACGTCCTGCGCTCTCCGACCGAGGTCGAGGACGAGATCGGCGTCAAATGTCTCGGGGTGCTTCCGGCCATTGGCGCCAAGGCGATGGGCTTGCCGAAGGCGCGAGGATCGCGATCGCACGATGGCACACCGGTCGAGGCCAGCGGCCAGCTGTCCCGCTACGTCATCGACCATCCCTTCTCGCGCTATGCTGAGACCATGCGCAACATCAAGGTCTCGATCGATCTCGCCCGCCTGTCTCGGGAGGTGAAGATCATCGGCATCGTGTCCTCGCTTCCGAAGGAAGGGAAGACCACGGTTTCCGCCAACTTCGCGCACCTCACCGCATTCACCGGCAAGCGCGTGCTGCTGATCGACGGCGACCTCCATACGCGCTCGCTGACCAAGGAGCTCGACCCGACCGCCAAGAGCGGGTTGCTCGAGGCTCTCAAGAATCCGCAATCGGTTGGACATCACATCCGGCGCAGCGCGGAGACCGGGCTGGATTTCCTGCCCTCCTTCGCCGTTACGCGCATGGTGAACTCCGCCGACATCATGGCCTCGAAGGCGATGGCCGATTTGTTGGCGCTGCTGCGTAACGAATACGACTACATCGTCATCGATCTGGCGCCTGTGATGCCGGTGACCGATGCCAAGGCTATCAGCCACCTCATTGACGCCTACGTCTATGTCATCGAATGGGGCCGCACGACGCGTACGGCTCTGCAGGAATCGATGTCGAGCTCCGAAGGCATCCAGAAGAAGGTGCTGGGCACCGTTCTCAACGGTGCAAACCCGAAGATGCTGAAGCGCATCGAGGGCTACAAAGGCTCGCACTACAACGCGTACTATGTCGAGGGAGCCTAAAGGCGACGCCGGCGCATCTCGTCGCCCGCGCTGGCTCGCGCGCGCCGCCAATTGTTTGCTGGCGGCCTTCGCCCTGGCGTGGGGCGTATCGACCCTCTCCTATCTGACCGATCCCACGGTATCGCGGGTTGCCCGGCAAATCGCCGCAGGCGAGAGCTATGACGCGCCGTTGCTGAGGCGCATCGTGGCGGCGAACCTGCCGGCCGCTCAGCACCAGTGCGAACCAAAGGTGCTTCGGGAGTTGCTGGTCCTGCAATTGTCGGCCGCCGACATCACCGTCCGCAGCACCGACCTGACACAGGCGGATGCGGATGTTGATGCCGTCCAGCGGATGAGCAAGATCCTGATGGGATGCGCTCCGACCGAGTCGCTCGGATGGCTGGGGGCGTTCTGGGCTGGCTCGCGCCAGGACGGACTAACGTCCAGAACCGTCGCGCTTCTCGGCCAATCCTACCGCCTGGCACCGCATGAGGTCTGGCTGCAAATGATGCGCGTGCCTCTCGCCTTCCGGGCATTCGACGCGCTGCCCACGGCGTTGACGGACGCTGCGGTACAGGATTTCAACGACGTCTTCCACGACCGGCTGTATCCCAGCGCCGCCGCGCTCTACGTCAAATCCCCGGCGTCGGCACGCGGCAGACTTCTCGATCTGACCTGCGACGTGTCCGAACGGGAGAAATTGGCTTTCTGGTATCTCGTCCGGGACGCCGGAGGAAAGATCCAGCATCGGTGCTATCCGGCAGACGACCGTCCGCGCTACTTGCTCGAGAATTAGCCGGCGGTTTCCCTGCTTCACCGATAGCGCGCGGACCGGAGCGCCGCGTTAGCTGATGATCGATGCCAAGGAAAATGTCTCTGCCGCCGACGGACAGAGGCCCGCGCTTCTCAGTAGGCCTCCTGATGGACCAGCGCCAGAGCGGTCTTCAGGATGATCCTGATGTCCAGCCAGATGCTCCAATTGCTGACGTACCAGACATCGTACTCGACCCGCTTCTCCATCAGGTCGATGGTCGGCGTCTCGCCGCGGAAACCGTTGACCTGGGCCCAACCGGTCAGGCCCGGCTTCATGTGGTGCCGATACACGTAGTTGCTGATCAGCTGGTCGTAATAATTGTCATGCGCGAGCGCATGCGGCCGCGGTCCGACCAACGACATCTCACCGCGCAGGACGTTCCAGAGTTGCGGCAACTCGTCGATGCTGGTCCGTCGCAGCACGCGACCGACGCGGGTGACCCGGACGTCAGACTTAGTCGCCTGCGTCACGGTGTGGCCATTCTCCGCCACCGTCATGGAACGAAACTTCCAGATCTGGAACGGCTTGCCGTTGAACCCGCGGCGGGACTGCTTGAAGATCACATTGCCGATCGAGTCGAGCTTGATCATGATCGCTGCCGTCATCAGCAGCGGTGCCAGCAGCAACAGGGCAAACGAGGCAAGGCCGATATCCAGGCAGCGCTTCTGCGCCCGCTCGAACACAGTGAGCGGCGCACGCTGGATCTCGATGGCAACCGTGCCGCTGACCGGCTGGAACGGCCGTGAGACGAGATCGGCGATCGGAAAGTCCGGCAAAAGGCGAATCGGCTGGGGAACCACGCGCAGGTGCTGGCTCAGTCTCTGGAGCAGCGGCATCTCGTCCCAGTCGATGACCAAAAGATATTCCTCGACATCGGCCGCACGCGCCTGACGCACGACGTCGCGAATCTCGTGATCCCAGCCCGAGCCATCCTCGGACGGCCCGAGAACGAAATGACGCACGACATTGAAGCCGTGCTTGCGCAGGTCTTTGAAACGGCTCGACGTGAAATCGAGCGGCTTCAAGCTGAGCAGCACGACCTTGCGGTCGACCAGGCGGCCTCTGGCATAGCTCGAGTTCAGCGCGATGCGCCACAGCCCCCGGAGGCCACCGAGAGCAACACCACCGGTCGCAGCAAATAGCAGCGTGGTTCCCCGCGACAGATCCGCCGACGATTTGAGCAGGAACGCCTCGACCGCGAGAATGGTCAGCGAGACGGCCCAGATTGCAAGCGTCTTGCGAAGCTGCCAGACCGTGTTGAGAAGACGATGATGATCGTAGACGCCCTGGAAGTAGGAGATCGTCACGAACACGGCGGCGACCACGAGACCTGCACCGACCGACGAATCCTGCTCGGCAACGAGCAGGCGATACAGACCAGTCGCCGCGAAATAGCTCAGCAGGAGCGCAAGAAAGTCGCCAGCGATCAGAGCGAGCTGGAGGGGACGTTGGAGGGCACCGCGACGGTTCGATACAACCGAATAATAGTTTTCCGAACCATAAGTTGCTACAGCCATCCGAACCTCGCTGCCTCGTCACGCACTCGCAACCGCCGAGTTGCAAGCAGTCGATTTAATTTACGGTGCGCGTTCGGCAATCTCTTAACTAAACAAAGCAACAATGCGGCACCGCACCTAAAAGATCAAATCTATTTTCTGCAATGCGGCAGCTGCATACGTGCATGCTCAACGTGTCGTCACAAGCCTGACATTCAACTGAGCATCACGCCGCGTTTCGCATCAAATCATTCTAAATTTATACATTGTTGCGCGCGCATTTGAACGATTGTTCAACCCTGTTGCTTAAGCCGACCTTAGGCCGGCGCCATTAACACTCATGGCAGTTTCTTGGGAGTTGTGCCGTGAGTACCGTCGCCATTTTCAGTCTGCTGATCGGATCGTTGCTCGGCGGCCGATTCCGGATTTTCATTCTGCCTCCGGCGATCGTGCTGGGCGGAGCGATGATCGGCGCCGTCTCTGCATGGCAGGGACAGGGCCCGGCTCACATTGTCGTTATGGTCATTGTCTTTGCCGCCGTGCTCCAGCTTGGCTATCTCTGTGGCGCCCTTCTGCTTCGCATGCGTGCGGCGGCGAATCGCACCAAGGCTTCACCGTCGTTCGACAGCCGCAGCTTCGGCTGAGTGCACCAAGCGCCGCAAATCGACGCCTCATCGGACCGCACGGGTGAGAGGACAGCCGCACGAACCGGCGTTCACTTGGCGTGGACAAAAAAGCCGCTCGTGCCGGCCCGAATTCGTCGATAGCATATTGACATCCCGGGCGAAGCTCTCTGAAAGAGTTGGACCCCATGGTCACAATCCCGACTCAGAACCCGCCCCGGCCGAAGCTGCCGAACGGCGTGCGGATCTACGCACTCAGTGACATCCACGGCTGCGCGCATCTGCTCGAGCAAATGTTCGCCGTCATCGATGCGGACATGGCAAATAGCCGACCCTATCGCGCGATCGAGGTCTTTCTCGGCGACTACATCGATCGCGGACCGGACTCGCGTCACACCCTCGATCTGCTGATCGACCGCAGCCGCCGCCGCAACACGGTCTTTCTCAAGGGCAATCACGAGGCCTATTTCACCTCGGTGCTGGATGATCCCTCGCGCACCGCCGACTGGTTTCAGTTCGGCGGCCTCCAGACCTTGATGTCCTACGGAATCTCGGCAACGCCCGATCTCAGCAAGGACGAACAGTCCGATCTCGTGCGCGAGCTCACCTCCGCGATGCCGCCGCAGCACATTGCGTTCCTGCGCCAGTTGCGGCCGACATTCACATGCGGCGACTTCTTCTTCGTGCATGCCGGCGTTCGTCCGGGAATCCCCCTATCCGAGCAGCGGGAGCAGGATCTGCTGTGGATCAGGGACGAATTTCTCCAGAGCAAGAAGCGTTTCGGCAAATACGTCGTGCACGGCCATACGCCGGTGCGCCAGGCCGAGCTGCTCGAGAACCGTGCCAATATCGACACCGGAGCGTATGCGACCGGCAACCTGACCCTGCTGTCGATTCAGGGCAACAGCATGCTCGCGATCTAGCGACGCGCCTGCGCGCGGCGCGAAGCGTCAATTGGTCTGGCTTGCCGACGGCCGGTATTCCGGGAATCGGCTGAGCATCGCGGCCTTCAGGAATTTGAAATGGGCGATCGAGGCGCTGAGTTCCTTGAGCCTGCGCTGGCCGTTCAGGATTTCCTTGTCGAACAGATCCTGATGGTGATTGTCCAGCGCCTCACGCTCCAGATATTCGTCGTCGCCATTGCCGATGGTCACGGCCGCGCGCGCCAGCACGTCCTCCACCCGGCGGTTCAGTCCTGATTGCTCACGCTCCGCCGCATGCAGCGCGTCCTCGATTGCGACCATGATGGCCCCGATGCGCGTGCGATCAGTGTCGGCGTCGCGCTCGGGCGAGCGGGCGCGGAACGTCTGCTCCCCGCCGAAACGGTCTTTCAGGAAATTGTGAGTGCGGGCCCGCAAGAAGAGCTGAAACATGCGTGCACTTTCCGGTTCGAGGCGCCAACCCGGAAAATGGGCCCTGGATGGTTAACAAAGTTTAAAGGCTGCGGAACGTTGTGCTCCGATGCCGCCCTGTGAACCCGCGTTCAGATCGTCGCCTTGAGGGCATCCAGCTCGCGATCGAGCGCCTGCTGCCAGCTGGGCGGCGTAATGCCGAACCGCTCGCGCAGCCGCGTGAGGTCAAGGCGAGAATTGGCGGGCCGCTTCGCCTTGACCGGAAATTCGTCCGATCGGATCGGAACGATTTCCTTCACGGCGAATTTGGCGCCCCTCGATTGCAACCCGGCAACGATCGCAGTCGCAAAGCCGTGCCAGCTGGTCTCGCCCGCACAGACCAGATTGACGACGCCGCCTCGCGCCTCGAACGTCTTGCGAAGGTCATCGTCGCTCTGCGGCAGCATTGCAACCACTGCTTGCGAAATCGTATCGGCTGTCGTTGGCGCGCCGACCTGGTCGCCTACGATCTTCAATTGCTCGCGCTCTCCGGCCAGGCGCACGATCGTCTTGAGAAAATTCGCACCGGTGGCAGCGTATACCCAGGACGTACGCGCGATCACATGCAGAGCACCTGCCTCGGCAATGGCCTGGTCGCCGGCAAGCTTGCTTTGGCCATACACCGAGAGAGGCGCCGGCGTGCTGTCCTCGCGCCAGGCACGATCGCCGGAGCCGTCGAAGACATAGTCCGTCGAAAAGTGCACCAGCGGCACGCCGCGGGGCGCCGCCCACTGGGCGATGGCCCTGGGAGATTCCGCATTGATTCGAAAGGCGAGCTCTCGCTCGTCTTCCGCACGATCGACAGCCGTGTAGGCGGCGGGATTGATGATCAGATCCGGCTTGATCGAATCCAGCTTGCCGGCAAGCTCGTCCGGCCGCGACAGATCGAACTCTTCGAGCGCCGGCGCAACGATATCGGCCCGCCCTTGAAGCAGCGGAAGCAGAGCTCCGCCCACCTGTCCCGCAGTGCCCGTCAGAAGGATCTTCATGTCAGATCTCCCCGTAGCGCGGGAGATTCTTCACATCCGCGAGCAAGGGCGCATCGGCATCCTTGGGCGAAAGCGCGGGGTCTGCGAGGCCCCAGTCAATACCGATCGCCGGGTCGTTCCATCGAACCGAGATCTCGTCCTTCGGGCTGTAGAGCGCGTCGCATTTGTAGAAGAAATCGGCCGTCTCGGAGAGAACGGCAAAGCCATGCGCGAAGCCGCGAGGAACCCACAATTGCCGCCGATTCTCCTCGTTCAGTTCGACAGCAACATGACGCCCAAAATTTGGGCTACCGACGCGGACGTCGACAGCAACATCCAGGACGCGACCGCGGAGCGCCGTGACCAGCTTGCCCTGCGCGCCCGGATTTTGTAGGTGCAGCCCACGCAACACGCCATGACGCGAGCGTGACAGATTGTCCTGAACGAACGGCTGCGCAACTCCGCTCTGCGCGTAGCGCTCGAATTGGTAGGTCTCCAAGAAAAAGCCGCGTTGATCGCCGAATAGCTTCGGCTCGATGATCAAAACCTCGGGCAGGTCTGTCTTGATAACGTTCATTGCAGCGTCTTCTGCTCCGCACACACAACGATCTTGTGCAGCGCACACTATCTGATATTTTCGAATTGGTAAACCAGAGGGACCTATGAAGGGAATTATACTCGCTGGCGGAACAGGCTCACGCCTTTTTCCCGTCACGACAGTGGTATCGAAGCAGCTGCTTCCGGTTTTTGACAAGCCGATGATCTACTATCCGCTGTCGACATTGATGCTCGCTGGAATTCGCGACATTCTCATCATCTCGACGCCGCAGGACAAGCCGCTGTTCCAGCGCCTGCTCGGCGACGGGTCCGAGATCGGCATCAACTTCTCGTACGCCACACAAGAGTCTCCGCGCGGTCTTGCCGACGCCTTCATCGTCGGTCGCGAATTCGTGGGATCGGATTCCGTCGCGCTGGTTCTCGGAGACAATATCTTTTACGGCCACGGACTTCCGGAAATGCTGGCCAGGGCGGCAACTCGCAAGAGCGGCGCCACGATCTTCGGCTATGTCGTCAACTCACCCGAGCAATACGGCGTGGTCGAGCTCGATAGTGACGGACGCGCGCGCTCGATCGAAGAGAAGCCCAAGCAGCCGAAGTCGAATGTGGCCGTCACTGGCCTCTATTTCTACGACAACGGCGTGGTCGACATCGCTGCGGGGATCAAGCCTTCGGCGCGCGGCGAGATCGAGATCACCGACGTGAACAATGCCTACCTCGCACGTGGCGACCTGTTCGTCGAAGTGCTCGGGCGCGGGTTTGCCTGGCTCGACACCGGGACGCACGCCTCGCTGGTCGAAGCCAGCCACTTCGTTCAGATCCTGGAACAGCGCCAGGGCTTGCGCATCGCCTGCCCCGAGGAAATCGCGTTGCGGCGCGGTTACATTTCTCTCGAAGCCTTCAAGAAGGTTGCAGAGAGGACCGCCAAGAGCAGCTACGGCGAGTATCTGCAATCGGTAGCCCGTTCCTTCGCCGCTCAAGACTGAGGCAGATCATCCATGCGTTTCGAAGGCTCCACGATTTTCGTCACGGGCGGTGCAGGTTTCATCGGCTCTGCAGTCGTCCGTCATCTCCTCCGCGACACGCACGCGCGCGTCGTCAATATCGACAAGCTGACGTATGCGGCGAATCTCGAGTCGATCCCTGGCGCCGAAGCAAACCCGCGTTATGCATTCGAGAAGCAGTGCATTTGCGAGGCAGCCTCGCTTCGCAAGCTGTTCGAGAAGTACCAGCCCGTCGCGGTGATGAATCTGGCGGCCGAGAGCCATGTCGATCGTTCGATCGACGGCCCCGGCGAATTCATCCAGACCAACATCGTCGGCACCTTCACGCTGCTGCAGGAAGCGCTGCGATACTGGAGGGCCCTGAGCCCGGATCGCCGCTCGCAATTCCGCTTTCTCCACATCTCCACGGACGAGGTGTTCGGGTCGCTCGGCAAGGACGGTTACTTCACCGAGGCCACGTCCTATTCACCCAACTCGCCCTACTCGGCGAGCAAGGCATCCTCCGACCATCTGGTTCGCGCCTGGCGCGAGACCTACGACCTTCCGACGATGGTGACGAACTGCTCGAACAATTACGGGCCGTATCACTTTCCCGAGAAGCTCATTCCCCACATCATCATCAAGGGGCTCGCCGGCGAGCCGCTGCCGGTTTACGGCGACGGACAGAACATTCGCGACTGGCTCTACGTCGAGGATCACGCCAAGGCGCTCACGCTCGTGCTCGAGCGCGGTGCGGTCGGCGAGACGTACAATGTCGGCGGCCGAAACGAGCGCAGCAATTTGCACGTTGTGGAAAGCATTTGCGACCTGCTGGACGACATGTCGCCGCGCACGGCGGGCTCCCGGCGCGGCCTTATTTCGTTCGTCGCCGACCGCCCCGGTCACGATCGCCGCTACGCGATCGATGCTTCGAAGCTCGAGCGCGAGCTCGGCTGGCGCGCTGACGAGAATTTCGAAAGCGGCCTCGCCAAGACGGTTCGCTGGTTCTTCGACAGTCGCAACTGGTGGCAAGCCATTCTCGATCGCGGCTATCAGCAGAAGCGTATCGGTCTCGGCTAGCGGATCGACCACCCCCTCGTGGCAGCTGCCGTCCGGCAAGATGTGACGCCAGGCTGACCGCGCCGATCTGCAAGAGGGACTCATACGAGGATGGACGAATCATACTTCGTCTGGATTCGCGGCCTGGATGGTCGTCCGAGACCACAGATCTGGGACGCGGACCAGTTTTCTGGCCCTGAATGGAAGTTCAGGCACGTCATGGCCCGGCATGCTCTGAACGCAAGAGTACGCGGGATGGGGCTGGACCGCCTCGCGAAGCTTTTTCCCGCGCCAGCCAGCCCGGACGAGTTGACCTAGGGCTCCGGCCTATAGGACTCAACATAGGGTCGATCGACGCGGCTCTGTGCCATCCAGAGCTTCCATGCATCTTCATGCTTGGCATATAGCTCCAGCCAGCGCTGCTCGCCGGGAGCAGGCGGAGAGCTCTGCTCTTTCCAGATCGCTTCGGTTCGACCGCCATCCGGTTCGCTGTCGAGCCGCTCGAACTCAAAAGTCTCCTCGGGCGTAAGACCGATCAGAACGCGCCTGCCGACCGCATCGACGAAATATCGCCGCGGCGCATTGGTGTTCCTGACGCTCGTCATGCCGCACCACCTCTTTCGCAATCCACGGGCCGCTCAGACCAACAGGACAACGCCTGCAAGAACTGTGCGCAACTCAATAAGGAGATCCAAGGGGAACAATGTCCGGCACGGTCCAACCTGTCAGGTATGGTTGCTTTCGCGCCGTATGCTTTCGGCGGAATCCACTCAGAATGCACGGCGCGCCCTGGCAAACGACACGTGCTGGCGCTCCCATGCAGCATGGCCCGGTCGCTGCTCCCTGTGCGCCCGCCGCGCGCGCATCGCATAGCCGACGCAGAAGCCAATGAAGATCGAAATCAGAATCGAAACCAAACCCATCCGAACGTCTCTCTATTTATTTGGCCGCGCGTCCGTCGCCTCCATTCGGCGAGCAAACATTCTCATCTTCGAGTTGTGTCGAGATCGTGATCACGGTCGCTGATTTTGTCGTCACAGGCGGGAATTTTTGGGCAGCAGCGTGCTTGCTTCCTGGCCGTTCGCATCAACCAACCAGCCAGATGAAGAACTTCACTGACAGCAGAATGATGAAATAGGCCCACCCCGCCATTGCGATCAGCGCAACGCCGAGAAAGGCACCTTCGAATGCCCGCTCTCTGATCTTCGCCAGAGGCTTGGCAGATAGCGTTTTTTGAAGCATCTCGATCTTCTTTTTTATTCGTATCGCTCGCACGATCATAGCCGAACGAATTCGACGATCTCGTGACAGGTGCAGACGAGAAACGGACGATGCGCACGCGGACTCCTTCACGACATCGATCTTCAACGAATTTTGAATCGATTCGGCGCGCAGCATCGGGTGACGGAACAAATTTTCCCAAGGGTGCGCCCAAGCGGGATTTGAACAACACAATGGTTTGCAACTTTTACGAGAGACCGTCCGACTGCATGTGAAATTTTCGCAAGCGGTCTTGTCGGGAGAGCCGAGACCGGCTCGGCGGCAACCGGACATGGTGGCGGAACGTCAGGCCGGATGGCTGCGACCGTCGTTGATCGGCGCGCGAGGCAAGAAAAACCCCGGAGTTGTACGGAGCGCCAGACGCCGATTTCCTCGCGGTAAGGTTGAGGGGTTAGCTTAATCCCGGTTGTTTGTTGCGAAGTCTCACCGATCGCATATCCATCTTCGCACCCGGGTTTCCCCAAGCCCGGCCCCACCCAAGCAAAGCCGTCGAGCGACATGGGTCCGCTTGGCGGCTTTGTCGTTGTGTCGATGCAAGAGGATCATTTCGGTTATGGCGCGGAAGCCCTGGTCGTTCAAGGAAGACCGCCGGCTCATGGAGCTGGCCAAATCTTCGACGTCGTTGGAGGAGGCGGCAAAGCAGCTCGGGCGATCGCCCGACGCGATCAAGCGCATGGCCTTGCGTCTCGGCCTGGCGCTCAAGTCAAAGGCCGCAAAGAAGAGCTAGTCGGCGTACGCAGCGCGAGCTGCGTACGCAGCGCGAGCGACAATTCGTGGACGCGGGCCAATGCCGTCGGCACCAGCCGAATGCAAGTCGCAAAACGACGCATTCCAGACGCTTCAGCACCCTCGATCTCTCCGCGTGCGGATGTTAGACTCTTCAATTGAACGTCGGCTGTTTGCCGCCGAGGACGATCGCTCGGCGGCCTCGGTACCCGATCGATGATTCGTTGGAGGATTGCACCATGTTGTCCCGCGTTCTCGTCGTAGCCTTGCTGCTGGCTCTGCCCTCCGTGGCGTCGGCGCAAGTCCCCGTGGGGTTCGGATTCCCAAAAGGCGCACCCTGGTGTGCGTTCGGCTTCGATTGCAGATTCCTGAATTTCCACGAATGTGCGGACCGGATCTATGATCCCGCGCGCAACTGCCTCAAGAATCCCTACTTCGCGGCCCGCTACCCGACCGATGTCGACAAGGGCTGGTCCTACAATCGGCGTTGAACGCCGCGCCTCGCCGGCGCCATCGTCTTGCAATGAGACGATCGTCGTCGCGCCTGCCCCGACGGGCCAGACCCGCGGATGACGAGAATTTGGGCAGCGCCGATGGGCTGGCCTTTACTTGACAAGCGGAACTCTCGGACCGCCTCAGCATTGTTCCCTAAAGGAATGCGGAAGGCGGAGGCCGTCATGGCAAACTCTTTCCTAATCACGATGTCGATTTGGTTCGCAGTTAATATCCTGTTCGTGGCGTGGCGATTGTGGGTGACCAGGCCGGATAGCTGGAAAATGGGCACCGGCGCTCGCCATCTCAGTCCCGTCAGCGTGAAATCGCATTTGCGCCGCCACTTCTGACGCTGCCGAGACCACCGGTCGCGGCAGAGATCTTCGGGCGCTGCCGCGTCGCTTGATCCTGACGTTCACGCAACCGCATGCGATCGCCTTAAACCCTATCTTAGCGCCTCCAAGCTTAGAGTTCTGGTCATTCTCTCTTAACCTCTGCGGGCCGGATGAAAGCAGCACGGCCGAAATTCCTACTGGCGGCGCTCGTGCTTGCGGGCATGGCTGCGTTTGCGCTCGTCGGTCATATCGCGGCGACGCGGTTCATCCGGGATCAGCAGACGCGCCAGCTCGACGAGTTGACCGAAGTCGTGCTGCGCCGGTCCGAATTCGCCGTCGACTTCGCGACCGCGAGCCTTGACGAGCTGGCCGGCCGCGGGCTCGCCACATGCGCCCCCGCCTCGCTCCAGGCAATCCGCCTCCACGTCTATCAACGCTCCGCCGTGAAGGACGTCCGCCTCGTCAATTCCGACGGCTCGGTGATCTGCTCGGCCTATTCCGAGACGCTCGAATTCGACAAGGGCTGGGTCGATCGGGCCGACATGCTTGCCTCGCGCGATTCGAAGCTGATGCTGTTCCGTGTCGAGCAGTTCGGCGGCGACGCGCTCGGCGTGCTCAGGGACATCGGCGACAACAAGGCACTGGTCGCCATCCCTCGGCATCAATCCCAGCCTGTTCGACATCATGCCGGCCGAGCTGCGCGCCCATGGCGAAGTGCTGCTTGCGCTCAAGAACGGCGCGCAGCTCGGTGAGTTCGCGCTCGAGGCCGACAAGACCCTGGCGCATCCGGTCGATTTTGAGAAAAGCTCAGCGCGCTATCCGTTGCGCGCGGTCATCCGCATTGACAAATCCGTGCTGTCGACATGGAACAGCGAGGTCTACTGGCCGGCGATGGCGGTCGCGGTCGCACTCGGCGTGCTGTTCGGTATCCTGCTGTCGCGGACGCGGCGCATGGAGGGGCCCGTCGCCGATCTCGATCGTGCGCTGGCTCGGGGTGAATTCAAGCCTTACTTCCAGCCCAGCTCTCGTTCAATGTCGTGCCTAGGCATATCCTCAGCGCCGGCTTCGAGTTTTTCGTCGACACCATCACGGTGGACGCCTCGACGACGACAATCGTGGAGATGCTGGTGGCGCTCGCCAGGGATTTCCACATGACCGTGGTTGCGGAAGGCGTCGAAACCGAGGAGCAGGTCCGCGCGCTGATCTCATGCGGCGTCGAGGAAGGGCAGGGCTATCTCGTCGCCGCGCCCCTGCCCTTTGCGAAATTCAGCGAATTGATGGCGTCGCGGCGTGCCGCGCCCGCAGTCGCGGCTCCGGCCGGCGACACACTGGTGGCCTGACCGGGCCGTCTGGCCCGAATTCGAACAGTTGTCATCCGAACATGTCCCGGCGCGAACCACCAGTCATGAACACACAATCGACGACATACGCCCCTTAACGATATTCTCCGCTTTCGAGAGCGGCACGCAGGTCGACCGGCTATGATGCTGCAATGCGCCGAAATCATCTCATCGCAGCTGCGGCCATCTGCCTTGCGCTGATCATCTATGCCACGCTGGCTACGCTTGCGGGCAGGCCGGTGCTGATCGGCCATGCCGAGGCCTATTGGGTCGTCGTGATCGAGCGCTTCAGCGCCTATTGCCTGCTGGGCTTCCTGCTGTCCTTCCTGCTGCCGGGACGCTTCGGGCTGGCTTGCGCATTCGTGATCGCCGTCGCCGTCGGGCTCGAAATTTTGCAGGCGATGGTCCCCGACCGCGATCCGCGGTTCTTCGACGTGCTGCAAAAGTCTGCCGGCGGCATTCTCGGCGTCAGCCTCGCCCAGACCATTCTGGCCTTCCTGCCCAGACCGCCGTCCTGACGCGAGCGGCGTCAAATCACATCGCGGCCGCGATGTGCGGGATAAACCTGACAGCCTATTTCGTCATCTGCCCCCGCAGCTCGCCACCCGGATTGGCCGCGGTGTGGACGTTCGCATACCATTTGCTGGCCAGCAGATCAGCAGCCTGCGCCTCGGTAAGGGTCGCCGTTCCCTGGATCGGGCTTTGCGCAGATTTGAACGGAAGCGCGATGCCGGCATTCTTGCCGGCCTCGCTCGGTCCATGGAAATGCGCGCCGAGCGCGGGACCGGTCAGATTCGCGTAGGTGACCGTGTAGGTCAGGACCTTTGGTATCGGTGTCGAAAGCCGCCTCGGCCTTGCCGGAGCCGGAGCTTGTGTTGGGCGGCACCTCGTTGCTCCCCTTGAGTTCCGCCTGCAATTTGATCACTTCGGCACTGGCGGCCGTCACGAGAAGAGGCGGGAGCGCAAATACCAACGCACCCGCCAGGCACACGGCTCTCATCATGGCAACCTCCCCAGCCCGGATCGCGTTGGCTTCGACCTGTTCCGGTGTGAAACACCAGAGGTCGCGCCAAATTCCGGCTGGATGATTATGCCTGATTCGAACGGAGCCGACTGCTGCCGGAGCGACGGACTTACGCCACGCCGCGCCTGAAGCTGTCCTGATCGGAGCTGAGGCCGCCGGACATCTGCCGATGCGCTTCCCGCAACGCCATGATCGCGTCATCAAGGCCGAATTCGCCTTCGCGAATGGTCTCGAAGAACCGCGCCATCAAGGCGACGTCCAGCTTGACGCGGGTGTTTCCATCGCGGCTCTTGCGGCGATCGAGCGACAGATGCAGCGCCTGCACCCTGGCCTCGGCGGCAGTGCAGCCGCTGAGTGTCGCGAGTTCTTCATAAGTCATCCAGATCTGAGGCATATCCCTGTCCGCCTTTTGTTATGGGCCTCAACCTAGATTTCACATCTAAAAGCACTGTTGCCGCGGCGCGGTCTCCAGGCACTTTCGCGCCAACAGCGTCAACGCAAAGCTAAGGCGCAAGGCACACATCAGGACGCGGGGGGCCTGGAAGGCGTAAACGGCGGTCGCGGCCGCGACCGGCTGTCGAGCCCCTTGGGCAGTTTGTCGGGATTGAGCTTGAGGACCGCGCATTTGGCGTCGGCTGGCAGCGCTTCTTCCTGGCTGTAGATCAGCGTGCAGTCGAACCTGACCTCAGGCGCCTCTCGCGCCGTACCCGAGCATGTCGCCATCGCGCCGCTACACAGGCCGGTGAGATCGACCTCGACTTCATCGGGACCAAACACGCTCGGATTGCCTTCGGCATGGCGCTTCACGGTCAGCACAGCCGAGAAACGCTGCTGATCGAGCTGATAGGAACCGCCATAGGTGAAGAAGCTGTCGCGGCCCGAGATCCGCCCCTCGACCAATTCGACGAGGCCTGTGCCCTGGCCGCGCGGGGTTCTGAACCAGGCCGCGTATTTGCCGTCTCTCAGCATGAGAATCATCCGTCGCAATACCCAAACGTATTTGCGACCAACTCTGGGGCGCGGCAATGACAAATAAGGCGCGTATTCCGCGACGGTTAACGCCCTGCAAAACCAACTCATCAAATTGCCGGTGCCGCATGTACGCGACGTCGGCACAAACTCAAAACAGTTCGATGCCGTCATCCGCAGGCGCGACCGCCTCGACCCGGCGGGCGGCGGCGCTCGACGACAGTCCGAGAGCTTGCAAGAACTCCCGGTGGACGTCGCGCTCGCGCTCCATCGTGTAGCGCGCGAAGAGATCGTCGAGCAGCGCCGCGTCCTGCGGCTGCGGCCGACGCGTGCCGGCGCTTGCCGTCTCGAGACGCGCAGCGACGGTCGGCAGTGCCGCAGAGCTCTCGCCAAGCGAGCTCATCAAGCCTTGCGCCGAATTCATCAGGCCCTCGAACTCGGCGCCTTCGTCGACGAGCCGGCTCATCAGCTTGCCGAGCCGTTCGTTGCCGGCTTCGACCTCGCGTAGCGCCTGGAGAATCTGCGGCTCTAGATTGGCGAGCTGCGTGGGATCGCCCTGGATGCGGAGCTCCTTCAACTCGTTGGCGGAGCGCTCGATGCCGTCGAGCACGGGCCGCAAACGCCCGGCGCCGGCCGAGACGTGGTCGGCGGTCGCCTTGAGCTCGTTGGCGATGACGACGAAGGCGCTACCGCGGCTGCCGAGATGGCTCGCCTTGAGGCCAGCATTCATGCCGATCAGCGTGATGTCGACAGAGGCTTCAGCCAGTCCCGCAATGGCCTGGCGGAATTTCGCCAGCGTATCCTCGACGACCGCGAGCGCCTCATCGACCGAGCGTCCGGCGCTCTCGCAAGTGCCGATCAGGATCGAAGCCTGCGCCAGCGTCTGCTTGATGCGGGTCAGGAACGAGGAGGACGAATCGTTCTCGCCGCCGAACAGCGAACGACCGTGACCGACGACGCCACTTGCATCGTTCAGGATCGCTGTCAGCGCGCGGATGATATGGCCGATGTCGCCGCCGAACTCGCGCTGCGCGTCCCTGAGCTGGGCCGCCTGCAACTTTCTGATCGCATGCGCGCCGTCATCGCTTGTGACCGGCTTCGGGGCAAGGCTCGGCGCGGTGTCGGACGAGAGGCGTAAGCCGTGGCAGACATGTTCGAGGCGCTGCCGCGTGCTGTCGCCGGCTTGCAAAGAAATGATCGCGCCACCGACCGCCTCGGCGATCTTTCGCGTGCTGCCGCTGGCGAGATCGGCGAGATGGCTGCTCTTGCTGCGCTGATCGCGCAGGCCGGAATAGGCGGCACCGAGTTCGGCGCTCTCCGCGACCAGCTGATCGCCGTAGCTTCTCTCGAACTCCTTCTGCCGGCCGGAGGCGGTGGCGACCGCGTCCGACAGTCGCTGCTGGTCTCGCGCGCATCCCTCGATCGAACCCTGCACGGCCTTGCCGAGATCATAGGCCTCCTGCGTGAAGGCGAGAAAGCCCTCGCGATCACCATCGAGCGAAGCCGCCTCGATCCGCGCGCTGCGCGCGATGATGGTGATCATCTGGATATGCTTGAACAGCGGCTTGAGGAGCGCGGAAGCCTCGCTCGTGCTCTTGCCGATCGTCGCCAGCAGCGCACTCTCGGCCGGCAGCGCCCGCGCCAGCTCGCTCAGCCGTGCCGCGATCTCCTGCAGGGCGGTCGCGGCGCCCTCGATCTCGGCACCGGAGAGTTCTCTGGAGAGAGACGCAAGACCTTGATTCAGCTCCTTGAATATGATGTGGCCACGACCGAGCTCGTGGCCGACGCGCGCGAACACGTCCTCGATGCGCGACGAGACGTCCTCGACTGCGGCGATCGCATCTGTCAAACTGCTGGCCGGAATGGCAGACATCGCGATCAACCCACCGCCGCCGCGTGTCCGGCCTGGTACCACTGCATGATCTCGCGCGGGATCTGGTGCAGCGCGACCACCTTCTCGACCCCGCCATGGGCGATGGCTTCCTTGGGCATGCCGAACACCACGCAGCTTTCTTCGTCCTGCGCACGGGTCGAGGCGCCGAGCTTGCGCATCTCCAGCATGCCGCGTGCGCCGTCATCGCCCATGCCGGTCATGATGACACTAAGCGCATTGGCACCGGCATGCTGGGCCGCGGAGCGAAACAGCACATCGACGGAGGGCCGATGCCGCGACACCGGCGGGCCGTCCTTGATCGCGACCTGATAGCGCAGGCCGATGCGCTGGAGCAGCATGTGGCGGGCGCCCGGCGCGATATAGGCCCAGCCCGGCAGCACCGGCTCGCCGTCCTCGGCCTCCTTGACGCGGATCTGGCAGACGCCGTCGAGGCGCTTGGCGAAGGCAGCGGTGAAGCCCGCCGGCATATGTTGGACGATCAGGATGGGAGGACAGTTCGCCGGCAGCATTTCGAGGACGTCGTTGAGCGCCTCCGTTCCCCCGGTCGAGGCACCGATGCACACGATGCGCTCGGTCGTCGGCCGAGCCTTGCCCTGCACCGGCGGCGGGATGATGGCGTCGGCCGTCAGCTTCTTCTCGATCACACGCCGTTCCGTGCGCGGCCGCACGCGCGCGCGCGCCGCCGACTTCACGGACTCACGCAGTCGTGTGGAGCATTCCAGCAGCGCCTGCCGCGTGTCGATCTTCGGCTTGGGCACGATATCGACAGCGCCGGCCTCGAACGCCTCGAACATCACATTCGAGCCTTCTTCGGTCAGCGACGAGCAGATGATCACCGGGATCGGACGCTGCGCCATGATCTTGCGCAGAAACGTCATGCCGTCCATGCGCGGCATCTCGAGGTCGAGGATCATGACGTCAGGGATTTCGTCCTGGAGACGCCGCGCCGCGACGAACGGATCGGACGCCGTCGCCATCACCTCGATATCAGGGTCGTCGTTGAGGATCGTGTGAAGAATTTGGCGCACCGACGCCGAATCGTCCACGATCAGTACGCGAACTTTCCCTTTCGGCATATTCGGCGGCGCTCCAATCAGACCTGAAAAATGGTGGGTTGAACCTGCTTCAAACCCGGAACGGAACTGTGAACCATGGATTCCGAATGGCCGACCAGCAAATAGCCGCCGGGCCGCAGATGACTGCAAAGCTGCTCGACGACCTTGCGCTGCGTCGGCTTGTCGAAATAGATCAACACATTGCGGCAGAAAATCACGTCGACGTCCCGGTCGACGGGATAGGATGTATCCATCAAGTTCATCCGCATGAAATGCGTCATGCGCCGCAATTCCGGCACGACCCGCACTTCGTCGCGCGACTTGTCGCGCGACGACAGGAAATATCGCTTCACGAACGGCTCGGGCACCGGCGCCAGCACATCGCGGGTGTAGATCGCGGTCTTGGCGAGGCGTAGCACCGCAGTGGAGATGTCGGTTCCGAGGATGCGGTACTGAAACCGCGATCCGTTCCGCGTCATGTCGTCCAGCACCATCGCGGTGGTGTAGGCCTCCATGCCGGTGGAGCTCGCCGAGCTCCAGAATTTCAGGTTCGCATTGTTGCGGCCGTGCGACTTGAGCAGCGCCGGGATGGCAATGTCCCGCATGAACGTGAAATGCTGCGGCTCGCGGAAGAAGTCGGTCTTGTTGGTGGTCACCACATCGATGAGATGGGTGAGCTCGGTATCGAAATGATCGGCCTCGAACAGGTTGTCGACATATTCGTTCAGGTCGGAGAAATTCAGTGCGCGCACGCGCTTGTGCAGGCGTCCCTCCAGCATCAGCCGCTTGCCCTGCGGCAGCTTGATGCCGACCTGGCCTTCGATCAGTTCGGCAATGGTCCGGAAATGACGATCCGACAGATGCACGGCCATATTCAGCGCGGCCGGCATCATGGCCGCCTGCCCCGGCCCTGAAGGCCCGCATGCAATGAATGTCGGGCCAACCGGGCCATTTTGAATCCTGGCGTTTACACAACAGCAGAAGAGCACAGGCCCCCCGGGGGACGGACGTATCCCCGGAAAATCTCAGCGCTGAAAATCGGCGTCCCGATCATCCTCACCGTCGTTCATGTCGAAGGCAAAGCCACTGCCGCCGCCTGCGGCCTTGATGGTACGCCCCGGCCTGGCCTGCGGCTTCTTGGCAGGGCGCTCGGCCGCCGCCATGGTCGCGGCCTTGGCGCGGAGCTGATCGACCGCCCGGTCGATCGGCGCCGGCGCATGGCTCTTTCCGCCATGCTCGATGCGGAAATAGGCGATCGTCGATTGGAGCTGCTCGGCCTGCGAGGCCAGTTCTTCCGAGGTCGAGGACACCTCTTCGGAAGCGCTGGCGTTCTGCTGGCCGACCTTGTCGAGCTGCTGGATGGCCTGGTTGATCTGGGCCGAGCCGACGTCCTGCTCGCGGCAGGCCGCGGTGATTTCCTCGACGAGCTCGGCGGTTTTCTTGATGTCGGGAACGAGCTTCGCGAGCATGGAGCCCGCTTCCTGCGCCACCTTGACGGTGTCGGCCGAGAGCGTGCCGATCTCCGCGGCAGCCGCCTGGCTGCGCTCGGCGAGCTTGCGGACTTCGGAGGCGACCACTGCAAAACCCTTGCCGTGCTCGCCGGCGCGCGCCGCCTCGACCGCCGCATTGAGCGCGAGCAAGTCGGTCTGGCGTGCGATCTCCTGCACGATGGTGATCTTCTCGGCGATGGTCTGCATCGCGTTGACGGCACGGCCGACCGCAGCACCGCTGGCCTCGGCGTCCTTGGCCGACTGCGCGGCGATCTTCTCGGTCTGGTTGGCGTTGTCGGCGTTCTGCTTCACGTTCGAAGCCATCTCTTCCATCGAGGATGAAGCTTCCTCGGCGGACGAGGCCTGCTCGGTCGCGCCCTGCGAAAGCTGCTCGGCGCTGGCCGAGAGCTCCTGGCTGCCGGCGGAAACGTTTTGCGCCGCGGTCAAGGCTTCCGACACGATCTGACGGAGCTTTTCCACCATGCGCACGAGCGCGAGGCCGAGCGTGTCCTTGTCCGACAGCGCCTTGGCTTCGACGGTGAGGTCGCCCTGTGCGATCTGGTTGGCGACCGCCGCCGTGGCGTTCAGGTTCACCGTCATCGCGCTCAGCGACTTGATGAGATCGCCGATCTCGTCATTGCTCGAGGACTCGATCTTCTGGCTGAGATCGCCGATCGCGACCGCGTCGGCAAGGCCGACGGCCTGGGCCAGCGCGCGACTGATATTGAGCGCGATCCAGGTGGCCGCAACAACGGCGATCAGGAGCGAAGCAATCACCAGGCCCATCAGCAGCATCTCGGCGCGGGCACCGTCCTGCTTGGACTGCTCGGCCTGCTCCGCCATGTTCTTCTTGACGTTCTTGATGTAGCCGTCAGCCGCCTCCAGGACATCCGCGACGACCTTGCGGCCGTCATGCATGGAGCGGTCCAGTGCCTTCGGCTTGTCGGTCTTCGCAAGCCTGACCGTCTCGTCCTGATAGGCGTTCAGCCTGGCGAACGCGACGGAGAAATTCTCCATCAGCTTCTTGCCGCTTTCGCTGGCCGCCGCGGTGATTTCGTCCTTGGACTTGGTCAGCGCTTCGCGATTCTTGGCGAGGTCGGCGACGAACTGGTCGTATTCGGCATCGCTTGCCGCGAGGATCGAGTTCTTCTCGGCGCGCACCAGGAACAGCGCGCCTTCCTTGAGCTCGGCAGCCTTTTCCATCCGGCCCGCACGGCTAACCAGCACCTCGGTGGTGCCGACCATATCCGACAGCTTCAAATAGCCGACAGCACCGGCGATCATGGACAGCAGGATGACGACGCCGAAGGCGCTGGCGAGCTTGGCTTTGACGGTGAATCTCATGTCAGTCTCGTTGGTTCGAATTGAGGTGGTACGCTCATCCACGCATACTCTCGTAAAACTCAGGCGGCGCGAGGCGCCTCGCCCGGTAGCTCATCATTCGCCATCAGCTTGGCGAGATCGAAGATGACGACGAATTTCTCGCCCTTGCGGCCGATGCCGGCGGCATAGTCGGACTGCCACTTGCCGCCTACCTCGGGGATCGGCTCGATCGCCTGTTCGTCGATGTCGGTGACCTCGAACACGCAGTCGGCGACGAAGCCGACGCCGACCAGGCGCTCTTTCATCGGCACATCGAGGATAATGATGCGGGTCGCCTCGGTGGCAGCCACGGCCGGGAGGCCGAGCTTGGTCCGGAGATCCACGATCGGGTAGCCCGCGCCGCGCACGTCGATCATGCCGAGCAGGAAATTCGGCGCATGCGGCAGACGCGAGATCGGCCGCATGTCGAGAATTTCCCGCACGTTGCGGATCGAGATGCCGAACGTCTCGCCGGCGAGCCCGAGCGTCAGATATTGCGAGGTTGCGGCCATTGCTCAGTCCAGGGTCCGATGGTTCTAGTGGTCAGCGCTGAAACTCGGCGTCGCGATCGTCTTCGCCGTCATGCATATCGAAAGCGAAGCCGCCGCCACCCGCGACCTTCATCGCGCGCGCCGGCTTGCGAGCGGGCACGGGCTTCTTCGCGCCACGATCAGCGGCCTGCATCTGCCCCGCCTTGCTGCGGAGTTGGGTGACGGCGCGGTCGATCGGCGCGGACGGAGCGCTCTCCCCGCGCCCGCCCTGCTCGATGCGGAAGAACGAGATGGTCGACTGCAGCTGCTCGGCCTGCGAGGCCAGTTCTTCCGAGGTCGAGGACACCTGCTCGGAAGCGCTGGCGTTCTGCTGGCCGACCTTGTCGAGCTGCTGGATCGCCTGGTTGATCTGCGAGGTGCCGACGTCCTGCTCGCGGCAGGCGGCTGTGATCTCCTGCACCAGCTCTGCAGTCCTCTTGATGTCGGGCACGAGCTTCGACAGCATGTCGCCGGCTTCCTGCGCAACCTTCACGGTCTCGCTCGAGAGCGTGCCAATGTCGGCCGCGGCGGCCTGGCTGCGCTCGGCAAGCTTGCGCACTTCGGAGGCGACCACCGCAAAGCCCTTACCGTGCTCGCCGGCGCGGGCGGCTTCGACCGCGGCGTTCAAGGCAAGCAGGTCAGTCTGACGCGCAATCTCCTGCACGATGGTGATCTTCTCGGCGATGGTCTGCATCGCCTGGACGGCGCGGCCCACCGCAACGCCGCTGGCTTCGGCATCCTTGGCCGACTGCGCCGCGATCTTCTCGGTCTGGTTGGCGTTGTCGGCGTTCTGTTTCACGTTCGAGGCCATCTCCTCCATCGATGAGGACGCTTCCTCGGCGGACGACGCCTGCTCGGTCGCACCCTGCGACAGTTGCTCGGCGCTGGCCGAGAGTTCCTGGCTGCCGGCGGAGACGTTATTGGCCGCGGTGAGCGCTTCGGCAACGATCTGCCTGAGCTTCTCGACCATTGCGTTCAGCGATTTGATGAGATCGCCGACCTCGTCGTTGCTGGCAGAGGGAATGGTCTGGTTGAGATCGCCACCGGCGACTGCGCCTGCGAGTCCGACCGCACGCCCCAGCGAACGGCTGATGCTGATCGAAATCCAGAGCGCCGCGGCGATAGCCACGGCAAGCGAGACTCCGATCACGCTCATCAGCATGAATTGCGCCTGTTGGCCCTCCGCCTTGGACTGGACCGCCTGCTCCGCCATCTGCCGCTTCGTGTTGACGACATAGGCGCCCATCGCTTCCATCGCGTCGGCGACGACCTTGCGGCCGTCACCCATCGAGCGCTCTGTCGCCTTGGCCTTGTCGATCTTGCCCAGCCTGATCGTCTCTTCCTGGTAGGCATTCATCTTGGCGTAGGCCACAACGAAGCTGTCCAGGAGCTTCTTGCCGCCTTCGCTCGCCAGCGCATAAACCTCGTCTTTGATCTTCGTCGCATTTTCGCGAAGCTTGACTGCATCGGCGGCGAACTGTTCGGCCTGGGCTTCCGTGCCGAGAATGGAGTTTTTCTCCGCACGAAGCTGGAGCAGAATGTCCTTCTCGATCTGCGTCGCCTTCTCCATACGCGTGGCGCGCAGGACCATGCTGTCGGCGGTCGCCATCATGTCGCCGAGCTTCATGTAGGCCACGCCTCCTGCCACCATGGATAGGACAATGATGGCGCCAAAAGCGCTTGCCAGCTTGGCCTTGACCGTAAATCGCATGTGCTGCCCCTAATCCCAGCCTCAGCCCTCGAGACCTTGGTTTAATTCAGAATACGTTCCATGTTCGGAACGATGACGAACTCTTCACGCCACTTGGCGATGAAGCGAATGAATTCCGGCTTCCAGTGCATGCCGACGCGCGGCGTCTGCTGCACGTCGGTCTGCGAGATTTCCGTGACCTCGTAGACCTTGTCGGCGGTGACGCCGACCAGGACCGGCTCGTTGTCGAGCTCGATTTCGATGACGACGATGCGGGTGTCGGCCGAGTTGTCGAGCTGCGGCATCCCGAAGCGGATGCGCAGGTCAGCCAGCGGAATGACGTTGCCGCGCACGTTGATGACGCTGGGAACGAAGGCGCGCGCGCCTGCAACCCTGGTCACGGGCACGGGATCGATGATCTCGCGCACGAGACCCGCGTCCAGCGCGAATTTTTCCTCGCCGAGCCCGATCATCACGACCTGCATCGCGTCGGCCTGGTGTTCACCTGCCAAACCGTCGGTCATCACGCCGCCTCGCTGATGTGCTGCTTCTCGATCTTCGACTGCGCCATCGCGACGAGCTGCGCGACGTCGAGGATCAGCGCAGCCGTGCCGTCACCCAGGATGGTCGCACCGGAGAAGATCGTAACGTCGGAATGGAGCTTGGAGAGCGACTTGATCACGGTCTGGTGGTTGCCGATGATCTGGTCGGCGACGAGGCCGACGTGAGTTTCGCCGGTCGAAATGATGATCGTCTTCTGGTGCCGATCAGGCGTACCCGACGCCGACATGATCTCGCGCAGGCGGAGGAAGGGCACGAGGTTGCCACGCACGTTGAGGAAGTTGCGGCCGCGGGAGCGTTCGTCCTCGGCGGTCAGCTCGATGCATTCCTCCACCGCCGACAGCGGGATGATGTAGCGGCCTTCGCCGACGCGGATCAACAGGCCTTCGATGATCGCGAGCGTCAGCGGCAGGCGCAACGTCACCGTAGTGCCCTGGCCCGGCCGGGTCGACAGGTCGATCGAGCCACGCATGTTCTCGATGGTGCGTTTGACCACGTCCATGCCGACGCCGCGGCCGGACAGCGCGGAAATCGTCTGCGCGGTCGAGAAGCCCGGATGGAACAGGAATTGATGGATCTCGTGATCCGAGAGCACGGCACCAGCCGCGATCAGGCCCTGCTCTTCGGCCTTGGCGCGGATGCGGGCGGTGTTGAGGCCGCCGCCATTGTCCTTCACGGTGACGAGCACCTGCGCGCCGGAATGCACGGCCGCGAGCTCGATGCGGCCCTGCTCGGTCTTGCCGTTGGCGGAGCGGGTCGCGGTGTCCTCGATGCCGTGGTCGATGGCGTTGCGGATCAAATGCACCAGCGGATCGGCCAGGCACTCGATCATGGTCTTGTCGAGCTCGGTATCCTCGCCCGTGGTGACGAACTCGACCGGCTTCGACAGGTCGCGCGACAGGTCGTGGATCAGGCGGCGGAAGCGGCCGAACAGCGAGCCGATCGGCACCATGCGTGCGCCCATCGTGGTGTCGCGCAAGGAGGAAGCGAGGCGCTCGATCTCCTCGGCGATCATCTTGATCGAGAGATCGGAGCCGGAGGCGGCGAGCTGGGTCAGCCGCGCCTGGGCGATGACGAGCTCGCCGACGCGGTCCATCAGCTCGTCGAGGCGCTCGGCCTGAACGCGGACGGTGGCGATACCGCGATCATCGCGCTTGGCTTCGGCCTTCGGTTCGATCTTCGGGTCGGGCCTGGCATCGGATTTGGGCTCTGTCTTTGCGACAGCCGGCGCGGCGGCAGGCGCCGCGGCGGCCTCGACCAGCGGCGCGGGCATCTCGGCGACCGGCCCCTCGTCGAGGAGCTGGAACAGCGGCATCGGCGCGGGCGCTTCGACATGCTCCAGCGGCGAGAGAGTCAGCTTCATCTCGTCCGAGACGAACATGAAGACGTCGTCGATCGCGTCCTTGTCGCAGGCCGCGTGCAGCTTGACGTCCCACTTCAGATAGCAATCTTCCGGCTCCATCTCGTCGAGGAACGGGATGCCGTCGGTGACAGGCACGACGAAGCACGGACCGAGCTTGCAGAGGTCTTCCAGCAGGTCGAGCGGGTTCGAGCCGTTGCGCAGGATGTGGGACTCGAATTCCAGATAGAGATGCCAGCCGACCTGCTTGCTCTCGACGGGTGCCAGCGGCGGCGCTTCGGCGATTTCGGCAACCGGCGCGGCGGGCTGATCCGATGACACGAAGCGCTTGAGGTCGTCGAGGATGGCTTCGCCGATGATGTCGTCGGTCGACTGCGGATCCTCGATCAGCGTCCGGATATAGTCCTTGGCGGCGAGCGCGACCGAGATCAGCTCCTGGGTCGGCTTGATCTCGCCCTTGCGGACGCGGTCGAACGCAGTCTCGAATTCGTGGGTGAAGGAGGCGACCTTGTCGAAGCCGAACATCGCGCCCGAGCCCTTGATCGTGTGCAGGGCGCGGAAGGCGGAATCGACCAGCTCGCGGTCGTCGGGACGCTGGCCGAGGTCGAGCAGGGCCCCTTCCAGGACCTCGAACAGCTCGCTGGCTTCCTGGCGGAAGACCTCGGTCGGGTCCATCGCACTCATGCGCGCACCAGCTTTGCGACCACGGCGAGCAGCTGCTCGGGCTTGAACGGCTTCGTGATCCAGCCGGTGGCGCCGGCGCTCTTGGCTTCCTGTTTCACCGCATCGTTGGATTCGGTGGTCAGGAACACTATGGGCATGCCGACCGCGCTCGGCAGCTTGCGCAGCGCCTTGATCAGCTCCAGCCCGTTCATGACAGGCATATTAAGGTCGGTGATGACGAGATCGAGCTTGCCGGCCTGCGCCTTGGCGAGGCCTTGCGCGCCGTCACCGGCCTCGATCACGCTGTGACCGGCCGGCTCGAGCACGACCTTGATCATCTGCCGGATGCTGGGGGAATCGTCGACAGTGAGAATCGTGGCCATTAGACGCCATCTTTCTTTTGCGGGAAGTGCTGATCGATCATCGCCTCGCTGGCGAAGCCGGCACGGCGAAGGGTGTTGCGCAGAGACTGGGAGAATGAAGTCAGGACCACCGGGCGGCCTTGGGCATCGCCGGTCTTGGCAGCCGACAGCAGAAGCTGGATCGAGGTCACGTCGGCCTTGTCGACGCTGGAACAATCGATCTCGAGCCGGTCCTGCCGGCCGAACGCCTCGCGGATCAGGTCGTAGACACTGCGGATCGCAGCGATGCTGCAATCTGCAGGCAGTCGTAGGGACCACTTCGGCTCAGTGACATCAGACGACATTCGTCCCCCAAATTTCCCTCAGGATTCACTGCACGCATCGCGCGAATCCCGCACGACGACTATTCGCGTGGGAGAGTATGCAAACCCCTAATGGAATCCTCCGTACAACTACGGGTCACAATCCCCAAAACTTCGCGTATGCATGCAAGCGTGCATGGCCCGCTCAAATCTCATGCGCGACGCGCAACGTTGAGGCAGTTTGACGCGGCACAATTGTTTGCTTCTCGTTAAATCGCGCGGGCTATTCGTTGAGGTCACGCCTCGCCATCCGAACGAGTCCGGCCGCCGATGCTGACCCAAGCGCTTCTGGTTGACGACAGCCGCTCTGTCCTCAATTTCCTGAAACGTCATATCGAAGCAGAAGGCCTCGTCGAGGCCACCACCTTTCTCGATCCGGTCGAGGCGCTGGCTTGCGCGCGCGAGCGCGTCTTCGATCTCGTGCTCGTCGACTATGAGATGCCGCACATGGACGGCATTAGCTTCATCCGGACGCTTCGTACGCTGCCGGGATGCACCGACATCCCGATCGCGATGATCACGTCGCGGCAAACCGACGACATCAAAATGGAAGCGCTGCAGGCAGGTGCAACCGATTTCCTGCCCAAGGCACCGCAGAGCGTCGAGATGACCGTGCGGCTGCGGAATTTAATTCAGCTTGGTGCAGCCGTACGCAAGCTCAACGATCGCGCTGCACATCTGGCCAGCGAAGTCGCCGCCGCAACACGCAAGCTCGGCGAGCGCGAGGAAGAGATCATCCTGCGGCTCGCGCTTGCGGTCGAATACCGCGACAACGATACCGGCGAGCACACGCTGCGGGTCGCCCGCTACAGCCGGATCATCGCCGAGCAGCTCCGCCTCCCCGCCCGGCTCTGCCGCGACATCTATCTTGCCGCCCCGCTGCACGATGTCGGCAAGGTCGCCATTCCCGACAACATCCTGCTCAAGCCCGGCCGGCTGACCGACGACGAGATGGCGGTGATCCGCACCCATGCCACGATCGGCGAGAAGATTTTGGCCGACTCCAGCTGCGAGCTGATCCAGCTCGGTGCGCAAATTGCCGCAGGCCATCATGAGCGATGGGATGGCGCGGGCTATCCGAACGGCCTTAGGGCCGACGAGATCCCGATCGCCGCACGGGTGGTCGCGGTCGCCGACGTCTTCGACGCCCTGACGACACGGCGCCCATATAAGGAGCCGACGCCGCTGGACGTAGCGCGTGACTACCTGGTCGAGAACCAGGGACGGCAGTTCGACCCGGCCTGCGTCGAGGCCTTTCTGTCGCGCTGGGATGAGGTGGTGGGGATCGCGGCCGGGCAGGCTACGACGCCATTGCCGAAACCCGAGGCCACCCTCGCACCCTTTATAATATTAGGAGCGACCGGGAGATATTAGGAGCGACCGGGAGCCGTCCGAACCTGGACCGCACGGGCGAAGCCGCCGCGGCGGTCTGATATTGCGTCGACAGTAATGGTTTGCCGCGGCACCGTTTTCTGCCATCACCGGTTTGAACCTGTTCCTGCCGGGGTGCACCAATACCAAGAGTGATTCTGATCACACTTGCCTGGGCGATCGCCTGCTAGGCTCCCGCCGGGACGTGGATCAGTCGGGTATATCGTTCGAACTGGATGAAAAAGTCATGAGAAGCCTGATCGGTACGGTCGCCGGCGTGTTTTGCCTCGCGGCTCCCGCCATTGCCGAGACGCCCGCCGCCATCGTCGAGGACGTCCAGGGCAAGGTCGACGGCATCGAATTCATGGACTATGTGGCGCCCGGCAAGATCATCAAGCTCGGCCCCAAGGCCGGCATCACGCTCAGCTATCTCAAATCCTGCCTGCGCGAGACCATCACCGAGGGCGTCGTGCTGGTTGGCGCGGAGCAGAGCACCGTGCAGCTCGGCAACGTCCAGCGCGTCAAGGTGCCTTGCGACGCCAACGCCGCACAGCTCTCCGAGCGCGAGGCGAACCAGAGTGCGGCGACCACGTTCCGCAGCATGCGATCCGATGCCGGCAGCGCGCCGGCCAAGCTGCCGACGATCTACGGTACTGCGCCACTGATTCAGGCCAAGAGCGGCAGCACGCTGGTGATCGAACGCACCGACGGCAAGGAGCCCACGATCAGCCTCCCGCTCAAGACCGACATCGTGGTCGCCCGGAAATTCTATGACCTCTCGAAAGCCGGAAAGGCGCTGACTCCGGGCGGCAGCTATCTCGCGAAGCTCGGCACCAAACGCTACACTTTCCAGGTCGACGCCAGCGCGACCTCGTCGCCGACGCCGATCGTCGGCCGCCTGCTGCGGCTCGAATAGACGGCCCGCGACAGCAACGATGCGGCGGATCGGCAGGCGGGACATCGTTGCGGCGATCGTGATTGCGCTCGTTGCGGGCGCGGCTTTCACGTCTCCGCCGTTCCAGAGGCTGCAAGGTCTCTCGCTCGACATTCTCACGACGCTGCGCTGGAAGCTCATCGGCGATCGCCGCGATTCCGCGACGTCGCCGGTGGTCGTCGTGGCGATTGACGGCGAGACCTACGACACTCCGCCCTTCAAGGGATCGCCGACCCAGACCTGGACGCGCGAGATCGGCCGGGTGCTCGGCAGCATCACCGAGGGCGGCGCCAAGGTCATCGGATTCGACGTCATCTTTCCGAGCTCGATCGAGCAGTCGGAAATCCCCTTTGGCGACGCGTCGTTCGGCAGCCGTGTGAAGGGCTTCGATCGGGACTATCTGATCGCCCTGCGGAAGCTCTCCGACAGCGGCAAGCTCGTGCTTGGCGAAATTCTCAGCAACGACCATCCGGACAGGCCGGATCACGCGCAGCAGCTGGCGGTGAAAAATAACATCCGCGCGCTCAACGTCCATACCGACCCGGACGATGTGATCCGGCGGATGCCGCTGAGCTTCTCCATCGCGGGCCAGCCGGTACCAGCAATGGCCGTCGAACTCGCCTCGCGCGCGCTCGGCGCACAGCCCGAGACCGGGCCGGCCGGCGCGACGAATTTGTCCGGCTATGCGATCCCGAGCGCGGTCCCCAACGCGCTCACGCTCAACTTCCGCGGCATGGGCCGTGACGTTCCGGCCTATTCCTTCGCCGATCTGCGCGCCTGCGTCGAAAAGGGAGACATCGACTTCTTCCGCCGCGCCTTCGACGGCAAGATCGTGCTGCTCGGCAGCATCCTCAATTCCGATGACCGCAAGCTCACCTCGATGCACCTGTCCGGCGGATATGACGGGATACCGATGCAACGATGCGCCCGGCCCGCGCCTGCGAGCACCGCGCAACAAGCCCGCAGCGCGGTCGCCGGCGTCTTCGTCCACGCCACGGCCGTGCGAAATCTGCTCGAGCATGATGCCATTGCCGAGCTCGGCTTCCCGCCGCGCACGATCCTGACAATTGTGTTCGCGGCGATCATTGCCGCTGCCGCCTGCTTGCTCGCTCCGACGGGCGCGGCGATCACCTGGCTAGGGCTCACCGTCGCCTACGCGGCCGTCGCCGTCAGCACATTCGCGCATGCCATCGCGCTGCCCCTGACCGAGCCCGTGCTCGCGGGTCTCACCGCGCTCGCGATGATAATCGGCTACCGCTTCGTGATCGCCGATCGTGAGGAGCGTTTCCTGCGCAAGAGCTTTGCGTTCTATCTCGCGCCCGAGGTGATCGACGGCATGGTCGCCTCCGGCAAAATGCCGGTGCTCGGCGGCGAGATGCGTGACATCACCATGTTCTTCTCGGACCTCAGCGGCTTCTCCTCGATTGCCGAGAAGATGACGCCAAGCGAGCTGGTCGCGTTGATGAACGACTATCTCTCCGCCATGACCGACATCATCGAAAGCCATGGCGGCTATGTCGACAAATATATCGGCGATTCCATCGTCGCGATGTTCGGCGCACCGGCCGACGATCCCGATCATGCACGCAACGCGGTCGCTGCCGCGCTGCAATGCCGCGACCGGCTCGATGAGCTCAACGAAAGCCATCCCGCATTCCGGGGCCGCGGCCTCGCCCACCGCATCGGATTGAACAGCGGCGAAGCCGTGGTTGGCAATATCGGCTCGCGCCGGCGCTTCAACTATACCGTCATGAGCGATACCGTGAACCTCGCCTCGCGGCTCGAAGGCGCCAATAAATATTTTGGCACCGCGATCATGGCGTCCGAGATGACCGTCAACAAGAGCCGCAGCGCCTACACCTGGCGCGAGCTCGACATGGTCAGGGTGCAGGGACGCGACGAGCCGATCGGGGTGTACGAGCCGCTCGCCGAGAAGAACCAGGAGACGCAGGAGCAAGGCATCCGCGCAGCGACCTATGCCATGGGACTTGCGTACTGGCGTGCGCGCGACTTCGCCAAAGCGGCCGAGCTGTTCGAAAGTGCCGCCGGCGACGATCCGCCGTGCGAATATTTTGCCAGGCGTGCCCGGACACTGGCAGCGCATCCACCGCCGGCCGACTGGACGCCGGTGAATACGCTGGAAGGAAAGTAGCCAGGAGCGCTGACGTACCCTCTCCCCTTGTGGGCCCGCGCTGGACCCGCAGCTCCATGGCGGCGAGGGCTGATGTCTTGAGCGATCCGCGCTTTACTGGTGCGCTCGCTCCTGCACGGACTCCAACGGCGCTTCGTCCGGATGCCGCTTCTCGTAATGCAGGAAGAGATCGAGCAACGCCAGCAGCACGATGACGACGCCGAAGCCGATGCTCAGATGCATCGCCCGCGTATGCGGAAATCCGAGCAACCAGGGCGAAGCGATGAGCCAGACGCCCATGAGGACGTTGATCCATTCCTCCCAGTCCCGGTAAGCGATAATTGCTGCCAGCGAGAGCACGACGATGATTGCACTCGTGACCCAGAGGTCGATCTTGCCCTGACTATTGGTTAGCTTGAACAGCCACGGCGATATGAAGAGGACGGCGGCGAGAAACAGGTTGTAGACATCAGGGACAGTTTCGCGCTCTTGCAATCTGCTCATGACGCATCCTCCGCGGGGACCTGTCGAAGGAAAGATCGAGATGCGATTTGGTTCCCAACCAGCGGAGGCGTTCCGCCTAGACTTTGGTCGCAATCACGAACCGAACCGGCGGCGATAGTCCTGCGGCGCCGTGGCCAGCACGCGCAAAAAACTGCGGCGCATGGTCTCCTCCGACCCGAAGCCGCAGCGCTGGGATATCCGCTTCACCGGCAGGCGCGTCTCCGACAGCATCCGCCGCGCAGCCTCCACCCGCAGCCGCTCGATCGCCCGCAGCGGCGTCAATCCTGTCGCCCTGGCGTAATGGCGGCTGAAACTGCGTTCGCTCATGCCGGCCTCTCGCGCCAGTCTGGACAGCGAGAGATCGCCGGCGAGATGTTTACCGATCCATTGGTGTAGCGCGCCGAATTCGTCCTCGGCCGATTGCAGCGACAGCGCCTCGCTGAACTGCGCCTGCCCGCCCGGCCGCTTGAGGAAGACGACGAGATAACGCGCCACCGCTAGCGCTGTGGTGCGGCCGAGATCCTCCTCCACCAGGGCCAGCGCCAGATCGATGCCGGCAGTTACGCCGGCCGAGGTCCAGATTGTGCCGTCGCGCACGAAGATCGGATCGGGCTCGACGCGCACGGCCGGGAAACGCCGCGCGAGCTCGGCGCAATACGACCAATGTGTCACCGCGCGCCGTCCATCGAGTGCGCCCGATGCGCCGAGCAGAAATGCTCCGGTGCAGACCGATGCCACGCGCCGCGCTTTCTTCACGCGCTGCCGTAGCCAATCCAGCAGCAGCGGGTCGGAGGCGGCGAGATTGACACCCGGGCCTCCTGCGACCACCAGCGTGTCCAGCCCGCTGCCACCGCGCGGCAGTGCCTCCGTTGCAATCTCCAGTCCTGACGAAGCTGTCACACGCCCGCGATCTTTCGCCACCACGCGAAGCGCATAAGGCGGCGTTCCGCCTGCCTCCACGATCTGCTCGTTGGCGGTCGCGAACACCTGGAGCGGTCCAGTAACGTCAAGCAGCTGCACCGACGGATAGGCCAGCACTTCGATCACGCGCGCGGAAGTCCGCGCGGTGCGCGAAACGGAGCTTGGCGGGAAGCGAGGTGTCTTTGGCATTTGCGCCACAGCGTGCCCGGTTAGGTTGCCGCTGTCCAGCCTCGAGGAGAGACCATGACCACCAAGACCTTCACCAAGACCGCCCCGCCGGAATGGCTTCTGGCGATGTGGAAGGAGATCGACGACAAGACCTTTGGCAGGGGTTTTGACTGTTTCGCCGAAGATGCGACCTGCAATCTCGGCGTCGCCGACTGGCGCGGCCGCGAGGCGATCCGCAACAATCTGCGGCAATTCATCGACCGCGGCTTTACGGCGCTCCACGACGTGGTCGAGTTCTGGGATAGTCCGGAGCTCAAGATCTTCCACGGCAAGGTCGCGATGCGCTTCGACGACCCCAATATCGCAGCCGTGAGACCGACGATGGTCCATTTCTTCTATATGGACGAAAAGGATCCCACCAAGGTCAAGCACTGGATCGGCGCTGTGGGACCGACCGGCTTCTAGCTGATGTGCCGCCGAGATACGCTCGGCGGCGCAAGCCCCATCGCGATGACAGGACCGGCCTCGTCAACGGACGAGGCCGGTCCATTTTCGACCAGATGAACCGGACGTGTTCGGCCGGCGCGTTCGCTGTGCTAGGCGATATACTTCGAGCGCAGCACCGCGATCATCGCAACGGCGGCTGTTGCCGCCGCGTCCATCTACCTTGGTATAGTGGGTCGAACCCTTGGGATAGGCGCCGTTTACTTCCGTACAATTGAGCATGGAATGCGGAGGGCTTAACGTGGATGCATTGGGCGCCTTTGGCGCTGGTGGCATGGAACCTCCCTAACCTTGGCGCAAGGCGGCCATCCCTGTCCGGTCGTCTGCGCCGTTTTTTTTCAGCAAGCCATCGACGCCTTCAGAGTTTTCCGGCTGACACACCGCACCATTTCGGCTGGACCGTCCGGCTTTTCTGCGGAACGCGTGACGGTCGTCTCCACGCTCTCCACTTAGCCCCCCATGGTCGCCGACGACCTGCGCCGCCAGACGGATGTCTTCATTGATTTGGCGGAGCTGAAACCAAAAGTGGGTCATGATCCGGCCGACCGGCCGGGATCGCGCGAGATGCGTCAGCCACCGCAAATCCTCCCGCGCGGAACGATCAAACGCGACGACTGGGTAGAGTGATCCTGCTGGACCGCCGACGGATCAATCAAACGTCGAAGAACACCGTCTCATCCGGTCCCTGCAGGTTGATCGTGAAGGAATACACGGCCTTGCCGGCGCGCTCACTGCGCGTGGCCATCAGCGTCTTGCGGCGTGCCGGAGGCTCGACCAGATTAAGCACCGGATCGGCGGCGTTGGCCGCCTCCTCGTCCGAGAAATACAGCCGCGTGTTGAGCCCGATATTGATGCCACGCGCGACAATCCAGATGTTGACGTGCGGCGCGCATTTGCGCCCTGCCTTGTCGGTGATGGCGCCCGGCTTGATGGTTTCGAAGGTGACAAGCCCACTCTCGAAATCCGAGCCGCCGCGGCCCCAGCCGCGGAAATTCTCGTCCAAAGCGCCGGCAGAGCGATCGGCCGGATGATTGTAGCGGCCGGCCGCGTTGGCCTGCCAGATCTCGAGCAGCACGTCGCGCAATGGCGTGCCGCTGCCGTCGATCACCTTGCCTTCCAGCGTGATGCGTTCGCCTTGCGTATTCGGCGTCACGAGCACGTTGGAAAAGTTCTTCTCGAAAATGTCGAAGCCGGCCATGGCCGGAATCAGGCCGATATGGACGTAGGGCCCGGCGGTCTGCGAGGCGGTTTCCTTGAGATAGTTGAGCGGCTGCGGCATTGGCTCAGTTTCCTTCGGAACGATTTTCAAAATAGGTGGAGCGCTGGCCGCGCAGCACGATGTCGAAGCGGTAGGCAAGCGAGTCGAACGGCGTCGAGGCGTTGAAGTCGAGTGGCGCCACCAGGCGATCGAGCGCGTCCTTGTCCGGGATCGTCGTCAGGATCGGGCAGACCGGGATCAGGGGATCGCCCTCAAAGTACATCTGCGTGATCAGCCGCTGCGCAAAGCCCGAGCCGAACACCGAGAAGTGGATGTGGGCGGGACGCCAGCTGTTGACGAAATTGCGCCAGGGATAGGGTCCGGGCTTCACGGTGCGGAAATAATAGTAGCCGGTGTCGTCGGTCAGCGCGCGGCCGCAGCCGCCGAAATTCGGATCGATCGGCGCCAGATACGTGTCCTTCTTGTGCCGATAACGGCCACCGGCATTGGCCTGCCAGAACTCGACCAGCGTGTTCGGCACGCCGCGGCCGGTCTCGTCCAGCACGCGGCCATGGACGATGATGCGCTCGCCGACGGGATCGCCGTCCTTGGCGTAGTTGCGGATCAGATCGTTGTCGAGCGGGCCGAGATCGTTGTGACCGAACACCGGCCCCGTGGTCTCCGAGATCGAACTCTCCAGCGACAGCAACGCCTGGCGCGGCGAACGCAGCACCGAGGATTTGTAGCCGGGCGCGTATGCTGGCGGATGGATGGTGCGGTCGCGCTGGAAGAAGCCGCCGTCACGCGGGGTGAACGGCTCTGGGCGGTTGAAGCGGGGATCCCTTAAGGCTGGCGCCTGGGCATTCATCGGCGTTGTCTCTCCCTTCGACTGCGGCTTATCGGGAGATAATGGGTCAGGCTATTCCACAGATAAATAGATCGATTATACTGCCGCCGTCCGGCATCGACATCGTGCAGAAGCGATTGCTGAGCGATCATTACGTCTGTTACTACGATCCCAAGGCGCGCGCTGCTCCGGCCAGCCGCAGCACCTATCTCGCGGCTCGTCACATCACCGTGGTCTACACCGACAACGAGCGGCTCGACTTCGACCGCCGGCTCGCCGCGAACGGCTTCCACCGCGACATCGCTGGATTCGCGCGCAACTGGAATCGGTGGCTGCGACGGTCGCCGCCTGAATCTGACGCGCCGATACGAGGTCCTGTCGGAGCGGGATCAGGCGCGGGCGCAATTGGCGGCGGTCCACGCCTCGACCCTCATGGCGGGTGACCGCGCCGCTGCGCTGGACCAAGGAGTTGTTTCAGCGGAGACGGCAATGCTTCGCCGGGTGCCAAGCGATGGCCAGCCCCTCGCCAAACCCACTGGTTGCGCGCGGGCGGCCACGCTAGAATTCGGCCATGACAGTGACCGATATTGCGAGCCGAACCTACAATCACAGCTGGCGGCTGGATCCCATCATCCGCAGCCTGCTCGATACCGACTTCTATAAGCTGTTGATGTTACAGATGATTCGGGAATCGTACCCGGATCAGCAGGTGACTTTCTCGGTCATCAATCGCTCGCGCCATGTGCGGCTTGCCGAGATCATCGACGAGGTCGAGCTACGCGCCCAGCTCGACCACGCCCGCACCATTCGCTTCACCAAGAAGGAATTGATCTGGCTTGCCGGTAACACCTTCTACGGCAAGACCCACATGTTCTCGGCGGACTTCATCCGTTGGCTCGCCGAATTCCGCCTTCCCGAATACGAGCTGCGCAAGGTCGAGGGCCAGTACGAGCTGCATTTCCACGGGCCGTGGACCCACACCACAATGTGGGAGATTCCGGCGCTCGCGATCCTCAACGAATTGCGCTCGCGCGCGGCGATGAAGGGGCGCGCCCGCTTCGAGCTCGACGTGCTCTATGCCCGCGCCAAAGCCAAGCTGTGGACCAAGGTGGAGCGGCTGCGCAAGCTGGAGAATTTGCGGTTGTCCGACTTCGGTACCCGCCGCCGCCACGGCTTCCTCTGGCAGCGCTGGTGCGTGGAAGCGGTCAAGGAGGGGCTGGGCTCGTCCTTCATCGGCACGTCCAACGTTCTGCTCGCGATGGACAACGATCTCGAGGCCATCGGCACCAATGCGCATGAGCTGCCGATGGTCGCGGCCGCGCTCGCCAAGGACGACGAGGAATTGCGCTGGGCGCCCTATCGCATTCTCGACCAGTGGCGCCAGACCTATGGCGGCAATCTGCTGATCGCGCTGCCGGACGCCTTCGGCACCAAGGCCTTCCTGCGCGATGCGCCCGAATGGGTGGCCGACTGGACCGGCTTCCGCCCTGACAGCGCGCCGCCGATCCAGGCCGGCGAGGAGATCGTCGCCTGGTGGGAGAAGAAGGGCCGCAATCCGAAAGACAAGCTGCTCGTGTTCTCCGACGCGATGGACGTCGGCTCGATCGAGGAGACCTATCACCACTTCTCCGGCCGCGTGCGGCTCTCGTTTGGCTGGGGCACCAACCTCACCAACGATTTCGTCGGCTGCGCGCCGGACGGTTCGTTCAATCTCGATCCCATCTCGCTGGTCTGCAAGGTGACGTCGGTGGACGGACGTCCGGCCGTGAAGCTCTCCGATAATCCGGAGAAAGCAACCGGCATGCCCTCGGAGATCGAGCGTTATCTGCGCGTGTTCGGCGATGCCGGCCGCGTGCGCAAGCCGGTGCTGGTCTAGTCCCGATCCAATTCCTCTCAATCGAGTAAATCGCAAAGACCGGATTCGCGGCATCGGCGCGCCGATGACGCGCTGGTTCCGGCTCTGTGGCATTTGCTACGATCTGCGCGCATCCACTTCACAACGCTTTCACTCTACGACACAGCCTCCGCGTCTTTCAGGTCGAGTTAAGCAACCTTCTCCTCTACTTTGCGTTGCAGGCGCAACGCTCCGCTGGGGTCGTTGAGTGACTTGGGGAACGCAGTGCTTCGCAGAACAGCAACGTCGGTGAAGGGACGGACCTTCCTTCACGTCATCAAGCTCGTCTCGCCCTTCGTCATGGTCGTCGTGCTTCAGGCAGCGATCGCGGGATTCAGCTTGGAGGTGATGTCATCGGTTCGCGCCTATGTCGCGGGCGAGGCGATGTGGTCGCGCTCGCAGAAGAACGCCGTCTATTTCCTCAACCTCTATCTGCATTCGGGCCAAGCCAGCCAGTTCGCGCAATACCAGACCTCGCTCGCCGTCCCGATCGCCGACGAATATGCAAGATGGGCGCTCGAGCGCGATCCGGTCGATGTCGAGATCGCCCGCATTGGCTTCCTGCAGGGCGGCAACCACCCCAATGACGTTCCCGGCCTGATCTGGCTGTTCCGCTATTTCAAGCAGGTCAGCTTCCTCCGCGAAGCGATCGGGGAATGGGCTGCCACCGATCCGATGCTGCTGGAGCTCAGCGTCTTCGGTGAAGTCATCAAGGGTGAGCTGAAAAATGGCCCCATTCGGGACGGCGACCGTGTGCAATTCCTGTCGTCGCGGCTATCCGAGTTGAACAGGCAGTTCACGGGGCATGCCGAGCGGTTCTCGACCGTGCTCGGCGAAGGTTCCCGCGCCATCAAGTTCACGCTGACGTCCTTGAACGTCGCCAGCGCCGCGAGCCTGATCCTGCTCCTGATCTGGCATACGCGGCGACTGGTGCTGCAGCGTCAGGCGTTCGAGGATGCGCTGCGTGCCGAGAAGGAGCGCCTCGCCTTTCAGGCCTCGCACGACTGGTTGACTGGTATCGCCAACCGGCGGGCCTTCGAGGCGCGCCTGCAGAGCGAGCTCGATGGCCATCGTGACGATTCGCTCAGCCTGATCCTGCTCGACCTCGACCAGTTCAAGAGCGTCAACGACAGCTGCGGCCATCTCGCCGGCGATCGGCTGCTGTGTCAGGTCGCGCGCCTGCTGCAGCAGGATCGGCACCCGCATGATCTGGTCGCGCGGCTCGGCGGCGACGAATTCGGACTGATCCTGCCGCGATGCGCGCCCTACGACGCGGTCGACATCGCCGAGCGGCTGCGGCGGTCGCTTGAGCTGTTCAATTTTGCCTGGGACGATCGCTGCTTCGCAGTGACCGCCAGCATCGGCGTTGCCTTGATTGCCGACGCCAACACTACGCTTGAAGAGGCGATGCGCCGGGCGGATGCAGCCTGCTATCGCGCCAAAGAGAAGGGGCGCAACCGGGTTCAGGTCGACAACGGAAGACCGGACGTCGTTCTCGTCACCGCGAGGCGCGAAGCTGCTCGCGCGTGACCGTCGCCTTATCGCGCCGGCAAGATCCCGAGACCCAGGAGATGCGCGTCAAGGAACTGCGTGACCTGCTGGCGCAGCATCTGCGGCGGCACGGCGACCATGCGCTCTTCAAGGCCGAGCGAGATGATCCCATGCACTGCGGAAAACAACGTACGCGACAGCAATGCGATTTTCACGTCATCCGCATCCGGTAGCACACGCACCAGAGGCGAATGCATCAACGCGAAGGCGTCCATCACCATCTGAAGAATGTCGTCGGGATAGGGACGGTCGTCCTCCATCCGATGCTCGAACAGCGAGCGCAACAGATTGGCGTTTTCGGCGAAGAATTCGAGATAGGTCTCTGCCAGACCATAGAGCTGGCGGACCGGATCCTCAGCCGGAACACCTCGCAGCCGCTCCGTCAGCGCCTGAACCGTCTCCCGGTTGACCGTCAGGATCACCCCGTCGAAGTCGCCGAACTCGTTATAGACGCTGCCGACCGAGCAGCCGGTGGCGTCGGCCACGTCCCGAACCTTTAACGATCTCAATCCTTTAGACGCGATAATGCTGCGGGCGATCTCCAGGATTTGGAGACGCCGTCGATTCTTTTTTTGGTCCCGCAGCGATTCTTCTTGAACATTGTTCATTTTCAAGCTACTCACGTGAACATTGTTCAAATTAACCTGGAGCCCTGCAAAATGCAAACGCTCGCTGTTGATATCGCCTCCACCTTCGTCGATGACGCCGCGGCCCTCGTCAGCGGTTTCGGCCGCGCGCTGCTGCGGGTCGTCATGGCCCCGATCGATCGGATCGCAAATGCCTGCGACATTGCCGGCGTACTCGCTGAGCGCCGCGCGACCTTCCGGATGTGGCGGACCAGCCGCGCCGGTGCCCGCCAGAAGCGCCGCCACTTCAGCCTGCTCGGCCGCGTCAACCCCTTTCGTCATCTCCCCCACCTCACCTGAGGAGAAGCCGGAGCGCATGCGCGTCCACTCGAATGCGAGGACCGGCCGCAACATAGGACTTACTATGTCCGGACATTCGTGGCCGATTCCGCTGATGTCAGAGATGCCGTTCAGATTTTGCTTATCGGCCAGGGCGATATCCCCGTAAGCGCGGCATTTCGGCCCGAAACTGCGGCCACAACCGGATATTTGCGAACCTAACGAGACCACCTGGAGACCAAAAGGATCGGAAGGACCGAGGGGACACAGCTGGCCGGCGACGATCGTCACCGTGCAATCGCTCTCCCACAACCTTCCGGTCGTGACGTTTCACCGACAACGCGAACAACCTCAGGCTGCCTTTCCAAAACAGGACTCGTCATGATCAGGGATTTGATGTCGTCACGCCGCTTCGCGCCGCTGTTCTGGGCGCAGTTCTTCTCGGCGCTCAATGACAACGTGCTCAAGAACGCACTCGTCATCATCCTGCTTTACAGTGCCGCGACCGGCCACGGCGATGCGCTGGTGACGGTGGCAGGCGCCGTCTTCATCTTCCCCTATTTCATCCTGTCCGGGCTCGGCGGCCAGCTCGCCGACAAATACGTCAAGTCGGTCGTCGCAAGGCGGCTGAAATTTGCCGAGATATTCGCTGCGGCCTTCGCCGCCGCCGGCTTCTTCCTGCATTCGGTGCCGCTGCTGTTCGCGGCGCTTGCGCTGTTCGGCATCATCGCCGCCCTGTTCGGCCCTGTAAAATACTCCATGCTGCCGGACCAGCTCGAGCTCGGTGAGCTCGCGACCGGTAACGCGCTGGTCGAAGGCGCGACCTTCATGGCCATCCTGCTCGGCACCGTCGCGGGCGGCCAGTTCGTGGCCGGCTCCGCCCATATGGGCTGGGTCGCATCGGCCGTGGTCGTGCTGGCCCTGTTCTCATGGGCCTTTGCCTCCCGCATTCCGCAAACAACGCCCTCCGCGCCTGATCTGCCCGTCGATGCCAATCCCTGGACCTCGACGCTCAGCCTGTTGAAGACGCTCTATGCTGACCACCGGCTGTGGGACGGCACCGTGATCGTCTCCTGGTTCTGGCTGGTCGGCGCGATCGTGCTGTCGCTGCTGCCGGCGCTGGTCAAGGACGTTGTCGGTGGCAGCGAAGGCGTGGTGACGCTGTGCCTGGCGATCTTCGCGATCGGCATCGCCGTCGGCTCGCTGTTTGCGGCCAGCCTGAGCCACGTGCGCCCGAACCTCGCGCTGGTCCCGATCGGCGCCATCATGATGGGATTTGCCGGTATCGACCTCGCCTGGGCCATCGGCGTCACCGTGAAGGGGAACGACATCGCCGCGGTCGATTTCGCAACCTCGTTTGCGGGCCTGCGCATGCTGATCGACTTCGTCGCCTTCGCTTTCGGCGGCGGACTGTTCGTCGTTCCATCCTTCGCCGCGGTGCAGGCGTGGTCGGCTCCGAACGAGCGCGCCCGTATCATCGCCGCTGGCAACGTGCTGCAGGCCGCCTTCATGGTGATCGGCTCGCTGTTCGTCGCGCTGTTGCAGGCGGGCGGATTGCATGTCGGCTGGATCTTCCTCGGCCTGGGCGTCGCAAGCTTCGGCGCGGTCTGGTTCGTGCTGACGAAATGGGGCAAGGAAGGCGTGCGCGATTTCGGCGGGCTCCTGTTCCGCTCCCTGTTTCGTACCGAGGTGCGCGGGCTCGAGAACCTGCCGCCATCAGGAACGCGCATGTTGATCGCACCCAATCATGTGAGCCTGATCGACGGCCCGCTGCTGCACGCCGTGCTGCCGATCGACGCGAGCTTCGCGGTCGATACCGGCATCTCCAAGGCGTGGTGGGCCAAGCCGTTCCTGCGTGTGGTCAAGCACTACACCATGGACCCGAGCAAGCCGCTGGCCGCACGCGATCTGATCAAGCTCGTCGCCGCCGGCGAACCGGTCGTCATCTTCCCGGAAGGACGGATCACGGTCTCTGGCTCGCTGATGAAGGTCTATGACGGCACCGCGATGATCGCGGACAAGGCCGACGCCGTGGTCGTGCCGGTTCGCATCGAGGGCGCCCAGCGCTCGCATCTCAGCTATCTCAACAGCAGCCAGATCAAGCGCTCGTGGTTTCCGCGGGTGACTGTCACAATCCTGCCGCCGGTCAAGCTTCCGGTCGATCCCGCGCTGAAGGGCAAGGCGCGCCGAAATGCTGCGGGCGCGGCGCTCCAGGACGTCATGATCGACGCGATGGTCAAGAATGCCATGCTCGACCACACGCTGTTCGAAGCGCTAGGCCACGCCTATCGCGACCGTGACACCGGCAAGGTCATCGTCGAGGACGCGCTCGGCACCAAGCTGACCTATCGCAAGCTGATCCTCGGCGCGCAGGTCTTGAGCCGCAAGCTCGAAACCGGCACCGCGGCCGGCGAAAATGTCGGCGTGCTGCTGCCGAACTCCGCGGGCGTCGCCGTCGTCTTCATGGCGCTGCAAAGCATCGGCCGCGTTCCGGCGATGCTCAACTTCTCCGCCGGCCCGGTCAATGTCCTCGCGGCCATGAAGGCCGCGCAGGTCAAGACCGTGCTGACCTCAAAGGCGTTCATCGAGAAGGGCAAGCTCGACAAGCTGATGGCAGCGATCTCCGCGGAGGCGCGCATCGTCCATCTCGAGGACGTCCGCGCCTCGATCGGCACGGCCGACAAGATCAAGGGCCTGCTTGCGGGCACTGCGCCGCGCGTCGCCCGCCAGGCCAACGACCCAGCCGTTGTGCTGTTCACGTCGGGCTCGGAAGGTACCCCAAAGGGCGTGGTGCTGTCCCACCGCAACATTCTTGCCAACGCCGCGCAGGCGCTGGCGCGGGTCGATGCCAATGCCAATGACAAGGTGTTCAACGTGCTGCCGGTGTTCCACTCATTTGGCCTGACGGGCGGAATGATGATGCCGATGCTCGCGGGCATCCCGATCTATATGTACCCCTCGCCGCTGCACTACCGCATCGTGCCCGAGCTGATCTATCAGACCGGCGCCACGATCCTGTTCGGCACCGACACGTTCCTCACCGGCTACGCTCGCTCGGCGCACGCCTACGACTTCCGTACCCTGCGCCTGGTGATCGCCGGCGCCGAGGCGGTCAAGGACCGGACGCGGCAGGTGTTCATGGAGCGCTACGGGATTCGCATCCTCGAAGGCTATGGCGTCACCGAGACGGCGCCGGTGCTGGCGATGAACACGCCGATGGCCAACCGTCCCGGCACCGTCGGCCGCCTCTCGCCGCTGATGGAAAGCCGCCTCGATCCGGTCCCCGGCATCGAGGAGGGCGGACGTCTCTCGGTGCGCGGACCGAACGTGATGCTCGGCTACCTCAGGGCTGAAAATCCTGGCGTGCTTGAGCCGCTAGCCGAGGGCTGGCACGACACTGGCGACATCGTCGCGATCGACCCGGCCGGCTTCATCACCATCAAGGGCCGCGCCAAGCGCTTTGCCAAGATCGCTGGCGAAATGGTCTCGCTGTCGGCGGTCGAGAGCATCGCCACGACCATGTGGCCGCAGGCCGCCTCGGTCGCCGTGTCGATCCCCGACCAACGCAAGGGCGAGCGCATCGTGCTGCTGACGACGGAGAAGAATGCCGAGCGCAGCACGATGCAGGCCCAGGCCAAGGCGATCGGCGCCTCCGAGCTGACCGTTCCCGCAACGATCATGGTGGTCGACAAGGTGCCGCTGCTCGGCAGCGGCAAGACCGACTACGTGACGGCAACCACGATGGCCCGGGAGCAGGCGACGGCATCGGAGCGGGAAGTTGCGTAACGCGCAGCCCATGGCCGTCGTACCGGCGCATGCGCGGTGCGATGGCGTGGTGCTGCTGCATGGCATCGGCGTCGGCTCCTGGACGTTGAAGAAACTGGATCGAGCGCTACAGCGCCGCGGCTTCGCGACGCTCAATCTCGATTATTCCAGCCGCAAGAAGCCGCTTGAGGCACTCGCGGAGGAGATCCACACGCCGATCGCCGCATTCGTCGAACAATGCGACGGCGCGATCCACTTCGTCGCCCATTCCATGGGCGGGCTGCTTACGCGGATCTACATCGCGCGATACCGGCCGGCGCGGCTTGGCCGGGTCGTGATGCTGGGGACGCCCAATGGCGGCAGCGAGGTCGCCGATCTGTTGAAAGACCTGTCGCTCTACCGCGCCGCTTTCGGTCCGGCCGGCTTGCAGCTTACCACCGCCCAAGACCCGGTGCTTGCTGATCTGCCGTTGCCCGATTACGCGATTGGCATCATCGCCGGATGTCGCACCATCGCGCCGATCGCCTCGACCTTTGTTCTGCCGCGGCCCAATGACGGCAGGGTTTCAGTCGAGAGCGCGAAGCTGGCCGGGATGGCCGACCACATCATCGTCAAGGCGTCGCACACCGGACTGCCGCGCCACGACGTTGCGATCGAGCAGACGATCGCGTTTCTGCACGACGGACGGTTCGCTCCGGTCACTTGAGCAGGAGATAGCGGACCGGGCTGTCGTCGCACTGACCTGTTCCGCACTCCAGCACGGTGGACAGGAGATTTGCGGCAACCAGCAACATGAAGATTGCGAAGACCGCGTTCGATGCCGGGCCGTCCACCGGCGCAGCGCCATCTCGCTCGCCGGCCACATCCTTCAGGACGAAGACGAGTGCGACATAGCAGACGATGCCGACGGCCGCGATCAGCGCCCAGGTGTAGAAATGTAGCCCGAACAGCGCCGAGCCGTATCCGGCATCGCCTGGCGCAAGATGCAGGGACACCTGCCGGAGCGAGATGAAACCGGTGACGAGGCTCGCGACAAGGATCATCGCATAGTGCGACCCACGCTCACCGAGGCGCAGGTTGAACAGGAAGCCCATGCCGATCGCAATAAACCCTGCCCGCTGCAGAAGGCAAAGCGGGCAAGGCAACTCGCCAAGCGCAAGCTGATAGACAAATGCGACGGTCAGGACCAGCGAGATCCCGAGCAGGCCCAGCATGTTCAGGACCGCGCCGACCGATCGTTGCCCGCTCATCTCCGCAGTGCTCATCTCGCCACCGTCAGAACGAAAATTTCAGCGGGTCGGTCGCGTGATGGAAGAACCATGCGACCGTGACGATGATGGTTGCACTCCAAAGCCCGTAGCTCAGTCCCGCGCGCGAACGCCAGACGCACACACAGCCTGCGAGCGCCAGCAGAAACGGCAGAAACATGTACATGAGCGCGGCCTCCCCAGCGATTCGCTCTCCGTGAACGGCCCAGAGATACGTCAGCCCCGCACACCCCTCAAGAGCCGGCTTCGCTGCGCCGCTCCTGCGCGTAACGCACCAGCGCCGCGAAGCGGTAGATGCCGTGCACGAACTTGCCATAAGGCATCGTGATGAACAGTGCGAACACCGCGCCAAGATGCAGCGCCAGCAGCGGCCCCATGCCGGCTGTCTCGCGCAGGAGCAGAAGCAGCATTCCCGTGAACCCGGTCAGGAACAGCATGGCGATGAAGCCGACATCCATGCCGTAGCGATTCTCGTCGAGCAGCTCAGGCGCCCGGCGCGATTTGGCGACGAGCAGCCCGATGGGACCGACGATAAGGCCGAAGCCGCCGAGCGTACCCAGCACGACCGGCAGATCCCACCACGGATACGGCGCCTCGCGGCCGAGCAGATAGTGGTACAGCGTAGCGACCGAGGTCGCGGCAAAGCACAGCAGGAAGCCGTAGAACGTCAGATGATGGAAAAGCTTGCGCCGGTCAGTCGGCTTGTCGTCTTCGTTGTAGCAGCCGACACCGCCACCATGGAGATAGCGCAACTCGCCGGCATCGCGGATTGCCTGGAAGATCGAGCCGCCGTCGGCCCGGCCGCCGATCGGCGCGCCGATGTCGCGCCAGAATGCGCGAACGCTCATGACCAGTGCGAGGATGGCATAGAGGAACGCCGCGCTGAACAGCGCGGCCATCGCGTTGTGCGGCATCAGCTTGTAGAACGCGCCCGGGCCGGTGTGGACGCCGAATAGCACGCTGCGATCGTTGAGGGCCGCGAAGCCGAAGATGAAGGCGGCCATACTGAGCGCGGCGGTGACGCTGATGACGAGCCCGTTGCGCGTGAAGGCGCCGGACAGCGCCTGCGGCCAGGCATAGGCCGCATAGGACTCGGCGCGTGCGACCGCCAGCGTCTGCGGGACGTTGACGTTGAATTCGTGCGGCGGCGAGAACTGGCAGTCGACATAGCAGGCGCCGCAGGAATGGCAGAGGTTGGCGAGATAATTGAGGTCGCCATCGGAGAAGGCGCGACGCATCTCCATCGCGGGAAATACCGCGCAAAGACCCTCGCAGTAGCGACAGGAATTGCAGACCGTCATCAGACGGTCGGCTTCGTCCAGGATTTTAGTTCCGTGCATGTTTCGCCGCTTCCCGTCCTGCGATCCGCCCGAACACGCTGCCGATGGTCATACCCATGCCGGCGGCATAGCCCTTGCCGAGCACGTTGCCGGCCATGATCTCGCCCGCCGCGAACATGTTGGCCGATGGCTTGCCGTCAGCCATCTGCATCCGCGCTTCCTTGTTCACGCGCGTGCCGAGATAGGTGAACGTGATGCCGGGCCGCACCGGATAGGCGAGATAAGGCGGCGTCTCGATCCGGCGCGCCCAGTGCGTCTTGGGGGGCGTGATGTCCTCGGTCACGCAATCGTCCAGGATCGTATGATCGAAGGTGCCTGGCCGCACCGCGGCGTTGAATTCGGCGATGGTCTTTTCCAGTACGGCCGGGTCGAGCCCGAGCTTGCCGGCAAGCTCGGCGATGGTCTGCCCGGCGATCGGTGGAAACAGCGTCGGCATGAAGCTGGTGACGACGGTGGAGTCGAAGATGATGTAGGCGATCTGGTCGGGCTGCGCCGCGACCAGCCGGCCCCAGATCGCATAACGCTTCGGCCAGATATCCTCGCCCTCGTCATAGAAGCGATGCGAATGCTTGTTGACGACGATACCGAACACGACGGAATCGTGGCGCGTGATGATGCCGCCGTCGAATTTCGGTGCGCGGGCGTCGATCGCGACCGCGTGGCATTGGGTGGGATCGCCGACCTCCTGCACGCCCTTGTCGAGCAGCATCTTCAGGATCGAGCCACGATTATAGGGCGTGCCGCGGATCAGGAAATTATCGGCGGCCTCGCCCCAATATTGCTTCAGCCATTCGATGTTGGCCTCGAACCCGCCGGCGGCAGCGACCAGCGACGTCGCGCGGATCTCGGTTTCGCCGTTGATCGGCCGCTTCAGGCACGCGGCGAGGAACATGCCATCCTCGATCACGAGGTCGATGACCTCGGCGTCGTATGCGACGTCGACACCGAGCCTCTCGGCGGTGCGATAGAGCGCGTTCAGCATGGCGCGGCCGCCGCCGAGGAAGAAGGAGTTGGTTCGACCCAGGCTCAGCGTGCCGCCGAGGGAGGGCTGCCAGCGCACGCCCTGCTCCACGATCCAGTTCAGGATATCCTTGGACTCCCGGATCATGTGACGGGCAAGCACCTCGTCGGTCTGCCCTCCGGTGACGCGCAGCAAGTCCTCCCAGAACTCCTCCTCGGTGTAGGGGCCGGTGAGGATTTCGGTCGCGGCGTCATGGGCGCAACGCATGTTGCGGGTGTGACGGGTGTTGCCGCCGCGATAGAACTTTGGCGCGCCTTCGAGCACCAGCACCGAGGCGCCGCCGCGGCGCGCGCTGATCGCTGCGCACAGCGCCGCGTTGCCGCCGCCGATCACCAGCACATCGTATTTGGTACCCATGCCGTCTGTCCGATGCGACCAAGTTAGAGACATTCTGCCCGCAGACCCTGGTCAAACCGATCCGCCATTGCGTACTATTGTATACAAATATATACAGAGGCAGCAAGCGGCGTCTCTGCATGAGCAGGATGCGCATTGCGAGCCCGAGGATTCATGGCCAGACGCCCGGCAAAGACAGGCGGATCGATCGTCCGTGGCGGTGGCGTAGCGCTGGGCGAAGCGGTGTTCCGTTCGCTCTGCGAGGCGCTCCAGGCCGGCAGCTACCGCGCTGGCGATCGCCTGCGTGAGGAAGAGGTCGCCCAGCGACTGAAGGTCAGCCGTACGCCGGTGCGGGAGGCGCTTGGCCGTCTCGCGGCGCGCGGTTTCGTCGAGCCCGCCGGCGGCCGCGGGCTGATCGTGCGTAACCTCGACATCTCCGAGGTACTCGAGCTCTACGCCATGCGCGAGATCATGGAAGGCGCCGCCGCCCGCCTCGCCGCCGAGCACGCATCTGCGCCGGAGGTCCACGCGCTCAGGGATATCGAGCAGGCCTTTGTCGAGGCGTCCGAGACCGATGCCGCGGAGATGGCGCGGCTCAACCGCGCCTTTCACGAAGCCATCTGCCGCGCCGCGCGCAATCGCTATCTCGATAATGCCTCGCGCGAATTGCAGGACTGGATCGCCTTGCTCGGCCCGACCACTTTCACCGTGACAGGTCGTCCCTCGACCAGCCACGGCGAGCACCAGGCCATCATCGAGGCCATCGCCGCGCGCGACGGCGACAAGGCCGAGCAACTCGCGCGCGCGCATATCCGCGAGGCGCTGCGCTGCCGGCTCAAGCTGTTGCAGAAGCAGTAGGCGGCAGGCTCACGCGAGCACATCCGCTGCAATCGCCTTCAGGACATCCCGCACATCGGCTGGCTTCATCCGCACCTGCAGGCCGCGCTGGCCGCCATTGAGATAGACCAGGTCATGGGCGAGAGCGCCCTGCTCGATCACGGTGCGCACCGGCTTGCGCTGCCCGAACGGGCTGATGCCGCCGACCTTGTAGCCGGTGACGCGCTCGGCCTCCGGCGGCTTCATCATTTGGGCCGACTTGCCGCTCACGGCCGCGGCGAGCCTTTTCATCGAGACCTCCTGGTCCGACGGAACGATGACACAGACCGGCTTGCCGTCGACCTGCGCCATCAGCGTCTTCAACACACGCGCGGGGTCCTCGCCGAGCGCGGCCGCGGCCTGAAGGCCAATGCTCTCGGCATCAGGATCGTAATCGTAGGCGTGGACGGTGAAAGCGATGCCGGCGGCTGTGAGCGCACGGGTAGCTGGGGTGACCTTGGACATGCGTCACGTGTACCACCGTGGGGCAGGCTGGCACCACACAATCACTGTCATCGCCCGGCTTGACCGGGTGATCCAGTACTCCGAACCGGTTGTGCGCTCCCTACTCGGCCGCGTCCCGCATCTCCGCGCGTTCCGCCCTCGCCGCGCAGAACTTGAACTCTGGAATCTTGCCGAAGGGATCGAGCGCCGGGTTGGTGAGCAGGTTCGCCGCCGCCTCCGCATAGCAGAACGGCATGAACACCATGTTCTCCGGCACGTCGCGATCGGAGCGGACCTTGACCTCGACGGCACCGCGGCGGGTCTCCAGACGAATGAAGTCGCCGGGCACGAGCTTCTTCCTGCGCATGTCCTTCGGTGACATGAACGCGACGGCCTCCGGCTCGATCTGGTCAAGCACCTGGGCGCGGCGGGTCATCGAGCCCGTGTGCCAGTGCTCCAGCACGCGGCCGGTCGAGAGGACCATCGGATATTCGTCGTCGGGCACTTCGTCCGGCGGAATGATATGGGCCGGCACGATCTTGCCGCGGCCGCTCGCGGTCGGGAAGCCCGTGGTGAAGATGATCTCGTTGCCGGGCTTGTTCGGATCGTCAGCCGGATAGGTGACGGCGCCTTCGCGCACCAGCCGCTCCCAGCTGATGTTCTTGAGCGACGGCATCAGTTCCGCCATTTCGGTATAGACCTCACCCGGACCGGCGTAATTCCACGGCAGACCCATACGCTTGCCGATCTCCTGGATGATCCAGAGATCCTGCCGCGCATCCCCGGGCGGCTTGATCACCTGGCGCGCGAGCTGAACGCGGCGGTCGGTGTTGGTGAAGGAGCCTTCCTTCTCCGCAAAGGCCGAGGCCGGCAGGATGACATCGGCGTGGAACGCCGTCTCGGTGACGAAGAGGTCCTGCACCACGAGATGATCGAGCATCGCGAGCGCCTGGCGTGCATGCTGCAAATCAGGATCGGACATCGCGGGGTTCTCGCCCTCGATATACATGCCCTTGATCTCGCCGGCGTGGATCGCGTTCATGATCTCGACCACGGTCAGGCCGCGGACGGGATCGAGATCCTGCTGCCAGAGCTTCTCGAAACTGCCGCGCAGATCGTCGCGGCCGACCGGCTGATAATCCGGAAGGAACATCGGGATCAGGCCGGCGTCGGAGGCACCCTGCACGTTGTTCTGGCCGCGCAGTGGATGCAGGCCGGTGCCGGGGCGGCCGACCTGGCCGGTGATCAGCGCCAGCGCGATCAGACAGCGCGCATTGTCGGTGCCGTGGACGTGTTGGCTGATGCCCATGCCCCAGAAGATGATCGACGATTTCGCACGCGCATAGGTTCGCGCAACCTCGCGCAGTGTCTGCGCCGAGACGCCGCAGATCGCCTCCATCTTCTCTGGCGTGAACTCCTTGATCTTCTCCTTGAGGTCTTCAAAACCCTCGGTATAGCCGGCAATGTACTGGTCGTCGGTCAAGCCTTCGGTGATGATCGTGTTGATCATCGCGTTCAGCATGGCGACGTCGGAGCCCGGCTTGAACTGCAGATGCTTGGTGGCGTGGCGCGACAGCGTCTGCCGGCGCGGATCCATCACGAACAGCTTGGCGCCGTTCTTGGCGGCGTTCTTGATGTAGGTCGCAGCGACCGGATGGTTCACCGTCGGATTGGCGCCGATCACCCAGATCACTTCGGCGTCCATGGCGGCCGAGAACGGCGCGGACACCGCGCCCGAGCTCAGGCCCTCGAACAGCGCCGCCACCGACGAGGCGTGGCACAGACGGGTGCAATGGTCGACATTGTTCGAACCAAAACCGGTGCGCACCAGCTTCTGGAACAGATAGGCCTCTTCGTTCGAGCCCTTGGCCGAACCGAAGCCGGCCAGCGCCTTCACGCCCTTCTCGTCGCGGATCTTGACGAGACCCTTGGCGGCGATGTCGAGCGCTTCGTCCCAGCTCGCTTCACGGAAGTGGGTGAACGGATTGGCGGGATCGACCTGATCGTTGGCATCCTTCTTCGCGTTCGGCAGCCGCACCAGCGGTTTTGTCAGGCGATGCGGATGGTGGATATAGTCGAAGCCGAAGCGGCCCTTGACGCAGAGGCGGTTGTGATTGGCGGGGCCATCACGGCCCTCGGCATAGATCACCTTCTCGTCCTTGACCTCATAGGTCACCTGACAACCGACGCCGCAGAACGGGCAGAGCGAATCCACCTTCTTGTCCGCGTAAGTCACGCGGGTCTGCTTGTCGTCGAGCATCACGGCCGGCATCAGCGCGCCGGTCGGGCAGGCCTGCACGCATTCGCCGCAAGCGACGCACGTCGACTCGCCCATGGGATCGTCGAAATCGAACACGATTTTCGAGCCGTGATTGCGATAGGCCATGCCGATGACGTCGTTGACCTGGACCTCGCGACAGGCGCGGACGCAGAGGCCGCACTGGATGCAGGCGTCGAGGTTGACGCGCATCGCCGGATGGCTGGCATCGGTCTCCCAACGCTCGGCCGCAGGGAAACGGCTCTCGGTCACGCCCGTGGTTTCGGCCCAGTGCCAGAACTTTGAATCCGGATCGTGCGAAGTCTCGCGCGCCGGCTGGTCGGCAACCAGCAGCTCCATCACCATCTTTTGTGCTGACACTGCACGCGCGGATTCGGTCTTCACCTTCATGCCGACCGACGGCGTGCGCTTGCAGGACGCCGCGAGCACGCGCTCGCCCTCGATCTCGACCATGCAGGCGCGGCAATTGCCGTCGGGGCGATAATCGGGCGCGGGCGAATAGCAGAGATGCGGAATCTCGCGGCCCTGGCGCTTTGCGACCTGCCAGATCGTCTCGCCGAGCTTGGCCTCGACCTGCTTGCCGTCGAGCTCGAACGTAATCCTGGTCATTCGGCCGCTTCCTTGAACTCGTCAGGGAAATATTTGATCACGGAGGACAGCGGATTCGATGCCGCCTGTCCGAGCCCGCAGATCGAGGCATCGCGCATCGCCTGGCTCAATTCTTCCAGCAATGCGCGGTTCCAGACCGGCTTCTGCATCAGCTGCGCCGCCTTCTGGGTTCCGACGCGGCACGGCGTGCACTGGCCGCAGCTCTCGTCCTCGAAAAACTTCATCAGATTCAGCGCGGCTGCGCGCACGCTGTCCTTCTGCGACAGGATCACGATCGCGGCCGAGCCGATGAAGCAGCCGTATTTCTCCAGGGTGCCGAAATCGAGCGGGATGTCGTCCATCGACGCCGGCAGAATGCCGCCGGACGCGCCGCCCGGGAGATAAGCGTAGAACTGATGGCCATCGGCCATGCCGCCGCAATATTCGTCGATCAGTTCGCGCACGGTGATGCCGGCGGGTGCGAGCTTCATGCCGGGGTTTTTCACGCGCCCAGAGACCGAGAAGCTGCGCAGGCCGTGACGCTCATGGCGGCCGTGGCCCTTCCACCAGTCGGCGCCCTTCTCGACGATGTCACGCACCCGCCACAGCGTCTCGATGTTGTTGATCAGCGTCGGCAGGCCGAACAGGCCGACCTGGAACGGATAGGGCGGCTTGTGCCGGGGCAGGCCGCGCTTGCCCTCGATGCTCTCGAGCAGCGAAGACTCTTCTCCGCAGATGTAAGCGCCGGCGCCGCGGCGCATGTGCAGCGTCGGACCACCCGCGGGGAGTTTCGCGAGCTCCCGCTCCAATATCTCGCGCGAGGCCGGATATTCGTCGCGCAGATAGATGTAGACGTCCGCGGCCTGCACCACATGCGCGCCGATCAACATGCCCTCGATGAAACGATGCGGATCGCTTTCGAGATAGACACGGTCCTTGAACGTGCCGGGCTCGCCCTCGTCGCCGTTGATCGCCATCAGCCGCGGGCCGGGTTCGCCCAGCACGGCGCGCCATTTGCGGCCCGTTGGAAAACCGGCGCCACCGAGGCCGCGCAGCGAGGCGTCGTCGAGCGCCTTCAGCAGATCGTCCTTCGATAATTCGCCGGAGCGCACCCGATTGAGCAGCTTGTAGCCACCGCCGGCGACATAGGCGTCGTAGTCGACATATTTGGGCAGATGCGCATGGGTGTCGCCAGCCTTCGCCGCCGCCATCACATTGCCGACGGTCGCATGGTCGACGAAGTTGTGCCCAACCTCTGCGGCCGGCGCGGTATCGCAGCGGCCGACGCAGGGCGCGCGCACGACGCGGATGCCGGGCCCCGCGGCGTCCTGCAGATCCTCGAGCAACTTCTCGCCGCCGAGCATCGCGCAGGTCAGCGAGTCGCAGACGCGGATCGTCAGCGGCGCGATGTCAGGCTCGCCTTCCTTCACCACGTCGAAATGCGCGTAAAAGGTCGCGGTCTCGAACACTTCGGCGAAGGCGAGCTTCATCTCGTCGGCGAGCGCGGCCAAATGCGCGGCTGAGATCTGGTGATATTTGTCCTGGATCAGGTGCAGATATTCGATCAGCAGATCGCGCCGCCGCGGCTTGTCGCCGAGCAACTGCTCGATCTCATGCGAGGCGGTCGGATCGACCTGCCGCCCCTTCGGCATGGCCTTGGCACGCCGGCGCCCCTCGCCCGGATGCTCGAATTCCCTGACCTTGTGAACGTCGTCGTTGCTGCTCATGGAAACGTCGCGTTCTCCTCAAAAGCGCGATGATCTGGTTCTCGCCGGACGCAACTCTAGCCTCTGGTATGCCAGATGCAAGGAAATTTAGAACGACTCCATAACGATTTAGGGAGTGGGCCGCGAACAACCATGCCCCCACGCAAACGTTGATCGCGGAACGATCTCAGGTCTTGTCCATGCACTCTTCGATGTAGAACCAGCGATCGTCGCCGGCGAAGCCCTTGGACTTCACCTCGGCGCGGCAGGCCTTGAGCTTCGGCTTGTTGGCGGACCACTTCGCCTTCATGTCCTTCAGCTTCTGCATCGTGAGCTTGATCTTGCCCGGCGGCTTGGCGTCGGTCGTCGCTGGCGTCGCGGGCGCCGTTGCGGTCTGCGCAGATGCGGCGTGGAGGCCTGCGGCCAGCAGCATGGCGGCGAGGCAGATACGGGCGCGAAGCATAAGTGTCCCCCTAAGTCCTAGTCTTGATCATTTTAGCAGGCAAACGCCGCGGGAAGCTGAACGATAGCGTCCTGCGGCGATGTGGGTTTGCGATCAGAATATTTTCACCGCGCTTTCAAGCGTCTTCCATACGCCCCAAGCAAGCGGAACGCCGACAAAGGCCCAGAAAAGGGCCGCCCATACGTCAAGTCCGCCCTTGCCGATGCCGAACGAGCCGTGCTGGATCGCCGCTTCACTTTTGGCGCTCGCCGCCTGGAGCCTGGCGACCTCCTCCTCGCTCATGTTCCACTTTGAATCGACCGGCTTGATCAGATAGTTGCAGATGATGCCCGCGATCAGCATCGCACAGAGAATGTACATGGTGGTGTTGTAGAGCTGGTCGCGCGGCACGCCCGCCGCGAGCTGGAACTCGCGGATGTAGTTGACCACGACAGGACCGATGATGCCCGCGGTGGACCATGCCGTCAGCAGCCGGCCGTGGATGGCGCCGACGAACTGAGTCCCGAACATGTCGGCGAGATAGGCCGGCACGGTCGCGAAGCCGCCGCCATACATCGAGAGGATGATTCCGAAGCCGAGTACGAACAGCAGCTTCGAGCCCATCGCCGCGAAGGTCGGTGCCAGCGCGTAGAGCGCGATGCCCAGGAGGAAGAACGTGTAGTAGGTGTTCTTGCGGCCCATGTGGTCCGACATCGACGCCCAGAAGAACCTGCCGCCGATGTTGAACAATGACAGCAGACCGGCGAATCCCGCGGCGATCGCTGCGATCGCCGCTTTCTGTTCAACCGAGAGCTGGCCAAAGGTCAACTCCGGATGCCCGATAAGCTTGCCGGCGAAGATTTCCTGGAGCATGGGCGAGGCCATGCCGATCACGCCGATACCCGCCGAGACGTTCAAGCAGAGCACCCACCAGATGAGCCAGAATTGCGGCGTCTTGTGCGCGTTGTCGAGATGGACATGGTGCTCGGTGATCATCGACTTCTTCTCGCTCGGCGGCGTCCAGCCATCGGGCTTCCAGCCGGCCGGCGTCACGCGATAGGCGAAAGCGCCGATCATCATGAAGACGAAATAGATCACTCCCATCGTGACGAAGGTCTCCCAGACGCCGACCGAATTGGGCGTCTTGAAGTAATTGATCAGGAGATTGGCCAGAGGCGCTCCAATCATGGCACCGCCGCCAAATCCCATAATGGCCATGCCAGTCGCCATGCCGCGGCGATCCGGAAACCATTTGATCAAAGTCGACACAGGCGAGATGTAGCCGAGCCCAAGTCCCACGCCACCGATCACGCCGGCGCCGAGCCACATGATCCAGAGCTGGTGGACGTAGACGCCGAAGGCACCGATCAGAAGACCACCGCCCCAACAGCAGGCGGCGACGGCGCCGGCCTTCCGCGGACCGGCGCGCTCGAGCCAGCCGCCCCAGATCGCGGCGGAGACGCCGAGCAAGACAAAGAACAGCGTGTACATCCATCCCAGGCTCGCGACCTTCCAGTCGCAAGTCGTGGTGAACAGCTCCTGCCACAGCGACATGTCCGGACACGCTTTGCTCTGCGTGATGCCGATCGCACGCGAGAGCGGCAGCCAGAACACCGAGAAACCGTAGGCCATGCCGATGCACAGATGGATGCAGAGTGCCGCCGGCGGCACCAGCCAGCGGTTGAAGCCAGCCTTGGCGACCGTGTGTTCGCGATCGAAAATTCCCGCGCCTGCGCCCGAAAGTTTCCCAGCGCTCTCAATTGTCGTCATGCATTCCTCCCCTGCGTCCGCCCTTCTGAGCAGCCTGCCGCTAGCATCCTGTCCTCAACCCATTGCGGTGCAGCTGTTGTCCCTGCTGCTCCGCACATTCACCCGACACGCACCAGGATCGTCACGCGTGCCTGAAAAGTTAACCCCTCGATCGGGGCTCTATGCCCGATCCCATTTGCATGCTTCGTAAGTGGCCCCGCTGATCCGCGCATCGCAGACAAGACTCGACCTCCGCGCCTGCACGGACAAAGTCAATTGGGGCAGAAGCCGTGATCGATGTCGATAGATAAATGGTCGGTATCAGCGCGGTAACGCGCTCAAGAACGCAGCGCAGCATTGACGCCGTCTATCGGGCCATTCGTTTTTTCTATCAAGAACACGATGCGCGCCTCGTTGCGCTCGGTGATCTCCACCGTATCGCCCGTCTCGCGGATCAGGTTCGGAATGTCAATCACCGACAGCGGATCGGTGCAGTGCACCTCGAGCTGATCGCCCGGCTGCAATGGCTTCAACGCCTTGCGCGTTTTCAAAGCTGGCAATGGGCATTTCAGCCCGGTGAGATCAAGCGTCGTTCTCGTCATCGGCGCAACATGGCGGGAGGGGTCGAGGACGTCAATGCAACCGCTTAGAGCAGATCAGCATAGGACAGGAAACCTACACCCTCGCCCGGTTCGACACCCGTAATGTCTTCGCCCAGTTCAATGAGGCCATCGGTCTCGACCAACGACGACAGGAGTCCAGCGCCTTCGCGCGGAAACTTGACTGCCTCCAGCGTGCCATCCGCTGCGCGCCGCAAGGACGCCCGAACATATTCGCGACGGCCGAGCTTCTTCTTGTAGGTGAATGCCGCGCGCAGCGGGATCGGCAATAGCGGTTCCGGCAGACTTCCGGCGAGCGCCAGCACGGTTGGCCGCACCACATGGACGAACGTGACGAAACTCGCGACGGGATTGCCGGGCAACCCGATCAATGGCGTACCGCCGATGATGCCCATTGCCACAGGCCGGCCCGGCTTGATCGCCATCCGCCACAGCACGAGTGAGCCGACGCTCTCGACCGCCGCCTTGACATGGTCTTCCTCGCCGGTCGAGACACCGCCTGTGGTGAGGATCAGATCGTGATGGCCTGCAACCTGCTTCAATCCGCTGGCAAGCGAGGCGCGCTCGTCACGCAGAATGCCGAGATCCGAGACCTCGCAGCCGAGACGGCGCAGCATCGCCATCAGCATGAAGCGGTTGGAATCGAACAGCTGCGAGGCCGCACGCGGCTCGCCGGGCGAGGCCAGCTCATCGCCGGTGGAGAAAACGGCGACACGGATACGCCTGACGACATCGAGCCGGGTCAGACCGAAGGCTGCGGCAAGCGCGACGTGCTGGGGCCGCAGCCGCTGGCCGGCGCGTAACGCGACGTGCCCAACAGGAATGTCCTCGCCTGCCGGGCGAACATTGGCACCCCGCTTCAGCCCGGGTGGCAGCACGATCTTGCCGGCCTGATCGATGCGGACGTCTTCCTGCATGAAGACGGTCTCAGCCCCCGGCGGCATCGGCGCGCCCGTGAAGATGCGCGCGGTGTGACCGGGCTTGATCAGTGCTTGTGCCAAGCCGCCGGCCTGGATGCGGCCATCGAGCGGGAATGCCTGTTCCGCTTTTTGCGGAAGGTCGGCATTGCCCACGGCATAACCATCGACGGCGGAATTGGTGAAAGGCGGCAACGGCAGCGGCGCCGCGATATCGCGCGCCAGCACGCGCCCGTCGGCATCGACCAGCGCGACCGTCTCGAGATCGGCAATCGCGCTGACGCGTGCCGTGATCAGGCCAACGGCTTCGTCGACCGACATCATCGGTCCGCCGAAGGCAAAACAATCGTCCGACAGTTGCGCCATGGTGCCTCGTCAGCGCGTCGCCGCGCTTCTTGCAACCACTTCCTCGACCGGCATCGCCGCCCGCAGCAGCAATGCCGCCGCAGCCTCGATATCATCGAGATGGACGGTCGGCAGCCGGGTTTCAACCGTAGTATCGGTCGCGATCCCGACAATGCCGGGATCGTCGGGAAACAGCAGCGGCTTGTCGTTGGCGGCGCGATGCACCTCGATTTTGCGATGCGGCTCGCGCTTGAAACCTTCGACCACGACGAGATCGACCGCGGACAGCTTGCTCAGGAGTTCCGGCAGCCGCGGTTCGGCCGCGCCGCGCAATTCGTGCATCAGGGCCCAGCGGTTCGCAGAGGCCACCAGCACCTCGGCTGCCCCCGCTTCGCGATGGCGCCAGGAATCCTTGCCGGGCACGTCGACGTCGAACTGGTGATGCGCATGCTTGATGATGGAGACGCGCAGGCCCTGCGCGTTGAAATGCGGGATCAGCCGCGTCAACAGCGTGGTCTTGCCCGCCCCACTCCAGCCTGCAAGGCCGATGACTTTCATTGCAGCTCCGTCTCCGCGAGCGACTTGGTCCTTGATGGAACCTCTGTCCCCTCCCCGTCATTGCGAGCACAGCGAAGCAAATCCAGACTGCCGCCGCGGAAAGATTCTGGATTGTTTCGCTGTGCTCGCAATGACGAGCGGAGGCATTTCGTTCTCTCCACGGTATGCTTATATCGGCTTGACCCGAATGTCATGCTAACGTCGCGGCCATGATGAAGATCGACAAAGCCCCGGTGCCCCTGATCGTCCCTGACACGGACGACCCGCGCCTGACCCAGAGCGTGACCGGGACCGACCAGACCGGCGCCAAGGTCGAGATCAAGGTGCCGATGGAGCGGCCGCTGACGCTCTACCTGAACTCGCAGGAGATCGTCACCATGATGACGATCGGTGACTATCCGGAATACCTGGCACTCGGCTACCTGCTGAACCAGAACATGCTGAAATATAATGACGCGGTCACCGAGGTCGAATACGACGACGACCTCCAGGTCGTGGTGGTACGCACCGAGCACCACACCAATTTCGAGGCCAAGCTGAAGAAGCGCACGCAAACCTCGGGCTGCGCGCAGGGCACCGCCTTCGGCGACCTGCTCGAGGCAGTCGAGAGCGTCGCGTTGCCAAAGGCCGAGCTACGCACCTCCTGGCTCTACCAGATGACACAGACCATCAACACCATGCCCTCGCTCTATCTCGAGGCCGGCGCGATCCACGGCTGCGTGCTGTGCAAACAGGGCGAGCCGCTCTGCTACACCGAGGACGTCGGCCGCCACAACGCCGTCGACAAGATCGCGGGCTGGATGTATCGCCACGGCGTCGATGCCTCCGACAAGATCCTCTACACCACCGGACGTCTCACCTCGGAAATGGTGATCAAGACGGTGCGGATGGGAATCCCGATCCTGGTGTCGCGCTCCGGCTTCACCGCCTGGGGCGTCGATCTCGCGAGGCAGGTGGGTCTGACGCTAGTCGGACGTACGCGCGGCAAGCGCTTCATCGCGCTCGCCGGCGAGGAGCGGATCGTCTACGACCAGAACCTCGACTACGTCGAAGAGGAATCGGCGAAACACAAGCGCAAGGGCGAAGGTGGTGACGACTGAAATTCCGCCCACGCAAGGCGTGCTGCTCGCCGGCGGCCTTGCACGCCGCATGGGTGGCGGCGACAAACCGATGCGCACCATCGGGGGCCGCACCATCCTGGAGCGCGTGATCGCGCGCTTGTCGCCCCAATGCAGCGGGTTGATTCTCAATGCCAACGGCGATCCCGCGCGCTTCGCCGCGTTCGGCCTGCAGGTCATCGCCGATGACGTGCCCGGCTTCCCCGGCCCGCTCGCCGGCATTTTGGCCGCGCTCGACTGGACCGCGACGAACCGGCCGGAGGTCGAATGGGTGCTCAGCGCCGCCGGCGACTGCCCGTTCCTGCCACGCGATCTCGTCGCGCGGCTGCATGAGGCGCGGGCACGGGAGAACGCGCAGCTCGGGGTCGCCGCATCCGGCGACCAGTCGCACCCCGTGATCGGCCTATGGCGCGTCGCCTTGCGCAACGAGCTGCGTCACGCGTTGGTGGTCGAGGATCTCCGCAAGATCGACCGCTGGACCGCGCGCTACCCGCTCGCGACGGTGACGTGGCCGGCCGAGCCGCTCGATCCGTTCTTCAATGCGAACACGGTCGATGACATCGTAGAGGCCGAGCGGCTCGCGGCGCTGGATGACGCGGCTTAATCAAGCTCAAGCCGCCAGCGGCACCGACCAGGCGTCGTAGCCGTAAACCCAGCTCGTATCGGTCCGCTCCTTCAGCCAGATGTTGGCACGCGAGGTCTCCTGCACCCGCGTGGTCCGCACCTTGCGCACCGATGCGGGCGAACTGGGAGGCCTGCTCGTAGACCATCACGTCGACACCGATGCGCCTGAGCGCTACAGCGGTCGCAAGCCCGCCCATGCCGGCACCGACGATCGCAACCGAAAGCGGCCTTGCCATCGCGTGCCCCACCCTGTTTTCCGCGCGGCTTGAATGCCACGTCGTCGTCTATGCGGGCCGGAACCCCGCCCGCTCCAGTGCCGCTCTGGCCTCGTCCGAGCCGAGTGCGTCGAGAAACGCCTGCACGGCAGGCCGCTGCTTTCGTGCCGTCACCAAGGCGAAGTCATAATGCTCTTCCGCGAGCGGAATGAAACCGAGGCCGACCGCATGGGCGACCGGCGCGATGGTCATGCCCCAGTCGGCACGGTGCTGCGCGACGGCCGCAGCAACCGCATTGTGCGAGCGCGGCTGGTTCCAATAACCTTCCGGACGGGCGCCGCCGAGCAGCCGGTCGATCAGGATGCGCGTGCCAGCGCCCTGGTTGCGGTTGACCATGATGCAGGCGGGGTCGGCGAGTGCGGCGGCAACCGCCTCTTTCGCGCCAAGACCCTCGAAGCGCTTGTCGCCCTTGCGGTACACGATGCCCTGCATCCGCCGCCAGCCCGGGACGAGTTCGAGCCCCTCGACGAGATAAGGCGTATTGTAGGTCTCGCTCTTGTCGTCGAACAGATGGATCGGCGCGAGATCGCATTCGCCGCGTTTCGCTGCCGCAAGCCCGCCGAGGCTGCCGACGGCGATCGATCGCACGGTTAGGCCGCCATGCACGAGCGGTGCGGTGACGAGATCGAGGCCGGTGCAATGGCTGCCGACGATGACGAGATCAGGCACCCGCACATGCGGCGTAAATAAAGTGACCTCGGCTTCGGTCCCCGCCGGCATCTGGTCAGCGAGCGCTTCGATGCGCAAAAAGCCGTCGGCCTGCGCGAAGGACGTGATTGCGCCAGAGCCCTTGCCGGAAGGATAGGCGATCAAACCGTCCTTACCCTCGACCAGCGAGACCATGACGAATTCGGTGCGGCCGAGCTCAGAAGCAATGCGCACCGACACGGTTGCGCTCACCTTGGCATCGGAGCGCGGCGGCAGGCCGGCCATCTTGCGCAGCGCCGGCACGATCATGTCGTGGAAGGTGAACATCGCCGAGGTCGGAAAGCCCGGCAGGATCACAACCGGCTTGCCGTCGCACACCGCGAGACATAGCGGCTTGCCGGGCTTGAGCGCGACGCCATGCGCGATGATGCCGGGCTGGCCGAGCCGGCCGATGATGCGATGGGACAGATCGCCCGCCCCCTTCGATGTGCCGCCGGAGAGCACCAGCATGTCGGCATCCATCAGCGCCTGGCGCATGGCGGCTTCGAGCTTGGCTTCGTCGTCGGGAATGGCGCCGAGGAAGACTGCCTCGCCGCCGTTCTCGTCGATCGCGGCTGCGACGATGGCGCCGTTGGTGTCGAAGATCGCCGCAGGCGCAAGCGCCTCGCCGGGCTGCACCAGTTCGTCGCCGGTGGAGATCACCGCGACGCGCGGCTTCCGCGCAACTTTCACCTCGGCGATGCCACAGGCCGCCAACATGCCGGTCTCACGCGAGCCTATGATCGTGCCGGCGCGCAGCAATGCCTCGCCGCGCGCGATGTCGGATCCGGCATAGGACACGAATTGGCCCGGCGAGACCGCGCGACGAACATCGACCGCATCGGGCCCGGCCGGCTGGGTGTGCTCGACCATGACCACAGCATCGGCGCCTCGCGGCAACGGGCCGCCAGTGGCGATTGGCGTTGCGGTCCCCACTGCGACTTGCAGCTTGGGCGCGCTGCCGCAATGAATGGTCTCGCCGTTCAGCGCGAGCAGTGCGGGTGCGCCTTCGCCAGCGGCGGAAAGATCCGCCGAGCGCACGGCAAAACCATCAACATTGGAGCGGTCGAAGGGCGGCACGTCGATCGGTGCGGTGATGTCCTCGGCGAGTGCTGTGCCGAGTGCATCGCCAAGCCTCCGCTGCTCGCTGGGGATCGCGCGCGGAAACAGGGCCGCCTCGAAGCGCGCGAGCGCCTCCTCACGCGAGAGGACCTTAAGAAATTGCTCCTGTTCGAGCGCGCTGCGATCTGGCGCTTTTGGGATCATCGTCATGCCGGAACCCATATCATTCCCGCATCATATAAGCATCGACCGGCTCGCCTGCCGCAAATCCCTCATGGCTGGCGGGAATGAGCAACCACGCATCCGCACGGGCGATGGCGTGGAGCGGCCATTCACCGACTGCAAGCGGCATCCACGCTTTACGTTCCTCGGCCAGCAGAGCAATCTCGGCAATGCCGACGTTGGAAGCGATTTTTCGCGCGAGCGGCAGGGTCACTGCGCGACGCGGCTGCCGCCCCGACATTGTGTCGATGAGCGGAAGCACCAGCGCGAACCAAACTGCGAGCGCCGGACCGGGCGCCCCGGGCAAAGCAAGGACGGGAACTTTTCCGAGCCGCCCGACGGCTGCGGTGCGTCCGGGCTGGAGCGCAAGACCATGGGTGAGCTCGGCCCCGCGCTGAGCCAGCGCCGTCACCGCAGCATCCGCGCGACCGACGCCGCTGCCGCCGATCGTCAGCAGCAGATCGCAGACGGAGACATCGAGCGCCTCCGCGATCGACGCCGCATCGCGTGTGCCGGCTTGATGCACGATCACATCCAATCCTGCCGCGCGCGCGTGGTCGGTGATCATCTGCATCGTCGCGGTTGCGCCCGGCACGTTGACGATGTGCAGCCGCGGTCGCCTGACGCTCAGCCTTTCGACGTCGGCGACACGCGCGAGCAACAGAGCGGTTGCATCGATGGGATGTCCTGCTGTGGCCGCGGGCGAGCGGTCTGCGGTGTCGCCACCGGCACGCCCGACGCCCTGCCCTGGAACGCCCTCGGCCAGGACCTGGGCGAGCGGGCCCGACATCTCGACCGCGTCGGCATCGAGCACGCAGTCGCATCCTGCCGGCATCGCATCGCCGGCGTCGACCCACGCGGGAAGCTCGGTCAGAGGCAGCGGCGAATAGGAGGACGCACCGACGAGATCGTTGGCGCGCAACGCCCAGCCATCGACGGCGGCGATGTTGCGCGGCGGATAGGCTGATAGCAACGGCATCCCCGCGGCGATACACCGGGCCGCTTCAGCCAGCGGCAATTCGACCGGCGCGACCGGACCGACGCCGCGCAGCAAAACGGCGAGCGCAGTGTCGAGCGGCGTCAGTGAGGGCAGCAGGCGCTGGGTCATGCTTCATGATGGACCACGCATCGCGCGGTTTGGCAACCGCGCGTGCCTCGGCCAATCAGCCGCCCGGCTTGTCCGCATTCGGAAAGAACACCTGTTGTCCGTCAACCTTGTAGCCGGCGATCGCCGCTTGCCCCTCCGGCGAGGTCAACCAGTCGATGAAGGTCTGGCCCAGTTCCTTCTTGACGTTCGGATGCTTCTCCGGGTTCACCAGCATCACGCCATATTGGTTGAGCAGCCGCTTGTCGCCCTCGACGACGATGTCGAGATCGCCGCGATCCCTGAAGGCGATCCAGCTGGCGCGGTCCGCGAGCACATAGGCATTCGCCTTGCGTGCCGTGTCGAGGGCGGCGGTCATGCCCTGCCCGCTCTCGCGATACCAGGCGCCCTTGGTACTGGCGATATCGATGCCGGCGACGATCCAGAGTGCGAGTTCCGCAGCATGGGTGCCGGAACGATCGCCACGCGTTATGAACGGCGCGCCCTTGGCCTCGATCGCCTTCAGCGCCGTCGCGATGTCCTTGCCCTTCACGCCGGCAGGATCGCTCTTCGGCCCGATCAGCACGAAGTCATTGTACATCACGTCGTAGCGCTTCGTGGCAAAGCCGTCGGCGACGAATTTCTCCTCCTGCGGCCGGGCATGCATCAACACGACGTCGACCTCGCCCCGTCGTGCGACGTCGAGCACCTCGTTGCTGCGGCGCGCGATCACCGTCACCTCGACACCGGTTTTGTCGCGGAAGATCGGCAGCAGATAGTCGAGCAGGCCGGAATCCTGCGTCAATGTCGTCGAGGCCAGGACGATCGCGCGATCCTCGGCAGACGAGGCTGCGATGCCCCCGGCAAGACCGCAGAGAAGCGCAAATGCAACGGTCAGTCGGCGAACAGCCATGGCAGGCTCCCATTGAAGACGACGTGATCATGATGGTCGATTGCGCCGCACTCGTGACGGACTTGCCCGTTGCGAAGCAATAGGAGATAGAGCTCTGCTATGCCTGCTACCGGAAGGCAAGTTCACGAGGGGTCGGCGACCGCGCTGAGACGAGTCATCGGGAAGTTTCGGCAATCAATCAACCGGCACGTTGATTGCAATCACGGCGCAAGGTCCGCACCATTTCGAGCCTCGCAAGATCGTCAACCAAAATCAAAACACGTGTCAGGATGTGTTGCAAAGCAGCGAGATCATCAGGCATGGTTCGCGCGGACAAAAATCGAAGTGCAGAATTCCACCTGCGTTGAACGTCAAAAAGAAGCAAGAATTTGCATAGGAATGCAGGATGGAATTCCTGACGACCAGTGAAGCCGCGGACTATCTCCGTCTCGGCGAGCGCAAGCTGTACGAACTCGTCACCAACGGCGCGATCCCGTGCACCAAGGTGACCGGCAAATGGCTCTTCCCGCGGCACGAGCTCGATCTCTGGGTGCTGTCGGGCATGGCGCGTCCGGCCGGCATGCTGACGGCGGAGCCGCCGCCGGTCGTGGGCGGCAGCCAGGACGAGCTGCTGGATTGGAGTCTGCGTGAATCCGGCTCGGGCCTGGGATCGATGACCGAAGGCAGTGCGCGCGGGCTCGAGCGCCTGCAACGCGACGAGGTCATGGCAGTCGCCGTGCACTTCCACAGCCTCGATGCCAAAGGCAATCTCGCCTCCGACGCCAGTGCGACGGCGCTGCGGGACGCGCCTGACCTGCATGACGCGCTGCTGGTTGCCTTCGTGCGCCGCGAGCAGGGTCTCGTGCTGCCGCCAGGCAATCCGAAGCGGCTGCGCGGTCTCTCCGACGTGCTCGCGCTCGGCTCGCGGATGGCGATGCGGCAACAGGGCACGGGTGCGCAGATGCTGCTCGACGTGCTGTTGACGCGCGCGGGCGCCTCGATGCGCGATTTGCGCCGGGTGGAGACGCCGGCCCTCACCGGGCCCGACCTCGCCGAGATGGTTCGCGCGGGACAAGCCGATTGCGGCGTCGCGACGCGCGTGGCGGCGCGCTCGGCCGGTCTCGATTTCGTGCCGCTGGTCTGGGAGAATTTCGACCTCGCGATGCGTCAGCGCAGCTATTTCCGTCCCGCCATGCAGGCCCTGATCCGGTTCCTCAGCGAACGGCGGCTGCGCCAGCGCGCCGAAGAGCTGACCGGCTACGATCCCTCGCCCGCCGGGCAGATCCGCTTCGCCGCCTGAGATTGACGCCCACCCCTGAATAGTTGCAAAAGAAACCAATTCAGCCGGGCCGTACCCGGACAAGCAACTCCGGCCAACGAGCCGGATCAGGGGAGGACAAGCGTGAATCCAGCGAGATTTGGACTGCCGGTCGCGGCTGCCTTTTTAGCGATGCCCTTGGCGGCGGCGCTGCTGTCGGGCACCGCAATGGCGCAGGTGTCCGACGACGTCGTCAAGATCGGCGTGCTCACCGACATGAACGGTCCGGCCTCCGCGCCGACCGGCCAGGGCTCGGTGACGGCGGCGCAGATGGCGATCGACGATTTCGGCGGCACCGTGCTCGGCAAGCCGATCAGCATCGTGATCGGCGACCACCAGCTCAAGGCCGACGTCGGCGGCGCGATCGCGCGGCGCTGGTACGACGTCGACCAGGTCGACCTGATCGTCGACGTGCCGGTCTCGGCCGTCGGCCTCGCGGTGCAGAACGTCGCCAACGAGAAGAAGCGGCTGTTCATCACCCACTCCACCGGCACCGCCGATTTCCACGGCAAGTTCTGCTCGCCCTATGCGATGCAGTGGGTGTTCGACACCCGCGCGCTCGCGGTCGGCACCGCGGACGCCGTGGTCAAGCGCGGCGGCGACAGCTGGTTCTTCATCACCGACGACTACGCCTTCGGCCATTCGCTGGAGCGCGACGCCTCAACCGTCATCACCGCCAATGGCGGCAAGGTGCTGGGCTCGGTGCGACCACCGCTGGCGACACCCGACCTTTCCTCCTTCGTGCTGCAGGCGCAGGCCTCCAAGGCCAAGATCATCGGCATCGCGGCCGGCCCGCCCAACAACATGAACGAGATCAAGACCGGCTCGGAGTTCGGCGTGTTCAAGGGCGGCCAGCAGATGGCGGCGCTGCTCGCACTGATCACCGACATCCACGGCCTCGGCTTGCAGGCAGCCCAAGGCCTGTTACTGACGACCTCGTTCTATTGGGACATGGACGACAAGACCCGCGAATGGTCGAAGCGCTATTTCGCCAAGATGAACAAGATGCCGTCGATGTGGCAGGCCGGCGTCTATTCCAGCGTGATGCACTATCTCAACGCCATCAAGGCGACCGGCACCGACGATCCGCTCAAGGTCGCCGCGAAAATGCGCGAGACGCCGGTCGAGGATTTCTTCGCCCGCAACGGTCGCTTGCGCGAGGACAATCTCATGGTTCACGACCTCTGGCTGGTGCAGGTGAAGACGCCGGAGGAGAGCAAATATCCGTGGGACTATTACAAGATCCTCACGACGATTTCCGGCGACAAGGCGTTCGGGCCGCCGGACCCGGCGTGTGCGATGCTGAAGAAGTGAGATTGGCGAATGGCGAATAGCGAGTGGCGAATGGAGGCAGATTCCATTCGCTATTCGCAACTCGCCATTCGCTACTTCACCACCCCAATCTCGCGAAAATACTTCATCACGCCCGGATGAATCAGCTCCGGCTTCGGCGCGGCCGCGACCGTGTTCGCCGCCGTGGTCTCGCAGGCCTGCGCGAGCTTCTTGCAGAAACTCGCCTCGACGCCGTGCAGCGTCTTTGCGAGACGATAGGCGACATCGTCGGGCAGATCCGCGCGCGTCAGGACAAAGCTCCAGGAGCCGAGCGAGGCGATCGGCTCGGACTGTTTTGGATAGGAGCCGGCCGGCACCGTCAGCGGCTTGAGGAACGCATGCTTGGCGCGGATGCGCGTGATCTCCTCGGCGGTGGGCGCGATGAAGCGCGCGCCTGACGCGCTCGAGGCCACCGCCGCAAAACCCGGCCAGCCGATGCCGGCGCCCCAGAGTGCTGCGACACGGCCATCCTCGACCATCGCGGGGCCGTCGCCGGCGCGGTCGAGATAAATCGCCTTGAAATCCTCGTCCTGCTTCAGTCCAAGGCCATCGAGCACATAGCGCGCCAGGATCGGCAGGCCGGAGCCCTTGGCGCCGAATGCGACCGGTTGGCCGACGAGATCGTGGATGGTCTTGTAGGGACTGTCCGCTCGCACCACGAACATGCCGGGGTTGGAATAGATCGCGGTCAAGATCTTCAGCGCGACCTTCGCGCGCCCGATGCCGGCGAAGGCCTCATAGGCCGGCTCACCCGCGACCAGCGCGAGATCGAGCTCGCCCTTCTCCAACAGCGGAATGTTTTCGTTGCTGCCCCTGGTGTTGCGCGGGGCGATGGTGAGCGCAGGATCGGCCGCATTCATCACCTCCGCAAAGGCGTTGCCATAGAGCGGGAAACCGCCGCCCGGCGTCGCGGTGCCCAAGCTGAGTGTCGAGGTCGAAATGGCGTTGCCTCCGGTTTGGGCGGTGGCGGGGCTGAACAGCAGCGCCGCACTGAGAAGGATGATCGCGAATTTCATGGCCGGTCCCTGCGGATCCGCGTCAACACCGACTTGCGACGATGTAGGCAGCGGCCCGATTTTGTGAAAGCATGCCCCATAACGACAATAGAACAATGGGAGGCGTCATGTTGCGAATTTTGCGTAACACTGTTTTCGGGCTGGTTTTTCTCCTCGGTCTTGTCGCAGCCTCGCCTCCCGCCTCCGCCGCATACCCTGACCGCCCGGTGCACTGGCTGATCGGCTTTGCCGCCGGCGGCCCGGTCGACATCGTGGCGCGCATCATGGCGCAAGCGCTGTCGGACCGCCTCGGCCAGCAGTTCATCGTCGAGAACCGCACCGGCTCCGGCGGCAATATCGCGGCTGCTGCTGCGATCAACTCGCCGGCCGACGGCTACACGTTGCTGTTCGTCGCGCCCAACAACGCGATCTCGACCTCGCTCTACAAGAAGCTGCCGTTCGACTTCCTGCGCGACACCATCCCGGTCGCCAGCATCATGCAGCTCACCAACATGCTGGTCGTCTCGAACGCGATGCCGGTGAAGACGGTTCAGGAGTTCATCGACTATTGCAAGGCCAACCCCGGCAAGATCTCGTTCGCCTCGTCCGGCAACGGCACCTCGGTGCACATGTCGGCGGAGCTGTTCAAGGCGATGACCAAGTGCGACATGGTGCATGTGCCCTATCGCGGCTCGGCAATCGCCTTCCCCGACATCATCTCCAACAAGGTGCAGCTGATCTTCGACAACCTTCCATCCGCGCTCGAGCAGTCGCGCGGCGGCAATGTCCGCGCCATTGGCGTGACCTCGCCGCAGCGCTGGCCGAGCGTGCCCGACGTGCCGGCGATCGCCGAGACCGTGCCGGGCTTCGAAGCGATCGGCTTCTACGGCATCTCCGCGCCAAAGGGCACGCCGCCCGACATCGTCGAGATCCTCAACAAGGCGGTGGGCGACGCGCTGAAGGACCCGAAGGTCATCGCGCGGCTAACCGAGAACGGCGGCATCCCCAAGCCGATGACCCCGGCCGAGTTCGGCAAGCTCGTCGCCGACGAGACGGACAAGTGGCGCAAGGTGGTGGAGTTCGCCGGGGTCTCGGTGGACTAGGCCGCGACGGAGGGGGACCTGCCGGTCCCCCTCCGGTCAAAACGCGAAAACAACCCCATGCACAGTAGAAAAATCACACGATTTCAGTGACTTGCGGAAGCGGAATCGGCACCACCGCGGAGAACGGTTGACACGTCGGGCAAAACAGGCGCATAGGGGCATCATCACAAAATTCGGTAATTTTGAAATAGCCGGCGATGCCGCGCCGACGTTTTCGGTTCGCCAGCCCCGGCATTGCACCCCCGCCTCAGGCCCTGTAAACGAACCGCGCACCGTTGCCGGCCGCACCTCCGCGGCCGTCTCGCGGCGGGGCCTGTAGCTCAATGGTTAGAGCCGGCCGCTCATAACGGTCTGGTTGCAGGTTCGAGTCCTGCCGGGCCCACCAATGAAATCAGTGGTGGCGGGTTGTTGAACCTCGCCGTGGATCGCTGCGCCGAAACGCCCTACTTTATCTCATCTATGCTCTGCCCTCAGCGGCCGGCAAACTTATGCTGCACCTTCCATCCGACCAGGGTCTTTTGCTTTTCAATCGAGATTCGGCGGTCTCTTCGCATAAAACGGATATCCGTTTTGGTCACAACTCCAAAGTGCCTACTTGCGCGCTTTCCTACCGCTTCCGAGGTTATGCGGAAATGGACGATTTATGAGTAAGTGCCCCGGCGAACCTTTGCCTCGAGTCCGATTTTCAATTTGAAGTTCTCGGGAAGCGAATAGTTGCTTGCGGCAACCTTGTCATGAGGGGCGGTCCACCATCCACCCGGCGCCGCGCACGTTGCGGATCGCGGTAGAACCAAGCTTCTTGCGGATCGTGTGGATCAAGAATTCGACGGCGTCGGTCTCCACCTCTTCATTCCATCCATAGATCTGCCGTTCAAGCTCGCTATGCGACAGAATCGTACCTGGTCTTGCCAGCAACGCCTGAAGCAGCGCGAACTCGCGCGCGGTGAGCAGCGCTCGTTGCCCGAGTAGCGAGGCTTCTCGCGTCGCCGGGTCGAGACTGAGCATTCCATTGGGCAGCACCGCCAGCGAGCCGCTGCCCTCGCGCCGAAGCACGGCGTGCATCCGCGATAGCAATTCGCGGATCTCGAACGGTTTCACCAAATACCCCTCAGCCCCGAGATCAAGCCCGTCGATCCGATCATCGACGCCATCCCGCGCGGTCACGATGATGACGGGTAGTCTGCAGCCGAGATTGCGCAGCCGGCGCAGTACCTCCTGCCCATCGACCTTCGGTAGCCCGAGGTCGAGAAGTGCCAGTTCGTAGGCCTCGCTCTCCGCCGCATGGATCGCCGCTTCGCCGTCCGTCACCCAGTCGACTGCGTAGGCCGCGTCTTTCAGCGCTTGCTCGACAGCCGCGCCGACCATCCTGTCGTCCTCGATGAGCAAGACTGGCATCCTCGATCCCTCACCCGAGACGCCGATAGCCTAATTCTACGCTCTCCTGACTTAGCCCAGGCTTAGAAGACGTCGAGCGTCCCAGCGTGTGGTTCGGACTGCCAGTTCCATTTTCAAAGAACTCTCCTTCTACGGCGGGGCCAATTCTAAGGCGGAGCTAAGTCGATTCGGTCATGATCCGGCATAGTCCTCTCGAGCCGGCTATTCGCCCCGAGGAGCTCCGATCTGGTCAACGGCACGGATCGCGCTCCCCGCAGATCCTGAAGAGATTCCGGACAAAGCGATATGGCCGGCACGAAAACGCGGATCAAGGAACTTGAGACGCAGTGAGGCTTTTAAGGAACCTGCGTTGAAGCTGCTGGCGGTTGCCGACTGGCACACGCTGGACAGGGAAATCGATCGTGCGCTGGAACCTTGCGTGCAGCTACGCCGGATCCCCAGGGCTGTTATCCGTGATGGACACGATTTGAAAATTCAGTGCCTGGCGACCATCGGATTTTCCAAGCTGTCGCGACAAGGTCGAAAGGATGGAAGACCGGAAAGGAAACGACAATGAACAGAATAGCTACGTCTGTCGTGGCTGCAGCCACGGTAACTTTCGTAGGATTCGCGCCAGCTTCGCTCTTTGCGCAAGCGAGCAGGTCGGCACCTTCGGCATCGGAAAGGCCGCTGGCACCGGAAAAAAACCCACCCGGCGACATTCCAGACAATCAGGTCTTCATTGAGTACCGCTCGCCGCAGGGCTTCAATATCAAGGTTCCCGAAGGATGGGCTCGTCGTGAGATCCCGGACGGCGTCACTTTCAGCGACAAATACAACACGATTGCGCTTGCTGCGTCGCAACGTCCCGACGCGGTGACCCTCGCCAACGTCAAACAGCTGGAGGTCGCTGAACTTGAGAAAACGGGTAGAGCGGTTCATGTGACGGCGGTCAAATCCGTCAAGCTTCCCACGGGATCTGCGGTGGTCGCGAGCTATAGCTCGAATTCGGAACCGAACCCGGTGACCGAGAAAGCGATCCGCGAGGAGAATGAGCGCTACTTCTTCTGGAAGAACGGCAAGCTGGTCACTTTGACCTTGTCCGCGCCATTAGGAGCGGACAACGCCGATCAGTGGGATCTAATGGCGAAGAGCTTCAGGTGGCAGTGACATGACTATCCTTGAGGCATTCGATGTCTACAGGTTCTTTCACACAGGGGAATCCGAGACTCTGGCGCTGCGCGGCGTCAGCCTGCGGCTTGACGAAGGTGAGCTGGTCGCACTGGTTGGTCCATCCGGGAGCGGCAAATCGACCTTGCTCGCCTGCCTAGCGGGTTTGGACGAACTGGACGGCGGATACGTGGAACTGCTCGGGGAACGCCTGACCCGGCGTCCCGAAACCGAACGCGCGCGCCGCAGAGGCGCGAACGTCGGCATCTTAATGCAATCCGGAAATTTGTTCTCTTCGCTCTCGGTGACAGACAACGTGAAGCTGGCAACGCTTCTTGCCGGGAAGAGTGACAACAAACGGGCAAAGACGCTGCTGATCCAAACAGGGCTCGCGGATCGCGCAAGCGCATGGCCGGGTCAATTATCGGGAGGCGAATTGGCGCGGGCGGGCCTTGCCGTCGCCCTCGCTGCTGCGCCGCGCCTACTTCTGGCTGATGAACCGACTGGAGAGGTCGACGCAATGACGGAACGCTCTATTCTTGACGTGTTGAACGAACAGCGTCGCACCGGAGTTGCGGTCCTGGTGGCAACCCATAGTCACGCGCTTGCCGCGTGCGCTGACCGCATTATCCATCTTCGCGATGGAAAAATCGACGATGCCTGACATCCTGGTCGAAGGCGAGAATGTGGCACGTCATTTCCGCCAAGGTGGGGCCGACATCTGTGCCCTCCAACCGGCTTCATTTGTAATTCGGGCCGGCGATCGAATAGCCCTAGTCGGCCGCTCCGGTAGCGGAAAATCGACATTGCTTCATCTGATCGCCGGCCTCGACGAGCCGACGAGTGGTCGGCTGACCTGGCAGGCAAGGGGCCGGCATGAGGCGCTTAGGCCCACATATATTGGCATGGTATTCCAGGCGCCGAGCTTGATCCCGACATTGAGTGCCGTCGAGAATGTCGAAATCCCGCTACGAATAGCCGAATCCATCCCTTCGCCCCGGGCCCGGGCAATGGAAGTGTTGGACTTGCTTGGACTCGTGGGCATCGCGGACAAAGTTCCGGACGAACTGTCGGGCGGGCAAGCGCAACGTGTCGCGCTTGCGAGGGCGATTGCGCTGAAGCCCAGGTTGATTCTGGCCGACGAACCGACGGGGCAGCTAGACCAGTTCATCGCTCGACAGACCGTGGATGCATTGCTGCAATCCCTTGAGGGCAGAGACGCCGCTCTCGTCGTTGCCACCCACGATCCCTCTGTCGCCGAACCCTTGCAAACCACGTGGTTCATGGATCACGGACAGCTCCAGTTATCAGACGCGATGTTGGGCACATGATACGGCTTTGGCTCAAAGCTATTTTCACGGGACACTCGGGCCGCCTTGCCGCTGCTATTGTGGGACTTGCGCTGCCAGTCGCATTGCTCGGGTCCCTTGGTGCATTCGTCGTCGCCTCCTCCGAGAGCATGGCCCGACGTGCGGTGGCGAGCCTCCCGGTGGACTGGCAGGTGCTGGTAGCATCTGGAGCAAATCCGGCGGCGGTGATCGACGCGGTTCATAAAGCCGCTCGGTATGACGCGCTTCAGTCGGTTGGATATGCGGACACCGAAGGATTTTCCGCCACGACGGACGCAACATCGCAGACGACAGGACCAGGCAAAGTGCTCGGCCTGGAGCCAGATTATCGTCAGCATTTTCCGGGTCAGATCCAGCTCAATCTGGGCTCATGGTACGGCGTTTTGATTGCCACCCAAACAGCCGCGAGTCTTCACGTCGCACCCGGTGACACGGTTACGATCCATCGCGTCGGTATGGGGCCGATCGACGTGAAGATCGCCGGAATCGTGGCTTTGCCGAATGCGGATTCTATGTTCCAAGCGATTGGGCTGTCCAAGAACATTGCGCCCCAAGCGCCGCCGGACAATATCCTTGTCATGCCAATGCCACAGTGGCGGGACGTTTTCGATCAGCAATCGTCCGCCCGACCGGACACTGTCCGCACCGAAATCCATGTCCGGCTCGATCATGGTGCTTTGCCACCGGACCCAAGCGCCGCCTTCATCCAGGCGCAGCGCACCGCCAAGAATTTCGAGGCGCGTGCCGCAGGCAGCGCCGCCGTGGCTGACAATCTCGCAGCGAGGCTTGATGCGGTGCGCGCCGACTCGCTGTATGCGCAAGTCCTGTTCCTCTTCCTTGGGATACCCGGCGTGGTTTTAGCGCTGCTGGTGACGCTTGCGGTCGCCTCTTCCGGTTCAGCGCGTCGGCGCCGCGAGCAGGCGCTGTTGCGCCTTCGCGGCGCATCCCTGCTGCAAGTGTTGCGCCTTGCGGCGATCGAGGCGGTTGCGGTCGGCGGAACAGGCGTCATCATCGGGCTGCTTCTCGCCGTCGTCGTAGCGGTCCTCTGGTGGCGGCTCGAAAATCTGAGGCTTGTGGCGGCATGGTTGGTTCTTGTTGGCGCTATCGGGTTTGGCTTTGGCGTCGCGGCCTCTCTCGTTCCAGCGTGGCGGGACGCAACACGCACGTCAATCTCCGCTGCCCGTGCCGAGGTGGAGCGAACGACACGTTCACTGTGGCAGCGGCTTTATCTGGACGTTGCCACTCTGGTGATCGGCGCGATCGTCTTCTGGACGGTCGCAACGGCCGGTTACGAGATTGTTCTGGCTCCCGAGGGCGTGGCCCAAACCTCCGTGCATTACGAGGCTTTCCTCGCGCCGCTGTGCTTCTGGATCGGCGCCGGCTTGTTGTGGCTTCGCCTGAGCAGATGGGCGCTCGGGTCGGGCAAAAACATGGTGGCGGCCCTGCTCGCGCCGGCTTCTGCCGCGCTTGCTCCCATCATCGCAGCCTCCCTGTCGCGTCAGCGAGGTCGCATGGCCAGGGGTGTCGCGCTCGTCGCCCTCGCATTCGCCTTTGCGACGGCAACCGCCATCTTCAACAGCACGTATAACGCGCAGTCCCGCATCGACGCTGAACTCACCAACGGCGCCGATGTCACGGTGAGCGGGACCACAACCCACCCCGCGAGCGAACTTCTGCCAGGCCTAAGAGCCATTCCGGGCGTGGTCGCAGCGGAACCGATGATGCATCGTTTCGCCTATGTGGGAGCGGACCTGCAAGACATGTTCGGGATCAATCCCGCGACCATCGGCAAGCTCACCACGATCTCAAATGCATATTTCGCAAATCACAATGCGGCCAAATCTCTCGCGCTGTTGGCCGAGACGCCCGATGGTGTTCTTGTTTCGCAGGAGACCGTCGACGACTTTCAGCTGCAACCCGGCGAGCGCCTGAACTTGCGCCTGCAGAGCGCGACGGATCATCAATATCACGTTGTCCCGTTCAGGTTCATCGGCGTCGTGCGTGAGTTTCCAACAGCTCCGAAGGACTCATTTCTCGTAGCCAATGCGAACTACATCGCGCAGAAGACAGGCTCCGACGTCAGCGAAGTTGTTCTATTGCGGACTGCGGCGAACCCGGAAGCCGTCGCCGCGGCGACGCGCAAGTTGGCGGCGATGCAGGGCGGCACGAAGGTCACCACACTCGGCGACACACAGGCGATTATCAGTTCGAGCCTGACCGCGGTCGATCTGCGTGGCCTGACCGCTTTGGAACTCGGCTTTTCTGTCCTGATGATCGCGGGCGTCACCGGACTCGTTCTGGCCTTGGGACTTTCCGAGCGGCGTCGCACCTTCACTATTCTGTCCGGGCTTGGCGCCACGCCATGGCAGCTGGGAGCCTTTCTGTGGAGCGAGGGGCTGTTCATCGTGGTCGGCGGGGCCATTATGGGCATTGTGGTCGGCTTTGGCATAGCTTTCGCCTTGGTGACTCTTCTCTCCGGTGTGTTTGACCCGCCGCCGGAGACCTTATCGATTCCTTGGCTCTATGTGATGGTGGCTCTGGCGACGGCGCTGGTCTGCGGATCAATCGCCATAACCGGAGCACTGGTGCTCTCGAAAAAGCCGGACCTCGAGGCGCTGCGGGGAGGCTAAACGAGATGAGACTGGTCCGAATGGTCACGCACCAGTTTCGCACCAGAAACGACTTCATCAAATCGCAACGAACGCGCTCGATTTCGGACGAAAAGGCAGCAAAATCAACGATCGCAACCGATATCCCGTCGCTCATAACGGTCTGGTTGCAGGTTCGAGTCCTGCCGGGCCCGCCAGCCTTCGCTCGCTTCGCGAGCTTCGGCTGGGCAAGCCAGCGCCGCACATCAAAACCGAAGCGAGTGAAGGCTGCCGCGCCAAAGCCCGAAGGCGAAGGCGGGCGGTGGGGCACTCACCAGAGACGCCTTGCCGCATTGCTGTTGAAGCGGAGATCGAATGGCGCGGCGATCACGTTGGCCGTTGCTGCGCTTGCCCTAAATTTGCGAGCTCGCGCGAAACGGTCTGCGGGAACTGTATCGCGAGCTTCGTTGGACAATCTCACCGTGGCGATATCGACAACCACCCATCGCCTTAGACTTTTTGTCAGAGGGCTTCACGCCTGAAGAGTGGCTCGCGGTCTACCGATATGGACAGGGGCTCGAATATTTCGAAGAGGCATTCGTGCTCTTTCGAGCCAGTACGGCACCTGTATGTTGCATCACATCGATTGTCGATGGTCTGCCAAAAATCGATAGACATTGCGCTTGGACCTTACCGCGGCGACGCCGCAACCTATCAGGAAGGTTGGGGAAGCATGCCGGACTATCTCGTAGAGTACGCCAGCGAGAATGGCTTCCGTTTTACCGAGCTAATTCACGACGACTATTTCAACGGTATTCGCACGCCTTTCAACGCAAAGCTTTACGTCTCATGTTCAAAGCTGCTGATGTCGTGTGTCGATACACTCGCCTTCGTTGAGTACGGTGATGTTTCGGGGAATTTCGGCAAGTGGGTTACTGTATATGTTGACCTCGAACCGCTTAGCATCTCGGCAGATGAGCTGTGGGAGTTCCGCAATTCTGTTCTGCACATGACGAACCTCTCTTCTAGAAAAGTCATTGCAGGGAAGGTTTCGCCGATCATGCCTTGCCTGGGCGAGGCTGGATTCATTAGGCCTTTGACAGGCTCGAACGCACCGAAGCCTTTTGATCTGTTCGGACTGATCAAAGCCATCGGGCATGGAATCGGGAAGTGGGGTGAGGAGTACAACGCGGATCGTGGCAAGCTGCTCAAGTTCATTGAGCGATATGACACGACAATTTCGGACCGTCGGGTAGGGAAATTATCAACCGTCGAACCGACTGCAACGGCATCGGCTAATGTCGGCTCCGTCGAATGAAAGGGTTACGGTGACAGTGCAGCCCAGAGCACCGAATGTCTCCATCCGATTAAGCGCACTGCCAGCATCATATCCATGCTTCAAACCAGCTCCAGCCGCAATGACCGCCCGACCATGCGCGCGGCGCGCTGAAGCGTTGCCAGCGTAACGTTGCCGTCCTTAGGGTCGAGCAGGCGCCCGATCTGACTGCGCGACGTCTTCATGCGCTGGGCCAGATTGTTGCGGGATATGTTGTTCTCCTTCATCGCCTGCTCGATCTGCCACGCGAGGACCTCTTTGACTGCGATGGCCTCGAACTCCTCTCGATTGCCTTCTTTGCCGAGGAAATCATCGAGTGTGGTGAGCTTGGCGACGGAACGGACTGCTTTCTTCTTTTTCGCCATGTTGGTCTCCTTCATTTCTCGAATTCACGGTTTCTGCGATGCGCCAGCGCCAAATCATCGGGCGGCGTCTTCTGGGTCTTCTTGATGAATCCGTGAAGGACCAGAATGCGACCCCGCTGCACGCTGAACAGGACACGAGCGATCCGGTTGCTCGGCAGCGACGTGCGCACCTCCCACAAGCCATCGCCTAGCGCCCGGCAAAGCGGCATACCCACCGGCCAGCGGTATTGAACGCGCATGAGGTCGAGGCCCACGGCCTGACGGTCGGCCTCGTCCAGGCTCCGCAGCCAATCCCGCACAACCTCGGTCCCGCCCTGCGTGCGGTAAAACACGACGGGCATCTTATGGGAATCATGATTTGGCATGCAGCCCTATGTAATCACTCCGTACCATATAATGTACAGTTCCGCAATGGCAATCCGACTCACCTCCTCGTTGCAGCTCGCGCACCGTCGGAGTAGATCGGCAAGACGCTACGATTATCTGTAGCCCCCATGCAAAAAAGCCCGAGGATGGATATTGAATGAAAACGGCAGCGCAATCGGCGTCCGTTTAGATTATCGCCCTCGCCAAGCGCAGCCCGTACAAATCACCAGTCGACCGCTCTCTAGCGGCAGGACAATTTCATGGTTAGTGAAAAAGGCCCGAACATCAAGAAGAAGCAGAAGTGCAAAAATTGTGAGGGCAAAGGCTTGCTCAAGAAGGGCGACAAGGTGGTGAAGTGCCAGCGATGCAAAGGCACGGGCGTGCGGTGATGTTGGGTTGATGACCTCTCATGCAAGGTAAAGGCCGTCAGGCTGCCGCACACGCTTTCGCGGCGACGCCTGCACCGATGCGGAGGGCCAGCTCACCCTCTATCCACCACGCACTCCGCGCCGTCGATGACGTAGGCCGCGTGACGAAAATCCCGGATGGTAGCGAGCTTGTCGGATGACCAGTCGAGCAGCATGAAATATTTCGGCCGCCCGTTCGGGTCGTTCGGATCGAACACCAGGATCGCGGGACGTCCCTCGACCTGCCCCGTCACCAGGTGCCAATCGCTGACCTTCGAATAATTGCCGAAGTAATTCGACACCTCGGCCTTGCCTTTCTGCCTGGTGCGATTGACGAGCTCGAGCCTGACGTCATCGGCGATCATGGCGCGGATCGCGTCGAAGTCGCGGGCGTTGAAATGACCGACATAGGCGTTGAGCCGCGACCGATCGGCTTCCGACAGGCCCGGCTGCGGCACATCGTCAGGCTGCTGCGCCAGTTCACGCAGCTGCGTGCGCCCACGATGCAGCGCGGCTTTCACCGCCGGCAGGCTGAAGTCCATGATGTCGCAGACCTCGGCAAGCGAGCAGCCGAGCACGTCCATCAGGATCACGCTGGATCTCTGCGCTATCGGCAGCCGCATGAAGGTGCGCAGGCTGGTCGCAGCGATCTGGCGGCTCTCCACATCATCGAGCCGGTCGGCGATCATGTCCACCTCCTCAGCCGAATGCAGCGCCTGTTGCCGGTTGCGGCGGCGCAGGAAATCCAGCGCGGTGTTGTGCGCGATGCGGAACAGCCAGCCCTCGGGATTGACGATGGGCGCGACCGATGGTGTCGCCTCCATCGCCTTGATCAGCGCATCCTGCAGCACATCCTCACCGTCGATGACCGAGCCGACCATGCGTGCGCAGTAGCGATGCAATTTCGGTCGCATCCGCGCCAGCAGGGCCTCGATATCGATAGTGGCCAGCGGGTCTGGCGCCATTGCTCCTCCGTCTCGTCTGTTCAGGACTCGTTCAGCATACGGTAGTTCCCGACGATCTTCACATCACGAACCAGCGGCGGCTCGGCGCAGCGGTCGCGGATGCCGTCCTGAAACGCCTGAAATGCCCTGAGCTTCGGGATCGGGCTCGAGCCGTCCTCGGCCGCGGCCTCGACGAGATGGATGAAGGTGTCGTCCTCCAGGCGCAGCGTCAGATAGCGTACGCCGTCCGGCCTGGCTGCCTTCAATTCAGCAAATACGGCCGAAACCAGCTCGGCGTTCCTGTCGGCCAGCTCCGGCTTGGCCTTGTATCTGATCAGTGTCCTTCTCATCGCGCGCTCCCTTGCTCATATTGCGACCAGCTCACCCCCAGGACGTTTGCCAGCCGGCGAAGGATGCGGTCCGGAGAAAATTATTTCCGGGCGCATCCTTTATCACGCCGGCCTCGTCTCACCCCCAGAACGCGCCGCGACAGGGCGGCGCGACACACGGAGAGAGGGCGATGCAGACCCCGACCAATCGCGCCGAGCGGAACTGGGTGCTTGGCGTCACCGCGCTGGCATCCTTCATGATGGCGCTGGACGCCATGATCATTACGACGGCATTCGCGGCCATCCGCACCGAGTTCGGCAGTCCGGTCGAGACGCTGCAATGGACCGTCAACGCCTTCAACCTGACTTTTGCTGTGCTGCTCCTGACCGGCGCCGCGCTCGGCGACCGCTTCGGGCGCCGCCGCATGTTCGCGGCCGGGATCGCCCTGTTCGTCGTTGCCTCAGCGGCCTGTGCACTCGCAAGCAATGCCACCGCGCTGATCGCCGCTCGCGCGCTGCAGGGCGCCGGCGCCGCGCTGGTGATGCCGCTGGCGATGGCGATCCTGAGCGGCACGTTCGGCCGGGAGGAGCGCGCCCGGGCGCTCGGCATTTTCAGCGGCATCACCGGCTGCGCGCTGATCATCGGCCCCGCCATCGGCGGCTTCATCACCGAACATTTCGGCTGGCGATGGGTCTTCTGGATCAACCTGCCGATCGGCCTGATCGCGATCGGGCTGGTGCTGGCACGGTTGCGCGAAAGCTTCGGACCGGCTGCCGCATTGGACATCCCCGGACTATTGCTTGTCGCCCTCGCGGCACTGGCGCTGGTCTGGAGCCTGTTGCGCGGCAACGCTGTGGGGTGGGCGAGCGCCGAGGTCATGGGCACGCTGATGTCAGGCCTGGTATTGGCAGCCGCCTTCGTGCTCTGGGAATTGCGCGCGGCCGCGCCGATGGTGCCGATGCGGCTGTTTGCATCCCGTGCGCTGGCGTCCGGCATGACCGCAAGCGTCCTGTTCTACGCTGCGATGTATGGCGTGTTGTTCCTGATGCCGCAGTTCCTCCAGACCACGCTGGGCTTCGACGCCTTCGACGCCGGACTTCGCTTGCTTCCGTGGACGGCGACGCTGTTCATCACCGCCCCGGTCGCCGGCGCGGTCGTCAACAGATTCGGCGAGCGGCTGCTGGTGGTGACGGGATTGCTGATGCAGGCGATCGGCCTTGGCTGGATCGCAGCTATCGTGAGCCCGTCCGTTCCCTATTCTGCTCTGGTCGCGCCGTTGGTGCTGGCTGGCGTCGGCGTCTCGATGGCGATGCCAGCCGCGCAGAACGCCATCCTGGGCTCGGTCGCGGTGACCGAAATGGGCAAGGCATCCGGCATCTTCAACATGGGCCGCTTCCTTGGCGGCATGTTCGGCATCGCTGCGCTGGTGGCGGACTTCGCCGCCAACGGTGCGGTCGATTCGGCTGCGCATTTCGAGACCGGATTTGCTGCGGCGATGAGCCTCGCCGCAACGCTGTCGTTGGTCGGCGCGATTGCGGGATTTTTCCTGCCGGCACGGCGACGCATCGCCGGCGCAGCCGCGCCGCAAGATGCGTGATGCTCATGACGAAAGAATCTCAATCGGCGCACGGTGACAGTGCACCAAATGCCGGGTTCGAAAGGTCAGCAATTGAGTGCACCACAATACCCGTGATACCGGACTGCCCCGCAAACTGCGTCAATCCGTTCGCTCGCCATCGCCGCGTCCAAGCTTGTTCAGCCGCTCGATGAACTTGCTCTTTTTCTCGTGGCGCGCCCGGATCGCGCGGACACGGCTGCTGAAGTCATCCTGGGATCCCTCTTCTTCGGCCAGCGCCTGAAGATCGGCCAGAAGGGCCATCGCCTGGTCATAGCCGGTTGGGTTGCGACGTTCGATCCCATCCTCGATCTCGCGCCAGACGTTCGCACCGCGTTGCTTGAGCGCCTTCAACCGCACGCGGCGCGCCTTCTCGGCCTCTGCCGCCCGACGCCGCCGCTCCGTTTCCCGGCGTTCGGCGTCGGCACGTTCACGGGCTTCCCCGATCTTTTGCGCACGCATTCGCAGGGTGCCGGCTGTACGGCGTGTCGCCGGCGCCTGGGCTTTGTCACGAAGCCTGCCTCTGAGCTCGACGCCCACATACGGATCTCCGTCGACAACGCGCAGCAGCAGCTCCGTTTTCTCATGGTCGGGAATCGTCGCCAACGCCGTCTGCAAATCGTCCCTGGATCTTGCAGCATCATTTCCGCCAAGCTCGGCAGCCGCTGCGACGAGATCCCGGTCGATGTAGAAAAACTCGGCAAACGCTTCGAGCGGGCCGGTCAGCGGAGCTATCCCCGGCAGCGGTTCGACGTCCTCGTCGGGGACATATTCATCCTGAACCGCCGACAACCAAAGCAGATAGAACAGCCTGAGATCTCCCGACAACACATCGTTTCGCAGCGGCGCGAGTCCGGCAAGCTGACCCGAGCCATCATCCCAGTCGTCGACGCCCTCTTCGTCACGTTGAATATCGACGACCACGTTATCCCCGGAGTTCCATACCCGAACGCAATCGACCTCGCTAATAATGCCGTCGATGTCGCCGCGTTTCACCAACCGCGCCGGCACACGAAGCATCAGCCGCCGCGTGCCCCAATTCGCCACATAGAGATGCAGATCGAACCAGTCCTCCATGAACTTGCAGGGGTCACCCTTGAGGTCCCCCCATTCGTAGTGATTGCTGAAACTCGTCGCGGTGATCCGCGCCCGGGACGAGATGGCCCGCAGAGCGTCCTGCGCCGCACTATCGAGCGGTCGATCGATCGCCAGAAATTCGTAATACTGATATTCGCTCATGCGGGTTGCTTGCTAGACGTCATCCGATCCTACCTGGACTCCACGCATTCGACAGCAGAGCGCGCTGCCTCTCCTCGCGACGTCGACAGTCGCACCAGAAACGATCGCATCAAACCACAACAAGCGTGAAATTGACAACTTATCGCACCTCAGCAAGTAGCGCCGACCTCGCTGCTTTGGCGAACGAGCGGACCATCGTGGAACGCGCGCGGTTTGCCGGAAAGAACAGGCCGAACGACAGCTCGATCGCCGGTCGCAGCGGAACGGCGACTAGGCCGAGCGACGCGGCGCTCTTCGCGGTGAACGGATCGACAATGGCGAGCCCCATTCCACCGGCAACGAGCTGGCAGGCCGAGAACACCGACGGCGTATCGATCGATCCGTCGTAGGAGGCTTTTGCCGCGGCGAGCGCTGCGGCGAACCGGTCTCGGTTGAGGTTCCCGGGCGGCGGCAGGATCATCCGCTCGCCGTCGAGCTCACTCAGCCGGACATAGGGCTTGCGCGCCAGCCGATGGCCCTTGGGCAGCGCGAGCAGGCAGCGGGCCGTCACGAGGTGCTCGCACTCGATGCGCGCGTCCTCGAACGGCATCACCGTGATGCCGGCATCGAATGGGCCCGTGGTCACCCAATCGGCGAGCTCGCCCATATGCTTGATCTCCAGCGAGACCCGCGCTCTGGGGTGCAAGGTCGTGAACGCCTTGATCGCTGCCGGCATCAAGCCGAACGCAACGATCATCGGCGCAACGACACGCAGATGCGCGCCCTGCAGCGTGCGGATGTCGCGCGCAATATCCACGATCTGGTCGACCGCGGCCAAAGCGCGTTCGGCCTCGCGGAAGAAGGCGCGGCCTTCGCCGGTGACGACAAGCCGTTGCCGCTGCCGAACGAACAGAGCAAGCCCCAACTCGCGTTCGAGATCGGCGATCAAACGGCTAACGGCCGGCTGCGACAGGTGCAGCCGGCGCGCAGCTTCGGTCACCGAGCCGGTGGAAAACACCGCGTGGAAGGCCTGCAGGCGCTTCAGGTTCATTGGGCCATCTCATATCAAAACCGTATGAACTTACAACATTTGTCGATTTGACTGCATCATCACGGCATCCCAAGGTCTTGGCAACCCCCGAGGGAGTGTCAACATGACCGCCGCGCGAACGATACCCGCCCCCGAAGCGCCGTCGGCCAATACAGCCGCCGCCGCGATGGCCGCCGACTGGGCCGACGCCTGGAATCGGCACGACATCGACGGCCTTACCCGGCTTGTGCACCCCGACATCGATTTCGTTACCGTTGCCGGCGTCTGGCTGCGGGGAGCTGAGGCGTTCAGGCGCCATCACGCCGAGATCCACCGCCTGCAGATGCGCGACAGCGTCTGGCGCAACATCGATCAGACCGCGCGGCGGCTGCGCGACACGCTCGTCCTCGTCCATCTTCGCTGGGCGATGCAAGGCGATCGCGATCCGGACGGGACACCGAGGCAACCGCGACGGGGAATCTTTTCCTGGCTGGTCGAATGGCCGGCCGAAGGAAACGCACGGATCATTGCAGGCCAGAATACAAATCTGCGATCGGACGTGGACGCACACGGCGACGAAGGGGCAGCACCATGATTGCAACGCGGCGACAGATCTTGCGCAACATGCCGGCTGCAACAGCGCTCGCGCTGCTCGGCGCAACGGCCCGGGCGGAGACGTTTCCCGCGCGACCATTTCACCTCCTCGTTGGCGGCGGGCCCGGGAGTGTTCCGGATCTGGTCGCCCGCGTGATCGGCGACAAGCTGTCGGCCGTCGCTGGCCAGCCGGTCGTGGTCGAAAACCGGCCGGGCGCGGGAGGGATCATCGCGATGCAGGCGCTCGTCTCCAGCAATCCGGACGGCTACACGATCGCGATCGCTTCGATGTCGCAGCTCGTCTTCAACAGCTATCTGTTTGCCAGGCTGCCTTACGATCCTGTTCACGACGTCGCCCCGGTATGTCCCTTGGTCGTTGGCGCGCTGGCGGTCGCAGCTCATCCGTTGGTCCCGGCCGCGAGCTTTCCCGAGCTCGTCGCCTACGCGAAATCTCATCCCGGGCGCCTCGCCATCGGCACCGCGAGCAACGGCTCGCCGCCCGATGTCGTCGCGCGGCTGTTGGCGCGCACCGCGGATATTGACGTGCAGTTCGTGCCGTTTCGCACCGGGCCCGAAGGCCTCACCGGCGTGATCCGCGGCGACGTTCAATTGTTCGTCGATGCGCCGCCCTTGATCGCGCCGCAGGTCAAGGTCGGCGCCGTAAAGGTGTTGGCCGTCACCGGCCGTGTACGGGAGCCTGACCTGCCTGACGTTCCGACCATCGCCGAAGCGGGTTTCCCGGGTGCGGAAGCGGAAGCCTGGTTCGGTTTGGTCGCCCCGGCCAAGGCGCCGGGCGAGGCCGTGACGGACCTCAATCGCAAGATCGCGGCGATCATGGTGGCGCCTGACGTGCAGCAGCAATTCGCCAAGCTCAGCTTCCGCCCGCTTACAGGGTCAAGCGACACGCTCCGGCAGTTGATCGATGAAGGGCACCGGCGCTGGGGCCCGGTTATCAAGGAAGCCGGCATCAGGCTCGACTAGGAGGCAGCAACGACGACGGCAAAGCAGCACGAGCACAATCGATGTCAAAACGAAAGCTCGACACCGAAGCTGCAGCAGATAGTGAGATGGACTGCCACGAGCGCAGCGCATACAAAGCGCCAGTCGACCGCTCTCTCGCGGCAGGAGGATTTCATGGTCAGTGAAAAAGGCCCGAACATCAAGAAGAAGCAGAAGTGCAAAAATTGTGAGGGCAAAGGCTTGCTCAAGAAGGGCGACAAGGTGGTAAAGTGCCAGCGATGCAAAGGCACGGGGCTGCGGTGACATCGGACTGCCCCTAGATTCCTCACACTCCGTCATTGCGAGCGCAGCGAAGCAATCCAGAATCCCTCTGCGGGACGATTCTGGATTGCTTCGTCGCAAGGGCTCCTCGCAATGACGGTGGGGAGAGATACGCGAGGCGGCACCTCGGCATGGAATCCGCAGACCGCGCCAGCTTCGCACCAGCCTCGCACCAGAAACTGCTTCAATGGCCCCTCCGATCGCGCTCGGTAGACCCGCAAGCACATCTTCTCTGGTCCCCCCATGAACCGCCAAGAACGCCGCGCCGCGGCCAAACAATCCTCAAAGGCCGCGCCGCAAAATCTGGCGGTCGCCAAGAGTCTGGAGGCCGCAAAACAGGGCCAGGCGCTGTTCAATCTCGGCCGGTATGCCGAAGCCCTGGACTACTTCAACGCATTCGCCAGGCTCAATCCGAATGTCGCGCCGCTGTATCAGACGCGCGGGCTGTGCCTGCAGCGGCTGGGACGGTTCGAGGAGGCGCAGGCCGACTTCGAGAGATCGATTGCGCTGAACCCCACTGAGGCCGAGACGCACAAGAACCTCGGCACGCTGCATGCGAGATTTGGCCGGATGGAACAGGCCTTCGCGAGCTTCGATCGCGCGCTCGCGCTTCGTCCGAATTTTACCGCGGCGCTGAACGAAAAGGCACGCGCGCTGTGGAGCCTGCAATTGCTGGACGAGGCTTTCGCGGTCTTTCGCCAATCGCAGGCCCTCGAGCCTGGCAATGCGGACACGATCTGGAATTTCGCGCTGCTGCAGATGCTGACCGGAGATTTCGAGCGGGGCTTGTCGGGGCGCGAGGCGCGCTGGAAAGCATCGTCTCTCGGCCTCGCTGATCGCGGATTTACAAAACCCCTTTGGCTTCTCGACCAGCCGCTCGAAGGCAAGACCATCCTGCTTCACGCCGACGAGGCGCTCGGCGATTCCATTCAGTTTGCGCGCTATGTGCCCTTCGTGGCCGCGCTCGGGGCCCAGGTCATCCTGGAGGTCAAGCCTGCGGTCCAGCGGCTTCTGGCCGCCGTACCCGGCGTCGCACATTGTGTCGACCGATCGTCGACGCCGTCGCTGGCGTTCGACCTGCACTGTCCGCTTGGCAGCCTGCCGCTGGCGTTCGGGACCCGGCTCGACACCATCCCGTTCGCGGAAGGCTTCCTACCTGCGCCTCCGGCGGAACGCCTGAAGGCGTGGCAAGACCGGCTTGGTCCCCGCACGCGCTTCCGCGTCGGCCTGGTCTGGTCGGGAGATCCGGGGCACAACAACGATCACAACCGGTCGATATCCCTGCGCGCGCTCGCCCCGCTGCTGGATTGCGACGTCCAGTTCGTCTCCTTGCAAAAAGGCATCAGGGATCAGGATCGCGCCTTCCTTAGCGAACGCGAGGACATCATCGACCTGACGGAGCAGCTCACCGATTTCAGCGAGACGGCGGCGCTGGTCTCCTGTCTCGACCTGGTGATCTCGGTCGACACCAGCGTCGTGCACCTCGCCGGCGCGCTGGGCGCGCCGGTCTGGACCATGCTGCCCTTCAACCCGGACTGGCGCTGGCTGCTCAACCGCGACGACAGCCCGTGGTACCAGTCCATGAGGCTGTTCAGGCAGCCGAAGCGCGACGACTGGGCCAGCGTCGTGGACAGCGTTCGGCGCGAGCTGGAGGCCCTGGTGTCCGCACGGCGGGCGGACCCACGGCCGCACCAAAGCGAGGCCGTGCCCCTCAAGCGAGAGGATGCGCTCGTCTCGAATTACCTCGGCCATCAGCTCCGGCAGCTCAAGCGCACGGACGAGGCTCTGCTGCACTTCCAACGGGCGCTACAACTGTATCCACAATACCTGGAGGCAGCGAAAAGCTGCGGCGGACTGCTGTTTAATCTCGGCCGGTATGCGGAAGCCTTGGAATGCCTGGACGTAGCCGAGAAACTGGATCCAAATTCTGCAGCCCTGTATCAAATGCGCGGCGCTTGCCTCCAAGAGGCAAACCGGTTTGAGGAAGCGGAGGCCGACTATGAGAAGTCCATTGCACTGGACTCCAGCCAGGCGGAAACGCACAACAACTTTGGCTTGCTTCATTCGAGACTTGGCCGATTCGAGCAGGCAGTTGTGCGTTTCGATCGGGCGCTTGAACTTCGTCCGGATTTTTCCGCAGTGCTTAACAACAAGGCATTGGCTTTGTTGAATCTGCAATTGCTGGATGAAGCCTTGGTGACCTTTCACAGATCGCTGGCGGTCGAACCGGGCAATGCGCCGGCGATCTTCAATCTGGCGACGCTTCAACTGCTGACCGGAGATTTTGAGCAAGGCTGGCCTGGGCGCGAGGCGCGTTGGAAGCTTCCCGTCGGTTTGCCCGATCGCGGCTTTTCCCAACCCCTTTGGCTCGGGGACCAGCCGATCGAAGGCAAGACCCTCTTGCTTCACTCTGAAGAGGGAATGGGCGATGCAATCCAGTTTGCGCGCTATGTGCCCATGGCGGCCGCGCTCGGAGCTCGAGTCATCCTGGAGGTCCAGCCTCCGATCCAGCAGCTCTTGGGGGGTATCACTGGAGTCGCTGCGTGTATCGGCCGATCGTCTTCGACGTCGCTGGCGTTCGACCTGCACTGTCCTCTTGGAACTCTGCCACTCGTGTTCGGGACGCGGCTCGATACCATCCTGTTCGCGGAAGGCTACCTTCCCGCGCCTCCGGCGGCGCGCGTGAAAGCTTGGGAAGACCGGCTTGGCCCCCGCAATCGCTTCCGCGTCGGTCTTGTCTGGTCGGGGAATCCGGATCACAAGAACGATCACAATCGATCGATGGCACTGCGGACGCTTTCTTCTCTCCTGGATTGCGACGTCCAGTTTGTCAGCCTGCAAAAGGGCGTCCGGGATCAGGACCGGGCCTTCCTTGGCGAACGTCCTGATATCGTCGACCTGACGGAACAGCTCACCGATTTCAGCGAAACAGCCGCAATGATTTCCTGCCTTGATCTGGTGATTTCGGTCGACACCAGCGTCGTTCACCTCGCCGGCGCGCTGGGCGCTCCTGTCTGGACGATGTTGCCTTTCAATCCGGATTGGCGCTGGCTGCTTAATCGCAACGACAGCCCGTGGTATCGATCCATGAGACTGTTCAGGCAACCAAAGCGAGGCAACTGGGCGAGCGTCGTGGACGACGTTCGCGGCGAGCTGGAGGCCCTGGTGTCTGCGCGGCGCAGCCGCGATAAAGTGAACGACGCGCCGGTACCTGCCCTGGCGCCCTAACCCTCAACCCGATAGAGCCGCCAGCGCGCCGGCACACCCTTGAGCTGGTGACTGCCGTGATCCCTCAGGCGGATGGTGGACTGCGTCAGGAGCAAATCCTTCACCGCACGCGAGACCAGAACTTCGCCGGCGCGGGCTTTTGCCGCGACGCGGGTGCAGATGTGGAAGGCAAGGCCGACCATCTCGCCGCCGCTGATCGTGTATTCGCCGGCGTGTAAGCCAACCCTGATATCGAGGCCGAGCGTGCGCACGGCCTCTCGAATCGCGGTCGCGCAATTGATGCCGGCGGCCGGCGCCTTGAAGGTGGCGAGCACGCCGTCGCCCGTCGTCACGACCTCCTTGCCGCGCGCGGACTTCAGCTCTTTGCGGACCGCCGCGTAATAGAGGCCCATCACCTTGGTCCAGCGCGCATCGCCGAGCTTTGCGGCTTTTGCCGTGGAGCCGACGATGTCGACGATCAGGATCGTGGCGAGCGCCTGCTTGAGGTCGGCGCTGTTGTTGGCGGATTTGCGCTGGGGCGCGATGGCGCCAGTCAGCGGCTCATAATCATGGCTGCGCCGCCGCGCGATCGCGGATTTGGTATAGTCCTGGGCGCGCTGCGCTGTGCCGCAGCGGATCGTCTTCTCTTGCGGCAGACGCCTCCAGTAGACCTTGCGTCCGTTGCCGGCGCCCTGCACCTCCACGGCGCCCCATTTCAGGAACACCGCCGAGCCGACCCGCCGCACGCACCACGCTTTTGAGGTGTATCCCGACACGTTCGACTGATGCAGGCCGATGCGAAGAAATTTGGGCATGAGTTTGCGGCGGATCGCTGGACGGGCGGAGCTGAGGCGGAGCGTAGTTGGACGCTTCCGCGTTGGCAACAGCGCGCACGCAGCGCGGCCGTTACGTCCCCGCGCCCGGCGGAAACGCAAACAGCTCGATCGGCTCGCTGAAACCGCGCACGGCGTGCTGGCCGACCCGCTCGAGCTCGAACTCCGGCGTCACCAGCTCGGCAAAATCGCGCGACAGCAGCACCGGCTTGCCAATCTGCTTGGTGAGCGCCTCGAGCCGCGAGGCCATGTTGACGGCGGGACCGATCACGGTGAAGTCGAGCCGGCTGGTCGATCCGATATTGCCGTACATGACGTCGCCGACATGGACGCCGATGCCGTAATTCAGCGGCGCACGGCCCGTGCTGTTGTTCCGCTGGTTCAGCGCGGCCATGGCCTGCCTGGCCTCGGTCACCGCGCGCAGCAGATTGGCACAGGCGTTGGGCTGGCTAAGCGGAAAGATCGCCAGCAGGCCGTCGCCGATGAATTTCAGGATCTCGCCGCCATGCCGCGTGATCGGATCGGACATCGCGTCGAAATAATCGTTGAGGAGATCGATGACGTCGTCGCGCGGCCAGTTGTCGGAGATTTTCGTAAAATCGCGCAGGTCGCAGATCATGATCGCGGCGCGCACCGTCGTGCCGGTGCCGCGACGCGTGGCGCCGGCGAGGATCAGCTCGCCGGCATGGGCGCCGACATAGGTCTCGAGCAGCGTGCGCGCCAGGCGATTCTTGACGCGGATCTCGCTGACCAGCGCCAGCACCGGCAACACTTTCTTCAGCGCCGCGATGTGCGCATCGTCGAAGCCGCCGGGGCGGTCGGTCGCGAAGGTGATGAGATGACGCTTGCCGAGGGTGTGGTAGAGCGGCCAGGCGACATAATCGGTCAGGCCCATCGCCCGCATCTCGTCATAAAGCGCATGCTTGCGGCCGAGCGCGGGATCCCGCTCCAGCTTCTCGCGCACTTCGGTTGCACCGTCGAACATCTCGTTGGCGGGACTGCCGATATATTCGGGGCGTCCCATGACATCGAAATCGACCCGCCCGATCTCGGCCTCACGCATGCCGTCGGACCACATGATACGGGCCCCCAGCCATTGCGGATGCTGGATGCGGACGTGAAGCGTCGACCGCTTGAGTGGAACCCCCGCCTGCTGCAGGCGGATGCACATCTCGGCAAAAATGTTGTCGATGAAGCGCTGGTCGCGGGTGCCGTTGGTTAGCCAATCGACGACGTCGTCGGACAGTGGCGTGGCGGCAATATTGTCTGACGCGTTCATATCGTGCCCTTCGCGGCGGTCTGCATCGGAGCACATATCGTGTTGCGGCGCGGCCGCGTCAACCTAGCCAGTTGCATGGATTGTGCGCATCGCTCTGGTGGACAAGATCGCGGCTCAGCCCACGATTTTGATCGACCCCAGCACGGCCAACCCCGAAACGAGCGCGAGCGTCGAGGTCGCGGTCAATTCGACCTTCAACGTGTTTTCGTGCGAAATCGCAAAATCCGCTCCGTCGAGACGGATGCCGCAGTCGCCGCGCGCCGCGTAAACGAGATGCGTGCCAGCGGGCAGTGCCCACTCGCCGGGCTTCTTGAGCGCCTCCAACCCGATCTCCGCCGCACCGCGCCGCGCCATCAGATTGACAACCTCGACTGGACCGGCCTCGAGCGCGGTCACGATCGCCATCTCACCGGTGAAGCGCACGGTCGTGAACGGCTCGCGCTCGTCGAACTCCTGCGTGGGCGATTTCAGCACCAGCCCGCGCCCACCGACCACCATCTGCAGGCGGTCGATGCCGGGCATGTGGGAGAACGGCCCGGGCGCCACGATCGGCGTGGAAGCGAAGCGCCACAGCAGGCTGTCCCAGTCCTTCACCGCCGCGCCCGGCCGATGCGCATCCGCGATATCGGTAAAGATGCCGCCGCCGTTCTTCCAGGGCGAGCGGGTGTAGTCTTCGGATTTCAGCAGCGTGGTTTTCATGTACGGGCGTCCCGTCGTGGATCACCGCGCATCATTAATCGCCTCATGCCTTGGCGTCGAGGCTTTCGGCGTGGTAGGCCGCGGTGTAGCCCCTGATGCCGTTGTGGTCGGGCCGGTATTCGCCGTTGCTATTTCGACGTCAGCGCGGCCACGGGCCGCCAGGCGGGATCGGGCGCGGCCGCCGCGAGCTGCCGGCAACGGTCGCGCATCAGCTCGGCCGGGCGATCGTGGCCGCGCTGCGACAACACGGTTTCGAAATCGGCGAGCGCGGCGGCAAACCGGCGTGCGCGATAATTGGCCAGCCCGCGCGCGTAGTCCGCGATCCAGCCGGTCGCCTCGCCGCTGCTTGCGCTCGCGTTCGCGATCCCGATCAGCTCGTGGACGGACAGTCCCTCCTCCCGGCCGTAAACCGCGATACTGTCGATCTCACGCGTGACGACGGCCCCGCGCGCGAGACGTTCGGTGGTCTCGCCGATCAGGATTTGCGTTCCATAGGATTTGTTGACGCCTTCGAGCCGGCTCGCGACGTTCACGGCGTCGCCGATCACGGTGTAGTTCAGCCGCAGCTCCGAACCGATATTGCCGACCAGCATGCGGCCGGAATTGATGCCGATCCGGATCTGGAGCGGCTGGCCGAGATCGTCGGCGAGGCCCGACTGCTCGATCGCCCTGCGGCAGGCGAGCGCCGCGCGGCAGCATCGCGCGGCGTGATCAGCTTGCGGCTGCGGCGCGCCCCAGAATGCCATCACGGCGTCGCCGATGAACTTGTCGATGGTCCCGCCATTGGCGACGATGGTCTCCGAGGTGATGTCGAGATAGCGCGACAGCAGCGGCACCACGCGATCACCGAGACGCTCGGACAATCCGGTGAAGCCGGCAATGTCGATGAACATCACGCTGAGCTCCTGGATGCTTCCGCCGGGCCTGGCCTCGACGCCCTGGCGCAGCAGCGCGCGGACCAGATCGGCCGGGATGAACTTGCGGAACGCGGACAGTCCCGACGCCATCTCGGCGATCGCGCCCGACAGGCTCGCGATCTCCTTCACTCGCGACGGATGCCGGCGAACCTGCTCCAACGCGAAGGCTTCGACATGACGAAGCTCGCCGACGACGCGCGACAGCGGCGCGGCAATGACGGAACGCGCAAGTACCGCCGACGCCAGTGCTGCGAGCACCGCGCCGATGGCCAGGCCAAGGATCAGGTGCCGTAGCGTGGTCTCGACCGGACCGAGGAATTCGGCCTCCGGGATGACTGTTGCCAGCGACCAGCCGGGAAACGGCAATGGCGTGAGCGCGACTTCATAGGCCGCGCCTTGCGAAGTGAGCCGGCTGCGCCAGGCTTCCTTGCGGCCGGCCTCCCCCGCTTTCGCAAGTGCCGTGCGCGCCAGCGGCAACAGCGCGGTGTCGCCCTGTGCCGAATGCAGCTCGTCGGCATTCTTGTCCGGTGCCGCGACAAGCTCGCCGCTGTCGTCGACGATGAAAGCCGTTCCCGTGCGCCCAACCTCGAGCTGCGACAGGAAGCGCGCAAGCCTGGTGTATTCGATGACCACGGCAAGAACGCCCTGCCGTTCCTGATAGACATCGATCGCTCCCGCAAAGGCGATCGACGGCCGCTGGCCGGTCGGATGGTCCATGACCCTGAACCATTGCGGGTCGTCCGCGGCGAGCCCGGCCTTGAACCAGGCCTGATCGGCGACGCGGAATCCGGTCGGCTCGAAGCGGCGATTGGCGAATTCGATATCGCCGGGCACGACGTCGTATTCATCGACGCGGCGCTCGCCCGGATGATCGGCCAGGGAAATCTCCATCATCTCCAGGCGCCGATCGCCGAGCTTGTGCGCGGCGAAGAACGAGCCATCGGGCCAGCCGAAGGCGACCCAGGAGATCGTCGCCTGCGATTGCAGCTGCGACAGGAACACGAATTCGCGCTTGTCGGCTTCGCGGGTGTCGAGCACGTTCTGGAGGAACAGGGTGCGGATCGCGGTGTGCGCGGCGCGCGCCTCGTCGACGATGGCCGCAACCTCCTTGCGGACCGCCGCCACGATCTGCTCGTTGATGGTCGAGGCAAGCTGCCGGCTGGTCGCCTCCGCCGTCCGCCACCACAGCAGGCTGGAGAGCGCTGCCGTCAGCAGGATCGCGGCCAGCACCAGCGCGGAGACGGCGAGACGGATGCTGACCGTCAACCGGGCGAGCGCGTGAAGGTGCCGTGCGGGATCAACGTTCATCGTGGTTTCCGTGCTCCGGCGAAGCCGCGACCGGCCAGATCTCCTGCCATCGCTCTACGTGGCGCGCGTGCGTTCGTTACGTGTCGCAAGCGCCATGCGCCGCCAATGCTCTGCCGCTAACGTCTCGATAGCGCCCAGGCATTGGCCTCGCCGCGCGTTTTGCCCGCAAATACCGGCCCAAGCGAACGGTCTGTGCACCCATCCAACCGTCTCACGAACTCGTGATCGGCTCGATCGGTAACGCAAGCCGAGCGCTGACCGAACCGGACAATGCGCGCCTCGCTTGCCAAGCGATGCAATCTTGAACAGGAGAATCTCGATGTCTGCCAAACTTGCCATCACCACGCTCGCTCTCGCCGGCGCCATGTCGACCGCGCTTGCCACTCTCGCGACCGCCGCCCCGCTCACCAAGGCCGAAGGCGATGCGGCCATGGCCGCCAAGAAGGAGAAGTGCTTTGGCGTCGCGCTGAAGGGCCAGAACGATTGCGCGGCCGGGCCGGGCACGACCTGCCAGGGCACCTCGACCACCGACTTCCAGGGCAATGCCTGGAAATTCGTCCAGGGCGGCACCTGCACCAGCATCGATCTGCCGAACGGCAAGAAGGGCTCGCTGAAGCCGGTCTGAGATTCCAAACCGGAACATCGCCAAGCAGGAAAGCGGAGGAGCAACATGAACATAGCGGCCGGGCCTGTCCTGTCCACACCCATGCCCCTCCGCTTTCCGATGCCAATCGGCGGCGTCGCCGGCACCAGCTTCAAGCACGAGCACCTCGCCGCCATCCTCGCCAATGGCCCGCAGCGCGGCTTCTTCGAGGTCCATGCCGAGAATTACATGGGCGCGGGCGGGCCACCACACCGCGCGCTGGAAGCGATCCGTCGCGACCATCCGCTCTCGCTGCACGGCGTCTGCATGTCGATCGGCGGACCGCAGCCACTCGACAAGGCGCACCTCGCCCGCTTCCGCGGCCTGGTGGCGCGCTATCAGCCGGCCATGGTGTCCGAGCATCTGGCCTGGTCGACCCATGAGATCAGCTTTTTCAACGACCTGCTGCCGCTGCCCTACACCGAGGCGACACTGCGTCACGTCTGCGATCACATCGACCAGATGCAGGAGGCGATCCGGCGTCCGATCCTGCTGGAAAACCCGTCGACCTATCTCGCCTTCACCGAAACGACGATGAGCGAGACCGATTTCATCCGCAGCGTCGCCGCGCGCACCGGATGCGGCCTGCTGCTCGATATCAACAATGTGTTCGTATCGGCGACCAATCATGGATTTTCCGCGCTCGACTATCTCGCCGATTTTCCGCTGTCGCGCGTTGGCGAGATTCATCTTGCCGGGCACGACGAGCAGGCGGACGACGACGGCGCGCCGCTCCTGATCGACAGCCATGACGGCCCGGTCGCCGACGCCGTGTGGAAACTCTACGAGATCGTGATCCGGCGCTGCGGCCCAATGCCGACGCTGATCGAGTGGGACTCCAAGATTCCGGATTGGCCGGTCCTGCAGGCGGAAGCCGCGGCCGCACAGGCGATCCTCGATCGCTGCGGGATCGCCGAGCCCGCGGAGGACCGTCATGCCGCCTGAGCCGGTCTCCTTTGCCGAGGCCTTCGCGCCGGCGCTGCTGGATCCCAAGCGCGCCGCGCCGCCGGTCGTGACCGGGCCGAACGGCATGGCTGCTGGAAAGCGCTACGATGTCTATCGCAACAACGTCACCGTGAGCCTGATCGACGCGCTCGCCGCAATCTATCCGGCGGTGCAGCGCATCACCGGCACCGACTTCTTCCGCGCGATGGCGCGCTTCCATGTTCGCGAGAGCCCGCCGACCTCGCCGCTTTTGTTCGAGTATGGCCGCGGCTTTCCGGACTTCATTGCGGGGTACGAGCACGCGCAGATGATGCCCTGGCTCGCCGACGTCGCCCGGATCGAGCGAGCCTGGCTCGACGCCTATCACGCCCGCGATGCGGCGCCGCTGGCGCCGGCGCAGCTCGCAGCGATCGTGCCGGAGCGACTGGCCGATCTCGTTTTCACGCCGCACCCGGCCACGCAGATCGTGCGCTCGGAATTTTCAGCGGTGACGATCTTTGCCGCCAACCGCGACAGCGCGCCCGTAGGCCGCATCGACGCTTCCACGCCCGAGGATGCGCTGATCACGCGGCCCGGGTTCGATGTCATCGTGCGGCACTTGCCTCCCAGCGGCGCCGTCTTTGCGACCTGCCTGACGGAGGGTCGGTCGCTCGGCGATGCCGCGGCATCCGCACTGAACACATCGTCTGACTTCGACATCGCCGCCAACATTGCCGGTCTGATCGAGGCCGGCGCATTCAGCGCAATTGGCTTCGGAGACGCATGATGATCACGGACCAACGCATGTCGACAGATGGAAGCCTGCCGCCGCTCGGACTTCTCGTCGATAAGGCCAATCATCTGGTGCAGGCGATCGCTGCCCCCTCGCTGGTCCAGCTCGTGCTGCGGCTGGCGTTGGCCGTGCCGTTCTGGCGCTCGGGCATCCTGAAATGGGGCGGCTTCCTCAAGCTGAATGATACCGCGGTGACGCTATTCACCGACGAATTCACGCTGCATCTGCCGGGCGGCCCCTATCATTATCCCGCGCCAGCGGTGATGGCTTTTCTCTCAGGGTGCGGCGAGATCATGTTTCCGATTCTGCTCGTCCTGGGCCTCGGCACGCGGTTCGCTGCGCTTGGGCTGCTGTTCATGACGGTGATCGTCGAGCTCACGGTGCCCGACGGCTGGCCGGTGCATATCACCTGGGCGGCGATGGCCCTCGGCATCATGGCCTACGGACCGGGGCGCGTCTCCCTCGATTATCTGATCGGCCGGATGCTCTCGCCTGAGCGATAGCGACCGCGGTTTCGTGCATCCACGACCGTCATCTTGAGGTGCGCGCCCTTGCGCGCCTCGAAGGATGAGCCGCGAGCGCCTGTGGCCCATCCTTCGAGGCTTCACCTTGCGATGCGAGTGCATCGCAAGGCTCGCACCTCAGGATGACGTCGGTGGTTGTGGTGAGCGCTCGTAGCCCGGATGGAGCGCAGCGAAATCCGGGGCAGCTCGCCAATCGGAGGACCAAGGGGCTCGGCGGCGACACCACGCCGATTCCAGAGCGGTCGATCCGTGCTATCCTCCGACGTCCAAACCTTCAGCGAGGCAAGCATGTCCAGCACCGACAAGGTTTTCGCCGGCTCGGTCCCAAAGCTCTACGACGAATATCTGGTCCCGTTGATCTTCTCCGTCTATGCCGACGACCTCGCCAGACGCGTCGCAGCGCTATCGCCCTCCGACCTGCTCGAGATCGCCGCAGGCACCGGCGCGGTGACGCGGGCCGTGGCCGCGCTGCTGCCTGCCGGTGTCCACTATGTCGCGACCGACCTCAACGAGCCGATGCTCGCAGTCGCGAAGCAGCGTCAGAGTGAAGATCCCCGCATGACCTGGCGTCAGGCCGATGCGCTGACGCTGCCCTTCGAGGATTCCGCGTTCGACGTCGTCTGCTGCCAGTTCGGCGCCATGTTCTTTCCGGATCGCAGCAAGGGCTACGCGGAAGCGAAGCGGGTGTTGAAGCCTGATGGCACGTACCTGTTCAGCGTCTGGGACCGTATCGAGGACAATGTATTCGCGGATGACGCGACGACCACGCTCGGCAAGATGTTTCCCGACAATCCGCCGCTGTTCATGGCGCGGACGCCGCACGGCTATCACGACAAGGCCGTCATCAAGGCCGATCTCGAGCGCGCGGGCTTCAAGGATATCTCGATCGAAACGCTGACGGCGATGAGCCGCGGGCCCACGGCCGAGTACGTCGCGACCGCGTACTGCCAGGGAACGCCGCTGCGCGGCGAGATCGAGGCAAGGGATGCGAGCAAGCTTCAGGCCGCAACCGATGCCGTCGCGCAAGCGATCCAAAAACGCCACGGCTCCGGACCGGTCGAAGCGAAGATTCAAGCCCTGGTGATCACGGCATGGCCGTGATTACCAGAAACTCCGCTGCACCGGCTGCGTCGACTGATAGTACTGGTACTGGCCGCCGCGCTGCCGGCGCGGATAGACCGGCTGTGGGTTGGGATCGCGCTGCCCAAAGAAGAAGAAGCCGTTGCCACCAAAACCGTTGCCCCAGCCATCGTCGGTGGCCACTTCCATCGGCGGTGCGGTCGGCTTGCGGGTGATGAAGCCGCCCTGGGGATGATTGCTCAGGACCGCGACAAACTCGGTGCGGTAGTTGGTCTCGGCGCTCAGCGGCTCGTCCGAGATGATGATCGACGAGCGCGGCAATGCGGTCGGCCCGATGCGATCCCACACCTCCTGCGGGATGGTGACGCGGTCGAGCGCGTCCTTGGCGGTGTCGCCCTCGTCGATGGTGACCACGCTCCAGCGCAGGCCGGTGTCGTTCTTCGCCATCGCCGTGAAGATGTGCGTGCCGAGCGGCTGGTCGGGATTGCGGATGGTGACGGGAACCTCGATGCTGGTGTCGAACACCTCGCCGCCACCATCCGGTGCCGGCTTGTGGGTGTTGCGCCGGACATAGAGCTTCTGCGTCGAGCGGCTGATGTAGACCGAGACCGGCTCGAGCGCGAGCTTTGCATCGGTCGCAGCCTTCACGGCCTCGGCCTTCCTGGCCGCGGCGACTTTGGCGGCTTCCTTGGTCGCAGCCACCGCGTCGCGCTTCGGCTGCGCCGCCGCCTTGGCGGCGTCCAACTGGGTTGCCGCATCCGCGGCCTTGGTCGCGGCCTTCTGCTTCAGCTCGTCAGCCTTGGCCTTGGCCTGGTCGGTCTTGGCATTCGCAACCAGCTTGTCGGCATAGGCGTTCTCGGCATCGGCGCGGGCCTTCTGCTGCTCGAGCTTGCGCAGCGACGCCGGGAGCGATTGCGCGTCCTTCGCAGCTGCCGTCGCGGCCCTCTTGGCGTCATCGGCCGCGTTCGCGGCCTCCTCCGCCTGGGCGGACAGCTTGTCCGCACGGCTCGGAACCGCCGCAATGGCCTCCTTGCTGGGCACGAACAGCGAGGGATGCGAGAAATCGACGGGAGCCGCATCGTTCGGCGAGATGATCACCCGCATGCCGATATTGGTCTTGTCGAACAGGCCCTCGGCGAAGTTGAAGGGCATGCGCACGCAGCCATGCGAGGCGGCATAGCCTGGCAGCGGTCCGCCGTGCAGCGCGATCCCGTTCCATGTGATGCGCTGCATGTTCGGCATCCAGGCATCGTCGTACATGGTCGAGTGGTGGTCCTTGTCCTTCTCGATGACGGCGAAGACGCCGGCGGGCGTCTCGCGCCCGGTCGTGCCGGTCGAGACCGGAGCGCGCAGGATCCAGCCCTCGGAATCGTAGAACGTGACCTGCTGGCTCTTGATCGACACGATCGCCATGATCGGCTCGCCGGCCTCGCGCTGCGCCACCGCCTCGACGGTCTGGCGCGGCTGCTTCGCCGCCATGGCGCCCGGGGTCAGCGCGAACAGGGCAACCGCCGCTGCGAACAGCACAAGTCCGGGAGGCCCCCAACGCCGCATCGCTCCATTGGATTGCGCCGTCGTTATCAGGTCTTTCATGCCATTCCCCGGTTGCCTGTCCGCACTTGGTCCGTCATCGATCAGATTGCGATCTTTGGATTAAGAAATCGCAGCCACCATCCGTTCCGTATTTGGCGATATTCGGTCCGTTCCGGCGATGAAACTCTCATATACGAGGGTCCGTGCCTGCGGAAAGGCGGTTCACGGCCCGGGCTGGCCCGGAGCTGGTGGGCGCGCTGCGGCGGAATGTCCGCCCACGCCAGGACAGGATGTGACCGGAATCACACCTTATCACCACCGGCTTCATCGTCTTTCCCGAAAAATATGCCAGGAGCCTGGCGAAAGGCCAATCACGGCCACGACCTTCGTGGCGATGCCCGGGTGAGTTGGCTCACCTGCTACGGCGCGGGTCGCCGTCGGGAGGCGGCGTCAGACCTCAAGCCATTCCTGCCGCACGGCGGCATTGGCCTTGAGCTCACCCGGCGTGCCTTCGAACACGACGCGGCCGTGGCCCATGATGTAGACGCGCTTGGAGATGCGCATCGCGATCGACAGTTTTTGCTCGACGAGGAGAATGGCGACGCCGGCTTGCGCGATCCGCGCGATGAGATCGCCGACTTGTTGGACGATCAGCGGCGCGAGACCTTCAGTCGGCTCGTCGATCATGATCAGATCGGGATCGCCCATCAGCGTACGGCATGTCGTGAGCATCTGCTTCTCGCCGCCGGACAGCACGCCCGCGGCCGTGTCGGCGCGCGCGGCGAGATTGGGGAACATGTCGAGCATGTCCTGCAGCCGCCATTTGCCGGGACGACGCGTGTCCTTGATGCCGAGCACGAGATTTTGGCGAACCGTCAGGCTCGGAAAGATATCGCGATGCTCGGGCACGTAGCCGAGCCCAAGGCGCGCGATCTTGTAGCTGGACAGGCCTGCAATGTCCTTGCCCTTGAAGCGGATCGTGCCTTGCGGCGCCACCTCGCCCATGATCGCCTTGACCGTGGTGGAGCGGCCGACGCCGTTGCGCCCGAGCAGGCTCACGACCTCGCCCGCACCGACGTCGAGATCGACACCCTGAAGGATGTGGCTCTTGCCGTAATAGGCGTGGAGATCCCTGACCTCGAGCATCAGTGCGCTTCCTCGCCGAGATAGGCTTCCTTGACCCTGGGATCGCGCCGGATCTCTTCCGGCGTGCCCGAGGCGATGATGTGGCCGTAGACCAAGACCGAGATGCGGTCGGCAAGGCCGAACACGACGCTCATGTCGTGCTCGACGATCACGAGCGTCTTGCCCTCGGTCAGCCGCCGGATCAGCGAGACCGCGCGGTCGGTTTCGGCGTGGCTCATGCCGGCGGTCGGCTCATCCAGCATCACGACGGTGGCACCGCTCGCAATGGTGATGCCGATCTCGAGCTCGCGCTGCTCGGCGTAGGTCAGAAGACCCGCCGGCACGTCGCGCCGGTGCGTAAGATGAATGTCGTCGAGGATCTGTGCCGTGCGCTCGCGCACCTCGGGCAGGCTGTCGACGTTCTTCCAGAACGCGTAGCGATGTCCTGTTGCCCACAGCACCGCACAGCGCACGTTCTCCCAGACCGTCATGCGCGCGAACACATTGGTGACCTGGAACGAGCGCGACAGGCCGCGGCGATTGATCTCGAATGGCCGCAGGCCAGAGATCAGATCGCCGTTCAGCTTCACCTCGCCCGAGGTCGGCGCGATGTGGCCGCTGATCAGGTTGAACGTGGTGGATTTCCCGGCGCCGTTCGGGCCGATAATGGCGTGACGCTCACCCTTGGCGACGCTGAGATTGAGGTCGCGGATGATGCCGACATTGCCGAAGCGTTTTTCGACGGCGCGGACTTCGATGGCCGCGGTCATGTTAGATACCGCTTCGCTGGTGCCAGATACCGCTCCGCTCATGCCAGATACCGCTTCGCTCATGCCAGATACCCCCGGTCACGCGCCACCGTGGCAGCCCGGTCCCATGCCTCCGCGATCCGCCGCCAGGTCAGCCGCGCGACGAACGCGCCACCGACAACAAGAATCGCAGCCGCGATCCATGTCACCGGCGACGTCGGATTGAAGGCAATGCCGAACAGGTTGATGGCGTCGCCGCCAGCGAAACGTGCGACCGTCTCGATGGTCAGGATCACGCCGCAGGCCAGCGCGACCGTCGGCACGATGGCGACGAGGTAGGACGGGATCACCGTCCACAGCGTCCCGGCGCGGATCAGCGGACGATGCATCATCAACAGGCCGGCGATGCCACCCGGCGCATACATCACGATGCCGATGAAAATGATGCCGAAATAGAGCTGCCAGGCCGTGGTGAGGTTGGTCAGCCCGAGCTGGAGATAAGTCACCAGGATCGCGCCGAGGATCGGGCCGAAGAAAAACGCGGTGCCGCCGATGAAGGTCGAGAAGAGCACGAGGCCCGACTGGATCGCGCCGAGATAGGCGGAGTTCGCGATCTCGAAATTGATCGCGGCAAGACCTCCGGCGATGCCGGCGAAGAAGCCGGCAAAGCAGAAGGCGATGTAACGGACGACGTGCGGATCGTAGCCGATGAACTGGACGCGCTCAGGATTGTCGCGGACCGCATTGCAGATCCGCCCGAGCGGCGTGCGGGTCAGCGCGTACATCGCGATCGCCGACAGCACCAGCCAGAAGGCAATGAGGTAATAAACCTGAAGCTGCGGCCCGAACGACCAGCCGAGCAACTTCGGCAGCGCGGTGCGGTCCGTGGTGATGCCGGACTCACCGCCGAACACCGAGCGCAGGATCAGCGACGAGGACGCCACCAATTCGCCGATGCCGAGCGAGATCATCGCAAACACCGTGCCGGCGCGCTTGGTCATGACCCAGCCAATGATCATCGCGAACACGAGGCCGCCGAGCCCGCCGAACAGCGGGATGAACGGCAGCGGGATCGGCCAGCCATGCGACACCACCGCATTCATCATGTGGGTGGCGGCGAAGCCGCCGAGGCCGTAATGCACGGCGTGACCGAACGACAGCAGGCCGGTCTGGCCGAGCAGGATGTTGTAGGACAGCGCGAACACGATCGCGATGCCGATCAGGCTGAAGGACGTCAGCGATCCGCCCGAGGAAAAGATCATCGGCAGGACGATCAGCGCGGCGATGCCGATCAGCCAGACGCCGTAGAAGCGCACGCTGCCGCCAGCGGGCTTCACCGTGGCCTTCGATGTCGAAGTCGTTGCACTCGTCATGACTCGCGCGTCCCCATCAAGCCCATGGGGCGAACGATCAGAATGAGCACCAGCAGCATATAGGGAACGATCGGCGCGACCTGGGCGATCGTGACGTTCCAGATGTCGCTGAGGACGGACGGTCCCGTCGACGGATCGAGCGGCCCGAAGGCGCTCGCCAGCGAGCCATCGAGCGCCACCGCAAAGGTCTGCACCAATCCGATGACGAGCGACGCGATGAAGGCGCCGGGCAAGGAGCCGAGGCCGCCGAACACGATGACCACGAACAGGATGGGTCCGAGCGAAGCGGCCATGTCGGACTGGGTCACCAGGGCGGGACCTGCAATGACGCCGGCAATGGCGGCGAGCGCGCTGCCGACCCCGAACACGGCCATGAAGACGCGCCCGACATTGTGGCCGAGATGCCCGACCATGTGCGGATGCGTCAGCGCCGCCTGGACGATGAGGCCGACCCGGGTCCGCTTCAACACGATCAGGAGCGCCACGAAAATGATGACCGACACGGCCAGCATGAAGATCTTGTAGGCGGGATAGTTGGTCGAAAAGATCGTGAAGGCCGGGAAGTCGAGCAGCGCTGGCACGCGATAGTCGAGCGGGCTCTTGCCCCAGATCATCGAGACGATCTCTTCGATCGCGAAAGCGAGACCAAACGTCAGCAAGAGCTCGGCGACATGGCCGTGCTTGTGGGTGTTGCGCAGGCCGTAGCGCTCCACCACCATGCCGATCGCGCCCACCAGCAGCGGCGCCAGCACCAGCGCCGGCCAGAAGCCGAGCCACTTCGTGAGCTGGAAGCCGAAGAAGGCGCCGAGCATGTAGAAGCTGGCATGGGCGAAGTTGAGCACGCCCATCATGCTGAATATGACGGTCAGCCCACTCGACAACAGGAAGAGCAGCATGCCGAACAGCACACCATTCAGCGTCGAAATGACAATGAGTTCAAGCACAGCGCACTCATGGATATCCGGGGCCTGACGGCCCCGGTGAACATCGGCCGATCAAAAATAGTCCGGCTGCCGTCACCCCGCGGTCCGTGATGGCGCCGCGAGGCAACGACAGGCTTCGTGATTACGGCCGCGCCATCTTGCAGGTCGTGGAGACCATGGCCTGCGGCGTATCGATCCTGGAGACCAGGTGCCAGCCCCAACCGGTGCTCTCCTCGTCGAACGGCTCACTCTCGGTCAGCTTGCCGAGGGAGGAGATGTAGATCGGCTGCAAGAACTGATGGTCGTCCTTGCGCATGATGCCCTCGCCGCCGTCGAGGACTTCGAACTTCAGGTCCTCGAGCGCCGCCGCCACCTTCACGGGGTCGATTGAATTGGCCTTCTCGGCCGCCGCCTTGAACATGCGCATCTCGTTGACCGCGCGCGGATACCACAGCGACAGATTGACCTTGGCGCGGAACGCCTTCTCGTAGTCCATCGCTGCCTTGTTGCCGGAATTCGCAAAGCCTTCGGTGATCTGGAAGACCTGATGATCCAGGCCAGTCTGCTTGACGGCAGTGGGGCCGCCGGCGCCGCCGGCATAATAAGTATACCAGTTGACCTTCAGTCCGGCATCCGCCGCGGCCTTGAGCAGCAGCGCAAAATCCTGGCCCCAATTGCCGGTGACGACGCTGTCGGCGCCGGACGCCTTGATCTTGGCGATGTAGGGCGAGAAGTCCGTGACCTTCAGCAGCGGATGCAGCTCGTCGCCGACGATCTGGATATCGGGCCGCTTGGCTCCGAGCATCTTGCGCGCATCGGTGCGCACCGACTGGCCGAACGAATAGTCCTGGTTGATCAGGTACACCTTCTTGATGGAGGCGGTGCCCTTCATGTAGCTGGTGAGCGCTTCCATCTTGATGTCGGAACTCGCATCCCAGCGGAAATGCCAATAGCTGCACTTCTCGTTGGTCAGGCTCGGATCGACAGCGGCGTAGTTGAAGTACAGGACTTCCTTGCCGGGATTGCGCGAATTGTTCTTGGTGACGAAATCGGACAGCGCCGCCCCGACCGACGAGCCGTTACCCTGGGTGATGTAGTGAACCCCGGCGTCGATCGCCTTCTGGGCCTGTACCAGGCTCTCTTGCGGATTGGTCTTGTTGTCGAGCGGGACGATCTCGATCTTGTGGCCGAGGATGCCGCCCTTGGCGTTGAGCTCGTCGGCCAGATACTGGAAGGTCTTCAAACCACCCTCGCCGACGCTGGCACCGCCGCCGGAGAGCGGATCGATATAGCCGATCTTGAGAGTGTCCTCGGCCGATGCTGGATGACCGAGCATCGGGGCGATCACGGCAATGGCTAAAGTGAGCTTGCGCATTATTTGTTTCCTCGCTGGCTATCGACTTTGGTCGATGGGCTTTTTTTGCGCATGTGTTGCAGCGCAATTTCAGCCCTCTTATGAGCAGAACGAACTTTGCTTTTCAAGCGCAACAGGACATGGCTCGGGCCGCCGCCATGTGATGAGGCTGCCCGGCCGGTCCGCAGCATTCCGCGACGAGGAATAGAACGCAAGCGGAAAGGCCAGCATCAGCGGCAGAACTGGCTACGCGAGGCCCATGCCGCCCCAGCCAAGCCGGACCGCAAGCAAGCCGAAGCCGACGCTCGACGCGCTGCGCACATGATCGCGATGGACCCCCAAATGAGGCCGTCCGGCGGGTTTCGCGCGTTAGCGTTAAATTCGCAAAGTCCTTGAGCGGGCCGACGCGATCACCGAAAAGAAACCATGATTTCAAGACGTCGCCCGGCTTTCTCTTCATGCGTGGACGTGACTGATATGGACGCTGCCGAGCGAATACAGGCAAACCCGGCCTCCTCCCTGCCCCATGATGGCACGGATGCGTCCCTGGTTCCGCCGGGCCCTGCGGACAGGGGCGAGCGGATGACGCTCAACCTGTTCTTCGAGGAGCGGGACGACCGCTGGATTCCGGGCGACCGCCACGTCCGGCCGCTGCTGCGACGGATGCTACTCGGCAAGTCCTGGATCAGCGGCCAGCGGCGCGTGTTCCTCAATCTCTGTGCCGGCCTCGACAGGGTCGGGATCCGCTATCGCGTCAACGGTTACGGCTACATCCGCAAGCACCCCGACGAGCTCGCCTGCATCATCGGACGTCCCTTCGTGCTCGACTGGTTCGCCTGGCAAAATCCGCTCCTGCTCGGGGTCGCCATGTACAACCATCCGGTGGATGCGCCTGCGCATCTCAAAGGCCCGCACGGCAACACTATCCTGGTGCCCTGCAAATGGTATGCGGAGATGTGCCGACCGTACTGGCCGCATGTCGAGATCTGGCCGGTCGGCATCGAAACCGATGTGTGGACTGAGACCGCCGCCGAGCAGAAGAGCGTCGATGTGCTGCTCTATGACAAGGTGCGCTGGGAGCACGAGCGCTACGCGAGCGAGCTGATCGAACCGATCCGCCGGCATCTCGAAGCCAGCGGCCGATCGGTCGAAGTGATCCGCTACGGCCATTACAAGGAAGACGACTACAAGGCGGCGCTGGCGCGCAGCCGCAGCATGGTCTTCCTCTGCGAGCACGAGAGTCAGGGCATCGCCTGCCAGCAGGCACTGTCGAGCGGCGTGCCTGTGCTCGCCTGGGATCGCGGCGGGCCGTGGCAGGATCCGGAGTATTTTCCGGACAAGGTGAGATACGAAGGCGGTGTGTCCTCGGTGCCCTATTTCGACGCACGTTGCGGCCGCACGTTCGTCGACGCGACCGGCTTCATCTCCGGCTGGAGCGACTTCTGGTCGCAGGTCGGCGCGGGCGACTTCGCACCTCGCGATTATGTGATGGAAAATCTCACGCTCGAAAAGGGCGCGCTTCATTATTACGGGATCGCTGAAGCGGTAATGCAACGTCAGCCGCGCTGACAAGACCGGTTCGCTGAAGTTAACCCAACAACAGGAAACCGCGGCGTCGCAAGACGCCGCTTGGTACATTGGCGCGTTGGTTCCGAAAGGACGGCCACCACGTGACGAAGCTCGACAGACGTGAATTTCTCCTCGGCAGCGCCGCGACGCTCGCAGCGGGCACATCGGCGTCAGCCCTGCCGGTGTCGAAACTTGCGCAGCGCCGTCCGGGCTTTGGCGCAGCCGCCACGCTCTGGGACCTGCAGGCTGATCCGCGGCTCGGCGAGGCCATCAGCACCTATTGCACGCAGGTGGTGCCGGTGCTCGAGCTGAAATGGCCGATGCTGCGGCCGGACGCGCACACCTTTGCCTTCGAGCGCGCCGATGCCATCTATGATTTCGCGCAAAAGAACGATTTGACGATGCGCGGCCACACGCTCTCCTGGTATCACGACATTCCGGACTGGACCAAGCAGATCAAGGATTCGAAGGGCGTCGAGCGCGCCTATGTCGATCACATCAACACCGTTGTGTCCTATTACAAGGACAAGCTGACCTCATGGGACGTCGTCAACGAGCCCATCCCTGACAATCCCAAAGGGGTCACCGACCGGCGCGACACCTTCTGGACGCAGCATCTCGGCGATCGCTGGATTCCGCTCGCCTTCCGCACCGCGGCCGCAGCCGATCCCTACGTCAAGCTCGCGATCAACGAATACGATATCGAGTCGGCGAAGGACTCGTTCATCGCCAAGCGCGCCGCCTATCGCAACCTCATCATGAGTCTGCTCGACCAGGGCGTGGCCCTGCACGCGGTCGGACTGCAATCGCATCTGCATGCCGAGCTCGAGATCGACACCCATGGGCTTGCCGAGTTCGTCACCGAGCTGCGGTCATGGGGCCTCGAGGTCTACGTCACCGAGCTTGACGTCGACGATCAGAAGCTGACGGGAAGTCCTTCGGAGCGCGATGCCATCGTCGCCAAACGTGTCGACGATCTGTTGACGGCGATCTCGACCAGCGGACCGGTGCGCTCGATCCTGACCTGGGGACTTTCCGATCGTTACAGCTGGATCAACGGCATGGTCAAGCGCCCGGACAAGCAGCCGAACCGCCCGCTGCCGCTCGACGGCGAGTTCAAGCCGAAGCCGTTCATGGACATGATCAGCAAGTTCACGAAGGACGTGTGACGTCTAGCGCCGGTCCGACGGCAGCCCCTGCGCGATGCCGCGAAAGCGCAGCGGCGCCAGCGACGATGCCCGCTGCCACCAATCGGCGACGCGGTCGTCGAGCGCCGTCCCCCCGCGGCCCTGGCCGGGGAAGATCCGGATCTGCTGCACAGCTTCGGCCTCGAAACCCCTACCCTTGCGCGTGATCCTGAGGGCGGCGCCTTCGCGGTCCCGCTGCGTCAACGGAACCAGCAGGCGGCCGCGCGGACGGAGCGATTGAAGCCAGAGCGGATGCGGATGCGAGAAGCCGGCATGCACGATGATGACGTCAGCCGGCTCGCCGATGTCCCGGCAGCCGTCGCCGTTGATAACCTCGACATTCCGATAGGCGCGAAGATGGGCCGCGGCGCGCACCGCAAGCCGTGCGTCGCACTCGATGGCCTGCACCCTGCCCTTCGGGCCTACGATCTCTGACAGGATCGCCGAGAAATAGCCGAGCCCGCACCCGATCTGGACCACGCGATCCTTCTCCCCGACGTCGAGCGCATCGATGAAGTGCGCCCACAGGCTCGGCAGCCCAGTGTCGAGATTGCGACGCGCGTCGATCGCGACCAGCACATTGTCGTAGAGATGGATGGGGTCGGCATCAGGCGTCAGCCGGTAGCTGCGCGCCGCCTCGCTCTTGATATGCCAGGGCCCCTTCGCCAGAAATTTTTCGCGCGGCACCGCCGCCAGGGCTGCGAGCAGACGATGCGAGGAGAGTCGTTCCCGCCTTGCAATCAGCTCGACGTAGCGCGCACGGGCGGCGGCGAGATCGCTCATTTCACTGGTGGGCCGGCTGACGAACGGGCATGTCCCCACCGAGCTCGTGCACGAGTTGCATGGCCTGTTTCAAATCGTGCGCCAGGAAACCTTCGTTGAACTTGCCGACGATCGGCAAGAGCAAAAGGCTCGCATGTTCGCGCTTGCCGGCGTCGTGCGACAGCCGCGCGAGGCTGACGGCGGTGCGCAGCTCCCAGGACAACGCGCCTTGCTTGCGCGCCGTCTCCAGCGACAGTTCGAACAAATCCTCGGCCTCCTGCACCGAGGCCGGATTGCCGTCCGACAAGGTGATCTCGCCCTGCAGGCGGTAGACCTCGGCGAGGTAGGAGTGATCGCCGGTCCGTCTTGCGGTCGCGAGCGCACCGTCCAGCGCACGCAAGGCGGCGTCGCGCATGCCGACCTTGGCATAGGCCTCCGCGAGCAGGCAGCGGAACCAGCAGCCGGCGAGCCAGGAATCCATCGCCTCGTATTCGTCGAGGCCGAGCCGCATCTGGCTGATGCCTTCGTCGGCCTCGCCGAGCTGGGCCAGCGCCCAACCGCGCAGGATTGCGGCCTGCTGCTTCCAGTGCAGGAAATTGTGCTCGGTGGCGATGATCATGGCGCGGTTGGCATGGTCGCGCGTACCCTCGATATCGCGCAGATGCTGGCAGAGATAGGCGCCGAACACCAATGCGAAGGCGAGCGAGAAGGGATGGCGGATCTTTTCCGCATGCAGGATCGCCTGCTCGCTGTGCTGGCGTGCCGCGTCGGGCTGGCCAAGGAACCAGAGGAGATAGCCGAGATAGGACAGCGAGACGACGCCGGGGTCGGTGCCGTGCCGCTCCATCAGGTCGGAGTGCAGGTCGGGGCTGTAAAGATTGATGCAGCGGTGCAGATGATGCTGCGCGGCGGCGAAGCGCCCGCGATAGAGCATGGTCATCGCGATCGAGCGGTGCGCCTCGATCAGATAACCGGTCTGCTGCGCCGGCTCCGCCCGCTCGTTGAGCCGCTCGCGCTTGGCGAATTTCAACAATTCGACGCTGAGGTCATGCGCGCGAGTGAGATCGGCGCGAATGAAATGGCAGACCCAGAGCCCGCGGGTGGCGGCAAAGGCCTTTTCGTCGTCGTCGAGCTGCTGGCCGAGCTCGAGGGCGCGGATGTAGTTCTCCTCGACCTCCTGCACGGCGTAGCCCTTGGCGGCGATCAACGCGTTGCCGAGCGCGATCCGCAGCTCGAGCTCCATCTCGTCGGCGCCCTGCATGCGGGCATTGGCCTGCACGACGCTCAAGCCCCGGCGCAGATGGCCGATTGCCTCGAGATTGGCGCCGCTCTTGGCCGCCTGCTTGCCGGCCTTGAGCCAGAAGCTCGCCGCGCCCTCGCTCTGACCGGACTCGGTGAGATGGTGGGCGAGCAGCTCCGGCTCGCGCTCCGTCTTCTCCGGATACATCTCGGCGAGCACCTGGGCGATGCTCGCATGCAGCTTGCGCCGCTCGCTGTGCAACAGGCTGGCATGCGCTGCGTTCTGGATCATCACATGCTTGAAGGAGTAGAGCGCGTCCGGCGGATGGCCGCGCCGCGTGATCAGGCCCGCCTCCTCCAGATGCGTCAGCGCCGCCTCGATCTGCTCCGCCGGCGTGCTGGCGACCGCATGCAGGGTCTCGTAGGAGAACTCGCGGCCGATCGTGGCGCCGATCTGCGCGATCCGCTTGAACGGCCCCATCCGGTCGAGACGTGCCATCAGCGAGTCCGTCAGCGTCGCAGGGATCGCCAGTTGCCGCCACGGGCCAGACAGCACGTAGCGGCCGTGCCGCTCGGTCAGGAGGTCGGATTCGAGAACCGTCTTGGTCAGCTCCTCCAGGAACAGCGGCACGCCGTCGGTCTTGACGATGATCTCCTCGATGACCTCCTTGGGCAGCTCGCGCCCGGCGACACGCTCGACCAGCGTCGCGCGCAACGGCCGGCTCAGCCGGTTCAGCACGAGGGTGGTGATGTGCGAATGCGCACTCCAGCTCGGCTGGAATTCGGAGCGCGCGGTGATGATGGCCAGGATCGGCCGGTTCTGCACCCGGTCGACCAGGAGGTCGACCATCTCGCGCGAGGTCGGATCGATCCAGTGCAGATCCTCGAAGACGATCACCAGCGGCATCTCGCGCGCGAGCCCCAGGAAGTGATTGACCAGCGCTGCGATCGTCGCATCCTTCTGCTGCTGCGGCGACAGGTCGAGCGGCGGATAGCGCTCGCCGGTCGGGATCGACAGCAGCGCGGCAAACAGAGGCGCGACCTGCTCGATATCGCCGTGGGCGGCGGCAATCGCGTTCTCCAGGCTCGCCAGCGACAGCGCGGACGCATCCTCGCGATCGAGGCCGAGAGAGAATTTGAGCTGCTCGACGAACGGATAGAAAGCGGTGGAGGTGTAATAGGGCGAGCACTGGAACGAGACCTGTCCGTGGCGGTCGCCTGCGATCCGCTCAAAAATCTCCTGGATGATGCGCGACTTGCCGATGCCGGGCTCGCCGAACTTGACGACGACCTGACCGTCGCCCTCCTTGACCTGCTGCCAGCGTCCCATCAGCAGCGCGATTTCCTCCTCGCGATTGACGAGCGGGGTCAGCCGCGCGCCCATGGCGGCCGCAAAGCGGGTCTCCACCCGCGTGGCGCGCACGACGTGCCAGGCCTGGGTCTTCTCCGAGATGCCCTTCAGCGCATGAGCGCCGAGATTGCGGTAATCGAACTTGCCCTTCAGCAACGACTGCGTCGACGAGGAGATCACCACGCCGTTGGGCGGCGCCAGCGCCTGCAGGCGGGCGGCCAGATTGACGGTCTCGCCGACCGCGGAATCACGCTCTTCGGTGCCCTGGCCGACGAGGTCGCCGACCACGACGAGGCCGGTCGCGATCCCGATGCGGACGGCGGGCGCGTGGCTGAGCGCGCCGCGCGGCTCGATCGCGCGTGCCGTCGAGAGCACCCGCACGATCTCGAGCCCGGCGCGCACCGAGCGCTCGGCGTCGTCCTCATGCGCGGTCGGGTAGCCGAAATAAACCAGAATGCCGTCGCCGACGAAGCGGGCGGCAAAGCCCTCGTAATGCTTGACCACGCGCACGCAGGTCTCGCGGAAGCTCGCGATCATGTCGCGTACGTCTTCCGGATCGAACTGGGCGGAGAGCGCAGTGGAATCGACCATGTCGCAGAACATGGTGGTGAGCTGACGCCGCTCGGCGCCGACCTCGGTGCGGGACGGCGGGTGCGCCGGCGCGGCCGGCACCTCCGCCGTCTCGGCCTGAAACAGCGACGCGGTCGCCCGCTGCAGCCGCTTGCGATCGCCGAGCGGCAATCCGAGCTCGGCAAGATCAGCCTCGGTCAGGTCGCCCATGACGTCGAGATCGAGGCGGTGCTGCGCGAACAGATCGGTGTAGTGACCGAGACCGATGCCTTCGAGCCAGCGCTTCAACCCGACTTCCGTCCCCGGCTCTTTCTCCAGCATGGTGATCTCGCCCGACACTCCCCCGCCGAAAGGCTTAAGGTCCCTCAACCACAGATTTTGGGGCCAAAACTTCACCTCAGACTGGACGCGTTCCCTAACTCCAGGGAAGAATAGCCCAATCAGATCAAAAGGGAATGGCATTGTCCGAGGTTGCACCGGGGGCGGGAGAGAGATCGGACGGCATCAGTGCCGAAACCGAGACGTTTGCCCACATCGGCAGCCTTCTCGCCTTCCACGCGCGAACAACGCCAGAAGCGCCCGCCCTGCTCGCCCCTGGCCGGCCGCCTCTGACCTATGGCGCGCTCGACGCTGGGATCGCGCATCTGGTCCAGACGCTGCGCGGGCTCGGCATTGCGCCTGGCGACCGGATTGCCGTTGCGCTGCCGCGCGGGGCCGACAGCGCGCTGGCTCTCATCGCGGTCGCATCAAGCTGTGCCTGCGTCCCCGTCAATCCCGACCTGACAGCGGACGAGCTGCAACGCTATTTCAGCGAATTGAAGCTGACGGCGCTCGTCACCCGAGCCGACATGAACTCGCCAAGTCGTGACGTCGCCAGGACGCTCGACATCGCGGTGATCGACTTCGTGCCCGGACCGGAGACGGACCTCGGCGGCTGCGAGTTCGTCGGGCCGACGATCGGTCCGGCAAGCACAAGCGGCAGCGCACGCGCCGAGGACGATGCGTTCATCCTGCTGACGTCAGGCACGGCCGCGCGGCCAAAAATGGTACCGCTGACGCATCGCAATGTGTGCCTCTCCGCGCAAAATGCCGGCCGTGTGCTGTCGCTCACATCGCACGATCGCCTGCTGAATGCCTTACCGCTGTTTCACGCCCACGGGCTGATCTCTGGACTGCTCACCGCACTGGCCGCCGGCTCCAGCGTGATTGTGACCGGCGGTTTCGACGCGCCGTCCTTCTTCGGCTGGATGCGGGATCTGCAGCCAACCTGGTACACGGCGGTGCCGACCATTCATCGCGCGCTGCTGACGGCCGCGGAAGCCAACCCGGAGCGCGTCCGCGTGTCATCGCTGCGCGTGATCCGCTCGGCTTCGTCCTCGCTTGCGCCCGCGATCCTCAACGGGCTGGAGGCGATGTTTGGCGTGCCCGTGCTGGAAACCTACGGCATGACGGAAGCGGCCTCGCAGATCGCGGCCAATCCGTTCGAGCTGCGCAAGATCGGATCGGTCGGCCGGGCCGCGGGTCCTGAGATTGCGATCATGGACGAGACCGGCCGCGCGCTTGCAAGCGGCGCGCAGGGCGAAATCATGCTGCGCGGACCAAACATGAGCCGCGGCTATTATAATGACGAGGCGGCGACGCAGGCCGCATTTCGCGACGGCTGGTTCCGGACCGGCGATCTCGGCTATCTCGATGCCGACGGCTACCTGTTCATCGTCGGCCGCATCAAGGACGTCATCAACCGTGGCGGCCAGAAGGTGTCGCCACTGGAGGTGGAAGAGGTGCTGCTGGCCCACCCGGCGGTGCTGGAAGCCGGGGTCTTCGCGATTCCTCACGCAAAGCTCGGCGAGAACGTCGCCGCAGTCGTCGTGCTACGGGCGAATTCCGAGGTGACCTCCGACCAGCTGCGCCAGTTCGCACGCAAGCGACTTGCTGCCTACAAGGTGCCAAGCCTGATCCGCAGCGTGGCGGCATTGCCGAAGGGTGCCAGCGGCAAGGTCAAGCGCAACGCGCTGGCCGAGCTGGTTTCCGCGTCCGATGAATACGACGAGACGCAGCTACCGCGCAACGCGCTGGAGACCCAGCTCGCGGAGATCTGGGCCAATCTTTTGGAGCTTCCGAGAGTAGGCGTCGATCAGGACGTCTTTGCGCTCGGCGCGGACTCGCTCGCGGTCACGCAGATGCGCTCGCGCCTGCGCGAGCGCTTCAACGTCGACTTCTCGTTCGAGGACATCTTTGATTGCGCCACGGTTGGCGCTCTTGCCGCCCGGATCGAGACCACGACGCATCGCGATGCGATGCTGCCGGCATGGCGCCAGGAGGCTTCCGAAGGAGACGCGCCGCTGTCGTTCCAGCAGCAGCGGATGTATGTGCTCTCGCGGCTCGATCCGACGCGGTACAATTATAACGTGGTCGAGGTCGCGCTCCTCAAGGGCGAGGTCGACATCGCCGCGCTTCAGGCGGGCTTGGCCGCGATCTGCGCGCGCCATGAAGCGCTGCGCTCGATCTTCGTCGAACGCGAGGGCGAACCCGTACAGCGCGCGCATAAGGGACCGCCGCGGTTCGAGCGGATCAAGCTAAAACCCTGCCCTCCGCACCGGTGGCCTGCGATCGTCAGGCGCGAGGCGCTCGAGCTGGCGCAATATCCGTTCGATCTCGCCCGCGAGCCGCCGCTGAAGGTCACGCTGCTGTCGTTCGACAAGTCCAGCCATGCGCTGGTGGTCAATGTCCATCACCTCGTCACCGATGGCTGGTCACAGCGGCTGTTCTGGGAGGCGCTCGCCGCCGGATATTCCGCGGCACGCAAGGGAAGCACGACGATGCTGCCCTCGCCCGGCTTCCAATATCGCGACTTTGCGCGCTGGCAGCAGAGCTGGGCACAGACACCGGCGGCAAAGGAGCAGCTCGACTATTGGCGCGCGCAGCTCGACGGCGTCACCACGCTGCCGCTGCGGACCGACCGGCCGCGGCCGGAGACCTGGAGCGGTCACGGCGCCCGTCACTATTTCGAATTCTCCAAGCCCCTTTCGGCCGACATTCGCGCGCTGAGCCAGGATCAGGGCGTGACGCCTTTCATGGCGCTGCTCGCGGTGTTCCAGTGCCTGCTGTATCGCCATACCGGGCATGAAGATGTCGCGACCGGATCGCTGATCGCGAACCGCAACCAGATCGAAAGCGAGCGGCTGATCGGGCTGTTTGCCAATACGCTGATCCTCCGCAACAATTTCGGCGGCGACCCGACTTTCGGCGAGATGCTGCGGCGGGTGCGCCAGGTTACGCTCGATGCCTATCGCAACCAGGACCTTCCGATCGAGGAAGTCCTGCCCGCGTTGCAGATCGCGCGAAGGACGGACGGCAATCCGCTGTTCCGGATCATGTTCATCCTGCAGAACGCATCGATCGAGGCGGCGCGCTTCCCGGGCCTGTCGACGCGGCGGCTGGAAATCGATCCCAAAGTCGCGCGCTTCGATATCACGCTCGAGCTGATCGAGGCCGAGGGCCGCTTCACCGGTTTCTTCGAATATGCCACCGATTTGTTCGACGCGGGGACGATCGAGGGCATGGCGGATCAGTTCAAGACCCTGCTCAAGGCGGTCATCGCCAATCCCGAGCAGCGCATCTCGCGTCTGCCGCTGCTGACGGTCGCGGAACGCCGGCGGCTGCCGGCGAGAGGCCGGCCGGCCAATTTCACCGCACGCGGCAATCTCTGCGAACGCTTCGAGCGGCAGGCGAAGAAGACGCCGAACGCCGTGGCGATATCCGATGGCCGTCTGTCCCTGAGCTATCGCGAACTGGCGCGCCGCAGCCAGGCGATCGCACGCTGGCTCGCGCGCGAAGGCGTCGGCACCGAGACGGTGGTCGCGCTGCTTGCCGATCGCGGGCCAGACCTGCTTGCGGCGATGATCGCGGTGCAACGCGCAGGTGCGGCCTTCCTGAATCTCGATCCCGAGCAGCCACCGGCAAGGCTCGCAACCATCCTCGGATCCAGTTGCGCAAGCATGCTGCTGACGGGGCGCGCGCAGTCCGCCATGGTCGACGCCCTGCTCGAGCCGCTGGTCGCGCGCATCCAGGTCGCCGAGCTCGAGGACGCGATCGCGCTGGAATCGACCAAGCCGGCCCGTGCGGCGCGGCGCGCAAGCGCGAGCCTTGCCTATCTCATCTATACGTCCGGCTCCTCTGGCGCGCCGAAGGGCGTGATGATCGAGCAGCGTGGACTGTCGAACCATCTGGCGTCGCTGATCGCCGAACTCGGCGTCACGGCCAGGGATGTGATCGCGCAGACCGCGCCACAGAGCTTTGTGATCTCGGTATGGCAGTTCCTCGCCGCTCCCATGGTCGGCGCACGCGTCCATGTCTGCGGCAATTCGGTCGTGCAGGACCCGATGCTGCTGGCGCGGGAGATCGAACGCGAGGGCATCACGGTGCTCGAGATCGTCCCCTCGCTGCTCCGCGTCATTCTCGAACGTCTGGACGAGGCGCCGATGCTGCGCGCCTTTGCAAAGCTGCGGCTCCTGATCTCGACCGGCGAGCCGCTGCCGGTCGAGCTCTGCCGCGCCTGGTTCGCCCGCTGCCCGAAGGTGCCCCTGATCAACGCCTACGGCGCCTCGGAATGCTCCGACGACGTCTCCCTGCACCGGCTGACCAGGGCGCCGGACACGGCGACGACCAACGTCCCGATCGGCTCGCCCCTGCCCAACACCCAAATCTACGTGCTTGATCCTGGACTGGAGCCACAGCCGATCGGCGTGGTCGGGGAACTCTGCATCGGCGGCGCCGGCGTCGGGCGCGGCTATGTCAATGATCCCGCCCAGAGCCGGCAGCGCTTCATCCACGATCCGTTCGCGCGCGAGGCAAGTGCGCGGCTGTACCGCACCGGCGACCTCGCCCGCCGCCGCGCCGACGGAACGATCGAATGCCTCGGCCGCGCCGACCTTCAGGTCAAGGTCCGCGGCTATCGCATCGAGCTCAAGGAGATCGAGGCTGCGCTTGGCGACCACGCAAGCGTCCACGCCGGTATCGTCGAGCCACGGCGCGATACAAATGGCGATATCAGGCTGATCGCCCATGTCATGGCCAGGGCCGGCAGCCAGATCAGCGCCAGCGAATTGCGCGACTTTCTCAAGAGCCGGCTGCCCGTTCATGCGATCCCGTCGGCGTTCCTGTTCCTGGATCAGGTCCCGCTCAATGCCCACGGCAAGCTCGATCGCTCCGCCCTGCTGGCGCCTGCGCAACAGGAGAGCGCGGGAACGGAAGCCGCCGTGCCGGCCCGCCGCTTCACCGAAAAAGTGCTGTCCGACATCTGGATCGATCTGCTGAAGGTCGAGAGCATTGGTGTCACCGACAATTTCTTCGATCTCGGCGGCCATTCGCTGCTCGCCGGCCAGGCGATGGCGCGCGTGGCCCGTGCGCTCGGAGTCTCGCTGCCGATCAAGACCATCTTCGAGGCGCCGACGATCGAAGAGCTCGCCCGGCAGGTCGACGAGGCCGTGGCCACGAAACCACAAAAGCCCGCGGCCGGCGTTCCCCGCCTGGCCGACAACGGGCCACCCACGCTGTCGATCGCGCAGGACCAGATGATGCGAATCGAGCAGAACCTGCCCGATCTGCCGCTGTTCAACCTGCCCTTTGCCTTCCACCTCGAAGGCCCGATCGATCCGCGCACGCTGGCGCAGGCCATCGACGACATCGCGCGCCGCCACGAATCCCTGCGGACGGCGTTCGGCTGGAATGGCGAGGAGCCGGTCAGCCGCATCATCGCGCCCGCCGCGCTCGGTCCGGTCCTGACCGTCGAGACCATCGGCGACGGGCAGCCCCACAACAACAAGCGCCGCAAGGCGCTCGAGCTTAGGAAGATCGAGCTCCTGATCGCGCAGGAGACCTACACCCCGGTCGACGCTGCCCGGGCGCCGCTGCTAAGGGCGCGGCTGCTGCGGCAGCACGCCGCGGATCACATCCTGCTGCTGACGCTGCATCATGCCATCGCCGATGGCTGGTCGGTCGGCGTGCTGTTCGAGGAATTGTCCAACCGCTACGCCGCGCTGGCAGGCCATCCGTCGGCGCCCTTGCCGAAGATGCCGCTTGCGTTCTCCGATGTCGCACGCTGGCAGCGCTGGTGGTGCGGCACCGAGGCGGCCCGCCGCCAGGCCGCCGACTGGACCGAGAGCTTGCGCGGTTCAGCCCCCCTGTTTGACGGCGAAGCGCGGCCGGGCGCGTCGAGCGGCCATCATCCGCTCAGCCTGGAGCGCGATCTGGTCGCCCGGCTCACGGCCTATGCGCGACAGCACAACGCCACGCTATTCATGTGCCTGCTCACGGGTCTCAAGGCCCTGCTGCTGGCGCGGACCGGACGCACGGACATCTCGGTCGCGACCGCCATGGCCAATCGCGCCCAGCCCGACACCGAGGGGATCGTGGGTCCGTTCGAGAACACGGTGATCGTCCGCAGCCGAATCACGCCGGATCTGTCGTTCACGCAAGCCCTGGGTCGGGTGCGCCAAAGCGTGCTCGAGGCGCATGCCCGGCAGGAGCTACCGTTCAACATTCTGGCCGACCATCTGGAGCAGGAGGGCATCGATCCGTCATCGCTGCTCCAGGTCTATTTCACTCTGCAAAATCCGCTGCGCCAGCCGCTCGAGCTGCCAAATGTCGCGGTGCGATCGATCGGAAACGTCGCGCGCGAGGGCCAGCCGGTGCTGCCGGTCGACCAGACCTGGCTGTCGCTGATGCTCAAGGAGCGCCCGACCGGAATCACCGGTTCATGCAATTACAAGGGCGATTTGCTGGACGGCGGCAAGGTCGGTACGTGGATGGAAGATCTCGTCGCGCTGCTGGGGGCCGCAATCACCCAGCCGAATACGCCGCTCGGCCGCCTGCTCGATCGCAGGGCAGCATGACCGGCTGATCAGAACGGGCAAATACGGGGTTCACTCGCCGAAGCTGTGAATGAACAAGTTGCATCTTGATTATTTGGCGCCCGCCGCGCAAGATTATTCCTGCGTTTTTGATTTGGACGATTATTTTCAACCGGGGGAGTGCTTATTATGGGTTTCATCAAATTTACCAAGGGTACCTCGCTGAGCGACAAGGACCGCAAGTCGCTTCAGAAGCTTCTTACCGTCGAGAAGAAGAAGCTCCAGTCCGCACTGAAGGACGTCGACGCCAGCCTTTCGATGCTGGGCGGCAAAAAGGCCAAGAAGAAAAAGTAAGACTCGTCGGCCGGGACGCCGCACGAATCTTCAATTTCATTTCCAAATTTTGGCTGCTCGCCTGTCGAGTTGGGGTCTCGCACAAGCTTGCGCCTGTAAACCGGCCAGCAATCGACAAGAATTTGCCCGGGTGGACCGCTAGGAACGGTCTGCTCAGTTGCTTCCTGCTCGGTTGATTCTTTCGGTCAGGGCCGGATTTGGCCTCCGCCTGACGCTATGGGCCCAATTGATGGCAGACGACGAAATTGAACTATTTGTCGGACTGATCGAGAGCATCGACACGCCGGGCGCGGTCGAAGCGTGCCGGCGGCTGCTCTCGGTCGACGAACGGATACGTGCCGACCGCTTCATGTTGGAGCGGCATCAGCGGCAATATATCTTCGCGCACGCGATGTTGCGCCTGGCGCTCTCGCACGCGGCGCCGGAGGTCGAACCGACCGATTGGTCGTTTTCGACCGGCCGCTACGGGCGGCCCTTTGTCGCGGCGCCTGCGACTTCGGCGGCACTGCATTTCAGCCTGTCCCATGCCGACGGCTGCGTGGCTTGCGTCGTGTCGAAGCACGAGACCGTCGGGGTCGACGTCGAGACGGTGTCGCGGCGCGTCGCGCCGCTCTCCACCGCGCTTCGCTTCTTTGCCCCGGAAGAGGTCGAGACGCTGCGCGAGCTGCCGGAACCGGTCGCGATCGAGCGCTTCTTCGACTATTGGACGCTGAAGGAAGCCTATCTGAAAGCCAGGGGTTTTGGGCTCAACCTGCCGCTCGACGCATTCGCGATGCAGGTATCGCGGGAGGCGATCGAGATCAGCTTCAAGCCCGATATCTCCGACGATCCCGCAGGCTGGCGCTTCTCGCTGTGCTCGCCGTCGCCCTCGCATCGCCTGGCGATCGCCGACGGCTCCCGTGCCGCCGGCGGGCTTCGCATCACCCGCAATGCCTGGCCGCTCCAGGGAGCGGCGGAATGACACCGGCGCGGCTACGCGTCTTTCCTGCGATTTCGCGCAACCGCGATCCCAAGAAATATGTCGGCGAGCTGATGCGGGTGGCGGAGTTCGCCGACCGCAACGGCTTCGAAGGCATTTTGCTGTTCGAAGGCAATGACGTGTTCGTCGAGCCCTGGGCCATGGCCCAGCACATCCTCGCGGCGACGACGCAATCGTCGCCGCTGATCGCCGTCAATCCGGTCTACATGCACCCGTTCACGGCCGCGAAGTTCGTCTCGTCCTTTGCGCAGCTCTACGGCCGCAAAGTTTATCTCAACATGATCACGGGGACCGCGATCAGCGATTTGCAGGGGCTGGGCGATACGCACTCACATGCCGACCGTTATGTCCGGCTCGGGGAGTTCGTCGCGATCGTGCGCCAATTGCTTTCGAGTCCGCGGCCAGTCAGCTTCAACGGGCGGCTCTACACTGCGGCCAATCTCCAACTCCGGCCAAGCCTGCCCGCCGAGCTGATGCCCGAGTTCCTGATTGCCGGCCAGTCGGAGGCGGCGCAGCGCATTGCCAAGGAGACAGGCTGCATCAAGATGCAGATGCTGCCGCCCGATCTCGATCGCGGCCTCAAAGCCCCCGGCATGAACTTCGGGATTTTCGCCCGCGAAAGCCGCGACGAGGCACGAGCCGCTGCACAAAAACGCTTCCGCGACAGTTCGGACGATCGCGAGCTTCTCGCCCTGACCATGGAGAATACCGATTCGGTCTGGAAGCGGCACCTCTATGACGGCCAGACCGGCGAGCTTCACGACAATGGCTACTGGCTGTTGCCGTTCCTCACCTTCCAGGCCGACTGCCCCTATCTCGTCGGCAGCTATGCGGAGATCGGCGCGAAGCTGAAGGATTTTGCCGCGAAGGGCCTCACCACGATCATGCTCGACATGGTCGCGGACGAGACCGAAATGCAGCACGTCTGCAAGGCGTTGAGGGCGAGTGGGATGTTTTGAGCCCTGATGCCGCCGAGCCAGTCACTCTCCCTCATGCAAGATTGCATCCACGTCGTCATTGCGAGCGCAGCGAAGCAATCCAGAGTCGCCGCAAGAAAAGATCCTGGATTGCTTCGCTTCGCTCGCAATGACGGAGAGTGGCGAACCTCACCGCGCCTCTTCGAAGCCCGCGAGCACCGAGGTCAAATTCGCGCCGAGGATGTCCGAGAGATAACCGCCTTCCTGCACGAACACGGTCGGTAAGCCCATCTTCGCGATGGCCTGGCCGATGCGGCGGAAACCGGGCGTGGTGACGGCGAGGCCCTTCAACGGATCGTGCTCGGAGGCGTCGAGGCCGAGCGCGATCACGAGCGCGCCGGGCGCAAAGGATTCGATCGCCTGGCGCGCGACATCCATCGCCTGGATGTAACCGTCATCGCCCGTGCCGATCGCCAGCGGAATGTTGAGATTGGTGCCGAGGCCGGGACCTTCGCCGCGCTCATGCGCATAGCCCCACACATACGGATAATACGCGATCGGATCGGCGTGGATCGAGATCGTGTAAACATCCGGCCGCGCGTAGAAGATGCCTTGCGTGCCGTTGCCGTGGTGGACGTCGACGTCGAGGATCACGACGCGCTCGTGCTTGAGCCGCAGATGTGCCGCTGCAATCGCGCTGTTGTTGAGGAAGCAGAAGCCGCCGGCCATGTCGCGATAGGCGTGATGACCGGGCGGACGGCACAGCGCGTAGGTCGCATCCTCGCCGTCCATCACCATCTGCGCCGCGGTGACCGCGACATCCGTCGCCGCGCAGGCCGCGGCCCAGGTGCCCGGGCCGATCGGCGCGGCGGTATCGGCGGTATGCCAGCCGAGTCGGCCGACGATATGCGTCGGATAGGTCGCGGCATGGCGCACGGGATGAATGTTGCCGATCATCTCCGGACCGGAATCGCCGAGCGCCGTCCAGGCATCCCAGGCTTCACTCAGAAACGACAGATATTCGGGGCTGTGAATCCGCGCGCGCGGACCTTGGCCGAACTTGGTCGGCTCAACCAGTCGATGCTTGCCGTCCTTCAGGCCCTTGAGCAGGCGATCGGCGCGCTCAGGCTGCTCGGTGGTGCGCTTGACGACGCCGCGGACCAGGAAGAATTGCGGATCGTGGCTGCGGTGCAGTTCGGTATGGACGGCTTTCACTCAACACTCCGTGGTCGCGTGCTCTCTGACGATGCCACGGAATGTCTAAATCCCCGCAGCGGCCAGATGCAAGCAAGAACAATGCCGCCTTCGCGCTTCGGCCCTGCGTCAAGAGCGGAGCGCCTTTGACCAGCCTAGCAGCGCCCGCGCTGGAGACAGTGCTCGCGACCCTGCTGGTCGGTGCGGAAGGATTCGATGAAGCCGCCCTGACGCTGGGTGACGAAGACGGTCTTGCCGTCGCTGCCGCCGAAGGCGAGATTGGTTGGCTCTTTGCCCTTCAGCGCGATCTCGCGCTCGACTGCGCCGTTGGGCTTCATCAGCGCGATCGTCCCCTTGAGAATGCGCGCGACGTAGAGGCGGCCGACGACATCGGTGCGCAGGCCGTCGATGGTGTCGGGCTGGAATGCCTTGACGAGCTTTGCGTCGGTGAGGTCATTGCCGCGGATGGCGTAGGACCAGACCTGTCCATTGCTGGATTCACCGACATAGAGTGTCTTGCCGTCAGGACTGAGATCGATGCCGTTGGTAGTGCCCATCGCGCGCGGCGCCGACATGATTTGTCCCTGCACCGTGCCATCGGCGGCTTTCGCAATGCGCCAGATATGGCCTTCCCGGCCTTTCCAGTTCGGATCGCTCGCATAGATCGTGCCGTCGCGGGCGATAGTGATGTCGTTGGGCTGGTTCATCTCGTCGGAGTGAAACCAGACGCTGGGCTCGGTTGCGCCCTTCGGGATCGCAAAAATGTTGTGCTTCTTGTAGTCGGCGATGAACATCGTGCCGTTGCGATCGAAGCGGATGGCGTTGCCGACGCTGCCCTCGGGGAGTGCGGTGAAGGCTTCCGACGCCGCACCGCCCGCCGGTAATCGGCCGATGGTGCCGGGCTTGCCGAAATTGACCACGAAGAGGTTGCCATCGAGATCGGCGGCGGGCCCTTCGATGCCGAACGTATACTCGCTGGCCGGCGTCACCTGCACGCTTTCGAACAGCTTCGTCTCAGCTGCGACGAGCGGCGTGGCGACCACGAGCAGGAGGCTACTGCACAGGCACCAGAAATTCCTGCCGGATGAAATAGCCATCGTCGTCGCTGCACTCGCCATTCAAATAAGGGTCGGCCGGCCGGAAGAAGCGGCTGAAGCCCGGTTTGTCTACAGCGTTCCTTTGTGTCACGACAACGACCTTGGCGGCCGGTATTTCGCCGCATTCCTTGTTCGCCTTGCTGAAGAACTTGCGCTGCGGCAGGCCGAGCTTGATGCGCATCCGCGTCCCCGGAACCATCCTGGCAACGAGCAGATCCGCGGTCGTGAGCAGCGCAGCATAACCGGGCTCGGTCTTCGGCAGGCTCTCGCCGCCGGGCGGCATCAGCTTCTCCGCGCCAATGCCGCGCAGCCGCGTGCGCAGCTTGCCGGACTCCGGATCGCCCGGATACATCCAGCCGTCCTGCGACAGCATGAAACTGAGCACGGTCGTGTCCTTGTCGGCATCCGACTGCCCGGCCTTCAGACCGAAATCGGAGTGACAGCCGACGCAGTGCTTTTCGACGAGGTTTTTGCGCAGCGTGGTGAGCCGGATCTTGTTTTGCGCATCCTTGGCGACGAAGGCGGCGAGCTGGTCGATCAGCGCCTGGCTGCGCGTATCGCAGGGCAGCGGCGGCGGTGGATCGCCCGCGGCGCGATCGATCCGGATGATCGTCTGGTTCTTGTCCTCGACCAGCCAGATCGCACCGTCGTCTGCGACCGTCATGCCGACCGGCGCGCCTTGCGGCCGCGCACCATTGACGCGGTGCCAGCCGGCGATCAACTCCTCGAACGGCGCGGCGGCGACATCTCCGGCGTCGGTCTGAAAATTGTGGGTCGGATCGGCCGCACAACTGACGTGGTAGCGCACCGGCGCAGGCGCAGGCTTCGGGAAACCGTGGTCGTCGACCTCGTAGATGACGACACGGCTGCCGGTCGGGCGATAACCGTGCAGGCCGACCAGCAGCTTGCCTTCGAGCTCCGGAAATTTGGCGCCGTGATAATACAGCATCGCGAGCGGCGCACCGTGGGGCGGCAGCAGCGAGAACGGCTGTTTATAAAGCGCGTTCGCCGTGCAAAGCGATTTGTAGACGCCGGATTGCAACACGAGCTTGAACTCGGGACTCGGCGTCGACAGATCATAACAATAGGGCCAGCCATAATGTCTGCCCTGCTCGATCGCGTTGATCTCCTCGTTGGGCTTGAAGATATCGGGCAGGTCGTGGCCGTTCTCGCCTTGCAGGAAAGCGTAGCCGGCATCGGGAAAGTTCGGGTGCAGCGCCAGCGCCATCGAATTGCGCAAGCCACGCGCGTAAACCGTGTGCGGCGGATCCGGATCGTTCGGCTTCAACGCCGGGAAGGCGCCGCCCGACGGCGGCGTGAACAGCCAGATCGCAGCCATGGCGGAGGGGCCTTCCGCCGGCGCGCAAGGCCGCGTGATCGGCGTGCGTGTAATGCAATCGTCGCTGTGGGCGCCGACATTGACGAACAGCCGCCCGTTCCTGTCGAACACGAACTGCTTGAGCGGATGCGCGCTCTCGTCGAGCCTGGTGCCGTCGGGCAGCGTGATGCGGCGGCCCGGCATGTGACGAATGATGGTCTCGACCGTGCCGCGGGGATTGTCCGCGAGCGGATCGAAACGGAAGATGGTCTCGGCGGTCGAAGCGTAGAGCTTCTTGTCCGGACCGATCACGAGGCCGAACGGATATTCGACCCCGGTCAGGAGCTCCTTGAACCGCTGGCCGCTGGCGGCGTGGGGATCGAGCAGCAGCAGCCGGCCATCGGAATGGCCCCAGCCGCCCATATCGGCGACCACGAACAGGTCGTGGCCGGGCACCTGCATGATCGACCGCGGAAATTTCAGATGGTCCTCTTCGCTGGCGACGAGGCCGGCACAAAAACCGGCCTTCATGTCGATCTGGACCTTGGGAAAGGCGAGATCGCCGCTACCGCAGGTCTCCGTTCCCACCGCGTAACCGCTTTTCCTCACGGGATCGGACGCGGCCAGTGGAGCAAAGCCGAGCAAGACCGCCACGAAGGCGACGACGCCCACGCACAAGCTTCGGCATCCAATCTGAAATGTGAGCTGATTCACAGCGGCCCCCCGGCTTCCGGCCGGGAGTTGTTCCACGCCGCTTCGGCGCCGTCCAGTTGAACATCACCCCCCTGTGATCAAACCCGCAGGGCTCTTCGTGCCGACCAATCCCCGTAGATTCCCTTACCGGGCTTGGCCCGAATATTCTTCGTTCTGCGCGGATGGTATCGATATGCCGTCCAAATCGCTTTGCAGAGGAGGCGTGTATGGTTCAGATGTATTTCCACTGCTCGAATGCCGAAGGCACGCTGATCGATCACTACGGCATGGCAGTCGCCAACCTGACCGAAGCGCGCGACCGCGCCGCCCAGCTCATGCGCTCGATGATCGAGACGCCCGGCGCCGAGGATTGGCGTGAGTGGGTGATCCATATCAGCGACGACGACGGCGAGGAGATCTTCGATCTCCCCTTCACCGCCATGCTCGGCAAGCCGCATTGAGGTGATGCCATGCTGTTGGCTTCTTTGACCCTGCTCCGCCAGCCCTTCAGTTTCGTCGCCACCAAATGGCAGAAGCTGGTGCGGATCGCAGGCAACCCCTACCGCCCCGAGCTTCACTACATGCGCGGCCCTGGCCCGAAATGGCACGCCAAATATCAGGCCAGCCGGCTGAACCGCGGGCTCTGAGCGCGGCGCCTTCGCTGCTTCCCCACAAATCGGTCTCTCCGTTCGTCATGCCCGGGCTTGTCCCGCCTGCGCGGCCGAAGCCGCTTCGGCGAGGCGAAGGCCCGGGCATCCACGTCTTTGCCTCCAGCGCGGAAGAACGTGGAATGGCCGGGACAAGCCCGGCCATGACGGTGCGGAGACAGGGTCACCGCCCGGCGCCTGATTCACACCTGCCATGCCGCGTCTCCCTTTCGATGTTCTCATTGGCGGCAATGTGCCATTCTTCGCGCGCTCCGCGTCAGCGCAACGAAGCCAAGACAACTCGACAAGCACAATCGACAAGACAAGCACAAGCGACATCATGCCTCATCAGTTCAGCCTCAACCAAACCGTCCGCAAACCCGCCGTCACATCCAAGGGCGGCATTGTCGCGTCGCAATCGCGGCGGGCGGCCGAGGTCGGAGCGCAGGTGCTGGCGGCGGGCGGCGATTGCGTCGACGCGATCGTCGCGACGACCTTTGCGCTGAATGTTCTGGAGCCCTGGAACAGCGGCATCGGCGGCGGCGGCGCGATGGTGCTCTACCGCGCCAAGGAAAATCGCTACCAGGTGATCGACTACGGCATGTGCGCGCCGCAGAGCCTGCGCGTGTCCGACTATCCGCTCAGCGGCGAAGGCGCAGCGTCCGATCTGTTTCCCTGGTCGCCGGTCAAGGACGACCGCAACATCCACGGTCCCGGCGCGATTGCCGTGCCCGGCGTCGTCGCCGGCATGGAGGAAGCGCATCGCCGCTACGCCAAGATGCCGTGGAAGGATCTGGTCGCACCGTCAGTCGCACTCGCGGGCGAAGGCCTGCTGGTCGATTGGTGGACCGCGCTGACGATCACGGCATCGGCGGCCGATCTGCGGCGTTATCCCACAAGCGCTGCAGCATTTTTGAAGGACGGCCTGCCGCCGAGCCCGCCATGGGGCATCAAGTCCGAAGTCCGGCTGCCACAGGATACACTCAAGGCGACACTCTCGCACCTCGCCGAAGCCGGTCCGCGGGACTTCTATGAGGGCGATCTCGCCAGGAGCATCGCCTCCGACATCAGGGCTGACGGCGGCTCGCTGTCGGTCGAGGATCTCGCCGCATTCCGCAGCCATTTGCGCGAGCCGCTGGCGATCCCCTATCGCGACGGCAAGGTCTATGCGACGCCCGAGCTTACGGCCGGCCCGACCATGGCGCATGCGCTGCGCCTGTTGCAGCAGGGTCTGAAGCCGGCGGGCACGCCGGACGCGGCCGCCTATGTCGAATACGCGCTCGCCTTGCAGGCGGCCTTCCGCGAGCGGCTCAAGGACATGGGCGATGCCGACGGCAAGCGCTCGCTCGGCGCCGACTATCTGGCGCCCGCCTGCACCACGCATTTCTCCGTGGTCGACCGCCGCGGCAACATCGCGGCGGTGACGCAAACGCTGCTCTCGTCGTTTGGCTCGAAATACGTGACGCCGCACAGCGGCATCGCCATGAACAACGGCATCATGTGGTTCGACCCGACGCCCGGCACCACCAATTCGCTCGCGCCCGGCAAGCGCTGCCTCTGCAACTACACGCCTGTGATCGCCGAGACCAAGGACGGCAAGCGCCTTGCGGTCGGCGCGTCCGGCGGCCGCCGCATCCTGCCGTCGGTGATGCAGCTCGTCTCCTTTGCCATGGATTTCGGCATGGATCTCGATGCCGCCATCCACCAGCCGCGCATCGACGCCAGCGAAGGCGCGGTCGTGGTCGGCGATATCAGGCTGCCAGCGGAAGCACGCAAAGTCCTGGCGGAACGCTTCGACTATGAGGAGAGCCGGGTGCAGGCCTTGCCGCAAAAATTCGCCTGCCCGAGCGTGGTGATGCGCGACGGCGACACGAACTCCGGCGCGGTCGAGATCTTCCAGCCCTGGGCCGACGCGGTGCCGGAGGCCTAGATCCCCAGCCTATCTCGGATGCGGCCGGCAATCACCGCCGTGGTCACGCCGACCGGCCAGAACGCATGCATCGGGATCGGCTTGATGCCGGTGACGGGCATATCGATCTCCGCCTTGGCGCCACCGATCAGGCGACGCGCGAGCTGCGCGCCCATCGCGGTCGAGAGCGCGACACCGCGGCCGTTGCAGCCGAGCGAGATCAGGAGGTTCTCCGCGGGCTCATGCACATGCGGATAATAATCGTTGGTGATTGCGAGCCGGCTGTTCCAGCCATGGGTCCAGGCCGCGTCCTTGAGCTGCGGCCAGAGCCGCTCGGCGTAACGCATGAGATAGGCGACGTCGGACGGCGAGTTGATCCAGCGCATCGGGCCGCGGCCGCCCATCAGCAGACGGTTCTGCTGATCGATGCGGTAATAGACCGTGATGTGGCCGCTTTCGTAGAGCACCGGCCGCGTCGGCATGATCGAGCGGGCGATATCGTCGGAGAGCGGCGCGGTGGCAGCGATCGAGGAAAACACCGGCACGATGGTGCGGCGAAGCCCCGGCCAGAGATCGTCGGTAAAACCATTGGTAGCAAGCAGCACCTTGTCGGCATGCACGACCGCGCGCGGCGTCTCGATGCGCCAGCGGCCGCCGTCGCGCCGGAGCGACAGTGCCGGCGTCTCGCCGTGCACTTTCGCACCGGCGGAGATCGCGGCGCGCGCGAGGCCGCGGGCGTAGCTGAGCGGATGCAGGTCGCCGCCGCGGGTGTCGAGCATGGCACCGATATAGCGATCCGTGCCGGTCATCTCGCGCAACTGCTGGCGGTTCAGATAGGTCACCGGCATGCCGCGGCGGATGCATTGCTGCGCGGTCTTCTCGATCGCAGCAGCGCTGGCCTCGTTATAGGCCGCGCGCAGCGTGCCGTTCTGCCGCGCCTCGCACGGGATCTGGTAGCGGCGGATCAAATCATGCGTGAAGTTGGTCGTGCCGTAGGAGAAGTCGATCATGCGGCGGCCGAGTTCAGCGCCGAAATCGGCCTCGATCTTGTCAGGGTCGTGCTTCAGGCCCGGATTGGTGTGGCCGCCATTGTTGCCGGACGCGCCCCAACCTGGCTCCTGCGCCTCCAGCACCAGCGCTTCGACACCCTGCTCCGCCAGATGCAACGCCGCGGAGAGGCCGGTGTAGCCGCCACCGACGATCGCGACGGAAACGCTCTTGTCCGTATCGAGCAGCGGCGTGGCCACCGGCGCGACGGCGGTGTCGGCATAAAGCGAGGGCGGCAGAGGCAGGCGCGTCATTGTAAAAGTCCGATTAGAGCGGATGCAGCACGCGGCGCAAAAAATCCTGCGTGCGCGGATGCTGGGGTTGGTTGAGCAGCGTCTTCGCCGGCCCCTGCTCGACGATGACGCCGCCATCGATGAACAGCACGCGGTCGGCGACGTCGCGGGCAAAGCCCATCTCGTGGGTGACGACGACCATGGTCATGCCGTCGTCGGCGAGCTTGCGCATCACGCCGAGGACGTCACCGACGAGTTCCGGATCGAGCGCCGAAGTCGGCTCGTCGAACAGGATCGCCTTCGGCTGCATCGCCAGCGCGCGAGCTATGGCGACACGCTGCTGCTGGCCGCCGGAAAGCTGCGGCGGATGCGCGTCGGCTTTTTCCGCCAGGCCCACCTGGACAAGCAGCGCGCGGCCACGCTCGAGCACCGCGGCACGTTGCTCCTTCTTTACATAGAGCGGCCCCTCGACGACGTTCTCCAGGACTGTCCGATGCGGGAACAGGTTGAAGCGCTGGAACACCATCGAGACCTGGGTGCGGACTTTCACGATCGACGACGCATCGCGGTCGACCTTCAGGCCTTCGACGCTGATCTCGCCGCGGTCGTAGCTTTCGAGCCCGTTGATGCAGCGCAGGATGGTGGACTTGCCGGAGCCGGACGGCCCGATGATGCAGACCACCTCTCCCTTCTCGACCTTCGCCGTGATGCCCTTGAGCACCTCGACCTTGCCAAAGCTCTTGTGGACGTCGCTGAGCTCGATCATTTCTTGCCCGCCCGCTTCTCGAAGTGACGGACCAGCAGGATCAGCGGAATGCTCATGGTGAGATACATCAACGCAACAAGCGTGAACACGTTGGTGTTCTTGAAGGTCGATGATGCGATCAGCTTGCCTTGAAGGGCGAGCTCCGCGACCGTGATGGTCGAGGCTTGCGAGGAATCCTTCAGCATCATGATCATGACGTTACCATAGGGCGGCAGCACGATGCGCACCGCCTGCGGCAGCACCACGCGGCGCATGGTGAGCCACCAGCCCATGCCGATCGACTGCGCCGCCTCGATCTGGCCCTTGTCGATGGCTTCGATCCCGGCGCGGAAGTTTTCGGCCTGGTAGGCCGAATAGGCGATGCCGAGCCCGAGGATCGCGGCCTGCAACGCCGACAGTGTGACGCCGAGATCAGGCATCACGAAGTAGAGGTAGAACAGCAGCACGATGATCGGGATGCCGCGGATCACGTTGATCAGGCTGGCGCTGAGCATCGACAGCGCCTTGATGCCGGAGACCCGCATCATCGCCCAGATCAGGCCGAGCACCGTCGAGAGCAGCAGCGAGCCGATGGTGACGAGGATCGTCAGCGCGACGCCGCTCATCAGGATCGGGAAGAACTCGACGGCGTCGTGCCAAAAACCTTTCATCGGGCGGCCTTCGATACGCCTCTCATCAGCCCTGTGCCTTCAGGCCCCATTTGTCGAGGATCTTGTCGATGGTGCCGTTGGCCTTGAGCTTCGCCAGAGAAGCATTGATCTTGCCGAGCAGCGCGCTCTCGCCCTTGCGGACGCCGATTCCGACCGAGCCGACGGTGACGGGCTTATAGCCGTCAACCAGGCGCACCTCGGGGAAGCCGCCCTGCTTCAGATTGTAGGCGAGGATCGGATAGTCGGCGTAGCCGGCCTTCAGACGGCCGGTGTTCACGTCGCGCAGGATGTCGGGGATGGTGTCGTAGGCCTTGACGTCGGCGAACAGGCCGGACTTCTTCAGCGCATCGACGAAGGCGGTGCCGACCTGGGCGCCGACCGTCTCGCCCTTCAGATCGTCCTGCGTGGCATAGGCCTTGGTGTCGCTCTTCGGCACGACCAGGCCTTCGCCGTAGGTGTAGATCGGGTCGGAGAAATCGACGACCTCTTTCCGCGGTGCGGTGATGAACATCGCAGCCGCGATGATATCGATCTTGCTCGAGGTCAGCGACGGGATCAGCGCCGAGAACTGCATCGGCTCGATCTGCACGTTGAAGCCGGCATCCTTGCCGATCTCGGTGACGAGATCGACCATGATGCCCTGGATGGTGTTGGTCTTGGTGTCGAGGAAGGTGAAGGGGATGCCCGTCGGGGTCGAGCCGACCTTCAGCACCTGCTGCGCCGAAGCCGGCGCAATGGCTGCAAGTGCGAGCGCCGCGACGGCGGCCAGACCAAAACGCTTCATCGCATCCCCCTTTGGGTCCCGGCCGATGGCGGCGCTCGCACGTCGTGATCGCAGACGTTGCGGACCGAGCCGTTTCGGCCTATTTTCACCAATATGAAAATTTGGTCACACTTTCGCGGATCACGCAAGCGGTTTTCATGCACATGAAGGAAAGCGGTTTGACGTGAGCGGTGGCAAAAGGATGCGCAAACCGGCCGCCGCAAAGCCGGCAAAGAAGGCCAGGAACGGCAAGAAGGCGAAGCCGGCGGAGCCTGCCATGGACGTCGCGGTCGGCCGCCGCATCCGCGATCTCAGACGTGTCAGGCAATTCTCGCTCGAGACGGTTGCCGCGCGCACGGATCTGTCGATCGGTTTCCTCAGCCAGATCGAGCGCGGCCTGTCATCACCGTCGCTGCGCGTGCTGGCCACGCTCGCGGACGTGCTCGGCGTCGGCATCGCCGCGCTGTTCGGCGCAAGCCCGAGCGCCGATGGCGCATCAGATCAGGTGGTGACGCGCGGGCTGCAGCGGCCCGAGCTGAAACTCTGGCGCACCGGCGTGTCCAAGCAGTTGCTCAGCCCTGCGAGTGCCGACAACAAGCTCAATCTGTTTCTGGTGCATCTGGAGCCCGGCGGCTCGACCGGCGACGAGCTCTACACCCATGACGGCGAAGAGGCTGGCCTCGTGCTCGAAGGCGAGATGATGCTGACGGTCGACAGCGAGACGTGGTCGCTGAAGACGGGCGACAGTTTTCGCTTTGCGAGCCGAAGGCCGCACCGGTTTTCAAATCCGGCTGAGGATGCGAAGGCCGTGGTGTTGTGGGTGAATTGTGTGACGGGGACGGGGTAGCTCGATCCTTCCGAGCCCGCTCCTCTCCGCCCCGTCATCCTGAGGTGCGAGCCACGCGACGCAAAGCGTCGCGCGGAGAGCCTCGAAGGATGAACGGCCACCGATGCAGCTGGGCCGTCGCCCTTCGAGGGCCGCTGAAGAAGCGGCCACCTCAGGGTGACGGTGATGGACTTGGTGCGCGGAGAGACGCTCACCCGAACCGGTGCGCGTACCGATCCACCGTCAGCGCACTGACATCGACCTCCGGCTTCTTGCCCGACAGCATGTCCGCAAGCACGCGCCCCGAACCGCAGGACATGGTCCAGCCGAGCGTGCCGTGACCGGTGTTGAGGTGAAGGTTCGCGTATTGCGTCGGGCCGATCACGGGCGGGCCATCCGGCGTCATCGGACGCAGGCCGCTCCAGAACGTCGCCTTGGAAAGATCGCCGCCGCGCGGGAACAGATCCGTCAGGGAGTGATCGAGCGTGGCGCGGCGGGCATCGTACAGCTTGGTCGAGAAGCCCGAGATTTCGGCGGTGCCGCCGACGCGGATGCGATTTCCCAGACGCGTGATCGCGACCTTGTAGCTCTCGTCCATCACCGTCGATTCCGGCGCGCCGGAGGCGTCCTTGATCGGCACCGTGATCGAATAGCCCTTCACCGGATAGACCGGCAGCGAAAGCCCGAGCGGCGCGACGAGCCGCGACGACCAGCTTCCGAGCGCAAGCACGTAAGCGTCAGCCTGCAACATCCCCGCACTGGTCGCGACACCGCTGACGCGCGTGCCGTCGGTGACGATGCGGTCGATGCCGGTGTTGAACATGAAGCGCACGCCAAGCGCCTCGGCATGCTTGGCCAGCGCCTGCGTGAACATATGACAGTCGCCGGTCTCGTCCTGCGGCAGGCGAAGCCCGCCGGCGAACTTCTCCTTGACGCCGGCAAGCGCCGGCTCGACCGCGATGCAGCCCTCGCGGCTCAGCACTTCGAACGGCACGCCATATTGCTTGAGCACGGCGATGTCTTCGCCGGTGCCGTCGAGCTGGGCCTGGTAGCGGAACAGCTGCAGCGTGCCCTGCGAGCGCTCGTCATATTGAATGCCGATGTCGCGGCGCAGATCGCGTAAGGAGTCGCGGCTGTATTCCGCGATCGGGATCATCCGGCTTTTGTTGACCGCGTAGCGCGCGCTGGTGCAGTTGCGCAGCATCTTGAGCAGCCAGACCCACATCACGGGGTCGAGCTTCGGCCGAACCACCAGCGGGCCGTGCTTCATCAAGAGCCACTTGACCGCCTTCACCGGCACGCCGGGGCCGGCCCATGGCGAGGAGTAGCCGGGCGAGACTTCGCCGGCATTGGCAAAAGAGGTCTCCAGTGCCGGCTCGGGCTGACGGTCGACGACCGTCACTTCGTGGCCAGCACGGGCGAGGTAGTAGGCAGAGGTGACGCCGATGACACCGCTGCCGAGGATCAGAACTTTCACGCTTGGTCAAACTCCCGCGGCATTACGCTCGCCGCTGCAAAAGAAACTCGGCAACGGCGAGAGCAATTATCAGGCCACCTTCTTGATGGCGTCACCGAGGATCGAGACCATCTGGTCGATGTGGCTCTTCTCGACGATGAGCGGAGGCGACATCGCGAAGCTGTCGCCGCTCATTCGCAAGTAAAGGCCGGTGTTGAAGCAGTCGACCATGACGTCGTAGCCGCGCGCGCCGGCGACGCCGTCACGGGGCGCCAGCTCGACCGCGCCCATCAGGCCGCAATTGCGGATGTCGACGACGTTCGGCAGACCCTTGAGCGAATGCAGCGCATCGCGCCAGTATTCGGCCATCGACGCACCGCGCGTCAGCAGGCCCTCGTCCTTGTAGATGTCGAGCGTCGCGATACCGGCGGCGCAGGCGGTCGGATGCGCGGAATAAGTGTAGCCGTGGAACAGCTCCATCTGGTTCTCAGGGCCGACCATCATGCCGTCGTGCACCTTGCGGCTCGCGAACACCGCGCCGCAGGGAATGGTGCCATTGGTGATGCCCTTGGCCGTCGTCATCAGGTCCGGCGTGACGCCGAAGAAGTTCGCGGCGAACGGCGTGCCGAGACGGCCGAAGCCGGTGATGACCTCGTCGAAGATCAAGAGAATGCCGTGCTTGTCGCAGATCGTGCGCAGGCGTTGCAGATAGCCCTTCGGCGGCGGCAGCACCGCGGTCGAACCCGGCACAGGTTCGACGATGACGGCAGCGATGGTCTCGGCGCCGTGCAAGGCGACCAGACGCTCGAGATCGTCGGCAAGCTCGGCGCCATGCTCCGGCTGATCCTTGGCAAACGCGTTGCGGGTCAGATCGTGCGTGTGGCGGATGTGATCGACGCCCGGCAGCAGCGTCGCGAAGGCACGGCGGTTGGCGACCATGCCGCCGACCGAGGTGCCGCCGAAGCCGACGCCGTGATAGCCGCGCTCGCGGCCGATCAGGCGGGTGCGGCTCGACTGGCCGTTGGCGCGATGATAGGCGAGCGCGATCTTCAGCGCGGTGTCGACCGATTCAGAGCCGGAGTTGGTGAAGAAGATGCGGTCGAGGCCCTTCGGCGCGATCTCGGCGAGACGCTCGGCGAAGTCGAACGCCAGCGGATGGCCCATCTGGAACGTCGGCGCGAAGTCCAGCGTCATCAGCTGGCGTTCGACCGCAGCCGCAATCTGCTTGCGGCCGTGGCCGGCATTGACGCACCAGAGGCCGGCGGAGCCGTCGATCACCTTGCGGCCGTCGACGGTGGTGTAGTGCATGCCCTCGGCCGAGGAGAACAGGCGCGGCGCCTTCTTGAATTGACGGTTGGCCGTGAACGGCATCCAGAACGAGTCGGTCTTGATAGTGTTCGGAATCTGATGAAGGCTCACGGACCACGCTCCTTTGCTGACCACCTAGCAGAGGCACGGCTTCGATGAGGCAACAAGTCCTTTTCTGGCGCCCTGCAAGCCATTGATTTCACTAGGGCGGCCGGTCCATATTTGCGCGATCCGCAACACCTGCAACAGGGACCAGGGGCATGAGCGTCGACATCGGTGGACGGCTGCGATTCATCCGGGCGCGCCACAAGCTGTCGCAGCGCGAACTCGCCAAGCGCGCCGGCGTCACCAATTCGACGATTTCGCTGATCGAATCCAACCAGATGAACCCGTCAGTCGGCGCGCTCAAGCGCATCCTCGACGGCCTCCCGATGGGGCTCGCCGAGTTCTTCGCGCTTGAGCCGGAGAGCCGCCGCAAGATCTTCTACCGCGCCGAAGAGCTCACCGAGGTCGGCAAGAAGCCGATCTCGTATCGGCAAGTCGGCGACAATCTGTTCGGCCGAACCCTGCAGATCCTGAAGGAGCGCTACGAGCCCGGCAGCGACACCGGGCGCGTTCATCTCGTCCATGACGGTGAGGAAGGCGGCATCGTGATTTCGGGAAAGCTCGAAGTCACGGTTGAGGACGAGCGCCGCATTCTCAATCCAGGCGATGCCTATTACTTCGAGAGCCGCCGCCCGCATCGCTTCCGCTGCGTCGGCGGAAAACCGTGCGAAGTGATCTCGGCCTGCACACCGCCGACATTCTGAACGCGGCGGTTGCCCCCTCTTCCGCTTGCGGGAGAGGGTTGGGGAGAGGGTGTCTCCACCGAAAGATTCCCTCTGCGGAGAAAGCCCTCACCCGGCGCTTCGCCATAGCCGAGGCTTCGCCTCGGCGTCTCTTAGAAGGACGGCCGCCAGGGGCGGCCTATGCCTCTCCCGCAAGCGGGAGAGGTCAAGAAGAAGCCTCAGCGCCCCGTCAACAACTCCTCGATCCTGATCGGGAAGCGCCGCACCCGCACGCCGGTCGCATGCCAGACGGCATTAGCGACCGCACCGGCGCTGCCGGTGATGCCGATTTCACCCACGCCCTTGATGCCGAGGGCATTCACATGCGGGTCGTGCTCTTCGACCGTGATCACGTCGAGCGGCGGCACGTCGGCATTCACGGGGATATGGTACTCGCCGAGATTGGCATTCATGATCCTTCCGCTGCGGCGGTCGGTGATGGCTTCCTCGTGCAGCGCAAAGGACATGCCCCAGATCATGCCGCCGAACAGCTGGCTCTTTACCAGATGCGGGTTGACGATGCGCCCCGCGGCAAAGGCGCCGACCATGCGGGCGACGCGGATCTGGCCGAGTTCGGGATCGACCTTCACCTCCGCGAACACCGCGCCATGCGCGTGCATCGCATACTCTTCCATCGCCGCCGGATTCGGCGCACCCGTGCCGCGCGCCTCGACCTCGGCGACGCCGGCGCGCGCGAGGATCTCGGTGTAGCTCTCGCTGCGGCTCTCGTCGTCGCGCCGGATCAGCCGGCCATCGCGCGCGATCACGCCGGCGTTGCCGGCGCCGAACAGCGGCGAGCGCTCGTCATGGGTGGCGAGATCGGCGAGCTTTGCGATCACGGCAGCACCCGCGCTGTGAATCGCAGCACCGGCGGTTGCCGTGTGCGCCGAGCCGCCGGCGATGCCGGCATCGGGCAGGTCGGACGTGCCGGCCTTGAACGCGACGCGATCGATATCGAGCCCGACGGCATCGGCTGCGATCTGGGCGAGCGCCGTCCAGGCGCCCTGCCCCATGTCATGTGCACCGATCTCCATGGCACCGGTGCCGTCACGGCGGATCGCCGCACGCGCCTCGGCCTGGAACATCAGGGCCGGGAACGTCGCGGTGCCCATGCCCCACCCGACCAGCAAACCGGCATCGTCGCGCATCTGCCGCGGCTGGAGCGGACGCCTCGACCAGCCGAAGCGTGCCGCGCCCTGATCGTAACAGGCGCGCAGCGCTTTGGACGAGAACGGCTTGCCGGTGATCGGCTCGACCTCGGCGTAGTTCTTCAAGCGGAAGGCGAGCGGATCCATACCGCAAGCCCAGGCCATCTCGTCGATCGCGCTTTCCAGCGCAATCGATCCGGTCGCCTCGCCCGGCGCGCGCATGAACAGCGGCGTGCCGGTGTTGACGCGCACGGCATCGTGCGCGGTGCGGATCGCAGGCGCCGCATAGAGCGTGTGCGAAGCGTCGGCGGCCGGTTCGTAGAAATCGTCGAACGTGCTCGATACGGTGCGCGCGTGATGGTCGAGCGCGATCAGTCGTCCCTCGCCATCGGCGCCCATGCGCAAGCGCTGACGCGTCGGCGCACGATGGCCGACCGGACCATACATCTGCTCACGGCGCAGCACGAGCTTGACCGGCTTGCCGACCAGCTTCGCGGCCATGAGGCCGAGGGTCTGCGGCCCCGCCAAGAATCCCTTGGAGCCGAAACCGCCGCCGAGGAACGGGCTGCGGATGTGGATCTTGTCGTGCGCGATGCCGAACAGTTCAGCGATGCGCGCAAGCGACAACATCAGGCCCTGGGTCGGCATGTCGACCGACAGATTGTCGCCGTCCCAACGGGCGACGATCGCATGCGGCTCCATGGCGTTGTGAAATTGCGGCGGCGTCTCGTAGACAGCCTCGATCCGCTTGTCCGCGGCTGCAAGGCCAGCCTCGACATCGCCGCGATGGTTTTCCGCGGGATTGCCGACACCAACGACCGGCGGAACAAAACTCACGCCAGCATCGAGGCCGACAAGCGCAGGCAGCGTCTCATAGCGCGGCGCCAGCAGCACCGCGCCTTCCGTCGCTGCCTCGAGCGTCTCGGCGATCACGACCGCGATGGGCTGGTTGGCGTAGCGGACCTCGTTGCTCTGCAACACCTCCATCCGGAACACGAACGGATTGGTCTTGATCTCGGGATCGATCGCGAGCTGCGGCTTGTGGTCCGGCGTCATGACGTCGACGACGCCGGGATGACGCTTGGCCGCCGCGACATCGAGCGAGGTCACGCGGCCATGCGCGATGCTGGACACCGCCATCACCGCAAACAGCATGCCGGGCGGATGATTGTCGGCGGCATAGGTCGCCTGCCCTTTGACCTTGAGCACGCCGTCGCGCCGGGTCAGCGGCTGGCCGATGCTCGAACCGTGACGGAGATGGGCGGGAGCGCTGGTGAGATTGAGCTCAGGCATGGATGGCTCCAGACGTCGAAGCAAAGGGTGAAGCCGGCAGCGCGGGGATACGCGCGGGCGTACCGGCTGCGGCAAGGGTCAGCGCGCGCACGATGATACGGCGCGCCAATTCGATCTTGTAGGCGTTGTCGCCGGACGGTTTTGCGGCGGTGAGCGCGCGCCGGGCGGCCTCCTGGAAGGCATCTGCCGTTGGTGCGACGCCCCTGAGCACATCCTCCGCAGCCCGGGCACGCCAGGGTTTTGCGGCGACGCCGCCAAGCGCGAGCCGCGCCTCTACGATCTTGCCGTTCTCGATCCGCAGCGCCGCCGCGGCCGAGACGATGGCGAACGCATAGGACGTACGCTCGCGAACCTTGAGATAGCGCGCATGCGCGGCAAAACCGCGCGCCGAGGACGGCAGGCGTACTGCGACGATGAGGTCGCCGGGCTCGAGCGCGGATTCGCGCTCGGGCGTATTGCCGGGCAGGCGGTGCAGTTCCTTGTGCGATCTCGCGACGACCGCTCTTGCCTTCGATCTCGACGATGGCGTCGAGCGCCACCAGCGGCACGCAGAAGTCGGACGGGTTCGTCGCGATGCAGCCGTCGCTCCAGCCAAGCACGGCGTGGGTGCGGTTCTCGCCGTCGCGGGCGTCGCAGCCGCTGCCGGCCTCGCGCTTGTTGCAACGGCTGGCGGTGTCGTAGAAATATGCACAACGCGTCCGCTGCAGCAGATTGCCGCCCACGGTGGCGGCATTGCGCAGTTGCGCCGACGCGCCGGAGAGCAGTGCTTCGGCCACGGCTGGATAGGATTTTGCGAACTCCGCATCATGCGCGAGATCGGCATTGCTGACGAGCGCACCGATTCGTACGCTTCCATCGGCGAGGCGTTCGATCTGATCGAGCCCATCGAGATGCGTGACATCGACGAGGCGATCCGGACGGCTGACGCCGCCCTTCATCAGGTCGAGCAGATTGGTGCCGGCCGCAAGATAGGTCGCGCCCGGCTGCGCGGCGGCGGCAACGGCTTCAGCGACCGTGGCGGGCCTGACATAATCGAACTGTTTCATGCGGACCGCCTCTGGTTGGATTCGTCGGCACCGGCCTGCGCCTCGAGCACGGCATCGACGATGCCGGCATAGGCGCCGCAGCGACAGAGATTGCCGCTCATGCATTCGCGAATGCGTTCGGGATCGTTGCCGGCCTGCGCTTCCTGCATCATGCCGATAGCGCTCATGATCTGGCCGGGCGTGCAGAAGCCGCACTGAAAGCCGTCATGGGCGATGAAGGCGGCCTGGACCGGATGAAGCTGGTCGCCGCGCGCAACGCCCTCGATGGTGAGGATGTCGGCGCCGTCATGGCTGATGGCGAGCGCGAGGCAGGAGTTGATGCGCTTGCCGTCGACGAGAATCGTGCATGCTCCGCACTGGCCGCGGTCGCATCCCTTCTTGGTTCCGGTGAGATGGAGGCGCTCACGCAGGAGATCGAGCAGCGTGACGCGCGGATCGTCGAGGACGAAATCGCGCCGCGCACCGTTCACGGTGAGGCTGATGGAGTGGTTCATACAAGGCTCCGATCAGATATGGACATGAGTCTCCGAGCGGCGCGCCACCGCCGTGGCCGCCGTCGATATCGCGCCGCCCGGACGCGGGTCCGGGCCGACACCAGCGAAGATACGGAGGCATCCTCCGCTTAACAAGGGCCGCAAAGAAATATTTGGAATTCGTCAAAAGCCCGTGCGCAGACAACGCGATGCGGCGAGCCAAGGGTTCAATCTAACCAATTCGTGATCTACATTGCCGGCATGGACGACCACACCGACCAGCCCCGGAAGCCCCGCGCCGATGCCGTGCGCAATCGCGAGCGCGTGCTCGAGGCAGCCAAGGTCGTGTTCAATGCCGGCGGCCCGGAGGCCAGCCTGGAGGCCGTGGCCAAACGCGCGGGCGTCGGCATCGGCACGCTCTACCGGCATTTTCCGACGCGCGAGGAGCTGTTTGAAGCGGTGTATCGGCGCGAGGTCGAGCAGCTCAGCGAGTTCGCCGAGCAATTGAAGAACGCCAAGGACCCGGTCGATGCGCTCAGGCGCTGGCTGCGTTCGAATGTCGAATTCGTTGCGACGAAAAAGGGCATGTCGGCCGCATTGGCGCTGACGTTCCAGAGCTCGTCGGACCTCGCTGCCTTCTCGATGGACCGTCTGACCAAGGCGATCGGCTCGCTGCTCGACCGCGCGGTCGCGGCAGGCGAGATGCGCGGCGACGTCAGCCCGCACGACCTGCTCAGAGCCCTCGTCGGCATGTGCTACATGCACGACCAGCCCGGCTGGCAGTCCTCGGTGCTGCGGATGCTCGACGTATTCGTCGACGGCTTGCGCGCGCAGCCCGGCGCGAAGGCCAAATCACGCACCGCCAAGTCACATACGGCCAAGTCACGCACCGCCAAGCGCGCGAAGCCGGCGCCGAAACCGAAGCGATAGCGCGTCCGTATTTGCCAAGGTCATGCTAGGATTAGCATCGCCGGGATTTCAACGCGGAGCCTGCCATGCGCATTGCCGCCTTGCTGGTCGTTCTCAGTATTGCTTGCAGCTCCATCCCCACACGCGCCGACGATGTCGCGACAGCGCAAGGCGTGATCCGGGCCCAGGAGCAGGCCTTCGTCCATGACGATGCCACGGCCGCCTATTCCTACGCAGCACCCGCGATCAAGCAGATATTCCCCGCGCCCGACATCTTCATGGCCATGGTGCAGAACGGCTACGCGCCGGTCTATCGTCACAGGAGTTTTGAGTTCGGCGAGAGCAAGATCGAAGGCAGCTCGGTCGCCCAGCGCGTTCACATCATCGATGCCAATGGCGAAGCCTGGGAAGCGCTCTACACGCTCGAGCAGCAGTCGGATGGCAGCTACAAGATCACCGGCTGCTCGCTGCTGAAGGCAGGACAGGCGGTCTAGGTTGCGAAATTCGGTCCCGCCTTGACCGAATTCATCCGCGAGCGGATCAGCAGCGTCAAGACGATGCCGATATTGAGGGCATTCCACGCCACGCCATTGGCGAACGCAGCCGCATAGGAGCCGGTGGCATCGAAGATGATGCCGGAGACCCAACCGCCGAAGGACATGCCGAACACGGACGCGAAGATCACGATGCCGACGCGGGTCGCGGCTTCGCTGGCTGGCATCGCCTCGCGCACGATGATGGCATAGCTCGGCACGATGCCGCCCTGGAACAGGCCGAACATCGCGGAGATCAGATAGAGCGAAGTGAGGCTGTCGAAGAAAAGGTAGAACACCAGCGCAAAGCCCTGCGCCAATGCCCCGATCAGCAGAGTCGGAATGCCGCCGATCTTGTCCGCAAGATAGCCCGAGCCGATGCGGCTGACGATGCCGCAGGCCATCATCAGCGACAGCATCTCGGCGCCGCGCGCCACGCCATAACCGAGATCGCCGCAATAGGCGACGATATGCACCTGCGGCATCGCCATGGCGACGCAGCAGGAAATGCTGGCGATCGAGAGCAGCACCGTCAGCGTGTTGGTCGAGAGCCTGAGATCGACCCGCGGCGGCGCCGCATTGGCGTGATTGCGGACCTTGTCGTCGCCCATCTGCGCGCGCAGGACCAGGACCAGGATCGACATCAACACCACGCAGACGACGGCAATGCCGATATGGGTGGTGCGCCAGCCGATCCTCTCCGTGCCCGTGCTGATGAGCGGCGGCCACATCGTGCCGGCAACATAATTGCCGCTCGCGACGATGGTCACGGCCAGTCCGCGATAGCGCTCGAACCAGTGCGAGGCCTCTGCCATCAGCGGCGCGAAGGTCGCTGACGTGCCGAGCCCGATCAGGAAATAGGCGGCGACGAACTGCCAGAGCTGAGTCGAGAGCCCCGCCAGCGTATTGGCAACGCCGAGGAAGGCGATGCTGATCGCCATGGCGGGCACGATGCCGAACTTGTCGGTGATCTTGCCGGCGATCACGCCGCCGAGCCCGAATCCGAACATCATCAGTGTGAAGGCCAGCGACACCGCACCGCGCGTGGCGGCGAATTCGGCCTGCACGACGGGAATCACCACGACGACCGCCCACATGCCGACGCCGCCGATCGAGCCGATCAGCAGTGCGAGCAAAAGCCGCACCCAGGCCTGACGGGAGTCTGGGCTGAATGAAGCCGGTTTTTGTCCTGGATGATTTGGTGCGTGCACGGCGCGGAACATGTTCGCTGATCGCCTTGCGGTCAAGCATCGTGCCGCGATATTGGGCATGCGCGGTGCACTGCGGTAAGAAGAGCTTGGCGAAATCGCGCTTTGCCGTTAGTTTGCAATCTGCGTGTGCAACAATGCCGCGCGAGGAGCGTGACGGCGGAATGTTGTTGCAATTGACGCGATCGATGCGGATCAAGGTGGGGCGCTTCATTGCGCTAGCCTATCTGTTCTGTGTGCTCGCGCCGGCGGCAGGCCTCGCCTGGGGCAGTGGTCCAGCGCCATGCCTTGGCGACGAAGCCCTGCTCGCCGACGTCGTGCCTTTGCATCATCAGATGTCGGCCAGCCACACGCATGGCGGCGTGACGCATGACCATTCGGGGATGCATGCGCATCACCAGGCCGCCGCGCAGGACACGCCTGCCCCGCATCATCATGACGGCAAGGGCAAGGTCGGCCCGTGCTGCGCCATGATGTGCGTCAGCGCGTTACCGGTCGATCTGCCGAGCTTCGCAAAGCCGGTTCAGCCGGTTTCCAGCTGTGCGCCCGAGATCGTGGCCAGCCTGCACAGCGCGGCGCCGCCCTTGCTCTACCGCCCTCCCATCATCTGATCTGAGTCCACGACGTCAGGCCAGGCGCGCAGTCCGCGCGTGCGAACCTGTGGTCTTCAGACAGATCAGGGATAAATCATGCTTATGCTTCTCGGGGCGAAGTCCGCCGCCGCGTCTGCGGCGCGTGGAGATCACTTTCGATTCAATTGGCTGCTGCTGACCGCAGCCGTACTGGCGTTGTCCGGCTGCATGCCGGCCACAACGTCCGGGGCCGGCGCGGATCCGGCCGATCCCGCGGCAAAGGCAGCGCGCGTCGCCTATCGCTCGACAGTCGCGCCCTACACGAGCCTGCGGCCTGCAGCGCCGGCGCCATGGCGCGAGCGCAACGACGCTGTCACTCCGCAGCCGAAGCAGGACCAATAGGAGCGCGCCATGGCACGGTATTACGCACGGAGCCTGCTCGTTCTCGGCGCGCTCGGCCTCTCCGGCTGCGCTGCGTTCTCGCCCGACAGCGGCATGACAGCGGTCTCCGAGCTGACGAGCCAGACCATCAGGAAGGACGTCGCCTTCGTGCGAACGGCCGAGGGGGCCAGCGCGGTCGACGCACGCGTGCACCAGCTGCTGTCGCGCACGCTAAGTGCATAGACCGCCGTGCAGGTCGCGCTGCTCAACAACAAGGGGCTGCAAGCCGCCTACAACGAGCTGGCGCTGGCCGAGACCGATCTGGTCGAGCAGAGTCTGCCACCCAATCCGGTGTTCTCGGTCTCGCGCATCTCGGGCGATGGCGCCAGCGAGATCGAGCGCCAGGTCGTCGGCGACATCCTGGCGCTGGCCACGCTGCCGTTCCGATCCGACATCGCGCGCGAGCGCTTTCGTCAGGCGCAATTGCGCGCGGCGCTGGCGACACTGCGGCTCGCCGCCGATGTCCGGCGCGCTTACGTCCGCGCCGTCGCCGGAAACGAGATGGTGGCGCTGCTGACCGACGCGAAGGCGACGGCGGAATCGGCCGCGCAGCTCGCGGCCAAGCTCGGCGAAACCGGCTCGATCAACAAGCTCGACCAGGCCCGCGAGCAGGTGTTTTACGCCGAGACCACCGCCGATCTCGCCACCGCACGCCAGGCGACGACGAGCGCGCGCGAAAAGCTGGCGCGGCTGATGGGGCTGTGGGACGACGGTCTCGACTTCCGTCTGCCCAACGCGTTGCCGCCGCTGCCACGCCGGCCGCTGGCGTTGCCCTCGATCGAGGCCGATGCAGTCGGCCATCGCATCGACTTGCAGATCGCGCGACTGGAGCTTGCGGCGCTGGCGAAGTCGTTGAACCTCACCGAAGCGACACGCTTCGTCACGCTGCTCGATCTCGCCGGCATCTCCCGCCGGACTCGGGATCCGGGAGGCGCCCCGTTCCGCGAGCGCGGTTTTGACGTGCAGTTCCAGATCCCGATCTTCGACGGCGGCGAGGTCCGCGTGCGGCAGGCGGCGGAGACCTACAATCTCGCCTTCAACCGCCTGACCGAGCGTGCCGTGAACGTCCGCTCGGAAGCGCGCGATGCTTACCGTGTCTATCGCTCCACCTACGACATCGCGCGCCACTATCAGCGCGAGATCATCCCGTTGCGAAAAATCATCACCGAGGAGATGCAGCTGCGCTTCTCCAGCATGCAGGTCGACATCTTCGCGCTACTCACCGAAGCACGGCAGCGCCTCGCATCGCTGCGCGGTGCGATCGACGCCAGGCAAAACTTCTTCCTCGCCCAGTCCGAGCTGCAGACCGCCGTCAACGGCGGCGGCACGCCTGCTTCCGGCATGGACAATCCAACCAATATCGCCGCGGCAGCACCTGCTGATGGCGGCCACTGACATGGAGGCCAGCATGTTTTCCCGCCGACGATTTTTGGGTACCGCCGCGCTCGTGAGCGCGTCAGCGGTCAGCGGCCGCGTCCAGGCCGCGTCGATTCCGGAAGCAGCCCATATGGACAAGGCGGTGATGCAGCCGCCGCTGCATCCCATTGGCGGTCCCGACTACCGCCCGGTCGTCACGCTCAACGGCTGGACACTGCCGTTCCGCATGAACGGCGACTGGAAGGAATTCCATCTCGTCGCCGAGCCCGTGGTGCGCGAGTTCGCCGAGGGCATGAAAGTGAACCTGTGGGGCTATAACGGCCAGTCGCCAGGGCCGACGATCGAGGCTGTCGAAGGCGACAAGGTCCGCATCTTCGTCACCAACAAGCTGCCCGAATATACGACCGTGCATTGGCACGGCATGATCGTGCCGAGCGGCATGGACGGTGTCGGCGGACTGACCCAGCCGCATATCGAGCCGGGCAAGACCTTCGTGTACGAGTTCGAGATGAGGAAGAGCGGGACCTTCATGTACCACCCGCATTCCGACGAGATGGTGCAGATGGCGATGGGCATGATGGGCATGGTCGTCGTGCATCCACGCGACCCAAACTTCCGCCCCGTCGACCGCGACTTCGTCTTCGTGATGAGCACCTATCGCGTCGATCCCGGCGCTTACCTGCCGCGGGTCAACGAGATGACCGATTTCAACATGTGGACCTGGAATGCGCGGGTGTTTCCAGGCATCGATCCGCTGCCGGTCAGGCTCGCCGACAAGGTGCGCGTGCGCATCGGCAATCTCAGCATGACCAACCACCCGATCCATCTGCATGGTCACAGCTTTGCCGTGACCTGCACCGACGGCGGCTGGATCCCCGAGAGCGCGCAATATCCGGAGACGACGACCGACGTGCCTGTCGGCGCGGTGCGCGTATTCGACGTCCTCGCCGACAATCCCGGCGACTGGGCGCTTCACTGCCACAAGTCGCATCACACCATGAATGCGATGGGGCACGACATGCGCAACATGATCGGCGTCTCGCGCAAGGATCTCGCCAGGGCTGTCGGCAAGCTTGCGCCCGACGCCATGGTGATGGGCCAATCCGGCATGGCGATGGGCAACATGGAGATGCCGGCGCCTGACAACACGCTGCCGATGATGACCGGCAGCGGCCAATTCGGCCCGATCGAGATGGGCGGCATGTTTACGGTGATGAAGATCCGCGAGAACCTTGCGCGCGACGATTATCGCGATCCCGGCCCCTATCAATTCCCGCAAGGCACCGTCGCCTACGAGGTCGCCTCGCCCGCGGCGGAGCCGGCGCGGCAGCCGGCCTCGCCCGCGCACAAGATGAAGATGTGAGCGTTTCGATGAACCACCAACTGGAGACCACAATGAAGAAGACGATCAAACTCGCCTTGACGCTGGCCGCGCTGTCGATCGCACCCGCGCTCGCGCACGAGGGGCACGACCATCACGGCTTCTCGGCCGGCGAGCCCGGCGACCCCAGGAAGCCGGCGCGCACCATCGAGATCGCGTTGAGCGAGATGTCCTACGAGCCGTCGAAGATCGACGTCAAGCGCGGCGAACAGATCCGCTTCGTGCTGCGCAATGTCGGCAAGGAGGACCACGAATTCCTGCTCGCCACCACCAAGGAGAACCTCGCCCATGCTGAGGTGATGAAGAAGCACCCGCACATGGAGCATGACGATCCGAACGGGGTGCGGCTCGCGCCGAACAAGACGGCCGAGATCGTCTGGAAGTTCAGCAAAGCCGGCACCTTCGAATTTTCCTGCCTGATTCCCGACCACCGCGACTACGGCATGGTCGGCCACGTCACCGTGAAATGAAGACAAGGGAGACAGCCATGACACCGATCACCCGCATCGCCGCAGCGTTCGCACTGACGCTGGGCCTGACCGCGAGCGCGCTGGCGCAAGCCGCTTCCATCAGCGGCGAGGTCAAGAAAATCGACGAAAGCGCAGGCAAAATCACGCTCAAGCACGGGCCCGCGAAGAGCCTCGGCATGGATGAACCCATGACCATGGTCTACCGCGTCAGGGATCCCGCGATGCTCAAGCAGGTGAAGGTCGGCGACAAGGTGTCGTTTGAAGCCGAGGAGGCACCATCGGGCTACACGGTGACGAGGATGCAGAAGGCGAGGTAGGCGGCTCTGGTCCGTCATTCCGGGGCGATGTGTAGCATCGAACTAGGGTGCGCCCTTGCGCACCTGAGAATCTCGAGGTTCCGGGCTCGGCTCTGCGCGCCGCCCCGGAACGACCCGGGACAGCCTCCAAAATATCCCAGCCTGACCGCCTCCCCACTGCCTCCGTTAACCCTTTGCTAACCATACACCGGGCAAAAATTGCCGGGTGGAGTCGAGTGTCGTCAGCCGCGTAGAACGGGAGCCCCCGTGGACGCCAGTGCGGTGCCTCACTTTCGGAACGGCGGCCCACCGGCCGCCGCGCAGACGTTTGGGGCGCGTGGACGTCAGTCGCGCGGGGAGGCAGCTACCATGGTCGACGTTACCGCCGGACAAGGCGTAGGCAGCGCAAAGCCCGGCCTCCCCTCGCTTTCCGAAATCGTCAACATCCTCAAGCGCGGCGACATCGCGCTGGCGCTCGGCATCCTCACCATCCTGGTGGTGCTGATCCTGCCGCTGCCCGCGATCGTGCTCGACCTGTTCCTGGCGATCTCGATCACGCTCTCGATCCTGATCCTGATGACGTCGCTGTTCATCCAGACGCCGCTGGAATTCTCCGCCTTCCCGACCGTCCTGCTGATCTCGACCATGCTGCGGCTGTCGCTCAACATGGCCTCGACCCGCCTGATCCTGTCGCACGGGCACGAGGGCACGGATGCCGCCGGTCACGTCATCGAGGCCTTCGGCAGCTTCGTGATGGGCGGCAATTTCGTCATCGGCATCATCGTCTTCGCCATCCTGATCATCGTCAACTTCGTCGTCATCACCAAGGGTTCGGGCCGTATCGCCGAAGTCGCCGCCCGCTTCCACCTCGACGCGATGCCCGGCAAGCAGATGGCGATCGACGCCGACCTCTCCGCCGGCCTGATCGACGAGAAGGTCGCCAAGCATCGGCGCAAGGAGCTGGAGGACGAGAGCGGCTTCTTCGGCGCCATGGACGGTGCCTCGAAGTTCGTCCGCGGCGACGCCATCGCCGGCCTCCTGATCGTCTTCATCAACGTCGTCGGCGGCATGATCATCGGCGTCGCACAGCAGGGCCTCTCCTTTGCCGACGCCGGGCGCAGCTACACGCTGCTGACGGTCGGTGACGGCCTCGTCACCCAGGTGCCGGCGCTGATCGTCTCGACCGCGGCGGGCCTGCTCGTCTCCAAGGCCGGCGTCTCTGGCGCCGCCGACAAGGCGCTGATGAAGCAATTCTCCGGCTATCCGCAGGCGCTGGCGATGTCCTCGGCGGTCATGCTGGTGCTGGCGGCGCTGCCGGGCATTCCGACGATCCCTTTCCTCGCGCTCGGCGCCGGCGCTGGCGCGCTCGCCTGGCACGCGCGCAAGCGCAATCGCGCGACCACCAAGGCGGAGGCCGCCGCCAACGCCGCGCCCGCGCCGGGAACGCCGGGTGCACCGGGTGCCGCTGCCGCAGAGGAACCGATCTCGGCGGCGCTGAAGATCGACGACCTCAAGATCGAGCTCGGCTATGCGCTCTTGCCGCTGGTCAACGGCCCCGACGGCACCGACCGCCTCACCGAGCAGATCAAGGCGCTGCGCCGCTCGCTTGCGATCGAGATGGGCTTTGTCATGCCGGCGGTGCGCATCCTCGACAACGTCCAGCTCGAAGCCAACACCTACATCATCAAGATCAAGGAGGTCGACGCCGGCACCGGCAAGATCTGGCCGAACCAGTTCATGGTCATGGATCCCGGCGGCAGCCAGGTGCAGGTGCCCGGCATCCACACCACCGAGCCGACCTTCGGCCTGCCCGCGACCTGGGTCGATGCCAGCTTCAAGGAGGAGGCCTCGCTCAAGGGCTACACCGTCGTCGATGCCGCGACCGTGCTCTCGACCCACCTCACCGAGCTGCTCAAGGCCAACATGTCGGACCTGCTCTCCTACGGCGAGGTGCAGAAGCTGCTCAAGGAGCTGCCGAAGGAGCAGAGCGAGCTGGTCAAGGACATCGTGCCCGGACAGGTCACGGTCTCCGGCATCCAGCGCGTGCTCCAGCTGCTGCTCGCCGAGCGCATCTCGATCCGCGACCTCTCGACCATCCTCGAAGGCATCGCCGATTCGCTCGCCTTCTCGCGCAATCCCGCGACCATGGTCGAGCATGTCCGCGCCCGTCTGGCGCGGCAAATCTGCGCGCAGAATACGTCGTACAACGGCTATCTGCCGCTCATCGCGTTGTCGGCGCGGTGGGAGCAGGCCTTTGCCGAATCCATCGTCGGCCAGGGCGAAGAGCGCAGCCTCGCGATGCAGCCCTCGAAACTGTCGGAGTTCATGACCGGCGTGCGCGAGGCGTTCGAGCGCGCCGCCCGTGAAGGCGAGGCGCCGGTGCTGGTGACCTCTGCGGCAATTCGTCCCTTCGTCCGCTCCCTGGTCGAGCGGTTCCGGGCCCAGACGACCGTGCTGTCGCAGGCCGAAATCCACCCCAGGACGAAGCTGAAAACGGTCGGAAGCATCTGATTTGCCTTAAGAAGGCATGTGTTTTTCGGTCACAGGCAAATGGTTTTTGAGTTTCTGGCGCCTTGTCGACCAAAGGCTGACAAGGTGCCTGAGAAGCACATTAGATCTTTGAAATAATTGCGAAATCGAACGATCAAGCCGCGTTTTTGATCGCGATCTTTCACGTCCTGTCACGCTCTTGTGATGACCCCTTGGGAACGAATCCCGCCAATACTAAGTTGTTGGGCACCGGAAGCATGAACCTGCCGAACAAGGGTGGCGACTACTTCGGGTAGATGGCGGCAGGAGCCTTCCATGAACCACTCGATTTACAGCGCGGACCGCTCGACCCACCTGAAGGTGGTGGCCGTTGCGCTCGTTGCCGGCATCGCGCTCGCGGGCTTTGGCATCTCGGCGCGCTCGAGTTCGGATGAACGCCTCACGCAAACTGCCCGCGTCATCAAAGCCGGCAAGCCGGTTGTGATCACCAGCTCGAGCGCTTCGCTCGTTCGCTAAGGAGATTTTGAGTTTCAGGAATTCACGCGGCTCTTTACCAGCCCCCCAAAGTCGCCACGTGGATATGTAGACGACCCCAACCCCAAGTCGACTACAGAAAGCGCCCGCCCCCCACGGGCGCTTTCTCATTTTCGCGTAGTATGCACAAATTGCTCTCGCATTCGCCAGCAATGGCTTTCGCGCTGTTAATTCACTCGGGCCAGCAGCACGTGGCTCGTCGGCAGCGATGCTCTCTTCTGCTTTGCCGGAGATGACGAGGCCACTGCCGGGCCAGGCGACCTATCGGTGGGCCACGCACCTTCGAACGGCGGCGCGAAATTTCGCGACTTCAGTGCTGCAATTTCCCAGGAATTTAGGCATGTCTTTCCGGCGTAATCCGTCGAATTGTAGAAGGCGTGATAGCCGACACCCAATGCCGTCGCAAATCTGTCGCCTTTGGTGACGTTGTCTAAGAAACCGCGAAGCTTACTACAGAACTTTGGCAGATTGCCCGACCAAGGTGAGTCAGCCGCGCTTTGAGCATTGTTAAACTGGTTGGACAGATCGCCGTACCTTTGTGTAAAGGCGCCGTATACGCCCGGCCACCCATTGAGGCCCTCTACGATAACTCCGGTGCCGCGAACATTTTTGACGATCGTAATGACCGGTACGTTACGGCTGCGATAAACAACCGTGCTCGCTGTTGATCCAATCTCGTATTGTCTCGGGTCCGGGGCCCTATCATCAGCGAATGATTCCATGATCTCATTGACGCCGGTATTCAGCGTTGTGATGGCGGACGTATTTTTTTCGAGAAAAGATACCGCAGGAACCAGGACTGCGCCAATACCGCCCGCCGAGGCTGGGAGCGCGCTTAGCGCGACGGCGCTGCTGCCGACTTTTGCAATACCACCAAGGAGCTTCGCTGGGTCATTGAAACGAACTTTCTCGCTTCTCTTGAACTCAAAATGCATCTTCAATCGTGCATTGGCTTGGACGTTGTTGATAATCGTCCCTTCGCAGTTCTGCACAATCGCGTCACCAAAATTCGTCTTCGCTATTAGAGGGACCTTTACCTGCTTTATCTGATCGCCTTTCGCGTCCGGGAAGGTGACCACTGCGGCCAAAGCAATCGATCTATCCTCTATCTCCCAGAATTCATGACTGAACGGATTCGAGCCACCTCGTTTTGGACCAACCCAGTGAGACGCAACCGTATTGAGACTCATCGTCGCATCACACAAGTCTTGGACCTTCAGATCATACTCGAAAACCTCTTGCGGACGCGCGAAACTTGTAACGCGCGGCGAAACGGAGGCCGCCTTCTGAATATCGTTGACGTCGTATGCGTTCGCGGTGGTCGCAGCCAAAAGGCAGATGGCACTCGAAAAGGCGAAAGCGAGTCTCTTGATCATTATGCAATCCTGCTCTTTAAAATAGCGCAAATAAACCACGACAATTATGGATTGACAATAGTCTTGGTTTTCCAGGAGGCCGCAATCGTTCGGTTATCCAGCGCTACCGCGCCCCATAAGTCGGCGGCGGCGCCTGCACGTTCGGGGCTGCCGCAGCGAACAGATCCTCTTGCTGCAGGTGAGCGGGGGATAGATGCGCTTGCGGTTGATGGTCTGCTTGGTTTGCCTTTGCAGCCTGGCCGGTCGTTCGCACCTCGCGATCCCAGCCTTCCGTGTAGAGCGCGCGCAATCGCCGAGATCGAGCACGGTGACGTACCAGTCGATCCGCAACGGCAGCATCGGCTGGCCGACCAGTAGGGTCGTAGGATGGGTAGCGAAGCGAAACCCATCAACGTTTCCTCCGCGCGGAAACATGATGGGTTTCGCAAGTGCTCTACCCATCCTACGCCCCCACTCAATTCGTATCTCCATCGCAGACACACGTTCGCATCCTCGCGGCTCGTCTCGCCCGAGTCTTACTCGTCCGCCTTGCCCTCAATTGAAAGAAGGCGCAGGGAAGACCGGGTGCCGGCTGGCACCCGCGGTCCACTGTGCGAAATTGCAGCGAGAGAATTTGCACAGCGGCATACAGGTGAAGCCAGGACATCCGGCCTTCCCTGCGCAGTGGTTTGACGGCTTATGTCGCGCTCTCCCCGGGGAGCGATGCACTATTGCCCCCGTCGCCTTGCCGATCACTGATGCAAGAGCCCGGTTGGGCACCCCACATCACCACAAGACTTGGCGCACAGACCCCGGGCGCCAGGACCACACGATTTTGCCGTACGCAGATCACACCGGTCGTGCGCGCGACGCTTTCGCTCACGGTTGCCCGCCCTGCGATTGCTTGTCGCGCCGATGTGACCCACGTCCACCGCCGTCCGGCCCGCGTTCGTGACGATCGCGATACGCCCCTCTTCCTTGGGCCGGAGTGAGACGACGTATACGTTATTTCCGAATTTCGGTAAAGTGAAATATTTTTGGCCGCGCACATTGTCCCACGGCTAGCGTGTTTTGCCCGTCAGGCAACGCTAGGGCTTGTAGAACGGGCGGCGATGCCTTGACAACGAATGGCTTTGCTTGGCTAGGTTCACAACCCTGATGAAGCGGAGTACTCCATGGAGCAGCGCTTTACATTCGATCAGATCGCGCGTGTCTATAGGGCCTCACGCCCTGATTATCCCGAAGCTCTCGTCGATGACGTGGTTTCATACGCCGACCTGAAGCCCGGCGATCCCGTTCTCGAAGTTGGCTGCGGCACGGGGCAGGCAACAAAGAGCTTCGCGACGCGAGATTTGCAGATCGTTGCGATCGATCCCGGACCCGAAATGGTCCGCGCTGCGCGTGAGAGCTTGGCACATTTTGGTAATGTCGAACTGGTCGAGACGACGTTCGAGGCGTGGTCACAGGATAAAGCACCGTTCCGGCTCATCATCGCTGCGCAGTCGTGGCACTGGGTCTCGCCGGAGTTGCGGTTCGTGAAGGCGGCGAAATTGCTTTCATCTGACGGATCATTGGCCGTCTTCGGACATGTTCCGACAGGACTGCCCGCTCCATTGCTCGAACAGTTCAGGGACATAACCCTGCGTCATACCGGCCGCTCGGGGCCGCCACCGGAAGCCTGGTACCTGCCCAGCGGTCCATTCAAAGGCTGGTTTGACCAGTCGGCACTATTTGGACCGGTGGAGCACCGCTGCTATCCATGGAAGTGGCGGCACACAACATCAAGCTACGCCAATTTCCTGGGGACGCGCTCAGATATTCGGATGCTCACGCCAACGATGCGCGAAGAGCTGCTCAACGACATTTCCAAAGCGGTCGATCGTCACGGTGGAGAATTCGAAATGGACTACGAAACTCACCTCTACATGGCCCGCCGAACTGGTCTCGATCAGTAGCGGTTCAAATGTCTGGAATCGGGTCAGAAGCTGTCGGGCCGGCGGGCGGCACGGCAAGGTCAGCGATGGGCCAACAGCGGGAACTCAAACCGGTCGAGCGCTCGGCCTAAACTGGGTCACGGCAACACCAGAGATCGCCAGCAGCGCACCAACAATCAACTTCGGGGTCATCGGCTCGCCAAGAAACAATGCGCTCGACATCAAGGCGAACACCGGCAGCAGCAGACCGAAGGGAGCGACGCGCCCCATGGAGCAGCGAGCGATCAGCCAGAACCAAAGGCCAAATCCAACAATTCCTCCGATAAAAATCGTGTAGGCGAGTGCCAGCCAGCCACGTTCATCCGCAGCGACGAGGCTCGCCAGTTGCCCATATTCAAGGAGCAACGACATCAACATCACCTGCGGCACCGTGAACAGCGACGCCCAACCCATCAACATCAAGGGGTCGAAAGGGCCGTAGCGTTTCGTCAAGACGTTGGATACCGCGAAGGCGAAGGCAGCTCCGACCACCAGCAGCAGTGGTAGGCCGTTTGACGACAGGCCGGGCTCCGTCCTCAACACAAAGACGCCGGCAAATGCAAGCACTACCCCGGAGACGGTAGTGAGAGATGGCCTCTCCGCCAGCAGCGGCCAGGCCAGCAGGACCGTGAAGGGTGTGGAGAGTAAATATGCGACAGCCGTCATGCTTCCCGAGCCGAGCCCTAGACCAACGTAGAAGAGCCCGAAGTTCAGTCCACCAAGAAAAAGCGAGATGGCTGCGATAGGACGCAGCTGTTCACGCGTGGGCTTTTTGACGAACGGAATAAGCAGGAGCGCGGTGGCCAGGAAACGCAGCGCTAGGAAGAAGAACGGCGGAAACTCCGTAATGCCCACTTTGATGACCACGAACTGATAACCCCAGAGCAAAGGAACGGCCACCGCGCAAACAATCTGGATCGCGGACATGGTATTCTCCTTTAAAGACCGATTGGTCTAGATATCGACGCGCCGATCGTGGGGACGGCCCCGGGTTTGCTTACCTGATGAAACGATCGAGCAGAGCGTCGGCCGCGGCTTGGGTTATGGCTCCCGTCGGCGCCGTTTTGCTGATCACTCGCAGCCCCTCAACGAAACAGACGAGAATGCGGGCAGCATTTGCAGGGTCGACACCGTCGGCTAACTTGCCCGCCGCCTTCGCACGGGAAAGTGCATCCGCCACTCGCGCCTCCATGACTTTGAAAAAGCTCGCGATACGACGATTAACGTCAGCGTCACGCCCGGCGAGTTCCATGGTTGTGGCAATCACCAGACATCCACGCCGACCGTGGGCGCCGCTCGTGCGGTCAACATATCCAGCAAGATAGGCCCGCAGGCCGTCCACCGGCTCCTTGCGAGGGTCAAGCTCGATATCCATCCGTGTCACGGCATCGGCAATGTAACGATCGAGCGCGCGCAGGAAGAGCGAGTGCTTGTCACCGAAAGCAGCATAAAGGCTGCCACGCGAGAGCTTCGTCACACGAAGAAGGTCTGGCAGCGCTGTGGCATGATAGCCACGCGACCAGAACACACCCATCGCGCGTTCAACAGCGGCTTCTGCATCGAAACTCCGCGGGCGACCGCGGGGCAACGGCACTGAGGTTCGGTTGCTCATTGGAAAGATATAGACCAAATGGTCTTTAAATCAAGTGACCGCTTTGGGTCGTGTGGACGACGCCGCGGCCCAGAGCTGAGCAACGGAATGACCGCCGGCAAGTCGATAGTCAGGGCTACAATTGGGATGTCCCCGTCGCTTCCCTAGCCGCAATAGCGGCAAAGCGGACATTGCCTTTCGTCGCATCGTTTCGCACGGCCAGGCTCAATTCCGCCGCGCCCATAAGTCGGCGGGCAGCACCTGTTGCGTGTCGGGCGCAGAACTATTGGTGGGCTACAAAATCAAAGGCAGTGCGCCTACCCAGCGGTTCGTGGCTTCGTGCTGTAACTCAGGCATGTGACGGATCATTGGCCGTCTTCGGACATGTTCCGACAGGACTACCCATCCAATTGCTCGAGCAGTTCAAGGGAACATCCCTGCGACATACGAGCCGCTGGTTTGACCAGTCGGGCTTGTTTGGACCGGTGGAGCGCCGCTGCTATCCATGGAAGTGGCCGCACACGACATCAAGCTACGCCAGTTTCATGGGGACGCGCTCGGATATCCGGATGCTCACGCCAACGATGCGCGAAGAGCTGCTCAACGACATTTCCAAAGCAGTCGATCGTCACGGAGGAGAATTCGAAATGGACTACGAAACTCACCTCTACATGGCCCGCCGAGCTCGTCTCGATAAGTAGCTCTGTGTTCGCTTCAAACGTCTGGAAGTGGGCCCATCGCCGACCTTGCCGCGCAGCAGGACGACCGGCAGCTTTTGTGAAGGGTTTCGGATGCCGGCCGCTGGAGTGACGGCGCGGCGTATTCGGGCGGCCGGCGTCCGAAAGCCTCCAAGGGAGGAAACCGCGCATGGCGGGCAGGAATGGTGCGGCAGGCTCTATGGGGATTTGAGCGCTGCGGGCGAGTTGGCCGATGGAATTCGAGCCGATGCAGCGAGCTGCGCGACGGTGGCGCGACAGGTGAATGTATATGGGACGGGGTCGAAGGCGATAAATTGTTGTCGGATAGGCGGCGACCGATGAGCGTATTGGCGCATTCCGCCGTGGCCGGTCGATGGGCGGCGGGCACGACGAGCAGTTTTGCAGAACGACAGTTGCGCGCTCATGAGGTGTCGATCCTGATGGCGCTGGTTGGCGCGGTCGGCTGGTGGCGAGGCGTTGCGCCGCGCTCAAAGACTTCGATGACGATCATGCGGCCGCCGCAGCATGGACACGGCGGCTTGCTGGTGTCGACGATGGTCTCGGTGGGCTCACGCTCACGATCCTTGATGGCGAGCAGCTCGCGCGCGCGTGCGATGTTGTCGGCGCAGGCGCTACGCGCGAGCAGGCCGTAGTGGCGGATGCGGTGGAAGCCCTTTGGCAGGACGTGGATGAGGAAGCGGCGGATGAACTCGTCTGTAGCGAGCGTCATCTGCTTTAGACGGTCGTGGCCTTCGACCCGGTAATCCTTCCACCGGAAGGTGACGCCGTGCTGGTCGAAGGCGATCAGGCGGCTGTTGGCGATGGCGACGCGGTGCGTATAGCGCGACAGATAGGCCAGCACGGCTTCGGGACCGCCGAACGGACGCTTGGCATAGACGACCCATTTCGTCTTGCGAAGCGCTGCAAGAAATGCGGCAAATGGTTGCGCCGCGGCGAGATGAGCGTCATTGCCGAAGAAGCTTAGGCGCCCGGCTTGGTGGAGGGCGGCAAAGCGCTCCAGGAACAGCCGCCGAAACAGGCGTGAGAGCACCCGCACCGGTAGGAAGAAGCCCGGCCGGCAGGACACCCAGCGCTCTCCGTCGGGCGAGATGCCGCCGCCCGGCACGATCATGTGGACATGCGGGTGGTGGGTCATGGCCGAGCCCCAGGTGTGCAGCACGGACGTGATGCCGATCCTGGCTCCCAGATGCTTGGGGTCGGCGGCGATCGTCAGCATCGTCTCGGCCGAGATCTTGAACAGTAGATCGTAGATGGCCGCCCTGTTGTGATAGGCGATGTCGGCGATCCGGGCCGGCAGCGTGAACACGACGTGATAATACGGCACCGGCAGCAGCTCGGCCTCGCGGTCGGCGAGCCACTGCTTCGCCGCAGCGCCCTGGCACTTCGGGCAATGCCGGTTGCGGCAGGAATTGTAGGCGATGGACGTATAGGCACAGTCTTCGCAGCGCGCGACATGGCCGCCGAGGGCTGCCGTGCGGCAGTTCTCGATCGCCGACATCACCTTCAACTGATCGAGGCGGACGTGGCCGGCATGGGCCTGTCGCCATGCCGGACCACGGTCGCGGAAGATATCCGCAACCTCCAGAGCCGGACAAGACACGCCGGCCTCGCGTCAACCTGGCGGCCGGGCCTTCAGCTTGACCGCGATGTGCTCCAGCGGGCTCATGACCTCGCTGATCGTCTTGGTGGCGACCCGGGTATAGAGCGCGGTCGTATCGAGCTTGGCGTGACCGAGCAGCACCTGGATGACGCGGACGTCGATGTTCTGCTCCAAGAGGTGGGTGGCGAAGCTGTGCCGCAAAGTGTGCAACGAGACGCGCTTGTTGATCTCCGCCATCCCTGCAGCGGCATGGCAGGCACGATTGAGCTGGCGGGTGGTCATTGGCTGCGCCGGATCGCGGCCCGGGAACAGCCAGCCCTGTGGGCGCGCCGCCTTCCACCAGGCGCGCAACAGGTCGAGCAGGCTCGGCGACAGCATGGCATTGCGGTCCTTGCCGCCTTTACCCTGTTCGACGCGAATGATCATGCGCTTGCTGTCGATATCGGAGATCTTCAGCGAGACGACCTCGTTGGCACGCAGGCCCGCGCCATAGGCCACGCTGAGTGCCGCCTTGTATTTGAGCCCCGGTGCCGCATCGAGCAGCCGCGCCACTTCCTCAACGCTCAGCACCACCGGCAGCTTGCGTGGCTCGTGGATGAAATGGGTGTGTTCGACGATCTCGTGACGCCGCAGCGTGACCTTGAAGAAGAACCGCAAAGTCGAGACCGCCTGGTTGATGGTCGGCACGCCGACGCCGCTCGATGCCAGATGGAGCTGATAGCGGCGCACGTCCTCGAAGCTGGCCAGATCCGGCGATCGTCCGAGGAAGGCTGCGAAGTCCTTGACCCGCTGCACATAGTCATGTTGGGTCTTGGGCGCGAACTTGCGGATCGTCATGTCTTCGATCATGCGCCGGCGCAACGGGCTCATTGCCTCGTCGGTCATGAGGATGCTCCTGTCTTGTGTGAAGGTTGCGAACCCCTCATCTCAAGACAGGACGCCTCGTTGCGCTATCCCCTCAGCCGTGCTGCTTGTTGTCTGGCCCTACCGCGCGAGCGGTTTAGTCCTTTGACCCGTAGGCGACATGGGCCGTGTGTGGGCACGGCCAGGCCGTGCGCTGCGCAGTAAGGCCAATTGCGGTCTTCCATGATCGCGTGGCGCACGGCTCTCGCGGCCATTCTTCTCGCAGCCTTTCTGCACAGGTCCTCTTGAGATGCGTCAATCATCCGGCCCAACCATGACTTTGGATTAAGCTGTATTCATCGCGAAGATCTCCTCGACCACGAGACGCTGGGTATCGTGGCATTCGCATGCCACCGCCGCGAGCCGCGATCGGTCGATCTCGATCTGGCCTCGTCGATCAGATCTGATCGCTCCGGACGCGCGCAGATTGCGCATCAGGAGCGTCACCGTCGTTCGTCGCACGCCGAGTATTTGTGACAGCGCCTCCTGGGTGAGCGGGAGGACGTCATGGTCGATGTGGTCGCGAAAATGGAGCAGCCAGCGTGCCATGCGGGCTTGGACCGGATGCAGCGCATTGCAGGCCGTGCCGAGCTGAAACTGAATCAGCATCGCCCTCATGTGCATCTGGATCGCGTGCCGGATCGCGGGGCTCCGGTTGAACGCGGCGTGAAATCGCGATGCGGGGATCCGCGAGGCGGTGCCCGCCGCACGAACGATGGCGGTAATGGCCGAAGGTGACGGCCCGAGCACGGAAAGGACGCCTACCGCTCCCTCGCGCCCGACTCCGGCGGTGGCGACCGTCTGTCCGTTCGCCATGTCGAACATCAGCGAGATGGCGCCGCTGTGAGGGAAGAACACATGCTCGATCTGGTCGCCCGCTCGCGAGAGGACCGCGTCCTGTTCGAGCGTGACCGTCTCAAGCTCGGGCGCGAGCAGACCGAAGTCCGACGGCGGCAGTGTTGCCAGAAGGCGGTTACGAATTCCGCGAGCCGTCACTGCGCGGAACCCGCCGAGAAGCATCCGCCACCTTCTCCATTCAGAGCGGCGGGGAAAGGCGGCCTTAGCATTGTTTGAATCTGCCCTCTCTGCTCGTACCGAAATCCAATTTCTCACTCGCGATGCAGCAATCGTCCGGTTCGATCAATTACCTGTGATGGCTAGTATGGCCGTTTGATCGATTTAACAACTCGTGCAACTACGAGGTCGCGAGACTGGGGGGCTCTGCGTTACCTGTCGAACGAGCTACCTTAACGATGTTTGAGCCTAAAACGTCTGCGACAAAGTCTCAGGGTTTGTGTCGGACCGGTATCCGGCCGCTTGGTGATAAGCCTTGGGGGACCCACGCCTGCTTATTTTATGAAACAGCGCAGGACCTTCTCGACGTTCACGCCGGATATTTTGGCGCAGGTCTTGCGGACGGCGAGTTCTGCATTTGGGCTCTTTCGGGGCCCCTCAGCCAGGAGATGGCAATTAAAGGTCTGCGCGAGTCCATTCCGGATTTCGAGCATTATCTTCGTCAAAACCGGATTGAGATCGTTCCGGGTTACGAGTGGTATCTCCCGGGAGGCGACTTCGACCCCCAGCGTATCACCGACGCCTGGAACGCCAAGCATGACGAAGCGCTTGCGCGAGGCTTTGCAGGGGTGCGGGTCAGCGGCAATGCGTTCTGGTGCCACACGCCCATCTGGCAAAGCTTCTGTGAGTACGAAGCTGCACTTAACGGTGCGCTGGTTGGGCGGAGGATGATCATCTTATGCACGTACTCATTGGGTGAAAGCCGGGCGGCTGACATGCTGGACGTCGCACGCACGCATGACATCTCAATTAGCATCCGCAACGGCAAATGGGAATTTCTTGAGAGCCCCAAAGATGACGAAACGAATACGCCACGATTGAACCCAGCGGACTTTCTGTCGAATCAGTTTCCCGGAAATGGATCCTTGAGCGACCGGGAAAAAATCATTCTGACGCAATTGGTCAAAGGGGCTTCCAACAAGCAAGTGGCGCGCGTGCTTCTAATCAGTCCACGCACTGTGGAGTTTCATCGCGCGAACATCATGCGCAAGCTAGGCGCTCGGAATTTTACGGAAGTCATGGGAATGGTACTCGGAATGCGATAGCCGAGGTGCTGAAGGTCACCAGAAATCAACCCACCCACAGCAAGAGCAGGAGAAGGCGGCTGACAAGCACGGCCAACCCGACGATAATGATGGTCAAGAGCAGCCGATCCATGAAGACCAAATGCGAGATCGGATGACCCGTTCCGGCGGGAGAATTGCTAGGTCGCCCAAACCAGTGATCGCGAGCGGTCTGCCTGCCCACGCTGTGTCGGTTATTGGCCCCCGAGCCGACATGCCGTGAAAGCTTGGCATGTCGGCGATCAAAGACAGAGCAGACCAAGGACTTGGCAGCCCAGACTTCCGCTTTGCCCATGGCGGACCACGAACACAGATTGTTCGACTTCGATCTGCCATGCTCGTAGGGGCCGTCAGATTTCACAGGCGGCCGAATTCAACGCCTTACGCAAGCCACCAAAGGCCATAAGCCGACAGGGCTCGGTACCGCTGACGGGCTTTGAACGCTGGAAAATGGCAGTTCGTTTGATAACGGTTGCCTTTGGCTTCGGCTTGGGGCGTGCGGCGGTAGCGGCCTTCTTCGTATCGTGCCGACGACGGGCGATCGGCCTCGGAGGCTCCGACGAATCGATACTAACGTCTTCTGGCAGGACAATGCGTTCGTCGACTGAAACAGCCTCTGTCGGCCTCTCGCTGCTCAGAGCGATAACTTCAAGGCGGTCCGCCTTCGCCAACACGCCATGTGAATTGGTGTCCGCGTTTGGCTCGGCAAGGGGCTGGACGGCCGCAACTGCGCTGTGCCGTGGAGCTCTCAACTCCATGGCTGACAGTGCTCCTACGCCCAACAGGATAACGAGGCCCAACAACGCCGTTCTCAGCATAATGTGCCTCCAATCTGAGTTGGTGCCGCTGAAAATTCTCCGCCCCAAAAAGGCAACTTGTTGGCGGCTGCCGACCCGCTTAGGGATCATTTGTCGACAGGGTTAACGTCGGCGATGCCCCCACCGCGTTGTGCCGCCATAGCGACAAAGCGGACATCGCGCCTTCGTCGCAGCGTTTCGCTTGGTTTATGGATGCACGGCCCGGCTCAACGACGTGTCGCCCCATAAGTCGGCGGCGGTGCCTGCACCGTGGGAGCGGCGGCGGCGAAGAGATCATCCTTGCTGCCGGTGAGCGGGGGATAGATGCGCTTGCGGTTGATGGTCTGCTTGGTCGCCTTGGCGGCGGCGCCCGTGGTCCGCACCTCGCGATCCCAGCCTTCCGTGTAGAGCGCGCCCCAATCGCCGAGATCGAGCACGGTGACGTACCAGTCGATCCGCAGCGGCAGCATCGGCTGGCCGACCAGATCGGCCACCACATTGTGACCGGCGAAACGGCCCATCGGGCGAGCGAATTGGCAGGACATCACGGTCGGATGCAAGCCATCGACCACACTGGAGGCGACGTCGCCGGCGGCAAAGACGCCGGGCAGATCCGCGACCCGCATGAAGGGATCGACCAGAAGGCGCCCGAGGCGGTCGCGCGCGCCCGGAAAGTTTTCGGCGAGCCGGCTCGCACGCAGCCCGGCGCACCAGATCACCGTCTGCGTTGCGATGAATTCGCCTGAGCTCAAGCGAACACCGGCAGCCTCGACCGACGCGACGCGCACGCCGAGCCGCGTTTCGACATCGAGCGACGACAGCGCCGTCTCGATGACGGCACCAGCTTGCGCGCCGATCGTGGCACCGACCGCGGAATTGGGATCGACCAGGACGATGCGGCGGCTGCCGGTGATGCCCGCACGCACCAGCCGTTCAGGCAATTCGGCGGCAACCTCGATGCCGGTGAAGCCGGCGCCGACCACCACGATTGTCGACCGTCCCGGCAACGGCGCGCTGCGCCCGAGCGAGATGAGATGATCCTCGAGACGAAGCGCCGCGGCATAGGTGTCGACATCGAACGCATGCTCGGCCAGGCCCGGAACATCCGGCCGCATCACTTCGCTGCCGAGCGCAAGCACGAGGCGATCGTAGCTCAGCGTCTCCTCACCGCGGCTTGTGACCAGCGAGATCTGGCGCCGCGCCGGATCGACCGCCTCGACCTCGCCGAGACCGTGCGTGACGCCGATCGGATCGAGCAGCTGCGGAAGCGGCAGCGCGACCTCGCTGAGGTCGACCTCGTAGTTACGCACGCGGATGTTGTGATAGGGATTGCGGTCGACGACGCGGATCTCGATGTCACGGCCGGCGGCACCGATTTCGTCACGCAGGCGCGCGGCACCGATGGCCGCCCACAGGCCCGCAAACCCGGCGCCGAGCACGACGATACGCGCCATGTCCGTTGACTTCGCTGTTCCCTGGAATCCGGCGATCTGTCTCGTGCAGACAGATATAGCTCATTCATCCGGATCGACCAACTGCGGCAGCAGTGCGCCGCTGCGCAAAATCGGGCCTCAGGCCTCGCGCAGTTCCGACGGCGTCGCGCCAAAACGCTTGCGGAAGGCGCGGTTGAAATAGGACAGGTCGGCGAAGCCCGAGGAATGCGCGATGTCGCTGATCTTGCGCGCCCGCGCGCGGGGATCGCCAAGCAATTTGCGTGCGAGCAGCAGGCGCTGCTCGAGCACGAATTCGGTGAAGGTGGTGCCGGCCTGCTCGAACAGCCGCTGCGCCTGGCGCGGGCTGAGCCCTGAGCGGGTGGCGACCTCGGACAGGCAGAGATCGTTGCGGCCGAGTGCGGCCATCACGTCGGCGCGCATCAGATCGAGACGGGCCGCCGCATGGCCGCGACCGCGCGCGAGCGCCGCGTGCTCGGCGTCGGTGCCAAGCAGGAGGCCGACGAGATCGACCATGTGCTGCGCGGTCAGGCGCTGGCCGACAGCGTCGAGATGCGGCGCGTGATGGGCGGCAAGCGCGTGATAGCGGAAGATGGTCTCGGCCACCGCGCCGTCCGACAGAACCTGGGACAGCTTCTCCTCGGCGCGCGGATTGATGTCGAGCAGCGCGCGGCGCCGCATGCGGATGGTGGTGAAGCGGTTCTCGTCGGTGTGACCGACGCTGCCGGTGATGCTCATGTCGGCGAGAACCATCTGCGCCGGCGCAAGCTCAACCGTATGGCCGTTCTGCCGGACGCTGACGAGGCCGGTATGGGCTGCGATCAGCACCAGATCGTCGCTGCCGTCGGCGAGCCCGCTCTGCGTGCGCGCATATCGTGCGGAGGCACCTTCGGGAATGGCGAGCGCGATATTGTCGACCACGCTGATCTGCAGCCGGCAATCGATGCTGTCGCCCTGGCTTGGTCCGATCTCGAGGCCACAAGACCCCAAGGCCCGGTCGCGCCAATGCTCGAACGCCGGCCCCTGCGGCAGGCCGGCATATTGGTGGACAAAGATGCCCGGCGGCTTGGCTGCATCCATCTGATTTCTAGCCCCTCTCCGGCACCATGATCGGCGGCGCCGACTGCAAATTCCGGGGATTTGACGCCGTGAAATGGATGGAGGTTCAAATCACAGGTGGATTCAGCAGGACTTGTCGGATTGCGACGGCGAAATGGACCGCAGCGACAATTATGCGCCCTTGCGGCGGCTACTTCTTCGCCGGCACCTGCGGCTGGGACGGCGGCACGGTCTCGATCAGCTTGCCGGAAAACACCGGCGCCGAGGTCGGTTGACCATTGGGCGAGCCGCCCGACTGCTCGACGGTGACGGCATAGGTCGCGCCGTTGACGACATCGGCATCGAAGCCGGCGAGGACCGGACGCGCGGTGAAGTCGCCGCTGCCGATCACGCCCAGCGAACGCGGGCGCGGCAGCCTGTCGGAGATCAGCCAGAGCTCAAAACTCTTGCCCGGCTCCGGCGTCGCGCCGACCTTGCGCACCGTGAAGTTCTTGGTCGCCCCGTCAATGGTGAGGATGAAGGCGGGGCCGCCGCTCTGGCCCTGCAACAGCGCGACATATTGCGCGGGCGAAGACAGCGGCGCGGCCGGCGTCTTCACCTCGACCGTCTGAATGCGCGGTGCGGGCCGCAGCACGCCGGGCAACGCATCGGGCAGGAAGATCTGAAGCGACAGCGTCACCAGCAATGCGGCCGCGAGCGCGCCCACGGCGGAGGCGATGGTGCGCCAGCGTTTCACGCGGCTCTCTAGATAGATCACGTTGCTGTCGTCGACGACCGGCGCCGGCGTGACGGGCGCAACGCGGGGGTCTGGCGCGTGGGTCTGCGGCACGAACTGCGGCGGGAAAATCGGAATGGCATCGGAATTGGATTCGGGCGGCGGAGGCTCTGGCGCCGGAGACTCTGTCGTCGAAGATTCGGGCGATGAAGGCTCCGGTGAATAGAACTCCGGCGGTGGCGGCGGCGCATCCGACAGCACCGGTGGCGTCCCTGACGAATCCTGCGACGATATTGCCTGCGCGATCTCGCGCTGGATGTTCTCCCACACGATCGGCCGCGGCTCGATGGTGCCGACCATCTGGTTGAGGACGCCGAGCCGGAATTCCCAGGCCTGCACGATAGCGGCGAACTCCTGGTCCACCGCCATCATGGTCGCGACCTGCGCGCGCTCGTCGGCATCGAGTGTGCCGAGCGCATATTCCGCGGCGAGCGCGATATGGTCCTCGCTGTAGGCCATCAATTGCGGTCCAAAACCACCCTCATAGTCCGAGGCACTCCCGGATATCCAGCATGCTGCGCCGCAGCCACGTCTTCACCGTGTTGACGGGCGCAGCGAATTTCTCCGCCAATTGCTCGCGGCTCCAGCCGTTGTAATAGGCGAGAAGCACGAGCCGCTGACGGTCCGGCTCGAGGCGGCCAATACATTCCAGCAGCCGCTTCAATTCCTCGGACATCTCCCGGCGCGCCAGGGGATCGGGACTGTCGGCGGCGACCTCCATCGCCTGCGGTTCCTCCTCGATGGAGGCCTCCGTCTTCTTGCGCACGATATCGATGGCGCGGTTGCGCGCGATCGACGCCATCCACGTGATCGGCGATGACAGCGTCGGATTGAACTGGCCGGCGCTGTTCCAGATCTTGACGTAGGTCTCCTGAATGACCTCCTCTGCGAGATCCTGTCGGCGCAAGATACGGAGGACGACGCCATAGAGTTTCGCGCGCGTGGCGCCGTAGAGGCGCTCGAACGCGGCCTGATCGCGCTTCGCCACCGCCTCAATCAGCCCGACCAGCTCTGCTGGCGTCAGCATTCAGCCCCCCAACGCGCGGCCCCGTCGCATCCGCGCCGACCCCTGCGCGCCACTACCATAGCGCGCAGCCAAGCCCGTCACCAAGGGGCGGCGAACCACGCTGTGGACGGCACACGCAAAAACCCGGACCTTGCGGGTCCGGGCTCGCAAATTCTCGTCGGTTTTGACCGCTAGAGCGTTTTCGAGCGAAGTGGATACCGGTTCGCGTAAAGAAAACGCGTCAAAACAAGAATCTAGAGCCCCGTTCCGATTCCATCGGAACGGAAAAGGCTCTAGATGCCGTTTAGGCGACGGCGCCGATGCGGGAACGCATCAGGCCGATGCTGTCGAGATCGGCCTGCTCGCGGGCGTTTTCCTCGGCGCGCTCGCGGGCCTGGTCACGCTCGTCCAGGAGCTCGACCTTCTTCAGTTCCTCGAAGGCCTCGCCGAGCGCGGCCTTGGCTTCCTCGAGCTGGCCTCTCAGCTCGTCGGCCGAGCGGGTCAGGTTCTCGCGGCGCTGGATGGCAGCCTTGGCATAGGTCGGATAGGCGAAATGGGCGGGATCGTTGATCCCGGCGCGGTCCTGCTCGGTCTGGATCTCGCGATCCAGATCGGTCGACATCCGCTGGAAGTCGGCGATCATGGACTCGATCTGGGCGACCCGGCGGCGCTTCTCGTCGACCTGAAACTTCTTCAGGCGGATGAGGGTATCACGTGACTTCATCGACTCGTACTCCCCAGAAGTCCCCTAGCTGCACGTGGGACGACACCAGTCTCCCCACAGGCCCGATGGGGCCAAGACCGGCTCTGCTACTTTGTGTGATCGGATGATGACGGGACAAAGTTAGCGTTCCGTTTCCAAATTGCCGAGGATTTGCGCCAACTGGCGGTAGCCGTCGGCCAGCGAGGCATTTTCGTCCTTGCGCTGGCGCAGGAAGGCCTCCAGCGGCTCGTGCAGCCGGATCGCCTCGTCGACCTCGGGGCTGGAGCCGGCCCGGTAGGCGCCGAGCCGGATCAGCTCCTCCATGTCGGCGTAGGTCGCCATCACCGCCCGCGCCTTCTGGATGGTCGGCCAGAACTGCGGATCGGCCGATTTCGGCATGGTGCGGGAGACGGATTTGAGGATGTTGATGGCGGGGTAGCGGCCGCGCTCGGCGATCGAGCGCTGCATCACGATGTGGCCGTCGAGGATACCGCGGACGGCGTCCGCGATCGGCTCGTTGTGATCGTCGCCGTCGACCAGCACCGTGAAGATCGCGGTGATGGCGCCGACATCAAGGCCGGGACCTGCGCGCTCCAATAGCTTCGGCAGTTCGGTGAAGACGGTCGGCGTATAGCCCTTGGCGGTCGGCGGCTCGCCGGCGGACAGTCCGATCTCGCGCTGGGCCATGGCGAAACGCGTCACCGAGTCCATCAGGCAGAGGACGTCCTGACCCTCGTCGCGAAAATATTCGGCGACCGCGAGCGTCAGATACGCGGCCTGCCGCCGCATCAGGGCCGGCTCGTCGGAGGTCGCGACCACCACGACGGAGCGCGCCAGGCCCTCCTCTCCGAGGTCGTCCTGCAGGAATTCCTGCACCTCGCGACCGCGTTCGCCGATCAGTCCGATGACGCTGACCGCGGCATCGACGTTGCGCGCGAGCATCGACAGCAGCACCGATTTGCCGACGCCGGAGCCCGCGAAGATGCCCATGCGCTGGCCGCGGCAGCAGGTGAGGAACGTATTCATCGCGCGCACGCCGAGATCGAGCGGCGCGCCGACGCGCTTGCGCGAATGCGCCGGCGGCGGCGAATTGCGATACGGCATCGGGGAAGCGCCTTGCGGCAATGGCCCCTTGCCGTCGATCGGTTCGCCCAGCGCATTGACGACGCGGCCGAGCCAGGCCGACGACGGACGGACCTGATTGGCGGCATTGGCGATCACGGCCTTGCAGCCGCGACGCACACCGTCGAGGCCGGCGAACGGCATCACGACAGCGTTGTTGCCGGAGAAGCCGATCACCTCGCAGGGGATGGAACGGTTGGCGCCGGTCTCGATCACAAGCCGCGCACCGACCGACATCGCGTGGATCGGGCCGGCGACCTCGACCATCAGGCCGCGCACGCCGACCACACGGCCATAGATATTGACGCCGTCGATATCGCCGATCTGTTCGGCAAGAGCTTTCATAGGGCAGCCTTCATAAGAGGGCCTTCATAGGGGACGCGCCTTCCTCATTCGGGCCTTCATGGCGAAACCTTAAGTTTCGCCATATTTCTGAACGGCGCTTAACTCCGTGTTTACCCGCATCATTAATCATTGCGTCACTGTCTTTGTGACTGAGCGTGGCTCCCCTTCAGAAGAAGGCTGAGTCGCGGGAGTCGGTTAGGTCCGTCTCTTAAAGTGGAACTTGAACGGAGCCGGATAACGAAAGCTGCTTCAGCGCAAGACCTTAGGGCGATTCGACAAAAATTGCACCGGGGGGACTTGCGTTCCAGAATCAGGATTTGTTAACCATCTGTTGTCAGGATCCGAATCAGTTGTTCAAAGGCGTTTTGTTGAGTGCCGCGAATGCGGCCGACCTGACGCCCAGGAGCGGCGACTATGGGGAACTGGCATGCGCGTTTTGCTGATTGAAGATGACAGCGCCGTCGCGCAGTCGATCGAGCTGATGCTGAAGTCTGAGAGCTTCAACGTCTACACGACCGATTTGGGGGAAGAAGGCGTCGATCTCGGTAAATTATACGATTACGACATTATCCTTCTCGACCTCAACCTGCCCGACATGTCCGGCTACGACGTGCTCAAGCAGCTTCGGGTCTCCAAGATCAAGACACCGATCCTGATCCTCTCCGGCCTCGCCGGCATCGAGGACAAGGTCAAGGGTCTCGGCGTCGGCGCCGACGACTACATGACCAAACCCTTCCATAAAGACGAGCTGGTTGCCCGCATCCACGCGATCGTGCGCCGCTCCAAGGGTCACGCCCAGTCGGTCATCCAGACCGGCGACCTCGTCGTCAACCTCGACACCAAGACGGTCGAAGTCGGTGGCCAGCGCGTGCATCTGACCGGCAAGGAATACCAGATGCTGGAGCTGCTCTCGCTCCGCAAGGGCACGACCCTCACCAAGGAAATGTTCCTCAATCACCTCTATGGCGGCATGGACGAGCCCGAGCTGAAGATCATCGACGTCTTCATCTGCAAGCTCCGCAAGAAGCTCGCCAATGCTTCCGAGGGACGCAACTTCATCGAGACCGTGTGGGGCCGCGGCTACGTGCTGCGCGAGCCGCACGAGCACGAAGAGCGCATCCCCGCCTGATCCGTTTACGTCGCGCGCCCTTGTCGGGCTCGCTCCTCCCAGCCTGGACCCCGCCGCAAATGGCGGGGTTTTGTTTTTTGGGGGCGTCAGGCACTCGCCAGCTCATGTCAGCGCCGGGTCAATTCCTCCAGCGCCTCGATCGTAGCCGCACCAGCGGCGAGCGCCTCCAGAGCAGGCCTGTTCCTGGGGATCGAACCTGTTCGACCGATGCGGCGACGAAGCGATCGTGCCAGAATTCGCGGCGCCAACGTCGGACCTCCCCATGATCCTGCAATCGCTCGCCGGCCTGCCCGCCTTCCTGGTCTATTTCTGCACCGGGCTGGTGGCGGTCGTGGCATATCTCTTCGTTTACACGCGGATCACGCCGCACAACGAATTCCAGCTGATTCGCGACAACGATCCTGCGGCTGCAATTGCGCTCGGCCTCAGCCTGCTTGGCTTCGTGGCGCCGCTGTTCAGCGCGATCGCGCATTCGGCCAACGTGCTGGATTGCCTGATCTGGGCTGCAATCGCGCTCATCGTGCAGGTCGCCGTGTTCTACATCGTGAAAATCCCGGTGCCGAACCTGTCGGGGCGAATCGCCGCCGGCGAGCTCGCCCCCGCGATCTGGCTCGGCCTGTCCTCGCTCGCCGCGGGCCTCCTGAACGCTGCCTGCATGATCTACTGATATGGCGAACAAGCCGCCCAACAAGGAGTTCGGCAAGCGCCGGCCGGCGGCCCTGCCGCTGCCGCCGCGCGAGCCGGTGAAGCGCTCGGGCCATGTCGCGCTGCTGGTGATGGGGACAATCGCGGTCGGCGCCACCGCCTATACGCTGATGCCACGTCGGAACTGCGACCCCTCTCCTTCCGGGGCGTCAGTCCCCGGGGCGTCAGTCCCCGGGGCGTCAGTCCCCGGGGCGTCAGTCCCCGGGGCGTCAGTCCCCGGGGCGTCAGTCCCCGCGGCATCAGTCCCCGGGGCAGCGGCGCCGATGCAGACGACAAACTGCAGCAGCAGCTCGTCGAGCAGCGGCTCGCACTGGTCCTCGCGTTCGAGTTTCTACAGCAGCGACTCCTCAAGCCATTCCTCGTCAGGGACCTCGTCCGATTCCGGCTCCAGTGGCGTCACGCGCGGCGGCTTCGGCTCGTTTGCGCATGGCTTCTCGGGTGGCGGCTGACACATGCAACGCATCACCTGTCCCGAGCGCGACGACTGGCAACAGACCGCCGAGCAATGCGGCTTCGCCTTCCACACCATCGACGGCGAGCGTTATTGGGACGAGCGCGCCTATTATGCCTTCACGCTCGACGAGATCGAGCGCTCCATCGAAACGCCGACCGGCGAGATCGATGCGATGTGCCTGGAGCTCGCCGGTCGCGTGATCGGCGACGAACGCCATTTGCGGCGGCTCAAGATTCCGGAAACGTTTTGGGACCTGATCGCGGAAAGCTGGAAGCGCGACGACCGCAGCCTCTACGGCCGGCTCGACCTGAAATTCGACGGCGAAGGCCCGGCAAAACTGCTCGAATACAATGCGGACACACCGACCTCGATCTTCGAGGCCGCGGTGTTTCAATGGACCTGGCTCGAGCAGGCGATCGAGCGGCGCATCATCCCCGCGCGCGCCGACCAGTTCAACTCGATCCACGAGCGGCTGATCGAGGCGTGGAAGACTATCGGTGCGGGCCGCCATCTGCACCTCACCGGCACCACCGGCAGCGAGGAAGACGCCGGCACGCTCGCTTATCTCGAAGACACCGCGCGCCAGGCAGGCCTCTCGACCACGCTGCTCGACATCGAGGAGATCGGCTGGCGCGACGAGGCCGGCGGCTTCGTCGATCTCGACGACCGCGACATGGCGCTTGTCTTCAAGCTCTACCCCTGGGAATGGATGTTTCACGACGCCTTCGGTGCCAAGCTTGCCGGCGCTCCGACGCGCTGGATCGAGCCGCCATGGAAGGCGGTGCTCTCCAACAAGGGGATCCTGCCGCTGCTCTGGGAGATGTTTCCGAACCATCCCAATCTGCTGCCGGCCTTCTTCGAGGACGATCCGCGCGCAGCCGAGCTCGGCAGCTCCTACGTCCGCAAGCCGCTGCTGTCGCGCGAAGGCGCCAATGTCACGCTGCTGTCGGGCGGAATGTCCCTCGACGATCACGCCGGCCCCTACGGCGCCGAAGGCTTTGTGCGCCAGGCGCTGTCGCCGCTGCCGAACTTTTCAGGCGTCTATCCGGTGGTGGGGAGCTGGCTGGTGAACCACGAGCCGTGCGGGCTTTCGATCCGCGAGGACGAAAGCCCGATCACGGGCAACAGCTCGCGGTTTCTGCCGCACGCGATTCTGTGAGATGCGCTCGCGACCCCGCCGCAAGGGGCGCGAGCGCAGAGATTCGCAGCGCCCGCCTAGGGTGTCTTGACGATGAATCGACCGTCGTACAGGAATGCGCCCTTGAATCCGCTTTGCACGCTTTCGAAGCCGCCCGTGCCCGTCGCGTTGGCGTACATGCCGGTGCCCGACAGGATCATATATTCGCCCTTTGCCTTCCCCTCCTTGATCGCGCCGCTGTAGCGCGCCGTGATCGAGGATCCGTCGTCGAAGGTGTAGGTGCTGTAGCCGAAGATCGGTCCAGAGCCCTTGAGCAAATCACTGGAGTTGACAAAGTCCTTCACGGCAATGCGGCCATCCTTGAAGAAGGCGACGCCAAACATCTTGCCGGACATGACCGTCTGGCCTTCGACGTTCGCGACCTCGGTGACCTTGACGTCCACCGGCTTGGTGACGAGCTTGAATTCGAGCACCTGCTCGCCAGCGAAAGCCGTCGCCGGCAACGACAGCGCCGCCAACAGGAAATAAGAGGCACAAGACATTCGCATGGTATGTCCTCCTCAAAAACAGTTCATGATGGAATGAAATCCCGCCTCAGTCCGACGGGACGATCGGGAGCATAGCACACTCCTCAGGTACTGAGAGGGCCATGATCGCGCCGCGTCGCGGCACGAATTCTACGCGCGCGGTAGCTGAGTAATCCGCAGTGGTGAAACGTCACGCACAATGACGGAGAAGGGACGCCGTCAGGTGCTGCCGGTCATCCACAACAACAATGCTCTCTCGGATCGACGATCGCTCGGCTGTTCACCTCGCCGCGGCGACTTTCAGCGGCTGCGGCATCAGTCCCCCCATCGGGCGGCCGGAGCGCGCCGGATTGAGCTGGTAGAGACCACGGCGGTCGGAGATCGGACGGAAGGCGTCGGTGATACCGACGACGGATTCGGCGGCGCCCAACAACAGCGCGCCATCCGCTTCCAAGACCTTCGCCATGCGCTCGAAGATCACGGCCTTGGTGTCCTGGTCGAAATAGATCAGCACGTTGCGGCAGAAGATGACGTCGAACGTGCCGAGATGGGAGAAGTCCTGCAACAGATTGAGCTGACGGAACTGGACCATCGCACGGACATCGGCCTTGAGCTGCCAGACGTCGCCGGACTGGGTGAAGTATTTCATCAGCAGCTGGATCGGCAGGCCGCGCTGCACCTCGAACTGGCTGTAGACGCCGGCCTTGGATTTCTCCAGCACCTCCTGCGACAGATCGGTGGCGACGATCTCGATGCGCCAGCCCGCAAGCGCGGCGCCCATCTCCTTCAGGCACATCGCGATCGAATAGGGCTCCTGGCCGGTCGACGAAGCCGCCGACCAGATCCGCAGCGATTTGCGCGCGGCCCGGGCCTGGATCAGGCGGGGCATGATGCTGTCGCGCAGGTGATCGAACGGGATCTTGTCGCGGAAGAAGAACGTCTCGTTGGTGGTCATGGCTTCGACCACGTCGGTCGCAAGCCGGCCATCGCCGTTCCTGATCTTGAGCACGAGATCCGGGATGCCTGGCAAGCTCGCCTTGCGGGCCAGCGGCAGCAGCCGACTCTCGACCAGATACTGCTTGTCGGGTGAGAGATCGAGACCGGAGCGCTCTTTCAGGAACTTGCGCAGGTACTCATAGTCCGTGGGCGTCACGAGCGGTCTCCCGCGAACAGGCGGTTGACCTTGGCGCCGATCTGGTTGAGCGGCAGGATCGCTGCGCAGATGCCGGCATTGGCAGCTGCGCCGGGCATGCCCCACACGACGCTGGAAGCTTCATCCTGCGCGATCACACTGCCGCCGGCAGCGACGATGTCCTTGCCGCCGCGCATGCCGTCCGAGCCCATGCCCGTCAGGATCACGGAGAGGATGTTGCCATGCCAGATGTCGATGGCGGAGGTGAAGAGCGGATCGACCGCGGGCTTGCAGAAATTGACGGCGGGCCCGTCGTCGAGCGCGATTGCCGCTTCAGCGCCGCTGCGCACCACACGCATGTGCTTGCCGCCGGGCGCGAGGTAGATGCGCCCCGGCTTCACCGGCTCGCCATCGACCGCCTCGGCTGCGGGCCGGCGGCTCGAACGCGCGAGGTGCTCGGCGAGAATGGTGGTGAAGGTTGGCGGCATGTGCTGGGTGATCAGCACCGGAACGCGGTCGATCACCGAGCCGAGTTCGGTGACCAGCGCCATCAGCGCCTGCGGGCCACCGGTCGAAGATCCAATCAGTAGCACCTTCGGCGCCTGGCTCGAGAATGGGCGCGTCGTGAGCGAGCCCGATGACGGCGCATGCACGGCCGGAGCCGATGCGGGCGCTGCGGGCCGCACAACAGCCGGCGCGCGCGCAGCCGGGCTCGCCGGCGCCAGCGGCGGGCTCACCACGGCCGGCTTCCGGCGCAGCCGTGCGCCGAGGTGACGGATCTTCTGGATCAGATCGTGATGGAAGACGTCCGCGGCGGACGTCTCACGCGTCGATTCCGGTTTCGGGATGTAGTCGGCTGCGCCGAGCGACAGCGCCTTGAAGCTGACCTCCGCGTTGCGACGGGTCAGCGTCGAGGCCATGATGATGACGAGATCGCGCTTCTTCGTCAGCAGTTGCGGCAACGCCGAGATGCCGTCGAGCTCCGGCATTTCGATGTCGAGCACGGCAACGTCGGGATTGATGCGTTCGAGCTGGTTGACCGCCTCGAGGCCGGTGCGCAGCGAGGCTGCGACCTCCATGTCGTGCTCGGCGCCGATCCAGCGCGAGATCAGACCGCGTATGACGACGGAGTCGTCGACGATCATCACCCGCAGTGGTCCCGCTTCGCGCGACGAGCCAGTGGCCGAATTACCTGCGAACGCAACACTCATTACTCACCAACTCAGACTGAAACGGTTTAGTTGAAAACAAACGCCGAAGGAGCCGTTCAGCCTCCAGTGTTCGCTCAGATCAAGCCGACTTCCTGGAATTTCGCCATCACGATGTCCTTGTCGAACGGCTTCATGATGTACTCGTTGGCACCGGCGTGCAGTGCGCGCGCAATATGGGCCACGTCGTTCTCGGTGGTGCAGAACACCACTTTGGGCTGGTCGCCGCCGGGCATACGGCGCAGATGGCCGAGGAACTCGTAGCCATCCATGACCGGCATGTTCCAGTCGAGCAGCACGGCGTCGGGCAGCCCGCGCTTGCAGGCCTCGAGCGCCTTCTCACCGTCCTCGGCTTCGAGAATCTGAAAGTCGAGGCCTTCCAGGATCCGGCGCGCAACCTTGCGGATGACGCTGGAATCATCAACGACGAGACAAGTTCGCATGTGAACCTCTGCTTCTGATCCCCTGTGCGGGGGCACTTCCAATTGCGAGTACGTCGGCGGCGATGCCGCCGTATCAGGCCGCCATCATCTCGGGCGCGAGCTCGAGGACGCGATCGACGTCGAGGACGACCATGAGCTGTCCGTCGAGACGGTGGACGCCGCCGGCGAGCTTGGCCATGCGGGGGTCGAGGTTGACCGGGTTGTCTTCCTTGCCGTCCTCGGACAGGCGCAGCACTTCGCCGATCTGGTCGATCAGGAGGCCATAGGATTCACCGCGCATGTCGACGCCGACCGCCATCGCCGTCTTGCCGTCTTCCGGCTTGGGCAGGCCGAGCCGGGCGCGCATGTCGACCACGGTGACGATGCGGCCGCGCAGGTTCAACACGCCCGCGATCTCGCGCGAGGACAGGGGGACGCGGGTGACGCGCTCGGGCATGAACACGTCCTGGACGCGGGAGATCGGCAGGCCGAACAGCTGGCCGCCGATCATCGCGGTGACGTACTCGACCATGGCGCCTTCGCCGGTTTGCATCTTCTTGCTCATCGATGTGTCTCCTCAGGTCCGGCTCAGGCCGCTGCCCGGCTCAGATCGGAGGCGCCGGCGGCGCCCGCGGTCTGTTCCTTCAGCGCCGCGATCAGACCGGGACGGTCGAACTTGGCGACATAGTCGTGGAAGCCGGCCTGACGGCCGCGCTCGATCGCGGCCGGCGACACCAGCGCCGAGAGGCCGATGATCGGCATCGCGCCCAGATTGCTGTCGGAGCGGATCACTTCCGCAAACTCGAACCCGTTCATGTCGGGCATCTCGATGTCGGTCAGGACCACGTCGAAGCTCTGGGCGCGGAGCGCTGCCAGGCCCTCCTGCGCGGTCGGCGCGGTGCGGACGCGGTAGCCGGCGGCCTTGAGCACCGGCGCCAGCATGTTGCGGAAGAAGGCTGAGTCGTCGACCAGCAGCACCGCCTGCGAGTGCATCGACGGCTTCATCTCCTTGCGGGTGAACCAGTCGGCGAACGCCATCGGCAGGAAGTGGCCGACGTCGATCACCTCGGTGGCCTGGCCCTTGATCACGGCCGAGCCCAGGATGCCGCTAGCCGAGCCGCCGACCTCGATGTTGAGCCGCTCCTCGACGATGTCGATGATCTCGTCGACGACGAGACCCATGGAGCGGCCGTCATCGGCGAACACCAGGATCGGTTGCGCGCCCTGGGACGCGATGGTGACGCTCTCCATCGCCACCAGCGGCATCAGCTGCTCGCGGTACTGCACCATGTAGCGGCCGTTGGAGAACTCGATCTTGTCGGCCGGAAGCTCTTCCAGACGGGTGACGAGCCCGAGCGGAACCGCCTTGGGCTGGGACGAGCCGGCGCGGAACACCAGCAGCGAGGTGGTCTGCTCGCCACTTCCGATGTGGTGCGCACCATTGTCGTCGGCCATGTCATGGGCCGAGGAGCCGGCGGCGCCGAGCGCCTTGGCAATGCCGTTGGGGTCGATGATCATGATGACCGCGCCATCGCCCAAAATGGTATTGCCCGAGAACATGTCGATGTGACGGAGCTTCGTCGACATCGGCTTGACCACGATCTCTTCGGTGTGGAACACGCCGTCGACGACGATGCCAAAAGTCTGGCTGCCGACCTGCGTGACCACGATGAAGCCGTTCTCGGGATCGGAGGCGGCACCGTCGTCGATCTTGAGGAGCTTCTTCAGATGGATCAGCGGCAAGAGCTTGTTGCGCAACCTGAGGACGGCCGTGTCCTTGATCCGCTCGATGCGGTGCTCCGAGTTGGCGCGGGCGCGCACCAGCTCGACCACCGAGAGCTGCGGGATCGCGAAACGATCGCCGGCGGCCTCCACGATCAGTGCCGAGACGATCGCCAAGGTCAGCGGGATCTTGATGGTGACGGAGGAGCCCTCGCCGGCCACCGACTTGATGTCGATAGTGCCGCCGATCTGGTCGATATTGGTGCGGACCACGTCCATGCCGACGCCGCGCCCCGACACCGAGGTGATGGCGGCCGCGGTCGAGAAGCCGGGCGCGAAGATGAACTTGTGGATCTGGGCTTCCGACATCTTCTCCAGCTCAGCCTCGGTGACGAGACCTGAGGAGATCGCCTTGGCCTTGATTCTCTCGGTGTTGAGGCCGCGGCCGTTGTCGGCGATGCAGATGATGATGTGGCCGCCCTCGTGATAGGCGGAGAGACGGATGGTGCCCTGCTCGCCCTTGCCGGAGGCCAGACGCTCGGCGGGGGTCTCCAGGCCATGATCGGCGGAGTTGCGCACCATGTGGGTGAGCGGGTCCTTGATCAGATCGAGCACCTGGCGGTCGAGCTCGGTGTCGGCGCCGTGCATCTCCAGATCGATCTGCTTGCCGAGCTCGCTCGAGAGGTCGCGGACGATGCGGGGCAGCTTCTGCCAGGCATTGCCGATCGGCTGCATGCGCGTCTTCATGACGCCTTCCTGCAGCTCGGCGGTGACGTTGGAGAGACGCTGCAACGGCACCTTGAACTCGGTGTCCTCGTTGCGCCGTGAGATCTCCAGCAGCTGGTTGCGGGTCAGCACCAGCTCGGAGACCATGGTCATCAGATGCTCCAGCGTATCCACGTTGACGCGGATCGACTGGTTGGCGACGCGGTCGCCTTCGGCGGCCCCCTCGTCGGCCATCGACTTCTTCGGCGCGGCCTTCTCCTTGGGCGCCTTCACAGCTTCCTTGGCAGTTTCCTTCACAGCTTCCTTGGCAGCTTCCTTGGCGGCGGGGGCCGGCGCTTCAGCAGCCGGCGCAGGCTGAGCCTTCACTTCAACCTTGGCGACCGGCGCGGGCACCGGCGCTTCGATCGCGGTCTCGCGGAAGGCGCGCTCGAGATCGTCGAGCGAGACCTCGCCCGGACGCAGCGGACGCTCCAGGGTCTGGTCGATCAGCGTGCCCGTGCTCATCTCTTTGGCGGGCGCGGGCGCCGCGGCGGCGGGCGCTTCCGGCACCAGCGGCGGCGCTTCAGCAACGACAGCGGCGGCACTGGCTGAGGCGATCGGCTGCGCCGAGCCTGACGGCATCGGCTGCGCCGAGCCTGAGGCGATCGGCTGCGCCGACGCTGACATAGCCGCCATGCCCTGCTCGACCATCGCTTCGAGCTTGTCGATGAGATCGCGGTCGTTGCCTTCGGGCTCGGCTTCGGTCGCCTCCAGGCCTGCGAGAATTTCCTTGATGCGGTCGATCGAGGACAGGATCAGCGTCACCGCCGGTCCCGTCACCGGCATGCCGTCGCGGAACTTGCCCATCAGCGTCTCGCCGGCATGCGCCAGCGCTTCAAGCCGCGGCAGTCCGAGGAAGCCGCACGTACCCTTGATGGTGTGGACCAGGCGGAAGATGTTATCCAGGATCTTGGCGTTGTTCGGCTCCTGCTCGAACTTCACCAGCTGATTGTCGACGGTGTCCAGGCTCTCGCTGGTCTCCGTCAGAAACTCCCGCAACAGATCATCCATGAAAACAGGCCTTCATACAGAGAGGGCACGCACGAATTGTGATGCGCCATTTCAGAATGGGGCCAGCTTCACCGCAAAGCGTTTAATATTGGTTGAGTATGTGCAAAAGAACGGAACCAACAAAGAGATAAGGCGCTCCGGACAAGCCGAAGCGCCTCGTAAAGATTCGATTAACCTCTGAAAGCGACGGGCGCGTTTACGAAGCGGTAACGATGACGGCTTCGCCCTCCAGCTTGAGCGTCACGGTGAGCCCGCAGGCCTGCGCCAAGAGCCGCGTGTAATAAGGCTGGATCGCGTGCGCATCCGCAGCCGGCCCGCGTTCACCGCTCAGAAGCTCGGAGATGTTCTGCGGCAGGCGTGCATTGTGTCCGGTCGCAGTGATGCGGAAACTCATCGTCTCGCCCTCGCCGATCGGATCGATCGTGAGCATGCCGCCGCGCGGGATCGTGTGCTGGGACACGACAAGCATATTGAGCAGCAGCTTGACGCGATTCTTCGGCAGCAGCAGCCGCGGCAGATTCCACGTGATCGTGCACTTGCCGTCCTCGATGTGGCCACGCGCCATGGTCTGGGCATCGCCGAGGTCGATCTGGGCGCCGGAGGAGCCGGCCGCACCGAAAGCGAGGCGACAGAATTGCAGGCGGGCGGAGGCCGTCTTCGCACTCTTGCGGATCAGGTCGAGCGCGAATTCGCGGTCCTCGGGCTTGGGGTCGTCATCGAGCACTTCGAGGCCATTGACGATGGCGCCGACAGGGCTGATGAGATCATGGCAGACCCGCGAGCACAGGAGCGCCGCGAGTTCGAGCGCATCGGGAGCAGTAGCGGTAGCGGGTGACGGAGCGTCAGACATAAAGGGTTCCTGGAATTGCACGGCGCGAACGCGGCGAATCAAGCATGCTTGACGGATGGCAGGGGTTCTAACATTCGCAAGCCTGTGGCAGCTAGCTTGCGATCGGATCGAGGCGGTCATAAAGCCGCGGGCGAATCAGTCGAGTGGGGATGGAATTGCCGATGAATGAGGCATGCAGGTGAGGATTATCGACGGCGAGGCCGCATCCCGGCTGATGGAGCCGCTGACCGCGCTGGTGGTTCAGGCCGGCGAAGCGATCCTTAGCGTCAACCGCGCAGCGATGCGGGTCGACGGCAAGCAGGACGGCTCGCCGGTCACAGAGGCCGACCTCGCCGCCGACCGAATCATTGCGGAGGGCCTGGCCAGGCTTGCGAACGACGTGCCGTCGCTCTCGGAGGAGCGGTGCCAGCTCGCCTCGCCGCCGTTTCGCGGCAGCTTCTTCCTGATCGACCCGCTCGACGGCACCAAGGAGTTCGTCGCCGGGCGCGACGAGTTCACCGTCAACCTCGCCCTCGTGACCGAGGGCGTGCCACTGCTCGGCATCGTCGCCGCGCCCGCGCTCGGGCTGCTCTGGCGCGGCATCGTCGGCCGCGGCGCCGAGCGCCTGACGTTTGACGGCACCACCATCGGCGCTGCCGAGCCGATCCGGACCCGCAAATTGCCCGGGCCCGGCGAGCCCTGGGTCGCGGCGGTGAGCCGCTCGCATGGCGACCCGACAAGCGACGCGTTCATCGACAGCCGGCCCAATGCGGTCAGAAAGACGTGCGGCTCGGCGGTCAAATTCGGCCGCATCGCCGAGGGCAGTGCCGATATCTATCCCCGCTTCGGGCCGACCTCGGAATGGGACGTCGGGGCGGGCTGCGCCGTGGTCACGGCGGCCGGCGGCAAGGTGACCGACGGCAAGGGCGGCGAGATCCGGTTCGGCGAGCGTGGCGACACCGGCTTCATCATCCCGGCATTCATCGCCTGGGGCGATGCCGGGGCGGTCATGCCTACTGGCTGAGCTTGTCCTGAAGCGCCGGCCAGCGCTTGCCGACGTCATACAGGAAGCGTTCCGGATCGGCGGCGAAGGCGTCGCGGTTGGCTTCGCGGCTGAACAGATAGAGCCGCTGCGCCGAGATCACGAAGAAGCGGGGATTGCCAGCGACGGTCACGCCGCGCGCGATGTCGGCGGGATCGTAGCCGCCGAATTGCGGGCCGTAGATTTCGGGATGGGCCAGGAAGGAGGCGCGGTTGCCCTCGTTCCGGAAGCGCCAGACCGCGCCCCAGAGATTGGCCTCGAACTCCGCCGTCCCCTGCTCGGGGCCGCCATCAACGAAATAGGCCACGGGATCAAAGCCTTCGATGGCGACGCCCGAGAAGCGATTGACGACGATCCGCTCGGTGGCGGCAGCCTGCGTCGGCAACCCGGAGCAGGCGAGCCAAATGCCCGCAAGCAGACAGACCAGGCGGCCGATCAAGGCAATTCCGGGGCGCAAAGGGCTATCTTCCTGCCGTTGTGCCGTCATAGTTGCTGCGGATAACATCCGAGTCGAGGGGACATCCGGCGCAACCTAGGACCGTGCCTGTTGGCGTCAGGTTAAGGGAAGCGGACCGGAATCGATACCAGGGGTTCTTTTATGACTTTCGCATCACGCCTTGCCGCAGTGGCGCTCGTAGCGCTGGCTGGCTGGATCGTGCCGGCCTCCGCCCAGACGGCTGCGCCGCCGCCGGACCTGCCGCCGCCGCAGCGGACCCCGACGCCCAACACCTACGGGCCGGACGAGCTGGTCACCGCCGGCCATCGCTTCTTCGGTAACGTTTCGCGCGGCCTCGCCTCGATCATCGAGAAGGCGGTCAGCCAATGGGGCCTGCCGAACGGCTATATCCTCGGCGAGGAAGGCTCCGGCGCGTTCGTCGCCGGCCTGCGCTATGGCGAAGGCACGCTCTACACCAAGAACGCCGGCGACCTACGCGTCTACTGGCAGGGTCCGTCGCTCGGCTTCGATTGGGGCGGCGACGGCGCGCGCACCATGACGCTGGTCTATAATCTGCCGGCCACCAACGCGATCTACCAGCGCTTCGCCGGCATCGACGGCTCGGCCTACATCATCGGCGGCTTCGGCATGACGGCGCTCACGTCCAACAACATCGTGCTGGTGCCGATCCGCTCAGGCCTCGGGCTGCGCCTCGGCGCCAATATCGGCTACCTCAAATACACGCCGCGCGCGACCTGGAACCCGTTCTAGGTCCCCTTCTCCGATTCAGTTCCGGATTCACGTTAACAACAGGGCAGGGCTGGCTTTTTGCTGGCCCGCCATGCATTGTCTTTGGTAAATTTTTCCTTAGCTCTGGGAGTTCTGGCCCATGGTCGAACCGATCATGTACCTGGCGATCGGTTTCCTGCTGTCGATGCTGTGCGGGCTTGCCATCGTGCCGCTGGTGCATAACCGCGCGGTCCGCCTGACCACGCGCCGGCTTGAGGCCGCCACGCCGCTGTCGATGGCGGAGATCCAGGCCGACAAGGACCAGCTCCGCGCCGAGTTCGCCATGTCGGCGCGCCGGCTGGAGATGAGCGTCGACCAGCTCAAGAGCAAGACCACGAGCCAGCTCGCCGAGCTCGGCAAGAAGAGCGACGCCATCAACCGCATGAAGATCGAACTCGGCGAGAAGAACGCCACGATCTTCGCGCTGGAGGCGCGCGAGAAGGCGGTCAAGGAGCAGCTCCGCGCCACCGAAGAGGAATTCAACGCCAAGACCGTATCCTTGCGCGAGGCCGAGATTGCGCTGAGCAACAAGCAGGGCGAGCTCGCAAAAATCAATTCCGAACTGTCCGACCGCTCGATGATGGCGGAGAGCCGCCAAATCGAGCTGGTCGCGGTGCGCGCCCAGATCGAAGAGCTGAAAAACCGCGTCGGCGATGCCGAGAAAGAGTTCACCGCCACGCAGGCGCGGCTGACGCAGGAGCGCGTCGAGTCGGAGACCGCCTCGCGCGAGCTTGGCGATGCGCGCGGCCGCGTCGAGAATTTGAGCCAGCGCGTCACCGAGCTCGATCGCCAACTGATCGTGCAGGTGAAGGAGGCCGAGATGCTGTCAAGCCGCGTCGCCGACCTCGAAGGGCGGCTCGCCACGCAGGGCAAGCTGCTTGCCGAGCGCGACTATGAGAACAACCAGCTCCGCCAGACCAATGAAAGCTCCGAGCGCACCATCAAGGAGCTGCGCGTCGAGATCGCCGGCTTGAGCGGCGGCAAGTCATCGGCTGCGTTCGAGACGATGCGCGCGGAAAAGGCCGCGCTGGAAGAGCAGCTCCGTACCGCACGCGACGAGCGCGCAAAACTTCAGCGCGACATCAATGCGATCCAGCAGCAGGCGGAAAGCTCCTGGGCGACCGAGCGGATGGAGAACGCGCTGCTGCGCGAGCGCATCAACGACATCGCCGCCGAGGTCGCAAAACTCGCGATGCAGCTCGAGGGCCCGAACTCGCCGATCGAGGCGCTGCTGGCGGCCGAGGCCGGCCAGCCGCCGAAACCCGCGCCGCGCCCGGCCAACGGCGTCGCGACCAATGGCGCGGCCGCGGCCGCCCTTCCCGAAGGCGGCGGAACGCTCGCCGAACGCATCCGCGCGCTGCAGGCGCACGCCTCCCGCGCCCGCCAGCAGGGCGCGTAAGCAGCCCGAAATCCGGCCTCGCCGCCGAATTTAAGAGACTGGCCCAAGGTTTTCGGGCCCCAAGCCGCCTGAAAACTTGACACTTCTAGCCCGCACTTCTAAATCGCGGGCTCCAATGCGACGGCCGGCCGACAAGGTCCGGCCGTCTGCATGATGGTCCCGGGCGCATAGCTCAGCGGGAGAGCGTTCCCTTCACACGGGAGAGGTCCAAGGTTCGATCCCTTGTGCGCCCACCATTAGCTCTTTCTTTTCAGCGACTTAGCAGCGCCTCTCCCCCACAGTGTGCCCCCAAAATTCTGGGGCACAACCGGGGCACGCTGGCGCCCACCTCACCTGCCGCACCGGTCTCGACGGCCATCAAGAAGACTTAGCTGCAGTCCGCGCTGCTAAGACGAGGTGTCGAAGTTCTAGCTAGGCGCTCTTCGGTGGCTGGGTTCGAGTCTAGCGGTTTCTGGCTAGCATGCGCCGTGTTTACACGAACGGAATCAACTGCCGCGGCTATGTCGATCCTGACTTGATGCGCAAGCACCCCTGTCCGACCAAACCGGATCTCGGTCTTGTTTAGAAAGTCAACGGCGTTCCGCCCGTACCGCGATCGATGCAATGGTTCGCGCACCGCAATGCACAGATGTGCCCCTCTGCCGGATAAACGAGCTTTTCCGAGGCTCGTGGCGCATTCGATCAAGCGGAAGAGTTGCCGGATGGGAGAGAGCAGCGGTCGTCCTTGATTGACTTTGCGTCGGAGCCATAGCCCTTTACCGTGGCAATCAACGAGCAGGTGGTATCCGTCCGCTGAAGCTTTCAATTACCCACAATTTCTGCTCCGACCATGGCGCCCAGCGCGATATCGGTGAGGCGTGACAACCCGCGCCACATGACGGTATTGCCAGGCGGCGGATCGCTGGTGCGGGCGAGATAACCGCCGAGCCGTGCGATCTTGGTCAGGTAATGTGAGAGGGTCTTCCGTCGAGCTTGCGGTTTGTCATTCACGAGGCGATCGAGCAGGGCGATTTCAGTCGCGGTCAACGCAAGAGTCGGCAGTGCCCGTGGAGCTGATCGATTGAGCATCGTCATCCAGAAGACCCGCCAACTGAGGATGCAAAAGACCGATATCAGGTTGGTCAGACGCTGGGCAGTCCGGAGCTTCGATTCTTCAGCTTTGCAGCCCGATTTAAGGATCTTGTGGAAGACTTCGATTTTCCATCTCAAGGCATACCATTCGAGCTTCTCAATAGCGTCCGCGCGGGAGCCAACGGGCAGATCTGTGATGAGCTTCCACTCGATTTTCTTTCTGTTCTTCGGCGTCACGCGCTCTTCGGCATGGATCACCGTCAAGGTCTGCGCGGGATAGCGCTTCTGCTTTCCAATCGGCGGCAGGACGCGAATCTTGCGATATCTGATCTCGAGGACGGCTTCATCGGTATCGCCGTTGTTGTCTCTGACGTCGATGCGATGCAGTCCTTTGACCGCGACCTCGTCCATTTCGTCGGCGATCGTGTGATCCCCATCCCCAGCCAAGCGGTCAACGCAAGTCCTGATCACGAAATGCGTTCCAGCTTCTCGAGCCGAGCAGAACAACTCATAGATGTCGCTCTCGCGATCGCCGACATGGATGCATCGTTCCGGATCACCCAGCAGCTCTGTGGATTGCCGGACATTGTCCAGCCACCGAATGCTCTCCTTCTTCTCGATGGGAACGCGCGTCGGATTGATCTTCTTCTTAAGCGCGGCAGTCCCCTTGAATTTCTTCCGAGTCCAGAATTTGACAGCCGTCAATCCAAGCGGCAGCCCTTCCGTCGTCACCGCCAGGCTCGAGTGCATCAGGATGCCGCAGACCGTGTGCGATCTCAGGCGGCCTGCCTTGTCGCGCCCGCTGTTTATGCTTTTGGTGATCCCGATCGCGTCCTTGTTTTCTCTTTGATAGGTGAACTCCGTCGTGTCGTGGAGCACAAGGACGGGACCATCGGTGGCAACCATGCGGTCACGCGTCGATTGAAAGTGACCACCCAGGATCTCCGCCTCGCTGACCCGGTCGTTGGAGAAAAAGCGATAGGCCGCCTTGGTGTTGGCCCAGTCCTGGCACACCAGCGGAATGCTTTCGCCCATGGCGCTCCCGATCTGCGCTACCAGTTTGCGGAGACGCTTATTCAGGCGCTCGTCGGCAAGGCTGCAGCCAGCGAGCTCGCGATCAAACCATGCGTCGGCTTCTTCGTCCATTGGCACCGCCCCCCTGCGAATCGGTGCCAGACAAGGAATCACGGTCGATTCCTGCGATGCAATAGTTGGTGCGCTCCCTCAGCCCTCTCGGCTAAATGTGGGTAATTGAAAGCCGCTGAAGGCCGCCTTGCCGGGCAAAGCGCGGTATTTGAGAACGGTCCTTGACGAGCGCGTTAGTGAAGAATCCTACGAAGAACTCGTCGAAGTCTGCCAAACGCGCGCCAGAGGGCGCGACAAAGCTCTGGGATCAGTTACTTTCGGCTATCGTGACGGATCACGGACGAGGCGAGGAGACCGCTGGGCTTATTAGCCGTCCCCGACGGCACATGGCTGCTCGAGGGTCCAGTGGTTGTCTTGATAGTGCGACTGCGAAGAGTGTCTGTAAACTAACGGATACCGCGCCAAGACCCGGAATAGATTATGGCCCTAGAAAAGCTTGATTTTGAATGCTTGCGAGAAGCGATGAGGGAAGGAAGTAGCGCGTGGCGTCCATGGAAAGGCGTCTATGGTCGCGCCAGACGTCTATGCGAGTTAGGCTGTCTCCTGGAAGCCGGAATCTCGGCTATGCCTCCACACGTCGTCTATGTTGTTTCTGATAAAGGGAAGACAGCTCTCAGCATTAGAGAGGCATCACAACTCAGACGACCGCGCCAGAATAGAGAGCGGATCGATAGCTGACAGGCGACGTCTCGCAGCCAATCTTCGTCTTCACCGAGGTCCATCGCGACCTTAGTGATGGTGGTGACGTGGCGGACCTTGTTGAGCTGGCTGGTCATGCCAGCTTGAGCGGAGAGCGCTGATTGCTCATCCGAGTTTAAGAGATAGTTCAAGATTGTCCCCTGTTAGAAGTTGACCAATTCCGTACAACATCGACATCGCAACAATCACAGCGCAGAGATAGGCTGCAAGTTGAGACCAGAATTCGCCGTCACGGCTGAACATTAGCGCGCCACTGAAGCTCAGAAGCCATTGCTGCTATCGCCTACAACGAGGCGCGGTTGCTCCGTCCAGCCCGTCATCAATGTGTCTCCAGACCTATCCCGCGCTTCCAACTAAAAATTAGGAGCTCCGCCTCCTGGAGCACAAGGGCGGAGCCGCTTCCCATGCCCCCAAGGCGGGAAGCCGCGCTGCTGGGAAACAGCGCGCCTCTTCGGGGTCACTCAGAGACCCACGGGCGTGCCAATTGTCGCCCCTCGTCGCTCTCTACGACGTTGCGCAAGACAATTTCAGAAAGCTGCACAACCAACTGTCTGAGATGCGCAATCTCTTGCTTGCAGCGCTCCAGCTCGCGTTGTTCGTCTGTCATCGCCGGTGCTTCACGGCGATTCCTCCTTGCATCATGATTCATGTAGAACCATTGTCCGCGAACGGGCTCAAACCATTGCGTTCGGCAGACGCCTTTTCGACCACGAATTGCGCGGGCTCGCCGTGATTGCCTTCGACAAAGCCCCTCGCCACCAACAGCTCGCGGGCATCGCGCACCAGTGCAGGGCTGCCGCAAATCATGACGCGGTCATGCTGCGGCTGGAGTGCCGGCAGCTCAATGTCCGTAAACAGCGTGCCTGACGCGATCAGATCGGTGATCCTACCGCGGTTGTGGAAGGGATCGCGCGTGACGGTCGGATAATAGATCAGCTGGTACCGCACGAAGTCGCCGACCAGCTCATCGCTCGGCAGTTTTTCCGTGATCATCTCGCCATAGGCGAGCTCGGCGATCCGGCGGCAGCCATGTAGCAGCACGACATTGTCGAATCGCAGATAGGTTTCGGGATTCTTGATCACGCTCAGGAACGGCGCAAGCCCGGTGCCGGTGCCGATCAGATAGAGATTGCGCCCGTCCTCGAGATTATCGATGACCAGCGTCCCCGTCGCCTTGCGGCTGACGATGATCTCGTCACCCTCCTTCAGATGCTGCAGACGCGAGCTTAAGGGACCATCCGGCACCTTAGTCGAGAAAAATTCGAGCCGGTCCTCGTAATGGGCGCTGGCGAGACTGTACGCACGTAACAATGGCTTCTCGTCGACCTTGAGCCCGATCATCGTGAATTCACCGCTGCGGAAGCAGAATGATGGATCCCGCGTGGTGGTGAAGCTGAAGAGATTGTCGGTCCAGTGATGAACGCTCAGCACGCTTTCCTGGTTGAAATTGCTCATTGTGACCGCCTGCGAAAAAATTAGAGCACAATCATCGATTCTGAGTTGCAGAGCATCTCATCCTCAAACGGAGCCTTCATTGACAAGAGCGCAAAACGCGCCAACGCGTTCTCCTTAGGCAAAGGCGAGCAGGCTTGAACTGAGCACTACGAGACCGACTGCGGTCAGCGCCAGGAAGCTGTCGGAGACAAGGTCATGATTGCCCATGAAATACTGTCGACAAGGCGTCGCCACTGGAAGGATACGCAAGTCACGCTCGGGTCGCCGCGGAAACAGGATCATGACCGTGCTTCCGTCACACTGAGATGAAGCCTCTGTCCACCCTCCAGCAAGAGAGATAGCAGTGGGCAGTCGCTGGTTGGCTTACTGATAGAAATCGCGACTTTGCGCCGCCCAGAATAGTATCTCAGAAGGGCTTCCTTCACGTCCTCTGCAAGGATTTCTCGAGGATCTGAAAGCACGGTGGTTGTCATGGCTTTTGCTTTCCCGGTTTGCTGTGGGCTCGAATCTGCAAAGTGGCGACCGCCGGGTGGTTGGGTCGATGTCCTAATTGGCATCGTTCAGCAGCAGAGGTGTCGTAAAACTGTCATTCAACATACTCGTGTTGCATAACTGTTTTCGTTGCATTTTCCTGTCATTCGGAGGACTTTCTGCATCGCATCGTCACATGGCGACGGAATCCACCTCAAAGGGGGGAGCCGGTAGCGCGATACGACCGAAGGGATGTCCGCATCCTCAAGATTGTGCAAAAGAACAACCGTCTAACTTCCGAGGGATCAGCGAATTGGCCGGGCTTTCTGCGACCGCATGTCAAGGACGGCTGAAGAGGCTCCGCTCGGAAGGCATCATCGAGGCCGATGTCTCGATCGTTTCGCCGAAGGCGGCAGGAAGATCCATTGAAATGTTTGTGGAGGCTTCAGGCACCCCCACGATATGCCGCCTTTCCGATTCCCCCGTCACAAATTTTCAGCGATAGCTCCGGGATAGAAGCACCCTTTCATAGCTCTCAGAGGCCTGTGTCACGGCTTGAGGTGGTAGGAGCCGCACGAGCAACGCGCTTGTGAACATTGGCAGCGCGGAAGCAAGATAGACCGACCTCCAGCACCGAGGTCGGCAATCACTCCAGATACGAAACGGCCAGCGAGAAATCCGATTACGACGCACCGCTGGTGCGAGTCCCACCGAACGCCCGCGTTCGGACGGCGCGGCGAGCTGCCGGCCTCGACCTCGGCTGTCGTGCCAGCATGAGCGCGATTAGCGAGACCGGAGCGGTGCGGTAGGTCGCAATCCTCAGGCGTGGCGACAAGCGTCTTCCTACGCTATGGCTTCAAGAAACTGTCAACGGACGACGTTTCGCGCCAGGGCCTGTGGGGCCGTGGTCACGTACCTCCTGGGGTGAATGGAGCGCGTGCTCGGCGCCTTTGAGGCCCTTCACGGCAGCGCAGTCGGTGTCGAGCACCTCGGCGAACTCACCGTGGCTACGCCGATCCACAGCATGACGTACACGTTGCTCAACCCCTGCACGATTGGGACGCCGAGGAATGACGCTGGGTCGGCAGACGATCGGGCGTATCGATGGTAATGCAACCGCTGACCGCGCGCGACACGCAGGTGCACAGCTTCTCGTTCGTCGCCTGCTCCTCGCTGCTGAAGAACACGTCGCGATGATCGACCGGGGCCGACGCCTCCAGAATCGGCAGGACGCACAGCCCACATTCCCCGCGTCGGCAACCGAAGATCATGTCGACGCCTGCATCTTCAAGCGCATCCAGCATGGACCGGTTGGCGGGGACCTCGATTTCGAGACCCAGCCGGGGAATCCTAATCTTGAACGGCACGTCCGCAAAGTTGCCAGCATTGCCAAACGTCTCGTAGCGGAGGTGCGCCACGGGCCTGCCTACTTCGCACCACAGGCGCCTGGTCGCCTCCATCATGCCGAACGGGCCACACACATAAAGCTCGCCCCGCCGATCGAGTTGGGCGATCTCGCCGGCGATGTCGATGCGCTGTCCCTCTTCACCGACGAAGAGCTGGAGCCGTTCGCCGATGTAACGGGCTAGCTCGTCTGCGAGAGCCAAGTCGCCGCGGCTGCGCGCGGCATAGAGCAGGCGAAAATTCGCGCCCGCTTGCTTCAGCGCCAGTGCCATTGTGTAGATCGGCGTGATGCCGATGCCGCCGGCGAGCAGCAGATATTCCGGCCGGCCGTAGCTCAATTCGAAGCTGTTGCTCGGCGCGGAGATCGTAAGCCGTTCGCCCACCTTGAGGCGCCACATGCCAGTAGACCCGCCCCGGCTAGACGCGAGCCGCTTGACGGCGATGCGATAGAGTCCGTCCGGACAAGCTCCTATCAGTGAATAGCTGCGAAGCTGCGGCCGGCCGTCAATGGGCACAACGACGTCGATGTGACTGCCGGGCGTTGCGGTGACGAATGCGCGGTCCGGCTCGATCTCGAAGAGACGGACGTCAGGCGTAAGCTCGCGCGTGGCGCGAAGGCGCGCGGCTGCCCATTCGATCGGCTTGGTCATGACCTTTCGCTCACTCGGCCGCAACATTTGCGATCACGCGGGCCTGTTCGTCGGCCAGCATCCGATCGATCAGCCGCCGCGCCCAGAGCGAGCCCGCATCGATGTTGAGATCGTAGAAGGGCGAACGCGGGTTCTTGTCGATCGCGGCCTGCTGCGCCTCCAAGATCCTGTGATCCTGATCGTAGACGCCCGCTCCGCCATTCACGTGGGCGAGCTGGAGCTCTTTCGTCAATTGCGCATCATCCCTGCGATAATTTCGGACGAAGTTCCAGAAATAATGGCAGGTCATCTCGGTCTCGGGGGTGATCGCCGCCAAGAACGCGCCGTTGGCGCCGTGCGAGCGGTCGCCTTGCGGCGCGCCCGTACCCGTCAACGCCACGCCGACATCGCCGACGACGACCGACGGTGCCTGGAACGTCACGATTTGCCAGCGATCGACACGGCCCGGCCGTCCGAGCTGGCGCGCCCAGAACGGGGGCGGCTCGATGTCGATCATCCAGCGCGTCATCGTCGCCGTGTCGTCGGTGTGGGTCACATCGAAGGGCGCGGCCGTGATCGCCTCGTCACCGATGCTGCCGGCGTGAACATACGTCTCGTGAGTGAGGTCCATGAGATTGTCGATCACAAGGCGATAGTCGCATCTCAACTGATAGAACGTGCCCCCCTCGCCGACCCATTGCGTGCCGTCGTTCCGGTGAAAATCCGGAATTGTGGCAGGGTCCGCCAGCGCGGGGTCACCGGGCCACAGCCAGACCAGGCGATGCCGCTCGACGACCGGATAGGCGCGCACGCAGGCTGACGGATTGATCGTCTTCTGCGCGGGCATGTAGGTGCAGCGGCCGGCCGAATTGAAGATCAGCCCGTGATAGCCACACATGACGTCATCGCCCTTGAGATGTCCGAGCGACAGCGGCAGCAGCCGGTGCCAGCAGGCATCCTCCAGCGCGGCGATCACCCCGTCGGTGAGCCGGTAGAGCACGACGTTCTTGCCGCAGATGATGCGGGCGGAAAGCTCGCGGCCGATTTCGTGGCACCATGCAGCAGCGTACCAGGCGTTGAGCGGAAAAGGCTTTGATGCGTTCATGGTAACGTCTCTCCCTGGTCGGGTCGATGGTCGCGGGCTTGTCTAAGCCCATTCCAATAGCCTGCGCCTTGCCACCCTGGCATGAGATGTTCCTCGACGATCACTCATCACCCTCAAATGACAAGCGCTGACAATAGCCACGCCGCTCGAATTGGTTTCTCAATGAGCTGCAGGCGCCGCCAAGGCTACAACCTGATGCTACGTCAGGTTCAAGTTATTTCGTGCTCATCTTAAACGCACGGCGATGTAGAGCAGAGCGCCAGAGGCCGCGCCCTTTTCGCACTGCTCGATCTCAATTAGAACCGCAGCACGGCGGCGCATCGTGCGACTAAGGCCACATGATGTGCTTTCGCCTCATTTCTCAATTCGATCAGAAGCCAATTTCGGATCATATTTGGGCAGGCCGATATTCACGTAAGGGAAATCCGTCGATCCGTCTGCACTCGCCAATGGTGTACGGCGCAGCCAAGACAGGAAATTTCCGGCGAACCGGCAGGGATTCCATTTCGCAGAGCCCGAGAAGCAGGTGTCTCTAATTGCGATGTCTGTCAGCGGACCAAGTTGCTTTCTCTACTTCCTTTGGAAGTTACGTATTCTTTGGAGGCAGACGATGGAAGCGCTCTGTTATCATCATTCCACCATCAACCGAGCCCATGAAGACGTAGATGCAAACCTTGCTGTTGACTGCGACGGAGGCGACGTCGGTGAGCTGCCAGCCATCCGATAGCTTCGCCCAATTGTCGACGACGCGGTACCGATGCTCGCCCGAGCCGCGAATGGCTGCCACTTGTCTTCCCGTTATTGCGCGCCGGCGGCGCGTAACCCCTTAGGCGAATGTGCAGCCCTTGGACTCCAGCACCTTGCCGATGCCGGAGAGTTCGAGGATGTCACCGCCGGCCTTGAGGGCCTTCATGATGCCGGCCTCCTTCTCCTCGCGCGCCGCCGACTTGACGCAAACGTCGGCAATGTTCTCTTTGGGCACGATCACCACACCGTCGTCGTCGGCACTGACGATATCGCCGGGACGAACCGTAATCCCGCCGATGACGATTGGCTGATTGATGGTGCCAAGCGTCTCTTTAACAGTGCCCTTCATGCAGAGGCCGTAGGAGAAGACGTTGAAGCCGGTGTCGCGCACCGCGAGACCATCGCGAACGCCGGCATCAGTGACCAGCCCGACGATGCCCTTGGCGACGCAGGCCGTCGCCAGTACCTCGCCGAAGCCGCCCTGCTCGGGATGATCGCCCGCGCTCACCACGAGCACGTCGCCCGGCTTGGCCAGCGAAATCGCCGTGATCAGCATCATGTTGTCGGCTGGATGGCAGCTCACCGTCAGCGCCGGTCCGCAGGCGCGCATCCCGGAATAGATCGGCTTGATGCGGGAAGTCAGCGCGCCCAATCGCCCCTGCGCCTCGTGAAGGGTGGACGGAGGAAACTTCTTGATGCGCTCGACAAGCTCGGCCGCGGGCCGATCGAATGTCCTGATCACATGCACCATGATAACCTCCTTGCAGCCGCGATTTCCGTTACACCTCCATAACTAACCGCCTTGGCGCGGCAAATTCAGATTTTAGGATTGCCGCATCGTGTTTCGTTATGGCTCAGCCTTCGACCGGCCCAGAGGCGACGTTGAGCCCCCCGTGGCGATGGTCGCCGGGCCGAGATGGAGATCGAGCGGCCCCCAGGTCTTGACGATGATCTCAAGCAATATTTTGTAAACGGCGAATGCGGCATCGGACAACGCAGCGCCATCTGAAATGCACAGCGACATCTGTTGTGAGGCCGACGGCGCATTGATCCGCCGAATGCAGAGTTCGTCGACGTTCGGCAATTCTTTTGCGATCGACATGGGCAGCACTGCCGCCCCCACTCCGGCTGCAATCGCCGAAGATAGGGTCGATTGAGAATGGATCTCGGCAACGATGCGCGGGCGGAGTCCCACCTCGGCGCAGACGCGCTCGACCGTTTGTCGCAGGAAGGATTCCCGATATGGCAGAAGCAGGTCGAATTGCGCGACCTCCGTCGCCGATACTTCCTCTGCAGGCATCTGCTCCGGATACATGCTGCGGGGCACGACAAGATAAAAGTACTCGCGCATCAGCGGCTTGTAGTCGAGACCGGTCACCGGGCGTTCGCCGTAGAGGACAGCGATATCCATGCTCCCCTTCAGGATCATCTCGCTGAGCATGACCCCGGAGCTGTCGTAGATGTGCGGCACGATGCCGGGATAGCGTTCACGCACCTGCATCAGTAGCGGGGTCGCGAGCAATGCCGCCGAGCTGAGCGGGGCCAGACCGATCGTGACATTGCCGGTTAATTCCGGCTTGCTGTCCAGAATGGTGCGCCTGGCCTCTTCGATCTGCCGCTGGATCGACTTGGCATAGCGGTAGAGGATTCGTCCTGCTTCGGTGGGCTTGACCCCGCGGGCACTGCGATCGAGCAGCTTGCACTTGAAGTCCGCCTCCAGGCTCGCGATATGCTGACTCAGCGCCGGCTGCGCGACATTCAGCACCTTGGCCGCGCTCGTCATGCTGCCGAGATCCACAACCTTGATGAAGGCCTCCAAACGTTTCGTATCCAATACGGCGTCTCCGGATATCCAGACAGGAAGCAATGCAGCAACAGCAGCAATAGGCTGAAGCTATGGGATCAGAAGGAATTGTTCTTACCACCGGGAACCTGAGTGGCCTATAGCTAGTGCTGAACTCGTCCTCCGCTCGCGTTACAGCCGACGCCACCAGCGGGTCGGACGGTAGCAGAGGAGCCCTCGCGGATGGGATTTTCGGATTATCGGACGGCCTTGGTGACGGGCGCGTCCTCTGGGATTGGGGCCGCGACGGTTCGGCGCCTGAGCGCGGAAGGGCTCCAGGTTCACGCCGTGGCACGCGACGCCGCTCGCTTGAGCGCCTTGGCCGCGGAGACCGGATGCCAGCCCTGCGCCGTGGACGTCAGCGATCTCGACGCGCTTGCGGCACTGGCGAAGTCGGCCGAGTTCGATGTCCTCGTCAACAATGCCGGCCAGTCCCGGCGCGGCAACATCCTGGATACCACGCCGGAGGATATCGACACGCTCATCGACGTTAATCTGCGCGCGGTCCTGCACCTGACGCACCTCGTCGTGCCGGGCATGGCAAGTCGCGACCGCGGCCACGTCGTCAATATCTCCTCTATCGCTGGCCACTATGCATTCGCCGGCGGCAACACCGTGTATCACGCCACGAAAGCCGGCATTCACTCCCTGTCGCAGCAATTGCGCGTCGATCTCTACGGAACCAGGGTTCGCGTCACCGAGATATCGCCGGCACGGGTCGAGACCGAAGTCTTCGGACGGCTGCTGGGCGATCTGGCTGAAGCCAAGCGCCGCTTCTTCGACGATTATGATGCTCTCCAGCCCGAAGACATCGCCAATTCGATCGCATTTGCGATTGGATCGCCGGCGCGCATGAATGTCGCCTTCATGGAGGTCCTGCCGACCCAACAAGTGGTCGGCGGCCTCAACTTCGCGCAGAAGAGCAGGCCGCCGGCTGAGTAATGCGTGACGCCCCGAGCGCGATAGGCCGTCAACGCGGAGCGTGACCGTGGACTTCGCCAAGATCGAACAACTCGTGGATCTGGTTGCCCGCTCGTCCATCGCGGAGCTGGATCTGACGCAAGACGGAACCCGCATCCGCATCCTCAAGCGCCCGTCTGCGGAAGCGCCGCCGGCCCCGGCTCGCCCTGCCGGCGGAAGCGATCCGCAAACTCCCTCCGCCAATCATAAGGACGGCCCAGCGCCCGGCGCTCCCGCCGATATCGTCGTCTCCGCGCCGATGCACGGCGTGTTCTACCGGTCTGCAGCGCCGGACGAGCCACCGCTGGTCGAGGTCGGCGCGAGGGTCGAGGCCGGGCAAAAGATATGCACGATCGAAGCGATGAAGACCTTCATCGACATCGCCGCCGAGACGTCCGGTGTCGTGCTTGCGATCCTTGCCGAGAATGGTGACGAGATCGCAGCGGGGCAAGCGCTGTTCCGGATCGGTCCTGCGGGTTCATCCTGATGTTCGACAAGGTCCTGATCGCCAACCGCGGCGAGATCGCGCTCCGTATCCAGCGCGCCTGCCGGGCCATGGGTCTCAAGACGGTCGTCATTCACTCGGAAGCGGACAGCGACGCGCGCTATGTCGCGCTCGCCGATCAGGCGCTCTGCATCGGGCCGGCTCCGGCGAACAGCACCTATCTCAACGTGGCGGCGATCCTGCTCGCGGCCGAAGTCAGCGGCGCCGAGGCGATCCACCCGGGATACGGGTTTCTGTCGGAAAGCGCGGAGTTCGCCGATCGGGTCGTGCGCGCCGGTCTCACCTTCATCGGCCCTCCCGCGGAGTGCATCCGGACCATGGGCGACAAGGTTGCCGCCAAGCGCGCGATGCGACTGGCGGGTGTGCCTTGCGTACCCGGGCCGGACAGCGCCCTTCCGGATGATCCGGCGGAGGTGCGCGCGATCGCGCGGGACATCGGATATCCCGTCATCATCAAGGCTGCCGGCGGTGGCGGCGGCCGCGGCATGCGGATCGTGCGCAAGGAATGCGCGCTGGACGAGGCGCTTGCGCTGACGCGCGCGGAAGCCGGCAAGGCCTTCGGAAACGCTGCGGTCTATATCGAGAAATTCCTCGAGAAGCCGCGCCATATCGAGATTCAGGTGCTGTGCGATCAGCACGACAACCATCTCTGGCTCGGCGACCGCGACTGCTCGCTCCAGCGCAGGAACCAGAAGGTCGTCGAGGAAGCTCCCGCGCCGGGCATCGATCGCACGCTGATCGAGCAGGTCGGCGCGAGCTGCGTCGAAGCCTGCCGGCGGATCGGCTATCGCGGCGCCGGCACGTTCGAGTTCCTCTACGAGAACGGGCAGTTCTTCTTCATCGAGATGAACACGCGCGTCCAGGTGGAGCATCCCGTCACCGAGATGACGACGGGTATCGACATCGTCAAGGAACAGATTCGCATTGCGCGCGGCGAGCACCTCGGGATCGCGCAAGGCGACATCGCGCCTGCCGGCCATGCCGTCGAATTTCGCATCAATGCCGAAGATCCCGCCACCTTCACGCCCTGGCCCGGCACGGTGACGCGCTGGGACGTGCCCGGCGGCATCGGCATTCGCGTCGACTCCCATATCGCGGCGGGCGCCACCGTACCGCGTCACTATGATCCCCTGATCGGCAAGCTGATCGCCCACGGCAGCACTCGCGAGGAGGCTCTGGCCCGCGCGCGCGTCGCCTTGTCCGAACTGCGCGCCGAAGGCATCCGGACCAACGTGCCCTTGCACCAGGCGATCCTTTCGGACCCGACGTTCTGCCGTGGCGGCTTCGATATCCACCATCTCGAACACTGGATGAATGCGAAGATGGCCGCACAATGACGGTGCCCGACCGGCCGCGGATCAGCCTGCTCGGTACATCGGCTCTCCTGTTCGAGGCCCCCGGGGCGTTCGACCTGCCGCACCAGCGACGCATCTGGGCACTGGCCGCCACGGCATCGAAATGGCCTGACATCCGCGAAGCCGTTCCCGGCATCACCAACCTGATGCTGACCTTCGAAACGCCTCCTCGCCAACTCGACGCCCTGATCGCCGCTCTCAACGACGGCTGGGAGACGGCGGAAGGCCTCGCCATTGGCGGTCGCGAGATCAGGCTGCCGGTCACCTATGGCGGCGAGATCGGATCGCAGCTCCAGTCCGTTGCCGATCATTGCAGCCTGTCCATCGACGATGTCGTGGCCATCCATGCCGCGCCGCTCTACACGGTGTTCGCACTGGGTAGCCATCCCGGCTATTGCTACCTCGGCGGCATGGATCCGCGCATCACTATGCCGCGACGACAGACACCATTGCAACGCTCCGCCGGCGGTTCGGTATCGATCGGCGGGTCGCAGACCGGCGTCTCCGCCTCGCCCGGCCCCAGCGGCTGGCATGCTATCGGACACACGAGGTGGACCTTCTTCGACCCATCCTGGCCGACGCCAGCCGCGCTAGTCCCGGGCGATACGATCCGTTTCGAGATCGAACGGGTGATCCGGTGATCGAGATCCTGTCAGTCACAGGCCCCGCAAGCATCCAGGATCTCGGGCGCTTCGACCAGTACCGCTTCGGGGTTGGCACCTCGGGTGCGATGGACGATGTCGCCCTGCGCGCCGGCAACATCATGCTCGGCAATGACGAGAATGCCGCCGCCGTCGAAATCCCGATGATGCCGTTCAGGCTCCGCTTCGATCGGAACATCGCTTTTGCGCTCACCGGCGCCGCCGTCGAGGCCGAGATCGCAGGACGCGCCATTCCGCCGTGGTGGCGCTCGTACGCGCGCGCCGGAGATATTCTGAACATCAAGGCGATGTCTCACGGCGCACGAAGCTATCTGGCCGTCAGCGGCGGCATCGACGTACCGATGGTGATGGGCTCGCGCAGCACACAGTTTCGCGGCGAGTTCGGCGGCTTGCACGGACGGCCGCTGCAGGCGGGCGACATCCTGCCCTGCGCTGCGTCCACCGCAGTCTTTGGCGAGCTCGGGATCGAACCCGCCGGCATCACGCTGGCGCGAACGAACGGTGCTGCGGACGAGACCATCGTCAGGGTCATCGTTGCCGGTGAATATGAGGCGTTCGATGCCACGGCGCAGGACTTGTTCTGGTCCAGCAGCTGGACGATCACGCCCCAAAGCAATCGCTACGGTTACCGCCTGCAAGGCCCCGCGGTGCAGCCGAAAGCGCCGGTCGAAAAGCGCTCGCACGGCATCGTTCCGGGTGTCATCCAGATTCCCCCCAACGGACAGCCCATCATTCAGATGCGAGATGCGCAGACATCCGGGGGCTATCCGAAGATCGCGACCGTGATCGGGGCCGACCTGTGGCGCGTTGGGCAGGCGCGGCTCGGCGGTAAGCTGCGGTTCGAGCAGACCGCCTACACCGATGCGCTTGCAGCCGAAGGCGAGATGTCGGCCTATCTCGATCGGCTGCGGGCCAATATGCGTCTTGTCGAGGAGGCCCGAACATGCCGATAGAGACAACCGATATCGCGCGGCTGGCGCAGATCCTCGAAAACTCCGGCGTCGACACGATCGAGATCGAGGAGCCGGGACTGACCCTGAAGCTCGTTGTGGCCACAAGGCTCCGCACGGCAGCGTCTGCATCGCGTGCCGCCGCAACCGCCCCTGCCGCCGATCATTTCGTCATGGCGAAAGCCGATGTCGCGGGACATTTCCGTGCCGCCCATCCCTGGCAGGACAAGCCGTTCGTCGCGCCCGGCCAGCGCATCGAGGCTGGCGCGACGCTCGGCCTGGTGAAGATCGGGCTATTGTATGCACCCGTCGTTGCGCCCACCGCGGGCATCGTCGATGCCGTGATCGCGGAAACCGGCGCCATGGTCGGCTATGGCACTCCGATCGTGCGCATCCTTCCGCGCGCGCCAGGCAACCCGCTCAATTGAGCAGTACGGTTGCAGGCGTGACTTCGCCGCCGCCCTGTTCGATCACGCGGCGAACCGTGCCGGCGAGATCGACCGATCCAGGCGTGTCACTGTGGATCAGGATCGAGCGAGCCTCGATCTTGATCGACTTGCCCTCGATGGTCTTCACCGTTCCGCTGTCCAGGAACCGCTTGACCCGCTCAGCCACCCCTTCCTGCGAGGTGATGACGGAATTGGGAAGCTTGCGTGAAACCAGATGGGCGTTCTCGTCATAGGCCCGATCGGCCAGGAACAACGTCAAGACGCGCAAGCCAACCTCGCGCGCGGCGCGCACGATCTCGGCGTCGGGCTGCGAGAACACGATGAAATCGCGGTTGATTGTCGCGATCGCGCGCGCGACGACATCAGCCATGTCGGGGTCCGCGTTGACCATATTGCCCATCGCGGCGTGGAAGCTGACATGGGTCACGCGGTGGCCGGCATTGGCCGCGATCGCCTGCAAGGCGCCGATCTGATAGACCATATGCTTCTCGAGTTCGGCGGCATCCATCTGGATCACGCGGCGGCCAAATCCGAGCAGGTCGGGCAGGCCCGGATGGGCACCGACCTCAACTCCCTTCTGCTTTGCCAAGCGGACCATGCGATCCATGATCATGGGATCCCCGGCGTGGAAGCCGCACGCCACGTTGGCGGACGAGACGATGCCCATCAGCGCCTCGTCATCGCAGATGCGATAATTGCCGAAGCCTTCGCCCATGTCCGAATTGATGCCGACTTTCATGTTCGCACCCTGCTCTTGTTCTCGTTGACGTTCACTCAAAGCTGTCGATAAAGATCCGCGACAGCCCGCAAGCTGGCGAGATAGTCATTGACGGGGGCCATGGCCGCGACCGCGTCCTGGTAGCTCACATCCCTGAAGGCGATGAATGATCCTGGCGCCGCCTGGCCCAGGCGCCAGAGATCGGCCTGAATCACGGCCGCCATCTTGGGATAGCCGCCGGCCGTGTTGGCGTCGCTCATCTGGATGATCGGCTCGCCGGCCGGCGGCACCTGCACGACGCCGGCCACGACGCCATGCGAGCGCATCTCGATCGGCGCGTCCAATGTCAGCTTGTCTCCAGTGAGGCGGTATCCGCCGCGGTCGCTCCGGGCGCTGACCTTCCACGCAGTGGACCAGAACCTCGCCTGCATCGCCTCTGAAAACAGATCGTATTCACCGGCCCGCATGACACGTATCCGCAGCACGCCGTCATCTCGCGGGCCGGCGCCTGGGATCGCGACGTCCGGCGGCGCGGCGCCGAAGTCGAAGCGGCGGGCAGCCTCTTGCGGTGGCTTGCCGACCGGAATGACGTCGCCCGTCTGCAAGCTTCGCCCCTCGAGCCCACCGAAGCCGGCGCGCAGATGCGTGCTGCGCGAACCCAGCACCCGCGGAACGTCGAGGCCACCGCCGAACGTCGCGTAGACGCGCGCACCGCGGCGCGGCGTTCCGATCGCGAGAATGTCGCCAGCCCTCGCCCGCTTGCACCACCACGGGCGCATGGATAATCCGGCCAGCGTCGAGACGTGATCGGCGCCCGTGAGCGCAAATGTCGTGTCCTCCTGGAAACGCAGGCGGAACGGAAATGTCTGGATCTCGAGGCCGGCCGCACCGTCCTCATTGCCGAGCAGTGCATTTCCGGCCGCGAGCGCGACGGGATCCATGGCGCCGGACGTGCTCACACCGATGCCGCGCGCGCCATGCCGGCCGAGATCCTGGATCGTGTTGAAGGCGGGGCTGGCCAGGATCTCGATCATAGCTCGATCCGATCGATCCTGAATCTGACACGGTCCCCCGGCAGCATGAGAGACGGTTGCTCGCGCTGCGGATCGAACATGGCGACAGAGGCCCAGCCGATCGCGTTCCATCCATTGGGGCTCGACAGCGCCGCGACGCCGGTCTGCATCCCGCCGATGGTCACCGAACCCGCGCGCATGTTGAGCGAGGGCACCGATTTGCGCGGCATGTGGATGCGCGGATCGAGGCCATGGAGATAACCAAACCCCGGCGAGCTCGCGACGGCGCAGACCGTGTAATCGCCCTCGCTATGAATTCTGATGACCTCGCGCGGCGGCAATCCCGTGTGCTCCGCGACCGCCGGCAAGTCGAAGCCGAGCTCGCCGCCATAGATCACAGGAATTTCGATGACCTTGCCGTCGGCCTTGCGGCCGGGCAAGCGATGCCACAGCTCGACGATCGAAGCGGCGAGCATGCCGATATCAGCAGGCGGCTGCTCGAAGACCAGCATCACATTGGTGACGCCGATGACGGCTTCCTGGACGTTCGGCCAGGACGACGCAGCATCCGCGAGCGCCCAGATGCGTCCCTGTTGAATCAGGTCAAAGTCACCCGGCGCCTCGACCAGCATCGCGAGCGTGCCGATCAGGCTGATCTTCGGGCTTTTCTCGATCGCGCCGACAAGGGGAGCGCTGGGCTGATTAATCGACAAAAGGGCCTCATTGGTCCAACGCCTGCGGCGCCGCCGTCTCCATTTCTAACCAAACAGCCCAAGTCGATCCAAGACGATGTTCGTCTACGGGTATAAGGGATGTCGATTGCCCGCACCCGCTGCGCCAGTCTCGCGCGTCAGTGACGGGCAATGATATGATTGCTCGGCGACTCCCACCGCGCGACAACTTCCTCGCCCACAGCGTATCGAAGTCCCGCGTGTTGCGACTGATTCTGCTCGAACACGATGATCTGCCCGCCACTCGGCGTCCTGAGGTAATAGTGACTGACGAAGCCGCGATAGATCGCCTGGTCGACACGCGCCATCACGCTGTTCGCAGGTTGCGCCGCCGAGGCCTGACCAGCCCTCTCGACGATGATCGCCTCGGGCCTGATCGAGACCATCGCGTCGCTCGCCGATGCTGGAAGCTGGTCGACCTGAATGCTCAATTCGGGCGACACGCGAATGACCGCTCCACTGCCATTGCGCTGCTCGACCGGACCTTCAAACAGGTTTGAGGCGCCGATGAACTGCGCGACGAATTTTGAAGCCGGACGCTGGTAAATTTCGGTGGCCGAGCCGACCTGCTCGAGCTTGCCATCGCGCATCACCACGATCTTGTCAGCCATGGTCAGCGCTTCGTCCTGATCGTGGGTCACCATGATGGTGGTCAGGCCGAGCCTGCGCTGCAGGGCGCGCAGCTCGACCTGCATGCTCTCGCGAAGCCCCTTGTCGAGCGCCCCGAGCGGCTCGTCAAGCAGCAGCATTGCCGGCTCGATCACCAGGGCACGCCCCAGCGCGACGCGCTGTTGCTGGCCGCCGGAGAGCTGGGCCGGATAGCGTTTTCCGAAGTTCGACAGCTGGACGAGGCTGAGAGCTTCGCTCACCTTCCTCGCGGCATCCGCCTTGGACATCCCGCGCATCTCCAGGCCGAATACGATGTTCTCCTCGACAGTCAAATGAGGGAACAAGGCATAGTTCTGGAACAGCATCCCAACGTTGCGGCGATGCACCGGCACGCCGGTCATCCTCTTGTCGTTGACGAAGACGTCGCCGGACGTCGGACGGATCAGGCCCGCAATCATGCGGAGGCAGGTCGTCTTGCCGCATCCGCTCGGACCGAGCAGAGCGACCATGTGCCCCGGCTCGATCGCGAGCGACACGTTGTCGACCGCGACCATGCGGCCGTATTCCTTGCTGAGGCGCTCAAGCCTGACTTCAGAAGATTTCATGACGACTCCGCTCAGCTCGTGAACACCTCGTTATATTTCTCCAGCCAGGGACCGCGGCGCGGGACGATGAAATTCCAGTCCGGCGTGAAGAGCCCGAGATCGGTTGCCTTCGTATCGGGATAAGCGAGGTATTTTGCCGTCTCAGGCTTGAAGTCGATGCCGCCGACCGAGGGCGCACTCAGCGTCTGCTCGGAGAGCATCTTGGCGACCGCCGGGTCCAGGATGCGGTTGATGAAGGCAGCTCCGAGTTCCGGCTCCGGGGCATTCTTGACGATCGTCATGCTGTTGATGCCGGTAAACGCGCCTTCCTTCGGGAAGGTCATATCGAGCGGCAGGCCCTTCGCGGTGTGGGGATAGATTGCCTTGGAATATTCGATGCCGCCGATCGTCGCCTGCCCCTGAGCGACCTGGAGCACCTGCGCCTCGCTGTCATAGATCGTCAGCACGTTCGGCTTGAGCGTCGCCAGCTTGTCCCAGCCTTGATCGACCAAATATTGCGCCTCCTTGAACGGCTTGCCCGTGACGAGCGAGGCCGCAACGATGAGCATCAGCACGCTCTGGGTATTCTTCGGCGTGTTGAGGAGGATCTGCTTGCGATATTTGGCGTCGAAGATCTCTTCATAGCTCTTGAGCGGCTTGGTCACCTGCGGATTGATGAACATAGCCGCGCTGGAGATCGAGAATCCGACGCCGTATCTGTCCTCGAAAATATATCGCGGATAGACCTTCGCGAGATTGGGGATCTTGTCGGCGTCGAGCTTGCCGATCAGGCCCTCCTGCTTTGCCTGGGGAATGCCGACGTCATCCATCATCATGACGCTGAACCGCGGCGTATCGCGCGTTGCACGAAGCGCGGCGATGTTGGAGAGCGTCGCGCCTTCAATCGTGAAGACCCGGCATTTGAACTCGGCTTCGAACTTGGGAATGACCTCCTTCTGGATCAGTTTACCCAGCGCGGAGTTGTAAACGCCGACGTGCAGCTGCCTGGCGTCCTGCGACCACGCCCGGCTGATGATGGTCGGGAAAGCGACCGCGGATGCACCGGCCTTGATGAGAGTCCTACGCGTCAGTCTCATGGTCCTATCTCCATCTACAAGAGTACATCAGGCGGCCAGCGCGCGGCGGAGACCGACCAGCTTCTCCAAAACCAGGACGCCGACCATCGCCATCAGGATGATGATGGTCGACATCGCCGGCACGGACGGATCGAAAACGTTGACGAGCTGCCGCATCAGGATCAGCGGCACGGGGGAGTATTCGGAGTTCGCGAGCCACATCGTGACCGGGTAGTTGTCGAACGACACCATGAAGGCAAACAGTCCGCCGGCGGCGACGCCAGAGGCGATCTGCGGCAGCGTCACCCGCCAGAAGGTTCGCAGCCGGCTGGCCCCGAGGGTGCGTGCGGCATCCTCCAGATTCTCGTCGACTAATTGCAGGCTGGTAACCACTGTCCGGATGACATAGGGCGAGGTCACGACGATATGGCCGATCAGAAGATTCAGCCGTGCGTCCGTCGAGCCGAGCTTGTTGAGGACCTGGAGCAGCGCGAGGCCCGTTATCAGGGCCGGAAATATCAGCGGCGAAAGCAGGAAACCCTTGATTGCCGCGAGGCCGACGAAATGTCCGCGCACCAGCGCGAAGGCCGCGGGCACACCGAACAGCAGCGAGCCCACCGTCGTGCCGAGCGCGAGCAAAATGCTGAGCCGCATCGCTTCAAGGAAGTCGCGGTCCTGGAGAACCTTGGCATACCATTTCAGCGTGAAGCCCTGCGGCGGAAACGTCACGAAATAGGAATCGGAGACCGACGCAGCCATGACGAGGAGCAGCGGCGCCAGGATAAACAGCATCATGCCGGCCGTGATGGTGTAGAGGATGAAGGCACCGAAGCCGGAAAACCGCTCGTCCATCAATCAGGCCTCCTGAGACGCCGGCCTTCCAGAAGCCACATCGAGACGCCATTGACCGCGAGAACGAGGCCGACGAGTACGACGGCAATCGCAGCACCGAACGGCCAGTCGTAGACGACGAAGATCTGCTGCTCGATCAAATTGCCGAGCATTACCGCCGAGGCCCCGCCCAGGATCGCAGGAATGACGAAGGAGCCGGCGGTGAGCGAAAATACCAGGGTGAAGCCCGCCACGAAGCCAGGCATGCTCAACGGCAGCGTCACCCGAAGAAAGACCTTCCACCAAGGCGCCCCGAGCATGCGAGCCGCGTCCTCCAGGTTGGGATCGATCTTGCCAAGCGCGGACGCCAACGGCAGAACCATCATCGGGAAGAACACGTGCAGCGATCCGATCACGACGGCCGTTTCGGTGTAGAGGACGGATATCGGTGCGTCGACGACATGCAGCGTCATCAGGATCCAATTCAACATCCCCTTCGGGCCGTTCTGGAGCACCAGCTGCCAGCCGTATCCACGAACGACCACGCTGACAATCAAGGGCGCGATCACGATCAAGGTGATGACCCGCGTGACTATCGGACGGCTCTTGACCATCACCAGGGCGACCGGATAGGCGAGCACCGTCGCAAGCGCCGAGGTGATGATGCTGATCCGCAGCGTCGTCCAAAGCACGCGCGCGTAGAGTTCGACATTAACGAGGCGTGCGTAATGCGCCAGCGTGAACGGGCGGCCGATGATGCCGCGGCTGTCCTGCGTCTGGATGCTCGAGAACAGCAGGGCGAGCGCCGGATAGAAGAAGAAATAGGTCAGGAAAGCCAACATCGGTATGGCGAGAACCCCGACGGGCAACGCCAAGCGCCAGCGCGATCTCTCCCGGGCGACCGGTGGCGCCTCAACAGTTAAAACTGCCACCGCCTCGTCACTGGTGGTCATCGCTGGCCGTCCTCGACTGTGCGATACCAAGACTACCCCTCTTTAGAACAAAGCTTATGCGTTGGCATTCTACAGGACCAAGAACATCTTCGTTTAGGGGCATCAGGAACGATTATGACAACCTCGGCATATTGCTCCGATCTTGATCTGCGAAGGCCGCTGGTTACAGCTTTCGCCGACCGTCCGGGGGCCCTCTCCCTTGCATTTCGAATACCCGGTCAGCGCAGGCTTTCGCAGAAGCTTGCGATGCGCTGGCAGCCTTCCCTGAGCGATCCGATATCGGTCGCGTAGGAAATGCGGAAATACGGGCTCATGCCATAGGCGCCACCGTGCACCGCAGCAACATGCTGCTCCTCCAGCAAAGCCGAGATGAAGTCGGCATCGGTGTCCAGCCGCCGCCCACCCTTCGTGGTCTTGCCGATGCAGCCGGCGATGTTCGGAAACACGTAGAACGCCCCTTGGGGCTTGTGGCAGGTGATGCCGGGGATCTGATTCAGAAGCTTGACCACGAGATCGCGCCGATCACGATAGATGTCCGTGCGCTCCTTCAGGAAATCCTGCGGACCGTCCAGGACCGCAACCGCCGCCGCCTGGCTCAAGGTGCAGATACCGCCGGTCGCCTGGCCATGGACGTTATTCATCGCCGCGATCAGGTCCCTGGGACCTCCGCAATAGCCGACCCGCCAGCCGGTCATGGCGTAGGCCTTCGACGCGCCGTTGACGGTCACGACGCGGTTCTTCAGCCGTGGCTCAACCTCGGCGATGGTACAGAACTCGAAACCATCATAGGTGAGATGCTCATAGATATCGTCGGTGAGAATCCACACGTCCGGGTACTTCAACATGACGTCGGCGATCGTACGCATCTCCTCGCGCGTGCATGCCGCCCCGGTCGGATTGTTGGGAAAATTCAGGATCAACCACTTCGTCCTGGGCGTGATCGCCGCATTGAGGTCCGCCGGGCGGAGCTTGAACCGGTTGTTCTCCGGACAGGGCACGGCGACCGGCGTCGCCTCCGCGAGGAGAACGATGTCCGCATAGGTGATCCAGCCGGGGGCCGGAATGACCACCTCGTCGCCGGGATTGCAGGTCGCAAATAGCGCGTTGAAGATGATCTGCTTGCCGCCGTTGGCGATCAGGATCTCGTCAAGAGCATAGTCGAGATTGTTCTCGCGCTTGAACTTGCGTTGCACCGCGGTCCTTAGCGCGACGGTCCCAGGCTGCGCCGGATATTTGGTATCGCCGGCAAGTGCCGCCCGATGAGCGGCCTCGATCGCATGCGGCGGCGTCGGAAAATCGGGCTCCCCGGACGACAGGCCGACGATCTTGACACCTGCGTCACGGAGCTCACGCGCCTTGTCCGTCATCGCCGCCGAGGCCGACACCTTCACGGTCTTGAGGCGGTTTGCAAGTTCAGGCATTGTCGGCTCCGCTTGTCATTTCTCTCAATCGCGTGGTGTCGGATCGGCTGGCGAATCGCAGTTCGCCGACAACCTGGAACGTGGGGACGACCTCGATCATCGCGAAGTTCATCCGCGCCGGCGCCCCCACCGCGAAAGCAATGGCTTCCGCGATGTCTTCGGACTGGAGCGTCTCGAACGCGCCGACGAAGCGGGCATCCGGATTGTCGGCGGCATTCTGGTTCTGGAAGATGCTCGTCGCCACGCGCCCGGGCGAGACTTCGGTGACGCGAATGCAGGTTCCGTAGAGATCGATGCGCACTTGCTGCGACAGCGAATGAATGCCCGACTTGGTCGCGTGATAGGCCGCCGATGAATTGAATGTCATTGCATTCTCGCCGAACGCATAATGGCCGGCGATCGACGAGATGTTGATCACGTGGCCGCGGTTGCGCTGTGCCATACCGGGTACGATGAGCCGCGTCAGATGCAGGACCGCGCGTAGATTGACGTCGACCAGCGTGTCGACATCGTCCGATGCGGTAATCCAGGATATTGCTGCGCCGCGACTGACCGGCACTATTGACGAGGACGTCGAACTCGGCCGAGCCGCCAAGCCGCGTCAGGGCAGCGAGATCGTTCACATCGAGCGCGCATACTCGACAGCCCGTCTCAGCCGAGAGCCTCGCCAATCGCCGATGGTCTCGCCCCAGCGCGTGAACCTCGAGTCCCTCGGCGCAGAGCCGCCGAACCGTCGCAGCCCCGATACCCGAGGACGCGCCCGTCACCAACGCCGTTCGATAGTCCGAAAATCCCATCTGTGGGGGCTCTTTTGCAGGCAGCCAAAACTACGTGCATGGGCCGATCTAGGCATACAGCAGATTTGTTCTGCCCTCATAAGGACATCCAATATCCCGGCCGGATGCGCCGCCCTGCCAGCCATAAGCACGCCCGATGCCGGCAGAGCGAATTTCTCTTACTCGCTGTCGGTCGCGTCCCCTTACATTTCGTGATGCACTTGGTTCACTTATAGGAGACGGACTCGGATGTTGGAGGTCGGCAATCGGATCGTCATGGTCTCGGGAGCTTCGCGCGGCATCGGACGCGCCGTCGTCGACCGGCTGCTGTCGTCGGGCTTCCGCGTATCGGCGGGGCTTCGCGATGCGAGCCGTCTTGCGGAAAGCGATCGCCTCATGACGCATCGCTATGACGCCGAAGATGCCGCGAGCCCGATCGCGTGGGTCAATGCCACGGTCGCACGATGGGGCGGCGTCGATGCCATTATCAATGCGGCGGGGATCAACCCGAAAGTTCGCGTCTGCGACGAGGGCGAGGACGACCTCGACGACATGTGGCGCGTTAACGTGAAGGGTCCTCTGCGCCTCGTCAGGGCCACTCTGCCTCATCTTGCCGTGTGTGGCCACGGCAGGGTCATCAATCTGGGCTCCCTCGCCGGCAAGCGCGTGGGTAGCAATGTCGGCTACGCCATGACCAAATTCGCGGTGGTCGCACTAACCCACGGCATTCGCCGCGAAGGACGCGCGGCCGGCATTCGTGCAACGGTGATTTGCCCGGGCTACGTTGCCACCGACATGACGCTGAACGACGACGAGATCCCTCGCCACGAGATGAGCCAGCCAGGCGACATCGCCCGCCTGGTGGAAACCGCACTCATGCTGCCGAACAACGCGTCGGTGTCCGAGATGCTCGTGCACTGCCAGTTCGAGCCGACGCTGTAGGCCCTGGGCGTGAGGGGCGACGTTTATGACGCCCGGCGAACTATGCCGAGTAGGGTCGTTCTGCCCAGATTTCTCGCTGACTTCAGAGGCGGGCCGCACGGATAGCTCGCCGAGTGCTATGCCGCTCGTCTCTTCGAAGAGAGGCTCGTTCGGCACGGCGCGTGGCATTGCTCAACCGCCGGTACAACCGGCTTCCGCCTAAATACTCTTCAAGTTCCATCTTCCTGTCGGCCTGCTGCCCGGTAGAAGCGCGGCAAGCCCTATGTCTACAGCGAAGATCGATGCGTTGTTGACGCGGCGCTGGCTATGCCAGCCGACGGGGTGCGCAAATCGCCTACCATACCTTGTTCGGGCTGATCGCGGTGACAGGCATGCGCATCCGAGGCGATGGGCCTGGAGCGTGATGTCGACCTCGACGTCGGAGTGCTGACGTCTTCGAGGAAGGTGTTATCGCGGGACCCAACGCGGTGCGCAGCATGCGCGCGCCACGCGAGAACGCTTCCGAATGGATTGAAGTGCTTGCCACGATCGTACCCGTCGAGCGCCAATCGCGGCAGGCGATCAGCGACGAGGATAGATAGAAAAGGCAGCGAATGGATCAGTTCAACAAGCATTCAGCCGTCGTAGCGAGCCAGCGTAGAGGAGAGAAACACTACTTGGTGTGTAGAAGGCGATAACCTCACTCGATGTGACGTTATGAGCCCATCGCCAGGCCTTGCCCCCGGTCCGGGCGCGGTCACTCTCCGGACACTGCATCGACAAATCCGACCACAGCGTGGCCCCCCAGACAATGGCAGCGGCCGGGCGAGCCATCATCTTGCCAAAACAGGCAATTCCCTGTGGCCTGACCACGAGCGCATTCTTGTCAGAATGCGAGCGCGCCTTATGTCTGAAACCCGCCTCCGACTGTCTTCGAACACCCCATTGCGCCAAAAAACACGCGAGCCTGCCCTTCTACAGTGCTGGCCCAAATCCTGCACCGGCTCTCCGCGCCGGAAAGTTGGGCGTCAGCAACAAGACGGGAGTTGCGCTTGGTCATCGATCTGTCAATCGACAATGCGGTTGTCGCACCCGAGCTCGACTGTCTGCATCCCGCTGGGAGAAGCGGAAGACGCTCTTGCTTGCCATCGGTCATGCCGCTGGAAACCTGTCTTCAGAAGATGGCCGGCGTATCTTCATTTGCGCGCGGCAATCCTTCGGTGGCGGGCGATGTCCGTGGGATTCGGAGGCAGACAACCGTATCTAGGTCGATCAAGGCATTGGTCGGACGGTGTCGCACGCTACCCCCGAGGTCGGGAACGGCTTGTTCGCGATCGCTACAAGCATTGATCCACAATGCCGGCATTTTGCCACCGGACCGTACCCCGCGGACGTCTTTGACGGGGTCAGCCGAAAGCGGGATGAGGCTGTTCCCGCTCAATCTGCTCGGCATGATCCTGCTCGCTCAAGACCTCTTTCTCGAGCTGAAGGCGACCTCGCTGTCGATCGTCAACGTGAGTTGATCGGCGCCTTGCCGCGCACCCGTTTTCCAGCACCGCCAATGCTTCCCGCGTCGAGGTTGACGGTTGCTTGCTCACTTGAAGCGAGGCGTCAATACATGATCGATGAACTGGATCTGCGAACCTTCACGCCACATCCGCAACGCGACGCCGTGCTCGGCGAAGTGCACGCGCGCCCTTTCACGCGCCTTGCTTCGCCATTCAGCGTGATCCACTTGGCTTTTCTTGCGCAGGGCGAGGCGGCCGCAAGCGATCGCTGCCGCTTTATCGATTTCTGCGTAGACCGCAATCTTCCGCCGCCTGCGCAATCGGCGAAACACCATCAGATTGTCATCGGTCCCGCGACGCTACGCTGGGAGCAGCATGCGGAATTTACGACATTCACCTGGTTCTGGACTAACGCAAATCGTCCTGCCGCTCACCAAGTCGGCAAAGTTGATGATGCCGTCCGATCGCTGATCCGCGCGTTGCGGCAGTCCGGACAATTGCTGGTCGCCATCAGGTTGGAAGTGGAGCAGGAGGCCTCGCCGACCAAGCGGGCCGAACAGATTTTTGACAAGAATAGCCTGGCGATGGTTGCCACAAAGAGCGGTGCAGGCGTTGCCGCGTCAGACTTCCGCGTGGACGAAAAAGGCTTCACGAAAATCCTCGTCTGCGACCTCGGGTTGACGTCGCACGATCTCGGAGCGCTGGTGCAACGGCTCCTGGAAATAGAGACCTACCGTCCTTTGGCGCTGCTTGGCCTGTCGGCGGCCCTTGAGCTTGCACCGTCTGTTGATCGCATCGACCGCCGTCTCGTCGAGGCCCTCGAAAAAATGCAAAGCGGTGCGGGGCTGCAATTCAATAACCATCTGCTTGCCGAGCTGACGGCGTTGGCCGCCTCCTTCGAAAGAGGCGCGACCGCCAGCCTGTTTCGCTTCGGGGCCAGCAGGGCCTATAACGAGCTGGTCCAATCGCGATTGTCAATCATTGAAGGCAACGACGTCTCGGGCTATCCGACCTGGTCGTCGTTTCTGGCGCGCCGCATGGCGCCTGCGATGCGAACTTGCGCGACCGTGGAGGATCGTCAGGCGACCCTGTCGGTCAAGCTCGCGCGTGCCGCCGATCTGTTGCGAACCCGTGTCGACGTCGAAATTGAACGACAGAATCGTGACCTCTTGCACGCTATCAACGAGCGCGCGAGGCAGCAACTTCGGATGCAGTGCACGGTCGAAGGATTGTCGGTCGGGGCGATCGGATATTACGTGGTCAGCCTGTTTGGCTATCTGGCCAAGGGCGCGCACGACGTCGGACTGCATGTAGAGCCCTCGTTCCTAACCGCAGCCTTCGTGCCAATCGCGGTCGGCGTGATCTGGCTGGTGAGTTACAACATCCGGAAGCGACACCTCAAGCACGACGACGCGCCTTCGGTGGCTCGCGACTAGAGCTCCTTGAGGGAATCAGTGCGTCCGTCCTACGAAGCTCGCATAGCGACTGTTCCTATTCATTCCCGCCCGTCCCGGATTGGGTTGGCGATCTCGATATCGAAGAACTCTTTTTCGTTGTCCGTCACGACGACGCAGTCGTAGGCTGCCGCAACAGCGGCGATAATCGTGTCGAGTGCGCTTCTAGGTCGCCCCTTGGTCCTGGCATCGGCCATGAGCCGCGCCCATATCAGTCCGGCTTTCTCGTCGAACGAGAGAACCCGGCCTGCGAACACGGCCTGGGGTCCCTCAGGTCCGGCGAACCTAGCGTTAAGCGCCTCACGCTTTCGACCTTTTGGCTTTTTCAAGAATGCCGCGATGGATTTCAGCGATAGTCAGCGCGGAGATAAAGAGATCCTGATCTTTCTGCTCCCCCATCCAGGTCGGCAGCGATCTCGACGGCTCCGGCTTGATGACGTTGCCAATGATGTTGGTATCAAGAAGGTAGCGTGTCACAGGTCGACCTTGCGCCCCTTTTCGCGCGGCCGGCTGAGGTCAAGATCGGCGCTGACCAGCGGTGAGCGGCGCAGCGCGGCAAGTACACCGCCCGTTTTTGGCGGCTCCCCCGCCACTGCCTGCTGTATGGTTCGGCGAAGCAGTCCCGGCTCTGGCCCCTCTGACGTCAATTTCCGGGCAAGGGTCCGGATTAGCTCACGATCGGCATCGAGCGCCTGGATCTCGAACCGTGCGATACCGCGTTTAGTCTGGCGCGATCGATAATTCTCGATGGCTCTTTTTTGCGCGCTGTCGCTCATCGCTCGCCCTCCATGTTATATCTGGATATATAGCCGTGTTTGCTGGACGTGAAGACGCTGACGCTAGAGTGGTCTCCGGCTTGGATAGCGCTCACCCCCGCACGTCACAAATTTCTGGTAAGCAGAATTCCACTTGCAGCGTCGGGCAAAACAGTGGTTAATAGGGTGCTGGTAGCCGCCACCGGGAGCCAGCATCGTGACCCGTGAATACGATACGTCTTCAGACCTATCAAAGATTGCCAAGCTCAATGGAGACTTCAGGAGGAACTACGGGAAGCTATTAGGAGCATTCCTGTATCTGCATTCCATCAATGCCGGACGCCGACGTTCTTGGTTTTTGGGCGGCTTGACTTCACTCGTCTGCTCGGTGGCGATGACTTGGCTCGGGAAACACGGGCTTTCTTGGTTAGTCGCCGGGTGATTGCTCGAACAAGTGCATCGGGCGTCTTGAAGCACATTATTGCGCGGCGTTCGCGAGCGGCCTCCGAAAACCTGATAGTCCGTTTCACAGTGCCATCGGTTGGCATCAGAACGTAGTCAAGCACGGCCTGATTGTGCTGAGACAGCCTGATGGCGGCGATCCATCCAGCGGGTACGTGTGCGTCACACTGGATCGTCCAATGTGGAGAATGACTCTCTAACTTCCCAGGAGTCCAGCGCGCTGCTCTGACGGATATATAGGTCGATCCGTTCACGCGCATTGAGTCTGTCCACCCGCCTGTGCTGGTCCGACCACCGGCCTTTCTAATTGCAGTACCAATTCGAGACGCAAGCATTGTCTTCTGCTTGGACCAAACCCTACGGGAGTCGAGAAATTCGTAGTTCCGCTTCGGAGTATACCCGAGCAGCCGATAGAGATTCCGCATGCTGCCAAAATGCGTTTGGCAAGTCGCCACACAGGGCAAGCCCGGCGTCCGGTCGATGATGTTAATGCTAAGACGTCCTTCCTTGAGCAGCGTCTTGCGTAACCGCAGGAGCATCTCTTCATCGGTAAGATCGACGCGACGCTCTCTGATGACTTTATTGGCTCTTAGAAAGATATCGCGATCGACGATTGGTTCGATGCAACCTTCACTTCTGATCCACTGTTCGGGAGGATTGTACGTGCGAGTTTGGCGAAGCTTCCATGACCGCCGATTGAATACAAGATTCCCGATGTAACTTTCGTCTCTAAGAATGGCACCAACCATCGCTCGCGTCCACGGCTTGCCTGGCCTCGTGGGCACCTTCGCTTTGTTCAGCTCCCAGGCAACAACTGTCTCACACTTTACTTCCAGGAAACGTTCAAATATCCACCTGACGACGGCAATCTCCTTCGTATCGCCCGGCCGGACTCGGATGTGATCGGTCGTGAGATATTTGCGGTCGCCACTCTTCATCACCCCCTTTGATTGATCCTTCTCGTCGACAAGCTCTCGTACCAGCCCATATCCAGCCACGCCGCAAGGCTTGTAGCCGAGGCGAGCAAATCGGCACTGGCCTGCGTATACCTTCGCCGACAGCTCCCGACTGTATTCGGCTGCCATCACTCGTTTGATGTTTTTGACGATGCTCGCCAGCATGCTGCCGTCATTATCGAATTGTTCGGCGCAATAGGCGATCTTGATGCCGGCGCGCTTACACATGAATTCGTAGTGTGCGCTTTCGTCGACGTCCTGGAAGCGTCCCCATCGACTTACGTCGTACACCAGGAGATGACCAAAGTCGGTCTGTCCGCCTTCAACGTCCTCAAGCAATTGTAGGAGACCGGCTCTATTTTTAATCAATAGTCCGCTCTCACCCTCATCCTTATAGGTCCGTACGAGCGTGAAGTTATGGGCGTGAGCGTAGGCCGCGATCACAGCAGCCTGATTTTGTATCGAATACTGCTGCCGGTCCGTAGACATTCGGACGTATTGAGCGGCCCGAAGACCAAGGACAGCTTTCGGTAGATGACTCTTGTGAACGACGAGGGCATTGCTCATTCATCGCCTCCGCCAGACAGCCATTTCCGAGTGACGCCCTGAATGCGCGGCTATTCAAGAGAGACTCCCAACGCACGCCGGCCGGGTCAAGGGTTTTCGGGAGAACGGTCCGGACGGGTATCGCCGATAGAGTCCAGAACTTCCCGTATCTCCCTATGAATTTGTCGCTCTCTTCGACCGCGTGTGGCCTGGCGTAAGCGACGATCTCACCCCTCGTGGTCCCGAGAGGAAGCCGCGAAGCTAGCCGCGCCATATTTTATGTATCGGCTTTTTTACGGCCGCATCGTGCGAGCTTCTTCAAGTCTTGCACAGGTACGCGGAACACGTGGACAAGCGCGAGCCCTGCCGATCGCGAATCCCTGCTCCGTGCTAAGCGCCTGGAACGAGCAGGCGGGCGGAAGGATTCGTCCAGGCAGGAGTGGTCTCGATGCTGATGGCGAAAGAAAGACGGCCGGCGATCCGAACGCTGCGCGGCTGGGCGATCTCCGTGCTGCAGGAGGCTGGCGCCATCCGAGAATGCGAGGAGCACGGCTGGATGCAGGACCTGGCCGACCCGCATGCGCGCGAACGCGCCTGCGACATCGCCCGCCGGGATCCGCCGCCTGGCGTCTCGGTGGAGGCAGCGTCCGTGGCGATCGCAGAAATGCTGGACTCGATCGGCGATAACTGTCCGGAGTGCCCGCCAGAGTTCGCCTAGGCCGCCTCGTCGGCGCCGCCGGACGTCGGGGGCGCCCGCATGCGGGCGAGCTCCTGCCAGGCCATCGCCAAGCTGATCAAGCGTTGCCGCTCCAGCCCGTCGGCCGCCATCGCGAGCTTCATGGCCGCTATCGCCTCGCTCTCGGGTTGGTAGTCGTTGCCCATGCTCCCGATATCGTAGCTGGACAACGTAAACGGCAGGTGGCCGGCGCCCCGTAGGATTCCCGTTCCGACAAGTCATCTCTCAGGGTTTGCGCTTCCGTCCCGCTTCCGGATTCGCCGCCGCCTCGCGAGCCAGACGTTCTGCCTTCAGCCGCTCGCGGTTGGCGTGGAAGGCCTGCTGGGCGCGCTCATGCTCGGACAGCGCCACCTTTACCTCCGTCTTCCGAAAGACCTTGTGAGCCTCCCGTTCCGCCGCGGTCGGCGGCCTCCGTTCGGATATGTGGTTGCTCATTTGCTCCCTCCGTCGGTCGCAAACGGTCCTTGGCGCCAAGTGGTGCGCGCATCAGGACCGCCAACCTAGGTGGTAGGTTTTCCTCCGGCTTGGGGCTTTGGGGAGTAGGGTGCCAGAGGCAGGGAATCGACGCCTGACGGGCCGGTTCGTTCCATCCCGCGCACCGCTCGGCCAGTCACATTCGTCGCAGCAGGATGCGGCTCGCGCTGCGAATGAGGCTGCCGCTGCCGCCCGGTCCCGGAGCATCGTGCTCTAGCCTTCGTCCGGCTCGCGCACCACCGGCGGTTCTTCGGCACCTTCGTCCTCGTCGCCTTCCTCTTCGTCCTCGTCGTCGTCGTCTCCGTCTTCCTCGGGATCTCGGGGTGGTGTCATGTCACCTATGGCCACGAAGGGACTGCGGTCGATGAAGCTGGCTGACAATTCCTCTGGGAAAAGTGGGGTCATGCGTTGCTCCTCGGTTTCCAATCTGCGGGACGGCGCCCGCCGCGCGTTGGTCTGCCACTCACGCGGACTTCCGCTGTCGACCAGCCGCGGGCTTCTTCGCCGCGGACTCCTTGGCCGGCTTCTTGCCGGCGATCGGCATCAGCATCTCCTTCTGGCCGGCCGCCGCCTTGCGCGGCGTCTTGGCCGTCTTCCTCGGGGCCGCCTTGGTATGGACCTTGGCCCCGGCCGCAGCGCTTCCCACGCTCTTTCGCAGCGCCTCCATCAGATCGACCACATTCTCGCCCTTGGGTCGCTCCTTCGGCCTGATCGTCTTGCCCGCGCGCTTCTGGTTGATGAGGTCGACGAGCGCGGTCTCATAGTGGTCCTCGAACTTGTCCGGATCGAACCGCCCCGCCTTCTGGTTCACGATGTGCTTCGCCAGGTCCAGCATGTCCTTCGTGACCTTCACGTCCTGGATCTCTTCAAAGTATTCCTGCTCGCTGCGCACCTCGTAAGGATAGCGCAGCAGCGTGCCGACGAGGCCCTTGTCCATCGGCTCGAGCGCGATGATGTGCTCGCGGTTGGTCAGCACCACACGGCCGATCGCGACCTTGTCCATCTCGCGGATGGTCTCGCGGATCACGGCGAAGGCGTCGTGGCCGACCTTGCCGTCCGGACGCACGTAGTAGGGCCGGATCAGGTAGCGCGGATCAATGTCGGTCCTGTCGACGAACTCGTCGATCTCGATGGTGCGCGTGGACTCCAGCGCGATCTCCTCGAGCTCCTCCTTGGTGACCTCGATGAACTGGTCCTTCTCGAGCTGGTAGCCCTTGACGATATCTTCGTTGGGCACCTCGTCGCCGGTATCGGCGTCGACCTTGAGGTACTTGATGCGGTGACCGGTCTGCCGATTGAGCTGGTTGAACGAGATCTTCTCGCTGTCCGATGTCGCCGGATACAGCGCCACGGGACAGGCGACGAGGGACAGACGCAGGAAGCCTTTCCAGTTGGCGCGCGGGGCCATGTACGCAGAACTCCGGTCGCGGCGGCCTGGATTCAAGACGAACGGCGGGCGCCAGTTCCGACAGGCATGGGTCGCCTGGTCGAGATTCATGCCGGATCCTACGGGCCGCGCCGGAGGAATCCGCCGCCGACCCTTGACTCCGCGAGAACGAAAAGGGAACATGTCGCCATGCCCGCTGCACCCCAACCGTTCGCGCCCGCCAAGGGCGATCTCGAGTTCGCCGCCGACCAGGCGATCGAGGCCTGCGGCGGGGACGCCCGGGAGGCGGTGAAGGCGCTGCTCGTCGCGGTCGACTTCCTGGAGTCCAAGGTCGACGAGCTCAAGGGCGCGGTGTCGAACGGTTATGCGCGCGGCCGCTACGTCGCGCCGCACGATCGCAAGGAGTAGCGATGGACGTCACCTACTACGTGGCACTGCCGTTCGTCATGGCAGACGACGGGCTCGCGCCTGGCGAGGCGGTGGAGTGCCTGAGCGCCAACGCCGCCGTCATGCGCGCCGAAGCGCTGTCGCGGAAACCCGGCTGCGCCGGCGCGGTCGCCTTCTCGCGGACCGGAGACCCATCCAGCGGCGACTTCGGCGACGCCAAGGTCATCCGGAAGTTCGGCGAGGTGCCCGACGATCTGAGCACGCTCTGACGGGCGGCGGCTTCGGTTAACTCGTCGCTTGGACCGGCCGCATCTCTCGGATCGAGCAGGTTCAGCGCCGTCTCGATCTGGGCGAGCAGCGCCTGGATTTCCTCTCGTTCGTTCGGTCCGGGATCGCTCTCCAGCCGCTCCATGAGCGCCTGCTTCCGCGCAAGCAGCTTCGCAACCGTCGACATCTCGTTCCCCGCTTCTGGACGCCTAAATTAGGAAGCTGGTGCGCCCGCGACGAATTTGCCAGTTATGGCTTTGCGAGGCCGGATCACCGGCTAAGGCTGATTTCTTCCGGATCACTATTTGGCCGGCGGCCGCAGCGGGCCTTCCACCCACTTCCGGGCGTCGGGATCGTGCAGCGGATCGTCGTCGCAATCGGGGCAGACGTAGCGCTCCACGCCTCTGGCGGCCTCCTCGCAGGCAAGCTTCATTGGCCGCCCGCAGTGCGGGCACGGCTTCCGGATTGGATGTAGCAGCGACATCTGGCTTCCCCTGCCGCGCTTAGACTATTCCCGGTCGCTGCGCCGACACAAGCGAGCTCTTGACGCGAACCGCGCCACCCAATCAAATCCAGCTTCGGTGATGTTGTGGGGTGGCGTCATGGAAGAGTTCTACAGCGGCTTCGCGCAGCGGGCGCGCGATCTGGCGGAGAAGGCGGACCCGTTCACACGAAGACGGCTGCTCGACTTGGCCAAAAGGTACGACGCCAAGAGCAAACCCGGCGGCAGCGCCCGGCCGCTGCCGCCGCCCCGCACCACGCCGCCGGCGACACTCTTCGCCCGCCCGGGCGAGGCATGAGGAAAGGCGGCTCCGCCGAGGTCAAATGCGACGTCTGCAATGGCGCCGGGCACCAGCCGGCGCGCGAGACCGAACCCGGTCGCAGGATCTTTCCTGGCCGCTGCACGAAGTGCGACGGCAAAGGGCGAATGCCGAAGCAGGAGTGACCCTACCCGAATTCAGCAGCCGAGCGTCCTCACGGCGGCCGCGGTCGCAACGATCCACGGGCCTCTCGGCGGCCTTGACGCGGTCAGCGTCGATCCGAACCGGTCTGTTCGTGAACCAACGATCGCTCCTGCCGTTGTGCCGCATCCGGGTCCGCCTTCGACTGCGTGCGCCGAGGAACGACCATGAGGACCGATTCGCGCCAGCATTTCGTTTCAGGCACCGAAGATCGAATCTACCTCGAGTCGCTCATCCGTGAGGATTTCGAGCGATGCCATCCCGGCGAGACCTTGGAAGATCTCAAGCGGCGCGCATCCTTTTCGAAGGAGGACAGAGACCTGCTGCGGGACTGGATGGCGGTAGCAGCGGCTCGCGCAGCGGCCGCATCCAGGCCCAACGCATAGCCGGCGTTGCAGGCGCGAACAGGGATTCAACCCGGCTAAGCCGCCGTATCGAGCAGCTGCGACACGGCGGCAGCCAATTGCGCTGGCGCAAAGGGCTTCTCGATCAGGACGCTACCGTCAACGCCCTGCGATTTCCAATCCGGGGCGCTGGCGCTCGTCATGTAAATCACGGGAAAGCCGGGCGTGATCTCCCTGACCCGCCGGGCCAGCTCCCAACCCGTGATGCCATCACCCGGGTTGACGTCCGTGAGCAGCGCCCGACACCCCTCCCGGCCGTCGCGATAGGTGGACAGGGCCGCCTCTCCCGAACGGACCGAGCAGGCTAGTCCTCCTCGGGTGCTGGCAATCAATCTGTCTTAGAGACCATTAGTGTCGGCGATCAATATGGAGCCGGTAGATGATTCTGTGGTGAACAGAGCGCCATTTGGACCCAATGCGACATTCGTGCAGGTTGGGCCAGCGCAGGATTTGACGCGCGCGATACATTCACCGTTGGGCGCCAGCACGAAGACATGACCGAGCGAGGCATGCGCAACGAATAGTCGCCCATTCGCGTCCATGGTCAGCCCGTCTGGACCGCTTATCCCGAAGAACACGCTGAACCTGCCGACCTTGGCGACTCCTCCATCGCGCACGAGCGGCACCCGCCAGACGCTGTTGTCACGCGTCATTGCCACGAACAGCGCGGTTTCGTGGGGGTCGAGCACGAGACCATTCGGGCTTGGCCCATTCGAGATCAGGCAATCCAGCCGTCCATCGGGACGCAGGCGAAATACGCGGCCGGTTGGATCGTGTAACCCGGTCTGGCCTTGGTCGGTAAAGTAGATGTCGCCGATCGACGAGATATGCAGGTCGTTGCAGCCCTTGAAGGACTCGGAAATGCGATGACCAAGCAGGGTCCGGACCGTGCCGCGCCGTGCATCCAGCTCCATCAGGCCATTCATGTAGTCGGCGACCAGAATGCGGCCGTCCGGCGCGATCTTCAGTCCGTTTGGCCAACCGTCATACTCGATGATCAGGGACCAGGCGCCATCCGTTGCAATTCTGAAGATGCGGCCGAAGGGAATATCGACCACATAGAGATTTCCGGACGCGTCGAACGATGGCCCTTCGATGAAGCAATCGACCGGCTTGCCGCCGCGGTTGGCGTCGGCCCAATCCGAGCGGACGCCGGGCCTGCGAAATTCGGCCGGCATGGTCGCCCAGACGCGCGTTTCGATGACCTGTGGTGGCCCATCGAGATACATCATGGCGCGCCGGTCAACCTTCGCTTCGGCTGCCCCTCATATTTGTAGGCGAACTGCTTGGGCATGGGTCCCTTGTTGCGGTCCTTGCGTCCGGTCTGCTCCCAGGCATGTGCCAGGATGCCGACCGCGCGCGACAGGCAGAAGATGCCACGCGCGAGCGGCGCGGCAAATCCCAACTCGCCATAGATCACCGCGGTCGCGCCATCGATGTTCATCGGGATGAGCTTGCCCTTGCGCCGCTGCATGACGCGCTCGATCGCGCGCGCGGCGCTGGCGTAGTGGCCACTGACCACGCCTTCACCCACGGCAGCATCGACGAGGGCCAGCAGCGGTGCGGCACGCGGATCGACGGGATGGAAGCGATGACCGAAGCCAGGCAGATATTTGCTGCGTATGGCGATGAACCGGTCGATGGCATCATTGGCGGCTCGGTCGGTTTCCGCGGTCTCGCTGCGTCGCAGGACGTCCTCGTACAGCTCGATCGCCTGCTCTCCGGCTCCGCCATGCACGTCGTCGAGCGTGTTAATAGCAGACGCCATCGCACCATTGAGCGGCAGCCCGCAACTGACCGCCATCTGGGCGATTGCAATCGATGGCGCGTGCGGACCGTGATCGACGGAGGCGACGAGCGCAGCTTGCAACAGTTTCTCCTGCGCAGGTAGAGGCAATTCGCCCCGCAGCATCAGCCAGATCATGGCGGGGAACGAAATCTGCCCGATCAAGTCCTCAATCGGGTATCCGCGATAAGCGATCCGCCCTGGGGCGATATCGCATATGGAGGTTCGCCACCAATGGGCAGCCTGTTCTCGCAGCTCTGTTTCGCTCATTCTGCTTTTCCAATCCAAATTGGCTGGTGGCCGAACTGGCCACCACTTGCATGCAACTGCTTCACGCAGCGCCATCGGTTGCGGCGCGAACCTGCGGAAAGTGTGCCTCGCCCTGGCGTGGCGTCCCGACCACGCCACTGGAGATCAACTGCTCAGCCTCCTGAGCGGTGTAGCCAAGCCGCGCCAACCATCGTTCAGTGTCGGCACCGAGGGTCGGCGGCCGCGATGGGACGGGAAACTCTTCGTCCAGCAGAAAACCTGGGCGCGTGACCCGCAAGGACGGCTCACCTGCCCTTTCAGCAGGTAACCTCTCCACGAAGTTACGATCCAACACATGCGGCTGCTGCAGAATTTGGGGAACGGTCAGCACACAGCCGGCAGGAACACCCGCGGCATTCAGCAGCATCTCCCATTCCTCTGCCGGCCTGGAGTTCAAGGCCGCGTTGAGCTCCTCGGTCAGCGACGCGCGGTTCAACTTGCGCGCCTCGCGCTTTGCAAAACGCGGGTCCGCTTTCAGATCTTGCCGGCCGATCAGGTCGCAAAGGGTCTGGTACTGCTTTTGCTCGTTGGCGGCGATATTCAGGGGACCCGTAGCGGTCCGAAAAGTGCCTGACGGCGCGGCGGTGAAGTTCTCGTTGCCCATCGGCTGCGGCTCGACGCCGGCGTTCAGATGATTGGATACTACCCATCCCATCGCCGCGATGGTCGCCTCGAGCAGCGAGACGTCGATGAAACGGCCGCGCTTCGTATGCCGCTGCTCGACGAGCGCGGCGGCGATGGCAAAGGCGGCCGTCAATCCGGCGATGGTGTCGGAGATCGGGAAGCCGGTCCGCAGCGGCGCCGTGGCCGCATCGCCCGTCACACTCATCGCACCTGAAAGGCCCTGGACAATTTGATCGTACGCCGGCCGGCCGGACCACGGGCCGCTCTGCCCAAAGCCCGAGATCGCGCAATAGACGAGGCGTGGATTGCGCTTGCTCAAGATGTCGAAGTCGAGACCAAGCCGCTCCATCACCTTGGGTCGGAAGTTTTCGAGAACGACATCGGCCTCGGAGACGAGCCGCAGAAATACCTCCTTACCCGGTTGCGACTTCAGGTCGAGCGCGACGGATTGCTTGCTGGCATTGACGGCCACGAAAGAGAGGCCTTGCAGACGCTCTGCCCTTTCCGGATCGGCGCCGAGCCGGCGGGCAAGATCACCGCCGTTCGGGTTTTCAACCTTGATGACCTCCGCGCCGAGGCGCGCAAGATGGTAGCCGCAGAACGGACCTGCCAAGACATTAGACAGGTCGAGGACGCGGATGCCGGAGAGCGGCAGAGACATCTGACAAAGCCTTCCTTGAGACGCGCGGCCAACACCCGGACTTATTTCGGCAACTTGGCTGCATGTTCGGCAAAACGATTGGTGAAGGTCTTGCCGAGATCGATGTTGGCCGCCGCAATCTTCGGGTCGAAATCACTCAGCACCGCGAGCGGAACCTTGGCCGCTTCGGCGTCCATGAGGCCGGTCTGGGAAAACAGCGCCTTCGAGGCCTTCAGAATCTCGATGTTCACCTCGCGGTTGTCCGTCTTGTACCCGGGCGGAATTGCATCGACGAGTTGCTCGGTCGACGCCGAGTTGATCCAGCGGTGGGTCTTCAGCAAGGCATTGACCAGGCGCTGCACGGTCTCCGGATTCTTGTCGATGAACGATTGCTGCAGGTAAAGGCACGCCGTCGGATAGACGCCTCCAAAGGCGACCTGGGAGCCTTCCACCGTGCGCGCATCGAACAGGGGCTTGGCCGTATTCTTCCGCGCCAGCAGCGTGGCGATGGGATCGAAATAGACCAGCGCGTCGATGTTCTTGGCTTCGAGCGCCACCATGCCCGGCGCGCCACTCCCGACCGCGATGATATTGACGTCGCGCGGTCCCAGGCCGGACTTCTTGATGTAGTAGCGCGCCATCGTGTCCGTCGATGAGCCGGGCGCCGTGATGCCGAGCTTCAGACCCTTCAGGTCGGCGCCGTTCTTCACCTTGTAAGCGAGATCGTTGCGTACCCCGAGAAGAACCCCGGGGATATCGTTGAGCAGGAAGACGCAGGAAATCGCCTTGCCCTGCGCCTGCATCTGGATCGTGTGGTCATAGAATCCCACGGTGCCATCGACCGAGCCGCCGATCAGGGCCTGCAGCGCCTTCGACCCGCCTGCCTGGAAGTTCTCAACGGTGACATCGAGGCCTTCTTCCTTGAAGTTGCCGAGCTTCACCCCGAGTTCGAGCGGCATATAGTTGAGGATCTGGGAGCCGACAGCAATCTTCAGTGTCGCCTTCTCCGGTTCGGCGGCACAAGCCGACGAGAGGCCGAGGCCGATAGCCGCCACGCTCAGGATGACTCGCATCAACGCGCGCATGTGGATCTCCATAATTGACGATGCATCAGTTCAGGTTTCGTGAGCGGGCGCTGGCCGCCAGACCAGGAGCCGTTTCTCCGCACGGTCGACGACCGCGTCGAGAGCAATGACGAATGCGGACAAGACGATGATTCCGGCGAACACGCCGGTTGCGTCGAGCACGCCTTCGGCCTGCGCGATCAGATGGCCAAGACCTGCGGACGAGCCGAGGTACTCGGCCACGACAGCCCCCATGACCGCCATGCCGACGGACACTCGCAGGCTCGACAGGATCCAAGTCGTAGCGGACGGCAGATAGACGTGGCGCAACAACGAGGATTTCGAGGCCCGCAAAAGCCGCGCATTTGCGAGCACGACCGGATTGACCTCGCGCACGCCCTGGAAGGTATTGAAGAAGGCGACAAACAGCACCAGCGTCACACCGAGCGCGACCTTGGAGGTCAGCCCAAGGCCGAACCAGATGACGAAGATTGGCCCCAGCAGGATGCGCGGGATTGCGTTGAACATCTTGATGAAGGGCTGAACGACGTCAGCAGCGAACGGGCTAAGGCCGAGCCAGATTCCGAGCGCGGTGCCGATCGCAATCCCAGCGACAAAGGACAGGATCGTCTCGACCAGCGTGATGCCGACATCGGTCCAGAAATCGCCGGTGGACATCCATTCCCTTATCCGCTGGACCAGAGTCGACGGCGCAGGGAAGAAGAACGAGTCGATGACTTCCGACCTCACTCCGAGCTCCCAGATCAGGAGGAGCGCAAGGATGATGGCGGCCTGCGTGACGGCGACCTTAGTTCTGCGTGGCATAGCTCTTCTCCACTTCAGCGCCGAGCAGCGACCAGATTTCGCGATAGAGGGCGACGAATTCGTCCGTGGTCTGCAGCGCGGAGACATCCCGCGGACGCGGCAGGGTGATCTTGACATCGCCCACCATCCGGCTCCCGGGCCCCGAAGACATCACGACCACGCGGTCAGCCAGCGTGATCGCCTCGTCGAGATCGTGAGTGATGAAGATCAGTGAGCGGCGCTCGGCCTGCCAAAGGTCGAGCAGGATGCGGTGCATGAGCCTGCGGGTGTGAACGTCGAGCGCCGAGAACGGCTCGTCCATCAGGACGATTCTCGGCTCCATGATCAGCGTCTGCGCCATTGCGACGCGCTTGCGCTGCCCGCCCGAGAGCTGATGTGGATAGCGCTCCTCGAACCCTTTGAGGCCGACCTTCGCAAGCCAGGGCCGCGCTTCGGCACGCGCGGCTTCGACCGACTTGCCCTGGAACACCAACCCGAGGCCCATATTGTCCTGCGCGGTCTTCCACGGCAGCAGCCCTTCCTGCTGGAGCATGTAGCCTGACTGGTCATTCAGTCCGGCGAGCGGCTTGCCGAAGATGCGAACCTCCCCCGACGCGGGCCTCAGAAGCCCCGTGACAGTGTTCAGGATTGTGGACTTGCCGCACCCCGTCGGTCCCACGACCGCGACGAACTCCGTATCGCCGACCTGGAGGTTCATGCTCTCGACGGCGGTGAAGGCGCCAAAACGGATCATCACCTCGCGCAAATCAACGGCAAGCGCTGGCTGCCCTTCCATAGTTTCGCTCCGTAGAACTTATTCTGTGGTGTGAAATCAGTAGCCGCATGAGACGGACCGGTCAACCATATTCTGTGGGTCAGAACTACTCCGCACGATAACGATGGATTCCACCTTGCATCGACGATAAGAGTTCTATTCCATAGAACCGGAGCAGATATGGGCAAGACTGGCGTTGACGCCGTTGGCAGGGCTCTCGCGATTCTGAAAGCCTTCGGCGCGGAACGCACCGCGATGACGCTCACCGAAATTGCTGTCGCAACCGACCTCTATAAGAGCACGGTGCTGCGGCTGGCCGCTTCGCTGGAAGCCGACGGTTTCCTGGTTCGGGGTCCGGACCGGTTGTTTCGGCCGGGACCGGAGCTGTGGCGGCTCGGCGCGCTCTATCAACGCGGCCTGGACCTCGGTGAAGTGATCCGGCCGGCGCTCCGCCGACTGGTCGAAGCAACCGGGGAAACCGCGTCCTTCTATGTCGCGGATGGCGATGAACGCATCTGTCTTTACCGCGTCAATTCTCCACGTTCGGTTCGACACCACCTTGAAGAGGGTCAGCGGTTGCCTATCGATCGCGGCGCCGCGGGCCGGGTTCTCACCGCCTACCGCGAGTCATCTGATCCGGCGGGGAAGAAGATCCGCGATCGCGGCTTTTACGTTTCGATCGGCGAGCGGGATCCGGAGGTTGCTGCTGCAGCCGTGCCCTTGGTCGACGTGCATGGCAAGCTGAGGGGAGCCCTCTCACTGTCAGCGATCAGAACGCGGTTCGATGCTGACGCGCGCAAGACCGCAGTCGATGCTCTGAAATCAGAAGCGAAGGCCTTGGTGGGCTTGTTGCCTGCGAGCGAAGAATGACGCCCGAAGCGCCCGCTGTTGCTGCTCCGGAGCCGCCGCCCACGATGCCCGTCTTGCAGGAGCTAAGTTGATCCTTCCAGATCGCGCCTCGACAACGTGACGCCGACACAAGGCCTCGGCTTGCCGCCAGCCCTGGAGCTAAGGCCTCTTTGTGCCTGTGTACATTTTTGTACAAAGCACCGGAACGCAATCCGGGTTCCTGACTCATCTCAATGGGACTTCGCTAGGATGAAAGACGTGCCGCGCTACACCTCCTTTGCCCGAGAGGCCGCAGCAACGCTGCTGCGCATGGCAAAAACAACAAAGGACCCGCAGGTTGCGTCCGGTTTGATCCAGCGTGCAGCCGATCTGAAGGACCGCACGGGCGAACTGCCCGGGATTGATGTTGAGGCAGTCGCCGAGCAGCCGAAGAAGCCACTGACGAAGAACTAAAGACCAATTGTCGCAGAGATGTTCGCGGTCGAAGCAAGAGCCGACGCTTCAGTCGCCGCTTTATTACCGCGATTCAGTCTTCGCGCTCATACGTCGTTCAGAAAGGGACCTCTATGCTGTGCCTGCGGCGACTACAATCAACGGGAGAAACCAGATGAGAATTAAATTGGCGTTTCTCGCATTGGCGACTTTAGGTGGCGCAGCAATTTCGACCGGAGCCGCTTCAGCGTTGCCGCTCGTCCCTTTGGGACAGTTCCAGTCTTCGAACGTCGAGAGCGTTGCAGTGGTCTGCGGTCCGCGCGGTTGCGTCCGCACAAGGCCCGTGTATCGGCGTGGGGTTTACGTCGTCCGCCGCCCCTACGTACGTCGCGGCTACGGCTACCATCGGGGCTATCGTCGGTACTAACGTTGAAAAGAGGGCTTCGGCCCTCTTATTTGCGTTGCGGGCGCGCGCGCGACTTCGTCGGTTGAATGAAACGGGTGATTATGACCTAACGGATGACAGTGGTGGGCAGCCTGCTGATTACGCTTCCGCCTTCCGCTGTAATCCGCAACGGTCCATCGCTCATTTCGAAAGTGTATTCAAAGCTGCTCGCGCCGCCGCCTTGCGCATTCCGTGCAGGACTACGAACCACCCAATCCACGATCCCACTTGCTTTACACGCACCGACCGCCTCGTTGCATTCGACAGCAAGTGATCCTTCACGCAACTTATATAGGCGCTGGGGCCAGCGATTTATTGATTTCATCTTGTCCGCGAGGACCTCGTCATCCGAGAGATTACGACCGTAGAAGAGGACATGTGCGCCGTACAGCCGCGGAAGAATGGCGGCGACTTTGTCGTTAGGGCCGGACCATACGGCGAACAAGAGGCTTACGAATTCACCGACCTTGGCGCGGAGCGAGGACGGTGAATGTGACGGACCTATCTGTGGGGCGCCGTAGCCTGAACTTGTATTGGACGGTTCAAGGATTTTCACATCAATGTCGTTCTTCTTTGCATCGTCTGCGCTCAACCAAGTCATCGATGCAGGTGATGCTTGCGTGATATAAATTACTGCCGAGTACGACAGGCCAAGTTTGTTGACGTAAGCTCCCAAGATTGCATTTCCCACACCGGTCTCGTTCCCGGAGGAGCCATCGTAGGCCGCGTGAAACCCAACTTGAGCATTTGTCGCCATATATCGTGGAATCCCACCAAGCCACGCAAGAGCGCACGCCGATGCACAACGGCTGTTAGCAGGCACTAAGGTCGCGAACCCCTTCGATCGGATAGTTTCGCCGATCCCGATCCCAGCTAGAAGGCTGCCACCGTCGCTTAGGAGCGTTACGATGGCTTTTGGTACATTGGCTGTCCTTTCCGCGAAGAGACGAGCGTCTCCGCCTTCGAGGTCGCCCGACACTTCGATGAAGGTGAATTCGCCAAGAGGGTGGATGGCTATTTCGGCGCCATTGCACGGAAGCCAAGTTCCAAAGACAAGCACGATAGCGCTCGAAATCGCACGACGGCCTGTAAACTTGGCAAGTGACCTTCGAAGCCAACTGCCACCTGAAGAAATCAGCTTAATGAGCATTCTGATCTAAGCACAAGCTCGATTTGCAATGCGGATCAGCAAATCCGGAAACGCGCCAGGATGCCGATTGGTCCGGGCCCTCAAGCTCCAGCCGGTCCTTGAGCGATATCGATCACGTGCCGATCAGTGCCAACAGTAATGACGATGGTGTAAGTCTTCGGTCCTCCGGACTCACTGGCAACTGGTGGCGCGAGATGCAATTGCCCTCCGTACCACTCACCGGGCATGAGCGTGTTGTCCTTGATGATTGACTGCTCAAGGACCGCCATATTGCGTTGCCCAGCCTCGACGGTGGAAGCGATCATGGCTTCGTTCTGCGCGCTCGCATTGCTCTGCGCGATGACGGCCGCCGTTGGGCTATAGAATGTCCCTGTCCGTCCGCTTGGGGCCGTGTAGTGGCCGTAACCAGCTTGCGACGCGCTGTAGGCGTTTCCTGCCGCGGCTAAGCCTGTGAAGATTGCCGCTGCGACCTGCCGGTTCTTTTCCTCTTGGACCAGCATCTCGTAGGTGACGACCTGCATCCCATAGTCGGACCCGCCCGCATGCTGGGTGGCTTCCACTTGGGATACCCGGAAATCTACGGGGCCCTTGCTGAGGTTGTTTATTGCAACAACGAAGACTGGTCGTCCGTTCGCTCGCACCTGCCTAGAGGCGGGGCGGACGAGAATAAGCGAAGCCTTCTGACGAGAGACTAGGGCCGGTTGCCCATCTCGCATAAGTGCCTGCTGTTGTGGATTGGATGGCCGAAACTGAACAGTTTCGGCGCTGGTGACGCAGCCACCTAATGCGGTGCACAGCACCGCAATACCTAATTTACGCATAACTCACCCCCAGACCCAAGCACGATACAACATCAACCACCGCGGCAAATCAATAGTCCGGGGAATCCCGGGGTTGGCCAAAGTAGCATTGCCCTATCGGTGCTACTTTGGGAGAGATTCGCCTTATTCAACTTAGGGGGAAAGATCATGTTGAAAAATGTTGCGCTGCTCTCGTTTGTTCTCCTTTGCTCAATATCAGTTGCCCATGCCAGGGGTGGACACGGGGGCGGAGGGCGCGTCTCCTACGGTGGTGGCTATCATACATCGAGCCATGGAGGGCACTATTCGGGCGGTCTAGGGTCTTCTCATCGAGGCGGCAGCTATAGAAACGTGAACACTGGCAACCGCTACGGCACGCACCAGTAAACGAACTGCGAATCGCGACGCGGCGTCCGATGGGACGCCGCGTGGAGCGATCACTTCTCGGAAGATGGCACGCTGATCGAGGCTTGGGCCTCGATAAAGAGCATCAAGCCGAAGGACGGTTCTGGCGAGCCGCCGGCTCAGGGCGGCGGGCGCAATGCGGAAGCGAGCTTCCATGGCCAGAAACGCTCGAACGACACCCATGGTTCGACCTCTGATTCGGTGCCAGGCTCTACCGCAACGGTAAAGGCAAAGATACAAAGCTGTGCTTCATCGGGCACGGGCTGATCTCGAACCGCCACGGCCTGCTGTGATGCCTGCCTGACACTGGCCCACGGGCATGCCGAAAGGGTGGCGGCCCTGCACATGATCGAGCCTCATGCCGACCGGTCGACAGCGATCAAGCTTGATGCCGACAAAGTCTACGCAGAACACTTCGTCAACGAGCTGCGTTCGATGAACGTGACGCCGCATGTTGCGCAGAACACCAGCGGCCGCAGTTCTGCGATCGACGAGCGAACGACCCGGCACGGCGGCATCGCGAGCGCATTCGCACAAAGGACGTCCGATCATGCGGACTCCAACGTCTTCTCAGCCTTGATGGAAGACCGATCTACACGAGCAACGGAGGGATACGTCGATCACGCTTGACGATCATACATCAGCGCAATTGTCCTCTCTGTCGCTGGAACGCGTAGATCGGATTCATACCGCAATAAGCGTAAGTGCCGGATGCAGTGGCCATGCACTGGTCATAGGTCGAGAACTGGCAATTGCCCGGATATCCCCAGCTACGTCCCTGCAGGCAATAAATGTCCTGCCGAGCCGGCGGAATGTGCCCCCGCGGAGCGGCGACCGAAGGGGATCCAGAGTCAACGAGAATGGCAAGTGCAAGCACACCAATAGTCGGAAGATTGGCCATGAGACCTCTAGCCTCCTTTTACTCTTGCTGAAGATAGAAGATTCTCACTTGGTGTTTTGATCCTAGTCAATGGCAAAGACCCGATCGCAGTGCGTCCGGCGATCGCCTCCGAAGAAGCTCAACCGTGGTGGCACCCCGAGCTCGGAGCAGAACTCGTGCTGTTGTAGAAACAAAGGCAGTTTTCCAGCGCGATCGGCTAGATGTTCGGTGGAAACCTGCAACCGAACAATCGATCGGGCTTGAAAGCTTTCGCGGTCCGGAATGAGTTCGCGTCCGCCCCGAAGCATATGGTGAGCTTACCAGCGATCGAAACGGGCGGAAAGTTCACCCATCTTCACGTTTGAGAGCCCGTGTTGCGTGACTTGCATAACTCAAGGGGCTGTACGGGCTGCTGAACTTCCAACGAGCTCTCTAGCGCTTCGTGATCGGCTTGATCCGTCGCAGCAAGGAATCGGCATATTCCTCGCGCTCGCGCATGTAGCGCTCTTGATGCGCTTTGAAACTCTCGACGCGCTTCTTGATCTCATCGCGTTCGCTGCCGCCATAGTCAGGTCCGCTGGAGGTACCCTGCGCGACGGCTTCGTTCGGCTGAGGCCGCTCGATCTCCACCTTCAGCGATCTGGCGAATGCCGTGGTTTCAGCGACAAGCGCATCGAGTTCGCTCTTCCAATCATGCATTGACGCCCCCACGCGATACGGCCCGCTAGATGAGCCAGTTTATCACAAGCCAAGCTGCGATCCGCAGACGCCAATTACCAGATAGGGCACCCCAACCAGCATCTGCTTCTCGTTAAAAAAGCCAACCGACAATAATGATCGGCGATGGCCTTCTGCGTTCAAAATGCTCATGGCCAAAAAGCACAGTCAAGACCCGAGGCAACAATTCTAGACCCGAAATATCTGGCTTCCTAGTTATACCGTTCAGCACGCTTAACGCAGGCCGATGCTGTTTCCGCCGAGGAAGGGCGCGCAGGGATTTCTCCCTCTCATATAACCTCTGCGATCCGCGCCAACTGCTCCGAGCGGCCTGCATCAAGGGTCACAACGGTCTTGTGGCGACCCGATCAGTTATGTCACGGCGCCGCAAAGATGTGGGGGCAAGATGAACGTCCGGTGATGATACATGAAACCGGCTTTCCGAGCCGGTGGCATCTTGAAATGACGAATTGTGCGATTGCACAGGCGCATCGAGGACAATTACATGATTTGCGCGGTGGGTATCCCGCAGCGCACGAGACGGCAAAAATATATTGGTGGCTTGAGCGGGTCGTGAAGGGCTGCGTTTTTCAGGCGTGGTTCGCATGACTGGCAGGGAAACTATGGCTCTTGGCGCGCTGTCGACCAGGGGCTTTGTTCTCGCCGTCCTGATACAGCGCCGAAGGGACTCGCGCGCGGAGGAGCGGCTCATGAAGAAGCTCTTGAAATCCGCCGGCACGCCGCCGCGCGTCATGATCACGGACAGCTCCCTTCATATGGCGCTACGATGTCCGCGGCAGCTAGGTGTGCTAGTACTTCATGATCGCTTCGATCTCTGCGCGAAAGGCACGGCGCGAGGAGTCGCGTGAATAGAACATGTGTCCGCCCGGATAGACCACGAGTTTGACTCGCGGTGCCGAGGCAAAGGGGGGCAACTGATCGAGCGCCATCTTCGAGCCGAAATAGGGCGTCGCAATATCGAAAAGGCCATGTCCAATCAGCACATTCATTGTCGCGTCCGTCGCAAGGATCTGGCGCAGGTCCGAGAGCGATTCTGGAGAGCTGCCGTGGCCGAAATCCCACGCCCCAATTACCGCGCTGTTGGCCAGTTCATAGGAGCCGTCCGGCCGCCAGTTGAGCTTGCGGGTCAGGACCTCGACTGCGGCACTCGTCAGCGGCGCCCGCAGTGCATCGGCCGAGGGGTCGCCGAAGCGGTGGACATCGGAATCCGGATAGGGATCAAGGCCGCGCACGGATGCGTCATAACGGCCGGTCACGTTGCCGCTCTCGCGATCGAACTCGCGGCAGAATTCGCCGACGTCAAGGCGCCCGGCAAGCCGTCGGCTGATGGCCCGGTCTATGCCGATCAAGCCGGCAACCTTGTCGGCGAGACGGCTTGTGGCCTCCTCGTCGGCCTTGCCCTTGACGAGGTCGGCTAGGAATTCGCCACGTGCGTAATCTTCCACGTCGGCGATGTCGGCTCGACTGACCGCTCCCTTGCCCTCGCCCTTGGCTTTACGGGCCACCGCGACATAGCTTGGCAGCGTCGCAACATATTTCAGAAGGCTCCTGCCTGTGAACTCGCTGTAGTCGAACAGCGGCGAGATCAAGATCAGACCCTTCACGCCAACGCCCTGCCGCATCTGCAGATTGCGCACGACCTTCGGTCCGCGAATGCCGCCATAGCTTTCGCCCGCGACATATTTCGGCGAGGAGAGCCGCTCGTGCCTCTCGAGCCAGCGGCGGATCACCAGCGCGATTGAACAGGCATCGCCGTCGACTGAATAGAATTGCTTGCTCACATCGTCGTCCGTCGCTGCGAAACGGCTATAGCCGGTGCCGACGGGATCAATGAAGACGAGGTCGGTAAAATCCAGCCAGGTCTCGGCGTTGGGCCTGATCTCCGGCGACGCCGACGGCGTGACGAACTCCGCATCGATCGGCAACCGCCATGGCCCGGCGCTGCCATATTGCAGCCAAGCCGAGGCCGCGCCCGGGCCGCCATTGAAGAGGAATGTGACTGGACGCCTGGCACGATCTGTGCCGCCGAGCTGATAGGAGGTGTAGGCGATGTCCGCCTGCGGCTCGCCCTTGTCGCCGAACACGCGGATCGAGCCCGCAGTCGCGATGAAACCAAGCGTTCGCCCGGGCAGCTCGAGCGTCTGTGGGGTGGTAGAATCTGGCGGCAGGCGGTGCTCGATGGACGATAGGGGACTTGGCGTGCCAGCGCTGCGCGCGTCCGTGCCACTGGCCTTCGCCGTGGTGTCGTGGCACGAGGCGGGATCGTCGCCCCCGGCGCTTCCCGTCACGGGCAGCCAACCAGGGCCAGTGCAACAGAGATGCGGCGCAGCGGGGTCAAAACCCAACTGGATCGAGATTCTGCTATCCCGGCCGTACTTCGCGTTGTCGCGCAAAAGCAGTGGGCCGGCCTAGTGGCCAGTTTGGGTTTGCGTTCAGGGACAGGCCGAACTAACAAGCATTTATTCACGTGGGTCTGGCCTTGTTGCACGACGCGTGTCTCGCAAAATGGCTCTACTCACTTCGCTGAGAGCGGGGAACCTACTAATTCTAGCAGGCCTCGAGGGTGCTCGCCGCAGATCGGCGGCGTATTCATTGGCTTCGACAAGATTCGGAGACGCGTGCGCGCCGGCAACAAGAGAACGATCGATCTGCTCAGCTCCCTTGATTTTGAGGTGCAGGTGCGGCGAGATCGTCTGGCGCGAGCGATCCGCACGATTGAGAAAGGCCCTTCCACGCCAGAACTCGATTGGGCGCGCACTATTCGGCGATGCGGCCGTCGATCCGCCGGGGCCCTGCCAGGTGCAGCGCACAGCCAGCGAGGCGAACAAACTCCAATGCCATGCTGCAGCTTCATAAATCAGCCCTGCCTTCGATCGGACTTGGAGCAGTGACTTGGGCCTGACACTGCTTAAAGCCTGCCGGACAAGTTGCGCGATGATGACAGACGGCTTGTTCGGAGCTCATCCGGTTTCCAGGGGCGTTGTTGCAGGCCCGCAGTTCAACCAAGCCGCGTTTCGTTTGGAGCTGTGAGCTTTCAATCGAACCTATAAGAGGCTTGAAAGAACGTGCCCCAGCGCTCTGCGCTGAACTTCGAAAGCACAGTCTCAGTGGTTCCCGGGCCATCACAGCCTGTGCATGTCACTTCGCTGTCTTTTTTGGTCCACATGGCCCAATAGCGCGCGCCGACGCCGACGCTGAAGTTCTTGGTAATGAAGTAGGACAACACGCCTTCGACCTGTACACCCCCGCCTCCGCTCCCGCGTTGATCAAGGAATGTGGTCGGCGGTCGCGCAAGGTGATTGTCACGTCCGTTGAAATCGGTCCAAGGCAGGTAAGCGACGTCGCTACTCAAACGCCAACGCTCGGTGAGCATGGTTTCGGCGCTTAGGCCGACACGAGGTGCATTCCACTGGGAATTCTGACTTCCAGCGATCGTGTCGTCATCACCTGGATGTGGCCGCGAGCATGAACCCATCGGGTTGGCGATCTGTACACAATCGATGGAGTCGGAGCTCTGTTCGTAGTAGGTCCAGCCGATAAAGCCCCCGACCTTGTAGTTGGCGCCGCGCAGGAAATCGTAACCTACGTCGGCGGTGTAATAGGTGAACCTCCCGTTTGCCTGGCGTGATACCGTGTTGACGTAGGAGAGGACGTCATCGATGCCCCAATCTTCATCGTTGGTGCTTCCTTTGTCGAAGCGACCGATGCCAACGTTGCTCTTCAAAAACACTCCCCACGGGCTGTCAAGACGGCCAAACAATTCCCCGGAAAGTCCGTTGAGACCGTGGTGGGTGATCCTCGATACAAGAATGTCAGGATCTCCAGTAGGGATTTGATTAGGCAAATTCCATTGGAATCGTCCGCGGCTGAGCCAGAGCCGCGAGCCGCCTTCGAACGACCACCCGGCTGTGTCAGTCGTCGGCGGCACGCTGCCCGTTGCTTTCGTGAACAACGGCGCATCGGACCGTTGCGCACCCCAAGGGTCGGCGTCAAAATGGTAATTTAGACCGATCGTTCCGATGTGATAGCTGCTAGACAGGCTCGTTGTATTCGCCGGAAGGATTGCGAACGGCGGAAACTGCACCGTCGGAGGCGTCACGATACTCGGCCCACCGAAATGCAGGTAGTCATATTCGACCTTGAGCGACCATGCAGACGTCAGCGCTTGCTCGACACCCAGCCCGATGATGCCACCGACCCGACCATAGTCGAAACTGGTGTTCTCTTGACTCCCGCGGCCACTGAACTCGTTGTTGTTGACGACATCGCCACGATTGTTTTGCCAAGCCACGCCTCCCTTGAGATAGGCCAGCGTGCGGCCATGCGGGCCAAAGGTGTAACCGACCCGGCCGGTCCCGGTCGCAAAGACGTTGGGACCTGCCTTGCAGTTTGCGCTCACAACAAAGCCGGAGGCGGCGAGGCAGGTACTTGTGCCCTCGGAGACAACACCGCTGGCATCGAGCTCGACGCCAAAAACCCAGCTGTTCTTCTGCCAATTAAAGCCTATCTGACCACCTGCGAGGAACACTGGGGTGTCAACCACGCCGCCATAGATTGAGGGACCGTAGGGATTGCTGAATGAGGTTCGTCCGTACCCACCGCCGACGTGCCCGCCAATATAGCCTCCGGACCAGCTCCACACTGCCGCTGGCAATTTCACGTCTGGCCAAAGATCTACCGCATTGGCTGCACCGCTTGCGACGAGCGCAATCGTTGCGACTCCCGAAAGAAGAACTCCAGATCGCATTCCAAACACTTCCCTGCATTTTGCGCCGTCCACAACCAAGCGCCTTAACTTGTCGCCACAGCAAACCGACGGGGCCAGACCACACGCTTGCGACGCGCGCCGTAGTCCGCCCGGAAAATCACCGCTTGCGATTGGCAATGATGGCGTAAGCAAAGCAAACCGCGAGCCAATTGAATTCGGCTGTGCGGCAGGCACTTCGTAATGGTGTGTAGCGTCAAGTTGCTGACATTTGTCTCAAGACTCACAATCTAAGTTGCCATCGCCGACCGCTTGATCGTGAGGCGCATCTGAAGCAGGCCAATAGAGCATTCACCGCAACTCTGCCGATGCCCGCGTAATAAGGAACGGGGCCGGCTGGCAAGACCAGCGTCTTCACTCCAGGGACCCACGTGTGGATCGGCATTGAGGCATGTCCCTCCATGGTCGCATGGATCACTGATTTATGGCGGCGATCGGGATCGGGACCCCGCACCGATACACAGACAAGGCTTAGGTCAGGATTGCTCAAGCCTTTGCGTGAGGCGTCGCGAAGAGTCGTCCGGCCTCGCGATCAACCGGATGGGATCCGGTGCGCACGTCGCATCATGACGAAAAACCTGTATTGCCGCCAGCATGCGTCAGGAACGGCGCTGCCGTTTGTCAGATTTCCGACATCGCCGTTTTCAACCCGACGTGGCTCTGATTTCGCCGCATCGAACGCGTTTCGCGGATGATTTCGCTCGAGGCGCACGCATGACGCGCTTCAAGGCGACGTGATGACGACCTTCTAATCGAATCTTCGCGCAGGAAGCATGTGGAGCGCCGCGAGCAGCAGCGAACCGTCGTCGGCGAACAGGTCCCAGATCATGATCCCGGCGAGTCCATGGGCGCATGCGTACATCGTCTTGCGTGCGATGGAGAGCGGATCGTCGTAGCTGATCCATATCCGCCGTTCGGCGTCATAGAGCCACGGCACCTGCGCCTCATCACTCCAATAGCGGCGAAAGCCCCGCTCTTCCGGTCGCCTGGCAACGAGATCGCGATAATCGATGCCATCGCTCCCTCCCCACTGCTCGCTCGCCCTCGTCCCCGCTTGCAAAAGTCCCGCATTCTCCTGCGGAACGTCTGCCACAGCTCGGCCATAGAAGGCTACGCCGAGTGTGACCTTGCCCGGCGGCACCCCGGCCCGGATCAAGGCATTCACACTTGCATCGACATTGAGATCGGGATTTGGATCGCCGGCGCTGGCGAACAGCGGGGCATTGAAGCCGGCAAAAGCCGAGCCCGCATGATAGTCGTAAGCCATCAGATGGATCCGGTCGACCAGCGGGGCCAGAGCGGCCGCATCCAGATTGACAATCTTATTGGGGGCGGCAGATACGGCAATGGTGAGCTCGAGCTCCCTGCGCTCCAATGCGGAAAACTCAATGAGTCTTCGGCGAAGCCCCGCAATCAGGAGCGTGAAATTCGTACGGTCGTCGAGGCGGGCGAGATTTCCTGGACGTCCTCCTGAGACGGGAAACTCCCAATCGACATCCACACCATCGAACAGACCAGGATACGGGCGAAAGAACGCCTCGATAACGGATTGTGCGAACCGCGCGCGCGACATCGGTGTGGCAGCGGCGGCCGAGAAATATTTCGACCCGCTCCAACCGCCCAACGAAATCAGGATGCGAAGCTCTGGACTGCTCCGCTTCAATTCGGCGAGTTGGGCGAAATTGCCGCCGAACGGGGGCGAGGGCGCGGTTCCGTCGCAGGCTCCTGCGTCGAGGCAACGATCCGCAAGTCCAGCCAGTCCTTCTGCCGAAACGGTGCCGAACGCGTACATCAAGTGGGTCAGCTCGCGCGCCGGGATCGTCTTGATGTTTGGACCGCCCGTCCGGGCTTTCCACGGGGCGACATAGCCGGCGACCACTGGCCTCCTGGACGGCGTGGTCCGCCCCTGCTGCATCAGTGCGTATCCGCACACGAGCGTCGAAAACCCGGCTGCAGCGAATGTTCGACGATTAATTGCCACGGCCTACGACCTTATGCTCTCTGTCTGATTGTACCCTGCGCCGTTCGATAACGCGATCATCTCAGCGAGCCTTCGATATGCAATGGCACTGCTCCTTTCCTTTCACCAATCGTTACGACGTCATTGCGGCATTCTTGATCGAGAGCTGTAGTTGCTGCGCGAAGGATTCGGCTCTCGAATGGCGAGGGTAGACGGCGAAATTGAACGCTCTGGAGGAAGGCGATACGTCTAAGACGAGGCGTAGAAGCTGTAACAGCTCTTCTGTGGCTGGCTTCTGCCGTTTTCTTGCCTGGCATCAGGCGCGTTATCCCATCCGAATAAAGCCGCACAGCCAGAATCGGTGTATTGGAGCGCATAGGCGGCAGCTACGGCTGCTCTAGTCGCTGAATTGCGCTTCGCTTCTGCGACAGGATGGGAGGCTATGAAGCGAAACGGTGGCGCGCATCCTACCGGCACCGGCTCCGGACAGTATGAGCTTGCTTTCAGGTCTGAGCGGAACCCCTCCTTTTGGTAGGATTCATGTTGCAACCAACGCGAGATGAGGAGCATTCTTGCACTTGCAATTAGGACCACCTACAGAAAGTCAGGGAGCTCGAAAATGAACGACAATGTGTCTTCAGCGCAAAGCGATCTGCAGGGACTTAGGCTGATCCGCGCTTTTCTCCGGATCCGCGATCCACGCACCCGGTCCGAACTCGTCGAACAAGCCGAAAGGCTCGTCGCGGAAGAGGAGCCTGCGGAATCTGGTTCGAGCTTGCCCGGTTCACCTGATTTCGCCGAGCGTCCGGCGGATCCTCTTAGTTGATCTCTCGCCTTCTTCGTGTCGCCCAACGACACGTTCCAGTACCGCTCCTGTCTGCCCGCGTTGCAGGAAGCCCCTGATCTGCCCGCAATCGTCATAGCAGCGAGCCACGGCGGTCGTCGTCAGGATCGCCGCCTTTGCTTTCGCAGGGACGCGGCCGACCTCGGCGTTCGGCTCGCAGGTTAGAAAGCGCGAAGATGTCGGCGGGTTGCTTGGCCTTGCGCACGCTGGTCCAGTTGGTCCAGAGACCTCGCGAATGCGAGGACAGGGCAGCTCTCCTCGGGAGCGAACCGGACCGCGGCACCTTCTTGCCATCGATAGTGTCCGGAGAACGACGTGAACGGCACGAGGCAGCGGCTCTCCAGATCAAGCCAGCGCCCTCGATGCGTGCTCTTACTTGCGGACGTTGGTAGTGCCGCTGGATCCTCAGCAGCTCTTTCAAGTCGACTGGCCTGCCCTTTGCATCGAGCTTCTTCGTGGCGTCATCAGAACCCGGCGCGAGCTCGGCGTGCTCCAGCGCGCCATCACGAGTCCGAGTCCGCGCGGGAGAGTGAGGAAAAATCCTAGGCAGCGAAGGCAGGTCGCCGGTCCGCTTGTTCGCCGGCATGCCCCCGAAGAGCCGAATAACCCGGGCATCTATTTTTCTGCCAGAAACCCTTGCTTCCGGAAAGGACTAGCCCTATTTGAGCCCCGCCCGCGCTAGCACTCGCTGGCATTGACTGCTAACAACTCTGAAATCCCAACCCGAGCAACTACTTAGGAGAAACTGCATGAACTTCCGTCCGCTTCACGACCGCGTCGTGGTCAAGCGCATCGACGCAGAAGAGAAGACCGCTGGCGGCATCATCATTCCCGATACGGCCAAGGAAAAGCCCTCGCAGGGCGAAGTGATCGCCGTCGGCCCCGGCGGCCGCGACGAGAGCGGCAAGCTGGTTCCGATCGACCTTCAGGTCGGCGATCGCGTGCTGTTCGGCAAGTGGTCGGGCACCGAGGTCAAGATCGACGGCCAGGAGCTGTTGATCATGAAGGAGAGCGACATCATGGGCGTTCTCACCGACGCGTCGGCCAGGAAGAAGGCCGCCTAATCCAACGCTCGCACCGCTCACCGCTGAGGAGCGCCTGCGGGCGCCTCGCAAAGGGTGAGATGACATCAGTCAACTCAGGGACACCAATATGTCAGCTAAAGAAGTCAAATTCGGCGTCGATGCCCGCGACCGCATGCTGCGCGGCGTCGACATCCTCAACAACGCGGTGAAGGTCACGCTCGGTCCGAAGGGCCGCAACGTCGTGCTCGACAAGTCGTTCGGCGCTCCCCGCATCACCAAGGACGGCGTCACCGTCGCCAAGGATATCGAGCTCGACGACAAGTTCGAGAATATGGGTGCGCAGATGGTGCGCGAAGTCGCCTCGAAGTCCGCTGATGCGGCCGGCGACGGCACCACCACCGCGACCGTGCTCGCGGCTGCCATCGTCCGTGAGGGCGCCAAGGCGGTTGCCGCCGGCATGAACCCGATGGACCTCAAGCGCGGTATCGACCTTGCCGTCGATGCCGTGGTTGCGGACCTGCAGAAGAACACCAAGAAGGTCACCTCGAACGACGAGATCTCTCAGGTCGGCACCATCTCGGCCAACGGTGACGCGGAGATCGGCAAGTTCCTCGCCGACGCCATGAAGAAGGTCGGCAACGAGGGTGTCATCACCGTCGAGGAAGCCAAGTCGCTCGAGACGGAGCTCGACGTCGTCGAGGGCATGCAGTTCGACCGCGGCTACATCTCGCCCTACTTCGTCACCAACGCCGACAAGATGCGCGTCGAGATGGACGACGCCTACATCCTCATCAACGAGAAAAAGCTCTCCTCGCTGAACGAGCTGCTGCCGCTGCTCGAGGCCGTGGTGCAGACCGGCAAGCCGCTGGTCATCGTCGCCGAGGACGTCGAAGGCGAGGCGCTCGCGACCCTGGTCGTGAACCGCCTCCGCGGTGGTCTGAAGGTCGCGGCCGTCAAGGCTCCGGGCTTCGGCGATCGCCGCAAGGCCATGCTGCAGGACATCGCGATCCTGACCGGCGGCCAGGCGATCTCGGAAGATCTCGGCATCAAGCTCGAGAACGTCACGCTCAACATGCTCGGTCGCGCCAAGAAGGTGATGATCGACAAGGAGAACACCACGATCGTCAACGGCGCCGGCAAGAAGACCGACATCGAGGCGCGCGTGGCCCAGATCAAGGCGCAGATCGAGGAGACCACCTCGGACTACGATCGTGAGAAGCTCCAGGAGCGTCTCGCCAAGCTCGCTGGCGGCGTGGCGGTGATCCGCGTCGGCGGCGCGACCGAGGTCGAGGTGAAGGAGCGCAAGGATCGCGTTGATGACGCGATGCATGCGACCCGCGCCGCGGTCGAGGAAGGCATCGTCCCGGGCGGCGGCGTCGCCCTGCTCCGTGCCTCCGAGCAGCTCAAGGGCCTGCGCACCAAGAACGACGACCAGAAGACCGGCGTCGAGATCGTGCGCAAGGCGCTCTCGGCGCCCGCTCGCCAAATCGCGATCAACGCCGGTGAAGACGGCTCGGTAATCGTCGGCAAGATCCTCGAAAAGGATCAATACGCCTATGGCTTCGACTCGCAGACCGGCGAATACGGGAACCTTGTCACCAAGGGCATCATCGACCCGACCAAGGTGGTCCGTACCGCGATCCAGAATGCAGCTTCGGTTGCGGCCTTGCTGATCACCACGGAAGCCATGGTCGCCGAGCTGCCCAAGAAGGGCGGCGCCGGTCCGGCGATGCCTCCGGGCGGCGGCATGGGTGGCATGGGCGGGATGGACTTCTGATCCAGCCGTTAAGGCCAACCGCGGAAATGCGAAACCCCGGCAGCGATGCCGGGGTTTTTGGTGTGTGCCGAGCATGTTCGACAGCTCTGCGGAGATCAACCTGTTTAGCGGACTCGAACATCTGCTGAGTCGATGGGGCAGCCGCTGCCTGCGACGAATAGTTTCATCGCGTGCTAGCATATGAAGGACGCCAGTGGCTCAGCGAAAAGGCGATCGATTGAGATGATACGGTGTCGCGAGTTTGAACATATGATCGGCATCCTACGTCAGCGATCGAGCGAGATGGGCAATAGCCCTCTCTGAGGCCGGCGGAACTGTAATACGTCGGCGAAAAGCAAGGATGTGCCTTGGCGTGGAGCTCGCGATTACCGAGAACTGACGGTCAGAGCCGGGCTTCGGTGAAATGAACGAGTTGCGCCCCGATGCGATAGAGCGCCTCCCGCGTGGCGCGGAAGCGCGGCTCCTCCACCGGTGCGATCGGAAGCGGAAGATCTTTGTCCGCAACCTGCCCTAGCACATAGGAGGCGAGCACGCCTCCGAACACAGTGGCCGGCGCAATTCCGCGGCCGTTGTATCCATTGAACCCAATGACGTTGCGGTCTAACTTGTGAAAGCGAGGTAGGTTGTCCGAGGTCATACCGATCGTCCCGAACCAACCGGCCTCGAATTCGATGTCGGAGAGCTGAGGAAACAGCTTGCCGAGCGAACGGATGGCCCACGCCCTGTGCACTGCTGCACTGCTCCGCTCAAGAGCACCGACGCTGCCATAAACGAGCCGGCCTGCACGGTCGAAGCGAAATGAACTGAGCACCTGCTTCGTGTCCCAGGCTCCGTGGCGTTCGGGCAGGATCGATGCTCTCAAATGATCCGGGAGAGGTTGGGTCGCAAAGTTGAAGTAAGGCAGTTGGATCTGCTCCTGCCGGACCAGCGACCACGGTCCTCGCGCGTAGGCGTCGGTGGCAACAATCACCCAATCTGCACGCACAGATCCGGCTGCCGTATTGACCTTCCAGCGCGAGCCGCCATCGCTGGCGGCGAGAGCAGCGCTGTGGGTGAAGATTTTCGCGCCCGCAGCAAGTGCGGCGCCAGCCAAACCACGAACATAGGCCAGCGGCTGAATTGTGCCAGCGCGTTTATCCAGCAGTGCACCGGCGTAGTTGCCACCGCCAATCCTCCGGCGCGTCTCCTCGGCATCGAGAATCTCGACCGGCGCACCACGTCGCTGCCATTGTTCGGCACGAGCCTTGATTTCTTCCAATCCCCTGCGTCCGACTGCACAATGCAACGTGCCCGCGGGCTCTTGCTCGCAGTTAATATCATGTTGCGCAATAAGATCGAACACCCGTCGCGGCCCGTCGCCGAGCAGATCGATCAGGCGCTCCCCAAGGGTTTGTCCCAGCGTCGCCGCGAGAGCGTCCGGCATGACCCACATACCGGCATTCACGAGACCGACATTGCGTCCGGAGCCGCCGAAGCCGATTTCAGACGCCTCGAGGACAGCGACGCGCGCTCCTCCTTCTGCAAGATGGAGAGCGGACGAAAGCCCGGTATATCCGCCACCGATGACGAGGACATCGACGTCCATCTCGCCAGCCAGACGATCGGTCTGAGGTGCATGCGGAGCCGTCAGTTCCCAGAGCCCGTGCGATCTCGGATCCCCTTGCATCAGGTAAACTCCCTCGGCTGCAATTGTCCGTCACGTCAGCAACGCGCCAACAAGGCGCCCCGAGCTCCGCGGCCGTAGCGTAGGAACTCCGGAAGTACCGCGCAAGCTTGCGAACAATTCGCGGGGAGGTCAAATTTGAATGCCGATTGACAGCCTGGGCATGAAGCCCGCAAAGCGGATTTTCCTGAGGAGGCACAAGTCCCCATGGCACGAAACACCGCGATGGCTTCTTCACTGCATCGGGCTCGAGCACGTTGTTGACCGGAATCAGGCGAAAAAAGCCTGATCCTAGTTATCAGCTCCCAATCCGGACAGCCGGGCTAGCGATGTCCTGCCGGAACGCGCTGTGACGACGTCATTCATGGGGTAGCAGCTCCGCGGAGCGTGACGCGTCCCCGCCGAGCATCACCATTCGGCGCTGCGCGACCTCGATAAGCGATAGCAACAGCAGGGCGGGGCGCACCCGACGCTATGCCGACAACACATGTCATTCGCGCTCGCGCCGGAAATCAGACATATCACTTGACAATCAAGCCAGACGAAATCGCGAATTAAAAAAGACGTCGGGTTGGAGCGCCACTCGACCAGCTCACGGAGCCTTCTTCTGCGGCAAGATCGAGGGCAAAAGCTTCCGCCCTATACCGAACAGCAACTCATTTTCGTGGACGAGCCGCAGCGGGCCTTGACGCAGCAATCAACTTGATTGCTTGCTGCTGGGCCATTCGCGCCGAGATCGAGCTGAACACGGAAAAAACCTCCGGCCGCTTGCGCGCGACCGGAGGTTTGCCGATAAGAGTTGCCCGCGTTAGTGGCGCTTGCCGGCGGTCGGCGTGCCGCCGACTGAGGAATCGTCAGTTGCCCCCTTGTTTGGAGCGATTCCGGTGGTGCCGGCTGCACCCTTTGTGCTCTTGAGCGGCTTCATACCTGCCTTTCGGTCCGCAGCGCCGAGCTGAGCGGTCGAATCCTCATCATCATCGCCCATGCCCCCCTGTATGCCCTTGCCTTGCATGCCGCCGCGACTCTTGGCGTCGGTCGAAAGGTCTTGCGCAAGCACTTGGCTTGCAAACAAAGCCGAAAGGACACATGCGACTACAGAGGTCTTCACCAACTTCATCATCTCTCCTGGACTTGTTCGCGATTGAACGATTCCATCACTCCGACGCCATTCGCTTTCACCGGATCGTTCAACGCGTCAACACTGCGAACGGCGCCGTCAGCAGGAGCATGATTCTTGTGGTCATCGTTTAGAGATTTTGAGGCGATTTCGCGGAGTTACCTTCCTGTCGGCGGTGCATCGAGCATCTGCGCAAGGAATTCAACTGCCGGACCGAGATTCTCAATGTCAGGCCATGATCCGCACCGGAGGAAGCTTCTTGGGATCCGCTGATGGCAGCGGATGAACAAATGATGGCTGCGAGCAGCCCCACGACTGCCATCGCGGTAACAGGAGCAGAATGCGCATCTTGAGCCTCAACAGATCCGGGGCAGTTGTTCGCCCGACAACCAGTCGACGATCCGGGCACCGCCAAAGCTCGTCGCCATCTGCACGAAGTGATGATCATCGGGCACCGCTTCGCCGATATCGGCGGCATCGCGACCGAGCGGATGCGCTCTCATGGCGGCCAGCACGGCTCCGGCGAGATCAGGCGAGACGATCGCGAGCAGCTTCCCCTCATTGGCGACGTTGAGCGGATCGAGCCCGAGCAGCTCGCAGGCAGCCGCCACCCCCGGCTTGACCGGGATCGCCTCTTGCTGGAGACTGAAGCCTAGTTCGGACTGCTGGGCGATTTCGTTCAGTGTCGCCGCGAGCCCGCCGCGCGTGGGATCTCGCATCAGACGGATGCCGCAGCCGCCCGCCGCCACCATCCTGGCGACCAAATCATGCAGGGCGACCGAATCCGAGACGATCTCCGTTTCAAAGGCGAGGTTCTGGCGCTTTGACATGATGGCGACGCCGTGATCGCCGAGTGTGCCGGAGATCAGCACCCGGTCTCCGACCCTCGCATTCTCAGCGGAGAGATCGAATCCCTCAGGCACCAGGCCAACGCCCGCGGTCGAAATGAACAGGCCATCGGCCTTGCCGTGCTCGACCACCTTGGTGTCGCCGGTGATGATATGGACGCCGGCGGATTGCGCCGCCTGGCCCATCGAGTCCGCGATTGTCTTGAGGTCTGAAAACCGAAAGCCTTCCTCGATAATGAAGCTCGCAGACAGATAAAGCGGTAGGGCACCGGCCATGGCGATGTCGTTGACGGTGCCGTGCACCGCAAGCGAGCCGATATTGCCTCCGGGAAAGAACAGCGGCGAGACCACATAGGCATCAGTCGTCATCACCATGCGCCCGGCGCCGACGTCGAAGGCGGATTGATCGTTGCCGCGCGCCAGCCATTCGTTGCCGAATGATTCGTGGAACAGGCCCGAGATCAGTTGCGCCATCGCGCGGCCGCCGGAGCCGTGGGACAGGTCGACGCAGCCGTGCTTGATGTCGAGTTTGCGCTGATGGGCTTTCATGACGCCCGCTTCTGCTGACTATCGCGGAATCGACCATAGGTCCAATGCGCGGCACATGCGCCCTCCGAGGAGACCATGCAGGATCCCATCGGGGTCTCCGGCGTGCACACCATTCCGAACAGCTCGCAGTCGACCGGCTTCTTCACACCGCGCAGGATCGCGCCGCATTCGCAGGCCGGGTTGTCGGCGACGCGCAGCTCGCTCATGGCGAAACAGATCTCCGCATCAAATCTGGCGTAGGTTTGCTTCAGCTTCAATCCACTATGGGGCACGAACCCGAGGCCTCGCCATTCGAACGCGTCGCGCAGTTCGAAAATATCCGAGACCTCCGCCTGGGCACGCCGATTCCCATCGCGCATTACGGCACGGCTATATTGGTTCTCCACTTCGCTTCGGTGCTCGTTCACCTGACGCACCAGCATCAGAATCGCCTGCATCATGTCGAGCGGCTCGAAGCCCGAGATCACCACCGACTTGCCGAATTCCTCGGCAAAGACCTCGTAGGGCTCGGTGCCGATGATGATGCTGACATGCGCGGGCCCCACGAAGCCGTCGATCTCGGCGCGGCCGACGCTGCGAATGTCGGGACTCTCCAAAATTTTCTGCATCGCCGGCGGCGTCAGCACGTGGTTGCAGAACACGCTGAAGTTTTCGATCTGCTTCTTCTGGGCGCGCCGGATCATGACCGCGGTCGGCGGCGTCGTGGTCTCAAAGCCGATCGCGAAGAACACGACTTCGTGCTCGGGGTTTTCTTCCGCGATCCGGATTGCATCGACCGTGGAATAGACCATCCGCACATCGGCACCACGTGCCTTTGCCTTCAACAGCGAGGCACCTTGCGAGCCCGGCACCCGCATCAGATCGCCATAGACGCAAAGGATCACCTCCGGCCGCTCAGCCAGCTGGATCGCCATGTCGATACGTCCCGCCGGCAGCACGCAGACGGGACAGCCGGGACCGTGGATCATCCGCACGTTCTTGGGCAACATGTCCTCCAATCCATAGCGCGAAATCGCATGCGTATGTCCGCCGCAGAACTCCATGAAGCGGTAGGGCCTCTGCGGATCGGCTTCAGACCGGATCGCCCTCGCCAACCCCAGCCCGATTGCCTTGTCGCGAAATTCGTCGGCGTATTTCACTGCATTGCTCCCTGCCCTTCGCTGCTGAGCTCACGCATGAGCTCCAGCGTCCGCCTCGCCTCATCCGGATCGATCTTGGTCAGGGCATAACCGACATGGATGATCACGTAGTCGCCCACGGCGAGATCTTCGATCAGCATCACCGAAACCTCCTTGCTGACGCCGTCGATCGAGGCGACGGCCATCTCGCCGGGAAGCAGCTTTGTAACCTCTGCAGGTATGGCGAGACACATCAGGCGTTTCCTTCCAGCCTTTGTTCTTCGAGCATTTGGAGAGCGGCAACCCAGGCTTGGCCGAGGCTCAAGCCGCCGTCATTCGGCGGCACCTGGCGCGAGAGCCGCGGATTGAGCCCGACAGCGATGCAGCCGCGCTGCACCTCCTCGCTCAGGACCGCGTTGAGGAAGCAGCCGCCGCTCAAAATGACGGTGGCGAGGCCGGTCTCTCGTGCAGCACAGGCGATCCAGTCGACGCAGGCCGCGCCAAACGTGCCATGAAACAGCTCGGTGCCTACGGTCGGATCGGGGGCATCAGCCACAAGACGTTCAAACAGCGGATACAGCGACAACACGCCTTGTTCGATTGTCCAGGCGCCCTCAGCGACGCGTGTGCGACGAACACGCGCCTCCAGCTTCATCGCGGCTTCGCCTTCATAGCTCTGCCGCGTGGAGAATCCCAGCAATCCGGCGGCTGCATCGAACATCCGGCCGGCGCTGGTCGTCGTCGGCACGTCGGGCTGGTCGAGCAGGGCCAAAACACCCGCCGCCAACGGCTGCGCCGCAAACCGACGCGGAATCTCCGCGCCGCGCCCGAGCGCGTGAAGCACGCCGGCAGCCATCCGCCAAGGCTCGCGCGCGGCGCGATCGCCGCCTGGCATCCTGAGCGGCACCAGATGTCCGATCCGCCGGAAGCGCGCGCCCTCACATCGCAAGAGCTCGCCGCCCCAACTCCCGCCGTCGCTACCATGACCAAAGCCGTCAAGCACCAGTGCCAGCACAGGCCCGTCGATACCGTGCTCCGCCATCACGGACGCCGCATGTGCGTGATGGTGCTGAACCGCAATCAGCCTATGGCCGCTCGCCTCGGCAAAGCGGGTGGAGGCCATATCGGGATGAAGATCATGCGCCACGACGGCCGGCTCAACATCCAGGGTCGAGATCAGGTGCTCGATCGTCTTCTCGAAGAAGCGAATGGCCTCCACGGTATCGAGATCTCCGATGTGCTGGGAGACGAAGGCTTCATCACCGCGCGTAATCGCGACAGATGCCTTCAGCGCGCCGCCCACTGCGAGCACCGGCGGCACGGCACGCGCCAACCGAATCGGCTCGGGAACATAGCCGCGGGCCCTCCGGATGAATTGCGCGCGTCCGGCAACGACCGACACCACGGAATCATCAGCACGCGTGACGATATCGCGATCATGAGTGACGATCAGGTCGGCAATGCCGGCAAGTCGGCGCTCCGCCTCGTCATTCTCGATGACCGGCGGCTCGCCGCCCGGATTGGCGCTCGTCGCCACGACAACCCAAGGAGAGCCGTCGGCACGCTTGTGTGCCGAGTTCAGCACATGAAAGACCAGATGATGCAGCGGCGCGACCGGCAGCATGACGCCGATCCGCGACAGGTCCGGCGCGATTGCCGGCGCGAGTTGCCGACGCGACGTCAGTAATACAATCGGGCGAGCCGTTGACTCCAACAATTCCAGCTCTGTTGCATTCGCGCTAGCGATGTTCGCGACAGCGTCGACTGCGGCAATCATGACCGCAAACGGCTTCTGCTCCCGCTGCTTCCTCTGCCGCAGACGCCTCACCGCCTCATCGTCTCGGGCATCGCACAAGAGCTGATATCCACCGAGTCCCTTCAGCGCAACGATTTTGCCGCCGGCGACCTCAGCAGCGATCTCCTCGATGCCGTGGCTCAAGCGCGGACCACACAACGGACAGGCGATCGCCTCGGCATGAAAGCGGCGGCTTGCGGGATCGGCATATTCTGCGGCGCAAGCTGCGCACATCGCGAAATGCTTCATCGCGGTGGTGCCGCGGTCATAAGGCAGCCGCTCGACAATCGTATGGCGCGGACCGCAATGGGTGCAGTTGACGAAGGGGTAAAGATGGAAGCGGCTGCTCGGGTCTAACAGCTCGCTCAGGCACCGGGCGCAGGTGGCGGCGTCGGCGACGATCCGCGTCGATACCCTGCCTTGCTCGCTGGCGCGAATACAGAACTCGTCGCTGTCAACGGCGCCGATCTGCTGCACAGAGATCCCGTCGATCCGCGCCAGCGGCGGTTTCTCCAGCGGCAGCGCAGCGACGAAATCGGCAGCACGCGCACCTTCGACCTCGATCACGACGCCGTGCGGGTCATTGGCCACGAAGCCGCCGAGGCGATAGCGCATGGCAAGGCCATAGACATAGGGGCGAAAGCCAACGCCCTGCACGGCGCCGCGCACGTGCAGGCGCAGCCGCCGAGCATCGCGCGCTGCGGCTCCGCCGCTCATCATCATGCCGACACGGCACTCAGGGACGCCGCCCTCGCCTTCTCGGCGCGCTTCCGGATCCAGGCATAGAATGCCGCAAATCCCGCTCCGGTCCGCGCCGATACCGTCAGCACCTCGATCTTTGGGTTGACGCGCCGTGCATATTCGATCGTCCTGGCAAGATCGAGGTCGAGCACAGGCGCGAGATCGATCTTGTTGATCAGCATCAACGAGGACGCTGCGAACATGTTGGGATATTTGAGCGGCTTGTCCTCGCCCTCGGTGGTCGACAACACCACGATCTTGCAGGCCTCGCCGAGATCAAACGCCGCCGGACAGACGAGGTTGCCGACATTCTCGATAAAAAGGATGCCGCCGTTGAGCCAGGGCAACCGGTCATAGGCCTCGCCGATCATGGCCGCATCGAGGTGGCAGCCCTGACCGGTGTTGACCTGGACCGCCGGTACGCCTGTCGCGCGGATCCGCTCGGCGTCGTTCGACGTCTGCTGATCCCCCTCGATCACGCCTATCGGGCAATTGTCTTTCAGTTCGGACACGGCGCGGGCCAACAGCGTGGTCTTTCCGGCGCCGGGGCTTGAGACCAGGTTGAAGGCGAGCACGTCATCCGCGCGGAACCGCGCACGATTGTCGGCCGCAAGGCGGTCGTTCTTGCCGAGGATGTCACGCTCGACCTGGATGATGCGGTCGCTGCTCATGCCGGCGATCGTCTGCCCGGCCGGGTCGGCGCCGCAGTCGAGCAGGCCGGGATCGCCGCGCGTTCGATCGTGGTGATCGCGCGTTCGATCGTGGTGATGATGAAGGTGATGATCATGGTCGTGATGATGGTGTTCATCGTCACCATGATCGTGATGACCATGATGAGGAGGCGCGTGATCATGCCCATGGGGATGATCGTGCCCGCGCTCAATGGAAGCTTTGCCGTCACCGCAGCCGCATACTGTACACATCAGTCGACCTCCAATGCCCTGACCCGCATCTCTTCTCCACCGGCCACCTGCAACTGATAGCTGCCGCAGGCAGGGCATGGCTCGTCGCGCCGCTTGATTTTGACGCTTCTCGAGCAGGCCATGCACCAGGCGGTCCCAGGCGTCTCGACGATGTCCAGGGTCGCACCTTGTGCAATGGTATGTGCGGCGACCGCTTCGAAGCAGAATTTTATCGCCTCCGGCGCAACATGGCTCAACGCGCCGATCTCGATGCACACTGCCTTCACTTTGGCGAACGCGCGCCTGCGCGCTTCCTCCTCGACGATCTCGACGATCCCCTGGCAAACCGCCATCTCATGCATGGCCGACCTTACGAAAGCTGAGGTTAAATCCGACGCAGGGATCGAAGGAGCCGACGAGCGTGCGGACGGCATTCTGCCCCTCTTGACCGGCGGCAAGCGCCGAACCCTGCAGGCTGCGGACCAGCGGTCCACGCGCATGGAAGTTCCATTCGGTTGGAGCCAGCGATTCCAAGCGGACGATGCGGTGTTCATTATCGCACTCGACGAGCTGATAGAGCCGGCCGCGGGCGCATTCGACGGCCGCCGCACCTCTGCCGGCGCCAAGCCGATAGCTCTCGACGACGCCGTCCTCGAGCGCCTCATTGCCCGTCTCGAGCCAGGAGCAGAGGCGCGCCACTTCCGCAATGCGCGCCTTCTGTCGCTCGGCAGGCCTGCCGCGCGGCGGCAGGACCGGCTGGCGCCGGACCCGGCGTGCCCACACACCCGTCTCGGGAATTCGACCGTGGAGATCGGGGGCATCGGAGAAGCTCGCGCCATCCGCAAGCAGCCGCATGACGACATCGCGATCATCGGTGACGGAAAGAAACGAGTGTTCGACGACCGGCTGCAGCAGCGCATGCCCATCGAAGCTCGAAAGATGCGCTGCCAGCGCGCTGCCTGGCGTCGGCGCCTCTCCTTCGCCCGCGATTCCGAGTGCAGCGAGCACAGCCTTGATGTGCGATACCGCCTCGCAACGCGCCAAGACCTGCCCGCCTTCGCCGAGGACGCCAGCAAGGACGGCGGTCGCCTGCATCATGGCGCGGACCGCGGTGGCGCTCGCGCCATCCAGGGTGAGCTGGCCGACGAACAGACCACGGAACAGGTCCGTCAGGCGCTCGGCGACGACAGCGGTGACGCGGCGATGCATGGTCTCTGGAGGACAATCCTCGCCGCGCGCGGCTTCCACCGCTCCCAGAAACGCCACCTGATGTGCAACCGAGCACAGCGAGAACAGCCGCGGCAGCACGGAGAGCAGCAACGAGACGGGCTTGCCCGCAAACAGGCTCGTCAACGGCAGCCGGCTCCGGGGCAGGATTGCGACCTCGGCGATCGTATCCTTGGCGAGCCACACCGTGATGTCGATCTCGCTGCGGAAGCCCGGGTTCATTCGTGCTGCTCCGTCAGAACAGCCCGCATGAAGCTACGCCGATCGATCGCGCTTGTAGCGGGCTCGCGGCGTCGGGTCGCCTCCTTGCCGTCGGCCGGCAACATGAGTTCGTTGATGGCGGCTTCCGCCGTTGCCCGAGCGGAGGCCGCGTCAGCAAACCCGATCATGGGCGAGAACAGCGAACAGCTCGCGATGCGGCCCGCATGGTTGACATCGCTGAGGATGAACTCAATGTCGCCGGCCGGAAAGCGAAGGCGCAAGGTCGAAGCTGAGCCCGCCGGCGCCATTTCGCCGGTCGGCATCACCAAATTCATGAACCAGGGCGTGACCATGATACCGATGATCGTGCCGTTGAATCCGCGGAAGCCGACTGCCTCAACGTCGAGGGCGTCGTTGTAGATCGGCAGGTCGCGCATCGCGCGAGCGCCGATGTCCCGGTAGACGTGAGCCAGCCGCTGCCCCCAAGCTGCCGCGTCGGCGTCAGTGGCAGGCGCTTGCGCATCAGGTTTCATGCGATGGCCATGAATTTGGATTTCGGCGCGTCACAGTTCGGGCAGCGCCAATCGTCAGGAAGGACCGCGAAGGGCGTGCCGGATGCGATCTGCGCGACATCGTCGCCATCGGCGGGATCGTAGACCGTCCAGCAGATGCCGCATTCCAGCTGCGTGCCTTCGGTAACATCCTGGCGAACGCCAAAATTTTCGAATGCGCTCATTTGAAATAGGCCTCGATGATTTCCTGGAGGCGCTCAGCGGAGTCTTCGAAGTCCTCGTCAGCCGCGATTGCCACGGTCGGCACACCGCCAACCTCCAGCGTGTCAAGCATGATGGCATCCATGGCGTTGAAGAACTGCACCGACCAGACGTTGCGGATAGCCGTCGAGAGCACCCGGCAAGTGCCGTAGCCGCGCGAAACGAGCTGGACCGGCCCATTCCTGATGGTGTCCTGGAGGAAGCTCATGTCGACGGGGCTCATCGGCAGCAGCGTGAAATTGATGATTTGCGAGCGAATGCTCGGCCGCCAGGCCAGCGCGCGCTCGCGGATTTCCGCGAGCACCGGCAGCGCGTTCATCGCGCCTTCCGGCGCCTGCCCGATCTCGAAATCCGTAGTGGTAAGATCAGCAGCGGCGCGCTTGACGATTTCCGGGATTGCGCCGACTTCGAGGTACTCATGGTTGGCGTCGGTCTCGAGCCGGACGTGCCAGATTCCGGCCAGCACTGATTCCTGGATCTGCGCCATCGATCCGTCCGGCAGCGCGACGAAGCCGGCAATCTCACCTTCGCCGAGCACGTCCGCAATCAGCTTGCGCTCGAGATCGTCGAGATTGCCGAGCCGGAACAATCGGGTCGGCGCGTCGGTCTTCTGGCTTGCGATGGCCACGACCACTTTCGACAGCAGATCGATTGCATTCGGACAGCGCTTGGCCAGCTCCGCGCTGTCGAGCGTGGCAAGCTTCGCCAAGGCGCCCGCGGCTGTCAGGCTGCCGCTCGATGCATTCAGGCTTTCCTCGCCGAACGGAAACACGTTGATCGGCTGTTCGGCGGCTCCAGGCGCGGTCGGGAAACCCGCGTTCATGGTTCGATACCCTGTGAGCGATGCTGGGGAATGATGAGTGTCACAACAACACGCTCCCGCCGCGCGGAGGTCGATCAGCTTGGCGATGCGGTCGACATAGACCGGCCAGTCCTGGATCTTGGCGATCAATCCGAGCGTTTCGCCCTTGGCGACAAAGATCAGCGTGGGCTGCACCCGCACGCCAAAGCGCTGGCCGAGCTCGCTCTCGGCGCGACGCGCGATCACGGCCCCCCGCAACTGCCCCCGAAAGGCGTCAATCAGTTCCGGCAACACGACCGCGACGTCGATCGCCTCCATAAAACGCGCGGGATCGCCCGTCGACAACAGCACGGCCACCGCACCGGCGTCATTGGCCGCGCCAAGAAACCGATCGACATTCGCGGCATCGACCTCGGGCAGGCCGCGCCGCGTCAGATCATGCTTTCCCTGCTGGAATTCCATCAGCCTTCTGGCAAGCCTATTTCTCTGACGCGAGAGGTTAGCAAGGCACATGTCACGATTAGTTATCGCCTTTCCTGAGACCGATCTCATTGAGATAGATCATTCATTTTTCGCGTCCGCGAAGAGGGATGGTTTCGAATGATGACTGTCTTTCCGCATTCAACGGAATAGCTTGTCATCTGGAAGCTTGTCTTTCATCCGCAGCGGACCAACCCGAGCCGCCCGCGACGCGGGTTACATCGAGGATCGGATTTGGAATATGGGCCGCTTGGTCGAGCCGGAGATGCTCGGGCAGTTGCGGCTCTCGCTCGATGAGGTCGGCGAAGAAACGGTCGCAATCCTCGCCACCGAGCACCGCGGTCAGCCCCTCGATCGCATCAGCGATCAGTCGCGCCTCTGCCTCATCGAGCAGACGGATCGCGGTGTCGATATGGACGAGCACCTTGGTTCCGACCGGCAGGTTGCAGAGCAAAAGCATCGAGACGCGCCGCCGCTCGCCGCGAAACTCGCATAGCGCCGAAACCCCGTCAGTTTCAACGATCGTCATCGGCAGGCCAAGGCACATCCCGCGTCTCCGGTCGCGCACGCCGGTCAGACCGGCCGCATCCTCATCTCGTAGTGCTGATGGTCGATATCGTTGGCGAGCAGCCGTTCGGACTCCGGCAGCGGCTCGCTACGCAGACTCGCCGTCGCGCCCCACTCAGCCAGGATTGTGCAGACCAGCTCGATCGCCGGCCCGATCTGATCGCTCACCGGCTTGGTCAAAGGGCCGCCCCAGGCTTCGAGATCGCGCGGTTGGCAGCCGATCAACGCGAGATGCTTCGGGCAGCGCCCGAGCAGATCCGCCGCGCTGATGACTTCCTGAAATCCGGTCTGATGCAAGCTCATCTTCTTCGCACCCGTGAAACGCGGAACTTCCTCGTCGCGCACCAGCTTCAACTCTCCCGTCTCGAGCCCATAGTCGATCGCGTCGAACACGATCAGACGATCGGCCTCTTCCAGATAGCTGACGAGGTAGAGGCCCTGCGTCCCGCCGTCGAGAATGGTGACATTGTCCGATACGGCGTAGCGGCGGTGGAATTCCTCCACGGCGCGCACGCCGAACCCCTCATCGGCCCACAGGATATTGCCGATGCCGAGCACCAGAATGCGGTCTGTTGAAGATGTCGGCATAGGCCTCGTTTCTGGGTTCAGTCGCGAGATTGCCGTTCGCCGGAGACCATCGAGGAGATGATGCTCTGACGCGACATGATGTCTTCGCGGATCGCGGCATAGATGTGCACTATGACGAACGTCACGAGCGCCCACATGCCGAGATGATGCCAGGTGTGCACATCCTGGCTGTTCGGCCAGATCGCGAACACCCAGCCGAACAGCTTGTGCTGCCAGCTATCGATTCCGCTGGCTTCCGAATAGAGTGCAAAGCCGGTGATGATCATGTAGGCCACGAACAGCGTGAAGCCCGTGAACATCCCGGTCCGCGCCAAGGGATTGTGGCCGACATACATTTTCGGCTCGTGTTCCAGGAACGCGTACCAGCGGATTTCATCCAGCATTTCTCGCCAGAACTGCTTGCGATGAGCCGGCAAATAGAAGATCTGCCGGGAATGATGGTTGCCGACGAAAGCCCAGAAGAGGCGGGTGAGGAAGAACACTGCCAGCACCTGACCGGCCGCGAAGTGGACGAAGCGGATATAGCCCATTACGAAGTTCGCCTCGCCCTCCATCGACGGCAACGGCATTCCGATCAGGTAGCCGGTCACCATCAGCGCGACGACCGAGAACGCATTGACCCAGTGGCAGATTCGCACTGGTGCTTCGTAGACATAGACCATGGGACGTCCGATCGCATGTCCACCGTCCCCGTCCGCTGCGATCGCAGCGAGATTCGGCTCAGATTTCGAACGACCGTCAACCGCATCCGTCATGGTGCTTCATCCCTGGTTTACCTGACCTTGACGCTCGCCAGTTTCTGGCCATCCGGACTCATGAGGTGGGTCGAGCACGCCAGGCACGGATCGAAGGAATGAATGGTGCGAAGGATCTCGAGCGGCTGCTCGGGATTCGCCATCGGCGTATCCATCAAGGAGGCCTCGAATGCGCCGATATTTCCCTTGGGATCGCGCGGCGAGCCATTCCAGGTGGTCGGCACCACGCACTGGTAGTTGTCGATCTTGGTTTGCTTGATCTTGATCCAGTGCGCGAGCGCGCCGCGCGGCGCCTCGGTAAAGCCAAAGCCCTTGGCCTCCTTTGGCCAGCTCTCCGGCTTCCACTTCTCGACATTGGCGGTCGAGCTATCGCCGGCCTTGATATTGGCGACGAGCTTATCCTGGAAATAGCGCATCTGGCGCCCGGCCCAGACCGATTCCAGCGCGCGCGCCGCGGTGCGGCCGAGTGTCGAGAACAGGGCCGACAGCGGCAGGTCGAGGTCCTTCAGGAATTTGTCGACCGGATCCTTGAACTCCGCCTTGTTCTGGGCGTAACCGACGACCCAGCGCGCGAGCGGACCGACCTCCATGGCGTGGCCTCGCCAACGCGGCGCCTTGATCCAGGAATATTTGCCGCCCTCATCGAGCTGCTCGATCGCTGTCTTGGTGCCCTTCGCATTGGGCCCGAGCACGTAGTTCGGCTCGGTGACGCCATCCCAGGGGTGCAGGCCCTCGGTCTCGTCAGGATATTTGTACCAGGAGTGAACGACGAATTCCTGGATCTCCTCGGGGTTGGCATGGTCGACTGGAAACACCTCCGAGAGATTGCCGTTGATAATGGCCCCTTGCGGCAGCTTCAGGTTCTTTGAGGAGTAGTCGTTGGCGTGTTCGGGCACGTCGCCATAGGTGAGGACGCTCTTGCTCGAAAGACCCCCGCCATAGAGCCAATCCTTGTAGAAGGACCCGATCGCCGCCACGTCAGGCAAGTAAACCTGCTCGTTGAATTCGATCAGACGATCGATGATCGAGGAGATCAGGTTCAGCCGCTCCATGTTGATGGCTCCGACCGCGCCGGTCCCGTCGACATTGATCGGACAGGGCACGCCGCCGACGAGCCAGTTCGGATGAGGATTTTTGCCGCCGAAGATGGTGTGGACCTTTACGATTTCCTTTTGGAAATCGAGCGCTTCCAGATAATGCGCCACAGCCATCAGATTGGCTTCGGGCGGCAATTTGTAGGCCTTGCTGCCCCAGTAGCCGTTCTTGAAAGGACCCAACTGTCCCGACTCGACGAACTTCTTGAGGCGTGTCTGGAGGTCCTTGAAGTAGCCAGGCGATGACAACGGCCAATTCGACATCGACTGCGCGAGCGTGGAAGTCGCCCGCGGGTCGGCCGAGAGCGCCGAGACCACGTCGACCCAATCCAGCGCGTGCAGGTGATAGAAGTGAACGACATGATCGTGCACCTGCAGCGCGAGCTGCATCAGGTTGCGGATCGAATTGGCATTCTCTGGAATGATGATTCCGAGGGCATTCTCGACAGCGCGCACCGATGTCAGGGCGTGCGTGCCGGTGCACACGCCGCAGATCCGTTCGGTGAAGGCCCAGGCGTCGCGCGGATCACGATCCTTCAGGATGACTTCGATGCCGCGCCACATCGTGCCCGTGGATACGGCGTTCCGGATGACGTTGTTTGCGTCGACATTGACCTCGAGGCGCATGTGACCTTCGATGCGAGTGACCGGATCGACGACAATGCGCTTGCCGGAATTGTCGAGTTTGAATCCGTTCGGTGTCTGGATGCGCATCGTTAATCCCCTGAAATCGACTAACGATCTTGATTTGCGTCTGCGCGCCTGGAGGCGAGCCGCTTCACAGCGGTCACGGCCGCGTGCACCGCCACGGCGGCACCGACGGCGCCGGCCGCAGCCACGCCGATCTGGTCAGCGTTCTTCTCGATGCCAAACTCCTGGATCTTGGTGAGACGATCGTAGAACGAGCCCTTGTCCCAGAAGCCGTCCTCGGAGCAGCCGATGCAGCCGTGGCCCGACTGGATCGGGAAGGACACGCCGCCGTTCCAGCGCACGGTCGAGCAGGCGTTGTAGGTGGTCGGGCCCTTGCAGCCCATCTTGTAGAGGCAATAGCCCTTCCGCGCCGCCTCGTCGTCCCACTCCTCGACAAACTGCCCGGCATCGAAATGCGATCGTCGATAGCACTTGTCGTGGATGCGCTGTGAGTAGAACATTTTCGGCCGGCTATGACGGTCGAGCTCGGGCAGCTTGCCGAAGGCCGTGATGAAGGTGAGGACGCCGGTCATCACTTCGGCGATCGGGGGGCATCCCGGCACCTTGATGATCGGCTTGTTGGTAATGACCTTGTCGATGGGCGTGGCCTGCGTCGGATTGGGTTTGGCCGCCTGCACGCACCCCCAGGACGCGCATGCGCCCCAGGCAATGATCGCCATAGCGTCGTCGGCCATCATCTTAAGTTTCTCGACGAAGGGCTTGCCGCCGTCGATGCAGAACATGCCGCCCTCGTTCAGCGGCGGATTGCCTTCCACGGCAAGAATGTACTGACCCTTGTGTTTGGCGCGGGTCTCTTCGAGGATCGCTTCCGCCTGGTGGCCTGCGGCCGCCATGATGGTATCGTCATAGTCGAGCGAGATCATCGACAGCACGGCATCCTTCGCCAACGGATGCGCGGAGCGGATGAAGCTCTCTGAGCAGCAGGTGCATTCAAGACCATGCATCCAGATCACCGGCACACGCGGTTTGGCTTCGAGCGCGTTGGCGATGCGACCCGCCGCCAACGGCTCAAGCCCGAGGCTTGTCGCCGTCAGGCTGCAGAATTTGTGAAAACTCCGGCGCGTGATGCCCTGCCGCCTGATCACGCTGTAAAATGTTTCCATTGCCGCGCCCATGCCCCCTCCCGTCTTCGGCTTTGACTTATCGCTGCAACAAGGACAGCAAGAAGCAGGCCAGCCGCAGCGGCGCGCGCAAACTGGGGAAACTCCGAGATGTTACGGATTTGAATCGCCCAATTCACAGCGCGCGAAGAGATCGCGACAGTGAGAAACGGAACAATTCGATTTGCAGCTGGCAAGGAAGTTTACGGGAAGCATACCGAGCGATTCGGAAATATCTTGCAGAGTTCGTTCGCGAACTCATTTCTCCCGTAACATGACGCAAAAAGGGAGATGCCAAACAACCGGTTGGAAATCGTCATCTCCTGCTCATTCTCCGGCGCAATGACGCTTTCATCGAACAGCCGTTCTGCCACAACTCGCGCGAAACGCCTGATGATGCCTATGTCGGTTTGGTCGAGGCCGCGTACGGCAGCCAGGCATTGGATGGCCGGGTAGTGATGGCAGGATCGAGCGCTATCAGATGAATGCGCGACCGCCTGGAATTTCTCGCCTCGCGATTGCTTCGATGCCGACGGGCCGCTGTAGGCGGCACGGTCTTCAGCGTCTTAACTAGTAGTCAGGCTCACGCCGAAGCTTCTCATGAAATGAGACGGCGAAAGCTTGCTGACGGTTTCGGTTGGAATTGGCTGGGAAAGGTGCTCGGTCATCCGGAATATTAGCGGGACATTTAAAGGAGCGGCAGAAATACGCGAATGCGTATATCTTGGCTTTATACGCGCTCGCGTCTATTTTCTTGATATACGCACTTGCGTATATTGCCGATGTATACGAGATCGCGTATATTGGTGCTCGAGGTTCACATGCCGCAGCACATCGCCCGCACCGAAAAACAACTGGGAGCCATTCTGCGAAGGGCTCGCAAGCAGGCCGGACTGACGCAATCCGGGCTCGGAAAAAACATCCATCTGCGTCAGGGAACCGTCTCCCGACTTGAGGCGGGTGCACCCGCCATTCAACTCCACACCCTCATGGAAGCGCTGGCTGCCCTTGACTTGGAATTGGTGGTTCGCCCGCGAAGTAAAGCGAGTGCGGCCGATATCGAGAGCGCATTCTAATGCCCCGTCCGAAAGCCAACGCTCCGTTAAACGTGTTCGTAAATGGCCGCCTGGTCGGCGTACTCAAGCGCGAGTCCAGCGGCGCCATTGATTTTCGCTACGACGCGCAATGGCTCTCATGGCAGTCGACCTTCCCGATCTCGCTCTCCCTCCCCCTTCGCGAGGACCGCTATATCGGTGCTCCGGTCATCAACGTGTTCGACAATCTGCTGCCGGACAGCGAACAGATACGCAGGCGCGTCGCCGAACGTGTCGGCGCGACCGGTACGGACGCCTACAGCATGCTCTCGGCTCTCGGACATGACTGCGTCGGGGCACTCCAATTTCTACCGGAAGGCATCGATCCGGGGCCGGCGGGCAAGATCGAAGGCAAGCTCATCAGTGACGATGAAGTCGCGCATATCATTCAAAATCTGGCGACGGCTCCGCTCGGTCTCGATGAGGACGAAGATTTTCGAATCTCCATCGCCGGTGCGCAGGAAAAGACCGCTTTGCTGCGCCAGGACGGCAAATGGTACAAACCGGTGGGGACCACCGCCACCACCCATATCCTGAAGCCGCAAATGGGCCGCTTGCCGAACGGCATCGATCTCTCAAACAGCGTCGAGAACGAATTCTTCTGCCTCAAACTCATTTCAGCTCTTGGTATCCCGGCAGCGAACGTCGAGATGACTAAGTCTGGAGGCCGCCGGACGCTCGTTGTCGAGCGTTTTGATCGCCGCTGGACAAGCGACAAGCGATTACTGCGCCTGCCCCAGGAGGATTGCTGCCAAGCGTTGTCGGTCCCGCCGACCAGAAAATATCAGTCGGATGGCGGGCCCGGACTAAAGGACATTCTGGAGCTGCTGAAAGGAAGCGATGCACCAACTCAAGATCTCACGATGTTGCTCCGTGCGAGCATCGTGTTCTGGCTGATTGGAGCAACTGACGGTCACGCCAAGAATTTCAGCGTCTTTCTCGGCCCCGGAGGCCGCTTTCGTCTGACACCACTTTATGATGTGCTCAGTGCACAACCCAGTCTTGACGCAAAGCAAATTCAACCCAAGGTACTTAAGCTTGCGATGTCGGTCGGCAAGAGCCGACACTACACCGTGAATGAAATCCTACCTCGGCATTTCATACAGACGGCCGAGATTTCCGGCGTCGGGCTTGCCGTCGTACGCTCCATCTTCAAGGATCTCGCAGAAACGTTCGAAACAGCGTTTAACGATGTGCTCAAAGCCCTTCCTAGGGACTTTCCCGAGCAACTAACAAGCTCGATACGGACTGCCGCCCTTCATCGCACCAGCCTCATCGCCGAGGCCTGACATCCCTATAGCGATCTTGGCGTTGTTCGAAATCCGCCAAGATCATCTCGACGCGAGCGGCCAGACAACCAGTTGGTCGTCATCGTAGCGAGCGGCAACTCGGTCTGTTCGGTAGCGCGACGACATGGATTGTCGCCGCACCAGTTGTTCAGCTGGCGACGTCTGTTGCGAGAAGCAGCAGGCGGTTATTGAAGAAGACGTACAGGGTGTGGCGGCGGTGGTGGATGCCGTGGTGCCGGCGGCTGTTCTTGGCCATGAGCGCCGAGCGGTGCGCTGAAAACTCTGTTCAGACAACGGGGACCAGCTCTGTTGTTCACTTCACGGGAGCATATAGTGCCAATATATCGGCTGTAATTCTCCGAGATATCCGATCATTTCCATCCTCGCCATAATGCCCGCCGTCCATGTAAATTGGGCTGGCAACATCGGCAAAGATAGTACGCAAGTCATGAAACAGGTTTTGCTCCAAACTCTCATCTTCTCTCTTGACCAACTTGCTTCTCATCAGAGAGTAAAGATCGTTTTTTCCTGGAAGCCGTTTCTCTGATTTTAAAAGCTGATCCTCTTCATATTTTGTCCTGTGTGTTTTATCAGACAGCTGAGGCTCAAGGTAGAATAATGTTTTAAAGGATAAGCTCCTTGAAATAGCCTCTATAAACCGAACATTCCCTAGATAGACATCTAGAGCTCCGTCAGACAACACGTCCAATTTTTTCGAGCACCCAGCGAGCTGTGGTTTGCCGGTGAGCAGTCTTATCAGCGCGAAGTTTTCTAATCTTATACTTATGCGCGCTTTTGCCTCCTTTTTTGGAGGCCTTTTTTCGAGGTTTGAGTTGCCAAGCGGAACGCCCGGTTCTCCTTCATAACAAGCGGAGAAAGCCTCAACCGATCCGCCGTAAAAGACCACCAAATCAGGAACATTCCGCTTTCTCAATTCGAGAACGAGGCGAATCAAGCTTTGGGTCGTTACATCCCCAATGACTGCATAATTTGTGACGTCGGCGCTGATTCCATTTTCGGCTAACATTTTGGCGACAAGGGAGGGAATGGTGAAGTCGTCCCCAGATCCAAGCCCCCACAAAGTCGACCCGCCAAAAAAGAATATTTTCAACCTGGTACGCTTATCATCCTTAATTGCCTCGGAGTGCCACGTTCTTCTGGTGCCTTGGTGTACGTTAATGAATTTGCCCGCATAGTCCGTTTGTTGTGATTGCGTATATGAAGCCCACACCCGCGCCTTGGCATCGGTGAGTTCTTTGAAGTATTCTTCCGCCAGGTAGGGATTTGCATATACGCCAGAATTGGCTGCAGCCTTGGCGGCGCTTTGACGCTCTCTCTTGTCAGCTCTCTCGTAGTAGGATGTCAGCGATACTTCCAGAGTCGTCAGCAAAAGGAGAGCGACACCAAGGATTGCCCATATCTCGTTCAATAGGGCCGTCAAGCGAACGACCCTCGTCCTCACAGCGGCCGTTTTCAGCAGCGCATCTGCTTCCACACGGTTTTCCGTGGAAGAGGATTCCTTCAATTTGCAGACCCTCGAAAGTCTTCGGGAATTTGGGCCACAAGGACTCTCATAATTGAGTCGGCGTAGAGTCCGGCCGCTTTACCGTTTGGGTGGGAGTCTGTGTTCGTGACCCAGAGGGACCGTGGGGCTTGATTTTCCACAGCCGGAAGAAGGTCCAGAAATGGTATACTGAGCGCTTTCACCTTGGAGGCAACGAGACTCGTTATGTCCTGAAATGGATATGGGGACAGCTCGTGCAGTTCCGGGTAGTTAACTACAATGAGCTTGATGTTTCGCGCCTTGCAATAGCTCGCAAGTTCTTTCAAGGCAGCCTGTGCAACCAACCAGCCGGGTTCATTCTCTTGGTAGAGACCGCGGTAATAGTGCTGCCAATCAGCCTTGCCGAAGTATGTTCGCAGAAGGGCATCGAAACGACCCGCGATGAATACTGCTGAATAGAAGTGCTCTAGAAGGACATTCTCCGTCCTTCGCGGTGTTGGCTCTGCGTCATTGATAAAATAGTTCAGTACGACGATGTCAGGCTTGTATACGTAAGCCTTTTTCATGAAGTACGTCGCTTCCATAGCTGTGTTGGCATTTCCAATCCCAGCATTTATGACCTCGAATTTCTTTTCCTTCGCGTTCAGCAATCTTTCCAATCGGTATGATGTGACGTCTTCAGGTCTTGCGCCCCATCCAAACGTCAAGGAGTCGCCCAGCATCATGATTCGGACTGTGCCATTCTCTTTCTCCACGGAATGTTCGCGATCGCGCCAACCTGCTGAGTTGATTGTGACTGGCACCCCCATGTAAACACCACCCTTTCCAGGGGTATGTTCGTGCCCTGCACCGGGTATGTCACTAACCACTTTCAGGTCTTTGGCGTAACGCCACATTTCGATGTCAAAATTAGTGCCGTCTGCCTGCGTTAAACGCACATAGAATTCCAGTAGGGCGGCAGCCGTAATCAGGCTAGTAGCGATTGAAAGCATTCCGAAGATTGCGTTTTTTGTTTTGACATCCATGCGGATGGCTTTCTTCGAAATGCGCGCCAAAATCGTTCGTACAGGAGATAGAAATCACGACGGCTGCCAGGCGCACAGCTTGAACGCCTCGCGTTCTAATCGAGTTCATAGCAACGACGATAGTTCTTCATCAACGTTCTGCTCTGGTCTTCCTTCCGTAAGAGCGAATTGCCGACGGCCAGCACTTCGATTTCCGTTCCCATGAAACAACGGAACGCATCCTCTGGAGTGCAAACGATCGGTTCTCCTCGCACGTTGAATGAGGTGTTCACGAGAACAGGGCATCCGGTTAGCTCCTTGAACTTCGATATCAATCTGTGAAACCGCGGATTGGTCGTGTTGTGCACAGTCTGCACGCGCGCGGAGTAGTCCACGTGTGTGACGGCCGGAATTTCCGAGCGCACGACATTCAATTTGTCGATACCGAAGAGCTGCCTTTGCTTTTCTGACATCGGCAACTGCTTCGTGCTCAGCACGTCGGCCACAAGGAGCATATAGGGGCTGTCGGAATGAAGCTGAAACCATTGCGACACGTCCTCTCGCAAAACACTCGGCGCAAATGGGCGGAAAGACTCGCGATACTTCACCTTCAGATTTAGCTGCTTCTGGACAGTCGCTGAGCGGGGATCAGCAATGATGGAACGTCCGCCGAGCGCTCGCGGGCCGAACTCCATCCGACCCTGCATCCACCCAACCGCCTTACCGTCGACCAGAGCATGTGCGACACTGTCGATCAGTGCTTCATCGTTTTCCGCCGTGAATACCGCGCCGGCTTTTCCTAGACGCTCTTCGATTTCGCGCTGACTGAACTCCGGTCCGAGGTACGCGCCGTTCATGCTGTCGCCCGCATGGACGCTCCTGGGCTTTTCAAGCATGAGATGGTAGGCAGCCAGTGCTGCGCCCACTGCGCCGCCGGCGTCGCCAGAAGCCGGCTGAATCCAGATGTTGTCGAAGAGTTTTTCCCGCATGAGCTTTCCGTTCGCAACACAATTGAGCGCCACTCCTCCTGCGAGGCAGAGATTTCTCTGGCCGGTTGTAGTCCGGATTTCTTTTGCAAGCCGTAGGATGACCTCCTCGGTAACGGCCTGAATGGAGGCCGCTAGGTCCATCTCCCTCTGCGTCAACCCACTTTCCGGGCGTCTGGCCGGACCACCAAATAGCGTCTCGAAGCGACCATTGGTCATTGTTAGTCCGGTACAATAGTCAAAGAAGCTCATGTCCAGGTGGAATGACCCATCCTCCTTGATGTTGATCAGGTGCTTCTTTATTAGATGCACATACTTTGGCTCGCCGTAGGGCGCCAGTCCCATTACCTTGTACTCACCGGAGTTCACCTTGAAACCGATGTAGTAAGTGAACGCTGAGTACAACAAGCCAAGCGAATGCGGAAAGTGAATCTCCTTGTAGACTGATAGTTCCTTTCCCTTACCGATCGCAAGCGAGGTTGTCGTCCATTCTCCGACACCATCCATCGTTAACACTGCGGCTTCGTGGAATGGCGACGGGAAGAACGCCGACGCCGCGTGACTGAGATGGTGCTCTGAAAAGCGGAGTCGCCTCGACCAATCAACATCACTCCCGAGGTGCTCGTTCAGGGCCTCGGCAATCAACGTTCTTTGAAACAGCTTGTCCCTCAGCCAAACCGGCATCGACGTTGCGAAACTCTTAAATCCCTTCGGCGCGAAAGCTAGATAGGTTTCAAATATCCGCTCGAATTTACTAAAGGGTTTGTCGTAGAAGACTACATAGTCGACGTCGGCTGGACATAGCCTTGCAGCGCCGAGACAGTAACGAGCCGCACAGGCAGGAAAGCCTGGATCGTGTTTTTTCCGCGTAAAGCGCTCTTCCTGCGCGGCAGCTACCAGTTGGCCGTCTGAGACGAGACAAGCGGCTGAGTCGTGGTAGTAAGCTGAGATACCCAGGATATTCACTGGTCAGAACAGCGTGTAAACGAATGGCGCCATGACAGAGCCTTGCGCCAGAACTAGCAGAGCGGCTATGAGCACCATGAGAAGAATTGGGGGGGCGAGCCACATCTTTTTGCGAACACGCATGAAAGCCCAGAGTTCCTTGATGAAGAGAAACATATGCGCCTCAGAACTGGTGTGTGAAGGACTGACCTGTCGGACCTGGCGGGCTACGACTGATCCAGTAACTTGCGACCGGTCGTCGCTTCAAATGAAGCTCATCGCGCCCGAGCAAGCGAGCGATGAAGGCGATCGGTACTAGAAGCCCGAAATAAATGATGCCCAGAACCAGCGGGCTGACGATCCGTCCAAGCAACTCGCCGAAGTAGAACCAGAGTAGGTTGGGCGGCGTGAGAATTCGCGGGACGATCAATGCTATGCCGCCGAATGCGACACTAACCGCAAAGAGCGACACGTAAGCGGCAGCGACTTGTCCCTTGACGGCCACGCATGCGCCCAATGCAAGAAATACGGCGCAAAATGTGAGGCCGAAGCGTCGATTGGACGGCAGTTTGGCCGGCACTCTCATGCTATGGCCCCCGCTATGTATCGTGACTCACAAGAATGGCTGCGCGGACATACTCCGATAGTGTGGCGATCTGAGCCAGAAGTCCGGACGAGATTATTCCAAGGGCAACTGCTCTCGCGATGGCTCCGTTCGTCTCCGCGAAATAAAGCCAGCCTGTGTTGGGTGGCTGCAGACTCGCTGTGACGTAGACAGGTAGATGCCGCGCGAGATCATCGACCGGCTGCCGAAATGACGCCAGCCTGAGGATATCGATAATGTTGACGAGAGACGCGACCGAGCGCCAATTCAATGGACCGATACCGAACCATGTCATGACCAATCGCTTGGGCGCGAATGTCGCAGACAGAGAATGCTGAAATCCGGAACCAATCGTCAGCAGAGCATTCTTCAACCAGGCCCTCGTTAGCGCATCCGCACAATGCAGTGTTCTGAATACCACTGCGAACGCCTTTGAGAGGTCGCGCTGCCCAACGTCCCTGCGGCGGATGAACCTAGCTCCGCCGCCTGGCTCGTTCACGCGCATACGAGTGAAGCGGACATGCCAAGCGCGCCTCTTCCCGGTCTTCTCCGGGTCAACCTTCAGCGCGTGCTCGATAAGCAGCTTATTCCGGATAGGTTGCTCCGCGCAGCCCATGATTTCTGCGATCTTGCGAGTGGTGACGGTACTCATGCTCCCCTCGGAGTTCCCTGTTGGCATTGACGGCGCTCGGCCAAGGTTTGGCAATGATCGTGCCAAGACTGCGTCAGAGGAACAAATCCGTGCATTTGAAAGCAGATAGCGCGCGCGAGCGGCCTATCCGAACATTGTTGTGATCCCGACTTAGCCGCAGACCGCTGTTACAAACCCGACAACATCTGGCATCAACAACCCCTGCGTTTGCTGGTAGTGATGACAGTCACCAGCGCGCGCTCAGCAGGACAGCACCGGCTTCGTGGTTGCAGACTTGATTTGTTCGGATCGAGGTCGTCCGATAAAGCTCGAATGTGAATGGACAAAACGGACGCCTCAGCTTCTCATCGAGCAAAAGCAGCCGCAGGAGCGTCAGCATCGCGCCGCCCCTAGGCGGCGGGACGCGGGATCGACAGCCATCCTAGTTGCGATCAACAAGGACGACCGCTTACCCTGAGGCGCTTGGCGCCAATTCTGTCGCCTAGTTCACCGACGTCCTGACGGGTATCATCAACGGACAGCCAAATCGCGTCGACCGGCTACTGCCCTGGACCTACCGCACTCAAGATCTTAAGGCGGCGGCCTGAAAACGACGGAAATCCTCGGGTAATCGAATGATCCGCTACGTCGGGAGACCGGAGTGCCGAGGTGCTTTAGTCCGGAGGTCAAGTGGATCGAATCGCGTCCGCGACACGTGACGTTCGCTCGACGTGCCGCTGCGCTCGCAGTTAAGCTGCTGAGCAAAATACAGAACGACTTTTTTGGGGGCCCGTCTTGCGGAGTTGGCACGACTCTTGAGTTTCTCTCATTGTGCGGCGGCAGGGAGCTATCGCTAAATTTTGGTGACGGCCTGGCCGGTCAGGCGGCGGCGGTTATGGGCTGACGGTCAGTCGGTTTGGCGATGACCTCGATCCCGTCGTTGAATGTCACACCGAGAACGAGTTTTGGCAACTGGTTGTGGCCATCGAGACGACGCCAGCTTTTCTGCGCGGCTTCAAGCAGTTTGAAGACCATCGCGAGCGCCGTCCTGTTGGACAGGCAACCCTTCGATCGGATCGTGCGGTGGCGCACGGTAGCGAAGGTGCTTTCAATGGGATTGGTCGTCCGCAGGTGTTTCCAGTGCTCGGCCGGGAAGTCGTAGAACGCCAGTAGCGTGTCCCGGTCCTTGCTCAGGCAGTCGGCCGCCTTCTCGTATTTGGGCGTGTAGCTCTCGATGAAAGCGTCGAACGCCAGTTCGGCGGCGGCCTTGGTTTCGGCCATCCAGATCTCCTGCAACGCGCGTTTGGCCTTCGGCTGCTGGCTCGTCGGCAACTTGGCGATCACATTCGCGGTCTTGTGCACCCAGCAGCGCTGCTCGCGCGTTTTCGGCCAGACCTCGCCGGCGGCCTTCCAGAACCCGAGCGCGCCGTCGGTGATGGCGAGCCGCGGCGGCACGTCGAGCCCGCGCCGCTTCAGGTCGAGCAGCAGATCGCGCCAGTCCTGCGCGCTCTCGCGGGCGCCATCGGTGAAGCCGACCAGTTCCTTGCGGCCTTCCGGCGTCGCGCCGATCAGCACAAGGATGCACTGCTTTTCGTCTTCGAGGCGTGCTTGGAGATGGATGCCATCGGCCCAGATGTAGACGTAGCGCTTCGTCGACAGATCGCGCCTCTGCCACGCAGTGTGTTCGTCGAGCCAACCGTCCTTCAGACGGCCGATAGCCGATGCCGACAACCCGGCAGCATCCTTGCCGAGCAGCGCCGCCAGAGCCTCGGAGAAGTCGCCGGTGGAGATACCCTTCAGGTAAAGGATCGGCAGCAGCGTCTCGATCGATTTCGAGCGGCGCATGTAGGGCGGCAGGATCGACGGAGAGAACCGGATGCGGTCGGGGTCGATAGCGTCCGCCTCGCGATCGCGTACACGCGGCTGGCGGACGGCGACCGGACCGATACCGGTCATCACCTCGCGTTCCGGCAGGTGACCGTGGCGCACGACGCGCTGGTGGCCGTCCGCGGTCTTCAAATCGGCATGCTTGCCGAGAAAGTCCGCGACCTCGGCCTCGACCGCCTGGGCCAACAGAGCACGCGCCCCATTGCGCAAGATTTCGGTGAGTTGATCGTCGACGTTTCCTGGTTGAATCAGCTTGATGATGTTATCTTTGGACACGGCATATCGCTCCTTCGGTGGAGAAGTGGAGGCGTCAAGCACCCCCACGATATGCCGCCTTTCCGATTCCCGCCGTCACCAACTTTCAGCGATAGCTCGGCGGCAGGAGCTGCCAACCGGCCTCACTTACTGACCTTCGCATTTGAGAAGGAGCTAACAATGAAGACCGATATGTCACCCTATGGTGTGACCGAACTAACTCCGGAAAAAGGCGACCGCAACTTCGGGAAGGTGGTCTTGGGCGAATGGTGGCGTCGCAGCCGCTGTAGCCATATATGCGCGCGTTCGGTCCCTTGCACATAAACCGAAGAGCACAAGTGGCGCAAACGCCATCCTGAATGCGGATTAGCAGGTTCGAGGGAAACTGCTGACTGTGACTTGTGGCGTTGAGAGGACGGCCTTCAGGCATTCATCTGCTTTGGCAATCGACGGGTTAAGTCATGGATCGTCTGGACTTTCTTTGGACAAACATAGCGAACAAGGAGCTGCCAACCTATGTCTACGGCTATCCTTCGAAGCGAGCATATCGGGCTTTTTCCCAGCCACTCCGCATGACTGATGTCGTTGAGCAGGCCAGTCGCTCAAAGCAAATCAACATCTATATCCATATTCCGTTCTGTCGCTATCGCTGCACCTACTGCACGCTTTTTCTTACAACGCGCCATAGAGGGGAGACCGCGGCGTCTTACATTGCTCGACTGGTGGAGCACATCGCTCGATATGGAGAATACTTCGGAGATCGAGAGGTTGTAAGTATCTATTTCGGCGGCGGCACCCCAACCCTTCTGACGCAGCGTCAATTTGGTGAGCTCTTCGCCGCCCTCAATGCAGCCTTTCCAAAACGAAGCCCGCGATGTGAGACGACGGTCGAGAGCACGCCAGACTCTTTCGACAACAACCTCCTGGATTGCCTGAAGGCACTTGGCGTTGACCGAATGAGCATGGGTATCCAAAGCATGGAAGCCGACGAGCTTGCGCACTCTGGCAGGCCATATTCGCTCCAGACTGCAAAAGCGGCAATCAACGCCCTCATCGCGCGTTTCTCTCACGTCAATCTTGATCTGATCTACGGCTTGCGTGGTCAAACCCGTGATTCTTTGATCTCTTCGCTTGGCCGGGTGCTCGACTATGAGCCGCAGACCCTCTCTCTGTATCCCGTCGTTGTTCGTCCGATGACGAGCATCACTATCTCGAAGGCGCACAATCCTGAACTATTCCTCTCTGAGGCGGAAAAGTATGAGGTCTACGATCAGAACGTTGCACTGATGGCGTCCAAAGGTTACCGCCAGGAATCCTTCACACGCTTCACCAGGATTGCTGGCGATCATGCCTATCGGCAGGAGGTGTCGGATTTCAAGGGAACGCCCCTGCTAGGACTGGGGGCCGGCGCCAGAAGCTATTTTGGCCAATACCATTGTAGCACGGACTATGCCGTAGGCTCGAGTGCGGCTTTGCCCATCATCAACGCCTTCTCGGCCCGCCCCTTCGATCCCGACGCGATAGCATCGCACGGAATCAGGCTGACGCAGGACGATCTTCGGCATCGTTACGTCCTGCTTGGCCTCACATTGTCAGCTTTGAGCAGAAGTAGTTACGCTGCAGTATTCGGACGAGCGCTCGCGGCTGATTTTGGCGAAGAACTCGAGGCGCTTGAATCTTTGCAACTCGTGAATTTGGCAGATGGTGACGCTTATCAACTGACTCGAACGGGTTTTAAGTACTCCAGCATCATAGCTCGGATGTTTTACTCCGCCAGGATGGCAGCCCTCGAGGAGCAATATCAGGCAGCGTGAGGTGTGGCATGCAAAAGATGGCCAAGCATTCACCCTTTTGGTGGGATTCGGGCTACGCCGACCACGAGGTGTCGTGTATGGGCGGTCCGAGTCCCGAAATCTTCGAGATAACCCCAGCTCTGCGCGCCAAGAGTGTGATTGTCGAGCTGGGTTGCGGTGAGGGGCGCAACGCCCTCTATTTGGCCCAGTTTGGCCATCAGGTCATCGCAAGCGACATATCTGAAGCCGCCGTCGCCAAACTGAACCGGCTCGCAGGCGCTCTCGGCGTGAATGTAGCGAGCGGTGTCGCTCCTGTTGAAGCATTCCAGTCGCCTGCTTACCTCGACGTCTTTATCGCGCACTGCGTGTTGCATTTCACGGAACGGGCCGTCTGGAAACCGCTCGTGACTGTATTGATGGATCGGACACGACCTGGAGGGTTCCACTGCTTCACCAACACGCTTGATCAGGCAGACCATCCTATCCCTGAGGAGAGTTTGGCATGCGGTCACAAGAAATCGTTCTCGCGTGGAGAGCTTGAGGCAATCTATGCGCAGGCCGGCTGGGAGATCTTACGGTCCGATCATTACATTAAATGGGACTCGCACCCCGGCATTCCAATTCATTCTCACTGCATCGAGAAAGTTGTGGCTCGTAAGCCAATTGGATCTGAAAATCTCTCGCGAATGAGAGCTGAGCCCATTAAGGCAGGCGGAGTGATTCCGGCCAAACAGTTTGATACCTTGAAACTCGGCACACTCCGCGCTGCCGCAATTGAAATGTTCGGTCCTCCGGCAGGCAAGCAAGTAATGACAATCGCTCAGAAGACAGTTGGAGGCAACAATCAAGAAGCCATAGCCGACGGCTACGTGCGTGAGGATATGATTTATGGCAATCACGGCCTGCAGTTCGTTAACGGCACGCTCGCCGGCAAGTATCGATACTTTACGCCCCCGAAACGCTTAATCATTCGATGATGCGTGATCCTCGAGCGGAAGTTCTCACTGGCCGCCTTGGCCGCTGAGGGTTCGCATTGCCCTTGTCCAGCTCAAAGAAGAATATTTGCAAGCTTGCGAGGCCGCTCGAGCAAGAGACGAACTATTTGGCAAGAGAGCGGTGACGTATTCAATCCGGAATCGCCGAGCATGCGGGACGCGGTTTGTGTCCGTCATAAGACGCATCGCGTTTCAAATCCGCCATCCTTGACAGGAGAGGACGACCGCGCCGACGAAAAACCGCAGGCGATGCGCATCGCGTCTGCTGGCCTCGATCCTGCACACCTTAAGCGGCGTGGAGGCGGCGCCAACAACATCGGCCATTCGGGCTTGGTTGCAAGATGGCGCGCGCGTTGTGTTTTCGTGAGGTGAGATGCGATCTGGAGTTCTTTCTTGGAGTGCAGCAACAGTTGCGCTCGTTGCAAGCGGTGCGGTCAATTCGGCAGATCTTAAGCCCGCAGTAAAACCCCCACCGGTGCTGTGGAGCTGGACCGGAGGATATTTCGGCGCGCACGTCGGCGGGGGCTATGGCCGGACATCATTCACGGATCCGTACGGTCCGTCACTCTATGGGGACCTCGTCGATACGCCAGTGTTCCTGCTGGGAGGTCAGATCGGTTACAATTGGCAGAAGGACCGCTGGGTCTTTGGCGTTGAAGTGGATGCCAGTGGCGCTGCGTCGGACGGTACCAACACCTGTCTTGCCGTTTCCGGATCTGTTGTGAGCGCAACCTGCAATGCGAATCCAGACGTCTTTGTCACCGGCACCGGGCGCCTCGGTTACGGGTTCGGCTCGCAGGGACATACGCTGGCTTATCTCAAGGGAGGTGTGGCCTGGCAACACAATCAGGGCGATGTCGTCAACAACCAGGAATTTAGCTGGGCGCCACAGAATGCAACTCATTTCGAGTATGGTCGGGTCGGCGGCACAATCGGCGCCGGCGTCGAGCAGGCGATCACGCCTGCATGGTCCGTTGGACTTGAGTACGATTATCTGTGGTTTGGTGGACCAGGTGTTGCAACCCCTCCGACCGCAAGACTTCCGTTGGCAACCGTCCCAGCCAACATCACCCACCCGTCCAGCAGCTATCATATCGGCAAAATTGCTCTTAACTATCATTTCGGTGCTGATTCGACGACGCCGGGATGGTTCGAGACGCCGCCATACGGGGCAAGGCCCACTGTCAGCGCGTCGCCGATTGCCTTCACGCGGGGTTGGTCACAGGAAAGCGGCACACGCTTCTGGCTGAGTCGCGGAAAGTTTCAATGGGGCTTCGGGAGCGAGCTCGCATCAAGGCTGACCTACCACAAGCTGGATGGGATCTCCGGTGAGTTGTTCGAACGTGTGGACAGCCCATGGGGGATATTCCTGAAGGGCAATATCGGCGTCGGCCGCTTCAACAGCGGAAATGTGAACGATGAAGATTGGGGCGCGGGCTTCGCCTATTCCAACACGACATCGGGCCAGGCGAACGGAAGATTCATGTACTACACGGCCGATGCGGGTTACGATTTCTTGCGCGGCACCGCCTTCAAAGCCGGCGGGTTCATGGGCTGGACCTACTACGGCCAGAAATCTGACACGACAGGATGCACGCAGATCGCTTCCTCACCGCCATGCCATCAAGCAGTTGGCGGAAAGATGGTCATCGGCAGCCAAGACACTGATTGGAATGCGCTGCGCATCGGTCTGAGTGCTGAAACCATATTGCTCGACCGCTGGCGCATCAGCGCCGACGTTGCTTACCTGCCCTGGACAAACTTCCAGGGCCGTGACAACCATCTGTTGCGAGACTTGACGTTCTTCAGCGATCAACGCGGGAGCGGTGGCGGTGGTGTGCAGGTAGAAGGTACTCTCTCATATTTCCTCACCAACAATTTCAGCGTCGGTATCGGCGCCCGGTATTGGGCCATGTGGACTCAAAAACATAGCAAGATACTCCCCAATGAAGCCCAACGGGAGGACAGCTCTCCTGTTGCCTTGGGGGTCTTTCCTGCGAACTATCGCATGGAGCGATGGGGCACGTTCCTGCAGGCCTCCTACAAGTTTGACTGAAACTGCTAGCTCGCCGCTCCAAGCTTCGGAAGCCGTAACTATAGATGACGAAATCGCGGAGCTTGGGCTCGCGTCGGGCGGAGACCGAGAACAACGCTGCGTGCTTTCGGGCCGTTCGAGCCCGAAAGCACGCATTGCTTTGCCTCAGCTAATGGCTAGGCGCCATTGGATACCAACCGCTTTCTTGATTGGTGCCTGCCGCAATGGGAAGTCACTGAATCTCTGCAAGGTAAACGTCCGACGCAGTCCTGCCATTTTCTGGTTCGACCCGTCTGCCACAGCCCGCCAATTCGTAGCGATTGGAAAGGCTCATCTCGCGGCGTTGGCTGGAGTATCGGTCTGCTCAAGCGTTACCTTCAACGCCTGGCGCGCATCCATTCGGCGCAGGCCGCAGGGTCCCCGGGCAAGCAGTCCACGGCTTTCTTTGTAGAATCTGATCAGCTCGATCAGGCTCTTCGATTGCGAAGTCCGTGAACGCATTGAAGCCGTCTTCGCCAAGGCCTCAGACTCAGATCACCCTGCGCTCGGTCTCCATTTCAATCGAAATGTAGCCCGACCTCATCTTGATCCCGGGGTGATGGCGTGATGGACCTTGTTCACGTGTACAGGTTCTTCTGGCCGCTGATGCCGAGCCGCGCGACGAGGAGATCGCCGCGAGCGTTGGCGTGAGCGGCTCGACCGTGTCGCGGACCAAGGGCCGTTTCGTGGAAAGCAATATGGAGCAGGCGATGAGCGAAGAGCCGCGTCCCGGAGCAACCCTCGCGAAGCCCAGCCGCAGAGCACCACAAGTGAACAGGCCGAGAAACACCACTATAGCTGCATGGCTCCTGCACATTACGTGCGTCACTTCTTGAGAGCACTACCTCCACGGCTATGTAGGCTCAATGCTCCGGTCAGCGACGATGTCCGTGGTCAGATCAACCCGCGATCCCGATCGGCCTTGAAGTTGCGTGCCGGAGCGCTCGTCTGAGCTCAGCAAACTGGTGGAACATGACAAACAGTGCAATCATTCCAGCACCCAGCTCAGCGATCGCCTGACTGGCCAACAGCCCGTTGAAACCAGATATGACTGGCAACAACAGTACGGCCGGTATGAAGAAATAGCCGTGCCTGGCCAAGGAGACAATCACGCTGAGGCGTGCTCTCCCGAACGACTGAAGCATCGTCGTCACGAAACTCTCAACACCAAAAAGCCAAAAAAAGAGATGGAAAACGATACAGGTCAAGACGGCAATTTCCGTGACGTTCTCGCTATCGCTGAACAGCTTGACCAAAGGTCGGGCAAAACTCACAACGGCCGCAGAATACGCGACCGAAAGCGCGACAGTCATGAACAGCATGAGCTTTGCAGTCTTCCATACGCGGGGAAGATCGCGTGCGCCCCAACCGAAACCCAAGACAGCCTGAGAGCCCATACAAAAGCCGGTGACAGGCAGTGCGCCGATCGTCAGCAATCGCACAGCTATTCCCATGGCCGCGATGCAGTCGTCCCCGAACGGCGCAGCAGCTCCGTACAAGAGCATAGAGGCAATGGCAGACAAAATGCCGGTCATGGTTGCTGGCGCTCCTATGAACGCGAGCTGTCTGATGCGACGTGTTCGCAATGAGACGTAAGATATCTTGACGAGGACTATTCCGCGTAGCTTCGAAAAATGCGCAATATAGAGGCCAATGGCAGCGATCTGAGATACCAGCGTTGCGAGGGCTGCGCCTCGTACACCGAGATCCAGTAAGAAGATGAAGGCCGGATCGAGCACCGCGTTCAGTATGAAGGCGGTAAGCATCGTCCACATGCTGAAACGTGTGTTGCCCTCGGCTCTAACGATGAAGCCGTTGACGATGTTTAGAAGCATCAGGGTGTACCCGAACAATAGCGTCGCCGCATAGTCGAGCGCCACGGGCATGATGGTTGGAGTTGCCCCGAGCGTTACGAAGATCCGTCGCAAGTTTAGCAGTAGGAGAACCGTAAACATGACACCGATCGGAGCGGCCAGGGCCAGTGCAGTACTCGCGCCCCTACTTGCCTCCAGGTACTCACCAGCACCAAGATGACGAGATATGAACGAGGCTGTTCCAACCCCGATTCCCTGACCGACTGCCGTCAGCAGGACCACGACAGGCAAGGTCATGCTGACAGCTGCGATCGCCTGCGCGCCAAGTGCACCAACAAAGATCGCATTGACGGCCTGCTGTACCGCGTTGATCGATAGGCCAACAATAGAGGGAATTGCGAGTCGCAGGATAAGGCTCGCCAGATTGGGATCCGATAGATCGATGTTATGCTTCTTCTTTGCCATCACATCCCGATCGCACTCGACCGCTACTTCCGCATCCGGCTCATTCACGGATGACAGTGTCGCCGGCTCTTCCGAATTCGCTGATCGTCAGCAACAGCTCCTGTTGCAACACGTTGCAAAGATTCCGGGTCGCCTCATAACCGATCTCAGTTGGATCATATCTAGTTTCAATCTGTAGACGGCCGGCTTGATATCCGACATCAAACCAGAAGAGGTGACTCGCGGCTGCTTCATCCATGTCTTCGCCGATCCAGATTGGAGACGGTTCCTGGGCTAGGAGGCGGCGCGGAAAATGGCGCTGCAAACCCGCTCGATAATTCAGTCCAATTTTGGGTAAGGGCAGACGATCGATCCGGCTCCGCACGGCCGGATCTCGGTTTAGGAATTTCAAGGCCCGAAACCCTATTCCCCTGCGTGGCAGGACATTGCGCTGGCGGTTTATTGAACGAGCACGATCGGGACGGGACTCCGTTCCGGAAAGACTCAAGGAAAGCGGAACCAGTTCGCTGATATGGCCAATGATCTGCGATGGATCAATATCTGCAAACAGCTGACCTCGGGTCGAAGTAAGGCTATCAATCCAGAGCGAATAGTTGCCGTAAACACGTCCACAGGCGCCCGATATGGCGGCAAGAAATACGTCAATGTCCTTACAATGCGCCGATCTGGTTGCAATCTTGAGGAGATCAGCTGTCGCTTCGTTGCCAATCTCCAGATGATGCTTGGCGTGATCTTCCCCAAGGGATCGGCAATTTGCGTCCTCCTTGCGGCCTTCAAGGCGTGCATAATGCAGCTCTCTAGCGGTCACGTCCGAAAAGCTCGCGCCGCCGGATGAGGTGTCGCTGACGTCCAAATTGAATTGATCGTAGTCGATCCCCTCCCAGTATTCGAGTTCGGCTGGCGCTTCGCTGTTCGCGTAGTGCTCAAGGCGTCTCAGCCATCGAGAGAGCATTTGCATGTTCTCGGGACTGCTTATGGCGTGGCCTGAGCCAAAGCCGTCGTATGCCGCATCCAATGCTTCCAGGAACAGGCGATAGCCTATCCCGTCTGCTACGAAATGATGCATCAGGACCAGCAGATAGTAATCGCCGCTTTCCGATGTGCGGAACACCGTGACGTTAACAAGAGGCGTCTGGCCGTCAAAAACGAACATATGTTGACGTCTTGCTGAGATGCTCTCGATTGCCTTACGCTGCCGCAGGCTGGTCATTCCGACAAGATTGATCTCCTCCACGAGGCGCTCGGCCATGGAAGCTGCGATCGTCAGACGTAGACCATCGTCGGTTCGCGCGATACGGAGCCTGAGGCCTTCGTGCCTATCCATGACATGGGCAAGGGCGCGCTCCAGCAGCCGGATGTCCAGGATCCCGCCGGGCAGGAAGAACAGATCGCCTATGTTGTAATGCTCATCGAAGCCGACAAGAGCCTTCCAAGATGCGATCGCGGGGATAACTGGCAACGAGCCATCCGCGGAAGGGACGGTATGGGGTGTAACCGTCGCTCCATCTGCCGCCAATTCCCTAATGGTCGGGGTTCGATAGAGTTGGTCAACAGTAAGATTCAGCCCGGCTTTGCGCGCCAGCGTCACGCAGCGCACGCTCAGGAGAGAATCTCCGCCGATATCAAAGAAGACCTGATCAATTCCGACCCGCTTGACGCCCAGTAGATCCTGCCAGATCCCAGCAAGAACACGCTCCTTCCCCGTGCGGGGCTCGGCAGATGGAGCAGGCCCGACTTCTCGGTAAGGAACCGACATCAGGCCCGCACGGTCTATCTTCCCGCTCGTCGTGAGGGGGATACTGTCAATCAAACGAAAGGCTGCGGGAATCATGTAGGACGGCAATGTGTGGCGCAGGTGGACGACAATATCTTCAGAGATTAGAGAGTCGCGCGCGGGAATCACGTTGGCGATCAAGCGACAATGGCCGTCCATGGCTTCTGGGACGACCGCGGCCTTTGCGATTGCCGGATGAGACTCAAGAGCCTTTTCGACCTCCTCCAGCTCAATGCGATAGCCCCGTACCTTGATCTGGTTGTCCGACCGGCCGCAAATTTCGAGAAGGCCGCTGGTTGAGATGCGCGCGATATCGCCACTTCGATAGAGGACGCTGTATTGTCCATCACCATAAGGATTCGGCACGAAACAACGGGTTGTCCGCTCCTGATCCCGCCAGTACCCAGCGCTTACGCAGCGTCCCGCGATGCAGAGTTCACCGGCGGCTCCGACAGGGACTCTCTTCAAGCTGCCATCGAGCACGTAGAGCTTGACGTTATCGATTGGGCGCCCAACGGGGACGAGCGACGCGCCGTCGTCGGCATCCGACGTTTTGTAGACTGCGGCGTTGGATGCACATTCCGTAGTGCCATAGAAGTTCCACAACGGCACGTCCGGGAAAGACGCACGCCAGCGAACGGGCAGCGAAGACGGCATCGGTTCAGCGCTGCTTGTGACGAACCGCAAGGAAGTGGATCTTGGCTGCCGTTCTTGGGAAGCAATGAGGCCGGTCAGGAGTGGCGGCGAGGCAAATAAGTGTGTCGCGCGACGTCCCGCCAATGTGCTCAACAACAGATCTGGATCCAGCAACTGCTCCTGGGTCAGGATTAGCGTGGATACGCCTCTCAGAAGCCCCCCGAAGTATTCCCAAGCGGACGCAACAAGTGATGCGGACTTCTGGACAACCATTACGTCAGTATTGCCGAAGGGAGCGCTTCGCCACATCCAGTTCAGTCGATTAAGAACTGACGATTCCGGGATGAGAACCCCCTTCGCCTTCCCGGTCGAGGACGACGTGTATATCAGGCTCGCAATTCTCTGATCTGATGGTCCGCCGCTGCATATACACTCGTGCGCGAGCGCACCGCGTCCTTGAAGGGTCAACAGACAAATCGACGGCAGGTCAACACCAAGGTCAGTGGTATTTGCGTGTACCAAAAGCTTTGCCTGACTATCTCGCAGGATATGGTCGATCCGATCACGCGGATAATCCGGTGATATGGGGACAACGATTGACTGCAAGGCGCGTGCCGCAAGAATAACAGCGGCCACATCAGGCGACCGGTCGACCAGCATGGCGACCCTGTCGCCAGCCCCAACGTCAGACGCTTCCAGTAATGACCTGATCGCCGTTACGCGCTCACGCAGATCGCCGAATGTGATCTCACCGAAATCACCAAAATATGCCACCTGGGTGCAATGAGAGGCGCTGATTTGCTCGAACGCTTCGACAAGTGGACATTCAGTCGAGTATGACTGCGCCGAGCCATCCAGCGAGTCCAGCATAACGACATCGGCCGCGCTGAGGCAGCTCAGATCCTTAACGGGCGCAAGCGGATTATCAACGCAGGCTGCAATCAGACAGCGCAGATTATCAGCCATACGGCCGATGAGATCGCTGGAAAATATGTCTTGGGCATATGCTAGCTGGAGGGCCATTTCATCGCCCTGATCTTGTGCGTACAAGGTCAGATCGAATTTTACATAGCCGGTGTCGTATTCGCGGAAAGTCAGATTGAACTCATGCTGATCCGGTGGCTCCGCGGCCTCGGAGTACATGTTGAACATGACCTGGAAGATCGGCGATCGTTCCGCTTCGCGATATAGCCGGCTATCCCTTACCATCCAGCCGAACGGATATGCCGAATTTGCGATGGCATCGCTGACCAGGCCCTGGACGCGCAAGGCATGAACCGCAAAGGACTGACCAACATCGATCGCGGAACGGATCGGCAGCATATTCAGGAAAAAGCCGACAATGTCGGCACTGCCGGGCTGATCCCGTACGACGTGCGGTATGCCGACGATAACATCATCCTGACCGCTGTACATCCGTAGCAACAGCTTGAAGCACGCGAGGAGCGTTGTCGACGTGGTGCATCTATGTCGGCGCGCAAACTCCCGTACCTGATTGGAGAGCTCGCTGCCGAGCAGCACCGCATGCGACGCGCCCCGGTGAGACTTTGCCCGCGGCCGCGCTTGTCCCGTTCCAAGCGAAAGCACCGGCGGATCATCACCAATCTGACGGCGCCAATAGCTGCGCTGGCTTGCCAGCGCCTCTGGGGTCGCGTGCTGTTTTTCCCAGATCGCGTAGGTCGAAAGGGAGGCGCGGTTCTTTGGCAAAGACGCCGCAGCATGTAGGTACCTTTGTCGAAGGTCTCTGAGCAGAACAGAGATCGACCAGGCATCGATAATAATTTCGTGAGCGGTGATCAGTATCAGATGGTGGTCGGGGCCAAAACGGATCATGCGCCCGCGAAACAGATTGCCCTGGCTGAGATCAAAGCTGCCGTTCAGCTCTGTTCGCCGCAACTCTGCGATCAGCTCCTCAGCTTCCTGCGCCGACAGATGAGATGCATCAGCCAATTCAAGATGTGCACATTGCGGAGCATCAAAGAGCTGGACCGGACCATCCTCGTCGATAAAACGCGCAGAAAGGGCCTGATGGAAGCGAACGACATCGGTCCAGGCGCGATTGAACCCGGCCAGATCGATGATGCCTCTTATTCGCAGGCCGCCTTGAATGATGTAGTTCTTGGCAGACGGATCGAGCTGGGAGAGAAACCATAGGTGTTCCTGAACTCGCGTCAGAGGCGATCGCATAAGCTTTCCGTGCGCGGGGCCCATGCACGGTTTGGACTCGCTTCGGGTCGAGATCGAAGCCGCAAGGGATCGTATCGTTCCATTCAGGACGAGCCTGAAATCCGCTCTTACTCCGAGATCGGTCTGCAATTGGCCCAATATGAGCATCGCTCGGAGCGAGTCTCCGCCGAGGCTTATGAACTGATCATTCACGCCAATGTTCTCAATGCCCAGAATGCCTGACCAGATTTGACACAGCTTGGCTTCAACCTCTGTTCGCGGCCCCTCGAATGACGTCGGCATTGGAGGACGAACACTGGTCGGGTCCGGCAATGCTCCAAAGTCGACCTTTCCGTTTCTGGTCCGTGGAATACCGTCGACGTGGATGATCCTTTCTGGGAGCATGTAGGTAGGAAGCGCTTCGGCAAGAAATTCCAAGAGCTCGCATTCCGTCACTTCAGCCGGAGCTGACACATACGCGACGATTCGTCTCGATCCAGTTTCCCCCTCGGCGCCGGTTATGTCTCGCGCCGTAAGCTTTACGCCTGCGCAGACGGACGCCACCGCGACAGCGCGACCTACCAAGTGATGAGCGGAGAGACGCGCCTCGATTTCTCCGAGTTCAATTCTGTGCCCGCGGATTTTGACCTGACGGTCCCGTCGACCAAGACATTCCAAAAGGCCATCGGAACGAACGCGTCCAAGATCACCTGTCCTGTACAGGCGCCGGAACGACGGATCGTTCGAGAACGGGTTTGGCCCAAAGGCATCCTTGGTGCGGACGTGGTCATTGACGTAGCCAGTAGCCACACCAACGCCGCTAACGCAGATTTCGCCGATCTCTCCCGTGTCGCATAGACGAGATCCATCGGCGATGTAGACCTCAAGATTCGCAATCGGCTTGCCGATCGGCACATAAATGTCAGCCACCGCGGGCGGTACGGAAACCAGATTGTGGGTAACACCGTCGGCGCATTCGGTAGGCCCGTAGTGGTTTAGAATGGGGACCGTTGGATATAAGGCAAGCCATGCGCGCGCCAGCCCGGGCGTTAGGGGTTCTCCAACCGTGGAAATAATCCGCAAACTGTCCAGAGTTCGCTCAGCCGGCGCAAGGCGCTGCAGATATTCAACAAATGCTGCAAGCATTGACGGGACGAATTGAGCAACCGTCACGCCGTACCCTTGAAATGCTTTGAGAAGAGATACTGGTGATTTCAGTGTCGCATCATCAATGATCGCGATATTGGCTCCGATGCAAAGCCCTGCCAGAAGCTGCCACAGCGAGATGTCAAAACAATGCGATGCGGTCTCGGCAATGCAATCCGTTCGAGTGAGGGTCAGGGCATCAATTTTTGCCGCCAAATGATTGTTGAGGGCTGCACGCGCAATCATTGCGCCCTTAGGCTGGCCCGTCGAACCAGAGGTAAACAGAATGTAGGCGTGTCCATCCGCGCACGATGATGGCTGGAAGGCCGAAGGCTGGCGCTCACGCAGCTCCGCCTGTATCGGCATGAATTGGATGGTGCCTTTGCTGCTCGTCTGGAACAGGCTGAGCCAATGCTGCTGGTCGGGACCAATAATCAAAGCACAGCGACTCTGCTCAATTATGAACGATGTACGTGAAGCCGGTAACGATGGATCCAGCGGTAGGTACGTTGATCCGGCCTTCAAAATTGCGACGACCGCCGTCGCCCAGTCGAGGCCACGCTCACCCCAATATCCGACGACCGCGCCCCGAGCGCCATGCTCTCGTAGCCTGCTTGCGAGGGCATCCGATCTTAGTCGCAGCGCCTCGTAAGTGAGTTCGTCGGCGCCGCTCCTCAGCGCAATTCTCTCCGGATCGGATCTTGCAATGCGATCGATCGCCGTGTTCGCCTCGATCGGTTGACGTTCCACGTACGGGTTTTTGTCGGGTAGATCTCGGCTAGGCAAATGCGTCCCCCATTCATCGCCTTCAGGGGCCCTTGAATCAGAACACCGATGATCCTGATTGAGGGCATGCATTGCGTAGCCTCTCCGGTATCGGCCAGGCACAGTGTGCCGTTTGTCTGTTTCTTAGCTTCCCGTCCTTTGCGTTCACCACTGTTTCCTCGATGATGTCAGGGGAACGCGGCCGTACGCTAGGGCCTCAAATTTGCGTTGGCACCTACCGGATCTTGTAGTCGACACGCGTCAATCTGCATGGCACCCGCAACCAACGGGTGCCTGGACCATGGTTTGGTGCTCTCCTCACGAAAGCGGACTTGGCGCTCGCCGGGCTGCGGATCCCTACGGCGCCCAAGCGGTAACACCGATTGCGCGCGACTGATTTGTGCCTTTGAGACGACGCCAAGTCCTTGATGCGGCATTGAGGTCATGAACCCACCGGCAAAACACGCCGCCTGATCACCCCGTCACCTAAATCCCGAATAGCTCATGTTATCGAGCCGTCGAATTCAATGGAGATTTCTGAATGATTATTGATAACGAACAAGAAGTACCACCGGCTCAGGCCACCGGTGCGACGCATATGCTCATCGAGCTATGGGGAGCGAAAAACCTCGATGATCCGGACCTTGCGGAAGACGCAATCCGAAAAGCCATCCATGCAGCGAGTGCGACGTTACTCCACCTTCATGTGCATAAATTTTGTCCAGGCGACGGCGTGTCGGCAATAGCCTTGCTGGCTGAATCGCACATGACCTTACATACTTGGCCTGAGAGGTCCTACGCGGCCGTTGATGTTTTCGTATGTGGTGACAGCAATCCTGCGAATGCCGTGCCAGTTCTAGTTGAGGCTTTTCAGCCCGAACGGTCGGACGTTCGCAGCTTCCGGAGAGGTGTGTCAATCAAGCCAACCGGTTGAGAGGTAGTCGACCCCTTGGATCAGTCATCGAGATCGCTGCATCAATCGGACAACCATCTTGTGGCGCAGCTTCGGCGCGAGTGCGCCTTGGCAATGCCCATTGCCGCATTGCATCTTCAATCGATGCCGCCTCAGGTCGGCCGCAGCGCCTTGGAGCCGAGACCCAGCTCCTCGATCTGCTTGTTCCGCACGGACCCGGTCTTTGCACGGTGGTCGGTCGCTAGCACCACATAGACCGCCGGCAGCACGAACAGCGTGAACAGTGTGCCGATCGACATGCCGGCGACGACCACGAGACCGATCGAGAAGCGGCTGGCGGCGCCCGCGCCACTCGCGGTCAGGAGCGGAATCAGGCCGGTGATCATCGCGGCCGTCGTCATCAGGATCGGCCGCAGGCGGATGCGCGCGGACATCTCGATGGCCGAGCGGCGGTCCAGCCGCTCGTTGAGCTGGAGTTCGTTGGCGAACTCCACCATCAGGATGCCGTGCTTGGTGATCAGGCCGACCAGCGTCAGCAAGCCGACCTGGGTGTAGATGTTCATGGTGGCTGCGCCGAAGAACAGCGGGATCAGCGCGCCGACGATCGCCATCGGAACCGAGATCATGATGACCAACGGGTCGCGCAAGCTCTCGAACTGCGCCGCCAGCACCAGGAAGATGATGATCAGCGCGAAGGCGAAGGTGATTGCGAGCTGATTGCCTTCCTGGACGTACTGCCGGCTGTCGGCAAGGTAGTCGTGGCTGAAGCCCTGCGGCAGCTTCTTGGCCTCGCCTTCAAGGAACTCGACGGCCTGGCCGACGGTCACGCCGGGCATCGGCACCGCCGAGAAGGTCGCCGAGTTGAGTTGGTTGTAGTGGGTCAGCGAATTCGGCGCGGTCGTAGTTTCGATTGACACCACCGTCGATAGCGGCACTTGCTGGCCGGTGCTGGTCGCTACGTAGTAATTGCCGAGCGATTCCGGCGAGAGCCGCTTGGCGCGCGGCACCTGCGGGATCACCTGATAGGAACGGCCCTCCAGGTTGAAGCGATTGATGTAGTTGCCGCCGCCCAGGAGCGCGAGCGCGCTGCCGATGTTCTGCATGTTGATGCCAAGATCCTGCGCCTTGGCGCGGTCGACGTTCACCTTCACGGTCGGCTGATTGAAGGCGAGATCGCTGTCGGAGACGATGAACATACCACTCTTGCGCGCGGCGTCCTTTAACTTCTCCATCTGCTCGTAGACGGCCTGGAATCCCGCGGTCGAGTTGATCACCATCTGCACCGGCAGGCCGCCCGGGCCGCCCGGCAGCGGCGGCAAATTGAAGGCGAAGGCCTGCACGCCTTCGATCTTGGACAGTTCTGCCTGGACCAGCGGCTTCAGCGCGATCGAGGAACGCTTGCGTTCATCCCACGGCTTCAGCAGCATGCCGGCGATACCGTTCTGAGGGCCGTTGATACCATTCAGCACGAAGCGCAGATCGGTCTCGGGGAAGCTTTGAAATTTCTTGTCGAGCTTGTCGCCATAGAAATCGAGATAGTCGTTGTTGGCGTATTTCGGTGCCTTGGTCACCGCGAACACGATGCCTTGGTCTTCCTCGGGCGCGAGCTCACTCGAGGTGTGCAAGTAAAGGAACCCAACGAGGCCGAGGATCGTCATCGCGAATAGGCCCGTTACCGCCTTGTAGTCCAGCGAGCGGTCGAGCTTGCGGCCGTACCAGCGCGTCAAGGCACCAAACACCTTGTTCACGAGCATGGCGAAGCGGCTCTCTACGCTGTTCTTGAAGAGCACTGAGCACATCATGGGCGACAGCGTCAGCGCGATCACCCCGGACACGACCACCGAGCCCGCGAGCGTGAAGGCGAATTCACGGAACAGCGAGCCCGTCAATCCGCCGAGGAAGCCGATCGGGGCGTACACGGCGGCGAGCGTGATGGTCATCGAGACGACCGGACCGACAATTTCGCGCGCGCCTTGCAGCGAGGCCTGCACCGGTGTCTTGCCCTCCTCGAGATGGCGGTGGATGTTCTCCACCACCACGATGGCGTCGTCGACCACGAGGCCGATCGCGAGCACCATGGCCAGCAGCGTCAGCAGGTTGAAGCTGAAGCCCAGCGCCAGCATCAGCGTGCAGACACCAATCATCGACAGCGGGATAGTGACGACCGGAATGATCACCGAGCGGAACGAGCCCAGGAACAGGAAGATCACGACAACAACGATAACCACGGCCTCGCCCAGCGTCTTCTCGACCTCGTCGATCGAGGATTGGATGAACTTGGTCGAATCATAGGCGACCTTCATCTTTATCGACGGCGGCAGGTTGCGCTCCAGCTCGGGAAACAGCGCGCGCACGCCCTTCACCAGCGTCAGCGGGTTGCCCTGCGGCGTTGCGTTCATGCCGATGAAGATCGCGTGCTCGCCGTTAAAGGCCACGCTCGCATCGGTGGTCTGCGCGGCAAGCTCGACGGAGGCGATGTCCTCCATCCGGACGAACCCGCCATCCTTGGCTTTGACGATCAACTTCTTGAACTGGTTGACGTCGGTCAGGCCCGTGTTCGTCGTGATGTTCGAGACGATAAGGTAGCCCTTGGTCTGGCCGGCCGCCGACTGGAAGTTGTTGGCGGTGATCGCGGCCGCGACATCAGTCGGCGACACGTTGTGGCCGGCCATCTTCAACGGGTCAAGCCACAACCGCATCGCAAACGTCTGGCCACCCAGTATATCGGCGGACGCTACGCCATCGACGGTCGACAGCACCGGCTGTACGACGCGCGTTAGGTAGTCGGAGATCGCCGAGCCGGACAGCTCCTCCGAGGAGAAGCCGAGATACATCACCGCTGTCGTCTGGCCGGTGGTCTTAGTGACGACCGGATCGTTGGATTCCTTCGGGATCAGATATTTGATCGAATTCACCTTGGCGAGCACCTCGGTGAGTGCCTGGTTCGGGTCGACGTTCAGCTTGATGTAGACCTGGATCGTCGAGGTGCCGAGCACCGAGGACGAGGTGATGTAGTCGACGCCCTCGGCGGAACCGACCACCTGCTCGATAGGCGTAGTGATGAAGCCCTGGACCAAGTCCGCGGACGCGCCGGGATAGACGGTCGTGATGTTGATGACCGTGTTCGACAGCTTCGGATATTGCCGTATCGGCAGTACCATCGCCGCGCGGAGGCCGATCAGCAGGATCAGCAGACTGACGACGACCGACAGGACCGGGCGCTTGATGAAAATGTCGGTAAAGGCCATCTTGGCGATCTCGAATTCGTCTGCTTGAGGGGTGTGACCCGGCGTCAGGCCGGATCACGCGAGCGCGTTATCATTAGAGCGGGGGCTGGAATGGCCGGCGCCGGCTCGGACGAAATCGGTAATGCCGCACCCGAGTGCAGGCCGAGCGGTCCGACGGCGACGATCTTGCCGCCCGCTTCAGGCCGTTCGGCGCCTCCTTCGTGCTTGCCGGGCGTGACCTCTGGGCCAGTCGCTTTCCAATTCAGATCGGCGAACACGACTTGGCCCACGTTTGAAAACCGCTTCGCAGTCCTTTGTTACGCCTTTTTTTTGTGCCGAAGTGGCAACCGCGCGGCGCGTTGACTTTCTGGGCGGACTTTCAAAGCGGGATGCAAGCGACGCTACCATGTCGTCGGCCTCCTGAAGGCGCGTGTCGAGGACCTGTTCGACTTCGCCGCAGATTCCGACGCGAAAGCGGCAGACGCTGGCATCCTTGACCGCCTAAGTTTGGCGGCGCTGGCCGGTTGTGAATGCTCAGACATAACTCTCTAGACCGGTTTGACGACAAGACGCGATCGGCGGCTTCTGTCCTCCCTATTCGACCGTCACGGACTTGGCGAGATTCCGCGGCTGATCGACATCAGTGCCCATCACGACGGCCGTGTGATAGGCTAGCAGCTGCACGGGGATCGCATAGACCATCGGCGTGAAGACGGCAGGCATGTCCGGCAGCACGATGGTGGCGAACGTATCCAGTGTCGCCTCCTCAGCGCCCTTGGCATCGGTCATGAGGACAATGTTGCCGCCGCGCGCTGCCACTTCCTGCATGTTTGAGACCGTTTTCTCGAACAAGCGGTCATGCGGTGCGATCACCACGACTGGCACGGTCTCGTCGATCAGCGCGATCGGGCCGTGCTTGAGCTCGCCCGCAGCATACCCCTCTGCATGGATGTAGGAGATTTCCTTCAGCTTCAGTGCGCCTTCTAGCGCGATCGGGAAGCTCGTGCCGCGACCGAGATAGAGTACGTCGCGCGCTTTCGCGATGTCGCGCGCAAGCCTCTCGATCTGCGGTTCGCTGGTGAGCGCTGCCGCCATCAGGCGAGGAGTTTCCACCAGGCCGCGCACCAGCTCGATCTCCTCATCCTCGGACAGTTCACCGCGCGCCTTGGCGGCCGCGATGGCGAGCGCAGCTAGCACTGTCAGTTGACAGGTAAAGGCTTTCGTCGACGCAACGCCGATCTCCGGGCCGGCCAGCGTCGGCAGCACGGTTTCGCTCTCGCGAGCGATGGTCGACGTTGGTACATTGACGACTGCAAGTGTGTGTGCACCTTTCGCCTTGGCGTAGCGGAGCGCAGCAAGCGTATCTGCGGTCTCGCCCGACTGCGACACAAAGATCGCGAGATCACCTCTGCCCATGGCAGATTCGCGGTAGCGGAACTCGGAGGCGACGTCGACTTCAACGGGCACGCGGACAAAGCGCTCGAGCCAGTATTTCGCGACGCAGCCAGCATAGCTCGCTGTGCCGCAAGCGATGATCGTGATGCGGCGGACGTCTCTGAAGTCGAACGGCAGCTCGAGCGGCAGAGCAACGCGTTCGCTGGCTGCGTCGATGTAGCGCGCCAGAGTCTGCTCGACCACCTTCGGCTGCTCATGGATCTCCTTGGCCATAAAGTGCCGATAATTCGCCTTGTCAACCAGGAGCGACGACGCACCCGATTTCAGCGTCTCGCGGCGCGCGACTGCTCCTTTGGCATCGTAGATGACGTGGATCTTGCGGGTAAGCACGGCGCAATCCCCGTCTTCAAGATAAGTGATGGCGTCGGTGAACGGCGCGAGCGCAATGGCATCCGAACCGACATAAACCTCGTCATTGCCATAGCCGATCGCGAGCGGGGATCCCTTCCGTGCAGCGATCATGAGATCGTCGTGCTCCTTGAACAGGAATACCAGGGCAAACATCCCGCGCAGGCGCGGTAAGGAAGCCTTGACTGCCTTTTGGGGCGAGTAGCCCTCCCTCAGATAGGATTCGACCAGGTGCGCCACCACCTCGCTGTCAGTGTCGGAAACAAATCGAGCACCTTTCTGCTCAAGTTCGGCGCGCAACTCACGAAAATTCTCGATGATCCCGTTATGGACGACCGCGACGTTGTCCGTCGTATGCGGATGCGCGTTGTACTCCGTGGGCTTGCCATGAGTGGCCCAGCGGGTGTGACCAATACCGGTGTGACCCGCTAGCGGACTACGGCGGAGGCTGGTCTCAAGATTTTTCAGCTTGCCCTCGGCGCGCCGGCGCTCAAGATGATTGGCCTCGAGCGTTGCGACTCCCGCTGAATCATAGCCGCGATATTCCAGCCGAGTGAGCGCTTCGATCAACCGCTCCGCAACGGGTTCGCGCCCCAAAATGCCTACAATCCCACACATGCGGATCAACATCCCCCAATTTCAAGAATGGAGTTTTTGGAGCAGCTAGACTTTTCTTGAGACCTTCGATTGAAGGTGCTCAATGATTGTTGCGGATTTGGGTGCTTTGGATTCTGCGGCCCAATCCAAGCGCCCCCGACCGAAGCGCGGTTCGGGTGAGCAGGATCGAATACAAGCATGTGGCGGCAGTAGAAGGCGGTAAGACGCGTGTGCGTGGCGAACTGAAAGCCATGGCAACTGCAGACTGTTTGGAAGACCACAGTGTAGTCGCGGTGGGGGTGCTTGGTCACATCACGCAAGTTGCGTCTGCAAGATCGATGACACTCGATCCAGATCGAGGACCCGCGCGGTGTCGAGTTATCTGCCGGCATGAACTCCATCCATTGGATCCGTTGAGAGCCAAGCGTCATGGCGCAGCCTCCTTCGCAAGGCATTGGTAAAGCGGATGCTGGATAGTGGAATTCCATCTCGAAGCTGTCGCTCGTACATGGCACACAAAAGAAGCCCGGCGGCTTTCTGCGAACGGGCAGAAGTCAGCCTCGGCGGAACGGCGCTATTGCGCCAGCTTCCGTCGACGGTGGCAGGGCCTACGGGCCGCAGTACCCGCCCCAGCACGTGGCCGGATTAAAATGCACTGGATTGATGCTCGAGATGCACCGAAACTTTCCCCAGCTCTAGGCAAAGATCGAACACCAATTCTGATGGCCGAAGCCTTTTCTCCAGACCAATGTCTTTCTTATGCGGGATCTTATAGGCTTGGTAAAATCGATTGTGTTGATGGGCCGCATCTACAGAATGGATAGCTTCTTAGTCGAAGCGGCCGCAGTGACGCAGGCCCTCACCAATTTCCCGACCTGAACAGCCGCTATTCCAACCTGGCCGGCCGCCGGCAGAACCAAAAGTGTTTCGCCGCCCTGCAGCTTCCCCCGGCGCGCTGGGTGCATACAGTGCCGTCAAGTAATTGGCGAACAACGAGGCGCCGACCTCGGCTCTATACCTTTTGGCGTACCGAAAAGGTCCGCGCCTGGCACGCGAATATATTCGGCGAGGCCACCATTTCTGGCCATTCCGATGCCGGCGTAGCGGCTTGCGCTTCCGTCACGATCATTCGCACACCGGACCTCAACCCAGGGAGCGCGACTGCGCTAAGCACGAAAGGAACAGACAATGAAGCATCTGGTTTCATCATATTTGCTGCCGAATTGATCGCCTCTCCCCTTTGAATCCCCGTCCTTCTGCACTGGCGCAAAAACGTGATATCGAGGTCATATTGTTGCGTCGCGCTTGTTTCGCTGGGACACACGCGCTGCGCATCGATGGCAGAGAGATGCTAACGGGGAGCAGCGGGCTCGTCTTTGGCACCAAACACGCCTCGATACCAGATCTTTGCGCAGTGTGACCCTATGTGCTCGATCTCCGCCTCGCTCGGATCTTCCGACGCGAGATCAAATTTCATATAGGCAACCTGCTCCATGGTGGCGCCGAGCACTTCAGCAGCCATTTCAGGATCGAGTTCACGGCTGAGTTCGCCCACGCCCTGAAGCCGTATCAGCCAAGTCGCGGTGCGCCTTACGAAGCGGCTACGTTCCGTGACATACAGAGATAGAAACGTGGCTTTCTCGCCTCGAGCCGCCGCCTCGCGCATGACGCGCAACAGCTTGCGATGTTGGACATAGATCTTGAGATACGCGATCGTATTCTCAACGAATTCGGCTTCGGTTGCCTTCAACGAGCGGCCCGACCTTCGCTTACTCGCAACGTAAATCTCGTCAACCAGTGGCCGCAATACGGCCAGCAGAATCTCGTCCTTGTTTCGGAAGTGCCGGTAGAAGTTGCCGTAAGACGTTCGAGCGATCTTGACGATGTCCTGGACCCGGGTCGCCTCGTATCCTTTGCGCGCGAATACGCGCGCCGAGGCGTTCAGCAGGCGCTGACGCATTGCCGCCCCCTTCGCCGTGGCAGGGGTTAACGGCTCGAGCTCAGAGTCGGTCTCCAGCATTTGCGACCCATAGCACCGCGGCTGCTTGACCGCCAGCTCGGAACCCGGTAATATGACGTCAATGTCAGTTTTAAGGCTAGGCTCGAATCACAATGAATTCAAGGCCGGGAACTGCAGAGCTCGCCTGGCCTATCGATGCAGTCAGTAGCCCCGAGCAGGGGTGGGCGCCGTCGGTCGCGGCAATTCCGTCGCATGCAAAATTTCGCCTCTCCGTTGAAAGGCGACATCCAGGAATGTGTTGATGTATCCGGGCACCCACGCGCGAACAAATCCGGGCCGCCCTGTGCTCAGCATGGCGGCGGTCGGTGATGTCGTGACGTACGCCGAATTTGAGGATCGGTCTCGACGGGCTGCAAACCGGCTCTTCGACGCCGGCCTGCGGTCCGGCGACGTCGTGGGAGTGCTCTCTGACAACAACTCTCTTGGTTTTTTGATGTCTACTGGGCCACTCAGCCCTCCGGCCTGCATCTGATGCCGATCAATTGTTCGCAGAGCCCCAGTGAAGTCGACTACGTGCTCGAAAACTCCGGCGCGGCGGCGTTGTTCGTGGACGTGGTGAATTCGAGACGACATCAAAAATCGACGACCAGGAAAAACTAAAGCAGCGCATGTGGTCTGAAGGAAGCCTGGCAGCTTACGAACCGTACCAGGAGATCCTGGAAGCCTGACATCAAGCGCCTGGAATCAAATGAACCGCTCTGCTCTGCCGCCTCGCCATCGCATGTATGCCGCTGAATTTGGTCAACACAACACAATCCCATGTTGCTCCGCAATACGCTCCGTGACTATCGCTTGCCGCTCGATTCCTCCGATGCCGATGCTCTCGGCGTCGAGGCTGCCCTAGCAGTGCAGCACTTTCTCCAGCATAGGCAGGGGGCGGCCCCTACTCCGATGGTTTCACTGCCTGCCGTTGCGCGTCGTCTGGATGTCGGATCCATTTACGTCAAGGACGAAGGACAACGACTGGGCCTCGGTAGCTTCAAAGCACTGGGCGGGGCCTATGCAGTAGTACAGCTCGTCCTTGGGCTCGCGTCGCAACGGTGGGGCCGTCCAGTGGATATTTCCGAGTGGCGCTCGCCGGAGGTCGCCACGGTCGCCGCGGGCATCACCGTGACATGTGCCACCGACGGCAATCACGGCCGATCGGTCGCACAAGGCGCGCAACTCGTCGGTGCAAACTGCGTCGTCTTTGTTCATGCTGGAGTCAGCGATGAGCGCTGCCGAGCGATCGCGCGGTATGGTGCCCGTATCGAACGTGTTCAGGGCAATTACGATGATTCCGTTGCGTCGGCATCGAAAATCGCCAGCGAACGGGGCTGGATTGTGGTCTCAGACACATCTTGGCCGGGTTACGAACGGATTCCTCACCTTGTTATGCAAGGTTATACAGCATTGCTTCGTGAGGCCCTTGCAGCACTGCCGAGGCCTCCAACTCACGTGTTTGTCCAGGCCGGTGTTGGCGGCATCGCAGCGGCGACTGCCGCTCATTTTTCGCTTGTATTCGGAAAGGACAGACCCTTCTTCACTGTGGTCGAGCCGGCTCGAGCCGCCTGCCTTCTCGAGAGCGCCAAGGCCGGCCAGATCGTGAAGGTGCCGCACGACAGACCAACTGTTATGGCGATGCTTGAATGCTACGAGCCATCACTTGTTGCCTGGCGCATCCTCTCGCGCGTTGCCGATGCATTTATGACCGTTGATGATGCCGAGGCCGTTACGATGATGAAGCAGCTTGCTTATCCCGTTGACGGCGATGCGGCGATCGTCGCCGGCGAAAGTGGCGCAGTCGGTCTCGCTGGATTGGCAAAGGTGGCGGATGATCCGGCATTGCGTGTGGAGATCGGGCTGAAGTCAAATGCCTGTGTCTTCCTGATCAATACCGAGGGCGCGACTGATCCAGTGCTGTATCAGAAACTCGTGGGCGCTCGCCCCGAGGACTTGACCGGCTGAACCGACGGAGGAGAGCATACCATGCCGAGTTGTCCGACGTTTATGGGGTTTGCAGTGGCCGCGCGTGACCGCCGTGTCTGTGGCGGTCGCGATGAGACAGAGCTTTCGGTTTTTCACATGCCTTGCAAACACCGGCCATTGCATGTGGATTTCAAATACGATTCTGCGCTCTGGAACGGTTCGCGTTCCTTCGCCGGTTTGCAGTTATGGTTGATAGCTGCAGCCGCCTGCTCGCGTTTCACGGCAAACCCAAAGCGAAGTCGGAGGGCTTCTCGACTCTACGGAAGCAAGTAGCTGATATAGAGGCGGCGGGCGTTCGCCTGATCGCGTACAGCAAACCTTGGTATAGCTTTTCCAACCCTTTGTATGCAGCAGTTTGTCATCGAACTGCTATGTCTTAACTCTAACTCTCCATCTAAAATTTTGCCGCGACTCCCGTGAGCAGGTAAAATCGATTGTTTAGATGAAGCACATCCACACGATGGATAAATTCGCACCATGCGTTTCAACGGCCTTGATCTAAATCTTCTCGTCGCGTTCGACGCTCTCATGACGGAGCCGAACCTCACTGCGGCGGCGCGGCGAATCAACCTGAGTCAGCCGGCCATGAGCGCGGCCGTGGCCCGGTTGCGCACCTATTTCCACGACGAGCTTTTTACGATGATGGGTCGCAAGCTTGTTCCCACGCCGCGAGCCGAAGCGCTTGCAGCCCCCGTTCGCGAGGCTCTGTCGCACATCCAACTCTCCATTATCTCCCCCGACATCTCCCCCGGCGGATTTAAACCGACGCAGTCGAATCGTCGCTTCAGGATCATCCTGTCAGATTTCATGATGACCGTGTTTCTTCGAAAGATCGTGGATCGCGTCGCGCAGGAAGCTCCGGCCGTCTCCTTCGAATTGCTGCCACCCGAAGAGGACCCCGATCAACTTCTCCGGCGGGGTGAGATTGACTTCTTGGTTTGTCCGGATTTGTTCATGTCGCACACGCATCCCAAAATGCCGCTGTTTGACGAAAGATTCGTGTACGTCGGCTGTCCCAAGAACAAGCAGCTAGCTGAGCCGCTTACATTAGAGCGATACTTATCGATTGGACAGGTTACGGCCAGATTTGGGAGGACGATCAGACCTTCGTTCGCTGAATGGCTTTTGCTCGAGCATGATCTCAAGATTCGCGTCGAAGTCGCTGTGCCGGGCTTTAGCCTGATTCCCCCGCTGATATTGGGAACTGATCGCATAGCGACAATGCCATCGAGGATGTTCAAGCATTTCAAGAACACGATGCCCTTGCGAACGATCCAAGCTCCTTTGCCGGACTTCGCGTTCACCGAATCCGTCCAGTGGCCTGCTCTTCACAACGCTGATCCGGCGAGCATTTGGATGCGCAACATTTTTGTGCAGGAGGCCTCCCACATCGCATGAGTTCGCCTGAACTTGAATGCGCGGCGTAATCAACCACGGCACGTGGTGATCCACGATCTATCGAGTCACCGACTTGAGACGTAGGCATCCGCGCAGACCGTAGCCTGATTGGATTATTTGGCTGCGAGTGCTTGAGCCGGGTGGGATTTTAATTGTCTATCCGTTCGACCTCGATCAGGTTGATCCATACCGAATTCGGTGGAGGCTACGATACCCCCTTTTCTCGGAAAAGATGGACTCGGATGACGCCGTCCTCGATCTCAATCGTCGGCCAGCCAGTCTTCGTTTCGCCGAAACGCGACACCGTTCGCGAGAAAGGCGTCGCCTGATCATCAACGCTGGTTCGTGCTCGGTTCGGAGATCAGTGGCGCACCCCCGACCGAGACCGGCCCTTCTGGCTTAGCGGGTTGGACGGCTCGCTTGACCGGGCTCGAAACGGGACGGGAAGGCGGGGGAGAAGAAGGCGCGAGAAGAACGGGGGCAGGGACGGCCGGTTTCTGCAACAACTCAATTCTCGATGTCAGCGCCTCGATCTGATCCGCCATGCGTTTCAGGTCGTCTTGCTGCGCACCGATGTTACGATTGATCTCTCCAATTTGATCACTTGCCTTCTGCTGCTCGGAGCGAATCTCCAAGAGTGCCTCCCTATCTTCAGGTGACAGGCTTGTCGTTGGGACGACTTCAGGAGCCGACGGCTTCTCAAAATTTGCTTCGGCATTGATCCAAAAATAGGCTGCCCCGGCGCAGAGGCCGATGGATACGGCCGCGAGCGAGAAAAACGACGCAAACCGTCTTGACGACCTGTGCAAGACGGGCGGTGGTTCCAAGCTGCTCGCTTCATCGATCAGATTCGTCATCAGCCTGCCATTCTCATCCGTGTTGGCTTGTCTCGTGACGCGATAAAGGGCGATGGTCAAGAGATCCTGGGGACGAGAGCGCATCGTTTGCGCAACTTTGTCCAATCGCTTGGTCTCATGAGACGCATTGACAGCCACGCGACCAGCCGCGTGACCCTTACTTCGTTGAAACTGAGTTGCGACCCACGAGTGAGCGGTGCCCAAGGGAGTGCCGTCTTGGCAAGATCGCGCTCGTCGAGCTCCAGTGATCTCCTTTCAGACAAGCGCTAACGGGAGCGCCTGTCTCCTCGCCGCCCGTCGCCGCAAAAGGCTCAATCCTCGCAATCGCATATTTGAGTATCCAATTGGCTTACGCGGACGGTCCGTCGCGTTCAGCCCGTCGTTGGAAATGCCGGCATTTTTGCGCGCAGTCAAATGATGCTTCTGCTTGCGCTTTAGCCGCCGAACAGTCAGCTGCATGGAGAGATCATGGGACTGCAATCCAGCGCTCCTCGTCGCCGGCTCGCTCGTTCACTGCTTTCTTACGCAAAACGCAAACTCACGCACAAAAGCTGCAACGTGAACAGAAAAGCGCAGCCTGCATGCCTCGTCTCGGGTCTAATTTGCATCGCCGCAATGGGGGCTCACGTGACGAGGCACGATGGCGCGTGGCGCAATCGTTAACTCGCATCTGATTTGTCTTGGGGAGGTGCCCCCACCGCTTAACTCGATTTCGTTTGAGGGTCCGGACGCCCGAAAATTTAGAGGAAATTGAACAGATAAGAATGCAAACTATCCGCAATCATTTGCCGATGGGCTTTTTGATCACGGGCCGTGACCCGCGACTCTCATTGCCGAATCTACCGGTGCATGAGCCATCATCGCGAGATGGGTACTGCATCAGGACACGTCCTGCCGCCACGGGGACATCCACGCATACGCCAGCGCAGGAGTCGATGCGATGCCGATTGCCGAAATTGAATTGTCAGACAGAAGTCGCCATCGGAGTTCTGGCTCTTATGAGGATGGCTCGGCTGAGGCCCTTCACGTTCGCAGGCTTCGATTAAGAACGTAGAAGGGCTCAGCTAGGGTCTAAACCTGATCTGGTCGCGCAAGGCAGCAATACGGGATGTCTGCCTTGCCCCGTGAGAGATCAAGCGCGCCTGACGGCGCGACACAGCCGCCACAATCCGCGTAAGTGCACACACAATTTATGCAAATGTTGCGACGATTGAGTCCGGGATACCGCGTCGCGGTGCGCGGCGCCGCCGAGATTCCACCCGGGTTGGAGCCGCAGGGCTACCCTGAGCTGGGCCGTGCAACGGCAATTTGAGGCGCGGGCCAATCTCTGAGAAACCGAGCTTCAAGTACAATGCTGAGTTGGGACTGCGGTTCCACATCGGCTGCCTTGGCGCTCCCACTTCGAGTTGGCCCCAGCCTTTTGTAGTCCCATGGGTAACGGCCGCGTCGATGAGCGCCATCGCAACACCAGATGATCGCTGATCCGGCACCACGTAGAGCTCAGTGATAATGCCGTAGGTTCCGCGGGCAAAGAGGGCGGCGCTTTCCGATAGCATGATGAGGCCGACAGGGTGTTCCTCCGCAAAAGCAAGAAACCCCGAGATGCGCTCTTTCATGGCAAGCAGTTCCGCAACCAGCTGAGTATCTACTCCGGCCTCCACGTGACCGGCCCCAAGTTCGGCAAGCAGAGCACTGACCATCCGAGTCACCGTTGCGGCATCGTCGACCGAAACCTCACACGTCGTCACCATGTCACATCCTCCACCACGCAGTTCAGCGGCAAGGAACGGAGCCGCCGCAGCCAACAACCAAGAGTAGATACGCTGACAACTTGAAGGTCCCATGACGCGTTCGTTCACACCATTGAGAGGTCGCTAGATCTCCGCTTGGCTCCCAGCTGACGGTGACAGCTCAACGTTTAATGAAACCCACTTCCTCAGCGATCTGCGCGAACTTTCGATGTCGCCGGCCTCACTGCTAGGGCGTTGTTCGGGCGCCGCAACAAGACTACCAGACAGATTTTGCATCCTATGGGGCGACCCTATGAGGGGTTCGGTGGTGTTCTGCCTTACTTGGCGAGCTAAATGAGCTCGACGCAGGTCGCATTTTGCTCCATGCGAGCAGGTCCTCGGCCGTTTAATGCGACGCCAAACAATCGTTTATGGGGCATTCCGCGATCGGCGGTGTCAGCATGTTGACCCGACGTGAGTTAGGCCAAAAAACGACGCGCATGTCGGATCGTGCCGTGTGACTCGGAGTTGTCGAGCTCGTCGAAGGATCGCTCGATCTCATCAGTGTACCACGACGCACGAGCCATTGGGCGATAGTCTCAGAGAATGAACTACGGCGCGAGTCGAAGACGCACTCTTTTTTGTCGTGTTTGGAAAACCAGCTTTCTTATATTTGCGACGCACGGATCGTTTGTTGCCGCGTGAAAACATCACCGCCTGCTGCAGACGTATCTGACCAGTGCAACTGCATTGATCGCACCTCAAACAAGTCCTTGGCGGTTGCGGCCGTCCAACCAATTAGGGGGAAGCTGAAGAAGATGCCGAGGGAGCCTTGGTCGGGACACCATTTTGGTTTCTTCGCTCGAAATGATGCTTGTCTTGCTCGAAGCTGTTCCTCGCGCATCACTCAAGGGCGGCCAGCTGTGACGTGCGGCGGTCGAGGCCCGGCGGCATTGCGCCGGACGATCTCGGAAAATTACACGCGTCTGCGCAAGCGCGGCGATGATGCGGACGCTCCGCTTTCGCGCTCTTTTTCGGACTGCCGAAGCAGGACCCGACGCCTTGCGCCAAAATGCCGCGAAGACGTTCTATGGGCATTGTCGTGTTTTTTGGATTGGCTCCCCAATGCCGCCTCGGCCCAGTCTTTGATGCGTAGACGGCGTGAGCATGTCCTTGCTGAGGTATCGTCTGTCGCTCTCGGCTCGTTGCGCCGTTCTCACCGCGTTCTCACCTCGCCAGAGCCTGGAGCGGTGATGGTACTGCTTCTCTCGTCTGGGGCCAACATTTCAATCCCACTCGATCAGCACTCGCCATAGGTTAAGGGTGAAGCTCGCTTAGGCCATATCGTCCAACCAGCCGATCTTGCTCTTCAGGAATCGAAAACCAAGCACCTGAAAGCTGGCATGCTCCTTGTTGTCCCTGCCATAGCCGTGCCCACCCGCGTCTGCTTCGTAGAAATAGGCCTCGTAGCCCATCACCTGCAGTTTCGCTACCATCTTGCGGGCGTGCCCCGGATGAACCCGATCGTCCCGCCGCGTGGTGGCAATCAGAATCGACGGATAGCTTTGGCCCGGTTTGGCTGCATGATAAGCGGAATAAGTCTTGAGCCATTCCCACTCCTCAGGCTTGTCGGGATCACCATATTCCGCGATCCAGCTCGCACCGGCCAGCAGCTTTGTGTACCGACGCATGTCGATCAGCGGAATCGTGCAAAACAATGCGCCGAACCGCGCAGGATAGCGCGTGAGCATGTTGCTGATCAGAATGCCGCCGTTCGACCCGCTTTCGGCGGCTATCCGCCTCGGGCCAGTCACGCCGCGGCGCACCAGATCGGCGGCCACGGCCGCGAAGTCATCATGCGATAGTGTCTTGCCAGCGAGCCGCCCGGCGTCGTGCCAACGTGTGCCGAACTCGCCGCCACCGCGCAGGTTTGCCTGTACCGTGGTGCCACCACGCTCCAACCAAAGCTTGCCGAGAGCCGCATCGTAGTACGGCCTCACTGAGAGCCCAAAGCCGCCATAGCCGCTTAAATGGACCGGCGCGTTGCCGGTCTCCGCGGCTGGACCGGTCTGTACGTATGGAATCCGCTCGCCATCGATCGAGATCGCCTCGTGCTGCGTGACCACGAGGCCATCGGCGCTAAACGTCTTTGGCGCCTGCTTCAGCACAATCGGGCTGGAGATGCTGCGTTCGATCAACATCAGTGAAGGGGATGTGAGCGGATCCTGCACGGTGGCGAGAAGGTCGCCGTTGCTTTCGGTTGGATGGCGATCGAGGGGCCACACGTCGACCACGCCGATGCTGGGCAGCCCGCGCAAATTCTCGTGGCTCCAGCCCGCGGATGAAGGCGTGCAAGTCTCGAATATTGGGCGTAGCTCGTCGAGAATGGAAAGAACGAGTTTGTCGTCGGCCCAGAACAATCCCTGCAGTGCCCGGCGCGGCCCCGGCGTGAAAACGATCGTGAAGTTGCGATCGCCGGCCAGAAAGGCAGACAACGACATCCCAAGCACAGTATCGGGCGGGTGGGTGACCCCGGCAATGCTCCATGCTGAGCGCAGCTTGACGACAAGCCAGTCCCGGTGCACTCGCAGCCAGATGTCGGAGGGAAGGTCGAGCTTCACGCTCGCCCCGGTTTCGGTTCCGAGCCAGACGTCGGAGTTGAAGAAATCCAGGTGATCGACGAACCAGACACGTGGCAATGGTCCGGTCCGATCGACTTCGCAACAGGCCCACATGCGATCTGGTGTGGTCTCGAACACCACCGCGGCACGGTCCACAGGCTCGCCACGGCGCCACAATCGTACAGTCCTCGAATAGCCCGCTGTCGTTGCCATGCCGCGGCCATGCGCACTGGACAACAGCAGCGTGTCGGGATCGACCCAGGTGGCGCCACTCTTGGCTTCCGGCAACGTGAAGCCGTCGGCCACAAAATCTTTCGTGTTAAGGTCGAATTCGCGCAAGACGGCAGCATCGCTTCCGCCGCGCGACAGGCCCAAAATGATTCGTGGATGATCTCGTGGCAGCGAGGCCATTGAGTTCAAAAGCCAGTCCTCGCCTTCCTTTGCCGCGAGCTGGTCGATATCGAGCAAGGTTTCCCAGGAAGGATTCGGCTTGCGAAATTCGTCCGGTGTGGTCATTCGCCACAGGCCGCGTAGGTTGCTGGCGTCCCTCCAGAAATTGTAGAGATGATCACCACGCCGGGCGACATAGGGAATATTGTCCGATCGATTATAGATCGAGGCCAGCGCATCGCGATCCCGCTCGAACGCCGCTCCGCCGAAAGCCCGCATCGTCCTGCCGTTCTGCCGCTCGACAAAGTTTAGCGCTCGTCCGCCGTCTATCTCTTCCAGCCAGAGATAGGGATCATCATCGGGAGCGGAGGGCGTCGGCCTTCCAGCTTGCGACTTTGTCGTCGATCTTGCTTTCGACACTGTTCACTCCTCGGGCTGGCATTGGTGCGCACTTTTCGATGCGCCATCGGCTTGCATCATGCGCGGTTTGATCGCCACGCCGAGCCTACAACCTAACGCGGCATGCGATTCAAGTCCTTCCTTCGAAGTGCTCCGCAGATTGGGGCATTGACGTTGGCGCCGCGCCTTCAGCTCGTCGACGAGCGCCGTTAGTAGTTGGCGCTTTTATCATTCATTTGGCGACGCATGCATTGGAGGGATTTCCGGTCAAGACGCCGCAATGATAGTTGACCCAAGCACAAAGGCTGCAAAATGGACGTGGCAACAAAAGAGCGACGCGCGCGGCATTCTGCGCCGCCGTCAACGACCGATGTTAGTAATTGACGCCGACAACGGCGCGTCGTTCCTGGTTGATGACCTTCTACGGTGCGGACTCGCGAGGGCGACAGATCCAAGAACGCAACGCTGGATCACGACCGCGGGGTCCTATTGCGCGGTTTACCAAAGACGCGTGGTTTACCAAGGCGCTTCAGTGATGAGCAATCGTGATCCGTTCCGGTACGGTGACACTGAGTGGGTGCCATATGCAATGGGAGCAATCGACTTGCCTCAGAGCGTGCACCAGCAATCTCGCACTTAATTTGTCAGCGTGGTGGTGGATCTGAAAGGTGTTCACTTCCTCAAACGGCAGGCCCTTTTGGAGTGAAGATCGCCATTGTCCGATATACGACCATGTCGGAGGCGCAACATCGCTTGATCGAGCCGCCCTTTGTATTTGCGAAGTTTCCTCTTTGGCACGGCTAATGCTTTGGGGATTCGCATCGCGTTGGACCGACATAGTCCTGCGGAAGCGCACAGACTCTCGATTGGATTATCGGAGAGTCTAGAGCAACCGAGAGATGAAAATCGTTCATCCCTCATTCTTTATTCCTGACGAACTGCAATGGAGCTTTTGAACAGCCATGCCGATCCAGCAACTGATGAACTATGTCGACGGCAATATTGGAGCCAAATGCCGCGCGCTCTATCGTGCCTTCTCCTGGGATCTTTGGGCTCGGATATTTACACGAATCTCAATGTCCTCATACCGATCTGCGGCTTGCCTTCTTGCTGCACTGCTCGCGAGTTGCAGTCTTTCTAGCGCCAGCGCATTTGCCCAGACGACGCTCACGTCGGCGCGCCCCGCCAGCTTCACCCTCAACAACGGGCTTCGGGTCGTGGTGATCCCGGATCATCGCACGCCCGTGGTCACGGAGATGATCTGGTACAAGGTCGGCTCCGCCGACGAGACGCCGGGCAAATCCGGGCTTGCCCACTTTCTCGAGCATCTGATGTTCAAGGGCACGGAAAAGCACCCGATCGGCGAATTTTCCAAGACCGTGTTTCGCGTCGGCGGCAACGAAAACGCTTTCACCTCATTTGATTACACCAGCTACTTTCAACGCGTCCCGCGCGAGCAACTGCCGACGGTGATGGAGTTCGAGGCCGACCGTATGAACGGCCTCATCCTCAAGGACGAAAACGTGCTGCCCGAGCGCGACGTCGTGCTCGAAGAGTACAACATGAGGGTCGCCAACAGTCCCAATGAGCGTCTAATCGAACAGACCATGACTGCGCTCTATCTCAATCATCCGTATGGCCGGCCCGTGATCGGCTGGCATCAGGAGATTGAGAAGCTCGGCCGCGAGGACGCGCTCGCCTTCTATCGCCGCTTTTATTCGCCGAACAACGCAATCGTCGTGATTGCCGGCGACGTCGAACTCCCCGAAGTCCGCTCGCTGGTCGAACGCAATTTCGGTCCCATCCCGGCCCAGCCCGCGATCCCGGCGCAGCGCGTCCGCCCGCAAGAGCCGGAACCGGCAGCCCCGCGCACTGTCACGCTGTCCGACCCGCGCGTCGAGCAGCCCGTCCTGTGCCGCTTCTACCTAGTGCCCTCGGCGAGCACGGTCGCTCCGGGGGAGAGCGCGACGCTCGCCGTGCTTGCGCATTTGATGGGCAGCGGCAGCAACTCGTATCTTTACCGTGCGCTTGTCGTCGACAAGCCGCTCGCGGTGTCCGCCAGCGCCGGCTATTCGACCATCTCGCTCGATGCGACCCAGTTCTCGGTCTCGGCCTTGCCGAAAACCGGCGTGGGCTTTGCCGAGGTCGAGCAGGGGATCGACGGCGTCATCGCCGGCATCGTGCAGAACCCGATCCCGGCGGAGGACCTCGAGCGGGTCAAGACGCAGCTCGTTGCAGGAGCGATCTACGCCCAGGACAACCAGGTAACGCTAGCGCACTGGTATGGCGGCGCGCTGAGCACGGGCCTCTCGATCGAGGAAATCCGTAGCTGGCCGGACCGAATTCGCGGCGTGACCGACGAACAGGTCCGTGCGGCTGCACAAAAATGGCTCGATAAGAAGCGCTCGGCCACGGGCTATCTGATCAAGGACACCACCACCGCCAAGACTAACGGCAAGACTACCACCAAGCGCCAGGAGAAACGTTCGTGATCCATCCCATCCTTTACGCCCGACGCATCGTCCTGTCGTTGGCCGCTGGCGCAGCGCTCGCTTTGGCTCCGGTTTCGCCCTCCAAGGCCGCTGCAAAGATCCAGCGTCTGGTCTCGCCAGGCGGCATCGAGGCCTGGTTCGTGCATGACGCGACCGTGCCGCTGATCGCGATGGAATATTCATTCGCCGGCGGCTCGTCCCAGGATCCCAAGGACAAGCCGGGCGTCGCCAATCTCGTCGGCAATCTCCTCGACGAAGGCTCCGGTGATTTCGACTCCAAGACGTTCCAAGAACGTCTTGATCGCCGCGCCATCGAGCTGCGCTTCCGTGCCAGCCACGACAGGTTCCAGGGTAGCCTGCGCATGCTGCGCGACAACAAGGACGAGGCCTTCGACCTGTTGCGGTCCGCACTGACCTCGCCGCATTTCGACGCGGCCGATGTCGAGCGCATCCGTTCCCAGGTCATCTCTGGCCTGCGCCGCGAGACCACCAACCCGACCTCGCTGGCAAGCCGCAAATTCCTGGAGGTCGCTTTCGGCGATCATCCCTACGGTCGGCAGACCAATGGCACGCTGGACGGCGTGCCGACCATCACGGTCGCCGACATGAAGGATTATGTCGGCCGCATCCTCGCCAGGAATACGCTAAAGATCGCGGTGGTCGGCGACATCGATCCGGACACCCTCGGCAAGCTGCTCGACGACACCTTCGGCGCCCTGCCAGCCAACGCCAAACTAGCACCGGTCCCGGAGATCGAGGCCGCAAAGCCACCGCAGCGCGCCTTCGTGCCGCTCGACGTGCCTCAGACTGTGATCACCTTCGGCGGTCCTAGTTTCAGGCGCGACGATCCGCACTTCATGGCGGCTTATGTCGTCAGTCACATCCTCGGCGGCGGAATGTCCTCGCGGCTCTATCATGAAGTCCGCGAGAAGCGCGGCCTGGCTTATTCGGTATCGGAATCGCTGCACTGGATGGAGCACTCGGCGCTGTTCATCGGCAATACCGGCACGCGCGCCGACCGCGCCGGCGACACCATCGACGCCCTCGAGAAGGAGGTACGCCGCGTTGCCGAGGAGGGACCGACGCAAAAGGAGCTCGAAGATGCCAAGTCCTACCTCAAGGGCTCGCAGATGCTGGCGCTCGACACCTCCTCCAAGCTAGCCCATGCGCTGCTGCAATATCAGCATGATAAGCTGCCGATCGATTATATCGAGAAGCGCAACGCCATTGTCGATGCGGTCACGCTGGACGACGCCAAGGCGGCTGCCAAGCGGCTGTGGGGCCAGGGCCTCCTCACCGTCATCGTCGGCCGCGCACCGCAAGCCGCGGCACTCCCTGCCGCCGATCCGGTGCCGAAGTCAGACTGATTGGGCGCACATCGATGGCTGGGCTTGTCCCGGCCATCGACGTCATGATGGCTATTGGTATGTATTCTTGCTAATTCCCGGCGCCCACGCCGGTACACCTGCTGCGGTGGTCCCGCGACCCGGCCATTGCCGACCCGACATGCTGAGCCGGCCTCCCCTGCGCCTCAAGCGCGGCCGCACAAAGAGCAAAACCGTCGAGCGATGTCTGCTGGCGAAGCATCCCGACTGGCAACCTGTGTTGACGCTGGCTGGCCCTTCAGTTCGAAAAGGATGCTCGTGTCCTGGTCCGATAGGCCTCGCCAGAGACTTGCTTTGGAAAACTGCACAAGGCGCACGCCGATATGGCTCCTGGCCTCAGCCCCCGCTTGCCAAAGCAGGAACTCTAGATGAGGCGCAGGTTATCGGCTGATATTTTCCCCGAGCGGCCGATCTTCGGTTCGTAGCTGATCTTGTCTCCTTCTGGGAGCAAGACCAAGCCAGCCTTCTCCACCGCAGAGATATGAACGAACACGTCACGGCCGCCGTCGTCCGGCGCGATGTAGCCGTAGCCTTTAGTCGGGTTGAACCATCTCACGGTTCCAATCGCCACTGTCCTTGCTCCCTAAAACGACACTGAATCACGCGCTGCGATCTAGCAGCCGCGTTGCTCACCTCAGCAACTCGCGTGCCGCTCCCAACGCGCTGTAGATAGATGTGGAAGGCCGTGTGTTTGGCGCGAATTCGCGGGATTCTTTGTCTGTCGTTCTTGAATGCCACCCAGCGAATGTCTTCAATCCGACAACACTGGTACGACAAGATACGAGGGCGATGACTTCGGCCCCTCTCATTTGTCCTGTGCAGATCACATCACGGGACTCGCTGGACCGGCTTATTGAAGTGATGTTGAAGTTCGACGAGTGAAGTTTGGCAGTGGTCCAATTGACCAGGAGATCGCTGCGGGCCTCGGGCGAGCCGCTCGATCATTGGCAGACTTGAATTTTGATGGCAGTCGGCCATCCACCGCCAAATCACGTAACGTGTGCGCTACCTTCCAGATTCTTCTTGTGGCATGCTAGGCTCATGCATTTTGGACGGCTCGCAGGATCGGCACCGTCGAGCCGGGATGCAAACAATGCCACAAAGATCCGATCCGCGTGGCTCGCCGTTGGATCAGACGATGGGTCGTTTCAACGTTTCTTTCATTCGCCGATGGAGAGTCGATGTCTACCAGGCAAGCGATATGCCAGCTGAAACAGTCATTGGGAATGCTCGCTGGACTCGCCGGCATTGTTGGGATCTCCTGTGCTATCGCAGCGAGCAATCCGCGATGGGACAGCGCACAGGGCTTTGGTGCTGGAACGACGGGCGGCCTGGGAGGCGAAGTGGTTCAGGTCAGCTCACTCAAGGATCTGACTTATCAATTGTGTCGTTCGTATAGCTCTGGAATCTGCAATGACGATACTCCGCGCGTTGTCCAGATCGTCGGGACCATAGATTTCACAGGAACGGAAGGGCGCGGTAAGGGTCCGGGTTGCCAATACAGCAACACCTGTCAGACGCCCTACCAGGGTGAATCGCTTCTCCTCTTGGATGGGCTCGATACGCACTGCGACGGCAAGCTCAAACTGGACGTCAGCTTCGATAAGGCGGGCAAGCATCCCTTGGAGGTCGGATCAAACAAGACCGTGATTGGCGTCGGATCAAACGCTGCAATTAGGGGCAAGGGACTGCGACTGAATGGTGTGAGCAACGTCATTGTCCGCAACCTGACCATCAGTGACATTAATCCCGGCATTGTCTTCGCGGGCGATGCGATTGCGATTTCGCGAGCGAACCGGGTCTGGATCGATCATAACCGCTTTCATAACATCGGGCGCCAGATGATTGCCGGGGGCCTTGGGGCGACGACGAATATCACGGTCTCGTGGAACGATTTTGATGGCAGGGATAACTACTCCTCGTATTGCAACGGAGCGCATTACTGGAACCTGCTTTTCCTTGGCAGTCCTCAGTCGATCACGGTTGCCAACAACTACTTCCATGAGGTCTCCGGACGGGCTCCGCACATTGACGGTCTAGGGTCGGTCATTCACCTAGTGAACAACTACTTCCACAACACTGAGCTGCTGCAGCGCAATGGTTTCTTCCACGCCCTGGATGCCGGACCATCCGTTGAAGGCCTGGTTGAGGGCAACTACTTCGACAACATTGAAACCCCGATCAGGGCCGAGAGTGGGCATGTCTTTGGCGCGCTGGGGCACGTAAATCGGGAAATGCAAGACCACTGCCGAGCCACGCTTGGACGCATGTGTGCGGGCAACATCGCGAGGCCCGCCCCGCGCATCAATGGATTCCGGCTGGATGAAAGCGTCATTAGATCTTTTGGCGCTCTTCCGAAGGCGGCTGTTCATCGTCCTATCCAGCCGGATGATGTCCCGGCATTGGTCACCGCTAATGCAGGTCCCGGACACCTTTGAATTTTCCGATAGGATCCAGCGAAGCCGCAGCCGCACGCATCTGGGCCGATGGTCCGGCGGAATTCCTCCCTTTTTCCGGCAGACCAATTGCCGGTCCGTGACAGCTGCGCTTCAAAGAGCGCCTTAAGCGTTCAGGCGAATCGGTGCTCACTCCGGGACGCATGGATTTTTTGCAAGAGCGCAACCGCCTCGAAGCTTTGGCGGATCTAGTTCGGGCTCCCGCTCGCCCAAGTCTCAAATCCACGAAACACGATAGCGTCTGAACTGATTGAGACCTCATCGGCTGCCGTCGGTTCAAATACAAATGCCCGGCTTGTGTCGGCGAAAGCAGCTCTTGCTCCGCCGGGCTGCTTCAATGGGCTGACACAAAAAGACTTTCGGATGCAGCGTCCTATTCCTGCTGTTGCAGCCAAAGAACGCATTTTTCCATCGTGACTGCCGGACATTTAGCGGCCTTGCGGCGAAGACAAAGCAATATCTCGAGCTTGAGAGAGCTGGCATGAGTAAGTTGGATTAGCAGTCTTCCGGAGCGATGGCTTGATGCCACGCATGCATCCGGGGTGGCCAGTGAGAGTGCGTCATGGGCAGGAATTCTATAGAGAACTGGCGCAGCAGGCACGTGGTCTCGCTGAGCGGGCCGATCCGTTCACCAGGCAGCGGTTGCTGAAGCTCGCCGGCAGCTACGACGTGAAGGGCGGAAATTTTGCACGGTCGCCACGGCCGATGGAGCGTCCGCTGCCGATTCCGCGTACCACGCCGCCGGCATCGATCTTTTCGGGTCCGAGCGAGGTTGGATGAAGTTCGGTGCAGGCCACCCGTTCGCTGATCCGGAAGCCGCGGCACGCAAGCGATCGCTGGCGGCATCGAGTCCAATCTATAGGCCGTTCCTTTGCGATGCCAGCGGTACCGCCAGGAATTTCGAACGCGACTGGATCAAGCGGCATGAGTCCGGCACGCATGTGAGGCTGACTGGGGTAAGCACGGAGTCGGATCTCTGCTACTCGTCGAGCGCGAAACCAAGCGCTCTCCCTTTCGGTTGCTTTCGCTGGAGCCGACCAGCCCTGAATCGATCGCAAGTTCAGGCCGATCAGGCACGCAAAAAGCATGATCGACGAGCATTGGAAGGATGACGGCCATGATAGAAGACAATTTGGCTCGCATGCGGACACATCGGAACGCCATCGAGCGCCACCGAAGGCTGCTGAAAACCAAGCTCACCGAACAAGACCGGCAGTACGTCTGCAGACGTCTGTCGGAGGAAGAGTCCGCGCTCGAAAGCTTGCGAGCGGCGATTTTTCCGATGGTGTTCACCGAGAGCTCCAGGCCGATCACGTCAGCCTCCTAGACGGTACGGTCGTGTCGATAGCGACGGATTCCGCGCACAGGAGCGCCGCTATGGCACCCGCGTCTGCGAGTTCATATATCGGCTACAAATATTGGAGTCTTTTTTGGATGCGTGGCCTAGTGATTCTTTTTGTGGCCTTTGTGATTATGCTGGCGGCGCGCGGCCAGCATAAGATTGGTTTCGTGCCGCGTCCAACCGCATCCATGCCACCGGTCAATGTGCCCTAAGCCGAACGTTTGGGCCGAACTGCGCGGATTGCGCTACAACTTGCTTCCGTGTCTCCGGAAGCTCGGACCGGTTTGATCAGGCGGAGCCCGCTTTCCAATTTCTCTGAGGACCTGCAGGAAGCGGGCAAGCCATGCCTCAAGCCATGCGTCAGTTGAGGCCATTTGTGCTGCTGCGATCGAGCGCGCGCCCGTGTCGTCATCAAGGAAGATTTGAGGACGGCCGTTTTGGTTTCTGATTGGACCCTGCATTTCTCCCACCCTTTCGCGAGGAGCGTGGCAGGGAGGTGTCCGGACCTCCCAAGCCACGCAGCCGCAACAGCTCGGTCGGCGAGCGGTTTTGGCATGTGCAAAACTGTATCGCTTCCCGGGCAGGTTGAATTGATCTAGCGCAAACACGAGAGCCGTTCGTCTCTGACCCAGCAGATTTGTGGATTGTCCCGGTTGTGCAATCCGAGAGCACCAGCTGCGTTTTTCTGGGCGCGTTTTCAGGGCCGCGCTTTCAATGATAGTGCAGATAGCGCAAGTTTCCTGATCGTGATCGTCTTTTGCTTGCTCTGCGATGGAGTGTTGCCCGATGAAGTCTCTACAGCATGCCCTCAAAACGAGCGGGACCAAGTGAGTAGACCGGGCATCGGCGCTGGCTGGCCCTGCCTTGATCCTCTGAAGCTGCGGTCCGGCCGAATGTTCCGTGCGTGCGAGCGGGTCAGGACGCGTTTGCACTTCTTCGCAGATCGTCGGAGCGGCGGCGCTGCCGCCGCCCGCGTCGACCTGAGCGCGCGAGCACCGGCAGCGGGGCCGCGGGGCTGGAGTATTCAGGCGGATATTTTGCTGGCTCCGGACGGCTGGGGCGCGCTTCCATGAATTCCAAGACGGCGCGTCCCTTTTCGGTTATGCGCCACCCGCCGTTCATACGTTCAATCAGGGCTTGCGAGAAGATGTCAAGGTCGGGCACGAGCGAACCCAGTCGTCGGGTGCGTTCGGCCCAATCTTTACCGCTGGTCGCCAGGATCGCCATGTCGCGCTTCAAGTCCGCCATCACGGCAAACCCGTCCGGATAGCTCACCAGGATCTTAAGAACTGTGACCTGGAAGTTCACCCCGCCCTCTTGTGACTATCGCCACATCGTCGACGGCTTCGAGAGCGCGTCGTGGCGAACCTGCGGTACACAGTCGGACGACGTCTCTCCTGAGTGGCTGCTTTCAGGATTTTTGAGGCGACATTGGTCTGGCCGTCGGTGTCGCACCGGGACACATACTCGCGGATATCGTCAACAACCATGCGCATCAGAGCAAGTATGACCACCTGAATGTCGATGAACTAAAATATAAATAGAATAAGCCCGACCCAAGCTACGCCTCGGGATCGCAAGCTGCAACACCCCCCTCGAGGATACTGGTCGTAGTCCGAGGAGCCAAACCGCAAACAACACGGCGACTGGGTGTAGACCACGTCCAGGGTGACATCGGGTTTTAACGCCGTATGGGCCGCCATCTCGTTCCGTGCCGAGTCCTCCCACGGCATTGCCGCCGATGACAGGCCGTTGGCCCGGACGTCAGGAACCGCGGGCCGATGGGCGCCGATTATCAAGGTCGGCATGAGTTCGCGGGATCCAGGCGGCTGCCGGTTGCCTCCGATTATCCCATTGATGATGCAGCTGCCGATCCGACCGGCGACGGCACCATCATGACAACCATCATCATCGACATGTGCCTGGTTTCAGTCGGCGCCGTCCTATCGCCGGATGCGCAATCGCGACGGTCGTCACATCTCGGAATAAATGGCGTTTTCCCGGGCTCGGTGAAAGCAACGTTCGGATCGCACCAATTCACGCGAGGCGTCGATCAGGGCCTCCTTTGACCTTGGCGTTACCGATCGCGACGACTTTGACGTCTGGCGCCGACGGCCATCTCTCGTTCCTTGACTGGCGGCAAGACGAGCGAGATCGCTGGCCACGTCCCCTTCGTCCTCGCCACCGGTCCGGAAGGTCTGATCGTGACCGTCTTCCCGGACCGGGCCCCCGAACTGGCGGCGCGCTGGCGCGTCAGAATTTATCACGCGGCGGATAGCCGCTGTTGGCCGATGAGCTTCAGAGAGCATCCCTATGTGGGCAGCGGCAACCTAGGTGCGCCATCCATCCTCGCACCAGCGCCACTTGGCGCGATCCACGGCAGGGGACCTCTTTATGTCGCGACTGCGTCTTTAGCAACCTTGAGCGGTGACGCCTTGACCGACTTGCTGGCTGGCTTGGCTGCGAATTCCATCGGCTCCTTGGTGAAAGGATTAACTCCGCTGCGGGCTTCAGTAGCAGGCTTGTTCACGACCGACATCTTGGCGAAGCCGGGGATGACGAACTCGCCAGCCTCGTTCAACTCCTTATAGCCGACGATCGCCAACTGCTCGATGACGGCCTTTACGTCTCCTTTGGAAACCTGCGTTCCTTGAGCAATTGCGTCGATGAGCTGGTTCTTGGTCATCTTGGTCACGATGAAATCCTTTGTAACGCGGAACGATACAATGCGTGAAGCACGCCGGCGTCTGTTGCTCTTGTTCGAGCAGGGCAAAACTACACGAAATTGCTTCGTTCACTGACGTGCTGAGGCACCTATGGGAAGCGAAAACACAACGATCAGTTCGATCTGTGTTTCCAGCATTGGTTCACTCGTCACAGGTGGACGGCGCATGCCCTATTCGGTATGCAGCTCAATCTTTGAAATCGGCCGATGCAGGAGTCAGCGCGACAATCAGCCAATCCATCTCGGTTCTCGCAGACGAGTGATGATCGCATGACTTCATTCGCGATGACAGAGCCAGCCTCGTTCCATTTCAAACTTCGTAACGCTCGCGCGGACAGGTCACCTGCGAAGAAAACTCAGGGGTCCGCGATTGCTCTGTCGGGAGAGAAGCACAAGCTATTCCCCTCTATCTTACCGGCGATGCCCTAGAGAGATGCCGAGCTTGATTGCCTTTTGACGGAGAGAACCTTCCGTCCTTTTCATTGACTTCGCGATCTTCGCCACGGGCACCCTCGCCTTGGAGTGCGCGCGAAGTTCTTTGACGTCCGCCTTCGTGTACTCGCGGCGGACTACTTTCTTCACTTTCTTTGCCATTGGACATCTCCACTCGTTGTTGAGCGGGGCTTCTAGCACGAAAGATCAAATTGGCAATGTTGCGACGCGTCGAATTTCGTGCGATTTATAGACCGCTTTAGCGAATTCACTCCCCACTGATGCCTGCAAAAGTGCTGCCTTATTCAGCCAACCACATTGAGACGCTGAAGGGTTTCCGGACCTGATAGCGGCGCGATGTTTGTGCGCGCGTCATAGTACCACCGCCGGGTGTGCCTCGCATGCGATTAGGAGTGATGTGGGCACTGGGACTCGGTCGCGGCGCTGAATCATCCGTGTGTGCGCCTGCACTAGGATGCACTTACTCAGGAAACACATTCCTGTAACTCGCCTCGACCTTGGCGATCTCATCGTCGGTCAGTTTGGCGAATTCCTTTTCCCGGCCACGTTTCGACAGAACACCCGTGTTCTGGCGCAGGAAGCGAAACAACAGGTCGACGGTGCCGTCCGGCATGTCGACGATCTCCGTCACGCTACGCCTGAAGGTGTCGTAAGCTTCCAGATATCTGGCTTCCGCTGGCAAATCGATATCGATCGTCCTTGCCACGCATTCATAGAGGAATTCGGCGTGAGGCGTGGCATGAAAAGTCGAAATCTTCCACGAAAATCCATAACTTTTAAGCCGTTTGCGTGAAATATAGGGCCTCGTGACAAGAGGGGATGGTGCGGAACGGGCATTTCCTTGCTGACCTGATGGATAGAGCATTGTCGTTTAGGCAGGAGATCCGCCGATCCAAACCGCGTGACATTCATGATGGCCCTCAGTCATCCGCACTTCGGCCAGCAGTGGTTTCGGGATCAGCTCATTCAGGGGCGGCGCATTTGTGCTCAGTTGGATCGCCTTCATTTTAAACCGGGGTTTGAAGGCGAGCGGACGACCGCGGGCCTCCCTCGCGTTGCAGGGCTGTCCCGGGAATGATTCACTATGTCGCAGCGCATGCCCGGCCAATCCAGCGTGAACCGGATACTTTCTGGTTGTCGAGACACAGAAAAGGGCCGGGCATGCAATACGTGAATAGCATCTTTGGGCAGCTCCTCAAACCGATTGATCGACGGCAATTTCGGGACATCGTCGAGCGGCATAACGGCAATGCCTACGACAAGACTTTCAAAAGCTGGGATCATCTCGTGACGATGGTGGGCGCTCAATTGGGTGGGGTCGCAAGTCTGCGCGCTGTCGAAGCGACCTTTAAGGCAAACTCCCATCAGCATTATCATTTGGGGGCGAGGAACATTCCTCGCTCGACGCTCTCGCGTGCGAATGCACGTCGCCCGGTAGGCGTTTTCGCGGAAACCTTCGCCATGCTGGCGAAGAAAGCCGATCGGCACGCGCGAGTGGAAGGCGCCGAGATGGTTCGGTTGATCGACTCGAGCCCGGTCCCATTGGGCAAGATGTGCGAATGGGCCGAGTGGAATGGTCGTATCCGTGGCATGAAGATGCACACGGTCTACCAACCAGCGGGCAAATACCCGTGCTGCGTCGAGATTACGCCCGCGACCGTCAACGACGTCGAGATCGGTCGCCAAACCGAACTCGAAGCCGGCGCGACCTACGTTTTCGACAAAGGCTATTACCACTTCGGCTGGTGGAAGAAGATCAATGATGCCAAGGCTTTCTTCGTCACGCGCACCAAGGTGAGCACGCGCTTGCGCAAGACGAAGTCGCGGTATGTGCGCAAGAAGATCGGCGATGGCTTCAGAATCATCGCCGATGCCGACGTCGTTCTCGCCAGCAAGGGCGATTCCAAGCTGGAAATCCCGTTGCGGCGTATCAAGGTCAAACGCGACAAAGGTGGGACCATCACGCTTATCACCAACGATCTCGAACGCACGGCCATCGAGATTGCGGCGCTCTACAAGAGCCGCTGGCAGATCGAGCTTCTGTTTCGCTGGATCAAGCAGCATCTCAACCTCCGCAAGTTCATGGGCAAGAACGACAACGCCATTCGTCTGCAAATCATCGCCGCGATGATCGCCTATCTGCTCCTGCGCCTCGCCCGGCGTCTGAACTCCTTGCGGATGCTGGACCTGCGCTTCGCCGAACTGGTTTGCCAGCGCCTGTTCATGCGAAAGCCCATCGCGGAAATCGACGAGCCTCCACCTGTCAATCCGAGCAAACCAAGGCCCAAGCTCTCTCCTGATCAGCTGAGGTTCAACTATGTATGACTTTTCCCGGGACAGCCCTGCTCGCGTTGGGACTGCGGGCGCAAACAACTTTTCCAGGCCGACGGCGTTCTGACTATCGGGGCAAAGTCAGCACCGTCAGAAGGCGTTCGCCCTGTTCGCGGATGGCGTGCCGGCGCTCACGGCGTACGCGCCGACCGTGGTGCGTCAACGCCGCAAGCTGAGATGGGCAAAAGTCTGGAGCACTCAGTTTGAGCTTTTTCGGCCACCGGCGACGACGAGCTTCCATACTCTCCGACACGGCGCGTCCATTTTCCACTTTATGCAGCACCCGCGGGTTCGTGCGCTAGATCAGAGCTTGTGAAAAACGTCAGGGTTGGCATGTGCGAAGCCGGTCGTCCGGTGCGTTCGGCCCAATTCTGGCCGCTGGTCGCCAGGACCCTCATGGTAGCGTGAGGCCCGCCATCGCGGCGAATCTGTCCGGATAGCTTACTAGCAATGCCAACGTGACCTCAAGGTCGCCGCCTCGCGATTATCGCCACATCGTCGGCGCATGCGAGAGAGCTTCGTGGCCGACCTGCCGCAGACTGTCGGGCGAGGTTTCCCCCTTTGTGGCGGCTTCTAGAATTTTGGACGCCACATGGGTGCGGGCGCCGGTCTCGTGACGGGACACGCCCTCGCAGACCTCTTCCAGGACCGCGCGCAAGAGCGCGGTGGTAGCTGTATCCAACATTGGGAAGCCCCCAGCGGAAAGCTTCCTCCTAGCAGGTTTCTTCCTCCCGGAGATTCAACAGTGTTAAACTGACGGAAAACTTTTACGAGCCTCAAGGTCGCGGCGTGCATGGGTCGAGCTTCCTCTTTTTGGCTTCTACCGGCGCGCGCTTTTGCTCGCCATCTTCGTGCGAGTTCAGCGCGTGCTCGGCGGTCACGATGCTCTCGTGCTCAAATTCGGCCTTGCTCGCTTCGACCGGAGGGGACCTATCCTGCGTCAGCCCCAAATCTCCCTTCAAGACAATGACCATGGGTGCGGACGCGATGAGAAGATCGTCAGTCTGTGGGTAATGGTTGAATCGAACTGAATACAGTCTCCAGGATAGGTTGCGCCAATCCCGATGGCCACGCTGTCGACAACGGACTGCAGAGCTCGGTTGAAATCAACAGACGAGCGGCCGTCACGAGTGGAACGGCAATCACTGACGCGGCCATGCGAAGCGAGAGCATTCTCCTCCATCATCACCGGCAGAAGCAATGAAACGATTTTCGCGCGCACGAGCACGCGCCTCGTTAATTCTCCGCCGAGATGGCAGCTGCGCGCGCGAAAGAACTGTACATTCCCATGACTCTTAGCGCGGACCTGCCTAAAGCGGTCTCGCTCGCACAACCCTCACGTCCGTCAGCTGGCGGTCAGCTTCGCTGACTATGACCCTCGCCGGCATCATCAGCCGCCGGCAGTGTAAACGAATCACTGATAGGAACTCGACTCACCATGGACCGCCGAACCGGCCGCTACATCCACTTCAAATGGCCCGCGAGCGATGCAAACCGAGCTTATCCGCTGACGCAATTCCGACGAACGGAACTGGATCGGACCAATGTAGAGTGTCTGCAATGCCATGCTGAGCTGTGAGACGTTCTCGAAGCATCAAAGTGATCCTCCATTGATCTGGCAAGGGGGTCGCAGGCTAGCGAGAAGATCATCTCGGTCCACAGCTGAGTTCAGCTAGGGTGACCCGGCTCCGTGATGATCCAGTCTCTCGAAATGAGCCGAGTTCGGTTCCTACCTCGTGCTTCAAAAGCCTGATTGTCTGGCAGAGCGCGATGACCAGGGCCGTTGAGAAGCGGGAACGAGCCGGCGAAGACGCCTATCGCGCCGAGACGAGCAGCACTCGCGGGCAACAATCGAGTCGGAGAACCACGCTCGCCGCATGAGGCTTTCTCGCCGACATGTGACGGCTGATGATCGGAGCTTATCAACACCAGCATCGTGGCCAGTCGTAGCGGGTCGCGTTCGCTCTGGCCGACCAGTTCGGACCTCCGATCGACAATTTGAAACACGGAATAGGAGATGAATGATGCACTGGCGCACACCAAGACTACACCTGAATGAGGGCGAGGGCTATTTTTCGTCTGATGCCTCGAAGCCCCTGAGGACCTGGAGTCGCTGGCCGCTTGCGGCCCTTCTCCTCATCTTGATGCTTTGGGGCGCTCTCTTGCTCTTCGCCATGTTCTCGTAAACGCCAAGCCACCCACGGGCTCGCGGCCATCTGGCCGCGCTCCCGCTGGCTTGCACGAGCAAGCACATTCGATGGATCGAGATATCGGCGAATGCCACGTTTCGAGCTCAACAACACGCCCCCTCAGCGCCACAAAGCCCATGTGCGTTCCACAAGCACACCGTTGGTTCCAAGGACTGCCTCCTGCAGCTGGCAATGCTGTTCCCAGTACGATTCGTAGCTAGACGCGAACGAGCCAAGCCCATCCCCATGGACGCGATCAAGGCGCCAGCTGCGTCGATGCGGTTGGTCGGTCCGGGCTGCATACGGAAACTGCCGACAGCGCAACTCCCCTGAACGACCATGCAGCAGCTCCTGCTTGCGCTCTCTAACGTCAAAGGCGCAAGTTCCCGCATCTTCGGCATCCGGACTCAATTGGGCCGCGGGCGGCGACCATCTTCATGCAGCACGTCGCTGGACCTTGCAACGAGCGCGCGTGATGTCCAAACCGACTTGTTTTCGGACTCTTGGGTAACGCTTACAGCTCCCGAAGCACGTTTCGTAGAAGGCCGCTCCTGACCGACGGTCATCCCTGTTTATGCCATGCTCCATCGAGATGCCGCAGCATCTTGGAGCTCGGTTCACTCCGCTTGAAGAAGATCGCGCGAGACATTTGTCATGCCAGCATCGATTTGCAAATGAGTGATGGCGTTTTGCGCGAGAACAAGGCGGCTCGGTTCAGGTGTCGTAATTTGGATCGATCCCGAGTGGCAAGCCCGGACCTGCGCTGGTTGCGAGGTCGCGCACCGCCGGGCCGTTTTCCTGTTCATCCGAACCCAGCAGCATGGGGCAGATATGCGCACCATCACTTTCCTCTGCCCAATCACACGAGTTATGGTTCAGCACCGTCTAGCTGACGACGAAGCGGCCGAACACCAGTTTCAAGGCATGTTTTGCCCCGCCTGTTCCCAGCTGCACTTCGTAGATCGCAAGACCGGAGGGCTGCTAGGCAGGAAGACGAATGACAGCGCGTCCTCACAAAGCGGCTGAAGTACGGCGCCGCCGAAAACCAATCCACTGGCGATACGCGAGCATTGGGCTCCGAGTACCGGCAACGCGTGCGTGACTACGCAGCCTTCGTCCTCGATCCCGACCGCAACCGGATCGAGGCGGTGACGTTTCCGGCCGAATAGTCCTAGAGCTTCCGCGCGACTTCGGGAGCGAGCTGCTTTTCCGCCTCGGCGATCTGGGCCGCCGCCGATTTCAGTTTCGGCAGAATATCCTGGATGCAATCGGCCTTGAGGATATCGACGGAAAAGCCGACGCGGATGAACTCGGTCTGGCGCATGTGCGATAGCAGCGAGAACAGTGGCTCCCAGAAATTGTCGATATTGGCGAGCAGCACAGGCTTGGCGTGACGGCCGAGCTGCTTCCAGGTCAGTTGCTCGACCAGCTCCTCCAGGGTGCCGACGCCGCCCGGCAGCGCCACGAAAGCGTCGGAGCGCTCGAACATGAGCCGCTTGCGCTCGTGCATGTCGGGGGTGACGATCATTTCCTGCACCCGGGCCAGTGCTTTCTCGCGCTTCCGCAGGAATTCGGGAATGATGCCGGTGACAGTGCCGCCGTGATCCAGAACGGAGGTCGCGACCGAGCCCATCAGGCCGAGCGAGCCGCCGCCATAGATAAGGCGGACGCCATTCTCGGCGAGCGCTTTGCCGAACGCCTTGGCACCTTCGGTGAAGTGGGGATTGGTTCCGCGACCGGAGCCGCAATAGACACAGACGGTTTTGATTGTGCTCATTGGCACCATGATGGATTACAGCGAAGTCTGTCGATAGTCCAAGGTGTTGCGACGAATGATCCGCGCCAATTTGCATCTGAACCCGCGAGCTTTGCCTTGACGGGCTCCTGATCGCAAACGGCGCTCTTCGGCAACTCGACCGCAAGAGCAAGTGCAAGTTGCAACTTGGTCCGGCACCACCGATCTCGTGACTAGGTTTCTGGCCTGAATTCCTTGATGTGTCCCTTCTTTGCAGTTTCGATTGACGGCTGCAGGTGCCGGCCAGAGAGACAAGCTTGTGTCCTGCACTTATCGATCCATGTTCAGCCGATCAGAGGTGTTGCCCACCATTGATCGGCACTTCGACGCCGGTGATATAACTGGCGTCATCCGAACACAGGAAGAAGATGACTTTAGCGACCTCTTCAGGGGTCCCCACCCGGCGCAGCGGAATGTTCGGTACGACCCGTGCTTCCGTATCCGGTGACAAAATGTCCGTCTTGATCTCGCCCGGGGCAATCGCATTCACACGAATTCCATGCGGCGCATAGTCGTGAGCCATCTCGCGTGTGAGACACGCAAGAGCGGCCTTCGAAGTCGCGTATGCGCTGCCGGCGAAGGGGTGCACCCGCGAGCCTGCAATTGAGGTCACGTTGACGATAGATCCAGACGCGGCTTTCAATTCGGCAAAGAGCCCTTGCGCGAGCAGAATTGGAGCCACCAAATTGAGATGGAATACATCCATCCAGGTCTCGATCGAGGTCGCCAACGATGTGAGTCGTGCGCCGCTCGACGTCTTTGGTGACATCGCTGCATTGTTGATCAGGGCGTGCAACGGCGCGCCCGCGAGGCGCTCTTTGACGTCTGCGACGGCGCGCGGCAGCAAGCGATGGTCGCTGAGGTCGAGCTGGACATGATTATTGGATGCGGCCTCCCAAGGGCATCGCCGGGCATCGATCGGTTGGCGCGCACAAGAAATGATACGCCAGCCGGCTTCCGAAAACAGCTTTCCGGTGGCGTAACCTATCCCACGCGATGCTCCCGTCAGCAGCAGCGTCTTTCTTTCTCTCCGCCGGGCGCGTGCCTTATCGGATTTGAATGAACTGCCCTCGTTGTCAACCGACATTGGTCTGGCGACCGCATCCTTGTTCGGCAGATCGGCCCTCAAACACGCCTCCTATCAGATTACGCTCAACCTTCTTGGTGCAGGAATTGGGCCACCTCAATCGACAGAGTGATTCACGCGTGTTGGCGGAGCCAAGCCCGCGGTTCACGACCTGCTTGGCGAGTTCCGGACATCAATTCCGTTGGCTTTCCGACAGCGGCAACGCGAGGCCGCGCACACGGCCTTCGCTTTTTTCGCGCACAGGTGCGCACAATTTCGTTCAGTAGATGTGGGCTGAAAGCGCGAGTGAAGGTCCTGCCGACGTTGTGTGCCGCCGCTCGCGGCTCATCTCGATCCTCGAGAGAGTTATCAGCACCAGGAGGGATAATGGCACCCATCCGGTCATCCACTCGTGCATGCTAATTCGAGCCGCCCCTCGCTGGCAACTCCAGCGGTTCATACCGCTGCTCTTGAGGAGCTTCCACCAGGGGGCATTCGAACGCAGGCGCCGCGGTATGGAAGGCCATTCTCAGGCATCAACAACCTCAAAGTACCTGGCGTCAGGTCTCTCTTTGAATTGGCGACGCAACTCATCAAAATTCTCTACGGTTTGGTCTAGCGGTCGCACCTCCTGGCGCTGAAGTTTGACGCGACCGGAAACCGGCCGCACAGGAAGACCGAGGAATTCCCAAACCAATTCCAAGCACAGGTGCGGCTCGCGAAGAAGCCTCTCATACTCCAGCTCAAGGATGTTGGTCGGAGCGAAGGAGTGCCTGATCCTGTAGTGGAACTCAGCGGTTGTCTTGAAGTAGGTTTCGCATGCGCTGAGGCTTAGGCTGACGAGTGGCGGTGGCTTGCCGTCTCGATCAGAGCCGTATTTCAGCCATTCACCGGTTTGCCTCGCCTGCACGAGTGAGCGGAGTGATTCCAGCGGATTTCTACGACACACGACGACCTTAAGGCGCGGCCAACGAGCCAGCTCAGCCATCATGCCCGGGCGATCATAAAACTGCGGTTCGTTGATCTTGCACCCAACATGAGTCACGTCGATTTTGCCGCTCCGCGTCGGATAACGCAAGTAGGCGCACTCCAGAAGCTCGCGATCGCTACGTAGGAGCCGCGCCTTGTCGGGCCAATTTGGATCATATTCATTGAGCAATTCGCCGTTGCTCACCACGTTTGGATGCTCATTGAGCAATTCTTCCAGATAGTGGGTGCCACTCCTCGGCATGGCGAGGATCACGAATGGCTCAGGCGATCGTTCGGATTTCAACATTGTGACAGCTGCTGATTGACTCGGTCGAGGCAGTTCGACCCTTAACGAATGAGGCTAGGTCAGCCCACACGCGATACTATCGTTCCATAAGGCCGACATAACAGCGAGATACGAGCATCCTTGCCGTTGGCTTCCGCCCGTGACTTTTTCCGCAGAACTAATTCACACTATCTCGGGGATGGTTTGTTCAACGCATCAGGCGGCGGCGAAGCAGTAAAGCCGAAACGACGAACGCGACGACAGTGTATATGCAAAGTACGCCAACATGCAGGCCGACGCTGCTGGCGTCCCGATCCAGCATTGCCGGCCGAATGAGGTCAATCGAATGTGCTAGCGGCAACGCCTCTGCTACGCGCTGCAGCGCGATGGGCAGTTGAGCTACGGGAAAGATCGCGCCGCACAAGTACATCATGGGTGTGAGAAAGAGGGTCTGATAAAATACGAAGTAGTCGTAACTGGGCGCGAGCGCTATCACGACCATGGCGAGGCTGGCGAAGGCAACACCCGTGAGCGCAATGGCTGGCAGCGCGTAAGGGATAGAGGGCCACGCTGCATAGCCCAGCGCGGCGGCTACAATCGTAATTCCTGTTCCTGCCAGAACGGCCTTTGTCGCTGCCCACGCTAATTCACCGAGAACAACGTCGCCAAGTGTGAGCTCCGTGCAAAGGATCGCATCCCAGGTGCGCTGGGCGTGCATCCGAGCAAAGGCCCCATACACGGTTTCAAAGGTCGCGGAAATCATCGCGCTTGTCGCGACCATCCCAGCGGCCAGAAAGGCGATGTATGAAATGCCATCAACTTGGCCGATCATCAATCCCAGGCCGAAGCCGAGACCGAACAAGGCGCTCATGGGCTCAGCGAGGTTGCCAAGCAGCGATGCCAGCGCCGCTTTGCGCCAAGCCATATAATTCCGGCGCCATACGGCGCTCCAGTTCCACGCATTGGCGGGCAGAGCCGCCGCATACTGCTCCCACATCGTTCAGTCCCTCATCTCCCGTCCGGTCAGCCGTAAGAAGACATCCTCAAGGTTCGGTGGCCGCTGAAGCAGACGAAGACCGGTCCGCCCACGCAGCCGCGCGAGCACCTGCTCCGGATTGGGCGCATAGCAAAAGAGCGTCTCACCGCTGATTTCGGTGCGTTGAGCGAGCGGCTTGACGAGTGCGCAGAGCTCGTTCGGGTCACCACCGTAGACCTCAATGACTGGGCAACCGATCTGTTCGTCGATCAACGTGTGTGGCGGCCCTTCGGCGATCTTGCGTCCTGCCTCGAGGACGCACAGGCGATCGCACAATCGCTCCGCCTCCTCCATGAAGTGCGTCGTCAAAAGGATGGTCTTGCCGCGCGACAGCAGCGCGCGCAGCCGCTCCCAAATCAAATGCCGCGCATGCGGATCGAGCCCGGTGGTCGGCTCATCCAAGATAAGGATCTCCGGATCGTTGATGAGCGCCCGCGCCAGCGTAAGACGCCGTTTCATGCCACCGGACAGTTCGGTCACCCGCGCATCTGCCTTGCTCTCAAGGCGGGCGAACTCGAGAAGTGACGGCGTGATCTTCTCGACATCCTTTGCTGTCATCCCGAAATAGCGCCCGAACACCAGCAGGTTTTCACGGACGGTGAACTCGAGATCAAGATTGTCGGCTTGTGGAACGACGCCGATGCGCTTGCGCGCCAATCGAGCGCGTGCCGGCACTTTCTCGCCGAGCACAGTTATCTTGCCAGTCTCGGGCGAGGACATCCCGAGAATCAAACGCGCAATTGTGCTCTTGCCCGCGCCGTTCGGTCCCAACAGGCCGAAGCACTCTCCCGACGCCACCGTGAACGACAGCTGGTCGACGACCACCTTCTCGCCATAGGACTTTTTCACGGCCGTGAAGTCGATCGCCACGTTCGACACGCGCTCGGCCCCCTTGTCAGCCGGCGTGACCGGCGCCGGCTCCATCGCGATTGTTCGCCTTGAAATTGGCGCTGCTTCGACGCCGCCGAGCATTTTTCTATTCCTTCTGTTACAATTTGTCGCCGCGGCCAGCTCGCTGATCTCGCCTTCAACAGTCGCTATGCCATCCGTCTGCGTACGACCATTCTGACATATCGATATGTCAGCCTGCAAAACGGATCGCCTATGCAGCCGGCCTCCGAAAGCTGGCGATCAAGCAATCTTCGTTATCCGACTCACCTTGGCATTGGATACGCTCGACCTCGACCAGCGCTTCATTCAACATGGCGATGACCGTCTCTGCACCGGCCACGTGACCCCAGCGTCGGCAGATATGGTCGCGCGCCGATCCGAACACCACAAGCCCGCCTGGCGCGAGCATTCCTGCCAGGTTGTCGACCGCTGCGCGCATCTCCAGCGTGTCACTGAGGTAATAGAGGACTTCTGCTACAACAATAAGGTCGAACCGCTCTGGTGGTGAAAAGTGTTGAAGGTCGGCGACTTTCCAGCCGATGTGTGACCATCTTTCCGTCCGGCGACGTGCGCGGCTAATGGCCTGCGGCACGACGTCGACGACCGTGAGCCGTTTGCAGTGAGGCGCGAGCATTTCGGTAAATGCGCCGGCAGCGCACCCGACTTCCAACGCACTTGTGATGCTTTGGCGGGAGAGCGACATTCGAAGCATTTGCGTGTATCGCTCCCGCTCGAACGGATTCGCGTCCAGACGCCACGGATCATCGGCGACCAACTCTCGTTCCAGCAACTGATAGTTCTTGTCTAGGCTCACGAGCTTCTCACCTCTTTGACGCGCACAGTTAGACGCCGCCTCCAGGCCTGTCAGGTACCGTCAACGTCAAAAGCATGTGCACGTGTAGTCGTTTCGCCCATCGACGGTGCAATACCCGAATGGCCTGTGGCATCTAACCTGGCGCTCTGCCTCAGCGTGCTGGCCTGGCCTTCACCTGAATCTGGCATATTGGCGAACTTGCGGGACAACCAGTCGCTGTTGCTCAACGTACACAACGCATATGCCTTCACAGGAAGTAGCAGGAACATGCTGATCGGCTTGTGCAGAGCGAAAGCCAGAAAGCGAAGCTGTCGGGTCCGAAAGGCTGCCAGGCTGCAGCGAACCATGGTCATGGACGCGATGATCAGTATTGTCGGCCACGGCAACTCGCTCGCAACTGCGATTTGCGCAAGCGCGGTCAGTATTGAAACGCCGAGCAGAAGCGGAAGGAGGTTCTGCCCGACAATGTCCAGCGTGATGTAGAAGTCGAGCCTTGGCAGCAGGGGTAGCGCAAGCCCCGTGTCCCGGAAGGTACTGCGTGCCCACCGCAATTGTTGACGCAGATATGGCACCAGCCTATCCGGAACGACGGTTGCTGCGATCGCGTCAGGAACGTACTCAGTTCGAAATCCGGCCGCGAGCATCAGGATCGTGAGATGACGATCCTCGCCGAAGTCGCTTGGCTTACCTCGAAAATACTGCGTCTCGTACTCGTGAAGGACCAAATCGAGCGCCGATCGGCGATACATGGCGCACGGGCCGCAGCAACACAAGACGGCTCCGAAGCGAGCTTCCGCCAAACGCTCTTCATTACAGGCCAGCCAGTACTCCATATCTATCAGCCTGGTCAGCCAAGTGCCGCTTCGATTGCTGGCTGTGAGCTGCCCCATAACAGCGCCAACCGCTGGATCTTGCATCTTCCGCACAAGCTTGGTCACCACGTCGACGGCGATGGTCGTATCGGAATCGACGTTGAGAACCAAATCGCCGGACGAGCGGTGCAGCGCTGCAATTTGCGCTTTGCGCTTGCCGACATTCTTTCCGAGCCACATGAAATTGAACCGTGGATCATCTGCGTAGGCGTCCTGTACAGGCCACAGGTATTTACGATTTTCCGAGCCGTCATCTACCACGTACACCCGCACTTGCCCTTCGTAGTCTTGGCTTGCGATCGACTCCAGGCAAGCCGACAGAGTGCGCGGGTCCTCGTTAAAGCAGGGCACGATCACGTCGACGCTCGGCAGCGGGCCGATATCTGAAGCGTAGTCAGTCGGGGTCGGCACCTCTGTTCGGAGCGCGTTGAGGGTCTGCACGCTCCTGTACATGGCGGACAGCAGCGCATAGGACGACACGGCGACAACGCTTGTTGTTGCAAGCAGATTCATGGGGGCGGCTCTTTTTCAATGAGATTGAGGAAGTGAGCAGATGGCGAACCCTTGCTCGCCCAATGCTGGAATAAGCCGGGAAAGCGCCTCGAGGGTCTGATCGCGACCGCAATCGATGGCTTGTTCGCGCTCGACGGGAGGACATCCGTCGTGCAAGAGCACAACAGCACCGGGCCGGACCGACGCCAGCACTGCCTCAACAATCGCCGCAACCCCGGGACGAGACCAGTCTCTCGGGTCTATTGACCAGTGCAAGGGGATCAGTCCGGCTTTGGTTGACATCGCACGTACTTGGTCAGTCCAGATGCCGTACGGAGCACGTATGTGCCGCAGTGGCGCCTCGGGACAAATTGCCCTGATGACGTCGCTCGCCGACTGAATCTCATGTTGCACCTCAGCTGGTTCGCATCTGGAGAGATCGGGATGAGTCATCGTGTGGTTTCCGACTTCATGCCCTTCTGCGATTATTCGTTGGATCAGCTTCGGATGAGCTGCCGCGCACGCCCCGATGACGAAGAAAGTCGCCGGCACGCCGTGCTCCGCGAGAACGTCAAGAATAGAAGCCGTCCAGCGTGGATCCGGACCGTCGTCAAAGGTCAGATAAACGTTACGAGCTCCGGTGGCGCTCACGTGCTCGTTTCGCGCTTCCGACAAGCCGAGAGAGGTCACAGCTCTGGCCCGTTCCGGTCGATCATGGTCCCGGCCGGCCAATCGCTTATCGGACGTCCGATTGGGAAGACCAGAACCACCAAATCGTGGTCGGTACGGGTCGGCGGCAGGTCCATATGAATATCCGGCCGAGTTGAGCGCACGCTCACTCCCGGCAAAATCGTTGCGAGACCCTGACGGCCGACCAACTTGGTCACATGCTTCTGCAAGGCCGGCCGGACAGCCCCAAAGCCAAACGGAACGCCGAGCTGCTGCAGCAGCGGATACATCACCCGCATTGAGTGCGTGATCCCCAGCCCCTCCAGATCCGGACGTACGCCATACAATCCCAGCTCGGCCACGAGCAGGTCGACCTCTCCGACCTTGATGAAGCGGCGGAGTGCGCTGATGTGAGCTGCTATGCCGTTTGCATCGTAGCCGATGACACGAAGCTCAGGCCTCGCGCCGGCCCAGCTTCGTCCGCCTTCGAACGGTTTTGCATTGAATTCACCGGTGGGCCCGTATGTCTTGCGAAAGAACTCGGACAGTTCGATGTGTTCGGCAAGTTCTAGCTCGTTTTCCCAGCACACCCTCCACCGCACTTTGGAGTGCGTGGAGAACACTCCTGTATCGTTGGATATGGCAATGTTCATGGTTGTCCCCGTTGTGACGTTCGAGATCTGATCTGGCATTTTATGCATGCGAGTCACTCATTCCCGCCGGTTCATGAGCCAACGGGACACGTCGGCGCGCGTTGCCCAGTGCCCGCCGTTCGGAGGAGCCGCGTTCACGATGGAGATGACATCGAGGAGCGGCGCCATTCGCATGAGATCGGGCTGACATTTCGGCACCGCTTTGGGCAGATCGCCTTCGAGCCGCGATCCACCTGGACGCGCGAGCGCGCTTGACATCCGTGCGCGGACCGAGGAACGGCGGGGTCGCGGTGGACATGCGCCGCAGTGGATGCTTAGAGGACGCTAGAAAATCCCTCACGGGGCTGGGGCAACGATGAATAATCATTGTGGTACGCCTGACTCCGATCCGACGTTTTTGGTATCCCGCACCGCACCAAATTGGTAAAATCGATTGTTTCTATGGTAGACATCCACGGATTGGATACTTCCCACGATGCGCTTCAAAGGGCTTGATCTGAACCTTCTCGTGGCGCTCGACGCTCTCATGACGGAGCGCAACCTCACCGCGGCTGCGCGCAGAATCAACCTGAGCCAGCCGGCTATGAGCGCCGCGGTGGGCCGTCTGCGATCCTACTTTCGCGACGATCTATTTGCGATGAGGGGTCGAGAACTCGTCCCGACCCCACGCGCTGAGGGACTCGCCGGCCCAATTCGCGAAGCCCTGCTGCACATCCAGCTCTCCATCATTTCGCGGGATGCGTTCAATCCAGCTCTATCGGATCGACGGTTCAGGATCGGCGTTTCCGACTTCGTCATGGTCGTGTTTTTTCAGGCCATCGTGGAGAGGGTCGCACGAGAAGCTCCAGGTGTGGCGTTCGAATTTCTGCCGCTCGCCGACGACCCCGATGAGCTTCTCCAGCGCGGTGAGATTGACTTTCTTATCTTGCCGGAAATGTACATGTCGCGCTCCCATCCAAGGGCGACGCTATTCGAGGAGAAACTCGTATGCGTGGGGTGCCGGACCAACAAGCTGCTTTCACGCCAGCTGACGTTCGAGAAATACATGTCGATGGGACACGTAGCAGCCAAATTCGGGCGTACGCGAAGGCCTTCGATCGAGGAATGGTTCTTGATTGAGCACGGTCTCAAGCGACGCCTCGAGGTTGTCGTGCAGAGCTTCAGCATGATTCCGCCCATGCTCTTGGGCACTGGTCGTATAGGCACGATGCCATCGTTGCTGGCCAGGCATTTCGGAAAGACGACGCCCCTGCGGATAGTCGATCTTCCGCTGCCAATTCCGTCTTTCAGCGAGGCGGTCCAATGGCCGGCCCTTCACAATACCGATCCGGCAAGCATCTGGATGAGGACAATATTGTTGGAGCAAGCCTCGCGCATGCCTTCGGCGCGCGCGACTGCAGCAACTCGCAAGGCCATGGTAGAGTATTCGCCTTCCAAGTGAATGGAAGATTATTTCGCCGTTCAGATGTCAGCTGAAAGCCACCTGCTGGTGAACAGCTGGATAAGGAACCGAATTTTCTTCTATGGCACTTTCGCATTTGACGGCCATGCGTGATGCCGGACAAGAGCGAATGGCTGAACGAATGCTGCGACACTCGGCTGCTGACGGTGCCAAGCGTGCCGCCTCGAAGTCACTCTCCCCGCCCCGAAAGTTTGACGACGCCTCACTTTGATGGTAGCGGCGCACTCCTGCCGGTTTCATCGTCATGCAACGTGTCGTCCGCGAGCGCTTCGAGCAAAGAGCCAAGATGTTTGTCTCTCGCTGTGCTGATCGATGCCGATGATGGCCTGCTAGCGGATCAATTGGCACGATCGGCAAGGCGCAATGTGCGGCCGATTCAGATGTCGAACACGTCAAGGGGGTGCACGGATGTCCAAGTCGAGCTTGTCAGACCTTTTATGCGAAAACGGTCTCGCGCCCGCAGCAGCCGGAGTCATCCCTTTCACCACTGCGCGGACGTCAGCAGACAGCTTGCCCCAAGTATCCGCACGGGCACTGGATAATAGCTCGGTGCCATTGGCCGCTCGCGCAAAAGAGCGCCGGCTCTCCCTCAGTGACGTACCGCAACCGAGCCGCTCTCATGCGTCGTTCCCGCTTGCCATGGCCGGGCCGTCTATAATCCTGCCCCATCTCCGGCGCTCCCTCGCGGATGATCGTTCAGGCGCCGCGGTGCTCTGACACGAACAGTTCGACGTCAGTTTCGCGCACCATTCAGCTTTCGGATTCCGTAGAGCGTTCGACTACCTAGATTCGCCTGGCATCGGCTGCCTGCCCAAAGCCGGTCGCTGTTGCACAACCGTGTCACTTGAGCGCTTATCGCGCCTTCCTCGATGAACGCCGCCGATCTGTCGTCTTTTCGCCCAACGGCGCAGTCAAGCGCCTCGGCCACCCAACACGATCACAAACACGGAGCCGAATGTTGCTGCAGAATAGTGGTATCTACGATCCGGAAGATCTCACGGTCCTCGGCGCGATCTTCGATAAAGCCATCGCGTCGCTGCCGGCATCTATGCGAACGCCTGAAAACCGGATCACAATCGCCAAACTTATTCTGGAGCGTACAGCAGCAAGTCAATCCGGTTTGGCGTCCCTTATGCTCTTGCTCGACGTGCTTCCATCTGCCCACTCGCTTGAGCGGCGATCTGAGGAGAGCCAGCCTGCTTGCGCCAGAATGGACGACTGTTCAACCAGCTGATTCAAGTAGCTTGATTCTCACGTGACGTCAGGTTGTAGGCTTGCCAATTGAACATCATGATCAAAGCTACACCACGAAGGCGTCGATGGCGCATTGGAGAACTTGCGGAGGCGACCGGGGTAACGGTACGCACGCTGCATCACTACGAGCATACGGGTCTGCTCAGTGCGTCTGAACGCACGGACGGCGGTCACCGAATGTACGAACGCGAAAGCATTCAACGAGTGTCGCAAATTCGCGCCCTGCGCGAGCTTGGCTTCTCGCTGAATGATATTCGCACAGCAATGGGGGGCAAGACTTCACTTACTGACCTCCTGCGCAAGCATTTGGAGCAAATTGAGCTTCAGGTCACGCGCACGACCCAGTTGCGGGATCGTTTGCGAAACATGACGACGGGCTCTGACACGCAAGTCAGCGTGCATGAGCTGCCTGCTGCTCTGAATGCGGCTTCGCGCGCTGAAGCGCGCCCCCAGACTCCGCGATGCACGTGCGCGCTCGGCGTTGAGCGAGAAGAGCGCTGGCGAAAGATCCGGGATGAGCTGCGCGATTGCGTCGATCGTGGCGAGCACCCTTGCAGCGAGCGGGCCGCTGCCGTGGCGCTCAAGGCGCGCTCGCTCATCGAAGAAATTGCGGGGACTGACCCGGCGGCCTCAACCATGCTGAAAGTTCTCGCGCGACTGAGCACGCCGCGCAACCTGGCCGGCTGGAACCACAGCTTGATGCAGTACCTCGATCTCGCCATGGCCGCATTGCAGGATAGGCACTAACGCAGCCGCCGATTTAGCTGCGTCCTTCATTTACATGATTGGCGGCCGCAGGTTGCGACTGCGGCGATTCCGGCTCGGGCTCTTCCGTGCCTTCCCATCAACCTTGCGCTGTCGCCCCTTCCACGAGAACCACTCACGACCATTCGAGAGATGCGTATCTCGAACGGGCTTGAATCGGACGTAACGTCAGATTGTATGATTGAATCAGGCTGACGCAGGATCAGCACGGGGAACGCTCTCATGAGCGAGAGTTGCCCTGGCTCCGCACGCCTGGCTTTCCAAGGTGCGCGTTCTCGGCGTTCGACATACAATGAAGGATCGTTATGGCGCTACCAGAGTCTGATCAGCGCGAACTCGTTTGCGCCGACCGCGAGTGCGGTCCGAGCCGGCTTTCCTGCGACCCTGCCCGAGTGCTGGTCGGAAGAGAGGATCCTTGGGGCATACTTCGCCCATCTTCCGCTCCCCGCGGCACGCGCGCGAGCACCGGGCGGAGAACGGCTCACAGCAAGGGCCTCAGGTCCCACAGCTGTCATTGTGCGACGCCTCAGCAACAATAATCAATCCAGGCAAAGCCGCCCGCAAACTCAAGCCCACATGGGGATCTCATAATGTCAATCCATGGCGCCATTTCTCTCGCAGCTATTCCACTCCTTGCTTTGATGTCCGCTGCATCTGCGGCCGACATCAATATTGCTGTGGCAGGACCGATGACTGGAAGCAATGCTGCGCTTGGAGCGCAGATGCGAGATGGTGCCGCTGCCGCCGTCGATGATTTGAATGCGTCAGGCCTCCTTCCAGGAACGAAGGTCGTGTTGAGCATCGCCGACGACGCGTGCGATCCCAAGCAGGCCGTCGTAGTTGCCAATCGGCTTGCAACAGATCAGGTCAAGTTGGTTGTTGGCCACTTTTGTTCGTCTTCGTCGATACCAGCTTCCAACGTTTACGACGAGGCGCAACTTGTTCAGATATCACCCGGATCCACGAATCCTGCGCTCACAGAGCGTGGCATCAAATCCGTGTTTCGCATCTGTGGCCGCGACGACCAGCAAGGTGTCGTGGCAGCCGAATATATCGGCCGGCATTTCCCCAACACCAAGATTGCCGTACTCGACGACAGGAGCACCGCCGGCAAAGGCATTGCCGATGTCGTCGCGAGGCATCTTCGGGAGCAAGGGATCTCGGATGTCAAGCGACAAAGCTATGTGGCCGGGGAGAAGGACTACATGGCTCTGGTTTCGAGGATGAAAGCGGACGGAATCAAACTTGCTTACATCGGCGGCTACTACAATGAGATCGGGCTGATCGTGCGTCAGGCCTCAGACGCAGGTGCAGATATGACCGTGATGGCCAACGATCCGCTGATGACCCACGATTTTGCGATGATCGCGGGCAAAGCCGGAAACGGAACACTATTCACCTTTATGCCGGACCCCACCAGGAATGTTGACGCGGCGAGCGTCGTGGCACGACTCAAGGCCTCCAACCGTTCTGCAGAAGGTTACTCGCTTTACGCCTATGCCGCTGTCCAGGCATGGGCGCAAGCCGCAAAACGCGCCGGCACTTTTGATTCGATGAAGGTGGCAGCTACGCTTCATTCGCAGCCAATCGACACGGTGATCGGGGTCGTCCGGTTCGACGCCAAGGGAGACAATTCGGCTCCCGGCTTCATTGTCTACCGTTGGCAAGACAACATGGTCGAACAGGCCGAGTGAATTGATCGCAACTCATCTCGCCTCGATGGGGTCGTCCAGCCGCTCGATGCAGTGATGCACATGTCGAGGGGACGAGCGCACTGCTCGTGATTTTCGTTCCCCGTAGCAGGACTTCCCCGGAACTCTCGATAGTCGATCCAGCCGGTCAACTGGTTGCGGTTTTCCGCGCTTGTTGACCTGGGGCTGCACCACACCAAAACGGAGGCTCTCTAATGTGGAAGATACTTGTAGCTTGTAGCATGCTCGTTCTCGCTCAAGCTCAAGCCAATGCTCAAGATTCTCACCTGCTTGCCGCGGTGGAGCAACATGCCGCGCTAGGTGAAGCTGATGATCGATCGCCCCCAGCAATGTCTGCAAGGAAGCCATCTGGAACGCCAGAGGCTCCAAGCCCAGTTCCGACTGAGACCGCGGAGTTGGGGTCCATTGATGCGACCGTCATGTTTCTCGCGGACGTATATGGACCCGCGCCAGAAACAACGCAGCGTCGCACTCTTCGTTATGAACGAGCCAAGAGATACATTGACGCGCATCCGGGTACGCCTGGCGTGCTGTTCATTGAAGACGTCATCGATCACCGCGGCTCGAACGACTTAGCGCCGCATCACGAACTCGAGTATCGCGAGACCCCAGCTCACTATTACGTGGGCGGCGGGACCCTAAATGACACTGTGTTCGGGTTCGTTGATGGACCGTACCCTCCCGTCTGGACGATTGAAGCGGCACCGGTCTATTCCAGCCTCATCTATGTCGATGCACAAGGCAACGAGACGTATGTTAGCGAGAGCAAAGTCCAGCAGATGAACAGTCTCGACCCCGAGGTGCTCGACGAGATGATGCGACGCCAGGATGCGGATCGACGTTATCATGCCGGTCAAGGCTTTTTGGCGGATGAGATCAAGCGAGCCGCGGATAACGGCGACAACTTCCGCGTGGCCGAACTCACCGAGCAGCAACGGCAAGCACAAGCTGCGCATTGTGCGGCGATGCAGATGCGTCAGCAGCGTGACGCGGAGATTGATCGGATGTATGACCTCAAAGTGAAGGCCGATCTCGGCACGATCAGCGCTCCCGAACGAGGGGAACTCGACAACTACTCCAAGCGATCTGAGTTCATCGAGTCGACTGCACCGATTTCTGACCGCGATGCCGCTGGTCCTCCGCCAATCAGCTGCCCAGTGTGTCGGAGCACAAACATCGCAGTGTTGCGAACTCGACATTTTACCGGGACATTCCAGTTTACCTCCAACGATGACCGGTCTGTGGTCATGGCTTATCGCCACGGCGACACTGGTCCCGTTGGCGTGCTAGTCGGCCTGCCGAAGGATCTGTCAGGACCGATATTTGGCAGCTGGACCAGCGCGGGAATGACCGTGCCGCCTCCCCAGAAGTGACGGCAGTTTGCGCCGCCGCCCAGCATTGTCTGCGCAGGCACGATCAGGACCGGTCTTGCCCGTGCGGAGCTAAGCCCGTGCAGGCTGAAACACTCGGCGTCTGCTGAGGGCTTGGCGGCAGCGAAGCTGCGAAAGCGGTCGTCCGCGAGCACAGCTCGCCACGGCTACGTACGGCTCGAGGCGAGCCCACTTTTGTGGGTTGCACATCCAGGACGGTCGTCTCTCACCGAATGATCCGGTTGGTGCAGGGGCGGGCTGGGCATTCAAATGAGGTTTTGGCGAATCGCCTTTGCAATTCCGTGGGTCCGGTTTGAAGTACCGAGCTTTCGTATCGCGTTCTTGAGATGGAAGTTGACCGTATTCTCGCTCACCTCGAGTATCTTGCCTATTTCCCAGGAGGACTTGCCCTCTCCCACCCATCGCAAGCAATCCTTTTCCCGCTCAGACAGTGCAACTTCGCAATTTGAGCCGCTAACGGAGGGGCGCGAGATCTCGGCAAGGGCAATGTGGAAGTGCCAGGCTAGTACGTTGAGATGGCTCATCTGGCACTGCGGATCAGCATCGTCGAACGGGGATGCAAAGGATGCCAGAGCCACTTGCCCCAATGGTCCGTACAACGGCACGCTCATACCGTGCTTCAGACCTGCCTCTTTGGCCTCTGCGAGTACGCGCTGCTCGCTGGGTTGCAATTGACATTTCTTGGCAAGTTGATCCCACAGGAAAGGCCGCGAAAGCGTTGGTGCCCGTCGTACCACCGGATCGATGACACGGTACTTGCGCTCAACGTACCGGCCGCACCAATCGGGCGGGAAGGTCACCGTCACCGCAGAGGGCAGATACTCGGGCAGACCACATCCCTCCGCGAAGGTGAGGGCTCCATAAGCGACTTCACTGAAGCCTTTCTCGCTTGCGCAGCTTACGAGAAGGTCGAACAAGACCTTGATGGAGTGCGTTGCCTTGGCGCATTCGATGAAATTGAAAAGATCCATGTAGCGCCTCACGAGGCCGCGCGCCCCAAATGTCGTACTGCGTCGTTGCGCGGAGCTTGTTGAGGGCGGAGCGTCGCTCAATCGCCTTCAACGTTGGGCTTCGCGTCTCTGCAATGCGAGCGCTCGAGCGTTGCGGCACGCACTTCCCGAGTTGGTCAAGATCTCCCGAAACGCGCTCGGAAGGGATAGGCGCCTGGAAGCAGCGATCCGTCGAGAAGCTCGCGGACGCGTGTCGACGGCCTAAGCGCGCGTGCACACCGTAGCTGTCGTGCAGGCAGCTCTGTGAGATGGCTGCAGGAAGCAACCCGACGAGGAGCACGGTGCGGCGGCCTATTCGGCCCCAGGTCGGCTCCTGGATGCAATTCGGCTCGTCGCGGCGCGCAGGGCCGGCTATCACGAAGAGCGGAAGCGGCCGCTATCGCGCTGTCGGCGAGCATCTCGCTGCCTTGGGCATGACTGACCTCTAAAAAGGAGCGGTCGTGCAATCGCAGGCGCCATAGGGGCAGCGGAGCCTCGAGATCTCCGCAGCCCGGATCCACGGTGGAGCGAATCGCTTCCGCTCTCTTTGTTCGATGCCGGTGAAGACGCGTTCGGTGAGCCGCAGGAGATGGCCGTTGGCGAAGATCAGAGCCTCGCGCAAGACTCGCACGCCATCTCAAGCGCCAATGGCCAAGAGTCTCGGCTCGTCCCATCAGATGTTCCCTTGCCTCCGCCACTGCTCGCGCTGCGATCAACTCGTGCGGTCCAGCATGGTCGGAAGTACGCCGGCGCGCCGGAGCTAGAGCTCGGACGCGGACCCGGGCGCAGCCACAACTTTGCTTCATCGAGACGAAACGGTGCATGCGGGACTCCGGACCTTCCGAGCTGGCCTGAGGACAGCAAGTGTCGTACCAACTTCCGGCAGTCCTGAATTCACACCTGAACAGTCTGTTGAGCCACGCGGCGGTCATTCGCCCGGTCAGAGGACAGAAGCAACTCCGACATTCGTCTGAATGCGACACTGCGCTTTGCTACAGCCGCGACATTTGGCGATGCAGGTCAGCAAAAATACCGCCAACAACGAGATATGTACCCGTCTGCGGCACAAGGCAGGCGCGCAAGGGGCGGCCCTGTATTCCCATGCGCGGCGAAGCGCAGGCCGAGACCCGCTAAGCGCACAATCCTATGCGTTGCGATCGGCGATCGCGCTCCCCCTCGATGGTACAGCGTACTCGGCCGCTGGCTGGTTGACTTGCGGATTGTCTTGCGGGTCGTCGGCCAGCTCGCCCTTGCACGGTTGAGGACATTTTGCCGTCACGTGCTAGCTATCGAGGACTGGAATAAGCGAGAGGGAACACGTCATTCCAATTGCTCGGGACGACACCACTCCTCGATTGGGCTTTTCAAGGCGCGATCGTGTCAGATGGTGGACCGAATGCGGCACATGGTTGTTGCCAACAGCCTCCGTCGCGCTGCACCAGACACAGAACGTGTGACGACGGGGATTGTGGCGCGCAGCATCCCGTCGTCCTGGAGCGTTACGTCGCGCCGAAGGGAATGCGCCACAACCCAAATGCGCCACCCGCGAACAATACCCTCGGCGCCGTTTACATCCGACGTACGCCGAGGGCTTTTGCGTGCACGGACAATGACTCCGCTCGCAAACTCACATCAACTCTTTGGGCCCATTCATTGCAACTCACCGGTACGCGGACCGACGAATTCCAGAATCGACTCTGCCTTCCGAACCTCGCGCGCGAGGCGCTTGAAAATTCGAATCGCAGACGCCGGCGTAATGACGAGCCCAACTCTCTTGCAGGCGAGTTCGAAATGATGCGCAACCTGTTCGTTACTAGGGGCAACCCGACTCTGAAGCGCGCATCTGGTTAGTGAGGCGAGCATGTGCTCGACGACATCCATTTCAGCCTGGATCACCCCTCTTCCTTCTTTCAGCTGTTGGCCCCGCCCGCAAACGTCATCTCGCTAATTGACGGCCAAGTTGTGACCGACACACCAGCGAACCATCCGCGGCGAGGCCCGCCTCGCGAAGGCGCTAGCATGATGTGCGATCATGACACAACTCGCGATAATCTACGTCGATGCTCATGCTGCACACTTGGCTGCGCGATGCACCTCAACTGCCAAGCTGTCGAAGCTTCCAACAAGTCTACACTTCAGTCGAACGACCTCTGATTCGACCGCGGCACAGCGCACAATCTCCTCTTTCGGGTAAGCTGTTCCTGCCCCCCTGATCCAGTTTTTTCTGGCACTCGCGAGACCCGCTCTCGTTTGCCACGATATCTTGCACCCGCTCCGCTTCTAACGAGCGATAGACGTCGAACGTGCTTGGCGTTCGGAGTTCAAACCTGACGCAACGTCAGATCGGAGACGAGGGCCGCAGTCCGGATTCTCTGGGCTATCAGAAGGCCGCGAACCTGACGTAGAGCGTCGCCACGTCAGACATCATTCGTATAAATTTGCAAAACTTCGCCTACCTCTTCTTTCTGCCATGTTCACGTCCAAAGCAAAGACCGTCGATCGCGCCTCGCGGTTGGCGTAGCGTGTGTCTTCAAAGGGAATTCGATGGCGAAGCCGGTTGTGATTGTGGTGGGCGCGGACAAGGGTGGGGTCGGCAAGACGACCGTATGTCGGACGCTTCTGGACTATTTCAGCGTGAAAAAGGTGCAGACCCGCGCTTTTGATACGGAGTCACCGCGAGGTACGCTGAAGCGCTTCCATTCCAACATCACTGAGATCGTCGATATGACGACGACGGCGGACCAGATGAGGATCTTCGACACCTTGAACGCAGGGTTGTCGGTCACCGTGATCGACGTCCGCGCAGGCTTGCTATCGGTCGCCCTGAACTCATTGCGCGACATCGGGTTCTTGGACTCAGTAAAGTCCGGGCAGATCACCTTTGCCGTCTTCCATATCCTTGGCCCTTCGATCGCTTCTCTGGATGAGATCGCCGAAACTGCCAATTTCATGAACGGTGCGAAGTATTTCCTGGTCAAGAATTTCATCAACGATACCCAGTTCTTTCAGTGGGATCAGTCGACTTACGATTCGTATTTTCACCGGATCAAGGGCGCCACCGAACTGACAATCCCGAAGCTCAACGAGATGGCCTATGAGCAGGTCGAGGTCGCTTCCGTTTCGTTTGTCAACTTCGTCGCAAACAAGGGGCCGCTCGATGAGATCGCGAACTACTCCTTTGTGCTGCGGGGCTATGTCCGGCACTGGCTGGCTAATGTCTGGTCCGAGTACGACCGCATCGACTTGACCGATCTGACTGGCACCACGTCAGTACCCCGCGGCAGTGAAACGTAGCCCTTTTGGTATGCACCTTGGGGAATATACGAACCCGTTTGACGCCGCTGGAGATGCCACCTACGCCGGTCTACATCATCTGCTCTCCCAGCCTGCAGGTCGGCAAGACTCTGATCGCGCGGCTCTTGAGCGAGTTCTTGCTGCTCAAGAACGGATCCGTGCTCTCCTTCGATATCAATTTGAGGGAGCCGTCGCTGGTCGATTACCTGCCCTCAATTACCGAGACGGCAGACGTGACCGACACCTGGGGCAAGATGCAGCTGATGGACCGGCTCATCCTCGACGACGGAATCGCGAAGGTGATTGATCTCGGCTTCCACGCATTCGACGAGTTCTTCAAAATGTGCATCGAGATTGAGTTCGTGAGGGAGGCCGTACGCAACCAGGTCGCACCAATCATCCTATTTGTCGGGAGCGCCGATCGCGTCTCCTCACGCAGCTATGAGGTGTTACGGCACCAGATCCGGGCACCTGCGCTGATCACGGTCCATAATCAGTTCGTGCTGCGCGGCGAATTGCCCGAAGCAATGGACCGCGGTCCTGTGCTGCGCATTTTCGCACTGCCGCAATTTTTGAAAACCTATATCGATCGCCTGACGTTTTCCTTTACGGGGTATTTGCGCCACGAGAAGGATTCGACCACGGAGCTGCACCAATGGATTTGGCGGAATTACACCCTGTTCCGCGACATCGAGTTGAGCCTCATGCGGAGCGCTCGTCTCGGGGCGAGGCGATGAGTCGCTGACCCGTACAGGCGACGGACTGTCTCCATCTTGAAACACCGCAGGAGACGTGGACCGGTGGGGTCCAGCGTCCGAGTGGATTGGGCCGGGTGCCAACGGTGCACGCTGCCGATCACGAACGTGCTCTCATTCGTGCCAACAGCGACGCCGCCTCGGACGGTCCGAGGCCGACGACGCCTATGAAGGATGCCGGCGGCCTTGGAATGTTCTCACGAATGGGCTTCCAGAGGTGCAGGCAGTACCTGCTGTTGTTCACATATTGCGAATAAGGCGGGTGCAGCTGCATGACGCATTCCTCTTCATCCCAAAACAGGTCCTTGACGAAGCACATCTCTTCCCAGTTCGGACAACGCCGCGGCGTCGAGACGGAGACGTGCTCCCATCCCGGACGAACCAATGCTGCGATCTGGAGTTTACAGCCGCACGGTCCTTGAACAAAAAAGAGACCACAAGGACCTGACCCTGGCGCGCTGGCGAACTGCCCATGTTGTACGCGGCCGACCTCCAGTCTATCTATGATCTGCGCTCTCACGCGTCCTCCTTGGTCTTGCTAACTGCTTCGAAGTCGGCGCACACGACGGTGTCGGCCGGTGCTTCATCGACTCTACCCGATGCTACCGCACATAAGTCAGCCTGAAACAATCCCAATACGTCATCTATGTGGCCGCAGCCGTTGAGTTTGTCAGGTCGGTCGAACCAGCGCTCGCATTCGTCGCTCCATAACTCTCGCTCGAACGATCAGCCTGCTGGAAAGTGGCCTTCGGCGACGCGTTCCGAAAGAGCTTGGATAGCTGCGGATTTGAATATTTTCACGGGACATGTTGAGCAACAGCCGACTCATGGTCTGCGAACGCATGAATCCAAATGTCGCCGACTCCAAACCGCGGGATTCGAGCAACCTCAATATGGCCTTAACGAGTTTGGTTGACGCGAACGACGGTAAGAGACAACCCGCGCGCCGCTGAGCATTCACGTCCGGTTGGTGACAAGGATGTCGGAAACCGGACCATAAGCACGACACACCATTTGCCGGCGGCGACGCCAAGACCCTCGGCATTCGCGCGTCAGCGAACGCCTACGGCACCACTTCCTGCGGCACGACGATTGCTGAGTGGAACATGCGGCAGCGATCGCTTTCGCACAGGCCACCAACGCGGGATCGCCCGATGACACTTGCTAGACGCATGCCGATCAACCCGCGGACGATTCGCGGCTTGGCGCTTGTCCCAGATACACTTGACGGTCGTCGCAATCAGGATCGCACCGATACATGCCTCGACCATTGCGAGACCGGCCAGGGCTCGGCCTGCTTAACGTCCCATTCGGCTGCCGATGAGGCTGGCCGCGCGCTGGGCATTCCAGTCATCGATTTGCGAGAAACAGGCCGTTTCACCCGGTCATCGTGACTTTCGATTTCGCACGGATCCCGACGCTCGCCTCGATCCACCATGGCATGGATGAGCACTGATGATGCACTGGCGTGAACCAAGACGAGTTCCGATCAAGGCGCAGGACGCGGTGCGAGCAGCGCGTTGTGATCTTCTGCTGAGGTCGGTCACGCCACAACTTTTGTCGCTTGCTGCCATCGTCCTCGCCGCGCTTCTCTGCGTGAGCATCTGCTGGCTTTCCGGAGCTCTGTGAATGGGCGACCTCAACCGGCCACGGGCGCGCGCTGCGCTCAATGCGCCGACGACGGGGCTCGCCGAGTTCGCCCGCGCCCAGGCCAGATACAAATGATTTGGGGCATCGCGTTTTCGGTCAGCTTGTGGGCAATGCTGATCGCCTACTGCGTTGACAGTCCGGGGGCGTTCATCGCTGCGAGTCTTGCCGCAGCGCTGAGCCTGTGCCGCCTTTTTGATTAGGCCAAGTACCCGGAGGACGACGCAAATCCGCAGGCGAGAGTTGTGCACGAATCTCCTTTGCGGCACCCCGATTGTCGATGGGCGCCTCAACCGCGTCGGATCCTTGGCATTCGTCTTCGCTCCATGATCACAACTCCCATCTTGAGACACTCAGCCACGCACTTGGAAGGACGATCGGGAGCTGCGGCGTTGCTCGGCTGGAGCCGCGCGATGGTCCCAAGAGCGATGTCGGCGGTCGATGGAAGGATGAAAACGATCGCAGTGCCTCAACATGAAAAAGCCCGACGCCCTCGGGGCAGGAGGAGGTGCGCCGGGCCCAACCTGGCGAGGTTGGGGCATCGACGCGGCGCTGAGGGAGCCCATGTCCATGCCCACGATGATTGTTGCAAATGATGTGCCGCGGAAATTGGCTGAGAACTTTTCGCGAGGATCATTGAATGTGTTGCCGCGAGCTGTCGCCGGCCCTCCTGCGTGAGGGTCTGTCGCTATTTCTTGCGTGCCGATAATGTCCCAAGTCCTACGAATCCAACACGACGTGTCGATGTTCAACACCGGCCAAGGATGTCATATGCTGGTGGATACGGCTCAATGACCACCTCTCTGCTGAGCAGCACGAAAAGCCCGACGCGCCTTGCCGGGTCAGAAGGCGCGTCGGGCCAGCGAGGCGTAGGCCCTGGACAACCTACCCCTCAAAGGGCTTCAGCAAAACACGTGCCACGCTGAAGGCTGCGCGACAATCCGTCGTGTATGAATTGGCGGGACCACGCGCGTGCTCACTCCCAAATATGCGAGCCGTCCCGATCGTCCAGTTGGTGCCGCTCCTGGCCGACAGCACGAATGATCGTCGCATCGCTAGATTCGCTTATCTTCGAGCCGGTGAGGAATGTTCGGCATTTCCGAGGTCGCGTGCAACATGCGGATCAGGGGGCTGACGTGTCAGCGGTGCGAGCGCATAGGCCGCGGTCGCTTCAAATGCTGCCCGCCGGAGCCCAGAGAGATCTTCGCTGAAGGCAGCCAGATTGAAGATGCTCATTGCTCGTCATCGACATCTCTTAATCTTTCCCGCTCGTCGGCCCTCCGTTCCAACTTCCGATATTCCTCGCCGATCTTAAGCAGCTTGGCTTTTGACTTTGGACAATCGAACGACTCCGCCTTGGCAAGCGTCTCTTGCGCTCGCTGCCGCCAGTGTCTTGGACTTAACGATGGGCCTTTGCGTTTCATGGAAATGGATGTGCAACCGCTAGACCAGGTGAAGCGGCGTCCGACATCCGTGGTGATACGTAGGAACTTCTCGGGGTCACAATACCTTCAATATGGGAAGCGGCGCCATTTTCGGTCAGGGCGAACGTTATTGACGCAGATCGTTGGCGGAAATGCCTGAGGCGAAACGCGCGGGCCCCGGTTGTCTGAACGGACTCTCCGCGCTGACAAGTGAAGAGTCGGCGGCGGCTGGGCCGCCCTGCGGACCGGGATCTGGTGACGACGTCTGCGCAGCGAATTGTCCGCGGAACGGCGTGAGCCCGAACACACTCGCACGACCTTCATGGGGGCTTGAATCGCACGTGGCGTCAGATTGTACGGTTTTCGGATCAGGCGGGCGGGCCTTTGTTCGCCCTCGATCTTTTCCCGCGCAGTCACAGGAGGTTACACATGCCTTGCGGTTTCGGGTGCACGGCGCACGGGCTGCCGGTACGGAGTGGACCTGCGCATGACTGGCAGACCGCGGCGTCACAGACGTGCTGCCGACGGCAGACCTTCTGGATGCGGGCGTTCCTCGGGTCACTGCGCCTCGTAGCTCCGCCGCAGTCGATCGGTCGTTTCGTGCTCCTGACCTCGGGTCTGATCGGTCGTCCGTCAGCTACAGCATGCGCAGGACGTTAATCCTGGCTGCAGTCGGGGCCGCCACAATGGTCTCTCAAATGATGAACACCGCTCGATCGGCCGATCACGGATCGTCAGGTATGCCGACGATCGCGGTGTCGGCGGCTCGGCACCTCAAGCTTGACCGTCCGACGCTCGCTCCTATGGCATACACCATGTTCTGCCTGCGCTATCAGGATGAATGCCGCGCCCGCCTCCTGTTTCGCGGCGGTCCGGTCCACCTGACCGAGGCACGGTGGGCAGATTTGAAAGAAGCCAACCAGACCGTGAACAGCGCCATTATCCCGGAAGCCAGTGAACCCGGTCCCCCGGTGGAAGCCTGGCTCATTGATCCGGAGCGCGGCGACTGCAACGACTACGCCGTCAGCAAGCGCCACAAGCTTCTACAGCGTGGATGGCCGCCGCGAGCGCTACTGCTCGCCGAGGTCGTGACGACCTCGGGCCAACATCACCTAGTTCTGGTGGTACGGACGAAGAGCGGCGACCTCGTGCTGGACAATCTGACTCCGCAGATCCGATCGTGGTCGCACGCTCCCTATCGCTGGGTTCGCGTTCAGTCGCCAGGCGATCCGCGATATTGGCGTACTATCGCGCAGCGCGGCGAGTAAGCCCTTCACGGAGGAGATCGGAAATGTTCCCGGCTAGCGCCACGGGCGCACTGCAGATGATCGCGCCCTTGGGCGACTTCGTTCAGCGCGCCACCGGCCACTCTCCGACCGGCACCGCAATTGATCTGTGGTCCCGCGCTCTGATCGGCGGCTGTCAGCTATGACGATATCGCCTGCAATCAGACCCGCATCGCGCGCTGGTGAGATCGCTCTCTCAAGGCGCCGTTTTGATTCATCCATTCTCCCTGTTCCTTGGATATTTGCCTGGCGTGGTCGGGCGTCTTGGATCTGCGGAGCTTCAGAGCCGGCGAACATCACGCCTCTTTTTGCCCTCTGAGAAAACATGGATGATCACAATGAATGAATATCAGGGCCGATCCGACGCGCTCACGGGCCGCTATTTGTGGTGCCGTTGATGGTCCTCCGCCAAACTGACGGAAGAGATTCGCTATTGCTGTGCCACCCGCATCATCCCGGAGCATTTCTGGGAGATCGGCTTCTCAGCCCCGACGGGCTGTTGTGGCTAGCAGACTAGATGCTGGGTTTGGAGCGGAAGGCAGATCAAGCGGATCGATCACGCTGAACCGTACCAGGAGAGTTCACCTATGCGCTGCCCGAAATGTGAGGCCGACAAATGGTACGAAGTTGCAACGCACGATCCCTGGAGCGGTCGGCCGGTGATCGCCTGCAAGATCTGCGGCGAATATGCCGAGCCCGAGGCGCTCAGACGTGAGACCGCGCACGATGTGATTGCCCGCGCGCTGGCGGCCGACTGGGTCGGCGAAGGGCAGGCTGACGCGCGGGCCATCGCGAGCAAGATTCTCCGAGCGCTAGAGAATGCCGGTCTGACAATCAGCCGCTCCTGACGCGATTTCCTCGACCCTACCTCGTTCCGTGCCCGCGGAATCAGACACGATGGGGTCCCGTTCAAGGTTCTAAGCGGTTGGGACACTGAGGATGTCGTGCCGTCCGCGACGGGCTGATGTCTGTCAAGTCTCGATGATCGGTCGCAAAGCTGAAGCCCGGCCCATCGGACCTTGACGGGGCGCGTAGAAGTGCCCGCAGACGTGGTCTCGACCGTTAGCCATGACGATGGAGCTGCTTGTCTCCTCAATGCCGGTTATTGCGACGAGGCACATTTCGTTGTTTTCAGAGTGAAATAAGCTCCACTCGGCCATCGAAAAGGGCTTGAACCTTACGCTGCGTATGATTGTAGGCTTGCGGTTGCGGCGAAAGCTGGCTTGGCCTGCCACCGCCGAGATTATCGAGCCGCCAGAAGATCTGACTATTCGCTTGACATCGGCGGCTGTTGCTAAGGACGAACCGATGATACCGGCGCGAATGACGACGACAGTCACCTCAATCGACCGCATGTTTCTGAAGATTCGGGAACTGATCGACACAGACGACTCGATCCCGCTTGAGCTTCGTGCGTCGCTGCATACGACACTGGACAGACATCTTCGCCTGGCAAAGGAAGGAGTCTTCAAGGCGCCTGTGAGAAGCCAATAAGCGGCTTGCGTCGGCCGCCTCCTCCTCGGTTTACCGGCGGAGCCCGCGTCTCGGTGAGTTGGACCGAATTCACAACCGTTGCCGCGGCAGCAAACGTGGACTTTGTGACACGAGCATCATCGCACGCCGATAAACTTCTGCATCTGGATGCTAACGCGCCAGTTGCGTGCAGTTGCCTCTCGGATGCACAGCTCCGTCGCCTTCGGGCTTTGGCTCAAAGGTTGTAGCCATATCTCTGGCTTGAGCGCGTGATCGATAGGGAGGCTCAGCAGGTTTTGGATGTCGCCAGGCTTGCCCACCGGGTGTTTGATCTCATTGGCACGCCGCAAGGTTTCAGCCAGAACGGACCGCCTACCCGGCATGCCAACTTTCGGGCTGACCGTCACCCATGTGTAGGGATTCGCCTGAATGGCTTGGGTGCCCGATGTTTCCAACTGCACCGAGAATCCGGAACCGACGAGCAGCGTGGTCAGTGGCCGCAGGTCATACAGCGCGGGCTCGCCACCCGTAATCACGACATGTCGGGCGCTGAACGCCTGCACCGCGAGCAGGACGTCCTCCGGCGACATCATGGCCCAGGTGTTGGTGTCCTCGGTCTTGATCATCATATCGGCTATCGAGACCCGCCGCTCTGGATCGACGAACCAGGTGTGCTTGGTGTCGCACCACGGACACCTGACCGGGCATGCCTGCAACCGTACGAACACGGACGGTGTGCCCGCCTTGCAGGCTTCCCCCTGGATGGTTTCAAATATTTCGTTGATCGGCAGCACGGCCTGCCTCCCGATAGATGGCGCTGTTCGCGCCGTGCTCCTTCACTTCGACTGAGACCAGCCGGCAACGCGGAGCAAGTCCTTTCTCGAGCAGCCAGTTGCTGCCGACGCGATAGACGTGTTCGGCAAATTTTTCACAGCCGACTGCCGGTAGGACAACGATGTCCGCCAAGCCGCGCCGTGCGGCTTCGCGGAACCACTCAAGCTCGGGATCGTCCGCGGCTACGACTGTCTTGTGGTCAAACGTGCCTTCGAGGATCGCCCTCAGCTCCTTGAGGCCGCCAAAATCGACGACCCAATTCTTGTCGTCCAAAGTGTTGGCTTCGAATTCGAAACGAAACGACAGCGAATAGCCGTGCAGCAGGCGACAGTGCGACTTCGCGCGCCACTGGCGAAACGTGGCAGATAGGCCGACCTCATGTCCGTATGTCTTCGTCGATAAGTATGCCACGCCTAGTCCCTGATCTGTGCCATAAATTCGCTACGCATTGCCTTGCTGTCGCGGAAGGCTCCGCGCATGATGCTGGTCGTCATGATGGTTTCCGTTTCGCGGACACCGCGCCAGACCATGCACTGATGCTGTGCCTTGAGGACAACGGCCAGTCCCTTCGGCTTGAGACGGCCCTCGAGCTCGTCCGCCAGCATGACGGTGGCTTCCTCTTGCAGGTGGGGTCGCGACAAGATCCAGTTGGCGAGGCGTACAAACTTGCTGATACCGATCAGCTTGTCACCGGGCAGAACGCCGACCCACATGCGGCCGGTGACGGGTACAAGGTGGTGGGCGCACGCCGAACGCACTGCGATAGGGCCAAGCGAATAGACCTCATCCAGGCCGCTGTCGTTCTGAAACTCCGTCACCTCGGGGGCGGCCTCAAAGCGGCCGGCAAACACCTCGCGCACGTACATTTTTGCAATTCGCTTCGCGGTCCCCTGACTGTTGTGGTCGCGATTGGTATCGATGACCAAGGCATCCAGCACGGCCTGCATGTGCCGCTCGACCTCGCCCTGTATCACCTCAATGTCACCAGGCCGCAGGTGTTCTGCGATGTTGGCGTTCGGCGCAAACGACACGCCGGCATCGAGGAGGCGTTTACGAATTGCCTGCGTTGACCTCATCAAAACTCCCTGCCAGATGCTTTGCCCTTTTCCGCCAAGCACTGATCTGCAGTTGGATCGCGTGATCCACCCACCCCATCTGATCTGTCGGCCGAACGAGCCGAGGAATGGCCGCGTGGAGAAACGGCATTTTGGGGCGTTACTTGTGATTGAGAGCCCATCAAAGACGGGCCGTGAATCAGCGGTGCAGGCGCACGCTTTTTGATTTGTACAAATCGAGACATTTGAAATGAACTCCTGGGTTGGCACCCTGCGAGTACGCAATTGTTGAAATGAGTCTTCTGATCTCTAGCAATCAACATGCCGGATACGGCGTTGCGCAAGGTTGGCCGAGGAGACCACGGGCTTTGCGCCGCTCGTGGGGACGGCATACGTCGTCGCGTTGCGCCCCAGATATGGACGCCTTCGACCCGACGCGACTGATACGAAGATACGGCCACTCATTCTGCGACTCAATCGGCTGCCAGAGAAATGACGCTTCCCGTTCATCGGCTGGAGTCCGCGGCCAAGCGGCTCGATCTGGAAACTGAGAGGCAACCATAGAAAAGGAACGCCTCGCCGCCAAATGTGCGAAACGTCTTCTCACCGGCCTGGTGGCGGTCGATCACGCTATGTCGTTGACGCCCCGTTTGGTGCAGCGCATTGGCCCTGAGCTTCACGCTGTCAGATGTTTCAGCGTCGAGTTGCAGGCTTGCTCGGCATCGGCAAACGTCGTGAAGGGCGAGCCAGCGATCTTGATTGCGCTACGACTTCGATGAAGTGGGCGCCATGACGCCACATAGCCGGGACGTCCGTGAAAGCCGCGGCCTGCGCGGCTCGCATAAGCGATCACGAAGGAGAAGCCGTTTCCGCTTGCACTCCACACGTCCAAATGCTCGACGGCGCAGTGGAAACGCAGGATCATCGCCACTCGTAGCCTGCAACGTTCGGCTTAACGTTCTGTTCACGCACTCTGTCCGGCGCAAGCTTGTCGACGGCCGCTGCTCGTCCTAGCCGATTGCCCGAACCTCTCGCCGGGTCATGAGCCTCGGGCCAGAGCGGCGAGCTCGGTTTCAAGCTTGGGCTTCTGCTTGAAAATGGTGTCGATCAACGCCTGCGCCGGCTGCTCGGCCGCCTCTACGAGCGTCGCCTTCTCAGCCCGCGCCGAGGGCGCGAAGACGCGTTTGACAACGGTGGGCGAGCCTCTGAGACCGCATTTGGCGAGATCCTCGACACCAGCCTCCTGGGCATTCCATTTTACAATAGGCGCTCGAGCGGCGCGCAAAGCATCTGCCATTGCGCCGCGCCGAATCTGGTTGGTCGCCTCCATCATGGTGATGAGCGACGGCAGGCTTGCGCGCAGCACCTGGCTGCCGCCCTCGGAGCGCCGCTCCGCTTCGATTGTGCGCGCGGTAAGATCGATAGTCATGATCTTGGCAACATAGGTTAGCTGTTGCACAGCAAGCCGCCTTGCGATACCTGGCCCGACCTGCGCGGTGTCGCCATCGATCGTCTGCTTGCCCGTGAATATGAGGTCAGGCTGGCCATAGTCCTTGCCGATCTTGCGGATGGCGGTTGCCAGCGCGTAGGTGGTTGCCAGGGTGTCCGCACCCGCGAAGCAACGGTCGGTCAGCAGCACCGCGCGATCGGCGCCAAAGGTCAGGGCTTTCCGTAGAGTATCCTCGGCCGACGGTGGGCCCATTGTAAGGACGGTGATCTCACCACCAAACTTGTCGCGCAGATCGAGCGCGGCTTCGAGTGCGAACAGGTCGTAAGGATTGATGATGGTTGGTACGCCCTGGCGCATGATCGTGTTGGTCACAGGGTGCACGCGGATCTGTGCGGAATCAGGGACCTGCTTGATGCAGACGACATTGTGCATGTGGTTCTCCAGAGACTTTCGCAATCCGGAGAAGCACAGCAAATGTCGTACCATCTGCCGTTCAAGGTATGAGGCGATGAAAACAATGAGTTCTGAGGGCCTGACGTGCTCGAATACGTGCAGACGCATTTCGGACATTCGTCGTCATCGCGACAGCGCTATGTACGCAGCGACACCACACCGCTCAGAACCGCTTGATCTCGATACCGTATTTCCTCAGCGCGTAGCCAATCTGGCGGGGCGTAACGCCAAGTAGGCGCGCCGCCTTTGCCTGAACCCAACCCGATCGCTCCATGGCCGCGAGGACGCGCTCGGGATCGGTCATCTGTCCGGTACTTACGAGTGCGGCGCCGGCTGGCCCAAGCCCAACCTGCTCGTCCCGGACAGGCGAGACAGCGCCGGCGGCCGACCGACCAGCTTCAGCGCCGGCGCTGTTCGGCTTCGGGACCCCTGCGCAAGTTGGGCGTGCATGCTGCGGCACGTCTTCAGATCCCCCCTTCCACAGCATCGCCGAAAGGCACTGGCCATGGCAGCAGGCGAAGTCGTCTCTGCAGATCGAAGGTCCTGGGGCAAGGGTCGCTGTCCGCTGCACGCAATTTTCGAGTTCGCGGACGTTACCCGGAAACCCGCAATTCATCAGGACGTCCGTCGCACTTTGATCGAACGTCAACGTGCGGCCATTTTCGCTGTTGAAATTCCTGAGAAACTCCGCGGCGAGCAGCGGAATGTCGCTGCGCCTTTCGCGCAAGGGCGGCAGCAGCAAAGGAACCACGCTCACACGGTAATAGAGGTCAGCGCGGAACGCGTTATTTGCGACCGCCTCCTCCAGATTTCTGTTTGTAGCGGCAATTACGCGAACGTCGACTTTCATGGTCTGATTGCTGCCGACACGCTCGAATTCCTGCTCCTGCAGGACGCGCAGCAGCTTTGCCTGAAACGAGGGCGAGATCTCGCCGATCTCGTCCAGAAACAGCGTACCCTTGTCGGCCAGCTCAAAGCGCCCCTTGCGTGAACTAAAGGCGCCGGTAAAAGCACCTTTCTCATGGCCGAACAATTCGGACTCCAGAACCGTCTCGGGAAGCGCCGCACAGTTGAGCTTGATGAACGGCCGCTTGGAGCGCGCCGATAGGGCGTGAATAGCCTTGGCCACCAGCTCCTTCCCGGTACCGGATTCGCCGCGCAGCAGGACCGTGCTATTCGATCTGGCAACCACAGCGATCTTGTCGAGCAGCGCGCGCAGCGCCGGACTATCGCCAATAATGCCTTCCACATTGACCTTCTTGCGCTCGCGCGCGGGTTGCTGGATCTCGGCCAATTGCTTTTGCAATCGATCCTTTTCCGCCATCAGTCGCTCGCGGTCTGTCGCAAAGAGCCGATGCAGCTTCACGGTCTGCCCGACCAGATTGGCGATCATGGTGAGAAGTCTCACGTCGTATTCGAGTCGTACGCTTGAGCTGTCGTCCAGAACACGGTCGATGGTCAGCGCGCCAACGGCTTTTGCGTCGATCCGAATGGGAACACCGATGAACGACACCCGTGCGTTATCGGTGGCACCGAGCACTTGGAGGTCGGCCGTAGTGAACGCCGAATGGACTGCAATGTCCTCGGCGACGAGCGGCATGTCTGTCGCCACGATCTGATCGATTGCTCTCGGTGGCAGGCGCATCCGATACTGCTCGTCGCTGCCTTCGGTCCAGCCGACGCCGACCGTAACGTCTGGCTGGCCATCATGGTCGAAGAGCGAGACGATGCCGTGCCGCATCTGAACAAACGAATGCAGAATATCCACGACGTTGGCCAACGTGAGCTCGAGCCGGCAGGGGGCGGTGAGTATCTTCGAGATTTCGAAGATCCCGACAACCGCGCTTTCGTGCAGTGTCACAATGGGAACGGTTTGGCTCGTCTCCGACACTGAGTCGGACCTTTCGTGTGCGGAAGCGATGTTCAACATGACGACGTCTCCGTTATTCTCAGCATCCTCCCTACCATCTTGTTTGGATTTTGCGAGTTTGATGCTGCGTCTGATGCTCGTGCGCAATTCAGGGATGCCAGCGAGAGATATCGCTCTTTCATGGCACTGCTATAAACGCATCGTGGTCCTAACGTCCTTGTTACGAGGTCGTCCTGCGTTCACAGTGCACTGCATGAGTTCCATGAATCTGCGTCTACGATTTTCCGACTCCATCTGTAGCCGACCGCGAGCCGTCGGCAACCTTTGAATAGCAACTTGGCGCATGCGTCATCTTTTTCCCGATCAGAATGGAATTTTTTCCCGGCCAAACATTCGAATGCGACGCTAATGGTCTCTTCTGGTGCAGTCCCACGGGAGGAGCGCCGTAGGGATGCTCATTCGTGACATGCGACAAAACGCCTACTCGCGCATGCAATCGCACTGCCCGGAATCTGACGCAGTGTGTTGATGCGTGCGATTTCGCTCGTAAGACTCGGGAACCTCGCTTTGCAAGCAGGCTGATCGCTGCTTGCCAAGGCAGGTAAGCGCGCCGGCGATCACGATATCGATGCCGGCGTTGCTCTTAGCTAACGAACAGGATCACGCGGTCGACATCGGCTGCCCGGTTCAAGTGGAATAGACCGAGCGAAGTCCTGACTGAACTCGTCAACGGCGAGCTTCGTGACGTCCGGCGCCGTCGCAGGAATGCCGCCAGTGTCGATCCAGGCATGCGATTGCGTTCGCGAGCCATTCTTCGCGCCGCGATTGACGCTGGTCGCAGGGTCGCAGCTGGATCGCTCACGGACGTGTGCAGAGGGCCATCGGCCAGCCGGCTGCTCGAAACGGCGCTCCAGCAAGGCACTCGGGATTGCGCGAGGCCGCGGCCGGAACCAGCGTCTTGCGTCCTCGCTCGGGATATTACCTTCGAAAGCGTGAGGCCGACGGGCGCCAGTCGTCGGCTCCGGCCGACTGAATGTCCCACATTCTTCGCCAAGATCGAGGCACAAACACACACCGTGTTCCCATAACGCCATCTTTGAGCGCGTTGCAGGACCTGGGCCACCGCGATCAACAGCGTCGGAATTCGCAGCCAGATGTCGTCTCGCGAAGGGACGCGGACTCAGGACATCGGCTGTGTTTGCTTTCTGACAAAAGGGCAGAATTCCAACACGGGCCCGACGAGCCTTCCGCCACACACTTGCGCGAATTCGTACGAGGAGCACGTCGACAGGACTTGATTCGCACGTAGCGTCAAATTGTAGGTTCGGCAAACAGGCCGCCACGGCCTTCAGAAACACCGGCGTAGGTCAGTGCCTCGCCGGGGAGCATCGCATGACGCTGCCACGTATGTACCGACTTTCACATCAAGGCTTGCGAGTCGATCGCGCTGGGCCTGCAAGGGCTGGTTTAGCGACCCCACACCGCTACAAGCTGTCGAGGCTGGGATTGACAGAGCGCTCGCAACGTCGCGCACCAACAACCAGGTCGTTCTTGCGAGGCGCAGCACTTCAAGCGCCGCTATTTGGCTCGTGCATCGCCAACGTCCCAGGCGGCCGCCACGCCAGGTGTGCGAAACGGGCTTCTCGTTAGACCGCCTCAGGACACTCTCAGTGGCGACTGCCGTCTGCGCATCAAGAGGGAACATAATATGGTCGATGTAAAACTGCAAAGTGTGCTCTCTTCTCTCGCGCAGCCGGCCAAAGACCTAGAGGCCCAGTCGCCCGGCCAGCGGGCGCCAGATGCGCGTTACGTGAAGCTAAACACCAATGAGAATCCATTTCCACTACCAACAATGGTGTGGCGAAGTGCGATCTCGGCGCTCGAGCGTCAGTATCTGTATCCGGAAGACGATAACATCGGTTTGAGGGAAGCTGCCGCCAGTGCCTACGGCCTCTCGAAGGACCATGTGATCGCCGGCAACGGATCGTCGGAGCTTCTCGGCCTGATCTACAGGGCCTTTCTTGGGCCCGGCGACAGCGTCGCAATGATGTCTCCCGGGTTTTCGTTCAATCGCAAGCTAGCTGTGTTGCAGAGCGCCAAATTTCTCGAAGTTTCGTGGAGCGATTCGCATTCGATCCCGATTGACCAGTTGCTGTTCGGCCCGGCAAAGGACGCCAAGTTCATCTTGTTAGCCAATCCCAACAATCCGACTGGGACGTTCGTCCCTATCGCCGAGATCGAACGCCTCGTTGCACAGTCGGAGCGCTTAGTCGTGCTGGATGAAGCCTATGTCGACTTCGCACCTGATAACGGTCTAAGGCTCGTCCGCCGCTACCCCAATCTCCTGCTCTTGAGAACTTTGTCGAAGAGCTATGCGGCCGCCGGCATTCGCGTTGGCTTCGGCCTTGGTCATCCAGAGGTTATTGGACGACTGCGAAACATCCAGAACGTCTTCAACATGAATGTCATAGGGCATGCCGTTGGCGTCAGCATCCTCTCACATCGCGCGGCCTACGAAGAGAACCATAGGCATATCAAGCAGGAGAGAGAACGAGTTGCGGCCGAATTGCGTCAATTCGGGTTTTGTGTAGCGCCTTCCCATACCAATTTCTTGCTGGCGCGTGTGCCGAACGGACGGGACGGCAGGTGGTGGCATGCCGCGCTGGAGAGAGCCGGAATACTCGTTGCTGTTTTTGCAGATAACGGCCTCGACCACTGCATCCGCATCAGCATCGGCACAACGGAGCAGATGGACTCGTTCTTGGCAGCGGTTGCCGCGATCTTAGAAAACCCGACATGAGATGCGCGCGCCGATGTCCGCTCTTCTCACTGTACCGCAGATGGGCCGGGAAGACCACGACAGCGGCTCGAGCCAAGCAGAGATCGCCTCCAGCTGCCGGCCACGACGCCGCGCATTAAGCGCCTCCCCCTGCGCATGTTGCAGAACCGAAGCCAGACCGCGATCTCGTGCGGTCGGTGGCATGGGCACCGATCGAAGTCCAGACCCGACGACCGCGAGATGCGGCGACAATAAATACGACCCTTTAATCCCCCGGAAACGAGCAGGCAGTCGCCCCTCAACAAGGAGCTATTCTAATGACACACCCGCCTTCGTCAAAACTCACATGCGGCATTTTCGATCACCTGGACGACGACGGCCGCGATATTGGTCGTCAATACGAAGATCGCCTCATCTTGGCGGAGGCATACGATCGCCTCGGCTTCTATGCGTATCACGTGGCTGAGCACCATTGCACGCCTCATGGAAGAGGCCCTTCGCCGAGTCTTTTCCTGTCGAGTGTCGCGCAGCGTACGCGGCACCTCCGTCTCGGCCCGTTGGTCATGCTGCTTAATTTCTATCATCCGCTACGCGCATTCGAGGAGATCTGCATGCTCGATCAGTTGAGCGGCGGCAGGCTCGAGCTGGGTCTCGGACGGGGCGCTCTCCCGGTCGAGCGCGGCTATTTTGGAATTTCCGAGGACGTGGCGCCAAGCCGGTATGAGGAAGCCAACGACATTCTCCTGAAGGCAATGGAGGGCGGAGCCTTGTCCTACCAGGGTCGACATTTCCAGTTGGACGAGGTCCCCCTGACACTAGCCACGCATCAGCGTCCATGTCCCCCGATATGGGTGACCACCAATCGACCCGAGACGGCCATCTGGGCCGGGGGCAATGGCGCAAACCTAGCCTGCGTTGGGCCCGCCGCCGGCGTCCGCAAAATTACCGATGCCTACCACACCCATCGCGAACGCAGCCCCAGCGCCCCCGATCGTGGGCCATTTGTTGGATTGGTGCGCATGATCGTGATCGGTCGATCTGAGGCGGACGCTTATTCGCTGGCCAGATCCGCATACGAGCAATGGCTGCGGAGCTTCAAATTCCTTTACGAGCTCAATGATATCCCGCTGCCACAACCCCTTCCGCTGACATTCGATGCGGCAATCGAGAGCGAATTGTGCATCGTCGGAACGCCGACCTCCGTTCGAAACGTTCTGCTTCATCAGCTGGAGGAAGCAGGCGCAAATTACCTGCTTTGTCAGCTCGCATTTGGCAATTTGCCGCTAGATGCTTCGCTCTACACCGCGACGACGATCCAATCCGAGTTGCTCGGGCAATCCTGAGGCATCATTCCGTAGTTTCAACAGTAGTTCGCCTTCTATGCTCGTTCGCGTTTCGTCAATGCGCGGAACCAGCCACGACCTCGACCTTCGCCTACTCCATCAGGCGTTGGTCGCGGTGAACAGTATCATGACGAATGCGTTCGTCCGCGTTTGCAATGCGCACGTTCAGTCCAAGTTACTCCTCTTGCGCGCGCAGTTTCTGAATTGCGCGTGTCCTCCGAGGCAGGAACGGCGTCAGCAGTGGCGATCGCCGTTTCCACATCGGTCAGATCGACCCGCCGTTCAAGGCGTGCATGCAGCGTGGTCCGGTTGAGCTCGCCTTCCCACCAGGACACGAACACAACGGCAACGCCATTGCCTATGATATTAGTAAGTGCGCGCACCTCGCTCATGAACTTGTCGATCGAGAACACGATCGCCATCCCTGGCACCAGAGCCGGGTTGACCGCGGACAGTGTCGCTGCCAGCGTGATGAAGCCGGCGCCGCTGACGCCGCTCGCCCCTTTCGAGGTCAGCATCGCCACGATCAAGATCGTGAGTTGTTGGTCGAAAGCAAGGTCGAGCCCAAGGGCCCGCGCGATGAACAATGTCGCGAGCGTCATATAGATGTTGGTGCCGTCGAGATTAAAGGAATAGCCGGTCGGCACCACGAGGCCGACCACGGACTTCGAGCATCCCAGCCGCTCGAGCTTCTCCATCAACTGCGGCAGCGCACTCTCTGATGAAGATGTGCCGAGCACAACCAGGAGCTCGTCTTTGATATAGGCGATGAACTTGAAGATGGAGAAGCCGACGAACCGCGCGATCAGCCCGAGAACCACGATCACGAATAGCGCGGCGGTCGCGTAGAACAGTGCGATCAATCCGATCAGATTGGCCAGCGCCGAAGGTCCGAACTTGCCGATTGTAAATGCCATGGCGGCGAACGCTCCGATCGGCGCGGCCTTCATAATGATGGCGATCACGCCGAACACGGCCTGCGCAGCGTCGTCGATCGTGCTCCGCAGCCTCGCGCCGCGCTCTCCGAGCGCCATCAGTGAAAAGCCGAGCAGAATCGCAAACAGCAGCACCTGCAGGATGTCACCGCGCGCGAGCGCGCCGACCACGCTGTCTGGAATGATGCTCAGAACAAAATCAACGAACCTGGTCGCTTTCGCCTGCTCGACATAGTTGGCGACTGCGGCCGCATCGGGCTTGGCGGCAAGGCCGCGACCGATCTGGAACAGATTGCCCATGACGAGACCAATCACGAGCGCGAGGGTGGAGACGATCTCGAAATAGACCAGCGCCTTGATCCCGACCCGGCCGACCTTCTTCGCATCCTGAATATGAGCGATGCCGGAGACCACGGTGCAGAAGATGATCGGCGCGATCACCATCTTGATGAGCTTGATGAAGCCGTCGCCGAGCGCCCTCATCCAGTCAGAGGTGGCAAGCGACGGCCAGCCCCAGCCGACGATGATGCCGAGGAGGATTGCGAACAACACCTGGACGTAGAGGACCTTATACCATGACCGAGACGCCCGCGCGGTTGGCGCAGCTGCAATGGTTGTCATAACGCTCCTCCCAGGTTTGGCGGCGGTCCCGCTCGATGAGGTACCGGAGTTGCTCCGACACCATCCCGCGAGCGAACTTCTGACCCCACGAATCGTGGGCCAGAACATCTCGATGACGAGCGGTCTCTCGCTCTTCGTCAAAACGCGCCGATGGCGTTCCCTTCACTACTCGTTCACGGCCGACTTCTTTCCTGGCCAAGCCAAGGTTCGGCTTCAAGTTGACGGCGCTTAAGCTCGTTTGGGGAGCTCAGCGACGAGCGCATCATCGTTGTCCGGATCAACACGACTGCTTCTTGTCTCCCAAGCCGCATCGAGCGCCTGATACATATCCGCGATCAGGTCGCTCGCGTCCTCCAAGCCCGCGTGAACCCGTATTAGCGGCCCAGCGAGAGCAAGCGATGTTTCCGCGCGCTTCAGTGGGTCGACATGCATCACGAGGCTTTCATATCCGCCCCACGACCAGCCGATGCCAAAAAGCCGCAGCCGATTGAAGAAGGTCGAAAGCTGCGGTTGCGACATCGGCTTCAGCGCAAGGCCAAAAAGGCCGCTCGCCCCCGAAAAGTCTCGCTTCCAAAGCGCATGGCCAGGGTCGCTCGGACACGCCGGGTGCAAAATGTTATCGACAGCTGGATGCGACTGAAGGCTTTGGGCCAGCTCGAGGCCATTGTCCCAATGACGCCTCATACGGACGGCCAGGGTACGTAGTCCCCGAAGGGCCAAATAGATGTCATCCGGTCCAGCGATCTCTCCGAAGTCATGGGCACTCGACCGCAGCGCCGGCCACGCCGATTCGTTCGCAGTGGCAATACCAAGCAGGGCGTCTGAATGGCCGACGATATATTTGGTCGCCGCTTGGATCGAGATGTCGACGCCGTGCGCAAAAGGCTTGAAATACAGAGGCGTTGCCCATGTATTATCCATGACCAGTAGCGCATCGGAGCGACGGGCGATGGCAGCAAGCGCAGGGACGTTTTGCACCTCAAACGTGAGGGACGAAGGTGATTCCAGATAGATGGCCCGGGTATTGTGGGTGATTTTCGCTGCAAGCTCTGCAGGCCGCGTTGGAGAGAAGTATTGCACCGTGATCTGAAGTCTTGAGAGAACCTCGTCTGCAAATGTCCTGAGAGGTGTATAGACGCCGTCGCTGATCAGAACGTGATCGCCTGCGCGCAGAACGCCGAGAAGCGAATGCGTGCAGGCAGAAAGCCCCGACGGAAACAGCAGCGAGCGATAGCCGCCCTCCAGTTCGCAAACGGCCAGCTCGAGTGCTCGGGAAAGAGGCGAGCCAAAGCGGCCGTAGTTGGCCGCCGGATCGCTTTTGTTCCGCGATTCGTATTCCTCCAGGGTTTCCGAAACAATTGTGGAGCCCCGGTACACGGGCATGTTGACCATCCCGGAATGTTCGGCGGGCGCACGGCCGAGACGAGAAAGCCGGGTCTCGATGTCCAGGTCCTTGCTGTCCTCCAAGTACTTCATTGCTTCTTGCTTTTGAGATTGTGTTCGGCCTGCTCGGGGGAAAGGGCACCAGGTGCGGTTCGGATGGGCCTAATAGCCGCGAGTCGGTTTTGCAGGTCGCCTCCTCGTTCTAAATGAAATCGGCTCGTTCCTTCGCACCAGAACCACCTGCGTTGCGTTCGCCGCATCAAGATTGGTCGCACATCAGGACGGCGCAGTATCAAAGCGCGACTCCTTGTAAGATCCACCAACGGGCCGGCATTCACCGCCTCCTATCAAGTCGAGCCAAATCCTTTAAACGCCATCGAAGCAAGAGGTGGGCCAAACCTGCTGCGCCCTCGATCGCAACGGCTCATCGTGGATGCGCAGCGGCGTGGACGTCGCGCGCGCAGTTTGTCTCGAACGAAACGCGTCGTGTTGAGAACCCGCCATTATCGGCAACTATGTTCGAAGCGGTCTGTGATAGGTTAGCGGCGTGCGTGCCGCGTTTGATGCCAGTGCCGGTCTTGATCGTTTGAGCCTTCAGCCCAGTCACGGACCGTGACGTGATCCGTCATGAGGGACCAGATAGTGGCTGTTTCCGGTTTCCGGGTCGTGACGATCAGAGGAAATGGAACGACATGGTAGCGCTCGCTCGTTTCTCTACGATCGTCGCTGCATCAGTGCACGCGCCTGTCGTGATCGCTCTGGTTCGAGTGCAACGACGACTTCACTTCCATATTGGAGTTGACGCGTACGCTGTTGGGTTCGATACACGATGGACCACTGCGTGTTGTGTCGGTTTGATCATGATTGACGAGCGCACAACCTGACGCAGCGTTAGATTCAAGCGCTTCTGAAAGCGAGAATGTTGCGCGACAGCTACAGCAATTCGCGACAGCACTGTTAAGACGCGCGTGGCGCAGGGGACATGTGAAGGAGCGTATTCGAAATGAAGAAGTTGTTGCTTGTGACTGCCAGCATCGTCGCGTTGATCGGGGTAGCGCCCGTATTCGCCGCCGATCTCGCTCAGCAGCCCATCTACACCAAGGCACCGCCGCCGCCAGCACCGGTCGCGGCCGCAATCTATGACTGGAGCGGCTTCTATCTCGGTGCCAATGGCGGCTGGGGTTCGACCCATAGCTCCTGGGATTTTGGAGGCGTCACGCCCGAAGGCTCTCATGACGCGAGCGGCGGAACCGTCGGTGGCCAGTTTGGCTATCGCTGGCAGATGGGCCAGGTCGTTTTCGGTGTCGAAGGCCAAGGCAACTGGGCCGATTTCAACGGCTCCAATGTCAGCGCCGCCTTCCCGGGCGACATCAATCAGACCAAGACCGGGTCGTTCGGCCTGCTTACAGGCCAGGTCGGCTATGCCATCAACAACGTATTGCTCTACGCCAAGGGCGGTGCCGCGGTGACCGGCAATACCTATCAGATCAACACCCTCGCCGGCGCGCCGCTGGCGAGCACCGACAATACCCGCTGGGGCGGCGTGGTCGGGGCGGGCATCGAACTCGGCTTCGCGCCGAATTGGTCGGTCGGCGTCGAGTACGACCATATATTCCGGCAAGACGCGAACGTGAACTTCAACACCCCCGCGGGTGCGGTCGCTAGCGATCGCATCGGGCAGGATTTCGACCTGCTGACCGCGCGGCTCAACTACAAGTTCTGGGGCCCGGTCGTTCTTAAATACTGATTTCCATCGCGTTACAGCGGCGGATCGAGAGCCCCGGCCCCAGGCCGGGGCTCTTTTTTCAGCTGTTCATTTGCCTCCAACAACGAGCTGCGTGCCTTCTCGTGCAGGCCAGGTGTTGCGCCACGACATTAAGCTTGCGTGTCGTATCGGTTGAGTGTGTTCAGGTGACCGCATCGGGAACGGTCTGATGGCGCTGGCGTGGATGTGGCGGCGCCCGTTCTTCGTCATGGCTGACATCGAAGAGAATGCCCGGCGCAAGGCCGCCAGCAAAAGGGAAATCCCGCTCTCTCCGATCGCGATCGAGGTCGTGCGCCGGATCGATGCGTTGTTCGAGATCGAGCGCTCCATCAACGGAAAAAGCGCCGAGGAGCGTCTCCAAGTGCGGCGGACGCTGAGCTGCCTCTGGTCGAGGACCTTCAGGTCTATATGCGCGAGCAACTCGCCAAGCTCTCCCGGGGACACGACCTGGCCAAGGCGTTCAGCCTCGCCAGGATGCGCATCGCCCTCATTTTTGGCCTGCTCAAGGCTCACGAGCTTCAGCAATATAATAAGATCCTGACTTTTCATGTAAATTCGCTTCCGTCCTTTGTCCTAGGACCAAGGACAGGAGGCCATGGCGGGCCTTCCGATCAAGATAGACTGCTTTGTGGCGCCACGAACGACGGGAGATCTATCCCACTTTTTGGTTGCACATTAGATTTATCACTACTTCAAACAATTGCTGCTTCAAGTCTGCCCTTCCGGTCAGCCGAGTTCGAACCGGCCCGCCAGCGTTTCTAAAGAACCATAACCGCTCCCTGGCTGTGGCGCCCGTGTGGATTTCGCCTTACATCGAGCGCGGTTTGCGTGCCGTGGCGGCGATCATAAAGACGGCTCCGGATGCTCCCCTTGTAGGAACATCAGGCGACCACTCTCTCGAGAAATGGAAGTGGCAGAAGATGCTGTCTTTCAGTAACGTCGTCAGTGCATGCCATGTGCTGCCGTGTCAGAATCTAGAAGATCGATATCGTTCGAACCAAGCACCTGATCGCCGACAAGGCGGCCTCGGATCCGAATCGCGCAAATCCCTCGGCCAAGTTTAGCCCGTCGATCGGTTCATAGTCTTGCGTGGCCGCCCACTCCTCCAACAGCGGCAGGAAGCGTGCCGAGGTACTCCGCATACGTCCTCAAGGCAGGATCGAACAAGGTCAATCTCTGCGCCTCCTCGAGAAAAGTCATCAGGTGCCTGCACCGGGAAGAATCGGATCCTCGCCGAAGGGGCGGTTGATGATCGACAGGGCATCAGGCGCGGCAAAGACACGGTTGCGCGCATAGCCGGTACGCTCGTTCAGGATTTTATTCTCGACCAGCTGCTCCACCGCCTGCGACGCTGCAGGCACGGTAATGTCGAGAAGCGATGCGAGGCGCTTGACCGTCAGCACCGGATAATGCGGCAGAAGATCGAGCGCGCGCAGGCTGGCCGAGCCTTGACGAAACTTCCGCCGCTCCCGCCACAGATTGCCAAGTGCGGACAATGCATCGCGGGTTTTCAGAAGCTCATCGGTGGTTCCAACAATCGCATCCGCCATGAAACCGACCGCTTCATGCCATTCCAGGCGCTGCTGCGCTGCCTTTAGGGATTCGTAGTAGGCGTTTTTGTGTGCTTCGATATATGGCGACAGGTAAATCGGCATCATGCCTTCCGCGGCCATCATCAACGGTAGAAGCAGACGGCCGACGCGGCCATTGCCATCACGAAACGGGTGGACCGCCTCGAAATGCGCGTGCGCAACCGCCATTCGCACGATGGAGCTCTGGTATATAGCCTGCATGCCCTCACAGCGCATGTACTTCATCGTGTCCTCAAGACACGCGGCAATGTCGGACGGTGGCGTGGGATTGTAGCTTGAGTAAGCAATATCGCCTCTGCCGCCGATCCAGACGACAACCTGGCGAAGCTCGCCGGGCTTGTCCTTGTTTTCGGCGTCGCCGCGCATGACTGCACGATGCAGATCCTGCACCAAGCCGCTCGTGAAGATTTCCAGTTTCTCTTTCTTGGCCTGAGGCAGGAAGTCATCGAGCGCGAGCGCGTAATCACGTACCTGGACCGCCGCTGCGCTCTGCTGGGAATCTTCGCTTTCTTCACCGGACAGTAGTTCGTCGAGGGTGCTGTTGGTCCCCTCGATCGCGGAGCTGCTGACAGCTTCCCGCCGCGGCAGTATGCGGCTGATCAGATATGGATCCCTCAGTTCGGCGGCGAGCGTCTCGATTCGCACGAGGGCTGCATCCGCCGCCCTGACCCGTGCGAGGACCGGCCCCACGGCAACACCGTCCTCAGGTGGGGGAAGTGGAACCACGCCATAATGCGCGGCATGCGGTGCCGGAAGCCGCTTCAGTCGTTCCCGCACGGCATGGGTGAGATTATCGCGGTTCAAGGAAAACCTTTCGCAGGGGAGCTAGTTCTGGTCTCATAATAAAGGTTATTTCTATAAACTCCAATAAAGGCTCGATAAGCGGTCCGACCACAAAGTTTTCAAGTCCTTTAGGGAACCATTGTCACGTCCTCGCGCAGAGGTAGAGATAGCGACACGGCAACGCATGCTCCCAGGCAAGCCAGGACCGGATCATACTGAAAGTCGATTGCGCCGCTGGATTGCCTGTTCAGGCGCCTGACGAGACGGCCGTTCAAGAAGACATTCAGCGGGATATGCCGCCGCGGGCGGGCCATCAAAAGATGTCCTCGATCTCGGGCGCCTTTGCCTTCGTCCTGGAACGGATAACGAACTCGAGGTCGAGCGCTGCAAGAATGCCGCAAAGCGTTCCGAGCTGAGTCCCGGGCGCGCCGCTCTCGACCGCCTAGCTTTGTCTTGTCCCTGAGGCTGGTTGAGGCCGAGCTAGCGCCGCTGCCGGCGGATGGCAATCTCCGATTTGCTTGGGCGTTCGGACGATTTGGTCCACGGCGTACTTCTCTAGGCACGCCATATACGCTTCGGGGATAACTGTCAGTATACGCTTGAGCGTATAATAGCTGATATACTCATAGCGCGCTCTACGGGAGCTCTGGCTCCTCACAGCCCGTGAGCGCGCAGTTCGTAAGGCCCGCGTCCGAGTTGGACGACGAGGCCCTTTTGCTTCACGCGGGCGATGGTCGCCGCCGTGACTCGCGCCCTGGCAACTCGGAAGGGCGCGCGATGCCGCGCTCCTTGAGGAGTTCGATGGCACGGTCCTTTGCGTCGTTGATGGCTTGGCCATGGCGTTAGGATCTGATGTGTCGGACGTAGTCTGTTTATACCGTCCATTTCATATCGCCTGCGATCGCCGCGGTGTTCGCGTCGATGTGTCCAATGTCATCGAAAGGGCTCGAGCCAACACGTTTCGATTTTCCGGGACACTCATCATCGTGAGGTGGTCGCCTGGAACTGGCACCGCATGAATGGCCGTCGGAGTTAAAACCTGGTCCCATCCCCTCATGGGAGAACTTGCTTCGGGACCTATCGAGTTGCGTGATCGCGCCCGGCGGCTGAGGAGGGGCGCATCGGCATAAAATTGGTATATCTCGATCGGCAGGGATGGGACTTGGTAGGAGTTCAGCGCCCTTTGGAATTGGATCGCCTTTTCGTACCTCAGAGCGAGATTTTGGAGATCACAATCAAGGGGTATTGCCCGAATTTGCTGCGCCGTTTTAAGCAGCTGGGCGACTGAATTTTGCTCAGCTGAGCGCTCAAGCAATTCGAAGCGCTCATCATCCAGGAATTCAAAGGCATCCAGCAGCACTGCTCGTCTCGTTTGGCTGGTTGATAGGCTCGATCGATTGGCAGGTAACGCAACGTCGATGAACGCCATGAATGACACAGCTTCACCGAGACTCAGTAAGCGCTGCGCGATCGCATAAGCCAAAATTGCCCCTGAGGAGTATCCAGCAAAGCGGTATGGGCCGTGCGGCTGGATTTCTCTAATTGCCAGAATGGCCGCCGCGGCTATCTCCTTAAGAGATGGCGGATAAATGTCATTGAATGGCGGCCATGACAGCGCATAGACAGGAGAGTCTACGTCCATGTCCTTCACCAAACTGAAGACATAGGAGTAATCGCCCAAACCTGTGGGAACAAAGAAAAGTGGTGGCTTTGATCCGTTTGCCTGGACGGCAATGACGTCCGAACTGCTGAGCTGTCGCTGCCCAAGAGTTTTCAATGCAAGATCCTGTAGGATGGGGGCTTGGAAGAGATCGGCGGCGTTAAAGGACAGTCCAAGATCCAATGCCCGACGCAGGAATTGCACCGCCAACAGCGAGTGCCCGCCGAGCGCGAAGAAGTGGTCGTGGCGTCCGACCCGCTCGACGCCGAGCAGCTCGGCCCAGATCTGCGCGAGCGCGGTCTCGATCTCGCCCTGCGGGGCGGCGTAGCTGGCGCGCGCAAAGGCATCATCATCCGGCGCCGGCAGCGCGCTGCGGTCCAGCTTGCCGTTCGGGGTCAGCGGCAGCGCCGCGAGCCGCACCAGCGCCGCGGGCACCATGTAGTCCGGCAGCCGTGCGCTGAGGTGCCGGCGCAGCGTCGCGGCCAGATCGGCCAGATCGGCGTCGGCCGCATGCTCCGCCGCTGCAACGACATAGCCAACCAGCCGCGGCTCGCCGCGACCATGCTGTTGCGCCACCACCACCGCCTCGCGCACCAGCGGGTGCTCGGCCAGCCGCGCCGCGATCTCGCCCGGCTCGATGCGGAAGCCGCGGATCTTGACCTGGTCGTCATTGCGGCCCAGGAACTCCAGGTTGCCGTCCGGCAAGTACCGGCCGAGATCGCCGGTCCGGTACAGCCGGTCGCCATCGACAAAGGGGCTGGCGATAAACCGCTCCGCCGTCAGCTCGGGCCGGTTCAGATAACCGCGGGCAACGCCGGCGCCGCCGATATGGATCTCCCCCGTCGCCCCGAACGGAACGGGCGCGCCTCCACCGTCCAGCAGGTAGACCCGCGTGTTCGCGATCGGCCGGCCGATCGGGACAATGGCGCCGTCAAACGCGTCGGGGCAGCTCCACGCCGTCACGTCGATCGCAGCTTCGGTCGGACCGTACAGATTATGCAGGCCGGTCCAGGGCAACAAGCGACGGGCCTGATGCACGCTGGCGGCAGCAAGCGCCTCGCCGCTGCACACGAGACGCCGCAGCGATCTGCAGTGCTCGACTCCCTTTGCCGCCAGGAAGCTGACCAGCATGGACGGAACGAAGTGGAGCGTCGTGATGCGCTGGCTGATCACCAAGTCGACCAATGCAGCGGGATCCTTGTGCGCTCCCGGAGGCGCCAGCACCAGCCTTGCGCCTTGAAGCAGGGTCCAGAAGAACTCCCAGGCCGAGACGTCGAAGCCAAACGGCGTCTTCTGCAACACGACGTCGGTTGCCGCGAGCCCATAGGCCGTCTGCATCCAGACCAGGCGATTGACGATGGCGCGGTGCTCGTTCTCCGCTCCCTTGGGCGTGCCGGTTGAGCCCGAGGTGTAGATCACATAGGCGAGGTGGCGCGAACTCAGCCCGAGCGCGCGCGGGTCGAGGTCCGAGGCCGGCCGCTCGGCCCAATCGGGTGCGGCTGTCGCAAGATCGACCACCGTCAGATCGGCCAGCGCATCGGCGCCGAGCGCAGCGCGTCCGGCGGCATCGACGAGCAAGAGCTGCGGCGCCGCATCCGCGAGCACCTGCGTGAGCCGCGCCGGCGGATAGGCCGGGTCGAGCGGCAGATACGCCCCGCCGGCCTTGAGGATCGCCAGCAGCCCCACCACCATCGCCGGGCTGCGCTCCAGGCAAATCGCCACCGGCTGGTCCGGCGTGACGCCGAGCCCGACCAGATGATGCGCCAGGCGGTTGGCCTGGGCGTTGAGCTCGCCATAGCTCAGACGGGCGTCCGCACAGACCAGCGCGACCGCCTCCGGCGCCTTGCGGACCTGCTGCTCGAACAGCTGATGGATGCAGGCGTCTGACGGATAAGGCGCCGCCGTCCGGTTCAGCTCCTCCAGCAGGTAGGCTCGTTCAGCAGACGACAGCAGCTCAATGCGCCCGACCGCCTGCCCTGCATCGGCGGCCATCGCCCGCAGCAGCGTCAGCAAATAGCCGCGCTGCCGCTCGATCGTCGCCGGATCGAACAGCGCCGTCGCATAAGCCAGCGTCCCGGCAATGACCTCGCCCTGCTCGTGCAGACTCAGCTCCAGATCAAACTTGACCTGGTCGCCGCCGTCCCCCGCCGCCTCGACCCGCAGCCCGGGAAGTTCGAACGACCCGACCGCCTCGTGCTGCCAGGCCAACATCACCTGGAACAACGGCGTGTGATCAAGATGCCGGGGCGGCTGCACGATCTCCACCACCTGCTCGAACGGCAGGTCCTGATGCTCCTGCGCGCCCAGCGCCACACATCGCGTCCGTTCCAGCAGCTCCGCCACGCTCGGGCGGCCCGACAGATCGAGGCGGAGCGCCAGGGTGTTGACGAAGAAGCCGATCAACTCTTCGACCTCGCGCCGGCCCCGATTGGCGCTCGGCACCCCGATCACGATGTCGTCCTGTCCCGACAGGCGCGACAGCACCGCAGCCCACGCCGCCAGCACCGTCATGAACAGCGTCGTGCCATGCCGCCGGCTCAGCCGCTTCAGCGCTTGGGTCAGATCCGCATCGATCTCGACAGCGACACGGGCTCCGGCAAACGACTGTTGCGCCGGCCGCGGCCGGTCGCCCGGCAAGGCCAGACGGGCCGGCGCACCGGAGAGCGTGGTGCGCCAATACTGCGCCTGGCTTTGCAGCCGCTCGCCCGACAGCCATTGGCGCTGCCAGGCGGCATAGTCTGGATACTGGATCGCAAGCGGCGGCAGCGGATCGTCGTCTCCGGCCACGAACGCCCGGTACAGCTGGCTGAGCTCACGCAGCAAGACGCCCAGCGACCAGCCGTCAGAGACAATGTGATGCTGCGTCAACAGCACGACGTGCTCCTGATCCGACAGCCGGATCAGGCGGCCGCGGATCAGCGGACCGCGCGCCAGATCGAACGGCGTGCGCGCCTCCTGCTGGCACAGCTCCACCAGCGCCGCCGCCGCATCCGGCCTTCCCTGCAGATCGTGCTGCGCCAGCGGCAGCCCCGCCTCCGCCGGCACCAGCTCCACCCACGGCGTCCCCTCCGGCGCGACAAAGATACTGCGCAGCCCCTCATGACGCGCCAGCACGCGGTCCAGGCTGCGCTGCCAGGCGCTGCGGTCGAGCTCGCCGTGCAGCCGCAACAGCAGCGGCATGTGATAGTTCGTGCGGCTCTGGTCCAGCTGCGCCAAGAACCACAGCCGCTGCTGCGCAGACGACAGCACAAGCGGCGCATCACGCGGCACGGCGACAATCGCCGGCAAGGGGTGCGGATCGGAGCCGCTCAACAGCGCGACGAGGCTTGCCGCCAGATCGAGCAGCACCGGTTGGGCGAACAGCGTCGTCAGCGGCAGAGCGAGACCCAAAGCCTGCGAGACCCGGCTCAACAGCTGCACCGCCAGCAGCGAGTGCCCGCCGAGCGCGAAGAAGTGGTCGTGGCGTCCGACCCGCTCGAGGCCGAGCAGCTCGGCCCAGATCCGCGCGAGCGCGGTCTCGATCTCGCCCTGCGGGGCGGCGTAGCTGGCCCGCGCATAGGCCTCATCGTCCGGCGCCGGCAGCGCGCTGCGGTCCAGCTTGCCGTTCGGCGTCAGCGGCAGCGTCGCGAGCCGCACCACCGCCGACGGCACCATATAGTCCGGCAGCCGCGTGCTGAGGTGCCGGCGCAGCGTCGCGGCCAGATCGGCCTGCTCGGCGTCGGCCCCGTGCTCCGCCGCCGCAACGACATAGCCAACCAGCCGCGGCTCGGCACGACCATCCTGTTGCGTCACCACGACCGCCTCGCGCACCAGCGGGTGCTCGGCCAGCCGCGCCGCGATCTCGCCCGGCTCGATGCGGAAGCCGCGGATCTTGACCTGGTCGTCATTGCGGCCCAGGAACTCCAGATTGCCGTCCGGCAAGTACCGGGCGAGGTCACCGGTTTTGTACAGCCGGTCGCCGTCGACGCCGCTGAACGGATCGGCCATGAACCGCTCCGCCGTCAGCTCGGGCCGGTTCAGATAGCCGCGGGCGACACCGGCGCCGCCGATATGGATCTCCCCCACCGCCCCGAACGGAACGGGTGCGCCCTCACCATCGAGCAGGTAGATCTGCGTGTTCGCGATCGGCCGACCGATCGTCTCAACGACAGCGTCTCCCCGTCGCATGCAGATCCAGGTTGAGTATGTCGTGGTCTCGGAAGGCGCGTAGAGATTACAGATCTTCTCGACGCAACTGTGCTCGAAGGCCTTCTCTATGAGGCTCGCCTTCAGCCGCTCACCGGCCAAATTGATGACGCGCGTCGAACTCGGGAGCGCTTCCTTGTCGAGCAGAGCGGCAATCGCGGAGGGCACGGTGTTGACCAAGGTGACATCCAAGGACGTCTGCGTCAGCGCAAGCGCATTCTCGACCAGATAAATTGTGCCCCCTTGGGACAGCGGGACGAAGCACTCATAGACGGACAGATCGAAACTGATCGAGGTCGAAAACAGCGTGCGGCTGATCTCGGACGCTGCGTAGACTCCGCTACTCCAATGCAGCAGGTTCACAGTGCTCGCATGCTCGATCATGACGCCCTTGGGCGTGCCGGTTGAGCCCGAGGTGTAGATCACATAGGCGAGGTGGCGCGAACTCAGCCCGAGCGCGCGCGGGTCGAGGTCGGAGGCCGGCCGCTCCGCCCAATCGGGTGCGGCTGTCGCAAGATCGACCACCGTCACAGCGGCCAGCGCCTCGGCGCCGAGCGCAGCGCGTCCGGCGGCATCGACGAGCAAGAGCTGCGGCGCCGCATCCGCGAGCACCTGCGTGAGCCGCGCCGGCGGATAGGCCGGATCCAGCGGCAGATACGCGCCGCCGGCCTTGAGGATCGCCAGCAGCCCCACCACCATCGCCGGGCTGCGCTCCAGACAGATCGCCACCGGCTGGTCCGGCGTGACGCCGAGCCCGACCAGATGATGCGCCAGGCGGTTGGCCCGGGCATTGAGCTCGCCATAGCTCAGGCCGGCGTCCGCACAGACCAGCGCGACCGCCTCCGGCGCCTTGCGGACCTGCTGCTCGAACAGCTGATGGATGCAGGCGTCTGACGGATAAGGCGCCGCCGTCCGGTTCAGCTCCTCCAAAAGATATGTGCGCTCGTCGGCCGGCAGGATGTCCAGCTCCCGCACCGGCGTCGCCGGCGCCCGCTCCAGCGCCTCAGCCAGCTGTGCCAGCGCCTGCTGCATGTAGCCGCAGACCCGATCCGCGCAGATCCCCTCCGCCACCTGCGCCGTCAGGCCGAGCGCGTCGCCAAAATCCTCCACCGACAAGGTCAGCGGATAGTTGGTGCGCTCCTCCCCGCCCAGCCATTCCAGTCCGGGCAGAGCGTCATTGGTTGCGGCGGCGAGAGCCGGCGTGGTGTGGCGGTAGTTCAACAGCGAGCTGAACAGCGGCGCTGGCGCTGCAATTTGGCTGCAGCGTTGCGCCAGCGCCAGCGAGGCGTGCTCGTGCGCCAACAGCTCGGCCAGCCGGGCGTGCGTGGTCCGCACGCTGGCCTCGACCGCGGTGCCATCCAGATCAAGCCGCAGCGGCAGCGTGTTGATGAACAGGCCCAGGGTGCGCTCGCTCCCCGCACCGCCATGCAGGCGGCCAAACAGCACCGTGCCGAACACCACCTGTTCGCGCCCGCTGCTGCGCGCCACCACCTGGGCGAACGCCAGATGGCACAGGCTCGCCAGGCTGATGCCGAGCCGCCGCGCCTGGCTGCGCAATTGCGCCTGAAGCGCCGCTGGCAGCCGCCGCCGCGCCTCACCGACCGCGCTGCCGTCGCCGCGCACCTCGCTGAGGCCGAACGGCGTGGTCGGCGCATCGATCCCGGCAAGCATGCTCCGGAAGAACGCTTCATCCGCGCTGGCATCAGCACCGAGATGGGCCTGCGCCACCAGATCGCGGAACGGCTGCGGGGCTGCCAGCTCATGCGCGCGTCCCTCCAGCACGGCCCGCACCTCGGCATGCATCACCTCCAGCGTGGTGTGGTCCCCGATCAAATGGTGCTGCAGCTGCAACAGCAGCCAGCGCGCACTGCCGGGCTCGCGGGCCATCACAAACCGCAACAGCGGCGCCCGGCCAAGCGCGATGCGGTGCCGGCGCGGATCAAACCGCTCCTTGAGCTGCTCCGGGCCAGGAGCGCCTGAGTCATCGAGAGCGACCTCGCTCACCTCCAGCACCGCCTGGCGCCACACCACCTGGGCCGGGCGCGACAGCCCCTCCCAGACAAACGAGGTGCGCAGAATGTCGTGCCGGTCCACCACCCGCTGGACCGCGGCAAGGTAGCGGTCCAACAGGCCGCGGTCGGCAAACGCCATCTGCGAGGTCAGCAGGTAGGGATCGCCCTTTGCCGCCAGCAGATGGTGGAACAGGATGCCGTCCTGCAGCGGCGACAAGCCATAAATGTCCTGGATGTTGCCGATGCCGCCGGGCACCGTGGCGACGATCCGGTCGATCTCGTGCTGCGCCAGCGCGATCAGCGGCAGCATCTGCGGCGTGATCGCCGCACTCTGGTCGGTGATCAAATTGGCCGGGACCGCCACCTCGCGATGACGGCCCAGGCTCGCGGCCAGATCGGCCAGCACCGGCCGGGCGAACAGGGTGCGCACTTCCACCCCCAGCGACAGCTGCCGCAGACGCGCCATCAGCTGCACCGCCAACAGCGAATGGCCGCCGAGCGCGAAGAAGTGGTCGTGGCGCCCGACCCGCTCGAGGCCGAGCAGCTCGGCCCAGATCCGCGCGAGCGCGGTCTCGATCTCGCCCTGCGGGGCGGCGTAGCTGGCGCGCGCATAGGCCTCGTCGTCCGGCGCCGGCAGCGCGCTGCGGTCCAGCTTGCCGTTCGGCGTCAGCGGCAGCGCCGCGAGCCGCACCAGCGCCGTCGGCACCATGTAGTCCGGCAGCCGCGTGCTGAGGTGCCGGCGCAGCGTCGCGGCCAGATCGGCCAGATCGGCGTCGGCCCCATGCTCCGCCGCAACGACATAGCCAACGAGGCGCGGCTCGCCGCGACCATCCTGTTGCGCCACCACCACCGCCTCGCGCACCAGCGGGTGCTCGGCCAGCCGCGCCGCGATCTCGCCCGGCTCGATCCGGAAGCCGCGGATCTTGACCTGGTCGTCATTGCGGCCCAGGAACTCCAGATTGCCGTCCGGCAAGTACCGGGCGAGATCGCCGGTCCGGTACAGCCGGTCGCCATCGACAAAGGGGCTGGCGATAAACCGCTCCGCGGTCAGCTCGGGCCGGTTCAGATAACCGCGGGCAACGCCGGCGCCGCCGATATGGATCTCCCCCGTCGCCCCGAACGGAACGGGCGCGCCTCCACCGTCCAGCAGGTAGACCCGCGTGTTCGCGATCGGCCGGCCGATCGGGACAATGGCGCCGTCAAACGCGTCGAGGCAGCTCCACGCCGTCACGTCGATCGCAGCTTCGGTCGGACCGTACAGATTATGCAGGCCGGTCCAGGGCAACAAGCGACGGGCCTGATGCACGCTGGCGGCAGCAAGCGCCTCGCCGCTGCACACGAGACGCCGCAGCGATCTGCAGTGCTCGACTCCCTTTGCCGCCAGGAAGCTGACCAGCATGGACGGAACGAAGTGGAGCGTCGTGATGCGCTGGCTGATCACCAAGTCGACCAATGCAGCGGGATCCTTGTGCGCTCCCGGAGGCGCCAGCACCAGCCTTGCGCCTTGAAGCAGGGTCCAGAAGAACTCCCAGGCCGAGACGTCGAAGCCAAACGGCGTCTTCTGCAACACGACGTCGGTTGCCGCGAGCCCATAGGCCGTCTGCATCCAGACCAGGCGATTGACGATGGCGCGGTGCTCGTTCTCCGCTCCCTTGGGCGTGCCGGTTGAACCCGAGGTGTAGATCACATAGGCGAGGTGGCGCGAACTCAGCCCGAGCGCGCGCGGGTCGAGGTCCGAGGCCGGCCGCTCGGCCCAATCGGGTGCGGCTGTCGCAAGATCGACCACCGTCAGATCGGCCAGCGCATCGGCGCCGAGCGCAGCGCGTCCGGCGGCATCGACGAGCAAGAGCTGCGGCGCCGCATCCGCGAGCACCTGCGTGAGCCGCGCCGGCGGATAGGCCGGGTCGAGCGGCAGATACGCCCCGCCGGCCTTGAGGATCGCCAGCAGCCCCACCACCATCGCCGGGCTGCGCTCCAGGCAAATCGCCACCGGCTGGTCCGGCGTGACGCCGAGCCCGACCAGATGATGCGCCAGGCGGTTGGCCCGTACGTTGAGCTCGCCATAGCTCAGGCGGGCGTCCGCACAGACCAGCGCGACCGCCTCCGGCGCCTTGCGGACCTGCTGCTCGAACAGCTGATGGATGCAGGCGTCTGACGGATAAGGCGCCGCTGTCCGGTTCAGCTCCTCCAGCAGGTAGGCACGTTCGTCCGACGACAGCAGCTCAATGCGCCCGACCGCCTGCCCTGCATCGGCGGCCATCGCCCGCAGCAGCGTCAGCAGATAGCCGCGCTGCCGCTCGATCGTCGCCGGATCGAACAGCGCCGTCGCATAAGCCAGCGTCCCGGCAATGACCTCGCCCTGCTCGTGCAGACTCAGCTCCAGATCAAACTTGACCTGGTCGCCGCCGTCCCCCGCCGCCTCGACCCGCAGCCCGGGAAGTTCGAACGACCCGACCGCCTCGTGCTGCCAGGCCAACATCACCTGGAACAACGGCGTGTGATCAAGATGCCGGGGCGGCTGCACGATCTCCACCACCTGCTCGAACGGCAGGTCCTGATGCTCCTGCGCGCCCAGCGCCACACATCGCGTCCGTTCCAGCAGCTCCGCCACGCTCGGGCGGCCCGACAGATCGAGGCGGAGCGCCAGGGTGTTGACGAAGAAGCCGATCAACTCTTCGACCTCGCGCCGGCCCCGATTGGCGCTCGGCACCCCGATCACGATGTCGTCCTGTCCCGACAGGCGCGACAGCACCGCAGCCCACGCCGCCAGCACCGTCATGAACAGCGTCGTGCCATGCCGCCGGCTCAGCCGCTTCAGCGCTTGGGTCAGATCCGCATCGATCTCGACAGCGACACGGGCTCCGGCAAACGACTGTTGCGCCGGCCGCGGCCGGTCGCCCGGCAAGGCCAGACGGGCCGGCGCACCGGAGAGCGTGGTGCGCCAATACTGCGCCTGGCTTTGCAGCCGCTCGCCCGACAGCCATTGGCGCTGCCAGGCGGCATAGTCTGGATACTGGATCGCAAGCGGCGGCAGCGGATCGTCGTCTCCGGCCACGAACGCCCGGTACAGCTGGCTGAGCTCACGCAGCAAGACGCCCAGCGACCAGCCGTCAGAGACAATGTGATGCTGCGTCAACAGCACGACGTGCTCCTGATCCGACAGCCGGATCAGGCGGCCGCGGATCAGCGGACCGCGCGCCAGATCGAACGGCGTGCGCGCCTCCTGCTGGCACAGCTCCACCAGCGCCGCCGCCGCATCCGGCCTTCCCTGCAGATCGTGCTGCGCCAGCGGCAGCCCCGCCTCCGCCGGCACCAGCTCCACCCACGGCGTCCCCTCCGGCGCGACAAAGATACTGCGCAGCCCCTCATGACGCGCCAGCACGCGGTCCAGGCTGCGCTGCCAGGCGCTGCGGTCGAGCTTGCCGTGCAGCCGCAACAGCAGCGGCATGTGATAGTTCGTGCGGCTCTGGTCCAGCTGCGCCAAAAACCACAGCCGCTGCTGCGCAAACGACGGTGCAAGAGGGCTTTCGCGCGCAACCGATGGGATCGAGGGAGCTTCTTGGGCTCCGTTGCGGTTTCTCTTCTTGGCGAGTGCAAGGAGCTTCGCTAAATCTTGCGCATCGAGCTTCTCCAACTCAGTCCTGACGACATCGGTCATTTCCGGGCACCCAGAGAGACCAGCTTCTGAAGCTCGTCGTGGTCAAACTCGCGTTCGAGCAAAGCAATGGAAGCCTCGCGCGCGAGCTCGGCCAGCACTGGCTTGGCAAACAGCGTCGTCAGCGGCAGTTCGGCCCCCAATGTCCGCGCGACCCGGCTCAACAGTTGCACTGCCAACAGCGAGTGGCCGCCGAGCGCGAAGAAGTGGTCGTGGCGTCCGACCCGCTCCACGCCGAGCAGCTCGGCCCAGATCTGCGCGAGCGCGGTCTCGATCTCGCCCTGCGGCGGCGCGTACGTGGCCGAGGCGGAGGCGGCCCCGTCCTCAAGCGGAGGCAGCGCATTGCCGTCCAGCTTGCCATTTGGCGTCAACGGCAGCGCCGCGACCCGCACCACCGCCGTCGGCACCATGTAGTCCGGCAGCCGCGCCCGCACATGCGCGCGCAGGTCTCGGGCCAGCGCGCCTGCACCTTGCGCGTCCGGTCCGGCCTCAGGCGCACAGACCACATAGGCGACAAGATGTTTGGCACCTCTGTGGTCCTCGCGCGCCACCACGACAGCCTCGCGCACCAGCGGGTGCTCGGCGAGCCGCGCCGCGATCTCGCCCGGCTCGATGCGGAAGCCGCGGATCTTGACCTGGTCGTCATTGCGGCCCAGGAACTCCAGATTGCCGTCCGGCAAGTAACGGGCGAGATCGCCGGTTTTGTACAGCCGGTCGCCGTCGACAAAGGGGCTGGCGATGAACCGCTCCGCCGTCAGCTCGGGCCGGTTCAGATAGCCGCGGGCGACGCCGGCGCCGCCGATATGGATCTCCCCCACCGCTCCGAACGGAACCGGCACGCCTTCACCGTCCAGCAGATAGACCCGCGTGTTGGCAATCGGCCGGCCGATCGTCTCAATGACAGCCTCTCCCCGTCGCATGCAGATCCAGGTTGAGTATGTCGTGGTCTCGGAAGGCGCGTAGAGGTTACAGATCTTCTCGATCCGACTGCGCTCGAAGGCCTTCTCGATCACAGCTGCTTTCAGCCGCTCACCGCACGAGTTGATGACTTTTGCCGAAACCGGCACGGTCTTCTGGTCGACCAGAGCAGCGATCGCCGAGGGCACGGTGTTGACCAAGGTGACATCCAACGACGTCTGCGTCAGCGCAAGCGCATTCTCGACCAGATAAATTGTGCCTCCTTGGGACAGCGGGACGAAGCACTCATAGACGGACAGATCGAAACTGATCGAGGTCGAAAACAGCGTGCGGCTGATCTCGGATGCTGCGAAGACTCCGCTACTCCAATGCAGCAGGTTCACGGTGCTCCTATGCTCGATCATGACGCCCTTGGGCGTTCCGGTTGAGCCCGAGGTGTAGATCACATAGGCGAGGTGGCGCGAACTCAGCCCGAGCGCGCGCGGGTCGAGGTCCGAGGCCGGCCGCTCGGCCCAATCGGGTGCGGCTGTCGCAAGATCGACCACCGTCAGATCGGCCAGCGCATCGGCGCCGAGCGCAGCGCGTCCGGCGGCATCGACGAGCAAGAGCTGCGGCGCCGCATCCGCGAGCACCTGCGTGAGCCGCGCCGGCGGATAGGCCGGGTCGAGCGGCAGATACGCCCCGCCGGCCTTGAGGATCGCCAGCAGCCCCACCACCATCGCCGGGCTGCGCTCCAGGCAAATCGCCACCGGCTGGTCCGGCGTGACGCCGAGCCCGACCAGATGATGCGCCAGGCGGTTGGCCCGTACGTTGAGCTCGCCATAGCTCAGGCGGGCGTCCGCACAGACCAGCGCGACCGCCTCCGGCGCCTTGCGGACCTGCTGCTCGAACAGCTGATGGATGCAGGCGTCTGACGGATAAGGCGCCGCTGTCCGGTTCAGCTCCTCCAGCAGGTAGGCACGTTCGTCCGACGACAGCAGCTCAATGCGCCCGACCGCCTGCCCTGCATCGGCGGCCATCGCCCGCAGCAGCGTCAGCAGATAGCCGCGCTGCCGCTCGATCGTCGCCGGATCGAACAGCGCCGTCGCATAAGCCAGCGTCCCGGCAATGACCTCGCCCTGCTCGTGCAGACTCAGCTCCAGATCAAACTTGACCTGGTCGCCGCCGTCCCCCGCCGCCTCGACCCGCAGCCCGGGAAGTTCGAACGACCCGACCGCCTCGTGCTGCCAGGCCAACATCACCTGGAACAACGGCGTGTGATCAAGATGCCGGGGCGGCTGCACGATCTCCACCACCTGCTCGAACGGCAGGTCCTGATGCTCCTGCGCGCCCAGCGCCACACATCGCGTCCGTTCCAGCAGCTCCGCCACGCTCGGGCGGCCCGACAGATCGAGGCGGAGCGCCAGGGTGTTGACGAAGAAGCCGATCAACTCTTCGACCTCGCGCCGGCCCCGATTGGCGCTCGGCACCCCGATCACGATGTCGTCCTGTCCCGACAGGCGCGACAGCACCGCAGCCCACGCCGCCAGCACCGTCATGAACAGCGTCGTGCCATGCCGCCGGCTCAGCCGCTTCAGCGCTTGGGTCAGATCCGCATCGATCTCGACAGCGACACGGGCTCCGGCAAACGACTGTTGCGCCGGCCGCGGCCGGTCGCCCGGCAAGGCCAGACGGGCCGGCGCACCGGAGAGCGTGGTGCGCCAATACTGCGCCTGGCTTTGCAGCCGCTCGCCCGACAGCCATTGGCGCTGCCAGGCGGCATAGTCTGGATACTGGATCGCAAGCGGCGGCAGCGGATCGTCGTCTCCGGCCACGAACGCCCGGTACAGCTGGCTGAGCTCACGCAGCAAGACGCCCAGCGACCAGCCGTCAGAGACAATGTGATGCTGCGTCAACAGCACGACGTGCTCCTGATCCGACAGCCGGATCAGGCGGCCGCGGATCAGCGGACCGCGCGCCAGATCGAACGGCGTGCGCGCCTCCTGCTGGCACAGCTCCACCAGCGCCGCCGCCGCATCCGGCCTTCCCTGCAGATCGTGCTGCGCCAGCGGCAGCCCCGCCTCCGCCGGCACCAGCTCCACCCACGGCGTCCCCTCCGGCGCGACAAAGATACTGCGCAGCCCCTCATGACGCGCCAGCACGCGGTCCAGGCTGCGCTGCCAGGCGCTGCGGTCGAGCTCGCCGTGCAGCCGCAACAGCAGCGGCATGTGATAGTTCGTGCGGCTCTGGTCCAGCTGCGCCAAGAACCACAGCCGCTGCTGCGCAGACGACAGCACAAGCGGCGCATCACGCGGCACGGCGACAATCGCCGGCAAGGGGTGCGGATCGGAGCCGCTCAACAGCGCGACGAGGCTTGCCGCCAGATCGAGCAGCACCGGTTGGGCGAACAGCGTCGTCAGCGGCAGAGCGAGACCCAAAGCCTGCGAGACCCGGCTCAACAGCTGCACCGCCAGCAGCGAGTGCCCGCCGAGCGCGAAGAAGTGGTCGTGGCGTCCGACCCGCTCGAGGCCGAGCAGCTCGGCCCAGATCCGCGCGAGCGCGGTCTCGATCTCGCCCTGCGGGGCGGCGTAGCTGGCCCGCGCATAGGCCTCATCGTCCGGCGCCGGCAGCGCGCTGCGGTCCAGCTTGCCGTTCGGCGTCAGCGGCAGCGTCGCGAGCCGCACCACCGCCGACGGCACCATATAGTCCGGCAGCCGCGTGCTGAGGTGCCGGCGCAGCGTCGCGGCCAGATCGGCCTGCTCGGCGTCGGCCCCGTGCTCCGCCGCCGCAACGACATAGCCAACCAGCCGCGGCTCGCCACGACCATCCTGTTGCGCCACCACCACCGCCTCGCGCACCAGCGGGTGCTCGGCCAGCCGCGCCGCGATCTCGCCCGGCTCGATCCGGAAGCCGCGGATCTTGACCTGGTCGTCATTGCGGCCCAGGAACTCCAGGTTGCCGTCCGGCAAGTACCGGCCGAGATCGCCGGTCCGGTACAGCCGGTCGCCATCGACAAAGGGGCTGGCGATAAACCGCTCCGCCGTCAGCTCGGGCCGGTTCAGATAACCGCGGGCAACGCCGGCGCCGCCGATATGGATCTCCCCCGTCGCCCCGAACGGAACGGGCGCGCCTCCACCGTCCAGCAGGTAGACCCGCGTGTTCGCGATCGGCCGGCCGATCGGGACAATGGCGCCGTCAAACGCGTCGGGGCAGCTCCACGCCGTCACGTCGATCGCAGCTTCGGTCGGACCGTACAGATTATGCAGGCCGGTCCAGGGCAACAAGCGACGGGCCTGATGCACGCTGGCGGCAGCAAGCGCCTCGCCGCTGCACACGAGACGCCGCAGCGATCTGCAGTGCTCGACTCCCTTTGCCGCCAGGAAGCTGACCAGCATGGACGGAACGAAGTGGAGCGTCGTGATGCGCTGGCTGATCACCAAGTCGACCAATGCAGCGGGATCCTTGTGCGCTCCCGGAGGCGCCAGCACCAGCCTTGCGCCTTGAAGCAGGGTCCAGAAGAACTCCCAGGCCGAGACGTCGAAGCCAAACGGCGTCTTCTGCAACACGACGTCGGTTGCCGCGAGCCCATAGGCCGTCTGCATCCAGACCAGGCGATTGACGATGGCGCGGTGCTCGTTCTCCGCTCCCTTGGGCGTGCCGGTTGAACCCGAGGTGTAGATCACATAGGCGAGGTGGCGCGAACTCAGCCCGAGCGCGCGCGGGTCGAGGTCCGAGGCCGGCCGCTCGGCCCAATCGGGTGCGGCTGTCGCAAGATCGACCACCGTCAGATCGGCCAGCGCATCGGCGCCGAGCGCAGCGCGTCCGGCGGCATCGACGAGCAAGAGCTGCGGCGCCGCATCCGCGAGCACCTGCGTGAGCCGCGCCGGCGGATAGGCCGGGTCGAGCGGCAGATACGCCCCGCCGGCCTTGAGGATCGCCAGCAGCCCCACCACCATCGCCGGGCTGCGCTCCAGGCAAATCGCCACCGGCTGGTCCGGCGTGACGCCGAGCCCGACCAGATGATGCGCCAGGCGGTTGGCCTGGGCGTTGAGCTCGCCATAGCTCAGACGGGCGTCCGCACAGACCAGCGCGACCGCCTCCGGCGCCTTGCGGACCTGCTGCTCGAACAGCTGATGGATGCAGGCGTCTGACGGATAAGGCGCCGCCGTCCGGTTCAGCTCCTCCAAAAGATATGTGCGCTCGTCGGCCGGCAGGATGTCCAGCTCCCGCACCGGCGTCGCCGGCGCCCGCTCCAGCGCCTCAGCCAGCTGTGCCAGCGCCTGCTGCATGTAGCCGCAGACCCGATCCGCGCAGATCCCCTCCGCCACCTGCGCCGTCAGGCCGAGCGCGTCGCCAAAATCCTCCACCGACAAGGTCAGCGGATAGTTGGTGCGCTCCTCCCCGCCCAGCCATTCCAGTCCGGGCAGAGCGTCATTGGTTGCGGCGGCGAGAGCCGGCGTGGTGTGGCGGTAGTTCAACAGCGAGCTGAACAGCGGCGCTGGCGCTGCAATTTGGCTGCAGCGTTGCGCCAGCGCCAGCGAGGCGTGCTCGTGCGCCAACAGCTCGGCCAGCCGGGCGTGCGTGGTCCGCACGCTGGCCTCGACCGCGGTGCCATCCAGATCAAGCCGCAGCGGCAGCGTGTTGATGAACAGGCCCAGGGTGCGCTCGCTCCCCGCACCGCCATGCAGGCGGCCAAACAGCACCGTGCCGAACACCACCTGTTCGCGCCCGCTGCTGCGCGCCACCACCTGGGCGAACGCCAGATGGCACAGGCTCGCCAGGCTGATGCCGAGCCGCCGCGCCTGGCTGCGCAATTGCGCCTGAAGCGCCGCTGGCAGCCGCCGCCGCGCCTCACCGACCGCGCTGCCGTCGCCGCGCACCTCGCTGAGGCCGAACGGCGTGGTCGGCGCATCGATCCCGGCAAGCATGCTCCGGAAGAACGCTTCATCCGCGCTGGCATCAGCACCGAGATGGGCCTGCGCCACCAGATCGCGGAACGGCTGCGGGGCTGCCAGCTCATGCGCGCGTCCCTCCAGCACGGCCCGCACCTCGGCATGCATCACCTCCAGCGTGGTGTGGTCCCCGATCAAATGGTGCTGCAGCTGCAACAGCAGCCAGCGCGCACTGCCGGGCTCGCGGGCCATCACAAACCGCAACAGCGGCGCCCGGCCAAGCGCGATGCGGTGCCGGCGCGGATCAAACCGCTCCTTGAGCTGCTCCGGGCCAGGAGCGCCTGAGTCATCGAGAGCGACCTCGCTCACCTCCAGCACCGCCTGGCGCCACACCACCTGGGCCGGGCGCGACAGCCCCTCCCAGACAAACGAGGTGCGCAGAATGTCGTGCCGGTCCACCACCCGCTGGACCGCGGCAAGGTAGCGGTCCAACAGGCCGCGGTCGGCAAACGCCATCTGCGAGGTCAGCAGGTAGGGATCGCCCTTTGCCGCCAGCAGATGGTGGAACAGGATGCCGTCCTGCAGCGGCGACAAGCCATAAATGTCCTGGATGTTGCCGACGCCGCCGGGCACCGTGGCGACGATCCGGTCGATCTCGTGCTGCGCCAGCGCGATCAGCGGCAGCATCTGCGGCGTGATCGCCGCACTCTGGTCGGTGATCAAATTGGCCGGGACCGCCACCTCGCGATGACGGCCTAGGCTCGCGGCCAGATCGGCCAGCACCGGCCGGGCGAACAGGGTGCGCACCTCCACCCCCAGCGACAGCTGCCGCAGACGCGCCATCAGCTGCACCGCCAACAGCGAGTGGCCGCCGAGCGCGAAGAAGTGGTCGTGGCGTCCGACCCGCTCGAGGCCGAGCAGCTCGGCCCAGATCCGCGCAAGCGCGGTCTCGATCTCGCCCTGCGGGGCGGCGTAGCTGGCCCGCGCATAGGCCTCGTCGTCCGGCGCCGGCAGCGCGTTGCGGTCCAGCTTGCCGTTCGGCGTCAGCGGCAGCGCCGCGAGCCGCACCAGCGCCGCCGGCACCATGTAGTCCGGCAGCCGCGTGCTGAGGTGCCGGCGCAGCGTCGCGGCCAGATCGGCCCGCTCGGCGTCGGCCGCATGCTCTGCCGCAACGACATAGCCGACCAGGCGCGGCTCGCCGCGACCATCCTGTTGCGCCACCACCACCGCCTCGCGCACCAGCGGGTGCTCGGCCAGCCGCGCCGCGATCTCGCCCGGCTCGATCCGGAAGCCGCGGATCTTGACCTGGTCGTCATTGCGGCCCAGGAACTCCAGATTGCCGTCCGGCAAGTACCGGGCGAGGTCACCGGTTTTGTACAGCCGGTCGCCGTCGACGCCGCTGAACGGATCGGCCATGAACCGCTCCGCCGTCAGCTCGGGCCGGTTCAGATAACCGCGGGCGACACCGGCGCCGCCGATATGGATCTCCCCCACCGCCCCGAACGGAACGGGTGCGCCCTCACCGTCCAGCAGGTAGATCCGCGTGTTCCGGATCGGTCGGCCCAGCGGCACGCGCTTGTGGACATCGCATGGAGCAGGCACCGGATAGCAAAGACTAAAAGTGGTGTTCTCGGTTGGGCCATAGATATTTGAGACCTGCAGCGTCGGATGTCGTTTTTGACATACACTGATGGAAGCTGCGGAGACCTCTTCGCCCCCGACAAGCAGCTGCTGCAGCCGACCCGTGCTCCGCCCCTCCCCAACATAGAGGTCGAACAACCGGGCAGTCATAAAGGCGATGGTGACGCCTCGATCTCGAATGATTTGGGCCAGCGTTGCCGTCGAGAGGTGACGTTCAGGATAGAGCACAGCGCTGCCGCCGTTGCCCAAGGCGCCCCAGATCTCGAAAGTGGTTGCGTCGAATGTCGGCGAAGAGGCGTTGAGAAAGACGTCTTTGGGCGAGATTTCGACGAAATCATTTTCCGCCACCAGACGCACCACGCTCCGATGCTCGACCATGACGCCCTTGGGCGTTCCGGTTGAACCCGAGGTGTAGATCACATAAGCGAGGTGGCGCGAACTCAGCCCGAGCGCGCGCGGGTCGAGGTCCGCGGCCGGCAGGTCTGCCCATGCGGGTGTGGCTGTCGCAAGATCGACCACCGTCACAGCGGCCAGCGCCTCGGCGCCGAGCGCAGCGCGTCCGGCGGCATCGACGAGCAAGAGCTGCGGCGCCGCATCCGCGAGCACCTGCGTGAGCCGCGCCGGCGGATAGGCCGGATCCAGCGGCAGATACGCGCCGCCGGCCTTGAGGATCGCCAGCAGCCCCACCACCATCGCCGGGCTGCGCTCCAGACAGATCGCCACCGGCTGGTCCGGCGTGACGCCGAGCCCGACCAGATGATGCGCCAGGCGGTTGGCCCGGGCATTGAGCTCGCCATAGCTCAGGCCGGCGTCCGCACAGACCAGCGCGACCGCCTCCGGCGCCTTGCGGACCTGCTGCTCGAACAGCTGATGGATGCAGGCGTCTGACGGATAAGGCGCCGCCGTCCGGTTCAGCTCCTCCAAAAGATATGTGCGCTCGTCGGCCGGCAGGATGTCCAGCTCCCGCACCGGCGTCGCCGGCGCCCGCTCCAGCGCCTCAGCCAGCTGTGCCAGCGCCTGCTGCATGTAGCCGCAGACCCGATCCGCGCAGATCCCCTCCGCCACCTGCGCCGTCAGGCCGAGCGCGTCGCCAAAATCCTCCACCGACAAGGTCAGCGGATAGTTGGTGCGCTCCTCCCCGCCCAGCCATTCCAGTCCGGGCAGAGCGTCATTGGTTGCGGCGGCGAGAGCCGGCGTGGTGTGGCGGTAGTTCAACAGCGAGCTGAACAGCGGCGCTGGCGCTGCAATTTGGCTGCAGCGTTGCGCCAGCGCCAGCGAGGCGTGCTCGTGCGCCAACAGCTCGGCCAGCCGGGCGTGCGTGGTCCGCACGCTGGCCTCGACCGCGGTGCCATCCAGATCAAGCCGCAGCGGCAGCGTGTTGATGAACAGGCCCAGGGTGCGCTCGCTCCCCGCACCGCCATGCAGGCGGCCAAACAGCACCGTGCCGAACACCACCTGTTCGCGCCCGCTGCTGCGCGCCACCACCTGGGCGAACGCCAGATGGCACAGGCTCGCCAGGCTGATGCCGAGCCGCCGCGCCTGGCTGCGCAATTGCGCCTGAAGCGCCGCTGGCAGCCGCCGCCGCGCCTCACCGACCGCGCTGCCGTCGCCGCGCACCTCGCTGAGGCCGAACGGCGTGGTCGGCGCATCGATCCCGGCAAGCATGCTCCGGAAGAACGCTTCATCCGCGCTGGCATCAGCACCGAGATGGGCCTGCGCCACCAGATCGCGGAACGGCTGCGGGGCTGCCAGCTCATGCGCGCGTCCCTCCAGCACGGCCCGCACCTCGGCATGCATCACCTCCAGCGTGGTGTGGTCCCCGATCAAATGGTGCTGCAGCTGCAACAGCAGCCAGCGCGCACTGCCGGGCTCGCGGGCCATCACAAACCGCAACAGCGGCGCCCGGCCAAGCGCGATGCGGTGCCGGCGCGGATCAAACCGCTCCTTGAGCTGCTCCGGGCCAGGAGCGCCTGAGTCATCGAGAGCGACCTCGCTCACCTCCAGCACCGCCTGGCGCCACACCACCTGGGCCGGGCGCGACAGCCCCTCCCAGACAAACGAGGTGCGCAGAATGTCGTGCCGGTCCACCACCCGCTGGACCGCGGCAAGGTAGCGGTCCAACAGGCCGCGGTCGGCAAACGCCATCTGCGAGGTCAGCAGGTAGGGATCGCCCTTTGCCGCCAGCAGATGGTGGAACAGGATGCCGTCCTGCAGCGGCGACAAGCCATAAATGTCCTGGATGTTGCCGATGCCGCCGGGCACCGTGGCGACGATCCGGTCGATCTCGTGCTGCGCCAGCGCGATCAGCGGCAGCATCTGCGGCGTGATCGCCGCACTCTGGTCGGTGATCAAATTGGCCGGGACCGCCACCTCGCGATGACGGCCCAGGCTCGCGGCCAGATCGGCCAGCACCGGCCGGGCGAACAGGGTGCGCACTTCCACCCCCAGCGACAGCTGCCGCAGACGCGCCATCAGCTGCACCGCCAACAGCGAATGGCCGCCGAGCGCGAAGAAGTGGTCGTGGCGCCCGACCCGCTCGAGGCCGAGCAGCTCGGCCCAGATCCGCGCGAGCGCGGTCTCGATCTCGCCCTGCGGGGCGGCGTAGCTGGCGCGCGCATAGGCCTCGTCGTCCGGCGCCGGCAGCGCGCTGCGGTCCAGCTTGCCGTTCGGCGTCAGCGGCAGCGCCGCGAGCCGCACCAGCGCCGTCGGCACCATGTAGTCCGGCAGCCGCGTGCTGAGGTGCCGGCGCAGCGTCGCGGCCAGATCGGCCTGCTCGGCGTCGGCCCCGTGCTCCGCCGCCGCAACGACATAGCCAACCAGCCGCGGCTCGCCGCGACCATCCTGTTGCGCCACCACCACCGCCTCGCGCACCAGCGGGTGCTCGGCCAGCCGCGCCGCGATCTCGCCCGGCTCGATCCGGAAGCCGCGGATCTTGACCTGATCGTCGTTGCGGCCCAGGAACTCCAGATTGCCGTCCGGCAAGTACCGGGCGAGGTCACCAGTTTTGTACAGCCGGTCGCCTTCGACAAAGGGGCTGGCGATGAACCGCTCCGCGGTCAGCTCGGGCCGGTTCAGATAACCGCGGGCAACGCCGGCGCCGCCGATATGGATCTCCCCCGTCGCCCCGAACGGAACGGGCGCGCCTCCACCGTCCAGCAGGTAGACCCGCGTGTTGGCGATCGGACGGCCGATCGGAAGTCGACCGACTGTCTCGTCGATTGCGGTGATCTCGCAGACTGTCGCAAAGGTCGATGTCTCGGTTGCGCCATAGCAGTGCAACAGACGTTGCGGCCTACACCGGCGCAACACCCGTGCGACCGCCGCCACATCGACTGCGCCGCCGCCAACCAATAGCAATCGCAAACTCGCCAGCACCGGCGCCAAATGATCGGCGCTCCGGTTGAACAGTCCGGCTGTCAAATGCAGCACGGTGACGCTGTTCTGCTGAACCAGCCCGCACAGGATGTCCGGCTGCAGAACGGCACTGTATGGAACAACGATCAGGCGGCCACCGTGGAGCAGTGGCGCCCAGACTTCCAGCGTACTGATACTAAAGGCGGGATTGCCCACCCACGCCACCCGATCACTCCAGCTAAACTCCGCATATCCATTGTTGATGACAAGCCGGTTGACGGCACGATGAGGAACAGCAACCGCCTTGGGAACGCCAGTCGACCCGGACGTGTACATCACGTAAGCGGTGGCCTCGGCGGTCAATGTCAAGCCTGGATCGGCATCACGTCCCTCTCCAGCGATGATTGGCTCAATGGCCAGAACAGGAATGGCAGCCTCGACCACGGCATCATCGTCAGTTGCCGTGAGCACCAGGCGCACAGCACAGTCGATCATCATCCAGCTCTGTCGCTCGCATGGAAGACCCCGATCGATCGGGACGTAGACTGCGCCTGCCTTCAGGATGGCGAGCTGCGCCACGACAAGGGCGATGGAGCGATTCAACACTGTCGCGACGCGATCTCCCGGCTTGACTCCAAGCCCAATGAGATGATGAGCGAGCCGGTTCGCCTGCCCATTGAGCTCGGCATAAGTTAAGTCCGTCTCCGCATCGACCACCGCTACCGCATGTGGCGCTTTCCGGACCTCGGTTTCGAACAGCTCATGGATGCACTTATTCGACGGATAGGGCTGAGCTGTTCGGTTCAGTTCCTCCAAGAGGTAGGTGCGCTCATCACCCGACAACAGCGCAATCCGCCCCAGCGGCTGCCCTGCATCGGCCATCACGGCATGCAAAAGATGTTTCAGATGCGCCGTCATCCGCTCGATTTGCGTAGACGCCAGCCGACTTGTATCAAAGTGCCATCGAAAGCTCCCATCGAGCCCGCAGATTTCCAGCGTCAGCAAATCACCACATGGAGCCGCGTCGGAACTCGCGCGCGAAGCCAGATCACCAGCAGCCGAAGAGCTGATTTCAGTGATGGTGATGCCAATCGGCCAGGGTCGGCAGGACCGCAGCATCCCGATCTCCCGCAAGGCGGGGCAGCGCGCGATCAGATCCAAGGCAAAACTATCGTGCGCTCTCAGAACGGCGCATTCGGCCGTAACGACCCTGTGCACCTGCGCAAAGTCATGAGCAAGATCAATGGACACCTCCATCGGCACCACGGAGGCGACCAGCGCATCACCCGCCTTCAGGCCCGCACGCGGCCGGTTGGGTGCGGACTCCCAGCCGAGTTGAAGCTCAGATTCGCCTGTGATGCGGGCAAGATAGATCAGGAAAGCCGCTAGTACGCACTCCGTGCGATCGATCGGCAGCAATTCGACCAAAGCATCGGGAGACAGCCAAGCACTCGACTGCCGTCGGGGCGATACCTCTTGTGAAGGCGACGCAAAGGGAAGCTCTAATGACTTGAACCGCTCAAGTCGCTGTCGCCAAAAACTCTCCCGAGGCGCCAACATTTCATGGGCAACAGTCATGTGGGCGCACCTCGTCGTCGCTTAGAATCGGAAGGCCAGCGCCCCGGTTTAGCTTGCAGCGACTTGACAATGTGCGCGCATTCAGCGCCCAACCATCCGGGCCGCCGAACCAGACGCCAACAGACCTGTCGCGACACGCCAATGGCCGGGTGATTTTCAAGCCAGCAACTGATCGGGCGGCTGGAGCGCTGAGACGGCACCTGCAGGCTCCTGATGCGGACGATTTCGTCGCTGTGAATGCCTTTGGCGAACACAGCGGACTGAAGCGATGCGGGCCAAAGAAGGCGCGCACCATCCATCGATCAGCGAATACCGGCTTGTCGGCGGCGGTCAGCTTAGAGACCATAGGGCCGGCATCCCGCGGCAACAGATGGCCGCGCTTGAGCTGCAGGTTGACGGCGGCCAAATCGATTGTCGGATCGGAAGCTGAGAGAGCTAGCAAGACAGTCGTGCGCCTTGGACGCGAGCGCACCAGCAGGCCTCCGACTTTGATCAATCGCGCAAGTTTCATCTGAATACTTAGACCAGGTGCTGCAAGGCCGTCGTTGTCGCAACGGACGTCCCCCATTTTAAGCAACCGACATGCCAACGACGTAGCGTGCATTCTCTTCAAGAAACGATGAACATCCCGCCGCGCTGTCTGGGTGCAGACAGTTTGCTGTCGCGACTACGCTAACGACGTCTTGAACGAGACACAGCTCACAGCACAGCCGAACGCGATGTTTACCGATATCACCCTTGCCGGTCAGAACGCTCTCACCATCTTCGAGTGACGCGTTGTTGAGAGTCAGAACATCCTACCGATAGGCATGCCGCTCGATGCGGCCTACGCGCAAACGCGGCGAGAAGATCGTCCGAGCAAAGCAAAAGATCAGTTTGCTGGAGCGCGGCAATCCCCGGGCAGCCAATGCAATGAGAAAGACGGCAGAAACGAAGCGAGCATCATCGTGGCGTCACCGATTGTCGAAATGGATAGCTGGCCATCACCTCAGGATCGAACTCGCCGAAACCGCCAGACTTGCGTTACCAATAGCGCTAACGCAGCTTGGGCAGATTGCGATGATGGCGACAGATCTTGCCTATATCGGCCGCATCGGCACCGAGGCGGTTGCCGCAGCCGCCCTCGCCGGCATGGTCTTGTCGGTCGGCCTGACCTTCGGAGCAGGCGTGATATCAGCGGTAGGTCCGCTCGCCGCACAAGCCTGTGGTGCTGCCGATGCCCCCCTTGTTCGGCGTTCGCTGCGCATGGGCCTGTGGATCGCAGTTGTCCTGTGGGTGCCGATCATGGCCTTGCCGGCGCATGGCGAGCGAATTGTGCTTGCGCTAGGCCACGGCCCAGCGACGGCACGGCTTGCTCAGCAATATCTGTTCGGACTCGCCTGGGGCATCTTGCCGTCGCTGTGGTTCTTAGCGATCCGCAGCTTCATGGCAGCCGTCAACCGGCCAACGCCAGCCTTATGGATCACCCTCGCCGCCATCCCGATCAACGCGCTGCTGGCCTATCTGTTGATCACCGGCAAGCTTGGCCTGCCGCAACTTGACTTGTTCGGGGCGGGGCTTGCGACCAGTCTCGTGAACTGTGCGACTTTCTTGGCCGGTTTATGGTTCGTCACAAGGTGTCATCCCTTTCGTGACTACCGGGTGCTGCTCTATTTGTGGCGCTTCGACTGGCCACTGATGCGGCAGCTCATCGTGGTCGGCACGCCGATTTCGGCCGCCATTTTCATGGAATCGGGGCTTTTCTCTGCGACGGCGCTCCTGATGGGTGTGATCAGCACCACGGCGGTGGCCGCCCACCAGATCGCGTTCCAGGTTACCACGATCCTGTTCATGATTTCTTTTTGCATCGGCATGGCCGCCAACGTGCGGATCGGGCACGCACTCGGCCGCAACGATCTGTCGGCCATCAGGCGAGCTGGTTTGGCCGCCATCTTGCTCGGAGTCCTGATCGCGGCGATTGCTACGCTTGCGGTGATCGGCGCACGCTTTGAGATCGCCGCGCTGTTCGTCGGCCAAGCGGCCAGCAATGCCGGCGCGACGATCGAGCTGACTGCAGCGCTCATTCTTGTTGGGGCGAGCTTCTTTATGACTGACGCCTTGCAGAGCATTGCGGCGGGTGGCTTGCGCGGTCTGAAGGACACGCGCGTGCCGCTCCTTTTCGCCGCCGTCGCTTACTGGCTGATTGGCCTTTCGCTCAGTTACGTGCTCGGCTTCAAAACCGGCCTCGGCGCCATCGGCATCTGGATTGGCTTGTCGATCGGCAAGGCCGTTTACGCGGCGCTCCTTGTGCTCCGCTTGCAGCTCTTGGCGAACAGACCTGGGTTCGCTTCAAATCGAGCGTCGAACCAGGGGTAGGAGCCAACTCCAGGGGCGGGGCACCAGCTGCGGTGAGCGGCAGCGACGTGGCGTGCGGCAACTAGGGAACGGCGCAAATTTGTTCGCCACGAAGCCAAGCCCCTTGAGCCCAGGAACAGCCATTGCGCTAAGGCCGCTTAGCGCACCTTCAGGCCCACAACGTAGCCGTCGTCGCGCTTGGCTTTGGTCGAAAGACTGAATGGCAACGCCGGGTCATCGAGGGTTGATCCTGAGCAAAACGGCGCTTCGAACAATTCCCCGTAGTTGAACTTCGTCGTCGTTTTGGCCGGCACGATTCTCACCGGGCTGTGGCCAGTCGAGGTCCTGGCATCAACGCTGTAGACAAGGACACCATCGCCGGTTGTTGTGTCGCAAGATTCGCCCAATATTGCGTAATGAAGCTGCAATCAGTTGGGCGTTTGTGCGAGGACGAATTATAGAACTGACCAAGCTCACGCTCCTCCCAATTATGATAGTGAGCTGCGATCCGGCTTCCGGTATTCTTCCATTCGAACCAATAAATCGCTCGTAACGGAAATCGCCAGGGCGGGTGGAGAATGATGGATCAGTAAATTCAAAATCGTGAGACGCTCTCCGAGCCATCGTGGGACTTCGCCCCAGCGAGCGGAAGCAAGTTGAGAGGTAAGAACCTGAGGCCGAGCATGACTCCAGTATTCGCAGGTCACGTGCGCGAGGGCGCATCCGATGTCCTGCCGCGCGGTCTGGATGCGAGCGAGGTCAATCGCTTCCAGGATAGACGCAACAGCCTTTCTTCGAACGGTTGCGAAGGGACGATCGCGGCCACTCCTTTAGAGATACTCCCTATGGTCCGTATGGTCCATGACATCGTCATGAGCTCGAGCTGTTAGTGCATCCGGTTCCTCGACATTCAGATAGACCTAGGGGCAGTCAGCTTAGTGGAGGGACGACTGCATTTGGCGTGATGTCGAGAAGATGCTCGCAGTCAGCCTCGAGGCGGATCCCCCTACATCTTGGAATGTCGCGGCAGATTTGGCCGTCGCTCTACGTCTTCACTCCGCCTCAATGTCCAGCTTCAGCATCAATGCGACAAGCTGCAGGGCTCGCGGAGGGAGAATGACTGGCGCGGCGCAGCTTTCAAGAATTGGGGTGAGGCAGAGCGCAAAAGCATCGTGGGGTTCATACATCGGCCAACATCTGCGATGAGAGGAGTACTGGTCGAGGCAACAGCCTTAGGCGTGCGTGCAAATTGAAATGTGGAGACGTTGGGTTGCGAGCAGATTTTTCGCGTATCAATCGGGATAAAGCTATCTTCGATGACATTTACGCTTTGGATGATCCAAGAGCGTATTTCTCCGTCCTGGGAGGCTTGGATTATATGATCCCGGATGTGGCAGAGCCGGTCGTGCGTCAGATTCTGGCAGCGAAAGCTTCGGCAACCAGCGTTAAGCCGATCGTGCTTGATGTCGGCTGTTCATACGGCATCAACGCGGCGGTGCATCGGTTTCCACTGACCTTCGGCGGCTTGCGTCACCGCTATGCCCGGCGCGAGATGAGGGCGATCAGTTCCGAGACACTGGTGGATCTCGATCGCAAGTTTTATTCGGCTTGGCCTGATGTTGGTCTAGCGCGGTTTATCGGTCTCGATGTATCCGCACCGGCAATCCGCTATGCAACGGCCGTTGGCCTGCTTGAGCAGGGTATTGTCGCCGACCTTGAAAAGGAATCGCTTTCGACGGAAGGCGCGCGTATTCTCCGTTCCGCTGATGTCATCATGTCGACGGGCTGCATCGGCTACGTCACCGAGAAGACGTTCAGCAAAATTCTCGATGTGACAGAGACGCGTCCATGGATCATCTCTTTCGTGCTGCGGATGTTCCCGTATGATTCCCTGGCTGCGACGTTCGAAAAGCGTGGTCTTGTGACGGAACGCCTTACTGGTGCGACATTTATTCAGCGTCGATTTCGCGACGCCGAGGAATTTGAGAGGAGTTTGGCCACTTTGGCAGCTCTTGGCATCGATGCGACCGGACTTGAATCGGAAGGTCTGTTCCACGCCGATCTGATCTTGTCCCGCCCTGCATCGGATGCACGCGCCGCTCCCCTGGAAGACATTGTCACCGTCGCCAGCGGTCGAGGTCGGCCAATCGGACCGCGTTACGTTCACGTTGGAAGTCACGAGGGTTTGCAGGTCACACTGGAGCCGTGAGAGGTTCGCGTTTTCAAAGATAGCCGCGCGTGCGCCGCCGGAACGGCGGACGCAATTAGATCATGCTCCCTTCCTTTCGAGGTTGGAGCATGATCAGGCTTTGACTGCGCGGCTGCGACAAGCGTATCCGCCGAGCGTGGCGATGCCGGGTCCGGGCGAGGCGCGCATCGAGTAGCGCGCTGCCCGATATCTCTCTTGCTCGACTTGATAGCACGGTAAGCAAATTGGCTTCGCCCTTTCCGGGAGTGAAACGGAGCGACACCCCGACACCGATCGGTCAGTGAGGTGTCAGGATTTGCCCGCTCAATACCATGGTGTGAGTGGCCAGTATCGAAACGGCGCTCAGCGCTGCCGATCCGGAAGATGCCGACGACTTCAGAGCGAATGCCGCGCGGCTCAAGGGGTGTAACGCGACCCAGCACGCCTTAATTCGCATCTCACCTGCGAATAGCGCTCGCGCTCTGGATATCCCATGAGCTCGCAATAGCGGGCGAATGCGGCCCATATCGAGCATTGGGCTTGCGCCTCCGTTCGGCCCAACCCGCCCTGGCAGCGCATCGGTCTCAATCTATTCTCACAAGTGGCTCTCAAGAGGCTTGAATCGGACGTAACGTGAGCTTGTATCATACAAGTAAGGTGGCGGACCGCGTCCGACCTCCGGTCACTTCCTGACGCGCGATGAGAATTGTGAATCTTTCAGACCTTCGAACCTGCATCGCAAGACTTCTGTGCTGATGCCCGGGCACTCCCGACACGGCCAATCGGTCGCGATGCGAGCCGCCGGTCCGCTGGCCGCTCGGGTGATTCGGGCATCTGAGATCGGAGCACGACGTTCTCGGATCGCGGCGGGCTTGAACGCAACTCGCCCATCGCACGACCATCACGCGGTGCAGCATGAACAATATCGTAGATCACCCCGACAGAGGACAGCCGTGAACCACATGCAGCGCACCAACCGCTCGTCGCGCCCCAGAGCGCATCGCTATACAATTTCTCTTTTTGGCGTTTGGATGACGACAGCTCTGTGCTGCGGAAGTGCAGGTGCGCGAGATCGGCCGGTCCCAGTGGAGGCGCGACAGGCGTGCACACCGGATGCGTTTCGCCTCTGCGGCGCCCACATACCTGATGAGGACGCCGTTGCGGCCTGCCTCAAAGCCAATATCCAGCGCCTGAGCGTGCAATGTCGTCAGATCATCTCAGTTCGGGATGCTGCCACAGGAAATGGGAACCCAAGATGAGGTATGCGCGACAGCTGGTTTCGCTTGATCGTATTCGTGCTGCAGCAAGTGAACGTTTCGCCGCCTTAGACCGATCCGATTATCTGTTGTGACACGTGACGCTGGGCTGACCGGACGATCGTCCGCGCCCGAGCTCAACGTCTGTAGTCGGGCACACCAAGTAACTGAAGGTACGAGAATGCATGAACTCCCTTTTGATACCGTTCTGATCGCCAACAGGGGAGAGATCGCCGTTCGTATCATCAAGACCCTTCGCAAGTTGGGGCTTCGTTCTGCGATCGTCCACCACGACATTGATGCCCGCACGCTTGCGGTCTCTATGGCCGATGCAGCCATCGCGATCGACGGACCCACGCCGATTGCTGCCTATCTCGACATCCCGCAGATTATCGCCGCCGCCCGACAGGCGAGCGCTGGTGCACTGCATCCAGGTTATGGATTTCTGTCGGAGAATGCGAAGTTCGCCAGGGCCGTTACGAGCGCCGGCATCACCTTCATCGGACCTAGCCCCGAAAACATCGAACTGATGGGCGACAAAATCCGAGCTCGCAACTTCGTTCAGCAACACGGCTTTCCAGTCGTTCCTTGCGCCATCGAGGAAGATGATCCAACGACCTTCGTGCGCAGAGCCCGGGCCATGGGATCCCCTTTGCTGGTAAAACCTTCCGTGAGCGGCGGCGGCAAAGGCATGCAGATTGTGCGCGACGTCGGCGTGCTGGAGGACGCAATTGCGCAGGCGCGAAGCGAGGCGCAGCGCTACTTCGGAGATGGCCGGCTTTACGTCGAACGACATATCGAAAACCCGCGCCATATCGAAGTCCAGGTGCTCGGCGACGCCTTCGGAAACGTTGCTCATCTGTTCGAGCGCGAGTGCTCGATCCAACGTCGGTTTCAGAAGGTCATCGAAGAGGCGCCCGCGTCGGGGCTGTCGTCGGAGTTGCGCCAAAGGATCTGCGATACTGCCGTCGGCATCGCGCGTGCAGCCAACTATCACAGTGCCGGCACTGTCGAATTCCTCCTTGGCGGAGGAGAGTTCCACTTTCTGGAAATGAATACACGTTTGCAAGTTGAGCATCCCGTGACCGAGATGATTACGGGCGTTGATCTTGTTGCCGAACAGATCCACATCGCTGCGGGCCGCCCACTTGGATTGGCGCAGTCCGACGTTGTGCCGAGCGGACACGCGATCGAAGCCAGGTTGTGTGCCGAAGCGCCGGAGCGCGGATACGCTCCAACAACAGGTAAGGTCCTTGTGCTCGACTATCCCGGCGGCGAGGGTATCCGCATCGACAGCGGCCTTTCGCGAGGTCAGAAGATCACGACAGCATTCGACCCCTTGCTCGCCAAGATCATCGTGCATGCGCCCTCGCGTATCGAGACTGCGCAAAAGGCGCATCGCGCCATGCGGGACTTGGTGCTTCTCGGTTGCACAACCAACGCCAGCTTCCTTGCCCGTATCCTCGCGGACGACGGATTTCTGCATGGACAAATTCACACTGGCTATCTTGAGGAACATCCGCATATCGCCGCAGGTGACCCCCGGGCCGACTTATCGGCCTTCCTGGCAGCAGGCGCCCTCCTGACCGGACCGGTCCGCGAATCGGCAGATGCCGTGTCCGAGCTCCACGCGGCGCTGGGCAGTTGGAGAAACTAACGTGAACCACTGTTTTGAGGTCGATGGCGTCGAATACCAGCTATGGCTGTCACGATGCCGAGAGGACTACCGACTCTGCTTGCATGACAGGGTGATTGCCCCGGTCGCGTTCTCCCATCGCGGTGACGGCTGCGGTGTTGTTATCATTGCGGGTGAAAGCCAACCCGTCAGGTTCGCCATTGATGGCGACACCGTTCACGTGCACATCAATGGCGAAACGCGCAGTTTGCATTACCGCGACCCATTGCGAACGCTTGCTAGGTCGAAGCAGGAGACAAGCCAAGCCGTCGCTCGCGCGCCCATGCCGGGCGTCGTCATTGTCACCCGGGTTTCGCCTGGTCAGGCCGTTTCTGTTGGAACGCCCCTGATGACGATCGAGAGCATGAAGTTGGAGACCATCATACGTTCTCCACAAGACGGCATTGTCGACCGTATTCACTTCAAGCAAGGCGAGAGCTTTGAACAGGATGCTGTCCTGGTTACGCTCCTCGAGGAGCGGACCTGAAATGCAGCAGCTCTCGTCTCTGGTGGACGTCAGGTCAGAAGACTATCGGCTCAACGAACTTCATAACAGGCGACTTGCAAAAGAACTGGAGGAGCGTCAGCAGGCCGCCCGCTTCGCGCGTCCGGTACGGGATCTTGAGCGACTCAAGCGGCAAAACAAGCTGTTTGTGCGTGATCGGATCGAGGCTTTGCTTGATCCAGACACGCCGTTCCTCGAGCTTTCGACGCTGGCGGCTAACAAGGTCTATGACGGTGAAGTGCCCGGCGCCGCTCAGGTCGTCGGGATCGGCATTGTCGCGGGTCGAGAGGTCGTCATTCACGCAGATGACGCCAGCGTCAAGGGCGGGGCCTGGTATCCACTATCGGTCAAGAAGATCGTGCGGGCCTTGGACATCGCGATCGAGAATTGCCTACCGGTCGTTCACTTGTGTGACTGTGCCGGAGGTTTCTTGCCCTTACAGGCAGAGTTCTTCGCAGATCGCTATCACGCGGGTCGGATCCTTCGCAATCAGTCCATTCTCTCAAAGATGGGAGTACCGCAGGTCGGTATAGCCATGGGCCATTGCAGTGCCGGCGGGGCATATGTCCCGGCGCTTAGCGACTACAACATCATCGTTGAGGGCACGGGAGCGATTTTTCTGGGCGGTCCTCCGGTCGTCAAGGCTGCCACCGGCGCAGAGATTTCTGCCGAAGAACTTGGCGGCGCTCATATGCATACCAGCGCATCGGGGACGAGCGACTACCTTGCAAGTTCGGAGCTGCATGCGATTGCAATTGCCCGAGATATCGTCGCTCGCTTCAGTGATCCTGTAAAAGCCCCGATCAACCGAGCCGCTCCGGAGCCTCCCGCCTATAGTGCATCCGAACTGTACGGCATTCTTCCGAGGGATTCCCGGACGCAATTCGATATGCGGGAGATCATCGCCCGCCTGGTTGATGGCAGCCGGTTCCACGAACATAAGGCACGTTATGGCGAGACCCTTGTGTGCGGCTTCGCGCGTCTGCATGGCTATCAGATTGGCATTCTCGCAAACAACGGTGTGCTGATGAGCGAAAGCGCACTGAAAGGCGCTCACTTCATTCAATTGTGCGACAAGTCTCGAACGCCTCTCCTCTTCTTCCAGAATACGACCGGCTTCATGGTCGGCCGCGACTACGAGAGGCGTGGCATAACCAAGGACGCCGCAAAGCTGATCATGGCCGTCTCCGGAGCATCTGTGCCAAAATTCACAATCGTCTGTAACGCCTCCCACGGAGCGGGAACCTACGCTATGGCGGGACGGGCTTTCGATCCGCGTTTTGTGTTTACTTGGCCGCAGTCTCAGATTTCGGCGATGGGCGCCGAGCAGGCAGCGGGCGTCCTCACACACGTCAAGGCAAGACAGCTGGCCCGGCACAATGGGCACCTCTCCACGGAGGAGTTGGCAGCCATTCGCCAGCCGATTCTGGACGAATATCGCGAGCGGTCGAGCGCGTACTATGCGACATCCGAGTTGTGGGATGATGGCATCCTTGATCCCGTCGATACCAGAAATGCGCTTGCAATTGTTCTGAGTGCCTCGCTCAACAGCCCAATCATTTCGCCGCATTACGGCGTATTCCGAATGTGACGGTGGCAGTGAAGGCCGCGCACGGGGCGCGAGATGCCCTACTCCAGATGTCCGTCAGCATAAAGGTCAACTATCCCATCGCCAGAAACAGCTGGCCCGCTTGCGGGCCTTGAAGGGAACACCGAATCGCCGGGGGTTCATTTACGCCTTGAAACTCACGCGACGTCAGGTTGTAGGCTCGAAAGAGATGATGATCGATACTGCACCATGCAAGCCGCAACAGCTACACTGCACTCCCCTCAGTTCGTCACGCTGCCAGTGCAGAAGCCGCGGTCTACTTAAAGTCGCCACGAGATCAAAAGCCTGAACGAGGTCTTAGGCGCACTTGCGACGACGAGCGACCGAGGTTCGATCCACCATTTGATTGCGATTGCCATCTCCGTCGCCACGAGTGAGTGGCTCTAGATTCGAACGCGCCGGCGGCAGCTGGCGCAAGTGAAACCGCGGGTGACTGATGATGGATCTCCTTACACTGATTGAGCGCAACGTGGCGTTCGCTCCGGACAAGGCGGCGATCCGTTTCGAGGGCACGATCTTGAGCTACGACGCCTTCAGTAGGCGCATCGAACTGGCGGCGCGCGCCCTCAAAAGTCAGCTCGGCGTCGAAAAAGGTGATCGCGTTGCGATCCTGAGCCTCAATCGGCCTGACTATCTGGTGCTGCTGTATGCCTGCGCGCGGCTTGGCGCAATACTCGTGCCGTTGAACTGGCGGTTGGCTGTCACCGAGCAGCTCTTCATCCTGTCTGACGCTGCCGCCAAAGTGCTGGTACTCGAGCACGCTTTTGAGTCGATCCTATCAGCTTTAGCGGAGAGACTGCCCTGGACCGCCATCGTCGGTCTTGATTTCGCGCCGCGTTGCGGAAGCGGATGGGATGAGCTGCTTGAAGGAGGTCGGGGCGATGGCCGCAATGCCCACGCTGGCCTGTCCTGCCCGCTTGTGATTGTCTACACATCAGGCACGACGGGCCGGCCGAAAGGTGCCGTCCTGCGCCAGGAGGCATTACTGTGGAACGGGATGATGAGTCAGCACATGCACGGACTCACCTCAGCCGATCACGTCTTGACCGTGTTGCCGCTCTTCCACGTCGGCGGCCTCAACATTCAGACCACGCCAGCATTGCATCACGGCGCGACAATAACGATGCACAAGCGGTTTACGCCGGCCGCAACACTTGCTGCGTTCGACCGGGATCGACCTACGTTAACGGCGCTCGTACCTACCATGATCCAAGCGCTGATCGATCATCCTCAGTGGCCGACGACCGACCTATCCTCGCTGAAGGCGATCTCTACCGGTTCAACTATGGTCCCGCAGCAGACTATCGCAGGTGTCGCGGCGCGTGGGATCTCGGCGTTGCAGGTTTATGGGTCCACGGAGACCTGCCCCATTGCGATCTATACAAAGCTCGGCGGCGATCTTGCCCGTGAGGGATCGACCGGCCTGCCCGGCCTATGCTGCGAGGTGGTAATCATCAACGATGCTGGCGACAGATTGCCGGCAGGGATCCCAGGCGAGATCGCGGTCCGAGGACCCAATGTGTTCTGCGAATACTGGGGCAATCGACAAGAAACGCGCGAGGTGCTGCGCGACGGCTGGTATCGCACGGGCGACATCGGGCGTTGTGATGCCGATGGATATTTTTGGGTCTGTGATCGAAAACGAAATCTGATCATTTCCGGCGGAGAGAACATCTATCCGGCGGAAGTGGAGCGTGTACTCCTGGAGCACCCAGATGTCGCGGAATGCGCGGTCGTCGGACGGCCAGATCCGAGTTGGGGCGAGGTTCCGGTCGCCTATGTGATTCGGCGTTCAGGGGCTCAGATTGAACAACAAGCGCTGACGGCGCATGTGCAGTCGCAACTCGCCCGCTTCAAAGTGCCTCACGAGATTATCTTCACGGATGATTTGCCTCGAACGGCGTTGGGGAAGATCGAGCATTTTATCCTGAAAGCAATTCAAGCGGGATCACGCCCCTAGGTGAACAGAAGTTGGGCTAAGCCTTTTGCGTCTCGTCGTCTTACAGTCCAACTGATGTTGTCGGATATCATTCAGCGCCGATTGTCGGTTTTGAGACATTTCGCGCAACGTGACGCGACGCACGATTCAAGGCTCTTGAGGATACTTGTTCAAGGGCTTGCAGAAGCGCCAGTTTCAGTTCGGCACGCCATTTGCGTGTTGGGAGGACATCACCAAGCAATCGGTGATGTGGGGCGGATCCAGCGCCTGACAATACCCTACGTTGGGCCACCCCGTTTGTAATCGGAACAAGGCGGTATGCAGCGGTACGTCCGGACGGTTGCGGCGCGGTCGCGGTCACTCACAGGCTTCGTCGTGATGCCCTCGGGCTGTACGAACACGAAGCCCCGCGCGTACGACAGGACAGGTACCTCTACGCAGAAACATAGTGAATAGGTGGAAATCCCAATGCAGCCTATCGAACGAGCCGCGTTTGCAGATCCGGACCACTGGCGCTCCATGTTCGAAGATTTGCCTTTGCTGATAGAGGGCGAATCGAAGGTGATCCGCGCTATCGATGATCAAAACGTCATCGTGCGTTTAAAGCCCACGTTGTTTTCGTACTCCGCAAATCGCGCTGCCACAGTTGAGGGCACCGACTGGTTACGTCTACGCATCAGCGAGCGGCTTTGGCGGATGCTAGAGACTGAGGGTGTGCCTTCCACGATCGTTCACGTTGGTGAAGACTATTACATCAGTCGGCGAGTTGCGGCTCCGCCTATCGAGGTCATCGTGAAGGCCGCCTACATCGGGACACCAAAACATATTTACCTCGGGTTGGAGACTTTCCCAACGCGTCATGGCGGATACCTCCGACCCGATCAGCGACACGAACCCTATGTCCGCTTCGACTGGCGCAACCCACTACCGCATCGGGACGAATGCATGCCGAATTGGCTCGCGGACCGCTTCATCGATACGGATGCGGCCAGGCATTTGGCTTTGCGAGCCTTCACGGCGCTGGCGACAGTCTTGGCATCGTGCGAAATTGAACTGCTCGATATCTGCTTTTTTATCACCGCCGAAGGCGATGCGATATTTGGCGAGGTTTCACCAGACTGCATGCGAGCCAAGCACGCGTCAAATGATCTAGATAAGGACCTTTGGCGTAAGGGCAAAGATCCAGAGACTGTTCTCCGCCAGTGGCGAGCGTTTCTCGATCGGCTGAAAGCGCTTCCATGAAGACGAGCACTCCTATAGCCATCATCTTTGATTGGGGTAACACCCTTTGCGACTATCCATTGCGGACCGAGGCCGAACAGATTGAGTTCTTGCATGATTTCCTCACCGATCCGTCCAGCTTTATAGATTTGGCCACTGTCTCAGCGCCGAGATCCATCGCTAGCGCAACGTTGCAGGCGCTGAACAGAGAGCGTGAGGACTGTCGTGTGGTTTCTTTCGCCGATCGGTTCAGATGCGTACTGGCACCCGACATTGATGACGCGGATGCAAGGCTACTCGAGCTGCGTCTCTGCAAAAGAATCTTTGCTAATGGCCAGCTCATGCCACAAGCGGAGAAAGTCATTGCTACTGTTCGCCGAATGGGCTACCGGACGGCGATCTTGTCTAATACACCTTGGGGAACGAGCCACAGGTTGTGGCGAGCCGAGGTCGCTCGGCATACAAATATCAGCCGCAACTGCGATCTTGTCATGTTCTGCGGCGATTGCGGTTATCGCAAGCCCAGCCAAGCCGCCTTTGAAGCCTGTCTAAAATTTTTTCGTGAGGCGCCAGACAGGGTCATCATGGTAGGTGATAGCTTTCGCTCGGATGTTCTAGGCGCACGCGGCGCGGGCTGCCGAGCAGTCTGGTTTTGCCGCGACGCCTCGTTGCCAAAAGACGAATCGGTCACTGTCATGACGACGCTCGACGAGATCATTTCGCTCCTCTGCAAGGGCGCGTATCGTTAATTTTCATTTCTAAAAAGCGTTTGTGACTCCGGATGCCTATGCGCCACCGTCAGATCTAGCACTACGATTGGTGCGCCGGGAAACCGGCAAGGAGTAGGTGGCGGAAGTCCACTGCCAAGAGGGAGTAGGTGTGATACTCTTCGCTCCTCATCAGGACGAAGCGCATGCTCGGTCGCATCTCCGCCTCGCAGATTGCTTCTGCATCGGCCGCGTCGTTCTTGCCGCGCTAGAGGTAGGCCTTGACGTAGCTCGGCGACACTAGCTGGACCTGGTGGCCGAGCGCGATCAATTCGCGCGCCCAATGGTGCGCAGTCGCGCACGCCTCGATACCGATCAAGCACGGAGCGAGCCTGGCTAAGAACGCCAGCAGATCGATCGGTCGCGCAGAAAAGCTGGTGTCGTCTCGATGGCCACAATCACTAGCCAAAACTCGCTCTCAGTCTGACATTCAGGGACGGGATCAAGGTCAGTCGCACAGCCGCCGCCTCATGACCGGCCCAATCCGGCACCAGAATTCAGCGATAGCTCGCGATGACGCCGCAACCAGCTGAGCGGTTGTGCGAGGAACGATTCTAGCAGTGAACGCAAGCTCACGCACCTCCCAATCCTGATAGGGGAGCTGTGCTCCGGCTTGCGATATGTTCGACATTCAAACTGATCAATCGCTCGCGACCGAAAGGGCTGCAGCGGGCGGAAAATGATGGGTCGGTCCATTCGAAAATCGTCGGAAGCTCTCAGAGCCACCTTGGGCATTCGCCCAGACGAACGAAAGCAAGATGAGAGGTTTAGGCCGGAGGGCGATCATGAATAAAATATTGGCAGGTCACGCGCGCGAGGGGGCATATGATGTTGGTCTGAGTGATCTGGATGTCAGCGACGTCAAGCGCTTTCAGGATGACAGCATCTGGCCTTACTTCGAGCGGTTACGAAAGGAAGATCCCATCCACTACTGTCAAGATAGCCCCCACGGTCCGTATTGGTCCATAACAAAATACCACGACATCGTTGCAGTCGAGATGACTCACGGAGTGTTCTCGTCAGAGCAAGGCGTCACGATCGTCGATTTGCCGGAGGAGTATTGGACTCCGAGTTTCATTAAGATGAGCCCTCCGAAACATGGCGAGCAGCGCGACACGATCAGTCCGATAGTGGCGCCGGAGAACCTGGCCAAGCTAGAGGGCTTGATCCGTCGGCGAGTCAAGGCTGTTCTGGACAGCTTGCCGCGCAATGAAACCTTCGACTGGGTCGACAAGGTCTCGATCGAGTTGACGACGCAAATGTTGGCGACGCTGTTTGATTTTCCGTTTGAGGATCGGCGGCTGCTGACCTATTGGTCGGACGTCGCCGCCACAACTCCGCGAACTGGCCACGAGATCGACACCTGGGAGAAGCGACGGGCAGTCCTGTCCGGGTGCTTGGACTATTTCACCAGATTTTGGAACGAGCGCAAAAATGCCGAGCCCCGCGCAGATTTGATTTCGATGATGGCGCACTCACCAGCGACTCGGGATATGGAGCCACGCGAGTTCCTGGGCAACCTCATCCTGCTGATCGTGGGCGGGAACGATACCACGCGCAATTCAATGACTGGAAGCGTGTTGTTCATGGACCAGAATCCGTCCGAGCTCCGGAAGCTACGCGAGACTCCTCGGCTAGTGTCGAGCGCCGTCTCCGAGATCATACGGTACCAGACGCCGATCGCACACATGCGTCGCACCGCCGTGGTCGATATCGTGATACGTAACAAGCAAATCAGACGAGGCGATAAGGTCGTCATGTGGTATATTTCCGGGAACCGGGACGATGAGGTCATCGACCAGGCTGACAGCTTCATCATCGATCGGAAGAACCCACGGCAACATCTCTCATTCGGGTTCGGTATCCATCGCTGTGTCGGAAGACACCTTGCGGAACTGCAGCTGAAGATCCTTTGGGAGGAAATGCTGAATAGGCGCCTCGACATCAAGGTCGTCGGCGATCCGGAACGCGTCGCATCGAACTTCGTGCACGGTTTCTCCGCCCTCCCAGTGCAGATGGTCGCTTAGGGAGCAGGCTTGCCCTTGGGATCGATCTGAGATGACTCGGAGCTTGCAACCGTGAGCGGGTCCGGGGGTGCTCGCCCAAACTGAGGTGATAGTCCAGTCCGTCCGCTTCAGCAGAGCGGTCGAGTATCGCCGGCCTAACTGATTTCAGCTTCTATGCCTTCAGCGATCCGCGCGACGTCCTCATACCGATCGCCGGCAGAACCCGACCCTGCACGCCAATCCAAGCTGGACCTTCCACGCAGCCTTCGCCGGCCCGTTGGAAGCAGCCGTGGCCTTCGGCGTCTTCGCTCGCCGCGTCGGCTTCGCCGGCCAGCAGTCTTTGGCGGCCTTGCGGCCATGCCATCGAGGTCGCGCCAAGTACCAAGACTTTACGACGAATGCCGGTGCGATGCCTATCCAGTTCGATACCAGGGCAATCAACTTTGCTGGCTGCTCGGCTTCAGCGCATGGCAAGCCATCGACAGTACGCGCCAGCCTTCGTGGTGGCTCCTTTGAGCGGGATGTCTCTTCGACCAAGCCCTCAGCATGGCGCCCAAGGGATCTGAAACAATCATCGAAAGTGCCACGCCAAATTTGGGAGCCATTGACAGCTCGCCCCTCGGCCCGCGCTGATGTGGGGGAAGGCGCGATTGGCCGCAAGCGCCACAACAACACTTGGAAGGCCCGATCCCAAACATATCCCGACGATTGAAGCCCGAGCTCGATCAACTCCTCAAAAAGGTAGGTTTGCAGATTCGTTCGCAGCATTTAACTTTTGTGACGGTGCTCTAACAAGACCAACTTCGAACCGTAGAACTTTCTTGCGGAAGGCTCGATGACCGAGAGCGAGATGGCCAACAGAGCTGTCCCAAGCTGGCGGGGCATCGAGTCAGATCTTCGAACGGCCATTGACAACAATGAGTTCGGCGTCGGAAGCCAACTGCCGACCGAAGTCGAACTGATGCGCAAATTTGGGGCGACGCGCTACGCGGTGCGACGCGCGCTGAGTGCTCTACAAACGAGCGGCATCATCCGTATCGAGCAGGGACGCGGCACGTTCGTGCACGATGCTTATCTCGTGTCCTACAACATTGGCCGCCGCGCGCGATTCACTGATGTTCTCATCGGCGACAACATCACGAAGGTTCAAGAGATCCTAAGGATCGAGATCGTAGATCCCGATGATGACGTGCGCGACTTCCTACAGTTGCCGCGCGGCGGATCCACTATGTTCATGGAGATCTTGGGATATGCGAATGGGCAAGTGGTCAAACACGACAGACACTACTTCCCGCTGCCGCGCTTTGAGGGCTTTGATAAGGTGCTGAAAGTCAGCCAATCGGTGACGGAGGCGCTCACCCGGGTCGGGATCTCCGACTATCAACGCGTCAGCACCTCAATCATCGGCCGACTACCCACGGCGGCAGAGGCTCGACTGCTGCGACAATTGCCGAGCCAGCCGATCTTTGAATGTCAGCGCGTGGAGGCCGATGAGAGCAACTATCCAATCATCTACGGAATTACGGTGTTCAGCTGCGAGCGTGTGCGATTGACAGTGTAGACGCTTATGTGCCGGAAACGCGCTGACGCCCACCGGGCCCGGCCACGGCTGGATTTATCCGGTGGGCAATGTATCGCGCCTCGGGCGCGGACATGAGATTCCATCGCGCCGCAACGCCGGGACAGTGAGCGCGAAGCTGCGATGACTTACGCGCTTACGAGGGGTCCGTCGCAAGAGTTCTATTTTCGTGTCGCGGGGATGCTCAACCGCGTTCGTAACCGGGCACCTGGCGCGGAGATGGATAGCATCCCAGGATGCTTTTTCTCGCTCGGCTACAAGCAAAGATCCTCGAGCTCACTTTGAGCAGGATCTCGCGGTTCAGCCGTTTTTGCTGCAGCACACCCCCGATCGGCGCATCTATCGTCGGTAGCGGTCTATGCACAGTATGCACATTGCGGCAGTGTCCGCACTCCAATACGCGCGAGGGCTGGCGGCTGAATGATGCTCGGCGCCCTAGAAGATCAGCACTTCGTTGATAGGCCTTAGTCGCCCGACGATCGCAGGCTGTCGAGCGCTGCACCTTGGGTGAAACATGGCCCAATTATCCAGCAGGGCTACTGACTGAGATGCGCCGCCTCGTATGCCGGGACCGAAATGCGAGAGCACCAAAAATGATTAACTGAACGGCGTCTGCGACATAAGCTGATCGCACGCGCGCGAGCACACCGGATCCATAGCCTTGTAGCGGACGAATTCATCCCGAATTTGTTCTGCCGATTTGTATACGAAAATAGTCTCGGGGGTCGGCTGGCTGACCGACCGAATCTTTGCAACGACTAGATGCGGTCCGGGCCGGACCAACACATGATTGAGGGTGACGCGGAGCTCACACTCGCTGACGCACTCGCTGGCAGTTTTGTAGCCACAGGTCGCACCGATATCCCTCAGTGAGACAGTAGATGCAGCTGTGGCTTGGGCACCCGTGCTCTCGTAGACTCCGTTATCCAGGATGACATGCAGGAGACCCGGTCCACCTTCCGCCGCCGCGGTCGCCAAGAGACCGAGATGCATGAGAACAGCCCCATCGCCGTCGAGAACGATGCTCGTCGAATCTCCTTGTGCAAACCCCAGCGCGATGGCGGCGGCATGCCCCATTGATCCTAGCATATAGAAATTTCGCCCGCGATCCCTGATCCGGCGAAGTTCGCGGGCGATGAATCCAGTCGTAGCAATGATGGGCACGTGATCTTGTACTTGTTCACGCAGGACGTCGAGCGCGCGCGACCGAGTCAAAGAGCGATCTCGCACCCCGAGCCGTCGCGGCCTATCCGAGCCCGTTATGGCTCCACGCGCGACACTGAGCACTATTGGGCGGCCGTCTGATCGAGCGGCAAGCAAATCATCTGCGAGAACACTGAAATCCACAGTCTCGGCTGTAATCTTAATATGCGGAAGCTTAAGATGATCGATGATGACATCTACGAGCTCAGCCATAGCACGGTGCTGCAACTCGTCGGTACGTGCGTCGTGGCGGCTAACAATGATTAAGGGAGCCAGCCCATATGTTAAGGCAAGTGAAGTTAAGGGATTAACGAGATTCCCGAAGCCGGAATCCTGAATAATTGCGGCTGCTTTTCGACCGGCCAGTTCGTGCCCGCATGCGATCCCTAGCGCGGGCCCCTCGTTTGGCGCTGCCACGTAGGCCAATCGCGGATGCTGCTGTAAGGCTTTAATTGCGTGCCTCAGCAGGGAACACGGAACACCGGCGACTGCCACGATCCCAACTCGAAACAGCATCGATGCAAATTCACTTGCCGGGATTCCCACTACGGATTTACTCCTGAGGATCGCACCGGCGTGTTGGCTCGTACGGCACGCCACTTCCCGGCGCCGAATTGCGACTGAAACACAGGTCCAAGATGCTCGTCAGCAGCTGCGCCGAGTTGCAAGGTACCGGACATACTGTCGCCAGCGACCGCTCCTTCAAACCGGTAGTATGTCGCCATAGGCGTTGTCGAATGACGAGAGATCGCGTTAACTCGATTTTTCTCTACGGTTCCGATTATGTCGCCAAGCGACCCGAGCGCCGAATGACTCCCTCGGATTTCACCGCCTTGTTGCGTGAGGCAAAGGCAATGTTCGGCATTACCGTGGAGAAAGTCTATGAGGACCCGCCATTCGCCGGTCGTGTCGATGGATGGAGCAGCGGCGGACGATGAGCGCGTGGCGCGTGTTCGTGCTCGTCCAAGCACAGCCGAGAGAACCTCCCCAACCAGTGACGCTTCGTGTTTGGACAAATTGAATGGATCTATTGTGATGGAATTCTGAGTTGCCCAAAAATCATGAATCATTATTCGCGGCTTGTGATGAAGCAACCCTTGGCGAATGTCCTCGCTGTTTATAGGATACGCATCGGCCTTCCATGAGATCCGCAACCGAGGGACGACTGTTTCCGCGGTCCCGGGCGATATATCTGACGCGACTCCAGGCAAATCTCGAAGGTGCCATGCAATCGCATGCAAACGGTTTGACCATTGATTCTGATCGTAGGTGTTGTCACGGCTGAGCCACCGATCAAGAGCCGAAACTGCGCCAATTATTTCTTCTTTCCCAACCTTCATCGGGCGTCCCCAAGCCTGATGGGGCGCCGCATGGAGCCATGCCGAATGTGTAAGCGCCTTGTTGCCGAGAAGGAAACCTGTCGATTGAGGGCCGCGGACGTATTTGCCGCCAGCATACACGACGAGATCAGCTCCTCGCGACAGCCATGGGTCAGGCGAGGCCGGAGCCTGGGCTGCTGCGTCCACGAGCACCGGAACAGCTGACTGGCGACATAGGGTCGCGAACTGCTCGAAAGAACCGAGTTCGCCCAAATCCTTGCGCCCCAAGGTGCATGCCATTGCAGCCCCAGCGTCAAGGGTCCTCATCAGCTCATCAAGCGTCGAGACGGTAACGATCCGAGTCCCTGTCATGCGGATAGCGTGGTCATAGGCGAAGCGATGGCCGACAGGCATGATGACACAGGGCTGGGGCCCGAGGTGCCAGGGCAACGCAAGCATCAGCTGTGGATTATTCCCCGTTATACAGGCGGCGGTTGCGAGAGCCAGGCCGGCCGCGCTGCCCGAGGTCACTATACCCCACTCGGCCCCGGTAAGTTCTGCAAGACGCTGCCCCACGCCTGCCATCAGTTCGTCCATGTCGACAAACGCTTCGCTTGCAGCCCCCATCGCAAGCACTACGTCTGGCCCCGGATTGCTCCCGCCATAATTAGTGCGCACGCCGGCGCAATTGATGATCGGCTCGACCCCGAGCTCCCGATAAATCCAACCTGGCTGCCGAGCAAGCTGGCGATTCGTGCGCGGTCTATCCGTTGGAGTAAGAGACGTCATCAAGTCTCCCCCCATCTGACAAGCGCCACCGACGCGGCAATACTGAAAAGCGCAATGAACGCGTACATGACTTTGTTCGGGGCCGGCACGCGGATCGGCGCTACGTGTAGTGCTGAAAGGAGAAGAAGGCTCACGTTGAGGATAATTGCAAAAGCTCCCACTTCGAGCCATGGCCGAACCAGAAACAGCACTGCAAGCAATGGAACGTCATAAGACAACGGAACGCCCATAAAGCACTCGTCCTTGGAAAGGCCAAAGTTGTTGAAATAGCTAAGCCGAACCGTGCCCGAGATTAGTACTCCCACGGCGGCGAATAAGGACAGGTAGGATGCGCTCGCCTTAAGCACAATTACCGCCGGAAACGCGGCGCCATAGAGTAGGTCTGCAAAGCCGTCAAGGCTTTTGCCCATCTTGGCGAAATCGCCTGATCGATTAGGCGTATGCTTCGCGACGACGCCGTCGAGTTGATCCGCCAGCATCGCCCAGAGTACGATCGCGACAGCGAGCTCCGGCCTCCCTAACACGGCAAAGTGAAGGCCAATGGTGGAAAGCAGAATCCCGACCGTAGTGATCGCGTTTGCTGGATCAATAAGGTAACGAACCATCTCCTCCTCCATCCTCTAAGAGCTGATGGCATGGCGTAGAATGGATCGAATTCGCCAGCTGGAAGACATGTGCGGCCGCACCAAGACCGGTTGGGGCGCGGCCATCCTCGCCGGCGGCTTCGGCTCCCAAAGGCCGCTGAACTCTTCATGCGCCTTGAGGGGATGAGGCCCTTTGCGAGCGCCAAGCGTGGAGGTCATCGTAAAGTGCACCACCAAACTCTCTGCTGTTGGGAAGCTTGCGGACCTTTGTCAAACTCAAAGTTGACGCGATCTGACAATTCCGTAAACTACTAACTCTAGTTGTTGCCTGGAGCTTGATTGCAATTGCTCTGACGGTTCGAGGCTTCCAGGGCGTCCCCCGCGCGTGTCAATTTAGAGACCACCCCTTAGTTGCTGAAGCGATCGGGAAACAAACCGCGGGCGACAAAGTCATCTACTGGTGAACGGCCGCTCGGTTGTTCACGCTGCAATAGGCCTGGCGGCAGCTGTGCGCCGTCGCCCTTGCGCCCAACGGCGATTGCGATCTCGACCGCAAACCCCTCGGGCACCTTGAGCTCAGTGTGCGCCTTCACCACGTCAAATCCACTCATGCCGTGTGCGGCCCAACCAGCGGCCGTGGCTTGGTTGGCAAAATTGGCCCATGCGGCGCCACTGTCGAAGGAATGCGTGCGCGAGAATTGCGGCCTGGTCTTCCCAGGCGCGGTAAATTCCTTTCTCGACAGCAGATAAATCAGCGCCGCCGCCTGTCGCGCCCAACACTGATTGAACTCAATAAGAGGGCTAAGAAACCGTTCGAACTCTGAGTGGCCGCGCAAGGCATACAGAAATCGCCATGGCTGAGAATTAAAAGCGGACGGCGCCCACCGTGCGGCTTCGAAGAAGGTGTTCAGAACTCCTTCTGGAATCTGATCCTCGGCAAACCCGCGCGGCGACCAGCGGCTGACGAATATCAGATCCGCTGGGTAATCTGGCGCACGGCCATTGGAAAGCTTTTGAACAGTCAATGTTGTCTCCTTTTTGGTTCTCGGCCTCCGCGAACCTGTGGCGTCAATCGAAATAGTCAGGCTGCCCGAACCGTCAATATCAGGGACTAGGGGCCACGACGATTTCCCGGCCGGCGCTAGACGCTATGCAAATTGTTTGCCATTCAAAGTCGATTTCATCTGCATAATCCGTAGCAAAACAAGCAAACGCGACACGATTCTTTAAAAAGGCAGTTCGACACACTGACATCCGCGATTCCAAAGATCCGCTTTATCGAGTGCCCATGCGCTCGCATGACCACCAGTCCCGGCGGCAGGCATTTTTCTCGCGGGCACGTCGCGATATGCCGTAGCGGGCCGGACAATTGTTGCGTTGCTGATTACTATGGCAAAGATCGACGAACGCGATCCGCGGGCCCATTTGGCCGATGTGCTGGAGCAATCCTTTCTGGTCAAACCCAAGAGCAACCAGTTGCACAACCTTTTCCCCTGGAAGCGTAAGGCGGCCCCGCGAGCTCAGCGTACGGATCGCTCATGAGCCGGAGCCGCCGTCCATCATCACTGAAGCATTGACGACGGCAGCCGCCATCCCGCTCGGGGGATTGATCCTTGGCTGCGGGAGCATCGCGTCGGCTAGGAGACTTCCCATGCACAAGCTAGATCAACACGATCGCGGCTGGTCCGGTCGATGATTCCGCCTAACTGGACATGTCCGCTACTCGCTGCCGACGTAACCGCATTTTGACCATCGGGCGCGCCGCAGTTCGCTGTTGTTTCGGCCGTCGGCCACCCCGATATCAGTAGCGTTCCTTCCAAGCCAAATCGACCCATGCCCGTCCATGCCCGCGAGCCGAAAGGCGAGTTTGATCGGCGGCCTTGGTGCCATGAATTTTATGCCGCCATGCGGCCGCGACTATCGGTCCGGACAGGCCGCTCCACATCAGCGACATACGTTACGGCTTGGTCTTGCCCATCTCGCTGCACCACCTCGACAATCGAGAGCGTCCACTGCTTGGTACCAAAGAGGGGCCGCAAGACCTAGGAATTCCCGCGCAACGCCTAGGCCGACATTCCGATCCGCTATGGCCGCGCGCGCTGATCACTGAAGAAATGGGAGCTCACAGGGGTTACAGAACAAAGGATACTGCGACCCGGAAGTTTTGCCCTTTGAAGGCGCTTCCGAAACACGGGCTAGGTGGATAGCTTTGTCACGGAAGTGGGCCATCACATGCAAACCGCGTACTTCGGAGGAATCGATATCATTATGCGAGCATTACCTGCCATCAGAGGCCCCTCCTCACTCCAGCGCTTCTTCCGCGCAGTTCCTGGATGAACCACTTCCCCGGGGACTGCCTGAAACGTGAAACTTCGGCTGCCCCTCCAGCAGAGCCGGGGACTCCGTTGCGAGGCCAGATCAATGGGGTTGAGTGCATGCTTGGGACGAAACAACGGACGACTGGCGATCCGTGCTTGCGAACTGATTGAGTGGCCGCTTGAGACCGAGATTCTCTCTCAGTGTCTGTCCGGAGTATGCGGATCTGAATTTGCCTCGCCGGCGCAATTCAGGAACAACGAGCTCAACAAAATCGTCGAGTCCGCCGGGAACCGTCGCCGGTATTACGTTGAACCCGTCAGCCGCATGTTCATCAAATGTCGTCACCATGGTGTCGGAAATTTCGTCCGGTGTTCCGACAACCATCAGATGGCCCCAGCTATCTGATATTGAACGGACCAGTTGTCTCCACGTGAATTTCTGGCGTACGGCCAGGTCGAGAAGCACCTTCTGACGACTTTGGGTAAAATTGGTCTGCGGTAAAGTCTCTGGGACCAATGAGTCGAGATCCATTGAACGCAGGTCGGTGACAAATCCTAGCAAACGATCGGCCACTCCAATTTGGACGTCGATGTGCGTATATGACTGTAGTTTTTCAAGCTTCTCAGCTGCTTCTTGCTTGGTCCTTCCAACGATCGGGACGATTCCAGGCATGATTAGCACCTGATCATCCTCCCGCCCAAATGCGCGCGCTTTCTCTTTGAGAGCCGCATAGTATCGTTTACCATCTTCTAAGACTGGCTGAGCGGTAAATACAACTTCTGCAACCTCCGCAGCGAACCGTATCCCGGCATCGGATGCCCCAGCCTGAATCAACGCGGGATATCCTTGTGGCGACCTCGCGATGTTCAATGGGCCTCTTACTGACAAATAGTCCCCTCGGTAGTTAAGCAAGTGTAGCTTCGTGGTGTCAGCGTAAATACCACTTTGCTTGTCGCGGACGAAAGCATCATCTTCCCACGTATCCCAGAGTCCCTTGGCAATTTCTACGAACTCTCTCGCTCGAGCATAGCGCGTGTCATGATCTGGAAGTTCCTCATCGCCGAAATTTGGGGCTTCGAATTTCTGCTCCGAGGTGACAATGTTCCAGGCTGCTCGTCCTCGTGACAGATGGTCAAGGGAAGCGAACATGCGTGCAAGGTGATAGGGTTGGTGGTACGTCGTCGTCGCTGTTGCGACGAGGCCGATTCGTTGTGTTTTCGCCGAGAGCGTTGATAACTGCGTGATTGGCTCGAAACCGTCGTTCCGGCTTAGACGAGCTATGGTCGTGTGATCTTGATCTGCGACGCTTGGACTGTCGGCGCGAAACACGAAGTGAAATGCTGCCCCTTCGGCAAGGGCTGCCATTTGAGCATAAAAGTCGATATCAACTCCGCAATGCGCGGGCACGCTCGGATCGCGCCATGCACCTGCGTGATATCCCGCCTGAACGAGGTACAGTCCAAGCTTCATTTCATCATTGCGCTGCATGCCCTATCTCTCTTTAAATTGCACTACGCTCGCCAACTCGTCGCTTGATGCCGCAGCTGCCCGCTTGTTTGGCGCTTGGCGAGGTCCAATGTTCATCAGCTGATAGGTGACCCCCTGCTGCTCTTCAAAGCAATTGCTAGTATTGGTGGTTGACTGGGGACGTAGATTGCTACATCGCCATCGCGGCCAAAACAGTGATAGGCAGAAGGTCACGGCTTTGGTGGAGGAGATTCTTAGATTTAAAGCAGGCTCACTTTTGAGCATTGGGGAGATGGGTCCGCCAAAATTTGGAGACGTGACGTCGCGGTTCGTGCCTCATGTTGAGGATCTCACAAACGCGATCGGAACCGGAGCAAGCAACTCTCTATTCGTCTCGTTTATTGCGAAGCTGGCGAACTAGAATGCTTCACACCAGCCTCACGCCATGATCCGCCCTTGAGGGACTGCGCTCACCGGCTGAACACTGGAAACAACGAACCCGGTGCAACGTCGTGTTCGCAACAGATTAGCCACCGCTAGACAAGCTGGTTTACTTTCGACAGACAGCACGTGACGCGCGTTCAGTGTGAGCCCATTTCTTCCTCGGAAGCGTCGGGCAATTGGCCTGGCGCCTTCACAGGAATGGAGTGGTCGATGGGCGCGCCTGTGTTGAGGCCCACTCCAGATTTTTTTCACTCAAATAAGTTCGAGGTTCGCTGAGAAAGATAACACTGACATTTCCGATCTCCGTGGTTTGCACACCAAATACTCGGTCTTTGCCTTGTAAATTATTGTTGCCAGGCCCAAGAACCTACGCGGACCAAGGCAGCGAATAGGTTTTGATGTTAGTGAAGCTTTTCATCGATTCCCAAAGGCCCTCTTTATAGCCAAGGCCGGAGTCCTTTATGCCGCCGAACGGCGACATTTCAATCCGATAGCCGGGCACCTCCCAGACGTTCACGGTACCCACGTCGAGCTCGTTCACAAACCGCGTAATGTAGTCCAGCCGGTTCGTGCAGACACCTGAGGACAGACCGAATGCGGTCGAATTGGAGATGCTGATCACGCTTTCGATGTCATTTGGGACCCTGATGATCGGAACCACCGGTCCGAACGTTTCTTGCATCACCAACTCGCTTGTGTGGGGAACACGATCCACGACCGTCGGCGGATAAAGCGCACCCTTGCGGTCATTGCCGTGAAGCAGTTGAGCGCCATCATGAACGGCCGTATTGACGCGGCGTTCGAACTCCTTTGCTGCCACTTCAGTAATGACAGTGCCCACATCGACCGAGGGGTCCATGGGATCCCCGCATTTCAGAGAGCGGGCTTTCTTAAGGACCAGTGCAGAGAAATCATCTGCCACTGCCTCCACGCACAGGATGCGCTTGACCGCCGTGCAGCGCTGGCCGGAATTCTTGGTGGCCCCGATGACGGCCAGCTCTGCGGCTTTTTCCAAATCGGCATCTTCCATGATAATCAAGGGATCATTACCGCCGAGCTCAAGCACAATCCGCCTGTATCCTGCCGTAGCGGCGATGTGCTTTCCGACGCGGACCGATCCGGTAAAGGTCACTAGGTCAGCATCCGGGTCAGTGATCATCGCCTCGCCCATCGAATGGGGATTGCCCGTCACTACCGATAACATTTCCGGCGGCAAGCCGGCCTCGTAGAGCACATCAGCCAACGCGAGCGCTGTCAGCGGCGTTAGCTCGGTCGGCTTCAGTACGATACGGTTATTGGTAGCGATCGCTGGTGCGATCTTATGGCTCACCGTATTGAGCGGGTGGTTGAACGGCGTGATCGCCGAAATCGCACCAAGCAGCGGCGCTCGCGTCGAAAAGATCTTGCGCGCCTTGCCCTGCGGGCTGATGTCACAGGAGAAAGTTTCTCCATCGTCACGGATGGCAAGCTGCCCTGCAAAGGAAAACACGTCATAGGCGCGACCTACCTCGTACTGTGAGTCTTTGCAGCAAAGCCCGGATTCGGCGGTAATCAACCCCGCAAAGTCGCTCTTGCGGCTCGCTAGGATATCAGCCGTTTTCAGCAGTATCTGCTGACGTTCGTAACGCGTGAGTTTTGACTTGAATGTCTTGGCTTTCGCGAAAGCGTCGCGCACATGCTCCGGACGAGCAGCGGGCACCGAGCCGATAGGCTTCCCTGTGTACGGATTGAATACCTCGACCCGTTCTTCAACATCGATCTGAGCTCCTGCGATGCGCATTTGTTCGTGCCTGAAGGCTGGCGCCTGGACCTTCATGATTACCCCCTTGCTCTCACTGAATGCGATTTAGTGCGACATCGAACGCGTCGAAGTTTCGCAACGGATAGTCCGGCGGAAGCGCGATCTTTCGGTTCGAGATCAGCGGGACGCGCTGCTCTGTCAATCCGCCATGGGAGCGCAGTGGCTCGTGCAGGCTTGAAAGATCGTGGCGGCCGCGGCTGCTACCCAGTACCTTGTGCTTCGACGAGAGTACTACAATATCGCCGATCCGATCGGGCGGAAGCTCGAATTGTGCGCAGGCCTCCTCGCGCATCAAAGCCAGGTCGACGCCGTGAACAAGCCGCAGCCTTTGCAGCAATTCTTCAGCCGGCCATTCGCCGATGTAAACAGTCGCAAACGAGCCGAGCGAGCCGTGATGGGCGACGTAAGGATCGGTGATTGGGAGAATCACGCGCGCCTTCCCCTTACCAATCCATTCGTCCATCAGATCCTGAAGGTAAATGACGTCAGGTGCGCCATTGGCCAGGTGCTTGTCGTTCATCCCATGATCGGCGGTTGCCACGATGTTGCAGCCGAGCGCATCCAGCCACGCTAGATAGCCGTCGATCATCCCGTAGAAACGGTTTGCGATCTCCGCGCCGGGTGGCACCTTGTGCTGGATGTAATCCGTTGTCGAAAGATACATCAGGTCGGGCCGATGCACTTCTAAGAGCTTCACGCCGGCAGCGAATGCGAATCTCGACAGATCTGCGGAGTAGACCTCCGGCAATGCTTGCCCGACGAATTCGAGCACCTGGCCGATCCCATTTTCCTTGATGCTCGCCTGGTCGGCTTTTTCCGAGGAGAAAGCGATGGCGCGGCCAGTGGAGTAGTCCAGCCCGTCCGACAAAAGTGCGCGCAGTTTGTCTTTGGCGGTGATAGTTACGACCTTGTAACCCGCGTTATGCACGGCGGCCAGAATCGTCGGCGCGCGGAGAAAACGCGGGTCGTTCATCATCACTTCGGCGTCTCTGGCGGTGTCATAGAAATAATTGCCTGCGATCCCGTGAACTGCCGGAGGTCTCCCGGTGATGATCGAGAGATTGTTCGGATTCGTGAAGCTTGGAATGACGCAGTTTGCGTGGACATGAGTTCCGTCCTTCATGAATCGAGCGAACGTCGGCGCCATTCCGGCCTCGATCGCCTTCTCGATGTAACCTGGCTCTGAACCATCCAGACAAATCACGACGGTAGGCCGCTCCGGCGCCATATAGATGCGACCATTAACGGAGATGGTGCTTCCGTGGGATTTCATCATCGCTCTCCTCTCGCGCTCAATGCGGCGCGACGTGTTCCTTGCCGTGATCGGATGCGCCGGCGAGCCGCAGCCATATTTGATTGCCCCGTGTCGCGACAGGGGTTCGGAGACGACCAGCGCCGCATCATCGTCGCCGAAAACTGCATCAGAGTTGTAGAAGGCCCCCAACGGGCATGTCGGGAGCCTTCCCGGAGGTCAAACGTTTCTTTCTCCTTCTGTTGATTTCATAGAGGCTCACCAGTTGCGCTGAACGCGGAGCAACATGGTCAAGCTATTCTGATCTTTCAGCTCGTGAACCACGCCGGGCTTGGCTACGCCTGACTGAACCGGGAGCGTCACCGTGCTCCCGCTCGCATACTTCTGGTCGAGCATCGAGTAAGTGAGGTCGGCCGAGAAGCTCAGATTTTTGACAGGAGTCCAGATAGTCATTGAACCGATAGCTCCATAATTGAAGTCAGGATTGCAACCGGCTACGCCACTCGACAACGCAAGGTTCGCAGCGAACGCGCCGCAAATGTAGCCCTTGGCTGTGTTGTCATACCGTACAGCTGCCCACCCGCCATAGATGCTAGTGGCCCAGTTTGGATTCCAATTGTGGGTATAGCCACCTTGGAAGCCAAAGGTTCGGGTAAGCTCCTGGCCAGAGCCGGTCACGAAAACCGAGTCAGAAACACCCCCAAGGCCGACGCTCTGGTAAGCGCCCGCTAGTCCCGTACCGCCATACATTGCGAACGTCGTGGTGTTCATCTGGTCGTGGAAATTGTAGCGACTCGCACCATTGGTGTAGACCGCCGACATGTTGATTGTATCGCCCGATCCGCTCGGGATGTTCTTGATCGATAAGGCTAGCTGAGCAGCCCAACCCCACCTGTCACCCGCATAGCCGCTCGCCTCGGTCGCACCGTAGTAGGCGGAGTGATTGTTATGTGCGGCGAACGAACCTTGGAAAAGACCCCAAGCCTGATCAATGCGAACTGCTGCTATTAGGTCCGGTGCGCGCGAACCACCAATGTCGCTGGCCCCATACGCACCGGTTGCGAGACCAGCCAGCGTCGCGCCGCTCACGTTCCAGATATTTGTCGACTCTGCAACCGGATCCTGGGCCGAGAATGAAGCCGTAACCCCTTGACCGAAGTCAGCGGTGTAGGAGAACTGGTTCACACCAGCGGTCCAGCTTCCGGCGCCCGGCAATCCGTCGAAATTGTTGGCCGGATAGTTGGCCCAAGGTGCAGAGAACTGTGAGACCGCCCTACCCATCGTAAAGCCAGCGAATTGGATGAAGGCGGCAAAGACCCCGAGCGAACCACCACCGACCTGAGAACCAATCGATGTCGTATAGGCAGTCGATCCGTTCACGGCAGTTGTGCCTGCCCCCGTGTAGGTGCCCGAGATCCAGGTGAATACACCATTGAAGTAGGTGCGAACGACGCCGTACTCGGTCGCCGTGCGCGTATCGATGTTTAGAGTTTCCCGAGATTTGGCGTAGTAGTAGTTGCTGAGACGGTTATGTGCGCCGGCCAGACCAGTGTTGCCGGCGTCATATACGGAGTTTGAAGCGAAAGCGGCTTCGGCGCGTAGATAACCGCCCAGCTTGATGCAAGTATCGGTACGTGGAATGTAGTAAAACCCAGCACCATAGAGCGTGCACACTTTCACGTACTCGACTGCCTTCGCCTTCACGGGCAGGTCTGCCGCCTGCGCGGAGCTTAGCGCAATGAGACCAGCGGTCGAGCTGAGCAACAGGCTTTTCGCCATCTTCATAAAAGTCCCCCAATTTCATTCGCCTCAAGATGGCCGCTCGACTGTTGCGGAGGAAGCCAGCCACCTGCCCTATATCATTCTCGCACTACAGGGCTCTTCTCGAACGCCAACTGACAAGATCCGGCAGCTAACGTCGCGGTGCGGATCATTCCGCCTCTCGCATGATTACGATGCCAAATTGCGCGCGCGATCGGTAGGCGAACTGTGTATGGATCAGACGAAAGCGCGTAAGCTCTCGGCGGGCGTGCTTTGGTGGCCTCAGAAATGTTTGTTTCCGACCGAGGCCAGCTATGGACGAGCGTCTGCAACGGCACTGCGCCGCTGAAAGAATGTTGAACCGAATTGTGCTGAAGGTAGTCGCAGACGTATTGACGCGCTGTTGCAGACCACGCGCACTGGCTCCGTTGCCTGTAATCGGTAGGTCAGAACGTTGTCTCAGCTAGGCCGCGGGATATTCCGACGGTATCGCAGATTCAGAAAGCGTATACGCGCCAGAAATGAGCCTGTAACAGTTGCACGTCTTTTGCTCGAGGCGCTTGCGTTCATCGATTTGCAAGACGCCTCTCGTTTTCCGAATCAGGCCTTCTTCTGCGAGTTTGATTAGCGTCTCCGTGATCCCCGCTCGGGGCATTCCCAAGACGGACGAAAGGTACTCATGGGTAACCGGAAGCACGTGAGAGTCTGCAGCATCACTCGCTAAGCACAGCCAGCTTGCAAGTCTGCGTTCGCGATGGTGCCAAACGCCACAGAAACCTGTCTGAATACAATGCGAGGTTAGCGCTCGAACATACCGAGATAGATGTTCGCGGATTTCAGATTGCTCGCTCATGAGCTGCCGCAAATCCTCAACACGGATCCTAAGAGCGCTTCCGGGAAATAACACGACAGACTGATGCGTAAAAAGGTGCCCCCCCAGCAACAGCGAGGCACCGACGGCGCCGCGATATCCTATCAACGCTGTCTCGAAGATCCTTCCCGCCTCGACAATTCTCAATGAGGCCAGGCCTGTTTCGATAAAATAGACGTAATCAGGATATCGGTACGGCTGATGCAGAACCATACGTTCTCTTAAAACGATAGGCTCAAGGAGCCTGCCTATTGCCGCTTGATCTTGAAGGGAGAGCTTTGCGAGAATCGCATTCTTGACAAACCGCCGCGAATGGGGACGCAACCTCGCCTCTCTGGCGCCTGATCTCAGTCCGTCGGGCCATACCATCCTGCAACCAAGACGGCCGTTGGTATTCCCAAGAAGTGTATTTGCGTGGTCCTCGGTCACTGGCTCAGCACACCTTGGATAATGGCGGCTGCACCTTCAACGTCGTCAACTGAGATGCCCCAATGCGTGACGAGCCGCAAGCGGCCGCGACGATAGTTGGACACTAGTAGGCCCTTCAATCGCAGCGAGGTCATAACGTCAGCGGCTTCGGCATCCGATCGTAGCTGGAGCATGACGATATTGGTTTGCGGCGGACACACTGACACGCCATCCGGCAGACCACTCTCTAGGATCTTGGCCAGTTGTCGAGCACGTTGGTGCGCCCGTTCAACGCGTTCGGTCCACTCGTCCAGCGCAGTGGCAGCTGCGGCCGCGAGAACACTGACCGGGCGCCACAGGCCACCAAACATTTTTTGAACGCGTAAGGCTTGGGCAATGAAGTCGTGGTTGCCGAGGAGCATCGCGCCCTGTGGAGCTCCTAGCCCCTTGTTCAAACAAAGCGTTAGACTGGAAACACCAGCGGTCATTTGCTCAGGGGGCGCTTGGGAGGCGAAAATCGCATCGAACAGGCGGGCCCCGTCGAGGTGGATCGGTAGTCCGTGCGCTTGGCAGATCGCAGCGATTTTCTCCTGCCAGCCAGCGGGCATGACCGTCCCCCCGGCGCGATTGTGGGTATTTTCGAGCCACACGAGGCGGAGCGCGCGTTCCGGTGCCGAGCCTGGAAGCGCCTTGATCGCGGCTGGGATCGCGTCCGGGTGCAGATGACCCAGTTCTCCAGTAATTGTCCGTATGACAGCACCTCCGAGCCCCGCAACCGAAGCCGCCTCACTGCTCGCAACATGGCTTTCGGGATCTGCTAGCAGTGCCTCGCCGGGTTGGCACCAGAGCCGGACCGCGATTTGATTGGCGAGCGTTCCAGTCGGCAGGAATAGTCCGTCTTCGAAACCGAACATCTCTGTTAAGCGCTTGACCAACTTTTGCTGCTGAACATCTTCGCTGCGTAAGAAGGCAAGCGGCGCGCGAGCAGCCGCGGCCATCGCAGCTATGATTCTCTCAGAGGACGGCGCAAGGACGTCGCTGCGCATGTCAATGGTCGCCGAGCGCTCATGTGTCGATTCGGGACCGCCTATACCGACGAAGCGATGCAGAATTGTTCGGTCATCAATGATGCATTCAACGATACCGGCGGTTGTTCCCTTCGGAACGAATGGTGGCGTCGACTCGTTGAGCGCCAGACGTGATGCGGTCGGAATAAAGACACACTGGATACCGTCGCGATTCACGACACGGTATTCATGGCGATGACCACTAACGACGAGACGCACTGCGTGCTGGCGTAGAAGATCCCATAGTCTGGTCCGGACGTTCTGAGGTAGGGTGGCAGTACCAGCCTGCGGCTCGTCAGAAGCGGTGAGGAAAATCGGCTTGTGGACGAAGACCGCAATTTCCTGTGACCCGGCTCCCGCGAGTGCTTGTTGAAGGAAGGTCCATTCAGCCTCTTCCTGCGGAAGGCCCGAACCGAACAACATACTGTTGGTGCCGATCAGCCGCCACTTCTCGATATCGAGACTCCAATGTGATGCGTCGTATGTTTCGACGAAAGCATCGACAAGCGCTTGGGTGATGGTCATAGTCGCCGGTGGACCATCGCCTACATCATGATTGCCGGGAATGGCCAGCCATTTTGATCCTAGGGCATCGAGGTGTTTGCGCGCGTACGCATGATCCTCGCGACAGTCTGGGCGGTCCAAGACTATGTCGCCTGTATGGATGACGAGGTCTGGCTGCGCGTCTTGAATGCAGGACGCAAGATCCTTCCAACCGGTGTTGGTGCAGCCGTGGTCGGCGGAAAAATGTGTATCGCTGATCAGGATAAGTTTAAACATCAGTCCTTTTCCAGTCCGGCACGAACGCAGGCTGGGCCTTTGGCAAGTGCGGAGATTTTGGTAAAAAGCGAGATCGTGCAGCAGGAATCACACGCCACAGTCCGAACTCGGATGCAGACGTTCAGGCCGTATGACTTCCAACCCCGGTATTTTTCCTGGGCTCACGCAGGACCCCAGCTCGGGATGGCAGCAACGGTAATCATCGGATCCGAACCGCTCTTTCCGAGCAGGCCACCACGGTTCGAATAGCTACTGGCGATCTGGATTGTCGGGGGTTTTGGCATCTCACGATTTCCTCGATTGGAGCGGGCAAGCTTTTCAGGCCGTCGAGCGCGCGGACCAGGTCAGGCGACTGACAAAGGCAGCAGCAGCGGACGACGGCTCGAACAGCGCGTGCGGTGTTTCTACGGCAACGATCCTTCCGTCGCGCATAAGAACGACTTCGTCGGCTACTTCGCGAATAAATGCCATTTCGTGGCTCACAACCAACATCGTGGTGCCGACGGAGGCCAGATCACGAATGACTGCGAGCACCTCGCCAGTTAGTTCCGGATCGAGCGCTGAGGTCACCTCATCTAGGAGAAGCAATTCCGGCTCAAGCGCCAAGGCACGGGCAATCGCGATGCGTTGCAGCTGCCCACCGGACAGTTGGTGCGGATAGCGATGCTGAAAACCGGGTAGCCCGACTCGCGCCAGCCAGTGATCGGCCAATTCCGATGCTTTGGTACGCGAAAGCTTTTTTACGTGACGCAGGCCGAGAGTAATGTTGTCTTCAACACTGAGGTGCGGAAAGAGCGTGTAGCTTTGAAACACCATGCCGATACGCGACCGCTCGCCTGCCAGCAAACGGTCCGGCAGACGTCGTCGCGCGGAGCCTTCGCCGGCATAGCTTAGTTGCTTGCCAGCAAGGCGAATCTCGCCGGCCTGGTAGTCTTCAAGCGCATTGATACAGCGGAGCAGGGTCGACTTACCGGCGCCGGACGGGCCGATCAGCGCGGTGACAGTACCACGGCGCACACTGAGGCTGACATCGGTTAAGATCGACTGAGTGCCGATGAGCTTGCTTAAGCCTTCGATGAAAAGTATCGGGCTTTGATTAGAAGCTAATATGCGCAAATCTTTGCTCCAACCGGCTGCCGAGAACCGCGGTGACAAGACACAACACGACGTAAGTAAGCCAGAGGAGCAGATAGGTTTCCGGAATGTACAAGGTGCGGATGGCAACCTGCTGGCCAGCGAGAAAGAGATCGCTTACCCCAAGAACGGAGATCAGCGTCGTCGACTTGATGATCTCTATTGCGATATTTGTGGCTGACGGAATGGCGCGCCGGAGTGCTAGCGGCAAGACGATGAGTACGATGCGAGCGGGAAATGTCAGTCCGATCGCCTTGGCGGCTTCGAATTGCGAATGGGGGATTGCCTGAATGGCGCCGCGGAAGATCTCAGCGAACTGCGCGCCAGCGAATAGCGCCATAACCGCGACTGTCAGAGCAAAAGCCGGCAGCGCCGGCCAAAGGGCGCCGACGCCGAAGTAGGCGAATAGGATGATGACAAGCAAGGGCAAGCCACGCAGCAGATAAATGTAGAGGCTAATGGCCGTGCGTAGAACTTGCGAACCGAACACCGCCGTGACGGCGGCCAAGGCGCCGATTGCAATGCCAAGCCCCACAGAGAGGCAAGCGGCGAGGCACGTCTCTCCAAGCCCGTTGAGGAGCGCGAAGCGGCTGTTCCATAATGCAAGGAGCGCAGAATGATCGGACATCAGGCACTCCGTCCGGGCAGGCGCCGCTCAATGATTTGCAGGGTCAACGCGATCAGCGCAGAGGCGACGAGATAGATCAAGGAAACAGCTGACCAAGCCTCGAAAACCCTGAAATAATTGGTGCTAATCTCCTTTGCGACATACGTGAGCTCTGCGACCGCAATGACGGAAGCAATTGAAGTATCTTTGAAAGTCGCAACAATACTATTGGTTAAGGCGGGAAGGGCGTGACGCACCACAAGTGGTAGAACTACATAAAACTGGCGTTGCAAGCCGGTTAACCCGATACTCTTGGCCGCATCCATCTGATGCCGCGGCAGTGACTCGAGGCCGGCGCGAAAGTTCTCCGCTAAATAGCCTCCAGCGGTAATCGACAAAGCCGCGACGAAAGCGGAGTAAGGGCTGAATAAGCGGATACCCCATTGCGGGAGGACCAGATAAAACGTGAAGACCAAGAGTAGCAACGGGGTTGACCGGATGATCCGTCCCACTATCGAGGCGGCAACGCGGATGCGAGTCGACGATGCCACATTGAGATAGGCGAGACAGAGGCCGAATGCTAAGCCGATGACAATCGAAGCCGCAGCGAGCATCAGCGAAAGGCAAAGTGCGTCGGACAACGCCGCTCGATATTGCCAGATGATTTGCCAATTCCAATTGTAACGCATCATCGCCGCAGTCACGCTTCAAGAGATCAGCTCGTGTGGATATCCGATCTTCGGAGTGGGCACTGTCACGCCCAACCATTTCTTCAGCATGCCCGCATAGCGCGTATAGTCGACGCCGATCATGGCTTCACGCAGCGCCGTATTGACAAAGTTGAGAAATCGGAACTGGCCAGGGGCAATGCCGCAGGCAAGCGAACCCGCTTTATGGGTGAAACCGCTGTCGATATAGCGGTCTGGCATCTTCGCCAGCATATAATCGATCTGGCTGTGATCGATATACTGCGCATCCGCCTGCGCGGCATTGAGCGACTGGAGAGCCGCGTCCGGCGTCGGATACTGAACAACCTTTGCATCAGGCAGGATCTCGTGGACCCAGTCGGCGATGAAAACGTTTTGCAACGCGCTGATGGTCGCGCGGGCGCCAGCGCCCTTCAGCTCGTCGAACGACTTGTAGGGGCCGCTCTTGCGCATCAGCAAACCCTGGCCAGTCCGATAGTAGGTGATAGAGAACTCGATCTGCTGTGCGCGCGGCGCGGTCACAGTCAGATTTTGGATGGTGATATCGACGCGGTTCGATAAGAGATTCGGGATGCGCGAGTCCGATGTCTGCACAACGAATTCGACTTTTCTTTCATCGTTAAACAGGCCCTTGGCGAGAAGCCGTGCCAGATCAATCTCCAGCCCGTCGAAATCTCCGTTTTCATTGGTGAAATAGAAGGGCGGGAGATCGCTGCCGGTACCTACGATGAGGTGGCCCCGGGCCAGCACCTGCTGCAGCTTATCGCCGCTACTCCCCTGCGCTCGCGCCGGTGTGGGGGAAATGAGTGTGCTCGTGCCCGCGAGCGTTGCCGCACCGCCCAGCACGCCCATTCCAAACAAGTTGCGACGACTAAAGTTGAAGCTCATGGCCAGCGCCCTCATAAAAAGGTTTGCGAATTGGTTCGAACCATTGAACTAGTCCTGTGACGGTGCTATGACAGCTCGCGTGCGGGGAAAGTAATTTTTCTGGGAAGGCTCAATGAGTAACGGCGAGGTGGACAACAGCACTGCGCTCGGCTGGCGCGAAATTGCATCGCGGCTTCGAACAGCTATTGAAAACAATGACTTCGGAGTCGGAGGCCAAATTCCGACCGAGGTCGAACTGATGCAGAAGCTAGGTGCGACACGTTACTCGGTGCGGCGGGCGCTGGGTGCGCTACAGCAGAGCGGCTTGATCCGCATCGAGCAGGGCCGCGGCACATTTGTGCATGACGCCTATTTGGTTTCCTACCAGATCGCTCGCCGCGCGCGCTTCACTGATGTGCTCGTAGCCAACAACATTACGCCGGGCCAGGAGATCCTAACAATCGAGATCGTCGAAGCGGATGATGAGATACGAGATTTTCTCAAATTGCGGCGCGGTAGCTTCGCGATGTTCATGGAGCTGTTGGGATATGCAAATGGACAAATCGTCAAGCACGACCGAAACTACTTTCCTCTTCCACGTTTTGAGGGATTCGAGAAGGCTTTGAGAGCCAGCCCATCAGTGACGGAGGCGCTCGCGACGGTAGGAGTCTCCGACTATCACCGAGTGAGTACCTCGATCATCGGCCGACTACCGACAGCTGCAGAGGCTCGGTTGCTGCGACAATTGCCGAGCCAGCCCATTTTTGAATGTCAGCGCCTGGACGCCGACGAGAGCAATGATCCAATCATCTACGGGACTACGGTATTCAGCTGCGAGCGAGTGCGCTTGACCGTCTAAAATCGCTCCATCAGAACAGCCGGAGGCAGAAATCCGCGCCTGCTTCACATTTGCTGCAAATTGAAAAGTGTCAAAAATAGCTTCCTCGCACCATAGAGTTTCTGTTTCCGGACATTCATGATTGCCTGACCGTCAAGCTGGACGCAATGTGGCGGTTGAAGCGCAGGCACGTCTTCATCGGCGCACATTCGCCGCTGGGTGCACCGTGACACACACGCAATCTCAGCGCGGCCGCGCGTAGGCTCGTCCGCGGCTCTTTCGAGCGCTAGGAAACATGGAACGATGGCCAACAACCCGATGAGGCGAACGAGAAACTGAAGTCGAACTCGGGATCAACGATATTTCTCTTCATCCAGTCAACCGCCCGGAAATTTGTCGGAGCTATCACGATTAGCCTTTACCTCGCGCCGAGCGCCCCTTAAGTTTTCAATTTTTCACGTATTGGTTGAACCTGAAAGCGAGTCGACGTGCAAGAGCACCTACGATCCATTTTGCACCTTCAAGATGAACTTCTTAGTTCGAACAAGATGTATATCGTCGACGAGGTCATTGCAGAAATAGCGCGTGCAATACCGCAAGATGGAAAAGTATTGTTCTATATGCGGCAGCGGCGCCACTTCTCCGACCCGCATGCCGCGGAATCCCCCTACTTGCTTTTTCCTTATCTTGCGTTCGAAATTCTACATGGGAGTATTCGGAGGTTCGGACACAGGAATGACCTGCAAAAAAGAGAATCAGAGATAACAGGCGAATATTCGGAGGATTCTCTCTCCGAGAGCGCGGTGGTGCGCTGGGTTCCGCATGCTGAAATCAGTCGGTTTCTGGTAGAACAGATCCGCCGTACCTTCTTGGTGTTTTACCACGTGAGCGGCTCTCGCGAGCACTTCATCGAAAGTGTTTCAAGAAGGTTTGTTCGCGAATTCGTGAGCAGCAAAACGGGGCGCGACATAATTGACTACGATCATCATTTCGCTGAAATTCGACGGCGCCTGGGCATAGATATCCTGCTTGGACTTCAAAGAAATCCGTTTCTGAAACTGGATGAAGTCCAAAAGATAGACGATATCATCGATATCGATCGCGGCTCATCGGGCGTTTTGAAAAAAAATCGCCAAGAACAAGGATTTCCTGAAAGACCTGTTTGGGTCAATCGCGAGGAAAACCGTCAACTACGGATACATAGATAAACCAAAGATATATTATTGTATCAATACATTGACGGAGGAGCATTTTTTCCTGGACCGGGGAGGTCAAGACACTGCGTTTCAAGTTGCGAGGCAAGCTGTCCTGATTTTCATTAAGGGAGGCGACCGGCTCAGTCTCGACGCGGTCCATAACGCAACGAAGCTCAGCCGCGCTCGCCTCGGCGCGCTGTGCCGAACAATAGGGACTGATCTGAGGAGTACCGCGGCGCCGACTCGCGGGTTGCGCATGTGCGGGTGCCGCCAAATGCCAGCCAAAGCCATCCATCTTGTAAGTTTCCGATTTTCTTGATGCATCGCCGGCCCTATGTCGCACCCTGCGCCATCCTTTCATCAAACAAACGGGCCGGACAGTAATGGAAGATACTATTTTCCTGTAGGCGGCAGTGGCGTTGTGTCAGTCCGCGTGGGCAATATCGGATACTCGATCTTGGGCAGCTGCCCGGTCAGCGAGTTCAGAAACGCGACGATATCGTTCTTTTCCTTATCGTCGAGTTTAACGCCAAGCTGGACTTCAGCCATCACGCCAATAGCTTGCTTAAGGCTCCAGACCTGACCCGAATGGAAGTATGGCGGTCGCAGCGCGACGTTGCGCAACGGCGCTGCGCGAAAAACGTACTCATCGCTGGCCAGCTTGGTAACCGCGGATCGGCCCTTGTCGGCGGCCGGAAGCAGGCTGGCGGCTGGCCTTTCGACCGCGCCAAACGGAAAATAGTCCTGGCCACCGACGTTGATTCCATTGTGGCAAGACGAGCATCCTGTTTCCATGAATAGCTTCAATCCAGCTTTCTGCTGATCATCGAGAGCATTCGAATTGCCTTCAAGGTACCGATCCAAAGGGGCCGCGGGCGTAATGAGAGTCGCTTCGAAGGCCTCGATCGCCCTTCCGAAATTGTCAAAGGTGACTGGCGATCCCTCATTTGGAAACGCCTTTTTGAACATGACGACGTAGTCGCTCATCGAGTTTAGCGTGCTGATCACATGATCTGGGCTCGCGTTCATTTCGACACTAGCCTGCACGGGGCCCTTTGCTTGCGCTTTGAGGTCCGCGGCACGTCCATCCCAGAACTGCGCCACATTGAATACTGCGTTATAGACGGTTGGGGCCCGACGTGGCCCTCGTTGCCAGCCGTGCCCCACCGAAGTCGGTCCGGCATCCACTCCGCCTGTACCTAGATTGTGACAGCTATTGCAGCTAATAATCTCGCTACCGGACACGCGCGGATCGAAGAATAGCATCTTACCGAGTTCGACCTTCTCGCGGGTGACCGGGTTGTCCTTCACCGCAGGCACGACCGGGGGGATCGGTTTAAATGTCCGCCTCGCAGCCCTCATCAGATCATCATCTGCGCCAGCTTGCGATGAGACCAGGATCGCAACGACAGCAACACATAACGCGCGTACAAGGCGGAGTTTTCGGATCGCGGACTTTCTCCTGATAAGCATCATCGACACCAGTTCCGGAACATTGGAAGCCACGATGGCACATTCGGCGCCCGCCCGGGCCAGCGTGCTGCAACACCACTCGATATTCATGCTTCAGTTCCACAGCAAGTATTCAAGAGAGCAAAACGCCTCAGTCATGTTTCACGCATAGTCTTAAGAGACGCATGCCGCATTTCGAACCATGCGCTGGCACCAAATGCGACCGACCTGCACCCGCTTGCGTGACCGCGCCCGCACCTTGATGCTGCATTTGGTCGGATTTGGTCGCGCGAGAGTGGCCTCAAGTGATGGCAGCGGCCGAGTCCGTGAGTTCCCTACATAGGCGAAGTCGACGATCATTGCGTTCTTCAATGCCGATCGTGGGATCAGGTCAGCGCCTTTCGCGCGGACGCCTCCGTGGGAAGTCCGGCTACGATAAAACTGATAGTGGTTCCCCTTCCTTTTGGCCTATTGGTTATAGATGACCGGACGCACGCAGGATTGCGCGAAGTCGGCAAGCTGCTTGATAGCTGGGCACGCGGTCCTCCATAACGTTCGGAAGACCTGGGATGAGCACAGCAAGTCCCGTACCAGTTGCGACGCTCGGGCAATCCGCGTGGAGAAGACGCGCTTGAAAACATCGACGATCGATTGCGTCGCGTCACGCAATCAAAGCAATTGCGGCCCACGTCGGAAATAGGACGTTTCCGTTTCGATCAGCCCAGACAGTGGCTGATATCGAACGCGCTCGGCTTGTGACGCGTTTGTTGACTGCATCCGTGCCGAGAGCGAGGCACGCAAGCAAGGCGAACGATCGCGACGTTCACGGAGGAAGGAGAAACGTCGACCCAACTCGCCTGGATCAGGCTTTGCCGCGTCACGATCCAATCGAGATATCCAGATTTGCCGCAGGTCGGGCAACGCGAGAAGCCGCGGGGCTGATAAGATTTGCCGGCTGGCAAACGCGTGCGCTCTTCGACTTTCCGCCGACACGACCAAATGTTTTGCGATCGGAGTATCCGCAACTCAAGCGCTAATTACAAGGAGGTCGAACACGCCGTGCCCTGGTCAACTACCAACGCTGGTCCTTGATCAGGATGACAGACGTGTGTCAGCTATAGATTGAGCTGCGGGATCGCCCAAACGACTTGGTCATCCAGAACTGGACCAAGCACGCAGTGTACGCTCGACAGGGGCGAATGAATCAAGGAATCGGCATGCAATATCAACCAAAATCGGCTGTCGAAAATCGCCAAGAGCGAAGCGCAGGCCCCTCACTCTCACAAGAGCTTCGCGCTGAGATCTGTTCCGAGAGCGACCTCTTCTTCCTGATGGAGGCTCACGATGCGCTTTCGGGCGCGATTGCCAAGCGCGCAGGCTTCAAAGGCCTCTGGGCGTCGGGCCTATCCATTGCAAGCTCTCTTGGCTATCGCGATGCCAACGAGGCCTCGTGGAGCCAGTTCGTCGATGTGGTCGAGCGCATAGTGGACGCGACCGAATTGCCAGTCCTCGTAGACGGCGATGGCGGATTCGGGAATTTCAACAATGCGCGCCTTGTGGCACGCAAACTTCGACAGCGTGGCGCTGCCGGGATTGCGCTGGAGGACAGCTGTTTTCCGAAGATCAACTCGTTTGTTGGAGATCGGCATCCGCTAGCCGATATCGGCGAGTTCTCCGGTCGACTGCGCGCCGTAAAGGATACAGTGGCGGACGACTTGGTCCTGGTGGCGCGGACCGAAGCGCTGATAGCCGGCCATGGATTGGACGAAGCAATTTCACGTGCTGGAGCTTACGCTGCGGCCGGTGCTGATGCGATCCTCATTCACTCACGCAAGAGCACCGCGGAGGAGATCATCTCGTTTGCAACTGCCTGGCGAAACCGCCTGCCTGTGGTGATCGTCCCGACGAAATACTATCGAACACCTGTCTCTGAATACCGTGATGCCGGCATCTCCACAGTGATTTGGGCCAACCATTCCGTGCGGGCTGCAATATTGGCTATGCGACACGTCTGCGGTCGCATCATTGCGGAAGAAAGCATTGCCGGCGTTGAGCCGAATATCGCAGCTCTCGACGAGATTTTTGAATTGTTGAGGTACGACGAACTTGCCCATGCGGAAGCGCGATATCTCAACTTCACCTGACCTACCCCACTCCCCCTACTGGCAGTACCCGCCTTGACTAAGTCCCGCCAGGCAAGACTCCCTTCCCATCGTCACACGCTTCACGGGAATGTCCATCCACGCTTGAGGTTGCCTTCCTGACACCGGATATTTCACACAATAGCGCGAGGGCTCTCATTGATCACTTTCTCTGCGTTGCCGCTGCTTTTGGTTTCTCCGCACGGATATTCAGGTCGCGATCAGCCCCTAACGCCTTAAATGACGGTTCCCTCCCAATGAAAGGTCATTCGATGGCTAGCAATGCTACCAAGAAGGCCGTCATTCTAGCGGCCGGCTTGGGCTCGCGCCTGCGTCCGCTGACAGATCTGCGTCCCAAGCCCCTGGTCGAGATCAACGGCACTCCGATCCTTCACAACGCTCTCCACAATCTGCAAGCGGTCGGTGTCGAGGAGGTGACGATCGTCGTCGGTTATCGGAAGGACGCTATTCAATATGCCTGCGGCAGCTGCTTTGGGAAACTCAAAATCAAATACGTGGAGTCGTCTGTCTTCGCCCACACCGGCAGCGCATATTCCTTATGGTTGGCACGCGACGCACTTCTTTCGGACGACTGCTTTCTTCTCGAGGGTGATGTCTTTTTCGAGAAGGACGCGTTGCGTTACCTTCTGCTCGGGCCGGCGGCCGATATGGCTGCGGTAGCCCCCTTCGACGAGCTGATGGAAGGGTCAGCAGTCCTGTTGTCGGATAGCGGCTTCATCTCAGCTTTCCGCATGAAGCAGACCGCCGCCAACATTGCAGCGGATGGTCCAAGTCTATTCAAGACGATGAACCTGCTGCGGTTCTCGGCGTCGACCCTCCGGGAAACAATCGTCCCGGCGCTCGACGATATCATCGCTTCGGGAGCTAGGCAGGCATACATCGAGGAGCTTCTTGCCGACTTGGTGGAAAGGCGGGGTCTAAAGCTCGCAGTGGCACGTTGTGACGATCTCAAGTGGTACGAAGTCGACAGCATCGACGATCTGCGCGCGGCGGAGCGCATTTTCGCCTGAACGAACGCGTTCGGTCGTGTCGAATGAACTTCAGGCTAAGTGGCAGGTCGAGGTGGCCAGCGACGATGGTGAAGCGCCCTCGGCGCGGTCCGCAGACGTCAAGGCGGGCGCGCGATACGATCACAATTACCTTGCTCTGCCGGCGGTCATGACGGGGGAAAATGCCTTTTGGTGGCGCCCCGAAATTGTTGTCAGCGATCTCGTACGTGGCGGCGTCCTGCACCTGGTACCGGGGTCACGTGCTGCAAGCGGCATGCAATATCGGGCCTATGCGGTCGACCGCAGTGACAAGACTGAAATCGCACGTGCTTTTTTGCCGCTGGCTGTCCGCCTCTGCAAAAAGGCAGCTCTCCTGGAAGCCGCTTGACCTCCCAAAAGCTATCGCTGGGACCACTAAGGTGAAAGTAGCATTCACGCCTCGGCGTTGAGATGGATATTCGAAAGTTGACGCCCAACGAACACCGCCTTTCCTTGGACCCGCAGCGATAGCCATATCGGGCTGCTAAGGGGAGGCTCCAACAACTGCTGAGAGCTGGTCTGGTCAGCCCGCTAGACCGGGCGCGCCAACAGAAGCCGGCTAGGTCAAAGGACTCTAAAGTTTGGGCGGAAGCGAACGCCGCGCGCGAGCCTGTTGGTTAGCATGGATCATTCGCGCCGAGAGCCGCGAATGATAAGGCGCGTTCAGCAGCATCAGAAAAAGCGCTCGGTCGGCTTCATAGCGAGCATCTGATCGGCTGCTTCTTGAACCTGTCATGACCAGCGTGCCGCCGGTCGTGCGGACCGACCACACCCAGCTTCGTCTGCGCTGTTCCAAGATAACGTCAAAGATTGGAAATCGATCAGACATCTCATCAGCCCCTGAACAAATAATCTCCACCGTCGTGTGCACGTCTGCATCCATAGCCAAACCTATCCGGTGTCGGCTTTCCGCTTCCGCCCTACTGGTTCTACGCATGCTCGGTTTGGGTTCTCAGAAAACATTTTGGCCGCTCCATCTGTCGCTTTTGAGCGAAATCTCTTCAGCGGCGAACCCGTGGCTCCGGTGGGCGATGCTGATTTGGTCATTTCGGCAGGCGTCCGGGTCTGAACTCACCGAAATCGGTAAAGGGCCGCAGGCGTCTCGCCGAGGATTCGCCCTCGGGCGTCCTCGTCTGGGACGAGGTCCTGAAGCCACTCAAGTGTCTGCGCATAGGATGGCGCGTAGGCGTGGGCGGCTCCGACGTGCGGCCACTCCGAGCCCCAGAGTAGCTGTTTCGGCCCGAGCTCCCGCAGCATTCTGGCCGCAGCTGCATGGGCCCAGCCGTCTGGGACGCGTCCGATCCCCGACAGCTTCACCCACACCTCGGCGCCCTGCGCGAGCGCCAGAAGCCGTGCGAGGCGAGGATCCCAGGCAGGATCGCGGGCGCTATCCGCAAGTCCGAAGCCGCGGAAAACCAGTCGATGGCCGTCGGCGAGGAGCAACTCTGCGAGGTGCTCACGTCCTTCGAGGCCACCCGACACCTCCAAGTGCAGGCCCAGCTGGAGCGCGGCCTCGAGGGATTCGGCGAGCGGATCGGAATCGGTGAGGGTTAGCGCTAAACCAATGGCGCCTGATCGAGCCCACTCCTCCAGCACCTCAGGCGCCACCGGTTGCACGAGGGGCGGAATGAGCCTCACGGGTATCCGGGTCTGGCTCGCCCGGGCGAAGAGCTCGGCCGGGTCGCCGTTCAGGAAGGCAGGCTGAACCAGGACCAGGCCGGTGATCTCCGATCCCCGCGCGGCGCCTTCCAGCGTTTCCATGGAGCCGTCGATGATGGGCGCAGCCTGCCGGCTCTTAAGACGGAAAGCATGCACCTCGCAGTCGATCTTCATGAAGCGCCCTCGCCGCAGAGCTCCGCCTGAACAACGCTCATAAGGCCGCAGCGCGCACCCATATTCACATCCTCGATGCCAGCGCGAGGGTCGAGACTTTCCAGCTCCTGCTCAAGCACTCTGCCGGTGATGTCCGGCTGCGCGTCCGCGCGATAGAGATCGGCCGCCATGCCTTCACCGATCCGGCCGAATCCGACACGGAGTGCTCGCGCGCCGCTGCAAATTCGGGCTCGCGGCAGATGCTCTTCTTGGTCATTTGGCCGGCCATGTAAGTCTCGTCGCGAAAAAAGATACGGGATGCAGATAAGTCAACACGGTCCGATTCTCTTGCAGTGACGCCATTCGGAATGGCTTCGCTATGACAGGCCCTACGATCATTTCGCGCGATGCAAATACCGTGCGAGCGAAATCCAGATCGTTCGCAGCGCCGTGCGTATAATTATCATCCTTCCGCCAATGCCGCCGCCCGCATTTGTCACGATTGAGCGCGCCCGGCCGCCGTCTTATGCTTGCGGTCGGCTCTAACAACCGTAAGGCCTACATGAGATTTATGCGTGCAGCATGCCTTCTTTGATGACACCCAACTCCCTTAGCAATCTCGCGTAAGGCATTTTCTAGTCCGGATAGCAGTTCGCTTTGCAGCAAGCTCGCAACGCAGAATTAAGTCGCGCAGAAATCCAGCAATTTTTGCTCCATTACGCAGGATGCCACCCTCCGCAATGACCGATGATTGCGCGCCATCGACAAGGCTAAGGCGCCCGCCCCTCGCTTTCCGGCAGCGGATGGCTGCAGGAACTGGAGCGGCCGGCGATTGAGCTTGGGAAGTCGAAGAGGTGGTCAGCTATAACAGCAGCGAACTCACCAGCAACACGATCTTGACCTCGAGCTCGGGACATCAAGGCTGCCAGCAGCATGGGCCTCGTTCACTCTAGTCACGCACGCAGGGGCGGCCTTGCAAAATTGAACACGTGAACCAGAAAGCACAGCAATGACTGAGCACATCAGAGCACAATTTTTGCCTGCAGCGCCGCGTGAATTCGGCCCTCAGCTGGCGCCTGGAGATGAGAAGCGCGTCGTGGCGAGCAGGTAGCTGATTGATCGGCCGGCTCCTTGATCGTAGATCGATCATCGATTTCCGAAAGAACGACGACACGGCCGTCGGGAACGTTTGCAAGTTCAAGGCTTCGAACGACCATGGCGGCAACTTCAGGCGTGCCCAGAGGGCGAACCCTGCCGGCTTGCTTCGTGATAGCGGTGCAGACGTCGATCGCGGAGCGCGATCATGGGAAAACCGTCAAATCCGCATCCACCGAGCGGATTTGGGCGCTCGGAGTGCGATCCAATCAGGATCCGACCACGACCGCTCCACCTCAAACCGAACAAAGGAATCAGATAGTCCCGTATGATGATCGTACGTGAGCTTCGCTGGCTTCATCCTCGGTCAACTGCTTCGCCTCATTGGCATCCGCATATTGAGTTGTGGTCGGGATCAAACGTCTCCTTCCGAAGGAAAACCTCACATCATCGAAAAGGAACAGAGCACTAGGCCTCAATAGCCGTATTGCTGCAAAAGCAGCCGCCAGATCGACATAGATCGAATGGCTACCGTCGAGATAGATGATGTCGAAAGTCTCTCGATTTCTCGCCAACCTGATCAAGTTGAACAGGTATGTTCCTGACGCATTTCCCAGAAAGGTGATGTTTCGATCGGCGATGCCGGCACTGGACAGATCGGCACGGCGTTGGGCGCAAACATGTTCGAAGTCCAGGCCCACATAGCGGATGTCGAGCTCGTTGATAGCCCTGAACCGCTCCTGCCTGAAGGTCGGCCCTACGCCGATCTCGAGAAAGCGGCACCCCGGATTTTGTCGAAGCAACTGGACCAGCGGAACATGAACAGACTGCCTGTATGCCCGGTAGTTGCTGGGCAGAGGATGGCTACCGTCAAATAGAACGTCGTGACGGTCACCATTCATCAATCGTCTCGCAGTTGATCAGAAGAATGCGTCTGGCATGCAGTACGCACGGCCAAGAGCCCCACCTTCCCGGCCACGACCAACGATGGCCAATGTCGGGCCGTTTCCGGCGAATACTGCAAGATCAGAATGCCGAGGGCCCGCTCAAGCCGAAGCGGCGACATTCATGCCGGCACTTTGCTAAGGGCGCGTGATGGAGTCGCTTGATCGCGGTTCGCTCCATCTGTCGTGAGCGCCGCCAAATAATGAGCAAAGAGCGAGATTGTCCGGGTGTGCGAGTCGAGGGAACTCTTCTCGCTCCTCCCCGCCAGCCAATCGTCAAACAGCCTCTTGCGGCCAGCGCCAAGATCAGCGTTTCGGACAAGCGTGTCCCGTGCGGGATAACGCCGCTCGCGTAAAACTGCGCCGCCGAGGAAACCGGCATTGCGCCAAAGCGTGATGTGCGCCTCCCTTCTCAGTTCCGGGTGATCTTCCATGTTCAGGTGTGGGCGCTTGAAAATCCTGGCCTCGATCGCTACGAAGGGACCGATATTCAAGCGAATGGTCTCGGAACCGTACCGTCCGTTCTTGTTGTAAACATCGGCCGGCAGTTGCCGCCAATTGCGCAGTGAGACGCTGGTCTGCAGAAGGTCGAGCCGAAACAGGCAGACGGTCTCGCGACTTCCGGGACGCCTTGCGGCTCCGGACGAGACAATATCCGTCTCACCCCAGAATGGTGGCGCGGGAAACAGTGCAGCGTCTGGCGCGTCGCCGCGAAGCCTGCGGACCGGATCCGGGCCAATCTGCCCGACCTGGTCGGCGGCGCTCGCCCGGTGGACATCCAGCTCAACCGCCAGCCTCCCAAAGTGCTCCTCATTGTGAGCCAGGAGACCAGAGAGAATATCGATGTAGTGATAGCCGGAATGGCAAAGCATTCCGTAGCCGTAGCGGTAAGGATGGTCCTCCCGGGAGAGGATCTCCTCCTCCGTGTTCCACACTCCCGCGTGATGCTCGATACCAATATAGGTGACCGGCGTGCCAAGGTTTCGGGAGGCGCGGCGCGCATAGCGTCCAATCAATTCGTACACTGCGTTGAAGCGGCGCGGCGTCATGACCACGCAACGGCCGCCAGTCCGGTCGCAGATTTCCTTGAGCTCGGCGACCGCACCAACCAGACGGTCCGCTGCAGGGCGTCCATTCGACCCCATCGGAAGAACGACGGGCTTGTCGACCAGGCAATCAAGGCCAAGTCCAAGAGCCGCGCGAAGGTAGCCCAAATGGGCCTTGGGTTCGGTCGCGACGATGACTTTCATGCCTGGACGTGCCAGAGCCGTCAGGACGTCCTCCCCATGGCCGGAATACCAGATCGCCCGCCGCCGGAGATCGGGTACCCATGAGACGCTCGCCGGCTGGCAGGTGCGGGTCCGGAAAAAGGCTTCCACGTCGTCTCGCGCACTGTCGAGCTCGACGACGTGGAAGGCCGATGCTCGACCGCTGGAGACGGCATCCTCGATAAGAGGAATATACTTCGCCCGGGCATAAGCACCGAGCCCGACGAGAATGATATCTCCTTGCATGCCTTCTGATACTCTCTCGCTTTTGCCTCAATCAGAACCTCGGACGCAATGAGGGCAGACACCGGGTCTACCTGACGGACGCTGACAAGGTGGGATACTGCCGCCTCGCGCATCGAGGACCGCCGATATGGAGACCGCATTTCGTTCATCGTTCGCCTGGTCAGGCGCAGGCGAGCGCACGGTTCTCGATATTCTTCAGGAGGGCGACCTGGCTCGGGCATTGGCCGCAGCCACTGTTCGCCCGAAATTTCTTGAGAGCCGGCGATGTACGCCAAACCTTCTCCAGATCGAATTCCGGCGATCGGATATTGCCGAGGAGGAACTCCTGGCTATCGGGATCACCGACAACGAAGGAACAGGGATACAAATCCCCGTTTGTAGAGAGGTAGACCGCGGTGTTACCGCAGTCGCATTCGGTATATCGGACGTTTGGCCGCGGCTGCGACGTATCGACGAAAATCGGCGGCGGCAGTTCGAGGCGTGATGAGCTGGGCTCCGCAGCAATCCCCATCAGGGCCTCCTGCAGCTCTCGAATTTCGTCAGCCGAGCCCAAGAGCGCGTCCTCATTGTCGAGGGCAACACCCGAGGCGAACATCGGCTTGGTTCTGAAGGAGTGGACGCCGACCGACGACAGGAGCCGATAGGCGTCCAGCGCCTCACTGATGTTGTGCCGGTTAGCCGTCATCCTGGCTTGCACCAAGACTCCGCAATTGACCGCCTCTGCCATCTGCCGGAGTGCGGAATCGTAAACACCCGCCCTCCCCCGGAAGCGTTCCACGGTCTCCCGCTTTGCACCGTCAAAACTGAATTGGAACGTTAGTTTCTTGGGATCGTCGAAAATTGAGACGACATCAGGAATCGGCACCTGGCCGAGCCCTCCTGTGTTCAATTGCACCTGAAGGCCTCGCTTGTTCGCATGGGCCATCAGGGCTGCCGTGCGCGGAAACACCAATTTCAGAAGCGGCTCGCCACCCGTCAATGAGACTTTTCTCAGGGAATATTTGTCGGCGAGAAGGTCGATGAAATCTGTCATCTCCTCGACAGACAGTTGTGATGGCTCCAAAAGACGCTTGTATTGATCCCGATACTCTTCGGGAACATAGCAGTGCTCGCAATGAAGATTGCAGTAGAAAGATACACAAATTCTCGCGTGGTTGAAGACAATGGGCAGCGCATGTTCGCTTGGCATGGCATCCTCCTGGCTTTCTCCCAGAAAGGTTGCAGCAGGATTTATGCCAGAGCGACGCGCCGAATCGCTGACTAGTTTGAGGGTCCAATGTCGTGCTCCAAACAGCTTGGCGGATTCCCGACATCCGGCGCGCTTGGTTTCAGACAGATGCACGCGCACGCACCGCCAGTCGCCAAGCCGCTCTACACACTTCCGACAGCGCGCCCAGCTCCATCGGCGTTATTGGTCGCGGCATTGGCAGCGATGAGCATTTCACTTTCTAGCCAGTAAAAGTCGCATCATCCGTCCCACCCACCACAAAGCGTCGATCTGACGAGGAGAGTGCAGTCAGCGAGCGCCAATTGCGGGAACAGCTCTTCTTCATCTGCGCGTTACCGAGCAGAAACTTCTAACCCTTCCTACTAATAGGGGGAAGCCGGCGTAGCCGGAACGATTTGTCGCGTAACACCCATTCGATTTCTCTCGGAATTCGCGGAGCCGTTAAGCTCGTCACCGCGTGCGTGGGACGATGTCAGACGCGTGTTCGTAAACCACGGCGCGCATCAGCTTCAGCGAGTGGCACACCGATTGCTGAAACGAAAACGAAGAAGCCGCCGCCAATACGGTGGGTCGATTCCAAGAGCTGCCAATGAAGCTAGCCCGATGACTCCTGATGTGTGCGCTGACGAGGCAACGTCGCGGTTGGCGCGACGTTCGTCAAGCGTATCGCTGTCGCTTGTAAACAGCGCGCGTTGCAACCAAACGATCCTGCGCCGCCGACGTTTGAGCCTTCTGGATTCGGCAGAGGTCGGCCGAGAAGCATACCATTCGAGCTTAGAAGGATGATGATCATGAAGCTCGACAAACCTCCTTCGTGCAGGCCTGCAGCGCCGACCGTCTTTGTTGGCAGGAACCGTCGTGGCAACTGGATTGCTTGCGAACAGAACGGCATTTTTGGCGGCCTCTTCGTGAACCGCGCCCAAGCATTAAAGTACGCATTGCGCGAGAATGGCTATCATCCGGAAACGATCGTCGAGCTGTCGCATGAAATCGAGCTCGATGTTTCTGCCAATTCGGAGATCGCGGCCACGAGGCGCGTGGCCTGAAAAGTCGGCGCACAATTGAACAGGGCGACCGCACGAGGTTCCTTGTGCGTCAGCGCTCGGCGCGCATGCCCTCGAGGTAACGGGGCAGATCACGCCAGGTCTGCCGCGTTCGACCGGTCGAGGCGGCCACTGGGCGGGCGACCTGATATCACAGCAAGTTCTGTAGGTCCGTCAATCTGGCTAACGTCGACTTATGACGGCACTTTCTTTGATCTTGCGAGCTCCGCGTCCGATAGCATCTGGGTGCCGATGATGCCCTCCTTCGCCAAGTGCCCGATCTCGGTGTCGGAGAGATCGAGAAGCCCTGATAGGATCTCTTTATTATGTTGTCCCAGCGTCGGTGCCGCTGTGCGGACCGCATATGGCCGCGCACCTTCGCGAATCGGTATCGAGGGTTGCGGATGCGGACCAATGAAAGCGCGTTCGACTTCCTGCAGAAATGCACGGGACTTGACGTGTGGATCGTTGAGCAGGTCAATCGGCAGGCGCGCCACGCCGGCGGCGACCCTTGCAGCCTGCAACTCGGACATCGCCTGATCCGCATCCCGGCTGAGCGTCCAGGCTTCGACAGTTCTCTCGATCAGATCCTCGATGCCGCGGCGGGCTTCAGCAGATCTTAGCGATGTGTCCGTGGCCCAGTCTGGCCGGCCAATAACGGTGGCAAGCCTCTGCCACATGCCCTCCTCGGTCGCCGATACCACGATCCAATCGTCCTCCCCAGCACACCGGAAGCAACCATGCGGCACGAACTGCGGATGTCGGTTGCCGTATCTTACCGGGGGCGTACCGCCGATCGAATGGACAGTGATCCAAGGCGCCGCAAAGGGCATCATGCATTCGATCTGCGAGAGATCAATGAATTGTCCCTGCCCGGTTTTGCGGGCGTGCATCAATGCAACCAGAACTGCAGCGCAGCCATTCAACCCGCCGACCGCGTCTCCGAACGCGATGTGGCTCATGAGGGGTGGCCCGTCCGGCTTTCCGATCACGCTCGGCAACCCCGAGCCCTGCTCGAGAGTCGAGCCGTAGGCCCGGCAACTGCGATGGACGCTGTTCGTGCCGAAGGCTGACATCGACATCATCACGAGCTGAGGATTGAGCGTTCTGAGCACGTCATACCCGAGCCCGAGCTTGGGCAGCACATCGGCCGAATAATTGTCGACAACAATATCACCTCTCGATATAAGCCGTTTGGCGAGAGTCCGGCCCGGCCGGCGCGTCAGGTCGAGTGTGATACCGCGCTTGTTGCGGTTTATCATGCAGAAGCGCAGCGTCTTTTCGTACATCTGGTCGTCGACGTAGGCCGGCCGGCGGTCAACGCCGCGCCACCAGTCGGGATACTGGACCGCTTCGATCTTGATGACATCCGCACCGAGATCGGCAAGTGTGCGCGTACACAACGGACCCGCCCACCCCATCGTAAAGTCGATGACACGAATCCCCTGCAAGGGTAGCCCATCAGCATCGATGAGGCCGGACGACGCCGACGCAGCGTCGCTCAAGTGTCTTCGGGCAATCGCGAAAGCCTGCTGCTCACCGGGAGCCGGAACCCTTCCACCCCGGCGCGGCGGCGTCAATGTCAGTCGCTGCATCGAGCCGGCCGTCAGGCCCTCTTCTTCGCCGAGCAGCACGGGCACGATTGCGCCGCGCTCTCTCTTCTCCGCGCCCTGCAGCAGATCGGAAATTTCTGGTACTGGCACGATTGGAATCTTGCGCTTCAATCCCTCCGCAAACCATTCCTGCGCTGTCCGCGTCTTCAGCCTGGGCATGAACTGTCGCTCGATCTGCTCCCGGCGTTGCAGACGGTCCTTCCCGAGCACGAGAGCTGAATCGTCCCGCAATTCGGATAAGCCGAGCATATCACAGAACGCGTGCCATTGTGCCGGAGTGATTGTCGTAACACCGAGCCAACCTTTTTTCGTCTCGTAGATGCCGGTTGGAAAGTTCGGCCAGAAGCGGTTAACGCCAATCCGGCGCATCATGTCGCTGCGCGCAAACGCCTCAAACAGCTGATACTCGCTGAGCGCGAGACTCGATTCGAATATGCTGAGCGACCACGACCGCCCTGCTGCACCCTGCATTCTCGCAAACGCCGAAGAAGCCGCGGCGACAAAACCCCATAAGCCGGCAAGAATTCCGACCTGAAAGTCCGGTGCGTGCAACGGCGGACCCTCGACCGGTCCAACCAGCTTGATGAGACCGGCGAGCGCGCGCACGGTGGAGTCGGTTGCGGCGAATTCGGCGTAAGGGCTGTCGCGAGCAAACCAACTTGCCTCGATATAGATCAACGCGGGACGTCGCTGCCGGATCGCCCCGATATCTATCGACGGGCATTCCGCAGGATCAACATCGCGGCCATCGACCAGAATGTCACACCCCTCGATCAACTCCGTCAGGCGTGTGATCGCGTCGGGTCCGGCGCAATCTATGATGATGCTCGATTTGTTGAAGTTCAAGAATGCGAACCACGCGCTCTGACCACCTGGCGTGAGTGGACCGCTGCGGCGCAGTGGATCGCCGGTTGGCGGCTCGACTTTCTGAACGTCGGCGCCGAAATCGGCAAACAAGCGCGAGCAATAGCAGGTTGCCGCAGAACTGCCGATCTCAATCACCCGCAGATGTGATAACGCTCCCATCGAGGGTTCCTCTTTTTTGGCCGCGGCATTTGACGGCAACGGAACGCTTTCGTGCCAAATGCGATATCCATCGCCTTATGCGGCGAACTCGCCGCCCGTGATATCGATGGTTGCGCCGGTGATAAAGCCGGCCAGTGGCGAGGCCAGAAAGGCTACGACGTGCGCTACCTCTTCGGCCGTTCCAAAACGGCCGACCGGAATCCGGCTGAGGGCGGAGCGGTTGACAGCAGCCTCAGGTGGTCCGGTCAGATCACTGAGGATCCGCCCTGGAGCGATACAATTGACCGTAATACCGCATGGGGCCAGATCCCGCGCAGCAGCGCGGGTTAATCCGACCAGCCCAGCCTTTGAGGCGGCATAGTGGGGCCCCGCGATCAACGGCATAGCACGGCCCGCGAGTGACCCGATATTGATAATCCGCCCATAGCCTTTCGCGATCATTTCTGGCGCCAAGAGCCTTATGAGAATGAAGGGACCTTTGAGATTGACATCGATGACCCGCGCCCATTCATCGAGAGACATCTGCGAAAGCCAAGGAGCATCCTGGTCCGTGCGCTTTGGAGAAATGCCTGCGTTGTTCACCAAAGTCCCAATGTCGCCCCAGCGCGCCTGGATGCGATCAACAAATCGCTCCACCTCGTTTTGTCGCGTTACGTCGATCGCCTCGGCATAGAGACGATCTTCTGGGCCGCTAAGACTCTCAAGCGCCCGCTCCACATGCTCTGCTCTCGTCGCCACAAAGGCGACCTGATAGCCATCGGCCGACAACCGACGTACGATCTCGAGTCCAATCCCGCGTGCCCCTCCCGTCACGAGAGCAACGCGTCCGTCGCTTCGACCCCTGAGTTTTCCTGGTGTCATCATGATCGCCAAACGGTCGCAACAGCCGTATCTGGCGAGTCCACAGCGCTGGAAATGCACAGGGGAGTCCACAGCAGGTGGAGGTACCCTTGCGGTGTCGCGATGCAGCGCAGCCTGCCTATAGCAGCAGTCATAAGCGTAATGATCGGTCCGATGCAGTCCCAGATCCGGCCAATATGCATGGCCAGGAGAATCGGCTGACTAAGTTCGAGAACGGCGGCTCGGAACGCCCACATCTTCCGGAGGCCTTTGAAGCCGGTCCAGCCGGACGTGAGATGAAGTGGCCTTGCGATCGAGAACCGCAAACTTTCGAGCGGGAGGCGCCCTTTCAGGAGTTCACCGAATTCCATCGGCATCGGCGCCTGTATGCCCCCTCCGGACCGCTCGTTTGCGGGCGCCGCATCGGCTTGAAGGAGCTTGAAAAGCGCACGGGCCGCTGGGGCAGTACCAGTGGCAAGGCATCGCGCCAATGTCGCCAATCTGAAACGCTTTCCCAATGCGAGATGACCTACACTAAGTCCATACCTCATTCGGGTGTAGGCGCCCTCTGCAAGAGTATTCGATTTCGCGTAAGTACGCGCCGATGACGTTGACCGTAACAACTCGGAGACGCCCTCGTAATTGAACACTGGATCGAGGTTTGACGGGTCTTCGTCCTGCTTATTCGCATCAAAGGCAAGCAACTTGGTCGTGCCGGGCAGCTCGACGAATCTCCTCCGCTCAATAGTCATTATCACCTCTGGCAACGGCGGATGGCATACAGAGCTTGGCCGTTGTGTCGGGAACCCTTTCCAAGATGCAGTCGCAGAGCCGCTCTATGTCGCCGGTCTCATGATCGGCCGTAATGCACACCCGAATCCCTGCGCTTCCCTGCGCGACGGTCGGGAAGAACGTCACCGAAGTATAGAAACCAGCGTCGAGAAGCCCTCTTGCGATTGCAATAGCTTCAGCCTCGGATCCAATGGCGATCATTCTGATCGGAAATGGATTGCCCTGCTCGGCGGTTGGGACACGGCAGTCAAATACCTTGATCCGTTGCGCCAACCGCCGCTGTCGTTCACCCAGCTCTGACGAGCGATGAATCTTGCACGAGCCAAGCGCCGCGCCAACTGCAGCCAGGTTGGGAGCCACCGAAAACGCGTAGGGAATCGAGTATCGTCTAAACAGAGCCTCATGTTCGGCCGTTCCGAGCATCACCATACCGCCCGATGCGCCGAATCCCTTGGCCAAGGAAGCTACTATGATCGTGCGGTCACCCAAGTCTTTCGGAAACTGAGAGCGAGCAAATCCTTCACCTCGGCGTCCGAACACCGATATCCCATGAGCATCATCGATATAAAGGAAGAGTCCATAACGTTCCTGAAGCTGACGCAGTTCCTTGATGGGCGAATTCCCTCCCATCGAGTAAACACCATCGCATACATAGACGACCACTGGATGTTCGCGGCACAAGCGTTCGAGAGAATCGATGTCGTTGTGCGCGATCGTTTCCACCCGCGTTTCATCAGCCACCACCGGCTTGTGATATGCGAGCGATATGTGTGCAATTCGGTCGAACACCACGATCGGCTTTTTTTCGCCCGTCAATTGCCCCGAAGCAAGGAGGGGCATCGCGCCTAAATTGGCGAGCATGACGGTGGAAAAGGCGAGTACGCGTGCGCAAAACATCTCCGACAGGGTCGCTTCAAGCTCTGCCAGAAGATCGAAATTGAGCCTTGTTCGTGCACATGACCAGTGCAACGAATGATGCGCCTCAATTGCTTCGATCGCGCCAGCAACGATAGCGGGATGATTGTCCAGGCCAAGGTATGAGCATCGCACGAAATCGATTACCTGCCGTCTATGGTCAAGTGGACCCGTACCCAAAGCAATGGAGCGCCCGGCCGTAGAACGTCCTTGGACCGCCATGAGACCAGCCGCGTGGGCTGCATCGAAATACTGGCGGCTCTTGTTGATCACGTAGGCGGTGTTCCGAAAATGTTCGGGCGGCCGACTATTTGACAGCGGGCTCCCCTGTTGCATTTCGTTCTCCTTCCACTTGGCAAGACAGCGGGCACCGTCCGCTTGAGTGCGACGACGAGCGGCTTGGTGACATAGGGCCGAAGTGGAAGATCTCTACAGTCCACGGGCAGCTGGATCGGCCTTTGGTTCAAACACTAAACCACTGGCGACTTCCCTTGGGCAGCTATCAGATCAGAGGGGTAGATCGCGTAAGGGGCGCGCTCGCCACGCCGACACGGCACTGACTGTGAAATGGCCCCAATGGGTGGGAAATGGTGCTGCCCTATTGCGACTGTACCGGGCCGACCCGGAACTGGCGTCCATTCTGAGGAGACGCAACCACCATGCTCTTCGAGACGTTTGCGAGCGCACTCACACACACGCAATATGGGCATCGGTAGCGCTCGAGACTTTCAACACCCGGCGCAAATTGCCTGCGTGACTTTTCTATTTCGTTCGTCGGCTCCAGTGACGGAGGGCTCTTCAAATCGGGCTTCGAGAAGCCGGTGCACGGCGATAGCCGAGGTCGGACCGACTCCGGAGCCTGATGCAAGGAATTATGTGTTCGTGGCCACACAGCGTCGTCGAGGCTTGCCACATGCGAGTTTCGCTCTCGACGGCGCAACAAAACAGATCGCAACGATGCACGCGGCATCGCGCAGATGATGCGACCGCGGCCGGTACGACGCCGTCCATGTCAAGATTATCGACATGCAGAAGATGCGTACGCTGCTGACCAAGCGGAAGCTGCTCAAGCGCACACTAACGGCCCTCGAAAGCCACATTCGTGGTTCGCTCCGGGGCTATGGGTTGCTCGTTGGCGCCGGTGCCCGCGGTGCCGTCCGCGAGCCGATCGAGCGCAGCGATCCAATCCTCACAGTGATCATCGAGGGCTTGTGGATTCGCGCCGCGCATCCTCGGGGGTTACGATCGGCTGCATCGTGTTCTGCTGCAAGTGGTGCAGCATGATTCTCTCTGCCGGCGTCTGATGACGGTTCCCGGCGTCGGACCCTTTGCCACCTTGTCGTTCAAGGTCGGCGTCGATGATTCCCGGCGTTTGCCAGATCACGAACGGTAGGCGCGCATTTTGACTTGGCGCTGCGGCGCGCACAGCATGCTCGACCGTTTGGCAATCCGCAGGCCCCACGCCCGCAGTACCGACCATTTTCTGCCCCGCAGCAGCAGGCTTGCGGCCGCCCCGCAAAGCGCCGCGCGGAAGCTACGTCGCCTGTTTGCTAATGCGCCCTTCGTAGTTGATCGACGTGCCGGATGTGCCGCATCACTTCGGCCGTCGCATGCTCGTCATCAGGTTCGTAGATAGGGCTGTCCGAGCAGTCCGGCGCTCTCGTCTCAAGAGCGGTAGCAGACAAGAGAGGCGGACAGTCCCCATTTCGCGCCCCGCCAGAGGACGCTCACCGTGCGCGGATCTCCAATTTTGCTCCTCCTCAACATGCCGGGCGTAAACCAAACGACGCTAATCAGTCATCATCTGCCTCGCGGCTACCGTGCAGGTCTCAACGGAAGCCGTTGCGTGATTTTGGCGCCAAATCCGACATGGAAATCGGTCTCGCTGACCCATATTCGGTGCAGAATGCTCGCGAGCTTTCACGCCATCGCGGTGATCAAAAAATAAAACGAGCGCTTAGTCGGCATCCCACGCACAACTACTGTTTTACGCGTCGGTTTGCTCTCATCCTCTGAAGGACTCTCTTACCACAATATAACTCTCTTCTAGCGGCTTCGGCTGATGGGGCCGACAGCGGCCGGACGAAGCGGCGGATCCGGGGAAAGCAGCCGCGCCACTGACCATCCGTGTATGAGCGGAGCGCGCTCCAGGAGCCTGATCTATCTAAGAGCTGCAGCAGACTGACGAAGCGGCTTGCCAAATGCCGCGCTCTAGGTACACAGTGCTGACACGAAGCGCAGGCGTTTAGCGCGCTTCCCAGATTCCGTGACGGCGCTCCGTTGGTTTAGACAACCGCATACTCACGGAGTTTGGAAAATCGGAGGGTAGGTTCGATTTGCATCCAATCTCGAGCACAAAAACAATTTTGCGGTGCACTTTAACTTCGACGAGACGGCAGTCGCAAGATTGCGGGGCGGCGCTTTTGAGACGCACCATTACAGTTCAACAGCACACGCGCACAAAGGCCGTTCTCCGGAGAATGGCGAATGCGAAGCGGGGCGCACATGCGCGGCTGTGCTTAGGTCATGTGCGTACCTGTCTCGACTCGATGATGTCTTGATGGCTATCGAGAAAGCTTGCGAACACATCAACGATCAAATGAGCGTCGTCGCGGGTCATCGGTGTCGAGATCGCAGCGGCAGCGCCATGCGGCAGGATGATCCCGTTCTCCGCGAAGAAGCGCGTTAGCTGCTTCATTACAGTTGCTCCGGCGGGCGTGGGATGGGCATCACGGTTGTCGTTCGGGACACGTGACATCGGATGGATGCGAAAGAGTGAAGCGGCTCCGGTTACGCACAGGGGCGCGCTCCGGCTTGAGATCGCCCGGCCAATCCCGTCCCGAATAACGTTTCCAAGCGCTTCAATATGCTCAAGAGCCGAATGGTCTAGATGGCGCATTGCGGCAAGACCGGCCGTCATGGATAGAGGATTGGCGGAAAATGTGCCGCCCTGCGGAAGCATTGGCCGGCCCGCCGAGGCATCGAAGACTTTCATCACGTCGTCACGACCGCCGATTGCTCCAATGGGCAAACCTCCTCCGATGATCTTGCCCATCGTGACGAGGTCCGGAACAAGGCCGTAGCGGGCGGACGCTCCTCGGAAGCTCTGCCTGAGATTAAGGACTTCATCGGCAATTACCAGAATGTCGTTCTTACGAGCAGTTTCCTGAATCGCATCAATGAATTCGGGATTCGGCGCAATTAGACCACCGCGGCTTGGCATCGGATCCAAAATGACGCCAGCAAGCTCGTGCGCATGCAAAGACAACAACCGCCGTACGCCTTCAACATCGTTGAAGCGAAGCACAACCACTTCGTCGAGCACACTTGCAGGCATCCCGCGATAGAAGGCTGTACATTTTGGTGCGCTGGGATCACCCCAATTATCCGGCGTTGCCGCCAGACTCACTTCGGCCCAATCGTAGGCGCCATGATAGGCTCCCTCGAGCTTTGCGATTTTCGAACGTCCAGTGAAGGCCCGCGCAGCCTTGATCGCAAACAACACGGCCTCAGTTCCCGTATTAACAAAGCGAACACAATCAACCTGTGGAATGCGGCCACAAAGTAGCTCGGCGAGTTCGACCTCGCTCGTTGTCGGATTTGCGAAGCAGCTGCCGCGCTGGAGCTGATGGGTGAGCGCCTCGACGACGGGCGCGAAGGCATGACCATGAATCAACGTCGTGAAGTTGCAATTAAGATCGAGAAATCGACGGCCGTCGATATCGAGCAGATAACTGCCAAATCCACGCTCGACGTAAAGCGGCTGTGGATCGCGCTCGATTGTTGCTCGCGACGTGCCGTCAGGAAACACCATTTGCGCGCGGGTAAAGCTCTCTTTAGATCTCTGCCCAACACGCGCGACTGCCATATTGGGACCTTCACCCCCCTTTTCCATCGTGTGTCCTCCATTGCCATTTCTGGACTGGCCGGGCGCTACTTGTCGCAGTGAGCACTCTTTGTCCGCTTTGCCATTCGGTCGGCTGCCTTCGAAGTGCCGGCGTTTCTCTGGAGTGAAATCGACCCGATCTGTGCATCGCGGCGTTTACCTGGCCTGAAGACGGCGGTGGACCAAGTCAGCCAGCTCTTGTGTTGAACTGCTGACGTTCGACTTACGTAGATGACTCCCAACATATCGCTCAGTGCATGTACCTATTTCGGGCTCCAGATGCACCTCGGGCGCATGGGGCCGCAGGAGCGGCTCCGAGTTCGCGGCACTGCAGTCAAATGTCAATATCGGCTCCTTTGCGCGCTCGGACCATGCTGTGGATTCCGAGGGCGCGCAGTGATCTTCATTCTGTGTGATCAGGCCGGCGAGATTGACCGATCTAAATGTGACTCGGTTCTGTCATGATGATCAACAAGTCTCCTTAACTCCTCGCCGGTCATCCAAACAAGCAGATCTTCATCCGCAATATCTTCTTCCACGAGCTGCAATATCGACCCGCCGGGTTCGTGACGTGCATGTCCATATTGTGCAAGGACGCCCTTATCCAGGAGCCAGCGCTCTGCGAGTCCGACCACAAAGTCCGGAGCCCACATTGCAAACGATACGCCCCGCAATGTTGCAGCCATTATCTTGGGCATGCCTTGACCTCTAAAATCTTTGCGCAACCAAAAGTCCCCGTGGTAAGCTACCTTCCCAGTAATCGTCTTTGCGCTTGGGGCTATGCAGGTACAACGGTCCTGAGGATGCGCATGTATGGTTGGGTCGGCGTAGAACGCCTTCAGGGATTCAAGATGTTCTGCAAAGTTGCTGTGCGAAAGGTCATAAAGTCGAGCAGCCTGCACAAGCGCCACGTCGCTATTATTGTCTACGCCTATCATCCAATACCCCTCTCCTAATTTAATTGGCGAGCGATCTGGCCGGAAATTTGGATATGTCGGCCTCTTTGTTGGAAGGCTGCGTGTGATAGAAACATACTCATGAAAATCGAAGCCTATCGAGAGCTTGATACCTTTTTGCGCGGCGGCATCGTCATATCCTCGAAGGAAGCGTGAGACTTGCAACGGATTAGCTACGGTTGTCATTGCTCCACCTTCGTGCTCCCGTGATGAGCTGCGCTCTAGCTCAGCAGCGACTTACGAGCTGACGGTACAGCATTAATAGTCGATCTAGGCACTACCTACTCTGGTGAGGGAGATCGAACTCGATCTTTGAGCTAGCGGTATCCCGCATCAGCATTCAAGGACGGCGGAGTGCGCTTCAGCAGCAGGGGGATCGATAGCACTGCGCCGCCTATGCGCAGCGGATGATGTCGTCAGGCCGGTTTGACGAGCTGGTCATTGTTCCCGAGCTTCAGTTGTTCATGAACCGCGACCGGCAGCCCGTCACAGACGGTGGAAAAACTGCGATCACCGCCGCTTCGTCCGACCGTACGAAGGACGCGGAACGCCAGACAGCCAATGTCACATCGGCGGACGAACTTTGCCCTCCACAGTGTTCCCGTCGGACCGCGGCACTCTTGTCGGGCTAACCCGTCGTCCAACCGAGCACAATCGTTGCTAGCGTATACACCTGTCGATCTGCCCGTGCGATCTTTTAGCGTTAGTGGGTTGCTGAGACGGCGTAGAGGAGGAAGCAGCGTGCCTGCTCTTGCGCCGGTATGCAGTGCCGGCTCACGGTTTGCTTGGCGAGGACGCCGGCTGACTATTGGTATTCCCGCTCGGTCCACCATGGAAAACAATCCGGCATGTCGGCCGACACCTTACCCGTGAACACTGGGGGCCGCTTCTCCAGGAATGCCATTATGCCTTCCTTGGCGTCGGCAGAACGGCCGAGCGCATAGCTCACGCGGCTGTCGATCTTATGGGCTTCCATAGGGTCATCGGCGCCCAGCATGCGCCACATCATGTGCCGGACTAGGGCAATGGACACGGGTGGGGTCTTCTCAATAATGTCGCGGGCGAGTGCACGCGCTGTGGGCACAAGTAGATCGGGCGGCACCACCTTGCTGACGAGCCGACCGGCAAGCGCTTCCTGTGCCGGGAAGACCCGACCACTATAGCACCATTCCAGCGCCTGCGCGACGCCTACGATGCGCGGTAGGAACCAGCTGGAGGCCGCCTCCGGCACGATGCCACGTTGAGAGAATACAAAGCCAAAACGCGCGGCTTCAGACGCAATGCGGATATCCATCGCCAGCTGCATGGTGGCTCCGACACCAACGGCCGGCCCGTTCACCGCGGCGATTACGGGCTTCAGGCAGTTGAAGATCCGCAAGATGAGTCGGCCACCGACATCGCGGGCATTTGGATCGCTATAGTCCACAGTGGCATCAGGCAGCCGTTTCACCGGCTCTCGTTGCGCGTCGATGTCAAATGCGTCGGCGCCCAAGGAAAGATCGGCGCCCGCGCAAAAGGCACGGCCCTCGCCGGTCACGATGATGACGCGGATCTCGTCATCATTGTCGGCGCGGTCGAAGGCGTCGATGAGTTCCCGTTGCATGGTGTTGGTGAAGGCATTGAGCTTCTCCGGCCGGTTGAGCGTGACGGTGAGGACTTGGTCGGCGATCTCATATTTAATGGTGCTGTAGGCCATGGCTGCTTGCGTCACTTATTGTCTAGATGAACGGCGGGATCCAGGTCGCTAGGGCCAAGACCGTAGCGTTTCGGCCAAAGACTCCTCGAATATCTCAAGGCCTTTGTTTAATGTCTCAAGGTCAATCGTGAGCGCGGGCAGGAATTTCACAACTTGGTCAATGGGTCCGCACCGTTCGATCATCAATCCCTTCCCAAATGCCTTGCGGCTGACAGCTTCTGCAATTTCGGCCACCTGGCAATCAAATCCCAACGCCATGCCCCTGCCTCGAACAGCAAACGTGTTTGCATACTCAGACGCGATGGTCTCAAGCCGGCGCCGCATAAGGTCTCCCATACGCTGAACCCCGTGCGATAATGTCGAGGTACGCCAATAAGTATTTAGAGCCGCAGTTGCGGACACAAGTGCAAGGTTATTTCCTCGAAACGTGCCTGTGTGTTCGCCCGGCTGCCACGCGTCGATCTCCTCTTTAATCAATAACATTGATAGCGGCAGGCCATATCCGCTTAGCGACTTCGACAGCACGATAATGTCTGGCGATAACGATGCGAACTCGAAGCTAAAGAATTCACCCGTGCGACCACAGCCCATTTGGATATCGTCAACTATGAAAAGGGCACCAACATTTTTTGCCGTGGCTTGGATTGCCTGCAACCACTGCTTGCTAGCTACATTTATCCCTCCTTCTCCCTGGACAGTTTCGACGAGAATTGCAGCTGGACGATCGACGCCACTGCTCTCGTCCATCAGCGCTTTTCGCAGATAGTCAGCCGTATCAAAACCTAACCCAAGATAGCCGTCATAGGGCATGAATGTTACGCCAGACAAAGATACGCCGCTACCTGCGCGATAAAAGCGATTACCGCTCGCAGCAATCGCCCCCAAACTCATGCCATGATATCCATGCGTGAATGAAATGATGTTTTGACGGCCTGTTACCTTGCGTGAGAGCTTTAACGCTGCCTCGATGGCATTAGCACCTGTTGGTCCCGTGAACTGGAATCGGTATCGCGGATCCCGTTCTCGAAGTATGACCGAGCTGAAAGCCTCCATAAAATCCCGCTTGGCAGGAGTAGCCATATCAAGCCCGTGAACTACGGCATCCGATGATAGATACTCAGTAATATCGTCTTTGATCCGGTGATTGTTGTGGCCGTAGTTCAGCGTTCCAGCACCGGAGAAGAAGTCTATGAATCTTCGACCATCCTCCGTAAACATAATGGAGCCGCGCGCCCGACTGAAAATGGCCGGAAATGAGCGTGAGTATGATCGGACGTTCGATTCTAGGGTTTCAAAAGCTTCCATATTACGCAGATTGCTGATCACTTTCTCCATGATCGTCCCTTTGCAAGTAAGTGGTTCAGTGAAGACATGCGTCGCATCTCGGCGGCGTCGGACTATACGTGTCTTCACGAACGAGCTTGAGCCACTTACCCCAGCGCCGAGAACAGCGAACCTACTAAGCTTGGCAGTATTTGTCTGATCCACACTCTAGGCGTATGCGCTGCGATGTAGTCGCGTCGTCGACATGGCATTGCTGCGCCAGGCGTCTCGAGGAGGCTCTGTTTGTCGCGCGATCCCACCTCAAGCTGGAGCAGCCAGTTTGATTTTGTTCGAGCGGTGTGTGTTATGTTCGCTGAGTCAATCGCGCCGCATAACCGACCACGTTTCGCTGCGGGAAAAAGTTTGTTCCGGTGCTGCCTGGTTAGTCGCTTGATTACCACGGAAAAGTCGCAGTGCCCGGAACAGTGGACTAAGTTGCGACATCCTGATTATTAGCGGGGGGTGGCCGATCAGAAAGCCTGAGAATTCGTCAATCTGAACCGGTCAATCTGACGACATCTTTCTTGTTTTTGCGAGCTCCCCTTCGGAGGGCATGGCCGTACCGATGACACCCTCGCTCGCCAATACCGCAATCTCGGCGTCGGATAGTCCGAGAAGCCCCGACAATATCTCTCTGTTATGTTGTCCGAGCGTCGGTGCTACTGTGCGTATCGCGTAGGGCGCTCCACCCTCGCGAATCGGGATCGAGGGTTGCGGGTGCAAGCCAATGAAATCGCGTTCGACGTCTTGCAGAAATGCACGCGAGCGGAGATGGGGATCCTTGAGCAGCTGAATTGGCAGACGGGCCACGCCGGCAGCTATCCTTGCCGCCTGCAACTCGGACATGGCCTGGTCTGCATCGCGAGTGAGCGTCCAGGCTTCGATGTCTCTCTCGATCTCATCCTCGATGCCACGGCGACCTTCCGCAGAATTCAGCGATGGATCCGCAGCCCAGTCTGGCCGGCCAACTAGGATTGCTAGTCTCTGCCACATGTCGCCGTCGCCGACAGCTACCATGATCCAGCTGTCTTCACCTGAACAGCGGAAGCAGCCATGCGGCACGTACTCCGGGTGTCGATTGCCGTATCTCGCCGGCGGAGTACCGCCGATCGAGTGAATAGTGATCCATGGCGCCGCAAACGGCATCATGCATTCGATCTGCCCAAGGTTAATGAGTTGTCCCTGCCCAGTCTTGCGCGCGTGAAGCAGCGCAACCAGAACTGCAGCGCAGCCATTCAAGCCGCCGACGGGATCGCCAAAAGCGGTGTGGCTCATTACGGGTGGCCCGTCGGGCCTTCCGGTGACACTCGGCAACCCCGACCCCTGTTCAAGGGTCGAGCCGTAGGCCCGGCAATCGCGATTGACGCTGTTTGCGTCAAAGGCTGACATGGACATCATGACGATCCGAGGGTTGATTGCTCGGAGCACATCATAGCCAAGCCCGAGCTTCGGCAGCACGTCAACGGAATAATTGTTGACAACGATGTCAGCTCCGGCCAACAGCCGCTTGGCAAGAGCAACACCTTGTGGTCGCTTCAAGTCGAGCGTGATACCGCGCTTGTTGCGGTTCATGATGCAGAAGCACAGCGCCCTTTCATACATCTGGCCCTTGACGTAACCAGGGCGCCGGTCAACGCCGCGCCACCAGTCCGGATATTGGATGGCCTCGATCTTGATGACGTCAGCGCCGAGATCAGCTAGAGTCCGCGTACACAATGGGCCGGCCCAGCCCATCGTGAAATCGATGACGCGAATCCCATGCAGCGGCAGTCGATTGCTATCGATCGAGCCTGGCGCGCCCGGCGCAGTGAGCAACACATCTGATCGGGCATCGGCCAAGCTTTGCTGCTCGCCGGGAGCCGGAACTTTGCCGCCCCGACGCGGGGGCGTCAATGCTAGCTGCAGCATTGAGCCAGCCGTCAATCCCTCTTCGTCGCCAAGCCGGATGGGAACGATTGCCCCGCGCATCTTCTTCTCCGCGTCTTGAAGCAAATCGGACATTTCGGGTAGTGGAATGATAGGAATTTTGCGCTTCAGTCCCTCTACAAACCACTCCTGCGCTGTCCGGATCTTCAGCTTCGGCATGATCTGTCGTTCGATCTGGTCGATGTGTTGCAGACGACCTTCGTTGAAGACCAGAGCCGGATCATCGCGCAATTCGGAGAGGCCGAGCATATCGCAGAATGCGCGCCATTGTTCCGGTGTGACGGCCGTAACGCCGAGCCAACCACTTCTGGTTTCGTAGATGCCGGCGGGAAAGTTCGGCCAGAAGCGATTGATGCCAATCCGGCGCATCACGTCGCCGCTCGCAAACGCCTCGAATATGAGGTATTCGCTGAGAGTCAAGGTCGATTCGAAAATATTGAGCGACCACAACCGCCCTGTCCCGCCGTGCATTCGCGCAACTGCGGAAGAAGCTGTGGCGATGAAGCCCCATAGGCCAGCCAGGATCCCCGTCTGGAAATCCGGTGCGTACAACGGCGGACCTTCGACGGGTCCAACCAGCTTGATGAGGCCGGCGAGCGCTCGAACCGTCGAGTCAGTTGCGGCGAATCCAGCATACGGACCCTCTCGGCCGAACCAGCTCGCTTCGAGGTAAATCAACCCGGGCCGTCGCTGCCGAATCGCAGCTAAATCAATTGACGGACAATCCGCCGAATCAACATCCCGTCCATCGAGCAGAATGTCGGAATTTTCGATTAGCACCGTCAGCCGTGTTATCGCGTCCGGGTCGGCAGGATGAATGATGATGCTTGATTTGTTGAAGTTCAGGAACGCAAACCAGGCGCTTTGGCCACCTGGCGTGAGTGGCGCGCTCCGGCGAAGTGGGTCGCCTTCCGGCGGCTCAACCTTCTGAACATCGGCGCCGAAATCCGCAAACAACCGCGCGCAATAGCTCGTTGCCGCGGAGCTACCGATCTCGATGACCCGCAGATGCGACAATACTCCCATCGATGGCTCCATTTTATCGACCGTGCTGATGCTCTGGGGCATCATCTCCTATGCGACGTGAGCCTGTGGCCACACGAGTGAGGCCTTGCTTACAAGCATTGCTGCGCAGGTGCTTGCGACTGTGCGATGCGACGCATCGGGACCGGCCGTACACGTGGCACGATCCGCCGTCGCGTCTTCGCGATACCTATCGATCTCGAACGCCGAGGCACTCGATACGGCCCTGCCGTTGGGATAGAGGTCGCACGGTCGCCATTTGGAGACTGGAAAAGGATCGGGCCTACTTCGGCGGGATGATAAACACCAAGGCCGCCGTGCTCGATCGCCGTGGGCTCACGCACGTCGATCGAGGTATTCTTCGCCACAATGGCAACGTCGCAGCAGCGCGGCATCGCCGCGCTATCACTGAAGCAGTAGCCGGAAACGACTGCGATGCGCACCATAGAGGACCCATCGAACACAGTCATGACGAGCCGATCGGTATCACCCGGCCGAGGTCGTCCACTGACGTCTACGTAGAACACCATGGGCATCCACCACTCCCGCGCCAACGTCAGCATGCGACGGAGCTTGTTGCCACCCATTTGGCCCTCAGTTCCGGTAAGCACGGTGTAGTCGTACGCGATCACATGCAGCGGTCCCCTTCCGGGCCAAAACAAGGACTGTTGATCGCAACGAGCCTGGCCGCTGACGTATTCTTGATTAGGTCTTGGAGCAGCGGCAGTCGCTGCGCCGCAATCGGAAGAGTGCGGTATTCGACCAGCGAACCTGAATCGACCTGCCGCGTGACATTTCGGCCAGCCGCGCCCCGTTTGGTTTTGTAACTTAGCTCGATCGTCCCCCGTTCGGTTCTTGTCAAGCGAATCGGCCTGCGGTGCGATTACCTCCGCCAGATCCAAATGCATGTAGTTGAGGCCGACTTTCGTGCTCGGAAAGTGGTCAGTCGTGCGACCAGCAACAGAGAGCGCGACCCGGTGTTGCATTTCGTTCTCCATCCAGAACGGCCCAGAACATGCGCCCCGGACACCCAGATGGATCGGCGCGACCATGCGGCTTGGCGACATCGGGGCGAAGCGGACGTTCTATACAACTGGTTCAGGGTGCTCGATCAGCCGCGTAGTTTAACCGAATTAAACCATTGGCGATCTCGCTAGGCAGCTACCAAATCAGGTAGACTAGAGGGCGTAAGGGGGCGTCCGTTGAGCAGTGCAAGGCGCTACTATCAATCGCGGAGGACAGCCGTTACTCCCTCCTATCGGGCGCCGCGGACAGACGAAAGGTGGCCTTCCTCGATCGGCTATCGCCTGAGATGCCAGCCGGGAACATTTCGTTGATGCGGATCGAGAAGAGTGGCCCAAGTTAAGCCGCAAGGCCGCGTTGGCGAACTGTATCGTTGCAGAATGCCTATCTGAGTCGGTGGTCGCACCCGGCGCGCGCCCTCCCGCGCACGCAACAAAAGTATCAGGTTATGGATGCCATTGTCAGCCGACAGAGGTCCGTGATGTCGTAGACGGGTAGCTTCGCGACACGACGGAGTACCGACGCGACTATCGGGAACGCTGCGCATTCGAGCAGGATAACCGCGATTTCCGGATGAGCAGCCTGCAGTCGCAGTATGCAGGCGGCGACATCGGTCTCAATCGCGGCGACGTCGATTGGTGGCGCCGGACGCTTCAGCTCGTCATGCCAGAACTTGCCGCCTTCGATGCCGCCGATCAGGATCCTCGCTCGCTCGGCCGGATCGTCGACCCCTAACAGGTCCTCCCCGCAATGGGTCGAGTCGTAAGTCAGGACGGCTATTTTGGTTCGCGCGGGTAGCTGACGAAGCAACGCCGGTAACAGGAGCAGGCTCGACATCACCACGGGCACATTTACGGAGGTGGCAACCGCCGGCTGATGCCTGATAGAGAAGCCGCAGGTCGAACTTATCGCGCCAGCGCCCCGCTCAACCAGGCGCCTGGCAGCTGCTATGAAGGCCGGCTCGAGCGCTGGGTCGCCGCGGACGACGTTCTCCACCCACGCTCCTGCGACGGTTTCCGAGATGACCGGGAAGTTGAACGTAGCAGGATTCAACAACGAGCCGGGCAGCGGCGTCGGTCGCGGGGCACCAGGCGGCAGCCCGCGTTCCAGATGCAGGACTCCGAGAGGACGTAGGGTTTGCGATGTCATGAAGGAAGCATAGTCCGACCTTAAGCTGAATTACCGCAGGGTGACGGACGATTACTTGTACTCCCGCTCGGTCCACCATGGAAAACAATCCGGCATGTCGGCCGACACCTTACCCGTGAACACTGGGGGCCGCTTCTCCAGGAATGCCATTATGCCTTCCTTGGCGTCGGCAGAACGGCCGAGCGCATAGCTCACGCGGCTGTCGATCTTATGGGCTTCCATAGGGTCATCGGCGCCCAGCATGCGCCACATCATGTGCCGGACTAGGGCAATGGACACGGGTGGGGTCTTCTCAATAATGTCGCGGGCGAGTGCACGCGCTGTGGGCACAAGTAGATCGGGCGGCACCACCTTGCTGACGAGCCGACCGGCAAGCGCTTCCTGTGCCGGGAAGACCCGACCACTATAGCACCATTCCAGCGCCTGCGCGACGCCTACGATCCGCGGCAGGAACCAGCTGGAGGCCGCGTCAGGCACAATGCCGCGCTGAGAGAACACAAAACCAAAACGCGCGGCTTCAGACGCAATGCGGATATCCATCGCCAGCTGCATGGTGGCTCCGACACCGACCGCCGGCCCATTCACCGCGGCGATTACGGGCTTCACGCAATTGAATATCCGCAGCGTGAGTTGACCGTGGGCGTCGCGGAATTTCGGATCGCTGTAATCCACTGCGCCATCAGGCAGCCGTTTCGCTGGTCCGCGTCGCGCGTGTCCCTGAAATGCGTCGGTGCCCAAGGAAAGATCGGCGCCCGCGCAAAAGGCACGGCCCTCGCCGGTCACGATGATGACGCGGATCGCGTCGTCATTGTCGGCGCGGTCGAATGCATCGATCAGCTCCCGTTGCATTATGTTGGTGAAGGCATTGAGCTTCTCCGGCCTGTTCAACGCGACGGTGAGGATCTGCTCCGCGAGCTCACATTTAATTGTTTCATAAGCCATGGTGGCTCCTCGGTGGTCGACCGGAAAAACCGCAGGCGGCATCTCCCAAAGCGGCTCGACTTCACTTACCTGAGAAACGGAGGGATACAATCTACGAACTCTAGTAGCATTCTGTCAGTCGCAGTATGGTGCGATGGAGGGGCCGACTACGGAGAACTGCTTTTCCGTGCTTTGACTCGCGATTTCCGAACGAGCGACCTAGCAAGCTGCTGAAAAAGTCGTATTGCGAGTTGGTTGGAGTGTGATTCCGTGCATGCATGTGATTCCTTTGGGCTGGGGAGTGCGATGCGCGGGGCGATCAGAAGGCATATTCAGTTACGTGCGGTTGGAGCAGCGCGTTCCGGCGGATCACCCACTGCGTGCGATCCGCGACCTGGTTGACGCGGCGCTGAAGGATCTGTCGCGCGACTTTGGCAGGCTGTACACCCGCCATGACCGGCCATCCATTCCGCCGGAGCGGCTGTTGCGGGCGCTGCTGCTGCAAGGCGTTCTATACAGTGCGCTCGGAACGGCAGCTGATGGAGCAGCTCGATTACAATCTGTTGTTCCGCTGGTTCGTCGGTTTGTCGATTGACGATCCGGTGTGGGATGCGACCGTGTTCTGCAAGAACCGGGATCGGCTGCTCGACGGCGACATCGCGGCCAAGTTCTTTGCTACCGTGCTGAACCTGCCGCAGGTGCGTGGGCTCTTGTCCAGTGAGCACTTTTCGGTCGATGGCACGCTGATCGAGGCATGGGCCAGCATCAAGAGCTTCGTGCCAAAGGATGGCGACGATCCACCATCTGGCAAGCGATCGGGCCGCAGTCAGGGGCGCAATGCCGAGCGCGACTTCCATGGCGAGAAGCGCAAGAACGACACGCATTCCTCGACTACCGACCCTGACGCCCGCTTGTTCCGAAAGGGCGCGGGCAAGGAGGCCAAGCTCTGCCACATGGGGCATCTGATGATGGAGAACCGCAACGGGCTGATCGTCGACGCGCGCCTCACGGAGGCCAACGGTACGGCGGAGCGAACGACCGCCCTCGACATGATCGAGGACAACGCCAGGCCGGGCAGCACCGTGGGCACCGACAAGAACTATCGTATCAGCATGACCAAGCGCAAGCGAATCGAAGAACCATTCGGGTGGATCAAGACGGTCGGCGGTCTGCGCAAGCCCGGCATCGTGGCTGCGGCCTGGTCGAGTGGTTCTTCGTGCTCACCGCCGCCGCCTACAATCTCGTTCGCATTCCGAAGATGCTGCCAGCAACGTGACGAATCTGTCTGGAGCGCCAAACATGAGACAAAACCACAGCGAAACCTGCGCGTGCGGCGCCGTTTACCGCGCATCGATTGGCTCATCGTCACCACGCACATCAGGAAAATCGCCCCTCGCACCCATTTTTCAGCAGCCTGCTAATCGCCCGATTCAGTCAGATTGAAGGGTATCAGTGCTTGAGTTTGACGCGGGCTTTGGACGGTCAGGCCCCCAACCTGCCGGGCGGCGCGACGACGCTCTGGCCCACCAGGGGATGAACGCCATCCCTATCCGCCACCATGGCTTGCTAACGCTGCGCTTCTGGCGAGGCGAGAGACAGCGGCTCTGGGGGATGGCTCAGTCGGCCCCCATGATCGAATTTGCTGCAACTGAGGCTCAGAGCTTGAGGACGATGTCCCGCATCTTAGCGGTATACAGCAGTATGCCGATGATCACTCAAGCCCCAACCGCCACCGTGAGAACCAGCGAACAGAGTTTACACATTGTGCTTCGGTCAACTACCAACGTTAGCAATTGATCTACATTGCAGAAGCATGTCACTGACCAGTAGTACACCTCGCGCTCGTTGCGCGTCAGCTGATGTGTTCGGGATGCAACAGCAATCACGAGCCGCTCGCGGAAATGGCCGCGATCGTCGTGCGCACAGATTTACAATCCTATGGAGGGCGGGCTCATCAGTCATCTGCTCTCTCTTGACTACCGCGCTGAAATGACACGTCACCGACGTCGTAAATGCCGACCGCCATGTGAACTGAAGTCAGAAGAACGGCAGAGATGTCCGAAGACATTCGCCGAGAAGTGCAGCCACTTTGGAAGGATAGATAACTGTGAAAGCATTTTCCCACGGAACCAAGCTGCCGGCTTCTATCGCATCCCGACTGAGCCTACCCCTGATCGTCGCCCCCATGTTCCATGTCTCTGGGGTAGATCTTGTGACTACTGTCTGCCGGTCGGGAGCGATCGGCGCTTTCCCCACAGCCAACGCCCGATCGGTTGAGGAGCTCGAGCATTGGCTAATCCGGATTGAGCATGATCTCGCTAAGCTCGATCAGCCAGCTGCCCCTTACTGCCCGAATCTCATTGTCCGCGAAACACGGTTCAAGGATGATCTTGCCTGCCTCATACGCCACAGAGTCGAGATTGTGATCACCAGTGTGGGGTCGCCCACGGCGGCCATCAGTCCGCTGCACGAAATCGGTTGTCTCGTGTTCGCCGGCATCGCGTCTCTGCGTCATGCGGAAAGGGCAATCAAAGCCGGTGCGGATGGCTTGATTCTGCTCACCGCCGGGGCTGGGGGCCATACCGGTTGGGTTAATCCGTTTACTTTTGTTCGCTCGGTTCGCGCCATGTTCGATGGTCCAATCGTAGTTGCGGGTGGTGTCACCGACGGCGTCTCGCTCGCGGCAGCGCGCTTGCTCGGGTGCGAGCTCGCTTGCATGGGTACTTGCTTCATTGCCACGCACGAGAGCATGGCGAGTGATGCTTATCGTCAGATGTTGGTCGACAGCACGCTTGATGACGTCATGCTGACCAGGGCTTTCTCGGGGTTAGGTGCCAACATGCTGCGGCCTTCAATAGTAGTGGCCGGTCTCGACCCCTCAAAACTCGACGAGGCTGTGTCTGAGGCACGTGCGAAGGAACAATTTGGCGGCAAAACTTCCGAAGGACCGCGGCGCTGGATCGATATCTGGAGTGCTGGTCATTCAGTTTCAGGCGTGCGCTCCATCATGGGCGCCGCCGAGCTCGTGAAGGAACTCGCGAGGCAATATGAAGAGGCTGTGGCGAGCTGGGTCTGATAAAGACCTATAGAACACTGAATGACAATCGGCGGACCTGCTCGGCGAAGCTCTCCAAGCCTTCCCACCTGGAGAATGCTCCGATTATCGCGCAATTTGGATTATCGAGCCAATCTCTTCATGCTTTCGAGCAGAGTGTGTCGCAATCGGCGGGCCACTCGCGTCAATTTAGCTCCGTCAGGTTTGTTAAATTCAAATTGGGGGAAATCAAAGTTCGACTGCCGCTCGCGCAGTACTTAGCTTTCGAGCGCCGTCCCGGCTGCTGCAGCGTCCGCCCGAGCGAAAGCAAACGAGGAGACGGCGGAGTTCTGGTTAGCGGTAGCGGTGAGATGCGCAATCCTGATCTGCATCTCGCTCACGCGGCCAGCTCTCGAACTGGCAATGATTGCTCCAAGTCGGGGAAATAGTCCTGATGCGCACACCTCTCGACAGAGAAGTGCGGTCGCCGCGGGCTGGCGCCACAGCTTCAACGCGAGCTTCAGCAGCGCATAGATTCCTGATCTGGGAATATCCATGCAATATCGAGCTGGAGCGCAGCCATGACGTTTTGCGGAATTGTTCGAACCGCAAGGCGCAGACAGTTCGTAGATAGTTCGTTACGTCTGCCGGCTTGACCGCTTCAAGAGCAACTTTACGCACGGCCAGGTACGCAAGAAAATAGCCAGTAACTGTGAACTGCAACAACTAGATTAGCTCGCTCGCGTGAGCACATCCTTAAGTTTCGCGAGAAAGGTAGCGCGTCCATACGGCACGATGGCTCAGTCAACTGTGTTTGATCCACAGCCACGCTCTGATACTGGAAATTATGCGCAGCAGATCGCAACCCTTTTTTGGCTGATCTCGGCCGCGCTAAGGATCTTCCTTCACATTATGATCTGCTGCTGATAAATTAAAGAATGCCGAGCTTGCCATTATTCGAACCAGGGTACGATATAGCGGGCGTGATCTGATCATGGCTCGATGAGATTGAGGTCAGCGTCATCTAACTAAGCAACTCAACGGTATATTCCTCACGGTATACTGGCCGAGCCGAACCGCGCGGTGAGATTGTGATCGAGACAGTGCTTGGGGCCGTAGGCATGGCCTAGCTCATGGAAGTAATGCGACGTAAGCAATCGCGTCATGGAAGCCGGCAAAAGCCGGGCTGGACGAAGTCCTTGGACGGGATGTAGCATGCCTATGATCCGCTATGCGGGATTTCGATGTTGAGGGCGGCACAGAAGCATTAGGCATGTGCGATACGTTCGGTCTCTGACAGGATCGGCATCTGGGGCGGCGTATGGCCGCCAAATTGCACGCTATGCTTGAGCGAACCCCAATTACAAACCTTATGCATTTCATCTCACCCTAAGTCATGACGCAGATATTGCCGTGGCACGACCCCTTTTGTAACCACGAGCCACCGAAACCGGGAACCATGGTTTGGTGTGCTTCCATTCAGGTTCGTGTCAGCCGAGCGCTCAGGCTTTCGGTGCCTTCGATCACTCGCGAGATGCATGTCCCTCACCCACATTGAGCATGCCATGCCGTAGAACGGAACCGCAGACTGGCCGGCTCACTCCGTCGAAACGTCTCCGCGGCCATCTGCAAGATGGAGTGCCAAACTTCGGGAGGGACCTGACTTGGGATGTCACGTGCACCACTCAAGAACTCGATATATTGAGCCTCGGTCATAGAAACTGCCTCGGTCGCGTCGAGAGAAATGCAGTTCCCGAGGCCGGGATATTGGTTGAGAAGGGCCTCGTAGGTTCTCATCTGACCGATGACTGGAGTAATCGCCCGTTCAATAGCCGGTGCAATGTCGCGTATCTTCTTTTCGATCTCGAGTTGAAAGGGATCCGTCTCATAATCCGGAAGGTGGAGTGTTATCGTGAAGAACCCGCGAGGCCGTAAAATTCGCATGCTTTCGCGAAGCGCTTCGCGTGTGTTCGCCAAATGGAACGACGTGCTGTAGCAAACCCAGTCTAGCGAATCGTCGGCCAGACCCGTGCATTCTCCCGACGCATTGATCCAAGATACGCCGGGATAAGTTTGACCGAGCCTTTGGCCGACCGCAACCATCTGACTATCAGGTTCGACTGCATAGCCAGAAAGGCCCATGTCGGCCAAGGAATAGGCGATCGCGCCTGTACCCGCGCCGATATCCCCAAAAGTTGGGCTCTCGGTTAGGCTCTTCACTTGGTCAATAAGCATCCGAAGGATTCGCCGTGAATAGGATGGGCGCCCCGGATAAAGCTCTGCTACTTCGGAAAAGCTTTTAAAGGAACGCCTATTAGACACTTGCATCTTCTTCTCCTCTATTACTTTTATGACTTGTTAGGGTGCGGTGGCCGCGCTAACCCGCTGGTCGAATTGCCGATCGAACGTCACGCCGTTGTGCTTACACCCGCGCCAACGATCACTGTCAGGCTGCCATTCTCGATGATCTCCTCGAACTCGTAGGCAATGGTCGCGGGATCTCCATCGCGAGAAATCGCTATCTCGCGAGCGACCACCAGTTTTGGTCAGATTGGTCGGGTCAACTATGATCAATTGCGGACGCTGCCTCCAGTCATCCAAAACAACGCGCGGAAGCGCCCGTCTGCTGACGATCACGTTGGAGTTGATTGGGAGTCTCTTAAACATCCCCAAAAACCGCGATTTGCGGATTGAGAAAGCAGAGTCTGGTTCGATCTGTTCGACAGAAAGGCCAGGCATGCTGAGAAATTCGCGTTCCGCCGAAGCAATGCGCTTGCGCCTTATATTCATCGCTCGAGCCTCACCACTAATTGCTCTAAACGCCCCAACGATCTTGTCTTTACCAACCTTCATGGGCGGACCATTTGATTGGCCGCGCGTTCCGTTCACCGCCTGCATAGTGCTTCCGAACCGAGCTAAAAAGCTGGTGGGTGCTCCTGATACGAGGTCTGAGAAGATGAGGTCTGAGAGCTCCTTTTGATTGCCAGACTTACCGATGCCCTCCTTCGCGTCGAATGCGATCTGACGCAGACCTGACATGTTCCTTTCCTTCCTTGGTTCCATCCATCGCGGTCCCACGCGACATCTGCTGGTTGGCAGCCTCCCGCCGCTTCGCAAGAAAACAGATCAAGACTCGTGCCAACTTGGCTGACCACACCGAAGTAAGCGTTTGTGATTGCTTTTCGGCTATTTAATCCGGTAGGCAAAACGAGTGATTGGCCATACGTCTTTGTCGCGAAGCCGACAAGCCCAACAGAAAGTGTCGGCATTTCTGCGTCTATTGTGCGGACTCCGATGATCTCGCTCTTATAGCAAGGCAGTCGCGGTTCAGCGGTTCTCTATTTTATTGCGGCTGTGGACATGTGGGCAACTCGACCCGCTTTGTCCAAGCGCAGTGTCATGTCGACAATGCTACTTGCTTGGCCATCAGGGGAGACTTTACGGATTCGTCGCATGCTCTCGCCGTTGAGATCGAGGCGGTGGGCGTTATGGACCGGATGGTCGAGGACGGCGTCGGAGGTATCGCTGATCAGCACGTTGGCGCAACCTTAGAAGGCGTTCAATTAAGCTCGCTCGGCGACAAGCCGGTCGACATCCTGATTCAAAATTCAACGGAGCGCCGAAGGACTAATCCACTAGCAGTTTGCTGAAAAACCTTGAAATGGAGAGTTTTCGTGTTCTTGCCGGTCGTTGTTGGGGGCAGCGCGGTGGAGTTGGTTGTAATTTCCTAGTCTGGTGCTGGGTGTACCCTGACGCGGGTGGCTAAGCGGCAAGCAGTTTGGGAATGCGGATCAGGTTGTAGGCGATCAGATTGAGCAGGAAGTCGGCGGCGACGCGCGCGATGCCGCGATGTTTGGTCTTGCGCATGGTGCCGTGCTGCTTGCCCCATCCGAAGATGCATTCGATCATCGCCCGGCGTGATTGCGACATGCCATATCCCGGATGCCGCGTGGTTCGTTCGTCGATGGCGCTGTTGCGGGTCTTGCCGGTTTTGGTGACGGCTTGGTTCTGCGTCACATGCGGCGTCACGCCGATGGCGCGAAGATTGGCGACATGATCGGCGGTATCGTACGCCTTGTCCTCACCGGCCGTGATGCGGCGACCTGCGGCTTTGCGTCTCGCCTTCAGCATGATCTCCGAGGCCCGGCGTTCGGCGGTGCCATTGGCATGCGTGACCCTGCCGGCCACCGCCAGCCCATGCCGGTTCTCCATGGTGGCGTGGCCCATATAGCAAAGCTTGGCCTCCCGTCCGGCCGCCTTGCGATAAAGTCTGCTGTCCGGGTCGCTGGTACTCGCATGGGTGTCGTTCTTGCGCTTCTGGCCGTGAAAGTTGGCGCCGTCATCATCGTCGCCGGAGCCGTCCTTGGGACGAAAACTCTTCTGTGAAGCCCAGGCTTCAATCAGCGTCCCGTCCACCGAGAAGTGCTCGTCCGACAGCAGCGGCTTGACCTGCGGATGGTTCAGAGCCAGGTCATGAACTTCGTGAACACATCGCCGTTCTGCAGCCGCTCCCGGTTCTTGGTGAAGGTGGTCGGATCCCAGACCGGATCGTCCGGCGACAGGCCCACGAACCAGCGGTACAAAAGATTGTAGTCCAGTTGCTCCATCAACTGGCGTTCCGAGCGGATGCCGTAGAACACCTGCAGCAGCAAGGCGCTCAGCAATTGCTCCGGAGGGATCGAAGGACGTCCCTCGCTAGCGTAGAGCCTCCCAAGGCTGCGGTTCAAATCACTCAAGACATCCCGGACAAGTTCCCGGACCTTCCGCAGCGGATGGTTCGCTGGCACACGCTTTTCCGGCGCGATGTACGAAAACAGGCCGCCCTGATCCGTAAACCTGCCGCGCATGATCGCCTCCACCGAATCGGGATGATAAAGTGAATCATCAAGCCCTCTCCGTGGCGAGCGGGTTCTTCAGCAGACTGCTAGAGCAGATTCCGATCAGATTGAACTATATCCTGCGGCCAGGAAGTAGTTGGCGCATTCGTTGGGGGTGAATGCTCGGTAGGCGTTGGCGATTGCGACTTGGAGGGTGTCGACGGTCCTGGCGGCGGCTTTGCGCAGGCTCGATTTGAATTTGGCAAAGGCGTTCTCGATCGGATTGAAGTCGGGCGAGTATGGCGGCAGCAGCAGAAGACTGGCGCCGCAGGCCTCGATTGCGGCCCGGACGGCGGCACCTTTATGTGCCGGCAGGTTGTCCATTACGACGATGTCGTCGGGATTGAGAGTAGGTACCAACACCTGTTCGACATAGGCGAGGAAGGCGACGGCGTTCATGAGGCCACCAGGATCTGGCAGTCGTGGGGCACGACCGAGGAAGAGGCAGTGCGCGCGCTATTGCCGCTGGCAAAGGGCACATTGTCGTCGATAGAGTCGGCAGGCATCGCCAATGGCATGGCCGGTCCGGTGTCGCGTGGAGACGTTGGCAGCATCGAGAAGCATGTCGCGGCGCTGTCGAAATTGCCGCCGGACGTGATGGAATTCTACCGGATCGTCTGCGATCGAACAGTTGGGCTCGGCATCAACTGCGGAACCATTGATGAAGAAAAGGCTGCGCGCCTTCGCAGGATCCTGTCCGCCCCCTAATCGTAGTGCCCGCCACTCCCGGGGGGCTGCGACAAACTACATCGCCGACCTTTCCATCGCGATCCTCCACGACCCCAGCTGGCCAGCCGCTCGGAGTGGCCTGCCGCGAGCGAAGCATGCCTCGCGACGCCAGCCATCTGAGCTCGTCAATCTCCCGAGCCTCGACCTAGCGATCCGGAGTGTCTTTGCGCCGCGGATTGATGGCGACGCCGGCTTGGGTCACGAGCACATCGATCGTTGCTCCGGCCTCGTGACTGGGCCAATCTTATCGATCATCTTGGCCCAGAAGATTCGCCGAGCTGAGTGAATCGAAGGGGATGATCGGGATAGGGGAACGTCTTGCGACGCCGCCCCTCCCACACCACCGGGCATACGGGTCCGTACCACGGCGGTTCGATCGAGTTAAGCCGGCCCAGGCACGGTCAGGAACCGGCTTATCGAGGCCCTCACCCTTTCGCCGTCGTGGTGGGTGCGAACGTAGATGTTGCAATCATCGCGTAACAGCAGAACCGGTGACCACGTCGAGCCAATTGCTTGCCGAGATCGTCGAGCACGACATTGCTGAGGAAGGGCGAGAGCGGACCGCCTTGCGGGGTCCCTTCGTTCACCGGTCGGACCAAACCATCTTCCAACACGCCGGCATTCAGGAATGCCCGGATAAGTTTGAGCACGCGTTTATCGGGTATCCAACATCAGGATGTCGTGGTTAACTCGGTCGAAAAAGTCTTTCCAAACCGAGATCAACCACTACGTTGTAACCATCGGCGACGTAACGCTGTGCCTGGACTATAGCCTGATGGGCGGACCGCCCCGGCCGAAATCCGAAACTGTGTTCCGAAAACGTCGGATCCATTGCTCTTGGAGAAGTTGCAGCACGGCTTGTTGAATCGGCGGTCGACGACACAGGGGGACGCCGAGTTTCCTGACCCCGGGATCTGGCTTTGGGATTTCGAGCCGCTTAACCGGCTGAGGCCGATAGTTTCCGTCGAGCAGTTAAGACCGACTGTTTGGCCAGTGCTGACGCAGGAACGCCTTCGCGTCCTCGATGGTCCGTGACTACGCGCTGGAAACGCTTGGCGATGAGGACGCGGTTCAGGTCATCGATGAGACCGGCTTTTTGAAACAGGGCAAGGCCTCGCCAGTAAACTGGCTCGGCGGGCAAGATCACCAATTGCCCGATCGGAGTCTTCGCCTCCTATGTGTCGCGGCATGGCCATGCCTTCATCGACCGGGCGCTCTGCCTGCCAAAGGAATGGACGGACGAACCCGTTCACCTGAAGGCCGCGCATGTCCCGGGTCGGCGGTGGAATCGAACGATCCTAGCCGGATGGTGCGTGGGGTGACGAGCGCGAAGAAGAGTTCGACCTAAACTGGGCTGGCCTCAAGAACACGCCGCACGAGCGAGCACCGTTGATCGGTTTCAAGGATTCGGAAATGTCATCGTACTTGTGACGTTCAGTCGCCCGAGGCAACGGATGTTTTTATGCGTACGGACTGTCGGTCCGAATGGCGGCGGCGCGTCAGACGATCGCATCACCGACGGCTCAGAGCTCGGTAGGGATGGGACAGGAACAAACCTGATTGGTGATGCAGGCAACTGGATCGAAGCCGGGAGCTGACGTCTATGTCACCATCAAGCGTACTGCGTTCATGTGGAGAAAGCCCGAGGGTTTGATCGCTTCTCGACCAGCGTTTGTCGTATACTCGACAATACAGAATATCTTTTCGCAACGTCGGCCTGCGCGATCCTAATTCCTAAATGCACGGCTTCATGCCTGGCTCTGGCACGGTGCTTGCTGGGATCGACTGGTAAAATGGAGAACACAGCCATGACTGAAACGGCTTTGATCGATGGTGCTAACATCGTCAGATGCACAGCGCGCATCGGCGCTGAAATCAGAAACATCAAGCTGTCGGGCGATTTATCGAGTCGGACGATCGGTGCGATCAACAGCTTGCTGCTCGAGCATAAGGTCATCTTCTTCCGGGACCAGGGTCATCTAGACGACGCCGAGCAAGAGCGCTTTGCTGTTCGTCTGGGAAAGCTCGTGCCACATCCGACGCTCCATGTGACAGAGGGGACGGCGTCGATTCTCAACATTGACTCCACCCGCGGTGGCAGGCGGTCCGATCTGTGGCATGTTGATGTGAGTTTCGTTGAAGCCTATCCCAAAATTGCCGTGCTGCGGGGGGTTGTGATCCCGCCAATCGGCGGCGATACGATTTGGTCAAATACGGCAGCTGCATATCTCGACCTACCGCCGCCGCTGCAACGGCTTGCGGACGAGCTATGGGCCGTTCACAGCAACGCCTACGACTATACCGTAATGCCGCGTATCAGCGAGGCTGAAAAGAAGTTTGTTGATGAGATCTACGCCAAAACGATCTATGAGACCGAGCATCCGGTTGTGCGTGTCCACCCCGAGACCGGGGAGCGTACGCTGGTCCTCGGCGATTTGGTGAAGGGCTTCGTTGATATCCCGAAATATGATGGCAATAGACTCTTCGATCTGTTCCAGTTTCACATCACCGCGCCCGAAAATACCGTGCGCTGGAGCTGGAGGGAGGGCGATGTTGCGATCTGGGACAACCGCGCGACCCAACATTATGCGGTCAAGGATTACGACCAGCATCGCGTTGTTCGTCGTGCCACCATTGATGGCGACGTGCCCGTCAGCGTCGACGGCCGGCGCAGCGTAATGCGAAGACCATCAAACAGCCGCCCGTGAAGGTCACCTAGCGCGTTCGCAGATCCGGACGATGCACGCTCTAGTGGACAATCCGGCTTCTATGAGGTCGCACGCACGATAGAGCGCGCGGCTCGCGTCTGTCTCGGACGAGCCGGACATTGATTACGCCATGGCCGACGCCACTATCGTCAAGGTCCACCGCCACGGACTGCGCACAAAAGGGGGACTCAAAGCCAGGCCATCGGCCGTTCGAAGGGGCTGCATGACCACCAAAATCGTGACGCTCACCAATGCGCTCGACAATCTCGTTCGCTTCGTGCTGCTGCCCGGACAGCGCTTCGACACGGTCGCGTTCCGCCGCTCATCAACGGGTCGGCCTTCGATGCGCCGATCGCTGACAAACCGTTCGACAGCAACGCCATCATCGCCGAGCTCGACGCACGCGGCGCCAACGTCGTCATCTCCCAGCATCCGTGCCGCGCGAAACCTCTCGCCATCGACCTCACCTCCGGCGCCAGCATGAGCAACGCGCTCGACGGCGGCGGCCTTAGGAGATGTACAAATGGTGGCATCTGATCTCGAACTTCTTCGAGAAGCTCAAAGAGTTCAAACGCATCGCCATGCGCGCCGACAAGACCGATCAAGCTTCGTCTCCATGATCCATCTGGCCGCTGCCGTGATAAACTCCCGATGAATTCCAACAGACCCTAGTCGAAACTACCGCTGTTTGCTTCGCCTTTGCAGGATTTCTCTTATCCCGCCGCGATTTACGGGATTTTGTCGACGGCAGGCGGTATTTTTCGTGCTGTCCACCTGTTCGAGCAGGTGATCTTGTCAACGCTAAAGAGTACTGAAACGTACTTCCAGAGACACCGGTCAAGCAAGCCAGCGGTGTGGCGCGGGCGCCTGAGCGATCCCGCAGATTCGCGTGGGTCCGGATGGCAACAATCGCGCAAGATCCAATGCCGAAAAGCCAGCTTGCTGTCTAAGCTCAGTAAGTAACCCAAGGAAAAACCAAGTATGACCGCACATTCCAATTTGCGATCGGTCCACGCGATCGACCGCCTTTTCCGAGCGGAGTCCGTCGCGATTGTGGGAGCTTCCCCTAAGGGAGGCTATGTCACGAGCATCCTCAAGAACCTTAAGAAATGGGGCTTCTCGGGCAAGCTCGCGACCGTGAACCCGCGTTACGAGCAGATTGAGGGCACGCCTTGCTTTCCGAGCCTGACGGCCGTCCCCTTTCCGGTCGGCCTTGCCGTGATCGGCATCCGTAGTGACGGCATTCAGGCCGTGCTCGACGATTGCGAAGCCGCCCAGGTCAGAGCGATCGAAATCATCTCGAGTGACTTTGCCGAAGTGGGCGGCGAAGGCGTCGCGAGGCAGCACCGGCTCGTGCAATGGTCCGAACGGTCGGGCGTCCCCATTGTCGGCCCGAACTGCGTTGGGTTGATGAGCGCTGCCAACGGTCTGATCGCATTGGCAATGGCATGCCAACCTTCGAGCCTAAAGGCGGGCGGGGTCAGTCTTGTGCTGCAAAGCGGCATGCTTTCTACCGGGCTCCTCATGCCGCTAGCGGCCCGGGGGATCGGAATTGGGAAACTCATCACGACCGGCAATGAAGCCTGCTTGGATGCGGCGGATTTCATTGACTACCTCGCTGACGACCAGCACACGCGCGTGATCGCTTGCTACTGCGAACAGATCAAGCGTCCTCTAGAATTTATCAAGGCCTGCGAGCGCGCGGCGGACAAAAACAAGCCGATCGTCATGATCAAGATCGGCCGCTCCGAAGCTGCGCGCAACGGTGCTTTGGCTCATACTGGCTCTGTGGCGGGCTCGGACGTGGCAATCGACGCCGTGCTGAAGAAGCTGGGCGTAGTTCGGGTCGACACGCCCGATGAGCTCATCGAGACCGCGGCAGCACTGTCGACTACCAAGCGGCCTCGCGGTCGGCGCGTCGCCTTTGTGTCCTCGTCCGGTGCCGCAGTCAATCTGCTGTCCGACCTTGCCGAGCCTTGTGGCATAGAATTCTCACCCCTGCCTCCGGCGGTGAAGACGCGGCTCGATGCCATAGTGCCCGAGTACGGCAGCGTCAGCAATCCGGTCGATCTCACTGGGCAGAGCTTCCACGATGAGCGCATCACCGACGAATCCCTGCAATTGCTCGCCACTTCTGGTGCTTATGACGTGGTCGTTTGGGGCAACGACTTCGCTTCGTCCATTGATATGGGCACGATCACTGGCCAAGCATTGAAGCGCGCCGCTCATGCGGCGCCGGAGGTGGTCTTCCCGGTGATGAGCTTTGCGGGCGGTCAATTTTACCCCGAGCGCGACCCACAAAACCCAATGCTTGAGCCTCGAGCCGAATTCGATGGCATGCCCTTCCTGCAAGGTGTGGGCCCGGGACTGAAGGCGCTCTCCGCACTGATCGGATATGCCGAGTTCCAGCGCACGCGCAAACCCGGCAATCGCCTGTCCGCGCACCGCGGCCAGCGCAGCGCCTGCTATGCGGAGGCGGTGCGCATCCTGCGCGAGGCCAAGGGCGACGTGCTGCGGGAGGGCAAGCGCTTGCTTGCGCTCTATGGCATCCCCGTCACTCGCGAAGCGCTGGCGACGGATGCGAAGCAGGCGGCGCGCGTCGCTGAGGATCTCGGCTTTCCTGTGGCGATGAAGGTCGAGTCAGCGGACATAGTGCACAAGACCGATGTCGGCGGCGTCGCGCTGAACATCTCCTCGTCCGAGCAGGCTGCCGCAACGTTCGAACAGATCGTGGGCTCGGTGCGATCGCGATGTCCCGAAGCGAACATCGCCGGCGCGCTGGTGCAGGAGATGGCCACACCCGGCGTCGGAATGATGCTGGGCGCGACGTTCGACCCGCAATTCGGGCCGGTGATCGTCTTCGGCCTAGGCGGCATCTGGGTGGAGGCGCTGAAGGACGTGCGTGCGCTGATGCCGCCCTTCGATGCGGCCGAAGTCAAGGCGGAGCTTGGGCGACTGCGCGGCGCGAGCGTTCTGCGGGGCGCGCGGGGCGGGGCAAAGCCGGACCTGGAGGCCTTTGCCGATTGCATCGTCAAGTTCAGCACGCTCTGCAGCGATCTTGCCGACGAGATCGGAGAGATCGACGTCAATCCCATCATCCTTGCCGCCGGTGGTGCCGGACTGACCGCGGTCGACTGCCTCATCACCAGGAAAACGCCGCAGAAAGTTTGACGAACACTCGTCGAGGCCACACACGCTAAGAGGCATTGCGAGGGGGCAATCTTCTCTGGTGGGTGTTGTTGGCCTTGGCGCACTTATTTGCACCGAAGGAAGCAAAACGATGGATCTGAGCTTTACCGAAGATGAACTCGCCTTCAGAGACGAGGTCAGGGCTTTTCTCCGCTCCGCAGTGGCTGCCGACATCCGGGAGAAGCTCATCGCAGGCAGACAGCCCAGCAAGAACGACAAGCTGCGTTGGACAAAGATCCTCGCCGAGAAGGGCTGGAGCGTGCCGCACTGGCCGGTCGAATATGGCGGCACGGGCTGGAGCCCGGTAAAGCAGTACATCTTCGCTGAGGAGATCAGCCAGACGCCGGCGCCCGAACCGGCCGGCAGCGGCTACGACCTGGGCGGTCCCGTCATCTACACCTTCGGCAGTGAGGCGCTGAAGAAGCGATTCTTGCCGCGAATCGCCACGCTCGAGGACTGGTGGGCACAAGGCTTCTCCGAGCCTGGAGCCGGATCCGACCTCGCCGCGCTCAGCACGAGGGCGGTGCGAGATGGCGACCACTATATTGTCAACGGGCAGAAGACCTGGACCACGGGCGCACAGTATGCCGACTGGATCTTTTGCCTGGTGCGCACAGATCCGACAGCGAAGAAGAAGCAGCAGGGCATCTCCTTTATGCTGATCGATCTGAAGTCTCCTGGCGTAACGGTGCGTCCGATCGAGCTGATCGACGGCGGCTATGAGGTTTGCGAAGTGTTCTTCCAGGACGTCCGCGTTCCGGCCGAGAACCTCGTGGGTGAAGAGAACCGCGGCTGGGACTACGCCAAGTTCCTCCTGGGCAACGAACGCTACAACATCACCTACGTGGGTATTTCCAAGTTGCGGATGGGCCGCATCAAGGAGCTTGCTGCGCGCACGCGGGTTGGAGGCGAGCGGCTGATCGACCAGGCGGATTTCCGCAAGCGGGTGGCTAGCATCGAGGTCCAGCTGAAGGCGCTGGAGATGACGCAGCTTCGGGTTGTTTCCAACAGATCGAAACGGCAGAAGGGAACGGCGGACCCGGCGGGCTCGATTCTGAAGATCAAGGGCTCGGAAATCCAGCAGGCGATTGCGGAGCTTCTGCTGGACGTGGTCGGCCCCTACGCGTTGCCGTATCAGTCGGACGAGGAGATCGAGCGCAAGGAATTGCCGATCGGGCCCGATTGGGCCGCACCCATTGCGCCCGCTTATTTCAACGTGCGCAAAGTGCCGATCTACGGAGGCTCCGACGAGATCCAGAAGAACATCATCGCCAAGGTGATCCTAGGCCTGTGAGGCCCATTCAGGAGAGTTTCAGCAGTGGACTTTGATTATTCCGAGGAGCAGCAACTCCTCAAGGATAGCGTCGAGCGAGTGATGCTCGACAACTACAGCTTCAACGATCGCTGTAAGTATCAGGCTGAAAAGGTCGGCTATAGCGAGGCGATGTGGGCGCGCTATGCTGAACTCGGGCTTCTGGCATTGCCGTTTTCCGAGGCGCATGGCGGCTTGGGCGGTGGCGCGATTGAGACAATGATCGTCATGGAGGCCTTCGGCAAGGCGCTGATCCTCGAACCCTATTTCGCGACCGTGGTGCTCGCCGGCGGCATCCTGCGGCAAGGAGCGAGCGAAACGCAAAAGGCCGAGATGATCCCGGCAATTGCGGAAGGCCGCATGAAGCTCGCCTTTGCCTATGCCGAACCACAGTCGCGCTACGATCTCTTCGACGTTCAAACGCAGGCGAAGAAGGACGGGGACGAGTGGGTTTTGAACGGCATCAAGGGGCTCGTCCTCCACGGCGAGGCGGCCGATAGGATCATCGTATCGGCGCGGACGGCCGGGGATACGCGGGAGAAGGATGGGATCGGCCTATTCCTGGTTCACAGTAGTGCGCCCGGTGTTGCCCGCCGCGGCTATCCAACACAGGACGGTCTGCGCGCGGCCGAGTTCACACTCGACAATGTGCGCGTCCAGGCAGCCGATGTCATCGGCGATCCGGCGGGTGCCTTCCCGATCATCACGCGGGTTGCAGACGAGGCGATCGCAGCGCTGTGCGCCGAAGCGGTCGGCTGCTTCGCGGTAATGCAAGCCACCACCCTTGAGTATCTGAAGACGCGCAAGCAGTTTGGCACGACGATAGGCTCATTCCAGGTGCTGCAGCACCGGGCGGTCGACATGTTGATCGAACTGGAGCAGTCGCGCTCCATGGCGATGTACGCCACGATGATGGTGAGCGAAGACGGCGCGGCCGAGCGCGAACGGGCGATCTCGGCGGCCAAGGCCCAGATCGGCCAGTCGGCCAAGCTGATCGGACAGCAGTCGATCCAGCTGCATGGCGGCATCGGCATGACGATGGAGTACAGCGTCGGCCACTATTTCAAGCGCGCGACCATGCTGGACAAGTTGCTCGGCGATGCAGACCACCACATGCAGCGGCTCGCCGCGCTCGGAGGACTCATCGGCCAAGAAGCGACTCCGCCTGGCACTCCTTACGTCCGTACCACCGACTGAACGCGCGGCAAGAGGTGGAGCAATGATCGCAGACCTGAAATTCTCGGGAGTTCGCGCAGGGGCCCAAATCACCACTGGGATGCTTTCGCGATCTGTGGGTAGAAAGTACTGATAACCGTTGGCACTTCGCGTTCAAACTAAAAATGGGTGCGAAGGGCGATTTTCCTGATGTGCGTGGTGACGATGAGCCAATCGATGCGCGGTAAACGGCGCCGCACGCGCAGGTTTCGCTGTGGTTTTGTCTCATGTTTGGCGCTCCAGACAGATTCGTCACGTTGCTGGCAGCATCTTCGGAATGCGAACGAGATTGTAGGCGGCGGCGGTGAGCACGAAGAACCACTCGACCAGGCCGCAGCCACGATGCCGGGCTTGCGCAGACCGCCGACCGTCTTGATCCACCCGAATGGTTCTTCGATTCGCTTGCGCTTGGTCATGCTGATACGATAGTTCTTGTCGGTGCCCACGGTGCTGCCCGGCCTGGCGTTGTCCTCGATCATGTCGAGGGCGGTCGTTCGCTCCGCCGTACCGTTGGCCTCCGTGAGGCGCGCGTCGACGATCAGCCCGTTGCGGTTCTCCATCATCAGATGCCCCATGTGGCAGAGCTTGGCCTCCTTGCCCGCGCCCTTTCGGAACAAGCGGGCGTCAGGGTCGGTAGTCGAGGAATGCGTGTCGTTCTTGCGCTTCTCGCCATGGAAGTCGCGCTCGGCATTGCGCCCCTGACTGCGGCCCGATCGCTTGCCAGATGGTGGATCGTCGCCATCCTTTGGCACGAAGCTCTTGATGCTGGCCCATGCCTCGATCAGCGTGCCATCGACCGAAAAGTGCTCACTGGACAAGAGCCCACGCACCTGCGGCAGGTTCAGCACGGTAGCAAAGAACTTGGCCGCGATGTCGCCGTCGAGCAGCCGATCCCGGTTCTTGCAGAACACGGTCGCATCCCACACCGGATCGTCAATCGACAAACCGACGAACCAGCGGAACAACAGATTGTAATCGAGCTGCTCCATCAGCTGCCGTTCCGAGCGCACTGTATAGAACGCCTTGCAGCAGCAGCGCCCGCAACAGCCGCTCCGGCGGAATGGATGGCCAGTCATGGCGGGTGTACAGCCTGCCAAAGTCGCGCGACAGATCCTCAGCGCCGCGTCAACCAGGTCGCGGATCGCACGCAGTGGGTGATCCGCCGGAACGCGCTGCTCCAACCGCACGTAACTGAATATGCCTTCTGATCGCCCCGCGCATCGCGCTCCCCAGCCCAAAGGAATCACATGCATGCACGGAATCACACTCCAACCAACTCGCAATACGACTTTTTCACACTCGACCATGTTGAGCCAACAGGCGTGCTTCGGGCTGAAGTGGAATTCGAGGCGGCGCAGGATACGTCGGGCCTCGGCGGGCGCAAAGGCCTCATACAGCGCCCAAGGCTTGTGGATTGACAAATTGTCCTGCACGACACGGATGCAGGTGGCGCCGGGATAGTGGGCGTCGACAAGTTCACGCATGCAGTGGGCATAGTCCACGGCGGCGCGGCGGTCGGTAACCTTGACGCTGCGCCAACCCCGATATGGATCGAAGGTGACGAAGAGATTGGCGGTGCCGCTGCGACGATACTCGTAATCGTAGCGGTCGCGTCGTCCCGGTTGCGCCGGGACCGGCTGGCGCATCTCACCGATGAGCTGGACAGGGGTCTCGTCGAAGCAGACAGGGGCCGCTCAGGGTCAGGCGCTTCAGCATAGAGATCGAGCACATCTTCCATGCGAGCGACATATTTGTCATCGACATGGGGAATGCACCACATGTCCCTGCGCCATGGCTTGAGGTCGTTATCGGCCCGCGGGCGACGCACGGTTTCGCCCGACAAGCTCTCGTGATCAGTGAGCTTGACCGTCGTGTCGGCCAACGGCGTTTGCGGCCGGCGGGCGGCTTGGCGCACGCGGTCGCCACCAGCAGGGCCTTCTCCTTGCCGGTCAGCTTGCGCTCCGCGCCCGGACGCGGCCCCTCGCTCAAGGCCCGCTCCAGATTGCCTTCCACGAAGCGGCGCTTGGTCCGGCCGACGGTGGAAAGGCTGACCCGGACGGTTCGGACAATCTCCGCGTCGCAGCGGCCCCATAGGCCGCCAGCAATATCTGCTCCCGCTTCAGCTTGCGGGCGGCGTGCTTGCCGCCGCCGAGCATCGCCGTCAGTTCATCGTGCTCGGCTTGGCTCAATTCGACCCGATAACGTACATTCATGCTTTGCCTCCTTGTCGGAGGCTGGGATGAATCCAATGATGAGTCAAAAATCGGGCGCGCTTCACCGAGCATCGAAATCCTCGTGCCGCTCGAAAGCTTGCCGATCCTCGAATGACTCGGTATCAAAACGTCAAAATCACGTTGAACCACTAGTGCACGACCGCGACATTTCCAGACGCGGTTTAGCTGGGTAAGCGGTCGACATTGGCGCCCGACTATGATGAGCTATTTTCGAGTATACGTAGGTGTTCGTCGCCAGACGCTGGGTCTCTGGCAACGTTCTTGCCATTCGGTCGACGTCTCGACAACTCTGCGAACGTCATCACGCCGGCACGTTTCTCGGAGGTCACCAAGGGATTTGGTCTCACCAGAACTGCTGGAAAATCCCGCCGCCTTCCAATCCGATCTCGCTCATATGGCGCTTGATGCCTACCGCACTTTCGTCTGCTTCGCGCCCATGTCGCTCTGCACCCAGCCCGGCTCCGGGATATATACCACAATGCCCTGATGCGCCAAGTCGCGAGCTAGAGCACGATCCCTTTAGTCATTTTCACTTGTCGCTCTCGACTAGGCAGCAACGGCTGTATGGACCACTCGCCCTTTCTTTTTGCGATAGACTTTAATGGGCCACCCATATTCGCCAACGCTTCGCCGGATTTTTCGGCTCTCAACCGAACGAAGCTTTAGCGGGGCGGAAAAGGCCAGGCGAGAATGATCGTGTGGCATCCCTCGCAACTACACCAACGCGCCGCCTTCACTGACGCGGCGGAGGTGACAATCAGCATCGCCAAGTGTGTTATCGATGGTGGTCGGCCTCTTGAAATAGTAACCGATCTTGGGCTCCATTGTCACGCCGATGCCGCCGTGCAGCTGAATCGATTGCTGACCAATGAATTTGCCGCTCCTGCCGATCTGCACTTTTGCCGCCGATACTGCTTTCGTCCGCTCGGCGGCATCGCCGAACCTGGTGGCCATCGTTGCGAACATCGACATCGAGCGCGGTCGTTCGAGCGCCACAAACATATCGGCGGCGCGGTGCTGTAGACTCCGGAAGGATCCGATCGGCAGGCTGAACTGCTTGCGAGTCTTCAGATACTCGACGGTGATTTCGGCGATTCATCCATCAGTCCGACCGCCTCCGCGCAGAGCGGGGCGCGAGCCTCATCGACCACGCGCTCGATTAGCGGCGACGCGAGGAGGCCCTGCTCGGCAAGGCGCCGCCAGATTGCTCTGCTCCAGCCGCACTTGTTCTTCATGTACTCCTTCCGCCGCTCGAAATCATAAGCATTGGTCAACAGCCCATCTACGCTTTCCTTGAGGAGGCGCTGTTCGTCCGACAACTCAAAATCCGTTTCCTCCACCTCCACACGACAAAACTTGATTGAACCTCTTGACCTCGCCTCCCGAGGAGAGTCACAGGCATCGCACTGCTTTGGTATAATATTGTGCTGTAATTCATTCGATCCCCCGCAAATCGAGAGCCTGCGGCTATTGAAGTAGTTGGCGCTATTTGCGCTGTCCAATTCAGAATCCGGATACTCGTCATAGGGCGCTACGAAGGGCCCAATCACATCCATCACGAGATCCGTCGTCGTCTGATGGATCTCGGCCGCCTTGATTTTGAACGCCGAATAGGCGGGATTTGGCTTGCCCTGCCCTACTTGCCTTCATCCGCCACGACCCCAGGTGCGTGAGCTCCAGCGTCTTCAGTTCGATCTCACAGGCGGGGAGCTTCTGGGGGAATCCGAGACCCTCAGACCCTCAATCATGGCCGACGCAGGATTCGAAGTTCGAGGCTATCCCACCGATATGGCGGATGCGCTCCTTGGAGATGCCGACACGCACCATGCCGGTGCGGCTCGTTACCGAGTAGGACTTTTGCATAGTCCTAGCCCTTATTCTCATCGCCGACGAGATTTTCCATGGCACCTCGACTTCATCGAAGAACACCTAGCTCACCTCATGGTCGCAGTCGATGATCTGGATTGGGCGCACTGTGACGCCCTTGCTCTTCATATCGGTCAGGATAAGGGTGATGCCGGCCTGTTTCTTCGTGGTCAGATCGGTGCGGCAGAGGCAGAAGATCATATCGGCGTATGGGCCAGCGTAGTCCAGGTCTTCTGGCCGTTGTATTTGTCGCCTTTTCGCTCGGCCTTGGTCTTCAGCGATGCAAGGTCGGAGCCCGAGCCCGGTTCTGAAAAACCCTGGCACGACCAATCATGGACCGCGGCAGTAAATAGCTCTTCTGCGCCTCGTTACCGAAAGTGTAGATAACAGGGCCGACCATTGAGACGCCGAAGGCGAGCGGCTTCGGTGCCGGATGCACCTGTAGCTCCTCCTTAAAAGATGTAGTGCTGCACAGCGGCTCTTCCTCAATGGCCGCGTAAGCTGCTTCGTTCTATCCTCCTTCGCAACACAATTTCCGGCAACTCCTAATGCACGTTCGTGGTTCTTTCCGATTCCAAATCAAGGCGTTGGTGGTTCTTCACATGCCGTAATCGTGGCTGACGGCCTTCTCGAAGAAACGAGGTTGGATAGGATCTGTCTACGCGGAATAGCGAAAGGGAGCAGCTCTAACTGGCTCGCAAAGTCGACGCCATGCTCGCTGAAGCACCGCACTTGCGAGATATTTTCGCACCGCTGCTCCTTGCCTGTTCTGTTTGATCGAGCGAATCGAAAAAATATGATCGGTGGGCGACCAGGCTGTTCGGCGAATGATGACCGTTCCTAGCATCGGTCCCAAGACCACCCTGCCCTTCGTCGTTTCCATCGATCACCCCCACTCGCTTTAGACTTTCCACCGACGTTGGCGCCTATCTCGACCTAACACCAAGACGTCATCAATCCAGTGAGATCGATCGCACTGGCCGCATCTCCAAACGCGGCGACCACCAGGTTCGAACTTATCTGTTCGAGGCCGCGAACGTCCTGCTGACCGTTGTCAGACGAGGTTCTGCGCTCAAGCGCTGGGGCAGCAAGCTGGCAAAACGCATCGGCGCCAAAAAGGGCGAAGGTTGCGGTCGCGCGTAAAATGGCTGTCATCCTCCATGCCATCTGGACCGATGGCATCGAGTTCAAGGCATAGATGCGCACTGCATGAACCGGTCTAAAATAAATCCAGATGCGCCCTCGCCGGAACATGCGTCCCTGCTGGAACGAAGGCGTTGGCAATCTCGAAGTCGTCCCTGCAGGCGTTACGCGCACCGCTCTTCACATCGAGATACCGCGCCTCTTGAACGTCACCATGCGGCGCTCCTGCATAGAGACGACCGCGGAAAGAATCATGAACCCGACAGTGAATCATTTTTGTCTATGGGGTTGACACCGCGCCCGCGATTAAAGATCGGACGACTAATCCGAGTTAGTCTCCATCAGATCTCTTCCCCAACTGAAGCTTGGGTTCTTCACGGAAGAGCCGGCCGGGGTGGTGGGTCGCGGTCGTTTCGCATTTCCGAATCGCCTTTATTCCCCAGCTACTATCGCAGCAGCATGATCGGCGGATGCCCCAGCCGTGCACCGAGCGAGCGGCGACTGAAACGGCAGACGAAATCTCGGCCGTTCAGGCGTAGTACACGAAGAAGCGAGCCTCTATGCTCTGACGCGGCTTTGCGCTTGGGTGCGCACGGCGATTGTCGAAGGACGAGTGCGCGACCTTCGGATTGCAATGCTCTTCAGAATCATAGCCCTTAAAAAGGATTAGCTCGTCCGCAGTCATTTCCGGAAAGTAGTACCAACGCTGAGCCGGATTGAAGTGTAGGAGGCAGCCCTTATACGTCTGCGAGGCAAGGTCAGACGTATAGTGAACCACCACAATATCGCTATCACTAACTGAGGTGCTGTCGCAGAATGCCAACGGGAAGTCCTGCGGAGGCGGCGAGAGGGCATGCCAAGCCTGGATGATCATCAATCGCGAATACGCTCGAATCGGAATGCCCTGCGATTGGCTCTCGACTGCGGCAAGCATAGGCCCGGCTACTGGCGCGTAGTCAATATGAGCCACTGTACTCGGTTCCCAAATTTTGGGGATTGAACCCCCGCCGGCAGAACGAAAAGCGACGGCTCGTCGACGGGGCACGACCCACGACGCATTGAAGTAGTTCTTAATGAACGGAACCATCTCTTCCAGATATCTGTCGCATATAGTCTCTGGATCACTCTCTTTTGCACAGGATATCTTGTGCTGAATAAGAGCGAACCCTTGCCGCTCAAGGGACAGTTCGTCAAGGATCGGACGCGCGTTCCGAACGGTAATGTCATAGCTGAGCAGCGGAAGGCGGTAGCCCGGATGGACAACTTCGGGACCTTTTTCGTCGGATGTTCGTCTGGCAAAGACGACTTGACCTTGTACGCACTCCAAATAATCTTGGTTTACTTGCATTGCGGATGAGACATTCGCATTTCTCATGACTGCTACTCTCTCTCGAGCTCCTAAGATGCCTCACAACTTGCGAAACTTCAGTTGCACGCAGCCCGTGGAGGATACAGCAAAGTGGAAAGGAGTCGCCTACCAATTCTGGAAGGAAGCGGAAGATTATTCTGGATACTCTTCGCTCAATCCAATCATCTTTAGAACTCACCCATCATAGAAATAGCGAAACTGGAGAGTTGGCCTGTGTGCGGAATTGTCTTCGTCGATTAGCGAGCGCGATGCGACCGAAGAGATGGCTGGACGGCGGCCTGCATCAGGTTGGACTGGATCAGATCACCCTTTAGATACGGAAGGTCGACCGAACGCCCGTCCGGATCTATGCAAAATGCGCGCGTGCAGACCGGATGTCTGCCAAGCCGCACTGTCGTGTCTGGTCGGAGCGGCAGCGCCTTAGTAAATTAGGTACGACCCTTGACACAAGAATAGTGAAGCTGTGCATCACGGACCACGACGCTAACAAACTCACCGAGTCCGTGCAGTGTTCCCTGATCGCACGGAATTTCGACAGGCCAATCTCGCCAGCATAGCGCAATTCTCTTGTCGGGCGAAGTCGATTATGACGGTCATATGTCCCGGCGCGGCGACAATCATCTGCGCGGAGTGTTGCATGAAGCAGGACCGTGATCCTCAGATGCGCCAGGACGCTGCCTGTCTGAGGCCTGAAAGTCAAACAGAGAATTGGGTTCAAGCGAGCCGCGGTTGCGGTCGCGCGCAAGCTTGCCGTGATCATGCGTGCCATGCTGGCGTACTCTTCGAGCGCTCCATCGCTACTGAAATCTGACATGTGTAACAAGACGTCAGAGGCAGCGCTCTTCTGATCTGACTTTCTATCGTTTGCGCGCCGATCCGTCCTCTCGGGACGTGGACGGGATCATTCCGCTATATGGGCTGCACTTGCCACTATCTTGGTACCAAAGTGCGTCAATTGCCATTGGAAGAGCTGTCCCACGAAGGCCTAGCCTGCAGCGGGCGCTTCCCGACCGCCTAAACGAACCCGTTCCCGACAAACGGAAATGGTCAGCGCAGCAGAAGTTGGAGGAGTGCTACAAACCAGCTGCGCCTACGCCGAGACGAATGCAGAGATCGAAGAAAGATCGAAATTGACCCTTACGGAGTCATGTGTGGACGACGCCCGCATTGCAAGAAGAATCTGACGTTCGGCTTGCGGTCGGGTGCAAGTCATGTGTCCGGCCTGTTTGCGCGGCACCATGACCGCTGGCCCTGATGTAATCCGCGGATCGGGTCCCAATCATTCGTACGGGCTTTGACGCCCATGACTCAACAGCGGTTATCCCAATCGACGGCTCGACCGTTTCGCATCACGCCATCATCACCCTCGCAATTCGATTTGTCTTGCGCCGCCGTCGCCTCACGCTCCCATTGCCAAGCCTCTTCAGGCGGCGGCAGCAAGCGCCGGTGCTCGATAGTGTCCTCCTTTGGCCATGATCGCCCAAGCGATGCGCGCCATCTTGTTGGCAACGGCAACGGCGACGAGCTTGGCCGGCTTCTTGGCCAGCAGCTTCATGACCCAGGGATGCTTGTGTGGATACTGCCGCGCGTGTCGCACAACCGCCGTTGCACCGATGACGAGCTACCGTCGGAGATAGCGATCTCCCTGCTTGGAGATGCCGCCGAGCCGCTCCTTGCCGCCCGTCGAGTGCTGCCGCGGCACAAGTCCGATCCATGCTGCCAAATCCCGACCGGATTTGAAGACACTCGGGTCTGTAACAGTGGCAGCGATGGCCGTAGCCCCGATCACGCCTATTCCCGGCACGGTCTCGAGGCGGCAGCTTTATCATTGACACTGTGATGGGCATGAATGGCCCGATCCAGAGCCCCGATCTGCAATTCCAGAGCAGCAAGTTGATCGAGAATGGCCTGCAGCGCCTGTTTCATCGCGGACGGAAGAGCTTCGCGATTACTCTCGTCCGTGATGATCGCGGCAAGCTGCGCGAGACCTTCCCGTCCCATCTCCGCAACGAGGCCGAACTCAGCAAGATGGGCTCGGAGCGCATTGATCAGCTGCGTGCGCTGACGGATTAAAAGATCCCTCGTTCGATGCAACATCAGCAAGGCTTGCTGATCGGCCGACTTGATCGGCACGAACCGCATCGATGGGCGTGTCACGGCCTCACAGATGGCGGCTGCGTCGGCAGCATCGTTTTTCGACCGCTTAACATAGCCCTTCACGTAGCTCGGCGGCATCAGACGCACGGTATGACCAAGCTTGGAGACTTCACGCGCCCAGTGATGAGCAGTTCCGCAGGCTTCCATGCCGACCAGGCAAGGAGGAATCTTGCTAAAGAAGTCGATAACCTGCTTGCGCCGCAACTGACGGCTGATGACGACCTTACCCGAACTATCCACGCCGTGCACTTGGAACACGTTCTTGGCGAGATCAACGCCGATGCTGCTAACCTGCATATGGACGACTCCCTCCGGTGATTCGTTGTTCAACGATCACCCGTTTGGCACACTCGATGCCGATAGCGGGCGTCGTCCACTACATCATCCGTGAAGAATGTGGATCAATCTGAGAAATAAGCAAAAGTTGTCTCGATAACGTATTTGATTTTGCGGGAAAGCGCAGTGTTGGACCTCGCTTTCCTGCGTTTTGGCGTTTTGCTTTTGAGCGATTCGTGATTCCCTGACGGCGGTCGTCGGTATTGGGGAAGGCGATGAGCAAACCGCGGGACGATCCCAGAAAGACCTGCTGCTTCCGGCCCTCGATCAAATCATCGACATGGGCCACCCGTTGGTGCGACTGGCGGCGCTGATCGACTGGAAGTTTCTGGATGACCGCTTTGGTTGGGTGTGCCAAGGCGGTCCGGGGCAGCCTGGTTTGCCGACGCGGCTTGTCGCCGGCCTGTTCATTCTGAAGCACGTGCACAATCTCTCGGACGAGGTGCTGTGCGCCCGCTGGATCGAGAACCCCTATTATCAATACTTCTGGGGCGAGTTGAGCTTTTGCCACCGGCTGCCATTCGATCGATCGTCGACGACGCGCTGGCGCCAGCGGCTCGGCGAGGAACAGCTCGCCGCGCTGATCCAGGAAAGTCTTTCAGTGGCGCACAAGACCGGCGCCATCGGTCCCAAGGACCTGGAACGGGTGGTCGTCGATACCACGGTGCAGCCCAAGGCGGTTGCACATCCGACCGATACGCGGCTGCTGCATGGGCAATCATCAAGCTGGTCGGGTTCGCCAAGCGTAACCGTGTGCCGCTGCGCCAGAGCTATCTGCGCCTGGCCAAGCGCGCCGCCATCATGACCGGCCGCTATACCCACGCCCACCAGTTTCAAACGCGCCCGGCGGCAGCTCAAGTTCCTGCGGACACGGCTTGGCCGGATCATCCGCGACATCCGCCGCAAGATTGATGGCGATGCGGCGCTGGAAGCTCGCTTCGGCCCGCTGCTTGATCTGGCGCAGCGGGTGCGCACCCAGGATTAGCATCAGCGCGGCCCCAAGGTCTATGCGTTACATGCGCCGGAGGTCGAGTGCATCCGCAAAGGGAAAGCCCGCGCGCCCTACGAGTTCGGCTGCAAGGTCAGCATCGCCACCCCCGTGACGCCGCCGAAAGGCGGACAGTTCTTGCTCAATGTCAAGGCCCTGCATGGCAATCCCTTCGACCGGCACACGCTCGGCCCCGTAATCGGCGACATCGAGAAGCTCACCGGCGTGCAGGTTCGCCGCATCCACGTCGATAAAGGGTATCGCGGGCACAACCACCCGCACCGGTTCAGGGCCTGGATCTCGGGTCTGGTCCGCCGCGTCACGGCTTCCATCCGTAGCGAGATGAAGCGTCGCGCGGCTGTCGCGCCTGTCATCAGCCAAGGCCGAGCACCGCATGGACCGCAACTATCTCAAGGGCCCCGTCGGGGACGGCATCAACGCTATTCTCGCCGCGGTCGGCTACAACTTGGCCTGCTCCTGCGATGGCTCGCAGAACTCTTGCGTGCCATCATCCGGGCCTTCGCTGGAAACTGCGCACGCTCAAAAGATCACTTCAATCAACGCGCCCGCATTCTTCACGGGAGGACTGCGGAACCCGCGAGCAGTGATGATATCGAGCTGTCGCGACGCGCAGCTACGCTGCCAAATCGCCGAGCCGTATGTTTGTCTGCCACTCGTTGACGAGGTGTTTGATTTTGAGATCCTGAGCCGACGCTAGCAACGGGTACGCAAACGTACACGGAGCGATTTGTTCGATGACCGCAATGAACGACAGCGAAGTTTGAACAATCTTTGAGAGAAGCTTAAGGTAGCAGCTGCAGCCGAGCTTAGCGACGCGTAAAATCTGCAAGATATCAAGACAAACGCCGCCAATCCTCCCGAAGAAGTGAGTATGCGATGTGGGCTCGCACGATTGACGACGTTTCGTACGAGATTGGAGTTGCCAGCGAGTTTCATCTACTTACTGCGCTCCTATTCAGTGCCCTTCGAAGCTTCTCCTCCCTGACCTGGCCGCGCGGTATCTATCGCGGCCATTTTTCACTAAAGACGCGATCGCTCGTATTCGACGGTCCCCCAGGAGCAACGCAATGACCCCGACCGCCGCCGCAGGAGCTCTGCAAGGCTCGTCCACCCTGCGGGACCGTCTTAAGGACCCGTCGCTTCTGCGCGAGGCCTGCTACATTGATGGCTCCTGGATCGGCTCACCCAGCTATTCGGTGAACAATCCGGCGACCGGCATGGAACTCGCCAAGGTGCCGCGGCTCTCAGCCGACGATGCTACGCGCGCCGTGGAAGCCGCCGAGCGCGCCTTCGCGGCCTGGGCCAAGCTCACGGCCAAGCAGCGCTCCAACACCTTACGCAAATGGTACGAATTGATCGTCGCCAACCGCGAGGACCTAGCACTCATCCTCACCTCCGAGCAGGGCAAGCCGTTCACCGAGGCGCTTGGCGAGATCGATATCGGCGGCGCCTATGTCGAGTTCTTCGCCGAGGAAGCTCGCCGCGTCTATGGCGAGACAATTCCCTCGCCGCGCCCGGATGCAAGGCTGCTTGCGATTAAGCAGCCGATTGGCGTCTGCGGCGCCATTACGCCGTGGAACTTCCCGAATTCAATGATCACCCGCAAGGTCTCGCCGGCGCTCGCCGCAGGCTGCACCGTTGTGCTGAAGCCAGCCAGTGAGACACCACTTTCGGCACTGGCGCTTGTCGCCCTCGCCGAGAAGGCCGGCGTACCCAAAGGTGTCTTCAACGTGATCACCGGGGATTCGCGGCCGATCGGCAAAGTTCTGTGCGAGCATCCCGCCGTGCGCTTCGTCGGCTTCACTGGCTCGACCGAGGTTGGCAAGATCCTCTACCGGCAGGCTGCTGTCGGCGTGAAGAAGCTCGGCCTGGAGCTAGGTGGTAACGCGCCCTTCGTGGTGTTCGACGATGCGGACATCGATGCCGCGGTCGAAGGCGCAATCGTCTCGAAGTACCGCAACATGGGCCAGACCTGCGTCTGCGCGAACCGCCTATACGCCCAAGCGGGCATCTACGACGAATTCGTGCAGAAGCTGTCGAAGAAGGTCGCGGCGATGAAGATCGGCGACGGCACGGAAAGCGGCGTCGTGCAGGGGCCGCTGATCAACATGGAGGCAGTCGACAAGATCGAGCGGCATATCGCGGACGCCGTGAAGCGCGGCGCCAAGGTCATGACCGGAGGCAAGCGCCATGTGCTGGGACGCTCGTTCTTCGAGCCGACCGTGCTCGCGGACGTCACGTCGGACTCGCTGGTCGCGCAGGAGGAGACCTTTGGGCCGCTCGCGCCGATAATCCGCTTCAAGGACGAGGCCGACGTGATCGCGATGTGCAACGCATCGCCGTTCGGGCTCGCCTCCTACTTCTATTCCCGCGATCTCGGCCGCGTCTGGCGCGTCGCGGAAGCGCTGGAATCGGGCATGGTCGGCGCCAACACCGGCCTGATCACGACGGAAGTCGCGCCTTTCGGCGGCGTCAAGGAAAGCGGTTTGGGACGCGAAGGCTCCCACCACGGCATGGAAGAATATGTACAGATCAAATACGTGATGATGGCGGGACTTTAATCCCAGTGGCCTGCGGGTCGAGCGGCGATCCTCGCGATCACCAATTTTGTTGTCTCGATCAAGCTATGTCGACTAGCCGCAGACGACCGCCAGCGCCTCGGCTGCCATATTTGCACGATCAGGTCAGTTCGACTCGAAGCTGTTTCTGACCGCTTTCACTGATGCGACTATGAATCGATGAACTTCCTGGACCCGTCGTGTTTCGTGAGTATCGGGATGAGAGGTGAGCCAGTAACTTCGTACGAACCGCACATCAGGGAGCAAACGCTGCAGCTCCGGATAAAGCCGGGCAGCATAGTCGTGTAAAATTCCGATCCCATGGCCGCTTCGCACGGCCTCCATTTGAGCAACGACACTTCCGCATTCGTATCGGCGCGACATGAGCTTGCCGAGTGCTGATGCGTAATCGAGCGCCCGGCTGTACGCGAAGTCCTCTACATGCGTGACGAAGAGCCGACCTGTCAGTTCAGACTGTCTTTCAATTTGTCCTTCACGCAACAAATAACTTTCGGCGGCATAGACGCTGAGCGTGTAATCGGTCAGTTTCGACAGAACTAATCGTCCCTGCTTCGGCCTGTCCAGAGTAATCGCGATATCAGCCTCTCGCCGCGACAATGAAAAGGTGCGTGGAAGCGGCACGAGTTGGATCACCAGTTCAGGATGTCTGGCGGCAAGCGTCCCCAGTTGATCAGCCAGAAAATAGTTGCCAAGTCCATCCGGCGCCCCGACGCGCACAGTGCCGGTGATCGCTTCAGCCGCGCCTCCGATGCTGCCGCCCACCTTGAGAAACTCGCTTTCGGCGCGTTCCGCAGCTGCCACAAGGGCTTCGCCTGCCGCTGTCAACGCACAGCCGGACGTATGGCGCTCAAGCAGCTTAACCTTGAGACCCTTTTCCAACGCCGTGACTTGACGCGCAACAGTCGCATGGTTCAGCCGTAAATGCTTTGCCGCCTTCAGGAACTGACCTGCACGTGCAACTTCCAGGAAGATGCGGACTCTCTCCCAGTTCATGGGCGACACTTTCTGCACAACAGAGCCGCGAATTCGGTCGTTGAGGCGCAACTTCATGCTCTCATTATGAGATGTGATCAAGCGTTTTACAGAGGAGCACTGCCGTGTCCGCGACTATTCTGAACTTCATCAATGGCGAAGTGGTGCAAAGCAGGAGCGGCAGGACTTCGCCCGTGTTCAATCCTGCAACTGGCCAACAATCCGGGACGCTCGGTTTGGCTTCGCCGGACGACGTGAGAGCTGCTGTAGCTGCCGCGCGTGCCGCCTTCCCGGCTTGGGCCGCTACGCCTCCGCTCCGGCGAGCACGGATCCTCAATCGCTTCTTGCGCATTCTTGGAGAGCGGACTGACGAACTCGCCCATGCCATCACAGCCGAACACGGCAAGGTGGTTTCGGATGCCAAGGGTGAGGTCCAACGCGGAATGGAAGTGGTGGAGTTCGCCACGGGCGCACCGCAGCTCTTGAAGGGTGAAATTACGGAGAACGTCGGTACGCGCGTTGACAGCCATTCGCTGCGGCAGCCGTTGGGTGTTGTGGCCGGCATCACGCCATTCAACTTTCCGGCCATGGTCCCGATGTGGATGTTCCCCGTCGCCCTCGCCTGCGGCAACACTTTCATTCTCAAACCATCTGAGCGCGATCCGTCTGCTTCGCTCATCCTGGCGAAATGGCTCGAGGAAGCAGGCCTGCCCCGCGGCGTCTTCAACGTTGTGCAGGGCGACAAAGAAGCAGTTGACGCGCTTCTCACACACCCTGATGTTGCAGCCATGAGTTTCGTCGGATCGACGCCAATTGCGCGCTACATTTACGAGACCGCGACCCGGTACGGCAAGCGTTGCCAGGCGCTTGGCGGCGCCAAGAACCATATGATTGTCATGCCGGACGCTGACATGGATCAGGCGGTGAATGCGCTCATGGGCGCCGCCTACGGCTCTGCCGGCGAGCGCTGCATGGCGATTTCAGTTGCGGTCCCGATCGGCGAGACGACTGCCCAACGCCTAATCGAAAAACTGGCCCCGAAGGTGCGAGCGTTGAACATCGGGCCCGGTACCGACCCCGACGCCGAGATGGGCCCCTTGGTGACCGAGCAGCACCTCGGCAAGGTTCGCGCCTATATTGACACTGGTGTAGCCGAGGGCGCTGAGCTCGTGGTCGATGGGCGCGACTTCAGGCGTCAAGGTTATGAAAATGGCTATTTCATCGGAGGAACGCTTTTCGACCGTGTCACGACGGACATGAAGATTTATCGGGAGGAGATTTTCGGTCCGGTGCTAGCGGTCGCTCGCGCGAGATCGTACGACGATGCAGCCGATATGATCAACCAGCACGAATTTGGCAACGGCACCGCGATATTCACCAGGGACGGCGATGCGGCCCGGGAATTCGCCCATCAAATTCAGGTCGGTATGGTCGGCGTCAATGTACCAATTCCGGTCCCGATGGCATTTCACTCGTTCGGCGGCTGGAAGGCATCCTTGTTTGGCGACCACCACATGCATGGTCCGGAGGGCATTCGGTTCTATACCAAGTCGAAGACAATCACGACAAGATGGCCGACGGGTATTCGGGCCGGAGCTGAATTCGTGATGCCGACGATGGGATAACCCTTTCGGGTGCTCAATTGGCTTGGCGGCAGCGGCCGCGCGCATTTTCAAGCGGTCGCCACTGCACCGCTCGAATGCAGCGGAGATCGCCAAATCAGGCTGCAGTCCCGAATGGACCTTGTGGTGACTTTCGGGGCGCACGGGCTCCACGCGTCGGATCGGGACTCACCTGCACCAGCATCTTACCGAAATTGTCTCCGCGTAGCATTTCGGCGAAAGCGCTCGGGATGGTCTCCAATCCCTGGCGGATGTCCTCGCGGTACTTGACCTTACTCGCCTTCACCAGGGGCGCGAGATAGGCCAACATCTCCTCGTGCTGCTGACGGAGAGATTCCCTACCCTCACGTTCCGCGCCTTGAAGATTGGTTTACCCTCTTCATCAGCGCTGCGCGTCTGTCGACGCCCCGTCCTCATCACCATAATGGGCGATGAGGCCGCAGATGGTCATCCGCACGCCTGATTGAACAGCGGAAGCACTGCCTCGAATACTTTGCCGCCCGCATTCTCGAAATAGACGTCAATGCCGGCTTGGCAAACCGCGGTGAGATCGGCTGATAGACTAGGCGAAAGATGGGAAAGGCAGGCATCAAAGCCCAGCTCAACAGTTACAAGCTTGCATTTGGCATCACGCCCAGCGCTCCCAATGACCCGCGCGCCCCGCTGTTTGGCGAACTGCCCGGCGATCTGGCCGACCCCGCCCGAAGCCGCCGACACCATCACCGTCGGCTGTAGCGAGGCCATTAAGTTCATCCGGGCGTGGGGGGTCAGCCCCAGTATTCCAAGCACGCCCACGGCTTGCGAGATGCGTCCGACGGACGGATCGAGCTTACGCGGGACCATGTAGCCCGGGCGCCAGACCCATCCCCTCGCCCATGAGCGCATATTCGGTCCAGCCGTTGTGTTGAATACGAAGTCGCCGACCGCAAATCCGTCCATCCGGCTCTCGATGACCTGAGAGACGGTGCGCGCGTGGCGGGGCGCGCCGGTGGGCCCAGTGCGCTCTCGCTGAGTAGTACAATTGATGTGGGTCGAGCGACACATAGATGGTGCGCGTCAGCGCCTGCCCCAACGCGGGCACGGGAGCGCCGCCTCCTTCAGCCGAACGTCTCCTCCTGTGGCCATCCCGCCGGCGACTAGTCCGTCGAGGTCCAGCATCGATTTCTTACGACGTCTCATTAACTTTGTGGGCACCGCCCTGATGCCTTGTCTCAAGTTGGTCATCCATCGGGTCCGGCGATCTTCACCCGCCCGTGCAAGCGGGGCTCTCTGCCTTCGCTAGCAGATCGGTTCAGAAGAAACACACCAATCCCTCGGTTTACCAAGTCAAGTCTTCGGACCACCCGAGCAAGGCAAATGGGTGCCAATCCGAAATCTCAAAAGCGCGGGAGCGCACCTAGATGCGGCTCGAACACGCTTGATCGCTTAGCAGCTCAGCCTAAGCATATTTGTTGGTCCACTGCGCACTATTAACTTTACCGCCAATCCCGCCGCCTGCGCGAGTTCGAGCTTCGGCAACGCGGTGCGGGACTAGCACCACATCGCGGGCCTTCATTGCAAAACACATGGCCTCATAGTAACGATGCCTAAAATTCCTTTCGCCGATTTTCGACGGCGGCACGCGCTATTCCGGCGCAAATCCCCTTCGCATCGTACTAAGTTGTTCGCGCAACCTTGTGAGTACCAAGCGCGGCGTCGAGATTCTTGTAACGAGCAATGGGTTCTGCTGGCCCGTTCGTACCTCGCCTCAGCCAGTCCAGAGATCTGAGACGCTGCTGCCGCGACGTACCAAGCACCAAACGGCACCTCGCTCAAACTCTCGTTGGATTTGGCACACGAATGCTCCTGCTTCACGGCAGCCGGATCGAGATCGATCAGTTTGACGCGCCTGTTTGACATGTCGCGGCCAAAGTGCCCTCGAAAACCAGCTCAGTTGATGGAGCTGGCCGTCAGTTCGCGCCGACAGATGTAATCGAGTTCTTGTCTTCAGCCGACTGGTTCAGCCTGACGACGGCCTTCTCAAGGTATTTACTTGCCCATATGATGTCGTTTGCCAAGGCAAGGCGTGCGCCTGCACCATCTCTTGCGGCCAGGCTCGCCAATATCGATCGGTGTGGATGATCCTTCGCGGTTGCGGATGCACTGAAATCATTAAGCGTGAGAAGCGGACCGATCTGAACCCACAGGCTTTCAATCAGTCCGCAAACCACAGGCAAGTCTGACGATCTATAGATCCTGAAATGAAACTCTTCGTTGATTGAGAGCACGGTCTGCACATCGCGCTGCCGTCTTGCGAGCATCAGTCGCTCATGCATCTTCTCCAACGCTAAGATATCGTTCGATGAGATGTTGTTCGCGGCAGCTTCTGCCGCGCGCCCTTCCAACTCAATTCGAATGTCGCGAATTTCCCTGAACCGGGCCACACTCAAAACTGGAACCATCATCGTGCGCGACTGATGCGCAACAAGGCCGCGCTCGGAAGCCAGCCGCAGAAGCGCCTCCCTCACAGGGGTGACACTAACGCCAAGTTCCTCGGCCAATGGTTTCAAAAGAAGCCGCTGACCCGGCCGGAACCGACCAGCCATCAGAGCTTTGCGAAGCATCAGATATGCCCTCGCGTGCAAGTTGTCACGCCCGACGTGTAGCCAATCAATCTCGGTGGGCATGGGGAGCGTGAATGACGAAGCAGAGGACTCTGCGTCTCGAGATCCTGCTTTTCTCATTTTCTGTTCGTTCCCGTCTCGATTGGCGCAACCGTTGGTAAGCCTGCTCCTCATAGGCAAGTCCGTGTACCACGGCGGTGGGGAGCCACAAAAGACTAAAGGGGCCGCGCGGCCCCTCTAAGATATGTCAGGGCCAAGGAATACCGGCCTAGCTTCCGGACGGCGCGGTCCACGGCAAGGGAGCCAACGCCTCAAACTCCGTCACCACGTCGATAACTGCGGGCTTACCGGACCGCCGCGCATCGTCGAATGCCTTGGCTAAGTCGCCGGGCTTCTCGACCCGCGCACCGAAGCAGTCGAAATCGCGCGCGATTTGCGCGAAATCCGTGTCTCGATAGGCAAAGATCTCCTCCTTGTTGCCTTTCCTTCCTTCATAGGCGATGTCGATGTTTCTTCTACCCTGTCCAAGGCAGTGATTGTTGTTCACGATCGTGATCACGTTAAGGCCATACCGCCTAGCCGTTTCCAGCTCGGGAAGATGATACATAAAGCCTCCATCGCCGGTTAAGCAGACGACGGGGCGATCTGGCAAAGCGCACTGGACGCCGAGCGAAGCAGGAAAGGCCCAACCCAAGGAGCCGGCGGCTCGCAGGTACCCCTGTGCCGGATCGGTGAGATAGACGAGCGTCCCGCTCCAGTGCGATGCGTATCCGGTATCGGCCACCAGCATTGCGTTTTTCGGAAGCCAGTCCGAAATCTCCCGGCACAGGCGCTCCGGTCTGATCGGCGTCGCGTCAGACGATCGCGCTATATCCGCTTCCGCCCGCCATTCGTCGACGTAATCAGTAACCTTCCGCTGCCAACCAGTTCGCGCACGGGATGGCAGTTCCGAGGCAAGGCGCTCGAGAGCCGCTTTCGGGTCACCGTGTATACCAATTGCTTCGGGGAAGTTGCGACCAAGCTCCGCCGGATCAATGTCGATCTGTACAATTTGCGTCTCGGGCTTCGGCAGCTTCCAGTGATTCGTGATCATGTCGCCGGTATCGCTGCCGATGAACATGACAAGATCCGCGTCATGCAGGATTTTGTTTGCACAGGTTCGCGAGTAGGTCCCGGCTACTCCTCCGTTTTGCGGATGAAACTCCGGAAGAGCGTGCTTCGCATCAAGGGACATCACTACTGGAATGCCGTGATGTTCGACGAACGCCTTCAGGGCATCTTCGGCTCCCGACATCATCAAGCCGGCGCCGGCAAGGATCACAGGGCGCTCCGACGCCGCGATTGCGGCAGCAGCACGGCGGACTGATTCCGCGTCCGGAGAAAGACGGAAAGCCGGCACCTTCGCGAAGGTCTCTTCGGCAAAGATGGCGGCCGTGAATTCGGCGGCGCCAACGATGTCGCCCGTATAACCGGCGATGTCGAGATGGACAGGGCGGGAGGCACCGGTGGTTGCCTCTCTGAATGCTTGACGGAGGAGATGGGGCAATTGCACCACCTCATCGACCCGACCTCTGAACTTTGTGACGGAGGCGTAAAGCGGCTCGTGTGGAAGTTCCTGATACGCGTTTCGATACTGATAGTTGGCCGCGTGGCGACCTGTCAACGCGACAACGGGCGAGTAGGCAAACCAGGACTCCTGGAGAGCCGCGGCAAGATTGGCGGCCCCGACGGATTGCGCCATGCAAACGGCAGGCCGTCGCAATGCGCGCGCATAGCCGTCCGCCATGTATGCGATTCCCTTTTCGGAGTGCCCAAGAATCCGTTTGATGCCGAGATCTTCCATCTCAGTGAGCGCCCGCCGCAGAACAGCATCCATGAAGAAGACGTGAGAGATACCCTTCGCCTTGATTGTCTCGGCAATGAAGCGGCCCCCGGTCATGCGGCGGGCCGACTCGAGCGTGGGAATAGATTTAGACAACTTTAGATTATTCATCTCACTCTGTCTCTTTATCGGTTTCGCGCGGGATAACGGCTGCAGAACGGCTCTGGCCTGACCCACAACTCCCCTTCGGTAGATGCATCTCGCGTTGCGCGAGCTTTTTATATGATATAAGAGATCTCGTCAATGCGAGTTCGCAGCCCGCGGCCGGCCCTGCGCTCCGCCCACGACCGGGCTCGCTTGTGAGAAAAACCAACGAAGGAGAGACCATGATCCGCTATGAACTGTCGGGAAAAAGAGCGCTCGTCACAGGTGCCGCTTCAGGCATCGGCTTGGCGACTTTGAAGCGGCTGGCAGAGTCGGGGTGCAGTGTTGTGCTGAACCACCTTTCCGATGATCCAAGGGGGCCTGAGGAGGTGAGCAAGCTCCGCGCGGACGGTTACGACGTCTTTGGCGTACCGGGCGCCATCGGTAATGGGAAAGAGGCAGAGCTGGTAAACGCCGCCGTTGACAAGATGGGCGGCCTCGACCTTCTCGTTAACAATGCTGGCACGCCGGGAGCACGGAAGTCCATTTCGTCTTCCGAACTCGACCTCATTACTGATGAGCTGTGGTCGGCGGTGTTGGACACGAACCTCATCGGGCTTTTCCGATGCACGCGCGCGGCCGCACCGTCCTTGCGGTATTCGAGAGGTGCAATCGTAAGTTTGGCGTCAGTGTCAGCATTGACCTCGAGAGGGTCTAGTCTGGCCTATGCGGCAAGCAAGGCGGGTATCATTGCGATCACCCGCCATCTTGCTCAAGGTCTCGCACCAGAGATTCGGATTAACGCGGTGGCGCCGGGCGCGGTTGATAGCACCTGGCAGATCGAGTGGACGGAAGCGCAGCGGCAAAGCTCTATCGAGCGCACTCCCCTGCGGCGCAGATGCGTTCCCGAGGATATTGCCGAAACGATCGTCTATCTGGGCTTTGCAGCGCCTATGATCACAGGACAGACTATCGTCATAGATGGTGGTCTGACGCTTTAGCTAGGGATCGATTCGATCCTGAAGTTTTCGATTGCATGGAAACATAAATCTACTTGGATCGTATTCGAACCACCCAGCGACTGCCGTGCTGGAAGAGTGACCTAAAGTCGAATCGTGGCAATAGGGATGCTAGCCCGCCGCGCAGAAGCTGCACCAGGTGGCGACAAAGTCGCGCGAACCGCAACTTTGCCGTTTCCCGATTGAGACTTAGTCTGCAAAAGGGATATTATTAACGTGTTCCGACGCAGGTCGTCGTGTTCAGCGCTCGATCAGATCGAAGGTGTCGATGAGCGCGCACATATTGATGAGCCGGGCGGCCTCAAATGGCGAACTGGGCAAAGCGTAGCGCGATTGGCTTTTTGGAAGCGCGCGTCTCCACCGAGCAGCGTAAAATGTAGGCTGCGGAATGGAAGCCGAGTATAGTCATCTCGCGGTCGAAACGGCGAACCTGAATCTTGTCGCGGATGTAACGGAAGAATTCCAGCACAGCACGCCTGCCATACCGGATACCGAGAAACGGAGACGTGTTAATGGGACTGTAGCGCGCCCACCATCGAGCAGACCTTGATAGTCGTTGATCGCGTGATGCAAGGCGCGCGAGAAGCGCCAATAGCAATCCTCTATCATGCGGGCAATTCCTGCAGGTCGATTTTGAGAAGAGTAGCTGCTACGTCGGCGTCCATGTGGACAACCTAAAAGGTGGTCTGAGTGGGCCAAGTGCATCATCGCCGCCGCCCACGCGCAGGGCGAAATGCGGGCTTCGCGCGCTTATCTGGCGCTCGGCGTGCGCCAGGAGCACTGCGAGCTGCGCCGAACGATCCCATCGAACAAGCAGACGAGCTGTGAGCTCGTCAGCGACACCAGGCCGTCCTGGCCAAGGCCAAATAGAGCGCCACGTCTCAAGGCGCTTGGCGTAGAGTGACATGGCGATCCCATTATGCCAAATGATCTTCACGAGGGAGCTGCTACGCCAACAGCCGCGAATGGATCGCGTGAAAAGTTGTGCTGCAGCATCGCCGACGGGTTCTGCATCCCGCATCGCATATCGGTCTGGCCCATCGCGATCCACACCCGCGCACCCGATGGAATCACCGCAACGCCGTAGGCCGCGGCAACGATCACCGGCGATGCCGACGCAAAGATGCTGACCCGCTTACCGCGCGCCAGATCGATGACCATCGCAGAATGGATGCCAGGACACGCACCTCCGGCGTCCTGGATCATCTCCAGTTCGGCGAGCCGGAGCACCGACAGCTCATCGGGCATCGGTTCGCCGCCCGCTTCGCAGAACTTGCGCCGCCACGTGTAAACCAGCGCTGTTCAAACATAGCGTCGCCGAGAGACCTCGGCCACACACTCCTCTGACGAGACCGCGTCGGTAAGGGTCCGCAGCCGCTCTTCGTCACTCCACCGTCGCCGCGCTCGGGCCGCGAAAACAGGGCGACCATCGACCGCTCCTAATGGCAAGTCCCCGAGGCTTGACTCACGAAGGGGATTGATCTGGCGGTGTTCAGCGAGCACTTGCGCACTGGTCGATGTCCGCGCGCTATGGGAGGGCGTCGTAACCACCACACGATTTTCGGCGCCAGGCTCTTTCGCCAGCACCTTGTCGAAATCGGCGTTTGCCGGTCCGTCGCAGCTTTTTGCTGGACCATGCGAGCCATTGCGGCAATGGAACGATCGAGAAGCTGACGACCAGCCTGCGCGCGCTCTTGCGGTATCTCGCTGTCAAAGGCCTTGCCGAGCAGGTCTCGCCGATGTCAGTCCACGCTGGCGGCTTGCTGAGTTGCCGCGGCGTGAGTCCTTCGGCAAAAACCTCCACGCACAAACAGGGCAATATCTGCCCCATATCAGCTCTACACGCAGCTCCACCGCAGACCCGCGGGCGGAAGCCGACATGCGGAATATTTCCGCGTCAGCCCGCCTTCGGCGCAACAGATGGTGCCGACGCTGAAACATGCCGGCCTCATCGGACGGACAGCAGTCAACGACCCCTCCCATCATCGAGATCTTCGTTGATTCTAAATTCCTACCAGAGCTAATCTGACCGCCAGACCCAAGTCGTCAAAATCACAGTACAGAGCTACTACTGGCTTCGACCACAATGCTCTGTGGCGTTCCCGTCGTTAGACTTGAATGCATGCAGCGCCACTCTCTTTGGGTGAGGGAAAGGCCGCGCAACCTACGACGCGGTCTCAAAGACTCTGAGGTGAGCGCCTTGGTGAAGCAGAGCTTTCTGAATGTCTCGAACAGGCATTTCAGATGGTGACACGCCAGTGTTCGCTGCGAGCCCGGCGGCTACACCGGCTGCATGGCCAGTCAGCCAGCATTGCGGTATCTCACGCATGAAGGTTTGCGATGACGCGTCCGTCGAGATGTGCCGACCGGCAACGAGAAGGCCGGATGTCCCCCGCGGCAGCAGGCTGCGGTATGGAACCGACACTGGATCAAATTTTGGCCCGAGACTAGGACTTATGGCGATTTCGTCGTCATGGACCACTCCCTTTCGCCAGTCCTCCCGGATCATAATCCCCTGCCCGAGAAGACGACGAGTCTGGCGCACACCGATCTGCGGTGCCGTCAGCAGGATCCAAGCATCCTTGAACCCAGGGGCATTCGCTCTGTACCAGGAGAGCATCTGCATCATCTTGTCGCGAGACCGCAGTTCGACTTCGGTGAGGTCATCAACATCTAGACCACTGTATCCCGACCAGCGGGGCCCCATGAAGACAGCAACATCGTTCCGCCAGGTCGCCATAGCCACTTCGTAAAGGCCAAGCTCACGCCTTGCCCGAGAGGTAAAATCCGAGAACTCGGCGGTACTTTGGAATGCCAGCCAAGTTTCGTTGTTCACGCCACCCAACAGCCAAGACGTGTTCATGCAGTGATGCATGTTGTTGGGCTCAATGTCGGATGCCGAGGTTTCGCCGGCGTCCGCGAAGATGTCGCCATCGCCGGTGGTATCGATGACAACCTTGGCAGTTACGGCAAATCGCCCCTGCTTGCTTTCGAACACAACCCCGTTAAGGCGGCCGTCCTGGACGATCGCCGAGGAGGCCCAAACATGGAACAGCAACTTGACTCCAGCTTCACGGACTGCCTGGAGTGAGACAGCCTTGAGTGCCTCAGGATCGACCATTGGCGAATGCGTTACGATGCCGTGAAACGCCGAAATGCGCGGTTTCCAGGTCGCGACATGCTCGGCAGCGCGGCTGCCCCAGAGGGACTCCGCAGGCCCCAACACCGCATCTTTAGGCAAACGGTCAAGCAGCTCGCGCCCCAGCCCGGCAATGAGGAGTCGACCATCCCAATCGGTCATTCGGTCGATCCAGATGACTAGGCCACCCGTCGAGAGGCCACCCAAATGGTTGTAGCGCTCGGCCAGGATGACTTTGGCGCCAAGACGACCAGCGGCAATTGCAGCGGCAGTGCCAGCCGGCCCACCTCCAACGACGAGAACGTCAACGGCGTGGCGAACGGGAACTTGCCGCGGCGGCTCGTTCACCATACCCAGGATCTTGCGCTCGCGTCGCTGGCCCCCGGCATTGATTTCCGCCGAATAGCATTCGGCAGCTTCGTCCATCGGCTCGTACATTCCTCAGCTCGCCTCCCGTGTAGATAAATTTCCATTGTGAATTACACCCAGCCTAGAAGTCTAAAACTGCGAAATGGCGGCCTAATTGAATAATTTCTGCAACAAGAACGTCAGTTTTACTGATTTCGAGTTTTATGAGACCTTACCCCGGCCGCTCGCTGGATTCCGGTGCTAGAGATAGCGATAACGGAACATCCAATGCTCATACACCCTAACGGACTGTGCATGTTCCCGTTGGGCTGCGGTTGCTCGCCGGGACGGCCCACCGAACAAATTTGGTTGCGCGACTGGCCGGCGAACAACTGGTACTGGTGCACGCCAGCCATAAACTAGTTTCGGAACCAAGTTACGCTGCGCCACGCAAAAGAAATTTAGGCCAGAAACGAATAGTGCCAACAAATGCAAGATTGGCGCGAACCAACGCTCTGGTGCGAATGGCCGCACGCGGACTTCCTTGGTCATTTTGTGAAACTGGTATCCGTGTTGCTGGATCCGAGCCACATCAGGGGTGGGGAGGCGAACAAAGTGGGGAGGCGAAAGAGGTTCGAGCCCTCGTTGGTTGAAACAATTCGTCCCTCGGGAGGAATCATCTCATGCTCGGTATCTGCCCCTACAACGATCGCATGAAGCTTGGGGAACCGAATTCGCGCCGACTAGCCCGCATTTCTCACAGTGTTGAGGCGCATCGGGGCGCGAATCAGCAAAAGTTCTTTTGCGAGAACGACTTTGCGATGATTCAAGGAATGCCCCGATGCCGACAGAGTGTAGCGCAGAGCAGTTTGATTTTGGAAAGGTGGAAGGCCGCGCCGTGGAAGCGGCCTTTGTGGCGGCCCGGTGACGTCGGATGCCGGGGCGCTTCTTCTGGGCACCGCCGACCGGGCGATCGATCTGGTGGGTCGCTTTGCGGACTGCTTTCGCGATCATCGCCGTCAGGACTTGATTGAGCATGTGGTCGGCACGCTGCAGTTCGTGGACGTGCATCAGACCGTCAGCCATCGATCGCTTACGTATTGGGAGCCGCGCTCCGATTGTGATGTACCGCAACGAGAGCGACGATCGCCTGGACCGGCAAGCTCTTGAGATCGATTTATTGGTTAACCCCTGCCAGTCGACCCGGCGCGCCGAGTAGCCTGGCTTATCCCTGCCGTCGAGGCGAAACGCACATCCGTTGATACATCGTAGTCGGCCGCGAACCGCAGCCTCGCCTAGCGGCCGTACTCGCCTGATAGATTCCTGGTACAGGTCATATGCTTTGTAAGCTGCGAATTCCGTCTCGTTGTCGAACTCATCATACACAACGTCAATATCGTTGCCGAGCTGGTCGATCTTGCCGTTACGCGCTATTTCGAGCCGGCGTGCATGTGGGATTGTGGGAGAACCGATAGGCCTTCGACCATTTCGACCACATGGGTCTTAATCCCTGGCAGTGAACAAGACGATGTGACGAATCATGGATGGCCCTCGGTGATGTCGAAGCAGGTCGCACTACTATCTTGGGATGGAGCCCGCTGCAACGCTCCTCCGGCATGCCACGTCGCGATCGGCGCAGAGGCGTTGCTGGCGATGCTTCCGCACGTGCTCTGGCTCGCTATCTGCGGCAGTAGCGGCGTCCGAGGCCGAGGGCTGAGCGCGCTGCCGAGCCCCGTGACTTGAGCCGCCGGCCCTCAGGCGTCGTCGGAGGCGATTGCCTCGGCTGGCAAGTGAACCCGCTGTTGAAAACCAATCCGTCACGACATGGTCTAGACGCCCCTGATGTCGGAGCTCGTAGAAGAGGTGCCATGTCAATTGCTCATAGTCCCTCCATTGTCTTGGCGGCGCGATCACGAGCACGAACTCCGATTCCTCCGGTGAGACAATAGCTGCTCACGATCGCGGGTGCGGCCCGCTGTTGAAGCGGCCGACCATCGCGGTACGCTCGGCGATCCAGCACTAGTGAGAAGGCCGTCGAGTGCCGATGACCTCGGCGTGACACGATCGAAGCGTCACTCGCTCGAGGTAGGGCCTTCAATACTCCCGCACCTTTGGCAGATCCCGCGTTGGACTTCTGCGCCACAGCGGGAAAACTAGCCGTATATATGCGTCCTCACGACACGCTTCCCTCGGCCTTGTGAATCCGATGGTTGCATCAGAGCACTAGCGACCGCCAGGTCCGGAGATCAGATTAAGGCGGCGCGCCCCTGTCATTTGCCCAATTCCTGCGATCCAGGACTGATTTTGCGGTCTTCCGGTATCTAAACTCGTCCATATGTCGCCACATCGGAAGACCGGCACAAGCTGCCGCGGTTGAGGACAGGTCCATGTTGTTTAAGAGCTATATCAGGGGCTGCGCCGTCCTTCGAAATGTGATTGACGGCTTCCTAAAGGGACCGGCATGGGCGAAATTCGATCCTGAGTTAGGCTACTTGCAGGCCAATTTTGTCCGCCAAGATGGCATTGACGGCGCCGCCTCTGTTTACACATTCCGACCCCATGGGGCGCGCACATCGTTCCTGTACGCCAACAGGAAGCCGCGCATCAACAGTTATGGAAATAGTTTCACAGAAGGGGAACAGGTCAGTGATGGGGAGACGTGGCAGGAATATCTGGCAGCGCACATCGGCGAACCGATCGGCAACTATGGCATAGGATCCTATGGCGTCTATCAGGCATACCGGAGATTGGTCCGGCAGGAGCGGACGGAACACGGAGCTGAATATCTCATCTTCTATGTATGGGGAGATGACCCAACGAGGAGCCTCATGCGGATGCAACATTGCGCATTCTACGCGTGGTTTAGGGCCAAGGGCGGCCGTGCCGAGAATTTCCATGGAAATCCCTGGGCTCATATTGAAATGAATTTGAATACGGGGCTTTTCGTCGAAAGGGAAAATCCCCTGACAACGCGGGAATCACTTTACAAAGTGACAGATCCGGACTGGATGGAGTCACACCTAAAGGACGATCTTGCGCTCCAGTTGATGACCTATTCAGAAGGACTCATCGATGATCTTGATCGCAACGCGATCGACAAGCTTGCTAAGATACTCGACTTCCCATTCGATTGGAACGCCGATCCTAGTGGAGGCATGTTAGAGAACCCTATCGCTATAACTCGAAGGGTCGCGCCGCGCACAGCTATGCAGGCTCAGGCCGCAGCTCTGCTGAACCGTTATTCTCAACGTGCGAACATCTATACGTTGGAGAAGCTTCGCTCCTTCGCCAAGCGCGACGGGAAGAAGATTCTTTTCGTGCTTTTCGACCCTTACGGCGCAATGCAAGAAATGAATAAGAACCTGCCACGTCGAGACCAGGAGACTGTCGATTATTTGAAAGTAACTGAGCAACAATATATCGATATCAATCAGGTCCATCTACGGGATTTTGCAAAATATCGCCTAAGCTGGGAAGACTATCAGAAAGAGTATCTGATTGGGCACTACAATCCGCATGGAAACCATTTCTTCGCTTTTGCGATCAAGGATAAGGTAGTCCAATGGCTGGATCCCAAGCCGACAAACTATAGTAGGCCTGACGCCAGTAGAGTTGATTTTGAGGGCTATTTGCAAGGTTATTGAGGAATGAGCGGCACTCAAGGACGATATCGTGGAGCAGGAGTGTACGTCCACCGGCTTAGAGCCTAGTCCGAAATTCGGTAGAGTGGTATCAGCTTGGAGGGTACAGGCAGGGCGATCGAACTTGCGCGGATGTTGGCTGCGCATTTCGTTGATTGTGAGCGGCGATTTCACGCGATGGTGAGCGTTCGTTTCGCTTGATCGTGAGCATGAATTTCACGCGATCATGAGCGGCCGCTTCGACTGACAAGGTGATTGGGTCAGGGGTTTGAGTTTGCGTTTAAGAGTTTGATTGCGGGCAGTCTGCTTTCGCATGCTTTCTCCGATGAATTGAAGGCGATGGGCGTTGTGAACGAGACGGTCTAGGATGCCGAACACGGCAGAGTGCCACAATTCCTGGCCGGATCGTGTCTCATCGACTCCCGTTATTTCGTTTTTGGACACCGGCTTGTGGTGGTGCCGGAGCGATCGGCACGCGGCTCCGCGTACGTGGTTGTAGCGTTACCTGACGGGCGTCGCCAAGCTGCGCTCGGCGCGTCCTGCGATTACCGGAGCCATATCGGTTGGCAACGTACGGTGATGAGTTCGCGGATTCGCGTTTGAAAACGCTGATTTCGAGATTTTTTGGACTGCTAAGTCGTTGATTTGAAACGATCGAGGTCTTCCATTGTAGCCAAGAACGGCTGTAGTGAAGACCTACCGGATTCCCAAGCGCGGCATGGTGCGGATAGATTCGCCGCGTCATGTTTCTCCGACGCACCGAGCGAAAGAAGAACGGCAAGACGCACCACTACTGGAGCGTGGAGAACAAGCGTCTCGATGACGGCCGCGTGGTGCAGCGGCATGTGCTGTATCTAGGCGAGATCAACTCTTCGCAGGCCGCGAGCTGGCGCAAGGCGATCGAAGTATTCGACGAGGACGCCAGCCGGGCTCGGACACTAGCGCTGTTCCCAGAGGATCGATGCAAGGTGGTCGCGGGGATGCGTCCGTCGTTCAGCTTCGCCTATCCGAGATGCGGCTTCACCGTCCGCGGCAATGGGGCGCCTGTTGGTTGGCCGGACAGCTGTGGCAGGAGCTTCAGCTCGATCGGTTCTGGACCGATCGGCTGCCGCCGAGCAGGAAACGAACACCGTGGGATCAAATGCTGCAGGTGCTGGCGACCTATCGTCTGATCGCGCCGGGGAGCGAGTGGCGGCTGCATCGGCAATGGTTCGGTCTCAGTGCGATGGCCGATCTGTTGGGAGCGGACTTCGGCCTAGCGGAAGAACACAAGCTCTATGCCTGCCATGATCTGCTGCTCGAGCACAAGGAGGTGCTGTTCTCGCATCTGGTCGGGCGCTGGCGCGATCTGTTCAACGCCGACTTCGACGTGCTGCTGTACGATCTGACCAGCACCTACTTCGAGGTCAATGCCGCTGACCTGCCGGAGGGAAGCAAGCGTCGCCACGGCTACAGCCGCGACAAGCGGCCGGACTGCCCGCAAGTGGTGATCGCGCTGGTGGTGACACCCGATGGCTTGCCGCTGGCCTACGAGGTGCTGCTCGGCAACACTGCCCACAGCAAGACGCTGCGAATGTTCCTGGGCAAGATCGAGCAGCAATACGGCTAGGCGCGCCGGGTCTGGGTGATGGATCGCGGCGTGCCGACCGAGGCCGTGCTGGCCGAGATGCGCAACAGCGATCCGCCGGTGCAGTATCTGGTCGGAACGCCGAAGGGGCGCCTGAACTGCCTGGAGAAGCACCTCGTGGACAAGCCCTGGCAGAATGCGCGCGAGGGTGTGAAGGTCAAGCTTCTGGCCGAGGACGGCGAACTCTATGTCTTCGCGCAGAGCCATGATCGCGTCACCAAGGAACGCGCCATGCGCCGACGGCTATTGAACTGGCTGTGGAAGCGGCTCCGGCAAATCGCCGCCATGGAAATCTCGCGCGAAGAACTGCTGATGAAGCTCGGCGGCGCACGCTCCAAGGTACCGGCGGCCCGGCGCCTTGTCCACATCGAAGTTGACAAGCAGCGCCCGAGCTTCACCTTCGCGCTCAATCGCAGCAAGCTGCGCAGAACGCGCCGGCGCGAGGGGCGCTATCTGTTGCGGACCAATCTCACCGAGAACGATCCCGCCCAGCTCTGGCAATACTACACGCAACTCGTCGCCGTCGAAGAGGCGTTCCGCAATCTCAAAGGCGACCTCGCCATCCGTCCGGTCTTCTATGAAGACGAGAAGCGGATCGAGCCCACATCTTCGTCGCCTTCCTGGCTTACTGCATGCAGATCACGCTCACGCGTCGCCTTCATGCTTTGGCACCCGGACTGACCGCGCGCAGTGCGCTTGAAAAGTTCGCCCCGTCCAGATGATCGAGCGAGCTGTATGATTGCAATGCGTGGAGGTCAGGCAGCTTGCTGATCAGCGGGCTTGTCAGCTTGGCGCAGAAGCTTCCATTCTCAGGGCAGCAGTTCGCGCAGACGCGATGCAGGAAGATCGGCGATACGGGCGAGGACGTCGGCGAGCCAAGCCTTGGGATCGACGTCGTTGAAGCGACAGGTCGTGATCATCGTCGGCATGATGGCGGCATGGTCGGCGCCACGCCGGCTGCCGGCGAAGGTCCAGTTTCGCCTTCCCAAGGCGATGCCTCTCAATGCGCACTCAGCGCAATTGTCGGTCAAGCAGATTCTGCCATCGTCGAGGAAGCGGGCGAAGTCGGCCCAGCGCCTGAGCATGTAATTCATAGGCTTCAGGACCTCGGAGGAGCGCGAGAGGGTTTCGCGCTGACGGAGCAGCCAAGGGTGGATGTTGTCGAGAAGCGGCTTGCTCTGCTCCTGGCGCACCGCGCGCCGCTCGTCGGCGCTACGGCCATCGATGGCGTTCGATCTCGAACAACGCGTCGAGGCGCCTGACCGCCTCCAGCGCGATCGGGGAGATGGGTTTGCCCTTCTGGCCTTCCCGGGCGTTTTCTCGATGTCGGCCAGCTCGAGCATTCAGCGGTGGTTTGCTGACCGCTGGGGTAAACCCACAGAACATCTTCTGCGAATGCGGCCCCAGGACCGATCGTGGCCGGAAGCAATAACCGAGAAAGTCAAACATGACCGTCTCGCTTTTACCCCGGCGTTGATCATCCTTGCAGTAGACAATCCTCGTCTTCGTAGGATGCAATTCCAGGCGGCACTCTGCGAGCCGAGCCTGGAGCGCTTCGCGAACGCTTTGCGCCTCCATCTCATTCCGACAATGTACCAACCCGTCGTCCGCATACCGACACCACCTCAGAGCGGGGAACGCCCGCGCCATCCAGAGGTCAAATGCGTAATGCATAAAGAGGTTGGCGAGGATCGGGCTCACCACGCCCTCTTGTGGGGTCCCGCGGCTTCGCTCGATCACTGTTCCATCCTCTTGCACCATCGGCGCTGTCAGCCATCGTTCGATGTAGAGCAGCGCCCACGCGCACGTCATATGTTTCCGAACAGCCCGCAGCAGAAGCTCGTGGTCGATATTGTCGAACAGTCCCTTGATGTCGAACTCTAGAACCCAATCGTACTTCCAGCACCGCTGTCGCGTCACGCCTACGGCATCGAGGGCCGATTTACCGGGTCTGTAGCCGTAAGAATCCGCCAGAAAGATTGCGTCGAGAGCCGGCCCAATCAATTGTTTGACAACCGTCTGTGGCACGCGGTCTGCCACAGTGGGCACCCCGAGGATCCTTTGGCCCCCACTCTTCTTCGGAATGGAGACGGCGCGAACAGGCGCCGGGAAGTAAGCGCCTGAGCTCATTCGATTCCAAATCTTGTAGAGATTGCTCTTCAAATCGGACTCGAACTGCTCAATCGTCACTCCGCGACACCGGCTGCACCACAATTGGCTCGCACCTGCAGATATGCTTCGTACACCTCTCTCTTGTCGATGTTGAACGGTTTACTCGGCTGGTTCACCGTCGTCCTCCTGTTGTCAGTTGCAACGATTGCCAGCCCACCTGATCCGATCCCTTTGCTCCGGCCCATTACGAGCCTTCATCGCTAATACGGATCGGTCCGTCCCAGTGCTCGGCGTCGGTACTCTCGCCTCGCGGTCTTCTCCGCTTGTGCTTCTCCCTTTCCATCGGAGCGACTGGTTCCTGCAGTTCCGCGGCAGCGCCTGCATCCGATTCACGCCCATCAACGCCGGTTGCCGCCCGCCCGGTCATCAGGCTTCCGGCGGGCTCATCCCAGAGGGACGACACACCTCTGGTTTTGACGACGATTTCCACGTTGCTCGATCATCCTTTCTGTGCTTCTGCAGCACACTGTCGTCGCCATGAAGGCGCTCAGCTGCGAGCACATGACGCTCGATCAGCTGGAAGAGCTGCATGACAGCGAAAGTTCGGTGGCCGACCTGGTCGGCCATCGTCGACAATGGCAGGTCGATTCCTTCGCACTTGAAGCGCATGCTCTGGCGGTTGAGCGGGATATGCATGCCGAACTTGTCGAATAGGATCGTCGCCAGCAACTGCGGGCCGATGAAGCCGTGCGGCGTGGCATGGAAGGGCGCCGGCGGCTGGGTGATCTTCTCGCAATCGCGGCAGGTGAACTTCTCACGCACCGTCTCGATGACCTTGAAGAGCCGCGGGATCTCCTCCAACGTCTTGGTCACATCCTCACCGATCTTCGCCAGCCGCGATCCACCGCAGCAGGCACAGATCGTAGGGGCCTCAATGACGACGCGCTCGCGTTCGATGTAATCCGGCCATAGTTTGCGGACCGGCCGCTTGCGCATGAAGGGGCGAACGTTTCTGCGTCTTCGCCGCTGCGGCCTGCGCGGCAAGCTCATGCTCGCTCGCCTGGTGACGAGCTCTTCGAGCTCCAATTCCAGCTACTCGAGCAGCCGTGGCGTGCGCTCGGAGCGCTGCCCGTACAGTGCGCGTTTGAGCTTCTCAATCCGCAGCTCGAGATGCGCGATCAGCGCCTCCTTGTCCGACAGCTCCGCCCGCGCACCGGCAGCCGCCGCCTCGGCTCGCAGCCGCGCCTCACGCTCGGCCTGAAGCGCCGCCAGGGCGCTCGCAAGATCCGATGGAAGATTGTTCGGCTTCGATATCATGACGCCATTGAATCAGATCAGGCTGCAGATTCAAATCGTAAAAGCGGCTATCCGACCCGCGTCGGACGCTGGGTTTCTTGAGGGTTGCGCCAATCGATCCCGGACAACGAGGGGATCGAGAGATACCCATAAGAGTGACGATGACGTAGCCACCTCCGAAGAAGTGGAAGTTATCGATCCGCGCCATCCGCTTTATGGCCGGCGCTATCGATTGATCTCGATCGGCAAGGAGACGACAACACGTGGAGCGTGCAAGGAGCTCTTTGCACGTGTAGATTACCGATTCGGTCTCACGCTTCTTTTGCCGCTCGGGGTGACGAATCTCGAGCGGAATGGCTTTCTGCGCGCCGCGCCGACCAAGCTGAGCCTCGAGGCGCTGCAGGACTTAATCGCGTTGGCCGAAGAGAGCGGGGGCACATGCCCATCGAACCTCGAGAGGTCTGGCGCAGTCTGCCGGAATCGCTCCGGCAGACGATCGCAGAAGATCTCGGCCAAGTCCTGCGGGAGATGAGCGATGGGCTCGGAACTCGTCAAGCCGGATCACCTGGACCGCAAAGCAGTGGTGTATGTGCGGCAGTCGACACCGCACCAAGTGATCACCAATCAAGAAAGCCTGAAGCTTCAGTACGCCCTCTCGCAGCGCGCTCGCGACCTCGGATGGCGCGAGGCGGACATCGACGTGATTGATAGCGATCTTGGGTTGAGCGGCGCTGCGGCAGCCCACAGGAAAGGATTTAAGGACCTGGTCGCGCGGGTCACTCTTGGTGAAGTTGGCCTTATCCTGTCGATGGACGTGACGCGCCTGGCGCGCAATTGTTCGGATTGGTACCCGCTGCTTGATGTCTGCGGGCACCGCCGTTGTTTGATCGCCGACCGGGATGGCGTCTATGATCCCGGAACGCCCAATGGGCGCCTTCTGCTCGGCTTGAAGGGAACGATCTCAGAGCTGGAATTGCACACGATCAAGAGCCGGATGACGGCTGGGCGTATGGCAAAGGCCGAACGCGGTGACTTGGCCCTGCAATTGCCGGCGGGCCTTGTCCGGGACCCTTCTGGGGTGGTCACGAAGGATCCCAATCTCGAGGTGCAGGGACGTCTGTCGCTGCTCTTCGAGACCTTCCTGAAAGTGCGAACGGCCGCACAAGCGATGCGGGCCTTTGTTGGCCGCGGCTTGGCACTGCCTCGCCGCGACCGCCATTGCGATCTGCGCTGGCAGCCCGCGACGGTATCGGCCGTGACGGCGATCCTCAAGAATCCGGCCTATGCAGGCGCCTTTGTCTATGGAAGGACTTGGCAGAAGCCGTCCAAAATACCGGGAGAGCGTCCACAAAAAACTCCGCGTCGTGGAACGGACTGGAGGATCGTGGTGAAGGGAAAGTACCCGGCCTATATCGATTGGGAGACCTTCGAGAAGATCCAGGCGATGCTGCGTGACAATCGTGCGGAGTACCAGCACATCAAGAGCCGTGGCATCCCGCGTGATGGGGCAGCCCTGCTCCACGGTATCACCTATTGCGGCGAATGCGGACACAAGATGACCGTGCGTTACAAGGGCGGCAGTCAATATGTCTGCAATCATCTGAAAATCCAGCGCGGCGTGCCGGAATGTCAGAATCTGCGTGCTGCACCGATCGACGCACAGGTTGCCGCGGCATTCTTGGAAGCGATGGCGCCGGCGGAAATTGATGCGTTATCCAAAGCGCGTAAGACCCATCTGGAGTCCGAAAAAGCACTGCGCCACGCCGAGGAGCAGCAGATTGAGAGGCTGCGCTATCAGGCAGCCCTGGCTGAGCGTCAGTTCAATCGCGCCGACCCCGACAACCGGCTGGTGACTGGCGAACTGGAACGGCGGTGGGAAGCCGCTCTATTGGAGGTGCGCCGAGCCGAGGAAGCGTTGGTCCAGCGCAAGATACCCAAGGCCAATGAGCCCTTGGGCGTTCCTCACGATCTGCGTGCCAAGGTGATCGCCCTTGGAAATCGCCTTCCTGAGCTATGGGACAACCCGGCGACCCGCAGGGACCACCGCAAGGCGCTCCTGCGCTGTCTGATCGAGAAGGTCGTCATGCGCCGCTGCGCCCGCGACAAGGCTGAGGTGCGCATTGTGTGGCGCGGCGGCGCTACCACCGAGCTTGTAGTCACCCTACCTGTCAATGCTGTGGCTGCGCTGCCGCGTCACAAGGAGATGGTGGAACGCATATACGCATTGGCGCGGGATGGCGCCTACGACGATGAGATCGCGCGCATTCTGACGCAGGAAGGACATCACTCGCCATGGGAGGCTGACAAAGTTTTGCCGATCACAGTCCGGCGCATTCGTCTTAAACACCGCCTCAAGGTGCGGCATCGAACACGGTGGCCGGCGGTTGCCGACCATTTGACAGTAACCCAACTGGCACAACGCCTCAGGATACCCGTCAAGTGGATCTATGTTCAGCTCAAGCGAGGGCGCATCCTGACCACCCGAGAGGCTTCCGGCCGCTTTCTCTTTCCTGACAACACAATCGCGTTGCAAACCATTCGCAGCTTGAGAAATCATCGTGTCGCGAAGATTGATCTGAGGGAGGATCACCATGAAAAGTAGGGGCATCAACAACAGCCCTCGAACAGATAGCTCAACTGCGCCGGAGAGATCGTTACCGATTCGCCGGCAACTGATGTCCAGATAAACCTTCCTCTCTCGAGTCTTTCGGTAAACAGGCATACTCCCTGGCTATCGGGCCAAATGACCTTCAAAGGATCGCCGCGTTTGCCCCTGAAGCAGAAAAGACTGCCGCCCATGGCGTCGCGCTTGAGCAATTCCTGCACGCGCAGAGCCAGGCTCGGAAAGCCACCCCGCATGTCTGTATGGCCCGTCGCCAGCCACACTCGCAGGCCCGTCGGGATCGGGATCACCGTAGTGTCTCCAACCCTCGCATGATCTGTAGCAAAACCGCGACATCGACGTTGCGATCCACGATCACGCGTCGGCCATTCGCGGTCACAACTTCCAGAGTGCCAGTCGCCGCCGGTACCGCACGCTCCATCGTCGACTGGACCTCCGACACAATCCGGGCCGGCACAAATCCACCTACCTGACAGCCGGCAAGCTGTCCTTCGGAATAGGCCTTGCCACGAAAACAGAAGCTGTTTCGAAAGGCCATGATGCCGTGCTGTCGCCGACACCAGCCGCGGACCCGAAAAGCTTTCCTCGATAATCCGCAGCTTCTCGGCAGCCGACCAGCGCCGACGCGGACCAGTCTCCACAATTTCAAGGCGACGCACTTGGCGACTATCAGTAAGGATATCCATACCGACAGTCAGCTACAGACCGGATAAACTCGCAAGACGGCCGTCCTCGGACGAGTACAGCGTATCGGCCACGACCGCATGCTATGCAGAGTGCGTGCTGCTGTCCGAAACCAAACGCGCCCGATGTCTGGAACACGCCAAAGCGCTTGCAAAACGACATTCGGCGGCAAAACCGCCAATGATGTCTCTAGTTCGCGCTGGCCCAAATCCTGCTCCGTGCTACGGAGGGGTCCTGATTTGAGGTTCGAACCATTCGGAATGCCGGCGTTACGACATGGAGGCAACTATGCGCATCTGCGGTATCAAGCTGACGCATGACGGGGCGATCGCTCTTGTCGAGGACGGGCGGCTTGTCTTTAGTATCGAGCAGGAGAAGCGGGACAACAATCCGCGGTACCACACTATCGACAATCTCAATGCAGTTGTCGTCGCCTTGGCGGAGCACGGTGTGGATGCGCGGGATGTTGATGAGTTCGTTCTCGACGGCTGGATCGGGGACGTAGAGTCGCACTTCCAGGTCCTCAGTGGGGCGGCGCCTATCACTCTCAGAGGGGGTCCGTATCTTGAACGGCATGCCGAGGGCTTGATCAATTCGCACGACGGTTTTGGCCTCCTGCTCGATGGCAAGGGTTTTCCTTATAGAAGCTATCCGCATGTGACGGGCCATGTGGCCTCCGCGTACTGCACCAGTCCCTTCGCCAAAGCTGGACAACCCGCGTTCTGCCTGGTGTGGGACGGCTGTATGTTTCCACGTGTCTACTATGTAGAGCGCCGCGGCGCCCGGCACCTCGAATGCCTATTCCCGATGTATGGGCAGGCTTATGTCGTGGCGGGTCTTCATTTCGGACCTTACAATAGAGCGAACTACACCGGGTGGGGGGACCGAGGTATCGCCGGCAAGGTCATGGCTTATATCGCGCTCGGGTCTGTTGATCAAGATATCGTGGCGGTGTTTCGGGAGCTTTACGAGGAGCGCTTTGCGGCCGACGCGAAGCTTGCCCCTCATCACCGTGGGGACATCAACAGCATGGAGGCCTCACTTGCGGCTCTGCACGGCTTTTTTAATGCCAGCGCGCTCCGGTTCGAATCCAAATCATCTGAAGATGTGCTTGCGTCGTTTCATTGGTTCCTCGAGCATCTGCTAGTTCGCGAAATGGGGATTGCTTTGCAGCGGCACTCGCATCTTTCGAGATCGCGAAATTTGTGTATAGCCGGGGGCTGCGGGCTCAATATCAAATGGAACAGTGCACTACGGGCGACCGGGCTGTTCGATGCTGTTTGGGTGCCGCCCTTTCCGAATGACAGCGGCTCAGCGATAGGTGCTGCTTGCTCCGCAATGGCCGAGCACAAAGGTTTCGTGCCCTTGGAATGGTCGGTCTACAGCGGCCCGGCTCTGCAACCCAGCGAAGTTCCGCCCCAATGGGAAGTCGCGCCGTGCAGTATGCGTGAACTTGCTATCATCATTGCGAGCAACAAGCCCGTGGTTTTTCTGACCGGCCGTGCCGAGCTTGGACCTCGAGCGTTGGGTGGTAGAAGCATTCTTGCGGCCGCGACTTCGCCGCGAATGAAGGATCATCTCAATGGCATCAAACTTCGCGAATACTTCCGCCCAGTCGCGCCGATATGCCTGGAGGATCGCGCGCCCGAAATTTTCAATCCTGGAACGCCGGATCCTTATATGCTTTTTGAACACCAGACGCGAGCCGAATGGCGACACAAAATCCCCGCCGTTGTACATCTCGATGGGTCAGCGCGATTGCAGACCGTTTCTCGAACCTCTAAGCACACAGTCGCCGAGCTTCTCGTGGAATATGAAAAACTCACGGGCATTCCGCTGCTTTGTAATACGAGTGCGAACCTGCATGGACGTGGGTTTTTTCCGGATGCGGCAGCTGCTTGCCAGTGGGGACGCGTTGAAGACATATGGTGCGACGGCCTGCTTTGGACGAAAACGCGTACCTAGTGGCTCTGCACAGTGATTTTGATGGGTTGCGCCCCGCGGCGGTCAGGTTAGCTCCGGCAGGCTCTTGGGATCAACGAGGACCTCGATACTGCGAGGGGTCCTGGGCTGTCTCTTGATGAGGCCAGCGCGTTCCAGCGTCAGCACCATCTGGTGAACCGACGGCGGGCTGACGCGGAAATATTCCTGCATGTCGGTTTCGGCCGGGGGCCTGCGATGCAGCCGGGTATAGAGGTGGATAAAAGCCAGATACTGCTCCTGCTTGGGCGTGAAGGTTTTTGCCGCAGGACTCGCGCCGGCCATCCGATTCAGTTGTTCGTGCGTGCCTCGAACGAGGAGGCACGCCATGAATGTACGCTATCGTGTCGAACTCAGCCAAATCGAGCGCACTGAAGTCAGGGCGCTACTCAGCGGCGGCAAGCATGCGTCCCGCAAGCTCAAGCGGGCACAGATTTTACTGGCCGCCGATGGCGGAGCCAGCGACGAGGAGATCGCAAGGAGCGTCAGTGTCGGCGGGTCGACCGTGTACCGGACCAAGCGACGTTTCGTGGAAGGCAATCTGGAGCGAGCGCTAAGCGAAGAACCGCGTCCCGGAGCGGAGCGCAAACTCACGGGCAAGGAAGAAGCCTTGCTGGTGGCGACTGCCTGTACCAGTCCGCCAAAGGGCCGTGCCCGCTGGACGCTTGAGCTGCTGGCAGGCGCAATGGTCAAGCTCACCGAACACAAGAGCCTGTCGCACGAGACGGTTCGGCGGCGCCTGGCCGAAAATGGCCTCAAGCCCTGGCGCAAGGACATGTGGTGCATTCCGCAGGTCGACGGCGAATACGTCGCCCGCATGGAGGACGTGCTCGACCTCTACGCCGAGGCGCCCGACCCAAAGCGGCCGGTGGTGTGCTTCGACGAAAGCCCGGTGCAGCTCATCGGCGAGGTCCGTCAGCCGATCCCGGCCGAGCCCGGACGGCTCGAACGTTACGATTACGAGTATCGTCGCAATGGCACCGTCAACCTCTTCGTTCTCCTCGACGTGCATCGTCCCTGGCGCAAGGTCAAAGTCACGGAGCGGCGGGCCGCAGAAGAGCCCAATGCATGCGCGACCTCGTCGACATCCATTATCCCGACGCCGAGACGATCCGGGTCGTTCAGGACAATCTATCGACCCATTCTGCCGGCGCCCTCTATCAGGCGTTCCCGCCTGCCGAAGCCAGACGGATTTTGCGGCGGATCGAGTTCCACTACACCCCCAAGCATGCAAGCTGGCTCAACATGGTTGAGATCGAGATCGGCGTCTTGCGCGGACAGTGCCTCGATCGCAGGATCGACGACTCCAAGCGACTGCGCCGCGAAATCACCGCTTGGGAACGGCAGAGGAATGCTGCGCGCTCCCGCATCAAATGGATGTTCACCACAGACAAGGCCCGCGCCAAAATGGGCCGAGCCTATCCAGATCCTTGCAAAGAGTCATAATCACTGTGCAGAGGTACTAGTACCGGAATCAGAGCTGGGTGATAAGGCGGCCTTTGAATCGGCATTGACGGACGTGCGCAATGGCCGCTTCGGCCGGCAGCCCGCTGGGCACGACGTGCTCCGGGGCGTGCGCCTGCACGACAGGGCCCGAGCAGTGGCGACAGATGTGTTTCGGGCGGCGCATGCACCCGCCATTGCGCCGGGATTACGTCGAGGCGTTTGCTGACGTCCTCCCCGATCTTCGTCATGGCGCCGCAACCGCACGGACAGAGCGTGCTCGCAGGCTCGATGATCCGTTCCATGCGCGGCAAATGGGCAGGCAAGCAGCCGCGATTGCGATGAGAGCCTTGATCCGGCACGCTCCGCGATCGGCCCTTGATCACAGCCTCGGCTCTCTCCTGCGCCGCGTCCACGATGCCTTGCGCGATCTCCACGTCTTCGAGTGGTAAGTGATACTGATCTGGCCGCAGCTTCTCGGACTTCGCGCCGAACTTCTCGCGTCGCAATTCGCCGAGGATGACCTCCAGCCGACGCCGCGCTTCCTCTGACGCCGCCAGCGCCCCCTGGTGCTCGCTCAAGGCCGCCTGCGTTTGCGCCAAAAGCGCTTTCAGTTGTTCATTATCGTCGCGCAGTGCCGCGATGCTCATGCGCTATTTCGAGCACATCGCGGCCGCGCGTGCCACGTTCAAAATAGCTTCCGAGTCATTCTACCGCAGTTATCCAGCCGCCTGGGGACGCCGCGCTTCTTCCGGGCGGACCAACCTCCAATCCAGCCCCTCGAACAGGGCTGCGAACATCGCCGGCGATATCCGCATCACGCCGTCTGTGATCGTTGGCCAAACAAACCTGCAACCTTCGAGACGCTTGTGCGCCAACACCAGACCCGTTTGATCCCAGACCAAAATCTTGATCCGGTCCGCTCGTTTCGATCGGAACACGAAGGCTGCGCCGCTGAAGCGGTCGAGACGAAGCATCTCCTGCACCTTCGCCTCAAGCCCATCGTGGCCACAGCGGAAGTCGATCGGCCGCGTCGCGATGTAAATCTTCAGATCGGCACCGGCCGCGATCATCGTGACGCTCGCACTGCGCGGATCACCCGGGACAGCTGCTCGCGATGCCTCGCACGGCGCCAACATGCCTCTCTGTCGAAAGCGTCGGCGCCAATCGTAAATCTGCCAGCGCGTCGCTCCGTGCTTGCGCGCCACCTCGGACACCTGGGCACCAGGTAGCAGACTCTCGGCGACAATCCGGGCTCTCTCAGCCTCCGAACGCACACGGCGCCCCGACGGTCCTTCGAGGACCTCCAGTCGGCTTACCGGCCCTACCGGTGAGCCGTCCAAATGGACGTCCTTTTTGCTGTCCAATCCCATCCAAACCTCCGTTCCAAGCCGGAGGCTTCTTCGCACATTCATTCTAACTCTGAAGCAAGGGTATCGGCTTCGCGCTTACGGATTTTCTGGAAAAGTTGGATCCAATCAAAAGAGGCCTCCGGCGGGCATGCCGGAGGCCTCCTTGGAGGTTTTAACTTAGCTGTTTAGAGCTATTCCCTTTTCTCCTTCCGCTAGTTTGGTAGAAGCTCACCAGTTGCGCTGAGCACGCAGCAGCAGCACGAGACTGTTCTGGTCCTTCAGTTCATAGGTAGCGCCCGGCTTGGCGATACCGGCCTGTACCGGCAGGATCACGGTGCTTCCGCTCGCATACTTCTGGTTAAGCATCGAGTACGCGAGGTCAGCCGTGAAGGTCAGGTTCTTGACGGGAGTCCAGCGCGTGACCACACCGACAACCCCGTAATTGAAATCGGGGTTACAACCGCCGAGACCGCTTGAGAGCGCGAGGGTTCCGACGAAGGCGCCGCAGATGTAGCTCTGCGCTGTGTGGTTGTATCGCACAGCAGCCCACGCACCGTAGACGGCAGTATTCCACTGCGGATTCCAGTTGTGAGTGTAGGCGCCGTTGAAGCCGTAGGTCGTGGTCAACTCCTGGCCAGCGCCGGCAACGAACACGGAGTCGGAAACGCCAGCCAAGCCGACGCTCTGATAAGCGCCGGGCAGGCCCGTACCACCGTACATCGCGTAGGTATATGACGTATACGGGTGAAAGTTGTAGCCGCTTGCGCCGTTCGTATACACACCCTGGATATTGATCGTGTCGCCCGGGCCGGTCGGGATATTCTTGATCGACAGTGCGAGTTGACCAGCCCAGCCCCACTTGTCGGCGGGATGACCGGTTATTTCATCGACGCCATAGTAGCCAGTGTGGTTGTCATGCGCCGCGAGCGACGCCTGGAAGAGTCCCCAAGCCTGGTCGACACGAAGCGCGGCGATGAAGTCCGGCGTTCGCACAGCGCCGATGTCGCCAGCACCGTACGTTCCGGTGGCGAGACCTGCCGCCGTCGCGCCGCTCACGTTCCAGATGTTGGTTGTATAACGGACGACTTGGTCCTCAGCCGAGACGCTGAACGTGATGCCTTGGCCGAAGTCAGCTGTGTAGGCGAACTGATTCACCGCGTCCCAACCCGCTCCGCCCGGCAGGCCGTCGAAGGCGTTGCCCGGATAGTTTGTCCAGGGAGAAGAGAACTGGGACTGCGCCCTGCCCATCGTGAAACCGGCGAACTGAATGAACGCGTAGTAGATGCCGAGCGAACCACCCGTGATCGAGCCGGAGCCACTCGTGCCCACCGCATTTCCATTGTAGGACGTCGAGCCATTCACGGCAGTTGTGCCTGCGCCCGCGTAGCCACCCGCGGTCCACGCAAAGGCCAAGTCGGCGAAGGTGCGAACGACGCCATACTCGGTCGCAGTGCGCGTATCCATGCTGAGATCAGCACACGATCTGCTGGTGTAATAGTTACTGAGGCGGTTGTGGGCGGCGCCGATGCCGTTGTTGGCCGTGTTGAAGATGGAGTTGCTACCCACCAGCGTTTCAGCGCGGATGTAACCGCTCAGCTTGACGCAGGTGTCGCTGCCCGGGACGTAAGAGAATCCGGCGCCATACAGCGAGCGCATCTTCACGTACTCGATGGTCTTGGCCTTGGCGGGGAGGTCGGCTGCCTGTGCCCCGGCCACTTGCGAACATTGCCGCAGAACCGAGGATAAGACTCTTTCATCAGTTTCATGTATGAACCTACAAGTTGGAAACGTCGTTTCCGTCCTTCAAAGATCCGCTGCTGCTGGCCTCCCCCGACGGGCAGGTGCTGGACGGAACGACTTTCGGGGCCCCCTCGCGTCGATCAAACGCGTATTTCCGATTGCCAAATTGCTGCAATTAATTAATTCGGACAAGTCATCTTTCGATGGACGAGTGTCGCAATTGAGCAGCATCCGGGATAGTTGGATACTTTATAGGTCAAAAAAAGCCCCCGGGGCACCGGAGGCTCTCGTTGGAGATATTACATGATCGGTGCGTCAAACCCTCAACGATCCAGGTTCATACGTCGTACCCCAAATTGATTGTCTTAATTACTTTATTTATTACATGCCTCTCTTGCGGTTTGAGGTGTTTCTCGGTCGGGCCAAGAAGGCTAGGTCTTCACTTGTGGGAAATCACCGAGCGCCAACCGATCAGACCGGGTTTTGGCGGAAAGACCAACATGGCCGAACAAGAACAACTCGATAGAGCCCTTAAGGACTTCATCTGGAACATTGTCGAGGTCCACTCGCAACTCGAAGAAATACACAAGAGTTGGGCTCAGACGCTGGGAATAACTCAACCACAATGGTTGATCCTGATGGCTATTGATGAGCTCGACGAAGGTCGCGGGGTCTCGGGAATTGCGGTCGCAAATAAACTTCGAATTCATCCCGCCTTCGTTACAAACCAAACGAAGAGGCTCGAGGCGATGGAGTTTCTCAGCCGCGTAACATCGCCTGACGATGCACGATTCCTGCAAATCTCGCTGACGCCAAAGGCGCAAGCCGAAATCATGATGCTATCAAACAAAAGACAAGCGCTCATTTCGACAATGTTCAGCGGGCTCGATGAGGAATCCCTCAAGTACCTCAACAAGCGGCTTGCCTCGATCGCCAAGAATAGCCGATTGGCATCTCAAAAACTGAGTATCGGCTTATTATAGCGCGCGTCGATCGTGTTGACCTCGCGCTTGGCCAGTCCTTGCAGAACTTCGCGTATCAGATCGAGAACATCAATACGGCCATTCGCGGACAATTATGGCCAGCGGGCGCGACGCGCGCTTGAAAGGACAATGCGTTTGGAGCGATAAGAGAGCTTCTCTATCTATTTTGCTCCATCCCGGACTGGAGGCAACGATCACCTTTACGTCAGGATCTCCTTGCTCCCGAAACTCGGGTGGTTGCCCCTCTGAGATAACACCGCCCCAAGCATTTACTGCATCGAGGAAGTTCTGCTTACTGTCCTGGTCGACAATGCTTATGACGTCGAGGTGTGCGCGAGCTTATCCTCCAACCATCGGAAGATGCGCTCGTCGGAGACCACAAAGTTCTCGATCTCCCCCAGTGGGGTTTGGGCCACCCGTGGCATAGCCAACTCCAAGTCAACACGCGCCGCTGCACAGTCAGCTTGGAACTCGATCGCCTCGGTGGCTCTGACCATACTACTCCCACCGGCGACCACGAGAACTGGGCACCTCAACTGTTGCACCAATCGCGAGCGACGCGTCGACGCGGCATCCTCGTCCACTACATCTGCAGTCCTCGTCAACCAGCCTACAGAGGCCTCACTCCAGGCCCAATTCCAAAGACCGCCGTCGCAAACCGCCGCAGCAACGCGACGATCAGATACAGCGAAATCAGTGGCTAGAGCAGCTGACAGGCCCTCTCCGTAGATGCCAATCCGGCTGGCATCAACGTCGGGTCGAAGTGACAAATACTCCAAACAGGAAGACAACAATTCTTCCGATTGGCCGCGCCAGTAGTTTGCGACGTCGCGGTGAGAGACCACAAGAAGCGAGATGCCCCGATCTCTCACCGCTGACAAGAGCCTTCCGAGTAGAGTCGTCGCTGTTTCTTCTTCCCGGCTGATGCAAATGACTGCCGGGACGCATAAATCGCGACCACCTGCTGGCAAGTAGTAGGCCTGAAATTCAGATTGATCCCAGCACGGAATTTCTACGCGCTCTACCTTATGCTCCAGAGATAGCCCGAACCTCCGAATGCCGGCCTCGACCTTCGCTAAAATCTCTTCGTTTTGTGGATCGTCTTCATCAACTAGCCGCCTAGCAACTTCAAAGGCGGTAAGCGCGCAAAGCCAAGCCTCGGCCGCTTCAGCGAAGGCTCCCCTTTTCAGCTCGAGGTCACACTGGAGATAGTGAACATCCCCAATGTTCATCCATTTTGCTGCCCAGTTCTGCCGACCTAAGGCCTCGTAAATATCCTCGAGATTGTCGACGAACAGCTCGACTCCTCGACGTGTCGAGGCAAGATCACTCCTGATACGAGGCCAAGCAGCGCACAACATCCGTTTCGCCCTCGGTGCGGATCCCCACCATTCGTGACGGAATATTGACGGGCCTGTGGGCCGAAATTGCCTAATATGGGGCCCGATACGGAGGAAATTCTGCTTCTAATGGCGCAACGCGCAGGTTAACAGTCGAGCGACAGCCGCGAATAGAAAATTGCTGTCACACACCTCGGGCCTTGGCCGAAAGGTCTCCTTTCAGCCGTCAAGTATTGCATGTCAGATGCTAATCAAGTCCGTTGAAAGGGCTGCGTCTCAATCCACGGACGAAGAACTCCACCATCGAGGTGAAATCGAAGACGGGAATCCCGGTGGCCCGCTGGACGGCCGCGGCGTAAGGCGGGAGCTCTGAGCACTCTAGGAGAAGAATCCCAATATCCGGGCGTTTACTCAGCAGCGCCACCGCGGCATCGATTGTTTCGGTCTCGACGGCACTGATGTCCAGGTCACCGCTGCAAGTCACGAAAGCAGCGGTGAAAGCCGGGGCCGCCTCCAACCCGACAACGACAACACGCTCAGACTTCGCGCACAGCCCGGCAGCCGCAAGTAAGTCCGGCGTCAGAGAAGAAGCCGTCGCTGTAACGATACCGAGCGCCCTGTCTTGCGGAAGCATTCGTTCGAGGAACGGCCCAAGGAGCAGACTGGATAGCAGCACTGGTACATCGACCGCGGCGCGAACCGCCTCTTGGTAGCGGATCATGAACCCGCAATTAGAGGTGATCAGTTGGGCGCCCTCGGCTACCAGTTCGGTCGCGGCCTGCGCCACAACCGGCTCCAAGTCCCCAGCGTTGGGCCCAAGAATACGGTCGAAGCTGACGCCCGGTGGTAGCGCCTTGTAACGCACAGGGACACTCCATGTGCTGGCATTGCCGACGCTGCCCGGGATGAACGGGCGGTTGTAGGGATCACGAGGACGCTCGAACATTAAGATGCCCACAGGGGCGCCGTAGAACTGTGGTTTGGGCTTCAGCGGGGCGGAGCGCCGCTTCGTTTTAGTCGAATCTATCATCTAACATCAGATCCAATACGAAACAGACCAGTTGCACCGGCGGTAGCGTTCCCTCATTTGGCGGATCGCATCACCCGTCTACTATAAAATAAAACCATATCAAGGACCAATGACCGCAAGAGCTGGCGCTGGATAGAGGAAATACTGCGAAATGAGGCTGGCTCCTGCAGATCTTGAGCGCATCAGCCTTCGTCGGTTTCGATAGCCACGGTCGTCACCTGGGATTGATCTCGATGTCGACCCCGTTTCGCCAACGCGTTCGATTGTGGGCGCCGTGTCCTATGCGGAGTCAGAGTTTGGCGACTGCTGCACGGCACCTGCGTCCACGGGAGCACCGATCCGCAACGGCGCCTCCAGGCACTTCATCGTGCGGCACGGCACATGTTCACCGATGACGAGGGGCCCATGCAGGTCTTGCAGGCGTGAGCCGCCAAGAAGGCGTACCTGAACTCGGACGGAAGACCACTTGCAGCGCGGTGCCGCGCCCGCAACTCAGCGCTTGTCCGCTGGCTATCGATTATTGGTTGCCGCCGGTTCGCCAAGCTGACGACCATATCAATCCTGGATAGCGCCTCCGACAAAATTCGCCAGCCTTGAATCACTGGAGAATTTGGACCATTCTCTTTGCGCAATGTTCAATTCTTTCTACTCACTCCTGGTTAGGCGTGTGTTCGGCGCTCGCATCCAAACCGACAGCCGAGCTTTCACAATCGCAGTCCTTCGATCATCTGCCGGTGAACCTGGCGACTGCGATACAGCACCATCTCCTGCCAATCGGCTCTCTCCGGGTAATAGACCTGCTTGAGGCGTCGCCGAATTTCATAACCCACATCCGTTTCAAATTCGGTCGAGCGATAGGCGTAAAGCCAGTGGTCGGCACGCATTGCTGCTCTGACTGCTTCCGTAGGATAAGTTCCAAACTCCAAGCAAACGTAGACATGCCGATCGCCGAGGAGCCGCTGCCAGTAGTCATCCTGAGTGCCATTGAGCGCAACAGCCGACGAAGTCCCAAGATCCGGCGAGGTGACTGAAGGGCCAAAAATGTCATGGGCACGTTGGTAGCCGAACATCCCTGAGGCCTGCTCGCATTGGAGCTCGCCGTAGCCATAAGGTCCAAGGCCCGTGTGGTAGTCAACGATCAAGACGAATCGACGAGATTCTATACCATAGTCCAATACTATTCGTTCGAGTGTTTGACGCGCGACAGTCGGAGCGAAACCGCCGAAAAAGATCCCAGTCGGATGTCGGTACTGCCCGCTAGTCCGCGCTTTTCGTAAAGCAAGTTCACCGTGTGCTGTACGGAACTTACCTATTGTTGCCTCGGCGGCGGCGAAAAGTGGCCCGTCTAACTCACGCGGCACAAGGGAATCAGCGAGTAGATCGTAGGCTTCGTTATCAGGTAAGGGGCCCGTGAAATCGACAAAGTTTCGATTGAGGTCGCAGCCTTCTTGCGTGACGCGTCGATCCCATGCGAACCCATAAGGATTCAGCGCATGGATCAGTAATATCGCTTCATCAGATTTGAGCCTCTCGTAACCGCGTCCGGCGAGCCAATCGAGCTGTGCCGCGGATCCACAATACCCTTCGACACCATGCGTACCCGATATCATAATAGCCACTTTTGGGGCGCGCCGGTCGCCGAACCAGGCGACATCTGTCGAGAGTTCCTCGCCACGAGGCCCACGGGCCGCCGATGGATAGACTGCGGCATGGCCAACTGCGGCGTCGGCAACGTAATCGCGAAATTTTTGACGGGCCTCGAAATAAGTCGATGAGAAATGCTTATTCGCTGCATCCACAATGGCGTCGTTCATCGACATTTCAATCAAGCCTCACGATAAAATGGCAGGTACGGCAGCCAGTGGCGCGTACCTACGGACGCCACTAACGAAGACGGATCTAAGCTACAGTGTGAATCTGAGGCATTGCCCCAGCAAGTCGCGCGGCATCCTGCTTAGCGTTCCCGCGCTGTTTTTGACCGCCTCAGTCTAGCTAAACATTATCACCGTCATTCTTTCCAAGGCGTCGATAACTATTGTGGCAGCATCGTCTTGGGGTTGAGTACGGTCTTACCGCCCTCACGCGACGGACGCCATCGTCATCCGGCAGAGATCGGTGATGTCGTAGACAGGCAATCTTGCGATACGACGAATCCCTCTCGCAACCATCGGGAACGCCGCGCATTCGAATAGGATAGACGCGATCTCCGGATGCTTGGTGCGGAGTCGCACGATGCAGGCAGCGACATCCGTCTCGATCGCAGCCACATCGATCGGTGGCGCGGGACGCTTCAGCTCGTCGTGCCAGAACTTACCGCCTTCGATACCCCCGATCACAATTCTCGCTCGCTCGGCCGGATTGTCGATCCCAAGCAGATCTTCGCTGCAGTGAGTCGAATCGTAGGTCAGGACAGCAATCTTGGCCCGCGGCGGCAGCTGGCGAAGCAACGCCGGTACCAGGAGCAGACTCGACATCACGACAGGCACATCCACCGACGCGGCTACCGCCGACTGATGTCGGATGGAAAAGCCGCAGGTCGAGCTTATCGCAACGGCACCTCGCCCGACCAGCCGCCGAGCGGCGGCCACGAAAGCTGGCTCAAGCGCGGGATCACCGCGGACGACGTTTTCGACCCAAGCTCCTTCGACGGTTTCCACGATAAGCGGAAAATTGAAGCTAGCCGGGTTCAGCAGTGAGCCAGGCAGCGGCGTCGGGAGCGGAGCACCGGGTGGCAACCCGCGTTCGAGATGCAGTACTCCGAGAAAACGTGGGCTTTGCGATTCCATGGACGAAGTATATGGGCCATCTAAGGTCGATTTTCCCAATTTTAGACCTCGGGCAGCCGAAATTCTGCGTTGGAGCGACGCTATGCGAAGCTTGGTTGCAACGTCCAGCAAAAGAGACGGCGTGGTCGGGTGAGATTAAGGTCTACGAGTGACACATCGCGTTTCGAGCGAATTCATCCGATCGGAAAACAGCGACTATGGCTTAGATCTCTGCCTAGTCTAGCCTGTACCGCTCCAAGGCAGCGGAGCCAATGCCGGCGGATCAGTGGGAACGTCGATTAGAGTCGGCAGAGGCGACGCACGCGCTTCCAAATGCCTTCGAAAGATCCGCCAGATAAGGCCCGCGCCAAAATGGGCAGCGCCTATCCAGTTACTTCTAAACAGTCGTAATCACTGTGCAGAGACACTGGTTGTCGAAATCCAGCAGCGCTCAGCCGCTTTTTGCAAAAAACCGGCGCAGCGGAGGCCCTTTTTCGCCCTCACGTTACGAGGCCTCTGGCTTATGCTGTTGCGACACTGCCTCACATGTTTTGTGGTAGGCTACTAACTTTTCAGAGAGCCGACACATTGAGCATGGTTTTCACAAACCCAACCAACAGAGGTGTCTCTGCGATGACGAAAGTGCTGATTACGGGTGCCAACCGCGGTGTTGGCTTCGGTCTCGTGCGTCAATATGTCGCTGATGGAGCGGAAGTAATTGCCTGCTGTCGCAATCCCGCCAACGCTGACGCGTTAGGGGACCTCGCTTCTTCCTTCGAAGGTCGAATCCGCGTAATGCGCCTCGATGTCGGCGACGAGGCTTCGATCTCGTCGCTCAAGGAGTCGCTCGGTGACGAACCTATCGACGTCCTGATCAGCAATGCAGGAATTAACGGGACACCGAAGGACCAATCCGCCACCAGAATTGATCCCGAAAACTGGATCAACACGGTGCGGGTCAACGCGCTTGGTCCGATGCTCCTCGCGCAAGCTCTGGCCGAGAACTTGAGGTGCGGGTCTAAGAAAAAACTCGTGGCGATCAGCAGCGTGTTTGGCTCGAACGCGAAGGACTATGGCGCCGGGGTCGCAACCGCAACAAACAGATATGCTTACCGCGCCTCGAAGGCGGCCCTCAACAATGGCATGCGTGGTCTGGCACGGGACTGGGCAAAGGATGGCATTATCGTGGGCATCCTTGACCCGGGCTGGGTGCGCACCGATATGGCCGGCGAGGCTGCAGTCGCGTCTCCAACCTCGATTTCCGCCGACGAAAGTGCGAGCGGCATCAAGGGTCGAATCGACCTGCTCGGACCCGAGAGCAGCGGGATTTTCCAGCGGTTCTGGGGAGAGCCTATTCCCTGGTGATGCGCGGCGCAGCGGCAGCGACGGCATCCACTGTTGTCGCCTCTCTATGGGATCCAACTTTGCCGGATGCTTCGACCTCGAGGGCCGAGGTCGCCTGCAACGTACGCATCCGGCGTAGGCCGCAGGCTATTCGGGCGTCCAGCGCTTGAGCAGCTCTGGATTTTCTTTGTAAATTTGGATGAGCTCGATGAGGCGTTCAATGCCGAAGTCGGTGAACGCCTGGACACCATCTTCGCCAACGCCAAAGACCCATATGGCTCCATCCTCGATCTCCATTTCATTGGCGACGTCTCGTAGCCAATCTTCGTCTTCGCCGAGGTCTCTCGCGACCTGGGTGACGGTGGTGACGTGATGGACCTTGTTGACGTGGGTGGTCATGCCGCCGCTCGAGCGGAGAGCGCTGATGCCGGCGTCCAATTCCAGGGCAGCAGCTCGTCCAACCGATGAGCCGGGTGGGCCGCAATACGGGCAAGGACGTCGGCCAGCCAGGCTTGCGGATCGACGCCGTTCATCTTGGCTGTGACGACTAAGCTGTATATGGCGGTGGCGCGTCGCCCGCCGCGATCCGACCCGCAGAACAGCCAGGATTTTCGGCCAAGAGCAATACCCCTCAGCCCTCGCTCGGCGGCATTGTTGGAGAGGCACGCGCGTCCGTCCTCCAGGAACAGCGTGAAGCTCGCCCAGCGCTTCAGGATGTAGTTGAACGCCTTGGCCAGGTCGTGCCCACGGGAGAGCTTGGCGAGTTGGTCGCGCATGTAGACCTGGAGATCCTCGACCAGGGGCCGGCTCAGCGTCTGTCGCACCTGAAGACGCTCCTCGGCGTGTTTGCCGTTGATGGAGCGCTCGATCTCGAACAGCGCATCGATCCGTCTCACGACCTCGATCGCGATCGGCGAGAGCGGGATCTCCTTCTTGCCGGCGGCCTTGCGCCGGGCATTCTCTTCAATGTCGGCCATGGCAAAGAACGGCCGCCGTCCGTGTGACCAGCAGGCAGCCTCCCGGATCGGCCTAGGCTGGCGTCCCGCCAGATAGAGCTGGTTGTACCCGTCATAGGCGTCGGCCTGCAGAATGCCGGCATATCGGGCCAGATGCCCCTTCGGATGCTCGCCCTTGCGGTCGCGTGAGTAGCAGTAGAACATCGCCGCCAGCGGATCGGCGCCCCCAATTGGGGAGTATTCAGCGCCCGATGACACCAGCAGCGTCCCGTGTCGGTCCTGCCCTTGGCCAGCACCGGTACGGTCGTATCATTGGCATGAAGGCGCCCGGCCGCCATGACATGGGCCTCAAAGCGGTGCAGCAACAGATCTGGCGAGGCACAGACCGCCCCAAGGACATCCGCCATGGTCGACAGCGCAATCGGTACACCCTCCAGAGTGTAGCGCTCAGCGTGGCGGTTCAACGGCTGGTGCTGGAACTTCTCGAACATGATCTTGGCCGGCTGGCTGGGCCCGGCCCATCCGCTTGCGATGGCATAAGCGGTGCCGGTGCCTGACCGATTTTATCGCAGTCGTGGCAGGAGAACTCCAGAACTCCCGGACGATCTCAATCACCTTCCACTGACACGAGACACTTCCAGCGTCCGCATCACATCCTCGCCGAGCCTTGCGCAGGCGATTGCCGCCGCAGCATTCACATGCGAGATTGATCACCACACGCTCGCGTGGCGGGTGTTCGGGTAAGGTCTGCGCTCCGCGCGCTTGTGCGTAGATCCACGCACCGTCGGCGTCTTGGCCGGGGCCCGCTCGGCCGCTAGACGAGTTCGTCCTCGGTCGCGCCGGCTTCCAGCTCTTCGAGAACGCCAATTGCTCGATCAGCCGCGCCGAATGCTCGGACCATTGCTCATAGATCTCGAGCGATCCGAAGCTCCCGTGACGCGGAGAGCGCCCATTCCGGACCGTTCCATTCGGTTACCCGAGCGCGCCGGACTTGGTGAGCTCCTCGAGCTGCTGACTGGTAAAACCGAGTTCGGAAAGCACACTATTCGTATGAGTTCCGCGCGCCGGCACGCGCGCGGGTCCGGACAACGGTATCGCGGAAAACCGCGGTGCCGCGACCGCCTGCAGGACCCCGTCGACAGTCGTATAGATACCTCGTTCAGCGTTGTGCGGGTGCACGGCCGCCTCAGGTGGACTCAGGATGGCTGCGAAACAAGCATCGGTACCCTTGAACAATTCGCACCATTCGTTGCGCGTCTTGGTCGCGAACAGCGAATCCAATTCCGCCGAGAGTGCCTGCCATGCCTCGGGATGCTGCTGCGCCCTGACAAATCGCTCATCCTCGTCCAAACCGAGACATTTGATAAGTTCGGCGTAAAAGTGCGGCTCATCGGCTTCGAGACGGATCCACTCCCCGTCTGCGCACCGATACGAACGAGCGTAGAATTTTCCGTAGCTGTTTGGCCTAGCGAGCTCGAAGCTGCCGCCGCGATACGGAATAATCAGCGAGAGCATCAGATTGAGCATGTTCGCGGCCCCATCAACCATTGCCGCATCCACTACTTGTCCGTGGCCGTCCACGCGCGCACGAAAGAGGGCCGCGAGGAGGCCGAACGTGAGGTAGAGCGCTCCGCCGCCTACACCTGCAAGCAAGCCCAGCGGAGGCTCGGGCCGTTCGCCGGCCTGAGTCGAAACCCAGGTCGCGCCAGAAACAGCCGCAAAGGTGCTGTCGTAGCCTGCGGCGTGCGAAAGAGGTCCTGATTGTCCCCATCCCGTCAAGCGACCGTAGACCAGGCACGGTCGGCGTGCGAGGCAAACATCTGGCCCGAGTCCGAGCCGCTCCATCACGCCAGGTCGCATGCCTTCGATGAGGGCGTCGGCTCCTTCGATAAGCTTCAGTACAGCGTCGACCGCCTCTGGCTGCTTCAGATTCAGGATCATCGAGCGTTTGCCGCGGTTGCAAATTTCCCACGGCCTCGGTTGACCGGCATCGGCGGCCGGGCGCTCGATGGTGGTCACCTCCGCACCGAGGTCCGCGAGAAACATGCCGCAGAACGTGCTGGGCCTCGCAGACGCGATCTCTACCACCTTGATTCCATCCAATACACCCATCGATTGAACCTCTCCGTCTCGATGATTTGGCAAATAGCGCTTCGGCTAGCGACTCACCCTAACGCGCCCGACTGCCTCAAATCATCGATCTCCCGCGGGCCAAGCCTCAATTCGTAAAGCAAGTCTTCCGTGTGTGCTCCACGTGCAGGCACCCCGCTTGGTGCGGCTGACGGCGTGGACAGAAAGCGCGGCGCCGCCACGACTTGTAAGATGCCGTCGAGCTGCGTGTAGAGGCCGCGGGCAACGTTATGCGGATGCACAGCTGCGTTCGGAGGGCTCAGAACCGGCGCAAAACACGCATCGGTTCCTTCCAGCGACTCGCTCCATTCGTCACGCGACTTGCTGGCGAAAAGCTGGGTGAACCTTTGGGAGAGAATTGGCCACAACTCGGGATCGTCCAGCCCACGTGCGGCCTGTTCATCTTGGTCTAGGCCAAGCAGCGCAATGAGTTCCGAATAGAACTTCGGCTCCATGGCGGCAAGATTGATCCAATTGCCGTCGGCGCAACGATAAGAGCGGGCAAAATGCCTCTCGTCGGACGCAGGCTTCCCGCTACAAAAGTTTCCGCCCCCTTGCGCAATCGTGGACAAGAGTTGGTTGAGCAAGTGAGCAGAGCCGTCCACCATCGCGGCGTCGACCACTTGGCCGCGTCCGCCTTTGCGTGCGTGCATGACGCCGGCGAGGACGCCGATTGCGAGATAGAGCGAACCTCCTGCGACATCTCCGAGCAAACTCAGTGGTGGTTCGGGACGCTGACCCCGCGCGATGGACAGCCACAGGGCCCCTGAGATACCGATGTAATTGCCATCGTGTCCGGCAGTGAGCGCAAGCGGACCGTGCTGGCCCCAGCCGGTCATGCGCCCATAAACGAGTGATGGCCGTCGCGCAAGGCAAACGTCGGGACCGAGCCCGAGCCGTTCCATGACGCCTGGACGCATGCCTTCAATGAGTGCGTCGGCCCGCTCGACAAGCTTCAAGACGGCATTTACCGCCCCTGGCTTCTTCAAATCCAGCACTATCGAGCGTTTGCCTCGGTTATAGATCTCGGAAGGCCTCGGTTGACCTACATCCGTGGCGGGTCGCTCGACCATGACCACGTCCGCGCCGAGATCAGCGAGCATCGAGCCGCATACCGGCGCTGGGCCCAAGGAGGCCATTTCGACCACCTTCAATCCATCAAGCACGCCCATCAATGTTCCTTTCCGTCATATCCCCTCTGCTGCACCTCAATGGCTTGCGCCAAGGGAAGGCGCTTTAACAGCCCGGCTGGGCAAGGCCGGTACAAAGTATTCGAGATCCCCTCCCCCTTTATTTGACGAAGACTGGCTTAGACCTGCAGCCGGTAGAAGCGTGCGGCGGTGGCGAAGAAGAGTTCATGCTTTTCGTCTTCCGAGTAGGGTCTGGCCAATAGCTTAAAAGCGTTCCACAACTTTGCGTAGTTACAGGTCAAAGCGTCGACCGGAAAATTGCTCTCGAACATTGCACGAGAGGGCGAGAACGCCTCAATGCATGCGTCGATGAAAGGTCGCCATTCGTCGGCTAGCTGCGCAGAAGACGCGGGCGGCTCGGCCATGTACGAAGGAAACGCGGCATAGTGCATCCCCAGGCCGCCCAACTTCACATAGACGTTCTCACATTGTGCGAGTAACTCGATATTGGCGCGCCAGATGTGGAAACGGTCCGCGCGTTTACCGGCGTACACCCCAGTTCCCAGCGGTGCGCCGACATGGTCGAGGCAGATCGGCGTGTCCGGGAAGGCGCGCGCGAGATCGATCAGGTCCGGAAGCTGCGGCTCGAGCAACCAAGCATCAAATGAAAGACCAAACCGAGCAAGGCAGCGAAAGCCCTCACGGAATCCAGCGTCCCGTAGCAGGCCAGGTCGACGACGTGGAGAAGGTGCCACAACATTCGGATCGGCATCATAAGCCGCGCTTTGACGAATCCCGCGAAACCGTCCGCCGCCAGCCATGGTGTGAGCTTCGAGCACTGCCATAACGCGCGATCCAAGGGTGAGGTCGGCATAGCCTACGATCCCAGCGCACGGCCGTCCGTCGCCATATGTACCGCTGGCACCCATTGCCGCGATTCCATTGACGAACTCGGTTTCGCCGACAGGCGCCATTTCGTTAGCTCCACTGGCGCGATACATCGAATCGCATTCGAGATGGACCGTAGCGCGAATATTGTGACCGCTATTCAGATCAGCGAGCAACTCGTCGAGCAGGTATCGCGGCGTGTGCACTCGAACATCGTCGAAGGGATCCCTTGGTGCGGCCGATGCTGCCACGCGGCGACTTAGATCCCACAGGTGGTGGTGCGGATCGATAATCGGCCGCGTGGGCTCGAGAATAGATTCGTCGTTACGGCCGTTCATCGGTTCAGGGTCAAGCGCTATGGAGAGTATGCGGCGTGCTGCTTAGGAGCTCCGCGCCCTTATCGGTGACGAGCACATGCTCGCTGCACCCAATCATGATGTCGCTTTCCCCGAACAGGATAACGGGCATGTGGAATGTCATACCAGCCTCTAGGATGTCCTTCGATTCGGGTTCGAGACTCAGGTTGGCCCGACCACCCCAATGGATTCCCGTGTGGTAGCCAGTGCGGTGGCGGAACGCCCGTGGAAGGGCTGATTTCCTAACCACCTTGCGCGCTGCAGCATCCACCGAAGCCGCGGTAACACCCGCCTTGATCGCGCCGAAGGCCTCTTCGAGGGCGTCCACGGCCAGAGCATGCACGAACTCCGCTTCGGGATGCCTTCCCAGGACGGCAGAGCGGACGATCCCGGCCGCGTACCCGTGCTTCGCTCCGCCGACCTCGATCATGGCAGGCTCATTGTTCTTAATCTGGTGAGATGTTGCCACGCCGTGTGGAATCTTCGTGCGCTCACCAAACGCGATGTTTGTTGATGTTGTCCAGAGTTCGCCACCGACTTTCGCGACTTCCCTCGTCATGGTGTCGCTCAATTCCTCCTCGCTGAGGCCGGCGCGCAGCGAATTCTGGAAGGTACGCACCGCAATATCCGTCATGGCCATGGCCTCGCGCATCACCTTGAGCTCGAGATCAGTCTTCACGGCCGCGAGCTGCGGGATCAGGTGGGTCGCATCGACCAACTTCATGTTCGGCAGCTCCGCCTGCAGCTCGGTTACATCTTTAGGCGCAAGATTCCAGCATCCGAGCTGCAGCCCGACCCTTTTGTCATGGACGCCATAACTCTTCAGGACCCCACCGATGGCCTTGGGCCAGTCGGGCAGGTGCGTGTAAGTCACGAACGTGTCAATGCAGCTGTACGCGCGAACACCAGTCAACTCGTACTCGCGGATCACATACACGGGCGATCTGCCTGGCACAAAGACGACCGGGAACGGCCTAAAATACCCACCATATCCGTTATAGCCGGTAAGGTACCGCTGATGGTGAAAGGCGGTGACAAGCAGCGCATCGATTTCGAAGCGCTCCATGGCCTTGAATACCTTCTCGTGCCGGAGCTGGTATTCCCACTTCGGGAACGGAATGCCAGTGAACGGAATTGGCTCGGATGTAGTCATCATATCTCCCTTGAGCCTGCAAGCACTGCGGACGATCTTTAGGAGAGTCTCTTTCGAGCTCTCACATTAGCTGCATGCGCAACCTTCTCAGATGTTGAACGCAGTGATGGCGCTCGCGACGCCCTGCACCTGGAGGGCCCCCCATCTCGAAGAAGGCGCACGCGGGCGCGACGCAGCTTTTCAGTTGGCGCATCCACAATAAGGTACGGGAAACATTATGCGCGAAGGCGGCAATTTCCCAGGGCGCATTGCAGGAAATCTGCATTGGATAAAGGTTGTTAGTCGGGAAAAGACTCTCTCCAGAACATGCTCTGCACATTGGTGTAGAGCAATCTTGTCCCGGTCGACGGAGGAGCAAGGCCGCATGAATGGTATGCATTGAGATGGAGGATCGAGGTGTTCCACGAGATTCTTAAATCGGGCGACGAAGCTCCCGACATTGCTAGCAAGATCATCAACTTCGGCTTATAGTCGGGTTACTCAATGCTCGAATGAGCAATGCAACTGAGGTACCTTGATAGAGCCGGAGCTGAGTTATGCGGGATTTTGGGGCGCGCCCCGAAGGGGGCGTATCAACAGTGGAGAAAGATTTCTCCCAGAGAGTTGTCGATTGATTTGATAGCTGACGAGCGGCTCGGAGGACAACTGACGGATCGGAGCCTCATCAATTGGACGGCTGAGCGATCCAGCGGCCGTAACGTGAGTGAACTCAGAGCAGGCCTCGAAAGAAGCAATGTGGATGCACCCCCCAATGTGGACCGCCATCTCACATTGTGAAGATTCGTCCCGGATTTAGGATGTTTTTCGGATCGAGCGCGCGCTTGAGCGTACGCATCGTTTCAATTTCCTCCTGCGTCCGACTCATCCTCAGGTAAGGACGCTTCAGAATGCCGATGCCGTGTTCGGCCGAGATCGACCCGTCAAATTCGCCGGTGATCTGATAGACAAGGTTCTCGAATTCCTCCCGCCTGTCAGGCGTGTGCTCATGATGAAGCACCACATGCAGGTTGCCATCACCGACATGACCGAAGACGATCACGAACGCGCCGGCGTCGACCGCCTTGATGCGCGATCCGATCACTTTTACATATTCCTCTGTCCGATCGATGGCGAGACTGATGTCGAAGCCGATACGTGCGGCGTAAGGGAAGCTACGGTCAAGTTCCGATGTGGAATCGCGGATGCGCCACATCGCTGCTGCGGATGAATTCGAGGTCGAGAGCGTGGCGTCAAGGATCATGTTCTCGGCCATTGCGAGCTCGAGCAGCTTCTCGAGATCGGCATGGACACGGTCGGGGTCATCACCGCAAGCCTCGATCAACACGTAGAAGGGATGGTTGGTAGGCAGCGGCCCGATCACACCCTTCACTCGCTCGACGACCATGCGGTAGTACTCGTTCCACATTACCTCGAACGCGGTCAGTTGTCCGTCGAGGTGTTTTCGAGCCATGCCCAGGAAGGAGGTGACTTTTTCGAACGACGGCAGAGCGCAAAGCGCCACTTTCCGCTCCTTAGGTGCGGGAAAGATGCGCAACGTGGCGCGGGTCACCACGCCGAGAATCCCCTCGCTCCCGATGAAAAGCTGCTTCAGGTCGATGCCGGCGTTGTTCTTGATGTATTTGCGTAAGCCCTGCAGCACGGTCCCGTCGGCTTTCACGACTTCGAGGCCGAGGATCAGCTCGCGCGTCATGCCGTAGCGAATTACACGGTTGCCGCCGGCATTAGTCGAGATGTTGCCGCCGATGGTACAGCTACCGCGCGCACCGAGATCGAGCGGAAACATGTAGCCTTCCTGCTCGACCCGCTCCTGGATTTTTTGCAGTGGAGTTCCGGCCTGCACAACGGCTACGCCTGCCGAGATATCCACCTCCTCGACCGCGTTCATGCGTTCCATAGACAACACAAGTTCGTTGGCATTCGGCAGCGCGCCTCGCACCAACCCTGTCATGCCGCCCTGCGTCGTCACCGGCACTTCTTCACGATGACAAAGCTGCAGGAACGCCGAGATCTGTTCCGTTGTCCTTGGACGGACGACCGCTCGCGGCTTGGCGACCGATTTACCAGCAAAATCATGGTAGTAGCGCGCGTCTATGTCGGTGCCGGTCAACACCGAACCCTTGCCGAGCGCTTCGCGCACTTCGTCTATGAAACGATCAGACATGCTTCCTCAATGCCAAGTTCATGAGCCAACCTCGGCAGCCGACATTCGCAATTGATCCGATCTTGGACAGCCCTTGGCAACCGCGCAGAACGACATGATGATCGACGAGAGTGCGCCCATAGCTCTGCGCCCGCGTACGAGACCAAGTATTGAGCAACGGCTGAGGCCACAAAATGAAATGCTAGCAGTATCCCTCTTCGTCAACGTTCCCCCTCGTCAATACCGACCTAGTATGCCCGCGCTCGGCCGAACTTCGATACCACGTTGAGATATGATCGTTGCGTCGCCGGCGACATATTGCGGTCCGACAAGTCGTCGATCATGCGTCGGGGGAGAGGGCTCATCTGGACCACCTCCTGTCTGAAGGGTTGAGCTCTGAAAACTCTCGATCCTCTCAAACAGGAGGTGACCGTTACGACCTCCAGGCAAATATCGCCAGCGGCTTCGTTCAATACTCTAATGTTAACGGGCCTCGCCGGTGACGCCCCCCTCCCCGCGCACTCGACCGAGCCATTGATTGCAATGGAACTCATGATGCCCGCCAAGTCGTCCAACGCTCCTGAATGTGATCTATGTTGGTCTTGCCGTCCGCGCGCTTCGCATCAAGCCAAGCGGTGTCTTCGATGATGCACTTCGAAGCGTTCTCCGGACTGACGGAGAGCAGCGGTCTCAACTCCGCGGGCAGGTACTTGAGCTGATCTGGATTCGGCGCGGGATATCCGGTACCCAGGGTCCACCCGGCCGCAATCTGCGCGCGGTTCATGAAGGCTAGGAGCTTCTGCGCGTTCGCTGTGTTGGGCCCACCCTTCAGGATCACTGAGTAGCTGTTGGTCAAATAGGCACCGTCCCAGACAAATTTGATTGGCGCTCCTTGGCGGATCGCACTAACCAAACGACCGTCGTACGCGCTGGCTATCGCATATTCTCGGTTGATCAGGAGTTGAGGCGCTTCTCCGCCGGCACTCCACCATTTCGTAATATGCGGTTTGATCTCGTTGAGCTTTTCGAAGGCGCGATCGAGCTTATCATCAGTGAGCGGCCAGATATCCCTGGATGCGACACCGGCGGCAACAAGTGCACTCACGTAGTTAAACTTAGCCTCGGCAGCGTAGAGTCCCCGCGGCCCCGGAAAGCTCTTGACGTCCCAAAAATCCACCCAATTTTTCGGACCCCCCTTCGGAAAGGCGCGCTTATCATAAGCGAGCACCATCGAATACGAGTATCCGACGACCGCATCTTTGTTGAGGCGAGTGTTCGGCGGCAACGCCTCGATCGACTCCGGATCCCAGATGCCGTAATCAATCGGCGCGAACATCCCGGCTTTATGCATTTCTAGATAAGGCGGGCCAAGAGTGGTCATATCCCAATCGATGCGGCCGGCCTTATTCATGGCCTCAATCAGGGGACCAGGGTGGTCGCCCGTCGCATCGATCACCTTGATGCCGGTGGCCTTCGTGAACGGATCGAAGACATATCGCCGAATACCTTCGGTGAAAGAGCCACCATAGCTGAAATAGATGACTTCGCCGCTACCGGCGAGTTTTTCCTCCGCCCAAGCCACCGTGCTCTTGGCTACGAAGGGGATGCTTAGCAAGGCCGCCGCTGACTCGAGTAATGAGCGTCGGCTCAACCCGCAAAGGGATTGGTCACCGGAATTTTGATTGGTCATAATGTTGTCCCCCTCACTCAAGCAGAACTATGATCCGCGGATGCACGATCGTGACCGGATGCCGACGCATAAAGTCTGCGTAATAGGGCTAGAATTGAAAAAATCCTGCAAAATTAATGCCGCATTTTGCTTTTCGGCATGATGAGCTGCCAGACGTCCCGACACGCAGGCCCACTCAAAACCGGGCTGCGGCGTGAGCCGATGTGCCGAGAATGGTGTCTTTGAGCCCACCATGAGTGCCGCAAAGCGGATACAGGCGGAGTCGGGTAGTCGCCTTGACGAAGACGCGGCCGGCAGACGCTTGCGTCCGAAAACAGTGATACTGAATGTCACCATATTACCGTTGGCAATTCGTTTGGACAATGGGCGATATCTACCTGCTTGGTACCCTGGATCAGCGTCATCGCAATGTTGCTGACCACATTTGGTGCTTTGGACCGCAACAACGAACTTGCGTCTGAAGCAGGGATTGAGGGCCGTCCGATATTTGCTCTCTTGGGACGCAGCCATCGACCCCATTGTTCAGGCCTTGCCAAAACCAGCAACTGCTTTGACTTCTAAGTACTCTGCGAGACCGAATCGCCCACCCTCTCGGCCGTTGCCCGATTGTTTGTACCCGCCGAATGGCGCATCTCGGCCGAACGAAGCGCCTTGTAAGGATACATTACCAGCTCGAATTAGTCGGCTAACCTTGCGTGCACGATCTAAGGAACCCGAATATACGTAAGCGGCCAGGCCGTACGGCGTATCGTTGGCAATTCGGATGGCGTCGGTATCGTCTTCCGCACCGATAATGCTGAGAACCGGCCCGAAAATTTCCTCACGCGCTACGGTCATCTCGTTGGTGACGTCCGCAAAAATCGTTGGACGGACATAGAAGCCCTGATCCAGGTCCTCGGGGAGGCCTAGACCGCCGGTGAGCAACGTCGCTCCCTCGTCTAGTCCTTTTTGGATGAGCGCTTGTATCTTGCTCCATTGAGCGCGGTTTACCACTGGTCCAATTGTGGTGCCTTCCGCGCGAGGATGGCCAACCTTCACCTTTGCCGCGGTCGCTTTCGCGATTTCAGATACTTCCGCCATTTTGGAGCGGGGCACGATCAAGCGCGAAGGCGCACTACAAGTCTGGCCAGAATTCAGAAATATTTGGGTGACGCACTCACTGACAGCCGCTTCCAGGTCAGCGTCGGCGAGAATGAGGTAGGGCGACTTGCCCCCGAGTTCTTGACTAACGCGCTTTACGGTCGTGGCAGCACGGTTGGCGACATCGATCCCGGCCCGGGTCGATCCAGTGAAGGATATCATGTCAATATCGGGGTGCTCGCTCATCGCGGCGCCCACCTGTGTGCCCAGGCCGTTAATTAGATTGAAGACGCCTTTGGGCACCCCCGCTTCGTCAAGGATCTCGGCAAATATCAGTGCAGAAGTGGGAGTGAATTCCGAAGGTTTAAGGACCATGGTACAGCCAGCAGCCAGTGCAGGCCCCACCTTGCAGGCAATCTGGTTCATCGGCCAGTTCCAAGGTGTGATCATGCCGACCACGCCGATCGGCTCTTGAAGAACGACTGCCCCGTCGATGCGCTCCTCGAAAGAGTAACCCTCAAGCACTTTGAGCGTTGTTACGAGGTGGCCGAGACCGGATTTGGCTTGCATGTCTTCTGCGATCCGAAGGGGGGCGCCCATCTCATCAGAGATAGCTTCACCGATTTCCTTCAAGCGGCGTTTGTAAATTTCGATAATTCGCGACAACAGCAAGATACGGTGTTCGCGGCTACTATTTGAAAAGTCCTCGAATGCAAGCCTACTTGCTATCACCGCCTTGTCGACGTCGGCTTTTGACCCGAGTGCGACGTCAAACATTTGCTGTGCTGATGCCGGATTGATGAGCGGCATAGTCTTTGTAATGACAGGGTCCACCCAAGCGCCATTTATGTAAAATTTCAATCGATTGACCACGTTACCCTCTGAGTTGGAACTGCCATGCCGGCTTCATCGCCAATCGACTGCTCGATACTGTCCCCTCGGCGCTCACATCAACAAGCACTCACTTTCAAGTTGGACTTGCTTCTTGGCCGATGAGTCCTCCGAGCGCGGCGAGCCGCTGCATGTGGTGGTCTGCATCGCCGAGCAACTTGTCCAGCATGGTCGCGTGCTTGAAATAGTGGCCGACGCTGTACTCCATTGTCATGCCGATGCCGCCATGCAGCTGGATCGACTGCTGTCCGATCAGCTTGGCCGACTGGCCGATCTGGGCCTTGGCCGCCGAGATCGCCCGTTCGCGCTCGGCCGCGCCGTCTTCGCTCACCATCATCGTAGCGTACATCGCCATGGAGCGCGACTGCTCCAGTTCGATCAACATGTCGACCGCCCGGTGCTGCAGCACCTGGAATGAGCCTATCGTCGTGCCAAACTGCTTGCGCGTCTTCAGATACTCAAGGGTGGTGGCTTGCATTACCGCGAAGCAGCCGACCGCTTCGGCGCACAGCGCTGCGACCGCCTCGTCTGCAACCCGCGTGATGACCGGGAAGGCACCCGCCGGATCGCCGATGACATCGGCTGCCTGGACGCGCACATTGTCGAGTGTGAACTCGGCCGCGCGCAGACCGTCCTGTGTTGGATAGCCGCGGCGGGCAACACCGGGCGCACTACTGTGAACCAGGAATAGGCCGATCCCATCCTTCTCCCGCGTATCCCCGGCCGTCCGCGCCGATACGATGATCCTATCGGCCGCCTCGCCGTGGAGGACGAGCCCCTTGATGCCGTTCAAAACCCACTCGTCCCCGTCCTTCTTCGCCTGCGTTTGAACGTCGAAGAGATCGTAGCGCGACTGTGGTTCGGCATAGGCAAAGGCGAGCTTCATGCGGCCTTCCGCAATTGCCGGGATCATCTCGGCCTTTTGCGTTTCGCTCGCTCCTTGCCGCAGGATGCCGCCGGCGAGCACCACGGTCGCGAAATAGGGTTCGAGGATCAGCGCCTTGCCGAAGGCCTCCATGACGATCATTGTCTCAATCGCGCCACCGCCCAAGCCGCCATGCGCCTCGGAAAACGGCAATGCCAGAAGCCCGAGTTCAGCATAGCGCGCCCACATCGCCTCGCTATAGCCGACCTTTTCAGCCTGATACTTACAGCGATCGTTGAAGCTGTAGTTGTCGAGCATCACTCGCTCAACGCTATCCTTGAGGAGTTGCTGCTCCTCGGAATAATCAAAGTCCACTGCTGAAACTCTCCTGAATGGGCCTCACAGGCCTAGGATCACCTTGGCGATGATGTTCTTCTGGATCTCATCAGAGCCTCCGTAGATCGGCACTTTGCGCACGTTGAAATAAGCCGGCGCAATTGGTGCGGCCCAATCGGGCCCGATCGGCGGCTCCTTGCGCTCGATCTCCTCGTCCGACTGATACGGCAACGCGTAGGGGCCGACCACGTCCAGCAGAAGCTCCGCAATCGCCTGCTGGATTTCCGAGCCCTTGATTTTCAGAATCGAGCCCGCCGGGTCGGCCGTTCCCTTCTGCCGTTTCGATCTGTTGGAAACAACCCGAAGCTGCGTCATCTCCAGCGCCTTCAGCTGGACCTCGATGCTAGCCACCCTCTTGCGGAAATCCGCCTGGTCGATCAGCCGCTCGCCTCCAACCCGCGTGCGCGCAGCAAGCTCCTTGATGCGGCCCATCCGCAACTTGGAGATACCCACGTAGGTGATGTTGTAGCGTTCGTTGCCCAGGAGGAACTTGGCGTAGTCCCAGCCGCGGTTCTCTTCGCCCACGAGGTTCTCGGCCGGAACGCGGACGTCCTGGAAGAACACTTCGCAAACCTCATAGCCGCCGTCGATCAGCTCGATCGGACGCACCGTTACGCCAGGAGACTTCAGATCGATCAGCATAAAGGAGATGCCCTGCTGCTTCTTCTTCGCTGTCGGATCTGTCCGCACCAGGCAAAAGATCCAGTCGGCATACTGTGCGCCCGTGGTCCAGGTCTTCTGCCCGTTGACAATATAGTGGTCGCCATCTCGCACCGCCCTCGTACTGAGCGCGGCGAGGTCGGATCCGGCTCCGGGCTCGGAGAAGCCTTGTGCCCACCAGTCCTCGAGCGTGGCGATTCGCGGCAAGAATCGCTTCTTCTGCGCCTCACTGCCGAAGGTGTAGATGACGGGACCGCCCAGGTCGTAGCCGCTGCCGGCCGGTTCGGGCGCCGGCGTCTGGCCGATCTCCTCAGCGAAGATGTACTGCTTTACCGGGCTCCAGTCCGTGCCGCCATATTCGACCGGCCAGTGCGGCACGCTCCAGCCCTTCTCGGCGAGGATCTTTGTCCACCGCAGCTTGTCGTTCTTGCTGGGCTGTCTGCCTGCGATGAGCTTCTCCCGGATGTCGGCAGCCACTGCGGAGCGGAGAAAAGCCCTGACCTCGTCTCTGAAGGCGAGTTCATCTTCGGTAAAGCTCAGATCCATCGTTTTGCTTCCTTCGGTGCAAATAAGTTCGCCAAGGCCAACAACACCCACCAGAGAAGATTGCCCCCTCGCAATGCCTCTTAGCGTGTGTGGCCTCGACGAGTGTTCGTCAAACTTTCTGCGGCGTTTTCCTGGTGATGAGGCAGTCGACCGCGGTCAGTCCGGTACCACTGGCGGCAAGGATGATGGGATTGACGTCGATCTCTCCGATCTCGTCGGCAAGATCGCTGCAGAGCGCGCTGAACTTGACGATGCAATCGGCGAAGGCCTCGAGGTCCGGCTTTGCCCCGCCCCGCGCGCCCCGCAGAACGCTCGCGCCGCGCAGTCGCCCAAGCTCCGCCTTGACTTCGGCCGCATCGAAGGGCGGCATCAGCGCACGCACGTCCTTCAGCGCCTCCACCCAGATGCCGCCCAGGCCGAAGACGATCACTGGCCCGAATTGCGGGTCGAACGTCGCACCCAGCATCATTTCGATGCCGGGCTTGGCCATCTCCTGCACCAGCGCGCCGGCGATGTTCGCTTCGGGACATCGCGATCGCACCGAGCCCACGATCTGTTCGAACGTTGCGGCAGCCTGCTCAGACGAGGAGATGTTCAGCGCGACGCCGCCAACATCGGTCTTGTGCACTATGTCCGCTGACTCGACCTTCATCGCCACAGGAAAGCCGAGATCCTGAGCGACGCGCGCCGCCTGCTTCGCATCCGTCGCCAGCGCTTCGCGAGTGACCGGGATGCCATAGAGCGCAAGCAAGCGCTTGCCCTCCCGCTCGGTCAGCACGTCGCCCTTGGCCTCGCGCAGGATGCGCACCGCCTCCGCATAGCAGGCGCTGCGCTGGCCGCGGTGCGCGGACAGGCGATTGCCGGGTTTGCGCGTGCGCTGGAACTCGGCATATCCGATCAGTGCGGAGAGCGCCTTCAGTCCCGGGCCCACACCTTGCAGGAAGGGCATGCCATCGAATTCGGCTCGAGGCTCAAGCATCGGGTTTTGTGGGTCGCGCTCGGGATAAAATTGGCCACCCACGAGGCTCATCACAGAAAACACCACATCCGGTGCCGTCTCTGCGACGCGCCTTAAGACGTGCCCGACGGGCGACCCCATGTCGATAGACGAAGCGAAGTCGCCGCCCCAAACGATGACGTCATAAGCCTCGCAAGTAGCGAGTTCCCTCAAGGAATCATCGACGATGCGTGTTTCATAGAAGGCCTGGCCCGTGAGATCGAGAGGGTTATTGACTGTGCCGTACTCGGGAAGAATAGCCTCGAGTCGAGCCTTCACCGCTACAGGGACCGGAGGGAACTCAATGCCGCAAGACTCGGCCACATCGGACAGAAGGCTGACCGCCGCACCCGACGACGACGCGAAGACCACCCGCCGGCCGCGCGGCCGCTTGGTCGTCGACAGCGCGGCCGCGGTCTCGATCAAGTCATCAGGGGTGTCAACCCGAACCACACCCAGCTTCTTCAGCACGGCGTCGATCGCCACGTCTGAGCCCACCAGCGAGCCGGTATGGGCTAAGGCACCCTTGCGAGCCCCCTCAGAGCGGCCAACCTTGATCATGACGATCGGCTTGTTATTGTCCGCAGCGCGCTCGCAGGCCTTGATGAATTCCAGAGGACGCTTGATTTGCTCGCAATAGCAGGCGATGACACGGGTGTCCTTATCCTCCGCGAAATAGTTGATGAAATCGGCGACGTCGACGCAGGCTTCGTTACCTGTCGTGACGAGACACCTAACACCGATCCCCCGACCGGCCATCGGCATGAGCAGTCCAGAGGAAAGCATGCCGCTTTGCAGCACCAGGCTGACTCCGCCCGCCTTCAGGGTTGCTGGTTGGCATGTCATCGCCAACGCTATCAGCCCGTTCGCAGCGCTCATTAGCCCAACGCAGTTTGGACCGACGACTGGGATGCCCGTCCGCTCGGACCACTGTATAAGCTGGCGCTGCCTCGCGGCGCCATTACCGCCTTCTTCCGCGAAGCCACTCGAAACGATCTCTACTGCCGCGACCTGAGCGGCTTCACAATCGTCGAGAACGGCTTGTATGCTGTCGCTGCGTACGCCGATCACGACCAGGTCGACCGGGAATGGGATGGCTGCGAGGCTTTGGAAGCACGGTACTCCTTCGATCTGGTCGTATCGCGGGTTAACCGCAGCAACTTGGCCTGAGAACCCCCATTTTTTGAGGTTTCTAAGGATGCTCGTGACATAGCCTCCCTTGGGGGAAGCTCCCACGATAGCTACGGACTGCGCTTGGAAAAGACGGTCGATAGCGTCGACTCGTTGCAAATCAGAGTGTGCGGACATGGCTCGCTGACTAAATTCGTGGGTTGGAAAGATGGTGTGTTGTGGGTACGACGCGAATATATGTCGTACCCACGCATAACCGCCGCAAAAAACCGGCCATAAGCTAGGAAATTCTGCGAAATGGCGGATTTCGACGATGATATCGAGCCATGTTGATCGGCGCTCCGGTCAGGGATTTGTTATACCACGGAAGGCGCGAGACCCCAGGCTCGGTCGCCACGGTTAGACAAGCTGCCGCCGCGGCTCGGTTCGAAGAACACGTTCCGCTGCAGGCTTGCCCATCCGATGCGCGCCGGCTTTGCGATAAGCGCCACGATGGCGACATTGCAATGGGCGCGGGCCACCAAGCCACGCAACCATTTTCCGAGATGCGCGGCGCTCTTGGCGAGGGACGGCAGTGCGGCCCGCGTGCCGTGAATCGGCAGCATGCGCAGCTATTTGTTGCCGCGCTTGGTAGTGCCGAGAAGCTTCAACTTCCCTCCTGTTGTAGCCTGTCTGGGGACCAGTCCCAGCCAAGCGGCGAACTTGCGACCGAGCCTGAGGGCGCTGCCGTCGTCGATCGCGGCTATGAGCGCGGTGGCGTTGAGCACGCCGATGCTAGGAATTGTAACGAGGCATTGGAATGCCTCATCCGCGCAGACATGTTCCTTGAACCAGCATTCAGTGCCGCTATGTGCCGATCGAGCTGTTACTATTCCTCGCGCATCTCGATTACCAGGTGCGCATGCGGCCGTTGATATCGAGGTCATCACCGGGCAGCATCTTGTCGAGCGCCCGATCGAGCTGCCGGGGTGCCTTGGCTATAACCTGGTCACGCTCGAGCAGGAACGCCCGCAACTGGTTTGATCAGCGTGTTGCGCGCGTTGACCCGGCGCGAGCGCACTCCGTGCAGTGATTGCAGGTCGAGCTGATCAGCGCTCTTCAGTTCTACGAACCGCATCGTGGGCCGCGCCACAACGCAGCGTGGCAGACCGGATGCAAACTGAACGACGGTCTTATGGCGCATGCGCCGCCTGCTGCACCGGTTCTTGGCCAGATCGATTCCAGGATCACCATATTCATGGCTCGCTTCCTTTTGACCTTGCCCCCAAGTTTTATCCAGCTCTGAGTTCGCCCTTGCCGTTGGATTTGCCCTGCTGGGCGGTGGAAGCGACGGGAGCTGGCGCGGAGCCTTCGGCATAGCGCAGCGCCAGATCCCGGCGCGGGTGGCAGGTCATGGCGAACTCGGATGGAGTTTTCCATCCGAGCTGCGAGTGCGGCCGTGTGTCGTTGTAATCGGCCCGCCAGCATCCAAGCGCGACGCGGGCTTGAGCCAGTGACGTGAACAGCGTCTCGTTCAACAATTCATCCCGCAGCCGACCGTTGAAGCTCTCTATGAAGGCATTCTGCATTGGCTTGCCCGGCGCGATGTAGTGCCATGCGACACGGCTCTGGTCAGCCCATGCGAGAATGGCGTTGCTGGTGAGTTCGCTGCCGTTGTCGCTGACCACCATCTTGGGTTTGCCACGCTCGATCACCAGTCGGTCCAGTTCTCGCACCACGCGGACACCGGAAAGCGAAGTGTCGGCCATCAGTGCCAGGCACTCGCGGGTACAATCATCGACGACGGTCAGGATGCGGAAGCGGCGACCGTCGGTCAGCTGATCCGACACGAAGTCGAGCGACCAGCGGTCGTTCGGCGTCATCGGAACCAGCATCGGCGCCCTGGTCCCAATGGCCGCTTGCGGCCACCACGGCGGCGCACCGTCATCTCTTCCCGATAGAGACGGAAGAGCTTTTTGTGGTTGATCAGATATCCCTCCCGCTTGAGCAGAACATGCAGCCGTCGGTAGCCGAAGCGGCGGCGTTCCTGGGCAATCGCCCTCATGCGCTCGCGAAGGCTGGCATCGTCAGCGCGGGTTGTCCGATATCTCATGGTCATGCGGCAGCAGCCGATGGCTTTACACGCTCGCCGTTCGCTCATCCCGTGGGCATCCACCAGATGAGCGACAGCTTTCCGCTTCCCCGCGGGCGTCACCACTTCTTTCCCAAGAGGTCCTTCAGCGCCGCATTGTCCAGCATGGCGTCGGCCAGGAGCCGCTTCAGCTTCGTGTTCTCGTCCTCCAGCGTTCTCAGCCGCTTGGCCTCGGAGACGTCCATCCCGCCGAACTTGGCCTTCCATTTGTAGATGCTGGCGTCGCTGACGCCGTGCTTGCGGCACAGATCCGAAACCCCGGCCTCGTGCTCCTTCGAGATCCCGATGATCTGCTCTTCCGTAAAACGATTGCGCTTCATGCTCTGGTCCTTCGTCTTGGGCCAGAGCGAACTTCAAACTGGATTAAGCCCGTGGGGGGTCACTTTCTTTCCAACACCAGGATCCTAGCTGATGCCTCTCGGGAGGAGCGGGACCATCCCATAAAAGCCGGTGCCGCCAAGCGATGATAGCAGCGACCTACTCGTGCCGGCGGTGCTTACGGTCGCACTGTTCTAGACGACCTGCGCAGGCAAATGGCGAGCTTGCAAGACGCTCCGGCCGGGTGCGGGAGGACACCGAAGACCGTACACTACATCAAAATGCGGTGCTACCATCTTGCCGATCTGGCCCATCCCCAGTCGTTGGACGCATATTCGGCATCGACGATCTCGTCAACACAGCTTGCACAAATTTGACTCGCCGTTAGCGAGCCGCACCCCACACTGGATACACTCTGACCGACGGGCTTACGGAACTATCGCACCGATGTAGGCCAATAACTCGGCCTTGGTCGCTCACCGCTTGTTCGCCAGTTGATGGGGTAAGGTACGAACAAATGGACGGCTTTGTCCCCGCCGTACTTCAGCCGCGTCCCCTTCGGTAACCAAATAACGTCGCCCAACTTGGCTTCCATGACGCGACTGAAATTTTCGCCCGTCACGGCTCGGAAGGTTCCACTGAGACCAACGGATGCTTGGTCATATTTTGTCGTCCACTCGATAGAGCAACCGTCGAAGGTAGCCATCGTCGCGCCGAGTGTGTTACTGATCGCTGGACCGATCAAACTACAAGTAGATGCATAGCCACCGGCAAGAACCTGCATCTGGTAGAAGATCATTGACGAGGCTGGGAGATGGAGCACCTCAGTGGTCGGCTTCACCTCATCATTGGCATCCCCACGTGTTTCCCAATCAACAGGATAAAGTGAATAGAACACCTTAGCCTGTTCGCCTTCATATTTCAGGCGAGTTCCCTTTGGCAGCCAGATCACGTCACCAAACCGTGCCTCTATCACGCGGCTATAGTTTTCCTCTGTTAGTATCCGAAAAATTCCACTCAGAACCATGACGATCTTGTCGTATCTCGTTGTGGACTCAATCGAGCAACCGTCATAGGTAGAAACTCCCACGCCCAACGTCTTGCTGGTGTTTGGACTGAGCAATTGGCAATTTGAGGCGTGGCCAATTCCATTGCAATTCACTTGCGAAAAGACCATGTCTTCGCTTTTTAGAAGGAATGGTTCGATCATCGTTGTCCTCCGTTCAACTAGCTTCAGATTTTGAATTTTGCGTTCGACGAGATGTAACTCACTTTAATCCGCTGCCAGGAATGCTCTGCGGCTACCGAGTCCCCACCGCCTCGTCCAAGTCGCCCATGGCACCCCGGGTCCCAGCTTGATGTTCTTCCGGGCACGACCATTCGGCCCTATTCACAAATAGGTTAGTCCGCCAGGCATTCCGCCAAATGGCAGTGGCTGTTAGGGAGTAGTGCTTGTGGCGCTACACACGCTGGCTTTGGCGGCGAACACCGAGACGCTGGAGATGGTTTCTGCATTGGTTGTTCCTACCACCCCAACTGTTGCGGGTTTCGGATCCCCTGCGGCGATTTAAATCTCCCGTGTCGGCTCTTGACTATCACATCTGTACTTCGATCAAGCGAGGCCCCGGCTCGCGGATTGCTTCTTCGAGGGCCTTGTTGAACTCGTCCGCCGTCGTGATTGCGCGACCGGGAACGCCCATGCTCTTGCCAAGCGCAACAAAGTCAATGGTTGGCCGGTCGAGCTGAAGCATGTCCTGCGCACGCTTGCCAGGCTCGCCTGCGCCAACATTGTCGAATTCACCGCGCAGAATTTGATAGCTCCTATTGGCGAAGACGACGGTCACGACTTCGAGTCCCTCTCGCGCCTGCGTCCACAGGGACTGAATCGTATACATTGCGCTGCCGTCGCCGACTAAAGAGATAACCTTGCGGTCCGGGCAGGCCACAGCTGCGCCTGTTGCAGCCGGCGTTCCAAAGCCGATTGCGCCACCCATGTCTTGCAGCCAATCGTGGGGTGCGGCAGCTCTCGTCGGCTGGACTAAGTTGCGTCCGGCAGTGACGGACTCATCCACCACAATGGCGTTTTCTGGCATCGCGCACGCGATCGCTTGTGCAATCGAGTTCAGCGTCAACGGACCCGTCGGTTTAATCAGTTCGACGTACGCTTGCGGCCGCACGTCTCTTGGCGTCGCGTGAAGCGCGTGCGCCAAAGCCTCCAGTGCCGCCACCGAATTGTCGCCTACGGCGGTCATGCGGTGAACCTCGCACCCGGCCGGTTTGAGCACGCTCGGCTTGTTTGGATAGGCGAAGAATGCCACGGGGTCAGCGGCCTCAACCAACACGATGCTCTTGAAATCCTTCAGGGCCGAAAGCGCCTGGTCCACAACGTAAGGGATTCGGTCGATCGCGAAACGACCCCTACCACGTGCAATTCGCGAATTTTGGGTTGGACTCATTACCCTGCAGCCCGTCTTGCCCGAAATTTGCGCTGCCAGCGCCAGCCCGCGCTCGGTTAGTGCACTGCCGGCAAGCAAGAGTAGTGTCTGCGCACTGCGACCCAGCACTTTTGCCGCGTTATCCACTGCCTGAGGCGAGTAGCTTGAAGTCTGCGCTGCCGTCGGTACCTGGGCGACTCCCTCGGCCTCGTTCCATGCGGTATCGGCAGGCAGAATAAGGGTTGCGATCTGTGGTGGAGAACTCTTAGCGGCCGCGATGGCCGCAGCACCGTCTCGCGCGACCGACTTGGCATCCGGCGAGGTGCGTACCCACGCCGAGGTATGCCCTGCCAGCCCCTCGATATCCGAAGTTAGAGGCGCGTTGTAGCCGATGTGATAGCCCGCATGCTGACCGACGATGTTTACTACGCCGGAAAGCGCCTTTTTGGCGTTGTGCAAATTAGCAACCCCGTTTGCAAGACCAGGGCCGAGATGCAGCAGCGTCGAGGCCGGCGTGCCCTTCATTCGGAAATAACCGTCTGCTGCGCCTGTCACAACGCCCTCAAACAGACCGAGAACGCATCGCATCCCTTCGACTCTGTCCAGAGCCGCAACAAAATGCATTTCTGAGGTGCCGGGATTGGCAAAACAGATATCAACGCCGCCCCCCACAAGCGTTCTCACAAGGCTTTCCGCACCATTCATTGCATCCACTCCAAAAGTTTCATGCACGCACCAACGATTCGATAATCTACTTTCGCGCGCTTGATCCGACCAGTCATCTCACGCTCCAGGATATTCTTACATTCTATAGATTGGTTTGAGATCGATTTGGCATCTCGACGCCGAAAATCTGCGCAGTTAGCAATGTAGGCGCGCGATTTTGGCGCGATCGAACAGAGATGTCCTATGCTATGTCGCCAGCGAAAGTGAAGAATACGCGTCGCTACTTGCACCGTGAAGACGTTCGGTCAGATTGAACGAGGTGCGGCACGATGCAATTGCGTGCTGTGCGAGTGTCGCACCTCGCTCTTTGCTCTGACCAGGAGAGAGCGGTGACCTACGGCAATTGCGGCCCGCTCTCCAATAGCAGCAGATTGTGTATATGCTCGCGCCGCGACTCCTTGCTCAAGAATTGGGCAGCGAGGCGTTACCACTTCGAACGAGGTCACCTAACATCCATGCCAGCGCGCGGCTCGCTTTTCGGCAAAGGCACGCGGCCCCTCCTTGGCATCCTCGGAACCACGCAGTCTCTGGTAGACGGCACACGCATCGCTCCGCATAACTCGATATGCTTCGGGCAATGGCAGGTTTTCAGTCTGCAGAAGTATCTCCTTGTAAGCGCCAATTGCAAGCGGCGCGGATGCACAGACGCTCTCAGCAAGCTGCCGGGCGCGCGGGAGCACCTCCGCCGCGGAGGTGACGGCATTTACGAGGCCACGAGTGAGCGCCTCGCTCGCGCTCATCCGGCGGCCGGTGAAAAGCATCTCCATCGCAATAACATGCGGCAGGCGGCGCGGCAGGTGAAAAACGCCGCCGGAATCTGCAATGACACCAAGACGTGCTTCAGGGAGAAAAAATTCGGCATGCTCCGCGGCTACCACGAGATCGCAAGCGAGCACCAGTTCGAAGCCACCTCCAGCTGCGAGGCCATTCACGGCGGCAATTACTGGTTTGCCGACATCAAACAACTCGGTGAGCCCAGCGAAGCCGCCCGGGCCCCAATCACGGTCGGGCGACTCAACGGCGCCACTCTTGAGATCCCAGCCTGCCGAAAAGAAGCGCTCTCCAGCACCAGTGACAATACCGACACGCAACGAAGGATCATCACGCAGTTCGATGAACACTGCGCCAAGTGCTCGGCTTGTTGTCGCATCAATCGCGTTTGCGCGCGGTCGGTCCAATACGATTTCGAGAACAGGCCCATTGCGTTGGGTACGCACACTCGTCATCTCTACTTCCTTTCCACCTTATCGGAAATGCAGGAAGATGTCCTGCAACTCTGATTGATGTTGGCAGGCATTGCGGAGCGAAAAAATGCCCCGACCTCGTCTCTGAAGACAAGTTCTTCCTGATAACGCGCAGATGCATCATTGCTTCCTCGAGCAACCTGGGTGGAGGCGCTCAACAACATGCGTGCATTGATGCCGCCCTTCGATGCGGCCGATGTCCGCGTGGAGCTCGAGCAGCTGCGCGGTGCGAGTTCTGCGCGGTGCGCGACTCGGGCGGACCTCCAGGCTCCATCTGATCTTGCATCGCAACTGGGAAACGCAAGATCCTGTGCAACGCGTCGTCTGCTTCGCATCTGTTTCCAGAGCCTCGCGAGGGCCGGGAGCGCCTTAGAGCGCAAGCAAGCGCTTGCCATCGCGCTCGGTCAACCCAGTGGCGTCGCGCATGATGCGCACCGCATTCGCATAGTAGGGCCGCGCTGATCTCGGTGCGAGGATAGGACATTGCCGAGCTTACTCGTGCGCTGGAACTCGGGATGCCCGACGAGTGATAGCGCGTTGAGCCTCGGATCCGCACCGGGGAGCTGCCACGATCCTGAAGAGCCAGTCGAATATTTTCGCGGCGCGAGCCTGAAGGGTACATGGTCGACGAGCTCGGGTGCTCCCGGCAGCACGCCATCAATGTGCATATCCCCGGGCTTTTCATGATGTTTAGTCATTCCGTTCCCGCGCGCAGTTGCGTTGCGACGGCCAATCTGGGCGGACTATGGGCCCATCAAGGGCGCGATATAACGCGCCTACATGCTAGCGATGGGCTTTGCAGGGATCAGTCAAATTTTGCGGATAAAAATGTAATTTTCAGCGAAGTTGCGCCACCGAACGCAGGTTTTCACCATAGAGAGGTAGTATATGGACCCAACGGAAACACAAGCACACACATACACACGAAAGGTCTCATGTGCCGATCCGTAACTGCCGCGAGACGAAAGCCAAAACGCGGTATCGATACTGAGCGCGAACCGATGCGCCGAAGAGCTTGGTACATCAAGGCTAGTCAAAAGCGGCTGGGTTGAATACCAGAAGATTCGCCTATACGCGGATGGCCTGTAGCTGCAAGGCGTTGCGGCAAGCTCAGTCGTCCTAGGGTTGTATCGCCCGCCATACGTTGGAGCATTAATCATGGCACAAACAGTGCAAATCGATTCGGGTACAAGTGAATTGCTGGCTGAAATCCGTGAGCGCGTGGCCGTTGTCACGCTAAATCGTCCGGAGGCGCGGAACGCGATCTCCGATGGAATGCTCGCAGCGTGGGAGAACTTGATTCCACGTTTCGGTGAGGATTCGCGAGTTGGTTCAATCCTTATCATGGGCGCACAAACCGCGTTCAGCGCGGGGGCCGATGTGAAAGGCTTTGGCCAGAACTCAGGGCTGGCCGAAGTAACATTCGAACAGCGGGTGGCTGGCCAACGCGCCTATCACCGCAGGCTGATCGGTTCCCTCATGTCGGTCCGAAAGCCGACTGTTGCAGCCATCGGAGGCCCCGCCGCGGGCGCCGGCCTTGCGGTCGCGCTCTCCTGCGACATGCGCATTGCTGCAGAGTCAGCCGTTCTGACGACAGCATTTGCACGCATCGCTCTATCCGGGGATTGCGGTATTAGCTGGCTGCTGACGCGGCTGGTCGGATTCGCCCGCGCCCGCGAACTGATGTTTCTCTCCGAACGCATCGATGCACAGCGCGCGGCAACCATCGGCCTCGTTAACCGCGTTGTGCCCGCCACTGATCTTGGCGAGACGGCTTTTGGCCTGGCCGCTTCGCTGGCGGCGGGTCCCACATTCGCATTCGCCCGTATGAAGGATAGCTTGGATCACGCCGTGACCTCTAGCCTCGCGGAATCGATGGACTATGAAGCGGTCAATGTGATCATGACGGCACAGAGTCTCGACCATAAGGAGGGTGTGCGCTCGTTTATGGAAAAGCGAAAGCCTGCTTTCGAAGGGCGTTGACCTTCAATCTCGCACTGACCGCTCCCATTAAACTTTCTTCAGCGACGAATGCAGCCGGCGACAAGCTGTTCGTCGACTATGCCGGCGACGGCGTGCCGGTGGTGGTCGATCGCCTCACCGGTGAGCACAGAATGGCGCAGCACTTCGTCGCGGTGCTCGGCGCCTCGAGCTTCACCTACGCGCAGGCGACGTGGACGCAGGGGCTCGCCGACTGGATCAGCGCCCATGTTGGCGCCGTCGCGGCGATCGGCGGCGTACCGGCGCTGCTGGTGCCTGACAACATCAAGGTCGCGGTCATCAAGGCGCACCTGTACGACCAGCAGATCAATCGCACCTATGCGGAAATGGCGACGCATTACGGCACCGCCATCTTGCCGGCGCGGCCGCGCAGGCCGCGCGACAAGCCTAAGGTCGAGCAGGCCGTCCTCATCGTCGAGCCCGTCTGCGTCATCGCACCTTCTACAGCCTAGCCGAGGTCAATGCGGCGATCGGCGAACTGCTCACAAGGCTCAACGAGGAGCGGTCGATCCGACGGCTCGGCGTGACGCGCCGCCGGCTGCTCGAGGAGTCGACCGGCCGGCGCTCAAGCCATTGCCGGCGAGCCCCTACGTGCTCGCTGAGTGGCGGATCCGCCGCGTCAGCCTCGATTACCACGTCGAGGTGGAGAAGCATTGCTACAGCGTCCCCATCGCTTCGCCCGCGCCGAGGTCGAGATCCGGCTCACCGCCCGCACCGTCGAGATCTTCCACAAGGGCGAGCGGATCGCTGCGCATCAGCCCATGAGCGGCAGTCACAAACATGTCGACGAGGCAACGCGCGAGGTTATTCTAACAATCCATTGGGGCGGCGGTCAGCATTCACGGCTCCGCGTCCGTAAGCCGAAGACAGGCGAGCACGGATGCCGCACATCTGAGGAAGCGCTTGCCGTGATGCGAGCCATGGCGACCCGATGGTCGGACCAGGATATCGCCGCGTCGCTAAATCGGATGGGGATGCCGGCCGGCCAGGGCAAGACATGGACCGCGCACCGCGTCAGCTCGGTACGCAGGGTGAACGGCATTCATGCGTACTGTTCGGCGGAGAAGGACGGCAAATGGTTGACCATGTCGGAAGCCGCGGCAAAGCTTGGCGTGTCGCATCATCGGATTCGCCGCCTTTAAGGATCGTATTCTGCTTGCAAGTGGTACCTTGGCGCGCCTCATCAAAATTCGATCGTCTGATCTCGAGACCGATGCTGTGACTACCGCGATCCCGCGAACAGGTCGCCCGTGTCGCACCGATTCCGAGAATCAACTCCCAACGATTTCCAAACACTTGACGAGGAGGTACAATGAACAAGCAAGACCGCGCAGCACCCGTTCGGCGGCATTGTTCGTGAGGCAGATGCGCCCCTCATCAAAGAAGCGCGTGAAGCCTGCCCAGCGCTTGAGCATGTAGTCGATCGGCTGGGCGACGGGTTCGTGGCGCGAGAGCTTGGCCCGTTCGCCACGCATCCACTCTTCAAGTTCGGCGACGACCGGCGCGCTCCTTCGCTCCTGACGGATAGGCGCTGCTCAGCAGCCAGTCCATTGATATCACGCTCGATGTCGACAGGAGATCGTCGTCGGTGAAAAATCCTGAAGCAATTGAGCGGCAAAAGGAAAATGCCGGAATTTGCGGGATTGGATTTGCCAGCAACCGGTGCTTGGGAGGCGGTTTTCTTGCCAAATGCCCAGCCGTGCGGGAAGCGTCCTGTCTCGTAGGATCGTGTTGTCGAAGACACGAACCCTGAGACGAGGAGCTTCCCATGAATGTGCGTACCACGAACCGGTCGACCGTTGTCAAGCCGATCAGCCCGCTGCGGCGGCGCATGATCGATGACATGACGATCCGCAATCTATCGCCAACCACGCAACGATCCTACCTCCACGCAGTCGAAGCTTACAGCCGGTATTTCGGCAGGTCGCCGGACCAACTCGGCCTCGAAGATGTCCGCGCTTATCAAGTGCATCTTGCGGGCAAGGGCATTGCCTGGGCGACGCTGAATCAGATCGTGTGCGCGCTGCGGTTTCTCTATGGCGTGACGCTTGGCCAGGACGAGGTGCCTGAGCGCATTCCCTATGCCCGCAAGCCGCGCACTTTGCCTGAAGTCCTGAGCCAGGACGAGGTCGTACGCTTTCTCGAAGCCGTCTCGAGCCTGAAGTGCCGTATCGCGCTGACAACGGCCTATGCGACGGGGATGCGCGTCTCAGAAGTCACCGGCGTCGAGGTGCGCAACATCGACAGCGGCCGCATGGTCATTCGCATCGAGCACGGCAAGGGCGGCAAGGACCGCTATGTCATGCTGTCGGCGCAGCTGCTCGGCATCCTGCGCGCCTATTGGAAGCTCACACGGCCGCAACGGTTTCTATTCCCCGGTCGCGATCCGGACACGGCCATCAACGTCACGGTTCTGCACGCCGCCTGCCGATCGGCGTACGCGGCCGCTGGCATCGACAAGAAGGTCAGCGTTCATACGCTGCGGCACAGCTTTGCGACGCATCTTTTGGAACAGGGTACCGATATTCGCATCATCCAGGCATTGCTTGGCCACAATAACCTGTCGACGACGGCGCGCTATACGCGCGTGGCGACGACCACGATTGCGGCGACCGAGAGCCCGCTCGATCGCCTAAGCTTGATGGTCGTGCCGCCGTCGTAAGACGCATCTCATGTCACGGCCTGCGTTAGAGGTGGCGGATATTCTCCGCCGCCACGGCGACGCCTATCGCGAGATCAATGCCGGGCATCTGAGCCGGGGCCAGCTCAAGGTCATGGGAGCGGTTCGCGCGTGCCGGACGGCGGCGCTTGGCGGGCACGTCGAGCGCTGTGGCGACTGCGGTCACAGCCAGATCGCCTACAACAGCTGCCGCAATCGGCACTGCCCGAAGTGCCAGGCCGGCGCCGCGCATAAATGGCTCGAAGCACGGCAGGCCGATCTGCTGCCGGTTGAGTATTTCCACATCGTGTTCACGCTGCCAGCGCCGCTTCGGCCGATCGCCTATCAGAACAAGGCGGTCGTCTACGCCATCCTGTTCGAGGCGGCGGCCGAGACGTTGCGCACGATCGCCGCCGACAAGAAGCACCTCGGCGCCGAGATCGGTGTGACGATGGTCTTGCACACCTGGGGTCAGACGCTCACGCACCATCCGCGCCTCCACTGCATCGTGCCGGGCGGTGCCTTTCGTCCGGCGCGGCGCGTTGGATCTCTTGCAGGCCAGGCTACTTCCTGCCCGAACGCGTGCTGTCGCGCCTGTTCCGCCGTTTGTTCCTGACGAAGCTCATGGTCGCGCATAAATCGGGCAAGCTGCGTTTCTCGGGTGATCTGGCCGGGCTCTCCGACGCCAATGTGCTCGCCAAGCTACTCGCTCCTCTGCGCCGGATCGAATGGGTCGTGTACGCCAAACGCCCGTTCGCCGGTCCCGAGCAGGTGCTCGCCTACCTGAGCCGCTACACGCACCGTGTCGCTATTTCCAACCGCCGTCTCGTCGCTTGCTACGGGACCCGCGTCACCTTCACCTGGAAAGATTACGTGCACGGCGCCGCACCCAAGTGCATGACGCTCGACGCCGCCGAGTTCATCCGCCGTTTCCTCCTGCACGTCTTGCCCGACGGGTTCCAACGCATCCGGCATTATGGCTTTCTCGCCAACGGCCACCGCCGCGTCAAGGTGGCGCTGATCCTCAAAATTCTCGACGCAAGGCCAGGGGCGACGCCAGCGCCCACCGCCGAGGATGAGCCGCCACATGTCAATACGGCAGAACCAAAGACGCCCTCCTGCCCCTGTTGCGGCGGCGCGATGAGTATCGTCGAGATCCTGCCGGGCCCGCGCCGGCATCACCGAAGGTTCGACAGCTCATGACGACACCGCGCTCGAGCGGCCCAAACATGCTGCGGTTGGTCCGCCGCCGCGATTGCCGAGCCATGCTTATACCTCTACCGGCCGTCGATTTTTGGGCTGATGGCAAAGCCGGGACATGCGCCGTTGATCGTGGGGGCGGCCGCTGCGGCCGTAACCAGCATCCTGGTCAGCCAACGCCACGCCTTGAAAGCCCTGCGGCACGCGATCAATCCCCATAACTGCCGCCAACCGTGGCCCGCGGTTCAGCTCAATCCGGTTTCTATGAGGTCGCCGACCACAACTGCCGCACGGTCATCGTCTTGCGACCTCACAGAAACCTCCAGATTCCCTCGAATCTCGCGCTGTGATTCCCTGCTGCTGGCGGTGACGAGCGGAGGATTCGATGCGGCTACGGGAGCGTCGGGAGAGCGGCGATTAGGATCTGTTTCGTTCACGGTTTGACCAGATCATCGACACGGAACACGCGCTGGTGAAGCTGGCGCGGACGATCGATTGGGGATTTCTGGAGGCGAAGTTCGGAGCGGTCTACACCGATGACCCCGGCCGTCCGCCGCTGCCGACGCGCTTGATGGCGGGGCTGGCCATTCTCAAGCACACTTGTGACCTGTCCGACGAGGTGCTTTGCGAGCGCTGGGTCGAGAACCCCTATTACCAGTTCTTCTGCGGCGAGGAGTTCTTCCAGCACCGGCTGGTGTTCGATCGCTCGTCGCTGACGCGCTGGCGCAACCGCATGGGCGAAGAGCGGTTGCAGGCGCTGATCCAGGAGAGCCTGTCGGTGGCCGCCATGACCAGGGCGATCAAGCCGTCCGACCTATCCCAGGTGATTGTTGACACCACCGTTCAGCCCAAGAACGTGACGTTCCCCACCGATGCAAGGCTTCTGAACCGGGCGCGCGAGAAATTGGTGCGGTTAGCGAAGCTGACGGGGTGTCTTTGCGCCAGTCCTATGCGCGCCTGGGCAAGTTCGCCCTGATCCAGCATCAGCGTTATGCCCATGCCAAGCAGTTCAAGCGCGCCGCCGACTACGGCGTCAACGTCACCGCGCACCTCGAACTTCTGAAGACGGCTGAGCCGGCGGGCCGCAAGGCCGGCGTCAAGGTCAAGGACGTCGCCGGGCTGGTGTCGAAGCTCAAGAACGAAGCCGGGGTGCTCTGATGACGACGTTGCTGATTGCCGAACACGACAATGCGTCGCTGAAGGATTCGACCAACAAGGCCCTGACCGCGGCTGCCGCACTCGGCGCCGATGTCGATGTGCTGGTGGCTGGGGAGAATGCCAAGGCCGCGGCCGATGCCGCCGCCAAGCTCGCCGGTGTCAAGAAGGTGCTGCTCGCCGACGGCGCGCTCTATGCGCACGATCTCGCCGAGCCGCTGGCGGCGCTGATCGTTTCGCTGGCCCCATCCTATGATGCGATCGTCGCGCCGGCGACCTCGCGCTTCAAGAACGTGATGCCGCGCGTCGCCGCTCTGCTCGATGTCATGCAGGTCTCGGAGATCACCAAGGTGGTTGCCCCCGACACCTATGAGCGTCCGATCTATGCCGGCAACGCCATCCAGACGGTGAAGTCGAAGGACGCCAAAAAGGTCATCACGGTGCGTACCTCGACCTTTGCCGCGGCGGGTGAAGGCGGCAGCGCCACCGTCGAGAACGTCGCGGCGGCGGCCGATCCGGGCCTGTCGTCCTTTGTCGGCGAGGAAGTCGCCAAGAGCGACCGCCCCGAGCTGACCTCGGCGAAGATCATCGTCTCCGGCGGCCGCGCCATGCAGAGCCGCGAGAACTTCGCCAAATACATCGAGCCGCTCGCCGACAAGCTTGGCGCTGGTGTCGGTGCCTCACGCGCCGCGGTCGACGCCGGCTATGCGCCGAACGACTGGCAGGTCGGCCAGACCGGCAAGGTGGTGGCGCCCGAGCTCTATGTCGCGATCGGCATTTCCGGTGCGATCCAGCATTTGGCCGGCATGAAGGACTCCAAGGTGATCGTTGCGATCAACAAGGACGAGGACGCGCCGATCTTCCAGGTCGCCGACTACGGCCTGGTCGCCGATCTCTACCAGGCGGTTCCTGAGCTGACCGTGGAGCTTGGCAAGCTTGGGCGACAAGGCGCCGGCTATCAATGATGGCAATCACAATGCACCGGATCTTCCGCACGAAATGCGGCAAAAACTCCCTGCGCCGTAGCGAGCGCCACGTCATATTCGGTCTCTAGATCCGACATCGCCGTGTCCCGTTGCCTGCATCAAAACACAGCTAGGGCGTCGTCGAGAATTGGGCAGTTCTGGCTTCGTTGATCGAGACCTGTAAGCTCAATGGCGTCAGTGCCGAGCACTGGCTCGCTGATGTTCTCGCGAAGCTCGTCAATGGTTGGCCTGCGGCGCGACTGGACGAACTGCTCCCTTGGGCGTCGATCTACACGATGCATGCACACGATCCGAGGCTGGCGGCATGAGCCTGAACACGACCGCGGTCCGGATCAAGGTGACCCTCAAGGACGTGAAACCGGAGGTAATGCGATGCCTTGTCGTGCCGCTCACGCTGCGCCTTGATCGGCTGCATCTGACGCTTCAGGCGGCGTTTGGCTGGACGAACAGCCATCTCTTCGAGTTCCTGGCCGGCGAAGGACGTTGGGGTATCCCTGATCCCCATGGAGATTTTGACCCTCAGCCCATCGATGCCCGCAAGACGCGGCTCTCTAATATCGTTCAGGAGACCGGCGCGAAGACGATCCATTATCTCTACGACTTCGGCGACAGCTGGGATCACGTGATCAAGCTTGAAAAGTGGTTCGACAACACGACAACGGAGGGACTTCCGTTCTTGCTCGAGGCCGCCGGCCGTTGTCTTCCGGAAGATGTCGGCGGTGCGCCAGGCTATGCCGAATACCTCGACGCCATCAGCGACCCCACCCATCCGGAGCACGAACAAATGCGCCTCTGGGGTCCGGAGCAGTTTGATCCCAACGTTGTCGACCGGAAGGCGATCGAGGCCGCTGTCAATGCGTTGTCCGACATATGGAAGCCGCGCCGGCGCACCACGCGCTCAAAATAGACGTCAAGCGCCAATCAAATGGGCCTCAGAGCTACGCTTACTTTTGAGGTCACCGACAAGCAAGCTCAACTAGGGTCCCGGCCTCATGGCGCCCCGGAAATCTACGAATTGATATGACGCGGCGGGTTCCGATGGCGCGCTGATCTGCGAATGGCCCAATCGGGCTGTTGAAGAACTCAGGAGCGTGCGCATACGAAGCCTGAGTCGTCGCCGCTGTGGATCTAGAAGTGGCCGACGAGCCTACCTGCAGTGCCGATCATAGCCCATCCGCGACCGCAGGACGGATCGTTCTCGTGTCTTCCCATGAGAACTCTGCGCAGGGCGAACTGTTCGCGCGCCATGGCGGAAGTCGAGGAAGCCCTTCAGCCGCACCGGAGGCAACTTCACCGTCGGTGTTCTATGCAACATGCGGCGTCACGTTCATCGAGCGCAGGTCGTTGACGAAGTCTTCCGCATCGTAGGCTTTGTCCGCGCCAAGCATGATCGCTGTCGACCCGTCAGCGCGAGGCTCGATCATCTGCAGCGCGGCCACCCGTTCGTCATGCCCGTCGGCCTGCGTCAGGCAGGCGTCGATCAGCAGTCCGTGGCGGTTTCCCATCGGCGCGTGCCCAATGAAGCAGAGCTTCGTCTTCTTGCCTTCCCCTTGCGGTAGAGTCTGGCGTCCGGATCGGTGGTCGAAGTATGGGTGTCGTTCGAGCGTTTCTGGCCATGGAAGTTCGCTTCCGCATTGCGCCCGCGGAACAGCAGGTCGTATTCCAGCCGCTCCATCGGAAGCCGCTCCGAGCGGATCGAATAGAACGCCTGCATCAGTATCGGCCGCAGCAGCTTCTCCGGCAGGATCGACGGGCGCCCAATCGACGAGTAGAGCGTGGCAAACTCGCGCTCCAGCGACAACAGCACCTCGTTCACGATCGTCCGGATCGCTCGCAGCGGATGATCGCGCCGCACCCTCGCCTCCAGGTCAACGTAGCTGAACAGCTCGCTCGTTCGATTGTCCCCGCCGCGCACCCACCATCTCCGAATCTTGTCGGAGCCAATGAATCACCGTCACCGGTCGTCGGCGAGCGCACTTTTCAACGGGCTGCTAGATCAACCTCTCGATCAGCCCAACTTGACGTACAGCTTGCGCGAGATCAGCGTTAGTGGCTCGTGCCCGTTCTCGGTGACTGCAAAAGGTTGCGTAATCGTGATGCCCACATCATCGAGCCAGAGACCGGACATCAGATGGAAGCACATGCCGGCCTGCAGCACCGTCTTGTCTCCCTTGCGCAGACTGGCCGTGCGCATCTGCATCGATGGAGGGAATCCGATGCCGAGCGGATAGCCCACTCTCGCCTCCTTTTCGTAGCCATGCCTGGCGAGCGCCTGTGCGAACGCGGCCTGCACTTCTTCACAGATGCGACCCGGACGAACACTTTCCAGGCCCGCGTTCAAGCCCTCGACAACGATCTCCGAAAGCTTCTGGTAGGCGGGAGCGGGCTTGCCGACCGACACTGTGCGGGCGAGGTTGATCTGATAGCGATGCCGCACCCCGAACATCTCGATGTTAACGGTCGTCGATTCAGGCAGCGGTTCCTCGGTCCAGGCGGCATGGGGCGCGACGGCGCGCGGACCGACGCAAAGATTCGGGGGCGCGCTCGCATAGGTGCCGCCGAGATCGGGCGTGCCCGAGACCTGCTGGTGGTATATTGCTGCGGCGATGTCGCACTCGCGCACACCCGGCTCGATCATGTCGATTGCGCGCTGGATCGTCGCATCGGCGATGCGCCCGGCTTCCCGCATCACCGCGATCTCGGCCGGGCTCATTACAAGCCGGATCCAGTTCACCAGCAGGTCCGCGTCGACGACCTGTGCCTGCGGCAGGGCCTTGACAATGTCTGCGTGGGCGCGAGCGGAATAGTAGAACCCGCCCATCTCCACGCCGATTTTCGCCTTCTCGCCGCCATACTCCCTCACGACCTGAGCCATGAAGTCGTACGCGGACAAAGTGGCCGAACCGACATACACGTCTGGGTATGGCCTGATGTTGTCGTCGGACAGATAGGTGGTCATCCTCGCCGACACGGCGTCCATGAACCGCCCCATCCAGACCGGCTCATCCTGCTTTAGCGACACCATCACCATTTGCGGTGCGTAGAAGGAATACGCGTCGTAGCCGGTCAGGTAGTTCTGATTGGCAGGCTCGGATAGCAGGAGGATGTCGAGAGCTCGCTTCGCCATCTCCATCTTGACCTTAGCGAGGCGCTCCACAAACTCCGCGCGTTCGAAAAGCAGTTCCTTTTTCATGGGAATGTGTCCTTTGGTTAAAGAGGTGGCCGCGATAGCGTGGCGGTGCACAAAGAGCAACCTCCACACGACCATCTTCTAGCAGTCCGCTCTATTCGGATAAAAAGTGATTCTTTGTAGAGTTGCGGATTCTGCGATCCCGTTTCTGGCTGGCCTATCTGCGCCGTTACATTGATAGACGCGCCATTTGACGCTTGCCGATCTTCGCCCACAACATGCGCGTAATACGTAAGGATCGGGCAATTGCTGTTCGTCACCACGGGCTCACCTAGATGCAGGCCAATTCCCCAATGGATCATCTCCGCCTGGCGGCGAGTGTACCTGCCGACCGGTAATCCCCGAATAATGACGAAACCGCGGCCTTCGTTCAGCTGGCGCTTGATCGCCTTCAGCTTGTCGGCGAAATGACCCAGAGGGAACGCGTCCCTCGTCAGTGAGACGAGGGACGCGCCTGCCCGCTCGACGTGCAGCAACGCAGCCTCGAGTGCAGTTACATCGGCATCTTCAAGCCGGTAAACCCAATTGTTACGGCGCGTGATGTCCGGGCCACGCCAGTTGGCAGGGTCGATGAGGGGCCCATGCGGCGTCCGTGTTTCGCTTTTGATTCCGGCTTGCTCAAGCATCTTCAGTCCCCAGCTTGACGGGCAAACGGGTTCAGCCCAGCAGCCATGGCAAAAAGTATGCAGGAGAGCGAGCGCGCGAATCCTGCAAAAAATGGTGGCGCTCGTCCAGAATTCTGCACTGCGAAGCCTCGTCGATCGTGCCTGGCGTTAGATCCGGAAAAGCTTGCGCGAGGGTGAGGGCCATTAGCGCTTCGGCGCGGCTTCCGTGACACGCTAGCGTCCGGCTATTTCGACGCAGAGCAGGTCCGGCGGCAAATCTACGAACTGGGTACGCGCGATAACGCTCCACGACAAGAAGCGCCGGGCCAGATCAGCGGCGGAGGCCCCGGCCGGCTGCATCGGCCGCTTGTCTTCGGCCTGTGCGACGTTGGCCTAGGCTTGGGTCCCATCTCATCGTCTTGCCAGGTACCATCGCTGAAGAAGCGAGAGCTTTTCATTCGGTTCAGAGCCGGAAACCTGCCGAACCGTCAGAACGACTTCAGCGATCGGGACCGCGAAATGCGCACGCGTCTTTATTCGTCGCCTGAAGAAAGTCTAATGGGAGTGGTCGGTTCGATCGAGGGTCAACGTCCTTCGAAAGTGGGGCTTTCTGGCGACGTTCTTGTCCGTGATCGGCTTCTTCTTGGCCTTCATGATGTTGGGCAGCGACGCATAGCGCGGCTCGTTGAGACGGAGATCGGTGGTGACGATCGCCGGTCCCTTCAGCTTTACGGTTTGGAGGCCGCCGTCGACTTCGCGAGTGACCTTGAAGTCAGAGCCATCGACCTCGAGCTTCGAGGCGAAGGTCGCCTGCGACTAGCCGAGCAGCGCGGCGAGCATCTGGCCGGTCTGATTGCTGTCGTCGTCGATCGCCTGCTTGCCGAGAATGATCAGGCCGGGCTGCTCTTCTTCGGCGACCTTCTTCAGGATCTTGGCGACAGCGAGTGGCTCGACGGTGCCCTCGGCCTTCACCAGGATGCCGCGGTCGGCGCCCATGGCGAGACCGGTGCGGATCGTCTCCGACGCCTGCGCCGGTCCGATGGAGACCACCACGACTTCGGTCGCCTTGCCGGCTTCCTTCAGGCGCAGCGCTTCCTCGACCGCCATTTCGTCGAACGGGTTCATCGACATCTTGACGTTGGCGAGTTCAACGCCCGATCCATCGCCCTTGACGCGAACCTTGACGTTGTAATCGACCACCCGCTTTACCGGCACTAAGACCTTCATCGATCCTCTTTCGCTTGAAATTGCGTGAACAAATCGGTTGTCCATCTTATTGCGGATGCTCGGCGCGAAGGCGAAGAATGGCACTGACATAGTGCCGGCTTCGGCGCCAGGCCGATCCGATCGCGGGAGAACGCTTGCCTCATTCGGCCTCGCTCCCTTGAGCCGGAGGAGCGCCACGTTGGCGTTCTCGGCGCGCTAAATTGCCTTGATCGCAGGCAGGATAGCTTTGCGGGGCGAAGGCCGCGCTTGACCACTTCACTTTTACGCTCTTCACTTTCAAGTTGGACTTGCTTCTTGGCCGATGAGTCCTCCGAGCGCGGCGAGCCGCTGCATGTGGTGGTCTGCATCGCCGAGCAACTTGTCCAGCATGGTCGCGCGCTTGAAATAGTGGCCGACGCTGTACTCCATCGTCATGCCGATGCCGCCATGCAGCTGGATCGACTGCTGTCCGATCAGCTTGGCCGACTGGCCGATCTGGGCCTTCGCCGCCGAGATCGCCCGTTCGCGCTCGGCCGCGCCGTCTTCGCTCACCATCATCGTAGCGTACATCGCCATGGAGCGCGACTGCTCCAGTTCGATCAACATGTCGACCGCCCGGTGCTGCAGCACCTGGAATGAGCCTATCGTCGTGCCAAACTGCTTGCGCGTCTTCAGATACTCAAGGGTGGTGGCTTGCATTACCGCGAAGCAGCCGACCGCTTCGGCGCACAGCGCTGCGACCGCCTCGTCTGCAACCCGCGTGATGACCGGGAAGGCACCCGCCGGATCGCCGATGACATCGGCTGCCTGGACGCGCACATTGTCGAGTGTGAACTCGGCCGCGCGCAGACCGTCCTGTGTTGGATAGCCGCGGCGGGCAACACCGGGCGCACTACTGTTGACCAGGAATAGGCCGATCCCATCCTTCTCCCGCGTATCTCCGGCCGTCCGCGCCGATACGATGATCCTATCGGCCGCCTCGCCGTGGAGGACGAGACCCTTGATGCCGTTCAGAACCCACTCATCTCCGTCCTTCTTCGCCTGCGTTTGAACGTCGAAGAGATCGTAGCGCGACTGTGGTTCGGCATAAGCAAAGGCGAGCTTCATGCGGCCTTCCGCAATTGCCGGGATCATCTCGGCCTTTTGCGTTTCGCTCGCTCCTTGCCGTAGGATGCCGCCGGCGAGCACCACGGTCGCGAAATAGGGTTCGAGGATCAGCGCCTTGCCGAAGGCCTCCATGACGATCATTGTCTCAATCGCGCCACCGCCCAAGCCGCCATGCGCCTCGGAAAACGGCAATGCCAGAAGCCCGAGTTCAGCATAGCGCGCCCACATCGCCTCGCTATAGCCGACCTTTTCAGCCTGATACTTACAGCGATCGTTGAAGCTGTAGTTGTCGAGCATCACTCGCTCAACGCTATCCTTGAGGAGTTGCTGCTCCTCGGAATAATCAAAGTCCACTGCTGAAACTCTCCTGAATGGGCCTCACAGGCCTAGGATCACCTTGGCGATGATGTTCTTCTGGATCTCATCAGAGCCTCCGTAGATCGGCACTTTGCGCACGTTGAAATAAGCCGGCGCAATTGGTGCGGCCCAATCGGGCCCGATCGGCGGCTCCTTGCGCTCGATCTCCTCGTCCGACTGATACGGCAACGCGTAGGGGCCGACCACGTCCAGCAGAAGCTCCGCAATCGCCTGCTGGATTTCCGAGCCCTTGATTTTCAGAATCGAGCCCGCCGGGTCGGCCGTTCCCTTCTGCCGTTTCGATCTGTTGGAAACAACCCGAAGCTGCGTCATCTCCAGCGCCTTCAGCTGGACCTCGATGCTAGCCACCCTCTTGCGGAAATCCGCCTGGTCGATCAGCCGCTCGCCTCCAACCCGCGTCCGCGCAGCAAGCTCCTTGATGCGCTGAATGCGAGACATCGAGATTCCAATCCACGCCGCATTGCCGCGCTCGTTGCCCAGGAGGAACTTGGCGTACTCCCAGCCGCGGTTCTCTTCGCCCACCAAGTTCTCGACTGGAACGCGCACATCGTCAAAGAAGACTTCATTGACCTCGTAACAGCCGTCGATCAGCTTGATCCGGCGCACCGTCACACCAGGCGATTTCAGATCGATCAGCATAAAGGAGATGCCCTGCTGCCTTTTTGGCGCGGTGGGATCTGTCCGCACAAGGCAGAAAATCCAGTCAGCATATTGTGCGTGCGTCGTCCAGGTCTTCTGCCCGCTCACGATGTAGTGGTCACCATCACGCACAGCACGCATCTTCAGCGCGGCCAAGTCCGAGCCTGCACCGGGTTCCGAGAAACCCTGGGCCCACCAGTCATCAAAGTAGGCTATGCGTGGGAGAAATCGCTTCTTCTGCGCCTCGGTGCCGAAGGTGTAGATGATGGGGCCGACCAAGTCGTAACCACTGCCGGCTAATTCCGGCGCCGGCGCTTGGCCCATTTCCACGGCGAAGATATACTGCTTTACCGGACTCCAGCCTGTGCCGCCATATTCGACTGGCCACTGCGGCACGCTCCAGCCCTTCCTTGCAAGATTCTGAGCCCAGCACAGCGCTTCGTCCTTGCTGGGATGCCTGCCTGCGATGAGCTTCTCGCGAACCTCGGCGGGCACTTCGGACCCAAAAAACGCCCTGACTTCGTCTCTGAAGGCAAGTTCGTCTTCGGTAAAGCTCAGATCCATCGTTGCTCTCTTCGGGCAAACATTTCGGGCACGCCTGCAAGATCTGCCTACGCTCGTTGCTCGTCAAACTTTCTGCGGCGCTTTCCTGGTGATGAGGCAGTCGACCGCGGTCAGTCCGGTACCACTGGCGGCAAGGATGATGGGATTGACGTCGATCTCTCCGATCTCGTCGGCAAGATCGCTGCAGAGCGTGCTGAATTTGACGATGCAGTCGGCGAAGGCCTCGAGGTCCGGCTTTGCCCCGCCCCGCGCGCCCCGCAGAACGCTCGCGCCGCGCAGTCGCCCAAGCTCCGCCTTGACTTCGGCTGCATCGAAAGGGGGCATCAGCGCACGCACGTCCTTCAGCGCCTCCACCCAGATGCCGCCCAGGCCGAAGACGATCACCGGCCCGAATTGCGGGTCGAACGTCGCACCCAGCATCATTTCGATGCCCGGCTTGGCCATCTCCTGCACCAGCGCGCCGGCGATGTTCGCTTCGGGACATCGCGATCGCACCGAGCCCACGATCTGTTCGAACGTTGCGGCAGCCTGCTCAGACGAGGAGATGTTCAGCGCGACGCCGCCAACATCGGTCTTGTGCACTATGTCCGCTGACTCGACCTTCATCGCCACAGGAAAGCCGAGATCCTGAGCGACGCGCGCCGCCTGCTTCGCATCCGTCGCCAGCGCTTCGCGAGTGACCGGGATGCCATAGAGCGCAAGCAAATGCTTGCCCTCCCGCTCGGTCAGCACGTCGCCCTTGGCCTCGCGCAGGATGCGCACCGCCTCCGCATAGCAGGCGCTGCGCTGGCCGCGGTGCGCCGATAGGCGATTGCCGGGTTTGCGCGCGCGCTGGAACTCGGCATATCCAATCAGTGCGGAGAGCGCCTTCAGTCCCGGGCCCACACCTTGCAGGAAGGGCATGCCATCGAATTCGGCGGCCGGCTCGACCATCGCACTTCCCGGGCCGGGCGCTGCAAAGAAATGGCCGCCCGCGAGGGCCATCACCGAGAAGACCACATCCGGGGCTGCCTCTGCAGCACGCTTGAGCGCCTGACAGACGGGAGAACGCATATCGAGGCGCGACGGGGCTCCGCGCCCCCAGACCACCACATCATACGTACCGCAAGTCGCGAGCGTCTTCAGGGATTCGTCGATGATGTGCGTATCGTAGTCGGCTTGCGAGGTGAGGTCGAGCGGGTTGCTGACGTTGCCGAATTCGGGAAGAACGGCCTCCAGCCGCGCCCTTGCCTCGGCGGGTGGCGGCGGAAACTCGACGCCGAATGGCTCGGCGACGTCAGACAGTATGTTCACGGCGGTGCCGGAGAACGACGCAAGCGCGATACGCCGGCCGCGCGGCCGCTTTGTCGTCGACAGAGCGGCTGCAGCCTCAATCAAGTCATCGACCGTGTCGACGCGAACCACGCCCAGCTTCTTCAGCACGGCGTCGATCGCCACGTCCGAGCCCGCCACAGAGCCAGTATGAGCCAAAGCACCCTTGCGCGCAGCTTCGGAGCGGCCGATCTTGATCATGACGATCGGCTTGTTTTTGTCCGCCGCGCGCTCGCAGGCCTTGATAAATTCCAGAGGGCGCTTGATCTGTTCGCAGTAGCAAGCGATTACGCGGGTATCCTTGTCATCCGCGAAGTAGTTGATGAAATCCGCCACATCAAGGCAGGCTTCGTTACCGCTTGTGACGACGCGCCCGACGCCGATGCCGCGAGCCAGCAGGGGCATGACCAAACTGAACATAAGCGTTCCGCTTTGCACCACGGCGCTGACGCCACCTGCCGACAATGAATAAAAGTCTGCGGGGGTCGCAATCAGCCGATTTTCCCCGTTCAGCAACCCGTAACAGTTCGGGCCGACGACTGGAATGCCAGTCCGTTCGGCCCATTGGGCGAGCTGGAATTGCTTCGCGACGCCTTCGCCACGCTCCTCAGCAAAGCCGCTCGAGATGATCTGGATCGCGCGCACACCAGTCACTTCGCAATCGTGAAGTACTGCGGGTATGGCATTGCTGGGAACGGCGACTACGGCGAGGCCGATCGGAAACGGGATAGCCGTCAGGCTTGGAAAGCACGACACACCCTCAATCTGCTCGTAACGAGGATTCACCGCGACGAGCCGGCCCGAAAAGCCCCACTTCTTGATGTTCTTGAGGATTTCCGTGGCAATACCTCCCTTCGGGGAAGCTCCTACGATCGCCACGGATTCTGGCCGGAAGAGCCGGTCGATCTTGCTTGCCGCTTGGCGCTCACCGAACTCCTCTTCAACGGGCGCGGGCACACCACCAACATGCATGTCCATCCGCCTCTTCATGTCATACCGTCCTTTTTTGCTTCTTGTTTTCCGCACGCAGTTTCGTAGTGCAATTGATCAGATTTATCGCATTACCCAATGCTAGTCACGCTGGCCCAACGGACCCGTCGCTCAAGTATGCCCGCGCCTTGTTGGCAAATCTCCCCAATCTGGCGAGATAAATGCCGAAAATCTGCGCTCTATGGCGACAATGCGATGCTTCCGTGCGTAGCAATCGCCCGCATGTCGCATTCAATAAGGGATGCACCGATTTCTCAGCGGTTGGAACTTCTATGCAGCGCGCTTTCAGGACCACATCCTCAAGTGTGCGTGAATAAATGGGACAGTACTCTAAGCGTTGAGCTACCGAACTTCTCCAGTCAGGGCCGTGGCAATTTCCTGTCGGGAAAAACGTGTCGTTCTGAGGACCGACCAAGCCTTCGTGGAGCGTGTCCTTTGCGCGATATGGGGCGCCGCAGATGTTCCTCGTTAAGAGTTGGTGCAGAAGCAGATCGCATGGCGACGACGCCGTCGCCGAGAACTGCAATCGCCGAACGTTTGGTTGCTCGTCAGGAGTACAGGGTCTCGCTCATCGGGGCGGTTAATTCGCCTAGAATGCGAGATTGGCTCCGACTTTGTCGATCGGCAGCTAGCTGGTTCGACAATGATCACCAAGCGGCCGCCGGATAGAACTTCAGCTTATCCTTCAGCAGCGCTTCGAAATGTGCCTAGCAGGTTGTTGAAGAACTAGGCGCGTTCGCATACGAAACCTGAGCCGTCGCCGCCCTTGTAGATGTAGAAGAGGCCGACGAGCCGCCTGCAGGTGCCGATGATAGCCCATCCGCGACCGCGGGGCGGATCGTTCTCGTCATGCCCTTTCCATGAGAAGTCTGCGCAGAGCGAACCGTCGCGCGCCGTAGCGGACGTCGAGGAAGCCCTTCAGCGCACCGGAGGCAATTTCACCCTCGGACTTACCCTCGAGAGTGAGATGTGCCTCCTCGACGAGATCGAGAAAGTCGTTGTCCCGGACGTCCATCTCGACGATGCGCCAGCAACCGGAAAAGGCCTTCGCGAAGCAGCGCACCTTGGCCATTAGCTAGCCTCCGCGATCAGCATCGACGATGCGGCCTAGGCCCGCAGTGTTCCCGAAGAACCGCGACCGGCTGCTGGAAGGCGACATCGCGGCTAAGTTCCTGGGCGGCATCGGAATGACACTCATGGTTCGACTACGGATCTGGAGCCAGGCTCTACCGCAAGGGGCAAAGGCAAGGAGACGAGGCTGTGCTTCATTGGACACGGCCTGATTGGAAACTGCTATGGCCTGCTGATTGACGCCTGCCTGCGCAGGCCGACGGGCCTGCCGAGCGGGTGGCCGCGCTGCTCATGATCGAGCCTTGCGCTGACCGGCCGACAGCGCTCCGGCTTGGCGCGGACAAAGCCTAATGCGGACGACTTCGTCAGCGAGCTGCGCTCGATGAACATCACACCGCATGTTGCACATAAGAAATGGTACGTGCGGGGCCGCGACAATCGAGCGGGCGAGCTGTTCAGCTGCGTTGACCTTCGGAGGTCGTTCACGGAAAGCGGGCGCTGTTCGGCGATTCAGGGGCGCGAAGGGTCGAGGACCCTCATTCGTACGAGAAGATTGGTTCCCCAAGCACTGATCGAATCGGCTGAGCCCCGAGCCCTGGCATATCAACGGTCGCGCGCAACCGTCACTCAACTCAGAGCTCCATCGCCGGTATGCAAGAGCACACAGAACTCCACGAGCCGTTGCGAGCGAGCCGGGATGCGTCGATAGAGATTACGGCGCCAACTCGCACTTTGCAAATGGCGGCGATCAATTTCTCGAATCCGGGATGGGCGGTGCCGCCACCAAAGCGGCCGAGATCATCCTCGATCACGATGACTTCGCTCCAGCCAAGCTGCCGCGCAGGGTCGGCTAAGTCGTACTGACGCTGCCGGCACTCTTTGTTGTGGACAACCTGGTTGTTGTGTACAACCTGGCGCATTCGTTTTTGTCACGAATTCAAAAGCGCCGAAATATCGAAATCCACTTCCTGTAGCTGTTGCTTCATGATTTTCCGGCGAGCTAGAAGTCTGCGTGCCGACATATGCTCGCGCGGCCGGTTTACGCTCTCCACGCAGATGCAAGCATCTTTCCGGAAATGGAATACAGAAATGTCAGACATCGCCCCAGGTCGCACAACGCTCTCGGTGGCACCAAATGGAAGTCCAACAATCTGAAGCTTTAAGTCGTATTGGTCTGACCAAAACCAAGGCAGAGAATCATATGCCCTGTCTACGCCCGCGATGACGGCTCCTGCAATTCGCGACTGGTCGGTGGCGTTCTGCACGGACTCCAGTCGAATTCCGTTCGAATTGAAAGGGCCACGAAACAGCGCGCAGTCGCCAGCAGCAAATACGTGTGCCCGGCTAGTGCGTGATCGCGAATCGACAACGACACCGTTTTCGCTGAGCAAACCGAGCTGTTGAGCCAATTCCAAGTTCGGAATCGATCCGATCCCGACAATGACGACGTCTGCGTGTATAGACGTGCCGTCCTCAAGCAAGACTTGACGGACGACACCGCTCTCACCGACGAGCGAGCGCACGGCGCGAGCGGTCTGCACTTTCACGCCGTGATCGACGTGTTTCGACGACAAGAATTGAGAAATTTGCGGCGCGACAACGCGGGCGAGCACCCGGTTTTCCGCTTCGATAACCGTGACGTGCTTTTGCTGCTGTGCAAGCGTTGACGCGACTTCAAGACCTATAAATCCGCCGCCGATCACGACAACGTTCTCTGCGTCTGCGGTCGCGGCTCTAATCAAGCGAGCGTCCACTATGGACCGCAGGTAACAGACGTTACCAAGATCGGCGCCTGCGCACGTGAGTCTTCGTGCACGCGCCCCGACCGCAAGGGCGAGGGTATCAAAGGTGAAATGTGTACCGTTCGAGAGTACAGCCTTGTTCGTTTCGGGCTCAAGACGGATCACCTTGGTACCCAGTTCGAGATCAATGCCATTTTTCGAATAGAAGGCCGCCGACTTGAGAGGCGTCGCTGCATCCGACGGACCTTTAAGAAAAGCCTTCGAGAGTGGCGGGCGATCATAGGGAAGCTCCGACTCGTCGCTCACCAAGACTATGTCTTCGCCGTACCCGTTTTCCCGGGCGTGTGATGCAATTTCACATGCGGCATAGGACCCACCGACAATCAGTAACGTTTGATGCATGGATACCAAAATTTACAATGATGCGAAAATTGAGGATCCACTAATGACATCGAACCGCGTCTCAGCTCGCGCCCGAAGACACGTGATCGACGTTCGGCGCTTAAGCAAAAGCAGCACCAGGCGCGAGTGTTACGGTCAGGCCATCCAAATCCTCCGTCAACTCAATCTGGCAGGACAGTCGAGAGCTCTCTTTTCGCTCCTCGACTACGTCCAGCATTGCATCTTCGATTTCACCAATAGGCTTGAGTTTCGCTCGCCAAGTATCGTCGACATACACATGACAGGTTCCGCAGGACGCACACCCCCCACATTGCGCAGTTAGATTCAATCCTGCATCCCGCATCGCCTGCATAAGCGTTTTTGCAACGACATCGTTGAGTTTGACCAACTTCCCTCTTTGGTCGGACACTAGCACCTTCATTGTAGAACGTTCCTAAAAGAGTACATGCAAAGGACCATACGACCGGTGAGAAAAACCACGGAGCCGCGGGGCCTCCTTCTCCGGATCAAGGCGCAAATCTGGAAGACGATTGATAAGCACCTTCAGGCATTCTCGCATTTGAAGTCTGGCGAGGTGCATACCCGGGCAAATTCGGGGACCGGAGCTGAACGCCATGTGATCAGTGGGCGGCTTTCTATTCAAATCAACCAAGTGCGGGCAAGCATAATGTTCGGGGTCTCGATTTGCAGCTGCGTGTAAAAGGCAAATCGGGTCATCCTTCTTGACGGTCGCACCTGCGAGCGACACGTCCCGATTGGCTTTTCTGAACCGCCATTGGAGCGCTCCCAAGAGCCGCAACGACTCTTCGACAAGCGCATTAAGGGCGTATTCCTGATCCTTTGTGACTGCTTCACGTACAGCAGAGTCAGATAAGAATAGATAAATCGCGTTAGCGATGGCGTTTGTAGTGGTTATCCCCGCGCCAAGCTCAATATCCCTCACAATCCCCATCACGTCATCCGCATCAACTTCACCCCAATCTTCCGGGGCTCGAGACCAGATTTGGCTGATGAAATCATTCCCGCGTTTCTCCCTTCGCTCAAGGACAAGGGGCAAGAACAGTTTGTTTAGTTCATAGGATACGCATTTTGCCTTCTGGGTCAGCTCCTCGTTGTTCCTGTCGTACATCCAAGCGAGCAGATCTTTATGCCACTGGGAGACATTCGCGATCAGTGCGTCATTCTTCCAAGGAAGCCCAAAAAGCGAGGCCATGATTCGCGCAGGTACCAGATCAGAAAATTGAGTGATTAGCTCAGCGCTGCCTCTGTCAAGAAAGCGATCGATAGCGTCGTTGATAATGGGGCGGACATGATCTTCCCGATATTGCGGCATAGCCTGCTGGTTGAGGAGCCTCAGATAGAGCCGGCGCATACGAGCGTGCTCCGTACCGACCAGGTACGTAACAGCCGTTCTTTTCATGTCACCCTTGAGCTCCGCTTCCAAAGGACCTTCGTCAAGGGTCGGAAGCCGATATGTAGTCTCGTCGGCCTCAATCACCCTGCAGAGGTCGTAACTCAACACGAGCCAGCAGTTCATGCCTGGATCCCAAACGACCGGGCCCCTTTTCCGCAATACGTCGTAACTCGGAAAAGGGACCTTGTCGGCGAGTGACCGCATAGACCACTCCGTGGAAAGCGGCGAAATAGGACCAGCGCTCATATGAAGTCCTCCTCTGGAAGCTTGGTATTCAGTGTGTGCGTCGGCGTCGAGCTCTGTCGAACGCGACTATAGAAACCGCTGTTCCGATGCGTAAAGCATAGAGCGTCTGAAGAGCTCGAAAGCTGCGAAAGTCGCGTTGGGAGTAGGGAAATTATGCAAAAAAAGCTATTGTCTGCCGATTTTAAGTCGAGCTATAGGGCCGGCTCCGGAAATTTGCACAGTGCGATAAGTGGAGTTTCTGCCTGACGGCGGGCAAGATTGACCCGCGAATCAGGAGAGACGATGACGAGACGACACGCCGAAACCACACACCGGCTTTCAAGGCCGAAAGTGGCGCTTGCCGCGCTGAAGGGGGACCGGACACTGACTCAATTGGCTGAGCAGTTCGACGTTCATCCCAATCAGATCACCTCGTGGAAAGCGCAGCCTGAAGGCGGGGCCGTCGATGTGTTTGGTCCGGGGAGCAGCGCAGCGGCGGCGCTACCCGCCATTGACGTGAAGTCGCTGCACGCCAAAATCGGAGAACTGACGCTGGAGAACGATTCCTAAGAAACGGCGGCAGCACCAGCACCTGCCTGCGGGGCTCCACGATCGTGGTCGAGTAGCTCAGCCATTCGGCTTTCGCCCTCACAGATCCGGGCGGGCGGATTTCCCGCACCCGGCTCTTCCCGAGAGTAACCCGCGTCGTATCCGCGCCTGCGCCCAAGTGCGAGTGATGCGTGGAACGGGCAGACGGAAGCGAGCCGTCAGGGTCTCGAACTCCGACCAGCCCATGCGCCGACTTTTCTGACTACGCCGTCTCAGACAGCGCAGCCACGTCCGACGCAGGTTCCGGTAGAAGCCGTCGAGCGCAGGGTAGTTGTGCGGCCTGCCGTAGTAGCCGTAGTGTCCACGCAGAACAGCGGCGAACCACTTGTGCTGAGTGGCCAGTGACTCGTGCATGAGCCGCCATGCGTCCTGGCGCAGCGCCGTCAGCTTGCGCGTCAGGCGTTTCCCTTCAGTCTTGTGCTTCACGATGAACCGGCCATCTCGGGTCCGCCCGCAGTAGTGGATGAAGCCGAGGAAGGCGAAGGTCTCTGGCCGCCGCTCGCCGCGCCGCTGACGCGAGAGGGCCGCGAACCGGCCAAACTCGATCAGCCGCGCCTTGTCCTGTGGAGCGTCAGACCGAAGTTGGCCAGCCGCGCCTTGAGGGCCAAGAGCATTTCCTGCGCATCGGCGTTGCTCTCGAAGCCCATGACGAAGTCGTCGGCATAGCGCACGATCACAACGTGACCGCCTGCATGACGACGGCGCCATTGGTGGGCCCAGAGATCGAGGATGTAGTGCAGGAAGATGTTGGCAAGGAGCGGGCTAATGCCTGCCCCTTGCGGAGTGCCTCTGTCCGTCTCTTGCAACTCGCCGCTCTCGAGAACGCCGGCTCGCATCCACAGCCCGATGAGCCGCAGAATGCGAGGATCGGCAATCCTGTGCGCCACCATCCGCAACAGCACCGGTGCGGGACGAGAGTCGCCTGTAAAAGGCACCGAGTGCCGTATCGGTGCGTCCGACTGTGACCGCAGCAAGACGAAGAAGTGCCGTGGCCCGCCCGCCGAACCGGCGCGTTCGTGACGAGATCATTTTGCCGCCGGATCTCGGCGCCAGTCCCAGCGAAGACACCGCTTCGATCCAATCGTCGCAGGCAGATGCCTTCTCCTGGTAAGCGTCGTAGAGGGCGAGTGCCTGCTCGAGCGCAAAAAAATGCGCGGCGCGGGAGCTCCCGGTAAGCGCCTTCGCGATGGTCTCAGGACTGGAATGGCAACTGTAATGGCGGAAGCCCGCCAGCGTCTCAGGGTCGCGCACGTCGGCAAGGATCGCGCGAACCAGACCAGCCACTCCGGTGATATCGGCGACGACGTGGTGGAGCTGAAGATTCATCTCGGTCAGCGCCTTCTGCATATGCTGGATGTGCGAGGCCGAGTACTCCAGCAGACGCTCGCGCTGACGCACATAGGCTCGCAGTTCGGCAATCTGCCCTTTGGGCCAAAAGCTGGCCCGCAGTAACCCGAAACGAATGGAGCCGCTGCAGCCACTGCGCGTCGCTGACATCGGTCTTGCGCCCCGGCACGTGCTTGGCATCGCGTGCTTTGACAAGGAACACCGCAAACCCGCGCGCATCGAGAAGCTCGAAAATCGGTTTCCAGTAGACGCTGGTCGATTCCATGACGACCGTCTCGACCCCGCATTCCGCAAACCAGTCGACCAGTCGATGCAGATCAGAAGTGAAGGTACCGAAGCTGCGTACGGGCTCAGGTGTGCGATGTGCCCTCACGGCAGCCATGTGCATGGTCGTCCCAATGTCGATGGCAGCCGCGTTCGGGTGCACCATGGGCATCGTGCGGTCGACCTTGGACTTCGATCCATTGCGGCTCATCTCCAATCCTCCTGCTACCAAAGCGGAAGGGCTGGGCTGCGCACGTCACCACTCTCAAGTGCGCAACAGCTCTTTTGAACAGGGTTACATGCCACCAAAATCATATCGGCCGCTCCCTTCCGGCCCACAGTCTAGCGGCATGCGTTTCTATCCCACAGGGAGCGAGCAGCGCTGGGGTCAGTTTTTTAGAAGGTGCGCTCACCAAGGCGGGATTGCTGAGCGCAAAACGATGATCGACCGTGAGCACGATCTGTCGATCACCAGACAGGCGGAAGTTTTGAAGATCAGTCGTGGCAGCGTGTACTATCTGCCGCGTCGGTGTCGCTCGACGACCTCGCTATCATGCAGCGTCTCGATCGGCTGCATCTGGAGTACCCCTTCGCCGGTTCGCGTATACAGCGTCGGCTGTTTCGATCGAAACTATGTTAAGCGTAGTCCACCTTGCCAATCGCTCGCGCTGCCTCCCACTCATCGCCCCAAATCATCACGGCATGGCCGGGCGATATCTCACGGTACCGACGCACGGGAGGCACGTAGTCGGACGACCGTAGAGGGCTCTTGATCTCGTCGTTGGATACCGCGCGCTTCTGAAGCCGTCGCGCCGGATCGGCGATCGGAACCGCCGCGAGCAGGCGCTTGGTATACGGATGCTGCGGATTCTGGAAGATCGCCTCGCGCGACCCGATTTCGACAATCTCGCCAAGATACATGACCGCAACGCGGTGGCTGACCCTCTCCACGACCGCCATGTCGTGCGAGATGAAGAGATAAGCCAGCTTCATCCTCTCTTGCAGTTCCAGCATCAGGTTGACGACCTGCGCCTTGACCGAGACATCCAGCGCGGAGACCGATTCGTCCGCTACGATCAACTTCGGCTCAAGCGCGAGCGAGCGCGCGATGCAGACGCGCTGCCGCTGACCGCCCGAGAATTCGTGCGGGAATCGGCTCGCCATGTCTGGCTGTAGCCCGACCCGGCGCAGCAATTCGCCGGCCCGCTCGCGAGCCTGTGCCTTCGTTGCCAGCCCATTGATCAGCAGCGGCTGGGCGATGGCGGTACCGGCGTTCATACGCGGATTGAGAGAGGCGAACGGATCCTGGAAGATCATCTGCATGTGCCGTCGCTGCTGTCGCAATTTCGCGGCAGAAAGACCGAGCACTTCGACTCCGTCCAGCAGCACCGAGCCCGACAGCGGCTCCGTCAATCGCAGCACAGAGCGCCCCGTCGTAGACTTGCCGCAGCCGGATTCGCCGACCAGCGCCAACGTTTCACCAGCCTTTACACTGAACGAGACATTCTCGACGGCATGCACGCAGCCGGCAACTTTGCCGAACAATCCTGAGCGGAGTTCGAAGCGGGTCGTGAGCCCGGAGACCTCAAGCGCGGGCCGCTCGGCTTGCGCGACAGTATCTGCTGTCTCGACCGGTACGTCGGACAGGCCGGTCGAGCGGTCTACTATGGGGAAGCGCATAGGCCGCCGTCTGCCGGTCATGGAGCCGAGTCGCGGAATCGCCGCGAGCAGCGCTCGCGTATAAGGATGCTTCGCGCCGCCGAAGACCGTCTCGGTTGGCCCAGCTTCGACCGCCTGGCCGTCATACATCACGACGGTGCGCTCAGCGATCTCTGCGACCACGCCCATGTCATGGGTGATGAAGAGGACGGACATGCCCTCCTCCTCCCGCAACTCCTTTATAAGCTCCAGGATCTGCGCCTGGATCGTCACGTCGAGCGCGGTGGTCGGCTCGTCGGCGATGAGCAGCTTCGGCTTGCATGCCAAGGCCATCGCAATCATCACCCGCTGGCGCATACCGCCCGAGAAGCGGTGTGGGTATTCGTTGATACGGGACTTCGCCGCGGGGATGCGCACCTTTTCCATTAAACGAACCGTCTCCGCTTCGGCCTGCGAACGCGACAGGCCGCGATGCAGCATCAGAGCCTCGGCAATCTGGAAACCGATCGTCAACACTGGATTGAGCGACGTCATCGGCTCCTGGAAGATCATCGCGATCTCGTTGCCGCGGATGTGCCGCATCTGCGATTCCGGCAGGTTTAGGAGCTCCTTGCCGGCGAGCTTGACCGAGCCCTCCATTCGGCTCGACCCTGCAGGTGTCAGACGCATGATCGACAAGGCGGTCACGCTCTTGCCCGAACCGGATTCGCCCACCACCGCGACCGTTTCGCGGGGACCGACATCGAACGAGATTCCGCGCACAACGGGCCGCCACTTCCCGTCGACTCGGAACGCGGTGGTCAGTCCCGAAACTGACAGGATTGGATCGGCCATTGCGGTTAATCCCGGGAGACGACGGTCTTGGCGCCATTGATGAGGACGCGCCCGTCGAGGTGCCACGCTACGGCGCGCGCCAGGACATGCCGCTCGGTGTCCCTGCCCTTGCGGACGAGGTCGTCTGGAGCGTTACGGTGCGAGATGCGCTCGACGTCCTTTTCGATGATCTGACCCTCATCAAGATCGGCCGTGACGTAATCGGCAGTGGCGCCGATCAGCTTCACACCACGCGTATGCGCTTGGTGCCAGCTCAGGCCGAACTGGTCGGCGATCACGGAGAATTTTTTACGGATTGCCGTGAGCGAGCCGCTTTGCGGAAAATTGAAGACGACGGGCATGAAGAAGCTGTCAGTCTCGACATCGTCGAATTGATTGGCGTTCAGGATGTTGCCACTATTCTCGAACAGACGGCACGACATCGACACAACGATCGCCGGGCGATCTCGGCAGGACAGGTTAGAAGGTACTGCTCTAGGCATGAAGGCGCTCTCATCATCGAAACTTCGGCCAGCGGGTCTGGGAGCCGAGGTACCTAGAGGTTGCCCCGGCTTCATCATCACTAGCTGCTTCTCAGCCCCACGACCATTCATAGACATTCCAGGCTTTGCTGGTCACATACTGGTTCGGCCTGACGCCCTGCAGGGCCTTGTGAAATATTTGCCCGTTACGCAAGCCACACTGCGGGGCGAAGGGCACCTCCTCCAGCAAGATCTGCTGGATGCGTCCATAGATCTTCTTGCGCTCCGACCGGTCCATCTGCTTGATGCCTTCATCGAGTAGCCGGTCGACCTCCTTGTTCTCGTACTGGGTGTAGTTCGCGCCGCTACCGGTCTTCAGCGGGATCATCTTGGAAGACGCGCGGTTCGTGTAGTCGGGATCCATGCCGACCGGCGGCTCCCACGCAACCAGTAAAGTGTCGAACTGCGATCTGGTGGTGTACTCGCCCCAAACCACCGATGCGGGCATATTCTTGATCTCCATCTCGACGCCGATCGCCTTCCAGTTCTGCTGGAACAATGCCTGACATGCCCGCCGACTCGCGACGTCGGTGGTGGTAGACATCGAGAATTTTAGCTTGACGCCCTCCTTCTCGCGGACGCCATCAACACCGACTTTCCAGCCGGCCTCATCCAACATCTTGGCGGCGAGTTGTGGATTGGGAGTCTCCTCCTTTAGATCGTGATTGTAGGCCCAGTGGCTGGTGTGAAGATATGAAAGCGTGCGTTCGTTGGTGCCGAAGTAGAGGTCATCGATCGACTTCTGCATCTCAAGCGCAATATATAGCGCCTTCCTGACCTTGGGATCGCGGAACTGCGGCTTTCCGCAATTGAAGTAGATGAATTGGACCGCCGGGTAAGGCAACGTAAAGAAGGTCCGGTCTGGCAGTTTCGCGGCCTCAACCCAACGATCAGGCGGAACTTGGGTGAAATAGTCAATCTCGCCAATGCGTGCCTGGCCATAGGCGACGGATAGATCCGGTATGAATTTGTGGATGAACTGCCGAATACGTGGAGGCCCGCGATGGTAGTTGGGGTTGGCCTCATAGACCATATGACTACCGGGCGTTCGCGAGCGTAGGATGTAAGGACCTGTGCCGACCGGATTCGTGTTGAAGCTGGACGTGTTGATATCCGCCTCGGCCGCGAGCAGGTGACTCGGCACGATATGCATGTCCTGCCATGCCCAGATGAAGGGCACGTACGGCCTGTCGAGCTCGATCTCGATCGTGTAAGGATCCATCACCTTGAAATTCTTGATGAGGTCCATGCCGCTGCGCGAGCGCACCGCCACCCTAGGGTTGACAATGGTCTGATAGGTAAATTCCACGTCCTTGGCAGTGAATGGTTGGCCGTCGGCCCACTTGACGTCGCGCTTCAGCTCGATCCGCCAGATCTGGCCATCGGCGGAGAGGCCGCCGTTCTCACGTGTTGGAATACGGATCGCCAAGTTGGGCACAAACTCGCCCTTTTCATTAACCTCCCAGAGCGCATCGAACATGCAAGATTCCGGGATATTCTCGACGCCGGCGTTGACGTAGAGGAGAGGGTTGAACTGCACGGGTTCCTGCGTCGTGCCGAAGATAACGCGGTCGCGCTGCTGCGCAATTGCGGGGCTGTAAATGCCGCTCGCCGGGATCGCGAGTGTCGATGTGGCGATTGCCTTGATGGCGGAACGGCGCGTCAATCTAAACTGCTTGGACATGTTACTCTCCCATTTGATTTTATGGATCGATCTTAAGTCTTACATCGAAGGCATCCCGGAGGCCGTCGCCCAAGAAGTTGAAGCCCATGACGGTGAAGGTGATCAGGACGCCGGGAAGGATCGCTAGGAACGGCACAGTGTCGAAATAGCCTTGTGCGTTCGTGAGCATATTGCCCCAACTCGCCATCGGCGGCTGGATGCCGTAGCCGAGATAACTGATGTAGGATTCCATCAACACGGCGTTTGCGACCTTGAGTGTCGCCGCAACCACGACCGGTGCCACTATGTTCGGCAAGAGCTCCACCAGCATGATGCGCCAATTCGAGGCGCCGAAGCCGCGAGCAGCCATGACGAAATCTGTCTCCTTGAGCGTCGAGACCTGCGCTCGCACGATGCGTGAGACCTCCATCCATGAGGTCAAACCGATGATCAGCGAGATTGACAGGATCGTCGGTGGCACAAAGGCGGCCACGACCAGCAGCAGGAAGACCTGGGGAAAGCACAATACGGTGTCGACCAAACGCATCAGCAGATTGTCGATGATACCGCCGCAACAGCCGGCGGCCAGGCCAACCAGCGTGCCAGTGACCATGGTCGTGATCATCGCGACGATGCCAACGGACAACGAGACTTGGCCGCCATACAGCAGTCGACTTAGCGTGTCGCGTCCGAGATCGTCCGTGCCAAGAGGATTGGTCCAGGACGTGAACGGCAAAAGGAAGGGTCGCGATGTGTCGATCTGCAAGGGATCGCACGGCGACAGGAACGGAGCGAACAACGCGGAGGCGCACAGCAGCAGCACCATCACGGCTCCGAAAACCGCGATGCGGTGGGTCACGAAACGTCGCGCGATCATCCGAGCAAACGACTGCTGCGATGCAGAGGAGCTGGCTGGAATATCCGTCATTGCCATAATATCCGTCATTGCCATGCCCTCAGAAAAGCTTCACGCGTGGATCGATCAGCGCAATCGCAATGTCAGCCAACAGATTCCCGACAATGACGGAGAACGCTGTGAACATGATCATGCCCATCAGGATCGGATACTCCTTCATGCCGAGCGCATCGACGAAAAGGCGGCCCATGCCGGGCCAGCTGAAGATCGTCTCCGCGACCAGCGCGCCTGAGAACAACGTCGGCAATTGCACGCCCATCAGTGCGACCAGCGGGATGACCGCATTGCGGAAGGCATGCCGCGTCAAAACCTGGCGCGTGCTGAGGCCTTTCGACTGGGCGGTGCGGATGTAGTCTTGCTGGATTACGTCCAGAAAACTCGAGCGCGAATAGCGGCTCCAGGTCGCGACCAGCACGAGCGTCAACACCATCACGGGCAACACCAGATGGCGCAGCAAATCCCAGGGGTTTCCCTCTTCCCCAATCTCGTACATGCCGCCGGAGGGCAGCCAGCGGAGCTGAATGGCGAAGATGTAGATCGCCATCAGGCCAAACCAGAAAGTCGGGAAAGATAGCGCCAGCATGGCGCCCGTCGTGGCCAGATAGTCGAAGAGCGAGTTCCGCCGGACGGCGCCGAGCATACCGATCGCGGTGCCGATCAGGATTGCGAGCGCCAGCGCGGTGCCCATCAGGATCATCGTCGCTGGAATGCGCTCTACGATGACGTCCAGCACCGGCCGGCCGCCGAAGAAAGTCACCCCCCAGGAGCCGGTGAGCATGGCCTTGGCCCAGCTCAGATATTGCAGGTAGAGGGGCTGGTCGAGGGCAAGCGCTGTGCGGATGCGGTTGATGTCAGTGACGGTAATGCTTGGGTTCAGCGTATAGACTGCCAGCGGGCCGCCCGGCGCTAGGTGCATGATGCCGAAGCCAATAATGGAGACGCCAACCACGAGAGGGATCGAATAAATGATCCGCCAAACGATATATCTCAGGACGTCTCCACGCATCGTTCAGCCCGATCCAATTCAGTTTGAGGTCTTCGACCGACCAGTTCTTGCGCATCCTCGATGCCGATTGAGAAACGACTCAGCTGGATGCGGCCGCGCGCAGCTTTCTCCTGTCTTGGTAGATGACGCTTGCCCTCCTGCAATGTACCGGGTTGCGACCCTCAACAGTGTCACCGAGCTCAAGAGCGCCATCATGGAATGCACGAGCCGGTGGTTGAGGGCGTTCGCGCAGAGCCTCAGCACGAAGTACGCGGCCCTTGGACCTGGTCCACGACCCATCCCCCCCGACTCGGAATGTCCTGATTGACTCAAAGTTCGAAAAGCTTCCGTGGCGCACGCGTTAGTACTTCGACGCCGGACTCGGTGACACGAAATGTCTCGCTCACGAAGCAACTGAAATCCTCCTCGAGGAAGTTGCAGAGAAGCAAATGGAAAGCCATGTTCGGCTTCAGCACTGTCATGTCCCCATCCACGAGGTACGCGCTCGGTTCTAGCCCATTAAGGCCTTCGGAGTGACCACAGAGCGTATCCTTCTTGAAACCGTGCTTTTCAATCGCGCGATGGGATGCGTTAGCGACCTCGCTGCAGGTGGCGCCCGGCCGCACCGTGTTCAGCGCGGCCTCCAGACCGGCGACCTGCGCCTCATGCAGCCGGCGTAGGCGGTCGGAGGGTTTACCAATGGAGAAGGTACGCATGATCGTTGCAATATACCCATAGCGCACTGCGCCAAGTTCGATGTTGATCTGCGAGCCATCGCGATAGGCATCCTCACTGAATGACATGTGGCCTGCGAAAGTCCGTGGTGAGGCGCTCACATACATCAGGGGAATCCCTGTTCCAGATTTGCCGTTGGTCCCGCGCAGCAGCGTGGCCATGATCTCGGCCGCCGCGTCTGCTTCCCTCACACCGGGGCGTATCACCTCTGCCGCATGCATGATTCCCGCATCAGTAATGGCAGCAGCTTCCCGCATGATGGCTATCTCGAGATCGGACTTAACTGTCCGGATCCAGTCGACAGCTTTAGCGCAGTCCACGATCCTCGCTTTCGGCAGTCGCGCCTTGAACTTCTGTTGGTCCTGCGCGCGCAGCGAATCCAATTCGAGCCCCACACCACGGTTTGCGAGCCCAGCTTCATGGAGAAAATCAATGACTGCGTCGAAGCCATCCACACCCGGGTTTGCAGTGAGCGATGGATAGCCGATCACACTTTCGGGTTTAAGGAATGTCAGATAGACGGCCGCCGGTACATGGTGGCGAGCTAGGATGAACGTCGGCTCCTCTTCGTGAAGAGTAACCACAAGGCCCTGTATGAGATATGAGGCTGGCGAGTAACCCTTGGTGGTGAAACCCGAGAGATATGCGACGTTGCCAGGGCTGCTTACGAAAAGTGCATCGATCTCGCGGTTTCCCATTTCCGATTTCACTGCAGCAAGCCTTCGCAGGTACTCAGAGCGCGGAAAGGCCTGGGGGCCTTTGCTGATTGTCATTGCCTCACCTCATCGTCGTGTTTGGTTGCTCGAAAAACTCTGTGTCCGCCGAGCCTGCAAAGCGCTCGCCGAGTTACGTTCTCATTTTCTATCGGAACATCTTCGTATCGCGGAAAAATAGATGGGTGATGGTTCTTCCCTCGAGGAGCGCTGCGGAAAAGCCATCTAACCTTCGACTCGCTCTAAACGTGCCCGATTGATTTTGTGAATTGCCTGCGTTGCACCGGTCGTAGTCATCGGTAGCTCCAAATCGAATACCGTAAAATGGACTATAGATCGGTCCGCTCGGCTGAATAACGGCGAAATCGCGTTTGTATTGCAGAAAGACGTCGAATCCGTCCGGTTCTTTGGGAATTTAGTCGCAGAGAGGTTGTCGCCGTGGGCTTGGGATCGTTAAGGACACGCGGCGATGGATCATATCCGCCACCACATGCGAATCCGGTAGGCCCCTCGGACCAATCGACATTTAGGGTTCCTTGGCTGACGGTTGTATGAATCATGGGTTTCTAGAGACTAGTGCGACCGGATGCCCTGGCCGCTGGTCCTGATGGAGATCGGGGATCGAGGCCTCATGAACGGGTCGCGCTTGTGCGCTTAAAGCTCTTCCGGGTTGCTCGGTCCCCAGCTCCGCCCGTTTCCATCATGTTGTCTTCGCCCTCACACCACGAGGTGGCCGGGATACGCCGCAGGTCAGGCCGCGAGCTTAGGCCGATAGAATTCTCCTGTCGTCATCATCGCCCAGATGATCCGAGCCAACTTTCGCCATCGGATTGCCGCACCGGTCCTGCGGTTTCTGGTCGGTCGTCGTGGAGTTAACCCGAAATCTACACTGCATTGCCTGCTAGAGAATGGCGGAGATCTCCAAATGCGGGATGCCGCTACAACTGCGGCTTCTACGGTCGGTCTTCGAAGAGGTCCGCGTGAGCCTTTCCCGGTACGAGACCGGCGCTCGAGCTCACGTCGCCGCAAAAATTCTAGAAGCGGCCACCACAGGTGAGAAGAGGCCTGACCGCCTCAAACAGATCGGTCGCGAAGCACTTTCGAAAGCTCCACTTATGTGGCGATAGGCCCACGGCATCATACACACCTGGAAGGACGTTCTTGATCTTGGCGCACACGCTGCTCGTCGACGGCGAACGAACCGATTGCAGCAGGTCGCGCACGTGCTTGGCCCGGGCGTCGTGCAGATCACTGACCGCCCAGCCGCGAGCGTCCGGATCGCCGGTCGCCTCTCCTTCGTCATCAACATCGAGATCGCTCCTGCGGCGGACGAATCTCTGCGCCCGCCGATTCGTTCCGGCAGTTGACGCAGGCCCGCGATTCGCAGTCGTAACGGCTGTCGCCTTTGCGCGTGTTGCGCCTGCCTGTGCAGAACCTAAGAAGCTATCGATAAGATCTCCTGGGGGAGATTAAAGTGAGCCAGCGCACAACCTGTCGAAGAACAACGACACGACCAAGGCGATCAATTATGCCTCAGCCGCTGGGATGCATTCACCCGCCGCTGTGCATGTCGAATAACGTCAGCGCGAGCTACGGGCTGCCGGATCACCCCGCCAAGCGATTCAAGAACTCCTGCCCCGGAATTGGCGTCCGCCGAGCATCGCTCACGCTGCTAAAAGCAGCCAGCCAAGCGACCCAACCACGGGCCGTTGCCAGGATGCGCGGGATAGCCCAGATATAATCCACAGGTTCAACAAGGCCATCGAATCGTCAGCTGAAATCATCAAATGGCTGTTCAGTCACTGGCGAGCCTGACTTTATTCAGTACGTTACCGTGGAGAGTATGCAAGACTATGATCAGTTCACTCAGCGGTTTTGGAACTCGGACATCAAGGCTTTCAAGACAATGGTGATACTGGATCGCGTCAAAGCGGGTTTTGCCGTTCCAATTGAGGTTCAGAGAATTGAAACTGATCCAGGTCAGCACCTCTGCCACAAAGCCAAGCAGACTTTATGTGACTAAGCTTAAATCATCCTGAGTTGGCGGGGTTTGGATGACGATGCTCAACCGTTCGGCTCCAGACGCATCGCCAACCCTCGCGTTGACCGCGACTGAAATCGGCGTGCTCGATCGCCTCGTGAACGACAGACCAAAAGCAAGACGGAAAACGCTGTCGCACTATCTGATCAAGGTCGCCCGGTTCGGCGGTTATCTCGCCCGCGCCAGCGATCCGCCGCCCGGCAATACCGTCATGTGGTGCCGGCTGTCACGTCTCACCGACATAGCGTAGGTGTCATGGTCGGAGGAGAATTTGTGGGTAATTGAAAGCCTCACCGGATGCTTACGAAGCGGTAAAATTGCAGACGATGAGGTAATTGCGGTCGGTGCCCGCGGCTCGAAAGGTCCGCTATCTTCAAGCCTTCCCGCAATCTCCCGAATCGGATGTGGCCATGAAGCAATATGTTGGGCTGGATGTCTCGCAAAGAGAAACGTCGGTATGTGTGGTTGACGAAGTAGGTCAGGTCTTGTTCGAGGGAAAGGTCAAGTCCGACCCCGGGGCGCTCACGGCACTGCTTCGCAAGCGGGCGCCACAGGCGGAGCGCATCGGATTTGAGACCGGGGCGATGGCGAGCTGGCTTTGGCATGAACTTCGTAGAGTTGATCTTCCGGTGGTCTGTATCGACGCGCGGCATGCCCACGCGGCTTTGTCCGTGCGCATGAACAAGAGCGATCAGAATGATGCTCGAGGACTGGCCGAACTGGTGCGAGTTGGCTGGTATCGAGAAGTCAAGGTCAAGAGCGAGGAAAGTCAGAAGATCAGCGCTATACTCGTCGCGAGATCTCGGCTCGTGGCCATGCGTCGAGATATCGAGAACCAGGTCCGCAGCCTCATCAAAGAATACGGTTTGCTGTTGCCTCGCGCGATCGGACTGCAGTTTCGCAATCAGGTCTGCCAGCTATTGGGCAAAGATCATCAGCTCCTCGGTGTGATTGCGCCGCTTCTGTCGATCCATGAACAGATCTGCTAGCAGCAAAGCAACTTCGACAACGAAGTCCGCCAGTTGGCAAAGTCCGATGAGACGACGCGCCGCCTGATGACGGTTCCTGGTGTTGGTGTGGTGACCGCTTCCGCCATACGATCGACGACCCATCGCGCTTCCGATCGGCATTGAGCGTAGGCGCCTATCTGGGTCTTACACCTCGGCGCAATCAATCTGGCGAAACTGACATCAATGGCAAAATATCACGATGGGGCGACCGTCTTCTCCGAACTTACCTGTTCGAGGCCGCGACCGTCCTGCTTTATCGAACGAAGAAATGGTCCTCCCTCAAGGCCTGGGGAATGAAGCTCGCCAAGAGGATTGGCGCGAGGAAGGCGAAGGTCGCCATTGCGCGCAAGATCGCCGTTGTTCTGCACTGCATCTGGGTCGACGGCACATCATTCGACTGGGGCCAGGCGAAGGAAGCCTGATCCGATTTGTAAAGTTTCTGGTCCGGTCTGCCGGACTGGCGATGTCCCGCTGGGACGGTGTTGTGGCGACCTCGTTCATTCGGCTGGTTGGCGGCTTGACTGTACTCCGCTGCAGACGTTGAGGCGTCCGACCCGGACATCATCATGAGGCGCTGCGCGACCTCGGAAAGGACCATGACCCTAGCGAAGACATCAACCAGCCCGTACGCTCCAATGGCTGGCCAGCAGAGCATGTATCAGCCGCGCCCGCGCCGTCTCCGCAACCCCGAACAGCTCCGACGTCGCGGGCGCTACCACCGTGCCAGGGAGTTCAGAAATGTAAGCTTGACAATAAACCGCAATTAAAGGGCCGAATGACACTCACACCCTACGAAGCCATCTGTACAGCTTGGGCAAACGAGCCAGACCGCTTCCGGCTCGATCCCATCCACTTGGCCTCGGGACTGAACACCTAGTCTACGCTCGCCGCGAATCACACTTCATCATCCTGCCGTGATGGTGGCTCAGGCTCCCAGCGACGCCTGGTCCGGTAGACGGTCGAGCCGCTCACGCCAAAGCTTCTTGGGATCTTGTCGTCACCGACGGCGGCATCAACAAGCGGTAGAATCTGTGCTCGCCGAAGCTTCCGGAGAGGTGCTTTCCGCCACTCGAAAAAAGTGTTCTGAGTTTGGTCCGCTCGATTTCCCGACCACTTCGTTCGCGGCTGAACGTAGCTGAGCCCTCGTCACGGCTCTCATAGCTTCGGGGTCCTTCGAGACGACCAATTTGCAGGAAGCAGCTCCATTCTGCGTCTTCAGGCGAGAGTCTTGCTATGTGGAAGTCGCAAATCTTAGAAAAGGCTCCCGGCGGGCATGCCGGGAGCCTTCTTGGAGGTTAGACTTTGATGTTACAGAGCTGCTCTTTTGCTCTCCTTCTGCTAGTTGTCGGAGACTTAGAAAGTACGCTGTGCGCGGAACAGCAGCACCAAGCTGTTCTGGTCCTTCAGCTCGTACGTAGCAGCAGGTTTTGCGATACCTGACTGCAGCGGAAGGGTCACCGTGCTTCCGCCAGCGTACTTTTGATCGAGCATCATGTAGGCGAGTTCAGTCGAGAAGGTCAGGTTCTTCACCGGGGTCCAGCCTGTCTTCGTACCGATGACCGCATAGTTGAAGTCGGGATTACAGCCGGCTGCGCCACTCGACAGCGCGATGGTAGCGATCATCGCTCCGCAGATGTATCCCTTAGCCGTGCTATTGTATCTCACAGCAGCCCAAGCGCCGAAGATGGACGTGTTCCAGTGCGGATCCCAGTTATGAGTGTAACCACCATTAAAGCCATAGGTTGTAGTCAACTGCTGGCCGGCACCGGTGACGAACACAGAGTCAGCGACGCCTGCCATGCCCAAACTCTGGTAAGCACCTGCCAGTCCGCCGCCGCCATACATCGCGAACGATCTAGACATATAATCGTTGAAGTTGTAGCTGCTCGCACCATTTGTATAGACGCCCGTTAGGTTGATCGTGTCTCCCGGGCCAGTCGGAAGATTCTTGATCGACAATGCGAGCTGGCCAGCCCAACCCCATTTATCGCCTGGATGGCCGGTCGTTTCATCTGCTCCATAGTATCCAGCATGGTTGTCATGCGCCGCGACCGAAGCTTGGAAAAGGCCCCAAGCCTGGTCAACACGAACCTTCGCAACGAGGTCGGGGGCTCGCGACCCTCCGATGTCGTTGGTGCCGTAAGCTCCAGCCGCCAGACCTGCGGCCGTCGCACCGCTCACATTCCAGATATTAGTCGTGTAAGCCTGTACCTGATCCTGGGCAGAGAAAGACGCCGTAATGCCCTGACCGAAGTCGGCTGTATACGTGACCTGGTTGATGGGATCCCAGCCGGCGCTGCCCGGCAACTCGATGATATTCGCCGGATACTCTGCCCAAGGCGTCCTAAATTGCGATTCCGCTTTGCCGAAGGTGAACCCAGCGAATTGGATGAAAGCGTAGTAGACGCCGAGCTTGCCTCCGGCGATCTGGCCGCCACCGCTTCCAGCGGGATTAGAGGCGTTATAGGCGGTCGAGCCATTCACGCCGGTCGTGCCGGCGCCTCCATATCCGCCGGTTGACCAAGTGAACACACCCTCGAAGAAGGTCCGGACCACACCGTATTCGGTCGCGGTTCGGGTATCGATTTGCAGATCCTGACGTGCCAAGGTCGTATAGTAGTTACTGAGGCGGTTTCGCGCGCCACCCAAACCGCTGTTCGCGAAATCAAAGTCAGAGTTCGTGCCCAACACGGTATCAACGCGCAGATACCCTCCCAGCTTAATGCACGTGTCGCTTCCCGGGATGTAGTAGAATCCGGCGCCATACAGCGAGCAGATCTTTACATATTCGATCGCCTTCGCCTTCATCGGCAGATCGGCTGCCTGCGCCCCCGCGCCTACGAACATTGCCGCAGAACCGAGGATGAGACTCTTTGTTAGTTTCATTTTTAGTTTCATCGAAAACCTCCAGGTTGAATGTCGTTTCCCGTCAGATCCGCCGCGACGAGCCTCACCCCTTGGGCGGGTGTTGACGGAACGACTTCGAGGCGCCCCCTCTCCGTCCATCCCCGTATAATTATCTAAATCAATTGTTTCAATTTATTATTTATCCAGTGCTATCGTTTTCGTTAGTATCGTTGCCATTCGGCAACAGAACCGTATTGGAAATGTGACCAAAGGTTGCGACAAGTACCAAAGACCCCCGGGGGGTCGCCGGAAGGCTCAACTTGGAGGTTTTCACATGACCGCCGGCAGGAAGTCTCTGAGCTGAGATAGGACAAATTAATTATTTAAGTCAATTACCTTTGCACATCTCCATGCCTCACCAATTCGTATCGAGACGCCCACGCGCATTCCCGCTAATGATCAGCTGCGCGCCTATCGGCGGGTGCCGATATCTGACGGGAAGACCAATGGGCGAAAAAGATCAACTGGATAGAGCCGTTAGGGACTTCATCTGGAACATCGTCGAAATCCACTCCCAACTCGAGGAAATACACAAGAGCTGGGCGGCGATGATGGGGCTAAGCGAACCTCAATGGTTGATCCTGATGGCTATCGACGAACTCGACCAAGGTCGTGGGGTGGCCGGGGTAGCGGTCGCAAATAAGCTGCGGATCCACCCTGCCTTCGTGACAAATCAAACGAAAAAACTTGAGGAAATGGGGTTTCTGTCTCGGGTGACATCGCCTGACGATGCAAGATTCCTGCAGATGTCGCTCACCCAAAGGGCACAGGCAGAAATCATGAACCTGTCAAACAAAAGAAAAGCCCTCAACTCGACAATGTTCGCCGGGCTGGACGACGCATCCTTTGACTACCTCAATAAACGACTCGCCTCGATTGCCAAAAATAGCCGATTGGCCTCTCAAAAGTTAAGTATAGGCGTTCTGTAGTGAGCTGGCTCCGCAAATCTGGACAGGGCGATAAGTGGAGTTTCTGCCTGACGGCGGACAAGATTGTCCCGCGAATCAGGAGAGACGATGAGCAGATGAACTCGCCGGCACCACGCACCGGCATTCAAGGCCAAGGTGGCGTTAGCCGCGATCAAGGGCGAGATGACGCTGGCCCAACTGGCTGAGCATTTCGACGTGCATCCGAACCAGATCACGCAGTGGAAGTCCCAGCTTCAGGAAGCGGCGTCCGGTGTGTTCGGTCCTGGCGGTGGCAACAGAACGAGCGAGCCCGCCGTCGACGTGAAAGCACTGCACGCCAAGATCGGGGAGTTGACGCTAGAAAACGATTCCTAAGAAACGGCGGCGCTGGGTGTCGGCTCCACGGGCTGGAGAACAAAGCCGAATACCTTGGCGCGTCGATGCAGATTATCGATCACCCGCGTGCGATAGCGGGTTTCATAGAATGATGCGCCGGGATCGACGTAATCCATTCCGTGACGCACAGCGTTATAAAATAGCACGGCAATTTTGCGTGCCGTGGCGGTCACCGCCTTCCTTGCCGATGCGTGCGGACAGCCTCCGATAGAATGCGCCCAGCGCTGTTTCGGTCCGTCCAACAGTTACGGCGGCAAGGCGCAAAAGCGCTGCGGCCCGGCTCCCGGAACGGCGTGTTCGTGACGAGAGCACTTCCCGCCGGAGATCTTATTGCTCGGCGCCAATCCTAGCCATGAGGTGAAGTGTTTTGCACTTGCCCACGCGGAAAGGTCGTCGCCGCATTCAGCGATCAGCTTCAGCGAGAGGTAGGGACCGAGGCCGTCGATCTGCGTGATGTCCTTTCCAAGCAATGCGAAGAGTGCCGCAGGGACATCGAAGGCCAGTCCGTTCGCTTGATCGGATCTCGGCCGGCTTGGGGACAGCAATGAATCTGATCTGCGACCGCGACAGATGCTGAGCTCCTTCAATACGGCTTCGATCCGGGCGTCGCAGGCAGACACCTTCTCGTGGTAGGCGTCGTAGAGGGCGAGCGCCTGCTCCAGCGCAAACAGGTGCTCGGAGCGGTAGCTGCCGGTGAGCGCCTTCTCGATCGTCTCAGCATTGGCGTGGCACCGGTAATCGCGCAAGTGCGCGAGCACTTTGGGGTCATGCTCGCCGGCGAGGATCGCGCGGATGATCCGCAGACCCGTCGCGCCAGTGATGTCGGCAACGACGTGGTGGAGCTGAAGATTCATCTCCGTCAGCGCCTTCTGCATATGCGTACGTACGCACGCAGCTCGGCGATCTGGCCTTTTGGCCGAAAGCTGGCACGAAGCAGACCGTAGGAATGTAGCCGCTGTAGCCACTGCGCATCGCTGACTTCGGTCTTGCGTCCGGGCACGTGCTTGGCATCGCGCGCATTGACGAGGAATACGGTAAAGCCACGGGCGTCGAGGAGTTCAAAAATTGGAATCCAGTAGACGCTGGTCGATTCCATAACGACCGTCTCGACGCCGCATTCCCTAAACCAATTTACCAGGCGATGTAGATCGGCCGTGAAGGTACCGAAGCTGCGCACGGGCTCAGGCGTGCGATCTGCCCTTACGGCAGCCATGTGCATAGTCGCCCCAACGTCGATGGCCGCCGCGTTCGAGTGGATCATCGGCATCATGCGATCGATTTTGGGTTTCGAGTTTTTCCGGTTCATCTCCAATCCTCCTACTGACGACAGCGGAAGGGCTGGGTTGCGCTATTGGTCAAATTCCTAAACGGGATCGCCGGATGGCGTCACCAGTCTCAAGTGCGCAACAACCCATGGACCATGTTTTTTAACGGGGTGACATGCCACCAAAATCGTGACGGCCGCTCCCTTCCGGCCGAAGTCTAGCAGCCACCCGTTTCTATCCACAGGGGGTGCGTAGCGCCGAGACTAGCTTTTTTAGAAGGCGCGCTCAGCAAAGCCGGCCTGCTGAGCGCAGCGATGATCGATCGTGAGCACGACCTGCCGATCACCAGGCAGGCGGAAGTTTTGAAGATCAGCCGCGGCAGTGTGTATTATCTGCCGCGTCCGGTCGCCCGCCGACCTCGCGATCATGCGACGGCTCGACGGGTTGCACCTGGAGTTTCCTTTCGCCGGTTCGCGAATGTTGCGAGACCTGCTGGCTGCCGAGGGGTGCAAGATCGGCCGCCGGCATGTCAAACCTGCTGCGCGGGATGGAGATCACACGCCCGAACCAGGTCTGGGCGATGGACATCACCTACATCCCGGTGCTCGACTGGTTCAGCCGCCGGGTGCTGTCGTGGCGTGTCTCGATCACGATGGAAGCCGCATTCTGCGTCGAGACGCTGGAGGACGCTCTCGCTCGCCACGGCAGGCCGGACATCTTCAACACCGACCAGGGATCGCAGTTCACGGGTGCCGCGTTCACCGGCGTGCTCACCAGTCATGGCATCGCCATCAGCATGGACGGACGGGGCGCCTGGCGCGACAACGTGTTCGTCGAGCGGCTGTGGCGCAGCGTCAAATATGAGGAGGTCTGTCTGCGCGCCTATGACACCGTGTCAGACGCCCGCGCCTCGATCGGCCGATACCTCGCCTTTTACAATGGCCGGCGTCCCCACTCGAGCCTTGACCGCGGCACCCCGGATCAAGCTTACTTCAACCCGCTGCCGTTCCGCGCGGCAGCCTAACTCTGGCAGAAGCTCCTCTCATCGGCGCGGAGTTGCTGTTCAGACAACCGGGACCACCTCAGTAGCCTAATCTCTCGATGCCGGGGCTTACTCGCGAGTCCCTTCTCGATTGTCGTTACGCCATCGAAGGGACGGAGGGAATTGGCCAGCACCCTGACAATGGGCTGCCCGGACCGTGCTTGAGCTTTCGCTCTAGCCAGCCAAAGACGCAATCATCCGAAGCCACGAAGTTCTCGATTCGCTTTGAGGAAGGCCAGATCGTCCGCAGCATGAGCAATTCGAGATCAACGTGTGCCATCCTGCAGTCAGCTTGCAGCTTGACCGCCTCCGACGCGTTGACCGTCCCACATCCACCGACGAGCACGAGGACTGGGCATCTCAACTGCCTCACCAAGCGCGAGCGACGGACCGACGCTACATCCTCGTCCACGAGATCCGCAGTCCCAGTCATCCAGTGGACAGATGCCAGGGTCCTCGCCCAATTCCAAAGCCCGCCATCGCAGACTGCCGCAGCGACCCGATGATCAGACACGGCGAAGTCAGTGGCAAGAACAGCCGACAATCCGTCTCCATAAACACCAATTCGAATGGGATCGACGTCCGATCGACCTGAGAGATAATCCAAGTAGCAGGACAGAAAGCTTCTGCTTGGCCGCGCCAGTGATTCGAGACGTCGTCGTGAGATACAACGAGAATCGACATGCCTCGGCCTGTCACAACGGGCAATATTCTTCTAAGTAGCGTCGTCCCGAGTTCTTCTGTTCTTCTTCGTTGCTGATGCAAATGACGGAGGGGACACGCAATTCTGGACCGGCGGCGGACACGAAGTAGGCCTGAAGTTCCTGATCACCGCCCGCAATTTGTACGCGCTCGAGTGTTAGTCCCGGAAATCCGAGGCTCTGAATAGCCGCCTCTAGTTTCGTGGAAACCCGGTCACGCTGCTAGTCGTATTCATCAAGTCGCCTGGGTCGGCGCTTCGCAAGGCGAGGCAGGGTGACGACGCTTATTCGCACGAAAAGATCGGTTCTCCAAGCGCCGATCGAATCGGCTCAATGCCGAGTCCTGGCTTATCCGACGGCCACGCGCATCCATCACTGACCTCAGGGGCCCCAGTTGCGGTGTGAAACGACAATCTGGAGTTTGCGAGCGACGCGGCCAGACGCATGTGCTCCGGCGTGGAATGTGCGAGATGACACACGGCTGCGGCACCAATATCCGTACAAGCAGTGTCTTCAATTCTCATCATGATTCCGTTTTGGGCGCAAACGTCGCGTAGGAGGCGAGAGTTTGTCAATCCGCCCAATCTGGAGACCTTAAGGCTTATTGCATCCATTGCACGGTCCCCAATCGCCCGCTGCAAGACCGCCAAGGAGTCCACCGACTCATCCAGTAGAAAGGGGTTATCGAACCGTCGCCGGACGCTCAGACATGCTTCGTAGCTCTGACAGGGCTGCTCGATGAATAGGTCCAGATCCCGAACTGCGCGCACGACCTGAGCCGCTTGGCTCATTGTCCAGCCACCGTTCGCATCTGCGTAAACACTACCGCCGGGTCCCATCGCGTCAATTACTGCTTTGATCCGTTCAATGTCGCCAACCGGATCGCTTCCCACCTTTGCCTGAAAATCGACGAATCCCTGGCTCTTTAGGTCACGAACCCAACCCGCCATATCCTCGGGCGGAGCAATAGGAATGGCTCGATAGAGTCTTATGCGATTGCCGAACTGCCCGCCAAGTAGTGTTGAGACTGGCAACCCGGTATGTTTTCCCAAGATGTCCCAGCAAGCGATGTCCAATGCGCTTTTCGTATAAGGATGCCCGCAAAGCGCAGCGTCCATTTTATAGTTTATTTTTCCAAGCTGGGTTGGATCGGCTCCGATAAGTGCAGGCGCTATTTCACGAATACCAGCGCGCGCCCCCTCCGGGTATGCAGGGAGATAGCTAGCGCCGAGTGGAATAACTTCTCCCCAGCCTTCAATGCCGCTGTTTGTCTGAACGCATACTATAGTGCTGTCGAACTCGTCCGCGGTTCGACCTCCCGACATGGTGTAACTTGGATAAGTTCCTTTAAGGGGGACCAGCACTCGGAAGCCGAGGATTCGGGTGATTTTCATAGACGCCGGCAATGCAATGCTCCCTCTTGTCTCCGTCGCTGAGCTAATACTACTGGCCTCCTCAAGCCGAAGCTCTCTGAATTGTCCCCTCTCCATGCTGAAATTCGGCGTCCAATTGGCGCGCGCCGCCTTTTTCACGCGAGTAACATCGATCTCTGGGGCCACGCAAGCAGAGCATCGGAACGCGATCTGATGTTTGGAGTGATCGAACCGGCACAGCACATCAATGCCCGCAACGGCAGGTTGAGTTGAGTTGGTCGGAACGGCCGCGACTGCAAGCTCCAGCGAAGTCGATCCCTTCGTCGGCCGCGACCGCCACCGTGCAGGGACCGATGTGGCACGACAATTTAGTTTCTCGAGCCGCAGAGCGAACTGAGAATCTCGAGCACCCCTTTGGCTCTATCGATTTACTGCCACGGGAATCGCGACTGGGCAGACGCTGAGCCCCAAGGCTTGTTCGTCTTTAATGTCCCTACGTGGCGGGGCGCGCGAAACAAGCGGCGGCACTCCTAACCGGTCGCGCAACTCTCGCAGGCGAACAATCCGCTCGTGGATGCTTAAATAAGGTGTTCGCGGTTCTCTCCGGCCTTCACCCGCCTAACTGTACCTGCAAATTGCCGAAAAATGCTGCGCAAGCTAGCATGCTTCAGAACCGGTTGCGGTGCGGTAGCCAGAAACCTTGACCGTCTTATGACCGTCGCAGTCCGTCCGCCGATCGTCATCGAAAGAAAGCTTGAGTGTGACAGAACTCCGAGTTCAGAGCAGCAGTCCTGCTGTTTGTAGAACGGAACGCATCTTTCCAGCGTGATGAGGTGTCAATCGGCTTGCAAATTTGGCTCTGACGCAATTTCGATGATTGATTCAGGTTCATGGTGCGCCGATAAGTCGGGCCTGAAGGAGATCGAGTTTGGCGCGCCCGTACATTTGACGTTTGACGAGCTTAAGCTTGGTGATTTGAGCTTCCACCTGACCATTGGACCACGGCTGCGTGATCGCCGCGTGCACCGCGCCCTTGTCGTTGGCGATACCGGTCGCGAACGAGGCGATGAGGCTCCGCTTGGATTCCTCGATCCAAGGTTCGAGCTCAATCTCGGCCTTCTTTCGGATCATCGCGTGGAAGCGGTCAACGAGAGTTCGGGCATCTGCCAGCATAGGAACGCTTTGTTCAATGGCCGCGACCGTGACGGTCTCGGCCTTGGTCAACTGGTCTCGCTTCGTTGTCATTAGCCTCGCTATCGACCTGGCGGCGGGGATCTTCTGCAGTTGTTGATCGCTGGCTTTTTCAGCGTGCCGCCGCCGTGTGGCCCATTCGGTGACCACCCGTAGGGAGCCTTGAAAGCCTTGCCCGTTTAACCGGCGCCAGAGTTCGGCGCCGTTGCGACAACCGCCTGTCCATTGCACCTCCAGGAACGGCAGATAGCCGTCGAGCATGCTCAGACGGGTCCGGAAGACGTCCGTTCCCCCGCCGCGACTGATCTGGCGGACAAAGTTACGGCTGTGCCCTGTCCGGCGGACGATCTCTTTGAGCGGTACTTTGTTGCTGACAAGCGCGGCAATTGCATCCTGGGCGTCCTGACGCCGCAGATAGCCCTGATATCGCAACCTTTCCGCAGAGGTCAGGAGGGATGGATTGATCGTCATAGCGCCGATTGCAGTGCGAATCCCGCGCATGGACCGACGTACGGCGTCGAGGAACGCCGCGCTCGCGTTTTCCATCAGATGCCAACGATCAGCCACCTGGATGGCGTCAGGGATCGCCCTGCTCGCAGCCTCACCGTATCCGCCGCCGCGATCACGCGAGACAATCCTGATCCCCGGATGCTTGGAAAGCCAAGCCTGCACGGTGGCCGTTTCCCGATTAGGCAACAGCGCCACGATCCGCCTTCGCTCCAGATCACATACGATTGTCCCGTAACGGTGATTCCTGCGGAAGGCCCAGTCATCGATACCCACAACGATCAGCGGATCGGATGGCATGACGGTACGTCGTCGCACGACCCGCAGCAGGGTATCATTACTGACGGGCAGCATGAGTCGTTGGGCAAAGCCTGCTGCCGGTCTTCCGCCGAGCGCCAAGCCGAGATGATGGACAATGCGCTCCAGCCGCGCCGTACGACGCGCCCGGATCGCAACAACATCGTCTCCGAACCGCTCAGCAAAGAACTGCCGGCGGCAATCCGCCACCTCGCAAACGAACCGCCGTGTGATCATTCGGATGCGTACCTCCTTGCCGGCGCTGGGCAGATCGGCAACCTGTCGAAGGTAGCGACTGTGAATTCGGCGCGAAACTATCCCGCACAACGGACAATCGGCGGCCACCATCTCCGAACGCACTGTCAAAATTATCGAGTCCGTTGAATCACTTACGCTGTCAAACGCTAACCCAGGAGGCACAAGTGACGAAATTCGAAGGCCAGTTCGCATGGCGTTGATTCCCCATTGGAGAATCCGAGGTCGCCAGCGAAAATCATCGGAAGTGAGTCAGACCCAATATTGCAGGCCGAATGACACGCCGGCGCACCACGCGCTCAAAATAGACGTCAAGCGCCAATCAAATGGGCCTCAGAGCTACGCTTACGCTAAAGGCACTGGCAGGCATGATCCACCGCCGCTACTGAAGCGGCCTCCCTCGCTACCTACGCTTGGCAAACGAGTGTGCCACAACATGGGCCGCCATTCCGGCGAGTGTCCCTGGGGCTCAATCTGCCGCCTGAACCGCTGATCTCGGGCCGCTCAACGACTATTGCGTGATCGCTACCTTGCTCTAGAAGCCTGCGGCCTTGGCGATTCGCGTCTGAGAAAGAGCGATCGGATGGTAGAAAGCATTCCGCTGGTGTGCCAGGACTGGCTAATACCAAGGCCGGGTATCGTTTTTTCTCCAACGACCGAGTCGGTGAGGCGGGCATTCTGGCCGGCCACTTTCAATCGACCGTGAGCGCACGATTGCCACCGACGGGCCTATTCTAGTGCTCCACGATACGACCGAGTTCAGTTATCAAAGAGAGAACTCAGACGCGATCGGGATCACCAAGAGCATAAACAGCGGGCGCGACAAGGCGGCTCGCCTGAGGTCGCACACGGTCTGCGGCATCCTGAGGCACTCGAGCCTGGCGGTGACAACCGAAGGGCAGCCGCTTGGACCGACGGCGGCAAATTCTGGACCCGGAAGAAATTCAAGGGGACTGCCGCGCTTGAGAAGAAGATCAATCCGAGGCGGGTTCCCATCGAGAAGAAGTAGAGCATTCGGTGGCTGGACAATGTCCGTCAATCCACAGAGCTGCTGGGCGAGGACTTGCGTTGGTTTGGCCGGGGATGGAAATCACACGATCGCCGACGAAATGGACGAGGTTGCCGTCAAAGGACTGCATCGCATCAACGTCAGAAACAACAACGGCGATCCCGATGAAGCCGTCCTCGAGATCAGATATTGCAAGCTTCGCGTCCTGCCGCCGATCGGAAAGCAGAAGCGCTATCCCGCGCTGACATTGACGGTGATCCATGCCGAAGAACGCCTGACGCCGAAGAATAGAAAGAAAATCGAGAGGAAGCTAATCACAAATCAGCCTGTTAGCTCCCGCACCGACACCATTGAAGCTCGAATGGTATGCTTTGAGATGGAAGATCGAGGTGTTCCACAAGATCCTCAAATCAGGCTGCAAAGCTGAGGAGTCAAAGCTCAGGGCCGCCCAGCGTCTGACCAATCTGATCTCGCTCTTTTGCATTCTGAGTTGGCGGGTCTTTTGGATGACGATGCTCAACCGTTCGGCTCCAGACGCGCCGCCAACCCTCGCGTTGACCGCGACTGAAATCGGCGTGCTCGATCGCCTCGTGAACGACAGACCAAAAGCAAGACGGAAAACGCTGTCGCACTATCTGATCAAGGTCGCCCGGTTCGGCGGTTATCTCGCCCGCGCCAGCGATCCGCCGCCCGGCAATACCGTCATGTGGCGCCGGCTGTCACGTCTCACCGACATAGCGTAGGTGTCATGGCCGGAGGAGAATTTGTGGGTAATTGAAAGCTACGCCGGAGGAATACGTTATGAGAGGCCGTGCTTCGACCATTGAGCTACAAGCTCCCGTCGCGGGCGATCGCTGAAGGATCGACGTGTGGGCAATCCTAGGGGAAGTTGATGTCGAACAAGAAATTCTTCTCCCGCCCCGGACTCTAACAGCTTCTGTTGGAAGAGCGCAGCGGTAGGTCACAATGCCGTAAACGTGGCTGAACACACTCCGATGTCCTCTGATCACGGCAGGTCCGGCGGCAGCATCATTTTTCGAGGACGACCATATCGGACGGCGCCCAGCAAAGCCGCACGCGCGCGCCGGGTTTGAGCCGCGTTTCGGCACGCTGGGACATCATCTTGGCAGTAATGGTCATGCTGTTCTCCGCCTGGATGGTCACGCGGGTCATGCCGCCAACAAACGAGACGCTGGTGACTTCGCCGCTCAGGACATTGCCGCTCGCCGCGAATGGATCGTCGATCCTGAAGATGCGCATTCTCTCGGGCCGGATCATGACGAGGAGCTCCGCCCCCTCGGTCCATGCGCCGGCCGGAATGGCGATGGATTTGTTTCCGACGATCGCCAACCGCCCGCCGTCACTCGCTTGCCCGCCGATGAGGTTCGATTCGCCGATGAACTCCGCCACGAAGCGGTTGCGTGGTTGAAAATACAATTCGTCCGGCGTCCCGAGCTGAGCGATCTGGCCCGCGCTCATCAGGCAGATGCGGTCGGACATGTTGAGCGCTTCTTCCTGATCGTGGGTGACGTAGATGAAGGTCGTGCCCAGCTCCTTGTGGAGACGTTTAATCTCGCCCTGCATCTGCTCGCGCAGATTCTTGTCCAGCGCGCCAAGCGGCTCATCCATCATAATGATGGTAGGCGAATAGACGATGCAGCGCGCGATGCCAACGCGCTGCTGCTGGCCGCCGGATAATTGGCGCGGCTTGCGATCCTCAAAGCCGCTCAGGCCGACACGTTCGAGCGCCTCCTTCACTTTGGCGCGGATCGTCTTTGCCTGTTCGCGGCGCGCACGCAGTGGATAGGCCACGTTGTCGAACACAGTCATGTGCGGCATCAGCGCGTAGTTCTGGAACACCATGCCGATCCCCCGCTCGCGCGGCGGCGTGCGGGTGATATCGCGCCCGTCCAGCAAGATGGCGCCCGTTGTCGGTCCGGTCGCCCCCGCAATCAGATTCAGCAAGGTCGTCTTGCCGGAGCCGGACGGACCAAGCAGGGTCAGGAATTCACCCCTCTCCACGCTGAGATTGGTGGGATGCAGAGCCGTCACCGGACCGTATGTTTTGGATATGCCTTTCAACGCGATCGCGTGCGCGATCTGGCCGCCGAGAACGGTGTTGTCGTGCATCCGGATCACTCCTTCGTCGGAACGTTTCGGGCGGCGCGCGAACGTCCGATCATGTCGCTGAATGTCTTCAATGGGTTCCTTTCCATTCGACGCATCTTGCGGAACTGAATCCCCCGTTGTGGGATGATATGCATCGGATTACCGAGTCATACAGGTTAGGTATCGACCGGTGCTCCTTTTCTCAATACGATCGCGGCGATGGTGACCAGCAGGGAAATCGCCGTCAACAAGGCCGACACCGCGGCGATCACTGGCGAGACCTCAAATATGAGATCGGTATACATCTTCACGGGCAGGGTGATCGTGTCCGGACCGGCCAAGAACCAAGAAATGATCACTTCGTCGAAGGACAGGAGAAAGGCGAAAAGTGCAGCGCTGACCAGCGTTGGAATGAGCTGCGGTATGACCACCGTCACGAACATGCGTAGGGGTCCGGCCCCCATCAGTTCCGCGCCGAATTCGAGATTGCGGTCCAGCTTGTTGACGCCCGCCAGCACCATGACGATGACATAGGGTAGACTGACCATGAGATGACCCAGTACTATGGAGAGCGTCGTCGCATCGATCCTCAAATAGGAAAAGTAGAAATACAGGCCAAGCGCCGCCACGATGGTAGGGACGACGAGCGGGCTCATGATGAGTCCAGTCAGAAGCCCCTTGCCGGCGAATTCATGGCGCGCGATCCAGTAGCCCGCCGGAGCACCGGCGAACATCGCCACCGCCATGACCGCCCCCGCGACCTTGAGGCTCTCGAACAGTGGATTCAGCCAGCCGGGAGAACGGAAGAACATCCTGAACAGGTCGAAAGAGTAATTCGCTGGCGGGAAGGTTAATGAATTCGCCGGGCCGAATGCCATGGGGATGGTGACCAGGAACGGAGCCAAGAGAAACAGATAAACGGTCACTGCCAGCGCGGTGCCCACAACGCGGTGACGACGCGCCTGCGGGTCATGAATGATATCGGACATGGGCGCCTCCTAGATTTTGCGACGGCGCCAAAGTGCCAAGGGCGCTGCGAAAAAGAACGCCATGCCGAGCAGAAGCACACCAATCGCTGAGGCCATGGGCCAGTTCAGGACCTCCCGGTTATAGAAATCGACCAGGTTCGACAGCATGGCATCCCGCGGCCCGCCCAGCAGCGCCGGGATGACGAAAGCGCCGAGCGACAGCACAAAGGCGCTCAATAGGCCGGCGAATACGCCCGGCAGGCTCATGGGAATGGTGACCGTCCAGAAGATACGAGCTGGTCTTGCACCCATGATGGCGGCCGCGCGGTAAATCGCGCGGTCGATCGCGAGGAGGCTGGCGAGAATTGGCAGGACGACCAGCGGAACGAGATAGCTGGTCATGCCGACAAGGACGCCGAAAAGATTGAGCACGAGCGGCAGCTCGATCTTCGTTTGGAATATCCAGCTCAGGAGCGAATTTATGAGCCCGTCGCGCCCCAGGATGATCATGAAGGCAAAGGTCTTGACCAGAACGTTAGTCCAGAACGGTAGCAGCACCAGGATCATCAAGAAACCTCTACGCCGCGCCGGCTGACGGGCAAGATGCAACGCGACGACAAATCCCAGAAACAAGCTCAGCAAGGAAGACAAACCGGCAATATAGAGCGTCGTGCTCAGCGTTTGCCTGAACAATGTGCTGGTTAGAACCGCACTGAAAGAGACCGGCGACAGCGCGAGGCCATGGACGCTAGTATAGAAGACGAACAAAAGCGGCGGCAACACGATCCCGGCTGCTATCAATGTGGCCGGCGACATGAAGATGGCCTGCGCGCGCAAGCTGCTTGTTGGGGTCATGGGATAGCCGGGCGGTTCGAAGGGAGATGGAGTTAAGCGTGATCGCTCCGTGGGGGAGAGGCCCAACGGACCTGTCCCCCACGGCGAAAGCGCAATCAGGTCTTTATCCATTCCTTGAAACGCAAGCCTACCGACTCCAAATTGTCCGCCCAGTACTCGTTGCTTACGATGACGTTATTGGGATTATTGAAGTCCGGCTGCCATTTGCGCGCCTCGGGCGACAACATCGTGGCAGCTTTCTTTGATACCGGCACGAGGCCGACCAGATCATAAAACCGCGCCTGGACCTCCGGCTTCAGCATATAGGCGATAAGTCTCATCGCATTTTTCTTCCGCGGCGCGCCCTTGACGATTGCGACGGCATCGACGCCAATCAGGTTCTGCTCAAAGGAAAAAGCCAGAGGCACCCCACCACCCATCTCGGTCGTTCCTTTGACGCGATTAGAGTAATTTATGGCGAAATCGACCTCGCCGGTCTGTACGTAGGAAATTGATTGCGGAAGCCCCGCTGGCCATACGGTATTCGACTTGATCCGGTCGAGCGATTTGAACGCGCGATCCAAATCCAAAGGATAAATGTCCTTTGGCGCAACGCCATCGGCGAGCAGCGCTATTTCCAGAGTCAGGTTGGGGTTAGGACGCATCGCACGACGCCCTGGGAATTTCGCCAGGTTGAAGAATTCGGCAAAGGAGGCCGGATGCTTTCCCGGGCCATATTTTTTCGGATCCCACACTACCCCTCCGGGAAAGACTTCATTCGCAACGTAGTCGCCCGCCGGCTGAATCGTCAGGTCCTTGAGATCAAACATGGACAGATCCAGCTTCTCCCAAAAACCCTGCTTGGATCCGGAAGCGGTCGATGGACCATCGCTGGTCCAAATGTCTATTTGGACATTGCCCGTGAGTTGCATGGCCTTAATTTTGTCGAGTCCCGGGGAAGGCAAGTACTCGACCTTGATTCCAGTTTCCTGGGTGAATGGATTGGATATCGTCTTGATATGGGCTTCTTGATAAGAGCCACCATAACTTACGATCGTGACCGAATCGGAGTTGGCTTCGGCGCGCGAGGCTCGGAGCACAATCGGCGCCGCAATGATACCGGCTACGCCGGCAAGAAAAGAACGGCGCGAAGCCGTGGAAATACTATTCTTCATGGACTGGTCCTCCCATTTTTTGCCGAAATGGCCCCTACCGTCCGCCCGCGGCTCCCACATTTTTATTTGGTGATCCCGCTCGGCCGAAATCCGGTTTAATAGTTGACGTTACCAGACGCCTGAAGGCGAAATTCGCTAAATCAACAGCTACTGCCATTGGGATTCTGCGCCTGATGGGAGAAATGCGAAGCTTTGATGCGACTTTTGGGTATTGCTGATGCCAACCTACAGCCGGCCGCGCATCCGCTTCAAATCGTGAAGCACGCAGGCGGTGTGCTCGTAGCTGCGCACGTGGCGCCGCTTACATGAACTGGCGGATTAAGGCGGCCGGCGTTTTGCCTTGCGAAATTCCTGCGATCCAGGGCTGAACTTGCGGTATTCCGGCATCCAAACTCGTCCACATGTCGCCATGTAGATCCATATGTCGCCATGTAGAGGAGACCGGCACTATGTCGTTTAAGAGCTATATCAGGGGTGCGCGGTCTCTCGAAATGTGATCGACGGTTTCCTGAAGGGACCGGCATGGGCGAAATTCGATCCTGAGTTGGGCTACTTACAGGCCAATTTCGTCCGCCAAGATGGCATTGATGGCGCCGCCTCTGTTTACACATTCAGACCCCATGGGGCGCGCACATCGTTCCTGTACGCCAACAGAAAGCCGCGCATCAACGGTTATGGAGATAGTTTCACAGAAGGGGAACAGGTCAGTGGGAGACGTGGCAGGAATATCTGGCAGCGCATATCGGCGAACCGATCGGCAACTATGGCATAGAATCATATGGCGTCTATCAAGCATACCGGAGATTGATCCGGCAGGAGCAGACGGAACACGGAGCTGAACATCTCATCTTCTATGTATGGGGAGATGACCCAACGAGTAGCCTCATGCGCATGCAACATTGCGCCTTCTACGCGTGGTTTAGGGCCAGGGGCGGTCTTGCCGAGAATTTCCACGGAAATCCCTGGGCTCATATTGAAATGGATCTGAATACTGGGCTTTTCGTCGAAAAAGGAAATCCCCTGACAACGCGGGAATCGCTTTACAAAATGACAGATCCGGACTGGATGGAGTCGCAGCTAAAGGACGATCTTGCGCTCCAATTGATGACCTATTCAGAAGGACTCATCGATGATCTTGATCGCAAGTCGATCGACAAGCTTGCCAACATACTCAACTTTCCATTCGATTGGAGCGCCGATCCTAGTGGAGGCATGTTAGCGAACCCTATCGCTATAACTCGAAGGGTCGCTCCGCGCACAGCTATGCAGGCACAGGCCGCAGCTCTGCTGAACCGTTTTTCTCAACGTGCGAACATCTTCACGTTGGAGAAGCTTCGCTCCTTCGCCAAGCGCTACGGGAAGAAGATTCTTTTCGTGCTTTTCGACCCTTACGGCGCCATGCAGGAAATGCATAAGAACGCCCCACGTCGAGACCAAGAGACTGTCGATTATTTGAAATTAACTGAGCAACAATATATTGATATCAATCAGGCCCATCTGCAGGATTTTGCAAAATATCGCCTAAACTGGGAAAACTATCAGAAAGAGTATCTGATTGGACATTACAATCCGCATGGAAATCATTTCTTCGCTTTTGCGATCAAGGATAAGGTAGTCCAATGGCTGGATCCCAAGCCGATAACCTACAGTAGGCCTGACGCCAGTAGGGTTGATTTTAAAGGCTATTTGCAAGGTTATTGAAGGACGGGCCGCACTGTAGGCGGCGGAGCAATAGTAGGCCACGGAGCGGCGGCACTTTGCGGCTGCGTGGCGGCGTAAAACCCGGCCACTTTTGAGGTTGACCCTTTTCTGATTTGAGTCGGAAGGGCGGTCGGGGATGTTCGCGGTGGAGACTTATGCGGCGGTACGCCGGTTTATTTTTGTCGAAGGGAGAAGCTGGCGAGAAGCGGCGAAGGTTTTCGGGCTGAGCCGGGATACGATTTCCACCTTATCGACGGTGGCCTTGATGCCTTCATGGGCGTCGGACACGACCAGCTTGACGCCGCGCAGTCCGCGACGGGCGAGCTTGCGCAGGAAGGCCGTCCAGAACGTCTCAGCCTCCGAGGGGCCGATATCCATACCGAGAACTTCGCGCCGGCCATCGCTGTTGACGCCGACCGCGATGATCACTGCGACTGAGACGATGCGCCCCTGCTGGCGCACCTTCACGTAGGTGGCGTCGATCCACAGATACGGCCAGTCGCCCTCGATCGGGCGGCCGAGAAAGGCCTTCACCTTGTCGTCGATCTCGCCGCACAGCCGGCTCACCTGGATGCCGGTCATGCCCATAGCCTGCACCAGATCGTCGACCGAGCGGGTCGAGACGCCCTGCACATAGGCTTCCTGAACCACGGCGGTGAGCGCCTTCTCGGCCAGGCGGCGCGGCTCCAGGAAGCCCGGGAAGTAGGAGCACTTGCGCAGCTTGGGGATGCGCAGTTCGACCGCGCCGGCCCGGGTCTCCCAGATCCGGTCGAAGGTCACCGTTGCGCTGGGCCAGACGCTCGGGGGTCTTCTCGCCGTACGCCGCCCGGTCTGGCTTTCAACCTCCAGCTCCATCAAGCGCTGGGCCGCAAAGCCGATCATCTCGCGCAACAGATCGGCATCAGGGGTCTTCTCCACGAGCGAGCGTAGGTTCATCATGTCGTGGGTCATCGGTGGTTCCTCGAATCAGGTTGGTGTCGCAACCCAAACCTTACCGACGAATCATCGATGACCACCGCAAAGCCGCCCGCCCGCTACGGCGCTATGTGAGGCGCGCGTACGGGCGGCTTTGCTCTACCGAGCTACACCATCACCGGGGACACGACCCAGTAACGCGTTCGCTTGCTCGCTGCGCCAGGATTTGAGCCGACGTTGAAGCGTTCGAAGAAGCTTGTCCGGATAGGCTCCAGGATATTCCACCTGCAACCGGGAGAGCAGTTCGCTACCAGTCCGCCAGGGCTCGGCTTCAAACCATTTTCGCAAATCTGGCGTTGCCCGGATGATCGGCTCGGGACGACGCCGGCCTCTTTTCGCTTTTCATGATTGGCCGATCCGTCGGGCGCATAGCTCCGTCCTTCCAGGCGGTTCGGAGGCTCCCTAGAACTCGGCCGGCACAACCAGCCATGCGCCGCAGCGTGTTGCACAACCGGCGCGCGCGACCAAATGGTAAGAAGGCAATTCGGCGGGCTTGGGCGCGAATTCGGCCTGATGGACCACCTGCAAAGCGAACTACGCATCAAGGGCTATGCGATCCGCTCGGGCGCGGCGCTGCTAGCGTGGCTACAATCGCCGTGGCAAGACTGGCGCGGATTTGCCGCGAGCCGGAACGGCCTTGGCGAAGATCAACACATATGTCGGACGGGGGGCGCTATCGCCGCCGGCGATACACGGTTTTCGAGGTAACCAAGGGCAGCATTAATCGGCAACCGCACTACCAGGCCAAGGTCTATAACCGCCTCAATGGTGGTCTCGAGCGCTGGTTTGAGCCGGTCTTACCTGAGATTGGCCAACATCCGATCGTTCGAACGCTTATTGGGGCCTGGCGACGACATTTGAGAGGCAGTTATGTTGGCCCCCGGCACCGTGCCAGCGTGGCATGTCGAACTGCATCAATTCCGCATTGAAGCGGCGGCGGGCGAGTATGGCCTGCCGGCACCCGAAGGTATTCATCGCGATGGCGTGGACGGGGCTTTTGTCATGCTGATCTGCCGCAGCAATGTCGTCAGCGGCACCACCCAAATCTTTGACCCACAAGGCGCGCCTTTGGGAAGCTTCACGCTGACCGATCCCGGCGACGCCGTCTTTCTGGATGATGCGCGCGTCTTCCATGGCGTGACCCCAGTCACCCCCTTGGAAGACAAAACGGCCGTCATCCGGGACGTTCTGGCAATAACGTTTACGCGGAAGACCCACGCCCATGAGCCTTAAAGACTTCTCCGCCGAAGAGCATCGGAAAGTGATGGATGCGCAAGCCAAATATGGGAACGCATGGCGCTATCTTGCTTTGAAATGAAGAACCATCCCGATGGCGACCAGTCAAGCGTCGCGATCCCCTACGCCGAGCCTAAGCGATACATTGCAGATGTTGCAGTTTTGAAAGCATCAAGGCCAGATATTTCTGCTCTGGTCTTGACAGGCAAAGCATACGGGACTGCATGTCTCTGACCCGAACGCGGGATGCTCGGAGATGCACGCCTTTTGACAAAGCCAAGATCGCGAAAAAGCGAATCATGGCTGAAGGAGGGCCGCCGCGGATATGACTAGGACTGTCGCCGATCTTACATGCGCTTCCCCTGCTGCATACCGGGGGACCTCGGAGCCCTCACAGATGTAGCGGCAGTTGCACTTCACGGCGTTCGCATAAGGAGAGGTTTACGGCGTCGGTCCATTCCATATACTTCACGCCGGTTAGGAAATCAGTGTGCGTCACCTGTTCGCAACCGCGCACAGCGTTGACGAACTCTTCCTCTACGCGCCAGGCGCCGCGCTTGGCCGGGTCGATGGCTAGCGGTCCTATCGCGCCCCCCATTTTCGCCACCTGAAGGTAAGGTTCGCCTTCGTGCGGAATGCAGTAGGCCAGTGTGCCCTTCTCGCCGTGGAACCAAGCCTCGCTTCTGCTCGTCGTGTGGCCAATAGTCGATGACACGATGAGACGATACTGGCCGCCCTGCTGCAAGTATCCTGTAACATCGATGTGATCCGGGATCGTCATCGGCACGCGGTTGCCGGCTGCATCCTTCCGATGCCTCACCACCACCTGGCCCACCGCGAACGCGCTTGCCGCAGGGCCGACCCAGCGCATTATCTGCTCATACCAGCCTCCGAGCGCCATGATGTTATTGCCGCAAAGGTCGCGGCTATGCAGCCAGTGCAGCGGTGTATCCGCGATCGGATTGCCGCTGCTGGAGACGCGGAGGTCGACGGCGATGAGATTGCCAATAGCGTCACTCGCAATGGTGTCGGCGATGGTTCGGTCCACGGGAAGCGCGTACGGTGCGGGCACAATCTGCGCAACAAGCTGCGGATTGCGCCGCGAGGCGGCGAGCATTGCATGCGCCTCGCGAGCGTTCATCGCCATCCGCGCCTCGCACAAGACATGCTTTCCAGCCTCGAGTGCCGCGATCGTCATTTGCGCGTGCATGTAAGGCCACGTGCCGATGCACACCGCGTCGATCGAAGGATCGGCGACGATCTCGGTCCAGTTGGCGTAGACCTTCGGAATATTCAGCTCTTTGGCGGCCTTTTTGCTCGAGTCCTCGCGGCGATTGGCGAGGCCGACGAGTTCAACGCCGTTCTGCGCGCGCAGACCCGGAATATGCTTGAGCCGCATGTTGGCGCCAGCGCCGATGATGCCGACGCGCAAGGGCTCTGTAGTCATGGATGTTTCTCCCTTTAAGTTCAACGCGCTCGACCAGCGAGCTCGGAATAGTAGAAAGGTCAACGGCACCGGCGATGCTCGACGGTACAACGGGTTGACCATCGAGTAGCACCAATGTCCTAGAGAACGCCCAATTGGCGTAAGTTCACCAAGTCCAATCCTGTTGGCCCGCAAGAACCAGCAGCGCATCGGCGAAGTACTGAGTGTCTTGCACTATGTCGATCGGCGTAGTGCAGCGGGCAACCGTGCGCTTCTGCTGGCGCCGACCCAGGCGGGTCCCACCCCTGATGCAGCAGTTGACCGATCAGGCCGACAATTTCGCGCGCTATCTTGTCGGGCAAGGGCAAAGGGCGCATCACGGCCCCCGGTCGCGTGGCCGGCGAAACGCGCCTGGGCATGCAGTCGTTTGGTGAGGCCTATGGACGCGGCGAAGCCGCGACGGATGAAGATCATCCCGTCACCGTGGTGAGCCAGCCCAACCCGGCCCGTATGAAAGTCCGTCAGGCAACGGATCGCGATCAGTGACGGCCCTCCACCTCTACGATTGTCACCGGTGCACGTTCGATGAAGCCGGCGGCGTTCCAGTGAACAAGGAACCCGCTCCTTCGCGGTACGGCACGGCACCCAATAGCCGAAGCGCCTCCCACACAGTGACTTGGTTGGCTGTCAGTACAGGCTTGGCCACTGCGGCCTCGAAACGCGCAATTCCGCCGACAGTGCGCATGGCTGTATCTGGCACCAAGATCGCCTTGGCCCGCGGGTGATCCGCGGCCCGAACGAACTCCAGAACCTCGTCTTCGGACAAGAGACTGACCTCGGGCCCAGACATGATGCCATGACTTTGCCCACCCACCACATGATGGCCTGCCTCTTGAAGGAGATCCAGAAAGGGCCGGGTGAGCCCTTCGGGATACGACGCTGCAACCGCAACTTCATCGATATCTAAAGCATCGAGCGCTCTGACGAACGCAAGCGACGTGCTAGATGCGGGACCTCCGAAGTCCTCCGCAAGCTCGTCGACCTGTCGCTGCGCTCCGTTAAGACCGAACACGAAGCTCCCGCTCGTGCAGGCCCACACCGCGACATCAGCGTCTCGGCTCTTCAAAGTAATCGCTCCGTCGCCAAGCCGCCATCGAGCCCCAGTGTCGATGAGCGCCTCGATGGTATGGACGTTGTTAGCCTCGGCGTAAGTCGTGTAGGCAATATCAGCAATCACGGAGCCGTCGGGAAAGAGATCGTTAACTAGGCGAGGGTAGTCGTTATCGGCCCCACCCACGGACCGACCTCCGTTACCAGGGTATAGGAACCCAAGACGCTGTTGATGCAGTTGCGACATAGTGTCAATGCCTCCAGAAAATCATTCACCGGAAGCGGTGTCCGAAAAGATTCCATTGTTCTCCGCCCCCTGAACCAAACCTCAAGCCCGTTCCCTTGAACCGGTCCGGGAATGGCGAATTGCCAAAACAGTGGCACACGAAACGGGCATCAAATAAGGTGTTCTCGGTTCTCTCCGGCCTTCACCCGCCTAACTGTACCTGCAAATTGCCGAAAAATGCCGCGCAAGCCAGCACGCATCAGACCGGTTGCGGTGCGGTAGCCAGAAACCTTGATCGTCTTCTGGCCCATAAGTCGAAGGGCGAAAAATGCGGCGGAGGCGGCCGCTTTTCGAATTATTTTCTCTGCATGCATCTGGTCGATTTCTTCTACTGAGACAGGTGCAACTTCGAGATAACCTTCCGCGACGGCGGCCTGCAGCAACTCTTGGCCGGCTGACGTGCGAACGATAGCCACGTTCGTTCCCGGCGCCTCCTCGTGAATTGGCCGGCCGTCCCGCAGTATCCAGCCGTCGGGCGCAGAAATATCCGCCACCTCTCCGACTTGGTCAGGACAAACCTTACAGCGAAACTGAAGTTCGTAGGAGAACTTCCCTGTTTGGTAGGCTCCCGGATAGAGCAAGTCGTAAATAGCCCCGTCGTGTGTCTGGACGCGGAGCGGGCCAGGCCACCCCTCCCCGCGATATCGATACAAGGCAACGTTTTGCTCATCGATGCTATGGTGGCGCAACACCGCCTTAGCAACGTGAGCGGAGAAAACCCCGCCACAGAAAATGGTCAACATGTAGGGGATAAGCTGCCCGACCCGAGGATCGACACGCCCAAGGGCGCGAATAGCCGAGATGTCGCAAGGTTTAGCGATCACCGCAAAGCGTTTGCCCTCGTCGAGCAATCTGTGCACATTGACGAGAGGCGACGATGGGCCATAGCGCGACTGAGCCGCACCTAGCACATCGTCGGGCGTTCTCGAAATTGTGGACGTTGTAAGCCATGGCTTTTGATCGTCGGCACGTACATGCAACACCGCTTCGACACGACCACTGGCCAGAAGATATCGACCGAGCGCCGTCAAGGTGCCACCGGCTGCGGCCTTGTGACGGACGACCGGATCGCTCGACCATGACCTATGGATCTCACGCATCGGTCCCCACACAGGATGGGTGGTGACCCCTTCGGGTTTGCCGGGTCCTTGTACTGACACGCCTGGGCAGGTGGCCATGATCTGCGCGTTTTTGTCCCTCCCGATTTCCTGTCTGACGAGGGGCCGCATATTCCCTTCTATATTGATGCCCATGGAGATGGCGGGGCCAGCGATGCTGGCGCATAGTCCGCAGCCCGTGCAAAGGCCCGAGCCGACCACCTCCTCGATCGTCTCGGCCTGCGCCATGCGGGACCGGTGTACACCATTCTGTTTATCCACCGTGGATTGTCCCTCGTCATAAACTCAGGCGCGCTGAATAAGCAACCGAGTGCATTGCCAATCGCTCCAGCCTGATTGCCCTTGCGCTGCTATTATGATTCAACCGACCAAAGCATTTTCACTAATTTGCGCAGGTGAATGCAGTAAGTCTGCGCGGATAGACGAGGTATTGATGTTTTACTTCGCCGCACGACATCTATCGCAGGTCGGCGGACTTGTTCGTGGCGAGCTTGATCAGTGAGGTCAATCTGATACCCCATCACGCTCATATCGGGCGTTGTTCACAGTCCTGCAGGCGAGAAGTTGTCTGCGCCGCAATGGACTGACGCAAACACGGATGCAACTCTTTGCATCCACCCCGAACACTGCGGCTCCAAATGAGAGCCGCAGCGATCTCTGGTGAGAATCGGGGGGCGCATTGCCGACATCACATCTGTTGAGATGCGACGATCTTAGAACTGCAGCGAGTCCGGATTGGTCGCCCGTTAAGAAGCTGATTTGAGCGCGGGCGGAACGGCGAGCAGCCGAAACAAGGCGTTCATGATTAGGCGCAACGGAATCCTTAGCCAGGCGGGGACGAGGCGCAGGTTGTGGCGGACGGCGGCCGCATCGCCCTCCCGACTTCTGAGATAGCAGCGGCGAGGTGTCCGTCGTGTTCATGTGACCGATCACGGGCTTGATGGCTGAGCGGCGCTGAGCTAGCGTTTGATGGCGTCGAAGACGCTACGCCTCTGGCCGGAGGCAATGACGCGGCGCGGGTTTTCCGTTTTGTGGCCGCGATAGCCCTTGTCATACGGTAGCCTCGATGACACCGCGGAGCGTGTGGCCGTCCTATTCGTTGCCCGGCAGCGCCTTGGCATGCAGCACGAACTGGCCGCGCGGGCGGGGTCGGGGTGAACCACCGCACCCTGGATCACGGAGAGCTGTTGAACCGGCTGTTGGCACAGAGCGTCACGGCGCTGGCGGCGGAAGGATTGATCGACTTGGCGATGTTGGCGCAGGATGGGGTTCGGGTACGGGCCTCGGCCGGGGCCTCGTCGTTTGGCCGGCGGGCGCGGCTGGAACAGCGGATTGCCGACGTGAAGGCGATTCTGGCGGAGCTTGCCAAGGAGGTGGGGAGCGACCCTGTGGCCAACGAGAAACGGCTGCGGAAACGGCGGACGCAGCGGGCCGCGGAACGGCTGTCCCGGCTGGAGGCGGCGGTGGCCAAGGTTGCGGAGATCGAAGCGCAGCAGCCCAAGCGTAAGCCACAACCCGCGCTTCCGGACGACGACTCCCCAGACGGCAAGTCTTCGACAAGCGCTCAGGCGCGGCACAAAGAACCCGCGTGCCTCGACCACCGACCCCGACGCACGGGTGGTGAAGATGGCCGATGGCGGGTTTCGTCCGGCCTACAACATGCAGATTGCGAGCGTCGCCGGGGAGCAGATCGTGGTGGCGGTTGAGGTCTCCACCAGCAGTTCGGATCGCGGTTTGGCCCGACCGATGCTGGAGCAGATCGACGCGACCTACGGGGCACTGCCGAAACAGCATTTGATCGACGGCGGCTTCACCAAGAATGACGAAATCGAATGGGCGCACGGCGCCAACGTGGCCATGCATTGCCCGCCGATCGTGAACAAACGCAACACCGACCCGTTCGCGCCGCGACCCGACGACGGACCGGGCGTGAGCGCGTGGCGGAAACGGATGAACAGCGACAGCGGCAAGGCGACCTATCGGAAGCGCTCGATCCATGAATGCAGCAATGCCCGGTTCCGGCAGTGCGGCCTGGTGCAACTCACCGTACGCGGCCGAGCCAACGCCACCATCGTGCTCACCTGGTACGCCGTGGCCAACAACATCCTCCAAGGCGCGCGGCTGAGACGGATGGCTGCCGCCGCCTGAGCCGAGGCCCAGCGCTTCGACGTCACACCCTCAACTCACGGTTGCCTCACCGTGTGCCCCAAGCGCCAGCGCTGACAAAACAAACGATTGTTGCCGGAAACCTCACAGCAAAAGCCCGCCACGCTCCCGATCGACATGCGATGCAAAAAATCACAAGCTCTGACTTCATAGCTCTGGATTTCGCACCAGTCGCAGGCTTCGATCGCACATGATTCTTTCTTCTATCCCGCAGCATTCGTCTTCGCGACGGCGGCAATTCTCGCCTTCCAACACACGTACGGCCGTTCAATCTGTTCAACCAGACAGTGCCTGAGTATGATTCGGCGCTCTGTAGCCTTCCCAAATGTGATCGACGTGTGGGCAACCCTAGGGGAAGTTGATGTCGGACAAGAAATCCCTAACGACTGAGAAGTCTCCGAACGATATCGTGGTAGCGTTTCAGTTGGCACTCTTTGAAATTGGCGAGCGATGAAGATCGGTCCAACCTTCGAATATTTCTGGCCCCATGGTGCCGAGGGAGCGATCCACGCCTGCACACTGTCCTTGGGCGGAGCGATTGCCGCACTTGCCTTGAGCCGTCAGCCAATTCTGACCGCGGCCGCCTTGCCACGAGCAGCGGCGTACCGCTGGCGAAGCGATCGAGGTTATCTTGTGACCTCGGCGCCGACCTCGATCGGGTGAGATCAACCCCACCAGAAGATGTAGGTACGGTGGCAATGAAGATATGCAACACTAGTCTCTAGCAAACAGGAGGCGATATCGAATATCGATGAAGCAAGCGATAACCAGCCATCGAGAGGCGCTAACCTTGATGTCCGGAAATGTCTTCAATGCCTTTCGTGTCACATCTAAATCGTTTTGTCTGGCGAGAACGCCACAATCTTGGAGAATTCTGCCGTGAGTGAAATGGTCTTGATGGGTAACATCATTCCGCGTACCGACATCGTCAAACGCACGGTGCGCATCGGCGCTGAAATCAGGAATATCCGGCTGTCGGCCGATTTGCCAGATCAGACCATCGCTGCGATCAATGGTCTGTTGCTTGAGCACAAGGTCATCTTCTTCCGCGACCAGGGTCATCTGGACGATGTCGAGCAGGAGCGCTTCGCCATGCGTTTTGGGAAGCTTGCGCCGAATCCGACGTTCGCCGCTACCAAGGGGACGACGTCGGTCGTCGAAATTCATTCCGTATACCCACCTTTCTCAACTGACAACTGGCACATCGACTGGTCCTGCATGGACGCCTATCCAAAGATTTCGGTGCTGCGAGGCATTGTGATCCCACCAATCGGCGGCGACACCGTGTGGGCAAACACCGCGACCGCATATCTGGACTTGCCCACTCCGCTGCGACGGCTTGCCGACGACCTCTGGGCTATTCACAGCTTCGCCGTGGTTGGCCGCCCTACCGATGCCGATAAGACTCTTTATGACGACGCCCTTACTGGAGCGAGGTTCGAGACCGAACATCCCGTCGTACGGGTCCACCCCGAGACTGGAGAGCGCACGCTGGTTCTTGGCTCTTATGTGAGACGTCTTGTTGACGTCTCGAAATGTGACGGCCAGAGGCTAACCGATCTATTTGAATCTCATATCACCAAGCCAGAAAACACAGTCCGCTGGAAATGGAAGCAGGGTGATGTCGCTATCTGGGACAACCGCGCCACGATTCATTATGCGGCCAATGACTACGGCGATAAGCCTCGTATTGTTCGTCGCGCAACCATCGAGGGCGAGGTGCCCGTCAGCACCGACGGCCGACGCAGTGTGGCGCGCGTCAAGGTCATCAAGCCGCCCCCCGCGAATGTCGTCAAAGAAAGCCTTCTCGCGCAGTCAGGAACTTGACCTCGACTTATTCCGGCTTGGATAACGATGATCGGACGACCGGCGGCTGGAGCAGCTCCCGCTTTCGCGTGATCATCACGAGTCGTCCGTTCAAAAAACCGCTTCAAGCGGTGGGGGGGCGTGGACGGCTGCGATGAGGCCGTCAGGAAGAGGCACCAAAGAGTCCTGAGCCAGGCGAGGATGCGGCGGAAGTTGTGGCCGACGGCTGAGAGGATGACTTGGCGGTGTCGCCGGCGCGGCGTTTGAGGTAGCAGCAGGCCGAGGTGACCAGGTGCCGATGATGGGCTCGATGGCGGAGAGGCAGCGCAGTTCGCGCTTGATGATACCGAAGACACCGCGCTCTCTTGCGCTCCTTCCACTTCGCGACAGTCGTCTGGTTGATCCCGTAGCGCTTGGCGAGCGTTCTCAGGCTCTCTTGACTTTGTATTGCTCGACGGACTGCGTCCGTCGTGGTTGCGCAGCCGTGTAGAATTTGTCCCATGTCGCATCCTTCGAATCGTGCGATAAGAATGCACCATCAAAGCCTGGGACTAAACACCTAGATGCCCCTGATTCACTTCGCCGCAGGGCGGCCCACAATTATCCGGCTTGCGTCGGGACGACCGTATCTCGTGCCTCGTGGACGCGCCGCCGATCAAGCCCTTCGAGCCGCGCCGACAATTCCGCCGCCGACAAACGCATCACGCCATCCTCGATCTTCGGTCAGAGGAAGATGCCTTCCTCGAGCCGCTTGGCGAACAGGCACAAACCTGTCCCGTCCCAGAAGATCAACTTGATCCGATCCGCGCTTGGACACGGAACACATAAACAGCGCCCGAGAATGGTTATGTTGCACGCAACACAACACATTCTTATGTGTCGGGCGAGATTATGTGGCGGAGGCGCCCTAACGCCAGCCACGGCTAGATTCCTCTGCCACATAATAATCAGATGCTGGCCAGCAGCCGCAGGATCGTGTCGTTCGGCCGGAAGCGCGCGCTGCGGTCGCCTGAGACGCCCGCCTTCTCGAGAGTCCTCGGCGCATCATCTCGACATCCGCAGCGGCGTACCGGTGGGTTGTGGCGACCTGAGCATGGCCAAGCCAAGCCTGGATCGTCAGGAGGTCCACGCCCGACTGGAGAAGCTTCATGGCGAGGGAATGCCGGAAGATGTGCGGCGATATCGGCTTGCCCTCCAAGCTTGGCCTCGTGGACGCGGCCTGGGAGGCGGCACGCGGCACGATGTGTGTTGCGCCGAAACGCGTCAGGCGCTCGTTGTGGACCCCGACGAAGATCGGCCGCGGTTCATGATTGGCGAGGCCGCGTTCGCTCAAGGATTAGAACGCAGGGCATCGTCCGATCGTCGATCGGCTGTTCATAGAGATGGTCGTGCATAGGTGGAGGCGCAACCGAAGGACGTCGGTGATCAAGCTCTGATGCGCGGGTTGGCGACCGCATTCCCGATTGTGCGTCCGAGGTCTGCTCCTATCTTACTGCAGGCGTCGGCGCTCTTGCCGGCCACAAAGCGTCTGACGGGCATTCCCTCTGCCGTGGTCCTGCCTCCGCCCGTGCACGATGACTAGAAGAGCGCCCAATCAGGCTGTCTGCACTTGCTTGGCGACTGCCCACATGAACCCGACCAGTGCACGGGCGATAGCGGTGCAGACCACCGTTGTTCGTTTGCGGCGCGCAGCCAGCTTCGGGTAGCGGGCCGTCAAACGGCTCTGCGCCTTCCAGGCAATCTCTCGCACGGCTGGCGACGTCTGCTCGAGCAGCCGGTATAGCTTTATCTTGCCGATCTTCGGCGGGTGTCGATATGTCCAGGCGCTCTCGACCAACATGTGGCGAACACGGCCGTTGCCGGCCTTGATGATGCCGCCACGTCTGACAGACTCTCCCGTCGATCGGTCGCTTGGCACCAGGCCGAGGTAACCCATAAGTTGACGTGGGCTCTCAAAACGGCTCACGTCACCAACCTCGGTCGCGAACGTCACCGCGACGACCAGACCGACGCCGCGCAATGTTTGGAGCGCCCGCACGAGCGGCTCCAGAGACCAGGCCGAGACGAACTTCGATGAACTGCTGTTCCTGGAGCCAACGCAAATAGCGCATCGTCCAGCCTTTTTTGCGGGGATAGGTGCGGCCATGCTTGAGCATGAAGGCACTCACCTGCTGCCGATGGATCCGCAGCGTCTCAACCGCTGCCGATTGGGCTCGAACCAGGTCGCGTATCGCTTCATGACCTTCATCGGGAACCCACACAGCTGTCAACTCGCCGGCGCGCAATAGCCGCGCGAGAGAAACGGCGTCCCGACGGTTCGTCTCCACACGATCGCCCGGCTTCCTTGGGATTAGCGATGGCGCCACTACCGTGCATTTGTAGCCGAGGAACCGGATCAGGCGATAAAGACCATAGCCAGTCGGGCCGGCTTCGTAACAGAAGTGGACACGGTCAAAGCGGTTGGCGATCCGCCCAAAGACGCGGCGCATGTTGGTGGCCGAAGCATCGACCTTACCGAAAAAGCGAACCTCCCCGTGGCGGCCTGCGTCCGCTTCGCGACTGCGTTTCTGAGCTTGGCTACATCGATTCCGACGAATGCTTCCCTATAATCTGCCACGGCTCGTCCTCCTGTGATGAGGATCGGCTCGGTCCACCCGAGCAACCCTCGGACCCTCAGTGTAGGGCGAGCCATCTCATCGGCAGAGGCGGACATACGGTCTTACTATCGAGCATCTGCTCGGCCAGAAGCTTCTTCAGCTTCGCGTTCTCGTCCTCCAAGGCCTTCAACCGCTTCGCCTCGGAAACGTCCATGCCGCCGAATTTGGACTTCCAATTGTAGATCGTCGCCTCGGAGCTCCCGTGCTTGCGAGCCAGGTCGGCCGTCTTTGCCCGGCCTCATGCTCCTTCAACACCGCGATAATCTGCTCTTCCGTGAACCTTGCTGACTTCATCTGTCCGTTCTTCGTCAGGCCGGACTCGAGCTTCATCCGGAGGAAATACGCAGTGGAAGGTCACCCAATACTGAAAACGCTCAGAAGCAGACGTCTTTTTGAACCGGGCGGAAATCGCAGGATTCATGCAGGGTACGGGCTATCCAGCATCAATCCGGAAAACCACTCCAATTTGGTCCTGCAAGATACGAGTGGCTTCTCAGACTGTAAAAAACGACTGACGGCTCCAAATGCAGCCGTGCGGCTATCTGCTCCACCCCAGACCAATGTTCTGTTGCTGACATACGATTCCCAAATCGACGCGAAGGGGCGAATCTACGCCGATGGGAAATATCTGATCACACCCGCCCTCAAGCCAACGCTCGCCGACAGCCCCTTATGCGCCAGCTACGCCACCTTTTGTGCTGTGTTCCTGTCCCGGACCAGCGACTCGAGCCACTCGCGATTAGCTACTTACTTGAGTAGGGCGCTGGCTCCAGCTCGTTCTGTTTATCTCTAGCGCAAAGAGCCGGGCAGCGCTGCTCATTATTCAAATGAACGGCAGGCGTCACCGATGCGTATAGCCCGTGCCGGCAAATCTACTCGGTCAGAATGGTCGCGTCGGTTGCATGCCACGAGGCGACACAGGGGCAACCAATCTCGAGCATGGCTTCAGCCGACACGTTCAGCACTTTCGACTTGAGCTGCAATCCGGAGTCGCTGCGGAATTCCAAGATCGTCGCGTCTCCAACGAATGTCATGTCGACAATGCGCCCCTGAATTCCCCCTGAGGTTTGGATACTATCAAAACGCGAATGTTCGGGTCGCACGCAAAGCGTTGCATTGGTGTCCGCGCCAGTCCATCGCTCCGCGGGCAATCTTTCGCCTGCAGCATTGAGAGCGACGCCAGATTTGATCGTCGCAGGTATGAGGTTGACCTCACCGACGAAACTCGCGACGAACAAGTCCGCCGGCCGGCGATAGATGTCGTGCGGCGCAGACACCTGTCGGATCCGGCCCTCATGCATGACGGCCACCCGATCGGACATGGCGAGCGCCTCATCCTGATCGTGCGTGACGTAGACCATAGTCTTGCCGACCTGCTTATGCAAGTTCTTGATCTCGTTTCTGAGATGCTCGCGCAACTTCCTGTCCAGCGCGCCCAGCGGCTCGTCGAGAAGAAGAACGGGCGGATCGAAAACCAGTGCCCGTGCGATGGCCACTCTCTGCTGCTGACCGCCGGACATCTGGTGGGGATAGCGTGAGGCCAAAGTACCGAGGTGCACTTGGTCAAGAACGCGACGCACGCGATCTTCGATATCCGCTCTGGCCATACGCCGCATACGAAGCGGATATGCCACGTTCTCGGCAACCGTCATGTGCGGGAAAAGCGCATAGTTCTGGAAGATCACCCCGAGTTCGCGACGGTGGGGCGGCAGGCGCGTGATGTCCTTGTCATCCAATAGCACTTGACCGCTGTCTGGCAGCTCGAAACCAGCGATCATCATCAGAGTTGTCGTCTTTCCCGATCCGCTGGGCCCGAGCAACGAAATAAACTCTCCAGGCGAGATGGAAAGACTGACATCGTCAACGGCCGTTGCACCGCCGTAACTTTTTTGCAAGTTATGCAGCGCAATGCCACCGCTTTTCACATCGGTGCGGCTCAAGCTAGCTCTCATCAACATTTCAGCTCCCTAGAGTCGTTTAAGTACTTAGTTATCGCAAAACCTGCGTTTGAGTTCGATCGGTCAGGTGTTCTTCCGGCGCCTCAACACGGCGGCGACGAAGATAACTGTCCCCGCGAAAAGCATCTGCAACGTGGCCACGGCCGCAATGGTGGGATTGATATCCTGCTTAATCCCTTCCCACATGCGCATCGGCAAGGTGGTGATCTTTCCGATGCCGAGGAACAGCACGTAGACGACGTCGTCAAACGAACTCAGGAACGCAAAGAAGCTGGCGACGATGAGGGCTGGCATAACGAGCGGCGCGATGATCGTGCGGAAGGTCACGAGAGGCCCTGCGCCAAGGCTGCGGGCCGCACGCTCGTACGACGGGTTCAGGTCGCGCAGATTGGCGACCACGATCACCACCACGTACGGGATTGCGTGGACCGCGTGACCAAGTGCCAAGCCGAATTCGGTGCCCTGAAGGCCCAGCCGCGCAAGCAGGAAGTAAGTCGCGACCGCCGCTATAATGCTCGGCATGATGATCGGCGAGAGCACAAGGGCGACCATTGCTCCGCGACCGCGGATGTTGCCGCGCGATAAGCCAAAGGCAAGCATACTGCCGAGCACGGTGGCCATGCCGGCCGCCATTAAGGCAACGCGGATGCTAGCGACGGTTGCGCCTATCCACATTGGATAGGAAAAATAGGCTTGGTAGTTGCGCAGCGAATAGCCTGGCAAGGGGAAGACAAAGTAAGCCGAATCGCTGAACGAAAGGTACGCGACGATCAGTACCGGCAGGAGGAGAAGCACCGCCAGGAAGCTCGCCAGGATCGGGATACCGCGGCCTCCCATCGAAGGGAGCCAGCGGTCGAGTGCATTTGACGCGGAGCCGACACGCATCAGCCATTGGGTTCCCATTTGTCGGCGGGTGAGGGTTTCCGAAACGACGTTGCTATCGGACATTCCCAGAAGCTGCTCAATGGGAAAAAAGCGGGAGCCGATCCACAATATTCCGAAGACAGTTACCAAGAGGACCACGGAGAGGGCTGAGCCGAAGTTCCAATTGAGTCGTTCCACGACTTGGGAGCTGATCTCCATCGTAATTGTGAGGTCAGATAACCCACCCATCAATGCAGGTGTGATGTAGAAGCCGAGACAGTAGATGAAGACGAGCAGGACTCCCGCAATAAGTCCCGGCAGGCTGAGCGGCAGAAATATCGTGAGGAACGCGGCAAGCGGGCTCGCGCCGTTGGCCCTCGCGGCACGCAGCAACCTCCGGTCGATTCTGGACATGACTGTGTACATCGGCAGGATCATGAGCGGCAGGGCGATGTGCGTCATGCCGACGATGACGCCGAACCGGTTGTAGAGCATGGTGACCGGCTGGGACACCAAGCCGAGCTGAAGCAGAATCTCGTTAATGACCCCACTGCGCCCAAGCAGGACAACCCACGCGAAGGTTCGCGCCAGAACGCTCGTGAAATACGGCAGCACAACCGCGATGAGTAGGAAGGTACGCAGCATCGCTCCGCCCGTCGTGAGGGCATAGGCGATGGGGTAGCCAAGCACGAAGGCGAGCGCAGTCACCGAAATGCTGATCTCTAGCGTGGTGCGCAATATGACGATGTAGGCAGGGTTCTCGCTGATGCGTAGGAAATTTGCCAACGTCCAGTTTGGCATCCCAAATGAAAGCAACAAAAGCTCCGTGAGCGGCATGATAAAGAGCACCGCAAGGAAGATGCTTCCAGGCAGAAGCAGCCATGCCCACTGTGTGGGCCCGGGCGATGACGAAGCCGAGGACTTCGCCCGGCCGTGGATTACGATGGAGCTCATTGCGTCCTCCATGCCTGCCAACGCTCCTGAATGTGATCTCCGTTGGGTTTGCCGTCTGGGCGCTTCGCCGCGAGCCACGTGAAATTCTCGCTGATGGTCTTCGCAGCGTTTTCCGGGTTTACGTTGAGTAGCGGAATCAAGTCGGCTGGCAGGTGCTTGAGCTGATTTGTATTCGGCCCCGCATAGCCGGTTGCCTGCGTAAAGGCGGCCGCAATCTGCGCGCGGTTCATAAAGGCGATCAACTTTTGCGCGTTCGCTGAGTTCGGGCCACCTTTCAGAATCGCCGCATGGGTACGACCCAGATAGGCCCCCTCCCAGACCAGTTTGATCGGCACGCCCTGACGGATCAGGCCGACCAAACGGCCGTCGAACGCGGCGGTCATCACGTATTCTCGGTTGACCAGGAGCTGGGCCGATTCTCCGCCGGAGCTCCACCACTTCGAAATGTGTGGCTTGATCTCGTTAAGTTTTGCGAAGGCGCGATCGAGCTTGTCATCGGTAAGGGGCCAGATATCCTTGGCTGCGACACCGGCGGCAAGCAGCGCAAACTGGATGGCATGTCTGCCGAGGACAGCCTCGAGCCCCCGCGGCCCCGGAAACCTCTTGACGTCCCAGAAATCCACCCAGTTTTGCGGCCCGCCCTTCAGAAAGGCGCGTTGATTATAAGCGAGCACCTCTGCCCATTGAACAACTGCAACTGTTTCTTTGAGACGAGCGTCGGACGGCACGCCCTCTAGCGACTCTTGATCCCAGAGACTGTAATCGATCGGCACGAACATTCCGGCTTCATGCATTGCTGGATAGTTCTGTAGTTGGAGGTAAGCAATGTCCCAATCGACGCGGCCCGCCTGGTTCATCGCCTTGACCTGGGGCTCGGCATTATCGGCGATCACATCGAGCACCTTGATGCCAGTTGCCTCCGTAAACGGCTCGTAGACAGCTCGCCGCATGCCATCAGTGTAAGGGCCACCCCAGCTGAAAGCCACGACTTCACCACTGCCAGCGAGCTTTTCCTGCGCCCCAGCTGCGGTGGCTTTGGCGACGAATGGCACACTTAGTAAGCCCGCCGTTGACTGAAGCACTGAGCGGCGGCTCAGGCAACCGAGTGAACGATCACCAGGATGCTGCTTGGTCATAACCTTCCCCCTTTGTTATGCAGAACTGGCTTGCTGCATGGAATGATCACCAAAGCTGGATGAAGTACCAGTAGCCCGCAACCTTGAACACGCTTCAAGGACCATGATCCGCACGGTGAGGGTTCCCCGGGATACCGCCCGCATGAACACAGCCGGCCATCTACTCAGCCATACGAACATAGGCCGGCTATGCGGGTTACCGCACGGACGCGATGGCCACGTTTCGAAATGGTTCGTCCGGGGAGGCGCTCGACATGCGACATCGCCCTTTCGCTGACATCAGCTTCGTCGGGCTCGTAACAGCCATTGTGATTTGTCACCTCCGGATCGCGCCAATCCGCAGGACCCCAGCCCCATGCTGCGTGGATGGCTTGTGGTGCATTTCGAACTGCGGCAGCATTCTACAAACTTTCGTCTTGAGGCGGAGGAGACCTCGACTAGTCGGACACGGAAAAGTGTAAAGCGTGCCTGCGCCCTAAAAATGCAAAAATCGGCCCGAATCCGGCGAAATCGAGCGAAATCGGCCGGTGATGCATAAGATTTCACCAAATTCGCGGTTTGCTTGCATGAGCCCGCACGGCCTACTCAAAGCTCCTCAGTGCCTTCCGGGAAGCATAACGAAACGAGGCCAACCTGGCGCGGATCATCATGAGGAAGGCCATCAACAGTTGAGCGGGCCTTCGAGCTAACGAGCGGGGTCGCAACCGCCTTGTCGGCCGTAGATAGATAAAAGAGCTCCGCGCGCTCGCTAAAGTAAGATGCAGGCTTTCGCTGCCCTGAGCGCACACGAGCACGCGGGCTTCTGGCTATCGCCCGCTCTTGCGCGATGATCGCACCTACTGCCGCGCCTCGTTCGCTCCCCGCACCGCGTCCGTCTCATTCCCGATGACAGTTTGTTTCGGATTTCTGTGTCGACGCAAGGCAGAATGTCGACGGCCCAGGGGGTGGCATTCGAAGATGAGTTGCAAGCCGAGCGTGCAGCACTCGACTAGCAAAGGATTATTGAACTCAGCCTACGCGGAAGATACCGCACCATGCACTGAACTGAAACCGGCTACTGTTCAAACATTGGGGCGCCGAACCAACAAGCGCCAGGTGGTTGTTGTGCTCGGGCGTCCGTATTCACGGTAGTAAGTCGCTAGCATTACGGTTGCAATTTTTGCTCCCGCGATGGACTTGCGAGCGTTGCCCGATGAGCCCTGCGCCGGGACGACTATACGAGGATGTGGGCGTGCGGGAGGCGCCGCTAGGCAAGCCTGATGGCGATGCGGCGGATTTCTGGATCAGCCAGCGGATCAAGAACGATGCTTCGGTCGAAGCCGCGGCCGCGTTTTTTTGAGCGACGGTCCGATGACGGATGACGGCCATCATGGCGAAAGCAAGCATGACGAGTGAGACATGGCGATGCCAGCCATGCAGGGAGCGGGTTTCGTTGTGATCAAGGCCGAGTTCGTTCTTGGTGCTTTCGAAGCTGTCCACGATGGCCCAGCGATGACCTTCCACGGACAGGAGCTTCGGCATGGAGGTGCCCTAGTACCCACTTTCCCTGGGAAGTGAGTCATGATTCAACATCGGGATGATACCCGAAGCAAGAGAAGTCCACCTTTCGAGGAAAGATCGCAAGGTGCTTGAGGAACGTTGCCGCTCACCGGTGACGTTGCAGCGCGATTTGAAGCGGGCGCGGATCGTTCTTTTGGCGGCGGATGGGCGCAGCACCCGATCGATTGCCAAGGAGGTTGGGGTCCAGCCGCGGATTGTCAGCCTTTGGCGGCATCGCTATGCGGATCATGGTCTTGAAGGTCTGCAAAGCAAGCCGCTGCCGGGCAAGCAGCCGATCTATACGAAGGCCACCGACAAGCGGATTTTAAAATTGCTCGATAAGCCGCCTCCCGCGGGATACGCGCGCTGGACTGGGCCTCTGCTGGCTGAGGAACTTGGTGATGTCGACGTGCAATATGTCTGGCGGTTCTTGCGCAGCAACAAGATCGATCTGGCGGCTCGCAAGTCCTGGTGCGAGAGCAACGACCCGCAGTTTACGGCCAAAGCCGCCGACGTGGTTGGCCTCTACGTCGCCCCGCCCAAGAAGGCCATCGTCCTATGCGTGGACGAAAAGCCCTCGATCCAGGCCCTGGAACGAGCGCAGGGCTATCTGAAACTGCCCAACGGCAGATCCCTGACCGGGCAAAGTCACGACTACAAGCGGCACGGCACGACCACGCTGTTTGCAGCGCTGGAAGTCGCCACCGGGAAGATCCTTGCGGCGCATTCGAAACGACGTCGTGGGTCGAGTTTCTCGACTTCATGGATCGCGTCACCGCAGCATTTCCGAACCGCCAGCTTCACGTCGTTCTCGACAATCTCAGCACCCATAAAAAGAACGAGGAATGGCTCAAGGCACATCCCAACGTGAAATTTCATTTCACGCCCACCAGCGCGTCCTGGCTCAATCAGGTCGAGGTGTGGTTTTCGATCTTGCAGGGGCAGTCGTTGACCGGCGCCTCATTCACAAGTCTCAAACAGCTCGAGCAGCACATCGATGCCTACATCAACGCCTACAACGACAAAGCCGAGCCATTCGTCTGGACCAAGAAAAAGGTCCGCCAGCGCCCCTTCAAGGGCCGCCGTATCACCCGGCTATGATTCCGGGTACTAGGAGCACCATGCGGTGAAGAAGGTCAAGCTGCCGTCGGCAATGTTGCAGCGGATCAGAAGACTCCGCGTCCATTCGCCGACAAGGGCGCGTCGTTGTATTCACTGGCCTTAAGATCGGCCAGCTTGAGATAGGCCCAGTCGTGCCAGCACGGCCCTTTGATCTCGTCGCCGGACGGCAGGAGGCGTCAGGCCTTCTTGGGAGGCTCTGGGCTATCGCGGAGGCGTGCCGGCGACAGGCTGCTGCTTGCCCCAGGAACGGAACACGTGATTGGAAGCGACACCCAGAACACATAGCCCCGCCTTACGCAGCAGAATTTCGATCTTGCCCGTGCTATACACGCTGTCCGCCGCTACGAACAAGAACGGCACCTTTGCGGCGATCGCGCGAGCGATCATTCGAGGCGCGACCTTGGGCTTCGTCGCAAGGCCCGCATCGCCCGGGACATGCGCTCCCGGGACATGCGCTGCCTTCAGGCGAGCGGGGTCGTCCGTCCATTCCTTTGGCAAGTAGAGTGCCCGATCGATGAAGGCATAGCCATGCCGCGACACGTAGGCGGCGAACACACCGATCTGGCAATTGGTGATCTTGCCCGCCGAGCCGGGGTACTGGCCCGCGACGCCGCATGCAGCCTTGCCCTATTTTGAGAAGCCGGTCTCATCGATGACCAGAATTGCGTCCTCATCGCCTACTCACTTGCAATGTCGCGCAGCTCAACGGCGCCCCACCGCCCCCGACCCAGGACTGCCTGCTGGCGCGACGGGCCTAGATCGCCGGCTGCTTCCGCCGACATCCAACCCGTCTCGTACGGCTCGTAGCCCAATAGTCCGTCGAGAAACTGCCCCGCCGAGGTCGCGACCCGCTCCTGCGTAAACAGTCGACGGATGCGCTGCTTTACATCTCGCAACGACGAAGCCCGCAGGGTCAGGGTATCCTCAGCCGACGCACCACCAATCATCAGATCCCGAATCATGGTCGCCGGTGGAATTTAGACTCTCGATAAAAATGCAACTGTAGTGCTAACGTTGACAGTGTCGACACGCGGGAAAACATTCTTTCGCGGCTTAATGGCTGGCCTGCATGCTTCCCTACCGACGCTTCGCCGGCATCCTTGCGGATGCCTGCGCACGACTCGGGACCGATGTGGTTCGCTACACCTTCATCGTAATGGACTTGCGCCATCAACTCGTTACCGGTCTCCCGGCACACCATTGCTCGACTGCGTGAGCGATCAGAAATTCCTTCTCGGGAATACAATCAGTCGCCTTTCGCAAGCACGCACTGGCTGTCTAACGAGTTGGCCACCGCCAGCCTCTTCTAAGAGCTGCGCCTTAAGTTATCGTGCAGCGCGTAGGCGATGAGCATTGGACCGAGAGCGACCTCTGTCGCTCAGTCGAAGTAGACGAAGAAGCGAGCTTCGATGCTCCTACGCTGCTTTGCGTCAGGATCTGCCCGACGATTATCGAATGCCGCGTGAGCCGCCCTTGCATTAGAATTCTCATCCGAATCGTAGCCCTTGAACAGAATGAGATCGCTTGGGCTCATATCAGGGAAGTAGTACCAACGCTCAAGGGGGTTGTAGTGAAGGACGCAACTGTTAAATTTGGAACCGACATCTGATGTGTAGTCATGCACCATAACATCGGTCTCGAGCAACGAGTTGTTATCGCAGAGTGCCAAGGGGAAATCCTGCGGAGATGGTGAAAGAGCACGCCACGCTTGAATGAGCAACAACCGAGAATACGGTTCGATCGGAATACCCTGCAGTTGGTTCTCACGCGCGGCAAGCACGGGACAATCAAGCGGTGCATAGTCAATATGAGCCATCCCGCCCGGCCCCCTTACGCCGGGAGTGGAGTTCTCGCCGGCCGAGCGAACAATGACGCTTTCTCGGCGGGCCACGACCCGCGAGGCGTTGAAGCAGCTCTTGATGAATGGAATCATTTCCTTCAGATACTGGGCACACAGAACTTCCGAATCAGCTTCGTTCAGGCAGGCGGCCTTATGTTGAACCAGAGTGAAGCCTTCTCTATCGAGGGATAGCTCTCCCACGATCGGACGCGCATTGCGAATAGTCACGTCGTAGCTGACCATGGGCATCTGATATCTGGGCAGATGGACCTCGGGAGCCTTTTCGTCGGAAGTGCGCCGGGCGAAGGCAATTTGGCCTTGTACGAACTCGAGTTGATCACGGTTTACTCGCACCGTCGACAAAGCTCGTGCTGCATTTGCCATGGACGCCTCCTTCTCGCGCCTTCATATAACGTAACCGTAAAGCCAGAAACGAGTCCGAATGCAGCGTAAAGCCGGCGGCAGGCGTTTAAATTCTGCAAAAGCAGAATATTACCGGCGGGCGATGTCCGAGAAGCGGTTAGAGGTTGCTGTCATCTCACGTGAAAGCATCGGGTGGATGGAACAATGAATTCCAGGGCCTTCACCACCTATCCAACAGCTCTAATAAAATGCTGTCTTAAGAAGTCACAGGAACTGTTGTGCTGCGCCCTTTTACCAAGCTGCCTACCAGCATTGAACCAAACGGAAATGCGGAACAGTAGTCCGCGTTAGTGGCGGAGGCGCCAATTTGAGTTCCCGCAGCTTCTCGTGAGAGGCACATAAATCTGGCGACGCCACTCTGCCGATAACGACTTTACGTCGATGCGCGGGACTTGATGGTTGCTGCCACGGACTGGTGATCGTTGCAAAGCGCGCCGCGGTCTGGATCGTGCTTGCTGCGACGCCTGCGTCCTGCAGAACCTTTTCATGTGCATCGATGCAGGCGCCCTAGCCGTTGATGGCGGAGACCGCCAGTGACCACAGTTCGAAGTCCGACTTGGCCACGCTGGCAGCGCCGCCCGGAATGTGATTGGGATTCGTGGCGCGATCTCCAGCAACGCGAAGTTATCTGATCATGCGGCGAGGTGGATTTGGCTGATCGATGGGCTTTGTGGCGAGCTCTTTCCAGCCATCGACTTTCACATGTTGATTTGACCCGAGTCGAGCAGCGTCCGGAACAGGATCGCTTCCGTGTTTGTCAGCCGATGGCGGCACGGTCTGCGTCTTGATCCGTCGCTAGAACTCCTCGTGCAGCCGCTCGATGGGATTGGTGGTACGCGCGCTCTTCCACTGGCTCGGCGGAAGACGCGTGAAGAGACTGTCACCGGCTTCCTGCAGGCTGTCGGCCACCGCCGGATGCTTGAGCCGCCATTTGCGGATCAAGGGCTTTGCGCCGCGCCTCGATCTCCTCGCACGTCGCCGCGTAGATCATGTCGTTGTGATCGGCGGTGACCTCCTCGTGCAGGCGCTCCGGCGCATACCCAACAGGTTGCGTGCTTGTGGACCGTGCAGCGCTCCACTGGTACGCCGTCCCACACGGCGGCGATCGCGCTTTCGAGCTCAGGCGCGCCGTCCACGATGAGGAACTCGGGCCACCGCAGGCCGCGCCTGATAAGATCGTCAAGCACCGTCCGCCAAGATTCGGTGCTCTCGCTGCCCATCGCCTTGACCGCGAGCAAGATCTTCTGGCCCTCCGCGCGCATGCCGACGACAACGAGCAGTGAGATCGATATGGCCTTGCGGTCGAGCCGCACCCGCACACGGTGCCTTCGAGGATCGGCCGCACGATCGGCTCCTCGGCCAGCGATTGGTCATTCCACGCATCCCAGTCGCTCTTTCACTTTGCACCACACCCGGCTCACCGTGTCCTTGCCGATCGCGCCGCCGAACAACGCCCCTAGCGCGCGGCGCACACGGCGCGTGTGGGCCTGCCAGGTAACAGCCGGCGATTGGCGCGTCGGCGGCCAATGTGCGACGTTAGTAGGCCCGCAGTGCGCCGCTTTTCCACTCGGTCGTCTTGCCTTCGGACGTATTCAACCGGGCGCGCGGCACTGCGATCTCCACTTTCCCGAACGTGCCCAGCAGTGGCCGCGACCGATGCCCGTGGCGATGACCGGTGGCGGCGGGCGTGACCTCCGAATCGCCGCTCGCCTGCCTCGCCCGTTGGGCATAGCGAGCGCGCTAGCACCTCGTCGAACTCAGCGTCGAACATCGCTTGCAGGAATTCTCAGATTCGCTTACGAAGGCCGGCTTCGATCGGGTCGAACCAGTTGTCGAAAAACAACGCCGTCGTCTCGATTTCGGCACGCGGCAGGCAAGGCGTCGTGATAGTCTTCATCATGGCGTGATCCCCACCGGCGCTGAAACGCCGGAATCGCGTATTGGTCCAAGCTGGAGATTACGCCGCCTTCATTTTCCAACACTCCCGCCACGGCACCCAGCCGGGATTGCCGATCACGTTCATGCGCGGCCGTGACGACATCGCTCCGCACTCCTTGTTCGAGGCAAGGTGCACGAAGCGATAGTGATGTTGTTCATTGCCATCACAGAGGCAGCCGCCTTCGGCCGCGATCGCCGTCGCCGTCAGCTTCTCGGCCGCGGGCGCCTCGAACGTCGACATCACATGCGCGTAGGCTTTTGGCGTCCGCGCAAACGGCGGCGGACTAGCCAGTCAGCAATCGTGGATCTAGAAGGCAAGAATCACTTTCGAGTGATTGTCGTCTCTTTCGCAAGCTCATCCATTACCTGCTTAGTCGCCCGATACGCCAAGTCAACGATCTCGTCTATTTCAGACTCGGATACAATGAGAGGTGGGGCGAAACCAAGAATGTCGCCGTGCGGCATCGCTCGGGCGATAAGGCCCCGATCACGAGCAGCCTTCGAAATGCGAGCGCCCACCTTGAGCTGCGGATCAAATCGGCATTTTGTCTGGCGATCGGCCACAAACTCGATTGCGCCGAGCAAGCCCACGCCTCGGACCTCACCAACGATTTCTAGCTGTGCAAAGCGTTCCTTGAGTCGCTTTTGAAAGTGCGAGCCGACTGTCCTCGCGCGATCGCTCAGCCTCTCCTTCTCGACAATATCGAGGACTGCGTTGGCGGCAGCGGCCGCAATCGGATGTCCGGAATAGGTATATCCATGCGAGAATGCGCCTACGCGATCGGCTGCCTCCTCCATCACCGCATAAACTCGCTCACCAACGATAGCTCCGGAAAGCGGCACGTAGCCCGACGTCAGACCTTTGGCCACAGTCACCAAGTCAGGCTCGATCCCGTACAACGTGCTGCCGAAGTCAGCGCCAGTTCGACCGAATCCACAAATCACCTCGTCGGCGATCAGCAGAACATCGTAGCGCCTGAGCACGGTCTGAATTTCAGGCCAATAGCCCGCCGGCGGCGGCGTGATACCGCCCGTACCCAGCACCGGCTCAGCAATGAAGGCACCGATTGTTTCGGGCCCCTCTCGCACGATCAGCTCTTCGAGCTCAGCTGCACGGCGGCGAGAGAACGCCTCCTCCGTCTCGCCTGGTTCCGCGCCCCAATAGTGATGAGGTGTGCCCGTGTGCAGAATGCCTGGAAAGGGAAGGTCCATGTGATCATGATAGAACGACATACCCGTCATCGAACCGGAGATTACTGAGCAGCCATGGTAGCCACGCTCGCGCGAAATGATCTTCTTCTTCTTAGGCTGGCCACGGAGATTGTTGTAGTACCAAACGAGCTTTGCTTGAGTCTCGTTGGCGTCTGATCCGGATAGCCCAAAAAATACTTTGCTGGGCTTGCCCGGCGCCATTCGCACCAGACGATCCGCCAAGGTTGCCAGCGCTTCGGTCGTGTGGGCTGCGTAAGTATGATAGTAAGCAAGGTTGTAGGCTTGCCGCGCGATCGCCTCCGCCACCTCGGTCCGACCGTATCCAATATTTACACAGTAAAGGCCAGCAAAGCCGTCTATGTAACTACGCCCCTTCGCGTCTTCGACGCGAATGCCTTTTCCCCCGGTGACGATCGTCGGATCACCAGCTTTACCAGTAGCGAATTCCTTAAGTTGGGTAAAAGGATGCAGAACACTTGAGCGATCTCGTTCAGCAATGGTTCTAATATCGTTCATATGTTTTCTTCTCCTAAGTCGCCAAATCGCCGAAGCAGACGTATTTCATTTCCATGTATTCCTCGATGCCGTGTCGCGAGCCTTCGCGACCGATACCGGATTGCTTCCATCCTCCAAACGGAATTGGCGGCCCCGTGAATGAAGCTGTATTGATACCGACCATACCGTACTCGATGCCCTCAGAAAGTCGGAGCGCTCGACGCAGGCTGTCCGTATAGACGTACGCGGCTAACCCCATCTCACTGGTATTGGCCCGAGCGAGAGCTTCTTCCTCAGAGTCGAAGGGAAGTATTGCAGCTACCGGGCCAAACGTCTCCTCACACGCGATAAGCATGTCGTCCGTGACATCACTCAGCAGTGTTGGAAGAACGAAGTTTTGCCCCAGCGCTTTGTCTGCTTTCGCGGAAATGACCCGCGCTCCCTTTGCTGCCGCATCGTCGATTTGAGCCCTGCACTTAGTGGCCACCGACAACTTCGTCATTGGCCCGACATCTGTTGCAGGCTCCAGGCCGTGGCCGACCTTGAGCGGAGCCATTGCCGCAGCAAACGCGTCGACAAAGGCAGTATAGATGCTTCTCTGCACGTAGATGCGGTTCGCTGCCAAGCAATCTTGTCCCGACGTAGCGAACTTGGCGGCCATCGCCCCTTTGACCGCCTTGTCCAGATCGACGTCGTCAAAGACAAGGAAGGGGGCATGCCCCCCAAGTTCGAGCGACACTTTCTTCACTGTCCGCGCGGCCCCCTCCAGCAGGAGACGCCCAACTTGGGTAGAACCTGTGAAGGAAAGAGCGCGTATTCTCGTATCGCGCAACAGAGGCGCGGAAAGTTCGATCGGATCACCGACGAGCACTTGAAACACGCCGCGCGGGATCCCCGCCTCTTCAGCCAAACGAGCTAGGGCAAGGGCAGAGAGCGGCGTCTCCGGGGCAGGTTTCACAATGACCGGACAACCGGCCGCAAGAGCGGCCCCCGCCTTTCGCGCAATCATGGCGACAGGAAAATTCCAGGGAGTGATCGCCGCGGCAACGCCGACCGGCTGCTTTCTGACCTGGAGCAGACTTCCCGGCTTATGGCTGGGTATCGTCTCTCCGTAAGTTCGCTCCCCCTCTGCAGCGAACCACTCGAGAAATCCAGCACCGTACGAAATTTCATAACGGGCCTCAGCGAGTGGCTTGCCCTGCTCGCTCGTTACCAGGATCGCGAGCTCCTCCGAATGGTCGAGCATCAATGACGCCCACGCTTTAAGGATCGCCCCGCGCCTAGCTGGCAATAGTTCTCGCCATGCAGCAAACGAGCGTTCAGCTGCAGTGATCGCCAACTCCATATCCGCAGGAGAGCAACGCGCAACATCCGCGATCTCCTCCCCGGTAGCGGGATCGATGACAACGTCTCTTTGCTGGCTTGCAACCCAGCGGCCATCGACGAGCGCCGCCCCCGCCAGAAAATCGCGGCGGCGCAGGCCCTCCAAGTGCCTCGCAGCAAGACCGACCAAATCCGGGCTTTTGTGCCGCACAGATTGAAAGACCATTTGAAAGTTCCGCAGTCATGTTGAAATTCACTGAGCATTCAGGATACTTAGGACGCAAATAGATTTGCGTCGCATTTCGCTGTCGCCTAGGCGGTTTCCTGCACCCCAGAGCCACTTTGCGGCGAAATTCACCTGGAGCTCGATTATGCAATATGACCGAACAGACGCCCGGATCCTCGAGATCGTGCAGAAGAACAACCGCCTGACTTCCGAGATCATCGGCGAACTTGCGGGGCTTTCTGCTACCGCCTGCCAACGACGACTGAAGAGGCTTCGCTCGGAAGGCATCATCGAGGCCGACGTCTCAATCGTTTCGGCGAAGGCGGTAGGACGACCTATTCAAATGCTTGTGCTCGTGAGCCTGGAGAGGGAGCGTGCAGACATCATCGACAGGTTCAAGAAAGCTATCAAGGGGTCAGCCGAAGTCGTGAATGGATTTTACGTCACAGGCGACGCTGACTTCGTCCTATATATTACAGCGCGCACCATGGAAGATTATGAGCAGTTCACTCGACGTTTCTTCTATGAGAATCCGGACATCAAAGGGTTTAAGACGATGGTCGTGATGGACCGCGTGAAGGCAGGCTTTGCGATTCCCGTAGAGATTCCGCACGAAGATTGATGTAGACAAGCGGCGGTGTCTCACGCTGCCGACCCATGTCGTTGCGCTCTTTTTCGGCGCGTACACGCTTAGAATGCGAGAAACCCGCACTGTCGCTCCTCTAGTCTGTAGTGCTGTCGCGCTTGCATTCACGAGAGGTCGTTGGCGGATGTATCTTCAATCAAAATTTAGGTTCTTGAATGTCGCGCCTGGCTCATTGCGGGCTCTGTTTGCGAACTAGTTGGTAGCGGGACACGGGTGCCCTTGAACGCGGCCAAGGCCATTGGTGCTGACTTGACGATAAGGTTGGCGTCAGAGGCAACCAGCTGCAGCTTAACGTTATGGAAACTGTGATCGCTTGCAGCGTGCCGCAGTCTATTTCATTTCTGGCTAACGCCGCTCGAGTGCTTCGCGAAAACTGCATTGTTCGGATAAACGGCCAATGCGTTCGATGTTGCCTACAGCAACACTGAAGAGTGCTCACAACATTTGAGGGTTCTCCAAATCAGAGCTGCACCTTCCGCCCGAGTTTCTCAATCAAGTCACGTGATCCATCCATTCTGCCGAGATCATGGAAAGCTCAGGAATTGGAGTTCAAGACGTCCGTCTCAGGGTCAGCTCATGACGCAATACCGTGCTTCAGGCGACTATGACCTTAATGCAACGTTGCTGGTTCGGCCAACAAGCTGGCGATCGAGATCGTGGTCGAACACGACGTGCAGTACCTCGCCCTAGCCCAATCTGGGACGGCGATCATTACGCCAGGGCGGGTGATGGCCTTGCTATGTTGCCGAAATTGAGAGAGCGAGACGCGCGTTGCCTGACGCTCACCCTTTGTGGACGAGAGGCGGCTTTTCGAGCGGGAGGCGGGAAATACAAATTGACATGCGTGCGTCGCGACATTGGGGGAACTAACAGTGCCTGCGCGCGCAAAGTGTCCAAAGTAGACGTGGTTCAAAGTGGCGCTTGCCACTTTCTAGCACCTAATTTTCAGACCGTCACCGATGTTGTCCAATTTCAAGCCGTCACAAGCGAGGCAGACTCCGACATGACCGAAGCGTCCGAACCCGCCCCCTTGAAAGTCAACGGCATCACAGCTCCGCTGCGTTATGCCACCTTCCGGCGTATATGGTTGGCTAGCTTGTTGTCCAATCTCGGCATTCTGATCCAGGGCGTCGGTGCGGCTTGGGCCATGACCGAGCTGACTTCGTCGGCTGACAAGATCGCGCTGGTCCAGACGGCGTTGATGCTTCCCGTGATGCTGATTGCGATGCCGGCGGGTGCCATTGCGGACATGTACGATCGCCGTGTCGTGGCGCTGGTTGCACTTTCCATCGCGTTTTGCGGCGCGACGGGGCTGACCGTGATCGATTGGTTGGGCCTTACCACGCCGAATCTGTTGTTGATGTTTTGTTTTGTGGTCGGCAGTGGTATGGCATTGATGAGCCCGGCTTGGCAATCATCTGTCCGTGAGCAGGTGCCGGCCGACTCCCTGCCGGCGGCGGTGACGCTTAACGGCATCAGCTACAATATTGCCCGTAGCTTCGGGCCCGCCATTGGCGGCATTGTGGTAGCGATTGCAGGCGCAGTCGCAGCCTTTGCGCTCAACGCGCTTTTGTATCTGCCGCTGATTGTCACGCTGTTCCTGTGGAAACGCGAGGCTGAGTCGTCGCGGCTGCCGCGCGAACGACTGAGCCGCGCCATCATCTCGGGCGTGCGCTACATCACCAATTCGCCATCCATCAAGATCGTGCTGACTCGTACCATGGTAACAGGCGTGATCGGCGGTTCGGTGTCGGCGCTCATGCCGCTGGTCGCCCGCGACCTGTTACATGGCGGAGCGCAGACCTACGGCATCATGCTCGGCGCGCTCGGCTTTGGCTCAGTAATTGGGGCGCTTTACATTGGCGAGGTGCGTAGGCGCATGAGCGGCGAGGCTGCGGTGCGCGCTTGCGCGCTGTCGATGGGCGGCGCGATCACGGCGATTGCTTTGAGCCGTGAGCCGATTTTGACAGCTGTCGCCCTGATCCTGGCCGGCGCCGTCTGGACGATAACATGGATGCTGTTCAACATCGGCGTACAGCTTTCAGCTCCGCGCTGGGTCGCTGGCCGCTCGCTTGCCGCCTGGCAGGTTGCAATCTCCGGCGGTATCGCGATTGGTAGCTGGGGCTGGGGCCGCTTCACCGATGCCGCTGGTGTTCGGATTGCGCTGCTTGTTTCCGCCGTATTGATGCTGCTGTCGCCAGTGCTTGGTCTCTGGCTCCGCATGCCGCGCATCAGTTCACACGGCGAGGACGCCGAGCCGCTGGCGGATCCACAGGTGCGGCTCCCGATTAGCTACCGCAGCGGACCGCTGGTGGTGGAGATCGAATATCGCGTCGCGCCGGAAAATGCGCGGGCCTTTCACAATGTTATGCAAAATGTACAGCTGTACCGACAGCGCAACGGAGCCTATAGTTGGTCGATTGCGCGCGATATCGCTGATCCTGAGCTATGGACGGAGCGCTATCACTGCCCGACGTGGCTCGATTATTTGCGCCAGCGCAACCGCGGGACTCAGTCAGAGCGCGCGCTGGATAATCGGGCGGGCGCTTTCCACATCGGCCCCGGCCCCGTGCGCGTCCGCCGGATGCTCGAGCGCCCGTTCGGATCGGTGCGTTGGATGGACGATGTGCCGGATCCCGCCGCGAGCAAAGTACTGCCCGTTAATTTGAAGCACGACGGGATCCAGTAATAGTCGCGAGCAAGGACCAAGCGCGCATGCAGGCCACTGGCGCTGGGCTGCAGCGCTTTAGTCTGCCCTCCGGCGAACATGCCTCGCATCGGACACCGAGCAGAAGCGCCGAGATTGTCGTTGGAGCTGCGAATACAAGCAAGAGATAAGGCAAGGTCTGCATGCTAGATCTCGTGAATTTGTGAACGCCAATCGACTTTCACCGGCGGCTGTTTGGTGGCCCTAATTCGCATTACGCTGCGCCTGCCGTCGACGCTGGTCGGCACGTCACCATCGATTGTGGCGCAGCGAACATCGCGATGTTGGTCGCCGTAATCGTTGAGCGCATAATGTTGCGTAGCGCGGTTGTCCCAAATCGCGACTCTCCTTCCTTCCTGCCTAGTGCACCGCGTTTTCGGACGCAGTGACATGAGACTGGAATAGATCGAACAGCTTTTCGCCGTCATATTCGGGATACCAACAAAACGCTGCACCAAAGCGCCGAGCACCAACATTTGGGACGCGCCTAGTCGTCGGGCACGTCCCCTAGCCGCTACGCACTACGTCGCACTCGGATCTCGGGGTGGACGCGCACAATCGAATGCTCGGTTTCATATGTAGTTCTGGCGTAGATCTCATCAACAAACTTCCTTTCGGCTTCGCCTAAGCGGGGCATTACGGTGGCGTCGAAGGCGTTGCTGTGAACGGCCCATAGCTCGTCGGCGAGCCGTTGGAGCGGCGGCGGCAGGTCGAGATAGGCGGCCGCAGCGTTCGACCAGACCGTATCGCCACCCGAATGGTGGGATCACAATGCCTCGCAGTACCGCAATCCTAGGATAGGCGCGTCAACGAAGCTCGCATCCGTATGCCATATATCGGACCGCCTACCGCCACGGGTCAAATCGATAACGAGGATTGAGGCCATTCCCTCAGCGACACTGAGCGTCGGTGCGGGACAGGTTTTCCCAAGCGAAGAGCAAACCGCTCCTGATCGGAATCATTAAGACCCTGGTCGCGAAAGAAGTTGACCTTGTGCTTGAGTACCAAGCCATTAATTGCAGCGATCGTCTGGTTCGGCAAATCGCCTGACAGCTTGATATTCCTGATTGCCGACGCGCACCGCGCCCCAGCAATGGCCGTGCGAGTCGCGAAAACCGGGCGTCACATCATCATTCTTCTCATGAAATAGCCTATCCGGGCAGCGATAGGGAACCTTGTGGGTGCGAAAATGGACCTGCTGATGTTGTCGTGGATATGACAAACGCAGGTCGAGAGACGACCAGACCGTTGGGCCTACTACGAGGGGCAACACACATGATCGGCGCATAACTGCCAAGTCGGCTTTCCGAGGGAGTTTGCTCTACCAGTATAAACCTGAGGTCAGTTGTGCTCTTCTCGTCCTCAGGCGAGGCGGAGCACTGCCGTGATGATCTGATGTGCCTGCGACACACAGGGCTCATGCGCGCAGGACATTTAAGGTTGATACTGAAAGAACCTACGTCAGCTTCATCTGCCCTGCATTTGCATCACCATGTTTCTCCTCCAGCGCCATCTCTTGCAGATCGTCGGCGATCGCTAGAGGAAGATCAAAGAGCGCGACGTATTCCGGCGCGACCCGTAGTCCAGAATTTCGCCGGAACCGCCAGACATGTAGGAAGACCAAGTCGTCCATTCAGCCGCGCGGCTCGATGACTTGCCGCGATCGACCGTCGTGTGTTGCACGATGTCTCAAAATGGACCTGTGGGCGCAATGAAAGATTATTGTGTAGGTGGCGAAAGCGGGCAGAGGAAAGACGGCACCGCCGCTACAATCTCGGCCGCATCGATATTGAACTAGTGCCACCATCCCTTGAATTCCTCTCTGGTTCAGAACTTGGCGGCTGCGATCGCAGCGGCGCATCCGGTGATAGTGCGAGACTGGAATCCATTACGGTGCCGAAAACGGCGTACGATCGGAGGCGAGCCGCAAGCCGTTCAGATCAACGGCAATCTGGTTTTGCACTAGCGGCAACACCGATCAGACCAGAGTGCCGCTCGCACCAACGTGACGGAGATGATAACTGGCATCACCAAAGGTATTTTCAATCATCGCGAGCCGCTTGAAATAGTGGCCTATCTTGGCCTCCATGGTCACGCCAATGCCGCCATGGAGCTGTATCGACTGCTGCCCGATGAATTTACCCGACTTGCTGATCTGCACCTTGGCCGCGGCGACCGCCTTCGAGCGTTCGGTGGGATCGTCGAAATCGGCGGCCATCGTCGCAAGTATCGACATCGAGCGCGCCTGCTCCAGTGCCACGAACATGTCGGAGGCGCGGTGCTGCACGCTCTGGAAGGAGCCAATCGCCACCCCGAACTGGTTGCGCATCTTGATGTATTCGACGGTCGTTTTGAGCGACTCGTCCATCGCCCCGACCGCCTCCGCGCACAGCGCGACACGGGCGCCATCCACCACGCGCTCGATCAGCGCGAGCGAATCCTGGGGGTCATCGATTGCCGACTCCCCGCCGACCTCGACGCCCGAATAGGAGATGTCGGCGGCGCGCAGGCCATCCTGGGTCGGATATGACTTTTTCTTCAGGCCCTCGGCGTTGGCGGGGACCAGGAACACACCGATGCCATTACGATCGCGATGGTCGCCCTTGGTGCGCGCGGTGACGATCAACGTGTCGGCGTTCTCGCCGTTGAGCACGACGAACTTTTCGCCGTCGATGACCCAGCCATCGCCCTTCTTCTTCGCGGTCGTGGTGACGTCGAAGAGATCATAGCGCGAGTTCTTCTCGAGCTGGGCAAATGCGAGCGTCTTGCTGCCGTCGATGATGCCCGGCAGATGTGCCGATTTCTGCGCATCCGAGCCGGCATGCCGCAGGAAGCCGCCGCCGATTACGACAGTTGCGAGATACGGCTCGAGCACCAGCGCCTTGCCAAGCGCTTCCATCACGATCATGATCTCAACGCCGCCGCCGCCGAAGCCGCCGTCGGCCTCCGCGAAGGGCAGGCCGAGCAGGCCTTGCTCCGCGAGCTTGCCCCAGACGGCCTTGCTCCAGCCGCCCTTCTCCGCCATGTACTTCTTGCGGCTCTCGAAATCGTAGCAATCGGTCAGCAGGCCGTCGATGCTGTCCTTCAGGAGCCTCTGCTCCTCGTTCAAATCAAAATCCATGTTCTTTGCTTCCTCGTACCCAAAACTTTTGTTCCGTCATTCCGGATGCGCGCCTTGGCGCGTGGACCCGGAATCCACAGGTGACGGCGCGAGATTCCGGGTTCGCGCTGCCGCGGGCCCCGGAATGACAGCGCATCACAACCCCAGCACCGCCTTGGCGATGATGTTGCGCTGGATCTCGTTGGAGCCGCCGTAGATCGAGACCTTGCGGTTGTTGAAATAGCTCGGCGCGATCTGGGCGGTCCAGTCCATGGTCTCGTTCGTACCGTCGTCGCTATGGATGTCGTAAGGCGCGGCAAACGGGCCGATCACTTCCATGAGAAGCTCGGTCGTGGTCTGCTGGATCTCCGAGCCCTTGATCTTGAGGACCGAGGACGCCGGATTGGGCTTGCCGATTCCGTGCTTGCCTTCCTGCGCGATGACGCGGAGCTGGGTCAATTCCAACGCCTTGAGCTCAATCTCGCAGGCCGCCAGCTTCTCGCGAAAGGCGGCGTCCTGGATGATCGGGCGGCCAGCGGACTCGACCTTCGAGGCCAGCTCCTTGATGCGGTGCAGCCGCTCCTTGGAGACGCCGACCCGCGCAATCCCGGTACGCTCATTGCCGAGCAGGAACTTTGCGTAGTCCCAGCCCTTGTTCTCCTCGCCGATCAGGTTCTCGACGGGCACCTCGACGTTGTCCAAGAAGACTTCGTTGACCTCGTGGCCGCCGTCGATGGTCTGAATCGGACGTACGGTGACGCCCTTCGACTTCATGCTGAAGACGATGAAGGAGATGCCCATCTGCTTCTTCGCCGACGGATCGGTGCGGCAGAGGGAGAACATCATGTCGGCGTGCTGGGCGAGCGTCGTCCAGGTCTTCTGGCCGTTGATGATCCACCTGTCGCCCTTGCGCTCCGCCTTGGTCTTCAGCGAAGCGAGGTCCGAGCCGGCGCCGGGCTCCGAGAACCCCTGGCACCACCAGTCCTCGACATTGGCGATGCGGGGTAGGTACTTCTCCTTCTGCTCCTTGTTACCGAAGGTGTAGATGACCGGGCCGACCATGCTGACGCCGAAGGCGAGCGGCACTGGCGCTGGATACATCTGCAGTTCTTCCTTGAAGATGTAGTTCTGCACCGAGCTCCAGTCCGTGCCGCCATACTCCTTCGGCCAGTGACTGACACCCCAGCCCTTCTTATTGAGAATGCGCCACCAGGCGACCATCTCCTCTTTCGAGACATGGCGGCCCTCGACCATCTTGCGCCGCATCTCCGGCGACACGTTGTCGCGCAGGAATTGCCGCACTTCTTCACGAAACGCCTGCTCCTGCCTTGTGAACGCAAGATCCACCAGATTCTCCTGTGAGCAGTTTCAATACCGAAGCATCGAGATCGCAAATTTAAGGCGTACGAAACCGGCGGTGAGATCGGCCGGAAAGCGCTGTGGATCGCCCATTGCGGCCGCCTCAATGTAATCAAACTGGGGAGTGTACCGCCGAGGGCTGGCGAAGGGCAAAGGACGCGTGTAAAATTTTCGAACATCTTTTCGGGCCGATGCAAAGCATCGAACCCGTCCAGAGATCCCCGCGATACAACAGTATCTTGCGCCCTTCTCGGCCGATCCCATTCCCGTGCCCTGGGAAGCGTACGATTTCTCTCTAGCATTTCTGCGACAGAGCGCGATTTCTCTGGCTGAAAGCATGTTGCTGCTCTCCATCAACGGATTGACAAAGCGTGCGCGGCCGCTCCCTCGCGTGCGGCTCTCTTTCAAACGAGAAGCCCTGCAGGACGAGAGTGTCGCTGGTCCTGCACGTTCGAATGCATTTCGGCCCCTCACTCGGCGTTGCCGCCTCTCAATAGCAACGGCCGTGCCAACCGCATTCAAAAAGCATAAAGCTCTTGATTCACTTCGAAAACAGTTTGAATGCGAGAAATGGCACCATTGTTTTGAACTCTGCAGCGGTATTGCCCGCTGTTCGAAATCGGACAAGGATCAGCGGTCGGATTCCGCAAAACACTATAGGTGCAGATATTGGCGCAAGTGGAGGCGCGGCGGAACTTCCGTTAGCTGCGAGACGCGCTCAACGCAAGGAGATCTCGACTAACCTGCACCACTCTTCAAGTCCAAATCCGAGATGCATTCTCGGAATCCACTTACCTGACAGGCTCGATCCGCGGCACCCTTGTTTGTTGTGCTCAGAAAGGCAATTGTGCATTGCCTACGGGCGCAGCGTGGCTGCCTTAGCAACCACGAGCGCGACTGTAGAAGCGGTAACTTTTACGCGCGCGAAAGCTTAACGTCGCTCGCGTACCGAGCCTTCCTGGGCGACGGAAGCGACCAGTGTGCCGTCGGGTTTGAAGATCAGGCCACGCGTGAGGCCGCGTCCGCCCTGAGCGCTTGGCGACTCCTTCGCGTAGAGCAGCCACTCGTCGGCGCGGAATGTCCGATGAAACCACATGGCGTGGTCAAGGCTTCCCGACAGTATACGCCCGTCGAACAGCGTGCGGCCATAGCGCGCCATCACCGCATCGAGCAGTGATAAGTCCGAGGCATAAGCCAACGCGCATATGTGCAACGCCGGATCGTCCGGCAGCTTCGCTGCGGTCTTCATCCAGATGTGAATGCGGCCGTCGTGGATACTCTCACCGAAATAGCGGCCAATCTCCACCGGGCGCAATTCGACTGGACGGTCAGGTTCATAATAGCGGCGAATGATTTCCGGCATCTCGGAAAATACTCGCTGTCTGGAGAGTTCCTCTGCCGAGAATTTTTCAGGCGGCTCGACTTCCGGCATCTTGTCCTGGTGATTGAAGGCGCCCTCCTCGTCGGCGTGGAATGAGACCATGATCGAGAAGATCGCTCTCCCATGCTGCATCGCAGTAGCGCGCCGGGTCGAATAGCTCTTGCCGTCGCGCAGGCGTTCGACTTGGTAGATGATGGGCACCTGTGGATCACCGGGTTGGATGAAATAGCAGTGCAGCGAATGCGGCAGCCTCCCTTCCACCGTGCGGCATGTCGCGGCTATGGCCTGTCCGATCACTTGGCCACCGAACACCCTTTGCGAGCTGGTGTTCGGATTGGTACCGCGAAAGAGGTTCACTTCGACCGGTTCAAGGTCGAGAATGGAGAGTAGGTCGATGATGGCTTTTGGCATTTACTTTGTTCGGTTTCTTCGGGCTTGGTCCAGGCAAAGCCACGAACGTGAATCTGAGGAGCGCCTCTATTGGGGGCCGCCCCGGTTTAACGGCGTCGGCGGGTTTGGACCCTTGCCTTCCATCTGTTTCGCTATCACCGTCTCCACCCACTCTGAGTCAACGGTCCGCGATCAATAGTTTGCGTCGATCGCATTGATTCGCGAGAAATTTCATTTTGAACTCTTGGGTCGAGGACTGATGCCGCCATTGCCATAACGGGGGCACCACCCCCCAAGCAATCGGCGTGCCGTAAAGAAGCGGTGCGAGCCCTGCCCGAACAGACGGAAGCCATTTGATTCATATCGCGCAGCCATGCCTCTACGTACGCATCCGACGACGGCCCCCGGCTAGACCGTTTTTGGCGGAAGGTCGATCGCGCTTAAGCGGCGTGAGCCCGCAACTTTCTGAGGAAGTTGCCGCTCACTCTGCGGCTTCAGCCGCGCGGTTTCGGCCATGGCGGCTGGGGCGGTGGCGGCTGGGGCCATCGCAGGGGGCATATCGCGCGTCGAGCACCGAATAGACGATGCTTTGAGGCTGCCAACTCCAAGGGAGCAGTTCGTGAATGTGCTTGGCAGGAGGATCCGATAGGTGCGCCAGCACGTCGGCAAGCCAAGCCTGTGGGGCGATGCTATTGAGCTTGGCGGTTCATGCCGCCGCCGAACTATGCCGAGCGGGTCGTTTCCCCCAGATTTTTCGCTGACCGGCGTTTGGTCGGTTCGAGTTCGCGCGCCTAGTTCTTAGGATGGTGCGCAACAGTGTCAACTAGTAGCGGTCCCAGCCGAAGCCGCACCATTTTTAAAACTTTACGCCGTGATTTTGTAACTACGCGCCGTTCTTGCGCCTCTGCACAATTTGGGAGGATCAAGCATGTGGCCACTCCGCCCGACTCGGCTTCATGCGGCGAGTGCCGTCTCGACCAGGTTCACCCAATAACCAATTCCATAAGGCAGGGCTTCGTCGTTGAAATCATATGCCGGGTGATGCAAGCCGGCGGCCGATCCATTACCAATAAAAATAAAGGCGCCCGGCCGTGCCTCAAGCATATAGGCGAAATCCTCCGAGCCCATTCGCGGTTTGATCTTGTCGTCCACGCCGGCAGGCCCCACGATCTTACGTGCCGCGTTGATCGCCATATTGGTCTCTTCCGTGTGATTGAAGGTGACCGGTCCGGATCGACAGTACTTGAACTCGACATCCGCGCCAAATCCGCGCGCAATACCTTGAGCGGATGCCAAAATCTGTGTTTCGGCGAAGTCCCGCAGTTCGGGTACGAGGGTCCTAACGCAGCCGGCCATTTCCACGTGATCGGGAATGATGTTGTAGGCCTGAGCCGCGTTTAACTTGGTGATAGAGATCACGAGCGCCTCAATCGGGCTCGTGTTGCGCGAGACCAAGATTTGTAGGCCGAGAATGATTTGTGCTGCAATCACTACCGGATCGACCGTCTCCTGCGGCTTCGCGGCATGTCCACCCCTGCCCTTCACGACTAGGTCGAACTCATCAAGCGCCGCCAGAATTGGCCCATCGCAAATACCGAACTTGCCTACCTCCATGCCCGGCGCGTTGTGCATGCCAAAAACCTGCGAGATACCGAAACGGTCCATGATCCCTTCCTGGACCATCCTTTGGCCGCCCAGTCCATCTTCTTCCGCGGGCTGAAAGATCAAGGCAACGGCGCCTTTGAAGTTGCGGGTGTTCGCTAGGTATTTTGCTGCGCCCAGCAGCATGGCCGTGTGACCGTCATGGCCGCATGCGTGCATTTTGCCAGGAATTTTTGATGACCACGGTCTATTTGACGCTTCAATGATTGGTAAGGCATCCATGTCGGCCCTCAACCCAATCGTGCGTCCTTCTCCGCCTTTGCCTTGAATTAGTGCGACGATACCGGTTATCCCTATTCCCGTTTCGATATAGCTAATACCAAACGAAGATAACTTGGCTGCCACAAAGCTCGCGGTGTTGTATAGCCGATAGTCGAGCTCGGGATTTTCGTGCAGGTAGCGGCGCCACTCGACTGCCTCGAGCTGCAAATGCCGAAAAGCTTCAACGCTGTGCAAGGCTGCCACCCTTAGAACTCAAGCGCGATAGAGGGTATGTGGTGTATTGCTGAGTATTTCTGCGCCGCGCTCCGTCACCACGACGTGTTCGCTGCACCCATTTAAGTAGCCGCTTTCCCCGAACAGAATGAATGGCATGTGGAAGGTCATACCGGCCTCGAGAATGTCTTCCGCTCCTGGCTCCAGGCTCAGGTTACCGCGTTCCGTCCAATGGATGCCAGTTTGGTATCCGGCGCGGTGGCGAAAGCTCCGCGAGCGGCCAGCCCGTTCGATCACCTGACGCGCGGCGGCGTCCACCGCACCGGCGGCTACGCCCGGTTTGATCGCGGCAATTGCCGCTTCCAGGGCTTCCTCTGATAGGGCGTGCAGAGATTCGGTCTCAAGATGCCGACCAAGCACCGCGCCTCGGACCAGCCCTGCGGCGTACCCGTGCTTCAGGCCGCCGATTTCCACCATCGCAGGCTCATTGCTTCGGATCGGATGGCGCATCGGACTGCCGTGCGGCACCTTCGTCCGCTCGCCGAATACCAAGGTAGAAGACCGCCAAAGTTCACCGCCAACCTTGCTCACTTCTCCCACAATGGTCGTGTAGATTTCTGTCTCGGTGACGCCCTCGTGCAGTGAGTTCTGAAACGTGCGCACGGCTAGATCGGTCATGGTCATCGCTTCGCGCATCACCTTGAGCTCCAGCTCGCTTTTTACGGCTGCTACCGACGCTACCAGACGACTCGCATCAGCGATCTTCAAGTCGGGAAGTTGCACACGAAGTGCACTCACATCGGCCGGCGCGAGATTCCAGCAGCCGAGCTCGAGGCCTACCCTCTGGACCTGCAGTCCATACCGCCGAAGGACATCACTACAGACCTTCGCAAACTCGTTCTCGTGGGTGTACGGGACGATCTCGCCGACGCACCCCTCCGCGCGAACCGCCTCCACGTCGTATTCTCGGACAACGTATGTCGGCGGCCGCCCCGGCGCGAGGATCAACGGGAACGGCGCGAAGTACCCTCCAAATCCGTGATATCCGGTGAGGTATCTGAGGTGACCGTGCGCGGTGACCAAGAGAGCGTCGAGTTTAGCGCGATCCACCGCCTCGAGCACTTTCTGATGCCGGCGCTCGTACTCCGAGGGCGGGAATGGGACAATGGTCAAGGTATTCGCGGAGAATGTTGTCATGGCCACAACTCACCTCCATTGCTTCCGGCGAGATTAGACTTACGCTCTCCACGCAGCCAGCTGTCCACCTCAATCGACCAAGTCAGGGACCCGATGCACAGCGCCAAGTTGCTCTCCAAAAGCTACTGCCAAAAGTTGCACAACTTTATGCGCGATCATCCCTCTCTGTCAGAAGCAGGCACGGGTTCAAAGAAGAGCATACTAGTCTTGCGCGCTTACGCGCACTCGGCCTCACCCTGCGTTGCTACATCTCAATAGCAACGACCGTGCCAGCAGCATCAGCGCGCATTAGGCGACTGATTGCGCTTTGTAAACTCCTACAACTCTTCAGAGCGTCCGGTGTCTCGAACCTGACGGCCCTGTACCGAATGTCGGAACTTCGACGCGAACCGCCACGTGCGCTTCCGGAAAGAACATGCGGCGCGGCCAGTCGCACAAGATTGGCTGCGGGATGTTGGGGGAGCGACTCCATACATCGCCGGGATGGCGCTGCAGCAAAGAGTTGCGAGTAGCGCCGAAATGTGCGTGAGGCAACCGGAACAGTGCAGCGCTGTGTTGACGGACACTCACGGTCAAGTAGTCGCTGATTTGTTCTACTTTGGCCGTCTGAGCGAGCTGCGCGCTTCGCGCTCCTGAAAGCTCAATAGGCCAATAATATGTCTCTACGGAGGTCTCCCCCGACCAGATCAGGGAAGCTGCGTTCAAAGCTCGGTCCGCGCGCGCAGATCTCAGGGCAGAGCATATTAAAAGCGTCGCACTCCCAAGGAGTGATGGGCAGTGAGATCACAGCTCTGATTGCCGGGAACCCAACTCGTTGACATCTCGCCGCGCCGAATGTCTGATCGCATGGTTGGAACACAGACGTCTTCGGCGTTGGTCTCTCCGCCATTGGCAACAACATGGCCACTCTTGGGTTGATCGCCTCGACCATGTTCGCCGTCAGCTGCGCCTCCGCGGCGGACCTATGGCCTCCTGAGATCGTTGACCACGACAGACGCGCTCTCGCGCCGAGCAGCTTTGCGCACGGCTCACCTCCATCCGCGGCGTGAGCTGGGCTCGGCCTTACCTGCCTCGCGATTTGCTAAGGGATGAGTCGCTAGAGATAGGATCTCGATCCTGTGGTCACCAACCACGTCCGCCGTCTAGCCGAGCAACGTCATGCCGTTCTTGACTACCGTGACGCCGCGCGCTTTCACCTTGGCCTCGAACGAGATCACGTCACGATCCCTCCACAACTCCAGTGTCACAGTCTCGCCGGGAAACACCGGCGAGGAAAACCGCGCCGCGTGGCGTTTGAACGCAGCAGGGTCGTAATCGGCGTAACTTTGCAAAACGCCGCGGCAGGTAATCCCATAGGTGCACATGCCGTGCAGAATCGGTCTGGGAAAGCCGGCGCGTTTGGCGAACTCCGGATCCGAGTGCAGCGGGTTGCGGTCGCCGCACAAGCGGTAGATGAGTGCCTGATCGGGTCGGGTCGGAATATCAAATGTTATGTCAGGCGCGCGCGTTGGAACCTGATGCGGCTCGGGCTGGCCTTCCGACGGCCCACCGAATCCTCCATCGCCTCGTGCGAAGACTGAGGCGACAACCGTCGCTAGCAATTCGCCGCCGGCGCTCTTCAGCACGGTCTGGTGCCGGATCACGGCGCCCTTGTCTTTGCCCTTGTCGAACACCGCAAGCACCGAGGAATCCGCGGTGATGTCCGCCGCGATTGCAAGCGGTCTGTGAAAGGTGATGTCGCGCTCGCCATCGACCACCGTCATGCGGGTGAGATTCATTTCGCCGGGCCGCGCGCCCCAAGCAGCTACCGAGGCGAAGGTCGGCACCACCATCAGCGGTCGCGCTGTTGCTCTCGCCTCGTTCACAAAAGCAAGCTCCTTCTCATCTAGCGGATCGGCCCCCATGCCGATAGCATAAGCGTAGAGCATCGCCTCGCGGTCCCCATAACTGTATCTCTGATCGAGCCTCTTCATGGCCATGAGCTGTTTGTAGTTGATCGGCATCCTTCACACCTCCTCTCCGAGTCCCATTGACAGTGGTCCTTGTTGCGCCTCCGCTCTCGTGCTAGCGGGCGGCCTTGCTGCCGTCATACTCGCCGGCAAGTCGCGTGCCAGCAAGCCAACTGATGATCGGACGCGCGTTATTCGCCTGAGGACGCATGTCCGGTTTGCGACTTCCCCCTATGCATCGCGGGCGTGTAATCAGACGAGCTGTTACTCGTCACAGCCATTGAAGCGTCACGCGCCCGAGCGACAAACAACATTTGTCGGACCTTGCGCTGGCCGGCGTGGTTGGCTTAGACCGAGAGCGAGAGAACACCGCGCTCGGCCGCGTGACAATGAGTGAGCCCCTCTGGCTGAGCACTCCTTGTCCTTGTAGATATCGTCAGCCAACGTGGGGCCCCCGACTGTTTCTCGGGGTCCCATAGGAACCTATTTCACCGACCCGTTGGCATACTTGCGAAGTTCAAATCTGGCTATAGCGCGGTAATGCACTTCATCGGGACCATCTGCAAAACGCATGGTGCGCGCCGACGCGTAGTCGCGCGCGAGCCCTGCTTCGTCGGAAACGCCGGCGCCACCGAACGCCTGGATCGCCTCGTCGATGATCTTCAGCGCCATGTTGGGAGCTGCGACCTTGATCATGGCGATTTCGGCCTGCGCGGTCTTGTTGCCGACCTTGTCCATCATGTCGGCGGCTTTGAGGCAGAGCAGACGCGTCATCTCGATGTTGGTGCGGGCCTCGCCGATGCGCTGCTCCCACACCGAATGCTCGACGATCTTCTTGCCGAAGGCGGTGCGCGACATCAGACGCTTCACCATCTTCTCCAGCGCTTCCTCGGCCTTGCCGATGGTGCGCATGCAGTGGTGGATACGACCCGGTCCGAGGCGGCCCTGCGCGATCTCGAAGCCGCGACCCTCGCCGAGCAGGATGTTCTCCTTCGGCACGCGTACGTTCTCGAGCAGCACCTGGGCATGGCCATGCGGCGCGTCGTCGAAGCCGAACACCGGCAGCATCTTCTCGACCTTTATGCCGGGGGTGTCGAGCGGAACCAGGATCTGCGACTGCTGCTGATGTTTTGCGGCGCTGAAATCGGTCTTGCCCATCAGGATCGCGATCTTGCAGCGGGGATCGCCGACGCCGGACGACCACCATTTGCGGCCGTTGATGACGTAGTGATCGCCATCCTTCTCGATGCGGGTCTCGATATTGGTCGCGTCGGACGACGCGACAGCCGGCTCCGTCATCAGGAAGGCAGAGCGGATCTCGCCGTCCATCAGCGGACGCAGCCATTTGCGCTTCTGCTCCTTGGAGCCGTAGCGCATGAACACCTCCATGTTGCCGGTGTCGGGCGCGGAGCAGTTGAACACTTCCGAGGCCCAGGAGATGTGGCCCATCTCCTCCGACAGCAGCGCGTATTCGAGGTTGGTCAATCCCGCGCCGCGGAATTCATCATCTTCATGCTCGTTCGGCGGCATGAACATGTTCCATAGGCCCTCGGCCTTCGCCTTCTTCTTGAGGTCTTCGAGGACCGGAATGACCTTCCAGCGGTCGCCGCTCTTGTCCTGCTCGTTATAGATTGGCACTGCTGGACGCACGTGCTTGGTCATGAAGGACTGCACGCGCTCGAGCCATTCCTTCTGTTTCGCCGATACCGTGAAATCCATGCAAGCTCCTTACCTGCGGCACTGTTCTCCCGCCCGGTCGCGATCCAACACTGTCTCACACTTCGAGACGGCATGGCGGACCAGGTTCTAGCGCGGGCAAGCTGCGCATTGATAAGTTCGTCTTCAAGTGAAATTTCATACAAAGACTTGACATGCAACTCCCAAACTTGGGGAGTTGATTCATGCAGTGAGAATGTCTCGGCCGCCATTATCGTTGCAGCCGATGGCATTAGGCCGGTGTCTGGTTTGGCGGACTATGCTGTGCGACATCGTGATTACTTGTCACCCCGGTGAATGACGATTTCGGCTGCACGCGCGAGCTGATCTTTGAATAATTCTTCGCCTTAAGGCGGCAGATTAACCGCGAGTGCCTATGCAATTGCAAGGCAGAAAACACGGAAGAGCGGGGTTCAGATGCGCCATTCTGCCCCTTGATCGAAATCACTATTTGCACGCTTGTCGCGATCCCCGATATGCTGCACTCCGCCATGCGCCGTTCGAGCACACAATGGATCAGCACAAGGTGGTTTTCCACGTGTTCCGCACTTCAGACAGGCGCCGCATGCAGCCGCCCCTGTCACACATAAAGTCTCAACTGGACTTGGCTGAATACGACAACAGACAACACAGGCCGTCTAACAACGACTACTTCCTCTCGAGGCAGAACTCGAACGTCTGCGCGAGGATAGGCAAAAAGGGCGACATCAGGATCGAGGCGCCGGCAAGGTCCGGACCTGCAAGTTGCCGCAAACAATCCACCGCTGTATTGTGTGGGCTCCACTTTCGAGGTTCGGCAGAGGCGACGGACGAATTGGACGATAGACAGATTTCGAGCATCGCTCCTCTTCATGTTTTCCTCCTGCTCCAACTGCGCTTTAAGCTTTTCTATGACTCGTTTTGCACCGCATAGAAACCGCTGTCAAAAGCCACTTCGCTGTTGTAGATGGCCGTGACTGGAGCAATGAGGACCGGAACAGGCTGTTCTGTTTCGTCCGCGATAAGCTCCGCACCGTCCAGGGACGTCGTTTTCAGCTCAACCAACTTGATCGCGCGAACCGTTTTTGCCGCTCTCGTAGTAGTACTGCGGGACCGATCCATAGGACACGAACTTGGGGCAGTCGGCTTTTTGCGAAGGATCCAAGGCCAGGATGTGTCTTGACAACACCTTGCCATCGCAAAGGCCTCGGCAAGAACGTTGTCCCTTGCCGGATCGAAGAGTCGGCGCATGGCCGCCGCCGTCCGAACCGTTGATTTTTGGTCGATCGCGTCCCGAAATTCGTGCACGAATGGCAAGCCGGACCGCGTGTCGTGCATTTTAAGGAGCACCAGATCCGCGATCCGCGCGGACCACGCGGAAATTGGACTCGCTCCGGAACCGCCGCGACGGCCTCCTCGAACGCCGAAAAGCGCCGTCGCCCAATCCTCTGCATTCATCGCCAGCCTCATGTTTGGCGAAGATCGGTTCTGCCAAGGCCTATCGGCCCATCATTTGGCGCATCCCGGGTTCCTCCGAGGCGATCCACCCCATACCGGCAGCTTTCCCTTCATCGCTGATTCAGTGGAAGGACATGGCTACCACAATCTCCAGCAAGCGCCCGCACGCCGGAGGCTAAACGCTTCGGTTTGGAGGTCATCATGGGGCACGTCATCTCCAAGCAGACGTTCACACAATCAGGAGGAAGCCGTTATCATCTTCAGCCTCCATCTTGCCCGCCGTCGGCGTTTGGTTGAAGCCGCCGATGTCGGAAACCTGACAAGGCAACTCATCGCTTCACGGGGCCTAGCTTGTACTAGCACTTGGTTCACATCTTAAGCAGCGCACAGAACCATACTCCGCGGGCGGCACGCCGCTTGCTGGAATGGAGCAAAGAATCGCCGTTGCCAGCGTGGTCGCAGCGGCCCCATCTCAGGAGTCTGCAATGACGCTTGCCCGGTTTTCCCTCATTAGTTCCATTCCGATGCTTCTGGTGGTTGGAAATCCGGAAGCTGCGAACATCACCATGGCGCACGCCACGGATGCGCCGATGCAGACCAAAGAGATTGGAACGGCACTAACGAAGAGCCGGCACGAGACGATCGTGTGCTGTGGCGCGAGCGAAGAGTCTTTCAGGCAGATCACACAAACCGTCTCATTGCAGGAATTTCTCTCAAGTAATCGCTTCTGTCTTTGCAAATTGATTGAGAACGATCTTGCGGATTCCGACGGCTGCCTCACAGAAGCGCCCAGCTGCTTCCTACCGTGGATATCGAGTGTAGATTTTGTGGGTCGTGCGAAGACGCTGAAGAACCCCTGTTTGACAAAACCATGTACCTGCAATCCGGCCGCACCGTGTCCTGAGCCAACTCCACCGAGAGAGATCAAAGCGCTCGGCGTTCGTGAAGCGATGCAACAAGCGCGGGTCGAGACGACGAACACGCAATCCAATCAATTTACCGCGACTGCCAATGTCAAGCCGACATTCGTCGCGCTTTCGGAGCTTACGGATGGCGGAACCGGCGCTTGCTGGTTGGGACCGCAGGAGTCTCCTGATCCTCTCCGGCAGCACGCCGCTTTTGGCGACTGGCTTAAAGGGTAGACCCGCCCTCATCGATCTTCTCAAAGGACGCAGGCATCGCGCGCCGCGGTTCCGTGCGGCAATCGTAAAGTTGACACGCATGGAAGGCCTTTCAGAGATCTGGGTGTCGGTCAGACTAACAATCGAGCTCGCGAGTATCACGACCGTGATCCTCTTGATACTTGGTACGCCGCTTTCGTGGTGGCTAGCGCGTTCGAAGAGCACGTGGAGCGAGGCCGTGGCGACGATCATCGTACTGCCACCAATGCTGCCGCAACCGGTGCTCGGCTTCTATCTGCTGGCCTTGCTCGGCCCGACCGGTCCGGGCGGCCTGCTCGCCTCTCTCTGGGGCGAGCGCACGCTTGCGTTCGCCTTCGCAGGGCTCGTTATCGGATCGGTATTGAGCGCGCTGCCTGTTGTCGTGCAGCCTATCTGCAACGCCTTCACTACCATGGGCGACAGACCGCTGGAAGTTGCGGCCACTCTGCGCGCCTCTCCGTCATATGCCTTCCTTACGGTCGCACTACCTTTGGCGCGACCGGCTTTTCTTACCGCCGCCGTGCTTGGCTTCGCGCATACAGTCGCCGCATTCGGGATCGTGCTGATGATTGGCGGCAGCATTCCTGGCCGTACCAAAGTACTGTCCGCCTTTCTCTTCGAATATATCAAAGCATCACGCTGGCACGAGGCAAGCTTGGTTGCCGGCGGCATGTTGATGTTCGCCTTTGCCGTCATCCTGATCTTGACCTTAATCGATAAATACCTCGGACGGAGGAGCACGTGAGGACAGCCACACCGGGCCGGATCGAAGTCGCGTTCAGCGAGAAGCGCGCTCGCTTCCCGCTGAATACGCAGTTCAGCATACCGGCCAAAGGCGTGGCAGGGATTTTCGGGGCGCCAGGTTGCGGCAAGACCACGGTGGCGCGCTGCATTGCGGGACTCGAGCGTTTGTCGACCGGCTTTTGCGCTATCGATGGCGAGCTGTGGCAGGACGAGACGACGTTCCGCGCGCCACATCTTCGTCCGATCGGCTATGTCCTTAAGGAGCCGTGCCTCTTTCCGCATTTGTCGATCAGGCGCAACTTGCTATACGCCGCGCCCAAACCTATGTCGAGGTCGATTGCGTTTGATGAAGTGGTCGAATGGCTTGGTATAGCGCCACTGCTCGACCGCTCACCAGCGCATCTCTCCGCCGGCGAGCGGCAGCGCGTCGCTATCGGCCGCGCGCTGTTATCTCAGCCAAGAGTTCTTCTGATGGACGAACCGCTTGCCACCCTGGATCGCTGCGCCAAGAGTGAGATTTTGCCATGTCTTAAGCGCCTGAATAATAAGCTCGCCGTGCCGACGATCTACCTCAGCCATGACATAGCCGAAATCGAACATCTCGCCGATCACCTCGTGATGATGGAGCGTGGCACGATCACCGCAGCCGGGCCGTTGCATATCCTGCAGAGCGATCCAGCGCTGCCCCTTGCGGCGAGCCACGAAGCCGCCGTCAGCCTTGATGCCATGGTCGGCGGCTATGACGGGCGCTATGGGCTGCTCATCCTCCGCCTCAAAGGTGCGCGGCTGTTGGTGCCGGCGGCGCCGCTTGCACCCGGCGTACACCAGCGGCTGCGCATCGCAGCCACCGACGTCAGCGTCTCGCGCGAAGCTCCGCGCTCAAGCACCATCCTCAATGTCTTTCCGGCGCGGATTAAAGCTTGTTTGCCGCTTGGCGCGTCCGAGATCACTCTGGTTCTTGCGCTTGGCACCGGCGGCTCAGGTACGAACATTTTGGCGCGCATCACGCGTTACGCGTTTGATACGCTACGGCTCAAGGACGGAATGGACGTATACGCCCAGCTCAAGCACGTCTCGCTGGTCTCGGCCTCTGAAGCGCCATCGCAAGCCCCAGAATCCTCCACGTCAGCAGGAGATGCCGGACAGGCAAGCGTCGCTGCTTAAAATTAGCCAGTAAGAAAATCAAGATCTGGATGGCCAACCTCGCGTGCACCGCCTCCAATTCCGTCGAGGCAATTCTCGACCGTCTGGAACATGATCTCGATTGCCTACGGACTTAGCTCAGACCCTCGCGCGATCGATCGGGTGTCGCTCTGATCGGCCCAATCTCCAAGAGGAGGCGCGATGCAATGGCATTCCCCATCCTCAAGGCCAAACTCGTTCGAGTCTTCTTATCTATAATACCGAAAATACTGAAGCTTTACCTGCGACCGTCGGCGGACCTCTCCGATCGCCTTAACTGGAGCGGTCAAGCTAACCTGCTTACGGCTCAGCACTCAGCGCTGCTCGTTCAAGCTGCACTTCGACCAATGCGATGGAAGCTGGATGCTGCTTCAAAGGTACGCCGAAGCGCCCGCATCACGATCACTTTCTCGGTGCGCTCGACACCGGCGTACGCCGCGTACGATCGAAGGCGGCTTCTTGCCGCGTTGGTCAATCGACCAACGCGAATGGCTGGACGAGCTGAGGCTCCCGGAATTTCATGAGGATGGATCATCGAGCAGCTTCAGATGTCCAAGGGGCCTGACGTACACGTCAGTTGAACTGAACGGGTGGCACACTAGGCTCTCCTCCCGATGCGCTGGCCCAACAACGGCAGAAGTCCCGCTTCAGCCAACGCTAAGGTTTTCAGCCGACATCTTGCCGGAGCGGCCGGGGACGAGCTCGTAGTTTACGCGCGAGCCCTCAGCTAAAGTTGTATATCCCGCCTTTTGAACCGCCGATATATGAACGAAGACGTCAGCGGTGCCGTCCTCGGGCCTGATGAATCCGTACCCCTTTTCAGGATTGAACCACTTCACAAAGCCTATCGCCACTTTCACAATCTCCAACAGTGCTCAGACTCGAGCTTCCATGAGCGCAGACGGCCGCCGCCGTGACCGGCGGGGCTTAGCACCGAGCGCCGTACCATGTGTCCGGCTTCGTCTCGCCTGTTGCAAGGTTTGAGCCAGACTCGTGATTTCCACTGATCGCGCCCAGACAATCAGATCGGAGGACAGGCGGGCCAACCCGTATTCTGTGTGGGCGAGGCCGTTCCGCAATGAAAGCCCACCCGGATTGAGGCCAGCATTTTCGCTGCTCCGAGGCCCCCGACCACCGCCACGGCGACTATCGACGCCCTGAGCCACATCTGGGCGCCGTCGCCCGCCTAATATGCATTGCGGGCACAGTGCTGTCGGATCCCATCGGCTCCCGCTGCGCCTGCGGACCAAGAGTCGCGAACATATCGGACTCGTCATGCACGCAACTCTATCCCGGGACTTCATCGTCGAACTGGACATGCGAGGGTCTCACAACTCATAAGTATATTTACGTTTCACCGAGATCGCTTCAGGTCGTCGACATCGCCCCGAGGTTCTGGAAGACACAATGACGAGCGGGGCAATTCACGGGTTCGCAAGATCTGGACCATTCTCAAGAAAAGGCTAGCTGGTGGACTCGCGGGATTCTGGCGGCTAGTCACCAGGTCATTCCGCTTGAAGGTACGCCGGTGAGCACGGCGACGAGAACAGCAACGCCATAGCCATTGGCGTCATAGCAGTTCCCGCGCCTAACCTCGCTTCCCCAACAGTGCTCCACAATCGCCGACGCGAGCGCCGGTCTCCCTCGAGCGTTGTCAGCTGCCCCGCAGCGGCAGGTTCTACTCCCTTGCGGCCAAGTCTCTGTTGCGACTCCGAACATGAGTAGCGGGTCGGCCACATCGTCGACAGCCAAACGATAGCCAATGTGATCTCAGCTTCGATCGGCTGTACTGCGCGTGCGCTGCCGTTCGTTCGCGGTGGAACTCGCGGACTATCGCGTGGCGATAAAGGGTGATTTACCAACATCAACCGGGCTGCCGTCGATCGCTTCTCCCCTGAAAAACTTGTCGCGTCTCAAAAGGAACCGCCGTCAACGGGTGGGTCAATACGTCGTTCACTGTCGTTCTCTGGCAGTGTGCATCGCACGGCCAAACCTGGCGGCAGATCAAGCGCCTGTTGCCCGTAGCGTCAATCGCCAGCCGCGCGGGGCGCCGGAGCGTGCCGTTCTAGCCACGGCTGCTCACCAGCGTTCCATGAGGAGCGCCTGGGCGAGAGCCTGACAGGGCAGCAATGATTGGTGCGGCTTGGGTGCTGCCTTAGGTTCCGACATGGCTGTCATCACCGACAGCGACCCTCATGTGATCGATGGCGTTCTGGATGTCGTCGCTGGCTTCGCGCCGGGAATGCGCTGCATCGTTCTTACCAGTCCCGGTCCCGGTCAGGGAGGACGACCTGCCTTCGAGCGTACTCACTTCTTTGCCGAGAGCCTGACTTCGCATTTGGACCGTTTCGAGCGACCGAATTAGTTCGCGGACTCTTTCCTTCCTGGCCTTGATCATCTGGTCTCCTGATTCCTATGCTGATAGCGCTCACTGCGCGGCATTTGGTTTGGGCTGGGGTATGGGCAGGCTCATTCGGACCAGGCCAAGTGCATTGCCCAGCGGGAATAATGAATGAGATACAATGCGCCCTCATCGCAGTGGACTCGACGTGTATCGCTCACCGTCAACAGCAAAGGGCATGCCTATTGGCCTGAGCTTAGTCGGTAGCACTTCCTGTTCCCACAGGAACGGGATCATTCCCTCCAGCTCCGCCCAGACGCTCCGGAGGAAAGCCTTATCGAAAAATCGCTTGATGGTGATTTGCAGGCCAAGCAGACGACGATGCACCGCTTCATTCAACCGCGCGACTTGACGGTGTATTGCAGCCCAAACCCCAGGTGCCCAGCGCCGAGAGACCTCGATCGCGCCGAGGACTAGTTGCGGTCACAACTCCCTGCCCTGGGCTGCAACTCGAGCCGTAGTGCTTGCTGTGGTCAAGCTCAGGACCTTGCTTCCAGCCTTATTCTGTTTCTCGCCGTGGACATCGTCGCGGACCTGCTCACGGATCGGGGTCGGGCACCTGTCTTGTTGGTCGCGTGCTGTCGACGGAGCTTGCTATAGATCTTCGTTCTCCGGATCTGCTGGTCCAAGACGGTTTGAATTCAGGAGCCGCGGTCTTTGATGTCACAGCATGGCTTGAACCCGTCATAACCACGAAAGGAATGTTGTAGGAGCGACAGTTAAGCCGAGCGATCTCATGGCACATCGCTTGCTTCGCTGATGGCGCGAGATCAGAGGGCTTCGCCCGAAGTACACAGTGGGGACACAATGCTTGGAATTGGAAGTAAGTTGCCGTCGTTCCAAATCACCGGGGTAAAGCCCGGCTTTCACTTGCATGAAGAGAAGGGACAGAGCGCATTCGAGACGCTGACCGAAGGGAGCTTTCCTGGGAAATGGAAGATCATCTTCTTTTACCCTAAGGATTTCACCTTTGTCTGCCCGACCGAGATCGCCGAATTCGCCCGCCTGGCGAAGGATTTCGCCGACCGCGATGCGGTCGTGCTGGGCGGCTCGACTGACAACGAGTTCTGCAAGCTTGCCTGGCGGCGCGAGCACAAGGACCTGCACCATCTGCCGATTTGGCAGTTTGCCGACACGGACGGCGCGCTCGTCGACGGTCTTGGCGGCCGCTCGGCCGATGGCGTTGCCCATCGCACGACCTTTATTGTCGATCCTGAGAATACCATCCAGCATGTCTATGCCACTAATCTCAATGTCGGTCGCAGCCCGAAGGACACGCTGCGCGTCTTGGATGCCCTGCAGACTGACGAGCTCTGCCCCTGCAACCGCGAGATCGGCGGGGAGACGTTGAAAGTCGCTTGAGGGGACATGTCCATCGACCAGCTGCAAGGCAGATTCCCGATTTCGCCAAGGATGTCAGGCTCAACGTGGCGTCGATGACGGCGGACGAACCCTGTCACCATAGAGCAAACATGGATTGCTGCTGGCGAGCGCGATCGCCGCGCAATCCGATCGTGACGGCCGCAATATAAGCCGCCGCAGGCGTGGTGATGACGCAGCGGCGGTCGAGGCGGCGAAATCCATAGCATCCGTCATGGCGATGAACACCGTCTGGTACCGCTTCACTCACCTAGCCTCCAACCCGGAAAACAAGACAATGCCTGCTCGGCTGCGCATGAACGTGTTGGGCGATCTCAAGTAGACAGAGCCGATTTCAAGGTGTTGGCACTGGCGGTAAGCGCAATCAATGGGTGCGGTGCCTGCATGGACCGCCCATGAAAAGGCGCTGCGGCAATCCGGTGTCAGCTTGGACGCAATTCAAACGGCCGTGCGCTTTGCCGTGATCGTGCATTCAGTTGCCGTTGCGATCGAGGCGGCACGGCATGGCACCCGCAAGGGGCCGAGTAGTCCACCTTTTTGCACCTTTTGCCCCTCTTCTCCGGGCATGGTCGACGTGGAAGCCCATATCCAGGAGCTGAGTTCGCCGAAAGCGCTCTCACGGCCAAATATTCGGGCGTTGGTCGACTTTCGTCTGGCGCACGCAAGCTACGGCGATCTAGCTCCGCCGCGAGATCTTCTCCGCCGGGCGGATAACACGGCGGCAATCATAACTGCCCTCACCCGAACTTGAACAACACCCCATATCCGCCACGCGGATAGCCCCATTCGATGTCGCCGGTGGGCTCGCCGATGACGCGGCAGGTGCCGCACTCCATGCAGCCGTCGACGGTGACCTCGACCTGCCCCTTGTCATTAAGGTCATAGCAGCGCGCGGGGCAGGCTCTCAAAAGCGCAAGAAGCTGCGGCGAAGGCCTGGTATGCGCACGCACCTTGATGTGGGGACGTCCGGCGTCCACAAGATAGCGGTTGCAAAACAATTTGTCTTCGACACGCACTGATCGCTCGATTTTCATATTCAGCCTCGTTGATTCGAGTTGTGTTTCAAAGAATTAGCGCCAGGCGCGGGCGAAGCGGAATGCGTCGCCGAACAGCCCGGTCCAGGACCGCGCATTGACAAAGGATTTCAGCGTCGACTTCTGTTTCTCAGACTTTGGCGTACCGTCAACCCGAAGGTAGGTCTGCATCGCCTTGGAGATGAGCTGGGGGTAGGTCAGAAAGAAGTTTTGCGAGTTGGTATGCATCAGCCTCGGCATGTCCTTGTACTTCTTCATGTCCTTCAAGACGAAGGAGCGATCCAGCATCCTCTTGTAGAGCGCGAGATTTTCCGCGGTCATGCCAAGCCGGCGCGATTTCACCTGGAAGATCGCTTCGGCCGCGATCCGTCCGGACGTCATCGCAAGGTTGGACCCCTCGCGATGAATGGCGTTGTTGAGCTGCGCCGCGTCACCGACCACGACCCAGCCGTCTCCGTAGAGCTGCGGGATTGCCTTGTAGCCGCCCTCCGGGATGAGGTGCGCTGAATATTCCTTGACCTCCGACCCCTCGATCAGGGGCGCGACCGACGGGTGGCGCTTGAAGTGGTCGAGCAGCTCGTAGGGTGTCCGTCCGGTGCGTTGGAAGTCTGCGACAAGACACCCGATCCCGAGCGAAATGCATTCCTTATTGGCGTAGATGAAGCCCATCCCCGTCATACCGCCGGAAATGGTACCCGCAGCTTCGATCACAACGCCTTCGTCGCCGCTCAGATTGAAACGCGCTTCGATGGTCTCGCGCGGCAAAAAGTGCATTTCCTTTACCGCGAGGGCCACCTTGTTAGGTTTGGGGCGGTCTCGCAGGCGCGCACGCGTGCCGAGCAGGCCGTTCACGCCCTCGGCCAGCACCACGACATCTGCGTGGATCTCGCCGTCCTGGCGATCTGTACGAACACCGATGACTCTGCCATAGGCATCCTGCGCAAGATCGGTGACGGTGGTCTCGCACAGCACGGTCGCGCCTGCCTCGCGCACTTTTGAGGAGAACCAGCTATCGAACTGGGCCCGGATAATCGTGTACCGGTTAGCCCGCTCCTCATTGAAATCCTCCGAGCGGTAATGCAGCCCAACATGGGAGCGATCATCCATGATCCAGAACCGTTGTTCGACCAGATGTCGCTCAAGCGGTGCGTCCTCCCGGAACTCCGGGATCAGCTTTTCCAACATGTCGGCATAAAGTATTGCGCCCTGAACGTTCTTCGATCCGGCATATTCGCCGCGCTCGAGCTGCAGCACCTTCATGCCTTTCCTGGCCATGGTCAGTGCCGCCGCATTGCCCGCCATGCCGGCGCCGACAACGATTGCATCGAACCTTTCCTCGATCATGATAGTCTCCTTTAGCTCGCGATCCGGTCGCGCGAATGTGGCGAGAGCCGCGCCCGAAACGCGTCCGTCAGCGCCGGCAACAGGTGCATGGCGTCGCTGACGATGGCGATATGGGCAAAGTCGAAGATCGGCGCGTTCTTGTCGGTATTGATGGCGACGATCAGATCGGCGCCCTCGACGCCGACCCGATGCTGGATCGCGCCGGACACGCCCGCGGCGATATAGAGCTTTGGCCTGATCGTCTTGCCCGTCTGGCCGATCTGTCGGTCATAGGTGACCCATCCCTTTTGCACGAGGGGCCGGGAACAGCCATACTCGGCACCGAGCACGCCGGCCAGCTGCCGCACAAGCTGAAAGTTTTCTTGAGAACCGAGCCCAAGCCCACCGGCGACCACGACGTCGGCGTACGCAAGATTGGATTTGGCCGAATCACGGTCGGGGATGAACGACAGAACCTTGGTCACGATATCGTCTTCCACCAGGCCGAGCGGATGGACGATGATGCGGCCGGGATCGCGCGCGACACGCTCCGGCATCGGCATCACGCGCGGGCGGACGGTTGCCATCTGTGGCCGGTAATTCAACGTGTAGATCGTGCAGAGCAGCGAGCCGCCAAAGGTCGGACGGGTCGCCGCAAGCGAGCCATCCGCATCGACGTCGAGTTCGGTGCAGTCGGCGGTAAGACCAGTCAGCAGTGTGGTGGCGACCGAGCCCGCAAGATCGCGGCCGAGCGTTGTTGCTCCTAACAGCAAGATCTCGGGCTTGTAGATCTCCACGAGCTCGGACAGCGCCTTGGTGTAGGACTCGTTACGATAATCCGAGAGCACATTGTCGGCCACGAGATAAGTCAAATCGGCGCCGTAACAGAAGGCTTCGAGCGCGGCGTTGCGTGTGGCCTCGCCCTCAGGGCCGACGACAATAGCCGCGAGCTTAACCTTGAGCCTGTCGGCGAGTTTGCGGCCCGCCCCCATCAGCTCCCAGGAGACGGGATGCACTTGTCCGCGCTCCTGCTCGACGAAGACCCAGACATGTTTGTAGCCTTTGAACCGATCCGGCAACTGCTTCTTCGTTGCTGCGCGGCCCGCTGCGGCTGATGTGGGAGCCTTGATGACGTTGCTCATAACTTTGCATTCTCCTTCCGATCGATGCGCCTGCGCGACTAATCGGGTTCTGCCTTGGACTGTCGATTGAACATGGCTTTGATAAGTGATGAGCGCCCTTCGCCATTTGCTCGACGTCTCACACCCGCGGCCTTTTTCTCCGGGCATCGTACCTTCGACGCTCCGCGTCAGAAGCTGCGGACGCGGAGATCGAGGCCGACGGTTGTGGCGAGGTGATTGAGCTGCAGCAAACAGGGCTACTTGGCGATCCAGGCGCCGTCAATGTTACCGTCGATGGCCGACTTGCCGAAGAAGACGACAGCGAGCCAAGCAGACACTTACCTGATCTTTCGGATCGCGGCCGCGCGTGCGTGCGTCGTGGATGGCGTCGTAGCGCCGATAACGAAGCGCTCGGTGAGCAGCACCGCACCTTCGGCACCCAAGGTGTGCCGCTCCCGCGGTGAGTACTCGGCTGAATACGGTCCCATAGCGTGCACGGTAATCTCACGGGGTGGCTAGTCACTGAACTGGGGGGCGCCTCGGGGGCTACGGCTTCGCAACGGTTGGTCGGTACACCCCGCTGCACAATCGTGTTTGACAGGAACCGCGCGCGGATCTTCGCTGGCGCGGCGGGGACCTGTTTGATGCAGACGACGCTATGCATGCGTTTCTCCAGGACAAGCTCGATTCGTTGAGCGGACTTAGGTGCAGAGCAGCAAGTGTCATACCAACTGAGAACACCGCGAGGTCATGCACCAAAGGAATGAATTGGGCGCAGTTGCTAAAGTTGTTCTTGGCATCGGGGCAACAGGGCGCGGCGACATACGTCGGAAACGCGACAGGGCCGTCTCCCGCGTCGCTCCACAGACTCGACCGAACGAAGAGGCGCGCGCCGAGGCACGCCGCCGCTATTTGCTCTGCGGCAGACGGCATTTAAGAGAACGCTATTTCAACGTACTGAGCGGCACGAAGGCGGCCGGCTTTTTGGGTTCCGCGACCGCATCCTTCAGGACTTTGAAGACCCGCTGGTCGATTGGCGAAGACGCCACGAAATCGGCATAGGCCTGCTCCAGCATTGCCTTGCAGCGCGCAGCGATCTCCGCTTCCGCGGCACCGGCGAATTGCTCCTTGGCGAGATGTTGCCCCATGCGCTTTAGGATATGCAGGCGCGCGACATTGACGACCTTAGGATCGTAGTCGACGCCAAGCAGCGCAAATATCTCCTCAGCCGAGGAGGCCTTGTTGAGCCGATCGAGGATGCCGGCCCTCTGGTGTGTATTGCTCATCGAAACTGTCCCTGGATTGGCCTAGCAGTCTGGGTCGATATCCGGCAGCGCCTGGTGAGTTCGCGGAAAAAGCCGTTTCACGTGGGCCCTGCTGGAGATGGCCACACAGCCCATGTCCTCGGACTTCAACGCGATCTGCGAGAGCTTGGGCCGCGCTCCGATTGATTTGGTGGCGGGCCAGGTGAAACGCGAGAACTCACTCACGTGCGATCAGAACAGCATTCGCAAACATCGCGCCAGATCGCTGCCACCGTCTCGCGCGCGACCAGCCGCTTGTGCTCGATGGCGTATTTTCGCACGCGGGACAGGATGCGTCTGCTCTGCTCGGTGGTGGCGGCGAGTTGCAATTCCGCGAGCAGCGTGGTGATGGCCGAGAGCCCGGAATGCTTGCCGATCACGATCCGGTTGGAGCGCCCAAGCAAATGCGGGTCGAGCGCTTGATAGGTGCGTTCGTCCTTTAACAATCCATCGACATGAATGCCGGATTCGTGCGTGAACACATGCTCCCCGACGATCGCCTTGTTGAGAGGAATCGCACGTGTGGCCGCGGTCGCGACCAACGCGGCGACCTCTATGAGCTCCGGCAGAATGATGCCGGTGTCACGCCCGTAGAGCTGTTTGAGTGCGACCGCAACTTCCTCGAGCGGCGCATTGCCCGCCCGTTCGCCTAACCCGATGACAGTGACCGAAGCGTGGCTCGCGCCGCCCCTGATGGCTGCGAGCGTGTTGGCGGTCGCCAGCCCAAGATCGTCATGACCGTGAAATTCGAGCTCGAGATCGCTGGTGGCGCGCAGGCGCGCGATCAGCGCATAGGCCGAATCAGGGTCGAGCACGCTGAGCGTATCGGCGATCCGAAACCGCCGCGCGCCCGCGGCGTTCGCAGTCGCGATGAGACTGATGAGAAAGTCGACATCGGCGCGGGAGGAGTCCTCGCCTCCGACGGCGACATCAAGCCCTCGCCCGCGGGCGTAACCCACCACCCGCTTCACCTGCTGCAAGGCCTGGTCGCGATTCCCGCCAAGCTTGGCCGCGATCTGCACGTCCGAAGCCGGAATCGAAACATTGACCATCGACACCTTGGCCTCGATCGCCGCGTCGATATCGGGCTCACGCATGCGGCACCAAGCAATAGGGGTGAGCGGCAGACCCTCCTCGACAATGGCACGGATCGCCGCGATCTCATCATCGCCCATGGCGGGGGTTCCGGCCTCGATCTCCGTGATGCCGGCCCGGGCCAACGCACGCGCAATGGCCACCTTTTCCGCTGTGGTGAACGCAACACCAGGCGCCTGCTCGCCATCGCGCAGCGTGGTGTCATTGAGCACGGTCCGCTGGTTCCATACCGCCTCGGGCCATGATGGCTTGGCAGCGATGGTTTTGGCGTCGATCAACGAAGCCTCCTGATTGTGCTTGGCCAGGACTGCTTTTGGCAAACCGCATGCCACGCCCGCAGCTTCCGAACCCATTGACAATTCTTCATCTTTGCCATCGATGGGATGTCGACAGCGCGACAGTGTCGCAATACGGACGCGCCAGTTGAGCTCTCACCATTCTGCGTCCCGGATCAGCTTCGGTTGCGAGGCAGATCGACGATCAGATCGAGGCGTTAGGGTTCATCGGGTCGCAAACCCGGGCATATCGCATCAGGAGATTGGCTTCGGTCATGAGAAGCAGAACGCCACCGCCGTAGACAACATTTTCGGATGCGGGTGGGTATCGGTGTCGAAAACCGTCGTCAGGCATCAGACATCATCCAAACGCAACAGGACCGCTTGTGCGAATGATCAACAATGTGATGGACGCCGGCTTGCCGAGCCCGGGACGCAGGCGTTGGGCAGTCTCGCCCGAACACATCGCCGCTCGACATCCCTTCTCAGCGCCGGCAAGGCAAAGTTCCCTTCAGACCACAGGGCTTGCGGCTTGGGCGCAAGCTGGCCTTGAGCAGAAGAGCGACCCGCTGGTTCGCGCCTAATCCGCTGCACCAGATTTGGCTGCATCACCTGCACGTCCTCGACCAGCTGCGCGGCCGTCGGCCAGCAGTTGCGCCAAAGAACCATCTGTCGGCCGGCGGGAATACGGGTCAGCTGCCGCCCGCGATCGGAGCGGCCGGCGCCAACAGAACATCGCGCCGGCGCTCGGCCATGCGGCTCTCACCGCTTTCATCGCCAAAGCAGTGGTTGAAGTCCTTGCAGTCTGTGCACACCGGCGTCGTGCACAAGATGAGGCCCTCGTCCTCGCATAGCCTGCGATAAAAGAAGCGCTTCCAGCGCATGTTTTTGACGTTGCGCCTGGCGAGCGGCCCGAAATGGCGGTTGAGGAGACGCAACAGTTCACCACGATTGCGCAATCCGAGATCTGCCCACAGATGATTCGGCTCCATGACGCGGCGCGCGATCATCGCGGCCAGCCAACGGCCGGTGTCCCCTTCCGTCGATCGCTGCGCGAGCAAGAGATCACGTACCATTGTGACCTCGTCGTTGTCGACGTGCTCGAAATCCCGCGGCAACTCCTCCTCTTTGATCCGAACCGATGGAAAGCGTTGCTTGAGCAACGCCGCCAGCTCATCGCTGGACAGGCCGACCTTCTCGAAGAGGAGTCCACCTTCCATCGCACCGGCAGCCAGAATGGACGCCAGCACGTGACAGTCGAAACTGCTGTCATTGCTTGTGTCCGCATCTGCGGGGTGCATCCCGGTCAGCAGACGATAGCTCGCAATTCCCCTACATCCCTGGCCGCTCCCATCATTCCTCTCGGCAACCATGACAGGATAGAACTGCTCTTCGAACATGGGCGTCCGGTACCCTTTCCACATTGGTCAAGTCTGCCTCACCGTGTCGGCACGCGGGAGACACCCTTTCGCCCAACTGCCGGCCCTCCTTTTTGGGTATTGGGAGGGCCGGGCTGCGGCGTTGCGCCCTTTTACGATGCCGCAAGTTCGGCAGCGCTTTTGCCGACGATGGACTCATCAACGGCCTTCATGATGCCGTGCTCCATCAGCATGTCCTCGAGCTCGTCCATGGAGATCGGGGTCGGGATGATGCCTTTGCCGCCATTGTTGTGGATCTTTGCCGCGAGGTTGCGATAATGATCGGCCTGCTTGGAGTCCGGCGCGTATTCCAACACGGTCATGCGCCGCAGCTCCGCATGCTGCACAATGTTGTCGCGCGGCACGAAATAGATCAGCTCAGTGCCGAGCTTCTTGGCGAGTGCTTCGGCGAGCTCCAGCTCCTTGTCGGTCTGCCGCTCGTTGCAGACGAGGCCACCGAGCCGCACGCCGCCAGAGCTTGCATATTTCAGAATGCCCTTGGAGATGTTGTTGGCGGCATACATCGCCATCATCTCGCCGGACATCACGATGTAGATTTCCTGGGCCTTGTTTTCGCGGATCGGCATAGCAAAGCCGCCGCAGACGACGTCGCCGAGCACGTCGTAGGAGACGTAGTCGCGCTCCTCATAGGCGCCGTTCTCTTCCAGGAAGTTGATCGAGGTGATGACGCCGCGCCCGGCGCAGCCGACCCCGGGCTCCGGGCCACCCGACTCGACGCAGCGGATATCCTTGTAGCCGATCTTCATCACGTCCTCGAGTTCGAGGTCCTCGACGCTGCCGGCGTTGGCGGCCAGGCTCAGGATCGTATCCTGCGCCTTGGCGTGCAGAATAAGGCGAGTCGAGTCCGCCTTTGGATCGCAGCCCACGATCAGGATCTTGTGACCCATCTCGGCCAGTGCCGCCAGCGTGTTCTGCGACGTGGTCGACTTTCCGATACCGCCCTTGCCGTAGAACGCGATTTGTCTCAGTGAAGCCATGTTGCTCTCTCCATCAACCGATTTGCCAAAGATTGCGTGCTGTTTTTCACGCGAGCTTGTTTCTCTTTCAGAAACGGGGCACACGGGTCCAAGGGTAGGAGAGCATCGCTCGTCTTGCGCGTCGGCGTGCACTCAGCCCTTACTCAGTGTTGCTGCATCGCAGTAGCAACTGCCGTGCCAATGCTGGGTCTCCTATTTAAGCTTCTGATGATGCACTGCAAACTTCGCGATCGCTCACCGCGCTGGATGTTTCGAACCTGACAGCAGCTGCGCGGCTGTGAGCAATCTGACAGCGCTCACATTTTCGGAGACATAAGTCTCCTTCCGACCCACTCATCCGCGAAACGCAACCGCCTCAATGGAAGGTCAAATGCAAGTGCGGCCGAGCCTCTCGGCACGAGTTTCAAAGGCGATGTTCCGATCAGCATCGAAACTCGAGCACATAGACCTCAAACCGGGGTTCGCGCTTGATGAAGATGTCGTGACCGGTTGGTCTTAGCCTCACGCTGCATCAGGAATTAGGGGCCGAGACATTTCCGGCGCCCGCGCGCAGAGAGATCGATCGGCCGGAATTCTATCTCGTGCTGACTGGGCTTTGTTGGAGGACCCACCGATGCGCGGACGCAGATCGGTCATCGAGAGCCCGATTGTCGGGCGGCTCGCATGCGTTTTATTCACGACAATCGACGGCGAGACCGCGATAGAGACCTTGAGGGGGCCCCACACGGCCGCTCGCGGACCGCGTGCCCACGATCCGGTTCCAGCGGCTTCTCATAGATAGCCGCGCGCATGCCAATGTTGATGGACGCGCCAGCCCATCGTCTCCATGATGAACTCGAACCCTCATCGGTGCGAAAGCGGCAGCGCCACCGCGCCGTCGGCGGTCTTTCCGCGTCCGGGAACTCGTCACGGCGGTAACGGTGATGCGCCTTGCCCGCACCCTGCGACAGGGACGTAAACGTCTGCGAATGCAACCCCAGTCACCCCGAAGGGTCCCTCGCCGCCAGAACAATGCCAATCGCCAGCAGCGGATCGGCTGTGATCTGGACACAGTGTTCGGACCGGTCGAGCAAGTGCAGGTCAAAATGCGGAAAGCTGCGAAAGGGCGGCTCGGTGACATCCGACGCATCGCATCGCACCAGGGCGAGATGGGGAAAGCGGCGCCGGAGCTCGGTAAAGGGGCTCGCGCGGCCTTCTGCGGCTGTGATCACTTGCTCAAGTTCGATCAGCTCGTTTTCGTTCAGTGCCATTGACCGCCTTTTATCGTTTGTGGGCGTAAACAATAGCGTTATCGCCAGAACACCCGGTCGAGATCGGCATTAACCTCATCGGTCACTGCGTTCAGCCGCTGATGGACGCTGTGGAATTGCCAGCTTCCTCGCGCATGGTCTTTCCAGAACAGCTTCCACAATCCGCATATGGCGTCATGATGGATCAACGCGACATCAATCACGCGGCCCTCCTTGTCGATGTCGCGTGAGCAGCAGGGGCTCTCGATGAGATAGCCGCCCTTAACCGGCTTCACACTGGGTGAGACATAACGATAGCGTCTGCGGGAGCCCATTGCACATTCGATCCGCTTGCGATCGACCTCGTTCGGGTGAGCATTCAGGCCGACGACTGCCCTTTTCATGACCGCAGCATTCATTGCGAAAGCCCCCTTTAAGGCCGCGTTCTTTGCGCTTCAGGACAGCCGACCGGCCGCCCGGCAAAACTCTAGAGGCTAGGTCCGTACGTTCGCTTGTGTGTGCGCTCTCAACCGTACGATCTCGCCGATGCGGCCGACGCCGGCCAAAAGGTCCATCAAGCCGGCGACCATCCGTGAAACAGCCGCCGTTTGTGTGGTTGCCGGCGGATCTGAGCCGCGGGCGCCATTCGGATGTCGAATGACGGGGCGCGATCATGACGGGAGCCCTTCTCGCGATAGCGGGCCCTCGAGCTCGGTGCGTGCGTCAACCGAATCAAGTTCCTTGCATTTCATTCCGACGCGGCGGCCGGTTTGAAGAAACTCGACGCCGTAGACGTAGAATTGCTGCAGGAACGTGCCGATAGAAACGACGTAACCGACCTCGCCTTTCTTGGCCAGGACGTCCCCGATCTCCTTGCCGGCATAGGTCCCGTCATTGCGGACGGTGCGATTGGCCCTCACCTTTTCACCAAGGTTGAAAACCGGCGGTCCATCCAGCTCTATGACGTCACTGTCGCGGACGATGTTGTTCATGCATCACTCCGTCGTGAACTTGATCGGGTCGCATTCTGCGAGCTCGCTGGCCGCCGTGGCCCCAACTGCCGGGATGAAGCGGGCGATTTTCTCTTCAGCTACTGTCAACGTGAACTCCATGACGCTTACGCTTTCAGGCCGGCGGCTGGTATCGCGGCAATGAGGTGTCGATGACGCAGGTCTTGTCGACCGGGCAGACCGCAACACATTGCGGCTCCTCGAAGTGACCGAAGCATTCGGTACATTTTTTTGGGTCAATCACGAACGTTCCGCCCTTCTCGAAGATCGCCACGTTGGGACATTCGGTCTCGCAAGCGGAGCAGCCCGTGCATTGCGAAGAAATGATCTTGAACGGCATTCGATGTCCTCTTCACGCTACCGAAACCATCGGGTCCTGCCGGATCGCTCCGTCACCCCGTTCGACATGCTGGATGTCGCCGCTTTTCACCTTCTCGAGATAAGAGCTGAACCATGCGATCGCGGACGTCTCGATTAACTCGTGCGCGTATTGATCGACCGGCTCGATGCCAGCCTTGTGGAGTTCGCCCCTCGGCCGACCGCCGATCCTGGCGACGAACACGGCATGGCAGTCATTGATGGAGCGGATGATGGCGGCAAGGTCATCCTGCGCGCCATAACCGCCCTGGCAGTAGTGATCGACGCGGCGGTCACCGACGAATTTGGCGCCGGATCTCGAAACTTCATACACCTGGAACTCCTTGGCATGCCCAAAATGCTCGTTGATCAGGCCAGCGTCCTTGGTTGCGACCGCGATCAGCACTTTGATGTCGCTTGTCCCGCCTGCATGCTCCCCCGCTCCCTCCTGCGTAGGAACTATTCTGGCGTGGCGTTCCTCCTCGATCCTGGCCTGGTAGGCCTTGCGCGCCTCAGGGTCGTAGTTGACGGTCATGGTCACAATCTTCTCCTTCGTAAACTCCGCGCGTCGATCCTCGCCGAGCAGTCCGACCGCGTCGGCGCGGCATTGGCGGCAATGGCGCATCATGTTCATCTCGCCTTCGCATGCGTCCTGCAGCGCCTTCAATTCGCTTGTCCTCGGCACGCGCTGGCCCTTGAGGCCGAATACGGTGCCGTGCTCGGGGGCTGCGATCAGCGGCATGATGTTGTGCAGGAACGCGCCGCGCGACTTCACGGCTTTGTTGACCTCAACCAGGTGCCGCTCGTTGATGCCCGGGATCATGACTGAATTGATCTTGCAGAGAATGCCTCGCGCGGAGAGCATTTCGAGACCCTTGAACTGACGGCTGGTCAAGATTTTCGCCGCCGCAATCCCGCGGTAGCGCTTGTGGTTATAGAAGATCCACGGATAGATCTGGGTGCCGATCTCGGGATCGATCATGTTGATCGTGATGGTGACGTGCTCGATGTTCAATCGGGCGATGGTGTCGACGTGATCCGGCAAGGCGAGCCCGTTGGTCGATAGACATAGTTTGATATCGGGCGCGGCTTTGGCCACGAGCTCGAAAGTCCTGAAAGTCTTGTCTGGATTGGCCAGGGGATCGCCGGGACCGGCAATGCCAAGCACGGTCATCTGCGGAATGCGGGAGGCGACCGCGAGCACCTTTTTGGCCGCCTGCTCGGGCGTGAGCTTCTCGCTGGTCACGCCCGGGCGCGATTCGTTGGCGCAGTCATATTTGCGATTGCAGTAGTTGCACTGCATGTTGCAAGCTGGCGCCACCGCAACGTGCATGCGCGCGTAGTGGTGATGCGCCTCGACGCTGTAGCAGGGGTGCTTCTTCACCTTGTCCCAGATCGCCGGCGGCAGATCGGCTTGGCCACCGTGTGCCCCGCAGCTCGCTTTGCCGCGGCTGACCAAGGTGCCGCAGCTCTTAGGCTCGGTGGCCAGCGTGGTCTCGCCGCCATTTCGTGTCTTTCTAGCGCTGCTGCCGCGCTCCGCTGCGTCCATGTCCAATTCTTTCTCCAAGCCGAACAGGCTTCCCGGAGCCACTCCTGGGCGAACTCCTGAACTTGGATTAGCAACTCACATGCCATCGCCGCAGGCGACCGATTTTCTCATCTCCGCCAATCAGTTAGTCAGAGCTACCTGCGCTGTTGCGCAGCCGACAGCGAGCATACGGCGTGTTGGAAATGCGACAGGCGTTGGGATCCCGGGAGCGATCACGGCACCTGTCCATTGACACTCCCGCTCGGCGGCACCGGCACCTTTCACTGTGATCGGACGGCTGCCACGGCTGGACCGAGGTGGGCGAGCTTCGCTTTGCCAGCGCCTCTAATTGGCCAGCAAGATCTCCACGGCGCGCGGGATCGCAATCGCGAGCGGGATCAAGCCTTGGTCGATCAGGAATCTCAGCTCGTTGCGCGAGAGCGCATCCGGTTCAACAAGTGCGTAGTGAACGTCTGCCGAGCGCTTCATGATCTGCCGCGCATAAATGCGCAGCAGCTGATCGTCGAACCGACAGCCGATGAAAAGAAAGCTCCGCCCAATCCGCCGCTGCTTGACGATCCCCGGAATCGGCGTCTGGATATCGATCTCGGTCAGGACCTCGACATAATCGGCGTCGGAGATCAGGAAGTTTCTGGCCGGCAGCACGCCGCCATGTGGCTTGTAGAGGACCGTGGTCCAGTTGCCGGCCGCCAGAGAATCGACCTCGTTGCCATCGGCGTCATAGAAACGATACCAGCGGACCTCGCCGATGCCGGCGCGGGTGATGCCCTGGATTTCGCCCCATCCGTCATGCTTGGCAAGTGCCGCGCGCATCGCGCCATCATACCAGGTATCGACGATCATCGGTAAGCGTAACGCAGCGAGATGACGATGCAAGGCCGCCGGCTCGACCGGTGCGGCAAACGCCTGGGCCATCAGGCCCGTCACAGTGGACCGATGCTTGCGGCTCTCGATATGTTGTGCTGCAGCCCAGACATTGCCGCGGGCCCGGCGCGGCAGCGCGATCTTGGTGCCGAAGAAGATCGCCAGCGCATCAGGTGTCAATGGCACGTCAGGCTTGGACAACGCGGCGAGGCCGGGGCCGAGATAGGGAACAATGCTGCCGGCACGGAGTCTCGCCGCAACATCGGCGAGCAACGCCTCCGCATCCGTCCCCTTGAGAACGGTGATTTGTGGCAGCGCGCTCATCGTTCATCGCCGTCCCCGCCAACTCTTTTGGCATTGATCGTGATCGGCAGCGGCGTATCGCTCGCCAGTTCGGGCAGACAGAGCACCCATCCATTCGTCAATCTGATCCAACCGCCCCACAGCGTCTCGTGCTCGGATTCGACGATTCTCTCTTCAATATCCTTCTTCGGCACGTAAATCGACAAGCCCGCCTCCGGAGAGCGGCGGATCATGATTTTCATGAGATCAACTCCAGGAATTACGAATTGCTAGCGGGGCGAGCTCTCGGGACATGCCACGCAGACGAGCCAGGATTTCGGATAGCGCACGCGCGACCTGGTTGATCTCTTCATCGGTGGTTTCATGGGATAGCGAAAAGCGGATCGCGCCGTGCAGGCTGTTTGCCGGCACCTGCATGGCGCGCAGGACATGCGAGGGCTCCATCGCGCCGGAGCTACAGGCCGATCCGAGCGACGCGGCAATGCCGGCGCGATTAAGGTGATGGAGGATCGCTTCGCCATCGAGACCGTCGAAGGCGATATTGGTTGTGTTCGACAGCCGGTTACTGGGATCGCCAAGGACCTCGCAGTGCCCGCTCTGCAATATCAGTTGCTCCAGGCGATCGCGTAGCGCCGCAACACGAACGCACGCTCCGTCGAGCCGCTCTGCGGCAAGCTCTGCCGCCTTTCCGAGGCCGACGATGCCCGGGACGTTCTCGGTTCCGCCGCGGCGACGGCGTTCCTGGGCTCCGCCCCAGATCAGCGGTCTGAAGTTCGTGCCTTTGCGCAAATAAAGCGCGCCGATCCCCTTGGGTCCGTGCAGCTTGTGCCCGGACAGCGACAGCATGTCGATAACGCTAGCCTTCAGGTCAATGGGTACCCTGCCGACCGCCTGCACGGCATCGGTATGAAACAGCGCGCCGGAGGCACGCGTCCAGGCGGCCAGACGTTCCACCGGGAAGATAGTGCCGGTCTCGTTGTTGGCCCACATCACCGATGCAATCGCCGTACGTGGTCCAAGCGCCGATCGAAACGCTTCAAGGTCGAGCCGGCCGCGCGAATCCACCGCGATCAGATGAACTTTGACGCCGCTTTTAGCCAACTGTTCGACCAGCGCCAGGATCGCCTGATGCTCGACCGAGGTGGTGACGATCTCGTCCCGACCCTCCTGCCTCGCAAGCGCCGAGACAATGGCGGCATTGTTGGATTCCGTTCCGCCAGAGGTGAAGACGATCTCATCATCGTGGGCAGCCCCTAACAACGACTGCACGCTGCGGCGTGCCTGCCCCATCGCGCCCGCGACCTGCCTGCCGAAGGCATGGGCTGAGGAGGCATTGCCGAACTCTTCGGTAAAGAATGGCAACATGGCCTGCACGACCGACGGGTCCGTTCGGGTCGTCGCATTGTTGTCGAGATAAACCGCCACTGAAGCCTTGCTCAATGTGGCGCCGTCGGTGCGCCGGCGACGGGGATCAGGCGAACGAATTCGCCGAGCTTTTCGATCAGCCGCGCCTGAATGCCCTCAAGCGTTGCAGCTGACAGCTTGCAGAGCACACAGGCCCCGGTCAGCTTGACCATGATCTTGGTGCCGTCGATGGCAACCAGTTGACAGTCACCGCCATCGCGTTTCAGATTGGGGCGGATCTCCTCGATCACAGTGCGAATCACTTGCTCCCGGTCCACCTCAGTGGCCGGCGTTTGCTTCAGATGCTTGGATTCGGCCAGCATGCTTGTGATCCCTTTCATCAGCCGAAGGATTTGCCGCACGAGCAGTTTGCCTTGGCGTTCGGGTTGTCGAAGGTGAATCCCGAGCCCTCCTGCGCCAGCACGAAATCGATGGTGGTGCCGGCGAGATATTTGTGGCTGTCGTTGTCGAGAAACAACCTGACCCCGTCGCGCTCGATCACGGTATCGTCGGATTTCGTCTCATTGGCCAAGCCCATGATGTATTTGAAGCCGGCACAGCCGCCGGACTCAACCGTAATGCGCAAGCCGCTCGCTCCCGATGTTGAAATCACGCCCCTGATCGCGTTCAGTGCGTTATCTGTCAAATTGATCATGGCTCACCCTTTCACCTGCGTGGCTTGGCTGGCTGCAAGTTGGCAAATCGCATGCCAGCGCACACGCGCCTGATAGGCTTGAGTTTTTCAATTCCTGCCTGTTGGCTTTGCGACCCGTGTCGTCTTCCTGACGATGCCGTTTTCGGGAGTGAAGCGCGCACGTCTCGTTTCTTCAGGTGCTACGCAAGTGAAGCGCAGTCCCAGGGCCGGCAAGCAATTTGCATTCCGTGTTGTGCCGGTCGAGGGCCGGCGATGAGCTTAGATCGAGGACGATTTTCATGACTGCAATCGAGAACACCGCGCTCGGCCGGCTGGACAAGGAGGGACGACTTCTCAATGCCGTACTCAAGGGCGAGACGGCCAAGCCGGGCCGATTCGGTTTTCGTGGCGATATCGCGCTGAAGTTCCAGGCCCAGCTCGCGGACGAGAAGCGGCCGCCGGAATATTCAATCGAGCAGGTCTTGACGATCGTGCAGGAGGGCGAAAGCACGATCCCGGTGCTGGCCGGCTATCTGCATTCATTGGCCTATCTCACCGAGGTCGGCAGCGTTCTTGACGGCGCGCTGAGGCCTGACGGGCGCTACTTCATGTTCTGCAACAATATAGATCTGTTGGCGAAGTACCGGACCAAGGTCGGCGACATCAGCTTCCACATCCTCCCGTGCGATGAATCGACCGTCTGGAAAGAGATGATGGGGTTGGCCGGGCTCGACAAGAACGACTTCAAGAAGTTCGATGCAGGCGGCAAGCTGGATTACCTGCTCAACGCAGCCGTGGCCCTCGATGTCTCCTATGAGGAGATTACTTACGAGGACGGGCTAAAGCGGATGGGGCCCGTGAAGAACCGCAACCAGAACCGCCCGGTCTGAGCGCTGGCTTCGAATCTGGCCAAGGCGCCCTCCTCGACAGGTCAAACCGTCAGCAGATGTGCCCTCCATTTCCATCGCAGTGATGAGCGTGAGCCGCGCGCGCTGCAGCGCGTCAACGCAGCGAGCGTGCGGCGCTCGATGCGATCTTCCTTGCCACGCATCAGCCAGATGCCGTTGGCGCGGAAGAACTGCCGGCGTTCGCCCCCGAATTGATGGCGATTCCAAACTTCGGGTGCAAAAGAAACGGCTTGGCTCCAGCACACCACACGGGGACAGCCGACGACCTGCGGCTGTCGTTCGAGTCAACGATCACGCGATGGAAATGCATGCGCCCAGGCGCACTGTAGGAGGTTTGACTGAAGAGCAACGTGGATCGATTCGGGATTTTACGCGATGTGCTTTTCCAAACAGGTTTACGGCTCTGCAACAAGCCATTCGCTTGCTTTGGCACATAACTCACAGTGAACGGCCCTGCTGTCATTCGCGGGACCAGCACTCGGGCCCCTGTTAATTGGCGCGGCTCTTGCTCACGTGCCTCACCGTAATCATGCAGCGCAACTGCGTTGTCGGCAGCGTTTGCTGCAGCGAGGACACTTCTCTTCGAGGTCCAAATGTCTCCAGGAACTGATCACCAGGGTCGACTGTTCGCGATTATCCTCGGCACCAACGAGATTGCATCCGCGATCGCCATCCAGCTTGCGCGCGGCGGAACTTGCGTTGTGCTGTCGCATGATCCCGATCCGCCTGTGATCCGGCGCAGGATGGCCTTCCATGACGCTCTGTTCGCCGGGATCGCACAGGTCGAAGATATTGTGGGTGAGCGCCTCGACGAGGCCATGCAGGTGCTTAGAGCGCTACGCGAGGACGCTAGCCGACGAAGACGGGTGATCGTCTCCCATCTCGGCCTTGTCGACCTGCTGCCGATCCGCCGTATTGATGTGCTGATCGACGCGCGTCTGCAGAAGCGCCGGATCAGGCCCGACCTGCGGCGGCTCGCGGGACTGACAATAGGTCTGGGCCCCGGCTTCTCCGGAAGCTCGAACTGCGATGTCGCGATCGAAACCCGGCCCGGCAGGATCGGCCTGGTCCAGCGAGATGGGTGGACGGATGCGGCTGACGGAATTGCGAGCCGGCTCGGTGATCTCGGCGCGGAACGTTTTGTTTATTCCAATTTCGTTGGCACCTGGCGAACATCGATCGCAATTGGAACGCATGTCGACAAGGATCTCGTGCTCGGTCATCTCTCCGGGATGCCCATCATGGCGCCGCGCGATGGCGTATTGCGCGGCATCATCCGTGATGGGACCGAGGTCCCTTGTGGCGTCAAGCTGCTCGAGATCGACCCGCGCGGCATACTGGCGCAATGGACCGGTATCGACGATCGCGGCCGGGCAATCGCCAGCGCGACCTTAAGTGCGGTCCTTCGAGGTGCGGCGCAGCGGTTCGGCCTCGTCATTGATGCGGAGATGTCGGGACAAGCGTAACGGGCCGCCCTACCGGCCGCCTCAAACGCGTCACTTTGCTCTTTGGAGAGGGCCAAAAATCCGCTCCGCATGGTCGGGTGAGCTGGCATTGGGCAGGAACGTTGCAGACCTCAATCCTGAAAAAGTATTACGATGCCCGCCTGCCTTGGTACACCATCTATCCAACAGTACCTGATTTCTCGGCGGCCGTCGGCGCCAGGGATTGTGAGGAATGGCTGAGGCGCCTGCCGACGGACGAGGCCGTGTCGCTCTATATCCACGTTCCGTTCTGCCGCTCGATCTGCTGGTATTGCGGTTTTCCGAGGAGCAGCACTGGCCGGGATGCGCCGATCCTCAACTATCTGGCGGTGCTGCGTGAGGAGATCCGCTTGGTGGCTGCGCAAGCGCCGGATGCGCTGCCCGTGAGCGATGTGCATTTCGGCGGCGGAACGCCGACCCTCATCGCGCCAGCCGAGTTCCTGGCCCTGATGGAATTGCTGCGCGGCCGATTTAGCTTTTGGCAACCAGCTGCGGTCGCCGTCGAGATCGACCCGCGTACGTTCACAGTCGAAATGGCCGAAACTCTCGGAGCGGCCGGCGTCAACCGCGCGAGCCTGGGTGTGCAGAGCTTCGATCCTGTTGTTCAAAAAGCCATCAACCGGATCCAGAGCGAAGCAGAAACCGGGAGTGCCATCGAAAATCTCCGCCGGAATGGAATAGACCGCATCAACTTCGACCTCATCTATGGTCTTCCTCATCAGACAGTGCAGTCCTGCGTCCAGACCGCGGAGATGGCGGTGGCGATGCGCCCCGACCGCCTTGCGGTGTTTGGTTACGCGCATGTTCCCTCCTTCAGGAAAAATCAGCGCCTGATCGAGGAGGCCGCGCTGCCGGACACGGTTGCCCGTGCCGAACAAGCGGCGGCCATGGCCGGCACGCTGGTTGCTGCCGGCTACCGCCAAATCGGGCTCGACCATTTCGCCTTGCCGGACGACGAACTCGCGCTGGCGCAGAGAACCGGGCGCTTGCGGCGCAACTCGCTGGGTTACTCGGCTGATACCTGTAAAACTGTTATCGGCCTGGGTGCTTCGGCTCTCGGCCGTCTCGGCCACGGTTATGTCCAGAACGAAATTGCAACGGGTTCTTACACGCGGCACATCCGAGCTGGCCGCCTGGCGGCCTCAAAGGGCTATCATCTCTGCAACGAGGACCGTGTCCGGGCCGCGATCATCGAGCAGCTGATGTGCGATCTAGAGGCTGATGTTCCGTCAATCTGTGCGGGCTTTGGCTTTGATCCGGTTCCCCTGCTCGATTCAGCTGAACGCTTGCCGATGCTTGCAGAGGACGGGGTCGTGGACATCGAAATCGGCTTCATCCGCGTGAGGCAGGAGCATCGCTTTTTGCTTCGTGCTGTTGCTGCGGCATTCGACGCTTATCTCGACCGCTCCCCCTACTAACTCATGGGGGCTACCTTCGTGGAAGGCAACTACCAGCAAGGGCCGGCGTGGTGGGTTGCTTCGTGCAAGTGGCCTGCGTTCGACACTCGGCTGTGTCATCAATCCGGTGAGACTTGCGATGATCGCCCTGGCTCTCGGCTGAGCATCGCATTGCTCACGCTCGCGCGTTCGGCAGTGACTTACGCGCGCCGCTCTGACGCCAAGTCACTCGGCCGCTTGCACATCTGAAACACCGCTCCCAATGCAGGCAAGCACCCGTTCGCGAAGATTCATCGACAGGCGGTTTCGCCATGCCCGCGGGCGTCCCATCGCGAGCCGCTTTCATCTCCAAACCGCTGATCTGGAGCACATCCCGACGATTCAGGCAGCCGGGTCTATCCTTACATGGGCGAAACAGTTGTCTCTGCGCGAATACGCGAGCTTCGTGAAGCTCAGCTCGAGACGATCACGAGACCAGCATCGCGGCGATTTTGCGGTTCTGCTAAACAAAGCCCGGCGACGTCGCCTCGAACGATTGAGATATCAATTCTAGGATCCCTGCGGCTAGCCTGCCCGCGAGATATGGCTGAACTCGGTGACCTGTCTCTCGAACAGCCCGCGATAGATTCCGCCGGGCCGCTTGGTCAGTGTAAGATGCGTGCCTTGCTCGACGATGTGGCCGCGGTCGAACACCAAGATACGGTCGAGGCCGCGCACCGTCGAGAGCCGGTGCGCGATCACGATCGAGGTCCGTCCCTTCATCAGCCGCTCCATTGCCTGCTGGATCAGCGCTTCCGACTCCGAATCGAGGCTAGAGGTCGCCTCATCCAGGATCAGCACCGGCGCATCGGCCAGGAAGGCGCGCGCCAGTGCCACCCGCTGCCGCTCGCCGCCAGAGAGCTTGACGCCGCGCTCGCCGACCAGGGTGCCGTAGCCCTTGGGCAGGCGCAGGATGAAGTCGTGGGCGTTGGCAAGCCGCGCGGCCTGCTCGATCGCCTTCAGGCTGGCGCCTGGTTTGCCATAGGCGATGTTCTCGGCAAGCGAGCGGTGGAACAGGATCGGCTCCTGCTGCACGATTGCGATCTGGCTGCGCAGCGATTGCTGCGTGACTAGCGCGATATCCTGCCCGTCGATCAGCACGCGGCCGCCGGAGACGTCGTAGAGCCGCTGCACCAGCTTGACGAATGTCGTCTTGCCGGAGCCCGAGCGGCCGACCAGGCCGACGCGCTCGCCGGCGCGGATGCAGACCGACAACCCCTCGTAGAGTGGCGCGCAATGGTCGCCATAGTGGAAGGTGACGTCGTCGAACGCGATCTCGCCGCCCTCGATCAGGATCGGGCCCGCATCCGGTGCATCCTCGATCCCGATCGGCACGTCATGGATCGCAACCAGCTCCTCCATATCGTTGACCGACCGCTGCAGGATGTTGATGTGCATGCCGACGTCACGCAAATAGGCGTGGATGACGTAATAGCTGGTCAGCACATAGGTGACGTCGCCGGGCGAGGCATACCCAGACATCCATAGCAGCACTGAGACCCCGATCACCGACGTGCGTAGGCACAGCAGCAGCAGCTGCTGCGATATCGCGCTGCAATTGTAGCGCAGCCAGTTCCGCCGCACGCGCACCCGCCAACGGTTGATGACGCGGGCGAGCCGCGCATTCTCGCGCGGGTCCGCGCCAAACGATTTTACCACCGTATTGCAGGTCAGCGCATCCGCGAGCGTACCGCCGATCTTTGAGTCCCAGGCATTGGAGATACGGGCAGCTGGCGTGATGTAGCGCATCGAGAACAGCGCGGCCATCACGACATAGAGCACCCCGCCCAGCGCGATCACCACGCCGAGCGAGGTCCAGCGCACCCCTAGCAGGATCATCGAGCCGACCAGCACGCTGAATGAGGGCAGCAGCACCATCATGATGGTGTTGTTGATCTGTTCGACAGCCCACATGCCGCGCGTGATATCGCGCACGGTCGAGCCGGCGAAAGAGTTGGCGTGCCACTCGGTCGAAAAGCGCTGAACGCGCATGAATGCCTCGCACGCTACGTCCGACATCGTCTTGAGCGTGAATGGCACGATCCCTTGCAGACCGACCAGGCGCAAGGTGACCGATGCCAAGCCGAGAGCGACGATGCTTGCAAAGGCAACCAGCACCGCATGTCGCGTCGCCTGGTCGTAAGGGCCTGACGTCAATGCGTCGATGAGATGGCCGGAGTAGACCGGCATGAACAGGTCGACCACCGCTCCACCAACAAAACCAACGAGCACGATGGCGGCGCGGTAGGGCTCGAGCAGCCAATGACGTAACACGAACGGAATCACCGCGCGCATCGCGTTAGGCCGTTTGTCAGCTGGGGCGCTCATAGCTCAATCCGGCCATGCTCGCCGCGCAAGCTGGCTCTTTCTGAATTATCCGCAGCGTCGCAAAGGCGCGAGAGATCGCCGGTGCTCGGTCGGTACCCCTTCGCGGAGCGAGACGCTCGACGCCAACAGCCCAAGTTGGTCGGACCTGGAAGCCTGGCATTCTTGGCCGACCGGGAACGCCCCGCCTCTTCCACCATACGGCTTCGGCATTTTCTCACACATAGCGTCTTGCTCGCGGCAAGACCTCTCCTTCGAGGGATCGCAGTGATCGGAAAGCAGGGCGGCGCGCGCCTGCTCGGCAATCGCGACCGAGCATCTATCATGCCTTTGCGTGATAAAGAAACGATCGCGCTTGGAGTAACGCTTGTCGTTGCAGACGGCCAGTCAACATGCCCATCGGGCTCGTTCGCGCGCACAGACCTCAATTGCATTTCCGATTTCCTCGACGCATGACATGCGCAGCGTCATGCCGCCACGATTGCCACGTGTGCGTCGAATCCATCAATTGCTAAGGTTAGTAGTTGACTGGGGTGCAAGGCGTTCCTTCCGGCGCTCGTAACGCGGTTGTTACAGGCTCTGAGTGAGCACGCCCCGTCGTCTAGACGAACCCCGGACATCTTGATTGACGCCGCCTCGTCAGCGGTAAATTACGGACACTCGTGTTCTCTCATGCGTCGGAGGACAGGGCTGGCCTGAGCCATCAGGACGCCTCTTGTCTGAAGGTCAGCGTCGGAAAGTCCTCAACCCTCTCAGACAAGAGACGGCCGTGCAAATTCTCCTCGCATCTCACAATGCGTCCGCTTCTCTCATTCTCGCCTCGGGTACCGCAGGGTACACTGTCGGGATCCTGACGGAGCGTTACGAGGCGTTGCGATACCCCGCGCCATTTTTGGATTCGCCGGTCAAGCACCACATTTCATTCGGCAAGCAATTTGCATCGCGTATCGCGCCACCCAAACGGGAGGCATTGTCTTAGCTAGAGGGATCATTCTCATGACTGCAGCCAAGCATGACGCCGCCAAGCCGCTGGAGATCGAGGCGCTCCTCCTGATCGGCCGATGCGAAGGTGTGGCCACAAAGCCGCGCGACTTCGAAGCCCACGGCGGGTTGAATTCGACGTCACATCACGAACGCGACACGGTCACTGGACTATTCAGCCAAGAAGCGAACAGCGACACTCGCCAGCGAACCCCATTTGCGAAGCTGGCGTGGTCCCTTCTCAGTCGCCTCAGCGATCTATGCCTGTCATGGGAGCCAGTTCATCCCCTCCATCTCATACTCTAAAGCGCATCGTCAGGCGGTCAGCTAAATCGCCGCCCGTCCCCAGCTGTCTCTCGGGTTCGGGCATAGGACGATTCAGAGCTCCTGCACTGCCTGGGGACCTCCAGCTTTGCAGGCCTTTCGTCCCAGCGAGCTTGGATCGGTCCAGACTGGCGGAGGTAACCAGATTGACCGATTCCAGGAAGGCCCGCACGGGGGCACCGCCGTGCGGGCCTTTTTATTCTCAGTGGTGGCCGGCGTCGTTCGCGAGCGCGGTATGGGCTACGTCGCCGCCCAATAGAAACCACATCACAATTCGATTTCGCTCACACAAGCGGCCGGTTGCGGCGTGCCAACAGCCCGCGTTGTCGCAAGTCGCGCCCGTTACGTTCCGAACCGACGTAACTTTGACTGGTGTTGAACATCATCCAACGCAGGGGTCAGAAGGACATTCGGACCGTCAAGGGCTGGATCTGCCGTTCTTGTGCGGCGTCTCCATGATCTGCCTCACCGCCGCATGCATCTGACCTTCTCGATGGAATAGCACGCAATCGAGAAACACCCTGATCTCGGCGATGCTTTGCTCGTGGTACTCGCTCCACACGCACCTAATGAAGACTTATTTTCCAAGGATGGCGCACTGTATCGCTACTTGCGCCAATGACACATCGTCAAACAGCAGCGGCCACGCATACAGAGAGATCCCCATCTCTTCTACTGGTCTACCTGCTGAGTCATGGCCCATGGGGATACAAGGAGCCCGACGGCAGCATTCCGTCGTCGATCTTGCGTGAACGTGGATAGGCTTGCGTCTCGGTCAACTACCAATCTTCGCAATTGTACGAGGTGACCCGGCATGTCAAACGACCGGAAAATGAGACGTCGTGCAGGTCAATCGTGGTCTCGTTGTTATCGCGTGAAACGCGCGGCAACGGGTCCATAGCAGCGGAATTTGATGCCGCCTGCATGTTCCGTCCATCCTGCGACTTACTCATTCGCGTCCCGCCCCACAAAGGTTGGTTTTGCGAACAGATGCGTTTTTAGGAGAATGACGGCATGACCAAGATATCTTCGGTCGACAGTATCATTCCGCAAGCCGATATCGCAAAGCGCGCGGCGCGGATCGGCGCTGAAATCAGGAACATCAAGCTGTCCGGCGATTTGCCGGCGGAGACGATTACCGCGATCAACAGCCTGCTGCTCGAGCACAAGGTTCTCTTCTTCCGCGATCAGGGCCATCTCGACAACGCAGAGCAGGAGCGCTTTGCCCTTCGTTTCGGAACGCTTATGGCGTATCCGATACTCGGTGCCATCGAGGGAACGGTATCGATGATCGAGCTTGATTCCGCGCGCCCCCCTCGCCGAGCCGACCTCTGGCACAGCGACGGGACCTTCTTCGAGGCTTATCCTAAAATCGCGGTCCTGCGAGGCGTTGTGATCCCACAATTTGGCGGCGATACGATCTGGTCAAACACCGCGGCCGCCTATCTGGACCTCTCCGCGCCGCTGCAACGGCTTGCCGACGAACTCTGGGCGGTTCACAGCAATGCGTTCGACTACTCCGTCATGGCCAACAGCGAGGCCGACAAAAAGCATCTCGACGAGGTGTTCGCCAGGACGGTCTATGAGACCGAGCATCCCGTCGTGCGTGTCCATCCCGAAACCGGAGAACGCGCGCTGGTGCTCGGCGACGTGGTGCAACGCTTGGTTGGCATCCCGAAATATGATGGCCAGAGGCTATTCACCCTTTTCCAGTCCCATATCACCGCGCCCGAAAATACCGTGCGGTGGAGGTGGAAGGTGGGCGATGTGGCGATCTGGGACAACCGCGCCACGCAACATTATGCGGTCAGGGATTACGGCGACCAGCGTCGTGTCGTTCGCCGTGCCACCGTCGCTGGCGAGGTGCCCGTCAGCACCGATGGTCGATTGAGCTCGATGCGCATAAAGGCTGCGAAGGAGCCGCCCGGTTAGGTCGCTTAAGGCTCCCCAGAGACGTCAAAGATCCCGTCGACGCAGTCTCTTCCGCTCGTTTGCTCTTACAGCATCCACGAGCTTGGTCCGCTGTCGGCATTGAACAATGTCCAGTCCCGGCGCCTGCAGCGATGATCTCATCTCCGGCCGCGATCTCCCCTTGCTCATGGACGTCCATGACGCGGTTTCTGACGCAGCGGCTTCCGGGCGTTGCGGGTGAGCTACGGACCAATGTGGTCGGCGCGCACTCTATCAAGGCCGGCAACGTGGAGGGGCAACTCACGCCGCATACGGGCGTGCCGATGACGGTTCGCACTCGCTCGGCTGCGCCTCCGGTCTTCAGCACTCGATCAATCATGTCGCAAACCGGGCTTGCCATCGCCGTATCCTGTGCGGCGAGTCTCGTCTGCAGCTCGGCCTTGGCAGGGGCTGAGAAGGCATCAGACACCAAGAGTGAGGCGCCGGGTGAGACTCCTGGACCAGAAATTCAAAAGCAGAGCGGCGCGACTATCAGTGTCCGAAGCCGTTGGCTCAAACGAACAGAGCCTCTCGCCGCGCCCTCGGCGCCGGCACGAGCGATCAATACCCCAGATTCGAGGCACGATCGTCCGGACAAAGTTGCTGAGACTACGCCCCCAGAGAAGATCGCCCCGTTCGCGAAGTTCGATAACCTGCGTGAGAAAGGCATTTGGCTCAATATGCCCGGGCCTGCGGATACGATCGATCAGGACAGGGGCGGGGTTAGATCTGCGCTGGCGAATCTCGGAATCGGCTATGTGGGCTGGACGCAAAACAGCTTGATCGACAACCGAATGCCGAATGCATCCAAGAGCACCATCTTCAATCAGCGGTATATTGGCGAGAGTCCGACATTCGGTACCGTAAATTCCATGATCGTGACCTACGATCTCGGCCGATTTGGAATTCCTGATGGTCAGATAACCGTGGGGGCCGAGCAACAATATTGGACCTGGAAGCCCGCCGGGCCAGATCGGGTGGGAATCAATACAATCGCCTATTACCAGACGTTCTTCGACAGGACGCTCGAACTCAAGATGGGTTACCTCCGAAATCATGACGAGTTCCTGGGAATGAATCCGTTCGGGCCGACGCCAATCATCTTGTCCCAAGCTGGAATGAGCAACAATTCCGCGCCGACGCCGGCTCTCAACGTGAAGTACAATCTTGACGACCGCCTCTACAACAAGATTTCGATCCAGCGCTCGGTCAGTCCGGATGGACAATTAGCGCACATGAGCGAAAATCCCACCGGCTTGAACTGGCGCACGGTCAATGCCGGCATTTTGTTGCTTGATGAATTTGGATACAAGGCCAAGGCGACTGAGGGATCGCCCGAGACCTGGTTGCGGGCTGGAATCGGTTTCAACGACAGCCGCTATCCGAACTTGGCGGATCCGAGCCAACCGAGAGCCAACGCGAACAGCGCCTATTACGTGGCCATGGACAGGCAGTTTTGGCAATCTGATGCCGAAGGGTCGCCAGCTCGGGGGATCTATGGTGGGTTCTCCGCCATGTACGCTCCGTCTGACGTCAACAAGGTCAGCCGCTATCTCGAGCTTCGTCTTTATGCGAAAGGACTATTTAGCAGCCGGCCCGGTGATCAGATTGCCATTGCTGCCACCAATACCGCTTGGAGCCACTTTGCTGTCGATGCCGCCTTGGCTAAAGGCGATCTCGTCCATCGCGATAGCACGGCGATCTGGGGCAGATACACCGCGCGGCTGGCACCGGGCGTCTATGCAACCTTGGGCCTGCTATACATCAATAACCCGACAACCATCACATATTCACGCCAAACCGGACATACCCTGAACGTCTTGGTGTCGACATCAGTATTCTTCTAGTCCGTTGGTGGATTCAGCCGCGAGTACCACGCCAGAGGCAGCTGCCGAGTTCTGAGCACGATCTGCGCAAAGACTCCGCCGTCGCAAGGCCACCGCGAGCTTCAGTCCGAGCAGCGAATGGTCCCGTTTACTTAATGCGGCGAGACGACGACCACGGCGGTGGTGTCATCCCCGCCGCGCATGGAGACAACCTCCATTGCCCCATTCGCTTGGCAAGCCGTTCGTTGAGGTTAGTCCTCGCCGGTCTTTTTCGCCCCTCCCATTGATCATTCCCACCTGAAGTGAGCATACCTTTGCGACCGGACATCATCACCATGGCTTCGTCGGAGGAGACGAGCATGTTCGTGTGTTCGGATGCTCATCGAAGCGAGTGAGCTATTGTCCGTGGGTTTCGCCAGGTTGCGCCACCGAACGCGTGGCGTGAAGTTGCGACCACCGGAATTCTCTCGCCCGTGCTCTCGCAGCGAGTGTCCGTCCTTGTCCTGCACAGACGAACAGGGCCTGCCCTTAAGCCCCTTCTGCCACGGCAGGCGCGTGAGTCTGGCAGTTGGCCGGGCAGACCCGGGCGCAGGCGCCGCAGCCGATACAGGCGCCCTCATCATTCATCACCATGACCTTTTTTTCGATCTCATCGTCCTCGTCGCTGTCAAGCTCGACAAGATCGCCCTCCTCGTTGATCCCTTTTAATATCATGACGTGGCGACCACAGACCTTGAAGCAGCGTCCGCATCCGATACATTTGCCGGAATCGATCGAGACGAGATAATCGGGCATCCAGCCGCGGCCGTCGCGCGTTGCAAATGACATGCTTGTATACCCTTAGCCCCTTTCCTGCGCCTTGAGATCCTCGCGCTTTTTCTCGAGCTCGGCAAACGCCTCATGTGCTCTTTGCGCCACCACCATGATCGAGTGCCAGTTGAGCGGCAGCTCCTCTGACAGGTCGTGCAGATCCATCTTGGCCTGCGTCGCCTTGGCTGACAGCTTCTTGATGTCCGCCTTCAGGCTTTCAAGTTCGCTCATGTCCCGCCCTCAATAATTCGCCGCGTCCGGGAATTTCTGGATCATCCGGGTCCCGTCTGCGACATACTTTTCACCCTCGGCGGCGAGCTTCGCAAGATTTTCGAACCCGAAGCGATGCACGTCGCGCAGCTGCTTATTGACGACGATCAGGCGGCCTCCGATCAGCACCATGCGGCCAAAGCCTTCATGATGCATCTTCAGCATCGGCTGGATCATCACGCCGGTTTTCTTCTCGATCGAGAGGGCGACCGCGTTGAAGAACAGCTCCACGCGCCATACCGTGTCTGGATCTGGATCTCCCACGATCGGCAGCGCGTGCCGCTTCTCCTTGTCCAGGATATAGGGGTCGAGCAAATCGAGATCGCTCTTGCTCTCCCAAGCCCCATGACTGTCTTCAGCGCGCCAGATCTTGACCAGCTGCTTAACGAAGGGCGCGTCAAGAACAATATCCGGTTGCGCCGCTTCTGCGGTCTCAGTCATGTGATCCTCATTCCTCGAAATCAAATGTGCGCTCCTTGGCCTTCGCCAGGGCCTTGCGGATCCAGGGGGGCGGCGTCCCCTTCAGCATCCGTTGGAGCTTTTGCAGCAGCTCCAGGATGTTCTCGGGCTTGTTCACCTTGATGGGGTGGATTTTATTCGCCACCACCCGCGCGGCACCGGAGCCGCCGATCGCAACGACATAGAGGATGGCGCAATCCTTGATCGCCTCGATCTTGGGCGCGAGCTTATCCTCGTTGCCGTCTTCCCTGAGATCGCCGTCGAACTGCACCGCCTTCAGAAAGACGTGCCCGTCCGGCCCGACGTCATAGACGACAATGTTCTTGGCCCAGCCGAAATGGGCATCGACGCGCCTCAAGTCCTGGGTAGCGAATGCGACCTTCATGCAATCGACCTCTCTGTTGCGTCGATGAAGCCGCGCCCGGACTTGAGAGGCGGCGTTGAGGTCCGCCAGCTATCGGGGCAAGGCTTATGATTTTCCTCGCGATCGGCGATGACCAAGTTGGCAAGATGGAAGATCAGATCGCGCGTGCCGCGATACCCAACGGACAGCTGGTGTCCTGCGCCAAGGCGGTCGAACATCGGAAATCCCGCGCGATGGAACGGAATCTTCAGCCGAGCCGCCGCTTGGCGGCCATGCGAATGCGTGATCAATAGATCGCAATTCTCTCTCCGGGCGCGCTCTTCCAGGTCCTCGAGATCGCCGATCACTACCTCCTCGGTCCTTATCCGCTCCAGCACGGGCGAAGGCGTGGTCGTCACGGCTGCCGTAACCTGCGCGCCCATGTCATGCAGCATGCTGGACAGGTCGAACAGGAGGTCAGGCTCTGCACCGATCGCGATTTTACGGCCGCCGATATGGAAATGGGCGTCCAGCATCGCATCGGCGAGCTGTCCGCGCTGGCGCCGATATTTGGTTGGCACAGGGCGGCCGGAGATCTCGCTCAGGAACGCGATGAATTCGTCGTTGGGGAGGAGGCCGCACAATCGCTCGAACAGGCGAAACGGCGCCCCGGTCCTGCTCTGCATGGCTTCTGCCGCCCGCCGCATCTGCGCACCGATGGCAATGGTCCAGCCGGACTGGCCCATGCTGGCAATTTCCTCAATGCCGATGCCGCCGATGGTCGTTGACGTAAACTGCTCAGGGATATGCCCGTCCAGCGATCCCGCCACGTCAGGCAGGAAGCTTGGTGTTAGCCCGAAATCCTCGATTATTGTCCTGACCTCATCAAGGTCGGCGGGCGTCAGGTGACATCCGGGCAGGACATTCACCCGCGTCTCATCGCGCTCTGCCTCGATCGTCGGCGCGCTGACAAGCACCTCAACCATGCGCGCCACTGCCTTTTCCCAGCCGTCCTGAAAAGCATCCTTGAAATCGGGCGTCGAGACATGGACCAGGGGAAATGTGGCGAGTTGCGGATGCTTCTTGCGGATCATCTTGATGGTGCCGTCGATATCGTCGCCATTCGTTTCCGTTACCCCGGTCGAGCAGATCCCGATGATTTCCGGTCTGGTTCGATGGTGGATGTTGAGGATGGCTTGCTCGATATTTTCAAACCCGCCGAGCACGGTCGTCACCTCGCTCATCGCGGTGGTCTGCAGCGGGACCGGCTCCTTGAAATGCCGCACGAACAGCGTGAGTCCAAACGACGTGCAGCCTTGCGAGCCGTGCAGAACCGGCATCGCCCCGCGCAGGCCCATGAACGCGAATGCGCCACCGATCGGCTGGCTCATCTTCAGCGGGTTGACCGTGCAGGCCTTGCTCGGCGTGCTGACGATAGCCATGACGCCGTCCTATTCCGCGGCCTGCCGCATGGCAGGCGGCGGGGAGACCGACATCGCCCTCAGGATGTCCTGGATCCGGCTCCTGCAACAGCCGCCGAACGCGTCGGTGTGCTCTCTGACAGCCTCGACGCTGGTCAGACCGTGCAAGCGGATTGCATCCTCGATCGTGCCACGATTGACTGTGTTGCAGAGACAGATCCTTTTTGCGCGGCGGCTCGCCTCCATAAGCGCCGGGGTTTTTGCGGTCTCGGCGGGCTCTCCGTCGCTCTGCGCAAGGGCCAAGCGCATGGGCTGGCCATCCTTGGCGATCTCATCCCATGGGGCCGGCCGGCGCAGCTGCTCCCATATCGGGTTGAACAGCGCCTTGTCGATCTCCTCGACCAGCTTCACGATCCCCAAATAGCCCATATAGGCATGAGAGCGCTCCTGGTTGATGTCGAGCCAGGGCATCGCCGCCTTCAGCGCGACGAATTGCGACTTGCCGCCGGAGAGCATGATGTCCGCTTTTGCGGCCTTCAGCATCCTGTACATGTCGCGTGGCGCCATGTCGTCGATCATATGGGCGTCCTGCCCCATCCGCTGCTTGATGCGCTCCTTGTCTTGGTTTGTGGATTTTTTGACGCTGGTGCCGACCAGCTCAAGGCCGGCCTCCTGCAACGCGGCCAGCACGGACCAGGATTTCACGCCACCTGTGATGAGGAGTGCCCTCTTGCCGGCGAGGCGCGGCCTGTAGGATCCGATTTTGGCCCAGGCGCTCGCCTCCTCCCGCGCTATGAGCGCCTCGGTACGGCCGATCAGATCTTTCGGGGCCCCGCGCGCGACCAACACGCGTGCAATGTTGCGCAGGGCGTCGCTGGAGTCCTGGATACCGTAGAACGAGCCTTCGAAGAACGGGATGCCGTAGTGCTCTTGCATCTTGCGCGCCACATTGATCATGGACTTCGAACACACCAGCATGGCGGCGCGCGCCCGATGCGATGAGGCAACTTCACGATATTTCCCATCTCCGGAAATGCAGGAGAGGATGCGGATGCCGAGCTCGTCCAACAGCGGCTTGACCTGCCACAATTCGCCCGACAGATTGTATTCGCCGATCAGGTTGATGTCGCAGGGCGTGGTGTGGTCCGGCTCTTCGGTGCCGATGACATGATCAAGCAATGCTTGGCCCGCAAGCTTATTGCCGAGGTTTTTCGAACCTACGAAGCCTGGCGAATTGACCGGAATCACGGGCTTGCCGAACTTCCGAGAAGCCGCCTTGCAGACGGCATTGATGTCGTCGCCGATCATGGCCGGAATGCAGGTCTGATAGACGAAGATCGCCGCCGGATCGTATTTCTCGAAGATCTCCCTGATTGCCTTGTAAAGTCGCTTCTCGCCGCCGAACACGATATCGGTTTCGTTCATGTCAGTGGTGAAGCCGGTGCGCCAGATGCTGGCACCGGATGAAGCTGCACCCCGGTTGTCCCAGGAATTGCCCTCACAGGCGATGGGTCCGTGCACCAGATGGGCCACGTCGGTGAAGGGCTGCAGCGCGATCTTGGCGCCGTCGAAGGCGCAGCCCCCGGCCGCACTGCCCGGCTTAGGTTGCTTGGTGCAGCCCTTCTTGCGGTCAGCCTCCGACTTGTCGGCGTTTTTGGCGCAGCCCGGCTCGTTGAAGACGTCCAGGATTCTGGCCGAAAGCGAACTCATCGGTCTCTCCCCTCAATCGCGATTATGTGAAAAGCGGCCCGTGCTTCGCTCAGCCATCGCCGATGTCTGCTGGCGATGGCTTCGCGTCGATCGTCATCAACGAATGATGTCAAAGCTATAGTCGGTGCCTGCAGCGCTGGTCTTCCTGTCGATCTCGTCAAAGATCTTGTCGAGGATCTTCACCAAAACGTTCATGCCGCCTTGATAGCCCCACAGCGGGGAGCGGTGATGGTGATGCCGATCAAAAATCGGAAAACCAATGCGGATCAGCGGGGTGCCGGTATCGCGCTCCAGATATTTGCCATGCGTGTTGCCGATCAGGAAGTCGACGGGTTCCGTGAACAGCAGCGAGCGCATGTGCCAGAGGTCTCGCCCTGGATAGGCAGTGCAGTTCTGCCCAAACGGCGAGCTCGCAAACAACGCCTGCATTTTATCGTGCCAGGCCTTGTTGCCGTTCGTGGACAGCACATGGACCGGTTCGGCGCCCAGTTCGAGCAGGAAGGCAGTTAGCCCATAACATAGGTCTGGATCGCCGTAGATCGCGAATTTCTTGCCATGGATATGCGCGCTGGAGTCGGCGATCGCGTCGACCAGGCGGCCACGCTCTCGCGCCAGCGCCTCGGGGATTTCCTTGCCGGTGACGCGCGATAACGCCATGAGGAGCTCGTCGGTCGCGGAGACGCCGACCGGATGGTTGAAAGCCAGGACCTCTTGGCCATGGCCGGCGATGAAGGCAAGGGTCTTTTCCGTGCACCATTGCTGCGCAGATATCGTCGCCTTGGCGTGAACCGCGTTCGCGGCGTCTTCCAACGTGGTGCCGCCGTCATACATCCTGAACTCGCCGTCGGTCGGCGTATCGAACACATCGGAATTGTCCGCGAGGATGGTGTACTGGACATCCATCAAATCGAAGATGCGCTTGATTTCACGGGTATTCCCAACAGTGTAGCCGTCAAAGCCGCCGATAAAATTGATCTTCTCGTTGGGGGTGCGCTCGAGCTTCGGTGCTGTCCCGGCTTTTCCGTCCCAGAAGTGTTCAAGGATACCCTTCAGCGCATTGTCATAGCCCGTGATGTGGCTGCCGACGAAGGCCGGGGTGTGCGCGAACGGTACATCGAAATGCTCTGGGACAGAGCCTCTCTCCTTGGAGGTCTTGATAAAGGCGTTGAGGTCGTCCCCGATCACCTCCGCCATGCAAGTCGTGGAGACCGCGATCATCTTCGGCTTGTACATGTTATAGCTGTTGGCGAGCCCATCTGCCATGTTGTTCAGGCCGCCGAACACTGCAGCATCTTCCGTCATCGACGAGGAGACGCAGGAACTCGGCTCCTTGAAGTGCCGCGACAGATGGCTGCGATAATAGGCGACGCAACCTTGGGAACCGTGCACGAAGGGCAGCGTGCTCTCGAATCCCACGGATGCGAAGACCGCACCGAGCGGCTGGCAAGCCTTGGCCGGGTTTATCGTCAGAGCTTCCCGCGCAAAGTTCTTTTCGCGATATTCGGGCGTCTTCGACCATTCCCTGATGCGTTCGACCTCCGCGGGATCTCGAGCGTTCTCGAACATCTTCTTCTTGTTGGCCAGCATTTGCTGGTATTCCGGACCGCGGAACAGCTCGACATGATCGAGCACGTGTTCTGCATTCTGCGCCATTTCGTGGGAATCCTCTTGAAAATCGTGGTCAATGTCGGCTCGACGCCTCTGCAGAGAGGCGGAGAGGCCGCCTATTCCGCAGCCATGAGCCTTGGTTCTGCGGCAGCCTTCCAGGGCGCCTTGGTCTTCCTCCAGACTGGCGAGTTGATGGCCATGTCCATGTCGCGCGCGAAGATCGGAAAGCCGTCATAACCGTGGTACGGACCCGAATAATCCCAGGAGTGCATCTGCCGGAACGGCACCCCCATCTTCTGGAACACATATTTTTCCTTGATGCCCGAGCCGACCAGGTCGGGCTGCATCTTCTCGACGAAGCGCTCGAACTCATATCCATTGACATCATCGTAGATGAGCGTGCCATCCTTGACGTAATGCTGGGCGGTTCGCTGATAGTCATCGTTGTGGCCAAACTCATAGCCGGTGCCGACGACTTCCATGCCGAGGTCCTCATAGGCGCCGATCACATGGCGCGGACGCAAGCCGCCGACGAACAGCATCACGGTCTTGCCTTCCAGGCGGGGGCGGTATTTTGCGACGACCGCATCGACAAGCGGCTGATATTTTGCAATCACGCGCTCGGCCCCTTCCTTGATGCTGTCGTCGAAATAGACGGCTATCTTGCGCAGTGATTCGGCGATTTTTGAGGGACCGAAGAAGTTGTATTCGCACCACGGAATGCCGAACTTCTCCTCCATGTGACGGGAGATGTAGTTCATCGAGCGGTAGCAATGCAGTATGTTGAGCTTGGCCTTGGGCGTGGCCTCGAGCTCGGCCAGCGACCCGTCTCCGGACCACTGGGCGATGACGCGTAGGCCCATTTCCTCCAGCAGGATTCGAGACGACCAGGCATCACCGCCGATATTATAGTCTCCGATGATCGCAACGTCGTAGGGCGTCGACTCGAAGCGGGACTTCTCGGGCGTGAGCCTGTCGAAGACCCAATCACGCACGGCATCGTTGGCGATATGGTGCCCGAGCGACTGCGAGACGCCGCGGAAGCCTTCGCAGCGAACCGGCACGATCGTCTTGCCGCCATATTCCTTCGACTTGGCCTTGGAGACCGCCTCGATATCGTCGCCGATCAGGCCAATCGGGCATTCCGACTGGATGGTGATGCCGTTGTTGAGCGGGAACAACTCCTGCAGCTCGTCGATGAGTTTGACGAGCTTCTTGTCACCGCCGAACACGATATCCTTTTCCTGGAAGTCGGACGTGAACTGCAAGGTCACGAACGTATCGATACCGGTCGTGCCGGCGTAGTAGTTGCGCCGCGATCCCCAGGAGTACTGGCCACACCCCACCGGACCATGGCTGATATGGATCATGTCCTTGATCGGCCCCCAGACTACGCCCTTGGAGCCTGCATAGGCGCAGCCGCGGATCGTCATCACGCCGGGGATGGATTTGAGATTTGACTTAACGCCGCAATCCGCCTTCCCTGCCTCGTGAACGTTCAGGTGCTTGGCGCGCCGCTTTCCAGTCTTCTCGGGATAGACCGTCAGCACCTCCTGGATGAGATCCTTATTGCGGGCCTTGATCTCCTCGATGCTTTCGGTCCTAGCGAAGCTCATGCTGATATCCTTTGAGAGTTAGCGCGACGGTGCTCGGGGAAGAGTTTAGCAACGAGCGTGCCAGCCGCGCGCAAGCGCAAAAACTAGCGGAATTGGAAGCACATAGCCTTGTCGGCAAGCCCGGCCGGCACTGTGTTGCAAACCCGACATCGGAGCTTCTCCATCGACGGCTTCGTTTGCGCCTGTTCGATAGAAAACAAGGACGAGCGCGTGTCATGCACCGCTGATATTCGACTGCAAAGCGTTAGCCTTGGGTGGGCTTGGCGCGCCCGCTGACGACTGCATCATAGCCCGGCGGGCACCAGCTCAGACCGGTCGCACCAGCCGATGCGCTGAGATGTACGCAAGAGAAGCGCGCCTGGATGCATCCGCCAGGTCGATGCGTTCTATCAAAACAATGAATTATTCTATTTGGCTGATGAGCAATATGAACGGCCAGGTGGCGTGGTGGGGGCTGTCTAACAAGGAGTATTCGCGATGGACAAACCCATTATTGGCGGTCCGGGCAGCAATAGTCTCTTTGGCGGCGACGGTAACGATATCATCACCGACCCCAGGGGCGATGACTGGATCGACGGTCGTGCCGGAAATGATGTCATCTCGGCCGGCGAGGGCAATGACCGAGTCTTCGGCGGCCAGGGCAACGACAACGTCTTCGGCGACGAGGGTAACGACTTCCTCTACGGCGACAACGGCCCCGACAAACCGCGAATCGTCAATGAGGGCAATGATAAACTCTACGGCGGCCCCGGCGACGACGTCCTCTTCGCGGGTGACGGCAGGGATTCCCTGACGGGAGGCACCGGCAACGACACCTTTGCGTTTCAGTTCCACGACCCGCACCCCGGATTTGACCAACAGTACGGGCCGGCCCCCGACCACACCACTATCGTGGATTTCGACCCGGCACAGGACACCTTCACATTCGACGCGGTCGGCTTTGGCAGCGACGGGCTCAACGCGAACTTCCTCAATCACGTCAGCCAGCGGTCTGGCAATCAGGTGGACACCTTCTACAGTGGCCCGGCCTCAGGTGCTCACGGGGAACATGTCGTGGTGATCACCGATCGGGGTTTCTCCAACGGCTCTGACGCAGCCACTGCCATTTCCGCGGCCCCCGGCGACATTATCGCCTACTTTGGGTACAACAGCATGACTGCGAATCTGGCCTACGTCACCTCCGCGAACCACGTTGACGAGTTCGCCCACCTGAGCAATGTGCACAGCGTGGACGGCCTGGCCAGCTTGGGCCTGAGCGCATCGGACTTCACATTCCACTGACCCGCAACCCATGCTGAACCGCGCTCGCCCCGTTCGGGCGGGCGCTTTCGTTTTCCGCTGCTTGCCAGGCGATGGCCGGCGTAGCGTGTTCAGCTTGATGAAGCTGTGTGTCGCGCGCTGGCCGCGGACCCGATCCTCCTGAAGCTCGTCGGGCAAACACCCCAAAGTTCAATCAATGCGTTTGCTGGCACCACTTGATCTCGCGGCACGGGCTTGATCTCGAATGGCAGCCCGCTCCGACCCTCCGGAAGGTCCGTCCCTAACGAGGCATCTCTACCGCTTGTTTGATTTGGTCCTGCTGGAGCGCAGCCTCGACCTCGAGGCCTGTTATCCTGATAACCGACACAGTGGCGGCTCTGAGCGCTCCAGGCCAATTCTGCCGACGCGCGACGCCTTGCGCCCGCCACCGTCTTGTTCTCGCTGCTTAAGCGACCCTGTAAACGTCAGGAAATTGCTGAACCTGGGCCGGCGACGGACTTGAATCGTACGTAGCGTCAGATTGTAGGTTTTCCGACACGGCCGCGCGACTCTTCGGTCCCGCCAAAACATCCCAACAGCTAGCAAGAATTACGAATGTCTCAAGCTCTCAAGGTTGCCTCGCAGCCTGCTCACGCGCCTCGCGGCAGCACGTCATCGAGATGGCCGATGAGCCAGGCGGGAGAACCATCGCCGCCCGATTTGCCCCAGGACAAAGACCGTCACTTGGAGAGCAGGGATAGCCATCTTCGCCTCGCCGCTGGCGGATGGGAGAACGATCTGAAATCGAGTTCCACATCCGAGGCGCCGCCGGTATTCTTATGCGAGGTCAATTCAGGCTACGCGTGCTCGCACCGCATGCGCGACCGGTGCAATGCCGGGATGGATGGACCGGCCAAGGTTCACTGCCTCTCGAGAGGCTGCAGCGTCGAGAGCGTACGTGAGTCGGTTTTGGGAATCGCCAAGGTGCGGGATGTGTTTTCGGGCAAGACGTAGATTGTCTCGTCGGGAGCGTATGGCGGGCGAATGCGCGAGGGTGTTGTCAGGGCTCTTGGTCCCTTCACTGATTCGGAGCCACCCTGCCGAAACCAGGATCACCGCAAGCGTTGCCGAGAACGCTTGCGATCCACAGCGGACGGCCGAAGTTACCGGTAGGCCGATGGACGGATCGGATAAACTGATCGTTGACGACTGGTGCTCTGCGCCAATGCCGACTTCCGGCCGTTTACGTCAAAGGAGAGCTTTACAAGACCCGCGTGGCCTCACGGTGGACGATGAACCGCTCAACCATCCCATCGTAGATTGACGAGAGAAGATGAAATGCGAACGCTACTGGTTGATCATCAAACCGCCTTTGCGCGTGCCGTCCAAGGAGCACTCGTGGCTTGTGGTTTCGCCGTCGATGTGACGCGCACTCTGGACGAAGCGGCGGCAGCCCTTGATTGCGCATGCTATGACATTCTTCTTCTCGAGCTGGCTCTACCGGATGGAGACGGCTTGGACTGGCTGAAGCAATTGAGGCGGAGCGGCAAATCGATGCCCGCGATGGTGATAAGCGGTCTCAACGATCTCGATCGCCGGATTGCAAGCTTCAATGGCGGGGCGGACGATTTCCTGCCGAAGCCCCTGTCTACCGTTGAACTCATCGCCCGGATGCGAGCCATTCTACGGCGATCAAGGCAAATGACGGCCCCACTCATCGTATTTGGGAATGTCGAATTCGATCCGATTGCCCGGCAAGCCTGGGTTGATGGACGGCCGCTCGGCATCGCGCGTCGTGAACTGTGCCTTCTTGAGCATCTGCTCAGCCATGCAGGGCGCACGGTGCCGCGCGCCTCACTGGAGGATAGCATTTATTCGTTCGACAATGAGGTCTCGACCAATGCGCTTGAGGCGGCAATCTATCGTTTGCGCGGACATTTGAGGCGGTCCGCCGCAACGCTACGGATCAGGTCCGCGCGCAGCATCGGCTACTCTCTTGAATTGAATGGCGCGCATCCACCCCGCCATGGGTAGAACTTGGAAGCAAGACTTCCATCGTTTCTTGAAAATCGCTGGTCCTTTCCTTTCGCCCCCCGGGCGTCGTTCGTTCTCGCCTGCCCGATCCTTCTTTCTTCTTTCCTCTTTCCGGCCCTTCTGGAAGGTCCACTTACCGCCGCAGCAAGGATCAAGCGGGTTGATCGACTGGCGTAGCCGACCGGCGCCGTGTTCGTTCAAGAGCTTGATGAGCTGCTCTTCCGGGAACTGCCTTTACGCATCGTCTTTCTCCCTGGAGAGCAGAAGCCCTAACTTGAAGCCGGGTGGTTCAGGGCAGCAGGTCGCTTAGTGTCCAGAATGCCGTGCCCGCGCGGGAGGCGATCCATGTCGAGGCGGCATTTTTCCTGCTTCCAGTTTCTCGGACCCGCCTTGGTGGATGACGAAGGCACTGAATTCACCAGACCGCTGCAGCCGCGCAGCTACGGAACTCGGATCGCGAGTCACATCAGCATGGACGACTGGCACTCGCGCGAAGCCGACGTATGGACGTGGATGCGGACGGCCGCGTGATCGCACGCCATCCCGGTGATCGCGAACTGCAAAGCAAGTTCCCCAACCGGTCGTGCCTCAGAACGAGACCATCAAGATCCGTACCGGTCGCTGACTGGCAGCTTACGTGCCTGCAACAGCATCGCTCGACCGCAACTCTGTCTGAACCAACAAGCGCCATCGATCCGAGCGATAAAGTTGTGCCTGGCGACCGACGTCACACGCAGCAGATTTCGTGATGAGCTGGTTGCTTGACCTGCACTTGAGCTGAGCGCGCCGTATTACGCCCTGATCTTGATCAAGAAATCGCTGACCTGCCCCTGCAACGAAGCGACATTGTTGCTCAAATTCTTGATCTTCCCGACGGCTTGGCCCGCCGATGAGCCAGAGGCACGCGAAGCATCGTTGAGTTGGTCAATATCGCGGGACGCATCGCGCATATCAGCACTGATGTTGGTAATGCTTCTTGAGATGTCGTTCGTCACGATCGACTGCTCCTCTATCGCCGCCGATATGCTGCTGGATATCTCCTGCAACTTGTCGATGATGCCGGCGATGTCGCTCATCGCCGCAGTCGCAAGTTCCGTCCTTTGTTGAATGGCAACAATTTGAGCATCAACCTCGCTCGTCGCTTTTGCTGCCTGCGCGGCAAGATTCTTCACTTCACCCGCCACCACTGCAAAGCCTCGCCCGGCTTCGCCGGCGCGTGCTGCCTCGATGGTTGCGTTGAGCGCCAGCAAATTGGTTTGCGAGGCTATGCCCTCGATCATTTGGACGACGCTGCTGATCTTCGTCACCGAAGCGACGAGCTCACCCAATGTGGCCTCAGCGTGCCCGGTCTTGTCGCGCGCAACCTGCGAAATCTTCGCTGCCGTCGAAACTTGCCGGCTGATTTCCGAAATCGAGGCCGAGAACTCCTGGGCGGCCGAAGAGACCGCGGTCGAGTTTCCTTCGGTCTTTTTCACCATTTCGGTCATGGCTTCGGTGCGAAGACAGACATCGTCCGTTGAAGCTGTAATTTCCGATGCGGCCGCTTGCATGTCCTGCATTGAGCTCACCACAACGTCGACGACCCGCGACACGTCGCTATCAAATCTTGTCGCAAGACTCAGCCGCTCTTCTCGCATACGAACCAGGTCGGTTATATCCTGCCAAACGCATACCACGACCGGACGGCCGCTGAATTCCGAAACAACAAGGCTTATCCTGACCGGAAGGGAGGATTGATCCTTCCGCTGAAGCCACCATTCGATCGCGACGTGGCCTGACCGCCTCACAACCTCGTTGGTCTGTTCGAACATCTGCGCAACAGTCTTGCCGTTCGGTTGAGGATCCAGCGAGAGCGAAGCGATACTCAACCCTTTCAGTTCTTCTCCGCTCGAAAACCCGAGCATGTGAGCTGCAGCGTCGTTGCCGAGCACGCATTTGTCAGCATCATAGACGGTAATACCGTCCTTGATCGACTCGAAAGCCTTGATCGCCATCGCTTCGTCCAAGGTCACTGCTGATGGCTTCTCTCCTCTCCTTGACGTCACGATGGAAAGGACCAACATAAATCCGCCAACAACGAGCCCGCTCCAGAAGTGAAGTGATAGGACGTCTGCATTAGCTGCGACTGTCGCTGTCGGGACGGACAATGCCAGGGCGAGACTTGATATCCGAGTGTGCCACATGTTTCAAACTGCCGGTTGAATCCAACGAAAGTGGTCGTATCGAACCTCGATTAAGACTTCCCTTACGCAATTGTCCTGTCGGCAGCGTTTGCGCATTTTTACATTTATCATCTTCTAAACACCGAAACCGACTTCGATCCAACCCAAAGGGGACGAGAGAATACTTGATCAAACGGCAGAGGCGACGGCGACGACAAACCTGATGAGTAAGTCCAGCTCGAACTCAGCTATGATTGCTCGTCCTAGAATGAGTTTGGCGATCTGCTTTCGGTTACGAAGCGTTCGCATCTCTTCCGGCAATGCCGCAACCGCATGATCATAAATTCGTCCCAGGACGGACAGCTGTTCCGGATCGCATAGGCTGCTGTAGTCCTGTATGACTGGCCCATCTCCACTACCTATGAGCTCGCCGCCGGGTCGCTCGTCGCGTTTTGCCCAGAGGGCGAGCGCTGCGGCTATCAGCTCGATTGTGAGCTCATTCAGCAGTTCGGTGGCCTGGCGTACGTTCTTGCCATCGTCAATCAGGCTTCTGATCTCTTCGATTTGTAGCCCAATCCTCTGCTTGAGCTGCCGGACGCTCGAATTGCAGCGATGAAACTGCGCCATGCGCTCTAAAGGGGGAGGATCGGCTGGACTGTGCTGCGCACGTGTCCTCACCGGGACGACGAAAAACGCTTGACGCATCTGCGCAGGTGAATCGCGGTTAGTCGAAGGGCCAGCGCTCAAAACGCCTTCACTCGATACGCTCGTTTCAGGCGCTCTACTGGCCGATTCCGTAGACCCGTCCCCACTCATAGTCATGACTGCCTCATGCACCCTTCTGGCACGCGAATTTGGAGATTGAGACCTGCCGGCCCGATCGCGCAGGGCTGCCCGACCGCCTGATCAATCGACAAGCGATCTTGACGACCTGCGGTGTCTCAGTTCTAAATTCACCGGCGCGCTGACTATCCAGCGTTTAGGTCAATCGGTAAAATCGATTGTTATGATCGAATGTATCCACGCCGTGGATACACGACAGGAGCTTCGTTCTTCAGCTCCAGCCGCGACCCGTGTGGTCGCTTGCCTCTTGATTGTCGGCGGACGAATGCACCACCGGACACCCGAGACAGTCTGTTTTGACGGGCCGCCCACGAGGATGCTTACGCGCGCACACATTCGACGACGCGCCCCGACAAAGCGCCGATCCTGACGTGGGACAATCGCCTAGCCCTCTTGCTCAACAATGTCTGTTGCTGACGATCATCTGCCGCGCGACGGCTGGTTCGGACAATTTCGAAACCGGCCAACGGCCGCCGTCCGCGACGGCCATATTTTGAGGGTTTGACACGACCAGCCGACATGAAACGTCTCTCATGCCGGGACACCTCACGCTGGGAGCCAGTGAGGTTGGTGGTCTTTCCGGACGATCAGCTTTGCGTTTGCAACACATCATCTGCTGGACCGATTCGAGCAGCCCCCGACACGTCCTGGGCCATCGGAGTCAATCCGGATCAACGGGCGGACTCAGGCAGAATGGACCGACGCGTCCCGACGGTGCGCTGAAAGACGTTGAGCTCGCTTGCGAACCCTGGGACCGCTAACGCGGATAGATCCGGCCGCATTAAAAAGAGCCCGACCCTTTTGGGGCCGGGCGAAGTTCAGTCTGGGAGGAGCGATGCTACAAAACATCGCACCAGCTTCCGTCGGCAGATGGAGGGCTGCCGGCGGTTCATGTACGGCGAGGGCATTCGCCGTTAACTTTGGCGACGAGCAAGCCGATATCCATTACGAATACGAAGTGCTGTCGCTTCCGACCTTTCCATTGATGGCGCGAGTCGAACAATTCTTCCGAACATTCGCGCGTAGACAAGTCGACACCGACCTTCATGAGACCTTCAACACGTCAAAATGAAGGCCATTGCCGAATGGCGCCCGCCGAAAAGATGCGGATGATAAGCCCCTCAAGAACCGACAATCGGCATCTGAGACGGCCCTCACATGAAGCGAGGCAAACCGGCCTGATGATCTATTTCTCCAACTGAGCCTTTCTATCCGCCATTCCGCACAATTGGTAAAATCGATTCTGTCGATGGCGCACATCCAGACAATGAATAGAGAGAATCGCTCCATGGTTTCGGTCTTGAAATGGAGTTGATCTTGATCTCCTCATCTCATAACAAACGGCTTCGAGCACGGGAGTGAGGTGGTCATTGCAGATGCGATCTGTTCCCAGCTTTCTCCGTTCTCAACCGTTGCGCTGGCGGGATAGGGAAACGAACGCTGCACCTCCGCAAGGCACATGATCTGGATGAGTTTCGAGAAGCCCGCGCGGATACTCGCGCGTGATTTCTGTTCACCGTGACGGACGCTGAGAGCGACCCATGCGCTATGGCAAGCTAGATTATCGAAACGGCGAGTTGCCGCGCGGGGAATCGCAGATGTCTAAAATGAACGCACAAGAGATCACCAAACCACAGACTCGCACGCTGCCGCGGCATCTGCGGCGGCTCGAGGCCGAGTCCATCGAGATCATGCGCGAAGTGGTTGCCGACTTCCGAAAGCCCGTAATGCTTTATTCGAGCGGCAAGGATTCGAGCGTCATGCTGCACCTGGCGCAGAAGGCCTTCTATCCGGCGAAGGTCCCGTTTCCGCTGTTGCATGTCGACACAACCTGGAAGTTTCGCGAGATGATCAGCTTTCGCGACGAGACGGCCCAACGTCTCGGCATCGACCTGATCGTTCATGTGAACCCGGACGGGATCGAGCGTGGCATCAACCCGATCGAGTCCGGATCGACGCTGCATACCCAGATCATGAAGACGGACGCGCTGAAGCGGGCGCTCGACGTCCACGGCTTTGACGCAGCGTTCGGGGGCGCCCGGCGCGATGAGGAAAAAAGCCGGGCGAAGGAGCGCATCTTCTCTTTCCGTTCGCATGGACATGTCTGGGACCCGCGCAACCAGAGGCCGGAGCTGTGGAATCTCTTCAACACCCGCAGCCTGAAAGGCGAGACAATGCGCGTGTTTGCCATTTCGAATTGGACGGAGCTCGATGTCTGGGAATACGTCATGCTGGAAAACATTCCCGTCGTTCCGCTTTATTTCGCAAAAATGCGATGGGTGGTCCATCGCAATGGCGCGCTGATTATGGTGGATGACGAGCGCCTGCCTTTGTCTCCGAACGAGACACCGGAGCTTAAGATGATGCGTTTCCGCACACTTGGTTGCTATCCGCTGAGCGGCGCCATCGAGTCCGACGCCGCCACCATCAAAGACATCGTTGCGGAAATGCAGGTTGCGACACGTTCCGAGCGTCAGGGACGGCTGATCGATACCGATGAATCGGCCTCCATGGAGAAAAAGAAGCGGGAAGGCTACTTCTGAATGGATACTGATGCGCTGCGAGAGCTCTCCTTCACCGGCAGCAAGGATCAGCTGTGTTTCATCACCTGCGGGTCGGTGGACGATGGAAAGTCGACGCTAATCGGCCGGCTTCTGCACGACAGCAGGGGGATCTATGAGGATCAGCTGCAGGCGCTTGCGCGCGACAGCGTCAAGCACGGCACAACTGGGGATGCTATCGACTTTGCCCTGCTGGTCGACGGACTTGAGGCTGAACGCGAACAGGGCATCACCATCGATGTCGCCTATCGTTTCTTCACCACGCCGCGCCGATCGTTCATGGTGGCCGATACGCCCGGTCACGAACGATATACGCGTAACATGGCGACCGGCGCTTCCAACGCCCAGCTTGCGGTCATCCTTATCGATGCGAGCAAAGGCGTCCTGGTGCAGACAAGGCGCCACTCCTACATTTGCGCGCTCTTGGGCATCCGGCACGTGGTCGTGGCCTTGAACAAGATGGATCTGGTCGATTACCGCAAGCAGGTTTTTGATCGCATCGTGGCCGACTATGTCAGGTTCGCTTCGAACCTTGGCTTTACGTCGATCGCGGCTGTCCCGATCTCCGCACGATGCGGCGACAACATCATCAACCGGTCCCGCAATACCGACTGGTTTCAAGGCCCTTGCCTGTTAGACTATCTCGAAAGTATCGACATTCAGTCCGAGACGGCCGGCTTGTCCTTCCGTTTCCCGGTACAATGGGTGAACCGGCCGAACTTGGATTTCCGCGGCTACGCTGGGACAGTGGTCTCTGGCAGCATTGCGGTTGGCGACGAAATTGTCGTTCCAGCATCGGGCCGAAATTCGCGCGTGAAGCAGATCGTGACGTACGATGGTGAGCTTGTGCGCGCCGAAGCCGGCGATGCAGTGACCATTACGCTGACCGACGAAATCGACATCGGCCGCGGAGATGTCATCGCCAAGCCGACGGAACGACCGCAGGTCGCTGATCAGTTTGCCGCCCACGTGATCTGGATGGACCAGGAGGTCATGGTACCGGGCCGGTCCTATGGCTTCCGGATCGGCACGCAATCGTTTGCGTCCGGCCGCATCACCGCGATGAAATACAGAATCGACGTCAGCACGGGCGCGCATGTGGCGGCCCGCAGTTTGCGCCTCAATGAAATCGGCTTCTGCAAGATTGCAACCGTACTGCCGGTAACCTTCGATGCCTATGAAGCGAACCGTCGCACCGGTTCCTTCATCGTGATCGATCGCGACACCAACCGGACCGTCGGCGCTGGCATGATTGCGTTTCCCTTGCGGCGTGCCGCAAAGGCCTGCCAGCCGCTCTCACTCGGGAAGAAGGAGCGCGCCGCTCTCAAGCACCAAGGACCCTGCATCATCTGGTTTACCGGGCTTTCCGGCGCGGGCAAATCGACCATCGCCAACGTCGTCGACCAGAAATTATTTGCGATGTCATATCACACCATGCTCTTGGACAGCGACAATCTCAGGCACGGTCTCAATCGAGATCTCGGCTTCACCGAATCGGATCGGATTGAAAACATCCGCCGCGCCGGCGAGGTTGCCAAACTGATGGTCGATAGTGGCTTGCTCGTGATCTGCTCGTTCATCTCGCCCTACAAGGCTGAACGAGACATGGTGCGCGATCTCGTGGGCGACGGCGAATTCATAGAGGTCTTTGTGGATACGCCGATCGGCGAATGCGTGCGGCGCGACCCGAAGGGGCTCTACGCCAAGGCGAAATCAGGCATGATCAAGAATTTCATCGGCATCGATGCGCCATACGAGGCGCCGAGCGCGCCCGAGATCCATTTGACAACACTGAACCAGCAGCCGGAACGGTTGGCCGATACGGTGCTAAACTGCCTGGCCACACGAGGGATCATCGTGCCGACTAATCGGACGGAGAATTAGCCGGCTCGGCTGTCAGAGCTGTTTGCCGACGGACTGACATTTCTCACCTCCAACCTAATCTGGCTGATCGGACCAAACACCACGGCGTCACATGATGCCAAGCTCCTGCACCATCCGCCGACGTCGAGCTTTGCGGGCTTTACATCGCTAGCGAGCCTGGATCGGTCTAGGCTGGCCCGACATTCTCCAGCATGAAAGGCGCGGTTCGGACGCGGCGCGCTCGCTTTGGCTTCTCTGGTAACGTCATGCCTTCCTGCGTCAGTCGGGGCATTGACCAACAGCTGACTACGGTCCCTCTTATAAAAGGCGCCTTGGTGTTGTGGTAGAGCTCGTCTCCGGCATTAGCTTTACCCACACATGCTCGTGTCTCCGGTTCAGACGGCGTTGTGGATCAAATGCGCGGCTTGCGAGCCCCGCTCGCCACATCGCGCCGGGTGGGATAGGTACGCCCTGGCCTTTGCTGCTGAAGTGCGACAAGGTTCTGAGCAGTTCCTGGAAAACGACTCTGCTGCCGAATTAAGCGTCCGCGTGATGTCGCTCCTACCCAAAAGAGCTGCTTGCATTCGGCGTTACTCCGCCGATTCGGGTACTTTACGTAATGTCGCCGCAGAGAGATTCATTGGTCACCTCTAGCACGCGCTCTTGAACGGAGCTGCAGGCCCCACGATCTACGGGGACTCGGTCGGTCGTTACACAACTCCTCTCGACTTCGTTCTGGACAACGCGAACCCACCAAAGAAATCGCATTCCAAGCTTCAGTGTCACCTCCGCTAAACATGTTTCCTGTATGTGTCGGGCGTGACGGCAAGCAAGCCGATTGCACCAATCACTAGACGACACGGGATTATCGAACGGTGGGCTTCGGCGGATCTTCTCAGGAACACTGGGTGAGGGCCGAAGCCAACGCGCACAGATTTGATCCGTTGGATGAGCCTCATGACAGCTGCGAATTCAGAAACTCACTTCCGTGCCGTGTTGCGACGCGTCCTGGACGATGCTGTCCAAATGGTGCCGGAACCTGCGCGGACGTCTTCCTTAAAAGCATGCCTTGCCGAGAAGATTCTAAATCTCGCCGCGGGCGGCGAAACAAATCCAAAAACTCTGACGCGGCTTGCCGTCCGGCTGATTCAGGACTCATGTCCGAGCTGTTCGGGATGTGAAGGTTGGCGACCGGCCCTTACGGCGAGGAAGCGCACCGATCACCCACATGCCGCACATCCACTCTCGTCAGACTAGCGCGACCCGAGGCGAACGACGTATGCACGCCGGGGTCTTCCTAAATGCCGTCGTCTTTCCTGAGCAGTCAGCCGAAAGATTGTGCTGGAACATCGGAAGACAGGCCGCAATTGAAAGAATGGTCCTCAGGGTGATCAACCGGCCGGCCGCGCAATTAGAAGTGAAGCTCGAAGTGAAGATCCCGACGTGCACATCGCTGCACCAGATACCTGTCGCATTTTGAGGACGGCAGACGGCCGCTTGGCCAAGCCAGCTCATGCTGTGGCGGCCCAATGGGTCGCGATCACATGGGCGGCAGCGTTGAGCGCAACTGAAACCGTCCCCATGATGACGAACTGCCGGGCGACATCGGCGGTTGGGTCAATAAATGCGGGGTGAAGGCGAGAAAATTGCATCCGTCTTCGGGTTCAGCACCTCGACAATAATGCCTCGCCAAAATGCCCGTCCGACACCGACTATCTCCACCCCGATCGGATCGACGATCTTGGCTTCGGTCCATGTCTTGACCCAAGCCAGATCAGATAGACGGCTCCGGCGCGCTTGAGCAGAGTGAAGGCTTCCGCACTCGCCATGACGAGCGCAAAGATCCCGACCGCCCCCGGCAATAACATGCACAAACCGCCAACACCGGTGCCCAAGCCGATGCCAGACCATGCGGACGGCCGCCTGCAAACGTTCGTGCCGCAACGTAGAACATCCCGGGTCCTGGTGTGATCGCCACCAGGAGCGCAGCTCCCAAGAACAGCAGGAACACCTGAAACTCGACCATCATTCACCCCATCCCGGCACCGTCCAGCGTCATCCTCTCGGTATCAGAGCGGCCACGATATGGTCTTCAGGGCGATCGCTCCTCGACAATCCATCGATGACGCCGGCGCGATCCGCTGCGTTGCGATTCTGGCTCACCTTTCGTTTGGCGTCGCACCTTGTGATCGGCATGCGCAGGCCGACGATCGCCTTGAGCTGGGCTTGGATGAAGTCAGCCGGAGCGTCCGCGACTGCCCAGCGGTCCTTTTGCGATTGCTCGTGCAGATCCGTCAGTCGTCTCACTATGTCGAGTAACCGGTCCGCATCGTCGAAAAACTCGACCGGGCCGTAGGCATGTACCGCAACGTAGTTCCAAGTTGGCACGACCTTGTGCGTCTCCTGCTTCGTCACGTACCACGACGGGGTGACATAGGCTTCAGGCCCCGCAAAGATGGCCATCGCCTCGCAGGAAGGCTGCAGCTTCCACTGTGGATTAGATCTTGCCACGTGCGCGTAAAGCGTGCCATTCGCACCCTCCGTCTCGTCGAGAAGCATCGGGACCGGCGTGCCGATCAGCCCCTCTTCAATTGCAGTGACAAGGGTTGCCGAGCGGGCCTCGCGCATGGTCCGGTGAATCTCTTCGATGTCCTCGACGCGAAAGGCTGGCGGTATATACATTGCTAGAACTCCTCCGCATCCGAACACTTCGATCGGATCTTGATGCCTGATCATCTAGGCGATACGCAGGCCACTTTGAAGGGCCAGTTTAGAGCGATATTGGTAGGCCAGTCAGAGACAGGAAAGTGGTGCCATAAGCCAAACGTGGCTATGAAGCACTGAAGGCGCGGATCGATGATGGCGTCTACAGACCGCGCGACCAGCTTCCTTCGACCCGCGCCTTCGCGGCCGAGTTTGGAGCCTCTCGAACCACGATTACCGCAGCCTACGAGCAGCTCCTGGCGGAAGGCTTCATCGAGACGCGCAGGGACGCCGGACCTTTGTTTCGCCTGCGGTTCGATCGGGGCGCCTGTCACGGTCCAGCGGCAAGCAGGCGTCAAGAACGGCTCGTCTATCGGCGCTCGGGCGACGGCTCCTCGAGTTGTCCGGACCGCCGATCGCGACCGAAGCCCTGCAGATTTCGCTGCGGCGATATTGCAGCTGCCGATTTCCAGAGCCTGGCCTGGCGGCGCGCTCTGACGAAAGTCCTGAGGACGCCTGGTCCGCGCAGCCTGCGCTATCAGGCCCCCCGCCTCGCCAGTGCACTGAGGCAACGATAGCACTTCCGCATCAGGCCCCATGCTGCTCCAAAACCTTCCCTGTCACGCGAGGAAAACTCGGCGCAGCGCGCGGACTATGGTCGCGGATAATGATTGCGTTCTCGTGTCCCGCCTCGGAACACGTATGTTGGCACAACTTGTGCTGGTCTAGCGGCTACCGGGATTTTGCATCATCCTCCCGGGGCTGGAGCGACGCCGCTCGCACTCATTTCAAGCGAGCGGCGTTGTTGTTTCCTGAGGGGCGCAATTGCCCGAAGCACTCCCGGAGGAAAGCTCGGCCCCCTCTTTCTGGTCGTTGCATCAGAGCGTCGGAAGATGCTCAGCTGGGCAAATGGCTCCGTCCCGATTTGAATTGCGAGTGTCCCAATTGAGGACGGCGTTTGGCCTGTGTGACTGGCGATTATCGCGGGGCGATGGCGATCTCGATGGCGCCTGATACAAGAGATCGCCATTTTTCATGCGGGCGCAGCGGCACTCCAATTCATGCGAGGGCCCGAAGCGGAACTCAAATTCGGTCGCGTGCCCTCAATGAGGAGCTCCCTCGGCGCGCGTCTGGGCCGGGGCAGCAGCCGGTACCAGGTGTACGATCCGATAGCCTTGGTCGTGCAAGTAGCGCAGGAACGCGGGCATCATAGCTGCCGTCCGCGCCTGCGGATCGTGCAGCAGAATGATTCCCTTTTTGGTGATCTCGAGTTGCTCGATCACCTTCTTCAATTCCTGCTCGGGGGTCATGTTTTCCCAGTCGGCCGCCCAAAGATCGGCGCCAAAGACGAGGATGCCACGTGACTGCAAAAGGTCGAGCGTCGCAGGCGTCGAATCGAAATAGGGAAAGCGAAAAAACGGCGTCAAGGGCGTTTTGGACGAGGTGCCGTTGAGCGCCCTCTCATCGGCCGCGATTCCGCGATCGATGTCTTTCCTCGCCTGCTCGAAGCTGATCTGAGACATCATCGGATGCGACCAACTATGGTGCCCGACGGTGTGGCCCTCGGCGGCGATACGCCGGACAAGTTCGGGAAATTCGGCGGAAGACTTGCCGACGAGGAAGAAGGTGGCTCGCACGCACTCTTGCGCGAGCGCGGCAAGTACCTTCTGCGTGTTCGGGGGTCTCGGCCCGTCATCGAACGTTAGCACGACCTCATGGTCGGCTAAGGGCAAGGTCTGCGGAAAGCTCTTCAGGCCGACGGGGAGATAATTTTTTGCATCGACGGCGAGCACGCGCGAAGTTCCAAGCGCATCCTTGCGTGAGCAATCGGTCGCATTTGCCGCGGTAATCCCAGTCAGCAGCGCGGTCGCAGCGCCAATGAGCCGTGAAGCCGCTCTGTGCCGGCGCATCCTCGGCACTCCCGCCCGGCCCAGGTGCTTCACGACCTCATGCGCTCACTGGGGGGTACCGGCATAGCCACTCACTTGTTGCGATTGTAGGGCTCTGGTTTGTGGGGCTAAGGGAAATCTCTTCCGATGACGCCTTCCGTAGATTGCACTCTCGGTCCGGCCGAGCTTGAGCCCGATAACGCGCGTCGGTGTGTTGCTTTTGCCAACTCTTTGAGCTGCCTGACGTCCCGGGCAGTCCAAGGGTTGCCGGCGTTACGCGTTGACTTGGCCATCCCGGCGACTTTCAGTAGCGCGCCGACCGATGGCCAAATGTGCGTGTGTTCGGATTGTAGTTGCCGCTGGTGCCGTAGTTGTCGCGCTGCGTGCTATTCGGATTTGTCGCCGTGTACGGCTGCACATAAGTCCCATTGCTGCGGGTGTAACCTGAGACACCGTGGCTGTTTGGGTTAGAACCCGTACCGAAGTATTGCGCTTGCGCCGCACTAACGGACCAAGTCAACACACACGCTGCAAATATCGATCTGATCATTTTCCCCTCTGCCGTATAGATTCAACGAACTTGTTGTCCTGTTCGAACCATAGTCATTGGCATCTGACCGGCCGGGTTCACCGGCAGATCGCATCAAAGGACGGCCGACCATGAAGCCGCATGCGCAAGGTGCGAAACCAAGCCAGCGCACTCGCTTTAGGTCAACGCCAAGGCAAGCAGGCCCGAGCAAAGCAGCGCAACGCCCCCAGTGGTCAGTGCCAGGAGGCTGCCTGAGACGAAGTCGTGATTTGCCATTCATCGCTTTCAGTTGTGGCGACGAACACGAGCCCCATGCTGCCTTCGATTTGACCGAGGAGCGCATAAATGATTATTCGAATCATGCGCACTATTCCTGCTGTTGTCAGGAAGACATGCTTTTTTCCAGCGCGCTGAGGCGACCGCGCGCCGTTCTGCAACGAAGTTGGCGTTGAGGATCCAGAAGGACGAGCTTAAGCCGGTCTGTCTCTGCGACCCGACATGCTCGTCTGATTGAGAGGTTACGGGGTTTGCATGCCGTTTCTCAAAACTCCGAAGTGCGAGATGTTTCATAAATCCGATACTGCTATCGGAGTAAGCTTTTTTCCATGCGTGGACTCATCATTCTCCTTGTGACCTTTGCAATTGCGCTCGCGGTCCGTGGCCGGCACCAGGATGGTTTGGTGCCGGGACCGACCGCGCCCATGCCACTCGTCAACGTGCCCTAGCCAGCAAAATGGGGCGGGCGCATATTGCGCCGTCGGCATGCTTGAGATCTGCGACTACTATCTATCCGAGTCCGCGCACGGGTGCCGTTGGGCCAACTCAGCAACGTGCGGTATGAGTGAGTGTAGATCGGTCAAGGGACGATGACAGAGCGCGAATTGTCGCTTTTGGAGAAGCAAGCTGCTGATGCTCTTCGTCGCGCACGGCGACTGCCCGTTGGTGCGAGCCGGAACGATCTCCGTCAGCTCGCAAAGGCGCTTCTTTGGCTGCATCGAAACGGAATGGAAGCTCTGGAGCAGGAGCGATCAAACATGGAACATGGACGAAGATGAGAGGAGTTGCGGGTCATCTCCTGTGCAGGCGGGTACTCGAATGACAGGAGGTGCGACGGCTTGGGTCGCGGACCTGAAGACGCTTTCGCCCGCACCATTGTCCTAAGCGACCGGAGCAATCTTCGAAAACGCATCGATGTTCCGGCTCCGGCGGCTCGTGCCGTTGAGACGCCAGCTTAAGCCGCTTGGACCCTCCCGAGGAAGCTGCCGAGCTCGCGCCTCAGCCGGGCGCTTTCCCCAGACAGCAGTTCGGCAGACATCAGCACCTGCATCGAAGCCCCTCCTGTATCCATTGCGCCGTTCGTCACTTCAATGGCGCTCGCTGCCACCTGGCTGGTTCTGGCTGCCGCTTCCTGCAAATTGGACGCGATGTTCTTGCTCGTTGCCCCCTGCTCTGCGATGGAGCTGACCACGGTCACTGCGATCTCCGAAATGCGGCCGATAATGGTGCCGATATCGGCAATCGCGCCGACCGACTCAGTCGTTGCCGTCTGAATGCCACGAATGTGCTCGCTGATCTCGTCGGTCGCACGCGCCGTTTGCGTTGCGAGAGACTTCACTTCCTCAGCCACAACCGCGAACCCTCTGCCGAGATCGCCGGCGCGCGCAGCTTCGATTGTCGCGTTCAGCGCGAGCAAATTGGTCTGCCGCGCAATCGCGGCGATCAGCTGAACGACGCTGCCGATCCGTTCCGCCGCAGCCGCCAAACCGACCATGCGCTGATCACTGAGTTCGGCCCTGCGAACCGCTTCTCGCGCGATATCGGCGGACTCTTCGACCTGCCGCCCGATGTTGGCGATCGTTGCCGCCATTTCGCCCGTCGCTGTCGCGACAAGCTGAACATTGGCAGACGCTTGCTCCGATGAGCTGGCGACTTCGACCGAGAGTTGCCGGCCGTGATCAGCCGTGCAGGTAAGGCTGCGGGCGGAGGCTTCAAGGTCTGAGGAGGCAGAGGAGACCGTATCGATAACCTTGCCCACAGCGGCTTCGAATTCGCCGGCGATCCGAGCGATATCGGCCTTCCGCTGCTCGGCGGCGGCACGATCCTGTTCGGCCTTTGCATCGATTTCGGCTTGCGCCTTTTCGCGCGCTTTCAGCTTGAACAGTTCGACCGCTGCGGCCATCTCGCCAAGTTCATCCTTACGGCCAAGGCCTGGCAGAACGACGTCGAACCGACCCTCGCCAAGCTGGCGCATGGCCGCCGTCATCGAAGCGACTGTTTTTGCGACGCGCTGGCCGAACAGCAACGCGAGCAGGCCAACGAGCAATGTTGCAAACCCAATCAGCCAAATCAGCTTCCGCTGAATTTGTTCAGCTTGCATTTCCGCAGCCCGCGAGTGCATGTCAGCGGCGGCCATGATCTTTGCCAGCGCCGGGCTGATGCGGTCGTAGATTTGTCCGAGATCGTCGGCCTGATCGCTCAGCGCCTGCTGTGTCACCATGAAGGACACGAAGCTTGACTTATATGCGCGGATCAGTTCGAGGAGCTGGGATCTTATTTCCGCGGGTAGGCTCGCCTGAGCAAGCGCGGTCTCGAATTCCGCCTCCCGGTCGGCCAGTTGATCGCCATCTTTGTCTTCGCCACGGAGAATGAAGTCCTTCTCGTGCCGGCGCATCGTCAGCATCAAGATCGTGAGGCGTGGCTGGTTCAGGTCGGCTAGACGTTGCTCGACAGCGTGCACGGCCTTGCGCAGCTTGCCTTGGAATCCATCATCTTCGTTGAAGCCGAGATTGCGTTGCGCCGAGACGACGTTTCGAAAGCGCGTCGCATAGAGGTTGATCACAGATCGCAACGCCGTCGCTTCCTTCCGTGGGTCGTGGTCGGGCAGAGCCGACACAAAAGCTTCGACCCGGCTCAGGTCTGCGAGCTGCTCCTCATGGCTCTTCGCATGCTTCGCGATCGCCATTTCGCTTGGCTTGCGCAGGAAGTCGCTCGTGATTTGTCGTGACTCCAGGAAGCTTTGTGACAGCGATGCGACATGATCTTTGAACTTGCTGCTGTCATTCGCCTCGCTCTGGACCAGGCTCGCGTAGTTCAGGGCGGCAGCGCAGAGTGCACCTGTGACAATGACTCCCGAGATCCCGAGCAGTGCCATTTGGCCGCGCAACCCAATGCGGAAGCCGCAGGACCACCTCAACTGCCCGATAAGTCTGCTCGCTGCTCCGGTCATTGTACCCCATGATGAGCTTTATGCCCCGGTGCGTGCTGGTTTTCGCGGGCCGACGGGCGATTATCAATATCGAGCAGAACTGGCGCTGGCCTGCTCTGCTCGCCGATGAGTGGCTTGCTAATTTAGATTGATTTCGGAATTCTGAATTCGCGTTTATAGGCGCAACTTTCCTTCAGCTCAGCAGCAAGGGCACGACGCAGCCGTTCGCGTTACAAATATCTGCATGATCGGTTTGTGTCGGGGAACATGGAGACGTTGGGGTTTCGCCCAGTGGACAGCTCACTAGGATGTTCAGAGAACGACAACTTGCTATCGTTCACGCCTGCCGCCACATGGTCGGCGCTTCGGGAAACGCTTCGCGGCCGATTTGTTTGAGGTCGCCGAGGGTCGTCTCGCCTGTACGGGCGATTTTGGCCGCGCCGTGTTCATGCCGAACTGGCTGGTCCGCCGCGATGGACCAGTGCTCGGATCGCACGACTTCACTCCCGAGCCGCATCAAGTTGTACTGCAGCCACATCATTTGTTGCTTCTCGCGCTTGCTGCGCTGAAACAATGCCTCGGCATACGCGCCCATCCAGAGCCGGTAGAAACGGCTTGCCATGTCCTGCTCCTATGCCGCGTCACCGGAATTGAGAGGGGTTTGACCACGTCATTTGTTGTCCGTCTGCCAAACGTCGGCTCGTCAAACGGGGTTGCGCCTAACCCTGCATGGTAAGGACAACTTGATGCCGATTAATGCAATTTATCTCGGCTCGGCGCTTAAATTCCGCATCCGCGCGATTTTACCGACGGATTTCACCGCACCTAATCCGCTCGGTGCTGGTGCTAGTAAGTCGGTATCGCCAGGATCACATTGTCGATCAGCCGCGTCGAGCCTACATAGGCAGCAGCGCACAGTGCCGCCGGGTGGCGTAGCGGACTTTCGGCGGCCTTGAGCGTGTCATGGTCGACAAGCTCAAGGTATTGCAGCCGATCGACCTCGTTCAAATGGCCTTTGGCGATTGCAAGCAGCTTTTCGACGTCGCGTTCTCCTGAGCCAAACTTGTCCGCTGCGGCGAACAGTCCACGGCTGATGGCACGAGCCCGCCGACGTTCTTCCTCGCTGAGATAGCGGTTGCGACTGCTCATCGCGAGACCATCCGCTTCCCGGACCGTCGGCACGGTAACGATCTCGATCGGAAGATCGAGATCAAATGCCATATGACGCACGACCGCGCATTGCTGAAAATCCTTCTGTCCGAAAAACGCGACATCCGGCTGCACCATGTTGAACAGTTTGCAGACGACCGTCGCGACACCGCGGAAGTGCCCGGGCCTGAACGCTCCGCAGAGCGGCTTTGCCAGGTCGCCCGGCTCCACGAAGGTCTCAAATTGTGCCGGATAGACTTCGCTGGCATCCGGCGCAAAGACGATGGCAACATCCGCATCGCAGCACAGTTTCTCATCGCGCGTGAAGTCGCGCGGATAGGTGCTGAGATCCTCGTTCGGTCCGAATTGAGTGGGATTCACAAAGATGCTGAGGACGGTGAGGTCAGATTGCGCCCGGCTTGCCTCGACCAGCGCCAGGTGACCTTCGTGCAAATAGCCCATGGTCGGTACGAATCCGACGCGTTTACCGGCCCTGCGGGCGTTTGCGAGAGCGCGACGAAGTTCAGCGGCTGTCGTGATTGTCTGCATTTCTTGGCTGTACATCAGGTTAGCTGGGGGTCCAGGTTGCGATCGTCTCGGCAACGCCTTCTGGAAGCCGATAGGACTCCTTCGGTCCTGGGAATACGCCGCTGCGGACATCTGCGGCCCAGCGCGACAGTGCCTCCTGCAGCAGCTGAAAACCCTCTGCATAGGCGCGAACGAATTTCGGCCGATGACCTTCAGTCAATCCCAGCACATCATGGAATACGAGCACCTGGCCCGAGCAACTGGGACCCGCGCCAATTCCAATGGTCGGTATCGTCAGGAATTCGGTCGCGCGCGCGGCGAGCTCCGCCGGAACGCCCTCCAGGACCAGAGCGAAGCATCCGGCCTCCTGCAGACGGTGGGCGTCCTCGAGCAGGCGCAGAGCGTCGTCGGCTTTCCGGCCCTGCACTTTGAATCCACCCATGACATTGACACTCTGCGGAGTGAGCCCGAGATGACCCATCACAGGAATTTCGCAATCGACCAGAGCACGGACCATTTCGATGCGCTTCGCGCCCCCTTCGAGCTTAACCGCTGCCGCGCCACGCTGCAGAAAGCCTCCGGCGTTGCGTATCGTCTCCTCAACGCCGAGGTGAAAGCTGAGAAATGGCATATCGGCAACGAGCAAGGCACGAGCTCTTGTGCGCGCAACAGCATCCAGGTGATGGTTCATCATGGCCATACTGACCGGCAACGTATTGTCAAATCCGAGGCAGACATTGCCAACACTGTCTCCGATCAGGATGACATCGACGATGGGATCGGCGATGCGCGCGGTGACTGCGTCGTAGGCTGTCGTCATCACGATGCGACGCCCTTCGTCCTTGCAACGCTGCAGAACTGGAATCGTGACACGTTCAACAGGCTGCTCTGAAATGTGGCTCATCTTAGATTCCGACCGCTCCACTGCCCGCATCCCGGACCTCGGGGCTACCTACGGAAGCTGAGAGAAGACTGTCAATGGTGCAGGCGATCCGGAAAAGCACGTTTCCCAAGCCAGCGGCGGACAGACAGAAACGTCTAATGATTGCGCAATCATCGAAAGGGAAACTTTCCAGCCACTGTTTCGTCGCGCGGAGCGGCTGTGCAACGCGCTGGGCACCACGCATGCTAACGCTCTCCGCACATCTGGCGAGTTTGCGCCGGGTACATCTGCGACAGCGGCTCGGATCTTTTGCCAAAGCCTCCGGCAGGTTCGGGTTCGGCCAGCATATTCACCTTGGGGCCGCAGTTGGGTTCCGTCAGACGCGCTCGAGCCGCACCCTCAAGCTAGCGCATCGGCAGCATCCCTGATGCCGGCGTAGATTTGATCAAGATCTGCCGCCGTGACGCAATAAGGCGGCATCACGTAGATCGTGTTGCCGAGTGGCCGCAGCAAGAGATTTCGGCTCTCGAAGAAGGCCTGAAGCTTCGGACCGATGCCTGCCAGATAGCCCGGATCGCTGGTTTTCAGATCGAGCGCTGTAATGGTGCCGGTCCGCCGGACGTTTGCAAAGCGCGGGTCGGCACGGAATGGCTCGATTGCATGCTCTTGCATCGTGGCGACAGACGCGACGCGCTGGTGTGATTCCTGATCTTGCCAGAGATCCAGATTCGCTTTTGCGGCGGCGCAGGCCACTGGATTCGCGGTATATGAACTCGAATGAAAGAACGTGCGGGTACGATCCCTTGAGTAATGCGCGTCGAATATCTCGGCGCGGCAGAGCGTCACTGCCAGCGGGAGCGCCCCTCCGGTGAGGCCTTTCGAATAGCAGGCGATATCGGGACTGACATCGGCCTGCTCGCAGGCGAATAGCGTTCCGGTACGGCCCCAGCCGGTCATGACCTCGTCGGCGATGAACAGAACGTCAAAGGCCTCGCAGATCCGCTTCATTTCTCCTAGCGCCCAAGCAGGGTACATCAGCATCCCGCCTGCCCCCAAAATCAGAGGCTCCACAATAAGGGCTGCGGGACTTTGGTTTCGGCATGCGGACTCGAGCGCATCGAGGGTCGCCTGCTCACGGCCTTCCGCAGGGAACGGAACTGCGGTCACGTCAAACAGCAAGGGCCCGTATGCGTCACTGAACACGCCCCGGGCCCCCACCGACATCGCCCCAATTGTATCGCCGTGATAGGAATGTTGCATCACGACAATGCGTGTCCGCGGCTCGCCAATATTATTCCAATAGCCGATCGCCATTTTTAAGGCGACTTCCACGCTCGTGGACCCGCTGTCGGAGAAGAAGACATGGTCGAGCCCACGGGGTGCGAGCTTCAAGAGTAGCGCCGCAATCTCCTCAGCCGGATCGTGGGTATAGCCGGCAAAGATGATCTGGTTGAGCTTGCCCGCCTGTTCCTGAATCGCCCTGACAATGTGCGGTTGGCAATGACCGTGGGTCACGACCCACCAGGATGAGATTGCATCGATGATGCGGCGGTCATCCGCGGTGTAGAGATAAGCACCATCGCCACGCAGAACCTTTGTCATCTCGCCCTGAAGCGCGTGTTGCGTGAACGGGTGCCAGATCGCGGGCTTCTTCTTCGGCGTCACGGCTTGAACTCACCAGCACGCAATGAGGCCTTGAACGCAGCCTGCGGCGTGTTTGCAATGAGAGAGGGACGGCCCGAGCACTCGCCCTAGCCAACGGACAGCCGATCGCTCTCGCAAATTGTGCTCATTCTTTTGTTCCGCGATGAAGGCATTGGCCTGGTCGACGCAGAAGCGGCGCATTGTTGCTCCTTTGATAGCTTCCTACATATGCCTTGCGAAGCTAGCGGTGATAGTCGACATCCATCTTGCTGCCCCGAACCCATGCTCTCTTGCATCGTCGAAAAACCGGCCTTGCCGCCGAAGTGAAGATCAAAAAGAACTCATCCAGCGTTGGCGGAATATTTTCAAGGAGAGCGCCATACTCGCCCGTGTTCAGAACGAGGCAGTTTCCTGCGAAGCAGCCGTCAACCGACATGTATCTTGCTTCGAGCGGCGGATTGAAGGGGACGCGACGAGCTTCACCATTTGCGGGGTCTATAACCATGAGCCGAGACTCAAACGCGCATCTTTGAACCCATAACCTTGGTGATGTCATCCAGAAGCGCGTGTTGCATGAACCGACACCAGATCTGGGTTTTCCTGTTCGTCATCATGACTTGAACGTATCAGCGCGAAACGACGCCTTGAACGCGTCCTGCAGCGTGTCTGGCGTGAGGGGAGCAAGCCAGGGCAATCGCCCTAACCAACGCACGCGGCCAATCTCGCAAACCGCACTCTCAGTGTCAGCATTCCGCTCCCCAATGAATGCAATCCCGAGGATGTCGATATGGCGCCTCCGCAGAGCTTCTATCGACAGCAGCGAGTGATTAATGGTGCCCAGCGCCGTCCGAGCGCAGAGCACCGCTGGAATGCGCCATCGCTCAAAGACGTCAGCATAAAGTGTGCCGAGACTCAGCGGCACCATCAGCCCGCCGGCGCCCTCGATGACCAACGGTCGCCCGCCGGTGTCTGGCACAGCGAGCGAGTCCGCATCGATGCGAACGCCGTCAATTTCCGCGGAGTGATAGGGCGAAGCCGGCGTTCGAAGGCGGTGAACCTCCGGCACGATGCGATCGCCTGAAAGACTCCCCAGCCGCGCGACGACTTCGGTGTCGGTTTCTCCTTCGAGGCCGGCCTGAATCGGTTTCCAATAGTTCGCGCCGAGGAGATTAGCGAGCCCTGCGGAAAAGACCGTCTTTCCGATCCCGGTATCCGTGCCTGTCACGACGATCTGCTGTCTCATCGGGCTTCACCTCTCGTCTCCTCGAACAGCGCATCGAGCATTGCACGCACGTCCTCCTCCCCGATGTTGAGGGTCAGTGAAATTCGCAAGCGTGCCGTACCCATGGGGACGGTTGGCGGTCGGATTCCGCGGATATCGAAGCCACGAGCCTGCAGTCGCGATGCGAGCCGCATCGCACGCCCGTTGTCGCCGACGATATAGGGCACGATCTGCGAGGCCGAAGGACTTCGCCCGCCACGCACGCCGATCTCCCGATGCGTGAACGCGACCAGCTTGGCCAAACGCTGCTGCCGCTCGGGTTCCTGCTGCAGGATTAACAGGGCCTCCCGCACGGCAACGGCCATCAATGGTGAGGGTGCTGTGGCGAAGATAAACGGGCGACAGCGATTGACCATGAAGTCGCGCATGGCCGTTGAGGCAGTGACGAGCGCGCCTGCGGCGCCCAGCGCCTTGCCGCAGGTATGAACGACCAACAGATTTCCTTGTCCCTCATAGGAGGCGGTGAGTCCTCGTCCCAGCTCCCCGTAGACGCCTGTGGCGTGGGCCTCATCGACCATCAGGAACCCGTCGTGCCGGCCGGCGATAGCGAGGAGGTCTTCGAGCGGCGCGAAGTCGCCATCCATGCTGTAGAGACTTTCAACCACGATCCAGACCCGGCCCACTCCGCCCTGGGTACGCCAGTCGCGGATTGTGTCTTCGACCGACTGAGGATCGTTGTGGGCGCTTGTGCGAGAGTCAGCCCGGCCAGCTCGCGCACCTTCATGGATGCTCGCGTGCACGAGAGCATCGAGAACGAGTAGATCGCCGCGCTGCGGCAATGTTGTCAGAAGAGCGAAATTTGCGACATAACCGCCGCCGAAGAAGAGCGCCGTCTCCGCCCCAAAAAACTGAGCCGCTTCTGCTTCGAGGCGTTCGTGCTCCTCGCAATTGCCGCGCAGAAGCCGCGACCCACCCGCTCCGATCGGAGTGCCGGCCTCGAGCGCCGCCGAAACTGCCTTTTTCATGCGCGAAGCGCTCGCAAGCGCCAGATAATCGTTCGATACAAAATCGACGCCTTCACGCGGCCTAAGGCGGCGTAGCCGGTCGTCTTGTTTCAGGGCATGCAACGCCGCGACATAGTCGGCGACCTTGGCCGTATGGATCGAGCTCATTCACCCCTCCCAGGGTCGCCATCAATCAAGCAAATTCAATTGGCCGCCTGGACAATGGCTCCAGCATCGGCCTCTCGGCTTTCAATCCGGTAGGATGCGGTTCTCCCGGTCAACCCGCACAATGTGTGGCCTGAACGCTTTTGCTTCCATCTCATCAAAGGCGGCATACGCAACGATGATGACCTTATCGCCAGGCATCGCTAGTCGCGCGGCCGCACCATTGAGGCCTATCATGCCGGACCCCTTGGGTGCCTCGATCACATAGGTGGCAAAGCGTGCGCCGGTGTCGATGTTAAAGATTTCGACGCGCTCGTTGATCAGGAGTCCCGCAGCGTCCAATAGCAACCGATCAATCGAAATCGAGCCTTCATAGTGCAGATCGGCTTCAGTGACCGATGCGCGATGGATTTTGCCTTTCATCAACGTAATCTGCATGTTTACCTACATTGGAGTTTGCGCAGCCGCGTTCGCCACCCTGTTTCCCCTCAAGATAGCCCGGACGTGATGCCGAGCCGGTGCAGCAAATTGGCGTCGCGATCGGCCTTCGGGTTCTTCGTCGTCAACAGCACGTCGCCGAGGAAGATCGAATTTGCGCCCGCCAGGAAGCACAGCGCCTGCAGTTCATCGCTCATGTATTGGCGTCCAGCGGACAACCGCACCACGGTCTTGGGCATCATGATGCGGGTCGTCGCGACCAGACGCACCACCGCGATCGGGTCGGGGCGCTCTGCGGTGTCATTCACCGGCACGCCCTTGACCTCGTTCCACAGGTTGATCGGAACGCTTTCCGGATGGCTGGGTAGGTTGGTAAGCAGGACGAGCATGGCGAGGCGATCCTCGACGCCCTCACCCATGCCGATAATGCCACCACAGCAGACCTTGATGCCCGCCTCGCGCACATGTGCAAGTGTGTCGATCCGATCCTGTAAGGTGCGGGTGGTGATGATCTTGCCGTAGAACCGCGCCGAGGTATCGATGTTGTGATTGTAGAAGTCGAGACCGGCCTCTGAGAGCCGCGCAGCCTGCCTTGGCATCAGCATCCCGAGCGTGACGCAGGTCTCCATCCCGAGACCCTTGACCGCACTGACCATGTCGCAGACCTGATCAAGATCGCGGTCTTTCGGACTGCGCCACGCCGCGGCCATGCAGAAACGGGTCGCTCCCGCATCCTTGGCACGCTGCGCACTCGCGACCACATCGGCGCGATTCATCAGGCGGGTGGCTTTCAGCCCAGTATCGTAGTGCGCGCTCTGCGAGCAGTAGCCGCAGTCCTCTGGACAGCCGCCGGTCTTGATGCTGAGCAGGCTTGCGGTTTCGACGTGGTTTGGATCGAAGTTGGCCCGATGAACGCTCTGCGCCTGAAGCATCAACTCGGCAAACGGCAGTCCATAGAGTGCTTCAGCCTCGGCGCGGTTCCAGCTTCTGCAGACCTGCGCGCTGTTGTTTCCGTCGTTTCGCTTCACGTCCATAGCAGCAACCATAAGAGCCGCGCTCCCATCCGCGGTTAATCATAGATAATGCGAGTGATTATCTATGATAACGAGTCTCGACCAATGCTAGAGGATGTCCTAAGTGAACGCATTCGTTTTTCTGGTAGATAATCTATGGTGATGGACGAGAACACGACGGTTGCCGGGCGCATCGCCGACTCGATCGGTGAGCGCATTATCACCGGCGCGCTGCAGCCAGACGCTCCGCTCCGGCAGGATCATGTCGCGCGGCAATTCAATTCCAGTCACGTTCCTGTCCGCGAGGCGTTTCGGCAGCTGGAAGCCCAACACCTTGTCGTAGCTCGGCCCCGTCGCGGCGTGCGGGTTGCTCCTCTCGACACCAAATCGGTGAAGGAGATCGCCGAGATGCGCGCCGCGCTCGAGGTGGTCGCATTGCGCAATGCGGTTCCAAAGCTGACGTCGGCCCATTTGGCACGGATCGAGCTCGCCCTCATTGAAGGAGACAATGCCGAGACAATCGAGGATTTTGAAATGGCCAACCGCGCCTTTCACCGCGCGCTCGTTTCGCCCTGCGCGATGCCGCGCCTGCTCGCCAACCTCGATGGACTGCAGCTTGCAAATTCGCGCTTGGTGTTCGCAATGGCGCGAAGTGCCGGCTGGCGACCGCGGTCCAACCAGGATCACCGGCTGATTCTGCAGGCATTGCGATCCCGCAACGTCGATCAAGCCTGCAACCTCCTCGCGCGTCACATTCAAACCATTGAGCGCCTTGCCCTTCCCGCCTCCTGACTGGAAGAGGCTTCTGGTCCGTTTACGAATTTGTCTATGTTGACGCCGATCGCCATCATCACAACGCAATGAAGACGCGATCGCGTCCGGCGTAAGCATCGCGCACCCGCCATCGTCGACCCCAAGAGGGAGGGACCCGCTGGCGCCCCTCACCTCAGTTTGTCATCCTCGGGAGATGAATTTGCCGGCCCAGTGCCTGCTCGACGAGATCAAAGGTGTCGACGAGCACACGCATGCTGATGAGCCGGCCGGCCTTGAACTGGGCGAACTGCGCCACGCGCAGCGAGATGGACTTGTCGGATTGGCGCGCCGTCAGGGAACAGCGCAGCATGGAGGCTGCGGAATCGACGCCGAGCATGGTGGTGTCGCGTTCGAAACGGCGAATCTGGACATTGTCAGAGATCTCCCGGATGACGTCGAGCACGGCGCGCTTGCCGTGCCGAGTGCCGAGAAATGGAAACATGTCGATCGGACCGTAGATCGTCCAGTCGACCTCCTCGTCGAGGAGGACCTCGATGTCCTCAAGATGCCGGTCGTTGATCGCGCGATGCAACGTTCGCGAGAAGCGCCAGAAGCTATGCTCCGCCATTTTGGTTGTTCCTGACACCAGCTTGCAATAACGGAGCTGCTTCTCTGTCGTCTGTATCGACCTATGAAGCTCGGCGGACCTCATTGCGATGGGCTGGGGCCACCTCCGTAGCGTCGCCACAGGGGCGAGCCAAACGTCCATGTTCCCGCGCGGACAGTGTTGGACAGCTCTACGGCCATGAGCTCCCCCATCCGCAAGGCTGCAAGTGACATCGAATACCAGTAGGATGGTGCAAACGACGTCATGAATTCGAGCGGCAAAGCGTGAAGCGTCGGGGCATCCACTTCGGCACATGACGTTTTCAGCCAAGGCATCAACAGGCTCCTGGCTTCATGGCGAAGGTAGCAATCGTAACCACAGTATGGCCTCTGCGTCGACACATCCCGCAGGTATCCGGTGCCGAGAGCTTTCGCGCATGCGGTGCAGGCCGCGCGGTTAAGCGGAGCCCTGTGATTGACCAATACGAACTTCATAATGGAGATCCACGCCTTCCCTGCGGTCGGTGCGCAATTCGCGAGATTGTCGCGCGCTAGTCGACGTCAATGATTTCGGCGCCGCTGTAGGAGGCGCGCTCTCGGCCGCCGCTGACCGCTCAGGCGGCGGGTAATCGCCGTAACCAATTGCTGTCCGCTTCGCAACGGGACTTGAAGTGCTCAACGCACCTCTTTGAGCAGAGGGCGGTTCGCGAAGAGTAGTAACGAATAAGGCCAAACTTTCCGGCGCAAATGGCGCACCGTTTGACGGTGTTGCGCTGAAGTTTTTGATGGTCTTTGGACATGTCCGTCTCCAATTCCTGCCTCTCCCATTGCGCGTTGGAGGGCTCAGGCTTGCGACGCGTGGCCGGGCGGGATGCGACGTAGCTCAATCCCGCGTCGCGCTTCGGTATGCCGCTTGCACTCGTCGCTTTGACCTTGACCTGCGCCCCTTCCGATCGGGCACCGTGGATAAGCGCGAAATTTATCCGCTTTATTTAAAAGAAATTCGCCAATCTCCTCCCTGTCAGCGCATACGTCGCGCGATGTTTCCCTATTTGGCGCAGAAATTCATCGCCGAAATCGACTATTGGGCCGGGCATAGCGAGGACGAATTCACGGCAACTCGGTCTGCGGAGATCTCAACAAGGAGAAGACCGATGGCGTGAGGTTTGAGGGCGATTTCATCCCGACACCGGGGCACCATGATTGAGTGCCGGCGGCTCACGTCGTGGCATCTGGAGCGCGCGCGCTGGCGGCTGGGCCTGGACTGCGGTCACGTGCCGCAAATGGAGCCCGCTTGACCAAGGGCAGAAGCTCCAGCAGCGAAGCCATGGCGGCGATTGCGACGCGCTGCGGTAATGTTGCAGCGGGCTCAATGCCAAGTTAATTATGCGCCTGCATGCGATCAACCCGAGGCCATTCATGATTCGTCACATCGTTTTGTTTACCGCCAAGGATAAGGCCCGGATCGACGAAATGATCGAAGGCCTGTCAATTCTCACCACAATCCCACATGCACGCCTGCTGGAGGTTGGTCGCAATCGCAAGGCCGACCAGTTCGGCAACGATATCGACGTTGTGGTCTACGGTGAGTTCGACAACGACAGGGAACTCGCAGCCTACAAGGCTCATGAGCTATACCAGAAATCGATTAGCCGGGTGCGACCGCTCCGCGAACTGCGGTTTGCGGCCGATTACACCGTATCAACGGATGCGCGCTTCGCCTCAACGGCAGCAACAGGTCAGGTCGCTCGGCGCCTCGAGCCGACTGGCGAGGGCTAACCTGACAATCGCCCTCGATGGTCTCCGGGCCCCAGGCGAGCGCCTCTCGGTCTGCTCGGGATCACAATCTGAGCACATCTCACAGCACGCAAGTCATCGGTGATTGACAGACCAGTGCACGTCCGCGAGCTGCAGTGGATCGAGCCCGTCACGGCGATGCGACGTTTGGCGCATCGACCGCAGCTGACGTTTCTCGACAGCGCGGCAACGCACGAATTGCTCGGCCGCTATTCATATCTGAGCTGCGACCCGTTCGGCACCTTTATGGTCGCGGACGGACAGGCGAGTTGGAACGGAGAGGCTCTTGAGGGCGACCCGTGGGAAGCTCTTCGTGCCCTTCTCGCCAACTATTCGCAAGAGCATCGCTCTGATCTCCCGCCGTTCCAGGGAGGCGCGGCCGGCTTCCTTGCTTACGATCTAAACAGGACCTTAGAGAACTTGCCGACGTCCGTAATTCCCGGCCAGGGATTGCCCCAATCGCTCCTGCATTTCTATGACGTAGTCGTGAGCTACGACCACCGGCACAACAAATGCTGGATCGTTTCGACCGGATGGCCGGAGCAGGATCCTATACGCCGCGCAGAGCGTGCACACCGCCGAGCTGACGAATTTGCATCTCTCCTTGCCCGCGCAGAGACGCCGCGGGATGCATCCTCCGGCAGCGTGGGCGTGTGGCATTCGAACTTCAGCCGCGATGACTATATTGCTGCGGTCAAGCGCGTCATCGGCTTGATTCTGGCCGGAGACGTCTTCCAAGCCAACATTGCGCAGCGCTTCAGCGCCAAGGTATCGACTTCCTTCGACCCGCTCACCTTCTACTGCCAGCTACGATCATCGAACCCCGCACCCTTTGGAGCGCTCCTGCGCTATGGCAAGCTGACCGTCGCATCGAGCTCACCGGAGCGTTTCCTAAAGCTTGGCGGAGGTCGGGTCGAGACGCGCCCCATCAAGGGCACGATCGCGCGTTCCGCTGACTGGAAGGAAGACAGATGTCGAGCTGAAATCCTCCTTACGTCTGAAAAGGACCGCGCCGAGAACGTTATGATCGTCGACCTCCTGCGTAATGATCTGTCTCGCGTTTGCACTGCGCCTTCGGTCGAGGTTCCGGCATTGTGCAACCTCGAATCCTATGCCTCGGTGCACCACCTCGTGTCGGTCGTTACGGGTGAACTTGCAGGAGATCAGGACGCGGTCACCTTACTTCGCGCTTGCTTTCCCGGCGGTTCCATTACCGGAGCACCAAAGGTGCGCTCGATGGAAATTATAGCGGAAATCGAGCGTGTGGCACGCGAGCTCTATTGTGGAGCGATCGGCTTCATCGGTTTTAACGGCCACATGGATACAAACATTGCGATTCGCACTGTAACGATCGATGGCGATGCGGCTGTCTTTCATGCAGGCAGCGGCATTACGGCGATGTCGGATCCAGAGGCCGAATACGAGGAGACGCTCGCCAAGGCGGAGCGCATCTTCGATGCGTTTCGTGCTGAATGAACGGGTGCATTTTGATTGTCATCATCGACAACTACGACTCCTTCGTCTTCAACATTGCCCGCTATTTCCGCAACCTTGGTGAGGAGGCGGAGGTGATCCGGAACGACGTGATCAGCGTCACGGACCTTGTAGGCCTGAAGCCGCGCGCAGTGGTCATCTCGCCTGGTCCCTGCACTCCACTTGAGGCCGGAATATCCACCGCCGTCGTTCGCGAGCTTTCAGGTCGCGTACCACTTCTCGGCATTTGCCTCGGACACCAGTGTATCGGGAGCGTTTTCGGCGGAGGCGTGGAGCGTGCACGTCGCCCTATGCATGGCCGGTCCTCCACTGTAACGCATGACGGTCGAGGGCTATTCAAGGAGCTTCCGTCTCCACTTCGCGTCGGGCGCTACCACTCTCTTGTTGTTGAGTTCGATGAGGCATGCGCGCCGCATCTCACGGTGACGGCGCGTTCGGACGAAGGCGAGGTCATGGCGCTCGCACATCGTTTCCAACCAACATTTGGCGTGCAGTTTCATCCGGAATCGATACTCACGGAACAAGGGCACGTGCTGCTTATGAACTTCTTGCGCCTGACGGAAGCTTCCTGGGCGAAGATCGAGCCAATTGCCGGATCGCTATGATCCTGCTCGGCAGCGGTTCGATCCGTCGCAACCGGTGACGCTCGGGGCGCCAAGGGTATTCAGGCCTGATGCCGACTCACGGCAGCCCGGTCAGCGATGATGAGTCTGTGAATAGCAGCCTGAGGGCAAGTCACACCGCCTTACGCAGAGTTGTGCTATCCCCTCAAAAAAAGGGCCACTCCGGAGGAAGAAGGAGTGGCCCAAGTCAGGGAGGAAAACGCTCCCTAAGGAGCCTCTGTGGATCAGGCCGCGGCCTGGTCGAAGGGTGAGAAGGGTAGGCCCAGGCTCTCGGCCACGGCCTTATAGGTTAGCCGGCCCCGATAGACATTGAGGCCTGCGCGCAGATGCGGATTTTCAAGCACGGCTGCAAATCCCTTGTTGGCGAGAGCCAAGCCAAAGGGCAGCGTGGCGTTGTTCAATGCCTGGCTCGAGGTGAGCGGGACAGCTCCGGGCATATTGGCGACGCAATAATGGATAACGCCGTCCACCTCGTAAGTTGGATCCGCATGCGTCGTCGCACGCGAGGTCTCGAAGCATCCGCCCTGATCGATAGCCACGTCCACAATGACGGAGCCCTTGCGCATCGAGCTCAACATGCCGCGACTGACCAGCTTCGGCGCGCTGGCACCGGGAACGAGCACCGCCCCAATGACAACGTCCGCTGCAAATACTTCCTCCTCGACGGCGTCTATGGTCGAGAACCTGGTGCGAACGCGCCCCTCGAAGAGTTCGTCCAGTTCGCGAAGCCGGGGAATCGAACGATCGAGGATCGTGACCTCGGCACCCAATCCCGCCGCCATCCGTGCGGCATGCGCACCAACAACCCCGCCCCCGATCACAACGATACGGGCCGGCTGCACACCGGGCACGCCGCCGATCAATAGCCCCCGCCCACCTGAGTAGCGCCTCAGCGCCGCGCCCGCTGCTTCAATCGCAAGCCTGCCCGCAACCTCGCTCATTGGCGCAAGCAGCGGAAGCCCGCCAGCCGGACCAGTCACGGTCTCGTAAGCAATGGCGGTACATCCGGACTTTATGAGGCCCTTGGCCTGCTCCGGGTCCGGCGCCAGATGCAGATATGTGAAGAGGATCTGGTTCTCTCGCAGCTGGGTCCATTCCGAAGGCTGGGGCTCCTTGACCTTTACGATCATCTCGCTCGACGCAAAGACCTCGCGAGCGGAGTCCAGAATCGTCGCGCCAGCCTTGCGGTACTGGTCGTCTGTTGCGCCGATGCCAGCGCCAGCCGTGGTCTCGATCAGCACGGCGTGGCCTGCGGCCACATATTCGCGGACAGCCCCAGGAGTCAGGCCCACGCGGTATTCGTGCGTCTTGATCTCCTTGGGAACACCGACCTTCATTTGCAATCTCCTCTTGAGCGGCCTCTTCTAGTGGGAATCGCGGTGCAAACTTACGAAAGTGGAGCCAAGTCGCGCGGAAATTCCGCGATTTTCTGGGCAACCACGCAGGATTTCAAAGACGCGAACGAGACCGATACCGCAATGTCGATGAGCAGCCCCAAGTGACGGATTCCCAGACCAAACTCTCGTGTCGAGCGGACACTATTTGCCGCCACGCTCGCGCAGCTATGGGACGCTGATCACAACATCACAGCATATCAAGCATGACTTGACCTCAACCGACTTGACCTCATCATTGGAGGCAAGCAATCAGGTTTCACCTTGGTTCGCGCAAAGACGTCACAGGCGTTCTCCGCGCGCGCCACGAAGTGACGATGCGTATGAACCTGACATGTGAATCTTTTGATTCAGACGACAGTCGTACGAGTGCCTGCAGCGAGAAGGACAATGCGTCACGTTTTCCAAGCTTTCGTTGATCAACTGATTGAAAGTACCGACCTCGATGACCTTAGGCTCGGGATGGCTGAAACTGCAGCCGCGCTCGATCTATCTTGTTTCGCCTACCTCGTTTTGCCTTCCAGACCAGGCGCGCCGCCGCTTCTGATTTCGACCTATCCGTCAAGTTGGACTTCGCATTACGTCGAGCAGCAGTACCATCGGTTTGATCCTGTAATTATTCAATCCGTTCGGCGAGACAAGGCCTTTGAGTGGGGCCTTGGCCTCGGGCCCGAAGCACATTCGGAGCCCGCTCGTCAGCTTTTCGAGGAGGCCGCGCGATTTGGCATTCGCTGTGGCTTCACCGTTCCGATTCACGAGAGCGGCGTTGCTATTGCAGCAGTCACATTTGCCGCCAACGAACGAGCTGCTGCCTTCGGACGCTCCGTACGCCGGCATGCTCGTATACTTCCTTTTATGGCAACGGTTTTCCATGCACACGCAGAACGTAAGCTGCGTGCCCGCGATCAGATTGACGGTGTCTCGCTTTCTCGGCGGGAGATCGAGTGCCTAAATTGGGCCGCTCAGGGCAAGTCTTCCTGGGAGATTGGCCGTATCATGGGCATCTCTCACCATACGGTCGCATATCACCTGGACAACGCCAGGACCAAACTGGGCGTTCGATCGAGGATCCAAGCAGTTGCGCGCTTTGTCGCCGCTGGTCGAAAGACCTAAATGAGGGCGGCCGGCGCGCCAAGGCCGTCTACACTCTCATCACCTGCGCCAAGCTGAACGACACCGATCCCCGAGGCCGGGCGCGCAGGCATACTTGCCCGTCTGCCAGGCCATCCTGCCAAGCGCATCCACGCACCCCTGCCTTGATTGGCGCCCCAGAGCGTCGCCGATGATGCTTGAGATCGTCAGCTCGATGCCGAGACGAGCTAACGAGGCTGAAACAATGTTCCGGCATCACCCCCGAACTCCCAAACCGCGACTAACTCCGGGCGATTTGATCTTGTGCGGCCGCGAGACGCTCGGCTTCTCTCAATGCTGCGGCTTTTGTCCTGAATGGTCCGACGTCATTCTCTTCAGTGTCAGGCAACCAGGTAGGGAGAAACCACCAACCTCCTGGTCTTCCGTAGCTGGCCGTGCTTCGGACTGATCCGATGCCCTCAGCGATGAACCAGCCAGAATCGACCCCATCCCGTCGCCATGAGATTTCTGCCATAGTGTGCGTCATTCCTCGATAGAATGTACCCTTGGCTCTAAGTCTCGCTCCCGAGTCCTAGCCACCCGTATAGGCCGACAGTCAAGACTCGTCTAGCCGACAGCAAAAAACGCGTCGATAGAGCTCTGAGGATGTTCAGCGACGCTGCGGGCGAAGAGGATTTAATCCGATGGCGCGGCTCGGCCCTGCCAATCCGGCTTTTTGCCAGATGCGTACGTCGGTATCACACCTCCTTAACTGAGGAGGCTGCACATCCCCAACAATTCCCCTTCAATACCCGCCCCGCGGCTTTGGAGGCACAATCGATGATGCAGATGATTACACAGGAGTTCTATGGAGCCTTTGCTGAAGACCTTTGTGAGATGCACAGACTTAGATACAGGGTTTTCAAGGAACGACTCGCATGGGACGTTCAGACCAGCGGGGACATGGAAGTCGATGAATTCGATGCACTCGGTCCTGTCTACCTGATTCAGCGATCGAGCAATTATAGCGTTCAGGGCTGCGTACGGCTGCTTCCATCTACCGGACCGACGATGTTGCGCGATACCTTCCCTGTGCTGCTCGATGGACAGCCCTTTAACGCGGATCATTCGGTCTGGGAAAGCAGCCGTTTCGCGCTGGATGTTGACGCTGGCGCGCGCGGAACGATGCGCGGGCTGACCAGCGCGACGTACGAGCTCTTCGCTGGCATGATCGAATTCGGCCTTTCGAGACGGCTAACAGAAATCATCACGGTGACCGACGCTCGCATGGAGCGCATCTTGCGACGCGCCGGGTGGCCCCTGCGACGGGCGGGCCAGGCAAGGACATTGGGAAACACCCAGGCCGTTGCTGGCTATCTCGAGATTTCAGCGGCCGCACTATCGCGGGTCCGCGACACCGGAACACTCCGCTCACCTGTGCTCTGGGAGCCGGCGCTGAAAGCTGCGTAGAGGATACCGTATTTCAGCCCGCTCAACCTCCCAACCACTAGCGATCGCTATCTCAAGAAACATGTCTCACCCTGTCCAATCGGCCAATATCAGTCTACATCACTTGCGATCCGCGGTCGCTGCAGCCGACTGTGGAAGTTTTCGACAGGCGGCCGAATGCCTGGCTGTGCAGCATTCGGTGCTCAGTCGCTCGATCAGTCAATTTGAGCACCTGGTCGGAGTGGCTCTCTTTGACCGTTCGACCGGCGGAGTTGCGCCCACGCCGGCCGGGCGAACGATCCTGCAAATGTCGCGAATGATCCTTGAGCAGGTCGACACTCTGGTCGCAACGGGCCGCTCCAGCGGCCGCGGCGAGGCGGGCCATCTTTCCGTGGGTTTCTGCACCTCGATATCTGCAGGCAATCTACGTGCCACCCTCGCGGAGTTCAGGAAGCGAGCACCGATGGTCGCACTCACCACAGCCGAACAGTCGCGTACGCGTCTGATGGATTCTGTTCGCAGTGGCACGACCGATGTCGCTGTCGTGCCTGGAGGACGTACGCTATCCGGTCAGAAGAGTCTGCCGGTTTGGAGCGAACGCATTCTCGTTGTGCTTCCAAAGGATCATCCTCTGCTCACCCGCAACGTTATCTACTGGACCGATCTTCTCAACGAGACGGTTCTGCTAAGCCAACGCGATCCGGGAAGCGATATAAAAGAGCTGCTGGTTTCAAAGCTGGTTGCCAATGAGAGGCGGCCGAAGATCGAGCGGCATGATGTCAGCCGAGGTATCATCAAGAGCCTCGTCAGCTTGGGACTTGGAATAAGTCTGGTCCTTGAAGCTGACGTGGGGGCCAACTTCACCGGCGTGGTCTATCGGGAAATCCAGGACGGTTCTGGACCAAGCCGAATGGGCTTTAACGCGTACTGGCGTAAGGACAATGAGAACCCGGCGCTTACGCGCTTCCTGGATCTCTTGGCCGAACGCTATCCCTCACCGCCTTCAACGGCAGAGGGGTGACTTGAACGCCTAAGTTTTCGGAAACCACGATCGGTGGCCATAAACCGTGCCAGCATCGGCGCAATCAGCTTGGCGGGCTCTACAGATTGGCTCGATTCACGCGAGAGGGTCTCGGCATAGGCAACAAGCTCTCGATGCACGGACGCCGGCAGATCAAGACTGATCTTGACGGGCTTTTCATCTGGTATCGCTCCAATTTTGAGTTTTGGCATGTGCAATCACCCTTTATATGGCTCCAGAACGAGGTCACGGTTGATGTTGACGCGGATCGGAAACCCAGGTCGGACAGTGAGTGTGGGCTGGATGTTGAGACTGCGCCGAACCACTTGCTGTCCAGTTTGGTTGAGCGAATCCGATGCGCCATGTCGCAACGCCTGAATGATCGCACTATCGTTGGTGTTTGTGTCGGAGCCAGCTCCCAGTTCTGTGCCGACGGCCAGGAAGGTCGAAAGTGCGGCTGCCTTGAAGAGTTCGCCCCAGTGGTTGTCGACCTCGTCTTCAAGTCCTGCATACCCCGATGGATCCGCACCGGGTTGCCGCTCGAGGACAATGGAGCGCCCGTTGGGCATGATCAGTCGCGTCCAGACCAGCAACACACGTGACTGGCCGAAGCTGATCTGGCTGTCATAGACCCCTATGAGACGCGCGCCCTGCGGGATCAGCAAAAAGCGGCCCGTCGGCGTGTCGTACACGTGCTCGGTGACTTGTGCCGTGATCTGTCCCGGCAGATCGGAGCGGATCCCCGTAATCAGCGCTCCGGGAATGACCGTTCCTGCCTGCACCACATAAGGTGAAGCAGCTTTCGTGACTCGATCCGGACTCGTGGTGCGCCTGTCCACGGCGGCATTCACGAACGCAAGCTTCCGGTCCTGCGCATTCTGCGCAGATCCCTCCTCGTTGTTGAACCCCGGCGCAGCCAGGTTCGCGCGATCAACTGCTTGCCCAGTCCCTATCGGATTTGAGGCCTCTCGCGTATTCGTGGAGGCAAACAGACGGCTGATGCGCGCCGCCTCTGCCTCCTGGTTCTCCCGCTGCCGTTCCTGATCAGCCGAACCTGGCGCGGTACCGGCTGGCTGCCCCTGAGCAGCGAGGATCGGGCGGCCAAGATCGCCTGGAAGTGGCGGGCCCAACTGCGGCACCTGGCGTGGCACCTTCGCGTAATCCTGCGGAAGTGCAGTGATACTCTCCGCAACATTGTGATGATCAGTGCTGTAGAGCTCTTCTGGCCTGGGACCGCGTGCCTGATTTTTCTGCAGTGCCCAGAAGGTCGCCCCAGCCACAAGGAATAATGCGAGGGAGCTTCCGGTCAACAGGACCTTGCGCGAAAGGCGGGTCACGCGCGGGTATTCTGGCCGGAGCCGAAACAGCTCTGTCTGATCCTGAGACGGTCGCTGCGTGCCGGCCAGTTGTTCTTCATCCTGACGGTCGGTCATGTCGAGCTCCCGTCGGTCCGGACAATTCTGACCTTCTGCTGGTGCTCTCCGCCCAGGCGGAGTTCGGCGGCTGCGAACAGCCGATCGACAATCAGCAGATTGCCATAGGCCCGATAGTTGACGATCTCGGTCTTGCCGTCAGGGCCGAGGGCAAACAGGGGCGGCATTTCGCCCTGTACGATGCCTTGTGGGAATTCGATGTAGACCTTGCGACCATCATCATAGGCCGCGATAGGTCGCCAGGGAGCGTTGTCACCTTCGATACGGTAACGCAACCGGCGCTGCGTGATGTCGGGCAAAGCAGGTGTCAAAGGTGCTGATTGTCTTTTCCCCTGCCGATCTTGCGGGTAGTACCACGCAACCAACGGCATGTAGGGCTTTTCGCGCGAGCGAAGCTCAACCAGATAGGTGCGCCGATCCGTGTTGATGACGAGGTTCGTTTCGATCGACGCGCGCGTCGGCTTCACCAGGACATGGACGCGGCGGGTGTCCCCGCTTCCGTTCTCGGTATCACCGACGACCCAACGCACCGTGTCACCGGCCGCGATCGGGCCGGACCCGACCAGCTGTTCGCCCTCTTCCAGCGCGATGTCCGTGATTTGACCCGGCGCTGCATAGACCTGGTACAGGGCACCGGGACTGAAGCTGTAGATCTGCGCGGCGTTGAAATACCCGCGTTTGCGTGGCTGGACGCGAGCTGCGCTATTGGCCGCTTCGACCCTGTCGACCGGCTCGGCTTCCTCCTTTGCCCCCGATTTGCCGCCGAGCACCGGCTTCCAGGCGGGCGGGACGTGAAGCGGCCGGCTCCGATCATCGACATCGGCCGGTAGCGGCGGCAGTGGCGGCACGTCGGAGTCATAGGTGATTTGGGGCGGAATATAAGTCGAGCAGGCGCCTAGCATGCACGCGAGGACCGCGAGCACTGAAACGGCCGCCCTGCCCGATGACCCTGGAGAGACGCCGGTCGCCACTTGAGAGGATTGCGGCTTCATTGCCCGAGCTCCTTCGACCAGCTGATTGCATTGACGTAGACGCCGAGCGGATTCTTGCGCAACCGATCGGCATCGCGAGGGGGCTGAATGACGATCGTCAGAATGGCGGTCCAGCGCTCGGTTGAACCAAGTGATCCGTTCTCGTAGCCGCGCTCGACCCAGGCGACACGGAAGCTTTCCGTTGAGGCGCGGATCACGCTCGAGACCTCGACTGAGACTTGCGTCTTTCCGAGCCTTGCGAAGGGATCATTGCTCCTGGCGTATTCGTTCAGGGCGGCGGCCCCGCGGTCAGTGGTGAAGTCGTACGCCCTGAGCCAGTTCTGGCGCAGGACAATGCCGTCTGCTGGCAGACCGCGAACGTCCTCGATGAAGCGAGCCAAGTGATAGGCAATTTGAGCATCGCTGGGTTCGAAATCGGAGTTTGCGGGAGCTATTCTTTGGGCCTGGCCGAAACGATCGACTTCAACGACCCACGGCGTGATTGTTCCTTGGGTGGATTGCCAGACCAGCCCCCCTGCGAGGCCACACGAGAGCGTCAGGCAGCTGAATGCCATCAGCCGCCAATTTCGGGCCTGCACACGTGCCGAACCGATGCGCTCGTCCCACGCTTGCGCCGCCTTCTGGTAGGGCGTCACCGGCGCGGGCGTTCGCCCGTAGTGGACCGAAGACCTCTTGAACATCAGTCATTTCCCCAAGAAACGAAATTGAGACTTACATTTTGATCGATGGCCAGGCGGCGAGTGCGGAGGGTGCAATCACGTCGGTTGCTCGACGCGCACGACGCGTCTGAACACGCAAAGGCAGCGCGAGACACGGCAGGCCCTGCATTGCCGTCTGCGAACGCTCGAGCTCAAACCCCGGAGGTCCGGCAGCAAATGCACGAGAGGCAGCGTAAGGAAGGCGTCCGGCCGATCCTGCATGGCCGACATCTCGAACACTTGTTGCCTCTCGTGCAGTGGCGCTCTCACTGACGCGGACTGGTCATGCGTGGCCTGCCAGAGAAGCGCGGGCGTAAGGCTCAACGAGAGTGCTTGAGAAGCCAGCACCAGCGCTTGCCAAGCCTGACCATGCCAGGCGCGCCGACCAGGGCGCGCGCTTGAACCCGGCTGGTCAGTCCTGTGGCCATATCCGCACGGCTTCGCAGCAAACGGGCACTTTGACATCTAGCGCCCTCCGTCAGACAGGTCGATCGAGCTGCCACTTCCACCATGGTCTCCCGACCGAACGGCATGAGTTGCCGCCGAAACTCCATGGCTGATTGTCTGCGCGCGCTTCATGCGCTGCGCCCAATCCGGCGGACCTTCGCCCGAGCTGGCGCTGGTGGACCGGCTGCCGCCATGGATCGCCGCGGAGGCTCTGCGGAGCGGACTGACAGACGCTGAAGCCGCAGCCTCGGCAACACCACCTATGCCGCCGCTCCGGTAGGCGGCCGCCGCGCCGCTTGCGATGGCGCTGCCGCCCCGCGCCGCACCTGCGATCGCGCCGCCGGCGAGACCGACACCGCCGGCAGCCAGACCGGCTCCCGCTGCAGCCATCCCGCCGGCCGCAAGTCCCGTACCGACCGCGCTGCCCGCTCCGAGTTGCGGACCACCAGATACCAGTCCGTTCGCGATTCCGGGTCCAAAGATTCCAAGACCCAGAAGCGACAATGCGGCCAAGACCAGAGTCATGGCATCTTCGATCGTCGGCTGACCGCCATTGAAGCCGGAGGTGAACTGGGAAAACAAGGTAGACCCGATACCGACGATCACGGCCAGCACCAGCACCTTGATGCCGGACGACACGACATTGCCAAGGACGCGTTCGGCCGCAAACGCCGTCTTGCCGAACAGGCCGAACGGAAGCAGCACGAACCCTGCCAGTGTCGTCAGCTTGAACTCGATCAGTGTAACGAAGAGCTGGATCGCCAGAATAAAGAAGGCGAGCAGGACGACGGCCCAGGCGAACAGCAGGACCACGATTTGGACAAAGTTCTCAAAAAAGCTGATGTAGCCCATCAGGTTTGAGATCGAATCCAGGATCGGCCGGCCGGCATCGAGCCCGACTTGTGCAATTTTTCCAGGGTGAACGAAATCGCCTGCCGTAAGGCCCGTACCTGAGGCCTTCAATCCGAGACCGGCGAAGCTTTCGAAGACGATACGGGCGAGATTATTCCAATTGCCGATCAGGTAGGCGAAGACACCGACGAACAGAGTTTTCTTGACGAGCCGCGCGACGATGTCCTCATCCGTGCCCCAGCTCCAGAACACGGCGGCCAGGGTGATATCGATCGCAGCCAGCGTTGTCGCAAGATAACCGACCTCGCCGCCAAGAAGCCCAAAGCCATTGTCGATGTAGCGGGTGAAGGTCTCGAGGAACTGATCGATAATTCCCGTGCCCGTCATTGATCACCTCCCTCGGGTGACGCGACGGAGGGATCGCCTTGAGGCATTCGGCTCTGATCTTTCGGCGCTGACAGCAACGGCGAGCTGGCTCGATCGTTGACAGCGGGACCGGTCGAACTCACCCCTTGGCCGAAGAACCGGCGCCGGTTCTCCGCCCAGATCCTTTGGCAATCCTGATATGCCGCAGAATGCTCTGACGTCACAGTACGGCAGCGGGTGAGATCGGATTCCATGGTGCGGCTGGCCGTTGCGCTCGATGGCTTCGGACCCATGATTTTGTCCGGACCGCGTAGCTGGATCGTGCATGCGACGATGAGTGCCGCTCCGCCAATCACCGTGATAGCGAGCGACAATGCTTGGAATGCCTTTTGATCGCTCATCAATGAAACATCTGCACGTTGGAGGATTGATAACCCTGACCGCTCGTCAGAAAGCGCCGAAGCTGCTCGCGACCTTGGTCCTGAGCAGCGGCGCGTCGGGCAGATTCCAGAGATTGAGCCCTGCCCTGCGCCGCCACGGCCGCGGTCAAGTCGGCGAGCTGCTGCGCCTGGAGTGCGAGGATCTGGTTGCCGGCTTGCGTGGCCTGCAGGGCCCCGCTTGCACCCTGGCTTGAGCTCACCAGTGCCGAGGTCTGAATGCGGTTTGTGTCGAGATTTCCGACAACGCCGGCTTGCACACGAAGCGCGTCCTGAAATCCCGCGACCGAGTCCTGCCAGCGCGATTGCGCACCTGCGATCAACGCTGAATCGGATTGGCGTGCGGTTGCCGGTCCGTAGCTGGTGGCGAAGGCCCGATCGATCTGCTGCACGTCATAGCCGATGCGCTGGGCCTGGCTGAGAAGCTGCTGGGTGCGTTGAATCGAGCTCTGGAGCTGCTGCAGCGAGGAATATGGCAGGCTTGCCAGGTTTTTCGCCTGGTTGATCAACATCTGCGCCTCGTTCTGCAACGAGGTGATCTGATTGTTGATCTGCTGCAGCTCTCGTGCTGCGGTCAGGACATTCTGGACGTAATTGTTGGGATCAAAGACGATCCATTGCGCCCCGCTGGGCGCGGTTGCCAGCAGCGAGACAGCAACGATACTGATCGCCATACCGAGACGACGACGGTTCATTGCGACTTCTCCAGATTGCCGAGATTGGGAATGAGGTCCACGGCCCAACCGGCTCCGCGGTGCTGGAGCCAAGCAGGCACAAAGGCCTCGCGGCCGTGCTCTGTGAGCAATCGGTCGATTGCGGCCTGGTCTGTCTTGGATGATGCAGCCGCAAAGGCGAGCGCGACTTCACCGAGTCCGAGCTCGAACATGCGGTTGCCGCGGCGGGATTGGCAGTAGTAGTCCCGTTTCGGCGTCGCGCGGCTCAAGAGCTCGATCTGGCGATCGTTGAGCCCAAAACGGCGATAGATCGCGGTGATCTGAGGCTCGATCGCCCGCTCGTTCGGCAAAAGCAATCGAGTCGGGCAGCTCTCGATGATGGCAGGAGCGATGTCAGATCCATCGATGTCCGACAAAGACTGTGTGGCGAACACCACAGAGGCGTTCTTCTTGCGCAGCGTCTTCAACCATTCGCGGAGCTGGCCGGCAAAATCCGCATCATCAAGCGCAAGCCAGCCTTCGTCGACGATCATGAGCGTCGGCCTGCCATCGAGGCGATCGCCAATGCGGTGGAACAGATAGGCCAGCACCGCGGGCGCCGCGCCCGTTCCGATCAGTCCTTCGGTCTCGAACGCCTGGACCGACGCCTCGCCAATTCGCTCGAATTCTGCATCGAGCAGCCGCCCATAGGGCCCACCGAGGCAATAGGGTTGCAAAGCGCGTTTCAGAGTCGTCGACTGGAGCAGAACGGACAGCCCTGTCAGGGTCCGCTCCGGGAGGCGCGCTGAAGCAAGGGAAGTCAGCGCCGACCATAGATGATCCTTTGCCTCCGGCGTGATCTCGATCTTCTCGCGGGCAAGGATCGAGGCGACCCAGTCCGTGGCCCAGGCCCGTTCCGCCGTATCGTCGATCCAGGCCAATGGCTGCAACGCGACCGGCTCGGACGCAGCTTGCGACAGCGCGCCGCCGAGATCGTGCCAATCGCCACCCATGGCGAGGGCTGCCGCCCGGATTGAGCCTCCAAAATCAAAGGCAAAGACCTGAGACTGGGGATAGCGGCGGAACTGGAGCGCCATCAGCGCCAGCAGGACCGACTTGCCGGCACCGGTCGGACCAACCACAAGCGTGTGTCCGACGTCCCCGACGTGAAGCGCGAAACGGAAGGGAGTTGACCCTTCCGTCTTGCCAAAAAGTAGGGGTGGAGCCTTGAAATGGTGATCCCGCGCCTCGCCAGCCCACACGGCCGACAGCGGAATCATGTGAGCAAGGTTGAGAGTCGATATCGGCGGTTGCCGGATATTGGCGTAGACGTGTCCAGGCAGGCTGCCGAGCCACGCTTCGACGGCATTCACCGTCTCTATCATGCAGGTGAAGTCGCGGCCCTGAACGACCTTCTCGACGAGCCGCAATCTCTCATCGGCCGAGCGCGCATCTCGGCCCCAAACGGTAACGCTCGCCGTCACGAACGCCTCGCCGACCTGGTCCGAACCCAGCTCCAGGAGCGCCGCGTCCGCATCCATCGCCTTGTTGTGAGCGTCGGTATCGAGAAGCGAGGAGGCCTCGTTGGTCATCACCTCCTTCAGGATCGCAGCAATCGACTTTCGTTTGGCGAACCACTGGCGCCGGATCTTCGTCAGGAGCTTTGTGGCATCCGTTTTGTCGAGCATGATCGCCCGGGTCGACCAGCGGTACGGGAAAGCGAGACGGTTGAGGTCATCGAGAATTCCGGGCGTGGTCGCTGTCGGAAACCCGACGATGGTGAGAACACGCAGGTGCGCCGCGCCCAACATCGGCTCGAGACCACCGGTCAAGGGTTGATCAGCGAGCAGCGCGTCGAGATACATGGGGATCTCGGGCACACGAACTCGATGCCGTTTGATCGAAATCGTCGAATGCAGGTAGGTCAGCGTCTCCTCGTCGCCGAGCCAGGCGCATTCGGGCATAAAGCCCTCGATAAGCTGCAGCACGCGGTCGGTTCGGTCGGCAAAGCCGGTGAGAACTTCCCGCGCGTCGGCACTTGGCGTGCGACTGCTGCCTTCATAAAGAAGCCGCTCCGCCCTCGCCGCATCCTCCGGCGGCGGCAGGTAGGCGAAAGTCAGGTAATAGCTCGAGTCGTAATGGGCGCCCTCTTCTTCAAACTGCGCACGGCGCTCGGCATCGACCAGCGCGGATGCGACGTCCGGAAATGTGTCCGGCGGATACACCCCTGCGGAATGGCGCTGCGCCTCCACGAAGACGGCCCAGCCGGATCCCAGACGGCGCAGAGCGTTGTTGAGACGACCGGCCACGGCCACGAGTTCGGCCGGGACCGCGCTGTCCAGATCCGGTCCGCGGAATCTGGCCGTTCGCTGAAACGAGCCGTCCTTGTTCAGGACGATGCCCGCGTCGACCAGGGCCGCCCACGGCAGGAAATCGGCAAGCCGCGTGCTTGATCGGCGGTATTCCGCGAGATTCATCATGGGAGAGCTCTAGATGTTGAGATGGGCTGGGACACGCAGGTGACGGCGCACCACTTCGACGAATGCGGGGTCTCGCTTGGCAGCCCATACAGCCGCCGCGTGGCCAATGGCCCAGAGCAGGAGACCGGCGATCCACAAGCGCAATCCGAGCCCAAGGGCTGCGGCGAGCGTCCCGTTAACGATGGCGACCGAGCGGGGTGCTCCGCCCATCAGGATCGGCTCCGTCAGAGCCCGATGCATCGGCGCGATAAATCCGGCGACGGGCTCGTCCATCACACCACCACGCCGCCGCCGAATGAGAAAAACGACAAGAAGAAGCTCGAAGCTGCAAACGCAATCGAAAGCCCGAACACGATCTGAATCAGCCTGCGAAAGCCGCCCGAGGTATCGCCGAATGCGAGCGTCAGGCCCGTGACGACGATGATGATGACGGCGATGATTTTGGCGACCGGTCCTTCGACAGACTGCAGGATTTGATTGAGCGGCTGCTCCCAGGGCATGTTGGAGCCGGCAGCCCAGGCGGGCGGACTCATAAACAGGACCGCACCCAGTGCGGCGATGGAAACGCTCCAATGCGGAACTGGGTTTCGATTGCTCATGTTTCGATTGCTCATGTGAAGTCTCCTGCTGGTGAAAGGCTGTAATCCCCGGCCGCTCCGAGGCCGTTGACGCGCGCGAGTTCGGCAAGCCGGCGCTCGGCACCGCGCCCGGACAGAACCGCAACGACGTTGATGGTTTCGGCGATCAGGGCGCGCGGCACGGTCATCACGGCTTCCTGGATGAGCTGCTCCAGCCGGCGTAAAGCGCCGAGCGCAGTGCCCGCATGGATGGTGCCGATCCCGCCGGGGTGACCGGTTCCCCACGCCTTGAGCAGATCAAGAGCCTCAGCACCCCGCACCTCGCCAATGGGAATGCGGTCTGGACGCAGTCGAAGTGAGGAGCGCACGAGATCCGAGAGCGAGACCACGCCATCCTTGGTGCGCAACGCGACCAGATTCGGTGCTTTGCATTGCAGCTCGCGGGTGTCCTCGATCAGCACGACCCGGTCACTGGTCTTCGCGACCTCAGCAAGCAATGCATTCGTGAGCGTGGTCTTGCCCGTTGATGTGCCGCCAGCGACCAGGACGTTTTTGCGTGAGGCGACGGCCTGGCGCAGTGCCGTGGCGTGATCGGCCGTCATGATGCCCGCCCTGGCGTAGTCGTCGAGCGTGAAGACCGCGACGGCAGGCTTGCGAATGGCGAACGCTGGTGCCGCGACGACAGGCGGCAACAGGCCTTCAAACCGCTCTCCGGTCTCGGGTAGTTCAGCAGAAATACGGGGCGCGCCGGCGTGGACCTCGGCTCCCACATGATGCGCCACCAGGCGAATGATGCGCTCGCCATCGGCGGCGGAGAGTTTTTCACCTGTGTCAGTCAATCCACTGGAGAGCCGGTCGATCCACAATCGGCCGTCAGGGTTCAGCATCACCTCGACGATCGCATCGTCTTCGAGGTAGCGCGCGATGGCGAGCCCCAGCGCGCTGCGGAGCATCCGCGCGCCACGCGAGATCGCCTCCGACTGAAGAGAATGGATCGCCACTGCCTGCCCCCATCGATCGAGGGCTAAAGCAGCGCCCTCGGATGGGGATGATTAGAAAAACCACCAACGACCTTCCTGCAACCAGACGATCATCTTCGTCGTAGTCTGGCGTAGAAAGAGAAAGGCCGGAGCAGCCAGCAAGGCCGGCGCAATCAGTTGGTGGAATCCTCGGGCGCTCCACGAACGATATCGTCCGGAATCTCCCGCAGGAAGCTTTGGCCCTTTTGCAGGCGGCGGCCCAATGTCTCGACGAAGCCTTCAAAGCGCTCACGTCCTTTGATCTGGGCGGCGGCCTGGGCTTCGTTCGGCAAGGGAGGCGTGATCGTCAACCAGAACCGAACAAACAGGGCCAACGTCTCGGCCGTCAGCCCGACATCCCGTTCAAGTCGCTGCACTTGGCGGGACAACCGGTCGAGACGGCGGGCGAACGCCGCCTCTCTGCGATCCACTCCATCGGGTGACAGAAACGAGACGACTGCCGCCTCGACGACGGCCGATCGCGAGAGGTTTTTGCGATCGGCAAGGTCGGAGATCTGCTTCAGAAGCTCCGGGGGGAAATACACGTTCATGCGGTTGCGCATGGGACCTCAGAGATCAATGCCGTCGTTCGGGTCAAGCGCCGCCTGGCGGGCCACGCCCCGCATCTGCTGGCGAAGAAGCCGAGCTTGCCGCACGGCCTCATCGTCGTCGTCCAGGACGGCAAACTCTTCTGTCGGCGTCACATCGGTTGTCTCTTTGACGATGGCGACGTGGTCAGGAAGCTCGGGTTCCCGGCGCAGACCGCTGTTGGCGGCATCGGTTTCGGACTCTTGTGTCTGGACGGTTGCGTCGTTCCGCACGGGGAGCTTGGGGCTGGACCAACTATCTTCCCGCGAAGACCGCCCCAGTCTGGCCGGCTCTGGCGGTGGGAGAATGCGCTCGGTAAGGCGTCTGTCTTCGTAGTAGCGCACCTTCTTGGCTCGGATCGGCGCCGTCCCGGCCACCATCACGATTTCGTCGGTCGGAGGAAGCTGCATCACCTCGCCGGGGGTGAGCAAGGCGCGTGCGGTCTCCTGCCGCGAGACCATGAGATGGCCAAGCCACGGGTTCAGCCGATGGCCGGCATAGTTCTTCATGGCTCGCATCTCGGTCGCAGTCCCAAGCGCGTCCGAAACGCGTCTTGCGGTCCGCTCGTCGTTTGTTGCGAAGCTCACGCGGACATGGCAATTATCCAAAATCGCATTGTTGGGGCCGTAGGCCTTCTCGATCTGGTTCAACGACTGCGCGATCAGGAAGGCCTTGATCCCGTATCCGGCCATGAAAGCGAGCGCCGACTCGAAAAAGTCGAGACGTCCAAGGGCTGGGAACTCGTCCAGCATCACCAGGAGGCGGTGGCGCCGGTTCTTGGCTTGCAGATCTTCGGTGATGCGACGGCCAATTTGATTGAGCACGAGACGTATGAGCGGCTTCGTCCGGGAGATGTCGGACGGAGGCACGACAAGATAAAGCGTCGTGGGACGAGCATCGGCAATCAGGTCCGAGATCCGCCAGTCACATCGGCTTGTCACCTGGGCCACCACCGGATCCCGATAGAGTCCAAGAAACGACATCGCGGTCGAGAGCACGCCAGAACGCTCGTTCTCGGACTTGTTCAGCAGTTCTCGCGCGGTTGAGGCGACAACCGGATGTGGACCCTGCTCACCGAGATGCGAGCTTGTCATCATTGCCTTGAGCGTGACCTCGATTGGGCGCTTCGGGTCCGACAAAAAGGCCGCGACCCCGGCGAGCGTCTTGTCGGGCTCTGCATAGAGGACGTGCAGGATGGCACCGACAAGCAGCGAGTGGCTGGTCTTCTCCCAGTGATTCCGCTTGTCGAGCGACCCTTCCGGATCGACCAGCACGTCCGCAACATTCTGGACGTCCCGAACCTCCCATTCGCCGCGGCGTACTTCGAGAAGTGGATTGTAGGCAGACGATTTTGGATTGGTCGGATCGAACAGCAACACCCGGCCATGTCGGGACCGAAACCCGGCCGTGAGCTGCCAGTTCTCGCCCTTGATGTCGTGCACGATTGCCGAGTCTGGCCACGTGAGGAGGGAAGGAACGACAAGACCAACGCCCTTACCGGACCGGGTCGGCGCAAAGCAGAGCACATGCTCTGGTCCGTTGTGGCGCAGGTAATCCTCCGCCAACCTGCCAAGCACGACTCCGTCCCCACCCAAAAGTCCGGCCGCCTGCACCTCGCGCGGATCGGCCCACCGCGCCGAGCCGTAGGTCTGGACATTCTTGGCCTCGCGCGCCCGCCAGACCGACATGCCGATCGCGACCGCGATCGAAACGAAGGTCCCTGCGGCCACGATGAATGCACCCTCGACAAAGACCTGAGGGGCATAGGCGTCGTAGACGAACCACCACCAAAAGAAGATGGGCGGGTAATAGAGCTTGAAGCCCGACAACGCGAACCACGGCCGCCCTAGCTCCGGCTGATAGGCGAGCCGCCAGGCTGTCCACTCGGTCGCTCCCCAGATCGCCAGCAAGACGATCAGGCCGACGACAATCACCTGTCCCCAGAGGATCTTGGTTCCGGACATCCCGAATACCTTTCGAGCAATTGACAAAACAGCTACAGGCTGAGGTCGCGCTTCCGGCCGAAGCTCCATTCGATCCCGCCGCCCTCCTTCGCGGTGCCGGCAACGTGCTGGCCCAAGCTTTTCTCGAGCTCGCGCGACCAGGGCACCAGCTGAAATCCGAGCCCGTCGTCAATCATGGCAAACCGCCCCGAGGCGAGCGTCAACCGCTGACGATACGTGCCCGCCACGTGCTCGCCGGTGGCGCCCTTCACGTGAGGCAGGCTGGTCTCCGCCGAGATTCTTGCTGCCACCTCGTCCAGCTCGCGTCGACGCAACGTGTTCAGGAGATCACGCTGGAAGGTGACGCGCTGGCCCTGCCGTACCGCCAGACCTTCCCGAACCAGATGCTCGATGCGAGCTTCGAGAGCGTCGCGCGTCTGGCGACCAAAGCCGCCCATGGCGAGGGGCATGGGGTTGGATTCAACCAACCGGTGGTCGAGCCAGGTGGCGCCTTTCGCGGTGACCTGCTCACCAAGATCGAGATCAGAACGGGCCGCAAGGACCAATGTCGGACGCGGATCATTGGCCCGACCGAAGCGCCGGACCTCGACGATACCGCCGACGGATGGCGCATGTTCGAAAGCTTCGATTCCCCGGAACCGGACGTGGTGCGCGCGACCGTCGGTTCCGTCGATCAGGGCGTAGGCCTCGCCGGTGAGCTCGTCATGCAATCCTCGATCGACCAGGCGCCCGACAATCTGGTACCTTGGCTGTTCACCTTCGACAACGTAGTCGGACACGCTGCGCGCTTCCCCACGCTCGGTAAAGGCGCGATGCATAGTCTTGATGATGTCGCCGCGCATGCCGAGGTCGCGAAGATTACGTTCAGCCTCGAGCCCGACCATCCACTCCCCTGGCGCAGCTGACGCAGCAAGGCCCATCCTCTCCAAATGCTGAAGGCGGCCGACCATCAGGCGCCGGATTTCGGGATCGGAGCTGCCCGGATTCTCAGGACGAAGATCGATATAGCCGGTTTCGTCGGCTGACAGCCGAATCTCCCGATCGAGCCGCGTCCATCGCTCTGCTGTGACTTCCCTCTCCAGCGAGTTGCGGATTTCATGCTCCGGTCTTGGACCAAGTTCGATGGCGACCAACTCCTCGGCACGTGAGCGCAGGCCGCGGCTGATGTAGTCGCGCGAGATCACGAGGTCTGCGCCTGTCTCATCGACGCCCCGAACGAGAAGATGGACGTGAGGGTTGTCCGTGTTCCAGTGATCGACGGCCACCCAATCGAGCCGCGTTCCGAGATCGGTCTCCATCTGCTTGGCCAGATCGCGGGTGAAGGCCTTGAGGTCAGTCATGTCGCTGGCGTCCTCGGGCGAGACAATGAATCGAAAATGATGGCGGTCGCCCTGGCATCGGTCTGCGAAGTCCACGCCGTCAGCTCGATCGCTGCCAGCATCGAACATCTCGGCCCGCTCGCCGTTCCGGGTTACTCCGTCGCGCTTGAGGTATGAAAGATGAGCCGTCAGCGGCGCTGAACGGAATGAACGTCCCTGGTGACGCACGATGCGCGCCTTCACCACAACGCGCCGCGTCGTGCTGAACAAGCGGCTGCGGCCAAAGGACAGCCGGCCGCGGCCAAACGTCGAGCGGCCATAGGCCGCAGAACGCCTGCCAAGCCCAACCTGACCCGACGTGTGTCCGGCTTTCTTCGCGGCACGTAGCACCTGGTTGATGAAGCTCTTCGGCTTGGGCGCGCGGGTGCTGCGGATGCGCCCGGGCCGAATGCGCAGATCGCTGTCGCCATTGGTCACTGCCAGGCCTCCGGGCGCTCAACAGCAGCCACAGTGCCGAAAACATCGTTGATTGCATTCGTGAAAACGCACGGCGCGGCACGCGCCCCGACCGACCGGCACGCCAGGACCCAAGCCATGTCAATGGCTTGCGGTCTGACCGGCGAGCCCCTTTTATCTCGCCGTCCTGCTGTCGTGTCGTAAGCGTCCGAATCCTGCACGACTTTCCAAGAGTGCGTTGTCGTTCCATTTCGGGTTCTCTGCTGCATTGGAGAATCTCCGGTGGGCCCAAAACATTTCCAGAACAAAGCCAGACGTGAATGGTGGTCGATCCACATCGAAGCCTGGCAGCGCAGCGCGTTTCGCAGAGGGCGTATTGCCGTCCTCATCGCTTAGACCAGGGGATGTTCGTGCGTTGGCTGAGGCTCTTGCTGGCGAGGAAGCTGCACGCAAGCTCACGAAATATCAGACGGAATTGCGCCGCGAAGGACAGAAAGCAGAACCGAGAATGACACTGCGGCAGCGCTTCTCGATCATCACGCGTGTGCGTGATCGCGGTTTGCAAGCGTTCTGGGCAATGCATGTCGACGCGATGAACTGGAGCGGAATGGGTGTACGCGAACATGCCGCTGCACTGTCCCTGTCGCCGTACGCGCTGCGCAAATGGCGCGACCGGTTGGATGCCGGCGAACTTGAAATCGACTGGCGCGCGCATCTTCACCCCTCCACCCGCCCGGTCGTTAGTACTAGTGCTAAGGAATCGTCCTCCGAAAGCAGCTTGAGAGAGCCTTCGAACGACGCTCCGCCCACGACAAGCCAATCGTTCAAGCATTGCATTCCTGGCTGGAGACGCAGCTTCCCCTCGTCTCTGGCCACAGCACGCTTGCCGAAGCGATCCCTTACGCGCTCTCGCGCTGGAAGGGGCCGACGCGATTCCTGCATGATGGCCGCATTGAGCTCGACACCAATCCGGTCGAACGCGCGATCAGGCCTGTGGCGCTCGGCCGCAAGAACCACCTGTTCGCCGGCAGCGACGGCGGCGGGCATCGTTGGGCTGTCGCCTGCTCGCTGATTGCGACCTGTAAGCTCAACGACGTCGAACCCTCCGTCTACCTGCGCGACGTGCTCCAGCGGATGGTCGACGGATATCCTGTCAAGCGTCTCGACGAGTTGCTGCCGTGGAACTGGCGCTCCCAGTGAGCGGCCGCTACCACCGTCTGGGCAAAGCCAGACGCCCGCCAAATGGCCAACCTGGGACCATAGGCAATTGCAATGGTCGTCTTTTGTAACGATATTGCCTGATGAACCATAATTGCAATGTGATGGGGTTAAAGAGTTGACGCGGTCTTCTCGTAATGAGGCGGATGCCAAGCTGCTCTCCGAAGCCATTGCGGCGCTTCGTGAGTTGATCTCACGCGCGCAAGAGGCCAGCGACGAGTCGTACGATGACGGCGAACAGGTTGATACTTGGAAGAGCGAGGAATTCCGTGCCGCGATAGAGCGCGCCGAAGCGGTGATCGCGAAGGCGGAAGCTGCCATGTCAGAGCCCCGCACAAAGTAGGAGCCCGCCGAGTCGACGCCTTGCCGGCCGAGGCCGCTAGGCTCGTCAAGACATGACGTCATGTGCAGCCTCCGGACGCATACGTGGTGCCTTCCCACTGCCCTCGCCCCGCCGTCCATTCTTCTCCAGGGTATGCAATATATGCGAGCTAACGCGTTCGCTCATCGCCGACCTTCCGCATCAGATCTCGTGACGAACAGGCCCGTCGCGGTGGGCGCAATGGCCGAAATGGCGCGGCCGGATATTGCGATCGGAGCGCGATCTGACACACGGCGGGGCGGCGGCGAGGCGAACTTTTTTGAAGTTTCGGAGAGCACTGCAAAGAGCGCTCCCGCCGATGGCCGCAACTTGACGACTGTCTTGGAAACCGACATGTCGCCGCCGATCATTGGCGCAAGCTTGTCCAAGTATGCGAGAGTTTCAATCGGCAATGGTCGGCCAACGAGATGCTCTTCGTAGCGAGCAGGTCCGGCATTGTAGGCCGCCAGGAAACCCGGCGAACCGTAACGGTCGTGCAGCTCGCGCAGATAACCCGAACCAGCAAGAATGTTGTCGTGAGGATTGTACGGATCATTGCCAAGACCGTATCGCAGACGCAGTTCGGCCCACGTCTTCGGCATGATCTGCATCAGCCCCATGGCGCCTTTCGGGGACTTGGCGCGCGCATTTCCAGCGCTTTCGAGCTCCAAGACTGCGCGTATCCAGTACACCGGTACGCCGAAACGACGCGAGGCCTCGTCGATGAAGTCCGCAAACGGGTCGTGAGTACGAAATCTCGCCGTGTGCTCTGCGGATGGTGTCGCGCCGAAGGCAGCGGCGTCACCCATCGTCAGCGCCAAGAACGACACGACAACAGCGCAAACGCCCGTCCCGACTGAACGCCAGCATGCCATCGTGTTCGTGCTCCTCCGGGGTAAGGTCGCGTGGTGCCGGCTTATCGGCCGCCTGCGAACAAATTCCGGGGCAGTGTCTGGACTGGGCCTGCGCGCGACAGCTCCGCGATCGTTGGCCGGGACGGAGGAACGGTGGAGCATTCGGTCGAACAGCGGAATAGCAGATCGGAATCCCAACACGCGCACGCTCAGTCCTCCCAGGTCCACACGGGGAGCGCACGCCCAAGGACGGCGGATGCCGGCAGAAAGCCGAAGTATCTTCCGTCCAGCGAGCCGGCGGATTGCCGGTTCATGACAAAGAGTTCGCCCTCGCCGACGACGCGGCAACCCTGCCATTTCGGGAGGGGACGGCCGCGGCCATCGCGATCTCTTGCCTCGCCCATTTCGATCGCGTCGACGGTCACTGCGAGCCCGGTTCTACAGACGGTCTGCCCCGGAAGCGCCAGCACGCGCTTGAGCATCGGGATCCCGGCCGGCAGATAGCCGCTCACGTCGAGGAAGGTTGCAAGCGGCTCCGGCGGCTGAACGGCGAGCAGCTCGGTCACGAACAGCTTTTCCGCAGGCTGCAAACGATACAGGCCGATCGGCACGCTCTCAGATGCATTCCAGACGTAGAGTGGTGTCAGGTCGAGAACCGTCGGTGCGAGAAGGGCACCAGCGCCGGCGAACATCATTGCCAAGATTTTCCACGCACTTGTCATCGCATGGTCCTTTGCCGCTGAAGCCATGCCTGGTGTCTCGCTTTCGTGTAGAGGCGGGGCTTTTCATTGACCGACATGCGGTTATGAACGTGATGCCAGTAATCGGGCGCAGCGTCCGCGGGATCGATGTCAAGCGCCTCGACAGCGTCGATCAACTGAAGCACCCGTTCGACCTTGGGCCAGCCGGATAGGCGCAGGAGAATGTCCCCGCCGGGCTTCACATAGGTCACCGTGGAGCATCGTTGTCCCGGTGCCACCGCGCGCAGAATATCGATCCGTGAGATTGCCGTTCCGAAGTCGTTTGATGTCCAGCGTACGAACGCGAAGATGCTGCCGGGCGCAAAGGACAGCACGCGTCGGCGGCGATCGAGGATTCTTTCCTCGACGGAGTGGCCGAACCGGATGCGGTTCTCAATGCGCTTCTCGAGCCAAAGGAGTTCGACTTCGGTGAAATTGTTCATGGTGCACTCCGAGTACAGAAAGGTTCTGGTTGCCTGGCGGGAGCGGAATTGCGACAGCGCGTCCTCGCCCTTGCCCTCACTGTGGCGAGGCAGAACAGGCGGACCGTGGTGGTTATCCTCATCAGGCCCGAAGGCGCGGTCCGTTAGAAGAAATCCGAAGGATTTCTGGTTAGAAGAGTTACGGCGGCTGGAAAGCGCTAAAGGACAAGGACTTGGATCCGATTCCAGTCCCCGATAGCACGAGCTGATTCACAGGTTGCCTCCCGATTTCGGAAGGAGATCGCGGCTGCGAAGTCTCTCGGTGAATGGATTGACGGGCGCGGGCGCGAACCTCAACCGCTCGGCGCCGTCCAGATCTCGCGTGAGCACGAGTTGGTAGCCAGGCAATGCCTGGCGCTGGACAATCTGGCGCACGTCGTATGCAAAATGCTTGAGAGGCGAGAGACTGCCGGACTTGGCATGGAGATGCACAAGATCGAAACTCCAGCCGCCCTGCTGCCGGCCGCCATGCTTGCGCACGAGCCGGTAAAGCCAGCGCTCAAGTCCGCCCGTCAGATCGAAATAGGCGCGATCAATCGTGAGCACGAGCGCGTCATCGATCACGCCGGAATAGAACCAATCGGGCAAGATCAGTTCGAGCCCGGACGGGCGTCCGTTTGCGTCGGCCGTCTCCTTCCATTCGTTGATCCAGGAGAAACGATGCCGCCGTCGTTCCGCAATCTGCCGGATCGACGTCAATACGGTCGTTGATTGCAACCTGTCGAGGCCAGCCTTCAACCGGTCATAGTCACGTGCGCTGGTGCCGCGGCCGACGAACGTCAGAATCTCGTAAGGCGTTGCAGCCATCAGGCGCGACGTCTTCAAGCCGGCGTCACGGGCTTCGACGATCTGGGAAGCGGCCCAGATCAAAACGTCCGCATCCCAAATGGTTGCCATGCCGTGTTCCGGCACCGCTTCGACCCGAATTGCGATCGCACCGGCACGAAAATCGATCGGCACAATGCGCTTTGCTTTCGCGAGCGAGAAGAATGGATAAGCCATCAGATCCTGCGCGTCGCGGGGCGCGAGTTCGCCAGGCAGCGCACGAAACATTTCCAGTTGATCGCGTTCGGACGGGTGCTTGCGCCGCATCGCCGGTGCTCTTTCCCAAAGATCAACGGCGTTCCTGGCCCGCATACGGGCGCAGGGTCGGATGTTTTTTGGCAGGCAGCACGGTCCCCTTGCCGGGATCGGACGTCGATTTCTTTTTGCCAAGTTTGGCCCACGCCATCAGGTCCGCAACCGAATAGACCACGCGGCCGCCGATCTTGTGATATTCGGGACCGGTGCCATACGTGCGGTGTTTTTCCAGCGTGCGGCCAGACAAACTCAAAAAGCGTGCGGCTTCGGATGTACGGAGGTATCGAGGCGGCGGATCGGCGTTCGGATCGGACATTTGAGAAGCTCCGTGACCATCTGGAGCGCCGGTGCGAACAGCGGCGCGTCGACGGCCACGATCGCGGAGAAGGCCCGCGAATGGGGATGCCGATGATTGGGGGGTATGTTTTCGATACCCCCGGCTGGAGCGCTATTTGTCCTTGCGCTTGGCACGGAGCAATTCGCGATAGCCTCCGCGAACGAATGCGAAGCCGCTTTGGACGAGACGGATGGTTCGGCTGCGCAAATCGTGCGTTTTCCAGACACGATCGGGGATGCGCTTTTCGCCGAACAGAGCCTCTGCGATGCTGCGATAGGTCGCGCCGGCGAAATACGCGGCGAGTGCGCGAAGGGCTGCGCATAATCTTTCGCGCCGCTGTTTCGACAGGCGTTGGAAGGCAGGTCCTTGCGCGCGCCCATTCATCGCGCGCCATAGCCGCGTGGCAGCGTGCGCCCGCGCCTCGAAACTGCTGTCGAGCGGTAACTCGGCTGCATAGTGAGCGCCTGGGGTCAGCGGCTGTTTCGACCAGATGCGATGCTCAACCGAGCCGATACACAGCACCGCATGCCAACCATCGGCGGCGCGGCATACCTGTCCGGCAGCAAAGTCGAACAGCGGCTGAGATGCCGCTTCGTGAGAAACAGGCGGCGCGGTTGTCACGGGGACAACGGACGCTAGAACCTCAGGTGTCCAAAAGATGACCTGTTCTTTGGAGGACTTTTGCGGATCATGGGCGAAAGCAGATACCCCACCTCCTCCTGAATTCCTCGGTCACTTCGCCATCTGGGCTATTCGCAATCATCGCTTCGTAGTCGCGTTGATAGTCCACGTTCATACGAAGGCCTTCCCAGGCGATGTGAGTGATCTCAGCATTCTCCAGGCTCTTGAACGAATCTGGCGATCGCCAGTCGAATTCAGGCATTGCTTCCGTCCCATTGCACGCAGCCAACAAGGATTGCGGCGCAATAGTTATGAACGAAGCGGTTGTAGGAAGCCTCTAGTTTGGCACCACGTGGTGCATGAGAATGACCGCCGGTTAGCGGGAGAAAATTGTTTTGGCCACAAAAGTTAGCTGGCGATTTTCTTCTATTTTGAGCCGGTGCCGCGTAAGAGGCGCCCCTGCTCGGTCACCCATTTGGCGCGCGCAAGATGACTCTGATATGCAGTCCGCGCACGGTCCGGTTCTCGCTCCGGGTCGATGTGCAAAACGATTCGAGCAACCTCCCGCCAGTCCGCTCCCTGACCCTCCGCCTGCAAAAGGCGAATGTATGTGACAACATGCTGTTCGTCATAGGCGGTCAGCGCCAGCTCGTTCGGCGCGACATCCACGACGTCAGGATCTAGCTGCGGTTTTGTCATGACCACCCCAACAAACAGCGAATGATTCTAATCTCCCTAGAAGGCCGAGATCGTGCCGACGTCTCATTTTAGCCCCATTGGGACCTAACCGACCAGCGAGCCGCTCGAAAAAACATACTATAGGAGATAAACCTCATAGTATGTAAAGACGCAACTTGCGCCGATGGACATGCGCAAGCTGGTCGGCCGGAATTTCGCAAGACTGCGGAAGCAAAAGCGCTTCACGCAGGAGAAATTCGCCGAAATGTCCGGCTTCACTCAGCAATATATCAGTGACCTGGAGCGCGGCCGTCGTAACCCAACTGTCGTAACTCTTTTTGAGCTCGCCAGCACGTTAGGTGTCAGTCACGTTGAATTGGTAGTTCCTGACGAAGACGCGCGAAGCGACCGATCAAAGCCGGCTAAACGGAAATGATCGGGTCGGCAGAGCCCAAGCGGGCGGCGATTTCTTCCACACCAAAACCGCGCTCTTCCGCCAGCTTCTTGAAGGCCACGAACTGATCAGCGGGATGCACATTTTCCCGCGTGACGTTCTCGTCTAGGCTGATTTCGTGCGGATCGTTCGCCGTGTCGATGATGCAGCGGGTCAGTCTTGTTGATCTCCTTCCGCTTCGCTCTCAGAAGCCGGGCAAGCCGTCTGCAAACCCTGTAGCCGCCCTTCTCTGTCCAACCCCGGTTCGACCGGCAGATTCTGCAAGATACCTTGGCGACGACGCTCGCCGCATAAGTTTCGATCGCCGCCTCACTGTGCGGGGTCTTGCGCGCATTCTTCGGGGACTCGGGCGAACGCTTAGCCGTCTCTAATACAGGGTACCGCCCTGCTGGGGGCTAGGAGTTTTGTAATCTTCGTGCTACATATTCGCCGAATGTGTAGTATGAAGGTTACAAATGCCTACCCCCCACAATCCCCCGGCCGCCGTTCGACGGGCCCTGCGCAAGCTCGGCGCGGACATCCACGATGCCCGGCGGCGCCGGCGGCTGCCGATGTCTGTCGTCGCCGAGCGCGCCTTCACGTCCCGCTCGACGCTGCAGAGAGTTGAAGCCGGCGACACCAGTGTCAGCATCGGGATCTATGCCGGCGTTCTCCAGGCGCTCGGCCTGCTCGACGGTCTGATCAAGGTCGCCGACATCAGCAACGACAGCGTAGGCCAGGCGCTCGCCAGCGCCGAGCTGCCGAAGCATATCCACCTCAAACGCAGGACCGGAGCCTCACGCGATGGCTGACTTCGAGGTGCATATCGATCTCGGCGGCCGCACGCGCCGCATCGGACTGGCGAGGAGCAACCGTGTTCGAGGCTCGGAGACCATCCTCTTCGAGTACGATGGCGCGTGGCTTGATGATTCGGACCGGTTCTCCCTGGAACCCGCCCTCGCCCTGACGCGCGGCGCCTTTGCTCCTCCTGCCGGCCTGGCGACTTTTGGCTCGAGGTCGCCGCCTCATGCAGCGCGCCGAACGCCGCCTCGCCGACCGTGAAGGCCGCGCCGTTCGCACGCTGCAGAAAGCGACTATTTGCTCGGCGTTGCCGACGAAACGCGACTTGGCGCACTTCGCTTCCGCTGAGTCGGCGACGAAACTTTCCAGGCGCCGACCCGCGCCGGTGTGCCGGCCCTCATCGAACTCGGGCAGCTGCTGTAGATCACCGAGCGCATTCTCCGCGACGAGGAAACGGACGAAGATCTCCAGCTCATCTTCGCGCCGGGCTCCTCCCTCGGTGGCGGGCGGCCGAAGGCCTCGCTGATCGACCAACACGGCAATCTCTCGATCGCCAAGTTTCCAAAGGAAACCGACGACTACAGCATGGAGACCTGGGAGGGGATTGCGCTGCGGCTCGCCAGCAAGGCCGGCATCGCCACCCCGCAACACGAACTGATCGAGGTGGCCGGCAAGGCCGTCATGCTGTCGCGCCGCTTCGATCGCAATGACGCCGTCCGCGTCCCGTTTCTGTCCGCCATGGCGATGATGGGCGCCAAAGACGGCGAGCGCGGCAGCTACCCGGAGATTGTCGACGCTCTCGCGCAACATGGTGCGCAAGGAAAGACGGATGCCCATGCCCTCTACAGGCGTGTCGTCTTCAATGTGCTGATCTCCAATGTCGATGATCATCTACGCAACCACGGTTTCCTGTGGTTGGGAAAGGCGGGATGGTCGCTCTCTCCGGCTTACGATCTCAATCCCGTGCCTACCGATGTGAAGGCGCGGGTGCTGACGACGAACATCGACCTCGACGAAGGCACCTGCTCGCTCGACCTACTTGAGGCCGCGTCGGAGTATTTTGGTCTTACGCTGCAGCAGGCCCGCCCGATCATTAAGGAAGTCGCGACAGCGACCGCGACCTGGCGCGACACGGCCAAAGCTGTCGGCGCCCGCGCGGCCGAGATCAATCGCATGGCCAGCGCTTTCGAGCACGACGATCTCAAGCGAGCGCTAGCGCTTTGACACGGACATTTCTTCATAGCTTCGATCCTGCAGCGGCGAGCCCCATCGCCGGCCCGACCGTCGACCTTGAAGTCTCCGATATCGAGGATGCCGGCATTCGGGAGGTGCTGCAGACACCCGGCGCCGCCTATGGCGCCTGGTCCATTCTCGACACGCTGCTGGCGCCTAGCTGTCGATTTGAGCGCGCTCCCCGGCGGGATCGCGAACGTATCAGGTGGACTTGTTCGCTCTATTCTCGAGGTCCAAGCACCGTGTCATCAACTTATCGAATGTTTCGGGCTCATCGAGCATAAGCCCGTCGTCAGTCATGCGTTTGTAGTCTTGCTCCAAGACCGTTCGCGATTGTCCCTCGGGGACCAGCTTCAAGGATCCATTGACGGCTTTATGATAATCGATGACCGCTCCCGTGGGATCCTTTTCTAAAAAGAACCAAGTCTTGTGTTCTGCGACGATTTCGGCAAGCTTTCTGTCTTTCAACGCCACCTCGGCAATCCCTGCATCGTCTAGTCTTACAAGGTCATACCAATGGCGGGCAAAGCGCTCGCCTTTCAGTTTGCCTTGGACGCAAAAGACGTGGATCGCCGTGGCCTTTTCCCAGAAAGTGCGCTCCGCTTTCATGGTTTTGGGCTTGGCCGTGGGAAATTCGAGGGTGTCGAGATATTCGGCGGCGTCGCAAACCACATCGTGGAGCTCGCTCGGCTCGCCCGTCGACCGCGCTCCGAATTCGAGCATAACGGCGGGACTCACATAGCCACTGCCGGTCTCCAATGGAGCGTACCTTACGAAAATCTTGTCATCCTGGGCCTCAGCGGTTGCACTGAGCTTGTCTTCTTCCAGTCGCTGCTTGATGACCGATAAGGCCTTCTCCTTCACCCAGACCGGGAGGCGCTCTCGTGCCTGCGTGCTCCACTTCTTGCTCTGACTACGGGTTTGAGGGACCGGATTATCGTCCCTTGTGTTCACGAGATCCGGAGCTATCGTCCGAATATCGTAGGTGAGGTCGACATCTTCCGAGAAGCGACGGATCGCACCATATGCCTTCGATAGCGATGTTCCGCCTTTGAAGACGAGATGTTCGCCTAAAGGCGAGGAGAAGAGCGCGTTCAGGCACCAGACGACCCAGACATCCTTTTCGAGAAGATGTGCCGGGCGACCTGAGTTGGACGCAGCAACGCCGAGCGCCTCTTGGCGCTCGGCGTCAGAGAGGGTTAGAAATCTATCCGACACGGAGTTCGCTTACCGGCTTGGCAAGCCAAGTCGGAAAGGAAGAAGCAGCGGACTTCAACTCGTTCACTTCGGTCGGGGTCAATTTCTGACTGACGGACCTCAATGCTCGTTCTGCTGTCTCTGGGCCCATCCAGGCAAGCGCACGCACAACCTCACCTGCACGTCGGTTCGCCAGGGTAAGCTGCCAACTCGGTGCATGCTTGAACTCCACGACTTGCTTGCCAAGACGGAGTCTGCGGGAAGGACCAGAGGTCAGATAAACCTGACGGACAGGTACTTGCCTCGTCAAACCAAGATGATTAGCCGCCGCCGCGCCGCTGGAAACGATCGTTTCGCCGCTGCGAACCTTGGTTTCCTCGATGACTTTTTCAACTGATGGAGCTCTAACTCCGAAACGGCTTTCAACCGGGCGCAAATATATCCCTCGTCTCGCGCGCAGAAGTCTTCCTCGCTCGGCAAGACGCGAAAGGGCCTGATCGACGGCAGCACGCTTTCCAAGATGCAAAAGTGCCTTGGCAGCGATCGGTGCGCCTTCGGGCAATGCTTTGGTTGCTTCCAGAATCCTGATGCTCAGGGGGGCCATGGTTTACTCCACTGTCAGAAACATAGGCTGACTTCTGACAAACTACAAGCGTTAGATTTATACATAATTCTGCAGTATATTCAGTTGCTTAGGTCAATTGGCGCTCAAAAGCCCCCAAAGGGCCCGGCCCGTCATGCCAACGCGCGGCCAGATCTCTAAGGCTCCTGTAGTTGCGTCTTCCGCGATTTTGTCGTTCGCCTCAGCGAAGATCGAGACGGCTATTTGTCCTTGCGCTTGGGGCGCAGCAATTCGCGATAGCCGCCTCGCATTAATGCGACGCCGCTCTGCACGAGGCGAATTGTACGATTGCGCAGATCGTGCGTTTTCCAGGCGCGATCGGGGATGCGCTTCTTGCCGAATAGAGCTTCGGCAATGATCCGATACGTGCCGCCGGCGTCATGGGCGTCGAGCGCCTGAATGGCGGCGCACAGCCGTTCGCATCTCAGTTTTGACAAACCGTGAGAGGCGGGACCGACAGCGCGTTCATTCATCGCGCGCCACAGCCGCTGCGCTGCAAGGGCGCGCGCGTCGAAATCGCGGTCGAATGCCAATTGAACTGCGTAATTGGCGCCGGCGGCTGGCAGATCCTTCAGCCAGACTCGATGCTCTACGACGCCTATCCGTAGCACAGCGTGCCAGCCATCGGAGGCACGCCGCGCCCGGCCAGCCGCAAGATCGAGCAGTAGCTGAGGAGAGCTGTCCCCACTGACCGTCGACGCGATCACCGCGATTGGAACGACCGTCGGCAGAACCTCAGGCGCCCAAATGACGACTTGTTCCTCGAAGGATATCTGCGGGTCATGGGCGAAAGCAGATGCCCCACCTCCTCCTGAACTCCGGGGATACTTCGCCGTCCGGGCTGTTCCTCACAGTCTCTTCGTAGTCGCGTTGGTAGTCTTTGTTTCGGCGAAGAAATTCCCAGGCGATGTCGGTTATTTCAGCGTCCTGTAGGCTCTTGTACGAATCCGGCGACCGCCAGTCGAATGTCGGCATTGCTTACGCCCTTTGTCCAGTCGGATAACAAGGATTGCGCCGCAATAATTCTGATCGATTGGGTTGTAGGAAGTCCTTACTTTGGCACCACGCAGTGCTCTAAAGTGACCACCAACGAGCAGAAGAAGATCGTATTCTTGACAAACGCTTCACCGGTGAGATTTTCCTAATTTGACCTGGCACCGCGCAAGAAACGTCCCTGTTCAGTAGCCCACTTAGCGCGCTTAAGATGAGACAGGTATGCATTTCGCGCACGATCAGGCTCGCGCTCCGGATCGATATGCAACACTATTCGTGCGACTTCCCGCCAGTCGGCCCCTTCGCTGTCGGCTTGCAAAAGGCGCGTGTACGTCACGATGTGCTGCTCGTCATAAACCGTCAGAGCTTGATCGGTAGGGGCAGCGTCGGCGACGTCGGGATCGAGCGGCGGCTTCCTCATGAAACTCCACGCCTCAGATTTGACAAATTCTAACATGCCGGCCGGAAGGAGCAGAAGCGTAAAAATTTGGTCGTAGGCTTCCGCGCGAACGTTTTGTCGAGAATACTCCGTGGTGAAATACTCTTCAAGGACGTGCCGTCTCGCGTATGGATATACGCGGGGTACTGGCAATCAATTTGCGAAAGCTACGACAAGCTCGCGGCTTGTCGCAGGAGGAATTGGCACATCGAGCAGAAATTGACCGCACCTATATCAGTGCACTCGAACGGAGCGTCTATGCGGCGGGCATCGACGTTGTCGACCGGCTGGCGCGCAGTTTGGGAGTCGAAGCAGCAGACCTGTTGACACGGCCGCCAGGCGCAGGCGCCAAGAAAAAGACGCGCGGACAGACTGAATAGCCGATGAGCGGCCGAGCGGCTGGAATCTGTGTTGACACGGTCCGTGCTGCCAGACGGGCGCTAGATTGAGAAGCCCCGCCCGGCGGACCGGGCGGGGCTTTTTGGCGACCTCAGTCGCCGTTCTTGCGCGGCCGCGACCAGACAGGCTGAAGCCGTCGCCGTCCTCGTCGTTGAACAGGTTCGCGTAGATCGGTGCGTTGAACGAGGGGTTGTCGTGCTTGAGCGAGAGATAGTCGCGGCCCTCCTCGGAGCGCTTCGACCAGGCGGCCCCGATCTCGGCCCGGCCGACGAAGACGCGGTACGCAGCGGAGGACGCCAGCGGGGCGACTTTCTTGCCTCGCGAGGAATGGGCGTAGACCAGGGGAGGAAAGTTGAACCGCTGGCGTTGCGTTCAGGCGATCGAGGCGCAGCCGCTCTTCGGCCAGATCGAGCCATCAAGAGGCCAGGTGGTCCGTGCGCTGAACAGCATCCCCGGAAGAAGTTGTGGTGCCTCTCGGTTGGGCTGCGCAAGATGTCGCTGCGGTCAGCGTGTAGAAAACAACAATGGCGAAGGAAGTGGTGGATTCGATTGCCCGGAACAATCCGCAATGCAATGCCCTGCCTGCCTAAGCTCGTGCCGGGAAGGCCGGGGCCGCCTGGTCGTCCCACTCCGGCTCCTTGCAGGCGGGCCTTTGCGGAGTTCTTGCAAATTCGGCAATATGCCGCTATCTATACGGCACATTGCCGCCATGTTCACGGAGGCCCTTGTGTCCATTGTCGAAATCGTAGCAAGGAAGCTGGGTGGGCGCTCGGTCCTCGGAGCGGTTATACGCTCGCAGGCAGACCTCGCCCTGGCGGTACGAAAGCGGCTTCCCCTGACCGCGCTGCATGGGCTGGCGAAGGCGGGACTTAGTGATCAGGAAATCGAATTGTTCGTCATTCCGCAACGAACGCGCCGGCATCGCGCGGAGAAAAAGCAACCGCTCACCGTGGAAGAATCCGACCGGGCAGTGCGATTGCTGCGGGTGCAGACACTTGCCGAGGAGACCTTCGGCGACGCCGACAAGGCCAATTTATGGCTCCGGCGTTCGTTAGCAGAACTTCATGGCGAGACGCCGTTGGCGGTAGCACAAACCGAAACTGGCGCCCGCGTCGTCGAGACGATACTCGGCAAGATCGCGTGGGGCGCCGCCGCCTGATGCTGCTTTGGCGTTTGTCGGGCATGCAGCATGCCAAGACGTTCGATGGTGGCTACGGCCTGCTTTTTGACGGACGCTGGAATACGGTCGGACGGCCTGTCACCTACTGCAGCACGTCGCCTGCGCTGTGCGTGTTGGAAAAACTGGTCCATATCGAGGACCCAGCTCTCATGCCCGCGCTTGTGATGGTGCGCTACGATGGGGCAGATGACCTTGCCGTCGAGACGCTGGGCTTAAGCGATCTGCCCGCCGATTGGCGGCGCCAGGAAGTTTGGACGCAGCAACGAGGTGATCAATGGCACGCCTCGCTCGCGACACCCCTCCTCCGCGTTCCCTCTGCCATCGTCCCTGTAGATCAGTCCCCCGACGTCAACATCCTGATCAACCACACTCACAAGGACGCGGCGCGGATCTCCGTGATCTCTGTAGAGCCATTCGTTCTTGACCCACGTCTGTTCTGACTCAGAGACGACCACAGATCGGTAGTCTTCCGCGACGAGAGGCGTCGGAGGAATCGAACCGGCACGGTGCTTTCCCGCAAGATGGAAGGATGCCGACGATCCACAGACGTTCACGCACAAGACCGCGAAAGTCGATCAGCGTGAGGCGCTGAAGCGCAGTGGCCTCGCGACTATTCTTTGATGCCCGGTGAGAGAAACGCCCCGCCCGGCGGACCGGGCGGGGCTTCTTGGCGACCTCAGTCGCCGGTCTTGCGCGGCCGCGACCAGATCAGGCTGAAGCCGTCGCCGTCCTCGTCGCTGAACAGGTTGGCGTAGATCGGTGCGTTGAACGAGGGATCGTCGAGCTTGAGCGAGAGGTAGTCGCGGCCCTCCTCGGAGCACTTCGACCAGGCGGCCCCGATCTCGGCCCGGCCGACGAAGACACGGTGGCTCGGGGCGTTCTCGTTGCTGCCTTTGGCCTCGGGCACGATGCGGACGCCCTTGGTCTGGAGGCTGAGGGTGACGATCTCGCCCTGGAAGTCGCTGCCGACCTTCTTGAAAGAACCGATGGTAGCCATGTTACTTCTCCTTTGCTGTTTCGAGCCGCGACCACCGCGGCCTCGATGGCGATCTACAGGCCGAAGACGATCGACGACGCACCCGCCCGCGGGCCGCAGCGCAGCGGAGGACGCCAGCGGGGCGACTTTCTTGCCTCGCGAGGAATGGGCGTAGCCCAGGGGAAGAAAGTCGCGCTGCTGGCGTTGCGTTCAGGCGATCGAGGCGCAGCCGATCTTCGGCCAGATCGAGCCATCAAGAGGCCAGGTGGTCCGTGCGCTGAACAGCATCTCCGGAAGAAGTTGTGGCGCCGCTCGGTTGGGCTGCACAAGATGTGGCTGCGTTCAGGCGTAGACATGGAAACAAAAGCGAAGAAAGGGCGATCGCGATTGCGGTGGACCAACCGCGATGAGATGCCCCTGGCTATGATGGAGGACCTGTGGCCGCCAGCTACAGCGTCGGCAAACACCACGAGAACTTCAAGATCTCATCGATAGCGGCCGATACGCCACGGCCAGCGAAGTCATGCGCTGCGGCTTGTCGAAGAACGCGAGCAGCTTTGCGCGGCGAAACTTGAATCGTTGCGAGCGGCCGATCAGGAAGGTCAAAACGGGGGTCCGACCCGTTTGAGGCCGGTGAACTGAGGGATCGGGTCAAGGCCCGCGGACGCGAGCGGCTGAGAGCCGGTAAGCGTAGCGGCAATGTCGCCACCTCGAAACCGAGCTGGCGGATATCTGGTCATTCATTGCATCCGGTAAGGTCGCGGCCGGCACATCGGGTACTCGAGATCTACGACCGGGTCGAAGATCGGCGCTTGGCCGCTCGCGGCGGTATGGTTTCCGGATGGGAGCTCGAGCAAGAGTTCGGCTCATTGTCAAAGCGCTGACGGAGACATACTTATTAGCGCTTTCAGTAGTTTACGTCGGATATGTGCATGATTTTTCAATGAAAAAACTTGCAAACAGTCAGTTCTGACCTATACCCCAAGCCATGACGAAGCTCGAGACCCTCAAGAAGCGTCTGAAGCCCGGCCAAGCCTATAGGCGCGCGGATTTGGCCCGCTGGTCGACATCCATCGATCGGCACCTCAAGCAGCTGGTTGAGAGCGGCATGCTTAAGAAGCTTTCGGGCGGACTTTACGCCTATCCGAAGGAAACCGCGTTCGGCCCGGCGCCGGCTTCCGACAAGGAAGTGGTCGGCGCTTTCCTCAGGAACGATCCGTTTCTGCTGGCCTCCCCCAATGCTAACAACAGTCTCGGTGTGGGAACGACGCAGCTCTATGACAAGACGGTCGTCTACAATCACAAGCGCCACGGCGAGTTTCAGCTTGGCAACCGCAAGTTCGCGTTTCGCGTGAAGCCGCGCTTTCCGAAGTCGCTCACGAAGGAGTTTCTGCTTGTCGATCTCGTCAACAACGTCGATCAGCTTGCGGAAGCCAAGGATGAGGTCTTGAAGCGGGTGATGCAGCATGCCGCATCGACCGACCGGCGGCGCTTGCGCCGCGCGGTTCGCGATTATGGAAACGAAAGAACGAAGAAGTTCTTCGATCGTGTGCTGAGAACGGACGAACTGCATGCCGCGTGATTTCCTCCACAACATCCGCAGTTTGCCGACCTGATCCGGATCGTGACGGAAGAAAAGGGGATTGATCCCGCACTCGAACGCTTGATTGAGTTAGCTTTGACGAGGGCAATGCTCGGCCGCCTTGGCCTGGGCCCACGCGTACTCAAGTGGCAATCGGCACTGAAGCTGTTAACGACTTGTTAACCAACCCAGCCTACCTTGCGGTTACTTTTCGGTTAACAGCCGATTGCCTCCCGGTTCGTTCTAGGAGAACAGTCGATGCCCATTGAGGCGCTGACATATGTCGCACTTGGTGCTCGGCCGAAAATCTCACCCGAGGCCGCCCGATCGGTTGCCAAGCGGCTCAGGTTGCCGCGCTCACTTTCGGACAATGGCAAAGCAGTAGTGATCGTTGATTTCGCTGAAGTAAGGCATACTCCCTGCCCACGAGGTGGTCGTCGCGCGGGCGACATTGTCCCATTCGTGGAAAACATTGAGGCGTCGCAGACGGAAATTGTGCAGCTCGAGGCAAGGGCGGCCGGTTGCCGCGCGGATTTTGAGGGCGAACGCGAGCGCGCCGAGCGCCTGATGGCTAAAGTGCTGCAGGCGACCGCAGAGATCATGCCGCCAGAGAGGCCACCGCACCGCTTGAGGACGAGGTGGCGGCTCTACGGACCGGTGACGGAGTCGGCTCGATCGACAGCCACCGACAGACCGCACGTCGACTAGGATATCGAGCTGCGATCCTGGTCAAGACAGACCGCAAGGTTCGTCGGTAGCAATCCGGGTCCGCAATTCCAACGTGCCGAAGAAATCATGAGGTAAAAGTGACCGACATCAGCGACATTCGCGAGATGAAAGCGCGTATTATTGTGTTTGGAGTCGGTGGGGCCGGAGGCAATGCCGTCAACAACATGATCGCGGCCGGGTTGGAAGGCGTCGACTTCGTTGTCGCCAATACCGACGCACAAGCGCTCACCATGTCCAAGGCCAAGCGCCTCATCCAGTTGGGCACAAAGGTGACCGAAGGGCTTGGCGCCGGCTCGAACTCCAAAGTAGGATGCGCGGCGGCCGAAGAGGCAATTCATGCGATCCGGGATCATTTGACCGGCGCAAACATGGTGTTCGTTACCGCTGGCATGGGCGGCGGTACGGGAACTGGGGCGGCTCCTGTTATAGCCAGGATCGCGCGTGAACTTGGCATTCTCACCGTCGGCGTCGTCAGCAAGCCCTTCCACTTCGAGGGCCAGCGCCGTATGCGCGTTGCTGAAGCGGGCATTGCGGAACTGCTGAATGCGGTTGACACCCTGCTGATCATCCCAAATCAGAATCTGCTCCGAGTGGCCAACGAGAAGACCACATTCAACGATTCCTTCGCCATCGCTGATCAAGTGCTCTATTCGGGTGTGGCCTGCATCAGCGACCTTATAGTCAAAGAAGGTCTGATCAATCTCGATTTTGCCGACGTTCTCTCCGTCATGCGCGAGAAGGGCAAAGCCATGATGGGTGGGGGTGAGGCTTCTGGCGAGAAGCGCGTGCTCACCGCCGCCATGGCCGCGATCTCCAATCCATTGATCGAGGCCCCCTCGATCAAGCGCGCTAGTGGCCTCATCATCTCGATCACCGGCGGCAAGGACCTGACGTTATTCGAGGTCGACGAAGCTGCTAGCTGCATTCGCGAAGGGGCCGACCCGGACGCCAACGTCATCGTCGGCGCCACTTTCGATGAACGCCTGCAGGGTCTCGTCCGTGTCTCGGTCGTGGCGACCGGCATCGATAATCTTGACTCGGCGAATAAGTCCATTGCTGGGACAAGCAGGGTCGAACTACCAAATGATTCGAAGTCGCAGTTCGATACAGCAATATTGAACCCAACGAGGATGCGGCAAGCGGTTCAGGCTTGAATGATTCTGACCGAGCTGTACTGCGTGAGCTTCTGCTCACGTCGACAACCGGCTGCAGGAGAATTTCGGAATCACGTTTCAACGCCCTTGTCGAACTCCTTGGGACTGAAGCGCGATTTCAGTACGGGGACTTGTAATCTTGGGCCGCCAATCGCGCGGGCCGATCGCCATCCACACAGAGCGCGGGATATGGTCTATCAGTTCATGAAAGGCGAGTGCAGAGTCATAACAAACGACCCCGATAGGAACTAGTTTCGCGGCGACGGCGAGCGTGCGATTGCCGTCCAGGAGCGCGTCAGTGAGCTGGTAGAGGCCGCGAGCAAGTTGATTGAGCTTTCGCTCCATCCGGGAAATAGTTGCCGCCGTGATATTTTCGTTGAGGAATTCGGAAAGGCGCATCATGCCCCGCGCCCGGAGAAGCGAAGTTGCTCTATCCTCCTGGCGTTGCGGTTCCATGCTCATGAATCCTATGTGATAGAAAAGCTTGCAAACGTCAGGATACTACGCAAGGCAATCTATCGTGCAGGAGATTGAACAACCGAACAATTTTAAGGTCCTTAGAACTGGAAGTGCTCCAGGCAAAGGAAGACCGGTCCAACGAATTCAAGCGCATACACGCAACAGCTAAGCGGCGGGCCATCGACGTCGTCGATCGACTGGCGCGCAGTTTGGAAGTTGAGGCGGCCAATTTTTTTGACCGGCCGTCTGGCACGGGTGCCAACGAAAGACGCGCGGCTGCCTGAATAGCCAGTGGGGAGCCGAGCGGCTCGACCGGGCCGCAATGCGTCCGAACTGGCAGTTACCTCGAATTGAGAAGCCCCGCCCGGCGGACCGGACGGGGCTTCTTGGCGACCTCAGTCGCCGGTCTTGCGCGGCCGCGACCAGATCAGGCTGAAGCCGTCGCCGTCCTCGTCGCTGAACAGGTTCGCGTAGATCGGTGCGTTGAACGAGGGGTCGTCGAGCTTGAGCGAGAGGTAGTCGCGGCCCTCCTCGGAGCACTTCGACCAGGCGGCCCCGATCTCGGCCCGGCCGACGAAGACACGGTGGCTCGGGGCGTTCTCGTTGCTGCCTTTGGCCTCGGGCACGATGCGGACGCCCTTGGTCTGGAGGCTGAGGGTGACGATCTCGCCCTGGAAGTCGCTACCGACCTTCTTGAAAGAACCGATGGTAGCCATGTTACTTCTCCTTTGCTGTTTCGAGCCGCGACCACCGCGGCCTCGATGGCGATCTACAGGCCGAAGACGATCGACGACGCACCCGCCCGCGGGCCGCAGCGCAGCGGAGGACGCCAGCGGGGCGACTTTCTTGCCTCGCGAGGAATGGGCGTAGCCCAGGGGAAGAAAGTCGCGCTGCTGGCGTTGCGTTCAGGCGATCGAGGCGCAGCCGATCTTCGGCCAGATCGAGCCATCAAGAGGCCAGGTGGTCCGTGCGCTGAACAGCATCTCCGGAAGAAGTTGTGGCGCCGCTCGGTTGGGCTGCACAAGATGTGGCTGCGTTCAGGCGTAGACATGGAAACAAAAGCGAAGAAAGGGCGATCGCGATTGCGGTGGACCAACCGCGATGACATGCCCCTGGCTGGGCTTCCTTCCGCCGGGAGGGTCAGGTGCCAGGTGCCAAGCGCCCCGAGAACGCCGCGACTATCGCTCGCTCAAGCTCGTCGATCCAGCCAACGCTTGGACCCGAGGTGCCTCAGCCGTCGAGACCCAAGGCTCGTCCTTGTCGCGTCGTGGCCGAGAGAGGCTACTAATGTTCCTCCAACAAAGCCTCGCCCGATGGCGAAGATCCGGCACAGCTGGTGATCCGTCTCCAAGCCATGCCGGCGATGGCAAAGGCGCCGGTCCAGCTGAAGATATCCTGCCAAAATGAGGATGGCATCGCGATTTGGGCCAAGCCATGAGCGAGGTGATAGCCCGCGACAGCCGCCGGGACGGTGAAAGCTGCGGCAATCACCGCGCGCACGAAGGTGGATCGAGCCGAGATCAAGGCGGTTTGACCGATGAGAACGGTCACCGCGCCGGCAAGAATTGCGAGCAGAGCGGCGGAGGCAATGCCCGCGCCACCGTGAACAGCCGCCAGACCTGCGGAAAGCGCAATGAAACAGGGCAGCGCGTTGACAGCAAGGGTGAGACCCAGCCAGCAGATCAGGCCGATGCCAAGCATATTGAGGACGAGTGCGATGATAAGCATGGTGGTGGCTCCGCGACAAAAGACATGACGCTCGCGCCTTCCACCACCACCACCACGGCGCGATGAGAATCATAGCGCAGAATGCGCCGCTATGCGAGTGCGTGGCCTCGTTCGTCGAATCGGACAGAACCGACGCGTTCTGCTCGATCGCTATATCGGTCGCGTCAGAGAATTTGCACTGATCCGCGCTGGCGAACTTGGTCCTCGATCAAGAAAGCGCCGATGGATAACGGCGCTTACGCGCCGCCGAACTTCCAGACGGGAATGCCGAGCTTCCTGGCCTTGTCGGCAAGGTTGTCCTGTATCCCGCTGCCCGGAAAGTGCATGACACCGATCGGCAGCACTGCAAGCATAGCGTCATTGCGCTTGAACGGAGCTGCCTTGCCGTGCTTGGTCCAGTCCGGCTTAAAGGCGATCTGAGGAACCTTGCGGCTGGTCGCCCATTTGGCGGCGATCAGCTCGGCGCCCTTCGGCGAGCCACCGTGCAGCAGCACCATGTCCGGGTGCTTGGCGTGGACCTTGTCGAGGCGGCCCCAGATCAGGGAGATGTCATTACAGTCGAGCCCACCAGTGAGCGCGATCTTGGGTCCCGACGGCAGCAACGCCTCGGTGTCCGCGCGACGTTTGGCGGCCAGGAAATCGCGGCTGTCGATCATCGCAGAGGTGAGCGTGCGATGATTGACGAGTGACCCGGAACGGGGGCGCCAGGGCGAGCCGGTATGAAGCTCGAATTGATCAGTCGCCACGTCGCGGAACAGCTCCATGGCGTTGCGGCGTTCGATCAATGTGACGCCTTCGGCGGTAAGCCTTTCCAGTTCGACGGATCGCACCTCCGATCCATTCTGCTCGCGCTGGCTCTTTTGCTGGGCTTTTTCGTTGTCGTCGAGCTCGCGCTCGATGCGGCCCGTGGCGCGATGGAAGAGATTGACGGTCGACCAGAGGAGATCTTCGAGGTCGGGTTCAAGCCGTGTGTCGCTCAGGCTCGCCACGAGCGCATCAAAGATCTCGGCGATCGCGCCTGTGATGGCCTTGGCGTCCGGAAGCGGCCTTGGGTCAGGCTCGTCGTGGAAGGGGCGATGGCCATAGAGCTGAAGCTCGTTGAGGATATGATCGGTCGGTGATGAGCCGTGCGGCGGTTCGAACTGGTTGTCGTCGTGTTCGGTCATCATGGCTTGGGGTCCTTTGCCGTTCGGCCGCGCCCATCGCGGCCTTCGTGGCGATCACCAGACGGCGGGCGGAACGGACCAGAACCCGGAGCGATCAATCCGCCGAAGCCCGTGAGGGCGCAGGCGGAAGCGCAGGGCCGCAGCGAAGCGGAGGATGGCAGAGGTGCGGCTATTTTGTTTCGCGATGCAAAGGCGCGTGAGCGCCGGCGGAAAATAGCCGCACCGGAGCCATTGCCGGGCCGGGCCGCTTGCCGTCCGATCGCCCTCTAGAAGGCCGTGGGCGCGGCGCTGTCTGGCACAGGCACCGCGCGCAATGACCGGTCATGACGATAGCGCGTTCAAATTGCCTGGCGCATTCCCGTAGCGACCTCGGACGCGCCAAAATGCCGGCGATATCCTCAGGCACGAGTTGCGCACCCAAGGCTGAGTTGGATTCGACCACCTGGAGATGACTTTGACGCAGCCGATATCGTAAGTTGCTCTTCGGCAGCAGCAATGAGCGCCAGCGCTATCGCTTTTCCGGCGAGACTTCAGCAGCGACCCGAACGATCCCGCCTCGATGTCCACCGTCACCAGCCCTGACGGAATCAACGACCAGATTTCCTTCGAGTCCAGCGACATGAGAGCCGGCTGGAAGCGGATCTTGTGCGGGGTGTCTGCGGGAGCGACATTCCAAGTCTTGTCATCAGGAATGCGTTTTTCCATAGGGCGCCAACTGCGGCAAAATGCGCGCTTCGATCGCACACGACAGCCGCATTCGGTTCTCCATGGGCTTGATCCGTTCACGAATGGTGCAAGTGCAGACTATTCCGAAAAGAGCTTCACGCCGACCAGACCGACAACAACCAGCATGACAGAACAGAGGCGAGCAAGATTTGCACTCTCACCGAAAAACGCAATACCGACAATCGCTGTTCCCACGGTCGCAATTCCGGCGAAGGCCGCATAAACCGTCGAAGCGGGCAAGCACTTCACGGATTCACCCAACAGAAGAAAAATAGGAAGAGCGAAGACGACCCCCGATAAAACTGTTGTCCATTTCGAAAGCCCGACCGAGCGCTTCAAAACGAAGGGCCATGCGATCTCGAACACGTCCGCCAGAAGTATGTATAGCCAGGCCATCAGATATCCCTTTCATCAGGCGTCGCGTAGCACAAGCCGCTTGTCGATTACGACCATCAACTGATCCGCTTTGGTCAAAGGCGACCTACCAAATTCGGTAGTGCCACGGTCGCTGCACCTCAGATCGCTGCCGAGTGATTGCGCCTCGCATCTCGGCAGAGGTGGGCAAGGCCCGCTGGAGCGCTCTTCCAAACCCGACTGCGGTCCGCAACATCATCGACAACACAACATGATCTGCCCAATTGCCGGCGGCGCCGCAGGTGGATCAGTCAAACCGTCCCGGCATCGGCGAACAGCATAAAGCGAACGACATCCTGCGGCGCGAGTTGGATGCGCAGTGCCGCCCGCAGGGCGTCGAGCCCGAATGCATGCAGGTCCTCGTTGAAGTCGCCCGTGCGCGGAGACAGGACGAGCGCCTCGATGCCCGCGGCTTCCGCGCATTGCGTCAATGCCGCGACCGCCGTGTCACCCGCGGCGTCGGCGTCGCGGGCGATGTAGAGCCGACGCAGCGTCGGCGGAAGCAGAAGGGCGGCCAGGTGGTTCGCCGAGAGCGCGGCGGCCATCGGCATGGCAGGCAGCGCACAGCGCAGCGACAGCATCGTCTCGATGCCTTCGCCGGCAGCGAGAACGTCGCCGGCTGTGCCAAAGCGCACGGCATGGCCGAGGAGACCGCCCATGGCCCGTCGGGGCGTGTCGACCGGCGCCTTGCCAGAGCCGTCCGGCGCGAGCCAGGTGCGATGTGCGCCGGTGATGCGACCGGCAAGATCGGTCACGGCGGCGATCATCGCCGGCCAGGTCTCAGTCGGCGAACCGTCGTCCGGGCGATAGTAGCTGCGCGGATGAAACCGCAGCGCGCCCGCATCGTGGACAGCCTTGATGCCGCGATTGCCGAGGTAGGTCTCGACCAGCGTTCGGCGGATCGGCTGCGACATGGCCAAGAGCCGCCGTGCCGCTTCGACCGATCCGGCGGGGACGGGTGTGCGAACGGGCTTTAGGCTGCGGCGCGGTTCGGCGCGCGGCAGACGCAGAAAGCGTCGTGCCTCGCCTGCGATATCGCGAAACTCGACGAAACCGCAGCTCTCGCGGATCACGTCGAGGAGATCCCCATGTTCGCCGGAGGCAGCATCGGTCCAATGCCCGGCGGCGCCGGGACCACACTCCGGTCCGCTGAGCCGGACGAACATCGAGCGGCCGGGCGTATTGCGGACGTCGCCGACGATCCAATAGCGGCCCTGGCGCCGTCCATTGGACAGGTAGTGGCGGCAGACCGCCTCGGCCTCACGGGCGAGCCGGCGCGCCAGTTCGGAAGCATCGCGGGTCATCACGCAACCTCCCGCACTGCGCTGCCAGCAGGTCGCGGAGACGCTGTCGATCGTCTGTGAGACAGCGCCCAGGCGCAAACGCGCACCATCATCGGCCGCGCACCATGTTGGCTCCACTTGCCGGCCGATGCTTCGTGCGAATCGTAGAGTCGTACGAACAAAGAGCGGCCAGGCCGGTTGTGGACATCGCCCGGCAGCCAGTCGCGTCGCTCGCGCTTGCGGTTGCAGCGAGAGTGGCGGCACACAGCCTCGGCCTCGCGCACGAGGCGGCATGCCCGTTCGAAAGCATCGCGCCGCATCAGGCGGCCTCGCGCTCGCAGATGCGCTCGACCGGGTAGCATTCGAGCACCTTGCCAAGCACGACGGCCCCGCTTGCATCGGTGGGCACGAACAGGCGCAGCTTCCAGGAGATGATCTCACTGAACAGTCCATAGGTCCGTAAGCGCTCGCGCATGGTGTCGTTGAAGTCCGCGAGCTCGATGCGATGCGCACCCATGACGCGGACGCGCCGCAGTGTCAGGCCTTGCGCAAGCTCGACGAGCGCGCGGCCTTCGAGCAAGGCGGCGAAGACGTCTTCGGGTTTGAGCGTCGGCCGCTCGCTCAGCAGCGCGTTGGCGACCCAGGCGGACGAGACCTTCCGCCCAATGATCCGCTCGCCGGCGTCGGTCTGGAGGCGGTAGACGCGGGTCGACTCGTTTGGCAGCCGTTTCCAGATCGGCAGGAGGAGCCCGGCGACGACGTGGATCGTGCTCTCGGTGAACTCCGGCAGGTCTGCAAGCTCAGCTGTCCAGGCTGCGCGGAATTGCTCGCGGCCTGTCTCGATCCAATGGCTCTCGCCCATGGCCTTGGACGGGACAGCGTGGCTTTCCATCGGCCGGACCAATTTGACGCGCTGCTCGATATTGCCGTCGTCCAGCATCAGGCTTGGAGCGGGGACTTGCACGGCCGCGCGGCCGGAACGCTCGTTGACCAGCAGGGCCGCGCGGCAGTCCGATAGAAGGCCGAGGGCATCAACCAGAGTGAGCGGCCGGTTGCGTTCGCGCTGGACGATCGTGAGCAGCCGTGTCTCGGCGCAGGTGGCGGGATGGGTGTAGATTGTGCGCCGAGCTGTGACGGCAAAGCTTTCGGCACGAAGGGTCTCGAGGCCCGCATCATAGATTCCGGACGCGATTGCGCCTTCGATCCGCGCCGTCAGCAGCTGCTCGAAGGCGGTGAACAGCACGTTTTGCAGCTCGATGGTCAGCGCCAGCAGACGGTTGAGGAAGGTCGTGATCGGCGGCAGGTCATCCCGCATGCCATTGGAGTCGACGAGCTTCAGCCCGGTCGCATTCTCGAACATCTCGAGAGAGCAACCATCCACCTTGCCCCGAACCAGGAGCAGGTAGAGTTGGCGCAGAGCATCACGGCCGTAGATGCTTTCGAGATTGTCCTCGGGCCGAAACAGCCCCTGGCCCCCGGTCTGACGCTGACCGCGGGTAATCGCGCCGAGCGTGTCGAGGCGGCGCGCAATCGTGCTGAGAAAGCGCTTCTCGGCCTTCACGTCGGTCGCAATGGGACGAAACAGCGGCGGCTGGGCCTGATTGGTCCTGTTGGTCCGGCCGAGCCCCTGGATGGCCGCATCGGCCTTCCAGCCGGGTTCGAGCAGGTAGTGCACCCGCAGACGGCGATTCCGCGCCGACAGCTCGGCGTGATAACTGCGCCCGGTGCCGCCGGCATCCGAGAAGACGAGGATGCGCTTGAGATCGTCCATGAAGGCCGCGGTTTCGGCGAGGTTCGCCGAACCGGCGCGGTTCTCGACCATCAGGCGGTCGTGTTTGCGGATGATCCGGCGTGAGCGCCCGGTGACTTCGGCGACGCTGTCGGTGCCAAAGCGCTGGACGATCTGGTCGAGCGCGCCGGGCACGGGCGCAAGCGAAGCAAGCTTCTCGATCAGCCGGTCGCGGCGTGCGACGGCGTCCCGGCTCTCCACGGACTGACCATCACGGTACACGGGCCGGGAGAAGAGATTGCCTTCGGAGTCGGTGAAAGGCTCGTAGAGCTGGACCGGGAAGGAATGGGCGAGGTAGTCGAGCACGTATTCGCGCGGCGTGATGTCAACCTGGACATCCGCCCATTCCTCGGTCGGAATCTCTGCGAGCCGGCGCTCCATCAGCGCTTCGCCGGTCGACACGATCTGGACGACGGCGGCATGCCCCTCCCTGAGATCGCGCTCGATCGCGCAGATCAAGGACGGCGTCTTCATCGATGTCAGCAAATGGCCGAAGAAGCGCTGCTTGGCGGACTCGAAGGCCGACCGGGCCGCCGACTTTGCCTGGGCGTTCAAGGTCCCGGTCTCGCCGGTGATGTTGGCCGCCCGCATTGCGGCATCGAGATTGTTGTGGATGATGCTGAACGCGGCCGCATAGGCGTCATAGATGCGGATCTGTTCGGGGGTGAGCTCATGCTCGATCAGTTCATATTCGACGCCTTCGTAGGAAAGCGAACGCGCCGCATACAGACCAAGCGCCTTGAGGTCGCGTGCCAAAACCTCCATCGCCGCGACACCGCCCGCCTCGATCGCCTCGACGAATTCGGCGCGCGTGGCGAACGGAAAGTCTTCGCCGCCCCACAAGCCGAGACGCTGGGCATAAGCGAGGTTGTGAACGGTCGTGGCGCCGGTCGCGGACACGTAGACCATCCGTGCATTGGGCAGGGCGTGCTGCAGCCGCAGGCCTGCACGTCCCTGCTGCGAGGCGGCCTGCTCGCCGCGCTCGCCCTTGCCGCCCACCGCGTTTTGCATGGCGTGGCTCTCGTCGAACACCACCACTCCGTCGAAATCGAAGCCCAACCATTCGACGATCTGCCGGACACGCGAAAGCTTTTCGCCGCGCTCATCGCTGCGCAGCGTAGCGTAGGTGGTAAATAGGATGCCTTCCGACAGCCGGATCGGGGTGCCCTGGCGGAAGCGTGAGAGCGGCGTGACCAGGAGCCGCTCCATGCCGAGCGCCGACCAGTCGCGCTGTGCGTCCTCGATCAGCTTGTCGCTCTTGGAGATCCAGACCGCCCGGCGCCGGCCCTTCAGCCAGTTGTCGAGCAGGATACCGGCGACCTGCCGGCCCTTGCCCGCCCCGGTGCCGTCGCCCAGAAACCAGCCGCGGCGGAAGCGGACGGCATCTGGAGCGTCGTCGCGCGCAGCTGCGACAACGTCGAAGGTCGCGTCGACCCTCCAGGCGCCTGCAAGGAAGGCCGCGTGTGCTTCGCCGGCGTAGATCACGCTTTCAAGCTGGGCGTCCGACAACAGGCCGTCTGCGACAACGTTCTCCGGAAGATGGGGCCGGTACGACGGCTTCGGTGGAGCAACCGAGGCCATCGCGGCGGACTGCACCAGTTTGGTCGGATGCGGCTGCGATCCATGAATGCGGATCGATTGCAGGGTGTAGTCCTCATAGAGGGCATCGGTCAGATGAGCTCCGTCCGGAGGAGTCCAGTCGACCGTCTGGTAGGTGAGCTCAATGCTCTGCGGATCATCGAGCCGCTGTCCAGGCGAGGGCCGCATCGTGAAGGCGGGAGCGGATCGCCGAACCGGTCCGGGCGAGCTGACCGGAGCGAGAACAGGTGACGTGATCGGAAGCCGCGGCGGCACATGTTCGATGACCCATGCCAGCAGCGTGGCTGCGTCCGGCGCCACACCCAGACATTCTGGAAGGACGCTTCCGTCCGGCGCGGACTGCTTGTCGATGACAGTGAGCCGCGTCTCGATCGCCGTCCCGTGCTTGGCAAAAACCGCCCCTGCAATCGCTGCCGAGAACACCACGCGGCCGCGCTCCTGAAGACGGATGAAGGCGTCGGTCCACGCTGGATTGTCGGGCGCGAGATTTGCGCCGGTGATCGCGACGAGGCGACCGCCGTCGCGAAGCCTGGCCAATGCCGAGGAGAGATGGCGCAGGGCTGCGTCCGCCATTCGCCGGTCCACATTGGGCAGAGCCGAAAATGGCGGATTCATCAGCACGACGCTCGGGGCAACAGCGGTCTCGAGATGATCGTCGATCTGCGCCGCGTCGTAGCGCGTGACGCTCACGTTGGGAAACAGCAGATCGAGCAGCCCGGCGCGCGTCTCGGCGAGCTCGTTCAGCGCAAGTGTGCCGCCGGAGATCTGAGCGAGGATGGCGAGAAGACCTGTGCCCGCCGAGGGCTCCAGCACGAGGTCTGTGTTGGTAACGCCGGCGGCGGTGCAGGCGATGAAGCCGAGCGGGATCGGCGTCGAGAATTGCTGAAGCGCCTCGCTTTCTTCGGACCTGCGCGTATGAGTTGGAAGCAGGCTGGCGACCTTGGCCAGCATCGAGAGCAATGCAGCCGGCGATCCCGCCTTGGTCCGCATGGCGGCGCCGTGCTTGCGCAGGAAAAGAACGGTTGCGGCTTCACAGGCCTCATAGGCGGCTTTCCAATGCCAAGCACCGGCGGCATCCGAGCCGCCGAAGGCGCCTTCCATCGCCGAACGCAGAACACTTGCGGCATCGATGCGCCGCCCGTGTTCGAGGTCGCAGAGGATGAGCCGCGCGGCCTGGGCGATCGAGGACGCAGCCGCGGCGGTCGCGGAGCAGGACAGATTGATCATGACACTTGAGCTTTCGAGGAGAGCGGGAACGGTCAGGCCGACGGGCGCTCTCTAAGGCCCGACCGGCTCAAACCTGTCCCGGCCGATCTCTCACTCTGCTCACCTCTTGCCTCCACCGCGGGCGGAGGACGCGGGCCACGCCGCGCGCAAGGCTCAGCGCGACGGAGCCGCATTCCAAAATGAGAAGCCCGGCTGATGCCGGGCTTCGGACGCAAGTTCGAAGGCTACCGGACTCATTCAGCGGCAATGCCGTGTGGCTGAACGTCGTCTGCGGCGCCGCTACCGTCCTCATCGCCGGCGAGGAACTCGGGAAGCGGACCCGCGACTGCGTCTTGCTCTGGCGATTGGAGAGCGTCAGTGAGGCGCAGTGGCTCCGGCAGCCATCCCGTGCCCTCGAGAAGGCGCTCGGCCTCGCGGGCCATATCGGCCTTCTTCAGATGGTCGATTAGTTCTGCGGAGGCGTCGCCCTTTGCTTGCCTCACCGCCTCCAGAATACGTGGCTTGGTGACGCGGCCGAGATAATTATCGACGGTCGGCCTCCAGCCGGCCTGCACCATGTCGAGCCCGACCGCCCGTGCCAGCACGTCGGCCTGGGCGAGCCTGCGCGCGAGCCCATCAGCCGATACCCGCCCCTGAGCATAGCGGTTCACCGGTTCATAGAGCGCGTTGACCGAGAACGACGCGCAATGGGCGAACAGGGCTGCTTGCGCATTGCCGTCCAATGCGGAGAGCGTATCCCAAAGCGCCTTCGCATCGTTGGGCAGCCGCGCTTTCCAGGCTTCGTGCCTGGTGTCGATGGCCTTGGCCGGCGCGCTGTCCTTCAAGCCCGGAGCCTGGGCCGGAAATGCCGGCGTGTGCACCGCGATCTCGAGGCAACTGGCGGATGATGCGAACCGGTAAAAGGTTGCCAGCACGAAACTGTGCAGCACCGCCAAAAACGCGATCGACGGATGCTCGGCGAGCGCGTCGCGCAACGCCAGCGTTCGATGCGCTGTCAGTTCGGTGATCAGACGATCCGGCAGCGGTCTTGCAGCATCGTCCTCATCCTCTTCCGCCGGCTCGCTTGGCGCACCGCCGACGGTGATGGCCGTACGCTGCACCGGACCAACGGCATTCTCGCCGTCAACCGTTGCGCTGCCCTGTCCGGGGTCGGCATCGACCGTTGGTTCATCCTCCGGGCGGACGTAGCCGCGATCCACCGCGAGCCGTCCGTCGGAATCGATGCTGATGAAAACGCCGGCGCGGGCGATGTCGGCCGGATCGTAGATCATTGGCCGATCCTCGAACGCGAGCAATGCCGCCTCGATCTCGCCAAGGCGCTGGTCGACGGCCTCGGGCAGTTCGTCAGCATCCTGATACTCGGCTTCGAGCCTGCCATGCTCGGCATTGAGCGCATCGATCGTGCCCTGCTCCTCGATGCTGAGCGAGGCCGGCGTTCCCTCCAATTCCCGCAAGCCGCTGGTGTGGCCAAATGGAAAATCGACGGCCACCGAACCCCACTTCCACCCCTCCGCCGCAATCACCTCGGCGTCTTGCTTGAGCTTCTCCGTGACAAGACGATCGAGCAGTGCCACGTCCTGGAGCCAGCCACCGTCGTCATGCTCGAACAGATCGTGCAGGACCGGACCACCGGCGCGCTCGTAAGCCTCGATGCCGATATATTGCGCACGGCGATCGGACCCACGCACGGTGTTCTCGGTCAGCATGCGGCGGATCTGGTACGGCTCGTCATAGCCGGACCGGCTGACATTGTCCCAGACCTGCTCCTGGCGAGTGTGATCGCCGCTCACCGAGAACGCCATCAGCTGCTCCAGCGTCATGCCGTCCTCGGCATAGACCTCATGCAGCTTCGGCGAGACCGACGCCAGGCGCAGGCGCTGCTTGACGATCGCCGGCGCCACGAAATGCCGCGCGGCAATGTCCTCTTCGCTCATGCCGAGGTTTCGCAGTATCTGGAATGCGCGAAACTGGTCGAGCGGATGCAGCCCGACCCGCTCATCGTTCTCTGCGATCGAATCGTCTTCCGCGATGCCTCCCTCGCGAACGACGCAGGGCACGGCTTGGGTCTTGGACATGCGCTTCTGCTTAACCAGGAGCTCGAGAGCACGGTAGCGCCGCCCGCCGGCCGGCACCTCGAACATGCCGGTCTCATTGCCGTCTGCGTCCACGATGGCGCGGACATTGAGGCTTTGCAGCAGCGTGCGCTGGGCGATGCTCTCGGCAAGCTGCTCGATCGAGACGCCCGCCTTGACGCGCCGAACGTTGGACTGGCTCAGCACCAGCTTGTTAAAGGGAATGTCACGCGAGGGCGACAGCGTGATCTTTTGGACTGCCTTTGTCATGTTTCGTCTCCACGACGGGCGGCCGAAAGCCTCTCTCTCGACCTCCAACCCGTCGTGGCGCTCGGCGCCGCCCTCTTCCTCTGTTTCGCGAGCTAAGCTCCGCTCACGCCGCCTCCTGATCTGCGTCGGCACCATCGGCGGAAGCAGTTGGATGATCTCCTGGCAGGAAGCCAAGCAGATAGTCCGCGGCTTTGCTCGCCTGCGAGGCCGCCCGCACGATCGCGCGGTTGTCCTCGCGCAGGACTTCCAGCCAGGAGCCGATATAGTCGGCGTGCCGCACCGTCGGCACGATGCCGAGTGAAGCGCAGGAAAACGCGGCGCACAATTCCGCAATCAATTCCTCGAACGCGTATTTTTTCGTGCCGTAGGAACCGCCGAGATCGCGGTTGAGGCGCGAAGGATGACCGCTGGCATGGCCAAGCTCGTGCAGCGCGGTCCGGTGCCAATTGATCGGTTCGAAATAGGCCGCCGGCGGCGGCACCTGCACATAATCTTCTGCCGGCATATAGAAGGCGCGATTGCCGCCGATGCGAAAGTCGATGCTGGTTGCCTTGATCAGGGCCTCGACCTGCGGCTCGATCATGCCCGGCAGCGGCATTGGCGCGGTGGTGGCGACGTCGGCGGACAATCCGTCGCATTGATCGGTGTTGAAGACGGTGAACCGCTTCAGGAATGGAACGGCTTGCGCCTCTTCGCCCGTCTCACGCGCACGGCGCCGTTCGTCGGCCGGCACGAAGCGGTCGGCATAGACCACGGTTATGCCGCGCTCGCCCTTGCGGACATGACCACCGAGCGCAAGCGCCTGGCGAAAGGTCAGCCAGCTTTGGCCCGAAAAACCGCGCTCGATCACCGCCCCCCAGAGGATGAGAACGTTGATGCCGCTGTAGGGCCGGGCGGACGCGGCGTTCCTTGGCATCGACAGCGGCGCCTTTGCAGCCTCCGTCCCCCAGGGTTGAACCCAGGGCACGCGGCCGGCCTCCAGCTCGGCGATGATCTTGTCGGTGATTTCGTCATAAAGGCTTGTCCGGTCCTGACCGGCGCGCGGGCGAGAATGTCTGGACATCGCGGATCTTTCGCGACGGGCGCTGCAAGCCTCTCTCGCAGCTCCAACCCGTCGCGGCCGAACCCGGCCAGCCCTCTCACTCTCAATGTTTGTTGCGGAAGCGTTGTGTCTGTTGCAGGAGCGGCGTGCCGCTGCGAGCTCGGACGAGCTCCGGCCTTCGCGTCAGGGATGGAAGCCCGAATGGGTGAAAACCCGGCCGAAGGTCGGGGTTTCAGCGCAGCCGACAGCCCGGTCCCGCAGGGAGACGCACGGCAAAATCCCATGCAGATGGAACGATCAGGCGCCTGGAAACCAGGGCTTGAAAAAAGTGGGGTTTTCCGCCGCGACAAACGTGAAGTGCGTTTGCGCAGAGATCATGCTCAAATTAAAACTAAGAGCGTGATGGCGATTCGGCCTGATCAATCCCGCTTTAGATCTCCTCGCGAGTCTTCGTCTCTGCGTCATAGATTCTGATCCGAAGCATTGGAAAACGCTTCTTCAGCTCTTTCGCACCGCTCTTGGCCCCATCCTTGGTCGCAAATTCGGCCTTGAGGCGGCCATCTACTTCGAGCGCGTATCCTGAAGCTGGCAATTCTCGGGCAGCTGCAACCATCTTCGTCCTTTGCTCAACCGTGAGATCGAGGACAAGGCTTACCCCGAGTCGCCCAATTTGCGCCAGCTAGAGCCATTTCCCGTCCGATGGAATCGGAAGGGGCTCTAGATTGTTGTTTTGACCCGTTCTCTTGGCGCGAACCGGCATCCACTTCGCTCGAAAAACGCTCTAGCCAACAATGTTGATTTTTGCGGCCAAGCTGCGCGGGCTTTGATTCGCTCCGGGATCACTCAAGGATGTGCGTTAGCGTCATCCGAACAATTTGCCGGCGTGCCGCCCGACCGAATGCATGCGCGGTACAGCCAGGGCTCCACATAGCTCCCAGCCCACATCCCACGACCTGAACGATCCGCATCGCGCTGCGCGGCGGAATAGCGGCCGTGGGAATATCGCGGCCAATCCAGCGCGAGACCATTGCTGACCAGCCATTCCCCGAGGTCGGCAGCCCCGACAACACATGTCGCGACCGTACGCCCATATTGGTCTGCAGAAACCGAGGTGCAACTCACCGGACGTCGGGCGATGAAAATATCGAGTTCGTTGGCCGTCTTGGCGCCGCAGCGATACAAATTGCTGTCAGCACCCCGGCACAGCTGATTGCTTTCCGGCGCGTCGACACCCCAAAGCCGGATGCGGGTTCCATGTATGTCCAGCGTATCACCATCGATGACACTGGCCTGTCCGACAAGATCTGCAGCCGAGGCCGCCCTGGACAGGAGCAGGAACGTGAGGATGAGGGTTTTGCGCTTGCTCATGATCATGGGGTTTCAGTGGTCAGCGCAGATTGCGCAGATCAAATTGGGGCCAATTCTCGAGCCGCTTTTACGACGGCAGATGAGCGCAGCGCCCGGGCAGTCATGCGCGTGGAGCATGATCGGGAAAACTGTGCCGCGGACTTCCCGGCAAACGCGGAATGCGTTTGCGCGGAGACGATCCTCAAACAACAATCTAAACCGCGATGGTGATTCATCTTAAATCTCGTCGCGCTTGAGAGTGACGAATGACCAGCGCGCGATGGCGCCCTATTCTGTTCGATTTGCCGGGTGACCGGCAAAAAGTCCAGGGGGCTGATTGCGGAGGTCCCCGGCACGCCTGAGATGGTAACTATCTCGCCTTTTCGAGCCATTCACCGCGTCGATCCCATTGACGACGCGGTGCTCAGGGCCAACCCCAACAAGGCGAAAGAGCTGGTAGCAAACACCGCGGACGGAGATTCGATTGTCAGGCATTGATCCGGCTCAGCTCCACGCGGTTGCGGAGGACGATACAGCGCGAGGTTTCCAGCGCGATGGTTCCGGACAGTGCCAGCTGACTGAGCGTCCGCGACACCGTCTCGATCGTCAAGCCGAGATAGTCGGCGATGTCCTGACGCGGCATCGGCAGTTCGATGGAAGGAGCGGCAGCGTTGCGGCCCGCCATTTCCAACAGAAACCCGGCCACCCGTTCTTCCGCGCTCTTCATCAGCACCATTGAGTGCTCGTGCATACGCTGCAGCTCGCGGACCGCAAGGGACCAGAGCTGTTTGGCAACATCCTTTTCGTACTCGGCCTGGGCCATTACGGCGCTGCGCTCGGCGACCACGACATGCGCCTCCCTGATCGCTTCCGCGGAGGCAAGATGCACCTCGCTGGCCTCGACGTCGAAGATATCGCCGGGCAGATAGAAGCTGCCGATCTGGCGACGGCCGTCATCCAGCGTGCGACAGGTTCGCACCGCCCCGGAGATGACCTGGTAGAGGTATTCAGCCGGATCGTCTTCGGCGTAAATTTCGGCGTTGCGCGCAAAGCGCGTCGAAGCGCCGATCAAGCCCAGCGGGCCTCCGGGCAAGGAATTTGACCGAACCGCAGCGGCCGGACGCGCGCGGATTGAGGGCCCGGCGGCTGCGGCGGTGAGCATGGCAGATCTCCGGTTTCGATCGTCGGTGACGGCAGTCTGCCCGCTTCCCCGGGTTTCGAAACTCGTGTCATTCCCCTAAGTATAAATCCGGAGGCACCCGCAATCTGACCGGTTGTGCGGCGGTTCGTGCGCCGCTTGACCAGCTCGAGCCGGCTCACGCATGTTTGCGCTACCATCACCCGCCATTCGTCATCATGGCGGAAAAAGCGGCCATGATCCGACTGAGAGCATTCTTGTCGGAGTCTGCTGCGGACGAATGGCGCGAGATCGCCAGTGCGCCGTTCGATCGTGAGATCGAGGTTGCCATCATTGACTGGCGGTAATGCTTTGCGTTGTTTCCCCGTACCGAATCGGCAGGGAAACACTTGCGACGAAAGCAAATCGAACTACGTCAAACACGTAACTAAAATCGGTAAAATCGAGGTTGCGGCCCGTGTTTAGCGGGCTTCGGTACAATGGTCGCGCTGCAATTAAGAATCCGCCGTGTGCGGCAAGAGAAATGCCCGACCAAAGTCTAGCCTTCTGTCTTTTTGCTTGTGCACCTCCATAAGTTGCGAAATGATCCGCCGCCTTGGGGGCGAAAGTGCAAAAATTCTTAGTAGCCATTTTGACAATCGTAAGCGTCGCCTTGAGCGTGACCCTTGGGGTCGTACTTCAAGAGCCCGAAGTCTCAACCATTGAAATCGATCGAGACAGGGCCACTCTCAGCTCACAGATATCGACTACGCAAGAGGAGAGCGAAAAGTACGGACCGGGACTTCTCAGATCTCTAATCGAGATTCGGCTCGCAATCGCGCGAAATACGCTGGCCATGCTCGACCAAAAACGAGCTTCTTTCGTCAAACGCATCACGCTGGATTATCGGCTGGACGGTCGGCCGGTTCACGACGCATCCGACCAAGAACTAAACATGATCCTTGAAGAGCTCTCGCAGGCAGAGAAGAAGGCTGCCGCCTCTAAGCTTGAGGCCGCGAGGTACTCCGGCGGGCTGGCTCAGGCGATGTCTCTTTTGAAGGCAGAAACTGACGAGTTGAGTGTATCTCAACTCCGATTGAAATTTTACTCCGCAAAGCATGGAATTCCAATGTCGCTTCCGACTCTCACCGAGAATTCGAGCAAGCCTACTCAACCACCGGGCAAAGTCGTAAAGGATCGTGACGCGCTATGAAGTATGCTCTTGGCCTGATTGCATTCGCAGCATCGTGCCTCGCCTCGCCTACGCACGCACAGTCGCTCGCAACAGATGCTCCGATCGGTCTTGTTTGGGGAAGTTCCTCTGCTGAGGTTCAAGCCAAAGGGATAGAACTCAAAGAAGTTGAAGGAACGGACTTCGGAAAGAGCTACCTCGCATCGAAGTTGGAAAAGGCGCTGGCCGACCAAAGCGCAGCCTTATTGTCGTTTGGGTTCAACGACAAACTTTGGCGTGTCCTTATAACCAGCCGCCCATTCAGCGAAGACCCGGCAGGTAGTGCGGCGGTGGCTCGCTACGACGAGCTAGCCAGTCTACTGTCAGACAAATACGGAAAAGGCGCTCAAGTTCACAGGCTTGGTGAATCGATATACGCTCAATCGGGCTACTTCGTTGCGGGTATACGCGGCGGTCAATCGAGGTGGTTTACGAATTTCGATAACTCCAGTCTTTTCATTCAACTTGGTCTCACGGCAAGTGATAGCTCCACCGCAACGTGGCGCTTGATCTACGAGAACAAAATCTTTCGGCGAGACTTTGAGGCATCGAAGCGTTCACGCGAGAAGGGGACGTTATAGCCTCCTGAGACGCTAACGTTTCTGAACTGGCGGTGTCAGGTGACCTTGGTTCCATGATGGAAGCAGACAACTTAGTGACACCTTACGTCTTCATCGATGCGCAAGCATTTGTGCAAACGAAATTGGACTGGAGTTCAAATCGTTATCCAAGCTCGTCGAATTAGTTAGGGCGTGGACTCATAACGGCGCGGCCAGCCATAGCCGGATAGATGCGAGTTGGACGAAGGCAAGGTAGTCTCCCGCAAGCTGTCCTAGCGCGTCGCCACACGACGACATTGTTTGATCCTGTTGAAAAACGCGTTCGACCTGGTTGCGAGCGCGATAAAGGTACCGGCTGAAGCAGATCGGATCGCTGTGATTGCTTTTCGGGGGGATGTTGGCCCACGAGCCCTTTTTCATGGCCAGGTCTCTTGTCCAGTCGGCGTCATAGTCGCGGTCGGCAAGCGGCATTGACCCGGGCTTCAGGCGAGAGAGCAGTTTTCCGGCCAGCCGAACTTCGGGCTTCGCCGGGGTTCAACGGCAACCGTACCGGCAAACCATTGCTATCGACCACCGCGTGGATTTTACTCGTCAAGCCGCCGCGTGACCTTCCCATCGATTGGCACTGATTCCTAGTGATGTAGGCTCCATGTTGATGCACGCGGACCATCGAGGTGTCGATCATTTGGACAGCGGCATCTTGGGCAGCAGCAAGTGTGTCTATGATGCGGCCCCAGACATCAGCCCGCCGCCAACGGACGAACCGGTTATAGCATGTGGTGGACGGACCAAATATCTCGGGCAGATCACGCCAAGGTGCTCCAGAGCGCAAGACCCAGAACATGCCATTGAGGACTCGATGGTCGTTAATCCGTGAACGCCACGCGGCTTGTTCGGCAGCATGGGCTTGCGATCCATTCATCATCGGCGAGTTCGTAGTGCATGATTCGAGCCCCAGTTTCGAAGCTTGAATCACAGGGGGCTGACCGGACGCAACGCCTCTGGGCAGGTCCCAGTCGGACCCTTACGGAGTAAAAGCGGACATCAGCCAGCCGACAATCTCCGCTGAAACCGTCGAAAGTGACCCTAACCGGACGCCGGCTCTAGGAGCGGACGAAGGGCCGAAACAGGCTGTGCAACCGGGCGAGAAAAGCCTAAGATCGTCGTTAGCTTGCAATCGCAGCCTGAGTTCGGGTTCGGGAGGCGCGTAAGGATATGTGGAGAGTATTTTTCGGCGCCGGTATTTACTTTCTCTGTGTGAGCGTGGGTCCATCATTCTCGACAGATTTTGATCTGAAAAGCTTGCCTGGCCCGGGGCCGTCTCATCCCACCGTGCCGATCTCGCGTGAGACGACTGGTGGGATACCACCGTCGACGATCAAAATTGCCCCGCCGACTTCGCTGCCCTTGTCTGATCCGTGTGATGTAACCGGAAAGTCTCTCTACGAGCTACAGAAAATTTACAAGCACTGCCGAATTCGAACGGCTCCGGCCAATACTGAGGACGAGGAGGTGACGGGTGGGCTAGATGAACCGCAAATTGCAAACGCAAAGGCACTCAGGCGGTTTTTTCGAAGCGACCTAAGAGTTGAGCCCCTCATATGCCAAGCTCTTCTTCGTCTATACGATGAAAAGCCAAGCAAGAACGGCTGTGAAGGAAGAGTTACAAACCACGTCAAGTCAGTTAGCTACCTGGTAACTGCCACTGATAGTGTAGCTGGCACCTACGAGGTTGAGCTTCTCGGAAAGAGCTCGGAACTCGCGCTAAAATCACCCCATTGGATCGAGCGTCATCGATTTTACGTCGCTCTGGGCTTCAGCCGAAACCTTGAGCCTCAGATCACAGTCATTGACTTTGAGCCCATGGTCAGAACGACAGCAGAGCTTTTTCCGGAGCGCAGTGACCTCTTCGAGCACATAGGTCTCGAACACGACTCGGAAATTCGCGTGCTCCAAGACCGAATAAAAAGTTCGATAGCTGCTTCTTTACAACAAGCCACCGAGGCGAATTGATAATGCAGGCACGTACATTCCGTTACGCATGCGGGTTGTCGGTGCTGATGACCCATGTTGTGGCCATCGGGTGTATAGCGGTGGCCACACGGTTCACCGACTTTCGAGATCAAATAGGAAGTATCCTGATTGTTGCGCCAGTTACTCTGATCTATGCCAGCTCGTTTTTGAAATACGTGGTTGCAAATACCGCGCCCGCGCCTGCGGGGGCATTCGAACGCCTGGACGTTCTAGCGGCTCTAACGATGTACTTAGTGGTGGCAATTTTCTGTTTGAGCTTGCTTTATATCGTTGCGCGATTTGCGTTCTTCTCAAGCTATCAGGTTAACGAGTTCAAGATGTGGCTGGGAGCATCGGAAACTGCATTTGGCGCATTGATTGGTGTCGTTTTTGACCGCCTTTTTGGAGTTCAATCTGCGGCAATCAAGTCTGGCGGCGAGATTAGTGACGGACTGACTGTACAGCACACCAGCGGCCGAAGCGTCGAGCCACTTGGGTCCGTCGGCATCGAGAGAGCAAACGATAAAAGATAGAGCCAAACTTAATGCCCGGTGTTGGCCCATCGCGACATACTGCGCTACCCCACGAACTTGGTCGTTATAGGAGCAAAGCGGCGTAGTTAACAGTCACATGACGCCGCCGGGTTTATGGGTACACACCTAGTTCGCAGTGGCTACGTTCGCGTCCTTACGACGGGATAACTAAGCGAGAAACTTCGGAAAGGATCGTCGAGAGGCTAGGCCATGCCCTTGAGGGCATGAGAATACCTTTCTCTGCGAAATAGGGATGAGGTCGAGCTTGTAGTTCAAGTCGGGTTCGCGCGTCGTTTTGGTTACGGTGCTACGCATCATTGATCTGACGAAATCACGATCTAGCAGTTTGCTGAAAAACCTTGAAATGGAGAGTTTTCGTGTTCTTGCCGGTCGTTGTTGGGGGCGACGCGGTGGAGTTGGTTGTAATTTCCTAGGCTGGTGCTGGGTGTACCCTGACGCGGGTGGCTAAGCGGCAAGCAGTTTGGGAATGCGGATCAGGTTGTAGGCGATCAGATTGAGCAGGAAGTCGGCGGCGACGCGCGCGATGCCGCGATATTTGGTCTTGCGCATGGTGCCGTGCTGCTTGCCCCATCCGAAGATGCATTCGATCATCGCCCGGCGTGATTGCGACATGCCATATCCCGGATGCCGCGTGGTTCGTTCGTCGATGGCGCTGTTGCGGGTCTTGCCGGTTTTGGTGACGGCTTGGTTCTGCGTCACATGCGGCGTCACGCCGATGGCGCGAAGATTGGCGACATGATCGGCGGTATCGTACGCCTTGTCCTCACCGGCCGTGATGCGGCGACCTGCGGCTTTGCGTCTCGCCTTCAGCATGATCTCCGAAGCCCGGCGTTCGGCGGTGCCATTGGCATGCGTGACCCTGCCGGCCACCGCCAGCCCATGCCGGTTCTCCATGGTGGCGTGGCCCATATAGCAAAGCTTGGCTTCCCGTCCGGCCGCCTTGCGATAAAGTCTGCTGTCCGGGTCGCTGGTACTCGCATGGGTGTCGTTCTTGCGCTTCTGGCCGTGGAAGTTGGCGCCGTCATCATCGTCGCCGGAGCCGTCCTTGGGACGAAAACTCTTCTGTGAAGCCCAGGCTTCAATCAGCGTCCCGTCCACCGAGAAGTGCTCGTCCGACAGCAGCGGCTTGACCTGCGGATGGTTCAGAAGCCAGGTCATGAACTTCGTGAACACATCGCCGTTCTGCAGCCGCTCCCGGTTCTTGGTGAAGGTGGTCGGATCCCAGACCGGATCGTCCGGCGACAGCCCCACGAACCAGCGGTACAAAAGATTGTAGTCCAGTTGTTCCATCAACTGGCGTTCCGAGCGGATGCCGTAGAACACCTGCAGCAGCAAGGCGCTCAGCAATTGCTCCGGAGGGATCGAAGGACGTCCCTCGCTGGCGTAGAGCCTCCCAAGGCTGCGGTTCAAATCATTCAAGACATCCCGGACAAGTTCCCGGACCTTCCGCAGCGGATGGTTCGCTGGCACACGCTTTTCCGGCGCGATGTACGAAAACAGGCCGCCCTGATCCGTAAACCTGCCGCGCATGATCGCCTCCACCGAATCGGGATGATAAAGTGAATCATCAAGCCCTCTCCGTGGCGAGCGGGTTCTTCAGCAGACTGCTAGCGCATGTTCACGGCTGAAGCCGACATTCTTCTTGCGCTTCCGATAAACTGACCAATCCCCCAGCTGCTATTGATAGGTGGGCGGCCATGGCTGAGCGGCCGGGATCGTCCCGGATTGTCGAATCCCGCTCGGTCCGCCACGCGGGCGTCCTGATGGACGCTGCTGATGGCCTTCGCGCGGGTTGCGATCGCGTTGACGATGCTGGGCGCTCGCCGGGTGCGCCGAGGTGGAGGATGTCTCAGCCGGCTCATCGTCGGCGATCGCCCGCCAGGCGGCGCCATCCAGATCATCATACTGGCCGTTCTTGAGCGACCAGAGAAAGGCCGCGAGGCCGAACGCGCCAAGTACGATCGCAAGCGGCACCAGATAGAGCAGGACTTCCATCAGGCGGGCTCCCTCTGCCGGCGCGCGCGCAAGGCATTGAGCATCACGAGCAGCGACGAGGTGGACATCGCGGCCGCGGCGATCAGCGGCGTCACCAGGCCGGCCATGGCGAGCGGGACAGCGAGCGCGTTGTAGATCACCGCGAGCCAGAGGTTCTGCCGCATCAGCCGCACCGCCTGGCGCGAAATGGCGATCGCGGCTTGCACGGGTGCAAGCCGCTCGCCGAGGAACACCGCATGCGCCACCGACTGACTGAGGTGCGTCGCGCTGACCGGCGACATCGAGGCGTGAGCACCGGCCAGCGCCGGCGCATCGTTCAGGCCGTCTCCGACCATCAGCACCTTGTGGCCGTGGCGCGCGAGCTCGTCGATGCGGGCGATCTTGTCGACCGGGGTCACCTCGGCACGCCAATGATGAATGCCGAGCGTCTCGGCAGCGGCCCTGACGGCCGGCTCCCGGTCGCCGGACAGCATCTCCACCGTCAAGCCGACCCGCTGCAGCGCAGAGACGGTGTTCGCCGCATCAGGACGGATCCGCTGCCGGACTGCGAAGACATGGCGCGTCAAACCGTGTCGAAACGCGACGACGGATGCCTCGGGATCGTTCTGGAGAATCTGGTTAGCCGCCTCATCGGCGCCGCACCAGGACGGCCGCCCCAGCCTGATGTCGACGCCATCGACCACGCCGGAAACGCCCTGCCCCGGCACCTCCGCGATGTCCGGCAGCGGCGCTTTTGCGCCTGCCGCGCGCGCAACCGCGGCGGCGACCGGGTGCCGGCTGGACAGCGCCAGGCGGCCGGCCAAATCGAAGACATCGGCAGGAATTGACCCGGCATTTGCGACGTCGAGCTCGGGGAGAGTCAGCGTGCCGGTCTTATCGAAGATCACCCGATCGACCTCGGCGATCCGCTCGATCGCCTCACCTGCATTGAGCAACACGCCCGAGCCGAACAGGGCGCCGGAGGCCACCGTCTGAACGGCTGGGATGGCGAGGCCAAGCGCGCAGGGACAGGTGATGATGAGGACAGCGATGGCAATCACGACCGAATCGTGGAGCGTGGCGCCTGCGATAAGCCAGCCGGTCATGGTCAAGAGCGCGGTCGCGTGGACAAGCGGCGCGTAAAGCCGCGAGGCACGTTCGGCAAGGCGCAGATAGCGCGAACGCGATTGCAGGGCATTTTCCAACAGCCGCGAGATTTCAGACAGAAGCGTTGCTTCGCAGGCCGCCGAGACGCGCACGCGCAAGGCGCCGGATCGCACCAGGGTCCCGGCGTAGACCGCACTTCCGGCGATTGCCGTCGTTGGTCGCGTCTCGCCGGTGATCAGGCTTTGGTCAATCTCGGAGCGGCCGCTGAGGACAGCGCCGTCGACGGCCGACCGCTCGCCGGGACGGAGCAGCACGACATCACCGGGGCGGATCGCGGCGACGGGAACGGTGCGGATCTCCTCGTCAGTGATGAATTTCGTTGCCGTTTCCGCCTTCAGCGCGGCAAGATTGCCGGCAAAGGCGCGGGTACGCCGCCGCACATTCTGGTTGAGATAGCGGCCGGCCAGCAGGAACGCGATCAGCATGATCGCCGCGTCGAAATAGGCGTGCTCGGCATGCATCGCCGTTTCGAACAGCGACATCGCCAGCGCCAGGACGATGCCGATCGAAATCGGCACATCCATGTTGACACCGCGCGCACGCAGCGCCGCACAGGCCGACGCAAAGAAGGGCTGGGCCGAATAGGCTGCCGCCGGCAGCACGATCAGCGCGGAGAGCCAATGAAAGAAGTCGCGCTGCTCGCGCAGCATGTCGCCGAGATTGCCGGACCAGACCGGCACCGACAGCATCATCACATTCATCGCCGCGAAAGCGGCAACACCCAGGCGCCGCAGCAGCGCGCCCGCGAGGTCGGCCTCCCGTGTCTCTGCGCCCGCCGGCTCGAACGGATAGGCCTTGTAGCCGAGCTCGGCGAGACGAACGACGAAGAGCGCGGGATCCAACGCGCCCGCCTTCCACTCCAGGGCCAGGCGCCGATCGGTCAGATTGACCCGGGCCAGGGTGACATCCGGGATCTGCGACAAGTTGCGCTCGATCTTGGCCATGCAGCCGGCGCAACAGATGCCGTCGACCGCGAGATCGAGGCGCAGGCGATCGGGGCCGGACCTCTTCAGGAAGTGCGAAAAATCGATCGTCGATTGCATTCCCCCAGCCCTCAATTCAAAACGACGCGGTTGCGCGACAGGAACAGGCGCTTTCCGTCCCGATCGGCCTCGATCACCAGGTCCCACTGCCCCACCGCAACGCCATGCGCAATGCCGTGGTAGTTGCCGCCGCCCGCCTCGATCATCGCAAACGCCTGGTCGGCTCTGCGGTCGGTCGGCCGCTCGAGCCGGCCGAAGACCGACAGCCCGGCAAGCGGCGTGCCGTCCTGCGCCTTCGCGTCCACAGTCAGCCGGGCCGTCCCGCCGGCCTGGCGCTCGATATGCGCATCGATTTTCCAATCGCGCCCGTTCTGCTGATGTGCCGCCTGGATTTCCTTCTGATAGGCAAGGCTCACGCTATAGGCGCTGTCGACTTCGGTTCCCGGCAGCGTGGCAATGGCAAGCCGCATCATCACCGCGTTGACGCCGATCACGACGGCAAAGAAAGAGACTACGGCGATCAGGACGAAGCGCCCGGTGATCGGCCGTATGGCGGATGAAGACGTTGTCATGTCCGGTTTTCCTCAGATTTCAGGGCGTCACAAAATGATCGGTGGCGGAGGCAACCTCGCCGAGCCCGATGTCGGTGATGCGGAATTTCACCGGCTGGGTCTTCTCCGCTTTCTCGTCGAACGGCGCAGTCACCAGCACCCGCAACTCGGTGGTCGTATCGCGCGCAAGCACGATCATCGGCCGGTCCGGCGTGACGGAGTCGACGCCGACGATGTGGATCTGCGCATTGGCGGGGCCGTCGACATCGACGGCGATCACGCGATCAAATCCGCGCTTGTTGAGGAAGCGCAGCGTATAGCCGTTGCGGATCGCGCCGGCGCTGAGCTTGACCGCCACGGGGTTCCGGTCGTGCAGCACGTTCACGTCCAGCAGCGAGCGCGTCAGCAGCGCATGCAGCATCACCGCGCAAACCGTGGCGATCAGCGCGGCATAGACCACCGTCCGGGAACGGACCGGCTTGAAGAGTTCCGTCTTTCCGGATGTCCGCCGCTGCACATTGATGTCGTTGTCGTAGCCGATCAGGCGCGTCGGCCTGCCGATTCTCTTCATCACGTTATCGCAGGCGTCGATGCAAAGGCCGCACTGGATGCAGCCGAGCTGCGCGCCGTTGCGGATGTCGATGCCGGTCGGGCAGACCGCGACGCACTGGTTGCAATCGATGCACTCACCGATCTTCTCGCCCAGCGCGCGCAGGTCTCTTCCCTTCTTCATCGAACAGCGCGGCTCGCCGCGGTCGTATTTGTAGGTGACGTTGAGCGCCCACTCATCAGTAAGCGCGGCCTGGATGCGCGGCCATGGGCACATGTAGAGACAGACCTGCTCCCGTGCGTGGCCGGCCAGGAGATAGGTCGAAGCGGTGAGAATGCCGATCCAGATGTAGGCAATCGCCGGCGCCTGGAACGTGGCGAGATCCTTCACCAGCGTCGGTGCATCCGAGAAATAGAGGACCCAGGCGCCGCCGGTCCACCAGGCGATGATCAGCCAGATCGCCTGCTTCAACGCGCGCCGCGCCAGCCGCGCGGCCGTCAGCGGACCGGCATCGGCCTTGATTCGTGCGCGGCGGTCGCCCTCGGTCCAGCGCTCCACCGCGTAGAACAGGTCGGTCCACACCGTCTGTGGGCAGAGATAGCCGCACCAGGTGCGGCCGCCGAGCGCATTCATCAGGAACAAGGTGAAGGCAGCCAGGATCAGGAGCCCGGTGAAGTAGTAGAACTCCTGCGGCCACAGCTCGATGAAGAAGAAATAGAAGCGCTGGCTTTGAAAATCGATCAGCACGGCCTGGTCGGGCGCGCCGAGGCCCCGATTCCAGCGCACCAACGGCAGCAGGTAATAGACGCCGAGGCAGAGCGCCATCAGCCCCCATTTGATCCGCCGGAAGGTGCCCGAAACCCGTTGCGGATAGATTTTCTTCTGTGGTGCATAGAGCGGCAGATCATCATCGCCACCCATCAACTCCTTCGAAGTGACGTTCTTGGTCATCGGAACGCCCATCAAAATCCCCCGACAAGGCACCATTGCCCCAAGGCGGAACGGCTTCACCTGGGTGAACCGGTCAAACCTAGCCCGGCATTGCTATTTGCCACCGCCCAGCGAGTGGACGTAGACCGCCATCGCCTTGATGGTCGAAGGATCGAGCCGCCCTTCCCAGGCCGGCATGACGCCGGCGCGGCCATTGCTGATGGTCTCGATCAGGGTCGCCTCGTCCGAGCCGTAGAGCCAGATCTTGTCGGTCAAATTGGCGGCGCCGAGCTCCTGATTGCCCTTGCCGCTCTCCCCGTGACAGGCGACGCAATTGTCGGCAAAGATCTTCTCGCCCTTGGCGGCGTCATAACCTTTCCGGGTCGAGAGGCCCGACAGCGAGCGCACATAGTTGGCCACCGCGACGATCTCGTCCGACTTGAGCACGCCGTCCTTGCCGAAGGCGAGCATCTGGCCTTCATGCGCCTTGGCATGACCGGAGCGTGCGCCGAACTGGATGGTCTGCATGATCTGGTCGAGCGTGCCGCCCCAGAGCCAGTCGTCGTCGTTCAGATTTGGATAGCCCTTCGCGCCGGCGGCGCCGCTGCCGTGACAGGGCGCGCAATTGTCGCCGAACACCGTCTTGCCCCGCGCGCGCGCCAAGGCCAGGAGGGCCGGGTCCTTCTCGATGTCGGCCAGAGACGCGGTGCCAAGCGCCTTCATCCTTTCGCCGCGCAAGGCTTCGAGTTGGGCGAGATTTGCGGTCACGGCGGCGCGATTGGTGTAGTGCAGGACGCCGGCCGTATAGCCGCTCACCAGCGGCCAGGCCGGATAGACCACCCAATAGCCGAAGGCCCAGATGATGGTGGCGTAGAAGGTCAGCACCCACCAGCGGGGAAGCGGCGTATTCAGCTCCTTGATGCCGTCCCATTCGTGGCCCGTGGTCGACCGGCCGGTAATGTGGTCGGTGTCGTTGTGCTGGCTCATCCGTCAATCCTCCCGCAGCGGCAGTTTCGCCGCGGCATCGAACAGCGCCTTGTTGCGGGGACGCAGTGCATAAAAGACGATAGCAAGGAAGATGCCGACGAAGACCGGCGTCCAGAAATTGAGCACGAACTGCGACACCAGGTTTTCAACGGAGACAATCGCCTTCATCACAAATTGCCTTCAACGCAGATTGGCTTTTTCGTCGTAGAGCTTGAAGTCGACCAGCGTCCCTAGCATCTGCAGGTAGGCGACCAACGCATCGAGTTCGGTGGGTTGGCCGGCCTTGCCGTCGAAGTTGCGGACAACCGCATTTGGATAGCGCTTCTGGAACGCTTCGGCATCCGCGCCATCGGGATCGAGCTGCGCCTTGAGGTCGGCTTTGGCATGAGCGATCTGCTCGTCGGTATAAGGTACGCCGATTGCGCGGCTGGTCCGAAGATGCGCGGCGATGTCCTCAAGCTCGAGTTCGGTCGCAGCCAGCGATGGATACCCCGGCATCACCGATTGCGGCACGATCGCCCGCGGATCGGTCAGGTGCCGGACATGCCAATCATCGGAATATTTGGCGCCGACGCGGGCAAGATCAGGACCGGTACGCTTCGATCCCCACTGGAAGGGGTGATCGTACATGCTCTCGGCGGCCAGCGAGTAGTGCCCGTAGCGCTCCACTTCGTCCCGCAAGGGGCGGATCATCTGCGAGTGGCAGAGGTAGCAGCCCTCGCGGACATAGATGTTGCGCCCGGCAAGCTCGAGCGGCGTGTAGGGACGAAGGCCATCGACCGCCTCGATCGTGCTCTTGAGATAGAACAGCGGCGTGATTTCGACGAGACCGCCGATCGCGATGACCACGAGGATTCCACCGATCAGGATGGTCGCGTTCTTCTCGAAGATCTTGTGTCGGTTCCAGAAGGACATAGCACGACCTATTCGGCAGGCTGGAGCCGGCCGGCGGCGCGTGCCTCCTCGGCTTCGCCGGCCTGGACCGTCATCCAGAGATTGAAGGCCATGATCAGCGCGCCGATCAGGAACAACGCGCCCCCGGTTGCACGGATGATGTAGAACGGGTGCATGGCCTCGACGGTCTCGATGAAGGAATATTCAAGGAAGCCGAGCGAGGTGTAGGCGCGCCACATCAGGCCCTGCAGGATTCCCGACACCCACATCGCGGAGATGTAGAGCACGATGCCGAGGGTGGCGATCCAGAAGTGCCAGTTAACGAGCTTGAGGCTGTAGAGTCCGTTGCGATTCCACGCCCACGGCACCAGGCAGTACAGCGCGCCGAAGGAGACAAAGCCAACCCAGCCGAGCGCGCCGGAATGCACGTGCCCGATGGTCCAGTCGGTGTAGTGGCTGAGCGAGTTGACGACCTTGATCGCCATCATCGGGCCTTCGAACGTCGACATGCCGTAAAAGGCGACGGAGACGACAAGCATGCGCAGCACCGGGTCGGTGCGCAGCTTGTCCCAGGCGCCGGACAGCGTCATGAGCCCGTTGATCATGCCGCCCCAGGAGGGCATCCACAGCATGATCGAGAAGGTCATGCCGAGCGTCTGCACCCAGTCAGGCAGCGCGGTGTAGTGTAGATGGTGCGGGCCGGCCCAGATGTAGAGGAAGATCAGCGCCCAGAAATGGATGATCGAGAGCCGGTAGGAATAGACCGGCCGCTCGGCGCGCTTGGGGATGAAATAGTACATGATCGCGAGGAAACCGGCGGTGAGGAAGAAGCCGACCGCATTGTGCCCGTACCACCACTGGAACATGGCGTCCTGAACACCACCCCAGGCAATGTAGGACTTCGAGCCGAACACGGAGACCGGCAGCGCGGGGTTGTTGCCGAGGTGGAGCACGGCGATTGTGACGATGAACGCCAGATAAAACCAGTTGGCGACGAAGATGTGCGGTTCCTTGCGCTTGACCAGAGTAGCCAGGAACACCAGCAGATAAGTCACCCAAACGATTGTCAGCCACAGATCGGCGTACCACTCGGGCTCGGCATATTCCTTCGACTGCGTCACTCCGAGCAGATAGCCGGTGCCGGCGATCACGATGAAGAAGTTGTAGCCGAGCACGACGAACCAGGGCGCGAGATCGCCGGCAAGCCGGGTGCGGCAGGTCTTCTGCACGACGTAGAACGAGGTCGCGATCAGGACGTTGCCGCCGAACGCGAAGATCACGGCCGACGTGTGCAGCGGACGCAGGCGGCCGAAGCTGGTCCAGGGCAGATCGAGATTAAGCGCGGGCCATGCCAGTTGCGAGGCGATGATCAGCCCGACGGCAAAGCCGGCAATGCCCCAGAACATCGCCGCCACGGATGCGAACTTGATCGGTCCCAGATTGTAATTGGGACGCCCGTTGATCTCCTGCGGGGGCAGTCTGGCCGGGCGATCATAGTAGCGGTTGAGGATCGCAAACGCCGCCGCGATGCTGGCGGCGCAGCTAAGCGAGGCGTGAAAGGCGAACGGGGCGTCATGCGCGAATCCCGCGCCGATCAGGCAAATGAATGCGAGCACCGCAAACAGCGGCCACAACGTCGCTTCTCCGATCGTCATCGATTTTGCGCCGGCGGAGACGTTCGTCATGGTGCGACATCCTCGAGGAGTGGCTCAGGGAGGCACGCGCGGCGCCCGGGCTGATCGACATCAATTGTGGGTGGCGGGGACCGGCAGATTTTGTGGGGCGCACCGCTGCACATCGTCCGCCAACGCCCGCAGCGTCTGCTCATTTGGGCAGTATTTTGCGGGCGTCGCTTGCCGCGCGTGATTCAAGTCCCGGGCGCAGCGCGCCTTGGACGAGCATTGGCTGCACACGCGTCGCAGATCGCGGAGCACGTCACCGTGAGATGCCTCCACGTCGTCCTCAGCAAGGCCAGCATGGGAGAGGCGCCTGCTCAGGGACTGAAGCGAACCCGAAGGTTTCAAGATCAGCGCAGCGAGCTCCGTCCTGGAAAGATTCAGCTCGCGCGCGATCACCTCGATCTCCCGCTGGTCCAGCCGCTGCAACTCGTTCCTGCGATCCATGACACCTTTCAAGCGGTCACGGAGATTGCCGAACAATGTGCTGCATGTCTTGGCGGCCGCTTCAATCAACATGTGACGATTTGGGTCCCTTTCTCGATGATGTGTTACATCCGCCAAGGGACGTTGTCGTTGATGCAGATCAAATTGCGCTGCTGAACTGGGCCGCCTGCGCGCATCGATAGGTATCGAAAGTTGCGGCGATGACGCGAACGACGGCCCGGCCGGCTTGCGTGACTGTCAACTTCGCGCCATCGATCTCGACCAGCCCCTCCGATTGCATCGATGCCAGCCTCGCCATTTCATTGCGGAACTCGGCATTTGGCGCGACGGCATCGAGATCGACACTGAAATCGCACATGAGCCGCTCGATGATGTGCGCGCGCTGCCGGTCGTTTTCATCGCGCCGGCATCCCCTGGCTGAGGCGAGTGAGCCGGCAGCGATGGCACCGACATATCTCGGAACATCGGCTGCGTTCTGCACGAAGCCGTCCGTGAAGGTCGATATCGAGGAGGCGCCGAGGCCGAGAAGAACGCCGCTGGCATCCTCGGTATAGCCCTGGAAATTGCGATGCAGCGTCCCGCCTGCTGCGGCGCTTGCGAGCGCATCGCCGGGCCTGGCAAAATGATCGATGCCGATTCGCACATAGCCGGCACCAATCAGCTCCTCGGACATGACCTCGGCCTGCTCAATGCGCTGATCCTGCGACGGCAGTTTGACTTCATCGATGCGCCGCTGGTTGGCCTTGAGCCGCGGCAGGTGCGCATAGCCGAAACACGCGATGCGGTCGGGCGCCATCGCCGCGACCAACGTACACGTCTTGTGGATCGAGGCGGCTGTCTGCAGCGGCAGCCCATACATCAGATCGACGTTCAGATTTCTGATTCCGGCCGACCGCAATCGTTCGACGGCCGTCTCGATGACAGGCAGCGGCTGGAGGCGGCCGATCGCGGCCTGGACCAAAGGATTGATGTCCTGGACGCCCAGGCTCGCACGGCTGACGCCGAGCTCCGCCAGGACCGCCACGAGCGCGACAGTCACGTGGCGTGGATCGAGCTCGATCGCGTGCTCGAGGGCGTTCGCAAACCGAAAGCGATGACGGAGCGCGGCGATGACGGATCGCAGGCCGTCAGCTCCAAGAATGCTCGGCGTTCCGCCGCCCCAGTGCAGCCGGGCAATTTGGGGCCTCCCCCCGACCAGGCTCGCAACAAGATCGATCTCGGCTTCAAGCGCGCGGCGATAGGCACCGACCACGTCATCACGGACGGCCATTTTGGTGTTGCAGCCGCAGTACAGGCATATCCTTCGGCAATAGGGCACGTGAAGATAGACCGATACGGCCTGACCCGCCCCGAGGCCGGCGAGCCAGGCCTCGTGATCTTTCGCGCCGACGTCGGCTGAGAAATCGGCGGCAGTCGGATAAGACGTATAGCGCGGTACATTGTAGCCCGCATAACGGCGCACGAGGGGGTTCAAGACACATCGACCTTGCTAGGAGGCCCGGGCCCGCTCCAGCGCGGCCGGCGCCCGGAATTCGACCGCATCTGCGAAGATCGTCCAGTCATGGACGTGCCTCTCCCGGCAAAAATCGGCTTCCGCTCGTCCAACTGCGTCCGTGAGGGACGGAGCTTCGATGCTGAACGCCGCCTCGCACGCGCGATGCTTCTGCCCCCTGTCGTCGCAGACTGTCTTGATAAAGCGCACCTCAAATAAGGCCATTGTGTTCTCCTGTTTGCCGACATGTTGCTCAGAACCGGAGCGAAGTCCTTGAGCAAGATCAATCAGGATCGCGCTCGATCGCTCACGCTGCAGTCGACGCCCCTCGTCAGCGCAAGCACTGGCACTGGTCGGGCCGGCGACCGGCGGCTAGCCGATGCCGGGCTAGCCAGGCCTCACAGACCCACAGCGAGCGCGAGACGCATCAGTTCGGACACGCTGCGCGCCCCCGTCTTCGCCATGAGATTGGCACGGTAGACCTCGACCGTGCGCGGACTGATGCTGAGGTCATGCGCGATGACCTTGTTGATCTTGCCGGCCACGAGCCCCTGCAGCACGTCGCGCTCGCGGGGCGACAGGTCTGCGAGCCGCGCCTCCGCCTGCTTTCGCGCGGAATTTTCGCCCGGAGCGGAAGGACGGGTATCGAGCGCAGCGCGGATCGCGTCCAAAAGCGCCGCATCATCGAACGGTTTTTCAAGGAAATCCGCAGCACCCGCCTTCATCGCCTCCACGGCGAGCGCGACGTCGCCGTGGCCGGTGATCAGGATGACCGCACTGGCTGCTCCTTCGCGCTTCAGCTTCCTGACCAGCTCGATGCCGCTGATGCCGGGCATGCGAATATCAGAGACGACGCAGCTTAAAGTCTCGGCCCCGCCGCCGGCCAGAAACGCATCGGCCGTCTCGTAGACCTGCGACCTGTATCCATTGACGTCGAGCAGGAACGCCAGCGAATCCCGCATCGCAGCGTCGTCGTCGATGACGTGAATGACCGGCTTATCGTTCATCAGCCGCCTCCGTTTCGGCGAAGGGCAGCGTAAAATCAAAGACGGTGCCACCGCCCTCGTTGGGACGCGCCGCGACGCGTCCGCCATGTGCTTCGATGATGGTTCGGCAGATTGAAAGACCTACACCCATGCCGTTTGCCTTGCTGGTGACGAAGGGTTGAAACAGCTTCTCGGCAATCTCCGGGGCGATGCCCGTGCCGGTATCGGTGACGGAGAACAAGGCGAACCTGTTTTGGCGGGTGATGCCGATGGTCAGCTCGCGCCGGCTGGTCGTTTCCATCGCCTCGATGCCATTCCTGATGAGGTTGAGCGCGACTTGCTGGATCTGGACCTTGTCGGCAACGACATCGGGAACGTCGTGGTCGCAGCGCAGTGACACGCGCACACCCTGTTCCCTGGCGCCGACCAGGGCCAGCGCTGCGGCCTCCTCGAGCAGCGTCGCCGGATTCTCGATGGTGTGCTCGGTCTCGCCCTTGGCGACGAACTCACGCAGGCGCTTGATGATGTCGCCAGCACGCAACGCCTGGTCGGCGCTGCGGTCCATGGCCTCGCGCACGCGCTCCTTGTCAAACTCGCTCGCGTTCAGCAGGGTCGCGGCACCGCGCAGATAGCTGGTGATCGCGGACAATGGCTGATTGAGCTCGTGCGCGAGCGAGGACGCCATCTCACCCATCGCGGTCAGCCGGGACACATGCACCAGCTCCGACTGCAGCTCCTGCATGCGGCGTTCCTGGGTTCGCCGTTCGGTCAGGTCGCGGACGAAGCCGGTAAAGTAACGCTCGGCGCCGGCTTTGGCCTCGCCGACTGCGAGCTCCATCGGAAAGGTCGAGCCATCCTTGCGCTCGCCGACCACGATCCGCCCGATCCCGATGATGCGGCGCTCGCCTGTGGCGCGGTAGCGATCGAGATAGCTATCATGCTCCCGCCGGTAAGGTCCCGGCATCAGGATGGAGACATTGTTTCCGATCGCCTCCGCGGCCGACCAGCCAAAGAGGCGCTCGGCCGTGACGCTGAAGGATCGCATGATGCCCCGCTCATCAATCACGACCATGGCTTCCGGGACGGTATCCAGGATTGACTGAAGCTGGGCCTGCCGATTTCGGGCATCTTCGGACTGTTGCCGCAGCCGGTCTCCGATCACGCCGAGGATCGGTCCCATGACGGTGAAGAAGGAGACATCGATCAGGTTCGCCGGGTCGCTGTAGAGGCCGGTTCCGAGGAAATAGGCGCTGCTTCCAAGGCAGAGCAGCGTGGCGAAGATGGCCGGCCCACGGCCGCCAGCAAATGCCGCAAAGACGACGACCGGAACATAGATCACGGTGAAGGTTCGATCCTCGAAATGGTGATGCAAGGCAAGGCGCAGAAAGAAGATGAAAGCGGAGGCGGTTGCCGCCGCCCCGTAGCGAAGCAAAAATCGACCTTGTGCTGTCATTCAGTGGCCAGATGCGAAAACGAAAGCGTCTTTGCGAGAATGGACGGTGATCGCCTCATAGCTCGACTGGCCGTCCTTTCGACAAGAGGTGGGCTGGAGCAAACTAGTCTTTCGCGGGCCACGGACGCCAGTGCGTCGGATGAATGACGACCCGCTCGCGGGTCGTATCCTTGATCCAGCCGCTCGGGGTGCGACGGCAGGCGAAGATCAGCGCATGCACGCGATTGCCTTCGATCACGGCGAGCTCGAGCGCTCGTTCGTACGGGGCCGTCGAAATTCCTTCCCACACCGTTCGCTCGTCCATTGCTTTCATGTCACAGAATACCCTCGCCCGCTGGGGGAACATGCAACGGCCGCGCATCCAGCGCCTTGGCTGGGGCTTCTATTCGGCAAACCCCTTCACGCCCAGGCAGGGACAGTGTCTGGCTTTTATCCACCTCGATACTCAACTGCATCGCAAGCCCCTGCCGAACCGACATGCAGCAATACTCTCTCGTCGGCTCCGCCGTCGGGTCAACAGATGGCACTGACGCTTGAGCGAAGCCGGCCCCATCGGAAGGCTGCCCATGACATCTCTGCGCACCAGGATCCTCGCTGATCCCAAAAGCCTGCCAGAGCTCATCTGATCGCCGCCGCACGCGACCGGCCAAAACTCATCGTGCAGAGCCACTGGGATTTCAGTCAAACTTATAGGAGGCCTGGATGAACGTGCCCCATCGTTCCATGCGGTATTTCGCAAGAGCAGGCTCCTGATCTCGGCCGCCCTGCCAGTTGGCGTTGTAGATCACATCGCTGTCCTTTTTGGTCCACATTGACCAATATCGACCACCAACTCCGATGCTGACATTCTTGGTGAGAAAGTAGGAGAGCGCCCCTTCCACCTGAAGGCCTGCGCCACCGTCTCCGCGCTGATCGTAGAACGTTGTCGCTGGGCGGAGGAGATGGTTGTCGCGACCACTGAACTCGGTCCATGGCAGGTAAGCAATGTCGGCGCTCACGCGCCAGCGCTCAAGCACCAAAGCCTCGGCGCTAAGGCCGATGCGCGGCGCATTCCAATCGGTGTCTTGCGTGCCGGCGAGCTGCCGCTGCCGCTGGAACGGCCCCGTGCATGGCCAAGCCGGCGAGGACGAAGCGGTCTGCACGCAACCTATCGAATCCGACTTCTCGCCGTAGGAGGTCCATCCGACAAATGCGCCCACCTTGTAATTGCTGCCGCGCAGAAAATCGTAGCCGGCATCCGCCGTGTAGTATGTGAATCGTCCGTTTGCCTGACCGGATAACGCGTTGAGATAGGCCCACTGCCCGAGGCTCGAATCTTCGTCGTTCCGCTTTCCTTTGTTGAAGCGTCCGAGGCCGATATTGCCCTTCAGGAATATCCCCCAAGGGCTGTCAAGGCGCCCGAACATCTCGCCGGACACGCCGTCGAGCCCCTGATAGGTGAGCCTTGAAGTGGGAACGCTTTCATCTCCTGGAAACCGGGGCGCATGTGTGTAGTCCCACTGGAAAGCTCCCCGGCTGAGCCAGACCCGTGAGCCGCCCTCGATCGACCAGCCGCCCGTAGATAGAACGGGCTTGGCTTTGGCGGTCGCTGTTGCGGGGTGCAGCGGCGCATCGGCCCATTCCGCGGTCGGATCGACACCAAAATGGTAATTCAAGCCGACTTTACCGACGTGATAATCGCTGGCTAAGCTGCTCGTGCTGGCGGGGATGATAGCAAGGGGCGGACGCTGCACGGTCGGAGGGGTCGCCACACCAGGTCCGCCAAAACCCATATAGTCGTACTCAAATTTGAGGGACCAAGCGGGCGTGAGCTGCTGCTCGATGCCGACGCCGACGGTCGCGCCGAAACGACCGTCATCGAACTGCGTCGTATGCCGCGGGTATCCGGCAAAGGTCCCGTCCCGGAATTCGTTGTGATTGGTGATCGCGCCGCGATTGTTTTGCCAAGCGGCGCCTCCTTTGACGTAGGCCAGCGTGTGGCCTTGCGGGCCAAAAGCGTAACCCACACGAGCGGTTCCCGTGGCAAGGACGCTTGGACCTGCGTTGCAGGTTGCGATCACAACAACGCTGGAGAAGGCAAGACAGGTGTTTGTGCCGTCCGAGACAGCACGGCTCGCTTCCAGTTCGAGGCCGAACACCCAGCGGTCCCTCTGCCAGTTGTAGCCGAGCTGTCCGCCGGCCAGGAATGCAGGCGTATCAACGACGTCCCCGTAAATCGACGGGCCATAGGGATCGCTGAACGAGGTCCGGCCGTAGCCCCCGGCGACGTGTCCGCCGATATATGCTCCGGTCCAGCTCCACAGTTTCGGCGGGACTTTTGCTGCCGGCCTAAGATCCGTTGAATTGACCGCTCCGCTTGCAACGAGTGCAGCTGTTGCGGCCCCCCAAGTAAGAACTCCAAATCGCATCATCACCTCACAATGTGCGTCATCATCGAATGAAGGGTGATGACACACAGCCATTTGCACTCCCGTCCTTCGGTGGACCGAGTGCGACCTCTGCTTCAGGCGTGTCGCCACAGCGCATGCATCAGCAACACAGCGAAAGGAAATGCGTCGAAGCTCACCGCCCGCGACGGGCAGAGGGTTCTCATCGCAGTCCAAAATCGTTGCGTTGCTGACGCTGTTACGCCGTCCTACACACGCTGTTTTCGCGACTGCAGGATCTAGGCCAGCGCCAAAGCGCGCGTTCATTGCCTCTGGTTTGTCGTGCGCAATGTCGCGTTCGCGATAGCTTGGCGGGCTTCGGACAGACCGTGCGTTTGCTTTCGGACATAAGCAGCTAGGGGCGCCGCTACTTGCCTCCGACCGCACGCGTGGCCCTGCACACCGACCATGACCGTTTGGAAGGGTCGGGATAGCTTCGACCGATTTTGGCGCGGGCCTTCACAATGCCGCGAGAATTAAGGGCATGCTGTCGGACGGCGCGGCTCCCTTCGGCGGCAAGACTGCGCGAAGACATGAGTGTAAAATTCGATCAGGCCGGCGTCTATGGCGTGAAGTAACTGCCGCTATTACGCAATGGGCATGGTCGCCACCATCGTGGTCGGCACGCTGACAAACATCGAGCAGGACAAGGCGGTGCCGCAGGTCAGCAAGGCCGAGCAGATGTTTGCGAGGCTGTTCGAGAACATGAAAACCCGTCAAGCCCCTCTCCAAGTAGGGGAAGTCTCGTATGTCGGTCCCGCGCCTTCGCAACTATCAAGGTCCCGCGACGTCCCACAGCTTCCGCGTTCTTCCTGCTGGGCATAAACCTAGGCCGGCGCGTTGATCCCCCTGTGACCGGGCGTATTCGCGGGAGACCTTCGACGAATGCTGTTCGGGCAACTGGCGGCAAAGGCTCGGCGGGTTTCTGCATACGGCCGTTCCGAGCTGGACCGGCCGGCCTCCGCTGGAAAGTGCCGGTCTTCACCTGGCTCGCTGGATGCATCGGGGTATTCTTATCGGCGTCGATCGGATGCGCGGCTCCCTATGCGATCCACGCGGCATGTCTCGCTTTGCGTGCGACGAGGATTGTCGCAGCCGTATCGGGGTCGACCTCGATGACGGGATCGGGCAAGAGCTGATGCGCGGGCGAATGTCGGCGTCTTCAGAAGATCGCCTTCAAGAACGAGCCGTCGCCGCTTGAGTGGCTAATGCCCGGAAGCCTGCAAAACCTGTGAGCGAGCGCATTCGCCAACATCCCAGATGCGATAGCAGGATCGGGTGATGTGCGCTTCAAGACCTGCCGACCTTAAGGCGCGAGGATGGCTGCCATTTCATCGACATGCGCATCGATCCGATCGAGGACCTGCGCAGGCACAACATCGCGTTCCGGAAGAACCGACCACTTGGCGCGCACGAGCGCCGCAGTCTCAGCGACTGCCGTCATCACGGCCCCTTCCGGAAGACGGCTGCGGTTCGCAAAACTGCGCCAGCGCTCCTGGGTCAACGCCTTGAACGACTTTTCGCCGGCAAGGCTAAGTGCCATGCCGTCCTTTGGGATGTAGGGAATCGTTGAAAGCACGTCATAGACGGGCGACAGCGTTGGTGTCCGGCCATCTCCGGGATACAGCAGCGACCAGTTCTTGAGATGCATGTCACCGTTGCCTGTGAGCGCTGTCAAAGCGAGGCGTCGCACAAATTCGATGGCTGCATCGAACGAGACGCCGCTGTTCAGCGCTGCCGCGATGTTGTGATAGGCTGCGCCGGTGTATTTCTCGGACGGATATCGGCCAAACACTTGCGCGAAATCCTCCATGTGCACGCGCGCGCCGCTGGCCTCGCGGTCGAAGCGGCGGACGAGCAGGACCTTGCCCGTGGACATGGTGTTGAATTCTTCCGGGATGCCGGCAAACTCTGATCTGTCGACGAGTTCGCGGGCGGGCACGTCCATTCCCAGTGCTTCCGCAAGGGCGAGGATTGCGAATTCGTTCTCCGATAGGCCGATATGCGTGACCGAGGGAAACTTCGCGATGTATTCCCCTTGCTCGTCGTCCACCGCGAGCGTGATTCCGCCTTCCTTTCCCGTGTTTTTCATGACCGATAGTTTCATCTGCACGCCGGCGAGCGAGAAGCGCGCCTTCTTGCCGGCCTCCGCCGCCGGACCAATGGGAACGGGCATGCCGTCACTTGGCAGCGCGCGCACCGCCCCGGGCAGGTTGGTTCCCAGGGCCGCGAGCAGATCGAAATCGTTGCCCGGCCTGACTGACGCGGCGTGATGCTTTTCCATGGCCTCGCGCAGCTTCTCTTCGGGCAAAAGGTTTGCAAAGAACGGTGGAAGTGCGCCGCGTATCGGTTTGGGATCCTTGCGAAGGCCGCCATCGACTGATCGAAGCGACAGGCTCAAGATCGGCGGGTTGTTCAAGCTCCGGTAAGAGGGCAAAAGGTTGAACGCGTTGTAGTCGCCCGGTGTCCGGACCAGCGTGCCGATCGGAAGATTATTCAACGAGATATCGAGCGACTGGATACGCTCCGCCGCGGGGAGTGCCGCGCTCATGAGCCTTCCTCGTCTTCAACATCCGACGTGAACGCAGGGCGATCATCATCGCGATCCGCAGGCTGGAGCATCGACTGAACAGCAGGCACCATCGCCTGCGGGATCAGCATCATCTCCATGCCAAGTGCGCGTGCGACGTTGACAAGCGTGGTTGCACGGGCGGCGGCAGCCCCCGTTTCGATGTCCCGATAGCGAGGCCTGCTGATATTGGCCCGCTGGGCGATTTGCTGCTGCGACAGGCGAGCGGCCAAGCGCGCCTTGCGAAAGCGCAAGCCAAGGTCCTTGAGGAGCGGATCCGGTGCGGGCGGCATGATATGTTCTCGGATCATCTGAAAGGCCAAATGATACGTATACAGATCATTACGATGCCCATCAACTGATATGTCTACGTATCTCTTGGCGAGCTAATGATCCCTAAACGAGTCTTTCCGCAGCAAGAGCCAACATCTCAGTTCCCTGGCGCCTTCCCGCCCCAGGGAAGGGTGATGAACGAGCCGGCTTCTAGGGCCCTTCACGGCGCTGCCCACGGGAGCTGATGAGACGGCCCGAAGCGCCATTCGCCCTCCGGCAATCGGCCATGTTACCAAGCCCTCGCGCTGGGCCGATTCCCGGCTGCATCCGTCGCGGCGTTGCGCCAAGACCGGAACTCATGGAATGAAGCGCCTTTCGATGCGTCCGATCCGACGCATCAAGTCGGACTTGCGAGGGGCCGCTCGTTGCCCAAGCCTCGCCGGTAAGAGGGGCACCGTTCTCGGGGTGAGCCGTTCTACCACCGGGCTCACCGTGTTGATCGATGGCGACAGACGACCAACGTGCTTGCACAGGGACTATATCTCGCCAGCTCAGTATTACCGGGCGCCGCGTCTGGGCGGTTGATCGTCCCAAGGTGTACCCAATCAGACCCAGCACCGGGACAGACTCTCCCGGAATTTTTTCGGCAGAAGGACTATGGTCGATCTGGGCGCTTTCGTCTTCGACCCTTCAGGAGCGGAGGCGTGGGAATGACGGCTCCGGCGCCCACAGCCTCACGCCAGGGCCGTTTTCATTCTTTGAGCGAGCGCCAGTTCAAAGTGGAGGGATGCGGGTCGCACTCGTAATATCAACTGACGAGCTGTCTCGCTAACACCATCACAATGTTGATCTCCTCCAGTGTCTTTGAGGCGATGAAGACGGGCGAATGTCGTTGCGCAGACGATGGGCGCCACGCGGGCTTTTGATTGCGTGGTCCTGGACGGCTGAGAAATGTGCACACTTTGAGCGCGACAACGGCCGTTGCAGCGTCTGCGCCTCATTCTATGGCGCTCATGGCGCGCGTTAAGGACCTGGTTACTACTCACTGTCACCATTTGCATATTAAGTCGGCATGTGCGTAGCGCATTCTGAGAACGGTTTATATTCGACACGCCCGGTTGGCGGTATGTCGCAGGAGAGGCCTAATGTTTAAGGGCTTCACGGTGGCAATTGTGGCGCTGATTAGCACAGCGCAGCTAGATCGATACCCAGCCAACGGTCGGTACACCGAAGCGGCGACGGAAATGCTGCGGCAAATCAGGCACGCGTTTGGGTTTTAAATAATTCTTTTGGCGCGGAGGCGCGTGATGGACATCTCATGGGCTGATCTCGATAGCGACGAACGACGCGCCATTGCGGTATTGGGAGCCGGACTTTCCATTGAACTGTGCGACCCTCTTGCACTCCTGACGTTAAGGCGGCTCGGTCTGATCGTCGGATTCCATTTGACGACTGCCGGAGACAATCTCCGAAGAGATACCATTGTGAAGAATGTCGCGGGCTAAGCGTTGCGGGTGGGTGATTTAAGACTGGCGCCGGGATGCCAAACGCAATCGAGCTTATTGTGGACGGCTACGTTAGCCTGAATGACAGGAGGGCTCTCGACGATTTGCGCATGCAGCGCCGGAAGCTGGCGGCGGACCTAAAGGCACGCACTGGTTTTGATGACCGGACAACCATTCAGCAGATCGAGGAAGATATCATTGTGATCGAAGCTGGGCTGGCGCAGTTGGATGGAGCGGCGACGACCTGACCTTCCCAAAGCCGTTCGCGTTTCAAGCTGCCGGGCTTATCTGCCCCGCTGTTAGGCCGAGTAGAGGACGGAGGCTTGTGGTGATGCTGTAGAGATGCACATGGAGAAGCCGCCGACCTGCTCGACCGAGATCAACCGCTCCTTGCTAACCCGCAAGCTGCGAACGTAATAGCCCTGTCTCTGAACGGCTGACTTGATCTCGTCGCTGACTTTCAGAACTCTTGTTCTGCTCTTGCGCCATTTATTCCGAGAGCAAACGCCGGGTATTGCAGAGCCGTTACGTAGAACAAGCAGCTCGCGCTTGCCATTGCAATAGACATCAAACACTTTTTGTCCCGCTGTTCGTATGAAATAGACGAAATATGTTTCGGTCGTCTCAATGGACGAGCTCAGTATGAGCTTAGTATCTCGAATGGCTACGCGGGTTGTAAATCTGCAACGTCCGCGATTTTTTGGTTCACCGCATTCGGGATTTGGAGCGAACTGATGCAAGCCCGACCCATCGCCCAATTGGCGCGCCTAGCGCAATTACTTCAGGGATGCCGTGAACGGCGCGAGGTATCGGTTCTCTGGCCTCGACCAGCGTGCCAGTGCGGCGAGAACATGTTGCGGACGTTGGTGAACGGTGGGAGCGGCCTGTACGGCCTCTCGCGGTCGGCCGAGTTGAAGAGCCTATCGAATTACGCCAACTTCGTGAGCAAAGGCGCGGATGCTCGTGGCGTTCCGTTGTCGATTGCCCATCGTTACACGAGCGTTTGCATTGCAGGACTGATCATCAATGATCATCCTACCCGAAAATCATCTGCTATTGGCCCGTTGCCGAAAGCTACAGGGGATCTGTAGGTCGGCTCTCTGGGATCAACCGGACATGGGTCGGCCCGAGCGTGATCGCCGCTGGTTACCCTAAATGGAAATCGGCCGTCGCCTGATCGGCGTCATAAAATCCCGCTCAACGTGGTTTGCGACAAGGTGCGTGGTTTGCTCCCTAAATCGCGCGGGCCGTTCGCCACATCGGGTCAAGCTGAAGAACCCGGTGTCGCCTTCGAAGGATGTGCAGAGGACTCAGTCGTTCAGAGATGAGCACGCGGCAATAGCCATCCCATGATCTTCTGATACGGATCGCGACGACTGCGGACGAATGCGTTCTCGTTCTGCTGAGCGGCGGTCCTGGCGAATTCAGAAATCCCCTCTATAGACTCCCGTTTATCCTTCGGAAGCTTCGCCCATTGGCGAATGATCTTCCGGCGGGTTTCGCGTTGCTTTTCCCTTACGTCAGGCATCGGGACGCTCCTTGAAGAGGATTATTCCGGTCGATCTAGTATTGTTTGGGCTCACTAGAACTTCAACGTCCAATCAAGAACTCTTAGCCCCTCGTATCAAGAACAATTTTGGTTGCTTCTCACACGCCGTATCCTGCGCAGGCTAAACTTGACCGATGATTAGGTGCCCAAACCAAGATTGGTACAGCTTGGTACACCCCAACTTGGTGTCCGCCTATACACGGGAGCGAGTCTCATATTGGCTTTGCAGGCCCGCCGCCCTAGAATTGCGTCGATCGCAGGACGGGCGAAATGCAGTACGTTTGCGACGCGCCGAAGGGCAAGACGTGGTTCCGTATCGAGACGGAAGGTGAAGCGATGCATGATCGCGCCTGATGGGCCACACAGTTGAGAAATATTTCCGCCGCGAGCGGGAGAAGGCGGTCCAATCCTGGCGTCCGGAGCGGCCCAACGCGATTGAGCGCGACATCGGCCTCGAGGCCCATGTACAGCGAGAGATGCCGCTTTTCCTCACGCTGCGCGACAGGGAGGGCAATGCACTGACTACAGCGATGCTGCCACCGGGTGGCAAGGACCGCGCCGGGTTCCGGATCATCATCGTTGCCGCATCCAATGCCGATCCTTATCCTCAGCAGGACGCGGCCATCGCTGCACTGGGAGCGCATTTCGGTCTCACACTCAATCGCAACCGCTGCTTCCCCTACGGCCGCTAAGGAGCCTGAGAAGTATCGCCGCTTGATTGGAGCGATGTCGGCTCATGGCCCGAATGCGAAGCCTAAGCGGACCGCCAAACAGTCTGCTTATCGGAGGAGACCGGAACGGCGATGCGTCCGCGAGCACTAGCCTCTGCGCTCGCAGCCGGTAGTTCAAGGGCGTCCGACAAGAAACGGCAGCACGTTTGCGCCGCCCGCCATGAGCGGATTCGACGGTTCGAAATGTTCCCGCAATTCTCGCTTCCGGACGAGTGAGCGCGCATCGAGAAACGCATCCTTCAGGCTAGTGGCATTCCGGAGCGCGACATTGAAAAAAGCGTCGCCAAAATAAGTCCACTTGGCCTTGTCCTGGCAGCCGAACGACGGATGCTTGGCATCGGCCGCGGTGATGACCAGCACATCGGGATTCGCCAGACGCGGGATAAAAACCCCAGAATAACAAGCCGAGATGACCACCACCTTGTATCGCACACCTGTCTTCGCGAGCATGTCGCGGAGACGAGATGGCGTGAGCGTTTCTGTGAGCCGCCCCGCCTTGATTGCAAGGCCATCAGGAGAGCCATGCGAGGTGAGAATCAAAAAGAGAACATCTTTCTCGGCATCCAAGCGGTTGGCTGCCGTCTGCAACGACTTGGTCAGAGCTTCGATCGTTGCACTTCCGCCATTCTTGGAATTGTACTCCACGTTGATCGGGCCCGTCTCGAAACGGTCGGCCACGACCTGAGCCGCGCCGGTCGCCTCGGATCTAAACACGCCTTGATCCCCGTACAGGCCAAACGACACCACGCCAACCTTTCCAGCGTCCTCAACAGCATCTACCGGCGCAACCAACGGCCAGATGATCAGAAAAAAAGCGACGAGCGGCGCGCCGAGCCGCCTGATCGAGGACCTGGAGGTCATGGCAAACACCGTTTCGAGATCGCCGCTACAGAACTGCGGTTCAACACAAAATAGCGGAAAGCCAGTAAATTTCCATCCTTCAGAATAGTACGCGCATAGGTCCGGATATGGCCCATCGCGTCGATCCGGAGCGAGTGCTTCAATGTCCAATGCCGTGTCAGGACCGGACCTCGCCGAAACTGGCCTTCAATGAAGCGACTGACCCACAACGGAAGTCACGCCAATCCTTTTCAGCGTTCGATTTGCGCTGCTGCGATGCTTGGTGCACGTTTCGCTCTTTCTTTCACCTTCTCCGCCGAGGTATTGTTTCAGTTGAGCAACTTTCGGATGAGCACTTTCGTGCGTCATCGCCGCTGCCCGTGCGTCGTCAATGCTCGATTTGGCGCGTAAATTTACGCTGCGTAAGGAGTCCGCGTCCTTTTTGAATTCAAAGATTGGTTGTGCATCCATGAGTGTTGAGCCAAGCACCTTGTCATTCTCGTTCCTGGAACTAGCACGCGCGCGATATGGATGAGCGAGGTCAAATCGGATCTCTCACGAAGAGCACGCAACGAGTCCATGGCGCTGCCAGACTTGAGCAGCATGGCGGCCCATCTTAAGGCAGCGGGTAGTGATCGTCGCTGATGCCAAATAGGCCGCCGAAGTTGAGCACTGTGTAGGATATCTTGCCGCTGACCTTGTTGATCATGACACGCTCGATGTAACCGACTTCTGCCCGTCGGGCCCGTACTCGTTCGTGCCTTCGACTTTGTCGCTTCCGATGAGATAGGTCTCGCGGTCTTCTATGGCCATTCGACGTCCTTGATGTTGATATCTTCGGACGTGACGAAGGCGACATCGCATCCGTTCCTGAGGAGCGGCCGCAAGTCGCTTGGAGCGGACTCCCGCGGGCCTTCAGCCATCCTTCAACGCGTTCTTGACCTCCCGCACGGGCCAGCTTGCGCCTTCCGGGATGACCCGCACCTTGGCGCCGGCGCCGACCAGCACATGCGAGCCGAGATTGTCTTCTGCCGGCGCGACGCTGATTTCGGTCTCGGGCTTCCAGTTCAGCGTCAAATCGAGGTCGCCGGGAAAGATCTGCCAGCGCGAACCATCGTCAAGCTCGACGATGTGGCTCTCGGAATGCGCCCAGATCTTCATGGCGGCCACTACCCGGTTCGGCGCTACTTCTGAGCCGCCGGCGCCTGGGCGTTCGAGTTATTGGGGTTCTGCTTGCTGGCCTCGTGATGGCCGATGGCGCAGCCGGCCGCAGCGCCGAGCTTGCCATGTCCGGCCATGTGGCCGGCGACGCCGCCGACGATGGCGCCCTTCAAGCAGCCCTTGGCTTCCGCCGGCGAAATCGACGCGAGTGCGAGAAGGCACGTCGCGGCCAGAATTGCTTTCATAGTCGCTCTCCTCACAGGAAATGGTCCGATGGATCAAGTCCCCGGACCGCCTGCCGTTCCGGGGAATCGACCCGCTCAGGCTTGCCCAGGCTAAGGAACGTCCGGTGCCGGAGGAGCTTGATGGCCATGGACGTTCCATCTCCGGCAATGCGCCGGGTCCTGTGCCAGGCCCGCCTATACGGACACCTGCAGGCGCGTGACGGCGGGCTGTTTCACCCAGGCGGCAACAAGCGTTTGTGCCGCGTCGCGATGGCGGAAGAGATGGTGCGCGCAGGTTGGATGAAACGGGAGGCCGACCGCTACGAGATCACGCCTGAGGGCGCATCGGCCTTGGCTCTGACTCCGCGGCTCCCTTGAGCCCACATCGTGCGCTGCCTCGCGGGCGGCTTCAGCGGCTTTCGGCCCGCTTGCGCGCCGCGGATCGTGCAGCGGGTCGCCGTCGCAAACTGTGCAGACGTAGCGCTGCTTGCCCTCCGCTATATCGTCGGGGACGGCCGTCATCGGCTTGCCGCACCTCGGGCACAGCTTCCGAGTAAGTAGAACACTGCCATCTTGGGACAAGCGCGGTCCCAGCCCAAGAGGGTCAAGCAACGAAAAGGGAAGTGGCCCGCGAACTCCGATTTTCCATCTACGCAATGGGCGGGCTACCAACCCTGCGGCAACTTTACTGACGCACTTTCCTATTTTTCCCGATCCGGCCTTGTGTTATTTTCGGTTACTTTTTCAGATTGCTAGAATGTAGCGACACTTCAGTGATTAGGGGGGAATAATGGTCAGGATCGCTGTTTCCCGCGAAGCATTCCGCGGTCTGTTCGCCTTTTATGCTGCCAAAGCGCACCACGATCAGAAGCACGATGGCGAGCATTGCCTCACGAAGCTGTTCAGATCCAGCGACGACATACCTGACGGTCTACTCGAGCTGTGGTCTGAGCGCGTCAACACACTCGATCCCGAGACTGTTGGCAATGTCCTATGTCCGCGCGCTCGCGCGGTTGCCGATGGCCGCGTCGAATACGATCATGCCAGCGACTTCCTACATGCCTTACTGAGAGAATTGAACGGGAAGCAGCACTGAGCGCGACGAAGCAAGCTCGGCCTTTGCGCCGGGCTGATTGCCAATATGGTTCGGTTCTCCACCAATTGGAAGAGTGCTCGCGTTCGGTCGGTGTTCGGATTCCGGCATTGGTCCGAGCTTCGCATGAATGCGTTGCCTTCCGCACGCTCCTGGACACGCGCGCCATGGTGGGAAGATGCGCTTAAACGAACAGGACCCTGGTAAGCAGCATTCGAGACTGCTCGCAGAGGCACAGTACTGGGAGCATCTGGCGGCTGCGCCTCTAGTTCTTGAGCTTCGATGCGACGTGTCGGCAACCTGTTACGCCGCCATGGCTAACCGAACTAACCCGGCGGTAAGACCGGCCGTCTATGTGGGACGGAGCGGTCGCCTCGATTGTTCGGTCGACGTTGCACTTCGAAATACAGCAACGAGGCGATTACCTTCCCAAAGCTCAACGTCGTGTTCGCCATACATTTGTTCGGCTCGACGTCTCGCCGCCTGCTCGTCAATGCAGTCGAGCTTTGCGACGCAAATCACGCGCCGGCTGCTGTCCACCACGAACACCTTGTACCGCATGATGCAGTCCCTCCCAAAGGGGGACCGTCACCGTACTCGAATGTCCGTCTCAGGCCGCGCCAAACTTCAATGAATGGGTGCGGAACCTTTGTACGTGTGGCAATTCGGCTATACCAGCGAGCTAGATCTCATCGACCGCGCGGCGACGCGTCAGGTAAGCCTGGCTAGTGCGCTTCAGTGGCGCAGTCTCACCGCGTGCCGAAGCGAGCGGCTCGAGCTTAAGATGGAGAGCATCCCCAAAATCATCAGTAGTACGCCAAGCCAAGTTGCCGTCTGGCTCGGCGCCTCGTTACGAGCCTCTGCAGTGAGCACAAGCACGCCGATCGGGATAGTCGGAGGTTCGGGCGAGGTCACCACATCGTTGGCCGGCGCGGCCGCGAGAGGTTGCTCAACATCGACTTGGTTCGGCACGGAGTGCGTGGGCCGGCCGTGCTCAGCGATTGGGGGGCGCCGACATCAGAGTGGTGCCCGTATCGAGATCGGAGGCAGCATCAGCTACCTTGACTTCGGGGTGAGGCGGCTGAGACGGCTCGGCCGGTGCAGAGCGCAGCAACTCCGCGCGCGCATCAACGACCCCGCTCTGCCTGGGCCGCGCGGCTCCGTTCTCGTCCAAACTGGCGGTGTTATCTTTCACCACGCGTCGACGAACGGTCTTCTTTACCTTCGCCACACCCTCGGTCAGGAACCAGCATTTGTGGTGCCCGTCCATTCGGTAGACCCAATGCAGGCTATCGGGGGTCGAGTTGCCGGGGCGTCCCAAGCATTCCGCTTGCGGCGGAGAGGTCACCGTAGGCTGGGGTGCAGCAGTATTGAAGATATCCGCAAGAGGATTGGAAGACGCAGGGCCTGTCGAAAGAGTTTCAATAAGAGCCAAACTGACGAAGCACATTCGCAAATAACCGGACATCGAAAACTCCCGGTGTTGCGCCCCGCCCGGCATGACCCTTCGTACCGACATAGGCGGCCATGCGGCTCAAATCTGGCGGCGCCATGGATTCATTGTGTTCCGGACGTGAGCCACGGGTCCGAATGCAAGGCCGGTCCAGCCGCTCAAGGTTGCAAAACACGGCCCATGATCATGTGGTCGAGGTCCCGGCCTGCGTGATCAACCGCTGTCTTTATTCGTGCTGAGGTGCATCGGTCGTTAAGGGTTGGTTTAGTTCCCGGCATGATCATTGGGGATCACAAGGGACCCGAGCATGCAATTGCACCATGCCAATACCTTGGAAATAATCGAGACGGTCCCGTGGCCCGTCACGCTCGACCGATCCGATTTCTTGCCCTCCAATCGAGATGAGGTCCTGGCGCTATTGGCGCCAAGCGGTCATTCAAAACCCACTATTTGGCTCGTCGCGGTCGCATTGGCTGCAGGTTTTGGATTGGGATGGGCCGGTGCCTGGTATGCTCCTGCAACCATCTCGGCTCTCAATCCAAATGCTCGAATAGAACCGGCTTCGCGCCGCATGCCGGACACAAAGTCAGGCGGTAAGGCCGAAAGCGCCCGAAAGATAGCAAGCTCGCGAACACCGCCCGGTTTAGGTCAGCCCTCCACAGTCAGCGCGAGCCTTGCTCCGAAGCCTCTGGTCAAAGCGTCGAGTGGGGGGCAATCGCCGGAAGCTTTGAACCCAACCTCTTCGGTTTTCGAGCCGGATACGTCTGTGACCGGCTCGCTCGGGCCTCCGGGGCCGCTCCTGTCGGTCCCGGAGACAAGACCAACGACTATTGGGGGGTGGGCAGTCCTTGAGGTTCGCGGCGGAACGGCGGTGCTCGAAGGACCCGATGGGATTCGAATGGCAGCACGAGGGGACGTGGTCCCCGGCATCGGCCGAATCGATTCTATCGTGCGTTGGGGCAACCGCTGGATAGTTGCAACAGCTCGTGGATTGATCTCGACGCCGTAGGCGTAAACGCTTGCGACGAACAGACATGCATTCGCGTTGTCACCCGCCGCAGTTGGCGGGCCCAAGGTCAATTTACCCGTGCATCAAGCCAACCTTCACACGAGGCACGCGGTTTCCGCGACGAACGCAGCCGGCAAATATATGTGCTCAAGCTAACTGGCGGGAAGAAGATTCCATGTGAGCGTCCCTGGGGGCTGAAATGCGAACGTATCCCCCGACGGAGGGCCGCCCGAGTCCTGCGTTTGGTCAAACATGAAAGCGACAGCCAATCGCACTCTTTGCCACGGCATTCCGAGGCGTATCAGCGTCAAGATCGCGATGCTAGATTTCCTGCGCCTAGCGAATAGGAGGACGACACGCCCGACAGCGTCTACAAGGTCATTGAACTGGTCGGTACCAACGCGACGCGCGAAATTATGCCGCGCGGGAACGCGGAGAACGCAGAGCTCTCCATGACCGCCCCATTCAAGAGCCGGTGCGCCAATTACTTTTCGGCAAGATGCGGCATAATTTGTTCGGGAGATGGCGAAGTGATCGTCGGGATCAGGGACTCAAGGTACGTCCTCACTCGCTTAGCGGACCGTAATCGGCGTTAGTCGGCATGACTGACCTACAGGACTCGTTTTTTTTGGGCGTCGTCCGGAGTGCCGGTACAACTGAGAAGGGCGCCCGTCACTTGGCGAACCGAGCAGCGCAGATCGACTTGATCCGGCTGGTGCGATACGGCCAGACTTCGCTTTCGCAGCCGGTTCTCCGATTGGTTTGCGTTCTTCGCCTGAACGTCCCCAGGGTCGTGCACGCAATAGAGTAACCGATATAAGGCCCTCCCTGTGCGCATTCCCGCACCAATCGCCTATATAGTCGTCTACGTTGCCCTCTACGCGGCGTTCGGCGCCGCATCTCCGTTCTGGCCAAAATTTTTCGAAACGAGAGCTCTGGCGTCTCAGCAGATCGGCCTGATCCTCGCCGCCGCGATGCTGACGCGGCTCGTTTCCGGACCGTTAGTTGCTATGCTGGGGGATCGGCTCGGGTCATTGCGCCCCGTGCTCGCAGCCTGCGCTGCCGTGGCGGCCTCAGCAGCCGTCGCGTTGCTCTGGGCTGATACATTCTGGTTATTGCTTGTTGTCGCGTTGGCTCAGGCTGCCGCTCTCGCTCCCACCACCTCGATCGCCGATGCGTTATCGGTCAATACTGTGAGGCCTCGGCTTGCCGGAAGGCCATTCGAGTACGGATGGATACGAGGGGCTGCCTCCGCGGCTTTCGTCCTGGGAACACTGATCGCCGGACAACTCGTAAGCCCAGCCGATCTCACGCCGGTTATCTGGATGAACGCTGCCTTTCTGATCGCCGCCACTGGCGCCACTGCATTGTTACCTGGGCAAGCCCGATCGCAGAGGTCGCCGCCCTTTGCTGTGTCAGAGATGAAAGCGCTGATCAGTCTGTCGCAGTTTCGAATGATGATTATCGCATCAGCCTTGATCTATGGCAGTCATGCAGTGCACGATGTATTTGCAGTCATCAGGTGGAGCGACGCGGGCATCAGCACTTCGACGATCAGCTTCCTGTGGTCGGAAGCGGTGGTTGCTGAAGTGTTGGTGTTCATGCTCGCCGGTCCAGCACTCCTGGATAGGTTTGGCGTGCGTGGCGCGGCTGTCTTGGCAGCTGCGGCCGGAATCGTCCGCTGGTCTGTAGCGGGCGTGACCACCTCCGTGTTGCTGCTCTCGTTGATACAGCCGTTACACGGATTAACGTTCGCTCTGCTTCATCTCGCCTGCATGCGAATGATGGGGATGCTCGTCGCAGCAAGCGTCGCCGCAACTGCGCAAGCTCTCTATGCCTTTGGCTCAGGCTTGCTAACGGCAGTACTGATCTACTTGTCAGGCGCACTATATGCTTCCTATGCCGGGGCGGCATTCTTTTGCATGGCGGCGCTCTGCGTCGTCGCGCTCCCGTTCGCCTGGTTTGGCTTCGCCAATGGGAGGGGCTGACCCTTCGGTCCAGAGAACGGGAAATGGCTGCCGGTCTACGCTCCGCCGAAAAGCGAATTGGGACTGCGCCTTCTGTCGCGCGCCCTCGGCCAGTTCGGCAGTCGGACGAGATCCTGTTCGAGCCGACTGGCGTCGTCTGCAAGATCGATCTCGTGCTCCCCGTGTGCACCACGTCGGAGCCGCTCGAAGGAGATGGCGATCAGAAATTGACACCCAGGACGTATAGCCTCGAATGTCAGCTTAGTTGCTGTGGTCATCCGGGCACTCACAGGTGTTCCGATCGAATTCAGCACGTCCTGGTCTCCGCTACGCAACATCTTTCGCCGATGTCCAAGCGAGGGCCGTTGCGCTCAACCAAGGAGCCGGCTTCGCCGGAACATGAAACCGGTCGGTGCGAACCTCCTGGCCACCTGGAGCGCGCGGTTCTCGCAGCATTCCAGCGCGATCTTTTGGGAAAGCATAACATCTCCGATCGGCAGATCACCACGCGGCATGAAACACAGGCCGCGCGTCGGATAGCCCTTTTCGTCGACCTCGCAGACGTTCGTCGACCCGCCCGCGTAGATCCTATATTGCCTGCCAGTCTCGCCACCGATGACCTCGAAATAGCCCTTTCCCGCGAACTGCGCACGCTGGGCCGGCGATAGCCACTTCCGCAAGAGCTGCAGCGAGCGGCCCTCCGGAGTTCTCTCGGCGCCGTGTCTGATGAAGAGAGCCCGAATCGCTCGCGCGCGCCGGCGTTCACGCGGATGAGATGATCTGAAGCCAAACATGGCGTGGGCCGATCACCCGCCGACCAGCCTGGGGAAGAAGACGGTTTCCTCCGCGTTGGGGTCGAACGATCGCATTTGCGATACGTGACCCGGACCTGTCCGTGCCGCCGCGGTGAAGCCGGCGTCGGTCAGTTCGTAGAACCGCCGCTCCGCCTTTGCGAGCTCTCGTGCATCGTCTGGATTGAAAAAGTAACGGCTGTCGCCAGTACTATCCATCACGATCTGGATCGCCATGATCGTCTTCCTCGGATTAATGATGGCCAAGGACTTGAGGCAAGTGTCCATCCGAACTCGCGGATTTTCAAGACAAGAAGATGTCATCGCAAACGTTGGACCTGATCAGCCCAAAGGCCAATGTCGGGATGACCCGTCGCGGAGCCGATTTGATCAGGCGGGAAGATGAAAACCGTAAGAGCGAGTTGCCGAGCCGGCGCGCCCGGCAGGACGGCATCGAAAGTCTCGCTGAGCTTGCGGTAATACCAAATGGTCCCGTCGCGCTTGGCCGCACAAGCCCAAGCAACCGTGGTTTCGCAAGTGATGGCAATGGGACTGCCTTACTCGTAGGGAGGCTCAGGCGCTTACACGAGGGCTAGCTCTGCCCGGTAGGCCAACCGGACCGAGCGCTCACATCGGCACCGGCTGCGTCAGGTGCCTGATGAGACCGCCGCCGTTGAGGATCGCGCTCATGTCGAGCATGCGGACTTCACGCCCGGGAAAGCGGCGTTTCAATTCGTGCTGCGATTTTCACGACCGGGGCGCTGGTCGCCTTCGGCACGACCATCACGCCGTCATCATCCGCGCTGACGATGTCGCCCGGGCTGGACGGCAACTTGGCGACCGGCTGATTGATCACCACGAGCGTCTCCTTGTCGGTGCCCTTCGTGAAGAGCCCATAGCTGAACACCTCGAAGCCGAGCTCGCGGATCGCCGAGCCCGTAGCGCCGGAAGTCTCTTGCCAAAACAACAAGCCGCTGTTTTTGCAAAGATTTTTATGTTCTCGAATTTATTTGGTGTAAGTGGCGATGAAAACGTGCCGCAGGCTCGCCTATGCCAAATGAGATTCAGCTGTTCGCGACCCCGATGGGGCGCGGGCATTAGAATTGCCTCGATCAAGGCGGTGAAGAATGCAAAAACGACCGGACTGGGTGGACGACATCGATTGGGACGACCTCTATCCGAGAGTCCTCGCTGTCGCCTATCGGATGAGTGCCGGCCGAGCGAACAGGCGGCACGAAGCCGAACAACTTGCGCAAGAAGCTATTACGCGGAGCTTCACAACCAGGACGGTTGACTTAAAAAGATACGAGCTCTTCGTCTATCTCGTCGGCATCATGCGAAGCATTCGCAGCGATCAGATGAGGTCACCAGGCGCAAGGTTGTTCGATTTCGATGATGAAGCGGTGATCCGCTTCCCCACGCGTCCCACGCAAGACGACGCGCTGTCGATCGCGAGTCTTTCGCAACTCATCGAACAACAGGACTCTGGGGCCAACGAGGTGGCGATGCATATGCTCGCAGGACTGAGAACCTCGCGTGAAATAGCCGAGGCCATGAGTGTTTCTCCTCAAAAAGTGGACGCGCTCAAGAAGAATTTGCGCCGCATCATTCTGGAGCTTGGAAGGAACGAGGTGCGCGTCAAACGCAAGCCGCCGTCTGGCACCAAGATCGCTGATCTGGAGGAGTGAACATGGGTAAATCGCTTATCGAAACGATCTTGGCTCGCCTCGATGCGAACCCGCCGGAAGATCATACGGATATCCTCGATTATCCGGACGCCGTCGTTCGAGAGGAGCTGCGAGCAGCGGGACTGCGCCCCGAAATGCCGCAGGCCTTGCGCGAGCTGACGGGAACGTCTCAGGGCGGCCCGAAGCCTCGGGAACTCCACCCACATGGGCGGTTCGGCGCCGCTGCAGACTCCATTGCACGCATATTCACTACGCGATGGTGCTTGCGTCTAGGGTTTGGACTAGCTGGCGTCGCTCTAATTGCGAGTACGATTACCATGATCGACTTCTCGCTCCAGTTGCGAGCTGAAGTTGCCGAGATGCACTGGATCAATCAGTCCCTTAAGGCTGCGCGCCCGGAATCGCTCGCGAATGTCGTCGCCTCGTTTGTGAAGCAGCAAGAGGAAATCAGAGCAGAGCTAAAGAACAGGAAAAATGAGATTTCCGAAATCGCCTTACAGATCAACACCGCGCGGGCTTCCTTTGCCAATCGGGAAGGACAGATCATGTTGTCCCCTCCGGCAATCCAAGAGACTCAAGCCTCCGGAGTGAAGGATCGGACATTGTCTTTGGCTCATGCAGTGCCATCCCCATCGAAGGTCATGGAGATGCCAAGATTGAATCGCGACCTTAGCTCGTCCATCGACCTTGAGAAACTCGGTTATATGGGTAGTGTTCGGTGCTCGCCATTGCCAGCCAGTACCGACAAAACCCAGCCCTGAGAGCTAGCAATCAAGCCCGCGAGTGCTCTCTCACTCGCCGGCTTCTTCTAAATGCCCAGCGCATGAGCAATCGCCATCGCGAAGTAGATCAGTGCGATGGTAGCGTAACTCGCGCAGATGATCAGGGTCTCCTTGTTCATTCTCTGGCTCCTTGCTCATTCGATTTGTTCGCCGTCGATTGGCCGGTCGCAACGTGAGCTTTGTTTGAAAACCGCCAATGACCCCAGGCGACGACCAAATAGATGACCGAAATTGCGATATATCCTTGCGCCTCAAGCATTCAAAACGCCTCCATCAAAGCCTGTCGTTACTCAGTAAGGCGGCCCAGGTTCTGGATTTCGGATCGCGCGATGGCGATCGCTCAAGGAAAGCAAATTGCAATTCAAATGAGATGTTCGCGCCGCGGCTCCCAACTGGCGCGAGATTCCCATCTCGAGGTCGATTTTGCTTCACCTCATGCTTCGCCAATTTCCCAAAACCACCGTAGCCGGCATGAGGCCTCCACCTCGTCATCGCGCGGTTCGCTTGGGATACAGGCCGGCATGAGCTGATGGGAGGAGGTGAGGCGATGGCAAATGCCAGGCTGGAAGGTGAGGCGCTTGGGTGACGGAAACAGGTCGTTTCTGTGCAGAGCCGAAGACGATCGGCGGACCCGCATCGCGCATCGACGGAACAGATCTGCGTCACCGACGGGACAATAGTGTTGCGGGCCGTGTCGCATCGATGACGCGCCCCGCTCCGCCTATTCCAAGAATCCAGCACTTCTCCCCTTGGCACGTATGTTGCTGAGCGGACTCAAGCGGTGGCCGTGCCTGATGATCGGGCCATCTCGTCACAGCCAAACCGCAAAAGGCCCCGCCGCGCCAGGGAAAGGAGATGAGCGATGACTGAGGCACTCACACTCAACAAGATCACAAGCCAGAAGGGCATCAGTATCGGGGAGGCGACGCGCCTCATCGCCGATCTGGGCTGGACCCCGTCCTATGTGCAGGACGCGATGGCGGTCCCGACCGACTACAAGATCAGCAAGTCGCCGCGCGACCCGATGAAGCAGGTGCTGCGTTCCTATTTCCCCATGCAGGAAGAGAAGGACAATCGCGTCTATGGCGCGCTCGACGCAGCCTTGCGCGGCGACATGTTCCGCAACGTCGAGCCGCGCTGGATTGAATGGATGAAGCTGTTCCTGGCGATCATCCCCTTCCCCGAGATCTCGGCCGCCCGATCAATGGCGCCGCTCGGGCAGCTCGCCCCCGGCGATCATCTGCGCACCGGCTTCACGATGCAGATGGTGGACGAGTTCCGGCACTCGACCATCCAGATGAACCTCAAGAAATGGTACATGGAGAATTATATCGATCCGGCCGGGTTCGACATCACTGAGAAGGCGTTCGGCAAATGCGCTGCGACGACGATCGGGCGGCAGTTTGGCGAGGCCTTCCTGACCGGTGATGCGATCACCGCATCGAATATCTATCTCCAAGTCGCCGCCGAGACGGCGTTCACCAACACGCTGTTTGTGGCGATGCCGTCGGAGGCCGCACGCAACGGCGACTATGCGTTGCCGACCGTGTTCCTCTCGGTCCAGAGCGACGAAAGTCGCCATATCGGCAACGGCCATTCGATGCTGATGTCGGTATTGAAGGAGCCAGATAATCATCTGCTGTTGGAACGCGATATTCGTTATTCCTTCTGGCAGAACCACATGATCGTTGACGCGATCATCGGTACGATCATCGAATATGGCACCAAGAATCGCGACAAGAATAAGGAGAGCTACGCGGAGCTGTGGCACCGCTGGATCTTCGAGGATTATTATCGCACTTACATGCTGCCGCTCGAAAAATACGGCATCAAGATCCACCACGACGACGTCCATGAGGCGTTCGATTCGATCGTCAAGAAGGGCTATGTCCACAAGTTCGCGCAGGCCATCTCGGCCGGCTGGTGGGCGAATTTCTGGCGGATCGAGGCGCAGACCGAGCGCGACTTCGAATGGTTCGAGGTCAAGTATCCGGGGTGGTACGACGAGTTCGGCGCCTGGTGGGAGAATTACGAGAAACTCTCCAAACCCGGCAGCGAGATCATCACCTTCGCCGACACCGGCTACGTTTATCCGCATCGCTGCTGGTCGAGCCTGGTGCCGTGCGTCATCCGCGAGGACTTCTGCGTCGACGAGGTGGACGGCGAGCTGTTCACCTATGCCAGCGAGGTCGATCGTTGGACCCACAAGGAAGCGTTCGCCGCCGAATATCAGGGCCGTCAGACCCCGGCGATGGGCCGCTTCTCGGGCCGCCGCCAGTGGGAAGAGGTCTATGACGGCTGGGATCTCGCCGACGCCATCGTTGACATGGGCTTCGTGCGTCCTGACGGCAAGACACTGATCGCTCAGCCGCACATGTCGTTCGAGGAGAAGGACATGTGGACGCTTGACCATGTCCGAGGCCACACCATCCGCAGCCCGCTGCTCGCGCTGCGCGAACTGAAGCCCGAGGCGCGGGCCAAACATGTCGAGGACTATCGCAAGGGTTTCAAGATCCGCCGGATCTGAACCCCCCACCGGCGGCCGGGGAGGTGGTGTCGCCGCCTCCCCCGGCATCCGCTGCGACTGCCTCACGGAGAATGATCATGGGACGGGAAATGCCTCAGCGCAGGCCGGCGGTGCACAAGGTGCGCTTCGAGCCGGTAGGGGTCGAGATGGAAGTGGAGGAAGGTGAGACCGTCCTCGACGCAGCCTTCCGCCAGGGCGTCGCCCTGCCGCACGGCTGCAAGGAAGGGCAGTGCTCCGCGTGCAAATGCATCCTCAACGAAGGGGATGTGGAGATGCTCAAATATTCGACCTTCGCGCTCTCCGATCCGGAGAAGGAAAGCGGTCATGTCCTGCTGTGCCGGACGCTCGTCTATAGCGACGTCGAGGTCGAGCTGCTCAACTATGACGAGGACCTGCTGTCGCGCTCGATCGCAGTCAAGGCGTTCAACGGAAAGCTGGCGAGCGTCGAGCCGCTGACGCACGACATCGTTCGCATCGCGATCGACCTAGACGAGCCGATGAAGTTCTGGGCCGGACAGTTTGCGGACCTGACGCTTCATGGCGCGGAGATCACGCGCTCCTATTCGATGGGCAATCCACCGAGTGAGCCCGATCGCCTGGAGTTCATCATCAAGCGTTATCCCGGCGGTGCCTTCTCGACCGCGATCGGCGAGGCGAAGACCGGCGATCCGATCACGGTGAAGGGGCCTTATGGCTCCTGCTTCCGTCGCGAGCAGCGCGACGGGCCGATGATCCTGGTCGGCAGCGGATCTGGCATGGCACCGTTGATGTCGATCCTGCTCGATCAGGCGGCAAGCGGCGAGACGCGCCCGGTTCGCTTCTTCTACGGCGCCCGGACAACGCAGGATCTGTTCGCGCTCGACGTCTTCGCCGACCTTGAAGCGCGGATGCCCGACTTCAAGTTCATTCCCGCCTTGTCACATGTCGAAGCGGATTCGGAGTGGAACGGCGAAACCGGATTCATCCACGACGTGCTGCGCCGCCACCTGCTCGACATGGAGAATACCGAGGAAGCGGACGCCTATAGCTGCGGTCCATCGCCGATGATCGATGCCGCACTGCCGACCCTGCAAATGGCCGATATCGACCCGGCCAGGATGTATTTCGACAAGTTCACGCCCGCCACCCAAGCATGAGGCCGAATGCCCAAGAGAGAGAGAGGGAGAAGACGATGTCTGGACGAGTGATGGAGCAGGAGCAGAGGTCCGCAGCGGCGGGCGCCAAGACCTTTCCGGGATCGGATAGCCGAGCCTATAATTATTTCGAGCCGAAGGGGCGTCGGGCGACGCATTACGAGGACGTCACCGTTGACGTCCAGCCGGACCCCGAACGCTACCTCCTCCAGAATTGGATCATGTCCTTCGGGGACGGCACGCCGACATACTCGAAGGAGTGGACCGCGCTGAAGAGCAGCGACTGGCACCTCTATCGCGCGCCCGACCAGGAATGGGAACGGACGCATTACCAACGCCAGTCGACCATCTGCGGCATGATCAAGAACGTAATCGACAACGCGCGGCGCGCCGGAGCACCGAGGCGCTTCGACAAGGCGTGGGTGAAAATACTGCAAGATCATCTGGGTGCCTTCAAGCATGCCGAATATGGCCTGGGCACCGCGCTGATGCGCGCGCAACGCTACGGCTATACCCAAATGGTCAACAACGCGATCCTGACCAACTCGTCCTACAAACTGCGGCTGGCGCAGGATCTAACGCTCTATCTCGGCGAGATCGCGCTCGACATCGAAGGCTTCGACGTCGACGCCGGCAAGCGCAATTGGCTGGAGAACTCGATCTGGCAGAAGGCTCGCGAACTCGTGGAATCTGCACGCGGCGCCGAGGATTTCCTGGAGCAGTATTTCATCGTCAACGTGCTATTCGAGCCACTGGTAGGCGAGCTGTTCCGCTCTGGTTTCGTCATGCAGGTCGCGGCGACACAGAGCGACTATTCGTCGCCCGCCATCATCTCGGCGGCGGAAGCGGATTACGAGCGCAACCTTGCCAATACGGTTGAGCTGTTTGCGACTCTTGTGCGCGATCCCGCGCATGGTGAGGACAATCGGCGCGTGCTGCAAGACTGGTTCGACGAATATTCGCCGATCGCGACCCAGGCGGCGCTCGATCTACAACCCATCTGGTCACAGCCGCGGGTGAAATCCGCGCAGTTCGCCGAATCTTATGCGTCGGCGATCAACCGCCTGCAGGCGATCGTGTCGGAGATCGGCGTCTTCTCGACGCAAATTCCGATGCCGGAGCTGCAGGTCGCCGAGCCCGTCGAATAATCGCGCCACGAAAGGAACCCACAACATGGCCGTTACCACCGAGCAGCAGCTCTTCACGCCGCTCAAGGACATCACCCAGGAACGCACCATCTCGCATCAATGCGGGGTGACGATGAACGACAGCGTCGAGGCACGCTGCATTGCCGAGATCATGGAACAGCGTCCCGGAATCAAGGTCACCTACCTGCCGGCGATGATCCGTGTGGACGGCGAAGGTAAGATCGTCTTCGACATGGCCGAGATCAGCGAGGCGCTCGGCCGCGAGATGACACCGCACATCTTCGAGATTTCCACCGCCACCCATTACGGCCGGATGGTGATGATCGACGAGAACACCGTGATCCTCTTCGGGGACATGGACGAGGCGCTCCAATACGAATGACACGATCACGCGCCGGCGGCCGCGCCACAGGCGCGTACCATCCCACTAGCCAGACCGGAATGACAAGGCTCGGCCCAGCGGATGGCGGCGCACACAGGAGACGATAGATGGCCAAGATCATGCTTTACGATGCTGAAGCTAGGGCGGCGCTTGCGCGCGGCGTGGACCAGCTTGCCCGCGCTGTAGTCGGTACGCTCGGCCCCAAGGGAACCAACGTCATCATGGATCGCCCGATCGGGACGCCGTTGGTGTCGCGCGATGGTGTCAGCATCGCGGCCGAGATCGAGTTACCCTGCCGGTTCGAGAATCTGGGCGCGCAGGTTGTTCGCGAGGTGTCAGCCCAGACCAATGAGATCGCCGGTGACGGCACCACGACCGCGACAGCGCTCGCCAATGCGCTGGTGCAGGATGGCGTGAAACTGGTCGAGCACGAGCACAAGGCGGTCGACGTTGTCGCCGGCATGGACCACGCCTGCGATCTGGTCATTAAAGCACTGCGAGAGGACTCTCGGCCGCTGCGTCAGGGCGAATTGCGCATGGTTGCAAGCGTCGCGGCCACCGAGACGTCACTGGGAGAGCTTATAGCGGAAGCGCTCGAGCGGGTCGGCATCGAAGGCGTCGTCCATGTCGAATATGCGTTCCCGGGCTCACCGACGCGACTGGAGGTCGACGAAGGGCTCGTGCTCGATCGCGGATTCGTATCGCACCATATGGCGACCGACAGTTCAAGCCTGGTCGCCGAACTCGACAATCCGGCGATCCTGCTGACCGACCACAAAGTGCCATCGGCCGAGCCGATCCTGCGTATCCTCGACCAGCTCAAGGAAAGCGGGCGTCCGCTGCTGCTGGTAGCGGACGAGATCGCGCCTGAGGTCATCGCGGCGGTGATGCAGGCTCGGCTTCAGGGACGTGGCACCGTCGTCGCGATCAATCCGCCGGAATTCGGCCATTGGCGCAAGGCGATGATGGAGGATCTCGCGATTATGACGGGTGGCCGGGTGATCGCGCGCGACCTGGGTGCCCGGATCGAGGAGGTGACGATCGCCGATCTGGGCAATGCGACGCGCGCGAGGGTATCCGCATCCGCGACCGTGATCCTGGGCGGCAATGGCGACAAGGCGGCCATCGACGGGCGGCGGCAACTGGTCCAGAAGCTGTGGGACGAGGCACCGCAGAATATCGAGCGCGACAAGCTGGCCGATCGCCTTGCAAAGCTCACCCGCGGGACCGCACTCCTGCTCGCAGGCGGCGCCACGCCGGTCGAGCAAAAACGCACGGCGCAACTCCTCGAAGATGGCCTTAACGCAGCCCGGGCTGCCCGTGGCGAAGGTGTGGTGGCCGGTGGCGGTACTGCCCTCGCGCAGGTCGCAGCGCGGCTCGATCCATTGGTGAATCAGGAGGTTGATGGCGCACAAGCCGGTGCGATGCTGGTCCGCGACGCGATCAAGCGCCCATTGGCGATCATCGCCGGCAATGCCGGACAGGATGGCGCTATGATCGTGACACGGGTCGTCGCCGAGCAACCCGGCACGGGCTTCGATGCCAGGAGCGGCAGATTTACCGACATGTTCGAAGCCGGCGTCATTGATCCCGTCAAGGTTACCTGCGCCGCTCTCGAGAATGCGGTGTCGGTGGCCAAGCTAATCCTGACGACCCATTCGCTCGTCGTCGATCTTCCTGAAGGCGTCGATCCTACCGCCGGCCCTGCGCGCGGCGGCGGTGCCGAAGTTTACGGCCGGAGCTGATCGGCGCGGACCGACGATCGCCATCGCGTTCGTTCCGCTCCGAGCGGTGCTTTCCGAGAGCGGCACGGAAAGCACCCCACCTGCGGCCGCCCGCTTCGGCTGGGCGAGTCTAGAATAGCCAGAAACGCTCGCTGCTTGAACATTCGACCCGATAGTCGTCGCGCAGCACGCCGATGTCCTTATCGAACGCCTACCATTCGCCCAGAATGCGCTCGGGATCATCGGCCTTCACGCTGCGCGTTCTGTTGCGCCACGAAAACTGTGCGGCGAGTCCGGCAATTGGACGATGACTTTGCCTCCTCCGGGCGGCTGGACGAGACGCGGGCCGCGGCAAATCATGCGGCCATCGTCATTGTTCACCTCTCCAGCCGACGCATTCAAGGGATGTGCGTACGGCAGCCGCAGGAACGTCAGCATAGCATCGTCAAAGGCGGGACGCGGACGGACCGCCCCCGACGAGCGAGTCAAGAGCGGCTTCGGCGACGCGGTTGGTATCAGTTTTGCATTCGTGATATCGTGTCAGCGTTGCGCAAGTCGATGCATGGCGTGCGCACGTTCACTGAGTCGGTTTTTTACAGAGGACGACATGGCCAAGAAAGCGAAGAAGGCAAAGAAGACCGCGAAGGCAGCCACCAAGAAAGTGGCAAAGAAGACCTCAAAGAAAAAGAAGTAGTCGCGGCCTCGCGACTGAGACATTGCCACCTCGGGGTCGCAACCCGGGTGCAAAGCGAAACCTCTCCAAAGGATCTGAAGTGTCCTTTGCAGCCGTTCGGTATCGCGGCAAGTAAGATAAGGCCGGGCCTTTGTGCAGGTGGCTGCTGCATAATGGCCCGGTCTCTGTTTCTACCCCGGCCAAAGGCATGTGCTCTCGCGCGAAGGATCGAAGCCGAAAGCCGAGACGCACCCAAGCGGCTCGGTTCGCGAGAGCCTGGACGGCGAACGCCGACGCGCGTTATCCTTCGAGCAGCGAACGCCAGTGCATTCCGCCCAGAAGAGCTGCTGCGCTTCCCCGGAAGGATTTTGGCTGTCAAACACGTCGCCGGCGATGACGAGAGCATCGACATCCCGCTCTACGACTATCTGTTCGAGCCGCTCAAACACCTTGCGGTGCTCATGCTCCCGAGAGAAACCGCGTAAAGTTTGACCGATATGCCAATCAGCCGTGTGCAGAATACGGATCATTGTTCCTCCGGCAGTCGCGCCGGAGCAGCACCCGACCATAATTTCGAAACTGCATCGCAATCGACGCTCCGGAGATAACGCGGACTGAGGGCGCCAAGCTGCTGAGAAGAAGCAACCTTGCCTGTTAAAGCTGCTTAAGCACGTGTCAAGCTGGTTTCAGTGGAAAAGCTGCGGGCACATACCGGCGGCGTTCGACCAGAGCGTTGAAATAGCGCTAAAGCCATATCGCAAGCGTAACGAAGCTGGCCGGATCACGGCTATCGTTGGTGCGAGGGACGGGAGGGTTCATGACATTCAACGTAACCGCGGTTGGTGCCGCCCATGAACCCATACTTCATTGCCCGAATTGCAATCACGAGATCCGGTTGACGGAATCGCTTGCCGCGCCCCTTCTTGCGGAAACACGTCAGAAGTTTCAGGAACAGCTGGCCAACAAGGATGCGGAAATCGCACGCAAAGCGGAAGCCCTCCGAGGGGAGCGCGAACAGCTCGAAAAGGATCGCGAGCTGGTCGAAGACCAAGTGGCGCAAAGATTGGCCGCGGAACGCAGCCGGCTCGTCGCTGCGGAAGCCAAGAAAGCCCGGGACGCGGCGGCGGCCGAGCTACAGGCCCGAACCGATGAAGCGACGGAACTTCGGCTGGTGCTTGAAGCCAACAATGTCAAGCTGGCTGAGGCGCAACAGGCACAGGCTGCACTCATCCGGAGGCAGCGGGCTCTCGACGAGGAGAAGCGAGAGTTGGACTTGACTGTTGAGAAGCGTGTCCAGGGCTTGGTCGATCAGATCCAGATAAAGGCCAAGCAAGAGGCCGACGAGGCGGCTCGGCTGCGGGTCGCGGAGAAAGATCAGACGATCGAGTCGATGTCCCGAACGATCGAGGAGTTGAAGCGTAAGGCCGAGCAGGGATCGCAGCAGTCACAGGGCGAGGTCCTGGAACTTGAACTCGAAGGGCTTCTGCGCGGTCGTTTTCCAACCGACCTGGTCGAGCCAGTGGGAAAGGGTGAGCTTGGCGCTGACGTGGTTCAGCAAGTCAACGGATCACTCGGGCAGCCGGCGGGCATTATTCTCTGGGAATCGAAGCGTACCAAAGCTTGGAGCGATGGATGGCTCGGCAAGCTTCGGGACGATCAACGCCGGTGTGGGGCTGATGTTGCTCTCATAGTATCGCAGACACTTCCCAAGCAAGTTGAGCATTTCGACCTCGTCGACGGCGTGTGGGTGACGCACCCCCGCTGTGCACTGCCGGTTGCCGTGGCTCTCCGTCAGGCGCTCATTGACATCAGCGGTTCGCGACTCGTACAGCAAGGTCAGAAGACCAAAATGGAGGAGGTTTATCACTATCTGACGGGCACCAAATTCAGGCAGCGCGTGGAAGCCGTGGTCGAGAAGTTCAACGACATGCGGGAAGATCTCGACAAGGAGCGCAAGTTCATGGGCCGACAATGGGCCAAGCGGGAAACCCAGATATTGGCTGTCATCGACTCCACCGTGGGGATGGTAGGAGATCTTCAGGCCATAGCCGGCAAGGCTATGCCGGATATCCCAAGTCTGGACATGCCATTGCTGGAGAACGGGGGCGACCCCGATCGCAAGGCGGGGTAAGAAAGGACGGCAGTCTCGCAGAGCCTATCCCTGTCTGTGGCTGCTCGGCCGGAGTCCGGAAGACCCTACGTGACATCCATGAATTTGACCGTCACACCGGGCCGGCGCCAAATCGTGACCTCCTTCTGGAGAGGAGTGTCAGATCCTGGTAGGGTCCTGCGATCTGGCGCGCCGTGGCGCGATTTGCCGGATCACTTTGGCCCTTGCACGTCCTGCTATAACCGCGGCGCACGGGCAATTTGCGAGGTCGCGGGTCCGTCTTTCGATCAGGAGTCGGGTGCGGATCGACCAGACTTGGCTTCGCCGTAGCGGGGGCTTGGCCCCAATCAGCTTGCCCTTATTCCAAGGCGTGCGACGTGCCACGGTGGTGGGGCTTTCATCAGGTATGTTCGTACTCCTCGATTGGTGAGGGCGTCGAGCATGCGAGACCTGCGAAGCGGATCGCTGACGGTTTTGAAACAGTCCGGTTGGCGGCGCAAGACCATTGTCCTGTGCCCGTCATGCCGAACAACCGTTTCAGGTCGAAAGCATGCGCGTACGGAAAGCCATGTGCATTGAAAGGTGCCCGCACGGTTTGGAAGGAGGCGTAGGGATATCCTCTAACGAGGTGTCCCGCGCCTACCCTACCCGGAGACGCCTTCGGCTCCGTTCACGACAGCCCGCACGCAAAAACGCAGGGACGCCACAGCTTTCACCACATGTATGCAGTGCGATATTTGCTCAAACAACCATACATGGCGTATCGTCAATTTTTCGATTGATTGATGAGATAAGTAGATGCCGCCTGCCTATGATGCAAAGCTCAAGGAGTTTTCGCAGCGTTTCGACAGTTCGTTTGAGGATGTGGCGGCTCAATGCCGAGGAGCCTTCCTGCGAGCGTTTCCGATAGACCGACTCAAGAACCTGACCTTGGACGGCTACGTCATGGGTAAAGGAACGCCGTCGTTCTGTACCTATGTCGAAGCCAAGACCAAGCCGTGGGCCAATATCCTTGGCGCCACCGCCATGAAATTCGGAATCTATTTCGGTAAGGCAAAGCCCGATACAACGATGAAGTACCGGTTTCACAAGCGATTCAGCTCCAAGGAGCAGGCATTCACCGCCGTCAAAATGAATCTCCTCGACCTGATAGACGCCGGGCGGTCGCAGCGATTCTCCGACATTGACGACATCGAGATTTCGCAGAACTTCAAAGCAAAGATTCTGAGCCTCTATTTTCCGGAGCTGTATCTAAACGTATGCAGCAAAGAGCACATCGAAACGCTGAGCACGGCGCTCGGCCTCCCGGAGGATTCGGCTATCAGTGAACAACAACATCTGTTGCTGCAAGCGAAGCTGGAAAACCGCATCACGAAATCTTGGAGCAATCCCAAGTTCATGACGTTTCTGTACAACACCTATATCCGCGCTCCCGACGAGCAAAAGCACGTCAGCGCCCTTCATAAGAGGAACCATCGAAGGATCAACATCGATGAAATGTTGGAGAACCGTAACAAGATAGGAAAATTGAGCGAGGATTTCGCGCTGAAGTGGGAAAAGGAGCGCTTGGAAGGCGCGGACCACAAGGCACTTATCAAGCTGATCAAGGATTGCCGCGATATGCTTGGGTGCGGATACGATTTTGTGTCGTACACCGCACCGGGCAAGGAGCGCTTTATCGAGGTGAAGTCAGCGGGAAAAAATCGGACAGCTCCAGGCTATCGCTTTTTCCTGTCCGAAACCGAACATAAGATCTCTCTCACCGCAAACGCACGCGACTCGTACTATTTCTATTTGGTGTTTTTCGACCAAGACGGAAAACCTTACGATTTACGAGCGTGGAAGGCCGAGGAGCTATACGCAATCAGCGACCTTGGGCCGAATGGATATGTCGTGTCATTTGACTGGGAAGATGCGGAATAGGGGCGCCGGGTGGACGCATTCGAGCAGTCGGTAAGCGAAATTCTCTGGATGGAAGGCTATTGGGTCCGCACCTCCATCAAGGTCGAGCTGACCAAAGAAGAAAAGCGCCTAATCGGCCGACCGTCCTCGCCCCGCTGGGAACTGGACATTGTTGCTTATAGTGGGCGCGACAATCTCCTGAAGATCGTCGAATGCAAGAGCTATCTTGACTCCCGAGGTGTCGCGCTACGCGCGTTCGACGGCAGCGACGAAAAATCCGCGGAGCGATTCAAACTGTTTGCTGACGGCAAGTTGAGGGCCGTCGTCTTTGAGCGATTGAGGCTCCAATTCGCCGAATCCGGGGCATGCCGTCCTAACGCGAAGCTCTGTTTGGCTTGTGGCCGCATTGCTTCGGATGCCGATCGTACGGGTCTGCAGAGACATTTTGCCGAAAAGAATTGGGAGCTTTGGGATGAGCCCTGGCTGAGAGAGCGTCTCAAGCGCATGTCCGATCAGGGCTATGAAAATCAAGTGTCAGCCGTCGTCGCCAAATTACTGCTCCGAGGCAGGGTCGAATGACGCGCAAGAAAAAGCTGCTCGTAATACTCGGAGCCGGCAGTTCAATCCCTTTCGGAATGCCGTCGGTGGCTTGCCTCGGGCGGAAAATGCGCGATTGGAGCAACAATTGGCTCAATGATAAGGACGCGAGCGGTCCTGCCATCGAAAACTGCTTCGTGAAGGTGTGGGATTCGATCGAGCGTTACTATCAATCAAGCAACAGGATGGTCAATCCAGACAGTCAGCCGCAAGTAAATTTTGAAAAGGCACTCGGCGACATGACCGCTCTGGCGCATTGGGCGATGCCCGCACCATACGGTACATCCTTGCGTGAGATCATAAGGAGTGCCGACACGGCTATGGATCTTCGGTTCCCATATGACAGTGTTCCAGAACGCTATGGGCCTTCAATTTTGATTAATTCGGAACTGAGCTACCTTCTCAGCGCGCTTGCGAGGCAGATGCGTTCGTACTGCCGGGAGTTTGACGACAAGTGCGAGGACTTCCGCTCTTATCAGGCCCTGTTTCGCAAGCTGCGGACGGCGTTTGATCTCGGCATTTATAACCTGAACTATGACGATCTCGCATTAAGAGCTTGGCCGGACGCCTTTACGGGCTTCGCTCCCGATGGCTTCTTTGACAGCAATGCTGTGTGTAGCCGGGCAGATTGGGGATTCATGTATCAACTGCACGGCAGTGTGCATCACACTTTGGCAGGCCCGTCGAGCCAAGCGATTAAATGGCAACGCGACCTTCAGTCGACGTTTATCGACGATCATGGGGGCGATGGACGGAGACACGGTCTGACGGGAGAGTGTTTCAGGCCAGCACCCTGGTCGCAGGCGGATTTAAACTCGACCAGTTGCTCGTGGAGCCGTTTCAGTCTTTCTACTCGGCGTTCGTCCGACACGCGCATGAGGCGGACGCCCTTCTAATCGGGGGATATGGGTTTGGCGACGTTCACGTGAATCACACTCTCAAACAGCGTTTCCGAGGTGCGGCCGAGCGCAATCTGCCTCGTCCGCCTGTCGCGATTGTCGACTATTACGGCGACAAGACGGTGGGTCTGATTCGGCATGATATGTGGAGCCGGAGCATGTGCGATGCTCTGCTGACACCCGAATGCGCCGTAGGACCTGGACACATGCACATCTCAGGGGTGCACAAGCTTGCAGTGTGGTTCAATGGAATGGTTGAGGCCGCGAAGCGTCCGAATGCCATAGTGTCGTGGCTCGACAATCCGAGCGTGCAAGCACTGAGAACTGCTTTGGAACAGTAAAGCCTCATGGACATGTTTGACTCGTTCTACGAGCAGCTTAGATCTGGCCTGGAGATCGGCGAGTTTTTCGAGCGCCACGCCGCACTCTTCCCGAAGATCAGAGCTCGCGGATTAGTGGAAGACTACAGGCTTGGCAGAGGACAGATGAAGCGCCTTCGGGATGAGGTCACGCCTGTCGCTCTATTCCTGTCCAGGCATGCGGGCAACTCGGACAGGGTTCAATTTCCGCTGAACAGTAGCGTTCCCGACTGCAATGTCCTGCATCGGACGCCGAGCCTGCACCGAACCATAGAGGTAACGGTCGCCCAGGCCCGTGAGCGCCTTAACCTCATGACCGAGTTAAACAAGACCGGTTGGGGCCGCGGATTTATCGGCGTGACCGATGACCAACCAAAGAGCGTGTTCGACGAGAAAATGGCGGACGAGAGGGAGGCGTACTCGACCGATCAAGTGCGGGAGACGATGATCGATGCTCTCGCACTGTGCGCCAGAAATAAGGCTCACAGTCAGGGCCATACCCTGATCGTCAGTACTGCAATGGAGCATCTTCCGCGAGAGCGTTGGGTAGAGATGAGGCCGCTGCTGGCTGCGTCCATCGCCCCATTAACCTTTCAAGAGGTCTACCTAGTCGGCCGCCCGGACAACGCAGACCTTTGCCTAAAGCTTAAGTGAGACCGCAGCAAAAATAACTGCGCTTCGTGCGAGGGATCGCGACCGAAGCCGAGAGCCGAAATCCCGCACTCCCTAGGATCCGCGGGGGCTCGGCGACACCCGCGAAAGCGAGTGGACTAGAGCCCGGTCCCGTGAGCGAGACGCGGCAGAGCAATTGCTGCCTATATCAGGGTGGCTTCGTGCTAGGATAGAAAGGTATCCGATTTCAAGTCGCTCAGGATGAGAGCTAGAATGGGCACGCAGTGACACTCGACGGCTTTCTCACTTTCCTTACACTTATCATTGCCGCCTACGCCATCGTGCCGGGTGTGACGCGTTTGCGTTTTCGCCTGCATATCCCGGCTCCCCTTGTCCCACAGGCTGCGAAAGACTCATGGTTCAGTTCAATCGATCTCCGACAAGGGGAACTCCCAGAATTAGATGTTTCCGGCTTTCCGGAATTGAACCAGCGGCAAGCGGCAGCACACGAGAACAAGCAATCTTCTGACATTTTCGCGGGAGAGCAAGGAAGGGTGAGCGAGAGCGCGCCGACCGTTGTCTGGCGCCGTCCGAGCGACCACGATCGAGATCGCCTAGCTGATCCTATCGACACAGTCGTCGTGGCTGACTCGCTTGCCGAACAGATAGAAGTGGTCGGCGGCGGAGCATTACGCGGGATTGTCCTTCACAAGTTGATGGAGGAGTTCCTGGCGGGCGGGCTGGAGGCCCAGGAGAGACCGGTGGCTTCACGTGCGGACGAGTTGCTCGCCCAGTTGCTAACGGACGCGGACGAGAGGGAGATCCGCCCTGATGCGACGGAGATGGCGAGGTGCGCGTTGCGAGCTTTAGCCCTGCCGGAGATAGCGGAGATGCGCCCCTTTCTTCTGCCTGAAGTGACGATTTGGGCTTCCGAGGAAGGTGTCCTGATTGCAGGCCGAGCGGATGCGCTCGCGATCAGAGAGGGCCACGTGGAGGCGGCCGTTGATTGGAAGTCGGATATCACCCCGAGTTCTGCAGTACGAAACCGCTACGCCGCGCAGCTCAGCGATTATCTGAAGGCGACAGGCGCCAAGCGCGGAATGCTCGTATTTCTGAGTCTGGGCGAGATAGTGTGGGTCGAGAATCCGGCCTCCTTATTAGCTCGCCGTCCCGAAGAAGACGGGATAATTCACGAAGCGAGGCCCTTATGATCACTATCAGCGGCGAGTGGTGGGAACATCTCGCGCCCAAGGTCATGCACCGGCGGCGGAGTGAGATTGAGATCCTGCTCCGCCAGTGGTGCAGGACCGGATACGGCGCCCATTGGCTAAGTGTCGCTAAGCAAAAGGGAGGCGTTATTCGCGCGAAGCCGGGAGATTTCATACCGGTTGTGCACCTCGTTGCACTGGGTGATAGGCCTATCTTCATAGCGCCTCAGAATCGCGTAAAGGAGGGGCTTCGAACGGTTGGTCCTGACCAATTTAAGTCAGGGCATACTCTCGAAGCGGGTGAACTAGCGTTAGGAACGGAGGTCCGGTTTGACGTCGTGCTAGATCCAGTCCTGTTGGCGGCGGCGAATCGCCTTGAGACCTCTCCGCGACTATTTGGCGTCACACAGCCTAGCCAAGTGTTCTCCGCGCCGGCCCGCCTGCTGATTGCACCGGAGGCGTGGCTGAAGAAATCCTACGTTCTTTATCAGCATATATTTGGTGAGGGGCCATCCTACCCGGACGATGGCTTCTTCTACGTTGGCGTTACGACGCGAAGCTGGCAGAAACGCTGGTCAGAGCATCGTCGGGCTGTTGATGCCGGAAGCCCACTGCTGTTTCATCGCAAACTCCGTGAGGAACTACGCGAAGGACGCGTGACCTATATCCACCATAAGGTCATGGGGATTACTGATGATCTCGAGGCTCTTTACGCAACGGAGGAATGGCTCGTCAAAGGACACTGGTCTGACGCACGGCGCTTGAACATGATCCCCGGCGGAAAGTCTGGGCTGAAATATCTTCGAGAGAACGGGATGCTGGCCGAGCGCATTGTGCCGATGCCTGACGAACGCGACCGGCTGTTAGAGGCCTGGTTACGGGATAACCCGCGTAAAGGTCTTCCGGCACCGTGGGTGTCGGACAAATGGAAGGACGACGCTTGGGCCATTGCGCAGATCTGCGGGCGGGATGACCGCCTTTCAGTTGAGCAAGTGCGCGCCATTCGTGAGCTAGCGGCTCTCTACTCACCGGAGACCATAGCCGGGAGGATCGGAGCGAGAAATAAAGAACAGGTTCAGCGCGTGATAGATGGCGAAACCTACAGCCGCGTGGTTTGAACGCCGGAGTTCAGCCTTGGAGTTGGCCATGGTGATCGAGAGCTGTCATTAACGCGGAGTTCGCACTCGTGAAATTGTCTAGCTGCCCCGCCAGCGCGTACTGCCACTTTAGGCCATGGAACAGGTTGTTCCTGAAACGCAGAACGATGACGAATACCGTGACGACCCGACAACACGGGTCGTTGTTTCTCCCATCGATGACAGACCGGACCAACTCTATTTGGTCGTTTCGCCTCAGGTGCAGGTGGTCGAAATGATAGGTAAAGGAGCCATTCGCATAGTAACGGGCCCGGAAGTAAGCCAATTGAGGATCGTAGGCATCGGCTTGTAGGATCCCTTTATCATACCAGCCATCAACTGCAGCCCGTATGGTATTAGCGCTGCCGGCGTTCTTGAGTATCAGCGCCTCGAACAGGCTCCACAATAGTGAAAAGTCGACAATCGCGTTCCGCTCAGCTGCGGTTAGTGCATTGAATCCCGGCGCTCTAGCCAATAGCCACTGCATGCTCATAGGCGTGACCTTACAATCCCTCGTTTGCTCCCGATCGAACGCGCCGCGACGCACTTTCAAAGAAATTGTCGAGCACGTGGAAATTTAGCTACTTCTGTCTTTCGACCGGGCTCAAATACTTCTTGCAAGCTCCGGCGTCCAGACGCCATGCTGCCCGATAGTGTAGCGACGTGAGCGGCCGGCCGAACGATACTGAATCAGGTAGCTACGTTTGCCCGATGCGAACACCCGAAGACCAAAGCCGGGCAGTTCGTCATCCCAAATGACGTAGTCCTTTTCCCGGGCTTCCGCGGCGTCGACGATCCGCTAACTGAGCTTTGTCATCGAATTTCTCCGACTTGAAGCCCGTCTCTCGCGTAAGCACCGCATAAGCATGTGGAGGGAAATCGGGGCGCACAGCAGGGTAGGAGCTGCGGCCACCGGTTTTAGTTTCCATAATGAGATTAGGAGGATAGCGAAGCATTGACTGCCCTATCGCGCATTTGCGTAGGGCAGGTTAAATTGCTCCGAAGGCGAAGGCCACACGTTCGAATCGTGTGGGGTGCGCCACTGCTTCTCGAGAAATCAGCGATCTTGGCGAGTAGCGCCTAAGCGGCAAAGCTTCAGGGCTTGGTCCACATCCTCCGGAAAATAAGCGGCCGGGCGTTCAAGGTTGCGGGCGGTGGTTTGGCCACACCACTATTGCGCGCACGGCTTTACTGCTATTGTCAGACATTGCAACCTGCGAGCCATTTCTCCAATGCCGCCGCCCTATCCAGTCCTGCTTTTCGCGGGCAGCGCATCATCGATGAAGCTCACGGGATCACTGGCAAGGTTGTCGACCGGATATCACGTGCGACCCTCGCGTCCCTGACCGCACAGCCCGTCGACGATATTGTCCAAGCGCTTTACAACGAACATTACATCCACCTGCCCGTTCTGGACCGCAACGGAGCCGAACACGCGGAGTTCGAATTTTTTTACGCGCCGTACCTCGCGATGCTTCATAACATCGACTTCAAGACGCTCACGGATCAGCGCCGCGGGACCATCTTTTCTCTCGACGTACCCTTTACCGGAGACGCCCGCTACTTGAGGACTGAACCGACAGCGGTAGGTTTGAAACCTCCGCTTGGCTTTATCGGCGAGAACAAAGTCACCCTGTATGTGCCCAAAGAGAACCACAGCCTTGAGGGTGTTCAACGGGCGTTCGATGCCATCCTGGACAACATCGATGAGCATCTGAAACGCTCAGCGGAATCCCTGAGCGCTTGGCCCATGAACTTCCGGGGTATGGTCATTAACGCAATCGACCAACGGATCAATCAGCTCAAGTCCACGGCACAGATTTCGGCCGGCCTGACGTTCAAGCCCAAGCGACGGCCGAACGCTCCTGACCTAACCGTCCACCCGGTCCGCAAGCAGATCAGACCCGAGCCCTTCAATTTTCAGCTCCCCGCGGAGCAGCAATTCTATCTCGCCGAGGAAATCTACCAACACGTCCTCTCCGTCATGCAGAACATGTCGCTGGTCATGGAATACAGCCCCAAAGCCTTCGCGGATCTGGGCGAAGAGGCCTTGCGCTTCCACTTCCTGGTACAGCTCAACGGGCAGTACGAGGGGGAAGCAACCGGCGAGACCTTCAATGGCGAGGGAAAGTCGGACATCATCATCCGGCAAGGCGGTGCCAACGTCTTCATCGCCGAATGCAAAATTTGGGAGGGAGTGACGGCCTTCACCGCCGCCGTCGACCAGCTCCAGCGATACGTGACCTGGAGAGACACGAAGACGGCACTTGTCATCTTCAACCGCAACAAGGGCTTCAGCGATGTGATATGGAAGGCACAGGAGGCGGTTCGAGCGCACCCGCAATACAAGTCCGGCCCGCTGGTCCAAGGGCCCGCGCGGTTTAGGTACGTCTTCCATAACGCGAACGATCCCAACCGGGAATATGCGCTGACCTTGATGCTCTTCAATGTCCCCGACCCGGACGATGCCAATGGCTAAGGCGAAAGAGCCGCCTCTTTGGGCACCGATGTTCAGCCTGCCGAACGTTCACGTCAAATTCCCGATCGATGTGGATGGTTTCGCTCTGGTCGCTCCGGACGACTTTCGCATCACAGCCATCAAGAAGCAGCAGCCCCGGTTGGGCAGCTTCCTGAAGAGATTCAAAACTGAGTTCGGCGATCCCGTCCAGCCAAGCACCATCATTTGGCGCAAGGACAAGCCGGACACCTATCGTACGATCAGCGCCATCTCCGGATTTCGCGACCTCATATCGATGTCCGTTATTCCCCTGAGCTGGGCCAAAGTTCATCAGTTCGGCCACGTCCAGGGACCAATGTATTCGGACACATTTGCCGTTTACCCATGGATGGTAGACAACAAGGGCCAAGGTCTAGTGACTCAGACGCCTTCCCTGCTTGGTTACCATGAAGTCCGTCGCCTCCGTGGTCAGACGATGCCGGCACTGGCGACGCACCAGCTCGACCGGCGCGACGTCGATATCTTGTTGATGGCCGAACTCCTCAAACGCTGGGAGCGGTGTTTCGCGAATGATAGCCCGTCTATCGAGGACGAGCGACTGTTCCGTTCCCTTAACATGGCGAACGCGGCGGCAATGCTTCCTGCGGGCGCCGATGCGAAGCTCTATGACATCGTGAGATCGGTGGCGCTATGGGCCAGCGCGTTCGAAATCCTCTACCCGGCGAAAAAAGAAGCCTACAAGGGCGTCTATGCCGCGCTTAACAGCATCAGTTGGAATAACTCGGCTTGCTCCACGAAGAGCTACAAGGCTTATGGCGACAAGAGCGGCGCGTTGTATACCCTCCCAGTTTGGTTGTTCGGCGAGATCAATCTTCTGCGGAATGACGCACTACACGGCAACGCGATGTCGCAGGGGCGTTTGATCGTCCCTCCAACCAAGCAGCCGCTTCATATGTTTGCAGCGTTGCTGTACCGGATGATCCTGACGGCCTACCTCAACTTGAAGCTTGCTCCCAGAAGGCCTGACACGGGGCTCACGAAAGACGAAAACTTCAGGCTCGACCATTTTGAGTCCGGCGAGTACCAACGGCACATCGAAGTCGGGCTCTCAACGATCATGTACACGGCGGACGAATATCGTGCGAAGCGCCAAGGCCGTGCTAGCGATGCTTGGGCGCGTGGTCAGGCGATAAAAAAAGCCGTCGAGGAAGCCGAGGCGAAAGCAAAGGACGAAGGCTAAATCCTGTCCTTGAACATTCGCATCATCAGCGCTTTGGCCTTCGTTGTAAGCGCGCGCAGGTCGTTCAGATCGCTGTAATGAAGCGAACGCTGCAAGGAGTTCCGGGAGACGTGGCTTGCCCCGCCGGTTGTCCAGAGAGCATGCGCCACGATATTCCTGCTTGGGTTGGCCAGCCCGTGACAGTCATTAAAGAAGGACTTAATGAGCTTCTTGCGCTTGTCGCTGATTCGCTTGCGGGCGAGCAGCGCCTCTCGGGTGACTGTGCAGAGCATTGCGAAGTCGTAACCGCCCATCACGATATCGCTGTATCCGGGTTTTAGCAGCAGCACCCGCTGGAGCCTGGCTCGTATTGTAAATTCCAGTTGCGAAAAATGAAATACGAAGGCGCCGATCGCCCCGTATACGTCGCGCTCCTGGTTGATCGTCATCGTAGCCGCTTTTTTGGCCATGCCTTCACCCCAAGAAATGCCAGGCGCCTTTCGAGAGCGCCAGGATGCTGACGATACAGATCGCGAACCGCAGAAAAAGAGCGGTCATTATAATCATGATGCCGGGCCACTTCCCCGCAGCATCGATCACCGGTCCCGTTTCCCTCAGGATTTTCTGAGGCCCGAAATCCGCAATGGGCCAGTCGGCCGCCCTTCTGGTCACATCAACCTCCATCCCCAATCTTGCCTCGGCATCATGCCGCCGGACTTGGCGCGCTAGGCGAGCCTGAGGCATGTCCCGGCCCGTCAACCGCAGCAACGCACCCCCTGGAGTATCGTCGGTGCCGAAGTTGACGGTCGCAACGCACCCAGACCTAAGATCGTTAGACTAAGAGAAGGTTGTTAATCGTTTCCGCGCCATATTCTAGCGCGATATCAGGTGCTTAGATCCGCGCGATTGAGATCGATTAACTATTATCGCCTCAGCGATTCGAGCGAACGGTACGGCGTCGCAAGCCGGGTTGAGAGCTCAGGGCTCGCAATATGCCGAAGACCTCTTCCATTCACCGGTGTCTCTTCAGTTGCGTTTCGTGCAACGCAACGCCCTTTCGAATCAGGTGCGGTATGCTTCGCGCTCAAAACGGCCACAGGGCTCGGCGGGGCAAAGGAGGCAACCAATGGACGAGAAGTTTCATAAAGCAAGCCAGCAAGTCGTCGACCACAACATCCACAATTACATCGACAACGCCGCTCTATGGTTTGTAGACATCATCAAGAAGAAGGTCGCCGATAACGACGAGGCAGGCTTGACGTTTACCTGCATGGCCGCGGGCACGATGCTAGCGTTCTCATTCGAGGCGTACCTCAACGCCATCGGCGCTAAAAAACTACCTCTCTGGAATGATTGGGACGACTACCACACGAAGATCGATAAGGTTTTCCAGCACCTGAAGATTTCTCCCGATTGGGGAAAGCGGCCTTACAGCTCCGTCTCTGCGATGAAGCGCCTGCGCAACACGCTGGCTCACGGCAAGCCGGTAAAGACCGAAAAGAGCAAAACCTACATCGACAAGGCCGATGGTCAAAAGGGCAAAGAGATCGACATGACGGCCGATTGGCAGAAGCTCTGCACACCGGAAATGATTACAAACGCCTACGACGACCTCACTGAGGTTTGGAACGACATGCTCAAAACGTCAGGCATCGATCCCTTAGACCTGACAACGCAGGGGGAGTTGACCGTCACAACAGGCGAGAAGTTCGTCCCCAAAGCAAAACCAATAGCCAGCAGCCCAAACATCAAGCGGAAATAGGCTCGAAAGTACCATCTCCGCTGGCTCGTAAGACATCAATGCGCACACTTCACGTTGAACCATTCGACGGGTGAAGTCCGCACTGCCGAACCGATAAGGACGTGTCGGTCTTGATTGATAGGTTCTGCGGATTCATTTCCTGAATATTGCGAACCTAAACAAGGAACGCTTGCCGGATCCCGCAATCCTAATCCGGCAAGCGGTACGGAGAGCGCCTGCCACTGTTCGGGCGGCGTGCGGCCAATTTCAGGGGAAGAACTCTTCCATTCCACCGGGGGTGAAGATCAAGAGTATTCGCGCCTGGTTTGTACCGACGTTGGCCCAAGTGTGGCCGACGCCACGGGGAATCACGACACTCGTGCCAGCAGGGGCATCGAATTGATCGTCACCGACGCGGAAACGGAACGTGCCCTCAAGGATTTCGAATAATTCGTCGCGCTCCTTGTGGAAGTGCGCTGGTGGACCACTGTTCACCGGGACACGCGCCTCGATGATGCTCACGGCAGCTCCGCCGCCCAGACGGCGACTGTCGATCCGAATAGCCATTTGCTCCGCGGCACGCCTAGCGACGGCGCTATTAGATCTCCACTCCGCTGTTCCGGCCATATCAAGCCAACGCTGCGCGAGGCTCTATCGAAGAAGAGGATTGGACGGCCCACTCAACGCCGTCCTTGCCGAGTCCCAACAAGTTCAATGTGGTACAAGGAATACGGCGCGAACGGAACTTGCGCTGCAAAAATTCCGCTTGAGCGACATCGTGGGTCGAAAGAAGTATTTGATAGCCCTCGGCACTAACGAGATTGCCCATTAGGTCTGCAAATGCCGCAGCATGAATCGAGTCATTGTGCTGCAACGGGTCGTCCAGAACGAGCGCCTTCCATCGCGACCAGGGAAATGTCAGGCTTGCGGCGCATAGCATACTGACCGCGAGAGCAGCCATTTGACCTTCGCTGTGTACGAGCACAGGGTCTATGTCCCCGACCGCCTTAGGGACTTCACTTCCTTTAACGGCGCTCTGCTCAATCTTCTTTTTCTTGACGTGAAGATCAATCCCGACGCGCGGATCACACAGGATCGCCTGATTAATCCTCGACATCAAGAAACCCAAGGGCTTGATGTATTCTGAATTGAAGTCCTCCAGCTCGGCGCTGATGTCAGCGCTCGCGGCCTTTGTAATCTCTTTGACTTGGCGCACCGCCTCGGCGTCCGCCGTTTTGCGAGCACGAAGCGACGTAGCACTTGTCAGCAACTCGTCGCGTGTCCCATTTGGCGGCCCATCAACCTGCTCCCGGATTTGCTCGAGCACAGCGCGATGGCTTAGCTGTCGGGCCCAAGCGAGACGCCCTTCACGCAGCCGCGAAAGTTGAGCTGTCGCTTCCTTGACCGCCAGTCTCGTAGCGGCAATGCGACGCTCGAGAGTCTGGACGGGTGCAAGATCCGGAACCGAACCGAACCGTTGCAGCGCAAGCCAGTCGTTACCGATCCTCAGCTGCTTTCGATCAAGATCAGCCTTTCGGGAATCGACTTCTACCAGTCGCGCCCTCAGACCGGCCTGCTCCGCTTCGAGGGCAGCGACAGTCGTGTCGGCGTCTGCTAGCGCCCGCGTTGCAGCAGAGACACTCTCCTCAACACGACGTGACGCGGCCTCCGCTTCCTGAAGCATTCGCGAAAGGTCATTGGAACTAATTTCGCGACCCACGTCCACTGCAGAGATTGCGTTAGCTTCATCCGCCTTCGCTCTTTCGAGAGCCGCGGCGAGATCTGCGGACGTGCGGGTGGCGGCGTCCAGCGTCCGTTGCGCTGCGTCGCGCGCGCGGATCGCGCGCGTGTGTTCTACGTTCGATGCCTGGCCGCCGAGAGCCGAGTGCGTTTGCCAACGGGCCATTCGCTGGCGCCTCGCGGTTATGGCGGCGACTGCGTCAAGCAAGCGCGTTCGTCTCGCGGTGAGATCGGCGGGTCCATCGCTAGAACGATCAACAAGGCGAGAGAGCAATCGGGCTCGCTGCTCTCGCTGAACGTCAAGCGCCGCACGGGCTGAACGAATCGCCGACTGTGCGCCTCGCAGTTGTTGGAGTTCGGCTGCACGGGCGTCACGAGCGACCGACAGGGTCTTAAGCGTTTCCTCCTGGGCGACGAGGGCGGGTGCGAGACGCTGTGCGGCGGTCGAGACCCGAGACCGCAAGGAATCCGCACTGTCAAAGGGGGTCGCGCAAAGCGGGCAATCGCATGCATCGGCCGGCAAGTGCGTCGCGATCGATGCAATTGCGTTAGTCATAGTGTCGAACGTGTACCGAAGGCTCTCGACAACCGCAGTTTGAGCGCTCACGCTGTCGATGGCTGCCGTTGCGATTTCTTCGCCACGTTCCACGGCCTGATCTATGTTTGGATTGCCGGCTTCGAGGCGAGCAAGCCCGTCCGATTGGTCCCGAATGCGAGCCTCACACGCGATCGCCTGATCGACCGTCGCTACGCTGCCACGCAGGCGGTCGATCTCCTCATCGCATTGGCCGATTTCACCGTTTAGCCACTGCAAGATTTGTCGCCTGCGCTCGGCCAGCGTGACATCGCGCTCCGCTTCGTTCTTTGCCTGGTCGGCAGCCACCCTCGCAACGGCGCCCTCTTGATCTTCTGCCACCAGTCTAGCGAGCAAAACGCGCGCGTCACGCAACGTGCGTAGGCGCGAAAGGGCCGTCGACGCGCCAGCGACCTCCTCCTGATGGGCCGCAACCAGCCTGCGGCGATCATCCTTGACCTTCTCTGCCCGCTCGAGCTCGCCAGCGAGCGCGTCCAGGCGCGCCTGTGTAGCGGTGCGCGACGCTCCCACTTCGGCCACGTCCGTTAGGACGCGCTGCCGCTCGCTGTGGAGACGTCGCGCGTCCCCCAATTGAGACTCGGCGGAAAGACATTCGCGCTCAATACTGTCTGCCGTCGCCTGCAGACGTTCGATCGTGAGCTCAGCTTCACCAGCCGGCGTGTCAGTGGTTTTCTGATTGTTGAGCTGCGCACGCGATAACTGCTCTGCAATCCGGCGAGCCTCGGAATCGGCGTTGGCCTCGTCGATCGAGCCCGAAATCTGCGCTTCTGTCCATAGCGAAGCCTCCTGCTCTAGAAGGTCGCCCAAACTCTTGGCATGTCGCTCAAAGGTTTCGATTTGCCGGGCGTAGGCGCGAACGACCGTGGTGTTACCCTGGCCATGGAGAGCGTTGGCAATTGCCTCAATAGCCGTGCTCTGAGCAGCTTCCTTAAGAATATCGAACCGCTCAGTAGACTTTCGGTAAGTCAAACGCGAGAGGGTCGACTGCCCCAGGAAGTGGGTCAGCAAAAGATAGCGCTGTAGTTCCGAAATGCGCTGCTGCCATGCCGGCGCACGCAGGAAGCCAGTGATATCAGGGACGTTGCCTCGAAGTTGCGACTTAATCGATTTAGCGGACAACAGGCTTCGCTCGATTGTGCTGTCATCCGAAAAAATCATCGTGGCGCTGGTCGGCCCCGGCTCACCTTCCCGCCAGCGGCACAAATACGTGCCAGGCTTATTGACGCCGTTTGCATCTCGGAAGTGGTCGATTTGGTCAGACAGCGCCCATTCAAGTGCATCGAAAAGAGAGGACTTGCCCAGCCCGTTGCTGCCATGGACTATAAGCACACCAGGCTGCGCCGGGAGTTCAACATCGAGCGTCGCGAAACTTCTGAATTGTCGAAGTTCTACGTGCTTCAGATAGAGCGGTGTCATTCGGGCTGCTCCCGGGCAACGACCAACTGCGGGATCAATCCGTCAGGGTCATCCTTATAAGTCTCAGCAAGTACGACCCACCGCTTCGCCGCTGGCTCCGGCAACCCGTGCCTAACGAGAATTCGCTCGGCGAGTCCCTGGTTATGGTCGAGCGGCGCGTTGAGGACAGCTTGGAGCGATCGCCATGGCTGAGCGAGAAATGTTCGCGCAAGAAATAGATCGTACGATTCGTCTAACTCGTCGGTGTCTGGCATCCAGACCACTTTCCGGCACACCGTCTCGTCCCTTTCGGCAAGATCAATAATGCCACGCCAGTCAGCTTGGGAGTCCGTCGCAGTCACGCAAAGCATGATGTGCGCGTTGATCACCTCTTCAGCGCGCATGTAAGACCGGGCGATCACCATCTGGTTGTGCAGGGGTCGAAGCGAACCTTGCATTTGCTCGCTGGTGTTTAACGCGATCGGTGCGACCAGAACGGGATATGCACCAAGGCGTAGGCCGATTGTGGCTTCTGGCAGCGACGTGGCAGATGCATCCTGGCGGCCCCTGAACGTTGCAGATGTAAAGTCTGGCTCAACCGTCGACGGCCATCCAAGCGACTTTGCCGACTGCATGAGCTTGTCACTAAGGATTTTGGGAGTCATTTGGGAAGCTCCTCCAGTTCCTTGTCCTGCCGCACACGCAAGGCGGAAAATTCTGCTTCCACCGCGGCTTTCCAGCCAGCCAGATCGCCGATCAGGCGTGCACGCCACTGTTTATCGTTCCGGATCACTACGGGGCGCACCCGTCTCGCCGCCGCCATTCCCATGGCGGGCTTGCCGCCATCGAGTATGCGGCCCGGTGGATCCAGGACTTCAACTTCTGCCGAGCCCGATAGAATCAGCGCATCGACACCCCACTGGTCGGGTTGATTCCAGACCGCGATTAGTTGCTGGCCGATCATCTGACACCCCGATCCCAGCGCCACCGCATTCTTGCTAAATTTCAGATTTCCTCGGTCAACAAATGCGGGCTCCAGCGGTTCGCCATGATGCGTCGCCAGCATCATCACAACTGCCGTCGCAAGATGCGGAACGCTTGCGTGATCACCGTCCCACGGTGAACGCTCGTACTGTTCAACATTGGCTAGCCAACGGAGAAAGGCGCTAAGCAGCGTTTTGTCGCTCTTCAGCGAGGCATGCCATGCCGTCCAAGTTGGTTCGATAGCGCTGGCGATCGATGGGTTGAGCGGACCAAGTGCGTCGCAATGATAACTCGCCAGCGCTATTCGGACCCGCTGATCGAGGAGGCGGAGCAAACAGGCGTCGATCGCCTCGTCCAATCCGGTCATATTCAGCGCGAGTGCGGGATAATATGAGATCGCAACCGGCACTGCATTGATCGTCGGCACAAGCTTCTGCCAGTCAGATAGGCCATCAGGCCCGGCGGCGAGTGCGATACGACCACCACTGGCACGCGCCAGGCGAATGAGGTTCGCCGATCCGGCTATTTTCGCAGGAGGCATAGCGAGGTGGAGAATGACATTTCCGGTCAGCCGCTCGCAGCTGTCGGCAATGTTCAAAAGGCGCCGGCTGCCACGCTCGACTGGAACATGACCGGCCGGATCAATCTCCAGGACAATCGTAGCTCTCGCGCTGGCGACACTGGCCCGGGACGCTTGCTGTGACGCATGATCTTCGAGCTTCTCAATTCGAAGCTTTTCAAAGAAGTCGTAGGTCTCGCGATCGAGGATAGGCGGCGCGTTGAGATCGGGCCTCGCTGCAAATAAAGCAGTCGCATGCGCCCGATACGCTGTGAAATATGCCCCGGCGGGCGCATAGCGAAGCGCACGGTCAGGGCCGTGCCGTAGGATGACATGTTCCAGCGTCTCCGTCAGCGGCCCCCCCGCGACACTCGGACCGGCGACTTGGAAGCCCCCAGTGCCTAGGACGACGTCCGTGATCTGGCCCGAACTTCGCCGGACCGGGCGCGCGACCTGCTTCGCCGCCTCAAGAACCGCAAAGACCATAACTTGGTTGAGCTGCGCTGCCTTTGTCGCAGCAAATAACGGGCCGGAGCTGTTGATGGTGACCTTTCGGTCGGATCGAAGGTGCTGACTGAGTCGATCGAGCACGCCCAGTTCGTCAAACAGGGGTAAAAGATTGGTATTGAACGCCGCTTCGAGATCGTCGCCAGCCGTTACACCAGCGCAGGCGGTTTCAGTCGTGACGCGAAGAGCGTCATCAGAAAAATAGTCCAAAAAGCTTCGCGTAAATCTGACATGATCGAAATCCTGAATCAGCAGGTTTAGTAGGTCCGTGAGCCCGCCATCGCCATTGCCGCTGACAAGATAGGTCGCTGGACTGTGCGGTTCGGCGGCGGCCGACCCCGTGGAATTCTGTTTCCAATAGTGCACAGGGATCGCCGCCCCACAGGGGATCTCGTCGCCGAAGCCGATCGCGAGCACAACGTGGTCAAATTGACGAAAGCTGGGAGTACCATTCGTTGTGAGCCCAAGCCGCCACCGCGTGCCGACTCTATCGAGGGATGTTAATTTCTGGCCCGGTTTGAAGGTGAGATTCGGCAGGCGCGTCTCCGCAGCGTGAAAGTCTGCCTTGAGCTGAGTGCAAACGGCGCCGCCGTGATTCGCAGACCAATCCAAGACTGGTAAACCCGAGCGATCATCCAGCGATCCCAACCTGGGCCACTCGTAGATATGAGGATGCAGCAGGCGCGGTGATGCGCTCTGTAGCTGCAAGATCGATGCGGCGGGGTCGTATAGGCTCACATCGTTACCGAGTAACGCCAGTCCGAGGGCAGCCGTAACGCCCGCAGCCCCCGCGCCGACCACAGCGATGTTATCAGTTGGCTTCAACTTGCCGGGACGACTTAGGGCGTGGGCAAGCCGCAGCGCACGAACCTGCTGCGAATAAAATGTGATCCGTCGATCAAACGCACCGACGAAATGAAGTCCACTGTCAGTGGAGTTTCCCGCTATCAGAAGCCAATCATCGAAAGGCAAAACGACGCCCGTCATGCTAGACCAGCCAGGCGATACGTTCGCTCACAGTGACTGTTCTGATGAGGCAGAACGTCGATGACCCGCACAAAGTCGGCGAGCAGGCCCTGCCGTCCACATTCCTCTTTTATGACAATCTCAAGCCGCGCTACTCGTGTTAGACGTTTTATCATCACCCCCCCGGGCCTTTTTTATTTTGGCGACGCCTGATCGAATTCCTTGGATACGCTGTTTGCTCGAGCGGCAATGTCCGCGCAACGCTGCATGAGCGCCGCGAAAGATTCGGCATCCCCAAGAATAGTCCATCTTCGACCATGCGTAATCTCCTTCCAGCGCCTTCAGGCCATCCCCAGCGGGCACAAGCCGCAGGCCGCCGTCCACCGCCGCTGCGTAATCGATGGATGTTCGATCGGACGCCTTCTCGGCGAAAAACATGGTTTTTTGGCGCGCCACGGCGTTCGCCAGGTCGCGATCAGCGAAAGCTATTTTCGCAAGGCCGGCTTCATCCAGCCGCACGACATCGTGCCAATGTCGTGCGAAACGATCGCCACGAAGCCGCTCCTGCAGACAGAAGACGTGGATCGCCGTGGCCTTTTCCCAGAAGGTTCGCTCGGCACGCATCGCGCGGGGCCGGGCCGTTGGGAAGACCACGCCTTCAACCAAGCCCGATGCGTCGCAGGTGATGTCCCGCAGACTTGCCGGCTCACCCGTCGATCGTGCGCCGAACCCAAGCATCACGCTCGGCGCCACGTAGTCGGAGCCCGTCGCAATCGCCTCATAGTCGATGAACAACTTCTCGCCCTCGAGACGGATCGTGGCGGCCAACGCCTCCGCAGCCAACGCGTCCGCAATGACCGGCTGCGCTGTCCCGGCTACCCACTCCGGCAGGCGCTTGCGGACCTCGCTCGACCAGCGCTTCTCTTCGCTACGCGTCTTGGGCAATGCCTCACCGTTATCGCCCACCAGATCCGGTGCAATCGCCCGAATGTCGTAGGTCAGGTCGACGTCATCGGAAAACCGTCGGATGACGCCATAGGCCTTCGATAGTGAAGTGCCCCCCTTGAACACCAGATGCTCGCCGAGCGCCGATCCGTAGAGCGCGGCGAGGGCCCACACTACCCACACATCCTTTTCGAGGAGATGCGCCGGTCGACCCGACTGGTCGGCCGCGACGCTCAGCGCATCACGGCGATCAGTAACCGGAAGGTGGAGAAAAGTGTCAGCCATGCGCCGCCTTTCCCACGCTGCGCGCGAGCCAGGTCGGGAGCTGCGGCGCCGCCGCCACCAATTCGCTGAAGGCGGCCGGCGGGAGCTTCCGCTTCAACGTCTTCAGGGCGGATTCCGCATTCTCCGGCCCCAGCCAGGCCAGCGCTCGCACTGCCTCGCCTGCCGGCTTATGAGCTAGGGCGAGTTGCCAGCGCGGTGCGTGACGAAGTTCGACGACTTGCTTGCCGAGATTCATCGTTCGGCTCCGGCCGGAGGTCAGGTAGATCGACCGAACCGGCACCTGTGTTGTGAGGCCGAGGGTGTTGGCGGCCGCCGCCCCACTCGGGACAATGACTTCACCGCGCTGATTGGCGAGCGCCTCGACCGTCTGTTGGACAGAAGGAGCCCTCGTCCCAAACCGGCTTGCAACGGGACGCAGATAAACGCCGCGACCGACCCGGATCAGTTGGCCTCGCTCGGTCAGACGCGACAAAGCTTGATCCACCGCGGCGCGATTACCGAGATGGAGCAAGCTCTTAGCTGCCACGGGCGTGCCTTCCGGCAACCCTGCGGCGTACGCGAGAATCTGTTCCGTTAACCGCACCAATGACCGTTCTCCTGTTAGAAATGTAAGCAGTTTTCTGACAGTTTTCAACCCAGCGGATTACCGGGAGAAGACACTCGTTCGGCTAGATTAAAGGAGCGCCCTTATCGAGCAAGCCGTCTAGAAAGTCCTCCCGCGAGCCGATCGGCCCCGCACACGTCGCAAGGATCAGCGCCTCCACGACCTGGCGGGCCAATGATCGCGCCATCACCCGCTCTTTCGTCGAAATCACCGTCATGGCGCGCCCGTGAAGGAATGCGCTTCGCACGTCGAAGAGTTGCTCATACTGGTCGGCGAAGCGTCGATCGCCCAGCAGGCCGGCTACGCGTCCCCGCATTCTATTTGTGGCACGCATCCCTTTGTGACGGTCAGGTGCGACACGAAAGTTCTTCTGATAATCCGCGCGTAAGCCGAGCGCCGCCTCGATCGTCGTGATGTGCGCGAGGAGTTCGTCCACGCCCTCGGCCAGTAACGCGTGAACGAGGAAGTGGACGATCGGCGTCTCGAACAATACCGATCCCTTCGCCTGCTCAACCGTCGCCCACCGGCTCCGATCCCACACAGTCAGCTCGGTCTTGGCCACCTCATCCAACTGCAGCTCGACCGGGCGCTCTTCCTCGTAGGTCCCGCCAAAGCCATCGTCATAGACTCGCTCCTCCCAACTCAGCGTGTCGGCCGACGGCGGCGAATTGGGACGAACGAAGATATCGCTGTCGACCGTGTAAACCCATGGCACGCGAAAGCCGCGCCAATCGACCTCGGGCATCGTCGACCAGTTCTCCCAAGGAGCCAGCAGGAGGAAGAACAACGCTTCTTCCAGAGCAGTCGGAAAGCGCCCTTTATGTGGTTCGATCCGCCCGAGGTCCTGGCTGAGGTCCATGAGCAGGACCGGGACCGCGCGCTCCTCCGGCTCCTGTTCGAGAACTACGACCTCCTCGACGATGAGCCAATGGAATTCGGAAAATCGCTCGGCATCGAACTCCTGACGCGGATAAAGCCGCCTCAGCCGGGGCGCATCGATCATCCCGCGCAGCTCGTCCGCGCTCAATCGGCATACTTTGGCCGGACCGAATGCGAGCGGCGGCAGGTCGGCGGCGAGATCGAGCGGTGCAAGGTGAATGCGCTTAGCGTGGGTGGCGCGCAGCGCCGCGTCCAATCCCTTCGCCGCTTCCTCCACGGGCAAGACAAGGTGGGCCGTTTCCTTCTGCAGGTGACATGGGAGACCCAGAGCTCGCAATGCTGTCGAGAGAGCGAAGTTCGGCCCTTCTTGCCGACGTGCGGATAGCTGTCGCGACAGATCTCACGCAGCCGCACGAAGGCGGGATGCGCGAGAATATTGTCGGGCCCCGGCGGTCGTAGCCGCCACAGGTCCGTCATCGCGGTAAGCATTTCCGTGCTCGGGCCAGTCTCGCTCATCATGAAAGACGAACGACAGGACGACCGAGCGAGCACAAGCATTTTTTCACTGAGACAGACTCGCCATTTTTGTTCTTGTTATGTTCCAATAACATAATGACCGATCGTCCCGCAAGTTGGCGTTTCCCGACCATGAAACAGATCCAAAAGCTCGCCAGCGCCCCGTCGCCGGCAAAAAGGCCCCGCAGACGCCAGCCGTGGGTCCGGCAGACGATCTACCGCCCCTTTATTGGGAGGCACTGCTCGAAGATGCGCGCTCCGACAACGCTGTACCCGGGAAACCCATCCAAACGCGCAAGTTTCCGACATCGGCCGTCACGTGCTGCGGGTCTCCTCCAGCCGCTGCAATAGGATCGTCGAGATCCAGAAAGCCGATGCAGTCAGGCTGTACGGTCCTCAAGCCATCTGGAAGGAGGTCGGTCAACGTCTGCTCGACAATACGTGCCAGCAGAGGACCGGCCGCTACGAAGAGGATGGCTGCTGGCCCTTGTTCGAGTAGTCGCCGGCGCGCCGCCGGCCAATGTCACGTGACGAATTCGGATGCCGCCGAAATACCATCCAACCCCGCTTTCCGGAGGCGACCGCAAGGCACTGAACAAGGAGCTCGGCAAAGCACGCGCGATGACGACGATCCTCGCAACGCAGGCTGGCGACGCCCGCGCGAAGGGCGAGGCCTTGATCCGCCAAGCCGACCGCCTCTTATGCGAGTCGTGGAACGAGAGGATGTGGGCCGACGGAGGTCCGATCGACCCGTCTCCCACCATCGACCAGGCTGTTAATGGCGCCTACGGGATCATCCGATCCGCGAGATCTGGCGCTCGGTGGTTTGACGCGCAACCGATCCGGCTCGATTCGAATCCTGCAGCGGCCGGTCGGTGCGTCGTCATCGACGCCCACCTATCGCTGAAAAGGGCAAATGTGATTGCGCGGCACAACCAGGGAGGCGCCAGCGGCAGCCGACTGCTCCTCAATCTTGCTATGCTGGCATGCCTCTCTCCTACTGATTCGCGCGCCTGCTATATGAGCATTTTATCGAGCGACCCGACTACTCAACTCGCATTCTCAATGTTCGAGAACAAAGGCGTCTATGCCTTGCTTCTCGGCTCTGGTCTCTCTCGTACGGCCGGGATTCCAACTGGCTGGGAGATCACTTTGGATTTGGTTCGTCGGGTTGCGCTCGCGCAAGGCGTAGAGAACCAGTCCGATTGGGCGACGTGGTACCGCAAAAAGTATTCTGCGGAAGCCGACTATTCAGCGATTCTTGCAGAACTAGCGGCCTCACCTGCCGAACGGCGATCCATCTTACATTCGTACATAGAGCCTGACGAAGACGATCGCGCAGAGGGAAAGAAACTTCCAACTACAGCGCACCATGCCATCGCCGGCCTAGTTCGCGACGGGTATGTTCGGGTGATAGTAACAACCAATTTCGATCGGTTGCTAGAAAACGCCCTGCGCGAAGTTGGCGTAGAGCCAACTGTCGTCACCTCCGTTGACACTTTGTCAGGAGCCGAGCCGCTCACGCATAGCCCGTGCTACGTGCTGAAGCTTCATGGTGACTATAAGGATGCACGCATCCTGAACACCGACGAAGAGTTAGGCGCTTATCCGCCGCAATATGATGCGCTCCTCGATCGCATTTTCGACGAGCACGGTCTTATCGTTTGCGGCTGGTCAGGCGAATGGGATGACGCGTTGCGGGCGGCATTGTTGCGCGCGCCTAACAGGCGTTACCCTACTTTCTGGAGCATACGAGGGAAAGTTGGGAACGGCGCGGAACCCATCATTAGTCAGCGTAAGGCTGTGACGGTTCCGATTACCGACGCCGATAGCTTCTTTCTGACGTTGGCCGAGCGCCTGCAAACACTCGCGGAGACTCGAAAACAGAGCCCGCTGACAATTGGTCTACTCGTCGGCTCCATTAAACGATACGTTGCGCGGCCAGAATTCCGCATTCGACTCGATGAAGTTATCACGCAGGAAGTCACCAAGCTTTTCGACCGCCTAGACGCGAAGGATCTCTCTCCGCAGGGCGCGTGGTCCGTTGACGAATTCCGCCGGCGTCTTAAACTCTATGAGGCTGCGGCCGAGCCGCTCGCCAAAGCCTTTGGTGTCCTCGGGCGATGGGGAAACGACGCCGAATTTTCAATCATTGCCGATACGATCCGCGGTGTGGTTGTCAGGGCGAACAAGGTAGGCAGTGGCCTGAATATTTGGCTAGACCTACGAACCTATCCGGCGGTTCTGCTCATGACGGCATATGGTCTCGCTCTTTCGAGAGCAGAGCGATGGAAGACTTTGCATGACCTGTTTTCCCTCTCGATGCCTAGAGAGGAACGGGACCCCAAACGCCTCGTGAATTCGCTCTTCCTGTGGGACTGGAGGGGTTCCGATAACAATCTCTGGAACAACGTTGAGGGTTTCACGACTGTCAACAACCGTCGAAAGACACCGCTCAGCGACCATCTATTCGACGTATCTTCCGAGTGGGGCGCGGCTTTTTTAGGCGTTCCCACAGATAATGCTCTGCTGTTCGATCGTTTCGAGGCGCTGGGGGCATTGGTCCACCTTGAAGAGAACAGCGAAAGCGAACTGAAGGATCAACTGGAGAACGGCGACAGGAAGGCTAGGATGTCGGTCGGTCGCATCGGCTGGCGAAGCGAGGGGCGACGCTCAATAGAACACGAGCTGAAATCAACTCCTACCAGGCAACAACTACTTAAAGCAGGGTTCGCATTAGGCAGTGAAGGATACCTCGATCTATTTCTGGAAAACCTGTCACGGGTAGCAAGATGGATGGAGTGGCACTGACACTCCACCTAGCGATACCGGCCAGGGAGCAAGCTGGACGATGTCTATACGCCTGGGAGAACTGTTTGCCTGTACGGAGCAAGGCGGCGCTTTCGTCGCCGAGTCTGCCGAGGGCCGACTCCTGCACATAGGCGAGGTGCCCTCCGGCCTCGCCTGCAACTGCGTCTGTCCCGGCTGCGAAAGGCGACTGGTTGCGAAAAAGGGAGATGTGCAGGCCCACCATTTTGCGCACCACGCTCAGCAGGATGGCCGGTCATGCGAATCCGCTGGCGAGACGGCCCTGCATAAGTTTGCGAAACGCATTTTGGATGAGCGCTTGGAAATTACGTTGCCAGCGCAGGTCGTGGAAGAGCAGAAGGATCGCGAAGTTGTTGTCCGGGCCGCGAAGCGCGCTTTCGATCGAGCGATTCTGGAAACCAAAGATGGGCAGATCGTTCCCGACGTCGTGCTGCTCTTACGCGATCGCCGCCTCATTGTAGAATTCAAAGTCACTCATCCGTGCGACCCAGAAAAAATCGCTCGGATCCAAGCGATGGATATAGGCGCAATCGAGATCGACCTCTCGCAATACCGCAACCACAAGCTCAGCGAGATCGCAGACGAGATACTATATCACGCGCCGCGAATGTGGCTGCACAATCCGCGGGAACGTGAAGCGCGCGCCCGCCTCGAAGAGCGAGCACTGCTGCGAGCAGAGGAGAAGCGGACGCAAATCGAGCATTATCGCAGCTCCTATCGCCATCGTTTACCGTCAAGCGTCCCCGGAAGCGGGGCCTGCGAATCGGCGGCCCGGGAAAACGGTCTCGCCGATCTCATCAACCTGCCTGTTGATGGAGCTGGTTGCTTCACCGTGGCCGTTGCGGAATGGCAAGCGGCCATTCTGGAAGCACTACTTGCTCCAACCAAGCCGCCCTTCCGAACCCGGAATGCGCTTGCGGCACTCCGAAGCAGACGATGGCTCGACCCGTCGTTTGCTGACATTTCGGACGAAATCGCATCTGGGGTGCGAGCGTCTGGAACTCCGTTCAATCCCCCGTTCGAAGCCGTCAAAGCATATCTAGCGCATCTCGAGCGCCTTGGCTTCGTTCATTCGGATCCGACCGAGATTTGGCGATCGTCACATACGCTAAAGGCGCGGATCGATAAGGCTCGCGAGCTCCGGGCGCGCCCGGTGAAGCGCACGCGCCAGCTTCGTCAATTAGTTGAGGAACTGATTGCCGATCTACCGGCAGACGAGGCCGCCGCTTTCGTATTTGAACAATGGTCCTGTTCAACACTCGTGAAACGCGGCCATTCACCTCAGGATGCGGTCGGCTTCGATGAAACGAGGTGGCGATCGTTCACAAACGACCTGGATAACATCGCGACCCAAATTCGATTCTCGCCGCGAGAACGCTTAGACCTGATTGGACTTCCCTACCAAGGCGCGCTGGCGCGCGCCCTCGAACGCCAACGCGCAGAGGAAGCCGAACGTCAACGCGCCAACCAAGCGAAAATCGAGGCAGATAGAGCTTCGCGTGTCGCCGATCTGCGGAATCGCGCGCTTCGACAGATCGGTGGGGACGCGGAAATCTGGCTCGTGGCGATAAACTCTAGCACTGGGGGACGCTCTCCCATCGAGGCAGCTTCAGATAGCGAAGCCGGTCACGAGGACGCAGTCAGCGCTCTTCATTCCCGAGCTCGTGAGATTGAGGTTCAGCATCGAGCGAGCGAGCGGAAGGCAAAGGCCGTCGCCGAGCTCGCCGTGCTCGCACAATCCCGGTATTACGACGACGAGCGGGCAACCTTATGGATGCGAGGCAGGAGGCGCGAACTGGGTGGTAAATCGCCAGAGGAATTCACGATTGACGATGCTACCCTACAGCGATGTGGTGAACTACTACCTACGAAACGTTCGCGTCGATAGGCGCTCGGATGTTCAGTGTCCATACACCGCGTCAAAGCAATGAACCGATCTTCTAAAAAACACCATTTCGTGCCGCAGGCGCAGCTTCGGCATTTCTCTGCAGATCCGGAACGCAATTTTCTTTACGTGTTAGACAAGCAAACGGGCCGCTCCTTCCGAACCTCGATACTCAACGCTGGCTCAGAAAACGACTTCAACACCATCAGTCTCGGCGCCAACAAGTGGAACTTCGAAGATCTATTCCAGGAGGTCGATACCCGATCGCCCCGTCTTATTGCGGAGATCCTCTCGCGCGAGTCGGTAGCCTGGCTATCCGAGGATGATCGGCTTGCTCTGGCCGACTTGTTCGCCACCCAAATGCTCCGCACGCATTTCAGTCGGACCACACCGGCGCACCTCGCCGATCGCCTTCGGGAGATCACACGGCAGCTAGGCTACGATCCGGATCAGGATCCGACCATGGCGAAGCCACCCGATGCCGCGCTGCGCCTTGGCGCAGTACGGACATTCCTCGATCGCAGCGAGCAGGTGGTCGCGCTTCTGCGCCTGTATCCTGCCCTCTACCGAGCGAATGGGGGCCGTAAGTTCATAATCTCTGATCATCCCGTCGTGCTGATGAATCCCTTCCCCTATGGAGAGCTTGGACTCACTTCGCACGGCATACTTGTCGTCCTGCCGATCTCACCCGAGATCATGATAGCTTTGCACTGTCCTACACTTGTGAAGCGCTACGAGTTGGCTGAACAAGCGGGTCTCGAGGCGGATCAAAAGGAACGAGTGTTCGGATACAGAGACGGCCTCAGGTCTGGCAACCCGATCGATATTGATGAAGAGACGGTCCTCTTCCTCAATCACGAGCAAACTATTCATAGTGCGCGGTATCTCTACGCCTCTACGGACACGTTCGGTCTCGCGCGCGAAGTGTTGGAACAGCAACCTCACCTTCGGTCCGTCACGACACACCTGACGTTAGGCGACTTGGGACGGCCGCCTAAGCGAGATTCAGGAATGCCGCCGGGAACACACCTCGTTGTCCACGGTCCCCGCCGATCACGGGGTGCTCGCAATCGACGAAATCGATTCTTCTGGAGAAGGGATCACCGCTCGGACAGGCCAGATCGCATTGTTAGCCCAAATGGCATCTGATCAGGGAATGCTCCGTGTCCAACTCTATATTGATGGACGCCCCATGCGCACCCTGGGCGCGGCCATGATCGAGCCTTTCGGAAACACCGCCGATGGCTGGTTCCGGGTGGTCCATCGTGATGCCAGCTTGAGAGAGTTAGGCAAGCATCTCGACCGCAACCGCCTGTAGCCTTCCTTTTCTGACCAGCAGGCCCCGATATCGAACGTCGAACAATTTGCGCCACAAGATCGCAACCTTACGCAGCGAGACGCGTCTCTTCTTCTACCATGGAGCTTTCGCCGATGGCTTGGCGTAGGAACCGCGCAAGAGCTGCTTTCCGGGAATCACGGTCAAGAGCGTAAGCGGTCTGTTTGAACTCGATCCCATCGAGCAGGCCTTGGATATACCCAGAGATCGTGTCAGCGGCCATGATGAGAGCAGTGTCGAGCGTGTGAATGTAATTGCTCGTAACGGATCCCTTCGAATGGCCAACCAATGCCGCGATGGTTACCTCGGTGAACCCAAGATCGTTCGCTATGCTCGCGAAGCTGTGTCGGAGGACGTGAGGCGTGATGTCGGCGGCGACGTATCCTCGAAGATTTGTTCCCAATGGTTCGGAAGCTTCCGAAGACATTGTCTTCGCCCTGCCCGGGAAAGACGTACGTTCCCACGTTCATGCGCCTACGATTTTCAAGATACTCGATGACTAGAAGGCCAACAGGCCTGATGGACATTCCCTCCTTGCTGTCGATTAGGCGCAGGCAGCTTGCGTCTGTGTCGGCTTCGACCCATTGCAGCTTGATCATCTCGGTGCGGCGTGAGCCGGTGAGAGCAATCTGCCGGATGATATCGACAGTCATCTCATATTTTTCGTCCTCGGCAGCCGATCGGAGGATGGCGCCGAGAGCTCGATACTCGGATTCGGAAAGTCGCCTGTCGCGCACGTTGTCCTTCGGCCGCCGCACGCCATGCGCTGGATTTACGTCGATGATCCCATTCTCGACCGCGTAGGTTAGGATTCCACCAAATAACCCCATCGTGCGCGTTTCGGTGCCGGCCCCGCCGCTCACGATCGCTTTGCCTCGCAGCTTCTTCGTCTTGACGGCTGCAGCGCGTTTTGCCCGCCATGATGTCTTTCAAAGCCTTGCTGCCATCAGCCTTGCGAGCGCGGCCAGGTCGACGCCGAGGCCGTAGGTGAGCGTGATCATCCGTGGCGTCGCGCGTCGACCTTCACCAGCGAAGCGCAGCAAGCTCGGATCGTCGAACCTAACAAAATGATATTCCCGATCGCTGTCGTGGGCGGTCTTTTTCCGGCCCCGAGCCGAACTCGGTTGCACCGCCCGAGATGCGGAAGCCTTCATTTGCGCCACGGTAAACATTGCGCATTCAACGCTTAGAGACGCCGCCAAACAGATGCGAGCACTTCGCGTGCAATTGAGGCGGATTGCATATCGTGTGGTTGTCACTGCCGTTCGAATCGCAACAGAGGTATCGGATCTACGCGCGCCAACCCGCGCGGTCGGATCGCTGAATTAATGTGTCGGGGTTCGCCAACATTCGCCGACGCTTATTCAACGGATATTCGACGACTTCTTCACGGCGGTTCTAAGTCGTTAAATTTTCTGGCGCTCCCCAGGGGAATCGAACCCCTGTTTCAGCCTTGAGAGGACAACGGCAAAGCGGCTTGAAGAAGTTGCGACTGTTGAGCCAATCACCTCCGAACCGCGAACTGGCAACCGCACCAGTTTCGCACCAGGAACGACCTGATCGAAACGCAACAAACGCGATCGAACGCAGGCTAAACCGCAGCAAAATCAATGAATGTGATCAATAGTCTGCCGCTCATAACGGTCTGGTTGCAGGTTCGAGTCCTGCCGGGCCACCAATGAAACCGCTTATCAGGTGCTGCTTCGCCGAATCGGAATCACCGCACGCCGCACCAGATATGCGTGCGCCTTTCGTTCCGGGCAGCTATTGGTCCAGTCTAAGAACGACTTGCTCGGGCCCCAGGAGCGCTCGTTTCCGGGTTTTGGGACGGCTCAATTTTGTAAACCGAAGGTCGGGGGCTAATCCCCTGAGCCGGCGCCAATTTGTGTCTGTTTCCAATATCGCTGACCAGCCAGAAACCTGCAAAACTGTCCCCGAAGGTGCCCCCGCTAAGCTGGAGTTCCTTGCCGTGCCCAAGCTGGCCCTGACCTCCCAGTTGAGAACGCTTCTCGCGCGCATCCGGCGGCCCAACGTGGACGCCATGAGTAGAGCGTCACATCCTTATCGAGGTTCGCCCGCGTCCGGGCTTTCCGCCATGCGGTTCTAACCGACTTTACCGCCCTACCCTCGAACTCGATGAAGGCCCGCTGTCCTTGCTGGGAAAGCAGGATGGCTTTGTGGAGCGGCGGCATCTTCGCCACCGCGCGCCTTGTTCTGCTTCTGCCGGACTTGTTGAATAGATGAGGCTGGCTTCGAAGTTGAACTGCACCCGATGCATTTGAAAAATCGCGGCAGGACGGGCCGTAGTCGCGATGAGAAGCACGTTCATGAGCCGGACGTGCTCGCGCAGCTCGCCGAGCAGCCTGCGCTGTTCCCCAAGGCTCGCAGGCCCGCCCACGGGTTCCTGCTCGCCAACCTCAACAGCGTGAACGGCGGGACGGAGAGGATCTCCCCGTTCTTCCACGACATACGGACTGCAGCGCGACCCGTGGAGATGATGTTGTTGTGCTCTGGGGTGCGAGACCCTGCTCAACCAAAACGGCTTTAAAGCGCTTCTGTTTGGTGAAGGAGCTTGTCGCCAAAGAGCGGAACCCGTCTGACCGGTCGCGGGCTCGACGCCTTTGATCGCGTAGCACCACACCTACCCGCTGTTAGACTGGGTGACGTAGAGCCCGGTTGGGGCACAGATCGACGCTTGGTGGCACCCCATGGCACGCGGCGCCATCATGACCTCGCCATGTCGGGTCAACAGTGCGTGCGATTCCGAGGTTGATCAACCCACCTCATAGAAATGCCCCACGACCTGAGGCCTGGTCAGACAATCTGAGCTGATGAAGTCATGCCCAAACTTCTCGGAATCACGAGCATTGTTGGCTCGGCGGTGCGCCCCATACTGGGCCGTTCAAGGCAACACGTCAGGCCAAACCGAAAGGTGCAGCGTCCGGAATTGCACTCACCAAAACAAGGAGGCGACGGCGTGTTTGGTGTGTGGCAAACTTCTTTACCAACATTTGGAAGGACTATTCGTCCAACAGAGCCGCTCGCAGCGCTTACGCTTAGGAGCAGTCGGATGATCACGCCGCTTCGACGCAACTGGAGTCCAAAAGAATTGTTCAATGCTCTTACGCCGGGGATGTTCAGCGCCGAACCGTCGGTTGTGCGCGCACGTTGGAATAAATTGTGGCCTGACCTGTACACGGAGTATGACGCCAGGCATTTGAAAGCCGAGTTATCCGTCCGCAATCTGATTGCCACCGATGAAGCTCGGGCGTTTTTTACTGTCTGGGCCGCGGACGAAGAGCGTCACACCGATGGCTTTGTCCGCATCATTGAACTTGTCGCCAATGGATCCGAGAGGAACCTCCGAGAGAGATTGGAGGCTCGACCGCATGATTTCGATACGATCAATGACCACCTCACCGACGAATTCTCTGTGATGGTTATGATCGCATTTGATGAGATGTGCACTTGCCATGCCTATGCCGCAGAGAAGCCGTTCTATACCGAACTTCGCAACGACATCTTCCTTCATTGGCTGCGAGAGGTGGTTGCTGACGAAGCCGTTCACTCGATGAACGCCGTTAACGTGATCCGCGCACGCTATCGCGACCGCGTTGGAGAAATTGGTGCAATGCTCGATAGGATAATCAGCCACCTTGATGATCTGAGCTACGCTGGCACCTTCCTGCTGGACTATTTCGGCGCCGTATACACGAAGGAGTTGCTCGACAAATGCCGCGTCGCGATCCTGAGAAATGTCGAAAAACCTCTCCAGGCCGTAGAGCGAGACAGATGGAGCCATCGCCCGAATTGAGGTACGTAGCGATGGCTGCCGAATCCGAACGAGAGATGTTGCCGCACATTCTTGCGGTCGATGAGTGAACCAGAACGAACTGTGTCTAACTTTGTAACGGTAATTCCGCACTCCCAGTGCAGATTGCAGCTTAAGCTGTGATGCTCTGAGTTGGGCGGGAGCCGGCACGATGAACTGGAGTTCACCATTTTCAGGACCAACGTGGCGCAACCCCTTTTCAAGGAGTGATCTCGCCGAACGGTCTCTAATGTTATAGAGCCCATTCAAACAATGGACATCGTTGATCGCGCGGTTGTGAGCTGGGTGGGCACAGCAGCCGGCACTTCTGTCGAGATGATTGGAGATGCGCTGGTCGACAATTCGCAGAGAGCCGGGCGCTGCCCGGGATACGACGATCGACCGGTAACGGCTCGACCTTCACTGCCCTTCGTGCGCTGCAGCTCTGAGCCCACCCGCAGCAAGCCTCGAGAGCCGCGGCATGGCCATGAAGTCTCTCGAGCACGATGATGCCCGGACTTTCACATTGCTTTTGAGTCAGGCGATGAGCTCAATGTTGAAAATTGCGGCGGTGGGAGCGATTTTCTTTGGAGAAGCCCTTTCGATAATCGCCGAGTTGATTGCCTCAAGGCAGTTCGGGAAAGCTGGCGGGCATCTCACAACGCTTCTGCCGATGTTCCTACTGATATCAGTCGGTGGTATCCTGCTTGTCTGCGGATACGCACTCGGCTACATGTATCTCAAGAATATCTGGATCATTGTCGCAATATCGGTGGGCGCAATTTTAGTGATGGAACCGATTCTGGCGCTTCTGCTCTTTCGAGACGTGCCGACAGCCGGTTCGCTGATCGGGCTGGTGTTCGGCGCGCTCGGCACGCTAGCTGCGATAATTTTCTGAGAGACGTTCAGCTCTCTTCTGATAGGTACGCACACGACGAAGACCGGAGCTATCGCTAAATTTTGGTGACGGCCTGGCCGGTCAGGCGGCGGCGGTTATGGGCTGACGGTCAGTCGGTTTGGCGATGACCTCGATCCCGTCGTTGAATGTCACACCGAGAACGAGTTTTGGCAACTGGTTGTGGCCATCGAGACGACGCCAGCTTTTCTGCGCGGCTTCAAGCAGTTTGAAGACCATCGCGAGCGCCGTCCTGTTGGACAGGCAACCCTTCGATCGGATCGTGCGGTGGCGCACGGTAGCGAAGGTGCTTTCAATGGGATTGGTCGTCCGCAGGTGTTTCCAGTGCTCGGCCGGGAAGTCGTAGAACGCCAGTAGCGTGTCCCGGTCCTTGCTCAGGCAGTCGGCCGCCTTCTCGTATTTGGGCGTGTAGCTCTCGATGAAAGCGTCGAACGCCAGTTCGGCGGCGGCCTTGGTTTCGGCCATCCAGATCTCCTGCAACGCGCGTTTGGCCTTCGGCTGCTGGCTCGTCGGCAACTTGGCGATCACATTCGCGGTCTTGTGCACCCAGCAGCGCTGCTCGCGCGTTTTCGGCCAGACCTCGCCGGCGGCCTTCCAGAACCCGAGCGCGCCGTCGGTGATGGCGAGCCGCGGCGGCACGTCGAGCCCGCGCCGCTTCAGGTCGAGCAGCAGATCGCGCCAGTCCTGCGCGCTCTCGCGGGCGCCATCGGTGAAGCCGACCAGTTCCTTGCGGCCTTCCGGCGTCGCGCCGATCAGCACAAGGATGCACTGCTTTTCGTCTTCGAGGCGTGCTTGGAGATGGATGCCATCGGCCCAGATGTAGACGTAGCGCTTCGTCGACAGATCGCGCCTCTGCCACGCAGTGTGTTCGTCGAGCCAACCGTCCTTCAGACGGCCGATAGCCGATGCCGACAACCCGGCAGCATCCTTGCCGAGCAGCGCCGCCAGAGCCTCGGAGAAGTCGCCGGTGGAGATACCCTTCAGGTAAAGGATCGGCAGCAGCGTCTCGATCGATTTCGAGCGGCGCATGTAGGGCGGCAGGATCGACGGAGAGAACCGGATGCGGTCGGGGTCGATAGCGTCCGCCTCGCGATCGCGTACACGCGGCTGGCGGACGGCGACCGGACCGATACCGGTCATCACCTCGCGTTCCGGCAGGTGACCGTGGCGCACGACGCGCTGGTGGCCGTCCGCGGTCTTCAAATCGGCATGCTTGCCGAGAAAGTCCGCGACCTCGGCCTCGACCGCCTGGGCCAACAGAGCACGCGCCCCATTGCGCAAGATTTCGGTGAGTTGATCGTCGACGTTTCCTGGTTGAATCAGCTTGATGATGTTATCTTTGGACACGGCATATCGCTCCTTCGGTGGAGAAGTGGAGGCGTCAAGCACCCCCACGATATGCCGCCTTTCCGATTCCCGCCGTCACCAACTTTCAGCGATAGCTCCGAAGACCGCCTGATTGACGCGTGCGCGCCGGCACGGCGAGCTCTATGAGAGCCTGTGCGTGAAGGTCAGACGGCTTGCTGATCGGGAAGGACATGTCATGTTCTCCCCTCCTGCACTCCGAGAGACTCACGCCTCCGGAGTGAAGGATCGGACATTGTCTTTGGCTTATGCAATGCCATCCCCATCGAAGGTCATGGAGATGCCAAGGTTGAAGCGCGACGTTAGCTCGTCCATCGACCTTGAGAAACTCGGTTATACCCATCTCGGAACGGTGGGCGGTAATCGAAACGATGCCCGACGAGTCAATCGATACGACGACGTGTGGATCGTTGACGGTCCCATGCGGCATCTGCGCGCCACCGGTTTCGTACACCAAGCCAGCCCGCAAGCCGGAAATCTCGGCAGCTACAGCAAACGCTGTAACAGCTGCCGTCGAGCGAAGGAATTGACGCCGGCTAACGTTCTCAAGTCTCACACCGGGGTTTGACGAAGTTGACGGTGCATGATCGCTCATCGTTAGATCCCCCTTGACGCCCTGCGAACCGCAGACTGGATCCGCTGGTAGCAACCGTAGCGGCAAATATTCCCTGCCATCGCATCGCTGTTCTGCTGATCGGAGGGTTCTTGATCTCGGCAAGGAGCGCCGCGGCCTGCTTGATTTATCCGGCCTGGCAGTAGCCGCATTGTGGAACACGCTCCTCGCGCCACGCGCGCTGAACGGGATGGTTGCCGTCCGCATCCAGGCCTTCGATTGTGGTGACTGGCTTGGCAACGTCACTTACGGCCGTGATGCACGACCGAACCGCGTCACTGCCGACGTGCACTGTGCAGGCACCGCACTGGGCAATTCCGCGCGCCGCTCCCGTCCGGTCGAAGTTGGTCAGACCGGCAAGCGCAGCGACTAAGCCGATAGAAAGCTCCAGTTGAACAAGGCGCGGCGGCGCACGTGCCCTTGGGCTAGGTCACTGAGCGACGCGCGGCAAAAGACTACGCCCAATGCATGCGCGAGCTCGTCGACATCCATTATCCCGGCGCCGAGACCATCCGGGTCGTCCAGGACAATCTATCGACCCATTCCGCCGGCGCCCTCTATCAGGCGTTCCCGCCTGCCGAAGCCAGACGGATCTTGCGGCGGCTCGAGTTCCACTACACCCCCAAGCATGCAAGCTGGCTCAACATGTGAGACGAGATCGGCGTCTTGCAGGGACAGCGCCTCGATCGCAGAATCGACGACCCCAAGCGACTGCGCCGCGAGATCACCGCTTGGGAGTGGCAGAGGAATGCCGCACGCTCCCGCATCAAATGGATGTTCACTACAGAAAAGGCCCGCGCTAGCCAAAAGGCAAAAAGTGCTCCCGGCGACGTGATCGGGCTGCGGTCATGATTGACAACATCGCAATCAGTAGTGAGCCCTGTGCGACTGGCTTTCGAAGGCTCTTGATTATTGCGGTTATCGCACTATATTGATAACCGAGATAACCGGAATGAAGCCATGACGGCCGCACAAAATGCTCTTGAGCGCTCGGGTGTCGGAACCATCACCGGAACTCCCGATGAGGTACGAAAAAAGCTGGCCCACCTGTCAGTGGACCAAGTCGTTGCTTTGACATTGCAGCATGGCAACCACGCGCTCGCTCACGTGCTCTTGGACACGGTTGCTGGACTTACCGCGCTCATTCCTAGCATTATTGAGCGCCGCCACGAGGCAAAGTACCGGTCGATTATTGAGGCTCTGGTGCCAGACATTCCTCCGCCCCGGCACAAGCTGATTGAAGCTCGGATGACGGCGGAAGCCCGCAAGAGCGTGATCGAGACCGGCGAGTGGATGACGGCGGCACAAATCGCCGAGATCGCTGGCTTTAGCACCACCAACCCGAGCGCCCAGCCGAACAAGTGGAAGCGAGAGGGACAGATCTTCGCCATACATCATCGTGGCACGGACTATTTTCCAGGCTACGCCCTCGACGCTTCGACCGACTATCGACCAAGCAAGGGCCTGGCACGGGCGCTGAAGGTCTTCCGCGGAAAGAAGGACGATTGGGGACTTGCCTATTGGTTTGCGTCGGTCAACAGCTTCCTTGGCGGCAAGCGGCCGCAGGATTTGCTGATTAGCGAGCCCGATCGCGTTGTCGCAGCGGCTGAGGACGAGGTAGCCGGCGTGCTCCATGGCTAAGAAGAAGTCCGGTATACGCCGCCCGGCTGCCCGGACGAAGGGCGCCAGGTCTGGGCCAACCCCGCCTTCCCCATCCCCACTCTCGGTCGTGCCGGCTCCGCCCGCCGGTCTTGCCAATCTGGTGAACATGATGACCTGGCCGAAAGGCCAGGTCATTCATCGGATCCACCCAAAAGCCTATGACAGCAGCCAATTCAATCCAGGCCCACATGGCAATGCCCGGTTCAGTCCGATCAAAGCTTCAACCGGCGCAAACATCCCTACTCTTTATGGCGGCACGGCCTTCGATTGCGCCGCTATGGAAACCGTCTTTCATGACGTGCCTTTTCTCGCTGGACTAAAGACCTTCGACAAGCAAAAGCTGGCCGGCCACGTTTATTCACAGGTGACGCCGAAAAGAGACCTCAAACTCGTCGATCTCAGCGTGACGGCACTCAAGAGACTTGGGCTTCCACGCAGTCAGCTCATCGATACCGAAAAGAATGAGTATCCGAACACCCGGAAATGGGCCGAAGCAATTCACGCTGCTTGCTCCCATGCCGAGGGACTTTGCTGGGTGTCTCGCCAGGATGATCGTGCTCTGGCGATCGTGATCTTCGGCGATCGCGTCGCCGCGGCGGATCTATCGCCCGTGGGCGCTCCGCTGGATCTGCTGACCATCGACGCCGTGTACGCAGACGTCGTCATTCTCGCGGACAGGATCGGCGTCAAGCTTGTCGACGGCAAGTAGCGAGGCAACCGTCCTGGGCTTCAAGAGTAAGGCAGGTCACACTTCGACTTACGCAATCTGTGATAATAACTAGGGTATTGGCGCACTTTTTTGGGGGGGTAGCGTGCAATGCCGAAAAATATTCTCATTTTCTCCGACGGCACCGGACAGGCCGGCGGCATCAATTTCGACGAAGCCCGAACCAACGTCTACAAGCTCTACCGGGCCTGTCGTGTCGGTCCCGACACCAAGGTCGAGCCTTCGGAGCAGGTCGCCTTCTATGATCCTGGTCTCGGCTCGGCATCAGACGGCGGTCATTTCAAGATCGGCTGGATGCGATGGCTCTACAACCTCGCCAGCATGGCAACGGGTCTCGGCATCACCCGCAACATCGTTGACTGCTATGCCGCGATCATCAGCCTGTATGAGCCCGACGATCGCGTCTATCTGATCGGGTTCAGTCGCGGTGCCTACACGGTGCGTTCCGTCGCCGGCGTTTTGACCTATTGCGGCATCCCGCAACATTTGCCGGACGGCTCACCGCTGAGACGCGATCCGAAGAGCCTGCAAAAGCTGGCCGAGCACGCCGTCAAGGACGTGTATCAGTTCTGCCCCTCCTATCGCCGGAAGGACACCAAGGGCTACCGCCAGTTCCTGCTCGAGACACGCGACCTCATCGCAGGCAAATTCAGGCGCGAACATGGGAGTTCACGGACCGTCGGCGAGACCGAGCAGGCCAATGTGTTTCCCTACTTCATCGGCGTCTTCGATACGGTTGCGGCTCTCGGTCACAAATATCTCGGCCCCGCGCTCGTGGCGCTTGGCATCGCCGTCCTGGTGGGGCTGCATTGGGGAGGCCGTGCGCTCGAGCCGTACTTCCCCTGGGCCGGATGGGCCGCTCGGATCCTGAGCTACCTCGGCGTCGCGGCCGCGCTGATCGGCTTTCTGATGAACTATTTCAAGATGGCCCCGCCGTTGCCGGGCTACAGCTTAGCCAGGCGCCTGCTGACGCTTCACCTGGCACCACCGAAGCACAAATTCTACGACACCACTTTGAACCCGAATGTCGGCTACGCCAAACTTGCGATCTCGATCGACGAGAACCGTGCGGATTTCAAGCGAGTGCCCTGGTCGCCGACGGCGGAGAAACAAGATCGGCGCGATGCCCAAGGCAATCTGTTCTTTGAACAAGTGTGGTTTCCGGGCGTACATGCCGATGTCGGCGGGGGCTATCTGGAGAACGAAGCCAGGCTCTCCGACGTGGCTCTGAACTTGATGGTCGCGGGCGCCTCGCTGATTCCAGACGGGCTCAAGCATGACGGCGGCGTCCTCCGTCTTTTCCCAAACCCTGCCGGCCAACAACACAACGAGCAGGCCGGTGGATTCTTGAAGGCTGGCGTGCGTCAGCTTCCCGTGGATCCAAACACCGGTGCGTCAAGCTCGCCAATACACAAATCGGTCTATCGGCGGTTCGAGGTCGGCCTGGTGCTGCTGTTCGACCGCATGGCGGCGTACCTTCCCGACAACATGCGGGTACACGTGGACTTCAGGCATTACTTCGATCAAAGCGCTCCGCAGCCGCCGAAATGCGTCGCTGATGACGCGAGTTCAAATGGGAAAAGGCCAACCATGTCGGTCGCCTCTAGCGTAATGGCCCCGTCACATTTCAACGCCAAATTCCATCGTAACTCTCGAGTGCGTAGGTGAACCTCATGCCCGAAGTCGATCAGGCCGCCATTCCGGCCCAACCGATGCGGTTTCAGCACCACATGCGGTGGCTGTCGGGACGCCTGGCCGGCGTCGGAGCGATCAAAATCGTGGCGATCGGCTCGTCCACCACGGCTGGTGAAGGCGACATCGTGCCCTATCCGCAACGTCTCGAGTGGGCACTGCGAGCAAGCTTCCCGGGGAGAAACTTCGATGTTCTCAACCGCGGGGTCGGCGGTGAAGAAGCTCCGGACGAGTTACGAAGGATTGAACGCGACGTACTCGGCGAGAAACCATCGGTCGTGGTCTGGCAAGTTGGTACCAACGCGGTTTGGAAGAACCAGGATCTGGACGCCACCGCCGCCGCGATCGAACGCGGTCTCGAGATGTTCGCAAATGAATTGATGGACGTCGTGCTGATGGATCTTCAGTACGTGCCGGCCGTGCTCACTCCGACAATGGAGGAGCGAGCGCACCGAATGGTCACATTGATTGAGACAGCAGCCAGCCGGTCCGGCTTCCCGGTCAACGTGTTTCACCGCTTCGCATTGATGAAGCAGTGGCACGAGACAGAACGGACCTCCTTTGACCGGATGGTCGATCCCACCGACCCCGACCGCCTCCACCACAGTGACTGGAGCGCCCGCCGGATGGCAGAGGCGCTCGCCAACACAATCGCGATCGCCGCGACCGCAGGCTCATGAATCGAACGAAGTATCGAACTTTTCCCACGAGAGGATCCCGATCATGGCTAGAATTGCCGCCACCATTGTTGTGCTCTTGAGCCTGTTCTTGGCAAAACCTGCATCCGCTTGGGGACCCGACGGACACCGCTTGGTCGGGTCGATTGCTGACCAGTTACTGACCCCGAATGCCAAGCAGCAGGTGAAGACCTTGCTGGGCGTCGACCTTCGGGAGGCGGGGCCATGGCTCGATTGCGTGAAGAGCGTGCACAGGCAAAACGACGGCAGCCTCACCTATGTCGTGGATCCGCGGTACGAACCTCCCTGCACCCCCTTCGCAAACGACCGCAACGCCATGGTCGATTATGCCGGCCGAAATTGGATCGATTGCGTCTATCCGGAAGGCGCGAGCGCGACCGCCAATCTCGGCTGTCACAATACGTACCACTTCGACGACGTGGCCGTTCAGCGCGACAAATTCGATCGAAACTATGCAGGTACCAATGATCATGATCTGGTCGCGGCTACCAACGCCGCGATCGCCGTGCTGCTTGGCCGGCCGGCTCCGCCCCCCTTCGACATCAAAGACAAAAAGGAGGCTCTGTTCATACTCGCTCATCTCGTGGGCGACATGGCACAGCCGCTTCATGTCGCTGCGCCCTACCTCGATCCCAACGGAAGCCTGGTCGATCCGGACGTCACGCACACCATCAACCCGTCGACCGAAACTGCGGGCGGCAACTGGATCCACGATAAAGCCATCACTGTCGGAAGCGACGCGTTCCATCATGCCTGGGACGACACCCCATCCGATCTGGGAGATACCGCCCCCCTGGCCTTGGTGAACGTCGCAAAGGCCGTTCCGGCCGATACGGATCGCATCGAGAACTGGTCGGCAATTTGGGCCACGGACACGATCGCGGTGGCAAAGCAGGCGATGTCGAACGTGACCTACACGAAGATAGGTCCCAGGAAGTGGACGATCTCCTTCTCGGATCGAGTCGCCTACCTTCAGTCGGCGGATGCTATCAAGCGACAGCAGCTTGCCAAGGCGGGAGCCCGTCTCGCCGAGATCGTGAACCACATTTGGCCCTAGTCAGAAACACACTTTCGCGGGAACGATCCGTCAATCTTCGTACTCGGTAGCCGCGGGCGGCTCTTTGGGCGACGGCTCGGGCGTCGTCGTAGTCTGCTTCTTGATCCGCATCGCCAGGATAGTCGCATAAAGATCACGCGGCGAGGCCTTGTCGAGGTCCTGCAGATCACGATAGTTGGCCAAGAAATCCAGGATGCTCGGCCTCAGTGGCCGTGTGTCTGTCGGCGCTCGCGTTTTGAGCTTCCGGTCGAGGTCGAGCTTGGTGAGCTCGATTGCGTGCTTACGCCATTCGACCTCTCGATCTTGTCTGTCGCGCGCACCTACGACAAATTTGGTGATCACCCCTGTAACGACGGCAACGATCACGGCGCCGGTCGCACCTACGACGGCTGTTACGACTGTCAACGTAGCCGGCTGAAGCTTGGACAGCTCTTGAAAAAGCTCTTGAAGCGCGCTCATGGAGAGGATCTCAGGCTGACATGGCTCCGCCCGCCTGACCTTCCGTTCTGCCGACAATGAATTTCCGTTCCAGGACCTTTCCGGTCGAATCCTTGGCGATCACGACCAATTCTGCCCCGCCCACGCCCTGCGGCATCCGCATCTCTTCGTGACACGGTGGGTCGGGACAATCGCTGTCGTGCACCACCTTCCCGCTCAGCCGGACGGTAATGCGGGTCACGCCAATGCCACCCAGGATCGTGAACCGGAAATTCCCGCCTTCGACAGGCGGCTTTGCGTCCAATTCCATTCGTGAAACCATTCGCTAGTGAAGGGATAGCGTACCCTACTCAGCGCCGCAGTGCTTTTATTGAACGCTACTGTGGACACCATACTGCCAGGTGCTTCTTGCGCGAAACGGATAGATAGCGGCCCTGCCACGCGGGATCGTCCGACAAGTGCGACCACGGTACCTTGCCCTGATCGAACTGCCGCTTGACGTAGGCACGCCAGGAATAGTGCTCATATGTGGCAAGACAGGCGACGCTATACGCCTCCGCCAGCGATCGATTGCCGTGCACCACGACAAAGTTGTCGTCGTTCTGCTCGCTGGCGGAGCCGGAAAAGTTGTGGGATCCGGTGACGACCTTGCAGTCGTCTGAAAAGGGGTCGATCACAATCATTTTTGAGTGCGTAATCGCATGACCGATGCCCGGATTCTGGTTGGGAAACAGAAACTGATTGCGCGTCACCTCACCAATCCAGTCCGAAAAGGACTTCACGACGCCTTCGGGCTGCACCAGAGCCGTCTCAAATTCATGGGACTCGGTATCGACACCTCTCAGCGAGAATTTTTCGCGGTTATCCGACGTGACGGTGCTGACGACACCCCTGACGTAGATCTCTGAGGCCCTTACGACGATATCAGCGAGTGGGTCGGGACCGGGCTGGAACATCACATAGAGGATCATGTCCTTTGCGCCCGTCACGAGCTCGATGAGCGCCTCGATGTCGATACCCTTCCCGACATTCTTCTTCGACTTGTTTCGGACCCGGGTGAACCAGACGTCTGTCCCGTTCGCCGGACGGGGCGATTTGGCGTTGTCGCCCACGAGATCCGGCGTGAAGTCGCTGCCAGCATCTTTCAGACGGCCCCATTGCTCGAAATACAATCCGGCGATCTTTGGGTCGACAAACAAAATTCCGTTATTGGCCTGGGTGCAGAGGCCGGTCGGCGCCCAATTCGTGCTTCCGGTCCAAACCTTCATTGCGACGTCGCCTTTGGTGGACACAACGATGGCGAACTTGTTGTGCCCCAGGCCCTTCGAGCCGAGAATCCTGTCGTGGACGTCAACGCCGGCTGCTTTCAGCTCCTCGCGGGCATCCGCGTTGCCGTCGCCCCCTTTGTCGGAGCCATTCGAGAGGACCAGGTGTGCGCGCCGCTTCAAAAGCTTCAGCCGCGCGATCAGTTCCTCATCTGACAGCTCGTAAATCGCCAGATAAAGCTCCAGTCTGGGATCCCCGATGACTTCATCGAGCAAGCGCAAGAGCGCCAACCGAAGTTCACCCGACAGAAATCGCCTCAAAGGCTCTTCGAGGTCGGCTATGTGATCCTTGATGTCGCGCGGTTTCCAGTTCTTCTCACGCGCGATGCGTGCGACGAATTGAGACATGACGAAGCCACGATTGAAATACGCCTCTATGCCGTTGCCGGCCTGGCCATTCACCTCGATGGCTTCGGTCCAGCCGGAATCCGCCAAGGATACCAGCGTACTTTCTCCGACAATGCCCTCCCCGGACGATCCCACCGCGTTGATGCGATAGCGGACCGTCTGGCCGTTGTTGGCGCCGTGATCCGTCCATTCGTATCTTTGGAACGGCCATACGTTCGACGGCCGTGAGCTGTTTGCGTCGTCAGCGCCATCGGCGGCCGGCTGATCGGTGAAGCCCACGCGATTGCGCAGGATCTCCGTGGGCGACCAATTCCCACCCACCTGGCGCTGACGCTCAATCATGAAGCCCAGGCATCCCGGGATCGGCACGTCCGAAGCCCCACCGCTGGAGACGCGCCAAAAGAGCTGGACGTCGTCGCAACCATGATAGGCAGTTGCTCGTATCTGAATTCCATTGACTGTATTCGAAACCGCAACCGGCATTGCGATGTCTCCTCCCCTCGATGGCCATTTGACCGTTTGTCTGTCAGGCCCTGCTCAGGAAGCTGGTCGACACCTTCATCGGCTCGTCGGCCAGCGCAAACATCAAGTTCTGCAGCGCTATGCCAGAATGGAGCCGCAGCACATCCCCGATCTCCTTCGCGTCCACCGTGAACCTCACCTTGAGCAGACAGGCCGCGCCGTCCTTCTTGCGAGCCCTCGCCAACAGGTTGCGGACGGTATCGTCGACCTTGACGCCTTTCTTGGAGGGGATGGGATCACCATTTGCATCGTATTCGGCATCGCATTGCCAATAGCGATCCTCGTCGAAGAAGATCATTGGCGTGAACGATTTTGCGTCGGGGACGTAACAGTTTCGCTCGGCGTCCTCGAAGACTTCGCGCATCGTGCCGCCGCTGCCCCGCGCGTAGACAATGCCGGCGCGCGAGTTGGTGATCAGCGTCTCCTCGCGAATGCTATTGAGGATGAACTTGGCGTAATGCGTCGCAAAGGGCGTGGTCGGCTCTTGACCATAGAGCCAGGTGGGCACACCGAGGCTGAGGCTCGGCTTGGCCGGTGCACGCTTCCTGGCGTCCAGAGCGGCGTTGATCCAGCGCCTCGCGTCGTCGAATTGCGTCTCGTGGCCCGGCGCGATCCCCCCGTCGCTGGTCACGAGCTGATCCAGCACAGGAAGCAGGGGCTCCTTCCCGAGGGTGAACAGCGCCGCTGTGAAGTCCGCATCGTCGGCGCCTGCGAAAGTTGCGCCGACGTGGGCGGCCTCCATCGCACCGGGGCCGCCGCCCGTAACGATCATAAAGCCCTGTTCAGTCAGGTAACGCGCCAGGCTTGCTACCGTCGCATAGGCCGGTTCGGCCCGTGACAGCTCGTGCCCACCCATAATGCCGACAAGCTTTGGCGTCTCCTGCGTCAGGAAGCGCCTTAGCGCGTCAGATATGTTGGCATCGTGGCCGGCCTGCTTCCTCCGCACGTTCAGAGTCGCCGGGTTGTCAGCGCCGTCAGCGACATATTGTCGGAAGACCCGGAAATCCCAAGCCTCCGCCAGTCCCATCCTCGAAGTTGGATCGTAGCCGCGCAGAAGATCTTCGGAAGAATACAAATCGGTGGGCAATTCGTAATCCAAGGGGATGCTCCTAAAAACTCGGGTCAAATCGAAGGGATGGGGAATCCGCCCATCCGGACGCCAGCCGCCAAGCGGGGCAAAACCTTTTCAGTGTAAGGTCAAATGCGTAAACTACAGGTAGAGTTTGACATTCACTTCGCAGGTAGGCAAGGCCAAAATTCCTTTCTGCCACGGCCATCCGGAACGATCGTCAGCCGCCGCTCGCTGGCTCACTAAATTCGTCAAGGGCGCGCCGGCAGTGCGCTCACTGTAATTGAGAGCCGGACGGCGGCGAGCGGGCGCCTGGTTGATTTCCGGACGCGTCATGAACACAGTGAAGGTGACGATGTCGGCCGTCCGCTTGCGAAGGCTACCTAGACACGATGCTGTCGGCCCCTTTGATGGGGCAGTATTACAATGCGAACATCAAGGGTACCGGTAAGGATGGTCCGTACGACTGCCGGACACACAGGGTGCCGAGCTACTAGATTTCTGGATAATACCTGTAAGGATCGTTCACCCCGCCATCGCCTCGCGGTTCGAGCTGCCCGCTATCGACCAGCATCCGATTTCTTAATTGACCTGCTGCTGATACGCTTTGCCGTGGATGCGCCCGCGCAAGATCAATCTCTGACCGTCCGGGCCCCTTTTCAATCAGGGTTTAAGAACGTTGATCTGGATCATTTGAACCTCCAGGAGAGGCGTACCAATAATCACCTAAAATTAGGCCGCGCTAGTTTACTCGGACATTTATTTTCTGTTTGTTTTAGCTTCCCACACAGGGCGACCAATAGTACACCATCTGCGGTAGCCCTCTTCGCAGGGCCTTACTCGGGCTTCTCCAATCCTTTTTCACAATATATGCGGTGAAACAGGTTAATCACCTTCGCGGTGTACGCATTGATGTCGTTTGCCGCTTCGAGCAGGCGCTCACACGTGGACGTGGCGCTCATAAGCTCAAACTGACCTTCGCCAGTTCGTTCGTACATCCGAAGCTCGAATCTGTGATTACCCTGCTTATCGACTTCGAGGTTGGCCCAGCCGTGAGCCATAAATTTTCGAACATCGTCGAACTGAGCGAGGCCATCGCACACTTCATCCAGCTCGGCTTTGTAGGTTTCAAATCCCTCGCGCTCCGCAATTCGCTTGGCCGCTTTCAGCCTGGCCTCGATACGGTAGGGAAATTTCAGCTCCAACTTGACAGCGATGTCAGCTAGAAGAAACTCCACTTGAGAATACGAGGTTATGATGCGTCCACGCAGGTAAATGATGTCGTCGACAAGTTTCTTCTGCTCGTCGGATACTTCGTCGGAATTGAGTGGCTTACCTATCATTTCGACAATCCCTTGAACGAACTCGCCCGGAGCAACCCTTCCGAGGTGATGTCCCGGTACCCCACGTCAGCGAAAAACTTGGGCTCGACCCACGTCGCTTTAGGTTTTTTGATGCCTTCGTCAGCTTCTGTTTCGGGCTCACCACTGTATCGAGCTGCTTACGGATCTCGCTTGAGACCGTCGTAGACCAGCCCGTGCCCACCTTCCATGTAAACCAGCTCTTTGCCTTCCTGTTTCCCAGGTAAAGAGCCGCGACACCTGTAGGGTCTTTGATGAATCCGGCCGCGGGAACTTTCCCGCGCTGGACGGTTTTGATTTTCAGCCAAGCTTCGTTCCTCTCCGAGCGGTATGGCGCATCTGCGCGCTTTGAGACGTTAGTTCAGATTCGACGGGGCTTCGAACAGTTGTAGAGAACCGGAGGTTCGAGCTGATAGGTATCGAACAGACTTTTCAGGATGGCCTTGCGCCCAACCCTTCGGCCTCTTCCGGAGGTCTTGGCCATCGAGCCACAGAAGATCAAAGGCCTAGTACAGCAAACGGTCCTGGTCGCCTCTGGCGAGGTTTGCCTGCAGTTCGGAGAAGTTGGTCCAGCCTTAATGAACGACCACCACCTCACCATCGATGATCGCCTGCCCGGGAATATCGAAGGCTCCTGCAATGACTGAAAACCGTTTGGTCCAGTCCGGACCGTTGCGGGTGAACGCCTTCCGCTTACCCTTGTTCAAATGGATTTGAACCCGATCGCCGTCGCTTAATTTCGTGGAGGTAGTCGCCTTTCGGCGCCTTGGTCCTGAAGTGTAGCCAGTTGGGGCTCAATGAATCCGGGCATCTCCGCTGACGCGGCACGCACGCGGGATGTCGGACGCCTAATCATACGCAACTAAAACCCAACAAATGACCTCAAGTAACGCAACGCCCCAGGTGCCAGTTCGTGCCCTCGCCAGAGCAAGACGCCCCCGAACACGATAGCAATCAGTAGCCGGGTGTAAACCGCAACCTCCAAGGGCCTTCGGACGGCCTCAATGGCTTTGGCCCCCTTGGCCTGGATGCTAACCCGCCAGAACCTGATATTCAGCTCGGGATCACTCATGGCGCAGCTCTCCATATTTTTTCGAGCTGGCCTCTCGGGGGCGAATTACTTGTGCCAAAGGATTTGCCTGACAGGCAAGCGAAATACGGTGCACGTTTTGGCACTGGTACAGCTCTGCGACCACGCAGTGACTGACAGGTGGCAGCGAAATCATCGCCCCACCGATCTTAACGCTGGAGCATGTTTCAACAGGACTGATGATGGGTAGGACATGTCACAGCTCTCCTCAAAAGAATTCAGAGCTGCCTTGTCCGGGGGATTTCCATTTGTCGGGGTTATCGTTGGGAGTGCAAGGGGGGTGGAGTCACTTTAACACCGCCCGCTCCCATAAAGCACGTGTCACGCTGTTCGCTTTTGGTACCAACGACTTAGCTAATTTCAATCTCCTGTGGATAGCCGATTAACCTGGCGCTCTGCCTCCCAATTCTCTTGGGAGCAAACGCTCCAAAATCCGAGGCAGCCAGGCACGCCGCTTCGGCCTATCCCCACAAACATGAACTCGCCCGGTACAAACCCGATCTCCTTCCAGAACGCGATCAGAAGCTCTTGATGGGTGTGCCGAACATCGCTTCCCACGTACCGCGGTCCATCGAGTGATACAGGCGGTGCTCACGCTTCGTGACGGGCAGGACAAACCAGTGGTGAGCCTTCAAGCCCCTTCCCGGTTTCCCAAAACGCGTTGCCAAGAGGGTGATGGAGTTCTTGAGCTACCGTACCACTGACCACGGACCGAAATGCGCCTTCTGACATCCGCTCATGAAGGTGGCGGAGGAAGTCCCTTTCGGCGGTGCTTGGCTTGCTCAGCACTCGGTCACAATTTTGAGAAGCTTAGATTTGATCTTCTGCTTGAGCCAAGCACGACCGGTTAGCCGTTTGAGGCCCAGCAGAACCCTTCCTTTCAGTGAGGGCCGTCAGCTCACCGTGGAGCAGCTTGGCATGCGTCGAGATGTTTGCGTACCGGACGCGCGCCGGGATAACCGCGTAGAATGTAGGGCGTTCGATTGCTCCAGTTTTTCCTTGTTTCCGCCAGTCGTCGCATCGGCGGAGCCGCACCGACTGGAATGCGGCCCCTTGCGAACATCCAGAGTCAAACAAGCGAATCCGTCAACCGTTCTGCTTAAAGCGTCGGCACGGTCATGGTGCGAAACTTCGCAACGTTGACCGCGACCTCTTGATTGTGAAGGTCTAATCCGTCAACGCGCGCTGCGCGGAAGTGAATGTGATTATCAGAAAAGCTAAATTGGAAAACACAGCGGTCTTCGGACTGAAACCCTGAATGAGACTCCGGCACAAGGAAGCGATTAACGCCCACTTCCTTCACTGACGTGCCGGGGTGAAAGACGCTGCCACCCGTAGTCACCGACAGTTCGACTATAAGCTTGCCTGGATCACCCTGGATGCCGATGATCGAAATCCTAAACCGGTCTAATCCCCCCGAGGTCTCCCAGTAACTGCCTACTTTAATTTTGACATCTAGGACCTCACTCTCGGCCTTAGGCGGCAATGCGGCCTCAAAATCGATCGGTGGTCTTTCCTTTCGCTCCTCAAGGCCTGGCTTGATATTTTCGGCTGCATTGAGCTGCGGTGCCGGCGTACGAAATTCTGGAAACCGCTTCTCGAAACTCCTTTGAGCCATCCTGTCCATGATGGGTGCCATCAGGTAGAAGGCGGCATTAGATCCGCCGACAAGCAGTGCGGGGATAGCTAGGATCGACAATATTATATTCGCGCTATCAATACTTGTCTGAAAAACTCCGGGCAGATTTATGTACAACGCAATAAGAACGCCGACGACGGCGCAGATTGCGCTGCACACGGCAGACACTGTCTGCATAACCTGACCACGGTTCGCGAACCATTGAGCCATCGAATACCCCGACATCGGCTGCTTTTTTCGCATAATCGGTTCCCAAATGCTAGAAGTCGGCGCAAGATTCTCGCCTAACCAAACATCTTCAACCTTTGCACCATTGTAGCGATTTCACTCATGGTGCAGCGACGAGGGGTATCACCGCATGAACGGACTCAAAGAAGCGCGGTGTAGCCTGATCACTTGCGATGTTGCGATGGTGACATCCTCACGGAGACGCCCATGGCGATCGACGACGCGCGCCCCGCGCCTGTGGGTCTGGGCTTTCTTCAAGCTGGCGAAAAGATGCCCGCGGAATTCCTCTCGCGAGGGTTTGCCCAACTGCGAGGAGGAGAAACTTGGCCACTATCGGCCTGAAGTCCTCACGGACTCAAACTACCACGCTGATGAGGACATCGACGGCGATTAAGATGCAGGCCATGGTACAAGTGCGACTGGGATCACCGGCTCATGCAGTGGACCAGAGAAACACCCGACCCCGAGAACTTGCCCTGCCCTACGTGCGAGTTGCTTCAATTCCCCTGAGCTTCTGAGGACATGACGACCGCCAGGTTCAAGTCGGACAACGGCGTCATCGATCCTCCGGAGCTCGATCTCTTCAAATGGACGGCAACGCCCGGCTGTGCACCTCGCATCGGCGGGGAGACGCAGGCTATTGGAGGAGCCCATGAAACAGTGTTCGCGCTGCGGACAACCTTATGAGGAGATCCTGCCCTTCTGTCTCAAGTGCGAGGAGTACGAAGCCATCAGCTGCGTCATCATCGGGAAATACCAGGAAATACCTGTCCGTGACGTACCGCAAGAAACCCGCACCGACGATGTGGCCGGAGAAGAAGCCATGAGCTACAGCATCAAGTTTCAGATGGTGGAGCATCCTTAATCAGGCGGAGTCATTATCTTCGACGACGGCCAGGCCAGGCTCAACCGGCATCTTCTCTCACCTGACAGACCGGTGTTGGTCTAGTTGGAAGGGTTGAAGCCGAATGAAGACCAGCTCGAATGTGTCGCCACCTCTGGGGACGGCTCCACGAAGAGATGGACTTCCGGGCGGCGAGCTTCTGCCCGGCCCTGTTACCTCACAGCCAGACCATCATGGCGCCAACGAAGATCCTCGCCTGGCGGGGACTTTTATGAGCGGCTAAGCATTGGCCCCGTCGAGTGGGAAAGCAAGGCAGTGGATTCGCTCACGAATTTTAAACCAAGTTAACCCTTCATTTACCCAACCGTTGCATAATGTTTAATTAAGTCGATTTTTACTTTGCGCGTTTACGGTTCTTCCAAGAATTGCGGGAGCGCGTAAATGTTTGAGCCCCTAATCTACCTGCTGTACGTCGCGGCAGGCCTGACCATCTTTTTTGGATTGTTGCCGTTGATTGTGAGCATTGCCTACCGAGGCAACCCTAAGCTCGCTGCGGCCCGCAAGAGCGCCGTTGAGGCCGTGAGGACTGAAGCCGACAGATACGCGGCAAACGTGCTGCCCATCATACGGGAGGCACAGAAGGCCGGTGCGAACACGCTGCGGCAGATTGCTGACGTATTGAACGCGCGGGGCATCCCAACAGCACGCGGCGGGCAGTGGTACGCCCAGTCGATAGCGAACATTCTGGAACGAGCTTAGTCAGCGGGGTGACCTCCGTAAGGCCATTGAGATAACCTGTGCTGCTTGAGCCCGCCATGGTAATTCTCGGGAGAGGGGTAAGCTCAAGGAAGGGTTTGGAGCATGGTGTCGGTCATCGCGCTTCTAGTTTCAGCATATTCGCTGCTCATCTCGTCAGATATATGGAGACGCACGGCCCGGCCAGTGGTTGCGGTAGCCGTCAAGACGCACGGTGGTGGCAATATCGCTATCCTCTATGATTTGGTAGTTCTCAATTCAGGTACGATGCCCGCTAAGAATATCCGGCTGATAGCCGACTCTAACTCACTAGCTGCCGCGCTGGGACCTGATGCGACCCCGGCAAACAGGGCGAGATGGCTTGCCTGTTTTGATAAAGTAATTCCTATGCTGCTCAATAACGAGAGGACGACGTGCTCGTTTGGCACGACAATGGCGAACGATGCAGGCTTCTGGAAGCACGGAGCAGTTATTGATATCGAAGTAGCTTACGAAGGACGCTGGTGGACGCACCGCGACAAGCAACAACTTCGCATCGCCGACACGGACAGCTTCACGGGCTACTACTGGGAATGAAGGCATCAAAGGCACCAGCCGCCAGTCAGACGGCAACACTTCCACTACTACTCATAGATGCCCCTGAGACCGCAGCGAATGAAATGCGCGACCAAAAACCTTCGATGATTTGCGTGAAGATGGTTCGCGACTTTTTGGAAATGGGGGTGTGGCTAACCGAGCCAGCCAGTGTTCAGGGTCGCCCCCAATATCCTGCGCTCCGATGCCCCGCGGCCGCCGTGATCTTAGACACTCATTGTGGTCCTCCGCTAAAATCTCGCCCACAAGGCTACCTGACTCGCGGGCAAGCTGCCCCTGACTTGCCGGCAGTTCCAGCCATCGTAGACTACCGTTTTTAACGATTCTTGGGCATCCCATGACCTTCAACGCGCAAGTCTTGCGGGTATTCATCGCCTCCCCGTCCGACCTCACCGAGGAACGCGATGCCGCCACCGAGGTAATAAATGACTGGAACGCCCAGCACGCCGCTGCAGAAGGCGTGGTCCTGTTGCCGGTTCGGTGGGAAACCCATGCCCGGCCGCAAAGCGGAATCAGACCCCAACAGGCCATCAACGACCAGCTCGTGTCCAAGTGCGATATCTTGCTCGGGCTGTTCTGGACGCGCGTCGGCACCAGCACCGGCGTTGCCGAATCCGGGACCATCGAGGAGCTCGATCAGTTCGTCGCTGCCTCGAAGCCAGCTATTCTCTACTTCTCCCGGAGACCCATTGACCCCGCCCGAATTGACGCAAGGCAGCATGCGAAACTCAAGGCGTTCAAAAAGCAAACCCTGACCAATGCGCTCGTCGGCGAGTTCGCCACCATTCAATCCCTGAAAGACCAACTCCTACGAAACGTCACGGACCAGGTGCGCGAGCTCAAGGTCGATAAGCCGAAGCGCGACCGGCTTGAACAGCAGCGACGAATTACGGAGTTGTTCAAGCTTCACAAAGACGAAAACATCAGTCCAGAAGAGTTCGCGAAATTCAGCGAGCAGATGCTCGGGCCGAAACGCTCAAAAGCCCAAACATCAGATCCTATCAAGCCAGGCGAGACCGGGCCGAACGGCCACCCCATCATTTACCTGAAGAACGGCGACAAGGTTGAAGTGCTGCCCAATGATGAAGACCCGGATGGCGAGCCGTGGCACATGATCTTGCGTCGGAACGACAAAGACCTACTTGCCGCACGCGAAGAGTTTTGGGAAAAGGTCTGGTGGAACCGGCACATGATTTGGCTGGAGAAGCTGGCCAGCGGAGAAGAGAAACTTAAGGAGTCCCAAAAGACCATCTTCGCAACCGCACGGAAAGCAGCACGACGTATCGAACGTAAGTACGGCAAAATGAACCTCGGTTGGGATACGTTCGACTGGGGCATGGTAAACGGGAAGCTATCGGCGCTTAACTGGGTTCTGGGCGACGAGTGGGATTTCCTCGATACCTGACAATCAAGGCCAGCCGAAATAGGTATCCTTGATCAGTCCCATGAAGCATCTTCGCCTGGACCGCCTTCCAGGTATGAAGGGACTTCCGGCAGGAGACTCCATCGCGTTTAGCGACGGCAGCTTTTTCGGCCCGCAAAATTCAGGGCGCGCAACAGCCTTTGGGCCTTTACGCGCACCAGTTGCGTGCGTTCCCTAATTGTTCTATGTTGATGCTTTCCGGAAAGCAACCGGCCAATTGATTTGATGCGGTGGACGCCGCCCCAATCTCGGTGTGTGCTGATCGGATGGAATACGACGATCGCAAGTGGCAACGCGCGATCCAGCGGTGGGGAATCGACAACGAGAATCGGCCGAGTTCATGTCCAACCAGCGCTTCCTATCGGCCGCGGCCGCGCCGCGCCTGACCAGCCATCTACGCGCGCTCTCCTTGATCGCGCCCTTGCAGCGCGCCGAGGACAATAAGGGTATGCTGCATGTCGCTGCCAAGGCTGCCGAGCGCATTGACATGCGGTATCTGGCGCTCGCCGCCATCGAGTCGCTGATCGACCGGATGGGTGCGGGCGGCACGGCCAGTCGCGCCGAATTAATCGAATACCTCTCTGATTTGGCGCGGCTTCAGTCGCAGCGCCTGTCCGATGCAGACGCCGCGGCCTTGGCGGAACATGTGTTCGACGGACTGACCAACGCCCGCGACCGCCGTGCGCGTTTCAAGGTCCGCTTGTTCGATCCCGACGAGCCCGACGGCGTCATTTTTGAGTTTGCGCTGTTGCGGGCAGAGCCGCTGCCCGACGGTACCGTAGGTTATCGCCTCACACAGGAAGCTATTGAAATCCATCTCAGCCTGCTGGCGCATGATCCGCTCACCGCCACGCAGGTCAGCGAGATTATCGTCGGTGAGTTTCTCAAGCGGGGACTCTACGATCACGCGGTGTCCGCGGCCGAACGCACCCGCACCAACAGCATTCGCCTCGCCGAGGCGCTCCGCCTGCTCATGGCCGAAGCACGCCGAGCCATTTTGAAAGTCATGTGGCATCAGGAGCTCGGTCCGAAGATGGAGGAGGCCCGGAGCCTGCTCGACGCTTCCATTATGCGCGAGGGCGCCATGCTCGCCCAGCTTAGCGATACGACAGCCGACGTGACTGATGAAACGGACCGCCGCCATCTCTCGCGCATTCGTAACCTGTTGCTTGATGTGCAAACCCGCCACCGCAAGTTGATCGTTGTCGTGCAGAAAACAGCCGACGAATATCTTCACCTTCAGGCTGATGCTCTCAAGCTACGGCCCTTGGCGCGGCTGCCCGATCTCGAAAACGAGATACTCGACCCCTTGCTGCGCGCGCCGGACAGCTTCTTGATCGAGAACGCAGCCAGTCTTTTCGGCGCGATATCCGGGACGCTGCCGCCGCTCGTCCTCGATCTTGCGGCTACGGTGGCCGCTTTCCAGCCCGAAATCGAAGAGGCGGATGCCGTTGATCCCGACTACGCCTTCGATGACCCTACCGCAGGGCTCAAATTGCCATTCGACGAAGCCACCATCGCACGCTCGGAGCAATTCGCGCGCGAGACCATTCTTGCCGCTGGCGCAATCACACTCGGTGAGATCCTCGAGCGCGCGACCCAGGCCCGACCCGAGGACGATGCTTTTCAGCGATGCCTCTTTCTCATTCTGGAACAGGCGATTGATCCACGTACGACAGATGTTGCCGGCGACGCATCGATCTTGGGCACGCGCTTCGACGCGGGATTTGTCGAAGGCACCGATGTGAGGTTCTCACGCGCAACAGCGGTTGGAGGCGGCGTCCATGCTCCCCAATGATGTCAAAGAGGCTTCGCGCCTCATCGAGTGGGGCTTACATCCCCGCACGCTCCCCGAAGCCCATCCGGAGTACCGCGATCTGGTGCGCCGATGGATGGACGATGGCGCTTTCAAGGCGATCGTCGCTTCCGTCGCCGAAGGCCTCAGGCTGCGGGTTGTCGGCGTCAGCGCGCGAACCGGCATTGTGCTCGGGACGGAGGCCGAATCCGTGTTCGGCTACACGATCTCCCGTTTTCGCCGCCATGTCTCCCACGAGGATGCCGCCGTGGTGGCCCTCGTCCTGGTCGCCGCCTGCGCGACCTTTTATCCGGCGCAGGACGCACTCGACAGCGACGAGATCATGTCCCCAAGCGCGACCCTGTCTGAAATCCGCGATCGCCTGAGCAAATTGTGCCAATCTCTGGAATCGCAGGACAGGACTGGCGATGCCGTCGCCGGGCGCTGGCGTAAGGGGTGGCAATATATCCGCGCGCTTCCCGAGATCGTCGAGGATGCGCGGCGCACCGCGCGCAGTCATCTGCATGGCTTGGTGGGTCTTGTGCTCAACCATCTGTTCGAGACGGGCTTCGTGGCCGTCGACGAGCGCCAGGACGGCAACCACTTATATGTGGCCACGCCTCGCTTTCGTATGATGCTCGCCGAGCACGCCGCCGTACCGCTTCTCGATATCGCTCGCGCCGCCAAGGAGGCTGTCGATGCTTAAGATCAGCCGAGCCTATCTCGACGCCTGCGGCTATGTCGACGGTGTCTTTGAAGAGCTTTTGATCAAGCCCGTAGATGCGGGCGGATCAGTCTTGCATCACGTCATTCACGCACCCAACGGCGTTGGCAAGACCACCATTCTGGCGCTCCTCTTCAGCATTTTTGAGCCGGACCGCCGCAAATTTCTACGCACGGAGATCAACCGCCAGCACAAGATCGAGCATTATTTCATGCCCGGACGCCTTGGCGTCGTCGCGCTCGAACTGGTCAAGCCCGGCGTGAACAATAAGCCGTTGCGCCATGTCATCGGGCAGATTTTCTGGCTTACGCCGGCCTCCAAGGGCGAAGGAGGCGAACCCGGACACCGGCGCTTCTTCGCGTTCCAGTCTGACGCGGAAAGCGCCCTCGACACTTTGCCCTTCCGGGGGTTTTCCACCGAGGCACCGTTGCGCTCGTTGGATGATTTTACGCGCTGGGCGCGCGACATGCGCTCGAAGCCGACTTTCTTCGCTACCGACTCGCTAACCGCTTGGCGCAAACACCTAACTGCTGAACTTGGCGTCGAGCTGAAAGTCATCGACGTGCAGCGGCGGTTCTGTGCGGCCGAAGGCGGCATCGGCGCGGCCTTTCTGGATTTCAAATCCGAACAGCAGTTCCTTGAGAAGATTTTTTCTTTCATGATTCCGTCCGACGCCGCTGATAGCGTCGTCCAGGCGCTGGAGATCGGCCTCGCTAAAATCCGCGGCTTGCCGCAGCGCAAGGACCAGCTCAAGGTTCTGACGCAGCTCGCCGACGCGTTCGCACCCTTTTTTACCGCGGCAGCCGCCTTGGAAAAGGCCGAGATAGAGCGTGCCGAAGATTTCAAGCGTTTGGGACGCCTCTTCTCCCGTTTCAAGCTCGATCAGACCAAGCTTGAGGTGGAACGCGATACCGTCGGCGGCGAAATCGCGATCAAGGAGCAGCAGCTTGAGGATGCCCGTAGCCGCGAGCGCAGGCTTCACGGCGAAATTCTCTTTCTCGAAAAGGCCGCCGCCGACAGGCGCATCAGCGATGCCAAGGCGGAAGTCGAAAGGTCAACGACCAACTTGATGGCATCAACCCGTAAGCTCCAGTCGGCGCGTGCAGCGGAGATCAGCCGCAGGCTTTCATCCGCGCAAGGTCAGCGGCTCGAGTTCGAAGCCGAATTGCAACGCATCGAGCGCGACTTGGCTCCTGACCGCGCGCTCCTCGCACGTGCCGGAGCCAATTTGCATGGCTTGCTGGAGCAGCTCGCCGCCGAGGCTGAACGTGATGCTGTAAACCGCGAGCAGCAGGCCGGAGACGCGCAACAGCAAGCCGATCTGTATGACGCAGCCGACCGCGAGGCGGCCCGGCGAGTCGGAGACCTGAAAGCCGAGATCGAACGTCTTTCGGCACGCGTGGCCGAGCACGACCGCGAACGCAGGGAGCTTGAACGGTCCGCCGCCCTCAAACAGGGTGAGAGCCCGAGCATGGCCATCGTCCGGATCGACAACGAGCTGCACGTGGAAGGCGATGCGGCCGCCACGCTTGAGTTGCAAGACGAGCAGCGCCAAAATGAGTCGCGGGACCTCGAAGGCGTCCGCACGGCTGCGCTTGCCGACTCGCGCCGATGCGCCGAGGAGGCCGTGCGTCTTGCCAAAGTCGGCGAGACCGGCCGCGGCTTGGAGATGGCGATTCGCGACAGCGAGGCGCTGGCGGCGATTCTGGCCGGCGAAGCCAAAGACCCCTATCGGCTCGATCTGCCGGAGCGCGCTCGAGCCGCACGCGCACTTCGCGAGGAAGCGCATCGCAAGCTCGCGACCGAGCGCGACGTTATCGCCGGCGAGCTCAGCTTTCTTGATGCCGAAGGTGTCTCCTCCGTGCCCGCCGACGTAGCACTCGTGGCGCGTACCCTGAAGGAAGCTGGCCTTGGCGATGCGCAGCCGGCCGAGCATTATCTGGCGCAATTCAAACCGGATGCTGAACAGGCGATCGAACTCTTGCGCAACGATCCGGCGCGCTTCGGCGGGGTATTCGTCGCGCGCCTAGACCGCAAACGACTTGCGGACCTCGTCAACGATAGCCGCCTCAAGCTGAAAGGCCCGGTGGTTGTCTCAGAAGCAACCTTGCAATCGACCGCGACGCCGCTAACCGAATTGGGCATCGTTTTCGGCCCCTTCAGCGCTGCGCGTGTCAACAAACAAGCTGCCCTTGAAGAAAAAGCACGACTGGCCGACGCCTTGGGACAAAAGGAGAGGCAGCTTGAGGAATGCATCGCTGACGTCGCAGCGCTAAGCAGCCTCATCGACAATCTCCGCGATTTGCACGCCGCTTATCGCAACGACCGGCCTGATGACATCCTGTGTCGCTCCGAGACGTTCAAAGCGGATCAGGAGCGCGCCGATCGCCAGGTCAAGGCGGCGGTTGCACGGCAAGCGGCCATCACCGAGGAGCGCGCGAAATTCCACGCCAGCCAGCTCGCGATTGCTGACACAATCAGCCGCCTGAAAATGGCAAAACAGGCCGTCGAACAGTTCGCGCGCCGCTATGTGGACGTCACCGAGATGGCCGCGCGAATTCCTGATGCCACCACCGAGCGGCAACAGCAGGAAGAGGTAGCGCTTCAAGCCCGCGCCGCCGCCAGCAAGATGCGCGCCGCGGCGATCGAGCATCGCAACGAAATGGTGGCATTGCGCACCAGCGCACAGGCGCGCCTGTCCGATAAGGCGCACTATCCAGAGACGGACGGCGGCCTCGCTGATCGTAGCGGCACCTTCGATGATCTGCGCACCCAGTACAAAACCGCCGAGCATGCCCTGTCGAGCAAACGTGACGCACGGCAGGCCACAGTTTCGCTTCAACTCAACGGGGTCAAGGAAAGTATACTCAAGCTCGAGCAGGACTATGCGGTGGCAAGCCGGGGATTGACGGATGTGGACCTGGAGCCCTTTGTCGCGATCGCCGATCTTGCGCGCGCTATCAGGGAATCCGAACAGAGTGAGCAGCAATGCCGGGGTGCGGTGGTTCAGGCCGACGCGGCCCTGACATCGGCGCAATCGGCGCTGGGGCCCGTCAGCGGCAAGATCGCGCGCGCGGAAAAGAACGGCTTCAAACCGATTCTCCTGCCTGAATTTGCGCAAGCACCGGCCGATTTGTGTGCCAGCGAAGCCACGCATCGCGAACAGCAGGTCGATGCGCTTGAGACCACGATCAGGACCGTCGATCGCGAATGTGGCGGCTTACGAACGCGCTACAACGAGATCAAAGAGAAGCTCAACCACGTCCAGTCGCTCGCCAAACGGGCTGACGGGCATCTTCCCGAGACAAACCATGGCGAGCTGCCTGATTTGAGCATCGCGCATGAGGGGCTTGATGAAGCACTGGACCAAATCATCGGCCGCATTGCTGAGACGCGCGCCACAATCAGCCGCCTGGAGAGCGAGGCGGAGGGGCGTTTCGACGCCGTTCGCCAACTGATCGAGGGCGAGAATTTCCGGCGTCTCGAGCCCCAGGTCGCCGACCATCTGCGCCGCTATTCACACCGGACCGCGGGGGCCGAGCGCGCGACGCTTCAGGCGCGAATCGCCGAGCGCATCGGCATCGTCCAGGGCGAGATCGAAAATCAAATTCGCGATCAAAACGCATGCCTTGAACAGCTTCGGCTCCATGTCATCCACGCCGATGACCTGTTGCTGCGCGCGGCCCGTTGCTCAAAGATCCCAGATCACATCGCCTTCTACGGTGGCCAGCGCATCCTGAAAGTCAAGAGGCGCTTGCGTGACGTACCGGTTGAGATTGTGCGCAACCAGCTTTCAATCTGGCTGGACGAACAGGTGCTGACCGGGCGGATTCCTGCCGACGGCGCCTTGCTCGCGGCCGAACTTCTTAGCCGGGTGCACGCCGGCCGACCGCTCGAAATCGAAATCCTCAAGCCGAAGCGTGACGCCATCCAACCCTACATGCGCGTGGACCGGATGGGCCTTTCGGGCGGTGAAGGTGTGACGGTTGCCATGATGCTCTATACCGTCATCCAGAAAATGGCGATGGACGAGCGCACCGACGACAAAAACGCGGCGTCCGGCGGGTTCCTGATGCTCGACAACACCTACGGCATGTCGAATATGATGGAGCACATCATCTTGCAGAAGACGATGGCCGATCTTCTCGACATCCAGCTCTTTGTCACGACGTGCAGCGAAGACAAGCACGTCCTCAACATGTTCCCGACGATTACGCGTCTCGTGCAAGGAGAGCGCGTTCTGGTCGACGGCCAGCCGAAATACATCCGGGTGCGCTCCGGCGACTATCTCTTGAAGGGGACCGACCGTGCTGCTTGAGCCGGCCGACCGCCTTGTCCGCGCGCTCAAGAAGACGGGGCGGCGACGCATACCTCTTGAGATGCTCCGGAAGCAATTTGCATCGGCCTGCCCTGAACTTGCCGAGCAGCCGGACCGGCGCACGCGCTTGGCCGATGCCCTGCGCGTCGCAGCCGATACGGGCGAGATTTTGCTTCCGAAACAGGCGCAAAGCTGGGACCGCACGGGCGGTGCAGCGTTGCCCGGATTTGTCATGCTCGCGACACGGCGGCCGCAACCCTCGCCCGTCGTTGCGCCGGGCTATGGATGGCATCCGTTGCTTGCTTTTGCGGCCCGCGAGCGCAACCGCTTGCGCCTCCAATCGGCCAAGCGCATCAATGAATGGCTCAAGACTGATCCCGATTTGAGTCTTGTCGTTCCGATCAAAGAACGCTCTCTTGAGATTTTCGGCGATGAAAAGCGGCTCGATCAATTGCGCGGCGGCATGACCGCCCTATTTGGTCAATTGTCTCTCGCCACATTGGGCTGCCGCGTCTGCCCCATTCCTCTGCCTTTCGAAGCCGGACCTGATTCTGCACACGGTCGACCGATACTCATCGTCGAGAACAACGATACCTGGGCATCGTTTTCCGAGTGGAATCACGTCGCAGGACGCTACTCCGCCGTCGCTTACGCCGGCGGGGGCCACGGCAAGAGCCTCGGCTATGACGAGACTTTTATTGACGAACTGCTCGATCGCTTTGAGGCCGCGCAGCTCTTCTATTTCGGCGACATCGACCCCGCCGGGTTACGTATTGCGAGCCGCGCCGCAGAACGCCGTGCTGGGCGCGGAGGCCTCGCACTTCAACCGATGGCGCCCCTCTACACGTGGCTCCTTTTGCACGGGACGCGGACCCCACTCCGATCAGGCGAACGGGCGTCACAACGCGACCTTGCTTGGCTACCCGAAGATCTGCGTGACCCTGTCGAAGCCTTGTTTGCTGCCGGGCAGCGGCTTCCCCAGGAGTCTCTAGGTACACGCATTCTTTCGCAGGGCGAGATTCGCTGACGAAACTCGGACGCGGTTAACCCAACTCAGACCTACTCGCCCATATTGAAACTTTCGGCCTTCGGTGGCATCTTGGGGCTACCTGAGGTCGAATTCCTGCAGGCGCTCGATACGCCGGGCGGCTTCGGCAGGATCCTGGCTTTGATGTAGTCGACATCAGCGCGATATCAGGGTCAATCAGCTCTCGCGCCCATCGAACGGCCTCGATATCTTGAGCCAAATCCCCTGCGCCTATCTTGATCTTGATAAGCCTTGAATCCGCGCTTGAGATTGCGTCGGATAATCTGCTCATCGGCGCGGATGTCTGGCATGCCGTAGCTATCATAGGCCTGAAGGGAGGTGGAGCGCCACCTAGGAGGCGGACCACCGGCACATCGGCGGCTTTTCCCAGAATGTCCCAGAAGGCCATATCGAGCCCTGCATGCCCACTAGCCGAAGCCGATTGGCGGGTTCCAGCTCGTGCAGGACCTGCTGGTTCGAATGCTCGGCAATGTTACCGCGACGCAGGCGATGATGCTGCGGCTCGGACAGATGCAGAATGATCGATGCTGGACGAGCACGCCTCGCTGGCGAAGGCGTTCTGCACGGTGAAACGCCACGAGACGGTCGGTTACGCGCGCGAGCTGCTCGGCGGCAACCGCATCCTGCTCGAGACCAAATCGGCCGCTTCGTCGCGGATGCCTAGGCGATCTACTCCTATGAAGGCACCCGGGAGATGAACACCCTGATCGTCGGCAAGTCGATCACGGGGTTGAGCGCGTTCGTCTGACGGTGGGACCAACCGTCGCTTTCGGACCGATGATGACGACGGTGATGTTGTCATTCCCGCCGGCATCGTTCGCGGCTGTCGCGAGGTGTTCCGCCGGGTTGATGGTGGGCCCGGCGAGAAGGGCGGCAATTCGGTTCTCTTGAACCATGTCGGTCAGACCGTCCGAGCAAAGCAGTACTCCGATGTGATCCTCGAGCCGAAAGCGTCGGATATGAGGAGTCACTGGCTGTGGCGTCGCTGTCCCGCCGAGCGACTGAGTGAGCGCGTGACCGCCTTTGCGCCCCCGATCGGCGCCCAATGTATCGTCCCGGCTCAATTGGAGCAGCTGACCACGCCGGAGTTCATAGGCGCGACTGTCTCCGACGTTAAAGACGAGTGCTTCTTGATCGAAGAAGACCACGCCGACGATGGTCGAGCCCATGCCGGGCCTGCCTTGGCCCGAAAACATGGCTTCGTACAATTTTCGATGGGCATTTTCGATCATCGATGTGACGTTGGCTTCGTCGCGCACGCTCTCGATCGATTCCGCGATCGTCTCTATGACGATGCGGCTGGCGATCTGGCCGTCCTCGTGTCCGCCCATCCCGTCGGCGATCACGGCCCAGCCGTGATCGACCGTCATCCTTCCGGACCAGCTTTCGACCGGTTCGGCAGCCATCTGTTTGCCAACCAGATACAGATCCTCGTTCGCGCGTCGAACGCGGCCGACGTGCGTGGCCGTCCAAACGGGTCGGTCAGTTGCCATTTCGTCTTACCGGGCGGCTGCTGCCAAGCACGATGCTCCTGATCTCTTCCACGAACTCCGGCTTGCGGGTAACGAGTCCTTGGACGCGCATGAATCCCGTCCGGCGGGACGCTTCGCCGAAGAACGGTCGCGTCGAGATGACCGCCAGCTCGTCGTCCTGCACCAGGAAGAAGAAGTCTTGCGAAACGCCTTTGCGGATCGTCAATCCCTTGGCCCCGCGTCGCGCCAACTCCCACAGGGGATCGTATTTGCCGCCGCTCCGCGCCTCGGCCGGTACGGCGTAGTAGGACTCGACCTCTATTTGAACGCCCTCTCCGATCAGCAGATCGATTTCGCGCAGTCTGGCCGGGTTGACGATGTGCGGCTGGAGGCCGGCGCTCGTGATCACCAGCGATTTGCGCGCCTTCTTCAAGGCGGTATCGAGAAGCTCGGTCTGTTCGTAGCATGCGAGAGGCCGGACCTCGAACGCGTCCATCTCCCGGCTTGCCGTCTCCAGCCTCTTCTCGGCCGCCGCCAAGGCGGCGGCCAGAGGGCCCGACCTGCGCATCTGCGAGCCGGCCGCGGCCTGTCTGACGGAATCGGCCTCCACCAGGCTATCGACCTCCAGCTTGCGCGCCGCCTTCATCGCGTTTCGATCGGCCATACTCCTGTATATCGTGCGGCCGACCATCTTTTCGAGCTTTCTGCTCAGATCGGTCTCGGCGACCGCGCGCACGAAACCCATCTTTTTGGGTCCGCCGTTTTGAGCGAAGGCGAGTTCGTACGCGTCGGCAAGTTTGTCCTCGATGACGAACGCCACCTGGACCTCGTCCGACTTCTCGGCGGCGTAGACGAGCGCGACGCCTTCCCGGAAGAGATTGTTGCGCCTGACGATGCGTTTCAGAGAAAGCACGGTGCGCCGGAAGTCCTCGCTCTTCTGGCGGCGGATTACCTTCGAGATCTCAGGAATGGCCAGATCGTCGACACCGGGCGCGTCCGCCGGATAGGGCCGTATCTGAACGGCTCCGGTCCCCTGAAGCATAGCCGCACGCACGACGCTCTCGCCCGTCAGACGCAGGGGAATTCGACGGACGCCGTCGTAATCGACGACGATCATCTCTTCCTGGGGGACCTCCAGCCGGTCGACAAGCAGCCGCGATTTTCCGGCGTCGGTGAGATGGAATTCGTCGGCACCGTCGCTGTTGGGCTCGCGCGCGACGTATCCGTCGGAGATCAGCACGTTCATCGCTCCGATGACGATGTCGAGCTTGAGGCCGAGCATGTTGGCGACGTCCGCCTCGTGCCTTTCGCCGAGCGCCAGGCATCGCATCGCGAATTCCTGGATGGTCGGCATGAAGCGGGGAGACATCGTGATCGCCTCCAGCGTTAGCCGGAAGATCGGCAATCCGACCTCGCCGTAATCGACCAGGTGGAAACCCTCGCGAAACTGGAATTTTCTGGCTGCGAGCTCGGGGGTCACTGCAGATCCTCCACCGTGCAGGTGCTCTCGTTGTTGTCGATATGGTCGATCACCGATTTGAACGGATTCTTGCCGCGGACGTTTCGGCAGAAGTAATTGTCCCCGACGATGAGCAGACCGCTTTTGCCTCTCGACAGGGCGACGTTCAGCCGAGGACGTTCGCGGAGAAAGCCGAGGTTCTTCTGATCGTTCGATCGGACGACCGAGTAGATGCAGACGTCGGCCTGGCGTCCTTGAAAAGCGTCGACGCTGGAGCACGCGACGTCGAGCGACGACCATTCGGCGATGCCGCGCTGGACCATTTCGCTGAGGAGCTTCACCTGCGCCGTGTAACCGGACAACACCGCGACGGAAATCCGCTCCTTCTGACCCTTGGCGACGAATTCTAGGCGCAGCAGGATCTGACGGATCTGCGCGACCTCGGCGAGATTCTTGAATGTCGACCCATCACGTTCCTCGAACCGGTTAGGCAGATCTTGAGTGGAATACCAGGTCACCGGCTTAGGAAACGCCATCGACAGCTTCAGGCCATGGGACAGTACCGGGCTTTTGAGCTTCTTCTGGTAGAAGCAGGCGCTCACGAGATCGCCGATCGGCTTGATCATTCTGTACTGATTTTTCAGGTCCGCGCGACATCCCGCAGGTAAGCCCGCCTGCTCGTCCAACAGTCTATCGAGCAGGGTCGCCTTGACTTCGTCGGCCTCGAACTCCTCCAGGAGGTCCTCGCCCAACTGCTCGAAGAATGGAGGAAGCTGCTCCGGATCTCCGACGATGATGGAGCGCATGCTGCGAGACAGCGGAATGAGAATTTCGGTCGCGGTCGCCTTGGAGGCCTCGTCGACGATGCAGAGGTCGTAGCCGACCTCCTCCATGCCGCGGACGCCGGCGATGCCGACGCATGTCCCGGCGATGATCTGGGCCGACGACAGCATCGCGGCGTTGAAGTCCGACGATCGCCCGACCCTCAACAGCCAGTCCTCGAGCAGCTTCAATCGATCGCGGCACGCCGTGATCATCGGCGTATCGTCCAGGAAATGAGCGGCCCACTCCCCGAGTTCGTCGGGGTCTTTCGATTTCGAGAGGTAGGCCGCGTATTCGCCCATGTCCTGCATTTCGGCGCGCAGGTCTTTTTCCTCAGCTATCGCGCGCTTAAGCGCCTGCTTGCTGGCGCCGATCTCGCTGTCGATCTGGGTTGTCTCCTCCGCGACCTCGCCCTGGTCGGCGGGCCCACCTGCGGCGTCGGTGCCACCGCTCTCGACGCTGGCCCGATCGGCTTCCTGCCTGGCTATGCTCTCGCGCAAACCCTTCTGAACTGCGAGTAGCTGCAGAAGGCGCTCGACCTTCATGCCGAGCGCCACGGCGACTCGGTCCACGTTCTTCTCCGCGGCCCACCGTTGCATGTCCGCCTCGGCCGCCTTGCGCACGTCCTTGATCCAGGCTTCGACCCGCCTCTCCAGCAGGAGCTCTTGGCCGAGTTCGGAAATGCGCGTTTCGTCGCTCCGCCCGATGCGGATCATCTCGGGCGGCAGCTCTGCTTCCGTAATCCGCTCGAGAACGTTATCCAGCGCGATGTGCGTCTGCGATGACAGAAGGATCCTGTGTCCAGGATGGCGCTTCAGCCACTGGACGACGATTTCCGCGATCAGCTTCGTTTTCCCGGTCCCGGGAGGCCCCTCGATCGCGAGGATGTCCTGCACGCCTAGGGCCTTGGCCAGAATCTCCCTCTTCTCGTCGTCGAAGTCCGCGCTCGTCGGAACGACGTCCTGCACCTCCACGACCGGCTCCGCCGTACGCGGGTCGATGATGATGCCCTTCAGCCGTTCGCTCTCGGCCCTGTCGTAGAGTACGGTGTCGAGGGCCGCACTCTGGCGGTCAAGCGCACGCTGGGCCGCGAGCGTGTTGATCGCGAGCTCTCCGCGCCGGGGTAGTCGGCCCGCATCGCCGAACGTCACGTCGAGCAGGACCTTGTTGAAGACGACCGCCGCGACGATGCCTGTCACCCGTCCTCCAGACGGAAGGTTTATCACGCGTTCCTGCCCAACCAGGTCCTCGCTCTGCGCGATTTCGGTTGTCAGCGTGACGCGATCTTCCTGAACGCTCCGATCGACGTACTTGATGGCGCTCGTGCGCTTCGCCTCGAGATCGGCGCGGTCGCGCAGGTATCCGCGCCAGACGCGGAATATCCGCTGGCCGGACCTGGCCTTGCGCTCCTCTGCCAACCGCCGCTGGACCTCGGCCGCCTCGGCGAGCAGCAGCCCGAGCTGCTGTCCGGCGGTTTCCGGATCACGCGCCCGCTCGAAGGTGAACGACATAGGCCGGGTAAGACTGCGGTCCCTGAGACTGGTGGCGAGCGAAGCATCCACTTCGAGCACGTGGACCAGTTCGAGTATCTCGTTGTGACGCCCGTTGAAGCGGCATCTGAACCGCCACGTCGCTCCGATCAGATCGACGTCGGCTTTGTCGAGCCCGGCCGGCACGTCGGCGGGCATGAGTCCAGCGACCTCGCCGAGCTCGTCGAGCACGGAGCGCTCTGCGTCCTTCCGCTCTTGAAGCTCCATGCGCGAGCAGATCCTTGACTGGACGCCGGAGGACAAGGACAGATGACACACCGGAACGACCGCGGTTTCGCGTCTGGTCTCCTCCTCCGCCCTTTCGATCTCGCTCAGAAGCGCCGAGGCCAGCGCGGGCCGCTTGGAAGCATCCTTGTGGAGACAACGCTCGAAGATGACGCGGATGTTGCCCGGCAGGACGGCCTCCTGCAGGGCGACATGCGGGTCGTTCTCGCTGTCGAAGATCCGGCCCGTCAGACACGAGAGTGCCACCGCCGCGAAGGCGTAGCAGTCCCGGCTCAAGATTGTGCCGGCGGTATCCGCCTCAGCCGGCGTGTAGCCCTTGGTGTAGTCGAACCTGAACGTGGGTCCTTTCACCGGTGCCCAACTGCCGACGGTGTCCAGAAGCTTGGCGATCCCGTAATCGGCGAGCTTCGGCACACAGTCTGCGGACACCAGAATATTCTTCGGCTTTATGTCGCGGTGCGCGATCTGCTTTTTCTGCCCGAAGACGATGGCGTCCAAGATCGGCCGGCCGAAACGCCGCAGGAATTCGTCCCACGTGAAGGATCCGTCCTTCTTGATGACGGTCTCCAGATTGTCCGGCAGCCATTCGAGAACGAGGTACCAGTTCCCGTCGTTGTCGCGGTCGACCTCGATCATCTCCACGATGTTCGGATGACGGAGATCCTGGAGCATCTGCACTTCGCGCTGGAAACCCTCGCGCGAGCGCTCGTCCCCAGGCCCGAACCGCATGCGCTTGATGGCGACGGTCCTGCTCTCGTCCGGGTCGTACGCCTGGGTGACGATGGCCTGCCCGCCCGGGCGGACGATCTTCGTCGATAGGGTGTATCGGCCGAGCGTCTCAGGCGGGGTCGCGGGTTTCGAAGCCATGGCGATATCGATTCCATACCCGGCGGCAGCGCCCTACGCTACCGCGGCGGGAGGCGACCTATAAGCGCGCGGAGTTTGATTTGAAAGTCCAAATACCCGGACGGGCGCCTGTGGCGCTACGGAACAGGGCGGGTGATTTGCGGCCATTCCTTCGATGACTATCTACGCACTTACGCGCGTTGTTGCGCTTGAACAAAGTCGTGGAATATGGCCAGAACGAACAAACTGAATGCGACCGGACCGAGGGAATCGGCTGAACACCTCCTTGAGATCATTTTGATGGATGTCATTAAGGCGGCCGCGATGCCCTTCGACGCCTAGCGGGTGCTGAATCCAAACCCATTGGTGCCAATGGTCATCCGCGGCAGGTCAGGCTACGAATATCGCGTAACCCCGGATGGCGTGGATGCCATGCACCGGTTGACCGATCAGGAGTGGCGGGCGCGGGACGCTGTCCGTCAGACGATAGGCGCGCGGCAAATTCGACAAGATCTCCTTTCAGGCCATGGGCGACGCCATCGTGGACGTCGATCCCACCTCCCGGCCGATGCGCCAAAAGGATCCGGGGGATGAGACATCTTCATCCGAGTTTCGTCAATCCTCGGACGGGACCTCAACTGGAACGGCAAAGCCCGCCTTTACGCGATCCATTATGACCATAGTCTTGAAGCCCTTAATGTCCGGGTTCTGATAGAAGAATCGCCGGGTGAACTGCTCATAATCATCCATGGTACACGCGGTAATGTAGAGGACAAAGTCAGCATCGCCCGTGACGTAGAATCCATTGACGACTTCAACCGACGATTTGATGGCCTTCTTAAACCTATCAATTATACCCGAACTTTCCCGCTCCAGGCTCACTAACGCAAGCACTTGAATAGGTCTTCCTACCGCCTTCGGCGAAACGATTGAGATATCGGCTTGGATGATGCCTTCCGAGCGGAGCCTCTTCAGTCGTCGTTGACATGCGGTCGCAGAAAGCCCGGCCAATTCGCCGATCGCCTCGGAAGTTAGACGGTTGTTCTTTTGCACAATCTCGAGGATGCGGGCGTCCGTTCGGTCGTATCGCACAATCGGCTCCTCCCTTTGAGGTGGATTCCGTCGTCAGATGCCCATGCGATGCAGAAAGTCCTCCGAATGACAGGAAAATGCAACGAAAACAGTTATACGACACCGGTATGCTGACCGACAGTTTTGCGACACCTCTGCTGCTGAATGATGGCAATTAGGACATCAACCCAACCACCCGGCGGTCCGCACTTGGCAGATTCGACCCCACAGCAAACCGGGAAACCAAAAGCCATGACAACCACCGTGCTTTCAGATCCTCGAGAAATCCTTGCAGAGGACGTGAAGGAAGCCCTTCTGAGATACTATTCTGGGCGGCGCAAGGTCGCGATTTCTATCAGCAAGCCAACCAGCGACTGCCCACTGCTATCTCTCTTGCTGGAGGGTGGGCAGAGGCTTCATCTCAGCGTGACGGAGGCGCGGTCATGATCCTGTTTCCGCGGCGACCCGAGCGCGCCTTACGTTCGAGGGTATTTCATGGGCAATCGTGACCTTGTCTCCGACAGCTTCCTGGCAGTGACCGGAGTCGGTCTCGTGCTGCTCAGCTCAAGCCTGCTCGCCTTTGCCTTTACCTAAGGAGAACGCGCTGGTGCGTTTCGCGCTCTTGTCATTCAAGATTCCGTTTGAGGATGAGATGCTCGGCAACTCGGAACGATGATTATGCTCTAATTTTTTCGCGAGCGGTCACAATGAGTAATTTCAACCAGGAAAGCGTGCTGAGCGTTCATCACTGGACCGACAATCTCTTCAGCTTCACCACCACGCGGACTCCATCATTCTGCTTCCGCAGCGGCGAATTCACGATGGTCGGGCTCAAGGTCGACGAGAAGCCGTTGTTACGTGCCTACAGCCTCGCCAGCGCCCATTACGAGGACCGGCTCGAATTCTTCTCGACTAAGGTGCCGGATGGTCCCTTAACCTCGCGTCTGCAGCATCTGAAAGAGGGTGACGAGATCATCGTCAGCCGCAAGGCGACGGGGACGCTGGTCATCGATAATCTCGAGGACGGGCGCAATCTCTATCTGATCGGCACGGGCTCCGGGCTTGCGCCGTTCCTGAGCGTGATCAAGAATCCCGAAACCTATCTGCGATTCGAGAATGTCGTGCTGCTGCATGGCTGCCGTCGGATCGCCGAGCTCGCCTATGGCGAGATGATCACGGAAAAACTGCCGAGCGATGAGCTGGTTGGCGACTTCGTGCGGTACCAGCTGATCTATTATCCGACCGTGACGCGCGATCCCTTCCACAACCGCGGTAGGATCACCGATCTGATCGCGTCAGGCAAGCTGTTTACGGACATCGAGCTGCCGGAACTCGAGCCGCAGCATGACCGCGTCATGATTTGCGGCAGCCCTGCACTGATGCGCGATGCCCGCGAGTTGTTGGTGGCGAGGGGCTTTGTCGAAGGCAATCACGGCGAGCCCGCGCAATTCGTGGTCGAAAAGGCGTCTACCGAACGCAATAGCTTGAACTCTTCGCGGACAATGGTTCTACATGAATCATGATGCAAGGAGGAATCGCCGTGAAGCACCGGCGCGGCCCCGCCCTTGTGCTCCAGGAGGCGGGGCTCCAAATTTTTAGTTGGAAGCGCCGGATAGGTCAGGAGACACATTGATGAGGGGCTGGACAGAGCAAACGCGCCTTGTTGTAGGCGATGGCAACAATTGCTTCTGAGCTTCAGTGGCGGGCTAATGTTCAGCCGCGACGGTGAATTCTGGTCTCAACTTGCAGCCTATATCTACGCTGTGATTGTTGCGTTGTCTGTGTTGTACGGCATTGGTCAACTTCTAACAGGGGATACTCTGAACTATCTCTTAAACTCGGATGAGCGAGCATCGGGTATCTTTTTTTGGATGGATTGCATGCGGCCGAATGAGTGGCGGCAGCGGTCGAACGCCAATGCGCCATCCGACAAAATCGCGTTCTTTATCGACGGCGCCAACCTGTACCTGGAACGCGCCGTGCCGACCAATCCCGTGGCGGACATGAGGCGTCGCTACCAGGACGCGCCGCCGGAAGCGCGCACGTTGAATGACTTCAAAGATGTTCGAACCTGCATCAATTGGGACGATGGGACCTCTTATCGCGACATGAAGGACGGCAATGGTGTTTGGTCCAAGGTAGCGGATCAATAACTGGTCCCATCCAGCAGTTTGCTGCGCACGTCCACGAAGTACCGCTCTCGCGCAGCCATAGCTCCTTCGCTACATTTCGGAGCTTTGTGGCTCCTTTCCTGTTGAGGGACACGGCCGATACTTCGCGAAGCTCATTTGGAGGGCACGACCGTGCCCAACATATCGGAGGATCTGCTGAGGAGGGCTACCCTGGCGACCTGGCTCATGCTTCTCTGTGGATTTGTCGTCGCCCCGCTGCAGCCTTTTGCAAAGAGCTTTCGCATTGGCTCGAGGTCGGAGTGAAGTCCAAAGTGGAGCGAGGCTGAATGAATGGGTTTTGCGTATAGGAACTTTTGAGACCTGGCGAGTCTCTGCACCGATCCTTTGTCGCTTGTTGGATCGGTCGATGGAAAACGCCCTCGCCTACGCCATTTCGGCACTCATCTTGGGCTTTGGTCTCTTGATCTTTGTTGCCGACCTTGGCTCCAGCTCGCCCGTCCTATGGACTATCGTGGGACTGGTGCCCGTCGCAGTCGGACTAATGAGCGCTGTCGGTCCTACTTAATCGATTCGTTCACATCTGGAGCGGAACGAGCCAAGGTAGCTCGCGCAATTTCCAGAGAGGCAACAGTGGATAAGCGAGGCGCCCTGATCCGCTCCTCACGGCTACGTCACAGCCGCGCGAATGGTTCGAGGCCGACCTGTCGCGAACCACCAGCGAACTCCTTCGGAAGTTCAGGTCGAATGCCGCTTTCGCTGCACCACCTCCGGATCTACGTCGTCTCGCCTTGGTCACAAGAGCTTCTCCGTCCATTGCGCTCGCCCTGCTCGGCTCCGCCATCTATCCGATTCCTGTTCGTCGGCACGCAGCTTCGTTGCACGCTTTCTCCACACCGTCTTACGGTCCGACGCTATTCCCTTCACTTCGCTCGCCGTGAGCAGCTCGCGGCAAGGACTTTCCTTTGAGTCAATGCCCATGCCGGGCGCGCAATGGAAACGCGTTACGCACTCAGCCCGTCAGAATCAGGCCCTGCACATTTAATCGAGCTAAAGGCAGCAACATACCGTTCCTGTGTTGCGCGTGATCTCAACCCATGGTAGCCTTTTCTGTCCATTCGTTAGGAGAATGGCCATGCCGGGCGGTGTTTACTTTCTCGTTTTTTTCTTCGCGATTTTCGCTGCATCCCAGGCCAACGCTCAGTCTCAGTCGATAGACGCTCAGGCCAAAGCACTCGATCTCATCACCAAAACCGCGGATAGCGTCTGCGGCATTGTCAAAACGGCTGGAAACTCAGAGAGCATGAAAGTCAAAGGCGAAGTCAAGGCGCAGCTGAGCGGTTTAATCAGGCAACTCGCCGATCTGGGTATTAGCGGGGATGCAGATTTCAATTCAGATAAGTACGAGGGCTTTATTCGGACCGATCTTGCCACGGCCATCCAGAATAGCGCCCAATGCAAGTTTAACGTCTTTGACAAGCTTCAGGCGAAGATGATCAAGAGTGGTTGAAATCATTCTGGTCGGTCGCGCCCCACGAACGGCTACTGGAGGCTATTTGCGCTTCCGGCTCTTTGCGCGTGACGGCTTGCCTTGCGCTGGTTTGGGGTTCGACGCCACCTCAACGAGGGGTCGACGATAGGTGTCGACGCGACGCAGCCAGCCCGACTCCCACGTGCGGTTGGCTGGAATATTGCGAACCCGTTGCTGCAAAACAGACTGCGCGGCATCGGCATATTCAGCGAGCACCGCCTTCGGCTCGATTGCCGTGCCGTCCATCTTGAGAAGCACTTGCTTCAGTCCCCAGCCCTGCCGGGTGCCAGTCTGCTTATCGACCGCCGTCTCCTCCGGGTTGATGCCCTCGCCCTTAAATTCGACGTAGTCGATAAGAGGGTAGAGATCCTTGGAAGCCTGCACGATGCGTGAAAACTGGGTGATGATATGCGCGCGCTCCGCGCTGTCAGTCACGGTTCGTAGGATCTTCTCCATCGCGCCATTGGCGCGCACCACCAAGTATTGGGCCTGACCAGCGACGGTGTCGAGCAGGAATTGTCGCAGCTCCTTCATCTGAGGCGAGTTGTAGTTTTTCTTGAAGTCAGCACGACTTGTCCAGGGGCAGGGCGGAATTGGCATCTTGTCGACCCAAGAGGGTAGATGCGCATTTTGTTGGCGCAGAAACTCGAGCAAGGGTGGAAAACTCTCCTCGAACGGCGCCGATTTACCCGCTGGAAACCAGAGAAAATGGCCAATACCAAGTGAGGCAAATTCCTCGCCTGCATTCCATGACGTGATCGCATCGCGATTACCATCCGTTTCGTTCAACCAAATCTTGTAGCCGACCTTTTGAGCCACATCGTCGGGCAGAACGAGTTGCGGCACCGCGACTACGTTGTCCGCATTGATGTCTTTGTCTTTGTCTTTGTCTTTGTCTTTGTCTTTGTCTTTGTCTTTGTCTTTGTCTTTGTCTTTGTCTTTGTCTTTGTCTTTGTCTTTGTCTTTGCCCTTACTTTTGCTGCGGGGGCTCTGCGTATTGAACGCGTCGAGTTGTTGCCGCGTGGCTATGTCGATTTCGGGCTTTGATATCTGCATATCCGGCGAGGCCGCAGCCGTCTCCGACTTTGATCTCTGTGGATCACGTAGTGTTGCGACAGTGTCCGCTCGCGGTGCCTGGTCCTCTATTGGCGGCGTAACGGCGTTTAATGCTGGGGCTTGCGGCTGAACTTGGTTTTCAGGCTGTCGCAGGGTTGTTTCTTGTTCCGATTTTGACTGTTGAACCTCAGGCGGCGACACGGCCGGGGCCGGCGTCAATGTCTGCGGGTCAGGCGGTGATGCGATCGTGTCCGAACCTGTCTCGCGCTGCGCGGTCGAAGCCGCAACTGTGTTCGACCCCGGATCTGGCACTCCCGCCTGCCGCGTGGCCACCATTTCCAACTCTGGCCTTCGCGCCGCGGTCTCTAACTTTGCTTTTTGCGCGGCGGCCAGCATCGCCGCGCCGCGTTCTCTCAGCCTTGTTTGATTGTCGCCAACATCCGCCGTCACTGGCGCGGCGCTTTCAGCCGGCGCCGTGCGACGCATCCATACGGCCGTGACGACACACATTAGCAATGCGGCGTAAACCATCCACCACGAGCGGAATCGCTGCGGCTTTTTCCGGAGCACTGTCCTATTGCTGACGACCGGACGCTGGTAGTCGCCGCTCATGTCCATGTCTCCTGACGAGGCATTTCCTAGTGGCGGCCCGATAACACGTCGGTTTGGCGCTCGACAATGCGTGGCCCGTTACCCTCGCTCTTTATACCAAACTCAAATCTGAAATTGCTGAGTTGCACGCTTCCATTGGCCTTTTGCTTATAGCCGTCGACCTGCTGCGTGAGCACGCATTGGTCTCCGACCCGGCTCGCCGACGATGACGTCGGCGTATATCTCTGCATCGGGTATACCTTTCTGAAGTCGCTCTCTTCTTTGATGACGTCGGCTTTGGTCTTCGTGGCCTGCTTCCCGTTGACTGTCCAGGTGACCTGATCATCGTAGATGGAACTGTCGAAGGGCCGGTTGCCATAAATCCCGTGCTGGTCGAGCCAATCGATGATCTGGTCCGTCTGGCAGGACAGCCCTGTCCGGGATACCGGTTGGGGCGGAGGCGGCTTGTACGTCGGAGGCGGCGTCGGATTTGTTCCGCCTGGTGACATGCTTTTGAACAGGATCGTGAAAACCTCGAACCTGCATTTGCTGAGATCTCTTATCAGGGGCGCAGCTTGCTCGCGAATAACCCCCACATATTCGTCAGTTGTAATGCTGCCGCTGTTTTGCCCGCCGGTACTCTGAATTTGCGAAGCCAGTCCTCTTAGCTCCACGCTAACGGCACCTTTCGCTGCCGCGGTCGAAGCGCTGCCCTGGTCTTTAACAACCCCGCAAATGCGTTCTGCTGTGCTTGCGATAACGATAAGCTGAGCTTCGTTAAGCCCCTGGGCATGGGCGCTTGGCGGTATGAGAAGTACCTGCAGAAAACACGCAACAGCTAAAAATAAGAATCTTGTACTCATGAAAACGCCTCCAACCCAATGACTTAGTGATAGAAGCGAGGACGCATTATAGAAGCGAGACCGCTCCATTCGCAACCCTCTATTGCAAGCGCAAGGTCATACATCTTCGGTCTGAACTGGCTGGCGCCGGTGTTCGTCAGATAAACTGACCTAATGCAGCGACACGACAGGCCTAACCAGCGCAAAAGCGGCGCGACCGGCCGTTCATGAGCTAGCCCTGATACGCTGGCGAACGACGCATTACCTCGAGCGTTGTCAGCGCGAGCTACCTATCGAGGCTCAAGAGTCGCCGAAACTACGTCGACGCTCCAAGCGAGGCGGCATAACGAGCGAGAGGATCCGGGCACAGAGAGCGCGGCGACCGCAGGAGAAGTCGCACGCTGGGGCGGATCCAGTCGTCCGTGAAAAATCCTGAAGCAATTGAGCGGCAAAGGAAAATGCCGGAATTTCCGGAATTGGATTTGCCAGCGACCGGTGCTTGGGAGGCGGTTTTCTCGAAAAATGATGTTTGTGATTCCCTCGAATCTCGAGCTGTGATTCCCTGCTGCTGGCGGTGACGAGCGGAGGATTCGATGCGGCCACGGGAGCGTCGGGAGAGCGGCGATCGCTGCATGCGCCGGAAGTCGAATGCATCGGCAGGCTCCCGCAAACAGTGTTGGTATCGTCAACGATAACGGATAGGCGTACGATCGCCCCCTTCGCGTTGCTGTTCCTCGATCTGCGTTATCCGTGAACTGACCCCTTTCGTCCTCGATGAACTTCTTGATGTTCGGGATGGCGGTCGGCGTGTCGATGCGGACCGCTCCCGAACATACGGCGTTGCCGCCGGAGAGCGCGGCAATGCCACAGGAGAGCTCCTAAGAAGTTGGACGCAGGTCTTCGGACCTTCATCGCCGTCACGCGCAAGTATTTTTACTCCGCTTTGGTTAGCGAGTCTGCTCCCGCCTACGACCACCATCGCAGGAGTGCGCTAACACCCGATATGGAGCATTGAGATATTTGAAGAATCTCATTTTCATTCGCCGCCGCCACGGTCAACATGAATGGACACATAACTGCGCGGATCGAGACTTCCATGAATGCTCCACAGGCAAAGGTCACGTGTGGTCCTGTGATTCCTGTCGGGTCGCGGCCACGGCCGAGGGAAGCTGTGGCTGAACGATGATCTGGATCGGATCATCGCAGCAACAAAAGTCGTGAAATTGCAGGGAAGTTCTGGCGGGCACAGGAGCGATCGGAGATGCGAATGGTGGAAGCAAGCGCCGCAAGTAATCACAGCCGCCCGGCTGTAGCGCAGGGCGGAAATTTACGTTAGCTTCTGCTGGTGAGTTTGCAAATGCGTACCCGCATCCGATCTCTCCGAGGACAACGGGCTATCATTCGACCGCTTGACCCCTCCCACCCTCAGAGCTGGGATAGTCCCGACAATGAGGAAATCTGGTTTGACCTGGCGCGCGCCATCGGACGCCAGATCGCACGGGATGAAAACGACGGTTTGGGGCAGCAGCTAAAGGACCGGCATGACGACAGCGTCATCCAAGAAAACGGCCGTACTGTACGCCCGCTACTCCAGCGACATGCAAAAGGCGACCTCGATTGACGGTCAGCTATTGCTCTGCAGGAAGGTTGCGTTGCGCAGCAATCTCGATGTCATCGGGGAATTTGTGGATGCCGCAAAATCTGGTCTTACCGAAGGTGCGCGGGACGGTTATCAACGCCTGCTCAACGGTGTGCGAAATCATGACTTTGACGTGGTCGTCGTCGAGCACTTCGACCGCTTGTCGCGCGATCCCGCAACCATCCAGCGTCTCAAGCAGATTTTCGAGTTCAACCGCGTTGAGCTGATGGATCAGAAGGGCGTCTATGCGACCGCCACCGACATCAGCATCGCAAGCCTCTACAACACGATTTACAAGCCGCAGCTCGCCGAAAAGGTTCGGCGCGGCCATGACAACGCTGTTGCGAACGGAAGAATTCCTGGCTCACACGCCTATGGTTATCGGCCGAGGCTGGGCGCGCCCGGCGAACGCGTGATCGATGAGAACGAAGCAAAGATCGTGCTCCGCATTTTCACCGAATATGCGGTGGGCCGCTCGACCCGAACTATCGCCGCTGATCTAACCCGCGAAGGCGTGCCCTCACCCGGGGCAACTCGTCACAAGAACAAGGCTGGTCGCACCACCTGGAATCATCAGTGCATCACAGGCGGTCGGCATGGTCGCGGCATTATCGGCAACCAGCTATATATCGGCGAGATACATTGGAACGTTCGCTCGACAATTCTCAACCCGGAGACGCAGAAGAAGCAGAAGCGCCGCAATCCAGAAGAACGCCATATCATAGTCAAAAAGCCTGAGCTGCGGATCATTCCGCAAGCGCTCTGGGATCGAGCGCAGAAGGTTCGTAGCGCGCGTGCCGTACATATGTTCGGGCCGACTGGCAAGCCGCGCCGCCGCCTGGTGATTCCGCGCAACAATGAACACCCGCTTGCCGGCGTTCTGCGGTGCGGTGTCTGCAACGGCCATATGCGAATCGCTCAATCCTCCCGAAATGGCGCGCCGCGCGCCGCATGCGCCAACGCGCATCAGCGGGGTACCTGCGAGCACACCCGTAGCTTTGACATGGACATTCTGCTCAAGGATGCCTCCGAAAAAATCGAAGCGAAATTGCTTTCGCCGAAGGCCACTGAAGAGGCGATGCGTGCTTGGAAGGAGGAATGCAAAAACGGTCGGAACAAGGGCGGCAGCGAACACGCTAAACTGGACCGTCGACGCCGTGTGTTGACTACCGAGATCGAACGGCTGACATATGCCATCGCGAACAGCCGTCGCAAACCGGATGAGTTACTCAAGCGGATCGATGAATGCGACTTGGAACGGGAAACCGTTGAAGAGCGCTTGCGACTGATGGGCAGTGGCGGCGAAAATGTGATCCCATTCGACCACCCAAAATTCAGTGACCGATACCGTTCGGAGGCTCGAAAACTGGTCAATGCGCTCAAGTTCGACCCGAAGTCGATCGAAACTCGCATCGCCTTCCGCAACTTGATCGGCTGCATTGTAGTGCATCCGGTTCGCAAGCGGATGCCCTACGAATATACACCCTACATGAACAGCGCCGCCCTTCTCGGTGAGAAACTTTTCCCCAAAAACCGCAAGGCAGGAGAAATCGGCACGTTTGCCTACTACGACAATGGCAAGTCAGGGAAATCCGTGTCCTCGTAATAGACGCGGACCTGCATGTGGTGGCGGCCGTTGCGGATCTCGCCGTCGAGATGAGCTGTCACGTCGCGGGCCTCTTCGCTTGTCGCTACCGGCCCGTTTTGCGCAAAAACGGCCGGCCGCGCAAGCGCGGCTAGGACACAGTTGCCACCGGCGCCCGCCCCAGCGTCACCTCGACGATCTCCGGCGGCACGCCGACCCGGACCGGCATGATGCTGCAACCGAGGCCGCCGGAGATGATGACGTCGCACTGCAGGCGCAGATGGCCGTAGACGAGCGGAACGCCGTGCTGCGACGGCAGCGCCGGCGACCAGCCGAACAGGCGGACCTGACCGCCATGGGTGTGGCCGGACAGCTGGAGCGCGACACGTGCGGGCACGCGCGTCGCGATATAGGGCTCATGCGCGAGCAGGATGATTGGCGCGTCGTCGGTGACCTTTGCGAGCGTCGCGGTGAGATCGTCGGCACCAAAGAGCTGAGCGCGGCCATAGCGCTGCGACGGCGCATAGGCGAGTTGATCGCCGAGGCCGGCGAGCCAGAACGGGCGGCCATTCCTGGTGAGACGCACGACGTCGTTCTCGTAGACGGGAATGCCAGCCGCTTCCAGCGCACGATGGGCGACCGTCGGCCCGCACCCGGCCCGCTGCACGACCTTGTCGTCCCAATAGTCGTGATTGCCCATCACGGCATGAACGCCGAGCGGCGCCTTGAGGCCAGTCAGCACCCCCGCCCATTCATCGGCCGGGATGATGCGCGTGACATGGTGATGACCGGCGACATAGTCGCCGAGCAGCACGATGAGGTCGGCGTTCAGTGCGTTGGTGCGCTCGACGATGGACTCGATCCGGTCCAGCGACATCCAGGGATCGCAGGCATGGATGTCGGCGATGACGGCGATCTTCAGCGGAAAATCCGCCGGCCACTGCCGCGGCATTGGATGATATCGGGTGATGCGCGGCCGCAGCTCCGGCTCGATGCCAACGCCATAGGCGGCCGTCGAGATGCCTAGCGCGGAAAGTCCGCCGACAGAACGAATGAGATGACGCCGAGAGATCATGGAAGCCCACTGTTGATGCGCTTTTGTGATGCGGCCCGATTTGAGCGGAATTGGGGTGCGCTTGTGCAGATCATCTGCACGGAGATTACCGGAAGTTCATGACACCAGAGCAATGCGCGCCGGCGCGGATCACTCGTCGCTCTCGTCGGTGCCGAACAGGCCGAACTGGGCCGACGCATCGCGCGACGGCTCGGCGATGCCGAGATGGCGGAAGGCGTGCGAGGTGAGCAGACGGCCGCGCGGCGTCCGCTGGAGATAGCCGCACTGAATGAGATAGGGCTCGATGATGTCCTCGATCGCATCGCGCGGCTCCGACAGCGCAGCCGCCATCGTCTCGACGCCGACCGGGCCGCCACCATAGTTTTGCGCGATGGTCGTGAGGTAGCGGCGGTCCATGGCGTCCAGGCCGGCGGCGTCGACCTCGAGCGCGCTGAGCGCGTGGTCGGCGATCTTGCGGTCGATCTTGTCGGCATTGGCGGCCGAGGCGAAATCGCGCACGCGGCGCAACAGGCGGCCGGCGATGCGCGGCGTGCCGCGCGCGCGGCGCGCAATCTCGTTGGCACCGTCGGCACTCATGCCGACATTGAGCACGCGCGCGCCGCGGGTGACGATGCTCTCCAGCTCCTCGATCGTATAGAAGTTGAGACGAACCGGAATGCCGAAACGATCGCGCAACGGATTGGTGAGCAGGCCGGCGCGCGTGGTGGCGCCGACGAGAGTGAATTTCGACAGCTCGATCTTGACCGAGCGCGCCGCCGGACCCTCGCCGATGATGAGGTCGAGCTGAAAGTCCTCCATCGCGGGATAGAGCACCTCTTCCACCGCAGGACTGAGGCGATGGATCTCGTCGATGAAGAGCACGTCGCGCTCTTCGAGATTGGTCAGCAGCGCGGCGAGATCGCCGGCCTTGGCGATCACCGGCCCCGACGTGGCGCGAAAACCGACGCCGAGCTCCTTGGCCACGATCTGCGCCAGCGTGGTCTTGCCGAGGCCGGGCGGGCCGACGAACAGCACGTGATCCAGCGCCTCGCCGCGCTTGCGCGCCGCCTCGATGAAGATCGAGAGATTTTTGCGCGCCTGCTGCTGGCCGACGAAGTCGGACAGCGATTGCGGGCGCAGCGCGGTGTCGCCGACATCGTCGCCGCGGCGCTCGGGTGTGACCATGCGGTTGGCCTTGGGATCGCTCACTTCGCGAGCTCCTTCAGGCCCAGCCGAATGAGCTGCGCCGTTTCGGCGTTCTCACCCGCGCTGCGCGAGGCTGAGGCGATGGCGGCAGCCGCCTGCGGCTGGCCGTAGCCGAGATTGACCAGCGCTGAGATCGCGTCCGCCACCGGCCGCGGCGCGCGCTGCTCGTCGACGGCGCCAGCGAGATGCACGACGGCGGGATCGACATTGGCGAAGGCCGGCGCCTTGTCCTTCAATTCGGTGACGATGCGCTCGGCCACCTTGGGCCCGACGCCGGGGGTGCGCGCCACCGCAGCCTTGTCGCGCAGGGCGATCGCATTGGCGAGATCGGCCGGCGCGAGCGTGCCGAGCACGGCGAGCGCGACCTTGGCACCAACGCCCTGCACGGTCTGGAGCAGGCGAAACCATTCGCGCTCCTGGTCCGTGCGGAAGCCGAACAGCTTGATCTGGTCCTCACGGACATAGGTCTCGATCGACAGCACCGCCGCTTCACCCGACGCCGGCAGATGCTGCAGCGTGCGCGCCGAGCAATGCACCTGATAGCCGACGCCGCCGACGTCGAGGACGACATAATCCTCGCCGTAGGAATCGATCAGACCCTTGAGCTTGCCGATCATAATCCCACCACCTTCAACCTGAGCGCTGCGCTCTGGCGATGATGGGCGTGGGTGATGGCGATGGCCAGCGCGTCCGCGGCGTCGGCCGACGGCGGCTCGGCCTTGGGCAGCAATATCTTCAGCATCATCGCGATCTGTTGTTTGTCGGCGTGGCCGGCGCCGACCACCGTCTTCTTCACCTGGTTCGGCGCGTATTCGGCGACAGAGATGCCGAACATTGCGGGCGCCAGCATGGCGATGCCGCGGGCCTGGCCGAGTTTCAGGGTCGCGACGCCGTCCTTGTTCACGAAGGTCTGCTCGACCGCGGCTTCCATCGGATTGTGATTGGAGAGAACCGCCGTGAGCCCCTCATGGATCGCGAGCAGCCGGCTCGACAGCGGCAAATCGTCCGGAGGTTCCACCGACCCGCAGGCAACGTAGATCAGGCGATTGCCGTCAGCCTCGATCACGCCCCAGCCGGTGCGGCGCAGGCCGGGGTCGATGCCGATGATGCGAACGGGTTGGCGAATCGGGAGCGCGGTCATGGGCCAGTGATAGCGGTTGGCCCATGATAGCGAAACAGAAACAGAACAGAAGTCCCCGGAGAAAGGCGGTCGCGCGCCCCTAGCCGCCCATCTTCGCGACCAGCGCGTCCGAAATCTCGAAATTGGCGTAGACGTTCTGGACGTCGTCGTGCTCGTTGAGCAGGTCCATCAGCTTCAAGAGCTTCTCGCCGGTCTCGTCGTCGACCACGACGGTGTTCTGCGGCTTCCAGATCAGCGCGGCCTTGCGCGGCTCGCCGAACTTGGCTTCCAGCGCCTTGGCGACATCGCGATAGCCTTCTGTCGAGGCATAGATCTCGTGACCGCCCTCGCCTGAGACCACATCGTCGGCGCCGGCCTCGATCGCAGCATCCAGCACCGCGTCGTCATCGGCGACGCTGCGGTCGTATTCGATGATCCCGGTGCGGTCGAACATGAAGGAGACCGAGCCGGTTTCGCCGAGATTGCCGCCGGATTTGGTGAAGAAGGAGCGGATGTCGGAGGCGGCACGGTTGCGGTTGTCGGTCAGTGCCTCGACGATGACGGCGACGCCGCCCGGGCCATAGCCCTCATAGCGGATCTCGTCATAGTTCTCGCCCTCGTTACCAAGCGCCTTCTTCACGGCGCGCTCGATATTGTCCTTCGGCATGTTCTCCTGGCGCGCCGCGATGATGGCCGCGCGCAGGCGCGGGTTCATGTTGGGGTCGGGCGTCCCCAGCTTGGCCGCCACGGTGATTTCCCGCGCCAGCTTGCCGAACAGCTTCGACTTCTGCGCATCCTGCCGCCCCTTGCGGTGCATGATGTTCTTGAATTGGGAATGTCCGGCCATGCGTATCTTCTCTAGGGATTCGTGCGCCAAAGGTGAGCGTGGGGAAGCGCGGCCTTATAGGCCGCCAACCCACCGGAATGAAAGAGCCTCTCATACTTTAAGGTAATACTGTAGCGACCCGTGCCCGGAAGTCAGGCACCGTTAACCCTGATTTCATTCCGGTCTGCGAAAATAACGTCCGCCCGTCTCCCGACAAGAGTAGACCCAATGGCGTTCGCATTATTTCGGAAGCGCCTGCCGGACATGGCCGCACCAGCGGCAGCCCCGCAGGTCGCGCAGCCAGCAGCCGCGCCCGTTCCGGCCGCCGAGGTCGATTCGGCCCGGGAAATCCTGGAACTGCTGGAACTCGAGCTCGGCGCCATGATCCGCCAGCTCGAACGCGCCGCCAATTCGGTCGCGGGCGGCGCCGAGGCGACCGCGGCGACACTCGCCGACATCCGCCACCGCACCGACACGCTGACCGGGCAGACCAATGCCGCGCAGTCGAACGCCTCGAGCTTTGCCCATGCCGCCGACAAGTTCACCCAATCTGCGCAAGGCATCGGCGCGCAGGTCCGCGAGGCCGGAAAGCTCGCCGACCAGGCCAGCGCCGCCGCACAAGAAGCGCGTGCCAATGTCGACCGCCTGCGAGAATCCTCCGCGGCGATCGGCAATGTCGTCAATCTGATCGCCCAGATCGCGCGGCAGACCACGCTGCTCGCGCTCAACTCCACCATCGAGGCCGCGCGCGCCGGTGCCGCCGGCAAGGGCTTTGCGGTCGTCGCCACCGAGGTCAAGGCGCTCGCGGTGCAGACCCAGGGCGCGACCGAGGAGATCTCCAAAAAGATCGACGCGCTCCAGCGCGATGCCGCGGGCTCCGCGGACGCGGTGCATCGGATCTCGCAGGCGATCGAGGCGATCCGCCCGGTGTTCGACACAGTCAACGGCGCGGTGGCCGAGCAGAACGCCACCACCAGCGAGGTCTCCGGCAACGCGACCAGCGCATCGCAGTTCATCATCTCGGTCGGCGAGAGCGCGGCCGAAATCGACGCCGCGACCAAGGCGGCCGAGACCCACGGCGAGAACGTCGCCAGCGCCGGCAAGGCCGTGACGACCTTTGCCCAGAAGCTGAAATCGCGTTGCGCGGTGCTGCTCCGCCAGAGCGAGCACGACGACCGCCGCAAGACCGAGCGTCTGCCCTGCCATCTCAAATTCGAGACCGCGCGCGGCGTGCTGCCGGTCTATGAGATCGCGATGGACGGCGTCTTGATCGGCGGTGCGGAAGCTAGCCGGCTCGCGGCGCAGGCGATCATCGACGGCACCCTCGAAGACGTCGGCGCGTGCCGGCTGCGCGTGGTCGAGCAGGCCAAGGCCGGCGCCCGCACGCAATTCGTCAATCCCAATACCGCGCAGCGCGAGAAGATCGAAGACAAGCTCTGGTCGATCCACGAGGAGAACACGGAGTTCGTCACCCGCGCGATGGAGGCGGGCACCGCGCTGACCCGGATTTTCGAGCAGGCGATCGCGCGCGGCGAGGTCAGGATGGATGACCTCTTCGACACCGACTACGCCGAGATCGCCGGCACCAATCCGCAGCAATACCGCACAAAATATCTGGACTGGGCCGACCGCGCACTGCCGCCGTTCCAGGAAGCCTTTCTCGCCAAGGAACCGCGCATGGCGTTCTGCGCCATGGTCGACCGCAACGGCTTCCTGCCGGTCCACAACAAGATCTATTCGCATCCGCAGCGACCGGGCGACACCGTCTGGAACACGGCCAACAGCCGCAACCGCCGCATCTTCAACGATCCGGCGGGGTTGGCTGCCGCGCACAACCTGCGCTCGTACCTGATCCAGAGCTATGCGCGCGACATGGGCAACGGCAACACCGTGATGATGCGCGAGATCGACGTCCCGATCCGCGTGCAAGGCCGCCACTGGGGCGGATTTCGCACGGCCTACAAGCTGTAGGCATGGTCCGAAAAAGTGTGCAGCGGTTTTTCGACAAGACCATGCCCAAACTAAAGAACTAGGGCGCGAATTGCGCCCTGGTGCACGCTCAGGCAAGACGGGGAGCGCGAATCATCCTCTAACGTCGAAATTGGAATGGGAATGCCGCGGTGAGCCGATGGACGGCCCCGAGTTGAGGAAGCCCGCAACATGTCCCTCGTACAACTTGCCGTCATGGACACTGCGTGCAGCCGGACGCTCGCCGAGCGGCTGATCGACCAGCTCGCCGACCGCATCGGCGGCCTCGGCGTCGAGCTGGCCGACATCGCCGGCAATGTTCAGGAGGTCGCCAACCGCGTCGCCAACCAGTCGGAGCGGTTCCATCACCTGCAGAAGACGGCCGAGACCATGGTCTCGGCCAATCACGACATCGCCAACGCCTCGCAGGCGGTGCAGTCGACCACATCGGCGGCAGTCGGCGAGATCGCGCAATCGCGCAACGCGGTCGACGCCGCGGTCAGCCATATCTCCGAGCTCGTCGCGGCGGTGGAGCGGATCGAGGCGCGGCTGAGCGCCGTCGGCTCGGCGCTGGCGCAGGTCGCAAAGGTCTCCGGCTCGATCGAGGCGATCGCCAAGCAGACCAATCTGCTGGCGCTGAACGCGACGATCGAGGCCGCGCGTGCCGGCAATGCCGGACGCGGGTTCGCCGTGGTCGCAAGCGAGGTCAAGAATCTCGCGGAGGCGACCCGCCAGGCCACGCACCAGATCTCCGACACCGTGCGCGATCTCGACGGTCAGATCGAAGGCCTGATCGGCGAGAGCAGCGATGCATCCCAGCGCGCGAAGACCGCCGGCGAGGGCGCCCAGCAGATCTCCGGCATCATCTCGCGCGTCCAGCAGGGCTTTGCCTCGGTGGAAGCCGAGATCGACAGCGTCACGCGTGCGGCGACCTCCAATCTCGGCCACTGCGACACCGTCATCAACGAGCTCAACGAGCTCGCCAAGGGCGTCGACCTGTCCTCGCGCGATCTCAGGAGCGCCGACCAACGCGTGACCAAGCTGCTCGATACCTCCGAGGGGCTGATCGCACTGATCGCCGACAGCGGCGTGGAGACGTCGGATGCGCCGCTGATCCGCGTCGTCGTCGACACAGCCAAGCGGATCTCGGCCGAGTTCGAGGCCGCGGTCGATCGCGGCGAGATCAGGCTCGACCAACTCATGGACGAGAACTACCGGGAGATCGCCGGCACCGATCCCAAGCAATACAACACCGCTTATGTCGACTTCACCGACCGCGTGTTGCCGGCGATCCAGGACCCGATCCAGAAGTCCGATCCGCGCATCGTGTTCTGCGTCGCCTGGGCCAGGGGCGGCTATCTGCCGACGCACAATCCGAACTACCGGCTGCCGCAGGGCAAGGACCCGGTCTGGAACAACGCCAATTGCCGCAACCGCCGCCTGTTCAGCGATCGCGCGGTGAAGAAGGTCGCGGCCAACACAAAGCCCTTCCTGCTCCAGACCTATCGCCGCGACATGGGCGGCGGGCAGTTCGTGCTGATGAAGGACCTGTCCTCGCCGATCATGGTCCGCGGCAAGCACTGGGGCGCGTTTCGGATGGGTTTTCGGCAAGGCTGAATTAAAAATCTCGAAAACAACCCCATGCACAGTAGCCGGGGTGTGCGGAATCAATGGCTTATCGCGCATGATGCGATGAGACTCGCCTAGCACCCCTGAGGAACGGAGAGAGTCGTGCGATCGGCCAAACTCGATCCCGTTCAGCGCATCTCGCTTCAAGGCACTGAATGTAGCCGTTGACCCGTCGGGCAAAACAGGCGCACGATGGCATCATCGCGCATGTCAGTTATCCGGCGGCTGGCCGCTGCGATTGATGCCGTCAGCAGCGCTGCGCTGCTCGCACCTCACCCGACTTTCACAATCGCACGACTTTCGTCTTCGCACGGATTTGCGCATTCGCACGATCATCTGCGGCGATCAATCATGCGCATGATGAAAATGCGTCAGAAAATGACGATTATCATATCAATTAGCCCAAAACCGCCGCACCGATCGCCGCACAAATTCGTGAACGTCATGGCCTGACGCGTGAGCCGCGCAAATATGCATCGCCAGAAATTTCGATGCTTCATCGTTTCACATCGGTATGATTATTGTCGCGCGCGAGTTCGCCAACTAGATCGCCGTAAGCGATCTGGCGAAGAAGGGGATGCATATGGCAACGACACTCACCATCAACGGCGAAACGAAATCATTCGACGCGCCACCCGAAATGCCGCTGCTGTGGGTGCTGCGCGACATCTTAGGCATGACCGGCACCAAGTTCGGCTGCGGCATCGCCCAATGCGGCGCCTGCACGGTGCACGTCGACGGCAAGGCGGTGCGCTCCTGCGTGCTGCCGGTCAGCGCGGTCGCGAATCGCACCGTCACCACCATCGAACATGTCGGCAGCACGCCTGCTGGCGCGAAGGTGCAGAAAGCCTGGCTCGAGGCCGAAGTGATCCAGTGCGGCTATTGCCAATCCGGCCAGATCATGTCGGCCGCAGCACTTCTGGCGACAACGCCGAACCCCGACGATGCCGACATCGACGCCGCGATGGCCGGCAACATCTGCCGCTGCGGCACCTATGTGCGCATTCGCGAGGCCATCAAGCTGGCCGCGTCCGGCCGTCAGTCGTGAGGTCCGCCATGATCACCGAGAAGACTCTTCCCGACGTTTCCCGCCGTGCGCTTCTGACCGGCGGCCTCGCCACGGGCTTTCTGCTCGCCTTCCATCTGCCGCTGCGCGCCGCCGTCAACGAACCGGAGCAGCCGAAGGACGCGACCGATGGCAAGTTCGCGCCCAACGCCTTCATCCGCATCGACGAGACCGGCCGCACCGTCCTGATGATGCCGCAGGTGGAGATGGGCCAGGGAGTCTACACCTCGATTGCGATGATCCTGGCCGAAGAGCTGGATGCCGATTGGGCAAAGGTCTCCGTGCTGCATGCGCCGCCCAACGACAAGCTCTACGCTAATCCTGTGTTCGGCTTGCAGGCCACAGGCGGCTCGACCTCGATCCGCGCCTGGTGGAAGCCGCTGCGCGCAGCGGGCGCCAGCGCGCGCGCAATGCTGATACAGGCTGCCGCCGCGCAGTGGCAGGTCGAGCCCGCGAGCTGCACGGCGTCGAAAGGCGAGGTCGTGCACGCTGCAAGCGGCCGCAAGCTCGGCTATGGCGAACTGGCACTGGCCGCACAGAGCCAAACGCCGCCGGAGGATGTCCCGGTCAAGGACCCCAAGGATTTCGTCTATATCGGCCAACCTCTGAAGCGTCTCGACACGCCGGACAAGGTCAACGGCAAGGTCGTCTACGGCATCGATGCGATCCTGCCGAACATGAAGATTGCGACAGTCGCGACATGCCCCGTGTTCGGCGGCAAGGTCGGCAAGGTCGACGACAGTGCAGCGACGAGAATCCCGGGCGTGCGCAAGGTCGTGGTGCTCGATGACACGGTTGCGGTGATCGGCGACCACATGTGGGCCGCCAAGAAGGGGCTCGATGCGCTCAAGATCGAGTGGAACGAGGGACCAAACGCAAAGATCAGCACCAAGGATATCTGGCAGGATCTGCGCGCCGCCAGCGAGAAAGACGGAGCGATCGCAAAATCGATCGGCGACATCGCCAAGGGGCTCGCAACCGGCGACAAGTTCGAGGCGAGCTTCGAATTGCCGTTCCTGGCGCATGCCTCGATGGAACCGGTCAACGCCACCGTTCACGTCAGGCCGGATGCCTGCGAAATCTGGACCGGCACGCAGATCATGACGCGCGTGCAGTCGGAGGCAGCAAAGGCCGCCGGCCTCCCCGTCGACAAGGTGATCGTCAACCAGCATCTGCTCGGCGGCGGCTTCGGCCGCAAGCTCGAACCGGACATGGTGGTCACAGCGGTGAAGATCGCAAAACAAGTTGACTATCCCGTCAAGGTGATCTGGACCCGCGAAGAGGACATCCAGCACGACGTCTACCGCCCGGTCTATCGCGACCAGGTCACCGCGACATTGGTCGATGGCAAGGTGTCGGCCTGGAAATACAAGATTGCCGGCTCGGCCGTGATTGCACGCTGGCTGCCGCCGGCATTCCAGAAGGGCATCGACATCGACGCAGTCGATGCCGCGGCGGACATGCCCTACGACTTTCCCAACTTCCACGTCGAATATGTCCGCGCCGAACCGCCTGCGGTGCCGACCGGCTTCTGGCGCGGCGTCGGCCCGAACAACAACGTGTTCGCGTTCGAATGCGCGATGGACGAGCTGGCGCGCAAGGCCGGAAAGGACCCAATCGAATTCCGCCGCGCCAATCTGACAAAGAACCCACGCGCGCTGGCTGTGCTGAATCTTGTCGCGGAAAGATCCGGATGGGGACAGCCACTGCCTCCGCGCGTCGGCCGCGGCGTCTGCGTACAGCCGTCGTTTGCGAGCTATCTCGCGACCGTGGTGGAGGCGGAGATCGACGACATGGGCGAGATCGTACTGCGCCGCGTCACTTCGGTGGTCGACACCGGCATCGCGGTGAATCCCGATACGGTGAAAGCGCAGATCGAGGGCGGCCTCATCTTCGGCCTCACCGCCGCGCTCTACGGCGAGATCACCATCGACAAGGGCCGCGTGCAGCAGTCGAACTTCCACGATTACCGCATGATGCGCATCAACGAGACCCCGAAGATCGAGGTCATCGTCGTCAAGAGCGGCGAAGCGCCCGGCGGCATCGGTGAGGCCGGCGTCAATGCCGGACCGCCTGCGCTGCGCAACGCGATTTACGCCGCAACCGGCGTGGCGCTGCGACGCCTGCCGATCGATCGGAAACTGCTGGCTGTGGGGAAGAAGGCATGAACAGGACAATGCGTATCCTCGCGGGCCTCGTCGTGATCGCCATCGTCGCGGTGGCGCTCGGCGTCTTCATCATCCGCGGACCCGGTCCGCTCGATTTCGCCGGCGGCACCAAGGTAGCGCTTGCGGATTACCGCGCCGGCAAGCCCACGGGCGTGCCGGCAAAGCTCGAGAAGGCAAGCCTGGTCGAACGCGGCGAATATCTGGCGAAGGCGGCCGACTGCATGGTCTGCCACACCAAGCCCGGCGAGAAGGACTATTCCGGTGGGCTCGGCTTCAAGCTGCCGTTCGGCACGCTCTATTCCACCAACATCACGCCGGACAAGGACACCGGCATCGGCAACTACAGCGACCAGGATTTTCTGAACGCGGTCCAGCGCGGCAAGCGCCATGACAGCGCCTGGCTCTATCCGGCGATGCCGTACACGTCCTACACCTACATGAGCGACGAGGACGTGCTGGCGGTGAAGGCCTTTCTGTTCAGCCTGCCGGCGGTACGCGCCAAGGCGCCGGAGAACACGCTGTCGTTCCCGTTCAACCAGCGCTGGGCGATGATGTTCTGGTCGGCCGTGTTCAATCCGGACACGCGCTTTGCGCCCGATGCGTCGAAGAGCCCGGAGTGGAACAGAGGTGCGTATCTCGCCGAAGCGCTGGCGCATTGCGGCGAGTGCCACACGCCGCGCAATCTCGGCTTTGCGCTGGACAACCGCAAGAAGTTCGCAGGTGCCGTCACCGCCGGCTGGCGCGCCTTCAACATTTCCACCGACAAGGCCACCGGTCTCGGCAACTGGCGTGATGAGGATCTGATCGCGTATCTGTCGCTCGGCCACGCGCCGGGCCACGGCTCGGCCTCGGGTCCCATGGGCGAAGCCGTCGACTACAGCTTCAGCCAGTTTGCACCGGAGGACATCCGCTCCATCGTTGCTTACTTGCGCAGCGTGCCACCGGTCGCCTCGCCCGACCTGCCGGCTACCACGGCGCCGGTCGCGCCCGCCTCGCACAAGGACGGCGTGACGGCGGACGCACGCGGCAAGAAGGTGTTCGCCAGCGCCTGCGCCAGCTGCCACGGCTGGAGCGGCGAAAGCCCGGTGTCGCCGACGGCGACGCTGACCGGCACCTGGGCCGTCAACGACCCCGCCGCCACCAACGTCGCGCAGATCGTGCTCTCAGGCACCAAGCGGCACACACCTGACGGTGCGCTGTCGATGCCGGCGTTCGGCGAGGCCTACACCGACGACGAGATCGCAGCGGTGGCGAACTACGTCACGGCGAGATTCGGCACGAAGGGCTCGAAGCTGTCGGCAAAGGATGTGGCCGAGCTGCGGGAGCAGACGGCGGATTAGATCTCGGCGCAGGCGCCGCTGTCGCCTTCTCCCCTTGTGGGAGAAGGTGGCGCGAAGCGCCGGATGAGGGGTTGCCGCCGCAAATTCAAACGCGAGAGGCTTGCGCGCGGAGAGAACCCCTCACCCGTCTCGCCGCTACGCGGCGAGCCACCCTCTCCCGCAAGGGGCGAGGGTGCACCGAAAATGCCGCTCGAAGATTCAGCTCAACCAGAACTTCGGCGTCGCCGGCTCCAGCCGGCCCCCCATGCGCACAGGCGCAATCTTCAGCGCGAGGCCTGTTGCGTCATCCGTTTCCACCGCGACGCCGCTGAGCGTCGCGACGCCCGCCGCCGGCTCGAACCGGCCCGACGGAATTCCCGACGTGAACCTGCGCAGCGGCTCTTCCTTCTGCATGCCGATGATGGAGTCGTAGTCGCCGGTCATGCCGGCGTCGGTCATGTAGGCGGTGCCGCCGGTGAGGATCTGATGATCGGCGGTCGGCACATGCGTATGCGTGCCGACAACGAGGCTGGCGCGGCCGTCGCAGAAGAAGCCGATGCCCTGCTTCTCGCTGCTCGCCTCGCAATGGAAGTCCACCACGATGGCATCGGCGGCAACGCCGAGCGGACAGGCGCCGAGCTCGCGCTCGAGCGCTGCAAAGGGATCATCGAACGGGGTCATGAAGACGCGCCCCAAAGCGTTGACGACGAGCGCATGCTTGCCGTTCTTGGTCTCGACCAAAGCGGCGCCGCGGCCGGGCGTGCCGCGCGGATAGTTCGCCGGCCGCACCAGGCGCTCCGCGCGCTCGATGAAAACCAGGGCTTCGCGCTGATCCCAGGAGTGGTTGCCGAGTGTCACCGCATCGGCGCCGGCATCGAGAAATTCCTGATAGATCGCTTCCGTGATGCCGAAGCCTCCGGCCGAATTCTCGCCGTTGACGACGACGAAATCGAGCGACCAGTCCTTGACCATGCCGGGCAGATATTCGGCGATGGCGTTGCGGCCGCTACGGCCGACGACATCACCCACGAAGAGAATGCGCAACTTCAGAACTCCGGAAATCAAACACGTCCGATTCCGTTAGCACATAATCCAGCGCGACGTCGTGCGATAGTGCCGGAACCGCCTTGATCTCCTGCGCTGCAAAAGCAAGCCCGATGCCGACGATGTTCTTGGCTTTCCGTAAGTGCGCGAAGGTGAAGTCGTAATGTCCCGCACCATAGCCGATGCGATGGCCGAGACGGTCGAACGCCGCGAGCGGCGTCAGCATGATGTCGGGGATGACTTCGCTTGCTGCCGGCGACGGCTCGGGAATGCCGAGCGGACCGAGCATCAGGCGGTCGTTCGGATGAAAGAGGCGGAAGACCAGCGACTGGCCGCGCGCGGTGACGCAAGGTAGCGCCAGCCTGGCGCCCTCTTCTGCCAGCTTCTTTAGCAGCGGCATCGGATCGATCTCGCTGCGGATCGGCGAGTAGCCGGAGACGATGCTGCCGGGCAGCAGATCGAACGGCAACCCGCGCTTGGCGAGCTTGGCGGCGGCGGCAATGCGCTTCTTCTCGCTCAACGCGTCGCGCGCCGCGAGGGCTTTGGCACGGAGTTCGGATTTCGAATTGGACATGCGCTTTCAGTCCCCCACGTCATCACCCGCGAAAGCGGGTGATTCAGTATTCCAGAGGCGGTCGTGATTCACGCAAAGGCCGCAGCGTACTGGATGCCCCGGTCCCCCGTGCGCAATTGCGCACTAGGCGGGGCATGACACCTGCTGAACTGGCCGCAGTCGTTTCAACAAGCACAAACCAAGCAAACAAAAGTGCGAAGCCGCGGACGCCGTTGAAGCACTCGATCCCGGAGTTCCCTACGAAAGTAGGTGGGCACCATATGTCCGAGCCCACGGGCCCGGCCAGGGACAGTTCCCTAAAGGATCGATAAGGCCCCGGGGATATATGGCTCCGGACGCGCGTCGCAGCCTCGCTCACGCAATGTAACAACGATACCGACGAATCGCCAGCGCGATCGCAAAGGCCGCGGCGCAATGAGATCAGACTTCCCCGCCGCCACGGCGGAAGTGCGCTCCCTCCCCCGCTTGCGGGGGAGGGCTGGGGAGAGGGTGTCTCCGCGGGCGAGAACCCCCAAGACGTCAGAGCCCTCACCCGGCGCTACGCGCCAACCTCTCCCGCAAGCGGGAGAGGTTGAGCCCGCGGCCAGATCGAGCACAACAATTGACTGAGTCTTCCGCGGAGCCTACCCGATGGCGATCCCGTTGCCGACGGTGCGGTTCAGGACCTGGGTCGACTTCTCGATGCGTTCGGCGGCGGCGTTCAGCGCGTTGACCACGGCGGTCTGGGTCATCCGGGCGCGCTCGACGGCGGCGTTGCGGAAATCCCGCAGTTCGGTCAGCTCCTGCTCCATGGTGCGGATGCGGTTGCCGGCGTCGACCAGCTCGTCGCACACGGTCAACGCCGCCATCACGGTGAGGCGTGCATCGCCGATCTCGCCGAATTTTCCGCGCAGCGACTGAATCCGCGTCTCCAGGCTTTCGGCGAGCTTCAACAGCCGCACCTCCTGGCCCTCCTCGCAGGCCATGCGATATTGGCGGGCGTTGATGGTGACGTTGATGTGGCTCATCCGTCCTCTCCGGTATCAAGTACCGAACGTATCGTGACGATTGCGGAATCCAGCCGGTCGGAGATTTCGCGATTGGTGCGCTCGAGCTTGCGCGCCTTCACCAGCGCGCCGTCGAGCTCGTCGGCAAGCCGCGAGCGGTCGGCACCCAGCGCCTGGATTCGCGTCGCGAGCTCGTTCTCGTCGCGATCGGCATCGCGCCGCCGCTCGACCGCGCTTTCGAGCCCGTCGAGCGCCGCCGTGAGTCTGCGGGTCGCGATCTCGATCTCGACGGCAGAGGACTCCGTCATGGCAGCGCTGTTGGATACGCGATCGTTCATGCAGTCAGCGGCGGAACCTATGGGCCTTGCCCGTGGCCTTTACCTCAAGAGCTTGCCGTCCGGCAAAAGACTCGGTTCGGCAAGCGGTTAGAAGCAGAAATTTACGTGGCAAGCTAGCCAAGCGCAACGCCGCCGCGAAACTATGCACCGCTAGATCGGGATGAGATCATCCCGATCTAGCAGTTCCTCTTGGGCATGATCCCCGCTCAAACGCCCTGCGTTTGTCGCGCGGAAAACCGGCCCGCCACTTTTCCGGATCATGCCGTAAGCAACTTTTACGGCGAAACCGGCGTTTGATCGCCTTGGACTCCCGGAACCGAGGTGCTATCCCAGCCCCGATCTTCAGCGGCCGCCAAGCTCCCCGCGCGGCCCCCACCCACCGCCAAGCGCCTCATTTCAGACGGATTTCAGACATGACGCAAGTCGACCCCAACCGCATGGCCAACGCGATCCGTGGCCTCTCGATGGACGCTGTCGAGAAGGCGAAATCGGGCCACCCCGGCCTGCCGATGGGCGCAGCCGATGTCGCCACCGTGCTGTTCACGCAATTCCTGAAATACGACGCCACCGCCATCGACTGGCCCGACCGCGACCGCTTCGTGCTTTCGGCCGGACACGGCTCGATGCTGCTCTATTCGCTGCTGTACCTGACCGGCAACGCCGACATGACGCTGGACCAGCTCAAGCAATTCCGCCAGCTCGGCGGACTGACGCCGGGCCATCCCGAGAACTTCCACACCAAGGGCATCGAGACCACCACCGGCCCGCTCGGCCAGGGCATCTCGACCGCTGTCGGCATGGCGCTCGCCGAGAAGATGCTCGCCGCCGAGTTCGGCAAGAAGATCGTCGACCACCACACCTACGTGCTCGCCTCCGACGGCGACCTGATGGAAGGCGTGTCGCAGGAAGCGATCGCGATGGCCGGCCACTGGAAGCTCGGCAAGCTGATCGTGCTCTACGACGACAACGGTATCTCGATCGACGGCCCGACCTCGATCGCCGACTCGGTCGACCAGGTGAAGCGTTTCAAGGCGTGCGGCTGGGCCGCCGAGAAGATCGACGGTCATGACCAGGCCGCGATTGCCGCAGCAATCACCCGCGCGCAAAAATCCAACAAGCCGACGCTGATCGCCTGCCGCACCACCATCGGCTTCGGCGCGCCGCACAAGGCCGGCACCGCAAAAGCGCATGGCGAGGCGCTCGGCGCCGACGAGCTCAAGGCCGCCAAGGAAAACCTCGGCATCTCGCTCGAGCCATTCTCCCTGCCTGATGACGTGCTGAAGGCCTGGCGCGCAGCCGGCGCGCGCGGCGCGACGGCACGCCAGGAATGGGAAGCACGGCTCGGTGAGCTCGGCAGCCGCAAGCGCGCCGAGTTCGAGCGCCGGCTGCGCCACAAGCGCCCGGCTTCGCTCGCAAAGGCCGTGCGCGCCTACAAGAAGGAACTCTTGGAAAAGCCGATGACTGCGGCCACCCGCAAATCGTCGGAAGCGGTGATTGAAGTCATCGCCGCCGCAATGCCGATGGAATTCCTTGCCGGCTCCGCCGACCTCACCGGCTCCAACAACAACAAGGCGAAGTCGGCGACCGCGTTCTCCGCCAAGACGCCGAAGGGCCGCTTCATCCATTACGGCATCCGCGAGCACGGCATGTGCGCGGCCATGAACGGCATCTTCCTGCACGGCGGCTTTGCGCCGAACGGCGCGACCTTCCTGGTGTTCACCGACTACGCACGGCCCGCGATGCGCCTTGCGGCATTGATGGGCGCCGGCGTCGTCTACGTGATGACGCACGACTCCATCGGCCTCGGCGAAGACGGCCCGACCCACCAGCCGGTCGAGCATCTTGCAGCGCTTCGCGCCATTCCGAACATGCGCGTGTTCCGCCCCTGCGATTCCATCGAGGTCGCCGAGTGCTGGGAGCTTGCGCTCAATCGTATCGACGGTCCGACGGTGCTGGCGTTGACGCGGCAGAACCTGCCGCAGCTCCGCACCACCGCGCCGAACGAGAATCCGTGCGCGGCCGGCGCCTACGAGCTGGTCGCGGCCGAGGGCGAAGCCAGGGCGACGCTGTTCGCCTCCGGCTCCGAGGTCGAGATCGCGGTGGCCGCCCAGAAGCAGCTCGCCGAGCGCGGCATCCCGTCGCGGGTGGTCTCGGTGCCCTCGCTCGAGCTGTTGTTAGCGCAACCAGAGGCCAAGCGTGCCGCCATCATCGGCAATGCGCCGGTGAAGGTCGCGATCGAGGCCGCGGTGCGCTGGGGCTGGGATGCCGTGATCGGCCAGGATGGCGAATTTGTCGGCATGCATTCCTTCGGTGCGAGCGCGCCGGCCAAGGACCTTTACAAGCATTTTGGCATTACCGCCGAGGCTGCGGTGAACGCCGTGCTGAAGCGCGTTTCCTGAGAGTTGAGCTTGCCAAAAAAAAGGACTACGTAATCTCTCATATGATCAAGCACCGCCCGGCCGAACCGGGCGTCCGCCCTAAAAAACCCTCGCAGGCGCGCTAAGCGCGTTGTGCGGGATCATCGGGGTTATTGAACACGTCATTGAACGGTCATAAGGAGACGAAACATGGCAGTCCGCGTCGGAATTAACGGTTTTGGTCGTATCGGCCGCAACGTCCTGCGGGCTATCGCTGAGTCCGGCCGCAAGGACATCGAGGTCGTCGGCATCAACGATCTCGGCCCGGTCGAGACCAACGCCCATCTGCTCCGCTTCGACAGCGTCCATGGCCGCTTCCCCGGCACCGTGACCGTCGACGGTGACTCGATCAGCCTCGGCGACGGCAAGATCAAGGTGACCGCCGAGCGCGATCCCTCGAAGCTGCCCTGGAAGGATCTCGGCGTCGACATCGCGCTGGAATGCACCGGCATCTTCACCGCCAGGGACAAGGCCGCCGCGCATCTGACCGCCGGCGCCAGGCGCGTGCTGGTCTCCGCGCCCGCCGACGGCGCCGACGCCACCATCGTCTACGGCGTCAACCACGACACGCTGACCAGGGATCATCTGGTCGTCTCCAACGGAAGCTGCACCACCAACTGCCTCGCGCCGGTTGCGAAGGTGCTGAACGATCTCGTCGGCATCGAGACCGGCTTCATGACCACGATCCACGCCTATACCGGCGACCAGCCGACGCTCGACACCATGCACAAGGATCTCTATCGCGGCCGTGCGGCGGCGATGTCGATGATCCCGACCTCGACCGGTGCGGCCAAGGCGATCGGCCTCGTGCTGCCCGAACTGAAGGGCAAGCTCGACGGCGTCGCGATCCGCGTGCCGACCCCGAACGTCTCGGTCGTCGACCTCAAGATCGTCGCCAAGCGCGCCACCGATCCGAAGGAAATCAACGAGGCGATGAAGCGCGCCTCCGAGCAGCAGCTCAAGGGCATCCTCGGTTACACCACGGCGCCGAACGTCTCGATCGACTTCAACCACGACCCGCACTCGTCCACCTTCCACATGGACCAGACCAAGGTGCAGAACGGCACGCTGGTGCGCGTGATGTCCTGGTACGACAACGAGTGGGGCTTCTCGAACCGCATGGCCGACACCGCGGTGGCGATGTCGAAGGTGATCTAAGGGGAGCGTTATGCTTCCTGCCTGGATCGGAATCCCTGGCGTCATTATGCTGTTCGCGTTGATTGCGTACGGCATGCGCCAGGGAAGCGAGGTAACGACCAGGCAGGAAGGCAATCCACCCGAGCGCGATGCGCCTTAGCATCGCCAGCTAACGAGTGATCAGGACATGGCCAAATTCCGCACCCTCGACGACGTCGACGTGAAGGGCAAGCGCGTGCTGCTGCGCGTCGATCTCAACGTACCCATGGACAATGGTCGCGTCAGTGACGCGACCCGGCTCGAGCGCGTCGCGCCGACCATCACGGAGATCTCGGACAAGGGCGGCAAGGTCATCCTGCTCGCGCATTTCGGCCGGCCCAAGGGCCGCGATGCCAAGGACTCGCTCAAGCCGGTCGCCGAGGCGCTGTCGAACGTCGTCAAGAAGCCCGTCGCTTTCGCCGATGATTGCATCGGTGAGCCCGCGGCCACGGCCGTGGCGGGCCTGAAGGATGGCGACATCCTCTGTCTGGAAAACACCCGCTTCCACAAGGAAGAGGAAAACAACGATCCGGCCTTCGTGGCGGAGCTGGCGAAGCTCGGCGACATCTGGGTCAGCGACGCGTTCTCGGCCGCGCACCGCGCCCACGCCTCGACCGAAGGCCTCGGCCACAAGCTGCCGGCCTATGCCGGCCGCACCATGCAGGCCGAGCTCGACGCGCTGGAAAAGGCGCTGGGGTCGCCGACCAAGCCGGTTGTCGCGATCATCGGCGGCGCAAAGGTCTCGACCAAGATCGACCTGCTCGAAAACCTCGTGAACAAGGTCGATGCGCTCGTGATCGGCGGCGGCATGGCCAACACCTTCCTGCACGCCCAGGGCGTCGGCGTCGGCAAGTCGCTGGCCGAGAAGGATCTCGCGCCCACCGCCGTGCGCATCATGGAGAAGGCGGAAGCCGCCAACTGCGCCATCATCCTGCCGGTGGACGCGACGGTCGCCTATCATTTCGCCGCCAACGCGCCGTCGCACGCCTATGGGCTCGACGCGATCCCGGCCGACGGCATGATCCTGGACGTCGGCCCGCAGTCGATCGCGCGGATCCACGCGGCCATCGACGACGCCGCGACACTGGTCTGGAACGGACCGCTCGGTGCGTTCGAGATGCAGCCGTTCGACCGCGGCACGGTCGCGGCCGCCAAGCACGCCGCCGAACGTACCAAGGCGAAAAAGCTGGTCTCGATCGCAGGCGGCGGCGACACCGTTGCGGCCCTCAACCAGGCCCATGTGGCCGGTCAGTTCACCTATGTCTCGACCGCCGGTGGCGCATTTCTTGAATGGATGGAGGGCAAGCCCCTGCCCGGCGTCGAAGTGCTGCGCACCAAGTAAATAGACTGCAAGAAACAAGCGGCCCTTAGGCCCGAACGGAGAAAAGACAGATGGCTCGGATCACGTTGCGTCAGTTGCTCGATCATGCGGCGGAGCACGATTACGGTGTCCCGGCCTTCAACATCAACAACATGGAGCAGGCGCTGGCGATCATGGAAGCGGCCAACCAGGTCGACGCGCCCGTCATCATCCAGGCCTCGCGCGGTGCGCGCTCCTACGCCAACGACGTCATGCTCAAGCACATGATGGACGCGGTGACCGAGATCTATCCGCATATCCCGGTCTGCGTGCATCTCGACCACGGCAACGAGGCCGCGACCTGCATGACCGCGATCCAGGCCGGCTTCACCTCGGTGATGATGGACGGCTCGCTCAAGGCCGACGGCAAGACGCCTGGCGACTGGAATTACAATGTCGGCGTCACCAAGACCGTGACCGACATGGCCCATCTCGGCGGCATCTCGGTCGAGGGTGAGCTCGGCGTGCTCGGCTCGCTCGAGACTGGCATGGGCGACAAGGAAGACGGCCACGGCGCCGAGGGCAAGCTGAGCCATGACCAGCTCCTGACCAATCCGGACGAGGCCGTGAAGTTCGTCCAGGAGACCAAGGTCGACGCGCTCGCGATCGCGATGGGGACTTCGCACGGCGCTTACAAATTTACCCGCAAGCCGGACGGCGACATCCTCGCCATGAACGTGATCGAGGAGATCCACCGCAAGCTACCGAACACGCATCTCGTGATGCACGGCTCCTCCTCGGTGCCGCAGGACCTCCAGGACATCATCAACGCCTATGGCGGCAAGATGAAGCCGACCTGGGGCGTGCCTGTTGCCGAGATCCAGCGCGGCATCAAGCACGGCGTGCGCAAGATCAACATCGACACCGACAACCGCATGGCCATGACGGGCCAGATCCGCAAGGTCCTGAAGGACAATCCGGAAGAGTTCGATCCGCGCAAGTACCTGAAGCCGGCAATGGAAGCCATGACCAAGCTGTGCAAGCAGCGGCTCCAGGAGTTCAATACCGCCGGCCAGGCCGCCAAGTTCAAGAAGATCCTGCCCCCCGCCGACATGGCCAAGCGCTACGCCAAGGGCGAGCTCGATCCGAAGGTTGCCTAAAGGCTTCAGCCCCATCCCCCCGTCGGGACACGCGAAGCGTGGGCTATGATGCGCAATTGCGCATCTGTGAATCCATAACCTCCGCCCGGGGTTATGGATTCCGGGCCTGCGCCTTTCGGCGCATCCCGGAAAGACGGGGAGCCGCCCTTACCCTGCGACGAACGTTAACTCGGCAATTGCCCGAGAACCGTCTATTTTCGCAGGCAAGGGCAGAATCGTTTTGGGAGGACCTCTCGATGAATCTGACTGAGCTCAATGGGATCGCGACCGCCATGGTCGCGCCGGGCAAGGGCATCCTTGCCGCCGACGAATCCTCCGGCACCATCAAGAAGCGGTTCGACGCGATCGGCGTGGAATCGACGGAAGGCAACCGGCGCGACTATCGCGAGATGCTGTTCCGCTCGACAGAGGCCATGCGCCAGTACATCTCCGGCGTGATCCTCTATGACGAGACCATCTGGCAGGACGCGAAAGACGGCACGCCGCTGGTGAAGCTGATCGAGAGTAGCGGCGCCATCCCCGGCATCAAGGTCGACGAAGGCACGCAAGCCCTGCCGATGTGCCCGGGCGAAACAGTCACCGTGGGACTCGACAAGCTCGCCGATCGCCTGAAGAAATATTACGAGCGCGGCGCCCGCTTCGCCAAATGGCGGGCCGTGATCGATATCGGCAGCGGCATTCCCTCGATGACCGCGATCAGCGTCAATGCGCATGCGCTGGCGCGCTACGCCGCGCTGTGCCAAGCCGCGCAGATCGTGCCGATCGTCGAGCCGGAGGTGCTGATGGACGGCGATCACGACATCGACCGCTGCTATGAGGTGACCAGCCGCGTGCTCAACAAGACGTTCCAGGAATTGCGTGCGCAGCGCGTCGCGCTCGAAGGCATGGTGCTGAAGCCGAACATGGCGATCTCAGGCAAGAAATCCGCAAAGCAGGCTTCCGTCGAGGAGGTCGCGGAGAAGACGATCCGGCTGCTGAAGGCGTGCGTGCCCGCGGCCGTGCCCGGCATCGCCTTCCTCTCCGGCGGCCAGTCGGACGAGGAGGCAACTGAGCATCTCAACGCCATGCACAAGCTCGGCCCGCTGCCCTGGAGCCTGACCTTCTCCTACGGCCGCGCGCTGCAGGCCGCGCCGCAGAAGGCCTGGTCGGGCAAGGCCGAAAATGTCGTGGCCGGACAGAACGCATTCAGTCATCGTGCGCGCATGAATGGCCTCGCCTCCAAGGGCGAATGGCAAAGCAGCCTGGAACAGAAGGCAGCCTAGATCTTGTCGAACAAATCGCCTCCCCCGCGCCCGGCGCCGCGCCTTTACCTCGCGACGCCGGTCGTCGATGATCCCGCCTCGCTCCTCGCCGAGTTGCCGGCGCTGCTCGCGGCAGCCGACGTCGCGGCCGTGCTGGTGCGGCTGAAGGAGACCGATCAGCGCACCATGATCTCACGGATCAAGGCCTTGGCGCCGGTCGTGCAGAACGCGGGCGCGGCCGTGCTCGTCGACGGCCATCCTGATATCGTCGCACGCGGCGGCGCCGACGGCGCGCATCTCGCAGGCATCGCCGCGCTGGAAGAGGCGATGCCGTCGCTCAAGCCCGATCGCATCGCGGGCGTCGGCGGGCTCGAGACGCGGCACGAGTCCATGAATGCCGGCGAGATGGGCGCGGACTACGTGCTGTTCGGCGAGCCCGACGCCAAGGGCCAGCGACCGTCATCCCAGGCGATTGCCGAGCGGCTGGACTGGTGGGCCGAGCTGTTCGAGCCGCCCTGCGTCGGCTTCGCGACGTCGTTCGCGGAGGCTCACGACTTCGCCGCCAGCGGCGCGGATTTCGTGCTGGTCGGCGATCTCGTCTGGGCGGATTCTCGCGGGCCGAAGGCCGCGCTGATCGAGGCCGACGCCGCGATCAAGAGGGCCTTCACGGCTGTTGCCGCGGGCCAGGGCTAGCGCCCGCCATGACGCTCCCGCGCATCACCCTTCTGGCCACGCTGCTGCTGGCAACGCCCGCGGCCGCGCAGCTCCAGATCACGCCGCCGGCGACGATCCCTGCGCCCGAAAAGCAGAAGGCCAAGGAAACGGCAAAGGAAGCGGCAAAGGAAAAGCCAAAGGTCGCGCCGCACTCGATCACGAAAAAGAAGGAGGCCGGACCGGCGCCAAAGCCGTCGGCCTTGCCGAGCCCGACGCTGCCGGCAACCGTGATCCCGGCGCCGGCGACCGACAATTCCAATGTCGACCTGGTGTTCGGCGCCTATCAGCGCGGCCAGTACAAGACCGCCTTCGACCTCGCCAGCGCGCGCGCCAAGACCGGCGACTCCAAGGCCATGACCATGCTGGGCGAGCTCTATTCCAACGCCATGGGCATCAGGCGCGACTACGCCAAGGCGGTCGAATGGTACAAGCGCGCGTCCGACGCCGGCGATCGCGAGGCGATGTTTGCGCTCGCCATGCTGCGCATCGCCGGCCGCGGCGGCCCGGTCGACAAGGGCGAGGCGGTCAAGCTGATGGCCTCCGCCGCCAAGCTCGGCGAGCCGAAGGCGGCCTATAACCTCGCTCTGCTTTATCTGGACGGCCAGACCCTGCCGCAGGACGTCAAGCGCTCCGCCGAGCTGTTGCGTCAGGCGGCCGATGCCGGGCTGCCCGAGGCGCAATACGCGCTCGCGACCTTCTACAAGGAAGGCACCGGCGTGCCGAAGGATCCCGAAAGGTCGGTGCGGCTGCTGCAGGCAGCCTCGCTGGCCGACAATGTCGATGCCGAGGTTGAATATGCCATCGCCATGTTCAACGGCACCGGCACGCCGAAGAACCAGCCCGCGGCCGTGGCGTTGCTGCGCAAGGCGTCCCGCCAGGGCAGCGCGATCGCGCAGAACCGGCTGGCCTGGGTCCTGATCAGCGGCATGGGCACATCCGTGGACAAGGTCGAGGGGTTCAAATGGCATCTGGTGGCCAAAACCGCCGGCAAGGGCGATCCCGAGCTCGACAAGCAGCTGGCCGATCTGCCCGCGGACGACCGCGCCAAGGCGGAAGCCGCCGCCAAGAAATGGCTCGGAAACAAATGACCTGACGCCAAATGGCGTGCAAATGAGCTGAACGACTTGACGTTTGGCCCCTCGCGGGGCACCCCATCCCCTCAAATGGCGCGGTTCTGCGCCCCTCCCCCAATCAAGACTGATCTCATGCTATATTCCGCCACTATCAATGTCATGGTCAAAGCCGCGCGCCGCGCCGGCCGCAGCCTCAAGCGCGATCTCGGCGAGATCGAACATCTCCAGGTCTCCCTGAAGGGGCCGGCAAACTTCGTCTCGCTCGCCGACAAGCGCGCCGAGGAGATCCTCTACCAGGACCTCGCCAAGGCACGGCCCGGCTATGGCTTCATCGGCGAGGAAGGCGGCACGCGCGAAGGCTCCGACAAGAGCCATACCTGGATCGTCGACCCGCTCGACGGCACCACCAACTTCCTGCACGGCATCCCGCAATTCGCGATCTCGATCGGTCTCGTGCGCGAGGGCACCATCATCGCCGGCGTGATTTACAACCCCGCCAATGACGAGCTCTACATCGCCGAGCGCGGCAAGGGCGTGTTCCTCAACGACCAGCGCCTGCGCGTGGCCGGCCGCCGCCAGCTCAACGAATGCGTGGTGGCCTGCGGCCTGCCCCATATCGGCCGCGGCGACCACGAGGAATTCCGCCGCGAGATGACCGCGATCCAGGATCGCGTCGCGGGCCTGCGCCGCTTCGGCGCCGCCTCGCTCGACCTGGCCTTCGTCGCCGCCGGCCGCCTCGATGGCTACTGGGAGCGCAATCTGCAATCCTGGGACCTCGCCGCTGGCATGCTGATGGTGCGCGAAGCCGGCGGCACGGTCAGCGACATCAACACGCCGGGCGATGCGCTGGTCACGGGCGATGTCGTGTGCGGGAATGAATACGTGCACGGGGAGCTGGTGAAGATTTTACGGAAGTAGGAATCGCGATCCATTCATAATCGGCGCGATTGTAGCGCATGATTCGAGCCCCAGTTTGGGAGCTGGAATCAAAAGGGTCTGGCCAGACGCAACGCTTCCGGGGCAGGTCCCCGGTTGAACGCTTACGGGATAGAAGCGGACATCAGCCAGCCGACATCTCCGCTGAAACCGTCGGAAATGACCCATACCGGAAGTGACCTTCAACGGCACTCGAGCAGGGGCCGGCTAGTCGCCGATCCTATCGACGATCTCAACCCAGTTCGGCTGCTTGCCCATCGGATATTGCTTGACGTTCTTCAGCTCGCCGCTGTCCGGGTCGATCGCATGGACGGTCAGGCTCGCTGAATCCATCCCCACGGCCAGCAAGAACTTGCCGCGCGCATCGATGTTGAACCCGCGCGGGGTCTTCTCGGTTGGCCATTTGCCAATCCCGGTCAGTGTGCCCTTCTCGGGATCGATCTTGTACCCATGCAACATGCTGGTTGTCCGGACGGCGCCATAAAGGAATTTGCCATTCGGCGTGATATGGATGTCGGATGCGAAGGCCGAGTCTTTTTGGTTGTAGTCGCCGGTGTCGACGTACGCCACCTCGGTAAGGGTACCGGTGTCCTTTTCGATCGAATATGTGCCGATCGTCGCGGTCGTCTCAGTGATGAGATAACCCCATTTGCCATTCGAGTGGATGGTGAAATGGCGCGGGCCGGCGCCGGCCTTGGTGGCGACTGTGGGCGGATCATTGAGCGTCAGTATGCCGGTCCTAGCATCGAACTTGAACTGCATGACGTAGTCGGCCCCGAGCACCGGCACATAGACATGCCTGTTGCTGGTGTCAACGAAGACGCAGTGCGCCTTCGGTTTGGTGTCGATGATCTGGGTCGCCTTGCCTTCGACGGTATAGCGCGCGTCGATCGAATAGACTGCGACCTTGGCGGCGGTATAGGACGCGCCGAGCAGGTGTTTGCCAGTCTTATCGACGTTGATGTAGGCCATCTGATCGACCAGTGGCGTCACGTCGAGATGGGTAAGCTTCCCGCTGGTGTGGTCGATGGAGAATGTCGACACCGGATACGGCTCACTCCGCAGTTGCGCGTAAATGAAGCGCTTGTTTGGGGCCAGCGCCATCGGCAAGCTGACCAGCGACGTCTTCTCTGCGCCGGGCACCGGCACCTTCTCGACCATGGTGAGCTCACCGGTGTCGCGGTTCATGCCGAGGACATAGATGTCCTTGGTGCCAGCGTTCGAGACGTAGACGAATGTTTCGGCGCCATCAGTAGCCGTCGCCCTCTGCGCTCCGATGAGGGGAACGGCGCCAAGCGCAGTGATCCCGCTGAGCCCGAGTTGCAATACGCGGCGTCGTCTCATGATGTTCTCCTACCGTTGCAACTCACGTTCGGCACGAGCCGCGGGTCTCACGACATCCCCCGGATTGTTGAATCTTATATCTGAAATCGGGGCCGTGCATTCAAAATCACGCCATGATCATGGATTGCGGGCCAGCAACTATAGCGACGTCGCCAGCCTAGCCATTGCGACGTTATCGTCGCGTCTGCGGTCCGAGATAGCCTGACCGAGCTTTACATTTATTGTTTCGTTGGCGCTGGCGGCCTGATCTCCTACTGGTCTGACATCATCGACCAGCCTTGAGGTCGGTCACTAGGTCGGCTTGGTCGGCCCCCGCACCAGCTCACGGCTGGATGCGCCAATCGCATCCTCAGGGGGCGGAAACCGGGCGGCTGCAAAGTCGCTGGGCCTGCCGGTGCCCCCACGCTGGTTGCCCGCGCCGGCAATGTGATTGAATAGAACTTTCTTGCTGCGGTGCATGAGTCCGGAATTGGCCCGAAGAAGAATTGGCGTCATTTCAGGGCCGCCGGTGCGCTCCTCGGCAAACCGTTGGCGACCCCACATTCCGCGGATGACGCTCCTCCAAGGAACGTCATCCGCACCTGCAGTCAGTCTCTTGCGAAGTAACGAGCCCTTAAGCCTTTAGGTCCGTGATCCGCATGATTGCGACCGCGTTCCCATCGTTGTGCGCTTGCTCTTTTGTGTCCTTGTTGCAGGTCCAGACAAAGTTCTTCTTGGCCGTAAAGGTCTTTCCATCCTGCTCGATCCGAAGCTCCCCTTCGGGAATATGACAGATCATGGCATTCATCATCGGGGGGCCCATAGTCTTCGATCCCGGTTGCATAATGACATCGCGCATCGAGACGGTCTTAAAACCGGGGATGAGAGATGGTGTCTCTGCATCATAAGCACGCACCACGACACCTGGCCACGGCGTGGTGTCCTTGTAGCCCGCGCTTTGAGCGGCGGCTGGCTTCATCATGGCAGCCGAAGCCGCTGCAAACCCGATTCCCAGTGCTAATCTTCGATCAATCTTGTTCATCGCTTTTCTCCCGGCGTTACGCAACGTGCCGCCGCAAAAGCGGCGCGCAACATTCGTGCTGAATGGTGGTGCGAAACCGAAAAAAGGATCGATCTCTTAAGAGGGCGTGCCTGCCGATGGCACCAGCGCTGCTTGTTCGCCCCGACGGGGATTTCGGCACGTCCCGCTTCAAGGGCAACCACATTCTACGCGACCTGACGCACCTGGGAAACAGGTGGCGTCGCCCGAAGACACGATTGCTATACCGACCGGAGGCGGCGACTACAGCTCCTTAGGAATGTCCGGAGTTGGACCTTCGCGTCATATTGCGCCGCCGTACGATGTCGGCCGTCAACGGGGCATTGCGGAAGTCGAAGTGTGGCCGTCAATTGCAGAGCTCGTGACCCACAGCGGACGTTGCAGTGAACAGATTTACTAGGCTGGGGGTACCGACCGCTTTGCGAAGCTTCATCAGATCGGAGCTCTACCATCGCCTCTCAGGCAATGGTCGCGCGGTGTTGCAGCCGAACTTCCGACTATACGATCGGTGCAGCGTTATACACGGGAGCGAATCTCATATTGGCTTTGCAGGCCGGCCGCCCTAGAATTGCGGCGATCGCAGGACGGGCGAAATGCAGTATGTTTGCGACGCGCCGAAGGGTAAGACCTGGTTCCGTATCGAGACGGAAGGTGAAGCGGCGCATGAGTCGCGCCTGATGAGCCACACAGTCGAGAAATATTTCCGCCTCGAGCGGGAGAAGGCAGTCCAGTCCTGGCATCCGGAGCGGCCCAATGCGATCGAGCGCGACATCGGCCTCGAGGCCCATGTAAAGCGAGAGATGCCGCTTTTCCTCACGTTGCGCGACAGGGAGGGCAATGCACTGGCTACAGCGATGCTGCCACCGGGTGGCAAGGATCGCGGCGGGTTCCGGATCATCATCGTTGCCGCATCCAATGCCGATCCTTATGCTGAGCAGGATGCGGCCATCGCTGCGCTGGGAGCGCATTTCGGTCTCACACTCGATCGCCACCGCTGCTTCCCCTACGGCCGCTAAGAAGTCTGACAAGTATCGCTGCTTGATTGGAGCGATGTCGGCTCATGGCCCTACTGCAATGCCGCACGAACTTGGCCGCTATAGGAGCAGAGCGGACGTACATGACGCCGCCGGCCTTGTAAGTACACGGCCTCGCACGACGGCTCGGCCTGCAACGACTAAGAGTCGTCTTCGTCGGATTCCTCGTCCCGATATTCACCGCCAATGGTCAGGCCCTCGATTGTCGTGGCGCCTTTCGGCTTGATCACCCGGCGAAGCGGGACCGAACTCTCGCTTCGCAATGCGTCCATCAGGTGTTCCGAATGGGTGACAATCCAGATGTCGGCACGGCGTGATGCCTTGGCGATCAGCCGGGCCAATGGTGCCAGCAGCGACGGATGCAGGCTGGTCTCGGGTTCGTTCAGCGCGATGAACGGCGGCAGCCGATAGCCCATGAACACCGCGAGCAGGCAGATGTATTTCAGCGTCCCGTCGGACAGTTCGTGAGCCCTAAACGGCCGCGGCATGTCCGCCAGTTGCAGATCAAATTCACACAAACCGCTTTCTTCCCACGCGCGGAGCTCAGCGCCGGGGAACGCATCTTGGATTGCTTCCTGGATGTCGCTGGCGTCTTCCCGAATGGTATAGAGTGTCGCCAGGGCCGCAGCCAAATCGCTTCCATCGGCACTGAGCGAGGGCGTCGTGATCGCCAGACAGGGCTTTCGTATCGGTGACGCCGGATCGGTGCGAAAGTCGTGATAGAATCGCCAGCCCAGCATTGCGTTTCTGATCAAATCGATTTCGGGACATTGCTTGCCATCGGAAAAACCTGCAAGCGCTGTCTCGGACGGCAGCACCGCATCCTTGTGGCTGCTCCATGCACCGCTCTCGCCGCGAACACTGACGAGCGAATTTTTCCGCTCCATGAGTTGAACCGCTCGTTTGCCCTGTGTCGCCTCGATGCTTTCGGTCTTGATCATCGGCTCGCCGGAAAACGCCGCCTCAAGCGGGCCGGGAAATCCGAGCTCAATGGAGTATCTGAGACGATCAAACCTGGCCGACAAACGCAGTCGCCCATCTTCGCCTCGCTTGCGAGGGCCAGACCAGCAGACGGACTTCAATCCGCCATCCTCGGCGATCGTGCGCGTGATTCGACCTGTCGCCGCGTCGCGCAACAGCGACAACGACTTGTAGAGATTGGATTTGCCGACACCGTTCTCACCCACGAACACTGACAAGGGGTGGATGGGTATCGAGAGCTGCCGAATGGAGCGATAGTTGGAGATCGCAACGTCGGTCAGACGCATCACATGCTCTCAATCGGCGGGTTGGCTGTGCATTCGCGCTGCGGCGCGAATACATGCTCATTCAATCCAGAGATGCAGTCTGGATTGACGTCGCCGAGAAAGCAAGCCGGCCGATTCCGCGTTCAGTGACCGGCCCTTGCCGGTGCGGGCGGCCCATACATCTCGGCCTTCTTCTCCTTTGCCTTCTCCCGGTCCCCCGCCAACACGCGCTGCACGGAGACGAAGAACACCGGCACCATCAGCAGCGCCAGGATCACCACCGCGATCATGCCGCCCATGACGACGCTGCCGAGCGATTGCTGGCTGGCGCCGCCGGCGCCGTGAGCGATGGCCATCGGCAGCACGCCGCAGATGAAGGCAAGACCGGTCATCAGGATCGGGCGGAAGCGCAGGCGGCAGGCCTCGATGGTGGCCTCCACCAGCGGCTTGCCTTCCTTCCGCAGATCCTTGGCGAATTCGATGATCAGGATCGCGTCCTTTGCGGCGAGACCGATGATGGTGATCAGGCCGACCGTGAAATAGACGTCGTTCGGCAGGCCGCGCAGCATTGCCGCGATCACGGCGCCGACGATGCCGAGCGGCACGGTGAGCAGCACCGCGAGCGGAATGGTCCAGCTCTCGTAGAGCGCGGCGAGACACAGGAACACCACGAACACCGACAGCGCCAGCAGGAACGGCGCCTGCGAGCCCGACAGCTTTTCCTGGAGCGACTGTCCGGTCCATTCATAGCCGAAGCCGCGCGGCAATTTGCCGGCGAGCCGCTCCATCTCGGCGATGGCATCGCCTGAGGTAAAGCCCGGTTTGGCTTCGCCGGAGATACGCACCGCCGGATAATAGTTGAAGCCGGCGATCTGCGTCGGGCCGCGCGCCCATTCGATCGTGGCGAAGGACGAGAACGGCACCAGCTGGCCGCGGCTGTTCTTGACGTTGTAGTTGAGGATGTCCTCGGTCCGCATGCGGTCGCGGGCATCGGCCTGCACCACGACGCGCTGCATGCGGCCGCGGTTCGGGAAGTCGTTGATGTAGTTCGAGCCGAGATCGGTCGAGATCGTGTTGTTGATGTCCTCGAAGGTGACGCCGAAAGCGCCGGCCTTCTCGCGGTCGATAATGAGATTGACCACGCCCGCCTCGGGCAAGCCTTCGATATAGACCTTCTGGAGCACCGGGCTCGCATTGGCCTGCGCGATCAGCTGATCGGCGGCGCGCATCAGGGCCGGATAGCCCTTCTGGCCGCGATCCTGGAGGCGGAACGAGAAACCCGAGGAGTTGCCGAGATTGTCGATCGGCGGCGGTTGCAGCGCGGAGATTTTTGCGTCGCGGATCGACGACGACAGATCGCGGTTGATGTCGTTGACGATCGCGGCGGCCGAGTCCTTCGGGCCGCGCTCCGACCAGCCCTTCAGGGTGATGAAGGCCTGCGCGGTGTTCATGCCCTGTCCGGAGAAGCTGAAGCCGGTGAGGAAGGTGACATCCTTCACGCCGGGGCGTTCGGCGAGATATTTCTCGACCTTCTCGATCACGGCCTCGGTGCGAGGATAGGACGAATCCGACGGCGTCTGCACGTCGGTGGTGACAAAACCCTGGTCGTCGACCGGCAGGAAGCCGCCGGGCAGGCTGACGAAGGCCCAGGACAGGCCGGCGAGCAGCGCGACGTAGACCAACATCAGGCGGCCGGTGCGCTTCAGCGAAAAGCCGACGGTGCGGGAATAGCCCTCCTTACCGCCTTCGAGCATCCGGTTGAACCAGCCGAACACACCCCTCTTCGCGTGGCCGTGACCAGCCGCTACCGGCTTCAGAATCGTCGCGCACAGTGCCGGCGTCAGCGAGAGCGCCAGGAACGCGGAGAAGCCGATCGCTGCGACCATGGTCACCGAGAACTGGCGGTAGATGATGCCGACCGAGCCCGGGAAGAACGCCATCGGCACGAACACCGCCATCAGCACCAGCGTAATGCCGATGATGGCGCCTGATATCTGGGACATCGCTTTCCGCGTCGCTTCCTTCGGCGGCAGCCCCTCCTCGCTCATGATGCGCTCGACGTTCTCGACCACGACGATGGCGTCGTCGACGAGGATGCCGACCGCGAGCACCATGCCGAACATCGAGAGCATGTTGATGGAGTAGCCGGCGAGCAGCAGCGTGGTACAGGCGCCCAAGAGCGCCACCGGCACCACGATGGTCGGAATGATGGTGTAGCGGATGTTCTGGAGAAACAGGAACATCACCACAAACACCAGCACCACGGCTTCGACCAGCGTCGTCAGCACCTTCTTGATCGAGGCCTCGACCACCGGCGTGATGTTGTAGGGAATTTCGTAGGAGATGTTGGCCGGGAAGAAGCGCGACAGCTCCTTCATCTTCTCCTCGACCGCGCTCGCGGTCGCCAGCGCATTGCCGGTCGGCGACATCAGCACGGAGAGACCGGCAGTCGGCTTGCCGTTCAGGCGTGTGTTGAACTGGTAGCTGAGACCGCCGACCTCAACCCGCGCGACGTCGCGCAGCCGCACAGTCGAACCGTCGGCATTGGCGCGCAAGATGATGGCGCCGAATTCGTCCGGAGAGGACAACTGGCCCTTGACCAGCACCAGCGCGGAGGTGCGCTGGCTCGAGGTCGACGGCTCGGCGCCGATGCTGCCCGAGGCAACCTGCGCATTCTGCGCGGCGATCGCCTTGTTGACGTCGTCGGCCGTCAGCCCATAGCCGACGAGCTTTGCCGGATCGACCCACACGCGAAGACTGCGCTCGGTCGAATAGAGGGTGGCGCGGCCGACGCCCGGAATGCGGCGGATCTCGCCGAGCACGTTGCGGATCATGAAGTCGCCCAGCCCGACCTCGTCGAGGCTGCCGTCGGTCGAGTTCAGCGTGATGATCTGAAGCACTGCGCTGGAGGCTTCCTCGATCAAGATACCCTGCTGGATCACCGCGCGCGGCAGGCGCGCCTCGACGCGCTTGATGCGGTTCTGCACCTCGACCGAGGCCGCGCTGGTGTCTGTGCCCGGCTGGAAATTGGCGATGATCTCGACCTGGCCAAGCGAGTCGCTGGTCGATTCGAAATTGAGGATGCCGGAGGCACCGTTGAGCTCCTCCTCGATCAGGCGCGTAACGCTGTTGTAGAGGTTTTCGGGCGACGCGCCCGGGTAACTCGTCGAAATCGAGATCGAGGGCGGCGCGATGATCGGATATTGCGCGATCGGCAACAGCGGGACCGAGATCGCGCCGATCAGACAGATGAACAGCGCGACGACCCAGGCGAAGATCGGCCTGTCGATGAAGAAGCTGGCCATGGCGCGCTACCGCGTGACCTTGAGGGCGTGCCGGTTGTCCGCGCTCGCCTCGGCCTCGGACCAGGATTGCGGCTTGACCTTGTCGCCGGCGGCGAATTTCTGAAAACCTTCGACCACGACCTTGTCGCCGGCCTTGAGGCCGTCGGTGACGAACCAGATGCCGTCCTGCACCGAGCCCGTACGCACCGCCTGCACCGCGATGCGGTTGTCGTCCTTGACGACGAACACCTCGCTGCCGCCGCCGCCATTGCGCTGGACCGCCTGCTGCGGCACCGCGATCGCGTCGGAGTCGAGACCCTGATCGAGGCGGACGCGGACATACATGCCCGGCAGCAGCTCGCGCTTGGGATTGCGGAACTCGCCGCGCAGCGTCACTTGCCCGGTATGGGCGTCGACCTTGGCATCGGAGAACAGCAGCTTGCCGTCGAGTCCATAGAGGGTGTTGTCGTCGAGCACGAGGCGCACCTTGACGGCGTCGGCCTCGATGCGATCGAGATCGCCGCTTTCGAAGGCACGGCGGAGCTGATTGAGCTCGGTCACCGACTGGGTGAAGTCGGCATAGATCGGATCGAGCTGCTGCACGGTGGCGAGATTGGTCTCGTTCTGCATGACGAGCGCGCCTTCACTGACCAGCGCTGCACCGACGACGCCATCGATCGGCGCGCGCACGGTGGCGTAATCGAGGTTGAGCTTTGCCCGCGCAAGCTCGGCCTTGCGGCCCTCGACTTCGGCCTTGGCCTGAAGCTCGGCGGCGATGGTCTTTTCGTTCTCGGCTTCGGGCGCGGCGCGCTGGCTGGTCAGGGTCGCGATGCGGCGTGCCTGCTGCTGCGCCTGCATCAGGGCAGCATCAGCCTTGGCCAGCGCGGCCTCATTGGCCATCACCTCGACCTCGAACGGACGCGGATCGATGCGATAGAGCGGATCGCCGGCCTTCACCTCGCTGCCCTGGCGGAACAGGCGCTCGACCACGATGCCTGACACGCGCGGACGCACCTCGGCGACGCGCGTCGGCGAGATCCGGCCCGGCAGCTCGCGCACAATGGCGCGGGCTTGGGGCTTGACGGTGACGACGCTGACATCGGGTTCGAAGGGTTGGGTAGCGGAGACGGCGGAAGAGGATTCGTCGCACGCGCCGAGCAGCGGCGCAAAGGCCGCGAGCATCATTGCAACGCATGCCGATCGCGCTCGAAGTCCTGACATGAAGTGGGGTGCCCCAAAATTGTTGAAACTGATCACGCGTCTCGCGACGCCCGTTCCGGGCAAGTCTGCGCGAGTGCTGCGACCAAGATAGATTGGACGTGCTGCAACGCAACGCGTCACGCGGGCGGCTCAATGTCACATGAGCTATCGCGCTGAGTTTTGGCTCATTTTCGCGATTCACCGGATTGTGAGTCCGGTTCCATCACGTCGCGATGCGACAGTTTAACGCCCACGTATCCCCGATCTGCTCCTACGCCTTGGCCTTCATGCATTCTCCTTCTCGATCACGCCAAGGCAGAACGCGATGAAGCTACGTACTTTCGCAGGCTGATGATGCCGCGAGGGAAACAGGGCATAGAGCGGGAACACCTCGCCGGGCCACTCGGGAAACAGGTTGATCAACGCTCCACTCTCCCAGCGACACCTCCGGATGTTGCGTCAAGAAGGCTCTGATGTGGGATGACAGGACGATCCGCGAGAAAAACGGATCGACGTTCACCCTCAACAGCCCACGCACGATGCCGGCCGAGCCCGAAGCTTCGGTTGCCGCTTCCTCGATGCCGGAAAGGTGTGGACTGACGCGCTCATAAAAGCGCCGTCCCTCGTCTGTCAAAGACAGTGAGCGCTTCGTGTTCAAGCAGCCTGACCCCAACGCGCGCTTCCAGCCGCGAAATTGCACGACTGACGGCAGAGGTCGTGAGGCCCAGCGCATCGGCCGCGCGCGGCACGCGTTCGGCAGTCCCGATGATCGTCGACACGACGCTCATGCGGCCATTCCCTCTCTGGGTGGCAGGGGAAAGAACATGCTGATTCGGGATTGATAGGCCCGGTAGCGCTCGATGGCCGCCAGTCCGGCAAGATACGTCGCCATGCAAAAAATCCGAGCTAAGCCTGTGGACTGCCGAAGTTTTGCAAAATACGTCTGTACCAAAGCCCGGTTTCAGCTTTGGGTTCCGACTCCTCCCGAAATCCGCACATCCGGCGCTTTTTTTAGGCGAGCGCTGTGCCATAGTGCGGAGGCAAGCAAGTAACGGATGATACCGGCCATGCCGTCTGGCGCCTCGCCCCGCTCCACCCTCGACATCGAATACACAAAACTATCCTCGCCCAGCGTCTTCCTGGTGCGGATGCTGGTTTTCCTGGTGCTGTGCACGCTGGTGGGCGTGGTGCTCTACAAGCAGATCATCCAGGCCTTCTTCGCCAATCCCGGGCTGAACGCCCTGATCGGGGCCGTGCTGTTCATCGGCATCGTGCTGGCCTTCCGGCAGGTGATCCGGCTCTATCCTGAGGTCTCCTGGGTCAACAATTTCCGCATCGCCGATCCCGGCCTGGCGCCGGCCCGGCACCCGAAGCTCCTCGCACCGATGGCGATGATCCTGGGCGGCGAGCGCACCGGGCGGATGTCGATCACCCAGACCACGATGCGGCATCTGCTCGATTCGATCGCGACCCGCCTGGACGAGGCCCGCGACATCTCCCGCTACATGACCGGCCTGCTCGTCTTCCTCGGCCTGCTCGGCACCTTCTGGGGCCTGATCGAGACGGTCGGCTCGGTCGGCAAGGTGATCGACGGGCTCAAGGTCGGCGGCGATGCCGGCGCGCTGTTCGACACGCTGAAGGAGGGCCTGGCCGCCCCGCTCGGCGGCATGGGCATCTCGTTCTCCAGCTCGCTGTTCGGCCTCGCCGGCTCACTGATCCTTGGCTTCCTCGATCTGCAATCGAGCCAGGCCCAGAACCGCTTCTACACCGATCTCGAAGACTGGCTCGCCACCACCGTGCGCGAATATGGCACCGGCGAGGTCGCCGCGGTCGCGAGCGGTGGCGGTGGGGTTGCCAGCGGCGAGCTCCAGGCCGCCGTCGAGCGGCTGCGCTCCGCGCTCGATGAAGGCAGCGCCAGCCGCGGCACCACCGCAGCGATGGCGAGCCTTGCGGAAGCGATCCAGGCGCTGGTCTCGCACATGCGGACCGAGCAGCAGATGATCCGCGAATGGGCCGACGGCCAGGGTGAGCAGAACCGCGAGATCCGCCGCCTGCTGGAGCGCATCGCGCGCCAGCCCGAGAAGAGTTGAGCAATCTAACGTGTGAGAGGCGAGCATGGCTCTAGCCCGCGGCCGCCGCAGTGAAGGCGCCTTCAACTACTGGCCCGGATTCGTCGACGCGCTGTCGACGCTGGTACTGTCGATCGTGTTCCTGCTCTCGGTGTTCCTGGTCGTGCAGTTCTTCCTGTCGCAGGAGGTGACCGGCAAGGACAAGGCGCTCGAGCAGCTCAACGCCAAGATCGCGCAGCTTAACGAGCTGCTGTCGCTGGAGAAGCTCGGCAAGCTGACCCTCGACGACCAGGTCTCGCAGCTCAAGGCCGGGCTCGCCTCGGCCGAGAGCGAGCGCGACCGCATCAAGGGCCTCTATGAGGGCTTAGCCGCCGCCGGCAACGACGCGCAGGGCAAGACTTCCGAGCTCGGCAAGGCGCTCGACTCCGAGAAGGCGGTCTCAGCGCGGGCGCTGGCGCAGATCGAGGTGCTGAACCAGCAGATCAGCGCGCTGCGCCGGCAATTGGCGGCGCTCGAGGAGGCGCTCGACGCGAGCGAGAAGCGCGACAAGGAATCGCAGAGCCGCATCGCCGATCTGGGTTCTCGCTTGAATGTTGCCTTGGCGCAGCGCGTGCAGGAATTGTCGCGCTACCGCTCCGAGTTCTTCGGGCGCTTACGCGCCATTCTCGGCAACCGTCCTGACATCCGCGTGGTCGGCGACCGCTTCGTGTTCCAGTCCGAAGTGTTCTTCGACACCGGACAGGCAACGCTGCTGCCCGAGGGCCGCGCCGAGCTCGATACGGTCGCGGCCGCGCTGATCGAACTCGACAAGAAGATCCCGGCCGAGATCGCCTGGGTGCTGCGCGTCGATGGCCACACTGACGTGCGGCCGGTGAATGGTCCGAACTTCAAGTCGAACTGGGACCTGTCCGCAGCGCGCGCGATCTCAGTGGTGCAATATCTGATCTCGCTCGGCGTACCAGCCCAGCGCCTGGTCGCCGCCGGCTTCGGCGAATTCCAGCCGCTCGACACCGCCAACACCGAAGACGCCTACAAGCGCAACCGCCGCATCGAGCTGAAGCTGACGGAGCGGTAGTGAGCGCGCCCCACCTCCGCCCCTACGCAGACGCTGACGAAGCGGCAGCGATCGACCTCTGGCATCGTACCTGGCAGCAGGCCTATCCGCAGATCGATTTTGCTGCGCGGGTGGACTGGTGGCGCGAGCGCTGGCGGAAAGAGCTGGTGCCGAAGGCCGCGATCGTGGTGGCCGAACAGGATGGCGCCGTGACCGGTTTCGTCACCATCGACGGTGACGGCTATCTCGACCAGCTCGTGGTCGATCCCAGCCATTGGGGCTCGGACGCGGCAAGCCTGCTGGTCGGCGAAGCGAAACGCCTGTCGCCATCAGGCGTCACGCTGCTTGTCAACAAGGATAACAGCCGCGCCATCCGCTTCTACGAGCGCAACGGCTTTGCCCATGAGGGCTCCGACGTGAACCCGACGTCGGGACGGCCGGTGCTGAAGATGGCATGGCGGCCGTGACAGATGTCACGGAGAAGCCCGACGTGGTTTGCTAGTCGTGGCAACCAGCGAGCTGATGGAGAGGATCGATGCGGCTGAGCGATCTGGCCATGGGGTCTTCGGTCTTTCTGGGCGTCATCGTCGCCGGCTATGTCTCGACGATCTACGTCGACCAGCGCCTCGCGCCGGCGCCCAATATAGCCAATGGGACGACGGGTTCGCCGGCGCCGACGAGCCCCCCTGCTCCGACCGACAGCCCGGCTCCGGCCAATGGCGGGTCGGCCTGTATCGGCGAGGACGGCAGCTGGAAGAACTGGCCGTGGCCGAACGTGCCGATGGGATCGCCGAAGTGCAAGTGAGATCAGACAGGGCATTTTGTTGGCATCGGGTACTGCAAGAGAGAGCGGTGTGAAGCTCCTTCCAAATGCGCCGCTGTCATTCCCCGCGAAAGCGGGCAATCCAGTACGCCGCAGCCTGTCGATTTATCACTACCGTCACGGCGTACTGTGGATCACCCGCTTTCGCGGGCGATGACACCGTCAATGAGGTGAGAGCCTCACGCCCCCTCGAACTGCAGCCTCGCAAGCCTTGCATAGAGCCCGTTCACAGCCACCAGCTCCGCATGCGTGCCCTGCTCGACGATCTTGCCCTGGTCCATCACCAGGATGCGGTCGCAGGAAAGAACGGTGGCGAGGCGATGCGCGATCACCAGCGTGGTGCGGTGGCTCATCAGTTCCTCGAGCGCGGTCTGCACCAGCGTCTCGCTTTCGGCGTCGAGTGCGGAGGTTGCTTCATCGAGCAGCAGCAGCGGCGCATCGCGCAGGACGGCACGGGCGATCGCGATGCGCTGGCGCTGGCCGCCCGAGAGCGTCACGCCGCGCTCGCCGAGCGGGGTCTCGAAACCTTCGGGCAGACGGCGGATGAACTCGGTGGCATGCGCGAGCTCCGCCGCACGCTCGACCTCGGCGTCGGTCGCATCAGGCCGGCCGAAGCGGATGTTTTCGCGGGCGCTCGCGGCAAAGACGTTCGATTCCTGCGGCACCAGCGCGATGCGGGAGCGGAAATCGCGCGGGTCGGCAGATTTCACCGGCACACCGTCGAGCGAGATCGCACCACCGCGCGGATCGTAGAAGCGCAGCAAGAGATGGAAGATCGTGCTCTTGCCGGCACCGGACGGGCCGACGATCGCAACCTTCTCGCCAGGCCGCACGGTGAACGACACGGCGTCGAGCACGTTGGCGTCGGGCCGCGCCGGATAGGCGAAGCTGACGCGATCGAAGCCGACCTCGCCGCGCCCCGGCACCGGCAGCACGCGCGGCGACGCCGGCGCCTTGATGTCGGGCTGCACATGCAAGATCTCGAACAGGCGTTCGGCAGCACCTGATGCAGCCGACACCTCGCCCCAGACCTCGCTGAGCTGGCCGAGGCCTGCCGCCGCAAACGCGGCATAGAGCACGAACTGGCCGAGCCGGCCCGGCGTGATCGCGCCGGTGAGCACGTCGTGCGAGCCGATCCAGAGGATCCCGACCACGCTTGCGAACACGATGAAGATGACGATGGCGGTCAGCACCGCGCGGGCCTGGGTCGAGGTGCGCGCGGCCTCGTAGGCCTGCTCGACCTCGCCGCCAAAACGCTTCGCAGCCAAGCCCTCGCTGGTATAGGCCTGCACGGTGCGGATCGCGCCGATCAGCTCGCTGGCATAGGCGGACGCATCGGCAAGCGTGTCCTGAGCATTGCGCGAGAGGCGCCGCACCCAGCGCCCGAAGGCGACCAGCGGCAGCACGATCAGGGGGATCGCAAGCAGCACGAAGCCGGAGAGACGGGGACTCGTAATCACCATCATGGCTGCCGCGCCAAAAAACATCATCAGATTGCGCAGCGCGATCGACACCGAGGCCCCGACGGCGGATTTGATTTGCGTGGTGTCGGCGGTGAGGCGCGACACCAGTTCGCCGCTGCGCGCGGAATCGAAGAAGGCCGGCGAGAGCGAGAGCAGATGCGCAAACACGTCGCGCCTGAGATCGGCGACGATGCGCTCGCCGATCGTCATCACGAGGTAGTAGCGCGCGGCGCTCGCGAGCGCGAGCACGGCGACCACCGCGATCATCACCGAGAAGTAGCTGTTGATCAGCGCGATGCCTTCCGGCGTCAGGCCGAAATCGATCATCCTGCGCACCGCGACCGGCACCAGCAGTGTGGTGAGTGCCGCGACCGTCAGCGCGACAAAGGCGAGCGCCGCCCGGCCTCGATAACGGGCCACGTAAGGCGCGAGCGCCATCAGTGGCCGCAGCTTGGCGCGGCCCTTCTCCGGCTGCTCGATCAGCTCGGCTTCGATCGACGGGGCCTCTGCCGGCCCGGTTTCAAGCCGTTCTACTGCGCTCATTGGAATCCGACCAAAAGAGAGACGTTGACTCCACATAGGCCGCGGCAGGGGGCGAGGCAAATCCGGGATGTCCCTTAGGGGACGGCCCGGTTCTCCTTTGCCCACAATGGCTTGTTTTAGGGGCCCAGCTTGTCATTAAGGGGGCTGTGGGGTATAGACCCGGCCAAATCCGTCATTCGATAGTCACTCAAGCAAGGCGCCGGGCGCCCTAGGAATTGCCATGAAAGCCGAAATTCATCCGGATTATCATACGATTAAGGTCGTCATGACCGACGGAACCGAGTACCTGACCCGCTCCACCTGGGGCAAGGAAGGCGACACGCTGAACCTCGACATCGATCCGAAGTCGCACCCGGCCTGGACCGGCGGCAACGCCCAGCTGATGGATCGCGGCGGCCGCGTCTCCCGCTTCCAGAAGAAGTTTTCGGGCTTCCTCAAAAAGGATTGATCCGGCCGCAAGGCTGGAGACGAAAAACGCCCCCGGAGAGCCGGGGGCGTTTTTGTTTTGGACCCGTCATCCTGAGGTGCGAGTGATGGGGCGCAGAGCGCCCCATCGGGAGCCTCGAAGGATGAACGGCCCGGATGCAGCGGGGCCGTCGCCCTTCGAGGGCCGCTAAAGAAGCGGCCACCTCAGGGTGACGGTTCGACGTCAACGGCGGCGATAGACCCTTACCGCTCGAACGCAGCCTTCAGCGCGTTGAGGTGCGGCACCAGCGGGTTGCCGATCGCGGGGAGCTCGGCCGGCGGGGTGTGGATGGTGGTGTCGAGACGGCGCACGCGGGTCTGAAGGCTCATCGAGCGATGGATCAGGTCCTGGAGCTGCGACGGCAGCTTCTCGATGGTATCGGCGGGGCCCGGATCGGCGGCGGTGAGCTTGACCTTGGTCTTCTCGCGGTTGGCCTGGACCAGCGTCATCTCGCCTTCCTTCACCGCGCGGTGCAGCAGCAGCCACGAAGCGAGCTGCATCAGGCGGGTGGTGAGGCGCATGCTCTCGGTCGCGTAAGTGAGGCTGACGGCGCGATCGAGCGCCTTGGCTTCGTTGCGGCCGGCGCCGTCGAGATAGGCGGCGGTCTCTTCGACCAGATCCATGCCCTCACGGAACAGGACGCCGAACGCCGCAGAATTGGTGAACCGCTCGCTGAGTTGAACGAGAGCGCCGTCGGCCTGCAAACGTTCCATGGTTAACGCCCCTTACGCAACTGTTTACCCGTCCGGCTTTGGCGCCGGCTTATGATGAACAAATCATTGCGCGGGCGAACCGCGGAGTCCAGCGACAAGCGCGGATATGGTTTCCACGGGTCTTTCCTCGGAATTCAACCGGGACGAGACGCAAAAAAGCAGGAATGAGAATCGGGTAGGAGGAAGCCTTGCGGCTTCCCCCTCCCACACCACCGTACGTACGGTCCCGTATACGGCGGTTCGTCAAGCACGATTGAGGTGGCGGTGCAGTCCGACGAAGGACGGCAGGCCGAGTTGCGTGAAGAAGGCGGCGCGATAGGCGTCGTTCATGTGGCTGGCCCCGGCATTCCACCAAGGGCCGCGGCCGTTGTAGGCCGACCGCCATGCCCGCTCCGGATCGAGCCCGCGTTGCATCAAACGCTTGAGGCGTGTCCGTGGCCGTTTCCACTGTCGCCAGAGAACACAGCGCAATTTGCGCCGCATCCAGCCGTCGAGCTCCTCGAACACCCCTTTGGCCTCCGCCAGCCGGAAGTATTGCAGCCAGCCGCGCAGGATGGGGGTCAGGGTCTTGACGGTCGATGCCAGTGTTCGTCCACGCCCTTGGCGCAGCGTCGTCCTCAGCTTGCTCCGCAACCGCTTCACGCTTTTGACCGCTACCCGGAGGCGCGGCTGCTTGTGAGCGGTCATGGTGTAGCCGAGGAAGGTCCGCACCCAGGGACGGTCAACCGCGCTCTTCGCTGCGTTGACCTTGAGCCTCAACCGCTCGGTCAGGAATCGCGTGATCGACGCCATCACCCGCTCGCCGGCCCGTCGCGTCCGAACATAGATGTTGCAGTCGTCGGCGTAGCGGCAGAAGGCATGGCCTCGTCGCTCGAGTTCCTTGTCCAGATCGTCGAGCAGGATGTTCGACAGCAAAGGTGACAGAGGGCCGCCTTGCGGCGTGCCTTCGCTCCGTGCCGTCGTAATCCCGCCCGTCATCAGTCCAGCCCGCAGGTAGCGGCGGATCAACCGCAGCACCCGCTTGTCCGCAACCCGGCGCGCCACCCGTGCCATCAGCACGTCGTGGTTCACCCGGTCGAAGAACTTTTCCAAATCGAGGTCGACGACAAAGCGTCGACCCTCAGCCACATGCGCTCGCGCGGCAAGCACCGCGTCGTGCGCGCTGCGTCCCGGACGGAAGCCGTACGAGGCCTTGGAGAAGCCTGGATCGAACAGCGGCATCAGCACCTGATGCATCGCCTGCTGGATCAGCCGGTCTACTACCGTCGGGATGCCAAGTTGGCGCACCCCTCCGCCAGGCTTGGGGATTTCCACCCCGCGCACCGGCTGCGGCCGGTAGCGGCCTTCCAGCAGTTCCTCTTTGATGCGCGGCCAATGCTCCTTCAGATACGGCTGCAATTGCTCCACGGTCATCCGATCGATGCCTGCAGCGCCCTTGTTCGCCATTACCCGACGGTAGGCCGTCATCATGTTCGCTCGGCTGACGATCTCCTCCATCAGCCGCGCTTCCACCTCCGGAGGGGAAGGTTGCGGTCTCGCCGTGGCGATTGATGCACCCAGCCCCTGCTCTGGCGGCTTCCGGCCGCTACCCTCGGGGTGAGCACGACGCATCTCAGCGTCATCGTCTGCATCTGTTGGCACCATCGACAGGCCGGCCTCCTCCGGTACTCGACGTTCGGCCCTTCGCCGGCTTGGTGCTGCCGGTTACTACGGCCTCTGCTGACTTCTGCCGCCCCATCCCGACGCCTTGCGGCGCCGGTAGCACACCCGTTGCCGGGGGCAGGACGGCAGACCTCCCAGGGTCAGTCGCGTGACCTTCGTGCCATCTACCTGTCGCATCTACGGCCGCACCCTCCGAGTGATATCGGGCTTCGGGTATTTGGGCTCCCTCGCCCGGATGCGGACGCCTCTTATGCGCTTGCTGTTCGTCAGGCCGGCACTTTGCTTACAGCTTCCTTCAGACCCCGCCTCGCGACGACGCCCTTGCTGTTCGGCTAACGGTTCCTATCACCAAGGTCCGTAGAGGACTCACACCTCCAAGTCATCGACCGGACACCACTCCGGTCAAATCGCGCCACTCACGGCGCTCCGCGCCATGCCTGGCGCACCCAAAAAAGAGCCGCCGGAAGACCGGCGGCTTTGAAAGTTGATAACAGGGAGGCGTCAAACAGAGTGGACAGGAGCCACTCGGTGTCCAAACGAGGACAGTTCCAGTCATAAACTCGAAAGCTTAATGTGGAGTAAACGAACGAATTTTTTGAGGGTTCGTTAGCCATGTCGGTCAGTGGCCGAGGGGGACGGACAAGGCTCTCCGTCATGCCCGGACTCGTCCCGCCTGCGCGGCCGAAGCCGCTTCGGCGAGGCGAAGGCCCGGGCATCCACGTTCTTCGTCGCAGCCGGAAAGAAAAACGTGGATGGCCGGGACAAGCCCGCCATGACGCCGTGGAAGCGGCTCGCTCCTCTCTGGAGTTCCTACGTCTTGAAGACACTGTTCGCCGCATCGCGCGAGGCGCGCTTTTTGGTGGCGGCTTCCTCCAATCGCACGATCTCGGTCTTGAGCAGGGCGACACGCTCGGTCAATTCCTCGACCGACAACAGTGAGAGATCCTGTCCGATCTCGTGGGTGATCTTCTTGCGCGGGCGGTCGTCGTCTTCCATCGGCATCGTCGTTCCTCCGATCAGGTCCGCCAGGCGGTCAAACGAAGTTGAAGCGGTTGCCAGCGCCAGGCGCTCTGGTTAATCAACTGGCCTATTCAATCCTGCCCTCTTCTCCAAGGACAAATCATGGAAAAGCTGCCCGCGCAAATGACCGTGGTCGCCATCTCCAAGCCCGGCGGACCGGAGGTGCTGGTGCCGGAACAACGGGCCCTGCCGCAGCCCGGGCCCGACGAGATCCTGGTCAGGGTGCAGGCCGCCGGCGTCAACCGGCCCGACGTGGCGCAGCGCTCCGGCGCCTATCCGCCGCCGCCCGGCGCCAGCGACCTGCCCGGACTCGAGATCGCCGGTGAAGTGGTGGCCGTCGGCAGCAATGCCAAGCGGCACAAGATCGGCGATAAGGTGATGTCGCTCGTCGCCGGCGGCGGCTATGCGCAGTACTGCATCGCGCAGGACGCCCAGGCCATGAGCGTACCGCCGGCGCTGTCGATCAAGGAAGCCGGCGCGCTGCCGGAAACCCTGATGACGGTCTGGCACAATGTGTTCGAGCGCGGCGGGTTGAAGGCCGGCGAGACGCTGCTGATCCATGGCGGCTCCTCCGGCATCGGCACCATGGCGATCCAGCTCGCCAAGGCGTTCGGCGCAAAAGTGTTCGTCACCGTCGGCTCGCAGGACAAGATCGATGCCTGCCTGAAGCTCGGCGCCGATCGCGCCATCAACTACCGGAACGAAGACTTCGTCGCCGTGGTCAAGGAAGAGACCAACAAGGTCGGCGTCAACCTGATCCTCGACATGGTCGCGGGCGAGTATGTCGACCGCAACTATGATGCCGCGGCGGTCGACGGCCGTATCGTGCAGATCGCGACCCTCAACGGCCCCAAGGTCAGCGTCAACATCGCCAAGGTGATGGTGAAGCGGTTGACCCATACCGGCTCGACCTTGCGTCCCCGTAGTAATGCGGACAAGGCGGCGATGGTCGCCGCGATCGAAGCCAAGGTGATGCCGCTTTTGCGCGAAGGCCGCGTCAAACCGCTGATGGACAGCGCTTTCCCGCTGGAAAAGGCATCCGACGCACACCGGCGCATGGAGACCTCCGCACATATTGGCAAAATTGTGTTGGAGGTCTAGGCCGCTGGCCCACCAAACGAGGCGGAAACCCTTTGATTTTCTTGGGTTTCGTGGCATCTATCGCCACCTGCCGAACCACTTCTGTTCGGTCTGAAATCGTCTTTACAGAGTTTGCGTCGAACGCGGAGAACTGACCTTGCGTCTGATCAGGTGCCTCGCGCCCATCGCGCTGGGCCTCATGATTCTTGTCGCCGCGTCCCCTGCACGCGCGCTTGACGCTGTCAGCGTCCGTGGCGATGCGCCCGCGATCGACCTCACCGGCGTGCTCGAGCACCAGCGCAGCGACGCCGACCGCATCCAGGTCTCCACCGCGCCCGGCACCGACGGCATCGTCCGCCGCATCGAGGTACGCGCCCGCGAAGGCGGCCAGAACTGGGTGGTGTTCGCGCTCGCCAACAACACCGACGACCAGCTCGACCGCCTGATCGTCGCCCCGCATTACCGCATCGTCTCGTCGGGCCTGCTGTGGCCCGACCTCGGGCTATCGCGCATCGCGACCATCACGCCCTCGACCGGCGACCGGCCGGAACGGCAGGAAAGCCCGACCGCCGACGTGTTCCGTATCACGCTCGATCCCGGCGCCGTCGTCACCTTCGTCGCGGAGCTGCGCACCGACAAGCTGCCGCAGCTCTATCTGTGGGAGCCGGAAGCCTACAAGGACAAGGTCAACTCGTTCACGCTGTACCAGGGTATCGTGATCGGCATCTCCGGCCTGCTGGCGCTGGTGCTGACCATCCTGTTCGTCGTCAAAGGCAGCATCATGTTCCCGGCGGCGGCGGCGCTGGCCTGGGCGGTGCTGGTCTATATCGGCGTCGATTTCGGCTTCTGGGGCAAGGTGCTCGACATGTCGAACAACGCCGAGCGCATCTGGCGCGCGGCGGGTGAAGCGATCCTGGCGGCGACGCTGCTGGTGTTCCTGTTCGCCTATCTCAATCTCAGTCGATGGCATGTGCGCTACTCGCACATCACGGTGGGCTGGCTTGCGTTCCTTGGCTCGCTGGTCGCGCTCGCGCTGTTCGACCCGGCCGTCGCCTCCGGCATCGCGCGCATCTCGCTGGTGCTGATTGCCTTCGCCGGCTTTGCGCTGATCGTCTATCTCTCGACCCACGGCTTCGACCGCGCGGTGCTGCTGATCCCGACCTGGTTCCTCCTGGTGGTCTGGGTGGTCGCGGCCGGCATGACGGTCGCGGGGTCCGTCACCAACGACATCGTCGGCCCGGCGCTGCTCGGCGGCCTCGTACTGATCGTGATGCTGATCGGCTTCACGGTGATGCAGCACGCCTTTGCCGGCGGCGGCGCCACCACCGGCGTCGTCTCAGATATCGAGCGGCGGGCCCTGGCGCTGGCCGGTTCCGGTGATCTGATCTGGGACTGGGATGTCTCCGCCGACAAGGTCTTCACCAGCCCCGAGACCGAGGCCCTGCTCGGCCTCAAGCGCGGCACCCTGGAAGGCCCGGCCGCCTCCTGGCTCGAAGTGCTGCATCCGCTCGACCAGGACCGTTTCCGCGCCGCGCTCGACAGCGTGCTCGACCAGCGCCGCGGCCGGCTGGTGCAGGATTTCCGGCTGCGCACCCCCGACGGCCACTTCATGTGGTTCGCGCTGAAGGCGCGCCCGGTGGTCGGCTCCGACGGCGAGGTGTCGCGCGTGGTCGGCACGCTGACCGATGTCACTGAGCTCCGCAACGCCGAGGAACGCCTGCTGCACGATTCCGTGCACGACAATCTCACCGGCCTGCCCAACCGCAAGCTGTTCATGGACCGGCTGGGCGCGGTCGCGCATTTCGCCAAGTCGATGCCGACCCTGCGCCCGACGCTGATGGTGATCGACCTCGACCGCTTCAAGCAGGTCAACGATTCCGTCGGCATCGCGGTCGGCGATTCCATCCTGCTGACGCTGGCCCGCCGCCTTACCCGCATCCTGAAGCCGCAGGACACGCTGGCGCGACTCGCCGGCGACCAGTTCGGCCTGATCCTGCTCTCGGAGCAGGACCCGGCCCGCATCACCGCCTTCGCGGAAACCATCCGCAAGACCATCCGCGCGCCGATCGCCTTCAACGACCGCGAGATTTTCCTGACCGCCTCGATCGGGCTCGCGCTGTCTGATCCGCAAGTTCAACTGACGGACGAGATCATCAAGGACGCCGAGCTGGCGATGTATCACTCCAAGCGCATCGGCGGCGACCGTATCGACGTCTACAAGCCGGCGATGCGCGCGCGGAAGACCGATCGCCTGACGCTGGAGAGCGAGCTGCGCCGCGCCATCGAGCGGCAGGAGCTCACCATCCTCTACCAGCCGATCGTGCGGCTGGAGGATCGTTCGGTCGCCGGCTTCGAGGCGCTGGTGCGCTGGGATCATCCGAAGCTCGGGCGCATGGCGCCGTCGGAATTCATCACCATCGCGGAAGAGACCGGCCTGATCGTCGACCTCGGCATGTTCGTGCTCGACCAGACCGCAAAGCAGCTTTCGATCTGGCAGCGCGCGATGCGCTCGCGCGAGCCGATCTTCGCGAGCGTCAACGTCTCCTCGCGCCAGCTGCTGCGCCATGATCTCATCCACGACATCCGCACCGTGCTGTCGCGCTCCTCGGTGGCGCGCGGCACGCTGAAGCTGGAATTGACGGAATCGCTGGTGATGGAGAACCCGGAGCACGCAGCCCAGATGCTGACGCGCATTCGCGAGCTCGGCACCGGGCTGTCGCTCGACGATTTCGGCACCGGCCATTCGTCGCTCGCCTATCTGCAGCGCTTCCCGTTCGACACCATCAAGATCGACCAGTCCTTCGTCCGCACCACCAATCGCGGCACGCGGCCGGTGATCCTGAAATCGATCATCGCGCTGGCGCATGATCTCGGCATGGACGTGGTGGCGGAAGGCGCCGAGACCGATTCCGACGCGGTCGAGCTGTATCAGCTGGGCTGCGAATACGCGCAGGGCTTTGCCTTCGGCGAGCCGATGGACGCGGACGCGGCGATGCGGCTGCTGACGGAAGTGCGGCTGGAAGCGGCGAGCTAATCGCTCTTTGCCGTCAGGCGCCGCCTGTCACCCTTCTGTTTCGTGAACCGCACCGTCTGGCCGTCCGGCATCCGCGTGGCCTTAAAGCCCGCAGCGAGGCAGGCTTCGCGCTGCGGCATCTTGATATCCGGGCTGCGCAAGGTATCCCACCATGAGGCACGATTCGCCGCACGCGGCAGGGCCGCGCCGATGATCTCCTCGATCTCCTCAAAGCTCAGCACGAATTCCATCTGCTTCTGCCGCAGCAGGTAATCGCGTAGCGCGTCGTAATCGTTCACCGTCGTCCTCTATTCCTTTGTCCACGGTCTGACCTGCTCAAAAGCGGGACCGGCGGAAACCAATCCTTAACTGATTGCGGCAGCGGCGTCGCGGCTTAAACACTACGCAAGATTTCAGGCGCATCCACTACGGTCAGGAGCAAAGGATGCTGTCTGGATCGCGCGACACCACGGCCGGCCGGCCGTGGCGCATTTCGGCGAAGCTGCTGATCATCTCGTCCGTCGTGACGGTGATCGGCTTTTCCGCCATTTGCGTCAACGTCATGCTCGACATGCGCCGCGGCGAGGAGGCGCTGGCCCGCCAGACGCTGGAAAACCTGGCCACCTCGATCGACGCCGACATCAGCCGCAATATCGAGATCTACGACCTGTCGCTGAAGGCGGTCGCCAACAACATGCTGATGCCCGAGCTCGCCACGGTCTCGAAGCCGATCCGCCACCTCATCCTGTTCGATCATGCGACGACGGCTCGGCATTTCGGCGCCATCCAGGTGTTCGACGCCGACGGCAGGCTGACCATCGACGCCTCCACGCTCGATCCGCAAGCAGAGAACCGCGCCGACGAGGACTATTTCAGGATTCACCGCGACAACCCTGAGGCCGGTCTGTTCATCAGCCGGCCGATGCTGTTCCGCGGCGCCTATTCGATCGTGCTGAGCCGGCGCATCAGCGACACCGACGGTGGCTTCCTGGGGGTCGTCGCCGGCTCGATCCGCTTCAGCTATTTCCACGAGCTGTTCGAGCGGCTGAACCTCGATCCCGAGGATACCATCACCGTGCTCAAGCGCGACCGTACCATCATCATGCGGCGACCGTTCGATCTCGACGTCATCGGCAAGAACCTCGGCGACCGGCCGACCTGGAAGGCCGACAATCTCAAAGTCGGCGGCTCGTTTGCCGGACAGGGGCCGATCGATGACACGGCGCGGCTTTATGTCCGCAGCAGTGGGGCCAATCCGCTGTTCGTGGTGGCCGGCAAGCCACTCGGTTCGGTGTTCGCGCTGTGGCAGAAGGAGGCGCTCCGCATCGGCGCCGTGGTCCTGATGCTCTCCCTGTTCGTGCTGGGATCGGCCATCGTGCTCGCCCGCGAGATCGCCCGCCGTGCGGATGCTGAAAGCAAGCTCGAGGAAATGGCGACGACGGACGCGCTCACGGGCCTGCGCAACCGCCGCAAGTTCGATTCCGTCATCGAGATCGAATGGCGGCGCGCCATGCGCGAGAAGACGCAGGTCGCGCTGCTGATGATCGATGCCGATCACTTCAAGGCCTACAACGACACGTTCGGCCACCAGGCCGGCGACCAGCTGCTGGTCGGCATCGCCATCTGCATCTCCGATTCGGTGCGCCGCGCCGGCGACTGCGCCGCGCGCTATGGCGGCGAGGAGTTCGCCGTGCTGCTGCCGAACACCTCGGCCACTGACGCCTTCAAGATCGCCGAGACCATCCGGGCCAAGGTGCTTGGCTGGTCCGACGGCGGCGCGGGATCGACCGTCTCCTGCGGCATCGCCAGCCTCGCGCCCACCGCCGGCATGGACTGGGCCATCCTGGTCGCCGCCGCCGACAAGGCGCTCTATGCGGCGAAAGCCGGCGGCCGCAATCAATCGGTGGTGGCGAGCCTGCCGAAGCTGTCGCTGGTGGCGTGAGCTCGGCTCTTTCCTCGTCATTGCGAGCGAAGCGAAGCAATCCAGAAATGCATCCGCGGAGACAGTCTGGATTGCTTCGCTTCGCTCGCAATGACGGAAGGGGTGGCGAGCCCTACTGCCCCAGATATTTCCTCATCTCCGCGATCAGCCCCTCACGCAATTCCGGCCGCTTGAGGCCGTAGGCGATGTTGGCGCGGAGGAAGCCGGACTTGGAGCCGCAATCATGGCGCTCGCCTTCGAACTCGACGCCGTAGAATTTTTGCGACTTGGCGAGGCCAATCATGGCGTCGGTGAGCTGGATCTCGCCGCCGGCGCCGCGCTCCTGGGTCTCCAGGATCTTGAAGATCTCAGGCTGAAGAATGTAGCGGCCGGTGATCGAGAGGTTGGAGGGCGCGGTGCCCTTGGCCGGCTTCTCGACCATGCCGTCGACCTCGAACATCTTGCCGGTGCGTTTTCCCACGCCGCAGATGCCGTATTGATGGGTCAGATGGTCGGGCACCGCCTCGACCGCGATGACGTTGGACTTTTCGCCGAGCTTGCTGGCCGTCTCGATCATCTGCTTCAGGCAGCCGGGCGTGTTGAGCACGAGCTCGTCGGGCAGCACCACTGCGAACGGCTCGTCGCCGACGATGTCGCGCGCGCACCAGACCGCATGACCGAGGCCGAGCGGCGCCTGCTGACGCGTGAAGCTGACCGCACCGGCTTCCGGCTGGTTCTGCGCCAAAATCTCCTGCTCGGCCTTCTTGCCGCGCGCAGCGAGCGTCGAGTCGAGCTCGAACATCTTGTCGAAATGATCTTCGATGACATTTTTGTTGCGGCCGGTGACGAAGATGAAGTGCTCGATGCCGGCTTCCCTCGCCTCGTCATAGACGTACTGGATCAGCGGCTTGTCGACGATGGTAAGCATTTCCTTCGGCATCGCCTTGGTGGCGGGCAAAACGCGGGTGCCGAGGCCGGCGACGGGGAATACGGCTTTGCGGATTTTCATGTGATTGATCGAATACCTTGGAGCGCACGTGAAAGAAGCAATGGCATCTTGCTAGCCGGTTTGCAGCCGGTAACAAAGGCGGATGTAGGGCTCGGGTCCTGGAATTGAGAAAACCTGGAATTGAGAAAAGGCCACCACCGAAATTTCACCTTTGTTAAGATATTGGCAACCGTAACGAGGCCTCCTGATGGCTGATTTTTGGCCGGACGGGTGGGACATGAGGAAATCGGTGACAGGGGTAGCTTTATCGATGACCGGCGCAACAATGCTTGCGGCCGCGCTCCTGTTCCCTGTGTCCGCGCAGGCCCAAGGCCAACAAGGGCAACAAGGGCAAAACGGCCTGTCGAACCTGTTCGGCGGTATTTTCTCCGGCTCTAACCTGGTGCCCTCGCAAGCCCCGCCCGGCCCCGGCGGCGCCCAAACGGGAGCTCAGCCTTGGAGCGGCGAGGACGGCGCCTCCGGCCATCCGCTGATGACGGTGGCCGCGATCCGCGAGGCGGCCTCCAATTTTGACAATTGCGTCGCGGGCATGTGGCCTGATGCCGCACGGCGCAACATCACGCAGGAGAATTTTCAGCGCTTCACCACGGGCCTTGCGCCTGATTTGCGCATCATGGACCTGATGGATTCGCAGCCAGAGTTCACCAAGTCGATCTGGGACTATCTCGACATCCTCGTGAACGACAACCGCCTCGCCAAGGGCAAGGAAGTCCTCGCCAAGTACAAGGCGCAGTTCGACGCGACCGAAAGGGCCACTGGCGTCGACCGCTACATCATCGCCGCGATCTGGGGCATCGAGTCCAATTATTCGACGCAGATGGGCGACCGCAGCGTGCTGCAATCGACCGCGACGCTCGCCTGCGTCGGCCGCCGCCAGGCCTATTTCAAGGACGAGTTTCTCTCGGCGCTGGAGATCCTCAACCGCGGCGATCTCAGGCCTGAGCAGATGCGCGGCTCCTGGGCCGGCGCGTTCGGCCCGACTCAGTTCATGCCGACCGCGTTCAAGCGCTTCGCCGTGGACGGCGATGGCGACGGAAGGCGCGACGTCGTCGACAACGCCAGCGACCTGATCGCCTCCACCGCCAACAATCTGAAGAAGGACGGCTGGCAGAGCGGCCAGACCTGGGGTTTCGAGGTCGTGGTACCGCAGGGCTTCAACTACATGCTGGCCGACCGCGCCAAGGCGATGACGATCGCGCAATGGGAGAAGCTCGGGCTCAAGCGCGCAACCAACCAGCCCTTCCCGCATCCGGCGGAAAAGGCCTATCTGCTGGCGCCCGCCGGCGCGCAGGGGCCGGGCTTCCTGATGCTGCAGAATTTCCGGGTCATCATGAAATACAATCCGGCCGAGGCCTATGCGATGGCGATCGGCCATTTTGCCGACCGTCTGCGCGGCGGCCAGCCCTTCGTGCAGCCCTGGCCGCGCCAGGAACGGGAATTGTCCAGGGGCGAGCGGCTGGAACTCCAGCAACTGCTGGCCCAGCGCGGCTTCTACAAGGGCACCCCGGACGGCCAGTTCGGCGGCCAGACCCGGGACGCGCTGCGCAACTTCCAGGCCTCGATCGGGCTCCCCGCGGACGGGTTTGCCTCCTCCGATGCGCTGGACCGGCTGCGCGGGCGGTAAAAACGCGCCGAAAGTAACCCTGAAGCGGGATTTTGGCCGATCCCGGGTGTGTGGCCCCCAAGAATCTGCAAGAGAATTTGCCCGTTTGGCGCCCGATTCCGTTATTATAACGACCTACTTCCAGACCCCGTTGCGCGCGCCCGAGATCGCATGTCGAAGCCCAAATCCTTTTTCAAGGCGCTGACCGAGACCGGCCCGTTGATCGCGCTGGGGACGGCGCTCGCGATCCTGGTCTCGATCGCGGGACCGGCTTCCGCGCAGTTCTTCAACTTCCCCGGCTTCGGCGGCCCGCCACAGCGGCAGGCCCCGCCGCCGCGCAGCGGTGGAGGTGGTGGCGGCTGGTTCGGCGGCGATTTCTTCGCGCCGTTCCAGCAGCAGCAACAGCAGGCCCCGCGCCAGGATTTTTCGCGCGCGCCGGCGCCTATCAAGCGAGACACCATTCCCGACAAGAACGTGCTGGTGATCGGCGACGCCATGGCGGACTGGCTCGCCTATGGCCTGGAAGATGCCTACACCGAACAGCCCGACATGGGCGTGATCCGCAAGCACAAGACCACGTCAGGCCTGATCAAGTACCAGCCGAAGGGTGAGCCCTCCGACTGGACGGCGGCCGCCAAGGGCATCCTCGAGACCGAGAAGCCCGACGTCATCGTCGTGATGCTCGGCCTCAATGACCGCATCGCGATCCGCGAAGCTGCGGCCGACAAGTCAGACAAGCCGGCGGATAAGGACAAAGACAAGAAGAACGACAAGGGCGCGCGCGCCAAGCCGCAAGGAAAAGGTGACGCAAAGCCCGGCGATGCCAAGCCCGACACCGCCGCCAAACCCGACGACAAGCCTGTTGACACCGACCTGCCGCAGGACGACGCCGATAACGCCGATACGCCGGCCGCCGCGCCCGAAAAGACCGCGCGCAACCCGAACGGCCTCTACGAATTCCGCGACGACCACTGGGTCGAGCTCTACAGCAAGAAGATCGAGGAACTCGCCAACGTCCTCAAGGCCAAGGGCGTCCCGGTGCTCTGGGTCGGCCTGCCCGCGATCCGTGGACCCAAGGGCACCGCGGACATGCTGTTCCTGGATTCGCTCTATCGCGAAGGCGCGGCCAAGGCCGGCATCACCTATGTCGACGTCTGGGACGGCTTTGTCGACGAAGCCGGCCGCTTCCTGCAGAAGGGTCCGGATTTCGAAGGCCAGATCCGCCAGTTGCGCAGCGGTGACGGCGTCTATTTCACCAAGCCGGGCGCACGAAAACTCGCCCATTATGTCGAGCGCGAGATCACGCGCCTGCTGGCGGGACGCTCGGGCCCGATCGCGCTGCCGAGCGAGCCGGCGACGCCCGACACCAGCGCCGAGCCCGGCAAGCCGGCGCCGCGGCCACTCGCCGGTCCGATCGTGCCGCTGGTTGCGGCCTCGATCTCGACCGATCAATTGCTGGGTGGACCGGGCACGCGCCCAGCCGCCGTCGATGCGCTCGCAGCCCGGACGCTGGTGAAGGGCGAGCCGCTCGCCGCGCCCGCAGGCCGTGCCGATGATTATTCCTGGCCGCGCCGTGAAGTCGGCCGCGAGCAGGCCAAGGGCGATACGCCGATGGCGGCGACGACGCCCGATGGTGGTGCTGCGGCTCACGGTGCGGCCGGCACGCCCGGTGCCGCCGCTGCGATCGCGCCGCCCAAGCCACCCGCGCCGAGGAAGCCAACGCCGCCGCAGCAGCCGGCACAGGCCGCGCCGTCATTGCGCGATTTCTTCGGCTTCGGCTCGCCGCAAGCACCGCCGCGTCAACTGGCGCCGGCGCCGCGCAACCCGAATCCGAACCCTGCGATTCCGCGTCCGCCCGGCAATGTCGGACGGGCGGCGGAAGTGATGCGGTAATTGCTGTCATTCCGGGGCGCGTCTCATGGCGCGAACCCGGAATCCATTCAACGACATTGATGCTGGCACGACGGATGCTCAGATGCGCAATTGCGCATCAGAGCTCGCGTTTCGCGCGCCCCGGAATGACGACCTAGCCGTAATAGCGCCAGCGCGGGGGCGGGCGACGTGCGGGGCGCGACATCAGCAGCGCGAGCGCGAAGCCGATGCCGCCAGCAACCAGCAGTGCGCCGAGCGGATTGTCCTGCACCTTTTTGGACAGCGCCTGCGAGCCATCACGAAGCGTGTCGCCGCTATTCTCATAGGCATCCTTGGCGTAACTTGTCGCGGTGTCCGCGGCATCACGCACGGCGTCCTTGGCCTGGCCGTAGAGATTCTGCACGGTGCCGGCGGCTTCGCGCGCCTTGCCCGATGCCTGCGTCTGCGCATCGCCTGCGAGATCGCCGACCGCACCTTCCGCGCGTCCGGCGAATTCCTTGGCCGTTCCGACGATCCTGTCGTTGTCCATGATGCTCCTCCTCGGGGGGTTCGCCGGAGTAACCGATCAGGAGCAGCGCAGTTCCAATGCGGCTCAGAGTTTGGCCTAGAGAGAGTTTGGCCTAGAGAATGAGACCGCCATCGACGACCAGCGTCTGGCCGATGATGTAGGACGACAACGGCGAGGCCAGGAACAGGGCCGCGCCCGCCATGTCGGCCGGCGTGCCCAATCGCCGCAGCGGAATGCGCAAAAGTGCACCTTCGAGCCGCTTCGGATTGTCGGTCGTCACCTTCGTCATCTTGGTGTCGACGAGACCGGGTGCGATGCCATTGACGCGGATGCCGTCTTCCGCCCAGGCCTCGCCCAGCGTCCGCGTCAATCCGACCGCGCCGGTCTTCGAGGCATTGTAGGCGGGATTGCCCATGGTGGAATGATAGGCCGCCGTCGAGGACACCATGATCAGCGCGCCCTTGGAATCCCGCAACATGGAATGAAACCGCGTCGCGCACGCCATCAGGCTCATCAGATTGACCTCGACGACCCTGCGGAAGCCCGTCATTTCGAACTCGCCGCGGCGATAGATCACCGCGCCCTGCGCAAGCACCAGGATATCGAGCCGGTCGAACGACGGCTTGAAGGCTTCGATCGCACCGGCATTGCTGACGTCGAGTTGCGCGTAAGCAAGCGAGGTGAGATCGGAGCCTTCCTCCGCAGAATATTCCGTGGCCCGAGCACGCGTTCCGCACACCGCGACAGCTGCGCCCCTCGCACGGAAGGCTTGCGCGATGCCGTTGCCGATACCGCTGGAGCCACCGACGACAAGAACCTGCTTGCTTGAGAAATCGAGCTCGTTCGTCATCGCGGCCTCCCTTTTGTTTTGCTTGTTTGACCTGTCTGCGGATCGATGCCAGCCTTGTCGATCTCAGCGCTTAAGAGATATGCGCACCGAGCGTTGACAACTAGGAGTGCAGGAGTAGCTTTTTCGACAGCAGAGCGGGACCAACCGCTCGCACTCGCGGGAGAGACGCCATGACGATCGCCATCCGGCAGCTTCAGAAGCATTTTGCCGGCGAGGTTTCCGGCCTCGACCTGCGAAAGCCTCTCACACCGGATGTGGCCCGCGAGGTCGAGGCCGCCATGGACGAATACGCGGTACTCGTCTTCCACGATCAGGACATCACCGACGAGCAGCAGATGGCCTTTGCGCTAAATTTTGGTCAGCGCGAGGATGCACGCGGGGGCACCGTCACCAAGGAAAAGGACTACCGGCTCCAGTCCGGCCTCAACGACGTCTCCAATCTCGGCAAGGACGGCAAGCCACTCCCAAAGGACAGCCGCTCGCATTTGTTCAATCTCGGCAACTGCCTGTGGCATTCCGACAGCTCGTTCCGCCCGATCCCGGCAAAATTCTCGCTGCTGTCGGCGCGCGTGGTGAACCCGAAGGGCGGCAACACCGAATTCGCTGACATGCGCGCGGCCTATGACGCGCTCGACGACGAGACCAAGGCAGAGATCGAGGATCTCGTCTGCGAGCACTCGCTGATGTATTCGCGGGGATCGCTCGGCTTCACCGAATATACCGACGACGAAAAGCAGATGTTCAAGCCGGTGCTGCAGCGGCTGGTGCGGACCCATCCGGTGCATCGCCGCAAGTCGCTGTATCTCTCATCGCATGCCGGCAAGATCGTCAGCATGAGCGTGCCGGAGGGACGGCTGCTGCTGCGCGATCTCAACGAGCACGCGACGAACGCAGAATTCGTCTACGTCCACAAATGGAAGCTGCATGATCTCGTGATGTGGGACAACCGCCAGACCATGCACCGCGTCCGCCGCTACGACCAGTCCCAGCCCCGCGACATGCGGAGGGCGACGGTGGCGGGGACGGAGCCGACGGTGCGGCAACAGGCGGCGGAGTAGGACGAACGATCAGCCTGTCGTTGAGAGCGAGCGCGTCTCAACAAATTCCGTCATTGCGAGCGAAGCGAAGCAATCCAGAATGCCCCGCAGAGAGTTTCTGGATTGCTTCGTCGCAAGGGCTCCTCGCAATGACAGCGGTGAGAGCTATGCCACACCCACCAGAAAGCTACGCGTGTCCCGCCTCGTTCGAGAGCATGCCGGGATCGATGCCGATCTTGCGCAGCGCTCGGCCGTATTTCTCGTCGACGTCGTCGCCGAAGATCAAATCCGCGTCCGCGTCGCAATGCAGCCAGCCATTGCTCTGGATCTCGGTCTCGAGCTGGCCCGGGGCCCAACCGGCATAGCCGAGCGCGAGGATGGCGTGCTTGGGGCCGGAGCCGTTGGCGATCGCACGCAGGATGTCGACGGTCGCGGTGAGGCAGACGCCGTCGTCGATCCGCAGTGTCGCGTGCTCGATGTAGAAGTCGCTGGAGTGCAGCACGAAGCCGCGGCCGGTGTCGACCGGGCCGCCGGCCAGCACCTTCATGCTTTCGGCATTTTGGGGCAGCTTGATGTGCTCGCCCTTCTTGACGATGCCGAGCTGCTCCAAAAGTTCTGGGAAATCGATGCTGCCGGCCGGATGATTGACGATGATGCCCATCGCGCCCTCGGCCGAATGCGCACAAAGATAAATCACCGAACGCTCGAAGCGGGAGTCGCCCATGACAGGCATCGCGATCAGGAGCCGACCGTCGAGATAACCGGCCGAATTGGGGAGCCCAGCGCCTGCGCTGCGGGTGCTTTCGCCCGTCCTCTTGCCTGTGGCAGCCATGGATGAAGCACTCCGGTTTCAATTCCTATCCTGATGTCGGGCCGCCTTGCTGTCAAATCAAGGCTTGCAGAGACTTGAATCAAGTGCATCCATCACAAGCAATTCAATGGTTTGCCCTGGGGCGACCCTGTAAAGACGTGCCATGCTGACAAGAGTTCCCCTGCATGCGGCGTTTGGCGTCGCGACCACCTTGCTTGCGTCGTCGCTGGCGATGGTGGCCCATGCCGACGATGCTTCATTGTGGCAGCGCGACGGCCATTCCGCGGTGCGGCTGCTCGCGGGATCGCGCACCGGCGCGGTGCTGCTCGGCGGTATTGCTTTCCAGCTCCAACCCGGCTGGAAGACCTATTGGCGCATGCCCGGCGATTCCGGCGTGCCGCCGCGGTTCGACTTCTCCAAGTCGGATAATGTCGAATCGGTGACCGTGATGTGGCCGGCGCCGCTGAAGTTCGACGACGGCGCGGGCGGCCATTCGATCGGCTATCACAACCAGATCGTGCTGCCCTTGCGCATCGTCGCCAAGGCCGCCGACAAGCCGGTGACATTGCGCGCCGAGATCAATTACGCGGTCTGCGAAAAGCTCTGCATTCCCGTCGAGGCCAATGTCGAGCTCGGCTTCAACAACGTCGCCTCGACCGAAGATGCCAATCTGCGCGCGGCGCTCGACAGCGTGCCGAAGCCCGCCACGATCGGTGATCCCAATCCGCTGACCATCCGCGACGTCAAGCGCGACGGGCCCAAGAACGTTGTGGTCGACGTCGTTGCGCCCGAGAACAGCAAGGTCAATCTGTTCGTGGAAGGGCCGACGCCGGAGTGGTCGCTGCCGATCCCTGCGCCGGTCGAGCACAGCCCACCCGGCGTGAAGCGATTTTCCTTCGAGCTCGACGGATTGCCGCCGGGCGCCAAGCCCGACGGCGCGGCGCTGAAGTTCACGCTGGTCGGGCCGGAGAAGTCGTACGAGTTCAATACGAATTTGGAGTAGTTCGTCGTCCTGGACAAAGCGCGAGTGAATGCTCTGCTGGCGCTCCACCATCAGCTGTCGTCCCGGACAGGCGGAGCGCAGATCCGGGACCCAAACGCCGCAGCAATAGTTTTGCGAAAATTCGGAGTTACCAGCTTCGCGCCGCAACTACTCCCTGGGGTTATGGATCCCGGCCCCCGTGCGCAATTGCGCACTAGGCCGGGACGATACTGTTGGTTGAGGCGACAAGACAGATCGTCACCCAACCGAATCTTAACGAATGGTTGCTAGTCCCAGGGACGACCGCATCAAGCCTGCCGCAGCATGCGGAACGCCCGGGGATTCCTAGAATTGGCCGTGATGGATGCAGAACCCGCAACGACCGGACCGGCCGGGTTGATCGCGCGGCTGCGCGCCAGGCTGACGGGCGGATCGAGCGAAGCATCGCTGACGCGGCGGCTGGCCGGCACCATCTTCATCATCCGCGTCATCAGTGCGGGCCTCGCCTATGTCTCGCAGGTCCTGCTCGCGCGCTGGATGGGGACGTCCGACTACGGCATTTATGTCTATGTCTGGACCTGGGTGCTGCTGCTCGGCAGCATGATGGATTTCGGCATCTCGGCTTCCGCGCAAAAGATCATTCCGGAATATCGCGCCAGCGGTGACCATGCGCTGCTGCGCGGCTTTCTCTCCGGCAGCCGCTGGCTGACTTTTGCAGTCTCCACGCTGGTGTCGCTCGCGCTCGCCGGCATCGTCAAGTTGTTGTCGCCTTGGATCGATCCGGCCGAGGAGCTGCCGCTCTATATCGGCTGCATGACGCTACCCGCTTTCGTCGTCGCCAACACCCAGGACGGCATCGCACGCTCGCATGACTGGATGCAGCTCGGCCTGATGCCGCAATTCATCATCCGCCAGGCGCTGATCATCGGCATCACGGCCTGCGCCTTCCTGCTCGGCTATCATCTCGGCGCGATCGCCGCGATGGTCGCGAGCGCCGGCGCGGTGTGGATCGCAATGACGGGGCAGATGGTGGTGCTGAACCGCAAGCTCGCCGATCACATCACGCCCGGCCCCAAGGCCTATGACATCAGCGGCTGGCTCGCGGTCTCGCTGCCGATCCTGCTGGTCGAAAGCTTCTATCTGCTCTTGTCCTACACTGACGTGCTGGTGCTGCAGCAGTTCCGCCCGTCCGATGAGGTCGGCGTCTACTTCGCCGTGGTGAAGACGCTGGCGCTGGTGTCGTTCATTCACTACGCGATGTCGGCGACAACGGCGCATCGCTTCGCCGAATACAATGCGCTCGGCGACAAGGCGCGCTTGTCCGCCTATGTCGCGCACGCCATCAACTGGACGTTCTGGCCGTCGCTGGCGGCGACCGCCGTGCTGCTCGCGCTCGGCAAACCCCTGCTCTGGCTGTTCGGACCGCAATTCGTCGTTGGCTACGACATCATGTTCGTCGCCGCGATCGGCCTCGTGGTGCGCTCCGCGATCGGACCGGTCGAACGCCTGCTCAACATGCTCGGCCAGCAGAAGATCTGCGCGCTGGCCTACGCGCTCGCCTTCGTGATGAACCTCGTGCTTTGCATCGCGCTGGTGCCGCGCTTCGGCGGCCATGGCGCCGCGGCCGCGACCTCTGTCTCGCTCACCTTCGAAACGGTGCTGCTGTTCTGGATCGTGCGGCAGCGGCTGGGGCTGCACGTGCTGGCGTTTGGTAAATAGGTCCGGACCCGCCCGTCCCTGCCAGCCGCTCGGGGAACGGCTGTTTCGCAACGGGCCCAAGGACAACGCGAAACACCTGCCCATTCCCGGCTCGGAGTACAATTTTTCTTATTGTACCCAAGCGATTGCGCTCTAGAGGAAATTTATTCTACGTCATATTGCCCAAATGACGAGATAAACCTAGATTTTCCCAACCATGATTGATCCGCTCTACGTCGCCTCGGGATTCGGCGTCGGCCTGCTTGTCGGGCTGACCGGCGTGGGAGGCGGCTCGTTAATGACGCCGCTGCTGATCCTGCTGTTCGGCATCCACCCGACCACCGCCGTCGGTACCGACCTGCTCTATGCCGCCGCCACCAAGACCGGCGGCAGTGTCGTGCATGGATGGTCGCGCAGCGTGCACTGGCCTGCGGTGCTGCGACTGGCTTGTGGCAGCATCCCGGCGAGCGCGCTGACACTGCTGGTGCTGTGGAAGCTCGATCTCAGGGGCGATGCCGAGCGTAACCTGGTCAATCTGGTGCTGTGCTTCGCGCTGATCCTGACCGCGACATCGCTGATCTTCCGCAAGTCGATCATGGAGCGCTATCGCCGGCGCATGGAGCGGGTCAGTGAGCGCACCACGGTGATTGCGACCGTCGTCACCGGCATCGTGCTCGGCGTGCTGGTCTCGATTTCATCCGTCGGTGCCGGTGCGGTCGGCGTGACCGTGCTGTTGCTGCTCTACCCGCGCCTGCCGATGGCGACCATCGTCGGTTCTGATATCGCGCATGCCGTGCCGCTGACGCTGGTGGCCGGCATCGGACACTGGATGCTCGGTTCGGTCGACTGGGCGCTGATGGGCGTGCTGCTGCTGGGCTCACTACCCGGCATCATCCTCGGCAGCTTCAGCGCAACGCGCGTGCCGGAGACGGTGCTGCGCGTGGCGCTCGCCAGCGTCCTCGTCGTGGTCGCCGGCAAGATCATGTTCGCGGAGCTGAATTTGCAATCCGCGATCGTGACGGCATTGGCCTGGAGCCATTGAGCGGGAAGAGGCCGCCGCGGCCTCGGTGTCGTAGGGTGGGCAAAGCGGAGCGTGCCCACCACTTTTTTCGATCAGCGGAAAGATGGTGGGCACGACGCTGACGCGCCTTTGCCCACCCTACAGCATCGAGCCCTTACTCCGCAGTCCAGCCGCCGTCGATCGACAGGTTCGTGCCCGTGATCTGCGCGGCGTCATCGCTGCACAGGAACAGCGCAAGAGCAGCAACCTGCTCGGACGTCACGAACTCCTTGGTCGGCTGCGCGTCGAGCAGCACGTCGTTGATGACCTGCTCGCGGGTGAGGTTGCGGGCCTTCATCGTATCGGGGATCTGCTTCTCGACCAGCGGCGTCCAGACATAGCCGGGGCTGATGCAGTTGCAGGTGATCTTGTTGGTCGCGACTTCCAGCGCCACGGTCTTGGTCAGGCCGGCGATGCCGTGCTTGGCAGAGACATAAGCCGATTTGAAGGGCGAGGCGACCAGCGAGTGCGCCGACGCGGTGTTGATGATGCGGCCCCAGCCTTTCTTCTTCATGCCGGGGACGGCGGCGCGGATGGCGTGGAAAGCCGAGGACAGGTTGATCGCGATGATCTGGTCCCACTTCTCCGGCGGGAATTCCTCGATCGGCGAGACAAACTGGATGCCGGCATTGTTGACGAGGATGTCGACCGAGCCGAACGACTTCTCGCCGAGCGCGATCATCCCGGCGATCTCGGCCGGCTTGGTCATGTCGGCGGGCGAATACACCGCCTTCACGCCGAAATCGGACTCGATCTTGGCGCGCTCCTTCTCGATATCCTCCGGCGAGCCGAACCCGTTGATCACGACATTGGCGCCGGCAGCCGCAAAGGCGCGCGCATAGGCGAGCCCGATCCCGCTGGTCGAACCGGTCACGACGGCGTTCTTGCCTGACAGAGTACCCATATCATTCGCTCCTTTTTGGCGGGGGCGCGGTGATGTCCCCCGTGAGATCGTAGGTCACCATGGTCTCGCCGGACTGCGGCTTCTCCAGCCAGTCCTTGTGGCGCATCGACAGATGCACGTCGCGCACGCCGCTTTCCCAATGCTCGACCATCGCGACATGCGAGAAGTCGTAGTCCTTGGACGAGGATTCGTAATTCTTGCTGCGATAGATCAGGTGCACCACGGTAACAGTGCTTTCGCGCGAGACCTTGGCGAGGAATTCGACGGACGGGTCGTTCTTCAGATAGTCCGGCAATTTGCCGATCAGGTCGCGCACGGCCCTCCGCGCGTTGTGGATCTGCTTGTTCTTGTCGGTGTTCATCCGCGTGCGGCTGGAGAAGCGGATGTCCTTCTCGCGCTCGGTGGCCTCGAGCAGCGAATTCGGCAGGTCACCGCGGGCGCTGAACAGGTCGACCTGGAAGATCAGCATGTCGCGGTTGACCTCGGCATCGAGCACGAAGTCGAGTGGCGTGTTGGAGGCGATGCCGCCGTCCCAGTAATGCTCGCCGTCGATCACGACCGACGGAAAGCCCGGCGGCAGCGCGCCGGAAGCCATGATGTGCTCGGGGCCGATTTTCTTGCCGAGCTTCTTGAACTCGTAATTGTCGAAATATTTGAAGTTGCCGGAGGTGACGCCGACCGCGCCGACCGACAGGCGCGTCTTCAAATCGTTGATGCGGTCGAAATCGACCAGACGCTCGAGTGTCTTCTTCAGCGGCGCGGTGTCGTAATAGCTTTCGGCCTGCGGGCTGCCCGGCGGCCAGAGCGGCGCGGGCGGCAGGCGCGGGACGAAGAAGCCGGGCACCCCGAAGGTCGCGATCAGCGCAGCGCTGGTCGAATTGAACAGTTCGCGGCTGTGGTCGCTCTTGCCAATCGGCTTCCACGGCACCGGCGCGGAGACCATCTCCCAGAATTCCTTGAGCCGCGCGACGCGGGTGTGCCCCTCGTTGCCGGCGATGATGGCGGCATTCACCGCACCGATCGAGATGCCGGCGACCCATTCCGGCTCGAAGTCGAAATGGCACAGCGACTGATAGGCACCTGCCTGATAGGAGCCGAGCGCACCGCCGCCCTGGAGAACCAGGACGCGTTGCGCCTTCGCGGGGACTGTTGCGACTTCCGGGCTATGATCTGTCATTCAGGAACAATAGCAAAAGGCGAGCCACCGTGACGACAGTCTGCCGCGGCGTCAATGCATCCCGGGATCAAGTCTGGCTTATCGGGGGTCGGTCGAAGCCAGGATCATGGTCCAGAACACCTTGTATTTGGTGCCTGGAGCATAGCCCGCCGCTATGCCCAATTTTGTGACACCGCTCTTGAGCATGTTGGCGCGGTGCGGAGGCGAGTCGCGCCAACCGGAAAACGCTTCCGCCAGCGTATGATAGCCGGCCGAGACGTTCTCGACCGCCACCGTCGCAGGGTAGCCGCCGGAAGCAAGGCGCTTGGCGAGCGGCGCGCGGACGTCGTGGTCCATCTTGTTGGCCGCCGCCATGGCTTGGGACTGAGATTCGGCAAGCCGCATCAGATCGGGATCGACGATGACGGTGCCGAGACCGTTGTTCTGGCGGTATTGCGAGATCATGATCGCGGCCGCCGGCGCATCAAGCTTGGCGCCCGGGACCGACATGTCGGCATACATCGACGGCTGCTGGACCGGCGCTTCATTGCCGGCGCAGCCGGCGAGAAGCAAAGTGATGAGAATTGCGGCCGCAGCGCGCATGAATCGAAGCCCCCAGAGGAAGGGCCGTTGTTGCATACCAACCGTGGCTGAAAGGTGAATTTTGAGGAAAATCGACGCAAGTCGTTCCGGGGCAGCGCACAGCGCTGAACCCGGAATCTCGCGCCACAACCTCGAGATTCTCAGGTGCGCGATTGCGCACCATAGTTCGATGCTCCGCATCGCCCCGGAATGACGGGGATTTCTAGCCCGCAAATATGCGGTAGCGACGGGGCTCGAGGCCGATGGTGTCGCCGGCGCGCAGTTCCCGGTCGCGGGGGGCGTCGATCTCAATGGTCTCGCCACCCGATAGCGCGACCTCTGCCCGTTGCACGGGACCGAAATTGCGGACGTGCTGCACGGCGCCCTCGAAGGCTCCACTGCCGGGTGGACCGACCAGCATGTCGTGTCGCCGTACGAACAGTTTTGACGCGCCAGGCGCAAGCCCGTCTGCCGCAAGCCGCAGCGGCCGGTCGCCGAGCCTGATCACGCCGCCCTCGACCTGGACCGGCAGCTCGATGGATTCGCCGATGAAGCCGTGGACGAAGGCAGTCGCTGGCGTCTCGTAGACGTCGTCGGGCGAGCCGATCTGCTCGATCTTGCCCTTGTCCATGACGACGACGCGGTTGGCGACTTCGAGCGCCTCCTCCTGGTCGTGGGTGACGAAGATCGAGGTGACGTGGATCTCATGGTGCAGCGAGCGCAGCCATTTGCGCAGCTCTTTGCGCACCTTGGCATCGAGCGCACCGAACGGCTCGTCGAGCAGCAGGATCCGCGGCTCGATCGCAAGCGCACGGGCCAGCGCGATGCGCTGGCGCTGGCCGCCGGAGAGCTGGCTCGGATAGCGGTCGGCGAGCCAGTCGAGTTGCACGAGATCGAGCAGCTCTTTGACGCGGGCGCGGATCGTCGCCTCGTCCTTGCGGACCGCACGCGGCTGCACGCGCAGGCCGAAGGCGACGTTCTCGAACACGCTCATGTGGCGGAACAGCGCGTAGTGCTGGAACACGAAGCCGACATGGCGCTCGCGCGCGCCCTGCGCCAGCGCGTCCTCGCCGTTGAAGGCGACCTCGCCCGAGTCAGGCCAGTCGAGGCCGGCGATGATCCGCAACAACGTTGTCTTGCCGGAGCCGGAGGGACCGAGCAGCGCCAGCAGCTCGCCGTCATTGACCCTGAGGTCGACGCCGTCGAGCGCAGCAAAACTGCCGAACTTCTTGACGAGATTTCTGACTTCAATCGTCATTGATGTCGCGTCCTTCGCCGAGGTGACGTTCGAGAACGGTCTTGGCGATCAGCGTGATCAGCGCCAGCATCGCGAGCAGCGAAGCGATCGCGAACGCGGCGACGAACTGGTACTCGTTGTAGAGAATCTCGACCAGCAGCGGCATGGTGTTGGTCTCGCCGCGGATATGGCCGGAGACGACGGAGACCGCACCGAACTCGCCCATCGCGCGCGCGTTGCAGAGCAGGACGCCATAGAGCACGCCCCATTTGATGTTGGGCAGCGTGACGCGGAAGAAGGTTTGCAGGCCCGAGGCGCCGAGCGAGATCGCGGCCTCCTCCTCCTGCGTGCCTTGCTCCTGCATCAAGGGGATCAGGGCGCGCGCCACGAAGGGGAAGGTCACGAAGGTGGTAGCGAGCGCGATGCCGGGCACCGCGAACAGGATCTGGATGTCGTGATCCCTCAACCAGCCCCCGAAATAGCCCTGCGCGCCAAACAACAGCACGAACACGAGACCCGAGATCACCGGGCTCACCGAGAATGGCAGGTCGATCAGCGTGATCAGGAAGGTTTTTCCGCGAAACTCAAACTTGGCGATCGCCCAGGCGGCGACGAGACCAAACACAAGGTTGAGGCCGACCGAGATCGCCGCGACCAGCAGCGTCAGCTTGATCGCCGCCAGCGCCTCCGGCTCGGCGAGCGCGTCGAAATAGGCCAGAATGCCTTTCGAGAAGGCCTGCGCGAACACCAGCACCAGCGGCAGCACGACAAAGGCGGAGAGGAACAATATCGCCAGCGCGATGATGGCGATGCGCACGGCCTTCGGCTCGGTACGGAGATTGTTGCGCGCGGCTGCCGCATGCGCGCGCGCCTTCGCCTCGGGCGAGGACAGCGAAACGGCGTCGGCGATCTGCATCGTCATCGCATTCCGCCCTAGTGCACCGGGATCCGGTTCTGCGCCCAGCGCTGCAACCGGTTGACTGCGAAGATGATGACGAAGGAGACGACGAGCATGACGACGGCGATCGCGGTCGCGTCGGCATAGCGGAATTCGGAGAGCCGGATCACGATCAAGAGCGGCGCGATCTCGGAGACGTTGGGCAGATTGCCGGCGATGAAGATCACCGAGCCGTATTCGCCGACCGCGCGCGCAAAGGCGAGCGCGAGCCCCGTGAGCAATGCCGGACCGAGCGACGGCAGGATCACGCGAATGATCGTTTGCCAGCGGCTGGCGCCGAGGCTGCCCGCGGCCTCCTCGATCTCGGGGTCGAGATCCTGCAGCACCGGCTGCACGGTGCGCACCACGAAGGGAATGCCGATGAAGATCATGGCGACGAAGATGCCGAGCGGCGTGAACGCCACCTTGATGCCGAGCGCGGCGAGCGGCGCACCCAGCCAGCCTTTTTCGGCAAATAGCGAGGTCAGCGCGACGCCGGCAACAGCCGTCGGCAATGCAAAAGGCACATCGACGATGGCATCGAACAGCCGGCGGCCGGGAAAGCGATAGCGCACGAGCGCCCAGACGATGATGCTGCCCATCACGAGATTGACGCATGCCGCTGCAAAAGCGAGGCCGAAGGAGACGCGAAGCGCATTCAGGGTACGGCGGCTCGAGAGGATGTTCCAGAACTGCTCGGGGCTGAGCTCAAGCGACTTCAGGAACAGGCCGGCGAGCGGAATCAGGATGATGACGGACAGCCAGGTCAGCGTCAGTCCCATCGTGAGACCGAAGCCCGGCAACGTCCGGCGTCGTGCTGCGATTACGCTCACCAGACCCCCTGTTAAAACCCCTCCGACAGCGCCCGATCAGTTCTTGTAGATCTGATCGAAGACGCCACCGTCAGCAAAATGTTCCTTCTGCGCCTTGGTCCAGCCGCCGAACACATCGTCGATCGTGAACAGCTCGACCTTTGCGAACGAGTTTTCGTGCCTTTTAGCAATCTCGGGATCGCGCGGACGGTAGAAGTTGCGCGCGGCGATCTCCTGCCCTTCCTTGGTGTACCAGTACTGGAGGTAGGCATCGGCGACGTTGCGGGTGCCCTTTTTATCGGCAACCTTGTCGACGATGGCGACCGGCGGCTCGGCGAGGATCGACAGCGGCGGCGCCACGATCTCGAATTTCTCCGGACCAAACTCCTTCAGCGCGAGATAGGCCTCGTTCTCCCAGGCGAGCAGCACGTCGCCGACGCCGCGCTCGACGAAGGTCACGGTGGCGCCGCGCGCGCCGGTATCGAGCACCGGAACCTGCTGATAGAGCTTGCCGATGAAGTCCTTGGCCTTGTCCGCCGAACCATATTTCTTCTGCGCAAAGCCCCAGGCCGCCAGATAATTCCAGCGCGCACCGCCCGAGGTCTTCGGGTTCGGCGTGATCACGGCGACGCCCGGCTTGAGCAGGTCATCCCAGTCCTTGATGCCCTTGGGATTGCCCTTGCGCATCAGGAACACGATAGTCGACGTGTAGGGTGATGAATTCTGCGGCAGCCGCTTCTGCCAATCTGCCGCGATGAGGCCCTTGCCGGCGATGGCGTCGATGTCATAGGCGAGCGCTAGCGTCACCACGTCGGCCTGCAATCCGTCGATCACGGCGCGCGCCTGCGAGCCGCTGCCGCCATGCGACTGCTTGATCTCGACGCTCTTGCCGGTTTCCTTCTGATAGGCGTTCGCGAACGCCTTGTTGAACTCGACATAAAGCTCACGCGTCGGATCGTACGACACGTTCAAGAGGTTGATATCAGCAGCGAGAGCCGCGCTTGCCAAGAATCCCGTTACGAGCAGTCCTGTTGCGAGAAGTCCTGCAGCGAGCGGAACGATACGACGCATCATGTCCATCTCCATTCACTTCGACGACGTCACTGTCATCGAAGGCATGCAGGCGAAACTCGTGGCGAAACGCTCTCAAGTCAACGGAACCTGATTTTCTTGTTCGTAGCCTTGCAGCTCGACTGTGCTACGAAGTCTTCATCGTGTGGATGCCGCATTCTGTCTTCGGTCGGCCGCGCCAGCGACCCGCGCGCTCATCCTCGCCCTCGGTCGTTCTGCTCGTGCAAGGCATACACCCGACCGAGCGAAAACCCGACGCCGCGAGTGGGTGACGCGGCAATTTGGCGCGGAGGAAAATCGCTTCGAGTTCCTCGCGCGAGACGTTGGCGAACGGATTGAACTTCAACCGTGCGCCGTCGTCTTCGACCACCGGGATGTCGGCGCGGGCATTGCCCTGGAAGCGCTTGCGACCGTTGAGCCAGGCCGAAAACGGCTTCAGCGCACGCGCCAGTGGCTCCACCTTACGGATGCGGCAGCAGGCGTCGGGATCGGAGAACCAGAGGTCGCGGTCGGGATCCTCCCGCGACAGCGTCTCTTCGGCCGGCTTGATCGAGCGGACGTCCTTGAGGCCCAGCGTCGCGATCAGCGTATCGCGATAGGCGAGCGTCTCCTCGAACAGCCAGCCGGTGTCGAGGAAGATCACGGGGATGGCCGGGTCGACGTCCGCCATGACCTTGAGCAGCGTTGCCGATTCCGTGCCGAAGGACGACACCAGCGCGAGTTTTTCACGCCCGACCGTCTTCAACGCCGCGGCGATGACTTCCACCGGCGACGCATCGCGCAGCGCATGGTCGAGCTCTTCCGCCGAAGGCAGCGCAGAGGCGGATGAAACCTGGGGCGCGATCGCGTTCACGTGCCGACACCTTCCGAATGACGCAGCTGCATGCGCCGGTGCAATGCCGTGATCCGGCCGTCGCCGGTCGGCTGGTAGAACACCGAATAGCGCTTCGCGGTCTGCATGAAGGCTTCCGCATCCGCCTGCTTCTTGACCTCGAAGGAATCGAAGCCGGCGCGCAGCATGAACACGAACTGGTCACGCAGGATCTGGCCGGTCGCGCGCAATTCGCCGCGATAATTGTAACGCTCGCGCAGCAGCCGTGCCTGGCTGTAGGCGCGTCCGTCGCGGAAGGTCGGGAACACCAGCGCGACGGCGGCGACCTTGCCGAGATACGGCACCAGCTCGTCGATGTCGCGGCTGTTCGGCCAGATCACGCCGACCCTGCCGGCGCGCTTGAGCAGTACCTCCGCCTCGCCGACGAAACGCTCGGCCGGCACCAGAATGTCGCCGCTCTCGGGCAGCGGCGTGTCGACGGCCAGCTTGACGAAACTGTCGTCGGCGATTTTTCCGCCGTTAACGAGTGGCATAGACGCGCTCCTTGAAGGGTTCGACGCCGAGGCGCTTCACCGTGTCGATGAACAGCTCTTCGGGCCGCTCGCGCAGCGCCAGATAGGCTTCCACGACGTCCTCGATGACGTCGGCGACCTCGTCGAACTTGACGCCTGGGCCGATCAGATTGCCGAGCGCAGCAGCTTCGTCGGCACGGCCGCCGATGGTGATCTGGTAGATCTCCTCGCCGTTCTTCTCGACGCCGAGAATGCCGATATGGCCGACATGGTGGTGACCGCAGGCATTGATGCAGCCGGAGATGTTGATGTGGAGCCGGCCGATCAGATTGGCGAGCTCGTGGTTGGCGAAGCGCCGCGTCAGCTCCTGCGCGATCGGGATCGAGCGCGCATTCGCCAGCGAGCAGTAATCGAGACCCGGGCAGGCGATGATGTCGGTGATCAGATTGACGTTCGGCGTCGCGAGACCGAGCTTGTCGAGCGCCTTCCACAACGCCGGCAGGTCACGCTTGGCGACATGCGGCAGCGCCAGATTCTGCTCGTGGCCGACGCGGATCTCACCGAACGAATATTTATCGGCGAGATCCGCCAGCGCATCCATCTGCTCGGCCGTGGCATCGCCCGGAGGCGCGCCGATCGGCTTCAACGAGATCGTGACGATGGAATAGCCCTGCACCTTGTGCGGCGACACCGAATTCTTGCGCCACGCCTCGAAGTCCGCGTCCGCCGTGGCCTGACGCAGCTCGTCCGGCATATGCGGCAGCTTCTCGTAGTTCGGATAGGTGAAACGCGAGCGGATATCCTCGATCACCTCGTCGTCGATCTGCAGCGAGGAGTTGCGGATGTGCTGCCACTCCTCCTCGACCTCGCGCGAGAATTTTTCGATGCCGAGCTCGTGCACCAGGATCTTGATGCGCGCCTTGTAGATGTTGTCACGGCGACCGTACTGATTGTAGACGCGCAGGATCGCCTCGATATAGCTGAGGATATCGCGGCCATGCACGAAGTGCTTGATGGTCTTGCCGATGAACGGCGTGCGGCCGAGACCGCCGCCGACGAGCACCTCGAAACCGGTCTCACCCTCCTCGTTCTTGATCAGCTTCAGCCCGATGTCGTGGATCTTGATCGCGGCGCGGTCATGGTCCGACGCGGTGATCGCGATCTTGAACTTGCGCGGCAGGAACGAGAACTCCGGATGCAGCGTGGTGTGCTGGCGGATCAGCTCCGACCAGATGCGCGGGTCCTCGATCTCACCGGGCGCGACGCCGGCCCACTGGTCCGAAGTGACGTTGCGCATGTTGTTGCCGGAGGTCTGCATCGCATGGATGCCGACCTTGGCGAGGTCAGCGAGTGCGTCCGGCAGCTCGGCGAGCTTGATCCAATTGAACTGGATGTTCTGCCGCGTGGTGAAGTGGCCGTAGCCGCGGTCATATTTGCGCGCAACATGGGCGAGCGCCCGCAACTGGTTCGTCGCCAGTGTCCCGTAGGGAATCGCGACGCGGAACATGTAGGCGTGCAGTTGCAGATAGACGCCGTTCTGCAGGCGCAGGATCTTGAACTCGTCCTCGGTAAGCTCGCCCGAGAGGCGGCGCTTCACCTGGTCGCGGAACTCCGAGACGCGCTCGTTAACGAGCGTGCGGTCGATTTCGTCGTAAGCGTACATGAGAGAATGCCTTAAACCTGGGCCGGCTGTCCGATGGTCACACCGGTGCGACGGATCTGTTCGCGCAGATTGCCGGGTTCGATCTTGCCGTCCGCGCCGACCTGCACCGGGGCGATATAGGGACCGATCGCGCCGACGTCATCGGCGACGGACTCCGCAAGCAACGCTTTCGCTTCATCCGAGGTGCGCACGATCGCGGCTTCCGCCAGGTCCGCGGACCAGCTCTTGGCGGCCGTGCGGTATACCACGATGCCGTCCCAGGTGCGGTTGGCGGTCACCACCGAGGGGCCGGCGATCTTGATCTTCTTCTGTTCAAGCGGGGAGGTCATTCGGCTGCATCCAATAGGTCAGAGATGATTTGAGCTGAGTTTGTCTTGGGTGTTTGACGGAGAAGCGAACCGGCATGCCGGACCACGTCGCCGATGATGAGAATGGCGGGACCGCCATTGGTCTGCCGCACCAGCTCGGGCAGGTCGCGCAGCGTGCCGATCGCGCCTTGCGCATCCGGCCGCGTGACGCGGGCGAACACGCCGACCGGCGTCTCCGGCGAACGACCGGCGGCGAACAGGCCCGCGCGAACGGCGGGCGCAGCGGTCATGCCCATGTAGACCACGACAGTCATTTTGGTGTCGGTCAGCGTCGACCAATCCACCGTCTCCGCGTCGCGCGCCTTGTGCGCGGTGAGGAAGGTGATGCGGGTTGCTTCGTGACGGTAGGTGAGCGGCACTTCGAAATCGGCAGCGCCCCCGAGACCGGCGGTGATGCCGGGAATGATTGAATAGGCGACACCGGCCACGCGCAGTGCCTCCACCTCTTCGCCGCCGCGGCCGAACACGAAGGGATCGCCGCCCTTGAGCCGCACCACGCGCTGACCAGCTTGCGCGGCCTCGATCATGCGCTTGTTGATGGCGTCCTGGCCGATGCCGGGCTTGCCGACACGGCGGCCAACGGCGACGCGCGTGGTGTCACGACGGATGCGGTCGAGAATGTCGGGCGAGACCAGCTCGTCGTGAAAGACGATGTCGGCATCCTGCAACGCGCGGAGCGCCTTGATGGTGAGAAGATCGGGATCGCCGGGGCCGGCACCGACCAGTACGACCGAGCCTTCCGGCTTGTTGGCGCGCGCGAACGCGGACGGATCTGAAATCTGCTTGAGCGCCGCGTCCGCCTCGTCCTTGCGGCCGGCCAACACGGAAGCGCCGATCGGACCGTCGATGACGCGCTCCCAGAAGCGGCGGCGCAGCGGAAACTCGGCAATTCGCTCGTTGATGGACTTGCGGAAGCCGCCGATGAACTCGGCGAGCTCGCCGATGCGCGCGGGCAGCAGCGCCTCGATCTTCTCGCGCACGCGCCGCGCGACCACCGGAGAGGTGCCGCCGGTGCCGACCGCGACCACGACATCACCGCGATCGACGATTGCCGGAAAGATGAAGCTGGAATGTTCGAGATCGTCCATGACGTTGACCGGCAGGCCAAGCGACTTCGCCCGCGCCGACATCGCCACGCCAATATCGCCCGCGCCCGCGCAAACGATGGCGATGACGCCGGCAAGATCAGCCGTCAGCGGATCGCCGGTCGCGGTCTCGATACGCGCCGCGTCATCGGCGCTCAGGCCAAGCTCGTGATTGCCGTCGATCGCATGCACGCGGATGCGCGCACCAGCAGCGGCGAGCACGCGCAGTTTTGCGCGCAAAAGCTCACCCGCGCCGACGAGAACAACCGGACCGGCCTTGAGATCGAGGAACACCGGCAAGAACCGCATACGATACTCGCTTGCCCCACATTCGGGGTTGACTGGAATTATTTTCTATATATGTGTCGTTTCGAGCGCGCAAAGAGAAAATTTTTTCTTCTCTTCTGCGTCGCAACTATAGAAAATTCGCCTCCAAACGCAAAGTGGCAAAGATGCATCTTCTCAGGACCGATTCCGGTGCAGATGGACGGGACTCCCAGACGCTCGTTTCCGAGCAAATTCCCGTCGCGCTGACCGCTCCCAGCATGGACCATCTCGACCAGCTGGAAGCGCAAAGCATCTACATCTTCCGCGAGGCCTTCGCCCGTCTGAAGAAGATCGCTCTGCTGTGGTCGCTCGGCAAGGACTCCAACGTCATGATCTGGCTGGCGCGCAAGGCATTCTTCGGCCGCCTGCCGTTCCCGGCCCTCCATGTCGACACCGGCAAGAAGTTTCCGGAGATGTATCGGTTCCGCGATCACTACGGGAAAGAGTGGGAGCTCGATCTTCGTGTCGAGCCTTGCCCGCCCATCGATGCCGTCGACCCAACGCTGCCGCCGGCGGCTCGTTCCGCCGCGCGCAAGACCGAGGGCCTCAAGATGGCGCTGGCGAAATACGGATTTGACGGCCTGATCGCCGGCATTCGCCGCGACGAGGAAGCCACCCGCGCCAAGGAGCGCGTGTTCTCGCCGCGCGGTCTCGAAGGCAATTGGGACGTACGCGACCAGCCGCCGGAGTTCTGGGACCATTTCAACGCATCGCCGCCGCAAGGCGCTCACTTGCGCATCCACCCGATCCTGCATTGGACCGAGGCCGACATCTGGGCCTACACCAAGCGCGAGAACATCCCGATCATCCCGCTCTATCTGTCGCAGAACGGCAAGCGCTATCGCTCGCTGGGCGATCAGGACATCACCAATCCAGTCGCCTCGACCGCATCGAACATCGACGAGATCCTGATCGAGCTCGAGCAGACCAAGGTGCCGGAGCGCGCCGGCCGTGCGCTCGACCACGAGACCGAGGACGCTTTCGAGCGCCTGCGCGTCGCCGGTTATCTCTGATCTCAAGGATGCATCGCGGCTATGAACATGCTCGTCACCCCCGCTTCGCCTGCCACGCCGAACGGCACCACGTCGATGCCAAATGGCACGACGCGACCGCAAGTGCGCATCGTCATCGTCGGCCATGTCGACCACGGCAAGTCGACGCTGGTCGGCCGCCTGCTGCACGAAACCGGCAGCCTGCCTGACGGCAAGCTCGAAATGCTCAAAGCCGTCAGCGCGCGGCGCGGCATGGCGTTCGAATGGTCGTTCCTGCTCGATGCACTGCAGACCGAGCGCGACCAGGGCATCACCATCGACACCACACAGATCCGCTTCCGCACCAATTCGCGTGACATCGTGCTGATCGACGCGCCCGGCCACGCCGAATTCCTGCGCAACATGATCACCGGCGCCTCGCAGGCCGACGGAGCAGTGCTGATCATCGACGCGCTCGAAGGCGTGCGCGACCAGACCCGCCGTCATGGCTATCTCCTGCATCTGCTCGGCGTGAAGCAGGTCGCGGTCGTCGTCAACAAGATGGACCGCGTCGATTTCTCCGCCGATCGCTTCAAGGAGATCAGCGACGAGATCTCCGCGCATCTCAACGGCCTCGGCGTGACGCCGGCCGCAATCATCCCGATTTCGGCACGCGACGGCGACGGCGTTGCCGAGCGCACCGACCGCATCGGCTGGTACAAGGGTCCGACCGTGGTCGAGGCGCTCGATCGGCTCGAGCCGGCGCGGCCGCTGGAAGCGCTGGCGCTCCGTCTGCCCGTGCAGGCGATCTACAAGTTCGACGATCGCCGCATCGTCGCCGGCCGCATCGAATCCGGCAGCTTGATTGCCGGCGACGAGATCGTGATCATGCCGGCCGGCAAGATCGCGAAGATCAAGACGGTCGAGACCTGGCCGGTGACCCCGGCCGCAAACCGTCAGGGCGCGGGCCGCTCGGTCGGCATCACGCTCGATCGCGAGCTGTTCATCGAGCGCGGCGACATCATCGCGCGCGCCAATGCCGCCCCGCGCGAGACGCGGCGGCTGCGCGCGCGCATCTTCTGGCTGCACGACAAGCCGCTCGCCAAAGGCGATCAGCTTCTGGTCCGCTGCGGACCGAAGGAAAGCCGCGCCACCGTCGTCGCCATCGAGAAGGCGGTCGATCCCGGCGAGCTCGAGAGCCGCGAGAACAAGGCGATCGGCCGCAACCATGTCGGCGAGATCGACATCTCCTTGTCCAATCCGATCGCAACCGATCCCTATACGGAGAACCCGCGCACCGGCCGCCTCGTGATCGAGGTCTCCGGGCGCATCGCCGGCGGCGGCCTCGTTCTGTCCGTCGATGCCGGCCAGCGCGCCGTGCCTGTCGATATCGTGCCGGTGGAATCGGCGCTGCGTCCTGATGAGCGCTCCGCGCGCTATCGCCACAACGGCGCCGTGGTCTGGCTCACGGGTCTGCCGGCCTCCGGCAAGTCGACGCTGGCGAAGGCGCTGGAGCGGCGGTTGTTCACCAATGGCGGCTCGCCGATCCTGCTCGACGGCGACACGGTACGCGCCGGACTCAACGGCGATCTCGGTTTCTCCACCACTGATCGCAGCGAGAACATCCGCCGTCTCGCGGAGGTCGCGACCCATCTCGCCCGCAACGGCCACATCGCCATCGTCGCCGCCGTCTCGCCGGCCCGCGAGGACCGCGCCACCGCACGCCGTATCGCTGACACTGCATTCCGCGAGATCCATGTCGCGACACCGGCCGAGATCTGCGAGGAGCGCGATCCCAAGGGCCATTACAAAAAAGCCCGTGCCGGCGCCCTTGCCTCGTTTACGGGCATCGGCAACGACTACGAACGGCCCGAGGCGGCTGAGCTCGTGATCGACACGTCGACGCGGACGGTTGCCGAGGCGACCGATGAGATCGAACAGATGCTGAAGACAACCGGCGTGCTGTTCGACGAGCTCGTGGATCTCGCCGCGAATATTTGAGTCTCCCAACTGTCGTCGCCCGGCTCGACCGGGCCAGAGACAGCGTTGGGATACGCAGAAGCTGCGGCGTACTGGATTCCCCGCTTGCCGCCTTCGCTAAAGCTTCGGCGCCCCTGGACCTCAACCTCGGCGAAGCCTTGGCGCAGCCGGGTCGCGGGGAATGACAACGATGCGCTGGGCCGCCACCTCGCCTTGACATTTTGACAAGTTTTGGGGGTCTTCTCACCGCCCCGATTTTGGGGCTAATAGGTCCCGAAAGTCGCCCCGCGTGGGCGCATTTTGCTGCCGTCGGGTCAAAAGCAGCCAAAAACAGCCATTTCCAACAAGAAAGACCATCATGAAACGCGTCGACGCCCACGGATTGAAGATCGCCCCCGTCCTTTTCGATTTCATCGCCAAGGAAGCCGCCCCGAAAACGGGGATCGCGCCGGATGCGTTCTGGGCCGGGGTGGCCGCCATCGTCAAGGAGCTGGGGCCGAAGAACCGGTCGCTGCTCGCCTTCCGTGACGCGCTGCAGGCCAAGATCGACGACTGGCACCGCGCGAGCAAGGGCAAGGCGTTCGACCTCGACGCCTACACCGCCTTCCTGAAAGAGATCGGCTATCTCGTCCCGGAGCCCGCGACGCAGAAGGTCGAGACCGCCAATGTGGACGAAGAGATCGGCAAGATCTGCGGGCCACAGCTGGTCGTGCCGCTCACCAACGCGCGCTACGCGCTGAACGCGGCGAATGCGCGCTGGGGCTCGCTCTATGACGCCTTCTACGGCACCGACGCGATCCCTCACGACGCTGCCGAGAGCGGCAAGGGCTACAACAAGGCGCGCGGCGACAAGGTGATCGCGAAAGCAAAAGCCTTCCTCGACGCCGCCGTGCCGCTGGCAACCGGCAGCCACACCGACGTCACCGCCTACAGCGTCGTCGCGGGCCAACTCGCAGTGAAATTGAAGAGCGGCAACGCCACCGCGCTGAAGAACGCCGCGCAATTCGCCGGCTTCCAGGGTGATGCAGCGGCGCCGAGCGCGGTGCTGCTCGCCAACAACGGCCTGCATGTCGAGGTGAAGATCGACCGCAACAGCACCATCGGCAAGGACGATCCGGCCGGTGTCGCCGACATGATCATGGAATCTGCCGTGTCGACCATCCTCGATATGGAGGACTCGGTCGCCGCGGTCGATGCCGAGGACAAGGTGCTGGTCTATCGCAACACGCTGGGCCTGATGAACGGCACGCTGTCGGCGGACTTCGAAAAAGGCGGCAAGGCGCTGACGCGTTCGCTCAACGCCGACCGCTCCTACAAGACACCGGACGGCAAGGGCGAGGTCAAGCTGCACGGCCGCAGCCTGCTCTTGATGCGCAATTGCGGTCACCACATGTTCACCGACGCGGTGCTGGACGAGAAGGGCGACGAAATTCCGGAAGGCCTGCTAGACGCTGCCGTCTCCGGCCTGCTCGCCATTCACGACCTCAAGGGCAACTCCAAGGTCAAGAACAGCCGCACGGGATCGGCCTATATCGTCAAGCCGAAGATGCATGGCCCGGACGAGGTCTCGTTCACCTGCGAGATCTTCGACCGCGTCGAGAAGATGCTGGGCCTGCCCGAGAACACGCTCAAGGTCGGCATCATGGACGAGGAGCGGCGCACCACCGTCAACCTCAAGGCCTGCATCCAGCGTGCCTCCAAGCGCATCATGTTCATCAACACCGGCTTCCTCGACCGCACCGGCGACGAGATCCACACCTCGATGGAAGCGGGTCCGATGATCCGCAAGAACGAGATGAAGGCGCAGGCCTGGATCAAGGCCTATGAGGACTGGAACGTCGACATGGGCCTGATCGACGGCCTGCCCGGCCATGCCCAGATCGGCAAGGGCATGTGGGCGGCGCCGGACAAGATGGCGGACATGCTGCAGCAGAAGCTCGCCCATCCGCAGGCCGGCGCCACCACGGCGTGGGTGCCCTCGCCGACCGCCGCGACCCTGCACGCCCTGCACTATCACCAGGTCAACGTGATCGCACGCCAGCAGGAGCTGACCAAGGGCGGTCCGCGCGCGAAGCTCTCCGACATCCTCACCATTCCGGTGTCGAAGTCGAACTGGGCGCCCGACGACGTCAAGCAGGAGATCGACAACAACTGCCAGGGCATTCTGGGCTACGTCGTGCGCTGGATCGACCAGGGCGTCGGCTGCTCCAAGGTGCCTGACATCCACGATGTCGGCCTGATGGAAGACCGCGCCACCCTGCGCATCTCCAGCCAGCATCTCGCCAACTGGCTGCACCAGGGCGTCATCACCGAGGCACAGGTGATGGAATCGCTCAAACGCATGGCCGTCGTTGTCGACAAGCAGAACGCCGGCGATGCGATCTACAAGCCGATGGCGCCCGCCTTCGACGGCGTTGCCTTCAAGGCGGCTAGCGACCTCATCTTCAAAGGCCGCGAGCAGCCGAACGGCTATACCGAATACATCCTGACCGCGCGCCGCCGCGAGGCCAAGGCAGCGGGCTGACGCCCTCGGCCGATCGGGCGAAACGCCGCAGCGCGCTGCGGAACGGCTGCGTTCCGCAATGGTTGTAGGGCCATCAACTCTTCAGGAGATGGTCATGGACTGGAATCGCATTGAAGGAAATTGGAAGCAGTTCAAGGGTTCCGCCAAGGAGAAATGGGGCAAGCTCACTGACGACGATCTCAACGTGATCGAGGGACGCCGAGAACAGCTTGAAGGCCGGCTCCAGCAGCGCTACGGCCTCGCCAAGGATCAGGTCCGGCAGGACGTTGACGCCTGGCTCAAATCACTGCATTAGAGCGACGCAAACCCAAGCCCCGGCTCAACGCCGGGGCTTTTTGCTGGAGAGTTCCGTAGATGGAGTCCGGACTCCAGGTCCGCCCTAAAACACCGCGAGATATTTCAGCAGCGACACGATGCCGATGATGATGACGACGACGCGCGCGATCTGCTTGGCGCGGCCGTCCATCGGCAGCATGTTGATGAGATAAAGCACGAGAATGATGACGAGAAAGGTGACGAGTACGCCGACCAGCATTGCGAGGCCCCCTTCAGGCAAATTGCTAACGAGGTCCTAACGCCTGTCTCGCGCGCCGGTTCCATGCGCGCAACCCCTTACAACTTCTGGTAAATGCGTAATTCTACCGGCAGGCGGCCTGCCTAATACTTTACCCTGAGCCTGCGTGATCGCCTCGCGGACACGCTGGCCAAAGGCGAGAAGGCCGAGCTGACCGCCAACCAGTGGAGCCCGCTCACGGTCGGCCGCCTGGCGAGCGCGGTCGCAGTGGCCGAAGCCGCCCTCGACGCCGCCAGGGCGCACACCCTCGATCAACGCAACACCGCTCAACGCGCCCTGATCGCGCAGCTCGTGCTGCTGGCGCTTGCCATCTCTTTCGCCGTCGGCGCGATCATGCTGGTCAGCCGCCGCGTGATCCGTCCGCTCAACACCATCCGCGATGCGATGCTCAAGGTCGCCGGCGGCGATCTCGCCGTCGACAGCGGCTATCTCGATCGCAACTACGAGATCGGCGCGCTCGCCGGCGCGCTGGAAACCTTCAAGCAGCAGGCCACCGAAAAGCTCAAGATCAAAGAGCACGAGCGCGAGCGTAACGCGGGCGCCGTCGCGCGCCAGCGTCGTCCTGGCGAAGACCAGGACGACGTGGAGATGCAGCGGATTCCCTGGCCTACGTAATTTTACGGCAGAAACACTGTCTAAGTTTTTACCCTTTTCAGGCCAAATGCGATCGGAGCGCCTGCCGGAGGCAGGTGCGCCTGATTGCACGCATCCCTTTGGTTTCGAAGTTCGTGGGGCTGCCTTTCAGGGGGCCATGAATTTCGAAACGCGTACCGGGGTGTCCGATGCTCAACCGCTTGACCGTATCCACGCTGCTGAAAGCGGTAATCCTCTCTACCGCCTTGGTCGTCGTCATCGGCTTCTCAATCAGCGCATGGAGCTCATGGGGCCTGCTGCAGCAGGCCAACCGGATCGTCGCGGTTTCGGCGGCTTCGGCCGAAGTGTTCAAGGCGATGGCGAACATTCGGGCCGACCGCTCGACCAGCAACCGCCAGCTCACCTCCGACATCGCGATGGACAAGGACATCGAAAAATATATCCGCGATATCCGCGAGGCGCTGATGCCCGCGCTGGCGCACGCGACCGAGATCCTGCCTTCGATCGACATGCCTCAGCGTGAGGCGATGGTTACAGACCTCAACCGATTCAACAAGGCGCTGCTCGCGGCACAGACCGAGTTCTGGACCGAAGTTGCCAAGCCGAAAGCATCGCGCCGCGCGGCGTTGGCAAAGGAATACACCGATAGCGAAGATGGATTGATGTCGGTGCTCGAGAAACTGTCGCCGCTGCTTGCGGCGAGCGTCAACCACCAGGATCCGACGATCGACCAGTTGCTGATGATCAAGCAGATGGCCTGGCTGTTGCGCCTGAACGCTGGCGAGTCCTCATTGATCGTCGGCAATGCACTCGGCAGCGGCAAGCTCGCGCCCGAGGTCCAGCTCGCCTACACGAAATGGGTCGGCGGCACCGAGACCGCCTGGAATGCGATCGAGCTCGCCGCGACCGGCATGCAATTGCCATCAGCGTTGAGCGCGGCAATGGCTGAAACCAAGGCGACCTATTTCGATCCGCAATATGCCGCCACGCGCGATGGCGTCATCACGGCGATCGCCAAGGGCGAGAAGGCGTCGATGACCGCCAACCAGTGGAGCCCCTACTCGGTGCCCCGCATGATGACCGCGGTGAAGCTCGCCGATGCGGCGCTACAGGCCGCCAAGGACCATTCCGCGGCCCAACGCTCGGCTGCGGTCCAGTCGCTGATCATCAATACCGCCCTGCTGATTGCCGCCATCGTCCTGACCGGCGCCGCGATGCTCGCCGTCAGCCGCCGCGTGATCACGCCGCTGCATCGGATCCGCGACGCCATGCTCAAGGTCGCCGGTGGCGACCTCGGCGTCGACAGCGGTTATCAAGACCGTCACGACGAGATCGGCTCGCTCGCCGGCGCGCTGGAGACCTTCAAGCAGCAGGCGATCGACAAGCTCAAGATCGAGGCGCAGGAGCGCGAGCGCAATGCCGGCGCGGCTGCGCGCCAGCGCGCCATGGAGACGTATGTCGGCGAGTTCGAAGGCGTGGTGCGCAAGTCGCTCGGCGAATTGAACGATGCCTCGGCCGAGATGCGCAAGACCTCGGGCGATCTCTCCGCCGTGTCGCGCCAGACCAATGAACGCGTCGAGGTCGCCGGCAAGGCCTCCAACGACGCTTCCACCAGCGTCGAAAGCGTCGCAGCCGCCGCCGAGGAGCTTTCGGCCTCGATCAACGATATCAGCCAGCAGGCGGCGCATGCCGCGGGGATCGCCAGCCGCGCCGTCAACCAGGCGCGCGAGACCGACAGCACCGTGCAGGGGCTGGCGCAATCCGCAGGCCGCATCGGTGAGGTCGTCGGACTGATCAACACCATCGCGGCGCAGACCAATCTGCTCGCGCTCAATGCCACGATCGAGGCCGCGCGTGCCGGCGAAGCCGGCCGCGGCTTTGCGGTTGTCGCCTCTGAGGTGAAATCACTTGCGAGCCAGACTGCGAAGGCGACCGAGGAGATTTCGGAGCAAATCGCCGACATCCAGAAGGTCGCGGGCGATGCCATCAACGCGATCCAGACGATCGGCGGCATCATCGGCGAGGTCAACGAGGTCGCCACCGCGATTGCCGCCGCCGTGCAGGAGCAAGGCGCGGCAACGCAGGAGATCACCCGCAGCACGCAATATGCCGCGCAGGGCACCAAAAATGTCTCCGACAACATCACCGGCGTGAAGGCCGACGCCGACACCGCGGCCGGCGCCGCTGACAACGTCAAGCAGGCCTCGCAGATGCTGGAGACCCAAAGCCGCCAGCTCGGCGATCAGGTCAGCGATTTCCTCGGCAAGATCCGCGCGGCGTAGGGGCCCTACTCCTTCGCCACCACCGGCACCTGGCGGAATTTTGCGCGGACCTTGTCCGGCAATGGCGAAAAGTTCATCGCGACACCGCGGCGATCGTTGGCGTTGCGGTTGGCGACGACGAGGCCGTCGCTACCTGCAACGATATCGCCTTTGCGCAAGGTCGGATCGTCCTCGGCCTTGAGCGAAGCGAGGCCGCCCGGGTCCTTGCCGTTGCAGGTACACCCGGAAACGATCTCGTTGCGATAGCGGAAGGCGTTCGGCAGATCGGAATAGGACTTGCCGCTGTCGGTCGTGGCGTCGTCGATGTTGCTGCCATAGACCAGCGAGGTCTCTGACGCCGGGCAGAAGCTCTTGCAGGATTGCTCCTTGCTCTCGGCGTCCGCCCCTTGGGCCGGGAAATAGCGCCCGTCGCAGCCACGCACGCAATAAGCCATGCCACCACCATAGGACGCGCGCTGGCGCGGCGGGTCGTAGCGCGGCATGTCGTCGTTCGGGAACGGTACCCGGATCTCCGGCGGCGGCCGCATGCGAAAGCCGCCGAACAGCGCCGAGAAGAAATCTTCCGCACGCGCCGAAGGCGTCAGCGCGAGGCCGAGGGAAGCGATCGTGACGAACGCGGCCGTCCCCCCAGCGAGCTTGCTGATCGAACGTCTCATCATGTGACCTCACTCAACTTTTCGGTCTACCGACGACGCTGAGATGTTCAGCGCCTGGCGACCCGAGGGCAGCGTCGTCGCGGCCGGCCGCTTGCGTACGGGATCGCCGCCACGCGCCATCAGCGGCGCGTTCTTCGACAGCACCACGACCCTGGCGCCGACACTGACGCGGCTGAAGAGATCGCTGACATCTTCATTGGTCAGACGGATGCAACCAGAGGAGACAAACTTGCCGATCGTGGTGGGATCGTTGGTGCCATGGATGCGGTATTCGCTGGAGCCGAGATACATCGCGCGCGCCCCGAGCGGATTGCCGGGGCCGCCGGCGACGAAGCGCGGCAGATAAGGCTGACGCGCGATCATCTCTGCCGGCGGATGCCAATCCGGCCATTCCGCCTTGCGGGTAATGCTCTGCACGCCCGACCAGGTGAATCCTTCGCGGCCGACGCCGACGCCGTAGCGCATGGCGCGTCCGTTACCGAGCACGTAGTAAAGATAGGTGTTGGCAGTATCGATGACGATGGTGCCGGCCGGCTCGTTGCGATCGAAGTTGACGATCTGCCGGCGCAGGCGATCCGGCAATGCCGCGTCCTCGTCGGTGGCCTGCGGCGCCTCGCTGATGTAGCCCTGCGAATAGGTCTGGGCCTGCGGATACACCTGCGGCTGCATCGGCGCGTAGCCGAGCGTCTGGGCCCGAGCCGCGAGGGGCACGGTCAGTAAAGCTGTCGCAAAGGCACAAGCGGTGACGACGCGCGGCGAAAAGCTGCGACGGATTACGGAGAACTTGGTCATGTGCTGCCCCACTGGATGTGTGCATCTGGGTGATGCCTGCACTCCCGTAAACGCAGCATTCTCGACTCAAGTTCCGCCCTCGCGCGCGACCGTGATGTCACAGTCAAGCGAGCGCGACCTCACGAAGGCGCGATGGAACCGCCGCGGTATTGGGACGTTTTCCCGGTCAATAATGGGCCACTGGGCGTGCGGTTAGGGCCTCCGTGCGAGGAGAGAGATTGTGCGCGTCCTTCCCAGTGAACGTCTAATTTCCGGCAACAGCGAAGGCGTCCCGCTTCCCGAAAGCCACAGCGAGTTGCCACCAGTCGTCCGGCGCACCGAGTTCGTTGCCTTTGCGCTTGCCGGTCTGCTCCTGATCGCCGTCGTCGCGGTGCTCTATGTCGCCAAGGCCTTCTTCCTGCCGGTCGTGATGGCCATCGTCGCTGGCACCATGCTGTCGCCGGCCGCGACGTTCCTGGAAAAGCGGGGGGTACCGCGCGCCGTCGGCGCGGTACTCATCGTGACCGCGGTGACCGCGCTGGTCGCGTTCGTGCTCGCGCTGATTGCGGCGCCGGTCATGGAGTGGAGCTCGCGCCTGCCGGAGCTGGGCGCTCAGCTCAAGGAAAAGATGCACGTCTTCGACCGGCCTCTGGCGCTGTGGCAGGAGCTTCAAACCATGGTGGGCGGCTCCGAGGGGCTGCCAAGCGTCCCGCTTCCCAAGATCGAATGGGTGCAGCCGACGCTGGAATTCCTGTCGCCGACCTTCGCCGAATTCCTGCTGTTCTTCGCCACCCTGATCCTGTTCATCGCGAGCTGGCGCGACCTGCGGCGTGCGTTGATCATGAATTTCGGCGAGCGCGACGCACGGCTGCGCACGCTGCGGATCCTGAACGAGATCGAGGTCCATCTCGGCAATTACCTGCTGACGGTGACCGTCATCAATATCGGCGTGGGCGTTGCGGCCGGCATCGTCTGTGCGCTCACTGGAATGCCCAATCCGGCCGGCCTCGGCGCACTTGCAGCTGCCCTCAATTTCATCCCGATCATCGGGCCTGTCGCCATGTTCGTCGTGTTGGCCGTGGTCGGGCTGGTCGCCTTCCCGACCATCGGCGGCGGCCTGGCCGCGGCGCTGGCTTTCGGCGGCATTACCTTCCTGGAAGGGCACTTCGTCACGCCGACGATCATCGGCCACAGGTTGGCGCTGAACGCGCTCGCCGTGTTCATCGCGCTGGCGTTCTGGACCTGGCTGTGGGGGCCAATGGGTGCGTTCCTGTCATCTCCGCTGCTGATCGTCGGGTTGATCCTGAAGGAGCATCTGCTGCCGGAGAATTCGCCGCAGCTTCCACAGGCGTGACCGGTTTCAGCGGACGGAACTTCCCCCGCGACGAAGCGTTTTCCGGGCAGCCTCAGCCGCCGACGATTCAGGAGTTCGTGATGTCAATGACAAATGGCGAAGCCGGGATGAAAGACTGGCCCGACAAAGCCACCAGAGACCGCCTCGAGAAGGATGTAGCAGCCGTGAAAAGCGATATCGCCGCCCTCACCGACCAGATCACCGACGCCCTCAACACGTTCGCCAAGGCCACGGGCAAGCAGGCCCGACGCGGTTACAAGCAGGCGCGCGACAACATGGATTCGTCGCTCGACGACTTCTCCGAGCGCGGCAGCGCGATGATGGACGCGGCGCAGGATGCCTACGGCTCGATCGAGGAGACGCTGGAAGACGCGATCACGCAGCGGCCGCTCGCGACCGTCGGTGTCGCGCTCGGCATCGGCTTCCTGATCGGTTTCGCCTGGCGCCGTTAAGGCGTGCGCGAGCTGCCGGCGGCTTCGGCTGCCGTCACCGGCACATGACGAATTGGCTTGTGGGCATCTGAGGAGCAAGACCGTGTTTCAGCGCATCATCGACGGCATCAGCGCATCGACGGGCACGACTGTGCGGCTGACCTCGCTTGCCGCGGGTGCGGCGTTCGCACTGTTCATCACCACATGCTTCCTCTGTGCGGCGGCCTTCATCGCGGTGCTTGAAAAATACGGCCCCGTGCAGGCCTGCCTTGCAGGTGCCGGCATCTTCTTCCTGCTGACGCTTGCCGCGGCGGGAAGCTACTGGGGCTACAAGCGGGAGATACGGACCCGCGCGCGCATCGCCGCCGAGCGCGCCGCGAAGGCGGCCCCAAGCATGCTCGCCGATCCCATGCTGATCGCGACGGGCCTGCAGATCGTCCGCGCCATCGGCGTCAAGCGGCTGTTGCCGATTCTGGCCATCGGCGGCGTCGCGTTCGGAATCATGGCAAGCCGCGCCGGCGCTGCGGATGAGACGTCGGTCGAGCCAGCCGAATAAGCGCGAGACCGCATTAAGAAAGTTGCGCTACCGGCCGGACGAGCAAGGTCGTGGGAATTCAACAGCCGGCCTCTGCGCAATTTTTCATCAGTCTCGTTAGATCGGCCCTCCTTCACGCAAACGCTACTCGGATGGGCAGGCGGTTGCCGCTAAAAGCATCGCCCCGATTCCAAATGAAATAATTAGCAATGAAGCCGTCTGTTAGGGCTAACCTCGCCGCATTCCACCACGACGCAAGGGTGTATCTGACGCTCGGCATCGCGACCTGGTCGGTGTTCGTCGATCACATCCCGAACAATGTCGTCAACTTGCTGACGCTGCGCAACTTCGGCTTCAGCGGCGCCGCCGACCTGTTCGTGTTCGTGGTGGGCTATGGCGTCGCCATCATCTACGGCAAGATGGCGCTGGAGCGCGGCTATGTCGTCGCCGCGACGCGCATCTTCCGCCGCGTATGGCGGCTCTATGCCGCCTATGTCGTGCTGTTCGTGATCTACATCGACACCATCGCCTATGTCGCCTCGCAATCGATGGCGCCGGAGATCATCAGCGACTACAACATCTCCGGGATACTCGAGCATCCGCTGCGCATTCTGGTCCGCGGTCTCCTGCTGCAGGAGGAGCCGCTGAACCTCGACCTGCTGCAATTGACGATCCCGCTGATGGCTTTCTTTCCATTTGCCTTGTGGGGGCTGTTGCGGCGGCCGAACGTGACGCTGGCGCTCTCTGTCGCCTTCTATTTCGCGGCGCGCTGGTTCGACTGGAATTTCCGAACCTACCCGGACCAGGAATGGGCGTTCAATCCGTTCTGCTGGCAGATGCTGATGGTGCTGGGTGGCTGGTTCGCCGTCACCGGCGCGTCGGGCCGCGCCTTGCGCGACCTGCCCTGGCTCCGCGTGCTGGCGGGTGCCTATCTCGTATCGGCGATGGCCATCACCCTGATGCGCCATTCGCCGACTTTATCCGCCTATTTGCCGGATGTCGTTCTCAACGGCATCTCGCCGACCGACAAGGAAAACCTCGCGCCCTATCGCGTGATCCATTTCCTCGCGCTCGCTTTCATCGCGACCCACCTCATCCCGCCCGACCATCCGGGGCTGCAATGGAAGGCGCTTCAGATGGTGATCAAATGCGGCGAGGAATGGCTCGCCGTATTCTGCGTCGGCGTATTCCTGTCCTTCGCCGGCCATCTCATCCTGATCACCGGTGCCAATCTGGTCGTGATGCAGATCGGGGTGAGCCTTGCCGGTTTCGCGGCGATGACGGCGGTGGCCTATTATATCTCCTGGTCGAAGCGTCAGGACGAGCCGGCAGCTGTACGGCAGCGAGCCTGACGCTCGGGCCTACCGGCGATTTGTGCTAGGCACAGCCCGCAGGGCTGCGCTATGCCGGATAGACAGGCCGCGGTAAAAGCGCGCGGTCTCGGCGCAGCAGGCGAGGTCATGGCAAAAGGTACGAGCGAAGCGGCTGAGAGCGCGCCCCGGCGCGGTCGGCCGCGCTCGATCGAGACCACGAACGCCATCCTCGAAAGCGCCTATGCGCTGATGGCGACGACTGACCTTGCCGCGACCACGATCGATGCCGTTGCGCGCCACTCCAACGTCTCCAAGATGACGATCTACAAATGGTGGCCGTCGCGGGAAGCGCTGCTGATCGACGCCTTTCTCCATCACGCCGCCCAAATGCTGCCGCTGCCGCCGGTGAGTGCGGGCACGCCTGCGGCGCGTGCGCGCCGCCATGCCGCGGCCTATGCGGAGGCCTTGCAAGGCGAGTTCGGCAAGGTGCAGCTTGCGGTCATCTCCGAATGCATCTCCAAGACCGGCTCGGCCGAATTGTTCTATGCCCGCTACCTTCAGTTCCGCCGCGATGCGTTGGTGGAGATGATCGCGACCGGTCAGCGTGACGGCAGCATTTTGGCCGCGGCTCCGGCGGAGGATCTCTACGACGCCATCTACGGCAGCCTGTTTTATCGCTATGTCTTCGGCATTGCGCCGATCACGCCGGCCTATGCATGCAACCTGGTCGACCTGGTGTTGCGGCCGAAAGGCTAGCGCACCGGCTTCACAGGCTGCGACAGCTTTTCCGTGCGGTCGCGCTCGGTCATGTCCACGACCGTCTCCATCGGCGCCGTCAGCTCGTAGACATAGGAGACATCGGTGAAGTAGCGCTTGGCTGTACCACCGAGCGCTTCGGGCGCGACGCGGTCGAGCAGGATCAGGCCGAAATCCGAATCCGGCCGGCGCGTCGCCTCGCTGGTGTTGAACTCCTCCCAGCGGAAATGAAACACCGTCTCGGGCTCCTCGCCCGTGACCGTCCAGTTTGCGGTGATGTGCGGATGCTTGCCGACCAGCGACAGGCCTTCGTCCGAATGCGAGGCGAGCTCGAAGAACAACAGCGACAGGCTCTGGGCGGCGCGTGCGCTGACTGCGATGTCCGGGCCGGTGACGGCGATGCGATCGGCGTGCGGAATGGCGCGCGCCTCGAACAGGCCCTTCAGCTTGACGCCCTGCCACTGGCTCTCGCTGAGCAGCGAGACCACGTTGGACATGGCGTGGATGCGGCCGATCAGCAGCTCGCGCGCGACATCGATGTCGGAGCCGTGGCGCAGCGTGCGCGTCACGATCGACTGGATCACCGCAAGGATGTTCTTGACCCGGTGGTTGAGCTCGTCGATGACAGCCGTCAACCGCCGCTCGAAGCCGATCCGCACCTGGATCTCGCGGCTGAGCCTCAAGTTATTGTAGGCGACGTAACCGAACAGGCCGCACACCATCGCGGTGATGGCGAAGCCGATCGCCGCGACGATGATTGCGGTCTGCTCGGCGCGCCGTGCCGAATTGGTCTTGGCGTAATAACCGAGCTGCCAGTCGCGGCCGCCAAAACTCACGGTGCGCGTTGCCGACGGGGCCTGCCCATCCGGCGTCGTCATGCGGGTGGAGACGACGCCCTGGTCGTTGGCAACGAGCTCGCTGCCTTCCTTGCGCGGGTCTTTGAGCGCGACCGAGAACAACGACAGATCGTCGTTGGTCAACATCAGCGAAGCCAGCTCGTAGGAAAAGGTGACGAAGCCGACCGGCTCGGTGGCGCCCTCGGGAATGACGGGGGCGGCCACGATGACGCCGATCGGCCCGTTGCCGCCCAGGAGCGGTATCGGGTCGGAGGCAACCGACCGCTTCTCGACCCTGGCCCGCGTCAGCATGGCGTTGCGAACCGGGTCGTTATCGTAGCTGCGGCCCGGCAGCGCCTTGGTCTCGTCGCTGCGCGGCTCGAGGTCCATCAGCACGTCGATCGGCTGGGTCAGGCTTGCCGGGTTGATCGGCTTGTCGTTGTAGTCGCGGATCTGCGGCTTCGGGAAGCCGGCGGCCGCGATCGCGGTCTGGGCCGCGGCAAGCTCACTCGGCTGCAGCCGGGCGACCCAGCCGGCCACCACGAAATCGGTCTTGAAGGCGTAGATCGCCGAGCGCAGCGGCTCCAGCATGTTGGGCTTCAGCACCGACGGCGCGCGGAACAGGCCTGAGGCGACACGCGCCAGCAGCTCGCGTTCGGTCGACCTGTCCTGGACGAGGCTCGCATGAACGTCGATCGCCCGCGCCAGCGCAATCCGGTCCAGCGCCAGCTCCTGGTCGTGGACGCGATAGGCCGCGAGCCCGGAGAGCAAGGCTCCGAGCAGAGCGATGAAGCCGATGATGAAACCCAGCCGGACCACGCGACTACTCAGGCGAAGGCAGGAGGTCGGCAATAAACGCGGAGCATATCAACGCCGCTCGAACGGCCATGTGCCGAAACAGGGGGAGCCCAGTGGCAGGGATAATGACGGAGGTGGCATCTGTACGCAACTTCGGTCGCCCAAAAAGCTTAATCCGCCCGGCCGATCGTCTGGCCAAGAAAGGCTCTGCTCCGGGCGCCGGAGGTAGACAATCGCCATGTCCGAAATTTGTTCCGCTGATGCGGTTTTGCCTCAGACGTTAACGACGGAAAATGCCTGTGCCATGTCGCCGCGGCCCGTCAGCCCGCCCGTTTCAGCCCACCTTTGGTCTCGATGAAGCCGACGATGCGGTCGAGCCCCTCGCTCTTCTTCAGGTTGGTCATGACGAAGGGGCGCTCGCCGCGCATGCGCCTGGCGTCCGTGTCCATCTTCTCGAGGGAGGCACCGACATGGGGCGCGAGGTCGATCTTGTTGATGACCAGAAGGTCCGAGCGGGTGATGCCGGGGCCGCCCTTGGACGGAATCTTGTCGCCGGCGGCAACGTCGATCACATAGATGGTGAGGTCGGCGAGCTCCGGAGAAAAAGTGGCAGCGAGATTGTCACCGCCGGATTCGATCAGCACAAGATCCAGCCCGGGAAATTTGGCGCGCATGTCGGCCACCGCGGCGAGATTCATCGAAGCGTCCTCGCGGATCGCGGTGTGCGGGCAGCCTCCAGTCTCGACGCCGGCGATGCGGTCCGGCGTCAGCGAGCCCGATCGCACGAGGAATTCAGCATCCCACTTGGTGTAGATGTCGTTGGTGATCGCGGCGATGTCGTAGCGCTCGCGCATGGTCTTGCAGAGCAGATCCATCAGCGCGGTCTTGCCCGATCCCACGGGGCCGCCAACGCCGACACGCAAGGGGCCGTGAGAAGTTGCCATGTCACTCGCTCTCTCTTGATCAGTTGAAGGCCGTACCGCTCACGAGCGAAACAGCCGCGTATATTGTGTCTCGTGCCGCAGGCTGGCGAGGTCGGCGCGAAAGGTCGCGCTGCCGAGGTCATCCAGCGTCGCGTTGAGCGCCCGATAGGCGGTTATGGCGACGGCAGCTTCCAATTTCACCAGTACGCGCTGGCTGTCGGTCTGGCCCAGCGGAATGAGCCGGCTCGCCGCCGAAATCCAGTTCGAGACCAGCGCGTGCAGGAAGGCGTGCAGCGTCGACGCCAGCGGCACCCCGTGCAGCGCGGCGACGACGCCGACCGCGACAGGATAGACCAGTGGCGACCGGCATGCCGCGACCATGGCATCGAGGCCCTCGGCATCCCACGCCGCGCCGGAGATGTCGATGAAGGCGCGGCCCTGCGAGGTCGTCTCGAGCTGCCGTTCGCGCGACGGCACGAAGGCGGCAGCGAGCTCGGCGATATCGTTCAGCACAGCGTGTTCGCCGGCTTCAGCGGCACGATAGGCGTGGACCAGGAAGGTCGCATCGCAAAAACCGGAGCCGTCGCCGAGCATGGCATCTAGCCAATCAGCCAATGTCGCGACGTCGGTGACGTCCCCCGCTTCGACCGCCCACTCGATGCCGCTGGAATAGGAGAATCCGCCGACGGGAAACGCCGGCGACAGCCACGTCATCAGCCGGTACAGCGCTGCCGCCTCGCGCTCGGCGAGGTCGCCGACATTGACCGGCTCATTTGTGGTCATGAGCATGCTTGTGGCCGTGGTGATGGTCGGGATGATCGCAATGCTCGTCGTGGTGATGGTGATGATCATGCCCATGGTCATGCGCGGCATGGTCGTGTTGGTGGTCGTGGCCGTGGTGATCATGGCCATGATCATGATGGCCGTGATCATGATGATCGTGATCATGATGATCGTGATCGTGATGTCCATGGTCATCGTGGCCATGCGCATGGCCAGCCTCGGCATAGGCCCCGCCTTCGGGATCGAACGGCGCCTCGATCTCGACCACCCGCGCGCCAAGCCCCGTCACCATGGCCTCGATGACGTGGTCGCGGCGAATGCGCAAGGCTTTGGCCATGAGCTGCGTCGGCAGATGGCGGTTGCCGAGATGCCAGGCAACGCGGATGAGATGGTGCGGGTCGCGGCCGCGGATCTCGAGCAGCGGCTCCGGTGCCGCGACCACTTCGACCAGCCGGCCGTCCTCCAGCACCAGCGCATCGCCACCGCGCAGCGCGACGGCGTTCTCCAGGTCGAGCAGGAACTCGAGCCCCCGTGTCCCCGTCATCGCCATACGGCGGCGGTGCCGATCGTCGAAATCGAGCACGACCGTATCCGCCGGCGTTTCCGTGAAGCGGTGCTGCCCCTTGACCTGCGTCGCCCGGATCATGTGCTGTTACCTCGTCTCGACCTTTTCGGGCGTGATGACTTCGATCTTCGGCGGCGCCGTGAAGCATTTTACCGCGACGCGGCCGAACGTCTTCATGTGCTCCTGGCCGCGATGCGGCACCAGTGCTTCGGCATTCTCCCACTGCTCGACGAACACCATCTTGCTGGGATCGGTGACGCTCTCATGCAGATCATAGGCGATATTGCCGGGTTCTTTCCGCGTTTCCTTGATGCAGGCGGTGGCGGCTGCAATGAATTCGGCGCGTGTTTCGGGCTTGATGGTCAAGGTGGCAACGACGTAGATCACGAGAAATCCTCCCGGCTTTTCTTCTAAAGATTACGATACCGGGCGGGACCTTAGACCAGCCCGGTTCGAACGCAAAACCGGAAAAGCCGTCCCAAGACATGCAATCGGGCAGGCTCCGGGAACATGCGTTGAGGCGCTATTTCAGTACATGAAATATCGCTGTGCCATCGGCAGCACCTCGGCGGGCGCGCAAGTGAGCAATTCGCCGTCGGCACGCACCTCATAGGTCTCCGGATCGACCTCGATATTGGGCGTGGCGTCGTTGTGGATCATGCTCTTCTTCGAGATCTTGCTGCGGGTGTTCTGGACCGCATAGAGCTTCTTCTCGATGCCGAGCTTTCGCGCGAGGCCACCGGTGATGGCTGCCTTCGAGGTGAAGACCACAGACGACGCCGTGCGCGCCTTGCCGAAGGCGCCGAACATCGGCTGGTAATGCACCGGCTGCGGCGTCGGGATCGAGGCGTTGGGGTCGCCCATGGGCGCCGCGACGATCGAGCCGCCCTTGACGATGCAGTCCGGCTTGACGCCGAAGAAGGCGGGCGACCACAGCACGAGATCGGCGAGCTTGCCCTTCTCCACCGAGCCGATCAGCTTTGATACGCCGTGCGCGATCGCGGGATTGATCGTGTACTTGGCGATGTAACGCTTGACGCGAAAGTTGTCGTTGTCCTTGCCCTTGTCCTGGGCGAGCTGCCCGCGCTGCTTCTTCATCTTGTCGGCGGTCTGCCAGGTCCGGATGATGACCTCGCCAAGACGGCCCATCGCCTGGGAATCCGAGGACATCATCGAGAGCGCGCCGAGGTCGTGCAGGATGTCCTCGGCCGCGATGGTCTCTTTCCGAATGCGGCTCTCTGCGAACGCCAGATCTTCCGCAATGGAGGGATCGAGGTGGTGACACACCATCAGCATGTCCAGATGTTCGTCGATGGTGTTGCGGGTGAAGGGCCGCGTCGGATTGGTCGAGGACGGCAGCACGTTCTTCAGACCGGCGACCTTGATGATGTCAGGCGCGTGACCGCCGCCCGCGCCCTCGGTGTGGAAGGCGTGGATGGTGCGGCCCTTGAACGCCTTGATCGTGTCCTCGACGAAGCCGGATTCGTTCAGCGTGTCGGAATGCAGCATGACCTGAATGTCGTAATCGTCGGCCACCGACAGGCAATTGTCGATCGCGGCCGGCGTGGTGCCCCAATCCTCGTGCAGCTTCAGCGCACAGGCGCCGGCCTTGATCATCTCGACCAGCGCGGCAGGGCGCGACGCATTGCCCTTGCCGGAAATGCCGAGATTGACCGGGAAGGCATCGAAAGACTGGATCATTCGCCCGATGTGCCAGGGGCCGGGCGTGCAGGTCGTGGCGAAGGTGCCGTGCGAGGGGCCGGTGCCGCCGCCCAGCATCGAGGTGACGCCGGACATCAGCGCGTGCTCGATCTGCTGCGGGCAGATGAAATGGATGTGGCTGTCGAAGCCGCCGGCGGTCAGGATCTTTCCCTCGCCCGCGATCACGTCGGTGCCGGGGCCGATGATGATCGTGACGCCCGGCTGGATGTCGGGATTACCGGCCTTGCCGATGCCAGCGATCATGCCGTCCTTGATGGCGACGTCGGCCTTCACGATGCCCCAATGGTCGACGATCAGCGCATTGGTGATGACGGTGTCGGCCGCACCCTGCTTGTTGGTGACCTGCGACTGTCCCATCCCGTCACGGATCACCTTGCCGCCGCCGAACTTCACCTCCTCGCCATAGATGGTGAAATCCTTCTCGACCTCGATGATGAGATCGGTGTCGGCCAGCCGCACCCTGTCGCCGGTGGTCGGGCCGAACATGTCGGCATAGACGGAACGCTTCATCTTCACGGACATGTCAGCCCCCAATTCCCCACATCATCAAAACAGGCGTTTCGCCGCCTTCACCGTCTCATCGAATATCGAGTCCAGCCTGGCATTGGCGCCTCGGCAGCCCGCCACGACATGCTCCGCCCAGATCGCATAGGCGCCGAGATCGTTGCGCTGCACATCGCTCGGGTTCGGCACGATGCGCGCGCGGATGTTGCTGACCTTGTCGGCGATCTTGATGAGCTTGGCGCCCGGCGATTTATGCGGGGCGTCCTCGATCTGCTTCTGTCGTCGTTCCGTCTGAGACAGGTTCATATCATCGGTGCATTCGACGACGAGAGAGGCGACACGATCGGAAAATTTCTGCGCGAGCTCCTCACGCGTGGTGCCGGTGTCCTCGATCGTGTCGTGCAGCCAGCCGGCCGCGACCAGCTCGGCATCGGCGCCATCGGTCGCATCGGCGAGCAGGTTCGCGACTTCGGCCAGATGATTGATGTAGGGCTCCTCGCCCCGGCCCTTGCGCGCCATGCCGTTGTGGCGGCGCGCGGCGAGCTCGGCGGCTTCGGAAACGAGGCGGATCGGTGACAGCATGGCAAGAACCTCCGTTTTCGCCTCAACCCTGCCAGGCTTTGCTCGTTCCTGTGGAGTTCACAGCTTCCCCATGACGTCGCCACGGAAACCGTAAATGGTCTTCTTGCCGGCGAGCGCGACCAGTTGGACGTCGCGGGTCTGGCCGGGTTCGAAGCGGACGGCGGTGCCGGCGGCGATGTCGAGGCGCATGCCGCGGGACTTCTTGCGGTCGAACTTCAGCGCCGGATTGGTCTCGAAGAAATGGTAGTGCGAGCCGACCTGAATCGGGCGGTCGCCGGTGTTGGCCACCGTCAGCGTCACGGTCTTGCGGCCGGCATTGAGCTCGATCTCGCCGTCCTGGATGAAGAGTTCGCCGGGGATCATTCTATCCTCCTCGTCATTCCGGGGCTCGCGCAGCGAGAACCCGGAATCTCGAAACCAAAACCACTGGATTCCGTGTTCACCCTTCGGCGCCCCGGAATGACGAATTCAAACTACCTGATCGGTTCGTGCACGGTGACGAGCTTGGTGCCATCGGGGAACGTCGCCTCGACCTGTATGTCGTGGATCATCTCGGGGATGCCCGGCATCACCTGGTCGCGGGTCAGCACCTGCGCGCCGGATTGCATCAGCTCGGCGACGGTGCGGCCGTCGCGCGCACCCTCAAGGATGAAATCGGAGATGATCGCGATCGCCTCGGGATGGTTGAGCTTGACGCCGCGGTCGAGCCTGCGGCCCGCCACGATCGCCGCCATCGAGATCAGAAGCTTGTCCTTTTCGCGGGGAGACAGGTTCATGCGAAATCTCTTCCGTTCAACACTTCAATTCAGCCAGCCATCAATTCAGCCAGAGTCGCGGCAAGGCCGCGCCTGTGCGCGCCAGCACGGCCATCATGTCGGCGCGCAAACGCGCCGCATCTTGGGCACAGAACCGCGCCATTGCAAAGCCATTCCAGGCCGAGATTCCGACCTCGCCCGCGAAAGATTCCGATGCCTCACGAATGCGCTCGACCAGCGCCCCATCGCCGGGCACGATCAGGGCCGTGCCGATCGCAGCACCCGCGTTGGCGACCGCCGCGCGCGCGAGTTTGGCGCCGATATTGCCGTCGAGCCTGATGGTCTCGGCAAAGACCAGCCTGCCGCCACGGCGCAACCGCCAGCGGTCGACGAATTCGCCCTGCTCCACGCGCTCGCCCATGGCGGTACGGCCGAACACGACGATTTCACAAAGCAGGAGCGAGGCGGCCTCGTCGAGTTCGATGTCGAAGCGGCGACGAACCCGGGCGCGATCAAACAGGATCGTCTCCTGGGGCAACCAGCCAAGATGCGCGCCAGCGGCAACCCTCAGGGAAATGTTGAGCTGCGCAGCCGCGCCCGGCGCGCGATAAACCTTTTCGGCGGCCGCCGTAGTCAGCGTCAGACGCGCAGCGTCGGCGGCCGAGATCTCGATGTCGAAGCGATCGCCGCCAGCGACGCCGCCGGCCGTGTTGACGAGCACGCCGGACAGGCCATCGTCCTCCGGCGAGGGAAACCGCACGCGGAGCGAGCCGGATTCATGCAAGGTACCACGCCGCGTCACGCCGTCGCGGGCGTGCACGTCGAAGCGCACCACGCCGCGGGCGCGATTGGCTTCGAACACCGAAGATGTCGCCAAAGATGTGACCAAGGCGTCGCTGCGCATCCGTCTCCTCCAGCCGGCCGCGGCAGGATTTTTTGAGCCTACAATTTCCCGGCTTACAGCGCCATCTGGCGGCTGATCTCGCTGGCGTCGAGATTGGAGCGGTCGCAGGTGAACTTCACCGCACCGCGATCCATCACCGCGAAACTGTCGCCGAGCTCGCAGGCAAAGTCGAGATATTGTTCGACCAGCACGATCGCGATGTTGCCGAGGTTGCGCAGGTAAGAGATGGCACGGCCGATGTCCTTGATGATCGAGGGCTGGATGCCCTCGGTCGGCTCGTCGAGCAATAGCAGCTTCGGCCGCATCACCAGCGCACGCCCGATCGCAAGCTGTTGCTGCTGGCCGCCGGAGAGATCGCCGCCGCGCCGGCCGAGCATGGACTCCAGCACCGGAAACAGCGAGAACACGTCGTCCGGGATATGCTTGTCCTCGCGCTTGAGCGGGCCGAAGCCGGTCTTGAGGTTCTCCTCGACCGTCAGAAGCGGAAAGATCTCGCGGCCCTGCGGCACGAAGCCGATGCCCTTGCGCGCCCGCTCATAGGGCTTGAGGCTCGTGATGTCGCTGCCGTCGAACACGATCGCGCCCGAGGAGATTGGATACTGTCCGACCATGGCGCGCAACAGCGAGGTCTTGCCGACGCCGTTACGCCCGAGCACGCACGTCACCTTGCCCGGCTCGGCCGCGATCGACACGCCGCGCAGCGCCTGGGCCGCACCGTAGAACAGGTTGATGTCCTTGACCTCAAGCATCGCTCAGCGCCCCAGATAGACTTCGATGACCCGCTCGTTGGACGAGACCTGGTCGATGGTTCCCTCCGCAAGCACGGTGCCTTCATGCAGGCAGGTGACCTTGACCCCGAGCTCGCGCACGAACGTCATGTCGTGCTCGACCACCATGACCGTATGGGTCTTGTTGATCTCCTTGAGCAGCTCGGCGGTGAGATGCGTCTCGACGTCGGTCATGCCTGCGACCGGCTCGTCGACGAGGAGCAGTTTTGGGTCCTGCGCCAGCAGCATGCCGATCTCGAGCCATTGCTTCTGGCCGTGGCTGAGGCTGCCGGCGAGGCGGTTGCGGGCCTCGGTGAGGCGGATCGTCTCCAGCACCTTGTCGATGCGATCCGACTCCGCCGTGCTGCCGCGCCAGAACAGTGTGCCCCTGACGCTGTGATCGACATTGAGCGCGAGCAGGAGGTTGTCCTGCACGGTCTGGCTTTCGAACACCGTCGGCTTCTGGAATTTGCGGCCGATGCCGAGCTCGGCGATGCGGGTCTCGTCCAGCCGCGTCAAATCGGTGACGCCGTCGAACAGTACGGTGCCCTCGTCCGGCTTGGTCTTGCCTGTGATGATGTCCATCATCGTGGTCTTGCCGGCGCCGTTCGGGCCGATGATGGCGCGCATCTCGCCGGGTTCGAGCGTCAACGACAGATTGTTGATGGCGTGGAAGCCGTCGAACGAGACGTGCACGCCGTCGAGATAGAGCATTGCGGAGGTCGCACGGGTATCCATGACGTTCATGACCGCTTCTCCGCCATATCAGGTTCGGTGACGCCGTCTTCGGCCGCCGCACTCGCGTGGGCCTGCGCAGGACGCGTCTCTTTCGACGCTTCCCGCCAGGCATTGAAGGTACCGACGATGCCCTTCGGCAGCAGCAGCGTCACCAGGATGAACATCGCGCCCAGCATGAACAGCCAGTAAGGTGCGAGCGCGCCGGAGGTGAAGAACGTCTTGGCGTAATTGACGACGACGGCGCCGAGCGCCGCGCCGATCAACGTGCCGCGTCCGCCGACCGCGACCCAGATCACCGCCTCGATCGAATTGCCCGGCGCGAATTCGCTGGGGTTAATGATGCCGACCTGCGGCACATAGAGCGCGCCAGCCACGCCCGCCATGCAGGCCGACAGCGTGAACACGAACAGCTTGTAGGATTCGACGCGGTAGCCGAGGAAGCGGCTGCGCGATTCCGCATCCCGGATCGCGATCAGCACCTTGCCGAGCTTGGAGGACACGACGGAGCGGCAAATCAGGAAGCTGAGGATCAGCGCCAGACAGCTCAGCGCGAACAGCGCGGCACGCGTGCCCTCGGCCTGGACGTTGAAGCCCAGAATGTCCTTGAAGTCCGTCAGGCCGTTGTTGCCGCCGAAGCCGAAATCGTTGCGGAAGAAGGCGAGCAGCAGCGCATAGGTCATCGCCTGCGTGATGATCGACAGGTAAACGCCGGTGACGCGGGAGCGGAACGCAAGCCAGCCGAAGCAGAAGGCAAGCAGGCCGGGCACAAACAACACCATCAGCGCCGCGAACCAGAACATGTCGAAGCCGTGCCAGTACCACGGCAGTTTCGAGTAGTTCAGGAACACCATGAAGTCGGGCAGGATCGGATTGCCGTAGACGCCGCGGCTGCCGATCTGCCGCATCAAATACATGCCCATGGCATAGCCGCCGAGCGCGAAGAAGGCGCCGTGGCCGAGCGAGAGGATGCCGCAATAGCCCCAGATCAGATCGATCGACAGCGCGAGGATGGCGTAGCAGACATATTTGCCCCACAGCGCGACCAGATAGGTCGGCACTTGCAGGAACGAGCCCGCCGGCAGCAGCAGGTTGGAGAGCGGGATGAGGATGCCGCAGGCAGCAACGATCGCGAGGAAGATCGCCGCGCCGCGGTCCAGCGATCGCGTCAGCATGTGAAGGGTCATGCTTCCACCGCACGGCCCTTGAGCGCGAACAGGCCGCGCGGCCGCTTTTGAATGAACAGGATGATCAGAACCAGGATCGCGATCTTGCCGAGCACGGCGCCGGCGACCGGCTCCAGGAACTTGTTGGCGATGCCGAGCGTGAAGGCGCCGACCAGCGTGCCCCAGAGATTGCCGACCCCGCCGAATACCACGACCATGAAGCTGTCGATGATGTAGCTCTGGCCAAGATTGGGGCTGACATTGTCGATCTGCGACAGCGCCACGCCGGCGATGCCGGCGATGCCGGAGCCGAGCCCGAAGGTCAGCGCGTCGACGCGCGAGGTGGCGATGCCCATCGAGGCCGCCATGCGACGGTTCTGCGTCACCGCGCGCATCTCGAGACCAAGCGCGGTATAGCGCAGCATCGCGAGGAGGATCATGAACACCGCGAGCGTGAAGACGAGGATCCAGAGCCGGTTATAGGTGATGGTGATCTGGCCGAGATCGAACGCGCCGCTCATCCAGGAGGGGTTGCCGACCTCGCGGTTGGTCGGGCCGAACATGGTGCGCACCGCCTGCTGCAGCACCAGCGACAGGCCCCAGGTCGCAAGCAGCGTCTCCAGCGGCCGACCGTAGAGGAAGCGGATGATGCTGCGCTCGATCAGCACGCCGATGGCGCCGGCGACGAGGAAGGCGAGCGGCACGGCGATCAGCAGCGAATAGTCGAACAGGGCGGGGTAGCGGGTGCGGATCACCTCCTGCACCACGAAGGTGGTGTAGGCCCCGATCATCACCATCTCGCCATGGGCCATGTTGATCACGCCCATCACGCCGAAGGTGATGGCGAGCCCGATCGCGGCGAGCAGCAGCACCGAGCCGAGCGACAGGCCGTACCAGGCATTCTGCACCGTGGACCAGACTGCGAGCGAGCTCTGGATCGAGCTGATCGCGCTCGCCGCCGCCTTCGTGACGGAGGCCGGCTGGTCGGTGCCGATGTCGGACAACAGCGCCAGCGCCTCCTGATCGCCGCGCGCCTTGATGGTGGCGACGGCCTCGAGCTTCTGCACCTCCGTGGCGTCGGACTTGAACAGCAGGATGGCCGCGCGGGCGTCGCCGAGCGCGGCTTTGACCGATCTGTTGGTTTCCTTGGCGAGCGCGCTTTCGACGGGCTCGAGCGCGGTCTCCTCATGCGACTTGAAGACGGACTGCGCGGCCTGGAGCCGCGCGCCCAGATCGGGCGACTGCAGCGTCAGGCTGCCGATCGCGGCGTCGACGCTGCGGCGCAGGCGGTTGTTGAGGCGGACGGCGCTGGCGCTGTCGGGCACGCTGGCCACGGGCTCGCCGGTCGCGGCGTCGATGGATTTGCCGTCGGTGCCGGTGACGTAAACTTTTTTGCTGTCCGGATCGGCCATGAGACGGCCGTCCTGGAGCGCGTTGATGATGGGAAAGGCAAGCTTGTTGCCGCTGCTTGCGACCGCGCTGATCGCTTCGTCCGTATCGGAATAATCGTCGTTGGCAAATTTGGCGACCGCATCCTCGAACGGACCGGCAAAGGCCGGCAGCGCGAACGCGATCAGGAACAGCGAGAGCACAAAGGTAGAGAGACGAGCGGATAGATTGGTTGGCACTGTGGATCACCCCGGCAGAAGTGGGGAGAAGACGGCGGAATAGCCGTCTTCTCCCATTGTGCAGTCGAACGTCAGATCCGGATCAGGAGCCGGAGCCGAGGCACTTGTTGGTCTTGGTGTTGAAGTTGCCGCACTTCTTGCCGACCCAATCGCCGATCAGGTCCTTGGAGCCGTCGAGCTCCTTCGACCAGGCGTCGCCAGCGACGAGACCCGGGGTCTTCCAGACCACGTCGAACTGGCCGTTGCCCTTGATCTCGCCGATGAACACCGGCTTGGTGATGTGGTGGTTCGGCAGCATCTTCGACACGCCACCGGTCAGGTTCGGCGCCTCGATGCCGGGAAGCGCATCGATCACCTTGTCCGGATCGGTCGACTTCACCTTCTCGACGGCCTTGATCCACATGTTGAAGCCGATCACGTGGGCTTCCATCGGGTCGTTGGTCGTACGCTTCGGGTTCTTGGTGTAGGCCTGCCAGTCCTTGATGAACTTCTCGTTCGCCGGGGTCTTGATCGACTCGAAGTAGTTCCAGGCGGCGAGATGGCCGACCAGCGGCTTGGTGTCGATGCCGGCGAGCTCTTCCTCACCCACCGAGAACGCGACCACCGGGATGTCCTTCGCCTTGATGCCCTGGTTGCCGAGCTCCTTGTAGAAGGGGACGTTGGCGTCGCCGTTGATGGTCGAGACCACCGCGGTCTTCTTGCCGGCCGACCCGAACTTCTTGATGTCGGCCACGATCGTCTGCCAGTCGGAGTGACCGAACGGCGTGTAGTTGATCATGATGTCTTCCTGGGCGACACCCTTCGACTTCAGGTAGGCCTCCAGGATCTTGTTGGTAGTGCGCGGATAGACGTAGTCGGTGCCCGCGAGCACCCAGCGCTTCACCTTCTCGTCCTTCATCAGATAGTCGACGGCCGGGATCGCCTGCTGGTTCGGCGCGGCACCAGTGTAGAACACGTTGCGCTCGGACTCTTCGCCCTCGTACTGCACGGGGTAGAACAGGATGTTGTTGAGCTCCTTGAACACCGGCAGCACCGACTTGCGCGACACCGAGGTCCAGCAGCCGAACACGACCGAGACCTTGTCCTTGGTGATCAGCTCGCGCGCCTTCTCGGCGAACAGCGGCCAGTTCGAGGCGGGGTCGACGACGACGGCCTCGAGCTTCTTGCCGAGCACGCCGCCCTTCTTGTTCTGTTCGTCGATCAGGAAAAGGATGGTGTCCTTCAGCGTGGTTTCGCTGATGGCCATGGTACCGGAGAGGGAGTGCAGGACGCCGACCTTGATGGTGTCGTCCGCGGCTTTGGCACCGGAAATGGACGCCAGACCGAGCATCAGTCCGGTGGTCGCGGCGAGAACGCCGCGGCGGCTAAATGACGCCGCTATATCGTGAATGGATTTGGTAGGCATGGATGTATCATCTCCCTGACGCAGACGTGAAAAACGCTGCGAAACGGCCCCACGGCCGCCTGCGATTAACGGAATCGCAAGAACCATGCCATGGGCTGAGCACCTGCCAAGTGATTGGTCAGTCTAGACAATTCTGCCGCAATCGAAGTTTAGTCGGAGCCTTCCTGCTCAAAACTTGGGCGAATAAAATGGTTGCTTATGCGGCAGCCAGTTTATTTTTTGAGCAAAATGCCGCCGATGGCTAAAATTCCGGCATAACTATTTTTGCACCGCAATCGACGCCAGGTGAACGCCTGCCTTGAAAGCGCCGCGTCAATGTTCCATATGACTGTGGAGATCGCTTGCGAATCGAGCGGTCGTTGCGAGCCGCGTGTTCTTAAGCCCTCTACGGGCGTCTGGCTTGCCCCATATCTCCCAAGCCATCCGACACCCCAAACACGCAGGTGTCTTCACGACACCCCTTTGCGCGTGCCCCGCTAACTGCGCCGGGCGCCCGCTTTTGACATATGAAAAGAGCCCTCTTTTGACTTCCTTTCAGGACTTCGGCCTTGCCGAACCCATCGCGCGTGCCCTCACCGAAGAGAATTACGTCACCCCCACCCCCATTCAGGCCCAGACGATTCCCACGGCGCTGACCGGCCGCGACGTCGTCGGCATCGCCCAGACCGGCACCGGCAAGACCGCGTCCTTCGCGCTGCCGATCCTGCATCGCCTGCTGGAGAACCGTATCAAGCCGCAGCCCAAGACCTGCCGCGTGCTGGTGCTGTCGCCCACGCGCGAACTTTCGGGACAAATCCTCGACAGCTTCAACGCCTATGGGCGCCACATCCGCCTATCCTCGACGCTCGCCATCGGCGGCGTGCCGATGGGCCGCCAGGTCCGTGCCCTGATGCCGGGCGTTGACGTGCTGGTTGCCACCCCCGGCCGCCTGCTCGACCTCGTGCAGAGCAACGGGCTGAAGCTTGGCAGCGTCGAATTCCTCGTGCTCGACGAGGCCGACCGCATGCTCGACATGGGGTTCATCAACGACATCCGCAAAATCGTCGCCAAGCTGCCAATCAAGCGGCAGACGCTGTTCTTCTCGGCCACCATGCCGAAGGACATCGCCGAGCTCGCCGATGCCATGCTGCGTGACCCCGCCCGCGTCGCGGTGACTCCGGTCTCCTCGACCGCCGAACGCATCAACCAGCGCATCATCCAGGTCGATTTTTCGGCCAAGCCCGCCTTCCTGACCAAGCTCCTGAAGGACGAGCCGATCAACCGCGCGCTGGTGTTCACCCGCACCAAGCACGGCGCCGACAAGGTCGTGAAGACGCTGGAGAGGGCCGGCATCGCCGCCAGTGCCATCCATGGCAACAAGTCGCAGAACCATCGTGAGCGCACGCTCGCCCAGTTCCGCTCCGGCGAGATCCGCACCCTGGTCGCCACCGACATCGCTGCCCGCGGCATCGACGTCGACGGCATCAGCCACGTCATCAATTTCGACCTGCCCAACGTGCCAGAGACCTATGTGCACCGCATCGGCCGCACCGCGCGCGCCGGCGCCGACGGCACCGCGATCTCGCTGGTCGCAGGCGGCGAGGAGCTCAGTTATCTCCGCGACATCGAGCGGCTGATCAAGGTGGCGCTGCCGCGCGAGGACCTCCGCACCGATGCCGGCCGCCGCGATGCGGGCGCTCCCCCGCAGCAGCAACGGCAGGGCCGGCCGGGCGGCCGCCCGGGCCAGCGTCCGCAAGGCGCACGGCACAATGACGGACGGCGTAGCGACGAAAGGCATGGCGATGGACGCCACCACAGCGCCGGCAAGCAGGGCGACGGACGGTCCGGTGAAGGCCGGCATAGCGAGGCGCGGCATGCTGACGGACGGCGTGTCGAGGGGAGGCCCGCTAATGGCCCGAAGGCCTCGAAGGGATCTCGCAATCGTCGCGCCGGTGGAAAGATGCAGTCTTCGCAAACCGACCGCCCGGAACAGCGTTCAGCGCATAGCGCGGGGACGCCTGATGGGATACAAGGCGTGGCCTTTTTGCGCCGTGAGAGTCGGCCGAACGGCCACCCGAACCGCAAACCCCATTCGCACTAGCCGTCCACGACCTGGAGAAATTCATGGCTAAGGAAGAGCTGATCCAGTTCGAAGGACTGGTCACCGAAATCCTCCCCGACGCGCGCTACCGCGTGCAGCTCGACGCCGGGCACGAGATCGTCGCCTACACCGCCGGCAAGATGAAGAAGAACCGCATCAAGACGCTGGCGGGAGACCGCGTGACGGTGGAGATGTCGCCCTACGACCTCGAAAAGGGCCGGCTGATTTTCCGCCACAAGGACGAACGTCCCAGCGGAGTGGGCGGGCCTCCTCGTCCCGGGCAGCGCGGCGGCCAGTTCCGCCGCCGCTAAGCGGGCCATCCACGCGCGAGCGCGGAAGTAAAATGCCGACCTGTATGCTGATCCGCCTGGGCATCACGGCGGATCAAAAAATCGTGCGCGTCAGGATTGTTTTGCGGCCTTATTTCCAATAAAATCGGTTAATCGATTTTCGGCCGGACGATATTAGCATCCACCGGTACAGCCGGTTCAGACACGCTGACGACCCTTCCAGAAATTCGATCTAACCCGCCTGCGAAAGTGGGCTTCGACACTGCATATCTGAGAAGGACTACCCCGTGAGCATGGGAACCGTGAAGTGGTTTAACGCGACCAAGGGCTTTGGCTTCATCCAGCCCGACGATGGCGGCAAGGACGTGTTCGTTCACATCAGCGCGGTCGAGCGTGCGGGCCTCGGCTCGCTGCGCGAAGGCCAGAAGATCTCCTACGAGATCGTCGCCGATCGCCGCTCCGGCAAGTCGGCTGCCGACAACCTCCGCGACGCAGGCTGATTTCCAGCGCGAGCGCACCGACAACGAAAAAGGCCGTGCGGGATGCACGGCCTTTTTTATGCGGTATCGACGAGCTCGCCCGCTAGGCCAGCCACAGACGACAACGCCGCGCGGGACTGGATGGTCCCGCCCCTCGGCCTCTCGGCTGCCAGTTCGTCTTGCTAGTTCGTCTTGCTAGTTCGTCTTGCTAGTTCGTCTTGGCAGCCGCGCCGCCGCTGCCACTGGCACTGCTGCTCAGCGAGCCGGCCTGACTCATCGTGGTGCTGAAGTAGTTGTCGCTGTCGCCGAGCGTGACGCGGCGCTGGCAGATCGGCAGGCAGCTATAGGATTCCCGCTCGATCCCGCGATAGACGGTGACGAGCCGGTCGCTTGGGCCTTCGACCTGGATCTGCCGATCGACCAGGATCTCGCCGCCACGGTCGAGCGCGATGAAGTTGGTGGCGCCGTAACCCTTTCCGGTCACGACGATCATCCCGCCGGGCTGCAGCGTCACGTCGGCGATCAGGGGATTCCCGACCACGATCGTTGCCACCTTGCCGGGCAGCCGCACGAGCTTGGCCTGGTCGACATTGACCGCGATAGTATCGGCGGTGGGCTCGGCAAGGCCGATGGCCGGCGAAGCCAGCATCGCAGCCGCAGCCAGGAGACAGATGCGCGCATGACGGCGCAGGAACTCTTTACGCATACTCTTACCCCGGGACGTCACAAACCGGCAGAATCGATCAGGAAGCGGAGCCGGCGCCCGACCCGGTTAACCTGCCTGTAATTCGTGAACGTTCCGCAAACTCGGCAGGTATTGTTTGAACGGACTGGCGTTTTTGTCGCCCCGGCGCTGGGTGCAATCCTATTGGCGGAACGGGTAAGCAAGCTGACCGCCGATCTCCTTCGGCATTGTCGCTTCGTCCTTGCCGTAATCCTGCGGCAGTTCGCCCTTCGGCATGCGGAAGGTCCCGAACAGCACATCCCAGATCGGGAAGGTGCCGGCAAAATTGGTGTCGCCGCCCTCCTCGAGCGAGGTGTGGTGCCAGCGGTGGAACACCGGCGTCGCCAGCACATATCTGAATGGCCCGAAGGTCCAGTTCAGATTGGCGTGCACGAAGGCCGAATGGAAGGTCGTGAACGGGCCGACCCAGATCATCACGTTCGGCGAAATGCCGGCCATCAGCAGCACGACGTCGACGCCGATGGTGCCGAGCATCAGATTGACCGGATGGAAGCGGGCCGCCGAGATCCAGCTGATCTCCTCGGAGGAATGATGGACCGCATGATACTTCCAGAACCCGCCGCCGTGAAACAACCGGTGCAGCCAGTACAGCATGAAGTCGGCCAGGACCAGGAACAGCACGCCCTGCACCCAGAGCGGCAGTTGCGACAGCGGGCCGTGGCCATTGTCGTAGAAGGCGATCAGCTCGTCGGCGTCGTGGATGTTGAAGACGATGCCCGCGGTGACGATCAGGAGTCCGATCCGCATGGTGCGGGCGAACACCGGCACGAAAAACCAGTAGCAGATGTCCGTCACGATCTCGCGCTTGCGCCACCACGACGGACCGGCATTGCAGGCCCAGAAATGCTCGAGCACGGTGAAGACCACTGCGAGCATGAGAGTGACAGGGATCACCTTCTGGACGGTATCGCCGAGCATCAGGGCGACCTGCATGGGTAGGCTCGACATCATCGCTTCTGTTCCAGTCTGCTGATCCCCCTTACGCCTACTCCGCGAAATTTAAGGGAGGATGAAGTTGACGGCGCATTCGGAGCTGGAATGAATTGAGACGGCCGCCTTAAGGCGAAATTCACTCTGGCCAAAAGCATCGCGCGAGGCGCGCGTTTGACCGATCGAATTAACTCTACCGAAAGAGCTCGGCTCACATCTTCGCCGTGTCAAGACAGCGCCGATCGAGGCGACCTCACCCAGATGGAGTTTAGTTCATGAAGAACCTGATTGCGCGTTTCGCGAAGGATGAATCCGGCGCCACCGCCATCGAATACGGTCTGATCGCCGCTGGCATCGCGCTGGCCATCATCGCCGTCGTCAACCAACTCGGCACCACGCTGAACGGCAAGTTCGCCTCGATCAGCACCTCGCTGAAGTAAGCCGACCGGCAGACGACGGCAAAAGCCCCGGATTTCCGGGGCCTTTGTTTTTTGGATAGTGCGAGTTCCAGTGGCGTTGCGTAAGCACAGAACCGATGCCGCGATTGCGGCGAACGAGGCGGACACAGCGCGAGGTGACGCGTCGGCCTATTGGGTCTGCCTCGCGCTGCTGCTTGCCATGGTCACGCTCGCGATGCGCATCGCCAGCATGTGGTGAGCCTTGCGGCGCCGGTCGCCGGCCCCGCGGCAGCTGCGATCGTTGTCGGTTTGTTTAGCACTGCCCGCTAGCATGCGCCGACGCCCCGATCCGGGCGACAGACCCAGGCCTCAAGACGCAGCCCATGATCCTCGACCTCGCGCGCCTTCTGCTCTTCCCGGCCCTGATGGCGTTCGCAGCCGCTAGCGATCTCTTCACCATGACGATCTCGAACCGCGTCTCGCTGGCGCTGGTGGTCGGTTTCTTCGTGCTCGCCTTTGCCGGTGGCATGGCACCTTACGAGATGCTGAGCCATGTCGGCGCCGGCGTGCTGCTCCTGGTCGCGGCTTTCACTTGCTTTGCGATGGGCTGGATGGGCGGCGGCGACGCCAAGGTCGCAGCCTCCGTGGCGCTCTGGTTCGGCTTCGCCCCATTGATGGACTTCCTGCTCTACGCATCGCTGTTCGGAGGCGCGCTGACCCTGCTCTTACTCCAGTTCAGGCAATGGCCGTTGCCTTACGGGCTTGCCGGCCAGGCCTGGCTGGCACGGCTCCACGACAAGCAGACCGGCATTCCCTACGGCATCGCGCTCGCACTTGGCGCATTGATGGTCTACCCCGAGACCGAATGGGTGAAAGCGATCGACCTCGCTCACCTCGCGCTGCGCTGAACGCCCGGATAAACCCTGCGTTAAGCCGATTTAGATACGCCTCATTAACCATGCTTTGACGAATAGCTGGTCAACTGCCGATTACGGCGGCGGCAACGTCGCGGCGTTCTGTGGAAAGTGAAGCGTATGAATAGGGCACGCATAGTCGTCCTGACGGTCGCCATCTGCGCCGGCGGCGTCGCCGCGTATCTGGCGAGCGGCTCGGACTCTGCGCCGCCTCCAATGGCTCCGGTCGCACAGCTTCCCACCACCGACGTACTGGTCGCCAAGAACGACATCGGGCTCGGCCAGACCGTGAAGCCGGAAGACGTGCAGTGGCAGACCTGGCCGACCGCGACCGCCAGCTCCACCTTCATCCGCCGCAGCGAACGCCCCGAGGGCGCGACTCAAGTCGTGGGCTCGATCGCGCGCGCCCCCTTCATCCAGGGTGAGCCGATCCGCGACCAGAAGCTGGTCAAGGCTGACGGGTCCGGCTTCATGGCCGCGATCCTGCCGAGCGGCATGCGCGCCATCTCCACCGAAATCTCGCCGGAGACCGGCGCGGGCGGCTTCATCCTGCCGAACGATCGCGTCGATGTGCTGCTGACGCGCCGCCTCAAGAACCCGGACCAGAGCGCCGGCGCCCAGGATATCGTCACGTCCGAGGTCATTCTGGTCAATGTCCGCGTGCTCGCCATCGACCAGGCGCCGAAGGAGAAGGACGGCCAGAACGCGGTGGTCGGCAAGACCGTGACGCTGGAACTCAATGCCGCACAAACCCAGCTGCTCTCTTCGTCCCGCCAGGCCGGAACGCTGTCGCTGGCGCTGCGCAGCATTGCCGACGTCAAGACCAGCGAGATCACGCTCGATGATTCCGCGCAGAAGCGCGATGGCGTTTCGATCATTCGCTACGGCATTCCAACCCAGGCGGCGAAGGCACGATGAGGGCAGTCGATATGAAATGCAGGCCAGGTCTGGCGACGATGCGGACCTCGATGGTTCGCGCCCTGTCGTTCTCGGCCGCTCTCGCGCTGACGCTCAACCCCACGCTGACGCCCGTGATTGCAGCAGATTACCGTCCCGCGGCGCCGGTTGCAGCCGACGGCCAGATGAATGCGCGCTTCCTGTCGCTCGGCGTCGGCAAGTCGATCGTGATCGACCTGCCGCGCGACATCAAAGATGTGCTGGTTGCCGATCCCAAGATCGCCAACGCGGTGGTCCGCTCGTCCCAGCGCGCCTACATCATCGGCGCCACAGTCGGCCAGACCAACATCGTGTTCTTCGATTCCGCCGGCCAGCAGATCGCGGCCTATGACATCGCGGTCAAGCGCGACCTCAACGGCGTGCGTGCGGCGCTGAAGCAGATCCTGCCCAATTCCGACATCCAGATCGACGGTCTCGGCGACGGCATCATCCTGACCGGGACTGCGGCCAACCCGCTCGAAGCGCAGCAGGCCAACGACCTCGCCGCACGCCTTGCGGGCGGCGCCGAAAAGGTGGTGAATTCGATCGTGGTCCGCGGCCGCGACCAGGTGATGCTGAAGGTGACGGTCGCCGAAGTCGCACGCAGCGTCATTAAGCAGCTCGGCATCGATCTCACCGCGAACCTGAACTACGGCACCTCGGTGGTGACCTTCAGCAACTCCAACCCGTTCACGGCGCTTGGCAAAAATCTCGTAGACGGCAACGCTCTGAACACCAAGTTCGGAGCGACGCCGTCGGTGCAGGCCACCCTGCGGGCGATGGAAACCGCAGGCGTGATCCGGACGCTGGCCGAGCCGAACCTGACCGCGATCTCCGGCGAGGCCGCGACCTTCATCGCCGGCGGCGAATTCCCGGTGCCGGCAGGTTATGCCTGCGATCCCACCACGCATGTCTGTACCACCCAGATCAGCTTCAAGAAGTTCGGTATCTCGCTCAACTTCACCCCCGTAGTGCTGACCGAAGGCAAGATCAGCCTGCACGTGATGACCGAGGTCTCGGAACTGTCGAACGAAAATGCGATCACGCTGTCGCAGGCCGTGACCTCGACCTCGGTCAACTCGCTGACAGTGCCGTCGATCAAGACCCGCCGCGCCGAAACCTCGCTGGAAATTCCCTCCGGCGGCGCGATGGCGATGGCCGGCCTGATCCAGCAGCAGACCAAGCAGGCGATCAGCGGATTGCCGGGGCTCATGCAGCTCCCGGTCCTCGGCAGCCTGTTTCGCAGCCGCGACTTCGTCAACAACACGACCGAGCTGGTCGTGATCGTGACGCCCTATGTCGTTCGCGCGGCGTCGCCAAAGGACCTGTCGCGGCCGGATGACGGCTTCGCGGCGCCCGCGGATCCGCAGGCCGAACTGATCGGCAACATCAATCGCATCTATGGCGTGCCGGGCCGGACCGAACCGGCAAAGAACTATCGCGGCACCTACGGCTTCATCACGGACTGATGGCGGAACGGGGACACAGTATGATCACAACACGACCCCAGACCCGCTACCGCGCCGCCGGCCTCGGTGGCGCGCTCATCGGTATCGCGCTCGCGCTCGGCGGCTGCCAGCACGACGAGGTGGCCACCGCTTCCATTCCCGACGATTACAAGCAGCGGCATCCGATCGCGATCGAGGAACAGAACCGTTCGATCGTCGTGTTCGTCGGTCACGCCCGCGGCGGCCTGACCGCCGCCCAGCGCGCCGACGTGATGGGCCTGGCCTCGACCTGGATGCACGAGGGCACCGGCGCCATCCACATCGACGTGCCGTCCGGAACGCCGAATGCGCGTCCGGCGGCGGAATCGATGCACGAGATTCAGGCGATGCTGGCGGCGGCGGGCGTTCCCCCGCGCGGCATCATCGTCCGTCCTTACCAGCCGGAAGACAAGCGCTTCCTGCCGCCGATCCGGCTGACCTATTCCAAGATCGCTGCGGTCGCAGGCCCCTGCGGCCTGTGGCCGGAGGATCTCGGCCCCTCGATAAAGAACAAGAGCTGGTTCGAGAACAAGGACTACTACAACTACGGCTGCGCCTATCAGCGCAATATCGCGGCCATGGTCGACAATCCGTCGGACCTCGAGCAGCCGCGGTCCGAAACTCCGGCCTACACGGTGCGCCGCACTGCCGCCTTCGAGAAGTATCGCAAGGGAACTCCGACGGCGGTTGCCTATCCCGAGGCCGATAGGGCCAAACTCAGCGAAACCGGCAAATGATCAACTACGCGCGCCAGATTCAAGAAGAGCAGCCGGAGGCCCCTGGGCCGGTCGAGGAGCATATTGCGCCCGCGCCGCGCGTCTCGGTTCAGGCCTTCTGCGAAACCGTGGAGACTGCGGCGGCCGTGCAATCGGCCGGCGAGGATCGCCGTCTCGGCAAGGCCCATCTGAAGATCCAGATGGGCGGCATGGCGGCTGCGATCGAAGCCTATCGCTCGGCGCCGACGCCGAACGTGATCGTGCTCGAGAGCGATGCCCGTACCGACTTGTTGGCCGGGCTCGACCAGCTCGCCACCGTGTGCGACGCCGGCACCCGGGTGGTCGTGATCGGCCGCATCAACGACGTCATGCTCTATCGCGAGCTGGTGCGCCGCGGCGTCAGCGACTACGTGCTCGCGCCTGTTGGTGCGATCGACGTCGTTCGCTCGATCTGCAACCTGTTCTCGGCGCCGGAAGCCAAGGCGGTCGGCCGCATCATTGCCGTGGTCGGCGCCAAGGGCGGCGTCGGCGCCTCCACCATCTCCCACAACGTCGCCTGGGCAATCGCGCGGGACCTCGCGATGGACGCCGTGGTCGCCGATCTCGACCTCGCCTTCGGCACCGCCGGTCTCGACTACAACCAGGATCCGCCGCAGGGCATCGCGGATGCCGTGTTCTCGCCCGATCGCGTCGATACCGCCTTCATCGATCGCCTGCTGTCGAAATGCACCGATCACCTCAGCCTGCTGGCGGCGCCGGCGACGCTCGACCGGGTCTATGATTTCGGCACCGACGCCTTCGACGCGGTGTTCGACACGCTGCGCGCGACCATGCCCTGCATCGTGCTCGACGTTCCCCATCAATGGTCGGGCTGGACCAAGCGCGCTTTGATCGGCGCCGACGACATCCTGATCGTGGCGGCGCCGGACCTCGCCAACCTGCGCAACACCAAAAACCTGTTCGATCTCCTGAAGGCTGCGCGTCCCAACGACCGCCCGCCGCTGTACTGTCTGAACCAGGTCGGCGTTCCCAAACGGCCGGAAATCGCGGCGGCGGAGTTCGCCAAGGCGATCGAGAGCCAGCCAGTCGTCTCGATCCCGTTCGAGCCGCAGATCTTCGGGTCGGCCGCCAACAACGGCCAGATGATCGCGGAGATCTCCGCCAACCACAAGTCGATCGAGATGTTCCTCCAGATCGCCCAGCGCCTGACCGGCCGAAGCGAGACGAAGAAACAAAAGTCGTCCTTGCTTTCACCGCTGATTGAGAAGTTGCGGGGAAAATAGGCCGCCGCATGGAGTTGTTAAGTGTTTGGTAAGCGTAGCGGAACAGACACCGACCTTCGGGCTCCCAAGCCCGGCGCCGTGTCGCCAGAGCCTGCCCAGGCTCAGGCGCCGACGGTGTCGCGCGCGCCGCCCCCGCCGGCCGTCGCCTCCCCGCCGCTCGCCCCCTCCCGGCCTGCGCCGGCCATGGAGACCCGCCGCTCGGACAATTATTACGAGGTCAAGGCGACCATCTTCGGCGCGCTGATCGAGGCCATTGACCTCGCCCAGCTTGCCAAGCTCGATTCCGAGTCCGCGCGCGAGGAAATCCGCGACATCGTCAACGAGATCATCGCGATCAAGAACATCGTGATGTCGATCGCCGAGCAGGAAGAACTGCTCGACGACATCTGCAACGACGTGCTCGGCTATGGTCCGCTCGAGCCGCTTCTGGCGCGCGACGACATCGCCGACATCATGGTAAACGGGGCCGGTACGGTCTTCATTGAAGTCGGTGGCAAGATCCAGCGGACCGGCATCCGCTTCCGCGATAACCAGCAACTCCTCAATATCTGCCAACGCATCGTCAGCCAGGTCGGCCGGCGCGTCGACGAATCCTCGCCGATCTGCGACGCGCGCCTCGCCGACGGCTCCCGCGTCAACGCCATCGTGCCGCCGCTGGCGATCGACGGCCCCGCGCTCACCATTCGCAAGTTCAAGAAGGACAAGCTGACGCTGGATCAGCTGGTCAAGTTCGGCGCGATCTCGCCCGAAGGCGCGGAGATCCTCCAGATCATCGGACGTGTCCGCTGCAACGTGCTGATCTCCGGCGGTACCGGTTCGGGCAAGACCACGCTGCTCAACTGTCTGACCAACTATATCGAGCACGACGAGCGCGTCATCACCTGCGAAGACGCCGCCGAACTTCAGCTCCAGCAGCCCCACGTGGTGCGGCTCGAAACCCGGCCGCCCAACATCGAGGGCGAAGGCCAGGTCACCATGCGCGAGCTGGTGCGCAACTGTCTGCGTATGCGTCCTGAACGCATCATCGTCGGCGAAGTCCGCGGCCCGGAGGCCTTCGACCTCCTCCAGGCCATGAACACCGGCCACGACGGCTCGATGGGAACGCTGCACGCCAACAATCCCCGCGAAGCGCTGTCACGCTGCGAATCCATGATCACGATGGGCGGCTTCTCGCTGCCCTCGCGCACCATTCGCGAAATGATCTGCGCCTCGATCGACGTCATCGTCCAGGCCGCGCGCCTGCGCGACGGTTCGCGCCGCATCACCCACATCACCGAGGTGATGGGCATGGAAGGCGATACCATCATTACCCAGGACATCTTCCTCTACGATCTGGTCGGCGAGGACGCCAACGGCAAGATCATCGGCAAGCACCGCTCGACCGGCATCGGCCGCCCGAAATTCTGGGAACGCGCCCGTTACTACGGCGAAGAGAAACGCCTTGCCGCTGCGCTCGACGCCGCGGAATCGACACCGAAGACGTGAGCAGGTCGGCGCAGCCATGAATATCCAGGTCCTCGCCCTCGCCTTCCTCGCCACCGCCGCCGTCGGCGGCCTGGCCTGGGTCTTCCTCTATCCGCTGTTGTCAGGCGAACGGAAGGCCGAGAACCGCCGCGCCTCGATCTCCCGCGCCGATGTGCCCGCGGCCAAGCAGTCCGAGAAGAGCCAGCGATCACGCCGTGAGCAGGTCGAGAGCTCGCTCAAGGATCTCGAGGCGAGGCGCTCGCAGGAGAAGAGCGTTCCGCTTCACATCCGCATTTCGCAGGCCGGGCTCGACTGGACGCCGCAGAAATTCTGGATCGCGTCCGCTGTCGTGGCGGGCGTATTTTTCTTTGGCGCCCTGTTCGGTGGTGGCGGCCTGATCGGCGCGGCCGGTCTCGCCTTTGCCGGCGGCCTCGGGCTGCCGCGCTGGGCGCTGGGCTTCCTGAAGAAGCGCCGCGAGAACAAATTCCTGGCGGCCTTGCCCGACGCCGTCGACGTCATCGTCCGCGGCATCAAGGCCGGCCTGCCGCTGTTCGAATCGATCAAGGTCGTCGCGGCCGACGCGCCGGAACCGCTGCGCAGCGAGTTCCTCGCCATCATCGAGACGCAGGCGATCGGCATGCCGCTTGGGGAGGCCTGCTCGCGTCTGTATGACCGCATGCCGCTGCCGGAGGCCAACTTCTTCGGCATCGTGATATCGATCCAGCAGAAGTCGGGCGGCAACCTCTCCGAAGCCCTGGGTAATCTCTCCAAGGTGCTGCGCGACCGCAAGAAGATGAAGGAAAAGATCCAGGCGATGTCGATGGAGGCCAAGGCCTCCGCCGGCATCATCGGCTCGTTGCCGCCGATCGTGATGTTCCTCGTCTATCTCACGACGCCCGACTACATCTCCCTGCTGTGGACCCATCCCACCGGCCAGCTCATGCTGGTCGGCTGCGTCGTCTGGATGTCAGTCGGCATCATGGTGATGAAGAAGATGATCAACTTCGATTTCTGATGGTGCCGTATGGTCGATTTCCTCGTCACGAAACTGCACGATCCCCATTTCATGACCATGCTGCTGGCGGCCATCGCGGCCAGCGCCACCGTCTATACGCTGGTGATGCCGCTGTTCGCCGGCGAAGGCCTGTCCAAGCGCATGAAGGCGGTCGCAAGCGAGCGCGAACGTATCCGGCAGCGTGAGCGCGAACGCCTCAACAAGAGCGAGAAGGTCTCGCTGCGCCAGACGCCCAAGCAACTCGTCTCCCGGGTGGTCGAGGACTTCAACCTCACCAAATGGCTGGCGCAGGAAGCCGCGCGCGACAAGCTGATCATGGCGGGCTATCGCGGCCAGGCGCCTTACATCACGTTCCTGTTCGCCCGCATGGTGGCCCCGATCGTGCTGTTCGCCGGTTCAGTCGTGTACGTGTTCCTGATCGCTCATATGGACCGCCCAATGCCGATCAAGATCGGCATCTGCGTCGGCGCGGCCTATCTCGGCCTGCAGGCGCCGATGATATTCCTGAAGAACGCGATCTCGAAGCGCCAGCTCTCGGTCAAGCGCGCCTTTCCCGACGCGCTCGACCTGCTGCTGATCTGTATTGAATCCGGCATGTCGGTGGAAATGGCGTTCCGCAAGGTCGCGACCGAGATCGTGGGCCAGTCGATCGCGCTGTCGGAGGAGTTCACGCTGACCACCGCAGAGCTGTCCTATCTGCAGGACCGCAAGGTGGCATACGAAAACCTGGCGAAGCGCACCGGGCTCGATGGCGTCAAATCGGTGTGTCTGGCGCTTCAGCAGGCGGAACGCTACGGCACCCCGCTCGGCCAATCCCTGCGCGTCATGGCGCAGGAAAACCGCGACATGCGCATGAACGAAGCCGAGAAGAAGGCCGCCGCACTGCCGCCGAAGCTGACGGTGCCGATGATCCTGTTCTTCCTGCCGGTGCTGTTCGTCGTCATTCTTGGACCGACCGGCATCAAGATCTCCGAGATGCACTGACGCCAGGGATCGCGGACCGCACGCGGTCCGCAGCCAATTTCGGGATCGGAAGATCGGGTTTGATCAGTCGGGCTGGCTGAGCGAGGCGACCGGGGTCCGCTTCGACGCGCCGCGCGGGGTTTCGTTGCGGTTCAGCATTTCCTTGAGATACGCGACGTTGGCCGCAGCCTGATCCGGCGGCAGATCCGCCTTCACGATGGTCTCGGCCTCGGCGAAGCGGCCTTGGAGGCCGACCACCAGGCCGAGATTCTGCCGCACCCGGGAGCTTGCACGCGGCGAAGCATAGGCTTGCCGCAGCGCCTCTTCCGACTTCGGCAGGTCCCTCGACAACATGTAGGACAGGCCGAGATTGGAGAGCACGCCGGGATCGCCTGGTGCGATCTTCAGTGCGCTCGCATAATAAGCGCGGGCCTCGTCGTGACGGCCCATCTGGTCAAGCGCAGTGCCCTGCACCGAGAGCAGCCGCCAGTCCGGATTATCGGGCGAATGCGCCTTCGACAGCACGTCGAAGGCCTGCTGGAAATTACCGTTGTCGGCGAGCGCGCGGCCGTATTGGGCAAGCAGCGGCTTGTTGCCGGGATTGGCGATGGTCGCCTGTTCGAGCACGGCGGCGGCCTGGGCGCGCTGGCCGTTGGCACGCAGGGCCTGGCCATAGGCCAGCGCCACGTCGGGATCCTTGGGGTTGGCGCGGTAGCGCTCGCTATAGGTCTCGATGGCGCGCGCCGGATCGGCCGGGGCGGCTTCCGCCTTCGGACCGATCGAGCCGGTAACGTCCGAGAGCTTTGACATTGCCGTGCAGCCGCCGAGGCTCGCGGCCGCCAGCGCGATCAGCGAGGCGGAGGCAAGAAGCCGGGCAGGACGGAACCATTGACGCATGACGCTTTGACTCTCGAGCCGATTGATCGAGCCGAACGCGCCAGCAATAGACTGTTAACCCTAATGGCCGGTTAACGCGGAGCGCCGCCGCCTTGTGGCGGCATCTCGCCGCCCAGGCCCAGATCGAGGCCGAGCAGCTTCACCTGGTCGTTCAGGTCCCGCCATCCGCTCGCGCAGTGCCCCGGCAAGGGCCTCGATCGTCGCAAGCAGCCGGCCTGACCCGTCCAGATGCAGGTCGGATATCTGCGCAATGACAAACGATCTACTCGTTTTGCGCCGCTCATTGCGAATGCTGCGTCGCCCAAACGATTGAGAAAAATGCCTTCGACGAAGGGTTCAGGCAGGTACCAAACCGGATCGGCATCAACCGAGATTTAGCAGCGCTCTTGCATCCAATGCGTGCACAGTCGCGCTGAACCACGTAAAAATATCCAACAATAATGCCACAACCGCAGCGCTAGTAAAGCCCTGCGGCAACGCTCCCGTGAACGACAGTTCTCAAGCAAGATACGTGATCAGTCCGCACATTGTTTCGCCGGCTGGATCAATATTCGATGGCGAGACGCTTGCGGATTTCGTCGATGCGTTTGTCGAGCGCATCGAACCGCGCATGAATCGAACGGTCATGGAGATAGAAGACGTAGCCGCCCGCGAGGAATGCGAAGACCCAGTGGTGATGCTCGACATAGCCAAAGACGGCCTCGATCGCCTGGCCGATGAATGTGATTACGCCCCACACAATTTCCATTGCTATTCCTCCCGGCACGCTTCGTCTTCGGTCACCGGCGTTCTCTGCGCAACCTGGCAACCGCTGCCGGAACCTAGCATGGCTGCTTCTCTGCGAGTAGCGGCTCACTGAGCGGTGACCGCAAAGCCGATTGCAGCCACCGCAAAACTCTGCGAAGTCTCCTCCAGCCGAATGACCTTGCGGACCCGCCAATGCCTTCCGTCTTCGAGACGTCCACGACTGCTACCCCGATCACCTTCGTCACCAAATCGAGCTGGGATGCCGTACGCGAGACGCTGCCGCCGGCGCAACGCCAGTTCGCCACAGCGAGCGCCTTTGCCGCCAAGCCGGGCGGCTATCTCGCGCTGCCCGCGCCAGACGGCGCGATCGCGCAAGTGCTGTTCGGGCTCGAGGACGACGGCGCCAGATCGCGCGATCCGTTCCGGCCGGGCGCGTTGCCGGGCCTGCTGCCGCCGGGCACCTATCGCTTTGCCAATGCACCGCACGATTCACGACTGGCGGCGCTCGCCTTCGCGCTCGGCAGCTACCGCTTCGCCCGCTACCGCAAGGCTGACCGACCCGACGTCCGGCTGGTGCCGCCTGACGGCGTCGACCCCGCCGAGATCAACCGCATGGCGGATGCCGCGATGCTGGCGCGCGACCTCGTCAACACGCCATCCAACGATATGGGACCGGAGCAGCTCGCCGCAGCCGCGCAAGAGCTCGCAGCTGAGTTCGGTGCAAGCTACGCATGCACCATCGGCGCGGATCTCAAAGCGAACTTTCCGCTGATCCACGCCGTCGGCATGGCCTCGGACCGTGCGCCGCGGCTGATTGACATCATATGGGGTGATCCCGGCCATCCCAAGGTGACGCTGGTCGGCAAGGGCGTCTGCTTCGACACCGGTGGACTCGATCTGAAGCCGTCGAGCGGCATGCTGATCATGAAGAAGGACATGGGCGGCGCCGCCAACGTGCTGGCGCTGGCGCGCATGGTGATGGATGCGAAGCTGAAGGTCCGGCTGCGCGTGCTGATTCCGGCCGTCGAGAATGCGGTTTCAGGCAATGCCTTCCGACCGCTCGACATCTTCACCTCCCGTAAGGGCATCACGGTCGAGATCGGCAATACCGACGCGGAAGGCCGGCTGGTGCTCGCCGACGCGCTGGCGCTGGCCGACGAGGAGAAGCCCGAGCTGCTGATCGATCTGGGCACGCTGACCGGCGCTGCGCGGGTCGCGCTGGGACCGGATTTACCGCCCTTTTACACCAATGATGAGACGCTGGCCGCCGACGTCGCGCGCTGCGCGGTGAAGGAGAACGATCCGTTGTGGCGCATGCCGCTGTGGCCGCCTTACGATGCGTGGCTGGACTCCAAGACCGCCACCATCACCAACGCACCGTCCGGCGGCTTCGCCGGCTCGATCACCTGCGCGCTGTTCCTGCAGCGCTTCGTCGAGCAGGCCAAAAGCTGGCTGCATGTCGACATCTATGGCTGGACGCCGTCGGCCAAGCCGGCGCGGCCCGAAGGCGGCGAATGCCAAGCCGCCCGCGCCATCTACAAGGTGCTGAGCGAGCGCTATGCATGATCCAAAACACGATCCGCGGCTGACACCGGCGCGCGGCGACCTCGCCGCGGCATATCTCGAAGGCAAGGTGCAAGCCGATCGCTTCGTTACCGGTGAGGAATTCGAGGTGGTCGCACCGATCGGGCCGGTACGCGAACAGCCCTCCTCGAACGCGATGCTGATGACGGAGGCGCTGCGCGGCGAGCGCGTCATGGTCTACGACCGCAACGGCGAGGGCTGGGCCTGGGGCCAACTCGGCAGCGATGGCTATGTCGGCTGGCTGCCTGACGCGACGCTGATGAAGCCGGCGGCCGCGCCGACGCACAAGGTCAGCGCGCTGCGGACACTCGCCTTCCCCGGTCCCTCGATCAAGCTGCCGCCGGCCGACACGCTGGTGCTGGGATCGAAGCTCACGATCGCGCGCGAGGATGGCAGTTTCGCCGTCACGCGCGAGGGTACCTTCCTGCCGAAGACCCATCTCACGACGCTGGATCATCGCGAACCGGACTTCGTCGCAGTCGCCGAGCGCTTCGTCGGGACGCCCTATCTCTGGGGTGGCAAGAGCAGCTTTGGCATCGACTGCTCCGGCCTCGTCCAGGTCTCGCTGACATCGGCCGGCATCGGCTGCCCGCGCGACAGCGACATGCAGCAGGCCGGCCTCGGCCGCGCGCTGGAACCGCATGAGCGAAACAAGCTGCAACGCGGCGATCTGATCTTCTGGAAGGGCCACGTCGCCATCGTCCGCGACGGCAGCACGATGGTTCACGCCAACGCGCATCACATGGCAACGCTGATCGAGCCGATCGAACCGGCCATTGCACGGATCAGGCAGGCCGGAAGCGAAGTCGTCGCGATCAAGCGGCTGTGACGACAGCTACGTCGCTACCGACCCATCGCCGGCCGTATCCAGCCGGAACGCCGCAGCAAACAACGCGCGTGTGTAATCGGTGTGCGGGTTCTTGAAGAGCTCGGCGGCTTGCCCCTCCTCGACCACCTTGCCGCCGCGCATCACGATGAGATGGCTTGCGAGCGAGGCGACCACGCGCAGATCGTGCGAGATGAACATGTAAGTGAGTTCGCGTTTGCGCTGCAATTCACGCAGCAGATCGACCATCTGCGCCTGAATGAGCATGTCGAGCGCGCTGGTCGGCTCGTCCAGCACGACGAAATCGGGCTCCAGCACGACGGCGCGCGCAATGCTGATGCGCTGGCGCTGGCCGCCGGAGAATTCATGCGGATAGCGGAAGCGGGTATCCGGCTCCAGCCCGACGTCCTCCAGCGCCTTGACGACGCGCACCTCCCGCTCCTCGCGCGACAGCTTTGGCTGATGCACGGAAAGGCCTTCAGCGATGATGTCGGCGACCGACATGCGCGGGCTGAGCGAGCCGAACGGATCCTGGAACACGATCTGCATGTCGCGCCGGAATGGCCGCATCTCCTTGAAGCGCAGGCCCTGGATGTCCTTGCCCAGGAACACGATGCGTCCGTTCGAGGAGATCAATCGCAGCAGCGCGAGGCCCAGTGTGGTCTTGCCTGACCCGGACTCGCCGACGACGCCGAGCGTCTCGCCCTTGCGCACGGCAACGCTGACGCCGTCGACCGCCTTGATGTGACCGATCGTCTTGCGCATCAGGCCGCGCTTGATCGGAAACCACACCTTGAGATCATCGGCCGACATCACCACCGGCGCGCCCGGCTGCGGTGGCGCCGGATCCGGCTTCGGCTCGGCCGCGAGCAGATCGCGCGTATAGGCATGTTTTGGAGCCTTGAAGACCTGCTCGACCGGCCCCTGCTCGACGATCTCGCCGCCCTTCATGACGCAGACGGTGTCGGCGATGCGGCGCACGATGCCGAGATCGTGGGTGATGAAGAGCAGGCTCATGCCGAGCCGCGCGCGGATCTCGGCGAGCAGCGCCAGGATCTGCGCCTGCACGGTGACGTCGAGCGCCGTGGTCGGCTCGTCCGCGATCAGCAGATCCGGCTCGTTGGCGAGCGCCATCGCGATCATCACGCGCTGGCGCTGACCGCCGGAGAGCTGGTGCGGATAGCTCTTCAGCCGCGTCTCCGGCTCGGGAATGCCGACCTGCGTCAACAGCTCCAGCGTCCGCCTGCGCGCCTCCGCGTTGCTGGTCGGATTGTGCAGCTGGATGATCTCGCCGATCTGCGCCTCGATGGTGTGGAGCGGATTGAGCGAGGTCATCGGCTCCTGGAAGATGATGGAGATGTCGCTGCCGCGGATCTCGCGCATCTGCCGTTCGGTCTGGCCGATCAACTCCTGTCCCTTGAAACGGATGCTCCCCGAGGGATGCGACGCGTTGGGATAGGGCAGCAGCTTCAGGATCGAGAGAGCGCTGACCGACTTGCCCGAACCGGACTCGCCGACCAGCGCGACGCACTCGCCGCGCTTGATCTGGAACGAGACCTTGTCGACTGCGAGCGTGGTGGCGCCGCCCTGGTGGAAGGCCACCGAGAGCTCGCGCACGCTGAGCAAAGGCTGGTTGATCGCGTCCATCACGCCCTCACTTGAACGTCTTGCGCGGATCGAAAGCGTCGCGCACGGCTTCACCGATGAAGATCAACAGCGACAGCATGATCGCCACCGAGAAGAAGCCGGTGAAGCCGAGCCATGGCGCCTGCACGTTGGATTTGCCTTGCGACAGCAGCTCGCCAAGCGAGGGCGAGCCAGGCGGCAGGCCGAAGCCGAGGAAGTCCAGCGCGGTCAGCGTCATCACCGAGCTTGAGACGATGAACGGCAGGAACGTCATGGTTGCGACCATCGCGTTCGGCAACAGATGCCGGAACATGATCACCTTGTTGGACACGCCGAGGGCACGCGCCGCCTGGATGTATTCGAAATTGCGTCCGCGCAGGAACTCGGCGCGCACGAGGCCGACCAGCGACACCCACGAGAACAGCAGCAATATCCCGAGCAGCACGAAGAAGCCGGGCACCAGCACCGATGACAGGATCAGCAGCAGATAGAGCGAGGGGATCGCAGTCCAGATCTCGATGAAGCGTTGGAAGGTGAGATCGATCCAGCCGCCGAAATAGCCCTGGATGCCGCCGGCGGCGACGCCGACGATCGAGGAGACGATGGTGAGGCAGAGGCCGAACAGCACCGAGATGCGGAAGCCGTAGATCAGCCGCGCTACCACGTCGCGGCCCTGATCGTCGGTGCCGAGCCAGTTATATTCGAGATCGCGGCAGCTTTTCAGGCGCTTCTTCTCGACCACCGGCTTGCATTGCGCTTCCGTCAGCATCCAGGTCGGCGGCGATGGCGCCGGCGTCGGCAGATCGAGATTGTGGGTGTCGTAGGAATAGCGGATCAGCGGCCATTCGATGCTGCCGCCCTTGTCCTTGATCAGCTTCTGCAGATAGGGATCGCGATAGTCGGCCGCCGTTTCGAAGTCGCCACCGAAGGTCGTCTCCGAATAGGTGACGAAGGCCGGCCAGTAGAGATGGCCGTCATATTTGATCAGGAACGGCCGGTCGTTGGCGATCAATTCGGCAAATAGCGACACGATGAACAGGACCATGAAGATCCAGAACGACCAGTAGCCGCGGCGGTTCGCCTTGAAATTTTCCCAGCGCCGCCTGTTCAGCGGCGATGGCGCGAACGCCTTGTGTGTGGCCGGAACGGCTTCGCCAAGCGGCGACGTCGTGGTGGTCTCGATCGGGGTTGGGGCGGTCAGCGTCATCAGACCTCCCTCGCCTCAAAATCGATCCGCGGATCGATCCACATGTAGGTCAGATCGGAGATCAGATTGACCACGAGACCGACGAGCGAAAAGATGTAGAGCGTGCCGAACACGACAGGATAGTCGCGGTTGAGCACGCTCTCGAAACTCAGCAGTCCGAGCCCGTCCAGCGAGAAGATCGTCTCGATCAGGAGCGAACCGGAGAAGAAGGCGTGGATGAAGGCACCCGGGAAGCCCGCGATCACGATCAGCATCGCATTGCGGAAGATGTGGCTGTAAAGCACCTGGGTCTCGCTGCAACCCTTGGCGCGCGCCGTCATGACATATTGCTTGCGGATCTCGTCCAGGAACGAGTTCTTGGTCAGCAGCGTCATGGTCGCGAATGCGCTGAGCCCCATCGAGATCAGCGGCAAAGTGAGGTGCCAGAAATAATCGATGATCTTCCAGTACCAGGGGAATTGCGACCAGCCGTCCGAGGTCAGGCCGCGCAGCGGAAACACATTGAAGAACGAGCCGCCCGCAAACAGGATGATCAGCAGGATGGCAAACAGAAAGCCCGGAATCGCGAAGCCGATGATGATGATCGCCGAGGTCCAGGTATCGAAGCGCATGCCGTCCTTCACCGCCTTGCGGATGCCGAGCGGGATCGAGATCAGATAGGTGATCAGCGTCAGCCAGATGCCGAGCGAGATCGAGACCGGCAGCTTCTCCTTGATCAGCTGGATCACGCTGACGTCGCGGAAATAGCTCTTGCCGAAATCAAAGCGGGCGAAATTCCACACCATCAGCGCAAAGCGCTCCGGCGCCGGCTTGTCGAAGCCGAATTGCACTTCGAGCTTCTTGATGAAGTCGGGATCGAGGCCCTGCGCGCCGCGATATTTCGAGTTGACGGCATCGCCGCCGGCGCCCAGCTGCCCGGGCGCGCGTTGCGCAAAGTCGCCGCCGCCCGAGATCCGCGAGCTGCCGCCGGTGTCGGCGCCCGATAGCTGCGCGATCACGCGCTCGACCGGGCCGCCCGGCGCGAACTGCACGACGACAAAGGAGACGAAGAGGATCCCGAGCAGCGTCGGAATCATCAGGAGGATGCGGCGGGCGATATAGGCGCTCATGATTATTTCGCCTGCTCGAGCTTGGCCGCCTTGGCGGCATCGAACCACCAGTTCTCAGGCGCACCAACGCCTTGCGCATATTTCGGCGGCTTGTCGGGATGGCCGAACTGGTCCCAATAGGCGACGCGATGGAAATTCGCGTACCATTGCGGCACCCAATAGCGCCCGGCCCGGAACACGCGGTCGAAGGCACGGCAGGCCGTGGTCAGCTCCGCCCGGCTCTGCGCGGCAATGATCTTCTCGATCAGCGCATCGATGATGGGATCGGAGATGCCGGCGAGATTGTACGAGCCTTTGGTCTTGGCTGCCTGGGAGGAGAAGAACGCCCGCATCGCATCGCCGGGAGTCGCCGACATCGAGAAGCGCTCGATCGTCATGTCGAAATCGAAATCCTCGAGCCGCGCGCGGTACTGCACGGCATCGACCAGGCGGAACGTGGCGTCGATGCCGAGCGTCGCGAGGTTCTTCAGATAAGGCCCGTGATGCGGCTGGATCGACTGCTCGTCGTTCAGGAATTCGATCGTGAACGGCTCGCCATTGGGCAGCACGCGCTTGCGGTCCTTGACGACGTAGCCGGCCTCGTTGAGCAACTCGCCCGCCTTGCGCAGCAGGGCGCGGTCCTGACCGGAGCCGTCCGATACCGGCGACACGAAAGGCCGGCCGAACACCTCGTCGGGCACCTTGCCACGGAAGGGCTCGAGCAGCGCCAGCTCCTCAGGCGAAGGCGGGCCGGAGACCATCATGTCCGAGTTCTGGAACGGCGATTGCGTGCGCGCATAGGCGCCGTACATGATCGACTTGTTGGTCCATTCGAAGTCGAAGGCGTAGATCAGCGCTTCGCGCACGCGCGGATCTTTGAACTTGTCACGACGCGTATTGATGAACCAGCCCTGTGCGCCCGACGGGGTCTCGTCCGGCAACTGCTCCTGCTTGACGCGGCCGTCCTTCACCGCCGGGAAATCATAACGCGTGGCCCAGATGCGCGCCGTGAGCTCCTCGCGGAACAGATAGTTCTTGCCAGTAAAACCTTCGAAGGCGACGTCGCGATCGCGGTAGAATTCGTAGCGCACCGTGTCGAGATTATAGCTGCCGCGGCAGACCGGCAGATCGGCGCCCCACCAGTCCTTGACGCGTTCGTATTCGATGTAGCGGTTGACCTCGAACTTGCCGACCTTGTACGGACCGGAGCCCAGCGGGGTATCGAGTGTCGATTCATCGAAGGCGCGCGTGGCGTAATACGCCTTGGAGAAGATCGGCAGGCTCGCGACATAGAGCGGCACGTCGCGCGCACGGTTCGGCGCGAAGGTGACGACCACGGTGGCGTCGTCGAGTGCCTCGGCCTTCACGAAATCGCGGAGCTGCACGACGATCAGCGGGTGGCCCTTCTCCTTCAGCGCGTTAAGCGAGAAGGCGACGTCCTGCGCGGTGAGCCTGGAGCCGTCGTGGAAGCGGGCCTCGGGCCGCATCGTGAAGGTGTAAGTCAGCTTGTCCGGCGAGATCCGCACCGATTTCGCGGCAAGCCCGTACATCGCGTCGGGCTCGTCATTGGCGCGCGCCATCAACGGCGCGAAAGTCATGTCCATGCCCTGCGCGCCCTCGCCTTTCAGGATGTAGGCGTTGAGCGAAGAGAATGTGAAATAGGACTGGTTATAGGCCCGCACCGAGGGGATGAGCGAGAATGCGCCGCCTTTCGGCGCGTCGGCATTGACGTAGTCGAAATGGTGGAAGTCGACCGGATATTTGAGATCGCCGAAGGCCGACATGCCGTGAGCCTCGGCAGCCACCTCCGACGCCCGCGCGCCGCGCACCAGCGGCGCGGTCAGGGCACCGGCACCCAGGGCCAACACGTGCCGGCGTGAAAGCTGCGCCATGCGCAATTGCTTCCTCAAGAGCGTTTTCCGATGCGAGCCGCCTTTTCAGCGTCGTACCACCACAGCGTCGGCAGACCGGAGCGGCCATATTTCGGCAGCGGCTCGGCATGGCTGAAGCGGTCCCAACGGGCGTAGCGCGAGAAGCCGTAGGTGAATTGCGGCACGAGGTAGAAATTCCACAGCAGCACGCGATCAAGCGCATGAGTCGCCGCGACCAGCTCGCCGCGGTTCTTGGCGTAGATCACCTTCTCGATCAGCGCGTCAACCGCGGGATTCTTGATGCCGATGGTGTTGCGCGCACCCGGAATGTCGGCGGCCTGGGAGCCCCAGAACTCGCGCTGCTCGTTGCCGGGCGAAAGCGACTCGCCCCACTGATCGATGATCATATCGAAGTCGAAGCTGCGTAGCCGGTTCTGGTATTGCGCATCGTCGACGACGCGGATCGAGGCGCTGACGCCGATCCGCTCCAGCGACGGCTTGTAGAACAGCGCGATGCGCTCCGACGATGGATCCTGCACCAGGATTTCGACCGAGAGAGGCTTGCCGGTGCTATCGACCAGCTTGTGGTCGCGCACCTCGAACCCGGCTTCCTTCAGGAGTTTTGCTGCTTCGCGCAGATTGGCACGCACGGCTTCCGGATTGCCGCCGACCGGATTCTGGTAGGCCGTCGTGAAGACCTCCGGAGGCACCTTGTCCTTCACGGCTTGAAGGATCGCCAGCTCCTGTCTCTCCGGCAAACCGGAAGAGGCCAGCTCGGTGCCCTCGAAGTAGCTGTTGATGCGCTTGTACTGGCCGTAGAACAGCTGCTTGTTCATCTCCTCGAAGTCGAATGCGTAGTTGAAGGCCCGGCGCAGCCGCGCGTCCTTGAACTGATCGCGGCGGATGTTGAAGGCGAAGGCCTGCATGCGGCCGGAATCGTTGATCGGAAATTCTTCCTTGAGCACCCGCTTATCGGCCACCGCCGGGAAGTCGTAGGCCGTGGCCCACTGCTTGGCGGAGTTTTCCGCAATCCAGTCGGCCTGATCCGCCTTGAAGGCCTCCAGCGCGACGAGGTTATCGCGGAAGAACTCGAAGCGCAGCTCGTCGAAATTGTTGGTGCCGATCTGGCTCGGGACGTTGGCGCCCCAATAGTCCTTCACCCGCTCGAGCTTGATCGAGCGTCCGGCCACGAATTCCTTGATCTTGTAAGGACCCGAGCCGAGCGGCGGCTCCAGCGTGGTCGCGCCGATGTCGCGCTTGCGCCCCTGGGTGTCGGTGCCCTCCCACCAATGCTTCGGCAGCACGGTGAGCTCGCCGACGATGGTGGGCAGCTCGCGATTGCCGGGCGCATCGAAAGTGAACTTGACGTCGCGCTCGCCGCTCTTCTCCACCTTCGCGACGTGGCGGTAGTAAGAGGCATACATCGGGCTCAGCTTCTTCAGGCTCTCCAGCGAGAAGATCACGTCCTCGGGCGTCACCGGCTTGCCATCGTGCCAGCGCGCCTCTTTCCGCAAGCGGTAGGTGACCCAGGAAAAATCGTCCGGATGCTGCGCGGATTCGGCGAGCTCGCCATATTCGGTGGCGACCTCGTCCTGGGCACGCGTCATCAGCGTTTCGTAGATCAGCGCCGCGGCCGGCGCGAGCGAGCCCTTGATGCCGGCCACCGCGATGTTGAAATTGTCGAAAGTGCCGAGCGAGATCAGCCGCGCCACGCCGCCCTTGGGCGCATCCGGATTGACATAGTCGAAGCGCTTGAAGTCGGCCGGGTACTTGATGTCGCCGAACAGCGACAGCGCATGGCGCCAAGGGAGCGCACTTGAAGCCAGCTCACCGGCCGATTGCGCCTCTGCCGTGCGGACGACGGGAACGCCGGCCACGGAGCCGAGGGCGGGGAACGCAGCAACGGCCGCGCCGGTGAGCAGGAGATCGCGTCGGGTAATGGCCAAATCAATAGTCCTGTCTTGAAGGAGGCTACTCCTTTAAGTTCGCAATATAGGCGAGGTTTCGACGGAATATGTTGCTTTTTCCTCATCTTGGAAGGCCGGACGACCTACGAGATGCGGCCAAACGCCCCGATAACAACGCCGCGAGGCCCGGATATGGAAACGGCCAGGCTTTGAGGCCTGGCCGCATATCTGAGATCGAGACTGAAGAGCCTTATTTCGCCGCGGTCGGGAGCGGCTTCGGACTGTCGGACAGGCTGTTCAGATAGGCGATGACGTCGGCGCGTTCCGAGTCCTTCGGAATGCCGGCAAAACCCATCGCGGTGCCGGGGATGTCGCCCTTCGGATTGGCGATGAACTTGTTCAGCTCGTCGATGGTCCAGGTGCCGCCCTTGGCCTTCATCGCGGCCGAGAAGTTGAAGCCGTTGCGGCCTTCGCCACGATGGTCGCCAACGATGCCATAGAGGTTCGGACCGACCCGGTTCGGGCCGCCCTTCTCGAAGGTGTGGCAAGCGGCGCACTTCTTGGCGGCGGAGGCGCCCTTCTCGACCGAGGCGGTCTGGAGCAGCTTTTCGATCGGCTCGGATGGGGCTGCGGCAGCAGCGGCGCCGCCCTTGTCGCCGGCTTCTTCCTTCACCGCGATCTCAAAACCCGGCTTTTCCGGCATCTTGGGCGAGAACAGCGCCTGGGCAGTGAAGCTCGTCACCAGCAGAATGAGACAGGTACCGAGCACGGCACCGAGAATCTTGTTCAGTTCGAAAGAGTCCATTTCCGGCCAGGCCCCACACCGCAAGAAGAATAAGCGGCCGGGCGGCCGCCAGGACGAGCCTCGGGAGAATCAAAAACGTTCCTTATTGTTTCCCCGAGTTTTGCCATTGAGATATCGGTTTGCCCGGGGTCTGGCAACCCGTATAAGCGACCCTTCTATCAGCCCGTCCCCACCCCATTTCTCGACGCGGAAAACGCCCCGTTTCCAGGCCCTTGAACCCAGCCCCTTGAACTAATGATCGATCCCCGCATCCTGGTGCTGATTCCGGCCCGCATGGCCGCTACCCGCCTGCCCGGCAAGCCGCTCGCCGATATCGCGGGCCTGCCAATGATCGTGCACGTGATGAGGCGCGCCGAAGCCGCCGGTATCGGCCGGGTTGCGGTCGCAACCGATACGGACGAGATCGCCGCGGTCGTAAACGCCCATGGCGGCGAGGCGGTGATGACCGGCCCGGAACATCCGTCCGGCTCCGACCGCATCCATGAGGCCATGCAGAAGCTCGATCCGGCAGGGAAGGCCGAGATCGTGATCAATCTTCAGGGTGATTTCCCAACCATCACGCCTGAGACCATTAGCGAGGTGCTGCCGCCCTTTGCCGACCCAGCGGTCGATATCGTGACGCTAGCCTCGCAGATCCACACCGAAGAAGAGGACCTTGCGCCGAGCGTCGTGAAGGCCATCGGTTCGCCAATCGGCCCGAGACGGCTGCGAGCGCTCTATTTCACCCGCGCCACCGCCCCCTATGGCGTCGGACCGCGCTACCACCATATCGGCCTCTACGCCTATCGGCGCGCGGCGCTGGAACGATTTGTGTCGCTGCCACGCTCCCCCCTGGAAGTTCAGGAAAATCTGGAGCAGCTCCGGGCGGTGGAAGCCGGCATGCGCATCGATATCATGATCGTCGACAGCGTGCCTCGCGGCGTCGATACGCCGCCGGACCTCGAAACCGCGCGCAGCATCCTTTCCAAATCCTGAGCCGCTGCTACAAGGCCCGTCATGAGCAAGCTGAAGATTGCATTCCAGGGCGAACCTGGCGCCAATTCCCACATCGCCATCGTTGAGGCCTATCCCGACGCCGAGCCGATGCCGTGCGCCACCTTCGAGGACGCACTGTCGGCGATCTCGTCGGGCGAGGCCGATCTCGGCATGATCCCGATCGAGAATTCGGTCGCCGGCCGCGTCGCCGACATCCATCATCTGCTTCCGGCCTCGGGCCTCTTCATCATCGGCGAATGGTTCCTGCCTGTCCGGCATCAATTGATGGCCGTGAAGGGGACCAAGCTCGAAGACATCAAGAGCGTCGAGAGCCATGTGCATGCGCTCGGCCAATGCCGCCGCATCATCCGCAAGCTCGGCATCAAGGGGATCGTGCACGCCGATACCGCCGGCAGCGCCCGCGATATCTCCGAGCGCAAGGACAAGACCGTCGCCGCGATCGCTTCGCGGCTGGCTGCGCAAATCTACGGCCTCGACATTCTTGCCGAGGACATCGAGGACGAGGCCCACAACACCACGCGCTTCGTGGTGTTGGCGCGCGAGCCGAAATGGGCCGCACAGGGTTCGGGCCCGCTGGTCACCACTTTTGTTTTCCGGGTGCGCAACTTGCCTGCCGCGCTCTACAAGGCGCTCGGCGGCTTTGCCACCAACGGCGTCAACATGACCAAGCTCGAGAGCTATATGGTCGACGGCAATTTCTTCGCCACGCAGTTTTATGCTGACGTTGACGGCCACCCTGAAGACAAGGGCCTTGCGTTTGCGATCGAGGAGCTAAAGTTCTTCTCGCGCGAATTCCGCATTGTCGGCGTGTATCCCGGCCACCCGTTCCGCGCGACGTTCAGCGAGACGGAGCAGGATTGAGGCCGTCGTTCCGGGGCACGCGAAGCGCGGGCCGGGACTCAGAGGCCGCGAGACTCGGGGCTGCGATGGGCCCCGGCTCAGCAGCGCACCGCTGAAGAAGCGCTGCGCTGCGTCCGGGGCACGAGAGCGGGTTAAGCCACCTCTCTTTTCGTCAGCCCAAACGCCTCTGCCAGCAGCGAATACGACTTCTTGCGCGCGTCGTGATCATACACGGCCGTGATCACCATCAACTCGTCCGGCTGGCTCGCATCCATCAGCGGCTGAAGCTTCTTCTGCACCGTCGCCGGATTGCCGACGAACAGACGCGAGCGGTTGCGCGCGATCGAGATGCGCTCGGAATCCGTGCAGGGATAGGCCAGCGCCTCCTCGACGCTCGGCAGCGGCAGATATTGGCCGCGGTCGCGCCGCAGCCGGTTGAGGTCGAAAGACGTGGCGAGCTTTTCGGCCTCCTCGTCCGTGTCGGCCGTGATGACGGCGACCGCGAGAATCGCGTGCGGGCTTGCGCGCCAGGCCGAGGGCTGGAAGCGATCGCGATAGTGCACCATCGCGTCGATCGCATCATGGGACGCGAAATGATGGGCAAAGGCGAAGCCCATGCCGACTTGCGCGGCGAGTTCCGAGGAATAGTCGCTGGAGCCGAGCAGCCAGATCGGCGGCAGCGGGCTGTCGTCGGGCATGGCGACGACGTTATGATAGGGGTGCCCCGACGGGAATTCGCGGGTCTCCCACAGGATCAATTCGTGCAGCCGCTCCAGAAAGTCGTCGCCCTCGCGGCGGTCGAGACGGCTGCGCAGCGCATAGGCCGTGGCGCCGTCAGTGCCGGGGGCGCGGCCGAGGCCGAGATCGATGCGGCCGGGAAACAACGCCTCCAGCATCTTGAAGCGCTCGGCCACCACCAGCGGCGCGTGGTTGGGCAGCATCACGCCGCCGGACCCGACGCGGATATGCTTGGTCACCGCAGCGATCTGCCCGATCATCACGTCGGGCGCGGGGCTCGCCACCGAGGCAAGGTTGTGATGCTCGGCGAGCCAGTAGCGGACATAGCCGAGCCCATCGACATGGCGCGCCAGGTCGATGCTGTTGCGCAACGCCGCAGCGGGCTTTGTGCCTGATGTGACGACGGAGAGGTCGAGGACTGAGAGCGGGATCATGGCGCGCTAACGTAGTGGAGGACCGCGTGGCGGCAATGGGCCGACAGCGCAGGTCTGGCGTGTGCGGGCGCAGAGCGCGGGCGCCAGAGCGCGGCGTTGGGACGAATGCAGGCAATGTAACCCAAAATTTATTCTGCCCACCACCTACCGATCGATCTAGTCCGCCACAAAAATGGATCTATATAATTGATATTGTTATATAACAGATCTCTCTAGATAATTTCCCACTCTCATCATCAGCATCGCAATATTAGACATCTTCCCCCAAAAAGTGGGCGATTTCCCATCTCGGATGGGCTGTCGAGAAACCTGCCTTTGCCCTATCTTAGCCTCTCCAAAGCTAGACCCGGCCGCCGGCAGGCAGGCCTCCTGGAGTGAGTGGTGCCATGACCGATTTGACGACGCCTGCCCACACTGATGGGCAAGACGGGCACCTCGCCACAAAGCGGCCTGCGATCTCCTTCGAGTTCTTTCCGCCCAAGACCGAAGATATGGAGCGGAATCTCTGGGAGACCATCAACCGGCTGGCCCCGCTCGATCCGAAATTCGTCTCGGTGACCTACGGTGCCGGCGGTTCGACCCGCGAACGCACCCATTCGACCATCTCGCGCATCCTGAAAGAGACTGCGCTGCTGCCGGCCGCGCATCTGACCTGCGTCGGCGCCTCGCGCGGCGAGATCGACGAGATCGTCGACCGCTATCACGAAGTCGGCGTCCGCCACATCGTTGGCCTCCGCGGCGATCCCGCCGGCGGCATCGGCACGCCCTATGCGAGCCATCCCGACGGCTATCAAAGCTCGGCCGATCTCGTCGCGGGAATCAAGAAGCGGCACGCCGATATCGAGGTGTCCGTCTCGGCTTACCCGGAGAAGCACCCCGAAGCGCGCGACTTCGACGTCGATATCGATACGCTTAAGGCCAAAGTCGATGCGGGCGCGACGCGCGCGATTACCCAGGTCTTCTTCGACAACGACCTCTACTTCCGTTATCTCGACCGCGTCCGCGCCCGCGGCATCAACATCCCGATCGTGCCGGGCATCATGCCCATGCACAATTTCAAGCAGGCGAGAGCCTTCGTCACCCGCGCCGGCACCACAGTGCCGGACTGGTTCGCCGCGAAATTCGAGGGCCTCGATGACGACGCCGAGACCCGCAAGCTGGTGGCCGCAACCGTCGTGGCCGGCCAGGTGCAGAAGCTCGCCAAGCACGGCGTCGACACCTTCCATTTCTACACCATGAACCGCGCCGATCTCGTGTTCGCGATCAGCCATTTGCTCGGCATTCGCGCCAAGAGCGCGCAGAAGGCGGCCTAAGACACCATGACCGTATCCACCTCGCCCAAGCGAACCGCCCTGATCAACGCCGCGCGCGAGCGTATTCTCGTGCTCGACGGCGCCATGGGCACGATGATCCAGAACCTCCAGTTCGACGAGGCCGCTTTTCGCGGCGAGCGCTTCAAGAATTTCCATCGTGACCTGCGTGGCAACAACGATCTCCTGATCCTGACCCAGCCGCAGGCGATCGAGGATATTCACGCCGCTTACCTCCGCGCCGGCGCCGATATCGTCGCGACCAACACCTTCTCGACCACCTCGATCGCGCAGGCCGATTACGATCTCACCGACATCGTCTACGAGATGGCGCGCGAAGGCGCCCGCCTCGCCGGCAATGCTGCCAAGCGCGTTGCAGCCGAGGACGGCAAGCCGCGCTTCGTCGCCGGCGCCATCGGCCCCACCAACCGCACCGCCTCGATCTCCCCCGACGTGTCCAATCCCGGCTACCGCGCCGTCACCTTCGACGACTTACGCAAATCCTATGGCGAGCAGATCCGCGGCCTGATCGACGGCGGCGTCGACCTTCTCTTGGTCGAGACGATTTTTGATACGCTGAACGCCAAGGCCGCGCTCTATGCGATCGCCGAGATTACCGAGGAGCTCGGCATCGACATGCCGGTGATGGTGTCGGGCACCATCACCGACAAATCCGGCCGCCTGCTCTCGGGCCAGATGCCGGAAGCGTTCTGGAATTCGGTGCGGCACGCCAAGCCCGTCACCATCGGCTTCAACTGCGCGCTCGGCGCAGAAGACCTGCGCGCGCACATCGCCGACATCGGCCGCGTCGCCGACACGCTTGTTTGTGCTTACCCCAACGCCGGCCTGCCCAACGAATTCGGCCAGTATGACGAGACGCCGGAATACATGGCGCGCCTGGTCGGCGAGTTCGCCCGCGACGGTCTCGTCAACATCGTCGGCGGCTGCTGCGGCACCACGCCGGATCATATCGCGGCGATCGCCGCGGCGGTTGCCCCGCACAAGCCGCGCATCGTGCCGGAGATCGCGCCGAAGCTGCGGCTCTCCGGCCTCGAGCCGTTTGTGCTGACGGATGCGATTCCCTTCGTGAATATCGGCGAGCGTACCAACGTTACGGGCTCGGCGCGCTTCCGCAAGCTGATCACCAATGGCGACTACACCGCCGCGCTGCAGGTCGCGCGCGACCAGGTCGAGAACGGCGCGCAGATCATCGACGTCAACATGGACGAGGGGCTTCTGGATTCGGAAGCCGCGATGGTGACCTTCCTCAACCTCGTCGCCGCCGAACCCGACATCGCCCGCGTGCCCGTGATGGTCGACTCGTCAAAGTTCTCGGTGATCGAAGCCGGCCTGAAATGCGTGCAGGGCAAGCCGGTCGTCAATTCGATCTCGATGAAGGAAGGCGAAGAGAAATTCATCCACGAAGCCAAGATCGCCCGCCGTCATGGTGCCGCTGTCGTGGTGATGGCGTTCGACGAGGTCGGCCAGGCCGACACGTTCGCGCGCAAGACCGATATCTGCAAGCGCGCCTACGACATCCTGGTCAACCGCGTCGGCTTCCCGCCGGAAGACATCATCTTCGATCCGAATATTTTCGCGATCGCGACCGGCATCGAGGAGCACAACAATTACGGCGTCGACTTCATCGAGGCGACGCGCTGGATCCGCAAAAACCTGCCGGGCGCGCACATCTCGGGCGGCGTCTCCAATCTGTCGTTCTCGTTCCGCGGCAACGAGCCGGTGCGCGAGGCCATGCACTCGGTGTTCCTGTATCACGCCATCAAGGCCGGCATGGACATGGGCATCGTCAATGCCGGTCAGATGATCGTCTATGACGACATCGATCCCGAGCTGCGCCAGGTGTGCGAGGACGTCATCCTCAACCGCGACGCCGGCGCGTCCGAACGGCTGCTGGCGCTCGCGGAGAAATTCCGCGGCAACAAGACCCAGACCAAGGAAGCCGATCTCGCCTGGCGCGAATGGCCGGTGGCGAAGCGGTTGTCGCATTCGCTGGTCCATGGCATCACCGAGTTCATCGAGCAGGACACCGAAGAAGCCCGCAAGGCCTCCTCGCGCCCGCTCGACGTGATCGAGGGCCCGTTGATGGCCGGCATGAACGTGGTCGGCGACCTCTTCGGCGACGGCAAGATGTTCCTCCCACAGGTCGTGAAGTCCGCCCGCGTCATGAAGCAGGCGGTGGCCTGGCTGATGCCGTTCATGGAGGAAGAGAAGGCTCGCAACCTCGCCAATGGCATCGGAACCGAGGGCTCCTCGTCCGCCGGCAAGATCGTGCTTGCGACGGTGAAGGGCGACGTCCACGACATCGGCAAGAACATCGTCGGCATCGTGCTCCAGTGCAACAATTACGAGGTGATCGATCTCGGCGTGATGGTGCCGGCGTCCAAGATCGTCGAGACGGTGAAGGCGGAGAAGGCGGACATCGTCGGCCTGTCCGGCCTGATCACGCCTTCGCTCGACGAGATGGCATTCTTCGCCGGCGAGCTGCAGCGCGAAGGGCTGAAGCTGCCGCTGCTGATCGGCGGCGCCACCACAAGCCGCGTGCATACGGCGGTGAAGATCGACCCGAGCTATCGCGCCGGCCCGGTCGTCCATGTCAACGATGCCAGCCGTGCCGTCGGCGTGGCGTCCTCGCTGCTCTCGCCGGAGAAGCGCGAGGCCTATGCAGCCGAGGTGCGCGCCGAATACGCCAAGATCTCGGACGCGCATCTGCGCGCGCAGGCCGACAAGAAGCGGCTAAAGCTGGCCGACGCCCGCAAGAACCGCGTGCCGGTCGACTTCGCCGCCAACAAGCCGGTGAAGCCGACCTTCCTCGGCACCAGGAGCTTCGACGAATACGATCTGGCCGAGCTCGTGCCCTATATCGACTGGACGCCGTTCTTCCAGACCTGGGAGCTCGCCGGCCGCTTCCCCGCGATTCTCGAGGACGCCAAGGTCGGCGAGGTCGCGCGCTCGCTCTATGCCGACGCACGCAAGATGCTCGACCTGATCGTCAGGGAAAAATGGTTCCGGGCACGCGCCACCGTCGGCTTCTGGCCGGCCAATGCGGATGGCGACGACATCGTGCTCTATGCCGATGAGAGCCGCACCAGGAGCATCGCGACGCTGCACACGCTCCGCCAACAGCTCGAGAAGCGCGAGGGCCGCTTCAACGCGGCGCTCGCCGACTTCATCGCGCCCGCGGGCGTGCCTGACTATGTCGGCGGCTTCGTGGTCACCGCCGGCATCGGCGAGGACGTGGTCGCCGACCGCTTCAGAAGCGCCAACGACGACTACTCCTCGATCCTGTGCAAGGCTCTGGCCGACCGCCTGGCCGAAGCGTTCGCCGAGCGCATGCATGCCCGCGTGCGCCGCGAGTTCTGGGCCTATGCGCCGGACGAGGCGCTTTCACATGACGACCTGATCCTCGAAAAGTATCAGGGCATCCGCCCCGCGCCCGGCTATCCCGCGCAGCCTGATCACACCGAGAAGGCGACGCTGTTCGAGCTGCTCGACGCGGAAGCCACCGCCGGCGTGAAGCTGACGGAGAGCTTTGCGATGTGGCCGGGCTCGTCGGTCTCCGGGCTCTATTTCGCGAACCCCGAGAGCTATTATTTCGGCGTCGGCAAGATCGAGCGCGACCAGGTCGAGGACTACGCCGCGCGCAAGGGCATGAGTGTGGCCGAGACTGAGCGCTGGCTCGCACCGGTACTGAACTACATCCCGTCGCGAGAGGACGCCGACAAGGCCTTTGCGGCAACGCCCGCGAATGACGAGACGTCGAAGGACCTCGCCTCGCATCCGCCGGGCTGCACCTGCGCGGTGCATCTGGTCTGGCAGAAGAAGCGCGCCGGGGCAGGGTAGGCGCCCGCGGACTCAAAAAGCGAAAACAACCCCATGCACAGTAGGGATGGGGTTGAAAAACCTGAATAATTTCTGTTTTACAGAAAAATGCTTGCTCCGTCGGGCAAAACACCTGTATCAATGCATGGTCGGGTGCCACGCCTGACACTCTCGGGCCTCGCCCATCAAGCAACTCTCGTCCCCACGCGCGGTCCCGATCCTCCCCTGGAGGGGCAGGCCTCACCCCTTCGGCGGCGCTAGTGGCTGCACGATCTCCTTGAACGGCGCCAGCGCCTCGCAGCGTTCGGCGTGGGCTGCGAGCGCTGGATAGCGCGCCGTGTCGAATAGTTGCGGATGCGCCTCGCGGGTGAAGCGGGTGACACAAGCGACCGCGATGTCGGCGTGGCCGATGCGGTCGCCGAGCCAATACGGCGTTGCCACCTTGGCGCGCTCGGCTTCCAGCACGGCGAGCACGTCGCCGATCTGCGCCTGGCAGCGCTCGACCCAGAGCGCAAGCTGCTCCTTCCGCAGCACGCGCTCGTAGAGCAGGCTGACCGCCTTGTCGCCGAGGCCGGAGGCCAGCGCGCAGATGCGCAGGTGCTTCCGCCGATCAACGCCGGTTCGCGGCAGCATCGCCTTGTCTGCGCCGACGAGTTCGTCGAGATAATCCAGGATGATCGTGCTCTCGATCAACGCCTCGCCGTCATCCAGCACCAGGGTCGGCACCCGGCGCAGCGGATTGTACGGCGCTATTCTGTCGGCATCGCCGAAGGTCGACCACGGCTTGTGCTCGAAGGCGAGCCCGTAGAGCCGCAGCGCAATCGCGACGCGGCGGACGAAGGGGGAATCATATTGGCCGATCAGGAACATGGCTCTCGCTCTTCTCTGGCGTTGGACAAGACAGGGCCGACCAGTTTCCACGATGAGATCGTAGCCGCGCAAGGACAATCCTGGACATGGAGCATTGCGCCGAATGCAACGGCGCTCGCGACAATGTCTCCCGGATGCGCTATCAAGGACGGCATCATCACAGCGACATCAGACATCAATCGGGAGCGGATCGCGGCGACCGAGGCCGTCATCCGTCCGCACATCAGGCGCACGCCGCTGGTCCAGGCCGATCTCGCCGACTTCGGCCTGCCGCCGGCGCCCGTCACGTTCAAGCTCGAAATGCTGCAGCATTCCGGATCGTTCAAGGCGCGGGGTGCGTTTGCCAATCTGCTGCTGCGGCAGGTGCCGCAAGCCGGCGTCGTCGCCGCATCCGGCGGCAATCACGGCGCGGCGGTCGCCTATGCGGCGCAGCGGCTCGGGATTCCCGCCACGATTTTCGTTCCTGACATCACCTCGCCCGCCAAGGCCGAGCGGATCAGGGGTTGTGGCGCCGAGCTCGTGATCGCGGGCAACCGCTACGCCGATGCGCTTGCGGCCAGCGAAGCGCATGTCGCGAGGACCGGCGCGATGGCCGTTCACGCCTACGACCAGATCGAAACCCTGCTCGGCCAGGGCAGCGTCGGACTGGAGCTGGAGCAGGACGCCCCTGACATCGACACGCTGTTGGTGGCTGTGGGCGGCGGCGGACTGATCGGCGGCATCGCGGCGTGGACCGCCGGCAGAACCCGCATCGTAGCCATCGAACCCGAACTCTCGCCAACCCTGCACAGCGCGTTCGAAGCAGGCGCCCCGGTCGACGCACCGGCCAGCGGCCTCGCCGCCGACAGCCTCGCACCGCGGCGCGTCGGAGAATTGATGTTTCCGATCGCGCGCGCCCATGTCGACCGGGTCGTCCTCGTCAGCGACGACGCGATCCGGCAGGCGCAGGCCGCGCTGTGGTCGCGCCTGCGTCTCGTCGCCGAGCCCGGCGGCGCAGCGGCTTTCGCTGCGTTGCTCTCCGGCCGCTATCGTCCGTCGGCAGGCGAACGTATCGCGGTGCTGATCTGCGGGGCGAATACGACGGCGGTGAATTTTGATAACTAGCGGTGGGGCATTGCTCACACTCCGTCATTGCGAGCGAAGCGAAGCAATCCAGAATCTTTCCGAGGAGGCAGCCTGGATTGCTTCGTCGCAAGAGCTCCTCGCAATGACGATGCGGAAGCAGCCGCGCGCTAATCAATGATCGGCACATGCCGCGCCGCCGTGCGGGGTGCCGTGCCGTCGAGGCGCGGATCGTCCGCCACCTCGATCTGCCGGCGGAACGGACGAAAGCCTGAGCGCTGATAGAATGCGACTGCTGATGGATGATCGAAGGTGCAGGTATGCACCCAGACGCGGTGCACGTCGTCGCGTGACCAAGCGCGCTCCAGCGCGCGGTTCATCAGGAAGCGGGCGGCGCCCGTGCCGATCAGGCTGGCGGTGACGCCGAAATAGACCAACTCGCACTGGCCGGGTTCGCGGAAGTCCAGCTCGAGCAGGCCTTCGTCGCGACCGTCCACGACCAGTGCGTAGACCTCGATGCCTGCGGCGCGGATGATCGCGGCGAGCTCGGTGTCGCTCATGCGCGCCCGCGAGAACCACAGCCAGTCCTCGCCGACACGGCGGAAGAGATCGCGGTACCAGTCGAGCGGAGGCGCATCGGCCTTGCGCAGAGTCCACGTGCCGGGTGGATCGACGCGAGCAGCGGGGCGTGCGGTCATTTCGAGATGGGTGACGACGGCGGCGATCTTGCCGGCGGGGATGTCGGAATAACCGTCGGGGAGGATCATGGGGCTGGCTCGTTCAGTTGGGCCAATGCGGTGCTCCGTTCCCTCCCCTGGGGGAGGGAACGGAGAGAGCACCACTCACCTTGGCGTCAGTGTGATCGCTTCCGCAGTCGCAGCCTCCACCGCCGAGAGGCTGTAGAGCAGCGGCACATACTGACCCGTCGCCCAGAGCGGGGCGAGGTCGCGGTAGTGGCCGCTGAAGGGATCGCCGGATTGGCCGGGCGTGTTGATGGTGCGGCTGGCATCCCAATTGCCGACGTCGAGCACCATGCGGAACGAGGCGCCCGAGAAAAGCCGATAGTCCGCGCGGCGATAGGTGGCGGCGCGCGGCACGTTGGCGGCGCCGCCATAGGCGAGCGGGCCGACCGACAATTGCGCCGCGGTTGCCTTGTCGGCGAGCGGCATCAGCGCGTGATCGAATTTGGCGACATGCAGGCGGCCCCAGCGCCAAGTGGAGGGATCAGGACCGAGCTTGCTCGCGACATCGGCCACGGCCGCACCCAGGCTGTCGCGCAAAATCCGGTCGCGCGCGGCTGCGGGATCGGCGCCGAAGGACGCATCTGGCGATTCCACCGCGGCGACGAGCCCCGAAATGCTGGAGGCCTCGGGCGCGATCAGGTCGACGGCCTTGGGCGCCGTGGTCTTCAGCAACACCGGGCCGAGATGATTGGCGATCCACACCTCGAACACGGCGGCCGCAGCACTATCGGCGGCGTCGCGTGCGTCCCATGGCTTGAGCAGATCGAGGCCCTGCTTCACATGAGCGTCGTCGGATGTGAGCGGCTGCAACAGCTTGACCAGCCGGCGCCCGAGCATCGCGGTGTCGTCGTTCTGCAGATCCATGGCGTCGGCGAGCGTCACCTTGGTGTTCGCCGCAAGCACTTCGGTGATGCGCTGCCAGCGTGCGCTGTCGGCCCATTCGAAGCCGACCTTGCGTTCGGCGACCGGATAATCGGCCGGCAGGTTCATCTGATTTGCGGTGGCGAGAAAGCCCTGCTTGGGCTGATAGGCTTTCGGCAGCTCGTCGAGCGACAGGAATCCCTGCCATTCATAGCGACCGTCGCCAGGCACCGGCATCAGGCCGTCATAGCCAACGCGGCGCGGCGTCTTGCCGGCGGCGACCCAGCCGATATTGCCCTTGGTGTCGGCATAGACCTGGTTCTCCGACGGCGCGCCCCAGCGCCGCATGGCGCCGAGGAAGCCGTTCCAGTCCTTCGCGGTCATGTAATCCGACGAGCCGAAATAGGCCGACGTGCCGGGCTCGAACCAGATCGAGCGCACCGCGAAGGCGCGGTTGTTGGCGTCGTCGACGAGGATCACGGGTCCGTGGCGGGTGAATTTCAGCTCGAGGTCGCGATTCCCTTCGCCCTTCACCTGCTCGGTCTCGTGGACGATGCGCATGTCCTCCCAGCCGTTGCCGTAGCGATACTGGTTGGGATTTTGCGGATTGAGCTCGTAGACGTAGAGGTCTTCCTGGTCGACATTGAAGATGGTGAGGCCGAAGGCGATGGTGCCGTTGTGGCCGATCGAGATGCCGGGCAGCGCCGGTTCGCCGGCGCCGATCACGGAGATACCGGGCGCATTGAGCCCGACGATATAGCGCAGCGAGGGCACGCTGTGCTCGCGATGCGGATCGTTGGCGAGGATCGGACGGCCCGTCGCGGTGCGCGAGGCCGCGATCACCCAATTGTTGGAGCCGATGGTGTCGCGCTGCTGGTCGGCCTCGGTGAGAAACTTGTCGGGATCGTGCGCGAGTGCGGCCTTCTGGTCCTTTGGCGCGGCAAAGGCCACCGGGCGCGTCGCGAGATCATAGGGCGCGAGCACGGCCTTGGGCACGCTGCAGGGATCGAGTCCATCCGGGATTTTCGTGGTCCAGGCCGGCTCGAGCTTCACGCGAAACCGATCGGCATCGAGGCCGGCGGCGCAGGCAACCAGCGAGCGCTTCACTTCAGAAGCGACGTTGCGCGTCAGGCCGTGGCTGCGGATGCGGACGACGTCGTCCGCGGTCCAGGGATCCGGCATGGTGCCGGCGATCCTGAACTCGATCGGCAGCGGCCGCTTGCCTGCGCGCACGTCGGCGACGTAGGCATTGACGCCGGCGACGAAGGCGTCCGCATAGGTCTTCGCCTTGGGGCCGTAGGCCGCCCACTCCGCGTTCATGTCGCCGCGATAGAGAAATAGCCGCAGCGCCTTGTCCTGCTCGGCATAGGCCGGGCCGAAATCCCTGGCGAGCAGGCCGAGTCCCCGCTTGCGCCAGAGATCGATTTGCCAGAGCCGGTCGCGCGCGGCGTTGAAGCCTTGCAGGAAGAACAGGTCGTGCTCGTTGCCGGCATAGATGTGCGGGATGCCCCAAACATCGACCAGGATCTGGGCGGTGGCGTTGAGACCGGCGACATCTGTTTTGGTTTGCCGCGCGCTGCCGAGCGGGTTCAGCTTGTCGCGCGCGATGGCTGGCGAGGTGAGCAGCGCGGCAGAGATCGCCGCGGTGCAGAGCTTTTGGATGACCCGGTTGAGATCCGTGTTCATTGTTGGTCCTCTCTTTGTTGTTGATTGGGGCGCGATACGCGCCCGCTATTCCCCTTCGTCGCTTGCCAGCACACCCTTCACCGCGCGGGCCCAGCCGGCGAGCTTCCGGTCGCGCGTGGCCTGGCTCATGTTGGGCTTGAAGCGGTGCTCGAGGCGCCAGTTGTCGGCGAATTTCGTCGGCTCGGGATAGACGCCGGCGTTGAGGCCGGCGAGATAGGCCGCACCCAGCGCCGTGGTCTCCTGGATCACGGGACGGTCGACCGGCGCGTCGAGGAGATCGGCGAGGCGCTGCATGGTCCAGTCCGATGCGGTCATGCCGCCGTCGACGCGCAGCACGACGCTTGCGATTTCCGAGCTCGGCCAGTCCGCGCGCATCGCGGCCCAGAGATCGAACGTCTGGTAGCAGACGCTTTCGAGTGCGGCGTGGGCGAGCTCGGCAGGCCCCGTGTTGCGGGTAAGGCCGAACAGCGCGCCGCGGACGCGGGGATTCCAGTAGGGCGCGCCCATGCCGACGAAGGCCGGCACCAGATAGACGCTCTGCATGGAGTCTGACTGATCAGCAAGAGGTCCGGTTTCAGCGGCGTGCTTGATGATGCCGAGGCCGTCGCGCAGCCATTGCACCGCTGAGCCTGCGACGAAGATCGAGCCTTCGAGCGCGTAGGTGCGTTTGCCGTCGAGCTGGTAGGCGATGGTGGTGAGCAGCTTGTTCTTCGACACCACAGGCGTGGAGCCGGTGTTGAGCAGCGCAAAACAACCGGTGCCATAGGTCGACTTCATCATGCCCGGGCGGAAACAGGCTTGCCCGATGGTCGCGGCCTGCTGGTCGCCGGCGATGCCGGAGATCGCGATTGCGCCGCCGAACAGGTCCGGCGTGCTCTCGCCGAAACGGGCGGAGGAATCCTTCACCTCGGGCAGCATCGAGCGCGGCACGCCGATGATCTCGAGCAGCTCGTCGTCCCACTGGCCGGTGTGGATGTTGAACAGCAGCGTGCGCGAGGCGTTGGTGGCATCGGTGGCGTGCACCTTGCCGCCGGTGAGGCGCCAGAGCAGATAGCAATCGACCGTGCCGAACATCAGCTCGCCGCGGGCGGCACGCGCGCGCGCGCCGGGGACATGGTCGAGGATCCAGGCGACCTTGGTGCCGGAGAAATAGGGATCGATGATCAGGCCGGTCTTCTGCGAGATGGTGGGCTCACGTCCCTCGTGCTTGAGCTTCGCGCAGATGTCGGCAGTGCGGCGGTCCTGCCAGACGATGGCGCGGTGCACGGCCTGCCCGGTGGCGCGATCCCACACCACGGTGGTCTCGCGCTGGTTGGTGATGCCGATCGCAGCGATGTCCTTGGCGGTGATGCCCGCCTTCTCGATCGCCTCGCGGCAGACCGTCACGGTCGAGGTCCAGATGTCCTCCGGCTCGTGTTCCACCCAGCCCGAGGCCGGAAAATGCTGCGGAAACTCCTGCTGCGCGCGCGCGGCAATCGAGATGTCGCCACGAAACACGATCGCGCGCGAAGAGGTGGTGCCCTGGTCGATGGCGAGGACGAAAGACATGGAGGCTTACCTTGGCGTTTTCTTGGCGTAGTCTCAGCGTTTCCCCGGTGACGGGTCATTGTGTCGCGCCAAAAGGAGCGGATTAGGGCGGCAAGGTCAAGGTGGGACGCGGGCGCGCCGCCCCTTCCTTCTCCCCTTGCTTGTGGGAGAAGGTGGCGCGAAGCGCCGGATGAGGGGTTCTGTCCGTGCCTTCGCTAAAAGTTGGACACGCGGATAGAACCCCTCACCCGTCTCGCCGCTATGCGGCGAGCCACCCTCTCCCACAGGGCTAGCGTGAGCACACATCTTTCCGCGATTTATCAAGCATTTGGGACTTGAGCGGAGGGAATCCGATGTGATTCTTTATCTGCTGTCGCGATTCTCACGAGAAGGCGGTGGCGGAGATGAATCTTGGGCATTTTGGCGACGCGCGTCTTAAAAAAACGGCGCGCGGCTGTTGCAGCGCGTGTCGGATCGGCAGACGATCTGCCTGCGTCAACTTGGCGACACGCGTGCCGAGCAAGTCGCATTCCGCCGGTTTGTGCTGAACGATCGGGTCACAGTCTCGAAGATGGTGCTGCATCAGAGAGCACGGGTAGCCGAGGCCAGCGCCGATCGTCATGTGCTGGTGATCCAAGATACCAGCGAAATCAATTATGAGAGCCAGCGCGAACGCAAACGCGGCCTTGGCACCGTCGGCAATGGCCGCGATGTCGGGTTGTTCGTGCATCCGATGCTGGCGGTAGACGCCGAGCATGGACATTGTCTCGGTCTGCTTGACGTCCAGGTCTGGCGGCGCTTGAAGGCCAAGAGCAAGGATTATCGCAAGCAGCCGATCGAGGAAAAGGAGTCCTACCGCTGGCTCAAGGGTCCTCAACGCGCCAAGGCGGCGCTGGGCAAGGCCGTCCGGGTCACGGTGATCGATGACCGCGAAGGCGACATCTACGAGAAATGGGCTCGTCTGCCGGACCGGCGCACCGAGCTTCTGACGCGCGCCTGCCGCGACCGCGCGATGGTCGATGGCGGGACGTTGTTTGCAGCCATGGCGGAACTGCCCGAAAGGCACAGCTACTCGCTTGATCTGCCGGCGCGGCCTGGCAAAAAGCGTCAGGCGCGGCAGGCCCGCCTGACCGTGCGCTTCGGGCGCGTCCGAATCCGCCGCCCGCAATCCTGCTCCGACCGGGATGCCCCGGAGGAGATCGAATTGTCCGCCATCGAGGTCATCGAGCGCGATCCGCCCGCCAAGGAAACGCCGGTCCACTGGCGCTTGCTGACCACCCATGCCGTCGATACCGCCGCACAGGCGCTGACTGTCATAGGCTGGTATCGGCAGCGCTGGCACATCGAGCAGCTGTTCCGGACCGTGAAGAGCCAGGGACTGAAGATCGAAGAGAGCGTCGCCGAAGACGGTGAGGCTCTGGAAAAACTCGCCGTCATCGCATTGATTGGCGCAACGACCAGCATGCAACTCGTGCTCGCACGTGCCGCTCCCCACCATGACCAGCCCGCCAGTCACGTCTTCGACGACAGACAGATCGAAGTCCTCGAAGCGCTCCAGGACAAACTCCAAGGTCGCACGATCAAGCAGCAGAACCCATATCCGCCCCAAAGCCTTGCCTGGGCCGCCTGGACGATCGCTCGCCTCGGCGGATGGACAGGTTATGAAAGCGAGCGATCCACAGGGCCAATTACAATGTCCCACGGCCTCACACGCTTCAATGCCATTGCCGAAGGATACTTCCTCGACCAAGATGTGTGCTCACGCTAGCCCACAGGGAGACCCACAGGGAGAGAGGGGAAGAAAGCAGACTCGGCCGCAAGACTAGGACGGCGGGAGCGAAGATGCTACATGCCGGACCGCGCAATCCGGGGCGGCATGACATTCACTTCCCTTCAGTTCGGCATCTTCGTTGCGGTGGTGTTCGGCGCCTATTATCTGCCGCCGTTGCGCCGCTTCCAGGTTCAGCTGCTGGTGCTTGCAAGCCTGGTGTTCTATGGCTCCGGCCAGCCGGCCCTGCTGCCGCTGCTGCTGCTCGCCGTGCTCGGGACCTATCTCTGCCTGGTGCTGGCGTTCGACAACCGCGCGGTCTGGATGCCGGCCGGCATCGTCTTCAATCTCGCGCTGCTGGCGTTCTTCAAATACAAGCTGCTGTTCATCGACTTGGGCACGGTTCACCCGACCGGCGTCACGCCGCTGGATGTGCTGCTGCGGCTGCCGCTGCCGATCGGCATCTCGTTTTTCGTGTTCCACAATATCAGCCTGCTGGTCGACCTGACGCGGGAGAAGCAGCCGCCACGCTTGCGCGACGTATTCCTCTACATCATCTTCTTCCCGCAGCTGGTGTCCGGGCCGATCACCCGCGCGGGCCAGTTCATGCCGCAGATCGCGCCCAAACGCCTCGCCGACGTCGATCTCGTCGAGGCCGCCAAATGGGTTTTGACCGGCTTCTTCTTCAAGCTCTACGTCGCGAACAATCTCAACGAGATGACGTCCTATATGGACTATCCGCTCTACGAGACGGTGGCGACGCCGGACCGCTGGCTGCTCGTGTTCCTGTACAGCTATCAGATCTATGCCGACTTCTTCGGCTATTCGGCGATCGCGCTCGGCCTCGCCCTGCTGTTCGGCTACCGCCTGCCCGTCAACTTCAACCTGCCCTACATCTCGGTCTCGTTCTCCGAGTTCTGGACCCGCTGGCACATCTCGTTGTCCACCTGGCTCAGGACCTATCTCTACATCCCGCTCGGCGGCAACAGGAAGGGGCCGGCCCGGACCTGCCTCAATCTGATGATCGTGATGACGCTCGGCGGGCTCTGGCATGGCGCGAGCCTGAGCTACGCGTTGTGGGGCATGCTGCACGGCCTGCTGCTGGTCGTTGAGCGCCCGTTTCTGAAACTTCTCGGCGAGGCCGGGCCTGTGGTGCGGGTCGTCCGCATGGGCGTGGTGTTTTTCTGCGTGACGATGCTGTGGATCTTCTTCAAGCTGCCGAACTTCGATCACGCGCTCGGCTATCTCTCAGGCATGTTTTTGCCGGCCGACAACCCCAACCCGACAAAGCTGTTCCGCAACATGGCGCTGCTCTACGCCCTGCCCGTCCTGATCCAGCATCTCGGCATCGGTGCGCTCCTCGCGGGCAGATTGCGGCGATGGGAGCCGTATCTCTATGGCGCGCTGGCGGCGATGGCCTGGCTCGAGGCGGGACCTGACGCCGCCTTCATCTATTTCCAGTTCTGACCATGCAGAAAATCTCGATGCTCTCGTGGCTGATCAAATGCGCGGGCGTCGCGGCGGTGATGCTGCTGGCCTGCTATACGGTCAACGCAAGGCTCGGCCTGGCTCTGCAGCAGCCAGCCGTCACCACCCGTGACGGCAGCCTCGTCACCCTCAACCGCTATGTGCGGGAGCCGACACCGGACATCGTGCTGGTCGGCAGTTCCGTCATGTGGCGCCTCAAGGAGGAGTATTTCTCGCGTCCCCAAGTCCGCAACCTGGCTCTGGCCGGAGGCTCGCCAGTGACCAGCCTGAATATCCTCGCAGAGCGGCGAAGCCTGCCGAAGATCATCCTTATCGAGACAAACGTTCTCACGCGCGCGCCGGACACCGCGCTGATCGAGAAGTTTTCAGGCGGCGTGGGCGCAGAAACGCTGTTTCTGCGTCCGATACGCGCGGCAACCGCAGCGTATGAGACCTGGAATCACGCCACGCCCGATCCTGCGCAGGCGCGAGCACAGCAGGATCGCCTGCTCAGCGAGCCACCCAGCACATTCGACAACAAGGTCTATCTCGACCGTGCAGTGGAACAGATGAACGTGGAAGACCCGACCAAGCCGACGCGCACAAATGTCGCTCTTATCAAGACGCTCATCGAAGACCTGCAGCGGCGCGGCACGCGTGCCCTCCTGATCCACATCCCATTCGCGCCGGAGATCGAGGAATCTCGTTTCGTCCGGACGACCAAGGAGATCGTCGACCAAGCCTTCCCGGATCGCGGGCGTTGGCTGCCGATCAAGCCGCCGATGAGCGGACTGCGCTGGGCTGACGGCGTGCATCTCGACGAACGATCGGCCCTGCTCGTCGTGCGCGCGATCGAAAGCGCGCTGGCCGCGCGCGGCCAGTAGCGCGGAGAGTAGCGCCTGGAGTTCCCTCGTTCGGTGTCATCGCCCGGCTTGACCGGGCGATCCAGGACTCCGCGGCGGATGTTGCGTGAACGAACTGCCGCCGCGGAGTACTGGATACCCCGGTCAAGCCTGGGCATGACAGTCGTCGTGGGGTCAGATCAACCTAGATCAACCCACCCGCGTCCGCGACGCGGCGCTGGTGGTAGTCGGTGTCGCCAAAGGTGTTCTCGATCATGGTCAGGCGCTTGAAGTAGTGGCCGATCTTCGCCTCCATGGTCATGCCGATGCCGCCGTGGAGCTGGATCGACTGCTGGCCGACGAACTTCAGCGACTTGCCGATCTGCACCTTGGCGGCGGCGATGGCGTTGGAGCGCTCCTTGGCGTCCGTGAAGTCGCTCGCCATGGTCGCGAACATCGACATCGAGCGGGCCTGCTCGGCCGCGACGAACATGTCGGAGGCGCGATGCTGCAGCGACTGGAACGAACCGATCGCGACGCCGAATTGCTTGCGCGTCTTGATGTACTCGACTGTGGTCTTGAGCGATTCATCCATCAGGCCGACCGCCTCGGCGCAAAGCGCGACGCGGGCTTCGTCGACCACACGCTCGATCAGCGCGAGCGAGTCATCGGGGTCGCCGATCGCCGCGTCCGCGCCCACCTCGACACCGGTGAAGGTGATGTCGGCAGCGTGCAGGCCGTCCTGCGTCGGGTACGACTTCTTCGTCACGCCCTTGGCATTCGTCGGCACCAGTAACACGCCGATGCCGGTCGTATCGCGGCGGGTGCCCTTGGTGCGGGCGGTGACGATCAGGGTATCGGCGTTCTCGCCGTTGAGCACGACGAATTTTTCGCCGTCGATCACCCAGCCGTCGCCCTTCTGCTTCGCGGTCGTGGCGACGTCGAACAGATCGTAGCGCGAGTTCTTCTCGAGCTGGGCAAAGGCGAGCGTCTTGCTGCCGTCGACGATCCCTGGCACATGCGCGGCCTTCTGCGCATCGGTAGCTGCATGGCGCAGGAAGCCGCCGCCGACTACGACGGTTGGGAGATAAGGCTCGAGCACCAGTGCCTTGCCGAGCGCTTCCATCACGATCATGGTCTCGACGCCGCCGCCGCCGAAGCCGCCATCGGCCTCGCTGAAGGGCAGGCCAAGCAGGCCCTGCTCGGCGAGCTTGAGCCAGACGGCTTTGCTCCAGCCGCCCTTCTCCTTCATGTACTTCTTGCGGCTCTCGAAATCGTAGCAATCGGTCAGCAGGCCGTCGATGCTGTCCTTCAGGAGCCGCTGCTCCTCGGTCAAATCAAAATCCATGGTTCTCTCCAAATCGGCGGGAATTGCCCTGCCGTCGCCTCACCCTCGGACGTCATCCCCGCCTTGTGCGCAATAGCGCACTGGGGCGGAGATCCAGTAAACGCAGCCATCCGTCGTACTCACGACCGCCGCGGCGTATTGGGTCCCCCGCTTTCGCGGAGGACGACACCGTCATTGTTGACTCACAATCCCAGCACCGCCTTGGCGATAATGTTGCGCTGGATCTCGTTGGAGCCGCCGTAGATCGAGACCTTGCGGTTGTTGAAGTAGCTCGGCGCGATCTGGGCGGTCCAGTCCATGGCTTCGTTCGAGCCGTCATCGCCGTGCACGTCGTAGGGAGCCGCGAACGGGCCGATCACTTCCATGAGCAGCTCGGTGGTGGTCTGCTGGATCTCAGAGCCCTTGATCTTCAGCACTGACGAGGCCGGATTGGGCTTGCCCTTGCCGTGCTTGCCCTCGTCGGCGACGACGCGGAGCTGCGTCAGTTCGAGCGCCTTCAGCTCGATCTCGCAGGCCGCCAGCTTCTCGCGGAACGCGGCGTCCTGGATGATCGGCTTGCCACCGGATTCGACCTTGGAGGCGAGATCGCGGATACGGCGCAGCCGCTCCTTGGAGACGCCGACGCGCGCGATGCCGGTGCGCTCATTGCCGAGCAGGAATTTTGCGTAATCCCAGCCCTTGTTCTCCTCGCCGATCAGGTTCTCGTAGGGCACCTCGACGTCATCGAAGAACACCTCGTTGACCTCGACGCCGCCGTCGATGGTCTGGATCGGGCGCACGGTGACGCCCTTCGACTTCATCGGGAACACGATGAAGGAGATGCCCATCTGCTTCTTGGCGGACGCGTCGGTGCGACAGAGGCAGAAGATCATGTCGGCGTGCTGGGCGAGCGTGGTCCAGGTCTTCTGGCCGTTGATGATCCATTTGTCGCCCTTGCGCTCGGCTTTCGTCTTGAGCGAGGCAAGGTCAGAGCCGGAACCGGGCTCCGAAAATCCCTGGCACCACCAGTCGTCAACGTTCGCAATGCGCGGCAGGTACTTCTTCTTCTGCTCTTCATTGCCGAAGGTGTAGATGACCGGGCCGACCATGCTGACGCCGAAGGCGAGCGGCTGCGGCGCCGGATAGGACTGCAGCTCCTCGTTGAAGATGTAGTGCTGCACGGAGCTCCATCCCGTGCCGCCATATTGCGTCGGCCAGTGGCTGGTGCCCCAGCCCTTCTTGTTGAGGATGCGCCACCACGTCACCATCTCGTCCTTCGAGAGATGACGGCCCTCGACCAGCTTGCGCCGCGTATCCGGCGGCACGTTGTCGCGGAAGAATGACCGCACTTCCTCGCGAAACGCCTGCTCTTCTTTCGTGAATGCGAGATCCATCGGATCCTCCTGTGAATTACTGCAACACCTCGAACAAGCCGGCCGCGCCCATGCCGCCGCCGACGCACATGGTGACGACCGCGTATTTGGCCTTGCGGCGGCGGCCTTCGATCAAGGCATGGCCGGTCAAGCGCGCGCCCGACATGCCGTAGGGATGGCCAACCGCGATCGCGCCGCCGTCGACGTTGATCTTCTCGGGGTCGATGCCGAGCTTGTCGCGGCAATAGAGCACCTGCACCGCGAAGGCCTCGTTGAGCTCCCACAGGCCGATGTCGTCGACCTTCAGGCCATGACGCTTGAGCAGGCGCGGCACGGCAAAGACCGGGCCGATGCCCATCTCGTCCGGCTCGCAGCCGGCAGAGACGAAGCCGCGGAAGATGCCGAGCGGCTGGAGGCCACGCTTGGCCGCTTCCTTGTCGCTCATGATCACGGAGGCGCTGGCGCCGTCGGAGAGCTGGCTGGCGTTGCCGGCGGTGACGGAGAAGCCTTCGCCGCGCACGGGCTTGAGGCCGGCAAGGCCCTCAGCGGTGGTTTCGGGGCGCGGACCTTCGTCCTGCGACAACGTCACCTCCTTGAAGGAGACTTCGCCGGTCGCCTTGTCAGTAACCGCCATCTGCGTGGTGATCGGCGCGAGCTCATCTTTGAACTTGCCGCCCTGCTGGGCGGCGGCGGTGCGGCGCTGGCTCTCGAGCGAATATTCGTCCTGCTTCTCGCGCGAGATGCCGTAACGCTTGGCGACGATTTCGGCGGTGTCGATCATGGGCATGTAGACCTCGCCCTTGATCTTGAGCAGCGCCGGGTCCTGGGCGTGGAAGCCGTTCATCTTGTCGTTCTGCACCAGCGAGATCGACTCGCCGCCACCGCCGACCGCGATCTCGACGCCGTCGAAAATCACCGAGCGTGCGGCGAGCGCAATCGCCTGCAGGCCCGAGGCGCACTGCCGGTCGATGGTGGTGCCGGCGACGGTGACGGGCAGGCCGGCACGGAGCAGCGCCTTGCGCGCGATATTGCCGCCGGTCGAACCCTGCTGGAGGGCCGCACCCATCACGACATCCTCGATCTCCTTCGGATCGACTTTTGCACGCGCGACGGCTTCGCCGATGGCGTGGCCGAGCAGCGTGGCGCCTTCGGTGGCGTTGAGCATGCCGCGATAGGCCCTGCCGATCGGCGTGCGGGCGGTGGAAACGATGACGGCGTCGGTCAAGAGCGACCTCCTGGTTGCGTGGATTGTGATGGTTTCTGCCGCTGGCGCAACTCGTGGCGCGACAGCTTTCCGACCGGCGTGCGCGGCAGGTCGTCGACGAACTCGACCGCCGCCGGCAATTCGTGCTTGCCGACCTTGCCGGTGAGCTGCGCGCGCAGTTCGTCGAGCGAGAACGGTTTGGCGTCCGGCTTCAGCTTGATGAAGGCTTTTGCGGCCTCGCCGCGATAGGGGTCGGGAATGCCGAGCACGATCACCTCGTGCACGCCTGGAACAGTGTAGATCGCCTGCTCGATCATCTGCGGATAGACGTTGAAGCCGCCGGAGATGATCATGTCCTTCTTGCGGTCGACCAGGAAGAAATAGCCGTCGGTGTCGACATAGCCGATGTCACCGGTGAGGAAACGGCCGTCGACGAAGGCCTCCGCGGATCCCGGCGGCTTATTCCAGTAGCCCTTGGTGACGTTCAGACCCTTGATGCGGATCTCGCCGACTTCGCCTGGCGGCAGCACTTTTGCCGGATCTTCCAGCGAGACGACGTCGAGCTCGATACCGGGCAGCATCAGGCCGATCGAGCCGGGCTTGTCCGGACCAACCGGCGGATGGCCGGTGCCGGGCGAGCAGGTCTCGGTCATGCCCCAGCCGCTCTTCAGTTTCTTGCCGACCTTGCGCTCGAAGAAGCTCGCAACCTCGACCGGCAGCGGCGCGCCGCCGGAGCCGATCACGTTGAGCGAGGAGAAGTCACGCTTGTCGAGATTGGGAAGTGCTGCGATCGCGATCCACATCGTCGGCACACCAGGGAAATAGGTCGCGCGCTTGACTTCGATGTCGCGCATCACGGCCTCGACGTCGAACCGCTGGTGCAGCGAGATCAGGTTGCCGCGCCGGAGCGAGGACAGCAGCACGACGGTGAGCGCATAGATGTGGAACAGCGGCAGCACGCAGATCACGCGCTCGACGACGTCGCCACGCGTCGCGCGTCCCGGCTTGCCCCAGACGTCGTAGATCGACACTGCCGAGGTGAGATTGCCGTGCGTGAGCATGGCGCCTTTCGGCAGACCGGTGGTGCCGCCGGTATATTGCAACAGCGCGACATCATCGACCGCAACGGTGGGCCATTGCGCCGGCAGCGGTGCGCCCTCGACGAAAGCCTTGAAGGTGACGATGCGGGGATCATTTGGGATCGCCGCCTGCGGCGTACCGACCTTGCCCCAGCTGTCGTCCTCGCAGACGACGAGGCGATCGATCAGCCCTTTCTCCAGGAATTTCAGCGCGGTCGGCAACAGCGCCGCGAGGTTCGACGTCACCAGCAGGCGCGAGCCGGAGTCCGAGACCTTGTGCGTCAGCGCGATCTCGCCGTCGAGCGGCGAGAGATGCGCGACGCGGCTGCCCGCCTTCAGCGCGCCGAAGAAATTGACGGGATGATCGGGCGTATTGCCGAGAAACAGCGCGACGGAGGTGTTCTTGCCGCAGCCCGCGCGCAGGAACGCGGCCGCTGCGCGCTCGGCCATGGCGGCGAGCTCGGTATAGGTGATGGGACGATCGCGAAATTCCAGCGCAGTCCGCGGGCCGTAATTGGCCGCGGCCGTCGAGAGCAGGTCAGGCAACGTGCCCTGAACGATGGCGTCGTCCCAATGCACGCCCTCGGGGTAAAACTGTTCGCCGGGATGGGTCATTGCTTCCTTAAACCACGGACCGTCATTCCGGGGCGATGCAAAGCATCGAACTATGGTGCGCAATTGCGCACCTGAGAATCTCGAGATTCCGGGTTCGCCCTGCGGGCGCCCCGGAATGACTGAGAGTTGGAGCACAAAGCTCCATCACGCCGCCTTCGACGCCGCAGCGAGCGACGCGAACGTCTTGCCTTCAGCCGCGAGCTTCTTCAGCAGCGGGGCGGGCTCGAGGCTTGGGTCGCTGGTCTCCTTGGCGTAGAAGGCGAGACGGTCGGCGATGTGCTTGAGGCCGACGCTGTCGGCCCAGAACATCGGGCCGCCGCGATAGATCGGCCAGCCATAGCCGTAGAGCCAGACCACGTCGATGTCGGAGGGCCGCGCCGCGATGCCCTCTTCGAGGATCTTCGCACCCTCATTGATCATCGGATACATCATGCGCTCGAGGATCTCGTCGTCGCTGACGACGCGCTTCTTGCGGCCGAGACGGAGCAGCGTCTCGTCGATCAGCTTCTCGACCTCCGGATCGGGCATCGGCGCGCGGGAGCCCGCTTCATACTTGTAGTAGCCCTTGCCGGTCTTCTGGCCGAAGCGGCCGGCTTCGCAGAGCGCGTCCGCGATCTCCGACTTGATGCCGCGGTCCTTGCGCGAGCGCCAGCCGATGTCGAGGCCGGCGAGGTCGCCCATCGCGAACGGCCCCATCGGCATGCCGAACTTGGTGACGACGGCATCGACCTGCTGCGGCAACGCGCCTTCGAACAGCAGCTTCTCGGACTGCTTGCCACGCTGCGCCAGCATGCGGTTGCCGACAAAGCCGTCGCAGACGCCGACCACGGCCGGCACTTTTGCAATTTTGCGCGCGATGGTTACGGCGGTCACCAGCGCATCGGGCGCAGTCTTGTCGGCGCGGACGATCTCGCACAGCTTCATGACGTTGGCCGGCGAGAAGAAGTGCATGCCGAGCACGTCCTGCGGGCGCTTGGTCGCCTTCGCGATCTCGTCGATGTTGAGATAGGAGGTGTTGGAGGCGAGCACGGCGCCCGGCTTGACGTATTGGTCGAGCTTGCCGAACACTTCCTTCTTCACCGCCATGGTCTCGAACACGGCTTCGATGACGAGGTCGGCATCGCCGACATTCTCGATGCCGACGACGCCGTTGATCAGCGCCATGCGCTCGGCGGGCGCATCCGCCGGGATGCCGCCGCGCGCGGCGGTCGCTTCCCAATTCTTCTGCATGATGCCCATGCCGCGCTTGAGCTGCTCCTCGCCGGTCTCGATCAGCGTGACGGGGATGCCGGCATTGGCAAAGGACATTGCGATGCCGCCGCCCATGGTGCCGGCGCCGAGAATGGCAACACGGTTAACCGGACGCGACTTGGTGCCCTCAGGCACGCCGGCGATCTTGGAGGCTTCGCGCTCGGCGAAGAAGGCATAGCGCTGTGCCTTGGACTGGTCGCTGGCGACGAGCTTGAGGAAACCCTCGCGCTCCTTCTTCAGACCTTCGTCGAACGGCAGGTCGATGGCGTAGCCGACCGCGTCGGCCGCCGCGAACGGTGCTTCCAGGCCGCGCGACTTCTTGGTCATGGCGGCGACCGCATTGGTGAAGATCGAGCGGTCGGCCTTGGCCGCCGCGATCTTGGAATCGTCGTCGCGCAGGCGGCGCAGCGGACGCTTCTCGGCGACGAGCTTGCGGACGAAGAGTTCAGCACCCAAGGTCGGGCCTTCGACGATCTCCTCGATCAGGCCGTTCTTCAGCGCTTCGGCCGCACCGATCGGATCACCGCCGACGATCATCTTGACCGCGAGCTCAGGGCCGACCGCACGCGGCAGGCGTTGGGTACCGCCGGCGCCCGGCAACAGGCCGAGCTTCACTTCGGGCAGGCCGAGCTTTGCCTCTTTGACGGCGACGCGGAAATGACAGGCCAGTGCGACCTCGAGGCCGCCGCCGAGCGCCGTGCCATGGATGGCGGCGACGACCGGCTTGGGCGAGTTTTCGATCTCGGCGAGCACGTCGTTGAGCGCCGGCGGCTTCGGCGGCTTGCCGAATTCGGTGATGTCGGCGCCGGCGATGAAGGTGCGCCCGGCGCAAGTCAGCACGATGCCCTTGATCGCGGGATCGGCGACTGCGGCCTTGATGCACTCCAGGATACCACCGCGGACTGCGGCACTCAGCGCATTGACCGGAGGGCTATTGACCGTGACGATCCCGACTTCGTCATGACGCTCAAGCTTGACCACTTCGCTCACGGCTTCCCTCCTTGGTGGGATTTACTTTTGTTCGATTTCGCGGTGCGGAATTTAATTCCGCATCTTGACGGCAGGGTTATTTTGAAGCACGTGGCTTGTCAACGACTCCGCGCAAGAGCAGATCAGGGATGAAGCGTACAGGAAAGAAGACCGCGGCCGATCGGAATTTCGTCGTCGCGCTTTCCCGCGGACTGGATGTATTGCGCGCATTCCAACCCAATGATGGTCTTCTCGGCAATCAGGAGATTGCGGCCCGCACCAATCTGCCGAAGCCGACCGTGTCCCGGCTGACCTACACACTGACCAAGCTTGGCTATCTTGCGCCGGTTCCCCGGTTCGAAAAGTACCAGCTCACGCCCGCCGCGATGTCGCTTGGCTACGCCGCGCTGGCCAATCTCGGCGTTCGGCATTTGTCCGAGCCGTTCCGCGAGGAATTGATGCGCGCGACCGGCGGCGCCGTCGCCGTCGGCGGTCGCGACCGTCATAGCATGATCTATTTCGGGCAGAGCCGCGGCAGCGAGACGGTTGGCGTTCAACTCGACGTCGGCTCTCGCGTGCCAATTGCAACCAGCGCGATGGGCCGCGCCTATTTCTGGGCACTCGACGACGAGAACCGCGCTGAAGTCACGCGCATCCTGCGCGAACATTACGGTAGCCGCTGGCCCAAGATGCGCGACGGACTGGAGCGTTCGGGCGAGACAGTTGCGAAATACGGTTTCGCGATGTCCGTCGGCGACTGGCACGACGACATCGGCGCCGCCGGCGTCGCGCTCAGGCTCAACGACGGAACCGGACCCTACGCCTTCAATTGCGGCGCACCCGCATTCCGTTTCACGGAAGAGCGTTTGATCAACGACATTGGACCGCGACTGCTGGCGATGGTAAGGAACATCGAAGCGGCACTTGGGGGTCTGGTGCCGCAATCCAAAAAAGAAGTCAGCAAAAAGCTGAAATCAGGAGGAAAAGTTGCGCGTGTGGCCGAGGGGATCAGATAGCCTTTGTCATCATCGGGAGCGGTTCGCATCGCCCCATCGCCCACGGACTAGCGTGGGCGAGACGACATGACGCAGGCACAGCTCGCGCAGGGGACATTGCCTCTGCTCGCGGTTCGCGACGTCAGCGTCGTGTTCGGCGGCATCGTCGCGCTCAACGGCGTGTCCTTCGACATGCACAAAGGCCAGATCCTCGGATTGATCGGCCCCAACGGCGCCGGCAAGACCACGCTCTTCAACTGCCTCTCTCGCCTGTACCAGCCGTCGTCCGGCGACATCCTGATGGACGGCGCGAGCATTTTGACGCGGCCGCCGCACCGGATCGCCGAGATCGGCATCGGCCGCACCTTCCAGAATGTGGCGCTGTTTCCGAACCTCTCGGTGATGGACAATGTCCGCGTCGGCACCCATGCCCGCACCTCCTCCGACATCATCAGCGACTCGCTGCGCCTGGCCTGGATTCGCCGCAGCGAGAGCAGCGTGAACAAGAAGGTGCACGAGATCCTCGCCTATCTCGACCTCGAGGACGTCGCCCACACCACCGTGTCCGGCCTGCCCTTCGGCACGCAGAAGCGCGTCGAGCTGGCGCGCGCGCTCGCGGCGGACCCGAAGATCCTGCTGCTCGACGAGCCCGCCGGCGGCCTCAACCACGAAGAGGTCCATGTGCTCGGCGACCTCATCCGCAAAATCCGGGATGAGCGCCACATGACGGTGCTGCTGGTCGAGCATCACATGGGCCTCGTGATGTCGATCGCCGACCACGTCGTCGCGCTGAATTTCGGCAAGAAGCTCGCGGAAGGCACGCCCGCCCAGGTGCAGGCGGACCCCGACGTCATCAAGGCCTATCTCGGGAGCAAGGACCAATGACGACGCTGCTCAACGTCAAGGACCTGCGCGCCTATTACGGCCAGGTCCAGGCGCTCCATGGCCTCTCTTTCTCGCTCAGCGAGGGCTCGCTGACGACGCTGTTAGGGGCCAACGGCGCCGGCAAGACTACGACGCTGCGCGCGATCTGCAACATGGTGCGCTCCACCGGCGGCATCGAGTTCGACGGCAAGCCGCTGAACAACCGATCCACCGAAAGCATCGTGCGGTTCGGCATCGCCCATGTGCCGCAGGGCCGCGGCACCTTCACCACCATGACGGTGGAGGAAAACCTCCAGCTCGGCGCCATCACCCGCAAGGACAATGCCGGCATCGTCTCCGACATCGAGCGCATGTATGCGCATTTCCCGGTGCTGAAGCAGCGGCACACCCAGCAGGCCGGCACGCTCTCCGGCGGCGAGCAGCAGATGCTCGCGGTCGCCCGCGCGCTGATGCTGCGGCCGCGCCTGATGCTGCTCGACGAGCCGTCCTTCGGCCTCGCGCCGCTGGTCGTGCGCGACCTGTTCGGCATTCTCGGCAAGATCAATCGCGAGGACAAGGTGTCGATCCTGGTGGTCGAGCAGAACGCCCAGCTAGCGCTCGAGCTCGCCGACCAGGCCTATGTGATCGAGACCGGCCGTATCGTGATGTCGGGCAATGCCAAGGACATCGCGAACAACGAAGAAATCCGCAAATCCTATCTGGGTTACTGAGGAGCCGGCACAATGGAACTGTTTACCAACCAGGTCCTGGCCGGGATCGCGACAGGCGCGATCTACGCCTGCATGGCGCTCGCGGTGGTCATGATCTACCAGGCGATCGACCATCTCAACTTCGCGCAAGGAGAGATGGCGATGTTCTCGACCTTCATCTCCTGGCAATTGATGCAATGGGGCATCCCCTATTGGGGCGCGTTCATCATCGCGCTGGCGCTCTCCTTCGTCGGCGGCATCGCCATCGAGCGCATCCTGTTCAAGCCGCTGGCCAAAGCGCCGGTGCTGACCAATGTCGCCGGCTTCATCGCGCTCTACGCGATCATCAACTCCTCCGCCGGCCTGATCTGGGACTTTACCATCAAGCAATACCCGACCCCGTTCGGCTCCGCGCCGTTCCTCGGCAGCCAGCTGATCTCGACCCACCAGGCCGGCATGATCGGCGTCACCGTGCTGCTGCTGATCGGCCTTTATTTCTTCTTCCAGTACACGCGGATCGGGCTTGCGATGCGGGCAGCCGCCTCGGTGCCTGAATCGGCCCGCCTGGTGGGTATCAACACGAGCTGGATGATCGCGCTCGGCTGGGGCATGGCGTCCGCCATCGGCGCCATCGCCGGCATGCTGATCGCTCCCGTCGTATTCCTCGAGCCCAACATGATGGGCGGCGTGCTGATCTACGGCTTCGCCGCAGCCGTGCTCGGCGGACTGACGAGCCCGTTCGGCGCCGTGGTCGGCGGCTTCCTGGTCGGCATCTTCGAGAACCTCGCCGGCACCTACATCCCCGGCGTCGGCAACGAGCTGAAGCTCCCGATCGCGCTCGCGCTGATCATCTCCGTCCTGGTCGTCAAACCCGCTGGCCTGTTCGGCCGGTACATCGTCAAACGAGTTTGATCATGAGCGCTGTTGAAGACGTCGTCACCGAAGCCCCAGCGGTCGAAGCCGTTCCGAAGCGCGCCATGACGCTGGGCACAGGCACCTCGGTGGTGGTGCTGTTGCTTCTCATTGCCATTCCGCTGTTTGCGAAGAACTTCGTGATCTTCCAGCTGACCCAGCTGCTGTATCTGGGCCTCGCCGTGCTGGCGCTGAACATCCTGACCGGCGGCTCCGGCCAGTTCTCGCTCGGCCAGAGCGCGTTCTACGCCATCGGCGCCTACGTCACCGCTGTCATGATGGAGGCGTTCAACGTCAACTACGTGCTCTGCCTGCCGGTCGCGGGCGTGCTTTGCTTCGGCGTGGGCTTCCTGTTCGGACAGCCGGCGCTGCGGCTCTCCGGCGTGTACCTTGCGCTTGCGACCTTCGCGCTCGCCACCGCGATGCCGCAGCTGCTCAAGCTGAACTTCCTCGAGCATTGGACCGGCGGCGTGCAGGGCCTCGTCGTCACCAAGCCCGACGCGCCGTTCGGCCTGCCGATGTCGCAGGACATGTGGCTGTATTACTTCACGCTCGTCGTCGTGCTCGCGATCTATATCTTCTCGGTGAACCTGCTGCGCTCCCGCTCGGGCCGCGCCTTCATGGCGATCCGCGACAACGAGATCGCGGCCTCCGCCATGGGCATCAACGTCGCGCTGTACAAGACGCTCGCCTTCGGCGTCTCCGCCGCCATCACCGGCGTCGCCGGGGGCCTGAGCGCCATCGCGGTGCAGTTCGTCGCGCCCGACAGCTTCACCATCACGCTCGCGATCCAGCTGTTCCTCGGCATGGTCGTCGGCGGCGTCGGCTGGCTGCCCGGCTCGATCGTCGGCGCGGCCTTCATCATCTTCGTGCCGAACATCGCGGAGGGCATCTCCAAGGGCCTCTCCGGTGCCGTGTTCGGCGTGCTCCTGTTCCTCGTCATCTACCTGGTGCCGCATGGCGCAAGGCAAGTCGCGATCCTGGGCCAGCAGCTCGCCGGACGGCTCAGAAAAAACTGAATCCGTTCAATCAACCAAGGAGACCCCATTGCTTTTCGGAAGAACACTGCGAACCGCAGCGCTCGCGACTGCAGTCGCAACCCTCGCCTCCAGCGCAGCCCTCGCCCAGAAGAAATACGACACCGGCGCGTCCGATACCGAGATCAAGATCGGCAACATCATGCCGTACAGCGGTCCGGCGTCGGCCTATGGCATCATCGGCAAGACCGAAGAAGCCTATCTCAAGATGATCAACGACAAGGGCGGCATCAACGGCCGCAAGATCGTCTACGTCACCTATGACGACGGCTATTCGCCGCCCAAGGCGGTCGAGCAGGTCCGCAAGCTGGTCGAGAGCGACGAGGTCCTCGCCGTGTTCAACCCGCTCGGCACGCCCTCGAACACCGCGATCCAGAAATACCTCAACGCCAAGAAGATCCCGCAGCTTTTCGTCGCCACCGGCGCCACCAAGTGGAACGATCCGAAGAGCTTCCCCTGGACCATCGGCTGGCAGCCCTCCTACCAGAGCGAAGCGCAGATCTACGCGAAATGGCTGATGAAGGAAAAGCCGAACGCCAAGGTCGCGATCCTCTATCAGAACGACGATTTCGGCAAAGACTACCTCAAGGGCACCAAGGACGGTTTTGGCGCCAAGGCTTCGTCGGCGATCATCATGGAGGAGAGCTATGAGGTCTCCGAGCCATCGATCGACGGCCATATCGTCAAGATCAAGGCCGCCAATCCCGACGTGCTGCTGATCTATGCGACGCCGAAGTTCGCGGCCCAGACCATCAAGAAGACCGCCGAGCTCAGCTGGAAGCCGCTCCAGATCCTCACCAACGTATCGATCTCGGTGGGCAGCGTGATGAAGCCGGCTGGCTTCGAGGCCTCGCAGGACGTGCTGTCGGCGGCCTATGCCAAGGACTCGACGGACCCGCAGTGGAACGGCGACCCCGGCATGAAGAAGTGGAACGAGTTCGTCGACAAGTACATGCCCGGCGCCGACAAGACCGACACCGGCATGGTCTACGGCTATGGTGCCGCGTCGACCCTGGTCAAGACGCTGGAAATGTGCGGTGACGACCTCACCCACGCCAACCTGATGAAGCAGGCCGCAAGCCTGAAGGATTTTGCACCGGACACCCTGCTGCCCGGCGTCAAGATCAACACCAGCGCCACCGACTTCGCCCCGATTTCGCAGCTCCAGATGCAGCGTTTCAAGGGCGAGAAGTGGGAACTGTTCGGCGAGATTATCAGCGGCGACGTCGCCACCGAGTGACCAGCTGACGCCAGAGTCCAAGGTTGAAAAGCCCCCGCGAGCGATCGCGGGGGCTTTTTGTTGACGTCGTGCATCAATCTTGTTCAATGCAGCGCCGATCCAGGTGGGGTAGGAGAGCAATGACCGTCGTTCGATTTCAGGTTGCGGCGCTTTCGGCCGCATTCGTGTTGTGCACTGCGATGAGCAATCCCGCGTTGGCACAGGAGTCCTACGACAGCGGCGCCTCCGATACCGAGATCAAGATCGGCAACATCATGCCCTATAGCGGCCCGGCCTCGGCCTACGCCGTGATCGGCAAGGCCGAGGAAGCCTATTTCAACAAGGTCAATGCCGAGGGCGGCATCAACGGCCGCAGGATCAAGTTCATCTCGTACGACGATGCTTATTCGCCACCGAAGACGGTGGAACAGGCGCGCAAGCTGGTCGAGAGCGACAACGTGCTGCTGATCTTCGGTTCGCTCGGCACCTCCACCAACGGCGCCATCCGCAAGTACATGAACGAAAAGAAGGTGCCGCAATTGTTCGTGGCGAGCGGCGCCTCGAAGTGGAACGACCCCCAGCAATATCCCTGGACCATGGGCTGGCAGCCGAGCTACGCCAGCGAAGCCAAGATCTACGCCAAGTACATCATGAAGGAGAAGCCGGACGGCAAGATCGGCGTGCTCTACCAGAACGACGATTTCGGCAAGGACTATCTGAAGGGGCTGAAGGACGGGCTCGGCGCCAAGGCCTCGATGATCGTGATGGCGGAGCCCTACGACACCTCGGAGCCTGCGATCGACGAGCACATCGTGAAGCTGAAGGCCGCGGGCACCGACGTTTTCATCAGCATCACCACGCCGAAATTCGCGGCGCAAGCGATCAAGAAGGCGGCCGAGATCAGCTGGCATCCGGTCCACATCATCTCCAATGTCTCGACGTCGGTCGGCGGCGTCATCGAGCCCGCCGGCTACGAGATCTCGCAGGGCATCCTGTCGGCAAGCTACATCAAGGATGCCTCCGACCCGCAATGGAACGCCGATGACGGCATGAAGAGGTTCTACAACTTCATCGCGCAATACAATCCGAAGGCCAACAAGCTCGATGTCGGCGTGGTGTTCGGCTATGCCGCCGCGCAGACGATGGTGAAGGTGCTGCAGATGTGCGGCGACGACCTCACCCGCGACAACATCATGAAGCAGGCGGCGTCCTTGAAGGATTTCGAGCCGGACACGCTGCTGCCCGGCATCAAGATCAACACCGCGCCCGACAATTTCGCGCCGATCGAGCAGCTCCAGATGATGCGGTTCAAGGGCAAGACCTGGGAATTGTTCGGCGATATCATCTCGAGTGATGTCGGCCACTGACGGCAACTCAGAATAGCCTGGTATCTCCCGAGCAACTCTAGACGGCCCTCCCTTCTCGCAGTTGCACAGCGCGCCTGACTACTAAAGACGCAGCCCCTGCGACCTGGTCGCGGGGGCTTTCTGTTGAAGGGTCCAGGCAAATCGTATTGAATTGCGGTCGCGCGGCCAAAAACAATCACGGCAAGAAAAGGAGCGCACACGCACACCAAGAAAATAGGGAGATTGGAATGCCCGCTGTCACCGGCAAGCTTGCGACCGCGTCACTGGCGCTCGCGCTCATTGCGGCCTCGACCTCCATCGCATCGGCCCAGAAGAAATACGATACCGGCGCGACCGATACCGAGATCAAGATCGGCAACATCATGCCCTACAGCGGACCGGCCTCCGCCTACGGCATCATCGGGCGGACCGAAGCCGCCTATTTCAAGAAGATCAACGAGGAAGGCGGCATCAACGGCCGCAAGATCAACTTCATCTCCTATGACGATGCCTATTCACCGCCGAAGACGGTGGAGCAGGCGCGCAAGCTGGTCGAGAGCGACGAGGTGCTGTTCATCTTCAACTCGCTCGGCACGCCGCCGAACTCGGCGATCCACAAATACATGAACTCGAAGAAGGTGCCGCAGCTGTTCGTCGCCACCGGCGCCACCAAGTGGAACGATCCGCAGAACTTCCCCTGGACGATGGGCTGGCAGCCCAACTACCAGAGCGAGACGCAGATCTATGCGAAGTGGCTCCTCAAGAACAAGCCGGATGCCAAGATCGCCGTGCTGTTCCAGAACGACGACTACGGCAAGGACTATCTCAAGGGCCTGAAGGACGGACTCGGCGCCAAGGCCGCATCGATGATCGTCATGGAAGAAAGCTACGAGACCTCCGAGCCGACCATCGACAGCCATATCGTCAAAATGAAGTCCACCGGCGCCGATGTCTTCTTGAACATCACGACGCCGAAGTTCGCGGCGCAGGCGATCAAGAAGGTTGCCGAGGTCGGCTGGAAGCCGCTGCACTTCCTCAACAACGTCTCCGCCAACGTCGGTAGTGTGATGAAGCCCGCCGGCTTCGAGAACGGGCAGGACATCATCTCCGCCGACTACCTGAAGGACGTCTCGGATCCGGCATGGGCGAACGACCCCGGCATGAAGGAGTTCCTGGCGTTCATGACCAAGTACTTCCCCGACGGCGACAAGCTCGATAAGGGCACCATCGTCGGCTACGGCGTCGCACAGACCCTCGTTCAGGTGCTCAAGCAGTGCGGCGACGATCTCACGCGCGCGAACATCATGAAGCAGGCCGCCAGCCTGAAGAACTTCCGCACCGAGGTGCTGCTGCCGGGCGTGCAGATCAACACCTCCCCGACCGACTTTGCGCCGATCAGCCAGCTCCAGCTCGAGAAGTTCAAGGGCGAGAAATGGGAGCTGTTCGGCGACGTGATCAGCGCCGACGTCGGCGGCTAGCCTCTTCAGTATCCGACGATAACAAGCCCCCTGCGAGATCGCAGGGGGTTTTTGCTGCGTCGATTATGATCACGCGATTGCACAATCGAATGATGGTAAAGCCTGCTTACCCTTTCGCGCCCGATGCGCTAGGCAGGGACATGGCGACGTTCTCGCCGTCGCTCTAGTCTGCTCACGAGTTTGCTGAAGGCCATCGTCATGACCGACCGACGCCCCCTGCTCCGCGCGCTCTACGACGCCGCCGTTGCCGCCGCCCATCCGAACAAAATCCTGGCGCCGCATCTGCGCCCCGCACCCAAGGGCCGGGTGATCTGCCTCGCCGCCGGCAAGGGCGCGGCCGCAATGGCCGCGGCTGCGGAGCGGCATTATCTCGATACGCTCAAGCTCGCGCCGGAGCGGCTCGTCGGCATTGCCACCACGCGGCACGGCTATGGCGTGCCGACGCGCCGCATCCGCGTCGTCGAGGCCGGCCATCCGGTGCCGGATGAGGCTGGCCTCAAGGGCGCCGCCGACACGCTCGCGCTCGCGGGCGAAGCCGGGCCTGACGATCTGCTGCTGGTGCTGCTCACCGGCGGCGGTTCGGCGAACTGGATTGCGCCGGTGGACGGCATCAGCTTTGCGCAGAAGCAGGCGGTCAACAAGGCGCTGCTGCGCTCGGGCGCGCCGATCGGCGAGATGAATACCGTGCGAAAACATCTCTCGCGCATCAAGGGCGGACGACTGGCGCGCGCCGGGCAAAACGCCGCCGAAATCGTGACGCTCGCGATCTCCGACGTGCCGCATGACGATCCCTCCGCAATCGCCTCGGGTCCCACTGTGCCCGATCCGACCACGCTGGCAGATGCGCGCGCGATCGTCGCAAAATACAAGCTCGCCATCGACGATGCCGTGCGCCGCGCACTCGACGATCCCGCCAACGAAAGCGCCAAGCCTGATGACGCCGCCTTCGCGCGCGCGCATTTCGAGTTGATCGCCCGTCCGAAGCAGTCGCTCGACGCCGCGGTGAAGCGCGCGAGGGAGGCCGGCTACGAGACCCTCGATCTCGGCGCCGATCTCGAGGGCGAGGCGCGCGAGGTCGCCGCCGATCACGCCAGGCTCGCGCTTGCGGCCCGCGCGCAAGGCAAGCGCGTCGCGATTCTCTCCGGCGGCGAGCTCACGGTGACCGTGCGCGGCAATGGCCGCGGCGGCCCCAACCAGGAATACGCGCTGGCGCTGGCGTCTCTGCTGAAGGACACGCCTGACATCTCGGCGCTCGCTGGTGACACCGACGGCGCCGACGGTGGTGCCGGCCATCCCACCGACCCCGCCGGCGCAATGATCGATGCGGCGACGTTTGCGAAGATGAAGGCGCTGGGGCTCGCGCCGCAGGCCTATCTCGACAACAACGATGCGACGACGTTCTTCGAGGCGACCGGCGATCTCTTGCTGCCCGGCCCGACATTGACGAACGTCAACGATATCAGGGTGATCCTGGTCGACTGAGGCGTGAGTTCCGATCTCGCTGTCATGCCCCGCGAAGGCGGGAAATCCAGTACGCTGCGGCCTCTCGATCAATCACAATCGTCTCGGAATACTGGATCGCCCGCCCCAGTGCGCAAAAGCGCACAAGGCGGGCGATGACAGCCGGGCCTCAAAACTCGTTGGCGATCTTCGACAGCATCTCGATCAGGGCTTCGCGGTTGGCCTGCCCGAGCAGCTCGTTCAGCCTCGACTCGTGCTTGGTGGCAACCAGCTTCTTCGCCCGCGTCAGCACGGCCTTGCCTTTGTCGGTCAGCACGAGGATGTGCGAACGGCGGTCGTTGGTGGAGCGGATCCGGGCGCAGAGGTCGCGGCTTTCGAGATTGTCGAGTAGGGCCACGAAATTCGGCCTGAGGATGCCGAGGGTGGAGGCGACCTCGGTCTGGTTACGGCCCGGGTTCTTCTCCACCAGCAGCAGCACCGAGAACTGCGCCGGCGTCAGCTGGAGCGAGGCCATGCAGCGCAAAAAGTTCTCGAATACCTTGAGCTGCGCCCGTTTCAGCACGTAGCCGAGCTGTTCCGAGAGCTCGCCGAGCTGGAGGGCTTCGGCAGAACCCTGCACCTGCCCCTCGGCGGCATCCTTGCGGCCCTTGGCCGCGTCGGACGGCTTTTCAGAAGACTTTTCAGCGGTTTTGGAAACGGTCATCGCCTCATGCTCGCAATCCCGCTAAATTCGGGACAGGTCTTTCGCTGCCCTTGAGATTATATTTAATAATTGTTATGGACTATATCAAATATCGTCAGCGTATTTCAATGGCTGTGAACGGACCATCCACCGCGATCGCGGAGACCGGTCCGGACTTTTGAGGGGGAGCGTCCGGTCTTGAACACCACCATCATGCTGTTCCTGCTGCAGGACGGAATTACCAATGGCGCGATCTATGCGCTGCTCGGCCTGGCGCTGGTGCTGGTGTTCGCCGTCACCCGCGTCATCCTCATCCCCCAGGGCGAATTCGTCACCTATGGTGCGCTGACCTATGCCTCGCTGGCCTCGGGCCAGATGCCGGGCACGGCCAAGCTTGCATTGGCCATGGGCATCGGCGCCTGCGCCTTCGACCTGTTCGTGGCCCGCAAGGCGCTGCACGGCCGGCTGATCCTCCGCAGCGTCCTCGCCAACATCGTGCTGCCGTCGATCGTGCTGGCGCTGACGATCTACTTCGCGGCCCAGAAGCCGCCGGTCGCGGTCTGCATCGCACTGTCGCTGGTGATCGTGGCCATGATCGGCCTCTATCTCTACCGCATCGCGTTCCAGCCGCTGGCCCACACCTCGGTGCTGGTCCTGCTGATCGCCTCGGTTGGCGTGCATCTGGCACTGCAGGGGCTGGGCCTCCTGTTTTTCGGCGCCGAGGGCCAGCGCGGCCCCGCGGTACTTTCAAGCGCTTTCACCGCGGGCTCGCTACGCTTTACCGGCCAAAGCATCACGGTCTACGGCATCACCATCGCCTTCATCGTCGGGCTCTGGCTGTTCTTCGGCCTGACGCTTTACGGCAAGGCGTTGCGCGCCACCGCCGTCAACCGGCTCGGGGCGCGGCTCGCCGGCATCCGCACCACGTTGTCGGGCCAGATCGCCTTCCTGCTGGCCTCCGTCATCGGCGCGCTGTCGGGCATCATGATCGTGCCGATCACGACGCTCTATTATGACAGCGGCTTCCTGATCGGCCTGAAGGGCTTTGTTGCCGCGATCATCGGCGGCCTCGTCAGCTATCCGCTCACGGCGGTCGCAGCCCTCCTCGTCGGCATCGTCGAGGCGTTCTCGTCCTTCTATGCCTCCAACTACAAGGAGGTGATCGTGTTCATGCTCCTGATCCCCGTGCTGCTGCTGCGGTCGCTCGCAGCTCCCGCGGTCGAGGAAGAGAAGGACTGACGCCAAGATGCAGAGCCGGCTTCCCATCCTCATCTTCGCAGCTTTGATGGCAGCGATCCCGTTCGTCCCGGGCATGCCGCCGTTCTGGATCGTGCTGCTCGACAATATCGGCCTCGCCGCGCTGGTCGCGATGGGCCTCGTGCTGCTCACCGGTGTCGGTGGCCTCACCTCGTTCGGCCAGGCTGCGTTCGTCGGCTTCGGCGCCTACACCACTGCACTGCTGACGACGGCCTACGGCCTGTCGCCCTGGCTGACCTTGCCGCTGTCGCTCGTGGTCAGTGGATTGCTCGCGGTGCTGCTTGGCCTGGTGACAGTCCGCCTCTCCGGCCATTATCTGCCACTCGGCACGCTGGCCTGGGGGCTCGGCCTGTTCTACCTCTTCAGCAAGCTGGAGTTCCTTGGGCGTAACGACGGCATCTCGGCGATCCCGCCGCTATCGATCGGCACGTACAAAATGCTCTCGCCCGGTTCGATCTATTACGCGATCTGGGTCGCCGTCCTGATCTCGGCCCTGCTCACGATGAACCTGCTGGACTCCCGCACCGGCCGCGCCATCCGCGCGCTACGGCGCGGCCATGTGGCAGCAGAGGCGTTCGGTGTGCACACGCCGCGCGCCAAGCTCCTGGTGTTCATCCACGCCGCCGTGCTCGCCGGCCTTTCCGGCTGGCTCTACGCCCATTTGCAGCGCGCAGTGACGCCGACGCCGTTCGGCGCCCACGCCGGCATCGAATATCTCTTCATCGCGGTGGTCGGCGGCGCCGGCTATGTCTGGGGCGGCGTGTTGGGCGCGGCGATCGTCGTGATCCTGAAAGAGGTGCTGCAAAGCTATCTGCCGCTGATCCTGCACGGCTCGGGCCAGCTCGAGACCATCGTGTTCGGCATCATGCTGGTGGCGCTGCTCCAGCTTGCCCCTGGCGGCGTCTGGCCCTGGCTGATGTCGCTGCTGCCCGAGCGCACCGGCGGCAGGAAGCCGGACACCTCACTGAAGCTCGAGGCCCGCCCCCGCACGCCCAGTCAGTCCAGCATCCTTCTTCAAGTCGAGAAGGCGCGCAAACAATTTGGCGGCGTGGTCGCGGTCAACAACGTCTCCTTCGACGTCCAGGCCCGCGAGATCGTCGCGCTGATCGGACCCAACGGCGCCGGCAAGAGCACCACCTTCAACCTGATCACCGGCGTGCTGTCGGCGACCTCGGGCTCGATCTCGGTGCTGGGCAAGAAAGTGGATCGCGCGCCGCCGCAGGAGATCGTCAAGCTTGGCATCAGCAGAACCTTCCAGCACGTCAAGCTCGTGCCTGATATGACCGTGCTGGAGAATGTCGCGATCGGCGCGCATCTGCGCGGCCATTCCGGGCCGTTCGCCTCGATGCTGCGGCTCGACCGCGCCGATGAAGCGAAACTGCTTGCGGAAGCCGCCCGCCAGATCGAGCGCGTCGGCCTTGCCGACCAGATGCATCAACTGGCAGGATCGTTGTCGCTGGGACAGCAGCGCATCGTCGAGATCGCCCGTGCCCTGTGCGTCGATCCGATGCTGCTGCTGCTCGACGAGCCCGCGGCCGGCCTGCGCCACATGGAGAAGCAGCAGCTCGCGAAACTGCTGCGCGATCTGCGCGACGGCGGCATGAGCGTGCTGCTGGTCGAGCACGACATGGGCTTTGTGATGAATCTCGCCGACCGCATCGTGGTGCTGGATTTCGGTACCAAGATAGCGGAAGGCACGCCCGCCACGATCAAGACCAATCCGGAAGTGATCAAGGCCTATCTCGGAGTGGCGGCATGAGCGCGCTGTTGTCCGTCACCGATGCGCATGTCGCCTATGGCAAGGTCGAGGCCGTGCGCTCGGTTGCGCTCGAAGTCGGCGAGAATGAGATCGTCACCATCGTCGGCGCCAACGGCGCCGGCAAGACCACGCTGCTGTCGGCCATCATGGGCATCCTGCCGCTGAAGGGCCGCATCGTCTTTGCTGGCCAGGATCTGGCCCGGCTCGACATCGAGGACCGCGTCGCGATGGGGCTTGGCCTCGTGCCTGAGCACCGCGAATTGTTCGTGACCATGAATGTCGAGGACAATCTCGAGCTAGGCGCTTTCCGCATCGAGAGAAGCAAGGCAAAGGCCTCGATGGAGCAGGTCTATGCGCTGTTCCCGCGGCTGAAGGAGCGGCGCAAGCAGCTCGCCGGCACGCTCTCCGGCGGCGAGCAGCAGATGCTCGCCATGGGCCGCGCGCTGATGGGCGCCCCGAAGCTCTTGATGCTGGACGAGCCGAGCCTCGGCCTTGCGCCGATCATCGTCGCCGACATTTTCCGCATCATCACTGAGCTGCGGGCGAGCGGCGTCTCCGTGCTGCTGGTCGAGCAGAACGCGCAGGCTGCGCTGAAGATCGCCGATCAGGCCTACGTGATGGAGCTCGGCGAGTTCGTGCTCAGCGGCAAAGCCAGCGACATCGCGGCGAATGAGCGGGTGGCGGCCAGCTATCTCGGCTTCCAGCACGAAGGTGAGAGCGTGCTGTAAAGCGCGACGAATTGGATTCGAGAGGCTGTCCCTGTTTCACCTCTCCCCAACGGGCCCCAACGGGAGAGGTGAAAGGCGCTACGCGCGCTTTGCCGTCCGCACGAATCCCCAGGCCGCGATCGCGGCCATCAGCAGCGAAATCAGCACGTTGTAGCCGGCCAGCGAGAGGCCGAGGAAGCGCCACTGCACCTCGTCGCAGCGCACCACCTTGACCGTGTCGAGCCGCGACAGCAGATCGCCGGCGCTGCCGAGATTGACAACCGGACCGGTGCATTCGGTCGGTCCCTTCCAAAATCCCCATTCGACGCCCGAGTGATAGGTGCCGAGGCCGGCATTGGCGAGCGCGGCCAGCGTAAGGATCGCGAGCCCGGCCAGCAGCAGCGGCCGTGGCGCGCCGCCCCTCGCCGCCAGCGCCGTGAGCGCACCGAGCGGGATCGCGAGATAGTAGGCGTAGCGCTGCTCGAGGCAGAGCGGACAGGGCAGGATCTCCAGCACGAGTTGGAAGAACCAGGCCCCCGCAATCGTCGCCGCCGCGATCAGGGTGACGGCCAGCGAGGCGGTCAGTGCAGGCGCACTGGCGGCCGGTCGAAATGCAGGTATTGCAGCACTCTGGGTCGTCACGGCGGCCTCTCCGGATCAGGCTTGGCTTTAAGGCTCTAACCCCGGCCCAAGCCCCTGTCGAGAACGCCCGGGATCACTTTGGCGCGGGTTGACCCCGGTTTTTCCATGGCTATAGTCCGCCGGCTTCGCGAGGCTTCCTTCCTGGGACCGACCGAGGGCCCCTGTGGCGGAACTGGTAGACGCGCTCGACTCAAAATCGAGTTCCGCAAGGAGTGCTGGTTCGATTCCGGCCAGGGGCACCAAACAGGCTGTTCAAGCCCGTTCCCAAGCGTCCGTAACCATCCGCGCAGTGCTCGGAAGCCCTTGAAAAAAGGCTCTTCGGCGTACATCGGTGTTCGGTGGCGGTCACAGGTCCTTTTCGGCGAGCTCGCGAAACTCGTCGGGAACGGAACGAGAGATACCCAGCGCGACCGAGCCATATCCAATCGCATCCCACCCGAAGCGATCGCGGATCTTGTCGACGGCACGGTCAGCCGCCCATCGTGCCATGCCAATTTTGCTGCCGGGGCGGCGGCGGTCATCGTGAAGTCCGAGCGGAAGCTCAAGCTCCAGATCCCAGCGCTCTTCGAGATGCGACACGGAGATCGCCAGGAGCGAGATGATCTTCTCATGATGGTGTTCTGCAAGGACCGCCCGCACGAGATCCTCGGCAATCTCGGCGAGGATCACGGTCGCGGAAATTGGTGCGTCGAGCGTTACTGACCGAGTAGCCGAATTCAGATTGCCGAAGCGAACGCGGACCGTCACGGTTCGACCAGGCCTGGATTTGGCGCGGAGCCGAGTGCCGATTCGGTCGGCAAGGTGAAGCAGGGTTGGTCGAAAAACTTGCTCTTCGGCAGGTTTCCTGCCAATGGCCGATTGTGCTCCTGCCGATCGGGCCCGGCGGTGAGCCTTGATTGCCCGTGGATCGCGATTCCACGCCAGTGCAGCAAGCTTCTCTCCGGCCGCGGGACCGAGCAACCGCTCGAGCGACCATCCGGGTGTCTTTGCCAGCTCGCCGATCGTCAGCACGCCCATCTCGGCGAGCCGCGCCTTCGTGACCGGGCCCACTCCCCACATCAGCTCGACGGGCAAGCGGTGAAGGAATTCGAGCTCTGTGTCGGGATCGACGACCACCAGCCCGTCGGGCTTGGCCACTTGCGAGGCAATCTTTGCCAGATGCTTGGTGCGCGCCACACCGACTGAGATTGGAAGGCCAAGCTCTGCCCGTACGCGCTGGCGGATCGTTCTCGCAATCTCGGCAGGCGGACCGAACAGATGGGTGCAGCCTGCGACGTCGGCAAACGCCTCGTCGATGGAGATCCGTTCCACAAGCGGCGTGAAATCGCCGATCACCTCGATGGCGGCGTCGCCCAATCGTTGGTATTCCCTAAAATGCCCACTGACAAAAGTGATTTGCGGACAGAGCTCGCGCGCCTGCCGTCCCGGCATGCCCCCGCGCACTCCGAAGGCCCGGGCCTCGTAAGAAGCTGCAAGCACAACCCCACCGCCGACGGCGATTGGTTTGCTGCGCAACGAAGGGTCAAGCAGTTGCTCTACCGAGGCATAGAAGGCATCCAAGTCCGCGTGCAGGATGGTGGCTGTCGTTGCCATCCCGATCGTTCGCCCGTGACGTTTCGAGGACGTTCCAGCAGAAAGAACATAATGAGAACATTGGTGGCAGGTGTCAAGCCACAGAGCTCGCTCGAAGCAACGAATGGCGTTTAGTCCAAGTCCTCCGCGCCCAATGCAACTCCACGCGAAGCCGCGTCTGGCGCTATCTTGGATCGGCCGCGGGCGAGCTGGATTGGTCGGGCAGCCGGCCCAAGGTCACGCTCAAGGAGCTCTCTTTTCCTTGCCGCAGCACAGTGAACTGCGCCGAAGAGCCGGGCGCCATCACATGGATCTTCTTGGTCAATTCGTTGGCGCTCTTGATCGGCTCATTACGTAACGAGGAGATCACGTCCCCGCTTCTTAAGCCGGCCTTCGCAGCCGGACCGTTGTCCTGAACACTGACCACGATCGCGCCATGAGGGTTGTTCGCGGCAAGACTCTCGGCGATGTCAGGGGTGACCGATTGAACTTCCGCCCCGATCCACCCGCGCGTCACCGCGCCCCTGTCCTTCAGTTGCGGTATCACCGCCTTGACCGTGTCGGCGGGGATTGCGAAAGCGATGCCCGCGGAGCCTCCCCCGGGTGAAAGGATCATGCTGTTGACGCCGACGACCTCACCCTGGGTATTGAAGCTCGGACCGCCGGAAGCGCCGTTGTTGATCGGCGCGTCGATCTGGAGGAAATCCTCCGACGAACTGATCTCGAGATTGCGCTCGCGCGCTGAAACGATACCGGCCGTAACCGAGCCCCCGAGTCCGAACGAATTGCCGACGGCAAGCACCCAATCACCGACGCGCGGTGGCTGGTCGGCGAGCTTTACATAAGCGAAATCGCTGCGCCCTTCGACTTTCATCAGGGCAAGATCGCTCAGCGCATCCTTTCCGATGACCTTGGCTGAATAGGTCTTGTTGTCACTGGTGCTGATCTCGGCCGTATCGCTGTCTTCAACGACGTGGCTGTTGGTCACGGCATAACCGTCCGGCGAGATGAGGAAGCCAGACCCCATCGAGACGAGTTCGCCCCTGTCCTGTCCCTGCTCGGGAGCATGCGGAGCCGAACTTTCGTTTCTGGGGCCACGCCGTCGATTCGGGAAAGCTTGGAGCGTTGCACCGGTCTTGGCGCTGACCGCGATCACAGCCGGTGCAACTTTCTCGGCGAGATCGGCGAAACTACCGGGTCCTGCATCATGGGAGGCGTCCGCAACTTGATGCTGCCATACCGCGTGCCCGGTCTCTGCGAGAGGTTGACCATGGAAATTGACGGCATGTCCCTGCGCCAGGCTTGCGATCATAAGGATCGCAACAGCGACTGTTCCGCCGATCGCGGAGGGTCGACGCCAATCGCGAATTAAACCCGCGCGAGCTATCTCTGCTTCCATCGCTTGTTCCCATTTGACCGACGTGGACGCCACCGCATCGCACCCCCGCGCTCTCGAATGCAGCGGCAGTGCCGGATGTGCGGACTAAATCGACCCAACAAGACTGCCGCCGGGCAGTTCCACCGGCGATATGTTGTTGCCTGTCGCGGCGGTAGCGCTCGGCCTCGTCACGACGAGCATCGTGTTTGACCTGAGCTGAAGCGGCCGCCGCACACAGTAGGTCAAATTCAACGCTCGATCGTCCCGGTCCGGCGGATCTTCTTTTGCAGAAGCATCACGCCGTAGAGCAGCGCCTCTGCCGTCGGTGGACAACCGGGAACGTAGATGTCGACGGGAACAATGCGATCGCACCCGCGGGTCACCGAATAGGAATAGTGATAGTAACCCCCACCATTGGCGCATGACCCCATCGAGATCACATATCGCGGTTCCGGCATCTGGTCGTACACTTTGCGCAGTGCAGGTGCCATTTTGTTGCATAACGTGCCGGCCACGATCATGACATCCGACTGTCTCGGGCTGGCGCGCGGCGCAAATCCGAACCGCTCCGCGTCGTAGCGCGGCATCGCCATCTGCATCATTTCGATTGCGCAACAGGCGAGCCCGAACGTCATCCACATCAATGAGCCGCTTCGCGCCCAGGTGATGAGGTCATCGGCCGCCGTGATAAAGAAGCCCTTGTCGGCGAGATCAACCCTGATGGCGCCGAAAAACTCGTCACTTATCGGCTTGCCGGTTCCCGCGTCCAGGAGCCCCCTGGCGGGTACGATCAATGGACGATCCATGCGCCTCTCCTGCGTGGCACTCTTTCACCCAACGCACGGGCAGCAATACCGTTCGTTTTCGTGAGCGTTGTTTCGATGGCCAGAAGGGCGCGAAACCGCCCCGGGTCAGACCTCAATCAAGGCATAGGGTCGACCGGTGGGCTTCTCGATTGATCGGGCCACATTGTAGACGCGCGCGCCTCCGGGCGTGCGGCCCTCATAGCGGCCCTGATGGGCATGGCCGTGCACCACTGCGCTCACCTTGAATCGATCAATCGTTTCGCCGAGACGCGACGAGCCGAGGAACGGAAGGATTTCGAGTGGTTCGCCTTCGACCGTATCGGGAATCGGCGCATAGTGAAGAACGACGACAGCCTGCTTGCTCGCCACCGCACGCATCGCATTTTCAAGGCGCGTCGCTTCTTCGACGGCTTCGGCGACCAAGCTCTTGACAACCGGCTCGCCGAATGAAGCGAGCATGCGACGGCCGAAGCCTCCGATGAAGCCCTTCACCCCGACGAAGGCGACACCGTTGATTTCGTACGACTGCCCGTTGAGCAGGTGCATTCCGGCCCCTTTCAAAATGCGCTTAACGTCTTCAGCGTGCCCGGACTCGTAGTCGTGATTTCCGAGCACGCCGACAACGGGAATGGAGCAGGCGCGCAAATCCTCTGCCAGAAGTTCTGCTTCGGATGCCTTGCCGAGGTCAGTGAGGTCGCCGCAAAGGACGAGCACCTGGGCCTTGGTCGAGAGCTCGGCAAAGAGCTCCCGGAAAGACAACGTCCGATCCTCCTTCACGTGGAGATCGCCAATCGCAGCGAAGGTCAGCGAGTCGGGCTTTTCAGACATCGCGCTACTCACTATCCTGATCTGCGTCGACAAATCCCCATTCCTCAACGGCCGGCGCATAGTCGACCTGCGAAAACAGGCGCCCCCGGCATATCTTCACGCGCGGAGGAGGAAGTTCGAGCTGGGTCTTCAGACGGGCGACCAGTTCGTCCATTAGCCAGCGCGGCACGCAATCACGCTCGCTCGGATAGGCCCAGCGGAAATTGAGTAGATGTGCCAGAAGCACCTCCCAATGCAGCTCCATGTAGGCAAGCAGACGCCGCCAGTCGATCTGATCATGCTGCTTGAGAATGAGATGCGCGATATCCGGGCCATCGTAGCGGTGCCGCAGCTGGACGAAGGCCTTGGACCAGATCAACTCCGTCGGGGCGATGATGCGCATCAGCGTGCCGAACACCTCGATGCGCGGCGCGGATTCGAACCACTGGTCGGTCACGGGAGCCATGCCATGCCAGAACGCGAAGATCACATCGAAAAAGTGCTCGTCCTGGAAGACCTTGCCCAGCCAGCGCTCGTCCTCGATTGCGACGGTATATCCAAGGCTGCGGAAGTGGTTGAGAACACGGGGATAGTCAGTCGGCTTGCACACGATATCCAGATCTTTGGTCGCGCGCGCCACGCCGGTGTACGCGCTGAGCGCATATGTGCCTGCCAACAGAAACGGAAGATCGAGTTTTGCGAGCTCGCGCAAGGCCTGGGCGTAAAACACCTCCGCTCCGGTCGATGATGGGATCGGCTCGGCGGCCGCATCGATCATCTCTGTAGATCCAGTGATCGGCCTAATCTCCTTCGCCATGACAAATTCATCGAAGCTTGTCGGCTTCCGCCATTGGTGTGCCTGTTCGACAATTGAACAGACCATGCAAAGTTCCAAGTGCCCCCGGGTCACACCGGCAACAAGGGCGCCGTCGATGGAACACGGGCCTCGCTACCACCCTTCTCGACGCACCACGTGATCGCTGCGGTAATGTTCTTCGTTGCGGTTGGTGCATCGAGTCATGGCGCAAGGTTTTGAATGCGGCCCCAGGTGCTCTTGGTGCCCCAAATGCCGGACCGCAGCGCCTCGAGCTGTACGATCTGGCTGTGATCGACGAACAGATTGACCTCGTTGCCATAGTTCTTGATGTACCATTCGAATACCGCGGGATCTGCGCCTTCGAACATGACCTTTTCGAGCCCGAGCTGATTGATGATACGGGCCACCACGTCCGTGCGCCATGTGCTCACGCTTTCAGTGATACCCTCGCTTTCGATCATGATGATGTCGGCGCCGGCATCGAGCGCACGCTCGGCCTGCGCGATCAGCCAGCCGACATCCTTGGTGCCCTCGGCCGCGAGTTCTTCAGTCGCGGTGCTGCCGCCAGCGCCGAACTGAATGCCGAGCTCCGGCTTGGCTTTCAGCCCGGCGCTTTTCACCCTCTGAATCAGGCGCAGCACGCTATCCGTTGGCAAGCTGATGAAACCCGTGGAGATTTCAATGACGTCGAAGCCGAGCGCCTTGGCTTCCTCAATGTAGCGATCAACGGCTTCCGGCCCAAAACGCAGCACGTTTTCTAGCCAGCCGCCGGTCGATACGTAAACATCATGATCGTGTGCAAGCTTGTTTATGCTCGTCACGGCGCTTGCAGGCATCAGCGCGAAGGATCCGCCCGCATATTTGATCCCGTCGACCCAGGCGCCGGCCGTCTCCAAGACATCGGCAAGGTGGCGCGGACCATAAGCGCTGTAATATGGTCCTCGAATTTCGGTAAGACCGGTCCTGCGCGGCTTCGTCGAGCGCGCCGCCCGGGGAATGAAGGAAAACGTGGTTTCGGTCATGGTCTTGGTCCTTCTCCGCACGGAGATCATGTGGCAGCAGCATGCCAGCGGATGGCCCCGAGCAACTCGGTCAGATCGGTGATCGAACGTTCATCGAGCGTGGCGATCACGTCGGCTATCGCCGCGCGCTCCGCTGCAGTGGTGAAGACGCGGCCCACGCGGTCGAACTTGGCTCGCGCCGCCGTCCAATCAAAGGGATTGGTATGAAAGCCGCGATAATCTTCCCGCTGCGCGGAAAAGACGGTGCCATTTTCGAGGTCCACCTCGAGTTCGGCTGGCAAACGCTGCGGAAATAGCGCCGATAGCCGTGCTTCCGGCGCGATGGTCACATGGCGAAGCAGCTGCTGGACATCGGGGCTGGCTATGCGATCAGGCGCGTACTGCTCAGGCTGCACCTGGCCGTCAATAAGGGCGACCGCCAACATGTAAGGAAGGCTGTGATCAGCCTCCTCCTTTGTGCGCACAAGACGCTTGTCGCCCTCCTCTCCACCACCGATGATCTGATGGGCCACCGCAAAGGTCTTGAGCCGCACGGCCCGCACCGCACCGGGTGCAAAGTGCGGATAGGCGCGGATATCGAGGGCAGCATCGATGGCAGACTGCGCATGGATTTCGGCATTGTGCTTCTTCAATATGGTAACGTGAACACGCTCCAGATCTTCCTTCGACCAGTCGATCTCGAACGGCCCGGCGATCGTGTCCATGAATCCCTTATTGCCCTCGAACACCGCCTCTGGTCCGGTGATCCCGTGCGCCGCAAGCAACGCCGCGTGCGTCGCCGCCATGGCCGTGTTTGGATAGGCGAGGCCCTTCCAGTGCGACAGCGCACCGGTTCGGGTCACGCGCAGCGCGTTGTTCGCGGTTCCGCTGATGGCGATTGCGTTGGCCGTCTGATTGCGCGAGAGAGCCAGCGCCTTGGCAACTCCGGCCGCCGCGGCGTAGGCGCCTTGGGTTGTGTGATCGAACCCCCTGTCTCGCACCGGAGCCACATCGCTCAAACGGGTATGGACCTGATACGCGACCGCGAGTGCGGTCAAAAAGTCCGCCCCGGTTGCCTGCCGCATCTCAGCTGCGGCCAGGACCGCGCCGAGATTGTCGGATGGATGACAGGTCTCGCCTTCGGCGAGATAACTGTCCATGAAATCGAGGTATCGGCTGAGCGCGCCATTGAAGAAGGCCGCCCGGTCCGGCGCGGTCCTGCCGCCGCCGATAAGGGTCGAGATAGGCCGGCCACCGAGCTCGGCTGTGAGCTTGCGAACGGCGCCGATGGGCCCGGCGTCAAGCGCGCCAAGTGCGACAGCTATGGTGTCCAGCACGCGGATTTTCAGCTGCCCCACCGCCGCAATGCTGAGGTCAGCAAAACGCGCGCGCTCGACAAAGCCGGCCAGCATTTCCACCTGGGTCACAGCCGGGCCTCCTTAATTTGCATGTGGTGTGGAAGGATTGAATGATCAAACGACATCCGCCGGACAAGCGCCTTATCGCGCTGAGCGACGAGGGCCCGGGTTCCGTGCATCGAGCCGCCGGAATGTCGTACAGGCTCCGCCTTTAGGCTGACGCTAAGGGCTGCGACGAGCTATCAACATTGAAATCAGCGGTTTTGGCTCCCATATACAGCCAGTCGGCGGGCATATCTTCTGCCCAGGGTCCTCGAATCCAAGTGCGGATTTTTCGTAACGGCCATCGAACCCGAACTGCTGCGCCATCGCAGCGCAATCGCCGACCGCCGTCACACTTGCACCTGCATATCCTCAAGCCAGAGCCGTACGCCTGAGCGGCGCCACGACAATGGCTGACATGAAGACGCTATCGCAACGCAACCGCGCGGCCGCACCACCGCGTGCAACCAGGAGAATGGCGAGCAACATGAAACCGCAAAAACCCCAGTTCCGAAGGGCCAAAGCCGCAGTGGCTCGCCACCAGGGCGCGCACATTCCGCAAGACCCACGAAGGAACTACGAACGTTACCTGGCGCTGGCTCGCGCCGAAGCGCTGGCCGGCGACCGGATCGCCGCTGAGAATTACTTCCAGCACGCCGAACACTACTTCCGGTCAATGCACCGGAACTAACGAATACGGTTCGAACGAGCCATACCTGTGCAGGCCAAACCGGATAGGAACTTGGCGGGCGGGAAGGATGTTCTTCGACAAATAGGCGGATAAGGGGGAGCGATGTTCCTACACCGCATCAAGCTTCTCACCCTCGCCGGATTTACGGTGTGGGTGGACGCGTCGTGGCTCATCCTGGCAGCGCTATTGACCTGGACGCTGGCTCTCGGCGAGTTTCCCACATCGCCCCCAACCTATCGACTGCGACGTACTGGTGGATGGGGTTGGCCGGCGCGGTCGGTCTTTTCATCTCAATCGTCCTGCACGAAATAACCCATGCGCTCATTGCGCGGCGTTACGACATGCCGATCGCCGGTATCACGCTGTTCATCTTCGGTGGCGTCGCCGAGTTGCACAAGGAGCCGACCAGCGCCAAGGCGGAGTTTCTTGTGGCAATCGGCGGGCCGATTGCCAGCATGGTGCTTGGTACCGTCTTGCTCGTGGTCGCGAGCGTCGGCCCGGACGTCCTGTCGCCAGCTGCATTCGGCGTCGTCAGTTATCTTGGCGATCTCAATTGGATACTGGCGCTATTCAATCTCGTCCCTGCTTTCCCGCTGGACGGTGGACGGGTCTTCCGCGCCGGGCTTTGGGGCTGGATGGATGACTTTGCCCGCGCCACGCGGATCGCTGCGGGCGCGGGCGAGTTCTTCGGCATTGCCATGATCCTGTACGGAATCCTGGAATTCGTGACCGGCAATGCGATCGCGGGCGTGTGGCTGTTCTTCATTGGATTCTTCCTGCATGGCGCTGCTGGTGCCGCGCGGCAAGACCTGGCACTTCGTCGCACCTTCGCGGGGCTTCCAGTCTCTGTGCTCATGCAGCGCAATCCCATCGGAGTGGCGCCTGACCTTTCGATCGCCGATCTAATCGAGCACTATTTCTACCGGTACTACTTCAAAGCCTTCCCGGTGTTGCGGGATCACGAGCTTGTCGGCTGTATCATGGCGAACGATGTGCGCAATCTGCCGCCAGGCGATCGGACACGGGTTCGTGTGGCGGACGTCATGCGCCCCTGCTCGCCGGAAATCGTCATTCCTCCCGACCTGGAGGCGTTGGAGGCGCTTATCAAGATGCAAGGTGGCCGGCACAGCCGTCTGCTTGTCGTCGAAGAGGGACGCTTGCACGGTGTCTTGGCACTATCCGATATGCTGCAATACCTTTTGCTCAAGCAAGAGCTCGGTGGGAACATCCGGGATTCTTCGCTGAGTGCATCCAAGACCCCGGGCACATCGACTACCGGCGCAGCGGGTGCAGCGCGACCCTACCAAGCCGCTCCTTAGCGAAAGATCGCTGCCTGCGAAACAGGATGGCCGATCCAGAAGACTCGGGCGGCGAACTGCAGCAAGGATAGGAACGCTATCGCCTCGCCTCCATTAAATACGTGATCCATTCTTGGGAGCAGCGGGCTGGGGATGCCGAAGCGCGCTATGTCCGCGCCGTCCTTACGTCGAGAAGCGATCGGACAAGCGAGGAGCCGTCGGCCGACGCGTTGGAAGCGGGAGTTTGCCATGGCGGAAGCTGGCGTTCGCAACTTCACTATCAATTTCGGGCCGCAGCATCCGGCTGCGCACGGCGTGCTGCGCCTGGTGCTCGATCTCGACGGCGAGGTGGTGGAGCGGGTTGATCCGCATATCGGACTCTTGCACCGCGGTACCGAGAAGCTGATCGAGAATAAGACCTACCTGCAGGCGATCGGGTATTTCGATCGCCTCGACTATGTTGCGCCGATGAACCAGGAGCACGCGTTCTGCCTCGCGGCGGAAAAGCTGCTCGGCATCGAGGTGCCGCGCCGCGGACAGTTGATCCGCGTGCTGTTCTGCGAGATCGGGCGCCTGCTCTCGCATCTGCTCAATATCACCACGCAGGCGATGGACGTCGGCGCGCTGACTCCGCCTCTGTGGGGGTTCGAAGAGCGCGAGAAGCTCATGGTGTTCTATGAGCGGGCCTCCGGCGCCCGCATGCATGCAAATTACTTTCGCATTGGCGGCGTGCATCAAGACCTGCCGTCAAAGCTGATTGACGATATTGAGGCGTTTTGCGATCCCTTCCTCGGCGTGGTGGACGATCTGGACCGGCTGCTCACGGCAAATCGCATCTTCAAGCAGCGCAATGTCGATGTGGGCAAGGTGACGCTGAAAGATGCCTGGGCGTGGGGCTTTTCCGGAGTCATGGTGCGCGGTTCGGGCGCGGCCTGGGATCTGCGCAAGGCACAGCCTTACGAGTGCTACGCCGAGATGGACTTCGATATTCCCGTCGGCAAGAACGGCGACTGCTACGATCGCTACCTCGTCCGCATGGAAGAGATGCGCCAGTCCGTGCGCATCATGCGGCAGTGCATCGAGAAATTGCGCCAGCCGGAGGGACAGGGGCCGGTTGCGGTCCAGGACAACAAGATTTTCCCACCGCGCCGCGGCGAGATGAAGCGCTCGATGGAAGCGCTGATCCACCACTTCAAGCTATATACCGAAGGCTTTCACGTGCCCGCCGGAGAGGTCTACGCCGCTGTCGAAGCACCGAAAGGCGAGTTCGGGGTCTATCTGGTCTCCGATGGCTCGAACCAGCCGTATAAGTGCAAGATACGGGCGCCCTCGTTCGCGCACCTACAAGCGATGGACTTCCTCAGCCGCGGCCATTTGCTGGCCGACGTTTCGGCAATCATTGGCTCGTTGGATATCGTATTTGGAGAGATCGATCGATAGTGGCGCAAACCAAGGGAGGTAGCTATGCCGCAAATCAAAGTCGGCAAACAGCCCGTCACCCAGATTACCATCATCGAAGCTGAACCAGAAAAGCAGGCCGAAGCGTTGTCGATCATGACCGAGAGAGCTCGGTTCATGGCCCGCCAGCCAGGATGTATTTCCATCAGCCTGCATCGCAGCCTCGATGGACGCCGCATTGTGAATTACGTCCAATGGGACTCTGCGGATTTGCTGAGGGCTGCGCACCAATCGCCAGAATTTCGCAAGGCCTGGAATCAGTTCGAAAAGATGACCGACGAGATCGATCCCCATCTTTACGAGGTCGCCGAAATCTTCAGCGGTAAACAATGAGGCGAGGCTCGCCGTTTGGCGCGCAGGAACCGATGGCGGAGGCAAGTGCAGCGAACAAACGTCTCGACCACCGCCGTGTCGCACCTCAAGGTCGCTTCCGGCGGCCGCGGCTATATCTCGTGGGCGAAGCGCCGGGCGCTGCGGAAGCCGCGCAGGGTAAGCCCTTCGTCGGGCCTGCCGGCAACGCTTTGCGCAAGATGCTGAAGGAGGGTGGAATCGACCCTGGACAGCTCCGTCTGGCGAATGCCATTCCATTTCGGCCCATCAAGCACTCCAGAGACCGCAAACCACGCAACCGCAGTCCAACGACTGACGAAATCCAATGCCATGGTGTAGCAGTGCTAACCGACATCCGACGCTCCAAGCCAGCTGTTATCGTTGCCCTTGGCAGCACGGCGGCTCGCCTATTCGGCGCGTCGCAGTCCGTTCGAGCGGCCCGCAAAGCAAAGCTCCAATTTGAGGGCCGTCCGCTGCGCGTCACTTTCCACCCAGCCTACGCCCGCCGCTTCGGCGGTAGAAGCAGCGACGCTTGGCGTGACATGGTCCATGATTTGCGCCAAGCTTGGGACGACTCTGGGATTCATTCAATCAAGTCGCTTGAAGTGACTGGCGAGAAGCCATGATATGATTCCGCGGCCCGTGGACTGGCGGTCAAAAACACGTCCGGTTACCGGCCGGCGCGGTATGTGGCCACTCAGTTGTCCTTCACCGGCTGGCCTGGTGCGCGATCTAGTGGCGGGCGTGGCTTGGCGAGGCCCGTCGCACCGGGCGGAGTCTCTGTGTTAGCCGTCCTTGTGTCGACCCGCTCTAGCGTCGTGACCCATGCCGCGACTATTGCGATTATCACAATCGCGAAAAGTACAAAGGCGGTACGGTGGCTATTCCGCTCGTTACTCATGAGGGTTCTCCACTCAGAGAAACCTTATGTGGCTTGGACGGTTCCGGGGGGCTCTGCCGGCAACAGGCGAACCTTTGCTATTGATCCCACTATCGGACCCAGGTCAGGCAAGGACAACGGTGCCTGTCTAGGCATGAGGTTCAGATCGAACCGTCGCATGAGAACGGCAAGAACGATGGTTGCCTCCTGCAGCGCAAAAGACGAGCCAATGCAGGTCCTCGGCCCCAGGCCGAAAGGCAGATAAGCTGACCATCGCCGCACTTCTGCCCAGGGTCAGCTTGGTATCCGCGCAGGGCATGCGCGAAATCGGCGGCGGAGGCGGAGTTGCAGGCCTCGGGGCACCAATTCGTTGAGATGCCCCGGCGCACAAGACTGGGAGGTTGCGATGTCGACTGCCGTGAAATTGCTTGCACAGAAGCAACGGCTCCTGAAGCAACTCGAGAGTGATCCCGGGCCGAATGAGCGCGCCGAAATCGAAAGACTGCTCGAGAAGATCGAGACTGCGCTGAGCTTATTGGATCAACAAGATGCCGCCCGTCCGAGTGACGAGTGATCCGACCTTTTCGCTGTCACAGCGTCGTTAAAATTGCCCGGTGCCTGGCCGATGCCGCAAGGCTCACGGGACATCAGCCTTCTTGGTATCCCAATTCCCGACACGGACTGATGTTGCTATTTTATTGAGCGGTCGGATTAAGAGGGCGGCTCACACACCGAGACCGCCTGAGCGGGACTTGGTTTCGGCGCATACGACGCCATAATCCAGTTTCAAGATTCGGAGGAACTTGTTCAGTCCTAGCCGCTTTCACGCTTCTGAAGAGGAGCGCTGCGATGACAGGATATGCTGATCTTCGCGACCGCATGGTCGACGTTCAGCTCGCCGGCCGCGGCATTCGCGACCATCGGGTGTTGGATGCCATGCGACAGGTCCCACGAGAACGGTTTGTGGAAGTCGGCTTCGAAGAGTTCGCGTATGAGGACAGCGCGCTGCCGATCGCCAGCGATCAAACCATCTCACAGCCCTATATCGTCGCTGCGATGCTCGACGCGGCCGAGCTGAAACCAACCGATAAGGTGCTCGAGGTTGGCACCGGGTCGGGCTATGCCGCGGCTGTTGCATCCCGGCTCGCCAGAACCATCCACACCATCGAGCGGCATGGCTCGCTCGCACGGATAGCCGCAGAGCGGCTGGAGATGCTCGGATATACAAATTGCATGGTTCATACGGGTGACGGCACGCGGGGTTTGGCCAATGAGGCACCATTCGACGCGATTCTGGTCGCCGCTGGCGGCCCTTCGATTCCGAGCGCGCTTAGGCGGCAGTTGGCTATCGGCGGTCGTCTCGTCATTCCCGTCGGCAATTTCGCGGATGAACAGTCGCTGCTGCGGATCACGCGGCGGACGGCAAAGGACTACGATGAAGAGACCTTGGGCGCTGTTCGCTTCGTGCCTCTGATCGGCGAGCAGGGATGGGCCGAGAACGGCACGCGTTCGGCGAGCAATCTGACCCCCGGCCACTCGCGGTCCCAGTCGGTGACGGACATGATCTGTGCCGCGATCGAACCTTTGCCGGCCTTCGACGATCCAGCGTTCGGAGCCGTCTTCGATCGATTCGAACATTCGCGCCTGGTCCTGTTGGGCGAGGCCAGTCACGGCACATCGGAGTTCTACCAGGCGCGTGCAGCGATCACGCGCCGGCTTATTGAAGAGCACGGCTTTACGATCGTTGCGGTGGAAGCGGATTGGCCTGACGCCGCTGCAATCGACCGCTACGTTCGCGATCGCGTTAGCCCGGGCGCTCACGACTTGCCGTTTGAACGCTTCCCGATCTGGATGTGGCGAAATGCAGACGTTGCCGCGTTCGTGGACTGGATGCGCGGCTACAATGAGCAAAGGCCACCTAGCGGCCGTGCCGGCTTCTTCGGCCTCGACATCTACAATATGCGCAGTTCAATCGCGGCTGTTCTGGCCTATCTCGACAGTGTCGATCCCGAGGCAGCGGCCGTCGCGCGCGAGCGCTATGGATGTTTGACTCCATGGCAGCGCGAGCCGTCGACCTATGGACGGGCCGTTTTGACGGAGGGCTATCGCAGATGCGAGGCTGAGGTGATCCGCCAGTGTCAGGATATCCTGAAGAGGCAGCTTGCCTATGGCGCAGACGACCCGGACAACTTCCTGGATGCAGCGCAGAACGCCCGCTTGATCACCGCAGCCGAGCGCTACTACCGGATCATGTATTACGGCGGCGCGGAATCCTGGAACTTGCGCGATACCCACATGTTCGAGACCTTGGTTCATATCCTCGAGGCCCATGGTCCCAAGTCGAAGGCCATCGTCTGGGCCCATAATTCCCATATCGGCGATGCGCGCTTCACGGAGATGGGGACGATCCGCAACGAGCTCAACATCGGCCAGCTTTGCCGGCAGCAATTCGGCGAGGCGGCCTCGCTCATCGGATTCGGTACGCACTCCGGCACGGTGGCCGCTGCCTCGGATTGGGACGGCGAGATGGAAGTGATGCGTGTTCGCCCCTCCCGTGCGGACAGCTATGAGCGGCTGTTTCATGAGGCGACCGCGACACAGGGCATGGTCGAATTCCGGCGCCATGAGGCCCTTCGGCGTCGCCTGATCGAACCTCGCCTCGAGCGATTCATCGGCGTGATCTACCGGCCGGACACCGAACTGCAAAGCCATTACGCCGAGGCGTCACTGCCGCAGCAGTTCGATGGATTCGTCTGGCTGGATGAGACCCATGCGGTTACGCCCCTCGGACCGGAGCATCGTCGGGCTGGTGCTCCGGATACCTATCCGTTTGGGCTCTGACGCGCAGGCCTCACGTGCGACCTCTGAGCTCTGGCAGTGACGTTGCAAAGTGACGGCGCGCCTCACGCCACCCGCATGTAGGTCGTCGTCATCATGTAGTCCTTGCGCGGGCCCGACACGACGTGACGAATGACGAGGCGGCCATCAGGCAGGAAGGTGTAGGTCGACTGATAGTTGTCGAGATTGCATAGATGATCCGCGCTTCCACTCAACGCTCTGCCAGCGGTCGCCGAGAGCGAGATCGTGTGGAATAGCCGCGGCGGATTTTCCTTGAAGTAGACGTCGAACCCCCGGTCGCGCGCGCAGAAGACGTACTCACGCTCGGCCTCAAGCTCGGTGCCGTTTAGCAGCCTCAAGCGTCCCTGCTCGCGATAGGCCAGGCGCTCCGCATCCAATGGCGTGAAGGTCGCAAGGCCCTGCATGTGCCCTTGGCTCTCGATGACCCGGTTGAACGACCAGGCGCCGGCCAGCCGCGTCATCACTTGCGATGCATCACGCCAAGCATCGATCACAGTTTCATTCATGTGCTCTGGACCAAAATCCGCGGGCCGCGCGTTCGACTTCGCCGCGCCAGTACCTATATCCTGCAGCAACGCGTGTCGAGGCAGTGAGCAAGGGATGGCCAGGAGACGAACGACCGACGCCGACGATCTGCCCCGCTATTTCGTCTGGGTTCGCGGCCTCGACGGGCCCGAGCCGCAGAAATGGGTCGACATGGAGTTTGGCGTCGGCGACTGGAAGCGGCCGCTGGTGCTGGCCTGGCTTGAGCTGCCGGCGGACGAGCGGCGCCTGCCGCTGTCGATACTGGCGCGGCGATATCCGCCGCCGAAGGTGGAGACGTTTTAGGCTCGCCTCACTTGCCCCGCGCCGCGGTCGGGGTCAGGCCGAACCTGCGGCGAAAGCAGCGGTTGAAATAAGAGAGATCGTTGAAGCCGCAGGCGAACGCGATGTCGCTGATGCGGCCTTCGCGATGGGTGAGCAGGTCGGCCGCCTTGCGCAGGCGCAATTCGGTCAGGCGGGTGGTGAAGCTGGCACCGGCCTCGAACAAGAGCTCGTTGACATAGCGCTCAGAGAGACCGGCCGCAGTGGCGAGCTTTTGCGCGGAAAAATCCGGCTCGTGGAAGCGGGCCTCGAGGATCGGCAACACGGCTTTCAGCCGCACCGCGCGCAGGCCCCGGCGCCGCGCCGCGGCCGCGACGTCGCTGCGGGCGCCCAAGCCGATCGCGGCGAGATCGAGCAAATGGGACGCGATCGCCATGCCGGCCTCGTCGGCCGCCGCGGGATGACGAAGCAGCAGGTCGCTGTAATCCATCGCCAGCGACAGCGCGCCGCCGGGCTCGAGCTCGCAGCCGACGAGGTCGTCGACATCAGCGACCATGGCGCGCAGTGAATCGACCGGCAGATGCACATTGGTGAAACGCTTCTGGCTCGCGCCATCGGCGGCGAAGAACGGCTCATCGAGCTTGAGCAGCACCATCGATCCCGGCCGCATGGTGAATTCGCGGCCGCGATGGATCACCTGCGAGGAACGATCGCCGGTGTTGCGCACGAGGCAAAAGCGGTCATCGCCGGTCTCGATCACCTGGCGCTTTTCCCGCCGCACCGTGACGAAGCTGCCGTCACAGCGGCCGAGCATGGTGGTGCCGATATGGATCGAGTTCATCGAGGCGCGAAACGGCACGTCGGAGGCCGGGTCGAGTTCGCCAGTATTGGAAAAATGCTCGAACAGCTCGGCGAAACGGATGAAGCGCTGCCGGTCGGATAGATCCTGCGGCAACATCTCGGTCGAGAGCGACTTCCTGATGACGGACATCGATATGGATTTCCGGGGAAAGGCTTTTCGAAAAAAAATCGCGCAGAAAACAATTGAGCCTCGCAAGCCGCGGAACCCGCGCTGCAGGCTAGCGGTCACAGGCTACCAGTACGGCCACCAGATTCAAGCTGCGCCGGTCAGTCCAAGCCGGCGGTCCGCCGGCGCCGGACAGTCCAAGACGACCCGCACACCCCCATTCTATTCAGGCTGCGGATGCGACATCCCGCCACACGCGAATCGCGTCCGGGCAAACGGGCGGCCCCAGCCTGACGCCCGCTGGAGGAGACAACGACATGCGAACCTCTCTACCCCGCAGCCTCGTGCTCGGCGGCGCCATCGCAACCAGCCTCTGCATCGGCTACGCGCTCGGCGCGCAACCGCACATGGACCAGGCGGTCGCGATCCTGCAATCGGCCCGCGCCGAGCTCGTCAAGGCCGAGCCCAACAAGGGCGGCCATCGCGAACGGGCGCTGGGGCTGATCGACCAGGCGATCACCGAAGTGCGCGCCGGCATCGCTTTCGCAGCCACCCATTGAGCGACACAATCCAGGAGAACACAGCATGATACGAACCGTGTTTGCCGCGGCGCTCGCGCTCGGCGCAATCGTCAGCTCGGCCCAGGCCATGCCGCTGGCGCCGTTCGCCGCGCAGGCGAATGGCGACGTCATCGCGGTCGCCGGCGGCTGCGGCGCCGGCTGGCACCGCGGGCCCTATGGCGGCTGCTTGCGAAACTTCGCCAACCCCGCCGCGCATGCCTGCCCGCGCGGCTACCACATCGGACCCGGGGGCGGCTGCCGCGGCAACGGCAGGTAAGCGCCGGCCACGCTTGGCATTAGCGGCCGCTGCGCAAATTGGAGTCATGCCCGGGCTTGCCCGGGCATTTCTTTTGCCGATTGTGGCGAAGATCATAGACGGCCCGAGCAAGACGGCGCAATTCTTCTTGCTACCTCAGCGCGATTGTGGGCGAAATACATCCATTATTTCACAATGAAACCACTGATTAAATTTCGAGGATGCCGCCCGGGCGGGGCTCAGAAGCATCCCCAACTGAATTTTCGGAGGAGTCCATGACGCACCAGGACGGGGCGCTCCATGGCGGTCCTGCAAGACCTGACCATACGCACGATGATTCAAATGCCGCGGCAAAGGCACCCGATGCACGGTCGCCGCGCAAGCTGGTGCTGTTCGCCGACGGCACCGGCAACGCCTTCACCACCCAGGAATCCAGCGTCTGGCGTCTCTACGAAGCGCTCGACCATACCAAGCCCGATCAGATCGCCTATTACATCAAGGGCGTCGGCACCGCCGGCTGGGCGCCGCTCGCCGCCCTCGACGGCGCCACCGGCATCGGCGTGCCCGCCAACGTTCGCAAGCTCTATCGCTTCCTGTGCTGGAACTGGCGCGAAGGCGACGAGATCTACATCTTCGGCTTCAGCCGCGGCGCCTTCACCGCGCGCACGCTGGCAGCCCTGATCGCGAGCCAGGGCCTCGTGCCCGCGGTGATCGACAAGGTCGCCGTGTCGCATGCGGAGATGCAGCGCAACACGATGGCCGCGTGGCGGGAGTATCGCAAGCAATCGGTCGGCTATCGCAGCCTGCCGACGATCTGGGTGGTGCGCTGGATCCGCGACGTGCTGATCTATCTCTATGATCTCGTTTTCCGGCATCGCTCTTATGCCGGCGTCCGCGACGCCATGGACGGCCGCAAGGAGGTCAAGATCGAATTCCTCGGACTGTTCGACACGGTCGAGGCGTTCGGCGTACCGATCGAGGAGCTCCGTGTCGCGATCGACTGGGCGATCTGGCCGATCTCATTCCGAAATTACCGGCTCTCCGGCAAGGTGAAGCACGCCTGTCATGCACTCGCGCTTGACGACGAACGCACGACCTTCCATCCGCTGCGCATCGATCAGGCCGGGCTTGCCGGGGGGCAGACCGTCAAGGAGGTGTGGTTCGCGGGCTCCCATTCCGACATCGGCGGCGGCTATCCGGAATCCACGCTGTCCTTCGTGCCGCTGGTCTGGATGGCCGAGCAGCTCGGCAACCAGCTCCGCTTCCAGGCCGGCACGATCGCGCATTTCCGCGAGTACCAGTCGGCGATCGGGCCGATGCACGATTCGCGCAGCGGCGCCGGCGTGCTGTACCGCTACGGTCCGCGGCCGATCCACGACCGCATGGAAGATGGCGGACCGCCGGTGGTGCACTTCGGCGTGGTCGAGCGCATGCTGCACGGATGCGACAATTACGCGCCGCTGATGCTTCCGGCAAATGCCAGAGTACTGCTGCCGAACGGGGACGTACTGCCGTTGACGCGGGACGAAACCCGCAAGGCCATGAGGTCTGCCTACGCGAAGCGAGAAGGCAACGGCCACAAGGCGGCGGAAGCCGACGCCTTCATGGCGATGAGCCCGCCGAATCCCGAGATGGCGCGGCAGGTTCTCGACACCGTGTGGTGGCGCCGCTTCGCCTATTTCTCGCTGCTGATCGCGCTCGGCATTCTGGCCGCATGGCCCTGGATCGCGCGCTCCGTCGTGGCCTCGTCCAAGGAGCACGGCCTGGAAGATACCACCCTGCTCAAATGGATCACGGCGCTCGACAACGGCACGGGCACGGTGGTCAAGCCGTTCGCCGATCTGCTCGCGAGCGTGCTGCCGTCCTACGCCGCACCATGGCTTGCGATCGCGCTCTATTATCCCTTCGTCACCACGGTCCTCGTCATCATCGTTCTGATCGCGTGGAACAGGAATGCGGCGCTGCGCGACAGCATTCAGGAACGCGCCCGGCTGGCCTGGTACCGGCCCGACCGGATGGCCTCGCGACGCCGGGTCAGCAAGTCAGGCTGGTTGCTGGCGATCGGCCGCTGGATGAGGCTGCACGCCTGGCCGGTGCGCATGGCCTTCACCAATGTCCTGATGCCTGCCGTTTTCCTCGCTGCCATTTTCGGCTCCGCTCTGCTGTTGCTGTCGCGCGGCTATCTCGACTGGCGCGCGGGCGTCGGCGACTTCTGCAAGAGCAGCGCATCGACGCAAGCCATCGGCGACACGCCGGTGACGGCGCGCGACGGCGAATTGTTCGACGTCAGCCATTTCTGCTGGCCAAGCCGCCTCGCGGTCGAGAAGGGCCGCAAATACCGGGTCTGGATCCAGATGGCCGATCCGTGGTTCGACCGCACCATCATGACCGGCCTGAACGGCTTCAAGACCCCGCCGGATCCGACCCACCGCCTCGCCGTCCCGATCCTGCGGCTGCAGGGCGCCGACTGGTTCCAGCCTGTTGTGCGGGTGGGCGCGCGCGGATCGTACGATCTGCCGCTGCAGGCCATCAACGGACTGCCGGCAAACGAACTGCCGCGGCGGGTCAACGCGACGGTGCCGGCCTATGAGGACGGCAGCAAGGACAACTACCCGATCCATGTCGAGGACTCCGCAGAGTTCAAGACACAAGGCAGCGAATTGAATCGTGTCTGGAAGCCGTTCGGAGACTTCGAGCCGATCCCGGCAGCGGCGCTGCCGGCGGCGCGCGCGCTCTGGCGCAAACAGGGATTATCCGAGCTGTTGGTCGCGGAATTCGAGGCGCCCGAGGCCGGCGAGCTGTTCTTCTACGTCAACGACGCCGTCCAGCTCTTCCCGCGCCTCATGTCCACGCGGCTGGCACCGCGCTGGCTCGTTCCGGTCCAGGGCCGGCGCGTCCAGTTCTACAAAAACAACAGCGGAACGGCGGCGATCCGCCTCCAGCGGTTGCCAGTGCCCCCGCCCCCATGATTATGGGTGTCGCGCCCGCAGCGCTGCGGCTAAGCTTGCCGCGCGCGCCGCGGGGGACACGTGGCCGGGACCATGATCATGACGGACCAGGGCGAGACCGGTGAAACCGTCACCATCCTCCTCGTCGAAGACGACGCACCGACCTGCTGGCGTCTTCAGGACGCGCTGGTGAAGGCTGCTTACGAGGTGCGCACCGCCGGCTCGCTCGGTGAGGCCCGCAGCGCGCTTGCCGCCGGCGCGCCGCGCGTGCTCCTGACCGATTTGCGGCTGCCCGACGGCCACGGCGTCGAGCTGATCCGCGAGACCAGACGGCGCTTTCCCGACACCGAAATCATGGTGATCTCGGCGCTGGGCGACGAGGAAAGCGTGATCTCTGCGATCACCGTCGGCGCCACCGGCTATCTGCTGAAGGACGCCTTCCCAACCGACATCGCCACGACTGTGCGCGATCTCGTCGCCGGGCATTCGCCGATCTCGGCCTCGATCGCTCGCTTCATCGTACGGCGGACACAGAACTCAGCCGAGCCGCCGCCAGGGCCGGTGCTCAACACCGCAAAGCTCACGCCGCGCGAGATCGACATTCTCTGGGGCATCGCCAAGGGGTTCAGCTACGCCGAGATCGCGAGCCATCTCGGCCTGTCCAGGCAGACCGTGCCCGGCCACATCAAGAACATCTATCGCAAGCTCGAGGTGCACACGCGCAGCGAAGCCGTGTTCGAAGCGGTGCAGCAGGGCCTGATCAAGCTGTGAGCGAGATTGCGGCGAAGGCACCCACGCGGACCAGGCGCCGGCCGTTTGTGTCGCGTCTCGTGCCTTATCTGCTGCTTCAAGCGCTGATCGTGATCGCGACCATCCTCGGGCTACGGTTGCTCCAGCCCAGCGACCCCGAAGATTTCGCGCTGAGCGGATTTTCGCTGCGGGAGGACGGCACAACACGCGCGGTCACACTGCCGCATTTCACGTCGTCGCGTTATTCGCTCGCAGATCCTCCGCTCTACGCCGGTACATTCACCTTCAGAAGCGGCGATGCCGGATGGTCCGTGTTCCTGCCGCGCTTCAGCAACGCCGTCGAGGTCGCCGTCAACGGCGTTGTCGTGCTCGACTCCCGCCGCGATGCCAACGCCAACCGGCAGGACCGCAACACGCCGCAAATCGCTGCAATCCCCTCGTCACTGCTGCATGACGGCAGCAACGCGATCACGGTGCGGTTGTTCGTGTGGGGGCCCCTGAAAGGCTTTCTCGACACCGTCTATGTCGGGCCGGACGCCGCCCTGCGTCCAGCCTTCGAGACGCGCACGCTGCTGTTCGTCACATTGCCGGTGGTGTTCTCGGCCTGGCAATCGATCCTCGCCGTCATCCTTGCGATCATGTGGCTGATGCGACGCCACGAACCGGTCTATGCCGTGCTGGCGGTGGCTATGGTGCTCGGGGTGGTGCAGGCATTCGTATCGCCGCCGGTGCCGCCGGCCACCCCGTCGCGGCTTGCCGCAGTGTTGCTGGCATCGGCGCCGACAGAGAGCGCGTTGATCGTCGTGTTCAGCGTGCTGTTCTTCGGCTGGCGCTGGCCGCGTTACGGCGCGCTGCTGTTTGCGCCGGGACTGATCGTGTTCGTGGTCGGATTGATCGCCGGGCCTCCGCTGCCGCGCATTCTCTTTCTGGTGCTCGGCATCCCCACGGTCGGGGTCTGCCTGCTTTTGATGGCGTGCGTCACCGCGGCCGCGGTGGTGCGGCGGCAGGATGCTGCGAGCTTCACGATCGGCTGCGCCGTGACGATCGTGCTGACCTGCTGGGTCCATGACATGCTGTCGGTGTTCGAGATCATGCCCAACGAGCGCACTTTCCTCTCGCGGCTGTCCTATTCGGCGATGCTGGTCGCGATTGGCGCCGGGCTGACATGGCGCTTCGCCCGCGCTCTGAACCAGGTCGACAGCTTCGCGGGCCAGCTCGTCGCCCGCGTGCGCGAGGCCGAGGAACGGCTGAAGGCGAGCTTCGCCCGCGAGGAGGCACGCGCGCGGGCCGCAGCGCTCGCCAACGAACGCACGCGACTGATGCGCGACTTGCATGACGGCCTCGGCGGCCAGCTGATCAGCATCGTCGCGCTCTCCGAGCGCGGGCAGGAGGGCGCGACCATCACCGATGCAGCGCGCGCGGCGCTGAAGGATCTGCGCCTGGTCATCGATTCCATGGACGACATCGGCGGCGATCTCATGCTCGCGCTCGGCTCCTGGCGCGAGCGCGCGGCGATGCAATTGCGGCCGCATGACATCGCGCTCGACTGGCGCGTGGCGACGCCGCAGGGCCTGCCGCTGCACCCCGAACTCAGGCCATGGCACGTCATCCAGATCGTACGCATCCTGGACGAGGCCGTGACCAATGCGGTCAAGCACGCGGCCGCGCGCCACATCGCTGTGACCATCGAGACACATGATGACGGCCAGGGACCGTACGGCGTGATCAGCATCGCCGACGATGGCAAGGGATTTGCCCTCGCCGACGAGGGGATGAGCCAGACCGCGCGCGGCCTGCGCAACATGAGAAGCCGCGCGGCGCGCTGCGGCGCGTTGCTCGATCTCACCTCGGATGCTTCGGGCGTGCGGGTGCGGCTGCAGTTGCCGCAAGTTTTTCCCGACAGCGACGCCGCCGCGGGCTGAAAAGCCCCCTCCCCGGGCGCATGGGACGTGCGGGGAGAGGGATCGGGCCGGGATGTTGGCTTTGCGAAGGACGGGGGGTTCGTTCGCAGGCTCGCTTGCATAGCTCCCTTGGCCCGAAAGCAATCAACTCAATCCAAAGGCATTTCAGCGCACGCCGACGCGATTGACCGGGCCACCGCGATTCATCGGCGTGCCGGCGCGGACGCCGACACCGGGCGCGCCCACGCCAGGCGTTGCCACGGCCGCTGCCGCAACCGGCGCGCCTGGCGCAACCACCACCGCGCCGACCGGCCGCACCACGCAGCCCTTGGGCACGCCGACCGTCTTGCAGTAGACCACCGCCTGCGCCGGGCTCGTGCCCAGCGACACCATCGCCGCACCCGCCAGCATCATCACCGTCAGCCCGGCGCTCAGCGCTCCCACTTTTTTCGACATCTTGCTCTCCTGCTTCCCGTTCGGCGCCCGATGCAATCACCGGGTCTCGCAGCCGACGTGCAACCTCAATGGCAAAAGACGATGCGCCACGACATGCCATGAAGATGGGGGTGCGGCAGGCAAGCCTCCGAACCGATGCCATGAACATGGCATGGACCGGCCATGGATCTCCGCGAGATGGTCCCGCGCCCCCGATCCGAGCGGGGCTAAATCACAATTCCAACGAGGTGCTTTATGAAGATTTCAGTTCTTGCCGCACTGCTGCTGACCGCCGCTGCTCTGCCCGCCACGGCGCAATCCGGCCCCACGCCGCAGGAGCAGATGGCCTGCCGCGGCGACGCCAGCAAATTCTGCGCCGAGCACATCGGAAAGCCGCCGCAGATGAATGCCTGCCTACGCGAGAACAAGCCCAAGCTTTCGGACAGCTGCCGCAAGGTGGTGGAGTCGCACGGCGGATAATTTTCTTCCTTCTCCCCTTGTGGGAGTATCGTAGGGTGGGCAAAGCGAAGCGTGCCCACCACTTCTGTTGGTGGGCACGGCGCTTTGCGCCTTTGCCCACCCTACGATTTCGGACTCGCGGACAGAGCCACGCGCTCCCAGAGGACGCTAGTTCGTCAGCCCATAAACATCCAGCTGTCCGTTATAGGTCGGGCGATAGATGCGGCCCTTCCAGACGATCGGACGGTTGAACTTGGGATGCATGAAGGCGTGCTCCGGGCCCCAGTTCTCGCTGTCCCAGATCACCTGAAGCCGCTTCGAGCCGTCGGGATTGGTCGCGAAATTCTGGGCGTCATAGACCAGGAAGCGGCCCGGGCTGATCAGCATGTTGCTATCCTTGTACGGGACCATCGCGACGATGATGGCATCAGTGCCGTTGTTGGCGGCGAGCGTAATGCTCCAGCCCGGCATGCCGCCCGATGGACGCGGCGATTGCGGCGAGGCAATCTCGTTGGACCCGGCGAGATAGGTCGAGGTCCCATCGGCGGCGATCGACCAGGCCCGTAGCGCGCTGTTCTCGCCACCGATGATATGCATCACGCCATGCGCAGCCGACGAAAACAGCAACGGCGTGCCGTGCAGATGCCGCGTCGCGCCGCCTGGATACAGATTCAATTGGGTTGGCGAGTCCGGTGCCGGCGGCACGGTAGGATCGAAGAACGTGTAGAGGATCGGCGGCATCTTGAGCTTGCCATAGTTGGCGGCGAAGTGACCGGCCTGAAGATCACCAGGTTGCGTGTCGCCCAGCGCCGCGGCATTTCCGGTGTAGAGAATGCCGTCCTTCCCCGCCGCGAGCACGGCATGGGCCGATGCGACATAGACCGGTCCGCCCGATCCAAAGTCCTGATCACTCCACGCCGATTCCTTTATTGCCGCCAAATGATGCGCCACGACCGGCGCGATCTGCGCATCCATTGCGTCGGGCCCGGACGTCCCCGCGACATGCGCCGTCTCGCGCGCATGAAGCGGCGTGAGCGCCATTCCCATCCGCTTGGCATGGCCGATCACCGCGGTCAGCGAGACGTTCGACGGCAGCGTGTGCGCATCGTCATCGTCGTCGTCATCGAGCAGCGCCGCGGCGGCGGCGCCGACACGGTTGGCGTCGGTCCACGGCGTCCACCACGACAACACCTCGAAATGCGCGAGAGGTCCGGTGTGCAGGGTCAGCCGCACCACGCTCTCGCCGAAATCGCCTTGCTGCGGCGAGAACGCGCCGTTGCCGGTGATGACATAGATCGAACCGTCGGGGGCAATGGCCGGGCCGGCCCCGCTCTGCCACAGCCCGCCGCCGGAGCGGGTCACGGTGGAGCACCATGCGGCCGCAATATGCCAGGCATGGACGTCGACGGCGATCAGCCAGCCCCGCGCCGCCGCCGAGGTCTCCCTGACCGTACCGAAGGGAATCAGCACGTGGTTACGCGTCAGCGTCAGCGCGCTGCGTTGCTTGCGCTGGATCGAGACGAATTTCTGCACGGGCAGGCCGCCCGGCGGCGTGTAGACCGCGCCCTCCAGATTGAGCAGGTCGTGCACCTTGGAGCCGTCGCTGATCCGCAAGCCTGCGAGAAAATGCTGGGCCCTGGCGACGCTGCCATCGTCGCTGATCCAGGCGCAGGCGTAGAGAATGCCGGCGGCCTCGTCGATTACGGGCGTCGACAGGATTCCCCAATTGACGTTGGTCATGTGACCGTCGATCGCGGGCGTTCCGACGATGGGACGGCCGAGATTCGTCGCCCACATTTTTTCGCCGGTCAGCGCATCGAACGCGTAGACCCAATTGCCCATGGTGGCCTGGAAGATCAGGTCGCGGGTCTTGCCATCGGCCGTATGCACGCCGCCGACAGCCAACGGCTGCGCCTCGAGCCGGGGATCGTCTGGAATAGGAATGCTGAAGAGCTTGACGATGCCTTTGGTACGGACGGCGGTCGCCGTCAGCACCGTCTCGGCGTTGTTCGCGCCGGTCCTGGCGAGGTCATAGCTGCGGGTGGTGACGGAGCCGGCCATGATCAGACTCCCCAGGCAAGCAGGCTTCCGGACGCGATCAGGCAGACCGCAGCCAGTGGTCGCGCATCGCGCAAGTCTTCGCGCCACCAGCTCAGCACGACGGCTCCGCAGCCAAAACCGGGCCCGGCCATGATCGCGCTCGACAGCGCTGCAAGCGCCGGCGCATCGCTCGTGCGAGACATGACATTGTCGATCGCCAGCAGCGGCGGCAACACGTAGAGCCAGCCCGGTGCCTTCAGCAGACGTTGCGCGATGGGCAGACATACGAGAAGCGCCGCACCGCACGCCATCAGCAGGATCGCGCCGAGCCCACCCGCAAGCGGCAGGCTGAGGCCGAGTGCCGAGCCGAGCCCGTCGCACAGGCCGAACATCAGTGCGAGCGGCAGCGCATGCCAGCGCGGCATGACGAAAGCCAGTGCAAAGGCGGCAATGAGACTGTCGGCGGATGTCCACAATAGATGCGATGACATGGGAATCCTCTCAAACGATCTGTGGGGCAAGGTAGGTGACGTCGATCGAAAATGCCGCGCCGTGCTCCGGCAATTGCCGTCCCGCGACACGAATATGATGTTCGCCGGTCGCAGCGGCCGTTGCTTCCGCAGTGACGTGGTCGCCGCCGCACAATGCCTCGACCACGCTGTGCCCTTGCGCATCGGTGACGGTGACCTTGATCGAGCCATCCGCCGGCACGGCGTGGCGATCGAAGCTGACCCGGAGGGCGATCTTGCTGCCCTGCTCGACCCAGATCCGTGCCGTCTCGGTCTCGGCATTGGTGGCCGGCAGCGTGTCGAGATCGGCGGCGCCGAAGATCGTCTGCGTGGTGTGGCGCGGATGCCGGGATCGACGCGACATCATGCCCTGCGCCGAGATCATCCGGAAGTTGAAAATTGAGGCAAGTGCGGCCACAGAACGAACCGCCGCTCACGTTCGCGTGCGCCGCGGCGCATGCGTGAGCTGTTAGTCGTCGTCATCCAGATCGAACAGCCTGAAGCCGCCGCGCGGACGGCTGACGACAACATCACGGCTATCGGAATCCGCGCGGACGTTGCGCGCGACATCATCCCAGTCGGTCTGATCGCGCCCGCCGCGTGCATCGCGCGGGTCATAGCGACGTCGCTCGGCCCAGCGCTCGTGCCGCTCAGCCCGCCGCCGCTCCGACGCGGCACGCTTCACGTCAGAATTCCTGGCCTTGGCATAGGCATTGTCGGTTGAGGATGCCGGTTCGGTCGAAGTCTGCTGCTCGACAGGTTTTGTCGCTTGCGGAGGCGACGCAGGCACCGGCTTGGGCGGCTCGACCGCGGCATTTGTCTGCGGAGGCGGCGGTGCCGCGCCTTCAGCGCTCGCCCGTGTGGTCTGCACATCAGGCTTTGCTTCAGGCTTGGCTGCGCTCTGCGCCTGTGCGGGCGCCGCGATCATCGCTCCGAAGGATTGCGAGCCGGTGAGATATTGTACGCGCTCCGATGGCGCGTTTGTCATGACCGGCGCGGCGGCTTCCGCGCGTTGCGCCACCTTGCTGGTATCGGGCCCCTGCTTGGGCGCGGTCGGATGCATGATGTTGCCGGCGACGATGCCGCCAACGAGACCAATGGCGATGGCGGCTACGATCGATCCGGCACCGACGAAATAGGCTGTCGAGGCGCGCATTGGTCCATTCCCTGTTTGGGGCGGGCAACGCCTGTCGATTACCGGATGTTCCTGATGAGACTGCGGTTCCCAAAGGGAACCCTAGGCTCAGATCTGCTGCGCGACCTTCTCGAGGCCAATGATGCGGGCGAGCTTGCGCACTTCTTCCTTCTGGTCGTCACGCAGCTGGAACAGCAGAGGCATTGCGGCCGACTTCAACTGCTGAACCTCGTCGCAGTTCGGATCAATCTGCACGTTCGGCCCATTGGGATTGGAGAGCTTGTTTGCCGAGATCTTGCGGGCGACGTTGCGCAGTGCGGACTCGACCGAGGGCCAGTAATATTCCTGCGACGACGACAGCTTCAGGCGATCCCTGATGCCGGCGATCTGCACGTCGGAGAGCAGCGAATAGGTCTTTTGCGGCTGCGGCTTCGCAACCGCCTTCGGCTTCGGCGGGGCCTCGACGGTGGCGGGGGCTTCCGCGGCTGGCGCCTCGTTCACGCTCGCCTTGGGCGCCGGGAAATCGGACGGGGTGGCTGCGGCAAAGGCCTGGCGCAGCGGTTCGGTCAGCACGGGGGCCTGCGACAGTCTGTCGGCCGGAACCTGCACCGGCTCGATCGCGGCCGAGGCGAGCGCCAGCGTCGGAACGAGCCGGTCGGCCTTGGCGGCGCGGTTGGCGGCGAGCGGCTTCGGCGGAACCTGCGAGATCATCTCGGCGCTGACGCTGGGCACGCTGTCGCGGCCGAGAATGGCAGTGGTGGCGGCACCGAGGACGAGGATACAGGTCAGCACGGTGATGGTGATGGCTCTGGACAAACGTCTCTCCGGAAAGGCCGGTTCACGATGTTGTTAGCGATGCCCGGGAAAAGGGCACGAATTAAGGCTTGAGTGTGCCTTTGCGGCGACAATCACCACACTTGCAGCGACAGTCCCCAAAAACTCAATAAAATCAGGCAGCTGCGGCCAGATCGTAGGCATCCTGGATGTCGGCGACGATCTCCGAGGCTTCCCAGACGGCGCGCGGCTCGACTGATTGCAGCGTCACCGTCCAATTGCCGCCCCGGCGGGTGCGGGGGACGCTGACGATGTCGAAGCGAACAGTGCGGCAGAGCGGGTGGCGGGCCAGCGCATGCGCGACGCGGACGCGGATCTCGTCCAGCGTTGCGGCTGTCTTGCTGTTGAGAAAATCGAAATCCATCGCCTGTCCCTCTCGTCCTGATTGGCGGCCGTGAGGGGATTGTTGGCGGGCGATGGTTAATCTGCCGTTAAGTGCGGGCTTCCGGAGCCATGCGGGATTAACCGTGCTGGGCGGCGCGGAACGCTATCGCCCCGCTGCGTCGCGGTACTCGGCGGCCGTCCGGGCCACGAGATCGGCAACCGCCAACACCTCCGTGACGCCCGACGCCGAATGCCCGCCGCTCCAGATGTCGCGCCAGCGTTTGGGACGGTTCTCGCGCGCGGTGACGTCGATGTCCTTGCCGATGTCGATGGCGCCGCGTGCGGGGAGGTCGTCAGGATCAAGCCCGGCAGCGACGATCGACGGCTTCAGCATGCTGGTCTGCAGACCCGTGAAGGCGGTGGTGAGCAAGATGTCGTCGGCGCTGCTCTCGACCAGCATCTGCTTGTGGCGATCATCCGCCATGCTCTCGCGCGTCGCGATGAACTTTGTGCCCATGTAGCCGAGATCGCAGCCGAGCACTTCGGCGGCATGCAGCGCGCGGCCATCGCTGACACCGCCGGCGAGCACGATGATGCCGTCATAGAACGCGCGCACCGCGCGGACGAAGGCGAACGGATTGAGCCAGCCGGTCTGTCCGCCGGCGCCCGCGGTCAACAGCACCAATCCGTCGGCGCCAGCCGCTGCCGCACGCTCGGCGTGGCGAATGGAGGCGACGTCCGCCAGCACCAATGCGCCGGCATCGTGCAGCGGTTTCAGCACGGGCGCAGGCGAGCCGACCGAGGTGATGACGATCTCGGGCTTGTGCTTGAGCAGCACGGCGAGATCCTGCTCCAGCCGTGCGTTGGAGCGATGCACGATCAGGTTCGGACAGAGCGGCGCGGCTTTGCGGCCGGTCTGATCCTCATGCTGCCGCAACCGCGTGGCGATCTCGGCGAGCCATTCATCGAGCTGCTCCGTACTACGGCAATTCACGGTGGGGAAGCTACCGATCACGCCGTTGCGACAGGCCGCGACCATGAGCTCGACGCCCGACACCAAGAACATCGGCGCTGCGATCAGCGGCAGAGCGAGGCGGTCGCTGAAGCGTTGCAGTCGATCGGATGTCACTCTTCCTCCCCGCACGGGCTTTGTCGTTCCATCCCGCATTTCCTGTGCTAGCGTCACCGGCAATATTGGCACGCGAGAAGCTGATGACAAAGCGACGAGGAAACATATGTCCGATCCGCTCCACGCATCGTCCCCGACTTGTGCGCAGACGCTACGGGTGTTGGCGCGCTATCCCGGCCGCACTGCTTTCGCCTGGCCCGGCGGATCGCTGAGTTATCAGGGCACGCTCGATCTGATCGGGCGCATCCAGGGCGTGTTCGTGCGGCTCGGTCTGCAGCCCGGCGCGCGCGTCGCCTTCCTCACCGCGAACCGCGCCGACACCTGGTGCGCCGGCGTCGCCGCGCAATTGTCGCGATGCTGCATCACCTGGCTGCATCCGCTGGGATCGGAGACGGACCAGCTCTTCCAGCTTGAGGATTCCGAGGCGGAAGTGCTGGTGGTCGATGTAGCCGCCTTCCGCGATCGCGGTGGCGAGCTCGCTGCAAAGGCAACGCGGCTCAAGGCGGTCTTCACCATGGGGCCGGCCGACTACGGTGTTGACCTCTTGCAGGCGATCGAGGATGCGGGACATGCCGGCGCGCGGTGCCTCGCAAGTCTCGACGATCTCTCCACGCTGAACTACACCGGCGGAACGACAGGAAAGTCCAAGGGTGCGCTGCGCTATCATCGCGAAAACGCCGGAGCGGCCGGCGCGATCCTCGCAGATTTCGAGATTCCGGATGCCGCGCGCTATCTCGCTGTCGCCCCGATCAGCCATGTCGCGGGCACAAAGGTGCTGCCGACACTGATGCGCGGCGGCACCGTGCACATGCTGAAAGGTTTCGATCCCGAGGCTGTGCTCGCGACGATCGCGCGCGAGCGCATCAACTTCACGCTGTTCGTGCCGACCATGATCTATGTGCTGCTCGATCATCCCGCACTGAGCAAGACCGATCTCTCCTCGCTCGAGCTTGTGCTCTACGGGGCGTCCGCGATGTCGCCGAGCCGGCTGATCGAAGGCATCGATCGCATCGGCCCGGTGTTCTCGCAGCTCTATGGCCAGACCGAATGCTATCCGGTTTCAGTACTGCGCAAGAGGGATCACGATCCCAAGACGCCCGAGCTGTTTCTGTCGTGCGGTTTCCCGATTGCGGCCTGCGAGGTCAAAATTCTCGACGACAATGACCAGGAAGTGAAGACCGGTGACGTCGGCGAGATCTGCGTGCGCGCGCCGCATGTCATGGCGGAATACTGGAAGCGGCCTGACGTCACCGCCGAGACGTTGAAGAACGGCTGGGTCCACACCGGCGACATCGCGCGCCAGGACGAGCGCGGCTACATGTTCATCCTCGATCGCAAGAAGGACATGATCGTCACCGGCGGCTTCAACATTTTTCCGCGCGAGGTCGAGGACGTGCTGTCGCAGCACGCCGACGTCGCGATGGTCGCGGTCGTCGGCGTCCCCGACGAGAAATGGGGCGAGGCCGTCACTGCCATCGTCGTGCCGCGCGAGGGCGCAAAGCCCGATCCGGACGAGCTGATCAATATGGTGCGGACGCGTAAGGGTTCCGCGCATGCGCCGAAACAGATCCAGTTCGTCAAGCAGCTCCCGATGACCGGCGTCGGCAAGGTCGACAAGAAGGTACTGCGGGCGGGCTTCTGGAGCGGGCGGGACCGGATGGTGGGGTAAAACCCCGGGATTTTACGGAGTCGTTGTGGCTCCGACACCACAATGCGCGACGGAGTGCGCGTCCACGACGGCCTCGCGATTGCCGGCGAATCAGAGAATCAACTAGACCGCTGGACGGGGCTGGGAAGCGGAGTAAGCAATGAGAGTCGCTTCCCTGGAAAGTGCAGTCGCCGCGGTCACGTTGATCACGGCTATCATCGTGGTGCTGTGGGAGATCAAGATCTTCTACGGGGTATGAACAGGCAGGATGCCCTGGTCGAACACGACCAAGCATCCCTTCCGCGGCGGCGGAAGCCTGCCGTTCCATCGGCTCACGCCGCAACAGCAACGATTGCGGTGAGGCTTACCGCTTCTCGATCACCAGGCTCTGCACCGCACGGCCAAAGTATCCTTGGCGGTCGGCGAGCCGCGACATCGCAAGGCCGGTGCCATCGGGGCCGATCCAGGATTCGCCGTCGAGCAAGATCCAGTCGCCGACCGGCTGGCGCGCCAGGCTCACCGAGAGGTCGGCGTTGATGTAGGTCCAGGTGCGGAAGTCGAGGGTCGAGGCGGTGCCGTTGGAGAAATCGGCGGCGACCACGGCGCGCATCGTCTGCGAGACCGCCTCGCCCTCGACCAGCGGATGGTCGAGGCGAAACCAGATCGCGCCGGCACCGGCCTGGCCGAAGCGGCCGCGCGCGGCGCGCATCGAGACCATGCCCGCGAACGGACTGGTCGCGCCATGGCCGTCCTCGACCAGCGAGTCCTCGGGCGATGGCAGCGTGACCGGCAAATCCTTGACGTCATCGGGCAGCCGCTGCGACTGCCGCTTGATCTTGAGCACGGTGGCGCCGACGACCTGCACGCCGTCGGCAAGCAGCCTGACCTCACAGAGCTGTATCTTGCGGCCTTCGCGCAAAACCTCGGTCTCGATGGTGAGTGGCGCCACCGGCACCGGGCGCATCAGATCGATGGTGACGCGCGCGATGTTCATCGGCACGGGCGTCGGAATCCGCTCCGCCGCCCACGTCACCAGCGCTGATGGTGCCGATCCGTGCTGCATGCGCCGGTCCCACGGACCGGCGGCATCGGGGCTGGTGACGACGCTGTTGCCGTCGACGCGATAGATGGCGCTCATTGCCAACGCCATCACAACGGCGGATCGATCGCCTCGTCGTATTCCTTCTTGAAGCGCGCGATCATCTCGGCGGCGGGCACGATGCCCTCGACGCTGCCGATGCCCTGGCCGGAGCCCCAGATCTCCTTCCAGGCCTTCGGCTTGGCGCGTTCGCCGGAGGCATCGGTGCCGAAGTTCATCTTGGAGGGATCTGAGGTCGGCAGGTTTTCCGGATCCATGCCGGCGGCGAGGATCGAGGGCTTCAGATAATTGCCGTGCACGCCGGTGAATAGATTGGAGTAGACGATGTCGTCGGCCGTCGAGCCCGCGATCATCTCCTTGTACTTCTCGACTGCGTTGGCTTCCTTGGTCGCGATGAAGGCCGAGCCGATATAGGCGAAATCGGCACCGAGGATGCGCGCGGCACGGATCGCCTTGCCGTTACCGATGGCGCCCGACAGCGCGATCGGACCGTCAAACCACTTGCGGGTCTCAGCAACGAAAGCCAGCGGCGAGATGGTGCCGGCATGGCCGCCGGCGCCGGCCGAAACCAGGATCAGGCCGTCGGCGCCCTTCTCGATCGCCTTGTGGGCGAATTTCTGGTTGATCACGTCGTGGAAGACGATGCCGCCCCAGCGGTGAACGGCCTGATTGAGCTCCTCGCGCGCGCCGAGCGAGGAGATGATCATCGGCACCTTGTACTTGGCGCAGAGCTGCATGTCGTGGTCGAGCCGGTTGTTCGACTTGTGCACGATCTGGTTGACCGCAAACGGCGCCGACGGCTTGTCGGGATGGGCGCGGTCATAGGCCGCGAGCTCCTCGGTGATCCGCGCCAGCCACTCGTCGAGCAATTCCGGCGGCCGCGCGTTCAGCGACGGGAACGAGCCGACCACGCCGGCCTTGCACTGCGCGATCACGAGGTCGGGCACCGAGATGATGAAGAGCGGCGAACCGATCACGGGGATCGACAGGCGTCCCTTGAACAGAGCAGGCATGGACATTGCGGAACGATCCTTGGTTGGCAGACGCATTGAAGGTTGGGAGCCATACCAACAAGGCAATCTTTCCACTGTCAAGTATTGCGTTGTGACGCCGTGGCGGACGCCGTTACCGCAATTCCAACGCGCGGAATTCGCTCCTCGCGCGGCAGGCAGCGTTAGCCAAGCAAATCCGGATTGATCAGCCGCTCGAACGAGAACATCTCGTCCCATTTTTCCTGCGTCAGCAGCTTGCGCTCGGTCACCACGATCTGGTGCAGCGACTTGCCGCTCTTGTAGCCCTCGCGCGCGATCTCAGCGCATTGCTTGTAGCCGAGCAGCGGCTTCAGCACCGTGACGATGCCGAGCGAGTTCAGCACCATGTTGCGAGTGTGCTCCTCGTTGGCGGTGATGCCGACGACGCAGTTCTCGCGCAGGCTGTTGACCGCGCGCTCCATGGTGCGAATCGAGAAGAACAGCGCGAACGAGATCACCGGCTCCATCACGTTGAGCTGGAGCTGGCCGGCGCTGGCTGCGAGCGTCACCGTGGTGTCGAGGCCGATGACGAGGAAGCTGGTCTGGTTGACCACCTCGGGGATGACAGGATTGACCTTGCCCGGCATGATCGAGGAGCCAGGCTGCAATTGCGGCAGGTTGATCTCGTTGAAGCCGGCGCGCGGGCCCGAAGCCAGCAGGCGAATGTCGTTGCAGATCTTTGTCAGCTTGCTCGCGGTGCGCTTGAGCACGCCGGACAATTGCACATAGGCGCCGGTGTCCGAGGTCGCCTCCACGAGATCGCCGGCGAGAATGAAGTCGACACCGGTCAGCGCGCTCAGATGCCGGACCGCGAGTTTGGGATAGCCGACCGCCGCGGTGACGGAGGTGCCGATCGCGGTGGCGCCGAGATTGATCTCGCGCAGCAGCGCGCGCGCCTCCGAGATGCGTTCGACCTCCTCGCCGATCGTGGTGCCCCATCCGCGGAATTCGGCGCCGAGCGACATCGGCACCGCGTCCTGCAGATGCGTGCGCCCCATCTTCAGCACGCGCTCGAATTCGCGCCCCTTGGTGAAGAACGCTTGCTGGAGTTGGCGCAGCGCCGTCATGTAGCTCTCGAGCCGCAGGACCAGCGCCAGCCGAAACGCGGTCGGATAGGTGTCGTTGGTCGACTGGCCGTAATTGACGTGGTCGTTCGGGCTGACGTGCTGGTAGTCGCCCTTTTTGAAACCGAGCGATTCCAGCGCGAGGTTGGCGATCACCTCGTTGGCATTCATGTTGGTCGAGGTACCGGCGCCGCCCTGGATGAAGTCGGTGACGAACTGGTCCATCATGTCGCCGGCGATGACGCGGTCGCAGCCGAGGATGATCGCATCGGCGACCTTGGCGTCGATCGCGCCGAGATCGCGGTTGGCCATGGCCGCAGCCTTCTTCACGTAACCCAGCGCCTTCACGAAGTAAGGCTCCTGGTTCATGGGAATGCCGGTGATGTGGAAGTTCTCCTTCCCGCGGATGGTCTGGACGCCGTAGTAGATGTCGTCGGCGATCTCACGCTGTCCGAGGAAGTCCTGCTCCGTGCGGCTCATGGGCGCTCCTTGCTGCTCGCGCGCGGTGTCACTTGCATCAGTTCTGGCACAGCGCGCTGGTGACGAACGTATCGGTGCGGCAATCGTCCGGCTTGCGCTGCCGCCCAGGAATCAAAACCTTGGCCGAGCATTTTTCGACGGCGTCCGCGTTTAGGCTCTTGCCTTCGCGATAGCCCTTGCTCTGGCAAAGCTGATCGGCCGCGGGCTTGCAGTCGGGCCCACCGTTTGGCGAGGCCGGACAGACCATGCGCCCCGACACCATGGTGGACGGCCGCGCCAGGCGCGACAAATCGTTCATGGTCTCGCTCGGGCTTTTGATCGGCGGCAGGATCGAGGGCAGCTTGTCGAACAGCTTGCCCATTTCGTTGATCAGCCCGGGATTGTCCTCGCGCGACGGCGGAGCGGGCGTCGAAGGCGGCGGCGCGGCCTGCGGCCCCTGCTCCTGCAAGCCAAGCGACGGCGGCGCCGATTGCGACCATCCGGTCTCGCCGGCACCGAGCAGGAGCAGCAGCACTGCTGACATCAGCGTCCCAAGCCGCAAGCCCGGATTGCCGGATCGAACCATCATGACGGCAACCGTAGCCGAAGCCGGCCCAGCGGCAAAGCCGCCACTGCCCTAGATCAACTTGATTGCAACGACAAAGCCCAGCACCAGCACCGCGACACCGAGCGCCACCCACAGGCCGAGATGTTTCTCGATCCGGACCCGGATCCAGTCGCCATAGCGGTTGAGCAGGATCGCCACGATGAAGAAGCGCCCGCCGCGCGCGACGACCGAGCACAGGATGAAAAGAATGAGATTGTAGCCGGCAAAGCCCGAGGTGATGGTGACGAGCTTGTAGGGGATCGGCGTCAGGCCCTTGAGCAGGATGATCACCGCGCCCCACTCCGCGTAGGAGGCGCGGAAAGCATCGACCTTGTCGCCGAGACCGTAGACCTGGATCAGCCAATGGCCGACCGAGTCGAACAGCAGCGCGCCGATGGCGTAGCCGAGCAGGCCGCCGATCACAGACGTCACGGTGCAGATCGCCGCGTAGAGCCAGGCGCGCTGCGGGCGCGCCAGTGACATCGGGATCAGCATCACGTCCGGGGGAACGGGAAAGAACGAGCTTTCGGCGAAAGCCACGGCACCCATGATCCAGAGCGCGTAAGGCTTGTGAGCGGCGTCGATGCACCAGTCGTAGATACGTTTCAGCATGGCGCCGCGATGAAGCACCATGGGACGGATTTGTCCATCGCCAGTTTTGTGACGGTTTTAGTGCCGCTTGCGCCCCGCGCGGCCCTCGAGCGCGACAATTGGCCGCCGGGCAGAGATGCTCGGTGACGCGACTTTGGGCAGCTTTATCGGCGACTTCGGCAGCTTTTCGGCAATGCCCAACATGTCCTCACGCCGCGACATTTCCCGCCAGACGTCTTCGGGGCGCACGCCGGCGGAAGCCCAGAGCACGGTGAGGTTGTAGAGCAGATCGGCACTTTCCCGCACCACGGCCTCACTGTCGCCGTTGACCGCATCGATCACGACCTCGATCGCCTCTTCGGCCAGCTTCTTCGCCATTTTGGAGGGCCCACGCTGAAACAGCCGGGCAGTGCGCGATGTTGCCGGATCAAGGTCCCTGGCCGCGAGCACAGCCAGATATAGCCGCTCAAGCGAATCACTCATGGTCCTGAAAAAATACTCTAAACCAATGTGAGAGGCGTTAACACCTGACCATAAAAGCAAAAATCAAGCCGGCGCGACAAGCGCGCCGGCCTTTCGTGGTCAACGACTTACCAACAATTCGCGCCGCCTCGGCTGCAAGTGGCAAAGGGGTCGCGACCGACGCTGCCATTGCCCGGGTACTCGCGACTATGGCTGTAGTAATAGCTCGGGCCACTGTAGTAGACCGGGCCCTCATCGTAATAGACCGGACCGCCGCCGTAATAGGCCGGGGCATCATAGGCGTAGGCGTCACGGGTCGCGGCAATCGCAAGGCCGGTGCCGATGGCGCCGGCAATGGCTGCGCCGGCAAAGGCCGCGCCGCCGCCACCATGCCAGTGGCGGCCGCCTGCGAACGATGCGGTGGGGGCGACGGTGGTCAGCGCCAGCACCGCGGCGGTGGCGAGAACAGCCTTGCGGCCGGCAAATTTAGAAAATCGGTCGAACATGACGTGGACCCTCCTTGGGACCTTCATTGGTGCCTCGAGACAGGCTCATGTGTTTCAAACACCCGCATCCCATGTTGGGTTCCCCAACCCCAACAGAAGATGAACGGGGTTGCGTGATCGTGACGCAACCACCGCTCATCTGCCGTTCATGTTGATGCGGAGACAGTGTTCGTATGCCGGCGCTGCGAGCGTCACGAAACCACAACAATGCGGAACCGGCGCGACCGATGGTTGGATTCAAGACGATCGTCTCTCACTGCCTGCTGGTCCTCTCGATCGTGCTTGCCGCACGCGACGTCGATGCGGGCGAGGCCGCCGCGCCGTCTGTGGCGATCCACTTCACCTTCGACCGCCCGGTCGATGCGAGCATGGCGCCCTTCTTCATGGCCGCGAAGGACGGCAAGTTCGGCGCCGAGCACCTCAACGTCTCCTTCAACAACACGGCTGGATCGCCGGAAGCACTTGCGCGCGTCGCCACCGGCAATAGCCAGCTCGCGCTCGTCGACATCAACGAGCTCATTCGTTTTCGCGACAAGGCCGATGCGCCGCCGGTCAAGGCCGTGTTCGTACTGTTCAACCGCGCGCCCTATGCGATCGTCGCGCGCAAGAGCCGTGGCATCCATCTGGTCTCCGATCTCGGCGGCAAGACCGTCGGCGTGGCCGACACCGATCTGTCGATCCGGCTGTGGCCAGCGCTGGCACGGCAGAACGGCATCGACGTCGCGCATGTCAAATTCTTCAAGATGAGTGCGGCGGTGCGCGAGCCGGTGCTCTCGGCAGGACAGGTCGACGCCGTCGCCGGCTTCTCCTATCTCTCGGCCGTGAATTTGCGCGACCGCGGCGTGCCGGCCGACGATCTCGCCGTGCTGCGTTATGCCGATTATGGTTGCGAGGCCTACGGTTTTGCGGTCGTCGCCAATCCCGCCTTCGCCATGGCGAAGCCGGACGCACTGAAGGGTTTTGTCCGCGCGCTGATTGCGGGCATCAACGCAACTGCGAAGGAGCCGGCACGCGCGGCCGACGAGGCCGCCGGCCGCATCGACGACGGCGATCGCGACCTCGAGCTCGCGCGCCTGCGCACGGTGCTCGCCGACAACATCCTGACCGACGAGGTCCGCCGCAACGGCCTCGGCGGCGTCGATCCGGCACGCCTGGATCGTTCGATCGACCAGATCGCGGAGGATTTCAGATTCCGCAAGCGTCCAGCGGCGGGCGACATCTTCGACGGCCGGTTCCTGCCACCGGTCGAAAGCCGGCTCATCAATTGAGCAAAACCGGCAGCTTCCGCTGTATCTCGCGGGCAATCCCTGCTTAGAATATCGGCTCCGTGACCTGCCCGAGTTGCTCGCCCGCATGCCCATCCTCCGCCTCTACACCCGCGTTCTCGAGCTCCTCGGCAAGGAGGCGCGGCTGGGCTGGCTGCTGGCATTCGCCAACCTTCTGCTCGCAGGCTCGCAGTTCGCCGAGCCGGTGCTGTTCGGCAGGATCGTCGACGTGCTGTCCGGCAAGGCGGTGGCTGGCTCGAATTCGGCCTGGCCGTTCCTCATGGCGTGGGTGGCGTTCGGGCTGTTCACCATCGCCTGCAGCGCAATCGTGGCGTTGCAGGCCGACCGGCTCTCCCACCGCCAGCGCCAGGCAGTGCTGACCAGCTATTTCGAGCACATCCTGCAACTGCCGCTGACCTTCCATTCCGGCACCCATTCGGGCCGGCTGATGAAGGTGATGCTCAACGGCACGGACGCGCTGTGGCGGCTCTGGCTCGGCTTCTTCCGCGAGCACTTTGCCGCGATCCTGTCGGTGGTAGTGCTGCTGCCGCTGTCGCTGTACCTGAACTGGCGGCTTGCGATCCTGCTGTTCGTGCTCTGCATCGTCTTCACCGCGCTGACGACCTTCGTCGTGCGCAGGACCTTCGGGATGCAGATGGCGGTCGAGGAGCAATACAGCGAGCTCTCCGCGCGCGCCTCCGACGCGCTCGGCAACGTCGCGCTCGTGCAGAGCTTCGTACGCGTCGAATCCGAGGTGCAGGGCTTGCGCTCCGTCGCCGACCAGCTGCTCGCGGCGCAGATGCCGGTGCTGTCATGGTGGGCGCTCGTCACCGTGATCACGCGCGCTTCGACCACCATCACCGTGCTCGCGATCTTCACGCTCGGCATCGCGCTGCATGACCAGGGCCTGACCTCAGTCGGCGAGATCGTGATGTTCGTGAGCTTCGCAACGCTGCTGATCCAGAAGCTCGAGCAGGTCGTGAGCTTCATCAACAACGTGTTCATGGAAGCGCCGCGCCTGCGTGAGTTCTTCAACGTGCTCGACGCGGTGCCTGCAGTGCACGACCGGCCGGATGCGATCGATGCCGGCCGGCTCTCCGGCCTCGTCGAGTTCAACGAGGTCACCTTCTCCTACGATGGCAAACGGCCGGCGATCGAGGATCTCTCCTTCACCGCGCTGCCCGGCCAGACCATCGCGCTGGTCGGCCCAACCGGCGCCGGCAAGTCGACCGCGATTGCGCTGCTGCATCGCGCCTTCGATCCGCAATCCGGCTTCATCAAGATCGACGGCATGGACGCGCGCGGCGTCACGCTGACATCGCTGCGGCGAAACATCGGCGTCGTGTTCCAGGAAGCGCTCTTGTTCAACCGCTCGATCGCGGAGAATTTGCGCGTCGGCAAGCCTGACGCGACCGAGGCCGAGATGCGCAAGGCCGCCGAGCGCGCACAGGCGCTCGACTTCATCGAGCGCAGCGGCGGCTTCGAGACCAATGCCGGCGAGCGCGGCCGCATGCTCTCCGGCGGCGAACGGCAGCGGCTGTCGATCGCACGTGCGCTCTTGAAGGACCCGCCGATCCTGATCCTGGACGAAGCGACCAGCGCGCTCGATGCCCTCACCGAGGCCAAGGTGAACGCTGCTCTCGATGAAGTGATGAAGGGCCGCACCACCTTCGTGATCGCCCACCGCCTCTCCACCATCCGCAATGCGACACGGATCCTGGTGTTCGAGAACGGACGGGTGATCGAAAGCGGAACTTTCGATGAACTCGTAGCCAAAGGCGGCCATTTTGCCGAGCTCGCCAGGGCCCAGTTCATGGTGCAGGAGCGGGCACAGGCGAATGTGCGGGCCAGTGCGAGTGGCGCCGAGGCCGCGGCCTCTGCCGCCAAATCCCCTTAACAAGTCCCCGTGGCACCGTCGAAATTCAGCCTATTTCATTGCGGAATACGCAGCGGAAACCCCTATTCTCGACGCACGAGCCGGTATAGGTTTGCGCTGCCGCGAGCGGCGCTGGATTTCAAAACCGAACATCAGATCACGAGAACCGTCCGGAACCGGCGGATCTCCAAGGACCGGAATCGGATAGTGCACGCCTTTCGCCCGCTGCTTCGCAAATCCCTGTTCAACCTGTTCGCCGCGACGCTGGCCGTCGGCGCGTTGCTCGCACCGCGCGTCGCAAGTGCTGAAGCGCTGCTTCTGATCGAAGCCGACAGCGGCAAGGTGCTGCAGGCCGAGAACGCGACCATTCCCTGGTATCCGGCCTCCGTCACCAAGATCATGACCGCCTATGTGACGCTGAAGGCGGTGAAGGACGGCAAGATCACGCTCGACTCGATGCTGACGGTATCGCCGACGGCCGCCTCGCAATCGCCCTCGAAGATGGGCCTGCGTCCGGGAACGCAGCTCACCGTCGACAACGCGCTGAAGATGATGATGGTCAAGTCGGCGAACGACATGGCCGTGGTGCTGGCCGAAGGCATCGGCGGCTCGGTCGACGGCTTCTCCGTGATGATGAACGACACCGCGAAGAAGCTCGGCATGACGCAGACGAACTACGTCAATCCGAACGGTCTGCCTGCGGACGGACACGTCACCTCGGCGCGCGACCTCGGCATTCTCGCGCGCTCGTTCCTGCGCGACCTGCCGGAATACGAATACTTCGTGCACATTCCGGCGATCCGCTTCGGCAAGCGCGTCACCGGTAATTTCAACAAGCTGATTGGCCGCTATCCCGGCGCCGACGGTTTCAAGACCGGTTTCATCTGCGCCTCCGGCTACAACCTCGTGGCCTCCGCCACGCGCAACGGCCGCCGCCTGATCGCGGTGGTGCTTGGCGCCAATTCCGGCACCGCGCGCGCGGTGAAGGCGGCACAGCTGCTCGAGCGCGGCTTCAGCCAGGATAATCTGTCGTGGCTCCGGCCTTCGCTCGGCACCGTCGAGAACCTCGTGCCGGTCGACGCCTCGCCGCCGAACTTGCGCGAGGAGATGTGCGGCGGTCACCGCAAGCGGCCGGCCAGCGACGACGACGATGCGCTGATCGCGACCAATGGCGGCGGCACGAGCGGTTCTGCCACCGGCGGCGAGGCCCAGGTGACGTTCTTTACCGCAGGCCTCCAGCCGCCGCTGATGAAGGCGTCCGAGCTGATGGCCTCGGCGCCCGCGGCTGCAGAGCCCGTCGTGGTCTACACCGGCCCGACCCGCACCGGCGCTGCCCTGGTCGCGGCGGTCGCAGCCGACTCCGACCAGCAGAACCCGCCGAAGGCGCGTGGCAAGAAGTCGCGTATCGCCAAGAAGCCCGACGCCGGCAGTGATGCCAAGACCGACGCAAAGACTGACGCCAAGACTGATGCCAAGACGGCCGCGGTGAAACCGTCGGCCACCAAGCCAGACGCGACGGCCAAGAGTAACACCAAGAGTGACACCAAGAGCGCGGCCAAGTCGGCGGCGAGCAAGCACGCCGCGGCCAAGCCTGAGGCAGCGGCCAAGCCTGCGGAGAAGCCAGCGGCGAGTGGCGATCAGGCGGCCAAGCCGGCCAAGCCCAAGGCTGCCACCAAGCCGAAACCCGCGCCCAACAACAGCTAGATTAACGCTCCAGGCCCGCCAGGCTACGCCCGCACTTCGCACCTGCGGCAGCGATTTGCGACGATTCCAGTAGCCACTTTTCGGCCTTTGCCCTAAGCCTCGACCGCTTGCCAGCCGTTCCGGCAGGCTCGATACTGCCGGCAACGAGGCAAGCCCGAGACACAACGGGCTCTGGTGCAAGAGAGGGGAGTTTCCATGGAGCGCATCTGGCTCAAGCAATATCCGCCCGGCGTGCCCGCTGATATCGAGCCGACGCAATACGCATCGCTGGTCGACCTCCTCGAGGAGAGTTTTGCGAAGTTCGCCGATCGCAAGGCGTTCATCTGCATGGACAAGGCGATCAGCTATCGCGACCTCGACCAGATGTCGCTGGCGCTCGCTGCTTACCTGCAGGGACGCGGCCTGCAGCGCGGCGCGCGCGTCGCGATCATGATGCCGAACGTGCTGCAATATCCCGTTGCCACCGCCGCCGTGCTGCGCGCCGGCTTCGCCGTGGTCAACGTCAACCCGCTCTACACCCCACGCGAGCTCGAGCATCAGCTCAAGGATTCCGGCGCCGAAGCCGTGATCGTGCTGGAGAACTTTGCCCATACCGTCGAGCAGGTGATCGCCAAGACGCCGGTCAAGCACATCATCGTCGCCAGCATGGGCGATCTGCTCGGCTTCAAGGGCGTAATCGTCAATCTCGTCGTCCGGCGCGTCAAGAAGATGGTGCCGGCCTGGTCGCTGCCAGGCGCGGTCTCGTTCAACGACGCGCTTGCGGCCGGCCGTGGCCAGACCTTCAACAAGCCAAAGCTGTCGCCCGGCGACGTCGCCTTCCTGCAATATACCGGCGGCACCACTGGCGTCTCCAAGGGCGCTACGCTGCTTCACCGCAACATCGTCGCCAACGTGCTGCAGAACGACTCTTGGCTGCAGCCGGCGCTGGCCTCGCCGCCCCATGTCGATCAGCTCATGATCGTCTGCGCGCTGCCGCTCTATCACATCTTCGCACTGACGGCCTGCTACCTGCTCGCGGTGCGCGCCGGCGGCTGCAATCTCTTGATCCCCAACCCGCGTGACATCGCGGGCTTCGTCAAGGAGCTGGCAAAATACCAGGTCAACAGCTTCCCGGCGGTGAACACGCTCTACAACGGCCTGATGCACCACCCCGATTTCAAGAAGCTCGATTTCTCCAAGCTGAAGATCTCGAACGGCGGCGGCATGGCGGTGCAGCGACCGGTGGCCGAGCAGTGGAAGGCGATCACCGGGTGCTCGATCGCGGAGGGCTATGGCCTGTCGGAAACGGCGCCGACGCTGACTTGCAACACTGCGACCAATTCCGAGTTCAACGGCACGATCGGCATCCCCGTGCCCTCGACCTGGATCTCGATCCGCGACGACGACGGCAACGAGGTCCCGCTCGGCCAGCCCGGCGAGATCTGCGCCAAGGGTCCGCAGGTGATGTCGGGCTACTGGAACAGGCCGGAGGAGACCGCGAAGGTCATGACCGCGGACGGCTATTTCCGCACCGGCGACATCGGCGTGATGGACGAGAAGGGCTACACCAAGATCGTGGATCGCAAGAAGGACATGATCCTGGTCTCCGGCTTCAACGTCTATCCGAACGAGATCGAGGAGGTGATCGCGAGCCATCCGGGCGTGCTCGAATGCGCGGTGATCGGCGTTCCCGACAGCGGGTCCGGCGAAGCGGTGAAGGCTTTCATCGTGAAGAAGGACCCGAACCTCACGGCGGAGGACGTCATCAAGTTCTGCCGCGAGCAGCTCACCGGCTACAAGGTGCCCAAGCAGATCGAATTCCGTGCCGATCTGCCCAAGACCAATGTCGGCAAGATCCTGCGCCGCGAGCTGCGCGACGAGAAGAAGGCTGAGGCAGCGTAAGGCCGCCTCTCTGGTTCATGGCTGACATCGGCAACATGACGCCGGCCGGCATTCTCGCCTTCTGGCGCGAAGCGGGTCGCGAGCGCTGGTACAAGCACAGCGATGCTTTCGACGCGGAGGTCCGCCGCCGCTTTCTTCCGCTCTGGCAGAATGCCGCCGCAGACGAACTGGCCTCGTGGGAAGGCAGCGACGACGGCGCGCTCGCGCTCGTTATCGTGCTCGACCAGTTTCCCCGCAACATGTTCCGCGGCACGCCGGAAGCCTTCGCCAGCGACGCGCTGGCGCGCGAGGTCGCCCGCCGCGCCATCGAAAGAGGCACGGACCGCAGGATCGATCCCCTCCTGCTCGAATTCCTCTACATGCCCTTCATGCATTCCGAGCATCTGTCCGATCAGTTGCATTGCGTGGCGCTGTTTGAAAATACCGCCAATGCCGAAAACCTGAAATACGCCCGGGAGCATGCTGATATCATTCCTCTTCTGGATACTGCGCCAGCAGCCGCGACGAGCGCTTCCCCCACCGCAACCACCTGCTCGGCCGCGACACCACCGCGGAGGAGCGGGCTTTCCTCGACGGCGGCGGTTTTGCCGGCTGATGACATAACGGTGAAGAGGCGCCGGCCCCTCAGCTTCCCTCGCCCGCAATATTGTGCAGGCCCGCGCCACGGTCTAAAAAGCCCTACCGATTTTCAGGGAGACTGACGATGGCGATCCAGACTGGCGACAAGCTGCCCGAGGCGAAATTCCGCGTGATGACGGCGGAAGGCCCGCAGGTGAAGACCACCGACGATATCTTCAAGGGCAAGAAGGTGGCGCTGTTCGCGGTGCCCGGCGCCTACACCGGCACCTGCCACAAGATGCATCTGCCGAGCATCTTCCTCAACGCCTATGCCATGAAGGACAAGGGCGTCGACACCATCGCGATCGTCTCCGTCAACGACGCTTTCGTCATGAACGCCTGGAAGCGCGATACCGACCAGCGCGACGAGGCGATCTTCCTGGCCGACGGCAATGCCGACTTCGCCAAGGCGATCGGCATGGAGCTGGACGCCTCCGGCAACGGCCTCGGCATCCGCTCCAAGCGCTATTCGATGCTGGTCGAAGACGGCGTGGTCAAGAAGCTGAACTTGGAGGCGATGCCCGGCAAGGTCGAGGTATCAGGCGGCGATACGCTGCTGGGGCAGCTGTAAGGCTGCAGCTGTCAGGCCATCACGGCTTTCAGCGACAAATGACACTGTCATGCCCCGCCTTGTGCGCAATTGCGCACTGGAGCGGGGCATCCAGTATTCCAGAGGCGTCGAGATTCATCACAACTGCCGCGGCGTACTGGATCGCCCGCCTTCGCGGACGATGACAGTTGAGAGTGGAGCGCCGACCGCGCGCCTACTCCCCCACCCGCTGCTGCAACCGCGCCTTCACAATCCCATCCCGCGCAAGCTGATCCGCCCGCTCATTCTCAGGATGCCCGGCGTGGCCTTTCACCCAGTGCCAGCGCACCTCATGCGCCTTCAGCGCGGCATCGAGGCGCTGCCATAGCTCGACGTTTTTGACCGGCTTCTTGTCGGCGGTGCGCCAGCCGTTGCGCTTCCAGCCGTGGATCCAACCGGTGATGCCCTGCCGGACATATTGGCTGTCGGTGTAGAGATCGACCGTGCACGGCTTCTTCAGCGCTTCGAGCGCCGAGATCGCCGCCATCAATTCCATCTGGTTGTTGGTGGTGTGCGGCTGGCCGCCGTTCAGCTCTTTTTCCTTGTCGCCGAACTTCAGGATCGCGCCCCAGCCGCCTGGCCCGGGATTTCCCGAGCAGGCGCCGTCGGTATAGATCGTGACGTTGGGAAGCGTGCTCACGCGACCAGTCCTGACGGCGTCAGCCCGTAGTCGCGCGCGCTGGAGACGCTCTGGTGGAAGCGCAGCTTGCGAAAATATTCGAGGGGATCCTTCGGCTTGACCAGCGCGCCCGGCGGCACGTTGAGCCAGTCGACCAGCCGCGTCAGCAGGAAGCGGATCGCAGCACCGCGCGCCAGCAGCGGCAGCGCAGCCTCTTCCGCTGTGGTGAGCTTTCGCACACGGCCATAGGCATTGAGGAAAGCGCGCGCCTTGGTGACGTTGAAGGAGTGATCCGGCTCGAAGCACCAGGCGTTCAGACAGATCGCGATGTCATAGGCCAGCATGTCGTTGCAGGCGAAGGTGAAGTCGATGATCCCCGAGAGCTTGTCGCCGAGGAAGAAGACGTTGTCGTTGAAGAGGTCGGCATGGATCACGCCCTCAGGCAGATTGGTCGGCCAGACCCCGCCCGAGAGATAATCGAGCTCGGCCGCGAGGAACGCACGTAGGTCGGGCTGCACCTCGTCGGCGCGATCCGCCGCGGCATTGAACAGCGGCCGCCAGCCCGCGACTGACAGCGCGTTGCCACGCTTGATCGCAAAGTTCTCGCCCGCCAGATGCATCCGGGCGAGGCCCTCGCCGACGCCGGCGCAATGCGTCGCGTTCGGCTTGCGTGGCCAGACGCCTTCGAGAAAGGTGATGATCGCAGCCGGCCGTCCCTGCAGCTCGTGCAGCGCCTCGCCGTCTTTCGCCTTCACCGGCAGCGGGCAGCTGACGCCGTGCTCGGCGAGATGCGTCATCAGCGCGAGGAAGAACGGCAGGTCGTTCTTCGCCACGCGCTTCTCATAGAGCGTGAGGATGAACGAGGCCTGCCGGTTTCCTTGGCTGGTGTGCAGCAGGAAATTGGTGTTCTCGACGCCTTCGGCGATGCCCTTGTAGGAGAGCAACTCGCCGAGATCGTATTGCTTCAGGAAATCCGCAAGCTCGTCGGCGGCAACGTCGGTGTAGACCGCCATGCAGATTTACTCGGCGGCGGCTTCGGGGCGCACCTGACGCGGCAGCGGGAAGAACTCGTTTTCTTCCGCGGCCGAGACCGTCTCCACATGCAGCGTGTAGCGCTCGGCGAACGCATCCATGATCTCCTCGACGATCACTTCCGGCGCGGACGCGCCCGCGGTGATGCCAAGGCTCTTGATGTTGCCGAACCTGGTCCAGTCGATGTCGGCGGCGCGCTGCGCCAGCACCGCGATCCCACAGCCCTCGCGCTCGGCGACCTCGCGCAGGCGCTGCGAGTTCGACGAGTTCGGCGCCCCGACAACGATGAGCGCGTCGACCACCGGCGCCACCTTCTTCACCGCGAGCTGGCGGTTGGTGGTGGCGTAGCAGATGTCTTCCTTGTGCGGCCCGTTGATGTTCGGGAAGCGCTCCTTGAGCAGCGCCACGATCTCCGCGGTGTCGTCGATCGACAGCGTGGTCTGGGTCACGAAGGCGAGGTTGTTCGGATCCTTCGGCGTGATGGTCTTGGCGTCCTCGGCGGTCTCGATCAGGGTGACCGCGCCGACCGGCAGCTGGCCGAGCGTGCCGACCACTTCAGGATGATGCGAATGGCCGATCAGGAATATCTCGCGGCCGCGCTTGAAGTGGATCGCGGCCTCGCGGTGCACCTTGGTCACCAGCGGACAGGTCGCATCGAGCGAGAACAAATTGCGGGACGTCGCGTCGGCAGGAACCGACTTCGGCACGCCATGGGCCGAGAACACCACCGGCGCGGTCGTGCTTTCCGGAATCTCCGCGAGTTCCTCGACGAAGATGGCGCCCTTCTTTTTCAACCCGTCGACGACGTACTTGTTGTGCACAATCTCATGGCGAACATAGACGGGGGCCCCGTATTTATCGAGCGCCCGTTCCACGGTGTCGATCGCCCGGACCACCCCGGCGCAGAAGCCGCGGGGAGAACAAAGCACGATCTTGAGGTCTGGTTTGGCTGACATTGAGCGATCTCGGGACCGAATCACCCATTCGCCTTCTGGCGGGGGACGGTCGATGGATGGAAAAGGGCCTAAAACGGTCTGCTTGGACTTTATCGCGACTTGAGAGGGAATTGGGCCCCCTTTCGGGCGCTGTCAAGGCACTATCTATAGCAGAACCATTGCGTGGCTGCCCCCTCCCGGCTTATATAGCGCGAATTCCCTGTCATCGCTGATGACCACCGGTTTCGCCTCCTGAGGGGTGGGCGAAGCACAAAGGAGATTTGCCATGAGCAACGCACCTCTGATGCCCAAGGCGACTGCCGTCTGGCTGCTAGACAACACCGCGCTGACCTTCGACCAGGTCGCCGATTTCACCAAGATGCACCCCCTCGAGGTGCGCGCGATTGCCGACGGTGACGCCGCGCAGGGCATCAAGGGCATGGACCCGATTTCCAATGGCCAGCTGACCCGCGAGGAGATCGAGAAGGGCGAGAAGAACCAGGACTACCGGCTCCGTCTCCAGGAGAGCAAGGTCGTGCTGCCGCCCCAGCCCAAGCGCAAAGGCCCGCGCTACACCCCGGTGTCGCGCCGCCACGAGCGCCCCAGCGCCATCCTCTGGCTGCTACGCAGCCATCCGGAGCTCAAGGACGCCCAGATCATGCGCCTAGTCGGCACCACCAAGAGCACGATCGCCAGCGTCCGCGACCGCACGCACTGGAACACGTCCCAGCTGACCCCGATCGACCCGGTGACCCTCGGCCTCTGCTCGCAGATCGAGCTCGATTTCGAAGTAGCGCGCGCGGCCAAGGAAAAGCCGATCGACGCAGCCTATGGCGGCGCCACCCTGCTGCCGGCGTCCGAGACCACCAAGAAGGACGAGTACGAACCGTCGGAAAAGTCGAGCGACGATCTCAACGTCGACGCCGTGTTCGCCAAGCTCAAGACACTGGGCGGCAAGAAGCACGAGCAAGAGGAGGAGTAGTCCTCGCTCCCTTCAGCTATCGAACGCAAACAAAACGCGGCAAGGAAACTTGCCGCGTTTTTTGTGCGTGATCTCTCCGGCGTCGTCTTGGTGAAAGCGAGAACGTCGTTGACGCCTCACGGCCGATCGGGATGGTTCAGCATGTATTCGCCGAGATCGCGCTGGCGACGATCGGCGCGTGAGGTGGCGGCGCTGCGCTGCACGTCGCGGTCCTTTCGGCAGGCCACATATTCCGGCGAGCCCACGGCGTAACCGCGGCTCTGGCACACCGCATCATCGTCGTCACCGCCCATCGCCGTCGGCGTCTGGTAACGCGCCGAGCAGGCGGAGAGAGCGATGGCGAGCAGGACGGCTGCAAGCAGGCGCGGCGCGGTGGCGAGTGGCATACGAGGTCCCCTGATGGCCGGCCCTGTTTAGCGCGGAATGCGGAGAATGTAAGTCGTTTGGCACCGTCATTCCGGGGCGATGCGAAGCATCGAACCCGTAATCTCGAGATTCCGGGTTCGGCTCTTCGAGCCGTCCCGGAAATGACGGTGCAAATTTCACACCCGCCCCTTCAGCGCCTCCCCGATCTCGTCCAGCACCTTGGGATCCTCGATCGTGGCGGGCATGGTCCAGGGCTCGCCGTCGGCGATCTTCTTGATGGTACCGCGCAAAATCTTGCCCGAGCGCGTCTTGGGCAGGCGGCCGACGGTGATGGCGAGCTTGAACGCGGCGACGGGGCCGAGCCGGTCGCGCACCAGTGCGACGATCTCCTTTTCGATCTCGGCGGGCGCGCGCTTCACGCCGGCTTTCAGCACCAGAAAGCCGCAAGGCACCTCGCCCTTGATCGCATCCTTGACGCCGAGCACAGCGCATTCGGCCACGTCTGGATGCGAGGCCAAAATCTCTTCCATGCCGCCGGTGGAAAGCCTGTGGCCGGCGACATTGATGATGTCGTCGGTCCGGCCCATGACGAAGACATAGCCATCCTCGTCCTTGTAACCGGCGTCGGACGTTTTGTAGTAGCCGGGGAATTCGGTGAGATAGGCTTCCTTGAAGCGGTCGTCCTGATTCCACAGCGTCGGCAGGCAGCCCGGCGGCATCGGCAGCCTGATGACGATCGAGCCCATCGTGTTGGGACCGACAGGCTTTGCCGCTTCGTCGACGACATCGACCTGGTAGCCCGGCATCGGCACCGTCGGCGAGCCGCTCTTCACCGGCAGCTGGCCAAGGCCCATCGGATTGCCGGCGATGCACCAGCCGGTCTCGGTCTGCCACCAATGATCGACTACCGGCACCTTCAGCTGCTGCTCCGCCCATTCCACCGTCGGCGGATCGGCCCGCTCGCCGGCGAGGAACAGCGTGCGGAATTTCGACAGGTCATATTGCCGGATGAACTTGCCTTCCGGATCCTCTTTCCGGATCGCGCGGAAGGCAGTCGGCGCGGTGAAGAAGGCGACCGCCTTGTGCTGGCTGATCACGCGCCAGAACGCGCCGGCGTCGGGCGTTCCGATCGGCTTGCCCTCATACATGATCGAGGTCGCGCCATGCAGTAGCGGGCCGTAGATGATGTAGCTGTGGCCGACCACCCAGCCGATGTCGGAGCCGCACCACCAGACCTCGCCCGGCTTGACGCCATAGAGATTGAACATCGACCATTTCACTGCGACCAGATGCCCGCCATTGTCGCGCACGACGCCCTTGGGAATGCCTGTCGTGCCTGACGTATAGAGAATGTAGAGCGGATCGGTCGCGGCGACGGGCACGCAAGGCGCTTTCTTGCCGTCGTTCATCGCCTTGCGGCGCAGGCTCGTCCAGTCATAGTCGCGCTTTGGCGTGAGGTCGCAGATAAGCTGCGGACGCTGCAGCACGATGCAGGCCTTCGGCTTCGCGGAGGCGAGCTTGATCGCCTCGTCGAGCAGCGGCTTGTACTGCACGATGCGGCCGGGCTCGATGCCGCAGCTTGCGGACAGAATGAGTTTTGGCTGCGCATCGTCGATGCGGGTCGCAAGCTCTTTTGCGGCAAAGCCGCCGAACACCACGGAATGCACCGCACCGATGCGCGCGCAGGCGAGCATCGCAACCACGGCCTCCGGCACCATCGGCATATAGAGGATGACGCGGTCACCCTTGGCGACGCCAAAATCCTGCATGACGGCGGCGAGCGCCTGCACCTCGGCCAGCAACTCGGTGTAGGTGAACTTCGTGACCGAATTGGTCAGCGGCGAATCATGGATCAGCGCGACCTGGTCGGCGCGGCCGCGTTCGACATGACGGTCGAGCGCGTTGTAGCAGGTGTTGACGACGCCGCCGGTGAACCAGCGGCCGTAGACGCCTTGCGAGGCATCGAATATCTTTTTCGGCGGTTCGATCCAGTCGATCTCTTTCGCCGCCTCGGCCCAAAAGCCCTCGGGGTCGGCCAGCGAGCGCGCATGGACCTCGTGATAAAGACTCTTTCCCTGGGCATTCATGCAAGCGCTCCCGTTCCCTTTATTGGCCTCGCCTTGACCTGACGGCAGGGTAGAAGTCCCGCCATGACAGGGATCAAGTGCCGGCCTTGTTTGAGCGGTATTTTCCCGGGAACGGGCCGCGGTTCAAGCTGAAAAGGGTGGTGCGTGGCCTTCCTCACCTCGTTCTTACGGCGGAGAGGCGAACCTACCCCTCCATCGCATTCAACCGCTGCAACCGGTCCTGCATGACCTTCTTCAGATCGTAGCCGGGGCGGCGGAAGCTGGCGTCGCGGGTGGCGAGGAAATCGTGCTGGGATTTGCGCAAATCAGCGGCCGAGCGCCGACTCATCGATTTCAGCGCGCGCTCGTAGGCCTCGGCGAGCTGGCGGTCGAGCATGCCAAGCTGCGGATCGGCGCAGATCACTTTCTCCACTTCGCGCTTCGCTGACGTGCAATCGAATGACGGGCCGTTGCCGGAATTCGCAGCCAACGGCTGCGGTGGCGCGGCGCCAAACTTCGCGATCTCCGCCATCATGGTGCGGCGGCCGTCCGCGGCGTTCGTGTTGCCAGGGTCGAGCCGCAGCGCCGTCTCGTAGTCGGCCAGCGCCTTCTTGCGGTCGCCCATCTTGGTATAGAGCACGGCGCGGTTGTTGTAGGTCTTCGCGAAATTCGGATCGAGTTTCAGCGTGTCATTGTAGTCGCTGAGCGCTGCGCCGAACTCGCCCTTGAATTGATAGGAATCGCCGCGGTTGGTGAAGAAATTCGGCCGCGGCGCCAGCCGCAGCGCCTGGTCGTAATCGGCGATCGCCTTGTCGTAGTCTTTCATCGCGGCATAGGAGAGCCCGCGATTGTCGTAATATTCCGGCACTTTCGGATCGAGCCTGATCGCCTCGCTGTCGTCGGCGATCGACTTGTCGAGCTGGCCGAGCTTCTTGTAGGCCGCGCCGCGATTGGTGTAGCTGCGCGCCCGGTTCGGATCGAGCAGCAAGGCCTCGCTGAGATCGCTCACCGCCTTGTCGTTGTCGCCGTTGAGATAATAGGTCGCCCCCCGGTCGGACCAGGCCTGCGCATAATCCGGCTTCAGCTTGATCGCCTTGTCGTAATCGGCAAGCGCCCGGTCGAGCCGGCGCTGGTTGGTATAGGCCACGCCGCGCAGCTCGTAGGCCTCCGCATCCTGCGGATCGAGCTCGATCGCCTTGCTGAGATCGGCCGTGGCGCGGTTGAGATCACCGCCCGCCTCGCGCAACAGGTCGCCGCGCAGGCGCCAGGCGCGCGCATTCTTGCCGTCGAGCGCGATGGCGCGGTCGATATCCCGCAGCGCCTGCGTGAGACCGCCAGAGGTCCGCGCATTGGCATCGGTCCGAACCAGCAGCGCGGCGACGCGATCGGGACTTGGATTCGAGGCCTGGTCGATGACGGCGCTGCATGCCGTGATGATTTCGGCCGGCGCCGCCTTGCTGCCCATCACGCAATCGGCGGCGGCTGAGCTTGGCGCCACCAGAACGAGGCTCATCGCCGCGCCAAGCAGGAAGGCGCGCAGCGAGGTTTTGGATATTTGCGCGGAAGAACGCGTGCCGCACATGGCGTAAAGCTCCGTGACATCAGGTTTTCACCATTGTCGCGGCGGACGAGGGATCGGTTCAAATCGGGCCTGTTCCGGCCATGACGACGTCTCAGGTGGCGGAGGTCCTCAGTACCCGTCCACGCCGTTCAGCTTTTGCAGCCGATCCTGCATCGCCTCCTTCAAATCATACCCCGGCCGGCCAAATCCGGCATTGCGACGCGCGATGAAATCATCCTGCTCGCGCTGGAGTGTCCTGGCCTCGCCCTCGTTGCGCGCCTCGCGCAGCACGCGCGCATTGGCGGCATAGACTTCGCGGTCGAGGTCGGCGAGTTCGCGGTTTGCGCAGATCGCCTTCTCGACCGGGCGGCGCGCGCCGGTGCAATTGAAGCTGGGCTTGCCGGCGACCGCCATCTGCGCGCCGATCCGCTCGAGCTCACGCGCGATCGCCTTGTGATTGGCCTTGGCTTTTTCGTGGTTCGGATCGATCCGGAGCGCCGTGCCGAAATCCTGCACCGCCTTGGGCTTGTCGCCCTTCTTCAGCCAGAGCTCACCGCGCGCATTGAAGACATCAGCAAGCGTGGGATCGAGCAACAGCGCGCGGCTGTCGTCGGCGACGGCCCGGTCGATCTGGTCATGCCGCGCCAGCAACGCGCCGCGCGCGATCAGCGCCTTGATCAAATCTGGTTTTGCCGTCTTCTCGTTGTCGACGACGGCGGCGCAAGCCGGGCCCGCTTTTTCCATGTCATCGGCCGCGGTTGCGGACAGGCATGCCGCGACGTCGACCTGCACGACGGCGGCCGGCTCGCCCCCGGTCGCGGCCCGAGGGGCGCCGAGCGAAAGCGCAGAGAGCCCCACGGCTCCGGACAAATGAAGAAGTTTTTGAAAATGCATGCTCGCTGCTATCGGAAAGTCTTGCCTTGAGGCCGTACTGTCCATCATACGGCCGGATTGGTGCTAGCTTGTGGCGCCGCTCAAATCGGGTTCGGGGATCGTCGTGTCGACATTCGAATGGATCATCGCGCTTCTGCTCGGCGCCGTTGCATTATCGGCGCTGGCGCGGCGGATCAAGGTCCCCTACCCGACCTTTCTCGCCATCGGCGGCGCGCTGATCGCTTTCGTGCCTGAGAGCCCGACCTGGGCGCTGGAGCCGGATCTGGCGCTGGCGCTTTTTGTCGCACCGGTGCTGCTGGATGCCGCCTTCGACACCTCGCTGCGCGATCTCCGCAACAACTGGGTTCCGGTCTCGACTCTGGTCGTGGCCGCGGTCGGCCTGACCACGGTCGGCGTGGCCTTTGTCGCGCATCGGCTGATGCCTGATATGCCCTGGGCCGCCGCGGTCGCACTCGGCGCCATCGTGGCGCCGCCGGACGCGGCAGCCGCGGTCGCGATCCTGAGCCAGGTCAAGCTGCCTTATCGCATGGTGAAGGTGCTGGAAGGCGAAAGCCTGCTCAATGACGCCAGTGCGCTGCTGATCTATCGCATCGCCGTCGGCGCGGTCGTCATGGAGCACCTGAAATGGAGCGAGGTCGCGCCGACGATCGCACTGGGACTTGTCGGCAGCGTGCTGGCCGGCCTTCTTGCGGGGCGCATTATCCCGCCCATCATGGAGCGCGTCAGGGAGGTGCCGAGCGCGATCATCCTGCAATTCGCCACCACCTTCATGGTCTGGATCGCCGCCGAGCATCTCGGCCTCTCCGGCATCCTCACCATCGTCGTCTATGCCATCACGATCGCGCAGACGGCGCCGGCGCGCATCCCGGCGCGGCTGCGCGTGCCGTCCTATGCGGTGTGGGAAACGACGGTGTTTGTGCTCAACGTACTCGCCTTCATGCTGATCGGCATGCAGATGCGCCCAATCTGGACGAAGCTGGACGAGGACGTGCGCTGGGAATATTGCGTCGCCGCAGCCTGGATCCTGCTCACGGTCATCCTGGTCCGGCTGCTCTGGATCACCTTCTACCGCACGACGCTACGCGTGCTGATCGCGCATGGCATCTATCACCCCAAGGATCCGAAGCAGGTCGCTTCGCCCAAGGGCGGCCTCATCGTCTCCTGGTGCGGCATGCGCGGCCTGGTCACGCTCGCGACCGCGTTCGCGCTGCCGGAGAATTTCCCTTATCGCGACTTCATCGTCTTCATCGCCTTCGCGGTGGTGCTGGGATCGCTGATCATCCAGGGCCTGACATTGCGGCCGCTGATCCTCGCTTTCGGCCTCAGGGATGACGACCCTGTTGGCATCGAGGTCGCGCGCGCACGCGCCATCGCCTATCGCGCCGCGCTCGATGCGATCGAGGACGATCCGTCGGAGGAGGCCGAAATCCTGCGGCTCGAATATCGCGCCATCCTGATGCAGGCCGACGATGATCCGCACGGCGGCATCGCCAACGGCGAATTGCCCGCCGATCCCCTGCGCCGCCGCGCCATCGAAGCCGCGCGCAAATCGATCTTCAGCCTGCGCGCCACCGAGGTAATCGGCGACGACGCATTTCACCGGATCGAAGAGGAGCTCGATCGCGCAGAATTGAGCGCTGGGGGATGATGTCGTCCCGGCCTAGGTGCGCAATTGCGCACCGGGGGCCGGGACCCATAACGACGGCGCACGGTTTTGGCACGAAAAGGGCAACTCCGAATCTTCGCCAAACACGATCCTGTGGTTATGGGTCCCGGATCTGCGCTTCGCTTGTCCGGGACGACAGTGGTGCTTGAACCAAACGCACCCTGCCCAGACTCATTTCCGATGACAACCTTGATCGACGACCGTCGTGTACGCGCGCGTGATGCGTCGCCTGCACGATATTTTTATCTCCACATGGCGCTGGCTTGTGCGGCCACCGCGTTTCTCGGCTTCGCGCCGACCTATTTCGTCCCGCTCGCCCACCGGACATTTTCCGCAAGCCCGGTGATTCATTTTCACGGACTGTTGTTCTTCACCTGGTCTCTCTATTTCGTGATGCAGACCTGGCTCGCGGCGTCCGGCCGCGTGGTCAATCACCGTTCGTTCGGCATCGTCGGCGTCTCGCTTGCGACCGCGATGACGATCTTCGGCTTCCTCGCCTCCGTGCATGTGATGAAGCATTCGGCGGCGCTCGGGCAGCTCGAGGCCGGCATCGGCTTCTCGATCGTGCCGATGAGCGGCATCGCGTTCTTTGCGGTGGTGTTTGTGCTTGCGATCATGAACACGCGCAAGCCGGAAGTTCACAAGCGACTGATGCTGCTTGCCGCAGTCTCGATCCTCGATGCCCCGATCGCGCGCTGGTTCATCACCTTCCTCGCACCTCCGGGACCGCCCGGCCCGCCGCCGGTGCCGGTGACGATCGCGCCGGCCGTGGTCGCCTCGCTCCTGCTCGTCGTCGCCATGGTGCGCGACTGGCGCGCGGAGGGTCGCGTGCATCCAGTCTACATTTACGGCACGCTCGCGCTGCTGACGCTGAAGGTGTTGAACTGGCCAATCAGCGAAAGCGCGGCGTGGCACGCATTCGCCGGCGGGATATTGGCGCTGGCGCAGTAGTCCACTGAACCGCTGCAACGAAAACTCAAATGCAAATCCGTCACCCGGAAGGGTGACGGTATCTACCACACCTCCGCGCCGGGGATTTTCTTACGCACCGCCATGCGCTGGATCCAGATGCAGCGACGGACGGATCGATTGGAGCGCCCCACCGCGGATATGCCCTCGCCGGCCTGAAGCAACGGGGCCACGGTCTCGCGCAACGCGCGGCAGCGCTGCAGCTCGGCCTGCCAGTCGATGATCGCCGCGCCGGCGCTTGATGCCATCAGCGCTAGAGCCGCCACGGCAAGACAAATCGTCCGCATCATTCCCCTCCCTTTGACCCGTCCGCGACGCGCCGATAGCGGAAGTCGCAATGATCGGCGCCTTGCATGATGGTCTGCGTGCGCGTGAGCCTGATGTCGGGGCCGAACCCTTCGGCGGTCGCAAAATCGGCGGTGCAGACCATGAGGAAGCCGAGCTCAGGCTCACCCAGCGCCTTGTAGAATTCGGCATAGGCGCATCGCTTCACGTCGAAAGCGAAAGCATCCTGCGTCTGCTCGATCACATCATAGGCAAGCGCGTCGTCGCGCGCGTAGGTCTTGAAGGCGGAGGCGACGGCCTGGCCGAGATTGGGTTCGTTCTTCGCTGTCCAAAACTCCTCGCCGTAGCGGCGATAGAGATCACCAAGCGTGTTGCGCACCAGCGCGTTCGCACGCGCCTCGCCGAGCTCGGCCTGCAGCGCCTTGACCAGCGGCACCAGGACCTGCGCCTGGATTTTTGCCTGTTCGATGACCGATATGCTCATGGACAGCCTGCTCGTCTTAGAGACGTCGATGTGCGCTTGATCGGGCTCGCGCTGCAAGCCGCTCGCGCCGATCGTTCTCCTTGCTGCAACTCTTTCACCTGTGAAATGGAACACACTTGAAACACCCCTCAGGTTGTATCATTCTCAAGATGTAACCAAGCCGAACGGGGCGTACGACCCCGCATCTATTTTCTCGATCATTTCATTCTCGAACGCCCCTTGGAAGCGTCGTTTCGCGCTGGGCGGCACGGACGATCCCAGCGACACACGACGGGCCAGGAAGGCCTCTGAAGAGATCGCGATCGGTTTCGAAAAATTCGAACGTCTCGCCGAACCCGGCGATGCGACGGCCGCCTCGTGCGTGCGCTCGCGCGCGGCACGGCCTGACGAGGACGAGACAGTCATCAGCTCGGAACGCCGGCCCGGAGAGCGCTGCCGTCGACAGTTGCGCCTACAGCCATCGAAAGGACCGCCCCATGGACGAACCCAAGCCGCTCACCAGCGCCTTCAACAGAACCGCAAACTTCTCCATCCACCAGGTCGATAGCGTGTTCAGGGCCGCCGCACACGCCGCTGCCGTCCCCGCTGCCGTGGCGGTCACCCTGCCGCCGACGCTTGGGCCGCTGTCGGCCTTCACCGGCACATTCACGGGACAGGGATTCAACACGATCTTCCGGCCCGACAGCGCGACGACGCCGACCCAGATGCCGGGGCCGATCAACACCACCGACCCGCCCGACAACGTGCTGGAGCTGAACCTCACCGACGAGACCATGTCGTTCTCCAACAGTCTCGGCTCGATCCCCAATCGCGGCTCGGGACCGCAGGCGGATGCCTTCCTGAACGGCGTGCCCTATCTCCAGACCATCAACGACGTGACCACGGGGACGCCGGTCGGCATTCACTTCGAGCCCGGCATCTGGCTCGCGGTGCCGCCCAGCACCAATCCCCACGAACCGTTCACCGTCGCGCGGATGGCGTCGATCCCGCACGGCACGACGATCACCGCGCAAGGCAGCGCGCTGCCGGCCATCGCCGGCAAGCCGACCATCGCACCGGTCGACATCACGCCGTTCTTCGGCGGCAATCCGGCCAACAAGTTCACGTTCCAGAATCAGACCGCGGCCAACAAGACGACACGCAGGCTGCCGCAGGACCTCACCGCGCTGATCGCCTCCGGCAAGCTCACCCAGGCCATGATCACCGATCCGAACACGGTGCTGCGCCATCAGATCGCGCATCAGACCATCAGCCAGACCATCATCATCGAGACCTCGACAAAACCCGGCTCGCCGCTGTCAGGCGGACCGTTGCCGGCCGTCCCTTCGCCTGGACCGCATCCGCAGACGCCGAACTTCGCCGGCGGCACCGCGAACATCGCGTTCCTGCAGGGCGTGCCGGTGCCGCCGCCGGGCGGCAATGGCGCCAACGCCAACGCATTTCAGATGGATGCCGTGTTCTGGATCGAGACTGTCATCTACGACATCGACGTGCCGCGCACCGCGTCGGGCGAGCCACCGATCATCCTCCAGCCGCTGCAGAACGGCACGGTGCCGCTGGTGCCGAGCTTCGTCGCCACGCTTCCGTTCGTGCCGAACAAGAGCTTTGCCGGCGGCCGCGTCCGGGTGGCGACGACGCAGATCCAGTATTCGCAGAAGGTGATGCTGGATTTCAACGGCCTGACCTGGCCGCACGTCTCGGTCGCGTCGCTCGTGCCGGCCGCGCCGGTGCCGATCCCGGAGCATTTGCTGCCGCTGACGTGAGTGGGTGGGCTTGCGGCGGCGTGAGATCAGGAGTGCAGCAGCCGTAGCGCCCGGCCCTTGTGCAGAGCGACGTGATCGGTCTTGTCGCTCTTGATCTCGTACTGGGGATCGTCCGCCGTCGCGTGGTGGACGTATCCCTTGTAGTCGACGTCCTTGGTGTGCACGCGCAGGATATGCCCGCGCACGCGGCCGGCCTCGGAATTCCAGCTGACGTGATCGCCGCGCTTGAAGGACCTGTTGGAGGCTTTGGGCATGGCGGAACAATGCCGGGCGTGCGGGCGCGTTCCAAGGTGAGGAGCAAGACGCACCAGTCCGTCTACGCTCTTCGAGCTACGCCGGACACGCTTCGTCTTGGGATGAGTGAAGCGTGCCTTGCCTCGCCGTACGGCGGCAGCCCGCCTGCGCCCTATGGGCTTCGGCGCGGCATCCTTCACTCGGCTATCGCGAGCGAAGGATGGTGGGCACGACAGGGATCGAACCTGTGACCCCTACCATGTCAAGGTAGTGCTCTCCCGCTGAGCTACGTGCCCTAATAGTCCACTTACGTCGGGTGGGGTCCCTATAACGGCTCGGGGGAGCCGGTGCAAGGACGGAAGGGGGCCAATTTAGGCGGCCAGCATCTTGTTCACTTCGCTCACCAATTCGCGCAGGTGAACGGGCTTCGACAGCACCTTGGCGTTCTTGGGGGCGTCCGAATCCGAGTTCAGGGCGACCGCGGCGAAGCCGGTGATGAACATGATCTTGATGTCGGGATCGAGTTCCGAGGCCCGGCGGGCGAGCTCGATACCGTCCATCTCCGGCATCACGATGTCGGTCAGGAGCATCTCGAACGGCTCTTCCCGCAACCGCTGATACGCGGCCATGCCGTTGTCATGGGACGAGACCTGAAAACCGGCGTTTTCCAGCGCCTTGACCAGGAAACGGCGCATGTCGTTGTCGTCTTCGGCGAGCAGGATTTTTGGCATGGCAGGAACGTCGATCCCCAGAGGATATGCAGAGGTCACTAAGCCCGACAGAGGGTAAATTTCGGGTGAAAATCTTTACCATGGGCCCGACCGGCGCGACCCCTTGTGAACCCGAATGCAGCATGAATCAATCGAGTCGCGCCTGCACATCCCCGCCTCCCTGCCCGCACGGTTAAGACATGTTCCAGCGCCGATCACATCTTTTCGCTTGGCAGAATGGTTGCGATTCCGGACAATGACGACACATAAGAGCCGCTCGACCGGCCGAATCACTCGATCTGGACCCATGCTGGATCGCGCGGCGTGAAGGGACGAAGCCTGAGAAGATGACCCGGTTTGACGGCGACGCGTCGCCAGCCTTCGAGATCGCGGAGCCCGCCGAGTGGCGCGCGCCTGTTATCTTCAACTCGCCCCACTCCGGCTCGACTTACCCGGACGAATTCCTCGCGGCGTCGCGCATCGACCTGCCGCAACTTCGGCGATCCGAAGATTCCTTCATGGACGAGCTGATCGGCCATCTGAGCGATCGCGGCTTTCCGACCGTGCGGGTGAACTTTCCCCGCTCCTTTGTCGACGTCAATCGCGAGCCCTATGAGCTCGACCCCCGCATGTTCACCGGCCGACTGCCGAGCTTTGCCAACACGCGCTCGATGCGGGTCGCGGGCGGGTTAGGCACCATTCCGCGCGTGGTCGGCGACGGCCAGGAGATCTATCGCGACCGCATCCTGGTCGACGACGCGCTGGCGCGGATCGAGACGCTGTACAAGCCCTATCATCGCGCGCTGCGCCGGCTGATCAACAAGGTGCACCAGATGTTCGGCACCGTGGTGCTGGTCGACTGCCATTCGATGCCGTCGGTCGGCGTCAGCAGGGACGAGCCGCGCCGGCCCGACATCGTGATCGGCGACCGCTACGGCACGAGCTGCACGCCGCTGCTGCCCGACCGCGTCGAGGAAACCCTGACGGGGCTCGGCTATTCGATCGGCCGCAACAAGCCCTATGCCGGCGGCTTCATCACCGAGCATTACGGCAACCCGGCGAGCGGGCTGCACGCGGTGCAGCTCGAGCTCAACCGCGCGATCTACATGGACGAGCGCCGCCGCGAGCGCGGTCCGCGCTTTGCGCAAGTGGCGAGCGACTTCGGCGTCCTTGCCGATGTGCTGGCGACCACGATCCCGTTCGGCGATCTCGGCCCGTTCCAGGCCGCGGCGGAATAGACGCGACTCTTTCTCGAACGATCGTGCTGTCGGCGGGAGGTGCGAATGCGTTTTCGCTTCGCGAGCGTACGCGCGCTAAACTGAAAACAGAGCCCCAAGAAAAAAGGGCCGCTTCTGATGAAGAAGCGGCCCAAGTCTAGGGAGGAAACGCCCAAGGAGGGCAGCGGTAACGCGAGAAGCGCTACCGCACCGCAACAATATGCGGCCGCGCCGCACAAAGTGCAAGGGCTTTTGAGCCATTTCCCATGCAAAAACACATGGCTCATTTGCTTCCAGCGAAATCCAGATTCAGTTTCTTTGATAAGGAATTTCAATGGGTTGATAGTCATTTGCATACGAACGAGGCATTCAAGGAACTAAGTTCTCAACACTGTGATCGATATTTGGCCAGCATATGGCTCGCCTGAGGCAGACGGTATCCGCATCCAAAATACCAGGGTGCAAATCAAGACAGCGCTGCACGCGAGAGGCGAATTGAGCTAGGCAGATAAAAACTTCACCCTACTTTCGTTTTGAGGATGCGTCGTGACGGTGATCGACTTCTCAGCCTTCATCGGACGGCTTGCCACCGTCTCCGGCGAAACCATCCTGCCTTTCTTCCGGACCTCGCTGTCGATCGACGATAAGAGCAAGACCAAGGATTTCGATCCGGTGACGGAAGCCGACCGCGCGGCGGAGGCGGTGATGCGGCGGCTGATCAAGGCCAGCTTCCCACAGCACGGCATCGTCGGCGAGGAATTCGGCAATGAGCGCGAGGACGCCGACTATGTCTGGGTGCTCGACCCCATCGACGGCACAAAGTCCTTCATCGGCGGCTTTCCGATCTGGGGCACGCTGATCGCGCTGCTGCACAAGGGCACGCCGGTCTACGGCATGATGCACCAGCCCTTTATCGGCGAGCGCTTTTCCGGCGACAACGGCTCGGCCAACTATAAAGGCCCCTCCGGCGAGCGCCGGCTTCAGGTCCGCCGTTGCGCCTCGCTGTCGGAGGCGACGACCTACACCACCTCTCCGCTGCTGATGAACGAGCGCGATCGCGCCATTTTCGGCCGAATCGAACAGGGTGCGCGGCTGTCGCGCTATGGCGGCGATTGCTATTCCTACTGCATGCTCGCGGCCGGCCATGTCGATCTCGTGGTCGAGACCGAGTTGAAGCCTTACGACATCGCGGCGCTGATCCCGATCGTGACCGGCGCCGGCGGCGTCGTCACCACCTGGGAAGGCAAGCCGGCCCAGGGCGGCGGCCGCATCGTCGCGGCCGGCGACGCCAGAGTTCACGAGGAAGCACTCAAACTGCTCAACGGGTAGGCCGCGCCCCACGTACCTGCGCCACGGAACCACGGGCCTGTCTCGCATAGCACTGCTCTCACAATCTGGCGCAGCGATGCCCGGCATGGCAATGTAATTGCCTCAAACCGCAGGAGGTCAACATGCGGACGACGATACTGGGCGCATTGTGCGCCGTCGCAATGGTTACGAGCGCCAACGCGGCCATCAAAGAGGAGCCGATCACCTATACGGACGGCGAAACAACGATGAAGGGCTTCGTCGTGCACGACGACGCCAGCGAGGCCAAGCGCCCCGGAATCGTGATGGTGCATGAATGGTGGGGCATCACCAATCACATCCACAACGAGGCACTGAACTTCGCGCAGAAGGGCTACACGGTCTTCATTGCCGACATGTATGGCGATGCCAAGACCGCCGACAACCCGAAGGACGCTGGCGCGCTCTCGGGTTCGGTGATGAAGAACACTGCGACGATGGAGACACGCTTCAAGGCAGCGCGGGACCTGCTTGCCAAACAGGCTTCGGTCAACCCCCAGCGAATCGGCGCGATTGGTTACTGCTTCGGCGGCGAGGTGGTCTTGAACATGGCACGTGCCGGCGCCGACCTCGCCGCGGTTGCGGGCTTTCACGCAACCCTTGGTCTCAATACGCCTGCGCCAGCGCCAGGGGTCGTCAGGGCGAAAATCCTGATCCTGAACGGCGCGGCCGACCCCTTCGTGAAGCGCGAGCAGTACGCTGCACTCAAGAAGGATTTCGACGCCGCCAAGGTTGACTATCGGATCATCGAATATCCGGGCGCCGTGCACGCCTTCACGAACCCCGAAGCAACCGAGCTTGGCAAGAAGTTCAACCTGCCGCTCAGATATGACGCCAAGGCGGATCAGGAAGCGACGGCCGAGGCGACCAAGTTCTTCGCCGCCGACCTCCAGAAGTAGACAGAAAGGCCACCTTCCGGGTGGCCTTTTCAACGACTTGCCTCACCTCTGAACCTCGGCGCGCAGATGATCCACCAATTGCCTGGCAGGGCGCGGCAACGCCTTGAAACTGCGGGCGCAGATTGTCAGTCTGCGGTTGGCCCAGCCATCGCGGATCCGGATCGCTACGATCGGCATCGATCGCGCGCAACGCTTCGCCGCAGTTTCGGGAACAACGGCGAGCCCGACATCGGCAGCGACCATCTGACAGATCGCATCGAAATCGCGCAAGCGGGCACGGACGCGCAGTCGCGCGCCGAGCTTCGCCGCATGTCGCGATATATGAACCTGTAATGCGGTCGAGGCCGTAAGCCCGACGAAATCGCAGTCCGTCACCTCCTGAAAGTCGATCTGGCGGCGGCTGCCGAACTCGCTCCGGCGGGCAGCCACCAAGGTGAGCCGGTCTTCGCTGAACAAGAAACGTTCGATGCTGTCGGGCAGCGCGTGCTCCGCGGCAAAGCCGAGATCGGCGGCGCCGCTCGCAATCGCGGTGGCGATATCGGCGCTCTCGCGCTCCTCGACGTCGACGTTGATGTCGGGATGCCCGCGCAGGAAGGTTGCGAGCGCCCGCGGCAGATGCTCCGACAGACCCGACGTGTTGGCAAGCAACAGCACGCTGGCACGAACGCCGCTGGCATAAGCGGCGAGATCGCCCTGCAACGCCTCGACCTGGTGGATCACGACCCTCGCATGATCGAGCAGGCTCTCGCCTGCCACGGTCAACTCGACGCCGCGTCGGCCGCGCTTGAGTAGCGCAACACCGAGCGCATCCTCGAGCCCCTTGATCCGCGCGCTGGCCGAGGCCAGCGCCAGATGCGAGCGCTCCGCGCCGCGGGTGATGCTGCGCTGGTCGGCGACCGCAATGAAGAGCTGGAGATCGACGAGATCGAAGCGCACCGTTGCTTCCTCCAAACTTAGCCTTCGCTATCCGCGAAGGCTGTCTCCGTAACCTCCAGATTGTGCCCAGGCGCGGCTTCGGTCAATGTGCGGGTCATGATCGACCCGCTTCTCATTCTCGTCGCCGCCGTCTTCCTGGTCGCCGGATTCGTCAAGGGTGTCGTCGGGCTGGGCCTGCCGACCGTGTCCATGGGCCTGCTCGCGGTGAACATGGCGCCCAGCCGCGCGATTGCGATCGTGATCGTGCCCGCCATCGTCACCAACGTCTGGCAGACTTTTGTCGGCCCGCATTTGCGCGACATCCTGAGGCGGTTGTGGCCGCTGATGATCGGCACCGTGATCGGATGCTGGCTCAATGCCGGCGCGCTGACCGGCCCCTATGCCCGCTACGGCACCGTAGTGCTCGGCATCCTGCTCGTGATCTACGCCATCATCGGCCTCAGCAAATTCAAGTTCCACGTCGCACCTGAGAACGAGAAATGGGTCGGCGGCGTGGTCGGCGTGATCACCGGCGTGATCTCGGCCTCGACAGGCGTGCAGGTGATCCCCTCGATGCCGTTCATGCAGGCGATCGGGATGGAGAAGGACGAGCTGGTGCAGGCGCTCGGCGTGTTCTTCACCACCGCAACGCTGGCGCTCGCCTTCAACTTGACTACCGGCGGATTGCTGACGCCGGCCAATGCCGTGCCGGGCGCCGTCGCCATGGCCATGGCCTTTGCCGGCATGTTCATCGGCCAGACGGTGCGGGCGAAAATGCCGGCGGAAGCGTTCCGCCGCTGGTTCCTGGTCGCGATGATCCTGCTCGGCGTCTATCTCGCCGGCAGCGCGCTGCTGAAGGAATTCGCCTGAGGCGAGATCCGCTCATCCGTTCGGATGAGCTACCGCGTCTGCAGCATGGCGACGCGGATGCCGAGATAGATGAAGAGACCGCCGAGCGCGCGGTTGACCCGGGCGATCACGCCCTCGGACTGCCGCAGCCGGTGGGCTGCCCCAGCCGCGAACGCTGCCAGCACCAGACACCACAACGTGCCCGTAAAGATGAAGATCAGGCCGAGCGTCAGGAAGGCGAGCGGCTTGTGCGGTGCATCGGCTGCGACGAATTGAGGCAGGAAGGCCAGGAAGAACAGCGCGACCTTGGGATTGAGCGCGTTGGTGAAGACGCCCTGCAGGAAGACCCGCCGCAGCGAGCTCCGCTCGGCCTCGTCCTTGACCGCCGCAAGCCGCGGCCGCGACCACAGCATCTGGAGGCCGGTCAGGACGAGATAGGCTGCGCCGACCAGCTTCAGGATCGAGAACGCGGTGGACGAGGCCATCAAAAGCGCCGAAAGGCCGATCGCGGCGCCCGCGACGTGGAAAAAGCAGCCGCAACTGATGCCGAAGGCCGCCGCCGCCCCGCCGCGCCAGCCCATCTGCATGCTGCGGCCGATCACATAGACCGTATCCGGCCCCGGCGTGAGGTTGAGCAGCACGCCCGATAGGATAAAGAGCCAGATTTCGTGAATGCCCAGCATGAGAAAGGCCCTCCCGCCGCCCGGCCGGGCGGTCTCAAGGGACTGGCCTTAATCGGTTCGCACCCCGCCGTCCACCACCGGGAATGCTTAGGATTTGCGTCGAATTTGCAATGCGGATCATACTTTCGCTCGGCCTCATCTGCTCTATAAAGGCACGGTTCTTGAAATGCAGGATTCGAGGCGACTGCCACGCCGTGGCCGGTCCCATATCCCTTGGAGCTCCGGATTATGGAAAGACGTCTGGCCGCCATCGTCTGCGCAGATGTCGCCGGCTATTCGCGGATGATGGGCAGCGACGAGGCCGGCACCCATGCCGCCTTCAAGGCCCATCGCAGCGCGATCCATCCGATCATCCTCAATCACGGCGGCCGCGTCGTCAAAAACACCGGCGACGGCTTCCTGCTGGAATTCCCCTCCATCGTCGGCGCCGCCGAGGCCGCGATCGCGATGCAGGTGCTGATGGCGGAGCGCAATCATCATCTGCCCGCCGACCGCGCCATGCAATTCCGGCTCGGCATTCATATGGGTGACGTCATCGCCGACGAGGACGAGGTGTTCGGCGACGATGTCAATATCGCCGTCCGCCTCGAATCGGTGGCAAGCCCCGGCGGGTTTGCGATCTCGGCCAAGGCCTACCGCGAGGCCAGCAAGCATCTCACCGTGCCGCTGGTCGACGCCGGCAACCACCGCTTCAAGAACATCAAGGATCCGGTCGGGGTCTTCACCTGGTCGCCGGAGGGTGCGCAGGCCGCGCAGGTCATGGATGCCCCGGCCCTGGCGCAGCAATACCGCACCGCGATCGTCGGCGTGCTGCCCTTCGCCAATCTCAGCGACGCCCAGGACGAATATTTCTCCGACGGCCTGACCGAGGACCTGATCCACGCGCTGTCGCTGCAATCGTTCTACCGCGTGCTGAGCCGCAACTCGACCTTCGCCTTCAAGGGCAAGAACGCGAGCACGCGCGTGATCGCGCGCGAGATCGACGCCACCTATCTGATCCAGGGCTCGGTGCGGCGCGCCGGCGCCAAGATCCGCGTCACCGCCGAGTTGATCGCGCCGGAGACGGGCGAGCAGCTCTGGACCGGCCGTTACGACCGCGATATCGGCGACCTCTTCGCGATGCAGGACGAGATCACGACCAATCTGTCTGCGGCCATCGCCACCGAGATCGTCCGGGCCGAGGCCTCCGCGCCCGCGCGCCCCACCAACGACATCACCGCCTGGGACCGCTTCCTGAAGGGCCTGTCGCATTACTACCGGCAGACCAAGGAAGATCTGAGCACGGCCGTCGACCTGTTCCGGGAGGCGATCACGCTCGATCCCAAACTGTCGATCGCGCATGCCTATCTGGCCACGATCCAGATCCAGAGCATCCAGTTCGGCTGGGTCAAGGGCACGCGCGAGATGTGGGCCGAGGCGATGCAGCACGCCGAAACCAGCGTGCGGCTCGACCCGCGCTCGTCGTTCGCATTCTCGATCCTGTCCTGGGCGCATGCGATGGAAGGCCATGACGAGGCGGCGATGGACGCCGCCAAGCGCGCGGTCGCGCTCAACCCCTACGACATGGGCGCGCGCGGCGTGCTCGGCATCTGTCATTTCGTCACCGGCGAGCACCGCCAGGCGATCGAGCTGTTCTCGATGGCCGCCCAGCGCGACAACAGCGACCCGCGCTATCAATGGGCGGCGCTGAACGCCTTCAGCCACTATCTCGTCCGCCAGTATGACGCGACCCTGTCGTGGGCCCGCGAGCAGCTCTACGTCAATCCGAACCACATGCAGGCGCTGGCGATCCGCGCCGCGGCACTGGCGCAATTGGGCCGGACCGGCGAGGCGGCCGAGGCGACGGACGTGCTGATGAGCAATTACCCGACCCTGAATGTGGACCGCCATTTGCGGAATTTTCACTGGAAGCGGGCCGAGGACATCGCGCATTATCGCGAGGGGCTGCTGAAGGCGGGCGTGCCTGCCTCCAAGCTCACTCTGGTCCAGAGCGGCATCAAACGCGCCGCCGAATCCTGAGGGCGGATCACGGCTCCTCGCGTCTGCTTTATTGACACAAGAGTGAATTCAGCCACACTTCGCCACACGCTGAAGTAGTATAGCCTGCTGTCTGTTTGTTAGGACTTTCTGCGCTTGATCGGCGCGTCTGCATTTCACGATTCGCTGTTTTCAGGATTTTGGGCCATGAACGACCGCCCCTCGAAGCCCCCCTTCGACCCCTCGATCCAGGTTTCGCCCAACAATCCCTGCCCGTTCCTGCGCGGCCTTGTCGGCGAGGGTCTTGTCGACGGCGGGACCGTCCCGCTCCGGACGCTGTCACAGACCATCGCGAATGCAAGCGGCGAGGCGGGGCTGAAGAAGGCCTCGGCCCGCGTTCAGGTCCGCGGCGTTGCGCTCATCGCCAATGGCGCCTGTCACATCCTGCAAAGCATCTTCTGGGGCGCGCAGCTCAATGCACTGCGCGGCGGCCCGCTCGACAAGCTCGGTGCCGGCTCGCGCATCCTCGGCGTCGACGGGCGCGTCAACGAAGACGAGATCGCGCGGCTCGCCGGTTTCGGCGGCACCTATGCCGATCCCGATGGCGGCACCGAGACCGGGCTCAATGCCTCGCAAATCCAGACCTTCATGGACGACAATCTCAAGCGCGCCGGCAATCAGTCGCGCTGGTACTACCCGATCCTGATGAAATTCGAATGGCCGGTCCTCCTCAAGATCATGGGCAAGGGTCAGGGTGATGACCGCTATCTCAGCGTGGCCGAGGTGAGGACATTGTTCAACGAGCGCAAATTTCCTGACCGGATCACCCAGCGGGTCGTCAGCCAGCCGGTCACTCCGCCCTCGCTCATCTTGCGCGTTGCTGGCGGTCTTGTCGCCGCGCTCCTCGTCTTTGGCGTCGTGGCGCTGCGCTTTCCCGATCAATTCCAGCCGATGCTGCCCGGCATCCTCGGGGACTTCGTGACGCCGCCATTGCCTGAGCACGTCGAGCCCCGGGCCGCGTACTGGCTCGAGCAAAACTGGGCGCTGGAGGACCGGCACTGGTTTCATCACGCCAGCCAGGGCACCGCCACCTTCCCGCTGCCCTATAGCTGGTTCATGGCGCTCGAGCAGCCGCGGCTTCATTTCTTCGCCAAGCCCGGGATGCTGCATGACAGCGACCATCTGCAGCGCTTCGGCTTCATCCCCAGCCCGCAGACGATCAACACCGACGACGCCACGTTGCGCCGGTTCGGCTATGCCAACGTCTACGACAAGACGAAGCCGGTGCCGGCGCGGCTCTGGGACCCGCCGGTTAACTGGGGCAGCCAGGCTGAAAACGTCGACGGTCTGCCCGTCGGCTTTGCGCGCATGACCGGCGTGCCCGATCCTGCGACCGGCCAGATCGGCGAGGACCGGATCGGCCTGACCTGCGCCGCCTGCCACACCGGCCAGATCCACTACAAAGGCATTGACATCCGCTTCGATGGCGGCCCGGCGATGACCGACCTGAGAAAGCTCGAGATCACGACCGGCCTGTCGATCGCCTACACGCTCTTCGTGCCGGGTCGCTTCACGCGCTTCGCCGACCGTGTGCTCGGCCCCTCCGCCAGCGATGCCGATCGCGATGTGCTGAAGCAGAAGCTGAGTGCGATCGGCACGTTCCTGGTCGACTGGGAGAAGACCTACAAGAAGATCATCGACGGCAAGACAAGGTTCAACGAGAAGACGAAGCGGGACGAGCAACAGCAGGACACCGAGGAAGGTTATGGCCGTCTCGACGCGCTCAACCGCATCGGCAATCAGGTCTTCTCCCAGGACATGACGCTCAGCGGCCTCGGCGGCTTCGAGAAGAATCTGCATGCCAAGGACGCACCGGTCAGCTTCCCGCCGATCTGGACCGTGCCCTGGCTCAAATTCGCGCAATATGACGCTTCCATCGAACAACCGCTGATCCGCAACGCCGGCGAAGCGCTGGGCGTGACCGCGCTGCTCAATTTGTCCGACAATACGCCCAAGGACGCGCTGTTCCGCTCGTCGATGGACATCAAGAATCTGAACTGGATCGAGGATCTGCTGAAGGGCTCGGCGCCCTATCCGAAAAAGCAGCTCTCCGGTCTGACGTCACCGAAATGGCCGTCGGACATCTTCGGCGATGATGCCTGGAAGATCGATGGCGACCGCGTCAGGAACGGCCGTAAGCTCTACGCGCAGATCTGCGCCGAATGCCATCTTGGACCAGTCAACGATCCCGCCTTCGACACCGAATTTCCGGACCAGAGCATCTGGTCCTCGTCGCGCTGGGAGACCATCGGCAACGACAAATTCCTGAACGAGGTCCAGAAAAGCGTCAAAGGCATGGGAACCGATCCCGCTCAGGCCAGCATTCTGGCGACGCGGACGGTTCAGGTCCCCGGCTTTCTCAAGCTCGATCCCACGCAGAAACTCAATGCCTGGTGGAGCTGCAATCTGCCGGATATCTCTTCGACCGACATGCCATACTCCGTCGGCCTGATGGTGCTCGTCGACATCGTCAGCCGCAAAGCGATGGACGATGCCAAGATCGACCCGAAGGTTCAGAAGGCCTGGTGGGGTGAGCGCAAGAACTGTCCGAATCCCGGTCCGCAGCCGGCCGATGAGAAGGAGCCGGGGCCCTGGTATCGCGCGCGCCCCCTCAACGGCGTCTGGGCCACCGCGCCTTACCTGCACAACGGATCGGTGCCCTCGCTCTACTGGATGCTGAGCCCCGCGGCCGAGCGCCCCAAATCGTTCTGCATGGGTGGCGGTCGCGACTACGATCCGAAGCAGGTCGGCTTCGCGGTCGTCGACGGCGAGAGCTGCAAGTCCGGACAGTCGCGCTTCTCGACGCGAGCGTCTGATGGCACCGAGATGGTCGGCAACAGCAATGCCGGCCACTCGTTCGATGGCACGCCGGGCCCCGGCAAGGACGGCACCGTCGGCCGCGTGCTCAAAGAGCAAGAGCGCTACGATCTGATCGAGTATCTGAAGACCCTGTAGCTCGCCTTCTCACCTCGCCCCGCAAGCGGGGCGAGGTGCGCACCGTCACAGCCCCCTCACTTGAACAGCGGCGTACCCGGCACGAACGCATCAAACGCGGCCCAGAATTGGGAGCGGTAGCGGTCCTGCTCCTGCAGGATCTCGTGCTTCGAGCCGGCGATGACGAGGTGGGAGCCGGCGCGCAAGTGGTAGGCGAACTCCTCGATCGCCGCGGTCGACACCACGGTGTCGCTGGAGGCCGCCAGCATCAGGATCGGCTGGCGGATCTCTGATGGGTAGTTCATGCCCTTGAAGACGTGCATCGCGCGGAAGGCGGTATCGGCCCAGGCGACCGTGGGTGACGCCAGGCCGAGCGTCGGATCCTCCTCCAGGATCGCCGCGTTGCGCGCATAGCGCACGGGATCGCTGGTCAGGGGATTGTTGATGAAGGGCGACAGCCCGGTGAGATGGTCGCTGCCGCCGGGAACGTAACCGCCGCCTCGCCCCAGCATGCGCATCGTCTTCAACAAGGCCCGCACCGGAAACGAGGTGGCGCGACCGGGCAGGTCGATCATTGGCGCGGAGAGCACCATGCGGTCGAACCAACGCTTTTGCGCATGTGCCAACCGCAGCAGCACTGCGGCGCCCATGGAATGCGCCAGCGCGAAGAACGGCGGTGGACAATCCGGCAGCACCACCTGCTGCACGAAGGTCTCGACGTCGATCTCGTAGTCGGCGAAGTTGCGCACATAGCCTTTGCGCGGATCGCGCAGCCGGCGTGAGGAATGGCCCTGCCCACGCCAGTCGAACATTGCCACCGCAAAGCCGCGATCGCGCAAATCGCGCACGGTCTCGAAATATTTCTCGATCTGCTCACTGCGCCCGGTGAAGACGCAGACGGTGCCCTTGCGGTTCGCCGGCGGCGCCCAGCGCGCAAAGCGCAGCTCGACGCCGTCAGGCGTCTTGATGGTGCCGCTGACGACGTCTTCGGGAACGGGATTGGACGGAATCGAGACCAGCGTCATGAGTGGAAGTGCTTGAGCGCCAAGTGCTGTGAATCAAGTGCTGCAAATCAAGGGGTGGGAGCGCCGAAAAGGGGCGAGTCACCGCCCTCTTGAACGCCGTCTGGACTCACCCATATCACTTTGGTGCAGGCCGCTACCAGTGTTTCGGAACCGGAACATCAGGCTGCACACAGACTAAAGCCCGGCCCGATTGGCGGGCGGATTACCTGAACAGTCGCTCAATGGAGGACTTGACCATGCGTACCTACGATCTCACCCCGTTCTATCGTTCCACCGTCGGCTTCGACCGCCTCTTCAACCTGCTCGACCAGACGAGCTCGGACGGCAGCCCCGGTTATCCCCCCTACAACATCGAGCGCACCGGCGAGAACGCCTATCGCATCACCGTTGCGGTTTCCGGCTTCGCCAAGGATGAGCTCTCCATCGTCGCGAAGGAAAACACGCTGACGATCAAGGGCGATAAAGTCGCCAACGAGAACTCGAAATCCGACGTGCTCTATCGCGGCATCGCCGCCCGTGCCTTCGAGCGCGCCTTCCAGCTTGCCGACTTCGTGCAGGTGAAGGACGCCTCGCTGGAGAACGGCCTGCTCCACGTCGACCTTGTGCGCGAGATTCCCGAAGCCAAGAAGCCGCGCCAGATCGCGATCAACACCGGCGCGTCGAGCGCACAGGTGATCGAGAGCTCGGTCGCCGCCTAAGCGCGCATCAACTTTCAGGTTGCGAAAACGCCCCGGTGCCCCGGGGCGTTTTTTCGCTTTGCAGCGCATCACAGGACGGTGAGGATGTGTAACGCCGCCGCCTCGCGCTCCGTCCTTTGGGTATCGCACCCAAAAATGAACGGAGAACGATCGTGACTTTCTGGCGCAGCCTTTTCGTCGCCGCGAGCCTGCTGGCGGCCCCCATCAGCCTCGCTCACGCACAGCCCCCGCAGACCGCGAAGGCGAAGAACGTCGTGCTGGTGCATGGCGCCTGGGCTGATGGCTCGAGCTGGTCGGAGGTGATCCCGATCCTTCAGGCCGCCGGCCTCAACGTTATCGCCGTGCAGAATCCGCTGGGATCGCTCGCCGAGTCGGTCGAGGCAACCAAGCGTGTACTGGCCGAGCAGGATGGCCCGACGGTGCTGGTCGCGCATTCCTGGGGCGGCACCGTGATCAGCCAGCTTGGCACCGATCCGAAGGTCACCGGCCTCGTCTACATCGCCGCGCGCGCTCCCGATGCCAACGAGGATTTTGTGGCGCTGTCGAAGCAGTTTCCGGCGGGCCCTGCGCGCGCCGGCATCGTCGAGCGCGACGGCACCACCAAGCTTTCGGAAGACGCCTTCCTGAAATATTTCGCCAACGGCGTCGCGCCGGAACGCGCGAAGGAGCTCTACGCCGTGCAGTGGCCGACGGCCGCCTCGATCTTCGCCGGACGCACGACGGAGGCCGCCTGGCATTCGAAGCCGAGCTGGTACGCGGTCTCGAAGAACGACGGCACCATCAACCCCGATTTCGAACGCTTTCTCGCCAAGCGCATGAATGCGACCACGATCGAGCTCGATGCCGGCCACCTCTCGCTGGTGTCGCATCCGAAGGAAGTGGCGAATCTGATTCTCGAAGCGGCAGGGTATCCGCGCAGCTGAGGACAGTTGCTGTGACGCAAAAGCGCCCGAGGTCTTCGGGCGCTTTGTTTGCCGATGATTAATCCAACCCCTGCGCCGCCGGCATGTCCTGTGTCGGCAAAATGGTAGAGGCCGACTTGGCCTGGCCGATGGTCGGCGCAGCGGCCTGCGGAGCGGCCTCGGTGGGCTTGGCCTGCACGGCGGCGGTCTGCTGGGCGGGTTGAGCTTGCGGCGTTGTGGGCTCGGCGGGCCTTGCGGCCGCCACTGGCGTCTCGGCGCGCGGCGGAGCGGCCTTGGGCAGAGGGACGGTGCGGCTGGCGACATGCGGGATCGAAGCCGGCGGGCGCGGCGGTCCACCGCGGACCATGGTCGGTGGCGGCAGCGCGCTTTGCGGCCGGTAAGGTGCAACCGAAGGCTCCTCATAGGCCGGCGCCATGCCATAGGCATCAGCGGCCGGCATGAAGCGGATAATCCGGCCGTCGCGGGCATCAATCACGAGCCGGCCGTCGTCGCCGCGGCGGTCGATCACCGCGATGGTGTAGACGGCGCCGCGCAGGCGCGGGATGCCGAGCGGCGAGAAGCCGTTTTCGCGCAGTAGCGCGTAGACCTCGGTGACCGGCAGCAGCGCCGGCGCCGGGCCGCGTTCCTCATAGCCATAGCCGTAACGCGGCGGCGGTGGCGGCGCGGCTTCGCCCGGCCCATAGGGCCCGTCGAAATCCGACACCGCGATCGTGGTCCCGCCAAAAATACCGCTCGCCGGAACTTGTGCCTGAGCAGCGTTTGCAGCTAGCGCCAGCATGGCGGCGGCCACACATCCTGTGAAAAACTTCATGGTCGACACGCTCCTGTCAGGCCCCCCGCTCGCGCTCTTTCGCTTCTTGCGGCGTGGCGCGCCTTTCGAAGGGCTGATCCGAAGCATCATTGGGGATTTCGGCGCCGCTTGGGCCGGATCGCGGCGCGTTTGCTTCAAAACCGGGGCCGCGCGCCATGCGGAAAGCGCTGATTGACACTTTGGGAATCGGGACTTTCGCGCGCTTGTGTGATAGACAAAAATTTGGCAAGGTGATGGTTAGGACAGGAAGACTGTCTCAATTTTGCTTGCGATTCCGGCACAGGGATTGCGGCGAAAATCGGCACTTTCGAGCGCCGGCAAGGTACCAGGCAAAGCCGTTCTCGGGGACGAAGAACGCCTAGGCCTGAATTTAAGAAAATGCGGCTCGCAACGGACGAGCGGTGACCCAGAGGCGGGTGCCGCGGAACGCCCAAGGTGCGCCGAAGATGGCGGTGAGGCAGCTTGCCGCATGGAGAGGATTGGAACAATGAACGGGTCGCAATTCGAGCGCGCAAACATCGTGGCAGAAGAGCTGTCGGCGACGGTCGCCTCGAAAACGACCGATCCGATTCAGGAACACAATTCGCGCCCGCCGGCCGAAGGTCTCTACGACCCGAGCCTGGAGAAGGATTCCTGCGGCGTCGGCTTCATCGCCAACATCAAGGGCAAGAAGTCCCACGAGATCGTCTCGGACGCGCTCAGCATCCTCTGCAATCTCGAGCACCGCGGCGCCGTCGGTGCCGACCCCCGCGCCGGTGACGGCGCCGGCATCCTGGTGCAGATCCCGCACGCCTTCTTCAGCCGCAAGGCCAAGGAGCTTGGCTTCGCGCTGCCTCAGCCTGGCGAATACGCCATCGGCGCACTGTTCATGCCGCGCGACACCGCCTGGCGCAACGTCATCAAGAGCATCATCGCCGACCAGATCAAGGAAGAGGGCCTGACCCTGCTCGGCTGGCGCGACGTGCCGACCGACAATTCCTCGCTCGGCGTCACCGTGAAGCCGACCGAGCCCGCCTGCATGCAGGTGTTCATCGGCCGCAACGGCACCGCCAAGACCGAGGACGAGTTCGAGCGCCGGCTCTACATCCTGCGCAAGTCGATCTCGCAGGCGATCTACCAGCGCCGCGACCGCGGGCTTGCGGGCTATTACCCCTGCTCGATGTCCTGCCGCACCGTGATCTACAAGGGCATGTTCCTCGCCGACCAGCTCGGCAAGTATTATCCCGATCTGCACGAGAAGGACTTCGAGAGCGCGCTCGCGCTGGTTCACCAGCGTTTCTCGACCAACACCTTCCCGGCGTGGTCGCTGGCGCATCCCTACCGCATGATCGCGCATAACGGCGAGATCAACACGCTGCGCGGCAACACCAACTGGATGGCGGCGCGCCAGGCCTCGGTGAGCTCCGAGCTGTACGGCAAGGACATCAATCGGCTCTGGCCGATCTCCTACGAGGGCCAGTCGGACACCGCCTGCTTCGACAACGCGCTCGAATTCCTGGTGCAGGGCGGCTACTCGCTGCCGCACGCCGTCATGATGATGATCCCGGAGGCGTGGGCCGGCAATCCCTTGATGGATGAGAAGCGCCGCGCCTTCTACGAATATCATGCCGCCCTGATGGAGCCGTGGGACGGCCCGGCTGCGATCGCCTTCACCGACGGCCGCCAGATCGGCGCCACGCTCGACCGCAACGGTCTGCGGCCGGCGCGCTATCTCGTGACCAAGGACGACCGCATCGTGATGGCGTCCGAAATGGGCGTGCTGACGATCCCCGAAGACCAGATCATCACCAAGTGGCGCTTGCAGCCCGGCAAGATGTTGCTGGTCGACCTCGAGCAGGGCCGCCTGATCCCGGACGACGAGATCAAGGCCGAGCTCGCGCGCAGCCATCCCTACACGGAGTGGCTGGAGCGGACCCAGATCGTGCTGGAAGAGCTGCCGAAGGTGCCGACCACCGGCGTGCGCTCGAACTTGTCGCTGCTCGATCGCCAGCAGGCGTTCGGGTACAGCCAGGAGGACATCGCGATCCTGATGACGCCGATGGCGGCCACGGGCGAGGAAGCCGCGGGATCGATGGGCAACGACACGCCGATCTCGGCGCTGTCGGACAGGGCCAAGCCGCTGTTCACCTACTTCAAGCAGAACTTTGCGCAGGTCACCAACCCGCCGATCGACCCGATCCGCGAGGAGCTGGTGATGAGCCTGGTCTCCATCATCGGACCGCGGCCGAACCTGTTCGATCTTCAGGGCCTGGCCACCACCAAGCGCCTCGAAGCGCGCCAGCCGATCCTGACCGATGCAGATCTCGAAAAGATCCGCTCGATCTCGGAGGTCGCCGACTCGCACTTCAAGTCGCGCACGCTGGACACGACGTTTCACGCCGGTCTCGGCGCGGCCGGCATGGACCAGGTGCTCGACGAGCTCTGCGCGCGCGCCGAGAGCGCGGTGCGCGAGGGCGTCAACATCATCATCCTGTCCGACCGCATGGTCGGCACCGATCGGGTTCCGATCCCGTCGCTGCTGGCCTGCGCCTCCGTGCATCACCACCTGATCCGCACCGGCCTGCGCACCTCGGTCGGTCTCGTCGTCGAATCCGGCGAACCGCGCGAAGTGCATCACTTCGCCTGCCTCGCGGGCTACGGCGCTGAAGCGATCAACCCTTATCTCGCGTTCGAAACCATCATCGCGATGAAGGACCGCCTGCCCGGCTCGCTCGACGACTACGAGATCGTCAAGCGTTACATCAAGTCGATCGGCAAGGGCCTCTTGAAGGTGATGTCCAAGATGGGCATCTCAACCTACCAGTCCTATTGCGGCGCGCAGATCTTCGACGCGGTCGGCCTCAAGGCGGACTTTGTCGGAAAGTTCTTCGCCGGCACGCACACCCGTGTCGAGGGCGTGGGCCTTGCCGAGATCGCGGAAGAAGCCGTGCGTCGTCATGCTGACGCGTTCGGCGAGGCGTTGGTCTACAAGACCGCGCTCGATGTCGGCGGCGAATACGCCTATCGCAGCCGCGGCGAGGACCATGCCTGGACCGCCGAATCGGTCGGGCTGCTTCAGCACGCCGCTCGCGGCAATTCGCTGGAGCGCTATCGCGCCTTCGCAAAGATTCTCAACGAGCAGTCGGAGCGTCTGCTGACGCTGCGCGGCCTGTTCCGGATCAAGAACGCGGACGAAGAGAAGCGCAAGCCTGTCCCGCTCGACCAGGTCGAGCCGGCCAAGGACATCGTCAGACGTTTCGCCACGGGCGCGATGAGCTTCGGCTCGATCTCGCGCGAGGCGCACACGACATTGGCGATCGCCATGAACCGGATCGGCGGGAAGTCGAACACCGGTGAAGGCGGCGAGGAAGCCGACCGCTTCAAGCCGATGCCGAACGGCGACAGCATGCGTTCGGCGATCAAGCAGGTCGCCTCGGGCCGCTTCGGCGTCACGACGGAGTATCTCGTCAACTCCGACATGATGCAGATCAAGATGGCGCAGGGTGCCAAGCCCGGCGAGGGCGGCCAGCTGCCCGGCCACAAGGTCGACGCGACCATCGCAAAAGTGCGTCACTCGACGCCGGGCGTCGGCCTGATCTCGCCGCCGCCGCACCACGACATCTACTCGATCGAGGATCTGGCGCAGCTCATCTACGACCTCAAGAACGTCAACCCGACGGGCGACGTTTCGGTCAAGCTCGTCTCCGAGATCGGCGTCGGCACGGTGGCCGCAGGCGTCGCCAAGGCCCGCGCCGACCATGTCACCATCGCGGGCTTCGAGGGCGGCACCGGCGCCTCGCCGCTGACCTCGATCAAGCATGCCGGCTCGCCCTGGGAAATCGGCCTCGCCGAGACCCACCAGACGCTGGTGCGCGAGCGGCTGCGCAGCCGCATCGTGGTCCAGGTCGACGGCGGCTTCCGCACCGGCCGTGACGTCGTGATCGGCGCGCTGCTCGGCGCCGACGAGTTCGGCTTCGCCACCGCGCCGCTGATCGCGGCCGGCTGCATCATGATGCGCAAGTGCCATCTCAACACCTGCCCGGTCGGCGTCGCCACCCAGGACCCCGTCCTGCGCAAGCGCTTCACCGGCCAGCCCGAGCACGTGATCAACTACTTCTTCTTCGTCGCGGAGGAAGTCCGCGAGATCATGGCCTCGCTCGGCTTCCGCACCTTCAACGAGATGGTCGGCCAGGTTCAGCTGCTCGACCAGACCAAGCTGGTGGCGCACTGGAAGGCCAAGGGCCTCGATTTCTCCAAGCTCTTCGTCAAGCAGAAGGAAGAGAAGGGCCAGAAGATCTATCACTCCGAGCGCCAGAACCATCATCTGGAGGCAGTGCTCGACCGCACGCTGATCGAGAAGGCGCAGCCCTCGCTCGACCGCGGCGCGCCGGTGAAGATCGAGGCCGTGATCAACAGCACCAACCGCTCCGCGGGTGCGATGCTGTCCGGCGCGGTCGCCAAGATCTACGGCCATGCCGGCCTGCCGCAGGACACCATCCATGTCAGCCTCAAGGGCACTGCCGGCCAGGCGTTCGGTGCCTGGCTCGCCAATGGCGTCACCTTCGAGCTTGAAGGCGAAGCCAACGACTATGTCGGCAAGGGCCTCTCGGGCGGCAAGATCATCGTCAAGCCGCCGGCCAACAGCAGCATCGTGCCGGAAGAGAGCATCATCGTCGGCAACACCGTGATGTACGGCGCCATCCAGGGTGAGTGCTACTTCCGCGGTGTCGCCGGCGAACGCTTCGCCGTGCGCAACTCCGGCGCGGTCGCGGTCGTCGAAGGCGCGGGCGATCATTGCTGCGAATACATGACCGGCGGCATCGTGGTCGTGCTCGGCAAGACCGGGCGCAATTTCGCGGCCGGCATGTCCGGTGGCATCGCCTATGTACTCGACGAGACAGGCGGCTTCGACAAGCTGTGCAACATGGCGATGGTCGAGCTCGAGCCGGTGCTGTCGGAAGAGATGATCAACGCCGGCACCTATCATCACTCCGGTGACCTCGAGGCGCATGGCCGGGTCGACGTGTTCAAGGATCTGCTCGACTCCGACGTCGAGCGTCTGCACGTCCTGATCACGCGCCATGCGAAGGCGACCGGCTCTAAGCGTGCCGCCGACATCCTTGCCAATTGGAAGGAATGGCTGCCCAAATTCCGCAAAGTGATGCCGGTCGAGTACCGGCGCGCGCTGCGCGAAATGGCCGCCAACGCGGACGCCGAGCCGAAAATCGCGATCGGGGCGTAGGAATATCAGCGCCCGTCATTGCGAGCGTAGCGAAGCAATCCAGACTTTTTCCTCGGATACAGACTGGATTGCTTCGAAGCTCACGCTCCTCGCAATGACGGTGGGGAAGCAACAGACGAATTTAAGCGGTAGGGACTGCGGGTTTAATGGGCAAGATCACGGGTTTTCTCGAAATCGAACGGCATGACCGCAAGTACACGCCGGTGGCCGAGCGCGTGAAGCATTACAACGAGTTCGTCGTTCCCTTGACCGAGAGGGAAACACGCGACCAGGCCGCGCGCTGCATGAATTGCGGCATTCCCTATTGCCACGGCACCGGTTCGGTCGCGCCGGGCACGCCCGGCTGCCCGGTCAACAACCAGATCCCTGATTTCAACGACCTCGTCTATCAGGGCAACTGGGAAGAGGCCTCGCGCAATCTGCACTCGACCAACAATTTCCCGGAGTTCACCGGCCGCATCTGCCCTGCGCCGTGCGAAGCCTCCTGCACGCTCAACATCGACGACAATCCCGTCACCATCAAGACCATCGAATGCGCGATCGTCGACCGCGCCTGGGACAATGGCTGGCTGAAGCCGGAAGTGGCCGCCGTGAAGACCGGCAAGAAAGTCGCCGTGATCGGCTCGGGCCCGGCCGGCATGGCCTGTGCGCAGCAGCTCGCGCGCGCCGGTCACGACGTGCACCTGTTCGAGAAGTTCGCCAAGGCCGGCGGCCTTCTTCGCTATGGCATTCCCGACTTCAAGATGGAGAAGGGAATCATCGACCGCCGCGTCACGCAGATGGAAGCCGAAGGCGTCACCTTCCACTACAACAGCCATGTCGGCGCTGACGGCAATGTCGATCCGCGCGAGATGCTCAACCAATACGACGCGATCGCGCTGACCGGCGGTGCGGAAGCCCCGCGCGACCTGCCGATCCCCGGCCGCGAGTTCGACGGCATCCACTATGCCATGGACTTCCTGCCGCAACAGAACCGTCGCGTCTCCAGCGAACCGTTGAACGGCGTCACCGAGATTCTGGCCGGTGGCAAGCATGTCGTCGTCATCGGCGGCGGCGACACCGGCTCGGACTGCATCGGTACTTCGCTGCGCCAGGGCGCGCTCTCCGTGACCCAGCTCGAGATCATGCCCGCCCCGCCCGAGCGCGAGAACAAGGGCCTGACCTGGCCGAACTGGCCGCTGAAGATGCGGACGTCGTCGAGCCAGGCCGAAGGCGCGATCCGCGAATACGCCGTGCTGACGCAGAAGTTTTCCGGCGAGAACGGTAAGGTCAAGAAGCTGCACTGCGTGCGCGTCGACGACAAGTTCAAGCCGATTGAAGGCACCGAGTTCGAGCTCGATGCCGAGCTGATCCTGCTCGCAATGGGCTTCGTCCACCCCGTCCACGAGGGCCTGTTGAAGCAGCTCGCGGTCGACCTCGATCCGCGCGGCAACGTCAAGGCCAACACGCTGGACTACCAGACCTCGCGCCCGAACGTGTTTACGGCCGGCGACATGCGCCGCGGCCAGTCGCTGGTGGTGTGGGCGATCCGCGAAGGCCGGCTGTGTGCACGGTCGATCGATACGTTCCTGATGGGGAAGACGGATCTGCCGCGGTAGGCGCGGCTCGCTACGCCGCTAAATTTTCAACCGGTGTCATCGCCCGCGAAAGTGAGTGGCGAGAGCGCGAACGAGATCCATCGCCCGGCTAATTCTGCAGCCTCACCCCGACCATCATCACGGTCCCCTGCGAGCTCGAGCCCGGCTGGTTCGAATCCAGGATGTCGTGGCGCAGCGTGCCCTTGATCCAGATGTTGCGGTTGAGCTTGTAGATCAGGTTGCCTTCGAGCGAGTAGGTCTTGTCGTTGCGATTCTGGCCTTGATAGTCGTAGGTGCCGTAGGTGAATTTGCCGATCGCGGTGAGCCAGCGGCGGAAGTCGTGGTCGACTTCGGCGGCATAGATGTGCACCAGCACGCCCGATGAGCCGGGGATCGTGGTTTCCGCGATCTGCGTGTCGGTGTTGAATTTCACCGTCGTCAGCCCGCTCGCGTTCCAGATCAGCGAGCCCGAGGTGAGGAAGCCCGAGAGCTGGCTTAGCCTGGGGTCGACATAGTTGCGCGCGGAATAGCCAACCGAGATCTCACCGGTGAGGATGCGCGAGAACTCGAAGGACGAGCCGACCTTGGCATAGCCGCCGGATGAATCGCGCAGATAGCCGTTGCGGTCGGCGGGCTGGTCGTGGACGCGGTTGTCCCCCTCGATCTCGACGAAGGGTTTTAGACCCGGCTTGAGCTCGTAGGAGAAACGCCCGACGCCCCCATACTGGTTGAAGTCGCGGTCGTCATTGCTGGAGGTCGAGCCGTCGGTGAGCTTGGAGTCGGTATAGGCCGTGCGATCAATGGTGGCGCCGGCCGCGACCTGGAAGCGGTTGAAGGTTTGGTCGAAGCCGAAGGTGCCGCCATAGGCGGCGTAGACAGGATATTTCTGCAGGCCGGCCTGCACGTTCGGGCTGCCGGGATTGTCGGTGGCAAGGCGCAGGCGCAGCTGCGAGGTCAGCTTGAGATCGCGATCGACATCGAAGCGGCCGTCGACATGGCCGGTGAAATCGGGGCGGTCGATCTCAACCGGCGACGGCGAGGCAAGTCCGTCGATCGTCGCCGGCATGTTGTTGGTGTAGCCGGAGAACGAGCCGCGCAAATCGGCGACCAGCGCGTGGCGCTCCCAGTCGGACATCACGAGAAGATCAGGCGCGACGACATAGACCGGCGAGCCGACCGGCTTCTGCAGGCGCGCGGGATTGGTGTCGTAGCCGGTGGACAGTTCGAGCCCGCCCTTGATCAGAAAACTGCCGGCGTAATCGCCGACCGCGCCGAAGGCATCGTCGTCGGCCTTGAGGCGACGGCGCTGCGGCTGGCCGGGCACGGTGCCCGCCATCGCCGGCGGCACCGGCGTCTTGTTCGCGGTCTCCGACGGCGGCGGCGCAATGCGGGGCGCACCGAGAGGGGACAGCGTCGGTGTCGCCGACGGCACCGGCGAGCCCGGACCTGCGGGCTTCTTCGGCTTCGGCTGCCCCGGATAGAGCTTTGGCTGCTGACGCTTGCGATTGAGCGAATCGTAACCGGAGCCACTCGCGCCGTTGGCGGCCGGCAGGCCGTAGGTCGGGATCTGGCCGACGCGCGACGGCGCGGGCGCATCGCTTTTCTTGCGCCGATCGTCGTTGGGATCCGGCGGCGCCGGGAGCGCATCCGACGGTGCCTGCGGCACGCCCGCCGTGCGTCGCGTCGGCAGCGTGTCAGGCGCGGCAAAGCCGCCGCGGTTGGGATTGAACAGGTCGGGCGTGAGGCTCTGGGCGGCCACAGGGCCGCTTTCCAGCGCGGTCAGCAGCAGGCATGGCAAAGCGGCGCGAAAAACGTACGCGCGACTGCTCCGGCCCCTACCTGGAGGCGACCCCACGATGGAAGAACTCCAACGAAATCAGACACTTCATCGACAGCCTTCCGCGAACTCGCGGGAACCATCGTTAATGGAGTTAAAACAATTATGGTTAATGACCCGTTGAGGGTCTTGGAGCTCGCGTCGCCTCACGGGCCGGGGCGTGCTAAGCAGACCGGCAACGGGCCGACGCCCCTCCTTCCTGGACCAGAACATGCCGAGTTCGAAACCGCTGATGACCTCATCATCCAGCTCCACCCCGACAAGCGTCGAATCCGCGCTCCGCACGCTGGAGACGGAGAGCGGCGGCATCAACGCGCTTGCCGCCGCCCTGCGCGGCCCGCTGGGCGAGGCATTCGCCAAGGCGGTCGACCTGATCCGCAACGCCAAGGGCCGCGTCATCGTCACCGGGCTGGGCAAGTCCGGCCACATGGCGCGCAAGATCGCGGCGACCCTGGCCTCGACAGGCACGCCGGCCTTCTTCGTTCACACCGCTGAAGCCGCCCATGGCGACCTCGGCATGATCACCACCGACGACGTCATCATGGCGCTGTCCTGGTCCGGCGAGCAGCCGGAGATGAAGACCCTCGTCAATTACTCGGCACGCTTCGCGATCCCGATGATTGCGGTGACGTCGAACGCGGCGTCCTCGCTCGGCCAGGCCGCCGACATCGTGATCGAGCTGCCGAAGGCGCGCGAAGCCTGCCCGCACAACCTGGCGCCGACCACATCGACCATGATGCAGGTCGCCATCGGCGATGCCATCGCCATCGCGCTGCTCGAAGGCCGCGGCTTCACCGCGCTGGAATTCGCCCATTTCCATCCCGGCGGCAAGCTGGGCGCGATGTTGAAATTCGTCCGCGACTACATGCGCACCGGCGGGGAGATCCCGGTGAAGCCGGAAGGCACCAAGATGTCGGACGCGGTGATGGAGATGTCGGCCAAGGGGCTCGGCTGCGTCTGCATCGTCAACGAGACGAACGAGGCCGTCGGCATCATCACCGACGGCGATTTGCGCCGTCACATGCGGCCGGATCTTTTGACGGCGTCGGTCGACGACATCATGACCAGGCAGCCGAAGACGGTGCCGCCCTCGATGCTCGCGACCGAAATGATCGAGGTGCTGAACACCCGCAAGATCACGACGCTAGTGGTGACCGAGGCGGACAAGGTGGTCGGCATCGTGCATCTGCACGATCTGTTGCGCGCGGGCGTGGCGTAGGGTGCCTCTCTCTACGCCGGAAACCGCGCCGCGTTCTCCTCCAGCGGCAGCTTCAGGCCGTTCGCCAGATACGACACCGTGCGGTAGAAGCCGCACAGCAGCATGACTTCCAAAATCTGCGCCTCATCGTAGTGCGCCGACAGCGTGGCGAACTCGGCGTCTGTGAAGGTCGCGCTGATGTGCAACGCGTCCACCGCCGCGATCAAGGCCTGCTCGGCCGGTGACCAGCAGGGTGAATTCGCGTCGCCCGCGACAGTCGCGCGGACCTCATCCTCAGTGAGGTTCGCCGGCGCCGCAAAGGTCGCGACATGCACACCCCATTCATACTCGCACTTGTTCAGCGCGCAGGTGCGATCGATGACGATCTCGCGCTGGCGCAACGACAGCGCACCGGGATCGAGCAGTCCCCCGGCGCGAAACTTGTCCCAGGCGCGGGTGTGGCCGGCCATCACCCGGAACAACACCAGCGGCGGCGCGCCGCGCATGATGCGATCGAACTGCGCCTGGATCTCCGGGGGATAAGGCGGCGCGAGCGGGGCAATACGCGGCGAGGGGGATGACATGTGCTTCTTCCTTGCTACAATTACTGTAGCATCATGCTACATTATATGTAGCAAGATGCAAGAGGAGACCAATGGGGAAACAAGCAGCATCAGGGGAGCGCCGCGTACGCGGCTCGCGTACCGGGCGGCCGATCATGGCGCTGCTCGATCTCCTGGGCCGGCGCTGGAGCCTGCGGATCCTGTGGGAATTGCGCGAGGCTCCCCTCACCTCGCGCGCATTGCGCACGGCCTGCGACGAGGCTTCGCCCACGGTGCTGCAGACCCGACTGACGGAGTTGCGCGAGGCGGGGTTTGTGGAACTGGGCGATAACGGCGGTTATGGGCTGACGGCGCTGGGGCGGGACTTGTGCGAGACGTTCATGCCGCTGCACCGGTTTGCTGAGAGGTGGAGCCGCACGAGAGGCGTCTAAGTCCGGCGCAATGACAGCGAATTACGCCGCCGCCACCGTCAGATTCGCACCATCCACCTGCACGACCTTCACCCGCGTGCCCGCCGGTGTATCCGGGCCTGCCACGCGCCACACCGTGTCGCCGATACGCATGGTGCCGTTGCCGTCGATGATCGGCTTTTCCAGCGTGAACTCGCGGCCCAAGAGCGCCTCGCTGCGCTTGTTGAGGAAGGGGCTTGCGCTCACGTCGAGCTTCGGCCGGGCGAGCCGGCGCCACACCGGCACAGCAGCGGCTGCGAACACCGCGAACATCACGAGCTGAATTTGCCAGGATATGACAATTGCGAACGAGGTCAGGCCGACCAGAAGCGCGGCGAGCCCGAGCCAGAACAGGAACACGCCCGGCGCAATGACCTCCAGCGCCATCAGGATGAAGCCGAAGATCAACCAATTCCAGTTGCCGAGCGATACGAACATGTCGGTCATGACACGACCTCTAAAAATTGGCGCATGCCCCTATCGGAGGGCCATGCGCTGATCCTATCACTGTCGCGGCGGCACCGCCGGCGGCGTCGGAGCGGAGGATGGCACCGACCCGCCGCGACGGGCGGCAGCAGCAGCAGACACCGCGCTTTCGCCGAAGGTCGCCTTGGCGATCTCGCCGATGCCGGCGAGCGAGCCCAGCATGCCCATCGCCTCAACCGGCAGCATGATGACCTTCTGGTTCGGCGATTCCGCCAACTGGCCGAACGCCTTGATATATTTGTCGGCGATAAAGTAGTTCAACGCCGCCACGTCACCCTTGGCAATGGCATCGCTAACCATTTGCGTGGCCTTGGCCTCGGCTTCCGCCGACCGCTCGCGCGCCTCGGCGTCGCGGAAGGCGGCCTCGCGGCGGCCTTCGGCCTGGAGGATCTGGCCCTGCTTGGCACCCTCAGCGCGCAGGATCTCGGACTGGCGCGCACCTTCGGCTTGAAGGATGTCGGCGCGCTTGACGCGCTCGGCCTTCATCTGTCGGCCCATGGCCTCGACGAGGTCGGCAGGCGGCACGATGTCCTTGATCTCGATGCGGTTGACCTTGAGGCCCCACGGCGAGACCGCGGCATCGACCACGCGCAATAGGCGTTCATTGATCTCGTCACGGTGCGACAGCACCTGGTCGAGATCCATCGAACCCATCACCGAGCGGATGTTGGTCATCGTCAGCACGATGATCGCCTGCTCGAGATTGGCAACCTCGTAGCTCGCCTTGGCGGCGTCGAACACCTGGAAGAAGGCGACACCGTCCACCGTCACGGTGGCGTTGTCCTTGGTGATCACCTCCTGCTCGGGGATGTTGATCACCTGCTCCATCATGTTGATCTTGCGCCCGACGCGATCGAAATACGGCACGATGAGATTGAGCCCGGGGCTCAGCGTCTGGGTGTATTTGCCGAACCGCTCGATGGTCCAGTCATAGCCTTGCGGCACCGTCTTCACGCCGGCAATCAGCGTAACAATCACGAGCAACACCAGAACAATCGCGAAAATATCGAAACCGCTCATAATTCCTCCAAGGCGGGAAAGCCCCTTCCCGCGCTGCCATTGGTCGGGACCAGGACCCTACCGGTTCAGCGGTTGCGAGTAACGTCGGCATCCACGCCATTCTGCACAAGACGCGACGAGAGGGAATGGTCACGATTATGTATTTACGAAGGGCTCTTGAATGCGTCCAGGCGCAGACCTAACGGCAAGAGTTAACGGATTGCGACGCTACTCGATGACGTCGTGCGCGGTTGCGATCAGACTGGCCGGGACCGTGACGCCCAGCGCGTTGGCGGCCTTCAGATTGATGACGAGCTCGAGCTTGGTGGGGTTCTGGACCGGCAGGTCCGCGGGCTGCGCACCCCTGAGGATGCGGTCGATGTAGCTGGCGGCGCGGCGGAGCTGCTCGGCGCTGTCGGTGCTGTAGGACATCAACCCGCCCTCGTCGACGAAGGTGCGGCTCCAGAACATCGCCGGCGCGCGCGCTTGCGCAATGGCCGCCAGCAGAGGCGTGCGATTGGCCATGGTGAAGAAGTCGGGCAGCACCAGGAAGCCGCCATCTCTGTGCGAGGCCAGCGCGGCAAGCGAGGCTGCGTCATGGACCGGCGAGGGCTCGACCGTCACACCGAGCGTCCGTGCGGCGTCTTCGATGGTGCGCAGCATCAGGGGCGCGAACGGCGCGGTGGCGGGATTGTAGACGACGAACACGCGGGACACTTTTGGCGTGACCTGCGCCAGCATCTCCAGCCATTTGCCCGCCAAGGGACCGTCGTAATCGGTGAAGCCGGTGATGTGACCGCCGGGATGGGCAAGGTTTTGGACAAAACCCTGGCTGACGGGATCGGTGACCACGGCAAACACGATCGGGATTGTCGTGGTGCGCTGGCGCAATTCCTCCACCGAGGGCGTGCCGAGCGCGAGCAGGATATCGGGCTTGAGCGCGATCAGATCGTCGGCAAGCTGCGCGATACGGGCGCGATCGCCGGCGCCGCTGCGCCAGTCGACCCTGAGATTGGCTTGCCCCTTCCAGCCATGGACGGCGAGCGCCTCGGCCAGGCGGGCTTGCCCGATCACGTCGTCGGAGGCGATGACCGCGAGCACCCCAAGCCGCCGCGTCGCATTCGGCTGCTGCGCCAGCACTGAAGCCGGCAGCACCGTGACCGTCCCAAGAAGCGCCAGGCATTCGCGGCGGTTCATGGCGCGCTCCTCGGATCCAGGCACATTAGAGCCAGCCTTGCAGCTCGCGCAGCACCAGCGTGCGGATCACGTCCATGCCGGGATCGCTGTCGTTGAGGCAGGGGATCGCGGAAAACTGTTCGCCGCCATTGTGCCTGAAGATCTCGGCATTCTCCTGCGCGATCTCCTCCAGCGTCTCCAGGCAGTCCGCGGAAAAACCCGGTGTCACCACCGCGATGCGGCGCACGTCTTCCTTGGCGAGACGTTCCATCGTCTTATCGGTGTAGGGCTGCAACCACTCGTCATTGCCGAAGCGCGACTGGAAGGTCAGCAGCAGTTTTGTCGCGTCCATGCCGAGCCGACGGCGCAGCGCCTCGGTCGTGGCGACGCAGTGGCTCTGATAGGGATCGCCCTTGTCGACATAGGATTTCGGCATGCCGTGGAAGGAGGCGACGATCAGCTCCGGCTTGAACGGCAGCGTGGCCAGATGCGTCTCGATCGAGACGGCGAGCGCCTCGATATAGGACTCGTCCTCGTAATAGGGCGGCGTCACCCGCAGCGTCGGCTGATTGCGCAGCCGGGCGAGCACGCGGAACACCTCGTCGCAGACCGTCGCCGAGGTCGAGGCGGAGTATTGCGGATAAAGCGGCACGGCGAGGATGCGATCGCAGCCCTTCGCGATCAGCGCATCAATCCCCGCCTTGATCGAGGGATTGCCGTAGCGCATTGCCCAGTCCACTACGACATGCGCGCGGTCCGACAGCGCGGCGGCGAGCTTGTCGGCTTGCGACCGCGTGATGGTCTTCAGCGGCGACTCGTTCCGCTCGTTGTTCCAGATCTTGCGATAGTCGAGCGCCTTGGTGCGGGGACGGCTGCGCAGGATGATGCCGTTCAGCACCAGCTGCCAGATCACGCCCTGGTCCTCGATCACGCGGGCGTCCGAGAGAAATTCCTTGAGATAGAGCCGCACGCCCGGGGCGTCGGCGGTGTCGGGCGTGCCGAGATTGACCAGCAGCACGCCGACGCGCGGCTGGGCCGGCTGCGCGGCCGGTTTCGCGGTCTGGATAGAGGCAACGGTGGTCATGGTCCCGTGGGTCGCGCGTTGCACCGAGCTTGTCAAGTTTGGGCCGGTTTCGCTAGGCTTCGTCGCGCGGGGGGAGACGAAACCATGACGATCGCCGAGTGGTGTGTGTTCGGAGCGGTGTTGCTCTATCTGTTGACTCTTGCGGGCGGCAAATTGACGGCGATCCGCCGGTTCGACAACGCCAATCCGCGCGATCCCGCCTTCTTTCAGGATCCGATCCGGGCCCGCGCGCTAGGGGCCCATCAGAACGGCATCGAGACCCTTCCGTTCTTCGCCTTTGCCGTGCTGCTCGCGGAATTCCGCGATTCACCGCAACGCCTGATCGACGAGCTCGCGGTGCTGTTCCTGATCGTCCGGATCGCCTATGTGCTGACCTATCTCGGCAATCGCCCGACGCTGCGCTCCATCCTCTGGAACATCGGTTTTGCGATCAATCTCGGGATCTTCTTCATGCCGGCGTTGAAGCGGTTGCTGCCGGTGTGAGCTGCGGTAGCCCGGATGGAGCGAAGCTCCATCCGGGCTACATCTTCTCAAAAACACGTCGTCCGCTCGGCCGCGATGTAGCCGAACAACAGCCCCGCCCCGAACAGCAGCACAAGGGCAGCGGCGCCGAATTCGATGCCGCGCATGAACAGCGCGCCGCCGCCGACGCGGGCTCCGCTCAGGCGGCCGGCGATGTCCTTGGCCGAGACGGCAATCACGGCGATGGTCGCGACCGTGATCGCGGTGCCTAGTCCCATCAGGAACGTCGCGGCGATTCCGGCCCAGAACAGGCCCTGCGCCAGCGCGAACACCAGCACCAGGATCGCACCCGAACAGGGGCGGATGCCGACGGTCAGGATCGCAGCAAGCCCGCGCCGCCAGCCACCGGGGCCGGCGAGCTCGCTCGGGGTGGGGCCATGGGAATGGCCGCAGTGCTCGTCGTCGACGTGGTCATGCCCGTGGTGATCATGGGCGTGCGAATGGTGATGACCGTGATCATGATGGTCATGCGGTAGGCCCGCGATCGCCGGCACCGGCTGCGCCGCCTGGAGCGCGCGAATGAAAGTGCGGCCCTTGACCCAGACCAGCCGCAGGCCGAACAGCGCGATCAGGCCATAGCTCGCGATCTCGATCGCGCCTTCCGCCTTGCACATGGTCTTGGCGGTGGCGTTCAGGATCCATGCCGAGATGCCGACGATCAGGATCGCGACCAGCGACTGCATCAGCGCCGAGGCAAAGGACAGCGTGATGCCACGCCGCGCTGTCTCACGATTGGCGACGAGATAGGAGGCAATCACCGCCTTGCCGTGGCCGGGCCCGGCGGCATGGAAGATGCCGTAGGCAAACGAGATAAAGAGCAGCGTCCACACCGCCGAGCCGTCGGACTTCGCAGCGCGGATGGTCGACGACATCTGGCGATAGAATTCCGACTGCTTTGCCAGCAGCCAGCCGATGAGGCCGCTGGCCTCGGGCTCGGCTGCCTGCGCCGATTTCGGCGCCCCGAACGGATTTTGCGCCAGGACATCATGGAGCGCGGCATCGACCACGCCCATGATGAGGAGAACAGCAGCGCAGGCGATGAGCCCACGCGCGAGCGGCGAAAGCTGCGGCTTCAAGGGCAATCCACCGTGATCTTGTTGGCGAACATCATGCCGAAATTGGCGTTCGGACCGTCCATGAAGGTCTGCTCGTTGAGCTTCTGCGCGGTCGCGGTGCCGTCGCTGGGACGATCGAGCTTCATCTGGCAGCTGGCGGGCGCGCCGACCAGCTTGACCGGGTTATCCTTGGCCATCTGGAAGTCGATGAAGAAGGAGCGGTCGAACACTTCGAGCACCAGTTGCTTCGGCTTGATCGGATTCTTCAGCAGTAGCGTGAAGTGCAGGGTCAACTCGGTATCCTTGTAGTCGAGGAAGTAGTCGACCGGCTCGTTAAAACGCTCCTTCTTGCCGTCGGCTCGCGCGAAGGTGAAGTAGGCATATTCCTTCAGCGACTCGACATTGGTCTGCGCCAGCGGCCCCAGCTCCTCGCGCGTATAGGCGCCTTTCTTCTTGGCCTCGAGCCCCTGCACTGCATAGGACGAGAACATGTCGTCAAAGGTCCAGGCGTGGCGCACGCCAGTGATCGAGCCGTCCTCGGCGTAGAGCAACTCGCTGGTCGCCGTGATCCAGACATGCGGATGCGCGCGCGCCGCGCCTGATGCGAGCATCATCGCGGCGGCGAGCAGCAGTCCCAACAGCGCGCGCATGCCGATCAGGCCGCCTTGGCGTCGTCGAGCAGGCCGCGACGACGCAGCAGCGCGTCGGGCTCGGGCGGGCGGCCGCGGAAGGCCTCGTAGGCGGCTTCCGGATCGACCGATCCGCCGCTCGAATAGATGTCGTCATGCAGGCGCTTGGCGACATCAGGATCGAAGATGTTGCCGGCCTCCTCGAAGGCGCCGAAGGCGTCGGCGTCCATTACCTCCGACCACATGTAGCTGTAATAGCCGGCGGCATAGTGATCGCCGGAGAAGATGTGACCGAACTGGGTCGGCCGGTGCCGCATCGCGATTTCCTCGGGCATGCCGATCTTCTCCAGCTCGCGTCTCTCGAAGGCGCGGACGTCCTGCGCGGCGGCGGCCGGCTGGGAGTGGAATTCGAGGTCGACCAGCGCCGAGGAGACGAACTCGACGGTGGCAAAGCCCTGGTTGAATTTTCGCGCGGCGAGGAAGCGCTTGAGCAGATCGTCCGGCAACGGCTCGCCGGTCTGGTAGTGGCGGGCGAACTGCTGCAGCACTTCGGGCCGCTCCTGCCAGTGCTCGTAGAGCTGCGAGGGCAGCTCGACGAAGTCGGTGAAAACCGAGGTGCCCGACAGCGACGGATAGGTCACGTTGGAGAGCATGCCGTGCAGGCCGTGGCCGAACTCGTGGAACAGTGTGCGGGCATCGTCGGGCGACAGCAGCGAGGGCTCAGCTCCGGTGCCCTTGGCAAAATTGCAGACATTGATGACGAGCGGCGCGATCTCGCCGTCGAGCTTCTGCTGGTCGCGCAACGAGGTCATCCAGGCGCCGGAGCGCTTTGACGGCCGGGCGTAGTAGTCGCCGTAGAACAGCGCCTTGTGCTTGCCGTCCGGGTCCTTCACCTCCCAGACCCGCACGTCGGGGTGCCAGACCGGCACGTCCTTGCGCTCTTCGAACGTGACGCCGAACAGGCGCGTGGCGCAGTCGAAGGCGGCGGCGATCATGTGGTCGAGCGTCAAATAGGGCTTGATCGCAGCGTCGTCGAAATTGGCGCGTTGGAGACGGAGCTTTTCGGCGTAGAAGCGCCAGTCCCAGGGCGCGAGCTTGAAATTGCCGCCCTCCTCCGTGATCAGCGTCTGCATCTCGTCGCGGTCGGCGAGCGCCCGGGCCCGCGCCGGCTTCCAGACCCGATCGAGCAGGCCGCGCACCGCATCCGGCGTCTTGGCCATGGAGTCCTCGAGCCGGTAGGCGGCGAAGGTCGGGTAGCCCAAAAGCTTGGCGCTCTCCTCGCGCAGCTTCAGGATCTCGCCGATGGTGGCGTTGTTGTCGTTGGGATTGCCGTTGTCCCCGCGCGCGGTGAAGGCCTTGTAGACCTTCTCACGCAGGTCACGCCTCGCCGAACTCTTCAGGAACGGTTCGGCGGAGGAGCGCGACAGCGTCACGATGGCCTTGCCTTCCATGCCGCGATCTTCTGCAGCAGCCTTGGCGGCGGCCACAAAACTCTCCGGCAGACCCTGGCGGTCGGCCTCACCTAGCTCCATGAACCAATCCTGCTCATCGCCGAGCAGATGATGGCTGAAGCCGGTCGCGAGCTGGGCCAGCTTCTCGTTGATCTCGGCCATGCGCGTCTTGGCCTCATCGGAGAGGCCGGCGCCGGCGCGGTGGAAGCGGGTGTAGGTGCGCTCCAGCAGGCGGAGCTGCTCCGAGTCGAGGCCGAGATTGGCGCGATTCTCGTGCAGCTGGGCGATACGGCCAAACAGCACGGCGTTCATCATGATCGGATTCCAGTGCCGCGCCATCCGCAAGGAGACCTCCTTGTCGATGTCCAGGATGGCCGGGTTGGAATGCGCCGAGACCAGGTCGTAAAAGACAGCCGCGACCTTGTTCAAAAGCTTGCCGGAGCGCTCCAGCGCCGTGACGGTGTTGGCGAAGTCGGCCGCGGCCGGATCGTTGGTGATCGCCGCGATCTCGGCGGAGTGATCGGCAAAGGCCCGCTCGAAGGCGGGCAGGAAGTGCTCCGGCGTGATCTCGTCGAAGGGCGGGGTCGCAAACGGCGTCACCCAGGCCTTGAGCAGCGGGTTGGTCTCGGAGTCCGTGGTTTGGCGGGGTTCTGACATCGCAAGTCCCGATTTTTGAGCCGATTTGTTGGATCCAGCTATAGCACGCGATGGGGCTTTTTTGGGCCATTTGGCCTTGCTCCCGCCCGCCTTTTCGGGGAGATTGCGGCCCTCGAAGCCACGGACCCAAATGCCCATGAACGCGCCCTCCTCGTCCTCCCGTCAGATCGTCTGGCCGAGCGTCATCACCGTCGTCAGCGCCGCCATCCTGATCGGCGCCGAGGTGTTTGGCGCAGCGTTTGCCGGCGGCTGGGCGCTCGCAATTCTGTTCGGGCTCGGCGACCAAGGCGCGCACATCCTCCAGGCCGTGCTGTTCGCACTCGGCGTGCTGGTGATGACCGCCTTTCTCCGCGCAGCTCAGCGCGTCGAGCCGTTCTTCAAGCGCCGCTGACGCTACGCTCGCGATAGAGTCACGCGCACGACACAGAAAACTTAACGCGCGTTCATCTTCAGCGTCGCTCGCGCAACACTGCGCAAGCAGATGTTAGGCAATTCTCTTCTCAGCCTAAAAAAATTCTTGCGAAGCCGAGTCAAAACTATTATGTGCGGACTTGCCCAATTTCGCACGTGCCTGTGGTCGTGTGTCAGTCGGTAGGTATCCGGACAAGAGGCCGGACAGCCGCCAAGGGGTGAAGAAGCCGAGGGGCTCTTCGGAAGTGCGGAAGTTGAAAGACCAAGGTCTAAAGAAGACGTGGGTCTGGAGACGAAGCAAACCCGGAGCGTCCAGCATCTCTCTCAAGAGATGCCTTGTCGAAGGTGACTTCACTTTTTGCAACCGTGACTGGCAGCCGGAGGCGAACCGGCGCACCCCGCTCTCAACGGGGGACGCGACTTAAAGCAACGACGGATCGGGCTTTTTTGGTCTCTACCGGCAGTCCAACGCCGGCGCGGGCTACTGAAAAGGCTTGTCCTTCATTGCCAGGTGTGCGGGCGGGAAATTCCCAACCAATCCACGGCAGCACAGTCTGATCTGAGTCTTTGGCTCGTCGCGCCTCCATCGCGCGATCTGGCCGGAGCGCTCTTATCCGACGACATTTTTTGAACGGATCCCCGTCGCTGGGCCGTTTGGGAGAGTGCTATGACCGAACGTATTCAGGAATTCCTGCGCAACCGCCGCAGCGAGGGCCGGGACACCGAGCCTTGCCTCGTGGTCGACCTCGAGGTCGTGCGCGACAATTACCAGACCTTCGCCAGGGCGTTGCCCGACAGCCGCGTGTTCTATGCCGTCAAGGCGAACCCGGCGCCGGAAGTGCTGGCGCTGCTGGCGACCATGGGCTCCTGCTTCGACACCGCGACGGTCGCCGAGATCGAGATGGCGCTGGCTGCGGGTGCGACGCCCGACCGCATCTCCTTCGGCAATACGATCAAGAAGGAGCGCGACATCGCGCGCGCCTTCGCGCTCGGCATCCGGCTGTTCGCCGTGGACTGCGTTCCAGAGGTCGAGAAGGTCGCCCGTGCCGCTCCCGGCGCGAAGGTGTTCTGCCGCATCCTCTATGACTGCGCCGGCGCCGAATGGCCGCTGTCGCGCAAGTTCGGCTGCGACCCGGAAATGGCCGTCGAGGTGCTCGACGTCGCCAAGCGTCTGGGCCTGGAGCCGTGCGGCATCTCCTTCCATGTCGGCTCGCAGCAGCGCAAGGTGAAGGCGTGGGACCGTGCGCTGGCGATGGCCTCGCAGGTGTTCCGCGACTGCGCCGAGCGCGGCATCAACCTGACCATGGTCAACATGGGCGGCGGCTTCCCGACCAAGTACCTGAAGGACGTGCCGCCGGTCGTGACCTACGGCCGCTCGATCTTCCGCGCGCTGCGCAAGCACTTCGGCAACCAGATCCCGGAGACCATCATCGAGCCGGGCCGCGGCATGGTGGGCAACGCCGGAATCATCGAGTCCGAGGTCGTGCTCATCTCGAAGAAGAGCGACGAGGACGAGGTGCGCTGGGTGTACCTGGACATCGGCAAGTTCGGCGGGCTCGCCGAGACCATGGACGAGTCGATCCGCTACGCCATCCGCACCCCGCATGACGGCGCGGACATGACGCCGTGCGTGCTCGCCGGCCCGACCTGCGACAGCGCCGACGTGCTGTACGAGAAGAGCCCGTATCCGCTTCCCGTCACGCTTGAGATCGGCGACAAGCTGCTGATCGAAGGCACCGGGGCCTATACGTCGACCTACTCGGCGGTGGCGTTCAACGGCATCCCGCCGCTGAAGACGTATCACATCTGATTGCCACATCTGATCCGCCTCTCTCGTTCCGAGGCCTGACGAACCCGGGAGCCGGCTTGCCGGCTCCTCCCTGACATTTCGATTTCTGACGACGTCTTGAACAGGCGTGCCGTGCGCACGTCGGCTCAAGCGGGGACTGATGCGCCATGACTGCTTTTCGGAAGCCACAAGTCGCCCTCACTTCGAAAGCCGCTCCGTTCGCGATCCGTGCGGAACGTGCTGCCGACGTCGCCGCCCGTGAAGCGCTGCTCGATGCCTGCTTTGGCGAAAACCGCCATGGCCGCACCTGCCAGCGCCTGCGCGACGGACGTGCGCCCGCCACAGGCCTTGCCCTGTCGGCGATGCGCGATGGGACACTCGTGGGAACCGTGCGGCTGTGGCACGTCAGCGCCGGAGGCAGGCCCGCTCTGGTCCTCGGACCGTTGGCGGTGGACCCTGCCTGCCGCGAGCTCGGGATCGGCGCCGCGCTGATGCAACAAGCGCTGGCCGCCGCCCGGGCGCGTGGGCATGCCGCCGTGATCCTGCTCGGCGATGCCCCCTATTATGCTCGCTTCGGCTTCTCGCCCGAGAAGACCGCCGAGCTGTCGCTGCCCGGCCCGTTCGAGCGCGACCGCCTGCTGGCGATCGAATTCACCGACGGTGCGCTCGATGGCGCCGCGGGGATGATCGTCCCCACCGGCGCGGCTCTGGCCAAACGGAGGGTCCTTCGCGCCCTCCAAGCGCACGCGGCGTAAGGGATTGCCATGATGGCGACGACCGAAGCCGCGTTGAGCGGCAACGCCCGGCCGCGCCTGCGCAAAGCTCGCTTCCTTTGGGGTTGCGCGGGCCCCGGAAACGCCCTTTAACCCACGAAATCCCCCTCACTCGAGGCCGACCCCATGACCCGTCGCCTGATTTCCACCGGCTCCCCCTTCGAGAAGACTGCGGGCTACAGCCGCGCCGTGATCGACGGCGAGTTCGCCTTCGTTGCGGGAACCACGGGCTACGATTACACGACGATGACCATGCCGGCCGATGTCACGAGCCAGTCACGCAACTGCTTCAAGACCATCGAAGCCGCCCTGAAGGAAGGTGGTTTCGAGATGGCCGACATCGTCCGCGTGACCTACTACCTCACCGACATCAAAGATGCTGATGCCCATTTCGCGGTCTGCGGCGAGGTCCTCGGCGACATCCGGCCGGCAGCGACGCTTCTCGCCGTCTCGGCGCTCTACAAGCCCGAGATGAAGGTCGAGATCGAAGCGACCGCCAAGCGCCGCAACGCCTGAACCACCCCTCACCTTTTGGTCCGCCAGCACGTTCCGGAGAAACCATCCCATGAGCCCTCCCTCGCAGATCTACGCCAAGATCGCCGGTCCCATCGTCATGGTCGGCTTCGGCTCCATCGGCAAAGGCACGTTGCCGATGATCGAGCGGCATCTCGATTACGACAAGTCGCGCGTCACCGTGATCGATCCCAAGGATGAGGGCCGCAAGGCGCATTGCGAGAAGCAGAATGTACGCTTCATCCAGAAGGCCGTGACCAGGGACAATTATCGGGAGTTGCTGACCCCGCTGCTCACCGAAGGCGGTGGCCAGGGCTTTTGCGTCAACCTCTCGGTCGACACGGGCTCGACCGACATCATGGAGCTCTGCAACGAGCTCGGCGCCCTCTATATCGACACCGTCAACGAGCCCTGGCTCGGCTTCTATTTCGACGCGTCGAAGGGCCCGGAAGCGCGCTCCAACTACGCCCTGCGCGAAGTGACGCTGGCCGCCAAGAAGGCGCGCCCGGCGAGCTCGACCACGGCCGTCTCCTGCTGTGGCGCCAATCCGGGCATGGTCTCGTTTTTCGTCAAGCAGGCGCTGCTCAACGTCGCCGCCGATCTGAAGCTCAATGCCCCCAAGCCGAAGACCAAGGCCGAATGGGCGGATCTGATGCGGCAGGCCGGCATCAAGGGCATCCACATCGCCGAACGCGATACCCAGCGCTCCAAGACGCCGAAGGAGCCGGATGTCTTCGTCAACACCTGGTCGGTGGAAGGCTTCCTGTCGGAAGGCGTGCAGCCGTCTGAGCTCGGCTGGGGCACCCACGAAAAATGGATGCCCGAGAATGCGCGCACCCACGAAGCCGGCTGCGGCGCTGCCATCTATCTGATGCAGCCCGGCGCCAACACGCGCGTGCGCACCTGGTGCCCGACCCGCGGCGCGCAGTATGGCTTCCTCGTCACCCACAATGAGTCGATCTCGATCTCCGATTACTTCACGGTGCGTGACGCATCGGGCAAGGCGGTCTATCGGCCGACCTGCCACTATGCCTATCATCCGGCTGACGATGCCGTGCTGTCGCTGCACGAAATGTTCGGCCGCGCCGCGAAGATGCAGGAAAAGCACCACATCCTCGATGAGAACGAGATCGTCGATGGCATCGACGAGCTCGGCGTGCTGCTGTTCGGCCATGACAACAACGCCTACTGGTACGGCTCGCAGCTCTCCATCGAAGAGACACGCAGGCTCGCGCCCTATCAAAATGCCACCGGCCTGCAAGTGACCTCCGCCGTGCTCGGCGGCATGGTGTGGGCGCTGGAAAACCCGAAGGAAGGCATCGTCGAAGCCGACGAGATGGATTTCGATCGCCTGCTGGAAATCCAGCTGCCGTATCTCGGCCCGGTGAAGGGTTTCTACACCGACTGGACGCCGCTGACGGATCGTCCGGGACTGTTCCCGGAAGACATCGACACCAGCGATCCCTGGCAGTTCCGGAATATCTTGGTGCGGTAATCCGTCATTCCGGGCGACGCGTAGTGTCTCACCCACTGCTGTCATGCCCCGCGAAGGCGGGGCATCCAGTACGCCGAGGCCTCTCGGTCTATCACAACCGCCTCGGAATACTGGATCACCCGCTTTCGCGGGCGATGACACTGAGAACGTGGGTGCAGCCTCCTACTTCTTCTCGATCGGCGGTGCGACCTTCTCGGCCGGCGCCGGCGGCAATGCTGGCTTGGCTGCGCCCGCCGCGCCCTGCGTCTGCGGATCGGGGCGCGCGGGCTCCGGCGCCGGCGTGGTCGGGCGCTCACCGCCGGGCTTGGCTTCCGCGGGCGTCTTGCCCTGATCGTCGGACGGCGTGCCCTGAAGCGGCTGCGTTGCCTGCGCCAGCTCCGTCCGGCTCTCGGCTCGGATTTGCGCCAGCGACATCACCGACACAGCGATACCTGCCGCAAACAGCGAGCAAGCGATGGTCAGGTCGAGCTTCAGTCTGCGCTTGTCATCTTGGCCGGGCATGTCGATCACCGCCTTTGTCCGCGGGATCAACGAATTTGCCCCACTGCGGTTCCGTCGCAGGAAAAGCGGGAACCGCAGGCTCGCGCGCCAAAAGGCCGCGCTCAATCCGTGGTGCTGACTTCCCAAGTGGCGTGACGTACGCCCGGCAGGCGTTGCAGGTCCACGGTCACGGCGTTCAGCTCGTTCGGATCGACCGCGGTCGCGACCAGTTTTGCGACGATCTCGATCAGGTCGTCGCCGGTCTCGACCACGTCGATATCGGCCACCAGATATTTCGCGCCTTCGAGCTTGTCGACCAGCCGGTCGCGCATGTCAGGCAAGGCGTCCGGCGTTACCGCGAGCTTGAAGTAATAAGTTGCCTCCGACGCCTTCTCATTCAGCGGAATGCGGTTGATGGCATTGACCAGCGGCCGCAGCATCGTATTGCCGGCGATGACGAACACGGTGAGCGCTGCAGCCTGCGCGACCATGTCGGCGCCGGCGCAGGAGCCGACCGCAGCCGAGGCCCACAGCGTCGCCGCGGTGTTGAGCCCGCGCACGTCCATACCCTGCTTCATGATGACGCCGGCGCCGAGGAAGCCGATGCCGGAAACAACATAGGAGATCACGCGTACCGCACCGTCGGCGCCGGTCAGATGCATGGCGAGATCGACGAACGCGGCAGCGCCGACCGCGACCAGCACGTTGGTGCGCAGGCCCGCGGTGCGCTGTCTATATTGCCGCTCAGCGCCGATCAGCGTGCCCAGCACGAAGGCCGTGAACAGGCTGACCAGCGTATCGGCGAAGTCAGCGAGCTGGAAGGTCGTCAGAAACCGCATGGTCCCTCGCACAGTCGCCACACGATCTATGCGAGAGTACCGCTGAGGTCAATTTGAACGGGCACCGGCTGTGGAAGCCGATGCCCGTCCGTCCTGGTTTTTCTTGCTTGGTCTGTTCTGCCTCAGTGAGCGACCGCGAGTTGCCCCTGCTGGGGCGGCACATAGTTCAGCGCCGTTCCGCCGTTGCCGTCTGAGGTGAGCACGAAGGACGAGGCCGCGTACTGCGCGAGCAGAGCCCAGGAGTAGCTCTGGCCGCCCTCGGTCGTGACCGTCAGATTGTTCGCGCCGTCGACATCGACGCTGCTGATCACGGTGTTGCGGAAGTCGATGTGGTCATCGGCGCCGAAATTGGCGATCGAGCCGGACAGGCCGGTAGGCGCGTCCAGTACCAGCGTTGCGCCGCTGGAGCCGCCGAAATCGACGTTCTGGAGCAGGCCGCCGGCGTAGACATGCTCGCTGCCGCCGTCGAGATGCGCGTCCGAGACGTTGCCGCCCACCCCCACTTCCTGCTCGCCGCCGCCGCTGACGGTCGTGGCGGTCGCAGCACCCGCGACGAACTGATAGCCGCCAGTGATCGTCGCGCTACCGTCGGTCGCGCCAGCATCCACGTACTGGAAGCCGCCGGCTCCGATCGTCGTGCCCGTCGTCGCGCCACCGGAACCGACATATTGCCGCCCGCCGGCATTGATGACGGTGCCGGCAGCGTGGCCATTGCCGAGCACCTGCTGGTTGCCGTCAAGCACGGTGTTGATGACAGAGGCCTGGTAAACGTCTTGGTAGCCACCCGCGGCGACGGTCGCGCCATCGGCAGTGCCGCCTTGATAGACGTGTTGGGAGCCGCCGCTCGCGACGAGGACACCGGTCGCCGTACCGTAGTCGTATTGATTGCCGCCGGCGCCCACCGTCGTGCCCGTCGCCATTCCACTCAGAAATTGCGTTCCGCCGTCGATCGTCGTGTTGACGTCGTGGCCGCCCGCGGCAACGGATTGCTGCCCGCCGGCCTTGATCGTGGTGTGATCCGAGGTGCCGTTAGCGTAGACCTGCCCGAAACCGTACAACGCCGTATTGGTGGCGAGCCCACCAGCGCGGATGTCCTGGTAGCCGCCGGCTTCGATCGTCGCGCCGGTCGTGCCGGTCCTCAAAACGTGCTGCGCACCGCCGCTCTTGACCACCGATCCGGTCGAGGTGCCGCGGTCCTCTTCGATTCCGTTGCGCAAGACGGTCGCCCCGACAGAGGTCCCGACGACGACAAGGCTCGGGTTGAACGACGAGGAGGCCGCCGCAACGATCGCGTTCTCAAGCGAGGTGCCGCTCGCGATCGTGTAGCCACGGGCGAGAGGGATCGATTGCGACACGCCGGTGTTGCCGGCGGCGTCGCGCAGACGGGCCGTTACATAGGAAAGTCCGGTTGCTGGAAACAGATTGTCCAGTCGCCAGGTGCCGTCGGTGCTGGTGATGGGAATATCGGTAGCGCCGAACGACAGCGTCAGCTCGGCCGGTGCATCGGCGAGGTCGAGCGTGCCCCGGACGGTGATCAAGTTGGACGTTGCATCGGAGTTTTCGATGCTCGTGATCGCGAGGACGGGGGCGGTCGCATCAACCGTAAAGGTGAACGCGGGCCCGGGATTGCTATGGTTGCCCAAGGTATCCGTGGCAGTCGCGACGTAGCTGTAGGTCGACCCGTCCTGCAGGCCGGACACGCCGAGGCTCCAGCTGCCGTTGCTGCCGACCGTGGTGACGCCAACGACGGAATTGTCGCCGGCATTGGTTACCGTGACGGTGTCTCCGGCATTGCCGGAACCGGACAGGGTCGTCGTCCCGCCATGGAAGTGCGCCGCGTTGATGTAATTGTTGCCGTCGGCACCCGGCGTCACGTCCGCATCGACAATCGTCAGGGCCGGCGGGGTACGGCTGATCGTATATTGCGACGTGGTCGAATTCGGCGCGGTGAGGAAAACATCCTCACCGGTCGAGGAGTTGCTCGTTGACCACTCCACCACCACGTCGGCTTTTCCGTCTCCGTTGAGGTCGCCGACGGTTATTCCGTTGGCGCTGGAGTCGAGCGGCAACGTCACCGCCGGGCCGAACGTGCCGTCACCGCGGCTGTAGAAGGTCGAAAGTGTATTGTTACTGGTAGCGACCATGGCGAGGTCCGTTTTGCCGTCGCCATTGAAGTCCGCGGCCGCCAGGTTCCAGATGTTTGCCGGCGTCAGGAAGGTCTGTGGCGATGCGAAAGTGCCGTCGCCGTTGCCGAGCAGGATTGCAATCGAGTTGTTGGTTCCGAGCGCAAGATCAAGCTTGCCGTCGCCGTTGAAGTCTCCGCTGATCGTTCTCGATGAGGTGCCGGCCGTGATCGGGGATTGGAACGTGCCGTCCCCGTTGCCAAGGCGCACGCTTACGGGCGCGCTTGACGAGTTCTGCACCAGCAGGTCGATCTTTCCGTCGCCGTTGAAATCTCCGCTCGCGAAGGCGCCGGAGGCATCCGTGGCAACGGGCGATCCGAAAGAGCCGTCGCCGTTACCGAGCAGCAGCGACGTGCCAACGTTGTTCGACATGAGCACGTCGGCCTTGCCGTCGCCATTGAAGTCGGCGAGCGCCAGGACATTGCCGCCATTGCTGCCACCAGTCGCATACTTCGTCGTCGCCGCGAACGTGCCGTTGCCATTGCCCAGCCTGACGTCCAGGGTCCCGGTGGTGAGGTTACCCATCAGGACGTCCAGCTTGCCGTCACCGTTAAGGTCGGCGAGTCGAATCGACCCTTCCAGCTCCGAGGCACCGGTCAGCGAGGTCTGCGTGAACTGGCCCGTGCCGTTATTGGTCCTGACATCGAGAAAGTAAGCGGAAGCACTGACGGATCGGATGTAAACCATATCCTGCTTGCCGTCGCCATTGACGTCGCCGACCGCCGCCGTGTTGATGATGCTGAAGCGCGGGCCGCCCATCCCCGATTCGGACTGGAACGGTCCCACATAGTAGCCGCTGGAATCGTGCACATTGGTGCCAGTCAGTTGCAGCCCCAGCGTACCGCTCCCCGAACCGGTGCTCACCGTGACCGTGTAGCTCGCGCCGTTGCTGCCGGCCACCGACGTGATGTCCGCGATGCCTGCACCGCTGATGCCTCCTGTCGTCGCGAGGGTGAACTGGTCGACCGTGACGCCGGACACCGGCTTTGAAAAGGTGACGGTGTAGTGCACGACGGAAGCATCGGTCGACGACGGATCTGTGCCCGTGATGCTGACGAGCGTCGGAAGAACGGGGATGCTTGGCATGGGGTTTCCCTGGCGTGGCGCTTTGATGTGAGTATTTGAATTGCACGCCGGCGCAGGACAGGCCGGCGCCGGCCGCAATCGATCGCGCGGCGGCAATTCAAAATTGCACGCCGCGCTCTCTACATCTGCGACCCTACAGGGTTTGCTTGTCGTTTATGTTACACGTTAACAAAAATAACATAACGGGGGAAGCTGTGGATAGCCGGCTTCACAACTCCAGCAATCCGCCGTCCCCATTTTCGTCGGCGAACGCCAGCAGCGTGCCCTTGGCGTTCCAGGCGATCGCGGCCACGGGCGGCGTGCCGTTGCGACGGACCAGGATCTCCGCGCCGTCCTCCATCCGCACTATCAGCACGGTGCCGTCGCTGTAGCCGGCGGCGAGGATGTCGTTCTTCGGGTGGCAGGCAACCATCGAAACGCGCGCCTGCAGCGGCGCGAGCATCGCGGGCTCCTTGCCCATCGGTCCGTCCTTGCTGGCGAACGGCCACAGGATCACCGCGTCGGCGCCCGAGGTTGCCAGCGCCTTGCCGCCCGCGCTCCAGGACATCGAGCGCACGCGGCCGGGATAACCGGTCATGCGCATGTGCCTGTTGTCGGCCAGGCGCCAGCCGTGCAGCGCCGCCTCATGCATCGTGGTGACCAGGAACTTGTTGTCCGGGCTGAAGGTGACGCCGAGATGCGAGCCGGCCCAGGGCAGGAATTCAGCCGATCCTTCCATGTTCGGAAACCACAGCGTCGCGCCGTTGTAATGGGCGATTGCGAGCCGCAGGCCCTTCGGCGCGAATGCAAGCCCGCCGACGGTCGAGGGCACCTCGATCGATTTCTCGTCTTGCTTGCCGCTCTTGACGAAAGCCGTCTTGCCAGCCGACCAGGCGCAGGCGCCGTCCGCGTGCAGCGCCAGCGCATCGATCCAGCGCCGCTTCGGATCGGTGGCGAGCAGCGTCACCTCGCCCTTGGCGTCGAGCGAGACGACTTTGCCGTCGTCGCCGCCCATCAAGAGGCGCTTGCCGTCGGTGGCGGTCGAGAGAATGCCGCCGCTATGGACGGCGACGGTACTGACCTCGCCCTGGCTGTCTACGAACGCGACATTCTCCTCACCACCGACGAAGACGGCGCGGGGGCCAAGGAAATGCACCGAGGTCACGCCCATGCCGAGCGTTACAGGCTTGACGCGATCGGTGACGGAAACGATCGAGGCGGAATCGGGAGCGGGCGTAAACTCTTTCATCACGAGACGATGCAGCTCTCGAAGCCCGTGCGAATGAGCTCTTCAGGCAGTTCGCGGCCGATGAAGACGAGGCGGCTTTCGCGCGGCTCGCCGTCCTTCCATTTCCGCTGGTGGTTGCCCTCCAGCATCATGTGGACGCCCTGGAACACGTAACGGTCGTCATCGTCGTGGAAGGCGAGGATGCCCTTGGAGCGCAGGATCTTGCCACCCTCGACCTGCACCAGGTTCTGGAGCCAAGGCATGAACACGTTCGGATCGAGCGGCTTGTCGGTCTTGAGCGACAGCGACTGCATGTCCTCGTCGTGATAGTGCTTCAGGCCGTGGCCGTGATCATGGTGGTGATGATCGTGGCTATGATGGTGGTCATGGTCGTGATCATGATCATGATCATCGACCTCCAGAAAGTCCGGCTCGATGTCGAGGATGCGGTCGAGGTCGAACGCGCCGCGGTCAAGAACGTCGGCTAAAGCGACCGAGCAGCGTTCGGTGCGATGCAGCTTGGCATAGGGGTTGATGCCGCGGATGCGGGCCTCGACCTCGGCAAGCTCGGGCTTGGTGACGAGATCGGTCTTGTTCAGCACGATGACGTCGGCGAAGGCGATCTGGTTCTTGGCCTCGGGTGCGTCCTTGAGCCGGTCGGACAGCCATTTGGCGTCGGCGACCGTGACAACCGCATCGAGCCGGGCGTTCTTCTGCACGTCCTCGTCGACGAAGAAGGTCTGGGCGACCGGCGCCGGATCGGCAAGGCCGGTGGTCTCGACGATGATGGCGTCGAACTTGCCCTTGCGCTTCATCAGGCCGTCCATGATGCGGACGAGGTCGCCACGCACGGTGCAGCAGATGCAGCCATTGTTCATCTCGAACACTTCCTCATCGGCGCCGATGATGAGGTCGTTGTCGATGCCGATCTCGCCGAATTCGTTGACGATGACGGCGTATTTCTTGCCGTGGTTTTCCGATAGGATGCGGTTCAACAGCGTGGTCTTGCCGGCACCGAGATAGCCAGTCAAGACGGTCACAGGAATTTTGGAGGCGGTCGCTTCAGACATAACAACTCCGGCTTCGGGCTTTCCGCGCGACGCACGGCGGGGTGGCCCCCTGCCCTAATGGTCAAGCGCGCTGGTCAGGGCCTTTATATTGTGCCTGACCATGTCAATGTAAGTGGGTGCAGCCCCCTTTTCGCCGGACAAACCGTCCGAAATCAGGGTCCCGCCGACCTTGGCGCCGGTCTCGGCCGCGATCCGCCGTATCAGGCGGTCATCGCTGATATTTTCCAGAAATACCGCCGGGATTTGTTGAGCCTTGATCTGGCCGATGATGGTTGCGATGTCCCGCGCGCTGGGCTCGGTTTCGGTGGAGACGCCCAGGGGGGCGACGAACTGGACGCCATATTCGGCGGCGAAATAACCGAAGGCATTGTGGGTCGAGATCACCTTGCGCCGGTCCGGCGGAATTTTGGCGATGGCCTCTCGGACCTCGCGGTCCAGAGCTTCGAGCTTTTCCAGATAGGCTTTTGCCTGGGTGTGGAAAAGCTCGGCGTCGTCGGGGGCGGCTGCGGCCAGCGCGTTGGCGATATCGGCCACATAGATCTTGGCGTTGGGCACGGACTGCCAGGCATGGGGATCCGCGGCCGGGCCGAGCTTCCGGGGCGCGATGCCGGCGCTTGCGGTCACGATTGTCGCCTTGCTGCCGGAAGACTGCACCAGCCGCGGCAGCCAGCCCTCGAGGCCGAGACCGTTGACGATTACGAGTTTTGCATCCGCGATCCGCTTCGCATCGCTCGGCGCCGGCGTGTAGACATGGACGTCGCTGTCGGGGCCGACCAGCGTCGTGACGTTGACGCGATCGCCTCCAATGGTGCGGACGAAATCACCGAGAATCGAGAAGCTCGCGACCACATTGAGCCGCTCCGCGGCGTGCAGCGGCGAAGCGATCAGCAGAAGTACGCAAAGCAGAAGGCGCCGCATCGTCATGCTTCCAGATGCCGGCCGGGAAACAGCTGCCGGACGATGCCGCCGACGCGGCCGAACAGGACGGAGGCTATGTAGAGCACCGTCGCGATGAGAATGATTGCAGGGCCCGACGGCACGCGGGTCTGGAACGATAGCACGAGGCCGGCATAGCCCGAGACGGCGGCAACGACGACCGCAATGCAGATCATCACCGTGAGATCGCGCGACCAGAATCGCGCGATGCCCGCCGGCAGGATCATCAAGCCGACTGCCAGCAAGGTGCCGAGCGCCTGAAAGCCGTTGACGAGGTTGATCACGACCAGCGCAAGGAAGGCGAGATGCGCGGGGCCGCCGGCGCGGCTGACCGTGCGCAAGAAAAGTGGATCGACGCTCTCGATCACCAGCGGACGGTAGATCACGGCCAGCACCAGCAGCGTCACCGTGGCGTTGAAGGCGACAACCAGCAGGGTCTGATCGTCCATCGCGAGGATGTTGCCGAACAGCACGTGCAGCAGGTCGATATTGGTGCCCTTGATCGAGACGATGGTGACACCGAGCGCCAGCGACGCCAGATAGAAGGTCGCAAGCGACGCATCCTCCTTCAGCCCGGTCGAGCGCGCGACCACGCCGGCGAGGATCGCGACGGCAAAGCCCGCGATCAAGCCGCCGGCTGTCATCGCGAACAGGTTGAGGCCGGAGAGCAGGAAGCCGACGGCGGCACCGGGGAGGATCGCATGCGCCATGGCATCGCCGACGAGGCTCATCCGCCGCAGCATCAGGAACACGCCGATCGGTGCGCCCGCCAGCGACAGCGCGATCACCGCGGCAAGCGCCCGCCGCATGAACTCGAATTCGGTGAACGGACCGATCAGCGCGTCATAGACCATCTGGGATCACGCCGCCCGCGAGCGGGCATCGTCGGCCGCGCAGGCCGCCGCGCTGTCGTCAAAGGCCTCGCACATCCGCATCGCGACCAGCAGATTTTCCGGCGTCAGCACCTCTTCCGTCGGTCCCCAGGCCACAGGGCCGCGGGCCAGCACCAGCGTCTCACTGAAATGGGTGCGCACCATCTCCATGTCGTGCAGCGCGGCGAGCACGGTGCGGCCCTCGCTATGCCAGTGCTTCACCAGCGCAAGCAGGTCGGTCGTGGTCTTGCTGTCGATGGCGTTGAAGGGCTCGTCGAGCACGATCAGGCGCGCCTCCTGGAGCAGTACGCGCGCGAACAGCACGCGCTGCATCTGCCCGCCCGAGAGCGTGCCGATCGGGCGGTTCTCGAAGCCGTTGAGACCCACGGAGGCGATCGCGCGAAGGATCTTCTCGCGCGCGGCCTTGCCGATGCCGCCGAACAGGCCAGTCCCGCGCCACAGCCCGGTGCCGACGAAATCGAACACCGAGATCGGAAAGCTGCGGTCGATGTCGGTGCTCTGCGGCAGATAGGCGATGTCGCGGCTATCGAGCCCGCCGAGATGGATGCTGCCGTCAAGCGGCCGGAGGATGCCGACGATGCCGCGCAGCAGCGTCGACTTGCCGGCGCCGTTGGGACCGATCACGGCGACCAGCGCGCCGGACGCGACCTCGCCCTTGAGATGGTGCACTGCCGGATGGCGGTCATAGCCGAGCGTGACGTTGTGAAAGTGAAGCGCTGCCATGGTCACCTCATCGCGATCCAGACGACGCCCCAGAGCACGGCGCAGACGGCGACTGCCGCCGCGAGGCGGCCGGCCATGGTCATGCGCAGGATCGACCAGGGCGCGTCCTGGGCCGGGTGCGGAGAAGCCGCGTCGTGGACATGGGCGTGGGTGTGATCGTGCCCGTGCGAATGCCCGTGGTCATGGGTGTGACCATGAGCATGGTCGTGGTGATGGGCGGGGGACGCGGCAGGAACCATGCCAAAGACGTTATATTATAACATTACGCTTGTCCACGGCCGGGTCAGGGGATGACAGACATGTGCGCACCGGACAGGGCTGGCTCAGTGAGTTCCTTAAGCAAAAAGGCGGCCGCATGAGCGGCCGCCTCTTTTATTTTCGTCATTCCGGGGCGGCAAAGCCGAACCCGGAATCTCGAGATCCGGGTCTGGTGCTAACGCACCATCCCGGAATGACCGAGTCAAATCTCAAGCCTTGTCGAACAGGGACTCGACGTAGTCCCAGTTCACGAGGTTCTCGACGAACGCCTTGAGATAGTCGGGACGACGGTTGCGATAGTCGATGTAGTAGGAGTGCTCCCAGACGTCGCAGCCGAGGATCGGGGTGGCGCCATGCACCAGCGGATTCTCGCCGTTTGGGGTCTTGGAGATCTCGAGCTTGCCGTTCTTGACCTGGAGCCAGCACCAGCCGGAGCCGAACTGGCCGACGCCGGCCGCCTGGAAGTCGGTCTTGAACTTCTCAAAGCCGCCGAGGTCCTCGTTGATCTTCTTCTCGAGCTTGCCGGGCAGCTTGGTGCCGCCGCCGTTGGGTTTCATCCAGCTCCAGAAGTGGATGTGGTTGTAGTGCTGGCCGGCATTGTTGAACACCGCGGGGTTCTTGCCGAACGAGCCCTTGACGATCTCTTCAAGGGACTTGCCTTCCCATTCGGTGCCCTTGAGCGCGTTGTTGCCGTTGGTGACGTAGGCCTGATGATGCTTGTCGTGGTGGAATTCCAGCGTCTCCTTCGACATGAACTGGCCGAGGGCGTCATAGGCGTAAGGGAGTGGGGGCAGCGTGAATGTCATGGGTTCTTGTCCGCAACTGGTGGGGAACGTTCTAACGGTCATCCCTTATAGAAGGTTCCTGCGCCGTTAAATACCGCCAATTTGCGAAAAGGCGCGATTGCGACGGCATGGCTTGATTGCACAACTTTCAAGTCCTCGAAAAATATCGTTGCCTTTGAAGCGCTTATGGCAGAACGAATGCGCCACGGAGCGGAGCTGCTAAAGCCATGAGCATCGAAATCGACATTTTGAACGGCGACGCCTCGTGGCCGATCGCACAACCGCTGCTCAGCGCTGTCTGGGGACGCGATGCCGCCGAGAAGCCGTCCTGGAGCCACGTCAAATGGGCCCATGCCGATCTGCGCGTGCTGATCGAGACGCCTGAGGACGGCCTCGTCTGCCACGTCGGCATTTATTTCCGCACCATCACCTGGAATGGACAGAAGGCGCATGTCGGCGGCATCGGCGGCGTCTGCACGCGCGAGGATCGCCGCGGCCGCGGCTATGCCACCATGGCGATCGACGCGGCGGTGCATACCATGCGCGCCAACGAGGCGGTTCGCTTTGCGATCCTGTTCTGCGAGCCGCATAATGTCGCGTTCTACGAGGCCCGCAAGTGGCGCGCCTTTACCGGCGAGGTCTATTGCGAGCAGCCGGAGGGCCGTGTCCGCTTCACGCACATGGCGCCCTACGTGCTCGACATCGTCCGTGCGCCGACGCTCGGCACGATCGACCTCTGCGGCCTGCCGTGGTGAAGCATTCACTGGGCAAATGAGCGCAGGAATGTGATTCCATCAGGCGTTGCAGGATTCTGATTTGCTGCTATGGAGACGCCTCCATTCCGAGGCCCTTCCATGTCCCGCAGATTCGCCGTCCTCTCCGTCCTCCTGGCTGCGCTGTCCGGTGCGACGGCCGCGCATGCGCAAAGTGCTGACGCGAGCGGGACCTGGCTGACCCAGGCTGGCGATGCCCGCGTGAAGATCAGCAAATGCGGCGGCGGCATCTGCGGCGTCATCGTCTGGCTGCGCGCGCCCACCGACACCGCGACCGGTCAGCCCGCGACCGACAGCAAGAATCCCAATCCCGCGCTCGCCAGGCGCCCGATGATCGGCCTGCCGCTGTTCTCCGGCATGCAGCTATCAGGGCCAAACAAATGGTCGGGCCAGATCTACAATGCCGATGACGGTAGCACCTATGCAAGCAGTGTCACCGTAACAAGCGCAGAAGCGTTGCGGGTCGAAGGCTGCGTCGGCGCGCTCTGCGGCGGCGAGACCTGGACGCGGGCGGGACGTTAGCTCGCGGCCGCCACCATGGCCTTGAGAGCCGTCGCCGCCGAGGCGTAGCCGCCCCGCGCGCCGTCGATGAAGTGGACGTGGTCGCTCCGCAGCGCCGAGGGCGTGAAGCAGGTCATCATCGCGGCATCCTGCTGATAAAGTCCGTAGCGCACGACGCCATCGCGCGCAGCGGTCGCGAGACGATCACTCAAGGCGCGCTCGAGCTCTACCGTGCAGTCGAGAATCATGCGCAGGCCGTCGTCATATTTACGGAAGTCGGAATTCTCGACCACCTGGCGCTTGTAGACCTTCGGTACGAAGCCGCCGACCTTGATGTCGAAGCGCATCAGGACATAGGCAAAAAACGTAAAGGCGAGCAGGCCGGCCCGACGCTTGAGCAACGACCCGCCACGGATCGCCCGCGCCTCGTAGTCCAGGCCCTGCGGCGGCCATTTCAGCGGCGGCCCCTGCGGTGGCACGGGGCGGCCGGACTCCGGACTGCGCTCGACGAGATGGATGATGTCCTCGATCACCTTGCGGAAGGCCTGCGGGTCGGCGCCGCTTGCCGGCATCACCAGCACCGACAGGATCAATCCGCGCGAGGCCGGTATCACCTCGAAGCGGCAGGACAGGCCGGAGAGATCGGGCTGCGTGCCCGAGGGCGCCTCAGCGACGGCGAACTCGCCGCGCTTCATCGCGGCGTCAGCCCAGGCGAGCCCGCCGCCGGAGAACATCGCATAAGACAGATTAGCTGAGGGACCGAAGCGCGCCACGCGCACGTCGAGACCTTTCGCACGGATAGCGCTCACCGGCACCAGCGCGACGCGCATTTTGAGATCGAGGTCTTCCCGCACCCACGTCGCCGTCGCAGCCAAAGCTTCGCGCGCCGCATCGAGATCGGCCGGCGCGACCGCAAAACTGGCGCCGTCGCCGCCGAACACGAAGGGAAATTCGCGTCCTGCCAGCGCATTCGTCACCGCGGCGATGACCGCGGCCCCGGCCATGTTCACCGCCTTGTAGCGCTGCGCCGCAATCGCCTTGGTGGAATCGACGATGTCGGCGACGCCGACGCTCCAGTCCTCCGGCAGCGGCGAATAGAGTTTTGGCTCCATCAGGCTGGTGAAGCCGCGGAAGACAGGGATGCTGCCGTAAAAGGATTCGCCTGAGATCATCGGTGATGCCGAATGGTTGGGAAGCGTCCGAACGAGATACGTGGCAGGATCGATCGGGGTTCGCCGCGGCGTCCCTTTCGAGGTCCCGATCATTGGCCGAAATGGCTCCGAACAACAAGGTCACGCCGCGCCGCAATGCCGTATGTCGTTATTGATCGGCGTCAAACAGCCGGCCGGGGATCACGGTACGATCGGATCACCTCAGAGGCTTGCACGGGATAATCGAGGTGTTTGAAATCATCAGTGCCGTAAAACTGCCGGAAGGGCTGACCGCGGCCGTGGATGCCTGGGCTCGGACGCATCACCTGTCGCGCTCGGAAGCGATCTGCAAGCTGATCAACCTCGGCCTCAAGATTGCACCCACGGCGCCGGCATCAGCGCACATGGTCACGTCAGACGCGACGAGACTTGAGGAAATCGCGGTGCACGAGATCGAGGCCCTGCTCGATCCCGCTCTGCCCGCAGATGAACGCGAGCGCCGCATTCGCCGTCTGACCGAAGGGCCGCCGGAATTCTCGCACGAGCGGATTGATCTGCCGAAACATCAGACATGAGCGCCGACGCGCCGCTAATGCAGCTTTTCGTCCTGGCGCTTGCGCAGAGCATCCAGAGAGGTGTCATGACAGCCGATCAGCCGTACGAATTGCTGTGGATAGATTTCGTGGCCGTGGCTGCCGGAGTTTTGATGCGACATCGGCGGGCAACGGGCATCGTCCAGTTTGGCGGGCGAAGGCTCCACAGCCGTTGAGCCGTGGCTCACAATAGTGACGTTTGTCATTGCCATATTTTGAGAGGCCATGGACTGCTCCCTGTCGTTTAGGGCAGTTCGATTGACGTAACCCAATCGAGTACAAGGCATCTTACGACCAAATCCGGCTCAATGTCATTGCGCCGGATCAACCGGGATTGTGATGGCAGAGTTCCGTCTTAGGCCGTGTTCCCGGCGTCGATCGTGAACACGGTGCCGGTCACGTTGCGGCCGCCCTCGCCGAGCAGATATTCCACCATGTGCGCGACGTCGTCGGTCTCCGGCAGGCGGCGTAGCGCGCTGCGGCCGGCGATGCGCTTGCGGGCGTCGTCGGAGAGACTGTGCGTCAGCTCGGTGTCGATAAAGCCGGGCGCGATCGCGTTCACGGTGATGCCGAGCTTGCCGACCTCGCGTGCGAGCGAGCGAGTGAATCCGGTGGCGGCGGCCTTGGTCGCACCGTAGACCGAAAGGCCGTTATAGCCTGTGGTGGCGATGATCGATGAGATGTTGATGATGCGGCCGGCGCCATCCGCCATCATCTGGCGCGCGACATATTTGGTGAGAATGATCGGCGAGAGCACGTTGAGCTGCACCAGCGCCTCGATCTCGGAATTGTGCATGGTGGCGAGCAGGCCTTCGGTGCCGAGGCCGGCATTGTTGATGAGGCCATAGGTCGGACCGAACTCATCACGCACGAGCTTTGCGAAAGCCGGAATCGCATCGATCACGGCAAGGTCGCAGGCGCGGAAATGCAGGCGGCCCTCAGACCCGGCGATCGCGGCCTTGAGCTCATCGGTCTCGCGTCGCGCGGCCGCGATCACGTTGTAGCCGGCGCTGACCAGACGCTTGCCGATCGCAAGGCCAATGCCGCGGCTGCCGCCGGTGACGAGAACATTATGCATCGGTGCGCGCCAGTTTGCCGGCCGGGGTGACGTCGAGCGCCTCGACGAAGCGGATCACCGCCGGAACCTTGTGGGACGCCAGTTGCGCGCGGCACTGATCCAGGATCTGGTCGCGAATTTCCTTTGCGCGTGGCTGGTCGGTGCCGTCGGCGAGGATCACGTCGGCGACGACGATGCCGCCCGTGATCGGGCTGCGCCGCGATTTCGCCCGCGACATCCGCACGTCGGGATGACGGTTGATCGCCGCCTCGATCTCTTCCGGGTGAACTTTCAGCCCACCGATGTTGATGATGCCGCCGCGGCGGCCAACGAAATAATAGCGGTCACCGCGCAGTTCGACGATATCGCCACTGTCGACGAAACCGTCACCATCGGTGAGCGCAGGCGCATTGCGGCCGATATAGGCGTGCGCCGTCCGCGTCGAGCGGATCCGCAGCGACCCATCGACGACCTTCATCTCGACGCCGTTACGGTTGCCGAGATAGTTCGCCGGAAAACCTTCGAGCCCGTCATTGACGGCGAAGCCCACGCCGGCCTCGGTCGAGGCATAGGCATGGCCGACAGATGAGTTGGGGAATGCCGCCTTGAGACCGTCGAGCACGGCCTGATCGGCGATCTCGCCGGAAAGGCGGACGTAGCCGGGCGCGAACTGCGCGGCCGAGCCGCTCATCAGGAGCTTGCGCCAGTGCGAGGGCGTACCTGAGATGTGGGAGACCCCGCGCGCGTTCAGCCGCGTGACGTGATCGGCGAGCGCCTCGTGCGGCTCCGACAGCACCATCGAGCCACCGGAGAGGACGGCGCGAAGGAAGATCTGCAGGCCGCCATAGCGGCGAATGTCGTAGAACGTGGCCCAGACCGGCGCCGGGCCCTTCGCAAGGCCTTCGGCAACGATGGCGCCGGTGAGTGCTTCCAGGGTATGGCCGACGATTTTCGGCACGCCTGATGTGCCCGAGGTCAGCATCAACCATTCGGTCGCGCGCTCGGTCTGCGCAGGCGCCGTGGCTTGAAGCGGCAATTGTGCCGTAACGACCAGCGGCACGCCGCTCGCAGCCCAGCGATCAGGCTCGTCGGTGACGACGGCGTCGACCCCGGCATCGGCGATCAGCGCGTCCAGATGCGCCGGGTTGATATCCGGCGGACACAGCAACATGCGACGGGCGATACCGTCGAGTTCGATCATGGCGAGGCCCGACCGAAGCTGGTCGGACAGATTTAGCAAGACCGCGCGGCCGGACAGCTCGCGCAGGCGGCCACCCAAGACCGTCTGCGACAGGATGTCAGTCAGCGACACCACATGGTGCGCATCCGACAGGGTACGGCCGGTCAGCTCCACGCCAAGGTGGTCGCGGAGCGCAAAGATTTCACGCGGGGACATTTTCGTAGGCCCGCACGAAATCACCCACGGTGGCGGGGAACGCTGCGTCCTCGGAAATAGTGAAGGGATCGACGCCGGTCTCGTCCTCGAGACGCGCGACCAGGATCGCGAAAGCGAGCGAGTCGAAGCCCGTCTCGTGCAGCGACAGATCGTCCGAGAGGGCGGGAAGCGCAACGTGCTGCTCTTTGGCGATCTGCTGGATCGCTTCGATAACCTTGGACCGTACCGACATGGCTGGCTCGCCCTTTACTTAGTTAATCGATCGTATGTCTTGCGGCGGCTCTTGATGACCGCCTCCCACGGCCGCTTGTTTACCCGACAGAAGTAAATGGCCCCTTGGACAATTCAGATAAAATTGGACCTATCTCCGGATTTTGCTGCGCTACAGCCTGACCATCCCGTCGACGATCTGCGCAAACGCCCCGGAATCGAGCGCAACATAGGCACCGGATTTCGGTTCGAGCATGAACATCGGGTCTTCTATCGCGCTCGGGTCAAAGCCCTCACGCGCGAGCTCACCCTTCTTCTGCTTGAATGTCTCGGTCGCATCGAGCTCGCGCGAGATGCGGATGAAGACGGGACGGGCGTAGACCGGCAGGCGCTGCGCGAGGTGCGCGGGCAACGCTTCGATATCAAATCCCTCGTTCACGACGATCGCGCTCATGCCGGCGCGGCCATCAGTGCCGGGGATGCTGACGCCATAGGTTGTGGCATCGACCACGCCGGTAAAATCGCGCACGGCGTCGTTGACCTCGGAGGTCGCGACGTTCTCGCCTTTCCAGCGGAAGGTATCGCCGATGCGATCGACGAAATGGAAGAAGCCCTTGTCGTCGAGCCGCATCAGATCACCGGTGCGGAACCAGGCGTCGCCCTTGGCGAAGACGTCGCGAAGAATCTTCTTCTCGGTCTCGCCCGCGTCGGTATAACCCTCGAAGCGGCCACCGCCCTCGTCCGCTTTGCCGATACGGCCGATGGCCTCGCCCGCCTCGCCGCGGGCGCAGGCGATGCAAAAGCCCTCGTCATTGCGCAGCGGCGCGCCGCTGTCGGGATCGAGCTTGACGAGGCCTGCGGGAAAGCGATGCGCCAGCAGCGGCGGGATGCGGCCGATCGTGCCCGGCTGGCCCTCGACGTTGAACAGCGAGAAATTGCCTTCGGTCGCGGCATAGAATTCAAGAATGCGGGGAATGGCGAAGCGGCTCTGGAAATCGTCCCAGATATCACCACGCAGGCCGTTGCCACAGACGAGCCGCAAACGGTGACGGTTTTCGTATTCCGACGGCGGCGCCTTGAGCAGATAGCGACAGAGCTCGCCGATATACTGAAACAGCGTGCAGTCGTGCCGCACGATATCGGGCCAAAAATTGGAGGCCGAAAACTTTCCAGCGATCACCACCGAGCCGCCGGCGGCGAGCATGCTGCACGGCGCGACGATGCCGCCGACCGAGTGGAACAGCGGCAGGCAATCATAGAGCCGATCCTGCGGCGTGGCGCCGGCGAGGCCGGCGAACCAGAAACCCCAATTGAGGATGCGGCGATGGCTGATGCTGGCAGCCTTCGGCAGGCCGGTGGTACCGGAGGTGTAGATCAGCAGCGCGCGATCATCGATGGTGACGCCGCCGCGCTCCTCCGGCGACAGCGGCACGTCATCGAGCACGGCAAGCGCGACATCAATCGCGCGCTCGCCGCGGGCATCGCCGTGGGTCCAAACCTTGGCGTCGGTCTTCAGATGCGGCGTTGCGCTCTCCAGCGTCTCCGAGAGCTCATGTGCGACGATGATATGCGAGGGCTTTGCCACATCGAGGCAATGCGCGAGAGACTGCCCGACCAGCTTCGTATTGATCAGCGCCACCACGCCGCCAACACGGCTGATGCCGAGCCAGGCCGCGACATAATCGATGCCGTTCGGCATGATCAGGCCGACAGTATCCCCCTTGGCGACGCCGACCGAGAGTGCCCAGCGCGCATAGCGATTGATGCGCTTCGACAGGCCGTCATAGTCGAGGCTTGCGTCGTCCGTGACCAGCGCAACGCGATCGGGCTGGCGACGAGCCCAATCGTCGACGAGGTCGGCGAAGAGGCGGCCCGGCAGCGTCTCGATCCGCGCGGTCAGCTCGATCGCCTTCAGCCAGATCTTTGAAGCCGAGGGCGCGCGCGCGGCTTTCGTTTGCTCGATGACGCCGGTGGTCATGCCGTTCATTCTTTCGGGCGGTATCTGCTTGTTCCCGGCAGCTTAGCTCGCGCGCCCTGCCCAGGTGTTAAGAGACACGGTAAAACTCGGTTAGCTCTCGATTAACTGCGATCATCCTTTACCAAGCCGACGGGAACGTCGTGCGGCCTGGCGCGATTCTTGCGATAGCAGATCCAGTCATTCGAGCGCGTCGCGCGCGCCCTCTCGCGCGCGAGAGATGAACTGGAGGCCACGATGATCAGCAAGAGACGTTTCCTTCAGAGCGCCGCCTGTGCCGCGGCCACGCTCATCGCTCCGCGCGCCTTCGCGATCGGCAACCCGTCTTATCCGTCGCGCAGCGTGAAATGGGTAGTGCCCTATGCACCCGGCGGCGCCACCGACGTGCTGTCGCGGCTGATCTGCCAGCGCCTGTCCGACAGGCTCGGCCAGACCTTCGTGGTCGAGAACAAGCCCGGCGCCGGCAGCAATATCGGCACGCAGGCGGTGATCACCTCCGCGCCGGACGGATACACGCTGCTGCTGACCTCGACTGCGAATGCGATCAATGCCTCGTTCGATCCGGCGCTGCCCTACGATTTCGCCAAGGACATCACGCCGGTCGCCGGCGTCGCGCGGATTCCGCTGGTGCTGGTCGTCAACAACGATCTGCCGGTGAAGAGCGTCGCCGACTTCATCGCTTACGCCAAGGCCAATCCCGGCAAGATGTCGCTCGCCTCGTCGGGCATCGGCACGTCGCTGCATCTCTCCGGCGAGCTGTTCAAGTCGATGGCCGGCGTGCAGTTCACCCACGTGCCCTATCGCGGCTCCGCACCGGGCCTGACTGACGTGATGAGCGGCCAGATCCAGGGCATGTTCGACAACGTCACCTCGTCCTTCGAGCTGGTGCGCGCCGGCAAACTTCGCGCGCTCGGTATCACCACGCGCGAGCGCTCGGAGATTCTGCCTGATGTGCCGGCGATCGCAGACACGCTACCCGGCTACGAGACGTCCTCGTTCTATGGCGTCGGCGCGCCCTACGACACGCCGCGCGAAATCGTCGACCTGCTCAATCGCGAGGTCGACTCGGCTTTGTCCGACGCCGAGATCAAGGCCCGCATCGCCGAGCTCGGCGCGATCCCGCTGCACGGCAATGCAGGCGAGTTCGGCAGCATGCTTGCGGCCGAGACCGACCGCTGGCGCAAGGTCGTGGAGCTGTCGGGGATCAAGAAAGAATAAACGCGCCCGCGGGAGGCCCGATCATAAGAAGCTAGCGGGCGTTCTGCCTTGGCTGATGAAGCGGCGGCGCTACGTTCGCACGATAATGCGGATTGGGGTCACAGGTCGCGGCCCGGCCGGACGCCGTCGCACGGCATTGCGGCAGCGACGTGAAGGAGCAATCAAACCATCCCCCACCGCCGCCGTCGCTCGCGCCGGTAAAGACGTGCATGCAGACGGGAAAACCGGGGTCGTAGGTCTGGGCTTGCGACGGCGCAGCCGCGAGCAATGCACCGACCGTCGAGATGAAGCCGAACCATCGGCGCGCCGGGATGTCCGCTGAAAACCGCATCGCAGTCCGTCAATGCACCTTCTTGTGACGCTTGCGTGGCGAGGGCGACGGCTCATCGAAAGCGTAGTAGGGATTGACATCGCAGCTGGCCGCGCGGCCCGATGCCGTGGCGCGGCACTGCTCCAGCGACGTGAAGGAGCAGTCGAAATAGCTTCCGCCGCCACCGCCGAAGCCACCGCCACCACCCGTGTAGACGTGCATGCACACCGGGTATTTCGGATCATAGGTCTGGGCGCCGGCATCTGCCGCGACGAACAGCGTGGCAATGGCGGTGAGGGTCAGGAGAGGCAGGCGCATCGGGCATTTCCTCGAATCGGTGGTAACGGCACGCGTTATGCCATTTCGATATGGCACAACAACGCGGTAGAAGCGATCGGTCCTGCTTATACCTCTCTCGCTTGTGACAGGCACCAAAAACGATCCGACACGGCGCCGTAACGATCTGAAACCGAGAAGGCGCTCGGTGCCCGGCCTGCACTGAACGCATATCTCGCTATAACCATCCTTCGACAAAGGTCGCACGCCACCGGCGCAAGAAACCGTTCGCAGGCCTGAGCGAACGGACTAGTCTTTCGATCACAACGCCGGCCCCGGACCGATGACGTTCCAGGGCGACCAACAAACATATGGGCTGAAGGAAACGCACATTCGCGCTCGGGCTCCCGAGCACGGCTCCGCCATGCGCGGAGAGAAGATGCGCTGGCCGGTCTGTGGGCTCAGGGCATGCAAGAGAGCTTCTCGTCTCCGTTCATCCGCTATCCAATCGGCACTTCGCTGCTGATGGCGGGCATTCTGTTCGTAGGTCTCGTGGCCTACCCGCTGCTTCCGGTTGCGCCGCTACCGCAGGTCGACTTTCCGACCATCCAGGTTTCCGCATCGCTTCCAGGCGGCAGCCCCGAAACGATGGCCTCCTCCGTGGCGCAGCCGCTCGAGCGCCAACTCGCGCAGATCCCCGGTATCGCGCAGATGACCTCGACGAGCTCGCTCGGCTCGGCATCGATCACCATCCAGTTCGATCTCAACCGGCTGATCGACGCTGCCGCCAACGACGTGCAGGCTGCGATCAATGCCGCCGGCGGCCAATTGCCGAAGAACCTACCCTCGCCGCCGACTTACAGGAAGGTCAACCCGGCGGACTCGCCGATCATGATCCTGTCGGCAACCTCGGACACGTTGCCGCTGACCACCGTCAGTGACCGCACCGATGCCCAGCTTGCGCAGCAGATCAGCCAGATTCCCGGTGTCGCCCAGGTGTTCGTCGGCGGGCAGCAGAAGCCCTCGGTGCGCATCCAGGTCGATCCGGCCAAGCTGGTCGCCAAGGGATTGTCGCTGGAGGACGTGCGCAGCCAGATCGCGATCGCGACCACGGACAGCCCGAAAGGCAACATCGACGGCACGCGGCGCGCCTATACCGTCTACGCCAACGACCAGCTGCTCGAGCCTGCGCAGTGGCAGGATGTGATTGTCGCCTATCGTAACGGGGCGCCGTTGCGGATTCGCGACATCGGCGAGGCGGTGTCGGGACCGGAGGACATGAAGACCGCGGCCTGGGCCGACGGCAAGCGCGGCGTGTTCCTGGTGATCTTCAAGCAACCCGGCGCCAACGTCATCGACACGGTCAACCGCATCAAGGAGAAGCTGCCGCGGCTGATCGCCGCGATCCCGTCCGCGATCAGCATCAAGACCATCAGCGACCGCACCATCACCATCCGCGCTGCGGTCGAGGAAGTGCAGATCACGCTCATGATCACCATCGTGCTGGTGGTGATGGTGATCTTCATCTTCCTGCGCAGTTTCTGGGCCACGATCATCCCGAGCATCACCGTGCCGCTGGCCCTGCTCGGCGCCTGCTCGCTGATGTGGGTGTTCGGCTACTCGCTGGACAATCTCTCGCTGATGGCGCTGACCATCGCGGTCGGCTTCGTGGTCGACGACGCCATCGTGATGCTGGAGAACATCACGCGCTATGTCGAGCGGGGCGAGAACCCGGTCACCGCCGCCTACAAGGGCGCGGCCGAGATCGGCTTCACCATCGTCTCCATCAGCATCTCGCTGGTCGCCGTGCTGATCCCGCTGCTGCTGATGGGCGGCATCATCGGCCGGCTGTTCCGCGAATTTGCGGTGACGCTGGCGATGGCGATCTTCGTCTCGCTCGTGGTGTCGCTGACACTGACGCCAATGATGGCTTCGCGCTTCCTGCGTTCCGACCACGAGGCCCGCAGCGGCCGCGTCTACCAATGGAGCGAGCGGCTGTTCGAGCGGCTGCTCGGCGCCTATGAACGCGGGCTCGGCCACGCGCTGAGGCATAGCCTCATCACGCTTTGCATTTTCTTCGCCACCGTCGCGCTATCGGCGCTGCTGTTCATCCTGATCCCGAAAGGCTTCTTCCCGCAGCAGGACAACGGCTTCCTCACCGCAGTGTCGGAAATGCCGCAGGACATCTCCTTCGCCGAGATGAAGCGGCGGCAGGAGGAGCTCAACGCCATCGTGCAGGCTGACCCTGCCGTCGATTCCATCGCGATGTTCATCGGCGGGGGCGGCACGGCGCTGAATTCGGGGCGCATGTATGTCACGCTGAAGCCGATCGGGGAGCGCGACGCCAATGCGCAACAGATCATCGCGCGGCTGCGGCCGAAGCTCGCCAAGGTCGAGGGCGCGCGCCTCTATATGCAGGCCTCGCAAGACGTGCGGCTCGGCGGCCGCGCCACCCGCACCCAGTTCGAGTTCACGCTGCAGGACGCCAATCTTTCCGAGCTGAATGCCTGGGCGCCAAAGATCCTGACGGAGATGAGAGGCCTGCCGGAGCTGCGCGACGTCGCCACCGACCAGCAGACCGAGGGCACGACAGTGCAGCTCACGATCAATCGGGACACCGCCGCACGCTATGGCATCCAGCCGCAGTTGATCGACGACACGCTCTACGACGCCTTCGGCCAGCGCCAGGTGGCGCAATATTTCACGCAGACCAACAGCTATCACGTCGTGCTCGAAATCACACCGGCGCTGCAAGGCAGGCTCGACACGCTCGACAAGCTCTACATCAAGTCGCCGCTGACCGGCGACGAAGTTCCGCTCTCGGTCATCTGCAGATGGAACAGCGAGCCGGTGCGGCCGCTCGCAATTGCGCATCAGAGCCAGTTTCCGGCGGTGACGATCAGCTTCAACCTTGCCGAGGGCGTGGCGCTCGGACAGGCCACCGCCGCCGTGATGCGCGCGGTCGGCGAGATGGGCGCGCCGCCGACGCTGTCAATGAGCTTCCAGGGGACCGCACAGGCGTTTCAGCAATCGCTCGGCACCGTACCGATGCTGATCCTCGCCGCACTCGTCGTGGTCTATCTGGTGCTCGGGGTGCTCTACGAGAGCTATATCCACCCGCTGACCATCCTGTCCACGCTGCCGTCGGCCGGCGTCGGCGCAATCGCGATCCTGATGATCTTCGGCTTTGATTTCAGCCTGATCGCCCTCATCGGGGTTATTCTCCTGATCGGCATCGTCAAGAAGAACGGCATCATGATGGTGGACTTCGCCATCGCAGCCGAGCGCGAGCAGCATCTGACGCCGGAGCAATCGATCCGCCAAGCCGCACTGCTGCGCTTCCGGCCGATCATGATGACGACGATGGCGGCGCTGCTCGGCGGCGTTCCCCTGATGCTCGGCACCGGCACCGGCGCCGAGATCCGCCAACCGCTCGGCTACGCCATGGTCGGCGGCCTCATGGTCAGCCAGGCGCTGACATTGTTCACGACCCCCGTCGTCTACCTTTACCTCGACCGCTTCTCCAACACGCTGTCACGCTGGATGGAAAGGAGGCCGGAGGCAGAGGAAGAGAGTGACGAGCAGAAGGATGCGGCGGAGTGAGCCGGTCTCGCGTCAGCCCAGCCCCTGCAGCACCAGCCGGTTCAGCCTTGCGGCAAAAGCGGCCGGATCTTCCGGCAGCTCGCCATCCAGAATCTGTGCCTGTTCGAGCAGGAGCAGGCTGAGATCGTCAACCGTCTTCGAGCCGGCCTGCGCCCTGGTGATCGCCGTGACCATGGGGTGGCGCAAATTGATCTCCAGGATCGGCTTGGTGCGCATGCCGCGGTTCTGCTGCGCCAGGATGCGCTCGAGCTCGCGGCTCGGACCCTGACTGTCGGCGACGAGGCAAGAGGCTGAGCTGGTCAGGCGGGTCGAGGCCTTGACGTGGCTGACGCGCTCGCCGAGCGCCGCCTTGATCACCGCGATGGTAGCGGCCTCGTCTGCCTCGGGCTCGTCCTTCGCCTCGTCCTTGTCGTCGACGCGCGGGATCAGGTCGAGATTGAGATCGCCCTGGCTCAGCGACTTCAGCGGCTTGCCCTCGAACTCCATCGGCATCGAGGTCCAGAACGCATCGACCGGATCGGACAGCAGCAGCACCTCGATGCCTCGCGCGGTCGCAGCTTCCAGCCGCGGACTGGACTTCAGCCGCTCGATGCTGTCGCCGACGAGATAATAGATCTCGGTCTGGTTCGGCTTGAAATCGGCGACGACGTCCTCGAGCGCGCGCTTCTCACCGGTCGTGGTGGTGAAACGCGACAGCGCGAGCAGCTTCTCGCGGCGCTCGAAATCCTCGTAGATGCCCTCTTTCAGCACTGCGCCGAAGGCGTCCCAGATCTTTGCGAAATTCTCCGCATCCTTTTCGGCGAGGATTTCGAGCTCGTTGACAACGCGGGTCGCGACGGCTTTGCGGATCTGCGCCAGTTGCGGATTGTTCTGCAGCATCTCGCGCGAGATGTTGAGCGGGAGATCCTCGCTATCGACGACGCCGCGGATGAAGCGGAGATAGCCCGGCAGGAGATCCGCATCGTCGGTGATGAAGACGCGGCGGACATAGAGCTTGACGCGGCCCTTGCGGTTCGGCTCGAACAGATCGAACGGCTTTGTCGACGGCGCGAACAGCAGCACGGCGTAGGAGTAGCGGCCCTCGGCGCGATAGTGCAGCGTCATCGCGGGATCATCGAAGGCAGACGCGATCTGCTGATAGGCCTTCTTGTAGTCCTCCGTCGAAAGCTCGGATTTCGAGCGCTGCCACAGTGCGCTCGCCGAGTTGATCTGGCGCGGCTCGCCTTCTTCCGGCACCAGCTCGATGGGGAAGAGGATGTTGTCGGAATAGGCACCGACGATGCGCTCGATCTCGAATGCCTCGAGATATTTCTTCGCATCGTCCTTCAGGTGCAGGACGATCTCGGTGCCGCGCGCCACGCGGGCCGCCTCCTCGTCGCTTGCACGCGCGATCTCGAAGCCGGAGCCGCCTGACGACGTCCAGGTCCAGACGTCGCTCTCGCCGGCGCGGCGGCTGACGACGACGATCTTCTCGGCAACCATGAAGGCGGAATAGAAGCCGACACCGAACTGGCCGATCAGGCCGAGGCCGTCCTTGGCCTCCTTCAGCTTCGATACAAAGGCCTTGGTGCCGGAGCGGGCGATGGTGCCGAGATGATCGATCAGCTCCTGACGCTCCATGCCGATGCCGTTGTCGGCAATCGTCAGCGTCCCAGCCGTCTTGGTCGGGATGATCCGGATCTTGAGCGCGTCGCCCTCGCCCAGCAGGGCCGGACTGGCGATCGCCTCATAGCGCAACTTGTCGCAGGCATCCGAGGCGTTGGAGACCAGCTCGCGCAGGAAAATATCGGTCTCCGAATAGACGGAATGCACCATGAGGTGCAGCAGCTCGGAAACCTCGGCCTGGAAAGGCTGCGTATGCGTGGCCGTATCGGACGTCGTCATGCGTTTACCCGGTCAATCAAAAGTGGAGAAAACCGGGATATAACGCGATGGGATAGGGGATCAAGTGGACATACAAAATCATCCTCCCAGCGGGAGGGCGATTTTTGCGGAAGGGGCGAGGCCAATCAGGTCACACAGCGGCCGGGCTGCAGCAGTTTTGCGACCTCGGTCAGGGAGCTGACCATCGGCTCGCACGCGATCGTGGGCTTGCGGCCCGGCTTCAACAGCGTGGGGGCCGGCTTGGCGTTGCCGGTCTCGATGACCGCGGGGACGCGGAGCAACACGGATGTCTCGGCCAGATCGTTCAGCCGCATCGAGACGGTGCGGGTGGGAACCGCCGCCGGCTTCAGGTCCGCGAGCCGATCGGACTTACTGGCGCGATTGACGTCGTGAGTTGCGACATTGCGACCTTGGCCCGGCTGGTCGGCGAGCGCCTGCCAGCGGTCGGCCAGATCATGGCCGGAGGTGAGTTGCACGGCGCCAACCTGGACGGCGCCCAGCGTCGCGGCGATGGCAACGGCACCAAAAAATACCTTTTGAATCTGTGACATGACTATCTGTCCCTCGCCCCATGGCGATCGCGGGAACAACGCGAGGGAAGGACCGGAGTTTCCCAGAGGTTAAGATCACTTAACCGTGTGCGGAAATGGCAGGTACCTGCGAAAAAATTTGCAGCCCGTCTGGAACGACTCTCGCGCCTGGGAGTCGTCACAACAGCCGGCTATTCCCCCCTGCCCCATAAAGCCGGCGACGTAGGGCGCGACTGTGGTGATGCCAGTCGCGCCTTACTTTTGTCTGCGGCTCACTTTCGCTGGCAGACTATTTGGCCTTCCCCGCCAGCCAGTCCCGCCCCTCGCCATAGAGCTTCTCGACCTCGGGGCCGATCAGGGCCGGCATGTCGCGCTTGACCTTGTAGCCGATCAGCTCCTGCATGTAGGCGAGATGGCGGTAGCCCTCGGGTAGCGCAGCCAGCACCTGCTGGTCGAGGCGAAGCGCTGCTGCGGGATCGACCGGGTCGATCCGATCTTTCTCATAGATCGGCTGGCGGCGGACGATGCCCCATTTGCCCTGCCGCTTTTCCAGGAAATCGTAGAAGCGCCCGGTGCAGACGACGTCGCAGAGCACGTCGTGCACCAGCGCGCGCTGCGAGATCGTCATCTTGGTTTGCGCGATGGCCCGATCACCCGCCAGATCGATGCTGGTGCCGCCGAGGAAGTGCAGGATGCGCACGCCCTTGGCAAAGCCCTCCTGGCTGACGCGCATGAAGTCCCGCGCCGGCCCCTGAAACCAGGTCGCGGACATCCAGCCTTCGTCGTGCCAGACGGTCGCAAAGCGCTCCCAGTCACCGGCGTCACGCCAGACCGCCCAGTTCTCGACGAGATCGCGGATGGCGAGGCGGTCGAGGAGTTGCTGGTCCATGGGCACGTCTCCAGTTCGGGGCGATGCGCGAGGTATGAGCGGCGAACGCGATGGTCGTCAAGCGCGCACAAAAAATCCGGCGTGCCTTGCAACACGCCGGATTAAATCATTTCGCTTGGTGTCAGACCGTCAGGGCCTTACGCCGCAGGCGCTTTCGGTGTGCGGTTGCGGGAGTTGCGCTGGAAGAACAGCGCCTGGCTCGCCACCGCCGACACCATGGCGGGCTGGAATGGCTTTGAGATCAGGAACGCCGGCTCCGGACGCTCGCCGGTGAGGAAGCGCTCCGGATAGGCCGTGATGAACACCACCGGCACCTCGAAGGTGCGCAGCAGCTCGTTGACGGCATCCAGGCCCGACGAGCCGTCGGCGAGCTGGATGTCGGCGAGGATGAGGCCCGGCCGCTTGTTCTTGGCAAGCGCGACCGCATCGGCGTGGGTGCGCGCGACACCGACGACATTGTGGCCGAGATTCTTCACGAGACTCTCGAGGTCCATGGCGATGAAGGTCTCGTCCTCGATGATCAGGACGTCGGTCGCGATCTCGGCCGCCATCTCGCGGCCGGCGGTATCAGCGAGCCGCCGCGTCTCGGCGACATCGGTCGCGAGAATATAGGCGACTTCCTCTTCCGAAAATCCTTCGAGCGAGAGCAGCAGGAAGGCCTGCCGCGGCAGCGGCGTGATGTTCGACAGCCGCCGCTCCGGCGGCATCGGCAGCGTCGTCACCTCGGCGTCGTCATTGACCGAGACGGAATTCCAGATCTGGGTGAACAGCCGGAACAGGCCAGCGCGCGGCCCATGGCTCTCGTCGAGCACCGACGGATCCCCCAGCATGGCTTCCAACATGGCTGCGACATAGGCGTCACCGGAGGCCTGGCTGCCCGTCAGGGCGCGTGCATACCGGCGCAACAATGGCAGGTGCTCAGCAACAAGCTGCGAACGGGACATCCCCACTCCATTCATTTCGGGCCAGCCTCAAAAATAGGGAACTGCGAGGGGGAGACCCGGGTTCCCCCCTGCTGGGGTTGATTACGCGTCAGGATGAGAAAAGTTCCCCGGGGCTTGGGAACTTTTTGTCGAAACTGGAATTGAACTCATCCAGGGAACGGCTCCCGGTTGAGAAAACTTCTCGATTTTGCAGTTACTTAACTCGGGGAAACGTGGAACAGGTCATGAAAGATCTCAAGTCTCAAGCCAGCAAAAGCACGACCCCCGGCAAGGGAGGCCTAACTCCGGAGATCCAATCCCGGATCGGGCATCAGTTGCGCGCCATGTACGACGACGTCGTGCGGCAGGGGGTGCCGGACCGGTTCGCGGAGCTTATCAAAAAGCTTGATGCGCCGGGTGGATCTCAGAACGAGAATGGGGCTGGGGGCTCCAACGACAACAATGGGAGGGATTAATGCCTCTCACGAACTCCCTGCGTGACGACATCCTCGCGGCCGTGCCGAGCCTTCGCGCGTTCGCGATCTCGCTCAGCGGCAATGCCGACCGCGCCGACGATCTGGTTCAGGAGACGCTGTTGCGCGCCCTCGCCAACATCGACTCGTTCCAGCCCGGCTCGAATCTGCCGGCGTGGCTGTTCACGATCCTGCGCAACCTGTTTCGCTCCGACTATCGCAAGCGGCGGCGCGAGGTCGAGGACGCCGAGGGCAACTATGCCAAGACGCTGAAGACGCAGCCCTCGCAGAACGCCCACCTTGAGTTCGAGGAGTTTCGTGGTGCGCTCGAGAAGCTGCCGCAGGACCAGCGTGAAGCGCTGATTCTGGTCGGCGCCTCCGGCTTCTCCTATGAAGATGCGGCCTCGATCTGCGGCTGTGCGGTCGGCACCATCAAGAGCCGCGTCAACCGCGCGCGCTCGAAGCTCGCCGCGCTGCTCTATGTCGACGGCGCCGAGGACTTCGGGCCCGACGAGACCGTGCGTGCCGTGATCGGCGGCAGCGGCGGATAGCGCGTCAATCGTTCAAGGCGACAGCTGTGAAGGCGGCCGTTTGCGCGGCCGTCTTTGCATGCGCGTGCGCAGCTTCCGCTCGGTCACGTCTCGACGAACGTCACGGTGTCGGCGACGGTTGCCCGCGAGGTCCGGTAGCTGTTGACCTTGTGCGCATGGTCGGCATAGCCGAACGAGATGCCGCAGACGACACGGCGGTCATTGGCCAGGTTGAAGTGGCGGCGGATCAGACCGGAATGGCGCGCAAGTGCTGCCTGCGGAATCGTACCGAGTCCGAGCGCCTGGGCCGCGAGCGTGAAATTCGAGACGTAAGCACCGCAATCGATTGCGCCGTAGATGCCGAGCGGCTCGTTGGTGTGAATGATCGCGACATGCGGCGCGCCGAAGAAATTGTAATTCTCCAGTGCCTGTTTCGCATACGCCATCTTGTCGCCGCGCGGGATGCCGAGCGTGTTGTAGAGCTGAAAGCCGCTCTCACGCCGGCGTTCGAGATAGACGCCGGCATATTCACGTGGCGGCGTGAAATCATAATCGTCGCCGAGGCCGCCTGACGCTTCCTTATAAATCAGCTGGCGGAAGCGTTCCTTGGCCTCGCCGCTGGCGATGATGACCTGCCAGGGCTGGCTGTTGCACCAGGACGCGGTGCGCTGCGCGGTGGTCAGCACATGCTCGATGGTCGCGCGATCGACTTCCTTGGGGAGAAAGGCGCGAACGGAGTAGCGCTCGTTGAGGAGCTCTTCGAGCACGCCGATGCGGTCGTTCTGTTTCACTTTTGCGTCCATCTAACCCACCCTACAATGCCACATCACCGCCCCTTGGTCGGGATCTTGTTATACGGCACGTCCTTGTCGACGCGGATGTCGCCGGGCAATCCCAGCACCCGCTCGGCGATGATGTTGCGCAAAATCTCGTCGGTGCCGCCGGCGATGCGCATCGAGGGCGAGGACAGCAGCATCTGCTGGAACTGGCCGTGCACCGTCTCCTCGTCGCTGCCTGTGAGAACGCCGGCTGCGCCCTGCAGGTCCATCGCATAAGTTGCGATGTCCTGGAGCATCATGCCCGACACCAGCTTGCCGATCGAATTCTCCGGCCCCGGCCGCTCGCCCTTCGACAACGCCGAGATCGCGCGGTAACTGGTGTATTTCAGCCCGCTCGACTTCACGGCCCAGCTCGCAAGCTTGGAGCGCACGGCGGGATCGTCGATGGCGAGCCCGTCCTCCAGCATCAGGTTGGAGCAGAACTCGAACAATTCAGGGACGCCGGTCGCAAGCCGCGAACCGATCGACATGCGCTCGTTCATCAGCGTGGTCAGCGACACGCTCCAACCCTCGCCGACGGCGCCGAGCCGCTGGCTATCGGGAATCACGACGTCGGTGAAATAGACCTCGTTGAACTCCTGCATGCCGTTGGCCTGCTTGATCGGCCGCACCTCGACGCCCGGGCTCTTCATGTCCAGGAAGAACATGGTGAGGCCCTTGTGCTTGGGCACATCAGGATCGGTGCGCGCGATCAGAAGGCCGAAGTCGGAATAATGCGCGCCCGAGGTCCAGATCTTCTGGCCGTTGACGACCCAATTGTCACCCTTTTTCTCCGCGCGCGTGCGCAAACCCGCAACGTCGGAGCCGGCCGATGGCTCGGAGAACAACTGGCACCAGATCTCCTCGCCCGAGGCGAGCTTCGGCAGATAACGGCGCTTGGCGTCTTCGCTGCCCCAGGCCATCACGGTCGGGCCGCACATGCCCTCGCCGATCTGGAATGGCTGCGTCAGCTTGCCGTAGATGCCCTCTTCCTGCTGCCAGATCACGCGCTCAATCGGGCTGGCGCCGCGGCCGCCATATTCCTTCGGCCAGTGCAGGCAGGCCCAGCCGCCCTCCGCCTTCTTCTTCTGCCAGGCCTTGCCGACCTCGACCATGTCGTGCTTCGCAAGCCTGATGCGGCCGAGCGAGGATTTCGACAGCTCCTGCTCGAACTCCTTCGGTGCGTTGGCGGCGATCCATTTGCGCGCGGTCTCGCGGAATGTGGCTTCCTGCGGGGTGTCGTCGAAATTCATGGCGGACCTCTAACCTCTTCCCTTCGTCGGGATCTTGTTGAACGGCATGTCCTTGTCGACACGGATATCACCGGGCAGGCCCAGCACCCGCTCAGCGATGATGTTGCGCATGATCTCGTCGGTGCCGCCTTCCACGCGTGTACCCGGTGCACGCAGCAGCATGGCCTGGAAACGGCCGGCAAGTTCAGCATCATCGGGATCGCTGACGAAGCCAGCAGCTGCCTGCAGATCCAGCGCGTAGGTCGCGACGTCCTGGATCATCGAGCCCGCGACCAGCTTGCCGATCGAATTTTCCGGTCCCGGCCGCTCGCCCTTCGACAGCGCCGATATCGCGCGCATGCTGGTGTAGCGCAAGCCACTCGCCTTCACTGCCCAGTTCGCCAGCTTCGAACGCACCGCGCGGTCCTCGATCGCCGGACCGTCGTCGAGCATCAGGCTCGCGCAATACTCGAACAGCTCCGGAAAGCCGGTCGAGACGCCCGCTCCGATCGACATGCGTTCGTTCATCAGCGTGGTCAGCGAGACGTTCCAGCCGTCGCCGACCTCGCCGAGGCGTTGGTGGTCGGGGATGCGGACATCAGTGAAATAGACCTCGTTGAAGTCGGAGGCGCCGCTCGCCTGCTTGATCGGCCGCACCTCGACACCCGGGCTCGTCATGTCCAGGAAGAACATGGTGAGGCCCTTGTGCTTGGGCACATCAGGATCGGTGCGGGTGAGCAAGATGCCATAATCGGAATAATGCGCGCCCGAGGTCCAGGTCTTCTGGCCGTTGATGACCCAGTCGTCGCCGTCCTTCTCCGCGCGCGTGCGGAGCCCTGCGACGTCCGAGCCACCGGCGGGCTCGGAGAACAGCTGGCACCAGACCTTTTCGCCGGAGGCGAGCGGCGGCAGATAGGTGCGCTTATGCTCCTCGCGCGCGAACGCCATCATGGTCGGCCCGCACATGCCGTGGCCGATGATGAACATGTGGGAGAGCTTGCCGAACGCGCCCTCCTCCTGCTGCCAGATCACGCGCTCGATCGGCGACGAACCGCGGCCGCCATACTCCTTCGGCCAATGCAGGCAGGCCCAGCCGGCATCGGCCTTCTTCTTCTGCCAGGTCTTTGCCACTTCGAGAATGTTGGCGTTCTTGAGCTGGGTGCGGCCGAGCGAGGATTTGCGCAGCTCGTCCTCATATTGCTTGGGCGCGTTCGCACCGATCCAGGCCCGAGCGGTGGCGCGAAATTCGGCTTCCTGCGGGGTGTCGTCGAAGTTCATGGTCTTTTCTCTCGGTCCTTTCCCCGGACGCTGCGCAGCACGAAGTGGTGCGCTGCAGATCCGGGGCCCATTGCGGCCCCTGGGTCCCGGCTCTGCGAAGCGGCACTACGCGCCGCATCGCGTCCGGGACACGTGCGGCGACTTACGCCGCGTTCTTCTTGCGCATGCGGTCGATCAGCTGGTCTTCCCAATAGGCCAGGCTGCCGAGCCCGAGCGCCATGGCGTTGGCGCGGCGGTAGTACATGTGGCAGTCGAACTCCCAGGTAAAACCCATGCCACCGTGAACCTGAATGTTGTTCTTGGCACAGTGCTGGAACGCCTGCGTCGCGCTGATGCGCGCGGCGGCCGCTGCTTCCGGCAATTCGGATGCGTTGGTCGAGAGCGCCCAGGCGCCGTAATAGCTGTTGGAACGCGCCAGCGTCGCCGAGACGTACATGTCGGCCAGCATATGCTTGACCGCCTGGAACGAGCCGATCTGACGGCCGAAAGCGATACGATCGAGCGCGTAGTCGCGGCCCATCTCCAGCGCGCGGTCGGAACCACCGACTTGCTCGAACGCGCAGAGCACCGCGGCGCGGTCGAGCACCTGGGTCAGAATGCTCCAGCCTTCTCCGGCGGCGCCGAGCGACTCAGCCTTGCAGTCCTTGAAAATGATCTCGGCCTGACCACGGGTCGGATCGAGATTGGTGAGGCTTTTCACCTCGACGCCACCGGCTTTGAGGTCGACGAGGAACAGCGAGATGTCGCCATCGCGGCCGCTCGACCCCGTGCGGGCGGCAACCACCGCGAAGTCGGCGATCGCACCGTCGGCCACCGGCTTCTTGACGCCATTGAGCACGCCATTCGCGGCCGTCAGCTTGACGTTCTTCGGCGACGGATTGCCCTTGCCCTCGAACAACGCCAGCGTGCCGATCGCCTCGCCCGAGGCAATCGCCGGCAGCCACTTCTTCTTTTGCGCGTCGCTGCCGGCGATCAGCAGCGCTTCGGCCGCGAGATAGACCGTCGAGGAGAACGGCACCGGCGCATTGGCCCGGCCCATCTCTTCCGCGATCACGCAAAGCTCGAGATGACCCGCGCCAGCGCCACCGAACTCTTCGGGGATCGCGACGCCGAGGAAGCCCATCTCGGCGAGGCCCATCCACAGCTCCTTGTCGTAGGGCGCCTTGCCGTCGAGCACGACGCGCACCGCCTTGGGCGAGCATTTCTCAGTGAGGAACTTGCACGCCTGGTCGCGCAGCTGCTTCTGGTCGTCGGAGAAATCAAAGTTCATGGCGGCCTGCCCTTTCACTTGCTGTCATTCCGTGGCGGCGCGGAGCGCCGAACCCGGAATCTCGATCTAGTCATCTCTGGATTCCGGGTTCGCGCTACGCGCGCCCCGGAATGACGGATTCACTCGCATCGCAGCACGATGACGTCTTGATCCGGCTTGTCGGCATAAAGCCGCTCCACCAGCGTGGCGCGGCGTTCCAGGCCGGCGCGCTGGTTGATGTAGCCCTTGTCGGTGAGCTCGTTGCCATCGATCGAGGGCGGCTCGGCCATCAGCATCGCGCGCGCGATGATGCGACTACTGGCGCCTTCGCACTCCTTGTTGTGCGCCTTGAGCCCACGCCTGAAGCAGGCGATCACCTCGGGATGTCTAACGGCATCCTCGAAGCTGAGATCGGCATTGCCGACGAGCTGGCGGCAGGCATGCAGGTTCGGCCAGGCCAGCAGCCCAATGAAGGCGCGGTCCTGTCCCGCGACCAGCGCGTCATGCACGACCGGCGTCGCGGCCGCGATCGCATCGGTGCGGAGCGAACCGACATGCACAAAGGTGCCGGTAGTCAGCTTGAAGTCTTCGACCACGCGCCCGGCGAAGATGATGCCCTTCACCGGATCGGCATCGTCGACGAAAATGCCGGCATCGCCGATGCAGTAAAAACCTTCCTCGTCGAACATCTTCCTGGTGAGATCGGGCTGACCAAAGTAGCCGGGCGTGACGTTGACGCCACGCAGGCGCAACTCGTACTTCGAGCCGCACGGCACCATCTTCAATTCAACGCCGGGGAACGGCAGGCCGATCAGGCCGACGCGCTCGGTGTCCCAATAGGTGCCGGTCGAGGTCGGCGCGGTCTCGGTCGAGCCCCAGCCGGTGTAGAACACGATGCGCTCGCCGGTGGTCTTCACGGCGAGCGCCTGCATGCGGTCGTAGAGATCGTCAGGCAGCCGCGCGCCGCCATAGGCCATGATCGAGAGGTTCTTGAAGAACGAGTGGCAGAGCGCGTCGTCCTTCTCCATGGCTGCGGCGAGCGCAGCATAACCGGCCGGCACGTTGGCGTAATAGGTCGGCGAGATCTCGCGCAGGTTCTTGATGGTCTCTTCCAACTGCCCCGGCATCGGCCGGCCATCGTCGATATAAAGCGTGCCGCCATCCACCAGCACTGGGTGGAATGCGGCATTGCCGCCCATGGTGTGATTCCACGGCATCCAGTCCAGCACCGTGGCGATCGGACCGCCCGGCGTGCGCGGCCGCACCTGCATCATCATCGCTGCATTGGCGCACATCATCTCTTGCGTGTTGATGACGGCCTTGGGCATCCCGGTCGAGCCTGACGTGAACAGCAGCTTGCCGACGGTGTCGGGCGTGATTTTTGCGATCGATGCGTCGACATCGGGCGTCACCGGGGTTGCGGCGAGCTCGGCAAAGCTGACGCTCTTGATGCCGTCGCATGGCCGCACGACGTGAACGACGGTTACGCCGGTGAGATCGAGCGCTTTCAGCGCCTTCTCGAAGGTCGGGCCATCCTGCACCATCACCACGGCCGGCTTGATCAGGTCGAACAGGTACTTCAACTTGACGTGATCGTGGCTCATCAAGGAGTAGGCCGGCGATACCGGCGCCGCCGGCGAGCGCGCCTGCATCGCGGCCTGCGTCATCAGCGCGTGCTCGATCGAATTGCCGGAGAGAATCGTGACTGGGCGGCCCTCGATGCCGAGATTGAGTAGCGCCTGCGTCAGCGCATCGACGGTGCGCTTCGCTTCACCATACGACACCTTGCGCCATTCGCGGTTCGGACCACCGCGCTGCGCCAGCCAGATGCGCTCCGGCGCTTGCCTGGCCCATTTCGCCAGCGAGGCCGGAAGATGTTTTTCGTAAGCCTGCAAGGGAATGCGCGACTTCAGCACCACCGCGCCGTCGGCGCGGCGTTCGACATCGATGTCACGCGCAAGCCACTCGACCTTGCGAAAGGCGGGCTTCGCCATCACCGCCGCCGCGCTTCCACTCATTTTGCGTCTCCCGGAATTATTGTCCTTTGCGGATCTTTGTCGTTCAGCGCTTGATATAGACAGGCTTTCGCTTCTCAAGGAAGGCCCTGATGCCTTCTGAGAATTCCTCGGAGCGGCTGCACAGGACCTGGTTGCGGTCCTCCATCGCGATAACAGGCGCCTCGATCAGCGCAGGATCAAGCGCGTTGAGACTGTCAGGACGATTGAGCGTCACCCGGTCGACGCCATCGTCATGCTCGATCAGCAGCGGTTGGGACATGGACAGCTCCGCTTCCGGGCTTGAGGTGGCGATTATTGGGCCCTCTCCCCTTGTGGGAGAGGGCATGCACGTTGCTAGCCAGGAACTCGCTTGGGTGAGGGGTCTGTCTCCGCGGAGAGAACCACTCATCCGGCGCTTCGCGCCACCTTTTCCCACAAGGGGAAAAGGGACAGCAGCCGAGTATGCCTACGTTACCGCGGGGCCATACGGATGGCGCCGTCGAGACGAATGGTCTCGCCGTTGAGCATGGCGTTCTCGACAATGTGCACGGCGAGCGAACCGTATTCGTTGGCGTCGCCGAGACGCGAGGGATGCGGCACCTGGGCGCCGAGGCTCTTGCGGGCCTCTTCGTTCAGACCCATCAGCAGCGGCGTGAAGAACAGGCCGGGTGCGATGGTGTTGACGCGGATTTTTTGGCTCGCGAGGTCGCGCGCGGCTGGCAGGGTGAGGCCCACAACGCCGCCCTTCGAGGCGGAGTAAGCAATCTGGCCGATCTGGCCTTCGTAAGCGGCAACCGAGGCGGTGTTGATGATGACGCCGCGCTCTTCACCGACCGGCTCGATCGTGACGAGGCGCTCGGCGAACAGGCGCAAGCAGTTGAAGGTGCCGATCAGGTTGACGTTGATGATGCGCGCGAACTTCTCCAAGGGATAGACGCCGTCGCGGCCGACGATGCGCTGCGAACCGCCGATGCCGGCGCAGTTCATCAGCACGCGGGCAACGCCGTGCGCGGCTTCCGCCTTCGCGATCGCCGCCTTGATCTGCTCCTCGCTGGTGACGTCGGCATGAAGGGCTACGCCCTTCACCTCGGCGGCGACCTTCTCGGCGCTGTCCTTGTTCTGGTCGATCACGCCGATCTTGGCGCCCTTGGCGGCCATGGCGCGCGCGGTCGCTTCACCAAGACCCGAACCACCACCGGTGATGAGAACGGCTACGTCTTTCAACTGCATGTTCGAGCTCTCCTTGGTTGTTGTTGTTGGCGAATAGCGAGTGGCGATTCGAAGGGGATCCAATTCGCTATTCGCTATTCGCCATTCGCCCATTCAAAATGCCGCCGCAGATCAGCGCTTCCATGTGCTTGATGTATTGCCGGCAAACGTCATCGGTGACCGGGCCGACGCCGGTCGCACGAGACATCGCGTGCCGGCCGAAGAACAGGTGATCGCAGGCACCGATCAGGCTGGTGTAGAACAGCACCGGATCGGTTTGCCGGAACTCGCCGCGGCTGACGCCCTCTGCGAGCAGGCGGCGATGAAAGTCGAGCAGCGGCGCCACGAAGAACTTTGAGACCTCATCGGCAGAGCCCGCGACGCTCTCGTGCAGGAGATAATGGATCAGCCGGTTCATGTAGGGGAACCGGTGATAGGCGCGGATGATGCCGGCGATATGCAGCTTCAGCTTCGCGGTCGACGTGATTGGCTGTGCCAGCAGATATTCGAGATTGGACATTTCGGTCGCAGCATCTCGCGCGAGCAGTGCCAGCAGCAGGCCGTCCTTGTTGCCGAAATGGTATTTGACCAGCGCGGCATTGGCGCCCGACTTCTGGGCGATGTCGGAAAGCGAGATCTCGATCGAGGAGCGTTCGATCATCAGCTCGCTGGCGGCCACGAGCAATTTCTCTGCCGTGGAATTCTTTCCGCTGGGGAGCCTGTTCGGTACGCTGGTAGTCACGGAGATCCCTGTTTTCGCCGCCTGGAGCGGGGCGCAGATAAGCCGAAGCAGCGCCTCATCACAAGAGTTAATTGATCGATTGACTAAATGAGATCGCACCCCTTAAATCCGCCCCGACGACCCAACCCTATCAAGAACAATCATGGGAGAGACCGAAATGGCCGAGGCTTATATCGTCGCCGCTGCGCGTACTGCCGGCGGGCGCAAGGGGGGCCGCCTCGCCGGCTGGCATCCGGCCGATCTCGCCGCGAAGGTGCTAGACGAGTTGGTCGATCGCACCAAGGTCGACCCTGCGCTGGTCGAGGACGTGATCATGGGCTGCGTCATGCAGGTCGGCGAACAGTCGAACAACGTTGCGCGCAACGCCATCATGGCCTCGAAACTGCCGGAGAGCGTGCCGGGCACCTCGATCGACCGTCAGTGCGGCTCCTCGCAGCAGGCGCTGCACTTCGCGGCGCAAGCCGTCATGTCCGGCACGATGGATATGGTGATCGCGGCCGGCGTGGAATCGATGACGCGCGTGCCGATGGGCCTGTCCTCGCAGCTTCCGGCCAAGAACGGCTTTGGCAATTACAAGAGCCCGGGCATTGAGGCGAAGTACCCGAACATCGTGTTCAGCCAGTTCACCGGCGCGGAGATGATGGCCGAGAAGTACGGCCTGTCGAAGGATGATCTCGACGAATATTCCTACAACAGCCATCAGCGCGCGATCGCGGCGACCCAGGCCGGTCATTTCAAGAAGGAAATCGTGCCGATCGAGATCACTCGCGCCGATGGTTCCAAGGACACCCACCATATCGACGAAGGCATCCGCTTCGACGCCACGCTCGACGGCATCAAGGGCGTCAAGCTGATCGCCGAGAACGGCAAGCTCACCGCGGCCAGCGCCAGCCAGATCTGCGATGGCGCCTCCGGCGTGATGGTCGTGAACGAGCGCGGCCTCAAGCAGCTCGGCGTGAAGCCGCTGGCGCGCATCCACCACATGACCATGACCGGCGGCGATCCCGTCATCATGCTCGACGCGCCGCTGCACGCCACCAAGCGCGCGCTGGAGAAGGCCGGCATGAAGATCGACGACATCGACCTGTTCGAGGTCAACGAGGCCTTCGCCTCGGTGCCGACCGGCTGGCTGAAGACCACCGGCGCCGATCCTAGCAGGCTCAACGTCAACGGCGGCGCCATCGCGCTCGGCCATCCGCTCGGCGGCTCCGGCACCAAGCTGATGACGACGCTGGTCCACGCCCTGCACCAACGCGGCAAGCGCTACGGCCTGCAGACCATGTGCGAAGGCGGCGGCATGGCCAACGTGACGATTGTCGAACGACTGTAAGAAATACAGGAGCGAGTAGTGAGTGGCGAGTGGCGAATGGTGAGTAGGCGAAGAACGGATTGTCCTTCTTCCCTATTCGCCACTCGCTACTCGCCATCCGCGTTTTGAGGAAACGCCATGACCCATCCGTCCGTCTACGCCAGGACCACGCCCGACAAGATCGCCTACCAGATGGCCGGGACCGGCAAGGCGATCACCTATCGCGAGCTCGACGAGCTCTCGAACCAAGGCGCAAACCTGTTCCGCTCGCTCGGGCTAAAGGCTGGCGACCACATCGCGCTGCTGATGGAAAACCGGCTTGCCTTCATGGAGTTCTGTTGGGCGGCGCAACGAAGCGGGCTCTATTACACCGCGATCAGCCGCTATCTGAAGCAGGACGAGATCGACTACATCATCGGCGATTGCGGCGCCAAGGTCGTGATCACGACGCCGAAATGCGCCGACCAGATCAAGGACCTGGTCAAGGGTGCGCCAGGCGAGCCCATGTTCTACATGGTCGACGAGCCCTTGCCCGGCTTCCGCTCCTATGACAAGGAAGCGGCCGCGCAGCCGACCACGCCGATTGCCGACGAGGTCGCCGGCTACGACATGCTGTATTCGTCGGGCACGACCGGCCGGCCGAAGGGAATCAAGAAGGCCTTTGAGGGCAACAAGATCGACGTGCCGAACACGTTTTTGCGCGTGCTCTGCGCCAACATGTGCGGCATGAATGCCGAGAGCACCTATCTCTCGCCGGCGCCGCTCTATCACGCAGCTCCACTGCGCTTCAACATGATGGCGATCGTGCTCGGCGGCAGCTCCATCATCATGGAGCATTTCGACGCCGAGGACTTCTTGATACTCGTCGAGAAATACAAGGTGACCCAGTCACAGCTCGTGCCGACCATGTTCGTGCGCATGCTGAAGCTGCCGGACGAGGTCCGCGCCAAGTACAACGTCTCGACACTGAAAGGCGCGATCCATGCCGCTGCGCCCTGCCCGGTCGACGTCAAAGCAAAGATGATCGAGTGGTGGGGACCGATCCTGATCGAGTATTACGCGGGCTCGGAAGGCAATGGCGTCACCGTCTGCAACTCGCAGCAATGGCTGCAGCACCGCGGCAGCGTCGGCCGCGCCGTGGTCGGCAAGGTCAAGATTCTGGACGAGAACGACGAGGAGCAGCCGACTGGCGAAATCGGCACGGTCTATTTCGCCGATGCGCCGGCCTTCGCCTATCACAACGATCCCGAGAAGACGAAGAAGGCCTATAATGCCAAGGGCTGGTCGACGCTCGGCGATGTCGGTTATCTCGACAAGGATGGCTTCCTGTTTCTCACCGATCGCAAGTCCTACATGATCATCTCAGGTGGCGTGAACATTTACCCGCAGGAGACCGAGGACGTGCTCATCACTCACCCCGAGATCGCCGACGTCGCGGTATTCGGCGTGCCGAATGAGGAGATGGGCGAAGAGGTCAAGGCGGTGGTGCAGGCGCACGACATGACACGCGCCGGCAAGGAGCTCGAGGCTGATCTGATCGCCTACTGCAAGATGCGCCTCTCGGCGATCAAGTGCCCGCGCTCGATCGATTTCGAGGCCGAGCTGCCGCGCACGCCGACCGGCAAGCTGGTGAAGCGGCATCTGCGCGACAAGTACTGGCCGAAGACGGCGGCGAAGATTTAGCGCCTCAATCGAACAAGCTCGGCGTGTGGTTCACCAGCGCGCCTTCGATCTCGAGCATCTTCAGCTTGGTCACCACGCCACCATTCGCCGAGAAGCCGCCGGGCTTGTTACCGGCAGCCAACACGCGGTGGCAGGGCACGACGATCGGGCATGGATTGTGGCCGAGCGCCTGGCCGACGTCACGCGACAGCTGGACACCGCCAAGACGCTTGGCGATATCGCCATAGGTCATCGTCTTGCCGGGCGGAATGGCGCGGGCGATCTCGTAGACTCCACGGTTGAAGTCTGGCACGCCATCGAGATCGAGCGGGATGTCCGTGAGGTCATCCGGTTCGCCTGCGAGCAGCTTGACGATGCGGTCGATCGCCTGCTGCACTTCGGCCGTCGGCTCGGCCTCGCTGGCGTCGGCATGGCGCTGGCTGATGCGGGTGCGGATCTTCTGCTCGCCGCCCATCGGCAGCTGCGTGCCGTTGATGCCGCGCGGGCCCCAGGCGATGGCACAGAGGCCGATCCTGGTATCGAACAGGGCGAAATGCTGGTCGGTCATGGCTAGGTTCCTGGCTTGCGTCCTCGTCGCATCCCCCCATTGTGATCTGGGTCTAAATCTAGGCTTGGAAATAGTTGCGATCCACCCGGTTTCCGGGAATCTTGCACAGGAGTTCCGCACACCTTTCCGCGAGCCTATAATGCAAAGCCTCTACGTCGACGGATACGACATGCCCTATCTCGACGTGGGCGAGGACAGAGACCGCCCGCCACTGATCTGCGTGCATGGATCGCTCAATGATTTCCGCGTCTGGGGCTGCGTGCTCGGACCGCTGACGCAGCGGCACCGGATGATCGCTGTCAGCCTGCGGCACTTCTTCCCGGCACAATGGGACGGCGTCGGCGACACCTATTCGATCGCGCAGCATGTCAGCGACGTCATCGCCTTTATCGAGAAGCTCGACCTCGGCGCGGTCGATTTGATGGGACATTCCCGCGGCGGCCACATCTGCTTCCGCGTGGCACAGCAGCGCCCCGACCTGCTGCGGCGGCTGATCCTCGCCGAGCCCGGCGGCGAGCTCGATGCGAGCCTCGATCCTGAGTATGCCGGCGGCCCCTCGCCGCTGCTGGCGCGGTTCACGGCCTCGGCCGAGAAGATCGCGGCCGGCGATGTCGATGGCGGCCTCGCCGTCTTCGTCGACAGGCTGGAAGGACCTGGCACCTGGCCGCGGCTGCCGGCGATGGTGAAGCAGAATTTGCGCGACAACGCCACGACCTTGATCGGCCAGGTCCGCGACAATCGCCCGCCCTTCTCCAAGGCGGATGCGGAGGCGGTCAAGATGCCAACGCTGTTCATCCTGGGCGCGCGAACCAGAGGTCTGCTGCCAAAAGTGCTGCATGCGCTCGCCGCGCACGTGCCCTACTCGAAGACGGCGATCATCCCGAACGCGACGCATCCGATGTTCGAGCAGGCGCCGCAGAAATATTCCGAAGTGGTTCTCGATTTCCTGGCGAGCTGATCATGCAAAGCTTTCGCGTCAACGGTTACGACATGGCTTATCTCGAGGTGGGACGAGGCCATCCGCTGGTCTGCGTGCACGGCACGCTCGGGGATTTCCGCACCTGGTATTCGGTGCTCGGCCCGCTGTCGAAGAACCATCGGGTGATCTCGGTCAGCCTGCGGCACTTCTTTCCCGAGCACTGGGACGCCGTCGGCGAGGACTACAAGATGGCGCAGCATGTTGCCGACACGATCGCGTTCATCGAGCAGATCAGGCCCGGCCCGGTCGATCTGATGGGCCATTCGCGCGGCGGGCACATCGCGTTTCGCGTGGCGCAGGCGCGGCCCGATCTGTTGCGAAAGCTGGTGCTGGCCGAGCCGGGCGGCGATCTCGATGCCAGCCTGCCGGTGCCCGAAGGCACACCTGCGCATCCGCCGCTCGCCGCGAAGACGATACGCTGCGTCGAGATGATCCGCGCCGGCGACATCGAGGGCGCGCTGCAGACCTTCTACGAAGGCATCGAGGGCGACGGCTCGTGGCGGCGCGTGCCGGCAGCCGCAAAACAGCAGCTGCGCGACAACGCGCTGACCTTCCTCGGCCAGATCAACGAGCAACGCAGGCCCTACACGCTCGCGGATGCGCAGGCGATCAGGACGCCGACGCTGCTGATCGGCGGTGGCGCCACCACCGGCAGCCTGTCGGTGATGTGGCGCGTGCTGGCCGCGCATATCGCCGGCGCGCAGACGGCAGTGATTGCGAATGCCGGGCACTGGATGTTCGAGCAAGCGCCGCTGGAATTCGGCGGGGTCGTGAGCTGGTTCTTGGCGGAGTAGCGGGGCAAGCTTTCCCAAAACAACCCCATGCACAGTAGCGGGCCCAAGCAATATCAATAGCTTAGCCGGGTCGAACCATGACGCCAATAACGGTATTTAGGTAGTGCTTGACGCCTCCGGCTCATAGCCGTAGTTTCGAATACGGAATTCCGTATTCCTTTTTCGGAGCCGCCGGCGTTATCCCTCTCGACCCGCTCCCGAACCTGATCGACCAGGTCTATGCAAGGATCCTGGAGGCGATCTCCGACCGCACGCTGCAACCCGGCCAGCGCATCCGCCAGAACGAGCTCGCCGACAAGCTCGGCGTGTCACGCCAGCCGGTGTCGCACGCGTTACATTTGTTGCATCGGCAGGGGCTCGTCGCCGAGAGCGGCCGGCGCGGTTTTGAAGTGACCCAGCTCGATCCCGCGCGCATTCGCCAGCTCTACGAGGTGCGCGGCGCGATCGACGCGCTCGCGGCCCGGCTTGCAGCTCAGCGCGCCGCAACCGACGCGGCGGGACGCGCGCGCCTCGATTTGGCGCTCGCCGCCGGACGCCGCATCGATCGCAAGACGACGCTCGCCGAGCTGATCGCGCTCGACGTCGAATTTCATCGCGCCATCTACCAGCTCGCCGGCAATCCCGTGATCGAGGAGACGATCACGCCGCAATGGCCGCATATGCGCCGCTCGATGGCGACCGTGCTGTCGGAGCTCGATTATCGCGGCAGCGCCTGGGCCGAGCATGCCGATATCGCCAGGCACATTCTCGCAGGCGATGCGAACGCTGCGGAACACGCGGCGCTGGCACATGCGCAGACGGCGGGGCGGATGACTGAGGAGAGATTGAGGGCGACGGACGACGTGGCGGCGTAGCGCGCTGTCGTTCCGGACGCGCGAAGCGCGATCCGGAATCTCGAGGTTCTCAGGTGCGCAATTGCGCACCATAGTTCGGTCCTTCGGACCGCCCCGGAACGACGCACAACAAAAACAAGCAGGAGGACGACCCATGAAACTGTCCGAGGCGCAATTGGAGTTCTTCCACCGCGAGGGATGGCTGTTCCTGCCCGAATTGTTTGCCCAAGAGGAGGTCGAGTTCCTCGCGCGCGAGGCCGTCGGCATTTACGACGCCAACCGGCCCGAGGTCTGGCGCGAGAAGAGCGGCGCGCCGCGCACGGCCTTTGCCGCGCATCTCTACAACGACGCCTTCCGTGTGCTTGGCGCGCATCCGCGCATGATCGACCCCGTCGAGCAATTGTTCGGCGAGCCCGTCTACATGCACCAGTTCAAGATCAACGCGAAATCGGCCTTCACCGGCGATGTCTGGCAGTGGCATCAGGACTACGGCACCTGGAAGCGCGACGACGGCATGCCGGAGCCGCGGGCGATGAACATCGCGATCTTCCTCGACGAGGTGATGCCGATCAACGGTCCGCTGATGCTGGTGCCACGCAGCCAGAATGCCGGCGATCTCCAGGCCTCGCATGATCTTTCCACCACGTCGTATCCGTTGTGGACGCTGGACGAGGACACCGTGACGCGGCTGGTCAAACAGGGCGGCATCGTCGCGCCGACGGGCAAGCCCGGCGGCATGCTGATGTTCCACGGCAATCTCGTGCACGGCTCGAGCGGCAACATCACGCCCTACCCGCGCAAGATCGTGTACCTGACGCTGAACGCGGTCTCGAACTATATCCGCACCCCGACGCGCCCCGAGTACATCGCGCACCGCGATTTCGCGCCGATCAAGACGGTGGACGATGATGCGCTGGTGCGGCTCGCCCGTGCGCAGCGGCAGGCGGCGGAGTAAACAGGTCTCGTGCCCCGGACGCAGCGCAGCACGTCAGTGATGCGCTGCTGAGCCGGGGCCCATGCCACACGGATAGTTTCTCTCTGGGTCTCGGCTCTGCGGAGCAGCGCTGAAGAAGCGCTGCACCGCGTCCGGGACACAATACCTGCTCAGGACGTTCCCCATGAACCTCTTCCGCCTCCTCCAGGCCCGCGCATCCGCCGGCAAGCCTGTCCGTGTCGCGCTGATCGGCGCCGGCAAATTCGGCTCGATGTTTCTGGCGCAGGTGCCGCACACGCCGGGGCTGGAGGTGCCTGTTATCGTCGACATCGATCGCGAGCGCGCACGCGAAGCTTGCCGCACCGTCGGCTGGAGCGCCGAGCGGATCGCCGCGACCATGTTCACCGATGACGGCACACGCGCCATCGCGGGCGGCGCGATGGATGTGGTGGTGGAAGCGACCGGAAATCCGGCCGTCGGCATCCGCCACGCGCGCGCCGCGATTGCGGCGGGCAAGCACATCGTGATGGTGAACGTCGAGGCCGACGTGCTCGCCGGTCCTCTGCTCGCCGAGGAAGCGCGGAAGGCGGGTGTGGTCTATTCGCTCGCCTATGGCGACCAGCCGGCGCTGACGGCGGAGATGGTGGACTGGGCCCGCGCGACAGGTTTCCGCGTGGTGGCCGCCGGCAAAGGCACAAAATATCTACCGGCCTATCACGACGTGACGCCGGATGGAGTCTGGCAGCATTATGGTCTCACCGCGGACGAAGCGCAGTCAGCCGGCATGAATCCGCAGATGTTCAATTCCTTCCTCGACGGCACGAAATCGGCGATCGAGATGGCCGCGATCGCGAACGCCTGCGGATTGGACGTGCCGACGGACGGCCTGCTGTTTCCGCCCTGCGGCGTCGACGATCTCCCGCACATCATGCGTCCCCGCGACAAGGGCGGCGTGCTGGAGCGATCGGGTGTCGTGGAAGTCGTGTCGTCACTCGAGCGCGACGGCCGGCCGGTGTTTCGTGACCTGCGTTGGGGCGTCTATGTCGTGCTAGAGGCGCCGAACGACTACGCTGCCGATTGCTTCAAGCAGTACGGCCTGAAGACCGATTCCAGCGGACGGTTCGCCGCGATGTACAAGCCCTATCATCTGATCGGGCTGGAGCTGAACATCTCGGTGCTGTCAGCGGCGCTGCGGGGCGAGCCGACCGGGCAACCCTACGGCTTCCGCGGCGACGTCGCGTCCGTGGCCAAGCGGAATTTGCGCGCCGGCGAGATGCTGGACGGCGAAGGCGGCTACACCGTGTGGGGCAAGCTGGTGCCGGCGGCCGCAAGCCTGAAGGCCGGCGCCCTGCCGATTGGCCTAGCGCATCGCCTCAAGCTGAAGCACGACATCGCCCATGGCGAGGTCGTGCGCTGGAGTGATGTCGAGTTCGACGCGGGCAACGAGGCGATCCAGACACGAAAAGCGATGGAGGCGGCGTTCGCCGCGCAACATTGAACATCGGAGCTTTAACGTCGCGGCGTTGCGTACACGATCAAACGATGAAAGCCCCGGAGGCGTCTTCGAGGCTTTTGCTTTGTGAGTCGATCTCGGAATTTTACCGTCGTCGTCCTAGACAAGCGAGCATAGCGAGCGCCGACCATTACCCCGGGAGGGGTTTGGCGAAGACCCGTGGTTGCCGGCTCGCGCCGCAACTTCTCCCTGGGGTAATGGGTCCTGGCTTTCGCCAGGACGACGCAAGATTAATCAATGCGCGGCTCAGTAACGCGCACACTGCCAACTCAATTCTGATCATCCCCCAACGCAGCAACGAGCTTGTCGTAATACTTGCCGACGAGGTCGATATTGGCCTTGTTCTCGATCGCGGGCGCTGGGCTCTTCAGGGCCTGGTTGAGCTCGTCGAGCGCTTCCTTCTTGTCCTTGGCCGGCATCTTCTTGTCGGCATCGACCTGCGCGAT